>CBDCOS010000008.1:0-807910 GCA_965219905.1 uncultured Binatia bacterium (SeqCode) | reverse complement strand
CGTCATTCCCGCGAAAGCGGGAACCCAGGCGGGGTGCGGGGCACCGCGGCGTTGCCACGCCTCCCCACCCCTGGGTTCCCGCTTTCGCGGGAATGACGGAGAGGGGGCGGGAATGACGGAGAGGGGGCGGGAATGAACCGAGAAGGGCGGAATGAACCGAGAAGGGCGGAACGAACGGAGAAGGGGTGATAGTGACGGATTCATGACGCCCCTGCCTCACGAGGTTGACACGGCTGGGAAACGGGGAATCCAGGGCTGGGGTTGTGGAGTTGGAGCGGGCGACCGGGATCGAACCGGCGACGTCCAGCTTGGGAAGCTGGCATTCTACCGCTGAATTACGCCCGCTCTGGTTTTCGTCTTATTTTATCGCGGAAATGATGTCAATCTGGCGGTGCGGCCGCCGGACATCGCCTACTTGTTCCGCGGCCCGTTGCCGGCGGCGGCCTTCTTCACCCCGGCGGACGGGAACAGGTAGATGATCTCGCCGTCCCTTGCCAGCCCGAGCTCTTCCCCGGGCGACCTTTTCCAGGTATCGGTCGTCTTTCCTGAGCCGGTAGATCTTCTCGCGCAACAGCTCGTTGTCCCGTTGCAGCGCCTGGGACCGTTCCTCGAGCGACCGCCGTTCCTCGGACAAGCGCCAGTAGTGCAAGAGTCCCCACTCACCGAAAGCCAGGAAGGACAGCATCAGCACCAGGACCAGCACGAGGCCGCAGTTGATGGCGCGCTGCGATAGTTTCAGTGGGGACATGGGGTTTCAATATCATGGAGGAACGCGGCTCCGAGTGCAACCGGCGGGGCACGAATTCCGCCCTTGACCGCCGGCCCCGGCGCGCCGGGCGGCCCTCCGGAGGCGCGGGCGCTGCGGCGCGAAAAATCTGTTACGAAGGGGTGTACGGATCGGAGGAGGCGATGAAGATCAAGGGTGTCGTGGCGCGAGAGGTGCTGGACTCGCGGGGGAATCCCACCGTCGAGGTGGAGGTGGCGCTGAGCAACGGCGCCCGGGGCCGGGCCACCGTGCCTTCCGGGGCCTCCACCGGCGAGCACGAGGCGGTGGAGCTGCGGGACGGCGGCGGCCGGTTCATGGGCAAGGGCGTGCTGCGCGCGGTGGGCCACGTGAAGCGCAACCTGGCGCGGCGGGTGGTGGGGCTGGACGCCCGCAACCAGCGCAAGCTGGACCGGTCCATGATCGATCTCGACCGCACCCCGGACAAGGGACGTCTGGGCGCCAACGCCATCCTCGGCGTGTCCCTGGCCGCGGCCCATGCCCAGGCCGCGGCGGACAAGGTGCCCCTCTACCGCTACCTCGGCGGCGAGGACGCCCGCATCCTGCCGGTGCCCATGCTCAACGTGGTCAACGGCGGCGCCCATGCCGACAACAACGTGGACGTCCAGGAGTTCATGTTGATCCCCTGGGGCCTCAAGTCGTTCGCCGACGCCCTGCGGGCCGGCGCCGAGATCTACGCCGCCCTGAAGAGCGTGCTGGCGGGAAAGGGCTACGGCACCAACGTGGGCGACGAGGGCGGCTTCGCGCCGCGGCTCGGCAGCAACGAGGAGGCCATCGAGCTATTGCTGGAGGCGGTGGCCAGGGCGGGCTACAAGGCGGGCGACCAGGTGGCCCTGGGCCTCGACGTGGCCGCCAGCGAGTTTCACGACGCCGGGGCATACGTCTTCAGGAAGTCCAGCGGCGCCAGGATGGACGCCGCGGAGCTGGTGGCCCTCTACGAGAAGTGGGTCCGAGACTACCCCATCGTCTCCATCGAGGACGCCCTGGGCGAGGACGACTGGCCGGGATGGGAACTGCTCACCGCGGCCCTGGGGAAGAAGGTCCAGCTCGTCGGAGACGACGTCTTCGTCACCAATCCGCAGCGGCTGGAAGAGGGCATCGCGCGCGGCGTCGCCAATTCCATCCTGGTCAAGGTCAACCAGATCGGGACCCTGAGCGAGACCCTCGAGACCATCGGGCTCGCCCGCTCCGCCGGCTACTCCACGGTCATCTCCCACCGTTCCGGCGAGACCGAGGACACCACCATCGCCGACCTCGCCGTGGCCACCGGCGCCGGACAGATCAAGACCGGCGCCCCCTGCCGCGGCGAGCGCACCGCCAAGTACAACCAGCTCCTCCGCATCGAGCAGGAACTAGGCCGCCGCGCCCGCTACGCCGGCAGGAACGCCTTCGCCGGCCCCCCCGCCGCCCCGAAACAAGCCGCGTCAAGACCCCGCTAGGGTAGGCATCGGCGCGCCGCCGGCGGGGTCCGTCCGGTGCCGTCATTGCCGCACCGCCGGCGAGCTCCGTCCCGCCCCCTCCGCGCCGGGATGACTCCCCGACTCGGTCATGTGACCGACGGACGTCACGTCCGGCATCCCCGCACCGTGATGCCTCGCCCCCCTTCCGTCATTCCCGCGAAAGCGGGAACCCAGGGGTGGTGGTGTGGCGGCACCATTGCCCCGGCCCCACCCCGCCTGGGTTCCCGCTTTCGCGGGAATGACGGAAGGGAGGGGGGGAATGACGGAAAGGGGGAACGACGGCCTGGGAATGACCTGCCTGGGAGGGCCCGAGAACAACGGGGCGTGGCGACGCCGCCCCTTGGCGCGTCAAAGGGCTGCGATGTCGTCGTACAGGTCGGCCCAGGTCGGGTTGGTCTTCTCGATCAGCTCGATCTTCCACGCCCGGTTCCACTTCTTGAGCGCCTTTTCCCTGGTGATGGCGGTTTCCATGGATGGGTGGACCTCGTACCAGACCAACCGGTGGACGCCGTAGCGCTTGGTGAATCCTTCGGCCAGGTCGTTCTTGTGTTGCCAGACTCGCTGGACGGGATCGGAAGTGACGCCGATGTACAGGGTCCCCCTGGGTTTGCTGGACAGGATGTAGACGCAGGGGGTCATGCCCGACGCTCCGCTACAGCCGCGTCACCAGCCAGGCCGGGGTGAAGCGGAGGGCGTAGGCGTTGAGCGCGGTCATGGTGTCGGTGAGCAGCAGGACGCCCACGGCCACCAGCAGCAGGCCGGCGCAGACGTGGATGGCCGGCAGCCAGGAGCCGATGGCGCGGGACACCTTGAAGAACTGGTTCATGGCCAGGGCGCTCAGGAGAAACGGCAGCGCCAGCCCGGCCGCGTAGGCCGAGAGCAGCAGCACGCCCCGCTGCACCTCGCTGGAAGTGCCGGCCAGCGTGAGGATGGCCCCCAGGATCGGCCCCACGCACGGGATCCACGCCACCGCGAAGGTGAGTCCCACCAGCACCGACCCCAGGTAGCCCGCCGGCTTGCTGCTCAGATTGAGCTGCGCGTAGCGGTCGAGGGCGGCCACCTTGAACAGCCCGGTCAGGTAGAGCCCCACCAGCAGGATGAACAGGCCGCCGACGACCCGGACGGTGTCCTGGTAGGCGATGAGCAGGCTCCCCAGGAAGCTCGCGGACGCTCCCAGCGCCACGAAGGCGATGGAGAACCCGCACACGAACGCCAGCGCGTTGCCCATGACGCGGGCGCTGCCGCGACCCCCCTCGCGGATCTCCTGCAGCGACATCCCCGAGACGAACGAGAGATACGACGGGATCAGCGGCAACACGCACGGGCTGAGGAACGAGAGCCCGCCGGCCCCGAAGGCCACAAGGAGGTTGACGTCGTTCATGACGGCTCCTCGATGGACGGTTCCTGAATGTCTTCTCCGAGGGTCCGCACCAGCCACCGGTGGGTCTGGCCTACGAGGTCGCCGTCCTCCAGCAGCCAGTGACCGCCGTCCTCGGCCTCCAGGTAGGCGGCGCCGATGTCCCGGGCAAAGCCGCCGACCGCCGGACCCGGGACCGCCCGGTCCCGGGCGCCGCCGAGCACCAGCGCCGGGAACCGGGCCTCCGGCAGGGCGGCGCCGCGCTCGAACAGCGCCCGCACCATCGGCGCCGGCTCCGGGGCGAGGGCCGCGACGATCTCCCGCTGCTGGTATGCGGGCACGCCGCCCAGCCACAGATCGAGGAAGTCCGCCGGCCGGATCAGGATCGGCCGCCGCATCAGCAGCAGCGCCAGGTACCGAAGCCGGAGCAGCCGCATGGGCCTGGGCAGGTCGTCCAGATAGGGAGAGATGTCCGGGGCGACCAGGACGGCGGCCGTCACCTCCCGCCCGGCGGCGGCCGCCAGCGCGAGCCGCGCGCCGGTCCCGTGCCCCATCAGCACCGGCGGAAACGCGGCCTCCGCCAGCACCGCGCGCAGGTCGTTCACGGCCTCCTCGGGCGCCTGGGGCGGACCGCCGGCGCGCTCCTTCAGGTCGAGCGACCAGCATTCCCATCCCAGGTTGCACAGGCGCGTCGCCCATTCGTGCCAGCACCAGCCCCCGACCCACAGGCCGTGCACCATGACGATGGGCGCCCGGAACTTGTTGCGTTCCGGTGGAAAGACGTCCGCCACCAGCGGTCCGATGTTCCTGCGCATGAGTAATTGCCGCGACCGCGGCCCCTACTATTGGGATAGAATGTGAACGGCTCCGAGACAAGCGGGGGGGCCGAAAACGGCAAGGCCCCTCCACCGGTTCCGGCGGAAGGGCCTTGGTCGAGATCGCCGGGGCTGCCCGACGCGTTTCGTTGCGGCTATCTCCTGCGTGCCGGCGCCTTGCGCGCCGCGCTCTTCTTTGCTGGAGCCTTCTTCGCCGGAGCCTTGCGTGCGGCCGTCTTCTTCGCGGGGGCTTTCTTCGCTGCGGTCTTCTTTGCCGGTGCCTTCTTCGCAGGGGCTTTCCGTGCCGCCGCTTTCTTCACCGCCGCCTTCTTGGCGGGCGCCTTCTTTGCCGCGGCCTTCTTCGCCGCAGCTTTCTTCTTCGCTGGAGCCTTCTTCTTTGCCGCTGCCATGTTGTCTCCTTTCAAGGCTGCTCGAATTTTTTCGAATCGGACAAACGGGACAACCTAGAGGAGCGTTTACCCGAAGTCAATGTTTAGTGGTATTTGACAGCGATGCTCGAATTCCTAGGCAAGGGCGGCGTCTTCATCGTGCCGATCCTGCTTTGCTCGGTGGTCGCCGTGGCCATCTTCCTGGAACGGCTGTTCAGCCTGAGACGGCAACGGGTGGTGCCGGCGGACCTGGTGCGGCGGACCGAGGCGCTGGTGACCGGCGGGGACCTCGCCGCCGCCATGGACCTGCTGCGGCAAAGCCACGCCGCCGTCGCCAGGGTGCTGGTGGTGGGTCTGCGCGTGGCCGGGCAGAGCCGCGACGTCATCAAGGACCACCTGGAGGAGGTGGGCCGTCAGGAAGCCGCCGGGCTGGAACGGTTCGTGGACACCCTCGGGACCATCGCGGGGGTCAGCACGCTGCTCGGCCTCCTGGGCACCATCTCGGGAATGATCCAGATCTTCGCGGTGATCTCCACCCAGACCGCGGTCAACCCCGGCACCCTCGCGGGCGGCATCTCCGAGGCGCTGATCACCACCATGGTCGGGTTGAGCGTGGCCATCCCCACCATCGTCATGCACCGCTACCTGCTGAACAAGGCCAACGCCCTCATCCTCGAGATGGAGCGGCTGTCCACCCGCTTCATGGACCTCCTGTCCGGCGGGGCGAAGGGCTGACATGGACTTCCGGCCGCGCAGAAGACCCGCGAGCGGCTTCCTCGACATGACGCCGTTCCTGGACACTATCTTCAACCTGCTGATCTTCTTTGCCCTGTCCATGAACTTCCTGGCCAATCCGGGCATCACGGTGGACCTGCCCGGCGCCTCCGCGCGGGAGGTCCCGCGCCATGACGGCGACATCCGCGTCCTCATCACCCCGGAGGGGGCCGTCCACCTGGACGGCGCCCCGGTGACGCTGGAGGCGCTGGGCGTGCGCCTGTCGGAGATGTCCGCCGAACGCGGGGACCCGCGGGTCCTGATAAGGGCCGACCGCCGCGTCCCCCACGGACTCGTGGTGGCGGTAATGGACGCCGCCCGCTCCGCCGGCCTCAACCGGCTGGCCATCATGACCCGCCGGGGGGCCGCGCCGCGCCCCGCCGGTGCCGCCCCCTGAAGCCCGCCCCCTGACGCCGCCCCCTGACGCCGCCCTCTTCCGTCGTTCGCCCCCCCCTCCCGTCATCCGGGCTCCCCCCTTCCGTCATTCCCGCGAAAGCGGGAAACCAGGGGTGGCGTGGCGGGGCTACACCGTGGCGGCGGTGCGCCGGGCAGCCCCACCCCTCTCCGTCATTCCCGCGAAGGCGGGAATCCAGGGGCGGCGGTGCGGTGCGGCGGGCATGACCTGGCCGCCGGGCTACACCGGCAACACGCCGAGCAACGTGGGGGTTCGGTTCTCCTTCATTCGGCGCAGCAGGGCCAGTGAGTGGGTAAGGCGGGCGGGGTTTTCCGTGGGCCGGATGGAGGACTGCGGTGGTGCATGACCCGGGGGTGGCGAGGCCGGACCGCGGCAGCGATGCGCCGGGCCGCCCCGCCCCGCCTGGGTTCCCGCTTTCGCGGGAATGACGGAAGGGGGCGGGCCTGGACGATGCGTGACCGCGGGCGTGACCTGCTGGCCGGGCTATACCGGCAACACGCGGAGCAACGTGGCGGGGCGGGTTTCCTTCATTTGGCGCAGCAGGGCCAGGGAGCGGATGAGGCGGGCGCGGGTCCCCGTGGTCTGGAATCCGCCCCCACCGTCATCCGGGCTCGCCCTTCCGTCATTCCGGCTCCCCCCTTCCGTCATTCCCGCGAAAGCGGGAACCCAGGCGGGGCGGAGTGGGGAAACGTGGCGTAGGGACCCCTCCAGGACCCCTGGGTTCCCGCTTTCGCGGGAATGACGGAAGGGGGGGCGGGCCTGGACGATACGGGGCGGGCCTGGACGATACGGGGCGGGCCTGGACGATACGGGGCGGGCCTGGACGATACGGGGCGGGCCTGTGACGATGCGGGGCGGGCCTGTGACGATGCGGGGCCGTGGGCGCGATCTGCCGGCTGGGCTACACCGCGCCGGGCTCCGCCGCGCCGGGTTACACCGGCATCACGCCGTGTTTCTTGGCGGGGCGGGTCTCTTTCTTCTGGCGCAGCAGGGCGAGGGTGCGGGTGAGGCGGGCGCGGGTTTCCGCGGGTTGGATGGCGGCCTGGGAGAACTGTTTGGAGAGGGCCTCGAAGGGGCCGTTGAAGCGTTCGTTGAATTCGGCCATCTTCTCCCGGCGGGTGCGCTCGGGGTCGTCGGAGGCGGCGATCTCGCGGCGGTAGAGCACGTTGACGGCGCCGCCGCCGCCCATGACCGCCAGCTCCACCCCGGGCCACAGCCAGAGCTGATCGGCGCCCATCTCGCGGGTGCACATGGCCTGCTTGGCGCCGCCGTAGCCCTTGCGCAGCACGATGGTGACTTTGGGCACGGTGGCCTCGGCGTAGGCGTAGAGCATCTTGGCGCCGTGGCGGATGATGCCCATCTCTTCCTGCTGCTTCCCCGGAAAGAACCCGGGCACGTCCATCAGCGTGACGATGGGGATGTTGAAGGCGTCGCAGAAGCGGATGAAGCGGGCCGCCTTGTCCGAGGCGTCCACGTCGAGGCTGCCGGCCAGGAACATGGGCTGGTTGGCCACGAACCCCACCGGGTACCCGTCGAGCCGCCCGAAGCCGATCACCAGGTTGCGCGCGAACCGGCGCTTGAGCTCCAGGAACTCGCCGTCGTCCACCGCCGCCTTGATGACCTTGACGATGTCGTAGGGTTGCCGCTTGTCGTCCGGGACCAGCGCCTCGATGCCGTCCAGCCGCCGCTCGGGGTCGTCGCCGGTCTCCTTGCGCGGCAGCGGCGCGTTGCAGTTGTCCGGCAGGAAGCCCAGCAGCGCGCGGATCTCCGCCAGGCAGGCCTCGTCGTCGGCGCTCACCAGGTCCGCCACCCCGGACACCTCCGAGTGGATGCGCACCCCGCCCAGCTCCTCCATGGTGACCTCTTCGCCCAGCACCTCCTTGATCACCGGCGGCCCGGTGATGAACATCTGGCTGGTGCCCCGCACCATGAGGATGAAATCGGTCAGCGCCGGCGAGTAGGAGGCCACGCCGATGCACGGCCCCATGACCGCCGAGATCTGCGGGACCGCGCCCGACGCGATGCTGTTCTCGAAGAAGATCTGGCCGATGGCGGCGGTGACGCTCAGGCCCTCCTGGATGCGCGCGCCCACCGAGTCGTAGAGGCCGATGCACGGCATGCCCAGGGAGCGGGCGGTGCGGATGCCGTTGGCGATCTTCTCGGCGTGGGCGCTGCCCACGGCCCCGGCCAGCACCGTGCGGTCCTGGGCGAACAGGTAGACCGGCCGCCCGTCGACCCGGGCGAACCCGCACACCACCCCGTCGGTGGGCTGCCGCCGCTCCGCCATGCCGAAGTCCGTGCACTGGGTCTCGGCCAGCATGAACTCCTCGGTGAAGCTGCCCGGGTCCACGAGCCGGTCGATGCGCTCCCGGGCGGTGAGCTTGCCCTCGCCGTGCTGCTTGTCCACGGCCCGGGCGTCGCCTTCCAGCACCCGCGCCTGGAGCTCGGCCAGCTGTTGCCCCGGCGATCCGGTTTCCGGCGTTTCCTTGTCAGGGGTTTTCGTTTCGTCGGCCATTGGCATCCCCCGGGGGGCCGTGCTCCCTGTCGGCGCCGCGGCCCCGCCGCCCCTGGTTTCCCGCTTTCGCGGGAATGACGGAACGGAGGTCTCAGCGCCGTGTGGGCATAGACGCCTGTGCCCCGCACGTCAAACCGCCGGGGTGCCTCGCACGCGTCATTTCGTCCTGCGAGGCAGACACGTCATGGCGCGGCGTCCCCCACACCGTCATGGCGCCGCGGCGCCCCGGACCCGTTATGCCGCGGCGACACGCCCCACACCCGTCATTCCCGCGGAAGCGGGAATCCATGCTGGGTGGGGTTGGGGCGTGTCGCCGCCGCGACCCCACCGCCCCTGGGTTCCCGCTTTCGCGGGAATGACGGAACAGAGGTTTCAGCGCCATGTGGGTATCGACGCCTGCCCCCGGCAGGTCAATCCGCCCCGCGCCTCGCACCCGCCAATCCACCGCTCCTGGGTTCCCGCTTTCGCGGGAATGACGGAACAGAGGTTTCAGCGCGATGTGGGTATCGACGCCTGCCCCCGGCAGGTCAATCCGCCCCGCACGCGTCAATCCGCCCCGCGCCTCGCACCCGCCAATCCGCCGCTCCTGGGTTCCCGCTTTCGCGGGAATGACGGATGGGCGTGTCGGCGGCTTAGATGATCCCCATGCCTTTGAGCACGGACAGCATGATGGCGGCGGCGATGACGGAGCCGATCTGGCCGCCGGCGTTGGCGCTCATGGCGTGCATCAGCAGGTGGTTCTTCTTGTTGTAGCGCTGGCCTTCGCGCTGCACGACCCGCGCGGCCATGGGGAAGGCGGAGATGCCGGCGGCGCCGATGAGCGGGTTGATCTTGCCGCGGGTGAACAGGCACATGAGCTTGCCGAACAGCACGCCCATGACGGTGTCCAGCCCGATGGCCACCAGCCCCAGGGCGAGCACCATGAGGGTCTCGATCTTGAGGAACGCGTCCGCCGCCATGGTGCCGCCGATGGCGAGCCCCAGCAGCAGCGTGACGATGTTGGCGATCTCGTTCTCCGAGGCCAGCTTGAGGCGCTCCACCACGCCGCACTCCCGCAGCAGGTTGCCGAGCATCAGCATGCCGATGAGCGGCGTGCCCAGGGGGGCGATGATCGACGCCACGATGGTGACGATGATGGGGAAGAGGATGCGGGTGGTCCTGGACACCGGCGCCTGCTGCACCATGTCCATGACGATCTGCTTCTCCCGGGTGGTGGTCAGCGCCCGCATGATGGGCGGCTGGATCAGCGGCACCAGCGACATGTACGAGTAGGCGGCCACCGACACCGCGCCCAGCAGGTGCGGCGCGTACCGCGAGGTCACGTAGATGGAAGTGGGGCCGTCGCACGCCCCGATGACGGCGATGGCCACGGAGTCCAGCTTGCTGAAGCCCAGCGCCAGGGCCAGCAGCAGCGTCAGGAAGATGCCGAACTGGCCGGCCGCCCCCAGCATGACGATCTTCGGGTTGGAGAACAGCGGCCCGAAGTCGGTCATGGCGCCGATGCCGATGAAGATCAGCACCGGGAAGATCTCGGTGCGGATGCCGACGTCGTAGAAGAACCGGAGCGTGCCCCCCTCGGCCATCAGCTCGGCCTGGGGGATGTTCACCAGGATGGCGCCGAACCCGATGGGCACCAGCAGCAGCGGCTCGAACCCCTTGACGATGCCGAGGTAAAGCAGCACCGCCGCGATGGCCATCATCACCACCTGGCCGAGCGCCAGGTGCGAAACGCCGTCGAAGAGCCCTAGGGCTCCGGAGATGATCGCAGATTCCATTATGGTAAGGGTTTGTCCTTTGGCCCGTGCGCCATCGTCACAGTGCCTGGCCCCGCCGCCCCTGGGTTCCCGCTTTCGCGGGAATGACGATTTCGGGAGCCTTTGCCTCTCTCGGATGGGGTTTTGACACAGCCTGTTTCGCGGGGAATGACGGACGGGGGCGGCCGCGGGGACTCAGGAAGGAAAGACTTTCCGAATCAGCAGGATCAACAGGCTCAGCAGCCACAGCACCACGAGCGTGCCGACGCTGCCTACCAGCGCTACCGTGAGGCCGAATTCCCAGGTTCCCATGCCGATGCCGCCGGGTGAATGCCTTGCTGCCTTGCGTGGCCGGGGCTACTCGATCTCGGCGAGCTCCTCGCCCGCCTCCACCGACTGGCCCACCTCGACCTTCACGGCCTTGACGGTCCCCGCCGCGGGCGCCACCACGGGAATCTCCATCTTCATGGCCTCCATCACGAGGATCACGTCGTCCTCTTCGACGGCTGCGCCCGTATCTGCCTCGATCTTCAGTATCTTGCCGACCATGGGGGCCGTGACGGATGTTGCCAATGCGTGTTCTCCTTGCGATGGAAGTTCGATTGCGAAGCCCCGGCCGCACCCGGCCCGGAACAGTCTCTTTATCGGGCTTTTCCCGGGACAAGTCAAATGAGGGACGGATGCTTGTGGTCCCCATTGGGCCGTGTTAACCGTAATTGAAGACATGAACCACGAGGGGAGAGGGTGACCGGTCGATTTCCCAGGAGGGCGGTCGTACCGGTCGCCCTCTTTTATTTCTTCCGCGACGTGCAACAGGGGTGCGGCGTGACCAAGAGAACCATCTACCGGGTGCTTGCCGTGCTGGCCGCGGCGCTGATGCTTTCACAGGCGCCGGCAGGCGCGCAGGAGCCCTCCGCGCAGGAACCGTCTGCTCAGCAGCCGACCGCCCAGGAACCTTCCGCCCCGCAGCCCCCCGCTCCGGTAGCCTCCGCCCTCCCCAAGGCGCGCGCCCTGATCAACGCACTGCGGTTTCAGGAGGCGCTGGCGATCCTGCGGCCGCTGGCGAAGGCCCACCCCGGCCGCAACGACGTCCGCTTCCTCCTGGGCCTGGCGGCGCTGGAATGGTCGAGGGTGCGCGGTGTCAGCCCGGCCGACCGCGAGGCGCTGCGGGACGAGAGCATCGCCACGTTTCGCGCCATGCTCGTGGACCGGCCCGACCTGGTGCGCGTGCGCCTGGAGCTGGCGCGGGCCTTCTTCTACAAGGGCGACGACTCCCTGTCGAAGGAGCACTTCGAGCGCGTGCTGGCCGGCAACCCGCCGAAGCCGGTGGTGGCCAACGTCCAGACGTTCCTCAACCAGATCCGGGCGCGCCGCCGATGGAGGTTGCACCTGGGCTTTTCGCTGGCGCCCGACACCAACATCGGCGGCACCTCCGACGAGCGGACCATCTACCTCCCCGTCTTCGGGCAACTGCTGCCGTTCCAGCGCAACGCGACGGAGCTGACCAAGTCGGGACTGGGGCTGTGGGTCTGGGGCGGCGGCGAGTACCAGTATCCGCTGGGGCAGCGGGTCCGGCTCCGCCTGGGCATGGACGGGTCGCGGCGGGAGTATTCCGGAGGGCGGTTCGACAGGATGTGGCTGTCGACGCACGCGGGTCCGCGGATATTCGCGACCCGGAACACGGACTTCAGCGTGCTGGGCAGCTTCCGGTACTTCTGGAGCGCCGACCAGCCCGACTACGTGGACCAGGGCGCGCGGCTTTCGGCGGGCCACCGCCTCGGCCGGCGGCTCACGCTCAACGCCGGCGGCTCGTGGCACGAGCGCCGGTACCACAATCGACCGTACCTGGACGGACCCGTGTGGAGCTCGTTCACCGGCCTACGCTGGGTCGTCACGCCCACCATACGGCTCGACGTCACGGCCGGCTACGGGCGCGACCGGCCCGAGCAGCTCAGATCCCGCAACGAGAGCAAGTGGGTGCAGACCGGGGTGTCGGTGGCCTTGCCCAAGGGGTTCACCGTGGGCGCCGGCGGCGGCTATCGCTGGACGGATTTCGAGGGCGCTTGGCCCCCCTTCACCCTGGCCGACGAACGCCGGGCGGACAAGACCTACAACCTGCGGCTCTCGGTCTTCAACCGGGCGTTCACGTTCCTTGGCTTCAGCCCGGAAGTGTCCTTGAACCACGAGGTCCGCAAGACCAACGCCCAGATCCACGGCTACGAGCGCACGGGCGGGGAGTTGCGGGTGGTGCGGCAGTTCTAGGAGCCTGTCCGAGTAATCAGCTATGGATCGACGGGATGGGAGGGGTGTGATTGAATGGGGAGATGAGCAAGCGATTTCGCAGCTGGGATGTGGACCAGACGTGGCTGCTGCCGCCGTCGGTGCATGACTTTGTTCCTGCGGGACATGCGGCGCACCTGGTTCGGGACGCAGTACGGGAGACGCTGGACCTGTCGGCGATCTACGAGTCGTACGAGGGGGAGCGCGGGCAGCCTCCGTACCATCCCGGGATGATGGTGGCGCTGTTGCTGTATGGGTACAGCTGCGGGGTGTACTCGTCGCGGCGGATCGCGCGGGCGTGCGAGGAGCGGGTGGACTTCATGGCGGTGAGTGGACTTCAGCGGCCGGACTTCCGCACCATCAGCGACTTTCGCAAGCGACACCTGGAGGCACTGGCGGGACTGTTCCGGCAGGTGTTGGCGCTGTGCCGGGCGGCGGGGCTGGTGAAGCTGGGGCATGTGGCGCTGGACGGGACGAAGGTGAAGGCGAACGCGTCGAAGCACAAGGCGATGTCGTACGGGCGGATGGGGAAGGCGGAGAAGCGGCTGGAGGCGGAAGTGAGGGGGTGGCTGGAGCAGGCGGAGGCCACCGACGCACGGGAGGACGGGAAGCACGGTCCGGAGGCTCGGGGAGACGAGATGCCGGAGTGGGTGGCGGACAAGCAGCAGCGGCTGGCGCGGATACGGGAGGCGAAGGAGGCGCTGGAGGCGCAGGCCAGGGAGAAGGGAGGGCCGGGGAAGACCGGGGAGGAGCCCAGGGTGCCGGAGAAGGCGCAGCGGAACTTCACGGACCCGCAGAGCCGCATCCTCAAGACCGGGGACGGCTTCATCCAGGGCTACAACGCCCAGGCGGCGGCGGATGCGGGACACCAGGTGATCGTGGCCCACGGGCTGACCGACAGCGGCAGCGACCAGCAGCAGTTGCAGCCCATGATCGAGGCGATGAAGGAAGCGGCGGGAGCGTTGCCGAAGGAGTTGTCGGCGGACGCCGGCTATTGTTCGGAGGACAATCTCGGCATCCTGAAGGAGCGAGGCATTCGGGGCTACGTGGCCACCGGGCGTCAGAAGCACGGCACGGCGACCGCGGCCGGCGGCAAGGCTTTACCGCCCGGGAGCTTGCGGGAGGCCATGGCGGGGCGCCTGAAACACGGCGGGCGGCGCAGCCGCTACCGTCTTCGCAAGGTGACCATCGAACCGGTCTTCGGCCAGATCAAGCATGGCCGCGGGTTCCGGCAGTTCCTGCTGCGCGGCCTGGATCAGGTGCGGCATGAGTGGGCGCTGGTATGCATCGCCCACAACCTCAACAAGCTCGCGGCCCACCGTGCCGCGGCCCAGGCCTGAAAGACCCTCGTCTCGCTTCCTCCGGCCATGAGCACGGCCACCTGGAGACTCGAAAACGGCGGCCTTTGGCTACGCTCATGACCCACCGTTATCAAACTCTCTAGTCTCCCTCCTGAGCGGCGCTTGGCAAAACAAACGAAAGTCGCCTTGACCACTACTCGGACAGGCTCCTAGGACCCGGCGCCATGGAGACGCCCGCCGTCGACCTGACCTGGATCCGGTGGCTGCTGGACAGCCACGCCCTGTGGCTCGGACGGGATCTCGTGGACCGCGGCGGCGGCATCGAGGCCCAGAGCCGGCGGCTCTTCCGCGCGCCCTTCGTGGTGGCGTCCCACGCGGACTCCGAAGACCCCGTCTTGAACTACGGCAACCGCCAGGCCCTGGACCTGTGGGAGATGGACTGGGCGGAGTTCACGGCGACGCCGTCGCGCCTGACCGCCGAGCCGGTGAACCGCGACGAGCGCGCCGACATGCTCCGCCGGGTGGCGTCCCACGGCTTCGTCACCGACTACCGGGGCGTGCGCATCTCGCGCACGGGCCGCCGTTTCCTGGTGGAGCGCGCCACCGTGTGGAACGTGGTGGACGAGGCCGGCCGCAAACACGGGCAGGCGGCCTCCTTCTCCGAGTGGACGCCGCTGGCGCCGGAGGGTTCATAGCGTCCCCTACCCCTTCCCTTCCTACCCCTTCCTTTACCCGCCGCGTATCTCAATGTAACCTTGCGGGCCGGGAGCGGACAGGACTCGTGGCGCGCAATTCCAGCAACCTTTGTTCCATCGTCGGTGCCATCGTGATCGGCTTGTCGCTTCTCCTGGCCGGCTGTGGCGGGGGAAGTCCGGGCGGTGGCGGGCCCGTATTGGAGCCGGCGCCGGCACCCCCGGTGGAACCCCCGCCCCCGCCGGAGCCGCCCCCGCCTCCGCCCCCGTGCATCCCCACCCACGGCGGGGACTGCTTGGCCGAGAATGCGCTCGGGGACGCGGTGGATGCCCTGGTCGGGAGCTACACCGGGCAGACGGGCTTCTCGAACCAGTGGGGGCTCGGCCATGTGAAGGCGGACCGTGCCTACGCCAACCTCGAGCTGCTGCAGGGCCCGGACGCGGAGCCCGGCGAGGGCGTGACCATCGGCTTCATCGACAGCGGCATCGACCGGTTCCATCCGGCCTTCGCCGGCAAGACGGTGACCGAGCAGTTCCTGCCGCGCGCCGCCGACGAGAACGGCCGCAGGTTCTCCCACGGCACGGCGGTGGCGAGCGTGGCCGCGGCCGCGAGGGTCCCGTCGTCCAGGGCTGCCTGGGGCGTGGCGTCGGGCGCGGACATCGCCATGTTCAGCGTACCCCTGGTTTCGGCCGGCGGCCCCTACGATCCCATATCCCTCACCGGACTGGACTCCGCCGACGATGCCTGGGCCCGGCAGATCGACACGGTTCTGGGCTGGCGGAGCGCCGGCGGCCGGAAAGTGGACGTCCTGAACCTGAGCATCGGCTTCCACGGCATCATCGACAACTACACCGAGCAGCAGCTCCGGCCGGCCTTCGAGGGCGTCGTTGCCGCGATGGCGCAGGCGGGGGCCGGCGAGAAGACCCTCTTCGTGTGGTCGGCCGGCAACGCCCATGAAAAGCCCTGCTCCGGCACCACCCCCAACTGCGAGGGCGGTCGCATTAACGCGGTGTCCGTCGAGGTGATGCCGGGTCTGGCGGTACGGTTCCCGGAGCTTCAGGGCCACACGGTCGCGACGGTGGCGCTGAGCCCGGACGGGTCCATCGTGTCCTTCTCCAACCGCTGCGGCATCGCCGCCGCCTATTGCATCGCGGCGCCCGGAGAGGAGGTGAGGCTGGCCTATTACGGACCCGATCCCGACACCCGGGCGCCCTATCGGGGCTATGCCGACGGCGGCGGCACCTCTTTCGCCGCGCCCATGGTGGCGGGCGGCCTGGCGCTCATGAAGCAGATCTTCCGGGGCCAGTTGTCCAACACCGAGCTGGTGGCGCGGCTGTTCCGCACCGCCGACAAGAGCGGCTGGTATGCCGACCCGGCCGTCTACGGCCACGGCGCCATGGACCTCGGCGCCGCGACGTCGCCCGTGGGCGTCCTGGAGGTTCCCGGCACCGCGGGCACGGGAGGCAACGGCTTCCGCCTGCTCTCCACGCGGCTGCGTCCGGGAGCCGCCTTCGGCGACGGGTTCCAGCTCTCCCTCGCCGGGCGCGAGGTGATGGCCCGGGACGCCCTCGGAGCGCCGTTCTGGTACCGCCTGGACAGCTTCACCGCGGCCGCCGGCGTCCCGTCGGTGACGGCGCGGCTGCGGGGCTTCCTGGCGCCCGGGGAGGCTTGGCCGGGCGGGGCGGCCGGGCCGAGGCTTCATGCCGAGCGTGTCGTGGCTTCAACGGACGTCCTGGGCAGCCACATGGCCCTGGCCGAGGGCGGGGTGCGGGCCGCCCTGGCGGGACCGGGCGGCCTGTCCGCTGCCGCGTTCACCACCAAGGGGATGCCCGGACGGCGCCCGGTGCTGGGCGCGGCGCTGAGCTGGCGCCGGACCGGGTCGCCCGTGGGCCTGCGGGCCGGCTGGATCGGCGAGCCCCAATCGCTTCTCGGCAGCACAGGGGACGGGGCCTTCGGCACCTGGGCGGGCGATACGTCCTTCGTGGGCGTCGATGCGGCCGCGGACCTGGGCGGCTGGCGGGTGGGCGCCAACGCGGAGCTGGGGGTGGTGGTCCCCCGGGCGCGCGGCGGGTTTGTCCACCGGGTGTCTTCCCTCGCCACCAGCGCGTTCGCGCTTCACGCCAGCCGGGCGGTGGCGGGTCCGGGGGAGTTGCGCTTCTCCGTGTCGCAGCCGCTCCGGGTGGAGCGCGGCCGGGCCTGGTTGACGGTGCCCGCAAGCCGCACCCGGGCAGGGGCGGTGCTGCACGACGCCGTGGGCGCGGGTCTCGCGCCTAGCGGCCGGCAGACGGACCTGGCCGGCCAATGGCGCCAACCGCTTCGGAGCGGTCAGCTCCGCCTGGGCGCGGTGTACAGCCACCGCCCGGGCCACCGCAGGGACGCCCGCCCCGAGCTGACCTTCCTCGCCGGCTGGCGCAGGGCCTTTTGACCGCCCCTCTCCCATATGGAAACGGGCTCTCATATCCGGCAAATTTGCCCCGTCAGCAGTGTTGACAACGATTGGGGAATGTGGCAGGGATGGTCGTTCGGCGAAGAGGCCTTCCCGCGCCGGGGAAAAAAGCGGCGCGATTCTGCAATTACGGTATTGACTTCGATTCTGG
The DNA here is from genome assembly GCA_965219905.1 of uncultured Binatia bacterium (SeqCode). Lineage (GTDB taxonomy): Bacteria > Desulfobacterota > Binatia > UBA9968 > JAJDTQ01 > JAJDTQ01. The sequence goes on along the minus strand of CBDCOS010000008.1, from coordinate 790,776 downwards.
AATATGACAAGCATGATCAGTCAATGAGTAAAGCCCTTGCTTTTGCAGCGGGAAACAACAAGATTCCACTTGTATTACCGGACGCGAAGCAGCATAATTTCGAGGGCTGTTAAGCCTAAGAAACCTAGGGAGCCTAGGAGGGAGGAAACATAATGTTTCAAAATCGTGTAAAAGTTACTCTTCTCGCACTGTTGGCGGCATTCATGCTGGCGCTGTCCGGTTGCGGCGGAAGCGGGTCAACCACGGCCACGACGCCGGTGGATCCGCCGCCGATGATGGAATGCCCGGATGGCCAGGTCGGGACATATCCGGACTGCATGGATCCGCCACCGACCGCCGAGGAAAGAATTGCGGCCGCGCAAGGAAGAGCTGGTACGGCGGCTACCAATGCACGTGCGGACGCTGATGCTGCCGCGATGCTGGACCACCAAGACGACACGGATGTGGCGGCGGCGGTGACGGCGGCGGAAGACGCTGCCAAGGCTGCCGAGATCGCAAGAGACTTGGCCGATGACGCGACGAACCCGGATGCGGCGGAAGCTCTCGCCACTCAGGCCGAAACCGCGGAAGGTAATGCGGACACGGCGCTGGGCAATGCCCGGACGGCGTCGGCCGCGGCGCAAACGGCAATGGACACAGCCGCAAGGATAGCGGCGACGACCAAAACGGCCGAGACGAAAGAAAAGGCCATTGAGGCCGAGGGAGCGCAGGGTCCCGGCCAGACCCCTGCAAACCCTGATGCCGGTCTAGGTGGTAGTGATCATGTCAATGCAGACGGCACCGCTGATAATGCCGATGACCCGTACGAACTCAGCATCAAACGCGACCGCACGGGCACTACAATCGGGATTAAAGACTTTGGTATGGACGACGAGGACGAAGACCCCCAGTTCACGCAGGCCATGGATCTGGGCAACGGACGCACCATGCACGTGCGTGACAACGGCAAGGGCGTCGAGGAAGTCGTAGTCGTCAGGACGGACATCGAAGAGCCGGAGGCGGTTAAGTTCGCCGACTTCGAAAATGCCGCCGGAACGGAGACTCAAACGCTGACCGTCAGGGCGGACGGCGAAACTGTAAGCGAAGATGATCCTGCCGATAGTCACGAACTCGCCGCTTTGGCCGCTACTACACCTACCGATGTTCCTACGCTGGCCCTGATCATGTCCAGTTCGTTTACCTCCAACGCCCAGGCTGTGCTGACGTTCGGTGGCGACGACCCGGCCGACGAGGATGACGTGGCGTTCAAGACCAGCGGCACCTACAACGGCGCGATGGGCACGTACATGTGTGCTGGCGGTGCTACCGACTGCACGGTTTCGATCGATGACAAGGGCAAGATCTCTGCCATAAGTGACGGCTGGATCTTTACTCCCGATACGGGTGCTACTTCCGACCAGCCGGACTACGACTACTTGCACTACGGCTTCTGGCTGATGAAGACGACGAAAGACGGCGCGGTCACCTACAACGAGGTCGAAACCTTCGCCGGTTCTTCAATTGCCGCTAGTGGCGCTGTTAGTACTGTCACGGGCAAGGCCGAGTACAGTGGCGGCGCCACGGGCGTGTACGTGCATGAGGTGGTCAAGCCCGACGGCTCGCGCGAGAGCGCCACGTCCGGCCACTTCACGGCGGACGCCAACTTGGCAGCGACCTTCGGCCAAGTGACAGTAGACGGAACCGGCACCATCGCGGGCAATCTGCTGAACACCGTAACCGGTACAATCGACAGCTTCGATCTCTCCGGCGGTGAAGCAAACACGTGGAGCGTAGCATTGAGCGGCAGTATCACCGCTGGCGATGGAACCGCGGCCGGCACGGCCAAGGGTGGCGGCGTGGATAACGGCAGCTTCAACGCCACCTTCCACGGGCCCTTGACGGCTGCTGCTGACGGCACCATTCCCAAGCCACATTCCGTGGTCGGCGAGTTCAACGCCGAATTCACCAACGGTTCGGTGGCGGGTGCCTTTGGTGCACGCGAGGTCGAGGAAGATTAGACCAAGTCTGCAGGTTAGGCCCCTTCGATGGGGGCCTAACCTGCTCAACCTTCAGAAAGAGGGTGGCATTGCTTGCCACCCTCTTTTTTTGTCTTCGAATCACCCTTCCGAATGCCGGTCCACACAGACGTCAGTGACGTTTCAATGGACGGTACCTGGATCCGGTGGCTTCTTGACAGCCATGCCTTTTGGCCGAAAAGGGAGCTCATCGACCGTGGCAGCGACATCGAGTTCCAGAGAGAGGCTTTTCCGTGCGCCCTTTTTTGGCCGTGTCCCCACGTGGACTCCGACCTCGGGCGTGATGCCGTTGGCGGCGCCCCAATCGAGCCACTCGTCTGCGTCGACATCGATATCGAGATGAACGAATCGCGAGGCCAGAGGGGCGGGCAAACGGTGCACGACGCCCCGGTAAGTCTCACGGTTGCCGCAGGCGATCAGCGACGCTCCCTCGGGAAGCTCGTACTCGCCCACCTTTCTGTCAAGCACCAACCGATCAGAGTGATGGAGAAGGGCGGGAATGACGGATTCGCCCTAAAGCGACAACGTCAACTGCTCCGACGCGCCGACCCGCGGCATGGGCGTGTGCTTGGGCAGCTCGGCGATCCGCGATTCGAGCCAGCGGATGTAGGTGCGGCGGCGGTGCCGTTCGCCGATGGCCTCGACGCACAGGGAGCGCACCCGGCCGGCGTAGTGGCGCCAGTTCTCGCGCACGGCGTGCGGCATGCGCAGGTAGGTGGGGGCGTCGTCGCAGAACAGCTCGCTGCGGGCGAGGGTCCAGATGTCGCACTGGGTCTCGCCGCCCGGCAGCGGCTCCCACGCCGGCGTTCCGTCGGGAGGCGGCAGCTTCGTCAGCCCTTGCAGCAGATGGGTCAGCTCGTGGCCGATGGTGTTGTAGGTCAGGCCCCGGACCCGGAGGCGGATGTACAACGGCAGCCGGAGCCGTCTGGGGATGAACGCGACCCCGAGCTTGGTCCTGGTGTGGCCGATCCGGACTTCCAGGTTCCGCAGCTCGGGGAACTGGCGCAGCGACTGCTTGAGCATCCGCACGGCGCGCTGCGTGAGGCGCTTTTCCATCTGCGGCGTGAACGACACGGTCACGCCCATTCCGGGTGACAGCACGATCATGGACAACGGCTCGGACAGACTCTAAACTCTACCGCAGTGACCGAACGATTTCATCCTCTGGTGCGCGACTGGTTCCGGGAGCGTTTCGACAAGCCGACGCCGCCGCAGGCGGCGGGCTGGAAGGAGATCGCCCGGGGCCGGGACACGCTCATCGCCGCGCCCACCGGGTCGGGCAAGACCCTGGCGGCCTTCCTCTGGTCCATCAACCAGCTCATCGCGCCGCCGGAGCCGTCCCGGGACCACACCCACGTGGTCTACGTCTCGCCGCTCAAGGCCCTGGGCAACGACATCCAGAAGAACCTGCAGGAGCCGCTGGCGGAGATCACCCGCGCGGGACGGCGCCAGGGCCTCCCGCTGCACGACATCCGCACCGCCGTGCGCTCGGGCGACACCCCGGCCACCGAGCGCCAGCGCATGATCTCCCATCCGCCGCACATCCTCATCACCACGCCCGAGTCGCTCTACATCCTGCTCACGGCCGAGCGCAGCCGGCAGGTGCTGAAGCACGCGCACACGGTCATCGTGGACGAGATCCACGCGGTGGCCGGAGACAAGCGCGGCGCCCACCTGGCGCTTTCCCTGGAAAGGCTGGACGCCCTGGCCGGAAGGCCGCTGCAGCGCATCGGGCTGAGCGCCACCCAGAAGCCCATGGACGACATCGCCCGCCTGCTGGTGGGGACCCGCAGGCTGAGGCGCGACGGCGCCCCGAAATGCGCCATCGTGGACGTCGGACACAAGCGGGAGCTGGACCTGTCCATCGAGGTGCCGGACCAGGAGCTGGGGCCCATTACTTCCCACGCGCTCTGGGCCGAGGTGTACGACCGCATCGTGGCGCAGATCCGGAGCCACCGCACCACCCTGGTGTTCGTGCACACCCGCCGGCTGGTGGAACGGGTGGCCCACCAGCTCACCGACCGGCTGGGCGAGGGCAAGGTGCTGGCCCACCACGGCAGCCTGTCCCGCAAGACCCGGCTCGAGGCCGAGCAGAAGCTCAAGGCCGCGGAGGTGCCGGTGGTGGTGGCCACCGCCTCGCTGGAGCTGGGCATCGACATCGGCCACGTGGAGCTGGTGTGCCACATCGGCGCGCCCCGCTCCATCGCCACCCTGCTGCAGCGGGTGGGGCGCTCGGGCCACTGGCTGGGGGCGGTCCCCAAGGGCATCCTCTACCCGCTTACGCGGGACGACCTGCTCCAGTGCGCGGCCGCGGTCTACGCGGTGCGCCGGGGCGAGCTGGACCGCATCGGACTGGTGCGGCAGCCGCTGGACGTGCTCGCCCAGCAGATGGTGGCCACCGTGGCGAGCCTCACGCCCGCCCCCAAGCCGGGCGAGACCCTGCCGCTCCTGCCCGAGGCCAAGCCGCCGCCGGGGATCGGCGAGGAAGACCTCTGGGAGCTGGTGCGGGGGGCCTATCCGTTCCGGGACCTCTCCCGCGGCGACTTCGAGCAGGTCCTCCACATGCTGTGCGAGGGCGTGGCCCCGGCCAGGGGCCGGCGCGGCGCCCATCTCCACCGGGACCGGGTGAACCGGATGCTCCGGGCGCGCCGCGGCGCCCGGCTCGTCTCCATCACCAACGGCGGCGCCATCCCTGACACCGCCGACTACGACGTGGTGGAGGCGCACAACGAGACCTTCGTGGGCAAGGTCAACGAGGACTTCGCCATCGAGAGCCTGGCCGGCGACATCTTCCTGCTCGGCAACACCTCGTGGCGCATCCGGCGGGTGGCCTCCGGCAAGGTGTGGGTGGAGGACGCCCACGGGGCGCCGCCCACCATCCCGTTCTGGCTCGGCGAGGCCCCGGGTCGCTCCCTGGAGCTGTCCCGCGCGGTGTCCGACGTGAGGGAATACGTCGCGCGGCGCGCCGCCGGGGACGGCGCGTCTGACGGAGATGCTGCCGGCGAAAGCCCGCCGGAGGGACACGCGCGTGACGGCGAGACCGCCGGCGCATGGCTGCAACGCGAGACCGGGGTCGGCCCGGCCGGCGCCGAGCAGATCGTCGCCTACGTCAACGAGACCCGCGCCGTGCTCGGCTGCGTGCCCACCGTGGACCGCGTGGTCGCCGAGCGGTTCTTCGACGAGTCCGGCGGCATGCAGCTCGTGCTGCACACGCCCTTCGGCGGACGCATCAACCGCGCCTGGGGGCTGGCCCTGCGCAAGCGGTTCTGCGTCAACTTCGACTTCGAGCTGCAGGCCGCGGCCACCGACGACGGCATCGTGATCTCGCTCACCGACCGCCACTCGTTCCCGCTGGACACGGTGTTCTCCTACCTCAACCCGGCCACGGTGGAGCGGGACCTGACCCAGGCCTCGCTGGCCGCGCCCATGTTCACCAACCGCTGGCGCTGGAACGCGGCCCGGGCGCTGGCGGTGGAACGGTTCAGCCGGGGCAAGAAGGTGCCCATGCAGATCCAGCGCATGCGCGCCGAGGACCTGCTCGGGGCGGTGTTCCCGGACCAGGTGATGTGCCAGGACAACCGCGCCGGCCCCGTGAACCTGCCGGACCATCCCCTGACCCGGGAGACCGTGGAGAACTGCCTGCGGGAGGCCATGGACGTGGACGGCTTCAGGGAGACCCTGGAGCGGCTCCTGGAGGGCGAGATCGCCACCGTGGCGGTGGAGACTCCGGCCCCCTCGCCCATGGCCCACGAGATCCTCAACGCCAACCCCTACGCGTTCCTCGACGACGCCCCGCTGGAGGAGCGGCGCGCACGGGCGGTAGCGCTGCGGCGCACCGACCCGGACCTGGCCCAGGGCATCGGCGCGCTCAGTCCCGAGGCCCTGGCGGAGGTGAAGGGACAGGCATGGCCGGACATCCGCGACGCGGACGAGCTGCACGACCTGTTGTCGACCATCATCCTCTTGCCGGTACGGGAAGCCGAGCCGTGGCAGCGCTACGCGGAAGATCTCATGGCCACGCGCCGCGCCACCGCCGCCGACCCCGGGAACGGACAAGGCGGCCCCTTCTACGTCGCCGCCGAACGCCTGGCGGAGGCCCGCGCCCTGTTGGGCGACTTCCGAATGGCCCCCGCCGTCACCGCGCCCGGCACGGACAACCCCGAAGCAGCAACGCACCCCTCAGGTCACTCCGACCCCACTGCGCGCCATTCCGACCCCACCCCCCGTCATTCCCGCGAAAGCGGGAACCCAGGGGCCGGGGAGGAGGCGGACACCGGCCATGATTCCCCGCCCCACACCACCCCGATTCCCACTTCCGCGGCCTCGCGCCATTCCGGCCCTACCCCGCGCCATTCCGACCCCACCGCAGGTCATTCCGGCCCTACCTCGGGTCATTCCAGTCCTACCTCCCGTCATTCCCGCGAAAGCGGGAACCCAGGGGCCGGGGAGGCGGACACCGGCCATGATTCCCCGCCCCACACCACCCCGATTCCCGCTTCCGCGGCCTCGCGCTATTCCGGCCCTACTCCGCGCCATTCCGACCCCACCCCAGGTCATTCCGGCGTCACTCCGCCTCATTCCGGCCCTACCTCGGGTCATTCCGACCCTACCCCAGGTCATTCCCGCGAAAGCGGGAACCCAGGGGCCGGGGAGGAGGCGGACACCGGCCATGGTTCCCCGCCCCACGCCACCTGGATTCCCGCTTCCGCGGGAATGACGGGGGGTGAGGCGGGAATGACGGGGGGTGCGGGAATGACGCGGGGTGAGGGAATGACCCGAGGTGACGCGGGAATGACCTGGGGTAGTGCGGGAATGACGGTGCCGCTTGCACGCCCAGGCGGAGTTCCGACGCAGCCTGCCGCGGGCAATGACGCGGCCGGGCCATCCGCGGAAGACGGTTCTGCCATACCGTCCGGTGAAGACGCCCTGCGACGCACCGTGCAGGGCTGGATGGAGATCAGCGGCCCGGTCACCGCCGAAGGGCTGGCCGCCCGGATCGACCTTCCCGTCGAGTCGGTGGCCCACGCCCTCACCGCCCTGGAGGTCTCCGGAGTGGTGCTGCAAGGGCGCTTCTCTCCCGGCGCCGGGGCGGACGCCCCCGTGGAATGGTGCGAGCGCCGGCTGCTGTCGCGCATCCACCGCCTCACCCTGGGGCGCCTGCGGCGCGAGATCCATCCGGTGTCGGCCGCCGACTTCATCCGCTTCCTGCTGCGCTGGCAACACGTTCAGCCCGGCTCGCAACTCCACGGCCGGGACGGCGTCCACGAGGTCATCCGCCAGCTACAGGGCCTGGAGCTGCCGGCGCCGTCATGGGAGCAGCACGTCCTGCCGGCACGGATCGCCGCATACGACCCCGCGGACCTGGAGCACCTGTGTCTTGCCGGCGTGGTGACCTGGGGACGGTTGCGGCGCGACACCGGCGCACCCGAAGACGATCCGGCCGCGGCCCGGCTCTGGGACGCGGCGCCGCTGGCGTTGAGGCCGGCGTCCGGCAAGACCCGCAGGACCGCGCCTACCCGTTCCGCGCCCCTGGCCTTCGTGATCCGCGAGGACCTGCCGCACTTCATGGACCCGGAAGCCCTGGACTGGCGCGGCCTCCAGGGGCTGTCGGCCGCGGCCCGCGACGTCGCCGCGTACCTCGACGAACACGGCGCGTCCTTTCTCGCCGACATCGCCCGGGGCACCGGACATGTCATGGTGCGCACCGAACGGGCGCTGTGGGAGCTGGTAACCCGGGGCCAGGTGACCGGAGACGGCATCGCGGGACTGCGCATGCTGCTGACCCCGGAGCTCAAGAGGAAGGACTCCAGGCGCGGCGGGCGGAAGGGCGCGGCCGCTCAAGCCATGCCCGTGGGGCGCTGGTCGCTGTGGCGCAGGGAGGACCCCGCCGCAACCGAAGTCGGCGCCGAAACCCTGGCGCGCCAGCTCCTGCAACGCTACGGCGTGGTCTTCCGGGAGCTGCTGGCGCGCGAGACCCGCTGCCCGCCGTGGCGCCTGCTGCTCCAGGCCTACCGCCGCATGGAGGCCCGCGGCGAGATCCGCGGCGGCCGCTTCGTCAGCGGGTTCGTGGGCGAGCAGTACGCCCTTCCCGACGCCGTGGAGGCCGTGCGCGGCGTGCGCCGGCTGGCCCCCGACAAGGAACCGGTCATCGTGTCCTGCACCGACCCCCTGAACCTGGTCGGCATCCTCACCCCCGGCCCCCGCGTCCCCGTGCAGTCCCACCAGTCCATCGCCTACCTCAACGGCGCCCCCGCCGAGATCGGCCCCCTCGGCAACGTGCTGAGCCGCGTGCAGCCGGGCACGGGTTCGGAGTCGAGCTGACACCTACATTCTAATCCATCCGCGCCATGACCTTGTCGGCGAACGCTTCCATGCTCGCCAGAGTCTGGTCCAGGCTGGCGTGGCGCGCCAAGCGGATCATGGCGTGGTCGAGGCCGGCATCGCGGTAGCGTTTGAGATCGTCCACGATGTCATCGTAGGTGCCGGTGAACGCATGGCTTCGCCGGGTGCCGCCGGCATTGTAGTTGAACACCACCAAGCCCATCTCCAGCCGGTCGAAGTCCCGCTCTGCGCGGTCGCAAGCGGCGCGCAAGGCGGTCACAGCGGCGGCGTAGCGTTCAGGGGTGTCCAGCGGGTGGTTGCGGTTGTTGATGATGGGGTACCAGCCGTCTCCCAACCTCGCGGCGCGGCGGATGGCGGCCGGGCTTTCGCCGCCGATCCACAAGGGAGGATGGGGGGTTTCTGGACCGGCTTGGGCTGGAACGGGAAACCGCTCACGCGCACGAACTCGCCGTCGTAGGCCGGCGAGTCGCTTGTCCATAGCTCCCTGAACACTTCGAGATACTCGTCGACGGCTGCTCCGCGTCTGTCGAACGGCGGCGCGCCGAGCACTTCGAACTCCTCACGCTCCCAGCCGGCGCCGCAGCCCACCACCAGGCGTCCCTCGGAAAGCACGTCGATGGACGCCAACACCTTGGCCGTCACCAGTGGGTTGCGCAGCGGCACCACCATCACGCCGGTCACCAGCCTGAGCTTGCGGGTCGCGCCGGCGATGTAGGAGGCAAGGGTCAGGCATTCCAGGACATTGCCCGAGTCGTCCCACGGCGTCGAGCCGTCCGCGGTGTAAGGATAGGCGTCCTTCCCGTCAGAGGGGGGAAAGATGTGATCGGCGATGGATACGTAGCTTAGCCCGACCTCCTCGGCCTTTGCGGCGATCAGCCGCGTGTTGGCCGCGGTGCCGAGGGGAGGCCGGGTCGGCGCGCCGTATCCGAAGTACATGTCGACTCTTCAGGACGAAAAAAGGGGGGACGGCGCAACCGCCGCCCCCCTGTCGCTTGCCGCGCGCGGGCCTAGTGCTTGGTGGTGGGCCAGCGGCCCTGGACGATGGCGTTGAAGTCGTCGGTGAAGAAGAACTTCTCCTGGCCGAAGGCGGGGCGCAACCCGTCGAACCACGTGACTTCCGGGTCGTAGGCGGCGAAGAACGGCCGGCCGACCCAGTCGGGATCGCGTCCCTGCAGGAAGCGGAGGATGAACACCTTCTCGCCGGCGATCTCCTGCACGTCCTGGATCTCCACCTTGCCGGGGGTCGCGCTCATGCTCGGGCCGCGCACGGTGCGGCCGAGGCCGGAGACGAACTTGTAGGCGTTCTGGAAGATCCGGCAGGCCTCCTCCAGCGGCACCTCGAAGTAGTTGCGCGCGCCGGTGTCCCGCTCCACGAACATGTAGTAGGGGATCATCCCCAGCCGGACTTCCTCCTCCCACATGCGGATCCACACGTCGGAGGAGTCGTTGATGTGGCGCAGCAACGGCGCCTGGCAGCGGATCACCGCGCCGGCGTCGCGCAGGCGGCGGATCGCCTCCCGGACCACGTTGGTCTCCAGCTCCCGCCAGTGATTGAAGTGGGCCATGATGGCGACGTGCTTGCCCGCCTTGACGATCTTCTCGATCAGGCGCAGCATGTCGTCCGCGTCCTCGTCGCCGACGAAGCGGTAGGGCCAGAACGTCAGGGCCTTGGTGCCGATGCGGATGTCCTGCACGTGGGCGAACCGCGGGTCGTCCACCAACGGCTCCAGGTAGTTGGCGAACACCGCGGTCTTCATGATCATGGGGTCGCCGCCGGTCACCAGGAGGTCGGTGACGTCGGGATGCGTGGCCAGGTAGTCATGCAGCCCGTCCGCCTCCTTGGCGACGATCTTGAGTTCGTTGTCGCCCACGAACTGCGCCCAGCGGAAGCAGAAGGTGCAGTAGGCATGGCAGGTCTGCCCCTGGCTGGGGAAGAACAGCACGGTCTCGCGGTACTTGTGCTGCAGCCCGTGAATGGTCTCCTGCGCGACCTTGGGAATGTTCAGCTCCCTCTGCCCGGCGGGGTGCGGGTTGAGCTTCTCGCGGATCTCGTGGGCGCCGGCCTTGATCTCGCCGGCGGAGGCGTCGCGCCGCAGGAGGTCGGCCATGCGCAGGAAGTCGACCTCCTCGAGCATCCCCTGCTGCGGGAAGGTCATCTGGAAAACCGGGTCGTCAGGCACCCGGTCCCAGTCGATGAGGTGATCGATGACGTACCGGTTGGAGCGGAAGGGCAGCACGTTGGCCACCACCTTCATGGCGAAGCGGTCGTCGTTCGGCAGTTTCTCGAGCTGAGCAATCTCGTCGAGATGCTTGGTCGACAGCGCCTTGTAGCGCTCCGAAGGAAAGATCGGCGCCTCTTGGGTGAGGGCGTCTTCCTCCGCCTGAAGGGACATCATCCCCGGGTCGCGCGCGGGATCGTTTCCGGGTTCCGACGGGACTTTGCTCATGACTCACCTCCCAGGTTATCTCGTATCGTCTTTCAATCCTTGACGCTCACTAGAAGTATACTCCGCCCGCGCCAATTTGAAAGACAGAAATGAGAATTATCGTTGCCGACACTGCATTGCAAGAGCCGGGTCGGTACTCGTCGATTGGATTTTTTTCGGCTTTGGCGTTTTTTCTGCTTTACTGTTCCTTAGGGGCAATCGGTTATCGGAAGCAGCCTCTCGAAGGCCAGAAAGGAGCGACAGTCCATGGCCACCGACCTTTTCTCCACCGCGCGGGAACGGCTCGAAGACGCCGCCCGCTACCTCGACATCGAGCGCGAGATCATCGACCAACTCCGCTATCCCAAGGAGACCCTGGCCGCGACCCTGCTGGTGCGCATGGACGACGGCTCGCGCAAGGGGTTCAAGGCGTGGCGCTGCCGCTATGACGACACCCGCGGCCCCACCAAGGGCGGCATCCGCTTCCACCCCGCGGTGAACGTGGACGAGGTGATGACGCTGGCGTTCTGGATGACCTTCAAATGCGCGGTCGTGAACCTCCCCTTCGGCGGCGGCAAGGGCGGCGTGTCGGTGGACGTCAAGAAGCTTTCCCGCGCCGAGCTGGAGCGCCTGAGCCGCGCCTACGTCCAGGCGTTCTCCCGGTTCATCGGGCCCGAGCGCGACATCCCCGCCCCGGACATGTACACCAACGGCATCGTCATGGCCTGGATGGCGGACGAGTACGGCACCATCACCGGCCATCCCAGCCCGGCCATCATCACCGGCAAGCCGGTGGCGCTGGGCGGCTCCCTCGGGCGCGACGACGCCACCGGCCGGGGCGGCTTCTACATTCTCCGGCACCTGAAGGAGGAGCTTGGCGTCAGCCCGGAGACGTCGCGGATCGTGCTCCAGGGATTCGGCAACGCCTCGTTCCACTGCGCGCGCCTGCTCCACGACGACGGCTACCGGATCATCGGCCTCTCGGATTCGACCTCGGCCATCTACGACCCCGCCGGCATGAACCCCTACGCGGTGATGGAGCACAAGCAACGCACCGGACACGTGGCGGGCGCTCCGACCCGCGGCACCGCGCGGCAACTCGACAACGCGGAGTTGCTGGAGGCGGAGTGCGACGTGCTGATTCCCGCCGCGGTGGAGAACCAGGTCACCGAAGACAACGCGGCCAGGATCCCGGCGCCGGTCATCCTGGAGCTCGCCAACGGCCCGACGACGCCGGCGGCCGACGCCATCCTCCACAAGAAGGGCACGGTGGTGGTCCCGGACATCCTGGCCAATTCGGGCGGGGTCACCGTGTCGTACTTCGAGTGGGTGCAGAACAAGGCGGGCTACTACTGGCCGGTGGAAGAGGTGCACACGAGGCTCAAGGCCATCCTGGAGCCCGAGACCCGGCGGGTCTGGGAGGTGGCCGCGGAAAAGGCCGTCAGCATGCGCACCGCCGCCTACGTCCACGCCCTCGAACGGATCGGCGACGCGGTGGAGGCCCGCGGCACCAAGGCGTTCTTCAACGGCAAGGGCTGAGGCGGTTTCGGGCCGTCCCCCTCAGCGGGTCGTGACCCCCGGCGGGGCATCCTGCGTCGTCCGGCAGATCAGGCGAAGCCGCGACCATTGCCGGCCGTCTCCGCCGAACACGCTTCCGGAGGCCCGCGGAGCGCGGCGCACGTCCTCGATTCGTTCGCGGGTCAGTGGATGGGTCGAGAGGAAGCGGAGCAGCTCTTCGTCCTCCGTCTCCTCCGCCGCCAGCATCCGGACGAAGAACCCCTCGAGCCCCCCGGAATCGATTCCCGCGGCGTACAGGCGTTCCAGCGCGTAGACATCCGCTGCCCGCTCGTCAACCCGGGAGTAGCCGCTGTCGAGCACCCACTGGCCGGCTCCCGATAAAAGGATACCTCCGGCAAAGTCACCGGTCACGATGCCTACCAGCATCGCCACGGCCGCCGTGCGGTAAAGACCCTTGACCGAGTGGTCGTGCCGGATGTGGCCGATTTCGTGGGCGATCACGCCGGCCACCTCTTCCGCGTTCGAGGCGTTGTCGATGAACCCCTTGGTCAAGCCGACGATGCCGCCGGGCAGGGCGAACGCGTTCACCAGTTCCGAATTGACCACGACGAGACGCACGGCCGGCGGGTCCGCCATGTCCGCCGTGAGGCGCGCCACCATCGCTTCGAGGGCATTCTGTCCCCGGGCATCGTTGCAGTACGCCTCCCGCGTCCCCGGCGGTCCGCTCTCGTCGACCGCGAAGAAATCCGGGAGGTGCTGCAACGCGGCGGCGCCGATGCGCTGCCTGACGACGTCCGGGGTTACCGCCGCCAGTTGGTCCGACAAGGCCGGAACGACGACGAGCATGATGAAGACGATGGAGCCCACGGCCAGGCCGGCCCACCCCACGACCCTTGCAAGACCGCCCCAGGACAGACGCACCCGCCCGTAGAGCCCGGGCGCCACCGGCCGAAGCGTTTCCAGCACGTCCGGGTCATCGACGATCAGCCGTGCCGTGGTGCCTTCCAGACCGAGCCTCACCGGCTCGCCGGCGCGCGGCAGCTCGGCAAGGACGATCTCCTCGGCGGGCCAGTGGGCGAGCACGGCCCCATGCTCGGCGGAAACGACGATCCCGGCGTCCGCGACGGTGATGGCTACGGGCTGCGCCCCGGCCGTCAGGCCGTCGTAGTATTTCGCCGCGTATCGCATCGCGGGTCAAAAACCGCCCATGTCCAGGGCGTCGGCGAGTCCTTCGCCGTGACCGGGCAGGGCCGCGGTGGACTGGACCGTCCGCTCCAGCGCTTCAGGCTGCTCCAGCCACAGGGTCGCGCAGGCGAGCTTGAGCATGGGGATGTCCAGGAACAGCTTCCTGGCCGGGCCGTAAAGCAGATAGGCGGCGACGGCCAGGAGAACCATGGCGACAATGGCGGCCGGGCCGGGCTCCCCGCCGTCCGCAGACAGGACCCCCACGATGATGGCCGCGCCGATCATCCACAACAACATCATCATCGCCCCGAAGACAAGAAGGAAGACGAACTGGAGGGCGTAGACCTTCCCTGCCGGCAGTCCGGAATCGAGCCGGACCTCCCCCACGCGCACCCCACTCAGCAGGTAGCGGAATTCGCTCACCCGGTACCAGGTCCGGAACACCACGCTCGGCAGGAGCAGCCACAGAGGCCGGTAATCGAACCAGGACAGGGGAACCAGGGAGTCACTAATGGGGTCCCCGTCGGGGTCCCAGGGATATGCCTCCCAGAAATCGACGAAGGGCTTGAAGGCTTCGACATTGACGGCCACGAAGAGCAGCGGGGCGGCGAGCGCCGGCATGATGACGGTGAGCCAACGCGGGAACAGCCAACGCGCGTTGCCGTGGAACGAAACGGCCGTGGAACCGAAACGGGCATGACTTGCCACGTAGCGCGTGGTGGCCACGCGCAGCCACGGGTACGCCAGCCCCAGGGTAGCCAATGTCACGAAGCCGTACAGGAACCGGATCAAGGCATAGACGAACGAAGAGCCGTCGAGCCCGAAGCGGACGCCGCGCCATGCCGTGCGGGTCAGCCGATAACGCCACACTCGATAGATGGCCAACTGGAACAGGAACAGGAGAATGACGAAGTACAGCGCATCGAGCCAGTCGCGGAAAATCCCGTCCGGAAGCAGGTACGGAAGCAACGAATACCCGCTGGTCAAGGGGGTCAGGACCACCAGGGCGACGAGAAAGCCGATGAATAGTTCGGTGCCCGTTCCAAGATACTCCAGGGGCTCGTCCAGGAGCTTGACGTGACGCCACAGGAAGGCGCGCACACGGGTCTTGGCCCAGTACCGGTAGATCCCGACGGTTGCCAGAGTCAGCAGCAGGTTGCGAAAGAGCAACCCGGCCAACGCGCCGCGGCGGCCGTCGAACGACACCATGCGGGCCGGGGGCCGCGCGGTGGTTTCGCCGTAGGCATGTCGGGCGTCGTCGTTCATGCCGTACCCGTGGCTCCGGGCGCCACGTTGCATCCTGTTGCAAGGTTGCCGGGGTTTCCCTACGATTTACGAAAACCCGCAATTCTAACGGGTTACGACCACGATCCGCAACCGTGCAGGCTCACGACACAGGTTTGACGACGCCGCATGGACATCTCGACTTCCAACCGTTAAAACCGCTCCCATGGCCAAGCAACGGGGCGTCGGCCACCTCGACGAGCTCGAGGCCGAGTCCATCCACATCCTGCGCGAGGTCGTGGCCGGGTTCACGAAACCCGTCATGCTCTACTCCATCGGCAAGGACAGCTCGGTGCTGGTGCGGCTGGCGCAGAAGGCCTTCCGCCCGGCGCCGCCGCCGTTCCCGCTGCTCCACGTGGACACCACCTGGAAGTTCCCGGAGATGTACGAGTTCCGCGAACGCACGGCGCGGGAGACCGGCATGGAGCTGATCGTCCATGTCAACCAGGAGGGGCTCGCCCGGGGCATCGGCCCGTTCACCCATGGCTCGGCGTTGCACACCGACGTCATGAAGACCCAGGCGCTGAAACAGGCGCTCGACGAGCACGGGTTCGATGCGGCGCTGGCGGGGGCGCGGCGCGACGAGGAGATGTCCCGGGCCAAGGAACGGGTGTTCTCGCTGCGCTCGCCGTCTCATCGGTGGGACCCCAGGAACCAGCGCCCCGAGCTGTGGCGCCTCTACAACACCCAGCTCCGTCAGGGCGAGTCCATGCGCGTCTTTCCGCTCTCCAACTGGACCGAGCTGGACGTGTGGCGCTACATCGAGCGGGAGGACATCCCGGTGGTGCCGCTCTATTTCGCGGCCCCGCGACCGGTGGTGCGCCGCTCGGGCACGCTGATCATGGTGGCCGACGAGCGCATGGAGCTGGAACCCGGCGAAGAGCCCGAGATGAAGCGGGTGCGCTTCCGCACGCTGGGCTGCTACCCGCTGTCGGGCGCCATCGAATCCGACGCCGGCAGCGTGCCGGCGATCATCCGGGAGATGCTCACGGCCACCCACTCCGAGCGCCAGGGGCGCGTCATCGACCACGACGGAGAGGGGTCCATGGAGCGCAAGAAGCAGGAGGGTTACTTCTGATGTCCCGCGAAGACCGGGGCACCCTGCGCTTCATCACCTGCGGCAGCGTGGACGACGGCAAGTCGACGCTGATCGGGCGTCTGCTGTACGAGTCCCGCCTGGTCCTGCGGGACCAGCTCGCGCGGCTGGAGGCGGACAGCAGGCGGCACGGCACCCAGGGCGGCAACCTCGACCTGGCGCTGCTGGTGGACGGCCTGCAGGCGGAACGCGAGCAGGGCATCACCATCGACGTCGCCTACCGCATGTTTTCCACCGGCAGGCGCGCCTTCATCGTGGCCGACACCCCGGGACACGAGCAGTACACCCGCAACATGGCCACCGGCGCCTCCAATGCCGACCTCGCGGTGGTGCTCACCGACGCGCGCAAGGGGGTGTTGCCGCAGACCTGCCGGCACACCACCATCCTCGCGCTCCTGGGCATCCGGCACGTGATCGTGGCGGTCAACAAGATGGACCTCGTGGACTGGTCCCGGGAAGCGTACGATGGCATCGTCGCCGCCTACCGCGACTTCGCGAAGCGCCTCGACGTGACCGACGTCACCGGCATTCCCGTGTCGGCCCTGACCGGGGACAACGTCACCGAGCCGTCCGCCGCCATGGACTGGTACGACGGGCCGACGCTGCTCCAGGCGCTGGAGCAAGCCGACGTTTCGGCGGACCGCGCCGGCGCGCCCTTTCGCCTGCCGGTCCAGTGGGTGAACCGCCCCGACGCCGAGTTCCGCGGGTTCTCGGGGACCATCGTCTCGGGCCTCGTGCGTCCCGGGGATGCCGTGGTGGTCAGCCCCTCGAACAAACCCTCGGCGGTGGAACGCATCGTCGGCCCTGACGGCGATCTCGACCGCGCCGGCGCGGGCCAGGCCGTGACCCTCACCCTCGCCGACGAGATCGACGTGAGCCGCGGCGACATCATCGCCTCCGCCGCCGAGCCGCCCAGCCTGAGCGACCAGTTCGCGTGCCACATCGTCTGGATGCACGAGAACCCGCTGCTGCCCGAGCGGCCCTACCTGCTGAGGATCGGCACGCGCCTGGCCGGGGCCCAGGTCACCGCCATCAAGCACAAGCTCAACGTCACCAACCTGGAGCACACCGCGGCCAGGACCCTCGGGCTCAACGACATCGCCTACTGCAACATCGGCGTCGACCGCCGGATCGCCTTCGACCCCTACAGGGAGCTCAGGGAGACGGGCGGCTTCATCCTCATCGACCGTTACACCCACGAGACGGTGGGGGCCGGCATGATCGATTTCGGCCTGTGGCGAGGGTCCAACCTGACCCTCCACCGGCTCGCCATCGACAAACCGTCGCGGGCGGCCCAGAAGGACCAGAAGGCCTGCGTCCTGTGGCTCACCGGGTTGTCGGGGGCGGGCAAATCGGCCACCGCCAACGCGGTGGAGCGGCGCCTGCACGCCATGGGACGGCACAGCTACACCCTGGACGGCGACAACCTGCGGCACGGTCTCACCAGGGACCTGGGCTTCACCGCGGCCGACCGGGTGGAGAACGTGCGGCGCATCGCCGAGGTCGCCAGGCTCTTCGTCGACGCGGGATTGATCGTCCTGGTCTCCGTGATCTCGCCCTTCCGCGACGAGCGCCGCATGGCCCGCGAGATGCTGGAGGAAGGCGAGTTCATCGAGGTGTTCGTGGACTGCCCCATTGAGGTCTGCGAGCAGCGCGATCCCAAGGGGCTCTACCGGAAGGCCCGCGCCGGCCAGATCAAGAACTTCACCGGCGTCGACAGCGTCTACGAACCGCCCGAGAACCCGGAGATCGTGTTGAAGACCGCAGAGCAGGATGTCGACGAGGTCGCGGACCAGGTTGTCGATTATCTGCGATCGAGGGTGGATATCGCCTGACCCGGCATCCTCGCCCAGCGGGCGGGGATGAGACCAGGCGGGAAGGCTGATCGAGCGTCAGGAAGTGCCGGAGGACTCCTCGTCGTCCTTGGCTTCGGGACCGGCGTCAGCCGCCGGCGCGTCTTCGGCTGGTGCTGAAGCCTCTGCCGGTGTTGAGGCCTCCGTTGATGCTGGGGCCTCTGCCGGTGCTGCGGCCTCCGCTGGTGCTTGGGTCTCTGCTGGTGCTGCGGCCTCCGCTGGTGCTGGAGCTTCTGCCGATGCGGAGGCCTCCGCTGGTGCTGGGGCCTCTATCGGGGCTGGAGTCTCCGCTGGTGCTGGAGTCTCCGCTGGTGCTGAAGTCTCCGCTGGTGCTGAAGTCTCCGGGTGCTTGGGTTTCCGCCTGCGCTGGCTCCTCTGCTGGTGCGGGGGCCTCCGCCGGCGCCGCTGTCTCCGCCGATGCTGCTGCCTCCGCCGCTACCGCAGCCTCCGGCGCGGCCGCCTGCTCCGGTGCCGCTTCTGCCGCCGCTGCGGGTGCCGGTGTCGGGGGTGCGGCGGCCTCGGCCTGGGCCGAGCCGGCGCTTTGCGCCTGGAGCGTGGCCTGTCGTGACAGCTTTCGGGTCTTCCGCTTCAGCCGCCGGATCTTTTGCCGCAGGATCTCCCGCTTGCCGGACTCCTCGACTCCGGCCCTTTCTTCCCTGAGCGCCTTGATCTGCCCCTTGACGGCTCCAATGCTGGTCTCTGCTGCCACGTGTGCCTCCTTCGGATGAGTGAACCGTAACGGGTATCACATGGAGCCGGGAATCAAAAGCGGCGGCGCAGTATCGTCGCAGCCGCCAACGCCCCGAATCGTCATTCCCGCGAAAGCGGCCGTGTCAAAACACCAAGCGAGGGAGGCAATGACCTTCGACACCGTCATCCCCGCCCCCCTGCGTCATTCTCGCCCCCTGCGTCATTCCCGCCCCCCCTCCCGTCATTCCCGCGAAAGCGGGAACCCAGGCGGGGTGGAGCGGGGAAACGTGGCGTAGGGCCCCCTCCAGGACCCCTGGTTTCCCGCTTTCGCGGGAATGACGGGAGGGGGGGCGGGGATGACGGGCGGCGGCGGGGATGACGGGCGGGCAGGGATGACGATTTCGGGAGACGTTGCCTCTTTCGGATGGGGTTTTGACACAGCCTGGAAAGCGCGAATCCAGGTGGGGTGGAGCGGGGTGCGCCGCTGCCACACCCTTCCCCGCCCCTGGGTTCCCGCTTTCGCGGGAATGACGGGAGGGGAGATGGGAATGACGGAGGGGGGCGGAAATGACGGAGGAAGCAGATTTGGCCCGGCCGGTGAGTCTAACCGGGCCGGCAGGTTTATCCGGGCCGGCGAGGTTTATCCGACCCGGCGAGGTTGACCGAGAAGTGGGTTGGCGGCTCTACCGGTCGTCGTCCCAGTCGCCCCAGCGGCGGCTCCGGGCGTAGGGGTTGGGGTGCGGCAGGATGAAGAACTCCGTCTTCTTGGGCAGCATCCGGCGCGTGAGCACGAGGCGGGAGTCGGGTTGGCGCGCGACCGGATAGCGGCCGTCCAGGAAGGACGCGAAGTACTCGGCTTGGTGCGGGTCGTCGTAGTGCATCGGCAGCACGATGGGCGGCTTCACCTGCTCGATGACCTTGACGAGGTCGCTGAAGCCCAGGTTGTTGCGGGCGTCGATGGGGATCATCATGACGTCCACCCGGCGCAGCAGCTTCTGCTGCTTCTCGGTGAGCAGGTGGCCGATGTTGCCCAGGTGGGCGAGACAGAGGCTGCCCATCTCGAAGACGAAGATCGAGTTGGCGATGCGGGTGAAGTCGTAGTTCCGGGCGCTGGGAAGGTTGACGACCACGATGTCCTTGACCTTCCGGCGCACCGGCTGCCAGCGCTGGTCCAGCGTGATGCCCCTGAGCACCAGGGGGTCCCCGCGGACCGCCTCGACGTTGTTGTGGGTGTAGTGGCCGTTGCTCACGGTCACCGCGTCGGCGGTGATGCCCGGCGTGACGTCGAAGTTGGGATCGGCCACCACCCGGGTGCCGGTGCCGGATGAGACGGCGAAGCTCGAGTGGCCGAACCAGCGGAGCTGATACTGGCCGAGGCCGATGTCCGGCTTGGCGGCGACGCTGGCCAGCGGGCCGACGGCGCGGGCCAGGTCGGGGCCCGAATGGAAGGACCGGACCAGGTTGGGATTGCAGATGGCGCCGGCGACCTGGGCGCTCAACAGGACCGCCAACCCGAACACGAAACCCGTTACGCTGTTCCTTGACATGGCCATTTCCCCCATGTTCCGCGGCCGGGCCGCCGCGGGCATCATGAGCACGTCTCGCAAGTGCCGTAGAGAGAAAGCTGGTGGGAGGTCACCGTGAAGCCGGTGTCGGGCGAAAGGTGCGGCTCAGCTTCTTCCCTTCGGTCCAGGGTGACATCATAGACCTTTCCGCACGTTTCGCAAATAAAATGTGGGTGCTTCCCGAGGATCGGGTCGAAGTGCTGCGTGCGCTCGATGTTGAGGACCTGGAGCTTGCCGTCGGCGGCAAGTTTCTGAAGGTTGCGGTAGACCGTGCCGAGGCTGATGTTCGGGATCTCCCTCCGGACCCGTTCGTAGATGTGATCCGCGGTGGGATGGGACATCTCGTCCTTCACCGCGTCCCAGATCACTTCGAGCTGTCGTGTCCGTCTCGTGGACATGGCCGGTCCCCGGCGGCGGTGCGTGGAAGCTACTCCAGGTCGCTGAGCAGCTCCGCCTTGGCAGCGGCGGTCAACGGGGCCTCCGCGTGATAGTTCTCGTGGTCCACCACGATGGCGGCGTCCCGGTCGCGCAGCGCTTCGGCTTCGTCCCGGGTGAGGCCGAAGGTGATGTACTGCACCGCGCTGATCTTGTCTTCCTTGCTGCGGCCCTCCTCGAACCTGGCGCGGATCACGTGATCGGCGCCGATCTTCAGGAAGACCCGCTCGTCGATGCCCAGGAACTTCAACAGCTCGCCGCGCAGGTCGGTCTGGTCCTCGATCTCCAGAAAAAGGGTGGCCCTGAGCTCGCCGGCGTCCGGAATGAGCTGGTTGTAGACATCGATCTCTTCCCGGATCTTGTCGAGGTCGCGGATGCTCTCCGCCCGCAGCATCTCCTGTATCTGAAAGATCACCGTGGCCCGGTTCTCGAACACCAGGGAGACCTTCTCGCCCACGGACACCCGGCGGTGCTTCTTGAGATCGATGATCTCGCGCCGGAAGGCCGCGCGTTTCTCCTCGTAGGCGCCGGCGCCGACGATGTCGTTCAGGGTGACCTTGTCCATGTTACGCGGGAAATCTCACCGTGCCGCCCCGCACCCACGAAAGCTGTCGCGGGTTCGGAGCGGCATGGTTGCGAATGGAAGGGTCGCCGAATCAACCGGCGTCCGCGGGGTCCTTGCCGGCGACGGCCTGCAGCCCCTTGTTGAAGCGGCCGGCATGGGACTTCTCGGCCTTGGCCAGGGTCTCGAACCACTCGGCCAGCTCCTCCAGTCCCTCGTCCCGGGCGGTCTTGGCAAAGCCGGGGTACATCTCCGTGTACTCGTAGGTCTCGCCCTCCACCGCGGACTTCAGGTTCTTCTCGGTGGAACCGATGGGAACGCCGGTGCAGGGGTCGCCGACCTCCTTCAGGAAGTCCAGGTGACCGAACGCATGGCCCGTCTCCGCCTCGGAGGTGTCACGGAAGAGTCCGCCCATGTCGGGGTACCCCTCGATGTCCGCCTGCCGGGCGAAGTAGAGATAGCGCCGGTTCGCCTGGGACTCGCCCGCAAAGGCGTTCTTCAGGTTCTCGTGGCTCTTGGTGCCGTTGATGCTTGCCATAAGGGTGCCTCCTTAACAGTAATGATTATGATTAGTACTCGAAACGGCGTCCCGGTTCAAGGGGTTGAGGCGCCGAGAAGGCCGCCGGCATTCGAAAAGGCGTCAATTGGCTTGCCGCCGGGTGTTTTGCTATCCTAGCAGCCTGTCGGACTTGAGGTGCGGGCCACCACAAGATGTAGTATAGTCTCCTGGAAAAATGTCCATGGAGAGGGTTCGTTATGAGCAACTTTCGCCCAGTTGATCGGGAGACCGGTTTTTTGCTGCCGCCGTCGGTTGATGAGTGGCTTCCGGAGCGGCATTTGGCGCGGTTTGTGGTGGATGTGATCGAGGGGCTGGATTTGACGGCGTTGGTGAAGGCTTATCGGGGCTCGGGCTCGGCGTCGTACCATCCGAGCGTGCTGTTGGGTCTTCTGGTGTACGGCTATGCCACGGGGGTGTTTTCGAGCCGGGCTCTGGAGCGAGCGACTTACGATTCGGTGGCGTTCCGTTTCATTGCAGCCAACGATCATCCCGACCATGACACCATAGCGACGTTCCGGCGGCGGTTTCTTTCGGAGGTCGAAGGGCTGTTCGTGCAGGTTCTTATGCTGGCTCGGGAGGCGGGGCTGTTGAAGCTGGGCACGGTGGCGCTGGACGGCACCAAGGTGCACGCCCATGCCAGCCGCCACAGGGCGCTGTCCTACGGGCACGCCGGCAAGCTCGAAGGGGAGTTGCAGGCGGAGGTGGCGGAGTTGATGAGAGTGGCGGAGGCGGCGGACACGGCGGATGTGCCGGATGGGATGTCGGTGCCGGAGGAGTTGGCCCGACGAAACACGCGCTTGGCGCGCATTGCCGAGGCCAAGGCGACCATCGAGGCGCGAGCGCAAGAGCGCTACGAGCGGGAGCAGGAAGAGTACCGGGCGAAGATGAGGGCGCGGGAGGACAAGGCACAGCGCAAGGGCCGCAAGCCGGGTGGGCGGCCGCCAAAGCCGCCTGTGGCAGGTCCGCGTCCCAAGGACCAAGTCAATCTGACGGACGCGGACTCGCGCATCATGCCGGTGGCCGGCGACGGCTTTGAACAGGCCTACAACGCTCAGGCGGTGGTGGCGAGCGAGAGCCTGCTGGTGCTCACCACCGATGTGGTTCAGGCGGCCAACGACAAGGAACAGATCGAACCGGCGCTGAAAAAGCTCAAGCAACTCCCCGAAGCGTTGGGCTCGCCCGAGACCCTGCTGGCGGACAGCGGCTACTACAGCGAAGCCAACGTCGAAGCCTGCGTCGAGGCGACCATCGCGCCGCTGATCTCTCCGGGTCGCGAACGCCACCATCTTTCCTGGAAAGAGCGTTTCGCCCAAGCCCCGCCACCGCCGGAGGCGCCGAGCGCCGTGCAGGCCATGGCTCATCGCCTGGCAACGCCCGAGGGCCGGCAAACCTACGCCCTGCGCAAACACACGCCGGAACCGGTGTTCGGCATCATCAAGTCGGTAATGGGCTTCCGTCAGTTCCATCTGCGCGGCCTCCAGCAGGTCAAGGGAGAATGGAACCTCGTGACCCTGGCCTGGAACATCAAGCGCATGTTTGCCCTCAACGCCGCCTGAACCCTCGGCCGCAATACACCTCCTCGCCATCTTCAAACCGCTTGCACCCATAACCATGACCCCAGCCAACTTCAACCCTCTTATATCGCTCCTCTCAAACCTCAGTCCGACAGGCTGCTAGGGAACGCTCGCTTTCGGCCCATGGACGACACCATCACCATCGACGACTTCCGCGCCCTGGACCTGCGCATCGGCACGGTCACCAGCGCCGAGCCGCACCCCAACGCCGACCGGCTTATGGTGCTCAAGGTGGACCTGGGCTCGGAGGAGCGCCAGCTCGTGGCCGGCATCCGCGGCCATTACAGCCCGGAGGAGCTCACCGGCCGGCAACTGGTCGTGGTGGCCAACCTGAAGCCCGCCAAGCTGAGAGGCATCGAGAGCCAGGGCATGATCCTGGCCGCCACGAACGACGACCAACTCGTCATCCTGGCGCCGGAGCAACGGATCGCTCCGGGCGCCAAGGTTTCCTGACACCCGGAGTGTCCTCCATCCACAAAGCCGCGGGTACCTGCTGTCTGGTAGACCTGTCGGCCCTGCGCGCCAACCTGCGCACGGTGCGCCGGCTCGTGGGTCCCGGGGTGGAGGTCCTCGCGGTGGTGAAGGCCGACGCCTACGGCCACGGCGACATCGAGACCGCGCGCGCCTTGTGCGCCGAAGGGGTCAGCCGCCTGGGCGTCGCCACGGTGGCGGAAGGCGCGCGGCTTCGGGAGGCCGGCATCGATGCCGCGATCCTCGTCCTCGGCAGCCTCTACCCCGACGACGCGGCCGCCCTGGTGCGGCATTCCCTGGACCCGGTCGTAGGGAGTCCCGGTCTCCTGAGGCATCTCGATGCCGTCGGCGTGGAGCACGGCGCCGAGATTCCCTGCCACCTCAAGCTGGACACCGGCATGGGCCGGCTGGGGTTGTTGCCGGACGCCGTCGAGGAATGGCTTCCCGGGTTGGACGGGCTCAAGGCCGTCAGGCTGCAAGGAGTCATGTCCCACTTCGCCAGGGCCGAGGCGCCGGAGTCGCAGTCGTGCCGCGGACAACTGCGGGCGTTCCGCCGGACGCTGAAGCGCATTCGCGCGGCGGGGCACGATGTGCCGCTGGTGCACATGGCCAACAGCGCCGCCATCATGGGGCTGCCGGAGGCGCATTTCGACATGGTCCGGCCAGGCGGAATGCTCTACGGCATCTTCTCGCATCCGCCCTTGGCCGAACGCCTCCCGCTGGCTCCGGTGCTCACCTGGAAGACCCGGGTGCTGCAGCTCAAGACGCTCCCGAAGCACTCACCCATCAGCTACGGGGGCACCTTCGTGACCTGCCGCGAGAGCGTCATCGCCACCGTGCCCGTGGGCTACGCGGACGGCTACAAACGTTCCCTGTCCAACAAGGCCTCCGTGCTGATCCGAGGCCGCCGGGCGCCGGTCGTGGGCCGTGTCACCATGGATCTGACGATGGCGGACGTTACCGCCATAGAAGGCGTTCAGCCGGGAGACGAAGTGGTGCTGCTGGGGACACAGGGCGGCGAGACCGTTTCAGCCGAAGAGATGGCCGGCTGGGCGGACACGATCTCCTACGAGATCCTCACGTCCATCGGCCGGGGCGTTCCGCGTCATTACACCGAGGCCGGCCCGGAACCAATGGCGTAGGCAGGCTCGGAACGGTATCTCCGGATATATCGACCTACGGTTGGGTGGGAACGGTTACCGAGAAAAGCGGCAGCGTGACGAGCATGGTCGTACCCTTGCCGATGCCTTCGCTCAGCGGGCGAATCTGTCCGCCCATCCCGGTAACGAAGTTGGCGATCGAATGGAGCCCGAGCCCGCTCCCGGATTTCTTGGTGGTATAACCGGCGGTAAAGAGTATCCTGGGGTTTGTCCCGGAAATGCCGATGCCGTTGTCGCTCACTTCGAGATGGAAAAATCTCCCTCGACGCAGGCCCGGAGCCGGATGCACGGGGTCTCCGTCAGTCCGCCTGATGCCGCAAGGTCATCGATGGCTTCCATCGCATTCTTGGTCAGGTTGACGATCATCTGGTGAAACCGGCTCCTCTGGATCCGTATCTCTTTCGGCGCGGATTCACAGTCGATATCGATCGTGACACTCCTTTTCCTGAGCGAATCGTCCAATACGCCAACCGCTGCCTCGAACGTGCTCCGGAGGTTCAGATCCACCCGCTCGACCTTTGAATTGCCGGGCATGTCCTGGGTGCGAATGATGTCGGCGATGTGGTTCGCCCTGTCCTTGACGCGCCCGACCGTCCTTGCCAGCTCTTCGTTCCGGCTGGCGAAATCCGCGGCGAGGGCGATGAGGAACGGCATCGCCTTCTGGCCTTGCGAATCGTTCTTGATGTAGTCGATCCAATCGTCTCGATGGGCTTCCACGGCATCGGCCAGTGCCCGGAGGCGGCGCAGCAACGGATCGTCCGCCAGATTCCGGTGAACGGTCTCGATTCCCGTGGTGACGCTGTTGATGGCGTTGCCGATGTTGTGGAGGATGGTGTCGACCATTTCCAGGCGCCCTTCCGCGAACGCCTGCGTCAAGGCATCCTGGGCCATCATATGCTCCGTAACGTCGCGGAAGGTGACCACGCCCCCTCGGACACTGCCTGCACTGTTCCACAGCGGCCGCGCGCTCGCCTGGAGGTAAATGCCGTCCGGCCGGTGCCCGCAACGCACGAACAGGTCCTGATCGTCGATCGATTCGCCGCGGGATATGGCGCGCACGAGCGGAAGCTCTTCCCTGGGTACGCGTGTTTCTCCATCTGGATAAAAGATGTCGTAGTGTTCCGGCCACCTCTCCGCCGAGACCTCGAATGCACGGTCGCCAAGGATTCGCTCGGCGCCGGGGTTGAAGATCGTGGATTTCCCCTTTTCGTCAACCACCACCACGCCGTCGCCTATGCTGTTGACGACAGCTTCCAGGAGCTCGGTCCTGCCTTGCATCTCGGCAGCCACCTGTCCCAACCGGCCCTCTGCTTCCCTGACCTGGGTCAGGGAGTGGTTCAGCCGCTCCGTTTCACGCTGGAGTTGCTGGTTCCTGTTCGTCAGGAGGTCGTGGAACAGCTCCCGAGACCTTTCGTAGCTCCATCCGATGAGCATCACGAAGAGATAGCAGGAGAGAAGCCTCACCTTGGTTTCCGTCTCCATGATAGGGCTGACGAGGGGGCCCGGCGCCACCAGCAGCACGGCCGTGGCGAGGAAAAAGCCCCCGACCCAGACCAGCCCCTCGCGCGGCCCGAAAAAAAAGAAAAGCAGCAGCGGCAGCGCGAGGTGGTAGTAGAGGAGACCGGTACTCAGGGTAGCGAGGGAGCAAAGGCCGATGAGCATTCCCAGGAAGACGGGGCGATAGACCTTCAACTCGTCGACGCCGAGCCGAAGCGCGGCGCAACCGGCGAGGATACCCAATATCATGACGATGTCGGTCCACATCGCCAGCATGTGGCCTTCGACGTAGTCGGCTATCGTGAAGCCCACCATGATGACCGCCCCAGCGCCGGCAACGACGAAAAAGACATTTCTCCGGCGCTGGACGCCCATGGTCTCGGGTTCCATCGTCTGCGTCTCCTCGATCCGCACCGCATTCGGCACCGCATCGGGCCGCGCCGTCTTGTCAGGCTGTGTCAACACCGTGGAGCAGGGACATACCGAATCCGTCATTCCCGCGCAACAGGCTGCGTCAATACTCGCCACGCGGAGACGTTGCGAAACCGTCATTCCCGGCCCCCCTCCGTCATTCCCGCCTCCCCTCCGTCATTCCCGCGAAAGCGGGAACCCAGGAAGGGTGGAGCGGGGAAACACCCTGTAGCGCCCCTCCAGGACCCCTGGGTTCCCGCTTTCGCGGGAATGACGGAGTATGGGGCCGGAATGACGGAGTATGAGGCGGGGATGGCTTGGGAAGTCCGCGTTCGATTTGTTATCCTGCCACGAACCGACGGATCGCCGCTTGTACCCATGGAGGGCTGCCTCACATCGCTCGATCGGGTGAGGCTCGAACCGTTGGAAGGAAGGAGGAACCCTGCACCCGTGGGCACGATAAAGAGAGCGTTGGTCAGCGTATCCGACAAGGACGGCGTCATCGATTTCGCCGCCAGACTGGCGGGACTGGGCATCGAGATCCTGTCCACGGGAGGGACGGCCGCGTTGCTGCGGGAGAACCGCATCGACGTCACCGAGGTGGCGGACGTCACCGGGTTCCCGGAGATCATGGACGGCCGGGTCAAGACACTCCACCCCAAGGTCCACGGCGGCATCCTGGCGCTGCGGGACAAGCCCGAGCACCGCGCCCAGATGGAAGAGCTGGGCATCGGCGCCATCGACATGGTGGTGGTGAACCTCTACCCGTTCGAGGCCACCGTGGCGCGGGGGGCGCCGTTCGAGGAGATCATCGAGCAGATCGACATCGGCGGCCCCGCCATGATCCGGTCCGCGGCCAAGAACCACCCGCACGTGGCGGTGGTGGTGGAGCCGTCGGATTACGCGGCGGTGGCCGAGGAGCTTGCGGCCGGCGGCGGCGAGCTGTCGCCGGACACTCGCTTCAGGCTGGCGTGCCGGGCCTTCCACCACACGGCGCGGTACGACGGCGCCATTTCCAACTACCTCGGGCGGCTCGACGAGGACGGAAAAGCCGGGCCGTGGGGCGAGAAGCTCAACCTCCAGCTCACCAGACTCCAGGAGCTGCGCTACGGTGAGAACCCGCACCAGAGCGCGGCCTTCTACGCCCACGGCGACGGCACCGTCCCGTCGGTGGCGCGGGCGACGCAGGTGCAGGGGAAGCAGCTCTCGTTCAACAACATCCTCGACGCGGACGCCGCCCTGAGCACCGTGCTGGACTTCTCCGAGACCGCGGCCGTGGCCATCAAGCACACCAATCCGTGCGGGCTGGCCACCTCCGACGTCTCGCTGGCGGACGCCTTCCGCAAGGCCAAGGCCGGGGACCCGGTGTCCATCTTCGGCGGCGTCATCGCGCTGAACCGCCCGGTGGACGCGGAGACCGCCGAGGAGCTCAAGCAGATCTTCCTGGAGATCGTCATCGCGCCCTCGTTCACGCCCGAAGCCCGCGAGATCCTGGCCTCGGCCAGGCGGCTGCTGAACATCCGCCTGCTGGAGATCGACATGGCCCCGGCGGTGGACGCGGCTCACGACCTGCGCCGGGTCCACGGCGGCGTGCTGGTGCAGGACTGGGACCACAAACCCATCGACGTGCGGGAGTGCAAGGTGGTGACCGAGCGGCAGCCCACCGACGACGAGTACCAGGCCCTGGGCTTCGCCTGGCGCGTGTGCCACCACGTGAAGTCCAACGCCATCGTCTTCACCTCCAGCGACCAGTTGCTGGGCGTCGGCGCCGGCCAGATGAGCCGGGTGGATTCCGCCCAGCTCGCCGTCACCCGCGCCAAGACCCACGGCCTGGACCTCGCGGGCTCCGTGGTGGCCTCCGACGCCTTCTACCCCTTCCGGGACGGCGTGGACGCCGCCGCCGCGGCCGGCGCTCGCGCCGTGATCCAGCCGGGCGGCTCCATCCGCGACGAAGAGGTCATCGCCGCCGCCGACGAGCACGGCCTCGCCATGGTCTTCACCGGCATCCGCCACTTCCGGCACTAGGCCGTGGCCCGCGAGATGAATGAGAAGGGATCGGTCCCCGTTTCCGGCATGAAAATGGCACGCCAACGCCCCGTCACGCCAACGCCCCGAGCCGTCATTCCCCGCCCCGCTCGGTCATTCCCCGCCTCCCCTCGGTCATTCCCGCCCCCCGATCCGTCATTTCCGCCCCCCTTCCGTCATTCCCGCGAAAGCGGGAACCCAGGCTGGGTGGGGCCGCGGCAATGGAGCCGCCACACCACCACCCCTGGGTTCCCGCTTTCGCGGGAATGACGGAAGGGGAGGCAGGGAATGACCGAGGGGGAGGCAGGGAATGACCGAGGGGGAGGCAGGGAATGACCGAGGGGGAGGCAGGGAATGACCGAGGGGGAGGCAGGGAATGACCGAGGGGGAGGCAGGAATGACCGAGGAGAAGCCGGAATGACGGAGGGGAGGCAGGAATGACGGGAGGGGGGCGGAAATGACCGAGGGGAGGCCGGAATGACGGAGGGGAAGCGGAAATGACCGAGAAGGGCGGGGAATGACCGAGGGGAGTTACCGGAACCATGAACATCCTGGTCATCGGTAGCGGCGGGCGGGAACATGCCCTGGTCTGGAAGCTGCGCCAGAGCTCGCGGGTGGAGAAGCTCTACTGCGCGCCCGGCAACGCCGGCATGCGCCAGCAGGCGGAGCTGGTGGATATCGGCGCGGGCGACATCGAGAAGCTCGCCGAGTTCGCGGTCCGGGAGGCGGTCGACCTGACCGTGGTGGGCCCGGAGCAGCCGCTGGTGTCGGGCATCGCCGACCTGTTCGAGAGCCGGGGGCTCAGGGTGTTCGGGCCCAACCGCGAGGCGGCGCGGCTCGAGGGCAGCAAGGCCTTCGCCAAGGAGCTGATGCTGGAGAACGGCATCCCCACCGCGGCCTGCGAGGTGTTCTCCGACCTGGAGGAGGCCAGGAAGTACGTGGCCCGGGACGAACCCTGCGTGGTCAAGGCGGACGGCCTTGCCGCGGGCAAGGGCGTGATCCTCTGTTCCGGCCGGGTGGAGGCCGAGGCCGCCCTCGACGAGATCATGGGGCGCAGAGTGTTCGGCGCGGCCGGCGACCGGGTGGTCATCGAGGAGCTGCTGGAGGGCGAGGAAGCCTCGTTCATGGCGTTGATGGACGGCGACGATTTCCTTCCGCTGGCGTCGGCCCAGGACCACAAGCGCGTCTTCGACGGCGACGAGGGGCCCAATACCGGCGGCATGGGCGCCTACTCGCCGGCGCCGGTTGTGGACGCCGCGGTGCACGACGCCGTGGTGGAGCGGGTGCTCAAGCCGCTGGCGGCGGGGCTCAGGCGCCGGGGCCTGGTGTATCGCGGCGTGCTGTACGCCGGGCTCATGATCACCGGGGACGGCCCCAAGGTGCTGGAGTTCAACGCCCGCTTCGGCGATCCCGAGTGCCAGCCGATCATGATGCGCCTGGAAAGCGATCTCCCGTCGCTTCTCCTGGCCACCGCCGAAGGCAGGCTCGCGAGAGTCGCCGCCGAGTGGTCGGACCGGGCGGCGGTCTGCGTGGTGCTGGCGTCCCGGGGCTATCCGGGACAGTATCGAACGGGTATTGAGATATCCGGAATCGACGCTCTCGAATCCTGGCGGGACGGATACGCGTTTCACGCCGGGACGAAACGCGACCGAGACCGCTGGCTCACCGGCGGCGGCCGGGTCCTGGGGGTCACCGCGTTGGGCGACACCATCGAGGGGGCCACGGGCGAGGCGTACGACGGCGTGAGCAGGATCTCGTGGGAGGGCATGCACTACCGCCGGGACATCGCCCGCCGCGCGATGAACCGCGGCGCACCCTGAGGTCCGCCAGCGGAATACAGGAGCGGGTCTCGAACCCGCCAGCGCCCGAACGGCACCACAGGACCGCGCGAGGCGCATGGACGGTCGAACCGAAGCACGAAGGAGGTAACACGAGGTGACGGAGCAGACTCCCAAGGTAGCGATTCTAATGGGCAGCGATTCCGACGTGGAGGTCATGAAGGAGGCCGCGACGCGGCTGGAGTCCTTCGGCATCCCGTACGAGATGCACATCTCGTCCGCCCACCGCTCGCCGGAGCGGACCCACGCCTACGCCAAGGGGGCGGCGGACCGGGGCATCGAGGCGTTCATCGTCGGCGCCGGCGCGGCGGCGCACCTGGCCGGGGTGGTGGCGGCGGTCACCACGCTGCCGGTCATCGGCGTGCCGCTGAGCGCGTCGGCGCTGGACGGCATGGACGCGCTGCTGGCGACGGTGCAGATGCCCGCCGGCGTGCCCGTGGCCACCATGGCCATCGGCAAGGGCGGCGCCGCCAACGCGGGGATCTTCGCGGCCCAGATCATCGCCCGCAAGGACCCGGAGCTGGCGGACAAGCTGGCCCGCTTCAAGGAGGAGCTGGCCGCGGGTGTCGAGGCCCGGGACCGGAAGCTGCAGGACAGCCTGAAGGCGTAGACGGGAACACGCGATGGCCAAGATCTTTCCCTTCCGGGGCCTGACCTACGACCCCGGCAAGGTCGGCGACTTCTCCAGGGTCATGGCGCCGCCCTACGACGTCATCTCGCCCGAGCACCAGGCGGAGCTCTACGAGCGCTCGCCGCGCAACGTCGTGCGCATCGACTTCAGCCGCGACGCCGATCCCTACGCCGCCGTGCCGCAACGCTTCCGGGAGTGGCAGGACGACGGCACGCTGGTGGCGGAGGAGGTCCCGTCCATCTACTACCTGAGCCAGGAGTACCGGCTGCGGGACGGGGTCGCGCGGGAGCGGCGCGGCTTCATCGCGCTGGCCGCCATCGAGGACTTCGGCGACGGCGCCATCCACGGGCACGAGGCCACCCTGGCCGAGCCCCGGGAGGACCGGCTGAAGCTGATGCTCGCCTGCGACGCCCAGTTCAGCTCCATCCTGGCCCTGTACACGGACGAGAAGCCCACCCTCACCGACGCCCTGCGGGACCACGTGAGCTCCCGGAAGCCCAAGGTCGAGGCGGAGCTGGGGGAGTTCGGCACCTCCCGGCTGTGGGCGGTCACCGACCCGGGCCTCATCGGCATGGTGCGGGAGGCCCTGCGCGAGCGCTCCGTCTTCATCGCCGACGGACACCACCGCTACGAGGCCGCCGGCAACTACCGGCGCCGGCGCTTGGCGGAACGGTCCGGCGCCACCGGCGACGAGGGGTTCAACCGGGTGATGATGTACTTCGCCAACCTGGAGGAGGAGGGCGTGGTGATCCTGCCCACCCACCGCCTGGTGCGCGCGATGCCCCCCGTGCCCCCCGCGGAGTTGGAGCAGAAGCTCCGGCAGTACTTCCACGTGGAGGAGTTCCCCCGGGATGGCGACGGGCGGCGGCGGTTCCTGGAGACCCTCGAACACCCGAAGGACGGTGAGCGGGTGCTGGGCGCCTCTTTCAGGGACGACCCCCGTTACCTGGCGCTACGGCCGAGGGATGCGGAAGCGATGGAGCGGCTGGCGCCGGACATGAGCCGCGAGCTGCGCGGGCTGGACGTCACCACCCTGCACGTGCTGCTGATGGAGCACATCCTCGGGGTGTCCACCCGCGACGCCGTCAACACCGACGCCGTGGCGTACACCCACGACGCCGAAGAGGCGCTGGCCGAGGCGGAGGCCGGCCGCTGCCAGGCCGCGCTCATACTCAACCCGCCCAGCGCCGGCGAAATGATCGCGGTCTCGCTCAAGGGCGAGAAGATGCCCCAGAAGTCCACGTATTTCTTTCCCAAGCTCGTCACCGGGCTGGTGATCCATAAAGTGGAGGTTTGAACCTGTCATGGCAAAATTGCATCTGACGCTGGCGTGCGGCGACTACGACCGCACCAAGACCCTGCAGGACGGCTCCCTGAGCCCCGACGGCATCTCCCTCAACTACCTGCCGATGCAGGCCGAGGAGATATTCTGGCGCATGGGACACCACCAGGAGTTCCACGCCTCCGAGATGTCCCTGGCCAACTACATCACCATGACCTCCCGGGGGGAGAGCCCGTTCACCGCCATCCCGGTGTTCCCGTCGCGCTACTTCCGCCATTCCTGCGTGTTCATCAACACCGACCGGGGCCTGGACAAGCCCGAGGACCTGCGCGGCAAACGCGTCGGCGTGCCGGAGTACTCCATCACCGCGGCGGTGTGGATCCGCGGCTTCCTGAGCGACGACCACGGCGTCAAGGCAAGCGATGTGGCGTGGTTCACCGGCGGCCAGGAGGTCCCCGGCCGGAAGGAGCGCATCGAACTGCGGCTGCCGCCGGAGATCAAGGTCCAGCCCATCCCCCAGGACCGCACCCTGAACGACATGCTCGACAAGGGCGAGATCGACGCCCTGGTCACCGCCCGCATCCCCTCGTGCCAGGCCGCCGGCGCGCCGCACATCCGCCGCCTGTTCCCCGACTTCAAGTCCGTGGAGATCGACTACTACCGGCGCACGAAGATCTTCCCCATCATGCACACCGTGTGCATCCGCAACGACGTGTTCGAAGCCAACCCCTGGGTGGCCCGAAGCCTCTACACGGCCTTCTGCCGATCCAAGGACGACGCCATCGACCGCATGAACATCAACAACACCATGGCCAGCACGCTGCCCTGGCTCCAGGCCGAGATGGCGCTGCTGCGGGACGTCTTCGGCGACGACTGGTGGCCCTACGGCATCGAGGCCAACCGCCACGTCATCGAGGCGCTGACCCGCTACATGGGCGAACAGGGCCTGCTGGGCGACAAGATCCCGACGGTGGAGGAGCTGTTCGCGCCGACGCTGATCGGCGACTACAGGCTGTAGCGGATCCGGCACCCGCGCTCCCGACCGTCCTGGATTCGGGCCCGCCCTCCGTCGGTCATTCCCGCGGAACAGGGCGTGCCAAAACTCTGCTCGACACAAAATGGCACCGACCCCCCGAACCGTCATTCCCGCGAAAGCGGGAAACCAGGGGCAGTGGGGGGTGCGACGTCGCGGCTTCCCCACGCCACCCCGCCTGGTTTCCCGCTTTCGCGGGAATGACAGGAGGGGTGCCGGATGACAGGAGGGGTGCCGGATGACAGGAGGGGTGCCGGATGACAGGAGGGGTGCCGGATGACAGGAGGGGTGCCGGATGACAGGAGGGGTGCCGGATGACGGGAGGGGTGCCGAATGACAGGAGGGGTGCCGGATGACAAGAAGGGTGCCGGATGACGGGAGGGAGACAGGAGGGATATGGGATTGACAGGGGGGGTATCGAAATGACGGCTTCAGCGCACGGTGGCGCCCCGCCATGAGCCGAATGACGCGTGGGGAGGCGGCCTTCATTCGCCGGGCCCGGGTAGGCGTTCTGGCGACGGTGGACGAGCGGGGCCAGCCGCTCAGCCTGCCCTTCTGCTTCGCCTTCGACGGCGAGTGCCTCTACTCGCCCATCGACGAGAAGCCCAAGGCCGCGGCGCCGCGGGAGCTGAAGCGGGTGCGCAACATCCGCGCCAATCCCCGGGTGTCGGTAGCGATCCACCGCTACGACGACGAGGACTGGTCGCGCCTCGCCCACGTCATCATCCAGGGCGAGGCCGGCGTCCTGACCGACGGCGACACCCACCGGCGGGCGGTGCGGCTGCTGCGACGGAAGTATCCTCAGTACCGCGCCATGGCCCTGGACCAACGGCCCATCATCGAGATCCGCGTCGCCCGGTTCATCCGCTGGGGCAGGATCTGACGGGGTTGACGGTCCTGCCCGGGTTACTTGTCGGCTTCGAACACGCCGATGAGCTGGGCCCTCGTACCACCCGCGGTCTCGGCCTGGGCTCCAAAGGTCCCCACTACCGAACGCGGGTTCCCGTCGCTCGCGGAGCTGCTGGAAAACCGTCCGCCCCACTTCCCGCTGCTGGCGGTGATGGTGAGGTCCGGATTCGTCAATTCGGTGCCTCCGGTGAACATGCCGTTCCCGATGGGCGTTGGCTGGAGGACCAGCTCATAGGCGGTTGCCTCTCGCCGATTCGAGTAAAGGGTGGCTCCGGTCAGCGGATTCACTCCCGTCTCGACCGTGCGCACGTTGTCGATCATCCCGCCGATGGTGGCCTGGTCGAAGTCGGCGTTCAGGGTCGCGTCCGCGGTGAACTCCCCCAGGGCGATGGTACCGGCGGGAACGGAGCGCTCGGCGCCAAGGAGGGCGCCATAGAATCCCTGGGCACGGCCGCTGTAGGTGGCAGACCCCATAATGGGCACGACAGGGGCGGTGCGGAGCTCGGGGCCGTCGATGAAGGCGCCGACTTCCGCCTGCGGATCGGCATCGAAAAGGCCGTCAACGCCCAACCAGTAGCCGAATCCGATGTAGTCCGTGGGGTCGTCCGGGTCCCAATCAACACCGATGACCGCAAACCTCGCGACGTCGCCCTGGAGGCTCACGGCGACAACCTGTTGGTGTTCGTAGCCGGTCCGCACCGGACTCGGGATCACCTCATCGGAACCAAGAGCCGCCAGGCGGTGGGCGCCGATCTCGGCCAGGACCTCGGAACCGTCGAAACGGACCGTTACCCTGTCCCTTGTGCGTCCGGTCACGCTGTCGACATTGCTGGACTGGGTGACGCTGCCGAAAGCCGGGAGAGCCTCACGGGCGTCATTCGCCGCGTCGAAGATCGCCCTGGCCGCTTCGCGGACCATGCGTTCCCGGATCACGTCGAAGTCTTGCCGCGGGTCCTGCATCCCACCGCCGCCACCGCCACCGTTGCCACCGCCGCCGAGACCGATCTTGTCGAGCGTGTTGCACCCTGCCAGGAACAGTATCAAACCGAGGGCCATGAAGCGCATCATGGCAATAACCATCTACGCCACCTCCTTGATCGACGACACCCCGGTGGCCTTCATCATGCGCTCCAGGAAACGTTGCACGTGGGTGTACTTGGCGTCGATCTCACGGTCGAGGGCGGTGTAGAGGTAGTGGAGCTGCGTGTAGATGGAGATGTCGGCCAGGGTCATGCGCCCGAAGATGAAGTCCTTTCCGGAGTAGAGGAGATCGAGGTTCTCCAAATGGACCGCCAGGCCCTTCTCGGCCTGCTGCATCTCGTCGTCGTTCTGGGCCCGGCGGAAAGCCATGACGGCGCCGTTGAGGTCCTCGTCGGCCCAGTCCTCCAGCATCAGGCACAGCCCCTTGTCGGACGGGTTGTCCGGGTAGATGCTGGGCTCGGGGACCTGCTCCTCCCAGTACTTGGCCAGGATGGTGGAGTCCTGGATGCACCGGCCGTCGATGTCCATGGTGGGGACCTTGCGCTGGTTGGAGAACGCGATCAGCGACTTGCGTTCGTCGGCGCGGACGTCCACCACCTCGTAGGAAACCCCCTTCATGGTCAGGACCACGCGGAGCTTCTCGCAGAACATCGAGTTCTTGGAGTTGAAGAGCCTTGTTGCCATGGTAATGCCTCCTTGTGTTGCTTGAGTTAAATGAAACTGTGCTTTCGAGAGATTCACTCGCACTGAATAGAACGTCCCCGCCCCTGGGTCAAATGTCCGCCGGTCTCCGTCGTCACACCGTTGACGGTGCGGCGCGGGAATGCCACTCCCGTCTCCTTTTATGGTAGGGTGGGCACCATGAGCGAGATTCACTTCGTGGACACGACGTTGCGGGACGGGCAGATGAGCCTGTGGGCGACGCGCATGCGCACGGGCATGATGCTGCCCGTCGCCGAGCGCATGGGCCGGGCGGGTTTCGACGCCCTTGAGCTGATGTCCAGCATCTTCCTGAAGAAGTGCGTCCGGGACCTCAAGGAGGACCCCTTCGAGCGCATCCGGCTGGTGAAGGAGAAGATGCCCGACACCCCGCTGCGCATGACCTCCGGACGGTTCAACGCCTTCGAGGTGACGCCCTATTCCCTCTACGCCCTCTACCTGCGGCGCATGCGGGAGAACGGCATGAGCCAGGCCCGGATCTCGGACGAGTGGAACGATCCGGAGGGGTGGAAGCAGAAGGTGCGGACGGTCAAGGACGCCGGGCTCGAGCCGATCCTCAACCTCATCTACTCGGTGTCGCCCAAGCACACCGACGAGTACTACGCGGAGCGGGCGCGCCAGGCGGCGACCCTCGACGTCTCGCGCATCTGCCTGAAGGACCCCGGCGGCCTGATCACTCCGGACCGGGTCCGCAAGCTGGTGCCGCTGGTGCTGGAGAGCGCCAACGGGATCCCGGTGGAGTTCCACACCCACTGTACCACCGGGCTCGGGCCGCTGTGCTGCGTCGATGCCATCAAGCTCGGCATCACCATCGTGAACACCGCCATCCCGCCGCTGGCCAACGGCTCGTCGAACCCGTCGCTGTTCAACGTGGCGGCCAACGCCCGGGCGCTGGGCCATACCACCGCGGTGGACGAGGAGTCGATGCGCGCGGTGTCCGATCACTTCACCCGCATCGCCGAGCAGGAAGGGCTGCCGCCCGGGGAGCCGGTGGAGTACGACTACGGGCAGTACCTCCACCAGGTGCCCGGGGGGATGTATTCCAACCTGCGCCACCAGCTCGAGAAGGTGGGGCTGGGGCACAAGTTCCACGAGGCCCTGGAGGAGTGCGGCCGGGTGCGGGAGGAGTTCGCCTATCCCATCATGGTGACGCCCTTGTCCCAGTTCGTGGGCAGCCAGGCCGCCATCAACGTCATCGTGGGCGAGCGCTACGCCCAGGTCACCGACCAGAGCATCCTCTACGCCCTGGGGCTCTGGGGCGAGGAGGGCAGCCGGCTGATGGACCCGGAAGTCAAGGACAAGATCCTGGACCGGCCCCGGGCCCGGGAGCTGGCGAAATGGGAGCCGCCGCAGCCGTCCATCGCCGAGATCCGCAAGGGCTTCGAGCCCGGCCTCTCGGACGACGAGCTGCTGCTGCGCTGGCTCGTCACCAGGGACGAGTTCGACGCCATGCGCGCCGCCGGCCCGGCCACTCCGTACACCGGCAACGGCGTGCTCGGCCTGCTGCAAAACCTGCGCGGGCACAAGGCCAACCATGTCTACATCCGGAAACCGGGGCTGAAGCTGTCGCTGCAAGGGTCGGTTTAGCGGCGGGCCTCGAACCCGCCCGCGCCCGCACCAGCGATTCGACGGCCGGAGGTATCCCATGAGCACCAACACGGAAACCGACGCGTTCTACCGGGAGGTGGATGACAAGCACCTGGTGCCGCTCTGGAACATCACCCAGGACGCCCTGCCGGCGGAGCCGCGCTCCCCGGTGAAAGCGCACCTGTGGCGTTGGGCGGACCTGCGCCGGCTGGCGCACCGGGCCGGCGACCTCGTGCCCATCGAGCGGGGCGGCGAGCGGCGGGTGCTGGGGCTGGTGAACCCCGGGCTGGGCGGCAAGCACGCGGCCACCCGGACGCTCTGGGCCGCGGTGCAGATCGTCAAGCCGGGAGAGATCGCCCCCTGCCACCGGCACTCCCCCTCGGCCATCCGCTTCATCATCGAGGGCGACCGCACCTACACCAACCTGAACGGCGACAAGTGCGTCATGAGCCGGGGCGACCTGGTGCTGACGCCGAGCTGGGACTGGCACGACCACGGCTGCGAGTCAGACGAGCCCATGATCTGGATGGACGGACTGGACCTGCCGCTGGTGGGGGACCTGGACGCCACCTTCTTCGAGATGTACCCGGACCACCGGTTTCCCATCACCGACATCAACGAATCGGAGCGCAAGTTCGGCGTGACGCACCTCCGCCCCACCTGGGAGAAGCCGCCGGAGGACCGCTCGCCGCTGCTGAACTTCAAGTGGGAGCCCACCTACGACGCTCTCCAGCGCATCGGAGAGGGGCCGGCAAGCCCCCACGACGATGTCTGCTTCGAGTACCTCAACCCGAGCACCGGCGGCCCGGTGCTGACCACCATGAGCTGCACCATCCAGATGGTGCGGCCCGGCGTCCGCACCCGGGCCCACCGCCAGGTGCAGAGCTCCGTCTACCTGGCTTTCGCCGGAAAGGGCTATTCGGTGATCAACGGCGAGCGGTTCGACTGGGAGCAGGGAGACTTCTTCGTGGTGCCGCCCTGGGCCTGGCACGAGCACGCCAACGAGGGCGACGACGAGGCCATCCTGTTCGCCATCCACGACACGCCGGTGATGAAGGCCCTTGGCCTCTACCGCGAGGAAAGCTATACAGAGGGAGACGGCCACCAGGAGATCACGGGGAGCTTCGAAGCATAAGGCTTCGCGGCACGCCTTCAAGACGCGGAAAGACCGGAAATGGCGAAGTACCTGCAGTGCAGCGAGTGCGGCAAGCTGGCGTTCTACTACGACGGCTACGTCGGCACCGAGAAGCCCTTCTACCTCAAGAACATGATCTACCCGGACGGCAGGCAGCCGGAGACGCCCCGCTGCATAAACTGCAACGCCGTCCCGCGCCTGCTCTTCGACTTCATCAAGGAAGACAAGGAGCCCCTCCCCACGCGCGTATCCGCGCCCGAACCGGAAGCGGCGGCGGAGTAGCCGGCAGGCGCGATCGGGAAATTTCGTCCCTTCATCCACGACTTCGAGCAGTGCAATTCCCGATCGGGAACATTGCGCTTGCGGGATCTCCGACATTCGCGTAAAATTCCCGTTCGGTAACCTCATGCCGACGCGAAATCTAACCCCTGCCGAGGTCGGTGATATCGTGCGCGCCGCCCGCAAGGCCACGGGCCTGCGCCAGTACGAGCTTGCGGGCGCCGCGGGCGTCGGCGTGCGCTTCATCGTCGATCTCGAGGCGGGGAAACCCACCGCACAGATCGGCAAGACGCTTCAGGTCCTGCAGGCGCTCGGGTGCTCGTTCGACATCATACCGCCGCCCGCGCCCAAAGGGGTCCGGCGCCCGTGAGCCCCGCCCTGGACATCTGGTGGGAGCGCCGGCTGTTGGGTCAACTCACCCAGGACCGCCACGGCGAGCTCGGCTTCGTCTATTCGCCCGACTGGCTCGCGCGCGATGATGCCCCAGCCTTGTCGGCCTCGTTGCCCAAGCGCGGCGAGCCGTATTCGCGCCGCGAATGCCGTCCGTTCTTCGCCGGGCTACTGCCCGAAGAAGGCCAGCGCCAGGCGGTGGCGAGAGTGCTCGGCGTCTCACCCGGCAACAATTTCGCCCTTCTCGACAGGCTTGGCGGAGATGTCGCCGGGGCGCTGGAACTCCTGCCTCCCGGAGAAACGCCGCGGCCCGCCGATGCGGACGGCCCGCCGGGACTGCTTGACGAAGCCGGCCTGGTGAACTTGCTCGACTCGTTGCCGGCACGCCCCCTGCTGGCGGGAGAACAGGGACTGCGGCTCTCGTTGGCCGGTTCCCAAACGAAGGTGCCGGTTGTCCTGGCCGACGGGGCAGTGGCGTTGCCCTCGCCGCGGCAGCCGACGACCCACATCCTGAAGCCGTCGATTCCACGGTTCCCCGGCGTCACCGAGAACGAAGCCTTCACAATGCGTCTCGCGGCCGCGGCCGGCCTGGATGTCGCCTCGGTCGAAGCCCGTGCGATCCGGGACCGCAGGTTTCTGCTTGTTTCGCGCTATGACCGCGCGACCGGATCCGACGGCCGCGTGCGCCGGATCCATCAGGAAGATTTCTGTCAGGCGCTGGCCGTCAACCCGGAACGGAAATACTCGGCCGACGGCGGCCCCACCCTCAAGAACTGTTTCGAGTTGCTGCGCCGGCTGGCGCTGCGGCCCGCCGTGGACGTCTTGAAGCTGCTCGACGCGGTGATCTTCAATCTCCTCGTCGGCAACGCTGACGCCCACGGCAAGAACTTCTCGATCCTGTACGAAGGAGACGGCCCGCGTCTGGCGCCGCTCTACGACCTGTTGGCCACGATCGCCTATCCTGAACTCTCGACGGGGATGGCCATGAAGGTAGGCAGACGAGCCATGCTCGAGGAGATGGACGCACGGGGCTGGGCGGTGTTCGCCGCCGACGCGACGCTCGGCCTGCCGTTGGTTCGCCGCCGGGTCACCGAGATCGGCGAAGCCGTGAAGGCCCGGGCCGAGGGAGTCGCCACGGCGCTCAGGCAACCTGGCCTCGACGGACACCTGTTGTCACGGATGGCCGAAATGGCCGTGAACAGGGCAACGCGGTGCTTGTCCACGACAGGGTAGCGACTCCCGCGCTTCACGGCGCCTAAGGCGCGCACTTCACCAGGGTGACGTGGCCGGTGTCCCGGTCGTAGGTGGCGATGCCGGTGCCGTCGCCGCAGCCGGTGGCGACGGTGGCGGTGACCACGAACGTGTTGGCGTCGCCGGTGGTGACGGCCGCGGTGATGTTGGGGCTCCGGTTGTAGCCGAAGGCCGTCAGGTCGTCGACGTCGTCGGTGTAGGTGTTGTTGTCCACGAAGTAGGCCTCCTGGGCCAGGGCCATGTTCCTGGCGTTGGCCTGCGCATCGGCGTCGTAGCCCTTGCGCCGGTAGGCGCCGAACTGGGGAATCGCCACCGCCGCCAGGATCCCGATGATGGTGATCACCACCAGCAGCTCGATCAGGGTGAACCCGGCTGCCCTCCCTGGCCGGCGGCGGCTTTCCGCCCGGGGCTCGGACGGCGCACTCTGTTCGACGGAACCCTTCCGCACATCCCTGGCGTAACCGACCACGTCCATTTCGAAGCTCCTTATTGCATCATGCCGCCCATCTGGAAGATGGGCAGGTACATGGAGATGACGATGCCGCCCAGCACCACGCCCAGGACGATCATCAGCACCGGCTCCATCAGCGTGGTGAGCCGCACCACCGAGCGGTCCACCTCTTCCTCGTAGAATGCCGAGACCCGGTTGAGCATCGTGTCCAGCGCTCCGATGTTCTCACCCACGGCCACCATGTGGCAGACCAGCGGCGGGAACAGCCCGCTGGCCCCCAGCAGGTGGGCCAGGGCCATCCCTTTCTCCAGACCGTCCCGGGCCTCCAGGATCGCCCGCTCCAGGACCTTGTTCCCCGTGGTCCCCGCCGTGACCGTCAGGCTGTCCAGCAGGGTCACGCCGGACTGAAGCAGCAGTCCGGTGTTGTGGCTGAAACGGGCGATAGCCGCCTTGCGCGCCAGGTCCCCCATCAGCGGGAGCCTCAGCAGCCATCCGTGGGCTTCCCGTTGGCCGCGCTCGGTGCGGAAGGCCGCGCGGCCCGCCACGGCCAGGACCGCAAGCGCGCCGGCGAGCACGAGGAACCAGTCGTAGAGCCAGCGGCTCATGGCGATGGTGAGCTCGGTCAAGGGAGGAAGGGCCTGTCCCATGCCCTGGTACACCTCGGCGAACACCGGGATCACGTGCAGCAGGAGAACGGCCACCACCACCGCCGCCACGACCACCACGGTGGCGGGGTAGACCATGGCGGTCCGGACCTTCCGCTTGAGCCGGGCCGACCGCTCGATGAAGAGCGCCAGCCGCGCGAGGATCTCGGGCAGGACCCCTCCGTGCTCGCCCGCCGCCACCATCCGGACGAACAGGCTGTCGAACAGCCTGGGGTGCCTGGCCATGGCCGCCGTCAGCGTCATGCCGTCGGACACGTCGCGGCGCACGGCCTGAAGCGCGTCCCGCACCACCCGGTTGCCGGTCTGGTCGGCGAGCACCTGGAGGCACTCGACGATGGGCACCCCGGCCTCGATCATCACCCCGAAGTTCCGCGTCAACATGACGATGTCGTCGGCGCCGACCCTGGGAGCAAAGAGGGGGATGTCCCGCGCGCGCTTCTCCCGGATACCCGACGGCAGCGGCCGGATCCGCCGCCGGCGCAGCTCGGCCATCGCCGCGGCGCGGTCCGCCGCCTCCAGCTCGCCCCGAAGGAGCCGTCCCTCGCGGTTCCTGCCCTGCCACCGGTACAGCGCCATGGGTTCACCCGGTTGCGGACGTCGGGGGCGCCGCCGTGCCGGCCGGGTCCGGCTCCGTGACCCGCAGCGCCTCCTCGATGGTGGTGATCCCCTGCCGCACCTTCCGGACCGCGGCCTGGCGCAGGGTCCGCATGCCCTTCTCCATGGCCGCGCGCTTGAGGTCGCCCGCGGGCCCTCCCCCGAGGACCATCTTCCGCAGGTCGTCGCACAGGGTCATCACCTCGTACACGGCCACGCGGCCGCGGTAACCGCTGTGGTGGCACGCGGGACAGCCCGCGCCGTGGAACCCTTCCACATCGCGTATTTCCTCGGCCCGCATCCCCGGCGCGGCGAGGAGGCCGCCCTGCAGCGCGGCCTTCGCCTTGCAGGCGTCGCACACCCGCCGCAGCAGCCGCTGGGCCGCCACCATGGTGATGGCGGAGGCGATGAGGTACGGCTCCACCCCCATGTCCTTCAGGCGGTGGACGCTGGACGGGGCGTCGTTGGTATGCAGCGTGGTCAGGACGAGATGACCCGTCAGCGCGGCATTGATGGCGATGCGCGCGGTCTCGGCGTCGCGGATCTCCCCCACCATGATGATGTCCGGGTCCTGGCGCAGGAACGCGCGCAGACAGGCGGCGAAGGTGAGCCCGATCTCGCCGTGGGTCTGCACCTGGTTGACGCCCGCGAGATGGTACTCCACCGGGTCCTCGGCCGTGGAGATGTTCACCCCCGGCCGGTTAAGCTCCGACAGCATGCCGTAGAGGGTCGTGGTCTTGCCGCTTCCGGTGGGGCCGGTGAGCAGGATCATGCCGGCGGGCTTGCCCATGGCCTCGGCAAAGCGTTGCCGCTCGTCGCGTTCCAGGCCCAGCGGCTCGAGGCTCGTCACCAGGTCGGACCGGTGCAGCAGCCGCAGCACCGCCTTTTCCCCGAACCGCGTGGGCAACACCGACACCCGCACGTCCACCTCGCCGCCGGCGCCGGCCAGCTTCAGGCGCCCGTCCTGGGGCAGCCGGTGCTCGGCGATGTCGAGGCCCGCCATGACCTTGACGCGGGAGGTCAATGCCTGCTTCAGCTCCCGAGGCAACGTCATCGCCTCCTGCAGCACCCCGTCGATCCTGAAACGGATGCGCACGGTCTCGTCGTACGGCTCGATGTGGATGTCGCTGGCGCCGCGGGCCGCCGCATCCTTCATCAGGGAATCCACCAGGGCCACCACCGGGGTATCCCCGCCCGGCCCGGACAAGCCCGCCGTGCGGCCGCCGGCCGAGGTCCCTTCCGGGCCCGGAGCCGTATCCCGAGGGAGCGCGCCCCCGACAGGCGCGCCCGGACGCTCCTCCAGGATGGCCCGTATGGCGGACGGGCGCGCCAGCACGGTCCTCACGTCGTGCCCGGTCATGAACCGGATCTCGTCGACCGCGGCGAGGTCCGTGGGGTCGCTCATGGCCACTTCCAGCACCGACCCCGAACGGGAGAGGGGAAGCAGGTGGCGTTTCCGCAACAGCGGCAGCGGCAACAGGCCTATGGCCGCGTCGTCGACGTCGGACGGCGCCGGCGCGACCTCCTCCAGCCCGAACCGTTCGGCCACGAACGCCATGATCCGTTCCTCGTCCGCCGCGCCGCCGTCCACCAGCGATGCCACCAGGTTGGCGCCCGTGCGCCGCTGCGTCTCCGCGGCGCGGTCCCGCTGCTCACGGGTGACGACCCCGGCGCGCACCATCAGTTCGCCAAGAGACAATTCCATGAAAGGACCTCCGAACACCCTTCGTCGCTGGCACGCCGCGCGCCCCGAACCGTGATTTCCGCCACCCCGCTGTCATTACCCGCCACCCCGCCGTCGTTCCCGCCACCCCGCCGTCGTTCCCGCCTCCCCTCCGTCATTCCGGCCCACCTCCGTCATTCCGGCCCACCTCCGTCATTCCGGCCCACCTCCGTCATTCCGGCCCACCCCCGTCATCACCGTCCGCCCCCTCCATCATTCCCGCCTCCCTTCCGTCATTCCGGCCCACCCCCTCCGTCATTCCCGCGAAAGCGGGAACCCAGGCGGGGTGGGGCCGGGGCAATGGAGCCGCCACACCACCACCCCTGGGTTCCCGCTTTCGCGGGAATGACGGAGGGGAGGCGGAATGACCGGGTATGGGACGGTCACTCGGGACGGGGCGGTCACTTCGGGACGGCGCGTTGCTGACGTACCGCTTGTCGCCGTGGTACTGGGCGCCCACCGCCCACCGTGGCACCAAGCGCCACCGCCGTACCGGTTGGTCACCGCGGTGCCGGTTGGCGCGGCTGTCCGCGGTACCGGATGGGCACCGCGGTACGCGGCGTCGCCGTACTTGCGCCGCCACTAATAAGCAGTCGGCGGGCGGGCGGGAAACTATAGGGGTGTGGTCCCGGACTTGCTCCGGGGAC
Source organism: uncultured Binatia bacterium (SeqCode) (assembly GCA_965219905.1). Taxonomy (GTDB): domain Bacteria; phylum Desulfobacterota; class Binatia; order UBA9968; family JAJDTQ01; genus JAJDTQ01. Next base: position 745,992 of record CBDCOS010000008.1, on the reverse strand, counting down.
GGGAGGGGTGGCGTGGGGAACGGGGTGGGCCTACGGCCGGCCGTCCTTCTTGCGGAGCGCGGCCTGGGCCGCGGCCAGCTTGGCGATGGGGACGCGGTAGGGCGAGCAACTGACGTAGTCGAGGCCCAGGTCGTGGCAGAAGACCACCGACTTGGGATCGCCGCCGTGCTCGCCGCAAATGCCCACGTCGAGGTCCTCGCGGGTGCTCCGGCCCTTCCGGACGCCCACCGCCATCAACTCGCCGACCCCCGGCTCGTCGATGCTCACGAACGGGTCCTCGGGCAGCAGGCCCTGGGCCACGTAGCGGGGCAGGAACCTGCCGGCGTCGTCGCGCGACAGGCCCAGGCAGGTCTGGGTCAGGTCATTGGTGCCGAAGGAGAAGAACTGGGCTTCCCGGGCGATCTGGTCGGCTACCAGGCAGGCCCGGGGCAGCTCGATCATGGTGCCCACGGCGTAGCGCACCTTGACGCCGTACCGTTGCATGGTGTCCCGGGCCACCCGCTCCACGATCTCCCGCTGGGCGCGGAACTCCTCCAGGCTGCCCACCAGCGGAATCATCACCTCGGGTCGCGGGTCCCTGCGCTCCTTGCGCAGCTCGCAGGCCGCCTGGAAGATGGCCTTGGTCTGCATCTCCGTGATCTCGGGGAACGAGATGGCCAGCCGGCAGCCGCGATGCCCGAGCATCGGGTTGGCCTCCCGGAGCGCTTCCACCTTCTCGCGCACCTTCCTGGGGCGGATGGAGAACACCTTGGCCAGGGCGGCGATGTCGGCGCTGGTGTGGGGCAGGAACTCGTGGAGCGGCGGGTCCAGCAGGCGGATGGTCACGGGCAGCTTGTCCATGATCCCCAGGATCGCCTTGAAGTCCCCCTGCTGCATGGGCAGCAGCTTGTCCAGGGCCTTGCGCCGCCCTTCCTCGTCGTCGGCCAGGATCATCTCGCGCACGCTGTGGATGCGCTGCTCCTCGAAGAACATGTGCTCGGTGCGGCACAGGCCGATGCCCTCGGCGCCGAAGGCCCGGCTGATGCGGGCCTGCTCCGGCAGGTCGGCGTTGGTCTTGACGCCGAGCCGGCGGGCCTCGTCCACCCAGCGCATGAGCTTGCTGAAGCGCCGGTAGTCGGGGGAGGCGGAGGCCGCGCGGTTGCGGTCCAGCAGCACCCGCAGGACGTCCGAAGGGTGGGTCCGGAGCTGGCCCTGGATCACCTCGCCGGTGCTGCCGTCCAGCGACAGCCAGTCCCCTTCCTTGAGCACCGCCTTGCCGATGCGGGCTTCGCCGGAGCGGTAGTCCACCGATAACGCGTCGCAGCCCACCACGCACACGGTGCCGAGCTGGCGCGCCACCAGCGCCGCGTGGGAGGTCATGCCGCCCCGGGCCGTGAGAATGCCCTGGGCCGCCTCGATGCCGCGGATGTCCTCGGGGCTGGTCTCCACCCGGCACAGGATGACGTTCTGCCCGCGGGCGCGCCGGGCTTCCGCGTCGGCGGCGTGGAACACGATCCGTCCCGTGGCCGCCCCGGGACCCGCGGGAAGTCCCAGTCCCAGGACCCGGCCGGCCGCGTGGGCCCTGTCCTTGGCGGCCTGGTCGAAGACCGGGCGCAGGACCTGGCTCAGGTGCTCGGGCTCGATGCGCTGCAACGCCTCGTCCCGGGTGATGAGCTTGGCGTCCGCCATGTCCACGGCGATGCGCACCGCGGCGAAGCCGGTGCGTTTGCCGGTGCGCGTCTGCAGCAGCCACAACCTGCCGTCCTCGATGGTGAACTCGAGGTCCTGCATGTCCCGGTAGTGTTCCTCCAGGATGCGGGCGATGCGCTGCAGCTCGCGGTAGGCCTTGCGCTGCACCCCGGCCAGCGCGCTGATGGGTTGCGGCGTGCGGATCCCGGCCACCACGTCTTCGCCCTGGGCGTTCATCAGGAACTCGCCGTAGAACCGCCGCTCGCCCGTCGCCGGGTCGCGCGTGAACGCCACGCCGGTTCCGGAGGTCTCGCCCATGTTGCCGAACACCATGGTCTGGACGTTGACGGCGGTGCCCCAACTGTCCGGGATGTCGTACATCTTCCGGTAGGCCGCCGCACGGTCGTTGTTCCACGACCCGAACACCGCGCCGATGGCGCCCCAGAGCTGCTCGGACGGGTCCTCGGGAAAGGGCACGCCGCACTCCCGCCGGATCTCGCCCTTGAACTGGCCCACCAGGTCCCGGAGGTCCTCGGCCGTGAGCTCGGTGTCGTCGCGGACCCCCCGGGCGCGCTTCCTGCGCTCCAGCAACGCCTCGAACACGTCGTGCGGGTCGTCCTTGTCGGGCTTCATGCCCAGCACCACGTCGCCGTACATCTGCACGAAACGGCGGTAGGAGTCGTACACGAACCGCGGGTTGCCGGAGCGGCGTATCATGCCGGCCACGGTGCCGTCGTTGAGGCCCAGGTTGAGCACGGTGTCCATCATCCCGGGCATGGATTCCCGCGCGCCCGAACGGACCGACACCAGCAGCGGGTTGTCGCCGTCGCCGAAACGCCGGCCCATGATCTTCTCCACCCCGGCCATGGCGCGGGCCACGTCCCGCTCCAGACCCTCGGGATAAGTGCCCTGGTTCTCGTAGAAATGGGTGCAGACGGCGGTGGAGATGGTGAAGCCCGGCGGCACCGGGACGCCCATGCGGGTCATCTCGTGGAGCCCCGCGCCCTTGCCTCCCAGGACCTCGCGCATGGAGGCCCCGCCCATGGCCTTGCCCGCGCCGAACGAGTAGACGTGGCCGGCCATTAGCGCTCCCTCGTCCGGGGGTCGATGCGGCGGCGGATCTCGTCCACCAGCCGATCCACCGGTATCCTCACCTGGGTCATGGCGTCGCGGTCGCGCAGGGTCACAGTCTGGTCCGTCATGGTCTCGTGGTCCACGGTGATGCCGAAAGGAGTGCCGATCTCGTCCTGCCGGCGGTAGCGGCGGCCGATGGAGCCGGCCTGGTCATAGACGACGGGGAAGTGCTCCTTCAGGATGTCCCGGATCTCCTGGGCCCGTTCCGGGTGTCCGTCCTTCCGCAGCAACGGGTAGACCCCGGCCTTGAACGGCGCCAGGCGCGGGTCCAGGCGCAGAACGATGCGCCGGTCGCCCTCCACCTCCTCCTCGTCGTAAGCGTCCACCAGGAACGCCAGCAGCGGACGGTCCACGCCGGCGGAGGGTTCGATGACGTAGGGGATGTAGCGGCTGCGGCTGGCCTCGTCGAAATAGGTCAGGTCCTTGCCGCTGTACTCCATGTGCTGCTTCAGGTCGAAGTCGCTGCGGTTGGCGATGCCCTCCAGCTCGGACCAGCCGAACGGGAACTCGTACTCCACGTCCACGCAGGCCTTGGCGTAGTGGGCCAGCTCGTCGCTGTCGTGGGGGCGGATGCGCAGGTTGCCGGCGCGGATGCCGTTGTCCACGTACCACTGGAGGCGCGCCTCCTGCCAGGACTGGAACGCCTCCTCGTCCTCGCCGGGCTTGACGAAGTACTCGATCTCCATCTGCTCGAACTCGCGGGTGCGGAAGATGAAGTTGCCCGGGGTGATCTCGTTGCGGAAGCTCTTGCCGATCTGGGCGATGCCGAAAGGGATCTTCTGGCGCGCGGTGTCGAGCACGTTCTGGAAGTTCACGAAGATGCCCTGGGCGGTCTCGGGGCGCAGGAACACCGTGCTGGCGGTGTCCTCCACCGGCCCCATGAAGGTCTTGAACATGAGGTTGAACTGCCGCGCCTCGGTGAGCTCGCCGCCGCAGGCCGGGCATTTGCCCGCTTCCTCGATGAAGTCCTCGCGGAAACGGCGGTGGCACGCCTTGCACTCCACCAGCGGGTCGGAGAAACCCGCCACGTGGCCCGACGCCTCCCACACGCGCGGGTGCATGAGGATGGATGCGTCCAGCCCCACCGTGTCGTTGCGCCCCGTCACCACCGCCTTCCACCACGCCTCCTTGACGTTGCGCTTGAGCTCCACGCCCACGGGCCCGTAGTCCCAGGTGCTGCCGATCCCTCCGTAGATCTCGCTGGACGGAAAGATGAATCCTCTCCGCTTGCAGAGGTTGACGACCTTTTCCATCGTCGCGTGTTGGTTCATGGGTGGTCTGACTCTCCTGTGTAATGGGAACGCGGCCTCCCCGGACGCTACTGAAACGAGCCCTCCAGGAAGGCCGCGGACTTGAGCTTCTTACTAATCTGGTACTGGATAAACAAGGGGATGACCGCGCGGGCCTCCCGGAGGGCCGGGCGGGAGAAGGCCCGCGTCTCGCCATCCACCCAGCCCTGCCGCTGGAAGTGCGTGAGGATGTCCAATGCCTCGGGGGACAGGGGAACCGCTTCCCTGCGGAAACCGCAGCAGTTGCGGCACAGGACGCCGCCATCCTGAGGGCTGAATCCCCACCGGCCGCCGCCGTTCCCGTGGACCGACGCGGTCCCCGCGCCGCACCGCTGGCAGTGCTCCAGTGAGGGCTGGTAGCCGGCCAGCCGCAGCAGCGTCAACTCGAACGCCGTGAGGTACTCCGTCGACGCCTCGTTCCGCTCCAGGAAGCGAAGGCCGTCCCGCAAATGATGGAACAGCGACAGGCTGTCGTCGCCGTCTCGCGTCAGCTCATCGGTGATTTCCACGAGGTAGGAGGCGTGGGCGATCTTGTCCAGGGTCCTGGTGATCTCCCGGAACACGTACACCCAGTCGCAGGCGTGGACGAACGCCAGCGGGCTGTTGGAGCGTTGATGGAAACGCAACTGGACGAGCGTGAAGGGCTCCAGGACGTTCAGGAATCGTTTGCGGGACCGCTTGGCTCCCTTGGCGATGCCCCTGATCTTGCCAAAATCCCGCGTAAGGAAAGAAACGATCTTGTCGGATTCGCCGTAGGCCCAGGATCGCAGCACGATGGCCGGGCTCGACCGTATCACCGGCACTCAAATCCCCCCCGACATGAACGGCGTCCCCCCAGTGCCTGGCAGCCTGCCTCCCGGTCCCGCCGTGCAATCGTCGATATCCGTACGTATACACCAAGCCGCCGAAAAAGTCGCGCGCGCCCGGGCATTCCGGCGCCTGCCGTCATTGCCGCGCCTGTTGTCATTCCCGCACGCCTGCGGTCACATTGCCCCACGCCTGGGGTCATTTGCGCCTTCCTCCGTCATTCCGCCCTCCTCCGTCATTCCCGCGAAAGCGGGAACCCAGGCTGGGTGGGGCCGCGGCAATGGAGCCGCCACACCACCACCCCTGGGTTCCCGCTTTCGCGGGAATGACGGAGTAGGGCAGGAACGAGGTTTTGCGGGGATTTCCGCTACCTTGACAAGGTCCGAAACGGTGATTACCTTCTCTCGGCCGTTGCACGGCAAGCGGTCTATTATTGCCCGCCGGACAGGGTATCGAAAGCACGACAGCGACATGGCCGAAGAGAACAGAGATCGGACCGAGACGGTGGACGACGAAGAGGCGGCAACCCCCGAGGCGGCCGGGACGGCGGAGGAGGCGGCGGAGCCGACGGAGGTCGAGCAGCTCCGGGCGGAGTTGGAGGAGGCGCGGGAGGAAGCGCGCCGGAGCCACGAGCTCTACCTCCGCGAGGCGGCCGAGACCGAGAACTACAAGAAGCGCGTAACCCGCGAGAAACACGACGCAATCCGGTACGCCAACGAGTCCCTGGTCCGGGACCTCCTGCCGGTCATCGACGACCTGGAGCGGGCGGCGCGGCACGCGCCGGCCGACGGCAACCCGCAGCCGTTGCTGGACGGCATCGAGCTGGTGCTCAAGGGGTGCCTCGAGGCGCTCCAGAAACACGGGGTCACGCAGATCACCGCCAAGGGCCAGCCGTTCGACCCCGAGAAGCATGAGGCCTACGCCCAGGTGGAGACCGGGGAGTACGAGGCCAACACCGTCGTGGACGAGGTGCACCCGGGCTACTACCTGGCCGACCGGCTGTTGCGGCCGTCCTTGGTGAGTGTCTCTAAGCTGCCGACTTTAAACGAAAAAAAAGATGAAACGGCAGTTGAAACCGACCGGACCGATGATTAGATTCACACCAGGTACGCAATTGAAGAACAAGGAGACGAAGAGATGGCAAAGGTCATAGGAATCGATCTTGGGACGACCAACTCCTGTGTCGCGATCATGGAGGGCAGCGACCCCAAGGTTCTGACCAATGCTGAGGGGAGCCGGACCACTCCGTCCGTAGTGGCGTTCTCGGACAGCGGCGAGCGGCTGCTGGGCCAGATCGCGCGGCGTCAGGCCATCACCAACCCCCAGAACACGGTTTTCGCGGTCAAGCGCCTGATCGGGCGCCTGTTCGACGACCCCATGGTGCAGAAGGCCAAGTCCCTCCTGCCCTACCAGATCGCCCGGTCGGACAAGGGCGACGCCTGGGTGGAGAGCCGCGGCAAGACCTACAGCCCGCCCGAGATCTCGGCCTTCATCCTGCAGAAGATGAAGCAGACCGCCGAGGACTACCTGGGCGAGACGGTGACCGAGGCGGTCATCTCCGTGCCGGCTTACTTCAACGACAGCCAACGGCAAGCTACCAAGGACGCCGGGCGCATCGCCGGACTCAACGTCCAGTACATCATCAACGAGCCCACGGCAGCCTCGCTGGCTTACGGGTTGGACAAGAAGAAGGAGGAGAAGATCGCGGTGTTCGACCTGGGCGGCGGCACCTTCGACATCTCCATCCTGGAGCTGGGCGATAGCGTCTTCGAGGTCAAGGCCACCAACGGCGACACCTTCCTGGGCGGCGAGGACTTCGACCAGCGGATCATCGACTACCTGGCCGACGAGTTCAAGAAGGACCAGGGCATCGACCTGCGCGGTGACCAGATGGCGCTGCAGCGGCTCAAGGAGGCGGCGGAGAAGGCCAAGTGCGAGCTGTCCACGTCGGTGGAGACGGACATCAACCTGCCGTTCATCACCGCGGACCAGAGCGGCCCCAAGCACATGAGCATCAAGCTCTCCCGGTCGAAGCTGGAGGCCCTCTGCGCCGACCTCATCGACCGCACCGAGGGACCCTGCCGCCAAGCCCTGGAGGACGCCGGGTTCTCGGCTGGCGAGATCGACGAGGTGATCCTCGTCGGCGGCATGACGCGCATGCCCGCGGTGCAGGAGCGGGTCAAGAAGATCTTCGGCAAGGAGCCCCACAAGGGCGTCAACCCCGACGAGGTGGTGGCCATCGGCGCGGCCATCCAGGGGGGCGTGCTCACGGGCGACGTCAAGGACGTGCTGCTGCTCGACGTGACGCCGCTGTCCCTCGGCATCGAGACCCTGGGGGGCGTGTTCACCAAGCTGATCGAGCGCAACACCACCATACCGACCAAGAAGAACCAGGTGTTCTCCACCGCCGCGGACAACCAGCCCTCGGTGACCATCAGCGTGCACCAGGGCGAGCGGGAGATGGCCGCGTACAACAAGCTGCTCGGCCAGTTCAACCTCGAGGGGATACCGCCGGCTCCGCGCGGCATGCCGCAGATCGACGTGACCTTCAATATCGACGCCAACGGCATCGTCCACGTCTCGGCCAAGGATCTCGGGACGGGGAAGGAGCAGTCCATCAAGATCACCGCCTCCAGCGGCCTCAGCGAGGAAGAGATCCAGAACATGGTGAAGGACGCCGAGGTCCACGCCGAGGAGGACAAGACGCGCAAGGAAGCGGCCGAGGCACGCAACCAGCTCGATTCGCTGGTCTACTCCACCGAGAAGTCGCTGAAGGAGTACGGCGACGACCTGGACGCGGAGGTCAAGTCCGGCATCGAGGCAGCCCTGGAGAAGGCGAAGAAGGCGCTGGAGGGGGACGACGCCGCGGCCATGCGGGCGGCGGCGGAGGAGCTGAACCAGGCCTCCCACAAGCTGGCCGAAGCCATGTACGTCAAGGCGTCACAGCAACAGGCGCAGCAGGACCCGACGCAACCGCCGCCGGAGTCCGGCGAGACCAAGTCCGACGACAACGTGGTGGACGCCGACTTCGAAGAGGTCAAGGAAGAGGAGCAAGAGACGAAGTTGTAGGGGCGGGATTCAACCCCGCCCGCGCCCGCATCGCTCCATCGGTCGATACTGCCTCCGAGGCGGGACTAGACATTGGACAAAAGGGACTACTACGAGATCCTCGGCCTGAGCCGCAACGCCGGCGAGGACGAGATCAAGAAGGCGTACCGGAAGCTCGCGCTTCAGTACCATCCCCACCGGAACCCGGACGACAAGCAGGCGGAGGAGAAGTTCAAGGAGCTCTCGGAAGCCTACCAGGTGCTCTCCGATCCGGAGAAAAGGACCAAGTACGACCAGTTCGGCCATACCGCCTTCGGGGAAAGCGGACCCTTCGCCGGGGGATTCGACTTCTCGGGCGGGTTCGAGGACATCTTCGGCGACATTTTCGGCGAGTTCTTCGGCGGGTCGCCCCGGGGCAGGACCCGCTCCCGGGCCCAGCGGGGCGACGACCTCCGCTACAACCTCGAAGTGACCTTCGAGCAGGCCGCCTTCGGCACCGAGAAGAAGGTCAAGATCCCGCGCCACGGACCCTGCGAAGCGTGCGGGGGCAGCGGCGCCGAGAAGGGCACCTCGCCGCAGACCTGTCCCGCCTGCAGGGGCTCGGGGCAGATGGCCTTCCAGCAGGGCTTCTTCACCGTATCCCGCACCTGCAGCCAGTGCGGCGGCCAGGGCCGGGTGATCCCCCATCCCTGCCCCACGTGCGGCGGCGTGGGGCTTACCCGGAAATTCCACACCATCAACGTCAAGATCCCGGCAGGCGTGGACACGGGCTCCCGGCTCAAGCTGCGGGGCGAGGGCGAGAACGGCGCCCGGGGCGGCCCGCCCGGAGACCTGTACGTGGTCATCATCGTCCAGGACCACGCGATCTTCGCCCGGGAGGGCACCGACGTCATCTGCGAGATGCCCATCAGCTTCGTCAACGCCACCCTGGGAGCCGAGATCGAGGTGCCCACGCTGGAGGGCAAGGTCAAGATGAAGATCCCGCCCGGGACCCAGTCCCACGCGGTCTTCCGGCTGAAGGGCAAGGGGATCCGGGACGTGCACGGAGGCCGCCGGGGCGACGAGCACGTCCGCGTGCTGGTGGAGACTCCGACCCGGCTCAACACCCGCCAGAAGGAGCTGCTCAAGGATTTTGCCGAGGAGGGCGGGGAGGAAGCCCACCCTATTGCCAAAGGGTTCTTCGAGAAGGTAAAGGAACTGTTCGACTGAGGGTAACCCATGGACGTATCGGACCAGGACACCGCGGAGCTCGTGGAGGAGCGGCCTGTCAGTGACATCCCTGACGTCGTCCCCCTACTGCCCATCCGCGACATCGTCATCTATCCCTACATGATGATCCCCCTGTTCGTCGGACGGGAGATCTCCATCAACGCGGTGAACGAGGCCCTCGCCCGGGACCGGCACATCTTCCTGGTGGTGCAGAAGGATGCCACCGAGGACGACCCGGAAGCCGACGACCTGTACCGCGTGGGCACGGTGGCGACCATCCTGCGCATGCTGAAGCTCGACGACGGCCGCGTGAAGATCCTGGTGCAGGGGCTCACCAAGGGGGCGGTCGAAGAGGTGGTGCGGGAGAAGCCCTATTTCGAGGTGCGGATCGAGAAGGTCGTCGAGCAGCAGGTCATCGAGCTGTCCATCGAGGTCGAGGCGCTCATGCGCAGCGTCAAGGAAAAGATCGAGCAGATCCTCAACCTCAAGAACCTCCCGCCGGAAATCGTCATGGTCACGGACAATGTCGTCGACCCCGGCGTGCTGGCGGACCTGGTGGCCTCCAACCTGCGGCTCCAGATCGAGGAAAGCCAGTCGATCCTGGAGATCTACGAGCCCATCGAGCGGCTGAAGAAGGTCAACGACCTGCTCACCCGCGAGCTGGAGCTGGCCACCATGCAGGCGCGGATCCAGAACCAGGCCAAGGACGAGATGAGCAAGACCCAGCGGGAGTACTTCCTGCGGGAGCAGCTCAGGCAGATCCACCAGGAGCTGGGGGAGGGCGACGAGAAGACCGAGGAGATGAACGAGCTCAAGGCCCAGATCGACAAGGCCGGCATGCCGGCCGAGGTCAAGAAGGAGGCCACCAAGCAGCTCAAGCGGCTGGAGCAGATGCATCCCGAGTCCTCCGAGTCCTCGCTGGTCAGGACCTACCTGGACTGGATGGTGGAGCTTCCCTGGAGCGAGCGCACCGAGGACAACCTCGACCTCAAGAAGGCCAAGGAGGTCCTGGACGAGGACCACTACGATCTCGAGAAGATCAAGGAGCGGTTTCTCGAGTACCTCGCGGTCAACAAGCTGCGGCAGAAGATCCGCGGACCGATCCTGTGCTTCGTGGGCCCGCCGGGCGTCGGCAAGACCTCCCTCGGGAAGTCCATCGCCCGCGCCCTCGGCCGGAACTTCGTGCGCATCTCGCTGGGCGGCATCCGCGACGAAGCGGAGATCCGGGGCCACCGCCGCACCTACGTGGGCGCGCTGCCGGGCCGGATCATACAGGGCATGAAGCAGGCCGGCACCAGCAACCCGGTGTTCATGCTGGACGAGCTCGACAAGCTCGGCAACGACTTCCGCGGCGATCCCTCGGCGGCCCTGCTGGAGGTGCTCGATCCGGAGCAGAACCACGCCTTCAGCGACCACTACCTGAACGTCCCGTTCGACCTGTCCAGCGTGCTGTTCATCTGCACCGCCAACCTCCTCGATACGATTCCGCCGGCGTTGCGGGACCGCATGGAGGTGATCAACCTCTCCGGCTACACCAACGACGAGAAGCTGGAGATCGGCCGGCGCTTCCTGATCCCGAGGCAACTGCAGGAGACCGGGATCTCCGGCGACCTGCTGGACCTCTCCAACGACGCGGTGCTGCGCATCATCGAGCAGTACACGCGGGAGGCGGGTCTCCGGAACCTCGAAAGGGAGATGGCGGCCATCTGCCGGAAGGTGGCGCGCAGGGTGGCCGACGGCCGCACCGCCCGCACCCGCATCACCCGGAGGAACCTGCACCAGTATCTCGGTCCTCCCAGGTTCCTGACCGAGACCCAGGAACAGAACGAGATCGGCGTCGCCACCGGTCTGGCGTGGACCAGCGCGGGCGGCGAGGTGCTGCACGTCGAGGCCTCGCTGAGCAAGGGACGCGGCAATCTCACCCTGACGGGGCAGTTGGGCGACGTCATGCGGGAGTCGGCCCAGGCGGCGGTGAGCTACGCCCGGGCCCAGGCCAAGAGCCTCGGCCTCGAAGAGAACTTCTACCAGAAGCAGGACATCCACATACACGTCCCGTCGGGGTCCATCCCCAAGGACGGCCCGTCGGCCGGCATCACCATGGGCACCGCCCTCATCTCCGCCCTGACCCGGCGCCCGGTCAGCCGCAACGTGGCCATGACCGGGGAGATCACGCTCCGGGGCCGGGTGCTGCCCGTGGGCGGCCTGAAGGAGAAATGCCTGGCGGCGTTCCGGTCGGGGGTGGAGACCGTGGCCATCCCGTTCCAGAACCAGAAGGACCTGGAAGAGATCCCGCGTGTCCTGCGCAACAAGCTGCACTTCATCCTGGCGCGCAACATGAACGACGTGCTGGCGGTGGCCTTCGGAGACAAGCCGCCCGATAAGCCGGTCCACGCCGACCCGAAACCCAGGGCCGCGGCCAAGAAGCCGGCCCGGCGGACCCGCCCCAAGGGCGGCGCGGGGGACAGAACGGTGCCCGCCAACGCGTGAACCGGGACTTCCATGAGACTTCGGGGTCCGGCGTAGGGGCGGGCTTCAGACCCGCCCGCGCACGTACCCTCGACGGAGCGCGCAAACGCGCGAACGCCCCATGAGACTTCGGGACTTGGGAGAGTTCGGGCTCATCGACCTGATCCGGAAGCAGACCCCGCGAAGGCGCGGCGTGCGCCTGGGCATCGGCGACGACGCCGCCTGGGTCTCCACCGACGAAGACTCGCTGCTGTTCACCTCGGACCTCCTGATCGAGGGCGTCCACTTCAACCTCGATTGGATCTCGATGCGCGACCTCGGGCACAAGTCGCTGACCGCCAGCCTGAGCGACATCGCCGCCATGGGCGGCCGGCCGGCCTATTTCCTCCTGTCCCTGGCCCTGCCCGACGTGACCGCCCGGCGGGCGGCCGCGCTGGTCCGGGGCATCCACGCCGTGGCCGCGGAGCACCGGGTGGCGCTGGTGGGCGGCGACACCTGCGCCGCGGACCGCCTGATCGTCGACGTGTTCCTGGCCGGCGTCGCGCCCTACGGAGCGGTCACTCGGGGCGGCGCCCGGGTGGGCGACGACATCTACGTCACCGGCACGCTGGGGGACTCGGCGCTGGGGCTGGCGCTGCTTTCCGAGCCCCGGGGCACGGTCGCCGCCCGGGACCGGAACTACCTCGTGCGCAGGCACCACCGCCCCACCGCCCGGGTCAGGACCGGCATGCAGCTCGCCAAGGCGGGACTGGCCCGGGCCATGATGGACGTGAGCGACGGGTTGGCGCAGGACCTGGGCCACATCTGCCGGGCCAGCGGCACCGGGGCGGTGGTGCGGCAGGACCGGGTGCCGCTGTCGCGGGCATTCACCCGGGTCGCCGGACCGGACGACCTCGCCTGCGCCCTGGCCGGCGGCGAAGACTACGAGCTGTTGTTCACCGCCTCCAGCGACGACCGCCCCGGAGTCGAGCGCGTGGCACGGCGGACCGGCGTCCCCATCACCCGCATCGGCGAATGCGTGCCCCGAAAGCGGGGGCTCGTGATGGTGGACCCCCAAGGGGAAAGCATGCCGCTGGCGGCAGCCGGCTACGACCATTTCAAGGCGGGAGGGCAGGCATGATGCAGACACGACGGTTCACCACTCCTCCGCCCCCCCGCCGCCCCTGGATTCCCGGGTCCCAGGCCGCCCCCCTCCGTCATTCCCGCGAAAGCGGGAAACCAGGCGGGGTGAGGCGGTGAATACGCCCGTTTGGCCCCACTCCGCCCCTGGTTTCCCGCTTCCGCGGGAATGACGGAGGGGGCGGGGAGCTAGAGCAGGAAGGGGGGAGCTAGAGCACTATGGACGAAGAGAAGCTGGCGGAGTTGCTGGAGGACGTTCGGCGCGGGGAGGTCACGGTGGACGAGGCGCTGAAGCGGCTCCAGCACCTGCCCTTCGAAGACCTGGGATTCGCCAAGGTGGACCATCACCGGGCGCTGCGGCAGGGGTTTCCCGAGGTGATCCTGGGCGAGGGCAAGGAGGTGCCGGACATCGCGGCGATCGCCCGGGCGATTCGCAAACGGGGCGTGAACGTGCTCATCACCCGGCTGTCCGAGGAGAAGATGGCCGCGCTGAAGACACGGCTCCGGGGGTTCCGTTTCCACCGCCAGGCCAGGGCCGCCACCTGGAGCCCCAAGGACGCCCCGCGCAAGGGCAAGGGCACCATCGCGGTGGTGTGCGCCGGCACCTCCGACATCCCGGTGGCGGAGGAGGCCGCGGTCACCTGCGAGATCATGGGCAACGAAGTGGAGCGGGTCTACGACGTGGGCGTCGCCGGGCTGCACCGGCTGCTGGGCCACCACCGGCAGCTCACCGAGGCGGCGCTGCTGATCGTGGTGGCGGGCATGGAGGGCGCGCTACCCAGCGTGGTGGCCGGACTGGTGCGGCGCCCGGTCATCGCGGTGCCCACCAGCATCGGCTACGGCGCCAGCTTCCACGGACTGTCGGCGCTCCTGGCCATGCTCAACTCCTGCGCCGCGGGGGTCACGGTGGTGAACATCGACAACGGCTTCGGGGCCGGCTTCGCGGCCTCGCTGATCAACAGGGATTGACACGGCAGTGCCGGATGTGGGCTAATTTTGGTAACAGGACTACAACGATGGCCGATGAGGACAAGAAATACCGGGTTATCAGGAAGTCGTCGGAGCTGAGCATCCGGCTCGCCAGCGACTCGCTGCCCCAGCTTCTCGCGGACGCCGGGTCTGCGCTGTTCGACCTGTTGGTGGACCCCGACACCGTGGAAATACGGGAGAGCGTCACCCTCGAGGTGGAGGGGCTGGACAACGACGACCTGATGGTCAACTGGCTTCGGGAGCTGCTCTACGAGTACCAGGCCAGCGGGTTCGTCCTGAAGGAGTTCGATATCCGCGAGGCCGGGGAGTTCTTCGTGCGCGCGGAGGCCCGCGGGGAAAAATTCGATCCGGACCGCCACGAGGAGCGCGAGGCCATCGCCGCGGTGGATGAACGGCTCAGTCACCTGGGGAAGATGGGGTCCCAATGGACGGCCCAGGTGGGATTCGAGCTGTGACCGTCAACGGGTGGGTCCATGCGTGACGAGTACTCCGGGTGCTCACTCATCGCCGACCCGATCCACCGCTACATCCCCTTCACGGTCCCCAGGGACGCCGACGAGGTAACGGAAAAGGACCTGATCGATTCCCCCTGGTTCCAGCGCCTCCGGTACATCTTCCAGCTTCAGAGCGCCCGCTGGGTCTATCCCTCGGCGGAGCACAGCCGCTTCCAGCACTGCCTGGGGGCCATGCACCTGGCCGGCACCTTCGCCCGGGGCCTGTACCCCTCGCTCCGCAAGGTGCTGGGCGAAGAGTGTCCTTCCGCCAACTACGTGGAAGAGTACATGCGGGTCACCGGCCTGCTCCACGACGTCGGCCACGGCCCGTTCTGCCACTTCTTTGACAATCACTTCCTCAGCCAGCACGGCCTGATCCACGAGGACATCTCGCAGGTCATCATCCGCGAGCATCTCGGCGACCTCATCCGCGGCATCCGCCGGAGCCCCACGGGCCCCTTCGCGGACGGCGAAGCGCTCGACCCCGAGGACATCGCCTTCCCCATCAAGAAGGACTCCGAGGACGACCCCGCCAAAGCCCTGTGGCTCCGGTTCCTGCAACCCCTGACCAACGGCATCTTCACCTTCGACAACCTCGACTACGTGTCGCGCGACTCGTACATGTGCGGCGTGGCGGTGGGGCCCATCGACCGGGAGCGGCTCATCTACTACACTTTCATCTCGCCCAAGGGGCTGACCCTGCACCGTTCCGGCGAGGGCGCCCTCACCATGTTCCTGAACGCGCGCAAGTACCTCTACGAGAACGTCTACTTCCACCGCACCACCCGGGCCATCGACGCCCACCTCCAGGAGCTGTTTCCGGAAACCATGGCGCGGATCGCGCCGGGAAACCCGCTGGACCACATGGATCAGTACCTGCAACTGACGGACTGGTCCCTGTTGCAGGAAGTGTCCCGCTGGCGCCGCCTCGACACCCCGCTGGGACGCGAGTGGGGACGCATCCTCGACCGCGATCTCAAGTGGCGGCTGGCCTACGAGCGGACCCTGTCGGCGGCGGAGATGGCGAGCGGGCTCGACCTCATCGAGGTCCACGAATGGGAGGTCCTGATCCGGGCGGCCCTGCCCCCGGAACAACGGGACCTGGTCTACCACGTGGACATCGCCAGCCAGGACTCGCGGCCGGAAAACCCCATGGCCATGGGCAAGAAGCAGATCCACACCTACGACCCGTCCACCGGCGTCATCACCAAGGAGTCCATGGCCGAGCTGTTCGCCTACATCCCTTCCAAGATCGTCAAGTTCAGGGTCTTCGCGCTGGACCACGACCACGACCGGCTGCTGGCCGCCGCCACCGAGGACGTGTTCCAGGGCGCCGGAAAGTGAGGACCGGCGCCGCTGTCGGGCGTTTTGCCGGCTTTCAACGTTTCAGCAGCCACCCCACCGCGTGGCCGCCGAGCACGAGTCCGCAGCCCAGGGCCACCATGGTGGGGCCCAGCGGGAGGTCGTAGCTGTAGCAGACCGCGAACCCCGCCACGCCGATGCCGGCGCCCGCCAGGGAGGCCGAGATGAAATAGGGGGCCATGCGCGAGACCAGGGGCCGCACGGCAATGGGCGGCAGCACCAGAAAGCCGAAGGTGAGCAACGGCCCGGCCATGATCACTCCCAGCGCCACGGTGACGCCGGCCAGCAGATAGAGAAGAAGGTCCCAGACGGCGGCGCCCCCCTTCAGGAGGAGCGTGAGGTCACGATCGAACGATGAGATGAGCAGCTCGCGGCGAAACAGGACCAGGCACGCCATCACCACCGCGTAGACTCCGCTCAGGGTGGCGAGTTCGGTCCAGGACAACACCACCGCCTCTCCCTTGACGAGGCTCAGGATCGCCACGTCGCCGAACGGATGGAACGCCACCAAGAGGACCGTGAGCGACCCTGCCAGAGCGTAGGCCACGGCCAGGCGGATCTCGGCTCGGCCGGGGCCGCGCCGCTCCATCAGGCCCAGCAGCACCATGCCGGCGAAGGTGAAAAGCAGCGAGCCGCCGTAGGCGAGCAGGCGCTCGACCTCGTGAGCGTCGCCCGAGGTGTGGCCCGGATGAGGCACAAGCCCGACCTCATGTGCGAACAGCGCGAACGCCACGCCCGCGGCCGCCAGTTGCGGCAGCGTCAGGCCCAGCAGCACGCTGCGCCTCAGGACCAGGAAGCCCCCCACCACGGGGCAGACCAGCCCCAGGACGATGCTCCCGACCACCGCGGGAAACAGCAGGAAGGACGGGTTCAGGACCTCCGCGAGCGCGTTCACCGGGTCCGCCGCGCACTACGCCGGCTGTTGCACGCCGCCGTTGGAGACACGGATCACGCGTTTACAGGCCCAGTCCAGCATCTCGCCGTCGTGGCTGGAGAGGACGATGGTCATCCGTGACCCCTGGTTGAGGTCCACAAGCTGTTGTGCGATGTCTCCCCTGGATTCCCGGTCGACGCCGGAGAAGGGTTCGTCGAGAAGCAGCAGGACGGGCTCCACGGTCAAGGCCCGGGCGATGAGGGCCCGCTGCCGTTGTCCGCCGGAGAGATGGGCGAACACGGTCCGGCCCAAGGGGCCCAGCCCCACGCGCTCAAGGGCCGTGTCCACCCGCCTTCTCTCGTCTCCGGGGAAGAGCTGCCAGGGGCGAAGCCGCCCGTAGGCCCCCATGGCCGCCACCTCCCACACGCTCAACGGAAACCAGGCGCTCAGGGAGTCGTTCTGGGGTACGTAGCCGAGCCGTGCGCGCGGGAAGTGTCCTTCCACTCTGCCGCCGCGCAACGGGAGCAGGCCCAGCATGGACCGGAGGAGGGTGGTCTTGCCGGACCCGTTGGCCCCGGCCAGCCCGACGAAGTCGCCGGCATGGATCTCCAGGTCGACTCCTTCAAGCACCGGCTCGGCGCCGTACCCCAGACACGCGCCTTGGAGGGCGATGAGCGGCCGTTCCCCCGTGGCGCCCGTGGTCACGGACGGACCGCTTTGGACAGGTGTGTGACCAGGTAGTCGATCAACCCGATGTAACTGTCGACGCCGGGCCGGCCGCCCACGTACAACGGTATGTGCACCAACGCCGCACCCGTCTCCCTGGCGACGCGCCTCGGTACCCGGCTCGGATAGGTGCCGTACACCACCAGCGGGATCTTCGCGGCCTTCATCCGCTCAACCAGTTGAACGATGTGCGCGGGCGTCGGCCCTATGCCGGACGCGATCTCCATGATGCCGAACTGCTGCATGCCGTAACGCTTGGCAAAGTAGGTGAGGTTGTCATGGTAGCTGACGAACCGGACGCCGTCGAGATTCCGGGCCTTCCTCTGCCACTCGGGTATGCGCCGGTCCAGCTCCGCCAGATAGGCCTTCAGGTTTGCCATGAAGAAAGGACGGTGCTCCGCGTAGGCCCTCGACAGGCCCTCCGCAACGTTCCGCGCCATGAGCTTGCCCATGACCGGGTCCAGGTTGTAGTGGGGGTTGCCCATGGGATGGACGTCGCCTCCCCTGCGTGAGAGGGTCTCCGGCATCCCCAGGGGCACGACGCCGGCGGACGTGTCGATATAGCCGATCCCTCCGCGTGATATTCGCGGGTTGGCCGCCACGTCAAGCAAGGCCGGCAGGAACGAATGCTCCAGCGTGAGCCCCATCAACACCACCAAATCCGCGCGGTTGAGCCGGGTGACCATGCTCGGCTTCACTTGAACGGCGTGGATGTCCCGGACGCCGAGGGTCAGGCTGCTGACCGACACCCGGTCCTTGCCGATCTGCCGGGTGATGTCGGCCAGGTCCGGAATCGTCGCGATGACCCGGATCTTTTCCGCCGCCACGGAACCCCAAAGTACCAGGACGAA
This sequence comes from uncultured Binatia bacterium (SeqCode), assembly GCA_965219905.1. GTDB lineage: Bacteria > Desulfobacterota > Binatia > UBA9968 > JAJDTQ01 > JAJDTQ01. Next base: position 727,955 of record CBDCOS010000008.1, on the reverse strand, counting down.
CGCCAGCGCCATGACGACGGCGGGCCACTGCTTCGCGGACATGCGCTTCATGATAAGGCCTCCTCAACGCCGCTCAAACAACCTCAATGCCGCTCACGAAAACCGTGCGTATGGCTGCCGAGCACGGTGGTCCACTGGAGGTAGAACTGGTGGTCGTCGTGCCAGGCCGCTTCGCCGACTTCGTCCGAACCGTTCGTGTACTGCAGACGCAGGCGGTTGAACTCGCTGGGCGACCATGAAATGTACGGCGACACGCTCACCGTCTTGTTGCTGGGATTCTCCAGGTCGGGTGCGGTATCGACCAACAGGCCGAGGTTCCAACGGCCCTGGATCTCGGGATTCAAGGTTACCTCGGCGTAGGCATAGCCGCCGCTCGCCGTGACCCGTCCCTCGTCGTGGAACGTCTGGCGGTTGGTGAACCACTCGCCCGCGATCGTCCACCCTTCGTAGAGACCCGCAACCAGGGGCCGGTGCCGGAGCGTCACGTCAAAACCGAGCAGAGTGCGCTCGTCCTGTTCCTCTCCCATTTCCGGCTTCGGCGTGAAGAACAACGAGGAACCCACTTCGAGGTTCCAGGTCTCGCTCAGGTCGAAAAAGGCATGCAACCGGCCCAGGTAGGTCAGGTGGCTGAGGAAGCGCCCGCCTCCGGAAACGACTTCTTCCTCGTGCTCCTCGCCCTCATGGTCGTCGTCGTCGTGGTCGGCGTGCTCCTCGCCTTCATGGTCGTCGTCGTCATGCTCGGCGTGTTCCTCGCCTTCGTGTTCGTCCTCTTCGTGCTCGGCGTGCTCCTCCTCGCCTTCGTGTTCGTCCTCTTCATGTTCGGCGTGTTCCTCGCCCTCGCCTTCGTGGCCGTGCGCGCCGTGCGCATGGGAATGGCCGATTTCGTTGAACGCGCCACCCGTGAGAGCCAGGTAGAAGGGTGTCGGGAAGAGATAGCGGAATTGGAGGCCGGTGCCCAAGGACTCCCCGCCCACCATGCGGGTAACGGACAACGGCCGATTGACGAAGGGGAGCTCGTGCAGGTGAAACTGCCCCAGGCGGCCGAAATCCGCGAAGAACCGGCCGGCGGTCACGTTGACGGGCAGTGCGGTCGTCTGCACGGCCGCCTCTTCAATCTCGACCCCGTCTTCCGAGCCGGTGATGAACGTATAGGCCCTGGCGTACGGATCTATTTCCGCCGACAGTCCGACCTCCAAACTCCGGAACCTGAACTCTCCGTCGGTGTCACCCCGGTGTTCGAAGGTGGTGTCGATGGACGCCCCGATGGAAGGATTCAGAATCGAAGGACTCTTTTGAATGGCCTTTACCGACTGCTCCACCGAAGTCACGCGTGCGGCCTCTGCCTTCTTCTGCTCGAGCTCTTCGATGCGCTCCATCAGCCGGCCCATCTCTTCCTGCATCTCGTTCAGTTGCTTCTTGAGCGCGTCCACCGGCTCTTGCGCCCCCGCCGGTCCCGCCAACCCGCTCGACAGCAAGAGCACGAGGCATCCGACCAAAAACCTCTCCATCGAGAAAACCCGTCCCATCAGCGTCTCCTTTCCATGCACGGAACTGAACACCCAGACACTGTTAATAACAAATTATCAACTAATCAACCCCTCGCTGCTGCTTTTGAGGATGTGGTGCGATATCCTGTAGTTGATACTGGTAGGTGTTTATCAGTTTTAGCCGCACTTCCCACGGCCGTGGCCAAGGGGAACTGCTGCTTTGCATGTCCGAAGCGGGGTGGTGTATAATCAACGACCGGTTATTCGGAAGAGGACGGAACGCACCGCCCGCGGCAGGATCGGGAGACTCCCATGACCGACGAAAAGCGCAACACCGAAGAAGCAGCTTCCCAGCATCGACCCCGCGCCAGACGCCGGACACACCAGCGAAGTGTCATCCAGCGGGTGCTGCTGGAAGCCAACCGGCCGCTCACGCCACACGACATCCTCCAGACCGCGCAGGCCCATGCGCCCGGACTCGGCATCGCGACCGTCTACCGCGCCATCCAGACCATGATGACCGAGGGCGTGCTCGTCGCCGTGAAGATCCCCGGGGAGGCCCCGCGCTACGAGACCGCGGGAAAGGAGCACCACCACCACTTCCGGTGCCGGACGTGCGACGACATTTTCGACATCCAGGGTTGTTCTCCTGACATCCAGGAACTCGCCCCCAAGGGCTTCCGGCTCGAAGGCCACCAGGTCGTGCTCTACGGCGTGTGCCCCCCGTGCACGGGAATGCCCGCATAGCCGGCCGTGTCGAAACACCACGTCGCAGCGGAGAAAAGGCCACGCCGCAGCGGAGAAAGGCCACGCCGCCGTTCCCGGCCCCTCCGTCATTCCCGCCCCCTCCGTCATTCCCGCGAAAGCGGGAATCCAGGGGCGGCGGCGTCAGTGCCCCGGCCCCACCCCGCCTGGATTCCCGCCCCCGATCGGGGTCGAGGGCAAGCTTTGGCGGGAATGACGGAATGGAGTGTCGGCGCCGCGGCAGCGTGAACGCCAACCACAGGAGACAGACATGAGCGGCCTTCGCATCGAACAGGAGGGAATGCCGGCGCAGGAACTGGATTTCCGGCAACTCACGGAGCTGGACGGCCAGATCGACGACGTCGGCGCGCTGATCCCGGGCCGTGTCGGCGGCGCGGTGAGGCTTCAGGCCATCCTCGACCGGCTGAATCCGGACCGGGAGCTCGACCACCTGACGGTGGAGTCCACCGACGGCGGGTTCGCCGCCAGCGTACCGTTGGAGGCGCTGCGCCACGCGGTGATCGCCTACCGGGTCGGCGACGAACCGCTGCCCCGGGACAAGGGCGGGCCGCTGCGCTTCCTGATCCCGGACGACGAGGGATGCGCCACCGGCGGCGCGGACGCCTGCGCCAACGTGAAGTTCGTGGGCACGCTGCGCTTGACCAGGGGGAAGGGCAAGGATACGCGGCCGGAAACGCCCCGGCAGCACGCAAGGTTGCATGAGGAGGAAGGGGACGGGGGGCGCTAGCCGCGCAACCCTTCCCGTGAATTGAACGGAAAGGACACTGAATGGCTTCACTCAAGGACAAATACGCGATCGTGGGCGTGGGACACTCGGCGCTGGGCAAGGTGCCCGAGCTGAGCGACTACGGCTTGCAGGTAACGGCGGTGAAGGCCGCCCTGGACGACGCCGGCCTCAAGAAGACCGACGTCGACGCGGTGATCACCCACAGCCACCTGCTCGGCGCGGTGCGGGTGCACCACCAGAGCCTGTCCGAGCGGCTGGGCATCGACACCGCCTTCGGCGTCTCGCTGTCCGCGGGCGGGGCCACCTCGTGCCTGATGGTGCAGGTGGCGGCGGCCGCCATCGAGGCGGGCTTCTGCAAGACCGTGCTGTGCGTGCACGGCGACAAGGGCGCCACCCGCAAGACCCCGACCCGAGGCGAGGGCGGCGGCGAGTTCGGCCCGGAGTACGGCCTGTACGGCGCCGCCGGAGCGCACGCCTTCGGCCTTACCCGGCACATGCACGAGTACGGCACCACCCACGACCACATGGGCGCCATCGCGGTGGCCTGCCGCAAGCACGCGCAACTGAACCCCGTGGCTGCCATGCAGGGCGACATGACCCTCGAGGACTACCACAACTCGCGCTGGATCGTGTGGCCGTTCCACCTGTTCGACTGCTGCCTGCGGAGCGACGGCGCGGCCGCGGTCATCGTCACCTCGGCCGAGCGCGCCAAGGACATGAAGCAGAAGCCGGTCTACGTCATGGGCATGGGCCAGACCAACAACTCCCGCGGCTACATCTGGGGCGACCACATGACCGAGCTGGGCGCCAAGGAGTCCGGCGCCCAGGCCTTCGCCATGGCCGGCCTCAAGCCCAAGGACATCGACACCGCGCAGATCTACGACTGCTTCACCTACATCCTCATGGCCACCCTGGAGGACTACGGGTTCTGCAAGAAAGGCGAGGGCGGCCCGTTCGTGAGCGGCGGCCGCATCGAGCTGGGCGGCGAGCTGCCCACCAACACCTCCGGCGGCATGCTGTCGGAGTGCTACATCGAGGGCATGCTCCAGATCGTAGAAGGGGTGCGCCAGTTGCGCGGCGAATGCGGCGCGCGCCAGGTCCAGGACGCCGAGACCGCCATCATCAGCGGCAACGGCGGCAACGCCGTGTGCCACTCCACGCTGATATTGAGGAACTGACCGTGAACGATTACGCGAAACCGATACCGACGCCGTCCGAGGATTCCGGGCCCTACTGGGAGGCCACGAAAACCCACGAGTTGAGGCTGCAGCAGTGCCGCGCGTGCGGCGCTTTCCGGTTCCCGCCGGGCGAAGTGTGCCCCGAGTGCACCTCGGAGGACTACGAGTGGAAGACGGTGTCCGGCAAGGGCAGGGTCTTCTCCTTCGTCATCTACCACCGCGCCTACCACCCGGGCTTCAAGGAAGAACTGCCCTACGTGGTGGCCGTCATCGAGCTCGACGAAGGGCCGCGCATGCTGTCCAACGTCATCGGCTGCAAGCCCGAGGAGGTTCGCTGCGACATGCCGGTGGAGGTGACCTTCGAGGACATCACCGACGAGATGACCCTGCCGAAGTTCCGGCCAGCGTAACCCGGCGACGGCTTCCGCCCTCTCCGTCATTCCCGCGAAAGCGGGAACCCAGGGGCGGGGAAGGGTGTGGCGGCCGCGCACCCCGCTCCACCCCACCTGGGTTCCCGCTTTCGCGGGAATGACGGAGTGTGGGGCGGGAATGACGGAGAGAGTATTCCCGCGATAAGGAGCACAACCATGTCGTACCGTGACCTGAGAGAGTGGCTCGAGCAGGTCGACGCCATGGGCGAGCTGCGCACGGTGCCGGGCTGTGACTGGAACCTGGAGATCGGCGCCCTGGCCGAGGTCGCCGGGCGCGGCCGGGACGCCCCTGCGATCCTGTTCGACAAGATCAAGGGCTACCCCGAGGGGCACCGGGTGCTGGTGGGCATGGTGGAGTCGCTCAAGCGCGCCGCCCTCACCACCAACCTGCCCACCGACATCACCCGCAACGAGTTCATCGCCGCCTGGCGGGAGCGCCTCAACAACCCGAAGCTGATCCCGCCGGAGTACGTGGACGAGAGCCCGCTCTACGAGAACGTGTTCACCGGCAAGGACATCGACGTGCTGAGCCTGCCGGTGCCCAAGTGGCACGACGAGGACGGCGGCCGCTACATCGGCACCGCCCACGTGGTCATGACCCAGGACCCGGACGAGGGCTGGATCAACATGGGCGTGTACCGCACCATGGTGCACGAGAAGGACCGGCTGGCGGTCTACATCTCGCCCGGCAAGCACGGCCGCATCCACCGCCAGAAGGCCTTCGACCAGAACAAGCCCCTCAAGGTGGCCATCTCCTTCGGACAGGACCCGCTGCTGTTCCTGCTGGGATCGCGGCAGATCCCCTGGGGCGACCAGGAGCTGGACTACGCCGGCGGCATCAAGGGCGCGCCCGTGGACGTCATCCGCGGCGAGTTCACCGGCCTGCCCATTCCCGCCCGCGCCGAGATCGCCATCGAGGGCGAGATCATGCCCGACGAGACCCTCCCCGAGGGCCCTTTCGGCGAGTGGCCCGGCTACTACGCCAGCGGCTCGCGCGAGGAACCCGTGGTGCACGTCAAGAGCCTGATGTACCGCAACAACCCCATCCTCACCGGCTCGCCGCCGTTCCGGCCGCTGCCCGGCGCCGACGGCTGCGCCTCGCTGATCCGCGCCGCGTTCATCTGGGACTCCATGGAGAAAGCCGGCGTCCCCGACGTCACCGGCGTCGCCTGCTACCAGAACCGCTTCTTCACCGCCGTGTCCATCCGCCAGCGCTACCCCGGCCACGCCAAGCAGGCCGCCTTGATCGCCAGCCAGAACCACACCGGCGCCTACCTCGGCCGCTACGTGGTGGTGGTCGACGACGACATCGACGTCGCCGACCTGAACGACGTCGTGTGGGCCATGTGCACCCGCTGCAACCCCGCCGACTCCATCGACATCCTGCGCCGCACCTGGAGCGGCCCCCTCGACCCCATCATCCCCCGCGACCAGAAAGGCCACAACTCCCGCGCCATCATCGACGCCTGCCGTCCCTACGAATGGATCAAGGACTTCCCGCCCGTGTCCGGCGCCAGCCCGGAGCTGAAGGAAGAGGTGCTGGAGAAGTATGGGGGGTATTTGAAGGGGTGAGGTCAGACAATATATCTGCTTTACTTGACAAGGGCACCGGGATTCGGTGAATTATCCGACGTAGTGCGCCTCGCCCAAACGAAGGAGATATGCATGGGAACCTCACCGTCTTTCCGCTGCGAAACATATGAAGAAGCAGTTAAGGAGGTTCGCTCCCGCAAGTCGTCTCCCGATGGCCAGAACATGTTGCACCGGATTCTGGTTTCGCCGTACGGAAATGGCTACATCGTGCGGTCCATCGATGCCGAACTCTACTGTGAGTCGATCGCCAACGGCCAGAACCCAGACGCTTGGCTCGGCTCCGGCGCGTGGTCCAAGGGCGCAGCCACGCGATGACGGAAGACCCCGAAAACAGAACCTCGTCCCTAGAGCCCGTTGAACCTGAACAGGTTCAGGCGGAGCTTTTCCCGCTCGTCCGGGAACAAATCGAAATTGAGCATCGACGCATCGAGAGCAATAACCAACGCACGGAAATCATTCGCGATGCCATCAAGGCGAGTACTGCCGCTGAAGAGCTTCAGTACAAGTACCACATGGCCCGATTGGAGAGCGATGAACGGGTCTCTCAGAGCAGGCATCTTCTCGCCAAGCAGGTTGTCTACGTCGGCGGCGGTGTTCTGATAATCGTAGCGGCCTTGCTGTTCTGGATGCTTTTCTTCGGTGATCCGAATCAGACTACGACCGCCAAGGAACTACTTCGTACGCTTGGAATCGCCGCGGGCGGCGGCGGTGCGCTGCACCTGCTGAGCCGCGCCATGCGGCGGTTGTTCAACTACTAAACGCGGTTCCAGCGGCGGCTGTGCCGCTGGAGCCGCTTCCTTCCTCAACAACAGGAACTCCTCCGTGTCGGGTTTGACAACCCACACGTGGCCTTTGTGCTCCGGGCGGCGCTTCGACCCCTACCATCTCCGCACCAGCGACCAGCGCGAGATCGACCTCCTGGTCCATGTCGACTCCGAGCTTTGGGCGCTTCAAGCTCACCACCCGCCCCGGCTCCGAAGACCCCGCCCGGCTCAACGCCAACGCCGACCTAGTGGGCGCGCACCGGCGATTCCTCGTATGTCAAAGCAGAGAGTACTTGGAACGGGGTTCGCAGTTGGTGTGCAGCTTGGAGAGGATGTTGGGGTATGTTGAAGGGACTGGCGAGAACGGCATGTTTCAGGTAGAAGGGGCGCCAATGGACATCGTTGAACCGAAATCGGAGCGCATCGAGATTCGCACGACTGCGAGGGTCAAGGCGCTGCTTCAGGACGCAGCGGCTTCGACGGGCAAGAGTGCCGCCGAGTTCCTGTTGAACGCGGGAGTGCACGCTGCTGAAGAGGCTTTGGCGAACAGGCAGGTATTCCAACTCGATGACGAGCGGTGGCAGGCCGTTCAAGATGCACTCGCTCGCCCCACGGCGCCCAACAAGCCTCGATTGGCCCGCCTACTTGCGGAAAAGAGCGTGCTTGAGTGAGTCCGCCCAGGACCCTGAAGAACGGCCATCACGAACTATCAGGCGACAACTGAGAAAACGCCGGTCTCCGAATCCGCCGTCCACAACTCGCCCGTATCGATGTCGAACCACCAGCCGTGCAGCGCCAGATCACCGTTATCCACCCGATCCTGAATCCACGCATAGGACCGAAGGTTCGCCAGTGACTTGAGCACTGATCGCTGCTCGGCTGCGGTCGCCATTTCCGCATCCGAGCGGTCGTCCCCGGAGCCCTCCGCCAACACCTCCCGGCACGCCTCATCCGCCAGCGCCACCCACGGCCCCAGGCACTCGAACGGCGGCGGTTCCTCCCCTCGCGCGACGTCCATTGCCGCCTTGATGCCGCCGCAGTGGGAATGACCGCATACCACGACGTGGGAGACCCCGAGAGCCTTGACGCCATACTCGACCGCCGCCATCACCGCGTACGCGGTCGCGTCGCCGGGGCGCCGCGGGGGCACGAGGTTGGCGACAACGCGAACCACGAAGATGTCCCCAGGGCGCGCACCGAAGAGCAGCGCCGGATCCACACGGGAGTCGCTGCAGGCGATCACAAGGACATCCGGATCCTGGCCCTGCGACAGGCGCGCCATGAGGGAGCGGTCGCCTTGGTACTCGGTCTCCTGGAAACGGCGGGCGCCCCGGAGGAGGGCGGTGTAGCTGTCGGCATGATTGTTGGTCACGGTGTCATCCCTTACCGATTGTCGGCCTCATGTATGCAATGGTATTCTCGAAAACGACCTATCAACCTGACCAAGAGTTAAACCTTGCCGGATCGCAAGAGTTCACGGGAGTCGACAAGACCACCCGCCTACCCGGATACCGGTAGCGAGGGCAGCACGGGTCCACGGACATCCTCGTCGCCTTCTGCCCCAGGCCGCTCCGAATACGATAACCCGGAATACCCGGAATTCGAAGTTCACGACGTAGTGGCCAGCTACGACAGCGCCGCAACTGCTCTCGTGCCCGAGTACGAGGGGGTTTCGTTCGAGTATGTACACGCCCCCGTACTCAAGTGGCTGCCGCAGTCGCCCGCTTGGGTCCTCGACGTAGGCGCGGGCAGCGGGCGGGACGCCGCGTGGTTCGCGCGAAATGGACACAACGTAGTCGCGGTCGAGCCGTCAAGACAACTACGTGCCGTTGGGAAAGCCCACCACGGATCACCATCGATCAAGTGGATGAACGATGAGCTCCCGGCGTTGTCCAAGGTGGTTCGCTCGAAGCTCACCTTTGACCTGGTATGGCTGAGCGCGGTGTGGACGCACGTACCGCCGAAGGCCCGACGTCGGGCTTTCCGCAAGCTGGTCTCCCTGATGAGCCCTGGCGGCAGCATGATGTTGAGTCTCCGTCACGGACCTCCGCCTGGGGGACGTCCCATGCACTCCGCGGAACCTGGCGAGATCGAGAAGCTGGCCCAGGAACACGGCCTGCAGATCGTCGGTATCCAGCACCAACAGGATGCAAGCAAACGGCCCGGTATCACGTGGGATGTTATCTGGCTCCGGCTCCCGGACGACGGCACCGGGGCGCTTCCGCTGCTCCGCCACATTGTGTTCAAGGACCAGAAGTCCTCCACCTACAAGCTCGCCTTGCTGAGAGTGCTGCTTCGTATCGCCGACGGCACGGGAGGGCTCGTTCGCCAGGAGGGCGAGCACCACGTAGACCTTCCGCTTGGCCTCGTGGCGCTTTTCTGGGTCCGCGCTTTTCGGCAACTGGTCGCGGAAGGATTCCCCCAACACCCCAAGGGCAACAACCACCTCAGCTTCGCGAAAGATGCCTTCCATGGCCTGGGAACCCGATCGCCCTACGACCTCCGGATAGGACAGCAGTTTACCGGCGACGACGCCGAAAACCTGGTGGTGGCAATCCGTGATGCCGTGGACTGCATACGGAGAATGCCGGCCACGTACATTACCTACCCGAGAAGTGACAAGCCCGTGTTCCCAACAAAGCGGAGGGGTCCGGTAAGGCTCCGCGACAGCCTGCGGCTCGATGAGTCGTTCCTCTGGTCCTTCGGTACGTTTTCCGTCCCCCTCAACCTGTGGCAGGCGATGTCCCGATACGCTCCGTGGATCGAACCCGCCATACTGAACGAGTGGGTCCATGTCATGCGCGGTTATGGAAGGACGCCGACCGAGGGAGCGACGACCCCTTGGGACAGGTATATGAGTGCCTTACGGTGGCTGGTGCCGGACCACGACACGAGTTTCGTCCGGCAACTGGCGGAAGACATGCGCAAGGGCGACTCCGGCCTGTTCTGCGTATGGACCGGACGCCGGTTGACTCACGCCTTCGATATCGATCACTGCTTCCCCTTCGCTGCATGGCCGTGCAACGATCTTTGGAACCTGTTCCCGAGCTACCCAGCCATAAACCGTCGCAAGGGGGATCAGCTTCCAACGCGACACGCGCTCGAAGAAGCTGAGGCGCGCATACTCGACTGGTGGGAAAAGGCCTATTGGCAAGGACCCGCCATAAATCAGCGGTTCATCGAGGAGTGCCGGAGCGCTCTCCCGATGGCCGTGTCCGACGGCGGCAACGTTACGCTCGAATCGGTATTCGAAGGCCTGACGTTCCAGCAGATGGTGTTGAAACGAGATCAGCAGCTTACAGAATGGCAGCCGAATCGAGCCGGACGGTAAACCCGTCGGCAACGGTGACAACTACATGCCTCTCCCTTTGATGGAAACCCTTCGGTGCATTGCCGGCATGCTCGCCGGGAAAAGCCGCGACGTTCGCGAAACAGCGCACGACCCACCCGACGAAGACCCGCCCGACGAAGACCCCGTGGTCCTCCCCCTTGAGGACTACATCGACCTGCACCCTTTCGCGCCGCAGGACATCCCGAGCGTAGTGGAGGAATACGTCTGGCAGTGCCACGAGGAGGGCCTTCGCGAGGTGCGGATCATTCACGGGCGGGGCAAGGGGGTGCAGCGGCGCATCGTGCAGTCGGCGCTGGAGAAGAACCCGCTGGTGGAGTCGTGCCACGACGCGCCGCCGGAGAGGGGCGGGTGGGGCGCGACGGTGGCGATGATTCGCGCGAAAGAGGGTGGAGAGTAGGTGACCGCGAGGCTTGGCTCCGCCGCCACGGACCCCTACGTGACTAGCGCATCCGTCCAGAGCCGTTCGAGAAACCGCTCCCAGGGCAGTATCCAGATTCCCTCGCCGGTGCGCCGGGGGGCGTCTTCGTTGCACACTACCACGGCCTGGGCCGGACGATGTTCCTCCATGTAGGCGCGCATGGCCCTGAGCTCCCCGGGACGGACGCGGGAGCTTCCCTTGACCTCGATGGCCACCTCGCCTGAGCGGCCAAGCACGAAGTCGCACTCCAGGCCCGACCGGGTGCGCCAGAAGCGCACCGGGAAGTCACTTTCACGGTAGGAACGATAGGCGAGCAGCTCCATCAGGACCAGGTGCTCCAGGGCTCGGCCGAAGTCAGCGCCGTGCTCGCGTTCGATCCGGCGTCCGGTCACATGGCCGGCCACGCCGACGTCGAAGAGGTAGAATTTCGGCGCGCGCGTGATGACCGCGCGCGAGCGACGCGGACTGAACGGCTCGACGAAGACGCCCAGCAGCGTATCGGCGAGTATCTGGAAATACTCGCGCACGGTCTTGGAATCGACGCCGCAGTCCCTGGCGACGTTGCTGTAGTTCAGTAGCTCTCCGTGGCAGAAAGACAAGGCTTCGAAAAACCTCGAGAAACCGGCCGCGTTCCGCGCCAGCCCTTCGTCGAACACCTCCTCCTTCAGATAGTCGTCCACATAGCCCGCGAGCGCACGCCGGTACCCGGTCGCGTCGTAGTGCTGCGGGACCAGCCCTCGGTTGAGCGCCCTCAAGAGATCGAATCCCGGCACTTCCGGCCACGTGAGCGAATGAAGTTCGAAACGCCAGGCGCGGCCGCCCAACAGGTTGGCGCGGCCACGCTTCAGCTTCCTGGCGCTGGAGCCGCACAAGACGAAGCTCAACCCATCGTTCTCGATCAGTCGATGAACTTCGTCCAGAACGGCCGGCGCCTTCTGCACCTCGTCGACGATGATGGGGGTGGCCCGCGTCGCTCGGTCGAATGCCGCCACGCGTTCCGAAAACGCCCAGGGCGCCCGTGTGAACTCCAGCAGGAGGCGGGTATCGAGCAGGTCGAACCGGGCAGCTTTGGGGAACAACTCGCGAATCAGTGTTGATTTGCCTGTCTTGCGGGGTCCCCACAGGAACGCGGACTGTCCCGCAGGCAGGTCCAGGCGGAGGGTGCGGCTGTAGTGCATCTTTTCGGAGGCCATTCCGGATTAGTCAAGCTAATTCGGAAGATACTCCGAACTAATGCCATTCGCAAGGCAACCGGCAGGCTATGGGATAGCGTGTTGCGTGGCAAGGCCAGCCTTCAGTGAAGCACCCACCTTACGAAACCGTCGTTCCCGCGGAAGCGGGAATCCAGGCGGGGTACGGCGGGGATTACGCTCGTTGGCCCCGCTCCACCCCTGGGTTCCCGCCCCCGATCGGGGTCGAGGGCAAGCTTCCGCGGGAATGACGGAGAGAGGGCGGGAATGACGGGAGAGAACGGGATTGGCGGCTTAGTCGCCCCTCTCCGCCTCCCTTACCAGCGTCCGCAAGCGGTCCGGGCTGAGGGGCAGCTCCTTGATCTGGATGTGCAGCGACGAGAGTGCATTGGACACGGCGTTGGCCAGGGCGGCGCCGCAGGCGACGATGCCGCCTTCGCCGGCGCCCTTGACGCCCAAGGGGTTGAGGGGCGAGGGGGAGTACTCCGTGATGATGCTCTCCACCGGCGGGATCTCCGTGGCGGAGGGGAGCGGGTAGTCCAGCAGAGTCGTGGTCAGTAACTGGCCGTCCTGGTTGTAGGCGAGTTCTTCCAGCAGGGTGCCGCCGATGCCCTGGGCGGCGGCGCCCAGGGCCTGGCCGTGCACCAGCAGGGGGTTGACGGCGCGGCCGACGTCTTCCAGCACGAGGTAGCGCAGGATCTCCACCATTCCCGTCTCGGGGTCCACGGCCACATGTACCAGGTGGCCGCCGTAGGTGTAGGTGAGCAGGTTGTTGTGGAAGTATTCGGTGGCCTCGAGGCCGGGGACGTCGCCCGGGGCCTTGCCGGGTTTCGTCATTTCCAGAAGGTCGCCGAGGCCCAGCAACGGCTTGTCGGCGCCCGGCCCCTCCTCGCCTGGATTCCCGCTTCCGCGGGAATGACGGGGGGCGGCCGATAGCGGCTGGGCGGTATCCTGGGGGGCGCCCGACGCCCGCGCTGTGCCGGCGGCGTAGACTCCGCCGTCGCGGAACTCCAGCCCGGCGGGGTCGGTCTCCAGCCGCCGCGAGGCCACCTCCAGCAGGCGTTTCTTGAGCGCTTGGGCGGTGAGGTGCACGGCGTTGCCAGCCATGACGGTGCCGCGGCTGGAGTAGGTGCCGCCGCCCCAGGGCATGAGGTCGGTGCTGCCGTGGAACACGGTGATCCACTCCATGGGCACGCCCAGGGCGTCGGCGCAGATCTGAGACATGATGGTCTCGTGGCCCTGGCCCAGGGTGGCGATGCCCAGGTAGACGGCCACGCTCTCGGGGCCGGTAATGGCCACGCGGGCGCCCTCGGACGGCCCGAGGCCGGTGTTCTTGACGAACCAGCCGATACCGATGCCGTGGTAGCGCCCCTCCCGCTTCTGTCCCTGGAGCGGCTTCAGCTCGTCCCACCCGAACCGTTCCAGCGCGTGCTCCAGCGCCCGGGGGTAGTCGCCGCTGTCGAAAACGGTGGAGGCGATGCCGGGCCGGGTGGGGCCCAGCTCGTAGGGGATCTCCTCGGGCCGGATCAGGTTCTTGCGGCGCAGGTCGATGGGGTCCATGCCCAGGTCCTCGGCCACCATGTCGAGCATGCGCTCGCGGAAATAGCACGACTCGTAGCGCCCGGGCGCGCGGTAGGTGCCCACCCCCATCTTGTTGGTCATGACGCAGCGGATGTGGGCCTCGTAGGTCGGGATCCGGTAGGGTCCGGGCAGCACGCCGGCGGTGGAAGCGGGCACCAGGCCGCCGTGGGTGCGGATGTGGGCGCCCATGTCCCCGTGGATGTGGGCGCGCATGCCCAGCAGCGTGCCGTCCCGGCGGGCGGCGATCTCCAGCTCGCAGTGCACCTCCCGCGAGTGGTTGGCCGCCATCAGGTGCTCGCGCCGGTCCTCGATCCACTTGACCGGCCGCCCGAGCTTCATGGCGGCGTAGGGGATCAGGAAGTCCTCGGGATAGAACTCGCCGCGGATGCCGAAGCCGCCGCCCACGTCGGGCTCCATGAAATGGATGCGGTGCTCGGGCAGCTCCAGCAGCGACGACAGCACCGCGCGGTTGAAGTGCGGCACCTTGGTCATCCCCCACACCGTCACCTCGTTCCGGCCGGCGTCCCAGGACGCCACCAGGCCGCGGGTCTCCATGGGGTTGCCGGTATGCCGGTGCGTCTTCAGCACCTCCCTGCGGGTGTACTCGGCGTCGCGGAACGCCCCGTCCACGTCGCCCAGCTTGATGTCGTGGCCGCCGGCCACGTTGGTGCCCTGCTCCTCGTGGATGATTACGTCGCCGCGGAGCGCCGCCTCCACGTCCGGCACCACCTCCAGGGGCTCGTACTCCACCGCGATGGCGTCGGCCCCGTCCTCGGCCACGTAGCGGTCCACGGCCGCCACCAGCGCCACCGGCTCACCCACGTAGGCCACCTTGCCCCGGGCCAGCGGGTACTGCAGGAAACGGTCCAGCCCGTCCAACTGGTACATGCGGAGCGGGATCGGCTTGACGCCCGCCGGCAAATCCGCAAAGGTGAGCACGCCGACGACCCCCGTGAGCTTCAGGGCCTCCGACACGTCCACCGACTTGATGCGCGCGTGCGCGTGCGGGCTCCGCAGGACGGCCGCGTACAGCATCCCGGGCAGCTTCACATCGTCGATGAACGTGGCCTTGCCGGTCAGGAAACGAACGTCTTCGCCGCGCCGGATCGGCGCCCCGATGTATGGAGCCCGCCCGTCGACTCCGCTCCGCTGCGCCTCGCCATGCTCAGGACGAACGGGTATGGTCTGCGTCATGTGTTGCTCCAAATGGTCACGCCGTGCCTTCTCCGTCATGCGCGCCCTGCGGCGGCATTCGCGCCCCCTCCGTCATTCCCGCGAAAGCTTGCCCTCGACCCCGATCGGGGGCGGGAATCCAGGTGGGGTGGGGCCGGGGATCCTCGGCCGTTGCACCCCTCCACCGCCCCTGGGTTCCCGCTTTCGCGGGAATGACGGAGGGGGGTACATCAGAATCCACGGAAGGATACCACAGTAGCACACTAGTATCGTGTCGCGGAAAACAATGTCCGTCTTCCTGCAACTCACCCGGCCGGAGACCCTGCTGATGGCTTTGTGGGGGAGCCAGCTTGTCCGCATGGGGTGGCCGTCCGCGGCCACGGACATGGCGGGGGCGGTCTTCGCGGCGTTGTTCATCCTCCGGGTGTTCGTGTTCCTGCGGCGGCCGACCATCGTGCTGTGCAGCGGGCTCACCGCCCTCGCCGTCGTGCTCATCTTCATCTACGGCGGCCCGGCCGCGGTGCTCGTGGGGTTCAAGGCGGCGCCCATGTTCGCGGGCTTCTTCGGCACCATCGTGCTGCTGCGCGCCACCGGGGAGCAGCTCCGGCAGATCGCCCACGCCCGCGAGCTGTTCGAGCGGCTCGAGCCCGACCACCGGCTGGGCGGCTTCCTGGTGGGGAGCCACCTGCTGGCGGTGGTGCTGGGTCCCGGCGCCTACGCCATCACCGCCCCCATCATAGGCCAGAGCAAGGCGGAGGATGAGCACCTGGCGGCCATGCGCGCCTGCCACCGCGGCGGCGGCCTCGCCGGCCTGTGGTCGCCGTTCTGGATCGCCATGGCGCTGTCGTCGCAGTACGTGCCGGGGGTGCCCCTATGGCACACCATGGCCCTGGGCATGTCCATGGCCGCCTGCGCACTCACGGCCTCCCACGTGCTCTTTGCCCCGGAACCGGGCATCGCCCTCCTTTGGCGGGCGCTCCGGAGCCTCCAGCCCATCGTCCCGCCGGTGGCGCTCTGCGTCCTGTCGGTGGCGGTCCTGTCCGGGGTCACGGTGCTGTCGGGCCTGGAGGCGCTGATCGTAAGCGTGCCGGTCCTGTGCGCGCTGGCGCTCCTGGGAAAGGGCCGGCGCGCGTTCGTCACGGCCCTGGCCAGCACCTACCGGGGCACCGCCCACATCGGCAACGAGATCACGATCCTGACCATCTCGCTGGCCCTGGGCGGGGTGATCCGCCACGTCTTCGCGCAGACCGGCACCACCGACTGGATCGGCGGCCTCGACCTGCCCGCCATGGCCGTCATCGCCATCATGATCGGGGCCACCTCCCTCGGCGCCCTGGCCGGGGTGCACCAGATCGTGTCCGTGTCGTTGCTCCTGTCCGTGTTCACGGACCTGCCGGTGCGGGTGGCCGGCGTGATCCTCATCGAGAGCACCCTGGCGGCCTGGTGCTGCTCGTCCATCATCGGCCTCTCCGCCATCATGGTGGGCACCGCCACCACCATGTTCCGCGTCACCCCGGGACAGGTCATCCTCGGACCCAATCTCCGGTTCGCCATCCTGTTCGCCATCGGATGCATCCTGACGCTGGCCGGGGTGAACGCGCTGCTGGTGTGAAGGCAAACACCGTCATCGGTCCGGAGGAAGGCTCCCGCTTGAAGTACGTTGGCTCGAACTTGGCGTGACCGGGTGAATATGGGAGACTCCGTGGAGGGTGGCCCACCCACCGGCGGGCCGACTAAATGGGGACAGGGAGAGCGTGATGAGCAGCCTGGCGAAAGACACCAGGGCGACGACGATTCCGGCGCTCCGCTACCATGACGCGGCCAAGGCCATCGACTGGCTGTGCGAGGCCTTCGGCTTCGAGCCGCAACTGGTGGTGCCGGGGGAGGGCGGTCTCATCCTCCACGCCCAGCTCGTGTTCGGCAACGGCATGGTGATGCTGGGCTCCGCCCGGGACGACGACTACGGGGTGCTTCACCAGCCGCTGGCCAAGCCCGGCGATCCGGTGTCGCAGAGCCTCTATCTCATCGTCACGGACGTGGACGCGCACCACGCCAGGGCCGCGGCGGCGGGCGCCGAGATCGTCATGCCTCCCGAGGACCAGGAATACGGCGGCCGGCTCTACTGTTGCCGCGACCCGGAAGGCAACCTCTGGTGCTTCGGCAGCTACGACCCCTGGGATGGAGACGCGTAGGGGCTCTGCTCCGTCATTCCCGCCCCCTTCCGTCATTCCCGCGAAAGCTTGCCCTCGACCCCGATCGGGGGCGGGAAACCAGGGGTGGGGAGGGGCCAAACGGGCGTATTCCCCGCCCCACCCTGCCTGGTTTCCCGCTTTCGCGGGAATGACGGAGGGGGGGCGGGCCAGACACGGGGGGCGCGGAGGACGGGCGGGTGCGGATGACGGCGGGTCGCGGATGACCGGACGGCGCGCGGAGGACGGGGCGGGGCGGGTGACAGAGCGGGCACGGTGGATGGGCGTATGCGACGAAAGGAGAGCACCATGAGACGGACTTTGAGGACAGTGGGGGCCCTGGGGCTGTGTTTGGTTTTGGGCGGGGTGTTGGCGGCGGACAGGGTGCGGGGGGCGGACGATGCGGTTTCGGGGCACATGGTGGGGCAGGCCATGCTCGCGGCCCATTTCGTTGCCGCTGCAGTCAAGGCGGGCATGAGCAAGGACGACATCAACGCGGCGTTGACCAAGGTGGCGGCGGGGTCGGCCATCTCCGAGTTCTGGATCAGCGACGAGAAGGGCCGCATCGAGTTCACCAACATCCCGGGCATGAGCTTCGAGTTCCCCACCGACCCGGGCGGCAAGAGCCAGGCGGCTCCGTTCGCGGCGCTGCTGGACGGCAGCAAGACCGTGGTGGTGCAAGGCTTCCAGGCCCGTGAGTTCGACGGCAAGATGTTCAAGTACGTGGGCGTCGCCGGCGTGGACAAGCGCCGCATCGTGCAGGTGGGCGTGTCCAAGGCGGACGCGCGCTGAAGTCTCATGAGTCGCTTCCTCATGCTTCGCTTTCGCACGGCGCTTGTCGCGTTCTTCGCGTTTGCGGCGGTCCCGGCTGCGACGTTCGCACAGACCACCGACGCGACCGTCGATCTCCCGTCCAATACGTCCTCCAGGGCCGGCGCCGTGACGCTGGCCCAATCGTCCGGCGCTGCCGCGGAGGCGGCTTCGGCGCGACCGTCGAGCCCCGTGGCTCTCGATGGCCTTTACCTCCGGGCCGGTTTCGTCCTCGACCGGTCGAAACGAACGCGGTTCACGGACGAGGACTGTTCGAGCACCTCACCGGGGCCCCTGGCCCTCTACGGCTGCGGAGCCGGAATCGACGGCGCACCGTTAAGCTCTCTCGGCGATTTCGGAACGATGGCAGGATTCGAACTGGGCCTCGGGCATGTCACGTCGTCCGCCCTGCGGCTCGAAGCCCTGGTTCAGTACCTCCCGAGCTTTTCCTTCGAGGGACGCGCGAACTTTGTGCGCACTCCGGGGAGACAGGCGGTCTCGGCAGACATGTCGTCGCTGACGGCGATGCTCGCCGCCTACCTGGACCTGCCCGCCCTCGGCCTTCCCCGAGTGGGTCCCATGACCCCCTTCATCGGTTCCGGCGCGGGTCTGTCCCGCATCCGCATCGGCGACACGCGCATGGACTTCCCGGAATTGAACCAGAGGACCGTCGTTCCGGGCGGAAAGCACACGGGCTTCGCGTGGATGGTAACGGCCGGGGTGGCGCTTCCCTTGTGGGAAAAAGTGACGCTCGATGTGGCGTGGCGTTATACGGACCACGGCGCCGTCCGGACCGACCGCGCCGATGGCGTGGTCTACCGAGAGGGGAGGTCCCCGTTGGTGCTCGACCTGGCCCCGACCAGAGCCGACCTGCGGGGTCACGGATTCACGGTATCGCTGCGCTACGCGTTCTGAACGCTCGGCGGGAGGGAGACCACAGTCAGCCTGTGTCCCGCTGCTTCGGAAGCCGCAGCAGAATGGTCTTGATACCGTTTTCGATGCGGTCGAATCGCGCTTCGAGATTGTCGGTTCGCGCCTCGAACCGTTTGTCCATGCGTTCTATTCGATCTGTGAGCAAGTCGATGCTCCCGTCCAGCCGCCTGATCTCCGGAATGATCTGGACATGAATCGCCCACAAGCCCAACGACCCCAAAGACGTCATCACAGTGACGATCGCGACGACCACCCAAGCGTATTCCTTCAGCTTCTCCAACGGCCAAACACCTCCATTGCAGTATATGGATAATATAACGGCCGGTCAAAGACTTTCTTAACCGCCCCGAACCGTCATTCCCGCCCCCTACTCCGTCATTCCCGCGAAAGCGGGAATCCAGGGGTCCTGGAGGGGTCCCTACGCCACGTTTCCCCACTCCACCCCGCCTGGGTTCCCGCTTTCGCGGGAATGACGGAGTAAGGGGCAGGAATGATGGAGGGGGAAGCAGGAATGACGGTGGGGAGGCGGACGACTAGGGGCGTGGGCTCGGCCGCCGTTCGGTCCGGGTGTCAGAATCCCTGGCGCCAGCCGGCGAGGAAGGTGAGTTCGGGGGCGGCGTCACGGCGGTGGCCGGGACGGTGGCTGTAGACTGCTCCGAGGCGGAGCTCTCCGGGGCCGAGGGCGCGGTGCCATTCCCCAGCCATGTCTAGCTGACGGCCGCTCGGGGCAAGCGCCGCCCCCAATGCGTCGTACTGCACCGTGCCCGCCCGGGTCCGGCTTACCGGGACCCTCAAGTGTGCTTGGCCCCGCTCCACTCGCAGGGGCTGCGACACCGACAGCCGCAACCTTCCCTGACGGCCCAAGGCCCGGCTCGCGTGCAGGCCGAATGCGCTCGTGGCCAACGACGACACGCGCTCTACCCAGCCTCCGCCCGCTTCCGCCGCGACCATCCCTAACTCCGCGCTGGCCCCCACGCGCCACGCTCCCATCTCCGTGTGGGCGTCCAGACCCACGAACGAGGTGTCCGCACCGAGACCGCTGAAGGCGCCTTCTCCTACGCTGCCCAGCAGCGTCTTCCGCTCGCCGATCCATCCGGCGCGCACGCCCACCGGGGAACCCGCGCGCCGCCACCCGAGCACCGCCCCGACCACCGGGCGTCCGCCCCGGACCCGGTTGCTGGTGAACGCCGCAGCGGACAACCCTCCCGGTCCGGCCAAGGTGGCCCGCACGCCGCCCTCGGCCAGGGCCATGTGGCTGCCCGCCGACTCTGCCGATACCTCCACCCGCTCCGCGTGAAGCCGTAGCTCACTCGCCTCGGCCGATGCGTTCACCCGCGGTTCACCCACGCCGCCCCGCGCATTCCCGGCGGCTCCCAAGCGGCCACGTCGGGTCCCGGTGCGCTCGAAGCCGGCGCCGCGCCCGGACCCGGCCTGATCGAGGCCGGCGCTACGTCCCACCCCGGGTTCCTCGAAGCCGGCGCCGTTCCCTCTGCCGGGCCATGGCCCCTCGGGGGCCAGGAAGCCCCGCAGCCGCGCCGTCACGGACGGCCCCGCGCCGGATCCGGCGAAGTCCCCCAGGCGGTACCAGAAAGGGGCTCCCAGCCGGTCCAGCGCCATCACCTCCCGCGACGCCAGTGACCGCCGGAGGCCGTCTCCAAGGGCCGTCCCCGGGCTGATGGACGTCGACAGCAGCCGGAAGCCCTGCTCTCCCACGCCGGTCCCTGCCGGCAGCTCCAGCACCCCCACCGGAGAGGTCGCCGCGCCCAGGTCCATCGACCCCCGGCCGTAGATGGAGGCGTCGGCATAGACGCCGCTCCTGTCGGCGGTCTCGAACAGCCGGGTCACCAGCTCGGTGTTCGACAACTGGTCGCGGAAGAGCTGTTTCATGATCGCCAGCCCGCCGGCCACCATGGGCGCGGCGAAAGACGTGCCGCCGGCGGTGGCGAACTCCCGGAAGGCCTCGCCTCGATACGGGCCGAAATACGCAATCCGGACTTCGTCGCCGGGCGCCGCGATGCAGAAGTCGGCGGCGATGCCGCAGCGGTTGGAGAAGGAGGCGATCTCCCCGTCAGCCGGACTCAGCGCCGCCACGGCGATGGAATGGCCCCGCAACTCCTCGATGAACGCCGGCAGGCCCGCCAGGATGCCGGGCGAGACCGCATCGAGGGTCTGGTCCCGGCAGTACTCGGAGATCGACGGGTCGCAGGTATTCCCATGGGAGTTGCCGGCCGCCCAGACGAGGATGGCCTTCTCCTCGGCGTCCGCCTGCGCCAGGGCGGCGATGGTGTTGCCGTAGCTGTTGCGAAGCTCCTGCTCGGTGTAGCGGTCGATCAGGCCCTGGTAGCCCAAGCTCAGGTTCAGGATGTCCACCTTCCGGGAACCGTCCCGCCAGGACAGGGCCTGCGTGTACAACGCGGCGGCCTCGGCGTCGTCGCCGGCCAGATCCTCCACCCGGATGGGACTGTAGGTGCCGTCGCCCGAGCTCAGGGTGAGGGCGAACATGACCACGTCCGCCCCCCAGGCCAGCCCGTGAGGCGCACGGGAATGCGTCAGGCGCGCGCCGGCGGCTATGCTCGCCACCGCCGTTCCGTGTGAGACATCGTCGATGCCGGTCTCGTCGACCGCGCCCGGCGTGAACTCCTCGACGACGTTCTTCCCGGCAAACATCGGGTGGTACAGGTCGATGCCGGAGTCGATGAAGCCGAGGGTCACTCCGGCGCCGGGCTCGGCGTCCGAGCCCTTGAGCAACTCGAGATGGCTATAGGCCACGTCCGCCTTGATGTGCTCCAACCCCCACTGGTTCCGGAAACCGTCAATGGACCGGTACGCGGACGCGCGTTGCGCCGCCGACTCCGCGAACGCCTCCGGCGTAACGCAATCGCCACCGTGCACCGTGATGCAGCCGACGACGGGCGTACCGCCGCCTCCGGACGTACCGCCACCTCCTCCAGAACAGCCGCCGAGAGCGAACGTCAGGAAAAGGAGCGCGAAACGAATCGACGCCGGATTACGCAAGAGCATGCCACCTCCTGAGCAGTCTGATCGGGTACCATAGCATAGGCGGCCGTCACTGGCGGCGCGGGGCGTCTGCGATGTGTTCAGAAGCGCCGGGGAGGGAAGCTGGGAAGCGGGGG
The DNA here is from genome assembly GCA_965219905.1 of uncultured Binatia bacterium (SeqCode). GTDB lineage: Bacteria > Desulfobacterota > Binatia > UBA9968 > JAJDTQ01 > JAJDTQ01. Next base: position 706,230 of record CBDCOS010000008.1, on the reverse strand, counting down.
TCCGAGTCCTCGGGATGGCCCAGGGCGGGGTAGCGGGGCGCTGGACAGCACCCTGATGCCGATGCTGGCGGGAGGCTTCGGAGAGGTGTTCAGAGGAGAAAAAAGGGAAATTATAGCGAATAGTCCGCCCGGTGCTCCACTACCAGCCGCACCGCTCGCTCCCGGACCTCCAAAGGGGACCTCGTTGACTTCTTCATGACCCCATCCTCTCAAAGACTTGGGTCTCCGGTAAACCCGGCGCGGTTCATCCGCCCCCCTCCGTCATTCTGAACCGCTCCGGGTTTACCGGAGACGGAATAGAGTGAGTCAGGCCACCATGGCCGACTCTTCGGACTGCCGAGAGTACGTCTCTTCGAGTTCCGCCGGCGGCACATAGCCGATTCCTTCGAGGAGTCGGCGGTGGTTGAACCAGTCGACCCATTCGAGGGTGGCGAACTCGACCGCTTCAAGGTTCCGCCAGGGGCCACGTCGACGAATCACCTCGGTCTTGTACAAGCCGATGATGGACTCGGCCAGGGCATTGTCATAGGAATCCCCGACGCGGCCCACCGACGGCTCGATCCCGGCATCGGCCAGGCGCTCGGTGTAGCGGATCGAGAGGTACTGGGTGCCACGGTCGCTGTGATGCACCAGAGCGCCCTCAGCGCCCACCGCGCGGTCATAGAGCGCTTGTTCGAGGGCATCCAGGGCCAGGTCTGTGCGTAACGACTCCGAGACCCGCCAGCCCACGATACGCCGGGCATAGGCATCGATGACAAAGGCGACGTAGACGAAGCCGCGCCAGGTCGCCACATAGGTCAGGTCCGCCACCCACAAGGCATTCGGCCGGCTGGCCTCGAACACCCGCCTCACCCGGTCCGCGGGCCGTGGGAGTTCTTTCCCTGCCAGGGTCGTCTTGGACCTCCGGCCCCGAACCACGCCGCGAAGTCCCACCCCTGCCATCAACCGCGCCACCGTGCATCGCGCCACCGTAACGCCCTCCCGGTTGAGCTGACGCCACACCTTGCGCACCCCGTACACTCCGAAGTTCTCCTCCCACACCCGCTTGATCTCCACCCGCAGCACCGCGTCACGTTGCCGGCGCGCCGGCACCGGACTACGACCGGCCTCTCGCGCCTTGGCCTCGTAGTAGGTCGAAGGGGCGATCGGCAACTCCTTGCAGATCGGCTCGACCCCGTACGCCTCCCGGTGCGCGTCGATGAACGACACCATTACGTCCCGTGGCGGTCGAGCTCCGCCTGGGCGAAAAAAGCCGCCGCCTTGCGCAGGATCTCGTTCGCCCGGCGTAGCTCCCGGTTCTCCCGTTCCAGTGCCTTGAGCCGCTCACCCTCTTCGCTCTTCATCCCTGGCCGAGCACCCGCATCCCGCTCCGCCCGCCGCACCCACTTGCGCAACGTCTCCGCCCCGCAGCCTAGCTTCGACGCCACCGACACGATCGCCGCCCACTCAGAATCGTGCTCCGCCCGGTGCTCCACCACCAGCCGAACGGCTCGCTCCCGCACCTCCAAAGGGTACCTCGTTGACTTCTTCATGACCCCATCCTCTCAAAGAGTTGGGTCTCCGGTAAACCCGGGGCGGTTCATTCCCGCGAAAGCGGGAATCCAGGGGTGGGGAGGCGTGGCAACGCCGCTGTGCCTCCCGCCCCGCCTGGATTCCCGCTTTCGCGGGAATGACGGAGGGGAGGCGGGAATGACGACTTCGGGCGACGTTGCCTCGCTCGGATGGGGTTTTGACACACCCTGTTCCGCGGGAATGCCGGAGAGGTCGCCGCGCCCAGGTCCATGGAGCCCCGGCCGTAGATGGAGGCGTCGGCATAGACGCCGCTCCTGTCGGCGGTCTCGAACAGCCGGGTCACCAGCTCGGGTGTTCGACAACTGGTCGCGGAAGAGCTGTTTCATGATCGCCAGCCCGCCGGCGGCTATGCTCGCCTCAACCGTGCCGTGTGAGACATCGTCGATGCCGGTCTCGTCGACCACGCCTGGCGTGAACTCCTCGACGACGTTCTTCCCGGCGAACATCGGGTGGTCCGGATCGATGCCGGAGTCGATGAAGCCGAGGGTCACTCCGGCGCCGGGCTGGGCGTCCGGGCCCTTGAGCAGCTCGAGATGGCGATAGGCCACGTCCGCCTTGATGTGCTCCAACCCCCACTGGTTCCGGAAACCATCAATGGACCGGTACGCGTGCGCGCGCTCCACCGCCGACTCCGCGAATGCCTCCGGCGTAATGCAATCGCCACCGTGCACCGTGATGCAGCTGACGACGGGCGCACCGCCGCCTCCTCCAGAGCAGCCATAGCATAATGTTTTGGTTAAGGAGCCGTCACGGCACTGGAAACGGAAATGAAAAGATCAACAAGGAGGTCGCGATGCCAGTGTTCATAGCGAATAGACAGTGGGTGGCCGTTCTCTTGGCGGTGTTCATGGCGGTCGCTTTGAGCGCTTGCGGTGGCGGCGGCAGCACTAGTGCCCCCCAGATGCCGGAGCCGATGCCGCCGACGGCGGAGGAGATGTGCACGGACGCGGGCAATCATTGGGTGGATGGTGCATGCCTGACGCCCCAAGAGAACACGGTTAACATGACGCTCGCGAGCATCGCGGCGGCGGTCACGGCGGAAGACGCCCAGGCGGCCTACGACGCGGTGAAGGCCGACGTTACCGCCGCACAGGGCGAAACGCTCCAGGCAGCGGTCGATGCCCGGATCATGGCGATCAACATGGCGGCCCGCGCGGACGAGCAGAAACAGGCCCTGATGGACGCCGCTGGCATGATCGACACGTCCGACCTGTCGACCCAGGCTTTGGTTGACGCTGCCCGGGCCGCCATCGTGGGGCTTCGGCAGGCGATCGCCGATGCGGTCGACGTCGACGACACGTCGATGTACCAGATGATGCTGGACAACGCTGTGGAGGCCGTGGACATGGCGCAGGGCGGGATCGACACCGCGACGCGCCGGACGAACCAGATGGCGGAGTTGGATAGTGCTTCCACGATGCTTCAGACCGCACTGGCGGCGCTTTCCGGCTCGACCCCCACGCAGGCGCAACTCGACGCCGCCAACAACGCTCTCACCGCCCTGAACAACGCGATCACGAGCGGCGCGGACCTGACCGACGACGAAAAGGCTCCGTATCAGAGAGAGGCGAACAATGCGGCGGCGCCGATCAGCACGGCGCAAATGGCCTTCGAGGAGGCTGAGGACGAGGCCGAAAAGGCCGCGAAGGTGGCCATGGCGAAGACGGGCAAGGAGTTGTTCGCGGCGCTGGCGGGGACTCCCACAACTGGCACGACCGCGCTAGACAACATCGATTCGGCTACTACGCCGGTATCCCTGTCGTCGTCCGGCCTCGTGATTGATGCCGCTCTAGGCGCGGGAGCGCTGCCCGGCGCCACCAACCCAGCCTCGGTGACACTCAAGGCGGGTGATCCCGCCGGCTCGTTGGGCAGTTGGACGGGCACGAACTACGCCCACACGAACGCCGAATCGAAGGTGATGAACGCGGCCGTGGTGTACAACAACAAGGGTCCCGGAAAGACGGTCTCATATGCCGATGCGGGGAATGTCCTCGCAGACGCAAACGCCGGTACCGGGCCAGCGTACACCGCGATCAAGGGTTATGTGACCGTGGTCAACGGCGGCACTGTCGACACAGGCGCCGCCCTCTCGAAGGTTATGGCAGACGACTTCCTGCACCCCGGAATCCAGAATCATTCGTATAATGACGTTGATGATTCTGCGTTCACCACCCGAGGCACCTACGACGGTGCGCCGGGCATATACCGTTGCACGGGGGCTTGCTCCTCGAGCAACGACGGCAAGGGCAGCCCGACTTCATTGGGCGGAACCTGGCACTTCAAGCCCGACGCCGGTGAGAGCGCGATGGCGCATCAGCCCGATGCCAACTACCTGTATTATGGCTGGTGGGTGAGCAAGGACAAGGACGGCATGCCGACGGCAGCCAGCGTGTTCAGGGGTGTGGTTGGCACGGTAGCGGGCGATGGTACTACCGCTCTGACTACTGATCCCGCCGCCGCCACGTTCGAAGGCAGCGCCACCTACACCGGCCACGCCGCCGGCAAGTTCGCGCTGGATTACTCGAAGAATAAAGTGCTCGACGGCACCAGCGACGGCGGCCACTTCACGGCGGATGCTGAGTTGACGGCCAAGTTCGGGAATGGCGCCACCGCAGGTGTCACCGGCACGCTCAACAACTTCATGGCCAACGGTGAGTCGGTGCCATGGAGCGTGTCACTGCACCGTGCTCCTTGGGGCACTACTGGTGCGTTTGCCACTCCTACAACTGATGATACCAACACTGCCGCTAACGAGACGATGGGCACGACGTGGTCGATCGACGGAACCTCGGCACCGAGGTCTGGCACTTGGTCCGGTCAGATGTACGATGAAATGCTCGGAGACCCCCCGGCCGGAGACGGCAGCGACGTCCCTACCACTGCAACCGGCACGTTCTATTCTGAGTACGACTCCGTCGGTCGGATGGTCGGCGCGTTCGGCGCGGACAAGCAGTAGTCTCTTATCATCCTTCCCGGGCGCTTGAGGGCGGCGGCTTCGGTCGCCGCCCTTTCCCTTTCCTCCAATTACACACCGCTTGAACTGCCGCCTCATCCAGTTCATCGCGGGCGTAACCCTCGCGGTCCTTCTGCTCTGGACCTCCACCGCCGATCCCATTGGCGCCCGTTTCAGCGAACCCCAGGAGCAAGCTGCGCGCAGGACGCTTGTCAGTGTCGTATATGGTCCGCTCCGCTTGGCAAGGATCTGTTTGGGTGAGGAGGCAGGTCAGTTGCAGTCATATATCCGGCCCCTCGATGGGAGCGTCTCCGCTTCCGGGCCCTGATGGATTTCTCACACGCCGGCCTCGACAACCGAGCGGTCTCGAAGACCGTGACATTGACCAGGCTCTGGGCGTTCCGGATCGACCTGTCTGCCATCATTCCACTTCACCTTGCGCAACTTGGAGGTTTCCGAGTTCTTCCCATCTTGCTGGGCGTTTCGTACATTCTCGTTCACGCTGCCCTGGGGCCGGCGGCATGCGCTGGTGACGGTCCTGAGCCACTCGCGGCTGTTGTGGCTGCGCTTCTACCGGCGACAGACGATGGAGGTGCTGATCGAGGGGCTGGAGAGCGCCTTCGGGTGGTTCGGCGGGGTGCCGCAGGAGTTGCTGTTCGACCAGATGCGTTCGGTGGTGCTGTCGGACGGCCGCGTAGGCGGGGGCCAGCTGGTGCTGAACGCGGACTTCCTGCGCTTCGCCGCCCACTGGGGGTTCCGGCCGCGGGCCTGCCGGCCCTACCGAGCCCAGACCAAGGGCAAGGTGGAGCGGCCGATCCGCTACCTCCGCGACAGCTTCTTCTACGGCCGGGAGTTCGCCAGCGACGAGGATCTCAACGAGCAGGCACTGTCGTGGCTCAAGGGGACCGCCAACGTGCGCCGGCACGGCACCACCGGAGAACGCCCGGTGGATCGCTTCGAACGCGACGAGCGCCAGGCGCTGCTGCCGCTGGCGAGCGCTCCCTACCGGCGTCTCGGCGCCCGCAGGGCACCGCAACCGGCTCGGCGCCCCCTGCCCGTCACCGTCGACGTCGAGCGCCGCCCGCTCAGCGTCTATGCGGAGGCCGTGTCATGAGGGCCGAGACAGGCACCCGGCGCGACCGGCTGCGGGAGATGCTCGCCGACCTCAAGATGCCCGGCGCTCTGGAAGCCGTGGACGGCATCCTGGCCCAGGCCGACGGCGGCGCGGTGTCCGCGGCCGAGGCCATCGAGCAGTTGCTGGACGCCCAGATAGGGCTTCGCAACAACCGCCGCCTGCAGGCCGCCATGCGCTCGTCGCGGCTGCCGGCCGTGAAGACCCTGGGCCAGTTCGACTTCGCCTTCCAGCCCAGCATCAAGCGTGAGCAGATCGAGAGCCTGCACGAACTCGGGTTCGTGGACCGACGCGAGAACGTCATCCTGCTCGGCCCGCCAGGTGTCGGGAAGACCCATCTCGCCATAAGCCTCGCCATCACCGCCGCCCAGGCCGGCCGCCGCGTCTACTACGGAACCCTCGCGGGACTGATCGAGTCCCTGATGGAGGCCAAGGCAGCCGGCGAGTTGTCCCGCCGGCTGCGGGTCCTCACTCATCCCGCTTTGCTCGTGGTGGACGAGATCGGCTACCTGCCGGTGAACCAGGACGGCGCCGTGCTCTTCTTCCAGCTCATCAACGCCCGCCACGAGCGCGCCTCCACCGTGCTCACCTCCAACAAGGGCTTCGAGGAATGGGGCAGTGTCCTCGGCGACGAGGTGATGGCCGCGGCCCTCATCGATCGGCTGCTGCACCACTGCCACATCGTCAACATCCGCGGCAACAGCTACCGGATGCGAGAGCATCGGAACCTGATGCGACCCGAGTCCGAGCAGTCCGGCCAGGGGGTCGCGCTGTGAACGGCTGGGCCTGCCGATCCGGCACGCGAGAGGGATTGGACTCCGGTCGCTACGCTTCCTCCGTCCAACCCCTCTCGCCCCACCGAAACCAACCGAAGAGCGTCAGACCCGTACCGGCGCCCTTCTCGGAATGTGCAGTTTTTGATTGCCAAAAATGAGCAGTTTTCGGTTGCCATTGACAACAGTGGATTCGGTTGTTGCGGAGTGTCAGTGTCAACCCAGAAACGCCCAGCAAGATGGGAAGAACTCGGAAACCTCCAAGTTGCGCAAGGTGCAGTGGAATGATGGCAGACAGGTCGATCCGGCACGCCCAGAGCCTGGTCAATGTCACGGTCTTCGAGACCGCTCAGTTGTTGAGGCGGGCGTGTGCGGAATCCATCAGGGCCCGGAAGCGGAGACGCTCCCATCGAGAGGCCGGATATATGACTGCAACTGACCTGCCTCCTCACCCAAACAGATCCTTGCCAAGCGGAGCGGACCATATATGACACGACAGGGTTCGCGGAACCCGGGGCCGATGGGTTCGGTGCCGGACGCTCAGAGCGAGAGGACTCCGAGGGTTGCAGCCACGCTAAACGGGATCAGGCGAGGTTCAAGCGACGGCGGCCATTGGAGGAAAGAGAAAGGGCGGCGACCAAAGCCGCCGCCCTCACCTGAGCAGGAAGGATGATCAGCAACTACTGCTTATTCACACCGAACGCGCCAACCATTTTGCCTGCTGTTTCGAACTCCGAGTAGAACGTTCCGGTCGCGACCTTCGGAACCCCGTCGGTACCGTTGTCCCTGAGAGCCCCGGTCCACCCGCCGGCAGCACCAGCGGCCGTTCCGCCGATGGTCCAGACCGTTTTCGCTCCATCGGCGGCGGCGGTACCGTCGCTACTGATCGGCCCAGTAGCTCCGATCGTGTTTTTCTTCAACTCGACTGACCAGTCTCGCGTCTCACCATCCGCACCCATGAAGTTGTCGATGGTGCCCGTGACCGAGTTGTCACTGAAATCGGCCTCAAGCGTCGCCTTCGCGGTGAAGTGACCGGCGTCGTTGGTGCCGCCTGTCGAACTGCTGAGAGCGTACTTGCCGGCCGCGCCGCCCATGTACGTCGCCGTTCCCTGCAAGGTGTCGAGACCTGAGGCAGCATCAACCGTACCCTTTTCATCCGTGAATGCGCTCGCGATGAAGGTCTTGCCGTTCTCGGTCTTGTGGATCCACCAGCCGTACGAGGCGTAAGCGGCGTCCGGGGTGTCTGTGACTCTGGCGTTTGCGTCGGTGGGCGTGAAGGTCCAGGCGTCGCCGCCGGTGGTCACAAGCGTGAAGCCTTTTGCGGCTACCGCAGCCGAACAACCGTTGGCGGGAGCGCTAGGCACGCAACTGTAGGTGCCGGACACGCCGTGATAGCTGCCGGGGACGAGGATGTTCACCGCGCCGCTCGGATTTGGGGTCGGCAACTTGAACGTTTCCGTGCCGGCAGTCCGGGTGACGCCCGTGAGAGCTACTCTCGAGGCCACCCAAGCTGTGTTGGACGGGAGCGCTCCGTTGGTCAATGCGTACTCGAACTCGTCGTTTGCTGCCGCGCCGCCGAACTTCTTGCCCATCGTCGGCTCGCCGACATTCGAGTATACGACAGCCTCATAGCTGTCACCGCCGGCGGGGTCGGCGTACCGCTTGCCTGCCCAGCCGTGGTTGTCGGCGACCATCGTCTTTTTGTCTTCCGACAGGGCGACGACGGCAGCGGTCTCGATGCCCACCATGATGCGTGTGTCGGCACTGGTGCCGGCGCTGGGCTGGTCGGCGTTGTTGTAGGCGGCGGCCCGCTCCCCTGCGAGCAGAGCAGTACCGGCGGCCACAGTTGCGGTGGCGCCATTCTGCGGATCGATCCCCGCATACAGCTTCGCCGCTGTGACGGCCATGGCCATATCCGCGGCCTTCTGGGCGTCATCCATGGCGGTCATGCGGGCCATCTTGGCACCGGAAAGTTGGGTTGCGAGCGCATTGACCGTCTCGGTGTTCGCGGCTTTCTCTTCGGCCGGAACATTGGCCGCGGCCGCGATTGCGTTTATGGCGTTCGTGATCGCCGTATCGGCGGCGGTCACCTGGGCATCGGTGGAGTCGTTGTTCACGGCGTTGACCGCGGTGCTTGCCGCCGTGATGGCCGTGCTGATAGCCCCGCGCTCCATCGCCAGTTGTTCCGCCGCGAGATCCTCAGCCGAGGTGCACGTTCCGTCGGCGTTATACCGGCCGCCCGCATCCTCGCAGGCCATTTGCGGGTCAGGCATCGGCCCCGGCTCCGGCATCTGAGGGGCACTAGTGCTGCCGCCGCCACCGCAAGCGCTCAAAGCGACCGCCATGAACACCGCCAAGAGAACGGCCACCCACTGTCTATTCGCTATGAACACTGGCATCGCGACCTCCTTGTTGATCTTTTCATTTCCGTTTCCAGTGCCGTGACGGCTCCTTAACCAAAACATTATGTTTATGTTAAAACAATATACTTTTCATAAATTTTCTTAATGAAATTACCTTCTTAGATAAGCATTCCAATATAAAATTAAAGATAAGTAAACACCTTGTCAACACCAAACAGGGCGCAGACGCGTGGCTTCACGGCGCGGAGCCGCGAACCTCGGTGCCTTTGGAGGGATGCGTGTGGTTAGAGAAATTTGAGGGGCGCGACGATCAGGCCGCCCTGGGCGATCGAAGACTTCTAGAGGGGGCCGGTCGGGGAACCGGGCGATGAGCGAGAGGGTTCGCGCACTGAAACTTGGGCCAGTCCTGCGGTGCTTCCGACGGCAAGGTCGCCATACCCGGGTACGACGTTCTCAGCCCGCGAACCAGCCTCCCGCGTCGGGACGCCCGCGCGAATCAACTCGTCGATACGATCGGCGATGCGTTGGGCGGCGTCGCGAAGCTGCTCCGTCGTCCAGTCGGCGGCGTAGCCTTCGGTCACGTCATGAGACCTCGCATGGTTGACCAGCCGCTTGGTCAGGCTCACCGGCAGCATCAGGTCGCGGTTGGCGACGGTGATGAAGCAGTTGCGCAACGCATGGAACCAGAACTTCGCCCCGCCCGCCTCGCTGATCCGCGCATTCAGGTACTGCGTTCCGCTGTTGATGTGTCCCGACCCGGCAGTTTCGGACGGGAACACCCAACTCCGGCTATGCTCGGGAAAACGCTCGCGCTCGGCGAAACGGTGCTGAAGGATGGCGGTGAGTTGGCGGGTGACGGGGAGTTCCAACGGCTCGCCGGTCTTGGTGTCCTCGACCCGGAAAGTCATCCCGTCCAGGTCGATGCGGGCCCATTCCAGGCCGAAGACCTCGGCTCGCCGCATGCCGGTGTAAAGGCCGAAACGGAAGGCATCGCGTGCGACCGGGTTGGGCACCGCGGTCTCGATGCCCCGGTACCAGCGCGGCAGCACCTCGGCCGGGGGCTGGATCGTGCGCCGCCGCGGGCGGTGGGGCCGCCCGCCGGCCGCGCGCCACTGGTCGACCGGGTTGTGCAGCCCCTGGAAGTCGATGCAATGGCGGCGGTAGAGCACACGCAGCATCTTCATGGCGCTGTTGGCCTGCACCCATCCGGATTCGCTCGTGAGCCGGAGGAAGCACTTCTCCACGTCGCGCCGGTCAATGCTGTCCAGCGTGCGGTCGACCCACGCGCCAAGATTGTAGTAAACGATGCGGCGGTAAACGGCGACAGTACTCTCCTTGCGCTTCGGCCCGGCGGCGAGGTACTCCTCGAAGGCCTCGCGCAAGGTGGGAACAGTTCTGCTATGGCTACGCTCCGTTGCGGGATCGTCACCGGCGGCAACGCGCCCCAGCGTCTCCTGGGCGAGGCGCCGCGCCTGGTCGGCGGTCACACGTCCGTGGCGTCCTATGACCAGGCGCCGGTTGGCGGCCTTTCGCCCGCCGGCGCCGACACGGTAGTTGACGATATAGGAGCGAACGCCGGTAGGCTGGACTCGAAGGCCGAAACCGGTCAATTTGTCGTCCCACGCGATGAAGGGTTTCTCCGCGGATTTGAGGGACTCGACGTTGCGCTTGTTGAGCGTTACCTTGACGTATGCGGTGCGCTTCCCGGCCGGTGCCGACATTGGTGCCCTCCTCCTGAACGGGGCTTCAAAAAATCACCATACATGTCAACACGGGTTACCTTGATGTATGCGGTGCGCTTCCCGGCCTGTACCGACATTGGTGACGTGCATCCGAACGGTGCTTCAAGAATCACCATACATGTCAACACGAGAAAGTCAAAGGACGCCGCAAGGCTGACTCTGTCGCGCCGACGCGAAGTGGGCACCGGCTAACACCGTGAAATGTCGCCCATTTTGTACGGACCCGCGTTTTGCCCCTCCGCCGCCCCTGGATTGCCGCCCCTGATCGCGCATCCTCCGTCATTCCCGCGCAAGCGGGAATCCAGGCTGAGTGGGGCCGGGGTAATTGAGCCGCCACACCACCGCCTCTGGATTCTGAACCGCCCCGGGTTTACCGGAGACCCAACTCTTTGAGAGGATGGGGTCATGAAGAAGTCAACGAGGTACCCTTTGGAGGTGCGGGAGCGAGCCGTTCGGCTGGTGGTGGAGCACCGGGCGGAGCACGATTCTGAGTGGGCGGCGATCGTGTCGGTGGCGTCGAAGCTAGGCTGCGGGGCGGAGACGTTGCGCAAGTGGGTGCGGCGGGCGGAGCGGGATGCGGGTGCTCGGCCAGGGATGAAGAGCGAAGAGGGTGAGCGGCTCAAGGCACTGGAACGGGAGAACCGGGAGCTACGCCGGGCGAACGAGATCCTGCGCAAGGCGGCGGCTTTTTTCGCCCAGGCGGAGCTCGACCGCCACGGGACGTAATGGTGTCGTTCATCGACGCGCACCGGGAGGCGTACGGGGTCGAGCCGATCTGCAAGGAGTTGCCGATCGCCCCTTCGACCTACTACGAGGCCAAGGCGCGAGAGGCCGGTCGTAGTCCGGTGCCGGCGCGCCGGCAACGTGACGCGGTGCTGCGGGTGGAGATCAAGCGGGTGTGGGAGGAGAACTTCGGAGTGTACGGGGTGCGCAAGGTGTGGCGTCAGCTCAACCGGGAGGGCGTTACGGTGGCGCGATGCACGGTGGCGCGGTTGATGGCAGGGGTGGGACTTCGCGGCGTGGTTCGGGGCCGGAGGTCCAAGACGACCCTGGCAGGGAAAGAACTCCCACGGCCCGCGGACCGGGTGAGGCGGGTGTTCGAGGCCAGCCGGCCGAATGCCTTGTGGGTGGCGGACCTGACCTATGTGGCGACCTGGCGCGGCTTCGTCTACGTCGCCTTTGTCATCGATGCCTATGCCCGGCGTATCGTGGGCTGGCGGGTCTCGGAGTCGTTACGCACAGACCTGGCCCTGGATGCCCTCGAACAAGCGCTCTATGACCGCGCGGTGGGCGCTGAGGGCGCTCTGGTGCATCACAGCGACCGTGGCACCCAGTACCTCTCGATCCGCTACACCGAGCGCCTGGCCGATGCCGGGATCGAGCCGTCGGTGGGCCGCGTCGGGGATTCCTATGACAATGCCCTGGCCGAGTCCATCATCGGCTTGTACAAGACCGAGGTGATTCGTCGACGTGGCCCCTGGCGGAACCTTGAAGCGGTCGAGTTCGCCACCCTCGAATGGGTCGACTGGTTCAACCACCGCCGACTCCTCGAAGGAATCGGCTATGTGCCGCCGGCGGAACTCGAAGAGACGTACTCTCGGCAGTCCGAAGAGTCGGCCATGGTGGCCTGACTCACTCTATTCCGTCTCCGGTAAACCCGGAGCGGTTCAATTCCCGCTTCCGCGGGAATGACGGGAGGGAGGCGGGAATGACGGGAGGGGAGGCGGGAATGACGGGTGCGGGGAGAGGATGAGGGCGGGCTTTGGGGGTCGGGTCAGCGGACGGCGGCGTTGTAGTAGGAATCGTCGATATACTTCTCCGGCGGGGGCGGGGGGGAGGCGATGTAGCTCATGCCGGCCCGGAGATCGAGGGCGCCGGCGATGCCGGGGACGTTCAGGGCGGCCCTGGGGTAGAGGCCGTGTTCGGGGTGCAGCAGCGCGTCCAGGGTCTCTTCGGCGGCGGAGCCGGTGAGGCCGTTGTGCCGCTCCAGGATGTCGAGGCAGTGGGGGCGGTTTTCGGGTGCGAAGCACCACTCGGTGGCGGCCACGTAGCAGCGGATGTAGTCGACCAGGTGCGTCCGGTTCGCTTCCGCCCAGGAGCGCCCGGCCAAGCCCACGGTCGCCTGGTAGACCGGCGCCATCTCCTCGCCGCGGGCGATGACGTGGCAGCCCCGTTCCAGGGCGGCTCCGACAAAGGGCGGGGTGAGCAGCGTGGCGAAGAGCTTGCCCTCGATGAGCGTCTGGTAGCGGCTCTCCCAGCCGCCCACCTCCACGAGATCGCAGTCGTCGGGGCCGAAGCCGTGGTCGCGCAGGGCTTTCTCGAGGATGAAGACGAAGCCGCTGTCGCGTGCGTCCACCGCCAGCGGCTTGCCGCGCAACGACTCCATGGTGGGACACCCCGGCGCGCCGACGAGGCTCAACAGGCCGCTGTGGAGCCCCATGAACGCGAACAGGTCCGAGCCGGGCTGGTTCTCCACGTCGCAGACCACGTCGTCCACGGCCGCGTGGCCGATGGTGCAGCGCCCGGTGCGCACCGCCTCCATGAGAAACGCCGAGCCCGGCGTGTACTCGGCCTCCACCGCCAGGCCCGCGGCGGCGAACGCGCCGTTCTCCATGGCCGCATGCACCGGCAGGTTGTAGGCGGCGCGGAACTGGATGAGCCGGACCGGCGTCAGGGAAGGCATGACGGGAAGCTTACCCGAAGGATCGAGCTATTCGTAGCGGCCGTCAACGATCATCACCAGGGCCGGCAGGAGGAACAGGATGAATATCGTCGACAACACGAGGCCGCCGAGCATGCTGACCACGAAAGGCACCAGGAAGATCAGCTCGTCGCTGCGTTCGTAGAGCAGCGGTGACAACCCCACCACCGTGGTCAGGCTGGTCAGCAACACCGCTCGGAAGCGGTGGCGGGTCGCCGCGGACGCCGCCGCGATGGCCGGCATCATGTCGTTTGCCTTGCGCAGCCCGTTGTAACGGTCCAGCAGCACCAGCGCGTCGTTCACGATGATCCCGCCCACCGCGACGATCCCGAACAGCGACATGGCCGCGAAGTCCCACCCGAGTATCCAGTGGGCCAGCACCGCTCCGGCGAAGGAGATGGGGATCCCCACCACCGCCACCAGGGGCTTCCAGTAGCTGCGCAGGAACGCGGCCATCAGCGCGTACATTGCCAGCAGCACGATGGGGACCAGCAGCCCCAGCGTGCCCAACATCTCCTTCTCGTCCCGGGCGGCCCCGTCGGGTTCGATCTTGAGGCGGGGGTACTTGGCGAGCAGGCCGGGGATGATCCTTTCCCCGACCTCCCGCCTGGCCTGGCGGGGGGTCGTCAAGACGGCGTCGGTACGCGCTTCGACGAACGCGGCCTGCTTGCCGTCGATACGCGTCAGCGTGGTCAACTCGCGTTTCTCGGTGAGCCTCGCCACCGTGGACAGCGGCACCTCACCGCCGCCGGGCGCGCCACGGTCCCGGCCCCGTCGCCCGTTCTTGCCCGTGGGCCGGCGGATCCGTTCGCTGGACAGCTCTCCCAGGCTTTGCCGCCGCTCGGCCGGGTACCGGACCACGACCTTGACTTCCTCCCGCCCGCGCTGGATCCGCTGCACTTCCACGCCGTGGAAGCTGGCGCGCAACTGGGCGCCGATGCCCGCCGGCGTCAATCCCGCCGCCTTTCCGGCCCGCGTGAGCTGGATCTCGAAGTGCCGCTTGCCGGCGGACAGGCTGTCGGAGATGCCGAAGACCCCCGGCACGGTCCCCAGGGAGGCTTTCAGCTCCGTGGCGGCGTTTTTCAGCACGGCCGCGTCGGAGTGCTTCAGCGCATACGAAACAGGCGGCTTGGCTTTTACCCGCGCGCCATGGAATTCGACTTTCTCCAGTTCCGACGTCTCGCCGACGTTCCGGCGCCAGACCCGCTCGATGTCCCGGGACGATGCGGTGCGCACCGGGCGCGGGTTGAGATGAATCCGCACCGAGGCCACGTTGCTGCGGTTGGCCCGGAGGTCGGTCGTCCGGACGGCTGACTGATTACCGGCGATGATAGCGATGGTTTTCACCGACGTTCCATCGAGCTGGTCGTTGATGGAGCGGGCGGCGTCCGCGAAACGCCCGGCCGCGGTGAGAGTCTGTTCGAACGGCGTCCCCGGGGGCAGATGCAGGTCCGCCTGAATGCTGTCGGAGGCGAGCGCGTCCTGGTCGATGATGACCACCCGGACGTTGTCGGACCGCAGGAGCAGCACCCCGATGAGCACGACGGCCGCTCCGATCGCCAGGGTGAGCCAGGGATGTTGCACGGCCCGCGCCACCGACGGGGCCACGACGTAGTCCCGGGTCCGGTCGATCAGTCCGTCCACGCGGCCTTGGATGTTGCTCAACGGCGGCAGGCTCCACGGGCGGTCGTGGGACAGGTGCGCGGGCAGGACGAAGAAGGACTCGACAAGCGAGACCAGGAGGACGAAGAGCGCCACGTAGGGAAAGACGGTGGTGAGCTGGTAGGCGCCCGAGGTGACGAAGAGAAGCGGCACGAAGGCCAGCAGGGTGGTGGCCGCCCCCACCGTTATCGGACCCACCATCGCCCTGGCGCCCGAGATGGCCGCGTCCGCCGCGCTCTTCCCGCTCTCGCGTTCGGCCGCGATGCTCTCTCCGACCACCACCGAGTCGTCCACGACGATGCCGATAAGCAGGAAGAAGGCGAAGATCGTGCCGATGTTCAGGGTCAGGTCGGCGGCGCCGAAGAAGATCAGCGAGCCGATGAAGGACAAGGGGATGCCTATGGTGATCCAGGTGGCGACGCGCAGGTCGAACACCAGGACCAGGGTCAGGAAAACCAGCAACGCGCCGAGGATGCCGTTGCGGATGATCTCCTGCAGCCGGTCCAGGGCGGGGGCCGCCCGGTCGTTCCAGATGCTGACCGTGACGTTCCCGGGAGCCTTGCGGCCGGCGAGCCACCTCCTGATCTCTTCGCCGATCTCGACCACCGACTCCTGTTCCACGGCGTTGACCCGGACGAACACGGTGGACCGGCCGTTGACCTCGGAGACGATGTCCTCGTCGACGAACCCGTCGCGGATGGTGGCGACGTCGCCGAGGGTGACGATGGCGCCGCTGAGGCGCGTGATCAGGGGGATGTCCCTGAACTCGTCGCCGGTGCGCCGCTTGGTGACGGTGTGCAGGATGACGCCGCCGCCCTCGGTTCGCAGCTCACCGAAAGTGAGGTTGAGCGAGGCCCGTCGCACGATGCGGGAGATCTGGGCAATGGAGAGATTGTGCCGCCGCAGCTCTTCCTCGCTCAGCTCGATGGTGATCTCCCGGTCGCGGGTGCCCAGCAGCGTCACCTGTGAAACCGCCGGCAGCGCCAGCAGCTCGTCGCGCACGTTCTCGGCGGCGAGGCGCAACTCGTTCTCCGAGGCGCGGGAAGACGACACCGCCAGCGTCAGGACCTCGATGGCGATTCGGTGGAGCTCGACCTCCGGTCTTTCGGCGTTCAGCGGCGGGAAGTTCTCGATGCCGTCCACGGCGTTCTGGACATCGTTCAGGACGGTGTCGGGATCGGCAAAGGTTGCCAGCTCGACCCGGAGCCGGCCGCGCCCCTGGGTGGCCGTACCCACGACCCTTTCCACCCCTCTCAGCCCGACGATGGCCTCCTCGATGCGGCGGTTTATGTCTTCCTCCACCTCCTTGGCCGACGAACCCGGCGCGGGCACGGTCACGGTAATCGCCCGGAGATCGAAGTAGGGATAGAGCTGGACGGCGAGATGCCGTCCGGCGATGATGCCGCCGATGATCAGGAACAGCAGCAGCAGGTTGGCGGCGACCGGATTGCGGGCGAACCAGGCGATCGGTCCTCTTTCGGCAGCCCCGGCTCCAGCGTCGTTGGTGCTCATGACCGGACTCCGTTACTTCGCCACCGCCACCGCCAGACCCTTTCGGGCTCCCGGCGGTGCGCCCACGACCACGCCTTCGCCCGCGTCGAACGCCTCCACGATCCAGCCCGTGTCCGTTCGCCCCAGGTTCCTGGGCACGACCGACTTCAGCGCGCCCTTGTCGACCACCCAGACGCTGCCGCCTTCCTGAAGAGCGGATTCCGGCAGCACGTAGACGTTTTCATAGGACGGCCCCTCGATCCGGACTTCCGCGAACATGCCCGGCAGCGGCAGTGCCTGCCTGGGCACGTCGTCCGGGAACTTGAGGAACAACCCGGCGAGACGCGTGCTCGGGGCCACGGCCGCCGACACACCCACCACCTTCGCGTCGTACGCCCCCAACCGGGTCAGGACGCGGGCGGAACGCCCGATCACCGGGGAGAGGTACGCCAGGTCCTTCGGGTCCACCGGCACTCTCACCCGGATCCCGTCGGTCCGATACACGGTGCCCAGGTTCGCCGCGGGCCCCACCACCGATCTGGCGGGCCCCACGAACTCGCCCACCTCCAGCTCGGTTGCCAGCACGCGGCTGTCGTACGGCAGGGAGATGTTCGTCTGTTCCAGCCGCAGCTTCGCGAGCTTCAGCACCGCGTGGGCCTGCGCCAACTCGGCTTCCGCTTCCGCTATCGACGGCAGGCGGCGGACCGAGTCGGAAACCTCGGCGCCGGGGTTCTCGCGCAAGAATGCCCTCGCGTCCTCTTCGCCGCCGGCCTTCTCCACCCACACCCGGGCTTCCGCCGCCTTTACCGCCAGCTCCGCCCTTTCCACCCGGATCTCGTGTTCGACGGGGTCGATCCTGATGAACGTCTCGTTGGCCGGTATCGATCCGCCGTTGCTGAACTTCGGCGAAATCCACACCACGCGGCCGGTTACCTCGGACCTCACCTTCGCCCGTTCTTCGACCCGGACGGAACCCGTCAACCGGACGGTCAGCGCCTGTTTGACCGGCTGGGGCGTGATCACGCTGACGGTGGGCTTGCCTTTCTCCGCGGTCAGGTCCGGCGCGGCGTCGAGGGCCACGCGACTGGGAGCGCGGGCGAAGTAAAGGGCGATCACGATTACGAGGAGGATTGCGGCCAATTGCACGATGCCGAGCCATCGAGGCCGGCTGGATTCAGTTGATTGTGCCATCTCGCATTCCTATCGTCTTTGAGATCATTTGGACCGCGCGGGTAAAGGTGCAACCACCGCCGACCACTCCACCTGGACACGACCGTTGACGTACTTCGAATTACCGCAACTCAATCCGCGATTCAAGAAGAATGCGGCTTCCGACCCCGGCGGCGACCGCGTGTACCGGAACTGTGGTATGGTTGACGGTCCGTAGTCACTCAATCGTGCGAGACAGCCAGGAGAAGCCATGCCGCAATCGAGTTTCCGGCACGTGGGCCGCAATGTTCCCCGGGTGGACGGCGTTGACAAGGTGACTGGGCGTGCCAGGTACACGGGCGACATCGTGCTGCCGGGGATGCTCGAGGGGCGGATCCTGCGAAGCCCGTTGCCGCACGCGCGCATCCGGGCCATGGACACCAGCCGCGCGGAGGCGCTTGCCGGCGTGCGCGCGGTCGTCACCGCGGACGACCTGGGCGGCCTGGACCCGTTCTACAACGGGCGCCCGGTGGTGGCCATGGACAAGGCGCGCTACGTGGGCGAGCCGGTGGCGGCGGTGGCGGCGGAGGACGAGCACACCGCCGAGGCGGCCCTGGCGCTGATCGAGGTGGACTACGAGGAGCTGCCGTCGGTGCTGGGCACGGACGCGGCCCTGGCGCCGGGGGCGCCGCTGGTCCACGAAGACGCCCCCGGAAACGTATGCGCCCATGAGCGGGTGGAACAGGGCGACGTGGAAGAGGGCTTCGCCGCCGCGGACCGAATCTTCGAGGCCCGCTACACGTTCCCCTCGGTCTACCACTACAGCATGGAGCCCCATGGCGCCGTGGCCCGATGGGGCGCGGACGGCATCGATCTGTGGTCCTCGGCGCAGCACCCGTTCCTGGTGCAGGGGGACATCGCGCGCATCTTCGGCCTGACCCGCTCCCGGGTGCGCCTGCAGGTGTCGTTTCTGGGCGGGGGGTTCGGCGGCAAGTCCTACAGCAAGTTCGAGCCGCTGGTGGTGCTGCTCTCGCGCAAGGCGGGCCGTCCGGTGCGCCTTTGCCTGTCGGTCCCCGAGGCCATGGTGACGGTGCGGCGCCACGGCGCCGGGGTGAAGCTCAAGACCGGGGTGATGAACGACGGCGCCCTGGTGGCCCGGCAGGCGGAGATCCACCTCGATACCGGCGCATTCACCGAGAACACTCGGATGGTGGCGCAGCTCGCCGCCACCCGGGTGCTGGGCGCCTACCGGATCCCGCACCTCCGGAGCGATGTCTACTCGGTCCACACCAACGCCGGTTCCGCGGGCTCGTTCCGCTCCGTGGCCGCGCCCCAGACCATCTTCGCCGGCGAGTCGCAGATGGACGAGATCGCGGCGGAGCTGGGGATGGACCCGGTGGAGCTGCGCGACCGGAACCTGCTCACGAGGGGCGAGAGGCTCCAGCCGAAGCTCCGGCCCGTGGACGTGAACCTGCATTCCAGTCTCCGGCGGCTCGTCTCGGGGTCCCGCTGGCGGCGGCGCGCCCGCGACCGCAAGGCGCCGCTGGGCCTGGCCTGCGGCTCCACCAACGCCGGCGGCGTATTGCCGGTGTCGGTGGCGCTGGTGCGGCTGGGCGCCGACGGCTACGTGTCGATACTGGCCGGCAGCACGGAGATGGGGCAAGGCGTCAAGACGACGTTCACCCAGATCGTCGCCGAGGAGCTGGCGTTGCCGCGCGACCGGGTCCAGGCGGTGCCCGTGGACACCACCGTCACGCCCTATGACCACTCCACCGGGGCCAGCCGCTCCACCACGGTCATGGGGCGGGCGGTCCAGGCCGCCGCCCGGGACCTCAAGCGGCAGTTGCGCGCGATTGCCGGGAAGGCGTTCGGGGTCGCGGCGGGAAAGGTGGAGCTGTCGGAGGGGCGGCTTGTCGCCGGGGAACAGGCGATGTCCTTCACCGACGCGCTCGCCCGGCGCTTCGGCGCCGTCGCCGGCGAGATCGTCGGGCGCGGCACCATGGGCCCCGAGATGGTCGCGTGGAAGACGCCGGTGCTCTGGGAGGTGGGCATGGGGGTCGCCGAGCTGGACATCGACCGCGACACCGGCGCGCTGAAGCTCGTGAGCTATGTTTCCGCGGCGGATGTCGGAAAGGCCATCCACCCGCAACACTGCATCGGGCAGGAGGAAGGGGCGGCCATGATGGGCATCGGCCACACCTTCATGGAGCAGATGGTGCACGACGACCACCAGTTGCTGAACTCCAACCTCGTCGACTACCGCGTTCCGAAATTCGAAGACTTGCCGGCGGAGTACCACACGTACCTGGTGGAGAACCGTGACGGCATCGGCCCCTACGGCAGCCGCGGCATGGGCGAAGGCGGCATCTTCTCCGTCGCCCCGTCCGTGGTCAGCGCCCTCGCCCGGGCCACCGGGGTGCGAATCCGCGACCTGCCGCTGACTCCAGAACGGGTGTGGCGCGCGCTCAGGGATGGGGGTTGAGGGATCGGCCCTTCTCTTCCAGCCACGGTGATTCAGCATAAATTCACTGCTGCGTCGTTGCATCTCGATCTCTGGCAACTGGCGAGCGACATTTCGCATTGAGGACGGTGACGCGTACGACGTCGACCTGACCGACTACCACTGAAATGGGAGGCATGAGAATGGCGATGATCGATCCTCCGCATCCCGGACGCAGCGTCCGCGAGAACTGCCTGGAACCGCTCGGTTTGAGCGTGACCGAAGCGGCGCGGGTGCTGGGCGTGGCCCGTCACACCCTGTCCCGGGTTCTCAACGGCCACGCGGCGATCTCTCCGGAGATGGCTCTCCGGCTGGAGAAGGCAGGCTGGTCGAATGCCGAGTTCTGGCTGCGACGCCAGACTACCTACGATCTCGTGCAGGCGCGCAAGAACCAGGACCGGCTCCATGTATAGCGATACCGGCCGCAGCCCGCGGTGTGAGGGGGAGGGCAACGGCTACCGAATCGTCCTTCCCGCCCCATACTCCGTCATTCCCGCGAAAGCGGGAAACCAGGTGGGGTGGAGCGGGGTGCGCGGCCGCCACACCCTTCCCCGCCCCTGGATTCCCGCTTTCGCGGGAATGACGGTTTTGGGCGACGTTGTCTCTCTCGGATGGGGTATTGACCACCCTGTTTCGCGGGAATGACGGTTTCGTAAGGTCGTCGCGTGGCGAGTTTTGTCACAGCCTCTTCGCGGGAGCGACGGAGGAAGTGCAAGGGAATGACGGAGGAAGGGGCGGCGGATGACCGAAATCGGGGCGGCGGCGCCGAGATGCGCTAGCCGTCGTTGCGCGCCCGGATCCAGGCTCGGATGCGGTCGGGGCTGAGGGGGAGGTCCTTGACTTCGATGCCGAGGGCGTTGCTGACGGCGTTGCCGAGGGCGCCGGCGGTGCCGACGATGCCGCCTTCTCCGGCGCCCTTGACGCCCAAGGGGTTGTAGGGGGAGGGGGCTTCTTCCAGCACGAGGTCGTCGATGGGGGGGACGTCGGTGCTGGTGGGCAGCAGGTAGTCCAGGAACGTGGTGGTGAGGAGCTGGCCGCCTTCGCCGTACACGAGCTCTTCCAGCACCACGCCGCCGATGCCCTGCACCGCGGCGCCGACGGTCTGGCCGTGCACCATGAGCGGGTTGACCACCCGGCCGACATCTTCCACCACCAGGTACTTGAGCACCTCCAGGATGCCGGTCTCGGGGTCCACGGCGACGTGGGCCAGGTGCACGCCGTAGGTGTGGGTGATGTTGTTGGAGTTGTAGTAGGCGGTGGCTTCCAGCTCGGGGACGCCCTGCTCGGGGGTGATGGACTCGCGCATGTGCGCCACCAGCTCTCCCAGGGGAAGCGCCGGCGCCTCGGTGCCGGGCTGGACGATGTTGCCGTCCTCCAGCGAGAGGGTGGCGGCGTCCACCTCCAGGTGCCGGGCGGCGGCCTCCAGGATCTTGTCCTTCAGTTGTAGCGCGGTCAGGTGCACCGCGTTGCCGGCCATGACCGTGCCGCGGCTGGCGAAGGTGCCCCAGCCGAAGGGCGAGAGGTCGGTGTTGCCGTGGAACACGGAGATGGCGTCCATGGAAACGCCCAGGGCGTCGCCGCAGATCTGGGCCATGGCGGTCTCGTGCCCCTGTCCGAGCTGGGCGATGCTCAGGAACACACTCACCCCGCCGCCCTCGCCCACCACCATGCGGGCGCCCTCGTAGGGCTCCAGCCCGCCGGTGTTCTTGACGAAGTAGGACAGGCCGACGCCGTAATACCGGCCATCGTCCCCGAGGCCCTGTTGCGCCAGCATCTCGTCGTACTCGAACCGTTCCAGGGCCTGCCGGAGCGCGCTCGCATAGTCTCCGCTGTCCAGGATGGTGGGGTGGCTGCTGGGCCGGGTAAAGCCGATCTCGTAGGGGATCTCTTCGGGCGTCACCAGGTTCTTCCGCCGCAGCTCCACCGGGTCGAGGTCCAGGTCCCGGGCCATCATGTCCAGCATGCGCTCGCGGTAGAAGCACGACTCCACCCGTCCGGGGGCCCGCAGCGTGCCCATGCCGGTCTTGTTGGTCATGACGCAGTGGATGTTGGCCTCGTAGTTGGGGATCCGGTAGGGGCCGGTCATCAGCGCCGCCGTGGAGCAGGGCACCAGCCCGCCGTGGGTGCGCACGTAGGCGCCCATGTCGCCGTAGACCTGCGCCCGCAGGGCCAGCAGGGTGCCGTCCTTGCGCGCCGCGATCTCCAGCTCGCAGGTGACCTGCCGCGAGTGGTTGGCCGCCAGCAGGTGCTCGCGCCGGTCCTCGATCCACTTCACCGGCAGACCGAGCCGCATGGTGGCGAAGGGGATCAGGAAGTCCTCGGGGTAGAGCTCGCCGCGGATGCCGAAGCCGCCGCCCACGTCGTTCTCCTCGAAGTGGCACTTGTGCTCGGGCAGTTGCAGGAAGGCGGCGATGGTCTGGCGGTTCAGGTGCGGCAGCTTGGTGGCGCCGTAGACCTTGAGCTCGCCCTTGCCGCGGTCGAAGTGGGCGAGGATGCCGCGGGTCTCCATGGGGTTGCCGGTGAAGCGGTGGACCCGGAACTCCTCCCGGCGGGTGTAGTCGGCCTCTGCGAAGGCCTTGTCGACATCGCCGATGTCGACAAGGTGGACCCCTGCCAGGTTGGTGCCGTTGTGTTCATGCACCAGCACCTTGTCTTCCAGGGCCTCGCGCACGTCCATCACTTCCTGCAGCACGTCGTAGTCGACGTCGATGGCGTCCAGCGCGTCCTCGGCCAGGTAGCGGCTCTCGGCCACGGCCACCGCCACGGGCTCGCCCACGTAGCGCACCACGTCCCGGGCCAGCGACGGCTGGAGGTACTTGTCCAGCCCCGGGATCTTGTACATGCGGATGGGGACGGTGGCGTCCAGCTCGCCGATGTCCTTCAGCGTGAACACGGAGACGACTCCGGGCAGGGCCTCGGCCCGGCTGGTGTCGATGTTCAGGATGCGGGCGTGGGCGTGGGGGCTGCGCAGGATCGCGGCGTGGACCATGTGGGGCAGCTTGATGTCGTCCACGTAGGTGCCGGCGCCGGTGATGAACCGGACGTCCTCGCGCCGCCTGATGGGGGCGCCGATGTATGATTCCGCCATCAGTCCGCGTCCGATCCGCCGCGCACCTCCGGGGCCGCCTGGGCGATGGCCTCGATGATGGGTTGGTAGCCGGTGCAGCGGCAGATGTTTCCGGAGATGGCCTCGCGGATCTCGGCTTCCGTAGGCCGGGGGTTCTCCTTGAGGAAGGCCGATGCGGTCATGAGGAACCCCGGGGTGCAGAAGCCGCACTGGAGCGCGTGCCGGTCCTGGAAAGCCGCCTGGAGCGGGTGCAGTCGGTCGCCGTCCGCCAGCCCCTCGACCGTCTCCAGCGTCGCTCCTTCCGCCTGCACCGCCAGCAGCAGGCAGGAGCGCACCGCCTCGCCGTTCATGATCACCGTGCAGGCGCCGCACACGCCGTGCTCGCAGCCCAGGTGCGTGCCGGTGAGGTCCAGCTCGTTCCGGAGGAAGTCCGCCAGGGTCATGCGCACTTCCACCAGCTTCTCGTAGGCCTTGCCGTTGACCGTCAGGTTGAGGATGCTCTTGGTGCTCATGCGGCCTCCGTGCCCCTCGCCGCGGCCGCGCTCAACGCGCGCCGGGTGAGGACGCCGCCCACCTCCTTGCGGTACAGCGCCGATGCGTGAATGTCGGAGTCGGGGTCCAGCTCCTCGAACACGATGCGTTCGACCTCCTCGAGGGTGGCGCCGTCCAGGGCCGCGCCCTTGAGCCGCTGCTCCGCCTTCTCCACCCGGACAGGCCGGCCGCCCACGCCGAACAGCGTGACGCGGGCGTCCTCGCATGCGCCGCCGTTCATGTCCGCCCAGAGCGCCACGCCCACCATGGCGAAGTCGCCCTTGCGCCGGGCCACCTCGTCGATGGCCCAGAGGCGGCCGGCCTTCCACGCCGGCACGCGGACCTCGGTGAGCACCTCGTTGGCCTCGCAGGCCGTGGCCATGTAGCCCAGGTAGAAGTCTTCCGCGCTCACCACCCGCTCGCCGGCGGCGCTGGCGAGCACGAAGTCGGCGCCCAGGGTCACGGCCACCGCCGGCAGCTCGGAGGCCGGATCGGCATGCACCAGGCTGCCGCCCACCGTGCCGCGGTTGCGGATCTGGAAGTGGCCGATGAGGGGCACCGCCGCCGCCAGCAGCGGATTCCGTTGGGCGAGACCGGGGTCGCGCTCCAGCGCCCGCTGGCGCGTCATCGCGCCGATGCTCAAGATGCCGTCGCCGTTGACCGCGACGGCGTCGAGGCCGGGGACCCGGTTCATGTCCACGATCACGGCGGGCCGGGCCAGACGCAGGCTCATGAGCGGCATCAGGCTCTGTCCGCCGGCGAGGATCTTGCCGTCGTCGCCGTGCTCGTCGAGCAGCCGGACGGCCTCATCCAGGGTCGCCGGACAGTAGTAGGTAAACGGTGCGGGTTTCATGGGGGTGGATGCTGCTTTCTGGGGGTGCGTAGCCAATTACCCCCGGGTTGTCAAGAACACGCCCGCGCTACTTCCCCATCACCCGCTCGTTGATGGCACGGACCGCCATGTGGGCTCCCAGCACCGCGCCCTCCTGCCATCCGGGCAACCCGCTGACCTGGTCGCCGGCGAAGTGGATGGGCCCGTCGGGCCTCTGGAGCGCTTCGGGCGACTCGTGGCGGCTTTTCGGCCAGCCGCCCTTCTGGAAGGGGGTCTCGGCCCAGGCCACGCTGACCCCGGACTCGATCTCCGCGGCGTAACCGGGGTGGATGCGCTCGCCCTCGGCGACGGCGGCCCGCAGCCGCTCGGCCGGGGTCATGCCGCCGTAGCGCAGTCCGGGCTTTTCGTCCCAGATGTAGGCGCCGACGATGATCCCCTTCTCGCGGTGGTAGCCGTAGGGCGGATACCAGATCTGCGTGATGTCCTGGTCGGTCCACGAGATGCCGCCGTAGATGGCGTGGTCTTCCTCCCAGAAGCGGCGGGCCTGGAAGGCGATCTTGACGGCCCGCACGAACTCGATCGACTCGATGACCGCCCGCGTCTCCGCGGAGAAGTCGTTGGCGATGTCCTTCAGAACGGGCGCGGGTATGGTGCAGATGGCGAAATCGGCGTCGATGGCGTCGTCGGCGCCCTTTCCCGCCTGCCGGTAGACGATGCGAACGCCCGCGGGCGTCTTGCGAATCTCCTTGGTGACGCTGCGATAGCGGATGAGTGGCCGGACTTGCCGCTCGAAGGCGTTGGTGATGGCGTCCATGCCGCCGACGGGCTGGAACAGCGTCGGGTTCTGGTTGAGGAATTGGCTGAAGTGGAGCTTGTACTGCCAGAAGTCCGCCTTGAGAAGCTCGCTCAGGTCCAGAGGGGCGTTTACGTCTCCCGCCTTGAGGCCCGCGTGGACCTGATCGCCGCGATAGCCGCCGCGGTTCGAGCCTTTGTAGAGGCGATCCGGATCCAGGCCGCCGTACCTGACCAGCATCTCCAGGATGCGCTCCTTGTCCTCGCCCGTCAGCTCGCTGTCCAGGGCGTTGCCGTTGACCGCTTTTGCGAGCAGCTCCGCGATATAGCCGCGGGTGTCGGTGAGGACCTGGCGGGCCACCACCGGCTTGCCGCCGAAGCGTTCCCGGTTGTGGAAGAGCGCCGCGCGGTTGTCGTTGGTGAAGACCTCGAGCTCGACCCCGAATTCCTTGCAGTAACCGAGGATCTCCCGGTGATGGTAGGGAATGCGGGCCGGGCCGAGGTTGGCGTAGAGGTGGTCCCCGCGGTCGAAGTCCACCCGTTGCCGGCCGCCGGTCTCTTCGATCACGTCGCCGCCGCGCGCCGTCCGGTTGCGCCCACCGGCGCGGCCGGTGGCCTCCAGGATCGTGCAGCGGTAGCCGGCCTTCGACAGCTCGTAGGCGGCCGTCATGCCGGAAATGCCGGCCCCGAGAATGACGACGCTCTTCCCCTTCCCGGCGCCGCGGGGCAGATCGGGCGCCGCCGCGTGGGCCTCGCCCACCCCCGACAACCCCAGCGCCTGCATGGTCCGGTGAACGGCTTCTACCCCGGCAACCGCGCCCAGGGACTGGATGAAATTGCGTCTTGTCATGCTCATTTCGGTGCCTGTCCTCCTGCCGTTATCCTCCTTGACATTTACAGGCGGCGCAAGTAGTTTCAGCTACCTTGATGGTCCGGGCACCGGCGTATGGGGCACCGGATGGAGCAGCGAAAGGAGATCACGATGAGTCGATTTCACAGGTTTCTGGTAGTTTCCCTGATCGCGGTTTTTGTCGCGACGCTCGCACCGGCGGCCGTGGCGGAGAGCTACAAGTTCGGCGCCTCGAAGCCGGGCGGTTCCTGGTACCCCATCGGGACCGTGGTGCAGCGGTTGGCTGAAAAGAACGATGGCGACAAGGTGACCGTCGAAATCGGCGGCGGGACGTCCAACCTGCTGAACGTCATGGCCGGCAAGATGAGCTTTGGCCTCTCCAGCGCCACGAGCATTCAGGAGGCCCTCAAGGGGGCGAAGATGTTCAAGGGCAAGGAGGCGCAGGCCAAGAAGGTGCGCGTGGCCGCGGTCCTTTACCCCAACTACCTGTTCTGGCTGGTGTGGGCCAAGTCCGACGTGACGTCGCACGAGCAGCTCAAGGGCAAGCGGGTCAACGTCATGCCCAAGCGGTTCTCGTTCCAGGCGCTGAACCAGCAGATGCTGGGCGCCCTCGGCATCAGCTACGAAGACTTCTCCAAGGTCAACTATCTCGGCTTCAACGATGCCGTGGCGCAGATGAAGGACAACCACATCGACGCCTACCTGGGACCCGGCGAGGAGAACTACGCGCCCATCGTCCAGTTGGCGGCGCACGCGCCCATCCGCATCCTCTCGTTCTCCAAGGAGGACGTGGCGAAGATGAACGCGGCCAATCCCGGCGTCGTGCCGTTTACGCTGGACAAGAAGAACTACGACCAGGAAAAGGACATAAACACCGTCCAGACCTTCCTGCTCATCATCACGAACGAGGACGTTCCGGAAGAGCGCGTCTACAAGCTCGTGAGACGAGATGCCGGAGTGGGTGGCGGACAAGCAGCAGCGGCTGGCGCGGATACGGGAGGCGAAGGAGGCGCTGGAGGCGCAGGCCAGGGAGAAGGGAGGGCCGGGGAAGACCGGGGAGGAGCCCAGGGTGCCGGAGAAGGCACAGCGGAACTTCACGGACCCGCAGAGCCGCATCCTCAAGACCGGGGACGGCTTCATCCAGGGCTACAACGCCCAGGCGGCGGCGGATGCGGGACACCAGGTGATCGTGGCCCACGGGCTGACCGACAGCGGCAGCGACCAGTCTAGCAGTTGCAGCCCATGATCGAGGCGATGAAGAACGTCTACGACAACCTGGGTGACTTCGCCGGAGCCGTGAAGGCCTTCGAGCGGGTCAAGCTGGCCAACGCCACCCTCAACGTGGGCGCGCCGCGGCACGCCGGCCTGGACAAGTACCTGAAGGAGAAGGGCGTCAACTAGACGGACCCCCATGCAGGGAGGGCCGGCCGGGACGCCGGCCCTCCCTGTCACCTCCACACCTCCAACCAACCTGACGTGAGCGTACGCCCGGGTGTCCGCGCCGCCACGGACACGCGGCAGAGAACGGTCCTATGGAGCGCAAACTGACAGGTCCTGCCGGGATCATCCTTACCCTGGTGGCTTTCGCGACCTCGGCCTACCACATCTACACGGGCTTTTTCGGGCAACCCGAAGCGTACCTGCATCGCGTGCTCCACGTCACGTTGATGATCGTCATTACCTTCCTGAGCTTCCCGGCGTTCCGCCGGCCGGATGACGGGAAGCTTCCCTGGTACGACGTCGTCATTATCGGCCTGTGGCTCGTGACCATGGGCTATCTCTTCTACGAGTACGAGTGGATCATCCAGCACATCGGGTACACGGAGGACTTCGCTCCCTTCCAGTTCGTGCTGGCATTCGGTGCGGTGGCGCTGACGCTGGAGGCGTGCCGGCGCGCCGTCGGCTGGCCGCTGGCGGCGTTGGCCCTGATCATTTTCCTGTTCGCGTTCCTGGGGCCCTACTTGCCCGGGTTCCTGAACCACCTGGGTTACTCGGCATCGGAGGTGGCGGACAACCAGTACTTCCTCACCGACGGGCTGTTCGGGCTGCCGACCCACATTTCGGCCAACTTCATCTTCCTGTTCATCGTGTTCGGAGCCTTCCTCGAGAAGTCGGGCTTCGGCCAGTTCACCATCGAGTTCGCCACCGCGCTGGCGGGGCGCTTCCGGGGCGGGCCGGCCAAGATCGCGGTGGTGTCCAGCGGCCTCATGGGCTCCATCTCCGGCAGCAGCACCGCCAACGCCGTCATCACCGGGTCGTTCAGCATCCCGATGATGAAGAAGATCGGCTTCAGGGACTACATGGCCGGCGCGGTGGAAGCGTCGGCCTCCACCGGCGGTCTGATCATGCCCCCGGTGATGGCGTCCGCGGGCTTCCTGATGTCGGAGTACACCGGCATCCCCTACGTCAACGTGATGCAGTACATCCTGGTGCCCGCGGTGCTGTACTTCCTCGCCGTGGGCATCATGGTGCACATCTACGCGGTCAAGGAGAAGATCCCCACGGTGCCGCGGGAGGAGCTGCCGAGCCTCAAGAAGACCATCATCCAACGGGGCCACCTGGCGCTGCCCCTCATTATCCTGATCTATCTCCTGGTGGCGGGCTTCAGCCCCGGCTACGCGGTGGTGCGCTGCATCGTCGGCATCGTGATCGTGAGTTGGTTCCGCAAGGCCACCCGCATGGGCCTCAAGGACATCTGGGACGCGCTGGTGCAGGGCGGCATCCAGTCCACGGTGGTGTCCGTGGCCATCATCACCTCCGGCATCATGGTGGGCATCTTCGACCTCACCGGCGTCGCCATCAAGTTCTCCGGCGTCATCGTGGACCTGGCGGGCGGGCACCTCCTGCTGGCCCTGGTCTTCGTCATGATCACCGCCATCATCCTCGGCATGGGCCTGCCGCTGTCGTCCGCCTACATCGTGCAGGTAGGCATCGCGATCCCGGCGCTGGTGGTGATGCTCAGGAACATGGGTCTCGACGCCGACGCCATCGTGCCCCAGGCGCACCTGTTCGTGATCTTTTTTTGCGCCATCTCGGCCATCACCCCGCCCACCGCGCCCACGAGCTACGCGGCCGCGGCCATCGCCCAGTCGCCGGTGGTGCCCACGTCCATCGAGGCCGTCAAGCTGGCCCTGCCCGCCTTCGTGCTCCCCTACGCGTTCGTGGCCAACTCCGCGCTGATCACCATCGGCAACGCCGTGGAGGTCACCGTGACCGTTGCCTTCGCGGTGTTGAGCATGATCGCCATGGGCATGGCCGTGCAGGGCTACTGCTTCAGGAACCTCGACGGAATAACCCGCCTTCTCTTCCTGGCCGCCAGCCTGGGCATGGTCACCCCGTGGCTCCAGTGGAACATCGTCGGCCTGGTGGTGGGACTTGCCCTGACCGGGTGGGAGTGGATGCGGGCGCGGGCGCGGGAGGCGGCCGCCGCCGGACCGGAGCTCCATTGATCGTCAAGAGTGTTCGGCACGCGATACGGGCGAGTCGAATCCGGCCTCTCGGGCGAGCGTCCCGAAGCTAATTTGGGCTTTCCAGAAAAGGGGACACTATCGCACCGACCGCTCACAAGGCTGCACGATCCCCGGCCGAAGGCGCGACGGCCATCGTCTACTGCGAAGCGAACTTCGGCGCCGTTGACGGGAAGACCGCCAACGGCCTCGTCAGGCACTCCGAGCTCTACGAAATCCTTTCGGTCATCGACAGCGAGAAGGCGGGACTCGATGCCGGCGCCGTGCTCGGCGGGCCGCCGAACGGCATTCCCGTCTGCCGCGACCTGGGCGATGCACTGGCGCGCGCCGGCGCCACGCCCGACTACTTTATCTTCGGGATGGCTCCCGCGAGCGGCAGGTTGTCGGACCGGGACCGGGGGGTTCTGCTCGAGGCCATCGACCTGGGAATGAACGTCGTGAACGGGCTTCACGAGTTCCTGACCGACGACCCGGAGTTCGTGGCGGCAAGCGCCGCGCGAAACGTCAACATCCTCGATGTCCGAAAACCTCCTCCCAGGGAAGGCCTGCGGACCTTCAGCGGACGCATCGCAGAGGTCACCTGTCCGCGCATCACCGTTCTCGGCACGGATTGCTCCGTCGGCAAGCGGACCACCGCAACCGTCCTGACCCGGGCACTCAATGACCGCGGCATCAAGGCGGTCATGATCGGCACCGGCCAGACCGGCCTGATCCAGGGCGCCCGCTACGGGGTCGCCCTCGACGCGGTTCCTTCACAGTTCTGCGCCGGCGAGCTCGAAGGGACGATCATCGAAGCGTTCGAGGCCGAGAAGCCCGACGTGATCATCGTCGAAGGGCAAGGCGCTCTCAGCCACCCGGCCTACCCGACCTCGGCCCTGATCCTCCGGGGCGCCCGCCCCGACGGCGTCGTGCTGCAGCACGCCCCCGCACGAGCCCACCGTTGCGACTTCGAAGACATGCCGATGCCGGAACCCGCCGACGAGATCCATCTCATCCAGACCTTCTCCGACACCAAGGTCATCGGCCTCACCATCAACCACGAGGACATGACCGACGCCGATGTCAGCGCCGCCATCGCCCGGTACCAGGACCAGCTCGGCATCCCCGTCACCGACCCGCTGACCCGGCCCCCGCGGATTCTGGTCGAGATGGTGCTTTCGGCGTTCGGGGGACTTTGAGAAGGCCGTCCGTAGTCATGCCCCAGATCGACTTGAATCGGTCGCCTTACTAGATCAGGATATCAGTAAAGAGAGGGTCATGATCGTCAAGATTACATCGAAGCGACAAGTCACGTTCCCGGCACGGGTATTGGATGCGTTGGGCGTCGGTCCCGGCGATCAACTTGAACTGGAAGAAGCAGCGGGCGGCTTCATTCTGCGACCCAGGCGCACCGACTATTCCCGCCTCGGGACATTGCGCGACAAGATCCCACCGGGACACCCGCCGTTCGACACCGAAGCCTTCCGGGAACAACGCTACAATCCGTCGCTACGGGATTGATACCTCGGTGCTCGTGCGGTTACTCACGGGAGACCCGGACAAGGACTTCCAGTATTGCAAGAGCAGGCTCCGTACCCTGATTGATGAACAGGGCAGCGAGATCTTCGCATCAAACCAGGTTGTCGGAGACTCGTGCGGGCAGTGGTTCAAGGACGGCCCGCGCCCACCCGCACCCGCGGCATCACTTCTTCGGCGATGAGCCGGATCACCGACTCGATGCCGCCTCTCGGCGGGGCCAGGACCCACGTGCCGAAGCGGCGGATGCCCATTTCGGCGATGCGGGTGATCTTGGCGGCGACCTCCTCGGGGGTGCCGGCCCAGGCGAAGGCGTCCACGAACTCTTCGGGCACCAGCGGGCCGGCCTCGAACATGAGCTCGTAGTCCCGCTTGGCGATCATGGCCTCCAGCTCGGCGGGGACCTCCATGCCCAACTGGGTGACGAAGTCGCGGTTGGGGTAGCTGCTCCACAACAGGAAGGCGATCATCTGCTTGACCCCGGCCCGGGCCTTGTCCCGGTCCCGGTCCACGCAGGTGTCGACCCGTGAGATGACCTCGATCTCCTCGGGGTCGCGGCCGGCCAGTCGGGCCCCTTCCCGCACGAATTCCCAGGCGGTGCCGACGCCTTCGGGGGTGGCCATGGTGGCTATCATGGCGCCGTCGGCGATGCGTCCGGTCAGGCGGAAGACCGCCGGGCCGCGGCTGGCGATGACGATGCGGATATCGGGGCGGGCGGAAAAACCCAGCACGCCGTTCGTCACGCTCACCACCTGGCCGTCCACCGTCGCGGGCTTGCCGGCCCACATGCCCCGCATGATGGTGATGGCGTCGGCCATGGCGGCCACCGGGCGTTCCCGCTGGATGCCCATGGCCGGAAAGCCGGAGCCGCCGGCGCCGATGCCGACGATGACGCGGCCGGAGGAGATGTCGTCCACCGTGGCCATGGCGGCGGCGGTCAGCGCGGGATGGACGCTGTAGGGGTCGGTGACAGCGGCGCCGATGCCGATGCGCTCGGTGTGGGCGGCGCTGAGGGTCATGTTGGCCACCATGTCGCGGCCGAACTTCTCGTTGGAATGCCACAGCCGGTCGAACCCGAGGGCCTCCGCGCTCTTGATGATGGCGATGCGCCGGTCCAGCGGGTAGGAGGC
This sequence comes from uncultured Binatia bacterium (SeqCode), assembly GCA_965219905.1. Taxonomy (GTDB): domain Bacteria; phylum Desulfobacterota; class Binatia; order UBA9968; family JAJDTQ01; genus JAJDTQ01. Next base: position 674,008 of record CBDCOS010000008.1, on the reverse strand, counting down.
GACGGTCCGCGAGCTGAAGCCCAGGTCGAATTGAATCTCGCTCATTCGTTGGTGTTCCCTTACCGGGTTTAGCCGGCTCTCCACGGCGTTTCACCGGAGGAAGCCGCGCGAGACCGACGGTTCAGCGGCCGGCTACCCCGCGCGCAGCGCGGGCAGCACCTCGGCGGCGAAGCGTTCCTGCTGGGCGGTCTGGTCGGGGCTGCCGAAGCGCACGACGATGGTCTCTGCGCCCTTTTCGACGAAGGCCTGGAGCCATTCGATGCATCGGGCGGCCGGGCCGTTGCACGGGGGCTGCACGGCCACCATGGTCTCGTAAGACACCTTGTAATAGCCTTCCATGAACGCGCGCATCTCGCGCTCGGCCTGGGCGGTGTCGTCGTTCAGGTTGACGGTGACGTACACGGCGCGGGCGAGACGGGCGGCGTCCTGCCCCATTTCCTGGGCCAGGGATTCGATCCGCTGCCAGTTGCGGGCGAAGCTTTCCGGCGAGTTGGGCAGCGGGAACCAGCCGTCGCCGAGCCGCAGCACCCGACGGAGCGCGTTGTCCACGCTGCCGGCGAGCCACAGCGGAATGCCGGAAGGTTGTGCCGGGTGGAGCCCGAGGCGCACGCCGTCGAGCTGGAAGTGGTTCCCGTGGAAGGTCACCTCCTCCTCGGTCCACAGGCGGCGCATGAGGGCGACGCCTTCCTCGAAGAGGCCGATGCGGCGCCGGAAATCGACGCCGCAGCCGGCGAACTCGCGCTCGGTGAGCTGGTTGTTGCCAGCGATGCCGAGGCCCAGGATGAGCCGGCCGCCGCACAGGAGGTCGAGGTTGGCGATCTCGTTGGCCAGCACCACGGGGTGGCGCAGGGCCGGCAGCAGCACCGCGGTGCCGAGCTTTACGCGGCTGGTGCGGGAGGCCGCCGCGGCCAGCGTGGTCAACGGCTCCAGGCGCGGCCGGGCCAGGATGCTGTCGCCCACCCAGATGGAGTCGAAACCCAGAGTTTCGGCGCTTTCGGCCAGTTGTACGATGCGGCTGCAATCGGGGGTCGCCTGCGCCATCACGACTTCGCGCGTGGGCAGCAGGTATCCTACCGCGGTCTTCTGCTGTGACATGAAACTACCTCCCTCCCTTCCCCTGGATTCCCGCTTCCGCGGGAATGACGGAAAAGCTGCCGGAATGACGGAAAAGCCGCGGGAATGACGGGAAAGGACAGGTTCATCAGGTGGTTATCCGCCGTTGAACGGCTTCATCACTTCTTCGGCCAGCCACTGGATCTGTTCCAGCATCTCCTCTCCCGTATCCGAAGGAAACTGCAAGGCGCAGATGTGGTCGATGCCGGCCTTGTCCAGGAACGCCACCTGTTCCAGGATGCTCGCCGGGCTGCCGATGAGGTTGTGGGTCTCGGCCAGGGCCGGGTCGCGGCCGGTGTGTGCCAGCGATACCCGGTGCTGGACCATGCCGGTCTTGCGGTAGCGGGCGCGCGCCTCCTCCACGGTCTTGCCGACGCAGAGGGTGAACTGAGAGCAGGCCTCCACGGCCCGGGGTTCCCTGCCTGCCTCCTCTGTGAGGCGGCGCAGCAGCGCCACGCGTTCCACGATCTGGTCGAAGGGGCGCCAGCCCGGGAGCCAACCCTGCCCGACCTTGGCAGCGCGCCGGATCATGGCCTCGTTGTGGCCGCCCACGAAGATGGGCAGCGGGTCCTGCAACGGTTTCGGGCGCATGGCGATGTTCCGGAACGCGATGTGCCTGCCCTCATAGGTGGCGTCCGTGTCCCGGAAGAGGCACCGCAGCGCCTCCAGGCTCTCATCCAGCAGGTCGCCGCGCCGCTCCGCCTTGCGTCGCGGCCACTGGGCGTCGAACTCCTCGCGGTAGGCGCCGATGCCGGTGCCCAGGATCACCCGGCCGTTGGTGAACCGGTCCAGCGTGCTCACCTGCTTGGCCAGCAGCACGGGGTCCCGCAGGGGCAGCACCAGCACGGCCGTGCCCAGCCGGATGTGCGTGGTGCGGGCGCCGACCGCGGCCAGTGTCACCAGCACCTCGTAGAAGTTGGGCGGCTCGGGCCACTTCTGCCGCGCGTAGGCCGCCGGGGTGATATGGTCGTTGCCCCACACCGCGTCGTAGCCCAGCCGTTCGGCTTCCTGGGCCATGCGCACGAATTCTTCCGGTTCCACGAACGGCACCGGGTTCACGAGGCCCTCGGTGCAGGTGGGGAGTTGGATGCTGAATTTCATGATGCGTTGCTTGCCCTTCCTCCGCGTCCCAGGATTCCCGCTTCCCAGGCTGTACCAAGACTGCGCTCGGATAGGAGATAGCATCGACGGCTCTTGCCGTCATTCCCGCGAAGAAGCTGTGTCAAGACTCCACTCGGATACGAAGTGTCGCTAACGCCCCGAGCCGTCATCCTCCGCTCCCCTCCGTCATTCCCGCGAAAGCGGGAATCCAGGCGGGGTGAGGCGGGGAATACGCCCGTTTGGCCCCTCTCCGCCCCTGGATTCCCGCTTCCGCGGGAATGACGGAAAAGCTGCGGGAATGACGGTTCGGGGTGGCTGTGCCATGTTCTGTGTGAGCGGGGTGTTGCCACAGACTGTTTCGCGAGCATGACGGAGAGTGGGAGAATGACCGCGTGGGGGCTGTCGCCATTTCGTACCAACGGTGAGGGCAATGTGTCCTCGTGGTTGTCTCATGTCTCCGCGCGGTAGCCGTAGGCATCCTTCAATGTCTCCCGGAACCGCGCGGTGTCGCCGTCCACGGTGGGGATTTCGGGTGCGGCCGCGGCGGTGGCGGCGGTGTCCTTGAGGCCGCTGGCGGTGTTCAGCAACATCACCGTGTCGTTTCGGGCGATGCGGCCTTCTTCGCACAGCCGGTGCAATGCGGCAAGGGCGGCCAGGGATGAGGGCTCGGCGTAGACGCCTTCGTCGGCGGCGAGGTCCCGTTGCAGTCCCAGCAACTCGTCATTCCGCGCCACCCGCGCGGTGCCGCCGGAAGCGCGCAGGGCGCGCAGCGCCTGGTACGTGCTCTGGTTCACGCTGATGGAGCCGGCCACGTAGGGGGAAGGCGCCGCGACCTCGGGGATGGCGTCGTCACCGGAGACGAGGGCGGCCGAGAGGCAGCCGGCCATCTCGGCGGCCACCATGCGCGGCTTCCTGGCGATCAACCCCAAGGCGGCCAACTCCTCGAAGCCCTTCCACATGCCGAAGAGCGCGTCGCCGTAGGCCACCGGCAGCACGCACCAGTCGGGCGGTTCCCATTCCATCTGTTCGCACACCTCGTAGGCGAGGGTCTTGTAGCCGTCCACGCCGTAGGGGTTGCTGCCCACGGGCGGGCCGAAGTAGGGCGAGGTCGGATACCAGCCCCACTCGGCCACTCCTGTCTGCAGGAGCTTCCAGCGGTCGGCCTTGGTGCGGGTGGCCACCACCATGGCGCCGTAGGCCTGCATCTGGGTGACGATGGCGGAGGCCGCGCCCTGGACGGTGAGCACGATGCAGGGCAGCCCGGCGCGGGCGGCGTAGGCCGCGGCCGCGGCGCCGGCGTTGCCGGTGGAGCTGACCCCCACGGCCTTGGCGCCAAAGCGCCCGGCCATGGCCAGGGCGGTGAACGCGAGCCGGTCCTTGAAGGAGCCCGACGGGTTCCGTGACTCGTCCTTGAGGAAGAGACGTTCGAGTCCGAGCCGGCGGCCGTAGCGCCCGCAGTGGAGCAGCGGCGTACCGCCCTCGCCCAGGGTGGCGGCGTCCTGGACGTCCGGGGGCAGCAACTCGCGGTAACGCCGCATGTCCGGAGGCCGGTCCCCGAGTGACTCGGCGGAGAGGGTCCGCGCAACGGCGTCGAGGTCGTAGCGCGGCGTCAGGTTGGCGGGTGCCTGCGCCCGGCATTCAGGGCAACCGTCGAAGCGGGGCTCGATGCCGAAGGACGCGCCGCAGCGGATGCACGAGAGGCCGATGAGTTGGCTCATGTCAAAACGTCACCACCACCCCTGGATTCCCGCTTGCGCGGGAATGACGGAGTGTTGGGCGGGGCACACGGTCACGAACGGGGCTCCAGCACCTGGAGGTGGCGCGGCACGGAGGTGAGGCGCCGGTAGCCGTCCTCGGTGACCACGATCATGTCCTCCACCTGGACGCTGCCCCAGCCCATTTCGTAGTAGGGGGTCTCGATGCACAGCACCATGTCGGCCTCCAGCGGGGTGTCGTCGCTGGGCGCGATGGTGGGCCGGTCGTAGCCGCCCAGGCCCAGGCCGATGCCGTGGCCGACGTGCTGACGGCCGTAGTGGGGGATGCCGGTCTCGCGTACTTCGGCCACGGTCTCGTGGAAGATCTCGGAGGCGACCTTGCCCGGCTTGACGAGGCTCAGGGCCAGATCTTGGCCTTTGAGTACAGCGTTGTAATATCTGGAGAATTTGTCGTCCGGAGGACCGAACGAAAAGGTCCGCGACATGTCGGTGAGGTAGCCCTTGTAGAGGCATCCCACGTCGAAACGGATCATGTCGCCGACCTTGAGCGTGTCGTCCGGCACGTTGGTCATGCCCAGGGCGGCGCTCCGGCCGAAGCCCACGTGGTTCATGTTGGGCTCGGCGCCGCGCCGCACCTGTCCCAGGTCGAAAGCCATGCACATCTCGGCCTCGGTCATGCCCTCGCGCGCCTCGTGGGCGGCTTCGTAGATGGACTGCTCGGTGACCCGCACGGCCTCGGTCATGCGCTCGATCTCCGCCGGGCTCTTGACCATGCGGATCTCACGGAACACGGCCATGGCCGGCACCAGCTCCAGGTGCGGGAACCGTTCCCGAAGCCGCTCGGCCAGCGCCGGGTCCAGACCCCGCTCGTCGTAGCCGAGCCGGCTCCGGTCGAGCCCCGCGTTCTCCAGCGTGCGGACGAGCCCCTCGAAGAAGTTGGTCACCGGCTCCAGGTCGATGCCCAACTCGCGGATGCGCTGCTCGCGCGGCGTCAGCGGCCCGTTGTCCTCCATCACGCGGAAGAACGTGCCGTAGGTGACCACGCCGGCCGGGGGCACCGTGTCCACCATGTAATCCACCTCGGCCCGGGGAATCACCAGCCACGGCGCGGTCACCGCGTCCCGGGTGACCACGGCGGCGATGTCCTGCCTCCGCCACACGCCGCTCAGGTAGAAGACGTTGGGGATGTTGGTGGCGGCCAGCAGGGCGTCGAGGTCATGCGCGGCCAGCACCCGCTTGGCCCGCGGTTCGTTGATCCACATGAAAGGTCTCCCTGGGGACAAGAATGAAGATGCCGTGAAGGCACTGACTATAGGGAAGCTGAATCCGGGGTGTCAAACAAGGGTGTGTCGGACCGTGCACTCTTTCAAAATACTAATTTCTACTAATTTGTTTATAAATTAGTAATTGGGTCACAATACCTTCAGCTGCTTCGCCAGGTCCGTGGTCGCGGGTGGTTGCTTGCAGGAGCCTGAAGCCGCAAAGGTTGGTTGTATTTTCAAAGCGCCTCATGTAGAAGGTAGCTCTTGAATTTCATTGAGATTGGGAGGAGCCCATGGCCAAGCCGGCGCAAGAGATCGAGACCACGATGGACAACATCCCCTTCTTCTACAAGTGGCAGAAGGGCGAGGGAGTTGACGTCGTCGAGACTTTCTTCATCAAGGACCTGAAGGAGGTGCCGCTCAAGTGGTGGGACCGCATGGGCGGAGACGGGACGCTGTTCAACATGGAGGGAGCGGGCGACGCCACCGGCGCCTACATCGTCGAGATCGCGCCGGGCAAGAGCCTGAACCCCATGCGCCACCTCTACGAGGAGCTGATCCTGGTGGTGCAGGGGCGCGGCGCGACCACCATCTGGAACGACAACGGCGCCAAGCAGACCTTCGAGTGGCAGGAAGGGAGCCTCATCTCGGTGCCGTTGAACGTGCATCACCAGCACTTCAACGGCCAGGGCGACAAGCCTGCGCGGCTGTTCTCGGTCAACAACATGCCGATCATCTTCAGCCTGTTCCACAGCGAGGACTTCATCTTCAACGCGCCCTACGACTTCCTCGACCGCTTCGACGGGCGGCCGGACTACTTCTCCAGCACGGGCACGCAGCATCCCGGCCGCATCTGGGAGACCAACTTCATCGCCGACACCCGCACCTTCAACCTGCAGGAGTGGAAGGAGCGCGGCGCGGGCGGCAAGAACGTCTTCCTGGAAATGTGCGACGGCACCATGGCGGCGCACATCTCCGAGTTCCCGGTGGGGACGTACAAGAAGGCCCACCGCCACGGGCCGGGCTTCAACGTCATCATCATCAAGGGGCAGGGTTTCTCGCTGTTCTGGTGGGAGGGCGAGGAGCCCAAGCGCTACGACTGGCAGGACGGCAGCGTGTTCGTGCCGCCGGAGATGATGTTCCACCAGCACTTCAACCTCGGCCCCACCGGCGCGCGCTACCTGCCTTTGCGTTTCGGCGGCATCAAGCACAGCATGGGCGAGGGCTACGGAGACATCTCCAAGGTCGACAAGGACGTGAAGTCCGGCGGCAACCAGATCGAGTACTACGACCAGCCGGCGTACATCCGCGAGATGTTCGAGTCTGACATGACTAGGCTCGGGGCCGAGTCGAGAATGGACTCGAACGTGTACGTGAAGCCCGCCGCCTGACGAAGAGGGCTTGGGACCAAGGGAGGAAGCCCGCGCGCTTCCTCCCTTTTTTTGTCCGAGCAAGGGATATGCCGGCCGGATGCCGGCCCGACGCCATGCTGGCACCTATCGTCCTGACAATACTGTCCTATCTCCTGGGATCCGTCCCAAGCGGCTTCCTGGTGGGCTCGTCCGCGGGCGTGGACGTGCGCAGCGCCGGCAGCGGCAACATCGGCGCCACCAACGTGGCGCGGACCCTGGGGTGGAAGAAGGGCCTCCTGACCCTGTTTTTCGACGTCGCCAAGGGTTTCCTGCCGGTGTTGGCGGCACACCTCCTGGATCTCGGAGTGGCCGCGGCGGCCGCGGGAGGTCTGGCCGCCTTCGCGGGGCACCTCTACCCGGTTTTCCTGAAGTTCAAGGGCGGCAAGGGGGTGGCCACCGCCGCCGGGGTCTACGTCGGCGTCATGCCCCTGGGCATTCTTGTGCTGCTGGGTGTCTTCGCCTTGGTGATGCTGGTGAGCCGCCGGGTCTCCCCGGCTTCCATGGCCGCGGGCGTGGCCGGCCCGGTGGCGGCGTGGGCGCTGTCCTATCCCCAGGAAGTCGTCTGGATGAGCCTGGTCGTCGGGACCCTGGTGGTGGTGCGCCACCGGGAGAACATCCGCCGGCTGATGGCGGGAGAGGAGGCGCCCTTCCATCTGCGCCGGTCGGGTTCCGGGAAATAGCCGGTCCCAATGGGCCTACCGAAAGGGCTTGTGGTCTTTCCCCTCCCTCGCTCATGAACTTCATCGGCATCGACCTGGCATGGGGCAACCGCAATCCGACCGGACTGGCCCTTCTGGTGTCCGAGGGCGACGGCTACCGCCTCGTGAGTTCGGCCCGGCGCACGACCGACACGGAGATTCTTGAGTGGGTGGAGACGTGCGGCGGGAAGGATGTCTGGCTGGGCATTGACGCACCGATCATCGCCAGGAACCCGCCGGGGACGTCCCGGCCCGCGGACAAGATGGTCTCGTCCCGGTTCGGCCGCTATCACGCTGGAGCCTATCCGGCCAACCGGGTCCGTTGCGAACGGCCGGTCCGGTTGTGCCGCAAGCTTCGGCGAAGGGGTTTCTCGTCGAACCCGTTCCTGCCCGGCCGCGCCGGCTGCCGGCAGCTCGAGATCTTCCCCCATCTGGTGCAGGTGGCATTCTTCGAGCGGCCGCGCATCATCAAGTACAAGAAAGGCCCCGTGGCGGTCCGGCAGGCCGGTCTGGCCGACTTTCAGACGGCCATCGGCACCCACCTGACCCGCCAGGACCCTCCCCTGCTGCCGTCGCCCGAGCTCTCCCGGTGCTTGATGAAAACCCTGGAGAACTCCGCGGCTTGGCCCTCAAGTCGCTGGAGGACCGGCTGGACGCGCTGCTTTGCGCCTACATGGCAGTATACTTCTGGACTTGGGGCGAGACGCGCTGCGAGATCATCGGCGACCACGCCGAGGGGTACATCATCGCCGTCCGGGACATCAGTTCGCGACTGCGGCCCCATCCCGCCTCTTGAGCATGGCGACGTCACTCTGGAGAGTGGCCACGTTCCCCTTTAGGATAGCCACGTCGCTCTTGAGAGCGGCCACATCGCTCTTGAGGGCGCCTACTTCTTCACGCAGGGAATTCACGTCCTGTCGCACTTCACGCAGGTCTTCACGTAGCTCGGTGAAACGCCGGTCCATGTCTTGGCGCACCTGCCTGATGCCGGTCATTGCGAGAGTCCCGACGGTGGCGCTTGCCGCTATGACGGATACGATGATGCTAATCGTCTCTGCGTTCACTCTTCGTCGGCTCCTTCTCGGTTCCCGGAACTGCTCTCGGCCCCAACCCCGGCAACCGGCTCCCGGCCGATTCTACCGATCATATTATATTGATCGGTATCATAATCCATTTCTTTAGTCGGGGCTATCCTTTTTTCTCCAGGGACCGTCCAACTGCTCCCGTTGACAATCCAGCAACATGGACGTATGGACGCACTCATAGTGTGAGCTCTCAGACATTCGGGACGGGAAAGACCAAACCCCAACAACGACGTCCATCCCGATCTGTCGGACGCGGTGCCTCTGGACGTCAGCCACGCCAGCTTGTTCTCGGTCTTCCTGGTGGTGGTGGGCATCCTGCCGACTCGACCCACGGAACCCCATGAGCTCCCGAGGAACCCGAGCATCACGACCCGAATCCAACCCCCGTTCTGACGTGGAGGCGCTGCTGAACCCGCACAACGCCGTCATCGTCGGCGCCACCGAGAGGCCGGGGAACTGGCCCCAGCGCTGCGCACGCAACCTCGCCCGCTACGGCTACGGCGGCCCGGTCTATCCGCTCAACCCGAGACGCGAGGAGGTGTGGGGGACCCGGTGCTACCGGAGCTACGCGGAGTTGCCCGAGCCGCCCGACCACCTGGTCGTGTTCGTGCCCGCGCCCTACGTGGAGGCGACCCTGCGCGAAGGGGCGGCCGCCGGGGCGCGCAGCGCCACCGTGGTCTCCGCGGGTTTCGGCGAATCGCCCGATCCCGCCGCCATTGCGCGAGGTGAGGCCCTCGCCGCCGCCATCGCGGAACTGGGAATCGCCGTCTCCGGCCCTAACTGTATCGGCAACTTCAACGGCGGCGCCAGGTTCGTCACCATGAGCGACAACCGGCCGCAGCGCACCGAGCCCGGCCCCGTTGCCGTCGTCGGGCAGTCCGGCGGGCTGGTGATGGCGCTCAAGCGCACCCTCGAAGAGCGCGGCATGGACGTGGGCTACATCGTCTCCAGCGGGAACGAGGCCGGGCTCAAGACCGCGGACTACATCGAGTATTTCGCGGCCGATCCGCAGACCCGGGTGATCGTGTCCTACCTGGAAGCGGTGCGCGAGCCGGACCGGTTCCTGGCCGCCTGCGCCACCGCGAAAAAGGCGGGCAAGCCGGTGATCGTGGTCAAGCTCGGCACCTCGGACAACGGCCGGGCGGCCGCGCTGGCCCACACGGGAGGGCTGGCGGGATCCATCGCCGCCTTCGACGCCATTGCCGGCGACTACGGCGCGGTTCGCGTCAACACCCTCGACGACGTGGTGGAGATGGCGGAGTACCTGCTGCACGCCCGGCTGCCCAAGGGCGAAGGATTGGGCGCCATGACCTTCTCCGGCGGCCTGCGCGGCGTGCTGTTGGACCAGGCGGAAGCCAACGGCCTGTCCTTTCCGCCCCTCGCCCGCAAGACCCGCAAGCGCCTGGAGAAGCTGCTCGGCGTGGGCACGGTCATCGGCAATCCGCTGGATTCCGGATTTGCCGGCCTGAGCAGCCACGAGACCTACGTGCAGTGCGTCGAGACCATGCTGGACGATCCCGGGGTCGACACGTTGCTGTTGCAGGAGGAGCTGCTGAGGGCGCCGGAGGGCGGGAACAAGGAAACCAACATGCGGGCGGTCAACGAGCTGGCAGCCCGGGCGAGGAAACCCATCGCCTTCGTCACCATGATCTCGCACGGTCTGAACGACTATGCCCGCGACCTGCGCGACGGCCTTCGGAACGTCGCCTTCATGCAGGAAGCGGACAAGTCGCTGCGCACGGTGCGCTCGGTGATCTCCTACGCGGAGCGGTTGTCGAGGAAGGCGGACACGAAGCGAGGCGGGCGGTTGGCGCCGCCGCCGGCGGTCCGGAGGCTGTTGGCGAGGACCGCCGACGGCCCGGGGCCGTCGCCGCTGTCGGAGATCGAGTCCAAGGCGCTGCTTCGGGCCTACGGGCTGCGGACGCCCAGGGAGCGGCTGGCCGGCAGCGCGGCCGAGGCGGTGCGGATTGCCCGCGCCGTCGGATTCCCGGTGGTGCTGAAGGCCGCGGGTGCCGAGCTGACCCACAAGTCGGACGCCGGCGGCGTCTTGTTGAACAACGGTAACGCCGGTGCCGTGCGCCAAGGCTACGGCGCCATCCTGCGCAACGTCGCGCGCAAGGCCACGGGAGTCACCGTGGACGGCGTGCTGGTGGCCGAGCAGGTAGCCGGGGGGCTGGAGCTGGTGGTCGGCGCCTCGCGCGATCCGGAGATGGGCCCCGTGGTGATGTTCGGATCGGGCGGGGTGGCGCTGGAGCTTTATCGTGACGTTGCCTTCGCCGCCCCGACCCTCGATGAGACTGCGGCCGAGGCATTGATCGCGCGCACCGGGGCCGCCCGGTTGATCGACGGCTATCGCGGGGCGCCGGCGCTGGACCGGAGCGCGGTAGTCAAGGCGTTGATGGCGGTGTCGCGGCTCGCCCGTGACCTGGGCGACCGGCTCGAGTCCATCGACGTCAATCCCTTTGTGCTGCGACGCCGGGGCGGTGTCGCCCTCGATGCCCTGGTGGTGCTTTCAGGTCGTGACGGTACAGATTCCACGACATGATCTATTTGTGGATTGCGCTCGGTAGCGCCATCGGGGGCGTAGCACGCTACGGGTGCAACAACCTGGTCGCCGGAGCGTTCGGGCAGGCGTTCCCATGGGGCACGATTGCCGTGAACGTCTCGGGGTCGTTCCTCATCGGGGTCCTGGCGTCGATGGATTCCTTTCCGGACCGCTTTGGATTGCCGGGACCGGAGGCGCGCGCGTTCCTCATGGTGGGCGTGTGTGGAGGCTACACGACCTTCTCGGCCTTCAGCCTGCAGACGTTGGACCTCCTGCGGGCCGGCCAATGGCCCCAGGCTCTCGGCAACATCGCCCTGTCGGTCGCATTGTGTCTCGTCGCGGTCTGGCTGGGTCACCGTGCATATACCCTCCTCGCCGTTGAGCGGACGGGCTGACCCCGTGCGGCCAAAGGGTCATTCGGGTGATGTGGCGATGCGGACCGTCGCTGAACAGGAGAACTCCATTGGCAGGCCGTAAACACTGGATCCGCAACGCCGACATCGTCGTCACGATGGACGCCGACCGAAGCGAACTCGGGAGGGCGGACATCCTTGCGGTGGACGGCCGCATCGAGAGCGTGGGCGCCGGCGGTCCGGAGGACCCTGCCGCTTGGGAGGTGATCGATGCCCGCGGCTGCGTGGTGACGCCGGCGCTCGTCAATACCCATCACCATCTCTTCCAGACCCTGACGCGGGCCGTGCCGGCCTGTCAGGACGCGTCGCTGTTCGGCTGGCTCAGGTCGCTCTATCCGGTGTGGGCGCGCATGCGGCCCGAGGACATGTTCGTCTCGGCGCAGCTCGGGCTGGCGGAACTGGCCCTGTCCGGCTGCGGCATGAGCTCGGACCACCTCTATTTCTATCCCGACGGCGTCCGGCTGGAGGACACCATCGCGGCCGCGGGCTCCGTCGGATTGCGCTTCCACCCTACCCGCGGCGCCATGAGCATCGGCGAAAGCTCCGGCGGCCTGCCGCCGGACAGCCTGACCGAGCGCGAGGCCGACATCCTCGATGACTGTATCCGCGTGATCGACGCCTTTCACGATCCGTCCGAGGGCGCCATGGTCCGCGTCGGCATCGCTCCCTGCTCGCCCTTTTCCGTCTCCCGGGAACTGATGCGCGATGCCGCGGCGCTGGCGGCCGACAAGGGAGTGCGTCTGCACACTCACCTCGCCGAGAATACCGAGGACGTCGCCTGGGCGCTCGATAATCTTGGCTGCCGGCCCGGCGAGTATGCCGAGTCGCTGGGCTGGGTCGGTGAGCACGTGTGGCACGCGCACTGCGTTCAGCTTGACCCGGCCGAGATCGCCCTCTTCGCCCGGACCGGGACCGGCGTCGCGCACTGCCCGTCGTCCAACTGCCGGTTGGGGTCGGGCATCGCGCCGGTCCGCGCCATGCGCGACGCCGGGGTCGCCGTCGGCCTGGGCGTCGACGGATCGGCCAGCAACGACTCGGGAAGCCTCCTGCCCGAAGCCCGGCAGGCCATGATGCTGCAGCGGGTCCGTTACGGCGCCGCCGCCATGAGCGCCCGCGAAGCCCTTCAGATGGCGACCCTGGGCGGGGCGGCCGTCCTCGGACGCGCCGGCGATCTCGGAACCATCGAGCCGGGCAAGCGCGCCGACCTTGCGATCTGGGACGTTTCCGGCCTGGGCGCCGCCGGCGCCTGGGACCCGGTGGCCGCTCTCGTGCTTTGCGGCCCGTTCACGGTGCGCGATCTGCTGGTGGAAGGACGACCGGTCGTGCGGGACAGCATGCTGACGACCGTGGATCCGGCTGCGATCGCCGAGGCGGCTCGCAGGTGTGTTGCGCGGCTCGCAGCGTAGGCATGCAATCCGCCAGCGGCGGGATTCACAGGACAGAGGGAGAGACTGGACATGGTGACATTCCTTCTGAAGCCGATGGCGGTGCTGGCCCTGCTGTTTTCGGGAGCCATCTTCGGGTTCTTCTATGCCTGGGTCTGCTCGACGATGTGGGGCCTGGATGCGGCGGACTCCAATGTCGCCATCGCCGCCATGCAGGCCATGAACGCGAGCGTGCGCAACCTTGTATTCGCTCCCGCGTTCTGGGGGACGTCTCTCGTCCTGATGGTCACGGCGCTGGTGGCCTGGAAATGCGGGGAAGTATGGGCCGCTCTCTTCTTCGGAGCGGGCGGCATACTCTACGTTTCGGGTGCCATGGTCCCTACGGTCACCGTCAACGTCGCGCTCAATGAAACACTGGCGCTGGTGGAGACCCCACTGGATACGGCGCGCGCGGCAGCGGTGTGGCAGGCCTATTCCGAACCGTGGCAGCGCTGGAATGCCGTTCGTACGGTGGGTTCGGGGGTCACGCTGATGCTCACCGGATTGGGCATCCTGAGTTTCGGTTGGATCGGAGATGGCCGGTCCCGGCCCCTCCCGGGCTGATTCACGGGATCCGCGCTCACCCATGAGCCGGACGATCACTCGAGACCGTCCGCATTCCTCTACCGGTGGGAATGATTCACCGGGCTGTGCCCCGCTCCGATGGAGTACGCTTGGCGGATGGCCTCGGTAATGAACGCCTTTGCTTCGGCGACCGCGGTTTCCAATGACCTGTTACGTGCCAGGCCGCAGGCCAGGGCCGCCGAGTACGTGCACCCTGTTCCATGGGTGTTCCGCGTCCGTATCCGGGAAGCCGGGAAATCGTGGAATGCCGCGCCGTCAAACAAGATGTCAGTGGCGGCTCCCCTTCGATGCCCCCCTTTCACCACGACGCTCGTGACGCCCATATCGACGATGCGTTTGGCCATCTCCCGGATGGCGCGCACCCCGGTCCCGTCCACTCCTGTCAGGGCCTGCGCCTCGGGCAGGTTCGGCGTGACCACGGTTGCCAGCGGCAACAGCCGGGTCCGCAGCGTCCGGACGGCGTCCGGGCGCAGCAGGACGTGGCCGCCCTTGGCCACCATCACCGGGTCCACCACCAGGCGCCGGATACCGTGCTGCCGGACCTTGTCGGCGACGGTGCGGATGATGCGGGCGTTGGCGAGCATGCCGGTCTTGACCGCGTCGGCGCCGATGTCGTCCATGACGGCGTCGATCTGCGCGGCCACCACCGGTGCCGGCGTCTCGAGGACGCGCGTGACCCCGGTGGTGTTCTGGGCGGTGATGGCGGTGACCACGGACGTGCCGTAGACCCCGAGCGCGGCAAAGGTTTTGAGGTCCGCCTGAAGGCCGGCTCCGGCCCCCGAATCCGATCCCGCGATGGTGAGTGCCTTGTAGATCTTCACCGAAGCGCTTCCCAAAACGAATCTTCGCAGGTTATGAGGCATGGCGAGCAGCGTCAAGCCGCGGAAAGGCGAGCTCGCGGGGGACGCCGAGAGGCCTCGCCCGGCCACCGCGCCGGCGGTCGATGCCCCGCGCGAAACGAGTTGACATCCCCGCCGTTTCCTGATGCCATACGCTGCCACGGGTGACGCCATGAAAAAGATCCTTTCGAGAGACCGATTGCAGGGGTTCTTCCTGAATACGACGCAACGATGCTTCGGTGAGCTGGGGATCCGCGATGCCGAGGTGACGGGCTACGTGGCGGACGTGCTGACGGAGTTCGCCCGCAGCGACCGGCTGTACCGCATGCGTTCCCGCAGGAACCAGCGGCTCGACAGCGTGGTGGAGATGCTGGCGGCGGACGACGCTACGGTTTCGCGCGAGAACCCCCTGATGCAGGAACGGCGGATGCGGAAGTACCTGGGGGACTACACCCTGTTCATGAGCGGGTTCTTCCGGTCCTACGTGGAGCGCGGCGGGTACCTGGACTACTACCTGCAGGAAGGCAGCCGGTCCTACTGGAAGGTCTCCGAAGTGGACCTGTCGCTCTACCGGACCGGATTCCTGCTCTTCCAGGAGCTCTCGGAGAAGTTCGAGTACCTGTCCGGAGCCCTCGACTACATGCACAAGGCCTACTTTGCGGCTTCGCCGAAAAAGGACGATCCGTTCTCCGGTTTCCTGAAGCAGATCGAAGGATGGATGAAGGTGAACGTAACCGACAACTAAAGGTGCCCGACTCCGTGCTTTCCAGTCGTCGAGGCCTTCTGGTTGCCGGCGCTTTCCTGCTGCTCGCCGCCCTCATCGTCCTCGGTTACATGGCCGCGTTCCTCCTGACCCCCTACCACGGCCATTCGTCGGTTGCGGAGATCGAGATCCGGCGCGGCGACACGTTTGCGTCGGTGGCCCGCGAGCTCGGCGAAAAGGGGGTCGTCTCGCAGCCCCGGCTCTTGGTGTTCTGGGCCTGGTTGCGCGGACTCGATACGAGAGTGCACCGGGGCCTCTACCGCTTCGAGGGGGCGGTGTCGCCCCGGTCGGTGCTCGACGGGCTGGTCCGCGGCAGGACCGTGTTCTACAAGGTGACCATTCCCGAGGGCTTCACGGTCCGGCAGATCGGCAGCCTGCTGGAACGGAAGGGACTGGCGACGCCGGAGCGGTTCGCGGCGGCGGTGACCGATCCGGCCGCCCTCGCCCGCCTCGGGGCCGAAAGCATGGAAGGCTATCTCTTCCCCACCACCTATCACTTCCGGGCGCTGGCCACCGAGGAAGAGATCGCCAAGACGATGTTCGCCGAGTTCAAGGACACCTTCACTCCGGAAATGGAAGCGCGCGCCCGGGAGCTCGGGATGACCCGGCATCAAGTGGTGACGCTGGCCTCCATCATCGAGAAGGAAGGCGGCCCGGTCGCGGACATGCCGCTGGTGTCCGCCGTCTTCCACAACCGCTTGAAGCGGCGCATGCGGCTCCAGAGCGATCCGACGGTCATCTACGGCCTCGAGGACTTCAACGGCGACCTGACCCGCAAGCACCTGCGCACCCCCGGCCCCTACAACACCTACACGATCAAGGGGTTGCCTCCGGGTCCCATCGCCAATCCCGGCCTGGCCGCCATGAAGGCGGCGCTCCATCCGGCGGACGTCGGATACCTGTACTTCGTGTCCACGAACGACGGCCGCCACCACTTCTCGGCGAGGCTGCGGGACCACAACCAGGCGGTGAGGAAATATCAGAAGAACCGTCGCTCGGGTACGCGGGAGACGCGCTAGTGTCGATAATCCGGCGCCGGCGGCGTGTGCCGCACCGACGGCGGCAGGAGGGAGGACGCGATCATGGATGCATCCGACATCACGCGGGTCTACGGCCTGGCGGCCAGGGTCGGCTCGCTGGAGGGATATCTCTATACCGGGAAGGACATCGAGGTGGAGTACCTGCCGGGCTGGCTCGGGAACATCGAGCGGGAGTTCGACGAGCTGCCGTCCGAGGCCCGGAGCGCGTGCGCCGAGGCCCATTACGAGGTGTTGCGCAAGGTGGCGGCCTACCTCGGGAAGTTCTACGGTGCGGAGGACTCCAACGCCCTCAAGGCCCGGGGCATGGTCGACGTGGCCAAAGGTGTAATGGAATCCCGAGCCTGCTAGGCTGATCCCATGACCGTCCCTGGACGGCCGGAGCCTGTCCTCGAGCCGGTGGAGGCGAAAGACGCCCCGGGCTTGCCCAGGGAGCTGGCGCAAAGCCCCGGCACGTTCGCTCTGCGCGTCCGGGGCGATTCCATGGCGGAGGAGCAGCTCCGGGACGGAGACCTCATCCTGGTGCAGTCGTCGCCGGAGGCGCGGGACGGCGACACGGTGGTGGCCACGGTCCGAGGCGAGGCGACGGTCAGGCGGTTCCACCGTCAGGGCGGGAAGGTGCTGCTGCGGTCCGCGGACGAAGGGCTCGCCCCCATCGCGGCGGATGAAGCGGACGTGGAGGTCCGCGGCGTGGTGGTTGCGGTGGTCCGCAAGTATTGATGTTGAAGAAGTGCCATAGGAGAACCTGCCAATGAACCGCCTGGCCAACGAGACGAGCCCGTATCTGCTGCAGCACGCCGGCAACCCGGTGGACTGGTACCCTTGGGGAGAGGAAGCCTTTGCCAAGGCCCGGGAGGAAGACAAGCCGATCCTCCTGAGCATCGGCTATTCGGCCTGCCACTGGTGTCACGTGATGGAGCACGAGTCCTTCGAGAACGAGGCCATCGCCGCGCTGATGAACGAGAACTTCGTCAGCATCAAGGTGGACCGGGAGGAGCGGCCGGACCTGGACGAGATCTACATGAACGCGGTGCAGATGCTCATCCGCCGGGGCGGCTGGCCCATGACCGTGTTCCTGACCCCGGAGGGCAAGCCCTTTTTCGGCGGCACCTACTATCCGCCCGAGGACCGGCAGGGCATGCCGGGGTTTCCGAGGGTGCTGAAGGCGGTGGTGGAGGCATACCGCAACAAGCCGCAGGACGTGGCCAAGAACGTCGACCAGCTCGTGGCGGCGCTGGACCGCATGAGCGTGCTCAGCGAGACGGGCCAGGAACTGAGCGTGGATGTCGTCACCGGGGGCGCCGCGGGGTTGACCCCGGCCTACGACGCCAACCACGGCGGCTTCGGCCGGGCGCCCAAGTTTCCCAACGCCGGGGTGTTCAACCTGTTCCTGCGCTCCTACCGGCTGTCGGGGAACCAGCGTTACCTGGAGATGATCACCGAGACCCTCCGCAAGATGGCCGAGGGCGGCATGTACGACCAGCTCGGCGGCGGCTTCCACCGTTACTCGGTGGACGACAAGTGGCTGGTCCCCCACTTCGAGAAGATGCTCTATGACAACGGCCAGCTCGCGCAGGTCTACGCCGAGGCCTACCGCATCACCGGGGACGGCTTCTTCAAGCGCATCGTCGAGGAGACCCTGGAGTACGCGCTGCGGGAGATGTGCCAGCCCGAAGGCGGTTTCTACTCGGCCCAGGACGCGGACAGCGAGGGCGAGGAAGGCAAGTTCTTCGTGTGGACCCGCGAGGAGGTCCTGGAGCTGCTGGGCAAGGAGCACGGCGAGATCTTCTGCCGGGTCTACGACGTCTCCGATCTCGGCAATTTCGAGGGCAAGAACATCCTGCACCCGATCCTGACCGTCGAGCAGGCGGCCCGGTACTTCAACAAGGACGAGCAGGACATCGAGGCAGTTCTGGGCGAGTCCCGGGCGCGTCTGTTCGAGGAGCGGGAGAAGCGGGTCAAGCCCTTCCGCGACGAGAAGGTCATCGTCTCCTGGAACGGCCTGATGCTGTCGGGGTTGGCCGCGGCCTATGCCATCACCGGAGACGCCCGCATCCGGGAGGCGGGGGCGAAGACCGTGGACTTCATCTTCACGCGCATGTTCGACAAGGGCCTCCTGCTGCACACGTACAAGGACGGGCAGGCCAAGCTGCTGGGCTACCTGGACGACTACGCCTTCCTCATCGCCGGCCTGCTGGACCTGTTCGAGGCGACCTTCGAGGCCGGTCTCCTGGAGCGCGCCAAGGGCCTGGCCCGGACCATGGTGGACGAGTTCTGGGACGACGCCAACGGCGGGTTCTTCTACACCGGCAAGTCCCACGAGCAGCTCATCAGCCGCACCAAGCCCGGGTTCGACCACTCCATCCCGTCGGGCAACTCGGTGGCCGCCTCGGTGCTCCTGCGGCTCCACCACTACACCGGAGAGCAGGACTTGCTGGAGCGGGCGGAGAAGGTCCTGCGGCTTCACTATGACGCCATGGGGAAGGAGCCGTTCGGCTTGGCCACCATGCTCGGGGCCCTGGACTTCCACCTGTCGATGCCCGCGGAGATCGTCATGGTGGCGGACAAGGACGATGCGGACGCGCGCGGAATCGTGCAGCAGGTGCAGGACAGCTACCTGCCCAACAAGACGCTCCAGTGGGTCGACCCCGACGCCAGGCTGGAGGAGATTTCTCCGCTGCTGGAGGGCAAGTCGCAGGTCGGCGGCAAGCCGACGGTCTACGTCTGCCGGAACTTCACCTGTGCGGCGCCGGTGACGGACTGGGAGGGGCTGAAGCCTCTCCTGGAGCCATAGGGTCGGTTCTTGGACTGTTGTCATTGACGTACAACCTCTTGTTTTAACTCGAAAGGAAAGAAAGTGGCCGAGAAGATAAAGTTAGGTGTCATCGGCGCGAATCCCACCCGTGGATGGGGTCCGAGGGCGCACATGCGCGCCATCGTCGCCAGCCGCGACGTGGAGTTGACGGCTGTCTGCACCACCCGCAAGGAGAGCGCCGAGGAATCGGCCGCGAAGTTCGGCGCGAAGCTGGCGTTCGCCGACTACCACGAGATGCTCGCCTGTCCCGACATCGAAGCGGTGGCGGTGGTGCTGCGGGTTCCGGCCCACTACCAGGTGACCATGGATGCCCTCAATGCCGGCAAGCATGTCTTCACCGAGTGGCCGTTGGGAAAGACCCGGGCCGAGGCCGTGGAGATGCGCGACCTGGCCGAGGCCCGGGACCTCAGGCACATGGTGGGTCTGCAGGCCAGGGCCAACCCGGCCATCGTCTACGCGAGGGACCTGGTGGCGGACGGCTACGTGGGCGAGGTCATGGCCTGCCACGTGAGCGTCGCGCGTGGCGGCATACTGAACTGGCCCTCGGACCGGAGCTGGCAAAAGGACGCGTCCCTGGGCGCCAACACCCTGACCATCGCCCACGGCCACACCATCGACGCGCTGCGGTTCATCGCAGGTGATTTCAGCTCCGTGTCCGCGGTGGTGAGCTCCCAGGCACGTCAGTGGCTCGAGACCGATACCCAACGTTACGTGGACGTCACCTCTCCGGACAACGTGCTGGTGAGCGGGCGGCTGGCCAGCGGCGCGGTGGCCTCGGTCTACGTGTCCGCCATACCCTTCAAGGCGTACGGGTACGGCATGGAGATCTATGGCCGCGAGGGGACCCTGGTGGCCACGTCCGACAACACGCCGCAGCTCGAGGTGGTCCGTCTGCGGGGAGCCAGGGCGGGAGACTCGGGTCTCCAGGACCTGCCGGTGCCGGCCGAGTACGTGAAGGCGCCGGCCGGGACGCCGGAGAAAGAGCCCTGGAACGTCGCGGAGATGTACGTGAGGTTCGCCGGCGCGATCCGCAACGGCACGGGCTGCGAGCCGGATTTCAACACGGCCGTGGACCTGCACCGGCTGGTGGATGCCATCGTCGAGTCGTCGGATCAGGGAAGGGCCGTGGATCTCTAGCTGTCTACGCTCGGGTGGATTCTCCCGCAGGGACGACGGGCCGGTTGCCCCTGCCCGCTACGATCCGAGCAAGCAGGAACCCATTGCGAGGCATGGAACTGGGTCCTGCCGGCGGGACACCCTGCCGAAGGATGGCGACATGCGATGGATCCGAATGAGCGCGTCCGCCGGCTGGTTACTTGCAGGATGCAGCGTCACGGCCGCGGGGGTCGCTCTCCTGTTCATGGTCTCGGCGGAATTGGGGATCGCGGTCACCCTGCTCGGCGCCGGCGCGCTGGGTTTCGCGACGGGCCTCACGCGATCCGCTGCCGTTGACCGAAGGCTCCTCGCGGACGTCGAGCAGCACATCGACGAGCTGCGTGAGCGCGATCTGAGAGAGGTCGAGAAGCGCTGGCTGGCCGAGGGCGTGTCGCCGGTGGAGCAGGCCTGGGGCGCGCTCCGGCGGTCGCACGGCCCCGAAACGGACGAGCCGCCGTCGGAGCAGGACGCTCAACTCGGGAGAATGATCCAGGCCCGCTGCGACCGCGTCTGGGACGGCATCCGCGACCGGCGCTACGTGAAGCAAGAGGACGGGGAGATCAAGGGCGTCGACGGCCGCGCCATTTTCGAGGAAATCCGCGATGTGGTGAGGGAAGTGGCCCGGCTGTACGGGAAGGATGCCGAAAAGGCGGAACTCGATGCGCGCATCGGTGACATCGCGTTTGCTGCACGGTCCGTGATCGGCGACCTCCTGCAAGTCGCCCAGCAGGTGCCGGTGGTCAACGTCGCGGGGTGGACCGTAAGGGAGGTCGTGACGCGGCTCGAACAAGTGCAGAAGGCGCGCAGACTCTACCGGATGTACACTCCCTGGCAGCATTATGTGCGCGGCGCGACGCTGGCCGCTCGCGTTGCCCTCGGCGCGAACCCGGTTACGCTGGCGGCGTCGGTTCTCGCCGGGGAGGCGTTTTCGCGGGTCGGCAAGCACGTCGTCAAGAGGTACGCCGAGGCCTGGCTGAAGGAACTGCTGGAAGGTTCGGTCGCGCTGGTCTATCTGCACGCGGCGCGCGCATACGATCCGGACCACACGTACCGGAGCGCGGATTGGCTGGGGCTCGTCGAGGCGCTTCGCATTCACAAGCTGGTTCCGGGGATCGACCACAACCGCAAGGTCCTGCTGGACCGCGTCCTGCGCGCCCGGATTCCGGACGAGTTCGCCAAGTTGGCGCTGCTGCGCGCACTCGCCGACGACGGCGAACCGGACGCCACCCTGACGCCGTCCGTCGACCTCGCGGCCTTGCGCCCCGCGCAACGCCAGGCGATTGCCGAGTGTCTAGGCGCGATCCTGCGGGACATGCGTGGATTGAATGAGCCGAAGGCCAGCCAGGCGATCGAGGAAATGGAGAAGGCGCTGTCGATAGGCCTTCAGGTTGATCTCATCGGCGCCGGCAGCCGCGAGGAGATACGGATCGAGGAGGGATTCATTCAGCTCGCGATGCTTGCCCGCGACTGGTGTGGGCTCGACACGGGGGAAGCACGGCGAGTGATCGAAGACAGTGCGTTCGCCGTGGCGGCGCGCAAGCGCATCGGTGATGAGGTGAACCGCGTGCTGCTGGAGAAGGCAATGGCGACCGCCTTCGACGATGGCGGCCTCGGCGTCGAACGCATTGCGGAAGGCGAGCGACACTTGATCGAGCCCCCGCGGGACCTGGTCGGAGACCCCCTGGCCGAACCGTTGATGGCGTCCTTGGTCGATCTGCTGGCGACGAAGGCCGCGGTGGACTGGCCGGTCGAGCACGACCACATGGTGCTGTTCAATGCTTCGGTGTTGCTCCCGGAGCGCAAGCAGGTCGCCGCGGTCTGGTCGGGATATCTGAAGGCGCTGGAGTCGCGGCTGCGCGACCGCCTGGAGTACGGGACGCTGTCGAAGGTCCCGTCAGGGTCGGCGCCGGCTATCCTGCGGCAGATGGGCGACCGGGAACTCCTTGCGCCCGGGGACCACGCCGTCACTTCCGGCGTTCGGAGCCGGGCCGTCGCGGTGTTCGAGGCGTCGTCCGGCAACGGGCGGGCGGGCTGGGTGCTCCTGTTTCCTGACCGCGTCGTTGTGGGGGAGGTTCCGAAGGAGGAGCTCTCGCTCGACGACGGCGCGTTGAGGACCTACCCGAGAGACGAGGTTCGTTTCAGCCGGTTGTCACGCACCCTGGCGGATGCCCTGGTTATCCATTGCGGCAGCGACCAGCGTCTGATTGTCGACGGTCCCGTGGCGGGGAGCTTCGCGGGGCACTTCGGTCCCGTGCTCGAATCGCTGGGCCTCGACGGCGATGCGCTAGAAAACGCAAGGAACGCGTGAGACAGCGACCCCCGGCGCCCTCATGTACTTCATCTCCCTGTACGGGAAAGACCGGCAGACCGATGAGGAATGAGGCGGGACGGGACACCCGGACGTGGCGTCGGAGCGGAGTCGTTCAGGAGCGCCGCTTCGCGGACGCGCGGGCGAGGTCTTCCAGCATGGGGACCGTGGTTTCCCAGTCGATGCAGGCGTCGGTGACGCTCTGGCCGTAGGTGAGAGGGGTGTCGGGCTTGATGTCCTGGCGCCCTGCCACGAGGTGGCTTTCCATCATGATGCCGCAGATGTTGTCGGACCCCGAGGCCACCTGCTCGCAGACGTCGGCGCAGACCTCGGGCTGCCGCCGGTAGTCCTTCTGGCTGTTGCCGTGGCTGCAGTCCACCAGCACGCGGTGCGGCAGGCGGGCCTTGCGCATGGCTTCGGCGGTGTCGTCCACCACGGTCCGGTCGAAGTTGGGTCCGAGGTTGGAGCCCCGCAGGATGACGTGGCAACTCGCGTTACCGGACGTGGAGATGACCGCGGCGATTCCCTGATGGGTGACGCCCAGGAAATGATGCGGGTGCTGCGCCGCGCGTACGCCATCGATGGCGATCTGGATGGAGCCGCCGGTGCTGTTCTTGAACCCCACCGGCATGGACAGCCCGGAGGCCAGCTCCCGGTGCACCTGGCTCTCCGCCGTGCGGGCGCCGATGGCGCCCCATGAAACCAGGTCGGCGGTGAATTGCGGGGTGATGGTGTCAAGGAACTCGGACCCCGCGGGCACGCCCATGTTGGCGAGGTCCAGCAGCAAGCCTCGGGCGAGCCGCAATCCCTTGTTGATGTTGCACTTGCCGTCGAGGTCCGGGTCGTTGATGAGGCCCTTCCAGCCCACCGTCGTGCGCGGTTTCTCGAAGTAGACGCGCATGATGATCAGCAGATCGTCCGCCAGGCGGGCGGCTTCATGCTTCAGGCGGCCGGCGTACTCGAGGGCCGCGTTCGAGTCATGAATGGAACAGGGGCCGGAAATCACGAGCAGACGGCGGTCGTCGCCGCTCAAGACCGCTTCGATCTCTTGGCGGGCCGTGGTCACGGTCGCGGTCGCGTCCGCGGTAATCGGCAACTCTTCGTTTACCAGGATCATCGGCGGCAGCAGTGGACGCAGGGTCTCGATTCGCAGGTCGTCGGTGGTTTGGTTCATGGCGTTCCAGTCCAACCGCCTTACGTAACACAGTTTTTCGGGGGAGGCGAATACGCGGCGGTTCGAGGATGGAGCTTGGGGGGCATGTCAGGAAACGCCGAAGTGGACGCGCGACCGAGACGGATGGGCTATAATGGCTGCCGCCGTCAAGGGACTTCTCGATGTACCGGGCCGATACCATAGCAGCGGTGGCGACGCCTCCCGGAGAGGGAGGGATCGCGGTGGTGCGCCTGAGCGGTCCGGATGCCAGACGCATCGGGACCGAGCTCCTCGCCCGCAAGGGTGCCGAGTGGGAGTCGCACCGGTTGTACCACGGGCGGGTCCGGGATCCGGTTAATGGGGCCGTGGTGGACGAGGTGATGTTTGTGTATCTCCAGGAGCCCGGAAGCTATACCGGCGAGGATACCGTGGAAATCCATTGCCACGGCGGGCCCTACGTGGTGCGGCAGGTGCTCGGGCTGGCGCTGGAGCACGGTGCGCGGCATGCGGAGCCGGGAGAGTTCACCAGGAGGGCTTATTTGAACGGTCGATTGGATTTATCCCAGGCCGAGGCCGTGCTGGATCTCATCCGGTCGCGTACGCAAAAGGCCGCCGGCGTCGCGTTGGGCCAGATGGAGGGCGGGCTGTCGCGGGAGGTAAAGGACCTGCGCGAACAGCTCGTGGATACGCTGGTGCAGGTGGAGGCGGCCATCGACTTCCCGGAGGAAGAGATCGAGCTGCTCCAGCGCGAAGAGCTGGGGCGCAAGGTCGCCGGAGTGGTGGAAAGGACCTCGGCGCTCGTTGACAGTTACGCGTGGGGACGGTTGATCCGCGAGGGCGTCCGGGTATGCATCGTCGGACGGCCCAATGTCGGCAAGTCGAGCCTGATGAATGCATTGCTGGGCGTGGAGCGGGCCATCGTCACGGCGACGCCCGGAACGACACGGGACTTCATCGAGGAAACCGTCAATCTCAAGGGCCTGCCCGTGGTCCTGTGGGACACCGCGGGCATCAGGGACGGCACCCAGGATGTGGAGCAGATCGGCATCGACGTGACCCTGAAGCGGCTCGAGGAGAGCCAGGGATGCATGCTCGTTCTCGACGGGTCTTCGCCGCTGACCCCGGAAGACGCGACGGTGATGGAGAAGGTCCGGACCAGGCAAGGGCTCGTGGTCATCAACAAGTCCGATTTGCCCCGGAAGATCGACCCATCGGCCGTCTCGGACTACTTGCCGGAACTTCAGCAGGTCGAGGTGTCGGCGTTGACGAGCCAGGGGCTGGACGGACTGAAGGCCGCCTTGCGCGACTGTTTTCTCGACTCCGCGGAGGAGCCGGAGATCGTCGTGACCAACGTTCGCCACAAGGCCGCCCTGGATCGGGCCCGGACACACCTGGTGGAGGTGTGCAGGGCGATAGACCGGGGTTTGCCGCCGGATATCGTTGCGGTGGACCTGCAGGAAGCCCGCGACAGCCTGGAGGAGATCATCGGCACGGTGACCAACGACGACATCCTCGACCGTATTTTCTCTCAGTTCTGCATCGGGAAGTAGTGCTCCGGGCCGTGGCCGGGGTTGCTCGGTCGCGTGGAAGTTTGTTCGGGAATTTGGCAGAATTGGAATTCTGATCCGCAAGTCAGCGAAGGATGTTTCACGTGAAACAGTCGGACAAGGGGAACGGCAGAATCTACGACGTCATCGTCGTCGGCGCCGGACACGCGGGCATCGAAGCCGCCCTGGCGGCCGCGCGCATGGGTTTCGACACGTTGATGTTGACGTTGAACCTCGACCACATCGGCCAGATGTCGTGCAATCCAGCCATCGGCGGCATCGGGAAAGGGCATCTCGTCAAGGAAATCGACGCCCTCGGCGGTGAGATGGCCCGCGCCATCGACGAGACCGGCATCCAGTTCCGCATGCTGAACACGAAGAAGGGGCCGGCCGTCAGGGCCTCCCGGGCTCAGGCGGACAAGGCCCTGTACCGGCGGCGGATGAAACGGGTGGTGGAGAACTGCGAGAATCTGACCCTCAAGCAGGCCAGCGTCGAGGCGCTGCTGTGCCGTGACGGAAGGGTCTTGGGAGTCGAGTCGCAGATCGGGGAAGTATTCGAGGCCAGGAAGACCATACTGACGACCGGGACCTTTCTTCAGGGCGTCATCCACGTGGGCGACCGCAACTACTCGGCCGGCCGGGCCGGCGATTTCGCTGCCCAGGGACTGAGCGCCTCGTTGAGCGCGCTCGGGCTCCGGCTGGGCCGGCTCAAGACCGGGACCTGCCCGCGTTTGAACGCCCACACCATTGATTATTCAAGACTTTCGGTTCAAGACGGCGACGAAACCCCGATACCGTTCTCCTTCGGCACGGAGAGGATCGAGCAGAAGCAGATCCCCTGCCACATCACCTATACGAACCCCAGGACGCACGAGATCATCCGCGAGGCCATCCACCGATCGCCCATGTATTCCGGTGTCATCAAGAGCCGCGGACCGCGTTACTGCCCGTCCATCGAGGACAAGGTGGTGCGTTTCGCGGACAAGCAGCGGCATCAGATCTTCCTGGAGCCCGAGGGGTATGACACGGTGGAGGTCTACCCGAACGGAATCTCCACGAGCCTCCCTCTCGATGTCCAGGTGGACCTGGTCCACAGCATCGAAGGGCTGGAGGAGGCCGAGATCATGAGGCCCGGCTATGCCATCGAGTACGACTACGTGGAGCCGACCCAGCTCAAGCCTTCCCTGGAGACGAAATCCGTCGGCAACCTCTATCTGGCCGGTCAGATCAACGGGACCACCGGGTACGAGGAGGCCGCCAGCCAGGGGCTGATGGCCGCCATCAACGCGTGTCTCAGCCTCAAGGGGGACGAGCCGCTGGTCCTTTCCCGCGACCAGGCGTACATCGGCGTTCTGATCGACGACCTGGTCACCAAGGGAACCGACGGCGAGCCCTACCGGATGTTCACTTCCCGGGCCGAATACCGTCTGCTGCTCCGGGAGGACAACGCGGACCTGCGTCTGACCGAGATGGGGCACCGTATCGGGCTCGCCACCCCGGAGGCCTACGCCCGGACCGCCCGGAAACAGGAGCAGATTACCGAGTTGACCCACAAGCTCGAGAACACCCGGATCCAGCCGTCACAGCCGGTGCAGGAGCAGCTCCGCACCATGGAAACGGCGCCTGTACGGAACATTACGTCGTTGGCACAGTTGCTCCGCCGGCCGGAGATCGCTTTCGGGAGCCTGGCCGCGTTCTGTCCGGAGCTGGCAACGGTCCCGTCGGACGTGGCGCTCCAAGCGGAAGTTTCAATAAAGTACAGTGGTTACGTCGACCGCCAGACCCAGGGTCTCAAGCGGTTTCAGAAGATGGAGAACGTGACCCTCCCGGAGGACCTGGACTACGGGCAAATCAACGGGCTCTCGCGTGAGATCAGGGAGAAGCTCTCCCACGTGCGGCCCCGTTCATTGGGACAGGCCTACCGAATCTCCGGCGTGACCCCCGCGGCCATTTCCGTGCTTTCCCTTTATCTCTACAAGATGAAGGCCGGCTGATCCCGTCTCCTCGCGTGGCCGCCACGGATTCAGACAGGAGCGAGCGACTTCTGACCGCCGGCGCCGTTTGCTTCGATGTCGAGCTTTCCCCGCATCAAACGAAAGCCTTCCGGGACTACTTGTCCCTGCTTTCGTTCTGGGGTGCGCGACTGAACCTCACGGCCATCCACGACGAAGACCTGGTCGTACGGCGCCACTTCATCGATTCGCTTTCCGTCGTTCCGTTGGTGAGCCGTCACGGCAGCCTCCTGGACATCGGCAGTGGAGCCGGTTTCCCCGGTATCCCCATCAAGCTCGCGCTTCCCGGGAAACCTGTCTACCTGGTGGAACCGCGCCGAAAACGGGCGAACTTCCTGAGGCACGTCGCGCGCGAGCTCAAGCTGACCGGCCTGCATGTGATCGAGAGCCGTATCGAGGACCTGGCGGGCGAAGGGTTGCCGGCCATTGAGGAAACCGTCACCCGTGGCTTCTCGGACATTCACGGGTTCCTCAGGGTCAGCGGAAGCCTCCTGGCTCGAGGGGGGCTGTGCGTCTTGATGCAAGGGCCGAAGGGCGCCGCCGTCCAGGATCAAGTCCGAGAGAAACTACCGGAATACGCCCTCCGCCCAGAGAGAAACGTGAGTTTCGAGTTGCCCTTCGGCGGCGAGCGCAGAACCGTGCTCGTGTTCCGGAAGTCGTAGCCCCCGACCCTTGCGTGTGCCGGTGTTTCACGTGAAACACCGGACTTCCTTTTCCGCCCCTGTCGTGCTACAAATCAAGTTGCCGGATAAGCCATAACCTACCGAAATATAAAATCTTTTGGGAACCATCATCGCCATAGCCAATCAGAAGGGCGGAGTCGGAAAGACCACCACGGCCGTGAATCTCGCCGCGTCCCTGGCCATCGCCGCGAAAAAGACGCTGATCGTGGACATGGACCCTCAGGGCAACAGCACCACCGGCTTCGGGGTCGAGCCCAGGTCTCTCAACAAGAGCATCTACGACGTGATGCTGGAGAACTGTTTCGTCACCGAAGCGCTCTGCGCCACGGAGATGCCGTCGCTGTTCCTGTTGCCCGCGAACCGCGACCTGGTGAGCGCGGAGATCCAGATGATCGACATGGAGGACCGCATCGGCCGGTTGAGGCAGGCATTGGAGACCGTCCGATACAGATTCGACTACATCCTGCTGGATTGTCCGCCGTCCCTGGGTCTTCTGACGCTCAACGCCCTGGCGGCTGCCGATTCGTTGCTGGTCCCCCTTCAGTGCGAGTATTACGCCCTCGAGGGCCTCACCGCGGTCCTGGACACCATGAAACGCGTCCGGACGTCGTACAACCAGCACCTTCGGCTCGAGGGCGTGGTCCTTTGCATGTACGATAGCCGGAGCAATCTCTCGGCCCAGGTCGCCAAGGATGTTCGCGATCATTTTCCGGACGCCGTCTTCGAGACGGTCATCCCGCGGAACGTCCGACTGAGCGAGAGCCCCAGCCATGGAATGCCCGCGCTGCTCTACGACGCCCGTTCGACGGGAGCGCAGAGCTACCTGAGCCTGGCGACCGAACTGATGGGCCGGAAGGAGCGAAGCCATGCAGAAGAATAGACTTGGACGGGGTCTCGATGCCCTGCTGCCCGGAAGCGAACCCGTGGTGGAGGATGCTCCTTCGGCGGCGTCTCCCACGGTGGTCGATCCTTTGTTGATCGCACCCAATCCGAACCAGCCCCGGCGGGTCTTCGACGACGAGAAGATCAACGAGCTGGCCGGCTCCATCGAGGCCAGCGGCATGCTGCAGCCACTGGTCGTGCGTTCCACGGCCGGGGGCTACGAGCTCATCGCGGGCGAGCGGCGCCTGCGCGCGGCGAGGCGGTTGGGACTCTCGGAAGTCCCTATAATCGTTCACGAAACCGCCGACCCGAACTCGCTTCTGCTGGCCTTGATCGAGAACCTGCAGCGCGAAGACCTGAACCCCATCGAAGAGGCTGCCGCTTTCGCGGAGCTGCAGGAACAGTTCAACCTGACCCAGGAACAGGTGGCCGAAAGGGTCGGTAGAAGCCGTTCCGCGGTCGCCAATGCCCTGCGGCTGTTGTCGCTGCCCGACCCGATCAAGGAACATGTCTCCCGTGGCGAGTTGCCCGCCGGCCAGGCACGGGCCCTGTTGGGCCTCAAGGACCGTTCGATGACGGCCGCCGCCGCGCGTGAGGTCATGGCGAAGGACCTCTCCACCCGGGATACCGAGGCGCTGGTGAAGCGGCTGAACGCCCCCAGGCGGACCAGGACCGAGGACCGCCTGGATCCGGACCTTTCCCACCTGGTCGAAACGTTGCAGCGCCGCCTCGGCACCCGGGTCCGGCTCACGCATCGGGCCCGCGACGACAAGGGCAAGCTGGAGATCGAGTACTATTCGCAGGAAGACCTGGAGCGGATAACGAGCATGATGATGGGCACCGTGTAGCGGCGGCCGCCGGCTTCCGCCTCGCCTCCGCACTCGCTTTGACAAGCAAGGGCGCGAATGCTATAGCCTGACCTTGGTTGACAGTTAGAGGCGTGCCTTTCCGCAGACTGCGACCGCGGCTCATCCGGCGCGACGCGACATGCGCCGCGCCTTCGTAAAAACAAGCTACTGGGCAGGCTATCGAGGCTTTCCCGATTGGGAACGTCACGCCGTTCCTGCGGTTGACGTCATGAAGCCAACAAGGGGAAGGACGAAGTTTATAGAACGACCTGACGGCATCTCGGTTCACGCCATCTCCGAATCTTCCATGACCGGGGCTCTCTCCGAGTCCGGCGTCATCAACACCGAACGCGTAGCATGATCAGCATAGATTATTCCCTGGTGGTCCAAATCGTCCTGTTCCTGATCCTCTGGAGCATTCTCCGGCGGGTGCTGTTCGGGCCCGTGGGGCGTCTGATGGCGGAACGGGAGCGCAGGACCGAGGGCTCCCACGCCGAGGCCCGTTCCCTGACGGAAGAAGGGCAGGAGTTGCAGGCACAATACAACGCCGCCATCGCCACTGCCCGGGCCGAGGGCGAGGCGATCAAGAGCGAAATCCGGGAAGAGGCGCTCAAGGCCCGCAACCTCATCCTCTCCCAGGGCCGCGACGCCGCCACCCAGAAGATTCAGGAGATACGGGAAGAGGTCCGGAGCGAGCTGGAGGCGGCGCGCCGAGTGGCCTCGGCCAACGCCGAAGCGCTGGCTCAGGAGATGGCCGAGAAGGTGCTGGGCCGGAAGCTGACATGACCCTCTTGACCGACATACTCGTGTCCACGGCCTGGGCCGCTTCCGCGGACGGAGCCCACACCCCCTCCATCACGGAGCTGCTCTTCCCGCTGATCAACTTCCTGATCTTCGCCTGGCTGGTCAAGCGCTACGGCCTCCCGCTCGTAAGTGAGCACCTGAAGCAGCGCCGCCAGGGACTCGTCGAGGCCGTGGCTACGGCCCAGCAGGCCAAGGGCGAAGCCGAGGGGTACGTCCGGAAGTACCGGGAATTGCTGAATGTTCTCGATGATGAATGCGAGCGGATCCGGGAAGGGCTGAGAGCCGAGGGCGAGCGCGAACGGGCGCGTATCGTGGCCGAGGCGGAAGAGTCGGCAGCCAAGCTGAAGGCCGACGCCGACTTCCTGGCCGAGCAGGAAGTCAAGATGGCGCGGCAGCAGATCCGTGGGGAAATGGCGCTGCTGGCGGAGGCCGCCGCGGAGCGGGCAATCCAGCAGCACATGGCGGCCGCCGACCAGGATCGCATGGTCGACGACTTCTCGCGACAGTTGCGGGACCTCTGACGACTTGCCGCGCGCAAACCGCCAGGCAAGCGGGGTAAGACCGGGTTCATGACCGATGATTGAAGGAAAGCTCAGCCGCCGCTACGCAAGGGCCATTTTTGAGCTCGCCGCCGGCCGGGAGGAGGCCGTCGGCGCCGAGGTGGACGGTTTTCTCAAGCTGTACGAGGATCCCGACCTCAGGAAGGTGCTGGGAAACCCCGCCTTCGGCCAGGACCGCCGCAAGGACATTGTGGCGGAGGTGGCCGCACGCATGGGCCTCTCGGACCTGACCACCCATTTCCTCTCGCTGCTGGTGACCCGCGACCGTCTCGACGGGCTGTCCTCCATCGCGCGTCATTACCACCGGCTGCTGGACGAGTCGGCGGGCCGTGTGAACGTCAGGGTCACCGTGTCCCGGTCCCTTGCCGACGACCGGCGCAACAGCCTTGCCGCGGTGGTGGGTGAAATGACCGGCAAGACCGCCGTCCTGACCGAAGAAGTGGATCCGGGCATTATCGGCGGCATCGTCGTCGAGGTCGGCGGCAAGGTCTACGACGGCAGCGTACGCACGCAGTTGCAGACCCTCAGGAAGAGCATCGAACGAACTTTCTAGCCGCAAGCGCGAGGACCAAGTCAGTTCAAGGAGCGAGCCATGGAGATCGGCACCGCCGAAATTACCAGCATCATCAAGAAGCAGATCGAAGACTACGACAAGGGCGTCACGGTCGAGGAGATCGGCACCGTCCTGTCCACGGGTGACGGCATCGCCCGGGTCTACGGCCTGGACAACGCCGCCGCCGGAGAGCTCCTGGAGTTCCCCAACGACGTGTTCGGCATGGCGCTCAACCTCGAGGAGGACAACGTCGGCGCGGCCCTCTTCGGCGAGTCGCATCTCATCAAGGAGGGCGACCGCGTCAACCGCACCGGTCGCATTGTCGAGGTCCCCGTCGGCGACGCGTTGAGAGGCCGGGTGGTGTCCCCGCTCGGAGAGCCGCTCGACGGCCGCGGTCCCATCGAGACCACGGAGCGGCGGCGGATCGAGCTCAAGGCTCCGGGCATCGTCCAGCGCCAACCCGTGACGCAGCCGCTGCAGACCGGCCTCAAGGCCATCGACTCCATGATCCCCATCGGTAGGGGCCAGCGGGAGCTGATCATCGGCGACCGCCAGACCGGCAAGACCGCGGTCTGCCTGGACACGATCATCAACCAGAAGGGCGGCGACGTCACCTGTATCTACGTGGCCGTGGGCCAGAAGCGCTCCACCGTGGCCCAGGTGGTGGACCAGCTCCGGCAGTACGGCGCCATGGACTACACCATCGTGGTGGCCGCCACCGCCTCGGAGTCGGCCCCGCTCCAGTACATCGCTCCCTACAGCGGCTGCACCATGGGCGAGCATATCCGCGACAACGGCGGCCACGCCCTGGCCATCTACGACGACCTCTCGAAACACGCGGTGGCCTACCGCCAGCTCTCGCTGCTGCTGCGGCGACCGCCGGGCCGCGAGGCCTTTCCGGGCGACGTCTTCTACCTGCATTCACGGCTGTTGGAGCGGGCGGCCAAGATGAGCGATGCCCAGGGCGGCGGCTCGCTGACGGCGTTGCCGATCATCGAGACCCAGGCGGGCGACGTCTCCGCCTACGTCCCCACCAACGTCATCTCCATCACCGACGGCCAGATCTATCTGGAGACCGACCTCTTCTACTCGGGCGTCCGTCCGGCCATCAACGTCGGCCTGTCGGTCTCCCGTGTCGGCGGCAACGCGCAGATCCGGGCCATGAAGCAGGTCGCCGGCGGGCTTCGGCTGGACCTGGCCCAGTACCGCGAGATGGCGGCCTTCGCCCAGTTCGGGTCGGACCTCGACGTGGCCACCCAGCGGCAGATCGCCCGCGGCAGCCGGCTGGTGGAGATCCTCAAGCAGGGACAGTACCAGCCCATGCCGGTGGAGAAGCAGGTGTTCATCATCTACGCCGGCACCAACGGCTTCGTCGACCAGGTCGCCCCCGAGGACCTGCAAAGGTACCAGAACGAGCTGTTCGAGTTCGTGGAGGCGAAACACCCGGACCTGTTCCCGGCCATCGCGGAGAAGCGCCAGATCGACGACGACATCAAGGGGCAGGTGGAGACGGTGCTGAAGGAATTCAACCAACAGTTTGAAGCGTAACAGGACACGGAGTGCCCTCGCTCAAGGACATAAGGAAGCGGATCTCCTCGGTCCGCAACACGCAACAGATCACCAAGGCGATGAAGGCGGTGGCGGCGGCCAAGCTGCGCCGGGCCCACGACGCGGCGGTGGAGGCGCGGCCGTACGCGGAGAAGATGCGGGAGCTGCTGTCGAACCTTTCCGCGCGAGTGTCGGAAGACAGCCACCCCCTGCTGATCGAGCGGGAGGAGAAGCGCATCGACGTGCTCCTGGTCACCGCCGACCGCGGCCTGTGCGGCGCCTACAACAGCAACGTGCTCCGTCTCGCCGACAGTTTTCGTACCGATCGACGGGAGAAGGAAGTGACCTTCCGCTTCGTCGGCCGCAAGGGCTCGGAGTATTTCCGCCGCCGGGAGGTGACCGCCATGGACGACGGCCCGGTGACGTGGCACGCGTCGCCGGACGAGCTTGCCTCGGGCGCGGCCGGCCGCCTCATCGGGCGCTTCCTGAACGGCGAATCCGACGCCGCCTACATCGTATACAGCCGGTTCCGCTCGGCCCTGTCACAGGTCCCCACGGCCGCCCGGATCATTCCCGTGGCGCCCTCGCAAGTGGACGAAGAGGAGCAGCTCACCGAGTACCTGCTCGAGCCCAGCATCGGCGACCTGCTTTCCAACCTGCTGCCCAAGAGCGTGGAGGTGCAGGTCTACCAGGCGCTCCTCGAGGCCAACGCCGGCGAGCACGGGGCGCGGATGACGGCCATGGAGTCCGCCACCAACAACGCCTCCGACCTCATCAGCGCGCTCACGCTCCAGATGAACCGGGCGCGGCAGGCGGCCATCACCAAGGAACTGCTGGAAGTGGTCTCCACCGCGGAGGCGCTCGGTTGATATTTTGGGGCGGGCTTCAGACCCGTCCGTGTCAGGGAAGGACGAAGACGCTATGCAGATGGGGAAGATTACTCAGGTCCTGGGCGCCGTGATCGACGTGGAGTTCTCCGACGGGCACCTGCCGCCGATCTACAACGCCATCAAGGTCACCAACAGCGCCATCGACGACCGGGAGTGGAACCTGGTGGTGGAAGTCGCGCAGCATCTGGGCGAGAACACCGTCCGCTGCATCGCCATGGACTCCACCGAGGGGCTCGTCCGCGGCATGGACGCCATGGACACCGGCGCCGGCATCAGCGTGCCCGTGGGCGAGAAGACCCTGGGGCGCATCCTGAACGTGGTCGGCGAGCCCGTGGACGAGGGCGCGCCGGTGGAAGCCGAGCAGCACTTCCCGATCCACCGCGAGGCCCCGCCCTTTGTCGACCAGGAAACCCAGGTCCAGGCCTTCGAGACCGGTATCAAGGTGGTCGACCTGCTGGCGCCCTACGCCCGCGGCGGAAAGGTCGGGCTGTTCGGCGGCGCGGGCGTGGGCAAGACCGTCATCCTCATGGAGCTCATCAACAACCTGGCCATGAAGCACGGCGGCTACTCCGTGTTCGGGGGCGTCGGCGAACGCACCCGCGAGGGGAACGACCTCTGGCTGGAGATGAAGGAATCGGGCGTCCTCGACAAGACGACGCTGGTCTACGGGCAGATGAACGAACCGCCGGGCGCCCGCGCGCGGGTGGCGCTGTCGGCCTTGACCATGGCGGAGTACTTCCGGGACGAAGAGGGGCTGGACATCCTGCTCTTCATCGACAACATCTTCCGTTTCACCCAGGCCAACTCGGAGGTCTCCACGCTGCTGGGACGCATGCCCTCGGCGGTGGGTTACCAGCCCACGCTGTCCACCGACCTGGGCGAGCTGCAGGAGCGCATCACCTCCACGCGCAAGGGCTCCATCACCTCGGTGCAGGCCATCTACGTCCCCGCCGACGACCTGACCGACCCGGCCCCGGCCACCACCTTCTCCCATCTGGACGCCACCACGGTCCTGTCCCGGCAGATCGCGGAGCTGGGCATCTACCCGGCGGTGGACCCGCTGGACTCCACGTCCCGGATCCTGGACCCCCGCGTGGTGGGCGACGAGCACTACGAGGTGGCGCGGCAGGTGCAGGCGATCCTCCAGCGCTACAAGGACCTCCAGGACATCATCGCCATCCTGGGCATGGACGAGCTCTCCGAGGAGGACCGGCTGACGGTGGCCCGGGCCCGGAAGGTGCAGCGTTTTCTCTCGCAGCCGTTCCACGTCGCGGAAGTCTTCACCGGCACGCCGGGCGTCTACGTCGAGCTCAAGGACACCATCGACGGCTTCAAGGCCATCGTGGACGGCCGGCATGACGACCTCCCCGAGCAGGCCTTCTACATGGTCGGCACCATGGAGAACGCCATCGAGAAGGGACGAAGGCTCGCAGCCGAGTAGGTCATGGCCGAGAGCATCGCACTGAGAGTCGTTACGCCGGTCCGCCTGGTGCTGGAGGAGCAGGTGGA
This sequence comes from uncultured Binatia bacterium (SeqCode), assembly GCA_965219905.1. Lineage (GTDB taxonomy): Bacteria > Desulfobacterota > Binatia > UBA9968 > JAJDTQ01 > JAJDTQ01. The sequence continues at coordinate 638,749 of CBDCOS010000008.1, read as the reverse complement.
CGAGTTGACCGCGCCCGGTCCCCTGGGCCAGCTCGGCATCCTGCCCGACCACGCCGCGTTGATGACCACGCTGGACATCGGCCAGCTCAGCTACAGGAAGTCCGGCGCCGACTCCGTCATCACCCTCACCGGCGGCTACGCCGAGGTGCTCGACAACGTCGTCACCGTGCTGGCCAACGCCGCCGAGTTCCCGGACGAGATCGACACCGCCAGGGCCGAGGCCGCCCGCGCCAGGGCCGAGCGCATCCTCGAGGAGCGCGAAAAGGCCGACGAGCAGGCGCTGGTGGCAGCGGAAATCGCCCTGAAGCGCGCCCTCCTGAGGCTGGAAACGGCCGGTCGACGCTGACCGGTTCGCTGCCGGGCCAACGAAACCCGCCAGTCATCTTCACCGGCAACCGTCCTTCCCGCCTCCCCTCCGTCATTCCCGCGAAAGCGGGAATCCAGGAGCGGTGGAGTGGGGAAACGTGGCGTAGGGACCTCTCCAGGACCCCTGGATTCCCGCTTCCGCGGGAATGACGGAGGGGCGTTTCGTGGCTGCGAAGCAGTGTTTTGACACACCCTGTTCCACGGGAATGACGATTCAAGGGGTCGGGCGCCGTTTCGTCTCCAAGCAGAGGTTTGACACAACCTGTTTCGCGGGAATGACGTTCTCTGAGGACCGAGTACGATTTCACGCCAGTAGCGTGAAGACAGGCCCGCGGGGGCTACAGCGTGTCGCGCGCGCTGGCCGGGGGCGCGCATTTGGGCTAGGATGTGGAACATGTTGCGCTATTTCACGGCGGGCGAATCCCACGGGCCGTGCCTCACCACCATCATCGAGGGGGTGCCGGCGGGATTCGACATCGACATCGAGAAGGTCAACCACGATCTCTGGCGGCGCCAGCAGGGCTACGGCCGCGGCGGCCGGATGCTCATCGAGAAGGACGAGGTGCAGGTGCGGTCCGGGTTGCGGTGGGGGAAGACCCTCGGTTCGCCGGTCACCTTCGGCATCGACAACCGCGACTGGAAGAACTGGACAAAGAAAATGTCTCCGTACGCGGAGGACGAGGGCCAGGCGATCCCGGTCAAGAAGCCGCGTCCGGGGCACGCGGACCTCGTCGGCGTCCTCAAGTACGGCCACTCGGACATCCGCAACATCCTGGAGCGCGCCAGCGCACGGGAAACCGTGTCGCGGGTGGCGGTGGGCTCCTTCTGCAAGCAGCTCATCGAGCCGTTCTCGATCAAGGTCAGGGGCTACCTGCGCTCCCTCGGCGGCATCGAGGCGGACGTGGACGGGAAAAGCTACGACGAGATCTTCGAGCTGGCGGAGAACTCCCCGGTTCGGATGGCGGATCCGGAAGCCGAGAAGAAGGCCATCGCCCTCATCGACGAGTGCAAGAAGGAAGGCAACACCTTGGGCGGGGTCTTCGAGGTGGTGGCCACTGGGGTCCCGCCGGGTCTGGGAAGCCACGTCCACTATGACCGGAAGCTCGACGGCCGCCTGGCCCAGAGCCTCATGAGCATCCAGGCCATGAAAGGAGTGGAGATCGGCCGGGGCTTCGACATCGCCATGCACCGCGGCTCCGAGGTGCACGACGAGATTCTCTTCGACCCCCAGCACATGATCTCCGACACCAAGCCGCGCATGCAGCCGACCGATTTCTTCCGCGGCAGCAACAATGCCGGCGGCCTCGAAGGCGGCATGACCACCGGCGCGCCGCTGGTGGTCCGGGTGGCGATGAAACCCATCTCGACCCTCATGAGCCCGCTCCGGTCGGTGAACCTCGACACCAAGCAGCCCGAGGACGCCTCGGTGGAGCGTTCGGACGTCTGCTCGGCGCCGGCGGCGGCCGTCATCGGCGAGGCCATCGTCGCCTTCGAGCTGTCCTGGGCGTTCCTGGAGAAGTTCGGCGGGGACTCGCTGGCGGAAATCAGCCGCAACTATGACGGCTACCTGGACCAGATCAAGAGCCTCTGAGGCCGCGTCATTACGGACCACGCCAACATCGCCCTGACCGGTTTCATGGCCGCGGGCAAGACCGTGGTGGGCAAGAGGCTGGCGCGGTCCCTGGGCTGGTCGTTCGTGGATCTGGATGCCGTCATCGAGGCTGCCGAGGGGTGCGCCGTCCGCGAGATCTTCGCAAGCCGCGGGGAGGTTTATTTCCGGGAACGCGAGAAGGCGGCTCTCGGGCAGGTGCTTCAAGGGTCCGGGCAGGTCATCGCCCTGGGGGGCGGCGCGGTGGTGGACCCCGACAACCTGAAGCTGCTCAAGGAGCGCAGCCTCCTGGTCTGGCTCAGGGTATCGCCCCGGACGGTTCTGAGCCGGGTGGGATCGGCCGAGGACCGCCCGTTGCTGCAGGGTGCCGACCGGCTCAAGCGGATCGAGGAGCTGTCGGCCCAGCGGGAGAGCATCTATGCCGAGGCCCATGTCACCGTGGACGCCGATGAGTTGACCGTGGACGAAGTGGCGCAGCGCATTCAACAGCAGCTATGCAGACCGTAACCGTCAGTCTCGGACAGCGTTCGTATCCCATCGAGCTGGGTGAAGGCCTGCTTTCGCGCGTGGGCGAGCTCATGAAGGCCCAGGGGATCGGCGGCCGCGTCGGCATCGTGTCGAACCCGGCGGTTGCGGACCTCTACGCGGAGGAGGTGCGGGACTCTCTCCGGGCCGCGGGCTACGAGAGCGCGCTGGTGCTGATCCCGGAGGGAGAGGCCCACAAGGACACAGGGTCCCTGGGGTTGATCTACGACGCGCTGGTGGAGCACCGCTTCGACCGGAGCGCCACGCTGATCGCTCTGGGCGGCGGGGTCATCGGCGACGTGACCGGGTTCGCCGCGGCCACGTTCCTGCGCGGCATCGGCTACGTGCAGGTCCCCACGACCCTGCTGGCGCAGGTGGACGCCAGCGTGGGCGGCAAGACCGCGGTCAACCACCACCAGGGCAAGAACCTCATCGGCGCCTTCCACCAGCCGCGGCTGGTGGTCATCGACATGAAGACGCTGCGGACGCTGCCGGAGCGCGAATTCGCCGCCGGCATGGCCGAGGTGATCAAGCACGGCATCATCCAGGACGCCGGGTACTTCGGGTTCCTGGAAGAGGAGATGGGTTCGCTGATGCGAATGGACGCCCCGGCGGTCGAGACCGCCGTCGCCGGCTCCTGCCGCATCAAGGCCGCGGTGGTGGAGCAGGACGAGCGCGAGGACGACCGCAGGGCCATTCTGAATTTCGGCCACACCATCGGCCACGCGCTCGAAGCCTTTACCGGCTACGAGCGTTTCCTCCATGGCGAGGCGGTGGCCATCGGAATGATCCAGGCGGCGGCCCTGTCCGCGGGCCAGGGACTCCTGAGCCCCGCCGAGCTGGGCCGCATCGAGGCGCTGGTGCGCAGGGCGGGCCTGCCGTGGCGGATCCCGGACGACATCGCCCTCGAAGACCTCGTCGCCGGCATGGCCCTGGACAAGAAGTCCCATGCCGGCAAGATCAAGTTCGTGCTGTGCGAAGGCATCGGCCGCACCCGCTTCCAGTGGTTCTCGGCGGACGAGATCGTCCGGGAGCTGGCGTCCGGCCTGTGATCGAGCCATGAGAGCGCGCAACCATGTCTGACGCGAAGATCCTGGTCCTCCACGGGCCGAACCTGAACCTGCTCGGCTCCCGGGAGCCGGAGATCTACGGCCGCGAGACCCTGGCGGACATCGACGCCCGCCTGAACGCCCTCGCCACGGAGCTCGGGGTCGCGGTCGAGGCCCGTCAGTCCAATCATGAAGGCGAGCTGGTAACCTGGATCCAGCAAGCCGGCGCGGAGGGGTTCGGCGCCGTCATCATCAACGCCGGCGCGTACACCCATACGAGCATCGCGGTGCGTGACGCCCTGGGGGCCTGCGACCTCCCGGTCATCGAGGTCCACCTTTCCAACATCTACAAGCGCGAAGCGTTCCGGCACACCTCCCTGATCTCCGGCGTGGCGGTGGGGCAGATCGCGGGCTTCGGCGCCCAGAGCTATCTGCTGGCGCTGCGCGCCGCGGTGGAGCTGGGGGCGGCGGGCAAGTAGGCGCACCACCCGCACCGGGAGGCGCCGCCTCCCCGTTGGCCCCGCACCATCATGTCGTCCTCCACCCTGTTCATCCTCGCCCTGGTGACCGTCACCCACATCATCGGGGCCTCGGCGCAGTACGGCATCAACACCTTCGCCCCGTTCTACCAGCAGGAACTGGGCCTCACCCGGGCGCAGGTCGGGCTGTTCTTCACCGCCTTCTACATCGGCATGGCCGGCTTCTCGTTCACCGCCGGGTGGTTCAGCGACCGGCTGGGGGTGAGGAGGGCCTCGCTCATCGGCCACGTGTTCGCCGGGACGGCGGTGATGTTCGCTTCGTCCGCGGGGTCCTTCGGCTGGGCCTTCGCCTGCTTTCTCCTCACCGGCCTGGGGTACAGCTTCCTCAACCCCGCTTCCACCAAGGGGGTGCTGATGTGGTTCCGGCGCCACCGCGCCACCGCCATGGGGATCAAGCAGACCGGCGTCCCCGGGGGCGGCGTCCTGACTGCCCTCGTGGGCGCGCCCCTGGCGGTCGTCTTCGGCTGGCGCGCCACGCTGGCGGGCCTGGGCGCGGTCAACGTGCTCTTCGGCGCGGCCTTCTGGTTCCTCTGGCGTGAGCCCGGCGACCCCGATCGAACGGGTGAATCGCCTTCCGGCGCCGCCGGCCGCCCGCGCCTGCGCATCAAGAGCCTGCTGGCCCTGAGCTGCGGCACGGCCCTGTTGCTCATGGGCCAGATGTCGCTCCTGACCTATCTGCCGTTGTTCCTGAAGGAAAGACTCGCGTTCTCCACGGTCCACGCCAGCCAATGGCTGTCCATCACCCAGTCCGGAGCGGTGGTCGGCCGAATTGGCTGGGGAGCCGTCAGCGACCGCCTTTTCGGCGGCCGGCGCAAGATCGTGCTGGTGCTCATCGGAGTCATCTCGGTGCTCCTGTGCACGGCGTTCAGCGCCATCGGCAAAGGGGTCTCCCTGTTCATCCTGGTTCCCCTGACCTTCCTCGGAGGGTTCACCATGATCGGCTACCAGGGCGTGTCCTACTCCCTGATCAGCGAGATCGCCGGGCAATCCCGGGCCGGCATGGCGTTGGGCCTGATGATCACCATCAACGCGCTGGGGACCGTGGTGGGCACCCCCACGTTCGGCGCCATCGTCGACGTCACCGGCTCCTACGTCATCGCATGGCAGGCGCTGGCCGTCGTCCTGGCGTTGGGAACCGCCAACATCGCGATATTCGTATCGGAACCCCCCCGGAGCGAGCCCGTGCACTAACCCGACTCCCTCATTGACGCCGGACTTCCGCAACAATTCCACCCGGTTTCCACCTAACCGTCCCGGGTTCCGGGTCAGCCTGCGAGAATTGACTACGGGTCTCCTCACCAGGCTTACGGGGCAGGCCCCGGGAGGATGTTGGGTCCGCCCTCCATCCTCCCGGGGCCTGCCCCGTAAGCCGGCACCCGTCCTCCACCCCACGAATCCGCAGTCACCTCACCCCGCTTCTTGAACGAGCCCAATGCCTACCGTCCGGGTCCCGCCCGGTTGGCATTGGCGCCCCGGAAATGCTATTATTCTTCATGTCGCGTTTCCTGCCGACGGTCCTCCGTGATTCATATACAGTGAAGGTTGGAACAACCACACTTTGACATGATGGCTTCTTCCGAGTCCGACTATAAGGCCGACAACATCAAGGTCCTCGAAGGGCTGGAAGCCGTCCGCAAACGCCCCGGCATGTACATCGGCGACACCGCCGAACGGGGTCTCCATCACCTCGTCTACGAGATCGTCGACAACTCCATCGACGAATCGCTGGCGGGCGAGTGCGACCGCGTCGAGATCACGATTCACATCGACAACAGCGTGACGGTGGTGGACAACGGGCGCGGCATTCCCGTGGACATGCACGCCACCGAAAAGCTGCCCGCGGCGGAGGTCGTGCTCACCAAGCTGCACGCCGGCGGCAAGTTCGAGAAAGGCGCCTACAAGGTCTCCGGCGGCCTGCACGGCGTGGGCCTTTCGGTGGTCAACGCCCTGGCCGAGCACCTCGAGGTCGAGATCAAGCGGGACGGCAAGGTGTACCAGCAGGCCTACGAGCGGGGTGAGCCGCTGGCTCCCCTCAAGGAGATGGGCACCTCCACGGAACGGGGCACGCGCATCACCTTCAAGCCCGACTCCACCGTATTCGAGACCGTGGACTTGAGCTTCGACTTGTTGTCCCAAAGGCTCCGGGAGCTGGCGTTCCTGAACCGCGGCCTGCGCATCCTCATCGAGGACGAGCGCCACGACAAGAAGCACGAGTTCTTCTACGAGGGCGGGATCGTCTCGTTCGTCGAGCACTTGAACCGGGTCAAGACGGCGATTCATCCCAAGGTGATCTACCTGCAGGGCGAGAAGGACGGCACCGATGTCGAGATCGCCCTGCAGTGGAACGACAGCTATAGCGAAACCGTCTATTCCTTCGCCAACAACATCAACACCACCGAGGGCGGCACCCATCTGAGCGGCTTCAAGGCGGCGTTGACGCGCACCATCAACAACTACGCCACCGGCTCCAACCTGCTCAAGAAGGACGAGGACAACCTGCAGGGGGACGATGTCCGCGAGGGCCTGACCGGCGTCATCAGCGTCAAGGTGCCGGAGCCCCAGTTCGAGGGCCAGACCAAGACCCGGCTGGGCAACAGCGAGGTCAAGGGTATCGTCGAGGCGTTGATCAACGAGCGGCTCGCGACCCATTTCGCCGAGCATCCGGGAGACGCCAAGAAGATCGCTGCCAAGGGCATCGAGGCCGCCAGGGTGCGCGAGGCCACCCGCAAGGCCAAGGAGCTGGCCCGTCGCAAGGGCGCGCTGGACTCGGCGTCGCTTCCGGGCAAGCTCGCCGACTGCCAGGAGCGCGACCCCGCCCTGAGCGAGATCTTCCTGGTGGAGGGCGATTCGGCCGGCGGCTCGGCCAAGCAGGGGCGTGACCGGCGCAACCAGGCCATCCTGCCCCTCAAGGGCAAGATCCTGAACGTCGAGAAGGCGCGCTTCGACAAGATGCTGTCATCCCAGGAAATCCGCCTGCTGCTGACGGCCTTGGGCGCGGGCGTCAAGGACGAGTACAACTCCGAGAAGCTCCGCTACCACACGGTCATCATCATGACCGACGCGGACGTGGACGGCTCCCATATCCGGACGCTGTTGCTGACGTTCTTCTACCGTCAGATCCCCGACCTCGTGGAGAAGGGCTATCTCTATATCGCCCAGCCGCCCCTCTACAAGGTCAAGCGCGGCAAGCAGGAACGCTACCTGAAGGATGAGAACAGCCTCGAGGACTACCTTATCGAGAAGGGCACCGAGAACCTGCGCCTGCGGTCCGCGGAATCCAACGGGAACGGCGCCAACGGCCGCGAGGTCAAGGGCGCGGCGCTCCAGGCCTTCGTCAAGAAGGTGGTGCGGATGGACAAGCTGCTGCAGCTCATGGCCCGGAAGCACAAGGAACGCGCCCTGATCGAGGGATTGCTGCTGCAGGCCGACTTCAACGCCGAGCGGCTCAGGGACGAGGACGACGTGAAGGCGCTCGCAAGCGACCTCGCCTCCTACGTCAATCTGCTGGCGCCGGAAATCGGGCCGATGGGCAGCGAGGTGGAGTTCGACCCTGAGCACAATTGCAGCAAGCTGGTTTGCAAGACCCGGTCCAACGGCAGTGGCATCCGTACCGTCATCGACCGGGATTTCCTGACCAGCCCCGAATATCGCGAGCTCAAACGGCTCCACGGCGAGTTGCTGGGCGCCGGACATTCGCCGTTCCTCCTGGAGGAAGGTGAACAAGTCAAGGCCGCGACGGACGGTGCGCGCGCCAGCGAACTCGGTTCCCACAAGGCCCTGCTCGATTTCGTCATGGAGCGGGGCAAGAAGGGACAGTACATTCAGCGGTACAAGGGTTTGGGCGAGATGAACCCGGATCAGCTCTGGGAGACCACCATGGACCCCCAGTCCCGGGTGCTGCTCCAGGTCCGCATCGAGGACGGCGTCGAGGCCGACGATATCTTTTCTACGCTCATGGGAGACCACGTGGAGCCCCGCCGGAAGTTCATCGAGGACTACGCGCTGACGGTGCGCAACCTCGATATCTAGTGGCCTGTATGAAGCGACAGACGCCGGCGCCGCCAGTTTCCTGCCTGCCGGTATGTTGTCGCACGCAATTTCCCAGTTGAGCCTCGCGCATGGAAGCCGGAACGAGACAACAGAAGGTCCCCGTCTACATCGAGGACGAGATGCGTCAGTCCTACGTGGACTACGCCATGAGCGTCATCGTGGGGCGGGCGCTGCCGGACGTGCGCGACGGCTTGAAACCCGTGCATCGGCGCGTGCTCTACGCCATGCACGACATGGGCAACTACTGGAACAACCCCTACCGCAAGTCCGCCCGGGTCGTGGGCGACGTCATCGGCAAGTACCATCCGCACGGCGATGCCGCCGCCTATGACGCCATCGTCCGCCTCGCCCAGGACTTCTCCATGCGCTACTGCCTGGTGGACGGTCAGGGAAACTTCGGCTCCATCGACGGCGACCCCCCCGCGGCCATGCGCTACACGGAAATCCGCATGGCGCGCATCGCGCAGGAGCTGCTCGCGGACATCGACAAGGAGACGGTCGACTTCCTGCCCAACTATGACGACTCCCTGGAGGAGCCGTCGGTGCTGCCGTCGCGGCTGCCCAACCTGCTCATCAACGGGGCGTCGGGCATCGCCGTGGGCATGGCCACCAACATCCCGCCGCACAACCTGAGCGAGGTCATCGACGGCCTCATCGCGCTGGTGGAGCGGCCCGGACTCACCATCGACGAGTTGATGGAGTACATCCCCGGCCCCGACTTTCCCACCGGAGGGTTCATCCACGGGCGCGAAGGCATCAGCCAGGGATACAAGACCGGGCGGGGAAGCGTGCAGATGCGCGCGCGGGTGTCCACCGAGACCGTCAAGCGTACGGGCAAGGAGCAGATCATCGTCTCCGAAATCCCGTACATGGTGAACAAGACCCGGCTCCTGGAGCAGATCGCCAACCTGGTCAACGACAAGAAGATCGAGGGCATTGCCGACCTCCGCGACGAGTCCGACCGCGACGGCATGCGAATCGTGATAGAGCCCAAGCGGGACGCCGTGCCGCAGATCGTCATCAACGCCCTGTACAAGCACACGAGCCTGCAGGAATCCTTCGGCGTCAACATGCTCGCCATCATCGAGGGCCGCCCCAAGCTTCTGAACCTGAAGGAGATCCTGGAAGCGTTCCTCGAGCACCGCCGGGAAACGGTCACGCGCCGCACCGCCTACGACCTCAGGAAGGCCGAGGAGCGGCTGCACATCCTCGAAGGCCTCAAGGTCGCCCTGGATTACCTCGACGAGGTCATCAAGCTGATCAGGGAGTCACCCGACCCCCGATCCGCCAAGGAGGGGCTCATGGCCGGAGCCTTCGCCGGGACGGCAGCGCCCGACCCCAGCCTCCAGCTTTCGGAGGCCCAGGCCCAGGCCATCCTGGAAATGCGCCTGCAGCGGCTCACGGGGCTCGAACGCGACAAGATCATCGAGGAGCATCGGACCGTCGAAGCTACCATTGCAGAGCTTCGCGGTATTCTTGCCGACGAGCAGAAGGTTTACGCCATCGTCGTGGACGAGCTCCGGGAGATCAAGGAGGCCTACGGCGACGGGCGCCGCACCGCCATTGTCGACAGGGCCGAGGAGATTTCCATCGAGGACCTCATCGTGGAGGAGGACATGGTGGTCACCGTGTCCCACGAGGGGTACATCAAGCGTAACCCGATCACGCTCTACCGCGCGCAGAACCGCGGCGGCAAGGGCAAGGTGGGCGCCACGACGAGGGACGAGGACTTCGTCGAATCCCTGTTCGTCGCCTCCACCCACTCCCACATCCTGTTCTTCACCACCATCGGCAAGGTCTATCGCATCAAGGTCCACGAGGTGCCGCAGGCCAGCCGCTCCGCCAAGGGCCGGCCGGTGGTGAACCTGCTGCAGCTCCAGGAGGGCGAGAAGGTCTCGGCGTTCCTGCCCGTGCGGGAGTTCGAGGAGGGCCGCTACGTCATATTCGCTACGCGCAACGGGCTGGTGAAGAAGACCGATCTGATGGCCTACTCGAGCCCCAGGGCCACCGGCATCCGCGCCATCGCGCTGGACGAGAGCGACTCGCTCATCGAGGTCAGTCTTACCGACGGCGACCAGGACATCCTGCTGTCCACCATGGACGGCCAGTCCATCCGCTTCAAGGAGGAGCAGGTCCGTCCCATGGGTCGCGACACCATGGGCGTCATCGGTATCCGGCTCGAGGAGGACGACGCCGTGGTGAGCATGGAGGTGCTGCATCCCGGCGCGTCGATCCTCACCGTGGCTGACAAGGGCATGGGCAAGCGCACCGGCATCGACGAGTACCGGGCCCAGGGCCGTGGCGGCCGGGGCCTCATCACCATGAAGACCACCGAGCGGACCGGCCGCGTGGTGGGCGTGCAGCAGGTGGTGGACGAGGACCAGTTGATGCTGATCACCGACGGCGGCAAGATCATCCGGCTCCGCATCGGCGACATCCGCGTCATCGGCCGGAACACCCAGGGCGTGCGTCTCATCGACCTGGACAACGGCGAGCGGGTGGTCTCCCTCGCCCGGCTGGCGGAAGACGACAGTTGACCCTGTCCTGACTAATCGGACAGGTTCCTAACGCTCCGGATTCCCGGAATGTCCATCGGTATCATAGGCGCGGGCGGCTGGGGCACGGCCTTGGCGGTGCTCCTGTGCGGGAAACACGACGACGTGGCCATGTGGTGCCACTCGGCGGAAACCCTGGCGCGGATCCGGGAGACCGGCGAAAACACCGTCTACCTGCCCGGCGTCAAGCTGCCCGACCGACTCAGGATCACCGCTTCCCTGGAGGCCGCGGCCTCCGGCCGGAGTCTGCTCATCTGTGTGACCCCGTCCCATTTCCTGCGTGAGGTCATGACCGCAGCGACGCCGTTCGTGGCGCCCGACGCCATCGTGGCATGCGGCTCCAAGGGAATCGAGGAGTCGACGCTGATGACCATGGGTGACGTGCTGGCCGAAGTGCTGGGGAATTCCCGGCGATACGCCTTCCTCTCCGGACCGACTTTCGCCCTGGAGGTGGCCCAGCGCCGTCCGTCTGCCATCACGGTGGCGAGCGCCGACTCGGACGTCGCCGGGCGGGTGCAGCAGAGCCTCGGCTCGCCGGAGTTCCGGGTCTATACGTCCACGGATGTGCTGGGAGTCCAGATGGGCGGGGTGATCAAGAACGTCATCGCCATCGCCGCCGGAGTGAGCGACGGCCTTGATCTCGGGCACAACGCCCGGGCCGCGCTCATTACCCGCGGGTTGGCTGAAATGACGCGTCTGGCGGTGAAGATGGGCGCCGATCCGGGCACCCTTGCCGGCCTCCCGGGTCTCGGCGATCTCGTTCTCACTTGCACCGGCCAGTTGAGCCGCAACCGCAAGGTCGGCTTCGACCTCGGCCAGGCACGCCGGCTCGCGGACATCGTCGCGGGAACCCGGATGGTCGCGGAGGGCATCCGCAACACCCGCACGGTGCACTTCCTGGCCCAGCGGCACGGAGTCGAGATGCCCATCGTGGAGCAGATGTACCGCGTGCTCTACGAGGACAAGGACCCCATGCAAGCCGTCCGCGACCTCATGGGTCGGACCCAGAAGGCGGAGGCGGACTGAGGGTCGGAAACGCGGGGAGAAGAGGTCCGACCGGTGCAAAGAGCCTCACCGTAGCGTCCGGTCATGCTTCTTTGCTTGTCGGCTTGTTAGGTTTGTCGTGCGATGATTTGCCCGCGTGTGTCACCGCGAACAGTGTGGCCGCGGCCAAGCCGCCCATCAACACCAAGAAAGCGGTTACGGCCACCCAATCCATTACAGTTCCTCCAGTTCGTCGATCTTCCCGTAGGCGGTCTTGAGCGCCCAGAGGAGTCCTGCTGTAGTCCCGACCACTGCCAGCAGACACATGATTCGCATTGAGATGCTAGCACCGTCGCCGTGCTGTGCCAACCAGCCGACCACGGAGACATCGATCGCTACAAGGATCGCGAAAATGACCTTGAGCCAGCCGATTTCTTCTTTCAACTTGTCAACCTTCGACATCGGCCGGCTCCCACCCCTACATTCCTTCATCGGCTTTCGTCAGCGAAACGAAAGCTCTTCCCGTCCGGGTTCGCGCAAAACCTTCGACAAATTGACAAGGCACACCGCGTGTGCTTGAAATAAGGGCACTCAAGAATGAAGGTGTGGAGATGAAACGGACGTATCAACCGAGCAATCTTAGGCGAAAGAGAACCCACGGTTTCTTCGCGCGAATGGAGACCCCAGGCGGCCGCAATGTGCTGAAGCGCCGGAGGGCCAAGGGTAGAAAGCGGTTGACCGTCGTCATCCCACCCAAGGGTCCTCGCTCCTAGGACGAGCCGTTGTCCGCCGACCGCGAGAGTTTCCCCAAGGAAGCCCGCCTGACCAGACGTTCCGAGTTCCTGCTGCTGTCCCGCAGGGGCAGGAAGTCCTACGCGCCGCACTTGATCATCATCCGCAGAGACAACGACCATCTGGGAAAGCGGCTGGGCGTCACGGTCAGCTCCAAGGTGGGGAACGCGGTGGTGCGCAATCGCGTCAAGCGGGGGTTGCGCGAGTTCTTCCGTCGCGGGCGGGAGAACTTCGGCGACCACCAGGATACGGTCATCATTGCCCGCAGAGGAGCGGGAGATTTGAGTTTCCCCGCCATGACGGCGGAGCTGCGCAAGGCGATCGGCCCCGGCCTCCAGCGTCACGCTGGCACACAGTCCCGGTGACTCCCATGACCACGATCTTCCGTACCGCGGTGCGACTCCCCATCAGGGCCTACCAGCGGTTCCTTTCTCCGCTGCTGCCGCGCACCTGCCGGTACTATCCGACCTGCTCCGCCTACGCGTTGCAGGCGGTGAGCCGTCACGGCGTCGTGAAGGGCCTGGGCCTCGCTGCCTGGCGGCTCCTGCGCTGCAATCCCCTCACCGACGGAGGGTACGACCCGGTTCCGTAGCCATCCATGGAAAAACGAGCCTTCATAGCAGTCGTCGTCTCGATTCTCATCATCATCCTGTACCAGGAGTACATGAGGCGCTTCTATCCGCCGGTGCAGCCGCCCGCCACGACGGAGAAGGCGGCCCCCGAGCCCGGGAAGGCGGCCCCCGCTCCGCCGGTGGCGCCGGCGCGGGTTCCCGCGGCGACCCCGGCCCCCGCCGTCGAAGTCGCTCCGAAAGTCCCGGTGGTTCCGGTCCGCGACGTGACGGTGGAGACCCCCGACTACATCGTCCGCCTTACCAATCAGGGAGCCCGCATCAAGAGTTTCCGCCTGAAGCGCTACCGCGTCGGGGTGGCCCCCGACAGCCCGTTGATCGAAATGGTGTCCCGTGGATCCGGGATGGAGTATCCCCTGGGGCTCCGCCTCGATGACACGCCCGCGGGCACCGATCAAGAAGTCGTCTATGAGGTCCAGGGCACGGACCTGAACCTCCAACCGGGCGGCGACGGACGGATCACCTTCGTCGGCGCGACGCCTTCGGGCCGGCGCGTGGTCAAGGAACTGACGTTCAACGGTTCCAGCTACGCGGTGGAAGTGGGCGTGTCGATCGGCGGGTCGGCGCAGGGCGCCGTGCTGCTGCTCACCACGGGCGGCGAGCCCAAGGGCGAAAAGAGCGACGCCCTCTTCGAGGGAATCATCGCGCTGCGGGAGGGGGAGGTCACCCGCGAGTGGCCGGGCGACATCGAGGCCCGGATCAATCTCAACGCTCCGCTTTCGTGGGTGGGCTTCGGCTACACCTACTTCTTCTCCGCGCTCATCCCCGCCGACGGAGTCGAGGCGGACGCGGCGGTGGTGCCCGCCACCGGAGGGGACCGCGGCTTCGTGCTCGAAACCCGCGGCCGGGTCCTGTCGAGCACGGAACGCAGCGCCCGCTACCGGCTCTTCATGGGCCCCAAGGTGCTGAGCCTGCTCGAGTCGTTCGACCGCGGCCTCGAGGATTCCATCGACTTCGGCTACTTCGCCTTCATCTCGGTGCCGATGCTGCAGGCGCTGCATTTCTTTCAGACCTACACCGGAAACTACGGTCTGGACATCATCCTGCTCACGCTCATCATCAAGCTGCTCCTGTGGCCGCTGACCCACAAGAGCTTCGTCTCCATGAAGCGGATGCAGAAGCTCCAGCCGCAGATGCAGCGCCTCAAGGACAAGTTCGGGGAGGACAAGCAGCGGCTGAACAAGGAGATGATGGACCTCTACAAGCGGAACAAGGTGAATCCGTTTGGGAGCTGTCTGCCCATGCTCCTCCAGTTCCCCTTCTTCATCGGCTTCTACAACGCCCTGCTGACGCCCATCGAGTTGCGTCACGCGACCTTTCTCTGGATCAAGGACCTGTCCCGTCCCGATTGGGAGTCGCTGCCGTTCTCCGCTTTCGGGTTCGACGTGGGCGTCCCGGTGCTGGTGCTGCTCATGGGAGCGAGCATGTTCATCCAGCAGTGGATGACGCCGGCCATCGGCGATGCGAACCAGCGGCGCATGATGATGCTCATGCCGCTCGTCTTTACCGTGATATTCGTGAGCTTCCCGTCGGGGCTCACGATCTACTGGTTCGTGAACAATCTTCTGAGCATCCTTCAGCAATACCTGATCAATCGAAAAGAGCGTTGACGGTCCGTTCCCGGCAGTGCCCGGACCGGCGCGCCCCGTGGAGGAGAGGTCTGTAATGAAGCAAGTGGAAACGGAAGGAGAAACGCTCGACGAAGCCATCGCCAAGGCGCTGAACCTGTTGGGCGTCGGGCGGGACGAGGTCTCCCTCGACGTTCTGGCGGAGGAGAAGACGGGGCTCCTGGGGTTCGGCGGCCAGAATGCACGGGTCCGCGCCACCATCCGGGAGGCGGTGGCCCTGGCCGAAGACGCCCCGGACAGCGTGCCCGCCCCCGCACCGTCGCGCGAGCCTGCCGAAACAGTGGAGTCCGTCCCGGACGAGCCGGAGGAACGCGAACCGGCGGAAGAGCCCGGGGAGGCGGACGAGCGAACGGCGGAGGCCCGTAAAGCCGGCGCCGAGGCGCTGGAGGAGATGCTCCGGCTCATGGGCGTGGACGCGGAGGTGGTGGTCAAGCCGGGCGCCAGCGCTTCCGAGTTCGTCCTCGATATCCAGGGGGACAGCAGCGCCCTGCTCATCGGCCGCAGGGGCCAGACCCTGGAAGCGGTCCAGCATATCATGAGCCGCATCGTGGCCGAGAAGGTCGGACCCGACGGCCCCCAGCCCGTCGTCGATGTGGAAGACTACCGCGGACGGCGTGTACGGTCGCTGGAGGACATGGCGCTGCGGCTGGGCGAGAAGGCCAAGCGCAGCCGGAAGACCCAGGGGATCGACGCGCTGAGCGCCCGCGACCGGCGTATCGTGCACTTGGCGCTGAAGGACGACCCTTGGCTCACCACCGAGAGCCTCGGACAAGGCGCCTACCGCCGGCTCCTGATCGTCCCGGAAGGGGACCGGAAGGCGCCTGACGCGGACTCCGCCGCGGACGACCAGTGAAGCGGATTTTTTTGCTGTCCGGCCCGTTGACTTCCGGGTCATCGTCCTTATAATTTTAAATTGACCGGCTGGCCGGTCAACCGAAAAACGATGCCTATCGTCGTCGACAAAGAGCGCAAGCGCGAAGAGATTCTCGAAGCGGCCATGACGGTCTTTGCCCGCAAGGGTTTCCATCGTTCAAAGATGGAGGAAGTCGCGGTTGCCGCCCAGATCGGCAAGGGGACCATCTACGAGTACTTCGAGAGCAAGCACCAGCTCCTGCAGGCGCTTCACGGCTACATGCTGGCCAGGCTCAAGGAGTATTACACGGAGAAGCTGCACGGCATCGAGGAGCCGCCCCGGATCATCGAGGGGTTCCTGGCCGCCGCCCTCGCCAGCTTCCGCGAGTGGGAGCCCTTCTTCTTCGTCTTTTGCGACGTCTGGGCCGAGGCGGGCCGGGCCGAGCAGCAGAGTCTCCTGCGCACGCAGTTGCGGGAGGCCTACCAGTCCTCCATCGACGACCTGGCGCTGGTGGTCGAGGCGGGTGTCGCCGGCGGCTTTTTCCGGTGCGAACGGCCCAGGCTTGCGGCTGAGCACATCCTCGCCTGCGTCGACGGATTGGCGCTCCACTGGCTTTACGACTCCGAGGCCTTCGATCTGGACGAGATGACGGAAGCCCTTACGCGGTCGGTGATGAGGAGTCTGGAATGAAGCTCCGCATTGCCTTGTCGATAGTGATCATCCTGCTGGTGAGCGCGGTCACCGCGGTGGGCGTGTACGTCATCAGCGACGTCGAGGAAAGGGCCCCGGTGCAACCGGCGGCGGCGCCCGTGCCGGTGGAGGTGGGTCCGGTGGCCGCCGTCGACTTCGTGTACCGGATCGAGGCCCTCGGCACCATCTCCGCCGTGCGGGAAGGTCCGGTCAGCGCGGAGATCAGCGGCCGGATCGTCGGGGTCCCGCCGGAAATCGATCTCGGCCGCGTCGTGGAGGCCGGCGAGTTGCTGGCGCGGGTGGACTCCACGGATTTCGAGATCGCGGTGCGTAAGGCCGCCGCGCAGGTGGCCAGCGCCAAGGCGAGGGTCCGCAAGGCCGCGGTGGACATCCAACGGCAGCGCAAGCTGGTGCGGCTCAACCGCGAACAGTTGCGGTTGGCGCGGGCGGAACACGACCGGCTCAGGAAGCTCCTGAAGCAGGAGCTGGTTTCCAGCCAGGAGGCGGAGCGGCAGGAGCTGGCCTGGCGCAGGATCGAGGAAGAGCTCGAGTCGGCGCGGAGCGGTGAGCAGGAGACCGAGGCGCTGCACGCCATCGCCGAGGCGGACCTGGCCCTGGCCAACGTCCAACTGGAGCAGGCGCGGGAGAGCTTGAGCGACACCGAGATCCGCGCGCCCTTCGCCGGCGTCATCGCGCGCAAGAACGTGACGCTGGGAGAGCGCGTCGCCCCGGGCCAGGTGCTCTTCCGGCTGGCCGACATCGACAAGGTGAAGCTCGACGTGCGGGTTCCGGCCGCGGACATCCACCGGCTCGACGCCCGCATCGTGGCCAACGTCCAGGTACGCGGGCTGGAGGAGCAGTTCACCGGACGGGTCGCCAACATCGGGCCGCGGGCGGATGAACGGACCCGCTCGTTTCCGGTCGAGATCTTCATGGCCAACTCCCCCGGCCGGAAGCTTCTTCCCGGGATGTTCGCGCGCGCCGTCATCCCGGTCCGGGACTATCCGGGCGCCATACTGATCCCGCGGGAAAGCGTCATCTTCGAGGACGGCAAGGCGGCCGTCTTCGTCGCGGACGCTGATTCGAACCGCGCGGCGCGACGCGACGTCACCATCGAGAGGCGCTTCGGGTCGCGCTACATGATCACGTCGGGGCTTGAGCCCGGGGACCTCCTCGTGACCGCCGGACAGCGCCTGCTGCTTGACGGCGCGCGCATCCGCGTGGTCACGCGCCGGGATCTGTCCTCATGAAGAAGCTGATCCGGTTCTCCATCGGGAACCCCGTCATCGTCAACCTGCTGGTGCTCCTGATCCTCATCTCCGGCCTGGTCTCCTACGTCCGGCTGAAACGGGAGCTGTTCCCCGACTTCTCCCGCCGGGTGATCCGGATCGACACGCGCTACGTGGGCGCCTCCCCAGAGGAGGTCGAAGAGCTCATCACCGCCAAGATCGAGGACCAGGTCCGCAACGTCGACGGCGTCAACGAGATGCTCTCCACCTCCCGGGAAGGGGAATCCGAGATCCGCCTGCAGATGCAGTCGGACACCGAGATGAGCCGCGCCCTGGGAGACGTGAGAGCCGCGCTGGACCGGGTCGTCGGCCTGCCGGAGGAAGCCAAGGAACCCCGGGTGAGCGAGGTCCTGTCCACCATCCCGGTGATCACGGTCGCGTTGAGCGGCGACATACCCGAGCTGGAGCTCCGGGAAATCGCCAAGGACGTGCGGGACCGGCTCAGGCGCGTCGCTGGCGTCGCCACCGTGTCGGTCTTCGGAACCCGCGAGAGCCGGATCCTCATCGAGATAGACCCGGAGCGGCTCGACCAGTACGGGCTGAGCCTGGAGGAAATTCGCGCCGCGGTCGGCAATCAGAACCGCAACGTGCCCGGCGGCGCGCTCAAGACCGCCCGGGGCGAGGTCCTGGTGCGGACCCTGGGGGTGGCCGGAGGCGCGGCCGACGTGGAGCGCATGATCCTTCGTTCCACCGGCACCGGACACGCCCTGACGGTGGGGGAGGTCGCCGGCGTGAGCGAGTCCTTCGAGGACCCGACGTACTTGGCGCGCTTCGACGGAAAGCCGTCGATCAACCTGGTGGTCGTCAAGGAACGGAGCGGCGACACCATCAGTGTGGCGGAACGCGTCCGCGACTCCGTGGCGGAGATCCGCAAGACCTTGCCCGGGACCGTTTCCGTCGGAATCTTCAACGACTTCTCGGTGTTCATCCGAAACCGCCTGAGCACCCTGGGCGAGAGCGGCGCCATCGGCCTCGCCATCGTGCTCGCGACGCTCTGTGTCTTCGTCCGGGGACGGATTGCCCTGGTGACGTCCCTGGGCATTCCGTTCGCCGTGCTGGGCTGTCTGGTCCTGATGTCGGTTTTCGGCCTCAGCCTCAACATGATCTCCGCCTTCGGCCTGATCCTGGTCCTCGGCCTCCTGGTGGACGACGCCGTCATCGTCACCGAAAACGTGTACCGCTACGTCGAGCAGGGGCTCCCTCCCAAGGAGGCGGCCCTCGAGGGCACCTACGAGGTGGCGTGGCCGGTGGTCACCACGGTGTTGACCACCGTCGCCGCGTTCGTCCCGTTCCTGCTGCTCCCGGGAACCATCGGCTTCTTCATGGAGCCCCTCCCCTTCGTGGTGACCTTCGCCCTGCTGCTGTCGCTGCTGGAGGTGTTGTTCATCCTGCCCTCGCATCTTTCGGACATCATCACGCCCGCCTATGCGGACAAGGTGCGCCGGGGCGAGCGTCTGTGGCTGACCCGGCTGCGCCGCCGCGAGCGGCTGGCCGGTCTCCGCCGTCTTCACGTGCGCGGCCAGCGCAAGTGGTTGACCGGCCTGC
Organism: uncultured Binatia bacterium (SeqCode); assembly: GCA_965219905.1. Lineage (GTDB taxonomy): Bacteria > Desulfobacterota > Binatia > UBA9968 > JAJDTQ01 > JAJDTQ01. The sequence goes on along the minus strand of CBDCOS010000008.1, from coordinate 619,646 downwards.
GCCACGGCTACGAATGGGTCCTGGGAGTCGCGGTCCGCTGGCGTTACGTGGCGGTAGCCCTGATCGTGGCGGGCAGCGTGCTGCTGGCGGCCGCGGCCCAGTACCGGGTACCCTTCGTGCTCTTTCGCGAGTTCGAGTCGAGCCAGTTCTTCGTGAACTTCGAGACTTCGGCCAACGCCAAGCTGGAAGACACCGAGGCCGTGGCGGTTCAGGCCGAAGAGATCGCGCTGGGTTTGCCCCCCGGCGAGCTCAAGTCCCTGGCCACCACCGTCGGCGTCGCCTTCCTCGACGTGAACCGGGTGGTGAGGGGAAGCAACGTGGGACAGCTCACGCTCGAGCTTCGCGACGAGCGCAGCCGGAGCACCGCCGAGATCATCGACGATCTCCGGGGCAAGATGGAGCGGATACCGGGTATCACCAAGCTCCAGTTCCTCGGTCTCCAGGCCGGGCCCGGCGGCCCGGACATCGAGGCCCGGGTCATCGGCGAGGACCTCGAGAGCCTCAGGCGCCTGACCGCCGAGGTCAAGGGCTTCCTGGCGACGTTGCCCGGGGTACGGGACATCCGCGATGACCTCGTCGCCGGCAAGGAAGAACTCCGCATCCGCCTCAAGCCGGAAGGGCGCACGCTGGGTCTCGACCTGACGGGAATCGCGCGCCAGGTGCAACAGGGCATTCAGGGGGTCGAAGCCTCCAGCATCCAACGCGGAGACGAGGATGTGCCCATCGTCATCCGGTTCCCCAGGGACCGGCGCAGCCACGTCGACACCGTGTCGGGGATGAAGCTCACGCTGCCTTCCGGCGAGCGGGTCTTCCTGCGCGACGTCGCCGAAATCGGCACCGGCATCAGCGCGAGCCAGATCAACCGGGACGACCGCAAGCGCACGCTGAGCGTCTTCGCCGAGGTGGAGACGGAGAAAACCACGGTGGTGGAGGCCACCAACGCCTTGAAGCGGCAGTTCGCCGACGCCGGCCGGCGTTATCCCGGGCAGCGGGTGGTGGTGAAGGGCGAACGGCAGGAGATGGAGGAGTCGCTGGCGTCCCTGCCGCAGATCTCCCTGATCACGCTGTTCGTCATCTACTTCGTGCTGGGCTCCCTGTTCAAGTCGTTCATACAGCCGTTCATCGTCATGGCGGCCATTCCCTTTTCCTTCGGCGGCATCGTGATCGGCCACCTGGTTATGGGCGAGAACCTGAGCTTCCTGTCGCTCCTGGGTTTCGTCGCCCTCGCCGGAGTGGTGGTCAACGATTCGCTCATCCTGGTGGACTTCATCAACCGCAGCCGGAGACGCGGCACGTCGGCCTACGATTCCATCATCCAGTCCGGCGTCGTGCGGCTGAGGCCGGTGATGCTGACCACCGTCACCACCGTCGGCGGCCTCGTGCCGCTGGCCTTCTTCGCCACCGGCCAGGCCAAGTTCCTTTCGCCCATGGCCATCTCGGTGGTGTGGGGGCTGTCCTTCGCCACCGTGCTCACGCTGATCCTCACCCCCTGTCTCTACGCCATGCTCGACGACGCCAAGGCGATCGTCCGTAGATGCCTTCCCTCCGGCACGCCGGCCCCCGAGGGAGTCGCAACCCATTCGTGATGCGTCTTCCGCGTCTTCCGGTCCTTCTCCATCATTCGCGTCCCAAAGCGGGAATCCGGGCTGGGCGGCGTTCTGACGCACTCCGGGAAGCGGGAATTTGACAGCCCCCGAGGCGCTTCCTATAAGTGATCGCATGCGCTGGAGAACTTCGTTCATCCCCACCATCAAGGAAGAGCCGTCGGACGCGGAGGTGACCAGCCACCGGCTGCTGGTCCGCGCCGGCATGATACGGCAGGTCAGCCGCGGGGTGTACGACTTCCTGCCGCTGGCGCTCCGGACCCTCCGGAAGATCGAGGCCATCGTGCGCGAGGAGATGAACCGGGCGGGCGCCCAGGAGCTGCTGATGCCGGTCACCTCGCCGGCGGAGCTGTGGCGGGACAGCGGCCGCTGGGACATTTACGGCAAGGAGCTGCTGCGCTTCCAGGACCGTCACGAGCGGGATTTCTGTCTCGCCCCCACCCACGAGGAGGTGATCACCGATCTGGTGCGCCGCGACGTCCGCTCCTACCGGGAGCTGCCCATGAACCTCTACCAGATCCAGACCAAGTTCCGTGACGAGGTCCGGCCGCGCTTCGGCCTGATGCGAGGCCGGGAGTTCATCATGAAGGACGCCTACAGCTTCCACCTGGACCGGGAGGACGCCGAGCGCGAGTACCGGAACATGTACGACACCTACCGGCGGATCTTCACCCGCTGCGGCCTGCAGTTCCGCGCGGTGGAGGCGGACTCCGGCGCCATCGGCGGCAGCCTGTCGCACGAGTTCCAGGTGCTGGCGGAGTCCGGGGAGGACGCGCTGGTCGCGTGCAATTTTTGCGACTACGCGGCCAACGTGCAGAAGGCGGAGTCGCGTCTGCCCGCGCCCCCGGACGGTGCCGCATCCGATGCCCCGTGCGAGACCGTGGCCACACCCGGGCTCAAGACGGTCCCGGAGGTCTCCAAATTCCTGGAGATTCCCCCGCAGCGGTTCATCAAGACCATGATCTACCGCAAGCCCGCCGGGGGGCTCGTGGCGGTGCTGGTGCGCGGCGACCACGAGGTCAACGAGACCAAGCTGGGCAATCTCCTGGACACCATCGCCGTGGAGATGGCGGACGAGGAGGAGGTCCGGCAGGCGGTGGGAGTGCCTCCAGGCTTCCTGGGCCCGGTCAACCTGCCGCTGGAGGTGTGGGCGGACCACGCCGTCGAAGGCATGACCGATGCCGTCACCGGGGCCAACCGGGCGGACGCGCATACGATCCATGTGAACCAGGTACGGGACTTCACGCCCGCCCGTTTCGCCGACCTTCGCCTGGTCAAGGCCGGCGATCTGTGCCTGCGCTGCCAGGGGGGTGTCATCGAGGAGTACCGCGGCATCGAGGTGGGCCACGTGTTCTACCTCGGGCGGAAGTACAGCGAAGCCATGGGCGCCACCATCCTCGACGCCGAGGGGCACGAACGGGTCATGGAAATGGGTTGCTACGGCATCGGCGTCACCCGGCTCATGGCGGCCGCCATCGAGCAGAACAACGACGCCGACGGCATCATCTGGCCCCTGTCCATCGCGCCCTTCTCCGTCGAGCTGCTGCCCCTCAACTACAAGGAGGATTCCGTCCGGGAGGTCACCGAGCGCATCTACCAGGGGCTGAGCGAAACCGGACGCGAGGTGCTGCTGGACGACCGCGACGAACGGCCCGGCGTCAAGTTCAAGGACGCGGATCTGGTGGGCGTCCCGTTGCGGGTCACCATCGGCGCCAAGGGCCTGGCCAGGGGCATCGTGGAGTTGCGATGGCGCGGAGAGGGGGTTACCTCCGAGGTGCCCGTGGATGAGGCCGTGGAGCGCATCGGCGCGGCTTTGGACGGTGCGGCGTGACCGGCGCCGACATCAGGCAGCGCCTGATCGTGGCCCTGGACCTGGCCGACCCGGCAAGGGCGAAGACCCTCGCGACCCGGCTGGCCCCGGAAGTGGGTATGTTCAAGGTCGGCAAGCAGCTCTACATGAGCGCCGGGCCGGACATCGTCCGCACCATCCACGGCCTTGGCTGCGAGGTCTTCCTCGACCTCAAGTTCCATGACATTTCCAACACCGTGGCGGCAGCGGCGGTAGAAGCGACCCGGCTCGGGGTCAAGCTGTTCAACGTGCATGCCTCCGGCGGTCCGGACATGATGCGGCAGACCGCGGCGGCGGTGGACGAAGTGTGCGAAAGGGAAAACCTGCGGCGGCCATCGGTGCTGGGCGTCACGGTCCTTACGAGCCTCGACGACTCTGACCTCGATGCGCTGGGGATTCAGGGCGGCGTGCGTGCCCAGGTTTTGCGGCTGGCCGGGATGACCCAGGAGGCCGGCCTTGCGGGCGTCGTCTGCTCCGCACAGGAGGTATCCGAGATCCGGCGGGCCTGCGGCGATTCCTTCATGCTGGTCACACCCGGCATCCGCCCCGCGGGCTCGCAGACCGGCGATCAGAAGCGCGTCATGACCCCCGGCGACGCGGTGCGCGCCGGCATCGACTACATCGTGGTGGGCCGGCCCATCACCGGCGCGGACGATCCGGCGGCGGCGGCCCGTTCGGTGGTCGCCGAGATGGCCGGCGGCGATGCGCTCTTTTGACCTTGCCAATTGAGATGTTAAGTTAGGAACCCATGCCCGTAGCGAGTATCGAAGAATCCCTGGAAGACATCCGGCAAGGCAAGATGGTCATCCTGATGGATGACCAGAACCGTGAGAACGAAGGCGACCTCACCATGGCCGCGGAGCTGGTTACGCCGGAGGCCATCAACTTCATGGCCACCTGGGGCCGCGGCCTGATCTGCCTGACGCTGACCGAAGCGAAGGTGGAGCAGCTCGGCCTGACCATGATGGTCCGGGACAACACCGCGCCTTTCGGTACGGCGTTCACGGTCTCCATCGACGGAGTCAAGAACGTCACCACGGGCATCTCGGCGTCCGACCGGTCGGAGACGATCCTGGCGGCCATCGCGGACGACGCCGGGCCCAAGGACCTCTGCACCCCGGGGCACATCTTCCCGTTGCGGGCCAGGAACGGCGGGGTGCTGGTGCGCACGGGTCAGACCGAGGGTTCGGTGGACCTGTGCCGGCTGGCGGGGCTCAAGGCCGCCGGGGTGATCTGCGAGATCATGAAGGACGACGGCACCATGGCGCGGCTGCCGGACCTCGAGGAGTTCGGCGAGAAGTACGACCTCAAGATCTGCACCATCGCCGACCTCATTCAGTACCGCCTCAAGCACGACTCGCTGATCCACCGGGTCGCCGACACCCGTTTGCCCACCCGCTACGGCGGCGAGTTCCGGGCGGTGGTCTACAACACCCACGTGGATTCCACCGAGCACCTGGCGCTGATAAAGGGAGAGGTCTCCGAGGACCAGGAAACCCTGGTGCGGGTGTGCACCAAGTTCCTCCCCGGCGATGTATTCGGCTTCGAGTTCTTCGACACCGGGTCCGTCATCAAGCAGTCCATGGAGCTGATCGCCAGGGAAGGCGCGGGGATCCTCCTCTACCTCCAGCCCGAAGGCAAGGGGTTGCGCACCGAGGAAGCCAGAGAGGCCAGGAACTTCCGCGACTTCGGCATCGGCGCCCAGATCCTGCGGGACCTCGGGGTCCGCAAGCTCAAGCTCGTCACCAACAACCCCAGAAACCTCGTGGGCCTGAGCGGCTACGGCCTCGAGATCACCAGCTCCGTCCCCTTCCCCATGAGCCCCGGCACCATCCCAAGGCCTGCCGCCGAGGGTTGAGGCCGCCGCCCCGCTATAGTTGGTTTTCAGCCGAATTCTTCCGCAGGTACCTGTGGACCGAGTTCCGCAGGCGCTTGAGGGCGTCGTCGATGGAGCGGAACATCTGCTCCTCCATCAGCTCGCCGTTGATCCAGTAGTCGAGCGACGGCGCCTCGGTGAAGTTGATGTCCAGCACCTTCTCGCCCGGGGGGGTGCCGGTGAGGAGGACGCGGATCGAGTAGCCCGCGTCGATGGCCAGCCCCCGCGCGTAGCGCGGGATTCGAAGGGAGTCCTTGATGTGGTTCAGGCGCTTGGCGGGGAACTCGCCGACGCCGAGGGAGAGGTAGACCCAGCGGTCTTCGTTGTTGTCGAGCTCGCCAAGGGCCTGGCCGTTGATGTCCACGATGTTCTCCAGCGCCCGTTCCTGGTGGTAGTCCTTCAGCAGCTCGAAGGCCCAGCGCTCGATGACGCCGATGGGCTCTCGCCCGCCGGTCTCCGACCGCTGCTTGGTGCCGGTGTCGATCCACCACTTCACCTCCTGGACGGAGGTGTCGGGGCCGCCCGTGGCGCCCGTTGCTTCAGGGGCGGCGGGTTCAACGTCGGGTCTGTCAGGATCGGACATGGCGTCGCCCGTCTTCCGTTGGCCCTCCTACACCTTGAACTCGTTCAGGGTGCTGGGGGCGAACAGGCTGTCCACCTCGAGCCGCTGCTTGATGAGGCCCTGCTCGTGGGCGTACCCCACCAGCGTCTCCAGGACGTGGCGGTTGGCCTCGAGCCCGTAGGCCCAGGGGTCGGGTCCCAGGACCTCCTTTTCCTTCTCCATCTGCTCGATGGACCAGGCCAGCATGTACTTGAGCGCCGAGTACTCGTACATGGCCTCGGCGCACAGCCGCTTGGACTCGCAGAAGGCCTTGTAGAGGTTCTGCGCCACCCAGGGATGGCGTTCGTAGACGTCTTCCCGGAACACCAGGGTGTGCATGATCGGGAAGATGCCGGTCTTGCGGAAGTAGGCCTCCTCCACCGGACGGAAGTCCGGGAACAGCCGCGCCACCCCGGGCGAGCGGCGCACGAACGGGGACGGCATGTGGGCCGAAATCAGCGCGTCGAGGTCTCCGTTCTCCAGCATGGAAGAGAGGGTCTGATCCGGGCCGATGGGGGTGATGGAGAGGGTGTCCGGCAGGTCCGGACGGAGCTTCTCCTCGCGCCCGGGCGTCTCTTCGCCGCCGGTGAACCAGTTCACCTTCTCGAGATCCACGCCGTACTCGTGCTGCAGGATGCCGCGTTGCCAGATGGCCGCGGTCATCTGGTACTCGGGGACGCCGACCCGCTTGCCGGTGAGGTCGGCGGCCTCCCTGATGCCGGAGCCGGTGTGGATGTAGATGCCGGAGTGCCGGAAGGCACGGGAGGGGAACACCGGGATCGCCACGAAGCGGGGCGTGCCCTTGTCCCGGGACATCAGGTACGAGCCCATGGACATCTCGGCGGCGTCGAAGTCCTGGTAGCGCAGCATGCGCCAGAAAGTCTCCTCCACGCGGAACGGCAGGTAGGTCAGGTCGACCCCTTCCACCGGGACCCGTCCCTCCTGCAAGGGGCGGGTCCGGTCATAGTCCCAACAGGCGACGGTGATGCTAACTCTTGCCATGGCGTTTGATCTCTCCCGTGTCGTGCCGGTCGACGCCGGCCACGGGATAAGGTAACAGGAATGGTTGGGCAGTGTAAGGATGCCGGCGGAGCGGAGGGGCCGCTTTGTTGACCGGCAAGGGCTTTTGTGTGTATATAGGGACCGACTGCAAAAGGTTATTGATTTCTTTATCTTACCCGAGGAACCATGCTTTTTGACTTCGCCAGCGTGCTGGTATTCACGTTGTTGGGTGCGGCCTTCGTCTGGGTGAACCTGTTGATCGGGCGCCTGCTGCGGCCTTCCAACCCTCAGCTCCGCAAGCTCTCCACCTATGAGTGCGGCGAGCCTGCCTCCGGGAGCGCGTGGGTCAACTTCAACGTCCGGTTCTACTTCATCGCCCTGATCTTCATCATCTTCGAGGTGGAGATCGCCTTCATCTTCCCGGTGGCGGTCGTGTTCCGCGACTGGCTTCAGAATGACGCGGGACTGTTCGCGTTCGGCGCCATCGCCGTCTTCACCCTCATCGTGTTCCTGGGCCTCATCTACGACTGGTGCAAGGGCGACCTGGAGTGGGTGAAGAACTAGGCAAACACGCCACTGGCAGGTAGCGACGATATGACCGCAAAAGAGATATACGAGCGCGTCAGGGAGCTTTGCCCCGGCGGCGTCGGGGAGCTCGACGAACAGGGCCTGGAGCCGTTCTTCAAGGTCCATCCGGCCGGCCTCAAGGAGGTTTGCCTGGCGCTGCGAGACGAACCCGCGCTGAAGTTCGACGTGCTCTCGGACCTGACCGCGGTGGATCGCCCGACCGAGAACGTCATCCAGGTCGTTTACCACCTGTACTCCTACGAGCCGCGCCAGGAGATCGTGGTCAAGGCCGAGGTGGACCGGGACGCGCCGCGGATCGCCACGGTGGAAGACGTCTGGAAGGTCGCCAACTGGTTCGAGCGGGAGGTGTTCGACCTCTTCGGCGTCATGTTCGAAGGGCATTCGGACCTTCGACGGATCCTGCTGCCGGAAGACTGGGTGGGTTATCCCCTGCGCAAGGACTTCGTGGAGCAGGAAGAGTACGACGGCATCAGCACCGAGCGCGAGCCGCTGGTTCCGGAGAACATGCGCTAGATGGTCGCGGCAGGGTGCCGCGGTCGAAGTGCAGGGGCGGGTGTCGAGCCCGCCCGTGTCCGGGTCGTTGACGAAGGAAGGATAGCATGGCTGAGGTTGCCGAACGCACCGGTTTGCACACCGAAGACATGACCCTGAACGTGGGGCCCCAGCATCCGAGCACCCACGGCGTGCTGCGGTTCGTGGTCAAGACCGACGGCGAGGTCATCAACGAGGCGATCCCCGACGTGGGCTACCTGCACCGCTCCATCGAGAAGATCGGCGAGAAGTGCACCTGGCACGGCTACGTCCCCTACACCGACCGGGCCGACTATCTCGCGGCCATGTTCGCCAACCAGGGCTTCTGCATGGCGGCGGAGCGGCTGGGCAACGTGGAGGTGCCGCCCCGCGGCGAGTACTGCCGGGTCATCGCCTGCGAGCTCAACCGCGTCGCCAGCCACCTCATCGCAGTGGGCACCTTCGGACAGGACATCGGCGCCATCACGCCGTTTCTGCACGCGCTCCGGGAGCGGGAGACTATCAACGATCTCATGGAGGAGATCTGCGGCGCCCGCCTCACCTACAACTACCTTCGCATCGGCGGCGTGGGCTACGACATCAAGCCGGAGACCTGCGCACGGATCACCGCGTTCCTCGACCACTTCGAGCCCATCGTCGACGAGTACAACCGGCTCCTGTCGTACAACAAGATCTTCATCGAGCGGCTGGCCAACGTCGCGGTGATCTCCAAGGAGGACGCGCTTCAGTACAACCTCGTGGGCCCCAACCTGCGGGCGTCCGGGGTCCGGTGGGACATTCGCCGGGACATTCCCTATTCGGTCTATCCCGAGCTCGACTTCGAGGTCCCGGTGGGACGGGGCGAGCGCGGCACCCTGGGCGACTCCTACGACCGCTACCACGTGCGGATCCGGGAGTTGATGGAGAGCTGCAAGATCCTCCGCCAGTGCCTCGACAAGATGCCCGACGGCCCGGCCATCGCCAAGGTCGCGCGCAAGTTCAAGCCTCCCGTGGGCGAGACCTACGTGCGCATCGAGGCGCCGCGCGGCGACATGGGCTATTACGTGGTCAGCGACGGCAGCGAGTACCCCTACCGGGTGCGGATCCGCACCGGCTCGTTCACCGCCATGAGCATCATCGACAAGATCAGTCCGGGAATCATGGTGGCCGACCTGATCGCGCTGATCGCGAGCCTGGACGTGGACGCTCCCGAGATCGACCGGTAGGGACAGGCAGAGAGATGGACTTTACCGTACAGGACCTGATCGCGACGTTGTTGCCGGGCGCCGTCCCGGCGGCACTGGGCTACGCCCTGGCGGCGGTGGCGGTGGCCTTTGCCGTGCTGTCGTTCTTCGTGGCGCCGCTGGCCGGCGTGACCAGTTGGCTGGAGCGGCGCGTGTGGGCGCGCATGCAGTCCCGGGTCGGACCCAACCGGGTGGGGCCCCAGGGCTTGCTCCAGTGGCTCGCGGATGGCGTCAAGAACATCCAGAAAGAGGACATCATCCCGGCGTCGGCCGACCGGAAGCTCTTCCTGCTGGCCCCGTACATCGTCTTCTCTGGGTTCCTAGGCGCCTTCGTGGTGATTCCCTTCGGCAGCTGGCTGATCCCCGCGGACCTCAACATCGGCATCCTCTACCTGCTGGCCATCACCTCCCTGGTAGTGGTGGGGATCCTGATGGCGGGCTGGTCTTCCAACAACAAGTGGTCGCTCCTGGGGGGCATGCGCTCGGCCGCGCAGATCGTCAGCTACGAGATACCCGCCGGGCTGTCGGTGCTGACGGTGATCTTTCTGTCCGGCACGCTCAGCATGCAGGGGATCATCCAGGCCCAGGGATGGGCGCCGTGGGACTGGTTCATCTTCTACAACCCCTTTACGCTGGTTGCCTTCCTCATGTTCTTCGTTTCCGCGCTGGCCGAGGGCAACCGCACGCCGTTCGACATTCCCGAAGCCGAGTCCGAGCTGGTGGCCGGCTACGTCACCGAGTACAGCGGCATGCGCTTCCTGTTCTTCTTCTTCGCGGAGTGGGGCAACCTGTACGTCATCGGCGCCATCGCCGCGACCCTGTTCCTCGGCGGCTGGCAGATACCGGCGACCATCTTCGGCGTCACCATGGCCGAGCACCCGCTGCTCAAGGGCGTTCTGGAGTTCGCGGTCTTCTTCGCCAAGGCCTACTTCTGGGCCTTCGTCGCCATGTGGGTGCGGGGCACCCTGCCGCGGGTTCGGGTGGATCAGCTCATGGCCATGTGCTGGAAGTACATGGTGCCCATCTCGTTCATCTGCCTCTTCGGCACCATCTCGCTGCTGGTGATCTGGCCCGAGGGGAACATGCCGTTGACCCTCGCCACGTTGGCGGCGTCGGTCGTCGTCGCGCTCTACTTCGTCTGGCGGGTGGTCTACCAGATCATGCACTCGCGCCCCACCCTCTATCTCAAGCCGTACGTCTAGTGGCCTGTCACATGCAATCGTGTACCAAGATGCGCAGGAATTTTTTCAGGCCACTATTTTCAGGCCACTAAGATCCAGGATCGCGGGGATACGTCCATGAACGGAGTCATCCAATACTTTCAGAACGTCAGAGACACGGTGATGAGCATCTTCGAAGGGATGACCATCACCTTCTCGCACTTCGTCCGCGAGCCGTCGACGGTGCAGTATCCCGACCGCATCGCGAAACAGGTCCAGGCCACCCTGCCCCTGCGCTACCGGGGCATCCTCGAGGTGGATATGGACATCTGCACGGGCTGCCTCGCCTGCGAACGGGTCTGTCCGATCAATTGCATCGCCATCGGCATCGAGATGAACCCGGAGACGAAGCAGCGCGACTTCAGCCAATTTGACATCGACATATGCAAGTGCATGTATTGTGGGCTGTGCATGGAGGCCTGCCCCACGGGGTCCATCCGTCACACGCAGGAGTTCGAGGGCGCCTGCAACAATCCCGCCGGTCTGGTGCGGCATTTCATCACCGAGAAAGTGCCTCTTTACAAGCCGAAGAAGGGCGGGGAGACGGAACCCCGAATGATACAGAAGGTGGAGATCGGAAAGAGGTACATGGACGAGGTGGCCGAACCGGAAAGCTGACCGTCCGCCGCCGCGTCAGGGTTCACAGGACTCTTCGTCGGACAGGCTCCCGGCCCCGCCGTCGCGGCGCGTGGCCTGTGCGAGCCGACAGGTTTCCCGCTCAAAGGGTGTTTTGATCATGGAAATTTCCATAGACGTCCTCATCTTCTATCTGGTTTCCCTCGTCGTGGTGGGTTCGGCGTGCATCGTGGCGTTCTCGCGCAACATCGTGCATTCGGCCTTCTCGCTGCTGGGGACCTTCGGCGGGGTGGCCGGACTGTACGTCTTCCTGGGCGCGGACTTCGTGGCCGCGGTGCAGGTGTTGATCTACGTCGGCGGCATACTCGTGCTGATCCTGTTCGCGGTGATGCTGACCCACCGGATCAGCGACATCGACATCACCAACCGCACGGTGGGCCGCATTCCCGGGCTCGTGGCGGTGGCGGTGTTCCTGGGCATCCTGGTCTACGCCATCGGCGAGACCGACTGGGTGAAGGTCAAGGAAGTGGCGTACGTGCCCACCACGGCGGTGATCGGCAACCTCTTCCTCGGCGACTACCTGCTGCCGTTCCAGATCGCCGCGGTGGTGCTGCTGGTGGCCCTGATCGGTGCCATCACGCTGTCGCGCAAGGAAATCAAGGAATAGAGTTTCGCGAGATGGCTGCATACGCTGCAATGTTGACGAACGTCGGACTGGAGCACTACCTGGTGGTGGCGGGCATCCTGTTCGCGCTGGGCATCTACATCGTCCTCACCCGGCGCAACGCCATCAGCATTCTTCTGGGGGTCGAGCTGATCCTGAATTCCGCCGGCCTGAACTACGTGGCGTTCTCGCACTTCAGCACCGGAAACGTGGACGGGCAGATCTACACCGTCTTCATCATCATGCTGGCGGCCTCCGAGGCCGCCATCGGACTGGCCATCGTCCTCGCCATCTACCAGCTCTTCGCCACCATCGACGTCGAGGCCACCGAGACGCTCAAGGATTAGCCGGTTCGTCAGCCTTCACGAGTAGCTTCGCCATGGATCACCCCGTTCAAACCGACTTTCTGCGCTGGATCGTGCTGTTCCCGCTGCTGGGCGCCGCGGTGAACGGCCTGCTGGGGGCGCGCATACAGGAACGCGCGGGCAAGCGCATGGTGGCCTTCATCGCCTGCGCGCCGGTGACCCTGTCGTTCCTGTTCTCGCTGTGGGCCTTCAGCCGGCTGCTGGCGCTGCCGGCGAAGGAACGCTTCCTCATCGACCAGTTCTACACCTGGATCCCCATGGGCTCCTTCAGCGTGGACGTGGCCTTCTGGGTGGACCCGCTGTCGGCCATCATGATCCTGGTGGTGAGCGGCATCGGCGGACTGATCCACTTCTACTCCATCGGCTACATGCACGACGACCGGTCCATGTGGCGCTACTTCGCCTATCTGAACCTGTTCACCTTCTCCATGCTGCTGCTGGTGACCGGCGACAACCTGTTGCTGATGTTCGTGGGCTGGGAGGGCGTGGGGCTGTGCTCGTGGGCGCTCATCGGCTTCTGGTACACCGACCACACCAACACCCGCGCCGGCAACAAGGCCTTCATCGTCAACCGCATCGGCGACTTCGGCTTCGTGCTGGGCATCTTCCTGCTCTACTGGACGTTGTCCGGACAGGGCCAGGGGACGCTGGCGTTCCGCGAGATCGGGCACAACGTGGGGCTCTTGGCCAACGCGGAGATCTGGGGCATCGGCGTGGCCACGCTGGTGACGTTCCTGCTGTTCATCGGCGCCACCGGCAAGTCGGCGCAGATCCCGCTGTACGTCTGGCTTCCCGACGCCATGCAGGGGCCAACTCCGGTGAGCGCGCTGATCCACGCCGCCACCATGGTGACGGCCGGGGTCTACATGATCGCGCGGCTCAACGAGCTGTTCTCGGCGGCCCCGGCGACACTGCAGATCATCGCCGTGGTGGGAGCGGCCACGGCCCTGTTCGCCGCCACCATCGCCGTGACCCAGACCGACATCAAGCGGGTGCTGGCCTACTCCACGGTCAGCCAACTCGGTTACATGTTCCTGGCCGCGGGGGTCGGCGCCTACACCGCCGGCGTGTTCCATCTGCTGACGCACGCGTTCTTCAAGGCCTGCCTCTTCCTGGGCTCCGGGAGCATCATCCACGCCATGCAGGGGGAGCAGGACATGCGCCGGATGGGCGGCCTGAGAAAGGTGATGCCGGCGACCTTCTGGACTTTCACCATCGCCGTGCTGGCCATCGCGGGGACGCCGTTCCTGGCCGGCTTCTTCTCCAAGGACGCGATCCTGTGGCAGGCATGGGCGAGTCACAACCAGTTGCTGTGGGGCGTGGCGGTGTTCGTGGCGGGCCTGACGGCCTTCTACATGTTCCGCCAGTTCTTCATGGTGTTCTTCGGCGAATGCCGCGCCGACCACCACGTCCGGGACCACCTGCACGAGTCGCCGAAGATCATGACCTATCCGTTGTGGATCCTCGCGGCCGGTTCCGTGGTGGTGGGCTATCTCGGGCTGCCGCCGTTCATGGGCGTGAACCTGCTGGACGGCTGGCTCGACCCGGTGATTCACCTGCCTCACGGCGAGCACCACTCCGTGGCCGAAGAGGTCGGGGTCATGAGCGTGTCCATCATCGCCGCCGCGGCGGGGGTGGCGCTGGCGTGGTTCCTGTACTACGTCCGCACCCCTTCCCGGGACGAGTCGCCGGAGGCCAAGGGTTTCGCGTACCGCGTGCTGTTCAACAAGTACTACGTGGACGAGGTCTACCAGTTCGTCTTCGTCGGCGGCACCCTGCTGCTGGCGCGGATCGGAGCGGCGTTCGACCGCTACATCATCGACACCATCGTGGACGGAACGGCCAAGATCACCACCATTATTTCCTGGTTCAACGGCCTGTTCGACAAGTACGTCATCGACATGCTGGTCAACGCCGTGGCCAACGTGACCTTCGCGGTGGGCAACAATTTCCGCAGGGTCCAGACCGGGAACATCAACAGCTACCTCTACGTGGTGGTGGGAGCCGTGGTCGTCGCCGTGATCGTCAAGCTGCGCTACTGGAGCTGATTCAGATCGGTGAGAGTCGGATAGGAGAGATGCGAAAATGACCGAACATGTGCTGAGCTACATGGTCTTCTTCCCCCTGGCCGGGATGCTGGTCGTGCTGATCCTGCCCAGCGGACGCCATGATCTCATTCGCTGGGTTTCGGCCGCGGCCACGGTGCCGCCGCTCATTCTGGGGTGCTGGCTGTACGCCAACTTCGACACCACTACCACCGGCATGCAGTTCGTCGAGCGGGCCGCCTGGATCCCCGCGTTCAACATCGAGTACTACGTCGGCGTCGACGGCCTGAGCGTCTCCATGCTGCTGCTGACGGCGTTGCTCTCCTTTCTCTGCATCTTCGCGTCCTGGGGTATCGACAAGGGGGTCAAGGGTTACTTCGCTCTGTTCCTGCTGCTGGACACCGGCATGACCGGTGTGTTCGTGGCGCTCGATTTCGTGCTCTTCTACGTGTTCTGGGAAGTCATGCTGCTCCCCATGTACTTCCTCATCGGCATCTGGGGCGGCCCGCGCAAGGAGTACGCCGCCATCAAGTTCTTCCTCTACACGCTGCTGGGCAGCGTGCTCATGCTGGTCGCCATCCTGGCGCTCTACTTCTACTCCGAGCCCAACACCTTCGACATGACCAAGCTCATGGACCGGAGCAGCCTCTACAGCACCACGCCGCTGGCCATGTGGCCGTTCAACGTGTGGGGCTGGGGCTTCCAGCACGTGGTGTGGATGGCGCTGTTCATCGGCTTCGCCATCAAGATCCCGGCGTTCCCGTTCCACACCTGGCTTCCGGATGCCCACGTGGAGGCGCCCACCGCCATCTCCGTGATCCTGGCGGGCATCCTCCTCAAGATGGGCACCTACGGCATCCTGCGCATCAACTACCCCATGCTGCCGGAGGCCACCGCCGACCTGGCGTTCTGGTTCCTGGCCGCCCTCGGCACCTGGAACATCGTCTACGGCGGACTCTGCGCCATGGCGCAGACCGACATGAAGAAGCTGGTGGCCTACTCCAGCGTCAGCCACATGGGCTACGTCATGCTGGGGATGGCGGCCTTCAACAGCCAGGGCATCAACGGCGCGGTGCTGCAGATGTTCAACCACGGCACCATCACCGCCATGCTCTTCCTGCTCGTGGGCGTCATCTACGACCGCGCCCATCACCGGGAGATCAACGGCTTCGGCGGCCTCGCGGGCATCATGCCGGTGTACGCCGGCTTCACCGCGCTGGCGTTCTTCGCCTCCATGGGGCTGCCGGGGCTCTCGGGCTTCGTCTCCGAGGTGCTGGTGCTGCTGGGAGCCTGGCCCAAGTACCATGCCCTGACCATCATCGCGGCCCTGGGCATCGTCATCACCGCCGGCTACATGCTGTGGATGATGCAACGGGTCTATCTCGGACCGCCCAACGAGAAGTACCGGGACCTGCCCGAGATCAACGGCCGGGAGATCTTCACGCTGTTCCCGCTGGGAGTGATCGTGGTCATCGTCGGCGTCTACCCGCGGGTGGTGCTCGACCTGCTCCAGGCCTCGCTCAACAACATCAACCAGATGGTGATCTCGCACCTGTCGTAGCGCAAAATGGACCTCGGTAACCTCGCAAGCCTCAAGCTGTTCCATCCGGAGATCGTCCTGGCGGGGACCATCATCCTGCTGACGATCCTGGACCTGGTGGTGGCCAACAAGCGGCTGATGGCCTACGTGGGCCTCGCCGGATGCCTGGTGGCCCTGGGCGCCACCGCGGAGCTCTACGGCACGGAGCCCACGCTGCTGTTCCATCGCATGGTGGCGCTGGACAACTTCGCCTTGTTCTTCAAGGTGCTGACGCTGGTGGCGCTGATCGCCGCCATCTGGATGTCCATCGGGTCCGGCGAGGTGAAGCAGGTGCACCTGGGCGAGTACTACATCGTGCTGCTGACCTGCGGCTTCGGCATGTTCTTCATGGCCTCGGGCAACAACCTGCTGATGGCCTACCTCGGCCTGGAGCTGGTGAGCCTGACGTCCTACATCCTGACCGGCATGCTGCCGCACAACCGCCGCTCCGCCGAGGCGGCGCTCAAGTACCTGATCTACGGCGGGGTGGCCTCCGGCACCATGATCTACGGCATGAGCTGGGTGTTCGGCATGGCCGGCAGCCTGGACTACGCCGCCATCAACGCGGCCATGTCCCAGAGCGACGGCAACCAGACCGGCCTGTTCATCGCCTTCGTGTTCATCCTGGCCGGGTTCGGCTACAAGATGGCCTTCGCGCCGTTCCACATGTGGTCGCCGGACGTCTACCAGGGCGCGCCCACGCCCTTCACCGGTTTCCTCTCGGTGGCGTCCAACGCCGCCGGCGTGGCCATCCTGATCCGCTTCTTCTACCCGGCGGTGTCCACCCTGGGACAGGAAGGGACCTGGACCTTCCAGGCGTTTCCCGCGTTGCAGTGGACGGACCTCTTGGTGGCCATCAGCATCGTCACCATGACCTGGGGCAACCTCTCGGCTCTCAACCAGACCAACGTCAAGCGCCTGCTGGCCTATTCCGGCATCGCCCACGCGGGCTACATCATGATGGGGCTGGTGGTGCTGAACAACGACGGGCTGACCGCCATGCTCTTCTACGCGGTGGTGTACCTGATCATGAACCTGGGGGCTTTCCTGGTAGTCATGGTGGTGGCCAACGCAACCGGCCGGGAGGACATGGACGCCTACCGCGGGCTGGCCTGGCGGGGAGCGGCGTTCCCGGCGGTGTGCATGGCGGTGTTCGTGTTCTCGCTTACGGGGCTGCCGCCGCTGGCGGGATTCATCGGCAAGCTGCTGCTCTTCGCCGCCATCATCGAGGGGCAGTTTTACGTGCTGGCCGTGGCCGCGCTGCTCAACACGGTCATCTCGCTCTACTACTACGCGCGGATCGCCAAGACCATGTTCCTGGATGACCCCGGCCCCGAGGACGGTCCCGTGGCCGCCACCGCGAGCGCGGTGCCGCTGCTGGGCGCCCTGATGGTGCTGACGGTGGTGCTGGGGGTGTACTGGGGGCCGTTGCTGGACTATACGACCGGCTCGCTGGGCTTCTTCATGAAGTAGTGTCGCCGGGGGTTCCGCCCAGGAACGGCCGGAGGCCGGCCGGTATCTCGCGCTTCTCGTCCAGGGACTGCATGATCTCGTCGGCCAGAAGGTCCACCCGGTCCCGGGCCGACAGCGACCGGTCCACGATCACCCACTTCTTTCCCCGGACCATGCAGGCGCCGCTGCGCACGCGATAGCCGAAGTCGCGCGTCAGCTTCTCGCACCGGACCTTGATCCCGCACTGCTCCGCATAGTCCCAGAGCTCGCGGAACAGTTTCTCCTGCGGGTTGTCCCTGGATGAAGTCTTTCCAGGCATCGATCCCATATTACCATTCTTGCGGGCGGATTGTCATGTCCGGCGGGAACGGGTCAGGACGCCGCGACTCCGGTTGAAAATCGGTGGGGCGCTGTTATCATTTTTTCACGGCGCCGGGTACGGGCGCCGTCCCGTTTGGTGGGGTTCCATGGAAATTCTCGCGGCAGCGGTCCAGATGCTGGCCACGTCGGACAAGGAGGCGAATCTCCGGGAAGCCGAGGGATGGGTTCGCAAGGCTCACGCCGAGGGCGCGCGGCTGGTGGTGCTGCCGGAGGTGTTCAACTGGCGGGGCCGCGGCGCGGACACCGCGGCCAACGCCGAGCCGGTGCCCGGACCGTCGACGGAACGCATGAGCGCCCTGGCCGCCGAGCTCGGGGTGTACCTGCTGGCCGGATCGATGCTGGAGTCCGCGGAGCCGGAAGGCCGCGCCTACAATACCAGCGTTTTCATCGGCCCCGAAACGGGCATCGTCGCCAAGTACCGGAAGATACACCTGTTCGACGTGGACATCGAAGGCGAGGCCCCGATCCGCGAGTCCGAGTACCGCAGGCCGGGCGACGCCGTCGTGGTGGCGGACACGCCCCTGTGTCCCATGGGGCTGTCCGTGTGCTACGACCTGCGCTTCCCGGAGCTCTACCGGCGCCTCGCCGCCGCCGGCGCCAGAGTCGTTTTCGTGCCCTCGGTGTTCACCGTGCCCACGGGGCGGGCGCACTGGGAGACGCTGCTGCGCGCCCGCGCCATCGAGAACCAGGTGTACATCATCGCCCCGGACCAGACCGGCCGCCACCCCGCCAGCATGGACGCCTACGGACACTCCATGATCGTCGACCCTTGGGGCAAGGTCGTGGCCGAGGCGGGCACCGAGCCGGGTCTGGTGCTGGCGCCGCTCGACCTCGACTACCTGGAGGAAGTGCGCCGCCGGCTGCCGGCGCTGGACCACCGGAAGGGGTTTCTCCTCGACCGGTGAACCTTTCGGAGCGCTCGCGCACTTAACGGATACGGAGGGCCGAAGGGTCGTCCACGGACGAAACGGCGCCACGGCGTTCCATTGACCTGGATGAAGGAGAGAGATGCCATGTATCCACTGAGAATCGTCCTGATCGCCCTGACGGCAGCGGCCCTTGCTCTCGCGGGTTGCACCCAGAATGCCGGGCAGAAGGAAACCATCGGGACCATCATCGGCGCGGCAGCCGGCGGTCTGGCCGGCGCGCAGTTCGGCAAGGGCCGGGGCAAGCTGGTGACCACCACCATCGGTACGCTGCTCGGCTCCCTCGCCGGCCGGGAGATCGGCGCCTCCCTCGACCGCGCGGACCAGATGGCCATCGACCGGACCACGCAGGAGTCGCTGGAGTCGGCGCCGGCCGGTCATACCAGTGTCTGGAAGAACCCCGACTCCGGGAACGAAGGGACCGTGACCCCCCGAAGAACCTACCGACGCGACGACGGCACCTACTGTCGCGAGTTCACCCAGACCATCAAGGTCGGCGGGCGCACCGAGGAAGCCTACGGCACGGCCTGCCGCCAGCCGGATGGAACCTGGAAGATCGTCTCGACGTAAAGACCGGATACCGCGCCGCCGAGGCGGCGTCTCCATCATCCCACGGCGCGAGAGCGGCCAGACGCGGTTGCCCTCGCGCCGCCGTTCACAACCCCAACGCCTTCCACACCACCCCTTCGTGCAGGGGTGCGCCCATGATCATGATGAAGACGGTGTAGACGAACGCCCAGGTGACGGCGGTGATGGAGAGGGTCAGGCCCCAGCTCTCGGAGGAGCGGAGGCGCAGGAACAGCACCAGGAACAGCGGCACGGCCACGAGGTAGCCGAGGAAGTAGATCAGCGCCATGAGCAGCAGCAGCCAGGAAGCGAAGTTGAGCTCGCGGCGGTAGACGGCGCTGGACGAGCCGGTCTCCGCGGAGGGGTCGGCGGCGCGGCCGGCATCGATGCCGAAGAGGTCGTATTCCTGCAGGAAGCTGAAGCGGCGGGCGACCGCGGGGACCATGTCGATCAACAACTGGAGCAGGGTGAGCGCCAGCGTGGGCCCGGCGATGATGAGCGGCACCAGGCGGGCCCTCGGCCGGTAGTCCAGGGAAAGGACCAGGAACCCCAGAACGAGGAGGAAGACCGCGAGAGTGAAAAGGGTCCGGTCGTTCAGCCTCACGAGTGACCTCATGCGTGACCGGCGGCGGGGCCGGCTTCCATCAGGCGTCCCTCTGCTCCATCCGCAACGACAGATCGTCCCGCCGGATGTGGACCTGCCGGAGCTCCCGGGCGCCCGCGAGCTGCTTCAGGAGCACGGAGACGGGACGGCGCGCATCGAGGAACTCCTTCGGTGCGCCCGCGGCCAGCATGGCGTTGACCGAATCCGGCCCGGCGACGACCCGGATCACCAACTCCTCGTCCGACACCCCCGGACCGCCGAACTTCTGCCGCACCTCGTCCAGCGAGGGCTCCGGCCAGGTCCAGCTTTCCCATTCCCGAGCCCGCGGCCGGCTCAGAATCTTGTCCTTGACCTCCGGGTCCATGAGCCGCGCGCCCTCCTCGCCCCAATACCCCAGGGCGTACTGGATGCTCTGGTCGGTGACCTCCTTGTAGCGCTCCCCCGCCATGACGTTCACCGCCGCCTGGGTGCCCACGAACTGGGCCAGCGGCGTCACCATGATGGGGTAGCCGTACTCCTCGCGCACGCGGCCGGCCTCCTCCAGGGTCTCCTCCAGCCGATCGCCCATGCCCACGGTTTCGAGCTGGAAGCGCAGGTTGGAGATCATGCCGCCGGGCACTTGGTGCAAGTATTGGGCGTAGTCGTATTCCCTGGGTGCGCCGATGGGAAAGTTTTCCTGCCGGGCGACGCGGGTGAAGTGCTCCTCCACGGGCTTGACCGCCTCCAGGTCCACCATGGGCGTGATGCCCAGGGCTTCGGCGTTGGCGGCCACGTTGAAGATGGAGGGCTGCGACGAGCCGTTGGCCAGGGGCGGAATGGCGGTGTGGAGCGTCTTGACGCCCAGCTTGAGGGCTTCGACGTAGTTGAAGGGCGCGAGGCTGTTGTTGCAGTGGGCGTGGAATTCCACCGGGATGTCGCCGACGTTGGCCATGACGAGCTGGAGCATCTCCCGGGTGCGGTCCGGCGTCAGCAGCCCGCCCACGTCCTTGAAGCAGACCCGGTAGGGATGCAGCGCCGCCAGCTCGCGGGTCTTCCGCTCGTAGTATTCGTTGGTGTGCTTGGGCGACACCGAGTAGATGATGTTGCCCACCACCTCCATGCCCCTGTTTCCCAGGAACTCGAGCTCCCTGGCGAGCACATCGTAGTCGTTCCACGGGTTGGACGAGCGTGTGAGGGTGATGCCGTGGGCGATGACGCATTCCAGCAGGAGATGGCGAATGCACGGGGGAATGGGCTCGAAACCGGAGCCTATGCCGCCGTGATAGCGCAGCCGGGTCCTGGAGAACTGCTTCACGCCCAGCCGCACCCAGTCCCAGGGATTCTCCTTAAGCTCCCGCACCTGCTTGATGATGCTGGCGAAGCCGAAGAACTCCATGGACTCGAAGCCGCAACGGTCCATCTGGCGGGCGGCTCCCAGCATGTGGCCGATGCGCATGCGCAGAGCCCAAAGGCTCAAGTGCCCGTCCCGGAGGGTGGTGTCGACGAAACGTATCTCGCTCATGTCCGTTCGTTCACGGGTGTCCAGCCCCCGCTCGGTCCGTGAGGCAGGGCGTCGCGTCACGGGCGCAGCAGCCGCACCCAGGAAGCCAGGGAATCGACGCTCTCCACTGCCCACAGCTCATCCATGAACTTCCGCAGGCTGCTCCCCTTCCCGACCCGCGCGTGCTCGGCGCACTGCCGAAACTTCTCCTCCAGGGCCCGTCGGTCCGGACGCCTGGCGGAAGCCCCGGACGCCGCTCCATAGTACCGAAGGCCGTCCGCTAAAGCCAGTTCCACTCTCGCCACCGTGCCCTGGCCGCCGGGAGGGTTCAAGCCGGGGTCCTCCACCAGCTCCACCCGAGGCATCAACGCCCGAACGGCGGGGTCCCGCACCCGGCCGTCGGTGTAGTGCGCAAGGGTGAGGCCGCGGTCGAGAAGCGCCGCCGCGGCGGTGTACGGCAAGCTGAACTTGCCCTGGAGCCCGGTTTCAGGGCGTTCGTAGACCAGCGGGCGAGTCGCGTCGGGATGAAGGCGGATGCGCAACCGATGGACGGCGGCCGGGTTCACCGGGTGCTGCCGGATCAACGGCAGCAGGGCATCCAGCACCGGATGCATGACGCCGGCGCAGGGGTACCGCTTGATGACGACGCCCGGCTCCCTCAAGAACCAGGGGCTGCCGAACCGCAGCAACTCGGGGTCGTAGCGACCGCCGCAGGCGGCGCTGAAAAACCCCATGGGATCCTCGAACACGACGGCCGAGGCGGTGAAACCCTTGGCCGCGAGAGTTGCCGCCATCACGCCGTTCTCGGCCGCCCGTCCCGCGTTCAGCGCCTTGGCCATGGTGCCCCGGCTGGCCCGCAGGCCCGAGCTCAGACCGCCGGCGATACCCAGCGCCCAACCGCTGCGCTCGCGGTCGAGCCCGAGGAGGTAGGCGCACGCGGCGGCGGCGCCGAACACGCCCAGCGTGCCCGTAGGATGGAAGCCTTCCATGTAGTGCTCCGGCTCCACGGCATCCCCCAGCCTGCTGGCCACCTCCACCCCGACCACGTAGGCGGCGAGCAGCTCCGATCCGCTCGCGCGGGTCTTCTCCGCCAGCGCCAGTGCGGCAGCCAGCACCGGCGTCGTGGGATGGACCTGCTGCCCGAGAGGCCGGCCCGGCGCCGTGGCGAGCTGGGCGTCGTCGTAGTCCAGAACGTGTCCTTGTACACCGTTGGCCAAGGCCGCCATCTGGCACGGCACCTTGAGCGCCGTGCCCATGACCCGTGCCTCGCCCCGGCCGCCGACAGCTTCTACGTGTGCACGGATCTTCCGGCTTGCCTCCTCCGGGGCTCCGCCCAACATGGTGGCGAACCCGTCGAGGAGATGCTCCTTGGCGATCTCCCGAACGGCATGAGGCACGCCGCGGCTGTGTACCCGCTGGAGAAAGCCGGCGATCCGATTCGTCAGGGGCTCGACGTGGAGAGACTCATGACCGCGTTTTCTTCCCATGGTTCTGTGAGCATCGAGGGCTGTGCGCCGCGTCTGTCAGTGAAACACTCGCAAGGTTATCTGGTAATTTACCGTTTTGCGTACTACGATTCTGCCACGATTCGGTCTTGGCGTAACGCCGCTACCCAAAGAGTCTGGGACGGCGAACGACCCAGGGCCTTCCGTAGCCTGGATACCGACATGGCCATTGACCTGTTACTGGCGTTGAATGCCGCCGAAACGCTTCGAGACCTCCGCCCGCTCAAAAGCGTAGGGCTACACAAGCTCAAGGGTGACCGCAAGACACAGTGGGCAATGACCGTGAATGGCCCATGGCGAATCTGTTTCGAGTTTCGTAAGGGTGATGCTTTCAACGTCGAGATTGTCGACTATCACAGAGGATGACGCCATGCCCCCTGTTGTTCATCCCGGCAGACTGCTGAAACGCGAGCTGGAAGCGCGCGGCCTCAGCGCGAATCGATTGGCTTTGGCGCTCGGGGTTCCCTCCGGCCGAGTTACCGACATTCTGAACTGCCGGCGATCGATCACCGCCGAAACGGCTGTCCGTCTCGGCCGTTATTTCGGCAATCGTCCGGGCTTCTGGCTCACACTCCAGAGCCAGTATGACATTGCCCTCGTCGAACGCGACCGCGGTGTGGAGATAGACAAGCAGGTGAGGCCGGCCGCCACCTGATGCGCGTGGCGTTGAGCCGGACACCCGCGGCAATCGGGTCGAAGCTCCTGGGCGGTGCGGGTTTTCGTCGCGCGACACGGGGCGATCTGATAACATGGCGCCTCGTTGCGACTTGCCGGGCAGACCGGCGTGGCGTGGGGAAAGGAGATGCCGATGGCCGATCAAGTGACCCTCGAGGTCTTCACGGATTTCGTCTGACCGTGGTGCTATCTCAGTACCGGGCGTATTGAGAAACTGCGGCAGAACCATGACCTGAACGTCGTCTACACCCATTTCCCGTTGCATCCCGAGACCCCGCCCGAGGGCAAGCCGCGCAACATGAACGGCCCGAGCCGGGTGGACGTCATGCTCGAGCGCGAGGGCCTGCCGTTCACCGAGCGCAAGTTCACCTACAACAGCCGCTCGGCGCAGGAGCTGGCGAAATGGGCGAAGCGCGAGGGCCGGGAAGACGCCTTCAACGACGCGGTGTACCGCGCCTATTTCGTGGAGGCGGCCAATATCGCGGAGCCGGACATGCTGCTCCAACTGGTGGAAGAGGCGGGGCTGCCGGTGGAGGAGGCGCGCCGGGCGCTGTCCGAGCGCCCCTTCCAGCAGGCCGTCAACGACGACTGGCAGCGCTGCTACTCCCTGGGTGTGACGGCCGTTCCCACCTACCTGTCGGAGGGCCTGGCCATCGTCGGCGCCGAGCCCTACGAGCAACTGGAACGGCTTGTCATCGAGGCGAACGCCAAGCGGTTGAGGGAGGCGGCGGACGCTTGACCGGAATCCACCCGGTCGCGCCCCGGGCTGTGCGGGGTCGGACCTTGTACTTGTGCGCCGGATCCTTAACTGGCCGGATTTACTTCGCAACTTGTATTGTCGGGTACCGGCTCCCCGTCGAGAGCCAGCGCCCGGCACCGGGAACCGAACGTGTCAGGCATACCTCAAGTCGACTTTGAACCGTTCATGAACGGGGACGTGGGGGCGCGGCGTCGCGTGGCCGCCGAGATCCGCGCGGCCTGCACCGAGTACGGCTTTCTCAACGTCGCCAACCTGCCGTTGCCGGAAGGCCTGCTCGAACGGGTGTCGGCCAGGGCCAGGGAGTTCTTCGCCTTGCCGGGGGAGGTAAAGGAAGCCATCGGGCGGTCCGATCTCGATGTCATCTCGGGCTATGTCGGCATCGCCGTGGAGCACCTCGATACCCAACAGCCCGGCGATCTCAAGGAGTCCTTCAGCCTCAACCAGGCCAGCCTGAAGCTGCTGGACCGGTGGAGCATCCCGGTGGCCGGTTTCCGCGAGACGGTGCTGGAACTCCACGAGGCCGGGGCTCGGGCGTCCGCGGCCCTGGTCCAGGCCATGGCCCTCTCCCTGGGAGCGCCGGAGGACTTCTTCGTCGACAAGCACGCACCCCACGCCAGCACCGTGCGCTTCTTCCACTACCCGCCCGTGGAGCACCGGCCCGATGCCGGTCAACTGCGCGCCGGGAGCCATTCCGACTACGGCACGGTCACGCTGGTCTTTCAGGACGCGGTGGAGGGACTGCAGGCGCTGGTGGACGGCCGGTGGCTGACCGTCCCCGCGATTCCCGGCACGGTCACGGTCAACGTGGCGGACCTGCTGTCGCGGTGGACCAACGGCATCTTCCGGTCGCCCAAGCACCGCGTGGCGTTGCCCGCCACTGACGTGAAGCAGTCCCGGTATTCCACCGTCTTCTTCTACAATCCCAATAGCCAGGTGACGGTCCGGTGCATCGATTCCTGCTGCGGCGACCACCGTCCCCGGCAGTTCCCGCCTATCGAGGCGGGAGAATTTCTAAGGCAGCGCCGCGCCGCCCAGTACGATTGAGCCGGGATGTCGGCCGGGGGATGGCACTGCCCAGGCTCCCCACCTCTGGATTCCCGCTTTCGCGGGAATGACGGTGGAGTACGGGAATGACGGTGGAGTACGGGAATGAACGGTGGAGTACGGGAATGACGGTGGAGTACGGGAATGAACGGTGGAGTACGGGAATGACGGTGTGGAGTATGACGGTGGAGTGCGGGAATGACTAGCGGGACGCCAGGTTGCGCTCCAGGAAATCCAGCAGCACCGGCGCTACCGTGAGGTTAGGCTCCTGGTCCACGCGCCGGCGGTCGGGCTCGTTGGGCAGGTAGGTGAACCACGAGTGGCCGGCGTCCGGGACGAACAGGGTCTCCACTTCGGCGCCGGCGGCCCGGAGCGCGGCGATGAAACGCTCGGACTGGTTGTGGTGGACGATGGGGTCCTGCTCGCCGTGGATGATGAGATAGGGGACTCCGGGCGGCACCCCCTGGGCCTCGACTCCCTGAAGCGGCGAGAAACTGCGGTAGTCTTCCGGCGCCTCGGCCGGCGTCCTGCCCATGAGCTTGCCCACCGGGTCGTCCTGCCGTTTCCGCGTCACCTCCCACCAGTCGAGAAGGTCGTAGATACCGTACACTCCCACCACCGCCCGCAAGTGCGGCCGGACCCAGTCCTCCAGGGCCAGCAGCGCCGCCATGTGGCCGCCCGCGGAGTCGCCCACGAGCCCGAGTCTCGCCGCATCGACCCGCAGCCCGGGCGCTTCCGCCAACAGCCAGCGCAGCGCCCGCCGGATGTCGTCGTGCACGCCCGGCCACGACGGCGAGACGTTCTTCGACAGCCGGTAGTCCACCGCCACCAGCGCGTAGCCCCGGGCCGCCAGCCACGGCCCCCACTCCTGGTACTGGCGGTGGCTGCCGTGGGCCCAGCCGCCGCCGTGGAAGCACAGCAGCGCCGGATGCGGCCCCGGACCGGCGGGCAGGTATACGTCGTTGCAGAGCGTGCCGTCCGGGCCTCCCCCGTACGGAACGTCGAGCCGGATCTCCACCTGGTCGCTCATCGCTAGTCCCCTTAGTGTCCTGTCCGGCTCATTCGCACAACCATCTGCGGATTTTTTCCCCGTCGGCTGCGTGGCCCTTCCTCGCGGGGGACAAAGGGCTATCCGGCCGACAGAAACGACGAATGGCTTCCGCACAGGCCTCCGGCGCTTCTTCGGCGATGAAGTGACCGCAGTCCAACGCAGCCTCCGACACATCGTCGGCCCACCGTTCCCAAATCGGCCGAAGCGGTTTGGGCTTGCGGGGCGAGCCCCGCAACGCCAGGACCGGGCATTGGAGCTTCCGTCCCGCCTGCCGGTCCTGCCGGTCGAGCTCGAAGTCAATCGTTGCACCGGCTCGGTAGTCTTCCGCCATTGCTTGCATCACGCTCGGCTTTCGAAACGCCGCCTTGTACGCATCGACGGCGGCCGGGTCCAACACGCCCGGCCCTCCGGCCCACCGGTCCAGCAGATGCGAGATGAAGAAGTCCGGGTCCGCGCCCATCAATCGTTCCGGCAAGGGCGCCGGTTGAGCCAGAAAAGACCAATGATATCGCCTGATGGAGACATCCATGTCCGTGGCCTCCCAGGAATCCAGCGTCGGGACGGTGTCCAGGCTCACGAAATGGCTGACCCGTTCGGGATGATCGAGCGCAAGCCGGTAGCCGACCCGCGCCCCGCGGTCATGCGAGACGATTCCGAACCTGTCATGCCCGACCTCCGACATGACGTGGACCATGTCGCCGGCCATCTCGCGTTTGGAGTAGTTGATGTGCTCCGGATCGGGCGCGGGCCCCAGACTCGCTCCGTAACCGCGGAGGTCGGGGATGACCAGCGTAAACGCATCCGTCAGCAGCGGAGCCAGCCGGTGCCATTGGACATGCGTTTGCGGGAATCCATGCAACAGCAACAGCGGGTCGCCCCGGCCGCCGACGCGGCAATGGATCGTGGCATTCTCGCAGCGGATATCGTGTGTCGCGAATCCCTCGAACATGGGCATCACTCGCAATAGTCCGTTGCCAGAACGGGGCGGAAAATGCAAAACCTTTCAGTCGGATGCCCTCGTCGGTGCCCGGAACCCGTCGTCGGCGAGGTCGCGGAAGGCTCCCCGGAGCGATTTTTTTCGGCTATATTGAAGGCTCTCCGCACGGGCGCCGGGCCTGACGGGCGGCGACCACGAAAGCAGATCAACTCCCATGAAGAAGCATTCCGCAGTACTCATCCCCGGGGATGGTATCGGTCCCGAGATCACGGCCGCGGTGCGCCGCATTCTCGAGGCCGCCGCCGCGCCCATCGAATGGGTCGAACGCAAGGCAGGCGTCGCCGCGCTCGAAGGCGGGCCCGACGTGCTGCCCGAGTCCACCACGGAAGCCATCGAGCACCATGGAGTGGCGCTCAAAGGCCCTTGCACCACGCCGGTAGGCGAGGGCTTTACCTCCGTCAACGTGCAACTGCGGCAACGGCTCAACCTGTATGCGGCGGTGCGGCCGGTGCGCTCGCTGGCGGGGGCGCCCACGCGCTTCGAGGACGTGGACCTCATTATCGTCCGCGAGAACACCGAAGGGCTTTACAGCGGCGTCGAGAACCAGGTCACCGACGACGTGGTGATGAGCATGAAGGTGGCCACCAAGAGCGCCAGCCTGCGCATCGCCCACTGGGCGTTCCGCTTCGCAACCCGGCGCCAGCGGCGCAAGATCACCGTCTTCCACAAGGCCAACATCATGAAGGTGACCGACGGCCTGTTCCTGCAGTGCGCCCGCCGCATCCACCAGCACGAGTATCCGAACATCGAGTACGAGGAGAACATCATCGACGCCGGCTGCATGAAGTTGGTGCAGGATCCCGGCCGCTTCGACGTGCTGCTCCTGGAGAACCTCTACGGCGATGTCATCAGCGACCTGTGCGCGGGGCTCGTGGGCGGGCTCGGGGTGGTGCCGGGGGCCAACTTCGGCGACGAGCGCGCCGTTTTCGAGGCGGTGCACGGCTCGGCGCCGGACATCGCCGGCACCGGCGTCGCCAACCCCCTGGCGATGCTGATGTCCGCGGTGATGATGCTGAACCACCTGGCGGATACGCGCGAGGACGAGCACTGCCGCCGGGTCGCCGAACGCATCAAGGCCGCCTACGACGGCGCCCTCGACGACGACTGCAAGACCCGTGACCTGGGCGGCGACCTCGGAACCGAGGCCTTCGCCGACGCGGTCATCGAACGATTGGCCGGCTGACCGGCTCCCGGCCGCACCCATCCACATCTACCCTTGACATCCGCTTCCCGGCGGCGATAATGCATTCGAGGGGTCGGACCTTGAACTGTGCGTTCTCGGGAGTAACATGGCACGACCTTTACGGATCGAGTACCCGCACGCGCACTACCACGTGACCTGCCGGGGCAACGACCGGCGGCACGTCTTCCGGGACGACGACGACCGGCGTGCCTTCCTCGAACGGTTGCGGAGGTCGCTGGAGATCTACGAGGTCCGGCTCCATTCCTACGTCCTGATGAACAACCACTTTCATCTCGTCGTGGACACCCCCAAGGCCAATCTCTCCGAGTTCATGCGCCACTTCAACGTGGCCTACACCTCCTACTTCAACCGGCGGCACCGCCGCACCGGCCATCTCTACCAGGGCCGCTTCAAGGCCATCCTGCTGCAGCCCGACGCATGGCTGCTGGCGGTCAGCCGGCATGTCCACATCAACCCGGTGCGCACCCCCCGCCTGCGGAGAGGCATCGTGCCCGAACAGGTCCGGCAACTCTGGCTATACCCCTGGAGCAGCCTCGGCGGGTATGTCTCGGCGCGGCGCCGGGAATCGTGGGTCCACTATGAGGAGGTGCTGTCGCGAGTGGGGAACTCCCGGCGCCGGTACGGCCGGTTCGTGCAGGACGCCCTGGAGCAGGGGGTGTCGAGCCCCTGGAAGGAGCTGCGCGGGCAGGTCATCCTGGGCGACGACCGCTTCTGGGCAAGTTCCAGGCAGCGATGGGCCGGCATGACCGGGAGTGCCGGACAGGCAACGTTGCCGCCTCCGACGCCGCGGCTGGAACCCACCCGGATCACGGCCGAGGCGGCAAGGTACTTCGACCTCACGCCCGAACGGCTCCGGCGCAAGCGGGGCCGCTGCCGCGACCAGCGCGGCATCCTGATGGAGTTGCTCTATCGTCACGGCCGCCTGACCCAGCAGGCCATCGGCGCGCACCTGGGCGGCCTGGACTACACCGCCGTGAGCCACGAGCGGCGCAGGGTGCGGGAGCGAATGGCCCAGAGCGAAGTGATGACCAACTGGTGGCGGGAGCTCGACTCCGCCCTCGACGCCGTTCAGCCGGCCCTCACCCGAGGGCCGGCATGACCTCCCGGGCGAAGAGGTCGAGGGATGCCATGGAAGCCTCCCGGGAGATGCCCGGGACGGAGAAGCGGCAGACCAGGTGATCGAGCCCGATCTCCTGCCGGAAGCGCGAGATCTCCCGGATGCAGGTGTCGGGGTCGCCCAGGATGATGCGGTTCTCCGCCAGCCGCTCGATGGTGAGTTCGCCGGCAGGCCGTTTGATGACCGGGTGCGGCCAGCGGAAGTACATGTTCTCGTAGGCCTGGATGAAGGAGTCGCCGGCGGTATTGAGCGCCTCCTCCGTGGTGCCGGCGACGAAGACGTAACGGAACGCCGCGATGGTGCCCGCCTCCTTGCCCAGCTCGGCGCGCCGCTGACGGTACGCGGCCACGCACGACGACAGCTCGGACAGCGCCGCAGACGGCCCCGCCAGCCAGGCGTCGCCCAGCCGCGCCGCGCGTTCGATGGCGGGAGCCGTCCAGGCGCCGAACCAGATGGGCGGCGCCGGCTGCTGCACCGGACGCGGCCCCACGGTGGCGTCTTCCACGTGGTAGTAGCGGCCGTGATGCGTGACGCCGGTCTCGGTCCAGAGCCGCCGCAGCAGGGCGGCGCCTTCTTCCAGCCGGCTGCCGCGCTGCTTGACCGACAGGCCGAACGCGGCGAACTCCTCGGGCGCGTATCCCGCCCCCACCCCGAGGATGAGGCGTCCGCCGGAGATCATGTCGACCATGGCGCCCTCCTCGGCGACGCCCATGGGGTGGTAGAGGGGCAGCAGCAGCACGCCGGTTCCCAGCGATACCCGGCTGGTGCGGGCGGCGATTGCGGCCAGCCCCAGCAGCGGCGCCGGATAGAGGACGGGGTTGTTGTGATGCTCGCCGAGCCAGACCGAATCGAACCCCGCCGCCTCGGCGCGTTCGCATTCGGCGATGGTCTCCTCGAAGCTGTCGGTGCCCTGCAGGGGGCTCAGTCCCAGTTTCATGCGCTCTCCCGTTTCTCTTCGCCGGCGCCGCCGAGCCGGAACGCCGCTTCCGCGGCCGACGAGTGACGCCGGCCCTCGTATCAGGCGGACCGGCCCGCAAGCCCGGCAAACGCCTCTTCCGCCTCGGCCACGAAGGCTCGCACGCGACGGAGGTCCTTGCGGCCGTTCCGATCTTCCACTCCGGTATGGACGTCAACGCCCGCGGGCCTCACCATTCGTATGGCCCGGCAGACGTTCTCCGGCGTCAGCCCTCCCGCCAGTATGACAGGACGCGGGCTAAGTTCCACCAGCCGGCGGCTGACGGCCCAGTCGTGGGTCTTGCCGGTGGCGCCGGACGCTCCGGTGGCCGGGTCGAAGGTGTCCGTGATGAAGCCGTCCACGTGCGGCGCGAAGGCCGCTACTTCGGTCTCCAGCTCCGCGGGGTTGCCGTCCCGCACGATCAGGCTCTTGAGCACTTGCAGGCGGGGACGCAGCGCCCGGAGGCCTGCCACCCGGCCCTTGTCGACAGGGCCGTGCAGTTGCACGCCGGCGCAGCCGAGCCTGTCGCACAGGGCGGCGATGGAGCGCGGATCGTCGAGGTAGGTGATCAGCCAGGCGCACGGACCCAGGCCCAGCGTCCGGATGATGGCCGCGGCTTCGTCTTCCGGGAGATCCTCGCGGTGGACCTCCAAACCCAGGGGAAAGCCCAGCCGTTGAACGCCGCTGTCCGCCAGCATCCGCGCTTCCGCCCGGTCAAGGATGCCGGCTATCTGGATGATGGGATCCGCCACTAGCCGCCGGCCATGTCCACGTAGCGCCGCAGCACGTAGAGGCCGTCCGGGGTGAAGGGTTCCGTGGCCGCGGCCCGGAACACCGCGTCCAGCTCCATGAAGGCGCCGCTCTCCACTTCCTCCTCCTGCAGCGTCACCTCCCCGCCGTAGACGCACCGGAAGGCCGCGCCCCACACCCGGCTGTCGTCATCCGCGTGGTAGAACTCGAACAGGCTCTCGAGCGGAACGTCGCGGATGCCCATCTCCTCCTCCAGCTCCCGCCGGGCGCCTTCCAGGTAGCTCTCGCCGGCCAGCACCACCCCGCCGGCCGCGGGATCGTAGTAGCCCGGGAACACGTCCTTGGTCCGGGTGCGCTTCTGTACGTAGACTTCGCCCGCGGAGTTGAACACCAGGATATACGTGGCGCGATGGGGCAGCCGTCGCGCCCGCATCTCCCGCCGAGCGGCGGAGCCGACGACCTGGTTGCCCTCGTCCACGATGGCCACGATTTCGTCGCCCGGGTCCATGGAATATGCGGGTTAGCGGCCGGTCCGTGCCTTGTCAACCGAGGCTTGCGGTCCGCTTGCCGCGGAGGTCAGAAGGCCGTCAGCACCACGCCCCCGGCGCATATCAAGAGCGCGCCCAGGACCGCCTTCGACGTGACCCGTTCCTGGTCCTTGAGCAGGAGGTGGGTGAAGGTCACGGAGAAGAGCGGCGTGGTGGCGATCAGCGGGTCTACCAGCACGACGTCGCCCATGCTGAGCGACATCATGTAGGAGGTGATGCCGCAACTCGTGACCATCCCTGAGAGGCCGAACCACAGCACGGTGCCGCGGTTGACGCTCACGTCCCGGTAGCCCCGCCACGCCACCAGGTAGAGGAGCAGGCCGCTGACGCTGCCTATCAGGGTCAGGCAGATGGCCAGCGGAACGGAGGTCACCATCCCGTAGCCGTACTTGCGGATGGGGCTGGCGACGCCTCCCAGGATCGACGCGCCGAGGGGGAACAGCAGGTCGCGCTTGCGGAAATCGGTCAGCGCCCGCTCATCACGCATTCCCAGGACCGTGGCGCCCAGGATGATCATGACGGTGCCGCTCACGAGCGTCAGGGTCCATTGCTCCCCCAGCCATGCCACCGCCAGCAGGCCGGCGAACAGGGGAGAGGTGTTCCGGAGCGGCGAGGCTCGGGCCACGCCGACCCGGGCGATGGCCGCGTAGAACAGGAACTGGGTGGCGAGCGGCGCCACCGCTCCGGCCAGGATGAACCACCCCGCCGCGGGCGGCGACAATTGCGCCCAGTCCGCCCAGGGCCCCATCACCGACAGCAACACCACGCCCATGGTGAGGAGGTTGAAGGTGATGGCGGTGGTGGGTCCTCCGGTGCGAAGACCCCAGCGCACCAGGATGTGGGCCGAACCAAAGAAGAACGCGGCGCCCAGGGCGAAGAGTATTGCCATGTGCAAGCGGGACCGGCGGATCGAGAAGCGGGTCAGCGAGACGGCACACTATACAATACCGCCGTGAGATAGGCTAACCTGCGTCGAAACGCCCACATCCGAGAAACGATCCGGGAGGGATAGGCCCGATCGGACGATGCTCTAGTTGGCGGGGAAAAGGGTTGCCTGGCCGGCCGGAACCTGAAGCGGCCCGTCCGAAGCAAACGGATCGGCAACCTGTTTAGGGAGTCGCAACTTCCGGCGAATTTCTGCCACGATTGGAGACGCCTCATAGTAGCGGCCCCGTCTTTCGCCCTTCGCCACCACGAGGTTCGTGTCCACCAGGACCTTCAGGTCACGGCTGGCGAGGTTGTTCGACACGTCTGCACTCACTCGATATGACGAGTTCCTCACCTTGCTGCCGAAGGCAGCCTGGAGCAGAGCCATGGCGGTGCGCTCGGGAAGGCCCCTGGACTCTACCAGGTTGAGAAGCTCTGCATAGACCCTCTCCAACTCCCGGGTCCGGCGCAGAAGTGTCTGTGCCTGCAGGTAGTGGCCGCTCAGGCAGAAGCGAACCCAGGGTTTGGCATCGCGCTGCGGGTGCCATCCGCCGCCGCCCACCTCCGCCAATACACGGTAGTACTCCTGTTGATTGTGGCCGATATACTCCTCGATCGAGGAAAACGTTGGCGCGACGATTCCGTCGCCCGCCAGCACCGCGGTCTGGATACATCTGGCCGTTCGGCCATTGCCGTCCGTAAATGGATGCAACAGCGCCAGGTTCAGATGTGCCATCGCCGCACGGAGGAATACGGAATCGACCTCCTCATCGTTTACATAGTCCAGAAGCTCGTGGAGAAGCGGCTCCAGTTGGTCACGCTCCACCCCCTCGTGCACCACTTCACCGGTTTTGGTGTTTCTAATACCAACCCACCCAGGACGGTATTGACCCGGATGTGCCTGCAAATCCGACTGGCAGATCATGAAATGGACCGCCAGGAGCACGTCTTCCGTGATCCTGAAGGACGTGCTCTTCCGACGCTGGAGGATGTAGTCCATGGCCTCACGGTAACCGACGACGGCCCGCCACGTCTCGCGGTCGGTGCTTGCCGGGTCTTCGCCGTCAATCGCAGCGATGGCATCTTCATCCGTCACATTGATGCCCTCCACGCTATTGGAGGCCATAAGCGCCCGTGCCCGGGTCATGCGGGCTAACAGTCCTGTCCAACGACGCGGTTCGGTGACGACGTAGTTGCGCAGGTCAGCCCGTATGCGAGCCGTGGCGGCTTCCACTCGCTTCTCGTCATCATCCAGTGCAGAATACGCGTACAGCATGATCAAATGTAGTTGACAACTGATATCTAAACAGATAATAACTGATTTAAAGTCAGTTGTCAATTGTATATGATGCGCAAGGCACGGACTTTCCGGCGTAGGAAGGGATGATCCGCTACCCGGGCTTGTACGGAACTGAGCCCTCCGGCCTTCCGAGGTCCGGCGCCGTCGACCCGCAAGGAGAACTATCACATGACCTACGACGACCGCAGCGTCAAACCCATGAGCTCGAGCCTGTTGCGCGCCCAGATCGGCGCCAAGCTCCTGGCCGGCCTCTACGACACGGTGCCGACCATGATGACCAGCGCCATCCGGCTTTTCGTCGACCTGCCGGGCGCCTCCAGCTCCGCCGGTCCGCCCTTCGCCTTCAACATCGCCATCAGCCCGGCCTGGTGCAGCGGCATCCAGGGCGCGCGGCTGGTGGGCCGGAAAAAGATCGACATCGCCTGGCTCAACCCCTCGTGCATCGCCTCCATGGCCTTTCACGGGCGCGGCGCCTTCCGGAAACCGCTGCCGTTGCGGGCGCTGGCGGTGTTCCCCTCCTATGACCGCCTGGTGGTGGCGGTCGCGAAGAAGCACGGCATCCGTTCCATGGACGAGCTCAAGCGGCGGAAGCCCGCCCTGAGGGTCTCGGTGGCCACCAACGACTGCATCGACTTCGCCATCAACGCGGCGCTGCGGGCCCACGGAATGAGTCTCAAGGCCTTCGAGGAATGGGGCGGCGTGCTGGACCCGGTGGTGCGGCCGAGCAATCCGCGGCGCCTGGAGGGCATCGTCACGGGCGACGTCGACGTGGTCATCGACGAGGGGTTGTCGTCCTGGGCGGCCGCGGCGGTGGAACAGGAGATGGCGTTCCTGCACTTCTCGCCCAAGGCCATGACCTCACTCGACCGCTACGGCTTCAGCCGCGCGCCCCTGGACGGGCCGCTGTTCGACGGCAAGCTGCCCGAACCGGTGACCGCCGTGGACTTCAGCGGCTGGCCTATCGTCACCCACGCCGACCTGCCGGACGAACTGGCCTACCAGGTGGTGGGCGTCATCGAGCAGATGCGCGAGAACATCGAGTACGACACGCCGGAGACCCCGCCCATGACGCAGTTCTGTACCGATACCCCGGACGGCCCGCTGGACCTCCCGCTACACCCGGGCGCCGAGCGTTACTACCGGGAGAAGGGTTACCTCTGAGAAACGGCGTCAAGCCGCTTTGCGATGGCGGTTTTCAAGCTTGGCCGTGTAAGGTTTGTCCTACGGCCCGCAGCCCGTAGCTAGCTGAAAACAAGGAAGTAAAATTCTCCTCTTGAAGGACCTGACATGACCCAATTGAAACTTATGGGTGAACTGAGAAGGTGCGGCATGGCACGCTTCGTCTTGCACTTCGAGCTGTTCTGCGACTACGCGCGTGGGACAATATCACGCGAAGACTGCTACGATGAGCTCCGTCGCCACGGATGCTACGGAGGAGGCCCGGGATGGAAGTCCGGCGCTGCCAAGCGAATCTTCGAGGCCGGTAAGGAACAGAAAGCTCTCGAGGTAATATGCGAGGCGAAACGGGTCGGTGAAGATGTGCGCCGAAAGGCCAGGAAGTTGAGCACACAAAACGCTGGCCGTCCATGAGGGCTCCGGAGGTGAAGTCCACCGACCAGCGCTGGTTCGCCTCGTGCGGGATCGTCAACGGTGCCCGAGTTCCGCAGGGCCGCTTGCGCACTATCGACCGCTCCTCGTTTTAGAGATAGGGTATTCACCTGACACCGTAAACAGGACCCCCGATCTGAACCCGAACGGGAATTTGAGGCGGTGATGACACGCATCCACGGTATCGATTTTTCTGGCGACGTGAGGATGTGGAGGTGGAGCTGTAGGCGTTCCAACGTTTGGATCGCAACAGCCGAACGTCGAGCGAACCGCCTTCAGTTGATAGCACTCCGACCGGTTCAAGACCTGCCGGGCACATCACATCCGTTCGACCGGTTAGTGGGCTTCCTCGTCAGCGACAACTATTACGCAGCCGCAATCGATGCGCCTTTCGCTTTACCGTCGCGCCACATGCCGGTAGGCGGTCTTGGAACGCTGCTACGGGATGTCGCCCGATTCGACACCCAGGGCCGCCCTTTCGCCAAAGGCGAGAAGCTAGTCGAATACGGAAAGTCGATCGCGTCTCTCAAGGAACAGAAGCCGCTTCGGAGAACAGAACAGGCCTGGAGCCAGCACGTCAACGTACGCTCCACCTTGTGGTATGGTCCACGTGGTGGCGCTGCGTTCACTGTGGCGAACCTTACATTGCTCTACAAGGCGGGACGACCGATCTGGCCCTGGACTAGTTCTGGACCAAGGCTGCTGGTCGAGTCGTTTCCAGCAGGTCAACTTTGCCAGTGGAAGCTTCCACACACGGGTTACAATGGCCCGACCGACCGGGCGTTTAGGATCAGGTCATGCATCCTCGAAGCGATCGCACCGCGTATCGAAATACCCGATCCTTGGTACTCGCACTGTCAAAAGAGCGCGGATGCGCTCGATGCAGTGCTGTGCCTGTTTGCCGCTGTCGCCGTAGCTGACAACATCTCTCCCATTCAGTGTCCCGTAGTAGCAGAACACGAAGGTTGGATTGCCGTCCATCCGGGCTCTTACGGGTGAAGACAAAACGAGGAGCAGTTCACCGCAAGTGATCCAGCAACTGCTGGGCAATTGCCTCCATGTGGTCTGCGGCCGCCGTGACCACCTCGTCACGCTCGACTCCCGCCTTCACACGAATCGGCAGGCATTTGCGGGAGCCGTACGTCTGTACCTCGTGGAACGACGCATCGATTTCGGGCCATATGCTCGCCACCCCGCCCCAATCGCTGTCGTACATGACCCACCACAGAGGCGTCGCCCCGCCATCACGCCAAGCGTCCAGATCTACGCCGAGCCATAGTCCCAGCCGATCCCGCATCACTAGGTAGCGGCCTGCGGTGTGGTATCCGTGTGTCGGATTCAGTCCTTTCGTGTCAGCCACCCCACGGGCCTTGAGTTCCTCGATGATAGGCTCCACGAGGTCTGCATAGTTGATCAGCCGTCGTGGCATGTCGACATTGGTCAGCTCGTCGACCCGGATCGGCAGGAACGCATCCGCATCCATCCGATCCGTAAGGGCGCGGAGTTGTTGGACATCCGACCGAACCGACTCGATCGACTCCAGGCCATCCAGGACGCGCCGCCAGTGCGTCACCGCCATCACGCGGTCCCCGGTCAATCTGGCGTTAGGCACCGTTCCGTCGCTTTCTTCTTCCACCACGGGCAGTTCCGCCTCGGCGCATCGCCGCCTTAGCTCCGCCCAGATGCTCCGTACGCGATCTTCCGGGACGATGAACACGAGTCCAGAAACCGCTTCGTCTTTTGGCAACTGAGCGAGGTACGTTGCCGGTTGTGCCGAAGTCAGGCCCGCCCAGAACTTGTTCTCAACGAACAGTCGATGCTCCCCTGTCGAGTCGTAGATCGTCAGATCCGGCTTGCCGTCGCCATGCACCTTTTCGCTTTCGACGCTTCGCGGCTTGAAAGACACCCCGACCGACGCAAACATACCCACGAACGCGTTGCGGGCAAGAGGGTCCTTCAGGATGTATTCCAACGCCTGAGTGGCTACTGGTTCCGGCGCAAGTTTACGGGATACTATGTGGGCGAAGAGACTCATTGGCGTTCGGGCCATTAAGCTATTGCAGCTTAGCGCCCACCTCCATAACTGTAAAACCACAACGCTACCGGGTCGCCGTTTCCTTCGCGACCCCAGCCGGCACTGACAACCGGATGGCGCAATGCCGTGGCCGCGACGGCGTTGCGCCAGTTGACCCCAGCGTCGCCGTCGCCGCTACTAGCGTAAGCGATCCAGTCCTTCGCCTTTCGAATCGCGGTCGTGTGTTTTCAATTGGTTACAGGCCTCGGATTATAGGGCGCAGGCTAAGCTGCCAAGTTTCAAAACTCGCCCCCGCCCGCATGTCGAAGGCCGCTACGCGGAGCAAATGACGTTGATCACCGCCTGCCGCTGCTCCACCTCCACCGCCTTGAGGCCCCGCTCCAGGGCCGGCATCAGGTCGGCGGGGTCCTCCACCCGCTGCCCATAGCCGTCGGCCACCTCCACCGCCTTCTCGTACTTGTCGATGCTGTCGAGCATGGTGATGGGCTGGTGGGTGCTCTGGGCGGCGTAGCCCTCCGGGTTCAGGCCCACGGTGGCCCGGCGCACCGCCTGCCACCGCTGGTTGTTGAAGATGACCGTGAGGATGGGGAGCTTCTGCTCCGCTCCCACGTAGTGGCTCGCGATGGGATTGCCGAACATGTAGGAGCCGTCGCCGTGGGTGCCGATGACCAGCCGGTCGCGGGCGGCGAGCTTGGCGCCCAGCGCCACCCCGAGGCCGTGACCCAGCCCCGACGCGGCGCCGGCGTTGAGCAGCGTGCCCGGTTGGGAGATGTCGATGTGCGTCGACGCGAGCGCGGACTCCTTTACAACGATGGTGTCGTCGCCCTTGAGCTGGTTGATGCAGTGGGTGATCCACACCGGGTGCAGCGGCTTGTTGTCCTTTACGTCGTCGAGCCGCTTGGCCCAGCTGTCGCGCTGCTTCCGCCACATCTCCGTGAGGCTCTTCCGGCGCTTGTCGATGTTCGCCTTGACCCGGCCCTCGTGGGCGGACAGGGCCTCGTTCAGGGCGGTGAGGCCCACGTCGGTGCCGCAGGCCAGGGCGATGTCGCAGGGGTGGCCGCGGAGCGGCACGTAGCTGTGCAGCGGGTCGGCGCCCATGTGGATGACCTTGGCGTCCTCGCGCACCTTGTCCGTGGCCGGCAGCCACGGCACCGCCACGTCGATGACGAGGATCACGTCGGCCTGGCCCAGCAGCGGGTTGAGCTCGTACCCCAGGTTCATGGGATGGTCCGTGGGCAGCGACATGTAGCGGTTGCGGTACTGCACCACGGGGATCGCGTAGCGCTCGGCCAGGTCGCCCAGGGGTCCCCACACCCGCGGGTTCCGGCCCGCCCAGTTGGTGATGATGAGCGGGTTCTCGGCGCCCGCCAGCAGCGCAGCCGCCTCGTCGGCGGCCGCCGCGTTGGGATAGGGCGGCGCCGGGGCATGCTGGCGCCCTGGCGACTCGTAGGTGAACTCGTCCATCTGCTCGGCCAGCACCTCCCGGGGGAGGCTCAGGTAGACCGGGCCGGTGGGCTCGCTCTTGGCCACCGAAAGGGCGCGGTCCACGATGGTCTCGGTCTGCTTGCCGTTGCGCAGCTCGTAGTCCCACTTGGCCGCCTCCCGCACCATGGAGGCCTGGTCGAACATCTCCTGGGTCCAGTGAATGTCCAGGCTCCGGTGCCCGGCAAGGCCTTCCTCGTTGGTGGGCGTGCGGCCGGCGGTGAACAGCACCGGGATGTTGCCGCGGGCGGCGTTCAGGAACCCGTTCATGCCGTTGGCGGTGCCCACGTTGACGTGCACCATCACCGCCTGGGGCTTGCCCGTCACCAGGTAGTAGCCGATGGCCATGTGCATGGCCGTGTTTTCGTGCGGGCAGGTGACCGGCTCGGGAATCCGCGTCTCCAGCGACTGCGCCTTGGCCATGGCCTCCACGATGGGCGCGAAGTCGGTGCCGGCATTGGCGAAGAAGTAGTCCACGCCGCGGTCCGCCAGCAGCGCGAGGTAGGCGTCCGCCACGGTCGCATTCAACAGGGTTGTCTTGGCCATCTCGTCCCTTTCTCGTTTACGGTTGCGGAATTCGTCCCTCGGTTCCGCCGACCACTGGTTCGAGGCTATTCGTATATGATTGCCGTAGTACCGGCAAGGCACGGATGAACCTGCAGGGACGTCTCGGCGCCCTGTGAGACTCGCATGACGGCCTGGCAGCACCTCGGGACGCCCAGGGCGGTCAGGTTACGTGATTCCGGAGCGGAATCAACGCGGCCCGGAACCCTTCGACGACACCTTCCCTCGGTCAACTTTCCGTCTGCCGGATGCTATACACCATCCACCGTCGAAGGCTGTCGCGGGACCGGAGGGAATGGTGGCAAAGGCATCGAAGCGAGTGCTTCCCAAGGTGTTCGTGGACCGGTCCGCGATTCACGGGGAGGGGCTTTTCGCCGGCGAAAGGATTCGCAAGGGCCGGCGCATCATCGAGTACAAGGGCGAGAAGGTCCCTTCCGGGGAAGGCACCACCCGGTCCAGGGACGACGAGGAGCTGACCTACATCTTCACCCTCAACGACAAGTACGACGTGGACGGCTCGGTGAACGGCAACGAGGCGCGGTTCGCCAACCACTCCTGCGACGGCAATGCCTGGGTGGACATCATCCGCAACCGCATCTGGTTCATCGCCGAGCGCAGCATCGCCGAAGGCGAGGAGATCACCTTCGACTACCGGCTGCAGGCCGAAGAGCTGTACGAGTGCGTATGCGGCACCGAGAACTGCCGCGGATACATGAACGACGCCGAAGACGAGTTGGTGAAGAACGCGGGACGCGAGGGGTCGCGGTAGCAACCGACCTCCGTCATACGGTGCATTTGGGCGCCTTCTGCTCGCCATGGCCATCACCCAACCATTCACCGAGCGGGATCTGAAGCAACTCCGGGACCACGGCATCCCGGCGGAGCGGGCCGCGGACTGTCTTGCAACCTTTGCGGCGGGCGTGTCGCACGCGGTTCTGGACCGGCCCTGCACCAGGGGCGACGGGATAACGGTGCTGGAAGACGCCGAGGTGGACCGGTTGTGCCGCCGCGGTGAGGAGGCGGCGCGAGAGGGAAGGCTCATGAAGTTCGTTCCCGCGTCGGGAGCGGCGAGCCGCATGTTCCAGGCGCTGCTGGCGGCGAGGGGCCGGACCGGAGATGCGTCGGCTACCGTGGACGACCTCCGCGATGCGCCGGAATACCCGGCGCTGCGGGAGTTCCTGGCGCGCCTTGACCGCTTCGCGTTCTACCCGCAACTGGAGGCGGCGGTGGCGCGGCGGGGCGGGGGCCTTGAGCCGCTGCGCGAAGCCGGACGCTTCCGCGAGATCCTGGACTGCCTCCTCGATCCCGGCGTAATGGGCTACGCCGCGCTTCCCAAGGGTCTGGTCCCGTTCCACCGTTACGCCGACGACTGCCGCACGCCCGTGGCCGAGCACCTGCTCGAGGCCTGCAGGTATGTCCGGGACCGGACCGGGATGGTGCGCGTTCATTTCACGGTGTCTCCCGAGCACTGGGGTGAAGTGGAGGACCATGTTGCGGCGATGTGCCGCCGCTACGAGGACCGCGACACCTCTTTCGACGTGACCCTTTCGGTACAGCGGCCCGACACCGACACGTTGGCGGGGACACTGGACAACCAGCCGTTCCGCGAACCGGACGGAAGCCTTTCGCTCCGGCCCGGCGGCCATGGCGCCCTCCTGGCGAACCTCAATGATCTTGCGCCGGACGTCGTGTTCATCCAGAACGTCGACAACGTGGCCGTCTACGCCGGCACCGCGGTCCGCTACCGCAAGGCGCTGGCAGGCTTGCTGGTGGAGCTCCAGGCCCGGGTGTTCCATTACCTGGACGGCCTCGACGCCGAC
This sequence comes from uncultured Binatia bacterium (SeqCode), assembly GCA_965219905.1. Classification (GTDB taxonomy): domain Bacteria; phylum Desulfobacterota; class Binatia; order UBA9968; family JAJDTQ01; genus JAJDTQ01. Next base: position 578,171 of record CBDCOS010000008.1, on the reverse strand, counting down.
CCGCCGCCGTCGCTGTTGGAGGAGGCGTCGCGGTTCGCCCGGGACCTGCTGTCCGTGGCGCTTCCGGACAGCCTCGCGGGCTCGCCCGCGGCCCAACGCGCCGGCTTCCTGCGCGACGTCCTCGACCGTCCCCTCCGCGTTTGCGGCATGGTGCCGTCCGCCGGCGAGCCGGGTGGCGGCCCCTTCTGGGTGCGAGAGTCCCGCGGCAGGTGCTCGCTCCAGATCGTCGAGTCTTCGCAGGTGGACATGGAGGAGCCTCGCCAGCGCGAAGTCTTTGCCGCCTCCACGCACTTCAATCCGGTGGATCTGGTGTGCGGCGTCCGCCGGCCCTCGGGAGCGTGCTTCGATCTCATGACCTTCCGCGACCCGCGGGCCGCGTTCGTCGCCATCAAGACCAGCGGCGGAAGCCGGTTCAAGACCCTGGAGCACCCCGGCCTCTGGAACGGCGGCATGGCGCGCTGGAACACGGTGTTCGTCGAGATGCCCGCCCAGACCTTCGCGCCGGTGAAGACCGTGCTCGACCTGTTGCGGCCGGAACACCAGCCCCGTCGCACATTGAAATAGAAGCCTTGCGAGTCTATATTCAAATGTTTCGGAAACCCCAGGCCGATCCAAACCTTTGCAGCACCGGCCCTGCGCGGTACAGCACCGCAAGGACATTCTAATGGCACTATTCGGCACGCGGTTCTGGCGGCGCAACCCCGAGGGGGAGAAGAGGAGCGACATGTCCAGCGCCACGCAAGATTCGGTTCTCGCAGCCTTGAAGACCGTGCAGGATCCCGAACTGCACAAGGACATCGTCACCCTCGGCATGGTGAAGGACCTGGCGGTGGCGGACGGCAAGGTGTCGCTGACGGTGGAGCTGACCACGCCGGCGTGTCCTCTCAAGGATCAGATCCAGGCCGACGTGGAGGGGGCCCTTGCGCCCCTGGGGGTCACGGAGGTGGCTATCGAGTTCGGCGCCCAGGTGCGCGGCAGCAAGGCCGGCGCTGGCGCCACCGACCTCCTGCCGAGCGTCAAGAACATCGTGCTGGTGGCGTCGGGCAAGGGCGGCGTGGGCAAGTCCACGGTGGCGGCCAACCTCGCGGTGGCGCTCAAGATGCACGGCGCCGGGGTGGGGCTCCTGGACGCGGACATCTACGGGCCGTCGGTACCCATCCTCATGGGCGTCGACGAGGAACCCGGCAAGGTGGAGGTCGAAGACGGCTTCAAGCTGGCGCCGCCGGTGGCCCACGGCGTTCCGGTGATGTCCATCGGGTTCTTCCTGGAGCGGGACCAGGCGGTGATCTGGCGCGGTCCCATGCTCGGCAAGGCGTTGCAGCAGCTCATGTCCGACGTGGAGTGGGGTGAGCTGGACTACCTGGTGGTGGACATGCCGCCGGGCACCGGCGACGTGCAGATCACCTTCTCGCAGCAGCTCAAGTGCAGCGGCGCGGTGCTGGTGGCGACGCCGCAGGACGTGGCCCTGGCGGACGTGGTGCGGGCCAAGTCCATGTTCGACAAGGTCCACATCCCCATCGTCGGCATGGTGGAGAACATGAGCTACTTCGTGTGCGACGGCTGCGGGAAGCAGCACTCGATCTTCTCCCGGGGCGGCGCGCAGCGGGCGGCGGACTCCTTCGGCGTGCCCTTTCTCGGCGAGATTCCCATCGTCTCCGCGATTCGCGAATGCGGTGACAAGGGCGTGCCGATCCTGGCGCAGGAACCCGACTCGCCCACGGGCCAGGCGTTCCTGGAGGTGGCCGCGCGGCTGGCGGGCCAGCTTTCCATCGCGTCCGACGCCGCCGACAAGGCGCCGGGCCTCAAAATCGTGACGACTTGAACGGACGCCGGTGGCCGTTCCCGTAGAGATCAATCACGTCAAGGCCCAGGGCATCGTGTGCATCACCTGGGACGACGGGCATTCGAGCAAGTACACCAAGGAGTACCTCAGGGGCTACTGCCCCTGCGCCCTCTGCCAGGGACACGGCGCCGCCGCCGAGAAGCGCTTCGTGGAGGTGCCGAACGTGGAGCTGGACGTTATCGAGCCGGTGGGAAACTACGCCATCGGGTTTCGCTGGAGCGACGGGCACGCGACCGGGATCTATACCTTCGACTACCTGCGTTCGCTGTGTCCGGGCGACGAGGGTCAGGAGCGCTGACCAGGAGGAGCCATGGTTACCAAGGAACAGGTCTATGAGGCCCTGCAGGATTGTTACGACCCCGAGATCCCCGTCAACATCGTGGACCTCGGCCTCGTGTACGACGTCGAGGTCGAGGAGGACACGGTGGCGGTGAAGATGACCCTGACCACGCCGGGATGCGGCATGGGCGGCATGATCGCGTCCAACGCCCAGTCCCTGATCATGGAGATCCCGGGCGTCAAGGAGGCCAACGTGGACCTGGTGTGGGAGCCGCCCTGGGACCCCAGCCGGATCAGCGAGGAAGCGCGCGAGAAGCTCGGCATCGGGTAGCAGCCCTGATTCCATGGATCAGGGCTGGATACACGTCCGAGGCGCCAAGCAGAACAACCTCAAGGACCTCGATCTCCAGATCCCCCTCAACGCCCTGACGGTGGTGACCGGCGTCAGCGGGTCCGGCAAGTCCACCGTCGCCTTCGACGTCCTCTACGCCGAGGGCCAGCGCCGGTACGTGGAGAGCTTCTCGGCGTACGCCCGGCAGTTCCTCGACCGCATGGAGAAGCCGGACGTCGAGGCCATCGAGAACATCCCGCCCACCATCGCCATCGACCAGACCCGCCCGGTCAAGACCTCCCGGTCGACGGTGGGCACCATGACCGAGCTGTACGACCACCTGAAGCTCTTGTTCGCCAAGATCGGCGTCCTCCACTGCTCGGGCTGCGGCAAGGTCATCGTCAAGGACAGCGCTCCCTCCATCGTGAGACGGCTTCAGGACCGGGGCGAAGGGCTCCGGTGGGTGCTGACCTTCCCGGTGTCCCTGCCGCCGTCGCTTCCCTGGGGAGACGTCAAGGAAGGACTGCTCCAGGCGGGCTTCCACCGGCTCCTGCGGGGCCGCGACCTGGTGGAGCTGGAGCCGCTCGATGCCCCGCCCGGCGAGGTCGTCGACGTCGTGGCCGACCGTTTCGTGTACCGCAAGTCGACGCGCAAGCGGGTCACGGACTCGCTCGAGCAGGCCTTCCAGTTCGGCAAGGGCCGGCTCGACCTCCATGACATGGAAGACGGCTGGCGCCGGGAAGGCTTCAGCAACCGGCTGCAGTGCTCCGCCTGCGACCTGTCCTACGCCGAGCCCCAGCCCAACCTGTTCTCGTTCAACAGTCCGCTGGGGGCCTGCGAGACCTGCCACGGCTTCGGCCGCTCCATCGACCTGGACCTCGACCTGGTGGTCCCGGACCCTTCCAAGTCCATCGCCGAGGGCGCCATCAAGCCTTGGACGACCCGGGTGGCGCGCTGGGAGCGGCGCGAGCTCAACAAGTTCTGCGAGCGCCGGGGCATCTCCCTGGAGCAGCCATGGGCCGAGCTGGACGAGGAGCACCGGCGGCTGATCATCGACGGCGAGGGAAGCTGGCACGACGGCAAGTATTACGGCGTCCGCGGCTGGTTCGACTGGCTGGAGCGGAAGAGCTACAAGATGCACGTGCGCGTGTTCCTGGCGCGCTACCGGCGCTACGTGACCTGCGCCGCCTGCCAGGGGACCCGCCTCAAGCCCGAGGGCCTGAACTACCGGATCGCCGGCCGGACCATCGCGGACATCAGCCGCATGAGCGTGGCCGATGCCCATGCCTACTTCCGGTCCCTGAAGCTCGAGTCCGGCCGGGATCAGGTGGCCGAGCTGGTGCTTCACGAGATCCGCCGGCGCCTGGACTACCTCATGGGCGTGGGCCTGGAGTACCTGACCCTGGACCGGCAGTCCCGGACGCTGTCCGGCGGCGAGCTCGAGCGGGTGGACCTGACCACCGCCATCGGCTCGTCCCTGGTGAACACGCTGTACGTGCTGGACGAGCCGTCCATCGGCCTGCACCCGCGGGACAGCCACCGGCTGGTGGAGATCCTCCACCGGCTCCGTTCCAACAACAACACCGTGGTGGTGGTGGAGCACGACCCGGAGATCATCAAGGAGAGCGACCACGTCATCGACCTGGGCCCCCGGGCGGGCGAGCACGGCGGAAAGGTGGTGTTCGAGGGCTCCTACGACGATCTGCTGGCCAGCGAGACCTCCCTTACCGCCGACTACCTGACCCAGCGCAGGATGATCCCGCTGCCGGTACGCTACCGGCCGCCGATACGGGGACGCACTCTGGAGATACGCGGGGCCCGGGCCAACAACCTCAAGGGCATCGACGTGAGCATCCCGCTGGGGCGGCTGGTGTGCGTCACCGGCGTGTCCGGCTCCGGCAAGTCGAGCCTGGTGGACGAGGTCATCACGCGGAACATCCGCAGGCTCAAGGCCTCGCCGCTGGCGACGCTGACGGACTGCGACGAGATCCAAGGCATCGACCGGGTGCCCGAGGTGATCCTGGTGGACCAGTCGCCGCTGGGCACCACCCCCCGGTCCAATCCGGTAACCTACATGAAGGCCTTCGACCCTATCCGGCGCCTGTTTGCCGGCGTGGACCTGGCGCGGTTCCGGGGCTACACGGCCTCCACTTTCTCGTTCAACGTGGAGGGCGGCCGCTGCGAGTCGTGCCGCGGCGAGGGCTTCGAGAAGATCGAGATGCAGTTCCTCTCGGACGTCTACGCTACCTGCTCGGAGTGCGGCGGCGCCCGTTACCGCCAGGAGGTGCTGGAGGTCACCTACCGGAACAAGAACATCCACGACGTGCTCGGCCTCACCATCGCGGAAGCCATGAAGTTCTTCGGAGACCAGCCGGAGATCGTGCGCGGGCTGCGGCCGCTGGCCCGGGTGGGGCTCGACTACCTGCGGCTGGGCCAGCCCGTCACCACGCTCTCCGGCGGCGAGTCCCAGCGTCTCAAGCTGGCCTCCCACATCGTCCGGGCGACCAAGACCGGAACCCTGTTCATCTTCGACGAGCCCACCACCGGCCTCCACTTCCATGACATCCGCCGGCTGCTCTCGGCGCTGCAGGAGTTGATCGACCAAGGCCATTCGGTGGTGGTCATCGAGCACAACCCCGAGGTCGTCAAGTGCGCCGACCACATCATCGACCTGGGGCCCGAGGGCGGCGACGGCGGCGGCGAGGTGGTGGCCACGGGCACGCCCGACGCGGTGGCCGCGGTGGAACGGTCCCACACGGGACGCTATCTGAAGGACCACCTGCGGCCGTCTTCATCCCGGTTCACCCCGACCCTGGCCAAGACGCGCCCGCGCCGGACGCCGGCGGCGCGCTCCAACGGCAATGGCGCCATCCGGATCGTCGGCGCCAGGGAGCATAATCTCAAGGACGTCGACGTCGATATCCCGCGGGACCGGCTGGTGGTGGTGACCGGCCTCAGCGGCTCCGGCAAATCGTCGCTGGCCTTCGACATCATCTACGCCGACGGCCAGCGCCGCTACATCGACAGCCTCTCGGCCTATGCGCGCCAGTTCATGAAGATCATGGCGCGGCCCAACGTGGACGTGCTGGCGGGCATCCCTCCCACCGTGGCCATCGAGCAGCGCCTGAGCCAGGGAGGCCGGAACTCCACCGTGGCGACGGTCACCGAGCTCTACCACTACCTGCGCCTGCTGTACTCCAAGGTGGGCAAGCAGCACTGCCCGCAGTGCGGCGGCGCCATCACCTCGCTCACCCGCAGCCGCATCCTCGACCGGGTGGGGCGCAAGTACCGCGGCAAGGACATCACCGTGCTGAGCCCGGTGGTGCGCGGGCGCAAGGGCTACCACAAGGACGTGATGATGGCGGCGCGCCGGCTGGGCTACGGCCGCGCCCGCATCGACGGGACCGTGACCGCCCTGAGCGCGTCGCTGCTGCAGCAGGGCCTGGGTCGTTTCCACGAGCACGATATCGATATCGTGGTGGGCACCGCAAGGGCCGGCCGCGTGAGCATGGAGACGGTGCTGGGGCAGGGGCTGCGCCTCGGCAACGGGGTCATCCACGTGCTTTCCGAGGGCGCGGAGGAGGTCTACAACGAGCGCCTGTTCTGCCGCGCCTGCGGAGTGGGCTACGAGCCCCTGGACCCGCGGCTGTTCTCCTTCAACAGCCGGCAGGGAGCCTGTCCGGACTGTCACGGCGTGGGCTCCACCGAGGAGATCGACGCCGATCTGGTGATCCCGGACCCGGGGCTGAGCCTCACGGAAGTGGTGGAACGGCTGTGCGCGGAGGCGCCCGAGGGACGCGCCGGCCTCAAGCGGCGCCTCAACCAGTGCCAGGGTGAGCTGGAGCGGAAGCTCGGCATCCCCGGCGACGTGCCGGTCAGGAACCTGTCGGCCAGGCAGCGGGAAGTCCTGCTCCACGGGCGTTCCCGCCCGTCGGTGCCGGGGTTGCTGACCGTGCTGGCCGGGCTCCAGGTGAAGAGCGACGGGCCCCTGGGCGGCTATCTGGCGTCCTTCGTGAGCGAGCGCACCTGCCCTTCCTGCCAGGGCACCCGCCTCAACGCGCGGGCGCGCAGCGTGCGCGTTGCCGGCAGGGCCATCTGGCAGATCACCGCCCTGTCGGTGAAGGAGGCGCTGGGCCGGTTCGCCTCGCTGGAGGAGCGCCTCGTCAGGAACAGCCCCGACAAGGAGCGGCTGGTGCTGGAGAAGACCCAGAAGGAGATCCACCACAAGCTGCGCTTCCTGGACGAGGTGGGCCTGGGTTACCTGACGCTGGACCGGCGCGCCAACACCCTGTCCGGGGGCGAGGCCCAGCGGGTGCGCCTGGCGGCGCAACTGGGCTCCAACCTGCGCGGCGTCTGCTATATCCTGGACGAGCCCACCATCGGGCTCCACACCCGCGACAACAACCGGCTCCTGGCCACCCTGCGGCGGCTGGTGGAGGCGGGCAACTCCGTGCTGGTGGTGGAGCACGACGAGGCCACCATCCGGGCGGCGGATGTGCTGGTGGACCTCGGTCCCGGCGCCGGGGTGCGGGGCGGCCGGGTGGTGGCCATGGGCACGCCCGACGAGGTGTGCGCCGATCCGGCCTCGGTCACCGGGGCGTTCCTGGGCACCTCGCGGCGGCGGCTGTGGCCGGAACGGCCGCTCAGGGGCAACGGGTGGCTGATGGTGAGCGGCGCCCGGGAGAACAACCTCAAGAACCTGAAGGTGCGGCTGCCGATCGGCAAGTGGACGTGTGTCACCGGCGTATCCGGCTCGGGCAAGAGCACGCTGGTGAAGGAGGTGCTGTTCAAGGGGCTCAAGGCGCGGCTGGGACAGAACGCGGGGCGCCCGGGGCAACACGAGGGCCTCGCCGGCTGGGAGGCCCTCGAGCGCGCGGTGGAGGTGGACCAGACCCCCATCGGCAAGACCCCGCGCTCGGTGCCGGCTTCCTACGTCGGCTTTCTCGACGAGATCCGCCGCATCTACGCGCTGCATCCGGAGGCGCGCATGCGCGGCTACAGCCCCAGCCGGTTCTCCTTCAACGTGAGCGGAGGACGGTGCGACGAGTGCTCCGGCCAGGGCCGGATCCGCAAGGAAATGAGTTTCCTGCCCGACGTGTTCGTGAACTGCGACAGCTGCGGCGGCCAGCGCTTCAACGAGGAGACCCTGTCGGTCCGGTTCAACGGCAAGAACATCGCCGAGGTGCTGCAGATGACCGTGGAGGAGGCCGTGGAGTTCTTCCGCCCCTTCCCCAAGGCGTACCGGCCGCTCAAGCTCCTGGACGACATCGGCATGAGCTACATCACCCTGGGACAGGCCAGCAACACCCTGTCCGGCGGCGAGGCCCAGCGCATCAAGCTCGCCTACGAGCTCGGCAAGGAATCCCGCGGCAAGACCCTCTACATCCTCGACGAGCCCACCACCGGGCTGCATTTCGCCGACGTCGAGAAGCTCATCGACATCCTCCATCGCCTCGTCGACGCCGGCAACACCGTCATCACCATCGAGCACAACCTCGAGATCATCAAGGACGCCGACTACCTCGTCGACCTCGGCCCCGAGGGCGGCGACAAGGGCGGCCGCGTGGTCGCCCACGGCCCGCCGTCCAAGGTGGCGCAGGACGGGAAACGGTCCTACACGGCCCGGGCGCTGAGGGAGTACCTGGAGGTGAACGGGACGGGGTAGGCGTCAGCGCGTTGCGTCGTCGGGGCTTGCATTTGCCCGCCAAAACGGAAAGAAAGGGAGCAGATTTCACCGGCAGATCCCAGGAGGAAACACATGATTATCGAGATGAGGACCTATACGCTCAAGCCCGGCAAGACGCCGGACTTCGAGAAGGCTTTCGAGGAAGGGCTGGAGCACCGCGCCAAGATTTCGCCCTTGGGGGCGTTCTTTCATTCGGAGGTGGGGGCACTGAACCAGGTGATCCACATCTGGCCGTACGACAGCTTTGAGGAGAAGGACCGCATCGGCGCGGAGGCGCGGGCCACCGGCCACTGGCCGCCCAAGGTGCGCGAGTTCATGGTGACGCAGGAGAGCAAGATCTTCCAGGCGGCGCCGTTCTCCCCGCCGCTGGAACCCCGCGAGATGGGCAATATTTACGAGATCCGCACCTACACGGTCCACCCGGGCAGCATCCCGACGCTGATCGAGCGCTGGCAGGAGTGCATCGAGGACCGGATCAAGATCTCGCCCCTGGCCGCCGGCTGGTTCACCACCTACGGCGCGCTCAACCAGTGGGTCCACATCTGGCCCTACAAGGACATGGGCGAGCGATCCCGGCTCCGCGCCGAGGCCATGAAGCTTCCCAACTGGCCTCCCGCCACCCGCGAGATGCTGCTCCACCAGGAGAACTCCATCGTGGTGCCGGCGTCGTTCTCGCCGTTGCACTAGTCGCAGGAAACCGGCGCCTTGACGGCGTCTGAACCGTGCTTTTGTGCCGCCCGGCCGGTGCTTGACGCGTGAGCCTCAAGCGGCCGGTCCGGGCGGCGCATGACCGACCACGCCCTCTCGAAAAGTTGCTCCGCGGAGCCGGCGGTTGATGACCTCTCCGCTCCGCCCGGAGAATGTGCCGCACGGGATGACTCCGTCATGCCGTCCGGGGTCACGGAGTTCACCAATGTCCGCTGTCACTGTCGGGTCGAAGTTGCTCGGGGCCGTCAGCCTGTCCGCCGTCCTGCCCGCGATGGTGCTGGCGCAGCACACGCACACCCATACGATGTCCCCCTATGCGCACACCCAAAGCGCCGAGTTCGCCACGCTCACTCCCGACGAGGTGCGCGAGTTGCGAAATGGCGAAGGCATGGGGCTTGCGCGCGCCGCCGAGTTGAACAGTTTCCCGGGCCCCAGGCATCTCCTCGACCTGAAGGCCGACCTCGGGCTTGATCCCGAACAGGTCGCGCGCATCGAGGCAATCCACGAGAAGATGAAGACCACGGCCATCGCCAAGGGTGAGGCCATACTCCGGGCGGAGCGCCATCTTGCGGACCTGTTCGCGTCGGGACGGCCGTCCGCCCCGGAGATGACCCGCATGACCGAGCACCTCGGCATCATGCGCGGACAACTCCAGGCCATCCACCTGCTCGCCCACATCGAGAGCACCCGCATGCTCACCGCCGAGCAGATCGAGCATTACGACCGGCTCCGAGGCTACCGGCACTGAAACGGCTGAGGCGGAACCAGGCCGCTCGGCGCTGAACCACCGGAAGCCGGGGAGGGTGTCATGGCAGAGAGCGACATCGAGATCGCACGGAAATCGCCGCTCAAGCCGATCGTGGAGATCGGCGACCGCATGGGGGTCCCGCGGGAGGCGCTGCTGCCCTATGGTCACACCAAGGCGAAGATCGACCTTGGCTACATAGGCTCCCTTGCCGGCCGGAAGGACGGCAAGCTCGTGCTCGTCACCGCGGTCACGCCGACGCCTGCCGGCGAGGGCAAGACCACCACGTCGGTGGGTCTGGCCGATGGGCTGAACCGTATCGGCAAGGAGACGGTGGTCTGTCTCCGCGAGCCGAGCCTCGGGCCGTGCTTCGGCATGAAAGGCGGGGCCGCGGGTGGAGGATACGCGCAGGTGGTGCCCATGGAGGACATCAACCTGCACTTTACCGGCGACTTCCACGCCATCGGCGCGGCCAACAACCTGCTGGCCGCACTCCTCGACAACCACATTCACCAAGGCAATGCGCTGGGGCTGGACGCCCGCCGCATCTCCTGGCGGCGGGTCGTGGACATGAACGACCGTGCGCTGCGCGAGATCGTCTGTTCCCTGGGCGGGCTCGGCAACGGGTTCCCGCGCAGCGACGGCTTCGACATCACGGTCGCTTCCGAGGTGATGGCGATCTTTTGTCTGGCCACGGACCTCGCCGACCTGCAGCGCCGCCTGGGCAACGTCGTGGTGGGGCAGACCGGCGCCCGGGAGCCGGTCACGGCCCGGGACCTGAAGGCGGACGGGGCCATGACCGTGCTGCTCAAGGACGCTCTCGCCCCCAACCTGGTCCAGACCCTGGAAAACAATCCCGCCATCATCCACGGCGGGCCGTTCGCCAACATCGCCCACGGGTGCAATTCGGTCATCGCCACCCGCGCTGGCCTCAAGCTCGCCGACTACGTGGTGACCGAAGCGGGGTTCGGTGCGGACCTCGGCGCCGAGAAGTTCTTCGACATCAAGTGCCGCAAGGCTGGCCTCGCGCCCGACGCCGCGGTGGTGGTGGCCACGGCGCGGGCGCTGAAGATGCACGGCGGCGTGGCGCTTGCCGATCTCGGGAAAGAGGACGTGGCCGCGGTCAAGGCGGGCGGCGCCAACCTGGCGCGCCATCTCGCCAACGTGCGGCAGTTCGGGGTGCCGGCGGTGGTGGCGGTGAACCGGTTTTCCACCGACACGGACGCCGAGCTCCAGGCGGTCGTGGACGTCGCGACTGCACAGGACGCCGACGCCGTGGTGTGCACCCACTGGGCAGACGGCAGCGCCGGCACCGAAGCGCTGGCGCACCGGGTGGCGGAGGTTGTGGAGGCCGGGGAGGCCGCCTTCCGCCCCCTGTATCCGGACGACATGCCGCTGTGGGACAAGGTCGAGACGGTGGCAAAGCGCATCTACCACGCCGGGGGCGTCACGGCCACGCCGGCGGTGCGCAACCGTTTCAAGGCGTTACAGGACGGCGGCTACGGCCGCTATCCGGTATGCATGGCCAAGACCCAGTACAGCTTCTCCACCGACCCCGCCCTCAAGGGCGCCCCGGAGGGCCACGAGGTGCCGGTGCGGGAACTACGTCTGTCCGCGGGCGCCGAGTTCGTGGTAGCCATCTGCGGCGACATGATGACCATGCCGGGCCTCCCCAGGACGCCGGCCGCGGAGGGCATCCACATCAACGCCGAAGGCCAAGTAGAAGGTCTTTTCTGAGGGTCACGCCTCCTCCCCCTCCATCAGACAGCTCTGGATGAACCGGTCGATGTCGCCGTCGAGGACGGCGTCGGCGTTGCCGATCTCGACGTTGGTGCGGTGGTCCTTGACCATGCGGTAGGGGTGCAGCACGTAGGAGCGGATCTGGCTGCCCCAGGCGATGTCCTTCTTGGCCTTGGCGTAACTGTCCATCATCTCCCGCTGCTTCTCCACCTCCAGCTCGTAGAGCCGGGAGCGCAGGATGCGCATGGCCATGGCCTTGTTCTTGTGCTGCGACCGCTCGTTCTGGCACGCCACCACGATGTTGGTGGGGAGGTGGGTGATGCGCACCGCGGAATCGGTCTTGTTGACGTGCTGGCCGCCGGCGCCGCTGGCCCGGTAGGTGTCGATGCGCAGGTCGGACTCGTTGACCTCCACGTCGATGGCGTCGTCGATCTCGGGATAGACGAACACGGAGGCGAAGGAGGTGTGGCGCCGGGAGTTGGCGTCGAACGGGGAGATGCGCACCAGCCGGTGAATGCCGGCCTCGCATTTCAGGTAGCCGTAGGCATAGTCGCCGGCGATGGTGAAGGTGACCCGCTTGAGCCCGGCCTCCTCCCCCGGCTGATACTCCATGATCTCGGTCTTGTAGCCGCGCCGGTCGCCCCAGCGCAGATACATGCGCAACAGCATCTCGGCCCAGTCCTGGGACTCGGTGCCGCCGGCGCCGGGATGAAGGGTGACGATGGCGTCCCGGCGGTCGTCGGCGCCGCCGAGGAGTTGGCGCAGCTCCATGCCCGCCAGGCTGTCCGTAACCTCCCGGAGACGGGTTTCCGTCTCTTCCAGGGCCTCGGAGTCGTTCTCTTCCTCGGCCAGGTCCAGAAAGAAGCGCGCTTCCTCGATGCTCGAGTGGCACTTGCCGTAGTCGTCCACGGCCTCCCGGAGCAAGGACTGTTCCTTGAGGATCTCCTGGGCCTTGTCGGCGTCGTTCCAGAAGTCGGGCTTGGCGGTGAGGGCTACCAGTTCGTCGATTCGCTTCTGCTTGCCATCGACGTCAAAGACGCCTCCGTAGCTGGCCGAGCTTGTCCTCGATCTGTGTCAGTTGTTCGCGTGCTTCGTCAAACATGGCGGGCTCCTGCGACGGATTTGGTCGTGTCGGCGATGCTCCTCAATATAGCGCATGTCGCAGAACGACAGAAACGTAGCCGTGGATTCCCGCCCCCGATCGGGGTCGAGGGTAAACTTGCGCGGGAATGACGGAGGGGAAGTCGGGAATGACGAATGCGGGTTACGGCGCGGTCTTCAATTCTCGCCGCACCCGCCGCTCCATGGCGCGCATCTCCCTTTCGTCCTCGGGGGAACGCTCGTGGTCGTAGCCCAGGTTGTGCAGGATGCCGTGAATGAGCAGCACTTCCAGCTCGTCTTCGAAGGATCGGCGCCGTTGCCGCGCCTGCCTTGCCGCCTTCTCCACGGAGATGATCACGTCGCCGATGACTCGGGGTCCGGACGGCAGCGGTTCCTCCGCCGGGAACGACAGCACGTCCGTGGGCTCGTCCATCGACCGGTAGCGGCCGTTCAGGTGGCGGATCTCCCGGTCGCCCACCAGCGCCACGCTGAGCTCGCAGTCCTCCAAGTCCAGCAGACGCAGGATCCGGCGCGCCTTGGTCTTGAAGCCGCGCACGGGCACCTTCCGCGCGGCTCCCCGCCGCGCCACGTCCACGGTGACGGCGCCGTCACCCATCCCGGTCTTCGTCTTGCCGCGTGTCGCGTTCGTAGGCGGTGATGATGTCCTGCACCAGGCGGTGCCGGGCCACGTCCTTCTCGGTGAAGGTGCTGAAGCGGATGCCCTCTACCCCCCGCAGGATGCGCCACGCCTCCTTGAGCCCGGACAAGCGGCCGGCGGGCAGGTCGATCTGGGTGACGTCGCCGGTGATCACGGCCTTGGAGCCGTAGCCCAGCCGGGTGAGGAACATTTTCATCTGCTCGGGGGTGGTGTTCTGCCCCTCGTCCAGGATCACGAAGGAGTCGTTCAGGGTGCGGCCGCGCATGAAGGCCAGAGGAGCCACCTCGATGCTGCCCCGCTCCAGCAGGCGCCGGGCCTTGTCGAAGTCCACCATGTCGTGCATGGCGTCGTACAGGGGCCGCAGGTAGGGGTTCACCTTCTCGGCCAGGTCGCCGGGCAGGAAGCCCAGCTTCTCCCCGGCCTCCACCGCCGGGCGGGTGAGGATGATCCGGGCGTAGTTGTTCTTCATCAGCTCGGAGACGGCCATGGCCATGGCCAGGTAGGTCTTGCCGGTGCCCGCCGGACCGATGCCGAAGACGATGTCATGGCGCCGGATGGCGTCGATGTAGCTCTTCTGGGCGACGCTCTTGGGCGTGATGGTGCGCTTGTGCGACGAGATGTAGATGGTGTCGAGGAAGATCTCCTGCAGGTTGGCCTTGCCGTTGCTGCTGAGGATGCGGATGGCGTAGTCGACGTCGCTGCCGTAGACGGGGTAGCCTCGCTCCAGCAGCCCGTAGAGCTGGCGCATCACTTCACGGGCCAGCTCCGCCTCGGGCGGGTCGCCCTGGATCTCCATCTCGGTGCCGTGTACCCGGAACTTGACGCCCAGCGCCCGCTGCGCGATCTTCAGGTGCTCGTCCTGGTTGCCCAGAAGCTCCCGGAACAGCCGCGGATCGTTGAATGCCAGGTGGGGAACCTGCAGCATGCTCTCGATGGTCGCTTGACTCACTCCCTCCCTCATCAGGATATCTTCGACACGATCTCCCGGGCCAGGCTGAGCGCCTCGTCGGTCTTCTGCGGTTGCTTCCCGCCCGCCTGGGCGAAGTCCGCGCGGCCGCCGCCGCCCCCGCCCACGGTGGGCGCCACCTGCTTGATGATGTTCCCGGCGTGATAGCGTTCGTCCAGGCCGCTGCCGGCTCCCGCCGCCAGCATCACGTTCTTCTCGCCGGGACAGGCCAGGAAGACGAAGGCGTCCGGCCGCTGTTGCCGGAGCTGGTCCACGGTTTCCCTGAGCTGCCGGGCGTCCATGCCCTCCACTCTCTCGATGATGAAGCTCGCGCCGGCGGCGTTGGTCTGTGTCTTTCCGAGGAGCTCCGGCACCCGGTTCTGGCCGATTTGGCCCTTGAGCTCCGCCACCTGCCGCTCCAGCTCCTTCTGCCGTTCCAGCAGCCGCCGCACCTTGTCGACGGCGTCCTCGTTGGTGCTCCGGAGCAGCCCGGTGATCTCGGCCAGGACGGCGTCGTAGGCCCGCATCACGTCGAAGGCCGTGGCGCCCGTGAGCGCCTCGATGCGCCGGACGCCGGCGGACACGCCCCCCTCGGCGCTCAGCCGGAACAGCCCGATGTTCCCGGCCTGCTGGATGTGGGTGCCGCCGCACAGCTCGGTGGAGAAGTCGCCGATGCGCACCACCCGCACGCGGTCGCCGTACTTGTCGCCGAAGAACGCCATGGCGCCGGCGCGGATGGCGTCGTCGTAGTCCATCTCCTCGGTGGAGACGCCGGCGTTGTCGCGGACGCGCTCGTTCACTTCGCGCTCGATGCGTTCGAGGATTTCCGGAGCCACCGGGCCGTCGTGGGTGAAGTCGAAGCGCAGCCGGTCGGGCGCCACCAGGGAGCCGGCCTGGCGCACATTGGCGCCCAGGTGCTCGCGCAGCACCGCGTGCAGGATGTGGGTGGCCGAGTGGTTGAGCATGGCGCGCTCGCGGCGCTCGCCGTCCACCTCCAGCTCCACCTCGTCTCCGTCCGCAATGCGGCCGCGGACGACCTTGCCCTGGTGCACCGACACGTCGGGGGTAAGATGCCACGTGTCCACGACCTCCACGGTGTCGCCACGAGCCGTGCGGACGACGCCCCGGTCCCCCACTTGGCCGCCGGACTCGGCGTAGAATGGCGTTTCCGCGACGATGATTCGGACTTCGTCCCCCTCGTGCGCCTCGTCAACGGCCCCCTCGTCTCGAAAGAGTCGGGTCACTTGCGATTCGTGGGCCAGGCGGTCGTAGCCGACGAAACGGTTGGCAGACAGTATTTCCAGGTCAACGGAGTCCGAGATTTCCAAGGAATCCGATGTGCTTGTCTGTGAGTGTCTGGCCGCTCGCCCTCGCGTCCGCTGCTCCTCCATCAGCCGCTCGAACCCCTCGTGGTCGACGGTGATGCCCGCGCCCCGCAGGATGTCCTCGGTGAGGTCCACCGGAAAGCCGTAGGTGTCGTACAGGCGGAAGGCCACGTCTCCGGACAGAGATTCCCCGCCGGACTTGCGCAGTTCCGACAGCGAGTCCTCCAGCAGCACCAGCCCCTTGTCGAGGGTCTCGGCGAAACGCCCCTCCTCGGCCCGGACGGTCCCCACGATGCGCTCCGCCTCGGTGCGCAACTCGGGGTAGGCTTCACCCAAAACACCTGCCACGGGCTCCACCAGACGGAACAGGAACGGCTCCTCGAAGCCCAGGAGGCGCCCGTGGCGCGCGGCCCGCCGGAGCAGCCGGCGCAGCACGTAGCCGCGGCCGTCGTTGCTCGGCAGCACGCCGTCGGCGATGAGACAGCCGACCGCGCGGGCGTGGTCGGCGATGACCCGAAACGAGACGTCCGCCTCGGTGTCCCCGCCGTAGGCCTTCCCGGCCAGTTCCTCGGTGGCGGTGATGATGTTGCGGAACAGGTCGACGTCGTAGTTGGAGAAGACTCCCTGGAGCACCGCGGTGATGCGCTCGAGCCCCATGCCGGTGTCCACGTGCTTGGCTGGCAGCTCGTGGAGCTCGCCCGCGGCGTCGCGGTTGTACTGGATGAACACCAGGTTCCACAGTTCGATGTAGCGGGCGCAGTCGGCGTTGACGGCGCACACGTGTCCGGCCTCGCCCTTGTGGTCGCAGGCCTCGGGGCCCCGGTCCAGGTGGATCTCGCTGCACGGACCGCAGGGGCCGGTATCGCCCATCTCCCAGAAGTTGTCCTTCTCGTCGAAGCGCTGCACCCGCTCGGCGGGCAGGTTGCTGATGCGGAGCCACAGCGCTTCCGCCTCGTCGTCGTTCCGGAACACCGTGGCGTAGAGCCGGTCCTTGGGCAGGCCCCATTCCCGCGTGAGCAGGTCCCAGGCCCAGTCGATGGCCTCCTCCTTGTAGTAGTCGCCGAAGGACCAGTTCCCGAGCATCTCGAAGAACGTGTGGTGGTAGGTGTCCCGTCCCACCGCTTCCAGGTCGTTGTGCTTGCCGCTGATGCGCAGACACTTTTGGGCGCTGGCGGCGCGCTCGAACGCCGCCTGTTCCACCCCCAGGAAGATGTTCTTGAACTGGACCATGCCCGCGTTGGTGAAGAGCAGGGTGGGGTCCTGCTGCGGCACCAGCGACGAGCTCTGCACCACCGTGTGGGTCTTGTCCTTGAAGAAGTCGAGGAAGCTGTCGCGTATCTCTTTTCCGGACGTCATGACGCCCCTTGATAGCATTCCCGCCAGCGCGAAGGCAATGTCGATCTAGCCACCATCCGGCCCGTTGGCAGCCTCCCGCGACGGGCTCTTGAGGCCCGCCTTGGCCCGTATCAGTTCCCCCAACTGTCCGGCGATGTCGGTGTGCTCGCGCAGGAACTGCTTGACGTTCTCCCGGCCCTGGCCGATGCGGTCGCCCTCGAAGGAGTACCAGGCGCCGCTCTTGGCGAGGATGCCCAGGTCGGTGCCGATGTCCACCAGCTCCCCTTCCCTGGAGATGCCGGTGCCGTAGAGGATGTCGAACTCGGCTTCCCGGAACGGCGGCGCCAGCTTGTTCTTCACCACCTTCACCCGGGTGCGCCCGCCGATGACCGAGTCGGCGTCCTTGAGCGCGCCGGTGCGTCGGATCTCCATGCGCAGGGAGGAGTAGAACTTGAGCGCGTTGCCGCCGGTGGTGGTCTCCGGGTTGCCGAACATGACGCCGATCTTCATGCGGATCTGGTTGATGAAGATCACCACCGAGTGGGAACGGGAGATGGTCCCGGTGAGCTTGCGCAGCGCCTGGGACATGAGACGGGCCTGGAGGCCCATGTGCGAGTCGCCCATCTCCCCCTCGATCTCGGCCCGAGGCACCAGCGCCGCCACCGAGTCGATGACCAGCACGTCGATGGCGCCGCTCCGGACCAGGGTCTCGGCGATCTCCAGGGCCTGCTCGCCGTGGTCGGGCTGGGAGATCAACAGCTCGTCGGTCTGCACCCCGAGCTTCTGGGCGTAGCTCAGGTCCAGCGCGTGCTCGGCGTCCACGAACGCCACCATCCCGCCCTGCCGTTGGGCCTCGGCCAGGATGTGGAGCGCGAGGGTGGTCTTGCCCGAGGACTCGGGGCCGTAGATCTCCACCACCCGGCCCCGCGGCACCCCGCCCACCCCGAGGGCGATATCGAGGCCGATGGAGCCGGTGGGTATGGTGGGGATGTCCCGGAGCTGCCCGGCCTCCCCGAGCTTCATGATGGCCCCCTTGCCGAACTGTCTCTCGATCTGGCTGACCGCCAGGTCGATGGCCTTCTCCTTGTTCGCGTCCATGGGTTCTCCTTAATGGATTCTCGGAACTTCTGTCTCGTTCGTGTCCGTGCCGGCCGGCCGGTCCCCGCCGGGCTTGAGCCGAAACACCTCCAGCGCGGAATAGACGGCTCCGGACGGCTGGAGGGTGCTCCGGAAAAGAGTCACCGCATCGATCCGGAACTCGCCGAACTCGCGATCCCGCCAGCGCGCCAGCTCGTCCTGAAGACCTCCGCGCCCGGGATCGGGGCGCCGCCAGCGGCCGATGGTGGCGTGCGGCCGAAACGGAGCCGGCGCCCTCTCGATGCCGAAAGTCTCGAGCGCCCGTTCCACCCGCCTCGCCACGCGTGGCAACTCCGGCGCCGCCATGCCCACCCACAGAACCCGCGGCCGCCGGGCGTCGGGGAAGACCCCGAGACCCCTGGCGGTGACGCGGAACCCGGCGGTGTCCGACAGGGCCTTCCGCAACGCCTCGCGCATGGAAGCAACCCGGGCTTCCTCAACCTCGCCCAGGAACTTCAAGGTCAGGTGGAGGTTGGGCGCCGGGATCCAGCGAACCGTCCTGTCGCCGAACTCGGCACGCACCGCGGACATTTGCCGGACCAGTGACGGCCCCACCGGAACGCCGACGAAAGCTCGCAGGGTCGGCATCATTATCTCTTTCGGCGGCCGGAAAGAAATCTTTAGCCACCGGGTTCACGAAGGTTTCGGGGAGGGCAGCCCGGCAGTCTTGCGGTCTGCGTCCAGTCGCTCGAAGAACAACTCCTTGGTGTCCTCGAAGATCTCCATCAACAGGGGGTCGAGCTGCCGTTCCACCGGGACGTTGGCCTTCAAGGGGTCGACGTAACGGTTGTCCTGCCACATCTCGAAGTGCAGGTGCGGGCCCGTGCAAAGGCCGGAACAGCCGACGTAGCCGATGGTCTGGCCCTTCTTCACATTGACCCCGCGCCGGATCCCGGGTCCGTAACGGCGCAGGTGCGCATACCGCGTCTTCATGCCGCCCCCGTGGCTGACCTCCACCAGACGGCCGTAGGCCCCCTTCCACCTCGCGTAGGTGACCCGGCCGTCGGCCACGGTCCGGATGGGCGTTCCCGTCCGGGCGGCGAAATCCACGCCGTAGTGCGGCCGCCGTATCCGCAGGATGGGGTGGAACCGGCTGAACGAGAAACGGGAGCTGATACGCCTGAAATCGACGGGATACCGCAGAAACGACCGGGACACGGAGCGGCCGCCGGGACTGTAGTAATGGCCGTGGCCGTCGGCGCCCTCGAAGTACACGGCCTTGTGGGTGCGTCCCTGGTTCACGAACTCCGCGGCCAGTATGCGGATCTGGTCGGACGCCTTGCTGCCGGGGCGGAACTTCCTGCGGTAGAGCACACGGTATGAGTCGCCGGGGCGCAGGTCCTGCTGGAAGTTGATGTCCCAGCCGAGAATGTCGACCATGTGGGAGATGACGGCGACGTCCACGCCGGCCTTCTTGGCGTTGCCGTAAAGCGATCCCTCGGCGATGACGCCGCTGACGGACCGCACCTCCTGCTGGTAGGGCACCTCGTCCTTGTAGAACAGGATGTCCTTCTTGTTCCGATACCAGGTGAGCCGCAGGTCCGAGCGAAGCACGATCTCAAGGGCCTGGAGGTTCCCGGTCCCGTTGGAGCCGGTCGCGCCGTTGCCGTTCCCGTGGTCCTTGAAGTAGAAGTTGATGCGGCTGCCCGTGTGGAGCCTGCGCACGTGCTTTTGCCGTTTGAGGGCCGCGAGCCACAGGCGCCTCTCCCCGTCGTCCAGCTCATACTTCCTCAGCACGCCCCACAGGTGTTCCCCGGACTTGAGCCTGTGCCGTATCCGTTCGGCGTTCTCGAGTGGCGGCACCGGCCGGACGCCGTTCGCGGTTCCATTCGATGGCGGAGTGTATTCGAGCAGACCGTTCCGCTGCTTGATGCGGGCCAACGCGTATTCGGACAGGAAACTCGTCTGTTTGTTCGAAGGGGTTCTATTGGAAGGGAGACGCGCCACGGTGCCGGCGGCCCGGCCACGTCCCAGCACCGCACCGCTTCCGAAGCGGATCTTCCTGCCGACCCTCTCCCAGGTCAGCTTCCGCCCCTTGCGGACCTCGAACTCGACGGCCTTGAGGTTGTTCTTGCGGTGTCTCGTCGGAGTCCGTTCGAAGTAGAGGTGGAGGCGTTGACCGGGTTTCAGCCTGGTGATGGGGTACTGCTCGTCGATGGCGTCAAACCACGCTTGGGCTTCCTTCCCGGTGACCCCCAGGCGCCTGAGAATACGCCCCAGGGTCTGGCCCCGGGAGATGGTCCGGATGACCTTTTCCAGCGGCTCGAAGGAGCGCGTGGGAGGGAGCTTTACGCTGGTCGGCACAGGCTGCGTGGAGGCGGAGGGGGGTGTTGCCGGCGCGGGTGCGCTTGCGCCCGCGAGCGCGATCTCCTCCACTCGGTGGTTCCTGCCCCGGTACTCGATCCAGTCCTCGGCCCATTGCCAGGTCAGCAGGTCCCCTCGCCTGGACTCGATCTGAAGCGCCCGGAGGTCTCGTCGACCGCCGCTTGGCGTAACGAAGTACAGGACGATCTTCTTTCCGGGATAGAGCCGCTTCAGCGAATAGCGCTTGCGGACGGCGTCGATCCAGGGCTGCGCCTTGTTCCAGGCCACGCCCTTCTTCTTCAGCACGCCTCCGAGGTTTTCGCCCTTCCGGAGGACGTGGGTGGCCCGTTCCACCGGCAGGGCGGCTTTCGGAGTCGTCTTGGCCGGCGGCTTCGGTGGAGCCGCGGCAACGGGTCTCGGGGGTACCGCAGGAGCGGGCGGAGCCGCGACAACGGGTCTTGGGGGTACGGCAGGGACGGGCGGAGCCGCGGCCACGGCGGGACCCGGCCCCGCCGTCCTTCGGTAGACGATCCGGTCGTCGCGGAGCCTCCAGGTGCGCGGTTTCGAGCCGCGGCGCTCGATGCGCAGGGAAACCAGAACAGGCTGTCCCACCGTGGTCCAGGGCGGCTTCGTGAAGTAGAAGTGGACGTCGTCTCCGTCGCCCAGGATTTCGGCCACGCCGGCCTGTTTCGCCACGGCCCGGAGCCATTGGGTCCGGCTCGCCCGAGGGACCCCCAGGTTCTTCAGCAGGTCGGGCAGCGTGTCGCCTCGGGCGACCCGCTTGGTGATACGCCACTCACGGGCGTCACCGGAGGCCGTCGGAGGAGTTCCGGCCTGCCGGGCGGAAAGCCGGGAATCGTCGGCCCGTGGCGTGCCGGCGTTCAGGACGGCGGCCAGGCAAACGAGTGCGCACGCGAGCCGGAAAAGGACCCGGGGTTTACCCAAGGGTGAATGACGCGGTGCGACAGACATGAGGACAGGATCGGTCACACGGGATAATACTCAACTATACTAATACAAAAACCGGCTGATACAAAAACGAAAACACAGGCGCAACTTCTCCGTTCATCCGGGCTGCCCGGGCGGCCGGTTCGCCTTGCGGTAACCCAACGCGTCCTGGGCGATGATCAGCTTGTGGATGTTCGAGGAGCCTTCCACGATCTGGTAGGACTTCGCGTCCCTCAGGTAGCGCTCCACCGGGAACTCCGTGGAATACCCGTAGGCTCCCAGGATCTTGAAGGCGGCGTCGGCCGCGTGCGCGGCGGCCTCCGCGGCGGCGTATTTCGCCATGGAAACCTCCAGGTTGTTGGGTTGCCCGCAGTCCGCCAGATGGGCCGCCCGGTACACCAGCAGGCGCGCGGCCTCTTCCTCCACGATGACTTGGGCCAGACTGTCCTGGATCATCTGGAAGTGCCCGATTTGCTTGCCGAATTGCCGGCGCTGGTTGGCGTAGGTCACGGCCGACTCGCGGGCCGCCCGGGCCACGCCGAGGGCGCCGGCCGCGCAGCTCAGGCGCGTCTGGTTGAGCTGCCACATGCACATGGCGAATCCCTGCCCCTCGGCGCCGATGCGGTGGTCGGCGGACACGGGCACGTCGTCGAAGTCCAGGCTCCCGGTGGGCGACGCCAGCGCTCCCATCTTGTCCAGGGTGCCCCGGCGGACCCCGGCGGCGTCCAGCTCCACCATGAAGGCGGTCAGTCCGCGGTGCCCTGCCTCCGGGTCGGTGACGGCGTAGACCAGCGCCCAATCGGCGATGGGCGCGTTGGAGATCCACACCTTGGTGCCCTTGAGGACATAGCCGCCGCCGGCCGGGGTGGCCCGCGTGGACATGGAAGCCACGTCCGAGCCGGCGTCGGGTTCGGTGATGGCGAAGCAGCCGATGTGGGAAGCATCCACCAGGCCCGGGATCCAGCGACGCTTCTGCTCCTCCGTGCCGAACCGCGCCAGGATCACCGACGGCGCCATCTGCGTGTTGACGTGCACGCGGACCGAGCTGTGCACCCGGGCGATCTCTTCCGTGAGCAGCACCATGGCCAGGTAGCCCAGTCCGGTGCCGCCGTAGGCCTCCGGGACGACGCAGCCGAAAAAGCCCAGCTGGCCCATCTTCTCGAAGATCTCCCTCCGAAAGTAGTGGTTCCGGTCGTCTGCCGCCGCCGTCGGGGCGATCTCTTTCTCAGCGAACTCGCGGCCCAGCTCCCTGACCGCCAGCAGCTCATCCGAGAGGTTGAAATCCATGGTCCCTCCAGAGAAGAACAGCCATTATGGCCCGCCGAGAACGTCTCGCGCAATGATGAGCCGCTGGATCTCCGAGGTTCCCTCGTAGATGCGCAATGCCCGTATGTCCCGGTAGAGCCGTTCCATCACGCTTCCCGCCACAAGTCCGCGGCCGCCGTGGATCTGCAACGCCTCGTCCACGATCCGCTG
Organism: uncultured Binatia bacterium (SeqCode); assembly: GCA_965219905.1. Taxonomy (GTDB): domain Bacteria; phylum Desulfobacterota; class Binatia; order UBA9968; family JAJDTQ01; genus JAJDTQ01. Next base: position 555,609 of record CBDCOS010000008.1, on the reverse strand, counting down.
GGCCGCCTCGGTGGCGAAGAGCTTGGCCATGGATGACTTCCGGCCCGGGGCGTCTTCATCCCGGTCATGGGCCTCGGCGGCCTGGTAGACCAGGAGCCGCGCCGCCTCGAGATCCGTGGCCATGTCGGCGATCTTGAACCGGATGGCCTGGAAGCGGCTCAGGGTGCGGCCGAACTGGCGCCGGCGCCCGGCATGCCGCACCGCTTCGGCCAGCGCCCGCGCGGCCATGCCCGTGGCGGCGGCGCCGACGGTGCAACGGAGCGCTTCCAGCGTGCCGAGGGCGACCTGGAGCCCGTTCCCCGGTTCGCCCAGGAGCTGGGAGGCGGGGACGCGGCAACCCTCGAACCCCAGGGTGCCGATGGGATGGGGTGAGATCAGCGCCAGGCGTTCCTTGACCACCAATCCCGGGGCCGCCGACTCCACCACGAAAGCGCTGAGACCGTTCTTGCGCGCCGGACCCGTGCTGCCGAACACCACGTAGAGGCTCGCCAGGCCGGCGTTGGAGATAAGGCTCTTCACGCCGTCCAGCACGTAGGCCCCGCTCCGCCTCCGCGCCCTCAGCCGCACGGCGGCGGCATCGGAGCCGGCGTCGGGCTCGGTCAGGGCGAAGGCCCCCATGTGCCGGCCGGACGCGAGCGCCGGCAGGTACGCGGCCTGCTGCTCCGGCGTGCCGGCGGCCATCAGCGGATAGGCGGCGAGGGCCTGCACCGCGAACAAGGTGTCCGCCAAAGGGGACACGCCCGCCAGCGTCTCGCGGACGGCGCACAGGTCCCGGACCTGCACCCGGCGGCGCACGCCGCCGAGGCCCCGGGGCGCGGCGTAGCGGAAGACGCCCCGGGCGGCCAGCTTCCGGAACACCGCCCGCGCGGCCTCGTCGCCGCCCCGCGCGTCGAGCCCGGCCAGCTCCGCGTCCGCCCACGCGGACAACTCCCGGCGCAACCGAACCTGCGGCGGGCCCACTAGTCCCCGTCTCCCCGGTTGAACCGGGGCGTCTCGCGTTCCATGAACGCCCGGAAGCCTTCGCGGAAGTCCGCCGTCTGCATGCAGTGGGCCTGAGTCATGGCTTCCATCTCGAGGGCAGCCTCGATGCCCATGCCGGCCTCGACGTCCAGCAGTTTCTTGGTCACCCCGATGGCGAACCGCGGCCCCTCCTGAAGCCTTCGGGCCAGCTCCAGGGCCTCCGTCACCACGTCGTCGTGCGGCACCACCTTGTTGGCCAGGCCGATCCGGTAAGCCTCGGTCGCGTCGATGGCGTCGCCCAGCGACAGCAGCTCCATGGCGCGTCCGAGGCCCACGATGCGCGGCAGCATGTGGATGGCGCCCATGTCCGATCCCGCCAGACCGACCTTGACGAAAAGGAACGCCATCCTGGCCCGGTCCGAAAGCACCCGGAAGTCGCTCGCCAGGGCGAGGGCGGCGCCCGCGCCGGCCGCCACGCCGTTGACCGCGGCGATGACGGGCTTTTCCAGCAGCCGCATGTTGCGCACCACGTCGCAGGTGAGCCGGGTGAACCGGTAAAGCCCGGCCGCGTCCATCTTCAGCAGCTCGCCGATGATGTCGTCGACGCTGCCCCCCGAGCAGAAGCCCTTGCCTTCGCCGGTGAGGACCAGCACGTTCACCCGACGGTCCGCGGCCAGGGAGCCGGTCAGCTCCGCGAGCTCCTCGTAGGTCCTGAACGTCAGGGCGTTGAGCTGCTTCGGGTTGTTGAGACGGACGGTGGCGATGCCGCCGTCCAATACGTAGTCGAAACTGTCGTACGCCATGCTACCGTCCTGTCGCACCGTATGGGCACGGGCGGGTTCGAAGCCCGCCCCTGCAGGTTACACATCCTTGTCCGTCAGCTCATGACCGCGCCGCCGTCCACGTGGATGGCCTGTCCGGTGACGGCATCGCCGGCCGGGCCGGCCAGCAGCACCGCCGCGTCCGCCACCTCGTCGGCCGTCATCAGCCTCTGCAGGGGCGCGGTGCGGGCGAACCGTTCCAGCACCGCCGCGGCCGTGCTTCCCACCGCGCCGGCCATGAGCCGTGCGTTCTCGCGCGTGAGTTCGGTGTCCACGTAGCCAGGGCAGATGGCGTTGACGGTGACGCCCTTCCGCGCGGTCTCGAGAGCCATGACCCGGGTGAGACCCAAGACCGCGTGTTTCGACGCCGTGTAGGCGGCGGTGTGGGGATAGGCCGTCTTCGCGGTGGTGGAGGCGATATTGATGATGCGGCCCCACCCGGCGCCGATCATCGGCTCGAGGAACCGCTTGCAGCAATAATAAGTGCCCATGAAGTTGGTCCGCATCACCTCCTCCAGAAGCGCGTCGTCCATCTCCAGGAAGCTCGCGGCGGGGGCGATGCCGGCGCCGTTGACGAGGATCTGGACGACGCCGGTCCGGCGGGAGGTCTGCTCGAGCGCGTCCACCGCGGCCGGGGAACCGACGTCGCAGACCACCGGGACGGCTTCGCGCCCGTACCCGCGGATGGCCTCCGCCACGTCCTCGAGGGGCCCGCGCGTCCGCGCCGCCAGCACTACGTGGCAGCCGGCCCGGGCCATCGCCAGGGCCACGGCCCGGCCGATGCCGCGGCCGGCGCCGGTCACGAGTGCGATCCTGTCGTGCAGCGAGCTCAACGAGAAGGCCACTAGCACATGAATCTACCAGACGCGACACCAACGCGTCACACGATCGTGCCGGGCGGCGACTGCCCCGTGACGTCAGCCCGTTGCCGCTGGCATGCCTTTTGCAAATGGTTGTTTCAGAAAGCGCGCTCGTCCTTCGGGTTCCCGCGTCGCGGGCCGCCGGGAGCCAAATTCCGCTTGTTGACCGGACGGCGCTGATATAGAAGGGAATGCTTGCACGGTGGCCCCGGAGCCCGGCTCCAAGGTGACGGGTCACAAGGAGGTCGTCATGGGTTTTCACAAGAGGTGCGCCGTAATCCTGTGGTGTGGGGTGTTCGCCTGCCTGGTCCCGGCGGCGATGGGCCAACAGGCGGAACCGGAGGTGCTGACGTTGCAGCAGGCCGAGAGCATCGCCCTGGAGAACCATCCGGGGATCCGTGCGGCCCGGGAACGGATCAAGGTTCAGGAGGCTGTGGTGGGCAGGGCCAAGGCCGGTTATTTTCCGACCCTCGGCGCCCGCAGCACCTACGAGAACAGGCCGAGGCCCGCGACCCCGACGGCGGAACAGAACGTGTACAAGACCACGGGCGAGGTGGACTGGCTGCTGACCGATTTCGGCCGCCGCGAGGGTACGATCCGCCGGGAAGAGGACACCCTGGAGGCGCGCCGTTTCGCCCGCCGGACCTCGACGGAGGCGGTGGTGCTCATGGTGCGGCGGGCCTTCTTCGATTACCTCCGCGCGCAGGCCCTGGTCCGTGTGGAGCAGGATACCGTCAAGGACCGGGAAACCCTGGTGCGGCAGGCCCAGGGTTTCTTCGATGTCGGGACGCGCCCCAAGATCGACGTGGCGCGGGCGGAGGCCAGCCTGTTCGCGGCCAAGGCCGGCCTGATCGCAGCCCAGAACGGTGTCCGGATCGCGTGGGCGCGGCTGAAGAACGCCATGGGCGTGACCCGTTTCGAGGAGCGGCCGGTGGCTTCCGACGTCCATGTCCGGCCGTCCACGTTGTCCCTGGAACAGGCGGTGAAGGCGGCGTTCGAATCGCGCACCGAGCTCAAGGAGTTCCAGTCCCGCCTCGAGGCTCAGCAGGAGGCCATCGACGTGGCCAAGCTGGGCCGGATGCCACGGCTACGCTTCGACGGGCAGTACGGCCAGTGGTGGCACAACGACAATGACATCGTGAGCTCCATGCTGATCCTGGACATTCCGCTGTTCACGGGTTTCACCGTGAAGCCCGAGATCGAGAGGAACGTCCGCGATTACGGCGTCATCCAGGCCCTGCGGGAAGAGGAACGGCAACGCATCGCGCTGGAGGTGGAGGAAAGCTACCTCAACCTGATGGAGGCGGGTGAGCGGATCAAGGCCAACGAGGCGCAGAAGAGGTCGGCCAAGGAGAACCTCGACTTGGCCAACGGCCGTTACCAGGTGGGAGTCGGCTCGATCATCGAGATAACCGAGGCGCAGGTCATCAACAGCAGGGCCCAGACCGACCACATACGGTCCATCTACGACCACAAGGTGGCGGAGGCGCGGCTCGCGCGCGCCATGGGCCGGGGTTCCGAGTTCAACCCGTAGGGCTTGCCCGGCCGGGGTTTCGAGTCTCGTTCAGGGGCGGCTTGCCGGCGGACGCGGCAGATCTCCGGGCTTGGCGACCCCTTCCTTCTCGAGTTGCTTGTCGATTCCCTCCAGCAGCTCCGGCCGGGCTCCGGCCGGGTCGCTCTTTCCCGAGGGGTCCTGGGCCTTCCTGACAGAGAAAAGGGCCGGATCCGAGGCCGGCGGGGTGGGGGCGTCCCCCGGCTGGGTGGCGCGGCCGAGCTTGGAGTCGATCTCGCCCAGTACCTTGGCGGGGTCGGTGGGGGGCGGGCCCGCCGGCTTCTCTTCCGGGGGAAGGTTGCTCACCGGGGGCTTGGGCGCGTCGGTCGACGGTCCCGGAGCCCTCAGCGTCTTGTCGATCTCCTCCACCACGGTCTTGACCGAAGCCGTCTCGGCGGGCGCCTGCCGTTTGGCCTCTTCGGCCTTGCCGTCCTCGGTTGACGAGAACGGATTGAGCCTGTCGAAGAAGCTTGTCACCTTCTCCGCGACCGAGGTTTCCTTGGCGGCGGTCTTGTCCTCGGCGGGATCGGCGCGCCGGGCGGCCACCTTCCGGTCCTCCGGCTCCTCCTCGTCGCCCCAGGAGAACGGGTTCAGATAGCCGTACCAGGGTTTCCGGTCCGGGTCCTCGTCGACATAGCCTTCCTTGGTGATGAATCGCGCCGGTTCGGCAACCGCCTCGGCCTTCTCCCGGGCCGGCTTCGGCGTGGTTTCGGTGGAAGTCTTGGAAGTCGGGAGGCCTTCCGCGGAACTCCGGGCCACGTCCGGCAGCCGGGCGAGCTCGGCTCGCGCCTTGGGGGCGGCCGGGGTATCGGGATAGTTGCGCAGGATGTTCTCGAAACGCTTGCGCGCGGGCAAGTACCGTTCTTCCTTCAGGTAGAAGTTTCCGACGTAGAGCTCGCGCTCTGCCAGATGGATGCGGGTCTCGGCCAGCCTCTTGCGGGCGTCCGCCACGTGCTCGGATTCCGGATGATCCGCGATCACCGATTCGAAGTACCGCTTGGCGGTCTTGACCTTCTCCAGGTCGCGGTCGACGCCGGTGAACTGGTCCAGGTTGACCCGGCCGAGCTGATACTTGACGAAGTGCGTGTGGCGGCCCGTGGGTTGGAAGGTGAGGTAGTTCTTGTAGGTTTCGGCGGCGTCGACGTATTCCTCGTTCAGGTAGTAGGCTTCGGCGATCTTCAGCTCGGCGTCTTCTGCTTCCTTGCTGAAGGGGAAATCGTCCCGGAGTTTCTGGAAGAACGAGATGGACCGGGCGTACCGTCCCCTTTCGAAATAGTCGACGCCGTCCTGGTACAGCGCCTCCGCCGTCGGGTCGGACTCCGAGCGCGGATCGGAGCGAAACAGATCCGTGACGGCGCTGGTGAGGTCCCCAATCTCCGGGAGCTTCGGGCTTTGCCCCGTGGACGATTGACAACCGCTCAGCACCGCGACGGCCAGGACCGCGGCGAGGGCCGGTATCAGGTGTTTGTATTGGTGCATTCGAGTGTCCCTCACGGACATAAGGACAAGACTTCTATCACGGTCGCGACGCACCCTTCAAGCGCTTCAGGAAGGGAAAAAGGTCCTGTTCGAGGGCTTGCCGTGTTAAGGATTCAGGAGCCCTTGGCGCCGGGAAAAAGGACCAGAACAGGAGCTGCGATGTCGAACTACCGGACTGTTGTCATCGAGAAGGAAGGCGCGGTGACCACCGTCGTCCTGAACCGCCCCGAGAAGCGCAACGCCATGAACCCGCTGATGCACCGGGAGATGATCGACGTGCTGACCGAGGTGGAGCGGGACCGGGAGGCGCGGGTGCTGGTGGTAACCGGCGCGCCGCCCGCTTTTTGCTCGGGCATGGACCTCAAGGAGTACTTTCACGACGTCGACGACGTGGACGCGGAGCGTCACATCAATCGGCGCATTGCCAATGAATGGTGCGACCGCATGCTGCGCATGTTCCCCAAGCCCACCATCGCCATGGTGAACGGCCACTGTTTCGGCGGCGCCTTCACCATCGTGGCTTCCTGCGATTTCGCGCTGGCCGCCGACGAGGCGGTGTTCGGGCTGAGCGAGGTGAACTGGGGGGCTCTGCCGGCCGGGCTGGTGTCCAAGGTGGCGGCTACCCTGATGCCGTACCGTGATGCGCTCTACTTCGCCATGACCGGCAAGAGCTTCGACGGGCGCCGCGCCGCCGAGGTGCGGCTGGTGAACGAGTCCGTGCCGGCGGCGCGGCTGCGGGAACAGGTCATGGCGCTGGCGGACCACCTGGCGTCCCTGGACGAGGCGGCCGTGCGGGCCACCAAGGAAGCCTTCAAGCAGGTGGTGGACATGTCCTACGACCAGGCCTACTGGTTCCTCATGAGCAAGAGCAACGAGCTCCGCTGGCGCCACCAGCAGACCGGCCGTGGCGGCGAGGGCATCGAGAAGTTCCTGGCCAAGGAATACCGGCCGGGGGTGAGCTCGTTCACCAAGACCGACGAGTAGGTGCCTGCGCCGGCGACTGCGGACCGCTAGGGTGGCTCCCGTAGGGGCGACCGGCCGGTCGCCCCTACCCGGACAGGCTGCCAGCCGCGTTCTTCCGCCGCTTCCGCGAAGCCTCGAGATCCACCGCGGAGCCGTCCGAAGTCAGCACCACGCCGTAGACCTCGACCGCGGCCTTCGCGGAGATGAACCCGTTGCGCAGGTCCTCGTCCACCCGCTCCAGGTCGCGGTCCTCGGGCGGTCCGTAGCCGCCGCCTCCGCCGCCGTCATGGATGGAGACCGTGCCCGGCGGGATGTCGGGGATGATCTCCATCGCGTGAGCGTTCCGGCGCTCGCCCCCGGGGAACCGGAACTCCACGCTGTTCAACGTACCGGCACCGCCCCCGAGGACTCCCGGCGACGGCTCCATGGTGCCGTCGCCGTGGGTGGAGCCGCCGGTTTCCTCGCCGTAGTAGCGGACCCGGGTACGCGTCCCCAGCCCGCCGCGCCACCGGCCCGGGCCGGCCGAGTCGGTCACGTACTCGTGCTCGATGAGGTGCACCGGGTTCTGCACCTCGAAAGTCTCGTAGTCCTGCGCCAGCACGTTGCCGCCGCCCATGAGCCCGGGCTGGTTGTAGCCGTCGACGCCGTGGGTGGCGCCGCCCCCCTCGTAGGTGAGGAAGAAGATGTCGTGGAACCCGCGCCCGTTGCGCGGGTCCCTGCCGGTCATTCGGTAGGACAGGCGCCGGCCCCAGGGGGCGGTGACCCGTTCCGGGAGCGCTTCCCGCAGCGCCAGCATGATGGCCTCGCCGGTGTGCTGGCACAGCTTGTTGCCCATGAACGTGGCGGCGGGATAGCAGGCGTTAAGGATCGAGCCTTCGGGCGCGTGGATGTCCACGGAGCGTACCAGGCCGTGGTTGTGGAGCACTTCGGGGCTAAGCAGGTAAAGCAGCGTAGTCAGGGTCGCCGACGTGGTGGAGGTCAGGGAAGCGTTGGTGAAGGTCGGGGTCTGGGGGTCCGTGCCCGAGAAGTCGAAGGCGATGCTGTCCCCGCGGATCAACACCTTGACGGCGATCCGTGAGGTCGATGGATTGCCCGGCTCGTCCTGGTAGATGGTGCTCTCGCCGAAGTATTCGCCGTCGGGCAGCGCCGCGACCTCCGCCCGCACGCGCCGCTCGGTCATGTCGTAGAGGCGCTCGATGTTAGCGTTAAAGGACTCCGCGCCTTCCGCTTTCATCAGCGCGCGCAGGCGCCGCTCCCCCACGGCGCAGCTTCCCAGTTGCGCCTGGGCGTCAGCCTCGACGATTTCCCGCAGCCGCACGTTGGCGAAGATCAGCTCCCACACGTCGCGCCGGAGCCGGCCTTTCTCCCACAGCTTGACCGGCGGGATGCGCAACGCTTCCTGGTGCACCTCCACCGCCTCGGGATTGCAGGTGCCCTTGACCGCGCCGCCGATGTCCGCCCAGTGGCCCCGGCAGGCGGTCCACGCCACCAGTTCGCCGCCCGCGAACACCGGCTTGTAGAACCCCACGTCCGCGTGCTGCAGGTTGGCGCACCAGACGTCGTTGTGGATGAATACGTCGCCGTCGTGGATGTCGCCTTCGAAGAAATCCATCAGGTAGCCGCAGCCCGGGTAGAGCGAAAACGCCATCAGCGGCAGGTGCTCGTCCTGTTCCAGCATCCGGCCCCGTGCATCGAGGAATCCCAGTGCGAAATCGCCGTTGTTGATGAGCGGCGAGCGGCTGCTTCGGTACAGCGCCTGTGCCATCTCGTGGGTCAGGGACTTGACCCGCCGCTGGAACACTACCGTGCGGGCCGATTGGGAGAGCTTGAGGGTCATGGGGATTCCTGCGACGGGATACTAACCTCGTTCGAGGGCTGTTTGCCACCGTTGTCCCGCGAGGCGCCGCCCCGGCTCAAAACGAAGCTCCCCGCCTCATCCAGCCGCACGTCAAACACGGCCGGCACCACCAGAGTGGTCTGGGGCAGCTCGACGATGACCGGCCCCTGCAGCCGGCAACCCGCGCCCATGGAGTCCCCGCGATACACCGCGAACTCCCGGAACGTCATTTCCCCCGGGCTGTAGGCGCGTCGCGTCCCGTGGGGCGCCGGCGTCCCCGCCCCTTCGGTTCCAACGCGCGGAAGCTCGGGCCGGGGCCTGCGGGTCACGCACCGGACCCGCAGATTGACCACTTCCAGTGTCTCTTCGGGAAGACGGTAGCCGAAGTGGCGCTCGTGCAGTGCGTCGAAACGGGTGTGCAGGTCGTCGACTTCCAGACATTCCGCCAGATTTTCGTCAAGTGGCAGCTTGAGCTCGTGGACCTGACGCAGGTAGCGGAGGTCCGCGGAGTAACGCACCTCCACCTCATCGGGACGGGCCCCTTCCGACACCAGCGTACGCCGGCCCTCGTCGGCCATGGCGGCGAACAGCGCCTGCCAGCGTTCCGGGTCCAGTTGCTCGCCTGAGGCACAATAGCTGCGGACCAGATCGTGCTTGAGGTCGGCAAAGAGCATGCCCACCGCGCAGAAGACCCCGGACTGCCGCGGCACGATCACCTCCGGTACCCCCAGCTCCATGGCCACCGCGGCCGCGTGCACCGGCCCGCCGCCGCCGCCGACCACCATCGGCATAGCCTCGGGGTCCAGGCCGTGGTCCACGATCATGTCTCGGACCCCGGCGGCCATGCCGGCGTTGACGACCTCGAAGGCGGCCACGGCCGCCTCCTCCACGTAGATTCCGAGAGGCTCCGCCAGATGCTCCCGGACCGCCCGCTCCGCCGGCTCACGAAAGAGCTGCATCCGACCCCCGAGAAAGTAGTCGGGGTCGAGATAGCCCAGCAGCAGGTTCGCGTCCGTGCACGTGGGCAACGTCCCGCCCTTGCCGTAGCAAGCCGGTCCCGGCACGGACCCGGCGCTCTGCGGGCCTACCTGAAGCCCCCCGCCCGCGTCGATCCAGGCAATGCTGCCGCCGCCGGCGCCGATGGTGCGGATATCGATCATGGGCAGCGCCGTGGCGTACCGTCCGACCCGTCCGCCGGTCACTTCCCGAGGCTCGCCGCCCGAAGCCAGGGAAATGTCCAGGCTGGTGCCGCCCATGTCGATGACCGCGCAGTCCGAGGGTCCGGCGGCGCCGGCGTAGACGTGGGCCGCCACCGGCGCTGCCGCCGGACCGGACAGGAGCGCGGCGGCCGCCCGCGGGATGATCTCGGCGGGCGCCATCAGCCCGGCTGCCGAGTTCATGATCAGCAGTTGTCCGGTGAATCCCGCGTCGGTGAGCAGGTCCGTCAGCGAAAGCAGGTACGACTTGAGCAAAGGACCCACGTAGCTGTTCAGCACGGCTGTGCTCACCCGGCTGTAGTAGCCCATCTGCGGCAGCAACTCCGAGGAGACGGTGAGGTACAGGTCCGGCAAGGCTTCACGCAGGCGCGCGGCTACGGTCCGTTCGTGAACGTCGTTGGCATATGCGTGCATGAGACACACCGCCACCGCCTCGACCTCGTGTGCTTTCAGAGCGTGGACCGCCGCCTCCAGCGAACCGCCATCCAGTTTCGTCAGAACGTTGCCGCTCCAATCCACGCGCTCGTCGACAGCCAGCCTCAGATAGCGCGGCACCAGCGGCGGCGGGCCCTCGTACTTGTTGTCGAGGGGCTCCTCCTTGATGCCCCGACGCATCTCGAGGGCGTCCCTGGTACCCTTGGTGGTGAGCAAGGCAGTACGGCAGCCGGTACCGGTCAGGACAGCGTTGGTGGCCACGGTGGTGCCGTGGACTACGAGGTCCACGCATCCGAGGAAAGTCCCCGCATCGGTACCGTGTCGCTCGGCCAAGTCCATTACGCCGCGCATGATAGACCCGGCTAGATCGGAAGGTTCGGCCGGAACTTTGTGGACATCCATCCCGCCCGCGGCGTCGCAGAGGGCGAAGTCGACGAACGTGCCGCCGACATCCACGCCAACCATGTATCGACCTCGGGAAGCAGTCATAACTATCTGATTGTTATGGGAGCATGAACCCCGCGCTTACTGCCGTTTCGCGCCGAAGGCGCCGACGATGCCGGACTGCTCGAAGATGCCCGCCGCCTCGGCGTGACCGGGACCGTGGAAGCCGCCCTGGACGCGCGCGCCGGACTGGCCCCGCGAGAACGTCCCGTCCGGGCCGACCGCGAGGTTCTCGAACAACACCGTCTCGACGCCGTGCGTCGTCCCGCGGTCGATGTTCCGGATGCCGCCGAATGCGACGTCAAGGGAAGGCTCCGAAGCGCCGACCCGGGACGGGAAGTCGTAGGTCAGGACCGCGTCGCCCACGAGTCGCTCGCCGCGGGCGTCCCCGCTGATGGGCGTTCCCACCATGATGCCTAACCAAGTCGCGGTCCCGGGAATGGTTCCCGTAACGTCGCCCACGGCGATCCCGTTACCAGACATCGGTCGTGCCCTCTTCGCCGGGCTGGCGCTCGTTCTGGATCGCGAACGAGCCGTGTTCCATCCAAGCCCCGAGACTGGCAAGGTCCGCGCCCGTATGGATCGAGGACTCCGACAGCAGGGTGATGCCGTGCTTCGAGCCGATGGCAGTGGCCGCACCGTGCCTGAGCGGGGTATTGGCAAGCTCGATCGTGTCGACGGCGCCGGTCAGCGGCTCGGTCACGGTGCACCGCGCTCCGCTGCATTGCGTCAGGAGACGGAAGCTCGGGACCTCGGCGCTGCCGGTCTCCCCGTGCATCGTGGAGAGGCTCAGGGAATCGGCGCGCGGGAAGATGTCCAGACTGCGTTCCAGCTGCGCCTCCGCCGTCTCGGTCGGCGCCGACAGGCCGGTCAGGTCCCTGATCTCGCCCAAGGTGAACGCCCGCCCGGACACGGAATCGCCGCCCCCGCCGCACGCCGCAAGCGAGAGGGCGGCCACGAGCGCCAGGCCGATGGCGCTGACCATCGATCGCGGGGTCAACAGCATCACGCTTTCGGTATTCGGCTCGACGGTACTGTACCCACGACACGAGACCTCACCACTCACCCGAAATCCCTGGCGAACGCCTGCCGCTGCTCGTTGCTGCCGAGCATGATCAGTTCGGTGCCCTTTTGCAGTGATGTCGAGCCCGGCGGGTTGGTGACGACGACGCCGTTCTGCTGGACGCCGACGATGGTGAGGCCGGTGCGCTCGGAGACGGCGCAGCCGCCGAGGTCACGGCCGACGAGCGCGGCTGGTGCCGGTACCACGAATATCTCCACGCCCTCGCCGATGACCAACAGTTCCTGGGCGTGGAGCTGGGCGAAGATGTCCTCGACGCCCAAGGAGGTGTAGCTCAAGGCGAAGTCGGCGCCGGCGCGGTAGATGGCCTCGAGGTTCCGGGGGTGAGTGAGGCGGCTCATGATGAGGACCTCGGGGTTGAGGCGGCGGCAGAACACCGCCAGGTAGATGTTCATGGCGTCGTCGCTGCCGGAAAGCACCACCGCGGGCGCGTTGTTGAGGCCCGCCTCCATGAGCAGGTCCCGGTCCGCCGCCTCACCTTGGAAGAGCCGGGTGGGAATCTCGCCGATGCGCTGCCGCAGCGCCTCGTTGCGCTCGATGAGGTGCACTCCCACGTCCTTGCGCCGCAGGGCCCGGGCGGTGGCGCGTCCCACCTTGCCGCCGCCTATGACCAGCACCGGGTTGTAGTTGATGTCGTAGATCACCAGCAGCAGGTTGAGCTCCAGGACCTGCTGTTCCGTACCCGCCACCACCAGCAGGCTGGCGTTGGAGAGGTAGGTGTCAGGCCGGGCCGGCAAGAGCTTGCCGCGCTCCCACACGCTGACGATCTCGACACCGGTGGCCTCGCGGATCTGCGTCTCGCGGATGGTGCGGCCGGCGAACGGGGTGTTGTGGACGGCGAACTCGGCGATCCGCAGGTTGCGGATGCCGCCGATGACATGCACTTCGGCGTGCCCGGCGTTGATGCGGTTGGCGAGGCGTTCCGCCAGTTGCTGGTGCAGCGGAAGGACGTGGGTACAGCCGCTCAGCTCCAGGACGTCGATGGAGTCCTCGGCGGTGGCGGTGGCGACGATGGGCGCGCTCGGCGCCACGTCACGGGACGTGATGGTGATGTTGGTGTTCACCTCGTCCGTCAGGTTGGCCACGATGAGCCGCGCGTGCGCCGCCCGGATGTTCACGTAGGTCTCCCGGCTGTCGACGTCCCCGGCGATGACCGACAGGCCCTCGCGTTGCTTGCGGGCGGCCTCCGCGAGGTCGGACTCGATGAGGCAGTAGGGAATGTCGTAAAGCGCCAGCCGCTCCATCAAGCCCGTCGCCAGCGCATCGTAGCCGCAGATGACCACGTGGCCGGCCAAGTCGTCCGCCACCTTGCGGGGGGCGCGGCCCCGTATCTGCGCCTCCAGCCACGGCGCGTAGAACGAACGGATCAGGGTGAAGGGCAGCAGGATGAGGAGCATGACGAGGCCCGACAGCAGCACGAGAATGCTGAAGATCCGCCCGACATCGCTGTCGAAGACGATGTCGCCGAACCCCAGCGTGCTCATGACCGTCAGGGTCCAGTAGAAACCCGTGATCCAGGAGTGGTCCTTACCTTCCAGGCCAACCATGATGAGGTGGAAGACGATGGTGTAGATGACGATCATTCCCAGCAGGACGCCGAGAAACTTGAGCAACACGCCCAGGTTGCGCCGGGTTTCCGGGAGCTCCATGAAGGAGACGAGCAGGCTGACAAGGACTTTCACGTCAAGACCGTATGATCGCGAACTGTCTCGGACTCCCCTTGCGACACCGATGAGGACGGCCGCGGTTCAGCCCTCCGCCAGCCAGCGTCCGATCCCCACGAGCTCCCAGTCCTTTCGGAAATAGCCGAGCAACTGAACCCCCAGCGGCATTTCGTCGAGGGCCAGCAGCGGCAGGTTCAGGGTGGGAACGCCGACCACCGACGACAGCTCGCCGTAGATGGAGTTGCCCACCGGCATGCCCACGGGCGCGGCGTCGACGGAGTTCAGGGTGACGAACGCGTCGGTGCTGTCCGCCATGGCCTCCCACTGCCGGCGGAAGGCATGGCACCAGTCCAGGGCCCCGGCGTAGTCAGCCGGCGTGAGGCCCCGGCCCGCCTCCACTCGCTCCAGCACCCGTTCGCTCAGGAGCTCCGGGCAGCGGTCGGCATAGACCGCCAGCGGGTAGCGCCCCTCGTAGGTGAGCATCAGCAGGATCACCTCGGGCAGCTCCCTGAGCTTGTGCTCCAGCGCCTCCACCTCCGGGTCGTCGGCCCGGCCCGCCACCTCTACGTTCTTGGACCGCAAGGTCTCGACGTACCCCTCGAAGACCGCCCGGGTGTCGTCCGCGGTGACGTCCCAGCCGGCGGTTTCGAGCCTGACCACGCGCCGGGGCTTGCTAGCGGGCGGCAGCGTGGGCTCGCCCGCCAGGCTCGGATGGCCCGGGTCCCCGCCGGCGGTATGGGAGATGTAGTAGGCCGTGCTCCAGGTGTCCTGCAGCGTGCCGGCGAGAATTCCCAGGTGAGCCAGACTCGGCGCCGACGGGAACCCTCCCAGGGTATTGATGGCGCCGTAGGAAGCCTTGATGGCGTAGGTGCCGCAATAGGCCGCGGGCCGCAGCACCGAACCGCGCACCTGCGTGCCGGTGGCCGCCGGCACCATGCGCGCGCCCACCGCGGCGGCGCTGCCGCTGGAAGAACCGCCGGGGGTCCGCGACACGTCCCACGGATTGCGGGTGGGTCCGGGCGCGGCAAAGGCGAACTCGGTCGTGACGGTCTTGCCCAGGATCAGCGCGCCGCCCTTGCGCAGGCAGTGGACCGCGGCGCCGTCCCAGCCGGTGTGGAAGTCCTTGAGCACCGGGCTGCCCACCTCCATGGGCATGTCCTCGGTCTCGTGGACGTCCTTGATGGCCATCGGCATGCCGTCCACCACCGAGAGGGGTTGCCCGTCCCTGTAGCGCGCGGTGGCGGCGTCGGCCGCCTTGCGGGCGCCGTCCACGTTCATGCGGACGAACGCCTTGACCTCCGGCTCGAGGGCCTCGATGGTTTCCAGGCACCGCTCGAGGTAGGCGCGGGGCGTGTCGCTGCCGTCGAGAAAAGAGGGAATCGCGGATGCGTAGCACAGGAGTTCCGCTTTCGCGGGGTCGTAGGGAACTTTTCGTCCGGCCATGGGCTCCTTTCGCGGCGCGGGGCGCTTGCGCCCCGCGGACAGGTCCGGCGCTCTCCCCGGAGGGGGCATCGGCCGTGTGGTATTATAGACGACAAAATGCCAAGTAAAAATGAAATCGTCCCCCGATCCACCATGGCAGCCCTCCACCACCCCTGGATTCCCGCTTTCGCGGGAATGACGGAGGGGGTGCGGCAAGGACCAATGGGGTGCGGGCAAGGACCGAAGGGCTGTGGGCAAAGACGGAGGCTGTGCGCAAGGACGAAGGGCGCGGGCAGGGACGGGGGACGCGACGTGGTACGGGCGGATGGGGATGCCACGTAGTGACGGATTCGGGATCGGGCGACCAGAGTGACTATGGGTAAGAGCCGGCGAAAGGGTTTCCTGGTGCGTTGCAAGTGCGTGCTCGCCGGCGCCCTGATCGTGGCCGGGGTGCTCGCCGGCCCGGCGGACGCGGCCGAGCGGTTGCTGGTGTTCGCCGCCGCCAGCCTCCAGGGCTCTGTCGACACCATCGCGCGGCGGTTCGAGAAGGCCGGCGGCTCGCCGGCGGCGATTTCGTTCGCCGCAAGCTCCACCCTGGCGCGGCAGATCGAGCGCGGCGCGGCGGCGGACGTGTACGTGTCGGCGAGCCCCAAGTGGACGGACCGGCTGGAGGCCGGCCGCTGGCTGCGGCCGGGCACTCTGCACAACCTGCTCGGCAACCGGCTGGTGCTCGTGGCCCCCGCCGGGCAGGCCGCCGCCGTGGCCATCCACCATGGCTTTCCCCTGGGGCGGCTTCTCGGCAGCGGCAGGCTGGTGATGGGAGATCCGAGCCACGTCCCCGCCGGGCAGTACGCCAAGGCAGCGCTCGAGACCCTCGGCGTCTGGCGCGCGCTGGCGGGCCGGGTGGCGGGCACCCCGACCGTGCGCCACGCGCTGGCGCTGGTGGCTCGGGGGGAGGCGCCCTACGGCATCGTCTATGCCACCGACGCCAGGGCGGACCCCAATGTCGCGGTGGCGGGGGTCTTCCCCCAGGAGTATCATCCGCCCATCCGCTACACGGCGGCCGTCCCCGCCGCCAGCACCCATCCCCAAGCCGAGACGTTCCTGAACTTCCTGTGGTCGCCGGCGGCGCGCGCGGTGTTCGAGGGCCACGGTTTCACGGTCAGGGGGGCGGCACCCTGATGTCCGGCTGGTCCCTGAGCCCGGCGGAGATCGAGGCCCTGCGCCTGAGTGTCCGGATCGCCGCGTGGAGCACGGTCGCGAGCCTCCCGGTGGCGGCGCTGGCCGCGTACGTGCTGGCCCGCTACCGCTTCTGGGGCAAGGAGATTCTGAACGGCGTGCTGCACATGCCGCTGGTGCTGCCGCCGGTGGTCACCGGCTACCTGCTGCTTCTGCTGCTCGGGCGCCGGGGGCCGGTGGGCGCCTGGCTGGAGCAGACCTTCGGCCTGGTGTTCGCGTTCCGCTGGACCGGCGCGGTGGTGGCCGCGGCCGTGGTGGCGTTCCCGCTGATGGTGCGTCCCATCCGCCTTTCCCTGGAGGCCATCGACCTGCGCCTGGAGTCCGCCGCCAACACCCTCGGCGCCAACCGCCTGTGGACGTGGCTGACGGTGACCCTGCCGCTGAGCCTTCCGGGCATGGTGGTGGGGGCCATCCTGGGGTTCACCCGGAGCCTCGGGGAATTCGGCGCCACCATCACCTTCGTCTCCAACATCCCCGGCGAGACCCAGACCCTGTCGCTGGCGGTCCACTCCGCGCTCCAGGTTCCCGGAGGCGAGCCGGGGGCCATGCGCCTGACCGTGATCATCGTGCTGGTGACCATCGTGGCGCTGGTGGCGTCGGAGATGCTGGGCCGCTACGTGGCGCGGCGAACGCAAGGATACGTTGCCTGAACCATGCTGGAAATCGACGTCAAACGGCGCCTCGGGGGCTTCCGCATCGACGCCCGGTTCAGCAGCGACCGGGGGGTGACGGCCCTCTTCGGCCGTTCCGGCGCGGGCAAGACCTCCGTCGTGAACATGGTGAGCGGCCTGCTCCGACCGGACGAAGGGCACATCGAGGTGGACGGCCACGTCCTGTTCGACAGCGCCGCGGGCATCGACCTGCCGGCCTGGAGGCGCCGGATCGGGTACGTGTTCCAGGAAGGGCGCCTGTTCCCGCACCTGACGGTGCGCTCGAACCTGCTCTACGGTTGGCGGTTCGCCCCGGCGCCGGAGCGCTACCTCACGCTGGACCAGGTGGTCACGTTGCTGGACCTGGGAGCGCTGCTGTTGCGGCGGCCGCGTTCCCTGTCGGGTGGCGAGAAGCAGCGCGTGGCGGTGGGCCGGGCGCTCCTGAGCAACCCGCGGGCGCTGCTGATGGACGAGCCGCTGGCGTCCCTCGACGTGCTGATGAAGAGGGAGATCCTGCCCTACATCGAGCGCCTGGACGAGATGGGCATCCCGATCCTCTACGTGAGCCATTCCCTCGACGAGGTGTCCCACCTGGCCCGCAACCTGGTGCTGCTGTCGGAGGGCCGGGTCACCCGGTCGGGAGCCGCCGGCGAGATCCTGAGCGAACTGGAGCTGTGGTCGCCGGAGGACGAGACCGAGAGAGGCACCATGCTGGCGACGCGGGTCTCCCGCCACGATGCCGAAGCCGGGCTCACACACCTGGGTTTCCGCGGCGGGGAGTTGCGGGTTCCGATGGTGGACATCCCCGCCGGGGTGGCGGTGCGGGTGTGGATCCGCGCCCGGGACGTCAGCGTCGCCACGGAGGCGCCGCGGGGGCTGAGCTTGCGCAACGTGATCAAGGGCACCCTGGTGGAGATCGGTCCGGGCGACGGCGACCTCGGGCGTCTGGCCGAGCTCAGGCTGCGCATCGGCGACGCCTCCCTGACCGCCCTGGTCACGCGGCAGGCCGTCCGCGAGCTTGGGCTGGCGCCGGGCCGTGACGTGTACGCCTTGATCAAGAGCGCCAACCTGGACCGGCGTCAACTGAGCCTGGTGGCCGCCATGGCCGGGCCGGGCGGGAAACCCCCGGCCACGCACACTCCGAACTGAATCCACCGGCGCATTATGGACACCAAGCCACCTCAGGGCACCTTCTCGTCGCTCCGCAACCGGGACTTCCGCTACCTGTGGGCCGGCACCTGCTTCCTCAGCGGCGGACACTGGCTCCAGCAGTTGACCGTGGGGTGGGCCTGCTACGAGATGACCCGCTCGTCCATCCTGCTGGGCGCCATCAACGGCCTCAGGTTTGTGCCCTTTCTCATCTTCAGTCCGCTGGCCGGCGTGGCGGCGGACCGCTCGGACCGGCGCAGGATGATGATCACCACCCAATGGTTGGTGCTGGCGACGGCCCTTGGCATGGCCGTGGTGGCGCACCTGGAGTGGCTCGAGGTCTGGCACCTTTTCGCCTTCACGCTGGCCACGGGCACGGTATGGTCCTTCAGCGAGCCGGTGCGGCAGGCGCTCATTCCCGACATCGTGCCGCGGGCGGAGCTGATGAACGCCGTGGCGCTCAATTCCGCGGCCTTCAACTTCACCAAGATCATCGGCCCCAGCGTGGGCGGGGGGCTCATTGCCCTGTTCGCGCTGTACGGAAGCTTCTCAATCCAACTGGCGGGGAACTTCTACGTCCAGAGCGCCACCTACCTCTTCGTCATGTGGATGATCTACCGGATGCGGGTTCCCGGGCAGGTCCGGGAGGCCGCCCGCACTTCCGTGCTCAGCAACCTGCGCGAAGGGATCCGCTATGTCTGGTCGGACCCCGTGGTGTTCGCGGTGATGGCCACCGCCATGGTCCCGCGCCTGCTCGCCATGCCGTACCAGGCGCTGTTGCCGATCTTCCAGAAGGACGTGCTGCAGGTGGGGCCGGACGGCCTCGGCCTGATGATGGCGGCGCCGGGGCTGGGGGCCATGGTGGCGATGCTGGGGGTCGCCCGTTTCGCCGGCCGGGTGAACCGGCCCGGCCTCCTCATGCTGACGGCGCTGGTGTTGCAGGGAGCCTTCCTGATCCTGTTCGCGCTGATGCGCACGCTGACGCTGTCGCTGCTGACGCTGGGCATCGTGGGCAGCTTCCAGGTCATGTTCATGTCGGTGTCGAACATGGTCTTGCACATGACCGTACCGGACAGGCTGCGCGGCCGGGTCATGAGCATCTACATGCTCGACCGGGGCATCACGCCGGCGGGCGCGATGCTGGCCGGGATCAGCGCCCACTTCATCGGCGCGCCTCATACCGTGACGGCCATGGGCGTCACCGTGCTGGTCATGGCCGCGGTGGTGGCGGCGTTCATGCCGAGCCTGCGCAAGTTGCGGGCATAAGCGGCGCACCGCATCCTTGACAATCCGCGGCTTCCGCTGTTTCCATTAGGTGTTTCGAATCAAACGAACGGCGAGGGCATCGTGGGCAACGGCAGACAACGGAACGGGGCGTGGGTCGACGTCGACCGGGGCATCATCAGCCGGGAGATCTTCGTCAACGAGGACATCTACCGCTCCGAGCTGGAGCAGATCTTCGCGCGCACATGGCTCTTCGTCGGGCACGAGAGCCAGATCCCCGAGCCCGGAGACTTCTTCCTCTCCCGCATGGGCGAGGAGTCGGTCATCGTCACCCGGGACCCGCAACGCGAGATCCACGTCCTGCTGAACACCTGCCGGCACCGGGGCATGAAGGTGTGCCGCTACGACCAGGGCAACACCTCGGTATTCACGTGCCCGTATCACGGTTGGAGCTACTCGACCGACGGCGGCCTGGTGCGGACGCCGGGCGACCTCTTCGGCGTTCCCCAGTACCGCGCCGGCTACCGCGAGCAGCTCGACAAGACCGAGTGGGGGTTGATCCACGTGGCGCGGATGGAGGTCTACAAGGGCACCATCTGGGCCACCTGGGACGAGTCGGCGCCGTCCTTCAGCGACTACCTCGGCGGCATGCGCCTTTACCTCGACGCCTTGCTGGACGCGCGTGACGGCGGCGAAGGCGGCTCGGAGGTGCTGGGGGGCATGGTCAAGTGGCGCATGCCGTGCAACTGGAAGTTCGCCGCCGAGAACTTCGCCTGGGACACCTACCACAGCCCCACCACTCACAAGTCGGCGGAACTGGCGGGGATGGGACCCGGCGGCGAAGGACAGGAGCGCCACGGCTCGGCCCACAAGAACCAGGCCAGACGGTTCACCAGCGGGTTGATGGCGTTCCCGTCGCTGGGGCATGCCACCATCACCGGGCCGCCGGAGGTGGGCGCCGAGCCCTGGTTCCCGGAGTTTCCCAACGACCCGGCGGTGGCGGAGTATTTCAAGGAGGTGGAGGCCAGGCGGCGGGAACGGCTCAAGGACAAGGTCACGGTGACCCCGGGCAACGGCAACGTCTTCCCCAACACCGCGTTCCACCCCTGGTTTCCCCGCACCATGGTGGTGTGGCACCCGGTGGGGGCGAGCCAGACCGAGGCCTGGCGCTGGTACCTGGTGGACGCGGACGCGCCCTGGGAGGTCAAGGACCTGCTGCGCCACTACTACATGCGGTTCTCGGGTCCCGCGGGAATGGTGGAGTCCGACGACATGGACAACTGGGTCTACGCCACCCAGGCCAGCCGGGGCACCATCGCGCGGCGATATCCCTACCACTACGGCATGGGCCTGGGGTTCGCCCAACCGGTGGACAACCTCCCGGATGCGGTCACCGTCAAGGCGTCGTTCTCCGAGGAGGGCGCCCGTGCCTTCTACCGGCGCTGGGCCGAGCTGATGGATGACAAGCCGTAGGACCACGCCGGCGACGGCGCTCCCGGAGCGGGAAGGCGGCGGGTATCCTGCCGCGGACGGCGCCGGCAAGGGGCTGCCTTACCTTCTGCTGGCGCAGGAGGTGCACGAGTTCCTGTGCGTCGAGGCGGACCTACTGGACGAGCGCCGCTACGACGAGTGGCTGGATCTCCTGACCGACGACATCTCCTACTGGGTGCCCATGCGCAGGAACGTCCAGTTCGGCCGTTGGGACACCGAGAACACCCGTCAGGGCCGGGACATGAACTGGTTCGACGAGGGCAAGGCCACCCTGCGGCTGCGCATCAAGCAGATCACCTCCGGCGTCCACTGGGTGGAGGAGCCTTCGCCCAGGGTCTCCCGCATCATCTCGAACGTCCACGCCATCCAGGCCGTTCCGAGCCTGGAAGAACCCGAGGAAGTGAGCGTCAAGTACCGGATCCTGATCTACCGGAACAAGCTCGAGGACAGCACCGACATCTTCGCCGGCAAGCGCGACGACGTGCTGCGCAAGGTGGACGGCCGGTGGAAGATACGCAAGCGCACCGTGCTGCTGGACCAGAGCGTGCTGCTGTCCGCCACCATGCCGTTCGTGCTGTGAGCACGGTCTCGCCGAACGCTTCGGCCGGTTGCCGGCTCAGACGTCGATGAAGAGCTCGTGCAGATCGGGCCTGCGCGAGATCAGGCCTTGGGCCATGGAGTAGTCGAGGAATTTCTCCAGGCCCTTGCGGTTGGCCTCGATGCCGTGGGGCCAGGGGTCGCGGCCGAGGACTCCCGCGGCGCTCTCCACGTACTCGGAGAACCAGGGGAGGACCCCCGCCGAGCTCACCATATCCAGCCGCTTGAAGAAGGACTCCTTCTCCTTCCTCAACACCCGCTCCACCTTGCGGGCGACGCCGAGTCCCCTCTCCAGGTGCTGCTCCTTGAGCGCCATGAGGTGCATGATCGGGATGACCCCGTGCTTCCGGAAGTACGCCTTCTCCCGATCCACGGCGTCGGGGAAAAGGCATCGCACGGCCCCCTCGGCCACCGGCGGCCGGGTCAGGTGGGCGTAGATCACCGCGTCGAGCTTCTTCTCCAGCAACCAGTCGAAGAGCCGCGCCTCCTTGCCCACGTACACCGTCTTTTCGGCGATGGCCGGCGGCAGCTTGACCCGCTCCACCCGGCCCGTGAACCAGCGGATGTCCTCGGCCCTGACGCCGTATTCCTCCTGGAGCATGCCCCGGATCCACACCGCCGCCGTCATGTGGAAGTCCGGCACCCCCACCCGCTTCCCCTTGAGCTGCTCCCCGCTCACCAGCCGGCTGCCCTTCCGCACGAACAGCGCCGAGTGCCGGAACCGCCGGGAGGTGAAGATCGGGAACGCCTTGTAGGCGCGCCAGCCCTGTTCCCGCATCATGGTGTAGCTCGACAGGGAAAGCTCGGTGACATCGTACCGGGGCGACCTGAGCACCTGCCGGAACAGCTTGTTGGGCGGGTCCACGTAGTGCCAGCGGATGTCCAGCCCGGACGCCTGGTGGCGCCCGCTCATCAGCGCGCCGAAGAACGGGTAGTAGTTGCTGGCGACGGTGAGGGGGATGCGCCTGGGTTCCGTGTTCGATCGCTTCTCGGCCAAAATTATCTCCTTCCGCTTGTCTGGGCTATGTGTGTGGCCTTTTCGCGGCGGTAGCCGCAAGTCCGCCGCATCGCACCTCTTCCCCGATCTCGAACCGCATCAGGTCCTCGCCCACGAGCAGGGGGCCGTCGTAGGCGCCGCGCGTGGCGGGGACCAGGTCGGCGGGCGTGGCGTCGCCGAAGAGCAGGAGATGCGTGTAAACCGCCAGCTTGGGGTTCGTGCGCGCGAATACCTTGCCGGCATCTTCCGGGATGGTGTGGTTCCGCCGGATCCGTTCCAGGTTGGTGCGCTCCACTCCTTCGCCCATGCCGTGGGTCACCTCGTGCACCAGGAGATCGACGTTCTGGGAGTGGGCGATGAGGTTCTCGTTGAAGGTGGTGTCGCCGGACAGGACCGCCGAGCGGCCGTTGTAGTCGATGCGGTAACCGTAAGCGTCGAGCTGCTCGCCGCCGTGGTCGACCTTGAAGGCGGTGACCTGGACACCGCCGGACTCGAAGACGACCCCTTCTTCGATCTCGACGGATTCGAGCTTCACCCCGTCCGCGTTGTAGCTGTGGCTGCGGACCCGGATGTCGGTGGCGAAGGCGAGCGGCAGGTGCTCTGCCATCTGGTTGGTGCCGTCGGGGCCCCAGACCTTGAGGGGCACGGTGCGTTTGCCCCAGGGCCGGCCGATCCAGCCGGTGAGCCAGAGATCGGCGAACCCCACCACGTGGTCGGAATGGTGGTGGGTAAGGAAGAGGCCGGTGATGTCGCCGAAGGGGATTTCGAGCTGGTACAGCCGCTGCAGCGCCCCGCGTCCGGCATCGAACAGGAGCTTCTCGCCGCCCGCCTCCACCAGTGCGCTCGGTCCGAACCGGTCGAGCACCGGCGGCGGCGCCCCGGTGCCCAGAAGCGTTACACGAAAGAGATCTGTGGACGTGTCTGTCATCATGCCTCCCCGGCGGTCGTGGCTATTGGCCTCCCTTGATCCGGCTCCACAAAGAGGTCACGAAACGTCGCGTGTCGGCCGGGTAGGGGTGGGTCACATAGAGGCTCTCCCTCACGGCCGGTGGCGGGTAGATTCCGGGATCCGCCAACAACTCGCGGCTCAGGTGGGGCGTCGCCGCCGCGTTGCCGTTGGCGTAGAACACGTGGTTGGAAGCCTTGGCGATCACCTCCGGGCGCATGAGGTAGTCCATAAAGCGATGGGCGTTGTCGGGATGGGGCGCGTCGGCCGGGATCGCCATCATGTCGAACCACATCTGCGCGCCCTCGCCCGGGATCACATAGGCGATCCGCGCGTCCTTTCCGGCCTCACCCGCGCGCTCCCGCGCCTGCAGCATGTCGCCGGACCAACCCATGGCCAGGCAGATGCTTCCGTCCGCCAGGCCGTCCAACTGCGCGGTGTTGTGAAAGCCGCGGATGTGGGGCCGGATCGTCCTCAGCACGGGCTCGGCTCTCGCGATGACGGCCAGGTCGTGGCTTGCGGGGTCCAGTCCGAGAAGGGTCAGGACGGCCGGGATCACCTCTCCCGGTTCGTCCAGGAGGTAGACGCCGCAATCGGCGAACTTCGCGACCACCTCCGGGTCGAACAGCATGCGCCAGGAGCCCGTGGGCGCACGCGGGTCTCGGGCCGCGACCTTGGCCTCGTCGAAACCGATGCCCGTGGTGCCCCACAGGTAGGTCACCGCGTGGCGGTTTCCCGGATCCCATTGCCGGACCCTCGCCGCGGTGGCTTCGTCCATGTGACGGAGGTTGGAGAGCCGGCTCTTGTCCAGCGGCCGGAACAGGCCCGCCTGGATCTGTCGCGCGAGGAAGGCGCCGCTGGGCACCACCACATCGTAGCCGCTGTTTCCGGCCAGCAGCCTGGCTTCGAGGGTGCGATTGGAGTCGAACACGTCGTACACGACCTCGATGCCGGTCTCGGCCTCGAACTCGACGAGGATCTCCTTGTCGATATAGTCGGTCCAGTTGTAGACGCGGACCCTCTTGTCCTCGGCCGGACTGCCGCCCACGGCCAGCAGCACCAGGGCGGCCATCAGTGCGATTCGAGTCATCATCAGGGGCTCAACGCTAGCGCACGCATAACATGAGCCATTCGGATTTGGCAGCCGCGCCGCGGTGACCCGCCGTATGGCGGTGAACGCCGCTTTCGTGATAGCCTGTTTTCAAGCACGCCACCCACCCATGAGTACCCCATGGCCGACTCCGTCGCCATAGAGACGCCGTCCGGCAAGGCCGCGGCAGACGAGAACTTTCCCGTCGGATCCTGGCTGCTGCCGGCGCGCCTGCGGCCGCACGTCGCGACCTTCTACGCCTACGCCAGGGCCATCGACGACATTGCCGACAACCCCGACCTGGAGCCGGCCGACAAGGTCGCCCGCCTGGACGGCTTCGCCGGAGCGGTGAGGGGAGACGAGACCACGGACCCCGCCTTCCGCAAGGCGCACGAGATCCGCCGCAGCCTGGCGGCGACCGGGGTGCCGCACCGTCACTGCGTGGACCTGACCCGGGCGTTCAAGCAGGACGCCGTCAAGCTGCGTTACGACGACTGGAACGACCTCATGGACTACTGCGACCTGTCCGCGGCGCCGGTGGGCCGCTACCTCGTGGACCTCCACGGAGAGTCGTCCGCGGCCTACCCGGCGTCGGACGCCCTTTGCAATGCCTTGCAGGTGCTCAACCACCTGCAGGACTGCGGCGACGACTACAGGGCGCTGGACCGGGTCTACCTGCCCGGGGACTGGATGGCCGAAGCGGGGGCCGGCGTCGAGTCGCTTGGGGAGAGCCGTTCCACCACCGGGTTGCGGCGGGTGCTGGACCGGTGCCTCGATGCCACCGACAGGCTGCTGGAGCTGGCGGACACGTTGCCCGGACGGCTCTGCAACTTCCGGTTCGCCATGGAAGCGGCCGTGATCGTCGCCATCGCCCACCGGCTCAGCGTCGAACTGCGCCGGCGCGATCCCCTGGCCGAACGCGTGGTGCTGACCAAGCCGCAGTTCGCGGCCTGCGGCGCCCGCGGCATCGGCCGTGTGCTGTTCCGGCGGCATGGACGGGGTGGGTCCAATGGAAACGGATAGCGCCGCGCACGTCGAGCCGTGGACCCACGTCCACCGGGTGGTGGCGCGGTCGGGCACCTCGTTCCTCTGGGGCATGAGAGTGCTTCCCGCGGAACGGCGCCGCGCCATGTACGCCATCTACGCCTTCTGCCGGGAGGTGGACGACGTCGCCGACGAGCCCGGGGAGACCGCGGAGAAGAAACGGGGACTGGCCGCCTGGCGGGAAGAGATCGCGCGGCTCTACGCGGGCGACCCGCGGTGGCTCACCACCCGGGCGCTGCTGCAGCCGGTGCGCCGCTTCGAGCTGCCGCGGGAGGAGTTCCTCGCCGTCATCGACGGCGTGGAGATCGACGCGGCGCCCGCGGTGAGGATGCAGACCCTGGACGACCTGCTGAGCTATTGTCGCAAGGTGGCCGGCGCCGTGGGCATGCTTTCCATCCATGCGTTCGGCGTGCCCCGGGACCCCGGATACCAGATCGCCAAGACCCTCGGCAACGCCGTGCAGCTCACCAACATCCTGCGCGACGTGGAGGAGGACGCGGCCAACGAGCGCCTCTACGTCCCCCTGGAGATGGTGAGGCGGCACGGCGTGACGGAGGGCGCCCTC
The DNA here is from genome assembly GCA_965219905.1 of uncultured Binatia bacterium (SeqCode). GTDB lineage: Bacteria > Desulfobacterota > Binatia > UBA9968 > JAJDTQ01 > JAJDTQ01. The sequence goes on along the minus strand of CBDCOS010000008.1, from coordinate 529,882 downwards.
GGCGCCGTCTTCCTCCAACCGGGCTTTGCCGCGGCCTGCGCCGAGCTGGCGGAGCTCGCCCGCGACCACTACGAGAGGACCGACCGGCTGCTGACCCAGCTCCGATGGCGCCAGATGCGGCCCATCGTGCTAATGATGGCGGTCTACCGGGAGACGCTCCGGCGCCTGGAAGAACGGGGCTGGACCCGCATCGACCGTCCGGTGCGGCTGACCCGGGCGCGCAAACTGTGGGTCGCCCTGCGATACGGGCTTCTCTGACGGGTGTGCTGTCTCCGTGCCCCGGACCCACATCATCGGCGCCGGCGTGGCCGGCCTGTCCGCCGCCGTGGCCTTGGCGCGGGCGGGGCATGCCGTCAACCTCTACGAGGCGAGCGGCCAGGCCGGCGGCCGCTGCCGCTCCTGGTTCGACGCCCGGCTCGATTGCGTGATCGACAATGGCAACCACCTGCTCCTCACCGGTAACGGCTCGACCATGGCGTACCTGGCGGACATCGGCGCGTCCGGTGCGCTCGCGGGGCCGGCTTCGGCCTGCTTCCCCTTCCTGGATCTGCACACGGGCCGGCGATGGCGCCTCCGGCCCAATGCCGGGAGGCTGCCCTGGTGGATCCTCGACCCCCGGCGCCGCGTGCCCGACACCCGGGCTCGGGACTACCTGTCGGGTCTGCGTTTTGCCTGGGCCGGCCCGGACCGCACCGTGACCGACTGCGTCGGCGGGAGCGGCGCCCTGTTCGAGAAGTTCTGGGAGCCGCTGGCGGTGGCGGCGCTGAACAGCCCGGTGCAGGCCGGCGCCGCGCGGCTCTTGTGGCCGGTGCTGCGCGAAACCTTCGGGCGGGGCGAAGCCGCCTGCCGGCCCCGGATCGCCCGGACCGGCCTCTCCGCGACGTTCGTGGACCCGGCCCTGGATCTCCTGCGCGGGAGCGGCGCCGCCGTGCGGTTCGGAGCCCGTTTGCGGGGCATCGTGTTCGAGGGCGCTTCGGCCCGCCGCCTGGACTTCGGCACGGACACGGTGGCATTGGACGACGGAGAAGGCGTGGTGCTGGCGCTGCCGCCCCAGGCGGCGGCGACCTTGGTGCCGGACCTGACCGTGCCGGAGGAAAGCCATGCCATCGTCAACGCCCACTTCCGGTTGCCGGAACCGGGCGGCCTGCCGGAAGACCTGCCGTTCCTCGGGCTGATCGGCGGCACCGCCCAGTGGCTGTTCGTCCGTGGCGACGTGGCCTCCATCACCATCAGCGCGGCCGACGACATGGTCGACGAGGAGGTCGACGTGATCGCCCGGCAAACCTGGCACGATGTCGCGGCGGCCCTGTCGCTGGACCCGGACCCGCTGCCGCCCTGCCGCGTGGTCAAGGAGAAGCGCGCGACCTTCGCGCAGACGCCGGCCCAGGTGAAGCTCCGTCCCGGCACGCGAAGCCGTTTCGCCAACCTGTACCTGGCCGGGGACTGGATCGACACCGGGCTTCCCGCCACCATCGAGAGCGCCGTCCGTTCCGGCCGCATGGCTGCGCGCGCCGTCGAGAGCGCCGTTTCACAGGCCCGCGCGGATCATTGACCCTTACGGTGGGCTGCTGCATAGTGAAGAGTACCGAAGGGCACCGTGCTGCCGTATCGGAGGGAACCCAATGGCAAAGCGACCCTTAAGAGTCATCCTGGCGCAGCCGAGAGGCTTCTGCGCCGGCGTGGTCAGAGCCGTGGACATCGTCGAGCGAGCGCTCGAGATCTACGGCGCCCCGGTCTACGTGCGACACGAGATCGTCCACAACAAGCACGTCGTGGACGGGTTGCGCGCCAAGGGCGCCCGCTTCGTCGAAAAGGTCTCCGACATCCCGAAGGACGCGGTGACCGTGTTCAGCGCCCACGGCGTGTCCCGGAAAGTCGAGGACGCCGCCGACGCCCGGGGCCTGCAGGTAATCGACGCCACCTGTCCGCTGGTGAGCAAGGTGCACGTCGAGGCGCAGCGCTATGCGCACCAGGGTTACGAGGTGGTGCTCATCGGCCACTCCGGCCACCCGGAGGTCGAGGGCACCATGGGGCAGGTGCCGGGCACCGTGCACCTGGTGTCCAACCTGTCCGACGTTGCCGCGTTGGCGCCCGCCGATCCCGAGAAGCTGTCGTATGTGACGCAGACGACCCTCAGCGTCGACGATACCCGTGAAATCATCGCCGCGTTGAAATCCCGGTTCCCCGCGATACGGGGCCCCGACGTGAAGGATATCTGCTACGCGACGCAGAACCGGCAGACCGCGGTGCGCCTCCTGGCGGCCGAGTCGGACGTGATCCTGGTCATCGGCGCCGACTACAGCTCCAACTCGAACCGGTTGCGTGAGATCGGGGACGAGGTCGGAACCGACAGCCACCTCATCCCCGATGCCGGGGGCCTGGATCCGGCCTGGCTGGACGGGGCGAAGACCGTGGGCATCACCGCGGGGGCGTCGGCCCCGGAAGATCTGGTGCAGGGGTTGGTGGACCGGCTCTGCGACATGTACGACGTCACCCTGGCCGACCTGGACGGCATCGAGGAGAACGTCACCTTCAAGCTGCCTCGGGAGCTGGAAGGTACGCGGGAATCGGCCGTTTAGGGCGCGCCGGCCGGCACCGCCGCATCCCCTCTCTCCGTTAGAAATTGTAGCTCAGGTGCAGCTCGACGAAGCTGTCCCGCCGGGTCGGGTAGGTGGTGCGGTCCGCCCTGTCCACCGCCAGGAAGAAGAGGCTCTCAAGGTGCAGCGACCAGTTGTCCGAGAGGCGGCGGTTGAACTCGACGAACAGCGAACGCGTGGAATGCCCGGCGTCCGCCAGAAGGCTGACGACGATCTCGGTGCTCTGAACGTCGTTGAACCCCAGGCGCGCGCCTAGGAAGAGGTCGTTGTCGAAGGGGTTGGTGGCGTTCTCCCTCCGCCTGTCGTAGTTCCATTCGGCGAGCAGGGCGAGGTCCAGGTCCGACTCGAAGATGCCGCTGAAGGTGTACTCTCCGCCGGCGACGAAGGCCGCGAAGTCCTCCTCGCGCCCCGCCAGGTTCGACAAGCCGCTCCGGTGGATGGCCTCGAGCTTGAGCAACCATGACTCGATGGTGAGCTGGGCGTCGAGGCCGAACTGGCGGATCTGCTCGTAGTGCGGGACCAGCAACAGCTCCAATCTCTCGTTCAGTCGCGGCGGCCGGCAGACCAGGCAGGGCTCCCGGCTGGTGCCGTCGAAGACGCTGACGCCCAAGTCCAGGGGTCCGAAACTGTGGCTGTACCGGGCCGCGACGTCCACGTGCCACTCCTCGGCCGCGCTCTCGTAGGAGACGCGCTTGTCGTCCACCACGAACCCGCTGCGCAGCCGCCCTTCCCGGCCCGGGTAGGTGCGTTCCCGGTGATACGGCAGCGCGAAGAACTCCGCCACGCCCCACTCGCCGGACCAGGTGAGGTGGGCCATGAGCTGCCCGAGCTTGGGCTCTTCGTTGGGATTCTCGATCAGGTCGGTCTGGTTGACGATATCTACCAGGTGGCGCGACTCCGTGACCCCCCAGAACACCCGGTCGGCGCCGAGGCGCAACTCCCACTCGCCCTCGCCGAGCTCGCCGAAGAGCAGGACGTAAGCCTCCCGCACGTCGAAGTGGGTGCGGCGGGAGTCGCCGGCGTCATAGCGGAAGAAGGGCGCCAGGGTGAGGCTTCTTCCCTCGTCGTCCTCGGCGTAGAGCTTGGGCTCGAACACGACGCCCGAGGCGTGGGACCGCTGGCCAGGGTGGGCTTCGTCCTGGTGGTACCACCGGCCCTCCAGGCCCACCCGTCCGGACACCTCGATGGCAGAAACCCGGCCGGCGGCGAGGACGGAGGCCAGGACCAGCACGGTCCCGACCGCCGCGATCTGGAGAGAGGCGCGCGGCATCAACGCGCCCGTTTCAGGCCGGTCCGGGTGAAGTCCCTTTCATTGAGCTTGGTCCGGTACTTGTAGTCCGCCCATGTCAGCACCGTGCTCTTGCCCGTCAGGTGGTTGACCATGGTCATCTCGTGCGCCTGCCAGTACCGGTCCAGGTACTTCTTGAAGTTGGCCATCGTAAGAGTCTTCAAGTGGGCATTCTTGCGGTCGAAGTAGTGTACCTTGCGGACCCGGAGCTCGTCCGTGTCCTGCCACACCACCTGGCGGCGATAACCCGATCTCTTGGAGACCGGAAAGCGTTCCACCACCGTGCAGGTGGAGTCGCCGCAAGGCTCGTCGCGCAGGTACTTGTAGGTGAATCTTTCCACTTCCTGGCTGCCCATGTCCTCGTACGAGAACTCGCTGCCCATGAAAGAGCCGGAACGATTCGACGAACTGATCCGCTTGACCCGTTTGAGCGCCGGCAGATAGAGCCACTGGTCGTCCGCTTTCTCCTTGTGGGCATGGATGAGGAAAGCCGTCCCCTTGACGTCCCGCGGCTGGTCGAACACGAACAGGCTCTTGTCGCCTTGCCCGGGCGCTTCGAGGACCTTGATGCGGGCCTGGCGCCTGCTTTCCTGCCCCTGCTTGTTGCGCAGCACCATGGTCTGGCTGGCGGTGAAATTGCCGAAGTCCCTCGCCTTCTCGCGAGTTTCGCGCGCGATCCTCAACCCCTTCTCCTCGGGCGTCTCCGACCGCGCCGCCGGCGGGCCGCCCAGAGAAGCGAGCAGCGCAAGGCAGGCGAAGAGCAGCACCCATCGAACAGACGAAACGTGAATCATGATTCCCTCCGGTCAAGGGCCATCAACAGAGTCGGCAAAAGCAGAAAGTCCCCCGCGAGCGCGAACAGAATCGTGGAGGTCACCATGAGACCGAGAGACCAACTGACCTCGAAACCCGACGACGCGAAGACCAGGAACCCCGCGGCCAGCACCGCGGTGGTGACCCATAGCGCGTGGCCGACGGTGCGGAAGACGGAGCGCACCGCGTCGGTGGGTAGAAGTCCTTCCCGGCGGAATCTCAGGTATTTGCTGAGGAAGTGGATCGTATCGTCCACCACGATCCCGAAGGAGATGGCGACCATCACCGAGGCCGCCAGCCCCACCTGGCCGACGAGCCAGCCCCACAGGCCGAAGGTCAGGATCGCGGGAAGGAAGTTCGGCACGAGGCTGATGAGGCCCAGGCGCACGCTCCGGAACACCCCGATGAGAATGAACGAGATCAGGGCCATGGCGATGATGGTGCCGCGCAGCATGCTCTCGATGTTCCTCTTGGACAGGTGTGCGAAGACCACGGTCAAACCCGTGGCCTCGGTGGCGAGCGGTGGCGCATTGGCCCGGAGCCAGGCCTGTCCGCGCGCATCGATTTCGCGGTGCTCGCCGGAAGACGAGCTGGTGACCACGACGGTCATGCGCGTGGCGGACTTGCCCACGTCGATGCGGTCGTTCAGGTCGCTTCCGAACGGCAGCGAGAGCTCGTAGAGCAGCAGGTACTGCGCGGCCAGCTCGGGATCGTCCGGCAGCCGGTAGAACGCCGGGTCGTCGTTGTGCATGTTCTTGTTCAGGCGCTTCATGATGTCCGGAAACGCCTGGACATGGCTGACCTCGGGCTGGCTCCGGAACCACTCGGCGAAGGCATCCACCGTGCGCAGGTACGCCGGGTCGGTGATGCCGCCTTCCCGTTCCGCCTTGAGGGAGTACTCCAGGGTGTTCAGGCTGGTCAGGTTTGCCACCACGAAGTCCGTGTGGCGCCGGAACTCGTAGCGGTCGTCGAAGTACTTCGTCCAGTTGTCGGTGAGCTGAATGCGCGGGACCCCGGTAGCCAGCGCCACGGCCACAAGGGCGACGGACCATAGCAGCACCTTGCGGCGCGCGACCACGAAGGCGCCCAGGCGGTCGAAGGCAGGATGTCCTTCGGCGCGGGCGCGAGGCGCACGCAACGGCAGCAGCGAAAGCGCCGCCGGCAAGAGCGTCAGGGAGTAGAGGAAAGCCGCTCCCACGCCGAAGGCCACGAAATTGCCCAGCACGTGGAACGGCGGCGAGTCCGACGAATTCAGGCTGAGGAAGCCGATGGCGGTGGTGGCCGCGGTCAGGAACACCGGCCAGGCGTTGGTGCGAAGGGATTCGGCGATGGCCTCGTCCTTGTCCAGCCCATGGCCCATGCCGAACAGAACGCTGGCGACGACATGGACCGAGTTCGCCACGGATATGGCCATGACGATGATCGGCACACCGGAATTGGCCGGGCTGAACACCGCGCCCATCCAGCCCGCGAACCCCATGGTCGTGTTGACCGCGAACACGAGAACGAGAACGATGCACACGGTGCCCCAGGCCGAGCGCAAGAGCAACGCCGTGGCAGCCACGATGACCAGGAACACCACCGGGATGAGGGTCTCCAGGTCGTCCTGCGTTGCCTCGTTGAAGGCGCGGTTCATGACGATGATGCCGGTCAGGTAGTAGTCGATGTCCGGGTGGCTCGCGCGGGCCTTGTCCAGGAGGGCTCTGACGTGATCGGTGATCTCGATCACCGCCGGGTCGGAATCCTCGGGAAGGACAAAGTTGATGACCAACCCGGCCACCCGGCCGTCACGGGAAACCAGACGCCCGGCAGTCTCGGGAGAGCTCAGCGCGATCTTCTCGATGCGGGCCACGTCGGCGTCGCCGAGGGACGCCGCGTCGTCCACCAGCGGCTCGACGATCAGATCGTCTCCTTCCGCCTCGCTGTGGGTATAGTTGGTGAGCGAGTCCACCCGGCTGGAGTGGGGCGCTTCCCACGCGGCCGCGGTGAGCTCCTCGATGGCGCCGAGGGTCTTGCGGGTGAAAACCGAGCCGTCCCGCGGCGCCACGGCGATCAGCGCCGAGTTGGAAGCCGTGTAGGTGTTCTCCAGGGCGTCAAGAGAGGCGAGCTGCGGATTGTCTTCGCCGAACAGGACACGGTGGTCGTTCTTGACCACGACGCGAGGCAGGCCGGAGGCCATGGCGAGCATGACGAGCGTCGCCAGACCGGCCACCAGCCACCGGTGGCGCAGAACGGCGGCTATGTACGCATCCAGTGAGAGAAAATTCATGGCTTGGAATGCTGCGGGACGGCCGCCGCGGGCACAGGCAACCTCACCATTCGCTCTGCTTCGATGAGTGGACGTGGTCGGGCATCCGATAGCTCAGTCCCCCCTCGTCGTACACCGAGATCTGGATCATCTGGGTGAAGTTCCCCGATCGGATGAACTGGTCGCTTTTCAGCATCCGCTGAAAACGCTGTTTCATCCGGAACATGAGCAGCGTCCCGAAGGTGGTGGTCTTCGGGTACCGGTAGTGGTTGGCGAGCTCGTTGCCGATGAGCGCACGCGAAAGGCGCCGGGCCAGGGCCGTCACTTTCTTCTGCTCATCCGGATCCTCGATGCCCGCCACCGCCGGGATGGAGTCGATCAGCATGTTCGCCACGGCTGCCGAATCCGCGTCCGGTTCGGGCTCGATCAATCTTCCGATCCTGTATATTCTTTCCGCCGCGGGCTTGTCGGCATAGAGGATGGTTTCGGGTATCCCCATGAGATGCCCGGAATAGCGCCAGACGGCAAGGACGCTGTCATACTCGTCCTTGGTGAACTTCGCGCCCAACAACTTCGAGTATTCCAGCAACAGCCTCGAGAAAACGGAGATGGCGAAGCCCAGGTGCGCGGCGCTCACCGGCGTGCCCCAGGCCTCGGTGTCCCAGTCGTCGGATTTCGCCAGCAGATTCCTGATCCGGGCGTGCACGAAGCGGACCCGCGTGGACAGCTTCCAGCCGTCGCCGTTCCGGTGGAGCCCGCCGGGGAAAAAGATGTCCAGGAGCTGGCGGTTGTTCTGCTGGAGGCGCCTCTTGGTCGAACCGACCCGCCCGGTAGTGTAGAAGGACTTGGAGATCAGCGTCGCGAAGCCTTCCACCAGCACGCCGGTGACGAAGGCGACGAGCATCAGGTCCACGTTGGCGTGGAAGGTGCGGACCCCCGGACGAAAAGCCTCGTGGTCCAGCCAGGGGGGGTCTTCGAGATTGGCGAAGAAATCCCGCAGGGACTTGGGGGCTTCACGCAGGACGTCATTGTGCTGCTCGATGCCGGCTGCGATGAACCGGTGCAGGTGGCCGGGATTCATGGAAGCCAGCTCCTCCATGACCGGGTCCAGCATGGGGTCGCCGATGGTGGTGTGGCGAATGTAGTTGTCAGCCAACGCGGCGTCGTACAGGCGGGCCTTGGGGTAGCCTTCGGTGTAGGCGGTCGGCATCCGGTCCATGGCTCACATCCGTGACGTTCAGGCTACCTCCGCACGACCGGCGACGTGGGCAAGCAGCTCCTTGGCCTGTTGATGGATCCCGTCGGCAGTCAGGCCATACTTCTCGCGAAGCAGGTCCTGGGGTCCCTGTTCGATGTACTGGTCGGGCAACCCCAGAAACTTCGTCGGCAGATTGATAATACCTTTCTCGGACAATAGTTCAAGAACGGCGGAGCCGAATCCGCCCATGGCGGTGGATTCCTCCACCGTGAGCAGGCACTTCACTTCCCTCGCCACGGCTGCGATCAGGTCCCCGTCCAGGGGCTTGACGAACCGCGCGTTGATCACCGCGGCGGAGATCCCCTCCTGCGCCAGCCGTTCCGCGGCCGTCACCGCCTGGTGCACGGTGACGCCGATGGCCACCAGCGCGATGTCCGTGCCTTCCCGCAGCAGCTCGCCTTTGCCCAGGGGCAGAACCTGCGGCATCGGATCCATGTCCACGCCGAGACTCGATCCCCGAGGATAGCGGACCGCCGCCGGCCTGTCGTAGCCGATGCACGATTTCACCATGTGCTGCAGCTCGTTCTCGTCCTTCGGGGCCATCACCACCATGTTCGGCACGTGCCGGAGGTAGGCGAGATCGAACGCGCCGTGGTGGGTGGTGCCGTCTTCGGCCACCAGCCCGCCGCGGTCGATGCAGAACGTCACGGGAAGGTTCTGGGTGGCGACATCGTGGACCACCTGGTCGTAGGCCCGTTGCAGGAAGGTCGAGTAGATGGGGATCACCGGCCTCATGCCCTGCGCCGCCAGGCCCGCGGCAAAGGTCACCGCGTGCTGCTCGGCGATGCCGACGTCGTAAAGCCGATCGGGAAAGACCTTCTCGAACGCGCCCAGTCCCGTCCCCTCGGACATGGCGGCGGTGATGGCGACGATGCGCGGGTCTTCCTTGGCAAGCTGGATCAGCGTGTTGACGGCGAAGCTGCTGTAGGAGGGCGTCGCCGACTTCTTCTTGGGCCTCCCCGTGTCGCGGTCGAAGGGCGAGCTGGCATGGAACCACACCGGGTTGTCCATGGCCGGCCCGTAGCCCAGGCCCTTCTTGGTGACCACGTGCAGCAGCGTCGGACCTTCGAGCTTCAGGACGTTCTCCAGGGTCGGCAGCAGGTGCTCGAACTGGTGCCCGTCGATGGGCCCGAAGTACCGAAACCCCAGCTCCTCGAACAACAGCCCCGGCAGCAGCAGCCCCTTGACCAGCTCCTGGGCCCGGCCCGCCAAACGCTGCACCTGGTCGCCGATGTGCGGCATCCTGCCCAACACCCGTTTCGTCTCTTCCGTGATCCGGTCGAAGAACTCGCCGGTGATGGTGCGGTTGAGATACGCCGAGATCGCCCCCACGTTCTTGGAGATGGACATCTGGTTGTCGTTCAGGATCACCAGCAGGTCTTTCTTCGATCCCCCCGCCTGCTGAAGACCTTCCATGGTCAGGCCCGAGGTGAGCGCTCCGTCGCCGACCACGCAAACGACCTTGTGTTTCTGCTGCCGCTGCTCGCGGGCCTCCACGAACCCCACCGCGGCCGACACGCCGGTTCCGGCGTGGCCGGCGTTGAAGGTGTCGTACTCGCTCTCCTCGCGTTTGCAGAACCCGCTCAGCCCGTCGTATTGCCGGATGGTGGGGAACTGTTCCTGGCGTCCGGTCAACAGCTTGTGGGCGTAGGCCTGGTTGCTGGTGTCCCAGACGATGAGATCCCTGGGAGTGTCCAGCAGGTAATGAAGGGCGACGGTCAGCTCCACCACGCCGAGATTGGAGGCGAGATGGCCGCCGACGTTGGAGATGACCGAAATGATCTGCTCACGGATTTCCTCGCAGATCTGCGGGAACTGCTCGGGAGAGAGGTTTTTCAAATCGGCTGGCTGGCTGATCATTCTCAGGATGGACATAACCAATCCTCCCCACTAGCCAGGCGGACACAAGATTTGTGGGAATTCATCACCGTAAGTAAACGAATCTTCACAAAGTATCTTCACAAAGTAAACAGACGCTGTCAACATGGGGGCAGGACTTGTTCGCGGCGCCGGTCCGCATCGAGACGCCCGGTCCGGCTCCGGTCTTGACCCCTGGTGCCTCGGGACGCTATAAAGATATTTCCTGTTTCTCGGGCTGGGCAAACCGCCGGCCCGATTTCTGTTCCACAATACGTACGTTCAGCCAATCTCAATTCAAGGAGTTGTCTCATGGGAGAAGATATCAGCGATGCCGTAGCAGAGAAGACCAAGTTCACCTACGACCACTGGATGGAGGGCCTGGGACTTCCGATCCACACGGGGTACTTCATCGGGGATTTGCGCACCTGCGACCTCGAATGGTGGGAGGACCGCAAGTGCAAGGCGGCCTTCATGCAGCTCATGGGGCAGGAAGGCGTCACCGGCGCCTGGATCCAGGAGATCGCCCCGGGGGAGTCGAGTCCGCCGGTACGGTTCGCCCTGGATGAGGTGTGCTACGTGGTCGAGGGCCGGGGCACCACCACGGTGTGGCGGGACGACAACGGCAACAACGGCACCAAGAAGACCTTCGAGTGGCAGAACAACAGCATGTTCATCGTCCCCCGCAACTACCACTACACCATCAACAACATGCAGGGCGACAAGGTGGTCCGCCTGCTGCACTACAACTACCTGCCGCTGGCCATGTCCTCCGTGGGAGACCCGGATTTCTTCTTCGACAATCCTTTCTCCGGACAGGACGTCATCGCCTCCAATGAAGGCGAGTTCTACTCCGAGGCCAAGATGGTCACGGACTCGGGCAAGTGGAACGTCTGGAACCGGCGCGTCTACTGGTACGGCAACTTCTTCCCGGACATGCGGGCCTGGGACAAGCTGGACGAGAACAAGAGGCGCGGCGCCGGCGGCCACAGCGTGTTCATCGAGTTCCCCAACTCGGAGCTTTCCTGCCACATGTCGGTGTTCGCGGCGCGCACCTACAAGAAGGCGCACCGCCACGGCCCCGGCCGGGTCATCGTCATCCCCGCGGGCGAGGGCTACTCGATCATGTGGGAAGAAGGCAAGGACAAGATCGTGGTTCCCTGGCACGAGGCCACCGTCTTCGTGCCGCCCAACAAGTGGTTCCACCAGCACTTCAACGCCGGTGTTGCGCCCGCGCGCTACCTGGCCTTCCATCCGCCCATGCAGTTCCACGGCTACGCGGAGAAGGTCGAGGACCGGGCCAAGGACCAGATCGAGTATCCGGACGAGGATCCCTTTGTCCGGGCCAAGTTCGAGGAAGAGCTGGCCAAGCGCGGCACCACGAGCCTGATGCATGAGGAAGCCTACACCAACCCCGACTACGAGTGGTCCAAGGGAATGGGGAAACAGTAGGTCCGAAGGAATCAGAGACAGCAAGCCATGCACGACGACGCCGACAATCCCGAACACTTTCACCCCGGCCCCGATGCCATCGTGGAGGACATCGAAGGGGTCGAGATGTTCTCGCTCACCAGCGTGGGCATCGACATCGGCTCCTCCACTTCACACCTGGTCTTCTCCCATCTGACCCTCAGGCGGGAGGGGGCCGGGCTCTCGGCCCGGTTCAGGGTCACTGACCGGGAGGTGCTGTACCGTTCGCCCATCATGCTGACGCCGTACAGCTCCGGCACGCTCATCGACACGGCCAAGGTGGAGGACTTCATCCACGAGTCCTACCGCGTGGCCGGCTACACCCACGACGACATCGACACCGGCGCGGTGGTGATCACCGGCGAGGCCCTCAACAAGGAGAACTCCCGGCCGATCCTGGAGTACTTCGCCAAGGACTCCGGCAAGTTCATCTGCGCGTCCGCGGGCCCCAACCACGAGGCGCTGCTGGCGGCCTACGGCTGCGGCGCGGTGGACTTGTCCAAGTCGGCCGGCGCCACCGTGCTCAATATCGACATGGGGGGCGGCACCACCAAGCTGTCCGTCATCCGGGACGGTACGGTAACCCAGACCGCGGCCATCAGCGTGGGCGCCCGTCTCATCGCGTTCGACGAAGACGACGTGGTGACGCGGGTCGAGCTCCCGGCCAGGTTCATCACCAAGGAGCTGGGCACGCCGGTGGAGGTGGGTCAGACCATTACCGAGGACGTCAAGAGAGCGTTCGCCGCGTATATGGGAAACTACCTCTTCAACGTGATCCAGGCGAAGCCGCTTTCCGACCTGGAGGCGCACCTGCTGGTGACCGATCAGCTACCGGACTACGAGGGCCTCGGCAGCATCGACCACATCGTCTTCTCCGGCGGCGTGTCCGAGCACGTCTACGACCACGACACCCCGTCCTACGGCGACGTCGGACCTTTCCTGGGCAAGGAGATCCGTGATCACATCGCGGAGCTTAACCGGGCGGACCTGGTCAAGGAGCCCACGGAGGGCATCCGCGCCACCGTCATCGGCGCGGGCGAGTACACCATCCAGGCCAGCGGCAACACCAGCTACATCTCCAGCGAGACGCCGCTGCCGGTCTACGGCCTGCAGGTGGTGAAGGCGCTCATCGACGAGGAGTGCGACGTCCAGGGCACGATCCGGACGGCGCTGGCCAAGTTCGACCTGGAGAAGTTCAAGCCGGGTCTCGCCCTGGCCCTGGGACTGGAGGGCGTGCCCAACTACAAGTACATCCGGCGCGTGGCCGAAGGCATCGCCGCGGTGGTCAACGGCGCGGAGAATCCGTCGGATCCGGAACTCAACGTCTTCCTGATCCTGGACATGGACGTGGCCAAGTCTCTTGGCGGCATCCTGAAGGAGGAGTTGAAGGTCGCGCCGGAGGTCATCGCCGTCGACGGCATCGACGTGGGCGACCTGGACTTCATCGACGTCGGCAACGCCATGGGCGTCACCGAGGTCATCCCGGTCACCATCCGCTCGTTCATGTTCCCGGAAAGCCGCCTGGTCTGACCCGCGAAACCAACGACCGAGAACAACCCGGCCCGGCGGCAAGCATGCTGCCGGGCCGTTTCCGTTCGAGGGTCAACGGCGGCCGGTCCGCTGCGCAGCGGAAGCCCTTTACCTCGTTCAGCCAGTGGGGCCGGTACCGGTGGGAGCAGTCGCACGTGCCCAGGGGTCCGCAAAGGGCCTTGAAGGAGTCACCCCCGGCGCCCACCTCGGTCGACGTCCATTCCCAGATGTCGCCGTCCTTGGTCAGGTTGCCGCCGTTGCACGCGGCCAGCCATTCAGCCACGGTCGGCAACCGTTTTTCGCCCGCCCACCGGCAATAGGCCACCGCATCGTGCCAGGTCACCAGCACCACCGCCTCGTTCGCCATCCCTTCGCCGTAGTTGCCCTCCACCCAATGCTCGGGCGCCGCGCGCCCGGTGGCGCGGATGAACTCCCGATACTCGTGGTTGGTCACCTCGGCGGAGTCCAGGACGTCGGAGAGCGCCGGGCCCGCCCCGGTCACGGCGGTCATCATCATCAGCCCGAGGCCCAGGCGCACGAAACGTGTGGCGGGGGATGTCTTGATACCGTAGTGCATGGCTGTACCTCCTGCCTTTCCGGATCCCGGCCCCGGACCAGGTCCGGAGCCGGTACACATAGACCGGTGCGTGTGCTATGCAAGACGGATCATTTTCGGGCTTATCGCACTTCGATTTCAACAACCTTCAGAGGTGAGCCAATGGCGGAAAAGCACAGCGTGGGGGTTCCCACACCCCGCATCGACGGTGAGTACAAGGTAAGCGGCAAGGCCAAGTACGCCGTGGACGTCACGTTCCCGGACATGCTGTGGGGCAAGATCCTGCGCAGCCCCATCTCCTACGGCCGCATCAAGAGCATCGACACCAGCAAGGCCATGCAGGTGCCGGGCGTGGTCGGCATCCTCACCGGCGAGGACGTCACCGGACTGCGCATCGGCCGGCGCGTGGTGGACATGCCCATCGTGGCGGATGGCATCGTGCGGTTCATCGGCGAGAAGGTGGCGGCGGTGTCCGCCGAGACGGAAGACGCGGCCGAGGAAGCCGCCGCGCTCATCGAGGTCGAATACGAGGAAATGGATCCCGTACTCGATCCGGTCGAGGCCATGGAGTCCTCGGCGTCGCTGCTGCACCCGGAGGTGCACACCTACAAGGGCCTCCCGCAGAAGCTCGACGGTCCCACCAACCGGGTGATCTACGTCAACTGGGAGAAGGGCGACATCGAGAAGGGGTTCGGGGAGGCGGACGTCATCGTCGAGAACACCTTCACCACGCCCAAGGTGCACCAGGCCTACATCGAGCCGCACTCCTGCGTGGCCAGGACCGACCCGGAGACGGGCGCGGCCGAGATCTGGGCGTGCAGCAAGGTACCCTACGGCATCCGCGGCCAGGTGGCCGCCGCGGTGCAGGTGGACCCCGAGTCCATCGTGGTGCATCCGTGCTACATCGGCGGCGACTTCGGCGGCAAGGGCGACTTCATGGACATCGCCCTGTGCTACTCGCTGTCGAAGAAGAGCGGCGGACGGCCGGTCAAGATCGTCATGGACTACGACGAGGAGTTCATCGCCGGCAACCCGCGCCACGCCTCCATCATCAAGGTCAAGACCGGCGCCAAGAAGGACGGCACCATCACCGCCCACCACATGGACTTCATTTTCGACACCGGCGCCTACTGCGCGTTCAAGCCTAACGGTATCCTCGGCGGACCGCAGAAGTCCCCCGGCCCCTACAACATGCCCCACACCTTCGTGGAAGAGCACATGGTGTACACCAACCAGGTGCCGTGCGGACACATGCGCTCGCCCGGCGACCCGCAGGGTTTCTTCGCCAACGAGAGCCAGCTCGACCTGCTGGCCGAGGCGCTGGGCATGAACCCGGCCGACCTGCGCAAGAAGAACCTGCTGGAGGGCGTCCACGACTCGCCGGTGGGCGAGAAGGTCGACTACGTCGGCTCCAACGCGGTGTTCGACAAGGCCCTCGAAGAGGTCAAGTACTACGAGCCCCGGCCCAAGAACGTGGGCAAGGGCATCGGCCTGGTGCAGTGGTCGGTGAACGGCGGCAAGGGGTTGGTGAAGTTCCGGCTGGACGACACCGGCACGCTGACGGTTTCCTCCGCCATGCTGGACCAGGGCGTCGGCACCTTCACGCTGCTGGAGCAGATGGCCGAACAGGAGCTCAAGATCCCGGCCGAGAACATCAGGTTCGAGCACTTCGACACCAGCGCCGGCATCCAGGACTCCGGCCTGGGCGGCAGCCGCGGCACCCGGGTCTACGGCAACGCCGGCTACGACGGCATCATGAAGACCCGGGAGGAGCTTCTGGACGCCGGCGCCAACGCGCTGGACGCGCCCAGGGAAGACCTCGACCTCGCCGACGGACAGGTGGTGCACAAGAGCGCCGGCCGGGGCATGGACTACGCCGACGTGGTCAAGGCCAAGGGCTCGGCCATCGAGACCGAGGGGCTCTACGACGACACCTCCAAGGTGGCCGATGCCGCCATGTGCGCGCAGATCGCCGAGGTGGAGGTGGACCCCGAGACCGGCAACATCGAGCTCAAGCGGCTGGTCACCAGCCACAGCACCGGCACCATCCTGAACCCGCTGATGCACCAGGGCCAGATCGAGGGCGCCAGCATGACCGGCATCGGCTACGGCCTGATGGAGCACCTCATGGTGGACGACGGCAAGGTCACCACCGCCAACTTCGGCGACTACAAGATCCCCACGGTCCGGGACGTCCCGGAACTGACCACCCTGGTGACGGAGCACAAGCGCGGCCCCGGACCCTACAACAGCATGGCCATCGGCGAGACCGCCAACATCCCCACCGCGGGGGCCATCGCCAACGCCGTGGCCGACGCCTGCGGCGTCCGCATCATGTCGCTGCCGATCACGTCCGAGAAGGTGTTCGAGGCGTTGAGCCGGAAGGGGTAGGCAGCCCAAACCCACGCGCCAGGACTGACCGGAGTGGCGGTTTCGCCGCGCCCCGGTCAGTCCCTGCGGTTCCCTTTTGGTATTCCTGACGGGCTGGCCGTCCGTCCGCTCTCACAGGCGGGTGAGGGGCTGGCTGTACGAATTGCGGCTGGCGGAAGAGAAATCAGGAGAGAGAATACGAGCCTTGCCAACGCTCAAGGACCGCAGCGTTGTGGGCGAGTGAGCGTCATGGATGCTAGTGCAGCGACCGCGGCTCGCCGAGCACGAACTCGGCGATCTGGGCGTCGAAGCGGTCGCCGTCGGCGGTGACCATCTGGTAGGTGCCGTGCATGGTGCCGTAGGGGGTCGACAGCGGGCAGCCGGAGGTGTACTCGAAGGACTCTCCCTCCTCGAGCACCGGGCTTTCGCCTACCACGCCCGGACCCTTGACCTCCTCCACGTGGCCGGACGCGTCGGTGATGATCCAGTGGCGGCTTACGAGCTGCACGGTTTCCGAGCCTTCGTTGCTGATCTCCACGGTGTAGAGATAGAACCAGCGGTTGTGCTCGGGGAATGAACGGTTGGGATCGTACTCGGTGCTGACCTCGATCCGGACTCCGCGTGTGACCGCCTTCGAGCTACCCAAGGCAACCTCCCTTTCTTGTCATTTCGATTCCCCGCACACGGACAGGATGGCAAGCGCGTACACCTTGGTGGCGGCAACGAGATCGTCGATCTTCATGGCGCGGTTCTGCGCCTGGCTGATGGTTTCTTTCTGCCGGGGCGGTCCATAGCACACGGCCGGGATCCCCAGTTCGTTGAAAATGTTCATGTCCCGCCACATGCTGATCTCGGCGGACGGCGGCGGTGGCGGCTCGGCGCCCATGACGTCGCGGTGGGCCTGGTCGACGGCGTCGATGAGAATGTCCGCGTTCCTGGCCACATGCCCCCTGGAGTACTGGTAGATGGACACCTCGGAGTCGAAGTCCAGGGTCGCCATCACCCCTTCGATCTCGCGCTTGATGGCCTGGGGATCGGTCTTGGGGACGATGCGCACGTCGTAGTAGATGTCGCAGTAGCCCGGACCGCCGCGGATCGCGGCCACCTGGGCCTTAGGAATCATGGTGCCGCCGGGGAACTCGAAGCGCGCCTCGCGCTCGTAGTTGATGGCCCACTGCTCCAGCGCCGTCACCGCATGGGCCATCTTGATGTAGGGGTTGGGATGCTCGCGCAGCGATTCCCCCCGGACCAGCCGCGGCGTGTACAGCTCGCGTCCCTTGCAGCGGATCTTGAGCCACACCGCACCGCATTCCCCCATGATGATGCCGAATCCCGAGGTCTCCCCCACGAGACAGTAGTCCGCGGTGACGCCCCGGTTGACTAGCCACCAGGCGCCGAATCCCTCGCCCGGGAAGTTCACGCCCTGGGTGTCGTCCACCGACGGCTCGCCGGTCTCGAAGGCGACGCCGGTGACGTAGAGGTCGCCGCCGAGCGTGATTCCTGCCTTCTTGATGGCCCTGGTCGCGATCATGAAGGCGCAGAGCTGGGCCTTGTCATTGATGAGGCCCTTGCCGAACATCAACTCGCCGTCCACCCACGCCCCTTCCATCCGCACGTCCGTCTCCGAGGCGTCGGGCGGAAGCTCGGGGCCGGTGTCCATGTGGGCGTTGAGGATGAGGCTGGAACCGCCGCCGCCGCCCCGTATCACTCCCACCGCGTTGACGCTGTCGTCGGTGATCCACTGAAGCCAGGACTCGATACCGTTGCGCTCGAGCCACGCCACCGTCGCCTCGCCCAGCGCCCTTTCTTTGGCGTGAGCGCTGGGGATGTTGCCCAGCTCCAGGCACAACTGGACCAGGTCCTGCCGGTCGGCGTCAATAATATCCTTGAGGCGCTGCGCTGTGTCGCTCATAGGCATTATTCATACTTGAGGGGTTCCGGGACTGCAAGGAACACCGCCGGCGGATGGCGGTCCGGCGGCCTTGTCGCGCCGGTTCGCGGCCGACCGTGCTATTTGGTACACGGTCAGGGACATTCAAGAGGGGGACCGGATGGCGCAACAACGACCGAATTCACGGATGAAACGGGTCAAGGCGATGCTGGAGATGGCCGCCGGTGTATACGCGGACCGCAAGCTCGACCTGGGCGTGGCGCTGGACGTGTCCATCCGTTCCACCGACGAGGAAGACAACATCTTTCCGCCGCTTCGGTTCGGCGTTCACGGTGAGCTGATGGGCGGCATGAAGGCGCCCATCGAGGTGGGGAAGCGCCGTGTGGATGTCTCCCACGTCAACCCGTCGGTCATCGCCACCATGTGCTACCGCGGCAAGGGATACTACAAGGAGGCGCTGCCGCTGCGTGCGCTGGCCTGCTTCCCCTCCTGGGACCGCATTGCCTTCGTGGTGTCGGCGGAGCTTGGAGTCCGGTCGGTCCGGGACATCGTGCGGAACAGGATACCCCTCCGGGTCTCCACCCGGACGGCGGGCATCGACAACTCCACCCACTATGCCATCTCCACCATCATGTCGCTCTACGGGCTGACGTTCCGCAAGATCACGCGCTGGGGCGGCGAGGTCGACGAGTGCGCGCATCCTTCCTCCCCCAAGCGCATCGAATCCATCAAGGCGAGGCGCGTGGACGCGGTCTTCGATGAAGGCTTGTCCACCAAGTGGCTCGAGGCCGCGCTGGACAACGGCTACGAGGTGCTCCACCTCGACGAGGACGTGATCCGGGGCATGGAGGCCCTGGGCTTCAAGCGCGCGGTGATCCCCCGGCGCAGGTTCCCCGGGCTCAAGGAAGACGTCCGCACCGTGGACTTCAGCGGCTGGCCCGTCATCACCCACAAGTGGCTGAGCAAGGACATGGCCTACTCCCTGTGCGAGTCCATCTACCACCGCCGCCGCGACATCCCGGTGGATGCTCACCGGCTGAACATAAGGGAGGTCTGCCGGGACACGGACGCCGGCCCCCTCGGCATCCCGCTGCACCCGGGCGCGAAGAAGTTCTACGAGGAGAAGGGATTTTTGTAGCGGCGGCGTGGGGTGATCAACAGCCCAGAACGCTATAGTTGCCGTCCAGGATCAGGCGGCAAGAAACGTACAATCCCAACAGCGGGCATAGCACCCAGGGGGCGTTCATGGCGCCAATGTAGGTGTACATCTCGCCCCGGGTGATGCGGTGCTGCCTCCCGGCCACGAAGAAACTCACCAGGTAGGCCGACGTCACGTAAGTCCACTGCCAGAACAGCATCGCGCCGAGAATGCCGGCGAGGACAGCCGGCACGAAACAGAGGGTATAGGCGGCATAGAGAATCAGGGTCGGAAGCGGCGTAAAGAAACCGTTGACGATGTCGGCATTGAAACCGAACGTGGTGCGGTCCGAATAGGACTCATCGAACACGGAATAGGTCGCCCAGACGTCCGCCCATAGCGTCGGGGACGCTACCCGTCTCAACGGCGCCCGGGTGGAGAGAAATTCGCCGACCGGTGTTCGGCCGGTTTCACGTTGCCGCCCGCGCCAATACACGGTGCGCTTCTCGATGTAGTCTCGCCGGAAGAACAGACACGCCTCCCAATAGCAGATCATCAGATTGATCGAGAAGAACAGACTCAACAGAACATGGACGAAGTCGAGGACCCCATGGACGTAGTAACGGGCACCAATGCCGGGAAGCGCCAGGAGCGCGACCACCAGCGCCGCCAACACTCCGACCGGCATTCCCGAGCTGCTTTCGGGCGGGCCTTGCTCCGGCGCCATTGCCGCTATTCCTTCACGACGGTCAACGTCATCCGCTGGCCCTGGACGACCCGGATCTCGGCGCCTGCCGGTATCGCCGCGGCGCCGGCCTCGGTGCGCGCGCGCCACAACTCACCGCGGACGTAGACGTAGCCGGCGGGATCCAGGGTGTCCCGCGCCACCCCGCGCATCCCCACGAGCTGGGCGGCGCCGGAGGCTTCCAACTGGTAGGCCCTGCGCAGGAACGGATAGAAGATCACGTCCTTCAGCACCACCACCCCGAGGACGGTCAGCGCCACCCACACCGGCAGCCCCAGCCACGCGTGCAGCAGCGTCACCAGCACGGCCGTCAGGGCCCAGCCGGGAATCTGGAACAGATAGTAGCGGGTGACAGTACGCACGGATTCTTGGCGTCCCGCGTCGCAAGGACGTGGTTGAGGCAGCGAGCTGTCTACATGGCGCCGGCGAAGAGCCGCAGGGTCTCGCCACGGTCGGCGTCGCCCACGTTGTAGGGGATGATGGCCACCTGGTTGATGGCGCTCCGCTTGAGTTCCTCGACCTTGGCCTGGCACTCGTCCGGGGTGCCGGCGACGGCGAACTTGTCCACCAGCCAGTCAGGGATCACACGGGCCTGGGCGGCGAGCGGGTTCATGTGCTGGTAGTAGTTGTAGGCTTGGTGGATGTCGTCGAGGACCTTCTGCTCCTGCTCGTCCAGTGTGAACGGCAGCGGGTGGGCGATGACCCGGGCCACGTGGGCCTTGACCGCGTCCTTGGCGCCCGCGCTCTCGGAAACGGCGCACGGGACCCACAGCACCAGGTCGATGTCGGAGAGCTTGCGGCCTGCCGCTTCGGCGCCGGCCGCGATCCGCTCCACCGCCCTTTCGATGGCGCCGGAATCCACGCCCACGAGGATGATCACGCCGTCGGCGATGCGCCCGGAAAGCTCGAGCATCCGTGGGCCGCTGGCGGCCACGTAGAACGGGATCTTCCGGTTCTGGGCAAAGTTCAGGTGGATCTTGCTGCCGCTCTCCAACTCGGCTTCACCGCCCTCGATAACGGCCCGCATCTGTGCCACCGCCGCCTCGAAGTCCGCCAGCCGCGCCTGCTTGCGGCCCATGGTCTCCAGCGAGCTGTCGCCGAGTCCGATGCCCACGGCGAATCGCCCCGGCGCCATCTCGTCCAGGGTCGCGTAGCCGCTGGCCAGCACCGAGGGGTGCCGCGTCACGGGGTTGGTGACGCCGGTGCCGATGATCACCTTTGACGTGTTGAGCGCCACCGCGGCCATGTTCACGAACGCCTCGCGCCAGATGAGATGCGAGTCGCCGACCCAGATGTGGCTGTAACCCAGCTCTTCCGCCTGCTCGCTGAGGTGGATGATGCGCGAGATGGGTTCCGTGGGAAACATTCCCACGCCGTATTGCATTGAGCTCACCGGAAAACCTCCTTCGCCAACCGCCTCTGAATCCGGGCCGTCGACCGACACCAGTTCCTCGTTTTAACGAATGCTTACGGCCACTCCGGCCATACTACAAGGTCCGGCCCCGCAGGCAGATGAGGCCGCCGGTCACTATCCGCTGATGACCACCCCCCGCTCGGGTGGCGGCGTCTGCTGGCTGCGGCCTGCCACGGTCAGCTCGCCGTCGATCATCACCACCGAGATGCCCGGCAGGTCCCCCTTGGCGAACGAATCGAGCGCATCCGTGGACACCGAGCCGGTGATGCTGTCCATGATGACCAGGTCCGCGGGCTTGCCCTCGGCGATGATGCCGAGGTCCAGGCCGTGGGCGCGGCCGGTGTTGCCGGTGGCCATGGCTACCGCGTGCTCCGGAGCGATGCCGCCCAGGGAGGCCAGGAAGCAGATTTCGCGCAGGATTCCCCGGGGCACCACGCCGGTGCCGCCCGGCGTGTCGGTGCCCACCAGCACCCTCGCCTCGGCGCCATGCTGCCGCACCGCGTCGGTCAGCACCATGCCCATGCGCAGGTTCCCGGAGGTGCAGATCTCGACGTAGTAGTCGGTCTCGGCGACGATGCGGCGCAGGTCCTCCTCGGGCATGGGGATGGGGCCGCCGGTGCTGTGGCCGATGACGTCGGGGTCGATGGCCTTGACGATCTCCAACCCCGCCACCTGGCTCACGCCGGAGCGCGAGACCCCGCCGGAGTGGATCTTGACCTTGATGTCCCGCGCCCGGGCCCACTTCACGTAGCGTTCGGCCTCGCCGGTGGGCAGCAGGCTGTAGTCGTAGAAGATGAACTTCACCAGGCCGATGCCGGCGTCGGCGATGGTGTCGAAGTCCTTCTCCTCCAGACCCGGCACGAGCAGCAGCGTACCGCCGTGCACCCGCGCGCCGGTGGGGCGGCAGTTGTCCCAGCAGCGCTTGGCGACGATGGCCAGGGAGACCGCGCACAGGGGGTCCGGAGGCAGCGGCAGGCCCGGCACGTGCAGCTCGCCGGCGGAGATGATGGAGGTGACGCCGCCGTGCATGTAGTGGGTGATCCAGCCCATGGAGTTCTGCGCCGGCGTGAAGTTGCCGAAGGTGGGGTGGGAATGCGAGTCGATGAGGCCGGGGACCACCGTGGTGCCGTTGGCGTCGATGGTGCGGTCCACGTTGCCGCTCAGCCCGTTCCCGATCTCCCGGATTACCCCGTCGGCCACCAGGATCGAGTCGGCGTCCCGGAGGGGATCCTCCAGCATCCCGGTTACGAGCGTCCCGATGTTCCTGATCAGCGTTGAAGACATGAGCGGAACCGTAGCACAGAAACCCGCGAAATTCAGGAGTGCCGCCACCGCACCCCACCTGGATCCCGGCCCCGTATCAAGTACGGGGCAGGCTTTCGCCGGAATGACGGAGGGACCGTGGCTCAGTGGGACAGGATCTGGCTCAGGAACAGCTTGGTGCGGTCGTTCTGGGGGTTGTTGAAGAACGGCTCGGGGGCGTTCTCCTCGATGATCTCGCCGCCGTCCATGAAGATCACCCGGTCGGCGGCGCGGCGGGCGAAGCCCATCTCGTGGGTCACCACCAGCATGGTCATGCCCGTTTCCGCCAGCTCGAGCATGGTGTCGAGCACTTCCTTGATCATCTCGGGGTCGAGGGCGGAGGTGGGCTCGTCGAACAGCATGATCTTGGGCTGCATGCACAGCGAGCGCGCGATGGCCACCCGCTGCTGCTGGCCGCCGGAGAGCTGCCCCGGGTATTTGTCGGCTTGCTCGGGGATCTGAACGCGCTCCAGGTACCGGAGGGCGATGGCGTCGGCCTCGTCCTTGGGCAGCCTGCGCACCCACATGGGCCCGAGGGTGCAGTTCTCCAGCACGGTGAGGTGGGGGAACAGGTTGAAGTGCTGGAACACCATGCCCACCTCGGAGCGGATCTGCTCGATGTTCTTGACATCGCGGGTCAGCTCGATGCCGTCAACCTGGATGGTCCCCTGTTGATGGACCTCGAGCCGGTTGATGCACCGAATCAGCGTGGACTTGCCGGAGCCCGACGGCCCGCAGATGACGATGCGCTCGCCGGCGGTCACCCTCAGGTCGATGTTCTTGAGCACGTGGAACGTGCCGAACCACTTGTGCATGCCCTCGATCTCCACCATCACCCTGGAGGTGTCGGCGGCGGATCGGATGCGTTCGGTGTCTTCGTCGATGGTTGCCATGAGAAGCGAATGCTACCGGTTGTCCACACTCAGCCGTTCTTCGAGCCACAGAGAGTATCGCGACATGGCGAAGCAGCTCATGAAGAAGAAGAGCGCGATGAAAAGATACGTCTCATTGGAGAGCCCGTTCCACTTGGCGTCGGCGAGCACCGCCCGGGCCACGCCCAGAGGATCCAACAAGCCGATGATTACTACCAGCGTGCTGTCCTTGTAAAGGCCGATGAAGACGTTGACCATGCCGGGTATGGCGATCTTGAGGGCCTGGGGCAAGGTCACCAGCCACGTGGTCTTCCAGTAGGACAGCCCCAGCGAGTCCGCGGCCTCGTACTGGCCGCGTGAAATCGCCTGCAGCCCGCCGCGCACGGCTTCGGCGAGGTAGGCCGCGGCGAACAGCGTGACCATGATGAGCACCCGGATGAGAAGGTCGAAGTTGGTCCCCGGGGGCAGGAAGTAGTTGAGCATGGTGGAAGCGATGAACAGCAGCGTGATCAGCGGCACCCCGCGCACGACTTCGATGAAGGTGACGCACAGGACCCGGATTGCCAGCAGCCGCGACTGCCTGCCGAGGGCCAGCAGGATGCCCAGCGGAAGGGACGCCACGATGCCCGTGACGCCCAGGATCATGGTGAGCAGGAAGCCGCCGTAGGCGTCGGTATCCACCACCGGCAGGCCCAGGCCGCCGTAGATCAACCATGCGCCCACCGCGGGATAGGCCAGCGAGAACCACAGCAGTTGGCTGCGGTAAGGCGTGCGGTCGAACAGCACCGGCGCCAGCGCGGGGAAAAGCAGGATGAGCGTCAGCACCGGACGCCAGCGTTGGTCGGCGGGATAGAAGCCGTAGACGAACTGGTCCACGCGGGTGGCGATGACCGCCCAGCAGGCGCCGTCACCCTGCTTGCGGCAGTCCACCCGGGAGCCCGCCTCCCACACGGCTTCCAGGACGAACCAGTCGATGGCGGCGGTGACGAACTCGTAGATCAGCCAGACGGAAACCAAGGTCAGCGCGGTGTTGAACACCGACGAGAACAGGTTGGCCCGTAACCAGCCGACGACGCCCACGGACCCCGGCGGCGGCGGCAGGTCCGGGTGCTGTCCCGGCGGATAGGTGGACGGTGCGGTGGCGGGAAGTGACATCAGCGCTCCACCAGCCGGACCCGGCGGTTGTACCAGTTCATGAACATGGAAATGCCCAGGGAAATGGCCAGGTAAACCAGCATGACCAGCATCATGCACTCGATCTCCCGCCCCGTCTGATTCAGCGTGATCCCTCCCAGGGTCCCCACCAGGTCCACGTAGCCGATGGCGATGGCCAGGGACGAGTTCTTGGTGAGGTCAAGGTACTGGGAGGTGAGCGGCGGGACGATCACCCGAAGCGACTGGGGCAGGATCACCAGGCTCAGGACGCGTCTGCGGGGAAGCCCCAGCGCTTGCGACGCTTCGATCTGGCCCTTGTCCACGGCGAGGATGCCGGCGCGGACGTTCTCGGCAATGAACCCGGAGGTATAGAACGCCAGCGCCCAGGTCAGCGCCACCAGTTCGGGGGTGAGGTAGAGGCCGCCCTCGAAGTTGAACCCCCGGAGCTCCGGCACGTCGAAGGACAGGGAAGCGCCGACCGCCGCGAAGGTAAGCCCCGGCAGGCCCACGATCAGGGCGGCGGAAATCCAGCCGCCGGGAAGCTGCCGGCCGGTGGCCTCGCGAACCCGGCGTACGTGACGGTGGACGAGGACCGCCCCCACGATGGCCGCCGCCAGAGCCAGCGTGACCCACTCGAAACCCGATTCGAACAGGGGCTTGGGAACGTAGAAGCCCCGGTTGGTAAGAAACGTGGCGCCTCCGATGGTCATGGCCTGCCGTGGATGCGGCAGCGTGTTGATGAATATCCCGTGCCACAGCAGGATCAGCAGCAGCACCGGGGTGTTGCGGGTGAACTCGACGTAGCAGTACGCCAGGCGCGACACCAGCCAGTTGTCCGACAACCGGAATATCCCGACGAGGAAGCCGAGCACGGTGGCCACGATGATGCCGAGGAAGGCCACCAGTCCCGTGTTGATCAGCCCCACCACCGCCGCGCGCAGGTGCGTGTCCCGGTTGGTGTACTCGATGAGCGTCTGGTTGATGTCGTAGTTGGCGGGGAGCCAGAGGAAGTCGAAACCGAAGGTCTTGTCGAGGATGGCGAAGTTGGCGACGACGTTGGCGATCATCCAGGCCACGGTCGCGAAGACGCCGAGCAGCACCAGGATCTGGATGGCGACGCCGCGAACGGCCTCGTCGTACCACAGGCTGCCCAGGCTGAACGCGGGACCTGGAGGCGGACCGGGTCTGTCGGTTGGTTGCACCACGCCCGGTAGTCTATACGACATGCGCCGTATGGATTGCCAGTGTCACGCGCGATGGCGGCGCGACACTGGATCCACACGGCTCATGTTGTTGTGAGACCTGTCCGGTCTACCGGAACGGCGGCGCGTAGATCAGTCCGCCGTCGGTCCACTGGGCGTTGAGGCCCCGGTCGAGGCCGATGGGGGTCTTCTTGCCGAGGTGCTTCTCGAACACCTCGCCGTAGTTGCCCACCTGCGCGATGATGTTCACCGCCCAGTCCTTGGACAGCCCCAGCCGCTCGCGGCCCTGCAGCTCCTCGACACCGAGCAGCCGGTTGACCTCCTTGTTCTTGTTCTCCTTGGAGGCCAGCTCCTTGACGTTCGCGGAGGTGACGCCCATCTCCTCGGCCGCGATCATGGCGTTGAGGCTCCAGCGTACGATGTCCGCCCACTGGTCGTCGCCGTGCCGCACCAGCGGTCCCAGCGGCTCCTTGGAGATGATCTCCGGCAGCACCACGTGGTCGTCCGGGTTGTCGGTGGCGGCGCGGGTGGCCGCCAGGCCGGAGCGGTCGGTGGTGTACACGTCGCAGCGGCCGGCCAGGTAGTTGGTGCGCGCCTCGGTGTTGGTCTCGATGGGCACCGGCTCATACTTCATGTTGTTGGCGCGGAAGTAATCCGCGAGGTTCAACTCGGTGGTGGTGCCGGTCTGGATGCACACCGACGCGCCGGCGAGTTCGCTGGCGGACTTGACCCCGAGCTTCTTCGGCGCCATGAAGCCCTGGCCGTCGTAGTAGTTGATGCCCACGAAGGTGAGCTGCAGGTCCACGTCCCGGCTGAAGGTCCAGGTGGTGTTGCGCGACAGCATGTCGATCTCGGCCGAACGCAGTGCGGTGAAGCGCGTCTTGCCGGTGAGGTTCTTGTACTTGAGCTTGTTGGCGTCTCCGAACACCGCGGCCGCCACCGCCCGGCACACGTCCACGTCGAAGCCTTTCCACACGCCCTTGTCGTCCGGAGCGGCAAAGCCCACCAGGCCCGTGTTGATGCCGCAGATCAGGTGACCACGCTTGCGAACGTCGTCCAGGGTACCCGCCGACGCCAGGGACGCCGCCGCCAGCACCACGGCCGCCAAACCGACCGAAAACGCACGTATCGAAATCCTCATCAGTCCCTCCCTTTAAAGAAATTTCGCCCAAACTACCCTTTAGCTGGTAGCCGGGCAAGCGTTCCAGTTACTTCAGGAAATCAATCTTAACACAAACGGAAAGGGTAATGCCCGTTCGGATATCCGAGGAACATTGGGGTAGGAGCGGTGCCTGGTAGTGTCAGCCGCCCAGGTAGGCCTGCTTCACTCCGGGGTCGTCGAGGAGGTCGGCGGACTTGCCTTCGAGCACCAGGCTGCCGTTCTCCAGCACGTAGCCCCGGCCGGCGAACTGGAGCGCCAGTTGCGCGTTCTGCTCCACCAGCAGGATGGTGGTGCCTTCCTGGTTGATCTCCCTGAGGGCGTCGAAGACGGTCTTCATCATGAGCGGGGCCAGTCCCATGGAGGGTTCGTCCAGCAGCATGAGCTTGCGGCCGCTCATGAAGGCGCGGCCCACGGCCAGCATCTGCTGCTCGCCGCCGCTCAGGGTGCCGGCCTTCTGGTGTTCGCGCTCGGCCAGCCGCGGGAAGATGCTCAGGACACGGTCGATGTCGCGCTTGATGCCGTCGTCCTTCCGGGCGAAACAGGACAACCGCAGGTTCTCCATCACCGTGAGGTTGTCGAACAGGCGCCGTCCCTCCGGCACGTGGGAGATGGCGAGCCGGCTTACCACCCTGTCGGCGGAGTATTGCAGCAGGTCCTTGTCCATGTAGGTCATGCGCGTTCCCGCCTCCACCGGCACCATGCGCGAGATCGCCAGCAGTGTGGTGCTCTTGCCGGCGCCGTTGGCGCCGATGATGCAGACGATCTCGCCCTCTTCGATCTCGAAGCTGATCCCCTGCAGGGCGCGGATCTGGTCGTAGGAGACGCGCAGGTTTTCGACGGACAACAACATCGTGGCTATGTTTCGGTGGTTCCCAGGTAGGCCTCGATGACCCTGGGGTTGTTCTGGATCTCCTCCGGCGTGCCTTCGGCGATCACCTCTCCGAAATCCAGCGTCTGGATCCGCTCGCACAACTCCATGACGAACCGCATCCGGTGCTCGATGAGAAAGATCGCCATGTTGAATTCCCGGTGCACCCGCCGGATGATGTCCATGATCTGCACCAGCTCGTCGGGATTCATTCCCGCGGTGGGCTCGTCCAGCAGGAGCAGCCTGGGCTCGGTGGCCAGGGCCCGGGCCATCTCGACCCTGCGCTGGGCGCCGTAGGGCAGGTTGGGGACGGCCTGGTCCGCCAGGTGGCGGATGTCCAGCATCTCCAGCAGGGCCAGTGCCTTTTCCTCGATTTCACGCTCTCTCCGGTGCCGCCGGGGGGTGCCGAGGCAGGCGTCGAGGAGACCGTAACCGATCCTGGAGTAGCGCGCCATCTTGACGTGCTCCAGGACGTTCATGTGCCGCCACAGCAGCAGGTTCTGGAAGGTCCTGCCGATGCCCCTGGAGGCGATTCGGTGGGGCGGAAGGCCGCTGATCCTCTCGCCGTCGAGGTAGATGTGTCCGTGGGTGGGGTTGTAGATGCCGGTGATCAGGTTGAAGACCGTGGTCTTGCCGGCGCCGTTGGGTCCGATGAGCCCGCGGATCTGGCCCGGCTCGATGGACAGCTCGTAGTCGTGGACCGCCCGCAGGCCGCCGAACTGGTGCGTGATATTGTCAACCTTGAGGAAGGGCATCGCGCTCCCTTTCAGGGTCGATCCTGGGTTTGAGGATGGTCTTGGGGTCGAACTCCTTGAAGGCCACCAGCCCCGTGGGCCGGTAGATCATCACCAGGATCAGCAGCAGCGGGATGATGATCCACTTGAAGATCTCGAGCGGCCGCAGGGCCTCGCCGAGAAGGCTGATGCCGACGGCGCCGATGATCGATCCGTAGACCGAGTTCAACCCCCCGAAGTAGACCATGGCAAGGACCTCGGCGAGTTTCTGGATGCCGAAGGTCCCCGGGTTGACGTATCGCAGCACGTGGGCGAAGAGGCCGCCGGCCACCCCGGCCCAGAAGGCCGCGAACAGGAAGCCCACCATCTTGGTGTAGCGCGTGTCGACGGTCATGGCGGTGGCGGCCATCTCGTTGTCCCGCACCGCGTTCAGCGCCTTGCCGAGGGTCGAGCGGACGAAGTTGTTGATGACCCAGACGCACGCCACGGTCCACAGGAACACGGTGGGCAGGCCGGCCCAGTCCGGCTGACCCCCCAGCCCGCGCGCGCCCCCCACGATCTCCAGGTTCTCGATCAGGCTCTTGACGATGAACATGAACGCCAGCGAGATGATGGCGAGGTAGTCGCCCCGGGTCCGGAACGACGGAATCGCCACCACCAACGCGCTCACCGCCGCCACCAGGCCGCCGATGACGAGGATCACCGGAAACAGGAACGGCCCCAGGGCGGGCGGCAGCAGCGCCTCGCCGAACACGCGGTGTTTCGTGAACAGGTCGACACTGAGCACCGAGGCGGCGTAGGCACCCACCGCCATGAACCCGGGATGGGAGCACGAGAACTCGCCCATGTAGCCGTTGATCACGTTGAGGCTCAGGGTGACCATCACCGCGATCAGGGTGAAACGGAGCACCAGGTCGCGGTAGTCGCTGAGGCCGGACCACAACTCCAGGGCGGCATAGAAAATTCCCAGGTGGACCGCCGCCGAGACCCACAGCGGCAAGCGCAGCAGCGAGCCCGCCGCCTGGTTGGCGATGCCGGCGCCGAGCCGGGAAATGACCACGATGGGCAAGCCGTAGACCAGCAGCAGGTACACCACGGCGCCGGGCAGCAGGTGCGGCTGCTTGAGGGCGAGGACCACGCCGAAGAGGACCGGTATCTTGGGCAGCCCCAGCGACAGCGCCAGGGGCGTGCCCCACTGGATCTCGATCACCACCGCGATGAACGCGGCGGCGAGCCACCCCAGGAGAGGAACTTGCGAGAACCCGCGCAGCGTCCGGCGCACATCCATGACCGAGCCCGTGTTCAGAGCCTCAGGCGCGCGCTGTAGGGCTCGCCGAAAAAGCCGTGCGGCCGGACGATGAGGATCAGCAGCACGATGGAGTAGGCGATCAGGTCGCGCAGCGTCGAGGGAAAGATCATCGCCACGAAGATCTCGATGAAGCCCAGCAGGAAGCCTGCCAGCGTCGCCCCCATCACCGAGCCCCGGCCGCCGAGGATGGCCGCCACGAACGCCTTCCAGCCGAACACGATGCCCATGTACGGGTCCAGCACCGGATAGGCGAGGGCATAGAGGATGCCGGCGGCGGCGGCCAGCGCCGAGCCCAGCGCGAAGGTCAGCGCGGCGATGCCGTTGACGGAGACGCCCATCAGCGGAACCGCGACGTAGTCGAACGCCATGGCGCGCATGGCCAGGCCCCACTTGGTCTTGTGCACGAACAGGTGCATGCCGGTGGCAAGGAGCAAGGCCACGACCACGATAATGATCTTCGTGTTGGTGATGAAAACACCGCCCAACTCGTAGACCGTCGTATCGATCAGGGACGGGAAACGTATCCGCTGGGCGCCGAGCAGGGCCAGGTTGCCGGTCTCCAGGATGATCCCGATCATCAGCCCGGTGATGGCGGCGGAAGCGCGCGGCGCGGCCCGCAGGGGCCGGTAGCCGATGCGCTCGACCAGCATGCCGACGAAAGAAGTCAACACCATGGCCAAGAGAATGGTCACGATGAGTATCGCCCAGGGAGGCAGCGCCAGGGCGCCCTCGGCAGCCGCCGCGAGGAGCACCGCGGCGACCCCCACGCCGATGTACGCGCCCACCATGAAGATGTCGCCGTGGGCGAAGTTGAACAGCATCAGGATGCTGTAGACCATGGAGTAGCCCAGGGCGATGAGAGCGTAGAAGCTCCCCCACTGCAGGGCGTTGACCAGGTTTTGGAGAAAAAGCGACATGCCCCAGCCGCTATGCGGTAGTTAACCGTCGCGCAACCGGGGTCACCGGTTGCGCGACGGTCCAGGCGTCGGGCTTACGGGCATACGGACTTGTAGAACTCGAACTCGCCCTTGTCGCTGATGCGTACGACGACCGCGCACTTGACGGGATCGCCTTCGGCGGTGAAGGCCATGTCCCCGGTGATTCCCGCGAACTTCTTGATCCCGGCCAAGGCGTTCTTGACGTTCTCACGGTCCTTCTTGATGTCGCCGGTGAGGCCGCCGGTGGCCTTGATGGCGTGCTCGACGATGCGGAGCGAATCCCACGTCAGCGCACCGACGTCATCAGGCACGTAGCCGTATTTCTTGTTGTAGCGGTCGATGAACGCCTTGGTCGCCCCGGTGGCGCCGGCGGCCGCGTAGTGGGTGCTGAAGAAGGACCCGTTGCAGTCCTTGCCGCACAGCTTCACGGTTTCCGCCGAACCCCAGCTGTCGCTGCCCACGATGGGGCCCTTCACGCCGAGCTGGCGCGCCTGCTGCACGATCAACGCCACCTCGTTGTAGTACTGGGGCGTGAACAGCACCTGGGCGCCCGAGTTGCGGATCTTGGTGAGCTGCGAGCTGAAGTCGGTGTCCTTGGTTGTGAAGCTCTCGAAGGCTACCACCGAGCCCGCGCCGTGGATCTTCTCCCAGGCCCCCTTGAAGAACTCGGCCAGGCCCTTGGGATAGTCGCTGGCGACGTCGTAGAGAACCGCGGCCTTGGTGAATTTGAACTCGTTGGTGATGAAGTTCGCCAGCACGGGCCCCTGGAACGGATCCAGGAACGGCGCACGGAAGACGTAGGGGCGGTCCTTTGTGGTGTTGGGGTTGGTGGACCAGGGACTGATCATCGGGGTTGCGCGGTCCTGGGCCACGCCGCCCGCGGGAACGGCCTGCTTGGAGGATTGCGGGCCGACGATGGCCAGCACTTCGTCTTCGGTGATCAGCTTGGTGGCGGCCTTGACCGCGGACTCGGCCTTGGACTCGTTGTCCTCGATGACGATCTCCACCGGATGTTTCTTGCCCCCGACCTCGAGACCGCCGGCGGCCTTGATGTCCTCGAGCCACATCTCGGCCGCGAACTTGGAGCCCTCGCCGACCTTCGGAATGTCGCCGGTCAGCGGGACGTTGAGGCCGATCTTGATGGTCTGGGCCGAACTGCTCGTCGCCAGGGCGAACAGGCCCGCGAAAACCATCGCCATGAGTAACGTAAATCTGTGTTTCATAGCTGCCTCCTTCCGCTGGTTCTGAGATAAAAAATCTTACCACCTGTTTACGCACTCCACAATAACTTTAGCGAAAAACGGAGTTCTCAACTATTGTACTATTTTATTCGTCAACCTATACGACACCACGGGCATTGCGTCAACAATTTTTGGCAAGGGCACGGTTCCGGAAACTCGCGGGCTAACGCCGTTCTTCCGGTATCAGACCGCGGGGAGCGAAGCGCAGGACCAGCAGCAGCACCAGCCCCATGACCACCAGGCGCATGTGGGCGGCGCTCTCCATGAGGTGGCTGCGGACCGGGCTGTCCGAGGCCAGAGGCGAGGTGATGAGCTCCATCAGCCACAGGCCCATGGGCTCGGCCTCCACCCAGAAGTACCACACCACGAAGCCGCCCAGGACGGCGCCCCAGTTGTTGCCGGAGCCGCCGACGATGACCATGACCCAGATGAGGAAGGTGAAGCGCAGCGGGTGGTAGGTGTTGGGCGTGAACTGCCCGTCCACGGTCGCCAGCATGGCGCCGGCGATGCCGATCACCGCCGAGCCGAGCACGAACACCTGCAGATGGCGCGCGGTCACGTCCTTGCCCATGGCCTCGGCGGCGGTTTCGTTGTCCCGGATGGCCCGCATCATCCGGCCCCAGGGCGCCCGCAGGGCCGCTTCGGAGAGCCACATGAGCACCGCCAGCACCAGCAGGAAGAGGCCCGCGTAACACAGCTTCACCACGATGGAGGAAAGGTCCACCTGGGACACGCCGAGGCTCACGGCCCATTCCCGGAACCACGGAGCGTTCTGCAGGTCCACCTCGTAGGGTACCGGACGCGGCAGGCCGGTGACGTTCTTCACGCCCCGGGCGAGCCATTCCTCGTACTTGAGGAAGGCGACGATGATCTCGGAGATGCCCAGGGTGGCGATGGCGAGGTAGTCGGCGCGCAGGCCGAGGCTGATCTTGCCGGCCGCCCAGGCCGCGCCCGCGGCCAGTGCTCCGCCCACGAGCCATGACAGGACGATCGGCAGGCCGAAGCCGCCCAGGTAGCCGGTCACGGAAGGCTCCACCGCTTCAATGGCGCGCACCGCGGGCTCGAACAGGGCCCGGGCGGCGAAGTAGCCGGCGGCCACGACCAGCGCCACGGCGAGCTTGCGGTAGCCCGGGCGGCGCACCCGGCGGTAGACCAGCACCGCGGCCGCGATGGTGGCCACCGCCATCGCCAGGGCCAGCACCACGCCCGTGCCTCCCGCCTGCCAGGCGGGCCTGACCGGCGGCATGGAGACCAGCACGCCGGCCAGCCCGCCCAGGGCGGCGAAGCCCATGACCCCGGCGTTGAACAGCCCGGCGTACCCCCACTGGATGTTCACGCCCAGGGTCATGATGGCCGAGATCAGGCAGAGGTTCAGGATCGCCAGCGCCAGGGACCAGCTCTGGCCCACGCCGACGATGCAGATGAGCGCCGCCATGGCCGTGAACAGGACGGACTTGCGGGGAGCCCGTAGCAGGCCGCGCATGCGGACGGACAAGGTCGCGGAAGCATCGCTCATGACGACTTCCCGCTGAAGACCCCGGTGGGCTTCACCAGCAGCACCACCACCAGGATGAAGAAGGACACGGCGAACTTGTAGTCGGTGGAGAGGAACTGCATCAGGCCGTCCGGCCGCCAGCCCTCCGGCCCGAGATAGGCCAGGAACTTCCGGTATGGATAGGTGAGGAACACCTCGGAGAAGGCCACCACGAAACCGCCGACGATGGCCCCCAGCGGATTGCCCAGGCCGCCGATGATGGCGGCGGCGAAGATGGGCAGGAGCAGCGACAGGAACGTGAACGGCTTGTAGCTCTTGTCGAGGCCGTAGAGGGTTCCCGCCACCGCCGCCAGGGCGCCGACGATCAGCCAGGTGACCGCCACCACCTTCTCCGGGCTCACCCCCGACAGCAGCGCCAGGTCCTCGTTGTCCGAGTAGGCGCGCATGGACTTGCCGGTGCGGGTCTTCTCGAGGAACCAGAAGAGCGCCGCCACCAGCACCACCGCCACCACCACGCTGAGGGTCTGGGTGGTCTTGATGGCGAGGCCCTCCGACAGTCCGGTGAATGCCTTGAACTCCCGCACCGTGAGCAGGAAGCGGGCGCCGTCGGTGAATACCCGGTCGGCGGGGCCGATGACGAAGCGTATGAGGCCGTTGATGACGAACATGACCCCCACGGACACCACCAGCAGGATCACCGGCGCCGCCCTGGTGCGGCGGTGGAAGCGGAAGACCCACCGGTCCGTCACAAGGCAGAGGCCGGCGGTCACCGCCATCCCCACGGGCAGCGCCAGCAGCGCCGTGGGCAACGGCCCGAGGCCGATCCCCCAGGACTGCAACAGCCAGGTGAACAGGATCGTGACCATGGCGCCGAACGACATGGTCTCGCCCTGGGCGAAGTTGGAGAAGCGCAGGACGCCGTACACCAGGGTCACGCCCAGCGCGCCCAGGGCCAGCTGGCACCCGTAGGCGGTGGCGGGCACCACCAGGAAGTTGGTGACGAGCACGACCGCGTTGACGACGTCCTCCAACCGTCATCCTCCGAGAAACGACTTCCGGACCTCGGGGTTGGCCAGAAGCATCCGCCCGGTTCCGGTAAAGCGGTTGCGGCCCTGCACCAGCACGTAGCCCTTGTCCGCCAGCTCCAGCGCCTGCCGCGCGTTCTGCTCCACGATGAGGACGGCGACGCCGCTTCGAGCGATGTCCAGGATGCGCTCGAACAGCTCGTGGGTGACGATGGGCGACACGCCGGCGCTGGGCTCGTCGAGCATGAGCACCCGGGGCCGGTTCATCAGCGCGCGGCCGATGGCCACCTGCTGGCGCTGGCCGCCGGACAGCTCGCCGGCGGGCTGCCGGCGCCTGTCCCTGAGGGCCGGGAACAGGCCGTAGACCTCGTCCAGGGTGCCCGAGATGTCGTCGTCCCGGACGAACGCTCCCATCTCCAGGTTCTCCTGGACGGTCATGGATCGGAACACGTTGTCCGTCTGCGGCACGAATCCCATGCCCTTGTGGGCCCGGGCCTGGGGCGCCAGCGCGGTGATGTCCTCGCCGTCCAGGCGCACCGTTCCCAAACGAAGGTTCAGCATGCCGAAGAGCGCCCGCATGGCCGTCGACTTGCCGGCGCCGTTGGGGCCCACCACCACGGTGATCTCGGCGCGCTCCGCGGCGATGGCGCAGCCATGCAGGATGTCCGGGCCGCCGTAGCCCCCGGTCAGCTCCTCGCCCACCAGGAAGCTCATGGACTCCGCTCCTCGCGGGTGACCAGCCCGCGGCCCAGGTAGGCCTCGATGACGCGTTCATCCGCCTGCACCTCGGGCGGAGGGCCCTGCATCAGCACCTTCCCCTCGGCCATCACGATGACCGGATCGCACAGCAGCGAGATCAGCTCCATGTCGTGCGCGATGATGCAGAAAGTGTAGCCGTGGTGGAGGTTGAGGCGCAGGATGGCGCCGGCGATGTCCTTCAACAGCGTGCGGTTGACTCCCGCGCCCACCTCGTCGAGCAGCACCACCCGGGGCTCCGCCATCATGGTGCGGCCCAGCTCCAGCAGCTTCTTCTGCCCGCCCGAGAGGTTGCCGGCCGGCTCGCCGGCCACGCCCTCGAGCTTGAGGAACTCGATGACCTCGTCGGCGCGGGCGCCGATGGCCTGTTCCTGCGCGCGGATCTTCCCGGGCCGGAACCATACGTCCACCAGGCTCTCGCCGGACTGGCCCGCCGGCACGGTCATCAGGTTCTCCCGGACCGTCAGCGTGGAGAATTCGTGGGCGATCTGAAACGTGCGCAGCACGCCCTTCGAGAAGAGCTCGTGGGGCGTAAGCCCGGTGACGTCCTCGCCTTCGAGGCGGACCGTTCCCGAGGTCGGCCGGTGGACGCCGGCGATGACGTTGAAGAGGGTGGTTTTGCCGGCCCCGTTGGGGCCGATGAGCCCGGTGATGCTGCCGCGCTCGATGGTGAGGGACGCGCCGTCGACGGCCCGGATGCCGCCGAAGTGCATGTGCAGGTTTTCTACGGAGATCATCGATGCGGGGACCTCGGCAGCGCTGCACACCAACCGCCGGGGACGGCCCGGCGCGGTGGGCGGGAAGGACAGACTCCTTCCCGCCCGCACCAATGCTGGACTAACGGTACTTGACGGTCGTGAACTTGCCGCCCTTGACCACGATCTGGCGGTAGTTGCCGGCGCTTTCGCCCGGTCCGATCAGCTCTACCGCCGAGGCGCCGACATAGTCCACGTCGCCGCCGCCGGCCAGGATCTTGAGCGCTTTGGCCAGCTCGCCCGGATAGATCTTCTCGCCGGGAGCGTTGGCCACCATCATGACCTTGTCCTTGAGCTTGCCGCTCTCGGCGGACTTGGCCGCCTGCATGGCCAGCATGATCAGCGCGGCCGCGTCGTACGATTCGGGTACGAAGGGGCTGTCCGACTTGACCTTGGCGGCCTTGGCGATCTCGGCAAGCTTGGCCGCACCCGGACTGTCGGTGCCCGGGTGTGCGCCGATGGAGCCGTCGAGGCCCTTGCCGATGGCCTTGGTCAGGGAATCGCTGATCATGCCGTCGGGCAGGTAGAACTTGTCGAAGGCGCCGGTGTCGAGAGCGCCCTGGATGATGCCCTTGCCGCCCTGGTCGGCGTAACCGGCCACGATCAGGATGTCGCCGCCCGCCGCGGCCAGCGCCGCCACCTCGGCGCTGTAGTCGCCCTTGCCGTCCTCATGGGGGGCCGAGATCGTGATCTTGCCGCCGCCCTTCTTCACGTTGGCGGCGATGCTGTCCGCCAGACCCTTGCCGTAGTCGTTGTTGGTGTAGGTCAGCGCCGCCTCCTTGATCCCCATCTCCTTCAGGATGTCGGCAATGATCGCGCCCTGACGGGCGTCGGACGGCGCCGTCCGGAAGAAGAGTCCGTTGTCCTCGACGGTGGACAGGCTCGGGGACGTGGCCGACGGCGAGATCATCACGATGCCGTTGGGCTTGGCCACGTTCTTCAGCATTGCGGTGGTAACGCCCGAGCAGTCGCCGCCGACGATGGCGTTCACCTTGTCGGAGGTCACGATCCGTTCGGTGGCCGCGGATCCGGCGGCCGAATCGCCGCAGGTGGAATCGGCGCGCACGGAGACGACCTTGGCGCCGCCAAGCAATGCGCCGCTGTCACTGACTTCCTTCATCGCCAGCTCGGCGCCGGCCGCCATTGGAGGGGTCAGCGACTCGATGGGGCCGGTGAAGCCGAACACCACGCCCAGCTTGACGTCGGCTCCAAGGGCGGCGGCCGCATACGTGGAAACGAAGACAAACAGAATACCGGAAATAAGCTTTCTCATCGGTCCTCTCCTTTTTGATGTCGTTGACTCGAGGCGGTTTCTCCTGACTCCATGCCTATGCCCCATTTTGCAGTTCCGCGACAAAAAGTACAGAAGCCTTCCCGTTACCGATCACGAGAGGGACCCGTCGAGGTCCTTCACCCCGTTGAGGGCGGCGATCTTGTACGCCTCTCCCATGGTCGGGAAGTTGAACACGTTGTCGATGAAGTAGTCGATGGTGCCGTTGTAGCTTAGCACGGCCTGCCCGATGTGGATCAGCTCGCAGGCCTGGTCGCCGATGATGTGGACCCCCAGCAGATGCCAGCCGTTGGGCTCGAACAGCAGGGTGAGCATGCCGTGCGAGTCGCCGATGATGCCGGCCTTGGTGACCTCGTCGTAGGTGGCCACCCCCTTGGCATAGGGGATGCCCTTGGTGTCCAGGTCATGCTGCGTATAGCCCACCATCGCGATCTCCGGGATGGTATAGACGCACATGGGGAACAGCGACCGGCGCCCGCCCGCACGGCGGCCCAGGGCATAGTTCGCGGCCATGCGGCCCTGCTCGCTGCTGGTGGAGGCCAGCGCCGGAAAGCCGACTACGTCGCCGGCGGCGTAGATGCTCGGGACCGACGTCTGGAACAGCTCGTTTACCTTGATCAGGCCGTACTGGTTGAACTCGACGCCCACGTCCTCGAGCCCGAGCACTTTGGTGGCCACCTCGCGTCCGCTGGCCACGATCACCGCGTCCGCCTCCAGCACCCGGCCGTCGGTGAGGGCGACCCGGGCTTTTTCTTCCGGCCCGGGCACCCGCTCGATCTTGTCGTACCAGGTGCCCCAGACGAACTCCACGCCGTAGTCTTCCATGCGCCGGATCAGCATGTCGACGATGGGACGTTCGGCGAACGTCAGGAAGGTCTGGTCCCGCTGTATCAGCGACACCTTGCAACCCAGGACCGCAAAGGCCGAGCCGTATTCCGCGCCGATGACCCCGGCCCCGACGACGATCAGGGATTCCGGCAGGGACTTGCGCCTGAGCTCCAGGGTGAACACGGAGTCGGAGTCGAAGATGACTTCGTTGTCGATGGGTATGTCGGGCACGAAGCGAGGCCTCGATCCCGCGGCGACGATGATCTTCTCCGCCTTCAGGTTGATGGACTCCATGGGGTTCTTGAGGACCCACGCGTGCACCGAGTTGGGGCCGTCCAGGGTCGCATGGTAGCCGCGGAAGACGTCGATGAGCTTCCGGTCGCGGTAAACCAGCAGGCGCTCCTCCATCGTCGCGACCCGCCGGTCCACCACCTTCCGCACCCGGACGAACAGGTCCGACAGGGTAATGTCTTTCTTTTCCGTGAAGTCGGTGCCGTAGAAGGGGCGCTGGCGGACCCCGCGAAGGTAGATGATGGCCTCCCGCAAGGTCTTGCTGGGGATGGTGCCCGCCAGGAGGGTGATCCCGCCCAGGGTTTCCTGCCGCTCCACGATGGCGACCCTGGCGCCGAGCTCGCACGCCTGGACGGCCGCCGTGTAGCCCGCGGGACCGCTGCCGATGACGATGACGTCGTAGTCGAAAGCCTGCATGAGTCCTGTGTTCGGTGCAGCCTGTCCCGCTCCCGGGTCCGCGGCATTGTCAGATCCGGGTCAGACCGGATCCGCCGTCGTGTCGTCTGAAGCCTCTCCATAGCAGATCGCACGCGGAGATGTCACCAGCGTGCCGCAGATCCACTTCCGTCGTCCGCGCCCCCCTCCGTCATTCCCGGCTCCCCTCCGTCATTCCCGCCTTCCCTCCGTCATTCCCGCGAAAGCGGGAATCCAGCTATCCCGCGGCCAGGTTCCGGTAGACCAGCATCAGCCCGGTGAAGATCAGCAGCACCAGGATGGCGCGGTTGAAGGTCTGCTGGCGGATCCGGTCCTGCACCTTGAGGCCCAGGTAGAAGCTCGCGAGGATGACCGCGGTCACGAATAGCGAGAGCTTCACCGCCTCGACGGTGAACAGGCCCCAGGTGGAGATGGCGACCACCTGCCAGAACTTGGCCATGATGAACGCCGTGGAGATGGCCTTCACGAAGTCCGCCTTGTCGAGCCGCAGGCCGTGGAGGTAGACGGCCATGACCGGCCCCATGGTGTTGGTCAGCCCGAGCAGGAACCCGCCCGTGAAGCCCATGACCGGCGACATCACCCGTTCCGCGCGCGGCGGCGTGACGAGGGTGAACGAGAACAGCCCGGCCGCTGCAAAGAAGATGACCACCGTTCCCAGGATGAGGTTCAGCACCCACAGGGGGAGCTGGGT
Organism: uncultured Binatia bacterium (SeqCode); assembly: GCA_965219905.1. Lineage (GTDB taxonomy): Bacteria > Desulfobacterota > Binatia > UBA9968 > JAJDTQ01 > JAJDTQ01. The sequence continues at coordinate 490,357 of CBDCOS010000008.1, read as the reverse complement.
CAGCTCCCAGGTGCCGAGGAACACTCCCGCCAACGCGAACAGGAACATGGACGAGAAACGCCGCAGGGTGGCGGTGGGAACGCCGTGGCGGAACACCTGGCCCAGGTCCATCACCACGCCGGGGAGCAGCAGCACGACGATGGCCGTGCGGATATCGAGCAGCAGGGTCAGCATGGGGGTGGCGATAAGGGTGAACCCCATGCCGGTGGCGCCCTTGACGAAGCCCGCGAAGAAGATGGCCGCGGCCACCAGGGCCAGGGTGCCGTCAAGCTCCAGCACCCGCTACGCCTCGACTCCTTGGACCGACCCCTAGGGCTTCCATCGTTTCTGCACGTCCTGCAGCCGCTCGCCGCGCTCCACCGGCACCGCGCGGTCGTCGAGCTTGGCGCCGATCCGGTGGTGCTCGCCCTTGACCGCCAGAGCTGCTTCCTCGTCGAGTTCGGACGGCCACAGGCCGAGGGAGTAGCCGTGCCACGGGTTCCCGTAGTTGAGCTCCGGCATCCCCAACTCCTCCCACAGCTTCCGCGCCCGCTCCATGTACTCCCGGGTGGGCAGCGACACCGGCGGGAACTCGGCCTTCTTGGTGGCGTCGATGAGCAGCGACGAGTCCTCGCTGTCGTAGTCGCCGGGGTGGCCGTGCATGCGCACCAGGTTGATGGGGGAGTGCACGGTCTGGCGGCCCTCGATGATGCGCACGTCCTTGTGCGGCTGGGAGCGGTGGCAGATGGCCCAGTTGACCGCGGCGAAGTTCTCGGGGTCGATGTCGTCGTCCACCGCGATCACCACCTTGCCCAGGTCGTAGCGGAACCCCAGCACCGCCATCATGGCCTGCCAGGGTTCGAGCTTGTGGGTCTTGCGCATCTGCACCACCACGAACTGGCGCAGGTTCACCAGCGGCTCGTGCATGCCCACCCGGACCACGCTCTTGAGGTTGCAGTGGTTGCGCAGGTGGTCCAGCACCAGCGACTCCCATCCCCGGTGCTTGATCTTGCTGCTCTCGCTGGGCGTCACCTGGCTCAGCACGCCCACGTAGTGCGGGTTCTTCCGGTGGGTGATGCAGGTGACCTCGAACACCGGGCTCAGGCTGCGCGGGTCCATGTAGCCGTGGGACTCGCCGAAGGGACCTTCGGGCTCGAGCACGTCCGTGCGGATGTACCCCTCGATGACGATCTCGGCGTTGGCCGGCACCTCCAGGTCCACGGTCTCGCACTTCACCAGCGGCATGGGGCGGCCCAGGATGGCGCCGGCCACCCCCAGCTCGTCCACCCCGTAGGCGATCTTCTGCACCGCCACGTAGGACAGGCACGGCACCGCGCCGATGACCCCGGCCGCGGGCAGGGGTTGGCCGAGGGCGCTGGCCTTGTTCCAGTGGACGGCCATGTCCTGCTGGGCGCTGATGAGGTACACGCCGGTCTTGGTGGGGGACTTGATCTGGCCGCGGTAGTTGCCGACGTTGCGGATGCCGGTATCCGGGTCCTTGGTAATCCAGTGGCAGGCGGTGAAGTAGGGACCGTTGTCGAACCCCGGCGTCGAGATGGGCACCGGGAACTCGTCGAGCCCGCCATGCTCCAGGAGGCCGTCGCCAGCGTGGATTTCCTCCTTGACCGGGCCGGTGGCCACCAGCTCAGGCGCCAGCGGCGCGGCCACCGCCGCCGACCACTTCTCGAAGCTCTTGCCCGGCTCGCAGCCCATGCCCAGGGCGTAAATGGCCTCGTTCGACGCCAGCGCCCCCAGCACCACCGGGGTCTCGTAGCGCCGCCCCCTGGCGTCCGTCACGTTCTCGAACAGGAACGCCTTGCGCTCGTGGTCCGGCAACCCCAGGAACTGCCAGCGCACCAGCGGATGCAGCTCCGTGTCCTTGTCCACCGGGGCGGCCACCCGCGTCAGCAGGCCCTGACGGTCCAGCAAGTCGAGATATTCCCGGAGGTCCTGGTACATCCGCAGCTCTTTCTCAGCGGCCCTTGAAACTCGGCTTCCGTTTCTCGCTGAACGCCCGAGGCCCCTCGCCGGCGTCCTCGGTCCCGCCCACCATGGCGCGGAAGCCGGCCTCGAAACGGATGGCGTCGGCCAGCGGCAGGTCGAGGCCCCGCAACACCACCTCCTTGACCGCCTGCAGGGCTAGCGGCGGCCCGTCGGCCATGGACCGGGCCAGTTTCTCCGCCGCAGGCAACAGCTCGTCCCGCGGCACCACCCGGTTCACCAGGCCGCAGCGGAAGGCCTCGGTCGCCGAGATGGACTCGCCTGTGTAGAGCATTTCCAGGGCCATGCCGAGCGGCATGAGCCGAGGCAGCCGCACGGTCCCCGAGCTGCCCGGGAAGAAACCGCGCTTGATCTCCGGCAGGCCGAAGGTGGCGTCGTCGCTGCAGATGCGGATGTCGCAGGAAAGGGCGATCTCGAAGCCGCCGGCCAGGCAGTAGCCGTGTACCGCTGCGATCATTGGCTTCCACACCGGCTCCCGGCGGCCCGGATCCCGGGCCAGCGCCGAGGTCCAGAACTCCCGTGCCCGGGGGTCGCCCGCCACCGCCCGCTCCTTCAGGTCCATGCCGGTGGAGAAGGCCCGGTCGCCTGCGCCGCTCACCACCGCCACCCGAAGCGCCGAGTCCGCTGCGAACGCGTCCCACACCCGCCCCAGTTCGGCCCACATCTCCTCGTTCATGGCGTTGAGCCGCTCCGGCCGGTTCAGCGTGATGAAGGCGATGCCGTCTTTGGCTTCCAGGTCGATGTGGGATGCCACTTCGGGGTTTCCTCGACCGGAGCGGTTCAGTCGATGAACTTCGCCAGGGTCTCGCCCCAGATGGCCTTGGTGACGTCGAGGCTGATGTTGCCGGCGGCGATGTCCTGGATGCGGGCCTCGTCGATGGGAAAGCTGAACTGCTCGTTGCGCATGCGCAGGCGCTGGATGCCCCGCTCCACCATGAGTCCCCTGGCGCCGTCCACCGCCTCCTGCTGGGTGAAGGCGTCGGCGATCTGGTAGATGTTGGCCGGCCCGTGGCCGCGCTCGTCGTCGAGCACCACGGTGAAGGCCTTGGCCAGCCGGTCGTTGAGCTCGCTGCCGCTCAACTGGGAGGCGGCGTAGAACAGGCCGCAGCTTCCGCCCTCCAGCAGGCCCTGGGAGTTGATGAGACGCGCCCAGGACTCCTGCCGGGCTTCCTGTTCCTTGAACACCTCCGCCAGGCGCACCCATTCCTTCATGTCGGGAAGCGAAGGGTCGGGGGTCCAGCGGTTGTAGCGGCGCACGACTTCCTTGATGTCCACGGGCTCGCCGGTGAGCCATTCGATGATGTCCACGCATCGATTGCCGTGGTTGAGCTCCTGCTTGGTGCGCCAGAGGTTCTCCTCCAGCCAGTTCCGGTCCACGTCGCCGCCCCACTGGTCCACCCAGTACTGGTCCGAGGCCGTCAGGTCGCCGCCCACCTTCTCGACGATCTCCTTGAGTCCCGTGAAGGTGCTCTCGATCTCCCGGCCCGCCTGCTTGGTGAGCCAGAGGACTTCCTTCTCGGTGTCCCGCCGGTCCCAGTTGAAGTAGGTGTCGGCGATCTCCGCCTCGCCCGCGGCGAAGACCGCCGCCACCCGCGCCAATTCCCGCGTCGCCCGTTCCGTGAACCCGTTCCCTGCTTCGCTCATCACCTGTCTCCTGTTCCTTGTTTTTCGTGTATCGCCCGCCAGATGTTCTCCGGCTTGAGCGGCAGACTCATGATCTTGATTCCCAGCGGCGCCAGCGCATCCTCCACCGCGCTGGCCAGCACCACCGGCGGGCCGATGGCGCCGATCTCCCCGACCCCCTTGAATCCCCCCGGGGTGAAGGGCATGGGCGTCACCATGTGATGGATCTCCAGGTCCGGCATCTCCGCCATGGACGGGATCAGGTAGTCGGCGAAGGTGCCGGACAGGAGCTGTCCCTGCTCGTCATACACCAGCTCTTCGAGAAACGCGCCCCCGACGCCGTGGGAGATGGCCCCGGTGATCTGGGTGTCGACGATCATCGGGTTCACCATGTTGCCGGAGTCGTCCACGGTGAGATACCGGAGGATCGTGGTCTCGCCGGTGGCGGCGTTCACTTCCACGTAGGCCACGTGCACGGCGTAGGGGAACGTCGAAAAGTTCGACGTCCGGCCCTTGGCGTCCGGCTCGAAGCTGGTGTTGGGATTGATGAAGTAGTGGGTGTCGTGGAGGCCGGGGTCCATGTTCCCGGGCAACCGGTTGATGGAGTAGTAGGCGATGTTGGCCACTTCCTTGACCGTGAGGGCGACGCCCGCCTTGTCCCGGCTCAGGATCATGCCGCCGGCGCATTCCAGCGCCTCCGGATGGGTGCGGAGCGAGTGCGCCGCGATCGCCAGTATCTTCGTCCGCACCGCGCGGCTTGCCTTGATGGCCGCCGAGATCGTCACCGTCGAGAACCGGCTGGCGTAGGAGCCGCTGGAAGCCGAGACCAGGGCGCTGTCACCCTCGAACACGTGCACGTCCTCGAAGCGCACGCCGAGCTCGTCCGCCACCACCTGGGACAGGGTGGTCTTGTGGCTCATGCTCATGTTCACGTCGCCGGAGAACACCCATGCCTTGCCCACCGGGTCCACCCGCACCGTCACGGTCTCGTAGCCCGCGTTGTAGGCATTGGGCCGGAGCGAGCTCAGGGGCTCCAGCAGGAACGCCAGGCCCACGCCCCGGTAGCGCCCCTCCAGGCGGCACCGGTCCCGGTCCGCCAGCAGGCCGGCGTAGTCCACCTCCGCCAGCGCCTTCCGCAGGCACGCCGGGTAGTCGCCGCTGTCGTAGGTGGACCCGGTGACGCAGGTGTAGGGAAACTCCTGAGGCTGGATCAGGTTGCGGCGGCGGATCTCGTCCTTGCCCAGGCCGAGCTCCAGGGCGGCCCGGTCCATCACCCGCTCCATGATGAAGTTGGACTCGGCCTTGCCGTTGGCCCGGTGGGGGCCGGCGGCGGTCTTGTTGGTGACCACGCCGAAGGAGGTGGTGGCGTAGTTGTCGACACGGTAGGGCCCGGGAATGAAGTTCGCGGTGACGAAGGCCAGCGAGGTGCCGCCGCTGGGGTAGGCGGCGCCCAGGTCCACGATCACCTTGGTCTTGAGGGCGGTGATGCGGCCGGCCCGATCGAAACCCGCCTCGACATAGTCCACTTGCGCCCGGGAATGGTGCGAGGCCATCATGTGCTCGCTGCGGCTCTCCCGCCAGCCCACCGGCCGGTTGAGTTGCAGCGACAGGAGCGGCATCAGCACCTCTTCGGGATAGAACGCCCACTTGATGCCGAAGCCGCCTCCCATGGTGGGCGAGATCACCCGAATCTTGAGGTCGCCACGGCCGAGGGTCTCAAGCACCAGGTTGGGAAGCGCGTGCGGCACCTGGGTGGACGACCACAGCGTCAGCAGGTTGTCCCGCTGGTCGACGCTTGCGATGACGCCCCGGGGCTCCATCGGCGTTCCGGTGTACCGGTGTTGCACGATGTGTTCCCGGATCACCACCGGGGCTGCTTCCAGCAGCTCCTCCACCGGCCCCTCTCTGAAACGGAAGTCGTATTGGATGTTGTCCGGCCACTCCTCGTAGAGCCGTACGGCATCGCGTTCCAACGCGGCTTCCACGTCCACCACCGGCGGCAGCGGTTCGTATTCCACGCGCACTGCCTCCGCAGCGTCCGCCGCCGCGTAGCGGTCCTCCGACACCACCACCGCCACCGCTTCGCCCATGTGGCGCACCCGGTCCACCGCCAGGCAGTAGTGGTCGGCGAACCGCACCCGGGGATAGTCGCTGGTGTACGGCTTGGTCCGGGTGAAAGGGAAGGGCGCCAGGGGCCGCGACAGCCGCCGGACGTCCGCGCCGCTCATGGCCGCCACCACGCCCGGCTGCTCCAGGGCCTCCGACAGGTCCACCCGCTTTACGCGGGCGTGGGCGTAGGGGCTGCGGTGGATGGCGGCATGGAGCATCCCGGGGACCTCGACGTCACCGATGTAGGTGTTCTTCCCCTGGATGGAGTCGAAGGACTCCTTGCGCTTGATGCTCTTGCCGACGTAGCCCGCCATGGTCGATCAGCCGATCGTCTCCGCCGCCCGCCGCACCGCCTTGATGATATTCAGGTAGCCCGTGCAGCGGCACAGGTTGCCGGAATAGGCGCGGCGGATCTCCGGTTCGGACGGATGGGGGTTCTCTTCGAGGAACGCCGCCGTGGTCATCAGCATGCCGGGGGTGCAGAAGCCGCACTCCAGGCCGTCGCACTCCCAGAAGGCTTCCTGAATCGGATGCAGTGCGCCGTCCCGGGCCAGCCCTTCCACGGTGCGGAGCTCGGCGCCGTTGGCCCGGGGCGCCAGCACCTGGCACGACTTGACCGTCATGCCGTCCATCAGCACGGTGCACGCGCCGCAGTTGCCGGTATCGCAACCGACGTGCGTGCCCTTGAGGCCGGCCTTGTCGCGGATGAGGTCCACCAGGAGGAGACGCGGCTCGACGTCGAACGCGTACTCCTTGCCGTTGATGGTGGTGTTGACGGTGATCCGTTGCATGATCCCGTGGGACTAACCGCCGACGCTCAACCCGTCATTCCCGCACCGCCCGTCATCTCCTCGACCCCCCACGCAGTTGTGCCAGTGCTCTCTCCCGGGCCTTGGCCAGGGCCCGGGAGACCACGACCGGGGTCATTGCCTTCCGGTAGTCGGCGGAGGCATGGACGTCGCTGACGGGATCCGCGTCCCTTCCCGCCATTTCGGCGGCTTCAGCCAGATCGGCGTCCGCGAGTTTCGTGCCCTGAAGCGACCGGCCCGCGGCTTCGCAGACGAAAGCCGTGGGACCCACCGCGCACAGGGCGACCCGGGCATCGGCGCAGGCGCCGTTCGGCGACAGGCCCACCAGCGCCGCGGCCCCCACCACAGCGTAGTCGCCGGCGCGGCGGGTGAGCTTGACATATGCGTGGCCGTGGGCGCCGGCCAGAGCCGGCACGTCCACGGACGTGACCATCTCGTCCTCGGCCAGAGAGGTGTCGAACGGACCGGAAAAGAACTCATGGGCGGCGATGGTGCGGCTGCCGGCGGCGGATTGCGCGGTCAGCGTCGCCTGCAGCGCCAGCGCCGCCGGGGTGAGATCGCCCGACGGATCCGCCTGGCTCAGGGCGCCGCCCAGCGTGCCCAGGTTCCGGATGTGGATGTCGCCGATACTGGCGGCGGCCTCCGCGAGCAGGGGCTGGCGTTCTCCGAGGGCGCGTTCCAGGGTCCGCTCCGTCACCAGCGCGCCCAGCCGCACGCCGTCCGCCGCCTCCCGGACCTCCCGCAGCTCCTGGAGGCCGCCGATGTCGATGATGACCGCCGGGCGGATCAGCCGCAGCTTGAGCATGGGCAGGAGCGACTGCCCTCCCGCCATGAGGCGCGCCTCGTCTCCGTGCTCGCGGAGCAGCGCGAGCGCTTCGGGAAGCGAATCCGGCGCGCGGTACTCGAAGGGCGGAGGGATCATCCGAGAGGACGCGCCTTACCCGCGGGAGCGCGCCAGCTTCCACTCTTCGCCGCGGACCGACTCGTGGAAGAGCTCATCCACGTCGGGTTCGCTCCGGATCATGCCCTGCTCGCGGGAATAGCGGGCCAGCGTGCCGAAGTTGTTGCGGTTGGTGTCGTTGAGCCCGTAGACCCAGGGGTCCTCGCCCAACTGCTCGAGCTGCTCCTCCCAGGAGTCCCGGAAGAACGCCAGCGGCACGATCCGGGGGTTGTTCATCCGGTTGTAGGTCCACTGCTTGGCTTTCTCGAAGGCCACCATCATGTTCATCGGCACCCAGGGATACTTCTCCACGATCTCCCGCTTGATGACGGTCGTGTGCATGATGGGGAAGATTCCGGTGCGCTTGAAGTAGTCCATCTCCACCTGCTTGGGATCGTCGAAGAGGCGCTTGACCCGGGTGTCGCCTTCCAGGACGGGCGCGAGGATGTCCGGGTGGATGACCGCGTCCAGCTCGCCCTCGGCCAGCATCTCCTCGACCCGCTTGCCCTCGGGCAGGCGCTCCATCCGGAGCCCCTCCGGCGGATCGAACGGCACGTCCTCCTCCCTTTCGGCGCGCCATTCCAGGTCCGTGAACGAGACGCCGTACTCGTCCTGCAGGGTGCCGCGGATCCACAGGAGCGCCGTGGCCTGCCAGTTCTTGAGCCCGACGGTCTTGCCGATGAGGTCCTTGGGTTCCTTGATGCCCTTGTCCGCGTTGATGAAGATGAAGCCGTGGCGGAACCGGCGGTGCAGGAACACCGGGATGGCCGTGAGGTCGTCCGCCTCGCCGCGGTCCTTGGCCAGCAGGTAAGACGAGCCCGAATGCTCGCCGACGTCGAACTCGCGGAACCGGGCGATGCGCCAGTGGCGGGTGGACGAGTCCATGTCCGTAAGCACGGTGAGCTCGATGCCGTCGGGCTGGATCACCCCTTCCTTGAGCGCGCGGATGCTCTCGTAGTCGCCGCACGCCAGTGTCAGATGCAGTTTTTCGGCCATTCTCTCACCTCCCAGTGTCATGCCGCGCGGGAAACCGGAACTCCCGGCGGAGCGGGTTTGTCAGTCGATGGCGAGCCGCTTCGCCCGCCGCACGAAGTAGTCCCACATGCTGCCCAGCCGGTGCGGCGTGTAGATCTGGTCATACTTCTCGCGCGCCTCGTCGTCGTTGCTCCAGGTGGGGTCACCGGCGGCGGCCGCCAGAAGCTGGATGCGGCACGCCTTCTCCAGGAAGATCGCGTACAGGGTGGCGGTCTCCACTGATTCGGCGACAACGGTTGTGCCATGGTTCTTCATCAGCACCGCCCGGGCGTTGCCCAGCTTCTCAGCCACCTTCACCCCCAGCTCGGGAGTCCGGATCAGCACCGTGGTGTAGTCGAACAACGGCAGCCCGTCGTGGAAGATGGAGCCTTCGTGGCTCACGGGACGCAGCGGCTGCCGCAGGGAGCCGAACGCCGTGGCGTGGGGCGGATGGCTGTGGATGACGCAGTTCACGTCCGGGCGGGCCTTGTAGATCTCGGTGTGGATGAACACCTCGGAGTGGCGCTCGTAGTCGCCCTCGACCTTGTTGCCGTCGAAGTCCACCTTGATGATGTGGTACGGGCGGATTTCCTCGAAGCCGTAGCTGTGGGGCTTCATCAGGATGGCGTTCTCGCCCGGTATCCGGGCCGAAACGTGCCCCAGGATGTTGTCCCAGTGCCCGTCGATGGCCAGGATGTTGCACGAGATGGCCACCTTGTCTCTCAGCGCTACCAAGTCGTCCATTGGACCCCCGTTCGGGCGTTCACCCGCTCCCTTGCCTGAGCCTGAACCGCTGTATCTTGCCGGTGACGGTCTTGGGCAGATCGTCCACGAACTCTACCCAGCGCGGGTACTTGTACGGTTCGAGGCTGCCCTTGACGAAGTCCTGCAGCTCCCGAGCCAGCCCGTCGAGGGCGCGGTGCTCGGATTTGAGGATGACGTAGGCCTTGGGCTTGATGAGGCCGTCGCCGTCCGCCTCGCCGGTCACCGCCGCCTCGAGCACCGCGAGGTGCTCCATCAGCGCGTTTTCCACCTCGATGGGCGAGACCCACATGCCGCCCACCTTGAGCATGTCGTCGGAACGGCCGCAGTACCAGAAGTAGCCGTCGTCGTCCCGGTAGTACGTGTCGCCGGTCTTGAGCCACTCGCCGAGCATGGTGCGCTGGGTCTGCGCGTGCTTGTTCCAGTAGTACGGGGCGGTGGCGTCGCCGCTGACGTGGAGGTTTCCCACCTCGCCGTTGGGCACCTCCCGCCCCTCGTCGTCCACCACCTTGGCGACGAAGGCCGGGGTCACCTCGCCGCTGCTCCCGGCCTTGGCCCGTCCCGGGCGGTTGGCCAGGAAGTCATGGGTCGCCTCGGTGGAGCCCACTACGTCCAACAGCTCCACGCCCACCTTGTCTCGCCACTGGTGGAACAGCGCGGGCGGCAGCGGCTCGCCGGAGGACAGGCAGATCCGGAGCGAGCTGAGGTCGTACTCCTTCTCCACCCGCAGCATGCGCGAGTAGAGCGTCGGCACCGAGAAGAAAAAGGTCGGGCGGTACCGCTCGATGGTCTGGAGGATGCCTTCCGGATCCGGCTTCTCCGGCCACAGCACGCCGGCGGCGCCGAAGCGGAAGGGAAAGTACAGGGAGTTGCCCAGCCCGTAGGAAAAGAACAGCTTGGATGCCGAGAAGCAGACGTCGTCCTCGGTCATGCCGAGCACGGGTTTCACGAACAGGTCCGTGATGGTGATCATGTCGTGCTGCAGGTGGACGGCGCCCTTGGGGTTGCCGGTGCTGCCCGACGTGTAGTTCCACATGACCACGTCGTCGCGTCCGGTGGGCTCGGCTTCGAGTTCCGCGGACCGGCCCTCCAGCAGGGCGTCCCACGCCACGGCCTCGCCGCGCGGCGTCCCCACCACCACCACGTGCTTGAGGTGCCGCGGGCGTTTCCGGATGGCCTCGATCTCGGGCAGCGCGGACTCGTGCACCACCACGATGCGGGCCCGGCTGTCGTTGAGGAGGTACTCGTAGTCCCCGGCCTTCATCCAGGGATTCACGGGTATGGGGACGGCGCCGATCTTGATGGCGCCGAAGAAGCTGAAGGCGAACTCCGGGCTGTCGGGAAGCACCAGCAGGACGCGCTGCTCGGTGTCGAGGCCGAGGCTGCAGAACGCGTTCCCGGCCCGGTTGACATTCTCCTGGACCTGCCGGTAGCTGAACCGCCGGTCCTCGTACAGGATTGCGGTGCGCTCGCCGCGGCCCGCACTGACATTGTCGTCAACGAACGTGGTGGCCGCGTTGTAGGGATCCGGCAGTTCGAGTCGCGGAGCGCTCATGCTTCTCCCGAGTCGCGCGAACCCGGGCCGCTGCCGGACCCCGGCAGCGGGTACCGGTACGGGTCCGGCCTATTCGCCTCCCACCATCTCGGAAGTTTGCTCCGTGGCCATGACCACGGACTTGACCTCGCTGTAGTGCTCGACGGCCTCGTTGCCGTGCTCCTTGCCGACGCCGCTCTGCTTGACGCCGCCGAAGGGGAGTTCGTCATAGATGATCTGGGCCGAGTTGACCCAGGTGTAGCCGGCGTCGAGCTTCTCGGCCGCGTACATGGCCTTGTCGATGTCCTGGGTCCACACCGAGGAGCCCAGCCCGAAGATGGAGTCGTTGGCCAGCGCAAGGCCCTCCTCGAGGTTCTTGACCCGCACCACCGGCAGCGCCGGTCCGAACACCTCGTCCGACAGGAGCTTGGACGCGGGATCGACATCCACGACGATGGACGGGTTCAGGAAGTTGCCCTTTTCGTATTCGTCGCCCTTGGGGCGGTCGCCGCCCACCAGCACCTTGGCGCCCTTCTGCACCGCGTCGGCCACCTGCTCCTCCACTTCCTCGCGCTGCCCCTTGGTGTGCAGCGGTCCGAGCATGGTGCCGCGGGTCAAACCGTTGCCCACCCGCAGCTTGCGCACCTTCTCCACCAGCTTCCCCACGAACTCGTCGTAGATCCCGTCGTACAGGTAGAGACGCTTCACCGCCAGGCAGGCCTGGCCGCAGTTGAAGAAACGGCCCACGGAGGCCGCGCTCACCGCCCGGTCGATGTTGGCGTCGTCGCACACGATCATGGGGTCGCTGCCGCCCAGCTCCAGGGTGACGCGCTTGACCTCCTGGGAGGCCACCTCCATGATCCGCTTGCCGGTATCGGTGGCGCCGGTGAAGCCGACCTTGCGGATGGTCGGGTTGCGGAGGATCTCCTCGCCCACTTCCCCGCCGGGACCGGTGACCATGTTGATGGTGCCCATGGGCAGCCCTGCCTGCTGCACCAGCTCGACGCAGCGGGTGGCGGTCAGCGGCGTGGTGCTGGCGGGCTTGATGACCATGGCGTTGCCGGCCAGCAGCGCCGGGCCCACCTTGTTGCCCATCAGCGACACCGGGAAGTTCCACGGCACGATGGAGCCCACCACGCCCATGGGCTTGTGCATGATCAGCCCGTAGCGGCCGTCGGCGAGCTTGACGTAGCCGCCCCGCAGGGTCTTGGCCATGCCGGCGTAGTGCTCCAGGGTGTGGGCGAAGCGGCGGATCTCCAGCACCGACTCCCGCAGCGCCTTGCCCTGCTCCCTGGTGAGGAGCTGGGTGAGTTCCTTCTCGTTTTCCAGCACGAGACGCGCGGCCTCGGACAGGCACTCGCCGCGCTTGGAGGGGGCGAACTTGCCCCATTCCACCGCCGCCTCCTCCGCGGCCGCCACCGCCCGCTTCACGTCCTCGGCCGTGCCCTTGGGAACGGTGTCCACCACCTCGCCGGTGGCGGGGTCGTATATGGTCGTGGTCTCGCCGCTTGCCGTATCCGTGTACTCGCCTGCAATGAACATCTGCATGGAACGAACTCTCCTCGTGTGTTTGTAATTTGCAGCCCGCGGGACTTGGCCGGGATTTTGCGTCGTAACCGGTGAAGGGGCGGTTTCGGCGAATCTGCGTCAGTCGAAGGCTGAAGCAGAATGAACCACGTCAGGACAGACCTGTCAAGGAACCTAGTTGACCGGACTGGATACAAACTGTATCAAAAAGTCCAGAAGGAGCAGTTCGATGAATGTCGATATTTCGGCAATCGCCATCATTGTGTCAGTGATCGTGTCGGCGGTGAGCGTGGGCGCGGCGTTGGGCAGGATGATACAGGGCCTCCGTCGGGACCTGTTCAGGGAAATGGACCTTCGTTTCGTACACGTGGATCAGCGTTTCTCTGAGGTGGACCGGCGTTTCGTCGAGGTGCGCCAGAGCATTTCGGAAGTGCGCGAAGAGGTGCGCGAAGTGCGGCAAGACGTGGGCAGTCTCCGGAAGGAGATGGGCGAAATGCGGGAAGAGATCGGCGTCCTGCGCGAGCGCACCGCCACACGGGCCACGGCCGGCTGAGGTCGAAGCTCCCACGATGTCGGCGAACGCGGCCGCCGGGTGCGCGGCAGACCTCCGTCATACCTGTCGGAACCCCGTCAGTCCCCTCGGTTAGTACCTTGTCCGGGTCTCCTTCCCGCTCATCTCGACGTAGACCTTCTCCGACGTCACCGGCTTGCCGTCCAGGCAGTCCTTGAGCCAGTCCACGACGATGGTGCGGGCCGCCGGGTTGCGGAGCGAGTGGCGTTCGCCCTCGTAGACATACATCACCTTGGGACAGGTGGCCTCGTCCACCACCTCGTAGGCGAACTCGATGGGACAGAGCTCGTCGTCCTCGCCCGCCACCACCATGTAGGGGCAGCGGATTTTCGCCGCGACCCCCTCGAGGGTCAGGGTCTTGCAGAACTCGTCGAACTCGGCCTCGTCGTCGTAGCCGGACATGTACATGTAGTTGAGCTTGAAGGTCGGCGCGGCGGTATTGAAGATGGTGTACTGGCTGGGCTCCATGCACACGCCCACCACCGCGCAGGCCTTGAACTCGGGCACGGCCGCGGCCATGCGCGTGCCCCAGTAGGAGCCCATGCTGGAGCCGTAGACGGCCACACGGTCGCCGTCGATCTCGGGGCGGGTGTTGAGAAAGTCATACCCCGCTCTGGCGCCGTCCTCGCAGTTGGAGGCGGTGCAGGTGATGCCGCGCTCCCGGGTCTCCCCCTGTCCCGGGCCGTCGATGGACAGGATCGCCAGCCCCCGCTGCAGCAACGGGTCGCCCGTCAAGGGGTTGTCTTCCTTCACGCCGTCCATGCCGGGTTGATACAGAATGCACGGGAACCGCTCCCCCGCCGCCGGCTTGTGCGGCAGATGCAACAAGGCCGCCTGCTTGCCGCCCGGCACGGAGAGGTCCACCCGCTCGATGGGATGGTCGGCGAACCCGATGTAGCGGTCGTAGCAGTCCCGCTTGTTCTCCGCCCACGCCATCCGCTGCGGGTTGCCGTCCTCGAAGATGCCCCACTGCGCCGCGGTGTAGTAGGTGGCCGCCACGTAGTAGTGCTCGCGGGCGTCCACCGTGTGCCCCAGCGCCTCGGCGGCCCGCCCCCGCTGCTCCCGCCGCTCCGCCGCGTGGGAGAATTCCCGCGGGAAGTCCGTGAACTTCTGCACCCGCTGCCCGATCCCCCGAAGCTCCCCGGCGATGCCCGGACCGCAGTTCCGCAGCATCTTGCTCGAGCGGCCCTGATCGAAGTCGAGGCCGCTCACCTTGATGACCTGATCCAGGATCCAGCGCTGTTCCTGCCAGCGTTTCATCTTTCTCTCGGTGCTCGCGCGCATGTGTTCCCCCTCGCTGTCCTTGACCCGTTCGTTCAGGTCTATATACAATCGCCTCCGCCGTAATCAATGACCTGGACGATGCCGGCCGGCCGCCCCTCTCCCGTTGGGAAGGCGGGGCCGAAGGCCGGGTGAGGGCCCGTGGCGAAGTTGGAGACGGACGCCAAACTCGACGAGCGTATTGCCGTGCTCGAGGCCGCCCCGTTGCGGTGGTGGGCCGGAGAGGCGGAGATCGTGCGGATCTACTTCTCGAATCCCCGGACCCGGGAGGACGACCTGCACTGGCTCAAGCTGCAGGCGGCGCGGGAGCTCGGCACCGTGGAGCGGTTGCTCGAGGCCCTGCCCGACGACCTTGCCGGCATAGAGACGGCGGTTGGCCGGGACTCCTTCGAAGCGTCGGCGCGGGCGGTCTACGAGGAAGCGCGGCACTACCGGCTGCTGGCGGACATCATGGAGCAGATCGCCGGGGAGAGACCTGATCCCCGGGAGCTCCTGGCCCTCTCGGGCTGCCAGCGCGAACGGACGGGCCATCCCGACCTGCCGGCCATGACCGCCGAGATCGAGGTCACCCGGCGGCTGCAGGAGACCTACGGGGAGCTTGCGGAGGTGGCCCTGGGCTTCTCGGAGGGAGCGGGCGCGGCCATCTTCTACATGGGGAACCGGCTGCTGGAATTCCCCTACACCTCCTATTCCGGCGGCGCCGTGGAGAAGGCCATCGCCGAAGCCATGGGTGTCATCTTCCACGACGAGATGCGCCATGGACCCGTCCACATCCCCCATATCGCTCGGGCCATCCGCACCGACGAGGACCTCGAGACGGCGCGGCTCATCATCACCGAGAAGGCCGTGGCGCACCTGAGGCTCCGCAACGAAACCTTCGGCTATCCCTTGACCGAGGCGCGTATGGCCGAAATCGACGCCGGCACGCGTGTCGAGCCTCTACCGGTGGACTACAGGAACATCACGCCGGTTTCGCCGTACTCGGCGTGAGCGGTCCGCGGCCCCTGTGTGCGCCATGCCTGTCCGGTCTCTGCACACGGCACTCTGCGCCTGCCTGATGGCGGCCCTGTCCTTCGTTGCGCCGGGTCCCCTGGAGGCCGCCTCGCTGGACGACGAGTACGTAACCTCCGAGCGTCACTGGGCCGTCACCGACAAGAAGTTCGAGATCTCCGCCAAGCGGTTCCGCCTCAACAAGAACCTGCGGTACCCGCGGCCGGTCATCCTCATCCACGGCCTGCTGGTGGACAGCCGTTTCCTCGATTTCGGCAGCGCCAGCCTGGCCGCGCACCTGGCTGAGGCCGGTTTCGACGTCTGGAACCTGTCGCTGCGCGGCACCGGCCGGAGCCTCAACCCCTTGGGGTGGGGGAAGCGGCCCTGGACGCTGGACGACATCCTGAAGGACGACCTCCCCGCCGTCGTCGAATACGTGAAGGAGACCACCGGAAGCCCGGACGTCTTCGTGGTGGGTTACGAGCTGGGCGGAGCCCTTGCCTTCGCTCATGTCGGCAGGGTTCCGGACCACGGCGTGGCCGGGATCGTGAGCGTCGCCGCGCCCATGTCTTTCGACAGCCCCGAGCAGGCACGGCTCGACATCCTGCTCAAGCTGGACCGCCGCCCGATGTTGCGGAACGCGCTCCTCTCCTGGAACTCGTCCGGGTTCAACCGCTATCTCTTCATGCTCCCCGGTTTCAAGGACACGTTCTACAATCCCCGGAACCTCTCGCCCCGGGCCGCGCAGGCGCTGCTGGAAGAGCTGCTGGTGCCGGTCAATCCCGGGGTCCTGGAGCAACTGATCACCATCGTGGACAAGGACGAGTTCGTCTCCGCCGACGGCGCGGTGAGCTACCGGGACATGCTTCCCGGGATCCGTGTGCCGGTCCTGATCATCGGCGGTGGCGTGGACCCCATCGCGCCGCCGGCAGCGCTGAGGAACGTCTACGACGAGCTGGCTTCGAGCGACCGGGACCTCATGATCTTCTGGTCGGACCCCGACGAGGACGTCAGCTACGGCCATTTCGACCTGATTCTGGGCAAGAAGGCGGAGGATGAAGTGTTCCCGCTGATCCGGCGCTGGCTTCAAGCGCAGAACCGGTGAACTGAGGGTCAAGGGTCCGCGACGCTAAAGTTCGGCCGCCTGCCGCCGATTTATTTCTACATGGGCGGGACGACGGCCATAGTGGCGCTGGAACAGGCCCGGGGGCTCGTACTTTTCATTCTCGGGTCCTGCATCGGCAGTTTCCTGAACGTCTGCATCACCCGGCTGCCGGCGGGCGAGTCGGTCCTTTCCCCCAGGTCCCATTGCCGCGCCTGCAAGAGGGTGCTTCCGGTCCGGGACACGCTTCCCCTGGTCGGCTATATCCGGTTGCGTGCCCGTTGCTCCGGCTGCGGCGTGCGCATCTCCCCGCGCTATTTCCTGGTGGAGTTGTGCATCGCGGCCATGACGCCGGCATGGTACCGCCGGTTCGGCCCCGGTCCGCTCTTCGTCGCCCAACTCTCCTTCGCCGGGGTGCTGCTGGTGCCCGCCGTCACCGACTTCGAGACGGGGCTCATCCCGGACGTCATCAGCGTCTACGGCACCGCCTGGGCGTTCGTGCTCTCATGGTGCGCCCCGGCGCTCTCGATCCATGGCTGGCCGTCCCCGCTGGACTCCCTGGCGGGCGCGCTCCTGGGCGGCGGCGTGTTGCTGGCCACGGCCCGCGGCTACCGCGCCCTCACCGGCAGGGACGGCCTGGGAGACGGCGACGTGAAGCTGCTGGCGATGATCGGCTCCTTCGTGGGCTGGGACGGCGTTCCCGGGATTCTCTTCCTGAGCGCCCTGGCGGGGTCCCTCTGGGGCATCGGGCTCATGGTCTTCAGAAGGGACGTCTCGGCGACCACTCCCCTGCCGTACGGCCCGTTCCTGTGCCTGGCCGCGCTGCTCGTGACATCACACTAGGGGAGGGACGAGGCGATGCAAACGGCGCGGACATCGAGCGCGGGATTCTCGCTCCTGGGCCAACTGTTTACCCTGACCCTGGCCGGGATCATGATCGCCATGGCCGTCCCCGGCTACCTGAAGGTGGTGCCGAAACACCGGCTCAACGGCGCTGTGCGCCAGCTTGCCGGGGATCTGATGTGGGCGCGCATGAAGGCCGTGCAGAGAAACAACCGTTACCGGGTCATCTTCCTGAGCCGGCACGAGTACCGGATTCTTGACGATGCGGACAACGACGGCGTGGTGGATCCGGGGGAATGGACCCTTGTCCGGGATCTGCGGCCGGACTATGGGGGCGTGGTGATGACCTCCAACAACAACCCGGTGTTCAACCCGCGGGGTACGGTCGGCGGCCTGGCGACCATCACCCTCGCCAACGCTGCCGGCTCGAAGCGGGTCAGCATCAGCATCGCGGGGCGCGTGCGCGTCCGTTGAGTCCACAGGACATGAAACGATCCATCCACGCGGGCGCGGCCGGACGGTCATGCGGAGGTTTCTCTCTGATCGAGTTGCTCGTGGCGATGCTGGTCCTCTCCACCGGCCTGCTTGGCCTGGGCCGTCTTACGGTCGGCGTCATGGAGGGGAACCGCGCCGGCCGGCATCACGGTGTGGCCACGCTGCTGGCGCAGGACCGCATCGAAGGGCTCAAGGGTCCCGGCGGAGGGGGGGCGGGTTCCACGGAGGACTACGGGACCATACCCGGGTTCCCCTCCTACAAGCGGGTCACCGACGTCCGGCGGGACACGCCCGAAGCCGGCCTGAGCACGGTCACGGTTACGGTGTACTGGAGCCGGGACGCCCGGTCCGCGGTCCTGAGGACTCTGCTGGACAGGTGATGCGGCCGGTGCTCCGCAAGCGCGCCGGTCCGGGGTTCACCCTGATCGAGCTTCTGGTGGTGCTGGCGATCCAGGGGATCCTGCTGGCGGCGGTGCTTGTGAGCTTCACCGGCCAGATCACCGCCTACGACCTCCAGGGACAGCTCAACGCCATGCAGCAGAACGCCCGCGCGGCGATGACCCTGGTGATCCGCGAGGCTCGAACCGCGGGATACGATCCGGCGGGAGCGGGGTTCACCGGCTTGACCTACCACCCCACCCGCCTGATCATCGCGGCCGACCACAACGGCGACGGGGACCTTTCCGACGCCAATGAGCGAGTCGTCTACTTCCACGATGCCGGGCGCCGGCAACTCAAGCGTGATACGGGAGGCGGCGGGCAGCCGCTGGCCGAGGACGTCCAGGGCTTCACCGTGGAGCACCTCGACGCCGCCGGCAACGCCACGACCGTTGCCGGCGCGATACGGCGGATCCGCATCACCGTGACGGCCAGGACGAGCAAGCGGGACCCGCGCTACCCGGTGAACGGCGGTCACCGCACCCACACGCTGCGCTCCGTCGTGACGCCCGCCAACCTGGGGTTGTGACCCGGAGTCCTGTCCGGGTACAAGGTGAAGCTGCTGTTCGGCCGTCTCACCCGGCCGCCGGGCCCGTCAGCGCGGTTCCGGATTCTCCTCGGGAGGCCGGACCAGGACGTATTCGCAGTCCTGCTTCTCCGGCAACTCCCGAAGTTGGGCGATGACGTCCTCGGCTTCCTCCCGGGAGTAGAAGAGCCCCACCGTGCTGATCTCGCCGTCGGGCCTGCGCTCGTGCAGGTAGAACTTGTCCACGGAGGCGTCTCAGTACTTGGGGGTCTTGTAGCCTACCCGCTTGCGTTCCTTCATGAAGGTCTTGAAGGTGGTGCGGTGGCTGCGGACGTTGTAGGGGCAGACGTCCACGCACAGGTGGCAGTACTCGTCGCGCAGGCGGGAGTAGGGGTAGCACTTCTCCAGGTCGATGAGCCAGCGCTTGATGCCGTCGGTGACCACGTAGTCTTCGGGAATCGCGTCGCCCGGGCAGTTCTGCATGCAAACGTTGCAGTTCATGCAGAAGTCCTGGACCCCGAACTCCCGCGGCTCGTCTACGTCCAGCGGCAGGTCGGTGCTGACCATCCCCGGCCTGAAGTCCGCGCCGTACTTCTCGTTGATGAGGCTGCCGTGCCGGCCCAGCTCGCCGAAGCCGACCTGGTAGAAGACCGGGATGGCCTGCACTTCCCGGACGCCGTTGTGGTGGGCCCAGGCGGGATAGCCCAGGTCGCGGATGTATGCCGCGAGCTCGGTGGACAGGTCGGAGCACGCGGCGTAGACCCGCATGGCCTCTTCCTCCACCGCCTCCGCCCCCTCCAGGACCTTGTGGTAGTCCTCGGTGATGCAGGCGGCGATGACGAACTCGTGGGGGACGTCCTCGCCCAGGTCGATCATGGACGGCGTGAGCCGGCAGATGCCCACCAGGTCCGCCCCCAGCTCCCGGGCCTTGGCCTTGATCTGCGCGGTCATGGCGGACCGGTCGGTGACCTCGACCCGTTGCGGGTTCACCGGGCCGTCGCGGAACTTCGCGTTCTCCACCCACCGCCGGGTGTAGGCGGCCACCTTCTCGGAACGGCTGGCGTAGTGGGGCACCTCCTCCAGTCCCATGTCATGGACCATGGAGGCCAGCACGGGGTCGGCCATTCCCTGCATTCGTCTCGGTGTGGTTCCGCGCATGAAACGCTCCCGGGTTTGAAGGACGCCCTGGGCCGGGCGTCACGGCTGCGCCGTTGCCCGGATCAGCCGTACCAGAACATGGGTCCGCGTTGCAAGACGGGCTCGGCGAGACCCGGCCGGCGGCGGGAACGGCCGGCGGATGGGTCTCGATTTGGACGTTACAGGCCACTGGTGTAATATCCATTCCATGCGCGGGAGCCCGCCTGAATCCGGCGGGGCAGCCGTGGGCCGCGGCGGGTTCGAATGTTGCGTTTCGTGACCATCGAGGGAGGCGACGGGTCGGGGAAAACCCGTCACATCCGGTTGCTCGGCGAGTACCTGGATTCGCGGGGAGTCTCCCCCCTGATTACCCGGGAGCCGGGCGACACCCCGATGGGCAAGGAGCTCAGGCGGCTCCTGGTGGAAGGCGGCCCGGAGTCGTTGTCGGACGAGACCGAGCTGTTCCTGATCCTGGCGGACCGGGCCCAGCACGTGCGCGAGGTGGTCAGGCCGGCCTTCGATCAGGGCAGGCTCGTGATGTCCGACCGCTACGCCGACTCGACGCTGGCCTACCAGGGTTACGGGCGGGGCATGGACCTGGAGTTGCTGCGCCGTCTGAACCTCGTGGCGACGGGCGGGATCATGCCGGAGCTCACCGTTATCCTGGACTGTCCGGTGGAGGCGGCGCTGGCACGGGCCGCCGAGCGGCTGGACCGGCAGGCGGTGCGGGAAGACCGGTTCGAGGCCGAGGGCGTGGCGTTCCACAGCCGGGTGCGCGAGGGTTTCCTGGAGCTGGCCAAGGCAGAGCCTTCACGTTGCGTGGTGGTCCCTTCCGGCGGCCCGGTGGAGGACACGCAGGAGCAGGTCCGGCGTATCGTCGCCGAGCGGCTGGGCGCGGGCGCCGGCCGGGCATGACACGATGCTGAGGTTTCAGGACATCGTCGGCCACCAGGGCCAGATCGAGCTTCTGCGGCGGGCCGTCCGCCGCGACCGGCTGCATCACGCCTACCTCTTCGTGGGCCCGGACGGGACCGGCAAGCGCACCGTGGCCACGGCCGTGGCGGCGGCCGTCCAATGCCGGGAAGGGGCGGGAGACGCCTGCGGCGAGTGCGCGAGCTGCCGTTGCATCGACGACCGCAACCACCCGGACGTGCACTGGCTGGAACAGCGCAAGGGCAAGCGGGACATCACCATCGAGCAGGTGAGGGGGCTGCAGCGGGAGCTGGCGCTGCACCGCTTCAGCGGGAAGAAGAAGGTCGCCATCGTCGATCCGTTGACGTTCATGAACCTCCATGCCCAAAACGCGCTGCTCAAGACGCTGGAGGAGCCCCCCGGCGAGTCCCTGCTGATCCTGGTCGCCGGCAGCACCGGCGGCGTCCTGCCCACGGTGCTGTCCCGCTGCCTCCGGCTCCGGTTCTCCCCGCTGACGGTGGAGCAGGCGGCGGCGGTGGTGGCCCGGCGCAGGGAAGTCCCCGAAGACCGGGCGCTGTTGCTGGCGGCCCTGGGCTACGGCAGCCTCGGCAGGGCCCTGGCCGTCGACGACGAGGAGATGCTGGAAGAGCGGCGGGAATGTTTCCGGCGGCTGGCCGCGCTTTCGTCCGACGACATGCGCGGGATCGCGGGGCTGGCGGAGGAGATGGGCGGGGACCGGGAGAAGGCGTTGCGGTTCCTGGACTGGGTCAAGGGATGGCTGCGCGACATCATGGTGCTTCAGGTCACCGGCTCCACCTCCGAGGTCTATAACAGGGATGTGCTGGAGGAGCTCCAGCGCCTAGCCGCGGACAGGCGTGTGCAACAATCGACGGATGCCCTGACCGGGATCGACGGCGCCACCCGGGCCATTCACCGGAACTACAACCGGCGCATGGTTCTGGAGGGCTTCATTCCCATGCTATTGAACTGAAGGGACTCGCAGACCGCCATGGACCGCAGATACTTCACCACGCCGATCTACTACGTGAACGCCCAGCCGCACCTCGGGCACACCTACACGACCATCATCGCCGACACGCTGAAGCGCTACCACGGCATGCGGGGCAGGGACGCGTATTTCCTCACCGGCACGGACGAGCACGGCGACAAGATCGCCCAGGCGGCAGCCGAGGACGACGTCGACCCCAAGGCGTACGCGGACCGCATCAGCGCGCTGTTCCGCTCCACCTGGGACACCTGCGGCATCGCCTACGATCACTTCATCCGCACCACCGACGACTACCACAAGGCCACGGTGAGCCGGATCCTGCAGCAGATCTACGACGCCGGCGACATCTACTTCGGGGAGTACGGCGGGTTCTACTGCTACGGCTGCGAGCGCTTCTTCACCGAGAAGGAACTGCTGGGCGGCAAGTGTCCGGACCATCAGGTCAAGGCCGCCTACATCCAGGAGAAGAACTACTTCTTCCGCATGGGCAAGTACCAGGACCGTCTCCTCAAGCACCTGAACGAGAAGCCCGGGTTCGTCACGCCCCAGCGGTATCGCACCGAGGTGCTGTCGCTCCTGCGCGAGCCCCTGGAAGACCTGTGCATCTCCCGGCCCAAGAGCCGGCTGCAATGGGGCATCCCGCTACCCTTCGACGGCAACTACGTGACCTACGTGTGGTTCGACGCCCTGATCAACTACGTCAGCGCGCTGGAACACGAGGGCGGGGATTCCTTCGACGCCTACTGGCCGCGCTGCAACCACATCATCGCCAAGGACATCCTCAAGCCTCACGCCATCTTCTGGCCAACCATGCTCATGGCCGCGGGGCTGCCGCTCTACGACCGGCTCAACGTCCACGGCTACTGGATCATGGACAAGGGCAAGATGTCCAAGAGCCTGGGCAACGTCATCCGCCCCCTCGACATGAAGGAACGCTACGGCATGGACGCGTTCCGCTACTACCTGCTGCGGGAAATGGTGTTCGGCCAGGACGCGACCTTTTCCATGGAAGCGTTCGTGAACCGGATCAACGCCGACCTGGCCAACAACTTCGGCAACCTGGTGAGCCGGGTCCTGGCCATGCAGAAGCGGTACTTCGGCGGCGCGGTCCAGCCCATGGGCAGCGGCGAGCGGCCCGAGGACCGGGAGCTCAGGGAAGCCTTCCAGGCGGCGGCGGCCAACGTCGACCGCCACATGGAGGAGATGGCGTTCCACCGGGCCCTGGAATCGATCATCGAGGCGGTGGACAAGACCAACCAGTACATCGTGCAGACGGCCCCGTTCACCCTCGTCAAGGACCCGGACCAGAAGGCCCGGGTGGGCGAGATCCTGCACCATGTGCTGGAGAGCGTCCGTCTCACCGGCGACCTGCTGGCGCCCTTTCTCCCGGAGACGGGCGCCGCGGTGCGAAGGCTCCTGGGACTCCCCGCCAGCGACACGCTCAAGGCCGAGTGGGGCGGCTCCTTCCCCGAAGGACACCAGGTGCAACCGCCGGAAATCCTCTTCCCGCGAATCGAGGAGACGGAGGGCGACGGCGAGTGATGGGTGGACAAGTGCCGCGACCCCGAGCCCGTCCTTTCCACCCTGCGTCATCCCCGCCCTGCGTCGTTCGGCCTTCCGTCATTCCCGCGAAAGCGGGAATCCAGGAGGGGTGCGGGCGGGGACTGGCCCGTAGCCGGGGGTTGGTCACATGAATTCCCGCCTCCCACCGCTCATCGACACCCATTGCCACATCCAGACCGAGGAGTTCGACGAGGACCGCCACGAGGTGCTGGCCCGGGCCAGGGAGGCCGGCGTCGATACCCTCATCGTCGTCGGCGGAGCCGGGGACCTCTCCACCAACGACGCGGCCGTGAGACTGGCGGAACAGCACCCGGGCCTCTACGCCACCGTGGGCATGCACCCCCACGACGCCAAGGACGTGGGTGCCGAGGACATGGACCGGCTCCGCGGCCTGGCTGCCCATCCCAAGGTCGTGGCCATCGGCGAGACCGGCCTCGACTTCCACTACGACAATTCGCCCCGCGAGGTCCAAAGGGAGATGTTCGAGCGCTTCGCCGACCTGGCCGTGGAGACGCGGCTACCCATCGTGGTGCACAACCGGGAGTCGGACCGCGAGGTAGCGGAGACGATCCGAGGCCGCGGCGGCGGGACGCTGCGGGGGGTGATCCACTGCTTCACCAGCGACCAGGCGGCCGCCCGTTCGTTCCTCGACCTGGGCTTCTACCTGTCGTTCTCGGGCATCGTCACCTTCAAGAACGCCGACGGGTTGCGGGATGTCGCCCGCCGGGTGCCCCTGGACCGGCTGTTGATCGAGACCGACGCGCCGTTCCTGGCGCCCGTTCCCAAGCGCGGACGGCGCAACGAGCCCGCCTACGTCCGTTACGTGGCCGAGACCCTGGCCCAGGTCCGCGGCGTCGGCGTCGATGAGATCGCCGGTGCGGCCGACCGCAACGCCCGGGCGCTCTTCGGTCTGCCGTCCGGCGACACCCCGGCGGAACGATGATCGACGGGACGACCAAACTGCTGGGAGTGCTGGGATGGCCCGTGGAGCATTCCATGTCGCCGGTGATGCACAACGCCGCCATCCAGGTGGCGGGCCTGAACGCCTGCTACGTCCCGCTGCCGTGTCCGCCCGAGGCCCTGGGCGCCGTCATTGCCGGCCTGCGCGGCATGGGATTCCTCGGCGCCAACGTCACCATCCCGCACAAGCAGGCGGTCATCGAGCACCTCGACGGGTTGAGCGAGGAGTCCTGTTTCACCGGCAGCGTCAACACGCTCTACTGGGAGGGCGACCGGCTCATGGGGACCAGCACCGACGCCACCGGCGCCGTGCTGAACCTCCGCCAGGCCGGAATCGAGCTGGATGGCAAGAGGGTTACGGTCCTGGGAACCGGCGGCGCCGCCCGGGCGCTGGCCTTCGTGCTGGCCCGGGGCCGTTGTGTGGGGGCGGGGGGCGGACAGGAGACCTTCCACCTTCCCGAACTCAACATACTGGGCCGGGACCCTGAAAAGGCCGGCAGGCTGGCAGGGGACATCGCCGCGAACGGCGCGGCGCGCACCGCCGTCCGTTCCGGCACGCTGGCGGAGTTCTCCGCACTCGGAAGCGGAGCCGACCTCGTCATCAACTGCACCTCCGCCGGCATGGCTCCGGACGTTCAGGGGTGTCCCATCGACCCCGCGCTCCTCGAGCCGCGCCACGCGGTCTACGACATCGTTTACCAGCCACGGGAGACCGTGCTGCTCGGGGAGGCAAGGCGGCGAGGGTGCCCGACGGTGGAGGGCATCGGCATGCTGGTGCACCAAGGCGCGGCGTCCTTCCGCGCCTGGTTCGGCCGCGACCCGGACACCGAGGTGATGTTCAACGCCCTCGGTCCCTTCGGCTACGGCTGATCACGCACCGGGAGCATCGCGCCGGACGCGTCGGTGAATGTCTTCCTGCGGCGTGCGAAGACGTGGAAACCGGGAAAGGAAGAGCGAAGGAGACATGTAAAAGGTCTTTATACTCCCTCGAAACATGTAAAGAAAACGGTATAATCTTTACATGTCCCGTGGAAAGCGCTAAGAAAAACGGCGTTTCCTTTACCTGAAGGCACCCATGTTGGCATCGCCCTCCCTGCTTCCCCTTCTGCCCCCTTCCACCGATCTGGAAACGGTGCCCGTACTCAAGGCCCTGGCTCTGGCCAACCGGGCACTGGCCGAGCTCAAGGGACGCGCCGCCAGCATCCCCAACCCCGCAATTCTGATCGACACCCTCTCCCTGCAGGAAGCCATGGCCAGTTCCGAGATCGAGAACATAGTCACCACGCAGGACGAGTTGTTCCGCGCGACCCTGTTTCCGGAAGCCCCCGGGTCGGCGGCGGCCAAGGAGGTCGCGCGCTACAGCGCCACGCTGAAACTCGGTCATGAACGGCTGCGCCAGATGAAAGGCATCATCAGCAACAACACGCTGATCGAGATGTTCCGCCTGCTCAAGGGCGTCGACGAGGGCTTCCGCGTTACGCCGGGCACGGTGCTAAGGAATGAGACGACCGGCGAGACCGTGTACGTCCCGCCCCAGGATGCGCGCGAAATCGCCGAGCACATGTCCGCCCTTGAACGATTCGTCAACGACGACGAGGCAAGCGGGCTCGACCCCTTGATCAAGATGGCGTTGATCCACCATCACTTCGAGAGCATTCACCCTTTCTCCGACGGCAACGGGCGGATCGGCCGCATCCTGAACGTGCTGTACCTCACTCGCGCGGGACTGCTGGACGCCCCCATCCTCTATCTCAGCCGCCACATCATCCGCAACAAAGCCGACTACTACCGGCTGCTGCAAGCCGGACGCGATGACGGCGCATGGGAGCACTGGGTCCTGTACATGCTGCAAGCCGTAGCGGAGTCGTCGAAAACCACCCTGGAACTGGTCGAGGGCATCGGGAAACGAATGGCCGACACCAAGCTCCGGCTGCGCAAGAAACTGCCACGGCTCTACTCCCAGGACCTGTTGAACAACCTGTTCCGCCACCCCTACACCCGGATCGAGTTCGTGAAGAACGATCTTGGCGTGTCTCGCCTGACGGCTGCGAAATACCTCGATGAACTGGCCAAGCACAACTTCGTGCAGAAACTCCGGGCGGGGCGGAGCAACTACTACGTCAATACACCATTGGTGCAAATGTTCCTGGACGTGTCCGGGCGGCGGTAATGCGTTGCGATCCCCAGGAATTACGAGCCATAGGGCTTCTCCTTTCTCTACAGTACAGGCGGTTGAAGGGGCACGTGAATTGGCTTCGATAGTCCATGCAAGAAAGGGGGGAGGACGCACGTCCTCCCCCCTTTCTTGTCGTTGTCAGCTCCGATTGAAGCTCAGCCGATCTTAGTAGTCTTCCGGCATGGCCGGGGCAGCGGGCTGCTTCTTCTCCGGCTTGTCGGTGATCATGGCCTCGGTGGTGATGAGCAGGCCGGCCACGGACGCGGCGTTCTGCAGCGCCGAGCGCACCACCTTGGTGGGATCCAGGATCCCGGCTTTGATGAGGTCCTCGAACTCGCCCTTGGCGGCGTTGTATCCGTGGGCTCCCTTGCCCTTCTTGATGGCGTCCACCACCACGGAAGCGTCCGCTCCGGCGTTGGTGGCGATCCAGCGGGCAGGCTCCTCGGCCGCGCGCTGGACGATCCGGACGCCGAAGGACTCGTTCTCGTTGACCTCCAGGTCTCCCAACTTGGCCGCGGCCCGGATCAGGGCGACGCCGCCGCCCGGCACGATGCCTTCCTCGACGGCCGCCCGGGTGGAGTGCAGCGCATCCTCGACCCGCGCCTTCTTCTCCTTCATCTCGATCTCGGTGGCGGCGCCCACCTGGACCACCGCGACGCCGCCGGCCAGCTTGGCCAGCCGCTCCTGCAGCTTCTCGCGGTCATAGTCGGAGGTGGTCTCCTCGATCTGCGCCCGGATCTGCTTGATCCGGCCCTCGATGTCGGCCTTGCCTCCGGCGCCTTCCACCACGGTGGTGTTTTCCTTGTCGACGATGATCTTCTTGCAGGTACCGAGATCGTTCAGGGTCACGTTCTCGAGCTTGATGCCCAACTCCTCGGCGATCATCCGGCCGTTGGTGAGGATCGCGATGTCCTCCAGCATGGCCTTCCGGCGGTCGCCGAAGCCCGGGGCCTTGACCGCGATGCACTTGAAGGTGCCGCGGATCTTGTTGACCACCAGGGTCGCCAGGGCCTCGCCCTCCACGTCCTCGGCGATGATCAGCAGCGGCTTGCCGCTCTTGGCGATGTTCTCCAGCACCGGCAGCAGGTCCTTCATGTTGGAGATCTTCTTCTCGTGGATCAGGATGTAAGGCTCGTCGAGCACCCCTTCCATCCGCTCGGGGTCGGTGACGAAGTAGGGGGAGAGGTAGCCGCGGTCGAAACGCATGCCTTCCACCAGCTCCAGGGTGGTCTCCAGCCCCTTGGCCTCCTCAACCGTGATGACGCCTTCCTTGCCGACCTTGTCCATGGCGTCCGCCAGGATCTCGCCGATGGTCTTGTCGTTGTTGGCGGAAATGCTGCCGACCTGCGCGATCTCGGAGC
Organism: uncultured Binatia bacterium (SeqCode); assembly: GCA_965219905.1. Lineage (GTDB taxonomy): Bacteria > Desulfobacterota > Binatia > UBA9968 > JAJDTQ01 > JAJDTQ01. The sequence goes on along the minus strand of CBDCOS010000008.1, from coordinate 462,695 downwards.
GGTCACGGGTCGACTTGGACAGCTTCTGGAGCTCGGCCACGACCTTCTCCACCGCCTTGTCGATGCCGCGCTTCACCGCCATGGGATCATGACCGGCGGCGACGATCTTGAGGCCCTCGGTGAAGATGGCCCGGGAAAGCACCGTGGCCGTGGTGGTGCCGTCACCGGCGACGTCGGAAGTCTTGCTGGCAACCTCCTTGACCATCTGGGCTCCCATGTTCTCGAACTTGTCCTCGAGCTCGATCTCCTTGGCGACGGTGACGCCGTCCTTGGTCACGTTGGGGGCGCCCCAGGATTTCTCCAGCACCACGTTGCGGCCCTTGGGGCCCAGGGTGCAGGTAACCGTGTCCGCGAGGATCTTGACCCCTTTCAGGACCTTGGCCCTCGCCTCCTCACTGAATCTTACGTCCTTTGCAGCCATTTTCGCCGTACCTCCTTATTCAACGATCCCCAGGATGTCGTCTTCCCGCATGATGAGATGCTCTTCGCCGTCTAGCTCGATCTCGGTGCCGGAGTACTTTCCGAACAAAACCTTGTCCCCCGCCTTGACGTCGAGAGCGAGGACCTTGCCGTCTTCGCGCTTGCCGGAGCCCACCGCGACGACCATGCCCTCCTGCGGTTTTTCCTTCGCCGCGTCGGGGATGATGATGCCGCCGGCCGTCTTCTCCTCCTCTTCGAGCCTCTTGACGATAATCCTGTCGTGCAAAGGCTTCACTTTTGCCGCCATAAGAACCTCCCTTTGAGAGTGTGATGATAGGATTTGCGCGCGAATTTAAGCACGAATTTCCGGCAGTCAAGGGGGTGTGTGGACCCTTTTGTCCGTTTCGTAGTAGATTCTATCGTGAATCCGGCGGGTTGCCCGTTCCCGGCGGCCGTCGCGGATCCGAAATTCTCTTGGAGGTGTGCTAAGTGCTGAAAATCTGGGGAAGAAAGACTTCATCCAACGTGCAGAAGGTGCTGTGGTGCTGCGGAGAGCTGGAGATCCCGTTCGAGCGGATCGATCTCGCCGGAGAGTTCGGCGGGAACAGGGAGGAGCCCTACCTGAGCCTGAACCCCAACGGCGTGGTCCCCACCATCGAGGACGGCGACTTCGTGCTGTGGGAGTCCAACAGCATCGTCCGGTACCTGGTCAACAAGTACCAGGGCGGCAGGCTCCTGCCGGACACGCCCGAGGGGCGGGGCAACGCCAACCGCTGGATGGACTGGCAGTTAACCACCCTGAATGCGTTCCTGGTGCCGATCTTCTTCGGCATCGTCCGCACCCCCGAGGCCGAGCGCGACCCCGCCGCCATCGAGAAGGCGGTGGCCGCGGCCGTGCCCAAATGGCAGATCGTCGAGCGCTACCTCGAAGGCCAGAGCTATCTCGCCGGCGACTCCTTCAGCATCGGCGACATCCCCGTCGGCATCTGGGCCTACCGCTGGTTCAACATGCCCGTCGACCGCCCCTCCATGCCCAACGTCGAGGCTTGGTACGCGCGCCTGTGCGAACGCCCCCCTTACCGGGAGCACATCATGATCCCGCTCACCTGAGCGGGATCGCTCACCGAGCTACGAAAACAGATCCAACTGGCTGTCTTCCTTCCGGTCCCGGCGCGGGTCGTGCCGGGACCGGCTCTGTTCGAGCAGCCGTTCCTCGATGCCGGCGAGGTAGGGGGAGGGCGCCATGTCGCGGACCTTTCCGCGCCAGCGGCGTTTGCGGGCGCGGCAGAGGTACAGCTTCGTCCGGGCGCGGGTGACGCCGACGTAGAAGAGCCGCCGTTCCTCGTCCGGGTCTTCCGGCCCGACTTCTCCCCAGCTCAGGGGCAGCAGGCCGTCCTCGCAGCCGACGATGAAGACCACGGGGAATTCCAGTCCCTTGGCGGCATGGAGGGTCAGCAGGGAGATGCGGTCGGCCCGGGGGTCCCAGGTGTCTACCTGGGTGCCGAGGGAAAGCTCGGACAGGAACCGTTCCAGGTCGTCTCCGCAGGCATCGGCCAGAGGTTTCAGGAGTTCATGCGCCTCCAGCATCTCCTGGTCCGGGGGTTCGTTCCCGCCGCAGGCAGCTCCCAGCCTTTGCCGCACGGTGCCGGTGCCGGGCGAGCGTTCCACGGTGTCCACCAGCGCGGCTACGCCGGGATGGGCCAGCAACGGGTCGTGGGAGCGCTGCTGGAAGGGCATGCCGGAGCGCTGCAGCGCCTCCACCACGGGAGCGGCCTGGGCCTCGGTGCGGTAGAGCACGGCGAAGTCCGAGAACGAGAAGTCGTGGCCCTGCCCCTCGGCCGAGCGGCCGCTGTCGATGGAGAAGAAGCTGTGGCCGCCCAGGGTTTCCTCCAGCGACCGGACGATGAACTCGGCCTCGGCCTTCTCGCTCGGAGCTTCGTGGAGGGTGACGCGTTTGGCGGCGTCGTCGAGAACCGGGATCGGCAATCCGGCTTTGCTTGACGGCCCGATGACCTGGGAGGACAGGGTGACGATGTTGGCGCCGGAACGGTAGTTGCGGCCGAGGCGGACCACCCGGGCGCCGGGGAAGTCCTCCGCAAACCTCCCGAAGAAGCGCGGGTCCGCGCCCCGGAACCCGTAGATGGACTGATCGGGATCGCCGATGACGCAGATGTTGCCGTCGGGCGGCGCCAGCAGCCTGATCAACCGGACCTGCTGCTCGTCGACGTCCTGGTACTCGTCGATGCACACGTGGGGATACCGCCGCCGCAGCGTGTCGCGGATTCCGGAGTCCGCCTCCAGGGCGTCGGCGGCGCGGATGACCAGGTCGTCGAAGTCGCACCAGTTGCGAGCCTCCAACTCACGCCTGTAGGCGCTCCAGGCCTGGGCGAGCTTGTCGTCCGCCGCCGCTCCCGTCCGTTTGGAATGGGAGATGGCCGAGAGGCGGGCACGGGCCTGCCGCTCGGAGAGGCCCAGCGTCTCGCGCAGCAACCGGATCCGGTCCGTCTCCGGCGCGACCCGGAAGCCGCGTTGCAATCCCGCCGCGTTCCAGTGCTCCCGGAGGATGCTCAGCCCCAGGGAATGGAAGGTGTGCAGCGGGACCTGAGCCCATGTCTCCGGCAGCAGCGCCTGCAGGCGGCCTTGCATCTCGCCGGCCGCGCGGCGCGTGAAGGTCACGGCGAGGCAGTTAGCCGGCGCGGCGCCGTGGCTCGAGATCAGGTGGGCAAGGCGGTGGGTAAGGGTACGGGTCTTGCCCGAGCCCGGTCCGGCCACGATGAGCAGGGGGCCGTCCACGATCTCCGCGGCCCGGCGCTGGTGGTCGTCCAGCCCGGCCAGGAGATCGCGCGAGAGCGTTGCCGGAAGCGACAGTTGGCCGGGCGTGGCGCCACCCCGCAATGGGCCGGCGGAGGGCTCGCGGTCCGGGGGCGCGGGATGGCCGGGGGCCTGGAGGGGAGTGCCCTGGACTCCGGCGGGCCGGGACGGTGCCGCCTGGTCCGGAGACGCCGTTTCGTCGCCGAAAAGCGAGGCTCCGCGGCTTCGCCGCTCCAGCTCTCCGTCCCGGAACAGGCGGATGGTGCCGTACACTCCGTCGTAGCCGGCTTCCCGGATCACCTCCCGCCGGCGCAGCCGCGCCACCGCTTCAGCCACCAGGGCCGGCGCCGCCGGCTCGATGTCCTCCAGCGGCAGCGCGTTCAGAAGCTGGAGCTCGGGTCCGAGCCGGGCCAGCAGCCCTTCGTAATCCTGCGCCACCCGCTTGCTCTTGGGTCCGACCCGGTGGATCTCGCCCAGGATCTCCGGCAGCGGAATCAGCCCCTGGGTGTCGCCGGCGGTGGCGGGTGGGGCGGCGTCGTGCGTCCGGTCGGCCAGGTCCTCGACCCGGTGCATCACCCCGACGGTCAACGGTTTGCCGCAGGCCGGGCAGAGGCCGGCGCGCCGGCGGGTCTCGTCCGGCTCCAGGCGGACGTTGCAGTTGCGGTGGCCGTCCAGGTGGTACTTGCCCTCTTCCGGAAAGAACTCCAGGGTCCCGCCGTAGCCCTCGCCGGTCTCCAGCGCCCGGCGGAGGGCGAAGTAGTCCATGTCGGTGTGGAAGACGCAGACTTCCCGGCCCAGTTTCTCGGGCGAATGGGCGTCGGAGTTGGACATGAGCCGGAAGCGGTCCAGCGACGACACCCGCCAGTTCATGGGCGGGTCGGACGAGAGCCCCGTCTCCACCGCGAAGATGTGCGGCGAAAGGTCCCCGTAGCAGTGGTCCACGGCGTCGAAGCCGGACTTGGAGCCCAGCGCGGCGAACCAGGGGGTCCACACGTGGGCCGGCACGAGGTATGAGTCCGGCCCCGACTCCAGCGTCATCTCCAGCAGATGCCGGGAGTCGAGCCCCAGGATCGGCCGTCCGTCCGAGTGCAGGTTGCCGATCCGGGAAAGGGAGGCCACCAGCCGGTCGGCCGAGTCGAAGTCCGGGCAGTAGACCAGGTGGTGTATCTTCCGGGTCTTCTCGCCCTTCTTGTAGATGGTGGAGATCTCCACCGACAGCATGAACCGCACCGCGGTGAGGCCGCCGGCGCAGGCCGGCGGGAGGCTGTCCTCGACCACCCTCTCCAGGTCGGGACGCAGGCGAAACAGTCCCGGCTCCGCGGGCACGAGCTGTTCCTTCAACTCGGCCCGCCACGCCGGGTGGGTGAAGTCGCCGGTGCCGACGACGCCGATGCCCTTCTTGCGCGCCCAGATGGCGAGATGCCGCAGGTCGCAGTTGCGGCTGGTGGCGCGGGAGTACCGGGAATGGACGTGCAGGTCCGCGTAGAAGGTCATGAGCGCCTACGGCGTCTCCGGCAGTTGACGCCGAGCCCACGCCCGCTTGAGCGGCCCGACCAGCGGCAGGCAAAGGGCCACGAGGATGAGCAGGGTCAGCACCAGCGAGATGGGACGGGTTACGAAGATCAGGAACCCGGTGTCCGAGATGAGCAGCGTCTGGAACAGCGACACCTCGGCGATCTCCCCCAGCACGTAGGCGAGAATGAAGGTGATGAAGGAGTAGCTGTACTTCTTCATGCCGTAGCCGATGAACCCGAACACGAGCACTGCGAAAGCGTCCAGGAGATTGTTCCGTAGCACGAAGGCGCCGACGAAGCTGATGACGAGCACGATGGGGATGATGAGCGTGACGCGGATCCGGGTAATCTTCACCAGCTGGTTGGCGAAGAGAAGCCCCAGGATGGAGGTCCATACGTTGGCGGCTATCAGCGCCAGCACCAGGGTGAAGACCGTGGCTTGGTGCGTGGTCAGCAACTCCTTGCCCGGGTTCAATCCGAGCAGCAGCAGCCCGACCAGCAGGATGGCGTGGGGCGCACTTCCGGGGATTCCGAAAGCCACGGTGGGCAACAGTGCGCCGCCGTCCTTGGCGTCGTTGGCGGCTTCGGGCGCAAGCACGCCCTCCGGCGCCCCGCGGCCGAAGTTGGCGCGGTTCCGCGAGGTGGCCTGGCCTTGGGCGTAGGCCAGGAAGGCCGCCACGTTGGCGCCCACGCCCGGGATGATCCCGACCACGCAGCCGATGGCCGCGCTCCTGATCAGCAGAAAGAAATGGGAGAGCACGAAGCGGATGCCGTCGAGGACATCGCGCGCGGTGGCGCGCTCCACGTCGCTCTGCTGCACCAGGTCGTCCCCCTTGACCGCGAGGAAGAACATCTCGGAAACGGCAAAGATGCCGATGGCGATGACGCCGGTGTGGACTCCGTCCCAGAGATAGTCCAGGTCGAAGGCGTACCTCACGTCACCGGTAATGGGAGAGTAGCCGATGAAGGCCACCAGGAATCCCAACCCCGCGGAGATGAGCCCCTTGATCGGCTCCCGCTGGGTCAGCGACGCGATCATGCTGATGCCCAGCAGCGCCATGAGAAAGAACTCCGGGGGGCCGAAGGAAAAGACGATGGAGCGCACCACCGGGAGCAGCACCAGAAAGATCACGTAGCCGAACACCGACCCCAGGGCAGACGCCGTCGCGGAGATGGCCAGGGCGTATCCGGCGCGGCCCTGCCGGGCCAGCGGGTGGCCGTCGAAAACCGTCGCGATGTTGGCGACGGTGCCGGGCACGTTGAGCAGGATGGCGGAGATGGAGCCGCCGAAGGTGATGCCGCCGATGGAAGCGGCGAAGACCATCATGGCCAGCCGTGTCTCCATCGCCATGATGATGGGCAGCGCCAACGTCAGGATGACGATACCGCCCAGGCCGGGCAAGGCGCCGAAGAGCATGCTCACCGTGACGCCGAGGAGTACCACCAGGACGTTGGGGAAACCGAAGACGTTGACGAGCGCTACACCGATGGCCTCAATCACGGATCGTCTCTTTTTTACGCGTCGGCCCGCGTTTCCGGAAAACGCGGGCCCTGGGGCCGGCCCGGACGCCCGCGGAACATCCGCGAATCATCCGGGCCGGCGGTATGGCAGGAGGCTCTGGGCCCGATCGAAGCTATTTCTTCTGTTGCGCCCTGTAGAGCGCGATCAGGTTCGCGTAGTCCTTGATCAGGTTGTTTACGAGCACGGTCGTCTCCTTGCCGGTGGCGGGCGCGTGGATGACCTGGGCCTTGCTCTCGAGCTCCGCCTTGGACTCGGAGATGACCTGGTGCACGGCGTTCCTCAGCACGTCCGCGACGGGCTGGGGCATCTTGGGGGGCGCCGCCACGAGGATGTACAGGATGCCGCCGGCCATGAGATCCTTGCGTCCGAGGGACTCCGCCGAAGGCACGTCCGGGAAGAACGGGTCCTTGTCCTTTTCAGAGGAGAGTTGAACCAAGCCCCGGACCTCGCCCGACTTGATGAAGGTGATCACGCCGCCCGTCGTCTTGATGGTGGTGTCCACGTCCCCGCGCGCCACCGCCACCACCAGCGAACGCCCGCTCTTGTACCCGGTGACGTCCTTCACCTGGATGCCGGTCTTGTCGATGATGTTGGCCAGCACGAAAGAGCCGGCCGACGCCGCGCCCGCCGAAGAGAACTTCAGGGGCCGCTTCTTTCCCTCGGCGATGAGGTCGTCGAGGGTCTTGATGGGGGAGTCTCCCTTGACGAACAGGAAACGCGGAGCGGTGGTGATCTTGGCCAGATAGGTGAACTTGGACAGGTCGAACCCCACGTCCCGCGTGGCGGACTGCGCCAGGCCGCCCGCCGGCAGCATGCTGCCGATGACGCTTCCGTCCGCCGGCGAGCCATAGAGCTTCTTCGTCCCGACGGTGCCGCCCGCCCCGGGAAGGCTCACAACCTTGACTTCCTTGACGCCGTTGCCCGCGAGCTTCGCCTGCAGTTTCGGCGCCAGCAGCAGCGCCGACGTCCCGGTGCCGCCCCCGAGGCCGAAGGGCACGATCCACGTGATCTTGCCCGGCAGCTTCTGGGCGCCGGCCGTGGTGCCGATGAGCAGGCACAGAAGCATCGCCGCCAGGCTCGCGCCGGCCATTGCCAAACCCTTTCGCAAACTCGTTCCTCTACGCATGGTTCACCTCCGTGGCAGATTTCCCAAGCCCCAGCTACGCACACGTGCGCTCCGCGCCCGTGTCACGGTCCTGCGTCGCACACTCGCCGGGGTTATCACAGGAGTCCCGTCCTTTGCAATTTCGCCGGCTGGCAGAGACGTTACGAATACGTCATTCCCGCCTGCGCGGAAATGACGGCTCGGGGCGTGGTGCCGTTCCCGTGTCCGAGCAGAGCTCTGACACAGCCTGTTCCGCGGGACTGAAGAGTTGATCCAGCGCCCGCAATCGGGTTGGATGCCCCAGGGCGGTCTTTGGTCGTAGAGCCTCGGGCCGCGACCGGTCAGATGGTCTCGGCGACGTAGTAGTCGCCGAGGCTGGGCTTGGTCTGCCAGGGGTCGATGGTCTGGCGGAACTTGACGTGGGGCGGCGTGCCGCGCCAGCGTTCGTGGTGCTCGCGGGTTTCCCAGTGGAGGAGGACCATGACCCTGGAGGGGTCCTCGTCGCTGCACATGATGAACCCGCCGTAACACCCGGCCTCCTTGCTGGACTGGATCGCTTCCTTGTAGGCTTTCACGTATTCGTCTCGAGTCCCGGGATCCACCGTCTGAAACCGCACTTCATAGATCATTGCGTTGCCTCCTTCGTGATGTCCGGCAAGAACCACCCGGTTGAAGCGGTCTGCGACGCGCGTTGACATGCCGGTTCGGGGCAATGATATAAGGACACGAACCGTTTGTCTTGCGGAAAGGAGCCTTTTCCATGCGCATCGTCGATCTCAGCATGACCGTAGAGGAGTGCGACTCGGCTCCGTTCGCGCCCGACGAGACCTACTTCAAGATAAAGCCCATCATCGACTGGGAGGACAAGGGGTTCGTCTCCAACCTGGTGGAGCTGACCGTTCACGCGGGCACCCACATCGATTCGCCGCACCATTTCTTCCGAGACAAACCGTCGGTGGAGCAGCTTCCACTGGAGCCGTTGATAGGCACCGCCGTGGTGCTGGACCTGTCGTTCCGGTGCCACCCCGGCGCCCGCATCACGCCCGAGGACATGGAGCGGGCCGAGGCGGCGTTGGCGGAGCAAGGTGTGAAGATCGAACCCGGAGGCATCCTGCTGCTGCGCACCGACTGGCCCAAGGGTCATAAGACCACCGATCCGTCCTGGTGGAACGACTCGCCGTTCCTGTCCCGGGAGGCGGCCCAGTGGGTTGTAGACAAGCAACCGGCGGTCATCGGCTACGACTTCGCCCAGGAAGAGAAGGGCGCGGACTACCAGCACGCCGACGAGATTCTCACCAGCGGCATGACGGTCCACCGCACCATCCTGCCCCGGGTCACCTGCCAGATCGAAAACCTCATCAACCTGGACCAGATCGGCGCCTCGGCGAAGATCATCGCGCTCCCGGCCAAGTGGAAGACCGAATCCGCCCCGGCCAGAGTGGTGGCGCTGCTGGATTGATGCCGCGGGTCAATCGACGGCTATCTGCACGGGGCCGTTTACCGTGAAGGCCGTCCGGGTGCACGAGCTGGGCGGCCCGGAGGTGCTCCGCTACGAGGAGACGGAGGACCCCGAGCCCGGCGCGGACGAGGCGCTTGTGGAGGTGGCCGCCGCCGGAGTCAACTACCTGGACATCTACTATCGCTCGGGTTTCCACTGGGGCGGGCATCACGGGCGCAAGCTCCCTTACATCCCCGGCGCGGAGGGCGCCGGCACCGTGCGCGCCGTGGGAAGCGGCGTCTCCGAGGTCCGGGTCGGCGACCGGGTCGCCTACGGCATCTCCAACGGCTACGGTTCCTACGCCGAGCTGGCCGCGGTGGCCGAGCGCCACTTGGTGCGGGTGCCCGAGACCGTGGACCTCCGATCCGCGGCCGCAGCCATGCTCCAGGGCATGACCGCCCACTACCTCACCCGCGACACCTACTCCGTGGGGCCGGGCGACGCCGTCCTCGTCCACGCCGCCGCCGGCGGCACCGGACTGCTGCTGGTCCAGATGGCGAAGATGCGCGGGGCACGGGTGTTCGGCACCGTGTCCAGGGCCGAGAAGGCGCGCATCGCCGAAGCAGCGGGCGCCGACGCGGTCATCGACTACACGGCCGCGGACTTCACCGCCGAGGTGCGCCGGCTCACCGGCGGCCGAGGGGTCAACGCCGTGTACGACTCGGTGGGGAAGAGCACCTTCGAGAAGAGCCTCGATGCGCTGGCGCCGCGCGGCTGCATGGTGATCTTCGGCCAGTCCAGCGGCGCGGTGCCGCCCTTCGACACCGCGGTGCTCAACGCCAAGGGATCGCTTTCCCTCAGCCGCCCGAGCCTCACCCACCACACCACCGACCGCGCCGAGATCCTTGCCCGGGCCGGTGACGTGCTCGCATGGATCGAGGCAGGGGGTCTGAGCGTACGCATTGGCTCGACTCTTCCGCTGTCTCAGGCGGCCGAGGCCCATCGCGTGTTGGCATCCCGCAAGACCGCCGGCAAGATCCTGCTGATCCCGTAGCCATCGTGTTACTGACCAAGCTGGCGTTCTGCCCGTAGACCGGGTAGGCGAAAAGGGTTCGGCGTTCCTTTGGCTGTTGCGCACTACTCCGCCTACGAGTGCAGGTCTTGCGAGAACCATTCCGTGGGCAGTTCCCTGCCCAAGCCCCTCTCCTTCGCCAGCTCGAAGATACGTGCTCCGGCGGCGGCGAACTGAAGTCCCAGGCCCACGTAGTTCAGCATACAGGTCACCTCGGCCCGGCTTTCCCGAGTTGGCGTCCTCCCGGCCATGAGCTCTCCCAGTTCCGGTTTGAGGCTCCAGTCGGCTTCCGTGCCTTGCAACTCCTCCCGCCGGTAATCACCCTCGCCCAGCTCCGGAATTCGCTCTTCTTCTCCCGGCAGGGTCACCAGCCTGGCCGCCTCCCGGCTCGATACCACCAACCGGTCGCAACGCAGCAGCGCGTCGACGGTCAACTCGCTGGAGCGCACGGTGGCGATGTGCATTCCGTCCCGAATCCAGTCGGCCGGAAAGAAAGGCGCGAGGGCATTCGTTGCCAGGAGCACGATGTCAGCGCCGCGGGCCGCGTCCTCGGGTACGTTCATCGCCCGCACTTGAGCCTCCACCTGTTCATCCATGTCGCGGGCGAAGCTCCGGCGGTGCTCCTCCGTCGGGCTGAAGACCCGCACCTCGCGGATGGGCATGGCCGAGCACATCGCCAGCAGGCCGGAACGGGCCTGCCAGCCGGAGCCGTAGAGCCCCAGCACCGACGATTCCGGCCGCGCCATGTACTTCGCCGACAAGGCGTTGGTGACGCCCACGCGGATGGCCTGGACCAGGCCGTCCGGGAAGATGGCCAGCAGTTCGCCGGTGGCGGTGCTGAACAGGAACACCAGGCCCACGTACTTGTTGCCCATGGCCAGTGGCACCTTGACCCGACGCCTCTCGCCGTCCACTTCCGGCCAGGTGACGATATCGGAGGTGAGGCGGGCGGCGGTAACGCCGAAGCGCGGCATGGAGCCGCCCGCCGACTTGAGACCGTGGTAGCTGCCCTCCAGGGGCCCGGGGACCAGCAGGTCCTGGCGTGGGAGGTTCGCCGCGGCGCCGTTGCCCAGGTCGATGAACGCAGGCTCCATCACCCTGAAGCACTCCTCCAGGGTGAAGCAGCTCTCGATCTCCTCGTTGGTGAGGATCAGCGTCATGGTGCCGGCCTGCCGGCGCCCCCGGGGCGGGTCAGCCCGAGGGTGGCGCGTACTTGGCCCTCAGCTCCGCGTAGCGCCGGCCGGATTCCCGGCACGCCTCCGCGAAGTCCTCCGGCATGACGTCGTAGGGCGGCCGGATGGGGCCGGGCTTGCAATAGCCGGAGGCGCCCATGAGGACCTTCTCCATCTGGATGTTGTAGGAGGCGAAGACTTCCTGGGAGCTGGTGATGGCGTGATGCGGCTCGGCGGCCCAGGCGATGTCGTCGGCCACGGCCTTGGCGCGTTCGCCGTCGCCGGCCGCCAGGGCGTTCATCAGCGCCAGCGCGGGCTGCGGCCCGACCGAGGGAGTCCAGCAGGTGTTGGCGGTCTTCGGCGAGATCTGCGCGAACTCGTAGGCCAGCCCGATGGGCGGAACGAAGTTCACCCGTCCCTCGGTGGACGCCACCACGTCCCGGAGGATGCCCCGGTTGGAGAACTTGGCCGACATCACCGTCGGCGCCACGTTAACCACCCGCCGCCAGAAGTCGGTGTCGAAGGCGAACCGGAACGCCCGTGCATTGGCATAGACCATGATGGGGAAGTCCGGGAACGCCTCGGCCACCCCGGCGTAGAAATGCACCGCCATGTCCAGGGTCGCCGGCTGCCACATGGGGATGCCCAGGAGCGTGCCGGCGGCGCCCCGTTCCTTGACGAAGCGGATGCGCTGGGCGATCTCGTGTCCGCCCAGGGCGGTGGTGCCGACGAAGGTTGGCACGCGCCCGCGCACGGTCTCCAGCAGGCAGGTCACGTAGGCGTCGTAATCGCTCCGGGAGACCGTGGCGCATTCTCCCATGGTCCCCAGCACCATGATGCCGGAGACGCCGTCTGTCACCAGGCTTTCGGCCAGCCGAGCGGTCTCGTCGAGGTCCACGGTGTCCACCGCGTCCAGGCTGTCGGCTCCTTCCCTGGCCGGCGTCGGCATGATCGCCAGCACCCCCTGCAGGTCCTTGGCTGCCAGCATCTCTTCCTCCTTGTATCCGTGCGGGCGTCCGGATCAGACCCGCATCAGGTCCTCGGCCACGACGATCTCCCCCGAATAGTGGGCGGCGACCTCCGCCTTGAGCCGGTCCTCCTCCTTCTCGGACCAGAGGTGAGTGAGCACGAGCTTTTTCGCGTTGGCTTCGGCGGCGATCTTCCCCACCTGGTGCGGCTTGGTATGGCGCACGCGGTTGGCCCATTCCGGATGAATGAACTCCGGATGCCGGCCGGCGGGGGCGCCGTTCTGCTCCATCTCCGGGGAGAACAGCACCTCGTGGATAAGCAGGTCGCAATCCTTGGCCAACTCCACCAGCGCCGGGCACGGCCGTGTGTCGCCGGAGAAGACGATGGAACGGTCACGGGTATCGACCCGGAAGCCGAGGCTGCCCGGAATGTGCACCACGCGCACGGCGTCGAGCTTCCATTCCGGCGTCTCCCACACCTGGCCCTCGTCGATCTCGCGGGTGGAGACCTCGAACTTCGAGTTGGTGCCGGTGGCCTTGCGCCCCTGGATATCGACCCTGAACGCTTCCAGGACACCTTCCACGAAAGCCGTGGTGCCCGCCGGGCCGAACACTTCCACGCCGGTGCTGCGCCCCACCATCCAGCTCCCCAGCAGCAGATCGGGAAGGCCGATGATGTGGTCGTAGTGGAGGTGCGAAAGAAACACCTGTTCCACCTGCGCCGGGTCGATCCCCGCGCGCACGAGCTGCGTCAGGGCGCCTCGGCCGCAGTCGAGCAGGATAGGCTTGCCGTCGATGACGATCGCGATGCACGACCCCTGCCGGTTGGGATTGGGCTCCGGGACTCCGGTGCCGATCATGACGACTTCGGTCATGGGGTAACCTCCGGGTTTGGTGTGTGGCCGTCTAGTTTATCAATGACCACGTATTACACATGAGATCAGTTTCGTATAGTTATGAAATGCTATGGAGCACTCAGACAATAAGAAGACAGAGAAGGCACCGACCGCGGACGCGCGTAACCGGGAACGTGGCGGACTCCGGATGGAGCCCGATGTCATGCTGGATCTCGCGCGCAAGGCGGCGGAGATTCTGGTGAACCGTATCGAAGGTCTCCCCGCGGACAATGCCTGGGACGGCGACTTTCAGCAGGCGCTCGACGCCAAGCTGAAGGAGGATCCGCCCGAGGCCGGCCGGCCGGCGGGGGAGGTGATCGAGTGGGTCGCGCGCGAGGTGCTGCCGTTCGCGACGCGCCTGGACCACCCGCGTTGCTTCGCGTTCATCCCGTCGTCGCCCACCTGGCCGGGGATCCTGGCGGACTTCATGGCGGCCGGGTACAACTTCAACCAATGTACCTGGCTGGTGGCGAGCGGTCCCAGCGCCGTCGAGCTGGTTGTCATCGACTGGTTGAAGGGCTGGCTCGGCTATCCGGAGAGCGCCGGAGGCCTTCTGACGAGCGGAGGCTCGGCGGCCAGCGTGGATGCCTTCGTCGCCGCTCGGGAAGCCGCGGGCAATCCCGAGCGCGCCACCGTGTACATGAGCGACCAGAGCCATAGCGCGCACATCCGGGCGGCCAGGATCACCGGCATCCGGCCGGAGTGCGTACGGCTGCTTCCCACCGATGAACGCTTCCGCCTGGACGTGGACGCGCTCGCTCGCGCCGTGGCGGAGGACCGCGCCGCGGGGTTCAATCCCATCACCGTGTGCGCCAATGCCGGAGCCGCCAGCACCGGGGCCATCGACCCGCTGGAGGCCATGGCCGACTACTGCGAGGCGGAAGGCATCTGGCTGCACGCGGACGCGGCCTACGGCGGCTTCGCGGTGGTGACCGAGAAGGGCAAGGAGCTCTTGCAGGGCATCGAGCGCGCCGACTCGGTGAACCTGGATGGCCACAAGTGGTTCTTCCAGCCGTACGAGGTGGGGGGGCTTCTGGTGAAGGACGCCTCGACGCTGGAGAAGGCGTTCGAGGTGCATCACGACGTTCTCCAGGACACCATATGGGGTGCGAACCACCCCAACTTCTCGGACCGCGGCCTGCAACTCAGCCGCTCCGCCCGCGCATTGAAGATCTGGATGTCGGTGCAGACCTTCGGGATGGCCGCATTCCGCGAGGCGGTGTCGAAGGGGATGGAGCTGGCGGCCCGGGCCGACGACTACGTCCGGGAGAGTCCCATGCTCGAGACTTTGAACCCGGCATCGCTGGGGATCGTGTGCTTCCGGGTGAACCCCACCGGCCGCGACCTCGACGAGGAAACGCTCGAGAAGGTCAACCGGAATGTGCTCGCCCGGGTCTTCTGGGAGGACCGCGCACTCCTCTCGTCAACGACGCTGGCGAAGAAGTTCTCTCTCAGACTCTGCATCATCAACCACAACACCACTTGGGACGACGTGCGCGAGACCCTGGAGGCCATCGAGCGTTTCGGGGCCGAGGCGTTGTAGTCAGTTCTTCTCGCCCCGAAATCCCCCGATCAGGGCAAGAACCCCGGCCAGGCAGGCGCCGGCCACGTCCGTCCAGATGCCGTAGCTCACCCCTCCGGCCGGAAAGAACAACAGGAACCCGGCCGCCATGAACAGGACCCGGTGGACCGTCCCCAACGGCCTGGCGAAAAAGCCCATGAAGCCCGCCGACACGAGCCAGACGCCGACCACGGCGGTGGCCGCCGTGTGAATGATCGTCAGGGCCGAGCCCTCCATGAGCAGCTCCGGCGCCAGCACGAACAGGAACGGGACGACGTAGGCGGTCCAGCCGAAGTGGACGGCGGCGAAGCCGGTGCGCAGAAAATCGGACTCGGCCACGGTGGCCGCGGTGAAGGCCGCCACCGCCACCGGCGGGGTGATCAGCGACAGCATGCCGAAGTAGAGCGCGAACAGGTGCGCCGCCATGGGCGGGATGCCGACCTCCACCATGGAGGGGGTCACCAGGGTCGCCAGCAGCAGGTAGACCCCGAGGGTCGGCATGCCCATGCCGAGCACGATAGAAATCAGCGCGGCCAGCAGCAGGATCATGGCCGTCTGTCCGCCGGCCAGGTGGATGATGGCTTGGGTCAGCGCGAAGCCGAGGCCGGTGATGTTGAGGACGCCGATGATGATTCCGGCCATGCAGCTTATCATCAGCACCTGGACACACAGGGCGCCGGTCTTGGCCAGGACGGTGAAGATCACCCACCAGCGCATCCTCTCGCCCTGGTAGCCGATGAACAGGCCCACGGGGACGAGGCTCCCGGCGGCCCACAGGGCCGAAGTCTCCGGCCTCAGGTTGAGGTAGAAGAGGCACAGGATCACCACGGCGAACGGCACTACGTAGGGCCAGCCGGCCCGGAACACCGGCCAGCGGGGCGGGATGGTGTTCTCGTCCACGCGCGTGATGCCCTCTCTGGCGGCAAACAGGTCCGCCTGGATGAACAGCGCCACGTAGTAGAGGACCGCCGGGATCAGCGCCGCCAGCACCACCTCCTGGTAGGAGATCTGCAGGAACTCGGCCATGACGAAGGCGGCGGCCCCCATCATGGGCGGCATCAGCTGGCCGCCGGTGGAGGCGACCGCCTCGATGGCGCCCGCGGTATGCGCGGGGTAGCCTCCCTTCTTCATCAGCGGGATGGTGATGACGCCGGTGGAGACCACGTTGGAGGTGGCGCTCCCGGAGATGGAGCCGAAGAGCGACGAGGCGGTGACCGCGATCTTGGCGGAGCCGCCGCGGTACCGGCCCATGAGCGCGGTGGAGATGTCGGTGAAGAACCGTGAGCCGCCGGAGAGGTCGAGCAGGTTGCCGAAGTAGATGAAGGCGATGACGATGGTGGTGGCCACGGTCAGGGGAATCCCCACCAGCGAGTTGGAGTCGAGGCTCAGGTAGATCACCAGCCGGTCGAAGTCCACGTCGCGCCCCTGGAACTGGCCGGGGATGAGGTGGCTCACGAGGCCCAGGGCGAAGAACGAGAGCAGGAAGATGAACAGCACCGGGCCCGCGGAGCGGCGCACTCCCTCCGCCACCAGGACCAGGATGACCATACCCCCCAGCAGGGCATCGCGCGGACGCGAGTAGAGCTCTTCGAAGATCCGTTCGTAGTGCCAGCTCAGATAGAAGCATACGAGCACGCCGGCCGCTGCCGCCAGCAGGTCGTACCAAGGCACGCGGAGGCGCGGACCGCCCGGCCCGGCCCCCTTGAGGATGTAGAGGGTTCCCAGCGCGAGGCCGAGCAGCGCCAGCAGACGCTGCTCGGCAAACACCACGATGCCGACGGCCCGATAGAGGTCGGCGGCCTCGGCCAGGGCCGCGGCCGTCAGCAGTCCGGCCAGCAGGCGTCCGGCAATCCGCACCGTCCAGGAGGCCATGGGCGCCTGCACGGTGTCTCCGTCACCGCCGGTCATGGCGAGGGTTCAATGCTTTGTCTGCGACCCCGCTAGAGCCCTTTTTCCTTGTAGAAGCGCGCGGCGCCGGGATGGTACGGCACTCCCAGGTCCACGTGCATCTTGCCGGGATTGAACTGCTTGAACATGCCGTGGGATCCGATGAGCTTCTGCTTGTTGGCGTGCAGCGCCTTCACCACCTTGTACACCACGTCGTCCGGGGTCTTGGTGCTCGCGTTGACGACGAAGGACGCCACGTACACGTGGGTGGGGCCCATGACGCCGGGATAGAGCTTGGCCGGCTGAAGGGTCGCCATGCCGCCTGCCGGCACCACGCTGCGCAATGCCGCCAGGGCCTCGGGCGTGTTGTCCATGGACAGGACCCGGATGCCGCCCACCGCGGCGTGGGCCTGCCGGGTGATTCCCGACGTCACCGAGAAGAACGCGGCGTCGTTCTTCCCTTCCATGAAGTCCCGCACGCCGCGGACCCCGTTGGGCACGGGCACGCCGACGACATCCTCGAAGCTCAGTCCCGCGGTGGCCAGAACGGACCGCGCGTTGAAGCCGACGATCTTCTGCTTGGTGAACCTCGACGGGACCCGCTTGCCCTTGAGGTCTTTGAGCGTCTTGATGTCCGAGTCGTTGCGCACGTAGAAAGCGGAATAGAGCGGGAACAGCACGGCCACCAGCCGGATGTTACCCTGCTTCCTGCCTTCGAAGGTGCCCTTCCCCAGGTAGGCGAACGAGCTGGCGGCGACGTTGGAGATGGTGAAATCCAGCTCGCCGTTGTTGGCCAGCGGCAGGGTCACCACCGGACCGCCCTGGGGCACTACCCGCATGTTGACGCCGCCCGCCTCGATGGCCGTCTTGGCCACGCCGGCTCCGGTCGCGTACGCCAGCGAACCTTGCGGGTTGGTGCCGATGCTCACGGTCTGCGCGTGAACGCCCTGGGCCATGACTATCAGCGCCAGTAAACCGATTATGAACCGTATCATGCTGTCCTCCTGTTGCTGTTGCGCACGAGATTGCCCCCTCTCTTCTCATTGAAGACAGGGGCATTTGTCAACCGGACGACACCGGCTTGTAGCCGCGGTTTCGTCTGTGTTAGACGGGAATTCCGGTGCCCGCCGTGGATTCGTATCCCGCAGGAGGTGAAACATGGAAGAGACCCGTGCCGCGGACAATTGGCGTATCGGCAAGGACAACACGGCCCTGATCGTGGTGGACATGCAGAACATGTGGGTGGACCCCAGGGGATGCCGCTACCTGCCGTCGTCGGAGGACATCATCCCGAAGATCCAGGAGATACTGAAGGTGTGCCGCTCGTCGGAGGTGCCGGTCATCTATCTCTACACCACCAAGCGCAAGGACCTCGCGGACGTGGGCGTGTTCGCCGACCTGAAGCCGATGACTCACAACACCGACGATCCCTGGACCAACATCGAGGGGGCGCCTGGCGCCGAGTTCCTGGAGAGCATAAAGCCCGAGGAGGACGAGATCACCATCAAGAAGTTTCGCTACAGCGGCTTCTACGGCACTAACCTGGAGAACGTGCTGCGGCGCCTGGGCCGGGACACCATCGCCATCACCGGGGTGGCCACCAACGTGTGCTGCGACAGCACCGCCCGGGACGGCGCCATGCGCGACTTCAAGGTGCTCTTCCTGTCCGACAGCAACGCCTGCTTTTCCGACGAGGAGCAGGCCGCCACACTCCAGAACTTCGACAAGCACTTCGGCGTGGTGATGGATACGGCGACCTTCCTGGAGAGGCTGCAGCAGGCCTGACGCTCCGGTTTCGGAGGGACACCCGGTGGCCGAGGCTCTCAGACTCTACGCCGGCACCCAGGCCGGCATGGTAATCCTGCGGGGGGTGGGAGACATCTGGACCTCCATGCGCGGATCGAGGGAGTACCAGAGCTTCTTTCCGGACCAGGTGGTGGACTCGGTGTGGGGATGCCGCGCCACCCCCGAGGTGGTCTACGCGGGGGTGACCCAGGACGGCCTCTACCGCACGCGCGATGAGGGGCGCCACTGGCAGCGGGTGCTCGAAGGCGATATCCGCTGGGTTACGGTGGACCCTGTCGAGGACCGGGTGGTCTACGCCGGCACCGAGCCGGTGCAGCTCTACCGCAGCGAGGACCGGGGCGGCTCCTGGGAGGAGCTCGAGGGCCTGCGGGCCCTGCCCCCGGAGGTGCAGCACCACTGGTGGTTTCCGTACCCGCCGCACCACGGGCACGTGCGCCACATCTACATCGACCCTGACAACACCGACACCCTCTACCTGGCGCTGGAGCACGGCGGCGTCGTGCGCAGCTTCGACCGGGGCGAGACCTGGGAGGACGTGAGCGAGGGCATCGAGTACCCGGACGTGCACATGATCGTCCGCTCGCCCGACAACCCCGCCGCCTTCTTCACCGCCACCTCCCGCGGCTTCTTTCGCGGCGATCCGCCCGAGGCCGGCTGGCAGCGCGCCGAGCGGGGCATGGACAGCGACTACTTCCACGACGTGGTGATGCTGCCCGGGGACCCGCCGGCGCTGTTCCTGGCGGGAGGACACGGCTCGCCCCAGTACTGGGACCGTCCCACGGGCGCCGACGGCCGCATCTACCGCAGCGAGGACTCCGGCCGGACCTGGCGGCAGGTGGGCGCGGGCCTGCCGGTGACGCATCCCGGCATGTGCTGGCAACTGGCCCGGGACCCCTATGACGAGGATGCCATCCTGGCGGCCTTCGGCGACGTGGCCCGAGGCCATACCGCCGGCCCGCCCGGGGAAGGGGACATCTACCGGAGCGGCGACCGGGGCGACACCTGGGAGCGCATCGGACGGCAGAAACGGGGCCCCCAGTTTCTCGGCCTGCCCGCCATCCGCGTGCTCTGGGCCGCGGCCGAGGCGTAACCCTTCCTCCGTCATTCCCGCGAAAGCGGGAATCCAGGCGGGGTTGAGGCCGGGGACCGTGGCCCGTGGCGGCCGCCCACCCCGGTGACGGTTAATCAGAAGTCTTTATGAGCTTCATCGGCGAAAACGCATCACGGGTGGACGGACCGGCGAAGGTCACCGGCGCCGCCCAATACACCGGCGACCTCGAATTTCCGGGTCTGCTGCACGTCAAGGCGCTGCGGAGCGTCCATCCGCACGCGCGGCTTGCCTCGGTGGACGCGAGTGCGGCGGAGGCCCTTCCGGGCGTCGCGGCGGTGCTCACACGGGCGGACCTCCCGCCTGGGCGCTCTCATTTCGGACCCGTGGTCAAGGACCAGCCCATCGTGGCGCTGGACCGGGTGCGCTACGCCGGCGAGGTGGTGGCCGCGGTGGCAGCCGAAGAACCGGACATCGCCGAGGAAGCCCTTGATCTCATCCGGGTGGAGTACGAGCCCCTGGAGCCGGTGCTGGACCCGATGGAAGCCATGGAGCCCGGCGCGCCGGTGCTCCACGAAACCCGGGTGCAGTCCGAGAGCCGGCTCGACAAGGGCCACTACCACTACGAAGACCGGGCCAACGTGCTGACTTCCTACAGCGTCGGTCGTGGCGACGTCGAGGAGGGTTTCGCCGCCTCGGACCTGGTCTTCGAGGACGTCTACACCACCCCCAAGATCCAGCACGGCCATTTGGAACCCCACGTGGTCACCGCCCTGTGGGATGCCGCCGGCAAGCTGACGGTCTATTCCGCCACCCAGAACCCTTCGTCCATCCGGGTGCAGCTCTCCGAGCTGTTCGAGCTGCCGCAATCCATGGTGCGAGTGGTGGTGCCCTACGTCGGGGGCGGCTACGGCGGCAAGGTGCACCTGCGGCTGGAACCCCTGGCCGCGGCGCTGGCCCGCAAGGCGCGCCGGCCGGTGCAGTGGAAGCTCACCCGCGAGGAGGTGTTCCTCACGGGCCATTGCCATGCGTCGGTGGTGCGGATCAAGACCGGCGTGAAGCGCGACGGCACGATCCTGGCCCGGCAGGTGGAGGCGGTTTACGATACCGGCGCCTACGCCCTCACCGGCCCTTCCACCTCGCGCAACGGCGGCGAGGTTTCCGGCGGACCCTACCGGATCCCGCACCAGCGCCTGAGTTCCTGGTGCGTCTACACCAACACCCCGCCCACCGGACCCTACCGGGGTTTCGGTGTGCCCCAGGTGTGCTGGGCCTACGAGGCGCAGATGGACGACATGGCACGCCGGCTCGGGCTGGACCCGGTGGAGATGCGGCTCCGGAACCTGGTGCACGACGGCGACGTCTTCGTCACCGGCGATACCCTGGAGGCGGTGGGACTGGAGGACTGTCTCCGGGCCGCCGCCGAGGCGGTCGAGTGGCGCGGCGGGGCGGAGCAAGCGCCCGCGCCGGCCGCACCGCTGGTCCGCGGCAAGGGCGTGGCGGTGATGATCAAGACCACGATGACGCCGTCCCATTCCTCCGCCAGCGTCCGGCTCAATGCAGACGGCTCCGCCACTCTGCTGGCCGGGAGCGTGGAGATCGGACAAGGGGTCCAGACCAGCCTGGCGCAGATGGTGAGCGAGGTGCTGGGACTGCCCCGGGAACGGGTCTCCGTTACCCTTCCCGATACCGACGTGACTCCCTTCGACCAGTCCACCAGCTCCAGCCGCACCGTCTTCAGCATGGGCAACGCCGCCGTCCGGGCTGCCCGGGAGGTGGCCGGCCAGCTTCTGGAGATCGGCGCCGGCGAGCTGGAGGCCGACCCCGGCGACCTGGAGCTTCGGGACGGCTTCGTACAGGTGGCGGGCGTCCCCGAACGGCGGCTTCCCATCAGCGATCTCTTCCGCGCCCGTTTCGGCGGCGTGGTGGGCAGCCTCTTCGGCAGCGCCGGCTTTCAGAGCCGGGGCGGCGTGGACCCGGCCACCGGCAAGGGCAAGGCCTCCGCCTTCTTTTTCCTGTCCGCCTGCGCCGCCGAGGTGGAGGTGGATACCGGGACCGGCAAGGTGCGGGTGGTGCGGTTGGTCACCGCGGTGGACGCCGGCAAGGCCATCAACCCGCGCCAGTGCCACCTCCAGAACGAGGGCTCCATGCTCATGTCCCTGGGCTCGTCGCTGTTCGAGGAGATGGTCTTCGACAACGGCCAGCCCATCAACTGCACCTTCCTCAGCTACCTCCCCCCGTCCATGCAGGACCACCCCGAGACCTTCTCGTCCCTTCTGGTGGAGCACCCCCATCCCGACGGCCCCTTCGGCGCCAAGGGCATGGGCGAGGCCGCCCTGGGCCCGGTGGAACCCGCCATCGGCAACGCCGTGGCCAACGCCCTGGACGGACTGCGGGTGAAGGATCTGCCGTTGAGGCCGGAGCGGGTGCTGGAGGTGCTGGGAGCTCGACCGCCGTGCTAGGGCACACTCTCCCGGCTGTCATCCCGCCGGGTGAATCCCTCGAACAACCCCTCCAGGCGAGCCACCCGTTCCCGGAGTTCGCCGACATCACGCTTGATTGAACGCAGGTCCGGCAGAATCAGCCCGGCCAGGGAGATACCGGTGCCGACGATGGCCAGGAGGATATAGACATCGTAGGGAACGGCACTCATGGCATGGACTCCTTGTGAACGCTCTCGCGGTTGTCGTACCGTCGGGTGAATCCCTCGAACAGGCCCTCCAGGCGAGCCATGCGTTCCCGGAGGTCGCCCATGTTTTCCTGGAGTTTGCCGACGTCCCGCTTCAACGAACGCAAATCCGGCAGAATCAGCGCGGCCAGGGAAATGCCGGTGCCGATGATGGTCAAGAGGATATAGACGTCGTAGGGAACGGCACTCATGGGCGATCTCCTTTCAGAAACAGCCGAACAGGAACGATTGTACCGGAATGGGCCGAGTAGTCAATCCAGCGCCCTCCAGGCCACCAGGCGGACCCGTTCCCGGGGCGTGGCGCCGGCGGGGTCGTGCTCCAGCAGCGCTTCGACGGAGGCCCTGGCGTTTTGGCGCGCGCAGGGGTCGGCCGCGGGATAGCACGCGGACGATCGGAGGCGGATTCGGGCGGGAACGGCGCCGGTGACGGGGACCGCCGTCACCGTGTAGTTGCCGTCGTGGAAACCGCGGGCGCCGAAGAGGGTCGTGGGCGCCAGGATGGCGGCGAAGTCCTGCACGCCGTCCTCGTCGGAAACCTCGTGCCGGCCGTGGGCGAGTCCGGCTTCGGCGATGTGGAACACGGCGACGCTCTTGTAGTGGGCGCCCGCGATCCGCAGGTCGGTCAGGGCCGCCTTCATGCTGGCGCTGCCCACCACGGTCAGCACCGCCACCAGCATGAGAACCGACGGGAGGACGACGCCCGCCTCTCCTCCGAGGCGAGCGCCCGGCCGCCGCGTCTCCGCGCCTGGAGCCTTGCTTCCCATCCTTCTAGGGAAGATCGGCAGCCGGCGCGGAAACCTTAGTCCCTCAGAACTTTTCGACCCAGGGTCTCAGCTCGATCTGCGAGGCCCACGCGCTCCGGTGCTGGCGGTGGAGCTGCAGGTAGGTCTCCGCGATGCTGTCCGGGCTCAGCCAGGTGTCCGCGCCGCGGCCGGGGTCCCGCTTGGGCGAGTCGATGCCGCCGTCGATGACCACCTGCGCCACGTGGATGTTCTGCGGCTGCAGCTCCCGCGCCATGCTTTGGGTCAGGCCGCTGAGCCCGAACTTGCCCATGGCGAAGCTCGCGGAGTTGGCGTAACCCTTGACGCTGGCCGACGCGCCGGTGAACAGGATGGTGCCGCCGCCGGTCCGGAGCATGCTCGCGGCCGCGGCCTGTCCCACCAGGAAGCCGCCGTAGCAGGTCACCATGATGGCGTCCCTGACCGCGCCGGCGTCGAGCTCGGTGAGCGGCCCGCGCACGCGGCCGCTGGCATTGTAGACTACGACATCGGGGTCGCCGAGATCCTCCGCGACCCGGGCGAACAGGCCGTCCACTTCCTCCGGGACGACGGCATCGCACCGGTAGGTACGGCAGCCGGTGCCGTCGGAAAGGGCCTGGAGCTTGTCCGGGTTGCGGGCCGCGATGGCCGCCTTCATGCCTTCGCGAGTGAACAGCCGTACGAGCGAGGCGCTCAGCCCCGGCCCTCCTCCCACCACCACTGCTACTTCCTGATCTGCCATGATCCTCCTCCTTCGTGATCCATGCGTGTCATCTTCGCCGCGGCCTCGGTTTCGTCATTCGTACAACAGGGCCGCTTCGCGTCCGGCGTCGTAGAGCCCGGTGCCGCCGCAAGCGACGCGCACCACTTCGTCGAGCGTTGCGCCGCCGTCAATGGCTTGCCTGACGGCCGGGCGGCCGGTCAAGAGGTCGATGGCCGGGACGTCGGACCGGAACTCGTAGGGCTCCCTTCTCCAGGCAAACGATTCGGGCCACAGCTTCCGCACCGCCGCCAGCACTGCGAGGCCGGTGCGGTAGGGCTTGAACGCCGTTCTGTCGGCGACGTGCAACTGGACTGCGCCGCAGCGCTCGCCCTTGAACTTGTGGAACGCCGGCTCGATGACGCAGGGCCGGAACAGCACCCCGGGCAGGTCCGCGCGCCGCAACTCCCGGGCCAGCGCGGCGCCGTCGATAAAGGGCGCGCCGAACAGCTCGAAGGGACGCGTGGTGCCCCGGCCCTCGGAAAGGTTGGTGCCTTCGAGCAGGCACATGCCCGGATAGACCAGCGCGGTCTCCGGGGTCGGCATGTTGGGTGACGGCATCACCCAGGGCAGGCCGGAGCGGTCGTAGTAGGCGCTCCGCGACCATCCCTCGCACGCCGCCACCTCCAGCTCGCAGCCGATGTCGAAGGTGTCGTTGTACAGCCGCGCCAGCTCGCCCAGCGTCATGCCGTGCCGCTGCGGCACCGGGTACAGGCCGCAGAAGTTCTCCAGCCCCTCGTCCAGCCCGCCGCCCTCCACCGCCACGCCGCCGATGGGATTGGGCCGGTCGAGGACGACGACCTTGACCCGGGAAGCCCTTGCCGCGCGCATGCAAAGGGCCATGGTGGCGGCGTAGGTGTAGTACCGCGCACCCACATCTTGGACGTCGAACACGAGCACGTCGAGGCCCGAAAGCCGCTCCGGCGCGGGCGCGAGGGACTCGAAGGTGGCGCCGTAGAGGCTGGCCGCCGGCAGGCCGGTGGCGGGGTCGGTGTCGTCCGCCACCCCCACCATGTCCTGGGCCGACCCGCGCAGTCCGTGCTCCGGGCCGAACAGGCAGCGCAGGTCCATGTCCGGGTGCCGGTGCAGCAGGTCGGCGGCGTGGCCCAGCTCGCGATTCACCGTGGTGGGGTTGGCGACCAGCCCGACGCGTGCGCCCCCCAGCCAGCGGCGGGGGTTGTCGAGGAGTCTTTCCAGTCCGGTGCGCACGCGGTCATTGTAGCGAAGGCGGCCGCGAAAGGACACGGACCGACCGGGGAGGACAGGACACTAGCCCCCGCCCGTCCTGGCGTACACCAGCAGCAGGGTGCCGGCGAAGGTGAACGCGACGCCGACGCACACCCTGAAGTTCACCGTCTCCACGTCGCGCAGAAAGATGGCCGTGAGCACTACCGTCAACACCGGGTTGGTGCTGATGAGAGGCTCGACGATGACGATGTCGCCGGCGGCGAGGGCGTAGAAGTTCGCCAGCATCCCGGTGGTGTTGCACAGTCCCGCGGCGACGAACCAGGCGAACACCTTGCGGGACATCGGCAGCACCTTGCGCGGCCCGCCCCGGCCGTAGACCATGCCGGTGGCCAGCGCCAGCCCGGTGGTGGCGTTCACGCACGAGGCCATCAGCGGCAGGTTGTCGATGAAGAAGCCGAGCTTGCGGACGCTGGCGGCGAAGGAGAACGACAGCGCCGCCAGCAGCGGGAAGATGAAGTCCCGCCGCCGCCATTCGGCCTCCTTCTGCTCGTGGGTCCGCGAGATGACGATGACGCCGGCGATGATCATGGTGGTGCCGAAGAAGGCCCCCAGGGTCCAGTGCTCTCCGACGATGAGCACCGCCATTATGGAGGCGAACATGGGCGTGGTGCTGACCACCGGGATCGAGCGCGCCACCCCCAGCCGGTGGATGGAGACGTAGACCAGCCACCGCCCCAGGCCGGAGGCGAACAGGCCGCCCACCGCGAAGTACCAGATGGCGTGGGTCCAGAAGGCGGCCAAGGGCATGGAGGCCGCCACCATGACCCACAGGGTCACGAACGAGATGATGATGGAGATGGTGAACCCCGCCAAGGGGTTGGACTCGGCCAGCCCTCGGCGGATCAGGATGTGGGAGACCGCGAAACCGAGCGACGCGATCAGGGCGAAGAGGACGCTCATCAAGAGGAGCTGTCGGCTTCGTACCAGCGGGCGACGCGAATCTTGATGGCGCCGACGGGACAGTCCCACTCGCAGATGAAGCAGCCCTGGCAGTCTTCCTCGTACATGGCGAAGGGATAGCCGTCCTTGCCGATCCTGATCACGTCCGTCGGGCAGGCGTCATCGCAGGCCGTGCAGGAGATGCAGACTTCCTTGTAGATCTCGACCTTGGGCAGATGCAGATCCTGAGCCATGGCAACTACTCTCCCGCCTCCACCGCCTGCCCGGCGACCTTGAAGAAGGGGTGCATCGCCTTCCCGGACCGCGGCCGGTAGTGCACGTAGAACTCGTCGTGGGGAATGGGCTCGTCCCAGATCTTCAGGGCGCCGTTCTCGATGATGGACTTGCTCAGCACCAGCCACTTCTCGTTGTCGGTCTCGGGGTGGTCGCGGTTGATGACCGAGCCGCGGCTTTCCTGACGGTGCAGCAGGTAGTCCAGCACGGCGGTCAGCGCCTCGATGGAGTTCCGCAGCCCCACCACCTTCACGAGGTCGTGGGGGTCCCTGGCCATGACGTTGTCATAGGTGTCCAGGATGTCCATGAGCCCGCGCCGCACCCGGGTGATCTTCTCGTCGCTGAGGATGACCCCCAGTTCGTGCAGCAGGTCCGCGGCCCGGCCGTGGACCTCGTTGAAGTCGGTCCCTTCCGGCTTGAGGTACTGCGTGGCGCTCTTGGACAGCGACTCCACCTGCTGCCCGACCGCCCCCTTGATGTCCGCGTTCCGGGCGTGGTCGGCGGCGTGCAGCCCGGCCCACCAGCCCAGCACCATGCACCAGGAGAGGTTGAGGTTCGGCGAGATGTTCATGCCGTCGCTGCTGGCGCCGGCCGCGAACAGCCCCGGCAACGAGGTCCTGCACTGGTCGTCCACCACCGCGCCGCCGCCGTGGCTGGAGCCGTAGGTGGCCGCCAGCACCGGCAGGTAGGGGACCCTTTCCTTGCTGATGTTGTACCCCCCCGCCTCGAGGGTGTTCATGATGATGGGGATGACCTCGTACAGCATCCGGATGTTCTCGGGCGGGAGCTTGGTGCAGTCGAGGTACACCGGACCGTTCCCCTCCAGCATCTCCAGCGCCACTGCCTGTCCCAGCGACAGCCGCCGGGTGAACTCGGCCTCGGACTCCGTGAACCGCTTCATGACGTCCACGCCCAGGCGGTTGAAGTAGCTGGTGCCCATGGTGGTGAAGTGCTCGATGCCGGGGGCGCACATGAACTCCATGGTCTGCAGGTACTTGCTGCCGCACGCCATGTTGCCCATCACCGCGCCGGCCCGGATCTGCATGGCGATGCCGTCGCTGGTGATATTGAGGGGCATGCCCGCGAACCACTGGCCCGGCCGCTTGTAGCCGAAGTTGAACCCGCCCGCGCACATCACCACGGACCTGGCCTCGCACACGTGGACCTCGCGCTCGCGCCCTGAAACCCCCAGCGCCCCCACCACGCGGCCGCCGGTGGGGTGCTTGCCGTCGGAGGTCAGGAGGTCGGTGACCGACACCCGGTTGAGCACCCGCACGCCGGCGCGCAGGGCCACGCCCCGCACCACCTTCATCATCGCCGTGCCGCCGCCCACCAGGCCCGCCGCGAGGCCGCCGCTGGCGGCCGCCCCGGACCCGCCTTTGCCGCGCCAGATCTCGCCGCGCTCCTTGACGAACCTCACGCCCCAGCCGTCGAGGATCTTGAGCACGTCATGGGTGGCGTAGATGGCCTCGATGGCCTTGGTCTGGTTGGTGAGCACGCCGCGGCCGCCGAGGTGGATCATGAGGTCGTCGCCCGGCATGTAGGTGATGTACGCGCCCGAGGCCAGCGCCGCGCAGCCGCTGCGCCCGAACACGGACTTGTCCACCAGCAGCACGTCCGCGCCCGCCTCGCGCGCGCGGATCGCCGCCATGGCGCCCGCCGCGCCGCCGCCGATGACCAGCACGTCGGCTTGGTGATGGATGGTCTTGTAGCTCATGATGGGTGCACCTCTCGCCCGCCACTAGTACCTAGACCAAGTGTATGCCCCTGTCAAAGACCGCCCCGGGACCCTGGCTCAGGCGCGCAAGCGGATGTCGTCTCCCGCCGAGGTGCTGCCGTACTCCACGGGGTCACTTCCCTTTGTGGGCTCCGTGGCCCATGGCCTTGTCGTTGCCGCCGTGGGGCATGCCGGACTTGGACGCTTCCTGTCCGGCCGTCCCGCCGAAATGGAGCTTCTTGATCACGCGGTCCCGGTTCGGCTTGGTGAAGTCGAGCTTGAGCGCCCACTCGCCCGTCATCTCCAGTTCGATGCGCGCGCGATACATTCCGGGCATTCCGTGGGGTTCGGCCGGCACCGGACGGACGTTGTGGGCGCCGGGCATGGACGGCATGTCGGCGCCGACCGTGAACTCGGCATCGGCGATCGGGGTGCCGCTCTTCCTGGCCTTGACGGTGATCATGCAGTCGTAGACCAGCTTCTCTTCCGCCGGTTTGCATTCCACCTCGGCCGCCTTTCGTTCGGCCGCGCCTGCGGGCGCCGGCGACAGCCCCAATCCGGCGGCGACGAGCATCATGGGCAGAAGGACCTTCATCATAACCCCCTTTTCCCTTCATCTGTCCGAAGCATGATCGGGCGGCACGCCCGCGGAAACGCCCAGGTAGTTCGACACGAGCCGGTCGTCCGACATCAATTCCGAGGCGGCGCCCTGGAGGGTGATTCGTCCGCTTTCGAGCACATAGCCCCGGTCGGCCAGCCCCAGGGTCTGCCTCACGTTCTGTTCGACGAGGAGCATGGTGAGCCCTTGATCGCGCAACCGGCGGAGCAGTTCGAAGACCTCCTCGGTCAGCTTCGGCGACAACCCCAGCGAAGGTTCGTCCAGCAGCAACAAGCGGGGCCCGGCCTCGAGCCCGCGGGCGAGGGCCAGCATCTGTGCTTCCCCGCCGCTAAGGCTGGCAGCCGGCCGGTCCAGCTTGTCCGCAAGGGAAGGGAACAGGCGCCGCAGACCCGAACGGTCGCGGTGTCGAAGCACGAACCGGCCTCGCTGGTGGGCGCCGAGGCGGAGGTTTTCCTCCACGCTCAAGGTGCCGAAGATCAACCGTCCCTCCGGGACCTGCACGACGCCGCGTGCGACCACGGCGTGCGGGGGCAGGCCCCCGATGGGCTCTCCCTCGAACAGGATCTCGCCCCGGTCCGGCGGCCGGATGCCGGCGATGGCGTTGAGAATCGAGGTCTTGCCGGCGCCGTTCGGACCGATGATGGAGACGATCTCTCCGGTCCTCACTTCCAGCGACACCCCCTGGACGGCCCGGACCCCGCCGTAGGAGATGTGCAGACCGCGTACGTCAAGCATCGAGCGCGCCACCCTTGCCCAGGTAGGCCTGCCGGACGCGGGCATCGGCAAGCACCTCGTCCGGAGCTCCTTCGGCGATCTTGCACCCGAGATCGAGCACGCAAAGGCGGGTGCACACGCCCGCCACCAGCGCCATCTTGTGCTCGATCACCACGCAGGTGCGTCCCGGCGCCACCGCCTCCCGGATGAGCCGCGCCATGTCCGCGGTCTCGACCGCGGTCATGCCGCCCGTGGGTTCGTCGAGCAGCACCAGCCGCGCATCCACCGCCAGCGCCCGGGCGATCTCGAGACGCCGCCGCGCCGGCAGGGGCAGATCCTTGGCCAGCACTTCCCGGTCCTTCAGCAGCCCCACCTGCTCCAGCACCTCGTGGACCCTTCCCGCATCGCCGGAGTTGAGCGTCGGCCGGCTGCGCAACAGGCTCAGCAGCCCGCCGGAGATCCGGCTGTGCTGCGCGGCCCACACGTTGTGGAAGACGGTCATGGTCGGGAACAGGCGGATGTTCTGGAAGGTGCGCGCGATCCCCAGGCGCGCGATCCGGTAGCCCCTCCATCCGGTGATGTCCGCGCCTTCGAAGAAGACGCGTCCGGCGCTCGGCGCGTAGACGCCCGTGACCGTGTTCAGAAGCGTGGTCTTGCCCGAGCCGTTGGGTCCGATGATGCCCAGAACCTCCCCGGCCGCCACCTCGAGGTCGATTCCGCCGAGCGCGGCCACGGCGCCGAAACGCTTTTCAACGCCGCTGAGCGCCAGCATGGGTCCGTCTCCGGAACAGGGCCTTCAACCGGTGCACGCGCTCCTCGTCGAGGATGCCTCGCGGCATGAAGATCAGCAGTACCGCCGCCAGACCCCCGAACACGATCATTCGGTAACCCTGTATGAACCGCACCGCCTCCAGGAATCCGATGTCGACGGCGACGCCGATAAGCGGTCCGAACGCCGTGCCGAGGCCGCCGATCAGACCGTACGCCAGGGCATGCACGCCCAGCATCACGTTGAAGAACTGCGGTTCCACGTACGTCGTGAAGTGAGCATAGAGGGCGCCGCCGATGCCGGCGATCACACCGGCCACACCCGCGGCCAGAATGCGGTAGCGCACGGTGTTCACTCCCTGCATCTCGGCCAGCAGGTCGTCCGAACCGAGCATCCTGAAGAGGGACCCCAGGCGGGAGCGCTCGATCAGCAACAGGACGATCAGCACCAGCGCCAGCAGGCCGTAGATAAGCAGCATGAACTGGGCCAGGCTGAGGTCGCGCTCGAACATCCAGCGGATGCCGTGGAAGCCCTCCGCGCCGGCCGGGCCCACCATCTCCCCTTCGACCTCGACCTGGACGTGGACGATCAACAGGACCAGGCGCACCATCTCGGCGAACGCCAGGGTGGAGATGGAGAAGTACAGACCGCTGAGCCGCAGGGTCAAAGCTCCCACGACCGTCGCCACCAGTCCGGCCACGCATGCGCCGACGAGAATCCCCACCCAGATCGGCAGCAGCAGCATGGCGGTGACGGCGCCGGCGGTGTAGGCGCCGAGGCCGAAGTAGGCCTGCTGGCCGAAGGATATCTCGCCGGTCAGCAGCAACAGGTAGGCCGAGAGTGCGATGAACGCGATCATGCCGATGTTCGACAGGACCGTGATAACGTAGTCGTCCATGGCTTAAACCCGCCGAAAGGCCAGCTCTTCGCGGCCCAGGATGCGTTGACCCATGAGGCCGCCGGGCCGCGACACCAGCATGGCGAACAGCAGCAGGAACGCGCTCAGGTCCCTGTACTCGGTCCCCAGGTACCAAAGCGCATGCGCTTCGACCACGCCGAGCAGCAGCCCGCCCAGAACCGCGCCCGGCAGGGAACCCATGCCGCCCAGCATCATGGCGATGAGGCCCTTGAAGGTCGCCCAGAGGCCGAAGAACGGCGTGATCTGCTCGTTCGTGGCCAGGATGGCATAGCCCGCAATCCCTCCCACCACGGAAACCAGTGCGAAGGCGCACAGGATGACCCATGCCGTGTTGATGCCCATGTAGGCCGCGGCCAGCGGGTTTTCCGAGATCGCCCGCAAGGCCAGACCGAACCGGGTACGGTGCAGCAGCAGATGCAGGGCGGCCACCAGCACCGCCGCCACCACCAGCATCGATGTCTGCTCGCCCCGGAACAGAAAGGGTCCAAGCTCGTAGGAGCCGGCCAGGAACAGGCCGGGGAAAGCATAGGTGCGCTCGGGCAGCAGATGGAGCGAGGCTTCTTCCAGTTGCATCCAGATCACGAAGCTCGACACCATGGAGGCGAGCGCGGCATCGCGCCGGACGGCGTGAAAGCACAGCCGTTCGACATAGATGCCGGCAAGGACGGTGCAGGCGACCGTGGTCAGGGCGACGACCGGCACAGGGACGTGATAGTGCACGTGAAGCCACGTGCCGGCGTACGCGCCGAGCATGATGGTGGCGCCGAAGGCGAGGTTGAGCCGGCGCATCACGCCGAATACGATGGTGAACCCGATCGCCAGCAGCGCGTAGGACGAACCGAACATCACCCCGTCGACCGTGTTCTGAACGAAATCTATCAAGCCGCTTCCCCTGGTCCGCGTCACTCCTTTCGCGACCCGAGGTAGGCCCGGTGGATGACCTCGTCCTGCTCCAGCTCGCCCGGTGACCCGGAAAAGGTGATCCTGCCGCTCTCGATGAGGTAGAACTTGTGGGCCACGTCCAGCGCCATGCGGGCGTTCTGCTCCACCAGAAGGATCGTGACGCCTTCCGCGTTCAACTCGCGGATGATGTTGAAGATCTCCTGGACGATCATCGGCGCCAGCCCGACGGACGGCTCGTCCATGAGCAGGATCCTGGGACGGGCCATCAGCCCTCTGGCAATGGCCAGCATCTGTTGCTCGCCTCCCGACAGGGTGCCGGCAAGCTGGTCCTTGCGTTCCTCCAGACGGGGAAACCGCCGGTACATGTTCGCGATGTCGGCCGCGGTCTCCGCCGCCGAGGCCCGTCTGGAGTAGGCCCCGGCAAAAAGGTTCTCCTCGACATCCATGCGCGGGAACACCAGCCGGTTCTCGGGCACCAGCGCGATGCCCCTGGACACCACCTTGGCCGCCGGCATCCGGGTGACGTCCTCGCCGTCCAGGACGACCGAGCCGGACCTGGCGGCGAGGATACCCGCGATGGTGAACATCGTCGTGGTCTTGCCGGCGCCGTTGGGGCCGAGCAGACACGTGATCTCGCCCTCGGCCGCTTCGAGGCTCACCCCCCGCAACGCCTCGATGTTGCCGTAGGAGGTGACGATGTCCCGGACGCTCAGCATGGGCTCAGGCGCTCCCTCCGCTGGGCTCGGAGGCCGAACCGGCCGTCCCGAGGTAGGCCTCCTGCACGGCCTTGTCGCGCTGTACCTCCCCGGGCGTACCGAAGGCGATCTTGCGTCCGAAGTTGAGAACGGCGATCTGCTCCGTCACGCCCATGACGAGTTCCATCACGTGCTCCACCAGCAGTATGGTCACGCCCGAATCGCGCACACGGCGAATGCGTTGGCTCAGATCGTCGATCTCCTGCTGGTTCATGCCCGCCGCCGGCTCGTCCAGCAACAGGAGCTTCGGGCGGGCCGCCGCGGCGCGGGCGAACTCCAGGCGGCGTTGCTCCCCGAAAGCGAGATTGGACGCGAGCTCATCGTCCTTGTGTCCCAGGTCGGCCAGCTCGAGCAGGCCGGCGATCTCCCGCCGCGTCCGGCGGGTGGCGCCGAACCATCGAGGCAGAAAACCTTGCGCGGCGACGTCCTGAAGCGAGTTCTGGGCCACCCACAGGTTCTGCCACACGGTGAGGTTCGGGAACAGGCGGATGTTCTGGAACGTGCGGGCGATGCCCGCCCGCAGGCGCCGGTGCGGCGGCTTGCCGTTCATCGTATCGCCGCGAAATCGAACGGTGCCCGCGGTTTCCGCAAACACGCCGCAGATCAGGTTGATGGTGGTGCTCTTGCCCGATCCGTTGGGGCCGATCAAGCCGAAGATCTCGCCCTCGTTGACGGTGAGGTCCAGGCCGTCTACGGCCTTGACTCCCCCGAAGTGTTTCGTCAGGCCGTTCAGCTCAAGCACGGGACTTCTCCCCGCCGCCGAGGCCGATGGCGCGCCTCAAGACCCGGACGGTTCGGGCATCGAACAGGCCCGAGGGTTTCAGGTTCATGGCGACGACGATCAGCAACCCGAAGACGATGCTGCGCCAGTCCCCCATGAACCGGAGCCCTTCCACAAGCACGCCCTGAATGAAGATGACCGCCACCAAGGTGCCGAACACGCTGGAGAGGCCGCCGAGGATCGGATAGGAGATCGCGAAGGTTGCCAGCAGTACGGTGAAGGTCAGGTGGTCCACGTAGGTGGCCGTGTGCGCGTACAGGCCTCCGCCGACGCCGGCGATGAAGCCGCCGACGGTCATCGCCGTCACCTTGACCGTGGTGAGGCTGACGCCCACGCTCTGCGCCGCCAGCTCGTCCTCGCCCACCGCGCGCAAGACGGCCCCGGCACGGGAACGGTCCATCCACCATAGCGCCGCCATCACCAGGATGACGAATATCCAGACGAAGAAGGTGATCTCCCACGCGGACCATCCGTTGGCGACGAAGTAGCGGATCTCGCGGAAGCCGTTGGTGCTGTCGGGTCCCACGTGGATGCCGTCGCGCGGCACGCGCCAGCTCAGGTTGAAGAAGTACAGGCGAACGAACTCTCCGAACGCGATGGTGGCCACCACCAGCATCAACCCCTTCACCCGCAGTGCCGGAAAGCCCACGAGGAATGCGAAGAACGCAGCGAGCAAGGCCGCCAAAAAAAGCGCCGGGACGATATGCAGTTCGAAAATGACGGTGAGGATGCCGGCGCAGTAGGCCCCGATGGCGAAAAACCCGGCCTGGCCCAGGGAGAGTTGGCCGGTCAGCATCAGCACGTACGCGGACAGCCCGAGGAGCGTGTGAATCCCGATGAGCTGGGCGAGGCCGAGGTAGTAGGACATTGGCGGCTAGTCCCTCTCGGTGCTCGACCCGAAGATCCCCTGGGGTCTGAAGACCAGGAAGACGAACAGCAGCAGGAGGACGTACATATCGCGCTCGTTGACGCCGCGGAAGTACAGGAACACGTTCTCGAAGGCGCCTACCAACAGGCCGGCCGCGATGGCCCCGGGAATCGATCCCAGCCCGCCCATGACCGTGACGATCAGGCCCTTGACCGTGAGCGGCACGGTGATCAGCGGCGACAGCACCCCGACCGCGGATGCCGTCATCGCCCCGGCGATGCCGCCGAGCAGGCCCGCGAGCATGAAGGTGGTGGCGTTGGTCCGGTGCACGTCGATGCCGCAAAGCTGAGCCGCGACGTCCTGTTGAGACACCGCCCGCGTGGCCAGTCCCAGGCGCGTCCGGTAGAGCACGTAGAGCAGTGCCAGCGTGCCGGCGATGCACATCGCCAGCACGAACAGCAGGTCGCCGCGGACCCCGTAGGGGCCGAGATCGAACATCACGTCGTCGAACAGGGCCGGAAAGGTGAGCGGCGAGCCGTCGGTGGCATGCACGACGATCTCGTCGATGAAGAAGAGACCGCCGATGGTGGCCATCAGGGCGGCCAGGTGGTTGTTGATCGGTATGAAACGGAAACAGGTCGCGTACACGACGAAGCCGAGCAGCCCCGAGGCGAGCGCCGAGATCAGGAACACCACCGGGGCCGGGGCGCTGACGAAGGTGAATGCGGCCAGACCGGCGTACGCCCCGGCCAGGGACGCCGCGGCGTAGGTCATGTTGAGCTTGCCCATGGCGCCGAAGATCAACGTGAAGCCGATCCCGATCAGCGCATAGGTCGCCCCGAAGAACAGGCCGTCGCCAATGGTCTGGGTGATCTCGACGAACTCGAACCAGAAGTCACTCATGGCCTGATGTCGCTCGTCACCGCGGCCGGCGCACGACCCTGGAATCAGGCGTGACCGGGCCGGTGGACCCGGTCACGTTATCCCAACTCGCTGTGAAAAAGCCAGTCCGGCAGCGAGGTGAAGGAGTTCCGCCCCACCCCTTTCACCCGCTACCGGTGGATTCATGCATCCGATGCCCGCCGGGGTTCGTCAGCGGGGATCGTGGACGACTTTCCACGTGTTGGATTGGCCCTGCACGAACACGTAGGGCTTGATGGACTCGCCTTCGTCCTGCACCCGCCCGATCTCGCCCATGAGCCCGTCGACCTTGGCCAGGGCCTCGAGGCCGTCGCGGACCTTGCGCCGATCGGCCTTGAGAGTGTCCGGCTTGGCCATGACGCCGGTCGCTTCGACGACCTGCTTGATGATGTGGGCGTTCTCCCAGGCGGCCGCGCTGTGCAGGTCAGCCGCCCCGCCGTTGGCTTCGGCCGCTGCCGCGACCTTGGCGGCGGCCTCCGTGATCGGAGCGAAGCCGGTGGGGATGTACATGCCTTCCGCGGCGGCGCCACAGCCCTTGAGGGTCTCCGCGCTGGACGAGCTGGTGAGTCCCACGAGCACCTTCGGCTTGATCCGTTGGCGCCTCATCTCCTTCAGCATCCCGCAGGTGGTGAAGGGGTGCGAGGAGACGATCATCATGTCCGCGCCCGACCTTTTGAAGGCCCGGGCCTGGACCGAGAAGCTCGTATCGGCAAGCAGCCAGTTGGACGACTTCGATACCTCGAGCACCTCCTTCATGCCCGCTAAGACCTTGCCGGTCACCTCCTTGATGCCGCCGCCGACCCACTCGAAGCCGTGCTTCTTGGCCATGGGGACGATGACGGCGGCGAAAGTGATCCTGGAGTGGGCCTGGTCGGTCTCGGTCCCGCCGTAGATGGTCTTGACGTCCGGATACTGACTACGGAGCCACTTGAACATCTCGTCGTACATGGTGATCTCGTTGGGCACGTTGCGGAAAGTCCACTGGGACTTTTTCGCAAGGCCGGGGCGGATCGCCGTGTCGGTGAGGATGGGGAACTGGAGGCCGGTGTCGGACGCATCATCCACCTTTTTCTGGAAGATGCCGTACATGGCCGCGGCGGCGCCGGAGCACGTCGGGCCGATGCCGATCAACGCCTCGGTTTGCGATTCGACCTTGCGCACGATGGAGATCGCCTGGTCGGCGTTGCAGGCGGAGTCATAGTAGGTGAACTCCATCTTCGCCATGGTGCCGTCGCCCAGCTTCACGCCGCCCGCGTCGTTGATGCTCTTCACCGCGGCCTTGAGCACGGCCTCGGAGTTGACGCCGAAAGAACGCAACGGGCCGGACTTCGCGCCCCAGCCGGCGATCTTGACGGTACGTTCGGCCGCGGCGACCGGTTGCCCCAGCGCGATGATCGAAGCGGCTGCGACCAGGGCCGTTAGAGTTGTCGCGAGTTTTGACGTATACATCCTGAAACCTCCTCTAAATGATTTCGGCTTGCACTTGCGTGTGCCCACTCGTTGAATTTGTCGATTCAATCTGATGTAAGAAGCTAGCAGCCTGTCGGACTGAGGTTTGAGAGGAGCGATATAAGAGGGTTGAAGTTGGCTGGGGTCATGGTTATGGGTGCAAGCGGTTTGAAGATGGCGAGGAGGTGTATTGCGGCCGAGGGTTCAGGCGGCGTTGAGGGCAAACATGCGCTTGATGTTCCAGGCCAGGGTCACGAGGTTCCATTCTCCCTTGACCTGCTGGAGGCCGCGCAGATGGAACTGACGGAAGCCCATTACCGACTTGATGATGCCGAACACCGGTTCCGGCGTGTGTTTGCGCAGGGCGTAGGTTTGCCGGCCCTCGGGCGTTGCCAGGCGATGAGCCATGGCCTGCACGGCGCTCGGCGCCTCCGGCGGTGGCGGGGCTTGGGCGAAACGCTCTTTCCAGGAAAGATGGTGGCGTTCGCGACCCGGAGAGATCAGCGGCGCGATGGTCGCCTCGACGCAGGCTTCGACGTTGGCTTCGCTGTAGTAGCCGCTGTCCGCCAGCAGGGTCTCGGGCGAGCCCAACGCTTCGGGGAGTTGCTTGAGCTTTTTCAGCGCCGGTTCGATCTGTTCCTTGTCGTTGGCCGCCTGAACCACATCGGTGGTGAGCACCAGCAGGCTCTCGCTCGCCACCACCGCCTGAGCGTTGTAGGCCTGTTCAAAGCCGTCGCCGGCCACCGGCATGATGCGCGAGTCCGCGTCCGTCAGATTGACTTGGTCCTTGGGACGCGGACCTGCCACAGGCGGCTTTGGCGGCCGCCCACCCGGCTTGCGGCCCTTGCGCTGTGCCTTGTCCTCCCGCGCCCTCATCTTCGCCCGGTACTCTTCCTGCTCCCGCTCGTAGCGCTCTTGCGCTCGCGCCTCGATGGTCGCCTTGGCCTCGGCAATGCGCGCCAAGCGCGTGTTTCGTCGGGCCAACTCCTCCGGCACCGACATCCCATCCGGCACATCCGCCGTGTCCGCCGCCTCCGCCACTCTCATCAACTCCGCCACCTCCGCCTGCAACTCCCCTTCGAGCTTGCCGGCGTGCCCGTAGGACAGCGCCCTGTGGCGGCTGGCATGGGCGTGCACCTTGGTGCCGTCCAGCGCCACCGTGCCCAGCTTCAACAGCCCCGCCTCCCGAGCCAGCATAAGAACCTGCACGAACAGCCCTTCGACCTCCGAAAGAAACCGCCGCCGGAACGTCGCTATGGTGTCATGGTCGGGATGATCGTTGGCTGCAATGAAACGGAACGCCACCGAATCGTAAGTCGCTCGCTCCAGAGCCCGGCTCGAAAACACCCCCGTGGCATAGCCGTACACCAGAAGACCCAACAGCACGCTCGGATGGTACGACGCCGAGCCCGAGCCCCGATAAGCCTTCACCAACGCCGTCAAATCCAGCCCCTCGATCACATCCACCACAAACCGCGCCAAATGCCGCTCCGGAAGCCACTCATCAACCGACGGCGGCAGCAAAAAACCGGTCTCCCGATCAACTGGGCGAAAGTTGCTCATAACGAACCCTCTCCATGGACATTTTTCCAGGAGACTATACTACATCTTGTGGTGGCCCGCACCTCAAGTCCGACAGGCTGCTAGTGTAACTGGCAGAATTTGTCAAACAAATTTACATTTCCAAATTGAAGGGAGATGGGCGTTGGTCAAGGCAAAAGTGATCTACGAACCGCTGACGACGGGCGGCCTCGCTAAGCAGATTGCGGAGCGGATCAGGGAATCCATCACCGATGGAAGGCTCAAGGCCGACGACCGGCTGCCGACCGAGGAAGAACTCGCCCGCCAGTTCGGGGTATCGCGGCCTACGATTCGCGAAGCATTGAAGCGGCTGGCGGCGCAGAGCCTGATCCGGTCGCGGCGCGGTCCCACGGGCGGTTCCTTTATCAACCGGCCCAGCCGGGAGGAGGTCAGCTCCAACCTGACTACCGCCACCGCGCTCCTGGTCAGTCTGGGTGAATTCAAAATCCCGGAGATCCTGGAAGCACGCCAGGAGTTGGAGCTGTTGTGCGTACGCCAGGCCGTGGCCCGATCCGAACAACCGGAACTCGATTCGATGGCGCGAGAGGTGGAAGTGCAGCAGCAGGAGTCGATCTCGGACGAGGACTTCTGTGCATCGGATGTTCGTTTTCATCGAGCCTTGGCCGACGCAACCCACAACTCCGTCCTGAAGTTCGTCATGTTCACCGTCATCGAGGCCCTTCAGCCGATCGAGAACATGGTGGTCTACCGGGTGCGCGAGCGGAAGGTCATCGCCCGGCAGCACGAGGAAATCCTGGCCGCGCTACGGGTCAAGGATGAGGAGGCGGCGGCGGAGACGGTACGGGAGCAAACGGCCTACCTGAGAGAACGTTTCGACGCCGCCCAGGAAATGAGAAAGTCCCACGCCAAATTCAGGCCCTCTGAACCAGCCTGAGCACACGGAGCACGTCCTGTTGCCTCCCAGGGGGAAGGCGATGCCGAACCCGTCCTTCGGCTCAGCCTCGCCGGTCGAGGGGCAGGAACTGGAGGCCTGTGTCGCCGACGTACCGGGAGTTGGGCCGGTAGAGGCGGTTGTTGTCCATCTGCTCGATGATGTGCGCCGACCACCCCACCACACGGCTCATGGCAAAGATCGGCGTGTTCAGCGCGATCGGGATCTTCATCATGTGGTAGATCGGCGCGGCGTAGAAGTCCACGTTCGGACACAGGTTCTTCTCCCGCCGCATCACCCCCTCCACCGTGATGCAGATGTCGCTCAACCGGGTGTCGTCAAGCTGCCTGCCGAGTAGCGTGCCCCACTTCTTGGCCACCTCCACCCGTGAGTCCGCGGTCTTGTAGATCCGGTGCCCGAACCCCATCACCCGCTTCTTCTCCCGCAGGCTCTCCTCCACCCACGCCTCCGCCCGCTCCGGCTCCCCGATCTCCAGGATCACGTCCATCGCCTTCTCGTTCGCTCCCCCGTGCAGCGGTCCCTTCAGCGCCGCTATCGCACCCACCACCGCCCCGTACAGGTCCGCCAGCGTCGACGCGATCACCCGCGCCGTGAACGTCGAGGCGTTGAACTCGTGCTCCATGTACAGGATCAGCGTCACCTCCAGCACCCGGGCCTCGAACTCCTCCGGCCGCTCGCCCCGAAGCATGTACAGGAAGTTCGCCGCGTGGTTCAACTCCGCATCCGGCGCCACCACCTCCAGCCCCTGCGACAGCCGGTGCAGCGCCGCCACCGCCGTGGCCAGCCGCGCCAAAAGCCGGGTGGCCTTCCTCAGGTTGGCCTCCCGGGTGTCGTCTCCCGCATCCGGGTCGTACAGCGCCAGCGTCGACACCGCGGTGCGCAGAGCGTCCATCGGCACCGCGTCCGAGGGGAGCAGCTCGAGGCTTTCCGCCACCCCCGGCGGCAGCGCCCGTTGTGCGCGCAACTCCGCGTCGAACGCTTCCAGCTCGGACCGGATGGGAAGCTTGCCGAACAGCACCAGGTGGGCCACCTCTTCGAAGCTCGCCTGCTCGGCCAGGTCGTGCACGTCGTAGCCCCGGTAGACCAACTCGCCCTCCGGCCGCACCGAACAGATGGCCGTCTCCCCGGCCACCACCCCTTCCAGTCCCGGCTTTGCCTCTGACATCGAATGCCTCCTTCTGCAGCGCCGTGCGGACGCTCCGAATTGTCAGACAATATAATTGTCAGACAATTACGTCAATCTGGAAAGGGGCTTTAATATTTGAGCCGCGACAACGGGTTCTGACGCGAGGCGCGGGTGGCCTGCTCCAGCGTGGTGATGCCGCGCGCCTCGAGCTGCGGCAGCAGCCTCAGCAGGAGCTCCGCGGTCATCCGGGCGTCGCCGAGCGCGGTGTGACGGCCGGTCCGCCGGATGCCGTAGCGCGCCAGGAGCGTATCCAGGGAGTGGGAGGCCTGGTTGGGGTGAAGGATGGCCGAGAGAACGAGGGTGCAAAGCACCGGCTGGCGGAACGCGATGCCCGTTTCCCCCTCCTTGCGCCTGAGGAACTCCATGTCGAAGGATGCGTTGTGAGCCACCAGCACCGCCTCCTCCGTGAATCGCGCAAAGCCGGCCAACGCTTCGTCGATGGACGGTTGACCTGCCAGGTCGTCGCGGGTGAGGCCGTGGACCCGGGTCGACGCGGCGCTCACCGGAATGCCCGGGTCCACCAGGGTCTCGAACGCCTCTTCGGCCACGATCCCGCCCTCCGCGACCGCGATCGCGCCGATGGAGATGATCTCGTCTCCCCTGGACGGATTGAGGCCCGTGGTCTCGGTGTCGAACACCACGAAGCGGAGCTCCCGCAGCAGGGCCAGCTCGGCGTCGGTGTGAAAGCGCACGCGCACCGCCGGCAGGAGTTCCGTGGACGACAGCGGCCTCGTGGTTTCCTCCAGCGTCAGGACGAAGCCCGGAAGGGCTGCGCCGTCGGCCGCCGCGGGCACGATACGTCCCCAGAGCGGGTCTCCGGCCGCGCGCTCCGCGGTGAACTCCACCGACGGACGGTCGACCCCGGCGGCGAGCTGGCCGGCGATGGTCTCCAGGGCGTAGTCGCACAGCTCCTTTTCCACGATACCGTAGACCGGCCGCCCGAGACGAGGCTCGTGCGAGGGCTCCAGGAGACTCCGGGCCGTCCGGTTGTACCGGACCACCACGCCCCGGGCGTCGCACACGATGACCCCCTGGCCGAGTGAGTCCAGGACGGTGCCGAGCTGCTTCACCTCGGCATCGACGGAAGCCGTGGCTTCGGCGATGCGCTTCCCGACCCTGGCCTCGGAATCCTCGTACCGTTCCATAAGCCGGTTCAGGCCGCCGGCAAGCCGGCCCGCGTCCTCCGTCTCGGCCGTGCCTGCGCGGGCTTCCGGCCCGCCCGTGGACAGCGCTTCGAGGTCTTCCTCCAGACGGTGGAGCGGCACGACATAGGCCTGGAAGAAGTACCGCAGCACCAGGAGGAACGCGCCAAGGGTCGTGACCGCCAGGATTCCCGTGAAGACGAACAGACGGGCGCGGAAGCTCGCCGGCACGTCGGCCAGCAGCTCCACGTGGTCGTGCCAGAACAGCACGGCCTGCAAGGCCGCCAGCAGGAGCAGGCCGCAGGCAAGGCCTGCCGCCCACCACCAGTACCGCCGGTACGGGTTGCCGCCGTGTTTCGCCGACCGTGCCGGGATCATTCGATTGCGACGCCTCCGTAATGACCGCGCACCTGTTCCTCCACCCTGACGATGGTTTTCAACGCTTCCACGAGGAAGGTTCTTTCAAGGCGGTTCATCTCGCGCGGATTGACGAGGTTGGGCTCGGCGGCGTCCTTCTGGCGCGACTGCCACTGGAGGCGCTTCAGGGTCACGAACTCATAGGCGTCGGCGGCCGACCCCGCAAGGTCCACGGGAAGGCGGCCGTGGTCGCGCGCGAGCTCGAGCCGCTCCAGCGTGTTGGTTTCCGACGAACCCAGGTCCAGTGCGATGACCCGCAGCACCCGGACCAGGGGGCTCAACCCCTGCCTCTTGACGTCCACCGGCGGGGGCGGCAGGCCCACCAGGGAGCGCAGCCTCCAGCGGAGCGAGTTCACCGGCGAGCCGCCGAACACGGACCCCTCGCCGGCCATGAACCGCAGCAGCGCCCGGTTGTCGTGGATGC
This sequence comes from uncultured Binatia bacterium (SeqCode), assembly GCA_965219905.1. GTDB lineage: Bacteria > Desulfobacterota > Binatia > UBA9968 > JAJDTQ01 > JAJDTQ01. The sequence continues at coordinate 420,769 of CBDCOS010000008.1, read as the reverse complement.
AGCTCAACAGATCCTGCCACATCCGGTCCACCAGCGTGCCGTCGCCGTGGAGGCACCGGAAATCGAAGTAGATGGAACACTTCACCAGGTCCTGCGGGTCGGCCCGTTGCACCAGCCGGCGGAACAGCGCGTGCCACTCCGACAATGAGCGGCACAGCTCCGGATTGCTCGCCATGGTGTTCCCCTTGCACAAGGGGAAACCGCACGCCGCCAGGTGGGCGTTGACGCGCCCGGCCAGCGCCAGGAACCATTGGCGCACCGGCTCGAGCTCCGCCACGGGGACGTCCTCGAACACCAGCCCGTTGTCCTGGTCGGTGCTCAGGGTCTGCTCCCGGCGGCCCTCGCTCCCCATGGCGATCCAGGCAAAGGCCGCGGGAGGAGCCTCGGCCATCTCCGCCAGGCTGATGTCGATGACCCGCTGGGCCACCCGGTCGTTGATCTCGGTGGCCAGCTCGGTCAGGGAACGGGCGGTGCCCGCGTCGTCGAACAGCTCTTCCAGAAAGTCCAGGGCCTCGCCCCGGTAGGCCGACAGCACCGCCACGGTGGGCGCGCTGTCGATGCGTTGCAGCAGTGCAAGCGGCTGATGCCGCTGGAACGCGAGCCAGTCGCTCTCCGAAACGACTCCGGTGAACCGTCCGGCATCGGTGACCACCAGGTGGCCGATGCCGTTGCGGATCATGGTCATCAGGCCGTCGAACACGTACGATTCGGCGGCGACGGTCACGAGGTCCGGGCTCATCACCCGGCGCACGGCCTCGCCGGGGTCCACTCCGGCGGCAATGACGCGGCGGACGACGTCGGACTTGGTGACGATGCCCACGGGCTCGCCTGCTTCGAGCACCACCAGGGAACCGATGGACTCCTCGGCCATCCGCTCGGCCGCCTCCCGGATGGTCGCGTCGGGGGCGATGCCGATCCCGGACCGTGCGACCAGTTCTCCGACCCGTGTATCGAAGGGTGAATATGTCCGCGACGTGTCCACCACGGTGGCGACTCCCGCCAGATTGTACGCGGGGCGAGCACGGCTTGGCAACAAACGCCGGCGGGCGGGCCGGCACGGCCGGTCCAATTTTGCTTGCGTATTCACCGGCATCCGGTTTATGGAAATTTGTATGACCTTATGCTCGGGGAGACGAAGATGAGCGCAAACTCGTACGCCGATGCCTACAGACAAGCCCTGGACGACCCGGAAGGTTTCTGGGCCCAGGCCGCCGAGGACATTCACTGGGACAAGCGCTGGGACCGGGTGCTGGACGATTCGCGTCCGCCGTTCTACCGCTGGTTCGCCGGAGGCGCGCTCAACACCTGCTACAATGCCCTGGACGTGCACGTGGAGCAGGGAAACGGCGACCGGCCGGCGTTGATCTACGACAGCCCGGTAACCGACAGCGTCAAGGTCTTCACCTACACGGAGCTCCGGGACGCGGTGGCCACCTTCGCCGGCGCGCTCCGCAATCACGGCGTGGGGGCGGGCGACCGGGTGATCGTCTACATGCCCATGGTGCCCGAGGCCGTGGTGGCCATCCTGGCATGCGCCCGCCTCGGCGCGGTCCACTCCGTGGTGTTCGGCGGCTTTGCCGCCAACGAGCTCGCCGCGCGCATCGACGACGCCCTGCCCAAGGTCATCGTGAGCGCGAGTTGCGGCATCGAGGTCAACCGCGTCATCGAGTACAAGCCGCTGCTGGACGAGGCCGTCCGGTTGGCCGAACACAAGCCCGCCGCCTGCCTGGTGCTGCAACGGCCCCAGGCGGAGGCGGCCATGACGGCCGGCCGGGACGTGGACTGGAACGAGGCGGTGGCCGCCGCCGAGCCGGTCCCGTGCGTCTCCGTGGCCGCCACCGACCCGCTGTACATCCTCTACACCTCCGGCACCACGGGGCAGCCCAAGGGCATCGTGCGGGACAACGGCGGCCACGCCGTGGCCCTCAAGTGGAGCATGAAGAACATCTACGACGTGGACGCGGGCGAGGTGTACTGGGCCGCGTCCGACGTCGGCTGGGTGGTGGGCCATTCCTATATCGTCTACGGGCCGCTGCTGAAGGGGTGCACCACCGTTCTCTACGAAGGCAAGCCCGTGGGAACGCCCGATCCCGGGGCTTTCTGGCGTGTCATAAGCCAGCACGGCGTCAGCGTGCTGTTCACCGCACCCACGGCTTTCCGCGCCATCAAGAAGGAAGATCCCAACGGCGCATACGTCAAGAAGTACGACCTGAGCCGTTTCCGGAGCCTGTTCCTCGCCGGCGAACGCTGCGACCCGGACACTCTGGTGTGGGCTCAGGAGATGCTCGGCGTCCCGGTGATCGACCACTGGTGGCAGACCGAGACCGGGTGGGCCATCGCGGCCAACTGCATGGGGATCGAGCCCATGCCGGTCAAACCGGGTTCACCCACACGGGCCGTGCCCGGCTATGACGTCCGGGTGCTGGACGACGCGGGCGGGGAGGTGCCGGCGGGCGAGATGGGCAGCATCACGGTCAAGCTGCCGATGCCGCCGGGCTGCCTGCCGACCTTGTGGAACAACGAGGAAGGCTACCGCAAGGCATACCTCGAGCAGCATCCGGGCTACTACGTTACCTCGGATGGGGGCTACTGCGACGAGGACGGCTACCTGTGGATCATGGGGCGCATCGACGATGTCATCAACGTCGCCGGCCACCGGCTCTCCACCGGCGCCATGGAGGAGGTTCTGGCGGCCCATCCCGCGGTGGCCGAGTGCGCCGTGCTGGGCGTGGCCGATGCGCTGAAGGGGCAACTTCCGCTGGGACTCATCGTGGTGAAGGCGGGGGTGGAGACCACGGAGCAGGACTTGGTGCCGGAATTGGTGCGCCTCATGCGCGAGAAGATCGGGCCGGTGGCCGACTTCAAGCAGGCCCTGCTGGTCAAGCGCCTGCCCAAGACGCGGTCCGGGAAGATCCTGAGGGGCACGGTGCGCAGCATGGCGGACGGGACCCCGTACAAGGCCCCCGCCACCATCGACGACCCGATGATACTCGACGAGATCATGGAGGATCTGGGGCGTCTCGGGTATCCGAGGGCATGACGTGCAAGGTTCAGGAAGCGAAGCGGGTTACGGGAGTTTTGACGATTTCTCCTTGACAAATTCGTGCGTTTGCGTATATCCGTCATAATATTGTCACTCTTGTGACGGGGATTGCCACGGGTTCGGTGCTGGCGTTGAGGGGGACTCCGCTTGCCCGACGAGCAAACCACAACCATCCGGTCTCGACCGAGACCCGACCCATCCGCAACACATCGTTGGTGTGCCGTGCATCGCTAATCCTTTTCGTTAAAGGAGGTGCCCATGTCCGCCAAGGTCATTTGGTTGTTCGCGTTCGTGATACTCTATTGGGCCTATTGCATCTATTGGGGTATCCGCGGCGCGAGGATGGCTCGAACCGCCGCCGACTATTTCATCTCCGGACGCGTGCTGCCGCTATGGGTCTTCGTGCTCGCGGCGACGGCCACGTCGTTCTCGGGCTGGACCTTCATCGGCCATCCCGGCCTGGTGTTCCGTGACGGTTTCCAGTACGCCTACGCCTCCTTCTACACCATCACCATCCCGTTCACCGGGGTGATGTTCCTGAAGCGGCAGTGGATGCTGGGCAAGCGTTACGGCTACGTCACGCCGGGGGAGATGTTCTCGGACTACTTCAGAGGCGACTTCATTCGTATTCTGACAGTGGTGGTGGCGCTGTTCTTCTCGATCCCGTACCTGGGCGTGCAGTTGCGGGCTTCGGGCTTCCTGTTCCACGTGCTCACGGACACGGCCCTGTCCATCGACGTCGGCATGTGGATGCTGTCCTTGGTCGTGTTCATTTACGTGGCGTCGGGAGGACTGCGGGCCGTGGCCTACGTGGACACCCTGCAGTGCATCCTGCTGGCGCTGGGCATCATTATCATCGGTATCATCGGCCTCGCCTACGTGGGCGGCTTCGGAGCCCTCACCGGGAAGATCGCCGAGCTGGTCCAGTACCAGGTGGCCAACAAGATCAAGCTCACGCCGGACGGCTACAGCCATTACATAGCCATACCAGGGGTCATACAATTCGTCTCATCCGGACCCTCCGCCATCGGAGGGGCCTGGACCGGCATCATGATCCTCACGTACATGTTCGCCCTCATGGGCATCCAGTCGGCTCCGGCCTTCACCATGTGGTCGTTCTCGAACCGGAACCCGGCCCCGTTCGCGCCCCAGCAGGTCTGGGCTTCGTCGCTGGCCATCGGCTTCATCCTGTTCTTCTTCACGGCCTTCCAGGCCATGGCCGGCCACTTCCTGGGCGGCAACGAGTTCATGCTCAAGGCGGGACTCGCGACCAACGTCATGGGAATCGAAGGCGGCTACAACGCGAGCTCGGGCCTGATGGCTCAGGGTCTGCTGGTCCCCTCCATGATCAACCTCATGAGCGATGTCGCTCCCTGGCTCCTGGGGCTGCTGGCCGTGTGCGCCCTGGCCGCCATGCAGTCCACCGGCGCGGCCTACATGTCCACGGCCGGCTCGATGCTGACACGGGACCTCTACAAGAGGTATCTGAACCCCGGCGCCGACCACGCCACCCAGGTGTGGGTGGGACGAATCGGCGTCCTTATCATCGTGCTGGCGGCCCTGATCGTGGCAACCGTCTCCACCGACGCACTGGTGCTGCTGGGAGGCCTGGCCGTCGCCTACGGTTTCCAGATGTGGCCCGCCCTGATCGCGGTGTGCTGGTGGCCTTGGCTTACGCGTGCAGGGGTGAGCTGGGGGCTCCTGGCCGGGGTCATCGCGGTGACGTTCACCGAAACCATCGGCCAGAACCTGGTGCCGAACCTGCCGTGGGGCCGCTGGCCCTGGACCATCCATGCGGCGGGCTGGGGCATCTTCTTCAACCTGGGCCTGGCCATCATCATCTCCGCGGCGACGCAGAACGCCGAGGAGTTGAAGCACCGGATGCAGTACCACAACTTCCTGGCCGAGCACTCGAGCCTGCCGGAAGAAAAGCGGGGCTTGGTGCCCGTGGCCTGGATCGTGACGCTGGTGTGGTTCGTTTTCGCCATCGGCCCGGGGGCGGTCTGGGGAAACACCCTTTTCGGCGATCCCAACAACCCGGCCTCTTGGTGGGTTTTCGGAATGCCGTCCATCTGGGTATGGCAGATCATCTGGTGGGCCCTGGGCGTCGGCATGATGTGGTTCCTGGCCTACAAGATGGAGATGTCCATCGTGCCGAGCAAGGAAGTGGAGGCGCTAACGGAGGACATCGGCGACAAGCAGGTCGCCAGCGCGTGACCCGCGTCCAGACGTCAAAGACCTCCTCCGGCCCGCGCCGGGGGAGGTCTTTTTCACCCGCCGCGGCGCAGGCTGCCGCCGCGTCCGCGTGATCCATGTCCGCTTCCGCCGGCTCGCTGGTGTGGTTCTGGATCACGACGTGGCTGCTGGCCGTATTGCTCTACCTCCCGGTGCACCGCTTGATCTGGGTGATGCGCGTGCGCAGGCTGGAAGCACGGACGGGCAACAAGCCCACCGACGAAGAGGTCGAGGCCCTGCGGCTCAAGACACGGATCATAGCCGGGATCATCGTCGTCACCTTCGCCTACCTCTTCAACCACGTCGTCCTCCGGTCGTGACCACGGAATCACACGGACGGCCCTCGGGCCGGAGCCCCCGCGCGGGGAGGGTGGCTTGATCCAGACCGGGTCCAGCGTTCACCGGCTCATGGTGTGGCTTGCCGTGGCCACCGGCATCTTCGTCGCCTCCGCGGTGCTCTACGAGTACGTCTTCACCAACTACGACCAGGGGGAGCTACACTACCGCAGGGGCAATCTGCGGCTGGAGGACGGCCTCTACCGGGAAGCCCTGACCGAGTTCGAGCACCAAGTCGCGCTCCACCCCGATGACGCCGCCGGCCATCTCGGCAAGGGCCTCGCCCTGATGGGCATGACGCGGAACGACGAGGCCTTGGCCGTCATCGACCGCGCCATCACGCTGAAGCCGGACTTCGCCGCGGCCTTCGCCAATCGCGGCATTCTCCACGACCGCATGGGCCGGAGCGAGAAGGCGCTGGGCGACTACCGTAAGGCCGTTGAGCTGGACGCCACCCTCGCCGACGGTCCGGGCTGGATCACCCGGTTCTTCCGCAAGCAGCCCCAGGCGCCCCCCACCATCCGGGACCGCGCCGTCTACCTGGCCGAGCAACTGAAGAAGCCCCCGGCCGAGCGCCTTCTGCGGGTGCCGGAGCTCGACGACGCGCAGCGCTCCTACAAGGTCCACGGAAAGGATTGAGCCGCCGGCTGGCGGCGGTCCGTCAGAAGATTTCGAAGAGATCGTGGGTGAGAACCCACATGCAGTAGAACAACGCAATGCAGCCGAAGAGCGTGTGGATCCACTCCCGCTCGCCGTCCTTGGTGCGGAAGGTGATGCCGTGCCAGGCGATCAGCGCTGTGACTACGACAAAGACTACATCGATCCACTTGTCATCGGCGTCGGGCATGGTAAAGACCTACGTTCCCATGTTGCTGTCCAGGTTGAAGATACTCTATTCGCTGGAAGAGCCGGAGGACAACGTCGTCGCGCAGGCCGCCAATCGGCTGGGCGTGGGGGAGTTCCAGGTTTTCCAACTCGCCCATGCGGACTGGTTCGGCGCCGAGGCGGATGCGAAGGAGCTGGAGCCCATCTTCTTCCGCTACCTCATGCACGACCAGACCGACCCCTGGGTCCGGCACTACGCCCGCCGCATCGTCGACCTCGATGAACGCGGCGCGCTCGACACGGAGAGTGCGCACTACCACCGGTACGACGCCCGCAGCATGCGTCCGCTGTCGCGGGTCTCGGGGGTGCTGCGGTTCGCGGCGGTGCTCCTTTTCGTCATCGTCTTCTTTGGCGTGTCCATCGTGGCGCTGAACGGCGTCATCCCCGAGCCTCTCGGCTGCCTGTTTCCCCCTTGCCCCTCCTTCGGCTAGGACACTAGGCTCCCGGAAACGGCAGAATCCGCCGGTACTTCTCGATCATCCGCTCCCGCAGCTCGCGCGGGCTGCGGCTGACCTTGGGAAAATCGTCCCGCCGGTGGAACGGCCGGACCGCGTAGAACACCGCCAGCGAGTTGGTGTGATCGCCGGAGTCCCGTTTCTCCGGCGGCATCAAGGGATCCAGCGGCGTGCTCCAGCAGTTGTCCAGGATCTCGATGTCCTTCGAAGGCTCCGCCCGGGTGGTCATGGCCCACATCACCTCGGAGAAGTTCGTGGGGTCGATGTCGTCGTCCACGATGACGATCCAGCGGCCGTTGCGCGTGGCCGCGGCCGCCGCCCGCGCCGCCTGCTGCGCGTGCCCCGGGTAGCGTTGCCGGATGGCCACCACCCGGATGTAGCCCATGTGCCTGCCCACGCCGACCACGTCCTGGATGCCCGCCCGCGCCAGGTCGGCCACGCCGCCCCGGCCGGTGCCCATCTCCAGGCCGCCCCGGCGGGCGCCCGGCCACATGGGCGCGTCGCCGTGGATGATGGGGTTGTCCCGGTAGTAGACGGCCTTGACCCGGATCACCGGCTGGCGTTCGCCCGTGCCGATGGTGCCCCCGGAGTAGTATCCCGGCCACTCGCCGAAGGGCCCCTCGTCCCGGGACTCCACGTCCGGCGGCGGCACCTCCCCCTCGACGGCCACCTCCGCGTGCGCCGGAATCGGCAGGCCCGTCACCGGCCCCGTGATGACCTCGACCGGCCGTTGCCGCAGCCCGCCCGCCAGGTCCAGCTCGCTCCGGCCCCAGGGTATCCGGTTGTGGGATGCGATGAAGACCAGCGGGTCGCCGCCGAAGGTCGCCACCACCGGGCAGCTCCGTCCCTGCTCCCAGTGGCGCTGGCAGATCTGCCGGCCGTGCTGGCCTGGGCTCATCCACAGGCCCAGCAGGTCGCGCTCGTGGACCTGCATCCGGTAGGTCCCGGCGTTCACGAAGCCGCTCTCCGGGTCCCGGTTGACGAGGCAGTCGCCGGTGCCGATGTAGCGGCCCCCGTCCATGGCGTGGTAGCGGGGCGCGGGGAACCGCAACAGGTCCACGTCGTCGCCGGTCATGACGTTCCGCATCACCGGCCCGTCCGCCACCTCCAGCGGCGGGATCGGCTCCACCTCCCGCATCTTCCGCGATGCCATCTCGCTGAGCCGCGCCCGGGGCTCGTGGACCGGCAGCCCCAGCGCCAGCGCCGCCCGCTTGTACGAAGCGGTGAGCAGCCCCACCACCCGGAAACCGGCCGGATATCCCTTGATGTTGTCGAACAGCAGCATGGGCGGGTCCGGGATCAGCTCGCCGGTCACCTCCCTGAGGGCGCCGATCTCCTCGTCCCAGTCCGCCTCCCGGATCTCCCGCCACTCATCGACGCGCTTGCACGCTTCCACGAACTCCTGCAGGCCGTCAAATGCCTTTCCGCTCATGGTCTTCCTGTGCCTCCTGTCATCCGGGTGCTTCCGATCGCTCACGATGGGTATCCCATCCCCGAGCCGTTTACAACTCCGTTGCCGGTTGCCTGGACCTGTTCTCTGTCGTAAGAATATCGTGATCCCGGACCGGGTGGTTCAAGGGTCCGGCAACCAGGAAAGGAGACAGGTACATGCTCAAGATCGAAGGCGTTACGCATTGGTCGATCCCGGTGAACGACCTGGGCGAGGCGGAGAAGTTCTACGGCGATCTGCTGGGCCTCAAGAACCTGGGCCGGCTCGCCAACGACGTCATGGCTTGCTTCAACGTGGGCGACCACAACATCCTCCTGTGCGAGCGCCGGGAGATTCCGGACAAGGCCGAGGACGACCGTGTGCACCACTCCTTCACGGTGAGCCCGGAGACTTTGAACGAGGCGTGCAAGGTGTTCAAGGAGAAGAAAGTGGACGTCGTGGAGCTCTACTACCGCAAGGGCGGCTACTTCCCCGGGAGGGAGCTCTACTTCACGGATCCCAGCGGCAACCGCCTGGAGCTCCGCGACCCGACATGGAAGGACGGCATGCCCGAGCCCACCTTCGACGAGGTGGCGGGCTCGTAATACGACGCCCCGAACCGTTATTCCCCGCCTCACCCCGTCGGGATTCCCGCCCCTGATCGGGGAGGCCCAGCAACGTTCCACACCGCTGGAGCAGAGTTCAAGGAGAAGCGATCAATGACGCAGGTCCACCCCGACACGAGTTCCGACGATACCGTTGCCCCCGATCTGGAGGTCAAGGAATACACCTACGATGACTGGATGGCCTCCACCGGCGTTCCCATCCATCGGGGCTACTTCATCGAGGACCTGCGTACGGTCGAGTTGGGCTGGTGGGAGGAACGGGGCTGCGAGAGCGCCTTCATCCAGCTCGTGGGCCAGGAGGGGGTCACCTCCGCCATGGTCCAGGAGATCCCGCCGGGCGAGACGCTCCCGCCGCTGAAGTTCGCCCTCGACGAGCTGGTCTACGTACTCCAGGGCCAGGGCGTCACCACGGTGTGGCCGGGCGACAATGGCGCCAAGACCAGCTTCGAATGGCAGCCGCGCAGCCTGTTCCAGGTGCCGCACAACTACCACCACACCATGAGCAACATGCGTGGCGACCAGCCGGTGCGGCTGCTGCGCTACAGCTATCTCCCGCTGGCCTTGTCGCTCACCACCGACCCGGCGTTCTTCTTCAACAACCACCACGAGGGCGAGGATTTCCTGTCCAACGGCGGCCAGCTCTACTCCGAGGCCAAGCTGGTGCGCGACGGCGACCCCGCCCGGACCTGGGGCGGCCGCAGCGGCATCTTCTGGTACGGCAACTTCTTTCCCGACATGGGCTCCTGGAACAAGCTCAACCGCAGCAGCCGCCGGGGCGCGGGCGGCCACAGCGTGCTCATGACCTTCCCCAACTCCGAGATGTCCTGCCACATGTCGGTGTTTCCCTCCCGCACCTACAAGAAGGCCCACCGGCACGGGCCGGGCCGGGTCATCGTCATCCCCGCGGGGGAGGGCTACTCCATCCTTTGGGAGGAGGGGAAGGAGAAGGTGGTGGCGCCGTGGCACGAGGCCAGCATGTTCGTTCCGCCCGGCAAGTGGTTCCACCAGCACTTCAACGCCGGGGGCACGCCGGCGCGCTACCTGGCGCTCCATCCGCCCCGGCAGTTCCGTGGCCACGCCGAGAAGGTCGAGGACCGCGCCAGGGACCAGATCGAGTACGCCGACGAGGACCCTTCGATCCGCCGGCGCTTCGAGGCCGAGCTGGACAAGCGGCAGCTCACCAGCCTGATGCCGGACGAGGTCTACCGCAACCGCGATTTCCAGTGGACCTACCGGGACGCCGAGGTCCAGGCGGCGCCGTAGCGCCGGCCCGGCGCCGGGGTTGAACCAGCCATGCAGATCATCGACTCGCAGGTGCACATCTGGGCGCCCGAGACCCCCGACAAGCCCTGGGACAGGGTGGACGCAGCCAAGCCGCACCGCCCCGAGCCCCTGGGCCACGAAGAGCTGCTGCGCGAAATGGACGGCGCCGGCGTCGCCCGCGCCGTGCTGGTGCCGCCTACCTGGGAATCGGACCGGAACGACACCTCGCTGGAGGCGGCGCGCCTCCACCCGGACCGGTTCAAGGTCATGGGCCGGCTCACCCTCGACGCGCCCGAGAGCCGGGAACGCATGGCCACGTGGAAGGACCAGCCGGGGATGCTGGGGATTCGCCTGACTTTCCATCGCGGCCGCTACCGCACCTGGCTGGACGACGGCACCATCGACTGGTTCTGGGAGGCGGCCGAGCGCTACGACGTGCCGGTCATGGCGCTGGCGCCGCACCATTTGCCGCAACTCGCCGCGGTGGCGGCGCGCCACCCGGGGCTGCGGCTGTGCATCGACCACATGGGGCTCAACACCAGCCTGGTGGGCCAGCCGCTGGGTCCCATCGTCGACGGCCTGATCGAGTTGGCGGCCCTGCCCAATGTCGTGGTGAAGGCCTCGGCCCTGCCATGCTACTCCACCGAGAGTTACCCCTATCCCTCGCTCCACCCGCAGATCCGCCGGGTCGTCGACGCCTTCGGCCCCAGGCGCGTGTTCTGGGGCACCGACCTCTCCCACCTGCCCTGTCCCTACCGGCAGGCGCTGACGCTGTTCACCGAGGAGCTCGACAACCTGACCGCGGACGAGAAGGAATGGATCCTCGGGCGGGCCATCGCGGAATGGCTGGACTGGCCCTTCCCCGAAGCCGCGTAGCGCGGGAAGGCTTCGATGGCCAGGACCTACCGGCACATCTCCGCGGACAGCCATTTCGAAGCGCCGCCGGACTTCTGGCGGCACCGCATCCCCGAGAAGTACCGGGACCGGGCGTCGAGAAGGATACGCCTCCCCAACGGCCACGACGCCCTGCAGCGGGAGGGCCAGCGGCTGGTGTACGGCGGCACCAGCTACTACGGCGGGCGGCCGCCGGAAGAGTTCAATCCCGCGGTCATCGACTTCGACAGCACGCCGGGCTGCGGCACCGCGGAGCAGCGGCTGCGGGAGCAGGACCAGGACGGCATCGACGCCGAGGTGCTGTTCGCGCTGGAGGTCCGCAATCCCGCCATCCGGGATCGGGAGGCGTTCGTCGGCATCATCCACCACTTCAACGAGTTCATGGCGGAGGAGTACTGCGCCGTGGACCCGGAGCGTCTGATCGGGGTCGGCATCCTTCCCAACCGCGGCGTGGAGGACGATATCGCCGAGTTGGAGCACTGCAAGCGCCTGGGCTTCAAGGTGGCGTGGCTGGCCACCTATCCCGGAGGCCGGGCATACCCTTCGCCGGAGGATGACCGTTTCTGGGCCGCGGCCCTGGACCTGGACATGCCGCTGGCGGTTCACACCTCGTTCCCGACCAAGGTCGGCACCCGCGAGACGCCGCTCTTCAACTACCCCCAGGAGCCCCCGGGCGAGCAACGGCCGCCCACCGACTTCGTCCAGCGCCTGGCCCGGCAGGGCCCGTACCACTCCGGCTCGGTGGAGGCCAGCCAGATGGTGGTGGCGGGTACCTTCGACCGGTTCCCCAAGCTGCGCATCTACTGGGCAGAGAACAACGTCGGCTGGCTGCCGTACTTCTACGAGCAGATGGACCACGAGTACGCCACCAACCGGTTCTGGGCCGAGCGGCAGATGGGGCTCCCGCGGCTCAAGCGGCTCCCCAGCGAGTACCTGAGGGAGCACGCCTATTGGGGCTTCTTCGAGGATCGCGTGGGCGTCCGGTTGCGGCACGACGTGGGCGTCGACCGGATGATGTGGGGCAGCGACTTCCCCCACATCGTAACCCGCTGGCCGCACTCCATGGAGCTTCTGGACTCGCAGATGGAGGGCGTGCCCCCGGACGAGCGCCACCGGATGGTGGTCGGCAACGCCGTCGATTTCTTCCGTCTCGGATAGCCGGCCGCCGCCGTTATCCCGAACCCCGGGACGTCATTGCGGATGCAGGAACGGCATCCCGAACACCGTAGAACGTCACCCGGGCTTGATCCGGGGTCCACAGAAGGGTGGGAGGGAATGGTCGGGGCGACTGGATTTGAACCAGCGACTTCACGGACCCGAACCGTGCGCTCTACCAGGCTGAGCCACGCCCCGACTCTCGGTCCGGCGGAACCGGAACCGAGAGAAAACCTAACACATGAGCACTGGGACGTAAAATCACGCGGCCCGGTCCGTCGCGTCCGTCCGGCGCATCCGGGCGGCGAAGAAGCCGTCGGTGTCGTGGCGGTGGGGCAGGGCGGTGAAATAGCGGCCCCGGGCCATGGGCCGGGCGGCTTCGGGGAGGTGGGCGGCGGCGTCTTCCACGGTGAAGCCGGGATGACGTTGGACGAAGGATTCCACCACCGCTTCGTTCTCCACCCGTGAGAGCGTGCAGGTGGCGTACACGAGCACTCCGCCGGGGCCGACTCGTGACGCGGCGTGGTCCAGAATGGCCGCCTGCAGCGCCGCCAGCCGTGCAAGGTCCTTCGGGGCGCGCCGCCAGCGGATTTCGGGGTGGGCGCGCAGGGTCCCCAGGCCGGAGCAGGGCGCGTCCACCAGCACGCGGTGGAAGCGTTCCGTTCCGCCCGGGAGGTCGCGGGCGGCGTCGCCGGCATGGGCCCGGATGCAGTGGAGATCCAGACGGCGGGCGTTGTCCGCGAGCCTGCCGAGGCCGCGTTCCGAGATGTCGCAGGCGACGATCTCGCCGCGGTCCTCCATGAGCTCCGCCATGTGGGTGGTCTTTCCGCCCGGCGCGGCGCACGCATCCAGCACCCGCATTCCGGGCTCCGGGCCGGCAAGGAACCCCACGAGTTGGGAGGCCTCTCCCTGCACCTGGCACAGCCCCTCGCGGAACTCGGGGAGAACCCCGGGGGACGCGGCCCCGCGCAGCCGCACGGCCAGCGGCGACCACGCCCCGGGCCGGGCATCCACGCCCCGGGAGCGCAGACGCCGCACCAGCTCGTCCCGGCCGATTCGTCGCCCGTTGGCCCGGAGCACCAGCGGCGCTTCCTCGTTGTTGGCTTCCATCAGGAGCCGGCTCTCCTCCGCGCCGAACTGGTCCCGCCACATCCGGACCAGCCAGGAGGGGTGGGAAACCCGTGCGCTGGCGTCCGCCATCCGACCGGACGAGGGGGGCGGCGACCATGCCTCGGGCTCGCGGTCCGCGATCCGGCGCAGGACCGCGTTCACCAGCTTCGCCTTTCCCGGGCCGGCGCGTTTGCGGGCCAGCTCCACCAGTTCGTTGACGGTGGCGTAGGCGGGGACCCGGTCCAGGAAGAGCAGCTCGTAGCCCCCCAGCCGCAGCAGGTTGCGGACAAGCGGGTCCAGGTCTTTCAATGGTTTCCGGAGCAGCGTCGCCAGGACCCAATCGATGCGGCCGCGCCAGCGCAGGGTGCCGTAGACCACCCGGGTCAACAGCCCGGCATCGGCATCCGCCAGGGCCGCCCGGTCCAGGCGCGCGCTCAGCAGCGCGTCGGCGTAGGCCTGCCGCCGCTCGACGCGGTCGAGGACGGCAAGCGCGAGCTCACGAGGACTCTTTGATGGTGGGCCGCTCAAACCGCATCCCCTGCCGGAGCCCGGAGCCCCGGAGGAAGGGTTCCGCCGGCATGCGTTTCCTGCCTTCCATCTGCAGCTCGGTCAGCAGCAGCGCGCCGTCCCCGGCGGCGACCCGGATGCCCTCCGCGCCGGCTTCCACCACGGTTCCAGGGGCTTCGGCGCCGCCCGCGGCCGGCCCATCCGGCGCCGGCCGGCCTGCGTGGACCTTGATGCGTTTTCCTTGCCACCAGGTGAAGGCCGACGGCCACGGGGTGAAGGCCCGGATGCGCCGCTCGATCTCGCGGGCCGGCCGGGTCCAGTCGATGAGTCCGTCTTCCTTCCGCAGCATCGGCGCGAAGGTGGCGGCGGCCGGGTCCTGGGGCCGGGGCGTGAGACTTCCTTGCCCGAGGCCCGCAACGGTCTCCATCAGGAGCCGGGCGCCCAACGGCACCAGCCGGGCCTCCAGGGAGGTCACGGTTTCGCCGGGTTCCATGGGCACCTCTTCGGCCAGCAGGATTGGACCCGCGTCCATCTCCGCCACCAGCCGCATGGTGGTGACCCCGGTGGTCGGCTCCCCCTGGAGGATCGCCCATTGCATGGGCGCCGCGCCCCGGTACTTGGGCAGCAGCGAGTAGTGGACGTTGACGCAGCCCAGGGGAGCGAGGTCCAGGATCGTCTGGGGCAGGATCCGCCCGTAGGCCACCACCGCCATGAGGTCCGCCCGCCAGCCGCGCAGCCGCTCCAGCAGGCCGGGATCCTTCATCTTGAGCGGCGTCAGCACCGGGATCCCGCGCCCGTCCGCGATGCGGCGCACGGGCGAGGGCGTGGTGGCCTGTCCCCGCCCCGAGGGGCGGTCCGGCTGGGTCACCACCCCCACCACTTCGTCAGGGCCGTCCAGGAGGGCTTCGAGGGATGCCGCGGCGGAGGCCGGCGTGCCCATGAAAACGATGCGCATGGAATCTCTCCGGGGATTCGCCGGAGCGGAGCCGGCGTACGAACGCGGCGGTCCGGCGGTCAGATGACGACGGCCCGGCTGTCTTCCATCTCCCTGCCGGTGCGGATGGACTTCCTGACCCTGCGCACGTAGAGGTCGCGCTTCAGGCGGCTGATGCGGTCGATGAAGAGCTTGCCGTCGAGATGGTCGATCTCGTGTTGCAGCGCAACGGCCAGGAGGCCGTCGGCCTCGATGTCCACCTCGCCGCCGTGCTCGTCATAACCGGAGACCGCCACCCGCTCCGCGCGCGTCACCTCGGCGGTGAAATCGACGACGCTGAGGCAGCCCTCCTCGAAGGTCACCTCGCCTTCCGCCTCGCGGATCACCGGGTTCGCCAGCTTGATGGCGTTGTCGCCCGGGTTCTCGTGGTCCAGGTCCAGCACGATGATGCGCCGGGATACCCCCACCTGGGGCGCCGCCAGCCCGATGCCCGGGGCGGCGTACATGGTCTCCAGCATGTTCTGCATGAGCTCGGCGGTCTCTCCGGTGATGGCTTCAACCGGCCGCGCCGGTGTGCGCAGGATCGGGTCGGGGTATTTGAGGATGTTGAGGATCATCTCCGGCTCGTGTCTGAAGATTGCGTAAGATGAGTCG
This sequence comes from uncultured Binatia bacterium (SeqCode), assembly GCA_965219905.1. Lineage (GTDB taxonomy): Bacteria > Desulfobacterota > Binatia > UBA9968 > JAJDTQ01 > JAJDTQ01. The sequence goes on along the minus strand of CBDCOS010000008.1, from coordinate 405,243 downwards.
CCGCAAGGGAAAACTATAGAAACCTATAACATGTTGTAAGGATCCACATCAACGTGGACGCGGACGGCCCTGCCCCTGGGCATGAGCGCCACCGCGCGCCGGGACGCGGCCAGCAGCGCCGGCCGGTTCGCTCCCTTGAGCAGGATCTGCCAGCGGTAGCGGTTTCGCAGCCGCGCGATGGGGGCGGGGGCGGGGCCGAGTATCTCCACGGTTCCGGGGGCTTCCCGGCGCCGCAGGTCCCGGGCCAGGTCGCGGGCGCTCCGGGCCACCTTGTCGGCGTCGGCGCCGTCGAGGCGCAGGTGCACGAGATGCTGGAACGGGGGGTAGCCCAGCTCCCGCCGGAACTCCGTCTCGGTGGCGAAGAAGGCCGGGTAGTCGTGCACCCTGGCATGGTCGAAGCAGTAGTGGCCGGGCACCAGCGTCTGTACGATGACCCGGCCGGGCTGCCGCGCACGCCCCGCCCGCCCGGCCACCTGGCTGATGATCTGGAACGTCTTCTCGGCCGCCCGGAAGTCCGGCAGGTTCAGCGAGGAGTCGGCCAGGATCACCCCCACCAGGGTGACCCCGCCCACGTCGTGGCCCTTGGCCACCATCTGGGTGCCCACGAGGATGTCCAGCTCGCCCTTCTCCCAGGACCGGAAGATCCTCTCCTGGGCGCCCCGGGCGCTGGTGGTGTCCCGGTCCATGCGGCCGATGCGGGCCTTGGGCAGCACCCGCCGCAGCTCGTGCTCGACCCGCTCCGTGCCGAAGCCCACCTCGCTCAGGGACAGGTTGCCGCATGCGGGGCAGGCGTTGTCCTTGCGGCGGCGGAAGCCGCAGTGGTGGCAGAAGGTGCTGTTGCGCCCGAGATGGTAGGTGAGGCTGATGCTGCAGCGCGGGCACTGCACCACGAATCCGCAGGACCAGCACTGGAGGAACGAGGCGAAGCCGCGCCGGTTGAGGAAGATGAGGCTCTGGCGGCCGAGCTCGTGGTTTTCCTGGAGCGCGGCCAGGAGCGGGGCGGAAAAGAGCCTTTCCCCGGGGCCCTGTCCGGGGCGGCTCTTGAGGTCCACGATCTCCACCCCGGGCATGGGCCGGGCCTCCACCCGCTCGGTGAGCGTGAGCATCCGGTACCGGCCGCTGCGGGCGTTGTGGTAACTCTCCACCGAGGGAGTGGCCGAGCCCAGGATGACCGGGCAGCCGACGATGCGGCCCCGCACCACCGCCAGGTCGCGCCCGTGGTAGCGGATGCCCTCCTCCTGCTTGTAGCTGTAGTCGTGCTCCTCGTCCACGATGATGAGGCCCAGCTTCCGGGCCGGGGCGAAGACCGCGGAGCGGGCGCCCACCACCACCTTCGCCAGACCCTGGGCGATGCGCCACCACTGGCGCCAGCGCTCGGCGCCGGTGAGGCGGCTGTGGAGCACGGCCACGTCGCCCGGGAAGCGCGCCTCGAGGCGGTCCAGCAACTGCGGCGTCAGGGCGATCTCCGGCACCAGGATCAGGCTCTGCAGCCCCCGGGCCTGCACCCGTTCCATGGCCTGGAGGTAGACCTCGGTCTTGCCGCTGCCGGTGACCCCGTGCAGCAGCAGGGTCTCGAAGCCCCCCTCCCGCAGGCGCGGCTCCATTGACTTGAGCGCCTGCCGCTGTTCCTCGGTCAGCACCGGGGCCCGGTCGGGCTCCGTGGCGTCGCCCGCCCGTTCCGCGGCCCCCGCCTTCCTGCGCCGGGCCTCGCGCACATGGCCCCGGAGCCGCTCCCCCAGGGTCACGGCTCCGGCCGCCGCCAGCCGGTCCAGGGCGGCCTTGACGCCCCGGCGCGGGAACAGGCGGTCCAGCGCCGCCGGCGCCATGGGCCCGCGCCGGCGCAACGTGTCGAGCACCTCCCGGTCCAGGTCGCCGTGGAGGCTTTCCGGTTCCCGGGCGAACGCCGCCGCCACCCGGCTCTCGGTCCGCAACAACGGGGGCAGCGCCGTGGCCAGCATCTCGCCCAGGGACGCCACGTAGTAGTCGGCGGCCCAGCGGCAGAGGTCCAGGAACCCCCGGTCGAGCAGCACCTCGTCGTCCAGCGCTTCGGAGATCTCCTTGACCTCCGCCACCGGCGAGTGCCGTTGAAACCCCACCACCACCCCGGTAACGCGCCGCCGGCCCAGGGGCACCAGCACGCGCATCCCCGCCTCCAGGCGGCCCCCCAGCGCCTTGGGCACGGCGTAGGTCAAGGGCTCCTGCAGCGGCGCCGGCACCGCCACCAGGGCGTATTTCCCGCCCGCGGTCATCGTTCCGAATTAACCACGAGGACCATGCCGAATGCCACCAACACCTCGTCCTCCCGGCTTCGCCCGGCATCCGGAAACAGGCGGCCGGGCAGCCCGCCGCCACTGGCGTGACGAAAACCGGCGTAATGTTGGCGGAACAGCCCGGCCCAGGTTTCGGGCGGCCGGAGGCCTTATCCGGACCGAGCCGCTCGTTTCGGCAACTTCCGCTGTCCCGGCAGGGCGCCGCCCGAGCTGGCCCCGCATTTGCATCAAACCCGGACTATGCAGCGACTTCTACGGTTCCTGTCACCGTCCCGTACCACGCGCCCCTGGTTCGCGCTGGACGTGGGCTCCAGTGCTGTCAAGATCGCGGAGGTGGCGGACCGCCGCGGCGACCCGGAGGTCCTGCGCGCAGGCTCGCTGCCGGTACCGCCCGGCGCGGTGGAGAACGGGTTCGTGGGCCGGCCGGACGTGGTCGGAGACGCCGTCCGGGACTTCACCGCCCGGCCCGGAAAGAAGCCGGGCCGGGCAGTGGTGTCGATTCCTGGCCGGGGGGCCATCATCAAGCGGTTGAAGGTCCCGGCGCATCCCCTGGAAAGGCTCGACCAAGTCATCGAGTTCGAGGCCATGGACGCCATCCCCGAGGATCTGGACGCCGTGAACCTCGACTACCACGTACTCGGGGCCGCGGACGGCGGCGCCGCGCTGGAGGTTCTCCTGGTGGCCGCCAGGCGTGCACTGGTGGAGAGCTACGTCGCCCTTCTCGACGCCGCGGGCCTGGAGCCGGCGGTGGTGGACGTGGACTACTTCGCTCTGCGGGCCGGGGCCCTCGGGTCTACCGCGCACGCGCTGGTGCACGTGGGCGCGCGCTCCACGACTCTCCACATCCCCGCCGCCGGCCCTCCCGGCCTCACCACGGACCTGCCGGCGGGCGGGGAAGGGTTCACCGGGAGCCTGGCCGAGAGCCTCCGGGTGTCCCGGGACGAGGCCGAGGCCCTCAAGCGCGGCGATGCGCCGCCCGAGCTGGAGGGGTTGCTGGACTCCCTGTGCGAGGGCTTCGCCGTGGAGGTGAGCCGCGGCTTCAGCCTGCTGGGCGGGCTGGAGGGTGGGACCGGCCCGCGCCGGATCGTGCTGAGCGGCGGCGGCGCCCTGCTCCCGGGCCTGTCCCGCTGCCTGGCGCGGGCGCTCGACGCCGAGGTCCGCCTCTACCGGCCGTCCTTCGACGCGGCGCCCGCGGCGGCGGCGCCGGCGTTCGCGGTGGTGGCCGGCCTGGCGACCAGGAGCCCGTCTGAGTGAGAGCGCCCACGGACAGCGCGTTCAGCGAGGCCGGGGGGACGCCGTGAGCGCCGCCATCAGGGTCAACCTGCTGCCGGCCCGGCCGGTCCGGGCGCTTCGGTACAAGCGGCGCGCGGTCATGACCGGGGCTGCGGTGTTCCTGTTGGCTGCCGGCGTGCTGGCCGCCGGCAACCTACGGCAATGGCGCCGGGCGGACGCGCTGGAGTCCGGTCTGGCTGCCGTGCGGCAAAGGGTGGCGGCCATGCGCGTCGAAGCCAGGGCGGTGAAGGAGCTGGAAGAGACGGTGGGGCGCGAACGCCTGCGGCAGGGCGCGGTCGCCGCCTGGCTGGAGCGGCAGGAAGATCATCCGCGGGTGCTGCGGGGGCTCTCGGCCGCCGCGCCCGAAAGGCTGTGGCTGACGCGCTACGCCGAGTCTCCGGACGCGACGCTCCTGGAGGGACGGGCCGTGGACGACGAGTCCGTCGCCGGGTTCCTGCGCGCCCTCTCCGGCACCTTTGAGAGGCGGGACCTCATGGAGGCCGGCAAGGCGGCGGAGGGAGAGGGCCTGAGGCGCTTCGTGGTCCACGCGCGGACCCGGAATGATTGAGCCGGCTCATGCGCTACTACCTGGACCTCCTGCTCGACCGCCCACTGGGCCAGCAGATCATGCTCCTGCTGGGGATGGTGCTGCTTCTGGCCGCGCTCGACTATGTCCTGGTGTACCGCCCCCAGGCCCACGGCATCGGCCGGACCACCGCGGCGCTCGAACTTGCCCATCTCGAGGAGGCGCGGTTGCGCCGGGAGCTGGCACGCCTGCCGCAACTCCGCGAGGAGCTGGCCGGGCTGCGGCGCGGGTTGCGGTCGCGCCTCCCGCCAAGCGCCGAGCCGTCTTCCCTGCTGGAGAGCGTGGCCGTGCGGGCGGCCGCGGCCGGGCTCGAGGTGATCCGGGTGCATCCGGGCGCGGCCGTCGAAGGGGAGCATTTCACCGAGCACCCCGTGACCGTCGAGCTGGAAGGGAGCTTCCACGATCTCCTGAAGTTCCTCGGGGGCCCCTCGGGCCCGAGCCGCCTGACGACCCCGAGGAACCTGGTCATCGAAACGGCTGACGCGGAGGACGGCCATACCGTCCTCCGTATCGCGCTGGACATGGCCACCTTGCGGTTTCCGGCCCTGGAAGAAGCCGGCGACACGCCGGCGGACGGGGACCAGGCCGCGCGTAAGGGAGACAGGGGGGCGGAATCGGTCGGGGTCAAGACGGTCCCACTGCCTCGACGGGACCCGTTCCAGCCCTACCGCGTCCCCGCGCAGCAGGACCTGCACGGCCCGCCGGAGCCGGAAGCGGCCCCGGTCCCGCCGCCGGATCCCGATCCCGTTCCGCGATTCCGGGCCGTGGGCATCATCTGGCAGCGCCGCACGGCGGTGGCGCTGGTGAGGGATGGCGAGGGTTACGGCCACGTCGTCCAGCGGGGCTCCCGGCTCGCCGGCCGCCGCATCCGGGTCAAGGCCGTCACTCCCTGTGAGGTTGTCCTGGAAACGGCGCGGCCCGGCGCGGAGCCCGGGGAGACCCGTCTGGCCGTGCCGCGATGCCATTGGCCCCCGGCGACCGGCGGGCCGGCGGGCGAGTGACCGGCCGGATATGGATCACACGCCGTTTGCGAACGGGCATTGGACCGGCGTAAGGTGCACGGCACGGCGCCCTTGCCGGAGAAGGAGGAAGAGAATGGGCACTTTCACCGTGTGGCTGCAGGTGGCCGATCCGGAGAACCGGCGGTACGAGACCATCGAGGCCATGGTCGACTCGGGCGCGACTTACACACTGCTCCCCGGTTCGATCCTTGCGCGGCTGGAGGTGGTTCCGCACGGCTCCCGGCGCTTCGTCCTGGCCGACGGCAGCCGCGTGGAACGGGGTTTCGGCAGTACCTGGATGCGGTTCAACGACAGGGAGGCCATCTCCCCCGTGGTGTTCTGGGACGAGGACTGCCGGCCGCTGCTGGGCGCGGTGACCCTTGAGATATTCGGCCTGGGCATCGACCCCGTGAACCGAAGGCTCATCGACGTGGATGCATTCGCCATGCCGGCGACCGCGACCGCCCCGCATGGTCTCCATGGAGCGGCTCTGAGCCTGTCCGGGTAATCCGGGATCGACCGAGGCTCCTACGGCCCCAGGTACTCGTTGAACCAGTCCACGGACAGGTCCAGCAGATGGGAGAGGTGCGGCTCCTTGTAGATGTCGTGGTGGTTGACGCCGGGAATCACCTCGTAGCGCTTGGGCTCGGGTGAGCACTCGTAGAGGCTCAACTGCTCGTCGAGAGGGGTCAGGGTGTCGAGCTCGGCGGACACGTACAGTGCCGGGCTCGTTATCTCGTGGGCGATGGTCTCGGGCTTGTACTCGAGGATGGCGTCGGCGCACTCCAGGGGCATCTCGACCTGGCCTCTCTCGGGGTTCGCGGCCACGGTCTCGTTCCAGAACTCCCATCCCTCGGGCGTCGTTTCCATGATGTGGTAGGGGTGCACGCGCCGGGATTGTCCGCTGAGCACCCGCTGGTCGCGGTCCTCTTCCAGTTCCTTCACGAACGCCTGCCACTCCCACTCCCGGCGCAGGCAACGGAGCCAGCGTTCGCCGTCGCCGACGCCCACGACGCTGACGATGCAGCGGACCCGTTCGTCCACGGCGGCCGCGTAGGTGGCGTGGGCGCCGCCGAAGCTGGTGCCCCAGATGGCGAGGCGGTCGGGGTCCACCTCGTCGCGCACGCCCAGGCAGGTCAGGCCGTTGCGGATGTCCTCGATCTGCTCCAGCGGGATCAGCCGGTGCCGCGGCCCTTCGCTCTCGCCGAAGCCGCGGTAGTCGAAACGCAGAGTCACGTACCCCTCGGCGGACAGGCGCGCGGCCACCGCCGGCATGAGCGCCTCCTTGAGGCCGGCGTATCCCTGGCACAGGATGACTCCCGGATGTCGTTGGGATTCGTCACGGTCGTCGGGGATGGACACCACCGCGGACAGGCCGTAGCCGGGGCCGCTGAAAAACCGGATTTTTTCTTCCATGGTTCCCTCTTGATCCCGCGAGTCACGGGCGGCCGAGCCGGTGCAGCCAACGGGTGGCGCCGACGTAGATATGCTGGGTGCCCATGTTCACCACTACCACGCGGGCCAGATGAAACGCGATGACCGCGGGGACGCCGATGCCCAGGGCCTGGGCGGTGATGGACATCTCCGCCATGCCTCCGGGCGAGGTGGAGATGATCATGGTGGCGACCGGGAGCCCGAACGCCCAAGCCAGCGCCAGCCCCACCACCAGCGAGGCGACCAGGGCGAAGAGGGAGCTCAGCACCGCAAACGGGATGAACAGCTTGTGGCGGGCGAAGAAGGCCCGCTCGTAGCGGGCCCCGAGCACGAGGCCGAACATGAGCTGGGCGAACTTCGTCATCCACTCCGGCACCGCCGAGAGCGGCACCTCGCCGACGGTGAAGGCCGCGCCGAAGAAGATCGGCATGAGCAGGTAGCCGTTGTGCATGTGAAGGCGCTCGGAAATCTCGCCCAGCGCGAATCCCGCCAGCAGCCAGGGCACCAGCACGCCGATGTCGAGAGGCACCGCCGGCCGGTAGTCGCCGGTTTCCAGCGGGATGCCGCCATAGGTCAGGACGAACGGGATTACCAGGACGAGGATGGAGACGCGCAGGCTGTGGGCTACCGCCACCGGCGCGATCTGCGCGCCGTAGCGGTGGGCGAGGTTGGCCATGGCCATGGCGCCGCCCGGGATGGATGCGAAAAAGGTCGAGCGGGGCTCGACCCCGGAGACCCGGCTCAACATGGCGGCGGCCAGTGCCGCGATGACGAAGGTCGCCAGGGTCGCCAGCACGATGGCCGGCCAGTTGGCGGCCAGCGCCGTCACCACCGGCGGGGTGAAGTAGAGGGACAACGCCGAGCCGAGCAGGACCTGCCCCATCTGCCGCGCGTACGGCGGCGAATCCATGGCGACGCCCAGCAGGTTGAGGGCGGCGACCACCACCATGGGGCCGATCATCCAGGGGATGGGCAGGTTCAGCCAGTCGCAGAAGTATCCCGCCGGGATGCCCACCACCAGGGCGGTGAGGATGGCGGGCGTGCGTTGGCGCAGCTCCGCCGCGCGCCGCCGCAGACCGGCGAGTGTCCGGGAGCCCTGGATCATGGAAACCGGCTGTGGCTCCGGGGCGCCGCCCCGTTCATACGATATTTCTTTCGCGGAAGGAGCGGATTTCCGCGGCGGTGTATCCCAGCGCGGTGAGGGTCTCCTCGTTGTGCTCCCCGAGCGTCGGCGGCCGGAGGTTCAGGGTGATGGGGGTGTCCAGCAGGTTGAGGCCGTTGCGCACGAGCTTGAACGGGCCGAATTCGGGATGGTCCACGTCCATCAGCCGGTCCAGGTGCTTCACCTGCGGGTCCTCGAAGACCTCGGCGAAGTTGTTGAGGGGCGCGCACGGAACGTCCCGGGCGCGCAGCTCCGCGAGCCAGTGTTCGCGGGGCGCCGACTGCACCACCGCGCCGAAGGTCTCGGAGATGAAGTCGTAGTTCTGCGCCCGCGCCGGCCGGTCCTTGGTGCGTTCGTCGGTCTGGAAGTCCGGCCGCCCCATGACCTCGGTGACGCCGATCCAGAATTTCGGCGGATGGGACAGGTGGATGACGAAGGGCTTGCCGTCGCCCGCCACCAGGGCGTAGACGCCGGCGGTCTTGATGCGGCTGCGCATGCTCGGCACCTCGCCGCTGAAGAGGTACTGGGTCATGCTCAGCCCGAGGAAGCAGATGGTGGACTCCAGGAGCGAGGTCTCCACCTTCTGGCCCACGCCGGTGCGCTCCCGCGCGGCCAGCGCCGCGAGCACGCCGTAGCACCCGAAGACGCCGCCCAAGTGGTCGGAGAAGGCCGCTCCCGGGCCGTGGGGCTGTTCGACGTCGGTGAGGACGCTCAGGAGTCCGCTCAGGGACTGGCCGATGGTGTCGTAGCCGGGCCGTTCCCGGTACGGGCCGTCCTGCCCGAAGGCGGAGATGGAGCAGTAGATGATGCGCGGGTTCGTCTCCCGCACCACGTCGTAACCGATGCCGAGCCTGTCCACCACGCCGGGGCGGAGGTTCTCGACGATGACGTCGGCGTCCCGGGCCAGCTTGAGGAACACCTCCCGACCTTCGGGCGCCTTCATGTCCAGGGTCAGGCTCTTCTTGTTGCGGTTCAGGGCGCAGAAGCTCGGGCTGTAGTTCTTGGGCTCCTTGTCCCAGGTGCGGAACGGGTCCCCCTTGCCGGGGGTCTCGATCTTGGTGACGTCCGCCCCCAGGTCGGCCAGCAGCAGCGACGCGTAGGGGCCGGCGATGTAGTTGGTGACGTCGAGGATCTTGATGCCTTCGAGTGCTGCGGGCATGGGGCGGACCTTTCTAGCGGGTGCGATTGTACTCGTAGTCCTCGCGCTCGGTGGCGCCGGCGCGTAGCTCGGGCAGCAGCGGCGGACGCGTGGTGTTTACCTGGGCGTGGACGTCCAGGGCGGCCTGGTCCACCCAGCGCTCCACCAGCACCAGCTTGTCCGGGTTCACCACGCTGCGGAAAACCTCGAACTGCTCGCATCCCGGTTCCTGCATGACTTCCTCGCAACGTCCCCGGTAGGCGTCGGCAAGCTCCGCGCCCTTCCCTTCCACGGCGTTGATGGTAACGATGAGTCGCAGTGACATTTCGATTCCTCCTGTGGATGTACGTGGGCCTGCGGCCTCGGCAGGGTCTCGTGTCAGGATTTCTCCAGTGTGTACCAGATAAGCCCGTGACCCGCGAGATGCGTTGCAGGCCCCCGATCCGTCATTCTCACGAAAGCATGCCCTCGATCCCGATCAGGGGCGGGAATCCAGGGGGAAGGCGGGGCTCTCACACCGGCTCGGGCATCTCCGCCAGCAGCCGTCCGTACCCCGGGATCGGCCGGCGTACTCCCAGGCGCATCTGTGTCTCCCAGCAACGGGCCGGGAGGGCGTGCACCACCGGCACTCCCAGGTCGGCCTCCAGCGGCTCGATGATGTCCAGGGTCTTCCAGGCCGATCCCAGCATGTACAGGCATTCGCCGCCGGGGTGGCGGGCGAACATTTCGGTGAGCTGGCGACGGATCTCGGAAGAGGGCACCTTGGGGACGTCGGCGAACGGCACGTCGATGCCTTCCATGCCCAGCATCTCGAACCCGGCGTCGGCCAGATAGGAACGGAAAAGGGCGTTCAACTCTTCAGGGAAATAGCTGGCGCCCACGATCCTGCGGACTCCCAGGGTGCGGAACGCGCGCACGTGGTTCATTCCCGACGTCACCATGGGGATGCCGTAGCGGCTCTCCCAGGCCCGGATGGTCTCGCCCTCGCCCTCGTAGCCCAGCAGCATGAACGGCGGCGCCCCGATGACCCGGATGAGGTCCGGTTTCAGGGCAGCCAGCTCGTGCGCCTTGGCCTCGTAGCCGGGAATGGACGCTCGGAACTCGGCCTGGTTGCCCTGCGTGAACCCCATGCTCAGGTGCACCAGCTCGATGCTCGGCGGCAGCTTCGGGTCCAGCTCCTTGTCCCCGAGCACGCCGGTGCGGTTCGTCGGCCACACCGAGCCTACCAGGTGTCGCGCCTTCGATGCTGAAGTTTCCATAAGCGTTCCCGTAACAGGCTGTATTTACGATGGAAATGAGTAGAGTTGTTACTACAAGATATGACCCCTACGGGTGTCGTGGGCCGCTCTCGCCGGACGGCGCCGGCCGCGCGGCGTGGTCACGGGCCCGCGGCTACTTCGCGGTGACGTGGACGCCGCCGAAGGGTTCGGGGCGGTTGCCGTAGAGCAGCAGACGGCCGGTGCCCACGTTGGTGATCTGGTAGTAGTCCTTGGCGGGGAAGAAGACCACTTCGCCCTGCTCGATGATGCGTTCACCCCCGTTGATGTCCTTGACGCTGGCCTTGCCTTCCACCACCAGAAAAGTCTCCGGCTCCGCGTGGAAGTGCATGTCCGTGTGGTCGCCGGGTTTGAAATGAAGCATCCAGGTGCAGGACTTCTCCGTTCCGAAGAGCCGCGTGAACCGCTGCCCCGTGTCGGCCTTTTCCGCGAGACTCGCAAATTCCATGGACCGCCTCCTTGTTCGAGGTCTGCCGCCGTTCCATGCGGCATCCAAGCCATTACCACAAACCGCCGGGGGTAGACAGCCGTGCATCCGGCGGCGGCGCTTGCCCCGGCCCCGCCCCGCCCCATACCGTCATTCCCGCGGAACAGGGCGTGTCAAAACACTGCTTCGCAGCCACGAAACGCCCCTCCGTCATTCCCGCCCCTTCTCCGTCATTCCCGCGGAAGCGGGAATCCAGGGGTCCTGGAGGGGTCCCTACGCCACGTTTCCCCACTCCACCCCTCCTGGGTTCCCGCTTCCGCGGGAATGACGGAGAAGGGGCCGCGGGAACGACGGTTAGGGGTGGGCGCCGGCCGTGCAGCCGGGGCGTCCTCGGTTGCCTTGCTGCCTGCGGCCGTGATACGGGCGTTAGTCAAAATCCTCGCGGACAGGAGGAGACTATGCGCGGCGTGATGTTCAACGGAAACCGAGAGTGCGAGATCCGGGAATTTCCGGATCCCCATGCGGGACCGGGCCAGGCGGTGGTGAAGATCCGCGCCTCGGGCATGTGCGGCACCGACCTTCACCGCTACCGCGGCGACGTGGCCATCGACGCCATCACCGGTCACGAGCCCTGCGGCGTCATCCACGAGTTGGGCGCGGGCGCCCCGGCCGGTCTCAAGGTGGGCGACCGGGTGGTGGTGCACCACTACGAGGGTTGCGGCATCTGCGAGATCTGCGCCAAGGGCTTCGAGCAGGCCTGTCCCCACGGCCACGTGACCTTCGGCGGCGTGGACGCCCACGGCGCCAACGCCGACTACATCCTGGTGCCGTCGCGCCTGCTGATCCATCTCCCCGACGAGTTGTCCTTCGAGGGCGGCGCGGCCATCTCGTGCGGCACCGGCACGGCCTGGAACGGCCTCAAGAAGATCAACGTGGCCGGCGGTGATGTGGTGTCGATCTTCGGACAGGGGCCGGTGGGCCTCAGCGGAACCATGTGCGCGAAGTACATGGGGGCCAAGGTCATCGCCGTGGACGTGGTGCCCGAGCGGCTGGAGTTGGCTCGCCGCTACGGCGCCGACCACGTCATCAACGCCGCCGACACCGACCCGGTGGAGGCCATCAAGGAGCTGACCGGCGGGCTTGGGTCCACGGCGGCGCTGGAAACCTCGGGCAACCCGGAATGCCGCAGCCAGATCCTCAAGGCCATGCGCACCTTCGGGCGCTGCTGCTACGTGGGCATGGGCCCGCCGTCCACCATCAACTTCAGGGACGACGTCATCTTCAAGGTGGCCACCATCATCGGCTCGTGGACCTTCAACAAGTCCGAGTTGATCGAGATTTGCCGCTTCATGGTGGAGGAGAACGTGCCCCTGGACGACCTCGTCACACACCGCTTCGCCCTTGATGACGCCGTCGAAGCCTTCCGCATCTTCGACAGCGCCACCACCGGCAAGTGCGTGTTCGTGCTGGACTGAGGCAAAACGGTTGCGACGGGTGAACGAGCCATTGAGACCCGTGCAGTACTTTTCGCCTGAGTACTTAGCGCGGTGCAAGCAGATGAAGCCGGAGGAAATCCTACGGTTTCTGGACGACTTCCGGAGGCTTTATTCCCCCGTCAGGAAGCGTAGCCGTTCCATCAGCCTCAAGGTCCCGGAAGAACTACTGGAGACGTTCAAGACCAAGGCCCGATTGCACGACGTACCCTATCAGACACAGATCAAACGACTAATGAAGGAGTGGGTGGCGGGTTACTCCGAGGACACGACCGCCGGAAAAGGTAGGACGCCCCGCCGCCGGGTACGCAAGTCTTAAGAGGCGGGCTCAAAGAGCGATCGATCGGGAACGGAACCAACGGCGTTAACCCACCAGGAGGATCACGATGCCCGTATGGCAAGAGCTGAGCTGGCCGCGGATCAAGGAATGCGCAGAGAAGGGGTTGGTGGTGATCATCCCCATCGGGGTGATCGAGCAGCACGGGCATCACCTGCCGCTGGACACGGATGCGTTCTTCGCCCAGGAGATGGCCCGGGCGGCGGCGCGGCGGGATCCGGAGATCCTGGTGGGGCCCACGGTGCCGTTCGGCTTCACGCCCAGCAACAAGAACTTTCCCGGCAGCATCAGCCTCACCGCCGCCACCTGGACGACGCTGATCCGCGAGATCGTCCGGTCGGTGCACCGCCACGGCTTCACCCGAATCGCCCTGCTCAACGGCCACGGCGGCCAGGTGGCGCTGTCGCGGTCGGCGGTGTCGGCGCTTCAGGACGAGGAAGGGATCCGCATCGTGGTCCTGAACTGGTTCGGTCTGGTGAACGAGGACATGGACCGGCTGTTCCCGGACGAGAAGATGCCGGGCGGCCGCGTGGGCCACGCCGGCGCGGTGGAGACGTCCATCAACCAGTATCTGCGCGGGGAGCTGGCCGCCCAGGGCAGCCTCGAAACCCACCTCGGCCCGCAGATGCCCGACTTCGTGCGCCGGGTCGGCGGCTACATCCAGACGCCGCGCGAGGACCTGTCCCCCTCCGGGGTGATGGGCGACCCCAATCTCGCCAGCCCAGAGAAGGGCGGCGAGCTGTTCGAGTTGTGCGTGGAACGGCTGTGCGCGTTCGCCCGGGAGTACCGGGAGTCCGAGTAGGCGCCGCCGGCGCTCACCCCATGACCGCCCGCGCCGCCTCCTCGATGCGGCCGGCCGTCGGGGTCACGTAATCCTCCAGCGGCACGGCGAAGGGCACGGGCACGTGCGGGATGGCCACCCGCTTGATGGGCGCCTTCAGGCTGTCGAAGGCCAGATCCGCCATGAGCGCGGCCAGCCCCGCGGCCACGCCGCAGTTGTCGTGGCTCTCGTCGGTGACCACCAGCCGCCCTGTCTTCCGCACCGATGCCAGCAGCGTGCCGGTGTCCAGCGGCTCCAGCGTCCGCGGGTCCACCACCTCCGCCGATATGCCGTCCCTGGACAGGGCGTCGGCCGCCGCCATCGCCCGGGGCACCTGCACTCCGGCGGCCACGATGGTGACGTCGCTGCCTTCCCGGGCCACCGAAGCCTCCCCGAACTCGGTCTCGTACTCCCCGTCGGGCACCGGCCCGCGCTCGCCCAGCAGCCGCTCGTGGGCGAAGAAGATGGTGGGGTCCTTGCTCTTCAGGAGCGCGGCCCGGAGCAGCCCCTTGGCGTCCGCCGGGGTGGCGGGCATGGCCACCTGCAGGCCCGGGGTGTTCCAGTACCAGGGCTGGGGGCTGCCGGAGTGCTGCACCCCGCCGCCGCCCCGGATGCCGTAGCGCATGAAGTAGGTCACCGGCACGTTGGTCCGGCCGCCGGAGTTCGAGTACGCCACCGCGGCCTCGTTGTTGATCTGGGGGATCGCCTCGTAGGAAAACGTCGCGGTGCCCACGTCCACCAGCGGCCGCAGCCCGGCCATGGCCGCGCCGGCGGCGATGCCGCAGTAGCCCAGCTCGGCGATGGGCGGCGACTTGATACGCTTGCCGTGGCGCTCCCGCACCGAGCGGAACCGCGCGGCCGCCGGACCCGAGCTCACCAGGCCGCCGCCGATCAGCACCACCCGCGGGTCCTGCTCCATGGCCTCGGCCAACCCCTCGACCAAGGCCTCACCCAGGGTCATCTCGCGCGCCATGGCTAGTCACCCCTTCCCGCGTAGGCGTACTTGACCGCTTCCTCCGGGGCCGGTAGCGGGCTCGTCAGCGCGAACTCCGCCGCGGCGTCGGCTTCCCGGCGCACCTCTTCGTCCACTTGCACGACCGTGTCCCGGTCGCAGTCCTCGCTCTCCGCCAGCTCCCGCGCGTAGGCCAGGATGCCGTCGCCCTCGGCGTACCAGGGCCGCACCTTCTCGGGGACCGGGCTCGGGTCCCAGGCCCAGTTGATGTCCGTCGGCCCGGCCACCAGCTCGGGATGGGCGCCGTCGTTGCCCGGCCACGGGTGGGTGCTGGCCTCCACGAAGAACGGGCCTTCGCCGGCCCGGGTGCGCCCGACCAGCTCCCTGACCGCGCCGTACACCTGGCCCACGTCGCCTCCGTCCACCGTGATGGTCTCGACGTTCAGGGCGCGCGGGATGTTGGTCAGGTCCTTGGCGCTCTCGTTGACCCTTCCGGCCCGCCGGTAGTTGTTCTCCATCAGGAAGATCAGCGGCAGCTCCCACAGCCTGGCCATGCTCAGGCTCTCGTAGAACACGCCCTCGTCCATGGCGCCGTCGCCGAAGAAGGCCACCGTGACCGCGCCGGTCTCCTGCAACTGGGCGGCCAGAGCCGCCCCCGAGGCCAGCGCCGTGCTGCCGCCGACGATGGCGGAGGTGTGGGGCATGTTCAGGTCCGGGGCGGCCACGTGGAAGGTGCCGCCACGGCCCAGGCAGTAGCCGGTCTCCCGGCCGATGACCTCCGCCAGCACCTTGCCCGGGTCGCCGCCCTTGGCGATGACGTGGCCGTGGTTCCGGTGGGTGCTGAAGACGTAGTCCTCCGGAGCCAGCGCCGCGCAGACGCCCACGCCGGTGGCCTCCTGGCCGATGTAGATGTGGAAGTGGCCCCGGATAAGGCCCTCGTGCTCCTCGTTGAACCGGACGACGTGCTCTTCGGCGCGCCGGATCATGAGCATCTTGCGCAGCAGCTCCAGCCGCTGGTCTCGTGGCATGTCGGGCAGCATCTTCCCTCCCGGTCTTTCCCGCTCCCGAGCGGAGCGGCGGTCCAGAGTTCGCAGGGGGAATCTACTCCCGTTGTGAAAGGAAGGAAAGGGCCGGTCAGTGCTCCCGCAGCAGCTTGCCGTACCCCTCGATGCGGTCCTCGATGCCGAGGGTGCGCAGCGCCCACCACAGGATGGCCTGGCTGCCCTGCACGACGCTGATTCCGAGCTCCTGCTCCAGGGTCTCGATGACGGCGCCGGTGGCCCAGTGGGGAGAGCCCAGGTGGATGGTGTCGATGTCCGGGTGTTCTTCCTTCAGCTCCCGGGCCAGGCGCAGCGGCACCTCGGACGGGATCGCGCCCACCTCGATGAACGGCACGCCGGCGAACTTCTGGCCCGCCAGCGCGGTCTTGTCCGGGTCGGTGAAGCGCTCGTTGGGCAGGTGCTCGGTGCTTCCGGGCGCCGATGCGTAGGTGACCGACCCCACGACCTTGGCGCCCAGCACGGCGTCGGCCTGGTGGTAGGCGGTGGTGCTGTTGGTGACGGGGATGCCGGACTCGTCCCTCAGCGCCTGCATGGCGTCCTCGACCCGCTGGGCGCCCCCGGAGTAGTTCACCGGGCCGCCCCCGAAGACGATGATGTCCACCCCGGCCCGGGCCATCTCCCGAGTGGCGCGCACCGCGTGGTTCCAGCTCTCCTCGGCCTCACCGGACTCGGCCGAATGCCGGGCCACCATCAGGGTGGTCAGTGCCAGGGTGATGCCCGGCGGCGCCATCTTGTAGAACTCGTAAGGGAATACCTCGGTGACGATGGGCGGCGACGTGTAGCCGATGCGCGCGCGGTGGCCGTACATGGAATGCCTCCTTCTGTGGCTCGAACCGGCTCGCAAACGCACGCCGTTCAAGCCCGGCTTCGAAGCGGACTGTACGTTGCCTTCCGCTCCGAAATCAAGGACACTTGACCTTGATATGGAATGTATGTTCTTGTTCTGAGGAACGTACTCGTATGCCAAGGAGAAGAAAATTACTCAGGAAAGATACGTAAGACGAGGGGTAGGCTTAGCCGTAGTCGTGAGCCTGTTTCTAGTGTGGTACGACCTCAGCAGCGATCTTGAGGCGTTTCTTACGGACATTAGGGAGAGTAACGCAAGATCGGTTGCCGCCTTGAACGCAAGCAACGCCCCATTGCCTCGGAAAGAGCTGGAGAAGGTGGCAGACTTGCGCAACGACATCCGGGCTATGGGACAGAGAATAGACAGGTTGGAAGAGAGAATCGACCGGCTGAGGGACTCGCTGATCCATGCCACGCCGGACCTCAAGAGGCGCCTGGACTGACCCGGAAGCGGGCGGTTCCTGGAGACAACGCTGCCTCCAGGAACCTTCAAGAGTCTGCTCAGCCCGTTGTTCGCACCTGCACCGCGGCTACATGCCGGCCTTCACCTTGGCCGCCACATCCGCCGACACCCACTTCTCCCACGTCGCACCGCCGGTCTTGATGAACTGCTCGGCGGTCTCCTTCGCGTCGGCCTTATTGTCGGCCTTCCACGCCAGCAGCTTGTTCACCACCGTGTTGGGCCACGACACGCTCGACACGAACTTGAACGCCTCGGGCTCCCTCTCGGCGAACTTGCCTACCACGTAGGTCTCCACCGCCGATTTCGGGTACATGTTGGGCTTCGGGTCGGCGCAGTCCTTGTCCTGAATGCACGCATACGTCGCGGGATCGTGCTTCATGCCGCCGAGTTTCACCATGGGGTATTTGCCCAGCACCGAGGTGGGCGCCCAGTAGTAGGTGAAGATGGGCTCCTTGCGCTCGTAGGCCTTGGCGATGGCTCCCGCCAGCCCGGTGCCGGACCCGGGATCGAACAGCGTGAACTTGGCCTTGTCGAGTCCGTACGCCTTGAACAGGTTCTGGTTGATGATCTGGCAGGCCCAGCCCGAGGGACAGCCGTAGAAGCGGCCCTTGCCGGGCTCTTCCTTGTCCGGGAACAGGTCGGGGCGCTTCATGACCGCCTGCAGCGTGGTGAGTTCCGGGTTTGCCTTGACCACGTATTCCGGCACCCACCAGCCTTCCTCGCCGCCGTCGCTAAGGATTTCCCCGGCCCTCTTCAGCCGTCCTTCCTTCACCGCCTTGCCCACCACGTCCTTGACGGAGTTGATCCATATCTCCGGCGCGACGTCGGGTTCGCCCTTCTCGGTCATGGACGTCACCGTCGGCACCGTGTCGCCCGGCACCAGCTCCACCTGACATCCGTATCCCTTCGCCAGGATGATGGCCTCCACGTGCGCCGCCACCGCCGCCGAGTCCCAGTTCATCTCGGAGATGGTCACCTTGCCGCACTTCGCCTGTGCCGTCGCACCTAGGGCCAGCACCAGAAACGCGCCCGCCAGGACGCTCGCAATTCGAAACCTCATGCCATGCCTCCTTTGTTTTTAGCCGTCCATGCGCCGGCCTCGTGCCGGCGCCCAAGGAAATCAACTCGTGTTCGCACGCGGGGATTATCCCCCAAGTGGACAGGGGCCGCAACCCTCCCGGGATCGGGACCCGCCGTTTGTTCCTTCATCCAGGTCCGGGAGTTCACCCTCCTTCCCGGGCGAATAGCCGACCCAACGTGATCTCGCCGCTTGCCGGTTCAATCTTCTCAACCGCGGATCCCGGACAATTCGTGAGTTCGCCCACCTTGACACGGTCCCCCGCGACGTACATGTCCACTCGAATGAACGAGAAGGGCTTGGAAAGCCGGGCCGCCAGATCCAGCATCTTTTCCAGTTGTGCTGGCTTGGAGTGAGTGAAGGGCGTGCCGGGATATTGAAGCGTCATCGGCAGCCGGTGCCAGTCGGTGTCATAGAGGCTTCGAGTGTGTTCCGCAAAGCGGCTGGAGTCCACTTGAATCAGCCTGGGCACACCCTGGAAACAGAAAATCTTGTAGTCATCGGGGATGGTTCGCCCGTCCGCCGAGAAGAACTCTTCAACGATGATCTTCGGGCGAAGTCCCCTGTAGTTCTGTTCCCTGGAACTCGTGTAATAGTCGAGGTCGAACCACTGCTTCAGGCTCTCACGGTCCACTACCTGGTCCGGCTCGACGTGTACCGCGACCCGGCCGCTCAGGTGGGTCGGTTTCACGATACAGGGCAGCCGGTCCAGCCGCAGTTGGTCAACCTCGCTCTTGGCTCGCACGATCCCGTAGGTTTCGATGACATGTTGTGAACCGCCGACGCTGTCGATGTAATACTTCGCGTATTCCTTGTCGGTAATGAAGACCCTGAGGGGATCTTTCAAGGTACCGTCCACCTTCAACCTGTAGAGGTGGTCGTTGAAGTACTCCGGATTCGCCATGCGCGGCCAGCGGTGTTGTCGGCGCCGGAACTGCAACAACGCGTATAGCTGGTCGCCCCAGTCGTTCCGGGGAAACACGCTCCTGATTCCAGAGAGTAGCGAACGGCCCATGATGGTGGCGTGGAGATGCGGTCTAACTTGACGGCGATCGCGACAAGATCGTTAATTCGCCGTATTTTTCGATACGATATGCCGGGTACAGGGTACGGACGTCGTCGAAAATGGTGTCGTTGTCTTCGATAAAGTACACGAACCGATCGTTCACCCTCGGGTCGTGAGGGCTCAGGCGATTTCGAACGATGTTGGTTACCAGTCCGCCGAACTTGATCTCTGCTTCAATGAACCACGAGGTACTGCCGGGTGAAAGCCTCTTCAACCGGTGCCATGCGATCATCCTGCGCAGGCGCAGCAACAACGCCGTCCTCTTGAGCTTTCGTAACACGTAGGGTTTCCGGTGGTTCTGAGCGCGTCGCCCCGTGGTTCCGGTGGCCCCGGTCATAGCGAGGAAATGCATGTCAGTGCAAGAGTGTGTCGGTTCTATCCGTTCATTCTCCCGAAGCCGGTGGGCGGAAGTCGGGAATATCGACGGTAACGATGTTGCCTACCGCGTATTTTGTGAGGCGTCTCCTGGCGTTGCGGCGGACGGAGGAACGCGGGCCCGGGAATCTGCGCCATCTTCCTCCCCCAACAAGGTTCCTCGTCAATGCTCGAGCCTGGCGTCGTCCACGCCGCCGGAGCTCCGGACAATCGCCGAGATCAATTTTTCGTAGGCAGTGACCGCCTGGTCCGAAGAGAAGTCCGCTGCCCGTTGTTGCAACACGTGCCTTTCCGGCGGCTGTGCCAGGACCCGGTACATCGCGTCCGCCAATGCGACGTCGTCGCCCACCGGAACGAGCGGACCGAACTCCCCGCCCCGCAGGATTTCTGACGGACCCGCGGGACAGTCCGTGCTGACGCACGGACAACCGCACGCCAGCGCCTGTACCAGGACTCCGGGTAACCCTTCGTGCAACGAGGAGAGCACGAACAGGGATGCGTGGGACATGAAGGCGAACGGATTGTCGACCCATCCGGGGAGCGATACCTGGTCGGCGAGACGGAGACCTTCAACGAGGTCTTCGAGGTCCTTTCGCTTCTTGCCTTCCCCAAGGATGATCAGGCGGCAAGGCCGCCGGGGCATGAGGTGCGCAAAGGCCTTGATAAGAGTGGGATAGTCCTTTTGCACGGTCAGCCGTCCGACGGCGAGAATGATGGGCGCGCCGCCGTCGTGAAACCAGGGGTGTTTAGGATGTTCGGCCATTTCGACGCGGAGGCGCGGCGTTACAACGGGGTTGTAAATGGTCGTGATGTTGCTCCTTGGGACGCCGATGGACCTTGCCAGGCTCTCCGAAACGCCCTGAGAGACCCCAACAAAATGCATCGCCTCCCGGGCCAGATGTCGATGCCTGCGTCTGGTACGGAAACGGTCATAATGGACGAAGTTGCGCATGACGGGGACGACCGGCGGATGCTTGTCCAATAGGCGGCATGCCAGAAGAGTGGCGGCGTTCGGACGGGAAAGGTTCGGCAAGACACAATCCGGCGTCTCACGATCCATGTAGGACGCTACGGCCCGTGCCTGGTACGCCATAGACCGGCCGGGCAGGCAAAGCGGATCCCAGTGGAGGGCCTTTGCCACGCGCATCCAATCCAGCGGGTTCGGCGGCGCCTGGAGTCGGACCACCCGATTGCGCTTGTCGAGGGAGCCTTCCCCGCTACCGTCTCCCCCATTCTCCATGACGAAGAGACGCGCGTCCTCCGGAATCTCGCTGAAGTACTGAACGCCGGCCCGGAGCAGCACGATATCCACCCTGTGGCCACGGTCGATCAACCCACCGGCCAGCGTAAGCACCGACCGTTCGGCGCCGCCGCCCCGAAGATCCGAAATGATCAGGCCGATATGCACCCGTTTCCCTTCACCCTTTGTTCTCAAGCGCAATGGTCGAAATCAACTTCTCGTAGGCGCGGACCGCGCTGTCGGCGGAGAAGTCCGCAGCCCGTCTTCGCAACACGTCGGCGTCAGGGGGACGGGTGAGGACTCGCTCCATCGCATCCGCCAACGCCGATTCGTCGCCCATAGGGACAAGCGGCCCGAGTTGCCCGTTCCGTAGTATCTCCGCGGGGCCGGACGGACAGTCCGTGCTTACGCAAGGACAGCCGCACGCCATCGCTTCCACCAAAACCCCAGGCAACCCTTCATGTCTTGATGACATGGCGAACAGGCGCGCGCGGGACATGTACGGGAAGGGATTCTCCACCCAACCGGGCAACGAGACCCGGTCGCCGAGATCGAGTTTCCTGATGAGGGTTTCGATCTCGTTCCTCATCCTTCCTTCACCGAGGATGATCAGCCGGCACGGGCGCCTTGCCGTGAGACGGGAGAAAGCCTTGATGAGAGTGGGGTAGTCTTTCAGCCTTGCCAGCCGTCCCGCGGAGAGAATGACCGGCGGGCCGTCGTCAATGAGCCACGGATGGTCGGGGGGTTCCGCCATCTTGGGTTCGAGGTCCGAATGTACGATGGGGTTGTATATGGTCGCAATCCCGTCGCGCGGGATCCCCGTAACCGCTGACAAGCGTTCGGAGACCCCCCCGGATACGGCGATAAAGTGCGCCGCGTACCCCGCCAGGTGCCGGTACCTGCGTGTATGGCGGTAACGGCTGACAAAGCTGTGGACGATGGGCACCACCGGCGGAGGTTCGGCGAGGAAGCGACAAGCCAGGAGGGCTGCAGCCTTCGCGCGCGACAGGCTCGGCAAGACACAATCCGGTTTCACGAGATCGATGTAGGATGCAACGGCGCGGGCCTGATGGAGCAGGGGCGGATCGAGCACGCAAAAGGGGTCCCACCTGAGAGCGTTCGCCATGCGGAACCAATCCAGCGGCCGTGAATGTGTGGGAATCTGCACCAGGCGCGCAAGGACGGCAGCGGCGCCCTCTTTCGTGCCGTTCTCCGGTTGACTCCCGCAAGTGAACAGCCCCGCGCCGTCGGGAACCTCGTCGTGGCAGCGGATTATGGGTTGGAACAGGACGAAGTCGACCCGGTGACCACGGCCGTTCAACCCTCGGGCCAGACGAAGCATCGACCGCGCCACCCCGCCGCCGCCGAGATCCGGAAGAATGAGGGCGATGTGCATCGACGGGTCAAGTCGTCGCGGGCTACGGGGACTCCTTCTCCCTTACACCCTCAACCCGCACCCCTCGAACGCCTCCCGGGTCCGCTCCTTCTCCTCCTCGGTGAGTTGCAGGAACGGCGGCCGGACCGGCCCGCCGGTCTGGCCCAGGAGCTCCTGCCAGTACTTCTGGTGGGCGTGCGGCTTGCCGCCCGGGCGGGAGTTGGCGAGGGCCTCGCGCACGGGGTTCAGGCTGTCCCGGACCTGGCGCGCCTTGTCGCCCTGTCCGTCCAGGGCGAGTTGGGTGTACTCGTGCATGCGCCGGTCGTTCCGGGTCTGCAGCAGGTACGGGGGCGAGGAGCAGAGGTAGAGCTGCCACCCCAGCTCCACGATGTTGTCGAGCCACTCCTCTTCCGAGGCGGTGCTGACGATGAGCCGGTCGCCGGCCAGCCGCGTCAGGTCCGCGTACATGGGCCGGGGCACGGAGTACTTGATGGCGACGATGTTGGGCAGCTCCGCCACCCGTTCGCACAGCTCCGGGCTCATCAGGTAGCCCGAGTCCGGGTGGCTCCACATGGCGATGCCGATGTCCACCCGGTCGCACACGGCCTTGTAGTAGTGGTAGACGGCGTCGTCCCGGTCGGTGACGAAGTGCAGCATGGGCGCGTGCACCACGATGTAGTCGGCGCCCACGGCCTGGGCGTGCCGCGCGAGCTCCACCACCGTGTCGAAGTTCTGGTCCGAGCACGACATGATGGTGCCGGCCTTGCCGGCGGTCTCTTCCACCGCGATCTCGAAGTTCCGCTTGCGCTCCTCCAGCGACATGGCGAAGAACTCCCCCTGCTTGCCCGCGATGAACAGCCCCGCGATGCCCAGGTCGTCGATCCAGTGCCGGATGTTCTTGCGCAACCCTTCCTCGTTGAACGAGAAGTCCTCGTTGAAGGGGTTCATGGCCGCGGCCCAGATGCCCCTCATGTGCTCCCGGGCATAGTCCTTGGCGTCGAGCTTCGAGTATTTCATGGGGGCTCCGTTCCGATGCCGGCTTGCCGCCGGCATCTCCGCATAGGGGTCACCGTTCCATCACTGTTCGGCGATTTCTGACGGCGTGGTGTACGGAAGGGCTGCCTATTTCTCCGCCAGCAGCTTGGGCCAGTTGACGTCGCCCTTGGCGATGTTGCCGGGGATGTCCTGGGACCACTGCTGCCGCACCCCCAGGCTGTAGTTGAGGTAGAGCTTGCCGTCCACGATGCTCCAGGCGTCGGGGTCGATGGAGGCGGTGTAGCCGTTGCTCACCGCCCACGCGCAGTAGCCGCCGTACCGGGGCGCGTACTTCTCGGGGTCGCCCTCGAACAGCGCCTTGTTCTCGGCGCTTGCGAAGGACCAGGTGGCCCCCTTCCACTTCGCCCGGTGCGCCCGCTTGCCCGACACCGGCTTGCCCTCGGTGTGGTAGGCCACCGGGTCGTACCCGCGGATGGCCCCGCCGAGATAGGTGGAGAACACCGGGTCGATGGCCCACGCCGTGCCGGCCGCCCCCGCCAGAAACGCTGCCGCCAGCACGGGCACGACCGCCCGCCGGATTCGCTGTACGCAACTCATGGATCCCTCCCGGAAAGTAGACACAACGTGACAGTTTCATTTCAGCCGATTCCGGGCGGGTTTGCAATACGCGGGGGCGAGGTCTGGCATCGCATCCCCGCGCCGTGTAGCATCGCCTCCCATGTCCGCCGACCGCCGCGCCATCGCCGCCTGGTGCCTTTACGACTTCGCCAACTCGGCGTTCACCACCCTGGTGGTGACGTTCATCTACGCGGCGTTCTTCACCAAGGTGATCGCTCCGGACGAGGTCACCGGCACGCTGCTGTGGTCCCGTTGCGTCAGCATCACCGCGGTGTCGGTGGCGCTGCTGTCGCCGTTGCTGGGCGCCCTGGCCGACCGGGGAGGCTACCGCAAGCGCTTCCTGGGCTTCTTCACCGCCGTGGCCGTCGCTGGCGCCGCCATGCTCTACACGGCCACCCCCGGCCAGGTGGCCTGGGCGCTGTTCTGGTTCACCGTGGGCAACATCGCCTTCGAGATGGGCGGGGTCTTCTACAACGCGTTCCTGCCCGACGTGGCGCCGCCGGAGCGCATCGGGCGGGTGTCGGGCTATGGCTGGGCCCTGGGCTACGCCGGCGGCCTCTCCGCCCTGGGGCTGGCGCTGGTGGGCTTCGTGGACGCCGAGACTCCCTGGTTCGGTTTTTCGAAGGAGGGCTACCAGCACATCCGCGCCACCAACCTCCTGGTGGCGGCCTGGTTCGCCGTCTTCAGCCTGCCGCTGTTCTTCTGGGTGCGCGAGCGAAGGGTCCCCGCCGGCGCCGTCGGCTCGTCCCTGGCCGAATCCCTCCGCCAACTGGCCGCCACCTTCCGGGAGATCCGCGGCTACCCCGACATCTTCCGGCTGCTGCTGGCCCGCCTCTTCTACGCCGACGGCCTCAACACCGTCTTCGCCTTCGGCGGCATCTACGCCGCCGGCACCTTCGGCTTCACTTTCGAGGAGCTGCTGGTCTTCGGGCTGGTGCTCAACGTGGCCGCGGGCATCGGCGCCTTCGGCCTGGGGTTCGTGGACGACTGGCTGGGCGGCCGGCGCACCATCCAGATCAGCCTCGTGGGCTTCATCGTGGCCGCCTCCACCGCGCTCCTGACCGGCAGCCGGGCGCTCTTCTGGGCCGCCGGCCTCCTCATCGGGCTGTGCGGCGGCCCCAACCAGGCCGCCAGCCGTTCCCTCATGGGCCGCTTCGTGCCGGCCGGCAAGCGGAACGAGTTCTACGGCCTGTTTGCCTTCTCCGGCAAGGCCACCGCCTTCCTGGGGCCGTTCCTGCTGGGCGAGCTGACGCGGCTCTTCGCCTCCCAGCGCGCCGGCATGGCCGTGGTGGTGGTGTTCTTCGTCATCGGCCTGGCCTTGGTGCACCGGGTGGACGAGGCCCGGGGCAAGGAGCGGTCCCGGATCGGGGCCGGGATGACACCGCACTAGCCCTGCCGCCGGCGGATGAACGCCAGCGCCGCCTGGATGCGGCTCTCGGCGCCGACCTTCTCGTAGATCTTGTTCAGGTGGTTCCTGACCGTGTGCTCGCTGATGAAGGTGCGGTTGGCGATTTCCTTGTTGGGCAGTCCCTCGGCCACGAGCTTCAGCACCTCCAGCTCCCGCCGGCTCAGGGTGTCGATGCCGTCGGGCTCCCTCCTGGCCGGCTGGGCCTGGGCCTGGCGCGCGGCGATGGCCGTGAACTCGGCGGCCTGGGGCAGGCCCGGGTCGATCCAGATGCCGCCCTGGTGGACGGTCCGGATGGCCTGGAACAGGGTGGTGGGCGACACCCCCTTGAGCACGTAGCCCCGCGCACCGGCCTTGGCCGTCTCCAGCACCGCGTCCTCGTCGTCGAACGCGGTGAGGACCACCGTGCGCGTCTCCGGGTGTCTTTCCCCGAGATCCAGCAGCGTCTGCACCGCTTCCCCTCCGGGCATCCTGAGGTCCAGGAGCAGCACGTCCGCCTTGCCCTTGGCCACCGCGGCTTCCACCTCGTCGGCCCGCTCCCCCTCGCCCGTCACCAGCAAATCTTTTTCTCGCGCGAGCAGCCGTTTCAATCCGGCGCGAAATAGTGTATGATCATCCGCAATCGCGACCTTTATTGAGTCCATGACCGGTTTCTCCCGCAACGCGTAACGCTCAATCGCTAATCCCTATCCATTTTCGTCGAAATCTGCAACCCTTGGCCTATTTTTTGAGCGGCATTCGGAGCTTTCCGGTGGAAAACAGTACATTGCGGCCATTGCGCCGCACCCACAGAATTAGTAGGAAAACCGAGTGTGTAGTTGTTTTTTTGGCAGACCGATTTTTACTCACAAGGAGGAGGACATGACCAACATCGCGAAGAGGGCATTAGGTTTAGCGAGTGCCCTGGTTTTTATGGGAGCGATGGCGCTCGTTGCGTCTCCGGTGCAGGCGGCTGACGTCGACACCCGGATCGCCGCCCTCGAGCGCGAGCTTGCCCAGTTGAAGCAGAACCAGGAAGCCGCCGACGACCGCGCGCTCGCGGCCGAGATGAAGGGGCCGTCGTTCAAGTACAAGCCGGGTGGTGGTCTGACCATCGCCGCCGCGGACAACAACTGGAGCATCCGTTTCACGCAGAGGCTGCAGGTCTACCACAGCATCTGGCTGAGCAACGAGAATCCGGACGCTGGCTACCAGAACCTGGAGCTTCGCGTGCGGCGTTTCCGGCCGACGATCAACGTCACGTCCCAGCAGGGGTTCTACGCGGTCACCTGGCTCTTGAACGAGGGTGGCACTGGCACCTCCTTCGGTGGTGACGGATACATCAACTTCGACAAATTGAACCCGTTCCTCCCGAGCCTGGGTTGGGGTTACAGTCCTAGCTTCAAGGGTAATACGCAGGCAGGCGCTTTCCGTACGGAAGACAGCCCGCTTCTGGATGGCCTGGGCATCGGCGGACAGCAAGACGGAAGTTTCGTGCTGTCCTGGACGAAGTTGCCCGCCATGGGTATGGCCAAGATCACTCACCTGCAACTGGCGTGGGGCCAGGACGGTAAGGCCGAAGCAGCAGAGGCCGGAGAGAAGGGCAACAGCGTAGGGTTCGCGCTCGGTGTGAAGCCTCTCGCGGGAGCCAAGGGAATGGGCGGTCTCTCCCTGTCGAGCCTTTCGTACAGCGTGGGTTACCAAGGCCACACCGATCAAGTCGATGGCGATGACTCGGTCCGTGTAAGAGCCCGTACCCCCAATCTGGCGAAAAGGCCGGCCTTGATCGATATCAAGGGAACCGCGGGCACCGAGTACGATCTCCGGTATTGGTCCCATGGCTTGGGGTGGTCCCCGTTGAAGTGGCTGTCGCTCTCCGCCAATTACGCTACCTATGAGAGGGATCCGGGCGGTGGCGCCGATGTCGAAGCTACGGACATCCGGATGGCGGCACGGGTATGGCTGTGGGGGCCCAAGGACGGCTTGATGAGTGGAAGCAAGGGTGGCGGCGGTATCTACATCGCTCCGCTCTACAGCACGGCCACTGTCGAGTATGCCGGCGACGAATCCGATGTGACCAACACCGGGGTGGCGGTCGTCTACAACGTTCCCGGCGGCTGGATGCAGATCCACGGCGTGTACGATACGTTCGGTTGTGAAGGTGCCTGCCCAGGCGCCAACTTTGCCGCCGTGGCCGAAGACGGCAAGGACTCCTTCAACGTCTTCACGATCGTCATGGAGTACAAGTTCTAGCGGTTTAACCAGAACCGAATAACCAACAGGGCCGCTCCGCACGGGGCGGCCCTGTTTTTTTGTTTGAACGAAAGAGGGAGCGTATTCGCTTGACGAACAGCGATCGGTGGAATAGATACTCGCGGTGAAACAAGGGTTCATGGAGGGGCAAATGGCGCGATTCGGGCACGTGACTTGGGGTCTGCTCGGTGCGGTTGTGGTTTCCAGTATTCTGGTGACCTCCCTTTCGGGTTGCTGGAGGCCCGCGGGCATCGGCGTCGGCGGCAACTACAACGACGCGTTGCTGGAGCTGGGCAAGACGCAGCGGGGCGGGAACGTCAAGAAGGCCATCATGCACCTCGAGTACGTGGTCCGCAGGGAC
Organism: uncultured Binatia bacterium (SeqCode); assembly: GCA_965219905.1. Taxonomy (GTDB): domain Bacteria; phylum Desulfobacterota; class Binatia; order UBA9968; family JAJDTQ01; genus JAJDTQ01. The sequence goes on along the minus strand of CBDCOS010000008.1, from coordinate 377,958 downwards.
CCGAAGTACAAGGACAGCCTCACCCAGCTAGGGCGCGCCTACTACTACGCGGGCAGGTACGGCTCGTCTTTCGAAGTGTTGAAACGCGCACTGGCCCTGAATCGCGAGGACGAGATCGGCTGGATCGTCCTGGGTTTGACGCAGATGCGGCAGGGCGACGACGAGGCTGGCCTGAAGAGCTTCAAGGGAGGCCTGACGTTGCTGATCCAGGCGACGAAGGAGGGCTACCAGGAAATCCCGGACGAGTTCTGGGACGGCAGAGGGGTTGTGCGCCGCGCCGTCCGGCGAAGCATTTCATTGGCCCGTAAGGGTGTCGCGGAGAAACGCCGGATCATTCAGTCGGGTGAACTCTTGCTGCACCGCGTCGACCGTGAACTCTATGACGCCGAGGAGGATCAAAGACTCAACGAGTATCTGGACAACCGGAAGGACCGGAAGAAGGACAACTGACCACCGCCTTTCGTCCGCGGTCGCCGCCCTATCTGGCCGGCGACCGTTCCAGGACCTTGTCCATTCTTCCTGTGAGCCCGTCGATCCTGGCTCCCAATGTTCCCGCCAGCCCGTCGATCCTGGCCCCGAGCGTGACTGCCAGCCTGTCGATTTTTCCGTTTACCTGCTCGAACTTCCCGTCTATCTGTTCGAACCTCTGTTCAAACTTCGCGTTCAACTGTTCGAGCTTCCTGTCCATGTTTCCCGCCAGCTTGTCTATCTTCCCGTCCATTCTGGCGATCTGTTGGCTGAGTCGAACGAGGAGTTCCTTGGTGCCGTCGATCCGTCCATCCAGTCTCTTGACTTCCGATTGAAGCTGAGACGTAAGCTTTTCGTCGTGAAGATTGAGAGCCCAATGGCCGATTCCGCCTTGCAGCCCCAGGATCCCGAGTATCAGGATCCCGAGCGTCCACAGTCCGGCATGCTCCCTCACCCACTGGATCGCTCTGTGCCGCATCATCTGTTCTCCCTTGCCGCGTTCCCAAAGGCTTCTCAACTATTATCGGCAACGGGTGGAGAAACTTTAGACAAACGTTCAAAAATTGTAGGCACTGGGAGCCTGGATTGCAAGGGTACGGGGGCAAGCAGTCAAGGGGTGGACTCGGTTACTCTCCGGAGTCCGCCTGGAGGAAATGCGGCTTCCACTCACCGTCCCGGAGCCTGTCTTCCGCTTTCCGTAGCCGCTCCGGCGTCCCCAGGTCCTGCCATTCGCCATCGAAACCAAAGCCGCACATCCGCTCGCCCCCCTTGAGCATTGCCGGATAGGTGGACCTGGTAATGCTGAACGGCCCGGCGCCGTCCATGTACCGGAAGATGGCCGGCTCCACCACGTGCACCCCGGTAAACATGTACTGCTCCAACGCGCCTGATGGAGGCCGGGGCGCCTGGTGGTCCAGGAACCGCCGGATGACGCCTTGGCCGTCTGTCCAGATGGCCCCGTAGGTCTCGGCCGCGGGGTCTTTCCGCAGCACCAGGGTGGCGGCCGCACGCCGTTCCCGGTGGAACCGAAGCACCTCGTCCAGCCTGAGGTCGATCAGCACGTCGCTGTTGATCACCACGAACGTGCCGTGGTCCAGGAACCGCCGGGCCCCCAGCAGGCCGCCGCCGGTGTCCAGCAGGTTCTCTTCCCGTGAATAGGCGATCTCCACGCCCATGCGGGAGCCGTCCCCCAGGTATGCCTCCACCCGGTCCGCAAAGTGGTGCACGTTGACCACGATCTCGCGGATGCCGTGGTGGCGCAGCAGCAGCAGCGGGTAGTCGATCATGGGCCGGCCGTTCACCGGCACCAGGCATTTGGGCAGGCTGTCGGTGAGGGGCCGCAGCCGCGTGCCCAGGCCGGCCGCGAACAGCATCGCCCTCACGCGATCTCTCCGAAGTGTCCGGCCAGCACCGCGGTCAGGCGCTCCAGGCCCGGCGCGCGACGGAGGTTGCGCCCGATGCGTTCGAGGGTCGGGGGGATGTAGCGGTTGTAGCCCGGCTTGCCCTTCACCAGGTCCAGGTAGCGGAACCGTCCCACCACCTTGAGGTCCCGTTGCAGCGCCGACAGGAGGTAGGTTTCGCGGAATACGTCCCGGTGCGGCCGGGGCCCGCCCGTGTCCTCGGTGCGCTCGATGTAGTAGTCCAGCAGCCGCTCTTCCAGCGACGGCGTCACCACCCGGTCGGTCTCCCGGTCGTTCAGGAGCGAGGCCAGGTCGTACTGCGGGGGCGCCAGCAGCGCGTCCTGGAAGTCGATGACCGCCACCGCGCCCTGGTGCACCATGAGGTTCCAACTGTGGTAGTCCCGGTGGCTCAGCACCCGGGGCTGTCCGGCCAGATGCTCCGCCATGCCCTCGAAGGCCGCATCCAGCATCCGCCGTTCCGCCTCCGGGAGGCTCCCCTTGGCGCCCTGCTCGAGGCCGTACTCGGTGAAGTGCGCCAGCTCCCAGAGGTAGAGCCGCCGGTCGAAGGACTGCCGGAACGCCATGCAGCGGTGGTCGCGCGCCCTGGTGCCCTGCACCTGCAGCACCACCAGCTCGTCGATGGCCTTGCGGTACCACTCCACGACTTCCGCCTCCGGCGCCTCCCGCACCCGGTCCCACAGGCTCACGTCCCCCAGGTCCTCCAACAGCATCAGCCCCTCGTCCACCCAGTGTCCGTACACCGCGGGCACCCGCACCCCCACGCCCTGCAGGAACCGGTGGACGTTCAAGAACGGCAGCTCCTCCGGCGGCTCGTCGAACACCGCCAGTTCCTCCGAGGACACCGGCAGCCCCAACTCGCTCCAACTCATGGCCATCGCCGACTCCGGCGCTCCCGCCCCCTCCAGCTTCGCCCGGAAGTAGCGCCGCGACGACGCGTCCCCCGCCAGCGCCTCCAACCCCGTCACCCGCGTCCCCGGCCCGAACACCTGCGCCGCCTTCTCCGCCACTCTCTCCGTCAGCCCTTCCATGGATTTCATGTAGCCGATGGCGTTTCTGAATACCAGGAGGGCTGGCTGCACGCCCGCCATGACGATCGGACGCCGGGGTTAGGGTTTGGAACCCGGGATGACGAAATTGCGGAAATGTGTTAGCCCCCCTTTCATGTCGTTCCGAGTGGGCATGGCGCAGATCAATCCGAAGTTGGGGGACGTGGCGGCCAACATGGACCTCTACGAGGCCGGGGTGCGGGAGGCGGCCTCGGGGGCCGCGGACTTGGTGGTTTTCCCGGAGTTGAGCCTCACGGGTTACTTTCTGCGGGACATGGTGCCGGACGTGGCGGTGCGGCTGGAGAGCCCGGAAATGGAGCGGCTCCAGGCGTTGAGCCGGGAGGTGCCGCTGGTGGCGGGGCTGGTGCTGGAGAGCCCGGACCACCGGTTCTTCAACGCCGCGGTCTACCTGGAGGACGGCGAGGTCCGGCACGTGCACCGCAAGGTGTACCTCCCCACCTACGGGATGTTCGACGAGCAGCGCTACTTCGCCCGCGGCGACCGGCTGCGGGCGTTCGACACCCGTCACGGCAGGCTGGCGCTGCTGATCTGCGAGGACCTGTGGCACCCGTCCACCGTCTACCTGGCCGCGCTCGACGGCGCCCTCACCATCCTCTGTCCGTCGTCGAGCCCGCTGCGCGGGGTCACCGACGGCGCCGAGCAGGACGACAACGCGCGCTACTGGGAGCTGATCACCCGGAGCTACGCCGAGACCTTTGGCCTGTTCGTGGTACACGCCAACCGGGTGGGCTTCGAGGACGGCGTGGGCTTCTGGGGCGGCTCCGGCATCCTCGACCCCTTCGGCCGCACGGTGTGCAAGGCGGACTACTACGAGGAGGCCTTCCTGGCGGGGGAGGTGGCCCACGACGTGGCCCGCCGCAAGCGCACCCGGGCGCCGCTGCTGCGCGACGAGGACGTGGACCTCACCATCCGGGAGCTGGAGCGCATCCGCCGCTAGAGGGCAAAGGGGCGATGATTCCCACCAACGTGTCACTCATGCGCCGGATCCTGGTGGCGTTCATCCGGAACGAGGTGCGCAAGGTCGGCCTCGAGCGGGTGGTGGTGGGCCTCTCCGGCGGGGTGGACTCGAGCCTGAGCGCCATGCTGGCGGCCGAGGCCCTGGGGCCGGAGCAGGTGCTCGGCATCATGATGCCCTACCGGACCTCCAGCGCCGAGAGTCTGGAGCACGCCAGGCTGGTGGTGGAGAAAAGCGGCATCCGCTCCGCCACCGTCGAGATAACCTCCCAGATCGACGCCTATTTCGAGGCGTTCCCGGACGCCGACCCCAAGCGGCGGGGCAACAAGATGGCCCGGGAGCGCATGACCATCCTCTACGACCACTCCGCCCGGTGGGACGCGCTGGTGGCCGGCACCAGCAACAAGACCGAGCTGCTGCTGGGCTACGGCACGCTCCACGGAGACATGGCCTCCGCCCTCAACCCCCTGGGGGACCTCTACAAGACCCAGGTATGGGCCTTGAGCGGGGCCGTCGGCGTTCCCGACGTGATCGTGGACAAGAAACCCTCTGCCGACCTGTGGGCGGGCCAGACCGACGAGGCCGAGCTTGGCTTCAGCTACCGCGAGGTGGACGAGCTGCTCTACCTCATGGTGGACCAGCGCTACCGCCGCCCCGAGCTCATCGCCGCCGGCTTCGCCCCCGACTTCGTCGACGACATCGCCCGCCGCATCCAGACCTCCCAGTTCAAGCGCCGCCTCCCGGTCATTGCCAAGGTCTCCCACCGCACCATCGATCGCGACTTCCGCTACTCCCGCGACTGGGGCAAGTAGCTCCCTCGCTTCCAGGAGCGTGGGCGGCGGCGCGCCTCTCACCGCCGTTTGGCGACCTCCAGCACCAGCCTGTAGACGTCCCGTTTTGCCAGAGAGAACGTCTGCGCCATGAGCTTGGCCGCGTCGTTGGCCGTTCTTCCGGCCTCAAGCAGTCTTCCGATCTCGGCCCGGAGCTTCTCTTCGTCGACGTCCGGCGTCTCGCCGCGCCCCTCCACCACGATGACGAACTCCCCACGCGCGGGAGTCTCTTCCAGTTGCCCGGCCAGTTGAGACAGCGTCCCGCGCAGCAGCTCCTCGTGCACCTTGGTCAGCTCCCGCCCCGCCAGCGCGGCGCGGTCCCCCAGCACCTCGTGCATGTCCGCCAGCGCCTCCCGGACCCGGTGCGGCGCCTCGTAGAACACCATGGTGCGGTCGTCGTCCTGAAGCCGCCGCAAGGCTTCTTTCCGCCGGCTCTGCCGCGCCGGCAGGAAGCCCTGGAAAACGAACCGGTCCGTAGCCAGCCCGCTGACGCTCAGCGCCGCCACCGCCGCCGACACCCCCGGAACGGGCGTCACCGCCACCCCTTTCTCCACCGCCGCCCGGATCAGGTGGTACCCCGGGTCCGAAATGGTAGGCGTGCCCGCGTCCGAAACCAGCGCGATGCTCTCGCCCGCCTCCAGCCGCCGCGCCAGCGCCTCCGCCTTGGTGCGCTCGTTGTTCTCGTGATAGCTCGTGACCGGCGTGTCGATGTCGTACCGCGCCAGCAGCTTCCGGGTATGGCGGGTGTCCTCCGCCGCGATGAGGTCCACCTCCCGCAACACGCGCAACGCGCGCAGCGTGATGTCCTCCAGGTTCCCGATGGGCGTGGCCACCACGTAAAGCATGTTTCAACCAACCCCCGGTCATCCCCCAGCCGGCCCGGCATGGCGCGCCGCCGCCCTTGCAACACGGATCAGAAACCGGACTGATGCCGCTCTCAGGGATCGGGGGTAAGGCCCCGGGATGATGTTGGGTCCGCCCTCCATCATCCCGGGGCCTTACCCCCGATCCCGGCAGCCGTCCTCCACCCCGTCACCCTCCGTCCTCCAGCAAAGCCCGCAACCCGTCCTCGTCCAGTATCCGGACCCCCAGCTCCTCGGCCTTGGTAGCCTTGGACCCCGGGTCCGCTCCCACCACCACGTAGTCCGTCTTGCCGCTGACGCTCCCCGACACGCGCCCTCCCAGCGCGGTGATGGACTTCTGCGCCTCGCCGCGTGACATGGTGGCCAAGGCGCCGGTCAGCACGAAGCTCTTCCCGCTCAGGGCGCCCTCGGCCCGGGCTTCCGCCTTGAGCCGGAAACCGGCCTTCCGCAGCTTTTCGATGACCGCGCGGTTGCCGCCGTCCGCGAAGAAGCCGGCGATGCTCTTGGCGACCTCCGGGCCGATGTCCCGGACCTCGGTGAGGGTCTCCTCGTCCGCGCCCATGATGCCTTCCAGGTTCCCGAAATGCTCGGCCAGCACCTTGGCCGTGGCCTCGCCCACGTGCCGGATGCCCAGGGCGGTCACGAATCGTGAAAGGGTGGTTTCCTTGCTGCGTTCCAGCTCGCGGACCAGGTTCTCCGCCGACTTGGCGCCCATGCGCTCCAGCGACGCCAGGGTGTCCGCTTCGAGACCGTAGAGGTCGGCGCTGTCCGACACGAGCCCTTTCTCCACGAGCTGTTCGATGACTTTCTCACCCAGCCCCTCGATGTCCAGGGCGTGGCGGGAGCCGAAGAACTTGAGGCTTTCCTTGAGCTTGGCCGGGCACGACAGCCCGACGCAGCGGTAGGCCGCCTCGCCCTCCTCGCGGTAGACCTGGGAGCCGCACATGGGGCAAAGGGCCGGCATCTCGAAGGGCCGTTCGCTGCCGTCGCGCTCTTCCGCGAGCACCCGCACCACGTAGGGGATCACGTCGCCCGCGCGCTCGATGACGATGGTGTCGCCGACGCGGATGTCCTTGCGCTGGATCTCGTCCATGTTGTGCAGCGAAGCGTTTCGCACCGTGACCCCCGCCAACTGCACCGGCGCGAGGCTCGCCACCGGGGTGAGGGTGCCGGTGCGCCCCACCTGGGGCTGGATGTCGAGGATGCGGGTGGTGGACTGGCGCGGCTTGAACTTGTAGGCCATGGCCCAGCGCGGCGAGCGGGCGATCTGTCCCAGGCGCCGTTGCAGCTCCAGGCTGTTGACCTTCACCACCACGCCGTCGATCTCGTAGGGCAGCTCGTCCCGCCGGCCTTCCATCTCCTCCTGATAGGCGACGATCTCGTCCACGCTGCCGCAGACCCGGGTCAGCGGCACCGGCTTGAGCCCCCAGTCCTGCAAGGCCGCCAGGAAATCCGCGTGGCTGGCGAAGGACGCGGGCTCCACCGCCCCCATGCCGTGGCAGAAGAGGTCCAGCCGCCGGCTGGCGGTGATCCTGGAGTCGAGCTGCTTGAGGGCGCCGGCGGCGGCGTTGCGGGGGTTGGCGAACACGTACTCCCCGGCTTCCTCCCGTTGCCGGTTGAGGCGCTGGAAGCCCTCGGTGGGATAGAACACCTCGCCGCGCACGGCCAGCCGCCGCGGCACCGCCGCGCCGTCCCGGCGTAGCGACAGGGCGATGGAGCGGATGGTGCGGATGTTCTGGGTGATGTCCTCGCCGTCGAGGCCGTCGCCCCGGGTGGAGCCCACCGCCAGCTCGCCGTCCTCGTACACCAACTCCACGCCGATGCCGTCGATCTTGGGCTCCACCACGTAGTCCAGCGGGTCCTCGGTCTTGAGGAAGCGCTGGATCCGCTGCTCGAAGTCCGCCAGCTCGTCCCGGTTGGTGATGTTGTCCAGCGACAGCATCGGCAGGGTGTGCCGCACTGTGGTGAACCGGTCCAGCGGCGGTCCGCCCACCTTGGCGGTGGGCGAGTTGGGAAGGGCCAGCTCCGGATGCTCCTGTTCGAGCCTGGACAGGCGCCGGAACAGTTCGTCGTACTCGGAATCGGTGATCCGCGGGTCGTCGAGGACGTGGTAACGGTAGCTGTGCTCCGCCACCTCGTCGGACAACTTCCGGATCTCCTCCTTCAACCTCTCCAGCGGATCGGTCACCGTCAAGCTCCTTCAATCCCTGCGGACCTCATACGAGTGATGTATGTCAGCAAACCGGTCCGTCGACAAGAAGCTCGCGGGTCTGCAGCCTCTCCGCCTGGATTCCGGGACAATCCCTGGACCCCGGGGGCGGAGCGGTATCACGTCGCGAGGAGGTCCCGCAGCCGCGAGTCGATGGTCATCCCGGCGAGCTTTCGCGCGGTTTCCCGCGGCGTCAGCGCCCCCTCCTCGGTGATGACGGCGGTGACGCGGTCGAGCGGCGTGGTGTCGAAGTAGCGGTTGATGACGCGAAGCCCTTCCGGCGCCTGGGGGAGCACCTCCTCGGGCGGCCCTTCCCGCTGGCGGGTGGCTGGGCCCGGGTCCGCCAGGAACTTCTCGCTGCCCGCCAGCACGTAGCACGGTATCCCCCAGCTCCGGGCGGCGGTCGCCAGTCCCAAGGTGCCGGACTTGTTGACCACGCCCGGCGGGGTGACCGCGTCCGCACCCACCACCAGCACCGGGCGTTCGGCCTGCCGCAGCAGCGAGAACGCCAGGCTGTCGGTGGACAGCGTGGCGGGGATGCCCAGCCCGGCCAGTTCCCGGGCCAGCGCGCTTCCTTCACCGGCAGGCCGCGACTCGGTGCAGTGCACCGTCAGACCGACGCCCGCTTCCCGGCAGTGCACCAGGGCGGCGCGCACCGTGGAGCCGGCGGAGTGGGTGAAGATCCACGGCTCGCCGCCGGCCTCCCGGCGTCCGCCGGCGGTTGAGCCGGCGGGAAGGGCCGGCATCCGGGGCGCGTCGCGGAGGATGTCCCGGAGCCCACGGGCAATGGCATGGTTGTGGCTCTCCATGCCTCCCACGAACTCCGCTGCCGCCTGCCGGACCCGGTCGGGGACCGCGCCGCCGGCCGCGTCTTCCAGGCACGCCAGCAGCGCCTGGAAGAGATTGTAGACCGGAGCCATGGTGGGGTGCGCACGGATGAGCTCGGCGCCCAGCTCCAGCAGGCCGGCCTGGAGCTCGCGCGGGTCGCGAGGGGCTCCGCCGGCCCATTCGTCCACCACCGCCGCCGCGTGCCGGGTGATGGCCTGGGCTCCGGAGAGGTTGTCGTCGCGAATCCGTCGCACCGCCGCGGTCAGGTCCATCGGCTTCTCCCGCCGTCAACAACGCTGTAGAATCAAATGTGTCGTTGACCGGTCCCGGCGCCTGTGTTAGCTAGATTCTCGGCTGAAACAACCATATATTGTGTATACGCCCGCTAAGGAAAATAACATGTGGTCTTTTGGCTGGGGAATCGTTTTCGTGCTGTTTCTCGCGGCGTGCACTCCCGTCGAGCCGGTCCCCGAGCCTCCCTCCGGTCCGTTTGCAAACGAAGAGAAGGTAACGATCCCGGCGGAAGCCCGGGCGATGTACAACTACCTGCGGGCGCGGATGGATCTCATCGGCGGCGACTCCCGGGGGGCCCACCTCCACCTCGAGACCGCGAGCCGCGAGGATCCGTCCAGCGCCTATCTGCACACGCGTCTGGCGAGGTCCTATCTCGCCCTGGAAAAGACCGGGAAGGCGCTGGCGGAAGCCGAGGCCGGCGTCAGGCTCGACGGGGAGAGCCGGGAGGCGCGCCGGTTGCTTGCGGGGTTGCACAGCGCGTCCGGAAAGCTCTCGCGGGCTGTGGAGGAGTACCGCAAGCTGCTCGATCTCCATGCCGACGATGCCCCGGCGCGGCTCTACCTGGGGGCGATCCAGCTCGGCCGGGGAGAGTACGACGAGGCCCGGGAGCAACTGGAACAGTACGTGCAGCGCAATCCCCGGTCGCCCCTGGGACACTACTACCTGGGCCGGGTGCTGGCCGAGGCCGGACGGTTGGCCGCTGCCGAGGAGAGCTACGCGGCCGCCCTCAAGCTGCATCCCTCGTCCGCCCCGGTGCTTACCGAGCTGGCGCTGGTGCGCGAGTTCCGCGGCAGCCGCAGCGCCGCCTCGGAAACCTACGGGAAGCTGCTCAAGGTCGATCCGAAGAATGGCTGGGCCGGCAGGCGCCTCCAGGCGATTCGTTCCGGCCGGGCGGACCTCGCCGGGGCGCGCGCCGAGTTCCAACGGCTGCGCGCCGTCGAGGCGGCACCCGGCGCGGTACGGATGAAGGTGGGTTTCGTCCACTACGAGCTCGGCAGCCTGGAGCAGGCGATCACCGAGTTCAGCCTCGCCCTCGTGGAACGGCCGGATGACCATCGCGCGCGGTTTTTCCTGGGGCTCACCTACCGGCGGCTGGAGGACGGCGAGCGCGTCACGGCGCACTTCTCGCGCATACCCGCCGGCAGCGAGTACTTCGTTGATTCACGGGTGCAGCTCGCGTCGCACTACGAGGGAGAGAAACGGTTCGCCGACGCGGTGGCCGCCATCCGGGGCGCCCTTGAAAAGGACGACACCCGGCGCAAGGAGCTTTACCGTTTCCTTGCCGAGGTCTACCGGAAGGCACGGGATTACCCCAACGCCATCAAGGCCATGCACACGGTGGTGGAGATGGACCCGAAGAGCGACCGGGTGCACTTCGCGTTGGGCGCGCTCTACGACGAGAGCAAGGACAAGGAAAAGACCATCGAGTACATGAAGAAGGCCATCGAGCTCAACCCGGACAACGCCGCCGCGCTGAACTACCTGGGTTACACCTACGCCGACATGGGCGTGGAGCTCGACCGCGCGGAGCAGCTCATCATCCGGGCGCTGGAGATCGCCCCCAACGACGGTTTCTACATCGACAGCCTGGGCTGGGTGTACTACCGCAAGGGCGACTATCCCAGGGCGATCCAGCAACTCGAAAAGGCGGTGCACCTGGTGGTGGACGACCCCGTCATCATCGAGCACCTCGGCGACGCGTACGAGAAGGTCGGCAAACCGGACAAGGCGCTGCGAAGCTATCGCGACGCGCTGAAATCGGCGACCGAGGATGAGCAGGTGAAGCGGATCCGGTCCAAGATCCGGGAGCTTGAGGGGATTTGACGGCTTGCGACGGAAACGAACCAAGCTGATCGCGGCGATGCTCTGTGCCGGCGGACTGTCGGCGGGGTGCGCGGTCCGGGAACCCGCGCCCGCTCCGGCGCCCCGCCCCGTGGCCAGCCCGGTGCTCGCCTCGCGCCTGGCCGAGCGCAACCAGGCGCTGCAATCGCTGCGGAGCCTCGCCCGGGTCAGCTATCGGGTGAGCCGGGAACGGGGCGCGTTCGATGCCGCGGTGCTGGTCCGGAGGCCGCACCGGCTCAGGCTCGAGGCTTTCTCCCTGGTCGGCGCCGCGCTCATCGTCACCGTCGATGACGGCGAGGTGACGGGGTTTCTGCCCTCCGAGGCGCGTTACTACCGCGGCAGGACTTCCCGCGAGAACCTGTTCCGGGCCACCCAGATACTCCTGGAGCTGGACGAGATGGTGGCGCTGTTGATGGGGCTGCCGCCGGTGGACTCCGGCGCCGGGTGGGATGCGGAGGCGCCCGATTTGCGGCGGACCCTCCCCGACGGGAGCACGGATGTGCTCACCTTCGATCCCGACGGCACGGCGCCCGTCGGCTGGCGGCGCCTCGGCCCCAATGGAGAACCCCAGTACGTGGCCACGTTCGAGGATTTCTCCGATACCCCGTTCGGCCGCTTTCCGCTCAAGATCACGCTGGAAACGCCTCCGCTCCAGCGGTTCTACCAGATCCGCTACGACAAGCCGGAGTTGAACGTCGCCCTGCCGGAATCCCACTTCGTCCAGAAGCTGCCCGAAGGGGCCGTGCGGGTCCCGCTCCCGTCGCCCACCGGTTGAACCGCGGGCCCGTGTTCAGGCCATCGCGGCCTACGGGAAGAAGGCCAGCTTGACCAGAAGGGCGAGGATGGCCGGACCGAAGCTGAACACGCCCAGGTTGAGGACCGCGATTCTCTTGTCCAGCCTGGCGATGTCTCCCTTGAGTTCGGCTCTGAGGTTGGCGATGTCTCCCTTGAGTTCGGTCCTGACGTCCGCGATTTTCCCGTCGACTTCGGTTCGGAGGTCCGCAAGGTTCTGTTTGAACTCGGCTCTGAGGTTGGCGATGTCTTCTTTGAGCTCGGTTCGGAGACCGGCCAGGTCCTCTTTGACCGCGCTGCGAAGGTCAGCAATCTCCTGTCTGAGTTCGACCCCCAGGCCGCCCGTTCGGTCCGCGAGTTGCTGCCCGGTGGCCACGAGGTCTTCCCTGGTGGCGAGATGTTCCGTAAGGGGGACGGCGGCGGCTGCCGCTCGGGCCTTCTCCTCGGTGGCCCCGGCCTCCTTCAGCGCATCATAGATTTCGGTAACGATCAGGCCCATGTCCTCTTACCCGACAGGCGTTCCCGGATAGACCCTGCCATCCGGCACTGCAACAGGAAATGGAACGACTGTCAAGGTACTAATCGGCGGCTGCGGGCATTTCTTAAGCCCGAGCCTCCCGGTCCGGGGTCCGCGTCTCGATGTCGAAGGCGGCCGCCACCAGTTCCCGGGTGTACTCGTGCCGGGGCGTCTCGAAGATGGCCGCGGCCGGGCCCTGCTCCACCACGACACCCTGGTGGACCACCAGCACCTGGTGGCTCATGGCCCGCACCACCTTGAGGTCGTGGCTGATGAACAGGTAGGCGCACCGGTGCTGTTCCTGGAGCCTTCGGAGGAGGTCCACGATCTGGGCCTGCACCGACACGTCCAGGGCCGAGGTAGGCTCGTCCAGCATCACGAACCGGGGTTTCAGCACCATGGCCCGGGCGATGGCGACGCGCTGCCGCTGGCCGCCGGAGAACTCGTGGGGATAGCGGTGCCGCGCCTCCGGTTCCAGCTCCACCTCCCGCAGGGCCTCCACGATGAGCCCGTCCCGCTCCTCCGGGGTGCGTCCGAGCCCGTGGACCACCAGGCCCTCCTCGATGATCTGGGCCACCGAGAGACGCGGGTTCAGGGAGCCGTAGGGATCCTGGAACACCGCCTGCATGTCCCGCCGCAGCGGCCGAAGCGCCCGGGAACGCAGCCCCTGGATCTCCCGGCCGTCGTAACGCACCGAGCCGTTGCTGCCCACCAGCCGCAGCAGCGCCATCCCCAGCGTCGTCTTGCCCGAGCCGCTCTCGCCCACCACGCCCACGGTACGGCCCTCCCGCAACTCCACGGAGATGCCGTCCACGGCCCGGACGTGGTCCACCGTGCGCCGGAGGATGCCCGCCTTCACCGGATACCAGACCTTGACGTCGTCGCACGCCACCAGCGGCTCGGCCGCCGAGCCGGACGCGTCCGGGACGCCCTTCGGAGTGGCCGCCAAGAGGTGCCGGGTGTACGGGTGTTGCGGCCGTTCCAGGACGTCGCCGGTGGCGCCCGCCTCCACGATCTTGCCCTGCTGCATGACGCACAGGCGATCGGCCAGCTTGCGCACGATGCCCATGTCGTGGGTGATGAACAGGATCGCCATGCCCAGGCGTTGCTTCAGGCTCATGAGCAGCGCCAGCAGTTGCGCCTGGATGGTCACGTCGAGGGCGGTGGTGGGCTCGTCCGCGATGAGCAGGTCCGGCTCGTTGGCCAGGGCCATGGCGATCATCACGCGTTGCCGCTGCCCGCCGGACAGCTCGTGGGGGTAGGCCCCGAGCCGCCGCTCCGGCTCCGCGATGCCCACGAGCCGCAGCAGCTCCAGGGTCCGTTCCACGGCCGCCGGCCCGTCGAGTCCCTTGTGAAGCTTCAGGGTCTCGCCGATCTGGCGCTCGATGGTGTGCAGCGGGTTCAGCGAGGTCATGGGCTCCTGGAAGATCATGGCGATGCGGTCGCCCCGAATGCGCTGCAGCGTCTCGGGGTCCGCGCCCAGAAGCTCGGTGCCCTGGAAACGGATGCTGCCGCGGGGATGGCTGGCCGCGGGGTAGGGCAGGAGTTGCAGGATCGACAGCGCGGTCGCCGATTTGCCCGAGCCGCTCTCGCCCACCAGCGCCACGGTCTCGCCCCGCCGGATGTTGAGGGACACCCCGTCCACGGCTTCCACGGCTCCGGGCCCCGAGCCGAAGCGCACCGCCAGGTCCTCGAGGGCCACCAGGGCGGTCCCGGCCCCAGGCCGCCCGCCCGAGTCGGAGCCTTCCGCCCCGCCGGGCGCGGTTGCGGCGGTCCCGGCGTAGGCGGCGGCCTCGGGCGCGAAGGTCTTGCGCGGGTCGAAGGCGTCGCGTACGGCCTCGCCGATGAAGACCAGCAGGCTCAGCATGACGGCGATGACGAAAAAGGCGGTGAACCCCAGCCACGGCGCCTGCAGGTTGTCCTTCCCCTGCTTCAGCAACTCGCCCAGGGAGGCCGACCCCGGCGGCAGGCCGAAGCCGAGGAAATCCAGCGCCGTCAGCGTCACCACCGCCCCGCTGGTGATGAACGGCAGGAAGGTGAGCGCCGCCACCATGGCGTTGGGCAGCACGTGGCGGGCGATGATGCGCGGGTTGCCCACGCCCAGGGCCCGGGCCGCGCGCACGTAGTCGAGGTTGCGCGCGCGCAGGAACTCGGCCCGCACCACGCCCACCAGCGCCATCCAGCTAAACAGCAGCATGAAGCCCAGCAGCCACCAGAAGCTCGGGGTCACCACGCTGGCCAGGATGATGAGCAGGTACAGGGTCGGCAGGCCCGACCACATCTCGATGAAACGCTGGAACAGCAGGTCGAGCCACCCGCCGAAGTATCCCTGCACGGCTCCCGCCGCGACGCCTACCACCGAGCTCACCAGTGTCAGGATCAGGCCGAACAGCACCGAGATGCGGAACCCGTAGATGAGCCGGGCGGTGACGTCCCGGGCCTGGTCGTCGGTGCCGAGCCAGTTGCGGCGGGTCGGCGGCGACGGCGCCGGGGTCGGCAGGTCGTAGACGATGGTGTCATAGCTGTAGCGGATGGGGGGCCAGAGGATCCAGCCGCGTTCCTCGATCAGCGCCTTGACCTCGGGGTCGCCGTAGTCGGTGCCGGTCTCCAGGAAGCCGCCGAACTCCGTCTCGGGATAGTCCACCAGCACCGGGGTGTAGAAGCCGCCGTCGTAGCGCACCAGCAACGGACGGTCGTTGGCGATGAGCTCCGCGAACAGGCTCGCCAGCAGCAGGACGCCGAAGATCCAGAACGACCAGTACCCGCGCCGGTTGGCGCGGAAGTTCTCCAGGCGTCTTCGGTTGATGGGGGTCATGCGGTCAGGTCCACGCGCGCGGTCAGGTCTCCCGGCTCTCGAAGTCGATGCGCGGGTCCACCACCACGTAGGTGAGGTCCTCCGCCAGCTTCATCACCAGCCCCAGCAGGGTGAAGAAGTAGAGCGTGCCGAACATCACCGGATAGTCCCGGTTGATGGCCGCCTCGAACCCCAGCAGTCCGACGCCGTCCAGCGAGAAGATCACCTCGGTCAGAAGGGCTCCGGTGAAGAGCACGCCCACGAATGCGCCGGGGAACCCGGCGATGACGATGAGCATGGCGTTGCGGAACACGTGGCGGTACAGCACCCGCCGTTCGCTCAGCCCCTTGGCCCGTGCGGTCATCACGTACTGCTGGTTGATCTGGTCCAGGAACGAGTTCTTGGTGAGCATGGTGAGGCCGGCGAAGCCGCCGATGACCATGGACGCCACCGGAAGGGTGATGTGCCAGAGGTAGTCGGCGATGCGCTGCCAGAACCCCAGCTCGCTCCAGTTGTCCGACACCAGCCCGCGCAGCGGGAACCAGTCGAGGTAGCGGCCGCCGGCGAACAGCACGATCAGCAGGATCGCGAACAGGAACCCGGGCACGGCGTTGCCCACGATCACCGCGCCGGAGCTCCAGACGTCGAAGCGCGAACCGTCCCGCACCGCCTTGGCCACCCCCAGGGGGATGGAGACCAGGTACACCAGCAGGGTGGTCCAGAGCCCCAGCGAGATGGACACCGGCAGCTTGTCCATCACCAGTTGCACCACCGAGCGGTCGCGGAAGAAGCTGTCGCCGAAGTCGAAGCGGAGGAAGTTGCCCATCATGAGCAGGAACCGCTCGTGGGCCGGCTTGTCGAATCCGAACTGGCGTTCGATCTCCTTGATGAACTCGGGATCGATGCCGCGGGCGCCGCGGTACCTGGCGGCGGCGCCGCTGCCCGCGTCCTGGGACTGCTGCGCCGACGGCCCCGCCTCCCGCTGCTCGCCGCCCCCGCTGAACCGTTCGGTGGCCGACACGTCGGTCTTCTGGAGCTTCGCCAGGAGCTGCTCCACCGGCCCCCCCGGCGCCGAGTGGATGATTACGAAGTTCAGCACCATGATGCCGAACA
Organism: uncultured Binatia bacterium (SeqCode); assembly: GCA_965219905.1. Lineage (GTDB taxonomy): Bacteria > Desulfobacterota > Binatia > UBA9968 > JAJDTQ01 > JAJDTQ01. Next base: position 361,965 of record CBDCOS010000008.1, on the reverse strand, counting down.
GCGTCGGCACGATCAGCAGCAGCCGGCGAACGATGTAGGCGAACATGGGGTTACGCCGTCATCCCGTCCTCACCCCCCTGACCGCTTCTTCTCCAGCGCATCGACCTTCCCGGCGTCGATCCACCAGGTGTCGAACTGGACCCCTTGGGTGGGGGTGACCTCGGGGCGGCCGAAGCGGTCCCAGTAGACCAGGCGGTCGTAGGGGATATGCCACTGGGGGATCACCCAGTGGCCCCACTGGAGCACGCGGTCCAGGGCGCGCACGTGGTTCACCAGGCTCTTGCGGTCGGGTGCGTTGACCACGCCTTCGATGAGCGCGTCCACCGCCGGGTCCTTGATGCCCGCGAGGTTGCGGCTTCCGGGCCGGTCGGCGAAGTCCGAACTCCAGAAGTCGCGCTGCTCGTTTCCCGGCGACAGCGACTGCCCCCAGCTCCCGATGACGATGTCGAAGTCGAAGTCGTCCAGCCGGCGCCGGTACTGTGCGCTGTCCACCGTGCGCACGCTGGCGGTGATTCCGAGCCGCTCCAGGTTCTTCTTGAACGGAAGGACGATACGCTCGAACAGCGGGCTTACCAGCAGGATCTCGAACTCCATGGCCCGGCCGGTGGCCTTGTGGGTGAGCTTGCGGGTCGTCTTGTCGATACCCCAGCCGGCCTCCCGAAGGAGCTTCGATCCCTGGCGGAGGTTGGCGCGGATGCGCCCGGAACCGTCGGTGGCCGGCGGATCATAGGCCTTGGTGAAGACTTCCTCGGGCAACAGGCCCCGGTAGGGCTCCAGGATCGCCAGCTCCGCCGGACCCGGTACCCCCGTGGCCGCCAGCTCCGAGTTGTCGAAGTAGCTGCGGTTGCGCTGGTACTGCCCGTAGAAGAGCGTCCGGTTGGACCACTCGAAGTCGAAGGCATAGGCCAGCGCCTGCCTGACCTTGCGGTCCCGGAAAAGCGGGCGGCGGGTGTTGAAGACGAACGCCTGCATGCCGGTGGAGCGGTCGTGGGGGATCTCCTCCTTCTTGACCAGGCCCTGCTGCAGCGCCGGGAAGTCGTAGGAAGTGGCCCAGTTCTTGGAGCTGTTCTCGAACCGGAAGTCGTATTCCCCGGCCTTGAACGCCTCCACCGACACGGTGCCGTCCCGGTAGTAGTCGTGGCGGATGCGGTCGAAGTTGTCGCGTCCCGCGTTCACCGGCAGTTCCCTGCCCCAGTAGCCGTCCACCCGCTCGTATTCCACGTGACGGCCGGGTTCGAAGCCGCCGATCCGGTACGGCCCGCTGCCCAGGGGCGGCTCCAGGGTCGTCTTGGTGAAGTCCCGCTCGGCCCAGTAGTGCTTCGGCAGCACCACCAGTTGTCCCAGGATCAGCGGCAACTCGCGGTTGGTGCCGCCGCCGAAGGTGAACCGCACGGTCCTTTCGTCGAGCTTCTCGACCTTCTTCACGTCGCCGTAGTAGCCGCGGTAGAAGGGCACGGCCTTGGTGATCAGCGTCTCGAAGGTCCAGACGACGTCGTCCGCGGTCACCGGCCGGCCGTCGTGCCAGCGCGCCTCCGGGCGCAACGTGAACTGTACCCAGGATCGGTCCCCGGGCACGGTGATGCTCTCCGCCAGCAGCCCGTACGCGCTGAAGGGCTCGTCCGCGGACCCGGCCATGAGGGTCTCGTAGATCCGGCCGATGCCCGCCGCCGGGCTGCCCTTGACGATGAAGGGATTGAAGGTGTCGTAGGTGCCGATGGCCTGGAGCCGCACCGTCCCGCCCTTGGGCGCCTCCGGGTTGACGTAGTCGAAGTGCTTGAAGTCCGGCGGGTACTTGAGGTCCCCGTGCATGGCCATGCCGTGGCTCGTGACGGCCTCGTCGCTCGAAGCCGCCAAACCCGGCGCCGTGAACAAGGCCAGCCCCCACAGCACCGCCATAACCCCACTCGCTCGCATGGAACCCTCCCCTTGCCAGGACGGACAACCTTTAAACAGTATGAGTGTCGTGGGGACCCATTGCAACAACGCTCCCGATCCCGTGACGAGGCTTCCGCGTCATACGCCACTCCGGCTCCAGGCCGGCAGGACGTTGGGCCCGCCCTCCGTCCTGCCGGCCTGGAGCCGGAGTGTTGGGCGTTGTCTCTTCTTCCGGGCCTGCTCGCCGGCCCTCGCCGGAAAGGCTACAGCAGCTCGACGTTGGCCCGCGGCACGGTGACGACCTCGCCGTCCGGCAGCCGGGCTTCCAGGACGCGGGTCGTAGCGCCGGTATCGATGCGCCGGGGTTCGGGGGGCAGCGCAACGACCTCGGCGGTGACGCCGAAGTACGGGACCCGGATGATGCGGACGGCGGCGCCGACTCGCAGGCCGGTCTCCGTGCCCTGCTGCTCGCCCGCGCCGGGCCCGATGTCGTCACGGGCCACGATGATTTCCGGACGCACCGCGCCGGCCCGCACCTGGGTGGCGCCGTTGACGGAGGCGGCGCGGCCGTCGAGGCTCCGGAGCAGCGAGTGGGTGCGCTCGGCCAGGGGCAGCCAGCCGAAGCCCTCGGTGACGATGACGGTGAGGGGGACATCCTCGTGGCCGGTCACGGCCATGCCGAGCTCGTAACCGAGGTAGGCGGTGAGGGTCTGGTCGTCGATGGACCCGACCACCATGGCGACGGCGCCCATTTCCGCGGCCCGCTCGATGGCCTCGAGGGTCGGGCGGGTGCCTCCCACCAACACCTGTCCGGCGGCGTCCTCGGGTATCTTCTTCGGCCCCAGGACCGTCCGGGGTCCGCCGTCCAGCATCCGGATGGTGCCGTAGCGTTCGCCGCCGACGCCGAAGATCCCCTGGATGAATGCGCCGCGGCTCTCGATGGTGACGGATTTTTCCGGGTCGATGTCGACCACGTTGCCGGGCACGTAGGCGCGCAGCTCGATGGCGTGGGGCGCCAGCCGGAGTCCCACGTGGCCGGTGCGCCGGGCGACGAACTCGACGGTGCCGTCCACGGGCGCGTGGAGGCGCGATCGGAACAGCCTGAACAGGCCCATGTGCTCGCACACGAGGTCGCCCTCGGCCACCACGTCGCCTTCGTCCACCTTGAGTCCCTTGATCGCCTCGAACGGCTCGATGCCGAGGCTTTCGGGCATGCGCAGGATGTAGAGATCGCCGGGCAACTCGGCCCGGGCCACGACGGCGTGCGGCGTCACGGTGTCGCCCGGCCGGCACAGGACCTGCCCCGGCACGGGAAGCTCGCGGGTCTTCCGCACCACCGTGCCGGCCAGCACCTGGAGTCCGGGTGTGAGCGCCTGGGTCATGATCCGGCGAGCCCCAGCTCCTCCATGACGGCCCGGCGTTCCGCCACCTGCTGCTCCCGCGACGCCGGGGCATGGAGCGGGCGGTTGCGGCCGTCGAGGATCAGTCCGCAGAGTCCGGCGGTGAATTCCCGCGACAGGGGCGCGCCGGCGCCGGCACCCACGTCGACGTCCCGCCCCGCGGGCGCGATGACGATCCGGGCCGCGGCCCCGGCATCGAGCGGGATGTGCCCGACCCTGCCCGCGGTGATGGAGCCCGCCCGGGCGCCGTCCACCGACACTTCCGCCAGCACCGCTCCGGCCGCCCGTTTGCGGGAGAACACCGGCGCCGCCGCGTGGGCCACGTTTACCAGGCAGTCGTGCAGGAAGATCTCCCGGGCGGCTTCCGGGTGGACCGAGGCGAAGACGCCCAGGTGGGGCATCATGAAGATCGAGTCCACCGCGATCCGGGTGAAACCCTCGAGCTCGAAACCCTCCAGGATCATCAGGGCGGCCGCCATGCGGTCCGGCGCATGGCTCAGCACGCCGCCCGAGCCGATGACGAGGTCGAGGCTCATCATGTCCACCAGCGCCGAGCGGCTGGCGGTCTGCGAGAAGATGTCCGCGATGCCGCGCTGCTGCTGCACGCCGCTGAGCCCCACCGCCAGGGAGCGGTGGTGCGCCAGCGCCAGCCGCAGGGCCTCGCGGCACACCGCCTGTTCCAGCCACAGGTCCTCCAGGGTCTGGGGGATCGACGTGGGCCGGATCATCTTGTTGCGCAGCCGGTCCCGGACCTCGGCGGCCTCCATCTCGTACGGCAGCCACCGGCCGATGGACTCGGCGCCGGCCTCGATCAGGACGTTGGCCACGGAGTAGCTCATGCCCAGGTTGGCGCTGACCGTGCGGTTGAAGACCGGCTCGCCCTCGCGGTTCTCGAAGACGCTGAAGACGTCCGTGGTGGCTCCGCCGATGTCGACGCACAGCAGCGGTTGGCCGGTGCTCTCGGCGTAGCCGCGCACCATGTCCCCCACGGCCGCGGGCGTGGGCATCACCGGCGCCGGGCTCCATCCCAGCAGCTTGTCGTAGCCGGGCGAGTGGCTCATGACGTGGGCGAGGAAGAACTCGTGAATGGCCTCCCGGGCGGGCGCCAGGTTCTCCGCCTCGAGGGTAGGCCGCACGTTGTCCACCACCGCGACCTGGGCGGCCTTCTCCAGGATACGCCGGACGTCGTCGGTGGCGTCGCTGTTGCCGGCGTAGATCACCGGCAGCCGCAGCGAATCGCCGAACCTGGGCCGGGGCGCCGCCGCCACCAGGGTCTCGGCCATCTCCACCACGTGCTCCTGGGAGCCCCCGTCCACCCCGCCGGTGAGCAGCACGATGTCGGGGCGCAGGTGGCGGAGCCGCTGGATACGCTCGTGGTCCTCGCGGCCGTCGTCCGCCGAGATGGCGTCCATCACGATGGCCCCGGCGCTCAACGCCGCCCGTTCGGCGGACTCCGCGCTCATCTGGCGGACCACCCCCGCCACGGTCATCTGCAACCCGCCCCCGGCGGAGCTGGTGGAGAGATAGAGGTCGATGCCGCGGTCGTCGTCGCCGTCCTCCACAAACGGCGCCGCATCCGTTCCGTGCTCGGCCAGGATCGGCCGGCCGCTCACTTCCTCCACCTCGGCGAAGGCGTTCAGCGCCCCCACGGTGACGTCGGCCACCGGCTGCTCCACGGTGGTGGGCGCCTCCCCCCGGTGGGTCTGGCGCCAGCCCGCGTCGGTCTTCCGGAACAGCAGCGCCTTGGTGGTGGTGGAGCCGCAGTCGGTGACCAGAACGGTGCGCAACGCTGCGGGATCGGTCTTCATGAGACGAGGCTCGCCACGGTCCCGCACCAGTCGATGAGCAGGAACTGCACCCGCTCCACCAGGAGCGCGGTGCGCGCCATGACCGTGGAGCCGAAGAAGGCGCCGAAACACACCATCAGGAGCCAGCGGCCCGAAAGCGAGAGGCCTCTGGCCGCACGGCTCTCTTGGCGGAAGGAGAAGAAGAAGTAGTACATGACCGCCAGCAGGGTGAAGATGAAGAACGCGTTCTCGAGGCTCGCCCCCAGGGCCAGCGCGCCGTCCTCGAACACCGCCAGGGGCCTGAAGCTGCTGACCACCTGGGGCATGATCTGGTTGAAGAATCCCTTGAACGCAAGGCCGCCGCTCATGCCCAGCGAGAAGCCGATGACCAGCTTGGCCAGCCACGCGTACCGCTGCGAGTAGATGAAGTAGTAGAACAGGCCGAACACCATGGGCAGCAGGTAGAGCAGCAGCCGCGGGTCGTACTCGTGGGAGAGGCTGCCGTCGGGATAGGTCACGATGTCCAGGCCCAGCACGGGCACCAGCACCTTCGGCCACAGGAAGTTCTTGATGCCGAAGACCAGGCCGAAGCCGGCGGCGATGCCGATGAAGATGTGCTCGAAGAGCCGGAAGAACGGGTTCTCCCGGATCAGGAAGCTGAAGATGGCCAGCGTCCCGACGCCTCCCACCAGCACGGTGGCGGCGTGCCACGTGATCGCGTCCGTCATGGTCCGCTGTCCCGGCGGCGCGGCCGCGAACGGCTCAGCAAGCCGGCCAGATTGCCCAGCACGATGAAGGCGATGACCACGAGCTGGGCCACCCCGAGCCCCGTGTTCAGCGTCAGCGACTCGTCCACCGGCCGGTCGGGGTAGCGCCGCCGCAGCAGCTCCGAGTACCACGCCGCCCCGGCAAGGCCGCCCAGCAGCCCCTGGATCTGTCCCGAGTCCAGGTAGATGAACGCTTCCGGGATGGTGATGGAGGTGCAGCCGTGGCCGAACGCCGGGGTGTAGTCTTCGCTGGTGAAGTACTGCACGTAGTTGTCGAACACTCCCACCAGGCCCGTGAACTCCGCCAGGAACGCGATCTGGCGGAGCGTGCGCAGGCCCTTGAACGCGGGCAGCTCGGAGATGCGGTTTCCGCGGGCGTCCTTCTCGAACAGCTCGGCCAGGTTCTCCGACTTGGGGATTGCCTGGATCAGGACGGCGGAGCCGGGACGGTAGCCGAGGTTGATCCAGTCGCGGCCGTATTCCCAGGTCTGGCCCGGATGCTCGCGCTCGAGCTGGCGCGCGACCTCCTCGGGAACGGACTTCAGAAAGGGCTCCGCCAGGAAGTAGAGCGAGAACAGGATCACCGGGATGCGCCGGCGCATCAGGTGCTCCAGCACCGCCTGCGCCTGGGGCTGGTTCTCGCCCTTGGTGCCGGGCCCGAAGTCCATGGCCACGAAGGCGTAGCGCCCGGGCTCGGCCTCGATGCCCTCCACCACCTCGAAGAACCGCTCCGCGTCGTTCATGCGCGCCGGCTGCACCGTGTACTGTGTGACGATGGGCACACTCAATGCGAGGAAGACCAGCAGGTAGATCCAGCGGCGGTCCAGCCGGGCGAGGTTCACGTCAGTTCCCCTCCCGGTCGAAGGATTCCGATTCGATGGAGAACCACATGCGGAACGCCATCACCAGCCCCGCTACTCCGGCCCCGATGGTGATGGCCCGGAACGCCGCGGAGTTGGGCACCTCCAGGAGCCACAGCCTCACGTCCGGCAGACCGGACCAGATCCAGACGCCGAAGGGGATCTGGCCGAGCATCACCAGCACCGCCGCCGCCATCATCAGCGAGGATTCGGCGGAGCGCACCCGGAAGGCGCGGTAGGCCGCGGCCGCGATGTAGAACCCAAGCAGCGAGAACATGGCCGATCCCAGCGCCACGAACAGGCCTTCGAAGAGGAGACGGTAGACGTGCTTCGGGGCGGAGTGCTCGTAATCGAGGTTGCGGAGGTTGCGCCAGGACTCGGTCAGGCCCCGCAGGGCCAGCGCCACGCCGGTGTTGGCGGCGAGGTCCAGGGGCTCGCCGCCCGTTGCCGTCAGCGTCCCGGCCGCGTCCCGGATCGCGCCCGTGCCCGCGGCGACCTCGGCCAAGTAGCCCCGCGCCAGCTCCTGTTCGACGCTGCCGGCCCCGAGACGTTCGAGGTCGAGGGCCGCCGCCTCGGTCTCGATGCGCGCCAGCAGCCGGTCCGCCGCCTCCTGGAGCTTCCGGTTGCGTTCCGCCGCGGGCAGCACGCCTTCGGTCTGCTTCTCGTGATCCGACCGGATGCGCTCGGCGAAATCGGCCAGGCGGGAGATCCCCCCCACCTCCTCCGCCACCCGGCGGGTGCCGGCCCAGTCCTGGAAGGTGACCACGATCATGGTGGCTAGGCCCGAGAGCAGCGCCGCGCTGTAGACCCACCCCCTGCGACGGAAGACGATCTTCGAGCCGTGCTGCAGGATCAGGTTGATGAGGCCCAGGCCCGCGGCCATTGCGCCGACGGTGATGAAGCCGTTGGTGATCTGGTCGTGGTACGCGTCGATCTTGACCCCGAAGACGGTGCCCGGGAGCACGAACTCCAGAAAGAAGTAGATGCCGCCCAGGAACGTGACGAGCTTGATCAGGCGCGTCCGCGTCATCCGAGGCCCCAGCCGAGGGTCATCAGCGCTTCGATGTTGGCAAGGCCCAGCTCCGGCCACAGCGCGTTGGCGGTGGCGATGCCCACCCCGGCCACGATCATGAGGAACAGGAACAGCTTCGCGCGGTCCTGTCCGTAGAGGCTGCCGAGCTGGATCGGCTCGCGGGTCAGGTAGGCGGAGGCGGCGAACAGCTCCTCGCCGATGAGGGTGTAGTCACAGGAGGCGATGAAGAAAGCCACCTGCTCCGGGCTCACCGAGGCGCCCACCTGCATGGCGCCCGCCTGTTGTCCGGCCTCCGCCAGGATCAGCGACTCGGCCGCGAAGTGGCCGAAAAGGAAGGCGCCGGCCACCCGCTCCCGCTGCACCAGTCCGATGTAGCCCGCGGCGAAGGCGAACTGCTCTTCGGACAGGAAGACGATGTTGCGCGGGTCGAACTGGGCCGACCGGCCCTCGGCGCGGTACGCGTCCCGCAACACGTCCTCGGCGATGGCCATGACCTCGGGGGTGTTCTGGGGCAGCAGCAGGCGGGACTTGTACTGCGCCGCCTTGCGGGCCACGTAGTAGAGGACCCCGAGGCACGCGTAGAGGACCGGGCTGACGTTGGTGATGCCGGTACAGAAGGAGAGGGGCCGCCCCAGCTCCGCCGACCGGCCGGCGGCCTCGTCGATGGCGTCCACCCCGGCCAGGCGCCGGATGTACAGGTCCCTTCGGCGGCGGGCGGTGCGGATGTAGTAGAGCACCGGCCCGATCATCAGGAGCATGATCACCAGCACGGCGGGGGTGGCGTTCTCGAAACCCGGCATCAGCCGTGCCCGCCTTCCCCGGCCAGCTCCTCGATCCGCCGAATCAGCCGTTCGACGTTGTCGCGGGACTGGAGAAACGCCGGCAGCTCCCGCGCCCGCGCCCCGAACAGCGGCAGCATCATCGGCAAACTCATCACCGCGGCGGCGTGGAACAGCGACGTCAGCGGCTTGTAGGCTTCGAGGAAGAGGATCGCCGGCACCGTCATGCGCCGGGCATGCACCGCCGAGGCGAGCTGCTCGATGAGCGCATCGGTGTTCCCGGCCTGGCTTTGGTGAGGCGCTTCCATGGCTCGTGGGAGCGTAAGGCCCTTTCGTTGGCGTCTAACAGGATTCGTCCGCCCTATCAAGGAAGCGGTCGATGTCGTTTGCACCCCCGCCGTTTTTTGGTACATTGCGCGCGTGCGTATCCGGTCGGGCCGGTTCGCAGGGAGTGGCCGCAGGGCATGGCGACACTGCTCGAAATCAAGAATCTCCACACCTCGTTCCTGACTGCCGACGGCGACTTGCCGGCGGTGGACGGGCTCAACCTCACCATCGAAGCAGGCAAGACCCTGGGGCTCGTGGGGGAATCGGGCTGCGGCAAGAGCGTCACCGCCCTGTCCATCATGAGGCTCATTCCGTCGCCGCCCGGGAAGGTGGCGGACGGCCAGATCCTCTACCGCGGGGAGGACCTCCTCAAGCTCCCGGACGAGTCCATGCGGCAGATCCGCGGCAACGAGATCTCCATGGTGTTCCAGGAGCCCATGACCTCGTTGAACCCGGTGTTCACGGTCGGAGACCAGATCATGGAGGCCATCCGGCTCCATCAGAAGGTGACGCGGCGGGAGGCCAAGGACAGGGCCGTGGAGATGCTCCGGCTGGTGAAGATCGCCGATCCCGACACGCGGGTCAACGACTACCCGCACCAGATGAGCGGCGGCATGCGCCAGCGCGTGATGATCGCCATGGCGCTGTCCTGCAACCCGAGCCTGCTCATCGCGGACGAACCCACTACGGCCCTCGACGTCACCATTCAGGCCCAGATCCTGGAACTCATGGGCGAGCTTCAGGACCAGCTCGGGATGGCCTTGCTGCTCATCACCCACGACCTCGGAGTCGTGGCCGAGCAGGCCGACGAGGTGGCGATCATGTATGCCGGCCGGATGGTGGAGCGGGCCAAGCCCGAGGCGATCTTCAGCAAGCCCCTGCACCCGTACACCATCGGCCTGCTGAATTCGTTGCCCAGCGGCACCACCAAGCGCCGGCTCGACGCCATCCCCGGGGTGGTGCCGAGTCCGCTGGACCTTCCCAGCGGGTGCCGTTTCCGGGACCGCTGCTTCAAGGCCACCGGGATTTGCGAGGGCCACGAGCCGAACCTGGAGGAAAAGGCGCGCAATCAATGGGTGGCGTGCTACCGGACCCATTGATCCCGACCAGCCGCGCGACAGGAAACCCGATCCCATGAGCTTGCTGGAAGTCAGGAACCTCAAGAAATACTTCCCGGTGGAGGAAGGATTGCTCGCCCGGCGCAAGGGCGACGTCAAGGCGGTGGACGGCGTCAGCCTGACGGTGGAGGAGGGAGAGACCCTCGGCGTGGTGGGGGAGTCGGGGTGCGGCAAGTCGACGCTGGGCCGGACCATCCTCCGCCTGATCGAGCCCACGGACGGCGAGATCCTGTTCGAGGACAAGGACATCATGAGGATCTCCAGCTCCGAGATGCGCGACCTGCGCCGGCGCATGCAGATCATCTTCCAGGACCCCTACGCCTCGCTGAACCCCCGCATGAGGGTCGGCGAGATCATCGGCGAGGGCCTGAAGATCCACCGCATGGCTTCGGGCAACGACCGCAGGGAGCAGGTGCTTTCGCTGCTCGACAAGGTGGGGCTCCGGGAGGACCACTACGAGCGCTACCCCCACGAGTTCAGCGGCGGCCAGCGGCAGCGCATCGGCATCGCCCGGGCCCTGGCGGTGTCGCCCAAGTTCATCGTCGCCGACGAGCCGGTGTCCTCCCTGGACGTGTCCATCCAGGCCCAGATCATCAACCTCCTGCAGGAGTTGCAGGAGAGCATGAGCCTGACGTTCTTCTTCATCTCCCACGACCTCAGGGTGGTGGAGCACGTGAGCCACCGGGTGGCCATCATGTATCTGGGCAAGATCGTCGAGATCGCGCCCAGCGAGGCCATCTATACCGACGCCCGGCACCCTTATACCCGCGCCCTGCTGTCGGCCGTGCCCATGCCCGACCCCAATCCCAAGAAGGACCGCATGGTGCTGGAAGGGGACGTGCCGAGCCCCGTCAACCCGCCGACCGGGTGCAACTTCCACCCCCGCTGCCCGTTCCGGGAACAAATCTGCACCGAGGTCGAGCCGGAGCTCGATTTCTCCCTCGGCGGCCACGGCACCGCCTGCCACGTCTTCGGCCCCGGCAAACGCTCCTGGCCCAACCCACCCCGCGATTCCTGAACCAGCAGCCCGTACCTTCATTTCGTCCCTGGACGTCCGCCACGGTCATTCCCCCTACGCCCTGGATCCCGGGTCAGGCCCCCTGGATGACATTGGATCCGCCCTTTCTCCTCAACCAAGGTCACGCCCTCGAAACGGCATTGGACCTTCCCCCTTCTCCGGATCGCGGGACAAGGCCCCCGGGACGACGTTGGGTCCGCCCTCCGGCGTCCCGGGGGCCTTGTCCCGCGATCCCCAACCCTCTTCTTTGATTTCTCGACGCCCGGTGTTACACTTTGCCACCTGAAATCCACGGGCAGGCGGAGGTAACTCGGCTTGCCCGGAAATTTTTTCAGAGGTGCAGTAGATGGCAGACAACGACGGCCCCGTGCCGATGACGGCGCAGGGACACCAACAATTGCTGGAGGATCTCCAGCGCCTCAAATCCGTTGAGCGTCCCAGGAATGTTCGTGACATAGAGGAAGCCCGGGCTCACGGCGATCTGTCCGAGAACGCCGAGTTCCACGCGGCCAAGGAGCGCCAGTCGTTGCTCGATGTGCAGATTCGCGAGATCGAGGACAAGATCGCGCGGGCGCAGGTCATCGACGTGTCGAAGCTTTCCGGCGACAAGATCGTTTTCGGTGCAACCGTCAAGCTGGTGGACGACGATACCGACGAGAACGTCGTCTACCAGATCGTCGGCGAGCATGAGTCGGAGCCCAGGGAAGGAAGGATCTCCCTGGGTTCGCCGGTGGCCCGGTCTCTGATCGGCCGACGGGTGGGTGACTTGGTGGAGGTCCGTACGCCCGCGGGCGTACGGAACTTCGAGGTACTGGACGTCTCTTTCATCGAATAGCCTCTCCGTTCTCGCGGGGCTTGTCCTGCTCTGGCCGGCCCAGGCCCTGGCCGAGGTTTCGATTCGGGCACAACCCGGTTTCGGAGGCATCTTTCGCCTTGGCGAGCCGTTTCCGGTGCGCATCGAGCTGGTGAACTCCGGGGTGGCGGTGCGGGGCGTGCTGGAGGTGGTGGAGTCTCGCGGCGGCCCTACCCGGGGCATGGAGCCCTACTCGTTCATCCAGCGGCGGGACCTTTTCCTCTCCACCCACGCGCGCAAGGTCATGTTCGTCACCGTCGATCCCGACTCGGTGGCGCAGCCGCTCTTGCTGCGGTTCACGGGCGGGGGCCGAAGCCAGGAGGCTTCCGTCAGCCTGCGCGGCCGGTTCACCGGCCAGCCGCTGGTCCTCCTGCTGACCCGGAGTAACGTCGCGCCCGCCATACCCCTGTCCTACCAGACCCCCGTGCCGGTGGTTTCCCTCCCGCTGGGCGATCTTCCCGAGGACGCCAGGGCCTACGGCGGCGTGTGGAGCGTCATGCTGTACGAGCAGTCCCTCCGGGGACTGTCCCGGAGCCAGCGGGCCGCGCTGGAGCGCTGGCTCTCCGGGGGAGGCACCCTGGTGGTGCTGGGGGGCGCCCACTTCGCCCTCTATCGGGATCCGGCCACCGCCGCGTTGCTTCCGGTGACGGTGCGCGGCCTGAAGCGTCTGGAGACCCTGCCGGAGCTGGCGGACCGGTTCGGCGGCGCGCTCGAGGACGTCCTGGTCCAGGACGCCGCCCCGGCCAACGACGGCCGGGTGCTCCTGGCGGAGCGGGAGACGCCCATCCTGGCGGAGCGGAGCCACGGCGAGGGCAGGGTGGTCTACCTGGCGCTGGACGTGGGCCGGCCGCCGGCGTCGGACTGGCCGGGGCTCGCGGCGCTTTTCGGCGAGGTCCTGGGAGCGCCGCCGTCCAGAGTCCCGCACCCGTGGACCGCCTGGAACCACACGGTGTTCACGACGTTGCTCCAGGACTTCGGCTTCTCCAGCCTGCGGTCGCCGATGGTGTCGCTGCTGCTGGTCCTGGCGCTCTACCTCGGGTCGCTGCTGCTCTGGTTCCGCTACTGGAGGAGCGGCGGACCGCTCCCGCGGGGGCTGAGCCTGGCGCCGGCGGGGTTGGTGCTGGTCTGGGCGCTTGGCGGATACTGGTACTTCGACCGGGGCGGCCACGTGCCGGACGGGATCCTGATCTCTTCCACGGTGATGGACGGGACACTCTGGTCGGACGCGGCGCCGGTGCACTCCAACGTAGGCTTGTTCGCGACGCGGCAAAAGAGCTTTTCCTTCAGTCTCGGCCGGGACCTGAGCCAGCTCGACCTGGTGCCGGCGCCGGGCGGTGCCGCGGACGCCTCGCTGGTGCTGCAGCAGGGTCGGCCGCGAAACCGTATCGACGTCCCCCTTCCGGAATGGAGCGCGGCGCTGTTCCGGCTTCGAACGGTCCGCCGGTCGCCGGTGGCCGTCGAGTGGGAGCACTCCCGCGAGACCTACCGCATCCGCATCGCCAACCGCGGCGCCGGAAGAATCACGGATTGCTGGCTGCTCATGGGCGAGCGCGGTTACAAGCTCGGGGACGTGGCGCCGGGCGGGGTCCTGCGGCGCGAGCTGGTGCTGGCCGCGGGCCCCGGCGACTCCGGGGAAAGGAAGGGGCAGGAACCCGAGGACGTCCGGTTCGAAGAAGGTGCGCGGGAGGTCCTGCTGCGCCGTTCCGTGTTTCCCGACGGCATGGCCGGGGACGCCCGGACGGCGTTCGTCATAGGCTGGGTCCATGACGCGGAGCCGGAGCTTCGGGTGGCGGACCCCCGGGTCATGGCGCATCACTTCAGGCTGTTTCGCGTGGCCCTCCCGGTGGGAAGCGAGGAGGAAGATCCTTGAGGCCCTGGCGCAATCCGGTGTTCCGGGAGGCCGCGGCGGTCTACTGGGAGGAGGGGCAGGCCTGCCTCACCTACCTGGTCTATGTGAGCATCCTGGGGGCGTTGCAGGTGCTGGCCCTGGTGCTGCCGGCGGCGGAGGCCCGGTTCTGGATCGGACCCGCGTTCCTGTTCAAGTTCTCCAGCGTGGCCGCGCTCCTTTTGATCGTCTACCTGACGCTTCGCTTCGCGGGCCTGGAATTTCTCGCCTGGCGGTTCTCGCCGTTGCGGCACTGGCTGGAGGAGGAGCGCCTCGGCGTGGTGGCGGTGGCCTCCGGGTTGCTGATGATCCTGGTGGTCCACGGCCTGATCCTGCTTTCGGTGGCGGCGCCGTTGCTGGCCTGGTCCGGGGCCATCGCCCGCACGCCCCTGGCCGACATGGCCACCACCCTGCCCATGCTGTTCCTTTACGCCGTGGGTTACGGCATCTGGGGCCTCGTGGGCCTGGCCTTCTGGGAGCGCAAGGTGGACAGCCGCCGGGTCTTCATCCGCTGGATCTTCGTCTGTTTCTTCCTGATTTCCGGAGCCTTCGGGGCATGGGCGCAAACGTTGAATCCGGTGGCGTTTCTGCTCTATCATCTCGGCACCCTGGAAATGACCATCCAGTGGGGTCCGTGGTGGCCGCCCACCCTGGTTCACTGGCTCTTCCAGGGCGTTGTCTTCGCCGCGGGGCTGGCGCTGCTGGCCCGGGGCCTGAAACGCATCCAGAGGGGCTATTCGTGACCGATCCGGGAACGCTCCTGAGGGACAAGCTGGCCGACCTGCACCGCTGGGAGCGGCGCAAGCGGCGCGAGCGTCTGCTGCTGGAAAGCCTGTCCTACACGGCGTTGGCAGCCGCGGCGCTGGTGCTGGCGCGCGCCCTGCTGCCCGTGGATGCCCGGCTGCTCTGGCTCGCGCCGGTGGTCTTCGGCGCGGTGGCGGCGGCGGTGTTCCTGTTTCGCCCCTGGCGCGAACAGGTCTTCGTCCGTTCGCTCAAGCAGGTAGACGACGGGCTGACGCTCGGGGAGCGGGTGCTTACGGCATGGGAGATCCTGTTCCGGCGGCGGGAACGGCCGGAAGAGCCGGTTGCCCCGGAGGAGGCTCTGGTGGTGGAGGAGGCCGCGGAGAAGGTAGCCGCGGTGCGGCTTCAGGCGCTCTGCCGGCGCCGCTTCACCTGGCACGCGGCGGCCGCTCCGATCCTGGTGCTCTTGGCGGCGGCGGGCCTCTGGCTGCCGCCCGGCGGCGCTCCCGAGGCCGCCTCCCCGTCGTCGCGCATGGCCCAGGCGATCCGGGAGCACGCCCGGGAGCTGGAACAGCGGGCGCGGGAGCAGGATCTCACCGAGAGCCGCCGCATGGCCGAGGCTCTGCGCGAGCTGGCGGAACGGCAGTTGGGCGAGACCGGCCCGGACCAGGCCCGCCTGGAGGCATCGGTGGGAGCGATGGTGGACGTGCTCGAGGAAATGTCCCGGTCGTGGCCCGCCGGAGCGGGTCTGGAATGGCCGGCCCTGTCCGACCAGGCGCTGGAGCGGCTGAGGGAACAACTGCGGCGGTCGCGCGCGGGGGAGACGGCCGGTTCCGGAAGGAGCCGGGACGACCTGCTGGAGTCCCTGGGGCTCTCTTCGCTCGACCAGCGCCCCGGCGGCTCTCAGGACATGAGCGAGCAGGAAGTGCAGCAGTTCCTCGAGCGGCTGGAGCGGGAGGCCAGGCAGGAGCAGGACCGCCGCTCGCTGGGGGCGACCCAGCAGCTTCTCACCGAGCTGCTGCTCGGAGATGCGCCGGATGAGTCCGTCGCCGGTTCGGCCAGGCCCGGGGGCCCGGAAGAGCGCGTGGAAGAGCCGCCAGCTCCGGGGCAGCGACCCGGCACCGAGCCCGGAAAGGAGGGGCAGGAGGCTTTCGACCCGGGCTTCCAGGCGCGGGCGCGCACGCATCTCCAGGGCCTCCTGGGCCAGGGCCCGAGCCGGGGCTTCGGCTTCCGGGGCGAGGCCCGGGCGGGCGACAGTGTCGTGTCGGAAGAGCCGGTGGTGGTCCGGTACCGGCGGCAGGTGGAGGCCGAGCTCTCTTCGGAGGAGATACCCGCCGAGTTCAAGGAAACCATCAAGAACTATTTCCTGTCCCTGGGCGTGACCGGGGAGAGACGTCAGCACTAGGGGAGGCGGAGTGGAAGCGACATCGGAAGGATCCATCGAGGAGGTGCGCCACCGCATGGTGGGCGCGCAGCGCGCCTTCGAGGAAGTCAGGAGCGAGATGCGCAAGGCCGTGGTGGGCCACGACGAGCTCATCGAGGGCATCTTCATCGCGCTCGTTTGCGGCGGGCACTGCCTGCTGGAGGGTGTGCCCGGCTTGGGCAAGACGCTGATGGTGCGTTCGCTGGGGGAGCTCATGGACCTGAGCTTCTCGCGCATCCAGTTCACCCCGGACCTGATGCCGGCGGACATCACCGGCACCAACGTGGTCAACGAGGACGCGTCCGGGCGGAAGGTGTTCGCGTTCGAGGCCGGTCCGGTGTTCGCCAACATCGTGCTGGCGGACGAGATCAACCGGGCCACCCCCAAGACCCAGTCGGCGTTGCTGGAGGCGATGCAGGACCAGAGCGTCACCGCGGGCGGCGCGCTCCATCTCATCCCCAGCCCGTTCATGGTGCTGGCCACCCAGAACCCCATCGAGATGGAAGGCACCTACCCGCTGCCGGAAGCCCAGGTGGACCGCTTCTTCTTCAAGCTCATCGTCCGCTACCCCTCCTACGAGGAGATGGGGCGGATCGCGGACCTCACCACGGCCGCCCCGTCCGGGGGCCTGAGCAAGGTGCTGGCGGCGGAGTCGGTGATGGAAGTTCGCGAAGCCGTGAGGGCGGTGCCGCTGGCCGGCCCGGTGCGGGATTACGCCGTCCGCCTGGTGATGGCGACCCATTCCGAGACCGGCCACGCCACCGAGCTGGCGCGCAAGTACGTGCAGTACGGCGCCAGTCCCCGGGGCCTGCAGGCGGTGATCCTGGCGGCCAAGGCCCGGGCGCTGCTGTCCGGGCGGCCCAACGTCTCGTTCGAGGACATCCGCCGGGACCTGATGCCGAGCCTGCGGCACCGGTTGCTGCTCAACCTGGCCGCGGAGGCCTCCGGCATCGCTCCGGAACAGGTGCTGGAGGAGGTGGTGGCACAGGTGCCGGAGGTGCAGCCCTGATGGCCGAGGCCGAGGCGCACCGTTTCCTCGAGCCCGACTTCCTGGCCCGGCTGGACAAGCTGCGCCTGGTGGCCAAGCGGTTGAGCTGGGGCATGGCCCGGGGGGAGCATCCCACGGTCCGCAAGGGCTACAGCCTGGAGTTTTCCGACTACCGCAAGTACAGCCGCGGCGACGACCTGCGCTACGTGGACTGGAACGTCTACGGGCGGCTCGAGCGGCTGTTGCTCAAGGTGTTCACCGCCGAGGAGGAGATCACCGTCTACCTGCTGCTGGACACGAGCCTCTCGATGGCGGAGGGTTCTCCTCCCAAGCTGGAGTTCGCCAAGAGCGTGGCCGCCGCCCTGGGCTACATCGGCCTCAAGACCCACGACCGGGTGGGGGCCGTAGGCCTTGCCGAGGACGTGGCAACGCAACTGCCGCCGGCCCGGGCCCGCCGTCAGATACTCTCGTTGTTCAACTTCCTGGAGACGCTGTCCTGCGCCGGCCGGACCGACCTGGAAACCTCGGTGAAGACCTTCACGCGCCTCTATCCGAGGCCGGGGCTGGTGGTGCTGTTCAGCGACCTGCTGGATGCCGGGGGTTGCCGCGCGGCGCTGGAAGAGCTCGCCCGTAAACGGCACGACGTGCTGCTGGTCCACGTGCTCGGGGACGGCGAGACGCGGCTGGACCCGGACGGCGACGTGTCGCTGGTGGACGTGGAGACGGCCCGGGAACGCCGGGTCTTTCTCGACCGGGACCTGGCGGACCGTTTCCACCGGGAGGTGGAGGAGTTCTTCGCCGGCACCGAGCGGTTCTGCGAGAGCCAGGCGATGGACTACCGGCGCACCACCAGCGACGTCCCCTTCGACGATTTCGTCCTGCGTTACCTGACGCAAGACGCGGGATAGTCTCGTGCTGTGGCTCTTTCCCGCGGCGTTTCTCTTTCTGCTGGGAGCGGTCCCGCTCATCCTGCTGCTGAACAGCCTCCGTCCCAGGGGCCCGCGGGTCCCGGTCACCGCGCTGTTCCTGCTGGAGAAGGTGCTGCGGGAAAGACCCATGGGCCGGCGCTTGGGCTGGCTCTGGCGGCGAAACCTGCCGTTGATCCTGCAGCTTCTGGCCGCGGCCGCCGTCATCGCCGCGCTGGCCGGCCCCGCCCTCCTGGGAGTCGGCGGCGCCGGCCGCGACCTGGTGGTGGTGATGGACCTGAGCGCCAGCATGAAGGCGGCGGGGGAGTCGGGCACCCGCTTCGCCGCCGCCCGCGCCGAGCTGCGCCGGCGCATCGCCGCGCTGGGCGCCAACGACCGGATGATGATTATCGGCGCAGGCGCGGCGCCCGAGGTGCTCCAGCCCTTTACCGGCGACCGCGCCAGGCTCGGACAGGTCGCCGAGGGGTTGTCCGCCACCGATACCGAGGCGCCGGTGAAGGAAGCGGTGCTCCTGGCCCATACGTTCCTCAAGCGCCGGGGGCCCCATCGGGTGGTGGTGATCACCGACGGCGCTTTCGAGGGCATCGAGGAGCTTCCGCTCGGGGCCTCCTACATCGAGCTCGCGCAAGTCCGAGGGGGCGCCGACAACGTCGGCATCCTGGGGTTCCAGTTCCGCCGGGTGGCGGGCGAGGCCGACGAGTACGAGGCCATGGTGGTGGTGCAGAACTTCACCGAGCGTCCGGTGCACGCGCCGCTGATCGTCACGGTGGCGGACCGGGTGGTGAGCCGCGCCCTGCTGACCCTGCGGCCCTTTGCCCGGGAGGTGCTGATCTACGGCATCCCGGGCCCCTTGCACGGCCGCGCCACCGCGCTGCTGGCCGTTGACGACGACCTGGACACCGACAACCGGGCCTACCTGGCGTTTCCGGACGAGCGGCCCACGCGGGTCCTCTACGTGGGCCCGGGGAATCCGTTCCTGGAGCGCCTGCTGCGTTACTTCCCCCATGTCACCGTGGCCCGCATCGACCGCATCCCGGTGGACCGGGTCACCGAGCAGGTAGCGGCCTACGACGTGGTGATGCTGGACCGGGTGCCGGCGCCCCCCCTGACCCGGGGCAACTTCATCCTCATCCGCACGGTGGCCGAAGGCCTGCCTCTGCGCGCGGCCGGACGGATCCCGCGGCCCGCGCTGGTGTCCGCGGATACCGAACACCCGCTGGCGGCGGGCGTGCGGCTGGACCGGCTGTACGTCCGGGATGCGCTGGAGCTGGTGCCGGAGGGCGGAGGGGTGTCGTTGGCGGAGTCCGAGCGCGGTCCCCTGATCCACGCGGTGGAGACGGGCGACCTCAAGGCGTTGGTTTTCGCGTTCGACCTGACCCAGTCGGACCTGCCGTTCCGGGTGTCCTTTCCGCTCCTGGTGCGCAACGCTTTCTCCTGGTTCCGGCCCACGGCCCGGGAGTTCCCCGCCAGCCAGGTAGCCGCGGGGCTGCCCTTCGTGGCGGACGTGGGCGTGGACGAGGAGGAGCTGGTGTTCGTCAGCCCCTCCGGCCGGAACAGCCCGGTGCGTATCCGGGAGCGCGCCGGCACCTACTCCGACACGGCGGAGGTAGGCTTCTACCGGTTCCGGGGAAAACGCGGGGAAGGCGAGTTCGCGGTGAACCTGTTCAGCGAGGAGGAGTCCCGCATCCGTCCCTCGTTCCAGGCGGACTCCGCGGGCCCCGCGGCGCCGGCCGCGGACGGCGGCCCGGACGCCCGCCTCGACCTCTGGCCCGCGCTGCTGGTCCTGGCCCTGGCGCTGCTGCTGGCGGAGTGCGTCGTGGTCTGGCGTACCCGCCGGTCGCTCGTTCCCCTGTGGTTGCGGCTGCCGGCGGCCTTGATTCTGGTGGCCGCCCTGGTGAACCCGCGAATGCTCGCCGAGGACCCCGAACTGGACGTGGTGATGGCGGTGGACCTCTCCCACAGTGTCGGGGAGGAGGCCCGGGTCCGGGCCGCGGACCTGCTGGATCGGGCTCAGGGCCTCGTGGGCCCGAAGGTCAGGCTCGGCCTCTTTTCCTTCGCGCGGCGGCCCCAGTGGGAGTTCGTCCCCACCCGTGAGTTGCCCCCGAGCGAGCTCCCGCCCCCGCCGGAGCGTGACGCCACCGACCTGGGGGCGGCGCTTCAGGGCGCCCTGGGCGAGCTCAGCGAGGGACGCGAGAGCCGGATCCTGCTCATCTCCGACGCCAACGAGAACCGCGGGTCGGTGGAGCGGGTGCTGCCGATGTTGCGGTCACACGGCGTGGCGGTGTGGCCTTATCCCGTGAGCCTGGCGGAGGGCAGGAACGAGGTTTACCTGTCCGAGCTCACCGTGCCCTCGGTGGTGGACAGCGGCGAGACCTTCGAGGTCAAGGCCGCGCTTACCAGCGCCCGGGCATCGTCGGCCGGCATCACCCTGCTGCGGAACGGGCGGGTCGTCCGCTCCATCCGCCGGGAGCTGGCGCCCGGGGTCAACTGGCTGAGCTTCACCGACAGCGTGGAGCGGCGCGGCACCCACACCTACGAGCTGATGGTGGAGGCGGACGCGGACGTGCTGGCGGAGAACAACCTGCTCCAGGGTATCGTCAGCGTCAAGGGTCCCTCCCGGATCCTCTACCTTCACGGCCCCGACGCCACCCGGCGTTTCATGGCCGAGGCGTTGCAGGTGCAGGGATACGACGTGGTGGAGAAGACTCCGGCGCGGGCCAACCTCACGCTGCCCGAGCTGTCCGGCTTCGACCTGCTGATCCTGGACAACGTCCCCGCCTACCAGCTCTCGCAGGTGAAGATGGAGCGCATCGAGCGGTTCGTGCGCGACCTCGGCGGCGGCCTGATCGTGCTGGGGGGGACCCGCAGCTACGGCGCCGGGGGCTATTACCGGACCCCGTTGGAGCAGACGCTGCCGGTGGAGATGCGCCCGCCGGCGCGCATGGAACTGCCCCACGTGGCGTTGCTGTTCGTGGTGGACAAGTCCGGCAGCATGGGCAGCGGCCCTTTCGGCACCACCAAGCTGGACCTGGCCAAGGCCGCCACCGTGGCCTCCGCCGAGCTGCTCAACCCTACCGACGAGGTGGGCATCCTGGCGTTTGACTCGGCCTGGCAGTGGGTGGTGCCGTTCCGCGCGGCCGGCAGTGCCGAGGACATCGCCGGGGAGGTGGCCCGGCTGAGCTCCGACGGCGGCACCGATCTCCGGAAGGCCATGCTGGAGGGCCGCCGGGCGCTGGCGGCCAAGGAGGCCGCCATCAAGCACGTGCTGGTGCTGTCCGACGGGCTCACCGAGAAGGAGGACCTGCTGGAACAGGTGATCCGCATGGCCGGGGAGCGCATCACGGTCTCCACGGTGTCCATCGGCGGCGACGCCGACCGCCGCCTCATGACCCAGCTTGCCCAGGGCGGCAACGGCAGGAGCTACGCCACCGTGGACCCCCGGACCATTCCGCAGATCTTCACCACCGAGACGCTGCTGATCTCGCGCGACCTGCTGGTGGAGAAGACCGTGACCCCGGTGGCCGCGGGGCTCGCGGGTCCCATGCGCGGCCTCGTCGGCGAGCCGTTGCCGAGGGTTCTGGGCTACGTCCTGACCCACGTGAAGCCCGGCGCCGAGGTGCATGTGCGGGTCGGCGAGGACCCGTTGCTGGTGTCGTGGCGTTACGGCCTGGGCCGGGTGTACGCGTTCACTTCGGACGTCTCGGGGCGCTGGGGGCGGCACTGGGTGCAATGGCAGTCCTTCTCCAGGTGGGCGGCGCAGATGGCCCGGCTGGCGGTGAGGAATGTCTCCGACCAGCGGCTCCGCACGGACTTCGTGAGGGAAGGCGAGGTCATGAGCGCGGTGGTGGACCTGTTTTCGGCCTCGGGCCGGCCCGTGAACCACCTGAAGCTCCAGGGACTGTTGACCCGCGCCGACGAAAGCCTGCAACAGGAGGCTTTCCGGCAGGTGGCCCCGGGCCGCTACCGGACCAGCTTCGCCACACCGCGCCGGGGCGTCAACCTGCTCACGGTGAAACAGCCGCCGGGCCCGTCCGGCGAACCCGCGGCGGCCCTGACCGTGCCCTTCATCGTGCCTTTCTCCAGGGAGTACCGCGAGATGAACGCCAACACCGAGCTGCTGGAACGGCTGGCCCGGGAGACCGGCGGCAAGGTGCTGCGGGAGGAAACCCTGCCCGAAGACATTGAGCGCCTCTTCACCGCCGACCCCGATGCCGCGGGAGCCGTCCGGGGCATCTGGTGGGCCCTGGCCGCCGCCGGCCTGGGCGTGTTCCTGCTGGACCTGGCGCTGCGCACCTTCCTGCACGTGCGACGGGCGGGGTGAGGCCGCGGACGGGGACTCCCGGCGAACCCGTCATCAAGTGTTTCCGGAGGGCTGAATTCGATTCAGCGAATGTTCACGGCGGGTTTTTCGTCAACGCGGCGGTTTCACCTCATTCCCCGTAGCACGGGGAATGATCGTCCCGTATCCCAACAACGCATCTCCGGCCACCAGTTCGAAGTCGGCGCCTTCGGGCAATTGTTTCGTTCGCTCGGCATGTACCAGAAGTTCGATACGGACAAGGTTGTCATTCTTTTGGCAGGCATCCATCAACAGGCTGGCGGGCGGCGTGGCCGTGTCCGTGAAGCGGGCCAGACTGCTCACGGGCTCGCCCCGGCACAGTACCGCCCGGGTCCGATCGTCTGCGGGACGGAAGGTGGCGAACACCGCGTGTTGTCCGGGACGTCTCATCCTTCGTACCTCCGTATGTCCACGATCCGAAGCCGCCACAAGTCTTCGGAGTCAATGTACGCCGCATGTCCAATTACCGTCAAGGTTTGCAAAGAGTCTGGCCCTCTCGGCGACGTCATCGTCCAGATCCAAAATGACAACCCGACCTGGGAGACGCTCGTCGAGTGCCCGCCCCCACTGCCATGCAGCCGCCTCGCTGCCAGCCAGCCACTTGCCGGATCCGCAGCTATTGCGCCCCGGTTTCAGCATCCCGCTATTGGCTAGATCCTCCCATTCGGAGTCTTCGACGTACCTGTACCATCGCATCCTCCACTTCAGAGCAAAATATGGACCATCACAAAGTCGAAACTGGCGGTAGTGCCGTGTACACCGGGGCGAAACGCCGTCCCATTGCCGGTCTGCACTCGTCAGGACCGCGGATTGACGTACCCTCCGCCCGTGCCATAATGATCCGATGACCGGAACGGAGTCCATACACGGGCAGCAGGAGCCGGCAGTCGTCCCGGCGGACTTCCGGTCCGGCTTCGTCGCGATCCTGGGCCGGCCGAACGTTGGCAAGTCCACCCTGCTGAACCAGCTCCTGGGAGAGAAGATCGCCATCGTCTCGCCCAGGCCCCAGACCACCCGGAACCGGATCATGGGCATCAAGACCCTGCCCGGCGGGCAGATCCTGTTGCTGGACACGCCGGGTATCCACCGCGCCCGGTCGCTGCTCAACCGGCGCATGGTGGACGTGGCCAAGCGTTCCCTGGGCGACGTGGAGGCGGTGATTTGGGTGGCGGACGCCCGTGGCGGCCTCCGGGGGGACGACGAGGAAATCGCCCGAATGCTCGCCCGCAGCCGGCACGAGACGTTGATCGCGCTGAACAAGATCGACGCGGTGTCCAAGGGCCGGCTGCTTCCGGTGATGGCGCGCCTGGCCGAGTTGCTGCCGGAGCGGGAGATCGTGCCCATCAGCGCCCGGACCGGGGAGAACGTCCCGCTTCTCGTGGACGGGGTCCTCGAGCGGCTGCCGCCCGGCCCCCGCTACTTCGCCGAGGATGAGCTGACCGACCAGACGGAGCGGTTCATCGCCGCGGAGAT
The DNA here is from genome assembly GCA_965219905.1 of uncultured Binatia bacterium (SeqCode). Lineage (GTDB taxonomy): Bacteria > Desulfobacterota > Binatia > UBA9968 > JAJDTQ01 > JAJDTQ01. Next base: position 338,373 of record CBDCOS010000008.1, on the reverse strand, counting down.
CGTCCGGGAGAAGGTCTTCCTGCGGACCCGCCAGGAGATCCCTTACGGCACCGCGGTGTCGGTCCAGAGTTTCGAGGAAAAGAACGACGGCAGCCTGGTGGTCATCGCCGCCACCATCCACACCGAGCGGGACACCCACAAGCCGATCCTCATCGGCAAACGCGGCGCGGCGCTGAAGGAGATCGGCAGCGCGGCGCGGGAGGACCTGGAGCGCCTGCTGGGCTGCCGTGTCTACCTGGAGCTGGCGGTCAAGGCCGCGCCCGGGTGGAGCCGGGACCCCCGGAGCCTGGCGTCTTTCGGGCTCTGACGGTCCTTACTTCCCTCCGACCATGAGCACTTCCGAAGAGATGCCGGTGGTGGCCATCGTGGGCCGGCCCAACGTGGGCAAGTCCACACTGTTCAACCGCCTGAGCCGGGCCCGGCGGGCCATCGTGGACGACCAGCCGGGAGTGACCCGGGACCGGAACTACAACCCGGTGGCGTGGCGGCGGCACCGCTTCATGCTGGTGGACACCGGCGGGCTGGAGCCGGACGAGCGCGAGGGGCTGAAGGGGCGGATCCTGCAGCAGACCCTGACGGCGGTGGACGAGGCCGACGTCATCGTCTTCCTGCTGGACGGCCGGACCGGCCCCACGCCGCCGGACACGGCCGCGGCGGAGCTGCTGCGGCAGGCGCCCAAGCCGGTATTCTACGCGGTGAACAAGCTCGATACCGGCTCCCGGGAAAGCGACCTCTACGAGTTCTACCGGCTTGGCGTGGAGCGGCTGTTCCCGCTTTCGGCGGAGCACGGGCTGGGGGTCGCCGACCTCATGCAAGAGGTGGTGGACGCCCTGCCCCGGGACCGGGAGGCGCCTGCCGATGCCGCCGAGCCCCTGGCCCTGGCGGTGGTAGGCCGCCCCAACGTCGGCAAGTCGACGCTGGTGAACCGGCTGCTGGGCTACGATCGTTCGCTGGTGGACTCGCGCCCGGGCACCACGCGGGATGCGTTGCAGGCCTCCTTCACCTGGCGCGGGAACGAGTGCCGCCTCACGGACACGGCGGGGCTCCGGCGCAAGTCCCGGGTCGTCGATCCGGTGGAACGGTACAGCGTGAGCCGCGCGCTGCGCTCGGTGGACGCCGGGGACGTGGTCATCCACCTGCTGGACGGCTCCGAAGGGGTGACGGATCAGGACGCGCAGGTCATGTCCTACGCGTTCCAGCGGGGCAAGGTCATGGTCTTGGGCGTCAACAAGTGGGATCTCCTGGACGCCGACCGCCTGACCCTCCGCGTGTACCAGGATTTTTTGCACCGGCGGCTACCGTTTGCCGACCACGTGCCGATAGTATCGTTATCGGCTTTGGAAGGGTTGGGCATGACAAAGCTCATGGATACGGTCATACGCGTGGGCAACGCCGCGCGCAGGTGGATCAAGACCCCGGCGCTCAACCGGGCGCTCCGGCAAATCACCGGGCGGCACGCCGCGCCGCAGTTCCACGGCCGGGCGGTGAAGTTCTACTACGGCACGCAGACCGGCGTGCAGCCGCCGACGTTCACGCTGTTCGTCAATCATCCCGAAGGCGTGGGGGCGGGTTACCGTCGCTACCTGGTCAAGGCGCTGCGGGCGGAGCTGGGCCTCGAGCATACGCCGGTGCGCCTGACCCTGCGGCCCCGGACCGGCAGGGGGAGGGATCAGGGTGCCGGTGCCGGGTGAGGCGCGCAGAGACCTCGCCTGGCTGGCTTTCGGCCGGGTCCCGGGGCTGGGGTGCGCCGGGTTCCGGCGTCTTGCGGAGTTCTTCGCCGATCCGACCGACGCGTTCTTCGGCGGACGCGGGTCGCTGGGCGCGGTTCCGGGACTGAGCCGGGCGGCGGCCGAAGGCGTCCGGGGCTTTGCCGCCTGGGACGCGCTGGCGGACGAGATGCGCCGGGTGGAGGACGCCGGCGCCCGGCTCGTGCGCTACAGCGACGCGGCCTACCCCGAACGTCTGCGCGCGATACCGGACCCGCCTCCAGTGATCTACGCGGGGGGATCGCCGGAGAGCGCCGGGCGGGCGGCAGTGGGCGTGGTGGGGACTCGGGCGCCGAGCGAGTACGGCCGCGAGATGACCCGGCTGCTGTGCCGGGGCCTGGCCGCCACGGGAATCGTGGTGGTCAGCGGCATGGCCCGGGGCATCGACGGAGAGGCCCACGAGTCCGCGCTGTCCGCGGGCGGCGGCACCGTGGCGGTGCTTGGATCGGGCGTGGACGTGCCCTATCCCCCGGAGCATCGCGATCTCTGCCGCCGCATCCGGGAATGCGGCGCCGTCGTGTCCGAGCACCCCATGGGCACGCGTCCGCTGCCGCACCACTTCCCCGCCCGCAACCGGATCATCAGCGGCCTCTCGCTGGGAGTCGTGGTGGTGGAGGCCACCGAGCGGAGCGGTTCGCTGATCACCGTCCGGTGGGCGCTGGAGCAGGGCCGGGAGGTCTTCGCGGTGCCGGGGCCCGCGAAAGCCGGCCGCAGTCGCGGCCCCCACCGCCTGATCCGCGAGGGCGCCAAGCTGGTGGAGGACGTGGCGGACATTATCGAGGAGATCGCGCCGCAACTGGAGGGGACGCTCGCGCCCGGCCCGTCGCCGCCGGCAGCGGACCCGGATGGCGTTGCCGGCGGCAGGGCGTCCCTCGGAGGGACGGCCGGCGCGATCCTTCGCGGCCTCGAGGACGGACCGCTGCCGATGGACGATGTCATCCAACGGACCGGCCTTTCGCCGCAGCAGGCCTGCCAGGTACTGTTGGAAATGGAGCTGCAGGGCCTGCTCCGGCAGTTGCCAGGAAAGAGATATGCGTTAAACTCTGCGGGAGCCGGTTAGCGGGAGAATGAGCGAAGCCATCCAACCTGTCAATGTCGTGGGGGGCGGTCTCGCGGGCTGCGAAGCCGCATGGCAGCTCGCCCGGCGGGGCGTGCCGGTGGATCTCTACGAGATGCGGCCGGCCACCCGGACCGCGGCTCATGCCACGGAGCACCTGGCCGAGCTGGTGTGCAGCAATTCGTTCCGCTCCCGGTCGTTGACCACCGGGGCGGGGCTGCTCAAGGAAGAGATGCGGCGCATGGGCTCCCTGATCGTCACCCTGGGGGAGGCGCACCAGGTCCCGGCGGGCTCCGCGTTGGCGGTTGACCGCACCCGGTTCTCCAGGGCCGTTTCGGAGCGGGTGGCGTCGCTGCCCGGCCTGCGGCTGATCCGGCGCGAGATCGAGGTCATTCCGCCCGGCCTCACCATCCTGGCCACCGGACCCCTTACCGCGCAGCCGCTTTCGGAGCGCATCGGCGAGCTCCTGGGCTCCGAGCATCTCTACTACTACGACGCCATCTCTCCGGTGGTCACCGCGGAGTCCGTGGATTCGTCGGTGGCGTTCCGCGCGTCCCGCTACGACGAAAAGCCCGGCGACTACCTGAACCTGCCGCTGAGCCGGGAAGACTACTACCGCCTGGTGGACGCGGTGACGGCGGCGGAGAAGGTGCCGGTGCGAAGCTTCGAGCGCTTCTTCGAGGGCTGCCTCCCCATCGAGGAGATGGCCCGGCGCGGGCGGGAGACCCTGGCGTTCGGGCCCATGAGGCCCACGGGGCTGGTGGATCCGGCCTCCGGGCAGCGGCCCTACGCGGTGGTGCAGTTGCGCCAGGAGAACCACGAGGGCACGCTATACAACCTCGTGGGCTTCCAGACGAAGATGACCTACCCGGAGCAGAAGCGGGTGTTCTCGCTGATACCGGGATTGGCCGACGCGGTGTTCGTGCGCTACGGCAGCCTCCACCGCAACACCTTCATCAACGCGCCGCGGCACCTGCTGCCGACGCTGCAATGGCGCGGGGCGCCGCGGCTCTTCTTCGCCGGACAGATCACCGGCGTGGAGGGGTACATCGAGTCGGCGGCGTCGGGGCTGCTGGCAGGGGTCAACGCGGCCCGTCTGGCGACGGGCGGGAAGCCGGTCACGCCTCCGGCCACCACCGCCCTGGGCGCGCTGCTTCGCTATATTTCCGATACCGGGAGGGAAGCCTTCCAACCCATGAACGTCAACTTCGGCCTTTTCCCGGACCTGCCCGTCAAGGTCAAGGGCCGGCGCAAGAAGGAGATCATGGCCGAGCGGTCCCTCCGGGATCTGGAGCGCTGGTGGCTGGAGACGGGCGACGGCGTCGCCGGTGGCGCCGCGAGGGAGGCGTGAGGCCGATGGACACGACCGGTCTCATCACCCTCGAAGACGTATGGAAGAGCCACGTGCGCGGCGGTCCGGCCGCCGTCTCCGGGGTGAGCTTCGGCCTGAAGCAGGGCGAGGTCCTGGCGCTGCTGGGCCCCAGCGGCTCCGGCAAGACCACGACGCTGCGGTTGATCGCGGGCTTCGACCGCCCCGACAGCGGCAGGATCCTGCTCGACGGGGCCCCGGTCTCCGGCGACGGCATGTGGATCGAGCCCGAGCAAAGACGCATCGGCATGGTCTTCCAGGACTACGCCCTGTTCCCCCACCTGACGCTGCTGGACAACGTGATGTTCGGGCTTCGGGACGGATCGCGCAAGTCGCGGTCCGATTCCGCGCGGGAAGTGCTGGCCGTGGTGGGGATGGACGCGCTGGCGCAGCGCTATCCCCACGAGCTTTCCGGCGGCCAGCAGCAGCGGGTGGCCCTCGCCCGGGCGCTCGCGCCCAAGCCCCTCGTGCTGCTTCTCGACGAGCCTTTCAGCAATCTCGACTTCGACATGAGGGCCGAGATGCGCGATGAGCTGCTGCGGGTCCTGCGCGTGTCCGAGACCAGCGCCATCATGGTGACCCACGACCAGGAGGAGGCGCTTGCGGTAGCGGATCGCGTGGGCGTTCTCAACCATGGCGTCCTGGAACAGCTCTCCGAGCCCGAGGTGCTGTACCGCCAGCCCCGGACGCGCTTCGTCGCGGAGTTCGTGGGCCAGTCGGATTTCATTCCGGGCGTGGTGCGTGGGGCCATCGAGACGGAGGTGGGCGATTTCCCCAACGACGCCGGTTTGCCTGCCGGGGCCCGGGTCGAGTTGCTGGTCCGGCCGGACGAGGTGACGATGGAGCCCTGCCGGGACGGCGCCGGGGTGGTGGCACGGCGGCGGTTTCGCGGGGCGGAGAACCAGTACCACCTGACGTTGCGGTCCGGCGCGGAAATCCGCAGCAGCCAGCCTTCCACCCGCGTCCTGCCCGCCGGCGCCCGGGTGAAAGTCACGGTCGCTCCCGCCAGCGTGGTCGTGTTTCCCAGCGGCGACCCGCCGCTCCCATGATTGACATTGCGCGGGAAATCTGAAGAAATGAAAGGCGGTAGCGGCCACCATGGCGTTGGCGTGGTGGCCTTTTGTCGTTCTGGGGCGTTGTGCCGGACGATGCACGATTCGGGGAGTCTCGATGTCAGTGAGGAGTGATAAGATCTGGGTCGACGGGGAGATGGTGGACTGGGATGACGCCCGGTTCCACGTCATGAGTCACGGGCTCCATTACGGTACGGCGTACTTCGAAGGGATTCGTTGCTACTGGCTGGAGGAGGAGCGGTCGGCGGTCTTCCGGCTGGCCGAGCACGTTCAGCGCTTCCGCAACTCAGGACACATACTCGGCTGTCCCCTGCCGTACAGCGCCGAGGAGATGACCGAGGCGGTTCTGGAAGTGATCCGGGTCAATCGCCTGAAGGAGTGTTACATCCGGCCCCTGGCGTTCCTGGGCGACGGGGAAATGGGATTGTACGCGCTCAACAATCCCGTCCGGGTGATCGTGGCAGCCTGGTCCTGGGGAGCGTACCTGGGCGACGAGGGCCTCAAGCGGGGCATCCGCGCCAAGGTCTCCTCCTACACCCGGCATCATGTCAACGTGATGATGACCAACAGCAAGATCTCGGGCAACTACGTGAACTCGGTGCTGGCCAAGCACGAGGTGAAGCTCGCGGGGTACGACGAAGCCATCATGCTCGACCCCGAGGGGTGCGTCTCGGAGGCGAGCGGCGAGAACCTCTTCATCGTGAAGGACGGGCTCCTGCGGACCGCGCCCGTCACCTCGATTCTTCCGGGCATCAACCGCGCGAGCGTCATCGAGCTGGCGCACGCGAAGGGGTACCAGGTGAACGAGGAACGCTTCGCCCGGGATGCCCTCTACATCGCCGACGAGGCCTTCCTCACCGGCACCGCGGCGGAAGTCACGCCCATCAGGGAGGTGGACGACCGGGCCATCGGCGAGGGAAAGCCGGGACCCGTGACCCTCGACCTGCAGCAGTCTTTCTTCGACGTCATTCGAGGCAAGGACGACCGTTACCGTCACTGGCTCACCCTCGTGTGACAGGACGGCACGGGACAGGACGCTAGCACCTCTCGTTCCAGTTCCGGACCGAATACTTGTGCTCCACCAGGGACGCGACGGCGTCCGCGGGGATGTCGGCGGCGCCGGGCGCGGCGCCCCAGGATCGCGCCAGCAGGGCCTTGATGCGCGCGGCGGGCTGGCCCAGGTTGGCGACGAAGGTCCCGTGAGGACGCTCGCGGCGGTAGCGCGGCGCCCTGGGGGGAAACGGCAGAAGCTCTTCCATGAGCGCGATCGGGAAGTCCAGCAGGAAGGTCCCGTGGAACAGCAGGAAACGCCGGCGGCGGCGTTGCGCGTTGCCGGAGAACTTCCGCCCGCCCACCGTCAGGTCGGTGGCGCCCTCGTGCCGGATCGGCAGGCCGGTGGCGTCCGCCAGCAGGCGCCGGTGGCGCTCCATGATGAAGGCGTTGGTGGAGTCGATGCGTTCCAGGGGCGGCTTGTTGATGCGCAGGACGAGCGCGTAGCTCAGGCAGCCGGGCCCCTGGACCACCGTGCCGCCGCCGCTGCAGCGCCGCAGGACGGGGATGCCCCGGGCGGCGCAGGCGGCCGCGTCGACCTCGCGCTCACGCCGGCTGGCGAGGCCGAGCACCACGAAGGGCCGGGGGGATTCCCAGAACCTGAGGACCTCCCGATCATCCTTCTCCTCGCACTGGTCCAGCAGCGCCTCGTCGCACGCGAGGTTCGCTTCGGGGGTCGGGAGGGTGAGGTCGAGACAGTGCATGGCGGATCGCCTTCGGGTATGAAAAGGGCCGCTTCCGCGGGCGGTTTCCCGGCGGAAACCTCCGCTCCCGAAAGGGCTTGACAGGTGCGGGCGGCGGTGAATATGTTGCCCGGCACGTGTTGCCTACGCAAACGTTTTTGTAATATCCCTGGAACGTCATGAGCGCCAAAGAGTCGACCCCCCCTGCCTATTCCGCCACGGAGGGAGAGGTCCGCGCCGGGGCCGGGCCCGGTGTGGATACGGAGGGGTCCGCGCGAGCCGCGTCTCGGGACGAGCGGTGGCTCGACTCCCTGGAGAACCTGCTCGGAGACGTGGTCCGCAAGAAGGGCCCGGAGCAGGTGGACTTTCTCCTGGGGCAATTGGTGACGCGTATCCGTGACCGTCAGCGCGATGCCTCGACCCTCAACACCCCCTACGTGAACACCATCGCGCGGGAGGACGAGCCCCGGTATCCGGGCGACCGCCGCATCGAGCGCCAGGTCAAGAGCTACGTGCGCTGGAACGCCATGGCCATGGTGGTCAAGGCCAACCGGCTCCAACCGGGCATCGGCGGCCATATCTCCACCTATGCGTCGGCGGCGAACCTCTACGAGGTGGGCTTCAACCACTTCTTCCGGGGCGGCGACGGCGGCGAGCCGGGAGACCTGATCTATTTCCAGGGCCATGCTTCGCCGGGCAACTATGCGCGGGCCTACGTGGAGCACCGGCTGAGCGCGCGCAAGCTTCACCTCTTCCGGCAGGAGCTGGCCAAGGGCGGCGGGCTGCCTTCGTACCCCCACCCCCATCTGATGCCGGACTTCTGGCAGTTCCCCTCGGTGTCCATGGGGCTGGCACCCATCATGTCCATCTACCAGGCGCGCTTCGCACGCTACCTGACCGCCCGGGGGCTGCTGTCCCGGGAACCTCGGGTGTGGTGTTTCCTGGGCGACGGGGAAACCGACGAGCCGGAATCCACCGGGGCGCTCTCCCTGGCCTCGCGGGAGAACCTCGACAATCTGGTCTGGGTGGTCAACTGCAACCTGCAGCGGCTGGACGGGCCGGTGCGGGGCAACGGCAAGATCATCCAGGAGCTGGAGTCCGTTTTCCGGGGCGCCGGCTGGAACGTCATCAAGGTCATCTGGGGCTCGGACTGGGACCCGCTGCTCGAGCGCGACAACAAGGGGCTCTTGCTGGAGCGGATGGAAAGGGCGGTGGACGGGGACTACCAGAAGTATTCGGTGGCCCCGGGCAGCTACACCCGAAAGCACTTCTTCGGCACCCATCCCGAGTTGCTCGAGATGGTGAACCACCTGAGCGACGACCAGATCCGCAAGCTGGCCCGGGGCGGTCACGATCCCCAGAAGGTGTACGCCGCCTACAGCGCGGCCATCAGCCACGAGGGGACGCCCACGGTGATCCTGGCCAAGACCGTGAAGGGCTACGGCCTCGGCGAGGCAGGCGAGGGGCGCAACATCACGCACCAGCAGAAGGCGCTCAACGAGAAGGAGCTTCGCGACTTCCGCTCGCGGTTCGGCGTGCCCCTGTCGGACGAGGAGGTGGTGGAGACGCCGTTCTACCGCCCTCCGCTGGAGAGCGAGGAGACCCGCTACCTGCTGGAACGGCGCAAGAGCCTCGGGGGGTTCCTGCCCCGGCGGGCGCGCAAGACGCCGGCGCTCCAACTGCCGGGGGAGACGGCCTACGAGGAGTTCCACAAGGGCTCATCGGAGACCCGCGTCTCCACCACCATGGCTTTCGCGCGGCTGCTGAGCAAGCTGTTGCGGGATCCGAACATCGGCAGGAACATCGTGCCGATCATCCCGGACGAGGCCCGCACCTTCGGCATGGACACGCTGTTCCGCCAGGTGGGCATCTACTCGCCCAAGGGCCAGCTCTACGAGCCCGTGGACCGGGAGACGCTGTTGTTCTACCAGGAGGCGCGGGACGGGCAGCTCCTCGAGGAGGGGATCAGCGAGGCCGGCGCCATGTCCTCGTTCATTGCCGCCGGAACGGCCGACGCCAACTACGGCAAGCCCATGATCCCGTTCTACACGTTCTACTCGATGTTCGGGTTCCAGCGCATCGGCGATCTCATGTGGGCGGCGGCGGACAGCAAGGCCAAGGGGTTCCTGCTGGGGGCCACCGCCGGGCGCACCACCCTGAACGGCGAAGGGCTGCAGCATGCCGACGGCCACAGCCACCTCCTGGCGAGCACGGTTCCGGCCCTGCTCACCTACGACGCGGCGTTCGCGTACGAGATCGCGGTCATCGTCCAGGACGGCCTCACGCGCATGTACAAGCGGCGTGAGGACGTCTTCTACTATCTCACGCTGTACAACGAGAACCACGAGATGCCCGCCCTGTCTCCGGGGGTCGAAGAGGGCATCCTCAAGGGCCTCTACAAGTTCCGCGGCGCCGGCGGCGGAAAGAAGCAACTGCGCGCGCACCTGTTCGGCAGCGGGCCGCTGCTGTTCGAGGCGCTCCGGGCGCAGGAGATTCTCGAGAGCCGCTACGGCGTGGCGGCCGACGTCTGGAGCGCCACCAGCTACAACCTCCTGCGCCGTGACGCCCAGCAGGTCCGGCGCTGGAACCTCATGCACCCCGGAGAGAAGCCGCGCAAGTCGTACGTGGAGTCGTTGCTGGAACCGGAGGAGGGGGTGTTCGTGGCGGTGTCCGACTACATGAAGATCGTGCCCGATCAGATCGCGCCGTGGGTGCCGGGCGGGCTGGTGACCCTGGGAACGGACGGCTTCGGCCGCAGCGATACCCGGTCCCGGCTGCGCCGCTACTTCGAGGTGGACGCGGAGTCGGTGGCGATCGCCGCGCTGTATGCCTTGTGCCGGCAGGGCCGGATCAGGAAGTCGGTGGTGGAGCGGGCCATGCGCGAGCTGCATTACAATCCGGCGAAGCCTCATCCCGACATGGCCGTCTAGCGACGGCCCGCAAGCCCATGGACGTAACGCTTCCCAAACTGGCCGAGGGGGCCGACGCCGGCACCGTGGTCAACATCGTCGTCCGGGAAGGGGACCCGGTCCAGGTGGACCAGACCCTACTGGAGCTGGAGAACGAGAAGGCGGTGGCCCCCATTCCCTCCACCGGCGCCGGCAAGGTGGCGCGGATACACGTCGAGGTGGGCCAGGTGGTTTCGGTGGGCCAGGTGCTCGTGACCATCGACGAGGACAGGGCGGCCGAACCGGCCGAGGCGCCGGTGGTGGAGGCGGTCCCGGCGGCCCCTCCGGCCCCGGAGGCTCCGCCGCCTCCGGCCCGGTCGGAGCCCCACGTCCACGCCTCCAGCAGCGGCGCGCCGCCCCCCGCGTCGCCGACGGTGCGGAAGATCGCGCGGGAGTTGGACATCGACCTCACCCGTGTGAAGGGCAGCCAGCGCGGCGGCCGCATCGTCCTGGCGGACGTCCGGAGCTATATACAGGGACTTCAGCAACTGGCGCTCAATCCGTCGGCCGCGGCGGCGGAGCCCCCGGTCGACGTCTTTCAGACCCTGGATCTGACCAAGTGGGGGCCCAGCAAGCGGGAGAGGATGTCGCCGCTCCGGCGCACCATCGCGCAGCGGATGACCGAGTCGTGGACCACGGTGCCCCACGTCACGCAGTTCGACGACGCCGACATCACCGACCTCATGGAGCTCCGGAAACGTCACGCCAAGGCCTATGACAAGGCGGGCGCCCGGCTGACGCTGACCTCCTTCGCCATCAAGGCCGCGGTGTCGGCCCTTTCCAGGTATCCGGCGTTCAAGACCAGCATCGATTACCAGGCCATGGAGATCGTCGCCCGCGAATACGTCCATATCGGGGTGGCCGTGGACACCGAAGCCGGCCTGATTGCGCCGGTCATCCGTGACGCGGACAAGAAAGACCTGCTGGCCCTCTCCATCGAGCTGGACGAGCTGGCGGAGAGGACCCGGCAGCGCAAGCTCACCGCGGACGAGATGCAGGGGGCCACCTTCACCATCTCGAACCTCGGAAGCATCGGCGGCTCTCACTTCACGCCCATTGTCAACAGTCCTCAGGTGGCGGTTCTGGGCATGGGGCGGGGGGTCCACCGGCCGGTGGTGCGGGACAAGAAGGTGGTGCCGCGGATGGTGCTGCCGCTCGCGCTCTCGTACGATCACCGGGTAATCGACGGCGCCGACGGCGCGCGTTTCCTGCGCGAGATGGTACGCTGTCTGGAAGACTATCCCGAGGCGGACATCAAGTGGCCGGTCTCGTGAACCCGTTGACGGAACAGGCCGGCTGATCGGTTGGGAGGCCCGTGGAACCCATCAAAACGGAAATCGTCGTGGTCGGCGCAGGCCCCGGGGGCTATGCCGCGGCTTTCTACGCCGCGGACATGGGGAAGCGCGTGCTCCTGGTGGAACGGGACGAGCGCCTCGGGGGAGTCTGCCTCAACCGTGGCTGCATCCCGTCGAAGGCTCTCCTCAGCGCCACCCACGTCATCGACGAGGCGGCGCTGTCGGAAGCCCGTGGCGTCACCTTCGGAAAGCCCAAGGTAAGGCTCGAGAAGCTGCGGGCGTGGAAGGGTTCCGTCATCGACAAGCTGGCCCGCGGGCTGGACGGACTGTGCTCGCGGAGGGGCGTGCAGCGGCTCCACGGGCGGGGTCACTTCGAGGACTCCCGCACCCTCCGGGTGGAGACCGCCGAAGGGCAGCAGTTCATCAACTACGAAAAGGCCATCGTCGCGGTCGGGTCCAAGCCGGCCATGCCGGCGGCCTTCGACCTGGGGAACCGGCGGATCATGACCTCCACCGAGGCGCTGGAGCTGGAGGACATTCCGGGCCGGCTGCTGGTGGTGGGAGGCGGCTACATCGGCATGGAGCTCGGGACCGTCTATGCCCGCCTGGGCAGCGAGATCGTCCTGGTGGAAGCGCTGACCCAGCTCTTGTCGGGCGTGGACGTCGACCTGGTGCGGCCGGTGGCCAAGGTGGCCGAGTCCCTGTTCAAGGAGATCCGTCTCAAGACCAAGGTGCTGAGCATGGCCACCAGCGGCAGGAAGATCAAGGTGGCCATGGAGGTCAACGGGAGCCGGCGCGAGGAGAGCTACGACCGCGTGCTGGTGAGCGTGGGGCGGACGCCGAGCTATGAGGACCTGGGGCTTGAGAACACCGGGGTCCGGATCGGCGCCAACGGCTTTATCGAGTGCAACGATCGACAGCAGACCGGCGACCCGGCCATCTACGCTATCGGCGACGCCAACGGCGGCGCCTTGCTGGCGCACCGGGCCACCAAGGAGGCGCGCGTGGCGGTGGAGGTCATCGCCGGCGAGTCCAGCACCATTGCCGACGTGGTGATCCCGGCGGTGGTGTTCACCGAGCCGGAGGTTGCCTGGTGCGGCTTGACCGAGCAGGAGGCCAAGGCCCGGAAGGTTCCGGTGGAGATCGTGAAGTTCCCCTGGGGCGCCTCCGGAAGGGCCCTCACCCTCGACCGTCCCGAAGGGCTGACCAAGTTGATCCTCGAGCCCGGGACGGAGCGTATCCTGGGTGTAGGGATCGCCGGCGCCGGCGCCGGCGAGCTGATCGGCGAGGGGGTGCTGGCCATCGAGATGGGAGCCACCGCCCGTGACCTTGCCGAGTCCGTCCATCCGCATCCCACGCTCTCCGAGACCCTCATGGAATGCGCCGAGATGTTCTACGGCACCGCCACCCACACCCCGCCGCGCCAGCGGCCCCGGAACAGGGGGAAAGAGGCCGTGGAAGGGGCGCCGGACAGTGCGCCCGCTTGACTTGAAATAGGCTATTTGCTAGCCCGAAAATAGAGGTTGTCTTTGTTGAAAGCACGCCTGAGAGGCCGCGGTCGCGGGTGCGCGTAGAACCAGTATCTCCAGGAGGAAGTGAATGACATACGTGATTGCAGAGCCCTGTGTCGACGTCAAGGACACCGCTTGCGTCGATGTTTGCCCTGTCGATTGCATTCATCCGACCAAGAACGACCCCGAGACCTTCGAGAAGGAAAACATGCTCTACATCGATCCCGAGGAGTGCATCGACTGCGGAGCGTGTGAGCCGGTTTGCCCGGTGGAGGCGATTTTCGAAGAGGCCGCGGTTCCCGAGAAGTGGCAGGAGTACACGCAGATCAACGCCGACTGGTTTCAGAAGTAGGGGCGACCCGCGGTCGCCCTCCGTCCGCGCCGGCCGCCGGCGCGTCTCCGTCCCGTACGAACCCGTCATATCCGAACGTCCGGCAAAAGCCCTCCAACAGCAGGGCTTTCACCACATCCATCTCAACGGACACTCCCGCCTCCCGCTCGATGGAGGTGACCTGAGCCCAATCCAGCCCGCAAGGGACGATCCTGTGAAAATAGCCCAGGTCGGGCGCCACGTTCAGCGCCGCTCCGTGATAGGTCACGCCGCGTTTCACGGCGATGCCGATGGCGCAGATCTTCCGGTCGCCGATCCACACGCCGGTGAAGGGCGGCCGCCGCGCGGCCGTGAGTCCGAACGAACCCAGCAGGTCGATGATGACCTGCTCGAGCCGGTCCAGGTAGCGGTGGACGGCGCGGCGCTGCCTGGACCTGAGGTCGATGATGGGATACGCGACGAGCTGCCCCGGGCCGTGGTAGGTCACGTCGCCGCCGCGGCTGGTGGCGTGGACCGGGACCCCGCCGGAGTCGAGGATATGGGCGCGGGCTTCCCTCCGGCCGGTGGTGATCACGTGCGGGTGCTCCACCAGTACCAGGCAATCGTCCGCGGCCGCGCGGGTCTTCTCCTCGAGGACCCGTTCCTGGACCGCAAGCGCGGCCTCGTACTCCAGGCGGCCCAGGTCCATGACGCGCAACAAGTCGGCCATCGTCTTTGACGCATACCATATCGGAGATGAAAACAAAGCGTGGGAGGCAAGCCGCCGCGCGCGCTTCTTGACTCCGGTCCCTTCCTCGCACTATGAAACGGCCAGATGAATCGGGCCGGGCGCCAATCGATCGGACCGGAGGACGAGGTCCGGGAACCGGAGTGAGCACAGGTGACGGGAACCATCAGGAAGATCCTCAAAGACAAGGGATTCGGCTTCATCGAGCCGGATGACGGCGGCGACGATGTCTTCTTCCATCGGGGCAGCGGCGCCCCGCGAGTCCAGTTCGAGGACTTCGGTGAAGGCGACAGCGTGCAGTTTCAGACCCGCGCGGGCGACAAGGGGCCCGTGGCATTCGGCATGAAGCTCCGCTGAGAAGGACGCGCATGACGCGCGAACATCGTTCGGGCCGCCCGCCCGCCGACGACCTTTCCGCACCGGCCGCAAGGCAGGCTTTCCTGGCGCACCTCGATAGCATCCGGGAACGCTATCTCCCCGAAGTCCTTTCCCTCCTCGACGACGTCGTGCGGGAGGCGGGGCTTGCCGCGTCGGGGCTGGCCGAGATGAGCCGCTACCATTTCCAGACCGGCGGCAAACGGCTTCGCGCGCTGCTGCCGCTCCTGGTGGCGGACTGTCTCGGCGAGGACCCGGCCAGGGCGCTCCCCATGGGCGCGGCCTGCGAGATGCTGCACAACGCGACGCTGGTGCACGACGACGTGCAGGACGGCGACGAGTCCCGCAGGGGGCACGAGACGGTATGGCGCCGGTTCGGCGTCGCCCGCGCCATCAACCTCGGCGACGCCATGTTCTACTTCACGTTGCTGCTGGCGCAGCGGGCGCCGGTAGCCGGCGAGCGGCGGGAGGCCCTGGCGAGGCGGATACTCATCGAGACCCTGAAGGTCATCGACGGTCAGGAGCAGGAGTTCGCCCTGCGGGCGGACCGGCGCCCCTCGCTCGCCCGGTACTTCGACATGGTCGAGGCCAAGACCGCCCGGCTGTTCGTGCTCGGCATGGCGGGCAGCGCGGAGATGCTGGGCCGGGAGGCCGGGGTCGTCGAGGGGTTGACCGAGGGGGCGCGGCAGCTCGGCATCCTGTTCCAGATCCAGGATGACGTGCTGGATCTCTACGGCGACAAGGGCCGTGACCAGCGTGGCAGCGACATTGCCGAGGGGAAACGCAGCATCCTGGCGGTTCACGCGCTGGAGAACGCGCCGCCGGACGACGCTCGATGGTTGCGGGAGGTGCTGGACAAGGACCGGGCCGATACCTCGGGCGCGGACGTCGAACGGACCGAGGCGTTGTTCGGCCGGCTCGGTTCGCTGCCTTTCGCGGCCGAGGAAATGCACGTCCGCAGGCAGGCGGCCCTGACCGCCATCGAGGCGCTCCAGCAGCCGCGCCTCACCGCCTTGATGCGGGGGATTTCGGAAACCGTGCTGGAGCCCATACGGAATCTCGTCTAGCGGACCAGGGACCCCGCGGACAACCGGCGCCGGGCGGTCGCGGCCGGCGCCACGCGAAGGAGTGTGATCGACGATGAAGATGTTTCTCGCAGGAGAGTGGGTCGATCGGCCCAGGATGCAGGAGGTCGGCAACCCGTATGACGACTCGGTGATCGACGCCGTGCCGAAGGCCGGGGCAGACGACGTGGAACGGGCGCTCGCGTTCGCCGAGCGCGGGGCCTCGGTCATGGCGCGGATGACCGCCCACGAGCGCTGGCGGGTGCTGACCCGGACGGCCGCCCTGATGGCGGAGCGGGTGGACGAGCTCGGCACGCTCATCTCCAGCGAGGAGGGGAAGATCCTGGCCGAAGGCAAGGGCGAGGTGCGCCGGGCGGTGGAGACCATGACCGCTTCGGCCGAAGAGGCCAAGCGGGTCCACGGCGAGACCGTGCCGCTGGACGCGGACCCCGCGGGGGCGGGCAAGCTGGCCTTCACGCTGAGGGTGCCCTGCGGCGTGGTGGTGGCCATCGGCCCGTTCAACTTCCCGCTCAACCTGCTGTGCCACAAGGTGGGCCCGGCCATCGCCGGGGGCAATTCGGTGATCATCAAGCCGGCTTCGGACACGCCGCTGTCGGGCCTCAAGCTGACGGAGATCCTGCTGGAGGCCGGGGTTCCGCCCGAGGGCGTCCAGTGCCTGACCGGGTCGGGCGGCGAGATCGGCGATCCGCTGGTGGCCGATCCCCGGGTCCGGAAGATCACCTTCACCGGCAGCCGGGAGGTGGGGGAGAACATCTGCCGGGTGGCGGGCATCAAGAAGGTCACCATGGAGCTGGGCTCCAACTGCCCGGTGATCGTCATGCCCGATGCCGACCTCGACAAGGTGGCCGCGGCCGTGGCCGCCACCGGTTATGCGAATTCGGGGCAGGTCTGCATCTCCACCCAGCGGGTGCTTGCGGACCGGCGGGTGTACGCGGACTTCCTGGGCACGCTGGCCCCGAAGGTGGAGGCGCTGGCCACCGGCAGCCAGCTCGATACGGCGACGCAGGTGGGGCCCATGATAAAGGAGGCGGAAGCCGTCCGGGTCGAGCAGTGGGTGAACGAGGCCGTGGGCGAGGGGGCCCGGGTGGTGGCCGGGGGCGGCCGCAACGGCGCGGTCTACGCGCCCACCGTGGTGGCGGACGTTTCCCGCGACATGAGGATTTCCCGCGACGAGCTCTTCGGCCCCGCCGTCGGGGTCACGGCCTTCGAGTCCATCGACGAGGCCATCGAGCTGGCGAACGATACGGTCTACGGCCTTTCTGCCGGCATCTTCACCGAGAACATCGGTTGGGCCATGCGGTTCGCCCGCGAGGTCGAGTCCGGCAACCTTCACGTGAACTGGGGGCCGCAGTGGCGCGCGGACGTGATGCCCTACGGCGGGCTGAAGGACTCGGGATTCGGCAAGGAAGGGCCGCGCTACGCAATCGAGGAGATGACCGAGCTCAAGACCGTCGTCTTTCATCTGTAGGGGCGGGTTTCAAACCCGCCCGCGCCGCGGATTTCCGCCGCCGGGAGGCTGACCGAACCATGCGCACAAACGGACGCGGGGATCATGACCTGCGCCCCATCGACATCACCCCGGGCTTCATCAAGCACGCCGACGGCTCGGCCCTGATCGAGGTGGGCGACACCCGGGTCATCTGCACCGCCAAGATCGAAGACCGGGTGCCGCCCTTCCTGCGCAAGTCCGGGAAGGGGTGGATCACGGCGGAGTACGGCATGCTGCCGTCGTCGTCGCCCACGCGCATCCCCAGGGAGGCTTCCCGCGGCAAGGTGGGCGGCCGGACCCATGAGATCCAGCGGCTGATCGGGCGCAGCCTTCGGTCGGTGGCGGACCTCGACTGCTTGGGCGAACGAACGGTGTGGCTCGACTGCGACGTCATCCAGGCGGACGGCGGGACCCGCACGGCTTCCATCACCGGCGCCTACGTGGCCCTGGCCTGCGCCCTGCGGACGTGGGCGGCCGCTCAGACCGTGCCGGAAAGCCTGCTCAGGGACAGCGTCGCCGCCGTCAGCGTCGGGGTGGTGGAAGGCAGGGCATTGCTGGACCTGGACGCGGCCGAGGACAACACCGCCGACGTGGACATGAACTTCGTGATGACCGGCTCGGGCAAGTTCGTGGAGGTCCAGGGAACCGCCGAGAAGGAACCCTTCGACGCGCCGCAGCTCGACCGGTTGATCGGCCTGGCGGGGGCCGGGATCCAGCGGTTGCTGGAGTTGCAGCAACGGGTCCTCCGGGACTGGCGGCCGTCGTGAAGCGAGCGCGAGCCGGTGCGAGTCTTGCTATCGGCGCAGCATCAGGTAAAATGCAGACTCCGTGACGGGGCGTAGCGCAGCCAGGTAGCGCACCTGCCTTGGGAGCAGGGGGTCGGCCGTTCAAATCGGCTCGCCCCGACCACTCCATGGCACGGCCCGCGGGAGGCGGGTCGTGAAAGCTGGAGGCGGCGGTATTCCGGGAGCGGGCGCTGAAGGAACGGTTCCACGCGCCAGTAGCTCAGGTGGATAGAGCAACGGCCTTCTAAGCCGTGGGTCAGGGGTTCGAGTCCCTTCTGGCGCGCCAGAAATTGGGCGCTTTGTTCGCAAGTGCTTTGTTTGCAGGTGTTCTGGTGAGTGTAGCTCAATTGGTTAGAGCACTGGACTGTGGCTCCAGGGGTTGAGGGTTCAAGTCCCTTCACTCACCCCAATCAAAAGGTCGTGCGGGCCGCTAGCTCAGTTGGTAGAGCAGCTGACTCTTAATCAGCGGGTCCGGAGTTCGAGTCTCCGGCGGCCCACTCCCCCCTCCCCTCAATCGTGTCCAGCAGCTCCAGGCGGGCCCGGACCGGGTGTTATCTTGACTTGCGGTTTGCGGGGTTGCTACAGCACACGAGAGGCCGTTCCTCTGTTGCAGGACACCCGCATGCGAGAGTGGCGGAACTGGTAGACGCACTAGACTTAGGATCTAGCGGGTAACCGTGGGGGTTCGAGTCCCCCCTCTCGCACCACCACAGAAGCACTCCACCCATGGCGGTGGACTCGCCTTGCATCCGGAGCGGAGGTCCGGCGACGGGAAGGAACCGATGCGTTCGGAGTTTGACCGAAAACCAACCACGAGGTGCAGACAGGCATGAAGTATGAAGTCGAAGTGCTGACGCCGACAGAGAGGCGGCTTCGGGTGGAGGTCCCGGCCGACCGGGTCGGCAAGGCGTTCGCGCGGGTCTACCGGCAGGTGGGACGTCAGGCCAAGGTGCGCGGTTTTCGCTCGGGCAAGATCCCGCGGCACATCCTGCGCGGCCTCTATGGCACGGAGATACAGGCTCAGGCCCTGTCCGAGTTGGTGGAAGAGGCGCTCGCGGGCGCGATGAAGGAGCAGGGGCTGGAGGCGGTGTCGGAGCCGCGGCTCGAGACGGGCGAGCTGGACGAGGCGCAACCGTTCGCGTTCACCGCCGTGGTCGAGGTGAGGCCGGACATCGAGCTCAAGAACTATCGCGCGGTGCCGGTGGAGCGCGTGCGCGTCGACATGGGTGACGAGGAGGTGGAGCGCGCCCTCGGGGAGCTGCAGGACCGGAACGCCCAACTGGAGCCGGTGGAGGGGCGAGGCCGGGTGGAGGACGGCGACTACGTGTTCATCGACTTCTCGGGCGCGGTCGACGGCGAGCCCTTTCCCGGCAGCACGGCCGACAACTATCCGGTGGACATCGGCGCGGGCAAGGCCTTGCTGGAGTTCGAGCGGGGTCTGGTGGGCATGGAGCTGGGCGTGTCCGGAACCATTGCGGTGAGCTTCCCCGAGGACCTCCAGGACGAGCGCCTGGCGGGTAAGACGGCCGATTTCGAGGTGACGGTCCGGGACATCCGGAAAAAGGTCTTGCCGCCCCTGGACGACGAGTTCGCGCAGGACTACGGTGAGTGCGACTCGCTGGAGGAGTTGCGCGAGAAGGTGCGCTCGCAGCTCCAGAGCGAGATCGATTCGTTCCAGGACCGCCAGTTGAAGGATCGGATCGTGGAGCGCCTCATGGAAGACCACGACTTCGAAGTTTCCCCGTCCATGGTCGATCGGGAGCTGTCGTATCTCGTCCGGCGCGCCGGCAGCCAGATGGCCCCGTCCGGAGCTGACGCTCCGGAGCCCACCACGGACGAGCTCCGGGAGGAGCTGAAGCCGCAGGCCGAGCAGCGCGTCAAGATGATGTTGCTGATCGAAAGGATCGCCGAGGCGGAAGGGATCACCGCGGCCGAGGGGGACATCGACGGCCGCATCGAAGCCCTGGCCCGGGCCAGCGGCGGGCAGGCGGACGAGGTGCGCCGGCAGTACGGCCAGGACTGGGCGCGGGCCACGCTGCGGTCTCAGATCGTGTCCGAGAAGACGCTGGATTTCCTGCTTCGGGAAGCGGAGATCACGGTGGTGGACCCTCCGGAAAAAGGTTGATGGCCGCCGGAAAAGAAGTTATCCTTTCCTGGTGTATCCTGCCCAGGCGGCCGGGAGGAAGGGCGGGACGCAGCACCCGGATCGAGGCATCATGAACTTCATTCCTTTCGTCGTAGAGCAGACCGGTCGCGGGGAGCGGGCCTATGATATTTATTCCCGGCTCCTCAAGGACCGTATCGTTTTCCTGGGGAGCGCCGTCGTCGACGAGGTGGCGAACCTCATCACCGCTCAGTTGCTGTTCCTGGAGTCGGAAGACCCGGAACGGGACATCTACTTCTACATCAATTCCCCCGGCGGCTCCGTTACCGCCGGCCTCGCCATCTACGACACCATCCAGTACATTCGCCCGCAGGTGTCCACGGTATGCCTGGGTCAGGCGGCCAGCATGGGAGCCGTCCTGCTCGCGGCCGGCGAGAAGGGCAAGCGCTACGCGCTGCCGCATTCGCGCATCATGATCCACCAGCCCCTGGGCGGATTTCAGGGGACCGCGGCCGACGTCGACATCCAGGCGCGGGAGATCCTGCGGATGCGGGAGGAGCTCGGCGCGATTCTCGTCAAGCACACGGGCCAGTCCCTCAAGCGGATCGAGCGGGACACCGACAGGGACCTGTTCATGACCGGGCAGCAGGCATTGGAGTATGGCTTGGTGGATGAGGTGATCACCAGCCGCCTTGACGTAACGACAAAGGGGTGAGGGGGAATATCGATGCCGAAGCATGGGGATGACCGGTCGGGCAGTCTTGTCTGTTCGTTCTGCGGCAAGAGCCAGGATGAGGTGCGGAAGCTGATCGCAGGCCCCACCGTCTATATCTGTGACGAGTGCATCGACCTGTGCAACGACATCATCGCGGAGGAGTGCGAGCACGAGGACACCATCGCCTCGTCGTCCGGCGTCCCGAAGCCGGTGGAGATCAAGCGCGTGCTGGACCAGTACGTGGTGGGCCAGGACCCGGCCAAGAAGATCCTCGCCGTGGCCGTGCACAACCACTACAAGCGGATCGACAACCAGATGCTGACCGGGGACGTGGAGCTCCAGAAGAGCAACATCCTCCTGCTGGGCCCCACGGGCTCGGGCAAGACCCTGCTGGCGCAGACGCTGGCGCGGCTCTTGCAGGTCCCCTTCACCATCGCCGATGCCACCAGCCTGACCGAGGCCGGCTATGTCGGGGAAGACGTCGAGAACATCATCCTCAACCTGCTGCAGTCCGCGGACTACGATGTGGAGAAGGCGCAGCGGGGCATCGTCTACATCGACGAGATCGACAAGATATCGAGGAAGTCCGAAAACCCGTCCATCACCCGGGACGTATCGGGAGAAGGCGTCCAGCAGGCGCTGCTCAAGATCATCGAGGGCACCATGGCCAGCGTCCCTCCCAAGGGCGGCCGCAAGCACCCGCAGCAGGAGTTCCTGCAGGTGGACACCACCAACATCCTGTTCATCTGCGGGGGCGCGTTCGTCGGCATCGAGGACATCATCCGGAAACGCACCGGCCGCAGGCGGCTGGGTTTCGGCAGCGGCGGGACCGAGGTCGAAGTCCGTCCGGACAGCCGGGTGGTGCACGACGTGCAGCCCGAAGACCTTCTCAAGTTCGGCCTGATCCCCGAGTTCGTGGGGCGGTTGCCGGTCATCGCCACGCTCGACGAGCTCAACGAAGAGGCGCTGGTGCAGATCCTCAGGGAACCGAAGAACGCCCTTACCAAGCAGTACTGCAAACTCTTCGAGATGGAGGGGGTGCATCTCAACTTTACAGACGAGGCGCTTTGGGCTATTGCACGGGAAGCGATGAAGCGGAAGTCAGGTGCACGGGGGTTGAGAGCGATCATGGAAAACACCATGCTCGACGTGATGTACGAGATGCCTTCTCAACCCAACATAAAGGAGGTGGTCATCACGGAGGAGGTGATGGCCCGCAACGAACCTCCCATGGTCGTGTACTCGAAGGCGGCGGAGAGCGCGTAAGAGGGGTTACTGATGCTATTTCGCAGCGACAAGAAGGATGACGGCGGCGAGGGGCCGGACAACACGGTGCAGGCGCCGTTGCTGCCGCTCCGGGACATCATCGTCTTCCCGCACATGGTCGTGCCGTTGTTCGTGGGACGCCAGAAGTCCATCCGAGCGCTGGAGGAGGCGTCCCGCAAGCAGACCGCGATCTTCCTGGCGTCGCAGAAGGACGCTAGGACCAACGAGCCCGGTGAGGACGACATCTATCTCATCGGCACGCTGGGCAATGTCGTGCAGATGCTGAAGCTGCCTGACGGGACCGTCAAGGTCCTGGTGGAAGGCAAGAAGCGCGGCAAGATCGCGCGCTACCTCACCCATCCCGAGTTCTTCCTGGTGGAGGTGGAGGAGCTCGAGGACGTGGTGGAGCAGGGTACGGAGGTAGGCGCGGTGGTGCGCGAGGTGCACAGCGCCTTCGAAAACTACGTCAAGGTCAAGAAGAAGATCCCCCCGGAGATGGTCATGTCGGTTTCCTCCATCGAGGAACCGGGCAAGCTCGCCGACACCATCATCGGACATCTCGGGATCAAGCTGGAGGAACGGCAGGTTCTCCTCGAATCGATCAACGCCACGGAACGGCTCGAGAAGGTGCTCGGGCACATGCGGGCGGAGATCGAGATTCTCGAGGTGGAGCGGCGGATTCGTTCGCGTGTGAAGAAGCAGATGGAGCGCTCCCAGAAGGAGTACTACCTCAACGAGCAGATGCGGGCGATACAGAAGGAGCTCGGCGAGAAGGACGAGTTCAAGAACGAGATGCAGGAGATCGAAGAGAAGATCAAGCAGAAGAAACTCTCGGCCGAGGCGAAGGAGAAGGTCGAGAAGGAGCTCAAGAAGCTCAAGATGATGTCGCCCATGTCGGCCGAGGCCACGGTGGTGCGGAATTACATCGACTGGATCCTCAGCCTGCCCTGGTACGAACACACCGAGGACAAGCTGGACATCGGCGAAGCGGAGAAGGTGCTGGAAGAGGATCACTACGGGCTCGGCAAGGTCAAGGAGAGGATCCTCGAGTACTTGGCGGTGCAGAGTCTCGTGGGCAAGATCAAGGGCCCCATTCTCTGCCTGGTGGGACCGCCGGGTGTCGGCAAGACCTCTCTGGGGCGTTCCATCGCCCGGGCGACGGGACGGGAGTTCGTCCGCGTGTCATTGGGCGGCGTGCGCGACGAGGCGGAGATCCGTGGCCACCGGCGCACGTACATCGGCGCGTTGCCCGGGAAGATCATCCAGTCCCTCAAGAAGGCCGGTTCCAGCAACCCGGTCTTTCTCATGGACGAGGTGGACAAGATGTCCATGGATTTTCGCGGCGACCCGTCCTCGGCGCTTCTGGAGGTGCTGGATCCGGAGCAGAACCAGGCCTTCAACGACCACTATCTGGACCTCGACTACGATCTCTCCAAGGTGATGTTCATCACCACGGCGAATACGTTGGACGGCATCCCCCGGCCGTTGCAGGACCGTATGGAGATCATACGGATCGCGGGCTACACGGAGCTGGAGAAGCTCAACATCGCCAAGAAGTACCTGGTGGTGAAGCAGCGCGATGCCAACGGGCTGAGCGACGACAACATCCTCATGTCCGACAAGGCGATCCTCGGCCTGATCCGGCACTACACCAAGGAGGCGGGCGTCCGGAACCTGGAGCGGGAGATCGCCTCCATATGCCGCAAGGTCGCCGTCGACGTGGTGAAGAACGACCGGGCGGCGAAGACCACGGTGGGGGCCAGGAACCTCCTGAAGTACCTGGGACCCGCCAAGTTCCGCTACGGCATTGCCGAAGACGAACACCGGGTCGGCACCAGCACGGGACTGGCCTGGACCGAGCTGGGCGGCGAGCTGTTGTCCACCGAGGTGTCCATCATGCCCGGCAAGGGCCAGCTCACCATCACCGGCAAGCTCGGGGACGTGATGCAGGAGTCGGCTCAGGCGGCCATGAGCTACGTGCGTTCGAGGGCGGAAGACCTGGGGCTGGACAAGGACTTCTACCAGAAGAACGACGTGCACATCCACGTGCCGGAGGGAGCGATTCCCAAGGACGGGCCGTCCGCCGGCATCACCATGGCCACGTCGCTGGTATCGGCCTTGACGCGGATCCCCGTGTTCCACGACGTGGCCATGACCGGCGAGATTACCCTGCGGGGGAACGTCCTTCCCATCGGGGGGCTCAAGGAAAAGGTGCTGGCGGCGCACCGGGGCGGGATCAAGGCCGTCCTCATCCCGGAAGAGAACAAGAAGGACATCAACGAGATTCCCGCGGCCGTGCTGAAGAACGTGGAGCTGGTCCTGGTCTCGCATATGGACGACGTCCTCAAGCGGGCCCTCGTGGTCAGCGATCCCGATGCGCTGTTCACCCACCAGGGGTTGGACGACCCGTCGGCCGACGCCCCCGCCGGCTTCCAGAAGAAGGACACCGAGTCGAGGCCCAGTCTGCCTCAATGATGGGGTCTTCGGGCGGTTAGCTCAGTTGGGAGAGCATCGGCCTTACAAGCCGGGGGTCACAGGTTCAAGTCCTGTACCGCCCATTCTTCCTTGAGTCGACCACGGCAATCCGGGCGAGACTGCGCCAGGGTTGCAATCCGGCGACAACCGTTATACGTTTGTCTTATAATTCGGGGTCGTAGTTCAGCTGGTTAGAACGCCGGCCTGTCACGCCGGAGGTCGCGAGTTCGAGTCTCGTCGGCCCCGCCAAGTTTCTTTGCGAGATGCGAACGGTTCAGATGACAAAAGCCGAGTCCTTGGCCCAGCGCCGGTGGTACATCGTCGACGCCGAGGACAAGGTGCTCGGGCGGATGGCGACGGAAATTGCCAAGGTCCTGCGCGGGAAGCACAAGCCGTCCTTCAGTCCGCACGTGGACGCGGGCGACTTCGTCATCGTCGTCAACGCCAAGCGCGTCAAGCTGACCGGTGCAAAGGAGAGCGACAAGCGCTATTACCGCCATACCGGCTATCCCGGGGGGCTTCGGGTCGCGAGCCTGCCCGAGATGCGGGAGAAGAAACCGGAGGCGGTGGTGCGGTTGGCGGTAAGGGGCATGCTCCCGAAGAACCGCCTGGGACGAGGGCAACTCAACAAGCTCAAGGTCTACGGCGGTCCGGAGCACCCGCATCAGGCCCAGTTGCCGGAACCTCTCGAGATCGGCGGGTAGAGATCGACATCATGGCGGACGACCTCATATACGCGACCGGCAGGCGCAAGACCTCGGTTGCACGAATCTATCTGAAACGGGGCAACGGCGACATCCGGATCAACAACCGAGTGCTGGAGGACTACTTCGGCCGTGAAACGGCCAGGATGATCGTCCGCCAGCCCTTCCACGTAACCCGGACCTTGGGTGACTTCGATATCCTCGCCAACGTCAAGGGGGGCGGGATTTCAGGCCAGGCCGGCGCCATCCGGCATGGCATTACCCGCGCATTGATGCAGGTGGACGAAGGGTTTCGCACCCCGCTGAAAAAGGCGGGCTACGTCACGCGAGACCCGCGTGCGGTGGAGAGAAAGAAATACGGCCGGCACAAGGCACGAAAGCGGCCGCAGTTCTCCAAGCGTTGATCGCCGGCGGGAGCGCCGGCCTCCTTCATTCCGCGCCTGTGTAGAGATACAGGCTGATCAGTCCCGTCAGCATATTGGGTAGCCACGCCGCGAGCCAGGGCTCCATTGCGCCCGCCTTCCCCAACGACACGCAGAAGCCCAGCAGGATCCAATAGGAAAAACCGACGGCCACGGTCAGACCGAAATTGAGGGCGAGGTTGCCCTTTCTGCCCGGTTTGACCGCGAACGCCACGGCCAGCAGCACGATCAGGGGCGTAACCAGCGGAATCGCCAGCTTGGTTTGCAGGTGCACTCTGTCGCGCACCGTGTCGATTCCCTTGTCGCGCAGGTCGCCGATCCGCCGCCGCAATTCGAAGTAGCTGAACTCGTCGGGCGAACGAGCGAAGATCCGAAAATCTTCCGGGCGTTCGGCGAGATCCAGCGTTGACCCGAGCGGCCGCCGGTCGAGGGCCCCTCCCTCGAGCAGACGCCACTCGGTGCCGCCTTCCGGGGCCCAGCGTGTGCCGTTCCAGGCAGCCGACGGCGCCTCGATGAGTCCTTTCAAGGTGAACTCCGGAGTGATCCGGTAGATCACGAGGCCGTGAAGCCGGTTGGTTTCCGTTTCGAAATGGTCGGCCCGGATGAACGCGTCTTTGCCGCGCATCCAGATCTCCTTGTCGCCGAAAACCGATTGCCGTTCCCTCTTGTGCACCTCCACGTCGTAGATGTGCTTGGCCTTCCGCGTCGAGAGGGGTACCGCGGTCTCGTTCCACAGAAACGTCACCGCGCTGATGCCGAGGGCGGCCAACAGAAACGGCAACGTGAACCGGTGTACGCTGATGCCGCAGGCGCCCATGGCGACCAGCTCGTTGCGTCGCGCCAGGGAGCCGAGGGTAAGGAACGCGGCGAACAACGCGGCGAAGCCGACCACGCGAGAGACCATCAGCGGCAGCCGGTAGATGAAGAACCAGATGGCCGTCGACAGCGTCGCGTTGCTGCCCATGAAGTTGTCGACGCGGTTGAAGATGTCGCCCGCCAGGTGCAACAGCAGGACCACCAGCAAGGTCGCACAGAAGGTGCCGAAGAACTGCCGCAACAGGTAGCGGTCGAGGGTGTTGCCCGGCGGAGACTGCGAGGACAGGGTCATTTCGTCGGGATCTCACCGTCCGTGGGCTTGCGGCGCAAGACCTGAAGCCACCCGCCGGGCCCGAGGGCCGACGGTGAGGGCGATTCACGCAGCGTGCCGACGAACAGGTAGACCGAGATGAGTCCCACGACCATGTTGGGGAGCCACAGGGCCAGCCACGGCGGCAGCTTCCCGTTCTCCCCCATGGCCGTCCCGACCGAGAGCAGCGCGTAGTAGGCGAACAGCCAGGCAACGCATGAGGCTACTCCCTGGGAGCGGCCCCGGGGCGACACGCTCGGCGCCAGAACGATGGCAATGCCGAGCAGCGCGAAGACCAGGGGGGCGAACGGGAATACGAAGCGGCGGTGCAGTTCCATCCTCTCCGGAATGGCGCCGAGCCCCTGCACCAACTTGGACCGAATCGTTTCGCGGAGCTGCTGGAGCGGCATCTCCTCGGGGCTTCGCGGGCCTCGGTCCCGCGGCGACAGGATGCGGCCCAGGTCGAGGTTGAGGTCGTAGACGTTGAACGACGTCTGGCTGAAATCGGACCGGGGCGTCCGGCGCTCATGAATGACGCCGTCGAACAACCTCAGGCCGATGGAGTTGGTCTCGTTGTCGGAAAGTAGCAGGGCCACCCTCCCGGTGATAAGATGCTCGGCGTTCTCGTTCCTCTGGTCGACGATCAGGACACCCTGGAAGGTGTTGCCCGGCGGAACCACCTTGTCCACGTAGATCAGGACCTCGGGGAAAAGGTCGTTGAACACGTTCTCCTTGAGCAGCGATCCGGCGCGGCTCTTGGCAACGGCGTAGAGTTCTCGCTTGACCGCCAGGTTGGCGGCGGGCCGCACCAGGACGGACAAGCCCAGGGTCAGCAGCGATACCGCCAGTGCCACGAGCGCCACGGGCACCAGGAAGTGGAACGGTCCGACGCCGCAGGCCTTGAAGGCCAGGGTTTCGTTGTCCCGCGAAAGCCGTCCGCAGCCGTAGAGGACTGCCAGCAGGAAGGCCATGGGCAGGGTCGTCTCCAGCAGAGTCGGGAGAACCAGCGCGAAGAGTTTGGCGATCTGACCCGGAGGAGCGCCGCGGCTGACCACCAGCTCGATGAGCGTTACGATACGGCCGGTGAGGAACACCAGGGTGAAGGCGAGGAGTCCGACCAGAAAGGGCGGGAGGATCTGACCGGCTACATAGGCGCTCAGGGTCCGATGCACACCGGAAATGGTAGCTGTCTTTGATGAATTCCTCAATCCAGAGTCCGGGTGACATACGCCCGCGAAACACCGAGTTGCTGTACGGCATCCATCCGGTCCTGGAGAAGCTTCAGACCGCGCCCGGCGACGTCATCGAAGTCCTGCTGGTCGGCGGCCGCCGGGGCCCCGCGTTGCGCAGGGTGGAACAGGCTGCCCGGCAGGAGCAATGCCGGGTGTCGGAGGTCGACGCTCGGGCCCTGAACGCCCTGACCCGCGGCGCCCGCCATCAAGGCGTCGCGGCCCGGGCGGCGCCCTTCGCCTACGGGTCTTTCGAAGCGCTCTTGGCGGCCCCCGCGGCCCCGGACCGGGTGCTGTTCCTGGACGGGGTGGTGGATCCCCGGAACCTGGGCGGTATCCTGCGCACCTCCGAGGCCATGGGGGTGGGTCACGTCGTCATCCCCAGGGACCGGGCAGCGGGCGTCACCGGAGCGGTGATCAAGGCGTCTTCCGGAGCGGCGCACCACGTGGAGGTCTACCGCGTCCCCAATGTCCTGCGCGGGCTTCTCGCCCTGCGGGAAAAGGGCTACTGGCTGGTGGGCCTTGACGCCCGACAGGAGAGCACGGTCGGCGACCGGGTCTATCCGGAGAAGCTGGCGGTCGTGCTGGGGGGAGAGGAGCGGGGAATCCGCCCGCTGATCCGGCGCAACTGCGACTACCTGGTTTCCATTCCCATGCGCGGGCGGGTGGGTTCGTTAAACGTGGGCGTGGCCTGGGGCATATTCGCCTACGAGTTGGCCAGACAACGATTCGAAGCCGTCTCGGATCCGCCCCGTTGACATTTTACGCGATAGATGTTTAATATCTGGCGTGTTGGCAGCAAACGTTTGCCCTGTTTCACGAAAGAGGGACAGGGCAGGTGTGGCCTTTTATTCTTGTGCCCAGACGGTAACGGACGGACCCGCTGGCGTAGCTCAACGGTAGAGCAGCTGATTTGTAATCAGCAGGTTGTAGGTTCAAATCCTATCGCCAGCTCCAATTGAGCGATCCCATTTTGCGGAGGCCTTTTGTCCAGGCCTTTCCGATTCGTGCAAGAACCGGGAGAGACGAGTCAGGGAGAGGTTCCCGAGTGGACAAAGGGAGCAGACTGTAAATCTGCCGCCGATCGGCTTCGGAGGTTCGAATCCTCCCCTCTCCACCATCAGTTGAAGGACTCCGGGGCGACCGGAGTCATTTTTGCGGGAATAGCTCAGTTGGCTAGAGCACGAGCCTTCCAAGCTCGGGGTCGCGGGTTCGAATCCCGTTTCCCGCTCCAACGTCAACCAGTGTGGATGCCAGGGGCCTTCAGGGCCCCGGCCCTGGATCAGGAGCGCCACACGAGAACCCGTGGGATGCGGGCTCGGCGGCCCGAATTGCGGGCCGTGGCCGGTTGTTGTCACGGGACCCCATGCCCAGGTAGCTCAGTCGGTAGAGCACGTCCTTGGTAAGGACGAGGTCGGCGGTTCAAGCCCGCTCCTGGGCTTTGCCTGTTTGTGAGCCATTGAATCAAGCTAGGTGATACCTACAGGAGGAGAAGATGAGCAAGGCTAAATTCGAGCGTACGAAACCGCATCTCAACATCGGCACCATTGGCCACGTCGACCACGGCAAGACGACGTTGACGGCGGCCATCACGAAGGTGCTGGCGGAAAAGGGATCGGCGGATTTCGTGCCCTTCGACCAGATCGACAAGGCGCCGGAAGAGCGGGAGCGTGGAGTCACCATCAACATCGCTCACGTCGAGTACCAGACCGACAAGCGTCACTACGCCCACGTGGACTGCCCCGGACACGCGGACTACGTGAAGAACATGATCACCGGCGCCGCCCAGATGGACGGAGCCATCCTCGTGGTGTCGGCGGCGGACGGACCCATGCCGCAGACCCGCGAGCACATCCTGCTGGCGCGCCAGGTGGGCGTTCCCTCCATCGTGGTCTACCTCAACAAGGCGGACATGGTGGATGACCCCGAGCTGCTGGAGTTGGTGGAGCTGGAGGTGAGGGAGCTGCTCTCCAAGTACCAGTTCCCGGGCGATGACATTCCCGTCGTCACCGGCAGCGCCCTGAAGGCCCTCGATGGCGAGGAGAGCGAGCTGGGCACCCAGTCGGTGATGAGCCTGATGGACGCGGTTGACAGCTATGTCCCGGATCCCATGAGGGACGTGGACAAGCCTTTCATCATGCCGGTGGAGGATGTCTTCACCATCAGCGGCCGGGGCACCGTCGTGACCGGCCGGGTGGAGCGCGGCATCCTGCACGTGGGTGACGAGGTCGAGATCGTCGGCCTGAAGGAGACCCAGAAGACGGTGGCGACCGGTGTGGAGATGTTCCGCAAGCTGCTCGACGAAGGGCAGGCGGGCGACAACATCGGCGTCCTGCTCAGGGGTGTCAAGCGCGACGAGGTGGAGCGGGGCCAGGTGCTGGCCAAGCCCAAGACCGTCACCCCGCACACGAAGTTCAAGGCCGAGGCGTACATCCTGACCAAGGAAGAGGGCGGCCGGCACACGCCGTTCTTCAACGGCTATCGCCCGCAGTTCTACTTCCGCACCACGGACGTCACCGGCGTGGCTACGCTGCCCGAGGGCACCGAGATGATCATGCCCGGCGACAATGTTCACATCGACGTCGATCTCATCACCCCCATCGCCATGGACGACGGCCTGCGCTTCGCCATCAGGGAAGGCGGCCGCACCGTGGGCGCCGGGGTCGTGACCGAGATCGTACAGTAGGCGGGGGGTGAGAGATGCGTGATCTGGTAGGGCTCGCCTGTGACCTGTGCAAGCGGAAGAACTACATCACGACCAAGAACAAGAAGAGGACCGCGGACAAGCTCGAATTCAAGAAGTTTTGTGGTCATTGTCGTACCCACACGGCGCACAAGGAAATCCGGGTCTGAGGCAGCGGAGCCGGGTCAGTAGCTCCAATTGGTAGAGCACCGGACTCCAAATCCGGCTGTTGCAGGTTCGAGTCCTGCCTGACCCGCCAGCTCATCGCCGGCGATGGAAAAACTCACTGATTCGTTCGCCTCCGTGGGGCGGCTGACCGACTTCGTTCGCGAGGCCTGGCAGGAGCTGAAACGGGTACACTGGCCCACCCGAAGGGAGACCTACGCGGCAACGGGGGTCGTGGTGCTGGTGGTGATTTTCTTCGCCCTTTACCTCGGCTTGGTCGATTTCCTGCTTTCGTACGCGAGGCAGTGGCTGTTGCGCTGAGGCAACCGGGTATCCCATGGAAAAGCACTGGTATGTCGTCCACACGTTCGCCGGGTTCGAGCACAAGGCCAAGGTCGCGCTGGAGGAGGGGATCAAGGCGTCCAACAGCAAGGTGGAGAACCATGTCAGGGAGTTGAGGGCCGGGAACGATCCGGAGAAGCAGGACAAGATCAGGGCGCTGGAGGAGAAGCTTGACCGGTTTGGCGAGATCCTCGTACCGGCGGAGAAGGTCGTCGAGTTGGTGAAGGGCAAGAAGCGGACCTCGTCGCGCAAGTTCTTCCCGGGCTACATCCTGGTCCACATGGCGATGGACGACGAAACTTGGCACATCGTCAAGTCCACTCCCAAGGTGACCGGCTTCGTCGGCGGCACCACGCAGCCCCCGTGGGTCAGCGAAGAGGAGGTGCGCGAGATCACCCACCAGATGGAGGAGGGGGCGGTCCGGCCCCGGCCCCGGGTGGTGTTCTCGGTGGGTGAAAGCGTGAAGGTCATCGACGGACCCTTCTCGGAGTTCAACGGAGTCGTGGAGGAAGTAAAGCCCGACAAGGGCAAGCTGCGGGTCCTCATCAGCATCTTCGGCCGGGCCACCCCGGTGGAGCTGGACTTTATTCAGGTAGAGCGGAGTTAGGCTATGGCCAAAAAGGTGATCGGCGAGATCAAGTTGCAGATACCGGCCGGACAGGCGAATCCCAGTCCTCCGGTGGGGCCCGCGCTGGGTCAGCGGGGAGTCAACATCATGGAGTTCTGCAAGGCCTTCAACGCGGCCACCCAGACGCAGCCGGGCATGATCATCCCCGTCATCATCACCGTCTACGCCGACCGCACCTTCAGCTTCATCACCAAGACCCCTCCCGCCGCGGTGTTGCTGAAGAAGGCCGCGGGGCTCGACAAGGGGGCCGCGGAGCCCGGCAAGGAGACCAAGGGGCAGGTGACGAAGGCACAGGTTCAGGAGATCGCCCAGATCAAGATGTCCGATCTGACCAGCGCCAGCATCGAGGCGGCGGTCAAGACCGTCGAAGGCACCGCCAGGAGCCTTGGGCTCAAGGTTGTCTGATCGGGCGGAGGGGCTGTCATGAGAGCGAAGGGCAAGAAGTACCAAGGGGTCTCGGAGAAGGTGGACAAGACCCGGAAGTATCCCCTGGAAGAAGGGATACGGATCGTCAAGGAAACCGCCACGGCCAAGTTCGATGAGACGGTCGAGCTGTCCGTTCGGCTCGGGGTCGACCCGCGTCGGGCGGACCAGAACATTCGCGGCGCGGTGGGCCTGCCCCACGGCCTCGGCAAGCCGGTCAGGGTCCTGGCGTTCGCCAAGGGCGAGAAGGAGAAGGAAGCCGAGGAGGCCGGCGCCGAATTCGTGGGCAATGACGAGTTGATCAAGAAGATCACCGAGGGCTGGCTCGACTTCGACAAGGTGGTGGCCACGCCCGACATGATGGGAGCCGTGGGCCGCATCGGCAAGATCCTCGGGCCCCGCGGCCTGATGCCGAACCCGAGGTCCGGCACGGTGGCGGCCGAGATCGGCCGGGCGGTCAAGGAGATCAAGGCCGGCAGGCTCGAATACCGGGTCGACAAGGCGGGGATCGTGCATCTCCCCATCGGCAAGGTGTCGTTCGAGGCCGGCGCGTTGCTGGACAACGCCAGGGCGGTGGTGGGCGCCTTGCTGCGCGCCAAACCCGCGGCGGCCAAGGGAACCTACATCAAGAGCGTGGCCGTGGCCGCGACCATGGGACCGGGGGTCAAGATCGACCCCGCGGAAGTGCGCGTCATGGCGGTTTGAGCCGCGCGCGGCGTTGATTGGAGAACAGCGTGGATCGTCAGGAGAAATCGGCAGTCGTCGACGCCTTCCAGGACAGGTTCCGGACCGCCAGCATGGCGGTGGTGACCGATTACCGGGGGCTGTCCGTCAGCAAGATGACGCAGCTTCGCTGCGACGTCCGCGATGCGGCCGGGGAATACAAGATCGCCAAGAACAATCTGGTCCGTTTGGCCATAAAGGACACCGCGTATCAGCCCCTGGAGGACTTCCTCACCGGCCCCAACGGCTGGGTGTTCGCGTACGACGATCCCGTGGGCCTCTCGAAGGCCTTGGTCAAGTTCGCTAACGACAACGACCAACTGACCATCAAGGGCGCGGTGCTGGACGGGGAGGTACTCGAGCCGGTGCAGGTCAAGGGCCTGGCGACGCTGCCGAGCCTGCCTGAGTTGCAGGCGCAGGTGCTCTCGTTGATGCAGGCGCCGGCGGGCCGGTTGTTGCAGACCATCCAGGAGCCGGGCAGCCAGCTGGTGCGTTTGTTGGAAGCGTTCAGGGGAAGCAAGGAATAGGTTCGGAAGAAAATGCCAGTCGAAGGGGGAGTGCACCAATGGAAGTGAGTCGGGAGCAAGTCAAGGATTTCATCAAGAACATGTCTCTGCTGGAGGCGGCCAGCCTGGTGAAGGAGCTGGAGGAAGAGCTGGGGGTCAGCGCGGCAGCGCCCGTGGCCGTGGCCGCGGCGCCGGCGGCGGCCGAGGCGGTCGAGGAGAAGACCGAGTTTGACGCCGTTCTGACGAGCGCGGGCGAGAAGAAGATCCAGGTCATCAAGGTGGTGCGCGAAATTACCGGCCTGGGCCTGAAAGAGGCCAAGGATCTCGTGGACGGAGCGCCGAAGAACGTGAAGGAGGGAGTCGCGAAGGACGAAGCCGAGGAGATCAAGACGAAGATCGAGGAAGTCGGCGGCAGCGTCGAGGTCAAGTAGCGGAGCGGGCGTGGGGGACGGGCCGGCGGCAGCGCCGGGCGTCATGTTCAGGGCCGAGTGAAGGGGGTGCACATGCCGGTCCAGGTGGCCAACAACGTGAGATTACGCCGGGATTTCGGGCGGATCAAGAAGATCATCGATCTGCCCTATCTCATCGAGATCCAGAAAAACTCCTACGACCTCTTCCTGCAGCAGGATGTTCCGGAGGACGAGCGCCAGGACATCGGGCTGCAGGCCGTGTTCAAGTCCGTGTTCCCCATCAGGGACTTTAACGACACGGCTTCGCTGGAATACGTCAGCTACTCGCTGGGCGAGCCCAAGTACGACGTGGACGAGTGCCACGAACGGGGCATGAACTTCGCGGCTCCGCTCAAGGTCACGGTCCAGCTCGTGCTCTGGGACGTCGACGCCCAGACCGGATCGCGCAGCATCCGCAACGTCAAGGAGCAGGAAGTCTACTTCGGCGAAGTGCCCTTGATGACCCGGAACGGCACCTTCATGATCAACGGCACCGAGCGGGTCATCGTGAGCCAGCTCCACCGCTCGCCCGGTGTGTTCTTCGAGCACGACAAGGGCAAGACCCACGCCAGCGGCAAGTTTCTCTACTCGGCCCGGGTCATTCCCTACCGTGGTTCGTGGCTGGACTTCGAGTTCGACCCCAGGGACATCCTGTTCGTCCGCATCGACCGCAGGCGGAAGTTCCACGTCACCGTGCTCTTGCGCGCACTGGGGATGCAGCCCGAGGAGCTGCTGAACTACTTCTACAAGACCGATACCGTCGTGTGCGACGCGGACAAGCCGATGCTGGAGGTGAAGCCCCGCCAGCTCATGGGCTTGAGGGCGACCCGCGACGTCCGGGATCCGAAGAGCAACAACCTCATCGTCCGGGAAGGCCGCCGCTTCACGCGCTCGGTGCTGCGCCAGATGGAGAGCGCGGAGATCAAGCAGATCCCCATCGCCTGGCAGGACATCCTCGGACGGGTGGCGGCCCATGACGTGGTCGATCCTGAGTCGAACCAGGTCATCGTCGAGTGCAACGAGACCATCACCGAGGAGAAGCTGGAAGAACTCCAGGGCAGCCGAGTCCAGCAGTTGGACCTGTTTTTCCTGGATGACGCGGACGCCGGGCCCTACCTCCGCAACACCCTCATGCAGGACAAGATGCAGTCCTGCGACGAGGCGTTGCTGGAGATCTACCGGCGGCTCCGGCCGGGCGACCCGCCCACCATGGAGACTGCCACCACCTTCTTCAACAACCTTTTCTTCAGTGCCGAACGCTACGATCTGTCGCGGGTCGGGAGGCTGAAGCTCAATCACCGCCTCAAGCTCGACGTGCCCCTGGAGCATGGCGCCCTCCGGAATGAGGACATCCTCGAGGTGGTGCGCTACCTGATCGAGCTGCGCAACGGCAACGGCTCCGTGGACGACATCGACCACCTCGGCAATCGCCGCGTGAGGCCGGTGGGCGAGTTGGTGGAGAACCACTTCCGCGTGGGCCTCGTGCGCATGGAACGGGCCATCAAGGAGAAGATGAGCCTCCAGGACATCGACACCCTGATGCCGCAGGAGCTGATCAACCACAAGCCGGTTTCCGCCGCGTTGAAGGAGTTCTTCGGATCGAGCCAGCTCTCCCAGTTCCTGGACCAGACCAATCCCCTGTCCGAGATCACCCACAAGCGGCGGTTGTCCGCCCTCGGCCCCGGCGGTTTGACCCGGGAGCGCGCGGGCTTCGAGGTGCGCGACGTCCACCCGACACACTACGGCCGGGTCTGTCCCATCGAAACCCCGGAAGGGCCCAACATCGGCCTCATCGCCTCCCTGTCCACCTATGCCCGGGTCAACGAGTTCGGCTTCATCGAGACCCCCTACCGGGAGGTCCTGGACGGCAGGGTCACGGACCGGATCCGGTACCTGTCGGCGCTGGAGGAGGAGGACCACGTCATCGCCCAGGCCAACGCCGCGCTCGACGCGAAGGGCGGATTCACCCAGGACCTGGTATCCGCGCGCAAGGCCGGCGAGTTCGTGATGGCCCATCCGGAAGAAGTGGACTTCATGGACGTATCGCCCAATCAGTTGGTGAGCGTCGCGGCCTCGCTGATCCCGTTCCTGGAGAACGATGACGCCAACCGGGCGTTGATGGGCTCCAACATGCAGCGGCAGGCGGTACCGTTGCTTCGCACGGAAGCGCCGCTCGTGGGAACCGGTATGGAACCCGTGGTTGCCCGGGATTCCGGCGCCACGGTGGTGGCGGCCCGGGCCGGCACCGTGGAGAGCGTGGATTCCACCCGCATCGTCATCAAGGCGGACGAGGCTTCCGGCGCGTATGCGGACACCGGAGTGGACATCTACAGCCTGGTCAAGTACCAGCGCTCCAACCAGAATACCTGCATCAACCAGCGGCCCATCGTCCGGGTCGGGGATCACGTCAACGACGGGGATGTGGTGGCGGACGGCCCCTCCACCGAGATCGGCGAGTTGGCGCTCGGCCGGAACCTGCTCGTCGCGCTGATGCCCTGGGGCGGCTACAACTTCGAGGACTCGATCCTCATCAGCGAACGGGTGGTGAAGGAGGACATCTACACTTCCGTGCACATCGAGGAGTTCGAGTGCGTCTCCCGCGACACGAAGCTGGGGCCGGAAGAGATCACCCGGGACATCCCGAACGCGGGCGACGAGGCGCTCAAGGACCTCGACGAGAGCGGCGTGATCCGCATCGGAGCGGAGGTCAAGCCCGGCGACGTGCTGGTGGGCAAGATCACTCCCAAGGGGGAGACGCAGCTTTCTCCCGAAGAGAAGCTGCTGCGGGCGATCTTCGGCGAGAAGGCCGGAGAGGTGCGCGATTCATCCCTCAAGGTGCCGCCCGGTGTCGAGGGGACCGTCATCAGCGTGAGGATATTCTCGCGCAAGGGCCTGAACAAGGACGAGCGCACCAAGCAGATCGAGAGCCAGGAAGTGGCGCGCCTGAACAAGGACCAGCACGACCAGATCCGCATCGTGCAGGACGGCGCCATGAAGCGGCTGAACGAGCTGCTGGTGGGCCGCCGCGCCGCGTCGCGGCTCACGGACGAGAACCGGAAGGTGCTGATCGCCAAGGGGGACGAGCTGACCAGGGAGTTGCTGGAAGGGATTCCGCTCTCCTTCCTCGCGGACCTCAAGCTCGACGATGCGGCGCTGGAGAACGAGGCAGGCCGGGTCGTCGCCAACACGTCGGCGCAGGTGGAGTCCCTCAAGGTCCGCTTCCAGGACAAGATCAGCCGGATGACCAGCGGCGACGAGCTGCCTCCCGGCATGATCAAGATGGTCAAGGTGCTCGTGGCCATCAAGCGCAAGCTCCAGGTCGGCGACAAGATGGCGGGGCGGCACGGCAACAAGGGCGTGATCTCCTGCATTCTGCCGGAAGAGGACATGCCCTACCTGGAAGACGGGACGCCGGTGGACATGGTGCTCAATCCGCTTGGGGTCCCGTCGCGGATGAACGTCGGGCAGATTCTCGAGGCCCATCTGGGCTGGGCCGCCCGCAGCCTCGGGCAGCAGATCCAGGTGCTCATGGACCAGGCGTCGTCGGAGGTCGCGGGCCGGTTGAAGGACTACCTGGGGGAGGCCGAATCCGACAAGGTCGGCCTCGACCGCCTGCCTGCGGACGACGTCCGCCGTCTGGCGGAGAAGTACCGGCACGGCGTCCACCTGGCTTCGCCGGTGTTCGACGGTGCGCGCGAGAACGAGATCTTCAACCTCCTGAAGAAGGCGGACCTGCCGGTGACCGGACAGGTCACGTTGTACGACGGGCGCAACGGCGAGCCTTTCGACGAGAAGGTCACCGTCGGCGTCATGTACATGATGAAGCTCCATCATCTGGTGGACGACAAGATTCATGCCCGGTCCACCGGACCCTACTCGCTGGTGACGCAGCAGCCGCTGGGCGGCAAGGCCCAGTTCGGCGGACAGCGGCTGGGGGAGATGGAGGTGTGGGCGCTGGAAGCGTACGGGGCGGCTTACACGCTGCAGGAGATGCTGACGGTCAAGTCGGACGACGTGACCGGGCGTACCCGTATGTATGAAGGCATTTTCAAGGGCGATCACTTTCTCGAGCCGGGATTGCCGGAGTCCTTCAACGTCATGGTCAAGGAGCTGCAAAGCTTGTGTCTCGACCTGGAGTTGGTGGAATAGGAGGCGCCATGGAAGAGGTATACAGTCTTTTCGAGAAGCCCAAGAACCCGCTCAACTTCCAGGGCATCAAGATCGCCCTGGCCTCTCCGGACAAGATCCGCTCCTGGTCCCATGGCGAGGTGCGCAAGTCGGAGACCATCAACTACCGGACGTTCAAGCCCGAGCGGGATGGTCTGTTCTGCGCCAAGATCTTCGGGCCTACCAAGGATTACGAGTGCAACTGCGGCAAGTACAAGAGGATGCGCCATCGAGGCGTCGTGTGCGAGAAGTGCGGCGTCGAGGTCATCCAGTCGAAGGTGCGCCGGGAGCGCATGGGACACATCGAGCTGGCCACTCCGGTGGCGCACATCTGGTTCCTCAAGAGTCTTCCCAGCCGCATCGGCGCGTTGCTGGACCTGTCGCTCAAGGACCTGGAGAAGGTCCTGTACTTCGAGTCCTATGTCGTCATCGACCCGGGCTCCACGAAGCTCCAGTACAAGGAGCTGCTCACCGAGGCCCGCTACCGCAAGGCGCTGGAGGAGTACGGCGCCGACTTCCGGGCGCAGATGGGGGCCGAGGCGATCCGTGAGCTCCTGGGCCATATCGAGGTCGACAAGCTGTCCGAAGAGCTCCGCACCGAATTGCGGGAGGCGAACTCCGAGGTCAAGAGGAAGAAGATAGCCAAGCGCCTGAAGGTGCTCAACGCGTTCCGGAGCTCCAAGAACCGCCCGGAGTGGATGATCCTGGAGGTCATTCCCATCATCCCGCCGGACCTGCGGCCCCTGGTCCCGCTGGACGGGGGGCGGTTCGCCACATCCGACCTGAACGACCTCTACCGCCGCGTGATCAACCGGAACAACCGGCTCAAGCGCCTCATGGAGCTGAACGCTCCCGATATCATCATCCGCAACGAGAAGCGGATGCTGCAGGAGGCGGCCGACGCCCTGTTCGACAACGGCCGGCGCGGCCGTGCCATCACCGGCCCCAACCGCCGGCCGCTCAAGTCGCTCAGCGACATGCTCAAGGGCAAGACCGGTCGGTTCCGCCAGAACCTGCTGGGCAAGCGCGTGGACTACTCGGGCCGCTCCGTCATCGTGGTGGGCCCGGAGTTGCGGCTGCATCAGTGCGGGCTGCCCAAGAAGATGGCCCTGGAGCTGTTCAAGCCCTTTATCTACAACAAGCTGGAGGAGCGGGGTTACGTCACCACCATCAAGAGCGCGAAGAAGGCGGTGGAGAAGGAGCGGCCCGAGGTCTGGGACATCCTCGACGACGTGATCAAGGAACACCCGGTGCTGCTCAACCGGGCGCCCACGTTGCACCGCCTGGGGATCCAGGCCTTCGAGCCGGTCCTGATCGAGGGCAAGGCGGTCCAGCTACATCCGCTGGTGTGCGCCGCCTACAACGCCGACTTCGACGGCGACCAGATGGCCGTGCACGTGCCGTTGTCGGTGGAGGCGCAGGTGGAGGCGCGGGCGCTGATGATGTCCACCAACAACATCCTCTCCCCGGCCAACGGCAAGCCCATCATCGTGCCGTCCCAGGACATCGTCCTGGGCCTGTACTACCTCACGCGGGAGCGTCCCAACGTGAAGGGCATGGGCAAGGTTTTGGCGAGTCCGGCCGAAGCCCGAATCGCCTATGACCAGGGGGAAGTGGCCCTCCAGGCGCGCATCCGGGTCCGCGTCGACGGCGAGACCTACGACTCGACGGTGGGACGGGTGCTGCTCTACGAGATCGTGCCGCCCCAGATCCCCTTCCGCGACGTCAATCACGTGATGAAGAAGAAGGAGCTGGGGAATCTCATCGACCTCAGCTACCGCGTCGCCGGCAACAAGGCCACGGTCATTTTCGCGGACAGGCTGAAGGACATGGGCTACAGCTACGCCACCAAGGCCGGAGCCTCCATCGCCCTCAAGGACATGGTGATCCCGGCGAGCAAGGAGCGGTTGCTGAAGCAGGCCTACGGAAGCGTCCAGGAGATCGACGAGCAGTACAACAACGGCCTCATCACCGACGGGGAGCGGTACAAC
Organism: uncultured Binatia bacterium (SeqCode); assembly: GCA_965219905.1. Classification (GTDB taxonomy): domain Bacteria; phylum Desulfobacterota; class Binatia; order UBA9968; family JAJDTQ01; genus JAJDTQ01. Next base: position 298,711 of record CBDCOS010000008.1, on the reverse strand, counting down.
AAGGTCGTGGACATATGGGCCGAGGTCACGGACCGGATATCGGACGAGATGCTGCGCGATCTGGGGACCGAAACCGTTACGGACGAGCAGGGCTACACCATGCGGGTTCCCAACTTCAACCCGATCTTCATGATGGCCGACTCGGGCGCCCGGGGCAGCGCACAACAGATCCGGCAACTGGCCGGCATGCGCGGCCTCATGGCAAAGCCGTCGGGGGAGATCATCGAAACGCCCATCACCGCCAACTTCCGGGAAGGGCTTACGGTGCTGCAGTACTTCATCTCCACCCACGGCGCCCGCAAGGGGCTTGCGGACACCGCCCTCAAGACCGCCAACTCCGGTTACCTGACCCGGCGGCTGGTGGATGTGGCCCAGGACGCCATCATCACGCAGGAGAACTGCGGCACCCTGGACGGCATCGAGATGGCGCCCCTCATGGAGGGAGGCGAGATCATCGAGCCCCTGGGAGACCGGGTGCTGGGCCGGGTGGCGCTGGAGGACATCAAGGATCCGTTCAACGGCGAGACGATCGTCCAGGCGAACGAGGAGATCGACGAAGGGCTGGTGCAACGGATCGAGGACGCGGGCCTGGAGCGCATCTGGATCCGGTCGGTGCTCACCTGCCAGTCCAAGAAGGGCGTGTGCGCCATGTGCTACGGGCGGGATCTCGCCCGGGGCGAAATGGTGAACGCGGGCGAGGCCATCGGCGTGATCGCCGCTCAGTCCATCGGCGAGCCGGGCACCCAGCTCACCATGCGGACGTTCCACATCGGCGGCACCGCGAGTCGGCGCGCCGAACAGACGACCCTGGAACCGCGCACCGACGGTTTCGTCAAGCTCATCAACGTCAGTACCGTCACCGACCGCGACGGTGAGCTGGTGGTCATGAACCGCAACGGCGAGCTGGCCATCGTGGACTATCCGGAAGGCTCCGACCGGTCGCGGGAAAGGGAGCGGGAACGCTACCCGCTGGTCTACGGCGCCAAGCTCAAGAAAGACGACGGCTCCGAGGTCAAGGCCGGAGAGCTGCTGGCGGAGTGGGACCCCTACACCATCCCCATCATCACCGAGATCTCCGGCAGCGTTAAGTTCGGCGACATCGTCGAGGCCACGACCATGGAGGAGAAGGTGGACGAACGCACCGGCCTCTCCACCAAGGTGATCATCGACTTCAAGGACATCGACAAGCGCCCGCGACTGTCCATCAAGGACGATGGCGGCAAGACCGCCCGGCTTTCGAACAACGCCGAGGCGCGGTACATGCTGCCGGTGGGCGCCCACATCAACGTGACCGAGCACCAGGAGGTGTCCGCGGGCGACGTGCTGGCCAAGATTCCGCGGGAGACCACCAAGACCAAGGACATCACCGGCGGGCTGCCTCGGGTGGCGGAGCTGTTCGAGGCCAGGAAGCCCAAGGAGTTTGCCGTCATCAGCGAGGTCGACGGCGTGGTATCGTTCGGCCGCGACACCAAGGGCAAGCGCAAGGTCGTGGTTACTCCCGACGTGGGAGAGCCCCGCGAGTACCTGATCTCCAAGGGCAAGCACATCAGCGTGCACGAAGGCGATCGGGTGCGGGCCGGCGAGTCGCTGATGCAGGGCTCGTCCAATCCGCACGACATCCTCGGCATCCTGGGCGAGAAGGCGTTGGCCAAGTACCTGGTGGACGAGATTCAGGAGATCTACAGGCTCCAGGGCGTCCGTATCAACGACAAGCACATCGAGGTCATCGTCAAGCAGATGTTGAGGCGGGTGCGTATCAAGGAGAGCGGCGACAGCGACTTCCTGATGGGCGACCAGGTGGAGAAGTGGCGGTTCGAGGAGGAGAACCAGCGAGTGCTGGGCGAGGGGGGCAAGCCCGCGGTGGCCGAGCCGCTTCTGCTGGGGATCACCAAGGCCTCGCTGTCCACCGGAAGCTTCATTTCCGCGGCTTCGTTCCAGGAAACCACCAAGGTCCTCACCGAGGCGGCCATCAACGGAAGGCTCGATCCGCTCAGCGGGTTGAAGGAAAACGTCATCATGGGAAAGCTGATCCCCGCGGGGACCGGTCTGGCCGAGTACAACGTCCTGGACCTCGAATGCGACGAGCAACTCGGAGAGATCGACGTGTCCGAGGTGGAGGTCGCCTGATAGTTGACAAGGGACGGAAGTTTCGATAAAATCGGCGGTTTAACGCGAAAGTCCGAGAATATGCCTACAATCAACCAGTTGGTCCGCAAGGGGCGGGTCCTGCAACGGCAGAAGAACACCGCGCCCGCCTTGCAGGGTTGTCCGCAGAAGCGGGGAGTCTGCACGCGGGTCTACACCTCCACGCCGAAAAAGCCCAACTCTGCGCTGCGCAAGGTAGCCCGGGTCCGGTTGACCAACGGCACGGAGGTGACGTCGTACATACCCGGGATGGGGCACAATCTGCAGGAGCACTCCGTGGTCCTGATCCGGGGCGGCAGGGTCAAGGACCTGCCGGGTGTGCGGTACCACATCATCCGTGGCGCGCTGGATTCCATCGGGGTTCAGGAGCGTCGCCAGGGCCGTTCGAAGTACGGAGCGAAGAGGCCGAAGTAGAGAGATGCCGCGCAAGGGTGAAATAAAACGGAAGGAGCTGCTCCCGGACCCCAAGTACGGGGACAAGCTCGTCACCAAGTTCATCAACAACATGATGAGCAGCGGCAAGAAGAGCATTGCCGAGGGCATCTTGTACCGGTCACTGGACATCATCGCGGACAAGACCAAGACCGAGCCGTTGGGGGTCTTCAAGCGGGCCGTGGACAACACCAAGCCCATGGTCGAGGTGCGGTCCCGGCGCGTCGGCGGAGCCACCTACCAGGTGCCGGTGGAGGTCCGCCCGGACCGGCGTCTTTCCCTGAGCCTGCGCTGGCTGATCAGCGCGGCCCGGTCCAGAAGCGAAAAGGCCATGGATGAGAAGCTTGCCGGCGAGTTGATGGACGCCGCCAACCAGCGGGGCAACGCCGTCAAGAAGAAAGAAGACACGCACAGGATGGCCGAGGCCAACCGCGCCTTCGCCCATTACCGCTGGTAGTTGCCAATCAATCATTGTCCGATCAAGGAGGCGGTAGAACCGCCTCCTTTTTTTGCCGTCGTACGCACACGATTACGAGAAATGAGCAGACAGATCCCACTCGACCGGACCCGCAACATCGGCATCATGGCCCACATCGATGCCGGCAAGACCACCACGACCGAGCGCGTGTTGTTCTACACCGGCATCAACTACAAGCTGGGCGAGGTGCACGACGGCACCGCTACCATGGACTGGATGGTCCAGGAGCAGGAGCGGGGAATCACCATCACCTCGGCGGCGACGACGTGCCATTGGCGGGACCACCGGATCAACATCATCGACACCCCGGGCCACGTGGACTTCACCATCGAGGTGGAGCGGTCGCTCCGGGTGCTGGACGGGGCCATCGGGGTGTTCTGCTCCGTGGGCGGGGTGGAGCCCCAGACCGAGACCGTATGGCGGCAGGCCGACAAGTACGGTGTGCCGAGGATCGCCTACATCAACAAGATGGACCGCGTCGGAGCCGACTTCTTCCGCGTCGTCAAGATGATCGAGGATCGTCTGGGGGCCCAACCGTTGGTGATCCAGCTCCCGGTGGGCTCCGAGGACACCTTCCAGGGAGTCGTGGATCTGGTGCGCATGAAGGCGATCCTCTGGGACAACGAGAATCTCGGCGCCAGCTACCGGGAGGCGCCGATTCCACCCGAGCTCCAGGATCAGGCCGACGCGTACCGTGAGACGATGCTGGAGACGCTGGCGGATTGCGACGACGCCGTCATGACCGCGTACCTTCAGGGCGAGGACATCTCCGACGAGCGGCTGACCCAGGCGATTCGAGCCGCCGGACTGAACCTTCGGCTCGTCCCCGTGCTCTGCGGCGCGGCGTTCCGGAACAAGGGCGTTCAGCCGTTGCTGGACGCGGTGGTCGATTACCTGCCTTCACCGCTGGACGTGCCGCCGATTCGCGGCACGGCCCCGGACACCAACGAGGAGGAGGTCCGTCCGACCTCCGATGATGCGCCGTTCTCGGCCTTGGCCTTCAAGATCATGGCCGATCCCTTCGTGGGGTCGCTGACCTTCTTCCGGGTGTATTCCGGGGCGCGCAAGTCCGGCGCGTTCGTGTACAACGCCTCCACCGGCCGGCGCGAGCGTGTGGGCCGCATCCTGAAGATGCACGCCAACAAGCGGGAGGAGATCGACGAGGTCTGCGCCGGGGACATCGCCGCGGCGGTGGGTCTGCGCAGCGCCAAGACCGGCGACACCCTCTGCGACGAAAACAACCCCATCCTGCTCGAGTCCATCGACTTCCCCGAACCCGTCATCGCCATCGCCATCGAACCCAAGTCCCGTGACGACCAGGAAAAACTGGGCACCTCCCTGCAGAAGCTGGCCAAGGAAGATCCGTCCTTCCGGGTCACCGTCGACCAGGAGACCGGGCAGACGCTGATCGCGGGCATGGGAGAGCTCCACCTCGAGGTCATCGTCGACCGGCTGTTGCGCGAGTTCAAGGTGGACGCCAACGTCGGCAAGCCTCAGGTGGCGTACAAGGAGACGATACGCCGGACGGTGGAGCAGGAGGGCCGGTTCGTCAGGCAGTCGGGCGGCCGCGGACAGTACGGCCACGTCTACGTGCGCTTGGAGCCACAGCGCACGGGAGCGGGTTTCGAGTTCGTCGACGCCACCAAGGGGGGCGTGATCCCGCAGGAATACGTGCCCGCGGTGAAGAACGGCGTCGAGCAGGCCATGACCAACGGCGGCCTGGTGGGATATCCGGTGGTGGACGTCAAGGTGACGCTGCTGGACGGCAGCTACCATGACGTGGACTCCTCCGAGATGGCGTTCACCATCGCCGGTTCCATGGCCTTCAAGGAGGCTTTGGGCAAAGCCTCGCCGGTGTTGCTGGAGCCGGTGATGGCCGTCGAGGTGGTGGTGCCGGAGGAGTTCATGGGCGACGTGATCGGGGACATCAGCTCCCGGCGCGGCAAGGTGCTGGGACTGACCTCCAAGGGGAGCGCCCAGGTGGTGGAATCCCGTGTTCCGCTGTCCCGGATGTTCGGCTACGCCACCGATCTGAGGTCGAGGACCCAGGGCCGGGCGACCTACACCATGCAGTTCTCCCGTTACGAGGAAGTACCGGAAACGGTGAAGGAAGACATGATGGGCCGGGAGGCGCGTGCATAGTGTCGCGTCCCGTTCGAGTGTGATCCGACAGGGGTGAGGGTGTGAACGAGAAAATCCGCATTCGGCTCAAGGCCTACGACTACCGGGTCCTGGACCAGTCGGTGGGCGAAATCGTCGAGACCGTCAAGAGAACGGGCGGCCGGGTTGCCGGCCCCATCCCTCTCCCGACCCGGATCGAGAGGTTTACCGTGAACCGGTCCCCCCACGTGGACAAGAAGTCGCGGGAGCAGTTCGAGGTCCGCACCCACAAGCGGCTGCTGGACATCCTCGAGCCGACCCAGCAGACCATCGATGCGTTGGGGAAGCTGGACCTGGCGGCGGGCGTGGACGTGGAGATCAAGCTTCAATAGGCTGGAGAGATGACGGGTCTCATCGGAAAGAAAATCGGCATGAGCCAGCTCTTCGACGACACCGGGAACGTGGTTCCGGTGACGGTGGTCGAGGCCGGCCCGTGCGTGGTGGTGCAGAAGAAGGACGAGGCGAGAGACGGGTACAACGCTTTGCAGCTGGGTTTCGGCAAGCAGAAGAACCAGCGCGTCAACCGTCCTCTGCGGGGCCACATGGCCAAGGCGGAGAAGGGGTCCTTCCGCGTGCTCCGTGAGTTCAGGGTCGACGATGTCTCGGGCTTCGAGGTGGGCCAGGAGCTGACGGTGACCGACTTCGTCAAGCCCGGGGACCTGGTGGATGTCACCGGCACCTCCAAGGGCAGGGGCTTCGCCGGGGTGATGAAGCGTTGGGACTTCCGCGGCTTCTCCCGAACGCACGGCACCCACGAGTACTTCCGGCACGGCGGCGCCATCGGGAACCGCTCCTATCCGGGGAAGGTGTTCAAGGGAAAGAGGATGGCCGGGCATTGGGGCAACGAGCGCGTGTCGATCCAGAACCTTCGCGTGGTGGAAGTTCGTCCCGAGGAGAACCTGTTGCTGGTCAAGGGCGCCATTCCGGGCTCCAACGGCGGGCTGGTCCTCGTCCGCAGGGCCGTCAAGGGGTAGGCATGGAATTTCGCAGGATCGAGCCTGAGCTGCCGGAGAGCATATTCGGTGTGCCGGTGCGTCCTCACCTGTTGCACCAGGCGGTGGTCATGCAGTTGAACAACCGGCGCGCGGGCACGGCGTCCACCAAGACCCGCGGCCTGGTCCGGGGCAGTGGCAGGAAGCCGTGGCGCCAGAAGGGCTCGGGAAGGGCTCGCGCGGGCAGCGTCCGCTCGCCCATCTGGGTCGGGGGCGGAACCGTGTTCGGTCCGCTGCCGCGGGACTATTCCTACCGGATTCCCAAGAAGGCCCGCCGTCAGGCGGTTCTTTCCGCCCTCAGCCTCAAGCGTCAGGAAGAGAAGCTCGTGGTGGTGGAGCCCGAGGACGTGACCGAGATCAAGACCCGGCTCATGGCGGAGGCCGTGGCCTCGCTGGGCGTCGGAAACTCGCTGTTCGTCATCGCCGACCGCGACGAGAAGATCGAGTTGTCCGCGCGCAACCTGCCCAACGTGAAGGTGCTGCGGGTAGCCGGATTGAACGTGTACGACCTGCTCCGTTTCGAGTACCTGGTGCTGACCCGCGACGCGCTGCGGAAGATAGAAGAGAGGTTCTCGCAATGAGGGGCGTTCGGGACGCGGTGCTCGGTCCGCTGATCTCCGAGAAGGGCTCGATGTTGAGCGAGTCGGTGAACCAGGTGATCTTCAAGGTCCGGCCGGACGCCAACAAGATCGAGATCCGCAAGGAGGTCGAGACGCTGTTCAAGGTCACGGTGCTGGACGTGCGGACCGCGCGCTACCTGGGCAAGATGCGCCGGGTGGGCCGGAACACCGGGCGGTTGCCGTTGTGGAAGAAGGCGTTCGTCACCCTGAAGGAAGGCGATCGCATCGACTTCTTCGGGGTTGGCTAATCGGGATAAGGGTTGTAGTCCATGTCGATCAAGAACCGCCGCCCGACGTCTCCGGGGCGCCGCTTCTCCTCGGGTTTCGGGTTCGAGGAACTAACCGGCGTCTCCCCCCACCGGCCGTTGCTACGGCCGCTCAAGGGACACGGCGGGCGCAACAACAACGGCCGCATCACCAAGGACCACCGTGGAGGCGGCCACAAGCGGCGTTACCGCTTCATCGATTTCAAGCGCGACAAGAAGGGGGTGCCGGGCCGGGTCGAGACCATCGAGTACGATCCGAACCGGTCCGCCCGGGTGGCGCTCATCTGCTATCTCGACGGCGAGCGCCGTTACATCCTGGCCCCCGACCGGCTCACGGTGGGCAGCCGCATCGTGTCCGGAGACCAGGACATCGACATCCAGCCGGGGAACTCCCTGCCGTTGCGGTACATCCCCACCGGTACGCTGGTGCACAACGTGGAGCTCAAGGCCGGCAAGGGCGGCCAGATCGTCCGCAGCGCCGGAGCCTCCGCCCAGGTGATGGCGAAGGAGGGCTCCTACACGCTGCTCAAGCTGCCGTCCGGGGAGCTTCGCAACGTCCGCTCCGAGTGTCGTGCGACCGTGGGCGAAGTGGGGAACGCCGACTACGAGAACGTGACCTACGGCAAGGCGGGGCGGTCTCGATGGATGGGTCGCCGGCCCGTGACCCGCGGCATCGCCAAGAACCCGGTGGACCATCCCCACGGAGGCGGCGAGGGACAGTCCAAGGGCAACCATCCGCAGACCCCCTGGGGCAAGCCGACCAAGGGGTACCGGACCCGGGGCGTCAAGCCTTCGGACAAGTACATCGTGAAGCGCAGGAAGGGAAGATAGACATGGCGCGCTCGGTCAAGAAGGGTCCTTTCGTGGACGACCACCTGATGCGCAAGATCGAGGAGATGAATCGGTCCCAGGCCAGGAGGGTCGTCAAGACATGGTCCCGGCGTTCGACCATCACTCCGGACATGATCGGCCACACCATCGCGGTGCACAACGGCCGGAAGTTCCTTCCGGTGTTCGTCACCGAGAACATGGTGGGGCACAAGCTGGGGGAGTTCTCGCCCACGCGCACGTTCCACGGCCACGCGGGAGACCGCAGGGGAGACGCCAGGGGCGTCAGGAGATAGGCTATGGAGGCGCGCGCTGTCACGCGGTTCGCCCGAGTCTCGCCCCGGAAGATGAGGCTCGTGGTGGACCAGGTTAGAGGCCGGTCGGTCGAGGATGCGCTGACGATCCTGAAGTTCGTGCCCAAGGGCTGCGCCGGCATCGTCGCCAAGACCGTCCGGTCGGCGGTGGCCAACGCGGAGAACACGCAGAGCGTGGACGTGGATCTCCTGTACGTCAAGTCGGCGGAAGTGGGTCAGGCCGGAATGTGGAAACGGTTCATGCCGCGCGGAATGGGTCGCGCCAACCGGATCCGCAAGCGCTTGAGCCATCTGACCGTTGTCGTCGACGAAAGGGCCTAGTGGGTTGCGCGAAATGAACAGGACAGGACACTAAGATGGGACAGAAGACACACCCCAAGGTTTTCCGCATGCGCGTCATCGAGTCCTGGGACTCCAAGTGGTATGCGGGGAACGACTACCCCGAGCTGTTGCACGAGGACCTCGAGATCAAGCGCTTTCTCAAGGGACGCCTCCACCACGCGGGCATCTCCAAGATCGAGATCGAGCGGGCCACCGGCAAGGCGAAGATCAATATCCACACCGCCCGTCCCGGCATCGTCATCGGCAAGAAGGGCGCGGAGATCGAAAAGCTCAAGGAAGAGTTGGGAAAGCTGTCGTCGCGCGAAGTCTTCATCAACATCCATGAGGTGAGGCGGCCGGACCTGGACGCGCAGTTGGTGGCGGAGAACGTCGCCTTGCAGCTCGAACGGCGGGTGGCGTTCCGCCGGGCCATGAAGGAAAGCGTGTCGCGGGCGCTGCGCATGGGCGCCCAGGGGATCCGGATCCAGTGCGGCGGCCGGTTGGGCGGTCAGGAGATCGCCCGCACGGAATGGTATCGGGAGGGGCGCGTCCCGCTCCACACCCTGCGCGCCGACGTGAGCTACGGGCTGGCGGAGGCCAAGACCACCTACGGCGTCATCGGGGTCAAGGCGTGGATCTTTCGCGGCGAGATTCTTACGAAACAGGAGGAGCAGCAGAAGGCTTCTCTGGGACTGTAGGGCTTCACGCCCAAGACGGGTGCAATCATGCTTGAACCGAGGAAGGTCAAATACCGCAAGGTGCAGAAGGGTCGCCGGGGCGGGTTCGCCGTGCGGGGCTCCAGCCTTTCGTTCGGCGACTACGGCTTGAAGTCGATCGATCGCGGTTACATCACCGCGCGTCAGATCGAAGCCGCCCGTATCGCTCTGACACGTTACCTGAAACGGCACGGGAAGGTCTGGATACGGGTCTTTCCGGACAAGCCCATTACCCGGAAGCCGGCGGAGGTGCGCATGGGCAAGGGCAAGGGTCCGCTGCACGCCTGGGTGGCGGTGGTCAAGCCGGGGAAGCTGTTGTTCGAGATGGAAGGGGTCCAGCGGGAAGCCGCCAAGGAAGCGTTCCGGCTCGCCTCGCGCAAGCTGGGTCTGGCCACGGCGTTCGTGGAGCGGTAGCCGGGGTTGCCATGCGCGCGAAGGAATTGCGAGACCTGAGCCCGGCCGAGTTGCGGCAGAAGCGTACGGAGTGCAAGGAGGAGATCTTCCATCTCACGCTGCGGCGCGCCACCGGGCAACTGGAGAGCCCCATGAAGCTGCGGCAATCGCGGCGTGATCTGGCACGGGTGGAGACGGTCCTGGCGGAAGGCCGGTCCCTTGCAGGCAAAGAAGGCAGTCATGAGTGAACGTGGTGTCACCAAGCAGCGTGAAGGGGTCGTCAGGACGAACCGGATGGAGAAGACCGTGGTCGTCGAGCTCGAGCGGACCGTCCTGCACCCGCGGTACAAGAAGTACCTGAGACGCCGGACCCGGGTGAAAGCCCACGACGAACGCAACCAGTGCGAGGTGGGCGACCGCGTGGTGATCGTCGAGTGCCGGCCGCTGAGCCGCCAGAAGCGATGGCGCGTGAGCCGGGTCCTGAATCGTCCCGGCGCCGGCGAGGCGGCCGCTGCCCAGGGGTCCGCGGTGCCGGAGAGCACAGGGGTTTAGTCGATGATACAAGTGGGGACGGTGCTGGACGTTGCGGACAATTCGGGCGCCCGAAGGGTCCAGTGCATCAAGGTGCTCGGAGGGACCAGGCGGAAGTACGCCAGCGTCGGCGATATCATCGTCGTGTCCGTCAAGGAAGCCATGCCCAACTCCAAGGTGCCCAAGGGCAACGTGGTCAGGGCCGTGGTGGTGCGGACCGCCAAGGAGCTCAGCCGGGTGGACGGTTCCTACATCCGCTTCGACAACAATTCTGCGGTCCTGATCGACAACCAGAAGGAACCGGTGGGCACGCGAATCTTCGGTCCGGTGGCCCGGGAACTCAGGGCGAAGCGGTTCATGAAGATCGTTTCGCTGGCGCCGGAGGTGCTATGAGCCTGTTCGTCCACAAAGATGACAACGTGATGGTGGTAGCCGGGAAGGAGCGCGGCAAGACCGGCAAGGTCATCAAGGTCCTGCCCAGGAAGAGCCGCGTGTTTATCGAACGGGTGAACCTCGTGAAGCGCCACTCCAAGCCCCGCAGCGCGCAGCAGCCCGGCGGCATCGTGGAGAAGGAGGCTTCGATCCACGTCTCCAACGTCATGATCATGTGCGATACGTGCAATGCTCCGGTCCGGGTCGGGTACAAGTTCCTGGAGGACGGAGAGAAGGTCCGCATCTGCCGTCGCTGTGGCGAGGTCCTGGGCTGACGCGGGGTCCGCCGAGTGGGATTGAAGGATGGTAAGGCTCGAACAGAGATATCATGAGACGATCGTCCCCGCCATGATGGCGGACTTCGGCTATCGCAACAAACTTCAGGTGCCGCGCGTCCGGAACGTCTCCATCAACGTCTGCGTCGGTGAAGCGGTGCAGAACGCCAAGCTGCTGGACGCGGCTGTGGCGGAGCTGGCCGCCATCAGCGGCCAGCGTCCGGTGGTGACACGGGCGCGGAAGGACATCTCCAATTTCAAGCTGCGTCGCGGGAACCCCATCGGGTGCATGGTGACGCTGCGCCGCGCGCGTATGTACGAGTTCCTGGATCGCCTGATACAGGTAGCCCTGCCTCAGGTGAGGGATTTCAAGGGAATCTCGGACCGCTCCTTCGACGGCTGCGGCAACTATTCCTTGGGGATCCGCGAACAGGTCATCTTTCCGGAAGTGAGACCGGAGTCGGTGGAGCGCTCGCACGGCCTGACGGTGTCCATCGTGACCACCGCCCGGACCGATGATGAAGGCCGGGCGTTGCTGAAGCATCTCGGACTGCCGTTCGCCGGCGACGGGGGTAGAACAAGTGGCTAAGAAGTGTTTGCGCATCAAGGCGGAGAGAACGCCGAAGTTCAAGGTCCGCGAGTATAATCGCTGCCCGATCTGCGGCAGGGCCAGGGCATTCTATCGACGTTTCCGGATGTGCCGGATCTGCCTTCGGCTTTACGCGCGCCGGGGAGAGATTCCCGGGGTCATCAAGGCAAGCTGGTAGGAGGCGCAGTCTCGCATGAGTATGACCGATCCAATCGCGGATTTGCTGACGCGGATGCGGAACGCCGGGATGGCGAAGCATGACACCGTGGACGTCCCGTGGTCCCGCCTCAAGGAAAGCATCGTGAAGGTGCTGGTGGAGGAGGGGTACGTGAGACAGTTCCGGCGCCTCCAGGTCGACGGACAGGTGCAGGACACGTTGCGGATCCATTTGAAATACGACAAGGACCGCCAGCCGGTGATGGCGGAGCTGAAGCGCGTCAGCCGGCCGGGCAGGCGGGTCTATCTCGGTTACAAGGACATCCATCCGGTCCGCAGGGGCCTGGGCACCCACATCCTGTCCACGCCCAAGGGGATCGTGGCGGATCGGGAGGCCGTGAGGGCCAAGGTCGGTGGCGAGCTGCTCTGCTCCGTCAGTTAGACTTGTCCGCAGGCAGGACGCCGGGGGTATTGCGTGTCGCGTGTAGGAAAAATGCCGATTGTCGTGCCCGAAACCGTCAAGGTGGTTTTCGAGGGCGCGGAAGTACGGGTGCAGGGCCCCAAGGGTACGTTGAGCCATAGCATTCCGGAGGGCGTCACGGTCGAGGTGGACGGCGACAATCTGCACATCCGCCGGGCAAACGACACCAAGAGCGTCAGGGCGCTCCACGGGCTGACACGGAAGCTGCTTGCCAACATGGTCGAAGGGGTCAGCCAGGGCTTCAGAAAGGTGCTGGAGATCAACGGCGTCGGCTACCGGGCGGAGTTGAAGGACCAGTCCCTGCACCTCACGCTGGGGTTTTCCCATCCGGTGGTGTTCCCGCTGCCCGAGGGCGTGTCGGCCTCGGTGGAACGGCAGACCGTGATCACCCTCGAGTGCCACGACAAGCAGGTGCTGGGTCAGGCGGCGGCCGAGGTGCGGCGGTTCCGTCCACCCGAGCCATACAAGGGCAAGGGGATCCGGTATCAGGGCGAGCTCGTTCAGAGGAAGGCGGGCAAGGCCATGGGCGGCGCGGCCGGTTGAGCCGGCGGGATCGGGTGAACCCATGTTGACGAGCAAGAAGGTTGTAAGCCGTAAGCGACGCCAGCGCAGCGTACGCAAGCGAATCACGGGGAGCGACGCGTGTCCCCGGCTGTGCGTGTACCGGAGCTCGAAGCACATCTACGCGCAGGTCATTTCCGATGAGCGCGGAGCGACCCTGGCAAGCGCCTCGACGTTGTCGCAGGTCTCCGACGGGTCCGAGGAGAGCAAGGGAGTGGAGGCGGCCAGGCAGGTCGGCCGGCGGATCGCGGAGCTGTGCGGGGCGCAACAGATTTCCCGGGTGGTGTTCGACCGGAACGGGTTTCTCTTCCATGGACGGGTAAAGGCACTGGCGGAGGCTGCACGGGAAGCCGGCCTCGTATTCTGATCCGGGGGTTGTTTTGGAACGAGTCAATCCGCAGGGCTTGGAATTGAAGGAGAAGGTCATCCACATCAGCCGCGTGGCGAAGGTGGTGAAGGGTGGACGGCGGTTCAGTTTCAACGCGTTGGTGGTGGTGGGTGACGAGGCCTCCATCGTGGGCTACGGGCTGGGCAAGGCCAACGAAGTGCCCGAGGCCATCCGCAAGGGAGTCGAGCATGCGAAGAAGACCTTGCTGCGGGTGCCGCTGGTGGACGACAGTATCCCGTACGAGGTCACGGGCCGCTTCGGCGCCGGGCACGTGCTGCTGAAGCCCGCCGCTCCGGGAACCGGGGTCATCGCCGGCGCGGGGGTGCGGGCCGTGGTGGAGGCGGCGGGCATTCCCAACGTCCTGAGCAAGTGCATCGGCTCCAACAATCCGCACAACCTGGTGAAGGCGACGTTCGAAGCCCTCAAGAACCTCAAGTCGCCGGAGGAAGTGTCGGCCTTGAGGGGGAAGCCCCTGGCGGAGATTCGGTGAGACCGGACACTAGGGAGAACGGGTCATGGATCTGAGCGAACTGCACCCCGCGAAAGGGACCCGGCACGCCAAGAAGCGCGTCGGCAGGGGCATGGGTTCCGGCAACGGCAAGACCAGCGGCCGGGGACACAAGGGCCAGGGCTCCCGCTCCGGCGGGGGTGTCCGGCCCGGCTTCGAGGGCGGCCAGATGCCGCTCACCCGGCGGGTCCCCAAGCGCGGGTTCCACAATCCTTTCCGGACCAGGTTCATTCCCGTGAACCTGGACGGGCTCGACCGTTTCGACTCGGGCCAGGAGGTTTCCCCGGAAGTGCTGCGGGAGCTGGGGTTGGTGGGTCGCGGATTGGTGAAGATACTGGGCCGCGGAGAGCTTTCCAAGCCGCTCACGGTGAAAGCCCACGGCTTCTCTCGAAGCGCGGTGGAGAAGATCGAGGCCGCCGGCGGCAGCGTCGAAGTCCTTTCCCATGCTTGAAGGTTTTCAGAGCGCCGGCCGGATACCGGAGCTGCGGCGACGCATCCTGTTCACGCTCGCGATGCTGGCGGTCTACCGCGTCGGCGTCGCGATCCCGACGCCGGGGATCGACCGGGAAGGGCTGGCGGCTTTCTTCGCCCAGGTAGAGGGCACGATTTTCGGGCTCTTCAATCTGTTTTCGGGTGGCGCGCTGGAGCAGTTCTCGGTCTTCTCCCTGGGCATCATGCCCTACATCAGCGCTTCCATCATTCTGCAGCTCCTGACGGTGGTCTTCCCTTACCTGGAACGGCTGTCCAAGGAAGGTGACGTCGGACGCAAGAAGATCACCCAGTACACGCGCTACGGCACCATCGTGCTTTCCGTCATCCAGGGGATGATGATCAGTTTCGGTCTGGAAGGCACCCGGGGTCCCAACGGCGAAGCCATCGTGTTGGACCCGGGGTGGAACTTCCGCCTCATGACGGTGATCACGCTGACGTCGGGGACCGCTTTCATCATGTGGCTCGGCGAGCAGGTCACGGAACGGGGCATCGGCAACGGCATCTCCCTCATCATCTTCGCCGGCATCGTCGCGGCGCTGCCGTCGGCCGTTACCTCGACGTTCCAGTTCGTGCGCGAGGGCGAGCTGAGTATCTTCTTCGTGATCCTGCTGCTGCTCTTCGTGGTGTTGGTGGTGGGTATCATCATCTTCATGGAGCGAGGACAGCGACGCATCCCGGTGCAGTACGCGAAACGTGTCGTGGGGCGGCGGATGTACGGCGGGCAAACGTCCCATCTGCCTCTCAAGATCAATACCTCCGGCGTCATCCCCGTGATCTTCGCATCGTCAGTGCTCATTTTCCCGGCCACCGTCGCCCAGTTCGTCCAGAACCCCTGGGCCCAGACGCTGGCGGGTTCCATGGCGCCGGGGCGCTGGCTGCACGACCTGCTCTACGTCGGCCTGATCATGTTCTTCTGCTACTTCTACACCGCGGTGGTGTTCAATCCGGTGGACGTGGCGGAAAACATGAGAAAGTACGGCGGTTACGTGCCGGGTATCCGGCCGGGCAAGAGGACCGCGGAGTTCATCGACCGGGTGTTGTCGCGGATCACCCTGGGGGGCGCCGTCTATCTGTCGCTGGTGGCCTTGCTGCCCACCATCCTGATATCGCAGTTCAACGTGCCGTTCTTCTTTGGCGGAACCGCGCTGCTCATCGTGGTCGGCGTCGCGCTGGATACCGTTTCGCAGATGGAGACCCACATGATCTCGCGAAACTACGAGGGATTCATGAGGCGGGGGCGGATCCGGGGTCGAAGGGGTTGAGGCCCGCGCGGCATCTGCGGGGCCGAGTTGACGAGTCAAGGTGATCCTCGAATGATTTATCTCAAGTCCAGGGCCGAGATAGAGACGATGCGCCGGGCCAACGCCATCGTGGCGGAGGTGCTGGCCGCGCTGAAGGAAGTGGTCAAGCCGGGCGTGACCACCCTGGAGCTGGACGAGTTGGCGGAGCGGTTGGCGCACGAGAAAGGAGCCAGGCCGGCGTTCAAAGGTTATGGGGTGGCCGGCAAGGTCTTCCAGCACAGCCTGTGCACCTCGGTCAACGAGGAGATCGTCCACGGGGTGCCCTCGGACCGGGTGCTCAAGGAAGGCGACATCCTGGGGATGGACTTCGGGGTGGAGTACCAAGGCTACTATGGCGACTCGGCAGTGACGGTAGGCCTGGGCCGGGTGGCGCCCGAGGCGGAGCGTCTCATGCAGGTGACCGAGACCGCGCTGACCGAGGGCATCGAGATGCTGCGGGAAGGCAACCGCCTGGGCGATCTGGGCAGCACCATACAGGAGATCGCGGAACGGTCCGGGTATTCGGTGGTGCGGGAGTTCGTCGGTCACGGCATCGGGAAAAAGCTGCACGAGGAACCGCCGGTGCCCAACTACGGCGATGCGGGCAAGGGTCACCGGCTTCGGGCGGGGATGGTGCTGGCGGTGGAACCGATGGTCAACGCCGGGCAGAAGGAAATCAGGATCCTGGACGACGGCTGGACGGCGGTCACTCGGGACCGGAGCCTCGCTGCCCACTTCGAGCACTCCATCGCGGTTACCGAGGACGGGCCGTACGTGTTGAGCCGGCTGTAGGGACGGGTTGAAACCCGCCCCTGCTTTGGGTCCCTCGGAGAAGGACGAAGAGGTCGGAAGTGAAAGTAAGAGCATCGGTCAAGAAGATCTGCAACAAGTGCAAGATCGTTCGCAGGAACAGGGTCGTACGGGTCATCTGCGTCACCCGCAAGCACGCCCAGCGGCAAGGCTAGGCGCGCGACGGCCGACTCGAAGGGAGTGATTCATGGCACGTATTGCCGGGGTGGATCTGCCCAAGAACAAGAAGATGGAAGTGGCGCTGACCTATATCTACGGCATCGGCGCGACCACGTCCCGGAACATCCTGAAGGAAGCCGGGATATCGTTCCAGCTCAAGTCCGACGACCTTTCCGACGATCAGGTCGTGGTGATCCGGCGGATCATCGACCAGGAAGTGAAGGTCGAGGGCGACCTGCGGCGTGACGTCACCATGGACATCAAGCGCCACATGGACATCGGTTCCTATCGGGGCCTCAGGCACCGGCGCGGGCTGCCCGTCAGGGGACAGCGCACGCATACCAACGGGCGGACCCGGATGGGTCCCCGGCGGACCATCGCCGGCAAGAAGAAGCCGCCGTCGAAGGGCTAGTGTTAACCCAGAACAGGAGCATCCATGGCTCAGGCCGCGAAGAAAGCGCGTGACGCGCGGGCGCCGAGGAAACGGCGCGGACGCAAGAACATTGCCGAAGGGGTGGCGCACATCCATTCCACCTTCAACAACACGATCATCACCATCTCGGACACCCAGGGCAACGTCGTGGCGTGGTCGAGCGCGGGCGCCATCGGGTTCAAGGGGTCCCGCAAGGGTACGCCCTTCGCCGCGCAGCAGGCGGCGGACAATGTGGCGCGCAAGGCCATGGACCACGGCATGCATTCGATACAGGTTTACGTGCGCGGGCCGGGGTCGGCGAGGGAGTCGGCCCTGAGGTCGCTTCAGTCGGCGGGGCTGAACATCAGCTTGATCAAGGACGTGACGCCGATTCCCCACAACGGCTGCCGGCCCCCCAAACGCAGGCGTGTCTGAGAGGAGATAGTCAGTGGCTAGGTATCATGGTCCGGTTTGCCGGCTCTGCCGGCGGGAGAACTTGAAACTGTTTCTCAAGGGGGAACGGTGCTACACGGACAAGTGCGCCATCGAGCGGCGCAACTATCCCCCGGGCCAGCACGGCCAACGACGCCTCAAGTTTTCCGAATACAGCCTCCAGTTGCGCGAGAAGCAGAAGGTCAAGCGCATGTACGGGCTGCTCGAGAAACAGTTTCGGGGCAGCTTCGAGACGGCGGAGAAATCCCGCGGCATCACCGGCGAGAATCTCCTGGTGATTCTGGAAAGACGGCTCGACAACGTTGTCTACCGGCTGGGGTTCGCATGCTCGAGGGGCGATGCCCGCCTGCTGGTCCGGCACGGGCACGTTCAGGTCAACGGCCGGCGGGTGACGATACCCTCGTACCGCGTGGGCGTGGGGGACGTCATCGCCGTGGCGGAGAAGAGCCGCAAGTCCGAGCGGGTCATCTCCGCGATGGAAGGTGCCCAGAGGCGCGGAATCCCCGACTGGATCGAGTTGAACCAGGAGAGCTTCTCCGGAACCATCAAGGTGTTGCCGAGCCGCAGTGACATCACCACGCCCATCAACGAGAAGCTCATCGTCGAGTTGTATTCCAAGTAACCTTGAACGGTGTTGGAGATCCCATGCAGAAGCATTGGAGCGAACTAATCAAACCTGACGCCATCGAGGTCGACGACAAGAGTTTGACCTCGACCTATGGTAAATTCGTCGGAGAGCCCTTCGAGAGGGGATTCGGCCAGACCATCGGCAACAGTCTGCGGCGCATCCTGCTGTCGTCGCTCAGGGGCGCAGCCATTACCTCGGTCCAGCTCGAGGACGCGCTGCATGAATTTTCCACCATCCCGGGCGCAACGGAGGACGTGACCGACATCATCCTGAACCTGAAAGAGGTGCGGCTCAAGCTGCACGACTCCGAAAGGGAGGTCATCCGCGTCGATCTGGCAGGTCCGAAAGAGGTGCTGGCCGAGGACCTCATCTGCGGCCCGCAAGTGGAGATCCTCAATCCCGAGCACCACATCGCGTCGCTCTCGAAAGAAGGACGGCTGAGCGCCACGATGGTGGTACGGATGGGTCAGGGGTACGTGTCGGCGGAGCGCAACCGTGAAGAGGAGTTGCCGGTCGACACCATCTTCATGGATGCGGTCTTCTCCCCCATCCGCAAGGTGAACTTCACGGTTACCAACGCACGCGTCGGCCAGCGCACGGACTATGACCGGCTGGTGATGGAAGTGTGGACCGACGGGAGCGAGAAGCCCGAGGACGCCCTGGCTCACGCGGCGCGAATCCTGCAGGACCAGGTGAACATCTTCATCAACTTCCAGGAGGGGCCGGAGCCGGCGGATAACGAATCGGATGCAGAGGCCGCCCCGCTCAACGAGAATCTTTTCCGCGCGGTGGAGGACCTGGAGTTCTCCGTCAGGGCGCAGAACTGCCTGCAGAACGCCAACTTGAAATACATCGGCGAACTGGTGCAGAAGACCGAGCAGGATATGCTCAAGACCAAGAACTTCGGACGCAAGTCCCTGAACGAGATCAAGGAGCTGCTGGCGGAGTTGGGGCTCGAGCTGGGCATGAAGCTGGACCATTTCCCCGGCCGCGAAGAGCTCGAGAGCCGGAAGCAGGCCGATCAGAAGGAGACAGCATAGGCCATGCGGCACCTGAAGAAAGGTAGAAAGCTCAATCGCAGCCCAAGCCACCGGCTGGCGCTGTTCCGGAACATGGCCACGTCGCTGCTTCGCCACGACCGTATCACCACCACCGATGCCAAGGCCAAGGAGTTGCGGCGCTGGGCGGATTGGCTCATCACGCTGGGCAAGGACGGCAGCCTGCACGCGCGCCGCCGTGCCCTGGCCTTCGTTCAGGACAAGGCCGTGGTCGCCCGCCTGTTCAACGAGATCGGGCCGCGCTTCCAGGATCGGAACGGCGGCTACACCAGGGTCGTCAAGGTCGGCCGCCGCCGGGGCGATGCGGCGCCGCTTTCCGTCATCGAGTTGATCGGAGCGGAGGCCGGCACGGCGGGAGGTGACGATTCGGCAGGCCAGCCGGCGGCCACCGCCGAGGCCTGAAAAAGTCCCTCCGATAGTCACGCCTTCCTGCCGCCGTAACCGAGTCCGGCGCGGAGCCACGCAACGGCTCTGATTGATTGGTGCATATGGCCAACCATCGAAAGTTGACGGACGGCGGTCTTGCCTACTTCAGCCGGACTCAGCTCGTCACCCTCACCGTCCTGTTCGGCATCGCGTCGGTCGTTATCTTCTTTCTCGGCATCCTGATCGGCCAGAGCATCGAGGAGCGGAAGCTCCTGCAACGCGAGGAAGAGCTCGTCAAGGTCCCGGTCAATTCGGATGCGAAGAAGGAAGAAGTCCTCACGTTCTATGACACGTTGACGAAGCCCAAACCCCCGGAAAAGCCGGAAGACCCCAAAGCGCAGCCACCCTGGACCGTGCAGATCGCGGCGCATCGCAATCGCGCCACCGCGGACGGCATGGTGGCGGAGCTCAAGAAGCGCGGATATCCAGCCTACGTTACTTCCGGAGAGCTCAACCGGAAGACCTTCTACCGGGTCCGGGTGGGACGGTATGGCACCCGTCAGGAAGCCATGGCGGATCTCCAGCGCCTCAAGAACGAGGACTACAAGAACGCGATGATCACGAGGAATCAATGAACATCCAGGAAGCCATAGCGCAGTTGGTGGACGGTTCGAACCTCAACGAGGAACAGATGGTCGACGTCATGAACCAGGTCATGACGGGCGAGGCCACCCCCATCCAGGTGGGCGCGTTCCTGACCGCGCTGCGGATCCAGGGGGAGACCGTCGAAGAGGTCACCGGCGCCGCCCGGGTCATGCGGGAGAAGGCGCTGCACATCGATGCGGGGGACGGCTGTGTTCTGGATACCTGCGGCACCGGCGGCGACGGGAAGAACACCTTCAACATCTCGACCACGGTCGCCTTCGTGGTGGCGGCCGCCGGCATCACCGTGGCCAAGCACGGCAATCGAGCGGTGTCCAGCGGCTCGGGCAGCGCGGACGTGCTGGGCGCCCTCGGGGTGAAGATCGACGTGCCCAAGGAAATGGTGGAGCGGTGCCTGCGGGAGGTGGGGCTGGGCTTCCTGTTCGCGCCGGCCATGCACGGAGCCATGAAGTATGCCGCCGCGCCGCGCCGCGAGGTGGGCATACGGACCATATTCAACCTCCTGGGCCCCCTCACCAACCCCGCCAGGGCCAGCCACCAGCTCATCGGCATATACGACGGCACGCTGATCGAGACCGTTGCGCAGGTTCTCGGCAACCTGGGGAGTGAGCGGGCCATGGTGGTCCACGGCGACGAAGGCCTGGACGAGATCTCCCTCGGCGGCCCTACCTCGGTGGCCGAGTGGAAGGACGGGGCGGTCGCGCGCTACACTCTCGACCCCCGTGATTTCGGTTTCGACAGGCACCCCGCCGCACGGCTCACGTCGGCGGACGCCGCGGAGAGCGCCGCCATGGTGACCTCGGTGCTCAAGGGAGAGCCGGGTCCCGCGCGGGACGTGGTCGCGTTCAACGGCGGCGCCGCGCTCTGCGTCGGCGGACGGGCCGAAACCATCGCGGACGGCATCGGCCTGGCGCGGGAGCGCATCGATTCCGGCGCCGCTCTTCAGAAGCTTGAACACCTGGTCCAGCTCACCAATGAGTCATGACGTGAGAAACGATTTCCTGGACCGGATCGTCACCCACGTCCGTTCGCACGTCGATGCTTGCCGGAAGGAGCGTCCGGCGGAGGCCCTGAAGGACAGCCCGTTGTACCAGCGGGGTCCCGCCGGGTTCCTGGCGGCATTGTCGCGGCCCGGCCGGCACGTCATCGCCGAGGTCAAGCGCGCCTCGCCCTCCCAGGGAGTGATTCGCCCGGACTTCGATCCGGTGGGCATCGCACGCGGTTACCAGGCCGGTGGAGCCGCCGCCCTTTCCGTCGTAACCGAGGAACGCTTCTTCGACGGCTCGCTCCGCTACCTGTCCGATATCAAGGCGGAGGTCTCCCTCCCGCTCCTCAGGAAGGACTTCGTCATCGACGCGTACCAACTCGTGGAGGCCCGGAGCTTCGGAGCGGACGCCGTGCTCCTCATCGCCGCGATCCTGGATCCGGGAGAGCTGGCAACGCTCCATGCCGAGGCCCGGTCCCTCGGCCTGGATGTGCTGGTGGAGGTACACTCGGAACCGGAGCTGGAGACGGCGCTCGAAGCGGGCGCATCCCTGGTCGGCATCAACAACCGCGACCTGCGGACTTTCCAGGTGGACCTGGGGGTCGCCGAAGCCCTGCTGCCGCGAATCCCGTCCCAGGTGCTGGCGGTGTGCGAGAGCGGCATCAAGGACGTGCGGCAGGTGGAACGGCTCGAGGCCTCCGGGGGCCGGGTCTTTCTGGTAGGGGAGACCCTCATGCGCGCCCCGGATCCCGGCGCCAAGCTGGCGGAGCTGCTGGGGACGGACGTCGCGGCGCAACGTCATGGTCAAGGTTAAGATCTGCGGCGTCACCAACGCCGACGACGCGTTGCGGGCCGTGGAGTACGGCGCGGACGCCCTGGGGTTCAACTTCTACCCGCCCAGCCCGAGATACATCCCGCCCGATGACGCGGCGCAGGTCCTTCGGGAGGTCCCCGCCGGGATCTGCACCGCCGGGCTCTTCGTCAACGAGTCCCGGCAACACGTGAAGTCCGTGCTGCGCGCGTGCCGCTCCCGGGGGGGCGCCGGACTCACCGCCGTGCAGTTCCACGGCGACGAGGACCGGAGCTATTGCGCCCGCTGGCCGCTCAAGGTCATCAAGGCCTTCCGTGTGCGCGATGCCGAGACCATCCGGGCGGTCGGGGAGTATCCGGTGGATTACTATCTCCTGGATTCCTGGAGTCCCGGGTTCGGCGGTTCGGGATCGACCTTTACCTGGGATTGGCTGAACGTCGCCATGGCGCGGCCGGTGATCCTGGCGGGCGGGCTCGATGTCGACAACGTCGGCGCGGCGGTGAGTGAGTTGAAGCCTTTCGGCGTGGACGTTTGCACCGGAGTCGAGGCGGCCCCGGGGCGCAAGGATCACCGGCGACTGAAGGACTTCATCGCGGCAGCCAAGGGGGAATGAGGCGGCGGGCGTCAAATCCGCCCGTGCCTCGGTCTCGGTCTCGTGACTTCCTATCAAAAGAGTCTTGATTTCATCTACAATCTTCGCGGGGCCGAGATCGACCTGCGCCTCGAGCGCGTGGCCCAGGCGTTGTCATTGTTCGACAATCCGCAAGACCGGTTCAAGGTCTGTCACGTTGCCGGAACCAACGGCAAAGGCTCCACCGCGGCGATGATCCATTCGGTGTTATCGGCGGAGGGCTACCGTGCGGGACTCTACACCTCGCCGCACCTGTCCGCGTTCACCGAGCGGATCCGTGTGGGCAGGCGGCGTATCACCCAGGCGGCGGTGACGCGGCTGGTCAAGGAGATCGCCGAGCGGATGCAGCGCGCGGCCTTCTGCCTCACGTTCTTCGAGTTCGCCACGGTCATGGCCTTTCTGCACTTCGCCCGGGAGGCGGTGGAGGTTGTAGTGGTGGAGGTGGGCCTCGGGGGAAGGCTCGACGCCACCAACGTGGTGCACCCCAGCGCCACCGTCATCACCACCATTGCCAGGGACCACGAGCGCTTCCTCGGAAGCGGCATCGCGTCCATTGCCCGGGAAAAGGGCGGCATCATCAAACCCGGGGTGCCGCTGGTGTGCGGCGCCCTGCCGCCCGTCGCGAAGCGCGTCATCCACGGGATCGCACGCTCCGGCGGGGTCACGGTCCGTCAGTGGGGGAGGGACTACTCCGTCATCGATCGCGCCCCGCCGTCTTTCGATTATCGCGGGTGGGGGTGGTCGCTGGAGGGCCTCGAACCCGGCCTTTGCGGCGGGTACCAGACACACAATGCCGGGGTCGCGCTGGCATCCCTGGAAACCCTGGACGCGGTGCTTCCCGTCCGGGCGGCGTCGGTCCGCGCGGGCCTGTCGTCGGTGGCCTGGCCGGGACGGTTCGAGCTGTTGCCGGGGCCTCCTCCGGTGATACTCGACGGCGCCCACAACCACGGCGCGGTGACCGCGCTGGTGGACGAGATCCGCAAGCGTTTCGGCCAACGGAAGGTCCGGCTGCTTTTCGGCAGCATGGCGGACAAGGACTGGCGCGCAATGCTCGCCGCCCTGTCCGAGGTCTCCCGAGAGGTGGTCTTGACACGGGTACCGACCGCGCGCGGCGCCGATCCGCGCTCGCTGCTTTCGGCCGTGCCGCGGGGTTTGCCGGCAACGACGGTGGACGATCCGGTCACGGCCATCGCGGGCCTTGCGGCACACCGGCGGGCCGGTCCCATCCTCGTGGCAGGCTCCCTCTATCTCGTGGGCGCGGTCCGCGGCAAGGCCCTGGAGCTGGCCGCGCAATCGCGCGATCCCGGGTAGGGGGGCAGGACGCCCGACATGCTTCAATCGAGATCGCACATCCGGTTCAGGACGTGGCTGCTGCTGTCGTCATTGAGCATGCTGTTGCCCGGCGCCATGGCACAGGCCCAGTCCGGAGATGACGCGGACCGTATCGAGGTATCCGCGGAGTCCGTCGAGGTGGGCCGGCGGGACCAGGCCGTCAAGGCCCGCGGCAACGTGGAGATACGGCGCGGCCGGACGGTCTTCGGCGCCGATGCGGTGGAGTTCCGCCGGTCGCCCCGAACGCTGAGCGCCGAGGGCTCGGTTTCCCTCCGCGATCCGCGGTACCGGCTGGAGGCTTCAACGCTGGAGATGAACCTCGAGGACGAGACCGCCACGATCCGGGACGGGGAGGTCTTCATCGCGGACAGGCAGCTCAGCTTCAGCGGCAGCCGGGTGGAGAAGTTCAAGGGACAGGCCTACGAGGTGGAGGACGGCCGCTTCACCACGTGCCTCTGCGAGAGCGGCACACCCCCGTGGCGCGTGGGCGTCCGGGAACTTCGGTTGCGCCAGGAAGGCAAGGTGGAGGTCGACGGCGCTACTTTCTACATCTACGATGTTCCCGTCCTCTACCTCCCGCACGTCTACTTCTCCAATCTCACGCAACGCACGACCGGGCTGCTGTTCCCCTCCTTCGGGTGGTCCGACGAGGATGGGCTCCGGTACCGGCAACCCTTCTTCTGGGCTCTGGACAAGAGCAACGATGCCACCCTCGAGTTCGCCATGGAGTCCAAGACGCGCGTCGGCGTCGCCGGACAGTACCGCACCGTCCTCGACCGGACCACCGACGGGCGGCTGGATGCCGCCTACTTCAGCGAACGGATGCGCGACGACAGGGCGGTGCAGAACAAGGCGATCGCGGACCCCGAGATACCGTCGGACCGGTGGAGCGTCCTCTGGACCCACCGGCATCGCGGCCCGTGGACCACGTTCAGCGACGTGGCCGTCTACAGCGACAGCCTGGTCACGCGGGAGTTGATGGAGTTCTCCGACCTGAGCCCGGGTGCGGGAAGGCTGGCACGCATCAGCCGCTACAGCGCCTCCCGCCTCGGGTTCTACCGCCACGGGTCCGGAATGACGCTCGAGGGAGCGTTGGACTACCAGCAGGACCTCGTCCAGCCACAGAGGCATGCGCTTCACCGGGTCCCCCACATCGCCTTCAGCGGCAGCCGTACGCTCCAGCATCCCCTCGAGCTCGGCTGGGACGTGCAACTGACCAACTTCGTTCGCGAGAAGCGCGCCGACGGCCTGAGAGTCGACCTCCGGCCCGAGCTGACGCTTCCTCTCACCGTGGGCCGGCATTTCAGGCTCGCCGCCAGCGTGGCCCTCCGCGAGACCCTGTACCGGCTGGACGCCGTCGACGGCAGGTTCGACCCCACGGAGAACCGCCACGCCGGCAGGTTCCGGCGCAACGGTTCCCGGGAGCTGCTGGAGCTTCACGGGAGCCTGGCCACCTCTCTGAGCCGTACTTATGAACGGGAAGGGGGGCCGTGGAACAGGTTGCGGCACGTGGTGGAGCCGGCGGTGGAATACCTGTTCATTCCCTCCACCGACCAGCGGGGCCTCCCGCTCTGGGACAGCATCGACCGGATCAATCGCCGTAACGTGATCACGGTCTCATTGACCAACCGCTTCTGGGGAGCGCGCGCGGCAGCGGGAGACGGCGGCGGGGAGGGCGCACGGGATGACGGTGTTTACGCGCGCCGGTTGGCCCGCGCCCGGCTCGGCGCCAGCTTCGACCTCGACCGGTCCCGCAGGGGCAGCGACGGCCTGTCCGACGTTGAGATGGGTCTTCACGTCAACCTCACGCGCAACCTTGACCTCGAGGCCGGCGTGGGAATCGACCCCGGGCCATGGACCCTCCATCAGGCGGCGGTCGGGTTCTCGCTGCTCGGCGATGCTCCCGTCGAGACGAAGGTGCCCGACAGGGACTTCGCGCGTCCCCACAACGTCTCGCTGAGGTACCGCTACATTCGCGAGAATCCGCTTGCCCCGCTCGCGCAGTACGCCAATCCCGGTCCCGCCGCCGAGTGTCTCGCGGAGGGCGAATGCGTACGGCGGGAGCCCCTGAACGGGGTCGAGGCCAGACTCCTGTTCCGCATGACCGACCGTGTCGTTCTGCTTTACGACGGGAGCTACGACGGCGTCGAGGGCCGCCTGGGTACGAACCGGGCGGGCGTCAAGTATCTCTCGGAGTGCGAGTGCTGGACCGTCACCGTGTCGGTCGACCGGCAAGTCAACCCGGACCGGACGGTTTTCGGCGTGAAGTTCAACCTGCTCGGCCTGGGGTCCTAGTGTCGTGTCCCGTAACTCCTGCGCAACTTGTCGCAGGAACTTGTGAGACACGACACCAGGCGCCTCCCGCTCACACCACGGACCATCCGGGGGCCGGTCCGGAATTTGCGTCACGTAGAAGCCATGACCGTCAAGGCTCTCCGAATCGTGGTCTGGCTGATCGTGGGGGTCCATCTGCTCGGCGCTCCGGGCGGGGGCCAGATAACCTCTTCCTCGTCGCCGGGTCCCGCCTCCCGCGCCCCGCGTGCCGTGACGGCCTCGCCCTCCCCCGGCACGGTCACGCTGAACTTCGACAACGCGGACCTGGTCGAGGTCGTTCACGTAATCGCGCGGCACCTGGGTCTCAACTACACCATTGAGGAGGGCGTTCGGGGCGTGGTGACGCTGTTCAGCCCGCAGCCGGTGGAGCGGCGCGACCTCCTGCCCATCTTCCACGAGATCCTCCGCGTCCATGACGCCGTGGCGGTCAAGCGGGGAGGCGTGTACCGCATCGTTCCCATCGGGGAAGCGTCCGGGTTGGTCCGCCCGGGCGGAATGAAGGGCGCCGGCTTGGCCATGCACATCCTGCCGGTCCGTTTCCTGCCGGCGTCCGCCATGAAGCGGCTGCTGGCCCCGTTCATGAGCGAGGGAGGGACGGTTCTCGATCACGTACACGGGAACTATCTGGTACTCGTCGATCTTCCGTCAAACATCCGGCGCCTGGCGGAGATCAAGGACCTGATCGATGTCGAGGTCTTCGCCGGAACCCGCATGGAACTCTACAAGCCCAAGGCGGCCGCGGCACGGGACCTCGCGGGTGAAATGGCGGCTGCCATGAGGCTGTTCGCGGCTTCCCCCGCACCGGAGGACAACTTCGCCGCCCGGTTCCTCCCCCTGCCACGGATCAACCAGCTCCTGGTCGTCGCCTACAGCGAGGCGGCATGGAACTACGTGAAACGCTGGATCGAGCGCATCGACGTGGCGGCCGATACGCCGGGACGGAAGATCTTCATCCGGCCGGTCGAAAACGGCAAGGCTACGGAGCTGGCGCGGGTCCTCGGCCGGCTCTACGGAACCGGCCGGTCCGCCACGGGCAAACCCGATCCCGGCCCAGGCAGGCGCGGCCTCGGAGCGGTCTCCCTTGCCGGGAGTATCGACGGGAGCGGCGGGATGCCGGGGTCGCCCGAAGCGCCGGAGGGCCACAAACTGTTGCCGCCGCGGCCGTCCGGGTCCCCGGGGGTGCTTCGGGACGGAGCCGGGGAAGGTGTCCGGGTGGTGGCGGAGCCGGCCACGAACTCGCTGGTCATCCGGGCGACGCGCCGCGAATATCTCGACATCGAAGAGGTCCTCGGGCAACTGGACCAGATCCCGCGCCAGGTCCTCATGGAGGTGCTGGTAGCCGAGGTGACCCTCACCGACGACTTCGAGTTCGGCGTAGAGTACGCGCTCTCGAAAGGAGGGTTCGAGTCCGCGGCCTCCGGGGAGGGACCGTCGGAGGGGCAGGGGCACGGGGCCGGGTTCCGGGCGTTGGAGTCGGGCTTCACGTCCATCGTCGAGACCGGCCGGGAGTTCCGCGTGTTCGTCAACGCGCTGATGCGGGATGCCCGGGTCAAGGTGTTGTCATCGCCTCATCTGCTGGCCGTGGACAACCGCCCCGCGCGGATCCGGGTAGGAAGCGAGCAGCCCGTGGCCACCGGGATGGTGGTCTCGCAAGAGGCTCAGGCGACCACGACCACCATCCAGTTCAAGAACGTCGGCCGGATCCTCACCATCGTGCCGCAGGTCAACTCCGAAGGTCTCGTGCACTTGCAGGTCCGGGTCGAGGTCAGCGACGTGGGCGAGAGGGTGATGGTGGGACGGCAATCCTTCGATGCCTTCAACGTCCGGGACGCCGAGACCACCGCGGTGCTTCAGGACGGCCAGACCCTGGTCATCGGAGGCATCATCACGGACAATCGCCGGAAGACCCGGATCGGGATTCCCCTGCTCATGGAGCTGCCGGTTCTGGGCTCGCTCTTCCGGACGGACCTGGAACGTGCCGAAAGGACGGAGCTGGTGATTCTGATTACCCCCCGCGTCATCCGCAATCGCACGGAAGGCGAGCGCGCGACGGAGCGTTTCCTCCGCAGGGTGGACGCGGTCAGGCGCGAGCTGGAAGCGGGCCGGCCCCCGGCGCATTAGGGCTCCTCATCGCGTTTCTTCAGCGCTTCCCACGATTTCAGCCGCTCCCGGACGGTCCGCTCGTGCCCTTCGTCACTGGGCTCGTAGTAGCGGCGGCCCTTGAGCTCGGCCGGCAGGTATTCCTGTTCCGTGACGTGGCCGGGAGAGTCGTGGGGGTAGCGGTAGTCCGCGCCGTAGCCGAGGGATTTCATGAGGCCGGTGGGGGCGTTCCTGAGGTGGAGCGGAGTGGGCAGGGCGCCGTGTTCGCGCACGTCCCGGGTGGCCTCCAGCAGGGCCCGGTAGGATGAATTGGACTTGGGCGCGGTGGCCAGGTACACCGCCGCCTGGCTCATGGGAATCCTGCCTTCCGGAAGGCCGACGAAGTGAAACGCATCCTTGGCGGCCACCGCCACCTGCAGGGCCTGCGGGTCCGCGTTGCCGATGTCCTCGGCCGCGAAAATGACCATCCGCCGGGCAATGAAGAGCGGGTCCTCGCCGGCTTCGATCATGCGGACCATCCAGTACACCGCGGCATCCGGGTCGCTGCCCCTCAGGCTCTTGATGAAGGCCGAGATCAGGTTGTAGTGCTCCTCGCCGGACTTGTCGTACTGGAGCGGTGAAAGTTGCAGGGCCTGCTCCACGTGGGACGGCTCGATACGGCCGGCTCCGGAGTCGGCGCGCGCCAGCGTGACCGCCCCCTCGAGGCCGTTCAGCGCCACCCGGGCGTCCCCTTGCGCGCGCTGCACCAGCACCGTCCGTGCCTCCGGCGCGATGCCGAGACCGGCGTCCCAGAGCCCCCGGCCGCGTTCCGCCACGGCCCGGTCCACGACCCGCGCCAGGGTGTCCTCCGCGAGAGGGTGCATCACGCAGACGCGGCAACGGGAGAGCAGCGGAGAGATCAGCTCGAAGGAGGGGTTCTCGGTGGTGGCGCCGATCAGGGTCAGGAGCCCGGCCTCGACGTGGGGAAGGAAGGTGTCCTGCTGCGACTTGTTGAAGTGGTGGATCTCGTCCACCAGGAGCACCACCGGGACGGCGCTGCGTTGCAGGCGGCGGGCGTCCGGGAGGATGTTCTTGAGCTCGCGGGTGCCGGAGGTTACCGCGGAAAACTGGATGCAGTGGGCGTGACAGGCATCGGCGAGGAGTCTGGCGAGGGTGGTCTTGCCGCATCCGGGAGGACCCCAGAGAATGATGGACTGGAGCCGGCCGCTGTCGGCCATGCCGCGCAGCAGCTTCCCGGGTCCCAGGAGATGCTGCTGTCCCAGCACTTCGTCCAGGCTGGACGGCCGCATTCGCTCCGCCAGGGGTGTGTTTCTACCCGCGGGGCGGGAGCTCGCGGAGTCGAACAGTTCCACGGCATCGTCAGCGCGACGCCCGCGGCCTGCGGTCTTCTTCCAGGCGCGCGCGCCTGCCCGAGAGGTTTCTCAGGTAGTACAGCTTGGCTCTGCGGACCCGGCCCTGGGTGACGATCTCCACCTTCTCGATACGCGGCGAGTGGAGGGGAAAGATACGCTCCACGCCTACGCCGTACGATGTCTTGCGGACCATGAACGTTTCGCGGTTGCCGCTGCCGGAGATGGCGATCACCACCCCCTCGAAGACCTGGATCCGTTCCTTCTCGCCTTCCACGATGCGGACGTGGACCCGGACCCTTTGGCCGGGCTTCAGCGCCGGGACTTCGCGCGTCTGCTCCTTCTCGATGCGGTCAATGACGTTCATTTGAGGTTCCCTTTCATCCGGTGTGGTGTCCCAGTATACGATCCAGCATGATGGCGGACGCAGCTCGTACGGAAAGATGATTGTAGTCGTCCTTGCCGGCGATGGGCTCGAGCACCAGGTCCGAGCGGGCGAATACGGCATCCGTCAAGCCCCAGCCCGTGCCCAGCAGGATCATGCAGGGGACATCGTCTCTTATTAGCATCTCCCGCATTTTTGCAAAAGTTATCCGGTCCGTTCCCGGGGTGGTGCGGGCGGAAGTGGCCACCAGCCGGGGGGCGGTTCCGCACTCCCGGCTCACTTCGGCCACCGCGTCATCCAGGGTGTCCTGGAGCCGTACGAGGGCGAGCGCGTCCCTGCGGGTGCTGTTGTAGGAGCTGCCGTAACCCCGTTCCCAGTGGTCGATGATCTTGGCCGCCAGTCTCTGCAGGGTCTTCACCGGATTGACGACGTAGAAACCCTCGACCCCGTAGGTGCGGCAGGTACGGGCGATGTCGTGTATGTCGAGGTTGGTGATGGACGAGGTGACCGTGTCCCCGCGGCGGTCGGACACGGGGTAGTGCAGCAGCGCGACGTAGACCTTGCTGCGCGGCGCAACGGCCCCGGGCGCCTTGGCC
This sequence comes from uncultured Binatia bacterium (SeqCode), assembly GCA_965219905.1. Taxonomy (GTDB): domain Bacteria; phylum Desulfobacterota; class Binatia; order UBA9968; family JAJDTQ01; genus JAJDTQ01. The sequence continues at coordinate 268,281 of CBDCOS010000008.1, read as the reverse complement.
AGAAGGTCCGGCCGCAGCCGAGCGGTGGTTTCGACGCTCATCCGGCGGCGCCAACGGCGGATCTCCTCGTGGTCGCCCGACAGCAGCACCTCCGGGACCTTCATGCCCCGGTACTCTGCCGGCCGGGTGTACTGGGGATATTCCAGCAGCCCCTCCACGAAGGACTCTTCCCGGGCCGATTGCTCGTTGCCCAGGACCCCGGGCACCAGGCGCGCTACCGTGTCGATGACGGCCAAGGCCGGCACCTCGCCGCCGCTCAACGTATAGTCGCCGATGGAAAACGTGTCGTCGGTATAGCCCATGACCCGTTCGTCGACCCCTTCGTAGCGCCCGCAGACCAGGACGACCTCCTGGTGGCGCAGCGTCTCCGCGGCGACCTCCTGATCGAACACCCGGCCGCGGGGCGAGAGCAGGACCACCCGCGGGTTGCCGAGCCTGCGCCGGCAGTCCTCGATGGCCTCGATGAGCGGCTCGGGCTTCAGCACCATGCCCTGGCCGCCGCCGTAGGGATAGTCGTCGGTGACGCGGTGCCGGTCGCGGGCGTACTGCCGGAGGTCCACCAGATCGACGGAGAGGAGATTCCTCTCCCGGGCCCGCTTGAGGATGCTGTGGGCCAGCGGAGATTCGAAGATTTCCGGAAACAGTGTGATGACCGAGAAACGCATGACAGGACACTAGAGTTCCAGCAACCCGTCGGGCGCGTTGATGGTGACGGTTCTGTTCACCATGTCGATCTGCCGGATGAATTCCTTGATCGCAGGGATCAGATGCTCCTTCCCGCACCCCGCAACCACCAGCAGGTCGCCTCCCTCCCTGGCCCAAATCCGGGTGACCGTGCCCACGCGCTCCCCTTCGCCGTCCAGCACCTCGAACCCCACCACTTCCTCATAGTAGTACTCGGACGCGCCCGGGGGCGCGAGGGTGTCCCGTGGCACCGACAGCCGGAGCCCCACCAGGTTCCTGGCCGCGTCCATGTCGTCGATGCCCCGGAGCTTGAGGAGAACGAACCCCCGGTGGGGTTTGGCCTGGTCGACCCGGAGCGTGAGCCGGCTCTCGCCCCGCGCCAGCTCCACCTCCGCGGCCGAATAGAGCGTGAGCCCCTCGGGATTGTACAAGCGGAGCCGGAGCCAGCCGGCGATGCCGTGCGTGGCTACGATGTCGCCCAGGGCGATCTGGTTGCCGGACAAGAGGAAAGGGCGGCGGTTACTCTTCGTCGACGATCTCCAGAACGACCTTCCGGTTGGTCTTCGCGGCCGCTGCGTTCAGGATCGTTCGCAGGGATTTGGCGGTGCGCCCCTGTCTGCCGATGACCCGGCCGAGATCGTCCCTGGCCACCTTGAGCTCGAACACGGACGCGTTGTCGTCCTGGCTCTCCATGACCTCGACCGCGTCGGGCTGGTTCACGATGGATCGGGCGAGAAACTGTACCAGCTCCTTCAAGAAACCTGTCTCCTGTGAGGTCCGTCGAGGGTCTCGCGAGCCTTGAGCTAACTCTCGGACGCCGCCGCGGTCGTTTCCTTGGCCGCCCTCTTGATGAGGCTGCGCACGGTCTGTGTCGGTTGCGCGCCCTTTTCCAGCCACCCGTCCACCTTGGCCCGGTCGAGCTTCAGCGCGGCGGAGGGTGTCGTGGGGTCGTAGGTCCCCACCTGCTCGATGAATCTTCCGTCACGGGGAGTGCGGGCGTCCGCCACCACGATGCGGTAGTACGGCCGCTTCTTGGCGCCGTGTCGACTGAGTCTGATCTTCACGCTCATACGGGAGTCTCTTTTCTCTTTGTTTTCTGTAGTCTTAGCTCATTGAAACGGCATTGACAAACGGCCTGGCATGCCACGCCGCTTGCCCCCCGACTTCTTCATCCGCTGCATCATCTTCTTCATCTCCATGAACTGTTTCATGAGACGGTTGACGTCGGTGACCGTGGTCCCGCTCCCCTGGGCGATGCGCTGGCGCCGGCTGCCGTTCAGCAGCCCCGGATTCCGTCGCTCCTTGAGGGTCATGGAGTTGATGATGGCCTCGACGCGCTTGAGCTCCTTCTCCGCGTGGGCCATGTCCACCTGCTGGCCCAGCTTCCTCCCTCCGGGCACCATGTCGAGCAGGCCGCCGATGGACCCCATCTTCTTGATGGCCTGCATCTGGGTCTGGAAGTCCTCCAGCGTGAACTCCCCCTTGCGCATCCTCTGCTCGAGCTTCGGCGCGGCCTGCTTGTCGACGGCCTGCTCCGCCTTCTCGATCAGCGACAGCATGTCGCCCATGCCCAGAATGCGGGAGGCCATGCGATCGGGGAAAAAGGGCTCCAGGGCGTCGGCCTTCTCCCCGACGCCGACGTAGAGCACCGGCTTGCCGACGACTGCCCGCACGGAAAGCGCCGCTCCGCCCCGGGCGTCGCCGTCCATCTTGGTCAGGATCACGCCGGCCAGATCCAGGGTCTCGTTGAACCCCTGGGCCTGGTTGACGGCGTCCTGCCCGATCATGGCGTCCAGGGTGAGGAGGACGTTGCGGGGCTCCAGCGTCGAGCGGATCGCCACCAGCTCCTGCATCAGCTCCTCGTCCACGTGCAGCCGCCCCGCGGTGTCCACGATCAGCACGTCGCACAGCCGCTGGTTGGCCTTGTCGAGGGCCGCGCGACAGATCTCCACCGGCGCCGAGCTGTCGCCGGAATCGTACACCGGCAATCCGTGCTCGTCGCACAACGTGCGCAACTGCTCCCTGGCCGCCGGCCGGTACACGTCCGCGGAGACCAGGTAGGGCGTCCGCTTCTGCTGCTTCTTCAGGTGCAGCGCCAGCTTGACCGCCGTGGTGGTCTTGCCCGATCCCTGAAGCCCGACGAGCATCAGCACCACCGGTTGCCGTCCCTTGAGGTCCAGCCCCGTGGCCTCTCCGCCCAGGATCTCGATCAGCTCCTCCCGGACGATCTTGATGAGCTGCTGGTCCGGCGTCAGGCTCCGGAGCACGTCCTGGCCCATGGACTTGGCCTGGACCGACTCCATGAAGCTCTTGACCACCCCGAGGTTGACGTCCGCCTCCAGGAGCGCGAGGCGCACTTCCCGGAGCGACTCCGCCACGTTGGACTCGGTGATCCTGCCGTGGCCCCGAAGCCGTTTGAAGGTCTGCTCCAGCTTGTCTGTGAGGTTCTCGAACATGGCTACGGATTCATTCCCCGGTGTATCTTTAATCCAATTCTCTTAGGTAAACGGGCGGTCTGACTAGGTCGACTTGTCGCGTTGGCTCGAAACCAAAGCCCAGACTACGCTTGCAATAGTTCCGCTGCCCACGACGCCCGCTACCCATGTGGCGCCAATACTTGCTGCGTAGCCTGCAAGAGCAAGGGCGGCAAGCGCAAACAGGAAAGCGAGCAGGCGCCCGCTCATTTGTTCGAGTGACTGCAGCGAGAGGGAACGATGTTCGAATTTCCGACGGTGGCGAGTCTCAGCCTGCCATTCGTCGATGATGGTCTTGGCCGATCCAGGGACGACGGCCTCAAACCTCTTCAAGGTCTCTGGTGCGGGTAACGGGCCTTCCCAACTTTGAATCGCTACAAGAGTCTCGCCAGTGTCCTGCTGGGGAGGTGGGGGATCAACTTCCTGTATCTCAGCCATTTTGTCTGCGAGCCAAGACCTTCCCCATATCTCGGCCGATCCGGATCCAGTCATTCCTCAAAGCGTTGGCCACATCCGTGTGGGGGACGGTTACGAGTTTGGCTGGGTGACCGAACGAAGTGAGCTCGGCAAGACCGTTCATAAACGAGGCACGCAGATGCCCGGACGCCCTCCTGCTGATCTTATCCTGTCTCTTCGCCCTCTTCGCCATTGCTGCCTCCCTTGTGAATCCTTCAATATGACACCTTCACAGTACAGGTCAATGCTTGGAGACCTTGGTCCGGTCCCGGACCGAATGTCAAAAACAGGACAGGCGAAGCGCGTACTGCACCTCCATGTGCTTCATCAAGAAAGTCTCATTCGATTGCTTCTCACGACACCGGTCAGGTAGTCCAGAAGGGCTACAGCCAAGCGGAGGATTTCAGCGGATATGGCCCTCAGGCTTTGATCCTCAATGCCAAGGTGCTCAGCGACCTTTCGATACTCGGTGCCCTTCCGATGTGCTGTGGCCGAGGACCTCAGTTGTTGGAGTTTTCGCAGAAATGAGATGTGGTCAGTAGCATCTCTGATTCCGCAGGAACTCAAAGCCGCTTCAAGACGCGCGATGCTCCCCTTAAGATCGTCCTTCTGTGCAAGAGGGATCAGCTTGTTAAGGTGCTTTTCGTTCAGGGAGTCGACCAATATCTTGGTATTGTGAAGTTCTCCAACATCGGACAGGTACACGGTGACCAACTCCGTCAACTCAAAGTCGCGCCTCAACACCTTTAGAATCTCGGCTTGCGATAATCGATGTCGATCTTCGTGAATCGCCATAAGGTCGTTTTGCTCCCGCTTTCTGCTGAAAGGGCCTGGAACATCTCCATCGAGACGCTCCAGGCCCTTTGACTGGACAGCAGACTGATGGAGTCTAGCGTTACATCATGCCGCCCATTCCACCCATGCCGCCCATTCCACCCATGCCGCCGCCCGGAGGCATGGGGGGCATGGCGGGCTTGTCGTCGGGCTTCTCGGCCACCATGGCCTCGGTGGTGAGCAACAGGCTGGCGATGGACGAGGCGTTCTGCAGCGCCGTCCGCACCACCTTGGTGGGATCGATGATGCCCGCCGCCAACAGGTCCTCGTAGGTTTCCGTGGCCGCGTTGAGGCCGACGTTGCCCTTGCTGTTCCTGACCTGCTGCAGGGCGATGGAGCCGTCGATGCCGGCGTTGGTGGCGATCCGGCGCAGCGGCTCTTCGAGGCACCGCTTGACGATGTTCACCCCCACCTGCTCTTCGTCTTCCACCTTGAGCTTGTCCAGCGCGGGTGCGCTGCGCAGCAGCGCCACGCCGCCGCCCGGCACGATGCCTTCCTCGACCGCCGCCCGGGTCGCGTGCAGTGCGTCTTCCACCCGGGCCTTCTTCTCCTTCATCTCGACCTCGGTGGCCGCGCCGACGTTGATGACGGCAACGCCGCCCACCAGCTTGGCCAGGCGCTCCTGAAGCTTCTCGCGGTCGTAGTCCGACGTGGTCTCTTCGATCTGGGCCCGGATCTGCTTGATACGGCCCTCGATGTCGGCCTTCTCGCCGGCGCCGTCCACGATGGTGGAGTTTTCCTTGTCCACCACGATGCGCTTGGCCTGGCCGAGATCCTGCAGCGACACGTTCTCGAGCTTGATGCCGAGCTCCTCGGCGATGAGCTTGCCGCCGGTGAGGATGGCGATGTCTTCGAGCATCGCCTTCCTGCGGTCGCCGAAGCCCGGCGCCTTCACGGCCACGCAGTGCAGGGTGCCGCGGATCTTGTTGACCACCAGGGTGGCCAGGGCCTCGCCCTCGACATCCTCCGCCAGGATGACGAAAGGCTTGCCGGTCTTGGCGATCTGCTCCAGCACGGGGAGCAGGTCCTTCATGTTGGAGAGCTTCTTCTCGTGGATGAGCAGGTAACAGTCGTCCAGCACGCACTCCATGCGCTCCGGATCGGTTACGAAGTACGGGGACAGGTAGCCGCGGTCGAACTGCATGCCCTCGACCACTTCCAGGGAGGTCTCGAGGCCCTTGGCCTCCTCCACCGTGATGACGCCTTCCTTGCCCACCTTGTTCATGGCCTCGGCGATGACCTCGCCGATGGTGGTGTCGTTGTTGGCCGCGATGGTGCCCACCTGGGCGATCTCCTTGGGGTCCTTGGTGTCCTTGGACATGCCCTTGAGGGACTCGGTGACCGCTTCCACGGCCTGTTCGATGCCCCGCTTCAGGGTCATGGGGTCGTGTCCGGCCACGACCATCTTCAGCCCCTCGGCGAAGATCTGCCGCGCCAGCACGGTGGCGGTGGTGGTGCCGTCGCCGGCGATGTCGGAGGTCTTGCTGGCGACTTCCTTGACCATCTGGGCGCCCATGTTCTCGAACTTGTCCTCCAGCTCCACTTCCTTGGCCACGGTGACGCCGTCCTTGGTGACGTTGGGGGCGCCGAAAGACTTGTCGATGACGACGTTCCGGCCCTTGGGTCCGAGGGTCACGGTCACCGCGTCAGCCAGAATGTTGACGCCGCGGACGATGGACTCCCTTGCATCCTGTTCGAACTTGACGATTTTCGCTGCCATTGGGTCCTCCTTGAGAAGCGTGGGGGGTTATTTTTCGACGATGCCGAGGATGTCGTCCTCGCGCATGATGATGTGCTCTTCGCCATCCAGGGTGATCTCGGAGCCGGCGTACTTGCCGAACAACACCCGGTCCTTGACTTTCACGTCCAGCGGGGTGACCTTGCCGTCGTCGTTGGCCTTGCCCTTGCCCACCGCGACGACCTCGCCCTCCTGAGGCTTCTCCTTGGCGGTATCGGGGATGATGATCCCGCCCGCGGTCTTTTCCTCTTCCTCAATCCGCTTGACGATGACCCGGTCCTGTAAGGGCCTGATGTTCATGTTCTCTCCTCCTTTTCCAAGTTCGCCGTAGAACGTATTTCGGTTAGACCGATAGACGTGCACTATGAGGTGTGGCGGTAAATCTAAGCACGGTCTCCGCGCTGTCAAGGGGTGTGGACAACTTTTGTCGGAAATCTGCCGGCGCGACAGGAACGCCCACGCGGAGGAACGTGGCACTCAACGTTTGCCGTGTCATCGAAATCTTGACAAAATGGCGTCCAACGCCCTGTAAACACGTCATGAACCTCCTCAAACCGCCGCCTTTGAGGCCTGGAGACACCATCGGGGTCATCGCCCCGGCCGGAGCCGTTTACGAGGATCTCCTGGCCAAGGGCGTCCGCGCCCTGGAGGAGCGGGGGTTCCGCGTGGTGCTGGCCGAGGGGATCCTCGCGCGCAAGGGCTATCTCGCGGGGAGCGAGCAGCAGCGCGCGGAGACCCTGGAGCGCTTCTTCCTGCGGGACGACATCGCCGCCATCTTCTGCGCCCGCGGCGGTTTCGGCTCGATACAGCTCCTGCCCGCTCTCGACCCCGAGCTCGTCCGCGCCCATCCCAAGATCTTCGTCGGGTTCAGCGACGTCACCGCCCTCCTCAACTGGATGTCGCAGCGTTGCGGAGTCGTGGCGTTCCACGGCCCCATGGTCGCGGTGGAGTTCGCGGGAGAGCTTGAAGGCGGCGTGAGCAGCGGGTTCTGGGACGCGCTCACGGGCAAGCGCCGGCTCTGGCAGATCAAGGGCTCGGGGGTGCTCCGAGGCGGCGGCGCTCCCGTGCGTGGAGCATTGGCCGGGGGATGCCTCTCGGTGCTGGTGACCACGCTCGGGACCCCTTACGAGATCGACACCGCGGGAAAGATCGTCTTCCTGGAGGACGTGGGCGAGCGGCCCTACCGCATCGAGCGGATGTTGACCCATCTGCGCATGGCGGGAAAGCTGGACCACGTCGCCGGCGTGGTGACGGGCGCCTTCAACGACTGCGAGACCGGAGCCGAACGGGACGTCACGGAGGTCCTCGCCGACGTCTTCGCCAACGTCCCCTATCCGGTGGTGACGGGCCTGCCCTGCGGCCACGCCACCCCGAACACCCTGCTCCCCATCGGGCTCGACGCAGAGCTGGACGGGCGCAACGGCGTGCTGATGCTGGTGGAGCCCGCCACCCGGGCGGCGTGCTGATGTGGCGCGCCCTCGACGAGGCCTGCCGACGAGGCGTTGCCGAGGGGGCTTTCCCCGGCGCCGTGGTGCTGGCGGGCGATAGCCGGGAGATCCTCTTCCACCGGGCCTACGGCCATCGGGCGCTGGCGCCCGAGCGGCTTCCCATGATGCCCGACACGGTGTTCGATCTCAGCTCCCTCACCAAGCCCGTGGCCACCACCACCGCCATGATGCTGCTGGTGCGGGACGGGCGCGTGCGTTTGGACGATCCGGTGCGCAGGGTGATCCCGGAGTTCAGCGCCGAAGCCAAGGCCGCGGTCACGTTCCGCCAGCTTCTGAACCACACCTCCGGCCTTCCGGCCTGGAAGCCGTATTACGAGTCGGTGGTTCCCGCCCCTTCCTCCGTCATTCCCGCCCCTTCCTCCGTCATTCCCGCGGAAGCGGGAATCCAGGCGGGATGGGGCGGTGCCACAAGACCGCCGGACCCCCATCCGCCCCTGGATTCCCGCTTCCGCGGGAATGACGGGGAGAGTCGCGGGAATGACGGGGAGAGTCGCGGGAATGACGGGGAGGATCGCGGAAATGACGAGGCGAGTCGCGGGAATGACAGGGAGGGTCGCGGAAACACAGGGGAGGGTCCCGGGAATGAGGATGTCGGCGGCGGCCGGATTCTCGAGCAGATACATGCGGAACCGCTGGTGGCCGCGCCGGGAAGGGGGGTCTGCTACAGCGACCTGGGGTTCATGCTCCTGGGAGAGGCGGTCGAGCGGCTTACCGGGAAACGACTGGACCGGCTCTGCCGTGACGAGGTCTTCGTGCCCCTTGAACTGTCGTCGACGTTTTTCGCGGACCTGAGCCAGCCTTCCGTGGCACCGCGCCAGAGTGCCGGCCTCACCATCGCCGCCACCGAGGACTGTCCCTGGCGCGGGAAGGTCCTCTGTGGCGAAGTCCACGACGACAACGCCTACGCCATGGGCGGCGTAGCCGGACACGCCGGTGTGTTCTCGTCGGCTCCCGACGTTCATCGCTTCATCCGTTTCCTGGGACGGTGCCTGCGGGACGCCGAGCCGGATTTCCTGCCCGCGGCCTTGATTCGCCAGTTCCTGGAAGCGGAGCGGACGGTACCGGGACAGACCCACGTGCTGGGCTGGGACACTCCCTCGCCCGAGGGTTCTTCCGCCGGCCGTCACTTCTCCGCCCGTACCGTGGGGCACCTTGGCTTCACCGGCACCTCCATCTGGTGGGACCTGGAGCGGGACCTCCATGTGGTCTTCCTCACCAACCGGGTGCACCCGTCCCGGGACAACGGGGCCATCCGCGAGTTCCGCCCGTTGGTGCACGACGCGGCCATGGAGGCGCTGACTTCATGATTCCGGACCTGAGCCCCGGGGCCCACGTTCATTTCGTGGCCATCTGCGGCGTCGGCACGGGTTCCTTGGCCGGCCTGCTCAAGCAGCAGGGCTACCGGGTCACCGGCTCGGACGAGAACGTCTACCCGCCCATGAGCACTTTCCTGGAAGGCATCGGCATCGACATACTGCCCGGCTTCAGCGAGGATCATCTCGGCGAAGGCCCGGACCTGGTGGTCATCGGCAACGCCGTATCCCGGGGGAACGTCGAAGCGGAGGCGGTGCTGAAGCGCGGCATCCCCTACGCGTCGCTCCCCCAGGCCCTGGGCCGGTTTCTCATCGACGGCAAACACTCGGTGGTGGTGGCCGGCACCCACGGCAAGACCACCACCACCTCCTTGATGTCCTGGGTGCTGGTGGCCGCCGGGCTGGACCCGAGCTTCTTCATCGGCGGCATCCCGGTGAACTTCGGCAGCGGGTTCCGCTCCGGCCAGGGCTCGTGGGTGGTCATGGAAGGCGACGAATACGACAGCGCCTTTTTCGACAAGGGGCCGAAGTTCCTGCACTACCAGCCGGAACGGGTCATCCTCACGAGCCTGGAGTTCGACCACGCGGACATCTACCGGGACCTGGAACACGTGAAGGACGCCTTCGGGCGTCTGGTGGAGATCATTCCGCCCGGCGGCGGCCTGCTGGTGTGCGACGAGGCCGTCCATGCCCGGGAGCTCCTGGACCGGGCCGCCTGCCCGGTGCTGTCCTACGGCGCGGGCGGGTCGGCGGACTGGCAGGCTCTCGACGTCCGGGCCGCCGGAGGCCGGATGACGTTCACTCCCTGCTACAACGGCGCCGCCGAAGACGCGGTGGAGGTGCCGTTGATCGGCCGCCACAACACCAGGAACGCGCTGGCGGTGTACGCCACCGCCAGGCAGATCGGGTTGAGCCCGTCCGTGGTCCGCTCGGCCATGGCGACCTTCCGCGGGGTACGGCGGAGGCAGGAGATCGCCGGCGAGGCGGCGGGCGTCCTCGTCATCGACGACTTCGCCCACCACCCTACCGCGGTGGCGGAGACCATCGCCGGGGTGCGGGAGGCATGGCCCAGTCGGCGGCTCTGGGCCGTCTTCGAGCCCCGCAGCCAGACCAGCCGCCGGCGGGTCTTCCTCACGGAGTTTGCCCGGGCCTTGGCGCGGGCCGACCGGGTCGTGCTCCCCGACCTCTACCACCCGGAGAAGATCCCCGAGGAGGAACGCCTCTCCCCCGCGGAGCTGGTAGACTGCATCAACCGGCACCGGAGTGACCGGGCCGCGTGCTATCTTGCCGGGGTGGACGAAATCGCCCGCATGGTCGTCCGGGATGCGGTAGAGGGCGACGTCGTGCTGGTGATGTCCAATGGCAGCTTCGGCGACCTGCCGGAGAAGATCGTTGCCGATCTGGCTCGGCGGAAATCTTGACTTGCCCCCAACCGTTGACTAGACTCCAAGCCGTGGAGAGTCAGGAACACCTTCTTCGTTTGACCGACGCGGCCATCGCTCACGTCAAGAAGATCCGCGAGCGGGAGAACCTCGCCTCCCAGGGGTTGCGGGTGTCGGTGATGCCCGGCGGATGTTCCGGTTACTCCTACAAGCTGGATTTCGATGACGGCCCCAAGCCGGCGGACGTGGTGCTCGACATGGACGGCCTGGAGGTCTACGTGGAGAAACCCATCCTGCAGCAGCTCGAGGGGACGGTCATCGACTACGTGAGCGAGCTCCAGGGCGCCAGCTTTCGCTTTTCCAACCCCAATGCCACGGGCACCTGCGGGTGCGGCACTTCCTTTTCGGCCTGACGGCCGGCCGCTTCTTCTTTAACCGAACCAACCCATCGCCGAGGTCGTTGTCTTGAAAGCGGTCCAGATTTACGAGTTCGGCGGGGCCGACAAGCTCCGCTACGAGGAGGCTCCGGACCCGGTCCTGCGTTCGCCCGGAGACGTGATCGTGCGCATCGAGGCGGCCTCCCTGAACCACATCGACCTGTGGAACCGCAAGGGGCTCACCGGCATGAAGGTGGAGTTCCCGCACATCCTGGGCGCCGACGGCGCCGGCGTGGTGGAGGAGGTTGGGAGCGAGGTGACCCACCTGAAGAAGGGCGACCCGGTCTGCCTCTATCCGCCGGTGGGCTGCGGCGTCTGCGAGTTCTGCCGCACCAACCGCGACTACATGTGTGTGCGGCTGCGGGTCCTGGGCGAGGGCATGAAGGGGTCGTACGCCGAGTACGTGGCGGTTCCCGCCGCCAACTGCTTCCCCATACCCGAGGGTTACGGTTTCGAGGAGGCGGCGGCGTTCCCGCTGGTGTTCATCACGGTCTGGCGCATGCTGGTGACCAACGCGCGGCTCGCGCCCGGGGAGACGGTGCTCATCCTGGGCATCGGCGGCGGCGTGGCGATGGCGGCGCTGCAGATCGCCAAGGCCATGAACGCATGGGTGGCGGTGACCTCGAGCAGCGGCGAGAAGCTCGACCGGGCGCGGGAGCTGGGCGCCGATTACGGATTGAACTACCGGGAGTGCGATTTCACCCGGGAGATCCGCAACCTCACCGGCAAGCGAGGGGTCGACGTGGTGGTGGACTGCGTCGGCGGAGAGAGCTGGGCCAAGAGCCTCGCGGCGCTGGTGAAGGGCGGGCGTCTGGTGACCTGCGGCGCCACCACCGGCGCCACGCCGCCGACGGACATCCGGCGGATCTTCTGGAACCACCTCAGCATCTTCGGCTCCACCCTGGGCAGCCGGGAGGAGTTCGAGCAGGTGCTGCGGTTCGTGGAGACGGCGGGGGTCAGGCCGGTGCTCGACAAGAGCTTTCCGCTGGCCGAGGCGGCAGCGGCGCAAACGAGGCTGGAGACCGGGCAACAGTTCGGCAAGATCACCCTGGTCCCGGAGTAGGGCATCGAGCGGCGCCCGTGCGGGGCGCGATGAACCCATGCGCATCATTGCAGGGACAGCGCGGGGAAGAAGAATCAAGGCGCCCAAGGGAAGCACCATCCGTCCCACGGCCGACCGGGTCCGGGAGGCCCTGTTCAATATCCTCCCCCGGGGTTTCTCCGGCAAGCAAGTGCTGGACCTTTTCGCCGGCACGGGGAGCCTGTCGCTGGAGGCCTTGAGCCGGGGGGCGGCGTCGGCGCTGCTGGTGGACGAATCGACGGAGGCGGCGGGCCTGATTCGCCGTAACCTCGAAACGCTCGGCTTCATGGACCGGGCGCGCATCTGGTCGACCCCCGTGGGCAAGGCCCTGAGCCGGCTGGCGGACGAGGGCGCGGCGTACGACGCGATATTTCTGGACCCTCCCTACGATGGCGGCTGGGTGAACAGGACGATGCCGGTGATTTCCCGGGCGGGAATACTCCATGCCGGAGGCGCCGTCGTGGCGGAGCACAGCGCGCGGGAAAGAGTCGACGAGGAATACGGCGGGCTGGTGCGCCGTGATTGCCGGCGGTACGGCGGCACGGTGCTCTCCTTCTTCGAATTGAGCAACTGAGGCGGGTCTATACATGGCGGAAATCAGCATTGCGGTCTATCCGGGGTCCTTCGACCCCATCACCAACGGCCACGTGGATCTGGTGAGGCGGACCCTGCGCATCTTCGACCAGGTGATCATCGCCATCGCGTACAACCAGGAGAAGGGCGGTGCGCTCTTCTCGGTGGAAGACCGCATGGCCATGGTTCGTGAGGTCTTCGAGTCCGAGGACCGCGTGCGCGTGGACAGCTTTCAGGGTCTGCTGGTGGACTATGCGGAGCAGGTTTCCGCCAAGGTGGTGATCCGGGGGCTCCGCGCGGTGTCGGATTTCGAGTACGAGTTCCAGATGGCGACCATGAACCGCCGGCTCAAGCCGAATATCGAGACCTTCTTCATGATGACCAGCGAGTCGTCCTTCTACATCAGCTCCAGGCTGGTCAAGGAGGTGTGCGGGCTGGGCGGCGACGTGGCCGCTTTCGTCCCGGAAGTCGTGCTCGAACAGCTTCGGGAAAAGTTCCCCCGGCCGTAATACGCCCGTTTCCCGGCTCCGGTTGACACCGCCACACCGACGGGCTACAACCATCCTGCGGGGTGGAGCAGCCCGGTAGCTCGCAAGGCTCATAACCTTGAGGTCGCAGGTTCAAATCCTGCCCCCGCAACCACTGAGACCGACATTCCCGATGAGGGAGGGTCGGTTTTTTTGATTCCGTCCCTGGTTGTGGTCCATTCAAGGATGGTGCCCAGGTCGCCATGCAGTGCGACGTCCATCTCGCCCCGGTTCGCCCCGGGCGTGAGCACGATCCGTTCGATCAGGCCACGGATGGCGCCAGCGGCTTCGGCGCGCTCCTCCGGTTTGTTCAGCGCTTCGGCGAGGCGCTCTACCTTCTGGCGGTAGATGCTGGCGACATTGGGATGGATGTCTGGCAGGTTTGCGGGCGCGGTCGCGAGCTGTGCCTTTAGTTCGTCTTGCCGCGCTTCGAGTTCGCGCAGGCGGTCGATCATGCCCTTCACATACCCGCCGTCTTCGATGATGTCGATCATCTTTGTGATCTTCTTTTCCACCGCAGCCAACTCCTTGCGGTCGATCTCTACCGAGGCGCGCCGCTCCCGGTTGAGCCGGTTGGTTTCTTCGGCCCACGCCCGCATCGCCTCCGCCACGGCCTCCGGTTCCATCAGCCGATCCCGGAGCCCGGCCAGCACGCGTTCTTCGATAACCGCGCGGCCGATGCCACGCCCGTTGGAGCAGGTGCCGTTCATGGCATGTCTGGAGCAGCCGTAGCGGTCCTGACCCCGCATGGCGTAGGGGCCTCCGCAGACGCCGCACTCCAGCAAGCCCGAGAGCAGGTGACGATGCCGGTGGGTGCCGTTCAACCTGTTGGCATGGGCTGTCTGCACTGCCTTGATGGCGGTGGCGTATCGCTTAGTCAGTTCCCCCTGGCGGTCCTTCACCACTTTCCAGAGCGCGTCGTCGACGATTCGGAGTTCGGGAACCTCCGTGACGATCCACTCTTCCGGCGGGTTGATTCGTGAGACCCGTTTGCCTGTATCCGGGTTCTTGACATAGCGCAGCCGGTTCCAGACCAGCCGGCCGACGTAGAGTTCGTTGTTAAGCAGCCCCGTGCCGCGCTTCGCATGGCCCCGGACGGTAGTATCCGACCACAACTGGCCGGAAGGACCGGAAATGCCTTCTTCGTTCAGACGCCGCGCGATGGTGCGGGGGCTCACGCCCGACGCGAACTCGCAGAACACCCGGCGGACCACTGCGGCCTCGGTCTCGTTGATGGTGCGCTCGCCCCGGACCGGCTCGTTGGCGCCGTCTGTGGCCTTCACCACGTCGTAGCCGTAGCACAACCCCCCGCCGGAGCGGCCCTGTTCGACCCGGCCGCGTAGGCCACGATGAGTCTTGGCTGCGAGGTCCTTCAGGAACAGGGCGTTCATCGTCCCCTTCAGCCCGACATGCAACTCGCTGATCTCGCCTTCGGCCAAGGTGAAGATCACGACGCCGGCGAACTTCAGGTGCTTGTACAGAACAGCCACGTCTGCTTGGTCCCGACTCATCCGGTCGAGCGCCTCTGCCACCACTACATCGAAGGCGCCCCGCCGGGCGTCTTCCAGCAAGGCCTGGACGCCCTGCCGCAGGATCATGCTGCCTCCAGAGATGGCGGCGTCCCGGTAGCACCCCGCCACCGTCCATCCAGAGCGGTCCACATGCTCGCGGCAGACCCGGAACTGGTCGGTAATCGATGCCTCGCGCTGTAGGTCGGAGGAATAGCGAGCGTAGAGGGCTGCACGGGTCATGTCAGGTCTCCTTGGCCGCCGGTCTCTTTCACCGGCATGCTGTCACTAGCGGCAGTCACCCGCCCGTATTGTTCGCGCGCAATCTGGCGTCCGAGTAGCCGGGCGAGCGTCAGCACGGCGGGTTGGATGCGTGCTTCCGCTGTCGTGTTGTCGTTGGCGGTCCGACCACTCGTGGTCCGTCCATTGCCGTCCATGCCCCCTTTCCTTCCCGCACGACCGTCCCTCATGCGGAAGGATGTTCGCGAATGAAACGGGGGTGTCAAGGCAATATTCTAGCATTATCAATACGTTAGTTCGTAGCTGGGTGGGTCGATGACGGCGTCTGCACGGCCCATGGCTAGGTTTGGCGAAGCGAGATTTCGAGCATTACTAGCGATGGCAGCCGCTAAGCTAGTCCGTTCGCCGCCACGCGTAGCGTAACAACGAGGCGTGTGTCAATGGCACATACGGTCTGCCCCGCAGGACAAGGTGCTGCTTCCGTTACGAGGGGGGTCGGTTGCAGGCATATCTCCGGCCTCTGGTTGGTAGCGTCTCGGTTCCCGGACCCTGGCCGACTTCGCACACGCCAGCCTCACCAACCGATGCGACTCACTTTGCTTGCCACCCTGGTGAGTCCTCCCCCCGCCTCGCTATCATCCTCCCGGCGGTTCTCGCTGCCCACTTCCTCCACATGGCGCTGGACCAAACTCTTGCAGTTGACGTCCGTGCGTACCACCGTGGCGATCTTCACGTCAGAAAGGCCCGCAACCGTAAGCGGACCGCGAAGCGGTTCCGGTTCAGTCCGAGCGCAGCCGTGGGCGGCCCTGTCGCGCACGGTGCCGACGGGGACGAATCGGGTCTCGGGCATCGCATCTCCGCGCGGCGTTGCGCATGCTTGCACGCGGCGCAGTTGTGGAAGGTATCGCGGATGCTCGTTTTGGATGAAACGTCGACGGCGGAGGCCAACTCGGATTGGACGATTTGGTCGGAGGTCCAGGAGGACTTCAGGGCGGTAGATGGTGCACGTAGTTGGCCTTACGAGCCATACCGGAGTCTTGCTACGGCCCCTTGTGTCACCAGTTGGCCCTGCGCGTAACGTGCGGGCATGGCCGGTGACCGCCAGCGCCCGGCAACCTGCATCTCGACCAGGGAGGCCCCGGCTATGGCCAGACTCTGCGCGCTGCCCACGCGAAGGCTGTGTCCGCTGACCCGACCGTCCACCCCGGCAGCCTTGGCCCGCACAGTGATGACGCGCCGGATGCTTCTGGCCGTCAGACGCCCCAGGCGCACGTGGCCCGATTTGTACACGGCCCGGAACAACGGCCCCTCCATCAAACCGGTCTTCAGCAGCCAGGCACGGATGCGCTCCACGGTTGGCTTGCCAAGGAATTGTAAGACACCCTTGCCCTCTTGATCCGTCTTGCTGCGCCGGATCAGCAAAGTCTGCTCGGTCAAGTTCACGTCCTCAACGTCCAGGGACGCGATCTCCGACACTCTGAGCAGGGCGTCACTCGCCACCGCCACGATCGCGGCGTCGCGGAGCCCGATCGGATGGTTCCGCTGCTCGGCTATTGCCGCCACTCGGTCCGCCTGTTCCCACCGCACCCCGGCCACTTGGCCCGGGCCACGCCCGGCCGCCAGACGTCGGAACCCGGCCAGCACCCGCATCGTTGCCTCGCCCACTGGAGACGGCAAACCACGAAGCCTTGCCCGGAAACGCAACGCCGAGACCAACATTACGGCACACGCTACGGAGCGCCCCATGTCGTACAGCTGTCCGAGGTAGGCTGCGACTCCGGCGTCGGTTTCCGGATACTCGGAACTTTCAAACTGTCGCAACGCCAGTCTGTACGCCCGGCGTGTACTCTCGGCAATTGACGCCTGCACTAGATCCGCGGCCGACCGGGCCAAGTCCAACGCAGTTGATGCGTCAAACTGGGCCAGCGCCGTCGTTACAGTGGGTTCCTGGCTCGGTGGGTCCTTTTTGGAAGCGCTGCCGCGTGCCTTGAAGATTCTCGTCCGCTTCTTCGACATCGGGTTGTCGGGTCGCCTCCTCCATCAACAAGTGTAACAGGAAAATTGCTGATAACCATAATTAGCAGACTTGATAATTGAGAATTTTAACCATGTCAAGCGAGTTCTTGAGCACTTGGAAACTTCTCCATACACCGTTTCCACCCATTCCCTGCGTGGCGGAGGCATGCATGTAGCTCAAAGCGCCTATCTTGTTGGCCCAAGAGGACTCTCAGCATCCTGTATTTATGGATACCGGATCGACGGGCGCGGCGACGACATCGAGGCGACGCTCACCGGGCTCTACCCCTATGCCGGGGTAGGCCTCACCGAGCGGTTGTCGGTCTGGGCCGCGGCGAGCCTGCGGTTCGTGAGAATTGACGGAGGACTGTGGCGATGGCGATGTTTTCTCTTGCCGAATTGGGGAATTCTCCTACATCCTTCCGGCGCGTCTGGCCCGGACCCCAATCTGGGGTACGCCGGCTTTGGCCGTATCGTTCTCTTGGCGGAAACCGTGTCCGGCGGCCTCCTGCGCGCGGGAGGCGCGTTGCGGGCGGGCTGTGCGTGCTCGCCTTCCTCGCGACGCTGGCGCTCGCCGCGCCGGATCCCGCCGCCGCCGATACCACGGCGCCCACGATTGCCTCGGTGACGCTGAGCTCGACGCCGTCGTTTGACGCGGACGGCGACAATACGGCGGACACCTACGTCCGGGGCGACAAGATCGTCGTGGACGTGCACTTCAGCGAGGCGGTGACTGTCTCCGGCGGCAACAACAGTGTGCGGCTACGCCTGGACCTGGGCGCGGACGACACGAACCTCGCCAACAGCCGCAAGGTGCTCAAGCTCAAGAGCGTTGTCGGTGGCGATACACTTCGGTTCGAGCACAGGGTGGGGAGACGGAACAGCGACCCGGACGGGGTGTGGGTGCAGACGGCCTCGGCGACCAACGCCCGGATGGTGTTCACGGTAGGTGGCGCGGCGGTGACGAGCACGGCCACGGGCGCTGCCGCGGTGCTGACGAAGAGCGGACTGCCGACCACGGGCGCGGCGAACCACAAGGTAGACGGCAGCCGGACGCAGGCTGCGACCGCGGGCAACAGGGCTCCGACCTTCCCCGCAACCGCGCCGGCGTCTCTTGAGGTTGCTGAGAGCAACGCGGCCGGGGCGCCGGTGGGCCGAGTGTCGGCGACGGACCCGGACGGGGACGCGCTGACTTATGCGTTGGACAGCGCCTCGGACGCGGTGTTCGACATCGATTCGAGCGGCGCCATCACGGTGACGGCGGCCAACGCGCTCGATTACGAGACGAAGGCCAGCTACGCGGTGACGGTGTCCGTGCATGACGGCAAGGATGCCGCCAGGCAACCGGACACCACGGTGGACGCAACGCACAGCGTGACCATCAGGGTAACGCCGGAGCCCAACCGGGCACCGGTGGTAAATAGGCATGCGGAGAACTACTACGAATTCACGGGGACGAACAACGCTCCCAGAGGCATCCTGGTCAGCAAAGGCTTCCACGGCATCTTTTCCGATCCGGACGGCGACAACCTGACCTACACCATGTCGGTCCCCGCCGATCAAGCCCACTGGGTAGACATCGCGCAAATCACCGCCGACGGCCAGAGCGACGCCCTAGTGGCGCAAAGCAGCCGACCCCCGAATCACATCAAGCGGGTGTGGTTCCGTGCGGAGGCCGAGGCCGACTGGAAGGCCCTCACGCCGCCGCTGTGGGACCGCCCCGTGGTGACGGTCACGGTGACGGCCACCGACCCCGACGGACTGTCCGCCTCCGTGGACGGGCCCTTCCTGATCTGGTGGGAGTCCTATCCGGAGGTGGTGAGCGCCCGGGCAAACCGAGAGGTTATCGAGCTAACCTTTGACTGGCCGGTGGAGGATACGCCTGCGCCCGCGCCGGGTCAGTTCACGGTGAACGTGGTCAGCGAGGACGGCTCTGAGGGGACCGTCGCGGTGAGCAGGGTGTCGGTGAGCGGGAAAGAGGTGACGCTGGAGCTGGCGTCGGCGCTGGAAGAGGGCCAGACGGTGACGGTGGACTACGCCCACAAATACCGCAGGCCCCTGCAGCTCGCTGGCGGGGGCGATCCTGCCCCCAGTTTCGACGGGCTGGCCGTTGAGGTGCGACGCAGCCGGCCGAGCCAATCCGAAGTCGCGGCCAACAGGGCTCCGACCTTCCCCGCGACCGCGCCGGCGTCTCTTGAGGTTGCCGAGAACAACGCGGCAGGCGCGGCGGTGGGGACGGTGTCGGCGACGGACCCGGACGGGGACGCGCTGACCTATGCGTTGGACAGCGCCTCGGACGCGGTGTTCGACATTGATGCGAGCGGCAACATCACGGTGACGGCGGCCAACGCGCTCGACCACGAGACGACGGCCAGCTACGCGGTGACGGTGTCGGTGCATGACGGCAAGGACGCTGCGGGCGCTCCGGACACAACGGTGGATGCGACTCACGGCCTGACGATTACGGTCACCGACGTGGAGGAGTCCACGGTCGCCAACCGCGCGCCGACTTTCCCGGCGAATGCGCCGACGACTTTTGAGGTTGCGGAGAACAACGCACGTGGCGCGCCGGTGGGGACGGTGGCGGCGACCGATCCAGATGGGGACGCGCTGACCTATGCGCTGGACAGCGCCTCGGACGCGGTGTTCGACATCGATTCAACCGGCGCCATCACGGTGAAGTGGACCAACGCGCTCGACCACGAGACGAAGGCCAGCTACGCGGTGACGGTGTCGGTGCATGACGGCAAGGATGCGTTCGGGCAGCCGGACACGGCGGTGGACGCGACGCACAGCCTGACGGTTTCGGTGACGGATGTCCTCGTGGAAGCCATTCCGTACATCCACATGGTTCCCGGGGGCTCGTTGACGTCTACCAATTTGGCGTGGGTGCTTCCCACCCAGCCCGCCGGCGTGACCGTGAGCGCGGTGGAGGTACGGGTCATGCCGAGGGGCGTGCCCCCGTGGAGAACGGTGGCGTCGCTCGCCCCGGTCGCGAAGACGGATGGGTGGCTGCACGATCTGCTCGGGTACCCTTCCGGCACGAAGCTCATGGCGCATGAGGTGATCGGACTGACCCCTGGGGAGTGGAATCACATCCGCATCCGGCTCGTCACGAACAGTGGGAACGCGGATTCGAAGTCACTCGTCATGGGCAAGGCTAGGCTTCCGGAGCCGGTCACCGACTTGTCGGCCTCGAACGTGACGAGGACCACGGTCGACCTTTCGTGGACGCTGCCGCCGGTAAAGCCGGCATCCCCCTTCGAGAGAGAGTTGAAGGTGCAGCAGAGGGGTGCCAACGGCGACTGGACCACGGTGGCAACGTTGCTTCCGAAGAATCCGACTGGTGACGGTCCGCACAACAGGTTTCCCTCCGTACCGACGTCATACACTGTGGCGGGACTGACTGCCGGCACGTCCTACACCTTCCGCATTCGCCTCGTCGCGAACGGGGATGCGGACTCGGAGACGGTGTCGACGACCACGCTGGGGGGAAGTCTGAACCCGGCGGGGGGGCTGACGGCCTCGAACCCGACCCCAACGACGATCGACCTCGCGTGGGCGCTTCCCACCCAGCCCGCCGGCGTGACGGTGACCGGGCTGGAGGTGCAGCAGCAGTCCGGCGACTCGTGGACCGCGGTGGCGTCGCTCGACGCCGATGCGACCACGCACACGGTGACCGGACTGACCGAGGGCACGACCTACACGTTCCGGGTCCGGCTCGCCGCCAACAACGGGACCGTGGACTCCGAGACCGTGTCGGCGACGGCGATGGCATCTCCGATACCCGCCACCGGCCTTGCGGCATCGAATCAGTCCCGGACCGGGATCGATCTCTCGTGGACGCTTCCGGCGCAGAGCCCCGGTGTGACCGTGAGCGCTGTCGAGGTTCAGTACAGGTACGCGACGTCAAAGGGATTTGGTTACAACGATTGGGCGTGGGGAACCCTTGCGACCCTCGCCTCCGACGCCTCGTCGCACACGGTGACGAAGGTGACGCCGGGCACCAACTACGCCTTCCGCATCCGGCTCGCCACGAACAATGGTCACGCGGATTCCGAATCCGTGACGGCAGCGGCGCTCAAGCCTCCGAAGCCTGCGACGGAACTCTCGTTTTCGAACGTGACCGGGACGACAGTCGATCTGTCCTGGACGCTTCCGGCCCAGCCCGAGGGCGTGATCGTGACCGCCGTGGAAGTTCATTCGGGGGGACTAGTCAAGCCGGGCGACGAGAATGTCCCGAACTTCAGTGTATATGGAGAGGTAGAGCTCGCTGGGGACGCGACCTCGATAACGTGGCCGGTGCTCCACGGCGGCTTTACTCATAACTTCCGCGTCCGGCTCGTCACCAACAGCGGGAACGTGGATTCCGAGGTCGCGTCGTGGTCGAGCACGCGGCCGTACCCCAAAGGCGTCACTGACCTGACGGCGTCGAACGCAACGCAGACGACGGTCGATCTGGCATGGACACTGCCCGAACAACCCGGGGTAACCGTGAGTGCGGTTAAGGTGCAACATTGGGAGACGGGTTGGACGTTGGGCACGGACGACACGCTTGCCGCCGACGCGACGTCGCACACGGTGACCGGGCTGAGCGCCGGGACGGCCTACGAATTCCACGTCGTGCTCGTGACGAGCAGCGGGAACCCGAACTCGCGCTTGTCCGTGACCACGCCGTCAGGGGCGGAGTCGGCGCCAGGGGTGTCGGTCGCGGATGCTAGCGCCACCGAAGGCGTGGACGCGGCGGTCGAGTTCAAGGTCTCCCTGAGCCAGACGGCTTCGGGGACAGTCACGGTCGACTACGCGACTGCGGACGCCTCGGCGAGGGCGGGCGAGGACTACACCGGGGTGTCGGGAACGCTGACCTTCGCCTCGGGCGAGCGCGCGAAGACGGTAAGTGTACCGATCCTCGACGACGCCATCGACGAGGGCAGGGAGACCTTCAGGCTGAAGCTCCGAAACGTGCAGGGCGCATGGATATCGGACGGTGAGGCAACTGGAACGATCACGAACTCGGACCCGCTTCAGAAGATGTGGCTCTCGCGCTTTGGGCGGACCGTGGCGGGCCATGTGACGGATGCGGTCTTCGACCGGTTGGCCGGCCCGCTCACGGGCGCGCAGGTGACGGTCGGCGGGCAGAGCGTCGGCCTCGCGCGGACGCTAGGCGCCTCGGAGGCTCCTGAGCCAGAGGGCAGAGCCTGGCCGGGATCGCGTGCCGACGGCGGTGAGTTCCGTGCGCTCGGCAGCTCTCCGGTGCGGACAATGTCGGGCCGCGAGCTGCTGCTCGGGAGCATGTTTCATCTCGCCACGGAGGGCGAGCGCGACGGTCCAGGCCTTGCGGCATGGGGCCGGGTGACGGCGGGCGGCTTCGACGGCAAGGCGCCGCCGGATACGGGTGACGTGCGCATCGAGGGCGACGTGACCACCGGAATTCTCGGCGCGGATGCTGCGTGGGCTCGGCTGCTAGCCGGCGTCGCGGTGTCTTTGAGCGAGGGCGAGGGCACGTTCGCCCAGCCGGGCGTCGACTCCGGCACGATCGAGAGCACGATGACCACGGTGAGCCCCTATGCGCGGCTGAAGGTGAGCGAGCGGGTCTCGGCCTGGGGCCTGGCGGGCTATGGCACGGGCGACATGACGATCGTCCAGAAGGCGAACGACGCGACCGGCCAACCCGAGCGCATCACCCGCACCGACCTCTCGATGCGCCTTGCCGCCCTGGGCGGAAGGGGCGCGCTGTTGCAGGCGGACGAGAGCGGCGGGTTCGACCTGGCACTCAAGGCGGACGCCTTCTTCGTCGAGACGGAGTCGGAGGCGGTCTCGAACGAGGGCGACACGACGGCGGATGCCAGCCGGGTGCGGCTTGCGCTCGAAGGCAGCCGTGCGTTCCAGGTGGGTGGCGGCGTGTTCACGCCGGGCCTGGAGCTGGGTCTTCGCCATGATGGCGGGGACGCGGAGACCGGCACCGGCGTCGAGCTCGGCGGACGGTTGTCCTACGCGGATCCGGGCTCGGGCCTCAGCCTGGAGGCGAGCGTCCGTGCGCTGATTGCGCACGAGGACTCCGACTACCGCGAGTGGGGGGCGTCGGGCGCGGTGCGCCTCGCCCCCGGCGAGCAGGGACGGGGCCTCTCGTTCAGCCTGGCGCCCACCTACGGGACGCCGTCGAGCGGCGTGGACCGGCTGTGGACGGTGCGCGACGCGCGGGGCCTGGCGCCTGCCGGCGGTGACTTCGAGCCCGAGAGCCGCCTGGAGGGCGAGATCGGCTACGGGCTGGCGATGTTCGGCGGCCGTTTCACCGGCACGCCGAACCTGGGCTTCGGGCTCACGGGCGGCGGCGCGCGGGACTACCGGATCGGCTGGCGGCTGACCTCGGCGATCAAGGGCGTTTCCGGCTTCGAGGTCAATCTCGAGGCCACCCGCAAGGAGCCCGCGAACGCGCCGGTCGAGCACGGGGTGATGCTGAGAGCCGCGGTCCGCTGGTGACGGGGGGCGGCGTGAGACTCGTGAGGACCTCGGCCGCCGACTTCGGGCGGTGCGGGAAGGACGAATGACCGGGCCCGTACCCTGCACGACCTCCTCCGCAGGGTGCCGAGGGCCGGGGAGGGGCGAGCGCTCCCCGGTCCTCGTTTCGGCCGGGGGAGAGCGCGAACGCCGGTTGCGACCGCATGGGGTCTCACGCCCGCCGCACCACCCACAGCACGGCGCCGATGACGTGGACATCCTGGGCGAGGCGGTCGTAGGGGGCGTAGTCGGGGTTGGCGGAGATCAGCCTCAACCGGAGCGATTCATGCTCGTCGAGCTCATCGCCATGCACGGTCTCGACATGCTTGACCACGAGCCCGTTGCCGTCCCAGAGCACGAAGGTCTCGCCGGTGGCGGGCGTTCGGCGCGAGACGTCGACCACGATGCGGTCGCCCTCGCGCATCTCGGGCTCCATGGAGTTGCCGCGGACTCTCAGGATGCGCAGGTCCTCGGGCGCCGCGCCGCCCTCGTGGCGGATCATGTTCTCGGGCCAGTGCCAGCGTGCGGTCTCGGTGACGAACTCCTGGGCGATTGCGCCGGCCCCGGCGGCGACCTCCACGGTGATCTCCGGGATGGCCGCCACCGGCGCGCCGGGAAGGCCGGCCGGCTGCCGGGGGCGCCTGGGCGGCATGGGCTTCCGTTGGGGCACGGTGTCGTGGAGCAGTTCACGAGGGTCGCATCCGAGCCTTCCGGCCAGGGTCTCGCAGTCGATGTAGCTCAGGACCGCGGGCACGCCCCGGTCGACGTACTGCTGGAGATAGGCCCTGTTGCGGCCGATGGCCAGCGAGGCCGCGGCCAGGGTGAGGTCGTTCCGCCGGAGCAGATCCTTCAACCTCAGCCGGACAGGGTCCCGCCTGACCGCTTCTCTTTCCTCAGTCCTGCCTTCCGGTTCCATCCCATTCCCTCCCGTTCCCCGGCCGGGAACGTCTGTCGTTCTCTCCGCACTGCTGCGTAGCCTGCCGCAGACGCGGGCAGGTGTGTAAGCAAGTGTAGGTTATACACTATTAATTCCTATTGTCAAGCGCGAACGCTTGGCCTATGTTCAGATGCATGACGGCGCTTGACCCACACGCGGACATGCCCCTGGACGACCGCCTGCGCAGGGCCGTGACGGCCTGGCGGGCGCGCCGAGGCATGAGCGCCCGGCGCTTCGGAATGGAGGCTCTGGGCGACCCGGTCTTCTTGTGGTCCCAGGAGCGCGGCCGCTCGGTGCGGCTCGGCACCGCGGACCGCGTGCTGGTCTTCATGGGCCTTCCGCCCCTGGGCCCGGCCTTCCGTCACGAAGTCGAGACTTTCCTGGACGTGACCGGCACCAAGGTCGCGATGCTGGGCGAGGAGGCCGCGGGCAACCCGTCGTTCGTGGGCAGGCTCCGCCGGGGAGCGTCGCCGCGGCTCACGACCGTGGACCGGGTGCGCGCGTGGATGGCCGCCAACGCGAACGAGGAAGAGGCCCGGGAGATTCGCGCCAGGGTCGCGGACGAGAACCCATTTACGGGGATGATGACGGCCGATTCACTGGATGCTCCGCCCGCGCCCGCAGGGCGCGGAGCGGACCTGGAAGAGGAAGGAGGAACGTGCATGAACGGCAACGGCAGCAACTATCTCAACACCCGGGAGGCGGCCGAGTGGCTGAGCCTCTCGCCCAGGACGCTGGACCGCTACCGCGTGAGCGGCGACGGTCCGGCGTTCCACCGGTTCGGCGGTAGGGTGCGCTACACGGTGGCGGACCTGGAGGAGTGGGCGTCCGCCCGCCGGCGGGCGTCGACGTCGGACGACGGGACGGCCCTGCAGGGAGCGGCGCGATGAGGACGCATTCTGCGGCTGTAAGGATGGCGGTGGTCCTGGCGTGGACGCTCTTGAGCGCAGACGCGGCCTGGGCCACGACGGACACGACCTTCGCGGGTCCGCTGGGCACGGTGACGGGCATCGTCGGGGGAACCGGCGGGCAGCTCGCGGCGGCGCTTGCCGTCGGGGCGGCCCTGGTGGGCTCCGTGTTGCGCTTCAACGCGGCGCAACTGGCGGGTGCGGTGGGCGTGGGCATAGCGGCCGGGGCCGGCACGGGCATCGTCACCGGCCTCGTGGGCACGGCGATCGTGTGAGGGGTGAGACACGGTGAGCGATTCGGCGAAGCACGCGATCCCTTCCCGCCTGGACGATCCCGAGCGCTGGCTCTTCTGGACGCTGGACGAGGCCGCGGTGCTCCTGGGGCCTGCGGTCCTGGGGCTCGCGGCCAACGCCTTCGTGACCGGGCTCGTTGCCGGTCTCGCGGCGTGGGCGCTGCTCCGGCGGGTCAAGCGGGGCGGCGGCGCGGACGTGGCGGTCTCGGCGCTCTACTGGTTCCTGCCGGACTTCGCCCTGGGGTTCAGGGGCGCGCCTCCGAGCCATCTGCGGCGGTTCATCGGGTGAGGAGGAGACCATGAGGCGGGACCTGATGGATGCGGAGCGGAGGCGGGTGCGGGACGGCCGGGCGGTGCTGGCCGGGCTCCTGGGCCTCTCGCTCCTGGCCAACCTGGCCCTGAGCGTGGGGCTGGCCTCGGTGGAGCGGATGGCGGTGCTGGTTCCCGCGGTGGCGGGGCCTTCCTGGGAGGTGGGCGGAAGCCGTGCCGGGCTCCGCTACCTGGAGGACATGGGGCGGACCGCCGCCGTGACGCTCCTGACGCTCACGCCCGAGAACGCGGAGCACGTGCGGGAGGCCGTGGCGCGCCTGAGCCACGCCTCGGCCCGGGGAGCCATCGGGGCCTGGGTTTCGGCGGAGGCCGGGCGCATGGAGCGCCGCGACCTGGCGACCGCGTTCTATCCCGAGCGGGTGGAGGCGGACCCGGAGGAACTGACGGTGGTGGTGGCGGGCAAGCTCGCGACCTGGATCGGACGGGAGCCTGTGTCGCGCATGCACAGGCGCTACCGGCTCGCGTTCCGCGTGGACGGCGGCCGGATCGGGCTGCTGCGTTTCGAGGAACTGAAGGAGGACCGGGAATGAGGCAAACGGCGGAAAGCGGTGGCGAAAGGGACCGCGCGCGGGTCCGGGGTGGGAAACTTCCCGCCCCTGCGCTGACGGCGGCCGTGCTGGCGGCGGCGCTGTTCTTTTGTACGCCGGCGCCGTCCCCGGCGATCCAGATCCTGGAGGCCGTGGACCACGCGGAGCTGGAGGCCGAGATCTCGGACCGGGCGGTGAGCCGCATCGCGCTGGCGGGCGACCGCATCGCACGGGTGATCCGCGGCCCGGACGGGTTCGTGGTGGAGCACGACGCGGTGCGGGGGGATCTCTACCTGCGGCCCGCTGACAGCCCGGGCGCAACCCGCGGCGAGTTGCGGGAGCCGTTGACGCTGTTTGTCGGGACGGCCGCGGGTTTCACCTACCGTCTGGCCTTGACCCTGGCGGAGCGCGGCTCTGCGCAGATCCTGATCCGCAATGCGGCTGCGGCGCCCGAACCGGACGCCCCGCAACCACGGCCCGGTCGCGTGAACGCGCTCGTGGCGTTGATCGACGCAGTGGCGCGGCGCGAGATCCCGCCGGGCTACGCGGTCGAGACGGTATCAGGGACCTCCGGAGCGGATGGTCTCTTGATTATCGAGGTCTGGCGCGGCCCGCGGTTCACCGTGCGTGTGCTGGAGGCAGGCGAGGGCCTGGAAGCCGACGCGGAGTCCCTGACCGGCCGGGTTGCGCCGGGCGCGGCCGCGATCTGGCTGGCGCCGCAGGGGAGCAGTCCTGCGGGAGGACGGCTCGTGGTGGCGGTGGATGATGTGGATCGGAGCGGTCCAGCGGAGGCAGCCCGGTGAGTGCCGCAGACAAGGCCCCGATGGATCCGGAGACCCGGCGCACCCGGCAGCGGCAGATCCTGCTGTTCTCGGGCGTGGCCGCGGCGGCGCTGATCGTGTTTGCGGTCTGGATCTCGTCGGGCGGAGGCGGCGGGTCGCCGCCGCCCTCCGGGATCGAGGCGGAGCTGGCCGGGCCAGACACCGCGGAGGCGAGCTGGGTGCGGCGCTCGGAGGCGCGGATCGGCGAACTGGAGACGCAGATCAGGGACATGGAGACGCGGCGGTGGCGGTTCGAGCAGGAGAACGCACAGCTCCGGGAGCGCCTGGCGCGGGACGCCGAGGACGGCCGGGCGGTGATCGACCGGCAGGCCGCTGTGATGGACGAACTGCGCCGCCGGCTCGAAGCCCGGGCGGCCCCGCCGGTTCCGGCAACCGGGGCCGGGCCGGACGCGGGTGACTCGGCCGCGCCGGCCGGCCCGATGATCCAGGAGTTTGAGAGCGGCGGCGGGCCGGCGTCAGGCGATGGCGCCGCCGGCTCCAGGCCGCGCCCGCTGGAGTCATGGCTTCCGGCAGGGTCCTATGCGGACGCCGTGGTGCTGGCGGGGGTCGACGCCTCGGCGGGCGTTTCCTCCCAGGGCGATCCGCGGCCGGTGCTGCTCCGGCTGACGGGTCCGGCCCGGAGCGCGGCCGAGGGCGGCGAGGCCCTGGAGGTGGATGTAGCGGGCTGCACGCTGACCGGAGCGGCCTACGGGGATCTCTCGTCCGAGAAGGTCTACGTCCGGCTCAGGACCCTGACCTGCGCGGGGTCGAAACCCGAGACCGTGATCGAGACCGAGGTGGCTGGCTTCGTGGCGGGAAGCGGCAAGGTCGGGGTGCGGGGTCCGGTGGTGAGCCGCGAGGGGGCGCTGGTCGAGAAGGCGTTCCTTGCGGGCTTGGTCTCGGGCGCCGGCGAGACCGCGGCCAACGCGCTTCAGCCCGGGGCGTCCGGAGAGGACAAAGCCGCGAGCCTCTCGGACCTGGGCCGCGCCGGTCTGGGCGCGGGCGCAGGCTCGGCCGGCCGCCGGGTGGCCGACTACCTGATCCGGAGGGCCGAGCAGTACCAGCCGGTGATCCAGTTGCAGACGGGCACGCCGGTGACCGTGGTCTTCATCGAAGGCGCGCAGATCGACGGGCGCGGGGACGAACCAAAGGCAAGCAACCATCGGAGGGCTGGCGAATGAGCACGCGAACGACGATCCATCCGCGAATCGCGGGATGTAGGCACGCGGTCCCCGCGTTCCTTGCGGCGGTGCTGGTGCTGGGCGGCTGCGCGGCCACCTACGTGGATGACACGTGGCAGTGCCCGCTCGCGCAGGGAACGGCGTGCACGAGCGTAGCGGAGGCGGACCCCGCGGTCACTTCGCCCGTGAAGGAGCAGTTCACGAAGCGCGGCCCGGCTCATGGCGCGGAGGCCGCCGAAGCCGGAGAGTCCGCCCCGGGCTGCGTAGGACGCTGTGATCCCCTTGCCTGGCTCGCGAGACTATTGGGCGGCAGCGTCGCAGCCTCTGCCGGACCGGAGCCCGCTCCGGTGGACGACGTTTCTACGGATGCGGCGTCTGAGGGGACTCTGCGCACGAAGGAGCGGATCGCGCGGATCTGGATCGCTCCCTTCGTGGACGCCGAGGGCGTCTACCGCGAGGGGCACTGGGTGCGGACGGTGCTGGAGCCCGCGCGCTGGAGGCTCCGGTGATCGAACGGCTCAGGGACCTTCTCAGCGGGCCGGAGGCGCTCCAGCCCTGGACCCTCCCGGTCCTGCCGGCGCCGCTCGCGGACATCCTGCCCTGGCGGGCCTGGGACCAGGGGAGCGAGCTCTATGTCAATGCCGCGAGTTGCGGGTTCCTGCTGGAGCTTCCGCCTTTCGCCGGGATCGACGACGGGACGCTGGAAGCGCTGGCGGGCACGCTTGCCGACGCGGCGCCCGAGCGGGCCGTGGTCCAGGTGATCCACTGGACGAGCCCGCGCTACGGGGCCGCGGTCCGGAACTGGGCCGAACCGAGGCAGCGCACGGGCGGCGTCCAGGCGGGGATGGCCGAGCGGCGCCGGGACCTCTTCGTCCACGCCGGCTGGCGCCCGCTCCACGCGGGCGGACCGCCGTTCACGCTCAAGGACTGCCGGGTGTTCCTGGCGGCCTGCCTGGCGGGACAGCCGGGGCCCGCGGCCGAGACCGCGCTCGGGGGCTTCCGCCGGGCGCTCGAAGGAGCCCTGGCATCGGCCGGAGCCGGTGTGCGGCGGGTCGATCCGGACGCGCTCCTGTCGCTCATGGCGGAACTCGCGGCCCCGGACCCCGAGGGAGCGCACGACGGAGGGCTCGACCGGCCTCCGCGGCGCTGGTCTCCCCGGGACCCGATCCATCTCCAGTGCGCGGCGCCGGGCCGCGCCCTGTCGGTGGTCCCCGCGGGCCTGATTTTCCACCACCCTGACGGGACCAACGTGGCGGTGCGGGTGCTCTCGGCCCGGGCCTTTCCCGAGGTCTGGCCGGGCTGGCGCGGCAACGCCTTGATCGGCGACTTTCACCGGGACTTCCTCCAGCCCGGCGCCCCGGTCCTGACCGCGCTTACCGTGATGATGGGGGACGCCGCGGACGGCGAGCGCGCGTTCCTCAAATCCGCGCGGGCGACGCAGCAGGCGGGCACGGGGATCTCGCGCTACCTGCCGGGCCTGCCGGAGAAGGCGAGGGACTGGCGCTTCGTGACCGAGCGGCTGAAGGACGGCGAGAGGCTGGTGAGGGCCTGCTACATGATCGCGGTCTACGCGCCGCTGGACGCCATCGACGAGGCCGAGCAGGCGGTGCGGGCCATCTACCACGGCCAGGGCTGGCGCCTGGGCGCCGAGCGCTACGCGCATCTCCCGGCCTGGCTCTCCTGCCTGCCCATGGTCCCGGTCGGCGGGCTCGACGCGGACCTGGCCAGGATGGGCCGGATGAAGACCTTGCTTACCTCCTCCGCCGTCGACCTGGCGCCGGTGCACGGCGAGTGGCGCGGACAGGAGGCGCGGGCGGACGCGCCTCCGGCGCTGCTGCTGATCGGACGCCGGGGCCAGCCCGCCTGCTGGTCTCCCTTCGCCAACGAGGCCGGGAACTACAACGTGGCGGTGACAGGCAAGTCCGGATCGGGGAAGTCCGTGCTGATGCAGGAGCTGGTGGCGGGGATCGCGGGCGCGGGCGGCGAGGCCGTGGTGATAGACGACGGGCGCTCCTTCCAGCACACGGCCGAAGCTTTGGGCGGGGCCTTCATAGCCTTCGGCAAGGACCCCGCCAGGCTGAACCCCTTCGCCATGATCGACGCGGAGACCGCGGCCCGGGACGGCGACTACCGCGAGGAATGTTTTGCGATGCTGGCCGCGGTCATCGGGCGCATGTGCCGCAGGCGCGGACGCATAGACGACATCGAGGCGGCGCTCATCGACGAGGCCATCGCGGCAGCCTGGGAGGAGGCCGGGAACGGAGCGGACCTGGGCACCGTGCAGGAGACGCTTCAGGCCGGGGGCGACCGGCGGGCGGCGGACATGGCCCTGGCGCTCGGGCCGTGGCGGCCGGGGGGAGCGCTGGGGCGGCTCTTCGAGGGAGCGGAGACCCCGGCTCTGGACGCCGCGCTCACCGTGTTCGAGCTAGCCGAGCTCAAGGGCCGGGGCGATGTGCAGGGAGTGGTGCTCATGCTGGTGATCTTCCTGGCCACCCAGCGCATGTATCACGGCCCGCGCACGCGCCCCAAGGCCATCGTCATCGACGAGGCCTGGGACCTGCTTTCCGGGGACGACAGCCGGGCCTTCCTCGAAGGCGCGGCCCGCCGCGCGCGCAAGTACCGGGGCGCGCTCATAACCGGCACGCAGAGCGTCAACGACTACTACTCGAACCCCGCCGCCCGGGCCGCCTGGGAGAACTCGGACTGGGTGATCTTCCTGGCCCAGAAGGACGAGTCGGTGGAGCTTCTGAAGCAGGAGAAGCGCATCCACTGCGATCCCGGCATGGAGCGGGCGCTCAAGAGCCTGGCCACCGTGGACGGACGCCACGCGGAGCTGGTGCTGCACGGGCCGGACGGCTGGCGGGTGGCGCGGCTGGCGCTCGACCGCTGGTCCACGGCGCTCTACTCCTCGCGCGGGCCGGCCTTCGCCGAGGTCGAGCGGCTCAAGGAGGAAGGCCTCACCACCGAGCAGGCCATCGACCGGATCGCCGGCGGCGAGCCCGATGGCCGAGCCACGGGCTCCGTGAACGGGGGCTCGTCCCGGGACTGAAAGAAGCAAGGAGACGCGAATGAGCGTAGACGTGAACAGAGGGGACCGGCCGCTCCGCTGGCCGGGCGATCCCGAGTCGTTGACCGCCGATGCCGTCGACTTCGAGGCCCTGGCCCACGTGCTGGCCAACACCTGCCGGAGGGGCGGCCGGCTCAGGCGGTTTCACTCCGTGGCGGCCCACGCGGTGATGATGAGCGAGGCGGTCGAAGACCTGGGCGAGCAGGGTGGCGGAGGCAACCGGACCGTGGCGCTCCACGCGCTTCTCGCCGAAGCGAACGTCGCCTGGCTGGACGCTGAAGCCGCTTCCTCCCAGCGCGGCGCGGACCGGCTCGGGCGGCTTCGGGAGAACGTAGACCGGGCCGTGCGGGAGGCAGCCGGGCTCGATGCCGAGCCCTCCCCGGAGCAGGCGGAGTTGCTCCGTTTCGTGGGCCGCATGGCGGAGGCGGCGGAGGAGCGGGATCTTCCGGGAGCGCGCGGCGGCGCGGCCCCGGCGGTCGCCTTCCCGCCCCTCAAGCGCCGCATCCGGACCGTGGACCCCGACCGGGCGGCTGCGCTCTGGCTGGAGCGTCTCGAGGCTCTCAGAACGCCAGCGGGCAGGGGGCCGCGCGCCTCTTCCGTGCCGTCAGCGCCGAACGCCGAAGGGACGAACGATGATGACTGAGCCCGGACGGAGCGGACGCAAGGGCCCGGTCATGAGCGAGGTCTCGACGCTCGGGGCCGCTCTGCTGCTTGCGGCCGGCGTGTCAGCGGCGGTCTCCGCGCTCTCGGCGCGCCTAGCCCTGGAGAGGGTCCCGCGCATCGCGAGTGTGCGGCTTGCCGAGTTGACCGCGGACTACGTGACCCGGGCCGCTCGGGAACACGGAGACGGGGCCGAGGCGGTGGCGGCCGTGCGCGAGTGGGGGAACCGGCTCGAGGAGGCGCTCGCGCGGACGGCGGCGCGCCACCGCGCGGTGCTGCTTCCCTCGACCGCGGTGGCCGCGGGCGCGCCGGACCTGACCGCCGAGGTCCGAGCGGCGCTCCAGGCGCCGCCATCAAGGGACGATCCTGCGGCGGATCGGGAGGAGGGACGGTGAGGAAGGACACGGGCGTCTTACGCCGCGAGCGGCAGAGAGCCAACAGGATTCTGATCTGGGCGGGGGCGCTGGCCGTGATGTGGCTTGCTCTGGCCTCCCGCGTCCACGTCAACGCGAGCTGGTCCGACGGCGCGTGGGGCTACCTCGTGCTGCCGCTGTCGCGTGCGCCCGAACGCGGCGATGCGATTGTGTTCGACCCGCCCGAAGCAGCGGGTTCCGCGGTTCCCTACCTCAAGACCGTGCGCGGCCTGCCCGGCGACCGGGTGGAGCTGGACGGCGAACGCCGTGTCTCGGTGGGCGGCGCACTCCTGGGGACAGCCAAGACCCGTGCCCGCGACGGGCGCAAGCTGGAGGCAATCAGTCCGGGACTGATCCCTGCGGGCCGCTACTACGTGCACGCCGACCACGCGGACAGCCACGACAGCCGCTACGCGGAGATCGGGCTGGTGCCGCGTGAGCGCATCCGCGGGCGCGCCCTGGCTCTCCCGGACGTTCCCTGGCTCGGGCTGGAAGGACCGCTTGCAGGCCCGGAGGACGTGCGGCCATGACGCGGCGCCGGTTTCCGCTCGGCCCCGCGCTCGCGGCCGTCGGCTGTGCGCTGACACTCGCGGCGCAGCCCGGTACGGCGAAGGACCTGGGCGTGCGCGGCGCGGTGTGGCCCGTCGCCGAGCCGGACCTCTTGGCCGAGATCGAGGCGCGGCTGGACGCCATGGAAGCCTCCGGCGAGCTGGCCCGCTTGCGGGGCGAGGCGGTAGAGAGTGCGCGAGAGCGCGTCGAGGCTCCGGCACGCGTGGAGGGCATCGGTCCCGCCCGTGTCCATCGCACCCGGCTATTCGATCCTTCGGTCAAGGTAGAACGCGACATCCGGACCGCGGACGGGACCCTGATCGCGGCCCGCGGCGCGCGGATCAACCCGCTCGAAGTGCAGCCGCTGACGCGGGATCTGCTGTTCATCGACGGGGCTCGGCCGGTCGAGGTGGCCTGGGCGCTCCGCCGCGAGCGGCCCGCGCGGATCGTGCTCGTGGCGGGCCGCCCGCTGGACCTCATGCGAACCCACGGCCGCCGGTTCTTCTTCGACCAGGGCGGCCGGCTGTCGCGGCGTTTCGGGCTCCGCGCCACGCCGTCCGTGGTCGCGGCCGAGGGGTCGGCGCTCCGGATCACGGAAGTGCCGCTGGACGACGAAACGGGTGCCACGGATGGGAGGGTCCGGCCATGAAGCCGTGGATGATCGTGGGCGCGGCGCTGGTCCTGGCCGGCGTCCTGTTCTCCGGGACTGCATCGGCGCAGTCCTGCACCGGGCGTTTCGTGAACCCGGTCACGGACGTGTGCTGGGAGTGCCTCTTCCCGATCTCCATCGGCCCGATCAGCATGGGCAGCGCAACGGGGGCGCCGGACACCCCCAACCCAGGGTCACCCATCTGCTTCTGCGGCTCGCCGATTCCACGGATAGGACTTTCGCTCGGCATGTGGGAGCCGGCGCGGCTCCTGGACGTGACCCGCGCTCCGTGGTGCTTCCCCAACCTGGGCGGCATGACCGTGGATCCGGGCCTTCCCGCCGGGCGCGGGCGCACGGGCTCCTCGGGCGGCGACGGCGCCTCGGGCTCCACCTGGCACGCCCATTACTACGTCTATCCGCTTCTTTCCTGGATCGGCGCGCTCCTCGACCTCGGCTGCCTCGAAGGCGGCTCGCTCGACATCGCCTGGGTCTCGGAGCTCGACCCGGCCTGGCGGGACGACGAGCTGTCGTTCCTGCTGAACCCGGAAGCCGCGCTGTTCGCGGACCTGCCGGCGCAGGCGGCGTGCGCCGCGGACTGCGCCGCGGCCTCGGCAGGGCTGCCGCTCGATCCGCTGTTCTGGTGCGCGGGCTGCCAGGGCGGCATGTATCCGCTCACCGGGAACGTGGCCGCCCACGTGGGCGGGGTCCAGGCTTCGTTGCTGGTTGCCCAGCGGCTGGTGTTCCGCCTTCACCGGCTTTTGCTGGCCTGGGGTACGTCCGGGCCGGCGGCTCTGTGCGGGCGCTACCCGATGCCGGTGATGAAGAAGTCCCAGTACCGCTGGCAGATGACCCAACCGGCGCCGGCCACGTCGCCGCTCACGGGCTGCAACCCCACGGGGCGGTCCTCGGTGCTCTGGGAGGCGCTCCGCGAGCTGCCGGTGGCGGGAGAGAACTTCGGGTATCTGCTCTGGCGGAAACGCACATGTTGTCTGCTCTGAGAAGGTTTGAAATGAACCGTGACGCGCTTCGTGTGACCACCGTTTTGCTGGCGTACGTGCTGCTGCTGACGGCTTGGTACGGCCCGGCCCGGGCTCAGGGGACGGCCGAGGACGCTGCTCGGGACGTCGTCGACCGGGTCCTTCGGAATGCCGAACGTGCTCCCGGCGGTGATCTGGACGCATGGTCGCGCTCGGTGATCGAGCGTGCGCTCGAGCGCGCGGACCGGAACGTCCGGGAGGCCCCCCGCCCCCTCCCGGCCGAGGACCATGCCGGGCGTGTCGCAGGCCGCCTTTCCGCACGTCCGCGCGGCCCCGAGGTGATCGTCTTCATGAGCCTCTCGGCTCCGGCGGCGGCATGGCGGCAATGGAGCCGGGAGGCCGCGCGGATAGGATCTCCGCTGGTCCTGCGCGGGTTCGGCCCGGGCGGCCTGCAGGCCACGGTGAAGCGCATCGGACCGTACCTGGGCCGCGAGGGAGGCGCCGCCATCGACCCGCGCCTGTTCCGGCTTTTCGGCGTGACCGCGATTCCCGCGGTCGTGGTGGTCCCGGGCGGGGTCCCGCCCTGCGAAAGCGCGGGGTGCGCCGCCGATCCGGCGCCGCCCCACGACCGCATCGCGGGCAACATCGGCCTCGAAGCGGCGCTGGAGGCCGTGGCCGTGGAGGGCGGACCGAGCCGGGACGCCGCGCGCCGGCATCTCGCGAGCCTGAAAGGAGATCGGCCGTGAAACGTTGCGATGCAAGGAAGGCTGTCGTCCTGGTTGCGCTTCTGCTGGCGTACTTCGCGGTCGGCCGCACCTGGGCCGAAGACCCGGCAGAGGCCGCCCGCGCCGTCGGCCAGGCGGGCCGGGCCGCGGCGGCGGCCATCGCGAAGGACGCGGGTTCCGCGGCCGACGTTCCCGGCTATGCGGGAACGAGCGTGCCCGAACGGGGCCTGGGCGCTGCCGAGCTCGATGCCGCGGCGGTTCGGGCCCTGGCGGATCCGGACGATCCCGGAGGCCGGGCCGGCCGCGCCGTGATCGAGGCCACGGTCGCGCGCCCGGAGGAGTCGGTCGGAACGGACGATCCGGTCGCGCTCCGCGCAGACGGAATCGAAGGCAATCCGCAGTCTTCCGGTTGGGGCGCGGGCGGGCTCGCGTCCGGATCGGTGGCGGACTGCCGCGCCGGGGTGGCGGACGCGGAGGCCGGCGGCCCTTGCGGCTCGGTCTCCTGGTGCGTGGGCTCCGGCTGCGAGACGACCGCATCGCAGGCCAACACCGGGTTCATCGAATCGACGGCCCGGCTCAACATGGTGCTCGACATGAGCGGTGAGGAGTTCGACCGGGAGAATCTCCGGTTCTTCCACGGCACGCGCCGCTCGTGCCGCATCCGCTGGGGAGGGCTCGCGAACTGCTGCAAGAACTCGGGCGTGCTCGTGGGCCTCGCGAATTGCAGCGAGAGCGAGCGCCTCCTGGCCGAGGAGCGCCACGCCGGGAACACGCACTACCTGGGCAAGCGGTGCACCAGGCGCATCCTGGGGGTGTGCGTCCGCCGGGAACGGTCCTGGTGCGTGTTCGGCTCGAAGCTCGGGCGCATCCTCCAGGAAGCGGCCCGGAGCCAGCTCGGGATCGGCTGGGGAAGTTGCCGGGGCTTCACGGTGGCCGAAATGGAGAGCATCGACTTCGAGGCCGTGGACCTCTCGGAGTTCACCGAAGACCTGGTGGACGGCTCGCGTGAGCCCTCGATCGAGCTTCCCGACGCGGACGGGACGGGCGATGTCATGCAGGCGCGCATCCGGGACTTCTACGGGAGGAGCGCGGAGTGAGCCGTCCGGCCATGATCCTTCTCCTTGCCCTGGCCATCCCCTTCCTCCTCCCGGTCCTCCCGGCGTCCTCCCCGGAGGCGCGGGAATGGCGGCCCTGGTGCGGCTCGGGACCGGGCCCAGACCCGGCCGCAACGTCCGCGCTTGGCTGGCACTTCTACTGCGACCCGGACGAGGAAGACCCCGGAGACGACACGGCGCCGGCGGAGACGCCGGCGCCGCAGCCCACGACCGCGATGGAGCGAATCCGGGAGATGCGCCGGGTTCTGGAGGAGGCGCGCTCCCGGGCGATTCTCGACCCGAGCGAGGAGAACGTGGCGGCCTACTTGCATCTTCAGCAGGAGACCTTGCAGCGCGCCGCCACCTTTTCGGACGCCTTCCGCCGCACGGTCTGGGCGAGCCCCGACCTCGACTACACGTTGAAACGTCCGGTGGGCGCCCTGGCCAAGAGGCTCTGGTCGGACGAGCGCCGGACGGAACGCCGGGCGGTCCTGGCCCGGCTCGGAGAGCGTTACGGGCTCATCTACCTCGGCAGTGCGCAATGTTCGGAATGCCGCGTGTTCGGCCCGCTCCTGCGCGCCTTCGCGCTCCGGCACGGCCTCGACGTGCTCGCGGTCTCGCTGACGGGCGGGCCGCTCGAAGGCTGGCCCGAGGCCGTCCCTGACGAGGGCCGCGCTGCGCGGCTGGGCCTCACGGGCAGGGTCGTTCCCGCCGTCTTCCTCTACGACACGCAGACCCTCAAGGCGCTGCCGGTCGCCTTCGGCGTGGTCGCCGAGGATCAGTTGGCCGAGCGCATCTTCGCGCTCACCGCGCGGGAGGTGGGACATGACTACTAGATCCGGATTCGTAGCCATGGCGGTCGCCGCAGGGCTCTGCCTTGCATCATCCGTCCGCGCGGACGTCCTCTCCGAGATGGAGAACTTCTGGCGGGGCGCCGCGGTGAACACGACCGGGCCGACCGCCTTCGACGGCCAGGCCTCGGGTCACTGGACCCTGGGCAACCTCTACCTGCGGGCGCCCGTGCGCTCCGAGGCCATCGCCACGGTGAGCCTGCCGTCCTTCCGCGCGGGCTGCGGCGGCATCGACGCCTTCGCGGGCGCCTTCTCCTTCATCGACTCCGACCAATTGATCGCCTTCGGCCGGGCGGTGGCCCAGAACGCCGCGGGCTTCGCCTTCGAGCTGGCCCTGGAGACCATCTCGCCGGTGATCGCCGAGACCATGTCCAAGCTCCGGGCCCTGGCCCAGTGGGTGAACAGCCAGAACCTGGACTCCTGCGAGACCGCGCAGGCCCTGGTCGGAGCGGTGTGGTCGAAGAACGACCGTGCGAGCGCCGCCATCTGCGCGGCCGTGGGCACCCGCCAGGGCATCTTCTCGGACTACGCCGCGGCGCGCCACGGCTGCGGCGCGGACGGCAAGCGGAACTCTACTCTCGCAGCCGCTTCGGGACCGCTCAAGGACCAGGCGCCGGTCAACGTGAACTACGCCTGGCGCGCGGTGCGGGCGTCGGCCCTTCTCGGCTCGGACCGGGACCTGGGCGAGTTCGCCATGTCCGTCTCCGGGACCGTGATCGTCACCGCCCCTGTCTTCGACGCCGACGCCTCCGGTCCGAGGGTCCGGGTCCTGGAGCCCCTGGCGCTCGACCGCCGCGTGACCGAGATCCTGATGGAGGGCGGCGGCGACCTGCCGGTCTACCGCTGCGACACGGCCTCGGACTGCCTGAACCCCACTCTCGGGCGGCTGACCGTGCCCGCGGCGCGGGGCTTCCGGAACCGGGTCGCGGACCTGCTCCGGCGCCTGGTCGAGGCGGTCCGCACGGACACCGCGCCGGCCGCGGACGCCCTGGCGCTCGTGAACCTCACCACGCTGCCCGTCTACCGTGTCGTGAACACGGCCGCGGCGTACCGCGGAGCCGTGGTGGAGGCGGAGGTGGACTCTTTGGCCGAGGCCGTGGCGCTGGACGTGCTCCAGGTGTGGATCTCGGACCTCCACCGGACGGTCCAGGAACGCGCCGGAACCCTGGACATCGCTGACGGCGACCAGTTGGAGCGCTGGCGCGAGGGGCTCCGCCGGAACCGCGCGGCGCTGGCTCGCCACCGCCACCAGGGGCTTGAGCGGTTCAACACGGCCCTGGCCGTGGTCGAGAAGCTGAGGCTCATCGAGACCGAGCTCGCGGGCGCGCTCTCGGCCGACCTCCGCGCGGCCCTCGCCTTCTCCCGCGGCGCGTCCGTGTCGCGGTAAAGGCGGCGGGGCCGGGGAAGACCAGCCGTGTACGAGATCTTCACCCTGGGCGGCGGCACCTACCTGGTCGACCTCCTGAACGCCGTGGCCGCGATCACGGGCGGCGGCGCCTTCGTGACCCTGGCGCAGTTGGCCGGGGTCTGCGGGCTTGCCTGGGCTCTGTTCCGCACAGCCTTCGGGGGCTCCTGGAAGGACAACGCCAGGTGGATGCTTCTGTTCGTGGCGGTCTGGGGCGCCATGGTGGTGCCCAAGGCGACCGTGCGGGTGGTGGACCGTCTCGATCCGGCGCTGGCGCCCGCGGTGGTGGCGAACGTGCCCATCGGCCTGGCGCTCTTCGCCTCC
Organism: uncultured Binatia bacterium (SeqCode); assembly: GCA_965219905.1. Taxonomy (GTDB): domain Bacteria; phylum Desulfobacterota; class Binatia; order UBA9968; family JAJDTQ01; genus JAJDTQ01. Next base: position 229,301 of record CBDCOS010000008.1, on the reverse strand, counting down.
CTCACGAGCCAGGTAGGCGACGGGCTCACGCGGCTCACCGAGCAGGCCTTCTCCCTTCCCAACGATCTGACCTACCGCCGCCACGGGCTCATCTTCGGGGCGAGGCTCGCGGCTGCGGCCACCCGCATGGAGGTGACCGACGCGGTGTTCGCCCGGAACCTCCGGGCCTACGCGCGGCAGTGCGTGTTCCACGCGCTCCTCCTGGGCCACATCTCCGCGGACGATCTCCGCGAGAGCACCGACGTCTGGCGGCTCGTCACAGCCAGCGGTTCGCCTTCCGCCGGCGCCTCTCCCGCGCGCATGGTCGAGTACGCGACTCGGGGCGCTCCTTCCGGCACGGGCGCGACCACGGTGGACCGCGAGATCGTCACCTGCGCGGTGGCGGCCTCGCGCCTGGACGCACTCTGGAGCGCGGAGATCGCCAGGGCATCCGGGATCTTCGGGCGGAGGCTCTTCCCCGGAGCGGCCACGGAGGCCCTGGCCCGGGCCGAGCTTATGGCGGCCCTGCCCGCGGCCCACTCCTACCTGATAGGAGCGTCCAGGACCGCGGCCGAGATCCTGCGCCAGCAGATGGTGCTGAACGCCGTCCACGACGCCGGGGAGCAGTGGGCCTCGGAGGCAGGGAACGCGGCGGCGCTCAGGGCCTACACCGAGGCCCGTGCCGAGACCCAGACCGTCTCCGCCTACCGGGCCATCGGCCGCCAGGCCGAGACCTGGGTGCCGATGCTCCGCATCGTGTTCGAGTGCCTCTACGTGGGCGCGTTCCCCATGGCCGTGCTGCTCATGCTCACGCCCGCGGGCGCCGGGATCTTCCGCTCCTACCTGGCGGGGCTCGTGTGGCTCCAGAGCTGGGGTCCGCTCTACGCGGTCCTCCACCGGATCTCCATGGGAGAGGCCGCCGAGCGCATGAGCGCCGGGGCGCTCATGCCGGGCGGCGACGCGGGCGTGTCTCTGGTGGCTCAGGCCGGGATACAGGCGGTGGCCTCGGACGTGGCGGTCATGTCGGGCTACCTCTCGATGTCGGTGCCGTTCCTGGCCGCGGCCCTGGCCTACGGGGTGGGCAGGGCCACCGCGCTGGCGACCTCGGTGCTCGCGGTGGGTCAGGAAGCGGCCTCGTCCGCAGCCCAGGAGGGCACCACCGGCAACGTCTCGCTCGCCAACACACAGTCGGACACCCACCGCTTCGCTACGGTCGAGGGACACCAGGTCCGCACCTCGCTGCACGCCGACACGGACCGCTACACCGGATACGCCCCGGAGGGCGCGGGCTTCACCGTCACGGGCGACGGCACCGCGGTGGTGGACGCCGGTTCCGCCACGAGCCGGATCCCGGCGGCCGGCGTCAGGCTCTCGGAGTCCCTCGCCGTGAGCCACGAGAGCCGTGCGGGCGCGGCCCGGGAAGCGGCCCGGCACTGGTCGGCCGAGGCCGCGGTGGCGCGTACCGCGGTTGCCACCGATTCCGCGGCCATGGTGGAGCGGTTCTCGCGGGACGTGAGCACGGGCGTGGCCCATGCGAGGGGAGTGAGCGAGAGCGAGAGCCAGAGGGTCCAGAGCCTCGAATCGCACTACGAAAAACTGTCCGAGGCGGGCGGCATCTCCAAGGAGCAGGCGGCCGCGCTTACGAGCGAGGCCAAGGCCGGAGGGGGCTTCGACTTCATCGTCAAGTTCGGAGCGGACGGCTCGGTGAGCTGGCGCGGCCATACGCTCAGCCGCGAGGCCTGGAACCGGATGACCGACTACGCCGAGCAGCAGAGCGTGCTCGACGTCTGGTCGCGGGTGGCGGAGGCGTCGAGGCGCTACTCCGCTTCTTCGGGCGAGAGCGAACTCAGGAGCCTGGAGGAGAGTTTTGGAGCCAACCTCGCCCGGATGCGCCGCTACGGGGAGCAGGAGGCCCTGAGCCACCGCGAGGCCGAGAGCTGGAGCGAGCAGGCGGCGGAGGTGCGGAGCCAAGCCCAGGCCGTCGACCGGGATCTGGGCCAGCCCTTCTTCACGTGGCTCACGGCCCGCACCGGAGTGGGCGGGCGCGAGATCGGGGTGGCGGGCGCGATGCGGCTTGCATCGCCCCAGACCCCGGAGGACGCCGAGGAGCTTCGCGCGCACGCCGCCGCGTTCATAGCCGAACGCTTTCCGGCGCCCAAGGGCCCGGACCCTGCCTCGGCGCCGGACCTGGCGGGCTACGGGCGGGCGCTCGAAGGGCTGCAGGAGTCTCACCAGGGCAGGCCCGCGGCGGCCTGGTCTGAATGGTCGGGCTGGGCTCGAGACAGCGGACGCGGAGAGCATGCGCGGGGAAGCGTCGGGAGAGGCGCCGGGATCCTGCGCGCCGAGACCGACGCCGAGCTGGACATCCGGGAGGCGGAACGCGAGGCCCGGGGCGGGGTTGCGGGCGAGCGGACCGAGCGGGGCCGCGCCAGGGCCGCGGCCGAGGTGGACAAGCCCTTCGGCGCGCACGCCGCGGAATCGGTCCCGCTGGTCGGCGAGTGGCTCGGCGGAAAGCTCTACGGCACGGCCGGGAACGCGGCGCCGGACGCGGGCGGGAAGAAGGACCGCGAGCGCGGCGGTCCGATGGGCCGGGACGAAGTGCTCGGACCGTGAACGGAGAATGATGATGTTCGGCAAGGCGACGCTCCGGGGCGGCCAGACCCTGCTCCACGACGTCCACATGTGGGGCCAACTGGTGCGCTGGCAGATCCTGGGCCTCGTCCTCACGGTTGTCCTCGTCCCCTCCATCGCGCTCTTCCGCACCACGACCGCCTACGAATGGCGCGTCGCCGGCATGGGAACTCTGGCCCAGGTCAAGCTGGCCTTGGGGTATGCTCCCCATTCGGGCCAGATGCATGAGTGGCGGCAGGGCCGGAAGACGGTGTCCAGGATCGCCGACATCGCCGCCGACCCCAGGATCGAACGGATCCGGAGGCGCCTGCTCGACACCGTCTACGCCAAGGCGGGGTTGGGCCTCGGGCTGGGTGCGGGCGCCGTGGCCCTCTGCACCGTTCTCTTCTGGATCATCGGACGCCGCATGGAGCGCTCCAAACGGCTGCGCGGCGCGGAGATGGCCACCGCGCGCGAGCTCCGAAGGCGCGTGCAGCCTCTCTCCGCGCGCCTGGCGGAGGCCCTGTCCCCGGCCGCGCGCAGGGCGTCGTGCCGCATCGCCGGAATCCCCTGGCCCGAGCGCGCCGAGACCCAGCACACCATCGTCTCGGGTACTACCGGATCGGGCAAGACCGTGCTGATCTCGGACCTGGTCGCGCAGATCCGCGCGCGGGGCGAGCGCTGCATCGTCTACGACAAGATGGGGACCTACACGCGCTCCTTCTTCGATCCCGCCCGGGACGTGCTCATGAACCCGCTCGATGCCCGGGCGCCGCGCTGGTCGCCGTTCTTCGAAGCGCGGACCTCCCGCGACTTCGACATGATGGCCGCGGCCCTGATCCCGCAGCAGAAGGACACCGTGGACCCGTTCTGGGTCACGGCCGCAAGGCAGCTCTTCGCCAACGGAGCGGGAGTGCTTTGGACGCAGGGAGTAACCGAAAACCGAAAACTCGTCGAGGACCTGCTCAAGACCGAGCTGTCGGAGCTGGCGGAAGCCATGGAGGGCACCGTGGCCCAGTCCATCGTGAGCCCCGACAACCCCAAGACCGCGCTCTCTGTGCGCGCCATGTTGACCGCGCACCTGGGCGCGCTGGAGTTCCTGCCGGACACGGGCGAGCGGTTCTCGATCCGCGACTGGGTGGGCCGGGAGGACGAGACCGGGTTCCTGTTCTTGACGTCGCGGGGCGACCAGCACGCGAGCCTGAGGGGGCTCATCTCCACTTGGCTCGAGATCGCGGTCAACGCGCTCCTCTCGCTCCAGCAGGACGGCGCGCGCCGGATATGGATCGTCCTGGACGAGCTGCCGACGCTTCACCAAGTGCCGAGTCTCCAGCCGGGGCTTGCGGAGTCCCGGCAGTTCGGCGGCTGCTTCGTGCTGGGGATCCAGGTGTTCTCGGCGCTCCGGGACATCTACGGAAGGAACGGCGCGGAGACGATCTCCGGGCTTTGCGGCACCCGCGTGGTGCTGTCCGCGCCCGACCAGGAGACCGCGCAGTGGTCGGCCGAGAGCCTGGGGCGCGGCGAGGTGGAGGAGTACACGCACGGCATGAGCTACGGCGCCAGCACCATGCGCGACGGGGTCTCCCTCACCCAGCACCGGCAGATGCGGCCCCTTGCGTTGCCGTCGGAGATCATGCGGCTGGAGAACCTGCACGGGTATCTGAAGTTCCCCGGCCCCTTCCCGGTCACAGAGATCAAGCTTCGGTACGTGGATCGTCCGGCCTCGGCCGAACGGTTCGTCCCACGGGAGGCGGATGCGGCGCCGCCGCTGGAAGCGGAGCCGGACGACGACGATTCGGGCCTCCTGGACGCGCCAGTGGATCGCGAGGTCGATGTCGATTCGCCGGAGCCTTCCGAGGAGGAGCCGGTCGACGGCAACGGCGCGGCCGAACCGCTGGCCGAAGCGCTCGCCCCTGCCGGCCAGCCGCAGCCTGTGGCGCCGGACGACCCTCCACCGCGGGACTGGGCCTGAGATGCTCTCGATCGGAGCCTCGCCCGCCCAGGGCTCGGCCTACTACGAGCAAGACGGCTACTACGCGAAGGACGACCCCCGGCACCGGTCCGCGAGCGCCTGGGCCGGCAGGGGCGCTACGGAGCTGGGGCTCGACGGCCCGGTCGATGCGGACGTCTTCCAGGCCGTGCTGGAGGGCGAGGTGCCGGACGGCTCGGGCCGCCGGCTCGGCCGCCGGGGCAAGAACGGGGAGATGGTCCACCGCCCGGGGCGCGACCTCACTTTCTCCGCCCCCAAGTCGGTCTCGCTCGCTGCGCTCGTGGGCGGCGACGAGCGGATCGCCGATGCCCATGACCGGGCGGTGAAGGCCACGCTCGCCTGGGTCGAGGGGAACGCCGCGGAGACCCGGGTGCAGGACCCACAGACCGGGCGGATGGTCCGGGCGCGCGGCCAGGAGATTGTCGCCGCAACCTTCCGCCACGACACCTCCCGCAACCTCGACCCGCAGCTCCACACCCACGCTGTCCTGGCCAACATGGTCCGGGGCGGAGACCGGAAGTGGCGCACCATGGCCAACGAGGGTCTCTATGAGCGGCAGAAGCTCATTGGCATGCTCTACCGGAGCGAACTGGCGCGGAACCTGACCGAACTCGGCTACGGCATCGAGAAGACTCATGCGGACGGACGCTTCGAGATAGCGGGCGTTTCGCGCGGGGTGATCGAGGCCTTCTCGACCCGCCGCGCCGAGATCGAGGCGGCCATGGAGGAGCGGGGCCTGGGCGCCACCGCGGAGAACCCGCGCATTGCCGAGCGGGCGGCCTTGATGACCCGCGCGAAGAAACGCGACGTCGACCGGGACGCGCTCCGGGGAGTCTGGGAGAGGCAGGCGGGGGACCTGGGGTTCGAGGCCAAAGATCTCGCTCGGGAGGCTTCGAAGGCCGCGCGGGACCTGGACGCGGCGACCGGGGAAGCGGCCGGCCGGAGCCCGGCCGCCGAAGCCGTTGCCTGGGCGATGGAGCACCTTTCGGAGCGCGAGGCGGTGTTCGCCCGCGCCGATCTCTTCGCCGCCGCGCTCGCGCACGCGCCGGGAAGGGTGACCATGGCCGAGGCCGAGCGGGAGGTGGCGGGCCTGGAGGCGGCGGGCGCGCTTCATGCGGTGAGCCTGCCGGCCGCGGGGGATGCGGTCGCGACGGACAGGACCGTGGGCGAGGAGCGCGAGACCATCGCGCTGATGCGCTCGGGCGAGGGCCAGGGCCGCTCTCCGATGCGAGGCTGGGCGGTGCAGGCCCGCCTCCACCGGGGGCCGCTCACGGCAGGACAGAAGGATGCGGTGAAGCTCATCCTGTCCGCCACCGACCGCGTGGTGGGCGTCCAGGGCTATGCCGGCACCGGCAAGACCACCATGCTGGACAGGGTGAGGACGCTGGCGGAGAAGAAGGGATGGCGGATGGTCGGCCTGGCGCCGTCCGCGTCCGCGGTCAAGACGCTCGCGTCCGAGGCCGGCATCGAGTCCGAAACCCTGCAGCGGTTCCTTGCCCGGAACGCCGGCGCCGGCGAGGGAAGACTCACGGAAAAGGGCGAGCGGGCGATGCGAGCGGCGTTCGACCGGACGATCCTCGTGGTCGACGAGGGCTCGCTGGCCTCGACCGTGCAGGCCCGCGACCTCCTGCGCATCGCCAACGCGTTCCGCATCCCGCGCGTGGTGCTGGTGGGCGACTCGAAGCAGCTCGACGCGGTCGACGCCGGCAAGCCCTTCGCCCAGCTCCAGGCCGCGGGCATGAAGACCGCGGTCATGGACGAGATCATGCGGCAGCGCGACCCGGCTCTCAGGGAAGCGGTGGAGGCGAGCCTCAAGGGGGACATCCAACGCGCCTTCGAGAAGCTGGGCTCCAACGTGGCCCAGGTGAAGGCGGACAACATCGGCGGCGCGGTGGCAGCGCGCTGGCTGGCGCTCCCGCCCGAGGCGCGCGAGAACACCGGCGTCATGGCGCCGAGCCACGAGCTCCGCCAGGCGATCAACGGTCACATCCGCGAGCGCCTGGTCCGGGAGGGGCGCATCCGTGGCCCGGCGATGATTTCCGAGCGGCTGGTCTCCAAAGGCTACACCAACGCCGAGAAGGCGTTGGCGGGGAACTACGCCGTAGGCGACGTGGTCGCGTTCCATCGCCCCTACAAGCGCCTGGGTGTCGAGAAGGGGGATGAGCGTCTCGTCGTGGGCGTCGATCACGAGGCCCGGTCGGTGATTCTGGAAGGCGGGGACGGCGGGACCGTTGCCTGGAAGCCTTCGGAAGTGGGCGGCCGCAAGGGCGGAACCGAGGTTTACCGGATGGAGGAGATCGAGCTTCGCGCCGGCGACCGCATCCGCTGGACCCGGAACGATGCGGATCTCGGGCTCGTCAACAGCCGCACGGCGGAAGTTTCCGAAGTGGGGAACGGGCGGGTGAAGCTGCATCTCGAGGAGGGGCGGAACCTGGAGCTTGGGCGGAACGATCCGCAGTTCCGCCACCTCGACCATGCCTGGGCCTCGACCGTGCACGCGTTCCAGGGCCGGACGGTGGACAACGTGATCGCCGCGATGGAAGCGCGGCACCCGCATCTGACCACGCAGAAGTCGTTCTACGTGGAGATCAGCCGGGCGCGCGACCGCGCCGAGCTCGTCACCGACGATGCAAAGGAACTCCGCGCCCAGCTCCAGGCCGCGGCCGGGGAGCGCATCGCGGCGCTGGAGGGCATCGGCGAGACCGTGGAGGCCGCACGGGACAAGCCTCTTGATGCCGGGAGGTTGGACGGGAAATTGCCGGATCGGGGACCCGAGCCGCCCGCGGCGGAACGGAGCCGCGGGTCCGGGATGGACCTGGGGTTATGACTGTGCGCGATGGCGGACGGCAGGAGACGGGTGCCTCGCGTGCCGTCACTTCCCAAACGTTCCGAAGGTCCCGCGGTCTACCCGGCGTTGGATTGCCCGCCGAAGATCACGCAGCCTGTACTCCCGCAGTTCGCCATGCTCCGCATACGGGAAGAAGGTCCAGGGCCTGCGGCGCATGGGCAAGGCGCTCCGCATGACGGTTCCTATCCGGCTGTCGCCCACGTACACTCCGTAGGCCGGGACCGGATCGCGGACCTTGCCGCGCCTAAGCCGGATCTTCATGGCCGCCTCCCTGCGGGTTCGCAAGCTCCGGGCGGTGTCGTCGCATCAGGACATCCATCGCATTGAGCACGGCCGGCTCGTTGATTCTTCCCACGGGCCTCCTTCCCGCTCGCTGCCGCCGGATTTCTTCCCATAACTCGTCCGGGTCGAACCCGGCCAGCAGCGTCGCGATCATCCACATGTCCCGGGCGGGCTTGGACATGAAGGTGTCGGCCCGCAACTGGTGGAACTCCTGGCTCCGGACGTCGATGGAGCCGTCAGGATTGCGCGGAAGTTCGGTCATGTCGCGTCCAGCTCCCTTTCAGGTTGGCCACAGGGTCTGTGGAAAACCCTGTGCATATGGCGGGCCTGCGCACGGAATCGCCCTGTTCATCCGGGATTCCAACGGAATGCACGGTTCATGTGCAGCGATCTCTCCATGAAAATCGCTCAGTTGCGAAGATGGGCCTCCGAAGGCCAGGGGCATCCGCCGGACGTCAGGCGCCGATGTCGCGTCCGAAAGCTCGTCGATCGTGTAGACCGTGATCTCGATAACCTGCGGCATGGTCAGCACTCCTCGGGGCGGGGGTTGCCGTCGCCGGACACGCGCACGAAGCGGACAGCCTCCTGGACGCGGCGCAGGGTGACGCGGTCGTGGTCGGGGATGGCGCGGGACCGGAAGGCGGGCTTGCGCAAGAACCAAGCGCCGGAGTCGGCGACGAAGCCGTCGGCATACGCCACGAAGTGATTGCTCGCCGAAATCGCCCACGTCCCGGCGGGTGCGGGGTCCAGGAAGGCGCCCAGCGTGATCGCGCGCTGGTCAAAGGGGACGCCGGCGAAAATGCGCTCCCATTCCGGCTCCCGCCGGGCGAAGCGGCGGTTGCGGTAGTTCGGATGACGGAGCGCGTAATCCGGCGTCCAACAGAACTCCGCCAGGGCGGCGGCGAGCTCGTCGATGAAGACGCCGTTGACCGAGGGCCGGTCGAACAGGCGGCGGATGACGGCGGCGGCCTCGTGGGTCGGCACGCCGGCGATGGCGGAAATCGCGGAGGGGCCGCACTTCGTGGCGCGGCCGGTGATCCGGTGGAGCATGGCGGTCTCCGGGCTGGAAAGGGCGTGGCGGCGGTCCGGCGCTGGGTGGGTCCTCCCGCGCTGGCCTGCCCGGCTCCGGCTGGCCGGACTCCGGCCGGGGTCACCAACGCTGCGCGTCGAGGTGGTGCAGCACGGCGGCGGTGAGCTCGCGAATCTCCTCGTGGGAACGCTCGTCGGAGTCGTTCCACTCGATGATGCTGTTCAGATGAGGCTCGAAATCCGCCGCTTCCTGTTCCCGGGCACTGGTGTCGATGCCGGCGAGCCGGGTGTAGACGGCGCACATGGTTTCGGAGGCCTCGCCGGTATGGGACGGGTCGGCCAGGAGCAGGGAGCCGGTGTGGATACGGACGGCCGCGCCGAGGCAGAAGCAGCGCGGGCTCTCGGGCGTCGCGAGTCGGAAGGCGGGACGGTGGCGAACCCCGTCGTTGTCCACGACGTGGAAGCCGCCGTCGAATTCGATCACGTCGCCGTCGTCGTCGCGGCCCCACCCTCCCTGGTGCCAGCGCTTCGGGAGGTCGAAGGTCTCGTGGACGCGGCGGGCGATTTCGAGCTTCTGCTCGGGGCTGAGAATCGGCATGGTCGTTGCTCCCTTGAATGGGTGCGGCGGGACGGAGAGGCGCGGAAAGCGCGCTTAGTCGTCCTCGGGAAACATCACGGTGATGACCGAGTTGCCGTCGTCGCCGGCGCCGATCGCCACGATGGGGAAGTGCCTGCGGGGCGGCCGGTTGCTGTCGTGGAGATCCTTGCGGATGTCGCGCACGAGCACGCACATGGTCACGCGGTCGCTGCCGGAAGCGCGGAGCGCGTAGTGGCGCGCCATCCAGAGGACGTCCCACAACCGGCCGCGCTCGTCCTGGAAGCCGCGGTAGCCCTCGGGCAGGGCGACCAGGCGGTCCCAGACCGAGCGGCTGAGCGCGACGGGAATCTTGAAGCCCGCTTCGCGCGCGGTGTCGGAAACGTCGACGAGGACGCCGTCCTCAATCGCCTGGGCGCGGGTGTAGGCGAAGATGACGGGATCGAATGCGGGGGCGTTACCGGGTTCGGGCATGTAATCCGCGGAAATCTTGTCGGGAATGGACATGGGCAACCTCCGTTTGGCGGGAAATCGGAGTGGCTCGGACGCTCTACAGGACCGTCCGGCCGCGCCCTCTCGACCGCTTCTCTCGGACTTTCCGTCCATCGGGGCACGAACGGCCGCTGGCCGGGGTGTGGCGGCAATGCCTGGTCGGGCTTGTGGCGCGGCGGAGACCTGCGAACGCCGGCCGCGCAGGGAGGACCGATGTCGGAGGCTGTTAGGGGAACGGTTCGCTTTGCGGGAAAAGGAGGGGTTCGGCTGCGGCGACAAGGTCCGGACGCCCGTCCCGGTCAGCCGAAGCGCTCGCCTCCTGCGGTGAAGGTCCACATGTTGATGGCGATCATCTCATCGACGGCCTCGTCGGACGTGATGTGCGTGTATTCGCAGTCGAGTTGGCGATAGAGCCAGCGGGCGAGGTCGCGGAGAGCTTCGACGACGGCGGCTTCGGCGTCGTCGGTCATGGGCTGCCCGAAGGGGCTCTCCCGCTCGACCTCGATCGTCATGGTGTTCTCGTGGCAGTAGCGGCCGTTCTGGCGGATGCGGGCGTGGAGTTGGTAGATGTTCCGCCGCTGAACGTCCTGCAGGACGTCGGCGATCCGATGCAGTTCCTCGTCCCCGGGGGCATGGGCGCGGATGGCCCGGACCGAGCCTCTGGCGTGGCTCCATGAACCCTCGAAGGAAGCGCCGTCGCCCTGGCTCCAGAAACCCCGAAAGAAGACGTGAGGCTTGTGCCGCACGCCGCCGCCGTAGAGGCGCACCGGGCTGGTGTGGAGCGTTACGCCGAGGATTCCGCAAATGGCTTCGAAATCCTCGTAGACGCAGTCGTACCAGTCGTCATGCAGGCCGGTGTCGCGGTACCAGTTGCGTGCCTTCTCCTTTGCTTCGGCTGACAGTTCCTCGATCTCGTACACCGTGGTTTCGATGATGCGTGGCATGGTCAACAGTCCTCCTGACACGGGCGGAAGGCAGTGTCGTTGTTTCCGTCTCTCGTGCCCAGGTAAACTTGCACCCCGTCGACAAGGAGATCAGGCGTTCTCTCGGGTGGTGTCGGGGCGGCAGGCCAGCCGGCCGACGCGGATGCGGTCGAGCCAGGCGCCGGAGCGGGCCGCGGGGTCGCCGCCGCGAAGCTGCTCGCGGAGCTCCATCCAGAGGCGTCCGAGGACGTTCCGGCCCTCGTAGCGGTCAACAACGGGACGGGCGCCCCACCAGGGGTCGCGGGTGGAGACCTCGACGATGGGGCGGTCTCCGGTTGCGGTGAGCAGCGCGTCGATCTCGGCTGTGTTGGCCTCGCGCTTCAGGCGCAGCACCCAGCGCATGACGTCGACGCGCTGTGCGTTCCAGCCGGGGTCGATGCCGAGACCCGGGGTGCGGCCGATGGCGGCGGCCTGAGCCGGCGTCGGTGCTTCCGCGATGCGCTGCTGAACGTCGGGACGCACGGCGAACTTCGCGGCTTGGTAGACGCTTTCGGAAAACCGAAACATCCAGGGTCCGGCGGCGATGGGCACGGCCAGGGGTTGGAAGTTGCTGAACGCGCCCCAGTCGGCGCGCGTGAATCTAAACCCGCAGGCGCGGTCTCTTGCGTAGATGCGCATGGGTTCCTCCCGTCGGGGCGTTTTGGCAGGCAGCCGGGAACTCGCTCCCGCGCCGCCGGCCTCGCCCCTCACGGTCTAGACTCGGACTCCAGGCGGCGCGGGGCGCCGGCAGGTTGAGAAGGAGAATTCAGAACATGCGGCTGGGAACGGGGCTACGGGCAAGCGGCAGGAGCAGCGCAGCGTCTGTCGGCGTAGCTTGGGGACTGTGTCAGTTTGGCCCAAGACTGGGGCGCCAGTGGTGGGAGAGGCAGTGCGTTGAGGTTGGCGTCAACTCGTGGTTGTTCGCGTCCTGGTGTTAACGGTCGCGTGCGTCGGGCGGACTGAATTCGGGGGGCGGTGTGGGCTCTTCGAACGTGTCGATGATCGCCGACAGCGCTGCCTTCAACATCCCAGTGCCGGCCCAGGCACCGCGGCGTTCGTGTACGTATCGCCATTCCGCGAACAGGTTTCGGTTTTCTTGGAGCACATCTCGAATGCCGGGGGGTATCGATGGCAGCTGAGGGTGGATTGGCGGCCCTCCGGGCATCTTCTCCTTGAGGCGTTGCCTTGTCCGTTCCGGCAGGTGATCGAAGAGATCGAGCAGGTCGTGGGAGCGCGGCGGGGCGCCCACTTCGCGCATGAGGAGCGCTTTGAGCGCGAGTTCCGTTGCGAGCCCGAGCAGTGTGGGGACGGCGATAAACAGTCCGTGGAACAGCAGTGGCCCCGTTCGCTTCGGGTCCTTGTCGGCATCCAGGTGATCGGCGACTTCCAGCAGGGCCTTGGCGTTGTCCATGGCTCCGTCCGGGTTGAGGATTATTTGAGAGTGCTTTTCGTGCGCCACGTGTGCTTTCGCGGTCAAGTGAGTCCGCTGCCAGGGTCCTGTGTGGACGGTGATTCGGAAGTTACAGGCGCCTGAGATGTGACGGCGGATGCAGTCGAGGCGTCGCAGCACTCAACCGGAGGCATCGCCCTGTAACTGGTCCTGGAGTGCCTGGGCTTCCTTGGCCAGTTTTTCCATCTCTTCGCCGCGTCCTTCGCGGATCAGTTCGTCGTGTCTGTGCGTTACGAGCATGAATGCATAGCGGAACGTCCGCTCGATCAGGGGCTGGAGCGACGCTGGGGTCGCAACGGCGCGGTGGCGGGCGGCGTCCAGAATCTTCTTGCGGACGAACTCGGCGGCCGGGACGTCATGCAGTTCGGCAGCGGCCTTGACCTCTTCCCATTCGGAATCGGAGAAGCGGATGCCTCTGGTGCGGCGCGCGGCGCCCTGGTTAGCAGTGGGTGCATCGCCGGATTCGGGTTCGGTTCGGTCGGTTTTCGTCACGCTCCTTCTCCTTTTCGTCTCCGGAATCGGGCCCGGGAGCGGCTGATCCGCGGGCATAAAACCACACCGCCTCCTTGCGGTCGTTACTACCAGATCGGCGGAGGGGTGGCGATTTCGGCGAAGGCTCCTTCTATTCGACGTGTATGGGCGGCTGAAGCGGCCATCATATGCGCATGTCGGTCGTGTACCGGTGCAGGACAAACGCAGCCCTGCATAGCCAGGGGCAGGAAGGCCGGCGTGTATCGGTGCGACATACGCTCGGTCCAACAAGACTGTGGCGGCGGAAGGCGTCGGTTGAGCAGAAAGGCGTCGGCCAAAGGTGCGCGAGGCGCACATCCGCAGCCCGCTGCGTGGGGTGTGAGAACCAGAGCCCGCGCAGGCGGTCAGGAACGAAGAACCCAGGGGCACAAGCGAAGGGGAACGGACGCCGGAGGACCCGGCGGCGAGGAGCCGCCACGGCGACTGAGTGGCGGAGAGTGCGGAGGTAGTGAAGGCGGTCGTGTCGAGCACACTGACGGAGGCGCGAGCAGTGGCCCGGACACAAGTGCACGGGGTAGTGCGGAGGCCGGTGACGGGCGAAGCCCGCACCGGGCAAAGCGAACGCGGAGCGGCAGCGCCGACGACGAGCGCAGCGAGTCGGACGGCACGAGCGATGCAATGTCGCCGGAGGCGACGAGCCGAGCCAACACCTGGCCGGTACGAAGTGAATCGGCGCAGTGGTCGAGCTGCTGCACCGTCCTGGGCATCACCGGCGTGTAGACCGGCGCTGTCGTGATCGGCGTGGTCCGCAGCACGCGGCGGGGGGCACTGAAGGCGGTGACAGCAGACGTGCGGAGCACGCTGTCAGCATCGCCTGCAGTGACGAGGACACCGGAGGAGGACGTGATGCGGAAGCTGGTGACGGGCAGAGTTGCAAGAGCGACGCGCGGGTGCAAGGACGGACCGGTCCGAAGGCGGGGAGGCCCACGTCGCCGAGTGGCATAGGGTAGGCGCGAAGCGGGTACTCGGCGACGTGGGCCGTGGGGAGGGGCCCTGCCGAGAACGAGCACAACACGGGACGTTGTCATGGTCGGCGTCGTTGGTGGAGATGAAAGGCGTGGCAACGATGGACGTGAAGACCCGGTGTGGGAGCGAAGGCGCAGGAGATGATGCGAGGAAGGGGCCGCGCCAACGAGTGACGCGACCCCATGGTGTGTACGGATCAGGCAGCGATCTGTTCGATCTTTTGCACCGGTATCCCGAGCTGGCGGGCCTTGTCGACGAGGTTGTCGGTGATGCCGCTGCCGGGGAAGGCGATGACACCCTTGGGCAGGAGGTTCAGGAGGTCGTCGTTGCGGCGGAACGGAGCAGCCCGTCCGTGGCGATCCCAGTCGGGCTTGCACACGACCTGGTGGACGCCGCGCTGTTCGGCCCAGCTTGCGGCGATGCGCTCGACGCCGGGGCCGCCGCCGTGAACGAGCACCATGTCGGGGTAATCTCGAATGTTGCCTGTGCCTGAAAACTTGCATATTTTCTGACATAAAATCAATAGGTTAGACAACGCATTGATCCGGAGTGCTAGAAGTCTTCAACGGCCAGGTACCACTTAGGCACCGATTCATTTCCCCGCCGTGCGCACGAAAGTGCTTCAATGACGGTAGAGATTCGGTAGTCCCGGAAGGCGCGGGGATCGCCTGGCCGGCCTCAATCGCTGGTCTCGCGCGGCCGGTAACGCCGGAAACCTAGACCGGGGCCGGTCAGCCCAACAGCGCTTCGCCGATTCGGTCCACGAACGGGCGGTCATGTTTGTACGTCTTGCACGGCGATCTTTCCTGACAACTCGTTCAAGGGCACAAGCGTTACCGGCTTTACACTCGGATACATAATGCCTACCATCTACAGGGTTCTGTAAATGGAGAATAGACGGCACGATTTCGACGTCCGTGAAATGGCCGTGAGCGTCGCTGAGTCGCTCTGGGGAGTATATCATCGCCGTGACGATTCGCCCTCGTTGATTCTACCGATAACGCGGGACGGCACAGTTCGCGTGAGCGAACAGGAGTCGAAGATATTGTTGTCGCACTGGCTCGAACGCCAAGGCATACCGTACTCCATCGAGACCCCGACGGTGGAAAGCTACCAACAGAAAGGCGAAACACCGCAAAGCGCGCGCATCGACGTCACGGTCTACCGCAGCCGGAACCCCGGCGACCGGATCCTGAATGTGGAACTCAAGAAGGGAACGGCAGACGACGAGGCGTTTCGAAAGGACTTTGAGAAGCTGCTTCGCGAACGAACCGACGGGTTGTGGTACCATACACTCGACAAGGCAAACTCCCGCACGTGGTCGACGATCGAGGATAGGATCCGGAACGCATTCCAGACCGAGCGGGAACACTTGGAGGCCGCCAACCACTCCCTCAGCTTCGCGTTTTGCGTGCTGGATCCCCCCGGGTTCGTCTGGTTTGATTTGGAGTTGGGCCGCGATGTCGACTCGCAGTGGCCGAGAGCCATGCGGGATGCGTGGCATCATCCATCCACGCCGTCGTGGTGGACTGCGACGCCCCGGCCGCCGGTTCAAGCAGGGTCTCCGTATCCGCGCCGGTCAGACGCCATTCCGGTAGCTGCCCGACACCCAGAAGCGCGAGACGGACGCAATCGCACCTGAGATATACGAAGATGGCCAATAACCGTTGCTTCGTTCAGTTCCCGCACCCAGGAAAAGAGCACAAGCTCGCTACGGGCCGCTCCTGGCACACGCGGAAGCGCGCCCACATGCGGAAGTTCATGGAGTTGCACGGGGAGTGGATCGAAGGCGACGACACCAGACGGTCCGGCACCTTGTGGGCGTGGGGTGAGTGGGAGCCGGAATCGGATCTCATCCGCCAATTCAGGCCTCCGGGAGGCGACTCGCTGTACCCCTGTTACCTTTGGGATCCGTACTACGTTCCAAAAAGAAGCTACCGGGGACTGCACAATACCGACCCATTCATCTTCGGGGAGCGTTTCCTCTATTCGAACTGTGGCCAGGCAAGCCCAAACAAGGGCGGCCTGAGGCGCCTGGGCCAAGGCTCGGTGATCGCATTCGGGAGCAGCAGGAACATCAACGGCGAACAGAGGTGGATGCTCGATACCGTGCTCGTAGTCAGGGACTTCGTCGACTACGACCCGCGAAAAATAGGCATGGTCCTTAAAGACTGGGCGCCAGCCACGTTCCTGGAGGTAACCGGAAGACCCTTGAAAGCCAACGTCGGGGAAGCGCCGACCTCCGGGACGTGCGCGCCTACGCTCGCCCGGCTCCGGCTTTACCGGGGCGCGACACCCGACGATCCGGTCCAGGGGATGTTCAGCTTCTTCCCCGCAACCCCGGCGGGCGGTGATTCGGGTTTCCCGCGGCCGCTCGTGGATCTTCCGGACGTGATAAACCCCCGCAGTGGAAGGACTCCGAAAGGGCAGGGATACGACCGCACGTTGGACAAGTTGTACGCCTTGTGGAAACGACTCGTCAAACAAGTCCGCGGCGCCGGGCTCGTCCCCGGCACCCATGCCGAGTTGCCTGAACGTCGAGGGGGATAGGCGGCCGGACCGACCCTGCCGTGTCCTGGATCGCCATGGCTTCCACAGACCATGTGGCAACTGACCCGCACGCACCTTTCCGCGAGGTCATCGGTGTGGTCGATGCCGACGGCTTGCTCTGGCTGGTCGTGGGCGTCCACAATCCGCTCGTCTCCACGCACCCTGGCCATGAACGACACGAAACTCGGCGCGGAGAGCGCCACATCCCGTCCTCGACGGTGCTGGGTGTCGCCGTCGAGGTACTTGCGACCGAGTTGCCGCCCGCCAGGAACCTTGCCATCGAAGGATGGCCTTGAACGCGGGATCCACGGGCCAGGCCCGTGGTTGCCTGTCGGCACCCGCCTCCGCTTCGTCCGCCTTCCAAACTTGACGGAGAAATCGCCATCGCAGTAATATTCAAAATGTGACCAACCAGTGACAGTCCGGCAAATGATCGGTTTTCGAAGCGTGCTTTGGCGACAGATTGGTTGAGCGAATGCGAGGGGACTATGGCCAAGCTCATCACCATCGGTGACAGTATTTCACAAGGCTTTATGTCGGGTGGCGCGGCCCGCACCGATCTCAGCTACAGCACGTTGATCGCTCAATCCCTCGGGATCCAGCAAGAAGACTACCGCTATCCGACCTGGCCGCTCGGCGGGGTTCCGCTAAACCTCGAGATCCTGCTGAGGCATCTCACGCGATACTACGGCGATGACATCTGGGGGCCCTTCGAATGGTCCTCCGCCGCTGTCCGGATCAGCAGCTTTCTTGACCGATTAGAAGACTACTACGAGCGCGGAAATGGTGACTTCCGCCATCCTGACTCCGCAGCTGAAGGCGGGTACCACAATATAGCGTCCTTCGGCTTCACGGCATCCGACGCGTGGCAGATGACGCCAGAGATTTGCCTTGACCAATTGTTGCCGGACGGCATCAAGCAACCGACGGACGAATTCTTTGGGTTGCCGAGCAATGCGTTCTACCGGAGCGCTATGCGCATTCTGAATCCAGGCGGCAATGCCACTTACCAGGCAAACAAGGACCGCTCGCAGCTCGAATGGCTGAATCACTATGTCCAGAAGGACAAGGATGGCGTCGAGAACCTTGTCCTGTGGCTCGGCGCCAATAACGCCCTCGGAACCGTCGTGCATCTGAAAATAGACGAGACACCACAGCAAAATGGTACATTCGATAAACTCGGGCACCTGGATCGCGCGCGTTACAATCTCTGGAGCGACGACCTGTTCGAAGCGGACTACAACAACCTGCTCGACAGGACAGTCAAGATCATGAACAGCTCGACAAACAACAAGAAGCAGCCTGGCTGGCGCATCTTCGTCGGCACTGTCCCTGCCGTTACCATCGCACCGATCGCCAAGGGAGTAGGCAAGGCCATTCCGGTCAAGGATCCTTTTGAGGTGCTCGGCGACCACGCGCGATACTACGAGTACTACACGTACTGCGTGTTCAAGACGGACGATGCACGCTCCGGCGCTGTCCCCGCGCTCGAACGCGACGATGCGCTACGGATCGACACTCGTATTGCGGCTTACAACAATGCAATCAAGCAGGCAGTCGCCGAACAGAACAAACAGCTAAAAAGCGATCATATCCACGTAGTTGACATTAACCGGGCGCTCTTGCAACTGGCCTTTAAACGTAACAACGGTCATCCGACCTATCAGTTTCCGCAGGGTTATCAGTCCGAAGGTATCAGGGCGAACACGAAATACTATCGGGCTCGCGACGGCCGCAAGACTGCAGGCGGCATTTTCAGCCTCGACGGCGTGCACCCTTCCGCAATCGGCCATGGGCTGTTGGCCCATGAGTTCTTGAAGGTGATGAAACAAGCCGGCTGCCGTGTAAGGACCGGCTTGAACTGGCTTCGGATCCGTGAATCAGATCAGTTGTACAGCCAACCGCTAGACTTGGTGGAGGAGCTGTTCCAGCATCGCCAACTGGCGCGTCTACTGATCCGAGGCTTGCGGACCGAAACGGAAGACGTGGATGCTGACGACGATGTTTGGGTAACCCACTGACTCTCAACACTTTGCGGCCACCCTCGCGCATAACCGAGAACTGGTCGAGGCGCACTGAACTTCGTAAAACGCGTCTCAAACTCTATAGATTCCACCATGCAACCACGGCAACTACCGCCGAAACGAGAAGAATAAATGCAATCACGTTGCTCAGGAACGTCATCAGGAAACGCGGAAGCGCCTTGCTATATATATAGTCGAAAACGGTCGGTTGCCTGCATCGGATACTGAAGACCTTCTTCGCGATTTGGCCTACGTATCTCTTGTATCGCGTGCCGCGAAAACCCCCTCTTGCCAACGTCCGCGCATTCCGAACGAATTTCGAGTGAAAACGGGAATCTAACGGCACCGGATCCAAAAGGTCGATGCCAACATGTCGTTTGTTCACTACATCTGGCGACTTATTCACTACAAAACGAATTTTACCAAGTACCTCTTTTAACTCACCCCTGAGGTCCAATGCCGACGTCAAACTGATTTCGTCTGGTTCGATAATCACGATCACAGTGTCAACATATTGCACAAGCGCAAGCAAAACACTGTTTATCCCGGCACCAGTATCGAAGATGATAAATTGGAAGCCGTTTTGCAACGCACAGTCCACGAATCGTTTCAAGGAGGCCTGGATATCTACTTGTTCAGGAAGGTAGGTGTCCCAGTCTATTTTCTTGTCGAAACCGATATCAGAAGGGATGACAGTTATTGTCCCGAAGCGTCGGGCGTTCTCGAGTGCAGAAGAGGATGTTTGGGGATTTTTTATTACATCCAGCATACTCTCGACGGCAGGTGCCCTTACCCACTCCTCGGCAGGTGCGTATAAGAATGTGAGTCCCTTTACACCAAAATCTAGGTCTGCGACCAATACCTTTCGCGCTGGCGTATCCTCGCTTGCGAGAGTCCCCAAGCAGGCAGTGAGAATCGTTTTGCCAACGCCGCCCTTGCCGCTTGCCACGGCTACGACGGTGGTGTCGTTACTTGTCATGTCCAAAACTCTCCGGCGGTGGCGGCTTGTAGTCGTCGTTCTTGAGACGATGCCATAGACGCTTGGAAAACTCCAATCCTGGTACCAAGATACTGATCAACAGGTAGGATATAAGGGCCACAGGGAGCAAGGGTACTCCGTTACTCTGGCAGTCAGGTAGAAAAACGGTGACTGTGCGGAGTAACAACGGTGGACCTGTGATTGGAGCGAGACAAGGAAGGAGGCGCGAAATGCTATAGGTGCCGTGGTCGAAACACCACAGGAAGCCGAAGCCGGAAACAAGCCCGAATAAAAGACCGACAAGGACTGCCGAAACTGGACAAATGGATAACAAGTTGGTCATGTCGGGTTGGTTGAAGCCGCCTCGGGAGGATGACAAGTCCGGCGTCGCGATGCGTCGCCACACCCGGACACCTTCGCGTTCCGCGGTAGGCTGCGCGAAGGGTTTCGGGGTATGCAAAGATGCAAACTGGGGTACAATAGGTGGCAACGAGCGCACTGTCAACCTGCTCGCCGCTCGCCATTGCCCCCCGGCAACCGTTGGCATTGCGCATGGTCCCGGGGTGTGGTACACGACGCCCCAAAAACACTCCGGGACCAACACACACAGTCGGGAAGTTCCCTCCCTGCATTCCCAATCAGCATGATCGCAAAGCCCTACAAGCAACGGACCGCACCGACGGATCCTCGTCTTCGAGCAGGCATCAAGGCCGAGGGGCAGATGGCGCACTACCTCCATCGTGCGTTCTCCGACAATCCGGAGACGCACGTGTTGCACGGCCTGCGCCTTCAGGACCGCGAGCAGCCGGAGCAGGACGGCTCGCCCGGAGTGTGCCAGACAGATCACTTGATCGTGCATCGCAGGGGGATGTTCATCATCGAGAGCAAGTCGGTGACGGAGGAAGTGCGGGTCCGGCCCGACAGTACGGGCGGGGATCAGTGGAGCCGCGTGTACCAGGGCAGGGAATCGGGGATGCCCTCCCCGATCCAGCAGGCGCGGCGCCAGGCGGGCTTTCTGCGAACATTCCTGGAACGGCACCGGGAACAACTGTTGGGGAAGCACTCCGTGGGGATGCGAGCCATCGCCAGGCTCGTGACGGGAAAGGACCACGGCGGGTTCCTGGATGCGCCGATTCAACTCCTGATTGCGATATCGGACAAGGGGCGAATTAAACTCCTCGATGGTTGGACCGAACCCCAGGAACCGTTTCGAGACTTCGTCACCAAGGCCGATCTTGTGTCGGACAAGATCGCTGAGGAACTGGAACGCCATCGCAGGGGCGCGACGTCGCTGGGCAAGTCGTATGGCGAGTACGGCCTGTGGGACATCGAGGACAGCGCGGCGAAGGCGGTGGCTGAGTTTCTTGCCGGTCGCCATGTGGAACCCTCAGGCGCTGCGGCGCCGCGGACGAAGACCAAACGGCCCGTTCCCATCCAGAGTCGCGAGCCCTTGCAAAAAAGGCCTGCTCGCGACGCGAGCACGGCTAACGCGGTCTGCAAGTATTGCCGCGGAAGGGATCTCACCGCGAGGTGGGGCCAGTACGGCTACTACTGGCGCTGTGGGGCGTGCGGGAAGAATACGCCGATGCCGAAGACTTGCTCGCGATGCGGAGCCACGGGATCGCGGGGCAACAGCGTACGGGTCCGCAAGGAAAAGGGGAACTACTTCCGTGACTGCAAGGAGTGCGGCACGTCCGAGCGGATATGGGTCGAGAAGTGACCTGCTCCCAGTTCTCCCCGGAAGGAACCGCGTCCGCTGAAGCTCGTGCGTGCGATTTACAGCTCACTCCTTCCGCGCCGCTCGTTGTATCGCGCCCAACCCTTGCCCGTGAGATAGACGCGCACCAGGGGTCCAGGGCGCAGCACGTATCCCGTTGACTCCACCAGTCCCCTCGCCACAAGGTCGTCAAGCAACTCCAGGGTTTCGGGGGCCGCGTCCAGCTCCATCATGAAGCGGGGTCCGGCAACCTCGTTGCCGATTGCCCTGAGCAGTTCTTCTTCCGCCTCGGTCACTTTCTGCCGCCGGCCACAAAAGGCCATGGGCCTCCCGGCCTTCGATGTCAACCTCGGTCCGGTTATCTCCGGCGTTGGGCCGAACAGGCGCCCCTGGAGTTCGTCAGCCTCGTTGTCCACGCACCCTTCCCCTTCCCGCGTGGAGACTCGGCCGTCGCCAAGTGGGCAGGGATGGCAGGCGGGCCCCCCTGGCAACCGCCGGGGAGCGGGTAACCGATCCTCCACAATTTCAGGATAGTCCACGTCTCGAAAGTGTCAAGAAACAGCTGACAGCAGGCACAATGTGGGTGCGGGAGCACACTGTCCCGTTCCGTGAATCCGGTGGGACATCCACCGGCCAAAGACAATTACCGCCATTCGCTGCCACGCCTGATAGTCGCGTCACACGTACGTTGTTCCCAGCCCTGGAAGCGCGTATGCCGGCGGCATGGACACCGTACAACCACCGGAACATGCACGACGCGGGAGGCGTCTGCCGTGGTAGCGTCGATCGGCAAGATCGCCTCGCCGTCGCAGGGAGCGGCCTACTTCGAGAAGGACGGATACTACGCGAGGGACGACCCCGCCCACAAGGAAGCGAGCGTGTGGGCGGGCCGGGGCGCGGAGGAGCTCGGGCTCTCCGGCCCGGTCGACTCCGATGCGTTCCGGGGCATCCTCGAGGGCAAGGTTCCCGGCGGACGCCAGCTCGGCCGCAAGGACCTCGATGGCAACATCCAGCACCGTCCGGGCCGGGACGTGACGCTGTCCGCGCCCAAGTCGGTGTCGCTCCTGGCGCTGGTGGGCGGAGACGAGAGGATCGTGGACGCCCACGACAGGGCGGTCGGCAGGACGCTCGCGTGGATCGAGAAGAACGCCATCGAGACCCGGATGCAGGACCGGGCAACGGGCGCGATGATCCGGGCCGGCGGCCAGAAGATGGTGGCCGCGACCTTCCGCCACGACACCTCCCGCAACCTCGACCCGCAGCTCCACACTCATGCAGTTGTCGCCAACATGGTGCAAGGCGACGACCAAAAATGGCGCACGATGGTGGACGACGGGCTGTTCAAGGGCAAGATGACGATCGGAGCCATCTACCGGGCGAAGCTGGCGCAAGGGCTTCAGGATCTCGGGTACGGGATAGAGAAGACACACCCGGACGGGCGGTTCGAGATCGCCGGGGTATCGCGGGAGGTGATCGAGGAGTTCTCGACGCGGCGGTCGGAGATCGAGGCGGCGATGAGAGAGCATGGCCTGGGCCGGACGGGGGACAACCCGCACCTGGCGGCGCGGGCGACTCTGATGACGCGGGCGGCGAAGCGCGACGTGGAACGGGGCGAGCTGCGCCGGTCCTGGGAGCGCCAAGCCACGGAGTTGGGGTTTTCGGCCGAGACAGTGCGGGCCAAGGCGCACAAGGTGGAGAGAAGCCTACCGGAGCCGGATCTGTTCACGGACCGGGGACAGCCCGCCGCGGAGGCCGCAAGCGGGGCGGTGGAGCACCTTTCGGAACGCCAGGCGGTGTTCGGCCACGGGGATCTTCTGGCCGCTGCACTGTCCCGGGAGCCGGGCGCGGTCACGGTGGAAGCGGCGGAGCGGGCCGTCTCGGAGCTCGAAAGGGAGGGCGGATTGCACGCCGCCAGGGGTCTGGATCACGGCAGGCACTGGACCACGGACGCGGCAATGGCGCGGGAGTCCGAGGCCATCGCGCTGATGCACGCGGGCCAGGACTCGGGAAAACCCATCATGCGGCGCTGGATCGCGGAGACGAAGCTCCACGGCGGCCGTCTCAACGAGGGCCAAAAGGAAGCGGTCAAGATGGTTCTGGCGTCGAAGGACCGTGTGGTGGGAGTGCAGGGCTATGCGGGGACGGGCAAGACGACGATGCTGAAGCGCCTGCGGACGCTGGCGGAGAGCAGGGACTACCGGGCGGCAGGCCTTGCGCCTTCGGCCTCGGCGGCGCGCACCCTTGAGCGGGAATCGGAAATTGAGTCGGAGACGCTGCAACGGTTCCTCGCCCGCCATGAAGGCATCATCGAGGGCCGGGGCACGGTGAAGGGACTTCGCCAGTTGCGCACCTCGTTCTCGAAGACGGTCCTGGTGGTGGACGAGTCTTCGCTCGCATCAAGCGAGCAGATGAGGGGTCTCCTCAAGGCCGCGACGACGCTCCGGGTTCCGCGGGTAGTGCTGGTCGGGGACGAGAAGCAGCTCGGGGCGGTGGAGGCGGGCAAGCCTTTCGAGCAACTTCGGCGCGCGGGGATGCAGACCGCGGTGATGGACGAGATCCTCCGCCAGCGCGACCAGGAGCTCAAGGAAGCGGTGCGAGCGGGCCTGGTCGGTGAAGTCAGGACCGCGTTCGACAAGCTCGGCGACCGGATCGCACAGGTGGAACGGGAGGACATCGGCGCCGAGGCGGCGGACCGGTGGCTCTCGTTGTCTCCCGAACAACGCGCGGGGGCCGGGGTGATCGCGCCGACTCGGGCGCTGCGGGACGAGATCAACACGAGGATCCGCGAGAATCTGATCGCGGAAGGCGCGGTCTCGGGACCCGCCCGCCGGGGCGAGAAGCTCGTGCCAAGGGGCCTGACCGGGGCGGAGATGGCCCGCGCATCGAACTACTCGGCCGGAGACACGGTGATCTTCAACCGCCAGTACAAGACACTCGGAGTGGAAAAGGGTGACGAACGCGAGGTCGCGCGGGTGGACTACGACCGCAACACGGTCTGGCTGGACGGCGGTGGTGGGGATCCCGTGGCCTGGCGGCCGTACCAGATTGCCGCCGCCAAGGGCGGACTGGAGGTCTACAGGAGCGAGGAGATGGAGCTCCGGGCGGGCGACCGGGTGCGGTGGACGCGCAACGATCCGGGCTCGAACCTCGTGAACGGGGAGGCGGCGGAGGTGGAATCCATCGAAAAGGAGGGAGTCCGGTTCCGGCTGGAGAACGGAAAGGAAGCCGGACTGGACGAAGATGATCCGCAACTCCGCCACATGGACCGGGGCTGGGCGTCCACGGTTCACTCTTTTCAGGGCAGGACGGTGGACCATATCGTGGCCGCAATGCCCGCCGGCAATCCGAATCTGACCAACCAAAGAGCCTTCTATGTCGCCATCAGCCGGGCCCGGGACCATGCCGAGCTGGTCACCGACGATGCCCGCAAGCTCTCCGAACAGCTAGAGAGAGCGACGGGAGAGCGGATCTCGGCGCTCGATGGAGTCGTCAAAGAGGCCGCGCACGAGGCGGAGTTGGGTCTCGAACCGCCCGAGGAGCGGGACGCGGGTCACACGGATCGCATGGAACGCGAGTACGAACCCGAGCTTCAGCCGGACGCGGGGCATGAACCGTTGCATGACCTCGACTGGGAGGACGATCTGAAATCGCCGGAACGGAGCGCCGGACTGGACGCGGACGGTCTCGAACCCTGGGACACGGATCGGGAAAACGAACCCCAGGAGGACCGCTCGCGTGGGCCGGAACCCGAGCCCGTCCAGGAAACGACGCTCGATCCGGAAGAAAAGGAGAACGAAATGGACCTCGAAATGTAGACACCTTCCCTCCTCGCGATCCGTCCCGAGGCCGTCGCCGGCGAGAGAAACCCGTCGCCGGATCGATCCGGGAACCCCCGGCGTCGCCACCGGAGCGGGCCGGGGGATTCTACCACCGCCCCTCCCGCTCCCGGGCCGGGTGGCCCGCCGCCGTTCATACCCGCGCGCAGCCTGTCATTCGTCTGTCCGTTCCGGTTCTCCAGGGAACCGCGATCCCGGCAGGGGATTCTTCGCACTCCTGCGCATGAGGGCGCTGACGCGGGGGTGTTCACTGCCGCGCGCAGGCATGACCGGACCCGGGCCTCGTCCGGGCATCCTTGTCAGGCCGGAGCTGTCTTGGAAAAGCCGCTCCCGGTCAACCAGCGGGCGCGACCGGCTGGACCAGCCGTAGGATACAAGCTGGAGGACTTCGTCAGGGTGAGTGGCCTTGCGTCGCTTTTGCGTCGCAGCCTGGAGTCCGCCAAGTCCTTGAAATCGCTGGTGTGTGTTTGGACCGGTACACGACCGGTACACGCCCGTGTTTCGGAGAGAACACGCCTTTTCCATGGTGCGAGCGGGTCGGAGGGGCTCGACCTGCGCAAGGGAGCGCACCCGGTCGCAGACAAGGCACGACAGGCACCATGGTGCGGCAGGTGTGGAAGAATAACGGCTCCGCCGTCGAGACGGAACCGCATGGCGAGACATCCGCGATTGGGGACGAAAAGACACGTGATATCAACGGGTTAGCCAGAGCGGCGCTTGAGCGGGAGAGGGAGGTCAGGGCATACAAGGCCGAAGCCGTGAATCGCGGGTCGTTTCCGGGCGTCCATGCAGAAAAGCAGCCGTGGCGTCGCGAGCGCAGGTCTGGCCGCAAAGATTCTCCAGAGAACCCGACGATTCCCTGGGGAACCGGGGCAGTTCTCCAGAGAATCTTCGGGTTTTCTGGAGCATACATCCCGTGTTTTTCGTACTACGATCCGGTTATAGCGCTTACAATCGACTTGCAGCACCCGGACCGGGCCATGGCCGGCGGCGGCCGGAGCAGGCGGCGAAGCGTTGGCAAGGCATTCGGGGCTATATGGCCGCCGGGCATCATGAGAACACGGGGATTGGCGGCCACGGCGGGTGCCGGGGCTGCACCGTCTACAACCGCCCCAAGCTCGCTGCCCACCTTGCCGCGGCTCAAGCCTGACAGAGCCTCGTCTTGTTTTCTCCGGCGAGGAACACGGCCACCGGGGAACTCGACAGCCTCCGGGCGGCGCTTGAGCGTCGGTTTCGCTGCGCACTTGCGGGAACACTTCCCGAACCGTCGTGCGGCTTCGTGGCTGACGTCAAGGAAGCAGGAGAGAACAAGGCGCTGCTCGACCGAGTGACACGCGCCACGACACTCACTCGACCGTTACTGTCACATGTGCCGGACATTCCAGAAGTCGTCCGTGAGGAGAGCGGCGCCGGCAATGCCGCGATGCAGCCTGGTGGCGAGTCGGCCGGTCCCTTGGGGGTTGAGTTGCAGGCCGCTGCCGGAGACGGCGCAGGCATCGCCGAGACCCAGGAGGTCGACGGCGACGCTGTCGCTCAACGCATCCAGATCGACCGTCCCCGTCTCTTCCTGCCGCATGTCCTCGCGGCTAGATGCCTGGACGTCGGTGGTATGTGCCATGCAAGTCGTTTAATATAAAAGCCTTGCGCCGTTCTGCCGGGGGCCGCACAAATTCTGGATGAGTCGGAATTGAAGCGGCAACGGGCGGACTGGATGATTCTTGAGCCTGACGATCTCCAACGCGCATTGACGCTCACGCGGGAAAGAGACGGAGCGAAGATGACCGAGACCGAGGAACGTTGGCTGAACTACGCGTGGTCCGTTATCAACTGTCCGAAATCCCATCGCGAGCGGTGCGAAGCCTTGGGGGCGGCTGTGCCTGGACATGGACATGTTGACGGTAACGAGGTGAGATGGCCGGGATACCTCGGCGAGGGCTACCGCGAAGGAGCCGGGATTCTGTGCGTTGGCGCCGTTCACAGGGAGGCGCGTCCTGAGGATGAAGCACACGATTCGGTGATGCGGCGGACGAACGCGGAGTTGGTGAACGCGCATCGGCGCTGGGGGCAGCACGGCCGCTCTCGAGACGAGGATCGTGACTACCTGGCGGCCGTGCGAGCTGCGTACGAGGACGCGCTTCCTCGCTGGACTCGCTGGAAGCGCCACTTTCGCTCGCTTGTGGAGGACCATCTTGGCATGAGCAGGAGGGAGATCGCTTGGACCAATCTTGCGAAGTGTCGGGTTGCGATTCACCGTGGGAATCGGGTTCGCCAGGCCGAAGCCAAACTCACAAGACTGTGCCAGCGTGATTTCGCACCGGTGAGCGAACTGGTAGATGCGATCCGTCCCGACCTTGTCCTCTGTTGTGTTCTGCATGCGTCAGGCGGCGGCGATATCGTATCATCATGGGACTCTCGGTCGGCTGCACCCCTGGTGTATTGCTGGCAGGGCCAATCTGGTCATGATCTCAACAACACGGACCCCAACGCCCGCAGGCTAACTGAGTGGGCGCCGGAGATGGCACGCGCGTACAGAACCCAAAGGGGGACTGGGGTCTGAGCCCCACGGGAGTCTCTGAAGTGACGAGAATAAATCCATTTCCAGGACGGATGGAGGGCTAGTCGGTGTCGCGTTGGATAGGTCATGATCATATCGAAGCGGTGCTCGATGCGTCCGACACGTGGCGCGAGCGTTGCTTTGTGGCCGATGGCTCCCTGTTCGGCACCGAAGCCTTATGGACACCGGACAATATCCGGGAGCTGAAGAGACGGTTCCTCGGACATCTGATTGAGGGTGCGGAGAGGACCTTCTTCGACAAGCTGAGGGAACAGTTGGAGGGTGCGCCGAACGAGGTGATCCGGCTGACCGCGGAGGTGGTTTGGCTGCTGCTTCTATTTCCAAGTTCTAGCGCGACCAGACCGGATACAAAAAAAGCGCAAATCAGAGAAGTGTGGGGATGGTCCGGCACTGACCTGCCAGACACGCCTTTTTTGAGCGATCAGGCCCTCATGGGTGTGGGCAATCCGGGAACAGCCTATTTGACGCGCCGTCACGAGCAGTTCGGCTTTGTCCTTGAAGTCATGGACCAATGGAAGGCGTTGCCCGAGGCCGAGCGGAACGGATTGATGACCGAGGACGTGCCATGGAGATTCATGGCGTGGCTCGACGGACTTGAAAACGCAGATCGCCGTCCGGTGCGTAACGCGATCCTCTACTTTCTGTTTCCGGATCATCTGGAACGGAATATGAACAACGGGCACCGTCGGCAAATTGTCAATGCGCTCAAGCACCGACTGCCAGAAGACCTGCGACCAAAAGGCCGCAAGCCGACACTTGGCGAGATGGATCGCGCGATCAGCGAACTGCGCAAAGTATTCGAGGAGGAGTTTGACAGTAAGGAACTCGATTTCTACCGGCCGCCGATCTACGCGCAATGGTTCATCGAAATCCGCGAGAAAGCCCGTACCGAGATCGGTGCCGAGCTCAAGAGAGTGCTGAGTGAGTACGATCTCGAACTGCGTCAGTGCGGAAGCAAGAAGAAAACGCTGGAAGGCTGCAAGCCCGTTGATGAGAAGACAGGGTTCTGGGCAAATCCGACCGATGCGACCAATAAACCGCTCCGATGGTTGCTGCATCTGGAACTGGGAAACGACCGCGTGATCGCGCGGGTTCCCGACGCGCACGGGGCGCGCCGGATCTCTTTCGCCAACACCGCTCAGGGGACGAGCGGGGCTGTGACCACGCGTATCGTGCCCGCCATCAAGCTACGTGAGGAGAAATTCGTCTTCTACGAAACCTGGGAATGGCTGCTACTGCACTGCTTCCTGCCGGCGTTACCGGTCGGTTCCTCGGGGCAGCTGTTTGAAGAGTTCGACGAGGCGAGCGGCAAACTGACTTATATGGGCCAACAGCAGGACTACATCGCTGCGGGGCTGATATGTCTCCAGGATGACGACAACGAATTTGTCGCTGCGGAACTGCCGCGCGCGATCAGATATTCCGAAGCGACCGAAGCGATCGCGGCGCTTATTCATGTCGCCCCGGCCCATACGGCGCCGACCGCGCAAGCGGCTGGAAAAGGGTAAGGCGATGCCGCTTGACATACCAGTTTATCGCGGCCTCGATGAACAAGACCGGCAGCGGCTTATAAGAGATGTAGGCGACGCCTACGCCCGCGCAGCCGCAGCGGTGCCGGCGCAAGAAGCAGCCGAGGCCGAAGAAGAAGCTGTGGGCCCGACCAGCTTGGAGCCGGTCGAGATTCCCGAGTTCAAGGAACTGATCGGCATCGACGCGGCGGTCTATCGGCAGATAAATGCGGCGCTCGCTGCAGGCAAACAGCATCTCATGCTGTACGGCCCGCCGGGTACGGGCAAGACGACGCTGGCGCAGCTAGTGTCCGGCATCCTGCACGACGCCTATGCGATGATAACGGGCTCGGCGGACTGGACGTCCCAGGACGTGATCGGCGGCTATCAGCCGGTCGGCCGAGGCAAGGTGCGTTTCATTCCGGGTGTGCTGCTACAGAACTTCGACCGACCGCTGATCATCGATGAGCTAAACCGCTGCGATATCGACAAGGTGATCGGGCCGCTGTTCACGGTGTTGAGTGAGCAAAAGACCACCCTGCCTTATCGCACCGATGTGGGTGACGAAAAGAGCCAGGCTTACGTTATTCTTCCGAAGCCCAAGCCAAGGACGGCCGATCACGAATTCGCACCGAAACCGGGGTGGCGGATTATCGCGACCATCAACTCGATCGATAAGGCGGCGCTCTATCAGATGAGTTTCGCCCTGACACGGCGCTTCGGCTGGATTTACGTGGACGTTCCGAGTGACCTGCAAGACTTTCTGCTCGCCATCATGCGCAAATGGGCCTTCGTCGGCGAAGAGGCCGAACCTGCGGGCGACATGGCCTTGACGCGCATTTGGCGGGCGGTAAACGCGGTCCGCGTCCTCGGCCCGGCTCCGATCCTCGATATGCTCAAGACGATCCGTGAGATCGAGAGCGAGACGGATCTGTTGCGCGCACCGAACGGAAACGAGGCGACGGCCTATCTCGACGGTTTCTACATGTACGTCCTGCCGATGCTCGATGGCGTTCTGCACAAGGACGCACAGGAAATCGCGGCGGCAGTCCGAGACGCTCTCAGATTGCCGGAAGACGGCGAAGAGAGCCGTGCGCTCTACAAGCGTCTGGTGGCTTTGGCGGTATGATTGAGGGCGGCCCCGAGACGGCGATCAACGATTATCTGACACGGTTTCTGCTGCGCTATTTCCGCAATGCCGTGACAGTCGGGGTCAGACACCCGGACCTAGATGCGGAACGCGATCTGGACCTGCTTCGCCTGCATTGGGCGATTTCGGAGTCGGTGCGCAAGCTGGTCAACCATCTCTCCGAGCATCGCCATGAAATCCAGGCGGTGCTGGAATCGCGACGGATGGAGGACGATGCACGGGTGCGCGGACGCTTCGACGCACGCGCAACTATGATCCGACGCCTAGTGACCGGACATCCGACCCTTACCGTTTCGTACGAGCCTGTGCGGACCTTTGAAACGGGGCCGAATCACGTCCTGACATGGGTTCTAGAAACGGCGTGGCGCCTAGCGCTGCACTTCGACGACATGCTGCCGGAAGGCGCGTCCTATAGGACGTCCATTGAACGAACCACGCCGGGCCTTGAGAAGATTCGGCGTTTCGATGCCATTCACGAGGCGGCCAAGAAAATTAACCTAACGTGCCGGCCGGGGCCGCAGGCCGTGAGAGAAGCCAGCCGGTCGCGCCGACAAATCTATGTGCTCGCCTCCCGTGCCTACCGCGCCTTACAGTCTATCGAAGCCGGCGAGGTGGATGCCATCAACAAGCTTCTGAAGGATACACTGCTCGGACCCTTGCATATGTGGCAACGCTACGAGCTGGCAGTCGGCCTTGCGGTGGCAAGGGCGCTATCGGTCGCTTTAGTGCGGCCGGTCGCCCTCGGCTTTTTCAGCGATGGTGGCGAACCGATCGCCCGGGTAGGCGGTTATGAGGTTCACTGGCAATCGCGCACACAAGCCTACGAACAACCGCTGGCGGAACCTTCCGAAGCTATTACGGCGAAGCTGCTGGACCAGTACGGGTTATCGCTCGGTGCCGATCGTCCCGACCTCGTCGTCCTTGACGGAGACGGCGAGGCGGTGTCGATCGTCGAGGTGAAATACTCCTCAAACGAGGAAAATGACGGCGCGGATGCGCTTCGCAGTGCCATAAGCCAACTGGTCCGATACGCGCGGGGCTATCGGATGGCTCAGATAGAAGACTTGCTCGATTATTCGACTGTGGCCGTGATCCGGCACGAGGCGGGGTGCGTACCCGATCCCAAACCTTACGGATTGCCTTTGATCGTGGATTTGGAGGGCATCATGCAACGTCGCCTGGAGCCTTGGGCGCATCGCCTGGTCGCGGACAGGCTGGACAGCAAGGAATTGCCTGATGCGAGGTAGGATAGACCACGGGTAAGGCCAAGTGAACCCCTCCCGACCATAATGGTTTCGCCAACGAGTCGTAGGGCGCTTTGACCCAAGTATGGCCGGCTGGTCAAAGTGACGCTGTACGGGATCGAGCGACAACGCGATGAGATTGCTGCGGCACCCCAGTCTTTTGGAACCTACTCGTCAGCGGAGGCGGCGAGGGTACGGGAATCCTTACGATCAACGGCGCCCGTCTGTACCCTCTTTGATCTCGCAAGCCGAAGCCTCTTCCGGCGTGGGACGCCGCTTCTTGCCGCCGTCCTTTGGCAACGGCTCGCCGTGATCCCCGTTCCAAAGGATACCGGGGCGGGGCACACGGTAATAGTTGGCCGGCGCGTCGGGGTTGGTGACGGGCTTGGCGACGTCCTGAGGATCGCGGACGAAGCGACCGATCGCGGCTTTGCAGTACTGGTCCAGGAGTTCTATACAGGTCCAGCGGCGCTTGGTGCGTTCACAGACCTCCCCGGTGACACAGCTTCCAGCGAACGGATCGACCACTAAGTCGCCAGCTTCGGTGAGCATGCGGATGAAAAATTCCGGCAGTTCAGCAGGGTAACGGGCGGGATGGGGCTTAATGCCCTTTTCCTCGCAGTAACGCAGGTAGAAGCTGTTGCTCTCGGTGTTGGGAATGGCGATGAGATTGGGCGGGATTGCTGCCCCGTTGTCGATATTGAACTTCTCGCTGATGTCATGGCCGGAGGGACGTTTCTTGGCCCTGTAGCCATTCTGCAGCAAGTGCTTCATGGCCGGACTGTATGGTTGGAGTACCCGAAGGTTGCTCGCCTTAGGCCAAGGCGTCTTGGACAACCACCAGACGGTGTTGATGGCATCCTTGACGCGGACGCGGCGCACGGTGACCCACTCGGCAGGGGTTGGAAGCTTGGAAGGATTCCACCAGTAGAAGTCCTGAGCAAGATGAAAGCCGAACTTCTCGCACAGCATGATTAGTAGCTTGAAGTGATAGAGGTTGCGCGTCGGGTAGCCCTTGTTCCAGGCGCCTCCAATGTCGATGACGAGGCTGCCGTTGTCTTTTAGGACACGTTTGAACTGGGCCGCGAAGGGCGCGAACCATCCGACATATTCATCGGCCTCGACATTGCCGTAGTCCTTTTTACGCACCAAGCCGAAGGGCGGGCTCGTCATGATTAGGTCGATCGAGGCGTCTGCGTAGTGCGTGAGGACATCGAGACTATCTCCATGGATGATCTGGCCTAGCGACGTCTCGTGGAAGGGCGTGAGTTCTGCTTGTTTGTTCAGCACGGGTCGCTCCCTAAAGGTCGAGTTTCTTGAGGTCCATGGCATGACGGGCCTCGCGGGTCAACACCTCGACAATGGCGGCAGGCCGCGACTCGATGAGAGCAAGGTCGCCGCCGTCTACCATGACAACACAGAGGTTGGAGTCAGCCATGATCTTGTTGGCGTAACGGCGCGCTTCGCGGCCGATCTCGCCGGTCGAGACCATGACTATGGCATTGCTCTTGAGGAAATGCGTGAGTCCGACTTCCTTTGCCACGTCGTCGAGCGACACGCGAGCAGTGTTCTTGCACTGGACTTGCCAGCGGGAGAACACGAGCCGCGCGCTCTCGAAGACTAAGTCAACCTCGGC
The DNA here is from genome assembly GCA_965219905.1 of uncultured Binatia bacterium (SeqCode). Classification (GTDB taxonomy): domain Bacteria; phylum Desulfobacterota; class Binatia; order UBA9968; family JAJDTQ01; genus JAJDTQ01. Next base: position 196,348 of record CBDCOS010000008.1, on the reverse strand, counting down.
GCCGCCTGTCGCACTGCCGCGCAGGCGTGTCGCCACATAAGCCAAGTCGATGAGACGCATCAGTTTGAAAGCGAGGGCTTCGAGGGCGAGGCCCCGAATATGGCGATCCTTGGAATTGAGCTCGACGCGGATTTCCTTGAGGGGTTTGCGCAACAAAGGCCGCAGGTCCGTCTGGCTCTGGTGTTCAAGCTGCTCGATCATGGGGGTGATGACGTTGGAGGCCAGTTTTCGAGTGGCGGTGACGAGAAAGGGCTTCGCGCCGCGTCCAGCTTCCTTGGTGCCGCGTTCTAAGTCGATATAGCCGGCATCCCGCAAGGGGTAGAGAACCTGCTTAGGCAAGTTCTTTTCGTTAAAGGCGATGCCGTAGGTGGCGGAGGCTAGCTTTTCGATGTCGTTGGAGAAATGCGGCCCGCCACCATCGATGTTGGCGAATACCTTGAGATAGGCCCTTTGTTCGGGGGTGAAGGTGGCCAGCACCTCGAACTCCTCTAGATTAAGAGCAAGGATCTCGTTGAGGCGGGACTGGTCCACCCGATAGCCCGAAACGAACACACCGGCCTTTTCTAGCCACATGCGTAGCGTGCTCATATGCTTGCCACCGCGCGGAACGGTAATGCCCCGTTCTTCAAGCCAGCGACGGAGCTTGGTGAGGTCTATGTGCTCACCAGCAACCTGCATATCGAGCAGGCATTGGACGAAGCTCATACCGTGACGGTTCGTCAGGATGTGCCGGGCGAAGGCTTCGTAGAGGGCAGGCAAGTCCTTCCGTATTTTGTAGAGGTTTTGTCCCGTTCCAGTCAGTGTCGCATCGTTCTTGCCGATGAGGCCATAGGCGCGCAAAGACAGCTTAGCATTGTTGGCGAGCTTGCCCTTGTTGTAGTCCGAGGTCTCGTATTCGGCAAAATACCGGTCGCGCACGGCGTCCTCGAAGGCCTTCCAGTTGGCACCATGTTCTTGCGCCAGATCAAGCAGGACGGAGAGGTCAATCTGGGCCGGGGAGAACTCACTACCGAATGGAAGATCGCTGCGCGACATATGGACTCTTGATTCAGGCGTTGTTTAGTTCCGATTGGGTGCCGGTCAGACGTAACGGCAGCTGTAGCTCCTCGCTACGGTACTGCTGAAGGAATTCTGCTACCGCATGGCGGACTAGCCAAGCCATTGAGACACGGTGTTTCTCAGCCATGGCGGAGAGTTCGGCATACTCTTGTTCATCAAGGGCAACGGAAAAGCGGGTCTTGGCAGTCATGGGGGTTCTCTTTCGTGTAAAGTTAAGCGTTTTGAGCCAAAGCAAGTAATTTTGGTTCATTTTGGTGCATTAAGGATCAGGTGTCAAACTAGTTTTGCTCTGACGCTGGAATCGCCGGGGACATCCGGGGATGGACCGTCATGGGGGTGCGAGGGGGTCAGCCGGATGTCTGAAGCCAAGCCGGTATGGGAACGATGGCCTGACTTTATGGAGCGAACGGGGTTTTACGGGAACTTCTGATCTGACACGGACGCTTGGCGGTGTCAGTTTGAGGATCGCCTCTGCGGGGGTCAACGGTAGAATGCAGCGTCAAAGAAAGCTCCCCCTACCGACCGAGGGCACCGTCGCCACCGGTGTGCGTCGCGGTAAGTCGGGAGAGGAGGTCCTCCAGGCTGAATCCGGCTTCCCCTTCCCACACCGTGCTTCCGATGCGGATGCGCGGAGAGCCCGAATCCAGTTCCAGACGGAGACCTCCCGCGTCTCCGACGGTGACGCGGTCGCGGATGTTCTCGAACTCGTCCAGATCGGCGCAAATGTCGGCGAGGCGCGCGCCGATTCCGTCCACGAAGCGCATGCGTTGGCGGACGGCCTCGCTGTCCGGATCCTCGAGTCCGTCGCTGATCGGCACCACGCAAAGCAGGTACCGCGAGGCGTGCTCGACGGAGGTCCGCGCCTGGACGGACGTCATCGTCACGCTGTTGTCACGGGCGGACTTGATCTCGACGAGCCATCTTCGGCCGTCTCGGGTCAACTCGAGCCGGATCTGTTCATCTTCCGCAATCGGACGGGGCTGTATGGCGAAGTCCGAGCCGACGCCAGTACGTTGGACATCGAAGCTCTCGCGCTCTAGGCTCTCCCTGACCAGTTCCTCGACGAGCGTACCCAGCCTCTGATTCTCGCGCACCGCGCGGCGACGCTGCCGACGTTCTTCGAGGTGATCGAAGAGTTCCCCGTCCTCCTGTATATCCTTGGCGAGCACCTGCAAACGGTTCGCGCTGCCTACGGACGTCAGTAGCTGTGCGAGCGCCTCGTCGAGGGTCGCCCGCTCTTGGTCGTCCGTGGCGAAGAGCTCCATGATGAGTTCTGGCACGCCGACCCTAAGCGCCTTCAGAAGAGCGACGACCTGTGGACTCGTCCGCAGGAGATCCGGTGGCCATCGGCTGTCGCGTACGAGTTTGGCGAGGGAGTGTGCGGTGGCCCGGTCGGTACGCCGGCGTTCCAACGGAACCCATTGGTTGCGCACAAGGGGCACGAGCCACGCGGCTGGGTAGTAGTGGTGAGGCAGCTCGCAGACACACATCGACTCCCGGGCATGTAGTCCTTGGGCATCCTCGACGGCAAGCCATCGAGTGAGAAAATCCCAGAAGAGCTGTGCCTGGTTCCGGCTCTGGCGGACCCTAGACAAAACCGCGATGTCGCCCCCTGACAGAAAGGCGACGTCCGTGACCTCGACGGTGCCGTCTACCTTGTGCTCCACCTTGCCATCGTCCCCTTCGGGCAAGGGTTCGTCTGGAAGAAACTCGTCGAACGGTACCGCTCGGGTGTACAGGACACTCGTGCGGAGGAAACCGTGCTTGTCGAGGGCGGACCACACAGACGGACTGTCAAGTCCGGCGGCGAAGTCGTCAGCTAGCATGCGGCGTCGGGGGAACAGGTCCGCGTATACCCGAAGTGGTTCCGGCCATGTCCGCACCGGCGCGAGAGGCCGCTCGGTGGCGTCGTCGTCGTGCTTTAGCAGCTTGATAGGGGTGCTCGAAGCGCCCTCGTCCGAGAACGCGGGGAACCCTTCGAGGTAGCGCCATTGACCGTGCGTCGCGACCCAGTGGAAAAGCCGGACGTTGGCGGCCTTGGAATCGTCGTCGAGTGGCTCCTCCATGCGTTCGCGTAGGCGGTCGATCAGCTTCCGAATAACGAGGTCGCTGTGGAAGTCTCCCGCTCCGGGTTCGTCGGCGAGGGTACAGAAGCTCGTATCGCGCAACTCCGCACGGAGATCCCAGCCGACGAGGTGTGCGATCTCCTTCAAATCATCCGGAATGTCCCGGTCACGATGCAGTTGCGGGAGCGTGCTAAACCGACCGTTCTGATCCGGGACGATCTTTAGACCGCGAAGCACGTCGTCGAAGCCGTTGACAGACAGGAACCGGTAAAGTTCGTCTAGCCAGCTGGTCGCGTCGGCATCCTCAAGCTGGGCCTGCAACGCTTCGATCGATCCAGCGGCCGCGGCAGTGGCCGCGAGATCGCGCCCGTCCATCGTCTCTTCGAGTTCGCCGACGGGGCAAGAGTACAGGGCCGCCCAACTTTGGGCCGCGCTACACCAACCCTGCGCCTCTACCTGTCTGGGAAGTGTGCCCTTCAGGGGCGTCAGGGCCCGGGCGAGCGACCACAGCCGGTCCACCGCCTCGGGGGAGTCGGCTGTCGGAAGTGTGGATGCGACCGGCGCGACGGTGCTGCCAGACTCGGTCAGAACCGACAGCGTGGTGCGGATCGGATCGACCAGATGTGTCTTGAGGCAATCGCGCAGCCAAGCCTCGTCCAGCCACCGTTGTGCCCGAACGGGAGGTACTTCGGCGAGCACATGGGTGCGCGACCAGCCCGATTCCGCCGCGAAACCGGCGATCAAGAGAAGCAGCCGGCAGGCTTGTTCGAGGACCGCCTGATTCTCTTGGTTGACCTGATCGTCGCTCTGCCCGAGATAGACGCCGTCCCGCTCTTCGGTGGGCGAGAACCGTAGGCTGTGAACGACCGCGGGGAAGCTGAATTCCTCCGTCCCGATCAGGGGAAAACCCAACAGTAGCTTGGGTGCACTTGCCGGTGACACCAAGGCCACGTCGCCACTATGGCGCGCGAAGGGGACCGCCACAGCGACCCCATCGAGTTCGGCGACGATATGGCTACGGCGCTTCGGCGGTGTGCCGTCGTGCATCGAGACGTCGACCTCCACCTCCTCAATGTGTTCAGCGCGGACGCGCCGCTCGCTCAGTTCGAGAACGACCTTGGATTCCGGCGTCAGGATCTGGATGCACTTGAATTCTTGGTTGAGAGCCGTCACGTAGGGCCCGGTAAGCTCCAGGGCCTGCACGCCCTGCCTCACAGCCTCCGAAGCGCGCTTGTCGATCGGGTAGCGGAACGTGGTGGTCGCTGCCGGAGCGGCGCCGCCGTCTGGAGGGACTAGCGAGGCCTTGAATGCCTCAAACGAAGCGTCCATTCGGCGCTTCAGGTCGGCTACGGAGTCGCCGCTCCGGTCGAGCCGGAAGGCGAACGTTTGACCGTTCGTCAATTGCCCGGACACGTCAATGATAGGGGACAGCAGGTGCGTGGTCAAGAATCCGCTACCGAACTGGCCGACCGCGTCGTCGCGTTCGAGTTTCGTGGAGCCGTAGTAGACGAGGTGCGTGATCTCCTCAGGTTGAAATCCGCGCCCGTTGTGGCGGAAGGTCAGTTCGCCGTCGTGAATCTCCACACAAGCGATCAGGCTCGCGTTTCCGTTCGAGACGTCCCGAGCGTTCTGGAGGAGTTCCCAGATCCAGCGTGGGAGGACGCGCGAGCGGTTGGACTCCAGGGTCCGGAGGTGCTTGTGTACGCCCTGCGCCGTGTTAGTGACGAGGATCTGGGTCTTCGCTTGGTCCCAGTCGTGTAGCATCGGCACGGGTCAGCGGCCGTGGCGGCGTCGCGCCGGTTGCCCGCGCGATGTAACCTGCAACTCGCTTCGCAACTGCGTCGGCGAGCAACGGTGAGTGAACAACAGTATTTCGACGGCCATAGGGCTTCCCGGCGCGTGGTGGGGCACCCTATCAAAAGCGACCTCATGGGGCAAGATCGTGCGGACCCGGAAACGCGCGCACGTATCTTCGTGCCGCGCGGAACCTATGTCGTAGCGTGTCGCCAGGCGTTCGGGTTGCTCGACGCGCGGGCCGAGGGGCTACTCTTGCGGCGCGTCGAGTTGGCAGGAGGGCGTGGCCGCGCTTGGACCGGGCGTGAAGTAGAAGCCGCCACGAAGCGGGGTGTGCAAGACCACGCGGAACACATCCCCTGCCGCTACCCTACAAACTCGGCGATCCTGCTCGCGATGCGGTTGGCGGCGGACTTGACGGGATCGTTGGCGAGATGTGCGTAGCGGGCGGTGGTCTGCACCTTGTTGTGACCGAGCAGCTTCCCGATCATCGGAAGGCCCTCACCCACGAGCAACCCGCCGCTGGCAAAGGAGTGCCTGAGGTCGTGAATGCGCAGGTTCTTGATGCCCGCGCGCTCCAGGATGAGGCGCCACGGCCCATGCAGAAAGGCGAGATGGGTGCCGCGCTTTAGGCCGGGAATCACCCAGGAACTGTCTTCCCTGCGCCGTATGCCGCGCAGCACCTCTATGACGGGGTCGCCCAGGTGCACGATCCTGGCGCCGGTCTTGGAGTCGAGCAACCGGAACTCCCCCCGGTCCAGGTCCACGTCCTCCCACCGGAGCGATAGGATCTCCCCGCTCCGGCACCCTGTCAGCATCAGCAACCGGATGGCGGCGATCGCGGCCGGCGATGCAAAACCCTCGCGCTCCGCGTCCCGCAGAGCAGCGCCGAGGCGGCGGTACTCGTCGTCGGAGAGAAACCGCTCGCGCTTGCGTTCCGGGTATTTCTTCACGAACCGGCAGGGGTTGACGCCCTCCGGGCGCATCTCCCAGACCTCGGCCATGGTCAACATCCTGGAGAGGACGCCAAGCGTCCGGTTGGCGTGGCCGGGAACGGAGCGCATGTCGTGATGGAGGGCTGCGACGTCAGCCCTGCCGATGTCGGCAATACGGCGTCTGCCAAGCCGGGGCAATATCCGTTTCTCGACGATCTTGCGGTTGAGCGCGGCGGTGCTGGGCTTCAGGTGATCGGCAGCGTACTCGTCCAGGAAGCGCCGGGCGAGATCGGCCATGGTGGCGCCGGCCACCTTGCCGCGAGGCGTCTTCCCCTCGAGGTCGCGGCCGGTCCTGGCGAGGGTTACGATCTCGGCTGCGCGCGCCCGCGCCGCCGCCGGGGTGATGGGGCCGTGCGGTCCGATCGTCGCCTTGACGGCGCGTCCCTCGTGGCGGTACTTGACGATGTAGACCTTGCGGCCGCTGGGGTGGACCCTGACGCCGAAGCCCGTGACGTCGTCATCCCAGACGACGCGCTCGCGCTCCGCGGGCCGGAGGGCGTCGACGGTTCGCTTGGTGATCTTGGGCATGGTTGATGCCTCCTTTGCATCTGATCCGGGTACCGTCTAGGTACCCACAGGGAGCGATTCAGAGAGTATTCTAGCCCATCCGTGACGCGACGTAAAGACCATAACCAACTGAATATACGTCGATTTGTCTATCCATGGCGTCTCATGCCGTATGCAAAGAAATAGTATGTCGGTGTACTTTGCGCGGACCTTGTCGAGCCTGTTGAAGACCGCGGCGGGGTCGCTGATGTCCTTGCCGCCGGTGACCGCGACGAGGGTTCCCTCGGGCAGATGCGCCTGTGTCTTGCGGTCCTTGCGAGCGCGGACGAAATCGCGGGCGTCGATGGCTGCGGAGGTGAGCTTGCCGGTCTGGCTGGTGTGCGATCCGCTCCTGGGCCGCCAGGTCTGTCCGGTCGCGTTCAGGTAGTCCTCGGCAGCCGCATCGCGCATGCGCTCGAAGGCGTCGCGGCGAGCGGAGAGGTTCTGCACCCGGTCGGTGATGAGTTCGAGCTCACGGGACTTGATCTCGGAGCCGTCCTGCTCGTGCTGGAGGTCGCGGAGGTCCGGGATGAAGCGATCAGCAGCTCGGTCAAGCCGCTGTGTCTGAGCATCCATTTCCTTGATCGGTAATTCCACGCCGTGCCGGAGGATCGGATGACTTAGGCTAACCTACCGATTTATATACACTAATCCTGACCATTGACGAACGAGAGACAGCCCTTGAAGATCTCGATAGACTCGTCGATTCAACACTATTTCAACCCCGATGCCGGGATTCATAACCGGGCGCAACCGTGTCGCTTCACGGCGCGGAATCGCGAACCTTGATGCCTTGTGTGTGGAAGACGGGCGGCGTTAGAGAAGTTTGACGAGGGCGACGATCAGGCCGCCCTGGGCGATCAGCGCGCCGAACAGCCATTTCACCAAGTCGGCCTTCACCGTCTCGATGGCGGCGGTGGTTTCGTGCCGTAGGGCATCCATCCCGGCCCTGGTCTCCTGCCGTAGGGCCTCGATCGCGGTCTTAGTCTCCTGGCGTAGGGCATCGATTGTGGCCTCAACCCTAGCGATGTCAGTCTTGGTTTCATACTTCAGTACTTCGATGCCTGCCTTGGTTTCTTGCCGTAGGGTTTCGATGTCGGCCTTGGTGGCGAGGTTGGCGTTGAGGATGGCGACATGCTCCTCGGCAAGTGTTTCTGCCTGCTTCTCGGTGAAACCGCTCTCGGTCAGGCGCTTGACGAAGCGATGAGTGTCGAAGGCGATAGCCTCGGTCATGGTCTGATCATATCAACCCCACTGGCGTGGTACAAGGACCAATAGAGCCTCGAACCGGAATTGCCGCTGGTGGCATGGGGAATTGCGGCTACGCGACGACAGGGCCATCAAACCCGGCGCCTGCTTTTGTCCGATTGTGTTTGCCGCGCGATTAATGCAGTTGGGACCCGCCATCGGTCCTTGCACCACCCTTCGCGCCACCTCGCCAACTCGTCAGCGCCTTCGCGGAAGGCAGACATGACCTCTCTCCGTCCCACGGATAGATTCGAAATCCGACGAATCTCAATCTTCGTCATGACGCACCTTCCTTGGGTTGATTTATGGGAAGATCGGATGGTGCCGGAAATGGGAAAGGGGAACGACGTTCGCAATTTATTTTGAAGGACATTCGCCTTGAGCAGGATCGCGAGGGGGCCATTCGCACTTTGCAAGCGGAGGGCCTAACTCTTTTTGCAGAGCCTTCTCTCTTATCGCTCGTGCTAGTTCACCGTACTTCTTTTTTGCCTTTGACACGTCGCTCATAAGGCATCTTTCGAAGTTGACAGCACGACATTTGATTTCCTCGCTTCCGTAAACCGTAAGAACAGCGCCAGCGCCGCCAAAACGAAGAATCTCCTCTTTCGTGAACGAACCCTGCTGCGCGAGATATAGTGCACGGACTGCTTCTGGCAAATAGGAATCATAGGCATTCATCACAAGTTCGGTCCGAGTGTTCTCGGCCACAACATGATAGGTGATCCAGCCACCGACAACCGCACCCACCAGGGCGGCCAGCCCTGAGGCTATCAGTTGGGGAACTATATCGAATAGTTTTGCGCGAGAATTTGATGCCGCTACCACCGCTGAACCTTGATTCTTCATGGGGAGTCCTTCCATGTCCTACAGGCCAAAGGTCGCCCCGCAACCTGATCTCTCTGGCGCAACACCCGAGAGCCTGGCTCGCGCCTTGTCCCGCCGTCTGGAGCCGTTTGGAGTGCGACCCGCCCGGCAGTCCGTTGTCCGCAATGAGGTTGCGGTACACCAACCGCTTTCCGATCAATCCCGCCGCGACATGTCACATTTGCGCGATGGGATCTGACTCGCGGACATTGTTCCATTCGTCGCGAATTCGGACACGTACTGTTGTCGGTGTTTGCGGCCTTGTCTTGTGAAACGTTTCGGTATGAGTGCGCTTGCTTTCGCCATACACCGGAGGGAGCGCGGCCGTCAACGCTTCGACGGTGCTGAAAGCGGCCTCTTGCGGTTCCGCACTGAAGCCTCGTGCAGGTCGGGCGGCTCTGGCCGCAATCTTTCGGGGCAGATGCCGGGGTTGTGCTCAGGTGCTCTTCTATGGGAATCCTCTCCCGCCGAAACGAGTTGTCAATGGCGAACTGAGGCGTTGCCCTCGTTCCGACGCGGTTACGGAGAGGAGTTTCTCTGGATTGTGGTGGCCGATCAGTGAAAGGGTAGCCGGACTCTGGAATTCCGAAATCTCAAGGGGCGTCGTCGGTGGTGCCGAACTATCGGACCTTCCAGCAGGGTCGCTGCTTCAGTAACGAAGACAATCGCCGCCACTTGGCGACAGGGCCATGAAGCGGCTCGTTCACGCCTTGTTCTTGCCCCGGAAAGCCTCTATGTGGGCTTCATGGACCATCAAAAACCCTTCGAACAGGCGCCCTCCGGAGGGCGCATCGGATGGTAGCCTCCATCGGCGTGGTGGCCTCGCCGTCTCAGGGCGTGAGCTACTATCAGCGCGACGGCTACTATGCCCGCGACGATCCGGCGCACCTGGAGGCGAGCGCCTGGGCGGGCAAGGGCGCGGAGGCGCTGGGCCTTTCCGGTCCGGTGGATCCCGACACGTTCCAGGCGATCCTTGAGGGCAAGGTGCCGGGCGGTCCGCACCTGGGCAGGCGCGGCAGGGACGGCGAGATCGAGCACCGCCCGGGGCGGGACGTCACCATGTCCGCGCCCAAGTCGGTCTCTCTGATGGCGCTGATGGGCGGCGACGAACGGATCGTCGAAGCGCACGACCGGGCGGTAACGACCACGCTCGGCTGGATCGAGAAGAACGCGGTGCTCACGCGGATGCAGGACGGGGCGACCGGGGCGATGGTCCACGCGGGGGACCAGAAGACGGTGGTCGCGACCTTCAGGCACGACACTTCCCGCAACCTCGACCCCCAGCTTCACACTCACAGTGTAATAGCCAACATGGTGCAAGGCGCGGACCACCGCTGGCGCACCATGGTCAACGACGGGCTCTACCGCCAGCAGAAGGCGATCAGCGCGATCTACCGGGCGGAGCTGGCCGAAGGGCTCGCACGGCTGGGATACGGGATCGAGCGGACGCACACGGACGGGCGCTTCGAGATTTCGGGTATTTCGCGCGAGGTGATCGTGGCCTTCTCCACCCGGCGGGCGGAGATCGAGGCAGCGATGAAGGATCGCGGCTTCGACGACCCCGCCGACAACAAGCGCCTGGCGGATCGGGCGGCGCTCATGACGCGGGCGGCCAAGCGCGACGTGGACAAGGGTGAGTTGCGGCAGGTCTGGGAGCGTCAGGCGCAATCGCTGGGGTTTGAGCCCGAGGCGATCATGGACCGGGCCGCGGAGCGCGAGCCGGAGACCTCGACATGGGGGCCGGCAAGCCGGGAGGCGCTGCTTTCAGGCGGGGAGTACTTCGTGACCGGCGCGGTGGACTGGGCGGTGGAGCATCTGTCGGAACGCGAGGCGGTGTTCTCCCACGCCGATCTTCTGACTGCGGCGCTATCCGCCGAGCCGGGCTCGGCCACGGTCCAGGAGGCGGAAACGGCGATCGAGGTGCTTGAGCGGGACGGGAAGCTTCACGGGGCCATCGGCCCGGAACACGGCAGGCACTGGGCCACGGAGGCGGCGGTGGCGCGGGAATGGGAGACCGTGGGGCTGATGCGGGCGGGCAAGGACGCGGGCGAGCGGATCATGCGGCGCTGGATGGCGACGGCGAAGCTCCACCGGGGCCGGCTCAACGAGGGCCAGAAGGAAGCGGTCAAGACCGTGCTCTCCTCCACGGACCGGGTGGTCGGCGTCCAGGGTTATGCCGGAACCGGCAAGACGACGATGCTCGACCGCTTCCGGTCTCTTGCGGAAAGCGCGGGATACCAGGTGAAGGGCCTGGCCCCGTCGGCCTCGGCGGCGCGCACCCTGGACCGGGAGTCAGGCATACGGAGCGAGACCCTGCAGCGTTACCTCACCCGTCATGCAGGGGTGGCCGAGGGCCGGGCGACGCTCCGGAGTCTTCGGGAGCTGCGCGCGGCGCAGGCCAGGACGGTGCTGGTGGTGGACGAGTCCTCGCTCGCCTCCAGCGAGCAGATGCGGGGCCTGCTCCGGGTCGCCACCGCGCTCAGGCTTCCCCGCGTGGTGCTGGTGGGCGACGAGAAGCAGCTCGACGGGGTGGAGGCGGGGAAGCCTTTTGCTCAGTTGAAAAGCGCGGGGATGGAGACCGCGGTCATGGACGAGATCCTCCGCCAGCGCGACAAGGAGCTCAGGGAAGCGGTCCGGGCCGGCCTCGCGGGCGAAGTGAAGACCGCCTTCGCCAAGCTCGGGGACCGGGTTGCGCAGGCGGAACCGGACCGTATCGGCCGGGAAGCCGCCGAACGCTGGCTCTCCCTGTCCCTTGAACAACGCGAGAAGGCTGGGGTGATCGCGCCCACCCGGGCGCTGCGCGACCGGATCAACGAGACGATCCGGGAGCGGCTCATCGCTGAAGGCGCGGTCTCCGGTCCCGCCCGCGACGTCGGGAAGCTCGTTCCACGGGGGCTGACCCACACGGAGATGACCCGGAGCGGGAACTACGAAGCGGGCGACACGTTGATCTTCAACCGCCGGTACAAGACCCTGGGCGTGGAAAAGGGCGACCGCCGCGAGGTTGCCCTGGTCGATGCCGACACCCGAACGGTCCATCTGAAGGACGAAATGGGCCACGTAGTCGAATGGAAACCCAATCGTATCGCGGCGGCAAAGGGCGGAGTCGAGCTCTATCGGAGCGAGAGCCTGGAGCTTCGCCGTGGCGACAAGGTGCGCTTCACGCGCAACGATCCCGCCTCTGGGCTCACCAACGGGCAGGTCGCGGCGGTGGAATCGGTCGGGAAGGACGCCTTCGGCTTCCGTCTTGAGGACGGTTCGTCCATGAAACTCGGCGAAGACGATCCCCAGATCCGTCACCTCGACCGTGCCTGGGCGTCCACGATCCACTCATTCCAGGGCCGGACCGTGGACCGGATCATCGCGGCGATGCCCGCGGGCAACCGGGATCTGGTCAACCAGAAGTCCTTCTATGTCGCGGTAAGCCGGGCGCGCGACCGTGCGGAACTCGTCACGGACGATCCGAAACGGCTCTCCGATCAACTGGAGCGGGCCACCGGAGAGCGGGTCGCGGCGCTGGATGCGGTTGCGGAACAGACGGTTTTGGAGCCCGGCAAGCAAGGCGAGTTGACCTTCGAGACGCGCGGCGAACGGTCCTGGGAGGCTGGCGATGCGTTGGATCGTGGGCAAGAGGCCGAACGGATCGAGGTTGGCGAGCCCGGGATCGGGCACGAAAGCGAGATGAGGTCACCGGACCGGGACGAGGAACGGACGCAGGAGTCCCCCGACGCCGGCCAACTGGATCAGGAATTTGCCAACGAGCGAAGCGAAAACCGCGGGCCGGAGGCCGAATCCGAACAGGAAAAGACGCAGGAGCCCGTACAGCAGCCGCTCGATCTGGACCTCGGCTTGTAGGGCCTCTCCCCCCTTCCGGCCGAATCCATGGACGGGTACCCCGCGAAAGTCATCCCGAACCGCAACGCCAAGGCCTTCGGGCCATCCCATCGCAGAAACCGGCCGCGCCATGCTGTCATGGCCCTGCGCGCGCATGCGCACCTTGGGAAAACGCTGAATTCTTGGGAAAGGACCGCAGCCCGTGACGGTCGAGTCCCGGCTGTAACCGGAATGTAGTCCACCCAAACCCTTGAATATCCACGCATGTGTTTTTCCGAACACGGGGCGCGTCGCAATCTGGTAGCAGGTTTCCCAAGCCCATGAATAGCGTCCCTGACGCCCTTGGAGCACGGCCGGGCAGTCGAGGCACGGGATGGCAGGGCCAACAGCGCGCTGTGTGGCGTGTGAGAACCCTTAACGGGCGCCAGCCCGTCGGAACCCGGTTCGGCGTTCATCCAGAATGATGGTGAATATTCACAGGTGGGTGCAGCGAGGGCAAAGCCGCCGTGGCGATTTGAGCGGGGTCGGCATCGCGGTGGACAGATTGTTGCAGCAGTCGTCCGAGCGGCGAGTGGCTCGACCGGCGTGGACTTCGGCACGCTGTCGATCTTGACGCCAACGCGGGTGCTGGGATCGCCGGCGAGCATGTATGCATCGGGCGCTGAAGTTCTGCCGGACAAGGTGTCGACGGCTGTGCAGGCTGAGTCGTCGACGCCGATGGCAACGGCCGCCGCACATATTCCGCCACCACCGAAGCCATCAATGCGGACATGTCCGGCGCGCCGAAGTTCTTGATAACCAGAGCCGCGCGGCCCATACCGGGCACGAGCACCGATGCGCCGGTCGATGGAAAACCGAGCATATCCGCAGCATCTTGATTGCATCGCAATGCCCGCGTAAATTGACGACCATGGGAGGATGACGATGGCGAGCATCACGATCCGCAATCTCGACGACGAGGTGAAGACGCGTCTGCGCGTTCGCGCGGCCGAGCACCACCGTTCCATGGAGGAAGAGGCGCGCGTCATCCTGCGCGAGGCGGTGAACGGCGGGCGGTCCGGTCCGCGGGATCTGGCGAAGTTCACCCGCGAGTGCTTCGCGCCCCTTGGCGGCGTCGAACTCGAACTTCCTCGGCGCGGTCCGATGCGCGAGCCTCCGGACTTCTCCTGAGACGCCTGGGATGTTCGTCATAGACACCAACGTCGCGTCCGAACTCATGCGCCCTGCACCGAATCCCGCCGTCGAGGCGTGGATAGCCGGGCAGGACGCGGAGGCGATGTATCTGACGGCCGTGAGCGAAGCGGAACTGCTGTACGGCGTCGCGATCATGCCCGCAGGCAAACGACGAAACGCCCTGGAAGCCGCCATGCGCGAGTGGCTCGATCTCGGATTCGCGCAACGGATTCTGCCGTTCGACAGCGCCGCGGCCCGAGCCTATGCCGAGATCGCGTCCGCCAGACGCCGAGCCGGACGGCCGATCGGCGAGGCGGACTGTCAGATTGCCGCCATATCGCGCTGCCGTGGCGCTGTCCTGGTGACGCGCAACGTACGGGACTTCGAAGCTACGGAAGTTGAACTCGTGGATCCCTGGACGAAGGCATGAGCCGCACCACCGAAGCCTTTGCGCGCGTCAAGATCGACGCTCTGCTCGAGGATGCGGGCTGGAACCTTACCGACGGCTCAAGCGTCATTTTCGAGCACGCGTTGCCGGACGGCACGCAGGCCGACTACGTCCTCTGCGACCGGCAGGGCCGGCCGATGGCCGTGCTTGAGGCCAAACGCGCGAGCATCGATCCCGTCGCGGCGCAGGACCAGGGCCGGCACTACGCGAGGCAACTAGGGGTGCCTTTCGTCTTTTTGTCGAACGGCGAGGAAGTGCGGTTCCTTGATAGCGAATCGGACGCCCACGCGCGCAAGATCGCGGGCTTCCATGCCCAGGACGACCTCGAACGGCGGATCGCGGCGCGCCGGGTCCGGCGTGAGTTGCCTACGGTGGCCGTTGACCGGAAGATCGTCGACCGGGACTACCAGATCGATTGCATAGAAACGCTTTCCGCCGAAGTCATGCGCGGGCGGCGCAAGCTGCTGGTCGAGATGGCGACAGGGACTGGCAAGACCCGCACGGCGGCAGCCTTCATCAAGCGGCTGTTCGAGGCGGGCATCGTCACCCGCGTTCTGTTCCTCGTCGATCGGATCGCGTTGGCCCGTCAGGCCGAGGACGCGTTCACCGACCATCTACGGGACTACCCCTGCCACGTGCTGCGTCCCGGCCGCGGCTTCGACCGGGCCAAGCGCATCACGATCGCGACGCTGCAAACCATGATCGCGGAGTACGGCGACCTCTCTCCGGGGTACTTCGACCTCGTCATCACCGACGAGTGCCATCGCTCGATCTACGGCAAGTGGAGCGGTGTACTCCGGCACTTCGACGGCATTCAGCTCGGCCTTACGGCCACTCCGTGCACGGCGGACGCGGATGCGCTTCCCGATCTGGAGGACGGGCAGTTCGTGCGCGACACGCTGCGCTTCTTCGAACTCGCCGAGCCCACCTTCCGGTACACCTTGCGCCGAGCCATCGAAGAGGGTCACCTCGTGCCCTACCGCATCTACAAGGCGATGACGGTGAAGACGGCCGCCGGGGACGGGTTCGAGGTGAGGCGGGACGAACTCGACTGGAGCGCCATGGACGACCGGACGCGCGGCGAGTTCGAGGAACTCTTCGACTCTTCGGACACGATCACGGTGGACCCACGGGCGCTTGAGCGCCAGTTCACGATCCCCGAGCGCAACCGCGCCATCGTAAGGGAGTTCCGCGACGCTCACGAGAAGGGTTTCATGGGCCGGGACGGCGTCAGGCGCTGGCCCGCATGGGGCAAGACCATCGTGTTCGCGGTGACCCGGCGCCATGCCGAGACGCTGGCGGAGATGTTCGACGAGCATTTCGCGGACCTGAAGCCCCACCCGGCCACCCGCTATGCGGATTTCGTGGTCAGCGACGTCGGCGGCGGCCCGGCGCCCGATGCGAGCGCCATCGTCAAGCGCTTCAAGGAAGAGGACTATCCAAGGATACTCGTCAGCGTGAACATGCTCGATACCGGATTCGACTGCCCGGAGGCCGTCAATCTCGTCATGGCGCGGTTCACGCGAAGCGCCATCCTCTACCGCCAGATGCGCGGGCGCGGTACGCGCAAGGCGCCGCGCATCCTGAAGACCGGGTTCACGATCTTCGATTTCGTCGGCGTAACGGACTTCCACGGCGACGACGAAGGGGACGTTGGGGGCGGCTTGGTCCGCGAGGGCGGCCGACCGCCCGGACCCGATCAGCCTCGCATGCTGTTCACCCTCGACGTGGACGACCACATCGACCCGGAGAGCCGCGATTGGCTCACGCTCGACGACACCGGGCGCATCGTGCGCACGCCTGAGCATCAGGCGCGCGCTGCCGAGATCGGCATGCGTTTCGAGGCATGGCGGGGGAGGCACGACGAGTTCGATGCGGAACAGGTTCGCTGGGCGGGCCTGATCGGAAGCCGGGTACGGGCCGACGCGATGAACATGGACAACTTCGGCGAATGGGTCTTCGACGAGCACCCCTTTGCCGCCCTCGGCGGCTACGACCAAGCTCGGCGCGTGTTCGGCGGGGAGGAGTCGCTCGGCCAACTGATCGCGGGGTTGAACGCGGCGGTGTTCGGACAAGGACGGGTGCCCGACGATCCCGCAAGGGCCCGGGCAGGGGAGCGGTAGGGACATGCCCATGACCCCCGAGTTGCGGCGCGGCATTGATCGCATCCGCGATTATCTCTTCGGCGGCGGCTACCCGAATCCGGCCCAGAACGCCGAACAGCTGAGCTTCCTGATCTACTTCTACATGTACGAGGCGGCGGACGCCGCGGGAGCGCGCGCGGCGCAACGGCCTGGCGCTGCCCCGTACGCCAGCGTCTTCGACGGCGAATGGAACCTGCGCGATCCGCGCAACGCCCCCGAGCCCGACACGGGGACGGTGCCGCGCGAACTCCTCCGTTGGTCGTCCTGGGCGCATGCGCTGAACGGCGAGCGGCTGGTGAACTGGGTGCGGGAGGAGGTCTTTCCGTTCCATGCGGAACTCGCTGCGAACGGCGTCACGGACTTCATGGACGGCGCCCGGCTGGTGATCGACGAGCCTACGGTGCTCACGCAGGTCGTCAGCCAGTTGAACGACCTGCAACTGGAACGCGTGGACGCGGACACCAAGGGGGATCTCTTCGAGCACGTGCTGCGCCAGATCCGGCAGGCGGGCGAACTCGGCCAGTTCCGAACGCCCCGTCACGTCATCCGCGCCTTGGTGCAGCTGGTGGACCCCCGGCTCGGGGAGACGGTCTACGACCCGGCGGCCGGGACGGCCGGCTTCCTGGTAGGCGCGTGGGACCACGTCCGGCTCGCCAACTCCTCGCCAGCCGGGATCGAGGAGATCGACGCGGAAGGCAAGACCGTCCGGCGCGGCCTCGGCGATACGCTGAGCCGCGACGCGGTGAAGGTGTTGCAGGAGGCTACTTTCTACGGTAGCGACGTCGACCCGCAGATGGTTCGTCTCGCCACCATGAACCTGACCCTCCGCGGTCTCGACCGGGTGCGTATCCTGCGCCGGGACGCGCTTACTCGTTCTCTCGACCGAGCGGCCAAGGCCGAACTGGGTTTACCTGCACATGGCTTCGACGTCATTCTCGCCAATCCGCCCTTTTCCGGGCGGCTCGACCGGGACCGCATCGTCGAAGACGTGAAGATCGGACGAACGGGCCAGACCGAACTCCTGTTTCTGCAATACATGCTCAACCATCTGAGGGACGGCGGGCGTTGCGGTGTCGTGGTGCCCGAAGGCGTCCTTTTCGGCTCCACCGGAGCGCACAGGGAACTGCGCCGCAGGCTGGTTGAAAACAACACGGTCGAAGCTGTGCTGTCGTTGCCGGGCGGCGTCTTCAACCCCTACTCGGGCGTCAAGACCTCGGTGCTGGTGTTCCGCAAGGGCGGCGCGACCGGAAGAGTGATGTTCCTGCACGCGGACGACGACGGCTTCAAGTTCGACGCCAACCACGACCTGCCGATAGACGACGACGACCTTCCCAGTCTGACAGAAGCGTTCCACGCGCGGGAGACGCGATGGGGGTCGTGGCGCGACCGTGATCCGGGCGCGGACTGGACCGAGAAGTGGTGGTTCGCCGAGGCCGACGCCATTCGCGCCGCCGACTTCAACCTCAGCGCCAACCGGCATCGGCCCCAGAACCGGGCAAAGGTCGAGCACCGCGACCCGCTGGACATCCTGGAGGAACTGCGGGCGATCGAGACGGAGATCCTGGGCGAGATCGACGAATTGGCGGACGCGGTACGGGGGGTGGTCGCGGAATGAACTTTCCTATCGTGCCGCTTGGTGACGTTACGACCATAATCGCGGGACAGTCGCCACCCAGCAGCACCTACAACGAAGATGGTGTCGGATTTCCTTTCTTTCAGGGAAAGGCAGACTTCGGAGAGGTTCACCCCATAGCTCGTAAGTGGTGCGTGGCGCCAAAAAGGGTTGCCGAACGCGGCGATATCCTTATTTTTGTTCGTGCTCCCGTCGGTCCCACCAACATCGCTGAGCGACGATGCTGCATCGGCCGCGGGTTGGCGGCGATTCGTCCCGATGAAACTGTCGCGCTACGGGACTTCGTGTTCTGGAGCCTCAAGCAGCGTGAAAGTGACCTTGTTACAATGGGACAAGGCAGTACATTCGCAGCGATTGGACAAAAGCACTTGGCAACGCTTAAAGTCCCCCTCCCGCCGCTCGACGAGCAGCGGCGGATCGTCGGTATCCTAAACCGGGCGGCGAAGATCGAGCGGTTGCGGAAGCAGGCGCAGAAACGGTTGCGGGAATTTATTTCCGCGCTGTTCGTCAAGATGTTTGGCGATCCGTTCGAGAACCCAATGGGGTGGAAGCACGCATACCTTGGGGCCCTATCCGAGGTTCAGGGTGGATTGCAGGTAACGAAGAAGCGGGATTGTCATCCGATTGAGGCGCCGTATCTCAGAGTGGCGAATGTGTTTCGAGACCGACTCGATCTCAACGAGATTAAGTATATGCGCATTACCGAAAGAGAGCTTGAGCGGGTACAGTTAAAACGCGGCGACCTGTTGGTAGTTGAGGGACATGGTAATGAATCCGAGATCGGCAGGGCCGGAATATGGGATGGACGTATATGTAGCTGCGTCCACCAAAATCACTTGATCCGCGTGCGACCTGACCAATCACGGATATTGCCAGAATTTGCATGTGCTTATCTGAACTCGTCATCTGGGCGTCAACATCTGTTGCGTAGCGGAAAGACGACATCAGGTCTCAACACAATTACGACTTCCAATGTGAAGTCCTGTACCATTTTTGTTCCGCCGATTGACTTACAACGGCGGCACACGCGAATCGTGCAAGCAGCGCGAGTCAGAGCCTCGTTCGCAGAGGCCGGTTCTAGCACCACTTTGGCGCTAAGCGCGTCCCTCATGTCCCGTCTTCTGGGAGCGGCCGCATGACCGATATTGTGGATAGTAAGCGGCGAAGCGAGTTGATGGCAAGAATACGCGGACGCGACACAGCGCCGGAACTCGCGGTCCGTCGCATCGCTCACCGGATGGGTTTGCGATTTCGGCTACACTGCAGAGATCTGCCCGGTAGACCCGATCTGGTGTTCCCGAAACACCGGGTCGCCGTGTTCGTGCACGGATGCTTCTGGCATCGACACGAAGGATGCCGGCACGCATCCACCCCCAAGTCCCGGATCGCTTTTTGGACCGAGAAGTTCGCGGCCAACGTCGAACGCGATGCGCGCAAAGAAGTGGCCTTGAAGACGCTCGGCTGGAAGGTGTTCGTCATCTGGGAGTGCGAAACCAAGGACCGGGTAGCAGTCGAACGCAAGCTTGCTGTGTCGATCACACGCGAAGGGTCACCCCAGGCGGAGTACCGTGGCGGTGGTAATTATGGAACACTAGATTAAAACAGGATTGGAGGCACCGAAGCGTACATGTTCGGCGCCAAGCAGGAATGGAGTGGGCTTGTGCGCCACGAGGGTCTTTGCAGTTTGGTTTCAGTGAGTAAACGTGACCCACTGCGGTGAACCGGTGACTGTTCAGGTATACGATTTTTTCGCAGGCTGTGGCGGTGCCAGCCACGGCTTTCGGGCCGCCGGCATGGAGATTTCGTTCGCTCTGGATCACGATGCGGACGCTAGGGAAAGTTTCGAGGCCAACTTCCCCGACACACACTTCGAGTTTGCAGATATCCGCAATGTAAGCATTGAAATGGTCCGACTCCGGGTGGAAACGGAACGGCCAAACCCGGTGCTGTTCAGCGGGTGTGCGCCATGTCAACCCTTTACCAGGCAAAATACGAAGCGGCCGAGGCTGGATCAAGACGAGCGCGTGCCGCTGCTTGCCCACTTTGCACATTTGGTGGAGAGTTGCCGTCCGGATCTCGTGTTTGTGGAGAACGTTCCGGGCCTGCAAAAGCTCGACAGCGATAGTCAGCCCTTCGGCGGTTTTCTGAGCCGACTGGACGCCGCAGGTTACAAGGTGGACTATAGACCCATCAGACTGGCGCGGTACGGGATACCGCAAACCCGTCGACGGCTCGTCCTGGTGGCGAGCTGCCACGGTGCCATCCAACTACCGGATGAGACACACGGTCCGGGAACGCCGAACGAGCAATATTCTACGGTTCGGGACTGGATCTCCCATCTTCCAGCGATCCGTGCGGGAGAGGAACACGAGGAGGTACCAAATCACAGAGCGGCAAATCTCTCGGCGCGCAACGTGGAACGCGTCAAGGCGACGCCGGAAGGTGGTGGCCACCGCGATTGGCCCGAACACCTCAAGCTTGAGTGTCACAAAGGCTTTTCGGGATATAGCGATGTCTACGGTCGAATGTCCTGGGACTCCCCGGCGTCTGGGTTGACTACCAGATGCACGAGTTATTCGAATGGACGCTTCGGCCACCCAGAACAGAACAGGGCCATCAGCATTCGGGAAGCCGCTTGCTTGCAGACGTTTCCGGAGGACTTCATCTTCGAGGGGTGTATGGCATCGATGGCTCGGCAGATCGGAAACGCGGTCCCCGTGCACTTGGCGAAGCTGATCGGCCACCGGTTCATCGAGCATCTGAAGGACCTGGGAAGACTTTCCTGATGGCAACGTTCAAGACCCGCGCTCGGACGCTCGACATGCTGGGGAGACAGCAGATTGCCGGCAGACCTACAGCGATCAGCGAGCTGTTCAAGAACGCACATGATGCGTACGCCGACCGCGTAGAGATCGACTATTACCGCTCCGACGGGCTATTCGTCTTGAGGGACGATGGCGTCGGAATGAGCCGCGACGACTTCGTGACCAGATGGCTAACGGTCGGCACGGAGAGCAAATTCGGTCCCACTCGAAATCCACCGCAGGACCCCGACAAGGAACTGCGCCCGATGCTCGGAGAGAAAGGTATCGGAAGGCTCGCGATTGCGACCATCGGGCCGCAACTCTTGGTGCTCACTCGTCCGAAGACTGACGATGGAGCATCCGACCTCACCGTGGCTTTCCTGAACTGGGGCATTTTCGAGTGGCCCGGGATCGACCTGGATGAAATCGATATCCCGCTACGGTCATTTCCGCCAGGCACGCTGCCGTCGGCACACGATGTGGCTGAGATGGTTGTGGAGTTTCGTGAGAATGCCAAGAGGGTCGGTCGCGGAGTCGAGAGGCAACTATTGGAACAGCTTGCTGGCGAATTGGACCAATTCGACATAGATCCGCAAGAGATCGACTCCTACCTCCAAGAACCGTCACTCAGCCGGAAGGGGTGCGGGACGCATTTCATCATCAAGCCTACGTCGGCACTACTGGCAGACGATATAGACGGTGATCCGACAGCGAGTATGGCCGCCGCGTTGAAGAAGGCGACGCCCTTGAAGAAGGCGTTGCTCGGATTCAGCAACACCATGGCACCGGGTTCCCGCAGCGTGATACACACCGCGTTCCGCGATCATAGGACTGACGAGGTCGCCCACGATTTGATTGGCGAAGCCGAATTCTTCACCCCAGAGGAGTTTCAGAATGCGGATCACCGGATTCGCGGTACGTTCGACGAGTTCGGCCAGTTCCGGGGCGAGATTTCGATCTACGGGGAGACAATAGCCGATCACGTCATACCTTGGGGCGGCGGGCGCGGTGCACACACGCTCTGCGGGCCGTTCTCGATCGACTTCGCCGCCTTCGAGGGCGAAAGCAAGCACTCGACGATCCCGCATGATGAACACGCGAGATTGGCAAACAAGACGGAACAGTTGGGAGGACTGTATATTTACCGGAACGGGATTCGAGTGCTGCCTTATGGTGACACCGACTATGACTGGCTGGACATCGAGTTCAGGCGAACGAAGAGCGCTTACTACTACTATTTTTCCCATCGAAAGATGTTCGGGGCGGTGGAAATCGACGCAGACAGGAATCGGGACCTGCGGGAGAAGGCAGGGCGAGAAGGATTCCAGGAGAACAGGGCTTACCGTCAATTCCGATCGATACTCCAGAACTTCTTTCTTCAGATGGCGGCGGACTTTTTCCGCACGGATGGGGTGCATGCCGAGACCTTCGATCTACGAAAGAGCGAGCTTTCGAAGGAAGATGACGCGAGGAGACGACGAGAGAGACAGGTTTCGGAGAGGAAGAGGAAGTTTGAGGCCAGCCTAAACACGTTTTTCGACAAGCTCGCGCAGAATGCACCTCAAGAAGAGGCCTTGGAATTGACAGATGACGTCGCTGCGAAACTACGGTCAGCGTGTAGCATTGCGGATAGTGAACTGGCGGCGCGCGAGGTCCTCGATCTCGAACGCCGAGCACAAGCGGGCATCAGGGAACTGGAGGCTCGGTATAGAGTATCGCGTCCGCGTATCGGATTGAGCAAGGCAACGCTCCGCGATTGGGGTGCGTACAACAGGGAGTTCGCTTCGCTTCAGGAGAATGTGTTCGGGCCAGCACGCGAGCTCGTTGAAGATCTCATTGGCGAAGAGGCCGGGAAGGCAAGGTTGTCTCTTGATCGCCGTGTCAGGACAGAATCTGCACTGGAGGGCCTTGGACGGGAAGCCCGCAGGACTACAGGACAATCAAGCCGGGCAGTGAGAACGGAGGCAGACAAGGTCGCTTCGGAAGTGCGGAACGTGGCAGGGCGGTCGCTAAAGGCTGTCGAGTTGGAACTGCGGGCGGTGTTGAGTGAGTTTCAACGGATCGATGTTGCGGGAATGCCCGATGAGCTTTTCGTCGAAACCAGGGATACGCTGGAGAACAGGATACTGGAGACCACGAAGGACCAAAGAGAACTGTTGCGCTCGGTGTTGGAGCAGCTTCAGGCCATAGACGTAACAGGGGAGAGTTCGACAGCCGAGCAGTTGATGGCCATTGAGCAGCGCAACCTCTTGCTGGAGGAGGAAGCGGAGGCCGATGCCCAGTTGGCGCAACTGGGGATGGCGATCGAGATCATCAATCATGAGTTCTCGGGTACAATACGCTCCGTCAGGAACGGCTTGCGGAAATTGAAGGCCTGGGCTGATGTGAATGAGAGCTTGGGGGAGCTGTACGACAGTATCCGGACGAGCTTCGATCATCTGGACGGTTACTTGACGCTGTTCACGCCGCTACAGCGGCGTCTCTACAGGAAAGCGGTGGAGATCGGCGGTTCCGAGATTCGAGACTTCCTGCAGGAGTTGTTCCGTGGGCGCTTGGCGCGTCATGGCGTGAAGTTGGCGGCTACAAAGGCATTTGCCAAGGCCAAGGTTGTCGGCTTCCCTTCGAGTTTCTATCCCGTTTTCGTGAACCTTGTAGACAACGCTATTTTCTGGCTATCGCAACAGAATCCGCAACGCGAGCGAAGCATCAGACTGGATGAGCGCGGCGGCACCTTGCTAGTCGTAGATACCGGGCCGGGAGTCAATGTCCGTGACAGGGAGGCGATCTTCGAGTTCGGCTTCAGCAGAAAACCCGGCGGACGTGGGATGGGGTTGCACATCGGACGTGAAAGTCTACGTCGGGTGGGATTCGACCTACAACTGATCGAAGGGGATGGGGGCGCGACATTCGGTGTAGTGCCAGTGGACGAATCATAGGGGAAAGGGATGGGATCGGCGGAAGAACTTGGTGGTGGCCGCGGCGAGTTTGCGAGGCGTTTTCTTCAGACGGCTGTAGTGGTCGACGACGAGGCCTACATGGCGACGGACCGGGACGATGGACCAAGGGGCGAGGTCACGACACCGGATCGGGGCTCGCTGGTCTCAAGTCAGGAAGATCAACGCCCCGTTGGTGGTAGATCAGAACACACCCTGAACGCACGATCTATTATCGATTCGTTTTCAGAACTCGGTGTGATTTGCAGTGTAGTTGGGCCCACGCAATCAGCGATGGAAGTGATGAGGCAAGCCGACATAGTGGTTCTGGATTGGCTCTTGAAGGACAGCGATCCCCAACATGCGCTGAGATTGCTTCACGATCTGCTTGATGAAGAAGTAGACCGGAACTCGCTTCGACTCGTGGCTATCTATACCGGCGAGGCACGGCTGGAGGACATTTGTGCAGCCGTTGTCGATGAACTGAGTAAAACTGGACTTGATCCGGTGGAGAACGAAAGCAAGACGACAATTTCATATCGACATGGTCGTGTGGTTCTTTACGCAAAATCCGATGTGAATCTGGCGGAGCCGCTTAAGGAGCGGAGCGTCGCGGAGAGGGATCTTCCTGAGAGGCTGGTCGAGGACTTCTCGGATATGACCGAGGGGTTGTTGCCGAGCATCGTGCTTACCTCATTGACTGCTGTTCGGGAGGGTGCGCACATGGTCTTGGATCAGTTTCGCGCAGCTCTGGATCCTGCGTTTCTTGCTCAAAGGGCGTGCATTTCCAATCCAGACGACGCGGAACGGCAGATCGTGAACCATGTTGCCGAAGAGCTTCGCGGCCTCATGGACAACGCTGTTGCGGCACAATCTCCCGCAGGCACGGAGGCAGTGGAGAGTTGGATACGGCGCAAGCACGGGGGAGATGCACGCTCCGTGTTCGGCACCCGGGAACTAGACCTGGAACAGACTGTCACGTTGGCGAAGAAAGGCTTGGAGGCGAGTGTTTTGAGAAACAACGCCTTCGAAGGTCTCTCCGCTGGCTTCGCTGGCGGTGATGTCGTTGACCTGGATGAACGGTTGGCCTGGATCATGAGCTTTCGGGCCGTGCTGGGTGCACCACCGCCGACGTTGTGGCTAGGTTCTGTAGTTACAGCGATGGTGGACGAAGATGAAATGCACCTGATCTGCATGAGGCCCCGATGCGATTGCATCAGGCTGGAGGAGGAGACTTCGTTCTTTTTCCTACCGCTGATTGAACCAGGGAACGCGAGGGGGCAACTCATCGTCAGACTCGGGAACGGATTCAAGCGCCTAGGCATTGGGCTTGATCCAGCCGGTTGGGTTCTTCGGCAATTCAAGCCATCGGAAGACACCCGCGCGGTAACGGCGACAAGGCGAGAATCCGAAGGGGGTTTCGAGTTCACGGACACCTGCGACAAGCTATACAGGTGGGAAGGCGAACTCAAGGCTGAATACGCCCAACGGATTGCGCAGGCGCTTGCGACGGAGCTGAGCCGCGTAGCGGTGGATGAGTCGGAGTGGCTCAGAAGAATGGCCAGAAAGGGTCACTGAGCCTATGAATGTGGTTTGTTGCGACGCGGGTCGTTCTGGTCTCGTTTGCTGAACCCCAAGACGATAAGCATGGCAATCGGAAGGAGCAGTGCTCCGATTGAGATTGCGCAAACAGGCTGCTCTCGGCATTCCCTCTAGAGAGTCGGCAGAGAGGTGGTCTCGTCGTCTTCTCTTTGCCGTAAGGTCGTCGTTAGAGAGAGAAAAGAGAGGAACTCATTAATGTAATAAACCCATCGCTACTCTTCCCGACAAGCCTTTAACTTGCCACTTCGGCAATTCTGGCCGCAATCGGGTGGCGGACGATGTGGTACCTGCGGCAGTTGGTCCAGATACCGTCGCCGTTGTAGGTCGCTCCCGCTCGTACTGGTGGCTCGTGTCGCGCCTCGGGACGGTAAGAGGGCCGCAACTTGTGCACACCGGTAGGAATCCCGCCGAAGACAGCGCACCCGGGCCCACCGGCGAGGATCAAAGGCGAGTATGATGGCGGCTCACTCAATCGCAACCGCAAACACATTTACAGGGTTCATCTGAAAGCCCCATGAGCCAAACACGTCGAAACGTGTGGTCAGCAGCCGCAAAATGTCGCCGTATCTTGGGAACAATCATGTCAACCGTTTCTACGGTCCGGGCGTCAGTGTAGAAGACTAGCTCAATTGGGCGATCAGTTTTATATTCCTTACGTTTCGTTCTTTGAAGAAACTCGGAGCTGGGACCGCTCGACCACGTAGCCAACGGGTTTTCGGGATTTTTCCGCACCTTGGAGATGGCCTCGGCAATTTCCTCATCGCACCATTCCTTCAATTCGAACGCTACGTATCCTTCTTGACCTGTGATGCGGCATAAAATATCTGGTTCGTCAGGGTCGCGTTTTTCAATTGAATCAAGGACGATGGGTAGACCTGATCGCTGAACAAACTCCCAAAATACACAAAGTTCTCGCTGCGATTTTTCTACGCTATCGGGCATTATGGTCCTCCGTAAAGACAATCTTAACAGGGAAAACAACACATGTCACACGGCGCCCTAGTAGCGCCATTGACAGTCGGTGCGGCCGAGTGGAAAGGAAAAGATGCATTGAAGGAACTCGTGGAGCCATAGGGAGGGTTTGCCGAAGCTTGGGAAGAAGCCTTGAGGGCAAGACAGCCGGATTCAATCACACACACCAATTGCTCGACATTCCATCAGGTGTTCGATGCGGTCGGCCACTCGCTGGGCAGGCTCGCGGAGTTGCTCCACGGTCCAGTCGGCGGCGTAGCCCTCGGTGATGTCGTCGTCCCGGGCGTGGTTGACGAGGCGCTTGGTGAGCGGGCGCGGCAGCATGAGGTCGCGCTCGGCCACGGTGATGAAGGCGTTACGCAACCCGTGGAACCAAAAGCGTGTTCCGGCAGCCCTGCTGATCCCGGGGTGATGGTGACCGATGCCCTTCAGGTGTCCTTCCGCGCTCGTGGGGGACGGGAACACCCAGCCCTCCTCGCCAACTCCGCCGCTCTCCTGGCGGCGGCGCTCGAACACCGCTACCAGTTGGCGGGTCAGCGGAAGCTCCAGCGGCTCGCCGGTCTTGGTCTCCTCCACCCGCAGGATGCGCCGGTCGAGGTCGATGCGCTCCCAGCGGAGCGAGACCACCTCGCCCAGGCGCATGCCGGTGTAGGCGCCGACGGTGAAGATGTCCCGGTGGTCCGCGGAGAGCCCTGCCGCTTCCACTCCCGCGCGCCAACGGGGCAGCACTTCCGCCGGGGAGGAGATGCGCCGCCTGCGGTTCCGATTGAGGCGCCCGCCGCCTGCGATCCAGAGATCCACCGGGTTGCGCAGTTCCTCGTGATCGATGCTGGAGCGGCGGTAGATGGAGCGAAGCATGGAGACGGCCTGGTTGGCCGTGGCCCAGCTGTTCCGTTCGGTGACGCGGTGGAAGCGGACCTCGACGTCGCGGTGGTCGATGGCGTCGAGGGGGCGGGAGAGCCAGTCTCCGAAGCACACCCGCAGGTTCATGCGGTAGATCTGGACGGTCCTGGGCTTTCGCCTGGGGTTGGCCTCCATGTAGTCCTCGAAGGCCTGTGCGAGGGTGGGCATGCTCCGGGCCTCGGCTCGCTCCCCTGCCGGGTCCGAGCCGCCGGCCACCTTGCCGAGGGTCTCCTGAGCCATGCGCCGGGCTTGCTCGGGGGTGATGCGTCCGAAGCGTCCGAGGGTAACACGCTTGTTGGGGGCCTTGCGGCCGCCCTCTCCCGCGCGGTAGTTGACGACGAAGGTCTTGGCGCCCGAGGGCTGGACCCTGACTCCGAAGCCCGTCAGGCGGTCGTCCCATGCGATCCATGGCTTGAGGCCGGGCTTGAGGGCCTCGACGGAGCGTTTGGTGAGGGTGGTCTTGAGCTTGGCGGTGCGTTTTGCGGTGGGGGTATCCATAAAAAACAGTGTAACTCGGGACAGGCGCAAGTTCAACCCTAAATTCAACACCAGAGAAGAAACCGGGGCGCTGACAGGGGTGCGCATGACCTGCTGGCGTCTCAGGATATACGGATAAAATACCTTGTTTATGGTGCTTCTGTCGGCTCAGGCGCATTTTTGGGCATAATGATAGATAAAAGCATCCAGCAGGTTGACGAACCCCCACAGCAGGCTCTCGCGCTCGTCCGCGAGCTGAGTGCCGTCGGGGCCGATGCCGCCCGCCAGGATCTCGAACGCAGCATGCACCGCATCGAGAGCGTCGTCCTCGTCCCAGACGTCCCTGGAATCGAACTCGTCAGTGCCCGGGGTAGCGCCGAAGAGCTGTGCACTCTCGCAGAACGCTTCCATGATCGACTGCCCCTGATCCGCGATGTTCTCGATTACACTGTTCATGACTTCCTCCTTCTCCAGTTAAGAACCCACCAAGGCCCGTGACTGGGGCGCGAGACCGCCCCGAAGTGATGTCCCTTCTTTTCACGCGCGCGCAACGGAGCCACCGGGGCAGGCAATGAACGGCCCCACGGCCCGCGCGACCGTCTTGCCTGGTTGGTCTGCAACTCTGGTGAGGGCCGTGGGGCCGTTCATTGCCTGCCCCGGCCGGAACGAAGAGGAGGACCCCTTCAGGGGTTGGCGCAGAGAGCACGTGTGACAAGATGGGAGATCACGTAGGGGAGGTTTGTAGGGAACCAGCACCGTCCCCCTTGAAGCTCAAACTTCCCTGTGCAGACGCAGGGCGCCCCGACTGCGGGAGGGGTCTCCGCGCTGTCCATCACGACCAGAGGGGATGTGTGTCAACGAAGAACTGAGCGACCTCGCGGATGCGGCGGCGTTCGCGCACGGGTTGAGGCCCCCGGGGATCCTCATGGAGGTGCACGACGTAGAATATACGGTCGGGGACGAGGATGTCGTCCTGGCAGTAGACATCGCCGACATGGTCGCCGTCAACGTAGATGCGGGACTCGTGCGGCGTGAGCCGCTTGAAGGTCACGGGACCCATCACTCGCCCCTCCTTTCCGCCAGGGCGGCAGTGGCCCAGGCTGCGGCGCGGGCGAGCACGTGACCGTGACAGGGCAGTGGGTCGCACCAGCAGGCAAGCCACATGCCGTCCAGTTCGGCGAGTTCTTCGAACGTGATCTCGCCTGAGCGGATGCGCTCCCAGAGGTCGGCGCGGTAGAGCGCGATGACCTGCTCGCGGGGTCCATCGGGCCCGATGCGGAACATGTTCCCCCACCTGGTGCGGCGGTCGATGAGGACGGTGTTGTTGTGCACGTCCGTGTGCTCGAATATGTCGCGGAGCGCGGGTTCGTGTCTGAGGTTGATGACGGCGTCCATACTCTCTCCTCTCGCCAGTACTTCGCCCGCTCAGGCCCGCTCCTCTCCGGCTCCCGCGGAGCGGAAGAGCGGAGCGAACCTTGCGGCGAGGACGGCGGCGCCGAGCGAAGCGAGGTCGTCGTTGAAGTCGCCGCCCTGGGGGACGATGATCGCGGCCTCGACGCCCGCCCGCGCGCAGCGCCGGGCGAGGCGTTCGGCGGCCCGTTCGCCTTCCGGATCGTTGTCGCGGGCGATGACGAGGCGGCGGCAGGCGGGCGGGGGCGAGAAGGAGCCGAGGCAACCGGCGGAGAGCGCGGCGGCCGCGGAGATGTCCGGCACCGCGGTGACGAGCGACAGCACAGTCTCGATGCCCTCGCCGACGAGGAGCGGAGCGACGCGGTCGGCGTGCGCGCCGAAGCGCACGGCACGGCCGCGGATGTCGCCAAGAGCCTTTCGGGGCGAGGCGACGTCCGCCTTGGCCGGACGGCGTGGATCGAGCCAGGTGCGGTGTACGCCAAAGACGGCGCCTTCGTCGTCGGTCACGGCGGCGACCAGCGCCGGGAGGCGGCGGACCGCCGAGCCTTCGCGGTAGCGAAGCTCGGGGTGGAAGCGCAGCGCCGGGAACCGGCAGTGCGCGAGACCGCGGGCGAGCAGGTACTTCTCCGCGTGGGTGCCGTCTATGGCGCGGCATCCCCGCCACAGGCGGCGCGCCGCTTCGGCGGCGTCGTAGTCGCCTGTATCGCCCGGAGCCGGCGAAGCCGGCAGGGCGAGGAAGGCGCGGGCTTCGTCGAGCGCCGCGCGGAGCGTCGGTGCGCCCGAGCGGTGGCGGATGAGGTCGAGCAGGTCGCCGTGGGTTCCGACGGCGGCATCGGTCCACTTCCCGGGCGTGCCGGGACCGTGCAGGCGGACGAAGAGGGAGCGACCACGGGCGCCGTCTATGTCGCCCGCCACCCAGTAGCGGCCCTGGCGTCGGCCGCGGGGGAGGTAACGCTGGCAGACCTCTTCGGCGCGCTCGGCAAGCGCGGCGGCGACGGCGGCTGCACGGGACGGACCGTAGTGCATGGAGTTCTCCTTCTCACGGCACGGGACGCCCGATGCCGGCCGGCGCCGGAGGGCGAGCGGCCGAGCGAAGCGAAGGCGCGTGGCCCGGAGGGTGCTCGCTCGGAACGGGCAGCATGAAAAAAGGGCCGACGCACGAGGCGCCGGCCCTGGGTTGGGAGGAAACGAGGCGGAGGAGCCTAGAACGGGATGTCGTCGTCGACGTCCGCGGGCTGCGGCGCCCCGGTGTCGGGCATGGCGGCGTCGGCCGCGGCGGAGGCGCCGTTGCCGTTGGGCTTGTCGAGGAACTTCACCCCGCCGCCCGGGACCAGCAGAATCTCGGTCGAGTAGCGATCGCCCTCCTCGCCGGGCTTGGACCAGCGCCGGGTCTGGAGCTTGCCGTCGATGTAGACCAGCCGGCCCTTGCGGGCGTGCTTCTGAAGCATGTCGACGAGGCCGTCCTGGAAGGTCACCACGCGGTGCCATTCGGTCTTGTCGACTCGCTCGCCGGTCTGCTTGCTGATGTACGACTCGTCGGTCGCGATGCTCATGTTGGCGACGCGGCCGCCGCTGAGCAGGTGGTTGACGGTGACGTCGGCGCCGAGGCGGCCGATCAGTTCCACGCGGTTGAGTCCGAATGCCATGATCGTTCTCCTTCCTGTGCTAGTTAATGACGATGGTTGGAACGTCCAGGGACCGGAGTCCTCCCTCCCCGGCCCCCTTCCGGTCACCTCTCCCAGGCCCCCCTCTCACTCCGTTCCGGCGCTCAGCGCGGCGGTGACGGTGAGAGGACCTCCGCCGGCCGCGTCCCGGGGGTCCGGACAGCACCTGGCGCGGTCGTCGTCGATGACGTCCCGGACGGCGCCGGGTTGGAGCCCGATCTCGGCCAGCAGGTCGCTGCCGGTGAGGGGTTCCTCGAAGTCGAAGTCGGTAGGGAACATGGCCGTGCCTCCTTTGCTGCTTGCCGTGCCCGGCTTGTGCGAGGGAGACCGCCTCCCTCTCCCTCCCGGGCCTTCGCCCGGTGGACGCCTTTCTCCGGCTCTAGGGAGAGGACCGGGACCGGCGGATGGCCAGCAGGCGCTCGCAGACAGTACGCGGAGTCATCGAGCCCAGGTTCAGCACGGGGATGTCGGCCTCTGTGGCAATGCGGATGGCCATTCCGGTTCCGCCCGTGACCGTTCCTCCGGGCGTCCAAGCCACCACGGCATCCACGGGACGGCCGACACCGACGCCCAGGATCGCCGCGTTCCTGGCGTGCAGTTTGCGGACGGCTGGCGAGCAGCGGTCCCAGGAGGGATGCAGGCGGGCGGCGATGGCCATGCAGGATTCGAGCTCGGCGGCCGATAGCACCCGGCAGTCCGGCCCCGCGCACCCGTTGTAGCCGGGCCACGGGAGATAGATCGTCCGCCGTTCGGCCGTCGCGCCCTCGGCAAACGCACTGTCGGCCCCGGCCGCGCCGCCGCTGTTCAGATGCCATCCCAGACGCGCGAGCCAGCTGGCCATCACGGTCATTGCAGCCAGAATGGAGGGCCGCGTGGAGCGGGCTCCTATCCCGGCGTAGGTCAATGCGGTCATGTCGTGGTCCCCCTGTGACGGTTTGGAGCCGCGTCTCTCTCTGCGCGTCTCTCTCGCCCCTCGCCCGCTGTCCTCGAACCGCGGCCGGAGGTCCGAGCGGACTCGAGACGCTGGATTCGGGCCAGGTGCGACGTGGAAGACCGGGGATCGATGGCGCGGCGGGGATCCCGGGGCTGGCGCTGCCGCGGGCGCCGGCTGGGACGGTTGCGGCGGTCATGGGCCTCGAGGCGGAGGCCGGGCGCGCCGGCGAATCGGTGCCGCTGCGGGCAACGGCGCCGATGATGGGGGCGTTGTTTGCGGCCGGGGTGCTTGGCCCGGGGACGACCGCCATCCGCACGGCGATGCTTCAGCCTGCCGGCACAGACGGTGTGGCGGCGGCCCTCGCGCCGGGCATGAATCCGGCCGTAGGCGGGCCGGCTGCGCAGCAAAGGTTGGCTGGAATCGACGCCTGCGGCCTACTCGCAAACGGTTCCGTCGCCGTCCCGGTCCCACATGAAGGGGTATGCCGGATGCCCGCGGCGGACCGGGGCGATCCCGTGGCGGCGCGCTTCCTTGCAGGTGATCCGGCCGTTGCGGTTGTCGTCCCAACGCCGAAGGGCGTCCCGTGAAGGCGGACGGCGAACCCGTGGCGGAGGGTTTGGCGTGGACGGCTGGCTCACGAAGAGCATTCGCGTGGAGCCGCAGCCGGAGAGCACCCGCTCC
This sequence comes from uncultured Binatia bacterium (SeqCode), assembly GCA_965219905.1. GTDB lineage: Bacteria > Desulfobacterota > Binatia > UBA9968 > JAJDTQ01 > JAJDTQ01. Next base: position 164,164 of record CBDCOS010000008.1, on the reverse strand, counting down.
AGGGCGGCCACCTCCCGGCGGTCTATGGTGAGCCGGTACTTGCGCCGGACCTCCAGGACCCGGCCGGCGAACCAGCACCGGTTCATCGGGGGCAGCCACCCGGCGGCGTCATGAGCGCATTTCCCCTTTCGTCCGCACCGATTGACCGTCGGCGCCGCAAGCGTGAGGTTCAGGAGGTCGCGGGCAAAGGTTCTTTTCGTGGCGGAATCCGCCCTGCAAAGTCCGCTATCGTGTGCTTCGGACCTCGCGACGATGTGCTCGATGTCGGTCTTGCGGCGGTTGGAGAAGTAGCGGCCGGTGTAGGGGCCGTAGATCCTGCCTCCCATTCCGGCGATGATCCGAAGCTCTACCGCCTGCGGATAAGGATAGTCTTTGGAGCGGTACGGAGCACAGCGGTGCTCGGGGGCGACGACCAGGCCGCGCCACGACTCGGCAGCTCTCGAACCATGCGCTGCAACACCCAGGCCAAGGCAAACGGCGAACAGACTGCAACGGAGAACAACCTGCCTTCGATTCATGGCGCCGCCTTCATGCATGAGGTGGTCCCGGCCCGGGGCACGGGACGGCGGCAGGAACGGGGGCGTTCGGGGGTATGTCTCAGTTTGAATCCGCCTCAATTAAGCTGACGATCCATTCCATGTCATAGGCCGTGTCGGTGATCCCCGCTTCCATCGCGGGTGTCACGCGCAGAGCTTTGTGTATCCGGCAGAAGTTGTAGATCACGAAGTAGAGGGACAGCATGTGGTAATGGTTCTCGACTTTCTTTGAGAAGGCATTGCTCAGCTTGGTGAAGCGCCGCATGGACATGCGCATGGTAAGGTTCTGGCGCTCCACGTAGCTGGTGCTGATGTGCTGCGGGTCGGGGTCGCCCGTGACAGCCTGTTGCTTAGCTCCGATGCAGACGGCCGGACTGTAGCGGTGTTCAGGGCCTGACGCGCCGTACAGCTTCACAAGCTGTGCATAGTCGATGTCTGCGCCGAACGCGCCTTCCACGGCTTCCAAGTAAGCTTTGTGGCCGTCTGTGTTCATCTGCACCCGATGGGCTAAACGCCGGGATACATCATCCATGAACTCGGCGGCATAGCCGCTGTCCCGTCCACCGAGCAGGTAGGCCACAATGAGCTTGCTATCTGTGTCAATGGCCGTCCATGTCCAGATGTCGCCAGCAACTGCCGGGGCATCCTTCGCGCCCGTGACGTTCTTCTGCTTGGTATAGACGAAGGACCAGATTTTAATGCATTGGACGCGTCGCGCTTCGACGTTCCGTACATGCTCATGGTGGTAAGCCGCACACGCCTTGCCCGCGTCCACCAGAAGCTTCGTGATGGTGTTGATGGACACGCCGGATATGCGGCTGATGGAGCGCATGGACGACCCCTCCATCAGCATGTTCAGGATTTGTACTCGCTTGTGTGTCGGGAGCTTGTTCATGCAAATAGCGATACTGAACTATTTGCTTAATGTCAGGCTAAATATAACCGATCTCCCCGATACCGGACGGGAAAGCGCATGGTTATTCGGGCTTATCCAGGGGAAACAGACCCTTGATGACACTATGAAACACGCTAATTACGGCAATGGTAGTGCCACCTATCAGCGTCATAAGGACTTGGTCCGAAACGTCGAAGAACGGCAGGATGAACCGGGATAGGGCAAAGACAGCGCCAGCGAAGAATGTCCAAGCAACTAAAAATCGGTACGCCTTCTCAGCGTATTGCCTCCTTAGTTTTGTGTTTTCTTCGATGCGCTCCCGTCTGGCTTTCCGAAGCCGATTGATCTCAATCTGTGCACTCGAATCTGGTGAAGTGCCTTCATCTTGCTCGGTTTCTAATTTGTCCAGACTGCTGGAATCGGGAGACATTCACTATTTCCCTCCGGCAGATCGTCTTTGTAGGTCTTCTCGATAGTAGTCTCTGATCAACGAGTCCGGAATGAGTAAATGCTGAACCCAAACCTTGCCCTTACCTCGAAATTCTCGTGTTACCGTGTCCCAAGGAGACCCAGGATCATGAGTCCTGTTTGCTAATTGAATTCCCGACACGTTCTTATGAACACGCCACACATTGCTCAGAATATGATGGCCTTTTTGATCCAGCTCGGGATCAAAGTCATCGAAACAGAGACCAGGTTGAGCAATCGGCGATCGACCATATCCTTTGAACTCATGATAGAGTTCCGGGAAGACGGGACCAAAATCCCAGGCCTCTGCATCTTCGCCGACTATACGGCTGTCAAATACCGCAAGGTTCCAGCCCTGTGAAATAAAGACTAATTTCTGAATCTTCATGGGATCTATGGATCTTCCCTCACTCCACGCAAGATCCAGAAGATAGTTCGCGATGGCTATTGAGGAGTATTCCATGACAGCAACCCTCCTTTTAAGCTCCTAAAAGCGCAGTCGCAAAAACATCATTATGCTTGACGTATAGCGTGAAGCCGGATACAAAATAGAGGCGGCCACTCGCGTGGTCGCAAATGGCCGCCTCAGCGCCGCCGTAGCTCAATAGGATAGAGCGTCTCTCCACCGAAGAGTAAGGCTGCAGGTTCGAGCCCTGCCGGCGGCGCTACCCAGTTCATGGAACTTAGGTCTGCAGAGTGTCCTTCTTGGCGTGGCCCTTCCACCGCGCACCGGCGGCAGTTCGGGCGATCTCGGAGCGACGTTCAGGAGAGAGGACTTCGGAGCGTTTCTTCGCTCCCGAGCGGCCAAGAATCCGAGCGGCCTTCTGGGTGTCCATTTCCCGCTCTTCTTCGGCTTCACCAGTCGCCAGCTTGGCGACTGTCACTGCACATCCGACCACATCACCGGGCCTCCGCTGTCCCTGTGGTCCTTTCATGTCATGCCCCTTTCTCTTGCATCACAGTCTACCAACCGTGACGAAGTGGGACAATATCCCACAGCCATGCTATGTACGGTAGGCCTGTTTCATTTGTCAAGCGCCCTTTCGTTGAAAGGGCTGCTCTCAAACTGAGACTAACCATTCGGGGCAGTCAATCTTGCCGCCGAGGTTCTGTCTAGCCCGTCCTGCCGTCAGGGTTGAGCCTCCGGCCCGCGTCCGGGATTCGTCATCGATCTCCGGGGCTCAGGTGCGCATGGAGCGGGCGGCGAGGGCGATCCAGTCTTCTCTTGAATGTCCGAGCTTGGCGTTCAGGCGGTCACACAGACGCTCGGCATCGGCGACCGTCAAGGCGATGAGGGCAGTCGGCACGTAGCCGCCCATGTCCTCGAAGACGATGCGGATCTGTTGGGGCTCGTCGCCCAGGTGGTAGCTTGGGCAGAACGCGTAGTTCGGGTCGTCGGGCAGGTTCTGTGCAGTCATGGCAATGCTCCTCGGTTGAGTGAAACCCGCCGTCGGCTGACCGGCGGTACGTACCCCCGGCCGGCCGGCAGCGGGGGTGGACGGCGGGTCGGTCCCCCGCGGTGCGGGCAGCGGGCCGGCGATACGGATGACGCGAGGCTCAGGCGGCGGGCGGCCAGCGTTGGAGGACGCGTGCGAGGATGTCGGGGCTCGGGGCGAAGATGCGCGTCCGCCACGAGATGATCTCGACCGTGCAGCCCATGCGCTTCAGCACCGCGGTGTCGGAATCCGTGGGTCCCTCGATCTCGACCCGGTCGGCGCCCATGATGCGGCGGCGTGCGAGGCGCCAGCCGTTGGCGAGGGCGAGCGCGGTGCCGCGTCCCATGACTTCATCGAAGGCTTCGGTGCCGGTCATGGCGAGACCGCCCGCAAGGCCGAAGGCGGCCCGCACGGCGCGGGCCTGCCCCACATCGAGCACGTGTCCGATCAGCGCCTCGCCATCGTCGGTCCTGAGACGGCGCACCCGCATGTTCTCGGAGGGCAGGCGGTCCCAGACCGGCAGCAGGAGCCCGGCGGCCAGCCAGAACCGCGATTCCTTGTGCGACGGGAGGCCGGCGATTTCGGCGTCCCAGCGCGCGCGCCACTCGGCTTCGGCCGCCTTCCGCCAGTTCGAGGCGTCGAGTTCCGCCCTGGCCATGGTATCCCGCCCCGCGGGGCGCAGCAGCCGGACGCGTTCCTGTACGCCGCCGTCGTCGAACAGGCCGGACGGCGCCGGAAGCACGACCGCGGCGCGGTCCGACCTGTCGTTGACCACCAGATGCGGTCCGCCGTCGGTCTCGCCGCCGATTCTCAGCGCTTCGTCGGCCAATGTCGGCTCGAACCTGTCGCGGCGCACGATCTCGACCAGCTCCGTAGCGGCTCCGGCGCCCGGATGCTCGTACAGCGCCTCCCTGCCGACAGCGGCTAGGGAATCGGCCCGCACGGTCTCGACCCCGACCTCGTAGGTGCCGGCCTCCATGGCCTGTTCGATGCCCGCGGCGATGCGGTCCTCCAGTTCCCCGAAGAGCTGGTTCTGCTCGGCGATGGGCAGCGCCAGCAGCCGGTTCAGGAAGCGTGACATCGGCGGCAGATTCTCCTTGAGCGTGCCGTCCCAGGTGAGCTTCAGCCCGGTGGCGTCCTCGAAGCGATCCATTGGCCAGCCGGGGATGTCGCCGCGCCAGAGCGCCAGGTAGAATCGCCTCAGGGCCGCCCTGGCGTAGACGCTCTCGAGGTTGTCGCTCTCGCGGAAGAGCGTCGCATCCCTGCCGCCCATGGCGGTCTGGGAATCGCGCTGTCCGCGGGTGATGGCGCCCAGGCTGTCGAGCCGGCGCGCGATGGTGGCGATGAACCTCCGCTCCCCCTTCACGTCCGTGGTGACCGGCCGGAACAGAGGCGCGGATGCCTGGTGGGTCCGGTGGGTGCGTCCGAGTCCCTGGATCGCCTGATCGGCGCGCCAGCCCGGTTCCAGCAGGTAGTGGACCCGGCGCTCGATGTTGGGCGAAGAGAGGTCTGCGTGGTAGCTCCGCCCGGTGCCGCCGGCCATGGAGAACACCAGGATGCGCTTGGTGCCGTCCATGAACGTCGCAGTCTCGGCAAGGTTGGCGGAGGCCGGCCGGCCGCGGAGCGCCAGGCGCTCGCCTCCTCCGTCCGTGATCCTGAGCACCCGGCGGGAGCGGCCCGTGACTTCCGCCACGGCCTCGTGGCCGAAGTGCTGGACTATCTGGTCCAGGGCCGAGGGTACGGGCGGCAGGGACGCTAGCTTCTCGATCAGCGCGTCGCGCTGCGCGAGCGCCTCCTGGCAGAGAACCGGATGGCCGTCGGCGTCGACGGCCGGGCGGCTCATGAGGTTCCCGTCGCCGTCGGTGTAGGGTTCCTGTAGCTGCACGGGAAAGGCGTGGGCCAGGAAGTCCAGGACGTACTCGCGGGGCGTCAGGTCGATGCCCAGGTCGTCCCATTCCGAGGCCGGTATCTCGGCGATGCGGCGCTCCATCAAGGCCTCGCCGGTGGACACGAGCTGGACCACGGCCGACCGTCCGGCGTCGAGGTCGGCCTCGATCGCGCGGATCAGCGACGGGCACTTCATGGCCGTCAACAGATGCCCGAAGAAGCGTTGCTTCGTGCTCTCGAATGCGCTCAGCGCGGCCGACTTGGCGTTCCTGTTGAGGGTCGATTTCTCCTGCATGATGCCCGTGGCCTCGAGCGCCGCTTCGATGTTGGCATGGATGACCTTGAACGCCGCGGCATAGGAGTCGTAGATGCGCCGCTGTTCGTCCGAGAGCTCATGCACCAGGATGTCCACCTCGACGCCGTCATAGGCCAGTGCGCGCGCCTGGTAGAGACCCAGGGCCTTAAGATCCCTCGCCACGACTTCCATGGCCGCGACCCCGCCCGCTTCCATGGCGGACACGAAGTCGCTCCGGCTCTCGAACGGCGTTTCGGTTGCGCCCCACAGACCCAAACGGCCGGCATAGGCTAGTCCCTGCACGGTGGTGGCGCCGGTGGCGGACACGTAGGTGATGCGCGCGTCCGGGAGCGCGTTCTGGAGCCGCAGGCCGGCGCAGCCCTGGGCCGAGGGCTTCACGTCGCCGCGCTCGCCCTTGGCTCCCGCGGCGTTGGCCATGGCGTGGGCCTCGTCGAAAATGATGGGGCCGTCGAAGGCGTGGCGGGCGTCCTCATCGGGGCTTCCGGCGAGCCAGCCGACGATCTGGTCGAGCCGCGAGGCTCGGCCCTGGCGGGACGGCGAGCGCAGCGTGGCGTAGGTGGCGAAGAGGATACCGGTGGAGTGCGGGATCTCCTGCCCCTGGCGGAAGTCGCCGAGCGGGATCACGTCGTCCTCGCATCCGCCGAGCGCCGTCCAGTCCCGGCGCGCGTCCTCCAGGAGCTTGTCGGACTGGCTGAGCCAGAGCGCGCGCTTCCGTCCGCGGAGCCAGCCGTCCAGGATGATGGCCGCGACCTGGCGCCCCTTGCCGCATCCCGTGCCGTCGCCCAGCATCCAGCCCCGGCGGAAACGCACCGGCGCGGATAGCGTCTCGCCGTCTTCGGTCATGGTGACGTCGCTCTGGTCCTTCTCGCCGTAGCGCTGGACGGTCTCCCAGCCGGAACCGATCCGGCAGTTCGCCGCCAAGTGGTCGCGGTGGGCTTGGCCCGCCAGCACGACGCTTTCGAGCTGGGCGTCCGACAGGAGGCCATCCGTGACGACGCGTTCCGGCAGCATGGGGCGGTAGGACGGCGTTGGATGGGGGACGGCTGCCATTGCCGCGGACTGTACCAGGGGCGTGGGATGCTCCGTTGCGCCCGAAACCCGCACGGCGCCGGCCTGCCAGGACTCGTAGGGTCCGGAGACGGAGCCGCCGGCTTCTGCGGCGGCATCCGTCAGGCCGGTCTCGACGGTGAGTTCGGACACCGGCCCCCAGTCCTGGGGCGGCGCGGATGCACGCGGCGCGGCGTTCGATGCGTTTTTTCGCTTCGAGGGGCTTGGAGTGGTCGTGTTGCCGAAGAGGTCCCGGCCGGGTGCGTCCGTGATGGTGCGGGCTTCCACCGGCAGGCGGGACGGAACCCGGGCGATGACGGCGTCGAGCAGCTCGGCGGCGGTTGCGGCGCGGGCGCCGGGATCGACGTCGATGCCGGACCGGTCCGTGCGGTCGAGCACGGTGAGCCTGGTGTCGAAGCCCGTGCCCCGGCGCGCGTAGGCGCGACCGTCGATGGCCATGGTGAAAACGACCTGGGCGGGCGGATCGAGGCGGTCGAAGGCGGTATCCCAGTCGGAATCGCCCGGAACGCAGTTGGCCGAGGTGACGGCGGCGAGCCGGCCTCCCGGCGGCAGCATGGAGAAGGCCGAGCGCAGGTGCCGGAGGTCGGCGTCGTGGCGGATGCGGTCGACGCCCGGGGTCGCCGAGAACGGCGGGTTCATGATGACAACGATAGGCCGGGCGCCGGGCAGGCGGTCGGCGACGTTCTCGGCGTTCACGCCGGTGACCAGAGTCTCGGGGAACAGCCGGCACAGGAGGGCGCGGCGGACATCCGCGATCTCGTTCAGATGGAGGTTCCCGGCGGCTTGCCTCCCGAGCGCGCATTCCGCCATCACCGCCAGCATGCCGGTGCCCGCGGACGGCTCCAGCACCACGTCGCCCGGCCGGATCGCCGCGGCCTGGAGCGCCGCGTAGGCCAGCGACAGGGGCGTCGAGAACTGCTGCAGGCGGATCTGCTCTTCGGAACGCTTCGTGTGGGACGGCTCCAGTGCGGCGACGGCTTCGAGCATCCTCAGCATGGCGGCGGGTCCGTCCGGGCCGGCTCCGGCGTGGAGGCGCATGGCGCGGCCGTGGCGGCGGATGAACAGCACGACGGCGGCTTCGGCGGCCTCGTAGGCGTCCTTCCAGACCCAGGCGCCACGGGCGTCCGTGGCCCCGAAGGCGCGTGTCATGACGTCCCGCAGGGTCGGGGCGTCGAGCGGCCGGCCGGCCTCCAGGACCGGCAATAGGGTTGTGGCGGCGGTGAAGAGCGCGTCATGGGCGGAAGGCTCGGAGCCCGGGGCGGCGGGGACGGAAGGAAGGGTGCGGGGAACGGGAAGGCGCGCGGACGCGTCCACCGTCCTATGGGCGTCGAACATGGGTCTCTCCCTCCTGGAATGTGTGAGAGTGCCGGGGCGCGGCGCGGGACGGATCCTCCCGCGCCGCTCCTGCGGCCCGGCCCGGGCCGGCTGCCCGGCCTCCTCTCGGAAGGGAGCGGATGTGCGGAAGATCAGGCGAGGGCCACGCCGGACGGATTCGAGGCACCGGGATCGACGATGGCAAGCGCGTCCTTGTGGCGGTCGTAGCCTTTGGGAAGCTCGGGGAAGCTCATTGGTCTGTCCTCCTCATGCGGGCGACGAGGCTTTCGACCATGCCGGCATCGGCGCCGCAGGCTTCGCCCCAGCCGCGGATGTTCGTCTCGAAGTCGTCGAGCGATCCGAGATGCTGGTCGAACAGCGGGTTTTGGTCGGTCGCGGCCAGCACGGCGTTGCCCGAAACGGCGATGCCGGTGATGGCCGGGCTGGTCATGGGTTCGAGGCCCAGGAGCCAGCAAAGGAATGCGCTGAACATCGGCGAGAGATCCCGGCTGCGGCGCGGGTCCATCGGGTGCATGGCCGGCGGCGGGCCGGCGGGATGCTGACTGGTCATAGCAAGCCCTCCCGTCTGAAGCTGAAGAAACGGCCGTGCCCGCAGACCACGTGGTCGTGGACCCGGATCCCCATCACCTCGCCCACCTGCCGGAGCCGGTGGGTGACCTCCACGTCCTCGCGAGAAGGGTTCGGATCTCCTGTCGGGTGGCCATGGCAAAAAATGACCGAGGCGGCGCTCTCCCGGATGACCGGCCTGAATACCTCTCGCGGGTGAACAATGGAGGAGGTCAGGCTGCCGGTGGACACCCGGTGATGACGGATGAGTCTGTTCCGGTTGTCCATCATCAGCACGTCGAAGTGTTCGCGGTACTCGTTGACGTACCTGGGCCGCATGTAGCGGTAGGCATCCTCCGGAGTGCTGACGATCGGAGCGTCTGAGTGCAGGGAGGCTTCGGCTTCGAGGAGTTGGCGGCCCAGGTCGAACGCGGCCTTGACCCTGCCGGCCTGTGCCGCGGTGAGGCCGTGGCGCCGCAGTTCCCGGACGGTCATGGAGTCGAGGTCGAGCAGGGAAAGACCTGTGACCTTGGCTGTCCCGTTCGCACCGATCAATGCCTCAATTGGGTTCCTTTCCATGGCGTCCTCTTTCCCGGCCGGAGTCATCCGATCCGGCCTCTGGGCCCCGTCAGGGGACTAGGTAGTGCAAAATGAGTGCCCGGGAACCGCATCCCGGCGGCGGTGTCGAGGTGGGGTCGTGGCTGTGGGGAAGTTGCGGCATCGGGGCATCGGCAAACCCCGGTTCCGGGGCGCCCGGGCCGGGGTCGGCCGATGCAAGGACGATCCCGGCGTCCTCAAGACCGGCGACCGTGATGAGCCGGGTTTCCGTCCCGGCGGAGTCGGGAATCTGACGGCGGTGTGTGATCGTTGACGGGCTCCGGTCGCTCCCGTGCCCCGGCCGTCTCTCGACCGGGAGACGGCCAGAGTCGGCTCTGAGAGGCGCGGGGCGATCCTGCTGGGAGGGGCGGAATGCCGGCCGCCGCAAACGCGCAGCGGCGGCCGTCCGGCTCAGGTTGCGGTTTCGGCGGGATCGCCCAGGACGACCCGGATGTCCGGGCGGGTGATGAAGATCTCCACCTTGCGGTTGCGTGGAACGAGCCAGAAGAGCTCCCGCCGGACGGTCTCGGCGATGGAGAGTCTCAGCGCCGAATCCTCGCTGCACAGGAGCCTAGTGGCGATGTGGAGCGCCTCTTCGTCGAACCGCGCGGCCTGGGTCTCGGGGCTGTCGGCGTCCGCATCGTCGGAGGGCGAGAAGAAGGCAGCGTGCAGCAACTCCGCGAGCCGGTGCGGTTCCAGGGCGCTGTCCGCGGTGACCAGCGGCAGCGCGTTGCAGACCCAGTCCCAGGCTTCGCCCGCGAAGGCGAGATCCGCGGGGAGATCGAGCGTCCGGCTCCGGCCGCGGAAGGTTTCGATTGCAAGCGCCATGCGGATGGCGGCGGGACGCGGCGCCAGCGGGGCGGCCGTGGCCTCCGTCCGCTCGGGCACGGGAAACTCGTGGAGCGGCCACGTCCTGCCGTCGCCGTCGGTGACTTCGGTGTCGATGCCCGTGACGCGGTCGAGCCGGTCGTACCAGCCGTAGCCGTTGAGGCGCTTGTCGGCCTCGAAGAGCCCCTCCGCCAAGCCGGCGCGCTCTACGGCGCGCCACAGCGCCTGGGCCTCGGGAGGATCGGGATCGCAGGCCATGACCAGCGCATCGGGGCCGGCCGGCGCGGGCTTGGGCGGGTCCCGCCAATCGTCGATGTCGGCGATGGCGGGGCGCCAGAGGTGAAGGACCGGCGGCGGGGGCGTTAGGTTAATGCCTGCGTCGCGCGCCCGGCTCCAGTCGGCAAAGGCGGGCCGCGGGTCGGAATCGGCGGCCATGGCGCGGTAGACCGCCAGGCGCGCCGCCTCGCGCACTTCGGCCAGAAACGCGTTCTCCACGGCTTCCCGGCGCGCCGGCAGCAGCAGTTCGAGGCCGGGGCAGTCCACGACGTCGGCGCGGACGGACCAGATGCCGCGGTGAACGGTCTCGACCGTGGGCAGCTGGACGGGCACGGTCAGGCCGAAGAAGTTGAGGTCGGGCTCGAGGTAGCCGCGGCCGCGGTCCCGGTAGACGCCGAAGGTCAGGCCGTTCCAGTCCTCGGCATGGATGGCGCCGTCGAGGAAGGCCTGGCGTTCGAGCGTCTCGCCTTCGAACGTGACCGGCAGCGGGTAGTGGCGCGCCGCGCTGGCGATCGCGCCGCGGATCATGTCGGCGGACTCGGTGGCCTCGAACTGCACGGCGGTGCCGGATGGATACGGCGCGCCGTCGTCGTGCCGGACTTGGGCGTCGCTCCGGCCCATGAAGTGTTCGGGCTCGAGATCGACCGACCAGCCATGCGCGACATGGCCGTCCGGCGTGCATGCCCGCGAGGCGATCCGGCAACGGCGGTGCGCGAGGCTGAGAATACCCATGCCCGCGGCGTCCTCACGGGCCACCAGATCGTCGCTCCAGCCGTTCTCGCCGAAGCTCAGCAGGACGGCGGGATCCTCGATGCCGGCGCCGTCGTCGGTGACGGTCACGGTCAGGCGTGTTTCGGACGGCTCGGGCGCGCAGTCGGCGGGCTGGCCAACGGGTGTGCCGAGGGTGACGCGGACGTGGGTCGCACCAGCCCTGCGTGCGTTCTGCAGAGTCTCGGTGAAGATGTCGTAGAGAGTGGATGCAAAGAACCTGGTGACGCGCTTGAGCGCGCTGTCGTGGACCCGGGCGCGGATCGTCGCGGCGGGCGGAACGGCGGTGTGTGTCATGCGGAGCCTCCATTGGGATGAGAAAAAACAAAAAGCCCCGCCCCGCGGTGTGCGGGACGGGGCGCATTCGGGCCGGAGGGCGGTTCAGACGCTGCGCAGGAACTCGGGGATGTCGAGTCCGTTGCCGTTGTCATGGCCGTTGGCGGCGGTAGGTGCGGGATGGTGTTCGGCCGCCGCCGGGGTCTCGACGGTCTCGGTCTCGGACACCGGATGCGGCGCGTCGGCGCGCTCCGGTTCCACGTGCTCCGGGGCGCGAACGTCCTCCGGTTCCAGTGACGGTTCCGGGCCGGCTACGGAGTCCGTTGTGTCGGCGGGCGGCGCTGTCTCCGCACTCGCATCCTCGGCGCCGGCACGGCCCACGTCGAACGCCTTGAAGCCGGGAGGGGTCCAGGCCAGCGCGGCCGCGTGGGCGTCCGCGGTGACGCCCAGCGGAGGGCTTCCGGCGGCGAAAGCCTCTTCTATCGCCTTGGCGATCGCAGGCTTCTTGCTCTTCGCCCGCGCCGAGGCCCATGCCGGTCCCAGGGTGTCCCTGGCGATGTCCAGGATGCGGCCCTTGTTGATACGCGACCACAGCATGTCCGCGGCGGGGCGCACGTGGCCGGCGAAGTCGATGTCGAGCCGGGCGATGGTGGCTTCGAGCTCGGGACGCGCCTGTGGCTCGAAGGCCAGCTGGCCCTTCACCGTGCGCGCCACCGTGGCGGCGAAAAGCCGCTGCTTGTCGGCCTCCGGCAATGCCCGGAGCGCGGCGAAGGACTCGCCGTCGTCCCTGATGGTCAGCCAGTCCAAGGGCAGGTCGGAACGGTCGGCGAGCATCGCCTCGCCCGGGCTCCAGGAACCGAAATCCTCGTCGTTCACGCGCATGGTCGGACGGTCGGGAGTCTGCCGGACCGCGATGTCGAGGGCATGGGCACGGCTGCGATGGGTGAACAGGGCGCGGCCGAGCTGGAACAGCATGAGATCGAAGGCGGCCTCGAAGTCGTTTCCCAGATGCGCCTTGACCAGTGCCGTGCGGATCGAGCGGAGGTCGTCCGAAAGCCCGGTCCCGATGCCGGCTTCCTTGCGCGCCTGGGCCCCCGGATCGGGAGGCGAGGCGATGGGTGCGGAGATCGCGGGGCTATGGAACGAGTGGACGTCGTCGCCGTCGTTGTCGCCGGAATCGGCCGGCTTCGGCATGTCCTCGGGACGGACCAGGCCCCCGATGACCTGGAGCTCGCCTTTCCAGTCGATGGTGGCGATGGCGCCGGCGATCGCGTAGTCCTCCGCCCGGAAGGTCGCCCGGCCCTCGATGGCCGCGTGAATCTCGCGTGTCCGGGTCTGGATGGCGTCGGCCTCCTCTGCGAGCTCCTCGGTCCAGTCGTCTTCGTCGAGGTTGGTGAGCTCGTCCTCCCGGGCGCTCAGGCGCTCGATCTCGGCCGTTTCCTCGTCGGTCGGCTCCGCGGGCTGCGGAGGGATGCGCCCGTAACGCGCGACCTCCATCCAGTCGACCTCCGGCACGGCCGTTGCCCAGCGCCAGCGGGTCTCCAGGTCCTTCACGGTCTCGCCGAGCTTCGCCACGGCGAGTTTCTGCAGGAGCACGGGGTCCTCGAACCAGATCCCGCTCTCGTCCTCCGCGGCGAAGAGATCGCGCAGTACCGGCCCACCTGCGGCCTCGTAGTCTTCGATGCCGACGAAGCGGGCCATGCCGGAGTTCGCCGGAATGCGCTCCTCGGTCAGCAGGCGCTTCACCTCCCAGGGGGTCCGGCGGTAGCCCTGGTAGGCCACCTGCTCCCAGACCGCCATCTGGCGGGTGTGATCGGTGGTGACGGTGAACGCCGTCAGGGTCTCCAGGTCGATCTCGCCGGCCCGGTAGGCGTCGAGCAGCTCGGGCGCGGCGTTGCCGAGCCGTAGGCGCTGTTGGACCAGGCGCTCGGACGTGCCGAACCGTGCGGCGATGGCCGCCGCGGCGACGCCGGACTCGGCCAGCTTCGTGAAGGCAACCACCTGGTCGGCCGGATGCATCGCGATGCGTATGACGTTCTCGGCGAGTGACAGTTCACTGGACTCCGCGGCGCCGTCGACGACTAAGCAGGGCACCGGATGGTCGGCGTCGAGCACGCCGTCCGCGGCGAGCGCCTTGAGGGCCGTGAGACGGCGGCCGCCCGCGACGACGGCGTAGTCGCCGCCTGGGCCTTCGCTTCGGACGACGAGGTTTCCCAGAAGCCCGTGGGTTGCGATGGAAGCCTTCATCTCGGCCTCGGCGGCCGCATCGGGGGGCGTCTTGCGCACGTTCTCCGGCGAGACGGACAGCCTGTCGAGCGGGATCGGGCGGATCGCCGGCTCGTGGGTGGGAGAGGTATGGTTCATGTGGTTCCTCCTTGCGTGAGGGGTGATGGCTGTGCGGCGGCTCTCTCCAGCCTTGTCCCGCCGTCCGGCCTCCGGGCCAGATTCCGCCTCTGAGCGGCGTTCGTGTCGCCACGGTGATTCATGGTCCGGCGCGCCCTTCGATACAGGGCTGGCCTGACAGGTCCAGCGTTCCGGCGGCTGGCTCGACTGGAATGCCGGTCAGCTCCGGAAGTGGAACGCCGGACGGCGACAGGGTGTGGCCGATGCACTTCTCAAGCTCTGCGTATCGGCGATAGAGCGAAGGGCGGAGTTCGGCGGCGCGGCGCGCATCGGAACGAGATGAGAAAATACAAAAGCTGCAAGAGCACCTCGAGATCCCCTGCGCATAGACCCAGTGCGGCGACTGGCCGGCTTCGTAGATGACCCGAAACACGTCGTCAACGGTCAGGTCGAAGATCGGCAGCCAGTCGAACCATTCCCTGCCGGCGCGGGAATTGCGGTCGCTGCGTTTCTAGGGAATGCGCTTGGCGCGGTCGGCGCTCTCGTCGCGCCGCAGTCCCATGGCGCTGACCAGGCGGCCTTTAAAGCGGGGATAGGCTTTTAGGTAGCGACGTAGCTCCCGTTCTATGGGCGAAACCTTCAAGTCCGAGGTGCACCACCGGAACTGCGGTCCGGGGAATTTGCCTCTTTCCTTGACGCGTTCGAGAAGCGACTTGCCGGACGCCACGTGCGCGAATATCAGCGGAACGCCGGCAGGGATCGTGTTCTCGATGTGCTCGACCGTGCCCGGCCACTCAACCTCGCCGAGCGGGGCATGAACCACCAGCAGTTGGTTGCGGGGGACGACCCGGGAGAGCAGGATCGTCATGGCTTGGCTGTCCTTGCCGCCTGACGAATTGATGGCCATGAGCGCGCCGCGGCGGATCATGTCGCGGCATTCGGGCGGGACCTGGAGTTCGGCGGCGGGTCGGCGTGGTAGGTTCACGCTCGTGCCTCGCGCCCGTCATGGTCGGTCAGCTTCATCGCCGCGGTCGGCCAGATAAAAAGCGGGTTGATGAGATATTCCGGTTCGCCGGCATCTTCGGCTGGAGGACTGACGTTGACCGCGGCGATGGCCGCGGTTGGTTTGCCGTCTACGAAGCACGAGACGAGGCAGAAGTTGTCGAACCGGCCGCTGGTCAGGGCGTGGAACGCGCGGCGGTGATCCTCGGTGACATTGGTGTCGGGCATGGCGGCGACCTCCGTGGGGTGGCGTTGGGAACCCCGGTCTCGGGCTCCAGGGACTCGCCCGGCCCCGGCCGACCACTACCTTCCGGCGGCGGTCGGCGTGTCAGTGGAGACGGAGCGCCCGAGCCGGGCTGACGGGATAGTCGCCGTGAACGGATCAGCGAAGGTGATCGTAGTCGTGGAGCAGTTGATCCTCCCTCTCGCGAAGCCAGGAATAGGGACCTGTGCGTAACGCGAAGTCGTGGCTCTCGCCGTTGTCTTTCGGCAACTCGTAATGGGAGAAGGCGGACCAGTCGTGGTGACGGAACCTCTGCCACAGGGCGCCCGCGAGGCTGGCGACGACGGTCCAGGCAATCGCTGCCATCCAGAGCGGGCTGATGTGCTCCGCACCCGAGCCCGAGCGCTGCAGCCGTGTAGACGGCGGCGAGAGCGAGCCCGCCGAGCACGAAGACGCGGGCATGCCAAGTGGTCCGGTGCACGCCTCGGCCCGGGGCCGGACTGCCGTCCTGAGATGTGAAACCTCTCGTCATGTTAATAGCCTCCACTATGCCGGCGAGAACGGTACGGCACCCCTCCCTGGGCCCCTCCCGCTACGCTGTGCTTCACCCTTTCCCCGGCCTCGCTCCGGCTCCCGGCGACGTGCGGCGCGTCGGAGGCGATCGAAGCCCGGTGTAGAGAGGGATATTGTTGGTGGAGGCACTTGACCTGGAAGGCGGGCAGGCGCATGCTGTAGCGAAGCGCAGCATTCTGCAGCGTCCACACCGATCGGGGGGAATCCAGTGGCAGCCAAACATCGCGTGACCATCAATCTAGATGGCCGTGAATACAGGGAGTTGTCGGCTCTGTCCGACAAACATCGAGTGTCGTTGGCTTGGTTGGGTCGTGAGGCGATTATCGAGTTTCTGGAACGCTACGAGAAAGAGGAACTGCAACTGACGTTGACATTGTCGCCCGAAAGACGGAGGGCTGAGAGTTGAAGTAGGGGGGCAGGGCTCTGTGGCGGGAGCAGCGAACATAGTGGAAAGCAAAGAGGCAATCCCGGCAACGTCGGCGCGGACGATTGTCGTCAACGGGTCGTTGAGCGCCCGGACCCTGGCCTCGTCAGTCAAACGTGAGGAAAGGCTAGATTTCTCACGGACGGTCGTCTCCGGCGTGGTCTCCGCTTATTGGAAGGAGTTGCGCACCGTGGCCGGCCGAGATTGGGGGCTGCGCAAGCTGCCGCCTGATATCGAGCTTTCTTCGTTGTCGGAGGAGGCCAGAGAACTGGCGGAAAGCATCGGAAGGGCCGCGGCCGGGCTTGAGGTTGTGGACGCCAGCTACATGATCGGCGTGCTTTACACCGGGATGATGCCGGACAGTTATCGGTCGCGGATGGGAGCCTACTACACGCCGACGGCGCTGTGCGAGCGTCTACTGGACTTGGCTACTGAGGCCGGTGTCAATTGGCGTTCGGCGCGGGTGCTCGACCCGGCTTGCGGCGGGGGCGCTTTTCTGGCGCCGGTGGCGCGACGTATGGCGGAGAGTCTGAAGGACTGTAGCGCCAAGATGGTGCTGAGGAATATCCAGCAACGTTTGACCGGGTTTGAGTTGGATCCGTTTGCTGCGTGGATGTCTCAGGTGTTCCTTGATGTATCGCTCGAAGATCTGTGCTGGGAGGCAGGGATACGGCTTCGGTCGATCGTGCGGCTGCGCGATAGTCTTGAACAGACCCCCGCGGGAGAAGGTTTTGATCTGGTGGTGGGCAATCCGCCTTACGGACGGGTGACACTGCCGTTGCGATTGCGTGAAAAGTTCCGACGCAGTCTATTCGGCCACGCCAACCTGTACGGCCTGTTCACCGACGTAGCGTTGCGCTTCACGCGGCCGGGAGGTGTCATCGCATACGTGACGCCGACCAGCTTCCTTGCAGGGGAGTATTTCAAGTCACTACGCGGGCTGCTGGGCCAGGAAGCGCCACCCGCGAGTATTGACTTCGTCGCGGAGCGCCAGGGTGTCTTTGCCGATGTGCTGCAGGAAACCCTGTTGGCAGCGTACCAACGCGGTGGCGATCGCGGTACTGCAAAGATTCACTTCATCTCATCGGGACTGGACGGCTCCATCAAGACGACAACCTCGGGATCGTTCAACCTGCCCAAAGAACCGAACCAGCCTTGGTTAATTCCGCGAACCGAAGCGCAGAGTGCGCTGGTGCGTCAGGTCGGCCAGTTGCCGTGTCGGTTGGCCGACTACGGCTACCGCGTGAGCACGGGACCATTAGTGTGGAACCGGCACAAATCCAGCCTGCGGGATCGACCGGGAAAGGGACGTTATCCGCTCATTTGGGCGGAATCGGTGCGATCCGGCGGTGTGTTCGAGTTCCGGGCAGGAAAGCGAAATCACATGCCGTATTTTGAGCCAATGGCGAACGAGGCCTGGGTGGTGACGGATCACCCGTGTGTGCTGCTGCAAAGGACAACAGCGAAGGAACAATGCCGACGCTTGATCGCAGCGGAACTGCCGGCATCATTCATCGAAGAACACGGCGCAGTAGTTGTCGAGAACCACCTGAATATGATCAAGCCGCTTGACGGCGCGCCGAAGGTGGCGCCAGCGACGTTGACCGCGCTGTTGAACAGCGATGTCGTGGATCAGGTATTCCGGTGCATCAATGGCAGCGTGGCCGTGTCGGCCTACGAGTTGGAAGCGCTGCCGCTGCCGTCGCCGACAGAAACGGAAGAAGTGGCGCGGTTGGCCAAACGGCGCGCTCAGCGCGAGACACTCGAGCGGGCAGTGGAGCGTCTATACAGCGACGGGGCCGGATGATGCCATTGCCGCCGCTACTGCAAGTACCGGATATTCGCGAAAGATTGCAGACGATCTTCCCCGTTGGTACGGCGAATCGCCCCTACGTAACCCGTGATATCGCGGCTAAGACGGTTTTCGTCATGCTGTATATCGGTGCAGTCGAAGGTACGGCCCGCTGGCTACGACCGGATCAGGTGACGCGGATGACGGACGCGCAGGCCTCGTTGGTAGCCGACGTCTTCCGGGAACGGTGGTTGGACGAGTCAATGCGCCCGGCCGGAGGCGATATCGAGGGGCGATGGTACGCAGCAAACACTCGCGAGCCGATCCGTGACGAGACGTTGCGCGAGGGGCTCGTGCGAATGGGCGCGGTGAAGGAACGTGAAGGGCTGGCGACGTCATCGCCGCGCCCGCGCTATGCATTGGCAGAGGAATTTGCGGGGCTGTTCGACCCGGACTTGAAGGGACAGAGACTACGAGCAGCCATTGAGAAATGGCAGGCGGCGAACCTGTCCAGCGGGGCGCTGGCGCGAGTGGCGATCATTCGGCGCGGAGCCGTTGCTCGCAAGGGAAGAGTACTTGTGACATTTCCGAGTGGAGAAACCCGGCACATGGAGCCGGGACCGAGTTCCGTGATCTCGAAGGCCGTGGTCGAGGATTTCGCGCCGCGGTTCCTCGAACAGCCGGGTGTCATCTGGTTGAGCGAGAGCCGGAATCAGGTAGTGGCGCGGGATGACCGTTTGGCGCAGGAGATTGGCCTGACGATCCAGTCAGATCGGAATCTGCCGGACTTGATCCTGGTGGACCTCGGACCGGTCGAACCGCTGCTGGTGTTCGTCGAGGTTGTTGCAACGGCCGGTCCGGTCGGTGAAGCGCGACAGACAGCGTTGATGGCGGTCGCAACGGAAGCGGGGTTCAGCGAGGAGCAGGTGGCCTTTGTGACGGCCTATGCGGACCGGGACGACACTGCGTTCAAGGGCTCGGTAAGTGAGTTGGCATGGCGTTCCTTCGCTTGGTTCATGTCGGAACCAGCCCATATCTTGATAATGCACCGGGGCGCCGACACCCAGGAGATGCGGCTGTCGGAGTTGATGCGAGTTTAGGCGCGTAGCGCCTTGCATCCCATACGTCTGAGTTGAAATGATGTAGCCCAGGAGTTCTGCTCGCGACGATCTCCGAAGGGGCCTTTGGTGGACTGGACCATGGAACGGTTGAACGATCTGATGCACGATCCTCAAAAACACGTCTCCTATCTTCAACAGGTTCTTTCGGCCGACAAAAAACCGCTCGGCTTATTCGTGGGTGCCGGTTGCCCCACGGCAATTCGCCGCGCCGACGATACGCCTTTGATTCCCGACGTCACTGGGATGACCGTTTTCATCCGTGCCGAACTGTTACGCTGTCCCAAATTCAAGGACAGTTTCCAAATAGTCGAACGTCATTTCGACATAGATGGGCACCCCGACCCAACTATTGAGGATATCCTGACCCACATTCGGGCGCTTCATGCGGTCGCAGGCAACGACAAAATCCGTGATCTGACCGCAGAACAACTGGCCACACTGGATGAAGCGATCTGCAGCCTTATACAGCAATCGGTGGATCAAGAGCTCCCCGATGCCGAAACGCCCTACCACCACGTGGCGTCGTGGATGGGCGCAATACAGCGAGAAAGCGCGGTCGAGGTATTTACCACCAACTACGATTTGCTCATCGAGCAAGCCTTCGAATGCTGTCGCGTCCCGTACTTCGACGGTTTCGCCGGGGCGCGGAGGCCTATTTTCGATGCACGCACGATCGAGGAAGACCACTTGCCGTCACGCTGGGGACGTCTCTGGAAACTTCATGGGTCGATAAATTGGTACCAGGATGCGCGGCACGAGATATTCAGAGCGACCACAAGCGAACCCAACACGAAGCGTGTCATCCATCCGTCACACCTTAAATACCAGGAGAGTCGACGGATGCCCTATTTGGCGATGATTGATCGTCTGCGGGAGTTTTTGAAGGATCCCAACAGCGCTCTTGTCCTTTGCGGGTACTCCTTCCGCGACGAGCACATAAACGAAACAATCGTCCGGGGTCTACAATATACGCAAACTGCGGTCGCGTTTGCCTTGCTTTTTGAAACACTGGACGCTTACGAGGAAGTCGCTCAACTTGCGCAGAGGGAAACAAATCTGACCGTACTGGCGCGGGACGGTGGTATCATCGGAGGTCAAGAGGTGAGGTGGTTGGTGCAACCGTCCGAGGCAGTCTCGGACAGCCACGACACGTGGGTAACTTGGGGCCCTGCAGTCAAAGGTAATCGTCCGGCCGAGTTTAGGCTTGGTGATTTTGCCGTGTTTGGGCGCTTTCTTCGGGAGCTGACAGCTACCGTGTGGAGACCGGCCAACGAGACCTAAAATGGCCAATAGCGCGACCTTTCTCGGGACTGTTCAGGACGTGCAGGGCGCCACAGTCAGTGTCGCCCTCGACAAGGACACTATTTCCGGCTTGGTATTTGTCGACGGCCGCGGTTACCGTATCGGCCAAATTGGCAGTTTCGTCCGTATACCTATCGGCTTCAACGTTCTTTTCGGAATTGTGTCGCAAGTAGGCGCCGGAGCAGTGCCCGAGGTCTTGGCCGCTTCGGAGCCATATGGTCGCCGATGGCTAAGAGTCCAGCTCGTAGGAGAGAGCCAGCGATCAGGGGAGTTTAAGCGCGGAATCTCACAGTACCCAACGATTAACGATGAAGCACATCTAGTTACGGAAGACGACTTAACGCAAATCTATGGCAGGCCCAGCACCCCGAATGTCGTCCGCGTTGGCAGTATCGCAAGCGCTGAGTCCATACCTGCTCTTGTCGATATCGATCGACTCGTAACGCGCCACAGCGCCGTTGTTGGAGCGACCGGTGCCGGTAAATCGACCACTGTGGCCAACATTCTAGCGTCACTTTCCGAACCCCGTCGATACCCGTCGTCACGCATCTTGCTGCTGGACGTTCACGGGGAATATCATGCGGCTCTGGGTGATCGCGCAACAGTTTTTCGCGTCAATCCAAACCGGGCAAAGAGCGAACAACCTTTATATGTCCCTTACTGGGCACTGAGCTTCGACGAATTGCTGGCAGTCACACCCTTCGAGGGGGTCAACGAAACGGATCGTGTGGGCTTGGTCGAAAAGGTGAAGGAACTCAAACTGTCATCCCTCAAGGCGCATGCACGTGACGGGGTGACCCTCGACACCATGACTGTCGACACACCTGTCCCGTTCAGCATCCATCGCCTTTGGTATGAATTGTACCGGTACGTGTGCTCGACTCACACTGCACCGAGTGCTAACCAAAGTAGTCAGACAGAGGCGGTAGAGTCGGACGATACCGACGCTCCGTTGTTGGGTGACATTATGAGCGTACGACCACCGCGATATCGGCCGATTACGTCCGGTGGATCAGACCGGGTATATTTGAGTGGAGCGCCATTCAATATTCGAAGACAGATTCTTGCGACCGAGTCGCTTCTAAGGGATACGAGATACGATTTCCTGTTCCGTCCCGGACCCTGGTGTCCAAAACCCGATCAGGACGATCTCGACGCTCAACCCGAGAAAGACATAGACGATCTCCTGCGCCTTTGGGTGGGAGGCGACAAGGCCGTCACTATTCTTGACTTGTCGGGAATCCCAGCATCTATTCTGGTGCATTTGGTCGGCGTTCTTCTCCGTTTGTTGTATGACGCCCTGTTCTGGGCTCGCAACTTGCCGGAAGGTGGCAGATCACGACCTCTACTGATCGTGCTCGAAGAAGCACACGCTTACTTGGGTGCTACAAATGAGGATTCTGCATCTCTGGCGGCGCGACGTATTGTGAAGGAAGGGCGGAAATATGGCGTAGGTGCGATGATTGTGAGCCAGCGCCCGTCGGAGATTGACCCGACAATCCTGTCGCAGTGCGGGACGATATTGGCAATGCGGTTGGCCAACGCTACAGATCGAGCCCATGTAACCGCAACGGTCAGCGACCATCTCGAAGGCCTTTTCAGCATGTTGCCGACTTTGCGGACGGGCGAGACTATTGTGGTCGGGGAGGCTGTCCACTTACCGTTGAGGGCGTTTGTTGACGAGCCGATGAAGAGCCGTCGTCCTGATAGCGAGGATCCAAGGGTGTTTGATACGAGGAAGCGAGATGGGTGGAATTCCAAGAAAAAGAAAGAGGACTATAGCCGGGTTGTGAAGTATTGGCGAGGTGAAAGTTCTCAAGGGACAAGAAACACTGAGGGATAGGCCATGAACCGTGTGCCGGTAGAGTCATCTAATCTTTCGTCCGTCGGTTACGACGGCGCGTCTTCGACGCTCGAGATTGAGTTTCAGGGAAACGCTGTCTATCAATACTTCGACGTTCCAGCGGTTGTGCACGAACAACTGATGCAGGCCAGTTCAAAAGGGACGTATTTTTCCGCTAACATCAGAGATCAGTATCGATACACAAAACTTTAAGGCTGTTTCATTAATGGGACAGTGGTCGTATTCCGCGTCCCCTTATGTCGAGGGGTTCTCGAAGGATTTCCCGGCGCCGTTCGATTGAAAACTGACGAGGCATGATCGATGAGGTACTCAATTGTCGACGATAGGAGAGCCGAAGCGCAGCCTGGATTGAAGGGAGTATGCCAGTACTGCGGAAGCCATATGATCCCCAAATGCGGACAGTATGTTGTTTGGCATTGGGCTCACAGAAGGAGAGCGGATTGCGACCCTTGGTGGGAGCCGGAAACGGAATGGCATCGGGCGTGGAAGGATCGGTTCTCGCCGGACTGGCAGGAAGTCGTTCACAAGGATCCGGTAACAGGCGAAAAGCATATCGCGGACGTCAAGACTCCACATGGGTTGGTTATCGAGGTGCAGAATTCACCGCTTCATCCGGAAGAAATGCGGAGTCGAGAGAAATTCTATCAAAGAGTTGTTTGGATTGTGAATGGCAACCGCCGAGGAGCTAACGGAAGACAGGAAACACTCGATAGAAACTATTTCCATATGGGGCTTTATAGCGAACCGGTTCGGACCGATCCACTGGCCTTTCCAGTCGAATGGTATGGGAGAAGCAAACTACTTCACAATTGGAGTAGGGCTACTGTAGATGTATTTTTTGATTTTGACGACGGAATATTATGGAAACTTGATTCTTTCGAGCCGAACAAGACCATTGTCTATGAGGACGAAAGGCGGACGACATCTAAACTTGAACGTCAAGACGATCTGTTTCCGGAATCGACAGCTAATCAATTCATTAGAAGAACCGTTAACTGGGGTGTGTTCACTCCGATTCGGATAGAAGACTTCGTAGAAAGCAGCAAGGAGGGAAATCCGATTCAAGGAGGTTTCGGGGTTAAAGATGTAGGTATTTTTAGTAGAGAACTAGTTGCTCTCTCTGAGATCATCGATGACAATTGAGAGGAGCCCAAGCAGGTTATAGACAAAGGTCGGCCGCTACGAGGCCGCGGACCCTGTTAACGGGCGTTCAAACGTGTCCGACGCGTTCGCAATTCGACGATCAGGGCTGTCGGCGACCACACAAGTTCTTGCAGTATCGCCCGTGATGACGCCCGAAACGCCAACCGCCAATTCGACACCAACGGCCGGTCTACCATGACCTCCTTTCGCTTCTTTCACGCTGCGGACATTCATCTCGATAGTCCGCTGACCGGACTGGCAGGCATTGAAGGGAGGGTAGCGGATCGTATTCGCTCGGCGTCGCGCGCCGCATTTGAGGCGCTGGTCGAAAGGGCGATTCAGGACCAAGTCGACTTCTTGGTGATTGCCGGCGACCTCTATGACGGCACTTGGCGTGACTACAAGACCGGGCTGTTCTTCGCCGAGCAGATGGGGCGACTCAAGCAGGCGGGTATTCCCGTCTTCGTCCTGCACGGCAATCATGATGCGGAAAGCCAGATCACGAGACCGCTGGCGCTGCCGGACAACGTCAGTGTCTTCGGTACGCGTAAGGCGCAGACGTTCCAACTCGACAAGCTAAATGTCGCTCTGCACGGTCAGAGTTTTCGCGAGAAAGCCGTGACCGACAATATGGTACCCGGCTATCCTGCGCCGGTGAAGGACGCGTTCAACATTGGGGTACTCCACACCGCTTTGGGCGGCATGGGTCATCACGCTAACTATGCACCTTGTAGTCTGCTGGAGCTTGTAGCGAAGGGATACGACTACTGGGCGTTGGGCCACGTGCACGAGGGACGGGTACTGAACGAGCGACCGCATGTCGTGTTTCCTGGCAATCTTCAGGGACGCCATGTCCGTGAAGCCGGTCCCAGGGGGGCTTGTTTGGTCACAGTGGAGGCGGGGGATGTTGTCGAAGTCGCGGCGCTGACATTCGACGTGGTGCGCTGGGTGGTGCTTGACGTGGACGTGGCGGCAGCGGGCGGCACAGTCGATGTTGTCGATCTGATGCGGGAAGCCCTGGTGCAGGGGGTGGCGAGTGCAGACGGGCGGCTGCTGTCCGCGCGGATAGTACTGCAAGGCCGCACAGAGCTTCACAGCCAGATGGTGACGGATGTCGAGAACCTGACGGCTGAGGCACGTGCTGTGGCGCTTGGTCTGGGTGACGAAGTCGCCTGGGTGGAACGGGTAGCGGTGCGGACCACACCAGTGGCCGACGCCGATGCGCTAGCCGCGCGGGAGGATACCCTCGGCGATCTCCAGCGAATGCTCAAGGAAGCCATTGCCGACGAAGAGTTGCTCGGGCAGTTGAAGACGAACATCGGTGAACTTATCGGGAAGTTGCCACATAAGCTGCTGGATGGGTGCGAGGACGAAGTGCTTGGTGCTGCCGTGGCTGGCGACTATGCTGCTTTGATCAGACGGGTGACGCCCTATCTCAACGCTCGACTGACAGCGGAGGATGGATAAGCGATGCGTCTCGCCAGGCTTGACCTGTTGCGTTACGGGAGGTTCACCGATGAGGCCATTGAGCTGCCGCGGGCAGAACGGGACATTCACATCGTGTTCGGTCCCAACGAAGCCGGGAAGACGACCTCCCTGACTGCCATCGAGGATATGCTGTTCGGCATTCCTGAACGCACGCCCTACAACTTCTTGCACAACTACGAAGCCATGCGCCTTGGCGCGGTTCTGGAAAGCGGTGACGACTGCTTCGAGTTTCAGCGCCGCAAGGCCCGCAAGGACATGATCCTCGGACCTGACGGGTCCCCACTGCCAGGTGATGAACGATTGTTGGCGCCGTTCCTTGGTGGAGCAGACCGAGTTTACTTTGATCGCATGTTTAATCTCAGTCACGGCCGTCTGGCCGAAGGCGGGAGGGCGATCATTGAGGCCAAGGACGATGTGGGCCAGATGCTGTTCGCTGCCGGCACTGGCCTGTCCGACCTGCGGGAGCGGCTGAAACAGTTGGAGGAGGAGGCCGATCGACTGTGGGCGCCACGAAAGTCTGCGCGGCTGTATTACTCGGCCCGGGATCGATTGGAAGAAGCGCAGTCGAGGCAGCGCGAGCACTCGCTGACCGTCAGCGCCTGGAGGATGGCGCGCAAGACGTTGAGCGATGCCGAGAAGACACTCCAGGAGTGCAGGAAGGAACACGAGGATACGTCAAGGGAGCTAAAGAAGCTGAGTCGCATCCGCCGCGTTCATGGCACCATACGGCAGTGGCGTGAGTTGACACAGGAACTCGCGGTGTTGGGGGACGTCATCATGGTAGCTGAGGATGCGGCCGAACAGCTCGAACAAGCTGAACAGCAGGAGGCTAAAATCAGGGTGCAAGTCGACATCCTTGCTCCACAGCTCAAGGAAGCCCGGGAGGCGCTGGAAGCCATCACGTTCGACGAAGCGCTTGTGCGGCGAGCGGACGAGATCATGCAGTTCAACGAGCAGCGCATCGCGGTTCGCAGTGAGCGGGAAGACTTGCCGAAGCGGCGGGATGAATATCGCCTTGAGCTGAAGGAATTGGCTAGGCTGGCCGCTGAGATCGGTTGGGAGTTTGAGGAACCAAGCAAGCTGATCGAACGGATTCCGTCCAGGAGTAATGTTGAGCCAGTACGAAGACTACTGGCACAGCATGGGGAACTGGCAGTAGAGCTACGCAGCGTGCGAAAGGCGCTGGAAGAGTCGCAGGCTGCTTTGCAGGACAAGACAGAGCGTCTAGAGGAAATTGGAGAGGCGACGGACGTGTCCGGACTGGCCGCTGTCTTGAAGGCCGTTCGGGACATCGGTGACGTGGCAGGCCGAATTCGTACGGCACAGGGGCAACTTGCTGAGATTTCCGGAGAGATCGAGAAGAAGCTCCAGTCGATGAAACCGGTTCTGGCTGCGGGCACCGACATTGAGGCGCTCGCGGTACCGCGGTGGGATACGGTTATCGCGCATCGGGACGATGTGCGGAATTGGACGCTGCGCCTCGGTGAGACGAAGCAGCGGCTCACCGAGGCCAGCAATGACCTGGAGCGGGATCAAGAGGCGCTGGAACGGCGCGTGCGGGATGAAGGAGTGGTGGGGCCTGGTGCCGTGGAGGAAGCCCGCGGCTACCGGGATACACTGTGGGATCTGATCAAGGCCCGGTACATTGCCGGTACGGAGATCCCGGCGGAAGAGGCACGGGCGTATGCCGAGGCCTTGGAAGATCTACCAGCATCTCTCGAGGGAGCCGTTGAGCAGGCGGACAGTATTGCCGACCGGCGCTTCGATAATGCCCAGGCGGCGGGGGAGTTGGCGGTGCTGGCCCACAACATGGCGGGACACGAGATGCGGATCAGACAGTTGGAGGAGGGTGAAGCGGCGCTGAAGGCCGAAGGAGAGCAACTAGATCAGGCGTGGCGCGCGTTGTGGGCTGAAGTGCCGATTGAGGTGCTTGCACCTGATGTCATGCTGGCATGGCTGGAGGTCCGTGAACACGTCGTGACGCTCATCGGGCGTGAGCGCAACGTGCAGCGTCAGCTGAGCGACAGTAGGCGAGAGGAACAGGACGCAATTGTTCAGGTACGTGCTGCGCTGACAAAGTTGGGCTGGGATGCCGAGGAGATTGGGGCGAATGAGCTGCGAGCGATGATCGAACGGGCGGACGCCTATCGGAGGGAGCAGGAGGCAAAAGCCGAGAAGATCGTTGAGATGGGCGAAGCGGTGCGAGCGGTCAAGGCTGAGGTGACGCGGAGGCAGAGTGACGTAGAAAGAGTGGAGGCGGTGCGGAAAAGCTGGCAGGCGGATTGGGCCAAGGCGATTGCAGCGATTGACCTTCAGTGTGACGATAAGCCTGATGTTTTGTCCGCACAAATTGACGTCATTGACGAGATGCGCGAGCACGCCGCAGCGGCTAGGGACCTTCGGGATAAACGCATTGCCACCATTGAACGGGACATGAGGATATTT
Source organism: uncultured Binatia bacterium (SeqCode) (assembly GCA_965219905.1). GTDB lineage: Bacteria > Desulfobacterota > Binatia > UBA9968 > JAJDTQ01 > JAJDTQ01. Next base: position 137,212 of record CBDCOS010000008.1, on the reverse strand, counting down.
GAATTAGCTGTAGCGGAGGTTGCCACGGAACTGGCGCCGGACCTGACGGAGGGCGATGCCGATGCTTCCGTGGTGGAGCTGGATCGTCGGCGGCAAGAGGCGTTGAAGCTGCATCAACAGCATCAGGATCTGACGGAGGCGGTGGCCGAGCGACAGAGGATGATCGAGGAGCTGGAAGAAGGCCGAAAGACCGGTTGGGCCTCGGTGCAGCCCCTACTGGAGATTGCGGAAGTCGAGGATGTCAAGGAACTGCGCCGGGCGATTGAGCGGTCCGACCGGTTGCGGAGGTTAAATGAGAAGTTGGTCGGGATCATGGAAACGCTCGCTCGGCAAGGTGACGGGCTAGCGATCGAGGTTCTTGACGAGGAGTGCCGGGATGTTGACATTGACGCGGCGTCGGTCAGGGAAGAGGCCGCCGAAGCTGAACTAAAGATTCTCAGCGGACAGGTGGAGGAAGCCATCGTAGCACGGGCTGAGGCACGGAAGGCCTTCGAAGCGATCGGGGGAGACGACGCCGCGGCCAGGGCGGCGGCTGATTGTGAGGAGGCACTGGCTGCCATGCAGGATGTGGCCGAGCGCTATGTGCGGATACGGGCGTCGGGGATGCTGTTGCGGTGGGCGGTCGACCGCTATCGGAAGGAAAAGCAGGGGCCGTTATTGAAGAGGGCCGGTGAGTTGTTCCGGGTGCTGACACGGAATTCCTTCGAAAAGCTGGAGGTCGGGTTCGACGGACGAGACAATATACATCTGACCGGCGTGCGGCCAGACGGAGAAGTGGTGGCGGTGCCAGGTCTGAGTACGGGGACTGAGGATCAGTTGTTTCTATCGTTGCGGATTGCGGCGGTAGAGGACTACTTGGCACGGGCCATGGCGCTACCCTTTGTAGCAGACGACCTGTTTATCAACTTTGATCGGGAGCGGTCGGCGGCTGGGTTTGAGGTACTGGGGCAGCTGGCCGAGCAGACGCAAGTGTTGTTCTACACCCATCACGCGCATCTGGTGGATGTGGCTCGGGAAACATTAGGTGTCGACGTGCATGTGGTGCCGTTGGCTGACGCGGCGTAAGGATTAAACTTTGAGTGAGTCGGCGCGCTCTTCTAGGAGCCTGTCCGAGTAATCAGCTATGGATCGACGGGATGGGAGGGGTGTGATTGAATGGGGAGATGAGCAAGCGATTTCGCAGCTGGGATGTGGACCAGACGTGGCTGCTGCCGCCGTCGGTGCATGACTTTGTTCCTGCGGGACATGCGGCGCACCTGGTTCGGGACGCAGTACGGGAGACGCTGGACCTGTCGGCGATCTACGAGTCGTACGAGGGGGAGCGCGGGCAGCCTCCGTACCATCCCGGGATGATGGTGGCGCTGTTGCTGTATGGGTACAGCTGCGGGGTGTACTCGTCGCGGCGGATCGCGCGGGCGTGCGAGGAGCGGGTGGACTTCATGGCGGTGAGTGGACTTCAGCGGCCGGACTTCCGCACCATCAGCGACTTTCGCAAGCGACACCTGGAGGCACTGGCGGGACTGTTCCGGCAGGTGTTGGCGCTGTGCCGGGCGGCGGGGCTGGTGAAGCTGGGGCATGTGGCGCTGGACGGGACGAAGGTGAAGGCGAACGCGTCGAAGCACAAGGCGATGTCGTACGGGCGGATGGGGAAGGCGGAGAAGCGGCTGGAGGCGGAAGTGAGGGGGTGGCTGGAGCAGGCGGAGGCCACCGACGCACGGGAGGACGGGAAGCACGGTCCGGAGGCTCGGGGAGACGAGATGCCGGAGTGGGTGGCGGACAAGCAGCAGCGGCTGGCGCGGATACGGGAGGCGAAGGAGGCGCTGGAGGCGCAGGCCAGGGAGAAGGGAGGGCCGGGGAAGACCGGGGAGGAGCCCAGGGTGCCGGAGAAGGCGCAGCGGAACTTCACGGACCCGCAGAGCCGCATCCTCAAGACCGGGGACGGCTTCATCCAGGGCTACAACGCCCAGGCGGCGGCGGATGCGGGACACCAGGTGATCGTGGCCCACGGGCTGACCGACAGCGGCAGCGACCAGCAGCAGTTGCAGCCCATGATCGAGGCGATGAAGGAAGCGGCGGGAGCGTTGCCGAAGGAGTTGTCGGCGGACGCCGGCTATTGTTCGGAGGACAATCTCGGCATCCTGAAGGAGCGAGGCATTCGGGGCTACGTGGCCACCGGGCGTCAGAAGCACGGCACGGCGACCGCGGCCGGCGGCAAGGCTTTACCGCCCGGGAGCTTGCGGGAGGCCATGGCGGGGCGCCTGAAACACGGCGGGCGGCGCAGCCGCTACCGTCTTCGCAAGGTGACCATCGAACCGGTCTTCGGCCAGATCAAGCATGGCCGCGGGTTCCGGCAGTTCCTGCTGCGCGGCCTGGATCAGGTGCGGCATGAGTGGGCGCTGGTATGCATCGCCCACAACCTCAACAAGCTCGCGGCCCACCGTGCCGCGGCCCAGGCCTGAAAGACCCTCGTCTCGCTTCCTCCGGCCATGAGCACGGCCACCTGGAGACTCGAAAACGGCGGCCTTTGGCTACGCTCATGACCCACCGTTATCAAACTCTCTAGTCTCCCTCCTGAGCGGCGCTTGGCAAAACAAACGAAAGTCGCCTTGACCACTACTCGGACAGGCTCCTAGGTAGTCTAAGTACCGCAACTGATTGGCTAAGTCATCGGCGTCAAGGCCACCAGCAACGAGAGTTTGCACGTCTTCCCGAGCCGCTGGAATCGAACGCCAGGGCACAATGGCGTCGGCTGGTGCCAGGAGGCGCTTGCGGAGCCGTGCGTCAGCAGCGCATCGCTGCTTAGTACCAAGTAAATCAGGCCGTTCAAGATAGATAAGTCGTAGCGCCAAATGACGGTACCTCGCGTCACTGAGTCGCATGGCTAGTCCCGTCCGTTCCTCCCAAGGAGCTACCTGAAAACACTGCATGAGGGTTTCATCTTGAGGCGAGGGGAAACCACCCTTGTAGAGTTGCTCCTCGACGTACGCTGACGACGGGTAAGTTGGCTCTGCGGCTTGTGCCGCCTTGCGGAGCCTCTCTAAGAAGGGAGTGTCCTCTCGGAGTTGCGAGACCTGCTCCAAGACCTCGTCCTCGTTCTCGAAAGGAGCGAGATGTTCTTGAGTAGCGTCATGAAGCGCCCATAGCGTTGGTGCCGCGTTGGTGCGAACTGTCACGATCGGCCGAGCAGCATCCTTGCAGAGAGAGATCAGCGCGTCGTCCGACATCTCCCTGAGGGTGTCAAGGTCTGTGCTGACATCCAGGCAGTAGTGCCGTATCGCCAGTTCGTCGTGGTTGCCGATGGGGGTCACGATACGGGCGCGAGGGTTATTGCCGAAAGTCTCCCATATCAAGAAGGCGTCTTCCCCTGTGATGAATGATTCAACGCTTGCCTTCTGGCTGAATCTCAAAAATTGTGACCAGATTTCAGGTGCACCCCTTCTGACGTGTTGGCAGAGCGCGAGCGTTGTTGTGACATCGGCCATGGCGCTATGCGAAGAAAGGGCGGCAATACCGTTCGCTTCGGCGAGGGCTTGGAGTTTGAAGACAGCGCGACCTGATTCGTCTTGTGCCGGTTTTACGACGTCTGGCCTAAGGGCTGCCGTTAGGCGACACAGATTCAGAACGTCAGCTCGAGCACTTCCATGCGTGTTCGTCAGAAAGGAACTGTAGAGACACTGGTAGAACGCCTGGCGAAGGAACTCCTCATCGAACGACAAGGAGTTGTAACCGAGAAAGAGGGTCGGGCACCAGGACTCAAGGACGCCGCGAACTTCTGTGACCATTGCGTAGTGAGAGGGCAAAGACCTATCAAGGAGCTGTTCAATGCGAAGCCTCGTCACACACATCGCCTCCGGTGAGGGGATGACATGAGGCATCAGACGGCAGCGGATCTGAAATTCGTCTGTGATATCGAGTGTCGAGTCCGTCCGGACGGATGCGAACTCAACAATCTGATCAAAACCCTTCGTCAGGCCGGTAGTCTCGACGTCGTAGATGACAAAACTCACTCCGACTCTCCGAGCGAATTTAATCGATAGCGCATAGCGGCATCACTTACCTTAAAGCGTTTGGCCAGTGCCGCCACGGCTTTGTCGTCCTCAAGGTCAACGGAACGACCCTCAAGGGCGGATACAAGGAGTTCGGTCGGCATAAGTAACTCGGCTGCGAAAGCGTTGGCTTCGATTTCAATGGGATCCACACCCGCTGCTGCGAGTGGGTCGCGCCGCAACGAACCGCGATCAACATGTACAGCCCGCTCAAGCTCGCGGCGGTGGAGTTGAATGTGTGCCAGTTCATGGGCGAGTGTGAAGCGCTGTCGAGTGGGTGCGTGCAGCGTGTTGATGCCCACTATCGGAACGTTCTCCCGAATATGTGCCAGTCCTGAGAGTTCGCTGTCGAGTGGGGCATACTCCACCCTTACGCTGCAAGACTTGACGATACGCTCGATGGGAACGGGCGCAGTCTTGACGTCGTACTTCATGAGCAGCGCCTGTGCGGCCTGTCGAGCCCTTTGCTTATTGGCGGCTTGATTCATGAAGAACTCCGTCTCAGACGATCTTCTGCGAAGGCCGAGGCAAGCACGCTTTCGACCGCCGACTGTTGTCGCGGGCTCAAGGCCGCCCCGCTGACCTTGATTTCAGGTAGAGGTTCCGGAGGCACCCAGGTTTGAGGTACGAGGTCCAGAATCGTTTTTAGCTTAAGCGCACTCACGAGTGCAAAGAGTTGGTGCACCATGATGCGCTGACGGCCGTTTTCGAGATTGGCGAGGGAGGCTCTCGAGATCCCCAGCTTTTCGGCGACATCGCTTTGGGTGAGGCCAAGCTCTCCGCGGCGCTTCGCAACTTTCCGGCCGAGGCGGCGATAGAGTTCCATATCCGCCATTACCATAAACTGCCTCTTTCCCCGATGTGCGTCAAGCTGACGCCAAGCGTCCCAACGACTGCCAGCACTGCCGTTGACATCAGGTGGCTCCGGCCGGCAACCATACCTGCGGTTGGTCCGTCTCGGCGCGGTCAACGCCAACTCCGGTGGTCCAAGGTGTCCATGCACGCTGAGATGACATTGAGGGTGTTCCCGTAACGCGAAATCGCGATACGCCCGCATCCTACCTCTAGAAACCCATCAGAGGGCTCCTTGTAATGTTTATCACATAAACATTCACGCATCAATCCGTGTTCATAGTTGACACACGAAGGGGCGGATGCTAGTCTTGGACCTGCGCTGATGGGGATGGTCTCCATCACAAGGCTGGCGTCGAGGACGCCGATGGGAGGTCATCGAAAATGACGGATAACGTTGACGAAAGAGATCCCGGCGCCTGCGAGAGTTCGCCACAGGCGGCCGGCAAGGTCGCGATCCCGGTGAAATGGGGTTACGCGGAGGAGCGGATCGTTGAGCTGGAGCTGGGCAGCCCGGTGACCGAGGTGCTGAAAGTCGTTGCTGCCGAGCAGGGCTGCCGCGTCGAAGAGTTGGTCGTGGTCCTGGACGGGGAGAGCGACCCGTTAAAGCCCGCCGTCGTGGTCGACGAGAAGTACCCTCATGGGTGCCGCCACCATGTCCACCAACTAGGTGAGGTGACAGTCTCAGTCAACTATCAGGCTAGCCGATACAGCCGCGCATTCAAGCGGTTTGAGGCTGTCAAGGAGGTTCTCATCTGGGCAATTGACGTATTCGAGATCGACGCGAGCATGGCAACCGAATTCGAGTTGGCGCGCCACGACCAGAAAGAGGAGCTGTTCGGGGCCGAGCATATTGGCCATCTTGCGGGGAAGAACTGCGAGCTGGAACTCGATCTGGTGCGTGGCGACATCGCAAACGGGAGTTACTCGTGATCAAAGACCCCAGTATCGCCCGGGTGGCCGCTGACCTCAAGGAAGGCGACTTCGTCAGCGGCTGCGACGCGGGTCGTTGGCGCATCATCTCCCAAGAATTCCCCATCTTGGACTTTGCGATTTCCGCAACCGAGCCGGACGGGACCGACAGCGAGTACGGCTTTCGGGCCGAGCTATCCAATTATCCCGGTCAGGCTCCCATGGTACGGATCTGGGATCACGAACAGAACGCCCCTCTGGCGGTCGACCGAAGGCCAAAGGGAGGTGCACGGGTTCGGAAATCTTTCCAGTTTTGGGATTCTGACACGGTGTACCGCCCGTGGGATCGGATGACCGGCCCCCACAGCAATAACACCGCCATGGTTCCGCACTTGGCATGGCATCCGGAGCGGCGCCTGGTTTTCATTTTCGAGGATCTCCATGGCATCCTTAATAGCAACGCTCGCGCGTAGCGTCTTCGGTCCTCCGCCTGGTGTCTTATGTGCCGCCGGCGTTTGGCGCGCTGGCGTCGCGGAACTCAAGCGACGTGCTGGCGGTCGGCGCGAGAGCGGCGCTTTTCTGCTGGGCTCCAGAGGCGAGGCACGGCGGATCGAGGAGTTCGTTTTCTATGACGACATAGACCCCAACGCGCTGAGAAACGGCATCGTTGAGATCGATGGCCGTCGGCTCGGCGATCTCTGGACGCACTGTCGGAAGACCGGACGCACCGTTGTCGCCGATGTCCATGTTCATCCCGGCAGCTTCCGGCAGAGCGACTCTGATCGTGGCAACCCGATCATCGCCGAAGTGGGCCACATGGCCTTTATCCTGCCGGACTTCGGAGAGCGGGCAACGGGCCCCGGTGCCATCGGAGTGTACGAATACCTTGGCTCGCGCCAGTGGCGGGATCGCAGTTATGACCGTCCTTCGCCACTTCATGTGGGGTGGTGGCCATGGCATTAGATCGGCAAATTGCGCGCCTCAGCAAGATACTCGTCGACAGCGAGAATATTTCTTTTGATGAAGCCCAGGCTAGGCTGACGTCTTTGACCCTTGAAGTGGCAGTCCAGCCCGAGGCTACGTCGCCCGCAGCCCACGCCGCCATCCTGACCGCGGTGTCGGTGGCAAGTCGCACCTTTGTCGGCGGTGTGCGGGTGACGGGGGCAATAGAACAGCCTGTCAATTCGGCTCTTCCATTGAAGGCGGAAAGCCTTGCCGAGGCCGCCATCACGGCAGGAGCTTCGGTCTTCGATGGCGACCCTGCGCGCAGGATCTTCGTTGGCACTAGTGGGGTGCCGACCAATGGTTGGTACGTCTCGCCGTGGTGGAGTGGCTGGAACGCAGGCACGGTTAAGTCCGGCGCAGCGCGTTGGGATGCGGGCGAAAATCCGCTGTCAGGCATTGCCGCTGGTGCAATGGCTGTAGGGGAGGCCTTCGAAAGTGAGAGGGGCGACGGTGGTTACCTCCGAGCCGAAGTCAACCAAGTCAACCTTTGGCCTGTCAGGATTAGTGAGACTGCACCCTGTTTTGCGGAGGTCTTCCTACCGGGATCTCTCTGGCTTGTTGGCTTGGGCAACTTGGGGCAGGCCTTCCTGTGGACGCTTGCGGCGTTGCCTTACACGGAGCCCGACGCCGTCTCCCTCGTCCTTCAGGACTTCGACAAGGTTACCGAGGAGAATTGGGCGACGTCCGTACTGGTGAAGGGCGAAACCTATGGGGTGCTAAAGACGAAAGTTGCGGAGCAGTTCGCGTTGGACAAGGGTTTCGATGTCAGAAGGGTCGACCGCCGTCTTCTGGCGAGCGACCGTCTCAGTAGTGACGATCCACGTCTCGCGCTGTCGGGTGTCGACAAATTCGAAGCGCGCAGAATTCTGGCTAACGTCGGCTTTGACTGTATTATCGACGCAGGACTTGGTCGCACCTCGTCCGATTTTGACCGTTATCGCGTTACCGTGTTTGATCGCACTCGCCGTATTGATAGGCATTTCGCCGGGCAAATGGACCAGCCTGTCAGAGGGGATATCCCAAAAGGCGAGGCCTATCAGCGCCTTGACGCCGAGATCGGACCTTGCGGGGCAGCGGAGATCGGCGGAGCAAGCGTTGCGGCTCCTTATGTGAGCGCCCTCGCTGCGACAGTCACTATTTCCCGCGCTATCGCCGTCGCTTCCGGTTGTGAGTGCCCCATGAATGAGGTTGGACGGCTCTCGTCTTCAGATGGCCCGAGATCTGCACCGTTGACGGAGGTAGATGGTCGCGGCATTCGCCATGCTGGGAACCCTAGAAGTGGATCGCATTCCCTGGCGAGATAAGGCTGGGGGTGTTGAGTTAAGGTACCGTCCATGAACGCACCTGTAGGCCGCACAATCGTGTTTAGCTTCGATGGTACTGGCAACGAGCCGGACGACATCTACGAGTGTATCGCCATGGCCGCCCACCGCGGCGGGCGGCCGGTGAGTCACGCCGTCGGGAACCCGCGGATGAAACTCTACGACCTCCTGAGACACCGGACCGCGGTTCCCCTTCACTGGATCGACCAAGGGCGCTCTCGACTCGAAGAATGGCTCGGAAGAAACCCGGGCCGGGAAAGACAGGCACCGGAAGAAGGAAGGGCCACCGCGCGACGACAGCGCGTGGTGGGAGGGTAGGTAGAAAGAAAGGAGAATAGGTATCATGCCGCGCAACTACACCAGGTACATCGTGATCTCGAAGGGCAGAGTGGTTCACGGAGGAATCACCCGACGGCCCCTGATGGAACGGGCGAGAGAGCACCGACAGAGATGGCCCGGGGCTTTCGTCAAGAAAGTGGGGCCGAGAGTAGCCGAGTATACGGCACGGAAGTGGGAGAGGGACAACGGCTATTCGTAGTCGCGTGACTTACACGCATCGCGTAAAGGGAGAAGAGATGCCCAAAAACATCGTCATCTGCTCGGACGGTACGGGTAACGAGTTCGGCGACAACAACACTAATGTGGTGAAGTTGTTTAGCGTGGTCAAGTGCGACCAGAATCAAGTCGCTTTCTATGACCCTGGCGTGGGAACCTTGGGAACTTGGGGCCGCTCGAAGTGGGCGCGCTCGCTAAGCCGGTTCATAATGCAAGGGACTGGGGGAGGCATCCGAAGAAACGTTGAGGATGCTTACGTCTACTTGATGAATCAATTCGAGTCGGGAGACCAACTGTTCCTGTTCGGCTTCAGCCGCGGTGCTTATACCGTCAGAGCACTTGCTGGAATGCTCTACAAGGTGGGCCTCTTGCAGGTAGGAAGCAACAACCTCATCCCTTATGCGTGGAAAATGTACGACAAGAACGAGCGCTTATGCGACGAGTTCAAGAAGACCTATTCCAGGATTTGCAAGCCTTACTTCATCGGCGTGTGGGATACCGTGGGTTCTGTATTTGGCAAAAGAAAGCGGTTTCTTGATGCTACCCTGAATCCTGACGTCTCCTACGCCTATCACGCTGTTGCGGTTGACGAACGGCGTAAGAAATTCCCAGTAAGCCTATGGGACGAATGAAAGGCTCAACACCAGACGATAGAACAGGTGTGGTTTCCTGTCAGCCGCCGCACCCGGTCTGCCTATTGCCGTGGCAAAAGAAAGCGGTCCCGCTCCACCGTTAACTCCCCGATCTTTGCGTGCAGATCCCTAATCTCCGCCTCGTGCTCCCCGCGACTCCGCTCCGCCCCCTTCGCGAAGACGTCCTTCATGCCCTCCACTGCCCGCTGCTTCCAGGTGCTCACCTGGTTCGGGTGGATCTTGATGCTACCCTGGCGGAATCCTGACGTCTCCTACGCCTATCACGCTGTTGCGGTTGACGAACGGCGTAAGAAATTCCCAGTAAGCCTATGGGACGAATCAAGAAAGGCTCAACACCAGACGATAGAACAGGTGTGGTTTCCTGGAGTACACTCGGATGTCGGGGGATCTTACCCTGAAACCGACCTTTCCGATATTGCTCTCGAATGGATGCTGGACAAGGCAATAGGCTGCGGGCTAAAGACAACAGGCACCTTGAAGTCCAGTATTTCGCCTGATCCGTTGGGTGCCATCCACGAATCACGGAAGGGGTTTTGGCGGCTCTGGCGACCATCTATCCGATGTATTCCAAAAGGCGCAAGAATTCACCCGAGCGTCCACGCGCGCATGAACAACCCGGGAATGGACTACAATCCCCCTAACGTATGAAGGGTTACACCGGCTCAGATCGAGATTACAAGCAAATGTCGGTCTCGGTGGTTGCGCACCCCCGCAACCACTGAAGCCCCTGGAAAATTAGAGTTTTGGGGGCTTTTGTTTTGCGAAACGCCAGCCCTACCAAGAAGCAGTCAACACCAAGTCGACACGCGTGTGCGCATGCGGCTTCGCCGATTTTCTGGGACGACGATCCAAGGCTTCGAAACCACCGTCTTTGGACCAAGTTGGTGGTCGGCTGTGGCGTGGCGCCCCAGCCGCTGGCGAACCCGGGGGTCAGGCGCTGGCGAACCTCCTGACCTCGACCGGCTCGCGGTTATGCTGCGCGTGCCAGAGGTCGTACTGCATCTGTTGGGTGAGCCAGCTTTCGGGGCTGCCGCCGAAGGCCTCCGACAACCGGATGGCCATCTCGGGGGATATGCCGAGGCGGCCGTTGAGCAGCAGGGACAGCGTGTTGCGCGATACCGCGAGCCCCTTCGCGGCCTCGGTCACCGTCAGGCCCAGGGGTTCGAGGCACTGGCGCCGGATGAATGCGCCCGGATGAGGCGGATCGTTCATGAGCATGGGCATTGCCTCCCTAGTGGTAGTCCAGGTAGTCGACATCGGTGGCGTGGCCGTCGTCAAACCGGAAAATGACCCGCCAATTGGCACGGACCGTCACTGCCCAGAAACCGGCATATTCGCCGCTGAGCTGATGCAGCCGGAACCCCGGCAGGTCCATGTCATCGGGGGTCGCGGACGCGTTGAGGCGCACCAGGATGTCGCGTACGGTTTCCCGGTGCTCCGGGTGGACGCGCCGGGCGTCGCCCCGCTCCATGAAACGCCGGAGCGCGCGGCTCCTGAAGTTGCGTATCATGACGGATCGTAATACGCACTATGGCGTATGTCAACGGCGAACGTCCACCGGGATGCCGGGGCGAAGATCGGTGTCTGCGGAGCGCAAGGCCTTCCCGCTCTCATTCTGAACCCCGCTCCCGACAGGTTGACGTGATGAAGGCGTTCCGCAACCCGTGAAGCCAGAACTTCCGGTGAAGGGCGTATGCGACCGGACGGAACGTCAGGTTCAGGCGAGAGTCTTTGAGAATTTTTTACCCTCATTTTTGTGCGATACCTTCAATTTTGAAGTAGCAGCGCTACCCGGTTTCTCATAGTTTGCGTCCGAAGGTCGTTCGGAGCGGTTTCCGATGGATCCGCCGGCGTGAGGAGAATCGTGGATAAAGGCGCCGTCCTTCAGCAATCCGGTTCGCGGATCACCCCGGCAGGGACGGGCGGTCGGGGGGACGCGGCATGAACCCGGACGATGCGTTCGAGCGCATCCTTGCGTTGTTGTACGAGGCCATGCTCGACGACGCCCGCTGGCCCGCGACGAGCGCCCTCATTGACGAGGCGTGCGGCATGGTGGGCAATGGCTTGGTGGTCGGCGAACGTTCCGGCGGTGAGGACCGCATCCATTTCGCCCGCTATCTCTACCACGGCGAGAGCCGGCAGGATCTGGCGCGCGAATACTTCGACGTCTACTACCCCCAGGACGCGGGTATGCGCCGCCTCATGGGACGGCCCGAAGGCCGGCTGGTCCATATCCCCGACCTCTACACCGAAGAGGAGCGGCAGACGTCGCCGGTGTACAACGAGGGATGGCGCCACGTGATCGCCCAGAACGGCCTGACCGTGCACTTCGACGATCCGGACGGCCTGCGCCTCGTGTGGGGCACTGGCGACCCCGTCGGCAGCCGCGGCTGGCAGTCCGCCGGGCTTTGGCTGATGGAGCGCCTGCTGCCACATGTCCGCCAGTACGTCCGCGTGCGGCAGACGTTGACGGCGGCCGAAGCCCTGGGTGCCGGGCTGGGGGGCCTGCTCGACAACGACCGCATCGGCGTGGTGGAGCTGGACCGTGGCGGGCGGGTGCTGGCGGCCAACGCCCCGGTGCTCGAGATCCTGCGCAGCGGTGACGGGCTGCTCGACCGCGACGGCGCCCTGGACGCCTCATTGCCGGCGGACCGCAGCCGCTTGCGCCGGCTGCTGAGGCGTGCGCTGCCGGACTTGTGGGGGGCAGTCCCGAGCGGCGGTTCGATGACGGTCCAGCGCCCCTCGGGGCGTTCGCGGCTGGGGCTGCACGTGAGCCCGGTGGGCGCCGGGGCGGCGGATTTCGGTGGGCGTCGGGTGGCGGTGCTGGTGCTGGTGGTGGACCCGGCGCACCGCCCGCGCATCGACGCGGCGCGGGTGGTGACGACGCTCGGCCTGACGCCATCCGAGGGCCGGGTGGCCGCGCTGCTGGCCGAGGGCCTGAAGGTGCGCGAGATCGCTGCAACCGCGGGCTGGAGTGAGAACTACGTGCGCTGGCTGGTCCAGCAGGTCTACCGGAAGCTGGACGTGTCGGGGCAGGTCGCGCTGGTGCGGCAGGTCCTGGCGGCAGACGCTTTGCCGCGGCGCTGACGGCCCGCCGCAGCCGGCCCTTCCTCTCCTCCCTGCGTCCTCATCCGCCCTCGCGACACGGTTCCGATACCTGCAAAATTGAAGGATTGACGGGGAATCGAGATCGCTTTTTCATTTATGGCTCCGGGGGGACAACCGTCGCGGTCGGGGGACTGGTGCCTGCACGGGCCGACACCGTCAACACACAAGATCATCCTCCGACCGGGAAAGTATGGGACCTTCAGATCGGGAAAAGAGAAGAGACCGACGACGGGGACGGCGACGGTGTCCCGTCCGACGCCTCTCACAGCCGGCGGCCCCCGCGGGCAGCCGGCCGTGTTGTCCGTTCGAGAGCCGCCATGACGGAGACCTCAAGGCCGATTCCGGCCATCAGCGTGCTGGTCAAGTTCGAGCGCGTCGGCCGCCTCGGAAGCCTGACTCTGGCGGCCAGGGAGCTTCGCACCTCGGTCCCCGCCATCAGCCGCTGCATGAGCCAGCTCGAGAAGCAATTGGGGGTGCGGCTGCTGGAGCGGGTGGGCGGCAGCACGCGGCTGACGGAGGCCGGGCTCCGCTACCACCGCCGGGTGTCGGCCGCCCTCGGCGAGCTCCAGTCGGGGGTCGAGGAGGCGGCGGAGTCGGCGCGGTCGGGGGTGGTGATCGCCTGCTCTCACGACGGTTCACGCCTGATCGTGATGCCCCGTATCGGCGAACTGGAGGCGGTGCTGGGCGGGGACGCGCGGATCCGTCTGCTGACGTACCAGCGCCATGCCCACGAACTGCGGCCGTTCGGGACGGCCGACGTGGTGCTGGGCTGGCAGTACGGCGGGGGCTCGGGGGAGGGTGATGTGGTGGTGATCCGGGAAGAGGTCCAGCCGATCTGTTCTCCGGTCTACCTGGCGGCGCACGAGGGTGTGGTGCGGGGCCCGGAAGCGGGGTGGGGCGGGCTGACGCTGCTCGACCTGAAGCGACCGAACACGGGGTGGGCGACCTGGGACGACTGGTTCGCCGGGGCCGGACGGCCGGAGCGTGCGCCGCGGATGGAGGATTACGACACGTACTCGCAGATTCTCGATGCGGCGGCGGCGGGCCGGGGGTTGGCGTTGGGGTGGAAGCACTGCATCGAGGAGTACGTGGAGCGCGGCGCCCTGGTGGCGGTGCACGGGGAGTTCGTGCCGTTCGGCGGCTGCTACGTCGCGCGTCTCACGTCGCGGGGCCGGCGCAACGCCCTCGGCTTGAAGTGCCTTCGGTTCTTCGAGAACTTCGCCTAGCGTCGCGCCGGAGCCCGACGCCACCGCACCCGGCGGTCCCGATGAAGCAATCGAGGACGGCCCCCTTCACCTTCTTGCCCGCTCTCCTCTTACCCTGAGATGGTCCCGGAAAAATGCAGGTGCACGCGGGCGCTGCCGCTCACACGACAAACTTTTCATGCTGGACTCGACAAACCAGAACTGGTAACCGGATGCACATGAGGCGGTCCGCCCGCAAGGCCAACGCCTACTCCAGGAAGTTCGAGAATCACCTCCACGTGATCGAGCTACGGGGGTCTACATGGACTTGACCGATGAAGAACTGCAGATGCTGCTTGACATCGGTGGTCAGGTGAAGGGGCCGCGCCACATGGCCACCCTGGATGCCACGCCCGAGACGCTTCTTACTCTGGACAGCCTCATCGAGAAGAACCTGGCCGAGTCGACGAGATACATTCAGAGGGATTCGACCCCCACGCTCAGGGCGTGCCTCACCGGAAAAGGATGGACGCTCTACAGGGAGCGGGCGCTAAAGTGGTCGTGAGGCTCGGACTTCCGATCAATTGTGATGGCTCCCTTCGACTTCGCCACGCTTCGGGCGAAGTGCGCCATCCGTCCTAGTGTGGTGTCTGGTTAATTCGCAGCATAATCTGCGGGTCTTTTATGCAGTGATTCGGAGTTTATCATTGTTAATCAATAGGTTAAAGTTTACATAGCAAAACCGTAACGTAACCGCAACCGGATTGGATCAATCTGCGGGCAGCGCGAGTGCACGCATGACCGCTTCCGGGTCGCGGTCGATCACCGTCAGCAACACCCGCGCCGCCCGGTCGGGAACCCGGCGGCCCTGTTCCCAATCCTGAACCGCGCGCGCATCAAGCCCAAAGCGGTCGGCAAACTTCTGCCGGCTCAGCTTCATGCGCTTGCGTAGGGAGACGATTCGCTTCGCGGCGGGGTCATCCACGATCCGGCATGGCAACGCTGTCTCACCCCGCACATGGGCGAGAACCTCGCCCAGGGCCGTCTCGATCTCAAGGCCGGTTTCGGTGCGTTCGGTGGTCATCATTCCCTTCCTTCCCGTTTGATCCTCGTCACCAGCCGCGACATCGCCTTGCGGTCCGTTGCCGTCAGATCGTCGCGCTCGGCCTTTGCATAGGCCGTCAGCATGTAGACCGCCTCCGGGCCGGCATGCCAGAAATAGACTGCGCGGATGCCGCCGCGCTTGCCCCGGCCGGAACCCGGCCAGCGCAGTTTGCGGATACCGCTGGTTCCCGGGATGACGGGCGCGGCCTCCGGTGCGGCGACGATCGCCGCCTCCATGTCGCTCCGGGCGTCTTCGGACAGCAGCTTGCGAATCACGCGCTCATACGTCCGGGTGGCATAGAGGTTCATTGAGTGGATATTCTGCGGCGTTGCCGCAGGAATTGCAAACTTCCTTCGGAAATCGGTTGCCTTCCCGTTATCGTCGGGGGAGGTGCCGCGATCACGGCGTCGGCGGCGCGGGTGGTGGACAGCCTCGGAGTGGATGTGCCGGGTGGCCGGCAGACGGTGGCCTTAGCCGTCGGTAGCTGCCGGGCCGGGGTGGGGTGAAGGCAACAGCGGAGGTCATCGGCCGTGTTGTGGGGGCTGTTTAGCCGTCCGGCAATGGGGTATCGTCCCGGCATGGACGGTTTCCGCATGAGCGGGCTGACGAGGTCCGCTGAAGCAGGCGAACGCGGGGAGGGGATCCTGGCGCGACAGGACGCCGACGGGGACGAAGCCGCACTCATCCGCGCCCGTCTCGCGAGGCTGGCGGAGGAGAAGGACGCGCTGGAGGCGCGGCTCGCGGCGCTTGAGTCCAGCGTTCCAACCTCACTGGAGGAGAGCCCGCGCCAGGGGCGCGTGAACGAGCATTCGCCGGCGCGCGAGAAGATCGCGCTGTTCCGCTCGCTCTTTCGTGGCCGCGACGACGTCTATCCGAAGCGTTGGGAGAATGCCCGGACCCAGAGGTCCGGCTACGCGCCCGTCTGCGGCAACGAGTGGAAGCCGCGGATTTGCGGCAAGCCCAGGATCAAGTGCGGCGCCTGTCCCAACCAAGCCTTCCTGGCGGTCACCGACGAGGTGGTGGAAGAACACTTGCGAGGACGCCGGACGGTCGGCGTCTATCCCATGCTGCCGGACGGCACGTGCTGGTTTCTTGCGGCTGACTTCGACCGGGAGAGTTGGCGCGCGGATGCCGGGGCCCTCCTCGCCGCTTGCCGTTCGAAGGGCGTTCCGGGGGTCCTGGAACGCTCGCGCTCGGGCAACGGCGGCCATGTGTGGATCTTCTTCGCCGAACCCGTGCCCGCCGCGCTCGCCCGCCGGCTCGGTTCGCATCTTCTGACCGAAGCGATGGAGAGCCGGCCGGATCTGGGCTTCAAGTCCTACGACCGGTTCTTTCCGAGCCAGGACACGCTGCCCGAGGGCGGTTTCGGGAATCTCATCGCCCTGCCGCTTCAGGGCGGACCCCGGGAGCAGGGCAACAGCCTGTTCCTGGACCAAGGCTTCACGCCGCACGGGGATCAATGGGCGTTTCTGTCGTCGCTCCGCCGGATGACGCTGGCCGAGGCCGCGGCAATCGTGGACGAAGCCAGCCGCGAGGGCCAGGTGATCGGCCTCCGCCTGCCCCTCGACGACGAAGACGAGGAGCCGTGGACGGCGCTACCCTCAAGGCGCCGGCCCAAGCCGCCGATTGCCGGACCGTTGCCGGAGCGGATAGATGCGGTGCTGGGCGACCAGATCTATGTTCCCCGGGCCGGCCTGCCGCCGGGACTGGTCAACCGGCTCGTGCGGCTTGCGGCCTTTCAGAACCCGGAGTTCTACCAGGCGCAGGGCATGCGGCGCTCGACCTTCGGGATTCCGCGCATCGTCGCGTGCGCCGAGCTCCTGTCCCATCACATCGGCCTGCCGCGCGGCTGCCGTCCGGCCATGGAGCAGTTGCTCGAAGAACTCGGCATCGGACTGGAACTCCGGGACGAGCGCAACTCCGGCAACCCCGTGAACGCGGCCTTTCTCGGAGAGCTGACGCGAGAGCAGAGGACTGCGGCAGACGCGCTTCTGGCGCACGAAACCGGCGTTCTGGCGGCCGCCACCGGGTTCGGCAAGACGGTGGTGGCGGCATCGGTCATCGCCTCCCGAGGGGTCAACACGCTGGTGCTGGTCCACCGCCGCCAGCTGATGGATCAGTGGACCGCGCAGCTCGGGGCGTTCCTGGATCTTCCGGCATCGGCCATCGGGCGGATCGGAGGCGGCAAGCGCAGGCCGGGGGGTATTGTCGATGTCGGCATGCTCCAGAGCCTGGAACGCGGCAACGTGGTGGACGATGTCGTAGCCGGCTACGGACACCTGGTGGTGGACGAGTGCCACCACCTGTCGGCGGTGAGCTTCGAGGCGGTGGCGCGGCGCGCCAGGGCCCGGTACGTGATGGGGCTTTCGGCCACGGTGACGCGCAAGGACGGACACCACCCGATCGTGTTCATGCAGTGCGGCCCGGTCCGGTTCCGGGCGAGTGCGAAGGCGGAGGCCCGGCGCCGTCCGTTCAGGCATCGGGCGCTCCTGCGTCCGACGTCGTTCCGGTTGCCCCACGGCATTGATGTGGAGCGCCCTCCCATCCAGCAGGTCTACGCCGCGCTGATCCGGGACGAGGACCGCAACGGCATGATCTTCGACGACGTGCTGACGGCATTGGAGGCGGGGCGCTCGCCGATCCTGCTCACGGAGCGCAAGGAGCACGCCCGGTATTTCGCGGAGAGGCTCGAAGCTTTTGCGCGCAACGTGCTGCTTCTCCAGGGAGGCATGGGGGCGAGGCAGCGCCGCGAGGTCATGCAGCGGCTCGGGGAGATACCGGACCACGAGGAACGGGTGCTGGTGGCGACCGGGCGCTATGCCGGCGAGGGGTTCGACGACGCCCGGCTCGACACGCTGTTCCTGACCATGCCGATTTCCTGGAAGGGCACGCTGGCCCAGTACGCGGGCCGCCTGCACCGGCTGCATCCGGGGAAGCGCGAGGTGGTGGTCTACGACTATGTCGACGGCGGAGTGGCGGCGCTCCGGCGCATGGCGGAGAAGCGCATCAGGGGCTATGAGAGCCTCGGCTACACGGTCGAGCGGACCGGCACTCTTTCCGGGCTGTGAATCTCGATGGTGTCTCGGTTTTGGAAGGTTACGATTTGGCCGCAGTTCCCGAAGAGCGGCGCGGCCCAAATGGACCCCGCCCTCGACCTGGAGTATCCGGCCAAATCAGCGGGTTCCCACACACGCGGCGATGAACCGGCGTTGAGCACCCCAAGCGTATGGCCGCAAATGTGGCAGTCGACGATCACACGACACTCCTGATCGGGTGTGGGAGCCGGCGTCGGCTCTTCACGGGCCGCGCACGAAACGGTAGGAAGAGGCTCATGAGCAGGCCAAACGACACGGTCGCAAGCGGTCACGGGAGGGAGGCGAAGGATCGCCCGCCGGCGTTCCGGGGCTGGCTCTCCACGGACGAGGACGAGATCCGGCGGCGGGAATGGCGCGGCCGCACCGAGATCGACGGGATAAGCGCCCTTGACCCGGAGCGCGGTCCGTTCGGCGACTACCGCGTCGCATCGTCCAGCGGCGGCCGCTATGTCGTCGAGCTGCGGTCCCTGCGGGAGCGGATCAACTCCTGCGAGTGCCACGACTACCGCACCAATCGTCTGGGGACCTGCAAGCACATCGAGGGGGTGCTGCGCCACCTCGGGGGCGCGGCGAACCGTGGAGCGAGCGAACGGATCGAGGTCTTTCTTGACGAGGGCAACGGGCGCGCCGTGCGCCTGGCCTTGCCGGAGGGGAACGCGGGCAAATCCGCGGGACTCGCCGGGGAAGTGGAGCGGTTCTTCCGGGGGTTGCGCCGGGGCTCGGCCAAGGCGCTGGCCGGGCTGCGCCGGATGGCGCGGGAGCGCCCCGACGCGCTACGGGTTTCGCGCCTTCTGGAGAGCTGGGTGGAGTCCCGGCAAGTGTCGGAGCGCCGGCGCCGGGAACGGGCGCGTTTTGCCGCGGACCTCGCCGCGGAGCGCCGCTCGCTCGACTTTCTCAAGCGTCCGCTGCTGCCCTACCAGGTAGAGGGCGTTCTCCACCTGGCGTTCGGCGAGCGCGCCCTGCTGGCCGACGACATGGGCCTCGGCAAGACGGTGCAGGCCATCGCGGCGAGCGCGCTGCTGCGCGAGCTGCGCGGCATCGAGCGGGTTCTGGTGGTGTCGCCGGCATCCCTCAAGGCGGAGTGGGAGGAACAGATCGCGACCTTCTCGGATCTCTCCACCACGGTGGTGTTCGGGGGACCCGGTGCGCGGCGTGCGGCCTACCGGCAGCCCGCCTTCTTCACGCTGTGCAACTACGAACAGATCGTGGTGGACCGGCGGGAGCTTCTCGAAACCCTCCGGCCCGATGTGGTGATCCTCGATGAGGCGCAGCGCATCAAGAATTGGCAGACCCGGACGGCGAACGAGGTCAAGAAGCTCCACAGCCGCTACGCCTTCGTCCTGACCGGCACACCGCTGGAGAACCGCATTGACGATGTCTACTCCATCGTGCAGTTCCTGAACCCCGACCTCCTCGGCCCGCTGTTCCGCTTCAACCGGGAGTTCTACGAGCTGGACGAGAAGGGCCGTCCCGTGGGTTACCGTAACCTGGAAGCGCTGGCGGAACGGGTGTCCTCGGTGATGCTCCGGCGGCGGAAGGAAGATGTCGAGAGTCAGCTTCCGGGGCGGACCACGAAGACGTTCTTCGTACCCATGACCGAGGCTCAGTTCGACGACTACGAGGGCTACGAGTACCTCGCGCGCCGGCTCGCGGCCATCGCCGCGCGGCGGCCGCTCACGCCGGAGGAGTTCAAGTCGCTCCAGGGGAACCTCGCCTGCATGCGCATGGTCTGCGACACCCCCTACATCCTCGACGGCAAGAGACGCGACTGCCCCAAGCTGGAGGAAATCGAACGGCTGCTGCCCGACCTGCTGGAGGACCCCGCGCGCAAGATCCTCATCTTCTCCGAGTGGGTGCGGATGCTGGATCTGGTCCGGGAGCACGCGGTGGAGGCGGGGATCGAGTTCGCGTGGCACACCGGCAGCGTACCGCAGCAGCGGCGCCGCGCCGAGATCCGGCGCTTCCGCGAGGACCCCGAATGCCGCCTGTTCCTCTCCACCGAATCCGGCGGCGTGGGGCTGAACCTGCAGGCGGCGGACACGGTGATCAACGTGGACCAGCCGTGGAACCCGGCCCGGCTGGAGCAGCGCATCGCCCGCGCCTGGCGCAAGCGCCAGACCCGCGCGGTCAGTGTCATCCACCTGGTGAGCGAGCACACCATCGAGCACCGCATGCTCGGGCTGCTGGACCAGAAGCGGGCGCTGGCCGATGGTGTTCTCGACCGCAAGGGCGATCTCGCGGACCTGCGCATGCCCAACAGCCGGGCCGCGTTCATGGAGCGGCTGCAGGCGGTGCTCGGCGGGGACGGGGCGGCATCGGAAGACCGGGAGACAAAGCCGGGGGCCACGGCGCTCGACCGTCTGCGCGACGCCCTGTTGGCGGAACACGGCGCGGCGCTCCAGCGGATCCTTGTGCGTGAAGGCGCGGACACCGCCCTGGCCGTGCTCCGACTTCCGCCCGACCTCGTCGCCGACGAAGAACGCCGTCTCGGGGAATCGACGGGAATGAGCGTCAGGGTCATCGACCCCGAGGCTTACGAGTCGATGCGGCGTCTGGCCGATGCCGGGTTGATCTCCATGCCGGCCGGGGACCTCCGCGAAGTGTACCCTGTCTCCGATGCGGAAGGCGCCGGGGAGGCGGGCCGAAGGCTTCGCGCCGCGTCGTTGGCCGAACGCGCGGAGCACAAGCTCAAGGCCGCGGTCTTGCTTGAGGGCGGCGGCTTCGCGGAAGAAGCGCGCGCGCCCGCGGCGGAGGCGGTCCGGCTCGCCGCCGGATGCCTGGCCGCCATGACGGGAGCGCCGGAGCCGGAGGACGCCGAGGCCGCGGCGACGTTCCTGCTTCAATGGGAGGACGCCGGCGGCGGCCCGCCGCTGGATGCGATACGCATCCTGTCCGGCGAGGCGCCGGGAGCGGGGGTCTCGGCCCCCGTGCGCAGCCTGCTGGACGAGGTCTTGCGGCGCGCCGGGAACACCGGACGAGGGGCGAACCGGGTTCCGTCCAGCCCTTCCTGATCGTGGCGGCCTTGGGTAGAATAGCACGATGCGCGACCGGTACCCGAAGACAACTTCGAGTTGGCGCCTTGCTCTATTCCTTCACCGTCGTCACCACGAGCCCAACGGACTCCTCAAGGTCGTCCACAACCGGCTGCCCGTGGTGTTGCGCCCGCAGGACGAGCTCGGTGGCTCGACCCCGCTGCGACCGATCCTGCGCTCCTAGGAGCCTGTCCGAGTAATCGGCGATGGATCGACGGGATGGGAGGGGTGTGATTGAATGGGGAGATGAGGAAGCGATTTCGCAGCTGGGATGTGGACCAGACGTGGCTGCTGCCGCCGTCGGTGCATGACTTCGTTCCTGCGGGGCATGCGGCGCACCTGTTTCGGGACGCAGTACGGGAGACGCTGGACCTGTCGGCGATCTACGAGTCGTACGAGGGGGAGCGGGGGCAGCCTCCGTACCATCCCGGGATGATGGTGGCGCTGTTGCTGTATGGGTACAGCTGCGGGGTGTACTCGTCGCGGCGGATCGCGCGGGCGTGCGAGGAGCGGGTGGACTTCATGGCGGTGAGTGGACTTCAGCGGCCGGACTTCCGCACCATCAGCGACTTTCGCAAGCGACACCTGGAGGCGTTGGCGGGACTGTTCAAGCAGGTTTTGGCATTGTGCCGGGCGGCGGGGCTGGTGAAGCTGGGGCACGTGTCGCTGGACGGGACGAAGGTGAAGGCGAACGCGTCGAAGCACAAGGCGATGTCGTACGGGCGGATGGGGAAGGCGGAGAAGCGGCTGGAGGCGGAAGTGAGGGGGTGGCTGGAGCAGGCGGAGGCCACCGACGCGCGGGAGGACGGAGAGCACGGCCCGGAGGCTCGTGGGGACGAGATGCCGGGGTGGGTGGCGGACAAGCAGCAGCGGCTGGCGCGGATACGGGAGGCGAAGGAGGCTTTGGAAGCGCAGGCCAGGGAGAAGGGAGGGCCGGGGAGGAGCGAGGAAGAGCCCAGGGTGCCGGAGAAGGCGCAGCGCAACTTCACGGACCCGCAGAGCCGCATCCTCAAGACCGGGGACGGCTTCATCCAGGGCTACAACGCCCAGGCGGCGGCGGATGCGGGACACCAGGTGATCGTGGCCCACGGGCTGACCGACAGCGGCAGCGACCAGCAGCAGTTGCAGCCCATGATCGAGGCGATGAAGGAAGAGGCGGGAGCGTTGCCGAAGGGGTTGTCGGCGAATGCCGGCTATTGTTGCGTGAGGCCATGGCGGGACGCTTGAAGCAGGGCGGGCGGCGCAGCCGCTACCGTCTGCGCAAGGTGACCATCGAACCGGTATTCGGTCAGATCAAGCGCGCCCGCAGGTTCCGGCAGTTCCTGCTGCGCGGCCTGGATCAGGTGCTGCATGAGTGGGCGATGGTCTGCATCGCCCACAACCTCAACAAGCTCGCTGCCCACCGTGCCGCGGCCCAGGCCTGAAAGAGCGAGAAGGCCGCCTCCCGGCCATCGAACGGCGAATGCGCAGTCCGGCCCCAGAAGGCCAGGCTGTCGCCCTTGGCGCCCCTCCCTCTCGTGGCCGTGAAGTGGCTGCCGAGCAGGAGCTCGCGCGAGGTGACTCCCCGCGGCTGCGGGAGCCTGCCCCGGACAATAGGGGCTCAGCAAAGGGCTGGTGATTCCGACGCCCGGAACCGCCAAGCAGAACTCCTTCGCGATGCCGCAGCGATTGGAGAAGTTGGCAATCCTACCTTCCAGGTAGCCGTGACCCTGGAGTTCAGACCGTTGAACGCCGATGCAAACTGCATCTCGATCACCGACTCGATACCGCAGGTCCGCTCGGGAAGGTGCGCTCCCAGCGGCGGAAGGGCGACGCGGCCCGAGTTGATGGCGGCGTCGCTCGCCGCCGTTCTCCGAGGATGATCTCGAGCGGTACGGTTTCGATGTCTCCCAGGGACCGCCCCCCGGATCGCTCGAGGCGCGCCCGTGGCACAACAAGCGCACCGGCGCCACGGTCCAGGTCCCCCGCGGCATCGACCCGGGATTCCAGCACAACGTCGGCCGGCACACGCCCGGGCGCGACGCTTCCAACCGGCTCATCCAGAAGATCGACGACGCCCCCGAAGACCTGCCGGTCATCGGTAAGCCCTGGGATACGCCCGAGTTCCAGAGACACCTCGACGGCGAGGCCGACGATCACCGCGCAGCCTGGCCCATCGCCGTAGTCCCGTCCGTCATCCTTGACGCCATAAAGGGCCGTAGCCGGACGCTACGGCTGTCCAGGGACACCGCGACAAGCAGGCCGGCCGCCTGCCCAATGACCCTGGGCACAAGGACGTGGTCGCCAAGGACTACGCCAAGGGTCAGCGGATACTCGCCGACGGGGAGGTCTTTCAGGTGTCCGAGCGCGCCGCGGTCGGCTTCATGGAGGATGACGGCGAGATCTGGATGATAGCGCTCAAGAGGTCAATGGACGGACAGGAAACCTACCTGACCAGCTTGCATAGAGTCCAGAAGAGAGATCTGGAGAGAGAAAGGAAGCGCCCGGGGGGCCGCCACATCCCCGCGCGGCCGTAGCCACGGAACGACGAAAATGACTCGGGCACCGTCATTCATATAGCGTCAAAACCCACCCAAATACAACTCCTTCTCAAGCCCCCTTTTCCCAGCCAAAAAACACCCCCGAAACCCCCTGTAAAAATCCCTTCACCGGCCGGTTATCCACAGTTTTCCCTCATTTATTTTGTCCGTGGCGTTCGCTACCTTTCTTTCGGACGACGCCTCCGAAAACGCTTACCCTGTCCCGACTTATCCCGGATAGTCCCGGATCAACCCACCATTTTCGGCCACGTCCGCTCTACTCATTTATTCTGTCCCCTCACAGCCGTCCCTGTTGCCTCGGAATAGCGGCTCCCCCCGCCGCCCCGTTTTCTGCGGACGTTACGCAGATTCCAGCTGGTCGCCTATCGGCAGCCTGCGAATTCGCTTGCCGGTGGCATCATGGATCGCGTTAACCAGTGCCGGCGTGTAAGGCGGCACGCCGGGCTTCCCAACACCGCAGGGACGAAGATGCGTGAAGTCCTCGACGATGTGCACGCGTGCATCGAGAGGCGCATCGTCGATGCGGGTGATCGTGTAGTCGTGGAAGTTGCTCTGGTCGACCGCCCCACGGGTGGTGGTGATCTGCCCGTGCATCGCGACGGAATGGCCGAAGACGGCCGCGCCTTCCATCTCCTTGCGCACCCCTTCGGGATTCACGTAGCGGCCGCAGTCGATCGCCACGTCAACTTGCGGAACGTGGAGCGAGCCGTCGTCCCGCACCACGACGTGCACCGCGTTCCCACGTAGCTGTGAAAGCTGCGGTGACACGCGACGCCCAAACCGTGACCGGCGGGCAGCGGCTTGCCGTAGCCCGACTTCCCGGCCACCACGCGGAGCACGTTGGAGAGCCGTTTCGGCATGATCGGCCAGTCCTCGATCGCATCGCCGTAGTTCCAGTGGCCCTGCACGCCGTCCCGGGTGAGGTCCATGACGTCCGCATCGCCGATCAGTTCGAGCAGGAACTCGAGTGGGTCGCGGCCGGCGGCCTCGGCCAGCTCGTTCGCAAAGCAGTTCATCGCGAACGCATGCTGAATGTTGTTCACCGAACGGTACCAGCCAATCCGGATCATGGCCTCGGCCTCGCCGTTCTCGATACGGAGATTCGGTACCTCGTTGTAGGGCGTGTCGATGAGGCCGAATCCGAACTCGACAGGATGACCGGTCCGCGGCGCGGGATTCCAGAGCGAGATGAGCGAGGGCCATGCACCCGAGTGATGCCACACCGTGACCTTGCCCGAGTCGTCGAATCCCCCCCTGAGCCTGTGAGCGCTGGCGGCATGGTAGTAGCCGTGCCGGATCTCGTCCTCGCGGGTCCACTGCACCCGCACCGGGGCACCGATCCTGGCGGAAAGGATCGCCGCCTCGCAGGCGAAGTCGGGCTTGGACTTGCGGCCGAAGCCGCCGCCCAGCAGCGTTACCTGACATTCGACACCGCTCTTCTTGATGCCAAGCGTCTCGGCAACATACCGCCGGGTCTCGTTGCGCGCCTGGGTGGAGCTCATGACCTGCACCGGCATCCGCGTGGCGTCCGCCAATGCCACCGGCGGCTCCATCGGCGTGTGGATCAAGTAGGGCACGAAGTACTCGGCCTCGATTACCCGAGCGACCGAGCCCAGCGCCTCGTCCACGTTGCCGCGGTCGCGGATGATGAGGCCGCCGGCACGTGCCGAGGCCATCAGCGCTTCGTTGTAGGCGCCCGAGTCGTGCTTGACGTTCGGGCCGTCCTCCCACTCGATGACGAGCCTGTCACGCCCCTCCAGCACTGACCAGGTGTTGGCGCCGATCACGGCGATGCCGCCGAGCGCACGGAACTGCGCCGGCATTGCGTCGGCGAGCGGCGGGATCTCGACCACCCGCTCGACGCCCTGAGTCTTGAGTGCTTCGGCGGCGTCGAACGACTTTGCCTTGCCGCGATAGACGGGTGGGCGCGCCACGACCACGATCTTCATGCCGGGCACGCTGACGTCGGCGCCGTAGGTCGCACCGCCCGTGCTCATGTCGTAGCTGTCGACCAGCGGCATGTCGCGGCCGATGTACCTCCAGTGCGACTTGTCCTTGAGCTTCGGCGCGGTCGGCGCCGCGATGTCGGCGGCGACGTCCACCACGTCGCCGAAGTCGAACCACCGGCCCGTGTCGGCGTGGTAGAGGCGATGGTCCCTGGCATGGACCTCGCCGGGGTCGACGCCCCACTTCCTCGCCGCCGCCTGCTCCAGCACGTGGCGGGCCGCCGCCCCCAACTCCCGCATGACCTCGAAGTGGTGGCGGGTGCTGCGTGAGCCGTCGGTGTTATGGGCGTCCTTGCCGGCCGGATCGTACCTGGTCTCGTCACCCGGGGCCTGCCGGATCCTGACCCGCTGCCAATCGGCTTCGAGCTCGTCGGCCAGGATCATCGGGATGCCGGTGCGCACGCCCTAGCCCACCTCGGAACGGCTGCACGTCCAGGGCCGGGTAGGAGGGGTCGTCACCGAGCCCCTCCCCCCACAGAGCCGAGCGTGCGCGACTGACGCACTCGGTTCCTCACCTGACAGGTTCGCTCAGTGAACGTTGCCATGAGCGCGTGAACGTGACGTACGGCAGAGGATATCTCTTGAGGAGTGCATTCATCCGGTCCCAGTTCAAGCGCCGGAGGCGGCTGCGGCGTGCAAGCCACTTCCGCCAGATGCGGGCGACCTGGTAGCGGAACCACTCCAGACGTTTGCCGTTCCCCGTCAGACCATAGTATGCGCAGTGGCCCCGTATCAGCCGGGCAAGATGGTCCTGCTGGACCTTCACCGGCAGGTGCCGGTATCTCTTGCACCACTGGTGCACCGATTTCAGCGCGCGGGCGAAGCGGCCTTTCGCCGTTATCTGGCGAACGACGTCCTTGCCCTGCATCGACCGTCCCCATACATGGGTGAAGCCGAGGAAGTCGAACGTCGTGACAGCGGGTCCCGTTGGCCACGGCTCCCCGCCTTCCACGGTACTATCAGGGCGCTACGACTTCCTGCCCCCGCTTGTCCTTCGGCTCATTGTTTTCGCCAGCCGGCTCCGCGGGCTATTGCCTGCCGGGGTTCGTGTCCGCCCGAGGGCGCTCCCGCCGCCGCGCAGGCGCCGGCGACGGACCGGGGTCTGGATTTCATGCTGGCCATCCCTCTCCAGCTTCCTTGCCCACGGTCAAGGGCAGGACCTCCCAGGTTCCCTGGCGATCCATCCCGTGACTCTGCGCCGGTCCACGACCCCGGACGACCCGTTGCGCCTCGTCTGTATCGGCGCTTCCGGTGCTGCCCCCACAACGCTTAACAGTGAAGGCGTCATCGATTTCCCGATTTCGAGGCTTCCTCCGCCGCTTCGTCACCTGCTGTCTACGCTTCACGACAGGCGTTGCCGCATGCCGTGCAAGACTCGCTTCCGGCTGGCGGGCTGCGCCTTTGCCGGGCGGGAGTCGAACCCGCTGGACCGCTACGAAAGGTTTCAGCTCATGGCATCCTCCTTTCCAGAACTTCGCTTGGCGCAATGACCGTTCCGTCGTCCGCGATCTCGACGAAAAGTCTTGGCGACGATTTCGCGTCGGTCCGCAGTTGTGCGCATGGCCATCGGCGTCAGCGGTAGCCAACTGCAAGCCGAGGGGCGGAGGAATCCCGGCGCCGCCGGAGACGGCACCGGGTATCGACTAACATCAAGCTGGATGACTCGGTTCAGGGTCCAACAGCGACCGCTGGGGAGAAGAAGTCAATGATTTCGATGAAGATCAACGGGTCAGCCGCCAGTTCCACGGCTCGCCGGACATGCCGCTTTCCAAACAAACGAAGCATCGGCGCACGAACCCGGAATTCGGGCGTTCCCAACCTTCAAGAAATCGTACTATGCCCCATGCCGTTCCCATCACGCTCCCGGGGGGGGGGCGCGTCTGTCCGCGGGCTGCCGCCGGTCGACCATCCTGCCGATCATCCGGCGGACCCGGTCAATGGCCTTGGCGAGATCGGCCAATTCACCCTCGGAGGACAGGCCGATCTCACCGCTGATCTGGCCCTGTTCCATGCGCCGAACGCGATCAGTGAGCATGCGTGCCGGCACCAGCACCCATTTTCCGAACAGCCAGCACAGCAGGATCGACGCCGCCAACAGCCACACGCTCATGGCGGCCGCAGTCCACAGGACGCCGTACACCGCCCTCCCCGGTAGACCCTGAGACTCCTCGACGCTGGGTAGGACGGTGAAGGCGCTCAGGTTGGCTGCCTCCACGATTACCATCCAATCAAAGCCGGGAAAGTTCTGTATCGTTCCGGAATAGATATCCGTGCCCCCCGAACGTGCGAACGCCACCAAGTGGCTGGATGCCCGGGAAGCGTCCGGTCGCTCGGCGATGAACGCCCCTGAACGCCGGTCCGCGTAGGCCGGCTTCAGGTGACCGACCGACTCGCCTAAACGCAGGTTGATCTCTGGCTGCATGATCCTGCCGCGGGCGTGTCCGGAACGCGTCTCCGCCACCAACTGACCATCGCCGGTCCCGACCAGGACTTGCGTACCGCCCGCCGTTCCGGCGGTGGCGGCGGCCACCTGGGTATGCAGGAGTTGGCCCGGGGCGGAAAGACGCTGCGCCAAGCGGTCGGCGAACAACTGAACGAAGCGTATGGAGAGCACCGCCTTCATCACGCCGAGGGGAGTGTCGGTTCGGAGGTCCTGAATGCGCACCGACAGATCCACCGACCACACTTCGGCCGACTCGTCGAACTGGATCTCACCGATGGAGATTCCGGACGACCACGCCCGCTGCCACCACTCCTCGTCGGACTGCACGAAATCCGAGGTCGGATTGGTCAGCGCCACGTTGTACCCCCGGCGATCTGTGAAGAAGACCTCGGCGAAATGGGGAGACATTTTGACTTGCTCGCGCAGGTAGGCCTCGGCGTCGCGTGCGAGCCCTAGGGTCTTGTCGACCCGGAACTTTTCCTCGAGTTGCCGGATGGACAGGTCGTCCAGCCCCTGTTTGGCATACTCTTCGCGCACCCGGTGTACGGCCGATGTCACCACCCGGGACGCCGCCCAAGCCTGCGCCTCGCCGATGCGGTCGATCAGGAAACGATCAATGGATTCCGCCAGACTCGAGGCGGCCTCCGTGAGCTTCAGCGCGTCACCGCGCACGGCCAGGGACCGAAGCGCGACAGACTGCGGGCTCGCGTCGCCGGCTTCCGTCCACAACAAGTAGGCGCTACGCGCGGTCAAGGCCAGCACGGGTAGCAGGACGAGGGCGAGAACAGCCAACGCGAAACGAATTCCAAGGGAACGACTCATCTGAAAGGATGCCTCCTGTGGAGTGTGGTGTTCCGTCAAGCCCTGGTCACGGCAAACGAACCAATTAGTATATCATCGGCTCAGGTGCAGTGCCAGTGCCTTGTGCGGACAGGGGCGGTGCGGTAGCGATCGGCCCGGTCGATGGGCAGGCGCCGGTAGAGGGCCCCGCCGTGGCTCGCATCCGGCAAGCGGTGGTCCCATTCGAGTCCCTGAACCGGCAACGTCTTTTCCACCGCGAGCTTCTGGAAGTCGCTCTAGCCTTCAGCCCCGGGCGGGCAGACCGAGGGGGTGAAGCTCATCCTGAGTGAAAGGACGCCGGACAGGGAGCGGCCGGATCACGGGACAGCTGCGCCGTCCTCGCCGAGAAGGGAGCTCGATCTGGAGCCGCCGCAAGGAAAGAGGCCGGAGCTCGAACCGTCTTTCCGGTTCGCGCCCTTGACCCGGAGCGCCATCCGTTCGGAGACTACCGCGTGACGTCTTCGAGCGGCGGTGTCTACGTGGTTGGAGATACGCTCGCTTCGGCGGCGAATCAGCTCTTGCGAGTGTGACGACCACCGCACCAATCGGTTGGAGACCTGAAAGCACATTGAGGGAGTGCTGCACCGCGCGGACGGCGTCCGCTCCCGGGCCATCGGCGGGCGCGCGAACGTCCGCATGGAGATCTTTGTCGACAAGGCCTCGCGACGGACCCCGCGCCGGATCTTGCAGTGCACGTGGAGAGACTCTTCCGGGAACTGCGACGCGCCTCGCCGAAGGCGCTCGCAGGTTTCGCCGTGTGGCTCTCCGCCACCCGGACGACCTGAGGGTTTCAGGTCTATTGGAGCGGTGGGTCGAGGGCCGACGGAGATCAGCGCGCAAACAGCGCGAGCGTACGCGTTTCGCTACCGAGATCCGTGAGGGGCGGGGCTTGCTGGATTTCCTCAAGCGTCCGCTGCTGCCGTATCAGGTCGAGGGCGTCGTTCATCTCGCCTTTGGAGCGCGCGCTGCTTGCGGACGACATGAGCCTGGGCAAGACCGTACAGGCCATCGCGGCGTGCGCGCTCTTGCGCGAGTTGCGCGGCATCGAACGCGTGCTGGTCGTGTCGCCGGCATCGCTCAAGGTGGAATGGGAAGAGCAAATCGCGGACTTCTCTGATCTCCCCCCATTGCGGTCTTCGGCGGACCAGCGGCGCGGCGCGCAGTGAAATTACGAACAGACCGTCGCGGTCTCGGGGAGGGTCGTCCGGTGGCCATTGAGGCGCTAGCGCGCCGGGTCATGTACGTTTCTTTAAGGCGGAAGGAACAAAGGTGGCATCTTGTGCGGGGCACGAGATTCAGAAGCGGTGGCGAAGCGAGAACTTGAACGTGCGTGGGTCGCCTGCGGTATAGTCGTAGACCTCGACCTTGACCCGCCAGTTCCACGCCCGACCGATGTCGAGCCCCAAGGTCTGCCGGACGGAATGGTCACCCGAAGCGCGGATCAGGCCGACGTAGGGCCGAACCATGCCGAAGAATGCCCCGCCTTGCAAACCATAGCCGACCTCGCCTTGCATGCTCACGCTGGATGAACCACCGCCGACGCCGGACGCAAGACCTGTGTCGAGATCCACCCCGAACCCGTGACCGGATCGATGGGGAGCGAAGCGCAGCCCCCCGCCCAGTCGCCAGGACTTGTACTTGAGGTCACCGAGACCTAGCGAGCCCTCGGCGCTCCCGGTCAGGGTAAGACGCGGGTCGAGGACTCCCGTGAAAGACACCGAGCCCTGCGCGTCCACCCTGGCACCCTCCGGGCCGTCCCCGGTTAGATGCCTGTAGGCCACGGACACCGAAGGCGACCCGGCAACCGGTGCGCTCCACCCTAGGCCGCCCCGATAGTCAAGGCCACGCAGCGTTGGCAAGGAGGTTGAGATCCGGTCTCCGCCCTTGATCTCGAAGGCAAAAGACTCGATGCCCGCTTCCGCCTCGAGTTGTCCGGAAAGCACGTCGGTCAAGGGAACAGAGCCGCCCAGGGCATAAGCGACGAGGCGCACGTCGGAGCCGGACCACGAAGGGAAACCCAGGTCGTCGCGGTGCCGCAACTCTCCCCCTCCACCGCCCAACGATGCCCAGACGTGTCCGCCGGACGGCGCGTGCCATGCCACGAAGGGATGCAGGGAGATGATCTCCGTATCTTGTTCACCGGAACGGTAACCCCGTTCGGCAAGGCTCGCCTCGGCATCATAGTGAAGTTCGGTCTGCGTGAACGAGGCGATCAGCCCCGCATGCCAAGGGCCGCCTCCCGTCTCCGCCCCGACCCTTAGCGACTGGCTGGAGCCGCTGTAGTCGAAGCCGCCGCTCTCCCCCGACAGCGAGCCGAAGTCTACTGCGGGTGAGAACGCGGAGAGCCCGCCCGGACGCCCCGGCGACCAAACGCGAACCCGTTCCCGAACCGCGGCGTGGGCGACATCGGCGGCCCGCCGCGCATGAACCGGCCCGAGCGCCTCGTGGACCGGGTTGGACACCGTCCCAAGTGAGTTGGAATTCGTGCCCGGGGGAGCGTCCTCGCACCCGAACCGCCGGGTGCCGTCCCAGTATGCGGCATCGCGGATCGAAATCCCGATGGTGTTCGGCATGCCCTGATTGGGGTTGAGGTATTCGACATCGACGCACACGGCGTCATGAGGCCTGCCGCCAACGGAAACCTGGTAGGCGAACGTGCTGATCGTGCCAAACAGGGGACTCCCCCGATGGACATAGTAGAGTTGCCGGGTAGCCGCATTGAATTCCAGCGGGGCACGAACGTCCAGGAGCCCGTACGTCTCCACGCCCGCCCCGTCGATCGCACGTGGCAAAATGACGAGCGGCTGCCTGCCGTCGACCGTGGGATCGAGAGGGTACTCGCTCCCCGTAAGGGATCTGGGATGGAATCGCCACATGCCCGAATCGCGGGGATTGACAACCAGGGTGACTTCCCGCGACGCGCTTGCGGATGGAGAGGCACTGTCGGTCACGATGTATGTGCAGGTCAACTCACCTGTTGGCTCGGACGGGGTGCCGGAAAGAAGGCGGTCTTCGGCCGTGAATTCCATGCCGTCCGGGAGCTCACACTCCCCAAAGGCATAAGAGTAAGGCGGCGTGCCCGTACCCCCGGATGCCTGCGCGAACATCACTCTGGCGCGCTGTCCTACAGTGAGCGAGACAGAATTACCGGGCACTACATCCGTGGGCAATGCCGGCGCTTCCCCTTTCACCCTGACTGACACGTTTCTCACAAGCGTCGTGCCGGTCCGGCCGAAGTCCGTCGACGAGAAATCCGTGACGGTATAGGTGCACGAATCGTCGAACGAGGCGCGGGGGGTACCAAAGAAACGATGGGAGTCGGAGTCGAAGTTCATGCCGGAGGGCAACGCCCCGCCGCAATCAAAGGAGTAAGTGTACGGCGGAACACCGCCATCAGCAGACGCCAGCGTCGCACTGTAGTACTCGCCGACGGTAAGCTCTATGGCGTTCGCGGAAACCACAACTGGCGGAAGTGTCAGGTCATCCGGCATGCCTGTCAGCTCAATCTGGACGGTTTTAGAGGCCATCTCGGGCGTCGGTGCGCTGTCCGTTACCCTATACTCGCACGAATCGCTGGGCGTGCCGGAGGGAAGGATGTAGGGAGTGCCGCTCAAGACGCGAGTACCGGACACGAATTCCATGTCGTACGGGAGCAAGCTCCGGCTACACTCGAACGAATATTTGTACGGCAGAGTCCCGCCCGCAGCAGCCGCTAGCGTCCTCTCGTAGGGTTCCCCTACCTCAAGACTGATCTCGTTGCCTGGTGCGATATCATCGGGCAGTATCAGGGGTTCTGGGTCTCCTTCCACCACAACTGCGACGGTGCTTGAGGCTGTCGCGGACGGTCGTGAACTGTCCGTTGCCGTGTACGTGCAGGAATCGCGGAACGGGGCGCTGGGGGTGCCGGAAAACCTGCGGTTCGTAAAGCTCATTCCGCGCGGCAACATTCCTCCGTCACAGGTGAAGGAGTACCGGTAAGGCGCAACGCCGCCGCGAGCCTCCGGGAACAGTTCATTGAAACGGCTCCCGACCGAAAGAGTTGGGGTCGGCACCGAGCTCAAGAGTTCCAGTGCCACCCCTGCCGCTTCGACTTCGACGGTCATCGCGACGGTCGCGGGCGGCTGTGAGCTGTCCGTGACCGTGAATATACAGGAATCGCGGAACGGGGCGCTGGGGGTGCCAGAAAGATTGCCGTTCGCGAAGCCCATCCCCGATGGCAGCATCCCGCCGGCGCAGGTGAAAGTGTACGTGTACGGCGCAACGCCACCCGTGGCGACCGGCAACGCTTCGCTGTGGAAGCTCCCGACGACAAGACTTACTTTTTCGATGGTTGGGATCTGAAGCGCCTGTGCCCCTTCCACCTCAACCTCGACGGGTTGCGACACCGTGGCGGCGGGCTGTGAACTGTCCGTTGCCGTGTACGTGCAGGAATCGCGGAATCGGGCGTCCGGCGTACCCGCGAACGTGCGGGTTTCGGGCGCGAAGCCCATCCCCGATGGCAGCATCCCGCCGGCGCAGGTGAAAGTGTACGTGTACGGCGCAACGCCACCCGTGGCGACCGGCAACGCTTCGCTGTGGAAGCTCCCGACGACAAGACTTACTTTTTCGATGGTTGGGATCTGAAGCGCCTGTGCCCCTTCCACCTCAACCTCGACGGGTTGCGACACCGTGGCGGCGGGCTGTGAACTGTCCGTTGCCGTGTACGTGCAGGAATCGCGGAATCGGGCGTCCGGCGTACCCGCGAACGTGCGGGTTTCGGGCGCGAAGCCCATCCCCGATGGCAGCATCCCGCCGGCGCAGGTGAAAGTGTACGTGTACGGCGCAACGCCACCCGTGGCGACCGGCAACGCTTCGCTGTGGAAGCTCCCGAAGCGCAGGTCCATCTTGGGTGGAAGCGTCAGCAGCAGTTCTTGCGGGGCGGTCACCACAAGCCGAAGAGCATAAGACACTGTTCGTGCCGGCCGAAACCCAGGGTCGGACTCGGTGACACTGAAAGTGCAGAAGAAGGTGTTTCCGGCATCGGCAATGGGGGGCGTGCCCGCCAGGAGCCTTCGATCCGGGATCAGGGTCACCCAATCCGGACAGTCCTCAATGCTCGATTCGTAAGGACGAACCCCGCCGGATATTCGCAGTGGAAGCCGATGCTGAACGGCTTGTCCGGCGGGGAAACTGAGCCCGAGAGCCTCCTCCCCCCCAGGAAGCTCGACAGAAAGATGGCCGCTACTGCACGCGGCGAGAGAGAAAACGAAGCAGACGCGGACGAGAGTCGAAATGTATCTCACCATCATCTCACCGGAGCAATCCGTCAGATGGCCAAGCGTTTCATGCCGGCCAAGTCAGCCCGCTCTTCCACAGGTCACTATGAATCAAGGACGGACCGGAATCAAGGAGAAGGGCGGTCCCCGCAACCACCAAACGCGCCTGCGACGCCCATGAAGCCCCCCATACGTGTTGGTGTCAATCCAGACCGTGTGAAAACTCGACCTCCCATCACCGAAGGCAGGCAGGTTTGGTATGCTGGGATATGGCATACATTTCAGGAGATGATCGTTCGCGGTTGCTGCTTCTGCCGGATGCCGTAGAGGACTGGGTGGGCACGCGGACAATCCGGTTCGTTTCATAGAGGCGTTCGTGGACGGGGTTGACCTTGAGCAGGCCGGCTTCGAGCGGGTGCAGCCCAACAGGACGGGGCGGCCGGGCTACGACCCGGCGGACCTCCTGAAGCTGTACCTCTACGGGTATCTGAACCGCATCCGTTCGAGTCGGCGCCTGGAGGCCGAGACCCACCGCAATCTGGAAGTGATCTGGCTTTTGCGCCGGCTTCAGCCGGACTTCAAGACGATCGCGGACTTCCGGCGCGACAACCGGGAAGCGTTTCGGCAGGTGTTTCGCGACTTCGTCCGGCTTTGCCGCGAACTCGACCTCTACGGACGGGAACTCTTGGCGGTTGACGGCACACGCATCAAGGCGGTGAACAACGTGAACCGCAACTTCACGCGGGCCAAGCTCGAAAGAGAGTTGAGTAGTGCCGAGGAGCGCCTGGAGCGCTACTTGAGGCAGATGGACGAGGCGGACGCGGACGATGCCGGCGGCGGTGCGGTAGTGGATCTGGAAGCGAAGATCGCGGCGCTCCGGGAACGGCGCACGACTTTGGAGGGATACAGGGACAAGCTGGAGGAAAGCGGTCGTGGACAGTTGTCGCTGACCGACCCGGACTCGCGCGTGATGAGGACCGGCAAGGGCAGGGTGGTGGGCTACAATGTCCAGATCGCGGTGGATGTGAAGCACAGCCTGATCGCCGAACAGCAGGTCTACAACAACCTGAACGACTTTGGCCTGCTCGCGCAGACAGCGGTGGCCGCGCGCGAAAACCTCGAGGTCGAGGGGATCGATGCCGTGGCCGACAAGGGGTACTACAAGATCGACGACATCGAAGCCTGCGAGGCTTGCGGGGTCACGCCGCACGTGCCCAAGCCGGTGGACCGGTCCCCGACGAAGAAAAAGGGGCTTTTCACCAAGTCCCGGTTTCGCTACGACAGCGCGACGGACAGCTACGGCTGCCCCGGCGGCCATCGCCTGCGAC
Organism: uncultured Binatia bacterium (SeqCode); assembly: GCA_965219905.1. GTDB lineage: Bacteria > Desulfobacterota > Binatia > UBA9968 > JAJDTQ01 > JAJDTQ01. The sequence continues at coordinate 101,931 of CBDCOS010000008.1, read as the reverse complement.
CGACCTATTTCCACCAACTTGCCGGCGGGACCCGGATTCAATACGTCAACCGGAAGGCTTGTCGACGCTGCCCACTGCGGCCGCGCTGCACGGACGATACGCATCGTCGCATCTCCCGCTACGCGAACGAAGCCATCCTGGAGCGCATGGGCGAACGCCTGGCCGCGCGGCCTGACTTGATGGTTCGCCGCGGGGCGTCGGTAGAGCATCCGTTCGGTTCCATCAAGCAATGGATGGGCACGGCGCCTTTCTGACGCGGCAACTGGAAAACGTCCGGGGAGAGTTCAGTCTGACCGCTCTGGCGTACAACATGCGCCGAGCGATCAATCTTGTCGGCGTGCCGGCCCTCGTTGCCGCCGCCGCGGCCTGACGCCCCCCGAAGCAGTCCCAACGCCGGTGCCACGCCCGCAGACACCGGTTCGGATGATCGATTGCGGTAGGGACGCCGGTTGCCCGGCGCCCCCCGCGGTAGCGGTAGGAATGCGCATTGCTGCGCACCCCCCGCGCAGATCCGGACATGGTCACTAAACCATCCGGCTCCTACCTTGGGTGATTGACGGCGAACCGCTGGTCCGGCCATGGGTGGCGAATGGAAACGCGTGGCCACAAGATTTCGGTCATGCGCTCCAATCGCTTCCAGTCAAAGCGAGATCGCTGGGACCGCCGGCGTAGCGCCCGCATCCACAGGCGTTGCAGCCTGCGGCGGAACCTACGAAGGAACCGGCTCGACCCCGGAACGGCGAAGTAGTTCAGCCAGCCTTGGCAGACCCGCCCGAGCCATTCGCCCACCTCCCAGATGTCGTGATGCCAGCGCTTGCGGAGCACCTCTTCGATGCGCGCCAAGGTCCTGTTGACCCGTTTGGCGACCGGTTGCGACCAAGCCTGAAGCGTCCTCGCCGGGTCGTCGTGTAATGATGCGTGAAACCCAAGAAGTCGAATGTCTCCGGCTTGCCCGCCCCGCGCTGGCGTCGCTTCATTGCCGCGAACCGCCCGAACTCCACGAGGCGGGTCTTGTCCGGGTGGAGACTGAGACCGAATCGGGTCAGCCTCTCCCGGAGGTCGCGGAGGTATTGCTCCGCATCCCGCTTATGTTGGAACCCGACTACGATATCGTCGGCGTAGCGGACGATGATCGCTTCGCCCTGTGGGACACTTGGACGCCATTTCTTGTGGAACCACAGGTCGAGGACATAGTGCAGGTAGACGTTCGCCAACACGGGTGAAACGACGCCCTGAACACAAAAGGTAACTTCCGCTTCGAACGTGAGATTGTGCAGTGGCGGGATCGTCTTCTGGTTGATCTGGGTCGCAAAGGGTAATATTCTTATGACAAATGGTTCGGTCGACACGAGCCCAAAAAGTCGAGCGGCTCAACGCCGCCTACACACTCCTCGCCCAAGGCGTCTCCGCGAGCGAAGCCGTGCTGCGCCTGTCGCAGCGCTTCAGGCTGTCCCAGCGCCAGTCGTACCGTTACGTCCAGGACGCCCGCGCCATGAACCAGCCGGCCGAGCCGGGCGAAGCGCTGACCCCCGTCACCATCAAGATTCCGGGCACGTTGGCGGCAACGTTGCGGGCACATGCCAGGACCAGCGGCCGCTCCATCGCGGAGATCGTCACCCGGGCTCTGAGGCGCTTCTTCTCGCATGCGGGTGGGCATGGCTGAACGTCGCGCGGGCTCCCGGCCCACCGTTCAACTCGCCTATGCCTTCGATCGTCTGCTCGACGCCAAGCTCCAGAACGTCTACGCGATCCTGGTGCCGGATCAGGCTCACAAGATCCCGGCCCGGGCGCGCGATATAGGAGACGAACATGAGGATCGCAGCCCTGTACGCGCGGGTCTCGGGCGAGCAGCAGAGAGATAGCCGCACGATCGCCAGCCAGACCGAAGCCCTGGTCGCCTACGCCGAGCGTCACGGGTACCGCGTCGCGCCCGACATGATCATCGAGGACGACGGCTACAGCGGCGCCGTTCTCGAACGCCCGGGACTCGAGCGGGTCCGGGACCTCGCCGCGGAAGGGCGCATCGACACGGTGGTGGCGCATGCCCCGGACCGCTTGAGCCGGCGCTATGCCTATCAGGTCGTGATTATCGAGGAGCTCGCCCGCCAGGGCGTCGAGACCGTGTTTGTGAACGCTCCGTCGATGGAAACCCCCGAGGACCACCTCCTGGTCCAGTTCCAGGGCATGATCGCGGAATATGAACGCGCCCAGATTCTGGAGCGTTCCCGGCGCGGCAAGCGTCACCGGGCGCGACGCGGCGAAGTCGCCGTCCTCAGCGGCGCGCCCTATGGCTACCGCTACCACAAGAAGACCCCGGACAGCGATGCGTTCTACGAAATCATCGAACCGCAGGCTTCGGTGGTTCGCGAGGTCTACCGCTGCTACACTTGCGACCACATGAGCATCGGCGCGATCACGCGCAATCTCAAGGAGCGCGAGGTCCCTACGGCCACGGGGCGTTCGCGCTGGGAACGCTCGACCGTGTGGGCGATTCTCCGCAACCCCGCCTACAAGGGGACGGCCTGTTTCGGCAAGACCCGCCAGATGCCGCGAAAAAGCGTGACACGTCCTGTACGCCTGAGCGGAGGCTTCGCCAGCGCCACCACCGGCGGTCACGAGAAACCGCGTGAGGAGTGGATCGAGATCCCGGTGCCGGCAATCGTCAGCGAGGAGACCTTCGCCCTGGCCGAAGAGCGGCTGGAGAGAAACAAGATCCACGCGCCGCGCCGCACCAAGACACTCAGCGTGGTCCAGGGACTGGTCTCCTGCGGCAAATGCGGCTACGCGTGGTACCGCACCTCGGCCCAGACGAGCGCCCGCAAGATCTCCTATTACCGCTGCCTGGGATCCGATTCGTGGCGCCACCTCAACGGGCCGCTGTGCGACAGCCGTCCGGTGCGCCAGGAACTGCTTGATGACGTCGTCTGGACCGAGGTGGTCCGCCTGCTGGAGAACCCTGCACTGATCAGCGCGGAAATCGACCGGCGACTGGAGGCGGCCCGCGCCTCCGACCCCAACCAACAGCGCGAGGCCGACCTGCGGCGCCAGCTGATCAGGATCCGCAAGAGCATCGACCGCCTGGTCAATGCCTACCAGGAAGAGTTGATCACCATCGACGAACTGCGTGACAGAACGCCCGAGCTTCGCCGTCAGGAGCAGGCCCTGCATCGCGAACTGCAAGCCGCGGTCGATCAGGCCAAGGACCGTGAGACCTACCTGCGGCTCGCCGAGACCCTGACCGGCTTTCTGGAGCGGCTGCGTTCGTCCGCCGAAACCCTCGACATCACGGAACGCCAACGCATCGTACGGCTCCTCGTGAAGGAGGTGTTGGTCAGCGAAGACAAGATCACCATCCGCCATTCAATACCGATCCCGGGCTCGCCAGGAGGCGGTCTGGACCCCTCGAAATCCGCCACGGACGGCTCCCAAGGCGAAGGTTACCTTTTGCGTTCAGGGCGTCATTACCGAACCTTGAGGCGTTCCCCGCAGATCGTCCCGCCACTCTCCAGCTTCCATCACGCCGGCGTTCAACCACTTGATGATGAGCCTGATGACCCGCTTGTCCCCGATGCGGTGCTCCAGGAACCGGATCAGCCAGTCCCTTGACACGTTGTCGAAGAATGCGTGGATGTCACAGTCCACCACCCAGTTGATCTTGCGCCGTTCGATACCGACCGTGAGTGCGTCGAGTGCATTATGCGCTCCACGCCCGGGCCGGAACCCGTAGCTGAACCCCAGGAACTCCGCCTCGTATACAGGCGTCAGGATTGTCTCCGTCACCGCCTTCTGGACTATCTTGTCCTCGATGGCTGCAACGCCGAGCGGTCGTGTGCCGCCATCAGGCTTCGGGATGTTCACCCGCCGTGATGGCGTCGCCCGGTACGCTCCCGAGTGCACGCGGTCGTGAAGGTCGGCCAAGCACCCTTCCAGCCCTTCCCCGTACATCCGCCAAGTCATGCCGTCCGCGCCTGCCATAGCGTCTTTCTTCAGTTCGAAGAATGCCCAGCGCAGCGCATCGACCGTGACATGGTGAAGGAGCGCCGTCAGACGTTCCCCTGGTTCCCGTTGAACGAACTGCCGTATCCGATCCGCCGCTTGTGACACGCTTCCCCGGTCCTGCGCTCGGCGCGTGCTTTGGCTTCCCGGATTCCCCTTGGGCTCGGCCCTTGGCTCCATCGACTCCGCCGGGACTAGCGTCCCATTGTTCGCCGACTTCTCAGCTACTATTGCCGAGTCTGACTTCTCCATGCCGTGCCTCATCGGTTACGGTTTCCCTTTCCTTTGCGATCCCGCCACGACAGCGGGATGGCACCACCCTATCATCTTCATGCAGTGCGGCCCGGTCCGGTTCCGCGCGAGTGCGAAGGCGCGGCACCGCCCGTTCAGTCATCCGGCGATCCTGCATCCGACCTCCGTCAGGCTGCCTGGGAATATCGGCGCGGAGCGCCCTCCCATTCAAGCATGTATACGACGAGTTCGTCCGGGTAGAGAACCTGGACGGGCCGGCGCGGTGGCTTGAGGGCGCCGCGAACGCGCGCCGGCTTCGGTAGACCACTTGACGTTTGGCAGGCCGTCTCGTTATTGGGAATAGCCATGAGACTGCCTGCGGCGAATCATGGGCTTTTTTTTTGCTGTCCCTGACGTTGGGCTGTTCCGTCAACGTTCCCGGCCCACCCGAACCCCCGATTCCAATCCCGGCGCTTGAGCCCGTTCGCCAACCATTTCATGCGCGCGCCACCTTCGTCGACAACGTCCTCCGTATCGACGTGCGCCACCGTGACGGTGGCACCCGCACGCTCGACACCGTCCGGTGCCGGGAGTGGTCCCGGGGGCTCGACCTCCCCCGACCCTCGCAACCGAACCATTCCAGCCGTGAATGGCTGTTTGCGGAAAACCACCACGCGGCAGGATCATGCTCTATATCTCCGCCGTGGTTTCGTGGAACGACGCCGACCCCGTGGACTACCTCGCGGCCGGATGGTGGCTCGTCTACCCGCCCGGTGAGTCGTACGACGCTGTCGACACCGCCATGCGCGGCGTCTTTATCGATGGCCCGGAACTCGGCCCCGCCACACCGCCCGACCTCCACGCAACCGGCACTGCCACGTACATCGGCGGCGCGGGCGACCTGGCAGATACCTCGGAGTTCACCGAGTTCCAGGGGACTATCTCGTTCAAGGCCGACTTCGACCACAACCGCCTCACCGGGTGCCTTGGGTGTATCAAGCCGATCGAGACCGCACCCGGCCGCCACCTTTTCCGGTCGTGCCCTGGCAGGGTCCCGGTCCCGCCGCGCCGCCCGCCGACTACGACTTGTGCTTCGCGGCTTCCTTCGGCGCCAGGGGCTCGTTCGACGATACGGCGACGGCGATCACCGCAACCCACCCCGAACGCGCGATCACGCTGTCGGGACGTGGCGCGGTCAGTTTTCAAACGTGCCGGATACCGACGGGCGCTCTCGCCGAGTGGTCGACTCGACCGATGTCCAGCTCGCCGAGTCGGATGGGGCGTGCGGGAGCTTTACGGGCATCTTCGATGCACTCGCCGTGCAACGATGGCGCCGGATGGTGTAGACTCGATGCATGGGATCGAAGCACGACTCGATGAATTCAAGCCGAGGAGACCGCAGCAGGACGGTCGATTCAAGCGTTGAGAGAACGGGGTCCCTGCGAACGGCAACGGACGCGGGCAGGACGTGACCCGGGAGGAAGGATGGAAGGGAGAGTGTGATGGCAGCGACCGCACGATGCTGGCAGGCCCTGTGAGTGTTTCTTGCGCTGGGGGTGACGGCCGTTTCGGGGGCGGTAGAGCGGGAATGTCCGAAGGGGCTGGAACCGGTGGGGGGAATTCCGGCTCTTCTTCGGTCTGGCCGATTCCGAGGGCAGAACCGTCACGGAGGAGGAATGGCGGAGTTTCCTTGCCGACACCATCACGCCGCGGTTCAGGGCGGGACTGACGGTCCTGGAGGGCTGGGGGCAGTGGCTCGAGCCGGGCGGGAACCTGCAACGGGAGCCGGTGAGGGTAGTGATGGGCGCGATCGCGGCCGGGACCGGCCGCGGCATGGAGATGGTGGACGAGATTCCCGCGGCGTTCCAGACCCGGTTCGGTCAGGACCCCGTGTTTCGAATGTGGAGCCGGGCCTGCGCCGGGATATACCCGTGGTAGCCGCCTGAAATTTTCGAACGACAACAAACACGAACCCGGGAGGGAATTCATGGGCAAGTACATGTTTCACGCGACATACACGGGCAAGGGGCTCGCGGGCCTGCTCAAGGAGGGCGGCAGCCGGCGTCGGGATGCCCTGACGGACACCATCGATGCGATGGGCGGGAGCGTCGAGGGATTCTACTATGCGTTCGGGGACATGGACCTCTACATCATCTGCGATCTTCCCGACGACGCCACGGCAACGGCGGTATCGCTGAAAATGCCAACGCGGGCGCCCTCGAGATCAGAGCCACGGTGCTGATCACGCCGGAGACGGTGGACGAGGCGGCGAGGAAGAAGGTGCCCTACCGGCCGCCCGGAGCCCGGGCCGGTCGGGACCGCAAGTAGGGGTGGGCGCCGGGTTGAGCGAACGCTGGCGCCCGTGTGAGGGCGACTGGATCGCCCGACTCCAGCGAGACGCCTCCGAGCTTGGTGGCGATGATGGTTCCGGCGCTCGTTGCGGGTTCAAGTGACGGATGACCGAGGACGAAAGAGCCATGCTCTGCGAGATTGGGAAGCGAGCGGCCGGACCGCGGGACGCGGCGGTGATGGCGGCCGACCCCAAGGGTCCTGGAACTCGTGAGCAGCCTGACCGCGCAGGGTCTGGCGGAGTCCACGGTATCCGTGCATCGAACGGGCGGCGAGGAAATGCTCCGGGTGTGCCTTGCCGGCAAGGGATGGATCAGGTACAGGAACGGAGAAGGGCCGAGATAGATGACTTTTGGGATACAAGCGGACGGAGACGATCCACACTCAGCAGACGCCATGAAGGTGAAGATCTTTCGCGGCAACAGGCAAGAGGTTCGGCCAACGGACCGTGCCGGAGGCTTCCCGGCTGCTGGTGGCAAGGGCGAGGACCGGCGCGGCAGGCGACGGGAGATGATCCGCCTGCTTGCGGCAACGCTGCTGACGTGCTGCCTGTTCACTTCGCCGGGCATGGCCGGCGAGCGGACAGTCGGCCTGATCACCAAGACGAACGACAATCCGTTCTTCGTGACGATGAAGCAGGCTGCCCGCGGGAAGGCCGATGCGCTCGGCCTGGAGTTGCGGACCTATGCGGGCGGGTACGACGGAGACTCGAAGGCGCAAGCCGAGGCGGTGAAGAGTCTGGCTGCTGCGGGCGCGAAGGGCATTCTGATAACGCCTTCGGATCCCGCAGCCCTTCTCGACGCCGCCACGAAGGCGCGTGCGGCCGGGGTGCTGGTGATCGCGCTCGATACCCCCTTCGACCCGGCGGACACCGTGGACGCCACCTTTGCCACCGACAACTTCCGGGCCGGCGAACTGATCGGCGCGTGGGCAAGGGCAAGCATGGGCGAGTCCGCAAGGATCGCAAGGATCGCAACGCTGGACCTTTCCGAGGCGCCGGTCACGGTGAACGTGTTGCGGAACCAGGGTTTTCTCAAGGGTTTCGGCGTCGACATCAAGGATCCCCGGAAGATGTACGACGAGGACGACGCCGGCATTGCCGGCAGCGGCGCGAGCCTCGGTACGGAAACGGCTGGGCACATGGCCATGGAGGCCCTGATGCGGAACGAGCCGGGGATCGATTTCGTGTACGCGATCAACGAGCCGGCGGCGGGCGCCCATCCGGCGCTCAGGGTGCTTGGGGTGGAAAAGGACGTTCTCGTCGTTTCGGTCTACGGAGGCTGCGCGGGGGTGAGGAACGTTGCCCCAGGCGCGATTGGCGCGACGGCCATGCAGTATCCCCTGAGAATGGCATCGCTCGGGCTCGAGGCGATGCTGAGTTCTACAGGACGGGCAGGAGGCCGGAGAGGCTGTCCGGCCCGGACTTCCACGACACGGGCGTGACCCTGCTCACGGATCGTCCGGTTCCGGGAATCCCCGTCCATCTCCTCGAACCAGGCCTGAAGGAGTGTTGGGGATGACGACTTCAAAGCGGCCGAAGCCCATGGGCTCTCCCCGGGCCGCTGCCCCGCGTGAACGGCCTGGACGGCAGGCGACCGCCGGCGGCACCCGAAGGACGTTCGGCGGCTTGATCAGGACACTCGCGGCGGCCCTGTTCCTTCTTGTACTCGGCTCGGCGCCGACGATCGGTGCGGAGATCCTCCGCATCGGCGTCGATCCCGGCTATCCGCCATTCAGCGACATCGACGGGGAAGGCCGTCTCACCGGATTCGACATCGACATCGCACTGGCCCTTTGCGCGAGGCTGGACGCGGTGTGTGTTTTCGTTCTGCAGGACTGGGAAGGCTTGATACCGGGGCTTCGGGCGGGGAAGTTCGACGCCATCGTCTCCAGCATGTCGATTACCGGGAAGCGCCGCCGGCTGGTGGCGTTCACGGAGCGCTACTACAGCAGCAAAGTGCGCTTCGTGGCCCGGAAGGGCTCGGGTTTCGATCCGGCCGCGCCGGCGGGACGGACCGTGGGGGCGATGCGCGCGACGATTGCCTCGGACTGGCTGGAGGAGAATCTGGCGAGGGTTGCCGCCGTAAGGCTGTATCGTGACCAGGAGGCGCTGCTGCGGGGGCTCGTTGAGGGCCGCGTGGACGCGGTATTCGGCGACGCGCTCGGTTTCCGGAATTGGATCGGGGGCCCGGAGGGCGCCGCCTTCGAGTTCGCGGGCGAGGGGTACCGGCTCGACGAAGGCATCGGCATCGCGGTGCGCAAGGAGGACGATGCGCTCCGCCGCCGCATCAACAGGGCGCTTCGTGCGATCCTGGCCGACGGCTACTATGACGAGATCAACGCGCGGTACTTTCCGTTCAGCATCTATTAGCTCTTTTTCAGGGGAATCGGATGGTCGATACGGTACCGGTATTGGGACAAGGGGACATAGGAGTGAGATCGCCGCGTGCTGATTCTTGGCGTGGCGTTGTCGGCTCTGTCCGCTTGCAGCGGCGGCGGTGAGCCGCCTCCTCCGTCATCTCCCCGCCTCCAGATCCAGGGGGTTTCACGCCCGACCGTGAACATCCGGTGGCGCGCCACGGACATGATCTGGGGCAGGACCTGTCCGTGGAGCCTGGATCGCAAGCTCACAGGCGACTATGTCGGCGGCACCATGCCGGAGACGCTGCCAGCGTTCAGGGCCTATGTGGAGGCGGGCAGTGTGGGCGGTCGGAAACAGCCCGAGCGTCAACCCGGACGTGGATGTGGTCCTGCCGAGGCACTCTCCAGAGCTGGCCTGCTCGCGTAAAGGTGGCGCCAAGGCTGGCATAGGGCCCTCTCTGTCACGGAGAACCGGCTGATCCCGGCAGGCTGGACGTGTAGAGACGCTTGAGTTGGAGTTTAAGCTCCTCAGTCATCTTGACGTTTAGTTCCTGGAGCCGCAGTCGCATCTCTTCTCGATAGATTTCCCACCCGAACTTGTCGCTAATGGCCTTCAGGTCGTCACCGAGAGCTATGGCCTTGTCTCGAAGCTCCCTTACGACAGCATCCCTTTCGGTCGAAGCCTTGTGTCCTGCCCGGAAGCGACCAAGACACAGTTCCTTGTAGCGACGTTCGATCGGGATATCCTTGAGATGCGGAGTTCGGCACTTGTTCTTCGCCATCGCCGTCTCCAACGCTTCCTGCGCAGCCCGGTATTCCGTCCAGAGAGAAGTCTCCTTGGCAATCTCCGCTATCTCAAGCCTTGCCGCTTCGGCAGTCTGTCTACTAAGTTGCAGGAGCTGTGCTTCCAACTCCATCCGGCTCAAGAGCCCTTCATCCGCCACCGCTATTGTCGTCCACAACACGATCAAGAGCACAGGCACGTAACCCACAAGTCCTCCCTTTACAAAAGAAGTTCTGTAGCGGTGCACTCAGCGCCGAGGCCCGCTCTATTCCGTTTTACCCTGTTTCATGGGGGCGGGACGATCTCTGAGCCCACGCCCACCAGCGCCCGAGGCAGTCGTTGGCGACGCCGTGAGGCAGGCTCGCGGCTGCCGGGGTGATTTGCGCGGCGAGCCGCAATTCGTTCTCGGTGAGCACGGGGCGTTCGTCGAGGTGACCGGTTTCGGTGAGGTAGTGTCGAAGCTTCTCGACGTTGCTCTTCCGAAACCCCCGCAGGCGGGGATCGCTGTTGTCCTCGAGCGCGGTCACCAGCCGTTTGGCGTCTCCATTCAGTCCCTTGGCGACAGCGACCGCGTCTTCGAGAAAGCGCTCGCTCAAGGCGTCGCTTTCCTCAAGCACGACACGGTCCACGGGCCGGCCCTTCCCCTGCATCCACAACTCGCAGTAAGCCTCAAGCAGATCCACTCTGGCGGTAATATCCGCCAGCGAGACCGAGCGGGAACCCAGGCGTTCGGCGAGCGGCGTGTCCACGACCGTTCTCCACTGACCCGCGCGCTCAATTCCGTTCAGGAGAAAATCGTGTAGCAGATCCGGGGCGTCCCACAGGACGTAATAGAAATGTTGCTCCGCATAGCCGAGTTCCGGGCGAAACCCCGGCACATCGAGAGCCACTCCGTATTCTTCGGACGACAGGCCGTCAGGAGCCGGAACCGCCGGTCCGAGATCGACCTGGAGTGCCTGAGCTCCGCTCACGCTAACCGTCTGAGTGCGTATCAGGCCCAGGTCTATTGCGGCCGTCAACTCGCAGTCGTCCTTGCCGAGCGCGTCCCGGATTCGATCCACGTCCAGAGGGTCGCTGGTGAGGTAGAAGATCTGGCGTGGCTGTTCTTTTGCCACGCGCCCCAGACTTCGCACCACGGCCTCGAATCGCCGGGGGTCGCTCTGGTCCAGCGCTTCATCGAGAAACAGGGGCATAGTCTTGCCCTGTTCCACCTCTTCCGCAAAAGCGATGCGCGCCGCCAACAGCAACTGGACCCGTGTCCCGTCCGACAGCTCGTCGATCTCCCGCACCTCTCCGCCGCGCGCCTCGCGGGCAAAGAGCCGCGGAACACCATTGTCCTTGCCCAACTCCAGCTTGTAATTGTGGTGGGTGAACGCGAAGAAATGGGCGCGTGCGCGTTCAAGCACCTGTGGCATCCGGGTATGCTCGTATTCCTTTTCCACCGCATCCATGAGGAAGCGTCCCGCCTTGGCGTACAGCGCGTCGTCGCGGAATTCGTTCAGTTTGGCGCGGGCCTCTTCGCGGACGGCCATGAGTCCCTGCATGCTGTTGCCGTTCCTGGCCGCGTCCGTCCGAGCCGTGATCTCGGCAATCTCGTTCCGCAATTCGCTGGACCGAGCCTCCACGCGCGACAGATCGTCCTTGAGCCGTTCAAGAGACAGTCCGTCGGATTCGGCCAGTCTCTCTGCCCCGGCCTTGGCCAGTTCCGCTTGATCCAGAGCGATCTGGCCTTCCAGGCTTGTCCGCTCGTTGATCAGATCCCGATAGTGCTGCAACGAATGGATCAACGCCACGAGGCCTTTCATGTCGCCTTCGCTCAACGACGCGTCCGCATAGATCCGCGCGATGGATTTGGCCGCGGCCGAGCAGTCGACGGTGATCTCCTCGATCTGCGCCGTCATTTTCCGCTCGTCGGAGAGCGCCTGCTCCAGCCGGGAGCTCCGCTCGGCGATGTGGTGTATCCGCGCCTTGGCCGTTGCCGCATCTTCCGGCTTCATCTCCCCATGCTCTTCCAGAATGCCTGCCAGGTTGGACAGGAGGGCGGAATACTTCTGCTCAAGTCCTTCCACCTGGCCTGCCGCGGCTTCATCGTCGCTCCGTGCCAAGCGGAGTTGGTCGAGCGCGCGCGCGAAGTCCACCAACTCCGCGTCCGGCGGGATCGTCTCCAAACCGAGTCTTTCTCCGATTTCCTTCCTGCGAACGTCCAGGACAGCCTCGTGTTCGGACAGGCCCTCCAGCTCGTTCTCCAGCCGCCGTCGTTGCAGGCTGCTGTCGCGCGCCTGCTCGATGGCGGCCTCCATGTCGGCGGTGACGCGCTCCAGCCGGTTCAGGTGTGCTCCTACCACGGAAACATTCCATTCAGCGGGCGGGTCAAGGCCCAGTTCCTCGAACACGGCCCGCGCGGTCGTTCTGTCCGCGTCGGAACGACTCCGGTGACCCAGCAGCAAGACGGCCAGGGCAGCGCCGATGCCCAGCCCTCCGATGAGCCCGGCGATCGAGACAAGCGCGACCGACCGCTCCTGGAACCAAGCCAAGCCCACTTTCTCGATAAGCAGAGCCAGCACGCCAGCCAGCGTCATCACGCCGGCGAACAGCAGCCATGGCCACCGGGTACGGACCCTGGCGGCGACGCTATCAGGCTCAGGCGCTCGCAGCCACCCGCGCAAGGCTTCGGCCCCCGCGCGCAACCTTTCGAGGTCTCGCTCGGCTTCCGCGGGCAGTTCGGCGCGTTGAAGCTGACGCAGCCGCTCTCGAAGGGTATTGGCCTGGATGGCGTGCTCCTGACTCGAACGCAGAAACGCGAACAACTCGCCATGCTCGGACAGTGTCAGCGCGGTCCCGCCTACGAGATGAGCATCATGGTCACCGACCTCGTGCAAGGCCGCGGCAAGCTTCCTGCGGGTGGCGTTCCGTTCGGTCCTGGCCGCGTCCAGTTCCAACTCGATGCGGCTCAGCTCGTCGGCGTTCTCGCGCCAAGCCGCAAGATCGGACGCTTCGACCGGCTTGTCCAAGGCGGCTTGCCGCAACGCCTCGCGCGTCTTGTGCAACTGCTGTTCCAGCGAGCGTGCCCGTTCCGCCAACGTGTCCGCCTGATGCTGGTACCGCTCGACCTCCTCGACCTCCTTGCCGGTGAGCTTGGCGAGCGCGCCGGGCAGCGCGTCGATCCGCTCCACGATTCCAGAGAGTTCTTGCCGCCGGCGCGCCAGCCCGATGGCGCGCTCCACAAGAACCAGCCGGCCGGAAGCGGCATCAGCTTCTTCGAGCTGACTCCTGAGGGATTCAAGATCGTCCGCGCGCCGCTGCAGGTCGGCCTGCTGGACGACCGCCTTCTGCACATCGTCGGACGCATTGTTGAAATCCCGGCGTTGCCGGCGGCCAGCCTGGCGAGACACGCCGGAGAACAGGTCCGAGCCGATCTTGTCGAGATCGAATCCCCCGGACATCTGCCGCCGGATTTCCGAGGCAATGTCGGCGGTACCGTCCCGGGACGGATCGATCAGATCGCGCAGGCGCAGAAAGAAACAGCGGTGGTTGTGGGACTGGGGAAGGCTCGGGGAAACGTGCCTGTCGCTGCCTCGCTGCCAGGTTGCACGGCTCCCTTCGCGCTGCCCCGACCACGGTTCTCCTTCCACTTCAAACTCGGCGCTTACGGACGTGAGCGGCGAGGAGTGGCGGTCGTCCCAGTACAGGCTTTCGAGGGCGCGGCAGATGCTCGACTTGCCGACCCCGTTGGGCCCGAACACGACATGGAAACCCGCCCCCGCCGCTTCGATCTCGAAGGGTTCACTGATGCCCGGTAGCCGGTTGATGGCAAGCCGTTTGAGCTTCACGCCGTGTTGCCTCGCTCGCGGCCGGAAAGCATGGCGTTCAGGGCAGCCTTGCCGGCCTTGAAGAGAACCTCGCGCAGGGCGTCGTCCGACAGCGGATCCATGGCACTGCGATGCTCCTGAACAGGCTTCCAGACATCCTCCCGGACCACTTCTCCCAACTCTGCACGCGCCTGGTCGAGCAGCGCCCTCGCCCGATCATCGTCGCGCGACAGCATCAGCAGCCGCTGCGCCATCAGGGCTGCGGGGTCGTCGCCGGATGCGATGCGCGCAAGGTCCAGCCGCAACTCCATCGCGTCCACGACCTTGCTGAAGAAGACCACCGTGCCGTCGACCACGCGCCCCATGGTGCTCCACTCGCCGCCCGCAATCCACTGCCGGATGTCCTCGTAACAGCCGCTCGTCCCCGTGAGCCGCACGCGCAGACCGAGCGCCCGAGGCAGGGGGGCGGCGCTGGCGAGACGGCGGACGATGCGCTCGGCTTCGCTCAGCAGCCTGTCGCCGACATCGTCGACCTGCTCGAGCCCGTCCACCCGGATGGCCGCCGGCTCCCATCGTAGCGGCGCGAAGGGGATCAGCCGAAGATCGATGCCGCCTTCGCTGGAAATCGTCAGAAGCCAGGGGCCGTGGGGTCCCGTTTCCGACGGGTCGAGCCCCACCAGCGATCCGAGGTAACCGAATGGCCGGATTCCTTTCGACGTGGACAAGCTATCGAGGGAAGGCTTGTGGACATGGCCGAGCAACCAAGCGTCGCACCCCGCGTCATCCAGCTCGGTCTGCCTGATGGGCGCGTAGGGACCACGGGCCGCGCCTAGGTCGGCGTGCAGCAGGCCGATGCGCGGAACCGGAGGCGACGGCGCCGGCAACGGCCGCTTCAACAGTTCCGCCAACGGACTCTGGCGCACGTGTTCCTGGCCGAACGACCATCCCAATACTTGGGCCACGGGAGTCCCGTCTTTCGATATCGTGCGCGCCTCCCAGCGGCCGCCGGCGCCCAGGACGTTGAACCCGCCGATCAGGGCAGCCAGGCGCGGCAATGCCTGGACATCGTGGTTGCCGGCCACCGCGACGACCTCGATACCAGCGTCGAGCAACCGCCGCACGCACTCCTCAAGCGGCGCCATTGCTTCGAAACGGGCGTTGGTGCTTTCCACCACATCGCCCGCGAACAATACGGCATCGAAACGGTTTTCGATGGCCAGATCGACCGTGAGCCGGAGCGCGGCCGCAGGCGTGAGTTCGCCCGGGTCCAGGCCCTGGGATTCGATCCAGTCGGGCAACCCCGAACACGAGGCGCCGAGGTGTACATCTCCGACCGCCAGAATGGACGCGTCTTTACTCAACCTTCATCCCACCAAGCCAGAACCAATTGCCGGTCAACTTATCCACGAATCGCGGAAATTCGCAAGCCCTTCGGCTGTCTCCGGACTTGATCCGGATTCCAGGTGCCTCGCCTGCCCGTCACCGCGCCACCTTCTACCACCAGCGCAGGAGCGGAGCGATGCTCGCGTAGTCATCCGTCCACAACCGCACCCGGTCCGCGGCGTCCAAGGGTACCCAACTCCCATCGAGGTCGAGAGCCTGCAGGGTGCCCTCATCCCGGGCGAGGACAACCAAGTGGGATGAAGTCGCCGCCCTCCTTTTCGTCAGGTGTTCCGGAGCGGAGTAGAGCTTGACGCGCGCGGCGAGTCGCTGCTTGTCGGCGATGGCCGCGACCACAGGCTCAAGATTGATGTGGCGGTTCGAGATGTGAACGGCAACAACCCCCTCCGGGGCTAGAACGCGAAGGTAGCTCCGGAAGGCCTCCAGGGTCAGCAAGTGGACAGGAATCGCGTCGGACGTAAAGGCATCGAGAGCGAGGAAGTCGAACTTGACCCGCTCGCGCGCAATCAGCAGCCGCGCATCGCCGGTGGCAATGGTCGCATCCGGAGCGCAGTTGCGAAGCGCGGCAAAGTGCTCGCGGGCCAGACGTACGACGGCGGGGTCGATTTCATAGATGCGCACCTCGTCGCCGGGGCGCGCGAAGCATGCGAGCGAGCCGGTGCCGAGTCCGGCGATGCCCATGACCAGGGGTGCGGGGCGGCGCGCAAGACTTGCCAGCAACTCGGCGTATGGGGTGCCGGGGCCGTAGTAGGTCGTCCGGCTGTCGATGGTTCCGTCCGGGTTCCTTCGCTCCGCGCCGTGCAGGGTGGTACCGTGATAGAAGGAACGCAGCCCGCCGGATTCCACGATCCGGTACACGCCGAAGAAGGTACGCGCGCGGGCGACATACCCCCCGTCCCTGTCTCGGCCCACCAGAGACGGCAACATGAACACCGGCAGGAGCGCAACCGCGAGCAGGGCAGGCCGCGCCCGCAGGATGAGCAGGGCGGGAGCGGCAAGCGCGACCAGCGCCGTGGCCGCGCCGACGGCGAGATCGGACAAGCTGCCGTAATGTCCGTAGAGGGTGGCCAGCCCGGCCAAGAGCAATCCGAGCGCGCCAGCTGCGGCGCCCCAGTGACCGCGGCGCAGGACAACCGGAGCCGCCGGCAGGAGGGCGGCCAACCAGCACAAGGCGATGGGATACTCGTGGACATCGTTGAAGACCAGCGGCGCGGCGAGCGCGACCAGCAGCCCGCCGATGAGCCCGCCGGTGGAGACCAGGAGGTAGAAGAAGGTCAGGCCGGCGGGCGGCGGGCGGAGACGGGCCAGCGCCCCGTGGCAGTAGAGCGCGGCCAGGGCGAAGACGGCGACATGGAACAGGCCGAACACCAACGCGAAGTAGGAGAAAGGGTACAGAACCGCCAGCACGAGGAGGCCCGGGGCGAGGAGGCGAGCCAGAAGCCACTGTGGAATCAGGGAGCGGCGCGCGAAGGCGTGGACGAAGGTGGCGAGGTAGAGAGCCAGGGGCACGATCCATAGCAGCGGCACGGCCGCCACGTCGGTGGTGACGTGGCGCGTGACGGCGAGCAGGAGCGCACTCGGGACCGCGGACAGCGCCAGGATGCGCAGCACCGGCAGCACCGTCCGGCCAGAGTCCGGCGTCGCTTCCTCCGCCCCGGCCGCACGGGCGCCAGCGTCTCGAGCGGCGGCTCCGCGCCAAAGGATGACCAGGAAGGGCGCAAGTGCCAGCGCCGCCAAGCTCCAGAGCCATGCCTGCCGGCCCAGCCCGAGAAAAGGTTCGAGGAGAAAGGGGAACGCCAGCAACGCGCCGACCGAGCCCACGTTCGACGCCGCGTAGAGAAAATAGGGGTCGGCCGACGCCGCACCCGCGTCTGTCCGGGCGAGCCAGCTTTGGACCAGGGGTGTAAGGGAGGTGACGGCGACGAAGGCGGGCCCGAGGGAGCCCGCGAGCGTTCCGAGGAGCCACAACGCCGGCGGGACGCCCGCCGACGGCGTCTCACCGAGAAGCCGAAGCTCACCCACCGGCATGGTGAGGGCGATTCCCGCCCACAGCGCTCCGAGTACAATGAACTGTCCGGCGGGCGCTGTCCGGCGGGCGAGGAGGTGGGCCAACCCGTACCCGCCGAGCAGGGCGCTCTGGAAGAACACCATCGCGGTGTTCCATACCGCGGGCGAGCCGCCCAACACCGGCAGAACTCCCCGCACCGCCAGTGGCTGGACCCAGAACACGAGCCACGCGGCAACGCAGACGACGGCCCCGTAGAGCCAAATAGGCGGAGTACCGAGCCCGCGCGAACGCTCATCAACATATCCATGCATCGTCATGACCACAAGATTCACCTGACACGGCGCGTATACTATATTTATATGGATGAACTATGCGAAACACTTGCCGTTTCGAAAGCGCATGCTCGGCCTCGGGGCGGTCGCAATGCTCGTTGCGGGGGTTGCCGCCTGTGGGAGCAACCCATCGAACGAAGGGGATCCGTCGGCCGGACCGCCTTCGACCAACCGCCCCGTCTAATCCGGCAGAAGTCCCGGATTGGGCGAACGCGCCGGGATTTCCCCGAGGGTCATGGCGGACGCGCTGTTCGCGCTCATGTCAGCGGACCGCAACGTCTATTCGAACCAAGTGGTCTACCGTCTACAGGATGTGGAGGAAGTGATCAACTCCAGCGAGGACTGGCATGAACGGAAAAACTTGCCGCTCCCGGCCCAGATGTTCCGCATGGGCGCGCAGTTGGTGGCAGGAAGACCGACACGTTCAGCTACTCTCTGCTGTCCAAGTGGCCGATCAACAAGGACAACGTTCCCAAGACCGAGGTGGACCGGACCGGACTGAACAGCGTCGCCGAGAACTCCTCGAAGCCGGCCTACGGTCAAGAAACCATCAGGGGAGTTAAGCACTTCACCGCGGTATATGCCGATGTCGCGGTTTCACCCGTCTGCGTGACCTGCCACAACGCACACCCGAACAGTCCGCGGACGGACTTCAAGACAGGCGACGTGATGGGCGGCGTCGTCATCCGCATCCCGTTGCGCTAACGGCGTGATGCCGCCGTTTTAGGCTTGATGAGCGGAGCCGGCGGTTGTGGGCGGCGGCGGAAGCTCGCTCCATCGGTCGGAATGGAACAAGATCGAACACCGGATGTTTTGTCACATCACCGAGAACTGGACGGGCCGGCCGCTGGTGAGTCACGAGGTGGTGGTCAATCTGATCGGCGCCACCCACCACCAGGGGCGGCCTCGCCATCCGCTCGGAGTTGGACCAGGGCCACTATCCCACCGGTCGGCAGGTGAGCGACGAGCAGATGGGCACTCTCTCCATCAAACGCGACCTCTTCCATGGCGAATGGAATTACAGCCTCGCTCCCAGATAGCCCCCATTGATTAAGTTATTTTAGCGAGATGCCTTCTAGAGGCGGCTCCAACCACCTCAAGCACGGCCCGCGTTCCGCCTGCACTCCGGTTTGACACGCCAGCCTTGGCCCTGTTATGGGCCTCCTGTACCGAAGTGGCATCTGAACGAGTTAGAGCGAGTTTTCGCCTTCCAGGAAGAAGGACGCCATGAAGCACTTTCCTACCCTTCTCTGCCTTGTCATCGCCCTGCTCGCCGCCTGTGAGAGAAGCCCCCAGGCCAAACCCGAACAAAAGGCGCAGGTTACCCCGGAGATGATGGCTGACGCCCTGTTCATTGCATTGCGGTGTCCTCTGCGCTCGCCGTCTATTCGAACCAAGTGGTCTACCGCCTGCAGGACGTGGCAGGGGTGATCAAGGCCAGCGAGCAATGGCCGCTCGAACATGACAAGTTGCCGTTGCCGGCCCAGATGTTCCGAATGGCCTCGGAACGGGCGGCTAGGCAGACGGACAGGTTCAGCTTCGCGCTCAAGTCGAAGTGGCCCATCAGGAGGGAGAACGCGCCGAGCAACGACATCGAGAACACCGGACTCGAGGGTGCCCTCGCGAACCCGTACTACGGTCGCGAAACCATCTACGGCATCGAGCGACTGACCGCGGTCTATGCCAGCGTCGCGGTGTCGCCGGCCTGTGCGAGGTGCCACAACAACCATCCGGACAGTCCGCGGACGGACTTCAAGGACGGCGACGTGATGGGCGGCATCGTCGTTCGCATTCGCTTGGACTGACGGCACACACCCTTGTCGTTCGGGGTTGGCCCGGAACGACAAGGGGTGCGCACCCCACTAGGCCAAGAACTCTGGATAGGCATCGTTGCCGTGTTCCTCCATGTCTAGGCCAGCCCTCTCGGTCTGCGGCGACACGCGCAACCCCACGACGGCCTTGATCAAGCTGAACATCACAAAGCCGCTAACCGTGCTGAAGGCGAAGATGGCCACCACCCCCACGAACTGGGCCACGAGCAGGTCGCCCCCACCACCGTAGAACAGTCCGGAGTTGGCATGAAACAGTCCCAGCATGACCGTCCCGAATGCGCCGCCCGTGCCGTGAACGGATATGGCTCCCACCGGGTCATCGATATGAATCCGATCGAACGCCAGCACGGAGAATACCACGAGAACTCCGGGCAGAAAGCCGAAGAAGACGGCAGCGACCCAAGGCTCCACATAGGCGCATGCGCCGGCGACCGCCACGAGACCGCAGAGAACGCCGTTGAGCGTCATCGTGATGTCGGGTTTGCCGAACAGGAACCACGCGGTCAGGGTGGCGCCAATGGCGGCGGCGGCACCCGCGAGGCTGGTATTGGCGGCGATCGTCGATATCTCGAATACGTTGGCGCTCATCAGGGTTCCCGTGTTGAAGCCGAACCAACCGAACCACAGGATGAACATCCCGAGCGTCGCCATCATCATGTTATGACCCGGAAGGGCAAGCGGTAGCCCGCGCTCGCTGTATCTTCCGATCCTGGGTCCAAGCACGATCACGCCGGCCAAGGCGAACCATGCGCCGGTGGAGTGCACGACCGTGGAGCCGGCAAAGTCCAGCATGCCGAGCGTCGCAAGCCATCCACCACCCCACACCCAGTGGCCCACCACGGGATAGAAGAAGAGGGAGATGAAGAAACTGAATATGAGATAGCTCACGAACTTGGTGCGCTCGGCCATTGCACCGGCCACGATGGTGGCGGCGGTGGCGCAGAACATCAGGTGAAAGAGCCATGCCGTCATGGTCGGCACCGATGCCCAGCTCAGGGAAGGGTACAGGTCGTCGCCCATCTCGGGCGAAGTGAAGAAACCCGTAGTCCCCATGAACGGGTTGCCCTCGCCGAACATGAGGCCAAACCCCAATATCCAGAAGCCGAGCGAGGCGATGGCGAAGTCCCCGACGTTCTTCATCATGATGTTGACCGTGTTCTTGGCGCGGGTAAACCCGCCCTCGACCAAGGCAAAGCCCGCCTGCATGAGGAACACCAGCATGGCCGCGATGCAAGTCCATACGGTGTCCGCCGTTACCTTCCACTCCGGCACCGGCGCGTCGTTGATTCTGCCGTCCAGTGCGTATGCGACAGTGGGCAAGAACACCCATGCGAGCGCAAAGACAATGAATATACGAGTTCGCCCCATCGAAAGGTCCTCCTGCTGCTGGAACGCGTTTCGTGCCGGACGCGGTGTTCGCGGACGAAATAGCCAGACTACCACCGTGTTCCAGAAATTGATAGGACACGGGCCGACCGCCCAAAAAACCGCCCTTGACAACGTTGATTTCTTCGCGTTGGCTGTCGTAGAATGACAAGTGGAAGCATTCTCAAACGGCGGGCTGTCGTCCGCCCAAGAACCGCATTCCGGGGGTCCCTCTATGGAACGCAGAAAACGGGAAGACGGAGAACCGACCGAACAAACGACGGGTTCGGCTCCTCCTAAAGGGTATATCTATCGCGGAGTAAGATACGGCGAACGCATGACCGATATCCGCGACGAGACAGCGGAGGAGCCCGAGATCACCGATGATCCGGTGGACCTGTCCGTGATGTTGGAGGATCCGTCGCCCGCCCCCGCCACGCGCGAAGAGCCGGCGGGGGGACCTTCCGCCGGCCTTCCCTGGTGGGAGACCGGTCCGACGTTCGGCGAGGCCAAGGAAGACGCTGGCGAGCCGGAGGCGAACACCGGGCCCGGGTTCTTCTATAAGGGGGTTCGGTACGGCGAGCCCGAACGCGAGCCTCCTGCCGAGGTGCCGGAGGAGCCGAAGGCTGCCGGTACCGAAAAGGAAGCGGGGAAACCCGATCTCGAACTGTCGTGGTGGACACGCGCTCCGGCGCCCGCGAAGACCGGCGAGGAGGAGAAGACCGAGCCCCCCGCCGAGACCGGCTACCTGCGACCGGAGCCGGATGTCGGCGATGACCCCGCGAGGCAGGAGGCGCCGCCAGTGATCCCCGGTGATCCAGAAGGCGCGCGCCTGGCGAAGCCACCGGCCGTGCGCCATCGCGTTGGACCGGAGGAACGCGCCAGCGAGAGGGCGAAGCATTCCGGAGGAGACTTCACGGGAGAAGATCTCGCCGTTGATCGGGTGAAGCCGGAGCGGAGGCCGCCCGTCTTGCCCGGTGCGCCTTCCGAAGACCGGCCCTTGGACGCGATCCGCTCGCTTGCAGCCGAGATCTGTCCCGGCGATCTGCTGATGGTGGAGATGGTCGGGGCACCATTGCCGGAGTGGGCCGGCCCGGCGGTGAACGTGGCCCGCGACGACTTGGAACGGCGGGCGACCGCGCGCCAGCCGGTGGACCCGAGCGAGTATCTTCGGCTGGCCATCGTCGAGAACGTCATGGGTCTTCACGATGAGGCTGAGGCTCACCTCAAGGAGGCAATGCCGCTGAGCGACCGGCTCGGACCTCTTCTGAACGCCCTGGCGGTCACGAACCTGGCCCGTGGAAGGATCCCTCCCGCGGTCGTCTACGCCAAGGAAGCCCTTCAGGAGAGCGGTGGAGACGATGGCGTGCGTGCCATGGCGTCATCCAACTTGGCGGAATTCTACCGTCTCCAGGGCGATGAAGCCCAGGCGGCTGAAGCCTACGAGACGGCCATTGACGGCCTGGGGCCGGAAGGAGATGCTCTCTGGCTCGCGCGGTTGCGTCTGCGCGCCAGCCGTCTCCACCGTCGCACGGGCCAGACGGACAAGGCGCGCATGCACCTTTCCGATTCGGTGCGGCTGTTCAGGGACGCGGGCAACGACGCGGGGCAAATCCAGGCGCTTGCGGAGCTCGGCTCGATCTTGACAGAATCGGGCTCCCACGACCTCGCCGTGAGGAATCTGGAGGAAGGGATCCGCATTTGCCTGAGAACCGGGGACCGGTCCGGGGCCTCGCTGGTGCAGCATGCGATAGGCGTGGCCCTCATGGGCCAGAACCAATTGACGCGGGCCCTCGCTTATCTCGAGAGCGCGCTGACACTGTACCGCGAATTGGGCAATCGCAGGGGCGAGGTGGCCACCTTGGGCTACATTGCGAAAATTTACGAGTCCCGAGGCGATGTCGACGAGGCGCAACACTTCTACGAGGCGGCCAAACAGCTTGACGACTCATGAAGAAATAGACCGTCTTCGCCGTTAGGTTCGTTCACGCCGTTACCGGAGATGATACCATGACTCATTCCCTTGGTGTTCGTTTCGGATTGGCCATTTTCTTTCTGTTGTGGGTCCCGTTGATGGCCGCGGCGGGGTCGGGAGCATACTGGTTGTGGATACGGATGGAGGCGGGGGGGGGCTCCGGGATTCAATCGCTGGCCTTGCACAGCGACACTCAGAAGCTTGAGGAAGCCGTGACGAGGCTGTCGGAGGACATCGACGCGTTCCTGGCTGAGCGTATCGCCGAGGTGCAGAGTTGGGCCGCGTCGCCGGTGGTGATCAAGGCGGTGAAAAAGGCGCGGGCCGCCCACGCCAAGGAGGGATTCGACGGTCTCGGTCTGCAGCAGGTCGAGAGCAAGTTCCGCACTCGCAAGAGCCTGGGGCTTG
Organism: uncultured Binatia bacterium (SeqCode); assembly: GCA_965219905.1. Taxonomy (GTDB): domain Bacteria; phylum Desulfobacterota; class Binatia; order UBA9968; family JAJDTQ01; genus JAJDTQ01. The sequence continues at coordinate 79,083 of CBDCOS010000008.1, read as the reverse complement.
CGCCCGAAGCGCGCGCGTTCCTTGGTGAGCAAATCAGGCGCTCCTCCGATTTCAGCGGGGTCTTCTTCACGGACGCCAAGGGCTTCAACGTTGCGCTGAGCGGCCCCGCCCCCGATTTCGTCCAGTCCGACGAGGAATGGTGGCAGAGGGCTCTGTCATCCGCAATCTTCGTGAGCGACATCGTGTTCAGCTCCTCCGCCAACGTGTGGGCAATGGACATCGCGGTGGGCATCCGGGACGTGGGAACCGGGAATTCCATCGGCGTGATGAAGGCGGTCGTGCCGTTGCGCTTCGCCCAGTTGTTTGCCGACCGTGTGGCGCGCGGGCTGTCCGTGCCCGGCCAGCTCTTGCACACGCAACTGCCCGGCTCGACGCTCAACGGCACCGCGGTGCCGCGAACGGAGATCCTCGTGGCGACCCGGGATGGACTGCTGATCGCGGAGACGCGCTCGGCGCACGCTCCCGGCCGGATCATGCAACCGGAGACCAACCTGCTCGCCGACGCATCGGTCGCACATATGGCCCGCGCCTACGACAGCGAACGAGCCGGGTCGTTCATCGCCGCCCGGAACGCATCGGATTCTTCGGAAGGCGCGTCCAGCCATATGATCGCCTTCGCGCGCTCGGCGGACTCGTCCTTCTTCGCTCCGGTCATAGGCGACTTCCCGGGTGTCGACTGGATGATCATCGCCGAGGCTCCAAACCTGAGCGGTCACGGCGTCTTGCCGGAACTCTTCGGATCGCTGGCGGGAAATCAACGAAATCTCGGACAAGGACTCCTGTGGCTCGGCGCAACGCTGTGCACAGCGTTGCTGCTGTCTTCGATGCTGCTGTGTTGGGTGTTCGGCCGCTGGGTGCTGACACCCGTACGAGCCTTGACCGACAGCGTACAACGCATGGAGCAGGGCCAGGTCGGCACCCGGATCACCGTATCGTCGACAGGCGAGTTCGAGGAGTTGGCGGAAGCGCTTGACCGTATCCGCAACATGATCGTCAGAATGGTGCAACGCCTGCGGCAAACGCCGCGCCCCGATTGAGCCACGAGCCATAGTCAGGCGCGGGTGTCCCGGTGCAACTCTACCCGACGCGCGGGCCACCGCCGAACGTCTTTCCGGCATGATGGAAGGATTAAGGGCCGCGGCCGGCGATGCCTGTCCGGCGGTGGACGGCTTGGCTCCGAAGGAATGCCGCTACCCGGCGATGTCATGGGATGCGGAAAGGTTCATGTGCCTCAACTGGCCGTGCTTACCGATTGCGGCTGGTTGGATTGGCATGAAGTGAAGTGTGATTGCCGCTTTTCCGGTCTGATGATATCATGGCTCATGACTTGGATTTCAGCCGTTATGGCGTTTTTCCACGCTCGCCGCTTCGCGGGTGGAGAAACAGAGATGGAATCTGCGGTGGAATTCGCGATATGACCGTCCGTCTGGCGGATCGCCCGCAACGGGCGACCGACGGATGGGTAGCCCAGAGCGCGCTGACCGGCTGGAGAGAGAGGGGCGGCTTCTCTAAGGCGCGCCAGGAATCGGGGTGCTACGCGTGGGATCGGAACCGACGTCCTTCTTCCGCAGGGCGCGCACGTTGGCGGCGACTGCGGGATTGGCGCTGGCCATCGGTACCGGCGGTTGCGGGTCGATCCGCGAACAGGAGCGGATTGAAGCCGCGAAGCAGCAACAGTTGCGCAGCAGCCTGAACGTGGCCTCCGTGTCGGCCAAAGCGGGCCAGTTCGAAGCCGCCGGACGGCTCTACTTCGAACTCACCCGTCAATTCCCCGACGCCCCGGAGCCCAGACTCGGGCTCGGCTACCTGGCCTTGAGAAACGGCGACTTCTCGCGCGCCGCCACGCTGTTCGGCGAAGCCGAGGAACGCTCCACGACGTCGGTCGCCAAGGCCGAGGCGTTGCTGGGCGCAGGGAGGGCGAGCCTCGGCGAAGGCGACTTGGCCCAAGCCAAGCGGTTGTTTCTCGCCGCATCCGGGCCGGCCAAGGACACACCGGTCGAAGCTTGGGTGGCCAACGGCCTCGGCGTCGTGGCCACCCTCGAAGGCGACCACGCGCGCGCCCGCCTGCACTACGACAACGCGGTGAAACTCTCGCCGTCGCATCCAATGATCACCGCCAATCTGATCCGCGCACTCGTCCAAACGGGCGCCAGGGACGAAGCGCGACGACTGTACGACAAGCATTCCTCCTCCCACTGGCTGGAGGACGACGACGCCGAGTTGGCGCAACTGCTGCAGGATACGCCAGCGACGGAAGAGGCGGTGGCAGCGGTGGCGGAGCGGATGGCGGGGAGCCGGACAATCGTTGAGTCACCCATCGCGGCGTACGATGCACCGTCTGCCGCGTCTGCGCCTGCGCCGGAGGGAACGCCGGTCCCGGAGGAAACCGGGAGCGCGGCCGCTCCCGACACAAGGACAGCCTCGGCCTCAGAGGAGCCCTTGGCCCAGGCGATGGAAGGGGGCCGGGAGCCGGTGGCGACAGCGGCGGCATCGCCCGCGGAAGCTTCAGCCCCTGTGGCCGCTTCCCCACCGACGACGGCATCGGATGCGCTCAAAGGATCGGATGGACCGGCAACTCCGGAACCGGCAACGGCAGCGACGACAGGTCCGCCTGCGGCAGAGGCGCCGACAGCATCGGGTGCCCACGTGCAACTCTACGCGGCGCGCTCGGAGGCTGAGGCCCTCGCTGTCTGGGGACGCCTCACCAACCAGGAGAAGGAACTGCTTGGCTCTCTGACGCACCGCATCGTGAAAGCGGACTTGCCCGAGAAAGGGGTGTACTACCGCCTCCGGGTGGGTCCTCTCGAGGACAGGGCCGCAGCCAAGCGCTTGTGCGGCCAGTTGAACGGTCGTGGCCGGGACTGCTTCGTCGCGGCGGGAGAACGGCCCGCGGCTGGCAGCGCGGCCGCGGACGCCGGCATCCTGGTGCAACTCCATGCATCGCGCTCACGAAAGAGAGCGCTGGCCGCCTGGAGACGGCTCTCCAACGCGGAGCAGGACCTGCTCGATGCGCTGGCTCCGCGCGTGGTCATGGCACAGAGTCCCGAAAAAGGCGTGTTCTACCGCCTCTTCACGGGTCCGTTTTCGGACATGACCGCAGCCAGAAGCCTGTGCGTTGCATTGAAGGACCGCGGCCGAGGCTGCTTTGTCCGGGCCCAGTGACCAAGGGCGACCGCATTGCGGATGGCCGGGAATGTCATGGGACAGGGAAGGTTTCCATTGCTTGAACAGTTGCTGCTGACGGCCTGCTGCCTCCTGTTGGGTGCGGCGATGATTTTCGACATCCTTCGCCGCGAGGTTCCCAACTTGGTGCCGCTCGCGGTCCTCGGTCTGTTCGTGGTCCAGTGGTTCTTCGTGGACCACCATGGGCCGATGCCCCTGTGGACAAACATCGCCGCCGGCGCGGTCCTTCTGGCTCTGGGCTTCGGCCTGTTCCTGTTCGGTGCGCTGGGCGCGGGTGACGGAAAGCTCATGGCCGTGACGGGGTTGTGGATCGGGCCGCTGGACATCAGCGCCTTCCTGTTCGGTGTCGGCCTGCTGGGCCTCGGCGTCGGCCTGTTCTGCCTGCTGCCGTTCGACGCCACTCGACGGCTGCGCAGCAATATTCCGTTCGCGGTGGCAATCGCGCCGCCGGCCATCGTGCTGCTGGCGCTACGGGCTTATTCCGTGACCGGAAGCAGTTGAAGGAGTCTTGTGATGCAAAGGTCCCGCTTGCCAAGAAATTCACGCTCGGCCATCCTGTTTCTTCTCGCAGGCATCATCTCCGTCGGCGCCACCCTAGGCGGCGGATGGCTGTACCTTCGGCCAGAGCCTGCACCGCCGAAGAAGGCAGAGCCGCCACCCAAACCCGTGCCCGTGGTCCTGGCGGCGGCCAACGACCTCGACATCGGCCGTCTGATCACCGCCAGCGACGTCGTCTGGGCGCCTGTACATAACGGCACCGTCCTCTCGACGCACATGCTCAAGGGCAAGACCGAGGAGGCCAAAGTGATAGGCTCGGTCGTGCGACGCGCGGTGTTCAAGGGGAGGCCGTTGAGCTGGTCGGCGATCGTGCGCCCGGGCGAGCACGGCTTTCTGGCCGCGGCCCTCAAGCCGGACCACCGGGCCGTCACGATCCCGGTAGACGGGGCCACCAGCGAGGCGGCCCTGATCTACCCCGGTGACCACGTCGACGTGATCCTGACGGCGGAACTTCTGGATCCGGCCACGCGCGAGACGAGCACCGTCACCGCCACGATCCTCGAGTACGTCCGCGTCGTCGCCGTCAACCGCCAGGTGGAGAGCAGCGCGAATAGCGCCGACGGCGGTTTGCTCAGCCGGGGTTCGCGAAACGCCGCCAACACGGTCACCCTTGAGTTGCAACCCGCGGATGCCGAGCGCCTGATCCTCGCGAAGACCAAGGGGACCATCGCCCTCGCCATGCGCTCCCTCACCGACTTCCGGCGGCGCGAGGACCGCACACCCACGGCCTTCGAAAGCCTGCTCCCGCAGCGGAAGCCGCCGGAACCGGAACTCCCAGCCGGACCGCTTGCAACAACGGCGGCGCCGGTTCCCGCCATGACTCCTGCCCCTGGCGCAGCACCCCCCGCCTTCGCCTCCTCACCGTCGGTTCCCGTACCGCTGGAACCGCCCGAGATCAAGGTCAAAGTATTCCGGGGGGACAAACAGGAGGAAGTGACGGTGACGAGGTAAGCGCTTGAGAGGGTCAGAGAGTGGTTCGAGAGGCTTGTGGTCGAGTCGAACCGGGTGGCTTCGCGCTCGTGGGATCAGGAGATCCTCAGGGGGGCCTCATCCCAATCCACCGATTGCCTTGAACGCTTGCATGAAGGCAGGACCGCCAAGCAGGACGAGGATGCCGGGGACCACGAAAAGGAGCATCGGCAGGCTCATGATGACAGGCAGGCGTCCCGCCTGGGCTTCGATGCGGGCGGCGCGTTGTGTCCGTTCGGCCAAGGCAATGTTCTGGATGGACTGACCGATGGGGGTGCCGAAGCGTTCGGCCTGGATGATCGTCATGGCGAAATCGCGTATGCCCTCGGTTTCGGTGCGGTCGCAGAGTTCCTGCAGCACCACTTTCCTCTCCGCGCCCACGCGCAAGTCCGCCTCCACGGACGCCAGCTCCCGAGCGAGGTCCGGGGCGATAGGCTGGAGTTCCCGCGAGACCATAGCGAGAGCGCGTTCGAACGTGTAGCCGGCCTCGACGCACAGCACCATGAGGTCGAGCGCGTCCGGGAGTGCGCGCGACAGGTTGACCTTCCGTCGAGCGAGCAGCCGCCGCAACCCCGCCTCGGGCAAGACCCCGCCGATGACGAATCCTGCCATCGCGGCGATGCCGACCACCAGGGCGTGCCCACCGAACAATTCCATGCGCCACGCCATGACCCCGGCGCCTGCCCCCGCGGTCAACATCAGGATCAGCTTGAGCGACAGGAAGAACGCAAGCGCATCCCGGTGCTGGACACCCGCCTGCACCATCAGGTTCCCGATCTTCGCGCGCTCGGAGGCTTCGATCGGCACCACCGTGGCGACCACCCGAAACGCGGTCGCCGCAAACACGGACAGCATCGGAAGAGAAATGGCGCTTCCGGGGCGACCCTCCAGCCCCGTATCCATTCCTCCGTATATGGACAGCGCCTGCTTTCGCACCGCCTTCAGGCGCCTGTCGAGGACCACGGCCCTGCGGCTGTCACGAAACAGAAAACGGATGGACGCCGCCAGCAAGGCCAAAGAAGCCACCATGGCGAGGCCCAACCCCCAGACCACATACGGCGAGGACGTCATCGCAGGAACCGGGCGGCAATGCCGCGGGCGGCCAGCAGACCGACCACGATCAGCCCTACCCCCCAGCGCAACAGCGTCCCGCCCTCCTCGGTCTCGAACAGTATGCTGACCGCACCCGGGTTGCTGAAGGCCTGGCCAAGCAGGCTCACCACGGGAACCGCCGCCAGCACCCAGAGTGTCGTGCGCGTCTGCGATGTGGAGGCGTGAGCCTTGGCTTGCACCTCCATGCGCGCGCGCACGGTGGCGGCGAGATGGCCGATGGTGACCGCGATGCTGCCGCCGGTGGTTCGCTGCAGTGCGAGCGCGGCCGTGAACAGGGTGAATTCCGAAACGCGGATGTGGGTCGCGGCGTCGCGCAGCACCGTCTCCGGATCCAGCCCCGACGACAACTCGTCCGAGATCTGCTGCAGGATATGCCTGGCAGGCTCCGGCACCGTCCTGGCCACCTCGGCGATGGCTTCCAGCGCGGGCAGCCCGGCGCGGGCCAGACGCACGATCTGATCCGCGATCTCGGGGAATTGCTTGACGAATTCGGCGCGAACCCGCGCATCCCAGAGCGAAAGAAACACACCCCCCCCCCCGACCCCAGCGGCAGGCACCATGAGAAATGTCAATAGACCGAACTGCATGGCGTAAGCAACCACGATCGCCAGAATGCCGGCCGACAGGCCCACGGCGGCGGCCTTGGGAAGCGGGTCACGGCCTTCGAGCATGCAGAATCGATCTTCGAGGGACTTGCGCCACCTCGATCTGTCCGGCAGGGCGCGGAACACGCTCACCTTGACTTCATTGGCGCGACCCTCCGCCGAGTCTTCGCCCAGCTGGCCAGCGAGCACCCCCGCCACCCGGCGCAGCCGCCGCTCAAGCGCCTTGTCGGCGACCCGTGCCCTGAGCCACAGGCCAAGGCACACCACGGCCGCAAGAAACGCTCCCGCCACGCTCCAAGCCGTCCACATGAAGTCACCTCGCCATCTCGGCGCGTCCGGCCTCGAGCGCCTCCTGCAACTCGGCGCGTAGACCCGCGCGGTCCACCGCGGCCACCCACGAGGGCTGCCGGCCGCTGTTCTCGAAGACTTCCCCCGACTCGCCGCGCTCGAGACGCCACATCTCCTCGGTGAGAACGACGTCGTGTTCCATCCCCGCCACGTCGGTGATGCTGGTGATGCAGCGTCTCCCGGAAGGGATCCTCTCCACCTGCACCACGAGATTGAGGCCCGACGCCACCTGCTGTCGAATGACGGCGAGAGGCATTTCGGCCGTGCCCATCAAGAGCATGTTCTCCAGCCGTATCAGGGCGTCGCGCGGACTGTTGGCATGGATCGTGGACATGGAGCCCGGATGCCCGGTGTTCATGGCCTGCAGCATCTCCATGGCTTCGGCGCCCCGTACCTCGCCGACGATGATGCGATCGGGCCGCATCCGGAGCGCGTTGATGACCAATGCCCGCATCGACACTTCTCCGGTCCCCTCGGCGCTCATGGTGCGCGTCTCCAGACGCACCACGTGCGGCTGCTGCACCTGCAGTTCAGCGGCGTCCTCGATGGTGACCAGCCGCTCGTCCGGACTGATCTCGCTGGTCAGGGTGTTCATCAACGTGGTCTTGCCGGCCCCGGTGCCGCCGGAAATGAGTATGTTCAGGCGCGCCTTGACACAGATACGGAGCAGCGCGGCCATGGGCGACGACAGCATTTCCTGGGTCGCCAGATCCTGCAGGGTCAAGCCGGTGAGAAGGAAGCGCCGGATCGAAATGCTGGGGCCGTCGATGGCCAGCGGCGGTATGATGATGTTGACGCGGCTGCCGTCCGGGAGCCTGAGATCCGCCATGGGACTCGACTCGTCCACCCGTCGCCCGACCCAGCCGGCGATGCGTTGGGCGATGCGCAGCAGGTGCTGGCCGTCGCGGAACTTGATGTCCACCTGGGTCAGCTTGCCGCGGCGCTCCACGTAGACCGAGCGCAGGCCGTTGACCAGAATGTCGGAGACGCCGGGATCCTGGAACAACGGCTCAAGCGGCCCCAGGCCCTTGATGTCGTTGATCAGGGCGGCGACCACCCGCCGCCGGTCGAACGGGGTCAGCGACTGCGTCTCCTCGGTCCCTTCCCGATCGAGAAACGCCTGAAGCTGCGTCGCCAACTCGTCCGGGTTGAGCTTCCCGGCTTCGGTCATGTCGATGGCCCTGGTGACGACAGGATGAATCTTCGCCGCGATCGCGGCGATGGTCGCGTCCGGGGTCTGCAGGTGCGTGGGCGTCTGGGCCGGCGCCGGAGTGGGCGTGGCCTCCACCGCGTCGGCCTTGTCTTCCACGCTCGCCCTGGGGCGGCGACCAAAAGCTCTCAACGCCATTGCGGATCTCTCCTCGTCAAGCGAATTTCTCTATCGCGAGCCTGTAAAAGTGAATGTACCCGGGGGGGGCTCCGCCAGCGAGATCGTGCGCCGCGTCAGCTTGTCGATGAGCTTGTCCAGGACCGCGCGATACTGCTTTCCCAGGCATTCAGACGGATTTCCCCGGTTCGTGGCCGCGGGAAGCTTCGCCTCGAACGGAATGACGACGTCCGGCTGGCGGCCCGCCAACGCATCACGAATCTGGCTGGAAGAAAGCGCGCGCTTCGTTCCTCTCGTGTGGTTCTCCACCAGGACGACTTCCCTTCCCTCGCCCATCAGCATCAGGGTATGCGTCAACCGGCTGAGGCTCACTAGGGTCGGTTCGTAGACAAGCACCCGCTCATCCGCGTTCCGAAGCACCGAGAACAGCGTATCGGCATCCAGCATTCCGTCCACCACCACCAGATGCGACCGATTGGCGAGACGCTCGGTCAACCACTGCACCGCGTCCGGCTTGGGCTCCGGCGGCACCCCTTCACCCGCGCGGTAGCCGAAAACCGATGTCCGCGGGCCGTCGGACGCGCTCACCGCCTCGAGCATCTCCATGCTGACAACCCCGCCGGTGGCAGCCGCGTCGAGCAACTCGGCCAGCCCCGCGGTCGGCTCGACATCGAGCATCCACGGCAGGGCGCCGAACACACGGCCGAGATCGAGCGCCGAGACGTAGCTCCCCCGAGCCGCCGAAGCACGCACGGTCAACGCCGCCAGGGTCGTGGCGCCGCACCCGCCGCCGCACCCCCGGAAGGCGATCACGCGCCCGGCATGCATCCTGGCCTGACCGATGTCGCCGTCCAGGGCCACGCCGACGGCCTCGCGAATCTCGCGCACGGAAACCGGTTTGGGAAGGTAGTCGCTGACGCCGGCGGCGAGCAACTCACGGGCAAGGCGGGCGGTGTCGTTGGAACCGACCGCGATGACCTTGGTGCCGAACTCGCAGACTCCGGCCAACTCGTGTATGCGTCCGGCGGGGAACGGGCTGCCGTCCAGGTCGACGATCACCACCTTCGGCGAAGGCGCTCCGGTCAAATGCTTGATGACGGCGCCCATGTCGCCGCGGTGGACCGTCGCGCCCTTGTCCCCCAACGCATCGGACAGGAGCGCCTCGGTGCGGGCATCTCCCGCGAATGCGCAAATGTGCTCGCTCGCCGATTCCATTGCTCGATTCGGTCCTACACCCTACTTGCCGCCATCGCCAGTGCCGGATCCGGCCAACGGCTTCACTTCACCTCTGAGCCATCGCAGGTAGGCTTCACGGACCGTGCCGTGGGAAGGCGTGGGCCGCTGAGCCGCGCCCTCTGCCACGCTCAACCCGTGGCGGGCCTGGTCCTCGGCGAGCAGAAGCCGCGCGCGGGCCGCCGAACGCGCGGCCGTTCTCGCCGGGGCGACGAAGGCGGCGCGTTCGGCGTCGATGGGCGAGCGGGCGCAACCCGCCGCCATCCAACCTGCGGCGGCCAGACAAAGGGCCACTCGCAGGATTCGTGGACAGGCGCACATTGCATTTTCTCCCGGTGAATTCCCGCGAACCGCATCCGCGGGGTTCCGTTTGGAATGGGCGTCCTTCGACTTCGCCCGGTGGACGCCGGCACGATTCAGTAGTGGTATCCCTGGACGCGGCGACTCAAGACCCGTTGCGCGGCGCCCCTGACGTTCCTGTCGGCCGGGGAGATCAGGCGCGCCGTGACCACGACAATGAGCTCGGTCGAGTTGGACCTTACCGTCCGGTTGCCGAACAACAGTCCCAGCGCCGGCACATCCTTGAGCCCGGGCAAACCGGCTTCGGTGGTGTCGCTCTGATTGCGGTAGAGCCCCGCGATCACGATGGATTCACCGTCCCCCACTTCGATGGTGGTCTCGGCCCGCCGCACGTCTATGACCGGTATCTCGGTATCGAATATCTTCAGGGCGTCCGTGCCCACGCGTTGGGACACTTCCGGGCGGACGGTAAGCGAGATCCGGTCGCTGTCGATCACTGTGGGCACGAAGTCGAGCAAGACGCCATATTTCTTGTATTCGAATGACAGTTGGCCGGCTTCGAATCCACTCGGCAGCGGATACTCGCCGCCGGAGAAGAAGCTCGCGGTCTGGCCCGAGACAGCGGTCACGTTGGGGCGGGCCAGCACCGTGGCGAGCCCTGCGGTCGCGAGAGCGTCTATCAGGCTCCGTACCGAGGCGGAACCGGTGGGCGAGGTATAGGAGCCGAACAGGGAGGACGCCTGTCCGCCCTGCAGCGAGGCGCCAGGAAAGTTGTTGGCCAGGTCGCCCGGCGAGACCGGAAGAAGATGTCCCACGCGCATGCCGAACACCCCGTCCCCGCGCGTGCCCATCGCTTGCCAGTTGATGCCGAGCGACTCGCTCACGCTGCGCTGAACTTCCGCGATCTGCACCTCGAGATTGACCTGTTGCGGACTTGCAATGGACAGGCGGTTGACCACCACGGACTTCTCGGACAAAGACGCCCGCGCCAACTGCAAGGCCCGCTCCACCACCGCGGCTGACGCCACCACGCCGGAGAGCTCGACCCCGTGGTGCCACGGACGAACCTCCACGTCCCGGAGTTCCGCGTCTTCTGATAACGCGGACCGGACCCCCGCCAACTTGACCTGTTGCGGACTTGGTTGCGGACTTGCAATGGACAGGCGGTTGACCACCACGGACTTCTCGGACAAAGACGCCCGCGTCAACTGCAAGGCCCGTTCCACCACTGCGGCTGACGCCACTACGCCGGAGAGCTCGACCCCGTCGCGCCGCGGACGAACATCCACGTCCCGGAGTTCCGCGTCTTCTGATAACGCGGACCGGAGCCCTGCCAACCCGACCGTTACGGTCACCCTCCACCGTCCGATAAGGCCGCCGTCGCTTCCGAACGCCACCAGCGATGTCCGGCCTCCGGCCTTGCCGTAGACCAATATCAGATCGGTCGATACAACCTGCACGTCCGCGATGGCCGGATCGGAGACGGACACGACGGCCGAGGGACGGTCGAGCCGCAACGTCCGGCTCTGCCCGGCCTCGACGGTCAACAACAACCCGTCGTGGACATCTTGCGCGTTGAGATCCGCCATGGCCAGCAGCACCACGGCGATGGTGGCCAACAAACTCCGCCGGACAGTCATGCCGAAGCGCCAGTGACGACGCATGATACCGTACATAGGAAAGATGGGCTGTGACGCCATGGGAATGGCGCAGCACCCCTGCACATGGTACCCCGGAGTCCCTTGAAACGCTTTAGGTCATGGTAGATATCTTATTGCCTGTGTTAGTCAGATAAGTCGTGATTTTGCCTCTAAAGGCGACGATGGCGCCGGCCAATCCGACTACCAGAATGCCGACAATCGCGGCGTACTCCAGCGCCGAGACGGCGCTCCTGCTGCGAAAATACTGAGCCAACCTAAGGATCATTTTCTTGTTCCCCTTTCGTTTTACGCTGACCTGTAATTCAATCCCATTCGATGTTGACTTGAATTTCAAATATCACCGGACGGCGGCTTCACCCGTCGCATCGTCCCGATTCTCTTGCCGATCCTCGTGAATACATCCACGATTTCAGCCTTGTCGTCGGCCTCGAAGACATTGCCCGGGGACCCGGTGCATTCCTTCAGTACCTTGACGGCAGCCTCCCTTGTCGCCCGGTGTCCTCGGGCCATTGCCAGGACCGCGAATATGGTGGTACCTTCCTTCCTGCCCAGCGAGCAGTTTTCCTTGGTGATACCATCGAGTTTGTTAAGTACGGCCGACTGTGTGACTACGCCATCCAGAGGATCCCCATCCAGGTAACCTTTCTCTTCGGGTCCCGGTCCCGGTCTGCCGTAGGCAGAGTATGCGCCTTTCCACATGGTATCTCTGACCGCAGACGAAAGCACCACCAGGACTTTCCTTCGCTCCCCTGCGGTTGACTGGGGCAACCCCCATGCGGTTCGCCAACTGGGCGCCAGCACCCTCCTGCCCCATACGATACCCAAGTGGATCATGCCGCCGCCGGCAGGATAACCTATACCGCCAACGCCGTTCAGGTGCAAAGCGTCGACTTCCTGCTCGATGGAGCTGCGGTCGGAGGTAAGCTGCACGATGACGCTTCCCGGGCAGCCCATTTGCGGTCCCTGCCCCGCTGCCCAAGGACTCGCGATCTCATCAGGGTCGTAGGGATAATAGTAGGACGCGAATTTCTCGACGTCGTGCGTCGCGAGGGACAGATCGAAGCGGTCCATACCGCCGGGCTTCACGCGGTGCTCGACACACCCTCCCCAAAGGGCACTGAAGCGGTCGCCAAAGACGCCGCCAGGTTGGTACAGGGGCTGGGCATATTTCGAATCGGGCGGGGCTTTCTTGTGCCCCATTCCGATATCGTTCGGCTTGATCCAACCGGTTCGTTGGGTACCTATATTGACGGTAGCGGCACTGTAGGGGACCACACCCATGGAAACGTGCTTCCCACCCGCGACGTACAGGGCATTGATGAGCGTGCGCGCCGCTGCCTGGATGCCCTCCAGCCGTTTGTTGCTGTTGCCGGCGCTGGTGTCGAACGCCAGCACCACGTCGACGGGAACAATGGCCCGCTCGACCGAGATCCTGGCCTGGATGACGTCATCCTTGCCAACCCCGATGAAGGGGCTTGCCCCGCCCCTCTTTGCCTTGACCTGCAGGTCTACGGTCTCTTTTTCGTTGCCGTTGGAGGTAGTCTTTCTTTTCCTGAATCCGACCTTCAGGGACTTCTCTACCGAGTCGCGATAGAGAGCCGGCACGTTGACCAGGACGTACCGCTTGATGATTTTCCTGAGTTGTTTCTTCTGGTCTTCGTCCGTGTCGCTGGGATTGAGGTTGCCCAACTCCTTGAAAGCCGCGACACCCGCCGCGTCGACCGCATCCTCCAGCATGTTCTGCTGGCGGGACAGCCACACCGTGTCGCCGAGCATGCCCACGCCGACCAGGACCATGGAACCGAGCATCACGGAGGCGAGCCCGACCGCGGCGGAGGCATCCCGGAGAAACCGAAGCCGGCCGACGAGAACCTGTGAGCTGTTCTTCATTGCGTCAACCTCGATACTCACACCGGCTTCGCCGGCATGAAGTCACGCACCGGCACGATCCTGTACTCGTAGAACACCGACGGGAGACCCACAGTGTCCAATACTCCGCCACTCAACAATGCCCCCGACGACACCTTCACGCACACCTCCACGACGATGATCTCCTCGCCGGCGGCCATCGTGAAGCCCAAGGGGAGCGCCCCCCCCGTTCCGATCAAGCTGCGCGAGCCGCAAACATCGGCCAGCGGCGACGGCGTTTCTCCATCGGGGGCCACAAGGATCCGGTGGTCCCACGATTTGTCGGGTGAAGCGCCCGCCCCCGCAGGTTGCGTGAAGGCGGACACGACGAAGGCGGCATGCGACGGGACCGCAATCTGCTTCCGGTGCGCGTACTTCGCCAAGTCCTCCAGATGCTGCGACTTCGGGGAGTTCGACAACCACACGTAATCCGCCATTGTTTTCGCGGCGTTTGCGCTCAACGAGCTTGCATCCATCAGCCGGTAGACATCCAGCGTACCCATCGTCATCGTGAGAAGGAGCACCGCTCCGGCGACAAACTCGACGCTCACCGACGCTCTCGTGTTCCGCAACCAGGAGGAGAGAGTTGCGAAAACCCCTGCAGGCAAGATTCGTTTCATGGCGTTCACGGGCTTCCCAACTGGCCGCCGGAACCCGAGCTCACGGGCAACGCCAGTTCGTTACGCGCTACCGCCAAGGCGCCGAAGCCGAGTTCGTCACCGTCGTTCAGTCCCAACTGCCGCCGAAGCCACGCAAACCCCGTGGTGGTCTTGTAGGTCAACCGAACCACGACCATGTCCCCCGGCCCACCGCCGATGCCCGCGTGCTTGCCGGTTGACACCTCGTCATTCAACATCTTGGACGGATTCAGGTAAACCTTGAACTCGATGTCGACCGCATCGGGATTCAGCGCGCCTCCTGCCTCTTCCCTTATGGCGTCCCTGGCCCGGGCAATCAACGCGGCGTTGTCGCCCGGCATCGTGTTGTGCAGCACATGGTCCCGCGCAACCGCGTAGGCCGCGCGCTCAAGAGTGTCGCCGACGTTGAACGACTTCACGATCTCGAACGCGGTGCCCGTCATGGCGACCACAAAGGCGACGTAGGCGACGCTCTCCACCGCGACCGAGGCGCGCCGGCAGAAGGCGAATGCCGACACCCCCCTCACGAGCCCTGCCCATGATGTCAAGTCGCGAATCGTCAACTTGATCCCCTTTCTGCCCGGCGGTTGTCCATTTCGGCCCTGAAGCCTGACAACAGAGTCTCTCATGATCTTACGAAGCAGGAATCATGCCAAGTGTAGACACACGGCACAACATCCAGCAAAAACAAGGGCTTGTCCCAATCCGTATCGCGATCACCGGAACTTGATGTGTGGCAAATCCGACACTGACTTTTGGAAAGCTCCGAGGATTGGCTCGTCCGGATTCACCTGCAGCCCTCTAACTATTTGAATTCACTGACATACCCGTTAAGTTTCTGGGCTGTTGCACGGTTGTAACACGTCGTCTTTAAAACATTATTTCAGACTACCACGGCGGAAGGCCGTCAAGTCTTGGAAGTCAAGCCGTATCGTTTCAACTTTCGGTGCAGCGTCACCCGGTCGATTTCCAAGAGTCGGGCCGCCATGCTGATGTTGTTTCCGGTGGCATCGAGGGCTTCGGCGAGCGCCCGGGTGAAAGTCCGACGCTCAACCTCGGCCAACGACAGGACCGGCGCGGGCGTCATGGGATTCGTGGCGTTCCGCAGGATGTGGCTCGGCAGGCTTTCCGGCTGTAACACTTCGGTCCGTTCCACCAGAACGGCGCGCCCGATCACGTTGTCGAGTTCACGCACGTTGCCGGGCCAATGGTATTGGAGCAGATGATGCAGCACCATGGCGGAGATCCCCACGACCGACCGACCGCTCCGTTCAGCGTGTTTCTTCAGAAAATGGTTGGCGAGCAACCTGATGTCGGAACGACGCTCCCTGAGAGGCGG
Source organism: uncultured Binatia bacterium (SeqCode) (assembly GCA_965219905.1). Classification (GTDB taxonomy): domain Bacteria; phylum Desulfobacterota; class Binatia; order UBA9968; family JAJDTQ01; genus JAJDTQ01. The sequence goes on along the minus strand of CBDCOS010000008.1, from coordinate 63,901 downwards.
AATCACGATGGGGAAGCCCGCGATGCGATACCACAAGTCTTCGCGGAAGCTCCCACCCCGTACCGCAGTATCGAGGTCCTTGTTGGTGGCCACGATGACCCGTGCGTCAACGGAGATGTTGCCGGAGCCACCCAAACGCTGGACTTCCCCCTCTTGCAGCGCCCGCAAGAGCCGGCCCTGGAGCACGGGCTGCATGTCGCCGATCTCGTCAAGCAGAATGGTCCCGCCCTTGGCGCGCTCGAACGCGCCTATTCTCTGCCGGATCGCCCCTGTGAATGCCCCTTGTTCGTGCCCGAACAACTCACTCTCAATCAGCGACTCGGGAATGGCGGCGCAGTTGACAGCCACAAACGGCCGGTCCTTCCGCTGACTGTTGGAGTGAATCAACCTCGCCACAAGCTCCTTGCCGGTACCGCTCTCACCGAGAATCAGCACTGTCATGTCACTGTCCGCGACCTGCCTCATCAGCGTGTAGACATGCTGCATGCCTCGACTGTTGCCGACAATGCCCTCAAAAGCCCCTTTCGTATCCAACTCCAGACGCAAGCGCAGCACTTCGGCCCTCATGCGCTCCATCTTCAACTCCCGAGATACGTCCCGGTAGACGTAGAGTTCGCCCACGACCCCCCCCTGGCTGTCGCACACCCGCGATGTCGCTCGGTGAAACAACCGCTTCTCCGTAGCCTCACCAGCATCCCGTAGTTCCAGGATCTCACCCATATCGTGGAAGACAGAGGTCAACCCAGTCCCAACCAGGTCCGGCTTGTGGAACCGTTTTCCGGCGAGGGTCGCTGCGGCATCCGACGGAAGCTGCCTCAACTCGCGTTCCTTCATGCCGATCAGGGTCTGGTAGCTTTGATTGGCAAACAGCAGGCCTCCGTCAAGATCGTACAAGGCTATGGAATCGTTGGAGGCGTTGAGCACCGCTTCCAGCCGCGCATGGCTGAGGGCAAGCTGCCGCCGGCTTGCCGCCAAATCCCGCTCGACACCCCACTTCTCCACCAGGGACAGCGTGATCTGCTGGATTTCTTCGGGCGTGAAGGGCTTGTGGATATACAGCACCTTGTGAACCGGCCCGGGACTCTGGATGATATCGGGCAAGCGTCGCTCAGAGTAGGCGGTCATTACGACGATTTCGACGTCAGGGTCGATCTCTCTTACACGGCGCATGGTTTCGATGCCGTCCATGCCCGGAGGCATCCGGATGTCGATGTAGGCGACCGCCACAGGACGGCTTCTTGCCCGCCCGGCACTCACGATCGCGCATGCTTCCTCTCCGCTCCTCGCATGCAGCAGATCCAAGTCCGGCAACGGGGGCGGCTCACCTTCGTCGAGATACGCAGACGCCAACCCGTCCCCCGCCACCGTCGATGTAAGCATCTCCACGAAGTCGTCGTGGATTTCCTTCTGATCGTCGACGATCATCACCCGGCGGTTGGTGTGTCCCTCAAGCACCATCCCGTATCCTCCTGTCGTTAACGACGGGCGAAGGGCTCACCGGGCCGAATCGCGCGGCTCGGCCCATTGCGTCCACGGGGGGGGGGGGGGAGCTCGACATGCACGGTCGCACCCTTGCCAATGCCGGGGCTCGATATTTCAATCCTTCCGCCCATGGCAATGACGAAGTTCGCGGCCGAATGAAGACCCAGTCCGGTGCCGGATTCCTTGGTGGTATAGCCGGCGTTAAAGAACTTGCGGCTTTCCCGGTCTGCGAAACCGATCCCGTTGTCCGTCACCCCAAGGTAGAGCGAACCATTCGTGCTGCCAGCCCGTATCCCAATGCAAGGCTCCTCCCCAAGCCCGTCCGACACCTGGCGCCGCTGAACAGCCTCAGCCGCGTTCTTGATGACATTGACCAGCATCCGGTGGAACTGACTCTCCTGAGTCCTGATCTCTTTCGGTGCCGCGGTACAGTCGACATGAAACCTCAGGCCGAGTCCGGCGTGGGTTTCTTTCACGACAGCGACGGCGTTCGAGATGGCTGTCCGAAGGGTTATGTCTTTCGGGACGGCGCCCGAACCATGGGGCGACTGGTAAGTGCGGACAATGTCGACGATGTGGCGGGATCTGTTCTTCACCCGCTCGACTGTTCTGTTCATACGCCTGTTACGCTCGGCGAGTTCTTCGGCGAGGCCGATGAAGAACGGCAGGACCCGCTGGCCTTGCGGATCGGTCTCGAGGTAGTCGCACGTGTCGTCTCCGTGTGCCTTGATGGCGTCGGCCAAAGCGCTGAGCCGGCGCACCACGCGATCGTTCCGGATAACTCGGTCAAGGGTATCGACGCCGACCGTCACCGAGTTGATGGCGTTGCCGATATCGTGCAGCACCGTATCGACCACCTCCAGCCGTCCTTCCGCAAAGGCCCCCTTCAAAGCGTCATCCGTAAGCTTACTGCCGGAGATGTCACGAAAAACGACGACGCCCCCCCTTTGCCGGTTGCAAACATCCTTCAAGGGCCGGCCAGTGACGCTCACGTAGACGCCCTGCGGCTGCACCTCGTTGCGTACGAACAACTCGAGGCCGTCCGTCTCCTGGCCGCGCATGGCGAGCACGAGCGGATTCTCGTCCACCGGCAGAAGCGTCTTCTTGTCGAGAAGAAAGACCCCGTGTATCGCAGCCCATGAGTCGATGTTGTTGTTGGGTTCACGCAGGCCGCCGATCCGAACCGCCCCATCGTTGAAGGCCAGACGGTTGCCTTCCTGGTCCGTGGCGATGACGCCTTCCTCCATGCTGTTGAAGATGACGTCCATCATGTGGATGTGGTTCTGCATCTCTTCGACCCGGTGCTCCAACCGGTCCCGGGTCTCCCGATGCCTTCCCTCCCACCCGCGCAACGCGAGCGCCGCGTCCAGGCTCAGCCGGAGCTGCCGCGCGTCGTATGGCTTCAGCACAAAGGTCAACGGATACACCTCCGTATCCCGCGGAACCGGCGTCTCCAGAGTCCCGTCCGTCAGACAGACCACGGGAACGTTGAGGTCTCTCGCGATGCGCCGTGCCGCCTCAAGGCCGTTTGCATCCGAGCTGGAACCGTCCACAGCGGCGTTGGCGCCCTTCGTGTTCGCCTTGGGGACGAGCTCGGGATCGAGGTCCATCAGTGCCGCGCTGGGATCTGCGTCGGTCGCCATTTCGATGGCCTGCGCCGGGGATGCAGCAACCGCGCAGACATCGTAGCCCAGGTCCTGCAGGCCCTGCTCCAAACCGCCGGCGTCGGGACCATCGCGTCGCACCACCAGTATTCTCGCATTCGTCATGGCGCTTCCCGCGTCACCGCCGGGGCAACATTCGGTAGTGTCCGTCCGTGAAACGGCTGAGACTTCTTTTGACGTTCCTGGTCCAGGGCTCTTCGACCCAGCCAACCGTGAAAGTATGGCGCTGCCAACACCGGCGAAACAGGAAAGGCACGCGCTTCAATGAAGGGCACGTTCTTCAATTGATGATCTTCAACTTGTACTCGGCTTCGGGACGCCCGTCAATCCTCCCCAAGGCGAAATGACGGAGGGGAGGCGGATTGCGACCCTCGCAAACTCAACGCGGCGGCAACCGTAACCCCTCGCGTATCTGTTCGTCCAGACCCCGCGCTTCCTCCAAACCGGGAGCCAACTCCAAAGCACGATCCACCACGGGAACAGCGTCCGCGAAACGCCCCAGCCGATGCAGCGTCATCCCGAGATGAAGGTGCGCCTGCGCCACAAAGGGAGTCGCCTTGACGAGCCGCCGGTACAACGGCAGGGCATCCTCATACCGCGCCGCTTCCGACCGAATCGCCGCCAGCCGATGCAGCGCCTCGGAATCGAGGGGGTAGATGTCGAGGGCGCTTCGGTAGTGCCGCGCGGCATCCTCGATCCGTCCCTGCTTCTCTCGGATTTTGCCCATGACCCGGTGCGCTTCGCGGGCTATCGGGCGGCTCGGGGCCAGCGAAAAGGCGCGGTCAAGGGCCGCCTCCGCTTCATTGTACTGCTCCATACGCAAGAGCACCGCGCCGAGCAGGACTCGGGCGAGCGGGTGTTCCGGTTCGTGCTCGATCAGCGCATTGCAATGGTCCTGTGCCTCGGCGAGCCAGGCACCGGGGCCGGCAGCGAACTCATCGGCCCGGGTTGTGGAGCCCTGCACGGCGAGACTTCCCGCGTGGCCGCTCGACGAGCTGCCATCGCGTACCCGGTCGGCTTCAAGGTCCGCCCGCGCGAGGAGGAACCTGACGTGACCCGGTTTGAGGGCGAGGGCCTGGTCGAGACGCGCGGCCGCCGCATCCAACCGTCCCAGCTTGTGCAACGCTTCACCCTTTAGGGCGTGCAGTGCGGGCTCGTTGTCCGGGTGACGGACCACGGGAAGCGCTCGGCTGAACGATTCGACCGCGGCCTCGTACCGGCCGGACTCGAGATAGGCCTGGCCCATCTCGAGATGGGCCACATCGTGAACACGCTTGTCCACGATCAGCCTCCTGTAGATTTCCAGGCCTTCCTTGTAGCGCGCTTGGCGCACCAGGGATCGCGCAAGAACAAGTCGCCGCTTTGACTCGCGTCCATATGGCCAGAGCGCAAGGGATTGGCGAATCACTGTCTCCGCTCCCAAGGCGTAATCCTGCGCGAGGAGAACGCTACCCATCGCGGCGTACGCCGCAGCCGAGTCGATTCCTCCGTCACGTTCTGTGAGAGCAATCGCGCGCTTGGCTGCAGTGAGCGCTTCTTCATAGTGGCCCGCGATGTTCAGTACCTCGCTCAAGAGGACTTGGCCGTAGGGCTGTCGCGGGTTCAGTGCGGCGACGTGACGGGCGAACGTAACGTCGTCGCGATAGATTTCAGACTGGCGCCAAGTCAAACCGCTCAGGACCGCGAGTGCGGCCGTGGCAACGACAATCGCTCCCGCGCGGCGCCGTGGCGGCTGAAGTCCGCTCAATCGATGGACTGCGACGCCGACGACAACGGCCAACGGACCGATACTCGCGAGGTATTGGAACCGGTCGGCGACGAAAGCAATCCGCATGAAGCCGAAGTTCACGAAGCCCAGAACAGGGAAGAGAGTCAGTGCGAAGAAAACCGCGCCGACGAAGGGGCCGCGCCCGATCCGGCCCCGCGCAAGCCATAGCGTGGCACCCAAGGCAACGAGGGCGGCAAGGGCAATCCAGCCGAGAATGTCGCCCGCGTGCACGTCCCAACGAGAATAGAAAACAGGCAGGTGCGCAGGCCACCCTAGTTGATAGACGTATACCCACAATGCGCGAGCCGCGATGAGAACTCGCTCCACTAGGGAGTAGCCAAGCGAGTAGTCGAACGCGTGGCCTATCCGACTGCGGTAGAATACGAAATCGGCGAGCGTGATGCCCAAGGCCAAGGCGAAAAATGGCACCAGCCGCACCGTATCGCTCCAGGTGACTCGACCGTCTCGCCACCAGTGAAGCAGCAGGAGAGCGGCGGGCAATGTGACGGCAATGGACTTCGAGAGGAGTGCCCCCAAGAACAGCGAGAGAGATAGCAAATAACGTGCTAAACCCGGAGTTTTCGTGAACCCTAGCCACACGTGGACCGCTATGAGATAGAACAAAGCGGAAAGGAGGTCCTTCCGTTCGATGATCCAAGCCACAGACTCCACGTGCACGGGATGCACCGCGAAAACCGCCCCGACAAGCCAAGCACCCGGAACCGCAAGGCAAAACAGCAGGCGCCACACGAGCACCGAGTTCAAGGCGTGAAGCACTATGTTGACCGCGTGGTAGCCGGCGGGGTGGAGGCCCCACAGCTTGTGCTCGACCCAAAAGCTGGCATAGACGAGCGGCCACCAGTGGTCCTCGTGCCTGATCTCCCAAGGAGCGAACCAAATCGACACGATCCCGTCGACACGACGGATGAGAGGCTCCGTGACCACGATCCAGTCGTCCCACACAAAGCCGCCGGAAAAGGCGGGGAGATAGACCGTAAGAGCCAGCAGGACCAGGCCGCGGCCTTTACGGGCCTCGGAAGCCTGAGCCCACTGCGAGAGTCGAAAGAATGCGGTTGAAACCAACGGGCGCCTCGCGCTCATCGGACATCCCTCCTGCTCTCGACCGAATACCCGCTACAACCTGTCCGATCTCCCGAGACCCCATCACTAGACGCTGGACAGAAGAACCGGACTCCGGTGTGAGGTGGCGGCCCTAACGCCGTCGGGTGGATGCGACGGACGAGGTCAGCGACGAATTCCGTAACCATGATGGGAGTGTGGGAATGCCATCGGGGTACTGGCGTGTCGTTTTCGCTGCGTCGCAGGACGCGTACGGAACCGAAGTCCTTTTCCAGAACATACCCCGGCACGGCTCCATCCCGCGCACTGGACACAATATGGCTCACCAGGTTCAGGGCAGCCGTTTGATCGGGAGATTCCGCAGAGCGCCAACTTGACACTTGGGACGTACCACCACGGTTGGCCCAAGCCAACAGAGTCGAAGGCCTTCAGGATTCCGGCAATGGCCCCTGGAATGAGCCACGAGCGCGCACCGTAAAAGTACTCCCAGTACTGTACCCCGTTGCCGAACACCAGCCAGTGGGCCGGCTCCAGGTACTGCATGATCTCGTCAGGGTGGAGGACAAAGTCGTTTGACAGGGCGATGGCCGCCCGCGCCAAAAAGGCAAGCACCAGCACCCACGGCACCCAGCACCATGGTTCCGGTTCGGGGGTGTGTCGGTGCAGCAGCGCTGGGAAATGACCCCGTTCCAATCTCATTGCGTGCCCTGTACGCTGCTGTGATATCTTGAATTATGCGTCATCTAATAGAAGATCGGAGCCACGTCAACACGCCTGTGGGCGTCGTCATTCCTGCCCACAAGGTCCGGGACCACATCTTGGATTTACTGGCCCGCTTCGACGATTTCGCCGACTGGATATTCGTCGTGGACGATCACTGTCCCGAACAAACCGGCGAACTGGTTCGCCAGACCGTGGTCGACCCCAGGGTTCACGTAGTCTTCAATGAGCAAAACCTCGGCGTGGGCAGCGCCACAGCGGCCGGGTTTCGCCAGGCATTCGAGACGGGCGCGGAAATCATCGTCAAGCTGGATGGCGATGGCCAACACTACCCCGAATGGGTTCCGGATCTGGTTGCGCCCATTGCCCTCGGCGACGCCGACATGGTGAAAGGAAATCGCTTCGCGAACCTCAATGATTGCCTCCGGTCCATGCCGTTGCGACGGTTGGTCGCGAACTCATGGCGCTTTCGTTCCTGTCCAAGCCTACTACTGGATACTGGAACCTTTTCGATCCGGCCAACGGATTCCTGGCCATCCATCGGAAGATAGTCGGCCGTCTGCTCTCCATGTGCCAGACGCGCATAGAGGCCGTCCGGCCCTGAGCGATCAATATACCACTCGTGACCGTGCGTTCCCCGTGCGGCGGGGCACTGCAGGACAAACTCCACCCCACGCCTTTCGGCAACGGCGCGGGCAGAGTCGGGCTGCGAGAGGAGGATAGCGAGTGTGTCCGCCAAACCTTCCTCGTTGCAATGGCATCCAGTCGCGACAACCCCCAAGCCGCTTAAGTACGCGACTCTGTCGCCGTGGTACGGATGAGTGGCGATCGTTCCGCTACTCAGTCGTGACACACCGGCCAAGGCATTGCCCAATGACGTCCAATCGCAAGCGCTGTGATCCGCAACGGACTCCCAGAATGGACTCGTCACTTCCTTCTTGACGGTGAGGCCCCCGATTATCAAACCGAGATACGGCGACAGCATGATGCCGACGATAGAAAGCACCGCCGTGGCCCGGAGTCCCGTGTACGACCGGTTCCACAGCCACCACCCAAGCGTGGCCGCTATACCACCCAACGGAATGAAAGTGAATAGAATGTAGTGGCGAACCAGCCGGCCCGCCCAGAAAGGGGAAATAGCTGCGGACAACACTCCCACCAGAAGCAACAGATACGCCTCACGGAACCCGCCCCGCAACCCTTGAGTCACGCTCGCGACCACCAGTAAAAACGGGAGCAGAAAGTAACCCAATATACCCGGAGCGGCGGCGAACAAGGATCCTGCCCCGCGGTGCCACAACAAGCCGGAGAGACGTTCCTGCATTAAATCGTCGACCGCGGTGTAGGGTCCCCTGAAGAAGTCCGGGATGACGATCCACAGGCCGATGCCGGCAGCTACAGCCGCCGACGCCGCCACCGTACCACGGGGAACGGCACCAAGACACGGCCAGCGCTGTTGCGTCCAGGCGACTGCGCTCGCGGCGATGGCAAGGAGTACCCCCATCAGGACATGCGTCGCCGAGAACCGGTCCAACTCCACGGACAAGAGATCGTCTGGCGAACGCTCGATAATCAGGACTCCGGCCATTGCAACGGCCATTGCCAGTGCGTAGCGCCACAACCCTCGGGCTCGCCGTTCCCCGCCCCAGACCACCCACGCGAGCCCCAGGGCAAGACCGCCAAAGCCAGCCGGAAGCAGCATCTCCGTCCCGGCCCAAATGCCGACGCCGGCCACCACCCCCGCGACGCCTGCCATGCGCCCCGAACCTCCACCTCCAGCCGCGTGGCGCAGCAACAACCCCAAGACCGCGGCTTCCAGACACAGATGCAAGGCATGATGATCGTAAGCGTACACGCTGAAAACGGCATGAAGCGCCAAGTCCCAGCCGATCAGGAACACCACCAACGCAAGAAGGGTCCCGGCCGCTCCCAAAACCGCCCCGGCACCCCATGCCACACAAGCCGCCGTCGCCATTTGAAGCACTGGACCGGACAACATGCCCGCGACCAGGGCCGTCTCTTCAGGCGACACGAACAGTCCAAGCGGGAACGCCAGCAGCAGAACCAGTTCGGCGAATGGACGTGTCAGATGGGTCTCAAGGCCGTAAGGCGCGTTGTGAGACGCTACAACGGAGCTCCAACTACCCGTTTCAAGGCGCGCCTCGACGAGAGGTAGCCATGTGAAGGCATCACTGCCAAGCTTGAACTTGAGAAAATCCAGGCCCTTGCTGTCGAACAGTTCCGTGAGTTCACCGCACGACACATGTAGCAGCAGAGTTGCCACCGCCGCGACGAGCGGCATGGGGACCCGCCGCAACTGCTGCCCTACTAACGACACCCAGCGCATAATGAACCGACAAGGACGGGAGTCGAGCGTCCTCGACCTATCATTGGGCATTACCCATTCCGCATTTCTGGATCACTGGTCTCAATCGTTTTGACAGATCAAGGCCAGAATCCTATCGAACAGCATTTCACAGGGTGAGGGCATCGTTTCCGTACAGTCTCGGGGCTGATAAGCCCAAGAAGTTGTCGGGCATGTTTGATCTTGTGGTATTCTCCCTTCTGTGTTTTCTCGGTAGCGAGGCTTAGGCACAGTCTCCAGCGGGCGCAGATCTGCGAACAAGCCCGCGTTGTGTCCATCGATGTATCTCTAACCACAGACGGTTAGCGACTGTTGGTCCCGACATACCACCAACGTTGCAAAAACAAGTCTGCCACAGGTTCCCAAAAAAGCCGCGGGACATCTTCGGCTGCCTTCAACTCGGCTTCTTGTCTCCCCTCTTTCCGCCCCTCCGCACGAGCCTGCTCCCACACTGCTTGACCTTGTCCCATGACCTCTCCTTCCCGATCACGCCCCCAAGCGCCGCCATGCCCGTTCCAGTGCCTCCATGCCGAATCTGTCCTGGTTCGCCGTGATGCAGGTTACGAACAGCCGAAGATAGTAGACTCCCCCTCCCGGTTTCAACTCTGCCCTCAAGCCGTGGAACAGACCGATTGGGAGGTGAGCGCGGGATACGGAACCGATTGCGTTCGCCCACCACTATTGAGCAAATTTGCTCAATATAGTATAGGATTTTAGGATGGCGTCCTTTGAGCGGCACCACCTTGACACTCTTCTTGACTGTTTGTGCGAGTCTCCGCGACGCTTGATCCTGATCGCCGGGGCACGACAAGTTGGCAAGACCACGGTGATTGAACAGACAAGGGAAAAACTCGATCGCGACCTTCTGCTCGTACGCGTGGATGAGCCCGGATCGAGATACCTGCCCACCGCAGCAACAGCGCTCGAACGCTTCCGTGAGCAATTTCATCCAGTGAAAGCCGAGGTGGTCGGCGGCGACGGCGTGCCGTTGGAAGAGTTCCTGTCGATTCCCGCAGACGACTGGTTCAAGACGTAATGGACCGATACGTTGACCGCACCTGCACGGTAGTCGTGGACGAGGACGGCGTCACAGGTCAGACCCCCTCCCGATCTCTTGCCGATTTTCGTGGTTGCAGCGCCTACGTACTGTTGGCAGCGCCTGGCGCAGGCAAGACAGAAGCGTTCAGGCACGAGGCCGGAGAACAAGAGTTCTGCGACGTTCGCGACTTCATGAACCTGGACCACAGGCGCTGGTCGGGCATGCGGACGCTGTTCATCGACGGCCTGGACGAGGCGCGGGCTGGACGGACCGACGGGCGAACTCCGCTTGACGTGATTCGAGGGAAACTCGACGAACTGGGACGGCCCCGGTTCCGGCTCTCTTGTCGGGAAGCGGACTGGTTCGGAGCGCCGGACCGGACGCGCCTTGAGTCGGTATCCCGCGACGGTGTTGTCACGGTCCTGCGCCTGGATCCCCTGTCAGAAGATGACGTCCGCGAGATATTGGGCGGGAAAGGCGTCGCGGATATCGACGGCTTCGTTGACGAAGCGAGGGGCCGCGGGCTTGGATCGCTGCTGTCGAACCCTGAAACCCTCAGGTTGCTGGCGGCCGCGGTCGGCGATGACAGCTGGCCGGGAACGCGAAAAGGGACTTTCGAAGCAGCGTGTGCAAAACTGATCCGCGAACTCAATCAAGAACACCTCCAGGCGGCGCACCAACGAGCCGATTCAGAGTTGCTTCGCACGGCAGACCGTCTGTGCGCCATGCAACCGCTGGCCGGCCTGACGGGTTTTCGTCAACCCATGACCGCCGACGATTCCGCCAGTTAAATCGACTTGCGGGACATTCCGGAACCGGACCGGAAGACTCTGCTGGCCACGCTGCGCACCAAGGTATTCGATGTCGCCGACGGATTGGCCAGGCCCGTCCACCGGCACGTCGCCGAGTTTCTGGCGGGGAGATTCCTTTCGCGCCTTGTCGATGACGGTCTCCCGGTACGACGGGTGCTTGCCCTGTTGACCGGCGATGATGGTCTTGCGGAACCGGCGCTTTTCGTTGAGCGGTTGCGGCAAAAGCTCAACAGGCGCGGTCGCGAAAGGCGCGTGAGGCACGTCGCCGCGTTCCTGTACGACCGTGACATGCCGTCCATTGACGTTCTCGACATCCCCGCATTGGAGCTGCTCATCGAATCCCTTGGTAATTCGTACCGGCCCTTGGGTTGGCCGGGCGACGGTTCCGGGATGACGGGGAACATGGCTGCGAAAGATTCGGCTTACACGGGTCTCATCGTTGACTCACTACTCATCAATGCACTGTCTTCGAGACCGGACCACCAAGCCACGGCCGCACTCGAACGCCTGTCCAAAGAGGACACTCTGCGGCCTTGGCGGCTCAAGTTGCGGGACGCGCTGAGCCGGCAGCGGGAAGTGCGACGGGAAGTCTACTTCCGCCACCCGTCGGTTGAGCAGGTGCTGGAGACTCTTGCCAACCGATATCCGGCCAATGCAGCCGACCTGGCGGCCTTGACAATGGACATACTGAGCAGTTTGGGAAGGGAGATTCACGACGGAAACACCTCGGACTGGCGACAGTACTGGAACGTGGATTTGCACAACAGGGCTCAAGACCCGAAACCCGAAGAGGCTTGCCGGGATGCACTGCTGTCCGACTTGAGACAAAGACTTGCGCCAAAAGGCGTCCATGCCCAGCCCGAAGGAACTTACGCCGACGACAAGCGAGCGGACATTTGCGTCTCGTACAACGGCTTCAACGTGCCGACCGAGATCAAGAAGAGTTCGCACGACGATCTTTGGAAAGCCATCCGCAGCCAGTTGATCGAGAAGTACACGCGGGATCCGGGAGCGTCCGGCGCCACGAGGAGCCTCCGGACCGACTGCGCTGGTGCTGGTTCGTCGCGTTGGTAGCTGTCGCGCCGCTCTATCGTCACGACTTCGTCATGCTCGCCTGGCCCCTTGCGGCTTGGGCGCTTTGGGACAACCGCGTCCGGTTGGGAGCGACAGGATTCATTCGGTCCGTCGGCTGGATGCTCGCCCCCCTTTTCCTTTGGACCCTTTTTTCCCTGATCTACTTCGGGTTCCCCTTGCCGGCCTCCGCCTATGCCAAGCTGCCCGGCGACGCCGGTCTTTCCGGCTTGGCGTTTCGCCTCTTGTCGGCGTTGGACTACTACCGTTTCTCCATACACAAGGACACCGTGATGATGGCGGTCCTTCTCGGCTCCCAGTTGCTCTGGACCGTGCGTGGTCCAGCGCGCGCCGTCGCCGCTGCCATGGCGCTGGCCCTTCTGTACGTTATCCTCGTCGGAGGCGACTACATGGGCGGCCGCTTCTTTACCGTCCCGTACGTGCTACTGGTCGCGCTACTGACAGGCACGGGCAACCGCTGGACCGAATACCTTCGCCAGCGCCTTGAACCGCGACGATGGCGGTGGCTGTGTGGGGTCTCGATGGTTGGCCTGGCCGTCTGGATCGATCTGTGGCCACACTCTGCTCTCACGGTGCCGGTCGTCTACGCGGATGCCGTCGAAGATCGCGCCACATACCCGACCGGGATCGCGAACGAGAGAGCCGCGTGGCACCCAAAGACGGGGATCACAGTCTGGTGGAGGTCCATGCGCGCAGGGACGAAGTACCCGGACGACCTGACTACGCGACTCGGCTCTCTACTGGGTGACTCCGAGCATTCGACGTTGCATCTCTGCAATCTTGGCTTGACACCGTACATGGCTCGACTTGAGCAGAGTTTTTTCGACATCTGGGGACTAGGCGACACCTTCATGGCAAGATTGCCCGCGTGGGGAATGCGTCCGGGCCACCACATACGCCCTCGGCCGGCGGGATTGGCCGAATCGCTTGCCTCAGGGACCCCATCCTTTGTAGACGCCGGCCTGAACCGGTACTTCCGCAGCCTCCGTATCGTCACCGGCGGCGAGCGGCTACTTGACATCAACCGAATCAAGGAGATACTCAGGCTCAATCTCGGGCTGTACGACGAGTTGCTTCAGGGGGCGCTGGACTCGACGGAAGGCGCGGAGACGTCGGCCGATAGGGGGCTCGACTTGTTACTGCGGGAGGAACTCGGCATGATACCATCTTCGGGCGATGACCCCATGCCCACACTCTGCCGCGTGATTCGCAATGAGCGAGCGGAAGGGCTGTTGCGCCGGCGGTTCCCCTGACCCTGAGCGAGGAGCAAGTGACATGAAACGATGTCTCGTGACCGGTGCCGGCGGCTTCATAGGCCATCACTTGGTCACCTACCTCAAGGGGCTCGGCTACTGGATCCGAGGCGTGGACATCAAACGACCGGAGTTCAGCGTTTCCGACGCCGACGAGTTCGAGTTACTCGACCTGCGGCGTTGGGAGAACTGCCTTAGGGCCACCCAGGACATCGACGCCGTCTACGCCTTGGCAGCGGACATGGGAGGAATGGGGTACCTGTCGTCCAACCACGCGCGGGTCCTGCGGAACAACGCGCTGATCAACCTCCATACGCTGGATGCGGCGCGGGAGAATGGTGTTCGCCGATACCTCTTCAGTTCATCGGCGTGCGTCTACCCGGAGTCGACACAGACCGAGACCGACTCCGCGCCGCTCAAGGAGGTGGACGCCTACCCGGCAGCGCCGCAGGACGGCTACGGATGGGAGAAACTCATCGCGGAACGCGCACTCGGTTACTTCTCGGAGGAGTTCGGCATCGAAACCCGCATCGTCCGCTTTCACAATATCTATGGACCCCTCGGGACCTTCGATGGAGGCAGAGAGAAAGCGCCCGCCGCGCTGTGCCGGAAGGTTGCGATGGCCTGCAACGGCGGGAGCGTCGAGGTCTGGGGCGACGGTTTGCAGACACGAAGCTTCTGCTACATCGACGATTGCATCGAGGGCCTGCAGCGTGTGATGCAGTCCGACCACCCCGGCCCGCTCAACCTCGGTTCGGAGGAGGCCATCACCATCAATGGCCTTGCTAAGCTCGTGATCGAGATCAGCGGCAAGAAAGGCATCACACTCGAAAACGTCGACGGACCGCAAGGGGTACGCGGACGCAACTCGGACAACGCGCTGTTGCGCGACGTACTCCGTTGGGAACCCTCCACGCTGCTCAAGGACGGCCTCGTGCCCACCTATCGCTGGATCGAGTCGATGGTCCGAAATGGCTGAAACTCCCTGGCAGAAACCCCGCCATCTTCCCGATGTAGGTGTCATCATCACCGCCATCGACGAAACATGGTCACTGCGTGAAACCGTGGACACCCTGTTGCGCGAGAACCCCGACACCATCCACGAGATCATGATCGGCATCGCGCCGCATACCACCCGAGCGTGCCGGGCGGTCATCGCCGAACTGGAATCCGCACATCCGGCTATCGTTCGCCATCACGAACAGATGGAGCTTTGCGGCGCGGGCGGCGCCAATCGAGAGTGCATCCCGTTGATGCGTTCGCCCTGGATACTGCTTATCGCAGCCGACCTTGAGACACACCCCGGAACCGCAGCGGAGATGATCGAACGCGCAGGGGCTGGCGACGTGGATATCGTCGCTACCTCCCGCTGGCTCGGCGGTAGCCGCTTCGGCGACTACTCCCCGCTGAAGTGGATCTGCAACTGGCTGTTTCAGTGGATGTTCTCGCGCCTCTACCGTGTCAGGCTGACCGACATGACCTTCGGCTTCAGACTCTATCGAGCCCGGGAACTGTGTCGCTATGCGTGGCGCGAGACAGGCCATGCGTTCTTCTTCGAGGCGCTGATTACGCCGTTGCGGTGCGGCGCGCGGGTGGCCGAGGTACGGACACACTGGCGCAAGCGCCGGGAGGGAACCACCCACATGCCGGCCACGGAGTACCTGAGGTACTTTCGGATCGGTCTCTCCACCCGAGCAAGACCGGCGCGCAGTCTGATGGCAGCAGCACCGGAAGGGAGCCGACGTTGCCCTCGACCGCGCTGATCACCACCACCATTCATGTCCCCGAGGCGTTGCGCGGATATGCGCGTGACGCCCGTGAGCACGGTCGGACGGTCAAGGTCTATGTCGCCGGAGATCAAGGGACCAGCGCTGCGGTACCAGACTTCTGCGCGCGACTTGCCAGAGACACCGGCATTGAGTGCGAATACCTGGGACCCGCCGCCCAGGAGAGTTTCCTCGCCCCGTGGCCGGCGCTGCGTGCTCATCTGCCCTGGAACTGCATACAGCGACGAAACGTGGCTGTCCTCAAGGCTGTGTGCGACGGGGCGGATGCCGTGGTCACCATCGACGACGACAACTTCATCGCCGAGCAGGACTATTTCGCCCATTGCGCTGCCGCCGGCGCGCGTCTGACCTTGCCGGCGTACGGTAAGGCCGGCGTGTGGTTCAACGTCTGCCGGTTTCTCGCAACGGCCAACAGCTATCAGTTCGTGCCGCGCGGGTACGGAATGGCTGCCCGAGCCGACCTTGAGGACGGCTCGGCGCCTGTGACCGGCGCTCCGCTGGTGGCGCCCGTGGCCGTCGTGGCGGGCTTCTGGCTCGGCGACCCCGACATCGACGCCGTTACCCGTCTCGCGCATCCCGTCGAGGTCATCCGCTACCGCCTCGACCATAATTTCTTCCTCGCTCCGGGCGCTCGGTGTCCCTTCAACTCGCAGAACACGACCCTGGCGCGCGCCGTGCTTCCCGCCTACTTCCTGTCACCGAACGTGGGGCGGTACGACGACATCTTCGCGAGCTTCGTCGTCAAGCGTATTGCGGACCACCTCGGCTGGGGCGTCTCTTTCGGCCGGCCGTTGGTCCGGCAGGAGCGCAACGAGCATGATCTCCTGCGCGACTTCGACCTGGAGCGTTCCGGAATGGGTCTCGTGGACTCCCTGGCCGAGGATCTGGCCAACGTGACGCTCCGGGGCGAAACCTTCACCTCGTGCGCGCTAGAAATCTGCGACCAACTTGAGCCGCCGACTCGCCACGTTCAGTCCATCAAAGGGGGGGGGGACGGTCGAAGCGCACTGGCCGCCTTCTTCTCGGGCTATCGTACCTGGGCCGAGCTTTCTGTCTGGCCCTGAGTCTAGCATGAACGAAGCGACGTTTCAGTCGCTCAAGGAACCGTTCCCTGGTGGGCGGCATAGGTTCGGCTGGCTGACGCCGGCAGGCCACTGGTTGGTGGCACTTGGCGTGGCGGCCTACTTCGTCACCCTTCTCAAGTGCGCTTGGCTCTCCGACGACTACTTCATCACCTTACGGCAGGTAGAACAAGTATTCGCCGGACACGGCATTCGGTTCAACCTCTACGAACGCTCCTTCCTGAGCACGTCCGTGGTCTACTTCATCCTCCTTTTGGCCCTCCGCGTCCTCACATCGGATCCGTTCATTTTACACGCCATCGTCGCACTGACCTGCAACGCCGCACTGCTCTGGCTCCTCTGGGTGCTGGCCTGCAAGGATGTTCGGGTGTGGCTCCTGGCACTCGGCCTGTTGTTCGCCTCCAAGGCCCACTTCGATTACTCGTGGTTCGGTCAAGAGAACCCGATTGGCCATTTCCTGGCCGCGGCCCTTGCCCTGATGTGGCTGCGGATGTATCCCGGCCTTCGCCACGGGAAGCCTCAAGACCGGTCGAACTGGCGCTGGTTCGTTGCCTTGGTGGCTGTCGCGCCGCTCTATCGTCACGACTTCGCCGTACTCGTCTGGCCTCTTGCCGCCTATGCGCTCTGGGACAACCGCGCACGCTTGGGAGCTCCGGGACTCGTTCGGTCCATCGGTTGGATGCTCGCCCCGCTTTTTCTCTGGACACTGTTCTCCCTTGGCTATTTCGGGGTCCCCTTGCCGGCTTCGGCCTATGCCAAGCTGCCGAGCGACGCCGGGCTTTACGCCTGGGGCTTCCGCCTCTGGTCTGCATGGGACTACTACCGGTTCTCCATGCACAAGGACACTGTCATGATGGCGGTTCTTCTCGGATCTCAGTTGCTTTGGTTCGAGCGTGGTCCAGCACAAGCTATGGCCGCTACCGTGACGTTCGCTCTGCTTTACGTCATCTTCGTCGGAGCAGACTACATGGGCGGGCGTTTCTTCACTGTCCCATACGCCCTGTTGATCGCTCTCCTTGCAGGTATGACCAGCCACTGGAACACAAACCTGCGCGAACGGCTGACACCGGGACGATGGCGGTGGCTTCGTGGATCGCTGATTGTGGGACTCGCTGCCTGGATTGGTCTGTGGCCAGATTCGCCGCTCACGGGGCCGGTCGTCTACTCGGATACCGTACTTGATTACGGGAGATACCCGACCGGCATCGCGAACGAGAGAGGCGCGTGGCACCCCAAGACAGGGATTACCGTCTGGTGGAAATCCGTGCGTGCCGGGACCACGTACCCAGACGTCGTGACCGCCCGACTCGGCTCTCTGCTGCGCGAGTCCAAGCAGGCGACTTTTCATGTCTGCCATCTCGGATTGACACCGTACCGGGCCCGGCTTCAGCAGAGTTTTCTCGATATCTGGGGACTGGGCGACAGTTTCATGGCGAGATTGCCCGCGACGAGCTGGCGCCCAGGCCACTATGTGCGCGTCAGGCCAGCAGGATTGGACGAGTCGATCGCGTCAGGAAGCCCGGCCTTTCTCGATGCTGGGCTGAACCGGTACTTCCGCAGCCTCCGTATGGTTACTGGCGGCGAACCCCTTCTGAGTTACGAGCGAATCAAGGAGATCGCCAAGTTTAATCTCGGGCTGTACGACGGTTTGCTTCAGGGGGCACAGGACCAAGAGAGCGCGACGACGCCAGCGGACAGCGAGCTTCACCTGTTCCTGGAACAGAAGCTTGGCGACCTGCAGCTCACGGCGAGTGGTCGTGCTCTGCCAGTTCTCTGCCAGTTGATAGCGGATCAGGAAATGCATACACTGTTACGTCAGCGTTTTCCTTGACGCTGAGAGGAGATGCCGTATTGGGGCTCGGCTCCAAACGGAACCGTGGGAGTCTGTTGTAGTGACGGCGGGGATTGAGGTGTCGTTGCCCTTGCACACCTATAATAGTGTGTTCACGGGGTCTTGCCGGAAGGCGCGCCCCAAATCCTAGAAAGGAGAGGGCAACGACATGGATATCTATATCGGGCTGGATGTATCGCTGGCAAGCACGGCGATCTGCGTGGTCGGGGAGAAGGGCAAGATCGTGACGGAGGCGCGGGTGGCGAGCACGCCTGAGGCGGTCATCGCGTTCCTGCGCGCGCTGCCTCACGGGAACGCCGTGATCGGCCTTGAGGCGGGTCCTCTGTCGCAATGGCTTCACAAGGGGATGAGCGAGGCTGGTTTCGAGTCGGTGTTGATGGAGACCCGGCAGGTGAAGGCCGCGCTGAGTGCGATGCCGATCAAGACGGATCGGCGGGATGCCGAGGGCATCGCGCGGTTGCTGCAGATGGGCTGGTTCCGGCCGGTGCACTGCAAGTCGGTTTCGTCGCAGGAGATGCGGGCGCTTCTGAGCTCGCGCAGATCCGTGCTGGATGCACTCATCAACATGGAGCTCTCGTTGCGCGGGGTGCTGCGCAATTTTGGACTGAAACTGGGCACTGTCTCGAAGAACCGTTACGAGGCCCGTGTCCGGGAATTGATCGCCGGCAACGAGAGGCTGGAAGCCGCGGCCGAACCGATCCTGCGGGCGCGGGCCGCTCTGCGCGGCGAGCTGGCCGTGCTGGAGAAGCTGGTCCGCAGTCTAGCCAGGCAGGATCCGGTGTGCCGCCTGCTGATGACCATGCCGGGCGTCGGCCATGTGATAGCCCTGACCTTCGTGTCCGCAATCGACGATCCCGAGCGGTTTCGCAGATCGAAGGATGTCGGTCCATGGGCCGGACTGACGCCGGGACGGGATCAATCCGGGGAGAGGGATATTGTCGGCCGGATCACCAAGGCCGGCGATGCAGGGTTGCGTACGGCGCTCTATCAGGCCGCCACGGTGATGCTGCATCGGGCCGGGCCGAACTGGCTGAAGGCCTGGGCGCTGCGTCTGGCGAAGCAGCGGGGCAACAAGCGCGCAACCGTTGCCCTCGCCCGGCGCATCGGCGTCGTGCTTCACCGGATGTGGCGGGACGGCTCCGAGTTCCGCTACACGCGGGAGGAAGCGATGGCGGTTCGGGCGGCATAGGCGCGGCTCACCCCATCGGCAGTCACCACGGAAGGCATGCGCGGCGCTTGAAGGCGTACACGATCCACCGGTGTCCCTCGCTGGGACGCGGTTCCCGATGATGCGCGTCATTGCTCCCAGTTGCCGAACCGTTCCGACGCGTTCGAGCACGCAGAGGAGATAGGCACTCGGGAATCGTGCTGGACCAGGCATGAAGTCGGCAGCCCTTGCGCTGACCACGGACGGAAGCGAGAGCCTGGCGATGGACCATACGGGGTCGTGGAAACCCTTAAGAGCGCGGTGCTTGACAACGACCGCCCCAATACGGAAGGAGCAGTTTACCTGAACCGATTTCTCGTGACCGACGCCGGCGGTTCATCGACTACGACCTTGTCGCTTCCCTCAAGGTGCTCGGGAACTTCGCGGCCTTGACGGCTGGTGCGGGTTCATGTCTCATTGGATAACTTTCGTCGTTGACGATCAAGTCCTTGAAGCGTTTTTTAACGGGCTCCTGTGACGAAGGGCGGAGCGCGCGTATTTGGGAATTTGCGGGAGCGTACTTGACAGACTCGACGTACCTTGACACCGGTGTCTGCTTTCCTCCGCGGGGAAGGGGATGAGATTTCTTCTCCTGTACCCGCCGTCGAAGTTCCAGCCAGAGGACAGCGCGAAACCCGACGGTTCGCTCGGTCTCCTGTATCTCGCAGGAGCACTCAGATCACATGGGTATGACGTGGAAATCCTCGATGCGCACGTCGGCCCTCCGGGCACGAGCCTTGAGGATTCGTTCTACCGCGTACAGAAGTCCAACGGAACCGTACGCGTCGGCATGGCGCTCGGTGAGATTGCGGAGGCGGTCCGCGATTTCGACGTTGTCGGTCTGTCGAACTCGTATACGCCACAGGCATCCACGGCGGCTGAAGTCGTCAAGCATATCAAGGCGGTTCATCCCCGGAAGCTGATCATGGTGGGCGGCACGAACGCCAGGCATATGGCCCCGTGGTTCCTGAGCGCCGGGGCCGATCTCGTGTTCCTGTCCGAGGCTGAGAATACCATCCTGATGGCCGGCGAGCATCTCCGGCGTGGTTGCCGGGATTTTTCCGATATTCCGGGCGTTGCGTTCATGAGAGAGGGGAGAATTCACACAATTCCAGCGGGGCCCGTCGTACAGGACTTGGATAGTCTCCCGTTTCCCGCCTGGGATCTCGCGCCGCTGGGGAAATACGCCGCAATTGCCCGGCCGCACGGCGGCGGATTCAAACCGGAAGACAAGGTTCGCTACGCGTCCGTCATGACTTC
Source organism: uncultured Binatia bacterium (SeqCode) (assembly GCA_965219905.1). Taxonomy (GTDB): domain Bacteria; phylum Desulfobacterota; class Binatia; order UBA9968; family JAJDTQ01; genus JAJDTQ01. The sequence goes on along the minus strand of CBDCOS010000008.1, from coordinate 43,438 downwards.
ACGGGGATGCCCCTTCAATTGCTCCTTTTGTCACATCTCCCGGGAAGGAGACGGTTCGCTCACCGGAAATCTCAGACAGTTCCGCATGAAGTCGCTACCGCGCGTGCTCGAAGAGTTCGACGTCCTCCAATCCCTGAACGTCGAACACGTCTTCCTTGAAGATGATTCGCTGTTCGCCAAAAAAGAGCGAGCCCTGAAGATCATCGACGCGATTGCTGATCGCGACCTGAAGCTTAGTGATACCAACGGCGTGAACATCGTTCACATGTCCCGTCCGAAGGCCGGGCGGCTTGTTGCGGATGAAGAGTTGTTCGAGAGACTCGGACGGGCGGGATTTCAGGAACTCACGTTGCCGTTTGAGTCGGGATCGCAACGAATCATCGACAAGTACGCAACGGGAAAACTCAACCTAGCGAAGACCGATACGGTGTCGCTCATCCATGCCGCCCGAAAGTTCGGCATTACGGTCGGAGGAAACTACATTCTGGGTTGGCCCGACGAAACGCTGGAGGAAATCAAACAGACGATCCTGCTTGCCAAGCAGCATATCGACGCCGGCATGTACAAGGCCAACTTCCTGCTTGCCGTGCCGTTCCCCGGTACCGAGCTTTTCGACACGGCAATCGCGGGCGGCCATCTTTCGGCGGATTTCGATCCAGATAAAATGACCTGGCTCCATCCAGTGATGCGGAACACGGCGGTGTCGCCGGATGTGCTGGACTTCTTGAACAACGTCATTTGGCGGCTTCTGAACACGCCGTCGCGCATTGACAACATCATGTCGATGTCGAGTCTTGAGGTCGCATGACCCTATCGTCTCACTGATCTGACCGTCTTTAATCCCCGTTACCGCTGCGCGGCCCAAGGTGCGTCATACCTGCGGCGGCCACCCCATCCCAAAGCGCAGTCCGTGGAAGGGACAAGCGGTCACACGCGATGGTCGACCATGCCGTCGACGGCAGAGTGACCGATAGCAAAAGGGGTTCTAAAGAATACTTGACGGCGCATCCTCCGGCATGTCGTGGTGAACCTTGCGGGGTTTCCTTCGGGGAACCTTACTGGTCATTTGCCAAGCCTCCGCGCCGCGTGAATCCTTCGAACAGACCTTCGATCTTAGCCATGCGCTCTCGAAGGTCAGCAACATCCCGATGAAGGTTCCACAAAAACCCAAGAATGGCAATGCCAACACCGACAACAATGTAATCGGATGGGTCCATGGCGCTATCCTATAGCACCCTTACTCGGTTTACAATACCGCTTGAGGCCCCTCGCGCAAGTGTCCTGCCTACCGTGCCACCTGCGACCACTGTGCGGAGCCCGTGTCGGGTCATCCGCCGAATACAAGAGCCGGTACGCGGCGAGAGGGCGCTCCCTAAGCCCGGTAAATACGCGGAACGCTTCAAGCTCGCCCATGTACGTCTCGTCCACCTCGACCGGACCACGGAACCGAGGTGTCGCTGTCCGTGTCCTACGCCTCCTGGATGCGGTGGATCATGAACCACGCGGTGGGTTGCTAGACGCCCAGCTCCCGGTAGACCTTCATGGAGGGGATGCCCTTCAGGGTGGTGCTCATCATGTACATGGCGACCACCCACTTGTGGAGAGGACGCTTGCTGGACTGCATCGGGGTCCCAACCTTCAGGCTGAAGTACTTGCGGCAGTCCGTGCACCACTACGGCATGGGCTTCTCATGGGGAACCTCGCGGGTGTTGGTGGAGCCGCAGTGTCCGCAGTACCGGCCGTTCGCCCACCGGACGCCCTCGAACCACCGGCGGGCGGAAGCCTCGTCAGGGAACCGCTCGAACAGTTCGAAAACCGTCAATCCCCTGCGATATGCTTTGCCCGGTGCCTTCTGCTTTCCCATCGCCGCCAAGGCCACACCGAAACATGTCAACGCCATCGCCGCAGGTCCGCCGCGCCGTGCCAGATCAAGGACAGGATGACGGTGGACACGCCCAGAAACGTCAGCGATTCGAGCTCCACAGCCAGCGACACGCCGCCCGCGATGCCCATCGCCAAGGCCGCCTATGGCCGTCCGGGCGAGAGGCGCCGCATCAGAAATCCCAGGGCTAGAACGGTGAACACGAGTTGCAGTCCGTGATGATCGGCCCGTCCCGGCAGCATCTGCACCAGGGGGGATGACCAGGGCCGACGTCGTGAACACCGCGGCCGGCAATGCGGCTCTGCGGTTCGGGATCAAGGGCGCGGCGGCCCACAGGAACAACGCGGCAAACGCTCCGCCGAGCAGCGGCGGGACCACCAGCACCGCGAGATTCACCGCCCCCGGGCCTCCCAGCCGCGGTTCGGCGGGCGTGACGACCGCGGCCAAGGGCAGGTCGGCCAAGCGCGACCGGTACATGTCCACGCCGACCGGCGGATTGAGACGCCGTTGCGCCATGTCGTTCCAACCCTGGCCGTCGACCCAGTCGAGGACCCGCACCACCCGCATGAAGTCGTCCGGACCCACCCTAAGCCTGCCGGCTCCGCCCTCCTAGCCGAGCCCGAAGGACAGGAGGGCGGCGAAGCCAAGCGCCGCTGCAAGCGCGTAAGGTGCCAAACAACCGAATCGGGGCGGCGGCGTCTGGCCGTTGTTTCGGAAACGATGGGGGACGGACCCCTTGTCCCGGGGCGTCAGGAGCCATCCATGAGTCCGGATCGTGAGAGTGTGCCATGACTTCTCCGCCTTGAGCGCGCTTCATCTCTAGCGCCGGTAAAGGCCGCCAACATCCGGGTTGGCGAGGCGGGCGCGAATTGTTACATGTGGCGAGACATAGCTGGCTCAACCGACTCGGCAGGCAAAGGCTCCTGACACGGGATCCCTCGCTGCTTTCATGCCTGCGGACCAGATCGGCACGCCGGACACCGATCTCATGGCGCCAGCCCGTGGCTCGGCGTCCGGAAACACTGCGAGGGCTGGAGCATCCGGGCCGAGCTTCCTGTCCGGCACTGAGGTCCAACCCGCATGCACGTTGGCAGTCACGGCGACGGAGACGCTTTTGGCTCGCGGGCAAGGCGCTGGCTGGGAGTATTGTTGGGCGTCTATGCGCTGGCGGCTCTGGCCCTGCTCGCGTTCAGGGTCGATTTGCGTCTCATCCTTGCGGCGACTCCCTGGTGGGTGGTTCCGGCCTTCATGACCTTCGCGGCCGTCGGCTTTGCGGTGCGGGTCGCACAGTGGCTCTTGCTGGCTCGCGCGGCAAGCCTCAATGTCCAGAGCGCCGCCCTCGCGACGGTCTATGTAGGCGGCTTCCCGATGAACCTAGCTCCCGGACGCATCGGAGAGCTGTGGCGTGGCTGGGTCCTCTGGCGCCTGTGGCGGTTGAGATACCGCCGTACGCTGCCGCTGCTGATCTTCGATCGGCTGCTCGATTTCTGCGCACTCCTGCTTTTCGCGGGCGCGGGCCTGGGGCTTGGCCTGGGTCCCGGCTGGCTGGCGGCACCGTGGCTGGTTGCGGCCTCGGCGTTGGTGATGCTCATGGCCCTGCCCCGATGGGCGCGGCGCGCCATCAAGGCAGTGTGGGCAACAACCGGCCGCCGCAGACCGCGGCTGTTCGCGCTGTTGCTGTCCGTGTGCCGCAACCTCGCGCTGCTGCTCAAACCGGCCCTCCTGGTCAGGCTCCTGTCGTTGAGCCTGTTTGCATGGAGCATGGAAGCCGTCGCATTGCACATGCTCATGCCCGCGGTCGGCGGAGAGCTATCGTTGCGGCAGGCCCATGCGACCCTCGGTCTCGGCAACATTGCGGGCGCCATCACTTTGCTCCCCGGAGGCATCGGCGGTCAGGAAGTCACGATGGCCCTGCTCATTGCCGGCTTCGCCGGCAACACCACGGCCGGCGCCATGGCGATGGTCGGCATCATGCGCGTGAGCACGCTCTGGTTCTCCACCGCGTTGGGATTGCCGTTTTTCCTGCACCTGTCCCGCCGGTGCATGCGCTCCGGCATGTGACCAACGCGCGTACCGAAGCCCAGTCCGCTGACTCCCGTCTGCGGCAAAAGGGACGCCAAGGAAGGGTTCCGGCCGGAAGAATGCACCCGGAACCAGCTCATGGCAACGATCCTGCGAAGAGAAGACAGACGGCGTCAACCGCAGCCAGAACCGCACGGTCCGTTGCTCCTGGGCAGGCGGGCGTGATGCCTTCGGCCTTGTGTAGCAGGCAACTCAGACCGTGTGAAAACTGCGTAGGAACCGATTTCCAGTTGGGGAGTGGTTGAAACCTGTGGACTTGGGCCTGCTGCGAGCAACCGTAGTGGAGGCGGGGATTTCCGATCCGTCTCGGTTTGGTTCGAGGAAGGCGAGCGCCAGGCTAACTGGTGCAGTGCAGCCGGTGAAAGTCCGGCGGGAAGGAGAAGGCTAGCCACCACTTCCACCCCGAGTCATGGGCCATCATTCGTGAGGATGGGGGCTAAGCGTTGACAGGGGCGCGTGCGGGCAGGGCTATTGAGCACCGAAAGAGACGTGTCCGGGATGCCGAGGTTTTTCAACGGGCCGAAGGCAGTATCCAGTCCACCAATATGGCGAGGGGGGGTGGAATCCCGCGGTGTCGAGGAACCCAAGGCACGTACGTACGCACTGCACCGGGACCTGGGAGGTCTCCATGTGTACGTTCTTGTGTGCCATCGTGACCGAAAGCCCCAGCACGGAACGTACCTTGTACTCTGGCACTCGCCGGCGGGACGCGCATTGCTTGCAGGCCGAGGTGGCGCTGTCTGACGAAGTTGCTGTCCAAGGCCGGCGTCGAGACGAACAGGTGCGGTACGGCCGCCTCGCTGCCCAGGGGCGCTCGGGAGCCGCAGACCCGCAGGGCTACGCCGAGGTTCCGGTCCAGGGCTGAGCGGTTGCGCAAGGCCCTGGACGGGCACACAGACGGTCAAGGCGCCGCACCGCGAGTTCCGCAGCCTGCGCAGGGCGGTCAGGGAACCGGAGCCTCCCCAACGATCCGCTCGCTGTCGCGGATGATCGAACATCTCCGCACGAGACTGAGGGCTGTCCTAGCAGGTCGACCCCTCCGCCTGGATCGACGGCTTGCGTGCGTCGCTGAAGAGTTCGGAGGACACGAAGAAATCGCTGGAGAACCGGGATTGCGGCGCTTCGCACGATCGGGGGAGCGCCTGGAGCAGATCGACCCGCCGTCGGATGCGTGCGTTTGCGGCCGTTGCGGACAGCCCTATGCGCCAAACGGCGCCGATGAGTCGACACTCATCGAGATCGAGGTCAAGGCCCACAAGCTTGTGATCCGCCGTCCCCGCTGGCACCGGGCCTGCGAGTGCGCCCACCCGCGCCGAACTGTCCAGAGAGTTCTGCCCCGCATCGGCTGACTGAAGCCCGACGGCGGCCTCAAGAACATTATGGCCACGTTCGCCATGCTCGCCATGAACTGCGACGGCGTCATCATCCTGCCGCCCCTGACGGGGCGGCAGGGCCATCCCCGGCCGATCGTCTTCGGAGCGGAAATCGAGCCGCCGCTGTTCCCGACCCCGGCCACCCTCGACGAGGTCCGTCCGCTCACCTGTGCACCATCACGCACGACACCCGCGAGGAAAGGCCGTGGAATGAGTTCGTCACCCGCCGCCACTACCTCGGCTACAAGACCCTGGTCGGCGCCCAGATGCGCTAGGCTGTCCACGACCGCCACGGCTCGCCCCTAGCGATGCTCGGCTTCAGCACCTTGGCATGGAAACTCGCCCCGCGACAGTTTCACCGGATGGACGCGGCAACTGCGAGAGAAAGGTCCTCATCGAGACCTTCGTCGAAACCCCACGTACACCGGCGCCGTCTACAATGCCGCCGTCTGATCCCGGTTGGAACTATCATGGCCGTGGCTGCTACGACCGCGACAAGCTCTACGCCAACCCAAGAAGGACATCTGGCTCCGCCCCTCAAGGCGGAGCAGGGTCACGGCTCTCCCAGCGGGCCTACCGGCTTCGGAACATCCTGTCCGGGGTTCGCCAGAAACGAGCGCCAGGCGTCCCAGTACCGCTCGCCGCCGGCCCGCCAGGTGTCGTCGTGTCCCGATCGCCGGATCAGGTGAAAGCGCTTGGGGGGATTGGCCAGCGCAAAGAGCCGCCGGCCATGAGCGATGGGGACGAGTTCGTCGGCGTCGCCATGAACGATGAACACGGGTATCCTCACCAAGGGAAGGTAGCGGGCGTTGTCGAATTTCTGGGAAACGAGCCAGCTCACGGGCAGGAACGGGAACAGTTCCTTCCCTATCGCCAGCAGGGTCTCGAAGGGCGATTCAAGAATCAGGCCGCGGGCGGCCGCGCCCTCCGACACGATGCGTATCGCCACCGCAGCCCCCAGCGAACGCCCGAACACGAACATCCGCCCCGGCGGAACCTGCTTGGCCAGCCAAGCGTAGGCGGCCCGGGCATCGTCGTACAGTCCCGACTCCCAGGGCTTTCCCTCGCTTCGGCCGAATCCCCTGTAGTCGAACAGGAAGACTCCCGCCCGCAACTCCTTGTAGATCGCGGCAATATGGCGAGCCCGGTGGGAGAGGTTGCCCGAGTTGCCGTGCGCCCAGAGCAGCACCGGGCGGTCGGGGCCGGGAGGCCTCACGTACCAGCCGTGCAGCCGCACGCCGTCGGCGGCCTGGAAACTCACGTCCTCGAAGGGCGCCCCGTAGTCGGTCGGGGTGACGGTGATCTCGCGGAGCGGGTGGTAGAGGTAGTAGTTCTCAAGGTGACCGGTGTAGCTCAGGATCGTCACCAGGACCACCGGGAAGGAGTAGAGCAGCACCCGCTCCCATATCGCCCTGCGGAACATCACGCGCCAAGCTCCGTCGGTGAGATGGCCCCGGAACGTCTTTGCCCGCTGAATCACGGCCTTCGCCAGGTGCATGCTACGCGCGAGACCACCCACCGGTCCGGAAGGTAGTCGTCGTGTAGGGACACTCGCCGGTGACGCCGGCATACCTGCCCGTGCCGCCCAGGATCCGCTGAACGCCCCGGCCTCCGCCGCCCGCCGCAACGTCCCCCGCCCGCCTCTCCGCCAAAAGGTACACCGTGTCCCCCGACTCGGCGGTCAGCGTGCACGGCGCCTCGAGATCCAATCCGGCGTCCGAACTCCTGGCGTAGGCCACGCAGGCGATGCGCCAGTTTCCGCCCTTCGCGAAGGGAGCGCCGCTGCTCTTCAAGACGGTCGCCGTCCCCTCCACAGGACCCGCGGTGATCGTCCGTCCCGCGTGCTCCAGTGTGGTGTAGTCGTGGACGTAGTTCTCCACGATCTCGAAACTGCCGCTCTCTTCGGCCCCGGCGGGTTGTCCCGCGCACAGGGCTAACAGGGCCGCAATCAACAGGAAGAATGTGGTGGCCGGCATATGCATGTGTTCCTCCTCGGCCATTCCATACTGATCGACATGCCGGAGGCAATGGCGTCCAGGAGCGATGAGCAAGGCTGGGGCCGGTGCATTCATGGGACTCCCGAACCCCCCGCCACGAATCATACACCACCGAGGCAGCCCATGAAAACGTAGATGCCGGGGAGTGGAGGCCTCCGGGTCCCTCGACGTTCACAGGCCATCGTCATTAACCAGAGCAGGAAGGAGGTGGAGTTGACCCGATTTGGTGGACACTTAAAGTGAGAGAGCAGGAGGTGTAGAGATGTCGAGAGGGAATACGCCGTATGCGGCGGAGTACCGGCAGCAGATGGTGGAGTTGGTACGGGCGGGCCGCAAGCCTCAGACTGCGCCCCTTGCTGTCGGATGGACTCCTTCCGGGCTCGGCGCGTCTCAGCCCTTGCCCAGCCAGATCTTATACCGCATCTCCGGCCACCGGCGTCTGACCGAAGATACACCATACAGATTCCACCGACTATAACGCGTCTGACACGAAACAGCCGCGCCACAGCATCTGCAAGCGCACGGCAGCGATCCGTGGACACAGCGTTAGGGCGACGAAAGACACACCGCCGAAAACCTATTCGAAGGGACTGCTCAATTACGCACCCGTATTCTCGTTTCCTCCACAATCCATAGCTGACCGTCCAGGGACGTGGCGGAAAGCCGCTCAAGAAACCGTGCTCCGATCTCCAGGACGTGGTCGCGCGCCTGATCACCTAGTCGAAACACAACGATTCCGGAATATGCGCCGGGTCGATATGTTCGGATGTCCGAAAAGTCGATGTCGAGGGTCACGATGGCGCGCCGCTCCTGAGCGCAGACGGTCGCCAAGTCCGAATCGCTGACACCGCCCAAATTCTGATCGAGAACGGTCACCGCGTCATGACCTGCCCGGTTGAACAGGCCCGCCATTTCGGCCGGGAGGTTTTCGTCGAGCTTGAATCGCACCTGGCCCCACTCCTACTCGATCAGCGGCGCGACCCGCTCCTTGGCCAGCTCCGCGGCGTAGCACACCGCTGCCCGCACGGACTCTGTTGTGATCGAAGGGTAGCTCCTAGTGATTTCGTCCGGACCTAGGCCTGCCGCCAGGTTTTCGAGGATGGTGGCGACCAAGACTCGCGTGCCCGTAATACAGGCCCTCCCATGACAGACTTTGGGATCAACGGTAATGTGGTCTCGCCAGTTCATCAGGCTGTCCTCCTGTCGTCTTCCCGGCACGCCAACAGCAGCCTCCATTCCCGCACGGTGTAGTTCAAGGATATGACGATGATCCGCCAGTGTCTCTAAGAGTATGGCAGTGCCGCGCCGTGTCGCAAGCTCCGCCGTCGGGTGTCTGAGCCCAAAGCCTTCGAGCGCGAGGCTGGTCGGTGGTGGCCTCCTCACGTCCCGAACTGGACAAGAAGTACCTGACAGCAAGCGCAAGGGGCGTGCGGGAGCACACCGTCCCGTTCCGTGGTTGTGGCAGGACATCCATCGGTCGAAGACAATCGCCGCCATTCGCAGCCACGCCTGATAGCCGATAGTCGCGTCACACGTACCTCGTGCTTGAGGTATGCGAGCACATGCACGCCGCGGAAGGTGCGCTTGATCAACTCCGCGAGTTCCGGCGTGAGCCGGTCCTCGTCGCGGTCGATTTCGCTGGCCGGCCCGCGCCGAAACCTTGTGCACGAATGTGCCGGGCCTCACTCCGGCCTTCTCGGCAGCCTCGGTGACGGCGTCCCATTCGCGTTCGGTGAACCGTGAACCGAATAAAGCGCTGGAAGCTCTGGCTCGCCATCTTCAACTCCCCCTTTGGCAGCATGACCCCGGCCTCACGCGGGTTCGTTGGATCGCACGCTGGAGCGGTTTTGCAAAGAGATTGTTTTCGGCACACCCAGGCGACCTCCTCCCGGCGGAGGGCGGCGTGTTTTTCCGTGTTTGAGCCGTGTGACACGCGGTTCTCCAGAGCATACATGACAAACACGAAAAAACACAGAGCAATGATTACAGGGAGATAGGCGTCACACAATCCGTGTTACAGGCGCCCATCACGAGATAGACGGGGGACGGCGGGAAAACGGTGGCGATGCGCACGCAAGCGCAGACATGCGGCGACAGCACCAGGGGTGCGTCGGGTGTGAGAACCAGAGCCCGCGCAGGCGGTCAGGAACGAAGAAACCAGGGGCACAAGCGAAGGGGAATGGGTGCCGGAGGACCCGGCGGAGGGAGCCTCCACGGCGATTGAGTGGCGGAGAGTGCGGGAGGTAGCGAAGGCGGTCGTGTCGAGCACACTGACGGAGGCGATGGCAGTAGCGCCTGCAGTGGCGCTGGCACAAGTGCAAGGGGTAGTGCGGAGGCCGGTGACGGGCGAAGCCCGCACCGGGCGACGCGAACGCAGAGCGGCGGTGACGACGACGAGCGCAGCGAGGCCGGCAGCAGCGAGTGGGGCGAAGTCGCCGAAGGCGGCGAGCCGGGCTGACACCCGACCGGTTCGAAGTGAATCGGCGCAGTGGCCGAGCTGCTGCATCGTCCTGGATATCACCGACATGTTGACCGGTGCTGTCGTGATCGGCGTCGTCCGCAGCACGCGGCGGGGAGCACCGAAGGTCATGACGGCAGACGTGCGGAGCACGCTGTCGTTGTCCGCGGTGGCGCGGACGCAGGAGGAGACGAGATGCGGAAGCCGGTGACGGGCGCAGCCCGCATCGGCGACGCGGACGCGGAGAGTTGACGCCGACGACGAGCGCAGCGAGACGGGCGGCATGAGTTGAGCGATGTTGCCGAAGGCGGCGATCTGAGCCAGGCGCCTGAGCGGTTCGAGGTGAACCGGCACGGTGGTCGAGTTGCGCACGGTCATCGACATCACCGGCCTGTTGAGCGGCGCCATCATGGTCGGCGTCAGTGACCGGTCTGTGGCGGACATCCCGGTCAAGGTGCGCGGCATCGCGGACATGAAGGGCGTCGCCGGCAGCGATGGTGATGTGAAGATCGGTGACGGGCGGAGCTGCACCAGCGAGGCGCAGACGGACGGACCGGACCGAAGGCGGGGGGAGGCCCACGTCGCCGAGTGGCATAGGGTAGGCGCGAAGCGGGTACTCGGCGACGTGGGCCGTGGGGGGGGGGGGGGCCCGCCGAAGGCGAGCGCACTGCGGGCATTGTCGTCATGGTCAGCGTCGTGGTGGAGATGAAGGGAGTTGTCGGCAATGGTGGCGAGGGAGCGATCTCCGGGAGAGTTGAAGCGAGGAAGCGCGGCGGAGCGAAGCGACGCGCGGGCGGAAGCGCGCCGTCGAGAAGGGGCCGCGCCAACGAGCGGCGCGACCCCATGGTGGTGTGCGGCTCAGGCCGCGATCTTTTCGATCTTCTGCACCGGTATCCCCAGCTGGCGGGCTTTGTCGACGAGGTTGTCGGTGATGCCGCTTCCGGGGAATGCGATGACGCCCTTGGGCAGGAGGTTGAGGAGGTCGTCGTTGCGGCGGAAGGGAGCGGCCCGTCCGTGGCGGTCCCAGTCGGGCTTGCACACGACCTGGTGGACGCCGCGCTTCTCGGCCCAGCTTGCGGCGATGCGCTCGACGCCGGGGCCGCCGCCGTGCACGAGCACCATGTCGTTGTACTTTGCGCGGACCTTGTCGAGCCTGTTGAAGACCGCGGCGGGGTCAGTGATGTCCTTGCCGCCCGTGACCGCGACCAGGGTCCCTTGCGGCAGATGCGCCTGTGTCTTGCGGTCCTTGCGGGCGCGCACGAAATCGCGGGCATCGATGGCGGCGGAGGTGAGCTTGCCGGTCTGGCTGGTGTGCGAGCCGTTGCGGGGCCGCCAGGTCTGGCCGGTCGCTGCAAGGTAGTCCTCGGCCGCGGCATCGCGCATGCGCTCGAAGGCGTCGCGGCGTGTGGAGAGGTTCTGCACCCGGTCGGTGATGAGTTCGAGTTCGCGGGACTTGATCTCGGAACCGTCCTGCTCGTGCTGAAGGTCGCGCAGGTCGGGGATGAGGCGGTCGGCTGACCGGTCGAGGCGCTGTGTCTGAGCATCCAGCAGGTTGACGAAGCCCCAGAGCAGGCTCTCGCGTTCGTCTGAGAGCTGAGTGCCGTCGGGGCCGATGCCGCCCGCGAGGATCTCGAACGCAGCATGGACGGCGTCGAGAGCGTCGTCCTCGTCCCAGACGTCCCTGGAATCGAACTCGTCCGCCCCCGGGGTAGCTCCGAAGAGCTGCGCGCTCTCGCAGAACGCCTCCATGACGGACTGACCCTGATCCGCGATGTTCTCTATGCTGTTCATGACTTCCTCCTTCTCTCGTTAAGGACCTACCGAGGCCCGGGACTGGAGCGGCGTCCGCTCCGAAGTGATGTCCCGTCTGTTCACGCGCGCGCAACGGAGCCACCGGGCGGAGCCCGGCCGGAACGGAGCGAAGCGTAGAGTAGGACCCCAGCGGGGTTGGCGCAGAGAGCACGTGTGAGAAGATGGGAGATCACGTAGGAGGGGACTTGTACGGAACAACACCGTCCCCATAGAAGCTCAAACTTCCCTTCGCGGACGTGGAGGCCCCCGCGCTGCCGATCACGGCCAGAGGGGATGGGTGTCGACGAGGCGCTGAGCGGTCTCGCGGATGCGGTGGCGGTCGTGGACGCGCCTGGGTCCCCGGGGATCCTCAATCAGGTGCAGGACGTAGTAGACGCGGCCGGGTGCGAGGATGTCGTCCTGGCGGTAGACATCGCCGACGTGGTCGCCGTCGGCATCGTAGATGCGGGATTCTTGCGGAGTGATCCGCTTGAAGGTCACGCTGCCCATCACCCGCCCCTCCTTTCGGCCAGTGCGGACGCGGCCCAGGCTGCGGCGCGGGCGAGCACGTGTCCGTGACAAGGTTGAGGATCGCACCAGCAGGCCAGCCGCATGCCGTCCAGTTCGGCGAGGTCTTCGAGCGCGACGACGCCGGAGCGGATGCGGAGCCAGAGATAGGCGCGGTATTGCGCGACGACCTGCCTGCGGGTTCCGTCGGGCCCGATGCGGAACATGTTCCCCCACCTGGTGCGGCGGTCGATGAGGACGGTGTTGTTGTGCACGTCCGTGTGCTCGAATATGTCGCGGAGCGCGGGTTCGTCTCTGAGGTTGATGACGGTGTCCATACTCTCTCTCCTTCCATCAAGGCTTTGCCCTCTCAGGCTCCCTCGTCTCCGACTCCAGCGAACCGGAAGAGCGGCCCGAACCTTGCGGCGAGGACATCGGCGCCGAGCGAAGCGAGGTCGTCGTTGAAGTCGCCGCCTTCCGGAACGATGACCGTGGCCGCCACGCCCGCCCGCGCGCAGCGCCGGGCGAGGCGTTGGGCGGCCTGTTCGCCTTCCGGATCGTTGTCGCGGGCGATGACGAGGCCTGAGCAACCGGGCGGGATGGAGAAGGAACCGAGGCTGCCGGCGGAGAGGGCGGCTGCCGCGGTGATGTCGGGCACGGCGGTGACCAGGGACAGCACGGTCTCGATGCCTTCGCCGACAAGGAGCGGAGCGACGCGGTCGGGTGAACCGAAGCGCACGGCGAGGCCGTGGATGCGGCCGAGGGCCTTTCGGGGCGAGGCGACGTCCGCCTTGGCGGGGCGGCGGGGATCGAGCCAGGTGCGGTGCACACCAAAGACGGCGCCGTCGTCGCCGGTGACGGCGGCGACCAGTGCCGGCAGCCGTCGGATCGCCGAGCCTTCACGGTAGCGAAGCTCCGGATGGAAACGCAGCGCCGGGAACCGGCAGCGGGCGAGGCCCCGGGCCCGGAGATAGGCTTCCGCATGGGTGCCGTCGACGGCGCGGCATAGCCGCCACAGGCGGCGCGCCGCCTCGGTGGCGTCGTAGTCACCTGCATCGCCCGCGGCCGGCGAAGCCGGCAGGGCGAGGAAGGCCCGGGCTTCGTCCAGCGCCGCGCGTAGCGTCGGCGCATTAATGCGATGGCGGATGAGGTCAAGCAGGTCGCCATGGGTGCCTTGGGCGGCATCGGTCCACTTCCCTGGAATGCCGGGACCGTGAAGGCGGACGAAGAGGGAGCGGCCGCGGGCGCCGTCCAGGTCGCCCGCGACCCAGTAGCGGCCCTGGCGGCGGCCGTGGGGGAGGTAGCGGCGGCAGACGTCTTCGGCGCGTGCGCCAAGCGCGGCGGCAACGGCGGCTGCTGGCGAGGGATGGTTGTACATGGCGGCACTCCTTGAGTAGACGGGACACCCGGCCGGAGCCGGAGGGCGAACGGGCCGAGCGAAGCGAAGGCGCGACGCCCGGAGGGTGCTTGCTCGGAACGGACTCCACAAAAAATGGGCCGACGCGCAAGGCGCCGGCCCAGTGTTGGGAGGAGAGGAAGTGGACGGGTCCACTTAGAACGGAATGTCTTCGTCCGCGGGCGGGGACGGGAGCCCGGCGTCCTGCGTGGCGGCGTCGCCCGCCGCCATCGACGGGTCCGCCGCGGCCTGCGCGCCGTTGCCGTTGGGCTTGTCCAAGAACCTTACCGCGCCGCCGGGAACCAGCAGGATCTCGGTGGAGTAGCGGTCGCTGTCCTCGCCGGGCTTGGACCAGCGCCGGGTCTGCAACTTGCCGTCGACGTAGACCAGCCGGCCCTTGCGGGCGTGCTTCTCCAGCATGTCGATGAGGCCGGGCTGGAAAGTCACCACCCGGTGCCACTCGGTCTTGTCCACCCGGTTGCCGGAGTTGCGATCGATATACCCCTCGTCGGTGGCGACGCTCATGTTGGCCACGCGGCCGCCCGAGACGAGATGGTTCACGGTGACGTCGGCGCCGAGGCGTCCGATCAGTTCCACGCGATTGAGTCCGAATGCCATGATTGTTCTCCTTCCTGGTTAATGACGATGGTTGACGAGCGTCCGGGGACCGGAGTCCTCCCTCTCCGATCCCCTTCCGTTCACACCTCTCTCAAGCCCGCCTCTCACTCCGTTCCAGCCGTCAGCGCGGCGGTGACGGTGAGAGGGTCTCCGCCGGCTGCGTCCCGGGGGTCGGGACAGCGCCTGGCGCGGTCGTCGTCGATGACGTCGCGGACGGCGCCGGGGTGGAGCCCGATCTCTGCGAGCAGCTCGCTGCCGGTCAGGGTGTCCTCAAGGTCGAAATCGATTCCGGACATGGCCGTATCCTCCTTGGCTGCCTGCCTTGCCCGGACTGCGTGAAGGAGACCGCCTCCCCCCTCTCCTCCCGGGCGTTCGCACCGCGAACGCTTTTCTCCGGCTCCAGGGAGAGGCTCCGGCCCCTGGGATTGCCCTCGGGCGCCTGGAGAAACGCGCACGGCGGCGTCGCGCCCGGATCGGCAGGAAGATGCCGGGGGCGGGCTGCAAAGGCGGCGCTGCATGCGGCGGTCGGCCGGCCGGGCGCGCGGCAACGCGGCCGCATCCGGTTCAGTGCCGGGTGTCGTCGCTGGTGTCCGGGCCGTCCCCGGCGTGCATGGAGCGGGCGGCGAGCGCGGTCCAGTCTTCCCGCGAGTGTCCCAGCCTGGCGTTCAGGCGGTCGCACAGCCGCTCGGCATCGGCTAAGGACAACGCAATGAGGCAGGTTGGCACGTAGCCCGGCATGCCCTCGAAGACGATGCGGATCTGTTGGGGCTCGTCGCCGAGCTCGTAGCTTGGACAGAACGCGTAGTTGGGTTCGTCCGGCAGGGTCTGTGCAGTCATGAATGCTCCCTTCGGTGAGTGAAACGCCCTGCCCCCGTGGCCGCACGGGGGTACGGCCGACCGCCTTCCGGCTGTACGGACCCCCGGCGGCCCCGGCAGCGGGCGTGGATGGCGGGCCGCCGGCTGGACGGCCATACGGATACGCGATGGGCTCAGGCGGCGAGCGGCCAGCGTTGGATGACGCGTTCGAGGAGATCGGGGCCCGGAGCGAAGACGCGCGTGCGCCACGAGACGATCTCGACGGTGCAGCCCATGCGCTTCAGCACCGCGGTGTCGGTATCGACCGGTCCCTCGATCTCGATCCGGTCGGCGCCCATGATGCGGCGCCTGGCGAGCCGCCAGCCGTTGGCGAGCGCGAGCGCCGCGCCGCGTCCCATGACCGCCTCGAAGGCTTCGGCGCCGGTCATGGCGGGACCGCCCGCGAGACCGAAGGCGGAACGCACGGTGCGGACCTGCTCGAAATCGAGCACGCGGCCGATCAGCGCTTCGCCTGCGTCGGTCCTGAGACGCCGCACCCGCATGTTCTCGGCGGGCAGGCGGTCCCAGACCGGCAGCAACAGGCCGGCCGCGAGCCAGAACCGCGATTCCTTGTGCGACGGTAGGCCGGCGATCTCGGCGTCCCAGAGCGAGCGCCATTCCGCTTCGGCCGCGTTCCGCCAGTTGGAGGCGTCGAGCTCAGCCTTCGCCATGGTATCCCGCCCGGCGGGACGCAGCAGCCGGACGCGCTCCTGCACGCCGCCGTCGTCGAACAGGCCGGACGGGGCTGGAAGCACGACCGCGGCCCGGTTGGACCTGGCATTGACTACCAGGACCGGCCCGCCGTGCATGTCCTTGCCGATTTCCAACGCGGCGTCGGCAGACGTGGGCTCCAACCTGTCGCGGCGCACGATCTCTACGAGCTCGGTGGCCGCTCCGCTGCCGGGATGCTCGTACAGCGTCTCCCGGCCGGCGGCGGCCAGGGAGTCGGCCCTGACGGTCTCGACGCCGACCTCGTAGGTGCCCGCCTCCATGGCCTGCTCGATGCCCGCTGCGATGCGGTCCTCCAGTTCCGCGAAGAGCTGGTTCTGTTCGGTAATCGGCAGGGCGAGGAGCCTGTTCAGGAAGCGCGGCATGGGCGGAAGGTCCTCCTTGAGCGAGCCTTCCCAGGTGAGCTTCAAGCCGGTGGCGTCCTCGAAGCGTTGAAGCGGCCAGCCAGCGATGTCCCCGCGCCAGAGCGCCAGGTAGAACCGCCTCAGGGCCGCCTTGGCGTAGAGGCTCTCCAGGTTGTCGCTCTCACGGAACAACGTGGCGTCGCTCCCTCCCATGGCGGTCTGGGAGTCGCGCTGGCCGCGCGTGATGGCGCCCAGGCTGTCCAGCCTCCGCGCGATCGTGGCGATGAACCTCCGCTCGCCCTTCACATCGGTCGTGACCGGTCGAAAGAGCGGCGCCGAAGCCTGGTGCGTGCGGTGGGTGCGACCCAGCCCCTGAATCGCCTGGTCGGCGCGCCAGCCCGGCTCAAGCAGGTAGTGGACCCGGCGCTCGGTGTTCGGGCACGAGAGGTCGGCGTGGTAGCTCCGTCCGGTGCCGCCGGCCATGGAGAACACGAGGATGCGCTTGCTCCTTTCCATGAACGCGGCCGTCTCGACCAGATTGGCGGATGCCGGCCGGCCGCGGAGCGCCAGGCGTTCGCCGCCCGCGTCCGTGATCCTGAGCACACGGCGGGAGCGGCCGGTGACTTCCGCCACGGCCTCGTGGCCGAAGTGCTGGACTACCTGGTCCAGGGCCGAGGGCACCGGCGGCAGGGAGGCGAGTCTTTCCAGGAGCGCGTCGCGCTGCGCGAGCGCTTCCTGGCAGAGGACCGGATGGCCCTCGGCGTCCACCGCGGGGCGGCTCATGAGGTTCCCGTCGGCGTCGGTGTAGGGTTCCTGAAGCTGTACGGGAAATGCGTGGGCCAGGAAATCGAGGACATGCTCGCGGGGCGTCAGGTCGATGCCGAGGTCGTCCCATTCCGAGGCCGGTATCTCGGCGATGCGCCGCTCCATCAGCGCCTCTCCGGTGGACACGAGCTGGATCACGGCCGAGCGGCCGGCGTCGAGATCGGACTGGATGGCGCGGATCAGCGAGGGGCACTTCATGGCCGTCAGGAGATGGCCGAAGAAGCGCTGCTTGGTGCTCTCGAAGGCGCTCAGCGCGGCCGACTTCGCGTTCTTGTTCAGGGTCGACTGTCCCTGCATGATGCCCGTGGCCTCGAGCGCGGCTTCGATGTTGGCGTGGATGACCTTGAACGCGCCGGCATAGGAGTCGTAGATGCGCCGTTGCTCCTCCGAGAGCTCGTGCACCAGGATGTCGACCTCGACGCCGTGATAGGCCAGTGCGCGGGCCTGGTATAGACCCAGGGCCTTGAGGTCCCTTGCGACTACCTCCATGGCGGCGACTCCGCCGGCTTCCATGGCCGAAACGAAGTCGGTCCGGGTCTCGAACGGCGTCTCGCCCGCGGCCCAGAGGCCGAGACGCCCGGCGTAGGCCAGTCCGGGCACGGTCGTGGCGCCGGTGGCGGACACGTAGGTGATCCGCGCGTCCGGCAGCGCATTCTGCAAGCGGAGGCCGGCGCGGCCCTGGGCGGACGGCTTCACGTCGCCGCGCGCGCCCTTGCCGCCCGCGGCGTTCGCCATGGCGTGGGCCTCGTCGAAGACGATAGCGCCGTCAAAAGCGTGGCGGTCGTCCTCGTCGGGTCCCCCGGCGAGCCAGCCCACGATCTGGTCGAGCCGCGAAGGCCGGCCCTGGCGGGACGGCGAGCGCAGCGTGGCGTAGGTCGTGAACAGGATGCCGGTGGAGAGGGGGATCTCGTCCCCCTGGCGGAAGTTCCCGAGCGGGACCACGTCGTCCTCGCGTCCGCCCAAGGCCGTCCAGTCCCGGCGCGCGTCTTCGAGAAGCTTGTCGGACTGGCTGAGCCAGAGCGCGCGCTTCCGGCCGCGGAGCCAGCCGTCGAGGATGACGGCCGCGACCTGGCGTCCCTTGCCGCAGCCCGTGCCGTCGCCCAGCATCCAGCCCCGGCGGAAGCGGACCGGCGCCGACAAGGTCTCGCCTTCGTCGGTTAGGGTGACATCACCCGGGTCCTCGACGTCGCAACATTGGACGGTCTCCCAGCCGGAGCCGATGCGGTAGCTCGCCGCGAGATGGCCCTCGTGGGCTTGGCCCGCCAGTACGACGCTTTCGAGCTGGGCGTCCGACAGGAGGCCGTCCGTGACAACGCGTTTCGGCAGCATGGGGCGGTAGGACGGCGCCGGGTGCGGGACGGCGGCCATTGCTGCCGACTGCACCAGGGGCGTCGGATGCGCGGTTGCGCTCGGGATCCGGAGGGCGCCGGGCCGCCAGGGCTCGTAGGGTCCGGAGGCGGCGTTGCCGGCGTCTGCGGCAACCTCCGCCGCGCCGGTCTCGACGGCGAGTTCAGACACCGGCCCCCAGTCCTGGGCCGGCGCGGATGCAGGCGGTGCGGCGTTCGCTGCGTTTTTTCGCTTCGAGGGGCTTGGCGTGGCCGTGTTGCCGAAGAGGTCCCGGCCGGGCGCGGCCCCGATGGTTCGTACTTCCACCGGCATCCGGGGCGGAACCCCGGCGATGACGGCGTCGAGCAGCTCGGCGGCGTTCTCGGCGCGGGCGCCGGGATCGACGTCGATGCCGGGCCGGTCGGCACGGTCGAGCACGGCGAGCCTGGTGTCGAAGCCGGTGCCCCGGCGCGCGTAGACGCGGCCGTCGACGGCCATGGTGAACACGACCCGGGCGGGCGGGTCGAGGCGGCCGAAGGCGCCGTTCCAGTCGGAATCCCCCGGAACGCACTTGGCGGAGGTGACGGCCACGAGCCGGCCGCCCGGCGGCAGCATGGAGAAAGCGGAGCGCAGGTGCCGGAGGTCGGCGTCGTGGCGGATGCGTTGGACGCCTGGGGTTGCCGAGAACGGCGGGTTCATGATGACGACGGTGGGCCGGGCGCCCGGCAGGCGGTCGGCGGCGTTCTCGGCGTTCACGCCGGTGACGAGGGTTTCGGGGAACAGGCGGCACAGGAGGGCGCGGCGGACGTCCGCGATCTCGTTCAGATGCAGGTTGCCGGCGGCCCGGCCCCCGAGCGCGCATTCCGCCATCACCGCCAGCATGCCGGTACCCGCGGACGGTTCCAGCACGATGTCTCCCGGCCGGATCGCCGCGGCCTGGAGCGCGGCGTAGGCGAGCGGCAGGGGCGTCGAGAACTGTTGCAGGCGGATCTGCTCTTCGGAGCGCTTGGTGTGAGAGGGCTCCAGGGCGGCCACGGCCTCCAGCATCCTCAGCATGGCGAAAGGTCCGTCCGGACCGGCCCCGGCATGGCGGCGCATGGCCCGGCCGTGGCGGCGGACGAACAGCACGACTGCGGCCTCCACCGCCTCGTAGGCGTCCTTCCAGACCCATGCGCCCTCGGCATCCGTGGCGCCGAAGGCGCGCGTCATGGCGTCGCGCAAGGTGGCGGCGTCGAGCGGCCTGCCGGCCTCCAGGACCGGCAGCAGGGTTGTGGCCGCGGTGAACAGCGCCTCGGCGACGGAAGGCAGGTGGCGCGGGACGGTCGGCCGTGCCGGAAGCGTGTGGGTAACCGGGACGCGCACGGATGCGTCCGGCGCCGTGTGGGCGTCGAGCATGGATGTCTCCCTCCTGGAATGTGTGGAAGCGCCGGGGTGCGGCAGACGCTCAACTACCGGCCGTCGACAGGCCGGCGGTATGTACGCGTTCGCACCCCTCCATATGGAACCGCTTGCAAGGCCGCCATCGGGAAGTCAGAGCAGGCCCTCCCTGCTGAAGCTGAAGAAGCGGTCATGTCCGCATACGACATGGTCGTGGACCCGGATCCCCATCACCTCGCCCACCTGCCGGAGCCGGTGGGTGATGTCCACGTCCTCGCGCGAGGGCAGTGGATCTCCGCTGGGGTGGTTGTGGGAAAAAATGACGCCGGCGGCGGACTCCCGGATGACCGGGTTGAAGCACTCGCGCGGGTGCACCACGGATGTGGTCAGGCTGCCCGTGGACACCCGGTGGTGACGGATCAGCCTGTTCTGGTTGTCCATCATCAGCACGTCGAAGTGTTCCCGGTGCTCGTTCACGTACCTGGGCCGCATGTAGCGGTAGGCCTCCTCGGGAGTGCTGACGATCGGAGCGTTGTCGTGCAGGCAGGCTTCGGCTTCGAGGAGTTGGCGGCCCAGATCGAACGCCGCCTTGACCCTGCCGGCCTGTGCGGCCGTGAGCCCGTGCCGCCGCAGTTCCCGGACGGTCATGGAGTCGAGGTCGAGCAGGGAAAGGCCGCTGACCGTGCTCGCGCCGTTCGCGCCGATCAATGCCTCGATCGGGTTCCGGATATCCATGAATGCCTCCTTGTGACGGGATCAGTGCAGATGGAGAGCAACGGCCGCTCCCGCGCCCCGGCCGCTCCGCGATCGGAAACAGCCGGGCTCGGCTCCGCGCGGGGCGGGTATCCGGCGGGAGGAGAGATGGATTGCGGCCGGCCGTCTCAGGTGGCGGTTTCGGCGGGATCGCCCAGGACGACCCGGACATCGGGTCGGGAGATGGAGATCTCCACCTTGCGGCCGTTGGGAACGAGGTGGAGAATCTCCCGGCGGACGGTCTCGGCGATGGAGACTTCCAGCGCGGAGTCCTCGCTGCAAAGGAGCCTGGTGGCGACGTGGAGCGCGTCTTCGTCGAAACGCTGGGCTTGAGTGCTCCAGCTGTCGGCGTCCGCGTCATCTGAGGGGGCGAAGAAGCCCCGGCGCAAGAGCTCCGCGAGTTGGTGCGGTTCCAGATTGCTGTCCGCCGTGACCAACGGCAGCACGTCGCCGACCCAGCTCCAGGCCTCGCCCGCGAAGGCGAGGTCGGCGGGGAGATGGAGCATGCGGTCAGGACCTCCGGCGGTCCTGACCGAAAGCGTCATGCGGATCGCCACGGGGCGCAGCGGCAACGGGGTCCCGGTTGCATTCTTCGGTCCGGGCACGGGGAAGTCCTGGAGCGGCCGCGTCTTGCCGTCGGCCGTAGCAACTTCGGTGTCGATGCCCGTGACGCGGTCGAGGCGGTCATGCCACTCGTAGCCTTCCAGGCGTCTGTCGGCCTCGAAGAGCGTCTCCGTCAGGCCGGCTCGCTCCGCGGCGCGCCACAGCGCCTGGGCCTCGGGGGGCTCGGGATCGAAGTCCATGACCAGGGCATCGGGGCCTGCCGGCGCGGGCTTCGGAGGGTCCCGCCAGTCGTCGATGTCGGCGATGGAGGGACGCCAGGGACGGAGCACCTGGGGAGGCGGCGCAAGCTCGATGCCGGCGTCGCGCGCCCGGCTCCAGTCGGCAAAGGCGGGACGGGGCTCGGGATCGGCGGCCATGGCGCGGTAGATCGCCAAGCGGGCGGCCTGGCGCATCTCCTCCAGAAAGGCGTTTTCCACGGGTTCCCGGCGGGCCGGCAGCAGGAGCTCGAGTCCGGGGCAGTCCACGACGTCGGCGCGGACGGACCATATGGCGCCGTGGACGGTCTCGACCGCAGGCAGGCGCACGGGCACGGTCAGGCCGAAGAAGTTGAGGTCCGGCTCCATGTAGCTCTGTCTGCGGTCCCGGTAGACCCCGAAGGTGAGTCCGTTCCATTCCTCGGCGTGGACGGCGCCGTCGAGAAAGGCCCTGCGTTCTAGCGTCTCGCCTTCGAACGTGACCGGCAGCGGGTAGTGGCGCGCCGCGTTGGCGAGCGCGGCGCGGATCATGTCGGCGGATTCGGCGGCCTGGAACTCCACGGTCGTGCCGGATGGATACGGCGCGCCGTCGTCGGGCCGTACCGGAGCTTCGCTCCGGCCAGTGAAGTGTTCCGGATCGAGATTCACGGACCAGCCCTGCCCGGCACGGCCATCGTGCGTGCGCGCCCGCGAGGATATCCGGCAGCCGCGGTGGGCAAGGCTCAGGATCCCCATGCCGGCCGCGTCCTCGCGGGCCACGAGTTCATCATTCCAGCCGTTCTCGCCGAAGCTCAGCAGGACGGAAGGGTCCTCGATGCCGGCGCCGTCGTCGGTGATGCTCACCGCAAGGCGCGGTTCGGACGGCTCGGGCGTGTGGCCGGCGGGCCTGGCGAGTGTCTCGACGGTGACGCGGACTCCGGTGGCTCCGGCCCGGCGCGAGTTCTGGAGGGTTTCGAGGAAGATCTCGATCGGACGGGACGCCCAGAACTTCGTGACGCGCTTGAGCGCACTCTCGTGGACCCGGGCGCGGATGGTCGCCCTGGGCGGAATGGCGGTGTGTGTCATGTGCGGTCTCCCCGTTTGGGTGGGACAAACAAAAAGCCCCGCCCCGCGGTGTGCGGGACGGGGCGCGTTCGGGCCGGAGGGCGGTTCAGACGCTGCGCAGGAACTCGGGGATGTCGAGTCCGTTGCCGTTGTCATGGCCGTTGGCGGCGATGGGCGCGCCAGGGGGTTCGGCCACCTCCGGAACCTCGATGCTCGCAGCCACGGGCTCCGGCGGATCGGCGGGCGCGTCGGCGCTGTCCGGCTCCACCTGCTCCAGGGCGCCGGCGTCCGGTTCCAGTGACGGTTCCGGACCGGCTACGGAGTCCGTTGTGTCGGCGGGCGGCGCTGTCTCCGCACCGGCATCCTCGGCGCCGGCACGGCCCGCGTCGAACGCCTTGAAGCCGGGAGGGGTCCAGGCCAGCGCGGCCGCGTGGGCGTCGGCGGTGACGCCCAGCGGAGGGCTGCCGGCGGCGAAAGCCTCCTCCATCGCCTTGGCGATCGCGGGCTTCTTGCTCTTCGCCCGCGCCGAGGCCCATGCCGGTCCCAGGGTGTCCTTCGCGATGTCCAGGATGCGGGCCTTGTTGATGCGGGACCACAGCATGTCCGCGGTGGGGCGCACCTGGCCCGCGAAGTCGATGTCGAGCCGGGCGATGGTGGCTTCCAGTTCGGGACGCGCTTGTGGCTCGAAGGCCAGTTGGCCCTTCACGGTGCGCGCCACCGAGGCCGCGAAGAGCCGCTGCTTGTCAGCTTCCGGCAACGCGCGGAGCGCTGCGAAGGACTCGCCGCCGTCCTCGATGGTCAGCCAGTCCAGCGGCAGGCTGGAGCGGTCGGCGAGCATCTCCTCTCCCGGGCTCCAGGCCCCGAAATCCTCGTCGTTCATGCGCAGGGTGGGCCGGTCGGGGGTCTCCCGGACAGCGATGTCGAGCGCATGCCCCTGGTAGCCGTGGGTGAACACGGCGCGGCCGAGTTGGAACAGCATGAGGTCGAAGGCGGCCTCGAAGTTCTCCCCGAGATGCGCCTTGACCAGTGCCGTGCGGATCGAGCGGAGATCGTCCGAAAGCCCGATCCCCACGCCTGCCTCCTTGCGGGCCTCGGCCTGCGGATCGGCAGGCGAGGCGATGGGCGCGGAGATTGCGGGTCTCCGGACTCGGTCGTCCGCGGTGGTGTCGTCGTCACCGGCGTCGCCGCCGGCGCTGTCGCCGGATTCCGCCGGCTTCGGCATGTCCTCGGGACGGACCAGGCCCGCGACGATCTGAAGGTCGCCCCTCCAGTCGATGGTGGCGATGGCGCCCGCCATCGCGCAGTCCTCCGTCCGGAAGGTAGCCCGGGCCTCCACGGCCGCGTTGATCTCGCATGTCCGGGTCTCGATGGCCTCGGCCTCCCGTTCGAGCGCCTCGGTCCAGTCTTCCTCGTCGAGGTCGGAGAGCTCGTCCTCGCGGGTGCGCAGACGCTCCAACTCGGCCGTCTCCTCCCGGGTTGGGGTGGCAGGCTCCGGGGAGATGCGCCCGTAGCGGGCGATCTCGGTCCAGTCCACCTCCGGCGCGGCCGTCGCCCAGCGCCAGCGGGTCTGGAGGTCCTTCACGGTCTCCCCGAGCTTCTCCATGGCGAGCTTCTGCAACAGCACCGGGTCCTCCAGCCAGATGCCGCTCTCGTCCTCGGCGGCGAACAGATCCCGCAGAACCGGTCCGCCGGCGGCCTCGTAGTCCTCGATGCCCACGAAGCGGGCGATGGCGGAGTTGGCCGGAACCCGCTCCTCGGTGAGCATGCGCTTCACCTGCCAGGCGGCCGGGCGGTAGCCCTGGTCCGCCACCTGCTCCCAGACCGCCATCTGGCGGGAGTGATCGGTGGTGACGGTGAAGGCCTTGAGCGTCTCCAGGTCGATCTCGCCGGCCCGGTAGGCGTTGAGCAGCTCGGGCGCGGCGTTGCCGAGCCGCAGGCGCTGTTCGACCAGGCGCTCGGACGTCCCGAAACGCGCCGCGATGGCCGCCGCCGTGACGCCGGATTCGGTGAGCTTCGTGAAGGCGATCACCTGGTCGGCCGGATGCATGGCGATGCGGATGACGTTCTCGGCGAGCGACAGCTCGCTGGACGAGGCGTTGCCGTCGACCACCAGGCAGGGCACCGGGTGGCCGGTGTCGAGCACACCGTCGGCGGCGAGAGCCTTCAGGGCCGCGAGGCGGCGACCGCCCGCGACCACGGCGTAGGCGCGCTCCAGGCCTTCGCTCCGGACAACGAGGTTCTCGAGAAGTCCGTGGTTCGCGATGGAAGCCTTCAGTTCGGCCTCGGCGATTGCATCGGGCGGCGTCTTGCGCACGTTCTCCAGCGCGACGTACAGACGGTCGAGCGGGATCGAGCGGATCGCCGGCTCGTGGATGGGAGCGGTGTGGTTCATGTGTTCCTCCGTGAATGGGGTTGTGGGCCAGGCAACTCTCTCCAGGCTCGGCCCGCCTCCGGGCCTCGGGCCGGGCTCCGCCTCCGGTCGGCGTTCGTGCAGTGACGGGTGGTTTATTGCCCGGCGCCGCCCTCGGTGTGGAGACGCTCGGATAGATCGGGCGTTCCGGCGTCGGAATCGACTGGAATGCCGGTGAGAGCCGGAAGCGGAATACCGGACGGCGACAGCGTGTGGCCGATTCGCTTCTCCAGCCGTGAGTATTTCTTGTAGAGGTCGGGACGGAGTTCGGCGGCCCGGCGTAGATCGCGCCGTGATGCAAAAACGCACAGAGAGCAAGAACAACGAGACAAGCCCTGCGCATACACCCAGTGCGGCGACTGGCCCGCTTCGCGGATGACCCGGAAGACGTCGTCAGCCGTCAGGTCGAAGATCGGCAGCCAGTCAAACCATTCCCGGCCGGCCCGGGAGTTGCGGTCGTTGCGCGCCCAAGGGATACGTTTGGACCGCGCACTGCTCTCGTCGCGTCGCAGTCCCATTGCGCTGACCAGGCGGCCTTCAAAGCGGGGATGGGCCTTCAGGTAGTGGCGCAGTTCGCGTTCGATAGGCGAGACCTTCAAATCGGACGTACAAAACCTGTTTCGCATCGAGGGGAACTTGCGCCTCTCCTCGACGCGTTCGAGAAGCGACTTGCCGGACGCCACGCGCGCGAATATCAGCGGAACGCCCGCGGGCATGGTGTTCTCGATGTGCTCGATCGTGCCCGGCCACTCGACCTCTCCGAGCGGGGCGTGAACCACCACCAGTTGGTCGCGGGGGACGATCCGGGCGAGCAGGATGGTCATCGCCTGGCTGTCCTTGCCGCCTGACGAACTGACGCTGACGAGGGCGCCGCGGCGGATCATGTCGCGGCATTCGGGTGGGACGTGGAGTTCAGCCGCGCGCCGGCGGCCGTTCACGCCTCCCTCCCGTCATGGTCGGTCAGCGTCATGGCCCCGGTCGGGCACACGAAGAGGGGGCTGATGAGATATTCCGGCTCGCCGCCGTCGTCAGCGGGGGGAGTGACGTTGACGGCGGCGATGGCCGCGGTCGGTTCGCCGTCAACGAAACAACTGACGAGGCAGAAGTTTTGGAACCGGCCGCTGGTCAGGGCCTCGAACGCGCGGCGGTGTTCTTCCGTGATGTTGGTTTCGGGCATGGCGACGACCTCCTTGGCGGTGGCGTTGGGGAGCCCCTCCTCGGCCCCCGGGACTCGCCCGGCCCCGGCCTGCCGCCACCTCCCGGCGGCGCACGGCGGGCCGGTGGAGGCCAGGGCGTCCGATCGCCATCGGCGAGACGGTCGCCGTCAGCGGATCAGCGAAGGTGGTCGTCTTCGTGGAGCAGTTGGTCCTCCAGGTCGCGATGCGAGGAATAGCGGCCGGTGCGGGACAGCCACTCGTCCATTTCGTCGTCGTCTTCCGGCAGCTCGTAATTGGAGAACGCAGTCCAGTCGCCATGACGCAATCCCCGCCACAGCGCGCCCGCGAGGCTCGCGGCGACGGTCCAGACAATCGCGATGACCCAGAGCACGCCGATGTGGTTGCCGCCCGCGCCGAGCGCGACCGCTGCCGCGGTGTAGACGGCGGCGAGGGTGAGCCCGCCGAGCACCAGGGCGCGGGCGCGCCAGGTGATCCGGTGCGAAGGGCAGTGCGGGGCGCCGCCCCGTGGTGTAGCTGTTCTTGTCATGTGCATGGCTCCATCCAACCGGCGGCACCGGCGCCGATGCCCGGGCAAAGACCGGTGTCCGCGGTCCGGGATATTGGGGTGGCGAGCGGGAATCAGGACTGCGAGGCTCTGCCCGCGGGCCTTGGCCGGGCAGGGTGTACGGCGCTGGTCACGGTGAGGTGTTTCGGCTCGGCGGCCATGTCGACGCGCTCAGGCCAGTGTTTGACGGCAGGTCTGCACGGAACGGTTCCTGCCAATGAGGCGTGAGGAGCCGCCAACGCTTGAGGGGTTGGAACGGGGCTATGGACGGAGTCTTCTGATCCTGTGGCCGCCGGGCTCGACGACCACGAATGCCCGCGCCAGCTCCGGTTCGCCGTAGAGTTGCAGCACTTCGGCAAGTTCGGCATGCACGGCTTCCTGCGTCGCAGGCAGCACGCGCAGATAGAGAACCGCGCCGCGTTGTCGGTTCAGGAAAACGATTCGGCCGAAGTCCCTGTCTCGGGTGACGAACAGGCGGTCTTGCGCGCCGGCGACTTCAAGCAGTTCCTCGTCCGTGGCCCGGGAAAGACCGATTTCCGATACGCGAACGACATCGTGTCCCAACCCTGTCAGATGCCGAGCGGTGGCTGCATACACGTCCTGGTCGAGCAGAAACCTCATCTATCCGGTCGCCGGGCGCAGGCGAATGTCCTCGGCGCCGACCAGGGCGATCGCGTACCGAATGCACGCATGGACATCCTCGACGGTCAGGTCGGGATAGTAGTCGCTAACGATCTGGTTGAAGGGGATGTCCTCGTCAACGAGTTCCAGGACATCCTGCACCGCAATGCGCGTGCCCGCGACGCATGGCTTGCCGAAGTGAACTCCTGGATCAACGGCGATTCGGTCCATTAGATGCCTCCGTCCTTCTCTCCTGTGATGGTTGGCGGCTTGGCGGTCAACGCGCCTGGGCAGCCCCATATACTACACCTGCAACCGTGGGCGTTAAAGCACTGCGCCGGGTCCGTCCTCGTCGGGCGCAGCACTTTCACCGCCGCGCCTGCTGTGGGATTCATCAGGCGCCGATATCGATGCGTTCGCCCCACGGCTCGCGGGTTCGCTCCGACGGGGGAGGCCCGTAGCTGACCCAGATCACATCGAACGAGGGCTGGCTCTCCGGGTAGCTGGAGCACTCCATGTCCGTGAAGTAGAGGCACACGCTTGGCTGTATCCCCTGCTCGTCGAGCCACTCGAAGCCCGGGCGGAAGTCGGTGCCGCCCCGGCCCTTGAGCGTGATCTCGTCGGGGAGGTCGTCGGCCGAGTACTCGGCCGCATCCCGCAGGGCGGCGTCCACCTGGAGCACGATGACTCTTTCGGGCCTGATCTCGGCGGCGATCTCGCGGAGTTCTACCCAAAACCCGGCAAGGGTCTGGGCCGGGAGCGAGCCCGAGGTGTCGATGATGACCGCAATCGTGTCGATGCCTTCGGAGCGGATCGAGGGGAGGTAGAGGCCAGATTCGATGAAGCGGCGGTTGGGGACGCTCCAGCTGTAGTCGCGGCTGGCGGCGTCGGTCATGTAGCGGCGGAGCAGCGTCCGCCAGTCGAGCGTGCTCGCGTGGGCGTTCCGGACCGTCTCCTCGACGCCTCCCGGCGCCTTGCCCTCGGCCCTGGCGATGCTGAGGGCCTGGTGCATGGCCTCGTCCCAGGCCTGCTCCTCGGCGGCGGTGTCCACGGACGTCTCGCCGGAACCGGAGCCGTCGTCTGCGCGGGAGTCGGCGTCCATGACCTCTCCGGTGCCGGAAGGATCATGGCTCGGCGGAGCGCCGGAGGCGTTGTCCTTAGCTTGGCCGTTGCCGTCCCGGCCGTCGCCCTGGCCGGCTGGATCGGAAGGAACTCCGGACTCATCACCGTCCCCGCCGGAAGGCGGCTGGCCGGTCGTGCCCGCGCCGTTGGCGCCACCTTGAGCTGGATCGCCATCGTCGTTTGGATCGCCGTCCCCTGGTTCCGGCAGGCGGTCGTATGCCTGCTCCACGCTTTTGTGTCTCAACTGGCGCAGAAATACGCATGGACGGACATAATCGCCATAAATAAAGGCCTTAAGCTACTTGTCCCGAGCCTCTGGCCGGTCATTCGCACCCCTGTCTGCGCCCCTACTTCTTCCCTGGTGTTGAATACAGTGTTGAATCTAACTCTCGGCTTGCTATAATGTCTGGATGGACACCATCGAAACCCACACCGCCAAACGCACCGCCAGGCTCAAGACCTCCCTGACCAAGCGCACCGTCGAGGCCCTCAAGCCCGACCTCAGACCCTGGATCGCATGGGACGACCGCCTTACGGGCTTCGGCGTCAGGATCCAGCCCTCCGGCGCCAAGACTTTCGTCGTCAACTACCGCTCGGGCTCCGGCGGCCGGACTGCTCCCAACAAGCGCGTCACCCTCGGCCGCTTCGGCCGCATCACTCCGGACCACGCCCGGCGCATGGCCCAGGAACTCCTCGGCAAGGTCGCCTCGGGCGAAGACCCTGCCCAGGAGCGCGCCGAGGCCAGGGTCATGCCCACCCTGGTCCAGGCCTTCGAGGACTACCTCAAGGCCAACCCCAGGCGGAAGCCCCGCACCGTGGAGATGTACCGCACGAACCTCAGGGTGTGCTTCGGCGACTGGCTCTCCCGCTCCCTCGACGCCATCGACCGGGGCGATGTCGAAGCCCGCTTCCACCAGATCACCGAGCGCCGCGGCTGGGCTACCGCCAACCAGGCCGTCTCCATGCTGCGCTCCATCTACCGCCGCTCCAGCATCGACCACGAGGGACTTCGGAACCCGGTCGAGCTCTGGATCGCAGGCGGCGGGCGATTGAACCGCAAGCGCCGCCGGCGCATCTCCTCCCCGGCCGATGTGCTGCCGCGCTGGCGCGCGGGGGTGGAGGCGGCGGGGCTACCGCCCGCGCACCGCGACATCTTCGCCATTGGAGCCTATACGGGCATGCGCTTGGGCGAGGTGGTCTCGCTCCGCTGGGAGCGCATCGACCTGGACCGTGGCATCCTGCGGGTCGAGGAGACCAAGACCGGCGAGCCGCTGGAGCTTCCGCTCACCCGCCAACTCGCCGCTGTGTTGGAGCGCCGCCGGGCAGAGGCCGGGGCCAGGGACGAAGGCTGGGTCTTCCCCTCGTCCGTGAGCGTTACCGGCCATCTCAAGAACCTCCACCGCTACCATGCCGGCATCGGCAAGGCCGGGGGCGCGCGCTTCTGGTATCACGGGCTGCGCAACGCCTTCATCACCGTGGCCGAGCGCGACCTCATGCTGCCGCGTCCGTTGACCAAGCGGCTGGTGAACCACGCCCGCGACGACGACATCACCGAGGGCTACGCCGCCGACTGGACCGTGGAGCAACTCCGTGAGCCCGCCCAGCGAGTAGCCGACCGCATCGAAGCCCTGTTGGGGATATGCCCTCCGGTGCTGGATGCTTGTCCAGCTCGAAGGTGAGACGGGGCGGTGTGCGGCAAAACGGCCTCTTCGACCGGCCAGTCGGCATTTCCTGGCCAACATCAAGACCGTGTGCTATACGCCGTTGCAAATGGGTTGCAAAGTGACGGTCGGAGGCCTCTAGCCGACATTCGGCAGAACATGGGCCCGCTGGACGAGATACGCGAGAGGACCGAGCATGGCTGTTGACTATTCGATGCGGATCTCCCGCCTTACGGTCGACAAGCTAGGCGTCAAGCTCTACGACAAGGTATCGGCAGTCATCGCCGAACTCATCGCTAACGCATACGACGCCGATGCCACCGAGGTGACCGTTCGCGCCCCAATGGGCCAGTTTCTCGCGACCCGCGCGGGCGGCACTGTCGCCGACAAGGGATTCGACATCCAAGTTGTCGACAACGGCCTCGGCATGACCCCGCAGCAGGTACAAGATTTCTTCTTGGTAGTAGGCGCCGAACGACGCAACGACCCGAACCGCGGCGACCTCTCGCCGCGCTTCAACCGCAAGGTGATGGGCCGGAAGGGCGTCGGCAAACTCGCCCCGTTCGGTATTTGCAAGACCATCGAAGTGATTAGCGCCGGCGGCGAATTGATCTCCGTGGACGGTGGAGAGCCCTCTCACTCTGGCTACCTAACCTCCCACATCGTTCTCGACTATGACGGCATCGTGGCGCTTGATAATGAACCAGACGAACGTTACAAACCGACCGTCGGCGACCGAAATGAGTCGCTTTCGGGGGAGTCAGGCACTCAAATCATCCTTAGGAACTTCAACCACCGAAAAGTTCCCGACATCGGCATCCTCGCTCGCCAACTTGCCCAGCGCTTTGGCATCAGATCGCCAGACTGGAAAATCCAACTCACGGACAACACGAAGTCCGATCCCTCGCCAGAAAATGTTGACGACTTCCAAATCGACACGATGGCGAACACTAGGGTTACGTTTCAGCAGGACGGCTCGGTACTCGGTCCCGACGGCACGCTCGAACCAGAGATCTCCGCTGGATTCGAACATAACGGCGCCTTTTATGCGCTTTCCGGCTGGATGGCTTACTCGAAGGCTCCCTACAGCGACGAACTCATGGCCGGCGTCAGAATCTACTGCCGCGGCAAGATCGCCGCTCAGACTTCCATCTTCAACCAACGCGCAGGCTTCACCGGAGAACACAACATCCGCTCCTACCTCGTCGGTGAGCTTCACGCGGACTGGCTCGACGAAGAAGAAGATCTCATCCAAACAGATCGACGCGACATTCTGTGGTCCGACGAGCTTGCCGCGTCTTTCGAGGCTTGGGGACAGGGCATAGTCAAGCGGATCGGCACTCTGTCGCGCGATCCGTTACGGAAGGCGACCTTGGAGCTGTTCCTTGAAACAGGCGATGTCGACGCCCGAATTCTCGATGCGTACCCCGCTGACGACCACCAGAATATTCGCGAGCGCGCTGGAGAAGTAGCCCGTTCCTTCGGCCGCACGATTAGCCGAGGTGAGGCTGAAGACGCCACGGTCGTAAACGAACTGGTCGATCTGAGCATCACCCTGGCTCCGCACATCACGCTCAACTCTATGATGAAGGAGGCTGCTGCCAACGCAGACAGACCGCTCTCGGTCCTGGCCTCGTTCCTGAGGACCGCGCGTCTGGCGGAACTGTCCTCATTCGGTCGAATCGCCGAAGACCGTCTTAAGGTGGTGGAACGCCTGGAGGTTCTCAAGGATGCGGAAGATACCGACGAAAGCGACCTTCAACAGCTCATCGCGGACGCTCCTTGGCTAGTCAACCCCGAGTGGGCGCCGGTCACCGAGAACCAGACCTTTTCCAGCCTCCGCAGGGAGTTCGAGAAGTACTACGAAGAAAAAACAGGCCAACCCATTTCGCTCTCCGACTTCCAGCAGACAGGGAAGCGTCCCGATTTCGTTCTCTCAAACCAAGAAGGCACCGTACAGATCATCGAGATCAAGAAACCTCACCATAAGCTGACTAATCCAGAGATGGACAGAATCGTGACCTACTACCAAAACATGCATGCGTTCCTCAACGAGCCGGCGCACGCCGAGTTTCGGAAGTACTTCGCGGACTTTCACGTCACAGTGGTGTGCGACAGCCTTGCACTGACGGATACCCAACGCGCTGCCTTCGACGGCTACCGCGACACCGGAAAACTGACCCATATGGATTGGACCGCGTTCCTCCTCAAGACTGAGCAGGTCCATCAGGACTTCCTCCGCGAGGCGCGGCGTCAGCGCGCCGCAACGCCTGCGGTGCCTGTGGACGATTGAGCGACATGGCCCTCACAGCGGTCGATGCCTTTGCCGGCGGCGGCGGACTCACCGTCGGCCTCAAACGCGCGGGCTTTCGTGTCGTCGCGGCCGTTGAGCTAGAGCGCCACGCGTTTGCCACCTACAAAGCCAATCACCCAGAGGTTCGCTGTTTAAACCAAGACATCGCCACCGTATCCGGCGAAGCGCTGCTGAAACACGCCGAAACCGACCGGATAGATCTTCTGGCCGGTTGCCCACCTTGTCAAGGGTTCACGAGCCTCACCGCAAAATACAAGGACCAGGACGACCCCCGGAACGAACTTGTTCTCGAAATGGCCCGCCTCACCGAGGAAACGCTGCCCAGAGCGATCATGATGGAGAACGTCCCTGGACTTACGCAGAAGGGGGAATCCCTCTACCGACAATTGCGCGACCGACTCCAAGCTATTG
This sequence comes from uncultured Binatia bacterium (SeqCode), assembly GCA_965219905.1. GTDB lineage: Bacteria > Desulfobacterota > Binatia > UBA9968 > JAJDTQ01 > JAJDTQ01. Next base: position 11,002 of record CBDCOS010000008.1, on the reverse strand, counting down.
GCTATCTGCTGACCGACGGAGTTCTCCAAGTCGCCGACTATGGCGTTCCCCAGTATCGGCGACGGCTCGTCCTCCTCGGCGGATCAGGTTTCGAAATTCCGCTTCCCGAGCCTACGCATTCGCGTTCGCCGACCGAATGCACCGTGCGCTGGCGAACCGTCCGGGACACGATCGCGGGCATGTCCAACCCTGTTACTCTTTCGCAAGCCAAAGCGAACGGTGATGTCGAACGGTCCGACTGGCATGTCGTCCGTGACCTATCCATCAAAAACCTCGAGCGATTGCGAGTAGCCAGAGCCGGAGCGACTTGGCCACAGATCCCCGAACATCTTCGCCCCGCCTGCCATCGGGACGGCTATCTCGGGTTCACCAATGTCTACGGCAGGATGGAGTGGGACCGACCCGCGCCCACCATCACCGGCGGATGCACGACTCTCAGCAAGGGTCGCTTCGGACACCCGGATGCCGACCGGACCATTTCTGTTCGAGAAGCTGCTCTCCTCCAAACGTTTCCACACGAGTACCGTCTCGATACGCCATACATGGACCATGTCTGCAACATGATCGGCAACGCGCTGCCGTGCGACTTCGCCGAAGCCATTTCGAGGCAATGCGCCCAACGGTTGCGGCAGTATCCCCATCGACTCCCGTCCACACCTGCCGAGTAGACCGAGGTGGTCGACAATCTCACTCCTGAGATCCGGTCCAGGATCATGGCTTCAGTTGCACAAAAGAACACCGGACCCGAAATGTGTGTCAGGCGGATCCTTCACCGCTTAGGATACCGCTACGCACTCCACCGGCGCGACCTTCCCGGACGTCCCGACCTCGTCTTTGCCCCACGGCGCAAGGTAGTATTCGTCAACGGCTGCTTCTGGCACGGCCATGTGTGCCGCAAGGGGCGGCTTCCCACCAGCAGAGTCGACTACTGGAGCGAGAAGATCCGCAAGAACAAAGCGCGAGACGCGAGCAACCTGAACGATCTGCAGAACGATGGCTGGGACGTTTGCATCGTCTGGGAATGCGAGACCTCGGATCGGGATGCCTTGAAGAGACGGCTAGTCTGCTTTCTCGACGGTCATCCCTCGTGACTCGGGCACTGCCGTCACTTCGCTGGCATCGGTGGGCACGATCTCGAGAGCCCAGAGGATTCCGCTCGTCTGGTCTAGGCTCTTGTAGCATGCGATATCGGTCATGCCCTGTCTCCCAGCAGGCAAGACATCAGGGAAGCGTTCAACCTCGCGATCCGATCAGCAGCAGTGTCGGCGGTATCAGCAACGCAGCACACGTCGTCTACCACTCTGGCGTAACGGTGTTGGAGCTTGATGGGTGGTATCGGAACGGGGAAACTGCCGAGTTGGGTTTTGTTGATGCTCGCGATACCCGTCGTTCGCTTGGCAATAGAGATAAAATATGCTTTGCCATATGCGCTACCGGCAACGTCCCTGAGATAGTCAGTCAATACTACCTTAGGATTTGGTCGAACCCGAAAAACATGGTTCTGATGAGCGCAATATGAGAGTTCACCGTTCCACACGGCGGCGCGCCCCAGTTTATCGGAATCGCCACCCTCGGTCATGACGAGGTCGCCTGGTGCTAGCGCATACTTTCTTTCTTCGCCGCGCCGGATCGTAATAGTCTTGATTTCATCAAGGCGTAGGAAGCCATCCTGAACATTCGCTACACGAAGGTATGGTACTTCAACGGCATGTTTCGGATCGATCTTTCGACCTTTCGTCGCTCCGGACGCTATCGCTGCCGCTTCGCGGAGCGGCATACATGGGAACTTCCTGCCGACTTGTTTGTGATCGCCGAACATCCTTACGAACAACGCAGGAATGAATTCCCGCAACCTTTCCTGCGCCTGCTTCCGCAGCCGCTCGATCTTCGCCGCCCGGTTCAGGATACCGACGATCCGCCGCTGCTCGTCGAGCGGCGGAAGAGGAAGCTCCAACTCCTTCACATCCTCCAATGTAACTCCCTTGACGGTCGCTCCTGTACCCCTGCTCTCGATGTGTGGACCCAAATGTTTTAACGACCAGAACAAAAACTCGGGCAACACGCGATTAGAAGGCAGGAGAGCTTTGATGTCTTGATTGATCGCAAGGTCAACTCCAGCCATTGCAACCTTACCCAAGCCAACCCTTGTGACAAGCAGAACGGTTCCGGCTGGGATGACTTTCGACGCCGAATGGTTCAATCCTTCTTCCGAAATGGATTCCGCGGTATGTGAAATGCGATCCGCTCCAAAATCCTTTACGGTGGCCCACGGGATATCGCCGTTCCAATATTTGCGGATCTTGCGTGACGGAGTTCCTCCACCCACAAATTGACAAATCTCACCGAGCGATGCCGCGACTGTCATTCGACTGTTACTCCACGCACAGCCTCTGCCAATTCGTCGATCTCGCCCAGGATCTCCGTCTCGATCGCCCGCAATTCCTTCAGAATCTCCAGCGGATCGCGGTGCTCGACCTTCGCCCGGTTCTGGGGCCGGTGGCGGTTGGCGCTGAGGTTGAAGTCGGCGGCGCGGATGGCGTCGGCCTCGGCGAACCACCACTTCTCGGTCCACTCCTCGCCCGGATCACGGTCGCGCCACGACCCCCATCGCGTCTCCCGAGCATGGAACGCTTCTGTCAGACTGGGAAGGTCGTCGTCGTCTACCGGCTGATCGTGGTTGGCGTCGAGCTTGAAGCCGTCGTTGTCCGCGTGCAGGAACATCACCCTTCCGGTGGCACCGCCCTTGCGGAACACCAGCACCGACGTCTTGACGCCGGAGTAGGGGTTGAAGACGCCGCCCGGCAGCGACAGCACCGCCTCGACCGTATTGTTTTCGACCAGCCTGCGGCGCAGTTCCCTGTGCGCTCCGGTGGAGCCGAAAAGGACGCCTTCAGGCACCACGACACCGCAGCGCCCGCCGTCTCTCAGGTGGTTGAGCATGTATTGCAGAAAAAGGAGCTCGGTCTGGCCGGTTCGTCCGATCTTCACGTCTTCGACGATGCGGTCCCGGTCGAGCCGCCCGGAAAAGGGCGGATTCGCGAGAATGACGTCGAAGCCAGACACAGGGAACCCAAGTTCGGCCTTGGCCGCCCGGTCGAGGGAACGAGTGAGCGCGTCGCGGCGCAGGATGCGCACCCGATCGAGACCGCGGAGGGTCAGGTTCATGGTGGCGAGACGAACCATCTGCGGGTCGACGTCGCTACCGTAGAAAGTAGCCTCCTGCAACACCTTCACCGCGTCGCGGCTCAGCGTATCGCCGAGGCCGCGCCGGACGGTCTTGCCTTCCGCGTCGATCTCCTCGATCCCGGCTGGCGAGGAGTTGGCGAGCCGGACGTGGTCCCACGCGCCGACCAGGAAGCCGGCCGTCCCGGCCGCCGGGTCGTAGACCGTCTCCCCGAGCCGGGGGTCCACCAGCTGCACCAAGGCGCGGATGACGTGACGGGGCGTTCGGAACTGGCCGAGTTCGCCCGCCTGCCGGATCTGGCGCAGCACGTGCTCGAAGAGATCCCCCTTGGTGTCCGCGTCCACGCGTTCCAGTTGCAGGTCGTTCAACTGGCTGACGACCTGCGTGAGCACCGTAGGCTCGTCGATCACCAGCCGGGCGCCGTCCATGAAGTCCGTGACGCCGTTCGCAGCGAGTTCCGCATGGAACGGAAAGACCTCCTCCCGCACCCAGTTCACCAGCCGCTCGCCGTTCAGCGCATGCGCCCAGGACGACCAACGGAGGAGTTCGCGCGGCACCGTCCCCGTGTCGGGCTCGGGGGCGTTGCGCGGATCGCGCAGGTTCCATTCGCCGTCGAAGACGCTGGCGTACGGGGCAGCGCCAGGCCGTTGCGCCGCGCGCGCTCCCGCGGCGTCCGCCGCCTCGTACATGTAGAAGTAGATCAGGAAGCTCAGCTGTTCGGCGTTCTGGGCCGGATTCGGGTAGCCGCCGCCGAAGAGATAATCGCGGATGCGATCAATGCCGCGCCGCAACTCGGGGGTCATGGGCATGTCCCTACCGCTCCCCTGCCCGGGCCCTTGCGGGATCGTCGGGCACCCGTCCTTGTCCGAACACCGCCGCGTTCAACCCCGCGATCAGTTGGCCGAGCGACTCCTCCCCGCCGAACACGCGCCGAGCTTGGTCGTAGCCGCCGAGGGCGGCAAAGGGGTGCTCGTCGAAGACCCATTCGCCGAAGTTGTCCATGTTCATCGCGTCGGCCCGTACCCGGCTTCCGATCAGGCCCGCCCAGCGAACCTGTTCCGCATCGAACTCGTCGTGCCTCCCCCGCCATGCCTCGAAACGCATGCCGATCTCGGCAGCGCGCGCCTGATGCTCAGGCGTGCGCACGATGCGCCCGGTGTCGTCGAGCGTGAGCCAATCGCGGCTCTCCGGGTCGATGTGGTCGTCCACGTCGAGGGTGAACAGCATGCGAGGCTGATCGGGTCCGGGCGGTCGGCCGCCCTCGCGGACCAAGCCGCCCCCAACGTCCCCTTCGTCGTCGCCGTGGAAGTCCGTTACGCCGACGAAATCGAAGATCGTGAACCCGGTCTTCAGGATGCGCGGCGCCTTGCGCGTACCGCGCCCGCGCATCTGGCGGTAGAGGATGGCGCTTCGCGTGAACCGCGCCATGACGAGATTGACGGCCTCCGGGCAGTCGAATCCGGTATCGAGCATGTTCACGCTGACGAGTATCCTTGGATAGTCCTCTTCCTTGAAGCGCTTGACGATGGCGCTCGCATCGGGCGCCGGGCCGCCGCCGACGTCGCTGACCACGAAATCCGCATAGCGGGTGGCCGGGTGGGGCTTCAGGTCCGCGAAATGCTCGTCGAACATCTCCGCCAGCGTCTCGGCATGGCGCCGGGTCACCGCGAACACGATGGTCTTGCCCCATGCGGGCCAGCGCCTGACGCCGTCCCGGCCCATGAAACCCTTCTCGTGAGCGTCGCGGAACTCCCTTACGATGGCGCGGTTGCGCTCGGGGATCGTGAACTGGCGCTCAAGCGCCCGTGGGTCCACCGTGATCGTGTCCGAAGAGTCGAAGAGTTCCTCGAACTCGCCGCGCGTCCGGTCGTCCATGGCGCTCCAGTCGAGTTCGTCCCGCCTCACCTCGAACCCGTCCCCGGCGGCCGTCTTCACCGTCATCGCCTTGTAGATGCGGTAGGGCACGAGGTGACCCTCTTCGATGGCTCGGCGCAAGGTGTACCGGAAGGTGGGCTCGGCGAGTTCGAAGAAGCGCAGCGTGTCGCGCACGAACTGCCCGTCCTCCAGATCGGGAAGCGCATCCGCGTCCGCCGTGCACGGAGTGGCCGTAAGGCCGAGCTGAATGCCGTCGAAGTGCCGGAGTACACCGCTCCACTTGCCGTAGATCGAGCGATGGCACTCGTCGGTGATGACGAGGTCGAAGTACCCCGGAGAGAGGTCGCCGTACTCCGCGATCATGGTTTGCAGCGTCGCGATCGTGATGCGCTTGGCCCGGTCGAAGCCGCGGCCGGGACGCAGCACGTGGCAAGGGTAGTCCCGTAGATGGTCGGTGAACGCGTCCTCGGCCTGACGGGCCAACGCGATCCGATCGACGAGGAACAGAACGCGGGTGACGATGCCCGCCTCGAACAGCCGCTTGATGAAGGCTGCCGCCGTGCGGGTCTTGCCAGTCCCTGTCGCCATCTCGACCAGCAGCTTGCGCCGCCCGCGCATGACTTCGGCGGAAAGCGTTTCTATGCAATCGATCTGGTAGTCCCGGTCGACGATCTTCCGGTCAACGGCCACCGTAGGCAACTCACGCCGGACCCGGCGCGCCGCGATCCGCCGTTCGAGGTCGTCCTGGGCATGGAAGCCCGCGATCTTGCGCGCGTGGGCGTCCGATTCGCTATCAAGGAACCGCACTTCCTCGCCGTTCGACAAAAAGACGAAAGGCACCCCTAGTTGCCTCGCGTAGTGCCGGCCCTGGTCCTGCGCCGCGACGGGATCGATGCTCGCGCGTTTGGCCTCAAGCACGGCCATCGGCCGGCCCTGCCGGTCGCAGAGGACGTAGTCGGCCTGCGTGCCGTCCGGCAACGCGTGCTCGAAAATGACGCTTGAGCCGTCGGTAAGGTTCCAGCCCGCATCCTCGAGCAGAGCGTCGATCTTGACGCGCGCAAAGGCTTCGGTGGTGCGGCTCATGCCTTCGTCCAGGGATCCACGAGTTCAACTTCCGTAGCTTCGAAGTCCCGTACGTTGCGCGTCACCAGGACAGCGCCACGGCAGCGCGATATGGCGGCAATCTGACAGTCCGCCTCGCCGATCGGCCGTCCGGCTCGGCGTCTGGCGGACGCGATCTCGGCATAGGCTCGGGCCGCGGCGCTGTCGAACGGCAGAATCCGTTGCGCGAATCCGAGATCGAGCCACTCGCGCATGGCGGCTTCCAGGGCGTTTCGTCGTTTGCCTGCGGGCATGATCGCGACGCCGTACAGCAGTTCCGCTTCGCTCACGGCCGTCAGATACATCGCCTCCGCGTCCTGCCCGGCTATCCACGCCTCGACGGCGGGATTCGGTGCAGGGCGCATGAGTTCGGACGCGACGTTGGTGTCTATGACGAACATCCCAGGCGTCTCAGGAGAAGTCCGGAGGCTCGCGCATCGGACCGCGCCGAGGAAGTTCGAGTTCGACGCCGCCAAGGGGCGCGAAGCACTCGCGGGTGAACTTCGCCAGATCCCGCGGACCGGACCGCCCGCCGTTCACCGCCTCGCGCAGGATGACGCGCGCCTCTTCCTCCATGGAACGGTGGTGCTCGGCCGCGCGAACGCGCAGACGCGTCTTCACCTCGTCGTCGAGATTGCGGATCGTGATGCTCGCCATCGTCATCCTCCCATGGTCGTCAATTTACGCGGGCATTGCGATGCAATCAAGATGCTGCGGATATGCTCGGTTTTCCATCGACCGGCGCATCGGTGCTCGTGCCCGGTATGGGCCGCGCGGCTCTGGTTATCAAGAACTTCGGCGCGCCGGACATGTCCGCATTGATGGCTTCGGTGGTGGCGGAATATGTGCGGCGGCCGTTGCCATCGGCGTCGACGACTCAGCCTGCACAGCCGTCGACACCTTGTCCGGCAGAACTTCAGCGCCCGATGCATACATGCTCGCCGGCGATCCCAGCACCCGCGTTGGCGTCAAGATCGACAGCGTGCCGAAGTCCACGCCGGTCGAGCCACTCGCCGCTCGGACGACTGCTGCAACAATCTGTCCACCGCGATGCCGACCCCGCTCAAATCGCCACGGCGGCTTTGCCCTCGCTGCACCCACCTGTGAATATTCACCATCATTCTGGATGAACGCCGAACCGGGTTCCGACGGGCTGGCGCCCGTTAAGGGTTCTCACACGCCACACAGCGCGCTGTTGGCCCTGCCATCCCGTGCCTCGACTGCCCGGCCGTGCTCCAAGGGCGTCAGGGACGCTATTCATGGGCTTGGGAAACCTGCTACCAGATTGCGACGCGCCCCGTGTTCGGAAAAACACATGCGTGGATATTCAAGGGTTTGGGTGGACTACATTCCGGTTACAGCCGGGACTCGACCGTCACGGGCTGCGGTCCTTTCCCAAGAATTCAGCGTTTTCCCAAGGTGCGCATGCGCGCGCAGGGCCATGACAGCATGGCGCGGCCGGTTTCTGCGATGGGATGGCCCGAAGGCCTTGGCGTTGCGGTTCGGGATGACTTTCGCGGGGTACCCGTCCATGGATTCGGCCGGAAGGGGGGAGAGGCCCTACAAGCCGAGGTCCAGATCGAGCGGCTGCTGTACGGGCTCCTGCGTCTTTTCCTGTTCGGATTCGGCCTCCGGCCCGCGGTTTTCGCTTCGCTCGTTGGCAAATTCCTGATCCAGTTGGCCGGCGTCGGGGGACTCCTGCGTCCGTTCCTCGTCCCGGTCCGGTGACCTCATCTCGCTTTCGTGCCCGATCCCGGGCTCGCCAACCTCGATCCGTTCGGCCTCTTGCCCACGATCCAACGCATCGCCAGCCTCCCAGGACCGTTCGCCGCGCGTCTCGAAGGTCAACTCGCCTTGCTTGCCGGGCTCCAAAACCGTCTGTTCCGCAACCGCATCCAGCGCCGCGACCCGCTCTCCGGTGGCCCGCTCCAGTTGATCGGAGAGCCGTTTCGGATCGTCCGTGACGAGTTCCGCACGGTCGCGCGCCCGGCTTACCGCGACATAGAAGGACTTCTGGTTGACCAGATCCCGGTTGCCCGCGGGCATCGCCGCGATGATCCGGTCCACGGTCCGGCCCTGGAATGAGTGGATCGTGGACGCCCAGGCACGGTCGAGGTGACGGATCTGGGGATCGTCTTCGCCGAGTTTCATGGACGAACCGTCCTCAAGACGGAAGCCGAAGGCGTCCTTCCCGACCGATTCCACCGCCGCGACCTGCCCGTTGGTGAGCCCAGAGGCGGGATCGTTGCGCGTGAAGCGCACCTTGTCGCCACGGCGAAGCTCCAGGCTCTCGCTCCGATAGAGCTCGACTCCGCCCTTTGCCGCCGCGATACGATTGGGTTTCCATTCGACTACGTGGCCCATTTCGTCCTTCAGATGGACCGTTCGGGTGTCGGCATCGACCAGGGCAACCTCGCGGCGGTCGCCCTTTTCCACGCCCAGGGTCTTGTACCGGCGGTTGAAGATCAACGTGTCGCCCGCTTCGTAGTTCCCGCTCCGGGTCATCTCCGTGTGGGTCAGCCCCCGTGGAACGAGCTTCCCGACGTCGCGGGCGGGACCGGAGACCGCGCCTTCAGCGATGAGCCGCTCCCGGATCGTCTCGTTGATCCGGTCGCGCAGCGCCCGGGTGGGCGCGATCACCCCAGCCTTCTCGCGTTGTTCAAGGGACAGGGAGAGCCAGCGTTCGGCGGCTTCCCGGCCGATACGGTCCGGTTCCGCCTGCGCAACCCGGTCCCCGAGCTTGGCGAAGGCGGTCTTCACTTCGCCCGCGAGGCCGGCCCGGACCGCTTCCCTGAGCTCCTTGTCGCGCTGGCGGAGGATCTCGTCCATGACCGCGGTCTCCATCCCCGCGCTTTTCAACTGAGCAAAAGGCTTCCCCGCCTCCACCCCGTCGAGCTGCTTCTCGTCGCCCACCAGCACCACGCGGGGAAGCCTGAGCGCGGTGGCGACCCGGAGCAGGCCCCGCATCTGCTCGCTGGAGGCGAGCGAGGACTCGTCCACCACCAGCACCGTCCTGGCCTGCGCCGCGCGCAGCTCCCGAAGACTCCGGAGCGTCGCCCGGCCCTCGGCCACCCCTGCATGACGGGTGAGGTAACGCTGCAGGGTCTCGCTCCGTATGCCTGACTCCCGGTCCAGGGTGCGCGCCGCCGAGGCCGACGGGGCCAGGCCCTTCACCTGGTATCCCGCGCTTTCCGCAAGAGACCGGAAGCGGTCGAGCATCGTCGTCTTGCCGGTTCCGGCATAACCCTGGACGCCGACCACCCGGTCCGTGGAGGAGAGCACGGTCTTGACCGCTTCCTTCTGGCCCTCGTTGAGCCGGCCCCGGTGGAGCTTCGCCGTCGCCATCCAGCGCCGCATGATCCGCTCGCCCGCGTCCTTGCCCGCCCGCATCAGCCCCACGGTCTCCCATTCCCGCGCCACCGCCGCCTCCGTGGCCCAGTGCCTGCCGTGTTCCGGGCCGATGGCCCCGTGAAGCTTCCCGTCCCGCTCAAGCACCTCGATCGCCGTTTCCGCCTCCTGGACCGTGGCCGAGCCCGGCTCGGCGGATAGCGCCGCAGTCAGAAGATCGGCGTGGGAGAACACCGCCTCGCGTTCCGACAGATGCTCCACCGCCCAGTCCACCGCGCCGGTCACGAAGTACTCCCCGCCTGAAAGCAGCGCCTCCCGGCTTGCCGGCCCCCATGTCGAGGTCTCCGGCTCGCGCTCCGCGGCCCGGTCCATGATCGCCTCGGGCTCAAACCCCAGCGATTGCGCCTGACGCTCCCAGACCTGCCGCAACTCACCCTTGTCCACGTCGCGCTTGGCCGCCCGCGTCATGAGCGCCGCCCGATCCGCCAGGCGCTTGTTGTCGGCGGGGTCGTCGAAGCCGCGATCCTTCATCGCTGCCTCGATCTCCGCCCGCCGGGTGGAGAAGGCCACGATCACCTCGCGCGAAATACCCGAAATCTCGAAGCGCCCGTCCGTGTGCGTCCGCTCGATCCCGTATCCCAGCCGTGCGAGCCCTTCGGCCAGCTCCGCCCGGTAGATCGCGCTGATCGCCTTCTGCTGGCGGTAGAGCCCGTCGTTGACCATGGTGCGCCAGCGGTGGTCCGCGCCTTGCACCATGTTGGCTATTACACTGTGAGTGTGAAGCTGGGGTCGAGGTTGCGGGAAGTGTCGTGCCTGAAGGTCGCGACCACCGTCTTCTGGTCCCCCGCGTGGACCATCGCCCCGGTCGCCCCGTCCTGCATCCGCGTGAGCACCGCGTTCTTCTCGATCCAGCCGAGCGTGGTCGTTACCGCCCGGTCGTGCGCTTCGACGATCCGTTCGTCGCCGCCCATCAGCGCCATCAGAGAGACCGACTTGGGCGCGGACATGGTGACGTCCCGCCCCGGGCGGTGCTCGATCTCGCCGTCCCTGCCGCGCCTGCCCAGGTGCGGACCGCCCGGCACCTTGCCCTCAAGGATCGCCTGGAACGTGTCGGGATCCACCGGACCGGAAAGGCCCAGCGCCTCCGCGCCCTTGCCCGCCCAGGCGCTCGCCTCCAGGTGCGCCGGATCGTCGCGGGCATAGTAGCCGTCGCGCTGATAGTAGCTCACGCCCTGAGACGGCGAGGCCACCACGCCGATGGAGGCTACCATCCGATGCGCCCTCCGGAGGGCGCCTGTTCGAAGGGTTTTTGATGGTCCATGAAGCCCACATAGAGGCTTTCCGGGGCAAGAACAAGGCGTGAACGAGCCGCTTCATGGCCCTGTCGCCAAGTGGCGGCGATTGTCTTCGTTACTGAAGCAGCGACCCTGCTGGAAGGTCCGATAGTTCGGCACCACCGACGACGCCCCTTGAGATTTCGGAATTCCAGAGTCC
>CBDCOS010000007.1:0-30253 GCA_965219905.1 uncultured Binatia bacterium (SeqCode) | reverse complement strand
GCATGCGTTGGTTGATGCAGATCAGCTCGTCGGTCTCGCCGGCCAGTGCCACGAGGTCGTGGGACACCGCCACGATGGTGAGGCTCAAGTCGCGGATGAGCTTTCGGAGCAGCGCGTAGAACTCGTGCTCGGCGGGAAGGTCGAGCCCCACCGTGGGCTCGTCGAGTACCAGCAGGCGGGTGCTGGCGCACAGCGCCTGAGCCAGCATGACCCGGCGCTGCTCGCCGCCGGACAGCCGCCCCACGGCGCGGTCCCTGCGGTCCAGCATGCCCACCAGCGAGAGGCTGTCGTCCACCCGCTGCCAGTCCTTCCGGCCGGGGAACCCCATGAGCCCCAGGTGCCTCAGCCGCCCCATCATCACGACGTCGCCGACCGTGGCGGGGAAGTTGTCGGCGATGCTCTGGCGCTGCGGCACGTAGCCGATGGCATGGGAGCCGTTGCGCCCCGGCGGAAGGCCGAATACCTCTACCCTGCCGCTCACGGCGGGCACGAGGCCCAGGATCGTGCGCAAGAGCGTGGTCTTGCCCGCTCCGTTGGGGCCCACGATGCCCACGAACCCGCCCTGGTGCACCTCGAAGTTGATGTCGTGCAGGACGCTGCGCCCCCCCAGCTCCACCGACACGCCGCTGAAGCCTACCACGACACCGTTGTTGTGTTCGGTCAATTCTGCCCCCCCATCGCATGCGCGAAGGCGCGCGCGTTGAACAACAGCAGGCCCTCGTAGGTGGAACGCGCCGGATCGCCGGAGTCCCCCAACGGGTCCACCACCACCGTCCCGCCGCCGAACTCGCTCGCGATGTTCTGCGCCACCCGCGGACTGAGCTGCGGCTCCACCAGGATGCTCTGGATCCCGGCCGCGCGCGCGCCGCGCACCAGCGCGGCCATCTCCTTGGGGGTCGGCTCCTCGCCGGCGAACTCCTGCACCACCGCGATTTCCTCGACGTTGTAACGGTCGGAAAAATAGGCCCAGGCGCTGTGGAAGGCGACGAACTTCCGGCCCTTCGCCTTGGCAAGCTCCCGCCGTACCTGGATGTCCAGCGCCGTCAACCGCTGGTGGAAGTCCTTGCCGCGCTTCTCGTAGTAGTCCTTGCCCGCCGGATCGGCCTCGATGAGGTGCGCGACGACCACGGGAACGACCGCGTCCCTGACCCGTATCGGGTCCAGCCAGAAGTGGGGATCGATTCCCTCCACCATCTCCTCGGCATGCTTCTCTCCATGTCCGTGGTCGTCATGCTTCTTCGCATGCTTCTCTTCATGGCCATGGTCGTCGTGCTTCTCCGCATGCTTCTTCTCATGGCCGTGATCGTCGTGCTTCTTTGCGTGTTTCTCTTCATGGCCGTGGTCGTCGTGCTTCTCCGCATGCTTCTTCTCGTGACCGTGGTCGTCATGCTTCTCCGCATGCTCTTTCCCGTGTCCGTGGTCGTGATGATCATGACCGCCCTCGAGCGGTTTCAATCCCGGGACCGCGCTCAGGGTAACCGTCTCGATGTCGTGGGAAACCCCACCCCGGAGCTTGTCGGACCATCCGTCCAGCCCCGCGCCGACCCGCAGGAACAGGCGGGCGCGTTGCAGCTTGACCATGTCGCTCGGTACGGGCTCGAACGTGTGAGGACTCGCACCCGGAGGCACCAGCACATCCACCTTGACGCGCTCGCCTCCCAGCTCCTGAGCGACATAGCCGACGGGAAGGATGCTGGCGACCACGCCCACCGGAGCCTCGCTCGCGAGCGCCGGGTGGGCACCGATCCAAAGGCCCGCAATGATCGCAAGGAAAGAACCTGCAACTCTGTTCATCGTCAAACCCCCAAGAAAGATTAGATATTGAGTTCGTATTCTCAATAGATCGGGTTGTCAAGCCGGAAGCAGGGCCTCCGCGCGTCATTTGACCACCCGCAGATGGACCTTGCCGTCCGGGCCCGACTGGACGACGTAGGTATCCATACGCGGCAGGATCTCTTCGATGGTTTCGAGATAGAGCCGTTCTTCGGTGAGTCCGGGGGTCCTGCGATGCTCCCGCGCCAAACGGCGGAAGCGCTCTCCTTCGCCCTTGGCGATCTCCACGCGCCGATGGCGCGCGGCCTGCGCCTGCGCCAGGCGATGTTCCGCCTCCCCCTCGGACTCCGCCAGGACCTGGGCGCTGTCGGCGCGGGCCTCGTCCACCACCCGCTCCCTGTCGGCCAACGCGCTCTGAACCTCCTGAAAGGCTTGCCGCACGCCGCCCTGCTCGGGCGGCGCCAGCGCCTGGATGTTCACCGACTGGATCTCGATGCCCGCGCCGTGATCGTCGAGTATCGATTGGACCTGCCGCTGGACCGCGTTGAGGAGGTCGCTCCGGCGGGTGGTGAGCGCCGCGTCCACGTTCTCGCCGGCCAGGAACCGCGTCGCGATCCGGCGGCCCGCCCGGCGCAGCAGCTCCCGGGGATCTTCGTGGGAAAGCTCGAACCGGGTCAGGCTGCGGATGCTGTACTGGATGCCCAGCCGTCCGACGATGACGTTGGTGTCGCCCAGCAGCCAGAGGGACTCCGCGGCCCCTCCGCGCTCCGAGTGCTCCACCGGCATGATGAAGTTGGTCGCGGTCTTGGCCACCGCCACCCGACCCCAGGGCCACGGCGGGTTCCAGTGTATTCCCGGGAGGACGTCCCGGCCCACGGCCCTGCCGAGCACGTACGCCACCGCGCTCTCGTCGGACTCGACGTTATAGACCCCGAAGGCGAGATAGCCCGCCAGCAGGATGGCGCCCCAGAGGGCCATCCGGTATCGCCGCCGTCCGTTCATGAGCCCGCGTTGCGCCCGCTGTCGCCGGGTGCGGCTTCGCGGACCGCGCCCGCCGGTTCCCGGACTTCCCGCTTCCGGGCCGGGGGCTTGCCGTCCCGCGCCGGCTCCGGATCCGCGCCCGGAATGCGGGAGGTCAACAGATCGAGAAACGGCGAGTCCGCCGGCAGCACCAGCGTGGTCTTCTCGTTCAGGACCTTCTTGTAGGCCTCCAGCGTGCGCAGGAAGCGGTAGAACTCGCCGTGCCCCTCATAGGCCGTGGCGTAGATGCGCGCCGCCTCCGCCTCGCCCCTGCCCCGCAACATGGCGGCCTGAGCCTCGGCGTCGGCAATGATCCGCGCCCTTTCCCGCTCGGCCCGGGCGGCGATCTTCTGGGCCTCCGCCCGTCCCTCCGAGCGATGGCCCCGGGCGATCCGCGCCCGCTCGGCGCGCATGCGCGCGAACACGCTGTCCAGGTTCTGCTGCGGGAAGATGAGGCGGGTCACCCCCAGGCTCACCACCTCGATCCCCAGGTCTTTCCGCGCCACCCTGGCTACGGCGTCCTCCACCGATCCTTCGAGCTCGGCCAGGCTGGCGCCGCTGCCGGTGGTGCCCAGGATCGTGCCGAAGGGCCGATCTCCCAGGGCGCTGCCGAGCTCGGACTGGACCAGCGCGGCCAGCCGGTTTTCGGCGAACGCGCGGCTGCGCAGAGCCGCCAGGTACCGGACCGGGTCCGCGATCTTCCAGGAGATGTAGGTGGACACCAGCACGTTCTTCTTGTCCGCCGTCAGCAGCTCGGTCTCCCGGGTGTTGGTGATCAGGATGCGCTTGTCGAGGAGCCTCGCGCGCTGAAAGGGCACCGGCAGCTTGCGATAGAATCCCGCCTCGCTCAGCACCGAGACCGGCCTGCCGAACTGGGTGATGACCGCGTGGCTCCTCTCGTCCACCACCACGAAGGAGGTGCCGGCGCCCACGGCCACCAGCGCAAGCAAGAGAACGACGGCAATGCGTTTGGCCATGTTAGTGCCTTGTCCTTGGCTCGGGAACCCCGAGGTTCAGGAAATCCATCGGCGCGCCGCCCACCCAAAGGTCGACGTCGCCGCCGCCCGCCCCGGGCATGTAGATGTATTTCCGCGGCAGTTCGAGGGAGCGCTCGAGCGCCTCCAGGTAGAGCCGGGCCTCGGTGACCGCGGGGCTCGCGGCATGCGCCGCCGCGGTCTCCCGGAAAGCGGCGGACCGCCCTTCGGCCTGCCTGACCTGGCGCACGGCCCGGCCCTCGGCCCGCTCCGTGATGCGGGCCGCCTCGCCGGCGGCCGCCACGGTGGACTCGGTTGCCTCCCCCGTGGCCACGTGGATGTCGCGCTGGCGGTCCTCCAGCGCGCTGGCCACGTCACGAAATGCGTCATGGACCCGTCCCGGGGCATGGACGTCCAGCAGCCGCACGTCCAGGATCTCGCTGCCGAAACCCAGCGCCGCCAGGCGCTTTGCCAGACGGTCCCGCAACGCCCTTTCCGTGGGCCTTCGGTCCACGGTGTAGATCCTGTCGATGGGCTTGCGGCTCAGCAGGCTCACGAGCTCCCGCCGGGCCAGCCCCAGCACCACCGCCGGGGTCTTCTCGACCCCGAGGGCGTACACCGCCGGGTCCCGGACCCGGTACTGCACCACGGCCCGGAGATCGATGATGTTGCCGTCGGCAGTGAGATAGAACGCCTGCTCCTCGATCCCCTGCCTGGCGCCGTTGACGCTGCCCCGGAAGCCGACGGTGACCTGGCGGACCAGCGCGACGTCCACCGCGGTTCCGGCGCCGAACGGCGGCGGCAGGTGAAAGTAGAGGCCGGGTTCGAGATCCGCCGCCACCACGCGGCCGAAGCGCTGGACGACGCCCTTCTGGCCCGGCCCGACCACGAGCGTGAACCACGGGATCGCGACGAGCAGAGCGACGGCCAGGGCGGCCGCGAGCACCGGCCCCCGGAGCAGGTTGGCGGGCCGGAAGATCCTCAGCGCCCGGCCGGTTTCCTGGAGTTGTTGTGCGGCCTCCCGCCAGAGCGCGGCCGGACCCTTGCGCACGAAGCTCCGGAGCAGCAGCAGGACCAGCACCACGGCCGAAAGCGCCTTGAGCGCGAAGAGGACGTCGGGGTCCTGTCCCATGTCGCCGAAGGGAACCACGTGGATGGCGTCCGCCAGGGTCGCGTCCACCAGGAGGCCCGCGGCCAGGCTCACGAGCACGATGGCGCCGAGGTAGACGCCCAGGTGACGGCGGCCCAGGAGCCGCCCCACCACCGTCATGGTAGCGAGGTTGGTGGCCGGCCCCACCAGCAGGAACACCAGCGCCGCTCCCGGGGAGAGCCCCTTCACCATGAGCGCGGCGGCGATGGGAGTGGAGGCGCTGGCGCAGAGGTACAACGGCAGGCCCAACACGATCATGGCCAGCATGGGCATGATCCCCGACCCCCACCCGAGCACCTCGGTAAAGAAGTCGTCGGGCAGAAGCCCCGCCAGGATCCCGGTCAGCAACAGCCCGACGACGAGCGACAGCGCAATGTCGTCCAGCACCCAGCGGAAGCCGTATTGCAGGGAGTGGAGGAAACGGCGCGCCCCCGCCGGCGCCGCCGCGGTCGTGCAGGTCTCGTCGCACGCGTCCTCCGACGGCGCCTCCGCGCGGTCGTCATCGCCGGCGACATCGGCCGCCGGCGGGACGCCTTCCTCCTCCTTGACGCCGATGGCGGCGATGCCGGCGATCACGGCCGTCAACACCGCCACCACCGGACGGACCACGGCCATGACCGGCCCCATGAGGCCGTAGGTAAGCGCCACGGAGTCCGCCCCGGTCTCGGGAGTGGAGATCAGGAACGAGACCAGCGGCGCCCGGCCGGCACCCTGCCTCTTCAGGGACGCCGCCGCGGGCAGGACCCCGCACGAGCACAGGGGAATCGGCGCGCCGAAGAGCGCGGCCAGGCCCACGGAGCGGAGATCGTTCCGGCCCAGGTGCCGGGCGATGAGGTCCGCCGGCAGGTAGACGTGCAGGAGCCCGGCGACGAAGAAACCGAAGAGGAGGTAGACCGAGGCCTCGTAAAAAACCCCTATGGTCTCCCATAAGATATCGCTCAGCAGCGATTCCACGGTTCAGCCTGCGGGGTGGGCCTTCGTTCAGGTGGCGGCCTCTTTCTCGAGCGTCCGCAAATCCTTCAACAGCACGTCGGGGTCGGGAGCGGAGCCGAAGTAGGCAAAGCGCATGAACCCGTCCGCATCCGCCACCACCGTAAGCGTGGTGTGCTCGATGAGTCCCCGGGCCAGCCGCTCCACGCCCACTCCGAAACCCTGCCACACCGGCGCCAGTTCCCGGGCATCGCCGGTGAGCCATGACCAGTTGGGGGCGTCGGCCTCGTGCCGCTTGCTGTAGGCCTTGAGCACCTTCGGCGTATCGACTTCCGGGTCCGTGGTGATGGAAAGGAAGCGGATGTCCCTGGCCTCCGCGGGCTTCATGTGGTCCCGGAGGATCTTCAGGCTCGCCGTCAGCAGCGGGCAGATGTCCGGGCACGACGTGTACATGAAGTTGATCACCACCGGCTTGCCCCGGAGCTTCCGAAACTCCACGCGCCTGCCGTCCTGGTCGGTGAGGGCGAAGTTGTCGATCAGGACGTTGAACTCGCGCCGTTCCGCGAACTCAACCTTGAGGATGGACTTGTGGGCCGGCGCCTCCGTCCCCGGAGCCGCCACGAAGGCCAGCGCCAGGACCGCGATTCCGAGCGTTCTCCGCAGAACCGCCGTCATGCGCGCCGCTCCATCATACGCCCCACTTCTTGGCGATTTCGTCCTTGTACTGCGGCTCGAACGCGTTCACCGGCGGGAAGCGGTCGATCCACTGGTACGGCCGGCAGGCGTCGATGAGCACCCGGTCGGTGACGTAGCCCTTGGTGTCCCGGTCCATGGGGGAGATGACCGGCTCGCACACCGAGGCCCACACGTTCTTCACGATGTCGATGCCCTCGCGGGGGTCGCAACGGGTGGAGATGGCCCAGATGACCTCGCCGGGGTTGGTGATGTCCACGTCGTCGTCCACCACCACCACCATCTTGCCGCCGTAGGCGCCGGCCCGGGCGCCGGCGGCCACCAGCAGGGCCTGCTTGGCATGGCCGGTGTAGCGCTGCTTGATGGAAATGACCGTGAACGGCCCGGGCTGGCCGCCGTAGACGAAGCCCCAGACCCCCTTCACGTCCGGGACCCCGGCCTTCTCCAACTGCTCCCAGAGCGTGATGGCGCCCAGCGGGATGGGCAGGTAGCTGTTGGGCGGCCGCACCGGCGGGGCGCCCAGGATGATGGGGTCGTCGCGGTAGTAGACCCGCTTCACGGTCATGAGCGGGACGTCGCCCTCGGTGGCCTCGGTGTAGTAGCCCGGCCACTCGCCGAAGGGGCCTTCCTTGGGCAACTGCTCCGGCGGCAACGGCGGGATCTCGCCCTCCAGCACCACCTCGCCGTTGGCGGGGATGGGCAGGCCGGTGACCGCGCCCCGGACCACCGGGATGGGGCTCCCCTGCATCCAGCCGGCGAACTCGTACTCGTTCACCGACGGCGGCAGCGGCATCTGCGACGCCAGCATCACGCTGGGCTCCTGCCCCAGCGAGATGGCCACGGGCAGGGCCTCGCCCCGGGCGTGGGCCCGCTCCATGGCCAGCCGCCCGTGCTTGCCCTTGTTCATCTTGACCGAGACCTTGTTCTTCTCCTGGATCATCACCCGGTAGGTGCCGATGTTGATGCCGCCGGACTCCGGGTCCCTGGTGATGACGCCGCAACCGGTGCCGATGTAGCGGCCGCCGTCGAGATCGTGCCACAGCGGCGTCGGGAACCGGTGCAGGTCCACCTCGTCCTCTTCCATCTGGTTGTCGAACACCGGCCCGCCTTCCACCTGCTCGTAGGGCAGCGGCTGGAACTCCAGCGAGCGCTTGCGCCAGGCATGGAGGAAGCCCACCCCCTTGACGTCCGTGGGCACGCCCATGGCCACCGCCGAGCGCCGGCAGGTGCGGAACAGGTTGGAGATGATGCGGAAGCCCTTGGGAAACCCGTCGAAGCCGTCGAACAGGAGCGCCGACGACTCGATATCGCCCATGTGCTCGGTGAGCGCCCCCACGTCGGTGTCGAGGTCCGCGCCCTCGATCCGCTTGACCTCCCCCATCTCGTCCAGTCGCTCGATGAAGCTCCGCATGTCGGTTACCGGCTGCATTCAGTTCTCCCTTCTGACCTGCTTCAATGGGTCCGTGCCGCGCTCGTTCCCGGTTCCGGGAACTCCGTCGCGGGGCGGGCACTCCCTTTCTGAGCCGTACCACAGACTCGCGAACATTTCGAGTCCGCGTTTGCCAGCGGCCGGAGAGTCTGAAAGGTCTGAGGAGAACGTGGAAAGGAGCAGCCAAGGCATGGAGACCGGGAGCCGGGGAACGTCATGAGCGGATTGGTCTGGGGGCTGTGCGGCGCCGGGCTGATCGGGGTTTCCGATTGCGTGGCGCGGGTCACGGCGAGCCGTATCTCCCTGTCCGCGCTCATCGCGCTCATCATGATCCCTCCGTTCGCCCTCATGACCATCTGGTTCGCGGCGGGCGGCGGCTGGCCGGCGTGGGACGCGTGGGGCTGGGGCGCCTCGGCCGTGTCCGGCCTGCTGAACGTCGCGGTGCTGGCCCTGCTCTTCCGCGCGCTGGTGCGGGGGCCGGTGACGGTGGCCTCTCCCGCCACCTCGAGCTTCACGGTGATGCTGGTGGCGCTGAACGTGCTGGCCGGCCATCCCTATCACTGGCTGCACGGGGTCGCGGCGTTGACGGTCTTCGGCGGGGTCGCGATGCTGGCGCAGCCCGAGCGGCCGGGGAAGGAGCGCTACGACCGCGCCTGGTTGCGCGTGACCGCGCTTATGGGGCTCGGCGCCGCCGTGTCGGTGGCGCTGCGCATGTTCCTCGCACAGGAGGCCGGCGCGGTGCTCGGCACGGTCCCGGCGGTCTACCTGAACCGCGCCTTCGCCCTGGCCGGCTCGCTGGGCTTCATGGCCCTCCAACGGCGGCGCGCCCCGCTGGCCTGGCCGCACGGCGCGACGTGGGCGCTCGTCTTCCTGCAGGCGGTCCTGGAAACGGGGGCCCTGGGCCTGTTCCTGACCGGCTCCGCCGGCGGCGACCGGGTCGGCGCGGCCATCGGCTTCTCGTGCTTCGCCGCCGTCACCGCGGTCGCCGCACGCATCTGGCTCGGCGACCGGATCGGGCTCAGGCGGCTCTGCTGGATGGCGGTGGTCGCCGCCGGCGTGGCCCTGGCCGCGCTGGTGTAGGGGGCGATGAGTCTGCGCCAGCCTGCTTGACGCGCTTGCGCGCCGGTCACTGTACGTAGATCTTCTTGGCGGCCTCCAGGCCGAGGACGACCTCGTCCTCTCCCACTCTGAGGCTGATCGTGCCAAGGGACGGCGCGACGTCGTCGACGACGATTTTCGAGCCGGGCACGACCTCGTGATCGTGGAGGAAGGAGAGCAGCCTCTCGTCACGCTCGCCGGTTTCGGTGATGCAACGGAAGATCACCTCGCTGCCCGCTTCCGCCATGTTCAGGGGCTTCCACTCCCGGCGTGGGGACGGTTGTCCGCTTACCGGAATGGGGTTGCCGTGGGGGCAGGTGGATGGGTTGTCGAGGATCGCGCTCAAGCGTTCCTCCACCACCGGCGATATGGCGTGCTCCAGGTGGTGGGCCTCCTGATGGGCAGTGACCCAGTCCAGGCCCAGCAGGTCCGTCAGCAGCCGCTCCGTGAGAAAATGCCGGCGCAGGATGGCCTCGGCCACCTCGCGGCCCTTGGGGGTCAGGTAGATGTTCTTGCGGCGCTCGACCCTGACGAACTCCTCCTTCTCCAACCGCCGGAGGGCGCTGAACATGGTCGACGGCGTCACGCCGATGTCCTCCGCCACCCGCGCCGCGATCACCTGGTCGTTCTCTTCCGCCAGGCTGTAGATGGCCTTGAGGTAGTCTTCCGTCGCGGAAGAGACTTCCGATCGCTTTACGGCCACTTTTGCATCACCTCGTCAGTTCGGGACCGGCGCCCTTACGCTCCGCCCGCCTCGCCGCCGCCGGCGGCGTAGATCTGCTGCGCCAGGTAGTTCTCCATGCCGACCTGCTGAATCAGGTTGAGCTGCGCCTCGATCCAGTCCACGTGGTTCTCCTCGTCCGCCAGAATCCGCTCCAGGAGCTCGCGGCTGACGTGATCCCCCGCATCGTTGCAGGTCGCGATGCCCGCGTGGAGCACCTTGATGGCGCCCTCTTCCAACCCGAGGTCGTTGTTCAACTGCTCCTGGACGGTCTTGCCCACCATGATCTTGTCGTAGCCGGCGACGTTGGGGACGCCGTCCAGCAACAGAATGCGGTTGATGATCTGGTCCGCGTGCCGCATCTCCTCCACGGATTCGGTCCAGATGGCCTGGTCCAGCACCTGGAAGCCCCAGTTGCGGCACATGCGCGAGTGCATGAAGTATTGATTGATCCCGGTCAGCTCTTTCCGCAGCACGTCGTTGAGCGCCTTCAGCACCCTGGGGTCGCCCTTCATGATTCACCTCCTCCGTCGATGGCCCTCTGCGAAATGAAGGGCTCCACCGATGAAGCTTAGACGAATGTCATCCCATTTGAAAGGTAAAACTCGCCGCGACACCAGATGTCGCCCTCGCGCCGTCGCGACAGCGCCCTGCTGACTGGACTGAACCTCGCGCCAAGAGACCGCGCGATGGTCCAAGCTACGAATTTTGTTTTTCCAAAACAATTTTATTTGATAGACACGACTTCGTGCCGTTGTTCATCCTCACCGTCCTCCTTCTTGCAACGGCCGCCGCGGCCCCGGCGGGCCAAACCGGCCGTGAGCGGGCGCGCATCGCCGCGGTCACCCGGCCGGCAACCGATTTCGCCAAGCCCGAGCGCTACGAAAGCCGGCCCGGCGGCGCCACCACCGTGTTCAAGACGCTGAACCGGGACATCTTTTCCCATCCGTCGGCGAACATGCCGTTCGAGCGCCAGCTCGACTTCAAGGTGGGCAACGGCATCTTCAAGAAGCTCTGGGTGTCGTCGCCAAGCTCCACCACCTCTTCGGACGGCCTCGGCCCGCTGTTCAACGCCCGGGCCTGCCAGCGCTGCCACCTGAAGGACGGGCGCGGCCACCCGCCAGCCCCGGGCGAGCGGGCGGAGTCCATGTTTCTCCGGCTGTCGATTCCGGCGCCGGGTCCGTCGGACGGCAACGCGCCCGGAAGGACCCCGCGCGCCGGCGTCCCCGAACCGACCTACGGTGGGCAGCTCCAGAACTTCTCGGTCCAGGGAGTGCCCGCGGAAGGCGAGATGACCATCGCCTACCGCGAGCGGCCGGTGACGCTGGCGGACGGCGAGTCGGCGTCGTTGCGGGTGCCGGTCTACGGAATCACCGGGCTCGGTTACGGGCCGCTGCACCCCGACACCATGTTGTCGCCACGGGTGACCCCGCCCATCATCGGCATGGGCCTGCTGGAAGCGGTGCCGGAAGAAGACATCCTCGCCGGCGCCGACCCCGACGACGCCGACGGAGACGGCATTTCCGGCCGGCCCAACCGGGTGTGGAGCGACGAGCACCGGAAGCCGATGCTCGGCCGCTTCGGCTGGAAAGCCGCACAGCCCACGGTGGCGCAGCAGGCCGCGGGCGCGTTCCGCGGCGACATCGGCATCTCGACGCCGCTCTACACGGAACCCTACGGCGATTGCACCGAGGCCCAGCAACCGTGCCGCACCGCGCCCCACGGCGGCGCATCGGACCCCGAGTACGGCGCCGAGGCCACCGCCCAGATGTTCGACCTGCTGGTCTTCTACAGCCGCAACCTGGCCGTGCCGGCCCGCCGGGACCTTCGCGACCCCCAGGTGCTCGAGGGCAAGCGGCTCTTCTACGAAGCCGACTGCATCGCCTGCCACCGCCCCAAGTTCGTCACCCGGCGGGACTCCATCGGCAAGGAACAGTCCTTCCAGCTCATCTGGCCGTATACCGACCTGCTGCTTCACGACATGGGCGAAGGGCTGGCCGACAACCGGCCCGAGGGCGAGGCCGGGGGCCGCGAGTGGCGCACGCCGCCGCTCTGGGGCATCGGCCTCACGAAGACGGTCAACGGGCACACCCTGTTCCTGCACGACGGCCGGGCCCGGAACCTGCTGGAGGCCATCCTCTGGCACGGCGGCGAGGCCGAGGCGGCCAAGCAGCGCGTGGTGGCCATGACGCGGGCGGAACGGGCGGCGCTCCTGGCGTTCCTGAACTCGCTTTGACGGATTGGAGACGTTCATGCCGCGCTCTTTCGCATGGGCCGCCCTGCCCCTCCTGGTCCTGATGCCCGCGACCTCCGCCGGCGCCGCGACGCCTCTCGAAGCCGGGGCCTTCGCACGGGTCAACGCCGCCCTGGTGGAGACCCACGTGCTGCCCCGCTACGGGCGGCTTGCCGCGGCCACCGAGGCTTTCGCCACGGCCGCCGGTGATTTCTGCAAGGCTCCCGGACCGGCGGCGGCACGGGACCGCGTGCGGGCGGAGTTCCAGGACGCCATGGCGGCCTGGATGGGCGTGGAGCACGTGCGTTTCGGCCCCATCGAGATCCTGACCCGCGGTCATCGCTTCCACTTCTGGCCCCAGGCACGGGGCAAGGTGGTCCCCGCGGTGCGGCGGGTGCTCGCGGCCGGCGACCCCGCCGCGGTCGGTCCGGAGCGCATCGGCAAGGCCAACGTGGCGATTCAGGGACTTCTGG
The DNA here is from genome assembly GCA_965219905.1 of uncultured Binatia bacterium (SeqCode). Classification (GTDB taxonomy): domain Bacteria; phylum Desulfobacterota; class Binatia; order UBA9968; family JAJDTQ01; genus JAJDTQ01. The sequence goes on along the minus strand of CBDCOS010000007.1, from coordinate 17,759 downwards.
CGGCGGAGGTGCTGCTCTACGGCGACAAAGCGCTGCGCGCGGGCGGCGGGGCGGGACCCATGGGCTGCACGCTGCTCGAGGCCGCCGCCGGCAACATGCGCGCCATGGGCGCGGACATCCTTGCCGACTGGCGGGACGGCAGCGATCCCTTCGTCCGGACCGTGACGAGGCCGGGCCCGGACAACGGCTATTTCGAAGACCACAAGGAGGCAACGCGGGCCTTTTTCAAGGGCCTCCACGACAGCCTGCAGCTCATCGCCGACGTCAAGCTGAAACCCGTCATCGGCGACAGCCCGGAGAAGGTGCGGCCGCGTCTGGCCGAGTCCCGCCTGAGCGGACGCTCCCTCGGCAACGTCATCGACAACCTCACCGCTTTGCGCGCGCTCTACGAGGGCGAGGACGGCCCGGGCCTGGGGGAGCTCACGCGGACCGCGGACCCCAAGCTCCACAAGCTGCTGCGGAAGGCGTTCCGCATCACCGCGGGCACGGCGGGCTCCATCGGCCGCCCGTTGGAACAGGCCGCCGCCGATCCCGTGTTGCGGCCCAAGACCAGGAAGCTGGCGCTCCAGGTGCGTGCCCTCAGGCAGATCGTGCGGGACCGGCTCGCGCCGGCGCTCGGCTTCCCGGTGGGGTTCAACTCGCTCGATGGGGATTGATCGAAGAAGCGTGCTCCGGCTCCTGGCCGGCGGACTGCTCACGGGGGCGCCCCTGGGCCTGCCGCTGTCCCTGGGTGCCGCGCCCGGGGGACGGCTCTACCTCGGCGCGCGCGCCGGCTCCGGCGGAAGCTACCGGGCCGGCGGTTTCCACGCATCCGGGGCGGCGGCGCTGGACCTGAGCCTTCCGGGCCGCGGCCACTCCTTCGCGGTGCGGCCGGACCGGCGGACGGCGGTGCTCTTCGCCCGGCGGCCCGGCCGCTTCGCGCTGGCCATCGACCTGGTCCGGGGCGCGGTGGCCACCGGGTTCACCGCACCGCGGGACCGGCATTTCTACGGTCACGGCGTGTTCAGCCCCGACGGCCGCTTCCTCTACGCCACCGAGAACGACTTCCGGGGAGAACGCGGCGTCATCGGCATCTACGACGCAGACAAGGACTGGCAGCGCGCCGGCGAGGTCCCCTCCCACGGCATCGGCCCTCACGAGATCGGTCTTCTCTCCGACGGCGCCACCCTTGCCGTTGCCAACGGCGGCATCCTCACGCGTCCCGACCTGCCCCGGGTGAAGCTCAACCTCGCCACCATGGCGCCGTCCCTCTGCTACATCCACCGTGGCTCCGGCAAACTCCTGCGGCAACGCCGGCTCTCTCCCGCGTTCCATCAACTCAGCATCCGGCACCTGGCCGTGGGTCGGGACGACACGGTAGCCGTCGCCATGCAGTACGAGGGCCCCCGCGGCAACCGGGTACCCCTCGTTGCCGTGCACCCGGCCGGCATGGCCGGGAGCGCACCCCTGGCGCCCCTGGCGGCGCCCCCGGGGGTTTGGCGGGCCATGAAGCAATACTGCGGCAGCGTCTGCTTCGATGCCGGCGGCCGGCTGCTGGCCGTCTCCGCCCCCCGGGGGAACATCGTGACCTTCTGGGACGCCGGCGCGGGCATCCACCTGTCCTCCACGCGGGTCCTCGACGGCAGCGGCGTCGCCGCGGGCGAGCGGCCCGGAGAGTTCCTGGCCAGCAGCGGGCGCGGCGGCGCAGCCATCATCGAGGCACGGTCGGGCAATGCCACGCCCCTCGAAACCGACTTCGTCAGGTCCCGCGGGTGGGACAACCACCTGGCGGCCGCCTGAGGACCCCGGTCCCGCCCCGCCCCGGGATTCCCGCTTCCGCGGGAATGACGGGAGGGGGCGGAAAACGGCGGGGGTGGATGGGAGCGACGGAGCTGGATGGGAGCAACGGAGGCAGGCCGATGCTTCGGTTCCAAATAGTTTGATTTTTAGGTTGCTCTAATAAAAGTTATTTGGTATGACCGACCGATCCTCTGCGGCCAAAGCATTCGCGCAGAGCGGCACAACGCCATCGAAAGGAGGCCGCATGTCCCACAATCGGCTCATCGACGTGGCATGGGAGCTCCATCAGAGGACCAGGAACTGTCCGAGAGGAATGCTATTGAATGCCACGCGGTGGTTGGAGAACTGCTATCGGAAGTCTCCGGACTGGAAAACCGCATTCGCCATCGCGGCTCACTACGTGGTGCTCGCGCTGAGCCAGATGGAGACCGACCGCGGCGAGCCCGCCAACGACTACCTTGCCCTGGCGCTCCGGTGGAACGCCACCAAGGACCATCACCTCATCGAGCTCATCGACGTGGGGCGGGCGACCCCCGCACCACCACCGGAAAAGGAAAGCGAGAACCGCGACGCCTCGGAGTGACGCGCCGGACGGAAGGAAAGGACCCACCATGCCCAACAACGAACAGAACCCGCGCCGCTGGCAGATATTCATGTGCCAGAGCGGCAGCGTGCACATCCACTACGGCACCGGATCCCTGCACATCACCAAGGACGACTTCCTGGGACTGGCCGACGACCTTCACACGGTGGCCGTTTCCCTCTTCGACGGAGAAGGAAACCCGAAACACCCGCCGCAGGAGGGCTCGCTTCATTGACCCGCAATCGCACGATCGGTGGGAACAGACACCCGAGGAACGCCCTTCCAGGGGAGGGCGACGGACGCATTCTGCCCCTGATCAACATCGTCTTCCTGCTGCTGATCTTCTTCATGCTCGCCGGACGGCTCGCTTTCCATGACCCTTTCCGCCTCGACCCGCCTCGTTCGTCAAACGCCGCGACGGCGCCCGTTCATGAGCTCGTAGTGCTGGCGGCCGCTGACGGACGGCTGGGGCTCAATGGCGAGGTCGTGGGGGCGGCAAAGCTCCGTTCGGAGGTATCGCGGCTTCTGTCGGGCGGCGCCGCCACGGCGGTGCACCTCATGGCCGACCGTCGCGCGGAGGCCACGCACATTGCGGCCGTATTGGAGCTGTTGCAGGAGTCCGGCGTGAAGAAGCTGCGGCTCCTCACCCTGTCAGCCAACCACTGATGCACCTCACGCAGCGCCACTGGACCCTGGCGCTCGGGACCGCGACGCTGATACATGGCGCCGTGGCCATGGCGTTGCTTTCACAGACGCCCGAGCCCCGTCCCACGGCCACACCCGGGCACGCCATCGCCATCTCCCTCGGGCCGGCCGGAGGCGCACGCGGCACCCTTGCGGCCACAGTAGTCGAAGCGGCGGCGAACATCGAACCAGCCGCCGTCCGGGAACCCCCGCCGACCACTGGCGGAACGGCCGTCGGGACGACGGTCGACGTCTCGGCCCCGACCCCGCCGGCGTCCACGGAGGTTCTCGCGACCGAACACGTTGCCAAGCCCGCCTCGACGCCTGTCCAGGTCCCGGACGATCCCGAGCCGGACGAAGCGGCACGAGAAGCCGCGGAGGTCATCCGCACGGAACCGATTCATACGACCCAGGCGAGTCCCCGCCCCCTCTCTCATCCACGGCCGCGCCCCGCTCCGTCGCTCAAGGGCTCCCGGCTCTCCGTCACCAATTCCGTCGCCACGCCCGCCTCCGTCGCCGCGCCCGCCTCCGCACCCCCTTCCGTCATTCCCGCGGAAGCGGGAATCCAGGGGCAGTGGAGGGGCGCCACGGTCGAGCCGTTCCCACCCCACCCCTCCTGGATTCCCGCTTCCGCGGGAATGACGGAAGGGGGCGCAGGAAGGACGGAAGGCGGTGTGGAAAGGACGGAAAGGGGCGCGCAGGTGACGGAACCAGACACGGGCACAATGGAGGAAGGCGTGCCCGCCAAGGTGGCGGTCCGGGTGGAGGCGGCCCGGGTAGAGGCGGCCCGGATGGTGGCGAACCGGATGGTGGCGCCCCAGGTGGAGGCGCCCCGGGTGGCGGCCAACCGCGTGGTGGCGGCCCGGCCCGGCGATTCAATTGCCCGGGTCAACCCCGACACGGGCGGCAGGCCCCTCTCCGGCGTGGGCAGCGATGGGGACCCCGGCCAACCGTCCGGCGACGTTCCCGGCGAGGAAGCGGACTACCTGGCACGGGTCCGGGCGTGGCTCGAACGGCACAAGAGATACCCCAGCCGCGCCCGGCTGCTCCGCCAGGAAGGCACGGCCCTGCTCTATCTGGCGATGGACCGGGAAGGAAGGCTGCAGGCCTACGAGGTGCGCCAGAGCACCGGCCACGAACTGCTGGACCGGGCGCTGGTGGCCATGATCCGGCGTGCCCAGCCGCTGCCGAGAATGCCCGATTCCATGACTCGGTCCCGGCTCGAGGTGATCGTGCCGGTGGAATTCGTCCTGCGCTGACTCTCCATCCGGCTGCCGGCGGAGTTGCTACGGAAGCCGCTCACCGGCCGCGCCTTGCACAAGGGAGACATCGCGTGCGCCGGCCGCGGTCAGGGAATCGAGCACCTGAACGGCCTCTTGAAGCGTGACCCCGGGCGCGGGCTTTACGAGGATCCGCTGGCGCGGCCTTCGCGCCAGATGCTCGCCGATGCGGGTGGCGAGCGCACCCGTGGGGACCTCCTCCCCCGACAGCCGGACCCCGTCCCGGCGGATCTCGACCACCAACGCTCCCTCCATGGAGGCCGTCCCCGCCGCCCGCGCCGAAACGTTCAACTCGAGGGAGCGCCAGTGGAGCAGGCTGGTGGCGAGCATGAAGAAGACCAGCAGGATGAACACCACGTCGATCAACGGCGTCAGGCCGATGGGCAAGGCACGCCGGCGGCGCCTACTCGGCGGCCGGTACGGGTATGGAGGCATGGTCCGACAGCTCCCGGGAGGCCCGCGCGGCCGGTGCGCCGGTGGCGGCCGAGCCGAGATCGGCGGTGAAGGCGCCGGAAACGGCATCCTCCATCTGGTCCGACACGCCCTCCACCCGCTGCTCGAGCCAACTTGAGGCGGCCACCGTGGGGATTGCCACGGCGAGGCCCACCGCCGTGGTCAGGAGCGCCTCCCAGATGCCGCCGGAGAGCACCGCCGGGTTCACCTGCATTCCCGCCTGCTCGAGTTGCCGGAAGGCCTCGATCATGCCGAGCACCGTGCCGAACAGGCCCAGAAGAGGCGCCAGGGACCCGATCACCTCGAGCGGCCGCAGAAGGCTCCGCAGGGCGGCGAGCCGATGGTTGGCGATCCGCGCCAGCTCCTCGCGTACGGTGGCCTGGTCGAGGTCACGCCGCTCCTGGCTCCGGATGGCCAGGGTCAGGACCTCCGCAACCGGGTTGGCGGAACCTGCCAGGACATCGAGCGCGCGTGCGCCCTGGCCCGAACGGTGGAGCCGAAGGGCCTCCTGCACCGGCCGCCGGTCACGGATCCGCGCCCTGCGGAACTGGTACAGCTTCAGGAGGATCAGGGCGAGGGCGAAGATCGACATCACCAGCAGGACGGCCACCACCGGCCCGCCCGCTCCGAGGAACCCGTGCGCCTGCCCGGCGAATTCCCAGGGGATCATTTGATGAACGCCACTCCCCCACGGTTGGAGGTCGACAAGAGGCCCAGGCAGTCCTCGCGCGCGCCCGAGCCGTCGGAGCAGGCGATGACGTCGTTGAGCAGCAGGCGGCCCACCTTGTCGCACGGCAGCGGGGCCGCGTCGAAAACCCGGAGCCTGGTCTTGGCCGGCGGCAACGGCGCCATCTCCACCGCCACATGGCGGGCGACGATCCCCTCGGTGTCGAAAGTCACGAGATCGAGCTGTAACGACGTGTAGCCGCTCTTGGTCCGGTTCTCGAGGACCAGGTAGGCCCGGCAGGCGCCGTCGTGGGTTTCGAGCTTGTTGAGCTCCACCCGCACCTCGGGGCCGGCGCCGTGGACCACCGTCGCGGCAAGCCATACCAGCCCGACGGAAAAGACGATCGTCCCGCAAACCAGCATCATGCCGACGACCACCGCTGAAACCGCTCTCGTTCCGTCCGTCCCCGTTCCCCTACGGCTCTCCATGGTGCCTCCTAGACCGCGATGAGGTGAGGACACCCGCGCGTGGGATGCGACGTCACCATGACGGCCAGGTCGAACGCCTGCAGCACCGCGGGTTCGGTCAACACCTCTCCGGGCGGACCTCCGGCAAGGACCCGTCCATCCATCAGAATCACCACGCGGTCCCCGTACATGGCGGCCAGATTGAGATCGTGCAGTATCACCACGGCGCCGACCCCGCGTCGTGCGGCGCTACGGGTCACCTCCAGCGTCGCATGCTGGTGGGCGGGGTCGAGGGAAGCCGTGGGCTCGTCCAGCAGCAGGTACCGGTCGTCAAGCTCGTCGCCGGCCCGGGTGAAATGGATTTGCGCGAGCACCCGCGCCAACTGGACCCGCTGCCGCTCGCCGCCGGACAACGTCGTGTAGATGCGCTCCTCGAGATGGCCGGCCCCGGTCTCCGCCAGGCACGCCCGCGCCACCTCCAGGTCGTCCTGCCGGCTGCCGGCGCCGAAATGGGGCGAGCGGCCCAGCAGCACCACCTCCAGCGCGAGGAAGGCGAAGGAGAGATCCTGAAGCTGCGGCAATACGGCGCGCCTTCTGGCGAGCGCCCGGGGCGTCCAGGTGGCCAGCGGATAGTCATCCAGGCAAACGCTGCCCGCACGAGGCGGCAACGAGCCCGAAAGGACGTTGAGCAGCGTCGACTTCCCGGCCCCGTTGGGGCCCACCACCGCCACCACCTCTCCCGGGACGACCGTCAACGACACCCCTCTCAATACCTCCGCGTCGCCGAGAACGACCCGGACATCGCGCGCCTGCAACATCACGGACCTCCCGCGGACCGGCGGCGGATCAGCAACCACAGGAAGAACGGTCCGCCGACGCAGCTCGTCAGGATGCCGATGGGCAGCTCGGCCGGCAGCACGATGGTGCGGGCTACCAGATCCGCGATCAGCATCAGGCTGGCGCCCAGCAGGATGACCGCGGGCAGCAGCGTCCGGTGGTCCGGCCCGACCATGAGACGGACCAGGTGCGGCACCACCAGGCCGATGAATCCGATGACCCCGGTGAGCGCCACCGAAGCGCCCGTGGCCAAGGCGGCGAGGGCAACGATGAGGCGCTTGGTGCGTTCGACGTGGAAACCCAGGTGCAGCGCCTCGCGCTCGCCCAGCAAAAGCGCGTTGAGGTGCCGCGCGAGAAGCGGCAAGGCCACGAGGGCGCCCAGCAGGAACGGCGCGACCGCGAGTATCCTGCTCCCGGTGATCCCGCCGAGGCTGCCCAGGAGCCAGAAACTCAGGTCCCGCAACTGTTGCTCCGTGCTGACGAAGACCAGCAACCCGATGCCGGCGGACGCCATGGCGTTGACCGCGACCCCGGCGAGCAGCATGGTGGCGACGTCGGTGCGGCCCGCGCGGCTGGCGATTCGGTAGACGAGCCAGGTCGCAACCAGACCGCCCGTGAAGGCGGCCGCCGGCAGGAGGAGCGCGTTGAAGACCGGCGTCGTGGAGACCCCGGCGCCGAGCACGATGGCGCCTACCGCGGCCAGCGCGGCGCCGGTGGATACGCCGATCAGGGCGGGGTCCGCAAGCGGATTGCGGAACAGTCCCTGCAACGCGGCGCCGGAGGCGGCCAGCGCCGCGCCGGACAGGACCCCCAGAAGGGTCCGCGGAAGGCGTATCGACATCAACACCGCCTGTTCCCGCGAGGTGAACTGCCATGGCGGATCCATCCCCAGGGCGTCGGCGAAGATGGCGAGCATCGGCAGCAGCGGGATGTCCATGGCGCCCCAGCCGACGGACGCGAAGAACGCAAGCGCCAGCAAGACGCCGAAGATCCACAGCACCAGCGCGCCCAGATACCGGCGCCGGACGGTGAAAACCGTGCGGATGCAGGCGGCGGTGGCCCTCATGGCTCCCGGCGCGGGCGCGAAGCCCCTTCATGCAGCCGCCGCCACGACATCGGGTGCAGCCGTTCCGCGAGGCGATCGATGGCGGTGGCGGTGCGCGGGCCGAAGCCCAGCAGCAGCAACCCGTCCATGGCCACCACCCGCCGCCCCTCCCCCGCCGGGGTCAACCCGATCTCCGGTATCCTCAGCAGCCCATCCACCCCGCCCAGCAGATCCAGGGAACGGTTCGTCACCAGGATGGCGTCCGGCGCCGCGGCCACCGCGGCTTCCGATGACAGCGGCTTGTAACCCTCGAAGGCATCCACGGCGTTGACGCCGCCGGCCAGCGCGATGATCCCGGCCGCGGCGGTGTTGCGTCCGCCGGCGAGGGGTGCGCCGCCCTGGCCGATGGAGAGCAGAAAGAGCACCCGCGGCCGCGATGGTAGGGAAGCCACGGCGCGCTTCAAGGCCTCGAACCTGGCCTTCAGCCCGGCCGCGAGCGCGCGCCCCCTGGCCGCACGGCCCAAGACGCCCGCCACCCTGTCCACCTTGTCGAGGACTCCCTGCGGCGACGGATGGTCGGGGACCAGCTCCACCCGAAGCCCGGCTTCCCGAAGCTGGTCGAGCACGGCCGGCGGACCCGCGTCGGCAACCGCAAGCACCAGCGACGGCTCCATGGCCAGGATCGGCTCGGCGGCCAGCCGGCGCATGTAGCCGACGTCGGGCTTGGTTCGCGCCTCTTCCGGATAGCGGCTGGTGGAGTCCACCGCGATCACGCGGTGGGACATGCCCAACGCGTAGACGATCTCGGTCACCGCACCGCCGACGGACACGATCCTTTCGTTGTCGGCGGACGGATCGCTCATGATCCGGGTACCGGCCGCGAGAACTCCGGAGTGGAGGACAAGCGGAACGAATAGCAGACCTGCCGCGAGCAGCCGGCCCCGGATCATGGCACTGTTTCCTCTTCGGGCTTGAGAGCGTTCACGAGAGCGCGCCAATCCTCCCGTTCCGCGTCGCCGGGCTTCCGCTTCCCGAACATCAGGACGATGTTGCGTCCGTTGCCGTCGAACAACTCCAGCGAGGTGACGACCCCCTCGCGGGACGGCTTCCTCACAACCCAGGCGCCGGCCACGTGATCCTGGCGCAGGTGCAGGCTGAAACCCGGGTCGAGGACGTTGTACCAGGGACCCATCTCCTTGAGGCGCCTCACCGGTCCCGTGTGAATCTGGATGACGCCGGGACTGCCCGCGAAGATCATGACCGGAATCTCGGCCGCGGACGCGTTCTCGAGAACCGTCCGGAAGCTGTGAGGCTTGACCGGACACGCGAGGTCCCGGCCCACCAGGCGGAAGGCCTGCAGCCGCCCGGCGCCGGCTTCCTGCAGCATGCCGTGGAAGTCGTGCAGGTCCTGAAGCGCCCGCCAGCGCCTGCGCAGCCCCTCCCTGTCGATATCCGAGTCCGGATGCTCCGGCGCGGGCCTTGCCGGCGGGAGCACCCGCTCCCCGGCGGTCTGGTCCTCGTGCAGGAACCTGGCCACCAGGGCGTCGAAGGAGTCGCCGTCCGCGACGATGCCATCCTCGCGCGGGTAGACCTTGTGCACCGCGGTCCCGTCCACGTCGTAGAACTGGAGGCTTCTGCGCGGTCCGCCGGGGGTGCTTTCGTTGACGGCGTAGCCGTGGTGCCAGTGGCCCAGGAAAATCCGGAGATCGATGTCTTCGTTGAGGACGAGCGCCGTGTTCTGGTAGACGGTCACGTTGTCGAAACGGCCGACCTTCTCGTGCACGACGCTTTCGTTCCGGGTGAGCGCCATCACGGTCCCGAGACCGTGCAGGTCCTGCAGCAGGCGACCCCACGGCCCGCGCAGGCGCCGGACGCCGTCGCCGCACCTGGAGGCGACGAGCTCCGCCTCCGATACGCCCAGCTCCCGGGCGGCGTCGCGCTGGCGGAGCCGGGCTCCGTCCGCCCCGGTCAACGCGGCCCAGCGTTCCTTCAGGGTGGCAGCCGCGTGGCGCTCTCGAGTTGCCTGGTCGCGCATTTCGTCGTTCCCGGCAGCGTCACCAGTTGAGCGCATAGCCGGCGGAGACCTTGACGCTCCGGCCCTCCTCGTAGGCGCCCGTGCGGACCCGCGAGTAGGCCTTGTCGAAAACGTTGTCCACGCCGAGGCTGACACGCAGTCCCTTGAGCGGCCCGCTGGACGGCTGCCACGTGAGATAGGCGTCCGCAACGGCGTAGCCGGCGCGTTCCTCGTCGGAGCTCGTGGCCGGGTCGTCATCGAACCGTTCCGCCGCCAGCAGGCGCACCCCCAGCACCGCGTCGACCTCGTGCAACTTCACGCCCGTGTCGGCGGTATAGGTGTCGGGGGTCAGCGCCCCCAGCTTCTCGCCGCTCTCGGCGTTCTCCCCGTCTATCGTCGACGCTCCCAGGGTCAGGTAGAGCCGGGAGCTTTCATACGATGCCTCGACCTCCGTTCCCCGGAGCTTCGCCTTGGGCACGTTGGCCGAGACCGTCGTCCCGTCGCACGCTCCGGGAACGAAGCATTGGGGCAACGGTCCGCGCGGACCGAATACCGGGGGCTGATGGACCGAAAGGTCGATGAAGTCGTGGCCCCGGACCAGGAAATGGGAGGCCTTGATCCGCAGCCGGTCGCCCGACGCGAAAAGGCTGTCGAAGCTCAGGCCGCCCCCGAACTCCACCGTCCGGGTCCGTTGCGGCTTGAGGTCCGGGTTGGCGACGAAACGGTTGACGATGGCTGCCCGTCCCAGGGGAATCTGGAAGTGCACGCCGGTGAGGTAGACCTCGTTGAAGGTAGGAGCGCGAAAGGCGTGGGCGTAGTTGGTGAAGAGCATCAGCCAATCCGTGGGCAGATAGCTCACGCCGATGCGCGGCGACAGCTCGTCCGCGCGGTTGTCGCCTTCCAGCCGCCTCGTCGTCTTGTAGGAGTCATGGCGGACGCCGGGGATCACCAGGATCTCGCCCGGGATGCCGCCGGGCGCGCTCAGGGCCACCTCCGCCTGGGTGAAGAGGCCGGAGAAGACCGCGCGGGCGTCGGGCACGCCATCGCGCTCGCCGGAGCCCGCGGCCCCGTCCTGTTCGTCGCGGTACCACTCGCCGCCGTAGGTGAAGGTCGCGGCGATGCTGTCGGAGAACGTCAGCCTGGAGCGGTTGTCGAGCCGCGCGCCCACCGTGTCGACGTCGCGTTTCACCACTTCGCCTTGGGGCCCGATGCCGTCGCCGTCCAACCGCAGCTCGTCGGCCTGGAAAGCGGAAAAATAGGCGACCACGTCCAGGTCGAGCCATTTGTCGGCCGGGTCATTGTAGCGGTAGCCGGCACGTAGCGTATTGGAGCGGATATCCTTGTCGACGCTTCCCAGACTGCCGAGCCCCTGGCCGTTGTTGGGTTCCCGGGCGTCGTTGGTGAAGCGGGTAAAGCTGGCCTCCACCCGGTGGTGGTCGGCGGGCCGGTAGCTCGCCTTGGCCAGGCCCGCGAGGATGTCGTCCTCGGTGTTCTCCAGCTTGCTGCCGTCGCCCAGGTGGATGGTGCCGCTGTTCCGGGTGATGACGCTCCCCAACAGATCGAGTCCGTCAGCCGCCTTGGAATAGCCCGTGAGCCCGCCCCGCCACTCTTCGTTGCCGGAGCCGTACCCGCCCGACAGGGTGGCGCCCATGGTCTGGCCCGGACCCAGGAAATCGGCCGCATCGACGGTGCGGAACTCGATGACCCCGCCGGTGCCGCCACTGCCGTAGAGCGACGACGACGCTCCGCGCAAGACCTCCACCCGCTTCACCAGACTGGGATCGATGAAGAAACGCCCGTCATGCGCGGAGCCGAAGTTCTGCCGCGCGCCGTCGAAGAGCACGACCACGTCCGGCCCGTCGAATCCCCGGATGCTGGGGACCTCGCCGGTTCGGCGCGGACCGCCCGCGAACTCCACGTTGGGGATGAATCGCATCATGTCGTCGGGTGTCGACGCCTGGCGCGTCAGGATCCGCTCGCGCCCAACCACCGAAACCATGCCCGGATACTCGAACGAGCGGATGGGGTTCCTGGTGGCGGTCACCGAGATGGTATCGAGCACCGTCGCGGACTCCTTCCGGTCTTCGTTCTGTCCGGTCGCCACGGGCGCTTCCTGCGCGCCGGTGTCCTGTGCCAACGCAACGCCGGCCAGAAGACACGCGGCCAATACCACGCACGCCCCACTCCGAAACGACAGCCCAGCCATGGACGCTCCCCTTTCGTTCGTCCGGGCTGGCTGCCGTCAGCGCGGGGCCGCGCGGCTGGCTGGCTGGGACTTCTCGTTGCAATTCCTTTCCACGGCCGGACGGTCCGTCCGAGGACGCCGCCATGGCCGGGAAGGTCCTCCTACTTCGTCAGAATCAGTTTCCCCTTGCTGGTGTGCCTCAGGCGGTACTCATCGCCCTCGTGCTCGATCAGGACCTCGCGGCCGCCGGCAAAGATCTCGACGCTCCGGATCCGGGATTTCCTTGCCCTGCCCGGGGCCATCCCCGGCCCGGCCGCTTCCCGGTCCGGCCGCACTTGGCCGCCGCTTTCCACGGGTTTGTCGTTCATGTCCGCGTCCGAAAAGGGGGGTCGGCGGGACCCGCCGTCCGGGAGGCACCCTGGGCAGGCCCGCCGTCGAGTGTCGGGAGGTGCTCCGACACTCGAAATCGTTTACTGGAACACGGCCTCCGGGTTGTCGAGGCTGTCGGACCCCTCGAACTCGATGGCAGCCAGTTGAAGCGCGCCCACGACCTTCTCGATGCCCTTGGTCTGGGTCGTCAGGGCATCGATGGCGGCCTGCACCCGGGCGTTGCCCTTGGCGTTGCCCTCGCCGATCATCTGGTCATAGGCTTCCCCGCGCTCCGCCGATTTCACGAGATCCCTCATGGCCGCCATGGTGGCGTCCAACTGGCCCCGAAGCTCCTTGTCCACGGCGGGCTTGACGGAGGCCACCAGAGCCGAGAGGCCCGGCCCCTTCACGGTGCTGCCGTCGATGCGCTTGTACACCCCAAGGTAGATGTTCCGGATGCCCAGGGCATCGTAGTAGTGGGAGTAGTGCGTATTGTCGCTGAAGCAATCGTGCTCCTCCTCGGGATCGTGAAGCAGCAATCCGAGCTTCATGCGCTCGCCGGCCAGCTCGCCGTAGGACAGGCTGCCCATGCCGGTGACGATGGCGGTAAGACCCGCGTTGGGGTCGCCCTTCACCAGCCCCTGGCGGGCCTTGCCGCCGGGAGCCCACTGGGCCACCATCCACGCCAAGTCGTCCACCAGCAGATCGGTGGCGGCATTCAGGTAGGCCGCGCGCCGGTCGCAGTTGCCCCACGAGCAATTGGCGGGGTCGAAGTCGCTGGCGGGCCGCTTGCCCGCGCCCGGACCGGTGCCGTTCAGGTCCTGGCCCCAGAGGAGAAACTCCACCGCGTGGTAACCGGTGGCCACGTTGGCCTCCACGCCGCCCAGCTCATGGAGCGACTCCAGCAGCTTCTTGTCGATGCGGCGGGCGTCGATCATCTTCCCGGAGAACTTGAAGCTGGGGTTGGCGATGACGTTGGCCCTGTTGGCCGGGTTCTCCTCGGAGACCCCACCGTAGCTTGCCGCCACGTAGTCGATGAGCCCCTCGTCCAGCGGCCAGGCATTCACCTTGCCTTCCCAGTCATCGACGATGGCATTGCCGAAGCGGTAGACCTCGCTCTGCTGGTAGGGAGCCCGCGACGCCGTCCATGCCTCGCGCGCCGCGATCAGGTTCTTCTCGGTCGGCTTGGCCGTCAGACGATGGACGGCCTTTTGCAAATCCTTCGCCGCGATCAGCGAATCCTCGTACACCGCGTGCGCCAGCACGGCGTAGTGAGACAACACGTCGCTCTTTTGCGGCGCGGCGGAGGCGAGAGTCGACAGGAACAAGACCCCTGTCAAAGCCACTAGTACTTTCATTGCAAGTTTCCTCCATGGGTTAAGCTGTTAGAACTCCAGGGCCAGGACGCCGGTGACGGTGCTGTCCTTGTCGTCGCTGTCGTAGGCCTCATCCTGCTGCCACTCCAGGGAGGCGCCGACGCCTTCCATCAGCTCGAGCGACACGCCCATGAGCAGGCGGGTTTCGGCGAGATCGAGGTCGGCCGCCTGCAGCGTCCGCGAGTAGCTCACGGCAGCCCCGGCTCCCTTGCCCATGAGGTCGAACTCGTACCCCGCCTCGACCATCCAGGCCGACGGCCGCGAGCCGTTCTGATCGTCCATGGCCCCCACGTACTCACCGATGAGCGATATGCCGCCAACGCTCACCTTGGCGCCCGCCGTCATGCCCGGAAGCTCGGAATAAGCCTCGGAGTCGGCCACGGCATCCGAACGGATCTGGTTGAGGTACGAGGCGCTCACGTCCAGGGAGGCCTCCCATGGGGTATCTATTTCGAGCGAGAAGCCCGCGGCCGCGCCGAAGTTCTCGAACTCCCCGTTCTCCCCGTGGGCGCCGAAGAGCGACGCGCCCAGTCCGCCCGGGGAAAACTCGACCACCGCGGCCGTATCGCCCGTCTCCCCCAGCTCGAGGGTGAGGGGATCGCCAAGCGCTGTCTCGTAGGTGCCGAAGGGCAGCGTGAGCTTGCCCGCGGTCAGGGACCAAGGGCCTTCCGGCGGCCCCACGCTGATCGTGGCGGTATCCAGCTCGATCTTGTCGTCGTCGTCCTTGGCGAGGACGAGCTCACCCCCGGCCCAGTCGTTTACCTGGGCCGCGATGCCGAGCTCGGCGGTGCCCACTCCCAGGCTGCTGGTGCCGTCCTCGCCGGCCGGCTTCTCGTAGACGCCCTCGATCTCGATGGCGCCGCCTATCTGCACGCTCTGGGTCCATTCCGTGGCGCCGCTCAACTCGGCGATCTGGCGATCTTTCTCCACGATCACCTTGTCCTGATCGGCAACCCGCTGCTCAAGATACTGTATGCGTTTCTCCATACTGGAGAGGCGTTCCTCCACTGACTGCTGCGCCAACGCGGGCGCACCCAGGACAAGCGCGGCAACGCCTGCCAACAAACAGATTCGTAGCTGTAGCTTCATCGATGCAGTCCTTCCGTTGATGGATTCGGCCCGCGGGGCCCGTGGCGACCGGCAACGCCGTGCACGGGAGGGGTATCACGGGAGTCTGGCTCCCTTCGGTACCGGCCCGAACACGCGATGCGGGCAGGGCGGGCTCGACACCCGCCCCGCCCTCGGTCGTGGCGCAGGACGTTTACGGAATGCCTACGCGGTCGAAGACCTTGATGGCCGTCGCCCGGTTCTTGGCGATCTTGACCATGTCGACGTCGTCGGCCTTGAACTTGCCCCAGGATTCGACCAGGCCGGACCAGGGCACGCCGGCTTTCACCGGGTACTCGAAGTTCTGCTCGGCGTACATCTTCTGGGCCAGATCGTCGCTCAGGAATTCGAGCAGCTTGACCGCGTTGTCCTTCCGTCCCGAGTGCTTGGTGACGCCGGCGCCGCTGATGTTCATGTGGGCGCCGCGGCCCTTCTGGTTGGGGAAGAACACGTTGACGGCCTCCGCCCAGGCGATCTGCTTCTCGTTGGTGAGCATCTTGCCCATGTAGTAGGAGTTGCCGAGCGAGATGTCGCACTCGCCCGCGTGGATGGCCTTCACCTGGGCGCGGTCGTTGCCCTGGGGCTTGCGCGCCAGGTTGGCCTTCAGGCCCTTGGCCCACTCCTCGGCCTTCTTCTCGCCGTTGTGGACCACCAGCGAGGCCAGCAGCGCCACGTTGTAGACGTGCTTGGACGAACGGATGCAGATGCGGCCCTTCCACCTGGGATCGGCGAGGCCTTCATAGGTCGACAGCTCGCCCGGCTTCACCCTCTCCTTCGAGGCGTAGACGATGCGGGCGCGCCGGGTGAGCCCGAACCAAAGACCGGCCGGGTCCCGGTCCTGCGTGGGAATGTTCGCCATGAGCTTCTTGCTCTTCACCGGCTGCAGCACACCCGCCTCCACGGCGTCGTTGATCCGGCCGATATCCACCGTCAGGACCACGTCGGCCGGGCTGTTCTTGCCTTCCTTCTGCAGGCGCGTGATCATTCCCTTGGGCGCGAACACCACGTTGGTCTTGATCCCGGTCTGCTGGGTGAAGGCGTTCAGCATCGGCTTGATGAGGAAGGGCTGCCGGTAGGAATAGATATTGACTTCACCGTCCGCGACCGCGTTCGCGGCCATGCCCATGGACAGGATCGCGGCCACCGCCACGGACACGAAAAGCCTTGTTCCTAAAGTTCTTTTGACCATTGTTATGCTCCCCCTTAATGAGTTGTTTCCCGCATCCATACTTCATTCATCACGTCAATGCAATACCTAAAGTTAGGTTGACCAAATATTTTCTGTTGCCTAAGAATAAGGGCCGAACGGGTCCCGGAGACCCGATCCGCCGCTCAGCTTGTATTCGCGGCGATGACCTTCTAATGTCCTGAACCAGGATCGGGGATGCCATGTACCTGGACCGACGACTGCTCACCCATACCCGCGGCGTGCGCGTGCGTATCGCCGCGGCCGCCGTGCTCGGCCTGCTCGCCGTGGCTGCCGGGATCTCGCGGCTGGCGTTTTCCGGACTCATCATCGCCGGGGTCCTCACCGGCGCCGCCTTCTCGTCGCTGATCCCCTACCTTGCCGCCGTCGCCGGCTTCATCGCGCTGCGCGCCGTGTTCCAGTACCTGCGGGACATGGTGAGCCAGGAGACCGCCGCCCGGGTCAAGGAAGGGCTCCACGACAAACTGTACCGCCACGCCCTCGACCTGGGCCCGGGGCACTTCGACCAGAAACGCACCGGCGACGTCCTGTTGTCGCTGGGCGAGGGCGTCGAGCAGCTCCAGGTGTTCTACGGCCAGTTCCTGCCGCAGTTGGTGGTGGCCGGGGTCGCGCCCGTGCTGATCTTCTTTCTCATGGCGTCGTTCGACGTGGTCATCGGGCTCATCTTCCTCGTTTTCGCGCTGGTGACGCTGCTCGAGACGCCGCTGTTCCTGATGTTCACCGGGGAGAGCAGCCGCCGGCGGCGCGCCTCCTACGGCGCCTTCGGCGCCGACTTCCTGGACAGCATCCAGGGCATCGGCACCCTGAAGATCTTCGGCCGTACCCGCAGCCGCGGGGCGCAGCTCGCGGAACGGGCGCGCCATCTCTACCGCACCACCATGGGCGTGCTGGCGGTCAACATGGTGTCGGTCGGCGTCACCACCTTCGGCATCCTGGGCGGCACCGCCTGCGCCCTGGCCTGGGGCGCCCTCAAGGTCAGCGACGGCGACCTGGAGATCCGCTCGCTGATCGTGATCCTGATCATGGGCGCGGAGATCTTCCGCCCCACCCGCGAGCTGATGGTCCTGTACCACCAGGGCATCAACGCCATGGCCTCGGCCGAGGGCATCTTCGCGCTGCTGGAGACGCCGGTAACGGTGCGCGAGCCGGCGGCGGGCGAGGCAGCGGAGCAGACCTCCTTCGACCCCACCATCCGCTTCGAGGACGTGAGCTTCGCCTACCGCCAGGGTAGCCGGCCGGCGGTCCGGGAGGTCTCGCTGGAGCTGCGCGAGGGCGAGAAGCTCGGCGTGGTGGGGCCCAGCGGGGCCGGCAAGTCGACCCTGGTGTCGCTGATGCTGCGCTTCGCCGACCCCCAGCAGGGACGCGTGCTCCTGGGGGGCCGGGACATCCGCACCATCCCGCTGCATGTGCTGCGGCGCCACATCGCGGTGGTGGCCCAGGACATGTACCTCTTCTACGGCACCATCGCGGACAACCTGCGCATGGCCCGGCCCGAGGCCGGCCCGGAGGAGCTCGAGCGGGCGGCCCGGGCCGCCAACATCCACGAGTTCATCGCCGGGCTGCCGGAGGGCTACGACACCATCGTGGGCGAGCGCGGCGTGCGGCTGTCCGGCGGCGAGCGCCAGCGCATCGCCATCGCCCGCGCCATCCTCAAGGACGCCCCCATCCTGGTGCTGGACGAGGCCCTGTCCAGCGTGGACGCCCAG
>CBDCOS010000006.1:0-35716 GCA_965219905.1 uncultured Binatia bacterium (SeqCode) | reverse complement strand
TGGGCCTCGCGTCGGTGCTGGCCTGGGCCGACTGCTGGCTGCCCCACGACCTCGCCTACCAGCTCCTGGCGGAGATGCGCATCGACTTCTACGACACGCTGGACCCGCTGGCTCCGGCCTACCTGACCCGGCGCCGGTCCGGCGACCTGGTGAGCATCGCCGGCGCGGACGTGGAGACGGTGGAGCTGTTCTTCGCCCACACCATCACGCCGGCGTTCATCGCGGTGGTGGTCCCCGCCGCGATTCTCACGGTGCTGGGCTTCGTGGGATGGCCGCTGATGCTGGCGCTGGTCCCCTTCCTGGTGCTGCTGGCGGCGTCGCCGTTCCTGGCGCAGAAACGCTCGGACCGCCTGGGCGGCGCCGTGCGCCGGGAGCTGGGGCATCTCAACGCGCACCTGGTGGACAGCATCCAGGGCATGCGCGAGGTGGCGTCCTTCGGCCACGAGAAGCACCAGACCGCCTCGGTGCTGGCCAACAGCCTGCGGCTCGCCAGGGCGCAGCTCGCGTTCCACAAGGACCAGGCGCTCCAGGCCAGCTTCAACGAGGCGGTGACCGGCATCGGCGCGCTGTCGGTGCTGGCCACCGGCGTGTGGCTGGTGGGCCTGGCCGAGATGGAACGGGCGCTGCTGCCGCTGGCCACCGTGCTGGCGCTTTTGGCCTTCGGGCCGGTCACCGACGTGGCCCGCACGGTCAAGGAGCTGATGGAGACGCTGGAGTCCGGCCGCCGGGTGTTCGCGGTCAAGGACGAACCCGTGCCGGTGCGGGACGGCGCCGGAGTGCCCGCGCTCTCGGCCAACGGCCACACGCCGCCCGCCATCCAGTTCGACCACGTGAGCTTCGGCTACGACGGCGGAAACGGCCTGGCGCTGCGGGACGTGTGCCTCGACGTGGAGCCGGGCCAGACCGTGGCGCTGGTGGGCCCCTCGGGCGCCGGCAAGACCACCTGCGCCCACCTGCTGCTGCGCTTCTGGGACCCGGCCGACGGCGCGGTGACCCTGGCCGGCCGGGACTTGCGGGAGTTCACCCTGGACCACCTGAGGGAGCAGGTCTCGCTGGTGTCCCAGGACACCTACCTGTTCAACACCACGATCCGCGACAACATCCGCCTCGGCCGGCCCGACGCGACCCAGGAGGAGGTGGAGGAAGCCGCCGGCCTGGCCCACATTCACCGGTTCATCAGCCGCCTGCCCGCCGGCTACGACACCATCATCGGCGAGCGCGGCGTGCAGCTCTCCGGCGGCCAGCGGCAGCGCATCGCCATCGCCCGGGCGCTGCTCAAGGACGCGCCCGTGCTGATCCTCGACGAAGCCACCTCGCATCTCGACGCCATCAACGAGGAGCTGATCCACCAGGCCGTGGACCGGCTGGTGGAGGGCCGCACCACGCTGGTCATCGCCCACCGGCTCTCCACCATCCGCGACGCCGACCGCATCGTCGTGCTGGACTCCGGCGCCATCGCCGAGCAGGGCACTCACGACGACCTCCTACGGGCCAACGGCCTCTACGCCAACCTGGTGATAACCCAACTCGTCAGCGCCGCCGAGCCCGCGCCGATGGCGGAGGCCTAGGGATAGGAAGTATACGAGAAAGGACGGCATCCGATGATCAACGTGGACTACCCTATTATTGACGGCGACGGCCATGTGGTGGAGCCGGACAAGGAGATGGCCGAGTACCTGCCGGAGCGGTTCCGGCGCATCCCGGGCAACCGGGAGTACTCGCTGTTCCCGCAGGACGCCTGGGCGTTCGGAGTGGTGGACCCTCACAAGCAGGACGTGCCGGACGCGGCCATGTGGCTGAGCTTCCTGGACCAAGCCGGCATCAGCGCCACCGTGCTGTACCCGAGCAACGCCGCGGCCGTGGGCATGGTGCGGCGGGTGGAGTGGTCGGTGGACCTGGCGCGGGCATACAACGACTGGCTCCACGACAAGTTCCTGCGCCAGAGCGAACGACTCCTGGGGGTGGCGCTGCTGCCGGTGCACGACGTCGCCGCCTGCGTCACGGAGCTGCGCCGTTGCGTGGGCGAGCTGGGCTTCGTGGGCGCCATCCTGCCGTCCATCTCCTCGCCGCTGATGGCCTACGGCAACCCGGAGTTCGACCCCATCTACGCCACCGCCGCCGAGCTCGACACCATGATCGCGGTGCACGGCGGCTTCGTGGGGGCGCACAACTTCGCCGATCCGCTGCGCACCTACCGGGAGGTCCGTACCCTCAAGCACGTGATCCCGCTCATGAGCCACGCCACCAGCATGATCTCCCAGGGGGTGTTCGACCGCTACCCGAACCTCCGGGTGGCCTACCTGGAGGCGGGCTGCGGCTGGGTGCCGTACCTCATGGACGTCCTCGACGAGCAGTTCGAGCGCAAGGGCGCGGACGACCTCAAGCGCAAGCCCAGCGAGTACCTGATGGACCCCAACGTCTACTTCTCGTTCGAGATCGAGGAACGGACCCTGCCGTTCTTCATCCAGCTCCTGGGCGACGAAAAGCTCGTGTGGCCGTCGGACTACCCCCACGAGCGGACCCGGGCGGAGTTCTTCGACGACCTGCCGGCCTTCTTCGCACGCGAGGACATCTCGGCCGACTCCAAGCGCAGGATCCTGTCGGAGAATCCCAAGCGGCTGTATAAGATCTAGCTCGTAGAACGAACCGGAAGCTGCACGTTGTTTCCTGCCGGGGCCGTTTTGCTTTCGAAGCTTGCGGCTCTTTCGGGCCGTTCACGGGTGGATCATACGGCCGTCAGACGATCGCAATACGTGTCAGAGCAACGGCGCAAACTGCCCAAGTTCGACGGCCGTTGCGACGAGTTCCTGCTTCGACAAATTGGCAAGATAGTCTCGTACGCTCAAGGGCGGTGCTTTCAGTCGTGCGCGTACCTTTCGAACCGACTCGCAAAAGATCCCCGGAGTCAGCTTGAGGTGGTTGGAGAGAAATTCATCCGGGTGCTGGACTTCAATCCGGTACGGGTTCACCGTAGCCTTCGGGAAGTCCTGGAGGTTCTTGGTGACGATCACGTCGCAGTGACCGGTGATCGCTGCCGCAAGAATATGGCGGTCGTCGGGATCAGGAAGGTCAAGCGTCGGAATGATCGCCTCATATCCGGTAACCAGGCAATCGCGCGTCGCGCGATCGACCAGAGCACGCGTGCGCTCGAGGGCGGCACGATCCCGGTGAGGCTCCTTGCGCAACAATGCATTGATCCACTCGCGATGGATGTCCGTCGTCCACTTCACCCGGAAGATATCGCTTACTGCCAATTGCAGAAACAGATCACGTATCGGCGCGGAGTAGAGAATGTTGGCGTCAAGGAGAGCCGTGTCACCGTCACGGAACACGATACCCCAGGTCCTGCTCTTGGGCCTCGCGCGTCAACTGATCGAGAACCTGTTCGCGTTCCCGGTCAATTGCCTCCTTGTACGCCATGACATCCTCGCTCCGAACGCGGCGGTGCTTGCCTACCCTTCGGTGCGGAATGGCGTTTTCGTCCAGAAGCTTGATCAGGAAAGGACGTGAGACATTCAAGACTTCAGCGGCCTGAACAGTGGTCAGTTCCGCTCCTTCAGGGATGACTGTTACTCCCCGCCCCTCAGCCATGGCTTCCAGCACATGGATGAGCAGCTTCACTGCACCCGCCGGAAGCTCGATTGGGTTCTCCTCCTTGTGATCCCTGAAGCGAAGCGGCAAGGGACGCCGCGTCCGAGCGTATCGGGCGAGAACCTGACCGGAACTTCTTGCGATAGCCGCATCTCGTGGCGTGGGCGACTGCTGTCGTTGGGCTGTGCTGCTCATATCTACCTCCATCAAGACCTCTCTATCTGCAATAAATGCAGTAAGTGAATCGTATGTCAAGGCTCGCTGTGTGGGATTGTCTGCGTCAGGGTCAAGTGATACACGGATGTCCAAGCGCCGAAAGACGCCCATGGGCGACCGCCAAGTCCGGTGCGACCGCGACTAAATCCATGACGGTGCGCCACCGTAGCAAGCAATGACTTCAGAAAAGCACACCGACAGGGTCCATCACGTCCACGGCAGGCTGCACGGGCACCGGCATGCCGGGGGTCGCGAGTGGAGCGAGCAGGGACGGCCCATCGTGGAGCTCACGGACGTGTCCAGCGGCTACCGGCAGACCCTGGGCATCGCCCACGTGGACCTGAAGCTGTGGCCGGCCCAGTTCCTGGCCGTGGTGGGACCCAACGGCGGCGGCAAGACCACGCTGCTCCGCACCATCCTGGGGCACATCCGGCCCAGGGAGGGCCGGGTGACGGTGCACGGATCGCCGGCCGACGGCTCGTCCCTGGGATCCGTCGGTTACGTGCCGCAACTGGAGCAGATCGACCTGAGCTTTCCCATCACCGTGGAGGAAGTGGTACTGCTGGGGCTTTCCCGGCACCGGCAGTGGTTCCGGCGCACCGCCCCGGAGGACCGCGACCGCGCCCACGAGATCATGGACCGGCTCAACCTGCTGGAGCTCGGCGGCCGCCAGATCCGGGAGCTGTCCGGCGGGCAGCAGCAGGCGGCGTTCATCGCCCGGGCGCTGCTGGGGGAGCCGGAGCTGATCCTGCTGGACGAGCCCACCTCCGGCCTCGACATCCGCTCCCGCGACGAAGTGGTCCATTTCCTCCACGAGATCAACCACTCGGGCGTCGCCATCCTCATCACCAGCCACGACCTCAACTGGGTGGCCGCGCACCTGCCTTGGGTGGTGTGCCTGAACCGGCGCGTCATCGCCGAGGGCGACCCCCAAAAGGTCTTCACCGCCGCGGTGCTGGGGGAGACCTACAAGGGGGAGATGGTGGTCTTCCAGCACGGCGACATGATCATGGTGGGCGAGCGCCCCCACTCCCCCAACGGCGGATGATCCCGGCCGTGACCGGTCTCCTGGAACCCTTCAACTACGAGTTCTTCCGCAACGGCATGATCGCCGCGGTCATCGTCGGCGCGATCTGCGGCTACGTCGGGGTCTACGTGGTGCTCCGGCGCATGAGCTACATCGGCCACGGGCTCGCCCACGCGCTCTTCGGGGGCGCGGTCCTGAGCTCCATCATCGGCCTCAACTTCTTCATCGGCGCCGGCGCCTGGGCGCTGGTGAACGCCGTTCTGATCCACCTCATCAGCCACCGCCGCCTGGTAGGAGCCGACGCCGCCATCGGGGTGGTGACGACCACGAGCTTCGCCCTGGGCGTGGCCGTGGTCTCCACCTACCGGAAGTTCACCCTGGACTTCGAGGCCGCGCTGTTCGGCAACCTGCTGGGGATCACTCCGGTGGACCTCTGGGTCATCACGGCCACGGCCGCCGCCGTCGCCGTCGCCATGATCGTCATCCGCCACCAGCTCCTGTTCTCCACCTTCGACCCGGAGGTGGCGCCGGTCTACGGCATTTCCACCAGCCGCACCGAGCTGATCTTCGTCCTGCTGCTGGCCGTCACCATCGTGGCCTCCACCCGCATCCTCGGCGTCACCCTGGTGTCCGCGGCCGTGGTCATCCCTCCGGTCATCGCCCGATACCTGACCCAGCGGTTCCAGACCCTCCTCGTCATCACCCCGATCATCGGCGCCGTGTGCGCGGCATCGGGCATGTACCTGAGCTATTTCATCGACATCTCCTCGGGAGCCATGATCGTGCTGACCTTCGCGCTGGTCTTTTTCGCGGTGGGAGGGCGCCGGTGGCTCCGGGGAAGCCGCTAGCGGCCTGCACTTGCCGCGCGATCATGCTTTAATGGAAGTGTTCCGCGCATGAACCCGTCCAGCAACAAGAAGCGCCCCCTCCCCCGCGGGGCGGTCCTGTGGGCCGCCGTCTGCATGGCGGCGGCCCTTTGGGCCGGGGCCTCGGCGGCCGGGGCGGACACGGACCCGCGCCGGGAGCTGGTCTCGCGCTATCTCAAGGCCGTCTACGCCCAGGACTACGCCGAGGCCTACCGCTACGTCTCCCGACCGGACCGCCAGGCCAAGAGCGAGGCCGCGTACCTGAGAGAGAATCCTTCCTTCACCGGCGCCGCCGCCGAGCTGACCCGCCACCTCGCGGAGCGAATCGAGGTGGGTCCGCTGGTTGCAAAGGTCCGCGGCGACATCGCCACCGTCCGTTTCCCCGTCAGCCTGCCCGACGCCAACTCCGCCGAGCTGCAGGAGCTCTTCGCCGGATTCGATCCGGAGGCCCTCGACCGGCTGACGCCGGCGAAGCGCCGGCGCATCGTCGAAACCGTCGACGAAATGGCCCGGACGGGCCGCCTGCCCGCCATCAAGGGCGAGGAGTCGCTGGAGCTGCTCAGGGAGGACGGCCGCTGGACGGTCTTCCGGAACTGGAGCGAGGCGGTGAAGGTGTTCTTCCGCGCCGAGGTGAAGGAAGGTCTGCCCTGGGCCTTCGAGCCGCTCCAGGAGATGGTGCTGGCCCGGCCCGGGGAGACCCTCCACGCCTCCTACCGCGCACGCAACCTCTCGGACCGGCCCGTCTCGGCCAAGGCCCGCCACATCGACACGCCCACGGAGGCGGCCGCCAAGTACCTCGACGTGATCCAGTGCTTCTGCTTTCTGAAACAGACCCTGGAGCCCGGCCAGGAGACCGAGCTTCCGCTGGTGTTCCGGGTGGACTGGGACGTGCCCCGCGAGAACCAGGAGTTCCAGGTCACCTACCAGTTCTTTCCCAGCGACAGGTTCCCGGAGGACAACGGCAAGGCCGTCGCCCAGGCCCAAGGCGCCCTGGAGGTCCGGGTCAAGGACCACCGGAACGCCATCGACGACTTCCGCAGCGTCGACCTGCTCCTCGGCGAGCTGCGGCTGGCGCCGTACCCGGGCCTGCGGTCCTCCGATCCGGGGTGGCTGGAGCTGGAGCCGCAGCGCGAGCGGCTGGACCTGACCCGCTACAAGGACGGGACCGCCTCGGCGACCGTGTACCGGGGGCAACTCCGGCCCCAACGGTTCGCCGCGGTAGACCTGCAACTCACACGGATCACGGGCATTCTTCAAAAAACCGGCGCGCCCCACCCGGTCAAGAACGCGGTGCGCCCCATCCGCCTCGACTTCGAGCTCAAGCCGGCCGCCGCCACGGTGGTGATCCTGGATCTCGAGTTGCTCGACCTGAGCGACCATCCCGGCCGGGGATACGAGCTGCTGGTCAAGGGATACGAGCTTTACGAAAATGACCGACTGCTGCGCAAGATCCCGCCGGGATAGGCCCGTGTGCAGGCCCGCCGCCGCGCGATCCGAAGAGAGGTTCGGAGCATGACGCAGCGGCGCTTCATGCTCCACGTCACCGTGGGGACGGTGTTGTCCGTCGTCCTGGTCGCCCTGGTCATCCAACAGCTCCGGACGGCCGCTTCGGCCCCGCGCCAGCCCGTCCTGGAGCAGCTCGCTCGGTACGGTCCGGCGCCGGACTTCTCGCTGGTGGAGCGGAGCGGCAGGCCCATGACCGCCGGCGACCTGCGCGGCCGGGTGTGGATCGCGGACTTCATCTACACCGAGTGCAGGGACACCTGCCCGCTGCAAAGCCGCGCCATGGCCGCGCTGCTGACGGACCTCGAGGCCTACGGCGACCTGCGGTCGGTCTCCATCACGGTGGATCCGCTGACCGACACGCCCGCGCTGTTGTCGCGCTACGCCGACCGGTACGGCGCGGACCCGGAACGCTGGCTGTTCCTCACCGGCGAGCTCCGGGAGATACGGCGCATCGTGGAGGACGGGTTCCGCCTGAGCGCCGCCCCGGTGGACGGCGCAACGCCCGATCCCGTGGTCTTCCACAGCACCCGGTTCGTGCTGGTGGACCGCGCCGGCGAGATCCGCGGCTACTACGACAGCGGCGACCCGCGGGCGCTGGAACGGTTGCGCCGGAACGCCCGGAGTCTGTTGGCGGAAAAGGCGTAGGCCCGGTCCGGAAGGCCGGGTTTCTTGTCTTGGAACCCGCGGGTCTGTTAGATTTCATGAAAGTGTCAAAAACCGGGCAACGGCCCCGGAGGAGTACGCATGGCCAAGGCATCGAGAAAGAAGGGCGGGCGCGGACCCCGGCAGCCGGCGGCGGCGGCCGCCCCCGCGAGTCCGAACTGGGTCGTTCTGGCCCTGGCCGTGGTCGGGCTGGTGCTGGCGGGGTATTTGACCGGAACCTCCTGGTCCGGGGAAAAGGCCGCCTTTTGCGAGCCCGGCGCCGACTGCGACATCGTGTTGCACAGCCGCTGGTCCACGCTCCTCGGCCTGCCGACTTCGCTCTGGGGATTTCTCGTCTACGCCGTGCTCGCCGGAGCGGCGTTCACGAAACGCCGGAGCAGGCGCTGGAAAGTGCTGGCCTCGGTGTCGCTGTTCGGCGTGGCGTACAGCGTGTATCTCACGTTCATCTCCCTGTACCGGCTGGAGGCGGCCTGCCCCTACTGCCTGACCTCGCTGGCGCTGCTGGCGGCCATCTTCGCCGTCACCCTGTTCCAGACACCGCAGATAAGCCGGCGCCTGGCATGGAAACCCTGGCTCGGCGCGAGCTTCGTGACCGCCGGGGTGGCGGTGCTGGCGGTTCACCTGGTCTTCTACTCGGGCGCCATGGTGTCCGCGTCCGGTCCGGAAGATCCCTGGATGAAGGGGCTCACCGCCCACATGGATGAGGTCGGCACCAAGATGTACGGCGCTTTCTGGTGTCCCGCGTGCGATCAACAGAAGGACCTGTTCGGGGCGTCGGCCCACCGCATCCCGTATGTCGAATGCAGTCCGGCGGGCCGCAACGGCCCGGTGGCGTCCACGTGCCTGGCGGCGGGGGTCCGCAGCTATCCCACCTGGATCATCAAGGGCCAGCGCCACGTAGGGGTGTTGACGCCGGCGTCGCTGGCGGACCGCACCGGATTCGCCGGCGTCAGGACCGCGGAAACCGCGGAAAGGCAGGGAGGGTGATGCCCGGCCTCGTGGCCGGACTGGCGGCCTTGCTCCTGGCGGCCGCGGCCCCGGCCTGGGGCGACCCCGGCAAGTACCCGGAGTACGCGAAGCTGGAGACGCAAGACAAGATCGAGGTCCGCTACATCCGGGTCGAGGAGCTGGTCCAACACATCCTCGACCGCAAGCCCCTCACCCTGGTGGACGTCCGGCAGCCCGTCGACTACGCCAAGGGCCATATCAAGGGGGCGCGTTCCATACCCCTCGGCGCCCTTTACCGGGGCACCGACCTCGCGCCGAAGGAGGGCCTCCTGGTCCTCTACTGAGAGTGCCCCCGCCACATGGCCAGTCTGGCCTACAAGATCCTCCACAAACAGGGCTACCGCAACATGAAGGTGTTGTACGAAGGGCTCCCCGGCTGGACCGAAAAGGGCTACCCCATGGACAGCGCCTTCTAGTGTCGTGTCTGGTTAACTAGCGGCGCCCGAACTGCTTCTTTCCCCAGAGGTTGTCCCACGTCTCGTCGGTGATGGTGCCTACCACGTCCCGGGTCTTCTCCATGTCCCTGGCCACCGCGGGGCGGGCGGCGATGGCTTCGAACCAACGGGTGAGGTGGGGATGGTCGGCCATGTCCTGGCCCTGCCGTTCGTGCAGCCGGATCCACGGGAACACCGCCATGTCGGCGATGGAGTAGTCGCCGGCCAGGTACTCGTGCTCGGAAAGCTGCTTGTCCAGAACCCGGTAGATGCGCGCCCCTTCGTTGGTGTAGCGCTCGATGGCGTAGGGAATCTTCTCGCGCGCGTAGGCGCGGAAGTGGTGCGCCTGGCCGAGCATGGGGCCGACGCCTCCCACCTGGAACATCAACCATTCCAGCACGCGGGTTCGGGCGCGGACATCCGCGGGCAGGAACTGGCCGGTCTTCTCCGCCAGATACAGCAGGATGGCCCCCGACTCGAACACCGAGAGAGGCTCCCCTCCGGGTCCGTCACGGTCGAGGATGACGGGGATCTTGTTGTTGGGGCTGATCTTGAGGAACTCCGGGTCGAACTGCTCCCCCTTCCGGAGGTCGACCCAGTGAAGCCGGTACGCGAGTCCGGTCTCCTCCAGCATGATGTGGATCTTCTGCCCGTTGGGGGTGGCGCTGGTATAGAGCTCGATCATGGGGTCCTCCGTCTTTACCCTTCCGCTGTTTTCGTCTAGGGTCCTTCGGCATCGTGCCGAGCCTCATCACCCTGACCACCGACTTCGGTTACCAGGATCCCTTCGTCGGCATTATGAAGGGCGTCGTGTCCGCCATCAACCCGGCGGCGGCGGTCATCGACCTGACCCACGGCGTGGCGCCCCAGGACGTCACCGGCGGGGCGCTGGCGCTGGCCGCGGCGGTGGATTTCTTTCCCGACGGCGCGATACACGTGGCGGTGGTGGACCCCGGGGTGGGCGGCAGCCGGCGGCCCGTCCTCCTCGAAACCGACCGCGCCTGCTACGTGGGTCCGGACAACGGGCTCCTGAGCCTTGCGGCGGGCCGCCAGCGGCTGACCCGCGTCATCCATCTCTCCAATCCCGCGTATCACCTGCGGCCCACCAGCGCGACGTTCCACGGCCGGGACATCTTCGCCCCGGTGGCCGCTCACGTCTCCGCCGGCGTCCGGCCGGAGGATCTCGGCGAGACGGTGGAGGCCTTCGAGAAGTTGCACGTCCCGGCCCCGGAAAAGCAGGGCGGCAACCGGATGGCCGGCGAGGTGATCTACGTCGACGGCTTCGGCAACCTGACCACCAGCATCCGCCGCGAGGACCTCGAGCGGTTCGAGCCGGAAAACGTTTCCGTCCGCGTCGGCGACCGCGTGATCCGCGGGCTGTCCGCCAACTACGCCTCGGCCGGAACCGGCAACTACCTCACTGTCGTCAATAGCTGGGGCCGGCTCGAGATATCGCGGTGCAACGGCAGCGCCCAGGCCGGACTCGGCGCCGGGGTGGGCACGCCGGTGCTGCTGGACGGGGACACGGAGGCCGAATAGGCCGCCGGCCCGGCGTCCGTCTCAGTTGCCCGCGGCCCGTGCCGGCGCCGGCCCGGGGTCCGACGCCAGGCGCTCGAACCCCTCCACCAGCAACGGAACGCAGTCCGCCCAGTCGGCCACGATGCCGACGTCGGCATGCTCGAAGATGGCCGCCCCGGGGTCGGAGTTGACCGCCACCACCGTGCCCGTGCGCTGAATGCCGCACGCGTGGTTGA
Source organism: uncultured Binatia bacterium (SeqCode) (assembly GCA_965219905.1). Lineage (GTDB taxonomy): Bacteria > Desulfobacterota > Binatia > UBA9968 > JAJDTQ01 > JAJDTQ01. Next base: position 24,651 of record CBDCOS010000006.1, on the reverse strand, counting down.
AGTTGCCGCTCACCGCCAGGGCGATGTACAGGTCCGAGGCGAGGCTGCGGCCGGTGATGCCCACCTGGCGGGCGTGCGGCAGCCAGCCCCGATCGGTGACTTTTCTCGTGGTGGCGAGCTCCGCCTGCAGGACGTTCAGCAGCGGATCGATCTCGGAGTAACGCTCCGGCGGCACGCCCATGCCCACGGCCACCACGCGCGGCGCATTGGCGAGGGCGTCCAACTGGTCGTTCTGTTCGCGCGACGTCACCCGCACGCGCCCGGCGGGGACCACCACGTGCCGTTCCACGGAAGGCCACCCGTGCTTGCGCGGCTTGAGGCGGGGCAGGACCCCGGGACGTACCGTGGCCATCTGAACGGGCGACGTCGAACGGATCGCCGCCACCAGCCGCCCGCCGAAAGCTGGCTTCCAGCATACCAGCCGGCCTTCCCGCAGCTCCAGCTCGATGGCGTCGCCGGTGAGCCCCGATCCGGTCCTCGCGGCGATGCGGGACGCCACCTCGCGTCCCCACGAGGTGCTTGGAGCGAGAATGCACTCCACCGGCTGGAGGCGGCACCAGTCGGACACGAAACGGGCGACGTCCTGCTCCACGGCCGCGCCGTTCAGGACGCAGAGATGGTCGGCGCCCCAGGCATGGAGCTGGTCCGGCGCCGTGACGTCGTTGACGAATGCCTGAACGGCGACCACGCGGGCGTCGAGCTGCCGCGCGAGCCCGGAAGCCGCGCCGAGGAGCTCCCGGGTGCCGGCCGGATGCTCGGGCTCCATGAGCACCACAATGGCCTTTGCGGGATCATCGACCGTGGCGCCGACGGCCTGGGCGGACCCGGTTGCGGCGTGATCCAGGGCACGGCGCTGCTGGACAATCGCCAGCGCCTCGGCAACCTGGTCCTCGACCCCGCCCGCGAGAATGCGCCGGTCCCGCTTGACCTCCAGCACCCGGGTCTCGCCCACCCGGGTGGGGCTGCCTTCCTCGCCCCACGGGCCGTTGCCCAGCTCGGCGCTGGTGACGGTGCGGATCCGGTCCGCCGGCACCGCGGCCTTGGCGTCCGGGGCCACCCGGATGGGGGCGCACAGCCGTTCCGCGGTGGAGATCACCGCGGGCAACGCCACGGTGGCCTCGACCCAGGCATCGTCGTGCTCGCAGCCCACGTTGAGTGCGGCGCCGGCCAGCTCGAGGCGCCGCACCGCGGTGGCAAAGGGATAGCCCAAAAGCTCGGCCAACTCGGGACCCACTTGACCGGTATCCGCGTCCACCGCGTTCTTGCCGGCCAGCACCAGGTCGAACGGCCCGTGGCGCCGCAACACCGCGGCCAGGGCCCGCGCCGTCGCCAGGGTGTCGGAGCCGGCGAAAGCGCGGTCCGAGACCAGGATCCCGCAGTCGGCTCCGGCCGCAACCCCCCATCGCACCACGTCCTCCGCCGGGGGCGGTCCCAACGAGATCACCGTGCAGGTTCCGCCGGTCGAGCGGGCCAGCTCGATCCCCTTGCTGAGGGCGCGCTGGCAGAACGGGTTCATGGAGAGCTCGATGCCGTCACGCTTGAGCCGCCCGTCCGGACCGAGCTCCATGGCTTCGAACAGCGGGATCTGCTTGACGAGTGCTGCGACGCGAAGGGGCTTCATGATATAGTGTCCTTTCAAATCCGGCGACGCCGTTAGGTCCATCAAACTTACTAACTTTGGGAACGCGGCATTATATACAATGCCCGAACGAAAAAGTGAAGTGCCTGGGGTTTCTGCGTGAGCACCGAAGACGAGCGCTTGAGCTGGGATCAGTATTTCATGACCATCACCCGTCAGGTCGCGGAACGGTCCACCTGCACCCGCGCCAAGGTCGGCGCCGTGATCGTCAGGGACCGGAGCATCCTCGCCACGGGCTACAACGGCTCACCCGCGGGCATGCCCCATTGCACGGAGGCAGGCTGTCTGGTCTACGAGTCCAAGAACCCCGACGGGGAGATCGAGAAGAACTGCTTCCGCACCATTCACGCGGAGATCAACGCCATCGCCCAGGCCGCCAAGAACGGCGCCAGCATCAAGGACGCCTCCATCTACATCACCCACACCCCCTGCATCCACTGCCTCAAGGTGCTGGTGAACACCGGCATCACCGACATCTACTACGAGAAGCCCTACAAGCTCGATACGGTGGCCGAGATCCTCAAGCACACGGGCGTCAAGCTGCACGCGGTGGACATGCCCTGACGGGTTGCCCCGGGGCGCTCTCCGTCGTTCCGGCGACCCCTCCTCCCACCCCCGGATTCCCGCTTTCCAGGCTGTGTCAAAACGCCACTTGCTGCGTCGACATCCCCCACCGTCATTCCCGCGGAAGCGGGAATCCAGGGGTCCTGGAGGGGCCCCTACGCCACGTTTCCCCACTCCACCGCTCCGGATTCCCGCTTTCGCGGGAATGACGGAAGGGGTGCGGGAATGACGGAGGGGAGGCGCGGATGACGGAGGGGGCCGCGGGAGCGGCAACCTGCGGGGAAGAATGACGCGGGCGCAAAAAAGGCAGGGGCCGCCGTCGGGAGCCCCTGCCTTTTCCGGTCTGTTGCGCCGTTCGTTCGGCGGCGCGGACTTGGCTTAAACCTTGCCCGCCAGAATGAAAGCGATGATCAGGGCGTAGATGCCCAGCGCTTCGATGAGGGCCAGGGACAGGATCAACGGGGTGAAGATCTTGTCCGCGGAGTTGGGGTTGCGGCCGATGCTTTCCATGGCCGCGCCGCCGACCCGGCCTTGCGCGAGCGCGCAGCCGAAAGCCGCGATGGCGATGCCCAGCCCGGCGCCCAACGCGATGATGCCCGGGACCATGTTGGCCGAGCCGGCGGGGGCGTCCGCCGCGGCGGCGATACCCGACAGGATCAGCACGAAGAGTCCCGTTAGCACGAAGGCTGTGAGTTGCTTCATCTTTTTTCTCCTTTCCGGCGCTGCGGACGTACCGGCCAACCTCTCCTCATCATCCTCCCCGCGTGCCGCCGCGGCGCTCAATGATCGTGGCTCAGAGCCAGGGATGCATAGATCATGCTCAACAAGGTGAAAACGAAGGCCTGGATCACCGAGACCAAGGCCCCCAGAAGGTAGAACAGCACCGGGATCGCCACGTAGGTGAGGCCGGTGAAGATCTCCACCACCAGGTGGTCGGCGAACATGTTGAAGGCCAGCCGCAGGCCCAGCGTGAGCGGCCGGAACATGTGCGAGAACACCTCGATCAGGAAGAACAGCGGGGCGATGACCAGGAACGGCCCCATGAACTGCTTGAGGTAGCCGCCGCCGTGCTCCCGGATGCCGAAGTAGTGATAGGCGCCGAACGAGATCAGCCCCATCCCCAGGGTGATGTTGAGATTGCTCGTGGGAGGCGAGAAGCCCGGCACCAGCCCGATGAAGTTCGAGAGCAGGATGAAGATGAAGAACGTGCCGTAGAGCGGGAGGTACTGCCGCCCCTTGTGGCCGATGATGCTGTCGCTCAGGCTCATGACGAACTCGATGAGCAGCTCGAAGATGTTCAAGAGCGTGATGCGGTCGCTGGGGATCACCGCGTTGCGGGTGTCCAGAAGACGGCGCCTCACGCCCAGGGCCAGACAGACCAGCAGCACCATGCTCACCAGCGAGAAGAAGATCTGCAACGGCAACACGCCCTGGAGCGCCGCGGGCAAGAGGTCGTACCACGTAAACGGATGATGTCCCATCTTACTTACCGAACTTCGTATCGTAGAGCCGATCCCACAATATCGCCAGGATCAGGCAGTTGACTCCCACCGCGAACGACAGTGCGTCCGGAGCGACCCGCGTCAGCAGGACCCACGAAGCGCCGAGCAGGAAGCAGAACTTGAGGATCAGCAGGCATACGCCCGCCCGGACCCTCCCCTTGCTCGCGAACGGGGCAATCACCCAGCGGACGCCCACCGCCAGCAGCAGGAAGTTGACGCCCATGAACAGACCGCCCAGCAACAGGCCGCCCGGCTCGACCCAGTCCAGCGGCGCCAGCGCCATCAGCGCCAACACCAGCAAACCGTGCCAGAGCTCCACCCGGAACACCGGCAGACCCTGAGCCTCCCAGCTCATTTCCGTTCCGCCGAGAAGTGTCGCAACAACAGCACCAGACGGTAGAAAGCGACGGCGAGCGCCAACAGGCCCAGCACCAGCACCATCCACGGAGAGCTGCCGAGGTACTCGTCCGCGTAGTACCCCAGGACCAGGCCGGCTCCCACCGTCGTGGGGAACTCGAAGCCCACCGCCGTGTACTTGGCGGCCCGGAAGAGTAAAGGGCTCTCCCGGGACGGCCCGTCCCGGCCCTCCGTTTCGTTGCTCACTGGGGAGGATTTTCTAACACGGGCATGGCGGCCGGTCAACGCCGCGCGGCTTCTTCCGCCGCCCAGTCGGCGAAGGCTTCCACGGTTGCGGCGATGTCCCCGTCGTCGTGGGCCGTCGAGACGAACAGCGTCTCGAACGGCGAGGGTGGGAGGTAGATCCCTCGCGCCAGCATGCCGTGAAAGAAGCGGGCAAAGCGCTCGCGGTCGCTTTCCCGCGCGTGGTCCGGCGTGGCGACCCGCCGGGGCCCCAAAAACAGCGTCAACATGGAGCCCACCCGGTTGACCGTGCCGGCGAGGCCCCGGGAGAGCACCCCGTTGAGCCCCTCCTCGAGCTTCCGGCCCTTCTCCTCCAGCGCCGCGTATACGCCCGGGGCGTCGAGGGCCTCCAGGGTGGCCAGCCCGGCGGTGACCGTCACCGGGTTTCCCGAAAGGGTGCCGGCCTGGTAGACCGGGCCCACCGGCGCGAGGCAGCTCATGATGTCCCGCCGGCCGCCGAAGGCCCCCACCGGCAGGCCGCCTCCCAGGATCTTGCCCAAACAGGTGAGGTCGGGGGTGACGCCGTACCGTTCCTGCGCCCCGCCCCGGGCCACGCGGAAGCCCGTGATCACCTCGTCGAAGATCAGCACGATGCCGTGGCGGCCGGTGAGGTCCCGCAACGCCTCCAGGAACCCGGGCTCCGGCGGGATCACCCCCATGTTGCCGCACACGGGCTCGACGATGACCGCGGCCAGGTCGTCCCGGTTCTCGGCGATGAGCCGGCGCACGGACTCCACGTCGTTGAAGCCGGCGATCAGGGTCTCCCCGGTGTAGCTCTCGGGGACGCCGGCGCTGTCCGGGAGCGACAGGCTTTCCACGCCCGAGCCGGCCCTGGCCAGAAGGGCGTCCACGTGCCCGTGGTAGCAGCCGTCGAACTTCAAGACCTTTCTGCGGCCGGTGTAACCGCGGGAGAGGCGGATGGCGCTCATGGTGGCCTCGGTGCCCGAGTTCACCAGGCGCACCTGCTCGACGCTCCCGATCCGCTCGGTGACGAGCTCCGCCAGCTCCAGCTCTTTCCGGGTCGGCGCCCCGAACCCGGTGCCCAGAGGCACGGCCCCGGCGACGGCTTCCACAACGGCGGCGTGCGCGTGGCCCAGGACCAACGGCCCCCACGCGCAGACGTAGTCGATGTAACCCCGGCCGGTCTCGTCGAACACCCTCGACCCGTCTCCGCGGGCGATGTACAACGGCTCGCCGCCCACCGCGTTCCACGCTCGAACCGGACTGTTGACGCCCCCCGGCACCACCGTTTTCGAGCGCTCGAACAGCTCCGATGACCCCTTCATGACGCTAACCGTCGATCCTCTCCACGCGGCCCAACCGGGCGCTGGCGCGAATCTCCCGGATTTCATTACGAAAAATTTCAGGGTGTTTTTTCTTCTTGCAATGCGCCCCAAAAAACATTAAACAGGCCCCTTTCTTTGATCACATTTATCGGCTCGACGGGCTCCACGCTTGCCGCCGGAACCGGAGATTCCCCGCGGCAAACAACGGGATATCTGTGCCTAAAACGGGGAACGGGCCGACCAGGTTTTCCACAACTGTTGATAATATTGTTGATAACTTACGCTTACTCAAGCTGTTCCAACAAGGCAAGGATAGGATGAAACCGCTGCCGCGCGAGATTGAGGAAAGCCTGAAAGCAAGAGTCGGTTTAAACAACTTCGAAACCTGGATCCAACCACTCCGATTGACCTCGGTCACCGACGCCGAAGTCACCATCGAGGCTCCCAACACTCTTTTCCGGAACTGGCTCAAGGATAACTTCCTGGACGCCATCACGGAAGAGTTCTCCCGCCTGCATGACAGGCCCATGACCGTGTCGCTATCGGTCAAGGCGGAGAGCCCCGGCGAAGCGTCGACGGCGCCGGCCGGGCGCAAGCCCCGGGATGCCGAAGCCTCGACGCTGATACCGCGCTACACCTTCGAGAACTTCGTCGTGGGCACCAGCAACCAGTTCGCCCACGCCGCCTGCCTGGCGGTCGCCAACAAGCCCGCGGACCACTACAATCCGCTGTTCATCTACGGCGGCGTCGGCCTGGGCAAGACCCACCTGGTGAACGCGGTCGGCCACCGCCTGCTCCAGGGGAATCCCCGCCAGAAGGTCGTCTACATCACCTTCGAATCGTTCATGAACCAGTTGATCGGTTCCCTCCGCCGCGACCGGATGAACGAGTTCAAGAACCACTTCCGAAACATCGACGTCCTGATCCTCGACGACATCCAGTTCATCGCCGGCAAGGAACGGACCCAGGAAGAGTTCTTTCACACCTTCAACTCGCTGTACGAGAACCACAAGCAGATCATCATCACCTCGGACCGTTTCCCCAAGGAGATACCCAACCTGGAGGATCGCCTGCGGAACCGCTTCGAGTGGGGGCTCACGGCCGACATCCAGCCACCGGACATCGAGACCCGGATCGCCATCCTCATCAAGAAAGCCGAGGACGAATCCATCGATCTGCCGCAGGACGTGGCCAACTTCCTCGCCACCAACATCTGGTCCAACGTGCGGGAGCTGGAGGGTTCGCTCACCCGCCTCGGCGCCTTTGCATTGCTCACCAAGGTGGACATCACCATCGACCTCGCCAAGGAAGTATTGCGCCACACGCTCAAGGAAAACGAGAAGCAGGTGACCGTGCGCAACATACAGAAGGCCATCTGCGACCATTTCGACGTCAAGATCAGCGACCTCAAGTCCAAGCGGCGGACCAAGAACCTGGCCCTGGCTCGTCAGATGGCCATGTACCTGTGCCGCAGGTTCACCGCCACCTCCTATCCCGCCATCGGCGCCGAGTTCGGCGGCCGGGACCATTCCACGGTCATCCACGCTTCCAAGACCATCGCGAAGAAAGCCGAGGACGACCCCTTCGTGAAGGCCGCGGTGGACCACCTGGTCCGGCAACTCAAGAACTAGCGGCCGGCATTCCCGGGCAGGACCCCTCGCCTGCCGCGGGCGTCCGGTGGAAACGCTGTGGAAAACCCTGTGAGGCCTGTTGACAGACAAGCGACGGTACCGGGCACCCGGCGGAGCGGTGTGGAAAGCGCGCGGCAGCGCGTTTTTTTTTCCACCCAAAAGATGTTTTAATACCCGCAGGTTCAGGCACCTATCCCGATATCCACAGGCCCTACTACTACTCTTGTTTCAATAAACCTTAAGAGATAATGAGACGCGTGACCCGGGAGGACAAATGGAGATCAGAGCCAAGCGGGAAGAGTTTCTGAGCGCGTTGTACTGGATTCAAAGCACGGTCGAGCGGCGTAACACCATGCCGATACTCGCCAACGTGCTGGTGGAGACGCACGCCAACCGGATCCGCCTTACCGCCACGGATCTCGAGGTAAGCGTGCGCGCCAGCCTCAACGGAGAGATCCTTACCTCCGGACGGGTGACCGTGGACGCCAGGAAGCTCTACGAGATCGTCCGCGAGCTGTCGGAGGAAACCCTCGAGCTGAAGCGCCTGGACAACGACCGGGTGGAGATACAGAGCGGCAAGTCCGTGTTCAAGATGGTCGGGCTCGATGCCCAGGAGTTTCCCGCGTTCGCGAAGAGTTCGGAGGACAGCCGGAAAGATTGTCCGGGCAACATGCTGAAGGAGATGATCGACAAGACGATTTTCTCCGTGTCCACGGATGAAACCCGGTCCAACCTGAACGGCGCGCTGGTCCACGAACTGGATGACGGGAAAGTCCGGATGGTGACCACGGACGGGCACCGGCTGTCCCTGGTCGAGAGGGAGATCGGACCGCTCGGACTGGACCGCGGCGTGATCGTCCCGCGAAAGGGCCTGGCGGAGCTCAGGAGGCTGCTGGAGGATTCCGGCGAGGAAAAGGTGGGCATCGGTTTCTCGGACAGCATGGTGTTCGTGTGGAAGGGCGACGTGGAGATGTCCATCCGGCTCATCGACGGCGAGTTCCCGGACTACGACAAGGTGATACCGGCCGACAACACCAACGAGGCGTCCTTGACGCAACGCATTCTTTTCAAGGCGTTACGGCGCGTCTCGCTCCTGTCCAGCGACCGTTACCGGGGCGTCCGAGTCGAGTTGACAGGTGGAAACATGGCGATCTCCGCCAACAACCCGGATCTCGGCGAGGCGGTGGAGGAGGTGGACGTGGAATACCAGGGAGCACGCCTGGCGGTGGGCTACAATGCCCAGTATCTGTTGGACATCCTCGGCGTGCTGGAACCCGAGGACCAGGTCGGGATGGCCCTCAAGGACGAGCAGAGCCCGACGCTGCTGAAGCGGCGCGACGATGACAGCCTGCTCTACGTAGTCATGCCCATGAGAATCTAGCGCATCTTTGATAACGACATGGCTGAAAAATCACATGCAGAGAGAAGTGTCGAGACGGTAGCGTGCTTCGTGATCACGGTAAGCGACACCCGCGACGAGACCACCGACCGGAGCGGCGGCGCCATCAAGACGCTGCTGCAGGAGAACGGCCACACCGTGGCCGGGTACGAGATCGTCAAGGATGAGCCGGACGACATCCGCGCACTCCTCGGCGATGCCCTGGCCCGGGAAACCGTGGACGCGGTGATCCTGAACGGCGGCACCGGCATAGCCCCGCGGGACGGGACCTACGAGGTGGTCAGCGACGTGCTGGAGAAGCGCATCGACGGCTTCGGCGAGCTGTTCCGTTTCCTGAGCTACGACGAGATCGGCTCCGCCGCCATGCTGAGCCGCGCCATCGCCGGCACCGTAGGGTCCCGCGTCTTGGTATCGGTGCCCGGCTCGACCGGTGCCGTGAAGCTGGCCATGACCGGGTTGCTGCTGCCGCAGTTGGGTCACATGATCGCGCAAGCCCGCGGCCTATGAAGGTCCGGGTCAAACTGTTCGCGATGCTCCGGGAACGGGCCGGCGCCGCGGATGCCCTGCACGAAGTGCCCGAGGGCACCACGGTGCAGGGACTCTGGGACACCCTCCGGCGGGAGCACCCGGGGCTCGCGGGCGTGGAGTTGAGGCTCCTCTACGCCGTCAACAGCGAGTACGTGCGGCTGGAGCAACCGCTGGCGGACGGCGACGAGGTGGCCTTCATTCCGCCGGTGAGCGGAGGATGACGTGTACCGCCTTACGGACAAAACCATTGACCTTAACGAGTTGCTGACCTTCGTGCACGATCCCGGCGCCGGCGCCGTGGCGACGTTCATCGGCGCCACCCGGAACAACAACGAAGGGCGCTCCATCCTGTCCCTCGACTACGAGGCCTACCCCGGCATGGCCGAGCAGGAGATGGCCAAACTCGGGGAAGAGGCGGCCGCCAGGTGGGAGCTCACCCGCCTCGCCATCGTACACCGCCTCGGCAACGTGCCCATCGGGGAGGCCAGCGTCGCCATCGCGGTGTCGGCGCCGCACCGGGACGACGCCTTCAAGGCCTGCCGTTACGCCATCGACGAGCTCAAGAAGCGCGTGCCGATCTGGAAAAAGGAGATCTACGAAGGCGGCGAGATCTGGATCGGCAGCCAGACCGGCGAACGGTTCACCGAAGCCCCTGCCGCCGGCTCCGGGGAGTAGTCAGCCCTCTTCGATGCGCAGGACGGTGGCCTCGGGAAGGTCTTCCAGGAGAGCGGTCACGGCTTCGTCCAGGTATTCGCCGCTCTTGGACTCCACCGTCACCTTCACCTTGTACTCCGGATTGTCCAGCACCGGATAGGACCCGAGCATGATCTCGGGAAACCGCTCCAACAGGTCGTTCAGCGTCGCCGCGATGGCTCCCTCCCCGTCCCGGATGTAGATGTTCCTGAGGTGGTAGGGCGCTTCCCGGAAGCGTTCCTTGATGGCGTTGAAGCGGTCCTGCAGGATGCGCGGCACCCCGGCGAAGATGTAGACGTTGTGTATCCGCACCACCGGCGCGAACATCGCCCCGGCGGCCAGCAGCTCGGCGCCCTCGGGGACCATGGCCATGCGCAGCCGCGCATCGTTCAGGTCGGCGCCGTAGCGCTGGGAAAGGCGCCTTCGCAGTTGCGGATGGATCACCGCGGGCACGCCGAACCCGTGGGCGATGCCCTCGATGGTGACGTCGTCGTGGGTCGGGCCGACGCCGCCGGTGGTGAACACCAAGTCCCAACTGGCGGAGAAGCGGGCGGCCGTCCGGCCGATCAGCTCCAGGTCGTCCGGTATCACCGTCACCCGCTGCACGTCCACGCCCAGGAGCCGCAGCTCGCGGCACAGGAAGGTCGAGTTGATGTCCTGGGTCTTGCCGGACAGGACTTCGTTGCCGATGATGATGATTCCCGCGGTCTTCGACATGGTGAGGCTCCATACTATGCCATGGAAGTATGCCATGGGAGCGCAAAACAATAGAACCCCTCCCCCGGCTGGAGACGTTGGAGGTCTGAAGCGATGAGGCAGACGGAACAATACCTGATGGACGTGGCCTACCCCTACTGGGAGACCGAGGCCGAGATCGCCAGGCGGTTCTTCCGCGGCAAGCCGACGCGGGAGCAGCACATCTACTGGCTCAAGGCCCAGCTCTGGAAGGAGCTGCACCCGGTGGACGGCTACTTCAGCGGCCTCCACCGGGAGCTGGCCAACCTGGTGGAGCTGTTTCCGGAGGTGGACCGCACCGTCGACCGGCATCACTACCACGGGCTCATGGAGCAGCTCGTCCAGGAGTTCAACCACTACGTGCTGCTGGCCGACATCATGGAGCATCTCCTGGGCCGCAAGATCGCGGCCGAGGACACCAACCAGTTGCGCGAGGAGAAGGCGCTGGGCGACCTGCGACGGAGCTACGCGGCGGGGTCGGCCATCGAAAAGGCCGCCGTGCTGGTGACGGAAGGCGGCGGCGCCCGGCTCTTCCGGGAAGGCCGCAAGCTCAAGGGAAGCCCCCTCGAGCGCAGGATCGCCGCGGCCATGGACGTGGTCTACCAGGACGAGAAGAACCACTGCCGTGCGGCGGCGCGGGAGGCGGCGTCGGCCGTGCGCCACCAGCGGGACCTCAAGGCGATGAAACGGGCGATCCAGCGGGTCAGCCTTCAGCGGGTCCGGATGCGGAACGAGATGTTCCTGTTCCCGCTCTCGGACGGCGACGTCAAGGCCTGTCTGGAAAAGTTCCACAGGCCGGTTTGACCCGGCCGGCGTGGGGGCAACGGGCGGGAGACGCCCTGGCTAGGGTCTTCCGAGGGGGTGGCCCTTGGGGCCGGCGCAGACCCCGCGCTGCGACGCGTGGATGAAGTCCAGGAGCTCCCGGACCTCCTCGGACGGTCCGGCCGCTTCGACCTCCTTCAAGGCCACGGTGAGGTTCCGCCGTTTCCGGAAAAGCGCCTGGAAGGCGTTCTTCAGGGCGCGGATCCTGGGCTCGTCGAAACCCGCCCGCCGCAGTCCCACCACGTTCAAGCCGCGCACCGTGTGCTGCCAGTCGATGATGGCGAACGGCGGCACGTCCCGGCTGGTGGCGCTCTGGCCGCGCATCATGGCCAGCCGCCCGACCCGCACGAACTGGTGCACCGCGCAGCTCGCGGACAGGAAGGCGCGGTCGCCGACCTCCACGTAACCCCCCAACACGGCATTGTTGGTCATGATGATCCGGTCCCCGAGCAGGCAGTTGTGCGCCACGTGGGAGTTGGCCATGAGGAAGTTGTCGTTGCCGATGACGGTGGCGGAGTCGCCCTTGGTGCCCCGGTGCACCTGCACCCCTTCGCGGAAGATGTTGCGGTCGCCGATCCGCAGATAGGACCTGGCGCCGTCGTAGGAGACGTCCTGCGGCGCGTCGCCCAGGACCGCCCCGCTGTGCACGCGGTTCCCTTCCCCGAGCTCGGTCCAGCCCATGACCACCGCGTGCGGCATGAGACGGGTGCCGGCGCCGATCCGGACCGGGCCGTCGATCACGGCATACGGCCCCAGCTCGGCCTCGGGATGGATTTCCGCCCGTGGATCCACCACGGCTGTGGGATGTATCGACATTGAGGAAGTTCCGGCGTTCAGGGCGCTAGCGGCGTGCGCGGCCCGGCTCCGGCAGCGCGAACGCCCCCCACGCGCCGGTCCCGGGTACGGGCTCCTGTCTCATTGACGGTCGGGTTCGTCGGCGGGCTGGGGCTCGTCCCTCGCATCCTCGCCGGCGATGCGGTACTTGCCGTCCGCCCAGGCGCCGAGGTCGACGATGTGACACCGTCGGGAGCAGAAGGGTCGGTAAGGGTTACCGGTCCACGTTGTCTCGGTCTGGCAAATCGGGCACTTGACGGAAGTGGTCATGGCGTCACCCCTCTTGAGTAACAGTTCGGGGAGGGTTTTTCAAAACATCCGGGCCGCGGCGGACGAGGTTGAGAGCCGATTCGGACAAGGGCATACTAGACATCACTTCATCCGGCCCCGGGGCGGGCCGTATCCGGTACCCTGTCGAACCGGGGTCCTTCACTCAATGGAAGCAGCGAGAGCAAGACGGGGATGAGCGACTTGTTGCCGATAATCATTCTGGCGGGCGGCAACGATCGACTGGAGACGATACCCGACGGATTCGCGGCCGAGGACATGCTGCGCGGGTTCAAGGGGGCGGTGAAACTGCCGTCCGGACGGTGCATCGCGGCGGAGCTGGTCCATCGGGTGCATGAGAGCAACCGGTTCGAGCCGCCCGTCCTGGTGGGGCCGCGGCGGGTCTACGGCGATCTCGTGGACTGCGAGATCGTGGACACCGACGGCGACCTCCTCTCCACCATCACCGCTTTCACCGGGCTCGTGTCGCGGCGCTACGCGGACCGGCCGGTGGCGGTCTCCGCCTGCGACATCCTTCCCACCGGGGCGGACTTCCGCGAGCTGCTGGACCAGGAGTACGCGCCCAATGCCGGCAGCGGCCTATGGTGGCAGCTCATCGAGGCCGAGCCCGCGGAGATGGGCGCCAGCCGTTGGAAGCCCAGCTACGGCCTGCGGCTTTCGCCGGACCGGCCGCCGCTGAACCTCTACCCGGGCCATCTCCTGATCCTGCGGTCAGGGGCGGTCCGCCTCGACTGGTTCAACCGGTTCCTGATGCTGGCCTATCGCTTCCGCAACCGCAGCGTCTACGAGCGCGTGGTCCGCATCACGCTGCGGGCCATGGGCCTGTGGCTGGCGGACGACCTCCGGAGCCTCGGTGCGTTCCGGTGGCCCGGACGCATCGTGGCGGCGCCCTACGGGATCTTCAGGACGTACTTCCAGTACCGCCGGGGGCGCCTCACGGTTGCCGGCCTGGCCGCCGAGCTGGCCCGGCAGGTCATGGTGCCCGGCAGCACGCCGCCGGGCGTCCCCGCCGTGGCCATGGTGGTGACCCGCCTCCGTTCCTTTGCCAAGGACATCGATACCCGGCAGGAGCTGGAGGAGATCCAGCGTTGAGGGCGCGGCCGGCGCCTTCAGCCCGGCGGCGCCTCCGAGACCTGGCCGAGCCATTCGTTGAAGAAGGCCGGGCCCTGCACCAGCAGGGAGGGACCGAACCGCCGGGTGGACTCCCGGAGCTGCGCCACCGAGACTCCCGGGGTGGTCTCGATCTCGAGGGTGTGGCCGATGAACCACCGTTCGAGGCCGCCGGGCGTCACTTCCGCGTGGAACTGCAGCGCCAGCCCGCGGGCCCCCCAGCGGAAGGCCTGGTTCCCGCACGCCGGGGTGGCGGCCAGGTGGACGGCGCCCGGCGGCAGGTCGAAGGTGTCTCCATGCCAATGGAGCACGGGGGTCCTGTCCGGCCCCAGGTGACGCAGGGCCGAGGCGGCGCCGGCGTCGCTGAGGGACAGCGGGGACCAGCCGATCTCCTTGCCACCCGCGCCGAACACGCGCTCCCCCAGGGCCCGGGCCATGAGCTGGGCCCCCAGGCAGATGCCCAGGGTCGGCCGGTCGCCGGCGAGGCGTTGCTCCAGCAGCCGCAGCTCGTCCGCGAGGAAGGGGTACTGCGTTTCGTCGCCGGCGCCGATGGGCCCCCCGAGCACGACCAGCAGGTCGGCGCTCCGGGCGGCGGCGACGTCGAGGTCGTCCACGCCGGCCTCGAGGTAGTCGATCCGGTAGCCGAGCCGTTCCAGCGGTCCGGCGAACGAGCCCAGATCTTCGAAAGCGACGTGCCGGACGGCCACGGCGCGGCGTCCAGGGGGTGCGGAATCGGTCATGAAGGGGTAAACCTTGGCCCAACTTCCCCCTAGCGCGGAAAACGCCTAAACTCAACCGGCACCCGAGGCCCATGGAATGAACACGAAAGACGGCACCGGCCCCGGACCTCTCACGCTCGCCAGCCATCCCCGCCTGGCGGCGCCGGGAGGGCCCGTGGTCCTTCTCATCCTCGACGGCGTCGGCATCGGCGCCGGCGACGAGTTCGACGCGGTGGCGCTGGCGCGCACGCCCAACCTCGACCTGCTGCGCCAGACCGGCCTGACGACTTCCCTCAGGGCCCACGGCACCGCCGTGGGGCTGCCCTCGGACGCCGACATCGGCAACTCCGAGGTGGGGCACAACATCATGGGCGCCGGCCGGGTGTTCGACCAGGGCGCCAAGTGCGTCGACCGCGCCATCGAGACCGGGACGGTGTGGGACGGCCACTGGAAGACCCTGACCGGGCGGGTGGGCTCCGGCGGCGGCGCCCTGCACCTCATGGGGCTTCTCTCCGACGGCAACGTCCACTCCCACGAGGCCCACCTCCACGCCCTCATCCGTCGCGCCGACCAGGAGGGGTTGCCCCGTGTCTACGTCCACGCCCTGCTGGACGGTCGCGACGTCCCGGACCGCACCTCGCCGGTCTACATCGAGCGCCTGGAAGCGCTGCTGGGCGAAATCCGCGGCCAGGGCGGCCGCGACTACCGCATCGCCTCCGGCGGCGGCCGGATGATCGTCACCATGGACCGCTACGAAGCCGACTGGAGCATCGTTGCGCGGGGCTGGAGCGCCCACGTCCACGGCGAGGCCGAGGGCTTCCCCAGCGCCGCGGCCGCGGTGGAGGGCTTCCGCGAACGGGAGCCCGGCATCAGCGACCAGGTGTTGCCGCCGTTCACCGTGCGCAACCCGGACGGGAGCCCGGTGGCCACCGTCGAGGACGGCGACGGGGTGATCTTCTTCAACTTCCGCGGCGACCGCGCCATCGAGATGTCCCGGGCCTTCACCGCCGGCGCCGGGTTCGACCGCTTCGACCGGGGCCGGGTGCCGGACGTGTCGTTCGCCGGCATGATGCTCTACGACGGCGACCTGGGCATCCCCGAGCACTACCTGGTGGCGCCGCCCGAGGTCAGCCGCACCCTGGGCGAGTACCTCGCCGCCGCCGGCGTGCCCCAGTTCGCCTGCGCCGAGACCCAGAAATACGGCCACGTCACCTATTTCTGGAACGGCAACCGCTCCGGCAAGTTCGACGACGCGCTGGAGGAGTACGTCGAGATCCCCTCGGAGCAGGTGCCGTTCGAGCAGCGGCCCTGGATGCGCTCGGCGGAGACCGCCGACGCCGTCAACCGCGCGATCTGGGAGCGGCGCCATCGTTTCATCCGAGCCAATTTCGCCGGCGGCGACATGGTCGGCCACACCGGCAACCTCAAGGCCACCGTCCGCGCCGTGGAAGCCGTCGACCGTGCCGTCGGCCGGATCCTCGCGGCCGTGGCCGCGGTCCACGGTTGCCTGGTGGTAACCGCCGATCACGGCAACTCCGAGGACATGGTGGAGCGCGACAAGAACGGCGCGCCGCTCTACGAGAACGGACAGCCCGTGTTCCGCACCGCCCACTCCGTCAACCCCGTGCCGTTCATGATCCAGGAATTCTCGGACCGCCCCTACACCCTCGACCCGCCCCCCGACGCCGGCCTCGCCAACCTCGCGGCCACCCTCCTCGAGCTCCTCGGCCACCAACCCCCCGCCGAGTTCGCCCCCAGCCTCCTCCGCACGACGCCCCGGAAGTAGCCGAGGCCGCTTGCCCGGCCGGCATGCCCGCCTCCCTCCGTCCCCTCCGTCATTCCCGCGAAAGCGGGAACCCAGGGGTGGTTGGGCGGGGCACTGGAGCCGCCACACCACCACCCCTGGGTTCCCGCTTTCGCGGGAATGACGGAAGGGGCGGCGGAAGGGTCCGTGAGGGGTTCCGGTGACGGTTGACCCTTCTTCGCGCGGCGGAGTAGACTGGCTTCATGGCCGTGACAGGTGACAGCCCCGGCACGCCGGCGACGCCGGCTTCCGGGGGAGAGCGGGCCAAGAGCCGCATCCTGCTTCTCGACAGCTACTCCCTGGCGTTCCGCGCCTTCTTCGCATTACCGGAGACGTTGGTCACGAGCTCCGGGCAGGTGACCAACGCGGTTTCGGGCTTTACCTCGATGCTCATCAAGCTGGAGACCGAGGAGCGCCCGGACGCGGTCATCGCCTGCATGGACAAGGGGGAGCCTCAGTTCCGGTTGGACCAGTACCCGGCGTACAAGGCGGGCCGGAGCGAGACCCCCGATACCCTCCGGCAGCAGATCCCCCTGATCCGCGAGGTGCTGGAGGTGCTATGCGTCCCGGTGGTGGAGCTGGAAGGGTACGAAGCCGACGACCTCCTGGCCACGCTGGCTCGCCGCGGCCGCGAGGCCGGCCACCACGTGATCATCGTCAGCGGCGACCGCGACTGCCTCCAGCTCGTGAACGACGACGTCACCGTGCTCATGAACCGCCGGGGCGTCACCGACATGATCCGCTACGATCCGGCCATGGTGATGGAGCGCTACGGGGTCGGCCCGGAGCGCTGGACGGACTTCGCCGCCCTGAAGGGCGAGCAGGCCGACAACCTTCCGGGCGTCCCGGGCGTGGGCGACAAGACCGCGGCCCGGCTGCTGGCGCAATACGGCAGCATCGAAGGCATCATCGAGCACGCCGAGGAGCTGACCCCCAAGATCCGCAAGGGCATCGAGGAGTGCGCCGACCAGGTGAAGCTCAACCGCAAGCTGGGACGGCTGCTGGACGACGTGCCGCTCGCCACCGACGAGAGCCTGTTCGTGCGCCGGCCGTGGGACCCGGAGACGGTGCGGAAGCTCTTCACGTCGCTGGAGTTCAGGACGTTGTACCAGCGGCTCCTCACGCTGGCGCCGGACACGGAACCGGCCGAGGAGGCGGTGATCCGGCCATCGTCCATCTCCCGCTGGACCTCGGGCGCCGACGTCCCCGAGGGCGATGCGGTGGCGGTGGCGTGGGACGATGTGGATGGCGGCATGACCGCGCTCTGCGTGCGCTCCGGCGAGGTGGGGGTGCTGCCGCTGGAGGTGGCCGCGGCTCCGGACGAGGTGCTTGCGGCGGAGAGCACCGCCAAGGTCGTCTACGAGGCCAAGCCGCTCTACGGCGCGATGATGGAACGCGGCGCCCGGCTCGCGGGGGTGCGCTGCGATCTCAAGATCGCCGCCTACCTGCTGGACCCCGGGGCCAGCGGCGGTTACGCGCTGAAGGACCTGGTCCGGCGCTACCTGGACGCAGAGCTGGACGGCGAGGCCGCGGCGGCCGACGACGCCCCCGGCGACGCCCAGGGGGACCTCCTGAACCCGGGCGACGAGGACCGCGAACAGGCGGCCCGGCGGCGCCGGCTGGCGGCCGAGGCCGCGGCGGTGCAGGCCCTGGCACCGGTGCTGGAGGCGCGCCTCCGGGAGGCCGGGAGCTGGGAGCTGGCGCAGACGCTGGAGCTCCCGCTGACCGAGGTGCTGGCGCGCATGGAGCACGCCGGCATCCTGGTGGACGACGGCTATCTCGGCGCCCTCAACCGGGAGCTGGGGGAGCGCATGGACTCGCTCCAGGCCAAGGTGCAGGAGCACGCCGGCGAGGCCTTCAACGTCAACTCCCACCCGCAGTTGTCGCGGATCCTGTTCGAGAAACTCGGGTTGCCCAAGACCAAGAAGATCAAGACCGGCTACTCCACCGACGCCTCGGAGCTGGGCAAGCTGGCCGGCAGCCATCCCATCATCGACGCGCTGCTGGAGTACCGCGAGGTGGCCAAGCTCCGGACCGGGTTCACCGACTCGCTGCTGAGCCTGGTGAACGCGGAAACGGGGCGGATCCACACCACCTACGAGCAGGCCGCCGCCGCCACCGGGCGGCTGTCGTCGTCGGCGCCCAACCTGCAGAACATCCCGATCCGCGCCGACCTGGGACGGCAGATCCGCCGCGCCTTCGTGGCCCCGGCGGACAGCGTGCTGCTCTCCGCCGACTACTCGCAGATCGAGCTGCGGGTGCTGGCGCACCTGTCCGAGGACGAGAGCTTCCTGGCGGCGTTCGCCCAGGGCCACGACTTCCACGCGGCCACGGCGGCCAAGGTGTTCGGGGTGGACCTGCCGGACGTCACCTCGGAGATGCGCGGCCGGGTCAAGCAGTTCTCCTACGGCATCGCCTACGGCATGTCCGCGTTCGGGGTCTCCCAGCGGCTGGGCATCGAGGTGGGCGAGGCGCGGGAGTTCATCGACGCCTACTATGCCCAGTTCCCGGCGGTGAAGGCGTTCCTGGACGCGCAGGTGGAGCGGGCCAAGGTGGACGGCTTCACCACCACCCTGTTCGGCCGCCGGCGCTATCTGCCGGAGCTTCAGTCCGCCAACTTCCGGCTGCGCGCGGTCGGCGAGCGCATGGCGCTCAACGCGCCGATCCAGGGCACCGCCGCCGACATCATGAAGCGGGCGATGATCGACGTGGACGGGGCGCTCCGGGAGGAGCCGGTGGCGCGGATGCTGCTCACGGTCCACGACGAGCTGGTCTTCGAGGTGCCCCGCGCCTCGCTCGACCGGGCCGCCGTGCTCGTCAAGGAGCGCATGGAAGGCGCCGCCGAGCTGCGGTGCGGCCTGGTGGTGGACGTCCACACCGGGGACAACTGGGCCGACGCGCATGCGTAGAATTCGCGGGAGGTGCTCATGACCTGGCTGCAGGAATTTCCGACCCTGGACGATGCCGCGTTGCGCGCCCTCAAGAAATCGTTCGACGGGGGTTACCGGTCGTTCTCGAGGAGCTACGGCGACGCCATCGAAAGCTTCTTCGATCCACTGCTCTACTTCCTGGTGTGGTTCGAACGGCTGTTGCTCGCCGCGCCCTGGTGGCTGGTGATCATCGTGGTGGCCTCCGTGTGCTACGCGGCCGGCCGCAGCCGCAAACTCGCCGCCGCCGTGGCGGTGTCGCTCTTCCTCATCGGCTACCTGGGCATGTGGGAAGACACCATGCGCACCCTGGCGATCATCTTCGTCTCCACCCTCATCGCCATCGCCATCGGCATCCCGGTGGGCATCTGGATGTCCCGCTCCGACCGGGTGCAGTCGTTCATCACCCCGGTGCTGGACATCATGCAGACCATGCCCATCTTCGTGTACCTGATCCCGGTGGTCATGCTGTTCGGGCTGGGCAAGATCCCCGGGCTGATCGCGGTGGTGATCTACGCCGTGCCGCCGGTCATCCGGCTCACCAACCTGGGGATCCGGCTGGTGGACAAGGAGGTGCTGGAGGCCGCCGACGCCTTCGGCACGGACACCTGGCGCCGGCTGTTCGACATCCAGATGCCGCTGGCGCTCCCCAACATCATGGCGGGGGTCAACCAGACCATCATGATGGCGCTTTCCATGGTGGTGATCGCCTCCATGATCGGCGTCAAGGGGTTGGGGCAGCCGGTGCTTCAGGCCGTGACTAACCAATACTTCGCCCTCGGCCTCTTCAACGGAGCGGCCGTGGTGGCGCTCGCCATCGTCTTCGACCGCATCACCCAGAGCTACGGCAGGCGTATACAAAGCAGCAGGCAAACGTCATGACCACCGCAAGCGCTTCGAATATCAAGATCCATTCCCTCTACAAGGTCTTCGGCGACAATCCGCCGTCGGTGATGCCCCTTGTGCGGGACGGCGTGGACAAGCAGGAGCTGCTGGAGGCCCACGGCCACGTGCTGGGGCTGCGCGACATCAACCTGACGGTGGCGCCGGGCAGCATCCAGGTGGTGATGGGGCTCAGCGGCTGCGGCAAGTCCACCCTGGTGCGGCACGTCAACCGGCTCATCGACCCCACCGAGGGGACCGTGCTGGTGGACGGCCAGGACGTGCTGGGACTGGACCAGGGGGCGCTGCAGCACCTGCGGCGGCACAAGGTCAGCATGGTGTTCCAGCGTTTTGCGCTGTTCCCCCACCGGACCATCCTGGAGAACGTCCGGTACGGCCTGCAGATGCAGGGGGTGGCGCGGACGGAATGCGACGAGCGGGCGGAGCGCTGGATCGATCGGGTCGGGCTCTCGGGCTACGAGGCGTCCTATCCACACCAGCTCTCCGGCGGCATGCAGCAGCGCGTGGGCCTCGCCCGGGCGCTGGCCACCGAAGCCGAGATCCTGCTCATGGACGAGGCCTTCAGCGCCCTGGACCCGCTGATCCGCGCCGACATGCAGACGCTGCTGCTGGAACTCCAGCGCGAGCTGCACCGGACCATCCTGTTCGTCACCCACGACCTCGAGGAGGCCATCACCCTGGGCGACCGCATCGCCATCCTGCGCGACGGCGAAGTGGTCCAGAACGGCGACTCCCAGGAGATCGTGCTCAAGCCCAGCGACGACTACATCTCCAACTTCACCAAGAACATCAACCGCGGCCGGGTGATCCGCGTGGGCTCCATCATGGAGCCGACACACCCCCCCGGGGCGGAACAGACCGCCAAGGACTGCTCCATCCCCTCGGAGATGCTGCTGGAGGAGGCACTGCTCGCGGGTGGTGGCGTCGCCCAACGACAAGGCCGCCGTGGTAGACGTCAAGGGCAAGACCGTTGGCGCCATCTCCGTAGGCCGAATGGTCCACGCCCTCGCCGGCGACCGGCTGACCGGAGCCGCGTAGGAACCCACGGCCATCCCCGCCCACCCGCGTGTCCCGGGAAACGGGCTGTGTCAGACGTCGCCCGGACAAGAACCGGCGGCACCGCCCTGACTACCGGCGCCACGGCCCCGAATACTGGCGCCACGGCCCCGACTATTGGCACCGCCGCCCCGAATATTGGTGCCGCCGCCCCGACTACCGGCGCCACGGCCCCCGACTACCGGCACCGCCGCCCCGACTACCGGCGCCACCGCCCCGACTACCGGGCACCGCGGCGTTGCCACGCCTCCCCACCCCTGGGTTCCCGCTTTCGCGGGAATGACGGAGAGGGGGCGGGAATGACGGAGAGGGGGCGGGAATGACGGAGAGGGGGCGGGAATGAACCGAGAAGGGCGGAATGAACCGAGAAGGGCGGAACGAACGGAGAAGGGGTGATAGTGACGGATTCATGACGCCCCTGCCTCACGAGGTTGACACGGCTGGGAAACGGGGAATCCAGGGGCTGGGGTTGTGTGGTGTTTGGAGCGGGCGACCGGGATCGAACCGGCGACGTCCAGCTTGGGAAGCTGGCATTCTACCGCTGAATTACGCCCGCTCTGGTTTTCCCTCTTATTTTATCGCGGAAATGATGTCAATCTGGCGGTGCGGCCGCCGGACATCGCCTACTTGTTCCGCGGCCCGTTGCCGGCGGCGGCCTTCTTCACCCCGGCGGACGGGAACAGGTAGATGATCTCGCCGTCCCTTGACCAGCCCGAGCTCTTCCCGGGCGACCTTTTCCAGGTATCGGTCGTCTTTCCTGAGCCGGTAGATCTTCTCGCGCAACAGCTCGTTGTCCCGTTGCAGCGCCTGGGACCGTTCCTCGAGCGACCGCCGTTCCTCGGACAAGCGCCAGTAGTGCAAGCAGTCCCCACTCACCGAAGAGCCAGGAAGGACAGCATCAGCACCAGGACACAGACATCGAGGCCGCAGTTGATGGCGCGCTGCGATAGTTTCTTCGTGAGGGACATGGGACAATTCAATATCATGGAGGAACGGCGGCTCCGGAGTGCAACCGGCCATCGACACGGGATTCCGCCGACGGTGTACCGCCGGGTTTCAAACCGGCGCGCCGGGCCCGCAATCCTCACGGATGGCCGCGGGCGCTGCGGCGCGAAAAATCTGTTACGAAAGAGGGAACCGACAGGGCGCGGATCGGAGGAGGCGATGAAGATCAAGGGTGTCGTGGCGCGAGAGGTGCTGGACTCGCGGGGGAATCCCACCGTCGAGGTGGAGGTGGCGCTGAGCAACGGCGCCCGGGGCCGGGCCACCGTGCCTTCCGGGGCCTCCACCGGCGAGCACGAGGCGGTGGAGCTGCGGGACGGCGGCGGCCGGTTCCATGGGCAAGGGCGTGCTGCGCGCGGTGGGCCACGTGAAGCGCAACCTGGCGCGGCGGGTCGAGTGGGGCTGGACGCCCGCAACCAGCGCAAGCTGGACCAAGTCCATGATCGATCTCGACCGCACCCCGGACAAGGGACGTCTGGGCGCCAACGCCATCCTCGGCGTGTCCCTGGCCGCGGCCCATGCCCAGGCCGCGGCGGACAAGGTGCCCCTCTACCGTTACCTCGGCGGCGAGGACGCCCGCATCCTGCCGGTGCCCATGCTCAACGTGGTCAACGGCGGCGCCCATGCCGACAACAACGTGGACGTCCAGGAGTTCATGTTGATCCCCTGGGGCCTGCAAGTCGTTCGCCGACGCCCTGCGGGCCGGCGCCGAGATCTACGCCGCCCT
This sequence comes from uncultured Binatia bacterium (SeqCode), assembly GCA_965219905.1. Taxonomy (GTDB): domain Bacteria; phylum Desulfobacterota; class Binatia; order UBA9968; family JAJDTQ01; genus JAJDTQ01. The sequence continues at coordinate 1,843 of CBDCOS010000006.1, read as the reverse complement.
GAAGAGCGTGCTGGCCAAGAAAGGGCTACGGCACCAACGTGGGCGACGAGGGCGGCTTCGCGCCGCGGCTCAAGCAGCAACGAGGAGGCCATCGAGCTATTGCTGGAGGCGGTGGCCAGGGCGGGCTACAAGGACGGGTCGACCAGGTGGCCCTGGGCCTCGACGTGGCCGCCAGCGAGTTTCACGACGCCGGGCTCATACGTCTTCAGGAAGTCCAGCGGCGCCAGGATGAGACGCCGCGGAGCTGGTGGCCCTCTACGAGAAGTGGGTCCGAGACTACCCCATCGTCTCCATCGAGGACGCCGCTGGGCGAGGACGACTGGCCGAAGGATGGGAGACTGCTCACCGCGGCCCTGGGGGGAGAAGGTCCAGCTCGTCGGAGACGACGTCTTCGTCACCAATCCCGCAGCGGCTGGAAGAGGGCATCGCGCTGCGGCGTCGCCAATTCCATCCTGGTCAAGGTCAACCAGATCGGGACCCTGAGCGAGACCCTCGAGACCATCGGGCTCGCCCGCTCCGCCGGCTACTCCACGGTCATCTCCCACCGTTCCGGTTGAGACCGAGGACACCACCATCGCCGACTTGGCCGTCGCCACCGGCGCCGGCCAGATCAAGACCGGCGCCCCGGCCCGTGGCGAGCGCACCGCCAAGTACAACCAGCTCCTGCGCATCGAGCAGGAGTTGGGCCGCCGCGCCCGCTACGCCGGCCGGAAAGCCTTCGCGGGGGTTTGATCCAGGGAAACCCGCCGCGTCTAAAGCCGCGTCACCAGCCAAGCCGGGGTGAAGCGAGGGCGTAGGCGTTGACCGCGGTCATGTTGTCGGTGACGAGGAGGAGGCCGACCGCGACGAGCAGCAGGCCGGCGCAGACGTGGATGGCGGGGAGCCAGGAGCCGAGGGCGCGGGAGAAACGGAAGAAACTGGTTCATGGCCAGGGCGCTCAGCAGCAGCGGCAGGCCCAGGCCGGCGGCGTAGGCGGACAGCAGCAGCACGCCTCGGTTGATCTCGCCGTGGGTGCCGGCCAGGGTCAGGATGGCGCCCAGGATAGGGCCCCACGCAGGGTATCCAGGCCACCGCGAAGGTGAGCCCCACCAGCACCGATCCGAGATAGCCGGCGGGCTTGCTGCGCAGGTTGAACTGGGCGTACCGCTCCAGGGTGGCGACCTTGAAGAGCCCGGTCAGGTAGACCCCCACCACCAGGATGAACACGCCCCCGGCCACTCGCACGACGTCCTGGTAGCCGATCAGCAGCCTTCCCAGCAGGCTCGCGGACGCGCCGAGGGCGACGAAGGCGAGGGAAAAGCCGAATACGAACGCGAACGCGTTTCCCATCACCCGGGCCGTATCCGCGCTGCCTTCGCTCATTTCCCGGGGCGAGATGCCGGAAACGAACGACAGGTACGACGGGACCAGCGGCAGCACGGCACGGGCTGAGAAACGACAGGCCTCCGGCGGCAAAGGCCACGAACAGGTTGACGTCGGCCATAAGCGGTCCCTGATTACTTTACGCATACGCGGGCGCGCAAAGCAATGCGGGGACGGCTTTACCCGGCGTCAAGAATCAATGATATTGGCCCGTCATGTATGAGTTTCTCGGCAAGGGCGGCCTCTTCATGGTCCCGATCCTGCTGTGTTCGATCGCGGCGGTTGCCATTTTCATCGAGCGGCTCGTCAGCCTCCGAAGGCGGGCGGTAGTGCCGGCCGATCTGGTGCGGCGGGCCGAGGCGCTGGTTGCCGGCCGGGACCTTCCCGCGGCCCTGGAGCTGCTCGGCAGGAGCAGCGCGGCCATCGCCCGGGTGCTGTCCGCCGGGCTCCGCGTGTCGGGGCAGCCCCGCGACATCGTCAA
>CBDCOS010000005.1:0-41552 GCA_965219905.1 uncultured Binatia bacterium (SeqCode) | reverse complement strand
GCGGAGAGCGCGGCGCTGCAGGCGCAGCGGGCGGACTACGAGGCGCTGGCGGAGGCCTCGGCGGCGTTCGCGGCGGCGCAGGTGGAGCAGCGCAGCGCGTTCCAGGGATTCGCCGAGGACGCGGAGAATCTCCGGGAGCGTCTGCAGCAGGTGGCGGCGCGGGGATTCGATTCGCTGGCGGATTCGCTGGCGGCCCTGGCGACGCGGGGCAAGGCGAACTTCAGCGACCTGGCGAACTCGATTATCCAGGACCTTCTCCGGGTGCTGGCGCGGGCGAAGGTGATCGCGCCGCTGATCCAGTCGCTGTCGTCGTTCTTCCCCGGGTTCTTTGGCGGCGGCGGAGTGAACACCATCGGGAATCCGGCCTTTGCGGCGGGGTTCCACACGGGCGGGGTCGCGCCGCATGCGCCGCAGCGCCTGCGCCGTTCGGCGGGGCTCCGGGGGGACGAGATGATGGCGGTGCTGCAAGCGCGGCGAGATCGTGATTCCGCGGAACCTGTCGCGTCGCGCCCGTTACGGCGGGGCGCAGGACATGGCGGCGCTGATGGCGTGGATTCGGCGTCTGCCGCGGTTCCACGAGGGGGGTGTTGCCGGGGGCGGGAGTTTCGGCGGGGGTTTCGGCGGGGCCACGAAGATCGAGCTGATCAACGAGACGGGTCGTCCGATGCGCCTGGAGAGGCGGCGGCGTGAACGTGAGCGCGGGGGACGTGGTGCAGCGGTACATGATCCGCGACGTTGCGTCGAACGGACCCGTGACGCGGGCGCTGGGTGCGAACTTCGGTTTGAGGCAGCGGTGATTCCGGGCCTATAATCGGGAATTATATACAAAAGTGCCGAAACCGCTTGCCATCTTCGGCACTATTAGGTGGCGTCACGATTAATCAACAACTTATAGCTGCACCGGCACCATTGTATATAATTCCCTTCATTTGGCCCAAGGGAGAAAGTGTTGTGACTCCCAGAGCCGAATGGTTCAACGATGCTTACGACTTCAGGCCGGGGGTCGGAAGCTACAACGGATACGATGTAATATTGAATATCAAAGGGGAATAGTTATGGCAGTTGCGAGACTTAATGCAGACGTAATCTTTGGAGTCGGGGATTCGGGAGACGACGCGACGCACTGGAAGATCTTCGACGCCGCCACCGGCGGCAACGTTCTCTGGCGTGCGGCGCTCAGCAACAACCCGGCGGCGCTGACGCAGAACCAGTTCTACCGCGTGCGGGCCAATCAGGCGGCGATCACGCAGCCCGTCGGCTCGGACGGCGCGACGGAGGAATTCGCGAAGCGCGAGCTGGCCGGAGCGCTCGGCAAGGGCCAGACCACGGAGGCGGTGTGGATGGAACTGCTGTACGTCAATTCGGGCACCGACGAGGCCCTGACGAACCGCGTGCAGGTGAACCTGACGCAGTGGGAGATCACCAACTCCTGATCGGATTCCCGCCCCTTTAGGGGTACGACATGGCGGTCCCCTCCGCACCCATCGGCTTCGAGATCACGCCGACGCCTGTCCGGTTCCGGCTCACGGCCTCCGTGACGGAGGAAGCGGGGAGTAGGTCCCTTGTCGTTTTCTGGCAGTACCGGACCGCCACGACCAATTTGGGTTTGAATTCGGCGTCATGGGTGACCATTGACGACAGCGCTTCGACGGACCTGGATTTCCTGACCCCGGTCGTCGGTCGGGATCAGACCCGGTGGTTCGCAGTCCGGGCGGCCAGCCTCGACGGCTTCGGGGCCGAAGCCATAGGTTTCGGCACCACACCTTCAACCGACGGACTGCCCCAGGAGATCGAGCTCACCGGAAGCGGGTCTTCGAGCCCGGTTTCGGGCTTCGGGGACTTCGGCTCGGGCGACTGGCGCGGGGGAATCGACGGGACCCAGAGCAAAAACAAACTGGCCGCCACGATCGTATTTTCCCTGACGGGGTTCCGCGGGCCCCGTTTTCCCCGGCCCGCGGTTTCCAGCGTAACCATCGGCGGCACCGATTTCAACGAGACCCTGAAGACCGCGAGAATGATCCTGTCCAGCGCGTCCGGCGGTGGCGGGACCGTGTATTTCAAGGGCGTTCCGAACGACCTGACCACGTCGGGGAACACGGTCTATGCGCTGGGAATTTCGGATGCGGACGTAACCGACATTCTGGTTTCCGGCGTCACCACGGTCTACCTTCGTTTCGAGAAGGCGAACGATCCCGTGGACGCGGACATCGGCTCGAAGTCCACGGGCGGTCCGACATCCGGGAAGTTCGAGCCGGACGTTCACTGGTTCCCCGTGGACACCGGGATCACGGTCCAGCGGAACCCGGTCCCCACGGTCGCGCTGGATGCGGAGCCGCACTGGTTCCCGGTCGATCACGGGATCGACGTGCAGACGGGGAATCCGTCCATCGACGTGGAGGCGGAGGGTTTTTCGGGCAGTTTCAGGGATGCGGAGCCCGGGACGGTCTCCTCCGGGAATCCCACGGCGTCCGTCGGGCAGGAGAAGGGGCGCGCCACGGCACGGAACGCCCGGATCGGTCCGGTCACCACGGCGGCCCCGTCGTTCGACATTGACGCGATCCTCGGTTTCGATCCGGTGGACGTTCGGATCGTCGGGGTCGAGACGGCGGCGGCGGCGCACGTTTTCCAGACGGGCCCGGACGACGACCCGGTGGAGGCGGAGCTCGGGACGGTCGCCCTGTCCGGGCCGACGGTCCGGCTGCCGAACGTCGTCATCGGGGACCTGTACGCCGAGGTGGAGATCGGCACGGTTCGGGTCGGGACGCCCCGTTACGCCCTGCGCCCGGATGTAAGGGATCTGAGCCCGCTGACGGACGCGGAGGCGCTGGCCGCGGCGCACGCCCAGCGGCGGAACCTGTCGCGCGCGTCGGACCTTTTCGCGCTGACGATCACGCACCCCGACATCGCCGACGACATCCACCTGGTGGCGGACAACATGAACATGACCATTGACGGGGTGGAGTTCCAGGCGCTGGCGTTCCGTGCGGTGCCGCCGTCGTTCCAGGAGGGGGAGGTTCCCCGGGCGGTGCTGGAGATCGACAACGTGGGCCGGGAGCTGACGGAGTGGGTGGAGAAGACCGGCGGCGGGCGGGGCGCGATGATGACGGTGATGCAGGTGATGCGGGACCCCCAGGTGACGGCCGAGGGCCATGTGATCTGGTCGCTGCCGGCGTTGCCGGTTGGCGTCGCGGAGTTGACGAACGAGACGGTTCAGGTTGCGCTTGCGTACCGTACCGGGCGCAGCCGCCCCGGGGTGAAGTGGCGGCACGACCACAACGCGTCGCCGGGGCTGTTCGGGTGATTCATCCCGCCGAGAAGTACGTCGGGATGGAGTGGACGGAGGAATTCGACTGCGCGGCGCTGGTGCGGAAGGTCCTGGAGGAGGAATACGGGATCGAGGCTGCGCTGCCCGCCGGGATGGACTGGAAGCGCACGGACGCCGAAGCCGCGTCCCTGATCGCGCGGGAGTTCGCGGACGAGGTTTCCGAGGGCCGGGAGGGGGACGCGGTGCTGATGCGGATACGGGGCGACCGGCGCGATCTCGGCAGCCATATCGGGCTGCTGTTCAAGGTCCGATGCGAGCCGTTCGTGCTGCACAACATGGAGCGCGTCGGGGTGATGTTCTCGGACGCGCGGTCGCTGGAGCGGTTGCAGCTGGAGATTTGCGGGTATTACAGGCTGAAGTAGCCCTTGCCTTGCCTTGCCTTGCCCCGCCTTGCCGCGCCCCGCCGCGCCATGCCAGCCTAGCCTCGCCATGCCGTGCCGCGCCTGGCCTTGCCTCGCCACTGAAGTAGTCCGTTCAGCCCCGGAGCTCCTTCTCCAGGGTTGTCGCCCAGGTCTGGAAGTAATTCCACTGTTTTTCCGCCTCGGCCCTTCGCTGGCGTTCCTTCACCAGGTCGATCCGCGTGGCCTCCAGTTTCTTCCCGAGGCCCTCGGCGGTGGCCCGCCAGTGCTCGGTGGCGTCGTCGCCGGACACGTCCACGTCGCCGAGCTCGGCCTTGAGCTGTAGCACCAGGCCCTTCAGTTCCTCGATCTCCTCGGACAGGATTTCGTTCTGGAACACCAGTTCCCGGGCGCGTTCGTTGTCGTATTCCCTGGCGGCCTGCCTCTCCACCTTGCGCTCGGCGGCGCGTGTGGCGGCGTCCAGGAGCCTCACGGCGGGGGCGCGGAATTCCGGCGTCTCCCGGTCCGCCAGGTACGCGGGATCGGGAGAGCCGGAAAGATAGTTATTCTCCGAACCGGGGGGGGGATCCCCATCAGACAGTAAATCTGTTCTACCAAACCCACCTTCGGCAGTGGATTTATTCTCCGGGTCCTCCAAATCGGCATGCATGCCGATTTGCGTTTCCGGGTCGTCCTGATCGGCGCGGGGGGCTCTCATCGGGCTGAATCTCGGCCCTGCCTTGGCCTTTTCCGACTCTTTCAGCGCCTTCCTCTGGGCGGCGGCCCGCCGCTGTTCATCGGTCTGCGGGGGCTTGCTGTCCAGATTCAGCATTTTCTCGATCGACTGGCCTTCAATCGGCCCCTGCGGGTTGTTCCGAAACATGGCGATGTACTTGTTCGCGGTGCGCAGCGGGATCCGGAGCCGGTCCATCATGGGCCCCCACTCGCCATGTCCGCACTCTTCGCGGAGGCCACTGAGTTCGCGGCCGCACAACCAGGCTTCCTCGACTGCGGACTTGGCCAGTTTCTTCGATTCGGCGTAATGGTACAGGGCCTTCTCTTCCGGCCCCATGTCGCGCAGGGAGGTCAATTGGCCGCCTCCGCCTTGCGCTGTTTGCTGAAGTGCAGCATCACGATCATGGAGAGCTCGGCGGCGAGGGAGCGCCTGTTGGCTTTCGCCGATGCTTCCAGTTTCCTCCGCAGCTCCGGCGAGAGCGGAACCGGGACCCGTGTTTCTTCATTTTCTGCTTGCATGATTCAAAATGACTTGATTTGATTCACGGATTGTGAATAGAATAATGCTCCAAGTCAACCGAAATTCGAAACTGAAGATGAGGATCATCAAACTTACAGCAGAAAACGTAAAGAAACTGAGTGTCGTGGAAATCGCCCCGGACTCGAACCTGGTCGAAATCACCGGGAAGAACGGATCCGGAAAAACCTCGGTTCTCGATTCGATCTGGTGGGCGATTGCAGGGGCCGGTAATCATCAGGACAGGCCGATCCGCAAGGGGGCCGAGAAGGCCACCATCAAGCTGGACATGGGAGACCTGGTGGTCACCCGCACATTCGCCGAGGGAAAGGGCGGCGTCACCACGCAGCTGAAAGTGGAGACCGACGACGGCGCCCGCTACGGCAGCCCGCAGTCCGTCCTCGATGCGATGACGGGGGCTCTCAGCATGGATCCGCTGGCTTTCACCCGGATGAAACCGGCAGACCAGCTGCATGCATTGGAATCCCTGGCGGAGGACTACGATTTTTCCGCCAGCCGCCGCGCCCGGCAGGGCCTGTACCAAGAGCGGCGGGACGTGAACCGGGACGTGAAGAACCTGGAGGCGCGGATCGCCGCGCATGTGATCGTCGAAGAGCCGGACGGAGCCGAAGATCCGGGCGCGGTGCAGAAAGAATTGACCCGTGCACGGGAGCACAACGCACGACAAGACGAGTTCCTGCGAGAATTGGAGTTGAACACGGAAAGGGTCGCCGGACTGAAAAACGACATCGCCGCGATAAAGGCTTCTCTGGAGGACAAGGAAACGGCTCTTCAGGCGCTTATCGAATCCAGAAAGGGGATGCCGGAGCCGGAGGAATACCTGCCGATCTCAGATATCGAGGCGCGGCTGTCCGACGCAATGCGGGCGGAGGGACTGCGCACTGCCGCAGCCGAGTCCATCAGGATCGGCGCGGAGATGGCGGCGGAGATGAAGAATCTTACGGAAAAATCATCCGATCTCTCGAACCGCATGGATTCCCTGGCGAAAGCGGATAAGGAGGCGGCCTCCGCGATTGACCTGGGGATTGACGGCCTGTCGCTCTCACCGGACGGGATCACGCTCGACGGAATCCCGCTCGATCAGGCGTCCGATGCGCAGCAGCTCCGGCTGGCGGTAGCAATCGCCATGCGCTCGGATGCCAAATTGAGGGTCATCCGAATCAGGGACGGATCACTGCTGGATGACGACAGCATGAATGTGCTGCGTGAAATGGCCGCCGAGAAAGAATTCCAGGTCTGGATCGAGCGCGTGGATTCCAGCGGCAAGATCGGGGTCGTGATGGAGGACGGGATCAACGTCACGGGCGGCCCCACCAATCAAACCAAATTGCCGATCGGGGGCGAGACATGAGCATCAGAGACAAGATCATAGCGGGCACGGCGACGGAGGCGGAGCTTGCGTCCGTGACGGGCGCAATCGACCTGTCCTATACCGCAGTTTCCGGCGTCCTGCGCCTCCCGGCGGCTGAGACGGTCTATGCCAGAGGCTGCACGGGCCTGACCTCACTGGAGCTCCCGGCGGCTGAGACGGTCTATGCCGACGGCTGCACGGGCCTGACCTCTCTGGAGCTCCCGGCGGCCACGCATGTCTATGCCGACGGCTGCACGGGCCTGCCGGACACCATCCGCCTGGCCGACGACGGGAAATACGCGCTGCTCTGGCTCAATGGCCGCTACCTGGCCGGGTGCCGCAATTTCGACCGGCACGAGGCGCTGGCGCACTGGACCGAGAACCGGGGCCGTGATCAGGCCCGGGCCGATCTTTACCGCGCCGCGATAGAGGCGCACCAACCGGAGGGCGAGAAATGACCATCAGAGGCAAGATCATAGCGGGCACGGCGACGGAGGCGGAGCTTGCGTCCGTGACGGGCGCAATCGACCTGTCCTATACCGCAGTTTCCGGCGTCCTGCGCCTCCCGGCGGCTGAGACGGTCTATGCCAGAGGCTGCACGGGCCTGACCTCACTGGAGCTCCCGGCGGCTGAGACGGTCTATGCCGACGGCTGCACGGGCCTGACCTCTCTGGAGCTCCCGGCGGCCACGCATGTCTATGCCGACGGCTGCACGGGCCTGCCGGACACCATCCGCCTGGCCGACGACGGGAAATACGCGCTGCTCTGGCTCAATGGCCGCTACCTGGCCGGGTGCCGCAATTTCGACCGGCACGAGGCGCTGGCGCACTGGACCGAGAACCGGGGCCGTGATCAGGCCCGGGCCGATCTTTACCGCGCCGCGATAGAGGCGCACCAACCGGAGGGCGAGAAATGACCATCAGAGACAAGATCATAGCGGGCACGGCGACGGAGGCGGAGCTTGCGTCCGTGACGGGCGCAATCGACCTGTCCTATACCGCAGTTTCCGGCGTCCTGCGCCTCCCGGCGGCTGAGGTGGTCTATGCCGAAGTCTGCACGGGCCTGACCTCACTGGAGCTCCCGGCGGCTGAGACGGTCTATGCCGACGGCTGCACGGGCCTGACCTCTATGGACCTCCCGGCGGCCACGCATGTCGATGCCAGAGGCTGCACGGGCCTGACCTCTATGGACCTCCCGGCGGCCACGCATGTCGATGCCAGAGGCTGCACGGGCCTGACCTCTATGGACCTCCCGGCGGCTGAGACGGTCTATGCCGACGGCTGCACGGGCCTGACCTCTCTGCGCCTCCCGGCGGCTGAGGTGGTCTATGCCGAAGTCTGCACGGGCCTGACCTCTATGGACCTCCCGGCGGCCACGCATGTCTATGCCGAAGTCTGCACGGGCCTGACCTCTATGGACCTCCCGGCGGCCACGCATGTCGATGCCAGAGGCTGCACGGGCCTGACCTCTATGGACCTCCCGGCGGCCACGCATGTCGATGCCAGAGGCTGCACGGGCCTGACCTCTATGGACCTCCCGGCGGCCACGCATGTCGATGCCGAAGGCTGCACGGGCCTGACGGCGGCCAGAGTACAGGGGATCGATGTCCCGACAATCCCGGACATCCACGCGGCGCTGGCGGATATCGTCTCGGTGCCCGGGCACTCGCTGGATATGAGAAATTGGCACACCTGCGAGACGACGCACTGCCGGGCCGGTTGGGTTGTGCAGATGGCGGGTGAGGCGGGCGCGGCGCTGGAGGCTGCGGTCGAAACGGCGAACGCCGCGGGCCTGATCTACCAGGTCAGCGATCCGGGCATGGCCGCCTGGCCGCACTGGTACGCGTCGAACGATGACGCGCTGGAAGACATTCTCAGGATGGGGTGGAAATCATGAAAACCTACAGCTCATCCGCCATCCGCAATTTCGACCGGCACTGTCCGGCAGCCCTCGGATTCCACGAGCGCGGCGAACCCCGGGACCGGGAGATTTTCGCCACCGGGATCGCCGCCCACGCCATGATGCAGATGCTGTCGGAAGAGGGCGTGCGGACCCAGGATGACATGGATGCGGCCAAACACGTACTCGACGGGGTCTGCAAGGTCCTGATCACCGAGGGCCGGACCTTCGCGGGAAATCCCGAACCGCCCCTGTCGCCCACGAGGGTCCACGAGGGGCGCGACATCGTGCTGGAATACCTCCGGCGGGGCGGGAACCTGCCGATGCAGGATTTCGCCGTCGAGACCGGACTCGCCATCGACGCGGAGGGCAATCCGGTGGACTATGGATCCGGCGCCGCCCGCTGGCAGGCCGTATTCGATGCAATCGAGACGCACGATGCGTGGGACGACCCAGAATCCGGCGACAGCATGCCGGCTCAGGTCGTCTCATGGGAATACAAGACCGCCTGGCCCACGAATGAATCCGAGCTCGACACCATCCAGACGAGAGGCCATGCGGTCTTGCTGGCCGCACACTATCCCGGGCTCGTCATTACCCGCCGTGTGGTCAATCTGCGAACGACAAGGCACTTTGTAGATCACATCGACCCGGATGACGAGCGGCTAAGGCAATGGCGGGATGACATTCTGGCGACCTGCGAAGCAGCGGATCGGGTCCGGGAAGCCAGGCCCGGGGCCGGGTGCCTCGGTTGCCCATACGTCACCCGCTGCGATGACGCCATGAAGATCGTGGACGACGGATCCCCGACATCCATCGCCACTGCGTTCGCGGCGGCCCAGGCGCACAGAGATGCCCTGTTTGCCGCAGCCAAGGCCGCGGTGGTGGACGGGAACCTGCTGGTGAACGGAGGGGAGGTCGGCTACAAGGCGCAGGAAATCTCGAAAATGGTGGACAATGGCCACGAGGAACTGGCGGGTCAATGGTTCGGCGTGACGGTGGACGGGGAATTCCGGGCCGAGCATTCCGAATGGCTGTCCCTGCTGGCCGCGCTCAAGCTCGGGTCCACGCAGGTCAAGGTCGCCGCGAAGGTCATCATGCCGGAAAGCGGTCAGGCTGCTGACAGGGCCGTCATCGAGGGCCTGATGCTGGAAAAACACATTCAACCACGGTTCGGAGTGCACAAGAAATGACCATCCACGGACTCAAGGGCCGAGAGCCCATCGGCGCGGCGCTTTCCGTCGGCGTCAAGGGGCCTCGCGGCAACCCAACCCGGACGGACGAATTTTTTCTTGTCTCGCCCACGGAGGGGGACAACAAAATCCGGCCCCTGCTGCCGCAGTTTGCGCAATTCAACGAGCACCCGGACGCCGCCAGGCGGAAAATGATCCGGGGAAATCTGGTCCATTCCGTCCGGAGAGAATGTTTTGAGCACCACCTGCGGGCGATGGTGGAGCCCGGGAAGCCGATGCACCCTGACCGGCGGCCATGGTGCACCGGAGACGGGGAGCGGGCGGAGCGATGGGTCGGCCCCGGACCGCAGGATTTTCGCACGATCACCTGCCCGCACGAGCGGTGCGAGTTTCGGCAGCGAAAGGCCAACGCCATGCCGGCATGCAGGCCCTGGATGCGTCTGCTGTTCCGGCTCCGGTGGCCGGACGGCAACCCGCTGCCGACATACACGGTCAAATATACGTCCGCCGGGTGGCGCACAATCACCGGGGCGCTCGGGATGTTCGAGGCGCTGGAGCGGGCGATGTCTCAAATGGGGGCGGTAAATGTGCCGCTGTACGGATATCCTATTGTCCTGTCTCTGACCATGCGGACGCAGCCATCGCAGAATCGGCGGTATCCGGTGGTGGATATCGTCGGGGAAACCGATCCGGTGGAATGGGTGCTGCTGCAAAAGGGGCGGCTGGCGGAGATCGCGGCGGCCCCGCAAATCGAGGCCCTGGACTCCCCGGAGCAGGTGGCGGCGGCGGCGGGGGATCATGCGCTGATCAATCCCGGGCCGATAACAGTACTTGGGGACAGCTGATGGCTAAGATCTGCGAGCATGAGCGCAGGCGAGAGTACCAGCGGGAGTACCAGCAGCGCCCGGAGGTCAAGGAGCGCAGGCGGGAGTACAAGCGGGTTGACCCGACACCCCCTCCTCCAGCCCCGGTCACGCCGGAATGCAGACGGTTCGATTGCTGCCTCCCTTCGATTCCAGATTCACCATTTTGCAGGAAACACCAATGAAAGAAATCATCCATCTGGCCATTTTCCTGTCCGTATTCACGGCCACGATGAGCCACGTCAACGCATTCCTGTACGACGAGGACGATCACGCGGCCTACTGCGACCTGATCCGGGAGGAACTGGTCATCGAGGCCAACCGGGAACGCGACCGGGACAACCGGCGCGTCGGTCGCCTGATCGAATACATGACCGTAGCGGACTGCTGGCGGGACGGGGACATCATGCGCGACCTGATGAAGGCCCCGGACCGTGGTTGAGACCCTGGTGATCGTGGCGGCCATCATCCTGCTGACCGCCCTGTGGTGGGACGATGACCTCCCTTTCTGACGCGCTGAACATTTCTTTCCCCAAAATCATCTTGAATTGGGCCTATTACAACGAATTTGACCCGTTTGCCGCCGACTGGCTGCGGAATCTCATAAACGCAAAACTGATCATGGGGGGTGAGGTCGATGAGCGATCCATCACAGAAGTCGATCCCGGGGATGTCAGAGGATTTTCCAGATGCCACTTCTTCGCCGGAATCGGCGGATGGGACTATGCCCTCGCCCTTGCCGGATGGCCTGCCGGCAGGGAAGTCTGGACAGGAAGCTGCCCCTGTCAGCCATTCAGCAATGCGGGCAAACGCAGGAAAGAAAACGACGAGCGGCACCTCTGGCCGGAATTCTATCGCCTCATCAGCGAGTGCCGCCCTGACACGATCTTTGGAGAACAGGTTGCAAGTGCGGATGGAAGACTCTGGCTCGCCGCTGTACAAGCTGACATGGAAGAATTGGATTATCGGGTCGGTGCTGCGGATTTGTGCGCTGCGGGCATCGGCGCGCCGCATATCAGGCAACGACTATGGTGGGTGGCCGACGCCGAAAACGTCAGACATATTCGGGCGCAGGGAGCCGGACGGGAAAATGGGGATGGGGTTGAACGACGTGGCGGGGTGGGCAACTCCAAGAATGAGCGACGGGGAAAAGGCAACCAGGACATTAGCGGGATCCATGCGGGAAGCGGGGAGGAAAACCGGAAACAACGATCTTGGGGTGGCCGCGGCGTTGGCGGGCTGGACAAGCCCAACAGCAATGGATGGGCGTCGAGGGAGCAAACCGCCGAGGGATCACGATACGGGAGTGCCGTTGTCACAACAAGCACCGATGGCGGGATGGGTGAGGCCATCGGCGAGGGACCACAAGGACACTCCGGGTATGGCGACGAAATCAAAGAACCAGGACGGATCAATCCGCAAGCGGATGGATTCGTGTCCGAGACAAGCCTATTTGACTACTGGCGAGACGTTGCATGGTGGTGGTGCCGAGACGGAAAATACCGCCCCATTAAACCCGGAATTGTCCCGGTGGCTAATGGGGTACCCGATCGAGTGGGACGATTGCGCGGGTACGGTAACGCCATTGTGCCCCAGGTTGCCCGAGAATTCATAATGACCTATCTGAATGTATCGGGACGATGACCTCCCTTTCTGACGCGCTCGAAGAGACCCGGGACTTCTGGAAGGGCGAGATGGACAAGGCCATCCTGCGCAAGGAACGCGACACGGTGATCCGCGCACTGAACGACGCGGGCATGAATGGGACCGTCGTCGCCGCTGAATCCCTCGGGATCACGCAGGAAGAGATCAAACAACTCATCCGGAAGCACGGGATCAGGCCGAAGTGGATATCCGATCCCCGGGCCAGATGACCGAGTTTGCGTGGCCCCCGTCCGGGTTGTCGCCGAATGCGCGGATCGACCGGCGCAGGAAGGCCGCCATGGTCAAGGCCGCCCGGAGGGACGCGGAACTGCTGGCGCGGGCGGCGGGGATGCGGGCGCACGGTTCGCTTTGCATGATCAAATTCCATCCGCCGGATCGCAGGAAGCGCGACCTGGACAACATGTTTTCGGCGCTCAAGCCCACCCTCGACGGAATTTGCGACCACCTCGGAATCGACGATTCGACGCTCGAATTCGTGTTGCAGCGCGGCCCCGTGATCTCTGGCGGCGCAGTCCACATATCTTTCAGCCCAAATCGCCTGAAGAGTGCCGAAAATCCGTGACAAGCTCCGGCCTTACCAGGTCAGGGCCGTCAACTCGTTCTACGCGTCCGTCAGGTCCGGCAACCGGTCCGTCGTGCTGTGCGCGCCCACCGGGTCCGGCAAGACCGTCATCGCCGCCAGCCTGATCGAGCACGCCATCGAGAACCGGCGGCGGGTGAATTTCATCGTGGACCGCGACGTGCTGGTGAAGCAGACCTCACAGCACCTACACTCCGAGGATGTGCCGCACGGGATCGTCTCCGGAAAGCTGACCGTCAACAATCACAACCTCGTCAACCTGGTGTCCGCGCAGGCGGCCCGGGCCCGGGAATTCCCGATGCACACCGCCCACCTGTGCGTGGTGGACGAGATGCACGTCTCCCACAAGTACACGCTGCAGTGCATGGCGGAGACCGGCTGCACATGGCTCGGCCTGTCCGCCTCCCCGTTCAAGGACGGCCTCGGAGACCACTGGCAGGACGTGATCAACGTCACCACCACCAACGCCCTCCAGGACGAGGGGTTCCTGTCGAGAATGAAGATCTACGTCGGCACCCTGGATGTAAGCAAGAAGACCTCGTCTGGCGAGTACGACCTGCAGGAGGCCTCGATGGCGGTGATCGGAGATTCGGTCAAGATCGCCGAGGAGTGGGAGGACAAGACCGCCCTCCACTTCGGCGGCCCGGTCAAGACCATTGTATTCGCCAACACCGTCCACGACGCCGAGATGCTGGCGGCGGTCTTCCGCGAGCGCGGCCACGACTTCCGAACCTATCACTACGGCCTTGGGGATGAGGAAAAGGAGGCGGCCATCAACGGCATCCGCTACGGCGATTTCACCGGCCTGGTGTCGGTCGAGGCCCTGCAGCGGGGGTTCGACGTGCCGGACATCCTCTGCGGAATCGACGCCCACCCATGGCGGAAATCGCTCTCATCCGTGGTTCAGCAGGCCGGGCGGGTCATGCGGCCGGCGCCGGGGAAGGAGTTCGCCTTGTGGCTCGACCACGCGCAGAACACGCTTCGCCACCGCGAGCCCCTGTTCGAATTCTGGGCCAACGGAATCGAGGAGCTGGTGCCGCTGGACACCCGGGCCGGTGAAGACAAGCCAAACCGGGACGCGGTCTGCCCGGAGTGCGGGGCGCTCATGTTCGACCGCCTGTGCGCGGAGTGCGGTTACGAGGCCCCGAAGCCCAAGCCCGCGGGCGCGGCCGTCGGGGGCGTGATGACCCGGGACGGCGAGCTGGTGGAGCTGGAGCCGGGGGACGAGCGCATCGGCAAGTGCCAGATCGGGCGGAGGTACTACAGCCTGCCGCCGCCGAAGGAGGGATGGAATCTTATTTGCGGGCTGGCCCAGGAGCGCGGGGCCCACTTCGGTCACGGGCCGGACCGTCTTCAGAAGTGGTGTCACGCGCAGTACAAGTCCCTGTACGGCCATTTCCGCCGGGCGCGTTTCGATCCCGCCGGAGAGTACCCGAGGCCGGAGTCCGGCGATGAGGTTCGGGTCGCCGTGGCCCATTCGGGCAAGCTGTTCATCGATCGCAAGAAGAGGAAGAGCCGGGATGCCGCATGCTAGAATAGCGGGATGAACACGCTGAAACTTCGCCCGAGACGGGCACCTGAGCCGATCTGTCCCGCCGGAACCTGGACGGCCATGATCACTGGAATCGAGCCTGACGGCGATGAGCACTTCACCGTGTCCTGGGCCGTCGAGGCTGAGGGAACGACCTACACGACCGAGGCGCGGATGGACACGGAGGCCCTGATCGACCTGGCCGCCGATATCCTCGGCAAGGAGGATGGCGATTTCGTCACGGGGGACCTGGAGAACGTGGAGGTCAGGGTGAAGACGTTGACTTACGGCGGCATGTCATCCTGGGGCATTTCCGGGGTGGCCTGACTCAGGAGGCCGTCAGGTGAATTTCGATCTCTGACGGCCCGCAAAGGTTCTCGGCGGTCAGGAAGATTTTCACGGTCTGGCCGGGCGTCGGCGTTGTCGGGGCGATCTCGACCATCCATGCGGTGGTGTCTGTTGGTGTCTTTTTCGTCACGGTGATCGGTTCGCTGCCGAGGCTTGCCAGCGCGACGTTGCCCGGTATGGTCTGGCCGTCCGGGTGTTTGGCGAGGACGGTGACCTTGCTTCCCGTCACGGCCACGGCGTCCGGCGGGTTCGCGGCGTAGTCGGTTCCGTCGATCTGCCAGACGGGCGTGTTGACGACCGTGACGGAATCGATGCTTGCCTTTGCCGCCTCGAACGCGGCCTTGGCGTCGTCGTTCGATTCGGTGCGCTTGATCTCGATGGTTCCGAGGACGCATTGCGTGGCGACTTCCTTGACCGCCCTTTCCTCGTCCACGCATGAGAATCCCCTGTCGATTCCCTGCTGCGTGGCGGCCTTCATCAGGTACTTGGTGCGGGCCATGGCGGCGGCCTCTATGCGCTCGATCAGGACGGCCTGTAGCGTTGGCAGGTCGTCCGGCAGTGCGTCCTGTCCGTGCTTTGCGATCTCTTCATTAATCGCCTTCTCGAGGTTGGGAGTGGCGGTGAGGATTTCGAGACCGTCCATGGCATCTTCCCGCGCCTCCAGCTTCTCCTCTTCGGTCGCCGTTGGATCCAGTCCGCCGTCCGGGTCGTTAATGGTAGCCCGCAGTGCCTCCGCTCTCAGCCGCACCACATTCCTGGCGGACTCGACGACGTTGGTGTGCAGCGCGAGACCGCTGACGAAACCGGATATTTCCGATTGCAGCCACATTTTCCGGGAGGCGGTAGACGCCTTGTCTCTCATCACCACCGGCGGAACGGTGGCGCCGGAGAGCTGATTCATGCCGATCTGCGTGAGCGCGGGCATGTGTGCCAGCCCGTCGCCGACGTGCAGGTCGCTGTCCGGGTGGGTGTAGGCGTTTACGGCCTTGTCCCTGGCGGCCACGAGCTGCCTGGATAGGAATTTAGTCCCGGAGCCGTACTCGCGCAGCAGTGCCTCACGAGCCCACTTGTGCACCAGCTCGAACGCTGGCTTGTCGGATGCGTTTTCATCGAAGGGGTGGACTTCGATCCATGGCATTAATTTTCCCATTTCGAGAACCTCTCCCTTGACCTCATGGTAAGGATTCCATTCGATAAATTTATCCCACCAGTCTGCGTCGAAAGGCCCCCAGTACAGCTTCCGACCGCCGTCGTAAACACCGGTGCCCGTAGTCTGAGGACCAAGGCTACGGAAAAAACTTGGATGATTTTCCAGGACCCCAATTAGTCCGGCGGGAAGGACCAAGAGGCCATCATTGTGGGCGGCCCACAAACCGTATCCGAAGTGCCACTCGTATAAATCGTTAAAACCCATGCTATACCCCGTGCGGTTATCAGCAGCTAGAACCGGAGCAGGTTCCCTGCTCTCTTGTGAATGTCAGTGTTCCTCTCAGCCCGTTGGCGCCCGAATCAACGACCGCCCAGGAAGCGTCGTAGATATTCCCCACCCAACTTGATCGTTCTAATTGATTCGCCCGGCCCAGCGAAAAAACGATCCGAACTTGATCCACATACCGCCCCGTGAGGCCTGGCCCGGCAGGCCCCTGAGGCCCCTGAGGCCCCTGAGGCCCCGTCGCACCGTCCCGCCCGTTCTGCCCGTCGGTGCCGTCCTCTCCGGGGTCCCCGTCCTGCCCCCACCGCGACACGATCCTCGGCGTGGTCCAGTTGTTCGCAATCGCGTCTCCAACCGATGGATAGCCCTCCACCCGGCGCTGGCACATCCACAGGTAGGGACTCACCGCGTTCGTCGTCGGCGCGGCGTCGCTCCACGGCGATTGCGGCTGGTCGAAGCCCCACGAATTCGACGGCGGCGTCCCCGGGGCCGTCGTGCCTCGCGTCACCGCGAAGATGAACTCGATCCCGTTGCCGTCGTCCCCGTCGCTTCCGGCAACGCCGTCGGCCCCGAAGTGGCCGATGACGATGGGAGCGTCCCAATTGTCCGACACGGCGTCGCCCGTCGCCGGGGTGCCGGAGATCGCCCTCGATGACTCCCACAGGAACGGATTCGCCGCGTTGACCCCCGGGGACCCGTCGCTCCACGGCGATTCCGGCTCGTCGAAACCCCAATCGTTGTCCGGCAGCGACGGAGCCGTCGCCGTGGCGGTGCGGGCATAGATGAACTCCCGCCCCGGCGCCGGGGACCCGTCCGACCCGCCGCCGCCGCTGGAACCCCACCTCCCGACGATCCGGGGGGAACTCCAGTTGGCCGCCACGGCCTCGCGCCGCTGCGGAAGGCCCGACAGTTCGCGCCGGCAGGCCCACAGATACGGATTCGTCTCGCTCACGTTCGGCGCGGCGTCGAACCACAGCGTCGAGGCCGTGCCCGTGCCGTCCGCGTTCAATCCAGGCGTGTCGAAACCCCACGAATTCGCGGGCGCCGTCGGGGAATTCGCGTTGGCCGTCACCGCGAAGATGATCTCCACGCCGCGCCCGAACTCGCCCACGATCTTCGGGACGCTCCAGTCGCCCCAACCGGCCTGTTTCGCCGTGCCCGCCGCCGGAGCCCCGGGAACGTGCCGCTCCGAACGCCACAGCTTCGGCAGCGCCTCCGTCAGGTCCGGAGCGCCGTCCGTCCATATCTGGCCGTCCGAGGTGCCGCCCGTGTCGTAGGCCCAGCCGTTGCCCGGGCGTTTCGATGCGGCGATGCTGTTGACGCCCTTCGCCGTCCGGGTGAAAACGTACTCGATGCCCTGACCGTCCGTGCCGTCCGCACCCTCGGCCCCGGGAAGCCCGTCCGTGCCGTCCGCACCCTGTGCGCCCGTCTGGCCGTCCTGGCCCCACCTCCCGACGATCCGGGGGGAACTCCAGTCGGACCACAGCGCATGACCGTCCGGGTCCGCCGTCGCGTCGGGACGGACGGTGCCAACCGCGGGCGCCCCCGGAACCCGGCGCTGGGAGCGCCACATGTACTGGTTCGTCTCGCTGAACGTGGAAGGCGCCCCGTCGGTCCACGGCGATTGCGGCTGGTCGAAACCCCACGAATCCGACGGCGGCGACGATGGCGGATTGGCCGCCGAAGTCACGGCGAACACATACTCCACCCCGTTGCCGTCCTGGCCGTCAATGCCGAGCACCACGTCGCCCAGGGTCGCATCGGCGTAGACCGCGGCAGATCGGTTGCCGTCGCCGTAGACCGCAACCAGTCCGAACCGCCACGTCCCCGGGTCCGGCGCCTCAACGGATGTCCACGGGCTCCCGGACAGCAGCCCCTCGTGGAGCTTCCTCATGTTGGTAAACGTGGTTCCCGCGGCCCCGTAGCGGAGCTCGAAGCCGACATACTCCGCCTCGGGCTCCGTCCAGGTCGCAACCCGCTCCCCGACGGCCGTCTCCGTCACCGCGAATCCCTCCGGCGCGGGACGCCTCGCCCCGCCTATCGGAATCAGTTTCGCCGACAGGTCGCTCGTGCGAAAGTCGTAGTACTCCGGCAACTCGTCACGGGCCGTGATCCGGAAACGGTGCGGACCCGTCGCGTCGATCCCCGTCACCCGGACCTTCGTGTACGGGTCCGTGGACGAAAACAGCATGATCCGGTAGGCCTCCGGGGCGTCGTCGATGTGGGAGTCCGGCAGCCCGATGGCCTTGCCCAGCCGAATCACCCGATCCGACGTGCGCGTGTACGTCGTGGAAAGAACCGTGTCGTCCAGCTGCCAGACCCACGCCTGCCCGCTGGTGTTGCCCACGTCGAACGGAACCTCGACGGTTGTCCTCCCGGATTCGATGGCAATCAGCCTGCCGCCCTGGCCGTTGCCGACAAGCCCGTTGGCCATGCCGATCACGTCGCCGATCCCGATGGTCCGGCCCTCGTCCTCCATCTCCCACTGGATGCGCCGCTGGTGGTAGAACTGTGCGGCGGCGGCCCGGTTCAGTTCCTTTGCCGCCTGCTCGCCGCTGGTGATTCCCTCCAGCCGGATCGTCACGGGAAACTCCCCCGTGATCGAAAACTGCGGCACCGGGCGCGACAGGGTGTTCTCCTGCCAGCCGGAATCCCGGTCTATGTAGGTGCCGATCACCTCGTCCGCGAGGTTCTCGTTCTCGTAGGTGACGTTGATGCTGCCGGCCACGATGTTCGCCGGATTCACGATCGCGGTCACCGGGCGCGACGCGGCCTCGTAAATGACGCCGTATCTGCCGGTCGAGATGTCCAGTCGCGCCCAGCCGCACTGCGCGATCAGCCGCGCCACCTCGTCCTCGTTGCGCCCGTCGGTCAGGACGATGTTGCATTCAAGCCCCTGGTCTTCGCAGAACTTGTGCCACAACTGCAGCGACGTGAAATCGATGTTGTCGTCGGGCAGGCCGTACCCGGCCCGGAGCGTTCCGTCCACGCGGTAGCCGCGCAGCCACCACAGCAGGATCGCCGCCGGATTCGACGTGACCTCCGCCGTGTTCCAGTCCGTCCCGTTCCAGTTCGGCACCCGGGCGCCCACGTCGGCGTTCACGCGGTCGAGGCGGCCGTACAGCTGGCCCGTCGCCTTGACCCTGAGCGCCAGCGGGTTGCGGCCCTGGAAGTCGGCGTTGTCGTCCTGGAACGCCTTGATCACCGGCGCGGCGGGGCGGAACGTGATCCGCGCCAGATCGTCGTCCTCGTCGTAGGCGGCGCGCAGCCTGACCCGCACGTCGTAGGCCGCGGCGGGAACCCTGGCCGTCCTGATGGTGCGCCGGACCGGGTTCCGCGCCTCGGCCCCGTCCGGAGACTGGATGGTCACGTCCTGCCCCGTCCAGGACCCACTGCCCACTGGCCGCCACTCGATCCTGAAATACGTGTCCCGGCCCTCCAGATTGCCCTTCTTGTTGGCATTGAAATGGATGGAGACCAGGTCGAAGGCGAGGGAAGTCGTCGCGGCGGCGGTGCGCTTGGTGATCCATGGCGAGCCGTTGGCCCTGCCGTTGTCGTAGGCCGGCTCGAACTCGCCGCCCTGGATGCTGTCCACGTTGCCCGAGACCAGCGTGACGTTCCGCACCTGCTTCTGCTGGGTCACCATGTCGTAGTTCGACAGGGGCGTGTCGCCGATCCGGGGTGCGCCGATCTCAAGGTTCCCGATCCCGAAATCGAAGATCTGGTTCAGGAACTGTTCGTTGTTGTCGCCGTACTCGGTGTATTCCTGCGCGGCCAGGTCAGGGAAAATGCGGTGCTGGCCGAGGAGCATCATGATCGGCTCGTTCAGCCGGGCCTGGTTCGCGCCGCCGGAGATCGAGAACTGCTGCGACGGCTGCTCCTGCCCGCCGCCCGGGAGTCTGGGCGGGAACAGGGCGTTGACGACCAGCAGCCCGGCGAACTGGATGCCCGCCGTCAGAAGGCCGACGCCCGCCGCCGAGGTGATCCCGAGCGGGCCCGCCAGCGCGCCCGCGAGGAAGGGGGCCCCGACGATCACGGCGATGGACAGGATCACGGCCAGCGGATTGGAGCCCCTGTCGCCGCCGTGCACCAGGCAGCGGACCTGTATCACGTCGTTCGCGCCGATGATCACGTCGTCCCACAGGCTCGGCAGGACGGTGATTCCGTTGACGATGGCGATGGCGTCGTCGTGACGCCAGGGGGGAATGTATTCAGCGAGCGCCTGACCGAGGGTCTGGCCAGCGGGTACGTATATCTGCTGCCTGCCGTCCGCCGTGATCGGGTGGTGCCAGCAATCGACGCGGGCAAGCTCGGCGGTCATTTCAAGATTCTTTCTTTATTCTCCTGACACTCTCAAGATTCGACTTGAAAAACATCAGGGCGGTTTTGAAAAGGTAGGCGCGGCCCTCGTTGTCGGCATTATCATAGATTGCCAGAAGGTTTTTCTCCGCGCCGTCCAGGTCGCCGG
Source organism: uncultured Binatia bacterium (SeqCode) (assembly GCA_965219905.1). Classification (GTDB taxonomy): domain Bacteria; phylum Desulfobacterota; class Binatia; order UBA9968; family JAJDTQ01; genus JAJDTQ01. The sequence goes on along the minus strand of CBDCOS010000005.1, from coordinate 21,286 downwards.
CGCCGTGCTGCATCAGGTCGAATTCCGCAACGGCAAGCGCCATTCCTGTTTTCGTGGTCATTTCTTCCGTTCGAACTCGCGGGACAGTGCCTGAAAAATCCGGCCGTGTCCGGCCAACCCATCGTCATTGCCTGCGGGAACAATTTCAATCGGCCGCCCGGTCCTGTTCTCGATTTCCACTTTCATTGCCATGTCCGCCTCGTCATGCCACGCCCCGCCACGCCCAGCCGCGCCGGGCCGCGCCACGCCATGCCAGCCTTGCCCAGCCGTGCCACGCCAAGCCTTGCCATGCCCGGCCGCGCCAAGCCTTGCCAGCCCTGCCATGCCACGCCCTGCCCAGGTATCCGGAGAATACACTTCGGGCGAATGGGTTGCAAACGGACTCCCTTTTATATTACCCTACACATTCTTTCACACCAACCACAGAGATTACTGACATGAAAAAAACAACTGCTCCCGGAGTCGTCGAAATCGCGGCTCTCCAGCAACGCCCCTTCACATGCGTCCTCATCGGAAACACGCCTCTTTTCTGCCACCGCATGGGGGAAAAGGCCAAGGCCACCCTGATGATCGGGGGCCGGAAGAAAACCGCCGCCGAGCGGGCGGAACTGAAGCACGACCCCGTTTCTGAATTCAGGGATTCCATGTACATCGATCCCAGTCAGGGCGACGAGCACACGCGGGTATTCATGCCCGCGATGGCGGTGAAATCGGCGATGGCGACCGCCGCGCTGGTTGTCGCAGGGATCAAGAAAACAGACGTGCAGCGCCTGATCTTCTTCCCGGACGATCTCATCCCGATCTACGGGACCCCGAAACTCCGGATGGACATCACCCGGTCCGCCGACATCAACAAGACCCCGGACGTGAGGACCCGCGCATTTTTCCCCGAATGGGCCACGGCCATCAACCTCCGCTACATACATCCGCAGTTGTCCGAAACATCGGTGGCGACCCTGCTGACGAACGCGGGCATGGTCGTCGGGATCGGCGATTTCCGCCAGGAGAAGGGAAAGGGATCGTATGGCACCTTCGGGATCGGCACTGAAATTCCCGAACATTTGCTCGACATCGATGCGCAGGACCAGGCGATCCGTGAGCCGGTGTGCGCGGACGCGGAGACCAAGCGCCTGATGGAGACGTTCTTCGCCGAACAGGCGTCCCGGAAATGAAATTCAGCCGCAGCAAGCGACTGGAAATCATCGCCCAGTACAAGCGGGAGACCTCGCTGGGCGAACTCGACCCGATCAACCGGGAGCACTTCCTGGAATGGGCCTCCTCGCCGGACAGCCCGGCGCACGAATGGTTTACCTGGGACAACGAGAAGGCGGGCCATATGTACCGCCTGGACCAGGCGACCAACTTCCTCAGGGTGTACGTGTCCGTGACGCCGGAAGTGAAGGAACCCGAACACCAGACCGTCGTGGTGCACACGTTGAGTCCGGCTTTCGTGGGGAATAAGCAGGGGGATTACTACGACACCCAGGGGGACATGGGGAGTGAGATGATGCGGCGCGACGCCCTTCGGGGCAAGGGGATTTCACTGGAAAGCTGGTATCGGCGGTACAGTCTGGTCCTGCGCCCGGACGAGGACAAGCTGGCGAACCGGCTGCTGGAACTTCTGCGGAAGCGGCACGAAGAATAGGTGTTGGGCCTGGCACGGCGGGCCTGGCACGGCCTGGCTCGGCTAGGCTAGGCTGGGCGGGGCCTGGCGAGGCAAGGCTGGCATGGCATGGCGCGGCTTGGCCCGGCAGGGCGCGGCGCGGCAAGGCAAGGCAGTTGACTGAAACTGAATTCGACCCCCGCAAGGTCCGTTCGACCCGGCGCTACCGCCGGTTCAGGGACCGATTCATGCGCGAAAATCCCCTCTGCGTACAATGCGCCGCCAACGGGGCGGTTGTGCCATCACGGGAACTTGACCATATAATACCCGTGCACAAGGCCCCGGAACGATTCTGGGACACGGACAACATGCAGGCCCTCTGCACCGAGTGCCACATGCACAAATCGGCCGAGGAGGCCAGGTGGGATCAAACGGAACAGCGCAAGCGGAAAGTGAAACGGTTCGAGGCCGTGCGTTCGATCCTGAAAAACTGAAGGAGGAAATCGAGTCCCGGATCGTCAACCAGGGGCCGCTCCAGGGAAAGAACATCGAGGTCATCCCGTGGCAGATGGAGATGCTGGCAGCGATCTCCGATCACCGCGAGGTCGCACTCACAATCGCTCGCTCCAACGGCAAGACCACCATCTGCGCGGCCATCTCGTGCAGCGCCATCAGCCCGGGATGCGAGCTCTTCATCCCGCGCGGCCAGACCATCCTGACCGCCGCGTCCATGGGGCAGGCGAGAATCTGCTTCGAGCACATCGTCATGTTCATGGAGCCCGTCCTGTACGAGACCGTGTCCGTGGTTGACGAGGCCTCCGGAGAGGTTGTCAACGACCGGGTCTTCAGGCGCAAGGAGTGGCGTATGGTTGACAATTCCCACCACATGGAAATCCAGCACCGCCCGACGCGCACCGTGCTCCGCGTCATCGGCTCCGATCCGAAGCGGGCGCACGGACTGGCGCCGACGCTGGTCATCGCCGACGAACCGGCGCAGTGGGAATCCGGCGGAGACATGCACTACGCCGCCCTGCGGACCTCACTCGGCAAGCAGGCGAATCCCAGATTCCTCCTCATCGGCACCCGGCCGAGGTCGCCGCTGCACTTCTTCAGCCGAATCCTGTCCCAGCCGCCGCCGGGAACCAGGGCCATCGTGTACGCCGCCACCCGGAAGGACGCGAAGGACGGCGGCGCATACAGGCTGGATACGATCCGCAAGGCCAATCCGTCCTACGACCACCTGGAGGCCCTGCGCTCGGAGATCGAGGAATTCAAGGAGGGCGCCCGCAAGCAGGGTGGCATGCGGCGGGCCCAGTACGAGGCCCTATACCTCAACATGGGCACCTCCGAATCGGACGCCGACGAGGAGGTGATCGAGCCGTCGGACTGGGAGACCGTCACGGAACTGGAGCAGCCTGCGCGCGGAGGCCCGGTGTCCGTGGGCGTCGATCTCGGCGGCGGCAACAGCATGACCGCGGTCGCGTTCTATTGGCCCCAGACCGGCCGCCTCGAATGCCACGGCGCATTCCCCGAGCTGCCGGATCTGGAGCAGCGCGGGCAGAAGGACGGAATCGGGCTCGCATACCAGGAAATGCACGACCAGGGCGTCCTGCACATTCATGGCGTGAAGGAAACACGGAACGGCGAATTCCTCCGCGCACGGTTCGCGAACGTCACCGGGTTCGAGTGGCTGGGCGTCGCCTGCGACAGATACAAGCTGAGCTCGGTGCAGCAGGCGATGATCGACGCGGGGCACGGCAACGCGGAATACGTGGACCGCGCAGTCGGGCGCGGCAGCGACGGCTGGGACGACCTGGAGCAGTTCCGGAAGGCCGTCCTCGAAGAGCACCTGCGCCCCGGCCTCAACCTGGCCCTGGAGCACGCCGTCATGTGCGCCATCGTCAAGCGGGACAACAACAACAACGCGTCCCTGGACAAGTCGCATTCCAAGGGAAAGATCGACGTGCTGCAGGCGGTGATCCACGCCGTCGGCCTCGGCGAGCGGTTCCGAAGGCCCGCCGAGCCGAAACGGGAGTACAGCAAATACCTGTATGCTTAGTGTAATATCCGCACATGGTCATGGAAACGGAAATTTTGACCGAGTCGCAGGCCCGCGCCGGGCTCAAGCTGGATGCGGACGCGGACGTGTCCGCGGCGATCAAGGCGGCGATCTCGTACATCGAGCGGTACGTCGGCGCCCTGGTGGACCGGGACGTGACCTTTCTGATGGACCGCCCGCTGTGCGCCGACGATCCGATCGTCCTGCCATTCAACCGGGTCAAGGCGGTCAAGAAGATGGAGACGTGGGCCACGGACGCCAGCCTGCGCGACGACCCCGCCGATATCGATGTGAGCACGCTCGGCAGGATCGAGAACATACCCTGGAACACGGAAATCTGGCCTCCCGAAGGCGGGTGGCCGGAAATCCTGGAAAATTCGCAGTTCCGGATCACGCTCACCCTTGGGTGGAAGACCGCGGAGGAAATCCCCGGGCTCGACGGAATCCGCGCCGCGCTGATCCTCCAGGCGGGCGTCTATTACGACGGAATCCTGGAGGACACCCACCGAAAAGCGATCATGGCCCTGATCACGCCCTTCTCTGATCCGCGGGGGTTCATCTGATGCGCTGGCCCTGGCAGAGATCCGAAAACCTCCGAATGGAAGGCGGAGACAAGTTCGCCAAGCAGCTCGCCACGCACCTTGCCGCGCAGTTCATGGGCGACGGGGAACTGCCGGAGGGGGGCCTCGGCGGGCAGCGGGACAGGTTCATCCGTTTCACGCCGCTGGCCCGGGCCGTCAACATCATCACCGCGCTGACGGCTCAGATGGTCTGCAACGGCCGTCTCACCGTGCGTAACCGCAAGGACAAGGAGGTCCGGAACCGCCGCACCAACGCGGTGCTGGAGCTGCTTTCGCACAGCCCGGACGGCGGAATCACCCCGGCGCAGTGCTTCGTCGAGGACGTGATGGCGGACTATCTCCTCGACGGCAACGCCCTGGTGGTGCCGGACATGGGACCGTCCATGGTCCCGGCAAGGCTGACGCGGTTCCGGCCACATGGCGCATACACGCACCAGGGCGACGGGCCGCTGGTCTACCAGGCGATGGAGGCCCATTCGCACAACGGCACGCTGCACACGATTGCGGCGCGCGACATGATCCACGCCCGCTGGCCCCTGCTGCAACGCGGCCAGCTGGGCCAGCACCAGCGGGAGCACTTCGCCCCGGCGCCCGTCAGCCTGATCTCAGAGGAATTCGTCACCGGGATCATCCAGGACGCCTATGTCCAGAAGCGGTTCAGGAAGGCCCCCCTGGCAATGCTGGTCGCGTCTTACGACCCGGAAAAGCAGAAGATCGGCAGCCTGACCGAGGAGCAACAGAAAGAGATTCGCGAATGGCTGGAGGAGACCATCCTGAATTCCCCGGTCCTCCGGATGATGGGTGGAACGGCCACGGAGCTGTCCGCGTCGCCCGTCGCCGCCGAGGTCACCGCCGCCCGATCCTTCCAGGTCGAGACCGTCGCGCGGTTCTACGGCCTGCCCCTGCCGCTGCTGTCCTCTCCCATCGGCCAGTGGACCCGGGGCGTGAACGAGCAGGTGATGAGGATGGCGTGGCGGACGGGAATCCGCCCGCACCTGGACCGCCTGCTGGCCCCGTTCCAGTGCCGCCTGCTGCTGCCGGGGGAGCGGTTCGTGGCCGATCCGTCGGAGTTCGTGCGGGGCGACGCCAGCGGAATTTCGGAGATGCTGATGGCCATGCAGGGCGACACCCAGCGCGATCCCGTCGCCAGCCGCGAGGAGCTGCGCGGAATCGCGGGCTTGCCACGGGAGCCTGACGGGGATATTATCAGCACCAGAAAAACTGAAACGGGGCAAGGAAATGCCGAAAACGGACCTCAGCCGGGTTAGGCTGGTCGCAAGGGCGCATTACGGAATACGGCCGCAGGCGTTCACGCACTGGCAGGACCACGCCCCCCGCATGGAGCTCCGCCCGTCGGCGGACAACACCATCGAAATCTACGGCCCGATCCTTCCCCACGAGGAGGTGTCATTCCTCCAGGATTGCTTCGACGACGAGACCGCCATCAGCGGGAAGATGTTCAGAGAACGCATGGATGCCATCAGCGGCGACGTGGTGCTCCGCATCAACTGCGACGGCGGCGACGTGTTCGAGGGCACGACGATGATCTCGGCCATCCGCCAGCGGCAGAAAGACGGCCACAAGGTCCATGCCATCGTTGACGGGATCGCCGCCTCCATGGCGTCCATGCTGGTGGCCGCGGCGGACACCTCGGAGATTTCCGAAATGGGCGTCCTCATGATCCACGAGGTCAGCGGCGGCATGTACGGGCGGGCCGACGACATGGAAAACGCCGCCAAGCTGATGCGCGACCTGAACGCCAGCGCCGCGAAGACCTACGCGAAATCCTCCGGCATGGCCGAGGACGAGATTCTGAAGATGATGGACGACGAGACCTACATGGTCGCCGCCGAAGCGGTGGAAAAGGGTTTCGTCGGGTCCGTCATCGCAGCCGAAGACGACGACGCGCCGGACATGAAGATGCACCGGCGCAACGAACGACTTTCTTCCATCCTGGCCTCGATGGCCGTTGCTCACTAAAGGAGTAGAGAAATGCCAACGTATAACGGCGAAAAGCACGTAGAGCTGGAGGGCCAGCGCACGACCCTGCAGAACCAGATCCAGGAAGTCTCGGAGCGGATGAACACCGAGTACGAATCCGACGCCTGGGAGGGCGAGGACGCGCCCGCGAAGATGGCGCGGTACAACGCCGACAACATCCGCCACGCGCAGCTGTCGCGCGAGCTCTCGCACGTCGAGGGGCTGATCCGGGAGCAGGAGAACCTGCGCCCGATGTCCCGAGCCGAGCGCGGTGCGAATCCGATGCTGGACATTACCCGCCGGTGGTGCATGGGCGGCTCCAGGATGCTGGACGAGGGCGAGCGGCAGCAGTTCATCGTCAACGTCGATGACGAAACCCGCAACGCGCTCATGCAGCTCGGCGGCGAGGGAACCGACGTGTTCGATCCGTGGGCCATCGCCACCGAGGGCGGCAAGGTCAGGATGGCCGGGCCGTCCCGGTCCGACTCCGGCGCGTCCGGCGACCAGAACCTCCACGAGGCGGCCCCGGAGACCTGGGCGGCGGGCGTGGTCGAGTCCCTGAAATACTACGGCGCGGTCGCGGCGAACTGCCACAACTTCGACTCCGACAACGGCAACGACCTGCACCTGAACGGCCTGGACACAAAGGACGAGATGGGCGGAGAGATTTCCGACCAGTCGTCCACCGCCGGAACCGGCGTGCCGCCCACCGCCATCGACAACATCGGAGCCGCCAGCAAGATCACGTTCAAGTCGTCCTGGCGGCACTCGAACTTCCTGGATGCCAGGATCGAGACGTTCCAGGACATCCACTTCGACATGGCCGGCAGGATCATGGCCGAGATGTCCCGCAGGCTCGGCCGCGGATGGAATTACACGTTCACCCGCGGCGGCTCAGTGGCGGAGGGCATTCTCCAGACCGCGCAGGTTGTCGATGGAGGGTCCGGCTCGACCGGCGCCATCGACTACAACAACCTGCTGGACATGGAATACAGCATCGATCTTGCCTACCTGGCCGGTTCAGAGGGCGGCGCGGGTGGATTCATGGACGCGCACGGCGGCATGATCGGATGGATGATGCACCGCAACGTCGAGAAGCAGTTGCGTTTCGCCGTGTTCCCCGGTTCCAACGGTCTCCCGATCTGGGTTCCGGACCCAACCAACGTCGGCATTGCCACGCAGCGATCTCCCGGCAAGATTCTCGGGTGGAACTACTCGATCAACAACGCCATGGGCGACGGCGGAACGGCCACGAAGTTTGTGGATGCGACCCCCGCGGATCGTGTCTACCCGGCCCTGCTGTTCGGCGCCTGCGGCCACTTCGCGGTGCGGAACATCGGCGGCCCGCTGTACTACCGGTTCTTCGATTCGAACACCGTGAGCGCAATGTCCGTCCGGTTCTTCGGCCTGTCGCGGCGCGACAGCCGCAGCAGGGGGCCGACAGCGGGAAGTGCGATCAGTACAGCGAATGACTTCCGCAACGGGCACGCCCCGAACGACGGCTACTCCATGCTCCAGCAGAAAGACTGATGCCGGAACTCAACGAGACCGTTCACATGGTTGCTCCCGGGGTCGATCCGGCCTCGGGATTTCCCATGCACCAGCATCACGATTACCGTCTGCCGCGGGCCGCCGCACAGGTCAGGTACCAGCGGGGCCATGCGCGTCCGGCCGCGGAGGTCTACCTGTCCCGGCTCCGTGGCCTTGGGGTCACGGGAATCACGGTATCCGGGGATGCTGAAACATCCGTCCACATTGCCGCCAAGCATCTCGGGCTGCACGTCAAGGGAAAATGAACCGTGCCGACTACATCCCAGAAAATCACTGCCGTTCCGACAGCGCTGTCGGATATCTCGGCAGGCACCACCTACACCGTACAGAACCAGTCTAACCAGGTCCTGTACATCGCCGAGGCCGCGTCCGCTCCGGATGCCAGCGAATCCGCCCGGATCGAAGTCCCCACCAGCTGGGGCGTCCGCGTCGAGAAAGACGCAACCAACGAAATCTGGATATGGACCGACGGTGATCCCGGCAAGAGCTACGGGGCCGTCGCAATAAACGAGGCAGTCTGATGCCTATCGGACCTCCAGGGCCGGTTGGCGGCGGCGGCGGTGGTGGCGGCGGCGGCGGCAACGCCAACATCGGCATCCTGCTGAGGCAGGCGGGCGAGGACGACAAGGGCATCTTCGTCAGCCACCGCTCGGGCGACCTGACGTGGCACGCGCAGGCTGAGGCCCGCAGGGACGCCGAGGCCGCGACCGCATCCGTCCTGACCATCGAGAACGCCGGTCAGGACGCCGACGTTGATTTTTCCTTTCCGCTTGACTGGGCCGCTCCGCCCGAGACGGTCAACCGGCGTCGCATCGTCTACACCCGGTTCGCCAATCCGTCGGCGGGGGTGAGGGCTGGCGGCACTTACGGCGCGCTGGCGATTTCGTGGGCCACCGTCGGGGCGGCGGGCAATTCGCAGCGGTATCGCGCGACGGCGGGCACGGCTGCGGTGGCCGCTCAGAACGCGAAGGCGGACATCGAGGGGTCGCGGGGCGTCACGCCGGACCATCAGGGCGTCATTCGGGTGACGGCGCCGGATGCGACGGGAACGGTCGATCAAGTCGCGGGGGTCAATCCGCGATACGGCAATAACTCAGCGTTTTTGAACGTGCGGGCGTTGGTCCCCGGCACGGCCATGAACGGTTTCACCCTGAATTTTAGATCTGTCCGGGACAACAGTCAGACCGAGCAGATCACATGGGAGGCAACCTATTCGTCCGACAACAGGATGCTCAATATCGTTGCGACGCTGAACAAATTTGATCTGTTCGGCGTCAGCACGGAAGGTCTGGTTGACGCAATCAATGCGGCCCGAACGGCCCAAGGCGAGCAGCTCGTTGAGGCAAACGGAACGACTACAGGCCTTCAAAACGATCCCATCACCATCAACTACCTCCGTTCAGGTGACAACCCATCGCGGGACATCAACGGCCTCGTTTTTTCCGGCGGCACGCACGCTGCCGGGGATGGAACCGCGACCAACCGGGGCGGCATCGATGTCGTCACCAGCGGCGCGCGGGTCGCGGGAACGGCGGCAACCTATGTCTGGCAGATCACGAACGGGCGGCAGATCACGCTGACCTTCCATCAGGTAGGCGTTGCGGGCAACAACCTTCAGTTCTCGACCCGGGAAGAAACGAGCGCTATTGCCAACAATACAGTCCGGGCGACCGATAGCGGCGCCGACTTCCTGCTTCAATATCGCGGCTCAATGACCCTCGGCACCATTGTCGATGCCATGAACGCGGCGACAAGCCGCTTCACCGTTGCCATCACCCAGGGTTCGCGGGCCGATAGCGTCACGCCCTCGGGCAATGTCAGCTACAGGACATCCGGAGGCGTCGATCCGGTCAACCCGCTCTCCGCCGTCTGGGACGCCGACGATCACACGCTGACGATCACCGCCCTTGCCAGCGATACCTTCGACGAGGTGCGCAGCGCCATCATCGCCTTGAGCGAGTTCCAGATCGGCGACGGCACATCCGCCGGCGATGTCGCGTTCGAGGACGGCGCGCTCACATCCGACACCATCGATGTCGATTCCACGGTCGGCGAGAGCATCAGCTACGGCTTCGCGGGCGGCACCGACGCCATTCCCCGCACGCCGCTCACCGTCGCCGAACGCTTCATCGCCAATATCGGCGGCGTCGATTCCTACATCCTCGACATCCTGAACGTCATCCGCACCGACACCGTGCAGGATGTCATCGACGCCTACAGCGGCTCGCGCTTCCGGCTCGCCGCCGCGTCCGGCTCGCAGGCCACGTCCACCCTCTCCGGCAGCGCGGCGGCTTCCACCCTCCTGACCGGCGGGATCGACGCCGTGGTCCGGCGAACGCCGACATGGAACCTCGCCGACAACGGCGTCGTCTCCATCGGCCTGCACGCGGCCGCCGGACGGAGCGACAACACCACCCTGTTCGAGCTCGTCACGGCCTGGATCGCCGCCACCTACACCGACACCAATGGCGTCACGCGGACCATCGGGTCCTCGCACCACACGCCCGACACCAGCGGCGGCGGCGCGCTCACCGATCCGGTGGACGACGACGGTCTGCCGACGATGGCCACCGGCGGGCGCAACGCCGTCCTCGCCAACATCACCGAGGCCGAGGCCCGGCCGGACGACGAACTGGACGGCCCGAACATCCTCCTGAAGTACGACGACGCCGACGACCTCGACACGATCATTGCGGGATTCCGGGCCAACAACAACGGCGGCTTCAGCTTCACCCTCGTCTATGGCACGGACGGCACCGCCAACCCCGAGGAACCGCCATTCAACCGCTCCTTCTTCGACGGCGGGCTGGCCGAGGCCCCGAGCACCGGCACGGGCGGGCTGACGCAGGGGCAGGTTGACGGGCGCATCCGGGCGCTCTCCAAGGGCTACGCGCTCAAGGGGGGCCCGACGGTTCCGGACGACGACGTGGCCAGCACCATCGCCCGCGACTCCGAGGTCGCGGCGGGCGACGCCGTGGCAAACGCCGCCGCCGCCGCCGCCGACGCCAAGGCCGTCGCCGCGCAGGACACGGCGGATGCCGCGCTGCCCAGGTCCGGCGGCACGATGACCGGCAAGATCACGCTCGATGGTGCGCCGTCATCGGACCTCCACGCGGCGACCAAGAAGTACGTGGACGACAATTCCGGAACCGGCGGGACGCAGGTCGAGGCGAATCCTTCCGGCACGGATGGGGATGTGCTGACCCGCATTTCCATCGACGGCACCAATTACAGACTGCCGTCCGGCGGGGCCGATCCGGTGCTCGCGCCCGCCATCTCCAGGTACACCCTGCGCTCCGGAGACCAGACCCCGGTTGCCGGGGCCATCGCGGCGAAAGTGTACGGCGTCGATTGGGCCATCGCGCAATCTGATCATGTCGGCGCCGCACGCATCATCGGCTTCAAGGGCGCATACGGCGACGGCACCGGGGCCGCCAGCCTCATCACCATTCCCGCCGGCAACTACGCGCACGGCTCCGGCAACGTCACGATCCCGAACGGCGTGTCTCTCGCGGCGGACGAAACCTACACCCTGAGGCTCCAGGTGTTCGCCGAGGGCGTCACCAATCCGGCCCTCACCGCAACCCCGGCGGGATACCAGGACATTGTGATCACCGCTCACGCGGCGGCCACGGCGAACTACCACTGGGGCCGCCTGCCCTATACGGCGGGCCGGACCGCCGCGCAGTATGCGAGCGATATCGTTTTCTCCACCCATGACCTCGTGACGGGGGCGGCACTGGATACGACCGACGGATACCAGGCCACTCCGGACACGACCGGCACATGGGTCTTCTACCTCGCGGCGAAGGACGACCAGACGCAGCCCGCATCATGGGTGGACCACAACGGCCTGCCAGCCAGCAGCGCCTTCGAGGCGGTCGTTGACCAGGCCATCGGCGGCGTGGACTACAAGGTCTATGTAATGTCCATCCAGCGGACCAACGCCGACGGCAGCCAAACCTACATCCCAAGGACATAAATGACTGATCTTCCAGACAACCGAGAACGTGCGGATGAAATCGGCGGCCGTGGCCTGAAGCCCGCGCCCGGACAGGTTCTCGGGTTCGCCCAGGACATTCGGAGCGACCACGAGACGGTCTCCAGAGACAACGATCTCGACAGCCATATCGGCGAACTGCACGCCGCTACGCGGGCTGGGCTCTTCGAGGTCGGCGCCAGCGACGACGACAGCGTGGCGGACACTTTGCACCTCGGAGAAAAGACCGATCCATCCTCCTTCGCGGCCGGCCGGAAATATTACGTCAGAAACGGGACCGCCGGCGGACTGAAGGGAAAAGTAATCCGTCGGACTTCCGCCGCCTTCGGAAGCGTTTCCGAGGCGGATTTCCGGACCAACTTCTCGACCTACTGGGAGATAATCCTGGATGAGGGGGGCGACGGCACGGACCAGACGGCCCGGGATGCGGCTGCGTCCGCCCAATCCGCTGCGACTGCGGCCCAGGCCGCCGCCGTAGCCGCCCAGACCGACGCGACCCGGGCCCTTGCGGATTCGGTCACAGCGCAAGCGACCGCCGACGCGGCCCTTCCGAAGGCGGGCGGAACCATGACGGGCAAGATCGTCCTGGACGGTGCGCCCACGGCGGACCTGCACGCCGCCTCCAAGAAATACGTGGACGACAACGCCGGGGGTTCCAGCGCGGTGGACGGAACCGCGCGGGCAGCAGCGGGTCGAACTTATGAAGCGTTCCACACCAAGATCGCCGACTATGATGCGGTCAAGGCGGATGACAGGGGCGTTCTGAACTGGATGCAGTTGCCGTCGGCGCAGACTTCCAACATCACGCTCAAGTTACCCGCTTTGGTGTCGGGCGATGCAGGCTGGTTCTGCGGCGTCTACAAACACAGCGAAAGCAACCATTTCGGCACCGTCACCGTCACGGACAACGACGGAAATCAGCTTTCGCAGCTCCACAATCAGGGCGAGTTCGAGGAATGGACATGGGGCGGAGGCGCTTGGCACCGAACCGCCCAGACCGGCGCTCAAGTGCCTGACGGTTCCATCGGATCGAACAAGTTCGCGCGGGACGCCGCAATCAACGTCCTGGCCGTACCTCAGTGGTCCACGCTCTCAGGCACGATTCCGAAGGGTTTCACGGTCGAGCACAACGACTTCTACTTCATTTCCCGCGTCCGGCACACGAAGCAGGCCACCGGCCCGGACGGCGATCCGGCGAACTGGTGGGACCTCGGCGAGTGGTGGGGCGTCATCGGCACCCAGAAATATTACCCGGAGGGCGCGACCGGAAAGACGGGCGCGGGCAACACGCTGAAAATCTGGCGCGCGTCCGAATTCGTCCACGACACGGACCCCTTGCCCACCGCCGCCAGCAACACCAAGTGGAAGCAGATCTGGCCGCCAGAGGCGCCGGAGAACCTCACGGCAGAGGAACAGGCAGCATGGCGGACTGCCATAGGCACTGCCGAGCCGACCGACGCGCGGAAGGAGCGGATCACTTTCCAGGTTACAGGACGCGCGGACAGCGCTGACGGTGATGCCACACGCCCGCGCGTGATTGACCTTGCGCCCATCGCGACCGACCCGATCAGCGTCGTTGCCGGAGACGGCGACCCGGAATTCATAACGGCATCGGGCACCGACGATTTCACCGTCGGACCAAACGTCTATCTGGGCTATTTCGAGGGCGACATTCGGACGCGCTCCACGAATAACGCGGCATACATTCAGATTGTGGACGACGCTGACCCCTCGACGACGTTCATTCAGTCGTCAACGGCGTTCATTCGCGGACAGCATACCGAACGCGTCACGAAAATTCTTGTCTTCAACTTGGACGCCGAAACAAAGGTGCGGGCGAGATTGCGGTGCGAGCAAGGCGACGTGCAGGTGCAGGCGAATTCCAGACTGACGCTTGTGCGGCTGAGCGGCGATCCATCGAGCGTCGCGGCGCTTGAGGCTCAGCTGGAAGAGGTCGAGAATAATATCGCCGAGCTGGAGGCCGTAGATGCGACTACGCAGGATATACAGGGCCGCATCAGACTAGCCATCACCGACATCCTGGTGGGCGCACACGAGACCACTAGCTGGGCCGATGCAGGATCGAATGCTGAGGGCGGTATCGCGCTGTCCAGCACTCTGACGCTCGATGCGGCCAAGGCAGCAAACTATGCCACGAGCGTAACGACACCTCCGGGTGGGAGTTTCTATTTCACTAGAGTTCCCGCAGGCTTTGACCCCCGCAAGGCCCGGACGCGCAACCCGACCACGCATTTTGGTAATCTGGACAATCCGTTCAATGAAATGCGGGCACTCGGTAGTGACGACAATTGGGACTACTATGCAGAGGCCGTCCGGCACTTCGGCACGCTAACGCTTCAGCTGAACAAAGCTCGCGTGGTGGGCGTGAACACTTGGGATGGCAAGCTCGGACCGAAGGCTTTGGCAAGCTTGCCTCATGGCGACACCCTACTGTGGGAGCACACCGAAGACTCTTCCGACTGGCACAATTCCAGTGGGATACAGTTGGGCTCGGGCGTCTCTACAGCAATCTATGCGGGCATCGGCGGCGATAACCCGTGGTCGCGGCTGGAAGCAGAGGTCAAGTGGACGCAGACCATCCAATCGGTCGGCCATGAGCATGTCGGCCTGATTACCTTCCCCGGCTGGCGGTCCGGCACCATTCTGCCCGCCCGCCCGGTCAGGCTGCACGGCCAGGGCAGGATCGGCGGACAGCAGAACACCTCCACGATGAACGCCGTGCTGAAGCTGGTGAGCCGGAATGACGAGAACACTAACCCGAGCCACCTGTTCATCGAAGGCTTCAACACGCCCGGCGACACGGGGATCAGCGGTTCAACGCAAATTACAGTTAAATTATGGGGAGTGCGATGAGTTATTCAGCCACGCAAAAGCACGCGGACGGACGCCTCCTCAACGTCAAGGGCGAGACCGTTGGCCGCTGGGACGACAACGTTGACGGCGTCCGGCAGTGGGCCTTCACGAAGGGCCAGGACCCGGACGTTGCGGAAGAGAAGTGGCGGGCCGAAAGCGATCACAGCTACAGGCCGATTGTCCGCAAGGTCGAAGGGTACTACGAGGCCAACAAGAACCGGGCAGATCGAAACCACGGCAAGAACTGGCTTCGGGTGCTCGTCGCTTTTGGTCAGTACCGGGAGCGGGGCATCAAGCCCTACAGTGCCGCCGAGGCCCGAGAAAGCTGCAAGAAATGGCGCGGATGGGAAGAAGTGGCCTCGGCCCTTGAGGGTCTGGAGCGTGCCAATTACCAGTATGCCCACAGCTACGATCCTGCTGGCAGTGTGTATCAGCAGGACGGTACGGACGGATATGTTGCCCCTGATGACGAGCGTTGGGGTAATGAGCGAAAGTCTGATGCCGCGCACAAGGCTGATGTACTCGGGACCGAAGAACCGCAGGTCAGTGGCGGTATCAAGGAATCGATGACCGTCGCAGAAGCAGCCTACAAGGCCGAGCAAGACGCCTTTGCGGCGGAGGTCGAGG
This sequence comes from uncultured Binatia bacterium (SeqCode), assembly GCA_965219905.1. Lineage (GTDB taxonomy): Bacteria > Desulfobacterota > Binatia > UBA9968 > JAJDTQ01 > JAJDTQ01. The sequence continues at coordinate 6,011 of CBDCOS010000005.1, read as the reverse complement.
AATACGTTAAATTCATGGCAACAGGCCCCGGGCTTTCGTTCGATGACTGGAGGCACCAAAAGGACAACCCGGATTCCCCGTTCAGCGACAACGGCGTCTATGTCCTCGACAGGCGCACGGGCTGCTACATCGCCTTCGACAAGGTGTACCGCAAGCGCCATGAACTGACCTCCGACAACGTGCGCTATCGCTTCAGCGTTCACCCCAACGGTACGCGGCAAATCTCGTGGCTCGCCCTGAACTATGAAGGGTGTCTCTGTTTCCTGCCGCACAACACGGAGACGAAGACCCGCATGGTTCCCGCCGAGGAAGTCCGTGACCTGATCGTGGACGGTTGGCGGGTACTGGAGCACAAGGAATACTGCAAGAACCAGCGCGTCACCGGAGCGAAGGACGACAAGTTCGAATCGTTCCGCCTGTGGGTGCAGTACAGCCCGCAAGACAAGCCGCTCGGTATCTGCCCGACTCAGGGCGATTCCAGTGACGGCAAATGGAAACACGATGAAGAACTGTGGGCGGAAATTCTAATGGCCCATCAGGTCGAGGAGATAGCGCCCGTGGACGCACCCGTGGATATCGCCAACGCGATTCAGGCCGGTGACTGGGCGCTGGTCGCGCAGCTCGCGCAGGGAAAAGCCGGAGGATAGGGCCGGATGAGCATCTTCGGCGATATCAAGCGAGGTCGAATCCCCGGCACCGGCGGCAAGGGAAAAATCCCGAATCCGGGCAAGGCCGTCGATGTCCCGAAGCAGGTCGCCAGGGAGGTCGAGAAGGCCGTTCCGGATGCGGTCAAGAAAGAGCTCGGGAAGACCCTCAAGTCCGCCATCCAGCAGTTCTTCAAGCTGCTGTTCAACCCGCTCAACCGGAAGGCGCTGAACGTCCTGAAGCATGCCGCGCCGGACACCGTGTGGCTCACCGTCGGGATCGTCACCTTCACGATCAATGATATCGAGGGCAAGGCGGACAGGATCGAATACTGGATGCAGCACCCCCCCGTGGACAAGGGAGGGATGAAGCGGATGGTGAAAGAGCTCCAGCCGGCCGACGTGGAAATCGCGCTCCGCGGCAACGTCCCGGGCCTGTCCGTGGGCGTCGGCGCCACGCTGATCTACCTGCCGGAGACATTCATCGACAGGCTCGACGGCATCTGGGGGGAGATCAGGGACTTCATCTGATGGGCCCACTGGAGCGCGCCGGAATCATCGCGGGGTTGATCATCCCGCTGCTTGCCGCCGCGTGGTGGGCTGGATCCGGGTACGTCGAGGTCTCGGACCGGCTGACGGCCCTGGAGGACGCGACCGAAAGTCTGAAGGCCTCCGTGGCCGATCTGGCCGCGCGGCAGATCAAGGACGGCCTCGTGAACGAAAAGGTCACAGTCCTGGAGGGGCATGTGGACTGGCTCAGATATCACCACCACGATAGAATAGGCGGCAAAGGGCATGTGGACTGAAAATGGAAGGGATTCTTGAAGGCATCGAGGCGGTCCTTGTCATCCTGTCGATTCTGGCGACGGGCGTGATTTGGGTTGCGGTCCGGACCGAGCGGAATTCCTCGAGGATCGAGCACGTCCAGGAACGCCTGCGTGAACACCTGGACGCCTGCGAAAAGTCCAACAGCGACATATTCTCCATCCTCAATGAGGTCAGGGGGGATGTGCGGGAAATCAAGGGGCAGCTGAAAAACGCCGATTGCCTGGACTGACCGGATTTGCCGGTAAGCCCGATTTGTGCCACACTCCCCCGGGATTCTCTCTACCGGAGGCGCACATGCCGAAATCCGATCCGAAAAAACCCATAGTCATTCAGACGTTCAAGGAATTCACCGCCACCGTCAAGTTCGGCGGACGCGGGAAGTGGTGGTGGACCATTTACCGGGACGACAAGGTGTTCGCCACGTCCCGGACCGGACACCCGTCCCGGGCAGAGGCCGAGTACGCCCCCTCCATTCTCATGCAGGGGCTCGCCGCCGCCGAGGAACTCCCCTCCGCCCGGTCGAAGGCGAAGGCCGCCGACGCCAACGCCCAGCAGCTGGAAAAGGACTACCGGGCCGAGCAATCCGCGCACGATTCCATCCGGGGGCGCCTGGCAACGGCCCTGGCTGAGGTGGACCGGTGGCGGAACATCACGTTCGTCCTGGCGTTCATCGCCTTGGCGGCCGTCATCGGCGCCGTGGGGCTGTACACATGAACATCGACGTGAAGGAAATCTTCCAGGGGGCCGGCAGGTGGATACTGCTGGCCCTGATGGTGGCCGCCGCGTGGGCGCTGGTCGAGACCGCGGTGCATCCGATGATGCAGGCCGCGCCGTTCGCCAAGACCATGAGCGCGCTGGTGGGCTACGGCCTGGTGGCGACGCTGGTGTGCTTCATGCGCTGGACGCCCTTGCAGCCTCTGCTGGCGCCCCTGTTCGATGAAATCCGGCACCTGGCCTCGATGGCCCGGACCGGAAAGGAGGGCGGCATCAGCCTGCCGCACACCGTCCGTGCGGCGGCGATGGTCGCCATCGGGATCTACGGCGGGCTGACGTTCTCGGCAATCGTCATCGCGGGCGCCATGCTGGCGGGGATTTCGCACTGATGGCCAGCTGCACGGATTGCCGGTTCTACCGCGAGAAGTTCCTGATTGGCCCGGACGGACAGAAGAAGTCCCAGGGCGGCGGAAACTGCCGGAGGTATCCGCCCCGGATCGCCCCCCCCTCCCTGGTCGCCGAATACCCGACGGTGCACCAGGACGACTGGTGCGGGGAGCATCGGCCGATGGAATGATCGAGACCGCCCTCATCGCCTGGTTCCTGATCAGCCCCATGGCCGGCGCAGGCGGGGACTGGACGCACGTCTACGATCACCGGTTCCGGGAGGCCGCGCTGCACTCATGGCCGCAGGAAAAACACGTCTTCTGGGCCGCGCTCAAGGCCCAGGCGGCGTGCGAATCGTCCCTCCGGCCGGACGCCGTGTCGCCGGTGGGCGCGTCGGGAATCGCGCAGTTCATGCCGGGCACCTGGCAGGAAGTGGTCCACCGGGAGGGCTGGGAGAAGCACGACCCGCACCCGCACGATGCCGACTGGGCGATCCGGGCGCAGGCGATACAGGTGGAATGGCTGGCCGAGAACATCTGGACGTCGCCGAGGCCTCCGGACGCCGAGATGGAAAACGTCTGGGCGAGCTACAACGCCGGGCAGGGGAACGTGCTCAAGGCCCAGGAGCTGGCCGACGGGGCCCGGGACTGGCCGGACATCGCGCCCGAGCTGCACCGGGTGACCGGGGAGCACTCCCGGGAGACCATCGGGTACGTCGAGTGCATTGCGGCCAGGTGGGAGGAAATGACGGGCGTTCAATGGCGCATCGAGGCGCTCCAGGGAGGATGAAATGGACAGACTGCTCAAATTCGCCATCGGCACTATTGTGTTTCTGCTGGCCCTGTGCCTGATCCAGGCCTCCAGGGCCGACGGGCCCGTGTGCGGCGGCGAGGACATTACGATTCACGTTGACCGGATGCTGATTCCGGGTCAGGGTTCGATCCCCGTGGGGTCGATGCAGGAACTGCCGAGGAAGGGGATCGCCCGGGTGTCGGTGGTGGACGGAATACAGGTGCTCCCGGAGCGTGAGGACGTGCAGCGCACGGTCGTGACCTTCGTCAGCGGCCTGTCGGTCTTCATGGACACCCGGGCCGCGTTCGATTTCATCGTCGGTTGCATGGGCCTCGACGGGCAGACGACCTGATGATGCTCGGCGCGGGAATCACGGGAATCTCCATCGCGGTGGCCGTCACGGTGGCGGCGACGCTGGCGATCCAGATACGGGCCGACGTGAAAAATTCCGGCGCGTTCCAGGTCAGGGAGAACCAGCTGATCGAGCTCAACCGGAAAAACCGGGAAAATTTTCAGAATTCCAGCACGCGCGCCAAGAAGCTGGAAAAACGAATGGCGAGGGCGGAGGAGACCGCGGCCCGCGAACGGATGCGTGCGGAATCCCTGGAATCCGCCGCCCTCGCCGCCAGAGAGCAGGTGACTGAGGAATGCCCCGCAAAATGTTTTCGATTTTCCTGGCAGCCGGAATGATCGCCGGGTGCCAGACGCCGGCGCCGCCGGCGGCCGTCGTCACGGAATTTTTGAGTATTCCGTGTCCGGCCCAACGCCCCCCGGACATTCCGCCGCTCCCCGCACGTCCCGACACCGGTGACCTCCGGGATCTGGAGATCGCCCGGTACCACGTCGAGGCGTGGCATGCGGGCGTGGCGTCCAGGCAGGCGGCGTGGATCGCGGCGTGGGAGGAGTGCCGATGACCCGCCGCGCCGTGACCACGGAGCAGCTGCGGGAGCTCGCCCGGATCGTGGTGCCGCTGTACGAGTCCGGGATGAGCACTCCGGAGATCGCCGCCGGGATCGACTGGTGCAGCGCGTGGACCGTGCAGCGCGCGATCCGTGAGCACGGGCCGGGACTGCGACGTGCGGGGGCAATCCCGGGCAAGCCAAGGCCACCCAGGCGATCGGTGGACATGACGCGATCGAGCGACCCCCTGTCCCGGTGGCTGTGGCCTCATCGCCCGGTGGATACCCATGGCGGCTGAGTGGCCAGATCATTTGTCCGTCATCCTGCGAGAGGGCGACAGCGAGGGATTCGGCCCGTCGCCGCGGCGCACGGGCCTGGAGGACGGACGCACGGATCAGGCCGCCGCCACGTCCAGGCTGCACCGCGTGCGCACCCTGCAGGTGCTGGTGACGGACGACGATGCGACCGCGTGGATGACGTGGATCGAGTCCGTGGACGGCGGATGGTGGCGGTTCCCGTTGTGGGACCGTGATGTCCGCCTCGTGGGCGGCGCCGCGTCCGTGCGGCTGGAAAAGACGGCGGGCACCCGTCTGGAGGGTGCCCGCTACCGGCGCGCCACAATCGAGATCGAGACCCGCTAGGAGACCATCGGCGGCCATGGCAGGCTGCGGGTGATGGCGTACTCCCTGGCGCACAGCATGGCCCGCTGTGCCTGCCTGGACCGATGCAGCGCGGGCCAGTGTCCCAGGCGCTCGGCTATGTCCGGCCACGACCATCCATGGTCACGGCGCCACTGGTAGGCTCTCTCACCGAGCCCGGGTGTGCGGGCCGGCATCAGATTATCCGGGTGACGTGCCCGGCCTCCATGCGCTCGACGATGCGATCCGTGGACGCATGGTCCCCGGCCTCGATGGCGGACAGCAGGGACGGGTGATCCTCCATGTCGGCCACCCACTCCATCACGCTATCGTCCTCGCGCTCCGTGATGATCGCCCGGACGTACTCGCGTCCGTCATCGTCCCAGCGCAGGATAGCGTGCTCCACTCCGACGGGTGAGCACCCCGCATTGCCCGTCGCCCGGTAGTCGGCGCGGATCAGGTATGAGTGCCACATGCTGTCCGTGGCGCCGGTGTCGTAGTCCAGGACCTCCAGGCTGGTGCCAGCTGGCAGGGGCCACATGGCGATCCGGGTGGCCATGGCGGCGGCGGCGTGCGGATCCATGGCCGGGATGCACACGGTGATATCCCGGTCCGTCGTGATGCGCCGGTCGAGGCGCAGGGTAGTGTCAGTAGTCATGTCTCTGTCTCTGTGATGTGATGATGGGTGATGTGATGATGGCCGGATGGTCCACCAGGCAGCCCCGCACGCGGGGCTGCTAGCTGGATCAGGCGGCGGGTACGTACCAGTGGACACACACGCCCTCGCAGTCGGGCCCCTTGTAGCCGGCGCGTAGGATGGCGTCGGCCTCCTCCACGGTGGCGGCGGCCTGGGCGCGCTCCATGGCGTCGCCAAAAAACCAATCGCCGATGTAGTAGCCGTCGTCGTGCTCCGTGAGCCAGTATTCGATTTTGCCCGGAGGGCAGGCCAGATCTGGAGATGGCGTGGTGTCCATGATCATGTCGAGGTAGGTGGTGTAGGCCATCACACACCCCCATTATCGACGTGGTACCGCTCGATCATGTCGTCGGCGGCGGATGTCAGTGTCTCAGTAGTCATTGTGTCTATCTCTGTCTGGTGGCCCGCCAC
>CBDCOS010000004.1:0-160634 GCA_965219905.1 uncultured Binatia bacterium (SeqCode) | reverse complement strand
CTTGGAGCGGGATTACCGTCGTGAACTCCGGAGGAAAGGCCCCGATGCTCGAGGATATCTTCCGGATACGCGAATCCAGGAGCCTTCCCCGGACGATCAACTGGCCTTCCTTCAATGCCAGATCGTAATCATAGTCCGGCATGCTTTGAGGGAGCCGCGGCGCCATGGAGATTCCCAAACGCGGCACCTGGGTGGGGAATTCCAGCCGGAGATGGTAGGCCTTGCCCAGGTCTTCCAGCGTGTAGGCGTGGCCGTAACGCCTCTCGCGCTCCACCTTCTCCACGAACCTGGAATCGTAGAACCCCTCGACGGGCACCGGGATCCGCCGGAGCAGCTTACCCCGGTGCAACAACAGGGGCCGCAGGAGGACTGCCATCGGAACGCCGTAAAGAGCCGCGCTCACCGCAACCTCCTCCACCGGCACGGCGCGGAAAATGCTCTGGCGCAGCCGATACAGCACCTCCCCCAGCGCCACCACGAAGCCCGCCAGGATGTACAGGTTGACGCCCTTGTCGAAGGCGAGGCCCAGCCCTTCCACCCCGATACCCGCGGCCATGAAGACCACCGGATAGAGGATCATGTTGAGGATCATGTTGAGCGAGACCGCCGCACCCTCCACGAAGTAAGGGCGGCCGGTCAATTCCGCCAGATCGTCCCGTGACGCCCGGGGCAAGGCGCCGAGCAGCGGCTGCAGGAGGAGCACGGCGATGCGCAACAGGCTCGATTCGCTGGTCTGGATTCGCTGAGCCAGATCCTGGAAGCCCATGGGCAACTGGCCCGGGAAGATCTTCGGCTCCCGCGGGCTCTCCTTTTCCTCGGGCTCTTCCTCGGCCGCCGCGACAACGGGGGCAACCGGCGGCGGCGCTGGCGCCGCCACCACCGGCGCGGCCGGGGCCTCCGCCGGTACCGCAGCGCCGTTGGCGGCCTCCGCGACCGGTTCGGCGACGGGGGCGGCCGGGGCCTCGCCCGCGCCCTCCGCGGTGCGGAAACGGGACTCGAAGACGTCACCGAAATCGACGTCCTGGTGCAACTCCCTCGCCCGGTCGATGAGCACGCTCTCCGGCTCGACGTTGTTGGGATCCGTCACGCAGCAGTCCACCGGGCAGACGGCGGCGCAGGCCTCGTAGTCGTGAAAGCCGACACATTCCGTGCACAGGACCGGATCGATGACATAGATGTCATCGTTCTGGGTGATGGCTTCGTTGGGACATTCCGGTTCGCAAGCGCCGCAGTTGATGCACTCTTCGGTTATCATGGTGGCCATGGCAGAACGCTCCTGAAACGAATCCGGGCCGGCTGAGACGGCGCCTTGAGGACCGAGGCTCACGGGACCGCCCCGAGGATCGGGGCGACAAGCTCTTGAACGTCAAAATAGTTGATTTTTCAACTTACTTCAACGTCCTGGCCCGACTTGAAAAACCACGACGGTGTGTGTTAGACACAAAATCTCTATCGGGCGGCGTACCCAAGTGGTTAAGGGAGAGGTCTGCAAAACCTCCATGCGGCGGTTCGAATCCGCCCGCCGCCTCCAAACCTCCGCCCCGCGCCCGGAAACCCACTCCCGCTACCCTAAAGCAAGCGCTTCCGGCATCGCCGGCTCAACGTTGCTTCAGCATCTCGTCGAGCAGTTCTCCGTGGCGTTCCAGCACGATCCGGCGTTTCAGCTTCATGCTCGGAGTCAGCTCGCCCGTGTCGATGGAGAAGTCCCCGGGAAGGATGCGGAAGTCGCGGATCGCCTCGAAGGGCGCCAGCTCCCTGTTCCGCTCACGGATTCTCTGACGGAGGTAGGCGGCCATCCGAGGGTCCGCGGCCGCGTCCTCGCCGCCGGCCAACTCGACGCCTTCCTTTTCGGCCCAGCGCGCGACCTCGTCCCGGTCCAGGGTGATCAACGCCACCAGATGGCTGGTCCTGTCGCCCCACACCATGGCCTGGCTGATGAGCGGCTCCGTCCGCAGGTGGTTCTCGATCATCTGCGGCGCCACGTTCTTTCCGCCGGAGGTCACGATGAGGTCCTTCTTGCGGTCGGTGATGCGCAGGAACCCTTCGTCCTCGATGCGTCCCACGTCTCCCGTGTGGAACCAGCCGTCCTCCGTGATGGCCTCCCGGGTGGCGGCCGGATCCCTGAAGTAGCCCTTCATGATGTTGGCGCCTCGGATCAGGATCTCGCCGTCCTCGGCAATGCGGCACTCCACCCCGTCCAGGGGCAGCCCCACGGTGCCCACCCGGTAGCGGTCCAACCGGTTCACGTGGGTCACGGTGGAAGTCTCCGTCAGCCCGTACCCTTCCACGATCCAGACCCCCATGGCCTGGAAGAAGTCGGCGATGGGCTCGGACAACGGCGCGCCGCCGGATATCGCCAGCCGCAGCCGCCCGCCCATGCCCTGGCGCACCTTGGAGAGCACCAGGCGGTCGGCCAGCCGATGCCGCATTCGCAGCCACGGGCCGATGCTCTCGCCCTTCCGGGACCGATCGTTGTAACGCTTGCCCACGGCCACCGCCCACCGGAACAGCCGTTGACGCATCGCGCTGCCGCTCTCGACCCGGTTGAGTATCCGCCGATGGGCGTTCTCGTACACGCGGGGCACCGAGAACAGCATGGTGGGCCGGACCGCCTGCAGGTCCGCCGACAGCGTCTCGATGGAACGCGCGAACGCGCACACGTAGCCTCGGGCCGCCGCCACGAAGTGCTCAAGGCGGCCGAAGGAATGGGCCAGCGGCAGGAACTGCAGCGCCACGGCGTCCTCGCGGACCGGCATGGCGGCCAGCGACGATGCGATCGCGAAGACGTAGTGGCCGTGGGTGGTGAGGACACCCTTGGGCTCGCCGGTGGTGCCCGAGGTGTAGATGATGGTGAGGTCGTCGTCGGGCTCGAGTGCCGCCGCCGACTCGCGGAATGCTCCCGGGTGCTCGCCGCCGTAGTCCCGCCCCGTGGCCTCGAGCTGCTCCAGCGACACCACGCCGGGGGCGGCGGCGGCCTCGCCCGCGGCGTCGTCCGCGTCCAGGAGCACCGTGGTCCTCACCGACGCCAGCGCCGGCGACGAGACGTCGAGCCCTTCCAGGGCGGCCCGGGAATCCACCACCAGCACCGCGGCCTCCGAATGCTGCACGATGTACTGGACCTGGGCCGGCGTGTTGGAGGCGTAGAGGGGCACGGTCAGGGCGCCGATGCAGATGTTCGCCCAGTCCAGCAGGCACCACTCCACGCGATTGGGAGCGAACACGGCCACGCGCTCGCCCTTCCGCACGCCCGCGGCCACCAGGCCCAGGGCGATGCGCTCCACCTGGGCGGCGGCCTCGCCCCAGGTCTGGTCGCGCCACCGGCCGTCGCGCCAGAACCGGTAGAGCACGCGCTCCGGCCGCGCGTCCGCCTGGGACAGGAAAAGATCGGCAAGGCTTCGATAGGCCATGCCGGGACTATAGCACAAAGGGCTCATCTCTTGCCTCGTCCGCGGGCGTGCGTGGGCAAGACCCGTGGCGCTCCTCAGCTTCCGCCGAACTCGCGGATCAGCCCGCAGACATACTGCTGTTGGGACACCGTGATCTCGGGATAGATGGGCAGGGCCAGCGAGGACCGGGCCGCTTCCTCCGCCCGGGGGAAGTCTCCCCCACGGTAGCCCAGTGATTCGAAACACTCCTGCAGGTGGAGCGGCACCGGGTAGTAGATCTCCGTCCCCACCCCCTTGTCGCCCAGAAAGGCCCGCAGACGGTCCCGTTCCGGCGAGCGGATGACGAACTGGTTGTAGACGTGTCCGGGGCAGTCACCGGGGACCGTGAGAGGTGCTTCCGCGAGCAGCTCCCGGTAGCGTCCCGCGGCCCGGCGCCGCGCCTCGGTCCACTCTCCGATGTGCCTGAGCTTCACCCGGAGAACCGCGGCCTGAAGGCTGTCCAGGCGAAAGTTCCCGCCCACCAGCCGGTGGTGGTATTTGGGCGCCTCCCCGTGGACCCGAAGCATGCGGATGCGCGCCGCCAACGCTTCGTCGTCGGTGACCACCATGCCGCCGTCGCCGAAGGCGCCGAGGTTCTTGCTGGGGTAGAAGGAAAAGCAGCCCACCGCGCCGACGGTGCCCGCCACCCTGCCCCGGGCATCGGTGGCTCCGAAGGACTGCGCCGCGTCTTCCACCACCGCGGCGCCCGCTGGCCCGGCAAGTTCCAGGATGGGGTCGAGGTCCATGGAGCGGCCGTAGAGATGGACGGGCATGATGGCCCGGGTGCGCTCCGTCATGCGTGCCGCCAGCGCGCCGGGCTCCATGTTGAAGGTGTCCGGATCGATGTCGACGAAGACCGGCCGCGCCCCCAGCCGCGTGATGACGCCGGCGCTGGCGAAGAACGAGTACGCCGTGGTGATCACCTCATCACCGGGCCCGATCCCCAACGCCATCAACGACACCAGCAGCGCGTCGGTGCCGGACGAGACTCCGATGGCGAACCGGGCGCCCGTGTGCCCGGCGACCTCCTCCTCCAGCTCCGACACCTCCGGGCCCAGGATAAACCGCTGCGAGGCGCAGACCCTCAACAGCGCTTCCTCGATCTCCTCCCGAATGCTTTCGTACTGGGCCGCCAGGTCCAGCAAAGGCAATTTCATGCTATCCATCCGCTCCGTTCCCGCTCCATGCGGCACGGTTGCCGCGGCATCCCGGACTTGCTACGAGATTAGGCCATGATGCCCCTGACACCCGACTCCCGCGAGGCGTGACATTGGCCAAGGTCCTCGGCCTGACCGGAGGCATCGCCACCGGAAAGAGCACCGTATCGGCCATCCTGAGCGACCGCGCCGCCATCGTCGATGCCGACCGGCTGGCGCGGGAGATCGTCGAGCCGGACCGGGAGGCCTGGCGGGAGATCGTCGAGCTCTTCGGCCCCGAGGCGCTCCGGGAAGACCGGACCCTCGACCGTGCGTACATCCGCGGCATCATTTTTCAGGACCCGGCCCGGCGCAAGCGTCTGGACGCCATCACCCATCCGCGCATTCGTGCCCTGGCGAGACAACGCATCGTGGAGCGCTCCGGGGAGCACGCGTTCGTCATCTACGATGCGCCGTTGCTGTTCGAGGCGAAGATACACCACTGGCTGCGTCCGGTCATCCTCGTAGCGTGCCGGCGCGATGTTCAGGAAGAACGGCTGCGCCGGCGGGACGGACTCGACGACTCCGAGATCCAGCGGCACCTGAAGGCACAGATGCCGATGGCGGAGAAACGCCGGCTCGCCGACTTCGTCATCGACAACGACGGCACCCTCGCGGACCTTGAACGGACGGTGGCGCAGGTCTGGGAAGCCGTCGCGGCTACTTCGCCCGCTCGATATATTTTCCTTCTGACGGATCCACCCGAATCCGGTCACCGATCTGAATGAACGGCGGCACCTGAACCGTCACGCCGGTTTCCAGCGTGGCGGGCTTGTAGGAGGCCGACGCGGTGGCGCCTTTCATGGACGGCTCGGTCTCCACCACTTCGAGCTCCACCGCAGAACCCAGGCTCACCCCCACCGGACTGCCGTCGAACAGCTCCACGGTCACCACCTGCGTCGGCAGGAGAAACGGCAGGATGTCGCCCACGTCGTCGGACGAGAGTTCGGTCTGCTCATAGCTTTCCGTATCCATGAAGGTGTGACGGTCGTCCTCGGCGTAGAGATACTGCATTTCGCGGCTCTCCAGAGTGGCCCGGTCGACCCTCTCCTCCGAGCGGAACTTGTGCTCCGTGCCCGCCCCGGTCCGCAGGTTCTTGAGCTTCGTCTGCATGAAGCCGTGGCCCTTCCCGGGTGTCAGGTGCTTTACCGCGGTGACCCGGTAGAGGTCTCCTTCATAGATGATGATCATGCCGTTCCGAAGCTGCGTCGCGTTGATCATGTCTTCGCTTGTCCTTTCCTTTCCCTCACCCCGGCGGCCAACCCAGCGGCCGGCCCCCCAGGAGGTGCAGATGTATGTGCTGGACGCTCTGGGCCGCGTCCGGACCGGTGTTCACGACGAGGCGGAATCCGCTCTCGGAAACGCCGTGCTCGACCGCAAGCCGCCGTGCCAGCGTCATGGCATGCCCCATGGTTTCCCCGTCCTCGGCCTCCAGCTTGTCGACGCCGGTAATGTGTTTCCTGGGGATGATCAGGAGATGCACGGGCGCCTTGGGATCGATGTCCCGGAAGGCGAGCACCGATTCGTCACGGTAAACGATGTCGCCGGGGATGTCTCCGTTCGCAATGCCGCAGAACAGGCAGTCGGCCACGGTCCGCTCACCTCCCCTCAGTCGTCCGGACAGAACGCCCGCACCGTGCCAGCCTCGACCTTGAGGGGCACCTTCCTGAGCCACGCTCCGGCGCACGGCCCCCAGACACACTCGCCGGTGGTGGGCTCGTAGAGCGCCCCGTGGTTGGCGCACACCACGTACTTCTCGTCCACCGAAAAGAACTGGTTGTCCAGCCAATCCATGGGGAGAGGGATGTGACGGCAGCGGTTCACGTACGCGAAGAGCTCTCCCTTGAACCCGAAAACGAAACCTTCGAGGCTCTGGCCGCAGCAACGGAGCGTGAATTTCCGGCTCGTGCCGTCGGAAAACTCCTCCCTGCGGCCGATCCGCTTGCCTACTGGACGTCTTGCCATGGAATTCTCTGCTAGTCCGCCATCTCCCGCAGGAAGGACAGGTCTCCCGACGGACAACCTACAACGATCTCGCCCCGGTCCACAACCACGGGGAGCGCATGCAGCGACAGTCCCGCGCACGGCCCGTCCACGCACAGGCCGGTGTCGGGCTCGTACAGGGCGCCGTGGGTGGCGCACAGCAGGTGTCTGCCGTCCTCCGTGAAGAACTGGTAGCGGACGAAGTCCAGCGGCGTCACCATGTGGCGGCAACTGTTGATGTAGGCGCGCAACCGTCCCCGGTGGTTCACCACGAAACAGTCGACGCGGTACTTCCCGCAGATCAGCCAGAACTTCTTGACCGTCCCCGCGGGCACTTCGTCGATTCCGGCCACGACCTTGCCGCCGGCCCGCGCCTCCCGTGTCATCCGCGCCCGATCACGCCTGAAGCGGAGCCGGCGCACCGCCAACGCCACGAGATACACCGCCAGAAAGACGGCCGACAGATACAGGGTCAGTTCCACGACTGGGGTCGGATACGGGCGGAGATCAGTCGGACTCGGGGGTCTTCCCGCCACTCCTCCGGATGCGTTCCACGTCGTCCGGCGTCTGGCGCTCGTTGATCCCCATGATCTTCAGGAGCTCGTTGGTCATGTCCGCGGTCAAACGGTCCCGCACGCTGCCGCGACCGTCGGGGTTGGCCTTCAGGAACCGCATGATCTTGTCGGGTGGGACTCCGGTCTCCTCCAGGCGGTCCAGCAGTTCGCTGAAGCCCACCTGTCCTCCGTAGGCACGGGCCTGCTCCTCCAGGCGCCGGCATTCCCGGCAGACCCGGGCCCAGATGCCGGCCCCTTCACCACAGTAGGTGCAACTCGCCATGCCGGTGTGTACCTGCTTCCGCTAGTCCGGCAGCCGGGCCAGGAGGGTCTTGATCCTGGCGTTGGAGGTTTCGCTACCGGCCACGAGCTGCTGGAGCACCGGCTCCCGCTGGTTGAAGACCGCCCGCTCGCCGTGCGCGGTCATGGTACGGCCGCCGGCCTCCTCGACGATGACGATGCCCGCGCAGACGTCCCATTCCTTGACCCGGCGGAAGGTCAGGGTGGCATCCGCCTGCCCGCGGGCCACGGAAGCCAGACGGTAGGCGATGCTCCCCATGGGCTCGAGCACGAACTCCCTGGCCAGCTCGGCCAGGCGGCGGCGCGGCTCGGACCGGCTGATGAGCAGGCACGGACGCTCCCCGTTCACCGGCGCGGTCACCCTCAAGGGTTCGCCGTTCAGCCGGGCGCTCCCGCCCCTCACCGCGTGGAACAGCTCCGTCCGGAGCGGGTGGTAGATCACCCCAAGCACGGGATGCCCGTCCACCGCAAGCCCGATGGACACGCAGAACTCCGGGATCCCCCGAATGAACTCACGGGTGCCGTCCAGGGGATCCACGATCCACACGCGACTCCGGTCCAGCCTTCGGGAATCGTCGCCGTCTTCCTCGGAGAGCCACGCGTCTTCGGGAAAACGCTTCGCCAGGATCTCCCGGATGGCCTGGTTGGCCATGAGATCGGCGGTGGTGACCGGATTGCCGCGGGACTTCTCCTCAACCCGGTAGTCGCCCCGGTAGAGTCCCGCGATGATCTCGCCGGCGGCGCGGGCCGCCTCCACCGCCGCCCGCAGCTCGTCCGCCCACGGCGCGGCCCCCTCCCTCGCGGCTGCCGGGGCGCCGCTGGACAAAGCTTGCTCCATGGGTCCATAATGAACTCGAGTCATCCCTTTAACTATAGCAAAACTCGGGAAATACGCGAAAAGTGACACCTCCCGGACCCGTCACCAAGCCCAAGGCGGTCTTCCTGGACGCCGCCGGAACCCTGTTCGAATCCGTGAAACCCGTTGCCGTCACCTACGCCGAGATGGCGCGGCGGTACGGCATGGACGTGCCTCACGAGGAGGTGTCGCGGCGCTTCCGCCACTGCTTCGCCACCGCGCCGCCCATGGCCTTCCCCGGATCGGACGGCCAGCGGCTGAAGGCCCAGGAACGGGCCTGGTGGCACGACGTGGTGCGCCGCGTCTTCGAGCCCGCCGGAACCTTCCTTCGTTTCGAGGACTACTTCGACGAGCTCTTTGCCTATTTCGCCCGCCCCGATTCATGGGAGCTCTACGGCGACGCGCGGACCACGCTGGAGTCCCTCAAGGAGGCCGGACTGATCCTGGTGATGATCTCGAACTTCGACTCGAGGGTGTTGAAGATCATCCGCGGGCTGGGCATCGCGGACTACTTCGACTCGGTGTTCATCTCGAGCAGCGCGGGATTCGCCAAGCCCGCGGTCGGGATATTCCGGTTGGCGCTGGAGCGCCACGGCATCGCGCCGCACGAGGCCATGCACGTGGGCGACAGCCCGGAGACCGACGTCGAGGGAGCACTCAACGCCGGCGTCCCTGCCGTGCTGCTGGACCGCGGCGGCGGCGCCCGCCACGACGGGGCCCTCCGCATCGGCGGACTCCACGAGTTGATGCCCCTCGTATAGTCGTCTAAACCTTAGGGTCGACGGTTTCGAGCTGAACCGGATATCCGACTGGAGGTCATATCATGGCGGTCATCGATGCAGACGCGCACGTCCTGGAGACCAACAGGACCTGGGAGTACATGGAGGGAGCGGAGAAGGCCTACCGCCCGCAGATCGTGACTTCCAGCACCGACACGGGGGGCACGGGCGAGTACTGGCTGGTGGACGGCCGGCTTCACGCCAAGTCCGACAACGTCGGCCATGACACTCCCGAGGAATCCCGGGAGATGTCGGACATCGCCTCCCGGCTGCGGCACATGGACGAAATGGGCGTAGCCATGCAGGTGCTCTATCCGACCATCTTCCTGCGCCCGGTCACCGACAAGCCCGAGGTGGAGATGGCGCTGTTCAAGAGCTACAACCGCTGGCTGTGCGACATCTGGAAAGCGGGCCAGGACCGCCTCCGGTGGGCGGCGATCCTTCCCCTCCGGAACATGGAGGAGTCGCTGAAGGAGCTGGACTTCGTGCTGCAGCATGGCGCCTGCGGCGTCTACGTCCCCGGTCTCATCGGCGACCGGCGCATCAGCGACCCCTACTTCGCCCCGCTCTATGAGGCTCTGAGCGACGCCGACATCCCCCTGTGCGTGCACTCGGCCACGGGCAGCTTCACCCAGCACGACCTCTTTTTCGACGAGCCGGGCTTCAACAAGTTCAAGCTGGCGGTGGTGGGTTCGTTCCATTCGGTGATCTGGGACCGCGTTCCGGAGCGGTTCCCGAGACTGCGCATCGGCTTCATCGAAGTGAGCGCCCAGTGGGTCCCCTACGTGTTCCACGATCTCGCCAAGCGCTTCCGGCAGAAACGCGGCATCGAGCTGTCCCGCGACTTTCTCCGGGACGGCCGCATCTTCGTGGCCTGCCAGACCGACGACGACCTGGACTACGTGCTGGAATACACGGGCGACGACAACATCGTCATCGGCACCGACTACGGCCACAACGACACCTCCAGCGAGATCGAGGCGCTGCAGAAGCTCAGGGACGACGGCAAGGTCAGTCCCGCATCCGTGGCCAAGATCCTGGACGACAATCCAAGGGCCCTCTACGGCTTCTGACATGGCGAAACGTCACTTGAAATACGTCGGCGCCAACACCCGCAGGGTCGACGGCTTCGACAAGGTCACGGGCCAGGCCAAGTACACCGGGGACCTGGAGATACCCGGCATGCTCTACGGCCACGTCCTGCGCAGCCCCTACCCGCATGCGCTCATCGAGGACATCGACACCGCCGCGGCCGAGCGGCTGCCGGGGGTGGCGGGCGTGCTCACGGGCCGGGACGTGGCGGACCTGGATCCTCGCTACGCCGGCCGGCCGCTCATCGCGCTGGAGCGCGTGCGCTACGCCGGCGAGCCGGTGGCGGTGGTGGCGGCGGAAGACCCGCTGACCGCGGAGGAGGCGGCGGCCGCTGTCGACGTGACCTACAGGGAGCTCCCTTCCGCGATCGGACTCGACGCCGCGCTGGCGCCGGACGCGCCGCTGGTGCACGAGGACCAGGGCGGCAACATCTGCGGCCATGACAAGGTGAGGCGCGGCGACGTGGCCGAAGGCTTCGCGCAGTCGGAGCACATCTTCGAGCACCGCTTCACCTTCCCCATGATCTACCACTACTCGATGGAGCCCCACGGCGTCATCGCCGACCACCAGGGGGACCGCATCGTCCTGTGGTCGTCGGCGCAGCACCCGTTCCTGGTGCAGGCCGAACTGGCGCGCATCTTCGGGCTGCCCGCCAGCCGGGTGAGCCTCAACGTCCCCTACCTGGGCGGCGGCTTCGGCGGCAAGTCCTATGCCAAGATCGAGCCCCTGGTGGTGGCGGCCTCGCGCAAGGTGGGGCGTCCGGTGCGGGTCTGCCTGTCGGTGGCGGAAGCCATGTTGACGGTGCGGCGCCACAGCGCGCAGGTGCGGCTCAAGACCGGCGTCCGGCAGGACGGCATCATCATGGCGCGGGAAGCGGAGATCTACCTCGATACCGGCGCCTACATGGACAACGGCCCCCAGGTGGCCACGCGCGCGGCCACCCGCGTCCTCGGCCCCTACCGCATCCCCCACATCCACACCGACGCCTACGCCGTCTACACCCACAGCGGCGGCGCCGGCTCCTTCCGTTCCATCGGCGGCCCCCAGTCGATCTTCGCCGGCGAGAGCCAGATGAACATCATCGCCGCGAGCCTCGGCATGGACCCGGCCGACCTGAGGCTCCGGAACCTGCTCAAGCGCGGGGAGGTGATGCGTCCGGGGCTGCGACCGCTGGACGTCAACCTGGCGGTGACGCTCAAGAAGCTGGTCCGGGCCAGCCGCTGGAAGAAGCGTTCGGGCAAGGCCGGAGCGCCGGTGGGACTGGCATGCGGCATGACCAACGCCGGCGGCCAGCCCATCACCGTGGCCATGGTGCGGCTCCAGGCGGACGGCGCCGCCACCATCATGGCCGGCAGCACGGAGATGGGCCAGGGGGTCCGCACCGTCCTCTCCCAGTTCGTCGGCGAGGAACTGCAGCTACCGCTGGAGCGGATCCGCATGTCCGGGGCGGACACCGCCATCACCCCCTACGACCGCTCCACCGGCTCCAGCCGATCTACCGTCCTCATGGGCCGGGCGGTGCAGCAGGCGGCGCGCGACGTCAAGCGCCAGCTCCTGAAGATCGGAGCCGGGGTGTACGGCGTGCGGCCCAGCCAGATCCGGCTGGCGGACGGCGCGCTGGTCTGCGGCGAGGCCCGCATGACCTTCGCCGAGGCGTTGGCGAAACGTTTCGGCGCCGCCGCCGGCGAGCTCGTCGGCACCGGCACCGTGGGACCCGAGATCATCAACGATGTCCTGCCGGTGGTCTGGGAGGTGGGCATGGGGGCGGTGGAACTGGAGATCGACCGGGAAACCGGCGCCGTCTCGGTGGCGGACTACCTGTCCGTGGCCGATGTCGGCAAGGCGATCAACCCGGTCCAATGCGAAGGTCAGGAAGAAGGCGCGGCCATGATGGGACTCGGGCACGCCCTTTTCGAGCAGATGATCTACGAGGGCGGCCAGCTCGTCAACGCCAACCTCGTGGACTACCGGATCCCTTCTTTCTCCGACATGCCCCGGGGCTTTCACACGGTGCTGGTGGAGAACGGCGACGGCCTGGGCCCCTACGGAAGCCGCGGCATGGGAGAAGGCGGCATCTTCTCGGTGGCCCCCGCCATCACCGGCGCGCTGGCGCATGCCACCGGCGTCCAGATCTGCGACCTGCCGCTTACGCCGGAGCGGGTGTGGCGCTCCCTCAGGAAGACCGAGGGAGAAGCTGGCGGATGAAGATCCGTAAGCGCTTCGGACAGGAACAGCCGCTGTTCTCCTTCGAGTTCTTCCCGCCCAAGGACGAACAAGGCGTCGACAGGCTTTTCGAGACCGTTGCCAACCTGAAGCCGTTGCGGCCGGCTTTCGTCTCGGTCACCTACGGCGCCGGCGGCAGCACCCGCGAGAAGACCGTCGCCATCACCCAAAGGATCAAGCGCGAGGCCGGCATCGAAGCCATGGCCCACCTCACCTGCGTGGGACACGGGCGCGACGAGATCGGCGAACTCCTCGACGAATACGAGGAGGCGGGCATCGAGAACATCATGGCGCTACGCGGCGACCCGCCCCGGGGAGACACGGAGTTTGTCCCCCACCCCGAGGGATTCTCGCACGCCAATGAGCTCATCGCGTTCATCCGGGAACGGAAGGACTTCTGCATTGGCGGCGCCGGCTACCCCGAGATGCACCCGGAAGCGCCGGGCCCGGAGGAAGACCTGCTCAACCTCAAACGCAAGGTCGACGCCGGCGCCGACTTCGTGGTGACCCAGCTTTTCTTCGACGAGCGCGACTACTTCGAGTTCGTGTCACGGGCGCGGTCGGAAGGAATCGACGTGCCCATCGTTCCGGGCGTGATGCCCGTCACCAACACCGCGCAGATCAAGCGCTTCACCCAGATGTGCGGGGCCGCCATCCCCGAACCGTTGCTAGCAAAGCTCGATGCGGCGGGCGGTGACGCCGAGGCGGTCGCCCAAGTGGGCGTCGAGCACGCTACGCGCCAGTGCCGCGCCCTACTCGACGGCGGCGCCCCCGGCATCCACTTCTACACGCTCAACCGTTCCCTCTCGACGAGGCGGATCCTCGCCAATCTGCGGGAGCGGTAGATTCCCTTACTCCGAGCAATGCCGTTTGTATGCGCTCTTGCCGAGAACGAGGGTACGCTGTAAGCCGACTACAGAAACAGCTTTTGTTTGAGTTAGCTTGACGAGGAGCGCGAAGGTTGATGAGTAAACGCATTGCTCCGGCAGCCATACAGGCATTAAAAGAAGCCTTGACACTCGTTTACTGGTATAAGTCTGACCTCCGAAGTTTCCTGTCACAATGTATATCTGATTCCAGCGTGTTGTCCCGTCTCAACTGGTCAGACTACAAGCGAAACATCGTGGCGACACTTGTGGATCATCTGACGACACAAGAAGACAGGTACCAACGAGACATCCTACGACTGATGTCAGCGATCGGCCAATTTAACGACTTCGCCCACCTACGCAAGCTTGAAGACGGTGTGAACAAGGCCAAGGCTGCTGAGGATGCCGTAAAGGGACTTCGTATGCAGTTATTAAGACTCCGATAATAGTTGCCATTTGAATACGAATGAAGCTATACTGGCTGCATGGATACAGACGGCCGGAAGTTGGATCATAAGACACTAACGGAGCTGCGCCAGCGAGCGGTGGCAGGCATCCAGTCCGGGGAGAAGCCCTGGGCGGTGGCGCGGGTGCTAGGGGTGAATCTGCGGACGGTGTTTCGGTGGCTGGCGCTGTATCGGAGCGGGGGATGGGGGAGTCTGGATGCGCGCAAGCGCGGCGGACGGCGGCCGAAGCTGGACGGGACGCAGTTGCGGTGGGTGTACGAGACGGTGGCGGAGAAGAGTCCGATGCAGTTGAAGTTTCCGTTTGCGCTGTGGACGGCGGCGATGGTGCGGGAGTTGATCGCAAGGCAGTTCCGGGTGCGGTTGAGCTACAGCTCGGTGTGCCGTTTGCTGGGACAGATGGGACTGAGCGTGCAGCGGCCGCTGTGGCGAGCGTATCAACAGGACCCGCAAGCGGTGCGGCGGTGGCAGGAAGAGGAGTACCCGCGGATCCGTCGCCGGGCGAAGCGGGTAGGAGCGCAGATCTTGTTTGGCGACGAGGCGGGGGTGCGGTCGGACTTCCACAGCGGCGGGACCTGGAGTCCGCGGGGGCGGACACCGGTGGTGTCGACGACCGGAGCACGGTTCGGGGCGAACCTCATCTCCGCCATCAGCGCCCAGGGACAGCTTCGCTTCATGGTGACCCCCGGCCGGGTGACGGCCGCGGTGTTCATCGAGTTTCTCAAGCGCCTGCTGGTGAACGCCCCTTCGCCGGTTTTCCTCATTGTCGACGGCCACCCGACTCACAAGGCCAAGGTGGTGAAGCGTTTCGTAGAGGAACGGGACGGAGCCCTGGAGTTGTACTATCTGCCGCCGTATTCTCCCGAGTTGAACCCCGACGAACTGGTGTGGAACGATCTCAAGAACAAGGCCTTGGGGAGAAAGGTGATCACTTCCAGGGAAGGCTTGCGAAAGCTCGCCGTTTCGCATCTACGCCGGCTCCAGCAACTCCCCCGGCTCGTTGCCAGCTTCTTTCACACCCCCACCACGTTATATGCGAGCGTTTAGGCAGTGGCAACTATTTCGAGAGGCTTAATAAAGGGGCACGAGGATGTGGAGGAGGAAGCCCGACAAGCCGAGGCTCGAAGAGAACTAGCTCACGCTCGACTGCTACGTGTGAGTGAAGTCCAACAAAAGCTTGAGGTGATGAAAGGCGAGTACTTCCAGTTGGTTGGATCGGAGGATCCCCGTAACCGGGGATTCTTACTGGAGAAAGTCATCAAGAACTTGTTCAACCTCTTCGATCTCGACGCGAAGGCCTCCTTCAAGATCACCGGCGAGCAAATTGACGGTGCATTTAGTTTGGAAGGGACCGACTATATTCTGGAAGCCAGATGGCGAAATAAGGCGACTACCGCGCAAGAACTCGACGGTCTGGCAGGCAAACTATCTAGAAAATTAGAGAATACTCTGGGACTCTTCCTCTCTATCAATGGTTATTCCGATGACGCGGTCAAGACACTACAATCCGGAAGACGTTTAGTGATTCTGATGGACGGAAGCGATTTGATGGCCGTCCTCGAAGGCCGAATAGATCTTGTTCAACTACTGTTACGAAAACGGCGACACGCAGCCCAGACCGGGAACATCTATCTCCGCATTCATGAGATTCTATCAGCATAGCCCACCCAACCGAGCCGACGCACTACACGGCGCAAGGCGTACCGTAGGACGCGCGGCGACGGCCCGTCCACGTAACTGACAATCAACGTTAGGTAGACGCTGGCTGTGCAAAGAGCGACGGTTTCCGTTAATGCGTCGCTTTCCCTAAACGCCAAGTGACCAACGTCTCTCGTAGGTTGTTGACGATGAAAGTCATGTCTAACGTCGGGAAGTAATGCGCGGTTATGACCTTCGGATTGTACCGTGAGACTGGTAACCTTTCACTTACACCGTACTTGTCTTCGTACGCCGAGAGACGCCAAGGCATTCCAACGTGGGAATTCAACATGATCTCACGTCGCGCGTTCTGTAACCTTGCAACCTCCTTGGCCGATGGGCCGGCCGTCTCGATTCGGAGTCGTATGCGGTTGCTCAACACCTTCCTGCCGGGCTTCGTAACACGTGCCTGCGCGTCTTGTGCACCCCAGCGTGGGTACCAAGTTACGGACAGTTCATAGTCGCCCTGTGGAAGCGTACTTGTGTCGATCTTGATCTCCCCACGGCCCCTGTACATTCGGATCTTCTTGCTTTTCCCGATGTAGACGTCATTATCCTTCTGGCCAGCTAAATCCACACTAGCAAATCCTTCGTTCAGGCCACATAGATTGGTCCAAACTCTGAACATCGCCTCATTCCCTTCGAGTCTTGCCTGAAGGTCGATCTTTGGTGTGTGCGTCCCTGGGCATTGTGCCCAAGCCACGGTTGAAATCTGTAACAACGTCGTGATTATCGCTACAAACAGAGTCTTCATCGTAATGTTACTCCTATAGGTTGTGGCGTAGGGCGAGAAGTGCACAAACATCGGGCGGCCGTCAAACATCCCGGATGCCTAGAAGCAAAGCAAGACCGTCTGTTTGGCGATGCCCGTAAGACCATGAACGTTATATGGAGCCGAGGTGAAGCGCTTTGGAGAGGACCTCGAGAAGATGGGATGCTAAACCGAAGCTTCATTTGAGAGTTACAACCCAACGACCGCCACGATCCTCAATCTGGTAGTGATAGGCATAGCCGTTACATTTCACATCGAACCCGCGGCCCCAAAAAAACGTCCGCGCCGCGGAAATCGAGTCACAGCGCCATCCTCGGACGCGAATAATCACGACTAGAGAATCGAACAGCTCCTGACGATTGGACAGCTTCTCCAATTTTGGCCCAATGATGGCGCCTGCTTCCAGGCGGGCATGTTGAGCGACGGCAAGGTTGGCCGTGGCCGCGAGAAAATGGGCGACAAAAACGATGCTCACGAGCCGTTTCATGGCAACCTCCCCTTCATGGACAGATAAGCTCGGAGCGCTGAGAATTGGGAGCGCTTCCAAGCCATGTATTCGTTGGCGGCCCAACAGGAGTAACGAAGCTCCGCGATGTCGAGCCTGTGATCCCCCACGGAGCCCTATGGGGTCACCCAGGAGTTCTCGCTGGAGATCGCACAGTTTTCCTCCGGAGGCGTCCCGCGGCGTGTGGCCCATCACAAGCTACTGACCAAACAAGAGCGGCTGCTGAGGCTTGAGGAGACCAAAAGTAGGAGGAGTCGGTTCAAGGTCGCCGAAACCGCAGAGGACATCGCCCGGGCGATCATGAAGGGACCGCCGAAACCGCGGGGCGTTACCCCAAGGACAAGCCTTGCTAACCGGCGGGCTCGGGGATGTTGCAATAGAGTTCTCAAAAAAGGGCCGGGAGCGTGATGCCCCCGGCCCTTTGTCCCAAAGCCTGAACGAAGCCTATCCTTCGATGACGTGGCGCCACTTGTCGAACACCTTCTGCTTGAGCTCGGGTGTCGACTCGGCCACGGGCGGGAAGTCCTTCATCCACTCGAAGGGCCGGGTGGCGTCGATGATGGCGCGTGAGTTGAAGCCCTTTTTGCCGGGCTCGATGCGCGGGTCCAGCGGGCCGCTCCAGCAGCGCCGCAGTATGTCGATGGAGTCCACCGGATCGGAACGTGTGGCCAGCGCCCACAGCACGTCGAAGGTCTTGGTGGGGTCGATGTCGTCGTCCACCACGATGACGTAACGGCCGAGGTAGGCCCCGGCGTGGACCTGCGAGGCCACCATGCCGGCCTGGCGCGCATGGCCCGGATAGCGCTGCTTGATGGAGATGATGTTCAGCAGACGGCCGCCGCCCGCCTCGTGGCACCACACGCCCTTGACGTCGGGCACGCCGGCCTTCTCCACCTGGTCCCAGATGAGGGCGGCCTTCACCATGCACTTGGCGATGGAGTAGTCCGAAGGCGGACGCCCCGGCCGGGCCGCGGTGAGAATCGGATCGTTGCGGTGATAGATTCGCTGGACCCGGATCAACGGCTCGGGCCGGCTGTTGCTGGCGTAGTACCCCGTCCACTCGCCGAACGGTCCTTCCGTCTTCCGTTCGTCGGGGTCCATGTACCCCTCGATGACGATCTCCGCGTGGGCCGGGAACGGCAGCCCGGTGACCTCACCGTTGATGACATCGATGGGATGCCCCTTGAGGCCGCCGGCGTAGTCGTACTCGGACACGCCGTAGTCGACCTCGTTGCCGGACACCATGAACAGCACCGGGTCCTGGCCGACACACACGATGACGGGGCATTTCTCGCCCCGGTCGAACCACTTGTCACGCTGGATGCGGCCGTGCTTTCCGGGCGAGATGTAGACGTTCATGCTCTTCTCGTCCTGCACCATGCCGCGGTAGGTGCCGAAGTTGACCCAGCCCTCGTCCGGGTCCTTGGTGACCACCAGGCAACCGGTCCCGATGTAGCGTCCGCCGTCCAGCTCGTGAACGAAGGGCACCGGGAACTTGAGCAGGTTGATGTCCTCGCCCTTGAGCACGTTCTCCATCACGGGGCCGGTTTCCACCACCCGGTGCGGGATCGGATTGTGCTGCGAGATCTTCGTCCGGGTGGCCCGCACGAGATCCAGGTCGGTGTAGTCGAGGGGAAGGCCCAGCGCCAGCGCCATGCGCTTGAACGAGGCGTTCTGGGCGAACAGCACCCGGAATCCCTCCGGGTAGTCCTTGATGTTGTCGTACAGCACCGCCGGGACCGGGCCCTTGCTGCCCTGGGCGATGAGCTCCGACAGGGTTCCCATCTCCAGGTTCCAGTCGACCCCGTCGACCTTTTTCAACTGCCCGAAGGCTTCTACGATCTCCAGCCACTCCCGCAGGTCGGTGTAGCTGGGGGTGCCCTCGCCTCTGAGCTCTTTCTCAGCGATCTTGGTTGCCTCTACTGCGGCCATAGAATACTGGCTCCTTCCTTCAATGTTCTGTCGTCATTCCCAAGCCGATATCTCAGTGTTTATACCGGCCCGCCGCGAATATTGCCACCCCATGCCCCCGATGATCGCGGGCATGGAACCGCGCGGAAAGCACCCGGGGGCTAATCCCCCATCATGGTGTCGTCCATGCCCTCGGTGTCGTCCGCGGGCAGTCCGTTGCAGCTCTCCGGGTCGAGGGTCAGATACACGCTGGCCCCCACCGGTACGGCGTTGGCGGGATGGGTGTGCACGCGGATGAGCTGCTCGCGCACCTTGACCTGGCAGTGGTACGCGTCGCCCATGAAGACCGCGTCGTGCAGCGTCCCATGCAGCACGTTGTCCATGCTCGCCGGCGCTTCCGACGCTACCGAGATGTTCTCGGGGCGGATGGAGATCACCGCCTCGGCTCCCTTGTCCATGGGGACGGCGGGACTGAACGAAAGCATGCCGAACTCCGTGTCGAGACGGCTCGGGTGAGAGTTGGCGCCCGCCTCCGCGACCTTGCCGTTGATGAGGTTCGTCAGGCCCAGGAACGTGGCTGTGAACTTCCGCTTGGGCTTGGCGTAGAGCTGGTGGGGATCCCCCACCTCGATGAGCTTGCCGCCGTGCATGACCGCGATCTGGTCGGAGATGGCCAGCGCCTCCGCCTGATCGTGAGTGACGTAAATCGTCGTGATGTTGACGCGCCGCTGCAGAGCCTTGATCTCGAAGCGCATCTGCTCCCGCAGCTTGGCGTCGAGGTTGCTCAAGGGCTCGTCCAGCAGCATGACCTTGGGCTCGTTGATCAGCGCCCGGGCGAAGGCCACCCGCTGCTGCTGTCCGCCGGACAGCTTGGGGGCCGGCCGCTCCTCCAGCCCGCCCAGACCCACGATCTTAAGCACGTCCTCCACCCGGCTGCGGATCTCGGCCCTGGGCCGGCGCTGGATGGTGAGAGGGTAGCCCACGTTCTCCGCCACCGTCATGTGCGGCCAGATGGCGTAGGACTGGAACACCATGCCGATGGGCCGGTGGTTGGGCGGCACGTAGGCCCCGCCGGCGGAATTGAACACCGCCTTCTCGTCGATGTCGATGACGCCGCTCTCCGGGCGCTCGAGCCCGGCCACGCAACGCAGCGTGGTGGTCTTGCCGCAGCCGCTGGGGCCCAGGAAGGTGTAAAGCGAGCCCTCGGGTATCTGGAGCGACACTCCCTTGAGGACGTGAACCCTTTCGGGGCCTTCCCCGAAGTACTTCTCGAGGCTCCTGATATCGACCATGACTCTGTCGTCGTTCACCGTAACCTCCGTGCTGCGGCAATGGAGAACCGCTTGGCGCCGGCGCCAGCCCGGCACCAGGATGAGCCACCTATTGCACACAAGACACCGGATTTCAACTTGAACGCGGCGCCGCCAGGGTTGCTTTCAGGGCGGTTTTTTCCTAACAACAACCTGTCGCGCGGACGCCCGTCCGACATGCCGCAAGCCGCGTGCGGGGCATCCGTTCATCCGACGCGAAGGGAGCATCCATGAAGGCTGACATGGTGATCAAGAACGGTACCGTGGTGACCCCCGAGAACACGTTCGACGGCGGGGTGGCCATCAACGACGGGAAATTCGTGGCCATCGGCACGAACGACTCGCTCCCGGAAGGCACCCGGGAGATCGACGCCAAGGGGAAGCACATCCTGCCCGGGCTGATCGACGGCCATGTCCACTTCCGTGAGCCCGGCATGACCCACAAGGAGGACTTCGGCACCGGCTCGCGCGCCGCCATCGCCGGCGGCATCACCTGCGTGGTGGACATGCCCAACACGATTCCGCCGGTGACCCATCCCGAGCAGGTGGAGGAGAAGAAGGTGCTGGCGGAGGAGAAGTCGCTTGTGGACTTCGCGCTCCTCGGCGTGGTGGTTCAGACCAATGCGGACCAGATCCTGCCCATGGCCCGGGTGGGAGCGGTGGGCTTCAAGATCTTCTTCGGCGAGACCATCGGCAACCTGCCCTTCCCGGACGACGGCGTGTGCCAGGACGTGTTCCAGAACATCACCGAGTCCCGGCTGCCGCTGTGCATCCACGCCGAGAACCGGCAGATCATGTACCACCACCTGAACCGCATCAAGGAGGAGGGCAAGACCGACCCGGTCAACTGGGAGTCCACCCGCCCGGCCATCTGCGAGGCCGAGTCGGTGCACCACGCCCTCTTCTTCGCCGAGACCTTCGGCACCAAGATGCATGTGCTGCACATGAGCTCCAAGCAGGCCGCCGGCATGGTGCGGGACGCCAAGGCGCGGGGGCTCCGGATCACCGCCGAGACCGGCCCCCACTACCTGCTGCGCGAGCCCAGGGACATGGACAAGGCGGGCCCGCTGCTCAAGATGAACCCGCCGGTAAGGACCCGCGACCACGGCGAGGCCCTGTGGGACGGGCTGCTCAACGGCTACGTGGACATGATCGCCACCGACCACTCTCCCCACACCCTCGAGGAGAAGGGCGCCGACGTCCACGGCAACATGCTGAAGCCCGCCATCTGGGATTGCATCTCCGGCTTCTGTGGCGTGGAAACCGGCCCCTCGCTGATCCTGACGGAGGTCAACAAGGGCCGCATGAGCCTGAACCATTACGTGAGATTGGCATCTGAAAACCCCGCGAAAGTCTGGCAAATATATCCCCAAAAAGGCGCTCTCAGAGTGGGCTCCGACGGCGACGTGACCATCGTCGACATGGACAAGGAAGGCGCCATCGACGTCAACAAGCTGCACAGCAAGAACAACCCCTCGCCATGGCACGGCTGGAAGATCAAGGGCATACCGGTGATGGCCATCGTGCGCGGCCACGTTCAGATGCAGGACGGCGAGCCCGTGGGCGAGGCCGTCGGACGCATGGTGTACCCGGTACCGGACTGATGACCCAGGAGAACCATGAAACGCACTGAACCGCTGGAGTTTCACCAGCCCACGAGCCTCGCCGAGGCCACCCGGATCATGCTGGACGGCGGCCCGGGCGGCTACTTCCTGGCCGGCGGCACCGACCTCGTCATCGCGATGAAGGAAAAGGGGCTGGTGCCCAGGTACGTGGTGGACCTCAAGAGGATACCGTCCCTTTCGGGGATTCGCGAGGAGGCCGACGGCGGCATCGCCATCGGCGCCCTGACCACCATGCGGGAGGTGGAGATCTCCCCTCTGATCGTCGGACGCTACCCGTTCCTGGCCCAGAGCGCCGCCGAAGTGGGCTCCATCCAGATCCGCAACCGCGCCACCATCGGCGGCAACATGGCCAACGCCACCCCGTCGGCGGACGTGGCGCCGCCGCTGCTGGCGCTCGACGCCAGGGCCAGGGTGGTCGGCGCCGGCGGCGAACGGGTGATGGACCTCAAGGACTTCTTCCGCGGCCCCGGCCAGACCGTAGCTGAACCCGGCGACATCCTGACCGAGATCATGATCCCTCCCCGGGACCCGCGCCTGGTGGGGGAATACATCAAGTTCTCGCCCCGGGACATGATGGACCTGGCCTACATCGGAGTGGCCGTCACCCTGACGCTGGCCGAGGCGGACCGGCGCTGCGAGTCGGTGGCCATCGCCCTGGGCGCGGTCTCTCCGACGCCCATGCGGGCACCCGGAGCCGAAGCCGTGCTCCAAGGCCAGGTGCTGACCGAGGAGCTGGCGGAGGAGGCGGGCCGGAAGGCAGCCGAAGAGTGCAGCCCCATCAGCGACGTGCGCTCGTCCGCCGAGTACCGCAGGGCCATGGTCCGGGTGAACACCAAGCGCGCGCTGCTCAACGCCGCCGCCGGCAACGGCCCGGTGCCGTGGACCAGCCGGAGGGACCGCCGCTACGCCTAGAAGGAGCCTCAGAATCCATGAGCCAACCCATTGAATTCACTCTGAACGGCAAGCCCACTTCGGTCGACGCCCCGGCGCACCGCCTGCTGCTGGACCTGCTGCGGGACGAGATCGGCATCACCGGTACCAAGGAAGGCTGCGGCACCGGCGACTGCGGCGCGTGCACGGTCTACCTCAACGGCCAACCGGTGAACTCGTGCCTGGTTCTGACCGGCGAACTGAGCGACGCCGACGTCGTCACCATCGAAGGCCTCAAGGACGGCGACGTCTACCATCCCATCCAGGCAGCGTTCATCGAGGACGGCGGCGCCCAGTGCGGCTACTGCACCCCCGGCATGCTGATGATGGCCGCGTCGTTCCTCGACGAGAACCCCGACCCCACGGACGACGACATCCGCTTCGCCCTCTCCGGCAACCTGTGCCGCTGCACCGGGTACGTGAAGATCGTCGAGGCGGTTCAGGACGCCGCGGCGGAGCTACGGCGGCGCGCCGGCAAGGGACAGGACAATGGATGATCTCAAGGTCGTCGGCCATCCGGTCACCCGCATCGACGTGGACGAGAAAGTCACGGGGACGGCCACCTACGGGTACGACCTGGTGCTGCCGGACATGCTCCACGGCAAGGTCCTGTTCAGCACCCGGGCCCACGCGCGAATCGTCAGCATCGACCTGGAGAAGGCGCGCCAACATCCCGGCGTAGTGGCGGTCATTTCCGGCAAGGACACCCCCTGGACCCACGGCGAATCCGTCAAGGACAAGCCGTTCCTGGCCCA
This sequence comes from uncultured Binatia bacterium (SeqCode), assembly GCA_965219905.1. Taxonomy (GTDB): domain Bacteria; phylum Desulfobacterota; class Binatia; order UBA9968; family JAJDTQ01; genus JAJDTQ01. Next base: position 137,387 of record CBDCOS010000004.1, on the reverse strand, counting down.
GGGCAAGGTGCGCTACATCGGCGAACCCGTGGCCGCAGTGGCGGCGGTGGACGAGGACACCGCCCAGGCGGCGCTCAAGCTCATCGAGGTGGAGTACGAGGACCTGCCCGCCTACTTCACTCCCGAAGAAGCCTGCGAGCCCGGCGCCGTGGCCATCCACGAGGAGTTCGAGGACTATCGCAAGGCCCCGTTCATCGTCGGCGCGCCCATGCCCAACGTGTGCGAGCACTTCAAGCTCCGTACCGGCGATACCGTCGAGGGGTTCAGGCAGTCGGACATGGTGCTGGAGGAAAAGTACTACGTGCCGATCATCCAGCACGCCGCCATGGAGCCCCATTCGGCCCACGCCCAGGTGGACCCCGACAGCGGACGGGTCACCGTGTGGGTGGCCAACGACGCGCCCTTCCGGGCGCTCACCGAGGTGTCCGAGGCCCTGGGCCTGCCGCAGGAGCAGATCCGCCTCATCAACCCGCTCCAGGGCGGCGGCTTCGGCTCCAAGGGCGGCCTCAAGCTCGAGCCCATCGCCATGGGTCTGGCGTTCCACACGGGCGGGCGGCCGGTGCGGGTGAAGTTCAACCGGGAGGAGACCTTCATCTCCACGCTGGTACGCCACGAGGCCACGGTGCACATCAAGAGCGGCGTCAAGAAAGACGGCACCCTCGTGGCCCGCCACATGACGCTCTACTGGGGCGGAGGGGCCTATGCTGAGAAGAGCCCGACGGTGTGCATCCGCGGCAGCCTCCCCTCCCCCGGCCCCTACCGTATCCCCCACGTCCACGTGGACGGCTACGCGGTGTACACCAACAAGCCCGTGGCCGGGGCCTATCGCGGCTACGGCATCCCCCAGGGCGCCTGGGCCACCGAGCAGCACATGGACGAGCTGGCCCGCAGGCTGGCCATGGACCCGGTGGACTTCCGCCTGAAGAACGTCTTCGTGGACGGTGACATGGCCTACTGGGGCGAGCAGTTGCACAACGTCGGCCTCACCGAGACCCTCACCAAGGCGGCGGCGGCCATCGACTGGGGCAAGCCCAAGCCGGCGGGGGTCGGACGCGGGCTGGCCTGCATCTCCAAGCCCACCCGGTCGCCCACCACCTCCAACGCCGGCGTGCTGGTGGACGCCGACGGCGAAATCACCGTGCTTGCGGGCACGGTCGAGATCGGCCAGGGGTGCAACACGATCCTGGCGCAGGTGGCCGCCGAAGAGCTGCGGGTGCCCATCGAGCAGATCCGGGTGGCGCCGCTGGACACCGACCTGATCCCCTTCGACGCCTCCACCACCTCCAGCCGCAGCACCTACCACATGGGCAACGCCGTGCGCCGGGCGGCCATCCACGCGCGTGAACAACTCCTGGAGATGGCCGGCCCCGCCCTCGAAGGCAAACAGGAGGAGCTGGTGGTGGCCGACGGCAAGGTCCACCTCAAGGACCACGAGGACATGGCCCTGACCTACGGCGAGCTGATCCGGCGCGGGCTCGGCGGCGAGGCCGTGCTCCGGGGCGACGGCTCGTACACCTACGAGATCGGCAAGGACCTGGACCTGGAAACCGGCCACAGCGACCACGCGTCGGCCTTCTACATGTATGCCACCCAGGCCGCCGAAGTCTCGGTGGACGAGGAGACCGGCCGGGTCCGGCTGCACCGGGTGTCCGCCGCCCACGACGTGGGCAAGGCCATCAACCCGCTCAACTGCGTGGCGCAGATCGAGGGCGGGGTGGCCATGGGCATCGGCTCCGCCCTCCACGAGAACCTGGTCATCGACGAGAACGGCAAGGTGCGGAACCCGTCGTTCCTCGACTATCACCTGGTGACGTCGCTGGACGTGCCCGAGATCATTCCCATCGTCGTCGAGTGCGCCGAGCCCGAGGGCCCCTACGGCGCCAAGGGGCTGGGCGAGCCCGGTCTGGCGCCCACCCCGGCGGCTATCGGCAACGCGGTGGCGGACGCCATCAAGTCCCGTATCCGCGACCTGCCGTTGACGCCGGAGCGGGTGTTCTGGGCGCTGGAGGAACGCGACCGGAAGTAGAAACGGTCGCGACCATCGTCATGACGGGGTCTCGAGAACGCTCGGGAGCCGTCAAGCGGGAGCCATGGCCAAGATCCCCGTAGTCATCCTCACGGGCTTTCTCGGAGCGGGCAAGACCACCCTCCTGAACCGCATCCTCACGGCGCCCCACGGCTACCGCATCGCCGTGGTCATCAACGAGTTCGGCGAGGTGGGCATCGACCACCATCTCATCGTCGCCTCCAACGAAGAGATCTTCCAGATGAACAACGGCTGCATCTGCTGCGCGGTCCAGGGCGACCTGCTGCGGGTGCTGCTGCAGCTCCTGGAGCGGCGCGACACCTTCGATTATCTCGTGGTGGAAACCTCGGGCCTGGCGGACCCCACGGTCATCGTGCAGACCTTGCTGCTGGACCAGCGCATCGGTCTGGATTTCGAGCTGCAAGCCGTGGTGACCGTCGTGGACAGCTTTCATATCGAACAGCAGCTCGCCGCCCAGCACGAGGCACGAGACCAGATCGCCTGCGCCGACGCCATCCTGCTCAACAAGACCGACCTCATCACGCCGGAGGAAGCCGACGACCTGACGGCCAAGCTCGAGGGAATGAACCCCACAGCCCGCTTGACCCCCACCCTGAACGCCGAAGTGGATATCGGCGAGCTGCTGGAGATGCAAGCCTTCGATCTCGAGGCCAAACGGGAGGCCTTGCGGGACAGCCATCACCACGAGCACCAACCTTCGGTAAAAACCGTGTCGTTCGTTCAGGCCGGGGACCTCAACAAGACCCGCCTGAGCCACTGGTTCCGCTCGGTGCTCGCGGAGAAGGGGCCCGACATCCTGCGCATGAAGGGCATCCTCAACATGTACGGCGACTCGCACCAGTTCGTGTTCCACGGGGTGCACAGTCTGTTTCAGGGGAAACTCGGCCGGGAGTGGGGGGACGGCGAGGAACGCGTCAACCGGCTGGTGTTCATCGGCCGGAACCTGGACGGGGAAGAGTTGCAAGGCGGGCTCAAGACCTGCCTCCGCTCGGAGGACGAAGCCGCCACGGACGGCGGGCTCGACATCTACCGCGACGTCTCGTCCTTCACGCTTGACCAGATCGGCATCTGGGTGCGGCAGGCCCTGGAGTTCCCGTCCAAGACCCCCATCACCATCAAGGAAGTGCCCTGCGTCAAGCCGGAATGCCCGCCCATCGAGACCGCCATCATGGTCCTCCTGGACAACGAGCCCCCGCGCTTCTACAAGATCCAGAAGACCATCAACGAAATAAACTTCGACAGCGTCTACAACCTCATCGCAAACCCGATGCCCTGCTGCTAGTCCGGCGGTCAGCCTGTCATCGGACTCCCGGTACGCTCCCGCAGGGCGCCCACCCTCGAAAGCCCGGGCAGCTCTAAAATTCGCGCCGTCCGTCCAGGGCTTCGCCCAGGGTGCCGGCGTCGGTGTACTCGATTTCTCCGCCCATGGGGAGGCCGCGGGCGATGCGGGTGATGCGGATGCCGAGGGGCTTGACGATCTTGGCGACGTAAAGGGCGGTGGCGTCTCCCGCCCGGGTGGCGTTGGTGGCGACGATGATTTCGGCGGGAGGATTGGCCCGGATCCGGGCCAGCAGTTCCTTGATCTTCAGAGCCTCGGGACCGATCCCGTTGAGCGGCGAGATGGCGCCGTGGAGCACGTGATAGAGGCCCTTGTACTCGCCGGAACGCTCCACCGCCATCAAGTCCGACGGTTCCTCCACCACGCAGACGGTGTAGCTGTCGCGCCCGGGGTCGCGGCAGACCCTGCAGAGGGCGACCTCTTCGGTTCCCGGAGGTATCTCGCTCAGGCCGAAGCAGCGCGGACAGAGGCCCATCTCGCGCTTGAGGCGCTCCATGCTGCCAGCCAGCGCCAGCACGGACTCCTTCCCCTCCTTCAGCATGTGGAAGGCCAGGCGCCCGGCAGTCTTCTCGCCGATGCCGGGCAGCCTGGAGAGCTGCTCGATGACGCGAGCCAGCGGCGCCGGATATCCGGTCATGGCGTCAACCCGGGAATCTTGAACCCTCCCGTGAGCTTGCTCATCTCCTCCGAAGCCATCTCCCGCGCGCGCCGGAGCCCCTCGTTGACGGCCGCGCGCACCAGATCCTCCAGCATCTCCACCTCTTCCGGATCGATGACGCTGGGGTCCACCTTGATGGAAGCAAGCATGAACTGGCCGTTGACGGTGACGCGCACCATGCCCCCGCCGGCGCTGGCTTCGACCGTCTTCTTCGCCAGCTCTTCCTGGATCTTCGCCAGCTTCGCCTGCATCTCCTGGGCCTGCTTCATGAGGCCGCCCATGCCGCCGAAACCCTCACTCATGGAACCACTCCCTCCGGCAGGCTACTTGACCGTGCCGCCGAATATCCGTAACGCCTCGTCGATGATTTCCTCGGCACTCTCCTGCTCCGGGCCCGGCACGTCTTTGGACCCGCCGGCTTCCGTCGCCGCCACCGCCGCCGTCATCTTCCGCCGGAAGAACTCCTCGAGATACCGCTCGAAGAGCGCCATGTTCTCGCCATCGCGAAGATAGCTCAGGTGGAACAGTTCCTCGAGGCCGATCTTCACGCCGGCGGCGGAGATCTCGAGGAGCCTGCCCTGCTGCAACGTCGATGCCAGGAGGCGGTTCTGGCCAGCGACGGACTCGAGAAAGCGGCTCCATTCGGCCGCGGTCGGTTCGGGAGGCGCTTGCCCCCGACCTGCTTCCTCCTCGGCGGCCGGACGCGCCGGCTCCGTGGCGGCGCCATCCGGCGGTGGCGCCCGGTCTGTCTCCGGTGCCGCGACCGGTTCGGGTTCCGGGGCCAACTCCGCCTTCCTGGCCGGTTCCGCGTCCCCGGGCGGCCGCGCGTCTCGAACCGGCTCCGCTCCCTGGAGCGGTTCCGTTTCGCTGCCCGGCCCGTTTCCGGCGGGCGCCCGCTCCTCGCGGACCGGCCCGTTCCCCTCGAGCCTCTGTTCGAGCCGCTGCAGCTCTTCAATGGCGTCGGCGATGTTCACCGTTCGAGGCAAGGTCGCCACGCGGACCAGCGAGGCCTCGAGGTCGAACCTCGGATACGGCGAACGGGCGACAATCTCATCCCCCTGGACGACGAAGCGGTAGTAGGCGATAAGGGCCTCGGGATCCAACGGCGCCACCTGATCGTGGAGCAGGGAGACCTCCTCGTCGGTCAGGTCCATGAGCCGACGGGAGCGGGCCTCGCCCGCGGCATCGGCGCCCGGACCCGCCCGCTCCTCCGTCAGGCGGACCACCAGGAGGTTGCGGAAGTGCTCCACCAGCTCGCGGGAGAGGGCCGCCAGATCCACCCCGTGATTGGCCACCTCCGCCACCAGCCGGAGACACTCCGCGGGATCCCCGGCCACCACCGCCGCCGAGATCTCGTAGAGCACCCTCCTCTCGGCGACTCCGAGAATGTCCCGCAGCAAGGGCTCATCCACGGCGCCCCCCTCCGACGCGGGATCCGCGAAGGAAAGCACCTGTTCCAGCAACGACTGAGCGTCGCGCATGCTGCCCTGGGCCGCGCGGCTTATCAGCGCCAGCGCGCCGTCGGTGATGTTCAAGCCCTCGACGTCCGCGATCCGTCGCAGCCGCTCGTGTATGTCACGCACCTCGATGCGGCGGAAGTCGAAACGCTGGCATCGGGACAGGATGGTTTCCGGCAGCCGGTGGACCTCGGTGGTGGCCAGGATGAACTTGGCGAACGGCGGCGGCTCCTCCAGCGTCTTGAGGAGAGCGTTGAACGCATCCTTGGTCACCTGGTGGACCTCGTCGATGATGTACACCTTGAAGCGCGCCGCGGCCGGCTGGTAGCGCACGTTCTCGATGATCTGACGGACCTCGTCGATGCCCCGGTTGGAAGCGCCGTCGATCTCGTACACGTCGATGGAGCGGCCCTCGTTGATCTCCTTGCAACGGACGCATTCGTTGCAGGGCGTGGGCGTGGAGCCCGCTTCGCAATTCAGGGCCTTGGCCAGGATGCGCGCGGCGCTGGTCTTGCCCACGCCGCGGACGCCGGTGAACAGGTAGCAATGAGCGATGCGGCCGCTCTGGATGGCGTTGGTGAGGACCCGGGCGATATGCTGCTGTCCCACCATGTCCGCAAAACCCTGCGGGCGCCACTTACGGGCCAGAACCAGATAGGACATGACGAAAGGGCCGCTCCTCGTGGGCCTCCGAGCCCTCATCAGGGAGTGAACTTGCCGCCGCGACTCCGTCCCGAAAGCCGCTCGCGTGGCGGGATGCTCATTGCCGACAGCCAGGCTTCCCCGTGGCACAGGGGCGGTCCGCTACCGCTGCTTCCTTCCGGACCTGACGGGGTTTGCGGGACCCACTTGCACGGGACCCGACTGCCAGCAATCAACATCCCGGCCGCCGATCGGTATCGCGGTGGCGGGAACCTGTGTGTACCAGATTTCCCCGTCTACAACCAGCAAATCCGGTGCGGCGACAGGGGGAATCCCCTCAATAAATGCCGGGAACGATCCGGTATTTCACCCGCGCCTGATACTCCGCCCACTTGTCCGCGCCGTATTTCTCCGCGCAGTGTTTGTCGTCATCGAGTTGACGGTACGTGAACAGCGAGACGATGAAGACAAAGTAGGTCCAGGCCCAGGGATTGGTGAAGTAGCCGAATACCAGGGCGATCGCCAGGGCAAGGAGCCCCTCGCCCATGTAATTGAAATGGCGGGCGGCACCCCACAGGCCGCTGCACAGGATCTTGCGGTCACCGGCCTCGATGTACTCGGGCTCCATGAACCCGAGAAACCTGCGGTCGGGCCACCGCTTGAACGTGTATTTCTGCATGTTGGCGCCGCGCGAGATGCCCCATCCGAGCAGGAACAACGCGGCCGTCCCGATGAGCCACACGGACGTCCAGCCGGGCGAGAATCCGGGATCCGGGTAGGCGGCCATGCCCCACAACGGCAGGATGAACAGCCACCCGTAGACCACGAAGCAACCCCAGAACAACTTGAAGCCAAGGTTCTCGTGGATCAGATCGTAGGTGTAGAGCTGGACGCGCTCGAAGATGCAGTAGTCCAGTATGTAGAACGTGAAGAACGCCGCATACAGGAAAACGCCCGGATTGTAGTCTTCGCCGAAAAGCTCGTAGTGGTACGCGGCCCCGGACAGGGCGTTGAGCGACAACATCGTCCCGCCGACGACATAGAGATACATCTTGACGTCGAAGCGTTGATTGAAAAACGACAACTCCTGGGCCCGCCCGAACCACAACGCCAGGACCGGATTCCTGACCTTGCCCCGCGGCTGGCTGAACACCGCAATGATGGTCACGACAGTGGCGACAACCGTTCCGCCCGCCACCGCGTAGACCGAAGACCGGTAGAACCAGTCGCGCGGCATCCCGGTGAGCTCGAAAGCCCACACAACCAGCGCGAGCGCGAACACCAGAAGACCGTTAAGCCGGTAGTTCCGGGGTCGACCGGTCTCCGGATTGATGACGTAACCGAGAACCCGCCTTCCTGGCAGAATGCCCTGCGCCAGGAAGAACACGGCGAAGACCGCCAGCGGGGTGAAGAACCCCAGTATCGCTTCCGTCCGGGAAAGTTCGAAGAGGTGCCCGATGCCGAGCCATTCAGTCATGACCGAATGTCCCTTCCACAGCACATTGGTACATCTTGAGGTTTAGAAATTCAGACCTTCCGCCGTGAGGAAATCGGCCACGGCCGCCACAAACTCCTCAGCCTCTTGGAGGCGCCTTTCGGCCTCCTCGCGATCAGGGAATACCCCTCCGTAGTCACCTGCACCGCGAGAACTGAACGCGGCTTGTAGCGCCACGTGTTGCTCTACGGGAAACCTCCCGGTCTTGACCATATGTTGACCAAACGCGGCAATTACTCCGGAGTGCTTGGAGCGCCTGACTCCCTGAGATCGAAGCGTCGCGCTCGCCGCGTAGAACATCGCGAAATACGCTCTCGACACCGCAAAATCATGGTCGCCATCATCGAGTATGTTATGGGCACTGCGCAGGCTCCGACGCGCCCTGTCCATAAGAGAAACCACTTCCGCCTCACTCACAGCGGAATTCCCTCTTCCTCAATCGCTTCCAGGAAAGCAAAGCCCTCGTGGCGACGAAGGAACGCAGCGTCAGCGACCAATACCGAAACGAGAATGCCAGACTCAAGTGTCAGTTCACAGGCGATACCGAAGGCCGTCTTCTCGATGGCTTTCTCAGGATCGTCTCGGTCAACGACGACGAAGATGTCCAAGTCGGATTCCTCGTCCGCATCTCCTCGAGCCCGTGAGCCATGCAAGGTGACCCGCATAGGCGTCTCGTGCACCGCAGCGGTCAGTCGTCTTGCGAAATCTTTGGCGAGACCAAGGTCAGAGTCGCGAATAGCAAACGGTCGACTCATGCGATAAACTCCCCGAGTTGAGTTGCTTTCTGATCGCAGCCAGCGAATAGACCATCCCCAAGGTGGACGGGCACACTTTGCTCTGTCGTGACTCAACCCATCCAATCCGACTTAGTTTACCACAGTTCACGGCCCGACCCTCACCAACCCTAGGCCGACGAGGTGATTGAGCCGCCCCGGATTTACTGAACCGCACCGGCTTTCTCTGCCGTCTCTAGAGGATCGAGAAGACCTTGGTCAGTTTCGATCGATCCGAGATCCGCTTGGCGGACCTGCGGCTTTTGTCGATCAGGACGATGTCATCGGGTTCCACCTCCGAGACGATCTCCGTTGAGTGAGTCACGATCAAGATGTCGGGAGCGGGATTTTCGAGTGAAGTCAACATCTGTCGCTGCAGATCGGAATGCAGATAAATGTCCGGCTCATCGATAAGAAGAATCGACGAATTTCTCGATTTCACGAGGTGTGTGAGCATCTAGCAACAGTCTTGAAACCCCAATCCAGCCTAGAAAATCTCCCGGGGAATGCGCACTTCGGGACAAAACATGTGGAGAACTAGCTTGTCATGTGACGTATCGACCTTCGGTCGCTCAATGGCCATTCCCAGCCATGTCTCACGGAGACTGCCTCGAAACTCCTCGAAGTCCTCCGGATAATGGGACCAGATGTTCCTGAAGCTTCGTGCCGCCCGATAATTGAACGAGGCCAAACGCGCGGCATCCTTCTCGGACAGTCTCTTCATGTGCTCTACAGGCCCGAGGATTTGGACGAACCCAGTCTGGCAGTTGAAAGCAGCCTTGAAGGCCGACGGCGATTTAACCGTTCTTTCAGGATTGTCAGCGATCAGGCCCCGTTTCCAGGGAAGTACAGCACAAGCTTCTTCTCCCCCGTGAGTGAAAAAGTCACAATCGCGGGCTCGGAATCGTCGTAGTCAAAGAAGATGTTCTCCTCTACGCGGCGCCGCAGGTCACCGGGCGCGAAAGAAGATGTTCTCCTCGCCGATCGACAACTCTGCAAGGTTGACCGCATAACCGAACGTCTTCCCATTTGGACCTTCCACCAAGTCCGCCGTTCGGGAATTGACCTTCCGTAGACCTGCAGCCAGGATTCTAACCGCGACGAGTATCGTCGCCTTCCCGGCGTTGTTCGGTCCAACCATGCCGTTAAAATGCCGCCGAGGGTAAACGACTTGAACGCTTCTTAGACGTCAAAAGATTGCCTGATACGATTGCCAAATACCATATGCGAAGCAGCCGAACGCGATCACCACGAAGAGCACGGCTGTCAAATGCAAGAGTATCCCGACTATGGAAGCCTGACCGGTTCTCACGAAATCGTACGTGAACTTGTACTGCGTGAAGTAACCGAACATCGTCCCGAGCGCGCCAAGGAGCACGCCGGCTGAAAGGAAAGGAGTGGGAAAGCAAGTGAGGTTGGTGGAATGGACAGCGGGGCGCCTGGCTTCAGGTTCCCAAGGAAGGCGAGTATTGCGATTGCGGCTCCCCCATTGATTAGCATCGCCGCTTTCACCGCCGTTAGGCCGTAGTCAATTACCGAGCGGAAGTTTTGGTGGTGGGCATCCACCACAGCCCGGTAGTGCTCCATCGCTTCGTCATGCAAACACTGCGTTTCTTTGTCCCGACGATCCCGAACCCTAGCCAAAGTTCGCTGGCTCTGATTCTCCATACTACACCTATAGTGATGCCATTAGTGATAACCCAACACCAAGGACACGCATTTCCGTCAATGATTTCAGTAGCTTGCAGAAATAGGGTGGCGGAGAGGGAGGGATTCGAACCCCCGTTACCCGTAGGTAAACCTGATTTCGAGTCAGGCGCCTTCAACCGGACTCGGCCACCTCTCCGCGTGTTGCTGGAGCTTCAACCTAGCACGCCCACGGGTGCTTGGAAACACGCCCCTTTGCGGCCGGGATGCTCCACCCCCTTTGTTGACAAGTCGTTTGCCTCTTCCCTCTCATCGGTGCTAGGCCCGAGAAGATGGCGGCTCGATGCGCGTCCTCCATCTTCATGAACCACCGGGTCATATATCTGCTCGGTCCCGAGCAACTCGAATTGCGGGAAGAACCCGTTCCCGAGCCCGGCGAGGGGGAGATCCTCGTCCGGATTCGGGCGGCTACCACTTGCGGGACGGATGTGAAGGTGTTCCGGCGGGGAGGGCATCCGCGGATGCTGAGGGTGCCGACGGCGTTCGGGCACGAGTTAGCGGGCGAAGTGGCGGAATCGGGTCCGGGGGTTGCGGGATTCCAACGAGGCGACCGCGTGGCGGTGGTCAACTCGGCGCCGTGTGGGCGGTGCGCGTACTGCGATGGGGGCCGCGAGAACCTGTGCCGGGATCTCCGGTACATCAACGGCGCCTTTGCCGAGTACATCCTGATTCCAAGGCGGTTTGTCGAGGTCAGCACGCACCGGCTCGATGCCGATATTCCCTACGAGCTGGCCGCGCTGTTGGAGCCGCTGGCGTGTGTCGTTCACGGCATCGACGTATGCGACCTCCGTAAGGGTTCCGAGGTGCTGGTCTACGGCAGTGGCCCCATGGGGTTGTTGCTGACGTCCGCGCTCGCGGTCGAAGGCCACCGGGTGGTAGTCGCCGATCCAAACCCGGGACGGCTCGAAGTGGCTCGGGCCCTCGGCGCCGGGGATGCGGTGCAGGTGGTCCGCGACGGCGGCGAGGCGGAGCGACTACGTGGCTTGTCCACGGACGGAGACGGCTTCGACTGCGTTATCGACGCCACCGGCGTGCCCGCGGTCTGGGAGGACGCCCTCGGCTGCGTTCGTCCCGGCGGCGTGGTCAACTTCTTCGGCGGCTGTCCGCCGGGGACGCGCATTTCGCTGGACACGACGCTCGTCCACTACAACGAGCTTGCTATCAAGGGCACCTACCATCATCGTCCGAGCACGGTTGCGCGAGCCCTGGACATGCTGAGCCGCGGGACAGTTGACCCCAGGCCGCTGTTGTCCGCGGAGGCGCCGCTGGAGGGTCTCGAGGAGGCGCTGCGGTCGATGATGGCGAAGAAGGCCCTGAAGGTCGTGATCCGGCCCTGACCTCCCCATGGATTGCCCGAGCCTGGCTCGGCGGGTAGCCCGGGTCACACCACCCGCCGCCGCAGGTACGCGCTCAGGTAGTCCACTCCGGTCACCAGAACGTAGAGCGCAATCAGCAGCGTCAGGAGCTGTTGCTCGAGGAACAGGCTCAAAGCGATGTGGATGCGCTGCCCCAGTCCGCCCGCGCCCACGAAGCCCAGGACCGCGGCGACGCGGATATTCACCTCCCAGCGGTACAGGGTGTAGGAGATGAACTGCGGCAGGACCTGGGGCAGGATGGCGTAGAAGAGGATCTGGATCTTGCCCGCGCCGGTGGACTGGAGGGACTCCACGGGCTGCAGGTCCACGTCTTCCAGCACCTCGGCGAAGAGCTTGCCCAACACGCCGCCGGTATGGACCCCGAGCGCCAGCACCCCCGGGAACGGGCCTAGGCCCACCAGGAAAACGAACACCAGGGCCCACAGCATCTCGGGGATGGTGCGCAGGAAGTTCAGGATGGCCTTGGCCGCCAGGTACGGGATACGGCGCAGCAGGACGCGGTGGCGCCGGGATTCCATCTCGTAGAGCAACCCGGCGTACACGAGGTTGCGCGAGCCGAAGAAGGCCAGGGACAGCGCGATGACCACGGACAGGAGCGTGCCGATCAACGAGATGGCCAGGGTCTCCCAGGCGCCCTCGACGGCGTCGGCCACGACCTTGGCGGAGAGGTCGGGAGGGAAGAGGCGCTCCACGTAGTCGGCGATGGCGCCGCCGCCGTCGGCGCTGAAGAGCATGCCCAGGTCGATCTCCGAACCCTGGTAGCTCCACACGAACAGCGCCCCCAAGAGCGCCAGCAGCGCCCAGGTGGACGACCGGGAGCGGTCCCGGGCGCCGGACTTGAGGGCTGCCAGTTGATCGGCGTTGGCGTCGGCGTGGTTCATAGCAGCGACCGTACCTTGGCGCTGACGTAGTCCGCCCCCGCCACCAGCGAGAACAGGATGATCAGCAAGGTCGTCACCTCGTGGAAGTTGAACATCCGGATGGATATCTCGATCTGCTGGCCGATGCCGCCGGCACCCACCAGGCCCAGGATGGCCGAGGTGCGCACCGCGCATTCCCAGCGGTAGAGCGTGTAGGAGGTGATGTTGGGCAGCACCTGAGGGAACCAGCCGTAGAAGAAAATCTGCAGCCGCCCGGCGCCAGTGGACTGGATGGCCTCCAGGGGGCGCTCGTTCACCGACTCGAATATCTCGGAATAGACCTTGCCCAGCATCCCGCCGTAGGCGACCCCGATGGCGAGCACTCCGGGGAACGGGCCCAGGCCCACGGCGCGCACGAACATGAAGGCCCAGACGAACTCGGGGATGCAGCGGAAGAGGCTCAGGAGGCCTCTGGCAAGGCCGTAGAGGCAGACCTTGAAAGCATGTCTCGGGCCGAAGCCCCGATACTCGGACTCGTGGAGGATGCCCTGGAAGCTGAAGGTGCTGGTGGCCAGCAGTCCCAGCGGAAAGCCGATGAGCACCGCGATCAGGGTTCCCATCACCGAGATCTGTATGGTCTCCAGGGTGGGCCGGACCATCAGCTCCAGGAAGTCCCAGGACAGCTCCGGCGGATACATGCCGGTGACGAACCGCCACAGGTGCTCCCTGCCCTCGGCCTCGAAGAAGATCCCCGGATCCACCTCGGCCCGGCGCCAGCTGTCCGCCAGCACAAGCAGAAACAGTCCGCCGAATACGTAGGGGAAGATCGACCGCGAGCCCAGCGTCCTGGGAATGGAGTTCATGAACGCCGGGCTAGACCGCGGTCCGCCGGTGCTCCGGTTCCCCGTAGGGCTCGCCGGCGCCGTTCACCGCGGCGTGGCCGGAGTAGAGCTCTTGCAGAAGCTCCGGGGTCACCCGCGAGGTAGCGGTGTCAAACAGCTTGACCCCCGCCTTCATGCCGATGACCCGGGGGAAATGCGACAGCGCCAGGTCGGTGCTGTGAAGGTTCACCAGCAGCGTCTTGTGGGTGTCGTCGCTGATGGCGATGAGCAGCTTGATGATGGTCTCGGCCAACGACGGATCCACCGACGACACCGGCTCGTCCGCCAGGATGACGTCGGGGTCCTGCACCAGCACGCGGGCGATGGCGACCCGCTGCTGTTGTCCGCCGGAAAGCTCGTCCGTGCGGCTGAAAAGCTTCTCGCCGATGCCCACGTCGGCCAGCGCCCGGTGTGCGGTCTCCAGTTGGGAGGGCCTCGCCAGCGACGCCAGGGAGCCCAGCAGCGACCAGCTCCCCAGCCTGCCGGACAGCACGTTGTGGAGCACCCGCAAGCGCGGCACCAGGTTGTGCTGCTGGTAGATCGTCCCGATGCGGCGGCGCATCTCCCGCAGACTCCGGCCGTACAGATCCGCCACCTCCTGCCCGCCGATACGCAGATGTCCCGAGGTGGGCCGGATCGTGCAGTTCAGCATCCGGAAGAGCGTGGTCTTCCCGGCGCCGCTGGGGCCGATGAGGGCCACCCGCTCACCGCGGGCGACCTTCAAGTCGAACCCCTCCAGCGCCACCTGGCCGCGTCCGAACACCTTTCGGACGCCGTCCAGGTGATATTGTTGCGCGGGCTTCAATTGACCTTGAGCATGCCCGCGGCGATGGCAGCCTTCTTGATGCCGTCCCAATCCGAGTCCTTGGCCGGAATGAACTTCTTGGTGCGCTGGAGATCCATGATCTCCTTGTCCTCGGGCTTCGAGTAGTCGAGCTTGAGCAGCGCCTGCTTGAACTTCTCCCGGATTTCCTTGGACACGCCGCCCCGGGCCACCCACACGTAGTCGACGTACGGCGGCGTGGTCCAGAAGACGTTGGTCTTGGCGGTATCGATCTTCTTGTTGTTGACGAGCTTCTTCCACACCAGGAAGTTCAGCGCGCCGGCGTCGACCCGTCCGGCCGCCACCCATGCCGCGGTGGCGTCGTGGGCGCCGCTGAAACCGAACTTCTTGAAGTCCCGTTCGGGGTCGACCCCGGCCGCCTTGAGGAAGTGACGCGGCATCAGGTGTCCGGAGGTGGAGCTTACGCTGCCGAAGGCGAAGGTCTTGCCCTTGAGGTCCGCCAGTTCCTTGATGCCGGAGTCCGTGCGCGCGACGAAGACGCTCTTGAAGCTCGCGTCCTCCTCGCGCATGGCCAGGCGCGTAGCGCCCTTGGCGCGCTGCGTGGCCTGGACCGAGGTGAAGCCACCGTACCAGACGATGTCGAGCCGGTTCGCCGCCAGCCCCTCCACGGTGGCGGCATAGTCCACCACCGGCACGAACTTGACCTTCACCCCCACCTCACGGGCAATATAGTCGGTGAAGGGTTTGTACTTCCGCAGCAACTCCTGCGGGTCCTCGTCCGGGATCGCCGACACCCGCAGCGTGTCCGCCGCGGCAATCCCGCCTACTGTCCAGACAACCAAAACCACCACGCCCAGCAGCCATGCCAACTTACGTCTCATCGCGATACCTCCCGGAGTATTGTTTCGGTTGAGTGGATATCAAGATGACCTATATGTCAAATAGACGTTAGCTATGAGCCACCGGTTCCCATAGACGGGTCCGCGGCGCGCGGTTCAGGAACTGCACGAACGCCCGCGGCACCGGCGCCAGCGGGCGTTCGCGGTGGGTCACCTGGTAGAAGGGGCGAACCAGGTCCAGGCCCTTGACACGCACCTCCTTGATCAGGCCCTGCTGGACCTCGCGCCGGATGGCGGCGCGGGAAAGGACGGAGAACCCGAACCCCTCCATGAGCGCCTCCTTGACCGCGGCGGTGCTGCCGAGCTCCATCCCCACCTTGAGGAACCGCTCGGGCTCCCCGCCGCGCCTGGCCACAAGCTGCAGAAACGAACGCAGGGTCCCGGACCCGCCCTCCCGGGAAATGAACGGCTCCTTGCCGAGGTCCTGGAGCGGCACCTGCTTCAGGCCCGCCCAGCGATGGTTCGGGGGCACCGCCACGATCATCTCGTCCTGCCATGTCTTGCGGTACTTCAATCGCTCGTCGCGGGTGCGGAAGCCGGTGAAGCCCAGCTCCAGCGTGCCGTCGAGGATCGCCGCCACGATGACCGCGGAATCGCCGATGCGGAGCACCGGACGCACGTCCGGAAAGCGCGCCACGAAGCTTCCCAGCACGCCCGGCAGGATGTACTCCCCGGGGACGTTGCTGCCGCCCAGCCGCAACTCCCCTTCCACCTTTCCCTGGATGCGGTCCAACGCCGCCAACGCCTGGTTCTTCAGCTTCAGCACCGCGCCGGCCTGTTCGTACAGCATCCATCCGGTGGAGGTCAGGTCGAACCTGCCGCCGGATCGCCGGAAGAGCTTGCAGCCGAGTTGTTGCTCGAGGGTCTGGACATGTGCGGTCACGGTAGGCTGCCTGAGGGAGAAGTGCTCCGCCGCCAGCGAAAAGCTGCGAAGCTCCGCCACCCAGTAGAAGATCTCGAGCTTGCGAAGATCCAGGTCCCTTGCGGTCTTGGCCATGTCTGGTCCCCCGTTGGTCGCGAGCCGCCGGCGAAGCCCATTGCCATGCGGCACCAAGCCGGTTACTGTAACCGTCGCCATGAAGATATCGTCCCTCGATGACTTCCACAAAGGGAACGGTGCGGCGTTTCGCGAGCGCGCGGGGTGGAGGCTGTCCGCCCACTTCGGCGACCCCGCCGCGGAGTACGACGCGGTGCGTGCCGCCGCCGGCTGGCTCGACCTGGCGGACCGGGCCCTGCTCTCCATCACCGGACCGGACAGCGTCGAGTGGCTTCAGGGAATGGTGTCCAACGACGTCAAGGCCCTGGGCGCGGGTGAAGGCGTACCGGCCGCGGTCCTGAACATTCAAGGCAAGATCCTGGCGGACCTGCGGGTCTTTCGGACCGACGACGCTTTCCTCGTGGAATTGGGCGAGCCCCTGGCGGCGGGAGTGCTGGAACACCTCGACCGCTACCTGATCGCGGACGAGGTGGAAATCGCAGAACTTTTCCCCGGCTTGGCCGTGCTCTCCATCCAGGGACCGCAGGCGGAAGCCGCCCTGTCCGGGCTGCTGGATGCCGGTTCGTTGCCGGCCGGGGAGCTGTGCCACGGGGAGGTCGAATGCGCCGGCATCCGGCTCCGGGTCGTCCGGGCGACGCACACGGGAGAGAGCGGCTTCGATCTCGTGGTTCCCCGGGACAGGCTCTTGACCTTGGCGGCGCTCCCCGCGGCGCGAGACATTCCGTGGATCGGACTGGAGGCCCAGGAGACCCTCAGGGTCGAGGCCGGGATTCCCCGGTACGGCGTCGACATGGACGCCGAGACGCTCCTGCTGGAAACCAGCCTCGACGGCGCCGTCAGCTTCTCCAAGGGATGCTATCTGGGACAGGAGACGGTGGAGCGGATCCACTCCCGGGGCCACGTGAACCGGAGGCTCGTGGGCCTCGAGGTGCGGGGCCGCACCATACCCGAACCCGGCGACCCGCTGCTTGGAGAAGACCGCGACATCGGCCGCGTCACGAGCGCCGTGGCGTCGCCCCGGCTCCGGTGCCCCATCGCCCTCGCCTATGTTCACCGCAGCTACGTCGAGCCCGGCAGCACCGTCACCATCGGACACGGCGACGAGCGGATCCCCGCGCTAGTCCACGCCCTGCCCTTCTGATGCGGGGCGATTCCGGCGATGCCCCGTGGCCCATGCGGGGCGAAGCAACGCCCCGAAAAGAAACAGGGACGGCTTGGGCCGCCCCTGTTTCCTTGATGATCTGCCACGGAGGCCGCTAGAGCTTGTCCAACTCGGCCAGCAAATCCGCGTTCTCCGGGATGCCGCCCTCGTAGACCTTGGCGAAACGGACGGTGCCCTGCTTGTCGATGATGAAGACGGCTCTCTTGGGAAAGCCTTGGTCACGGAGGCAGTCGTACTGCTCGCACACGGCCCCGTGGGGAAAGAAATCCGACAGCATCGGGAAAGTGATGCCGCCCATCTGCTCCGCGAACGCCTTGTGGGCGAACACCGAATCAACACTTACGCTCAGGACCTGAGCGTCTTTGGCCTCGAAGCTGGCCTTGTCAGCCTCGAAGTTGCTCAATTCCTGCTTTCAGCCGCCGGTGAAATCCAGCGGATAGAACGCCAGCACGACGTTCTTCTTGCCCGCGTAGTCGCCCAGGGACACGTTCTCTTCCCGGGTGACCGGCAGGCTGAACTCGGGGGCCTTTTCCCCGACGTTTGGCATTGCCATCAAACGATTCTCCTTTCATGAATTTGAGGAACGAGGGACTTTTAACACACTTCGCCCTTGCCATAAAGGCGCTCGAAATCCCTCAGGGCTTCCACCGTGCTGGGAAAGGCGAGATCGTCCCAGGGAATCGCGGAAAGCGGGAAGGTGCCGGCCTCGGTGCTCTCGTCCCCGGCCGTCAGCGCCCCTCCCACCACCTCCGCGACGTAGACGATGATCACGTTGGGCGACCCCGAGTAGGAATAGACCCCCAGAAGCGCCCGCGTCGCCACCTCGAGCTGGCTTTCCTCCCTGGTCTCGCGGACCGCCGCCTCCGTGGTGCTCTCGCCCCGGTCGACGTACCCGCCGGGGAAGACCCACTTGCCCATGGCCGGCTCGATGCCGCGGCGCAACAGCACCACGCCGCCGTCCAGGGTGCAGATGGCGCCAGCCACCACCTTGGGGTCCTGGTAGAAGATGAAGGAGCACTTCTCGCAGACCAGGCGTTCGGGCTCGCTGCTCTTGAGCGTTCGGGGCACCAGGGTCCCGGCACAGCGGGGGCAGAAGCGGTAACCGCCGCCTCCATGGTGATGCTGCATGTGGTGATGGTGGGTTGCCATGGAGTCTTCTCCCCCGGTCATGAACCTTCCCTATGCCAGGGACACGGCCCGCCTGAGCCGGCCCAGCTCGGCCCCGGTCAGGGGGCGCATCTCGCCCCGGCCCAGATGGCCGAGGGCGATGGGGCCGAAGTGGCTTCTCACCAGCCGCTCCACCGTGTGCCCCACGGACTCCACCATCCTGCGAATCTCCCGGTTCCGCCCCTCCCGGAGCTCCACCTGGAGCCATACCTTCTGCTTCAGCCGCCGCAGCACCTGTACGTCCGCCGGCGCGGTCACCCCGTCGTCCAGCCTCACCCCACGCCGCAGCCGCTCCAGTTGGGCATCCGAGGGCATCCCGCTGAGCTTGACCTCGTAGGTCTTGGGGACGCCGTAGCGGGGATGCGTCAGGCGATAGGACAGATCGCCGTCGTTGGTGAGCAGCAGGAGGCCGGAAGTGGCGTAGTCCAGGCGGCCGGCGGGAACCACCCCGCGCGGATGGCCGCCCGCGCGGAGATACTCGGCCACCGAGGGCCGGCCTTCGGTGTCTTTCATGGTGCTGATGACGCCGGCGGGCTTGTGGAACGCGAGGTAGACCCGGGATTCCACCGGCCGCAGCACCCGCCCGTCCACGCAGATGTTGTCACGGGCGGCATCGGCGCGGGTCCCCAGCTCCCGGACCCGGCGCCCGTTGACCGTGATGCGCCCTTCGAGGATCCACTGTTCCGCCTGTCGCCTCGAGGCCAGCCCCGCGTGCGCGATAATCCTCTGAAGCCGCTCCACGGCTCAATCCGGGTCTCGTTCCCCGCCCGCCGGCGAGGACTCACCGGCGGCGGGGGCTCCGACGTCGCCGGTCCGATCCGGCGCGGACGGGTCCTCGTCCCCGGCGTCCGCAACCCCGGGCTCCCGCAGCGCCTGGGTCATGTCCTCCATCTCCTCAAGGGTCGGCAGGCTCTTGAGGTCCCTGAGGTTGAACGCCTCAAGAAACTCGCGGGTGGTGCCGTAAAGGAAGGGTTTTCCCGGCACGTCCTTCCGCGCCACGATCCGGATCAGACGGCGCTCCAGCAGGGTGGATACCACCCCATCCACGTTGACCCCGCGGATCTCCTCGATCTCGGCGCGGGTGACCGGCTGGCGGTAGGCGATGATGGCCAGGGTTTCCAGGTTCGCCCGGCTCATCCGGGCGGGCTTGACCGCCGTGAGCCGGCGGACGAACTCGGAGTGCTCCTTGGGCGTCCTGAGTTGATAGCCATTGGCCACTTCGGCTACCCGCAGTCCCCTTCCGGTCCGCTCGTACTCTTCCCGCAGCTCCGCCAGGGCATCGGTAATCTCCTTGCGCGCGATTTCGTCGCCCACCGCGTTCCTCAACCGGTCCGCCGACACGGGACCTTCCGCCGCCAGCAGGAGACTCTCGAGGACCGCCTTGAGCCGCTCACTCTCCATAGTCGTCCTCCGGCGAATCCGCCTCCATGGCCGCGCTGGCTTCGGTCAGGGACAGCATCGGCTCCATGACGATGGGCCCCAGACGGTCTTTCTGGAACACGCGGACCGCGCGGATCCGGATGAGCTCCAGCAATGCCAGGAAGGTCACCACCACGTCCATTCTCGAGCCGGCGGAATCGAACAGCTCCTGGAACAGCATCGAGGACCTGCGGTGCAGCTCGTCGAGGATGTAGGTCATGCGCTCGCGCACCGACACCGTCTCCCGCACCACCGTGTGCACGGAGGGACCCGGGAACCTCTCCAGGACCCGCTGCAGCGCGGACATCAGGTCGAACACCGAAAGCTGCTCGAAACTGACCTCCGCCACTCGCTCGGGCCGCCCCTGCCGGGCGAACACGTCCCGGTTGAGGATGTCCCGGTCCTCGAGCTCCCTGGCGGCGTTCTTGAACCGGGCGTACTCCAGCAGGCGGCGCTGCAATCCCTCCAGGGTCTCCCCCGGCTCCTCCTCGTCGTCTTCCTCGGCGCCCTCGAGGGGCAGGAGCATCTTGGACTTGAGGTGCAGCAGCGTCGCCGCCATGACGAGATACTCGCCCGACACGTCAAGGCTGAGGCCCTGCATCAGCTCCAGCGTCTCGAGGTACTGCTCGGTGATGGACGCGATGGGGATGTCGACGATGTCGATCTCGTTCTTCTTGATGAGATGGAGGAGCAGGTCCAGGGGACCTTCGTAGATCTGCAGTTGAACGTGCACCGCCATGTCAAAGGCCGCTACAACGTCAATACCGACCGGACCTCGCTCATGGTCGTCGCGGCCTCCTCGCCGGCGACGCGGTTGCCCTCGGCGATGACGTCGCGGATGTCGTCCGGACGCTTCTCGTAGTAGGCCTTCTTTTCCCGGAACGGCGCCAGGTCGTCGATGACGTGGCGGATCATCACCTTCTTGCAGTCCAGGCAGCCGATGCCGGCGCTGCGGCATCCCTCGGACACCTCCTGGATCTCCTCCGGGGTGCAGTAGATCTTGTGCAGGTTGAAGGCCGGGCACTTCTCCGGCTCGCCGGGGTCCGTCCGGCGGGCGCGGGCGGTGTCGGTCACCATCCGGCTCAGCTTGCGGTCGATGGTCTCGGGCGGATCCGAGAGCAGCACCGAGTTGCCGTAGCTCTTGCTCATCTTGCGCCCGTCCAGGCCCGGCAGCCGCTGGGTTTCCGTGAGCAGCACCTCGGGTTCCGGGAAAACCGGACCGTAGAAGCTGTTGAACCGGCGGACGATCTCGCGTGTCAGCTCCACGTGAGGAGCCTGGTCCACCCCCACCGGCACCCGGTGGGCCTTGTACATGATGATGTCCGCCGCCTGCAGCACCGGGTAGCCGAGGAAGCCGTAGGTGGAGAGATCACGCTCGCTGAGTTCCCGCAACTGATCCTTGTAGGTGGGGTTCCGTTCGAGCCAGGATACCGGCGTCAACATGGAGAGCAGCAGATGGAGCTCCGCGTGCTCCTTGATGTCGGACTGCCGGAAGATCGTGCACCTGGCCGGATCCAGCCCGACACTGAGCCATTCCGCCACCATCGCCCGGGTGCCTTCGACGATGTCGTCCGGGGCCTGATAGTCCGTCGTCAACGCGTGCCAGTCGGCAACAAAGAAAAAACAGCGATAGTTGTCCTGCAGGCCGACCCAGTTGAGCAGGGCTCCGTGGAGATGGCCCAGATGAAGCAGTCCCGTGGGGCGCGCTCCGCTTACGATGGTTTCCATGGACACACCTTACACGACTCCGACAAGGACGGCCAGAAACCAGATCACCAGGTCCATGATCGGCACCAGCGTGTACGTCAGCGCTCCGGTCATCAGAAGAGCGACCACGATGATGAAGCCGAAGGGCTCGATGCGGGCCACCTGCATGGCCTGGGCGTCCGGCAGAACGCCCACCAGCACCCGTCCGCCGTCCAACGGCGGTATCGGAAGGATGTTGAAAACCGCCAGCATCACGTTGATGCGGACGCTGGTGAGGGCCATGTACCACAGGTAGGTGGACGTCGAGCCCGCCCCGGGGTTGCCGCTCATGATGAGGAGCTTCACCACCACCAGGCTCAACAGCGCCAGGATGATGTTGGCGCCGGGCCCGGCCAGGGCCACCCGGATCATGTCGCGCCTCGGGTCCTTCAGGTTGTCGAAGTCCACCGGCACCGGCTTGGCGTAGCCGAACACCGGCCCTCCCGCCCAGATCAGGAACGCGGGCAGCAGCACGGTGCCGATGATGTCGATATGGGACAGGGGGTTCAGGGTCAAACGGCCCATGACGGCAGCCGTGGGGTCTCCGAGCCGGTAGGCCACCCACCCGTGCGCCACCTCGTGAAAAACGATGGCAACCAGGACCGGGAACGCCCAGATGGAGAGCTGCCACAGGAACTCTTGGGACATTGGACTTTCTTAAGTGACGCTTTGCGAAAACACAACACGGCTTCCGGCGGCGACCCGCTGACGGCGGAGGCCGTCAGCTCTTGGCGTCCGGGGCCTCCCGTGGATGGAACCGGCGGTGAACCTGCTTGACGCGGCTGCGGCTCACGTGGGTGTAGATCTGGGTGGTGGCGATGTCCGAATGGCCCAGCATCGACTGTACGGCGCGCAGGTCGGCGCCGCCCTCCAGAAGATGCGTGGCGAAGGAATGGCGCAGGGTGTGCGGGGTGACCCTGTGCTGGAGCCCGGCCCGGAGGGCGTACCCGCGCAGCAGCTTCCAGAACCCCTGGCGCGTGAGCGGCTTGCCGGAACGCGTGAGAAAGAGGTAGTCGCTGTACCCGCGGGTCAGGAAGCGCGGGCGGACCTCCCGCAGGTAGCGCTCCAGGCGGTCCCGGGCCCAGCGCCCGAAGGGGACCAGGCGGACCTTGGCGCCCTTGCCCCTCACGGTGAGATAGTTCGCCTCGAGGTTGACCTGCTGGAGGGTCAGGGACACCAGCTCCGAGACCCGCAGCCCGCTGCCGTAAAGGAGCTCCAGCATCGCCCGGTCCCGCGCTCCCAGGGGCTTCGCCTCGTCGGGCTGCTCCAGCAGCGCGCGCATGTCCTCGGCCCCCAAGGTCTTGGGCAGGCGTCCGGTGCTCCCGCGGGACGAGAAATCCGGCACGGGATCGGCGGACAGCACCTCTTCCTTGAGAAGGAAGCGGAAGAACCGCCGCATGCTGCCCAGCAGCCGCACCACGGAGCGCTCGCTCAGGCCGCGCCCCTGGATGTCGGCGATGTAGGCGCGCAGGTGCGACCGGGTGGCGTTGCCCCAGGCTTCGACGCCCCGCCGGGACAGGAAGTCCGCCAGCCGGTTCAGGTCGCGGCTGTAGGCCTCCAGGGTGTTGGCCGCCAGTCCCCGCTCCACCGCGGCCATCTCCAGGAACCGGTCAACCTGCCGCGTGAGCTCGTCCGTCATCCTTCGGGTCCAGCTCCTGGTGGAGCGCCTCGCGCAACGCTTCCAGCCGTTTCTCGTCCCGGATCTTCCCGCCTTCCGCATCCGCTACATAGAACACGTCGGCAACGCGGTCGACGTCGGTGGAGATCTTCGCCAGATGGATGGAAACATCCAGCTTCGAAAGCAGATAGGTGATGGTGAAGAGCACCCCCGGCCGGTCCCGGGTGTAGACTTCGATGACCGTGAAGTCGTCCGACGCGGCGTTGTCCCACCGGACCTGGGTCGAGGCCTTCACCGCCGGCCTCCGCGACAGGGAGGGGCGCGACCGGCCCACCAGCTCGGCGATGTCGGTCTTGCCGCTCAAGACCCGTTGGAGCTGCAGCTCCATGCGCGACCACTTGCCCGCGTCCATCACCACCTCGGCCCGGCCCTGATGCGAGATGCGGAAGACATCCAGAATGAGCCCGTCCCGGCGGGTGCTGATGCGCGCGCTCAGTACGTTCAACTCCATGGCGGCGAAGACGCCGGCGATGGAAGCGAACAGTCCCGGCTGGTCGTGAGCACAGATGGCCACCTCGCTGTGGCCGTGCTCGGGGTGGTGGAACACCGCCGCCAGGAACGGCTCGTCCCGGAGCCGTTGCAGCAACCGGTAGTGGAACGGCATGTCTTCCTCGGGGGTGGTGAGGAAGTAGCGCCTGGGCATGGCCTCGATGAAGTCCCGCCGGACTTCCTCGACCGGGTGCTCCGCGCCGAGTTGCGCCATCAGGCGGTCCTGTACGCGCCGGACCTTCACGTCCTGGTCCGGCCGCCCGGACTCGCCCTTTTCGCGCTCCTCCAGGACGTCCAGCGTACGGTTGAACAGCTCGTCCAGCAGCGCCGCCTTCCAGTTGTTCCACACGTCCGGCCCCACCGCCTTCACGTCCGAATAGGTGAGCACGTAGAGGGCCTTGAGGTTCTCCGTCGTCCCCACGGCATCGGCCAGGTCCATCGCCGTCTTCTCGTCCTGGATGTCGCGCCGGAACGCGATAGCCGTGAGCAGCAGGTGGTGCAGCACCAGAAAGGCCAGCAGGTCCTGCTCGTCCTCGTTGAGGCTCATGCGACCGGCCGCTTCCAACGCCATCGCCCGTCCCAGCTCCGAGTGGCCGCCGCCCTGACCCTTGCCGATGTCGTGGAACAGGATGCCGAGGATCAGGATCTCCGGCCGCTCCACTTCCCGGGCAAGCTGCGACAGCCGGGGCAGCGACGCCTCGAACTCCCCCGACCGCAGCCGCTCGAACTCCTTGACCGCCCGCATGAGGTGCTGGTCCACCGTGTAGATGTGGTACAGGTCGTGCAGCGCCATGCAGCGGACCCGGGCGAACTCCGGGACCAGGGCGTCCAGCACGCCCGTCCGGTGCACCTCCAGCAGGGTCTCGTAGATCCACTCGTTGCCCCGCAGGATGCCGAGGAAACGACGATTGGCCGCCGCCGACCCCGCCAGCGTTCCGTCCAGGGTCCCTACCCGGGCCCTGACGATCTCCCGCGAGTCCTGTCCCAGGCTCAGCCGGTATCGCTGGAGGTCGGCGAACAGCTCGAGCAGCTCCTCGGGACCGGCGTCGGCTTGTTTGGCGGGGGCCACCGCCAGGGTCCGTCCGGCGATCCGGACGCCCGGACGCAGATCGCGGCCAGACCGGGGCTTCCGGCGTTGAGACGGGTCGTGATCCACCGAGCGGTGGATCACCAGGGACGACAGCCGGCTGACCTCCTCGGCGTGAAGGTAGTAGGCGCGCATGAAGGTCTCCACCTCGCTCAGCTTCCCCTCCGCCGCATAACCCAGTCGCCGGGACGCCTGCTCCTGTGACTCGAAGGTCAGCCGGTCCTGGTGCCGGCCCGCCAGGAAGTGCAGCTCGTTCCGGGTACGCCAGAGGAAATCCCGGCCGCGCTCGAGCGCCGCCGCGTCCCTGGCCTCCAGCAACCCCGCTTCCGGCAAGTCGTGGAGCTTGACCGCGCCGCACTTGGCTCGGGCGATCCACATGGCCGTGTGGATGTCCCGCAGGCCTCCCTGGCCCTCCTTGATGTCGGGCTCCAGCAGGAACACCGATTCCCCGTACCGCTGGTGGCGCTGGCCGTGCTCGCCGATCTTCGTTTTGACGAAGCGGTCCCGGGCGTTGCCGCTGAGTTGCCGCCAGACCACCCGCTCCAGGTCCCGGGACAACCGCTCGTCGCCGCAAATATGGCGCGCATCCACCAGCGCCGTCTGGATTACGTGGTCGCCGCGGGCGTGCCGCGCACACTCCGCCACGGTGCGGGTGGCGTGGCCGATGGTCAGACCGGCGTCCCACAGGGGATAGAGGATCCTCTCGGTGACGAACTCCACGTAGGGGCCGGCGCGCCAGCCGTAGAGGAAGAGGATATCGATGTCCGAATAGGGGTTCAGCTCATCCCTGCCGTACCCCCCCTGGGCGACCACGGCGCACCGTCCCTTGAACCAAGGGCGGCGCGCGCGTTGTTCCTCGTCGGCCATCTCGAAGAGGCGTTGGAGGAGGCAGTCCGTCATCTCCCCGTACGCCCGCACCACCTCCGTGCCCGAAGCGCCGGCGCGATGGGCCTCCAGAAGACGCCGCCGTCCCAGGTCGAGGTAGCCCCGGACGCCCTCCCCGGTCCTGGCGCTCCGGATCTGCTCGGCCGCAAGGCCGCGCCAGGACGCGAGGGTTTCGTTCGGTAGCGCCGGGTCATGCATGTTGCCGCCTCCTGCCTCCGGTATCGTCACTAGGGGGTCCCTCTCTTCCGCAGCCTGTCGGCATAGTTCTTGATGCCGAGGAACAGTCCGCCGACGATGGCGTCCTGGAACTCCGGACGCCGCAGCGCCCGGGCCTCGCGGCGATTGCTGACGAAGAACAGCTCCGTCAACGCCGCCGGCATTCGCGCGCCCACCAGCACATAGAACAGTCCCTTCTTGACCCCGAGGTTCTTGGCCCGCGAATAGTGCGGCCGGGTCTTCTTCACCAGCGACGACTGCAGGTGACTGGCCAGGCTGATGGAATCCGGCAGATACACGTTCAGTTTGAGGTCGCTCAACATGATCTGCAAGTCCGTGAGGTTCCTGCGGGCCGTCCCGTTCTCCCTCGCGGCCAGCTTCATGGTGGCTTCGTCGGTGGTCTTGTCCAGGTAGTAGGTCTCGAGGCCGCCGGCCCTGCGGTTGTGACTCGCATTGGCATGAATGGAAAGGAACAGGTCCGCCCGCTCGGCGTTGGCCACGGCCGTCCGTCCCTTGAGGGGGATGAAGACGTCGGTGTTCCGGGTAAGCACCACATCCATTCCCATTCTGCGGCGCAGCATCGGCGCCAGCTTCCTGGCCACCCGCAGCACCACGTCCTTCTCCCTGAGGCCCCCGGCCCCGATGGCGCCGGGGTCCTTTCCTCCGTGCCCCGGGTCCAGCACGATCTTGCGGACCGCCAGTTGCCGGCGCGTGGGAGACCGGCCCCGCCGCTCCACGTCCACCATCAGCCGGTGGGGGTTGGTCATCAGCACCGCATCGTGGTTGCCGGGATGCTTGAGATCCAGCACCACCCGTACCACGTCCGCCTTCCTCTGACCGAGGCGGATCCGCCGTATCAGCCGGTCCTTGACGTCGACACGGTGCCGCCGCATGGCCAGGCGGGCGCCCACGAGGTCCATGTAGATCCTCGGCGGAAGGTTCTTCTGGCGTGAGGCCGCAAGGGTCCGGATGGTGAACTTCACCCGGCCGCTGAGATCGAGAATCACCCGGGTATAGTTGGCCGAGGAGAGGAAACGCACGCCCGTAAGACGCGCCGTGGACACGGCGGCGTGGACATCCCACGCCGTCCCCAGGACGCATGGCAGAAGCAGCAGGGCCAGCAGACGTGCCAATCAGCCTCCTCGTCTCGCCTCCGCCACGAGCCCCTCCAGGAGGTTCAGCGCCTCCAGGGGGGTAAGGGCATTGATGTCGACGGCCTCGAGCTTCTCGCGCAACCGGTCCCGCCGGGACTCGTACAACATCAACTGAGCCCCTTCCGACGCCGGTTCGGCGCCCGCCAGCCGCGGCTGCCCCCAGGCGTTCAGCTCCTCGCCCTCGAGATTCCCGAGGATCTCCCTGGCCCGCTCGATCAGGGGACGCGGCAACCCCGCGAGCCCGGCCACCTGAATGCCGTAGCTGCGGCTGGCCGGACCCTCCTTCAGGGTGCGCAGGAAGATCACTTCCCCCTGCCACTCCTTGACCGCGAAGTTGAAGTTCTTCACGCGCTGCCGGGTCCGGGCCAGGCTCGTAAGCTCGTGGTAGTGGGTCGCGAACAGGGTCCGCGGCCGGTGCGGCGACTCGTGCAGGAACTCGGCCAGGGACCAGGCGATGGAGATGCCGTCGAAGGTGCTGGTCCCGCGTCCCACCTCGTCCAGCAATATCAGGCTCCGGGGGGTAGCGAGCCTGAGGATGCGGGCCGTCTCCTTCATCTCCACCATGAAGGTGGATTCGCCGGACGCCAGAGCATCGGTGGCGCCGAAACGGGTGAACAGGCGGTCCACCAGTCCCACGTGGGCGGCATCCGCGGGCACGAAGCTGCCCATCTGGGCCAGGACCACCACCAGCGCCACCTGCCTCATGTAGGTGGACTTGCCGGCCATGTTGGGCCCGGTCAGCAGCTTGATCTGCGTGGTCTCGGGGTCCATCCCGCAATCGTTGGGCACGAAGCCGCCCCGGCCCAACGCGGCCTCCACCACGGGATGGCGTGCCGCGCTCATGGACAGGGTCAGGCTGGAATCCACCCGGGGCCGGACGAAACGCCGCGTTTCGGCCGTCTCCGCCAGCGCCAAGAGAGTGTCCAGCTTCGCCAGGGCGAGGCTCGATTCCTTCATGGGGCGATAGTAGGCGCCGATGCGGTCGAGCAGATCCGCGAAGATCCGGGCCTCGATCTTGAGTATCTCTTCGTCCGAGCCCAGCACCCGAGCCTCGTAGTCCTTGAGCTCGGGGGTGATGTAGCGCTCGCCGTTGGCCAGGGTCTGCTTCCGGATGTAGTCCTCCGGGACGTTGGGCAGGTTGGCCTTGGTCACCTCGATGTAGTACCCGAACACCTTGTTGTAACGGACCTTCAGGGATTGTATCCCGGTGCGCTGCCGTTCCTGGTGCTGAAGCTCGGCGATCCAGCCCTTGGCATTGCTGCGGACCGCCGCCAGGGAATCCAGCTCGTCATCGAAGCCCGGGCGCACGAAGCCGCCGCCCCGGACCGTGGCCGGCGGCTCGTCCACCACCGCCCGTTCCACCAGCTCCACCACTTCCGGCACCGAGCCCAACCCCGACCGCAGCCCCGCGAGCAACTCGCTGCCGCACGGCTGCAGCTCCCCGCGCACCCCCTCCAGCGCAAGCAACGTGTCCTTGACGGCGGTGAGGTCCCGGGGCGTTGCCGACCGCGATGCCACGCGCCCGGAGAGACGCTCCAGGTCCTGAACCCCGCCCAGGGCGTCCCGCAACCGCCGCCGCAGCCCCGGGTCGTCCAGCAGCTCCTCGACGGCCTCCTGCCGGCGGCGGATCTCCTGCTCGTCCAGCAGCGGAAAGAGGATCCATTTGCGCAGCTCCCGCGCCCCCATGGCCGTGCGCGCCGGCTCCAGGACCCCCAGCAGGGAGGCGCGCCTGCCGCCGTCGAAGCTGCGCAGGAGCTCGAGATTGGCCTGGGTGGTCTCGTCCAGCATGAGGAAGCGCGACGCCCGGTACGGCTCCAGGGAGGTCAACACCTTCGCCGCCCCGGGGGAACGGTCTTCCAGATAGGCCAGGATGGCGCCGGCGGCGCGGACTCCCAGCGGCCACTCGTCATGTGGCCCCTGGTAGATGCCGGCGCTGTTCAGTTTCTGGACCGCGGCGGCAGAGAACCACGAGTCCGGACCGGTGGTGCAGTGCACCTCGGCATAGTCCTCCCGAAGGCGTCCGAGGGAGGCGGACCGGGCCTCCGGGACCAGCAGCTCCCGGGGCTGAATCCGCCCGAGCTCGTTGGCCAGAGCCGTGTACCCGGTAAGCTGGGTGAACCGGAACTCGCCGGTGGTGACGTCGGTGAAGGACAGCCCGTATTCGTCGCGGGAACCGGTAACCGCCACGAGGAAGTTGTTGACGTCGGACTCGAGCCCTTCCCCCTCCGTGAGAGTGCCGGGGCTGATGACCTTGATGACCTCGCGCCGCACCACGCCCTTGGCCAGCTTGGGGTCCTCGGTCTGCTCGCAGACCGCCACCTTGAATCCGGCGGACAGGAGCTTGCCGATGTAGGGGGTGGCCGCGTGGTGGGGCACGCCGCACAGGGGAACCGGCGCACCGTTGTTGCGGTTGCGGCTCGTCAGGGCGATGTCCAGGACCTTGGACGCCTTTTCCGCATCCTCGAAGAACATCTCGTAGAAGTCGCCGAGCCGGAAGAACAGGATCGCATCCTGGTGGCGGTCCTTGATCTCCAGGTATTGGTGCATCATGGGCGTGGGCTGCGTCCGCTCCATCATGACCCCCCGGCCACATCCCCTTCCAGGGTCCGAGGGATCTTTTCCAGCCCGTCGGCCTCGCCAAGCCCGCCGATGTGGACCGGCACCCGGTCAGGAAACGCAACCACCAGGTCCAGACGCCCGCCGATGGCCTCGATGTAACCCCGCAAGGTGGAAATCAGCAGGTCGTTGCGCTTCTCCATCTGGGCTACGGTCGACTGGCGTATGCCCAGGGTTTCCGCCAACTGGGTCTGGGTGAGCGCCTTCGCTTTCCGTAGATCCTGCAGGGTCAGATACTCCTGATGCAGCCGCTCGGCTTCCTCCTCGATCCGTCGGCGACGTTCGGGAGTGAACTGCGACACCTTTTCCTTCAGAGCCATTGCCGTCATCCCGTCCTTTCAGCATCTCCGGACGGCGGCCGATGCGCTCGACGGCCAACCGATCCTCAAAGCAATATAGCATTCGGCCTATATTACTTTCAAGCTATCTTTGACCGGAGCGGTCAGCAGCGGCAGGGCGCCGGACCATCCGCCCCGGTTTCGGAGGAACGAGTGAAGAACGCGGGATGATGAGCGGGCGCTAGTGTGGTGTCTGGTTAATTCGCAGCATAAGATGCGGAGGATTTTTCGTCGTCGGCAAGGCGCGATGACGAGCAGTGGCGGGTACCACGCGAGGAAGAGCAACGCAGCCGACGGCGAAAAAGACCCGCAGATTATGCTGCGAGTTAGCCAGACACCACACTAAACCTTGCGCCGCTGGCCCAGCAGGTAGTCCACCAGGAGGTACTGTCCCAGACGATCGGGACGGGTGTAGAAGGCGCGGCCCTTGTTGAGTCGGGTCATCTCGTCCACGAAGCCCTTCAACACCGGACTGTCGTCGAGCATGAACGTGTTGATGGTGATGCCCCGCTGGGTGACCCGTTTCGCTTCCTTCAGGGTCTCTTCGGCCGCGCGCTGGCTGATGCCCCCGAAGCTCAGCGGCCATTCGCAGTAAAGCCGCCCCTGACGGCAATACGCCGTGGGCTGGCCGTCGGTGATCACGATGATCTGCTGGTTGCGGGTCGAGCTCCGCTTCTTCAGCATGTCGATGGCCAGATGGAGACCGTCCTGAAGGTTGGTGAAGGGGTCTCCCATGTTCCAGGTGGCTTCCGGCAGATCCTTCGCCTTCAACTCCACCGCGCGGGTGAAGAAGCCGACGATGCCGAAATAGTCCTGAGGATACTTGGAGCGGCACAGGGACTCCATGGCCAGGGCGACCTTCTTGGCCGCCGCGAAGCGGCCGTCCCAGCTCATGGACCAGCTCATGTCCAGCAGCAACACGGTGGCGGCCCGGGTGGAGTACTGCGAGTCGAACACCATGAAGTCCCTGGGCTCCAGGTTGAGCGGCAGCGTCGCGTCGCGCCGCAGGGCGCTCCTGAGGGTCTCGTTGAGATTGAGGTTCAACGGGTCGCCGGAGACGTAGGGCCTGCTGGACTCGGGGACCATCTCCTGGGAGCCGTGGCGGGCGATCTGGTGCCGCCCGGCGGCGTCCCGGCTCAACTGCTTGTAGATGTCCCTCAAGGCGATCTGGCCGATGCGCCGCACCCCGCGGGGCGTCAGCTCGAAGTGGTCGCCCTTGTCCACCACGTATCCGCCGTCCTCCAGGGACGACTCCAGCCGCATGACGCCCTCGTAGTCCTCCTGGGCCTGGGCTCCGAGAAGGCTGTTGAGCAGGTCCATGTCCACGTCCTTGGGCTGGCTGCTGGACAACTGGCCCTCCAGCTTCTGAAGGCCCTCCATGCGTTCCTGAAGCTCCGAGGCTTCCTCGAAATTCAACGATTCCTGGCCTCTGAACAGGTTTCCTTCACGTCGAATGTAGTTTTCCAGACGGCGGATCTTGTCCAGTTGGGACAGGATCTCCTCGAAGTCCTGCTTCGCCTCGGGGTTCTCGAAACCGTAGCCGGCCAGCCGCTCGATGGCGTCGCTCAGCTTCGGCGGCAGGTGCTGGAGGAACTCGTCCTTCTTCTCGGCCTCGGCCCGGTCGGGTTTCTGTTTCAGAGTGTCCCGTTCTCGGGCGACGATGTCCTGCAGCGCCTCCTGGATCTCGTCGAGGGCCGACCGGATCTGGTATTGCTCGTACATCCGCCGCTTTTCCCGGGCCACCTGTGACAACAGGTCGTCGAGGCCGGCCACCCGCTCCTCGTCCTCGCCCATGCCGCGCTGCATCAGACGGCGCATGGACTGTTGCAGGTCGCCGGTCTCGTCCAGGTGCTCGTTGAGCTGGTCGAACACGTCGTCCGACCTGACCGACCTTTCCCCGGCTCCGTTCCAGCGACTGTAGCGGGCGTGTATCATGACGGGTCAACCGCGGCCCGCGCCGCGCGAGGCAGCGGTCCCTGCAGGCAGCTTGCGGCCCTTGAGCCGGCAATCACTTCCCATAGGTGATCCGGCCCCCTTCGGCCTCCTTGTTGAGCTTCTGGTGCAGATGCAGGCCTTCCAGCACCAATTCGGTGGCTGAAGCCAGGAACTCGGGCGAGTCGACGTCCCCCAGGGAACGGATGGCTTCCTGCAGACCCGGGATCTCCTTGATGCCTTCGAGGTAGTCCTCGGAGCGCATCTCGTCGGAAACCTCCACCCCCCAGCCCGAGTTGAAGTACTCGATGACGCTTTGCAGGGAGTTGACGTCGAAGCGGCCATCGAAGGTCTTGAGAATCGCCCGGTTCAGGAGCCGTTCGATGAGATCCTCCTCGTTCTTTTCCTCGCCTACGTACTCCACCTCGATCTTTCCGCAGGTGGACGGCAGGACCGCGTGGAGGTCGCTGACCCGCGGCACGATGGCGGTCTCGCCGACACGCAACGCGCGCTTTTCCGCGTTGCTGATCATGCTCTCGTAGTTGTTGATGCTGACGCGGACGCTGACTCCGGAGGACTGGTTGATCTCGCTCGAATTCCGGGCCTCGAACGTCAGGTGGCCCAGCACCTCCTTCATGAAGTCCGGAATCATCACTCCATGGCTGCGGTTGTCGATGGGTGCGGATTCCTGCTCCATGATATCGATTTCGTGCTCGACCGTGCGCGGATAGTGGGTCCGGATCTGGACGTCGAAGCGGTCCTTGAGCGGGGTGATGATGCGTCCCCGGCTGGTGTAGTCTTCCGGGTTCGCGCTGGCCACGATGACCACATCCAGGGGCAGACGGATCTTGTATCCCTTGATCTGGACGTCCCTCTCCTCCATCAGGTTGAACAGCCCCACCTGGACCTTCTCCGTGAGGTCCGGGAGCTCGTTGACGGCGAAGATGCCGCGGTTGGTGCGGGGGATGAGACCGTAGTGGATGGTCTCCTCGTCCGCCAGGTACCGTCCTTCCGCGACCTTGATGGGATCGATCTCGCCGATCAGGTCGGCGATGGAAACGTCCGGGGTGGCCAGCTTCTCGCCGTACCGCTGTTCCCGGCCGATCCACTCCACTTCAAGATCGTCTCCCTTCGCGGCCAGCGGGCACCGGCGCGGAGCGCATATCACGTTGCAGGGATCGCAGTTGATCTCGCACCCTTTCACCCTCGGGGTCTTTTCGTCCAGCAACGTCGTAAGGCCGCGGATGATGCGCGACTTGGCCTGGCCCCGCTCTCCGAGGAAGACCATGTGATGACCCGACAGGATCGCGTTCTCGATTTCCGGAATCACGGTCTCGTCGTAGCCCACGATGCCCGGCAGGATCCTTTCGCCGGACTTGAGACGTCTCATGAGATTGTCGCGCATCTCGTCGCGCACAGAGCGCACCGCCATGCCGCTTCGTTTCAGTTCGTCCAGGGTCTTGATGGATTGCACGCCAGTACCTCCTGCCAAGCCATTTTGTGCCGTTGCGGTTTTCCTCGGAGTCCGGTGAGGGGTCTCGGAAGTCCGTAAACCAAACCACGCGTGATGTACGCCCGGGTGGCGCGGGCCGCTAACCGCCGTCCTCGACGGCGGGGCTCTGGTTCACCCGCAGGCGCAACTCCTTGCCGACCTTGAAGAAAGGGACTCTCTTGGAGGACACGGATACGATCTCCCCGGTCTTGGGGTTGCGTCCGTCCCGGGCCCGCCTGTGCTTGACCACGAAACTGCCGAAGCCCCGGATCTCGATCCGTTCCTCGCGCTGGAGAGCCGCGATCAGGGAATCGAAGACGGAGTTGACGATCACCTCCGCATCAAACCGCGACAGGTGGGAAAACCGGTCATTGATTTCTTCGATCAGGTCTCGCTTGGTCATGCAGCTCCCCGAAAAGATCTTCGGCGCAAGCTATTCCGTTTCCTTGTCGCCGTCTTCCGTCGTCGCCTCGGACCGGCCTTCCCGGTCCAGCTTCAACTCCTCGTTCAGGATGGTCTCGAACGAGAACCGTCCGGCCTCCTTCTCGCGTTTGAGATAGGTCTCCAGCTCCTCTCTCTCTTCCGACCGCTTGAGCGCCCGGATGCTGAGCCCGATCTTCCGTTCCTGGAGGTCGACGTTGACCACCTCCGTCTCGACGACGTCGCCCACCTGGTGGAGACTCGAAGGTTTGTCGACGTGCTCCGTGCTCAGTTGAGACACGTGGATCAGCCCCTCCACTCCTTCGGCCACGCGTACGAAGACGCCGAAATCCAGTACCCGGACGACCTCGCCGGTGACCCGGGAACCGGGCGGATGCTCGTTGACCACGCGTTCCCAGGGGTCCATGGTCAACTGCTTCACCCCGAGCGAGAAGCGCTCCACCTGGGGGTCGACCCCGAGCACCCTGGCTTCCACCATGTCGCCCTTCTTGTACAGCTCCGAGGGGTGCTTGATCTTCTTGGTCCAGTCCAGGTCCGAGATGTGAATCAAGCCGTCGATGCCTTCCTCGACGCCGACGAACACCCCGAAGTCCGTGATGTTGCGTACCGGCCCCTTGACGACGCTGCCCTCGGGGTATTTCTCCTTCGCCAGAAACCACGGGTTCGGCAGCACCTGGCGCAGCCCCAGCGAGATGCGCCGCCGTCCCGGGTCCACGTTCAGCACCATGGCCTCCACGGTCTCGCCGACCTGGACCACCTTCGAGGGGTGCGAGAGCTTCTTCGCCCAGGACATCTCGGACACGTGGATGAGTCCCTCGACTCCCTTCTCCAGCTCCACGAAGGCGCCGTAGTCGGTGAGACCCACCACCTTGCCGGTGATCTTGGAGTCCACCGGGTACCGTTCCGACACCGACTCCCAGGGATCGGGGGTGATCTGCTTCATGCCGAGCGAGATCCGCTCCCGCTCCTTGTCGAACTTGAGCACCACCACCCGGATGGTCTCACCGATGCTGAGCAGGTCGCTCGGGTGGTTGACCCGTCCCCACGACATGTCGGTGATGTGCAGGATCCCGTCGATGCCCCCCACGTCCACGAAAGCGCCGTAGTCCGTGATGTTCTTGACGACGCCTTCCAGGATCACTCCCTCGTCGAGGACGGCAAGGGTCTCCTTCTTGAGCACTTCCCGTTCCTTCTCGAGCAGCACCTTGCGGGAGACCACGACGTTGTCGCGCATCCTGTTGTACTTGAGGATGGTGAACCGGTCCTGTTTGCCCACGAACTGGTCGAGATTCCGGGTGGGCCGGATGTCCACGTGGGATCCGGGAAGGAAGCCATCCACCCCCACGTCCACCTTGAACCCGCCCTTGACCCTCGCGACGATGGTCCCGTCGACGGGCGTCATCTGCTCGTACGCCTTCTCGATCCGGTCCCAGACCTTGATGCTCTCGGCCTTCTGGCGGGAGAGCACGATCTCTCCCCGGTCCCCCTCGGGAGACTCGAAGAAGACATCCACGTCGTCGCCGACGTTCACCTGCAGCGCTCCCTCGCGGTCCTGGAACTCCTGCACCGAAATCCGGCCCTCGGTCTTGTAGCCCACGTCCACCACCACGTGGGTGGGGTTGATATCGACTACCTTGCCGGTGACCACGCCGCCGGGCTGCACCGCCTGCAGGCTTTCCTCGAACAAAGACTCGAAGTCGTCCTCGGCAGTCGATGTTTCCTGGTTCTTGTCAGCCTCGCCTTCCGTCATGAAACAGTTCTCCCATCCTCATTTGATTTCGTATCGATCTCTCGCAGTATCTTCTCCACCACCGCCGCCACCGACAGCGTCGTCGAGTCCACGAACAACGCGTCCTCGGCCTTCCGCAACGGAGCCGCCTCCCGCTCCTTGTCCCGGCGGTCCCGGCGCATGACGTCGGCCAGGGTCTGCTCCAGGGTCAGCGCCGGATCCTGGCCGGCGAGCTCCTTGAAGCGCCTGAGCGCGCGGGTCTCGGGTGACGCATCCAGGTATATCTTCACGTCGGCGTCGGGGAACACCACCGTCCCCATGTCGCGCCCTTCGGCCACGATGCGGCCGCTGCGGCCCATGGCGCGCTGCAGATCGGCCATCCTTCGCCTTACGATCTTCATCCCGGATACCCGGGAAGCCATCTGGCCCACCTCCGGCGTGCGGATGGCTCCGCTCACGTCCGCGCCGTCCAACATCACCGTCGGCGCGTCCGCGTCGTCTCCGAGATCCACCACCGTGCTGTCGAGGATATTCCCCAAGGCGTTCTCGTCGCCGGCATCGGCGCCCCGGCACATGACCTTCCATGCCAGCGCCCGATACATGGCCCCGGTATCCATATACCGGTATCCCATGCGCTTCGCCACGGCCTTGGCCACGGTACTCTTACCGGCGCCCGCCGGGCCGTCGATGGCCACGATCAACTATCCTATCCTCACTCGTCACCAGGCACAACCGGTGGCCCGGAACCGAACTTCGCACGCCAACCCTCTCAGGCGCGGATTTGCGCCAGGCTCTCGAAAAAGCCCGGGAAGGAAACCTTGACGCATTCCTCGTCCGAAAGGAGGACCCCGCCCGGCGTCGACAGGCCGGCGACCGCCAGCGCCATCGCCACCCGATGGTCACCGTGGCTCTCCACCGACGCACTCTCGAGTACGCCGGCGCCCTCGACAAGCACGTCGTCACCGCGCACGTCCACTTTCACGCCCATCTTCGAAAGCTCGCGGCTCATGGTGGCGATGCGGTCGGACTCCTTGAAGCGCAACTCGCCCACGTCGCGAAACAGCGTGGAGCCCTCGGCCAGCGCCGCCGCCACGAACAGCACCGGATACTCGTCAATGGTCCGGGGGGCCAGCTCCGGCGGCACCTCGGTGCCCCGCAGCACGCCGCCCCGCACCCGGAAGTCGGCCACCGGCTCGTTCGCCTCCTCCCAGGTCCGCGTCAACTCGATGTCGGCGCCCATTCCCCGCAGCACATCGATCACGCCCCCACGCGTGGGATTGCAGCCTACGCCGCGGATGGACACGTCGGAATCCGCTATGGTGGCCGCGGCCACGAACAGAAACGCGGCCGATGACACGTCTCCCGGAACCCTGAGCCGCGTCCCCGAAAGCTCCTGGCCGCCGCGCACCCTGACCCGCCGGCCGCTGCTTTCCACCGAGGCGCCGAACCCCCGCGCCATGATCTCCGTGTGGTCCCGTGACCGGTGCGGTTCCTCCAGACAAGTCTCACCGCCGGCCTGCAGACCCGCCAACAGCACCGCCGACTTCACCTGGGCGCTGGCGACCGGAGAGGCGTACTCGATGCCGTGGAGTTGCCGGCCGTGAATCTCCAGGGGCGCGCGGCCGTCCTTGCCGGTCACCCGGGCCCCCATTCGCGTGAGCGGCTCGATGACCCGTTTCATCGGCCGGGTGCGGAGGGAACCGTCGCCGTCGAGGCAGGTCTCGAAGGGCCGCCCCGCCAGCACCCCGGCCAGCAGTCGCATGGTGGTGCCGGAGTTGCCGCAGTCGATGGTTTCACCGGGCGGCTGCAGTCCGTCCCAACCCTTGCCTTCGATGCACAACGCGTCGGCTTCGCGCCGAAACCGCACGCCCATGCCCCTGAACGCCGCCACCGTGCTGGAGTTGTCGGCCCCCCGGGACAGGTTGGCAATGCGCGTCTCACCGCGCGCCACCGCCCCCAGGATCACGGCGCGATGCCCGATGGACTTGTCCCCGGGCACCTCCAGCTCGCCCCGAAGGGGCTGCTTCACCTGTTCGATCCTGACGGTCATGCGCTACGACATCCTCTTGCGAGTCACCAACGCCTGCTCGAGCTCCCGCTCCAATCGCGGCCCGTCGTCGCGACGGATGCTGTCCGAGATCCTCTCGAGGGCCCGGACGTACTCGCGAAGCCCCTTGAGCACGGCCTCGCGGTTGAGCAGACAGATATCGCGCCACAACTCCGGGCGCCCGGCGGCAATGCGGGTGGTGTCCCGGAATCCCGACCCGCAGTATTCCGCCAGGTCCAGGGACTCGATCCTGGTGCGCTCCAGGGCGTTCACCAGGGCCGAGGCGGCCACGTGAGGCAAATGGCTGACCACGCCCAGGATCCGATCGTGAAGCCGTACGTCCATCAGCTCGACCCTGGCCCCGACCCGGCGCCAGAACACCCGCAGCCTCCTCACCGCCCGAGGGTCGCTTCGTACCGTGGGGGTCAGGATACAGCGACGGCGAACGAACAGGTCCGCCCTGGCCGCGTCGGGACCCCATTGGTCGCTGCCGGCGATGGGATGCGCGCCCACGAACGGCGGACCCCCCTTCAGCAACCGCTCCATGTCCGCCACCACCCGGCGCTTCACGCTGCCCACGTCGCTGATGAGGCATCCCGGGTGGATCCGCGGGAGAAACGATCGGGTCACCGGCGCGATGGCGCCGACCGGCGTAGCCAGCACCAGGAGATCGGCATCCGTGGGAAACTCCTCCGGGCTGAGGAAATAGCCGTCCAGGATGCCTATCTTCCGTCCCCGCCGCAGGGTCTTCTCGTTGCGGCCGTATCCGACGACCCGCTCCACCAGGCCGCGCTCCCTGGCCGCCAGCGCCAGCGAGCCGCCGATGAGCCCCACGCCCGCGATCACCATGGTCCGAAACATCAGCGCCGGCCCCCGTCCGCCTCCAGGACCTCGGAAAGGCCTTCCAGGAACTTGCGGTTCTCGTCCGGGGTCCCCACGGTCACCCGCACATGCTCGGGGAAGTCCGGGCCCACGGGCCGCACGATGACGCCCCGGCGCATCAGCTCCTCGAAGACACGACCCACCTGGCCGGTGCGCACCAGGATGAAATTGGCTTCACTCGGTACCGACTCGACGCCGAGGGCCTTCAGGCCGTCGGTGAGAAAGGCCAGGCCCTGCCGGTTGACCTCGATGCTTCGGCGCAGGTGCTCGGTGTCGTCCACGGCCGCCGTTGCCGCCCACTGGGCGGCGGCATTGACGTTGAAGGGCTCCCTCACCTGGTTCATCATCGCCACCACCTCGGGTGGCGCGATGCCGTATCCGATGCGGAGTCCCGCGAGGCCGTAGACCTTGGAGAAGGTCCTGAGGGTCAGCACCGTGCGGTCCCGGCGCCGGTCATCCAGGGAGTCCGGGTAGTCCGGGTCGGCGGCGTACTCGAAGTAGGCCTCGTCCGCTACCACCAGCACCTCGGGGCCCACCCGCTCGAGGAACTCCTCCCATTCGGGCCTCCGGTAGATGGTGCCCGTGGGGTTGTTGGGGTTGGCCAGGAAGACGCAGCGCGTCTCGGGCGTCAACGCCCGGGCCATGGCGTCCAGATCGAATCCGTAGTCCTTGAGCGGCACCGTCCGGACCGTGGCGCCCATGGCATCGAGGGCCAGCCCGTAGGCCACGAAGGAGCCCCGGGAGATCAGCGCCTCGTCCCCCGGGCGCAGGAACGTCCGCACCGCCAGCTCGATAAGCTCGTTGGAGCCGTTGCCGAAGATCAACTGCTCGGGGTCGACCCCAAGCTTCGCGGCCAGGGCGTGACGGAGGTGGAAACAGCCGCCGTCGGGGTAGAGGTGGAGCTCGTCCAGCCGCTCCCGCAAGGCGGCCAACGCCTTGGGCGACGGCCCCAGGGGGTTCTCGTTGGAAGCCAGCTTGGCCGATCCCTGGATGCCGTATTCCCGCTCCACCTCGTCGATGGGCTTGCCCGGCACGTACGGAACGATGCGGCGGATATGGTCCGGAACCTTTTCGATGATGCTCATAGGCTGCGGGGATAGGATCCGAGGACCTTGAGGAAGACGCAGCTCTCGGCCAGTTGGCCGAGAGCCCGCTTCGCTCGAGGTTCCTGTTGATGGCCTCTGAAATCGATGAAAAAGACGTACTCCCATGCCTTCTGGCGGGACGGACGGGACTCGATCTTGGTCAGGTTGATTCGGTGTTTCGCAAAGGGCGCCAGCATGTCGTGGAGCACGCCGACACGGTCCTTGGCGGCAAAGACGATGCTGGTCTTGTCTTCGCCCGTGGGCGTGGGGGCATCGTCCCCGATCACGAAAAACCGCGTGATGTTGTCGTGATTGTCGGCGATGTTGGCCTGCACGAGCCTGAGCCCGTAGAGGTCGCCCGCCAACCGGCTGGAAACCGCCGCCACGGCCCGGTCCGAACGCGCTTCCTTGGCCGCCTGCGCGGTGCTGGCCACCTCCTCCACCGCCGCGTCGGGATGGTGGGCGGCAATCCACCGCCGGCACTGGCCCAGGGCATGAGGGTGGGAAAGGATGCGGCGAACGTCCTTCCCCCGGCCCGACCGCGAGAGCAGGCAGAGCTCGATGTCGATGCTGACCTCGCCGCAGATCTGAACGTCCGACTCCTGCAGCAGGTCCAGGGTGTGGGTCACCACCCCTTCGGTGGAATTCTCGATGGGCACCACGCCGTAGTCCACGTTGCCCGCGCTCACGTCCCGGAAGACGTCGTCGATGGTGGGCTCGGGGGAGTATTGTACGGTGCTGCCGAAATGCCGCCGGGCGGCCATGTGGGTGAAGGTCGCCTCGGGCCCGAAGAAGGCCACCTTCATGGGGGCCTCGATGCCGCGGCATGCCGACAACACTTCCCGGAAGACGGCGTGGACGGACGCCGTGGGCAACGGGCCCGTGGCGCCTTCGGAGATTCGCCGGTAGACCTCCCGCTCGCGGCTGGCCACGTAGACGGGCCTTCCTGCTTGATTCTTTTGTTGCCCGATCTTCAGGGCAAGGGATGCTCTCTCGTTGAGAAGCTCTACAATCCTGGAATCAACTCGGTCGATCTTTTTTCGGAGGGCATCTACCGATTCTCTACGGCTCAATGAAAACCTCGAGGGGATGGACTAGGAACGAAAGGCTACGTTAACTGAATGCCGGTGCAATTGCAACTCCGCGTCACCAAAGGTTTTTGTCCTCGTTGCCGGCGGTCGGGGCGGCGTCGATGCCGGACCGAAATCATGGTACCCTTGCCGCTACGGCAAAGCGTCCATGCAGAACCAGACCAAGGCCTATCTCTACGCCGCCGCCGCCGTGGCCTGCTGGTCCACCGTCGCGACCGCGTTCAAGCTCTCCCTGCGGCATGTCGGCGCCGGCGTGCTGGTGTTCTACTCCTCGCTGTTTTCCGCCGCGGTGCTGCTCTGCATCAACCTGGCCACCGGACGGGTGCGGCAACTCCGGCAATGGAACGGCCGCGACCTCCGCGCCTCCCTTTGCCTGGGGTTCCTGAACCCCTTCCTCTACTACCTCGTGCTCTTCAGGGCCTATGACCTCCTGCCCGCCCAGGAAGCGCTGACGCTCAACTTCGCATGGCCCATTGTGCTCGCGTTGTTCTCCGTTCTCCTGCTCCGGCAAACCATCAGCCTCCGCGCGGTGGGGGCCTTGGCCATCAGCTTCTCCGGCGTGGCGGTGATCGCCACCCGGGGCGATCTCCTGGCGCTCGACCTGGCCAACCCGCAAGGCGTGGCGCTGGCGTTGGGAAGCACACTGATCTGGGCCCTCTACTGGATCTACGGGGTGAAGGACAACCGCGACCCGGCGACCCGGCTGCTGGTCAACTTCGTCTTCGGGTGCGGCTTCTCGGGCGCCTACCTGTGGCTCGCGGGCACCCTGGAGACACCGGAGGTCCGGGGGCTGGCCGGGGCCGCGTACATCGGCATCTTCGAGATGGGCATCGCCTTCGTCGCCTGGCTCCGGGCGCTCAAGCTCTCCCGCACCACCGCGCAGGTGGGCCAGATCATCTACCTGACGCCCTTCCTCTCGCTCCTGCTGATCTCCCTGATCGTGGGAGAGCCCATCTACCCGAGCACCGTGGCGGGGCTGGCGTTGATCGTGGGGGGAATCATCTTGCAGCGCCGGAGCAGCTGATCATGCCGTGAATCCGCCATTCTCGCACAAGATTGTCTTCGACCCCGATCAGGAGCGGAAATCCAGGCGGGGTGGGGCCGGCGCAATGGAGCCGCCACACCGCTACCCCTGGATTCCCGCTTCCGCGGGAATGACGGAGGAGGGAGCGGGAATGACGGAGGCGGCTTGGCGGATCGGTTCATTTCATGAGCGGGAAGGACCAGGGGCTCATCTCCTCGGCGGTCCGGCCCAGCGCGTCCCAATCCGACAGGTGATTCCAGGCGGACTCCGCCGCCTCCTGCGCTTGTGCTCGCAGGTCCTCCAGGTCCACCCCCGGGATCTGCCCCTGCTCCACGCATAGCTTGCCGTCGACGATGACGGTGCGGACGTCGTCCCCGATGCCGCACTCCACCACGCCCTTGATGGGATCGCGCACCGGCCCGTACCTGAGGGTGCCGCGGCCGGAGAGATCGACGATGATGATGTCCGCCCGGGCGCCAGGCGCCAGGCGTCCGAGGTCGTCGCGTCCCAGGGCCCGGGCCCCGCCCAGCGTGGCCGCTTCGAAAACTTCCGCCGCCGTGGCCGCCCGCAGGTTGCGGCCGATGACCTTGCCGAAGTAGGAGGCGATGCGCATCTGCATCATGAAGTCCCGCGGGTAGGTGTCGCTGCCCAGCGCGATGTTGACGCCGGCCTTGCGGTACTTCTCCCAGGAATCGAGGCATCGCCCCCGGCGGGCGATGTTCACCGGACAGTGGGAGATGGACACGCCGTATCCTCCCATGAGCTCGATGTCCCGGCCTCCCGAGAAGTTCAATTGGGGGTTTTCCGCCACCAGATTCCCGTGGCCGATGGTGAGGTCGGGCCCCAGCAGGCCCACCGACTCCAGCAGCTCCACCGGGGTCATGCGGTGCTCCGTCACCA
Organism: uncultured Binatia bacterium (SeqCode); assembly: GCA_965219905.1. Classification (GTDB taxonomy): domain Bacteria; phylum Desulfobacterota; class Binatia; order UBA9968; family JAJDTQ01; genus JAJDTQ01. Next base: position 94,892 of record CBDCOS010000004.1, on the reverse strand, counting down.
GCTCGTAGAACTCGATGACGTTGTAGGCCGCGTGGGTCGAAATCGGCACCTCGAGCTCGTCGGCGGCCTTCCGCGTGGCCCGCAGCAGATCCAGCGTGCAGGACTCGGCCTCCCGCGGGATCAGTATCCCCCGGACCCGGTCGCCGCAACTGCCGTCCACGCGCTTGATGAAGTCCACGGCGCCCTCGAACTCCCGCCAGCCCGCGGCCTCGTCCAGCGCCCGCTTGAGACGGCCCTTGTCGTCCGCCACCCAGCGGCCCGAGTCGAAACCGGGGCCCAGGTAGGCGCGGGCGCCGAGCCGGTCCACTTCCTTGAGCAGCCCCTCCTGGACCCGGAGCTGGCTGCCGATTTCCATGAAGGTGGTGACGCCGTTGCGCAGCAGCTCGGCCACGGTGAAGGTGGAATGCAGGTCGGTGCCTTCGGTCGCACCGGCCTGGTCGGGCCGGGTGTAGCGAGGGTCGCCCGCCGGACGCTTGCCCTCCCGCGGCACGCTGATCTCCAGGAAGGGCTGCCCGAAGTAGTCCGGCCGGCCGACGTCGGTGATCAGCCGGTGCGACGCGCGGTGGCCGCCGTGGACGTGCATGTCGATGAACCCCGGCGCCACCAGCATCCCGCGGGCGTCGATCTCCCGGTCCACGTTCCCGTCGAAACCCGTCCCCACGTGCAGGATGCGACCGCCCTCGAACACGACCACGCCGTCCCGGAGGAGGGCGTGACTCTGCCCCTGATAGGCGACGACCCAACCGCCGCGAATCAACGTACGCATGTCACTCCTCCGCGGGTTCTTCCCCGAAGGGCAGCTCGGTTCCCAGGCCCTTTTCCCGGGCCAGCCGGTAGATCCAGCTCGCGACCCCCACGTCCAGGATGCCCATGCCCGGCGACTCGTAGAGGATGACCTCGTCGTCGCCCTGCCGTCCGGGCTTCTTGCCGGAGACCACGTCGCAGAACTCCGCCGCCACGTGGTCCTTCGAGAACTTGCCAGCGGCCAGCAGCGAAGGGAACGGTTTCCGCGGCGGGCTGTCGCCCAGCACCTGGTCGGTGCCGGACAGAAAAACGCGCGACCCCTCCACCGTCGCCTCGTCGAACTCGCCGGGGGCCAGGGACATGACCAGCGCCCCGGGCTCCAGCCAGTCCCCCTCGAACACGATGGTGTTGCCGGAGGTGGCCAGCAGCATGATGTCCGTTCCTTCGACGGCTTCCCGGCCGGAGTCCACCGTCACGACCTCGATGCCCAGTACCGCCGTCATCTCCTCTCGGAAGCGCCGCCGGTTTTCCGCGCTCCGGCTGTAGGCCTTGATGCGGCGGATGTCGCGCACCGCGCAGCAGGCCTGGACGAAGCCCTTGGCGTAGCGGCCGGTGCCGATGACCCCCAGGGTTTGCGCGTCCTCCCGCGACAGGTACTTGGCCGCCACGCCGTAAGGCGACGCGGTCCGGATGGCGTGCAGGTGGTAGTCCGAGATGATGGCCGTCATCTCCATGTCCTTCCAGTCGAACAGGCAGATGACCTCGGAGCGGTTGGTCCCCTGGTATCCCGAGTAGACCCGCACCGCCGCGTAGCCCAGCTCCGGCACCATGCCCGGCAGGATACGGATGTTGTGCCAAAGGTGGCCCGGGTGGTCGGGGTGCTCCATGGTGAGGCGCTTGAGATGGAAGGTGCTGCCCTCGGACTGCTGCCGCAGCACCTCCTCGATGACCGAAACCGCCTCTCCGTATGCGTTACGGTCCTGGATGGCCCGGAGAACGTCTTCTTCCGTGAGAAAGAGCATGTCCAGGCACCTACGCGAGACCGTAGAGGCGTGCCGCGTTCCCGCCCAGCACCGCCTCCTTCTGCTCTTGCGTAAGGTCCTCCCGCTTCAGCAGCTCATCGATCTCGTGCCGGCAGGTAGCGGCATCGAAGATCTCGTGGGGGAAGTCGCTGGCGAAAAGGAAAGGCTCGGCGCCGGCCTGCTGCACCGCAAAGGCGAGCCCGGCGTCGTCGCAGTCGAAGCCGACGAAGATCCGCCCCTCCCGGACGTGGCGCTTGAAGTGCTCGCTGGCCTTCTCGCCCGGCTGTGGGCCTGGGACGGGGTCTCCCGCCAGGTCGATCTGGAGGTGTCCCTCGTTGTACGAGCGGTCGAGCCGGTCCATGAAGAACGGCACCCAGGTGGCGCCCCCTTCGAGAAAACCCACCCGCAGCCCGGGGAAGCGTTCGAAGATGCCGTGGCTCAGCATCGCCGCCGCCTGCACCATGACTCCGAAGGGATGGCCCAGGGCGTGCACCGGATAGTAGACGCTGAAGCCGTCGAGACCGAGATGGTGGTGCGCGCCGCCGTGCACGGTGAGGCAGCAGCCGAGCTTCTCCGCTTCCTCGTAGATCGGCCAGTAGGCTTTGGCTCCGAGCTGGCCCTTGATGGCCTCGCCGTTGGACGGCAGCATGGCGCCGACCATGCCCAGCTCCCGGACGCAACGATGCAGCTCCGCCACCGCCGCCTCTTCGTCCTGTATCGGAATGAGGCCCACGCCCTTGAGGCGCGGGGTGGTGCTGGTGAAACGGTCGTGGAGCCAGTTGTTGTAGGCCCGGCAGGCGGCGATGGCCCACTCCACCGACACCATGCGCCCGACTCCCAGCCCGGCGCTGGGATAGAGCACGCTCCAGGCGATGCCGGTCTCGTCGATGAACGCCAGCCACTCCTCGGGTCCCGGCGCGGTCTTCATGCTGCCGCCGACGTACTTGGGCACGCGGTTCTTCATCAGGTAGCGGAAGTGGAGATGGTCGAACACGGGGAACAACTGGCTGAACTGGTTCCCCGCGGGCATGTACCTGGCGATCTCGTCGCCGAAGAAGTAATCGTTGATGTGGCCGTCGGCGTCGTTGATGGTTGGCATCCGCCTTCTCCTTTCGCCCCACAGGCTGTTATCGCAGCCCTCGGGGGCTGTCAACGAGCCGGTAGCGTCCCTCCGCGTCCTGATCGATCTCCCCGGCCGCGTGCAACTCGCCCATGGCGCGAGCCGTGGACTTCAGGCCGGTTCCAGGAAAGCTGTCCGCGATCTCGCTGAAGTACAAGGAGCGGCCGGCGAGCCGTTCCCGTATGGCCGCCGCGACATCTCCGACGCTTGCGACGCCGGCGGCGCCCCCCGCGGCCTCGGGGGCCACATCGCCGGGTTCCGCTTCGCCCAGGTAGGCGCCGAGGTCCAGCTCATCCGCGTGAGGATAGGTGATGCGCTGATACCGCGCCCTGGGGACGCCGTCGGGGATGGTGGCGTCGATGCCGCACTTGGCGGTGGTGGGGATGCCCTCCGACAACGGCAGACTCGGGTCCAGGGGCTTCGAGCGGGCGTCCGAGAGAATGGTAATGTCGCGGTCCGCCTGCACCCGGGTGGCCATGGCCCATTCCACCTCCATGGCGTCGTAGACATCGATCTCGTCATCCACGATCACCACGTGCTTGAGGTCCGCCACCGACAGCGCCGCCATGATGGCGTTCTGGGGATCGCCCGGCTGCTTCCGGATGGCGATCACGGCGTGCCAGTGGCAGCAGCCTCCGGGGGTGACGTTCACCGCGGTCACCGTCACCCCGGCCGCGTCGAGGACCCGCCTGAGCACCGCCTGGAAACCGTGCTCCTTGATCCAGATGTTCTCCCAGGGCATGTGCAGCGCGTAGTAGATGGCGTCCCGGCGGCGCGCGATGGCCTTCACCCGCACGTGCGGGTTGTAGTGCACGTCGCCCATGAGGCGCGTCATCTCGCCGAAGCGGCCTTCCTGACGGGTCCAGCCGGTGGGGAGGATCTCCGCCTCCAGCACGATCTCGGCATCCGCCAGGCAGGGAGTGTCGATGGTCTTGCAGGCGCCCAGGCGCACCGGCCGCCCCAGCATGCCGCCGGCGATGGCCAGCTCGTCGCGCCCCAGGGGCGCCTTGTAGAGGGACGCCATCAGCTCCACCGGGTGGGTGCCGATGTTGATGGAGACGGGCAGCGGCGCGTTGGCCGCCAGGGCCTTCTCCGCCAGCCTGCGCAGGTTGTTGGGCGTGACGATGTCGATGCCGGTGAGGGCGCGCTCCTTTATCTGGAAACGGTACGTGCCCGCGTTCAGGCCGTGCTCGGGATCGCGGGCCAGGGTAACGCCGGCGGTAATGGTGGGGCCGCCGTCGAACTCGGAGAAGACCGGCACCGGCAGGTCGAAGAGGTCCACGGCGGCCCCCTCCCGATACCATGTCCGCTCGCCGCCGTCGCTGACTTCAATCGGATCGATGGGATGGTCGAGGGCGTGGCTGAGGCGCCGCTCCATCTGCGCGTAGTCGCAGCCGGCCGACAGGGCGATGCGCTTGCGGTCGTTCAACAGCCCGGAGACCACGGGCATCTCGTAGCCGTGCACCCTGTGGAACAACAGCGCGGTGGACGCCTGGTCCACCAGGGCCGCGATGTGCCGGACGTCCACCGGCTTGCAGATGTCCACCAGCTCGCCGGCGCTCCGCAGATCGTCCAGGAAGGTCCGGAAAGTCCCCATCCCGTCAGCCGGTCAACTTGCCCATGAGCTGCCGGGCGCGCTCCACCGCCCCCGGCTCGATGGACAGGGTCGAGGCGAACTCGCCCAAGGGTTTGGTGGCGTCGATGCCCATCTTCGCGGTGATGGCGTCGGTGGCCGACGGGTCCAGCAGCGTGCCCATGGCCTCGTCGATGATGAAGACATCCCGGTTGGCCTGCATCCGTGTGGCGATGGCCCACAGCACCTGCTCCTCGTCGAAGATGTCGACGTCGTCGTCCACCACCACCACCAGCTTGACGTAGTGGTCGGCGCCCATGACGCTGAAGATCGCCTGCTTCCCCTGCCCCTCGGCCGTCTTCCGCAGGGACACGTAACAGTGGAAGCTGCCGATGCCCGACCGCACCGGCACGTGCACCGCCTTGAGGTTGGGAATGGTCTTCCCCAGCACGTTGGTGAACTCCACCTCCCGGGGCATGGACAGGCAGCGGCAATGCTCCATGCTGTCGCCGCCGTTGATGTCCTGGTAGACGGCGCCGTTTCGGTAATGCAGGGCGGTGGCCTCGAAGACGTTCTCCGTGCTCCGGCTCGAAGCGTAGCCGGTGAACTCGCCGAACGGCCCTTCCTTTTCCCGCACGTCCTTGAGGATCCGCCCCTCGATGACGATCTCCGACCATCGGGGCACGTCGACGTCCACGGTGGCACAGGGCGTCAACTCCAGGGGTTCGCCCAACAACCCTCCCTGCAGCGCGAACTTCTCCGTCCCCGCCGGCGGCAACGTCAAGGCACCCAGGGAGACCAGCGGGTGCACGCCGATGCAGACCGCGGCTTCCAGGGACTCGCCCTTTTCCTCCGAACGCCGGAAGTACTCGAACATGCGCCGCCGGGAGTGCAGGCTCACTCCCAGCTTGCGCGGCCCCTTGAGTTGCATCCGATGGAATCCCACCGTGCTCATGCCCGACTGCGGGTCCCGCGCCACCACCAGCCCTGCGGTCACGTAGGGGCCGCCGTCCTGCTCGAAATGGGTCAGGATGGGGAGCTCTCCCAGATCCACCGCGTCACCCTGCCGGCTGTTCTCCTGGAAGGGAGCATCCTTCAATACCTTGGGCGGCACGGGTCGCTGGATGCGCTCCTTGAACTCGTGCACCAGCCTCTCCTCCGAGGTCCCGAAGGCCCAGGCCAGCCGCGGACGGTGCGCCAGCACGTTGGCCGCCATGGTGAATCCGCTCCCGGTGACGTTCCGGAACATCACCGCCGGGCAGGTCGGCAGCCGCTCGGCCTCCATGACCAGGGCCGTGGCCTCGAACTCCCGGGACACCGGCTCCTCTACCTCGAGGAACTGCTCGGGGCATTCATCCTTCAATCGCTTCAAGAAACTCTGCAAGTCCTGTGGCACACGATTCTCCTTGCCTCCCATCATCCATGAGAGAGTGGCACCGTACCGGACAAACGTCCTCTTTCCTCTACCGCATTGATGTTGCAGTCCAACGGCTCCGGCGGATCGACGGCACACAATGCCGCATCAACGTCCTTGAGACCGTGGCCCGTGGACAGGACCACGACGCGCTCGTCGCAGGAAACCTCGCCCTGATCCACGAGCTTCACGAGCGCCGCGGCGGCCGCCGCGGCGGCGGGCTCCGCGAAGAGTCCGGCGGTCTTGCCCAGCAGCGCCATGGCTTCGAGGATCTCGCCGTCGGACACGCTTACCGGACACCCGCCGGAAGCCTTCAGATCCTGCAGCGCCATCACACCGTTCCGCGGCAACGCGACGCTGATGCTGTCCGCCAGGGTGTCTTCCACCACGGGACGGATGGTGCCGTCGCCATCGAAGGCCTGCTTGATGGACTGGGAGCCCTCGGCCTGGGCCGCCACCAGCCGCGGCAGCCGGGAGATCCATCCCAGCCGGTGGAGGTCCGTGAACCCCTTCCAGACGCCGCTCAGGATACAGCCGTCGCCGGTGGCGACGATGACCGTGTCGGGCGGCTCCCAGCCAAGCTGCTCGGCGATCTCCAGCGCCACGGTCTTCTTCCCCTCCACGGTGTAAGGGTTGTAGCCGGTGTTGCGGTTGTACCACCCGAAGCGGTCGCCGGCCTCGACACAGAGGCTGAAGGCTTCGGAATAGCTGCCGCGGACGGGAAGAACGTCGGCGCCGAAGATCAGGAGCTGCGCCACCTTGGCCCGAGGCGCCGTCTCGGGCACGAAGATGTGACAGGGCAGTCCCAGGGCCGCGGAAAGGCACGCCAGGGACGCACCGGCGTTGCCCGTGGATGCCGTGGCGAACTCCCGGCGGCCCAGCTCCTGCCCCTTGAGCAGCACCACGGAACTGGCCCGGTCCTTCAGCGAAGCGGAGGGGTTGGCGGTGTCGTCCTTGACCCACAGGTGCTCCAGGCCGAGGGCCTTTCGCAGGCCGGGCACCGGATAGAGCGGCGTCCCTCCCACCGCCAGCGGGAAATCGACCCGGCCGGCGGCCAGCGGCAGCAGCGGCAGATAGCGCCAGTGATCCCGGAACGGCGCGGCAGCCACGGCGTCGCGGCTGGCCGACGCCCGGATCCGGTCATAGTCGTACGCCACCCGCAGGGTGCCGAGCTCGCCGCATTGGGGACAACTGTATTGGCTGGGACCTTCCCGGTACACGGCGCCGCAAAGGACGCAGGTCAGGCTTTCGGGAAGGGGCATCGCGAGGGCATTGCGACGTCACCGCACGATGTGCAGTTTCCGGCGCGCCAGATTGGCCTTGTCTTCGTCACGAACGGGGTGCTCGCGGTCGGGGATCTCGGTGGTCTGATCCTTTCCGAACAGCGGCGTGGAGAAGTACCGCATGCCGGTGTCGTTGATCATGGTCACGATCATCTTCGTGGACGGCAACGCCGCCGAGAGCTTGTTGGCCGCCGACACGTTGCAGCCGGACGAGATGCCGCAAAGAACGCCCTCTTCCCGCGCCAGGCGCCGGGCCATGGCGATGGAGTCCTCGGAGGAAACCGTCACCACGCCGTCCACGTAGTCCAGGTCCAGGTTCTCCGGGATGAAGCCGTCGCCGATTCCCTCGATGGCGTGGGGGCCCCAGGCGCCGCCCGACAGGATCGGACATTCCTCGGGCTCCACGGCGTAGATCCTCGCCTCCGGGTTCTGCTCCTTCAGGTACTTGCCGACGCCGGACACGGTACCGCCACTGCCCTGCGAGGCCACGAACACGTCCACCTCGCCGCCGGTCTGGTGCCAGATCTCCGGCCCCGTGGTCTCGTAGTGGGCGGCGATGTTGTCCCGGTTGGAGAACTGGCCGGGTTCCCAGTAGCGGTCCGGCTCGGCGCGCTTGAGTTCCTCCACCTTCTCCAGGCACAGGTCCACGTCGCTCTCCGCCCCGGGGGTCAGCACCAACTCCGCGCCGTAGGCGCGCATGGACGCCTTGCGCTCCTCGCTCATGCCCTCGGGCATCACCACCACCACCGGGTAGCCGCACACCGCGCCGATCATGGAGGTGGCGATGCCGGTGCTGCCGGTGGAGGCTTCCAGGATGGTCATGCCGGGCTTGAGATCCCCCCGCTCCTCCGCGCTCCGCACCATGCGCCGCAGGATCCGGTCCTTGAGGCTCGACGACGGGTTCATGAATTCGAGCTTGCCGCACAACGCCTGCGGTCCCGCCGCCACCTTGCGCAGCCGCAGCAGCGGCGTCAGCCCCGCCGCCTCAGTGATGTCCTCCGCGATCCGTCCTCGGGATGCCCAATCGGTCATGGCTGTCCTCTCTCCCGTGTGGGCGTTCGCAGCCTCAGATGCCCAGCATCGCCCGCGGGTTGTCGACGATGAGCTTCTCGACGTTGCGGGGCGAGACGCCCTTCTCGTACAGGCCCTGGGCATAGAGCCACAGCGCCTCCGGGGGCAGCGGGTTGTGGGACTGGCCGGTGTCGCTCATGACCAGGCAGTTGTCGAAGCCCATGGAGTCCATGATGCCCTTGGTGAACTCCAGGTTCACGTAGGCCCACATGGGCGAGATGGTGCAGTAGCCGAACTCGCCGATGGCGCCGTAGCGCATCATCTGCTTCAGGAAGTCCAGGTTCATGCCCGCGGGCACCCGGAAGTAGGGGTGGGTGATCAGGATCTTCTTCACCCCCCGCTCGTGGGCCGCCTTCACCAGCAGCTCGATCTCTCCCAGGGAGAGATGCGCGGTGCCCAGGATGGCGTCGTGCTTGGCGATGAGCTCCAGCACCACCAAGGCCTCGTTCACCACCTTGCCGTCCTTCACCGCGGAGATGGGGTCGCCCCAGACGAAGTCCGAGCCGCTGGTCTGGGTGTCGTAGCTGCCCCGGGCGCCGTGGATATCCACGTGGTGGGCGGCGTCGATAGTGGGCATCCAGACCTCCTTGGCGCCGAGCCGGAGGGCCACCTCGGCCGCGGCCGGATTGATGCCGCCGACGAACTGGTTCATCACCACGCCGCCGAACACCTTGATGTCCGGGAACTCCTTCTGGATCAGGTAGGCCCGGCTCACCGTGCTCTCGTGATGGCACTTCAGCACGATGGCCGCCATCCCCGCCTCCGAGGCGGCCTTCACCGCCTCCCGGTCATCCACCCGCCGCTGGAACACGCACGGATAGGAGTGCACGTGCAGGTCCACGGCGCCGTCGAGCTTCATGAATTCCATGGGGTTTCCTCCTCCTGGTGTTGTTCCTCACGTCGTCTCCGGTCCCGGAGGGCGAACGCCGGTCGCCCCTATCCCCGGTGTCACCGTTACGGCAGCGGCCAGCATTCATCCCATGCCCACCAGCTCCAGGTCCAGCGCCCGGCCCACCGCCTCGAGGGCGGCCTGGTTGCTGGTTACAATGGGCATGTCGTACAGCTTCTTCAACTCCGGCAGCGTCGCCACCGCCTGGTAGTTGGTGCAGGAGATGAACAGGGCGTCCACCCGCGGACGGGCGCCCAGCTTCTCCCGGGCGAAGGCCAGGATCTCCGGCGGCTCCACCAGCGCCAGGTTGAAGTTGACGCTGATGCCCATGCCGTGGATCGAGGCCACCTCGATGCCGTCGTCCTCCACGCTGGCCTTGATGCGGACGTTGAGGTCCTCGATATAGGGCGTGAGCACCGCCACCCGCCGCGCCTCCAGCGACATCAGCTTGCGCCGCACCGACTCGATGACGCTGACGGTGGGCTTGCCGGCGACATCGGAGATGCGGCGGCACAGCTCGGCGTCGTAGGCATTGCCCCGCAACGCCCCGGCGCTGGTGCAGCCGAACACCATCAGGTCCGGCTTGGCGGTGGCCACGTCGGCCGACGCCGGCAGGCAGTGCTTGTCGAGCATCTCCTCCTCGCCCTTGACCGTGGTGGCTTCCATGTACATCCGGCCGGTGTGGACCGTGGCCGACGCCGGCAGGTGGCGGTAGAAGTCCACCTCCATGACCGTGTTGGACGAGGGGACGAGCAGTCCGACGCGATGACCCAATTCCTTTCCTCCCGTTTCAGTCTTCTTCGAACTCGCCCCGGGCCCTGGCCTCCTGGATGGCGAAGAAGACCCGTTCCGGCGTGATGGGCGTCTCGGTGATGCGGATGCCGATGGCGTCATAGATGGCGTTGAGGATGGCCGGCGTCGTGGGAATGGTGGCCGGCTCGGCCACGCCCTTGGCGCCGAACGGGCCCCGGGGATCGGGCACCTCCACGATCTCGCACTCGATGTCGGGTACGTCCATGGAGGTGGGCACGAGATAGAATGCCAGCGAGGCCGTGCGCGGCACGCCGTTCTCCAGGATGTGCTGCTCGTAGAGGCCGTAGCCCAGGCCCATGGCGGCGCCGCCCTCGATCTGCCCCTCCACCGCCACCGGGTTGATGGCCTTGCCGGCGTCGGTGGCCGACACCAGCTTGGTCAGCCGGATGCGGCCGGTCTCGGTGTCCACCTCCACCTCCGCCAACTGCGTGGCCCAGCCGTAGGTGGCGTAGGCGTCGCCCTGGGAGGTCTCCGGGTCCACGTCGGCGGTGGTGTTGTCATGCCAGCCCCAGGCCGCCGCCCGCCGCCCGTGGAAGTGGAGCTGGTGTGCCACCTTGCCCACCGACACCAGCGGCCGGTCGGTGCCGACCTCGCACACCTCGCCCCGCCGCACGTGCAGGTTCTCCTTGGGGCACTCCAGCATGCGCGAGGCCATGTCCAGGATCTGCCCGCGCAACTCCTGGGCCGCGTTCTGCACCGCCACGCCCTGGACGAAGGTGGCGCGGCTGCCCGAGGTGGGCCCCGCGTCCGGCGTGCTGCCGGTATCGGCGGCCACCACGCGGATCTGGTCCGGCTCGATGCCCAACTCCTCCGCGGCCACCTGGGTCACCACGGTCATGACCCCCTGGCCCATGTCGCACGCCCCCGAGTAGACCGTGGTGGTGCCGTCCTCGGCCATCTCGATCTCGGCCGAGCCGATGTCGGCCCGGCTGAAGCCGTAGCCGATGCCGTAGTACATGGAGCCGATGCCCAGGCCTTTTCTGATCGCCATGGCCGTCTAGTGTCCCGGACGGTTGAAGCGCAGGTCGTGCGCGCTCATGTAGTCCTTGATCCGCTGCAGCGTCGCCTCGATGCCGCAACCCTCGTTCATCAACTGTCCGGTGGAGGAGGCGAGCCCCGGCTTGAGGCAGTTCTTGATCCGGAATTCCAGCGGCGACATGCCGAGCCGGTGAGCCAACTGGTCCATCTGCGACTCGTGGGCCACCGCCGCCTGCATCACTCCGAAGCCTCTCATGGCGCCGGAGACGAGGTTGTTGGTGTAGAGCGTATAGGTGTCCACCCGGATGTTGGGCACGTCGTAGGGGCCGGTGGCGTGGATGCCGGCCTTCTTGATGACATAGGCGCCGAGGGAGACTCCCGCGCCCGTGTCGCCGTAGATATCGCCGTCGAGAAAGGTCAGCCGGCCGTCCGAGCGGGCGCCGGTGCGGAAGTTCATGGCCATGGGGTGGCGCTTGGTGTTGGCGATGAGGGACTCTTCCCGGGTATAGACCAGGCGCACCGGCCGCCGCGTCTTCAGCGCCAGCAGGCCCACGTGGATCTCGGCGGTGATGTCGTCCTTGCGTCCGAAGCCGCCGCCGATGGGGGCCTGGATGACCCGCACCTTGTTCATGGCCAGGTCCAGGGCCGGGGCGATCTGACGCCGGTCCCGGTAGGGGTACTGGGTCCCCACCAGGATGTTCAGAACACCGGAGGGATCGACGTAGGCCAGACCCGCCTCCGGCTCCATGGGGACGTGATCCATCCGGTGCGTGTGGTAGCTGTTCTCCACGATCACGTCCGACTCCTGGATACCCTTCTCCAGGTCGCCCTTGCGCACCGTGGTGTGCTGGAACACGTTGCCGCCCTCGTGGATCGGAGGCCCATCGGGGTCCAGGGCATCCTTGTAGGTGAGGATGGGGCGCAACGGCTCCAGGTCCACCTTGATCTTCGCCACCGCCTCCTCGGCCGCCTCCTCGTCCTCGGCCGCCACCAGCGCCAACGCGTCGCCCGCGGACCTTACCTTGTCGTCGGCCAGCGCCCGCTGGTCCTGCACGGCCAGTCCGTAACGGTTGGTTCCGGGCACGTCCGGCGCGGTAAGCACCGCGGCCACGCCCGGCACCCGGGCCGCATCCCCGGTGTCGATGTTGCGGATCACCGCGTGGGGCGTTCCCGCCCACAGGATCTTGGCGTGGAGCATGCCGGGCACCACCATGTCGCCCACGTATTCGGTGGCCCCCAGCGCCTTCTCCAGCGCGTCGGGCTTGGTGACGTTCTTCCCGATCCAGTGGTACGCGCCGGCCTTCTCCCGGGACGTATCCTCGCTCACGACGCTCCTCCGAGCTCTTCCGCGGCGGCGCGGACGGCCTTGACGATCTTGCCGTATCCCGTGCAGCGGCAGATGTTTCCGGATATGGCGAATCGGATCTCTTCGTCCGTGGGATTCGGGTTCCCCCGGAGCAGCGCGTAGGCGCTCATGATCATCCCGGGAGTGCAGTAGCCGCACTGGACGCCGCCCTGCTCCACCATCTGCCGCTGCACGGGGTGTGGAGTCCCGCCTTCGGCCAGGGCTTCGATGGTGACGATCTCCCGGCCCACGGCGTCCGGAACCAACACCAGGCAGGACACCACCGGCCGGCCGTTCAGCAACACCGTGCACGAGCCGCATTCGGCCTCGTTGCAACCCTTCTTGCTGCCGGTGAGCCGAAGGTTCTCCCGCAACACGTCCAGCAACGACTCGTGGGGCTCGGCTTCGGTTTCCCTGGCCTCCCCGTTCACCCGTAGTGCGTAGCGTTGTCTCATGCCGTTTCCATGCCGGAGCGCGCCCGGGCCCGCTCCATTGCCTGCCGCAGCACGCGTTTCACGAGAATCGCCACCAGCTCCCTGCGGTAGGCCGCCGACCCGCGGATGTCGTCGATGGGCCGGCACTCGTCCATGGCCGCCCGGCCCGCCCGCTCCAGCACCTCGGGCGTCAGTTCCTTCCCCTGCACGAACTCCTCCGCCCTGAGAGCCCTCACGGGCGTGGGCGCCACCGCGCCGAGCGCGATCCGCGCGGCCGCCACCCGTTCGCCGGCCGCATCCAGCGTCACCGCCGCCGCGGCGCTGGCGATGGCGATGTCCATGGCCGACCGCGGCGTGAAGCGCTCGAAGGCGTCCCCGGTGCACGGCTCCGGCTCCGGCACCTCCACCCCCAGGAGCAGTCCGCCCGTGCCCAGCACCGACACGCCGGGCCCCTCGAAGAAATTCTCCACACGCACCGTTTCCCGCCCGGATTCAGGGGTCGTCACGCTGGCCGTGGCTCCGAGCGCCACCAGCGGCGGCGCCGTGTCCGCCGATGGCGAGGCGTTGCACAGGTTGCCGCCCACGCTGGCGATGTTCCTCAACTGCAGCGACCCCACCACCCGAAGCGCCTCGGTGATGGAGGGAAAACGCTCACCCACGGCGGCGGCGGTCTCCAGGTCGCGCATGGGCGTGCACGCTCCGAGCCGGAGCCCCTCGCCGGGCTCGCGCGCCCAGCCCCAAAGCTCCGGTATCCGCTTCAGGTTCACCAGGCCCTGGGTGCTGACCACGCGACGGCGCAACTGTATGACGATGTCGGTGCCGCCGGCAAGCGGTTTGCGGGCGCCCTTCCCTTCCCGCAGCAGCTCGCCCGCTTCCTCCAGCGTCGCCGGCTCGAAATAGTCAAACCGCATGTGCTCCCCCTCGGCACATCCCTCACCTCAACTTGGGAATCACTTCCGAGGCGATCCTCTCCACCTGCTCCGGCTGGTACCGGTAGGGGATCAGGATGATCCGGTGAACGCCGGCGTCCACGTGGGCCTGGAGCTGCTCCGCGCACTCGTCGGCGGTGCCGCGGATGGCGTGCTCGATGGTGGAGTCGCTCCACTTGGCGATGTCCCACTCGGTGGTGAGCCAGTGGCGCATGGGTTCGTCCGCCGCCTCCCTGGAGGGGCCCACGTAGATGGCGAGCTGGTTGGTGGCGGTCAGCTTCGACGGGTCGCGGCCCGCCTTCTCCGCCGCGTCCAGCACCTTGGCCCAGCTCCGGGAGAAGCCCTCCGGAGTGTAGAAGTAGGTGAGCCAGCCGTCCCCCTTGCGGCCCGCCCGGCGCAACACCCGGTCGATGTAGCCGCCGATGAGGATGGGCGGATGGGGCTTCTGGACCGGCTTGGGCAGAAGCACCGCCGACCGGAGGTTCAGCTCGTCCACCTGCTCGGTGACCATGTCCTCGGTCCAGAGCCGCACCAGCAGATCGAGGTTGCGCTCGAAGATGCGGCCGCGGTCCTTGAAGGAGATGCCCACGGCGTCGAACTCCCGGGCGTACCAGCCCGACGCCGCCCCGAGCAGCAGGCGCCCGCCCGAGATCTGGTCGAGACTGGCCAGGACCTTGGCGGTCACCACCGGGTTGCGGAGCGGCAGCACCATCACCCCGGTGCCCAGCCGGATGCGCTCGGTGCGGACGGCGATGGCGGTGAGGATGGTCAGCGAGTCCAGCACCGGAAAGCTCGGGTCCACCCCCAGCAGGACGTGGTCCCAGGCCCATAGCGACTCGAACCCCAGCTCCTCGGCGCGTTGGGAATAACGTATCAACCCGTCCACGTCCGGGGTCTCCCCAGGACCGACGAAATTGCGAATGGCGACTCCAAACTGTACCGGCATGAATTACGACTCCATCAATGTTTCGGACTACCCGAGAAAGTTCCTCTCCGGGTCGATGCTACGCAAGGTCGCCAGCTCTTCCCCGCTGGGGGGCTCCGTGACCGGCACGTCGTCGGGCACGGGCAGATCGAACCCGGTGTTGTCCAGTACCTCCTGGACGGTGACTCCCGGGTGGAGGCTCTCCAGCCGCAGCCGCCGGGTCTCGCCGTCGAACGCCAGCGTGCCCAGGTGGGTCACGATGCGGCTCACGGTGCCGAACAGGAGGCCCGCCTTGCGGCGCGAATCCCCACCCGCCAGAAATCCCGGACTGGTGACGAAATCCACCTGGGGCACAAACCGCCGCCGCTCGTGCATGGTCACCACCATCACCTTGCGGCACAGCGAGATGATGTCGTTGGCGCCGCCGCTGCCCGGCAGGCGCACCTTGGGGCGGTCGTAGCCGCCGATGACGCTCGAGTTGAGATTGCCGTGGCAGTCGATCTGCGCTCCGCCCACGAAACCTACGTCCAGGAAACCCCGTTGGGCGAACAGGAAGGTGTCGGTGATGCCCGGCAGCATCTGCGCCCTGGGCGCGGTGCGCATCTCGTTGGTGGAGTACGGCAGGCGCCCCGGCACCATCTGCGGGCCCATGCTGCCGCCCTCCACCACGATGACCAGATCCGGCGCCCGGGTCTTCTGCGCCAGCACCGCCGACACCAGCGGCACCCCCACGCCGGCAAACACCGAAGTCACGCCGGCGAGTTGCCGGGCGGCGACCACCGCCAGAAGCTCGGTGGCGGAATAGCTCATCGCGCTCCCAGGAGCTCCTCGGCGCACCGTCTCTGCCGCGCCAGCGACTCTTCTCCGAACAACGCCAGGTATTCCCGGTGACTGGAGACGCCGTAGACGTAGCGGTCGAGATAGTCGTTGATGGCGCCGGTTCCCCGTGCCTTGACGGCGTCGGTGTAGGCCTCGAAGTGGGCGAAGTCGGCTTCGTACAAGCCGTAGCACTCGTGCGGAAAGGAGCCGTAGGGCACCTCCACCACCGCGTCCACCACCAGCCCGGGGATCACGGTACGGTCCGGACGGCGGCGCACCTCCTCTTCGTCGATGATCTCCTCGGCCGTGACGATCACGGTGGCGGCGGCCTTGGCGATATCCGTGTCCATGTGCGGGTAGCCGTCGATCTGGCAGTTGCCGAAACGGTCGGCCCGATGCACGTGGATCAGCGCCACCTCGGGGAAAAGCCCCGGCACGAGGCAGAGCGTCTCTCCGGTAAACGGGCAGGTCATGGTCTTGGTGTCGGTGACCCCCATCAGGTCCGAACCCAGCATGGTGAGGGTGGGCAGAAAGGGGACCCCCATGGCGCCGGCGCGGTAACGGAGCCCGAGCCCCAGATGGCTCCACTCCTCGAACCGGATCCGCCCCCCTTCGACCTCCTCGCGAAGCTTGAGGGAGAGACCCCAGGGGAGGGCGATGTCGAACCAGCTCGTCATCAGCCCGTCCACGGCCTTGGCCGCCATGAACAGCTCGCCCTCGTAGCACATGAGGTTCCGCGACAGCGTCAGGCCGCGTCTGCGCCGGCGCAACACTTCCATCAACGCGGCCAGGGGGCTGCGCGAGAAGAGACATCCTCCAATGGCGATATGGTCGCCGTCCTGGACCCTCTCGACGGCGTCTGACAGGGTGGTGAGCTTCTCACCGGTGGATTGGGGCTTGGCCTCGAGCCTCCGCCGGGCCTCGACGAAATCGGCCGATTTCATCATGTTCACAGGCTGCTAGTGTCGCGTCCCGTGAGTTCCTGCCATAAGTCGCGCAGGAATTTTTGTCGTCGGCAAGGCGCGATGACGAGCAGTGGCGGGCACCACGCGAGGAAGAGCAACGCAGCCGACGGCGAAAAGGACCAGCGACTTATGGCAGGAACTCACGGGACGCGACACTAACATCAAACCCCGGTCTAGTCAACTGCGGCGCCTTCGAGAAAGTGGCTGCAGAGCTCGCCGGCGGCATCCATTCGGTCCGGGTGCAGCCAGTGGAGCGTCGGGTCCGCCCGGAACCAGGTGAGCTGGCGCTTGGCCAGCCGGCGCGTGGCCTGCTGCATGGACGTCAGCGCGCCGGCTTCGCTCAGCCGGTCCGTGAGGCACTCGACCGCCTGGCGATAACCCACGCCTTGCATGCTGCGGAGGCTCGGGGCGTAGCCCCTGTCCAGCAGTCGCCTGACCTCATCCAGCAGTCCGGCCTCCATCATCCGCCGGCAACGCTCATCGATGCGTTCGTACAGCTCGGAGCGGGGCCGCTCCAGGCCCAGCACCAGGGAACCGAAGGGACGGTCGCCGAAGCGGTGCTCCCGCTGCCACCGGCTCAAGGGTTTCCCGGTGGCCTGGAAGACCTCCAATGCCCGTACGATGCGGACCCGGTCGCGGCGGTGGATGCGGGCGGTCGCGTCCGGGTCCACCCGTTTCAGACGCTCGAAGAGGGGCTCCGGACCGTGTTCCGCCAGGGTCCGTTCCAGCCCCGCCCGGATCTCGGCATTTCGCGCCGGGCCGGCGAACAGTCCCCGGGCCAGCGCCTTCACGTACAGTCCGGTGCCGCCGGCGACCAGCACGTTCCGGTCCCGGGCCCGGATGCCTTCCATCGCATCCATGGCGTGTTCCCTGAAGAGGGCGGCATTGAATTCCCCGTCCGGGTCCACCACGTCCAGGAGATGGTGCGGCCGTTGCCGCCGTTGCGCCGGCGTCGGCTTGGCGGTGCCGATGTCCATGTAGCGGTAGACCTGCATGGAGTCGGCGCTGATGATTTCCGCGTCGAGCCGGGATGCCAAGCTCAGGGCGGCGTCGGTCTTGCCGACTCCGGTGGGGCCCACGATGAAGATGACCTTGAATCCGGGGCTCACGGGGCAACGCTCCCGCCCGGGTTCAGGCGCGCCGAAACATCCGCTCCAGTTGGGAGCGGCTGAAACGGACCATCACGGGCCGTCCATGGGGACACTGGGTGGCGAACTCGGTCTCGTCGAGCTTCCGCAGAAGGGCCTCCATCTCTTCCTTTCGCAGCGTCCGGCTCGCCCGGATGACGCTGTGGCAGGCGATGGTCATGAGACGCTCCTGATAGCCCCGGTGCAGCTCTCCCGAACGGCCGGTTTCGGCCAGCTCGCTCACCATGGCCCGCACGGCATCGCGGTAGTCGCCCTCCGCAAGCAGGGCCGGCACCGCCCTCAAGGAGAAGGTGTTGCGGCCGAACGACTCCAGGGAGAACCCCGCCCGTTCCAACGCGCCAAGCTGTTCTTCCAGCACCATGGCCTCGGTCACCGGCAGCTCCAGGAGTTGCGGCATCAGCAACTCCTGCCGCTCGATGCGCCCGCGTTCCAGGTCCTCTCGCATGCTTTCGTAGGCGACGCGTTCGTGCGCGGCGTGCTGATCGATCAGCACCATGCCCGGATCGCCGTGGCAGAGGATGTAACACCCCAGCACCTGTCCCACGACGGTGAGCGACGAGAACCGGCCGACCTCCTCCGGCGCCCTGCCCTCGGGGGCCGAGACTCCGCCGGGAGCGTGGCGGGGCTGGAACGGCAGACCGGGATGAACCGCCGGGCCGCCGTACGGAGGGGACGGGTCTGCAACCCCGCCGCCTCCTCCCGCCGGCGCCGGGGCCGGGGCCGCTTCGAACCCGGACGGCGCGCTTCCCCTGGCGGCGGAGCCCAGGCTTCCCCGCACGGCGGCCAGGACCGTTTCGTAGATCTCGTTCTGGCGCCGGAAACGCACCTCGGTCTTGGCCGGATGGACATTCACGTCCACGCGGTCCGGGGGCATCTCCAGGTAGAGGATCACGGCGGGGAAGCGGCCCTTCATGAGCAGCGTGTCGTAGGCCTGGAGCATGGCGTGGTTCAGCACCCTGTCGCGCACGAAGCGGCGGTTGACGAACGTCACCATGTAGCGGGAGTTGCCGAAGGACTTGGGCGCCTGACTGGCGAAACCCGCGCAGCGGAGCCGTTCCCCTCCGAGAGAAAACGCCACCAGTTCGCTGCCGGCGTCTCCCATCACCTGCCGCACGCGCTCCTGAAGGCGGTCCGTCGCCACGTATTCGGCCAGCCGCTTGCCCCCGTGGTGGAGCCGGAAATGCACCGACGGGTGCGCCAACGCGGCCCGGTTCACCACGTCGCTGACATACTTGATCTCCGTACGCGGGGATTTCATGAACTTGAGCCGGGCGGGCACGTGGTAGAAGAGGTCCCGCACCTCCACGCTGGTGCCCGCGGGACAACCGGCGGCCGCGGGGCTCCCCTTGCGTCCGTTCTCGACACGGTACCGGCAGCCGTGTTCCTGTGACCGCGTACGCGACGTCATCTCCACGGCCGCCACCGAGGCGATGCTGGGCAAGGCCTCCCCCCGGAACCCCATGGTGGCGATATCCGCCAGATCCGCCTCGCTCCGGATCTTGCTCGTGGAATGCCGCTCGAAGGCCAGCGGGACATCCTCGGACACGACCCCCTCGCCGTCGTCGCTCACCCTGATGAGCGACGTCCCGTTACCCTCCACCAGGACGGAGATCTCGCCGGCGCCGGCATCGATGGCATTGTCCAGCAGCTCCTTCACCACGGACGCCGGTCTCTCGACCACCTCGCCGGCGGCGATACGATCGATCAGGTTGTCCGCGAGCAATGCGATCTTCATCGAGATTCCCCTCGGACTCCGCCGAAATCCCCGGTCTGCCTGCCGGTCCGCCGGAGGCGGCGTCCGCCCGTGAAGCTCCCGGAAACTAACCGCTCCGACTCGCGCCGGTCAACACGCGACCTCTGTTGACACCGCGAACCCGGGCTGGATAAGCTCGGCCCATGACGAACCCGCGCCGGGCGGACCAGGTCGCCGGAGATGGCCTTCGGGCGGCACTCGGTTCGGGCTTCCTGGGAGCCTTGGTGGGCCTCTGCCTGCTGCTGCCCCTTCACGGCGTCGACGCGTCGGAAGAGGCGGTCCGCATGGAGGTGCGGCAGGTCGCCATGGATCCGGTGAACCGGACTCCGGTGGTGGTGCTGGCTGGCGCCGGGCGGGTGCTGCCCATCTGGATCGGCACCGCCGAGGCGAGTTCCATCGCGCGCGCCCTCGCGGGAGAGCGTCTCTCCCGGCCCGATACCCACGACCTGATCGGCAACCTGCTGGAACGCCTGGGGGCGAAACCCGAGCGGGTCACCATCACGGAACTGCGGGAGAACACCTTCTTCGCGGTCATCACGCTGAAGACCGCCCGGGGCGGGATCGAGATGGATTCGCGTCCCAGCGACGCCATCGCCGTCGCGCTGCGGACCGGCACACCCATCTATGCCACGGCCGAGGTGCTGGAACAGAGCGTCAGCCTCGATCATCCCGCGTTGCGACCGGACGACAGAGTTGCATCCCTGCTGGGGATGCACGTGCAGGACATGACCGCGGAACTGGCGCGGCTGTTCGCCACCCGGAGGCAGGGAGGGGTGCTGGTGGCGCACGTCGAACGCGACAGCCCGGCTTCGAGATACGGCGTGCGTCGCGGCGACGTCATCACCGGCGTGGATCGGCGGGCCGTCAGAAACATCCGCGAGCTGAAGAGAATCCTCGGCCCACGCCCGGAAACCCGGGCACGAATGCTCCACATACAAAGAGACGGCGAGCCCGTCACGATCGTGGTGGGCCCGCCGTCTCAAGAAAAACCCTGACTTTCAACCCGTGGGTATCAGCCGGCCCCGTTGCTGCTGAACAGCACCTTGCCCCATTTCTTCGCGGTGGCGTCGAGCACTTCCGGGCTCGACTCCGCCACCGGCGGGAACTCGCTCATCCATTCGTACGGGCGGCACGCGTCGATGATGGCGCGGGAATTGAACCCCTTCTTCGTGGGATGCACGATCGGGTCCAGGGGTCCGCTCCAGGCCCGGCGGATGATGTCGATGTCGGCGTCCGGATCCGAACGCGTGGCCATGGCCCAGATCACATCGTCGGTGTTGGAGGGATCGATGTCATCGTCGACCACGATGACGTATCGGCCCAGGTAGGCGCCCGCGTGACACTGGGAGGCCACCACGGCGGCCTGGCGCGCGTGTCCGGGATAGCGCTGCTTGATGGAGACCACCATGACCAGGCGGCTTCCGCCGGCCACCATCAACCACACTCCCTTCACGTCGGGAACCCCCGCCTTCTCCATCTCGTCCCAGATCAGCGCCGAACGCAGATACGACCGGTACCAGCCCAGCTCGGCGGGGGGTCTTCCCGGAGGCGAGCCCAGGATGATGGGATCGTTCCTGTGGTACATCCGCTTGATCTTCACGATGGGCTCGTTCCGCTCCGCGCTGGCGTAGTAGCCGGTCCACTCACCGAACGGGCCCTCCACCCGGTCCTCGCCGAAGACCACGTCGCCTTCCACGACGATCTCGGCGTTGGCGGGAACCATCAGGCCGGAGTACGGCGCCTTGACGACTTCCAGGGGCTCTCCCCGAATACCCCCGATGAAGTCGTACTCGGGCACCCCGTAAGGCACTTCGATGCTGCCGCCGAGGAAGACCAGCGGGTCGTGGCCGAAGGACATGGCCATCTTGAAGGATTCTCCCGTCTGCTGGTACTTGTCCCGGTGGATCCGGCCGTGCTTGCCCGGAGAGATGTAGAATCCCACCGTGTCGGAGTCGTGGACCATGACGCGATACGTGCCCCAGTTGGTCCAGCCTTCATCGCGGTCGGCGGTGATGTCGATGCTGCCGGTGCCGATGTAGCGGCCGCCGTCCCGCTCATGCCACCTGGGCGTGGGAAACTTGAGCAGATCGATGTTGCCATCCTCGAAGACGTTCTCGAACACCGGACCGTCCTTCAGCACCTTCGCGGGAATGGGCTTGATCTTCTTGTAGTGTTCGCGCCACGTATTGACGAACTCCATCTTGCTGTCGCCGGGCGGCAGGTTCAGCGTCAAACCGATCCGCTTCCGGGAGCTCAGCGAGTTGGACAGGACGCGGTAACCCTTGGGGTGGTCCTTGATCTCGTCGAACAGCACCGCCGGGCCGTCTTCCCTGCGCATCACCATCTCGGTGATGGCACCGATCTCGAGATCCCAATCGCAGCCCTTCAGGGTCTTGAGCTCTCCCATCGCATCCGCTTTGTCGATCCACTCGCGACAGTCATTGAATTGCATCGTTACCTCCAGTGATTTCCCTTCCGTCACACGCTTCAACGGCCCGGACCCGCGGGGTCAGACCTTCTGATACTTGCCTCTCCCGGTACGCTCGATCCGGCCTTCCTTCGACCACCGCACGACCACCTGCCGCAGGTAGGCGCGGGGCTTCTCCCTTGCGGTCTTGTTGGCGCCGAGCGTATCCAGGGTGAACTCGGCGGGCAGGGTCTCGAAGATCCCGTTCCAGTCGATCATCGAACCTTGCGGACCCCGCTTCTGACCTCCCGGGGGTCGACCGGCCCGCCTGCCCTTCCCGGCGTTTCCTTCCAGCATCCCGTAGATCTGTTCATGCCGCCTGATCTCGTCGCGCAACGCACCGACGCGCTCCGTGGCGGCGGCCAAGTCCTTGCGCAAACGGTCGAGCTGCCTTTTGACGCTGACCCTCAAATCCAGGACCATTTTTCCCCCTCTTGAATGATTGTGTAACCGTTAGCATGATACCATTCAAAAGACAATTGGATACGTGCCGTTCTTCCGGTCCCGACGTGATGACAACATCCAGGATCAAGACCCTGCATCGCCACCCTGGAAACGGTGGATTACTCACCCCGCGGTGGATTGCCTCACCTGTTTCGCAAATCGGGCTCCCTGTGATATCCTCTGCCGAGTAACGGACTATTGCGCCGCAGAACCCATTGAAAGGACTCGAAAACAGCAGCCATGGCCAGAATATGTATCATTTGCGACAAGGGACCTTCCGTCGGAAACAACGTTAGCCACGCGAACAACAAGACCAGGCGCCGCTGGCTCCCGAACCTGCAGCAGGTCCGGGCACGCGTGAACGGCGAGGTGCGGCGCATTCGTGTCTGCACGCGTTGTCTGAGGTCGGGAAAAGTCGAAAAGGTCGCTTGAGAAACGTATCACGCGCCGAGACGCCGGCCACGCATGAAGCGAGCTAACCCTGGACCCGGCTCGCCTGGTACACCCCCTTCACCCTGGAGATGTCCTGTAGCACCTGCCTCAGTTGGTCGGAGCTTCCGATCATGATCTCGAACGTGTTGACGGCCTTGTCGTCGAACGTTCGTATATGAGCGCGGGCGATGTTCACTCCCGCCTCCGAGATCGCCGCGCTGATGGCCGCCAAAAGGCCCGGCTTGTCGGCGCAGCTCACCTCGATCTTCACCGCACGGGGCATCTGCGCATTGTCCGACCAGCTCACTTCCACCTTTCTCTCGGGATCGTTGTCCAGCCCCGTGGGACAACTCGCCACGTGCACCGTGACGCCCCTTCCGCGGGTGATGATCCCGGCAATGTCCTCGCCGGGCAACGGGTGGCAGCACCGGGCGAACCGCACCAGCACGTCGTCGATGCCCTTGACCCGGACCCCTCGGTCCCGGGAGCCGACCAGCCGGAACAGCCGCTCCAGTCCCCCTTCGAGCTGCTTCTTGTCGCCGGTGATCTTGTCCGCCGGAACCAGCTTTGCCAGGACCTGGTGCGACATCACCTTGCCGTAGCCGACGCCCGCCAGCAATCCCTCCTCGTTCTTGACCCCCAACTCCCGCCCCAGCGTCTTCAACGTGCCTTGCCGCTCCAGGTCGCGATACTCCAACCCGTGACGGCTGAAGTCCGCTTCCAGGATCTCGCGTCCCAGAGCCACGCTCCGTTCCCGCTGCTGGGAGGCCATCCAGGCCCTGATGCGCGACCGGGCCCGTGGCGTCTTGACCATCTTCAGCCAGTCGCGGCTCGGCGTTTGCTCCTGGGTCGTGATGATCTCCACGGTGTCGCCGCTCCGCAGGATGTACTTGAACGGCACCAGTCTCCCGTTCACCCGGGCTCCCGAGCAGTGCTGGCCGATGTCGGAATGGATGCGGTAGGCAAAATCGATGACCGTCGCGCCCTTGGGAAAGCTTTGCAGGTCCCCGTTGGGGGTGAACGCGTACACCTCGTCCGGGAACAGGTCCTCCTTGATGCTGTGGAGGAATTCCTGGGGATCCGATAGGTTCTGCTGCCATTCGAGAAGCTGCCGGAGCCATGCGAATCGCTGGATGTCGGTTACCTGCAGGTCCTTTCCCTTCTTGTAGCGCCAGTGGGAGGCGATCCCCTCCTCGGCCACCCGGTGCATGTCGTGGGTGCGGATCTGGATCTCGATGCGCTGGGCGTTGGGCCCGATGACGGTGGTGTGCAGGGACTGGTACATGTTCGGCTTGGCCAACGCGATGTAGTCCTTGAACCGGCCCGGCACCGGCCGCCACTTGGCATGAACGACGCCGAGCGACTCGTAGCACTCGCGCACCGTGTCCACCACGATGCGGAACGCCACCAGGTCGTAGACCTGGCTGAAGTCGAGGGCCTGGTTCTCCATCTTCCGGAAGATGCTGTAGAAATGCTTGGGCCTGCCGCTCACCTCCGCGTCGATGCCCTCTTCCGCCAGCGCCTTGCTCAGGCGGGAGATCACGTCGTTCGTGTACTTCTCCCGGTGCTTCTTCTTTTGCGCCACGTCGCGCTTCAACTGCGTGTAGATCTCCGGACGGACGTGCTTGAGCGCCAGGTCCTCGAGTTCGCTCTTGATCCAGTAGATCCCCAGCCGGTGGGCGATGGGAGCGTATATGTCGAGCGTTTCCTGGGCGATGCGCCGCTGCTTCTCCGGCGGAAGATACTGGAGCGTGCGCATGTTGTGGGTGCGGTCGGCCAGCTTGATGAGGACCACGCGGATGTCCTTGGCCATGGCCAGGATCATCTTGCGAAAGTTCTCGGCCTGCTTTTCCTCGTGGCTGGTGAAATCCACGCGGCTCAGCTTGGTGACCCCGTCCACCAGCTCGCCGACCTCGTCGCCGAAGGCTGCCTCCACCTCCGGCAGCGTGGCCAGCGTGTCCTCCACCGTGTCGTGAAGCATTCCGCCGATGACGCTGGGAAGGTCGAGCTTCAGGTCCGCCAAGAGGCTCGCCACCGCCAGGGGATGGGTCAGGAAGGGCTCGCCGGAAAGGCGCTTCTGTCCCTTGTGCACACGCGACGAAAACTCGTAGGCCGCGCGCAGCTGGTCGACGTCGGCCGTGGGCTGATACTGCAGGACCTTGTCGAGCAGCTCGGTGACGGCGCTGTTGGCCGTGGGCCGTTTCGGCCGTCGCCGGGTCCCTACCTCTGTTTCAGGGTGTATCTGCACACCTTGAGCCTTTCAGCCGCGATGATGGCGGCAAGACTTTTCACCGCGTCATCCACGTCCCGGTTGACGATACGGTAATCATACATCCGTATTTCGTCAATTTCACGCTCGGCGTTGTGCGAACGCTGTTGGATCGTCTCGCGCGCATCGGTGCCGCGGGCCGACAGGCGGTGACGCAACTCCTTCAGGGACGGCGGCAGCACGAATATGGAGACGGCGCCGGGGAAGTGTCCCTTGATCTGGCGCGCTCCTTGCACGTCGATGTCCAGCAACACGTCCCGCCGGCGCCCGAGCTTCCGTTCGAGCACCCCACGCGGCGTGCCGTAGAGGCTGCCGTGCACCTCCGCCCACTCGGCGAACTCTCCGGCCTCCAGCATCCGCCGGAAGCGCTTCTCCGAGACGAAGTGGTAGTCCTCGCCCGGCCTCTCGCCTTCCCTCGGACGCCGGGTGGTGCAGGACACCGACAGGCTCATCTCCGGATAGATGCCGAGGACCTTCCGCGTCAACGTCGTCTTGCCCGCGCCGGACGGCGCCGACACGATGAACACGATCCCGGAGCGGCGCTTGGTGAAGCTTTGGATCGAAACCGTCATTCCACGTTCTGAACCTGTTCGCGGATCTTTTCCACGCTTTCCTTGCCGCCCAGCACCAGCCGCACCACCTCCAGTTGCGGAGCCTTGGCGCCGATGGTGGTGAGCTCCCGTTGAATCTCCTGGAGCAGAAAGTCGATCTTCTTGCCGACGGGTTCCCGCTCGCGCATGAGGCCGGAGAGCATCTCCACGTGGCTACCCAGCCGCACCACCTCTTCGTTGATGCTTCCCTTGAAGGTCCCGCTGCCCGCCTCGCCCAGGGGATTGGCCGCGGCCCCCTGTTCCTGCAACCGCCGGTCGATGGCCCCGGCGCATCGTCCCAGGCTGCGGGAGGCGCCCCGCAACCGGCGCGCCTCCGCCGTCATGTCCCGCCGGAGATTGCGCCCCTCCCGGTCCCGGGACCGGGTCAGACCCTTCAGGGCGGTATCCAGCGCCCGCAGCACCAGGCGCTTCTCGCTGCCCTCGATATGGTCGGGCTCCTTGAACTGGAACAGGTCGGGCAGCCGCGGCACCAGTTGGAGCTCGATGTCGCCCTGAAGCCGAAACCGTTTCTTGATGCGCTGCAGCGCCTCGCAGTACTGCTCCATGAGGGCGTCGTCCACCTCCAGACGATAACCCCGCCCCTTGAGCGGCGTGCGGTCGATATAGACGTCGGCCCGGCCCCGGTGGATCATCATCCGCGCCTGCTCGCGCAGCTCGTCTTCAAGGCTCATGTAGAGCTTCGGCACGCGCAGGTGAATGTCCGCGTGCCGGTGATTGACGCTGCGGATCTGCACGGAAACCTTGACCTGCCGGTCCTGGAGGATCGCCTGACCAAAACCGGTCATGCTTCTCATAAGCCCCCCGCTAGTGTCCCTTCACCACGCCGGTTTCCCTTCACCACGCCGCGCATCGCCGATCGGAGTTGCCTCAGGTCGGCGGGCACCGTCCCGAGCCGGCCCACCACGGTGCCGGCCGCCAGATTCCCCAGGGTCGCCGCCTCCTCGAAGGAGCCGCCGGCGGCAAGTGCCAGTGTACACGTGGCCGCCACCGTGTCGCCCGCGCCGGTGACGTCGAACACCTGACGCGCGGCCGCGGGAAAGCGGCTGGCCGAGCCGTCCCGGCGAAAGAGGCTCATGCCGTCCGGCCCAAGCGTAACCAGAATCGCCTTGCAGCGCCACTTCTCCAACAGCGTTGCGGCCGCCCTCCGGAGCGACGTCCGGTTGTCGATGGCGACTCCGGACGCGTCGGCGGCTTCGGCCTGGTTGGGCGTCACCAGCGTGACGTCGCGATAGTGTTCATAGTTGTCCCGCCTGGGATCCACCACCGCGAGGACCCCTTTGCTCCCCGCCAGACCGCCGATCAGGTCCAGCATCTCGGGGTCGATGTTCCCCCTGCCGTAGTCCGACACCACGATGCCGTCAACCCGCGGAGCCTGCTGTTCGACGAAACGCCGCAATCGCCGGGCCGCATGGCGCGGCAGGGTCTTCTCCCCCTCGTAGTCGAGACGCACGATCTGCTGGAGGCGGGGGCGGCCCATGACCCGGCTCTTTTCGGTGGTGCGGACCCCGGAAACCGGGAAGATCCCTTGCGTGAGAGCGCCGGCGGCTTCAAGATGGGCGGTCAGCCACCTCCCCGCGTCATCCGCCCCGACCACGGAACCGACCACCGCCCAGCCCCCCAGGGCCTGGATATTGGCCGCTACATTGGCCGCGCCGCCGGGACGGAGCTCCTCCGACGCCACCCGGACCACCGGCACCGGTGCCTCCGGGGAGATCCTCTCCACGTCGCCCCAGATGAAGCGGTCGAGGATCGCGTCGCCCACCACCAGCAGCCGGCGTTTGGGAAAATCCCGGACCAGGCTCGCCAGCCGCCGGGCGGATACCGGTGGAGTCCTCCTCACGCTCGGGGCTACGGCGCCGGCGCAGACGGTGTCTGCATGGCCTGGAGCGACTGTTCCAGGCGGCGCAGCGCCTCCCCGAATCCGGCCCAGTCTCCCGCCCGAAGGAGCTCCATGGAACGCCGGTAGTGTTCCAGCGCGCTGCCGGCCGGAGTTCCGGCCTCTTCCCTCACGGCCGCGGCCCGAACCGCCGGCGACGCCGCCGCCACCGTACCTTCCACGGTGTCGCCGAACAGCTCGCGCAGCGCGTCCTCGAGGTTCTCCCTCATGGCAATGCGGTTGCCGAACACCGCCACCACCCGCTTGAGCTCCGGCAGGGAGCCTTGCTCCGCGGCCAGGTAGAGGGACTGGACGTAGAGCAGCGAGTCCTGGATGGGTATCGCAAGCAGGCTTCCGCGGATCACCTGCGAGCCGCGCTGGCCCCATAGGCTCAACTGCTGCGAGATGAACGCGTCCTGGTCGATGCGGGCGTCGACCTGCTTGGGCCCGTAGACGAGCCTCGCCTTGGGGAAGTTGAGCGCCAGCAGCTTGCCGTAGTGGGTCCCGTCGCTCCGTGCGGCGAGCCATGCCCGCATGTTGTCGCGATTGTTGGGGGTGAACGGCAGGAGCAGGACGAACTCTTCCTTCTCCTCTCCGGGCAGGCGCATGATGGTGTAGTAGGGCTCCATCTCCTGCTCTTGCTCGTCCACCGTGCGCATGGGAATGCTCAGGAGGTCTTCCTTGTTGTAGAAGACCTGCGGATCCCGCATGTGGTAGGTGGCGTACATCCCCGCCTGCACCTTGAACAGGTCCTGGGGATAGCGGACGTGGGAGCGCAAGGCCTCGGGCATGGCCTCCATCTCCTTGAACAGGCCGGGGAAGCCCCTGGAATAGGCCTGCACCACCGGGTCGTCGGCATCGGCGATGTAGAAGTCCACGGTGCCGTTGTAGGCGTCCACGACCGTCTTCACCGAGTTCCGGATGTAGTTGCCGACGCCCTCCCTGGGCTCGGAGTACGGATAGCGGTCCGAGGTGGTGTAGCCGTCGACGATCCAGAAGAGGCGCCCCTCCGGCGTGACCACGAGGTACGGATCCTCGTCGAAGGTCAGGAACGGCGCCAGCTTCTGCACCCGGTCCTGTATCTTGCGGTAGTAGAGAATGCGGCTTTCCGGCGTGATGTCGTTGGACAGGGAGATCCGCAGGGTCGCGAAACGGGCCGAGTACAGGAGCTTGCGCCAGAACGAGCGCAACGGCACGCCGCCCTCGCCCTCGTAGGTGGTGTAGATGTTCTGGTCGCCGGCCGGGTAGTCCAGCTCCTGCGCCAGCGTCTTCACGAACACGTAGTCGTTGGCCACCTCGCCGAAGTAGATCTCCGGCCGGGTCACCTTGATGAAACCGTTGGATACCGGCGGGATGTCCTTGACGAAGAACTCGGGCAGCCCTTCCTTGCTGATCTGGTTCACGGGGCTGTACACCACGCCGTAGCCGTGAGTGTACACCAGGTGCTCGTTGATCCAGATACGGCTCGGCAACTGCTCGTGGGACAGCTCGCGGGCCGAGAGCATCACCTGGCGGTAGTTCCCGTCGATGTGGTAGCGGTCGTTGTCCACGTCCACGAACTCGTAGTAGGTGCGGATCTGCTGGAGCTGGGCGTAGGTGGACAACAGCGGCATGTAGTTCCACAGCCGGATGTTCTTGACCGTGGCGTCATTCTCCTGAAGGTCCTCCGCCGTCAACACCTCGTTGACCGGAAACTCCTGGGCCTCCACCCGGTCGAGGCCGTAGGCGTGGCGGGTGGAGCGGATGTTGCGCTGGATGTAGGGCGTCTCGGCCACCAGCTCGTTGGGGACCACGTGGAACTGCTGCAGGAACGACGGATAGGCGAACATGCCGATGCCGTGGGCCACTGCCAGCGCCCCGATCCCGATGACGAGGTACCTGAGACCGGGCCGGCGCATCTGAAACAGGCAGACCACGGCCGCTATCAGGGCCAACACCGCCAGCACCCGGAGGGCCGGAAGTCTGGCGTGTATGTCGGTGTAGCCGGCGCCGAACACCACCCCGTTGTGCGAGTAGAGCAGCTTGTAGGCATCCAGGAGATAACCTCCGCTCTGCACCACCAGCAACAGGGCCAGCAGCAGGGAAAGATGGACCTTGGCCGCGCCGTGGACGGACAGTCCGTCCTCCCCGTACTGGATCCCGCCGTACAGCAGGTAGATGAAAGCGGTGGCCACGAGCACGAGCCCGAGAGACACCAGGAACCACCGGTAGATCGCGTCGAGACCCGGGAGCTGGAAGAGGTAGAAGCCGATGTCCTTGCCCAGAAGCGGGTCCTGGATGCCGAAGGGGGCGCCGTTGAAATACAGCAGCGCCGACTCCCAGTGCATCGCCGCCTGGGGCGCGGCCAGAAATCCCAGCACCAGGGCCACCGGCAGCAGCAGCCGCCGGATGAGGGGATCCAGCTCCTCGGGCCCGGGCACTTCCGGGTTCGTGCTCTTGAGCGGCACCACGCCTTCGCGAATGCGCGCTGCAAGCTTGATGTTGACGTAGACGAGGGCAAAGAACAGCAGGCCCGAGATCACGCCCAGCAGCACCTTGATCCACAGGGTCTTGGTGAACACGCCCGAATAGCCGATCTCACCGAACCAGAGATAGTCCGTGTAGAGATAGATGGCCTCGCCCAGGAGCGAGAACACCAAAAAAGCACCCAGCAGGATCAGGCCGATGGATTTTCGCATGGAATCCTCTTCACGTACCGGCGGCCTCCGCGCAGGGACCGCCGGCTTCGATACGGGTCGCTAAAATGCGCCCTTGTGGGAGTACTCGATCTCCGGGCCGGTAATGAACTCCAGCAAGGCGGCCTTGCCGTCCTCCGTCGCCCGCCGGGCGCGGACGATGGCGGGCCCCACGTCGGCAGGGTCCTCCACCCGCTCCGCCCAGCCGCCCATGGCCCGGGCCATGTCCGCGTAGTTGCCGCCGAGGTCCCTGGTGCCGTAACGCTCGTGCGACAGCGCCATGTGGCGGGTCTCCACCGCCATGGTGGAATTGTTGAGCACGATGGTCAGTATGGGCAGATTCGACCGCACCGCGGTCTCGAAGTCCAGGCCGGTCATGCCGAAGGCCGCGTCCCCCATGAAGTTGACCACGAACTTGTCGGGTGCCGCCAGCTTGGCCCCCAGGTTCAACCCCAGCCCGGTGCCCAGGCCATGGGACTTGCCCCATCCCAGGTAAGAGCGCGGCCCGGCGGACCGGTAGAACGGCATGAGCTGGTCCCGCGGGCTCCCGGAATCGTGGGTGACGATGGCCTCGGCCGGGTCCACGGCGTCCATGAACTCCCGGATCACCCGGTACGGGTTGATGGGCACCTCGTCGGAAGTCAGCTTCGGGGCCCACTCCTGAAGCCAGCCCGCCCGCACTTCGGCGATCTTCGCCGCGGGAGACCGTCCGGTCCGCGAGCCGCCGTTCGACAACTCCTTGACGGCTTCGACGAACTGCCTCAGCACGAGCCTTGCATCGCCGACGATGGGATGGTCGACGTGGTAGTTCTTGCCGATGTCGATGGGATCGTCCGTCGCCTGTATGAAGGTCTTCCCCGGCGGCATGGGGGTGGTCATGGGGTGGCGGGTCAGGCTCGTGCCCAGCCCGAAGACCACGTCCGCCTGCTTGAGGAAGTGGTACACCGGCCGGTTCATCACGCCCGAGGCGCTGCCCAGCGACAGCGGGTGCGTTTCCGGGAACGCGCTCTTGCCGCCCATGGTGGTCATCACGGGGATGCCGGTAAGCTCCGCCAGCTCCAGCAACTCGGGCGCCGCCTCGGCGTAGAGCACGCCCTGGCCCGCGTGAATCACCGGGTCCCGGGCGTCCAGCAGCGCCTTGGCCGCGGCCATGACGTCCCGCGGATCCGCCTCCGAGACCGTGGCCTTGACCGGCCGGTAGGCCTCCAGCACGGCGGGGTCGAGCTGTTCCCCGGCCACGTCGGCGGGAATCTCCACCATCACCGGGCCCGGGCGCCCCATCTTGAGCCTGGCGAAGGCGCGCCGCATGGTGTCGACGACCCGGTCGGCCGTGGTGACCTGCTCCACGAACTTGGTGATGGGAGCGTAGTTCTTCAGCGAGCTGAACTGGGGGAACACGCCGTCGCGCTCCCGCGTATGCCCCAGGGGCAAAAGCAGCACCGGGACGGCGTCGGAGTATGCCGTGGCCACCCCGGCATAGGCGTTCTCCGCGCCCGGACCGAACTGCATGGCGAAAACCCCCGGGGGGCGGCCATTGTTGACCCTGCTGTAGCCGTCGGCGATGCCCACGCCCACCCGCTCCTGGCGGCAGATGACCGGGCGGATGCCGCTCTCCGCCGCCGCCTCGATCAGGGTCGAGGTCGGAAACGCGCTCAGATAGTCAACTCCCTCGCGCCTCAGGATATGGGCGATCACATCCACCGTTCTCATGGTATCGACTGCTCCCTCCCACCGTGTCCGGGAACCGGGTCCGGCGGTTGCAACCTCTTGATCGAACGAAGGTTTCCGGACTCGGCTCCTAGGGTCCGCCCAGGGCGAACTCGCGGCACAGGGCTTCCCAGGTACCGAGCCCGGCCAGGGTCCGCAGGGTCGCCAACGTCGGCGGTATCACGGCCATGCGACCCCGCTCGGCCCGCTGGAGCGCTTCCCCCGGGGTGATCCAGAGGCTTTCCGTCACCTCCTCGGACACGTCCAGCGGCACCTGGCCCTCCGGGAGGGGCGCCAGGAAGAACCGCGTATCGAACCGCATGGCGTACCGCTCGGGAGTGGTCCGGTGGTAGAAGTAGACGGGGCTGCCGACGTCGCAGCAGAGCCTCTCGGAGGCCAGCAGCTCGGCAAAGCCCACGTCGCCGCTCAGCAGGGCGGTCCGCCGGGCCACCACCCGGTCCCGCCTGTCCGGTTCCACCGCCGCGCCGTTGTCCTGGCTCACGCACAGCAGCACTCCCACCTCCTCGTACAGCTCCCGGATGGCGGCCACCCAGTGCGCCATAGCGTCCTCGGCGCTCAACCCGTCCCCCAGCCGGCTCCGGGCCTCGTCCGGAGAGAGTCCCCGGCAGCGCTCCAGCATGGCCGGAGACGCGTCGGCGCGCTTGACGCTTCCGCCGGGAAAGACGAAGAACCCCCCCAGGAAACGCATCTCCCGGGGCCTGCGCGTCATGAAGATCTCGAAGACGCCGTCTCCCGTCGGTCGTGCCAGGACGATGGTGGAGGCTCTTCTGGGAACGGCCTTATCCGGCATGGACCCTCAGCATGCTTTCCTCAGGACGGAGACCGCCGCGCACCCGGTCTCAGCCGGCCTGGCTTCGCAGTCTCTCCACCAGGTTCTCGAAGGATTTCCGGTTGATAACGCGGTTGAACTGAGCGCGATAGTTGTTGACCAGGCTGATCTCCTCGATGACGACGTCGTAGATGCGCCATTGGGCGGGTTCTCCCGTGCGGTGCATGCGGTAGTCGACCTTGAATCTGCGTCCGTCCCGATCCACGATCTCGGTATCGACCCGGGCGAAACGATCGTCGATATCCTCTCCCACCACCCGTGTCCGCTGACCGTTGTAGGCGGAGATCCGTTTCGTATAGGTATGTTCCAGCAAGCGGGTGAAAAGCACGGTGAACTCTTCGCGCTGCTCGCGGGTACGGCGGCGCCAATGGGAACCCAGCGAACGCCGGGACATCTCGGCGAAGTCGAAGAGCGGCAGGACGACCGTGCGGAGACGGTCCAGCTTCGCCTTCTCCCCCAGACTCGAATCACCGAGGATCGCGACGCTCTGCTGCAACGCCCGGTCGACTGCCGGTCCCGGGCCTTCCGCGGCGATGCCGGTACCGGCCAGGCAGCCGATCACGAGCAGGGCCGCAAGGAGCCGCCAGCGGCCCGGCCCCGGCTGTGTGCTGGTGCTGTGGTTCGATGTCTTCTCCATGACGATCCGACCCGGACAATCTACCCCAATCCCCACCGGTAATCCAAACAGGCGGCGCCCGTCAGGCAAGGCGTACGGTTTTCGAGAAGTCATAGTCCGCGGGAATGTCGCCTTCGAATTCCCACGCCACCCGGGACCCGTGCTCCTCCGCGCCCAGGTGCTGATCGAGGAAGCGGAACAGCAATCTCCAGGCCGCCTCGGACGCTTCCGGACGGTAACGCCCGGGCATGGTGTCGTTGAGCCAGCCGTGGGGCGCGTCCCTGAAGATACGTATGGAGTAGTTCTTCCAGGAGTCTTCCAGCGCGCGCCTGAAGCGCAACACGTCGTCCACCGAGATGATATGGTCGCTGTCGCCGAACACTCCCAGCACCGGGCAGGACAACCGCTCGATGAACTCGCCCACCGGCGTCGGACGTTCCTCGTGGGGCTCCCAGTCCCGCTGGTAGATCCCGCCGTA
Organism: uncultured Binatia bacterium (SeqCode); assembly: GCA_965219905.1. Taxonomy (GTDB): domain Bacteria; phylum Desulfobacterota; class Binatia; order UBA9968; family JAJDTQ01; genus JAJDTQ01. Next base: position 61,242 of record CBDCOS010000004.1, on the reverse strand, counting down.
GAACACCACGGCGCAGCGCAGATCATCCCGGTGGGCCGCCGCCAGCAGCGGCTGACGCCCGGTCTGGCAAACCCCCATCACGGCGATCCGGCTGCCGTCCACGTAATCCAGCCCCCGCAGATAGGCGATGCACTCGTCCAGGTCCACCAGCGCCTGGTCGTCCCGGATGCCCACGCCGATGTCGCCGCGGGCGAGAGCTTCCCGATCGCCGGTGAACCTCGAGAACATGTCGGGGGCCAGGGCCACGTAGCCGTTGTCGGCCAACCGTTCGGCGATGTCGGTGGTATGCTGGACGATACCGTAGCGCTCGTGGAGCTGGATGACCGCCGGCGCGCGGCCGCTCTCGTCCCCTCTCGCCAGGAAGCCCTTTTTGCCCGGAGCGAACTCGACTTCGGAGATCATGTCCGACCCTCCTTCAAGACCTTGGTGGCGCGCCTCCGGCGCGCCGTGCTGCAAACGTACCAGATTGGACCGAAGGAAGCGACGACACGCACCGCCCGCTGGTCTATTCCGCGCAATCGCGCTAGTGTCGTGTCCTGGTTCATTCGAAAACGCGACGTTTTCACCGGAAGCCGACCTTGCCGCAGATCACCCGCATCGAGGCACGCGTCCTGAACGCCTCCCTCAAGGCTCCCTTTGCCATCGCCGGCGCCCGGCTGGCCGCGGTGCGCAACGTCGCCGTCCGGCTCGAGCTCGACAACGGCGCCGGCGGCTGGGGCGAGATCCCGACCCTGCCCACGGTGACGCCGGAAGACCAGACCACGGCCCTCGAGGCGGTGCGGCGGGCGGCGCCGGAGTGGAGCGGCCGGGACGCCCTGCGATGGAGGCCGCTGGCGGCGGACCTGGCCCGCGTCCTGCCGGAAGCGCCGACCGTACGGGCGGGCATGGAAATGGCCCTTTTCGACGCCCTGGCGCGCAACTGGGGCATTCCCCTCTTCACTTTCTTCGGCGGCGCCGCCGCCCATGTCGTCACCGACATCACCATTCCCATCTGTGCGCCGGAAGAAGCCGGCCGGCTCGCCGCCGAGTACCGCGCCCTGGGATTCACCACCGTGAAGACCAAGGTCGGCGCCGACATGGACGCCGACATCGCGCGCGTCAAGGCCATCCGCGAAGGCCATCCCACAAGCGACCTCATCCTCGACGCCAACGAGGGCTACGACGTGGCGCAGACTCTCGCCGTGCTGCAGACGCTCCGCCGAAAGGGGCTGGAGCCCGCGCTCCTGGAGCAACCGCTCCCGCGGGACGACCGCGACGGCCAGGCCCGTCTGGTGCGCGAAGCCGGAGTCCCGGTAGCCGCGGACGAGTCCTGCCGCACGTCGGAGGACGCCCTGCACATCGCCCGGGACGGGCTCGCCCACGTGATCAACATCAAGCTGGCAAAATGCGGCGTGGCGCAAGCCCTGGAGATCATCGCCATCGCCCGGGCCTCCGGCCTCGGACTCATGATCGGCGGCATGGTGGAGACACGGCTGGCCATGGGGTTCAGCGCGCACATGGCCGCCGGCACCGGCGCCTTCCGATGGATCGACCTCGACACCCCGTTGCTGCTGGCCGAGGACCCGGTGCTCCACGGGTATACGGTCGACGGCCCCCGCTATCATCTCGGGCACATCACCGCCGGCCACGGCGGCGAACTGGCGGCATGACCGGACCCCGACCCGCCATCATCGTTCATGGCGGCGCCGGCCGCGGCTCCGGCGAGTGGCGCGAGGCGAGGCTCGCCGGATGCCTGAAGGCCGCCGCCATCGGTTGGAAGGCCATTGAAACCGGGCGGACGGCGCTGGACGCGGTCGAAGCGGCCGTGGCCGCGCTGGAGGACGATCCGTTGTTCAACGCCGGCACCGGATCGTCGCTGAACCGGGCCGGAGAAGTCGAGACGGACGCCGCGATCATGTCGGACACCCTGGAAGCTGGAGCGGTGGCCGCGGTCTCGGGCATCCGGAATCCCATACGGCTGGCGCGGAAGATTCTGGAGGACGGGCGCCACGTGCTGCTGGCGGGCCGGGGCGCCGGCGATTTCGCACGCGACGCCGGCATCCCTTCAGTCCCGCCCGAGACCCTCGTGACCCCGGCGCAGCACGAACGCTGGAAGCAGAGCCACGGCACGGTGGGCTGCGCGGCGCTGGACCGGGCCGGCCGCCTGGCCGCCGGCACATCCACCGGCGGCACGCCGCTGAAGCTCCCCGGCCGCGTCGGGGACACGCCGCTGATCGGCTGCGGCACCTACGGCAACGGCGACGGGGCGGCTTCCTGCACCGGTCAGGGAGAGGCGATCATCAAGGTGGTGCTGGCCAAGACCTCGGTGGACCTGCTGACCTCGGGACGGGCCCCCATGGAGGCGGCCCGGCAGGCCGTTGACCTGCTGGCGCGGCGGACCGGCGGGCAGGCCGGGGTCATTCTGGTGGATCGCATGGGCGTCGTGGGCTACGCCCACAACGCGGAAGAGATGCCCGTCTGCCACATCGTCGAGGGGGAAGAAGCGGTCACGGCGTTCTAGTGTCGTGCAGATTTCAACTACCGGAACGCGTCAGGCCGAGACTTCGAAGCCGGTCCATGAGGGACTCGGGCGTCATCGGCCTGCACAACACTTCACGCACCGCCTCTCCGGCCGCCCCCGGCTCCGCGCCCCGGGCCAGGAGGCGCTCCAACGCCACCTCGGTTTCCGCCCATTGCCTCAGGGGATAGAGCACGTCGATGGCCGCCGCCCGCAACCCGTACCGGTCCCGGAACGCGCCCGTGGCGGCGACGAAGTCGCGGGCCACCTCGGGGAGCGACTCCTCCCATGACGAATCGCCCGCGACCCCGTGCCGGACCGCGCTGGACGACTGGTCCTTGAGATGGGCGGGAAGCACCAGCGGGCGGACCCGGTCCCGGTAGGGCAGGTTCTCCGGCCGCGCCAGCAGCGCCGCCAGATCCTCGCCGCCCCGGTCCTCCCGGTTGGCGCCGATGAGGCGCGCGTGGGCGAACAGCGCGTCCAGAGCGCGGTCACGGTCACGGTAGTACTTCGGATCGAAGATCTGGAGTACCTTGTCCATGCCGACCACGAACCAGAGTTCCACGCCGCTGCCGAAACGGGCCTGGAATGCCGGCGCCTGCTCGGAGTAAAGGCCGCGGTTCGTAACCGCCACGGCGGACCAGGGGCGCTCCTGCCCCATCAGATACAACAGCAGCAGCCGGTCCTCGCGGCACAGGCCCTCGAGCCGTTCCTTGTCGACGATAACGCTGCTGAGGGAAAAGACGACGCGGTCCAGCCGGAACCGGCGCCGGGCCTCGGCGGCGAGTTGCAGGTGGGCGACGGTGGGCGGGTTGAAGGAGCCCGGCAGGATGCCTACGCGACCGCTCTCGATGCGGCCGGCGCCGTCCAGCAGAACGGCCTCGGGGGCATCGGCGGCTTCAATCCGTGCCAGCGCCTCACGGAACCGGAAGAGACGCCCTAAATCGAAGAAGTCGTGGGGTGACAAGCTCTCCTATTTCCAGATCCTGGGGCTCTCTTCCTCGGGGAAGTATGCGTCACAGAAGGGGCAGTGAAACTCCATGCCGGAACCCAGCATGTGCGGGTTCACGACGAACTTCCCACCGCATCTCGGACACGTCACTTCAACAGCCTGACCCATCGGGCATTCCTTTCATTCGGTTCACAGAGCTTTCATTCGGTTTCACAGAGCCGGCGCGGCACCACCCCTACGACCAGTAGGTGGTCCGGTCGATAGGAATGTGCGAGAGGATCTCGCCGGGGATGAAATCCTCGATCTTGATCCGGTCCATGGCCTCGTCCGGCACCTTGGACACCGGTGAGAACGGCCGGTCCAGCGGACGGGTGGCGTCCACGATCATCCCGGAAGTCTTGATCTCGTCCACCAGGGAGGGGTCGAGGAAGTTGCCGCGGAACAGCGGCTTCAGGATCGACACCTGGCGGTGGGGCTGCACGCGCGTGGCCAGCGCCCACAAGATATCCGTGGGGTTGTACACGTTGATGTCGTCGTCGAACACGAAGACGTTCTTGGTGTGGTCGAAGGTCAGGGCCGCGGCCGCCGCCCGGCCCGGGTCGCCTTCCGAGAGCTTCTTCATGGCGATGAAGACGTTGTAGTGGGCATGGCGGCCCATCTTGCACACCGCGGTCACGCCGGGCACCGCCTCGCGGCAACGCCGGAGATAGGCGCCTTCCCGCGGCAGGTCCATCCACGGCTTGTCGCCTTCCGGCGTGATGATGGACTGGAACATGGCCCCCTTGCGCCAGTTCATGGCCGTGACCTTGTACTCCACGCAGGTGGTGTAGCGCTGCGGCCCGAGATAGCCCGGAGCCTCGCCGAAGGGCCCTTCCACCACCCGCTTGTTGGGCTGGAGCAGCCCTTCGATGACCACCTCGGCGTCCGCCGGGATGAGGAAGTTGTCCCCCCAGGTGGCGGACGGCGTGAGCCGCAGGGGCTCCTGCATGTAGCCGCCGATGATGTCGAACTCGCTCACCTCGAACGCGCCGCTGTAGCACGCGCCCATGTGGTAGGCCGGGTGATGCCCCAGCACGGTGGCCACGGGGCACTCCATGTTGTTGTCCTCGTAGTCCTTGAAGATCTTCCACAGGTGGCGCGGCGAGGCGTACAGCGCCGTGCTCTGGGGCGACTTGACCTCCATGCGGTGGTACGAGCAGTTGTAGATGCCGGACTGCCGCTCCTTGGTGATGGTGGACATGACGATGTAGGGACCGCCGTCCATGTAGTGGTGCCGCATCACCGGGATCTGGTAGATGTCCACGTCCTTGCCGGTCTGGGAGTTTTGCATGATCGGCGCCTGGTCGTGCTCGATGACCACCGGCTCGATGCGGTGCTCCTCGCGCTCCAGGCATATGTCGGTCATGACCTCCCGGCTCGTGTCCCTGTCGAGCCCGAGCGCCACCTGGGTCTTGCCCTGGGAGATCTCGCAGTTCATGGTCAGCTTGATGTCCGACGGCTGCCCGTGAAGATTCAGCGGATTGTCGAAGACCAGGATGGGGAATTTCCTCAACTCATCCAGGTGCTTGATGAGCGCGCTCACGTCGTAGTGCGCCGGGTCCACCTGCTTGGTTACGTGGACCACCTCGTTGGGAATCTCCCGACGGCAGTCTTCCAGAAACGATCCCAGGCTCTTGGGCATGTGTCACCTCTCTCGAATGTAGTGGATACCTGTGTAGTGGATACGCGTCGGAATCTCCGAAGATCCTGCGCTTCGAAGCCTGCTACCCCTCGAAGTCTAGGGGTTCTTAACCGAAGCACCGGAGGTTGTCAAATCGGCGCGGGCGCGAGCGTTTGCGGTTGACAGGCGGAGTCCACACGAAATAAGTAGGGGCCTACGGTCTTTGCGGAACACGATACTCGAACATTGGACCCACTCAGGAAGGAGCACGCCATGAATCGACGTTCCATTGCCCTTGTAGCCGCAGCCGCCGCCCTGTTCATAGTCCTCGGAACCTCCACCGGAGGGGCCGCGGATGTCTCTTTCAAGGGCAAGACGGTCGCCATCCTGATCCCCTACTCCGTGGGCGGAGCCGCCGACATCATGGCGCGCCAGATGCTGCCGTTCATCGGGAAGCAGATCCCGGGCAACCCCACCACCATCATCAAGAACATGCCCGGCGGCGGGGGCATCGTGGGCGAGAACTGGGTGTACAACTCGGCGCCCGCCGACGGCACCGTCATCGGGCAGTTCTCCACCTCGGTGACCGACACCATCTTCAAGCCCGACAAGGTCAAGTTCGAGCTCGCGAAGCTCCAGTGGCTGGGGGGCGTGCGCGAGACCACCGTCACCTTCGTCAGCAAGGACCTGGGCATCACCAAGGGCACCGAGCTGGGCGCGGTCAAGAAGAAGCTCTTCTTCGGCACCACCTCGATCCAGAGCCCGCGGTCCATGATCCCGCGGCTGCTCCTGAAGATCCTGGGCAAGGACCACAAGCTGGTGACCGGCTACGGCAGCAGCGGCGACATGCGCGCGGCCATCCGCCGGGGCGAGTTGAACATGACCAACGACAGCCAGAGCGGCTACTTCGCGGCGGTGCTGCCGATGGTCGAGGAAGGCGCGGTGGTGCCCATCGCCCAGGAAGGCACCGTCCAGGACGGCAAGATCATCCGCGACCCGCGTCTGCCGGACCTGCCCACCTACTACGAGATCGTCCTGGAGCTCAAGGGCGAGTCCATCAGGAAGGACCCCAACTACCGCGCCATGGAGCTTCTGGCCTACCTGGGCGGCGTCCGGCGCGGCTGGATCTACGCGGCGCGGGTCCCCAAGAACGTCTTCAACACCATGGCGGCGAGCTTCGACCGGTTCCTGAAGGACAAGGAGATGATCGCCCACTTCAAGAAGGCCATCGGTTTCCAGTTGGTGTCGCTCAACGCGCCCGCGGCCCAGGCCATCATCGACAAGGTCGTGGAGATCCAGAAGCGCGACCCGGAAGCCCTGGAGATCCTGAAGGCCATGGCCAAGAAGCCCTGAACCGGGTCGCGGCCTTCGCCCGGGTACTGCCCGCCCCGCAAGGGTTTCTCGTTGCCGGCAAGGAGCGACCACCCTTAGGGGCGGGTGTCACCGGATCCCCTTATCGTGAACCTCAAACGTAGCCTGAGCTGGCTCGTCTTCCTGGCGGTCCTCGCGGTCTGGATCTTCCTGGCCCAGGGGATGGCCGGAAAGATCGGCGCGGCCTCTCTGGAAGGGTTCGCCCGGGTCTTCTCCTGGCCGGCGTTCGGCTACCTGCTGCTGGGCAACCTCATCGGATTCGCGGTGGGCATGCTGCCGGGTCTGGGCGGACCCGTCACCATGGCCCTCATGCTGGGGTTCGCGTTCCAGCTCAAGATGGACGCGGTGGAGGCGTTCTCGTTCCTGCTCGGGATGATGGCCGTCACCGCCACCACCGGCGACATCACCTCCATCCTCTTCGGCATCCCCGGCGAAGGCTCCACCGCCTCCACCATCGTGGAAGGCCACCCCATGGCCAAGAAGGGCGAGGCCGGCCGCGCCCTGGGCGCCTCGCTCATGAGTTCCCTCATGGGGGCGCTCATCGGCGCCGGCGCCATCGCCGTGGCCATCCCCATCGTGACGCCCCTGGTGCTGGCCCTGGGCACCCCGGAGTTCTTCATGCTCACGGTCGCCGGCGTGACCTTCGTGGGCGCCCTGAGCGGCGGAAGCGTGATCAAGGGGCTGGCCGCGGGCGGCCTGGGCTTCATCTTCTCGCTGGTGGGGCTGGACATGCAGACCGCCACCGAGCGCTTTACCTTCGGCACCATGTACCTCTGGGGCGGCGGCGAGACCGGCGGCGCCGGCATCGGACTGGTGCCGGCCACGGTGGGGCTGTTCGCCATCCCGGAGATCATCGACCTGGCCACCAAGGGGGGCAGCATCGCCCAAGCCCACGTGGGCCGCCTCGGCGGCGTGCTCCAGGGGGTGAAGGACGCGCTCCGGCACTGGTGGCTGGTGGCCCGGTGCAGCGCCATGGGCACCTACATCGGCATCATCCCGGGCATGGGCGGGCCGGTGTCCCAGTGGGTGGCGTACGCCCACGCGATGCAGTCCTCGGGCAAGCACGACCGGGTGGGGACCGGCGTCATCGAGGGGGTCGTGGGCCCGGGCGCGGCCAACAACTCGACCCTCGGGGGCGCGCTCATCCCCACCATCGCCTTCGGCATCCCCGGCAACGTCACCACGGCCATCCTGCTGGGGGCGTTCCTCGTCCTGGGCCTCCGTCCCGGCACCTCCATGCTGACCAAGGACCTGGACGTCACCTTCTCGCTGGTGTGGGTGCTGGTGGTATCCAACGTCATCACCGTGTCGGTCTGCTTCCTGTTCCTGAACCAGTTGGCGCGGCTCACGCGCATCAAGGGAACGCTGCTGATACCGCCGCTGCTGCTGTTCATCTACCTGGGCTCCTACACCCACACCAACAGCTTCGGCGACATCCTCGTCACCCTGGTCTTCGGCGCCCTGGGCTGGCTCATGGTGGTGTTCGACTGGTCGCGGCCGGCGCTGCTGCTGGGACTGGTGCTTGGGCGGCTGGCTGACAACTACCTCTGGATCACCTACTCGCGCTACGACTTCGGCTTCATCACACGGCCGGGGGTGCTGATCATCCTGTGCGTCATCCTGGCCAGCATCGCCTTTCCGGTGATCCGCGACCGCCGCCGCCAGCGGGCGGCCGGGACCGCGCCATGAGCTCCCGGCGGCTCTCCATCGCCTTCACCGGCGGATTGTTCCTGGTGATGGCCTGGGCGCTCTGGGAGGCCTCCGCCTGGGAATTGCAGGCCAGCCTCATGGCCTGGCTCATCGGCTTGCCCACGGCGGCGCTCCTGGCGGTCCAGCTTGCGCGGGAGATCGCAGGACGGCCGGAACGGACCGTCCCGGCCGAGGCGGACGAGCCGGGACTCCTGGACCCGTCGCTGGCGGAGCGGGAGGCGGAGCCCCTGGACCCGGCCGAGGAACGGCGCCGCACCACCGCCATCATCGGCTGGATCCTCGGGTTCGCCGCCGCCATCTGGCTCGTGGGCTTTCAGTTCGGAATCGGGCTGGCGACGCTGCTCTATCTCAAGAGCGCCGGCGAACGCTGGCTCACGGTCATCTCCATCACCGTGGCCGTCCTGGCCGGGGTCGTGCTGGTGTTCGACTGCGGCATGCACATCTTCTTCGCCGAGGGCAAGCTCTTCGCCTGGAGCGGCCTCACCACCACCCCCCTCTTCAACAGCTTCTGCTACCAGGTCACGAGCCCGTTCAGGGGCTGAGTAGGCGAACCGCCGCCGCCCTTCTCCGTCATTCCCGCCCCCGTCGGTCATTCCTGCCCCCCTCCGTCATTCCCGCGAAAGCGAATCCAGGCAGGGTGGGGCCGGGTGCCTCGACCGCCGCACCCCCCGCCACCCCTGGATTCCCGCTTTCGCGGGAATGACGGAGGGGGGCAGGAATGATGGAGGGGGCAGGAATGATGGAGGGGGTAGAAATGATGGAGGGGGTAGAAATGATGGAGGGGGTAGAAATGATGGAGGGGGTAGAAATGATGGAGGAGAGTATCCCCCTTCCGCACTACAGGCGTATCCCCCTCCCGCCCTACAGGCCGTACAACGCCCGGCCGTTGTCGCTCAGGATCTTCCGCTTCTGTTCCGCGGAGATGGTGTCGTTGCCGTTGAAGATGGTGAACGCGTCCACTTCGCTGGAGGCGTCGGTGTGGCCGTAGTCCGTGCCGATGACGATGTTGTCGTCGCCCGCGTACTTGAGGACATAGGGGAAGTCGTCGTCGGTCTGGGCCGAAACGTAGATGTTGAACGCCTTCATGGGGTCCCTGGGGTATTCCGCGGTCCCGGACCTCCGGATGGTCTCGTTCACCACCCACGGCACCCACTGGGCGGAGGACTCGATGAATCCCCAGCGCAGGTCCGGAAAGACCTTGGGCACCTCGCTCATCATCACCGTGAAGCACTGGGAGACCGTGGGGATGCGGAACACCGGCAGTCCGCCGCCGCTGTCGTAGCGCGGCCGGAACTGCGAGGCCATCCTGGGGCTGCCGATGGCGATATGGATGCCCATCATCATGTCGAGACGCTGGGCTTCGTCGAAGATCGGATAGAAATACGGATCCACCAGGTGCCGGCCGCCTTCAAAGGGACGGAGGCACACGCCCACCGCGCCGTTCTCCCGGGCGAAGCGGATCTGCTCGAGCGCCTCGTTCATGGTCATGGCCGGCACCACGCAGACCCACCGGAGGCGTCCGCCGCCCTGCTTCCACACGTCCGCCATCCAGCGGTTCCAGCTTCCGCACAGGGCGATCTCGGCGTCGGCGTGGTCCGTCACCTGCTCGATCCACATGGTGTTGTACAGGACCTGGACGTCGATGCCGAGCTCGTCCAGATGATCGACCCGCAACTGCACGTCCCGCAGCTCGCGCGCCTCCTTGGGCGTCTGCATGTGCCTGCCGGCCTTCTCCGACACCTCGTCGAGCTGCTGCTCGCTCAGGCTCTGGAACCGGAACCCCAGCACCTTGCCGTCCAGCACCCAATACTGCGTGGTCAGGTCCTCGGGGCCGCCGAAGAGCTGCGGGCGAAACTTCTTCTCCGAGGCATCCAGATAGTCCCACGTGTGCTCGGTCTCCACCACGTGGGCGTCCGAGTCCACTACCATGTGCGTTCCATTGCCGGACATTGCCGTTCTCCTTTCGCCCGTGCGATCGCTCGCCGTCATGCGATGCCGTAGAGCGCCATGGGATTGTCGCTCAGGATCTTGCGCTTGGGTCCGTCCTCTACCGTCGGGTCCGCCTTGAACCGGGTGATGGCGTCTATTTCGCTGGACGCGTCGACGTGGCCGTAGTCGGTGCCGATGACGAGGTTGTCCTCGCCCGCGTACTTGAGCACGAACGGGAAGTCGTCATCGGTCTGGGCCGTGACGTAGATGTTGAACTCCTTCAGGGGATTGTCGGGATAGTCGGACTTGCCCGCGCGCCGTCTCGCCTCGTTGACGATCCAGGGGACCCACTGGGCGGACGACTCGATGAAGCCCCAGCGGAGCTTGGGAAAGACCTCCGGCACCTCGCTCATGATGAGCTGAAGGCAGGTGAGCACCGTGGGCACCCGGAACGGCGCGAAGCCGCCGGTCCGGTCGTAGCGGGGCCGGAAGTGGGAAATCAGCCCGGCACTGCCGTTGGCGATGTGCACCCCGATGGCCATGTCCAGCTCGGTGGCGAGCTCGAACACCGGGTAGAAGTAGGGGTCCACCAGGTGGCGGTCGCCTTCGAAGGGGCGCATGCACACCGCCACCGCGCCGTGCTCGCGCGCGAAGCGGATCTGCTGCAGCGCCTCGTTCATGGTCATGGCGGGGACGACGCAGGACCACCGCAGCCTTCCCTTTCCGGCCTTCCAGACATCGGCCATCCAGCGGTTCCACGCCAGGCACAGCGCCGTCTCGGCGTCCTCCCGGTCCGCCACGCGCTCGATCCACAGCGTGTTGTGCATTACCTGGACGTCCACTCCCAAGTCGTCGAGCTGGGCCACGCGCAGGTCCACGTCGTCAAGCTCGCGCGAGGCCTGGGGCGTGGTAAGCCTGCGGCCGGTCTTTTCCGACAATTCCTCGAGCTGCTGCTCGTTCAGGGTGGGCAAGCGCACCCCGCGGATCTTTCCGTCCATGACCCAGTACTGCCGGCCCACGTCCGGAGCGCCGAAGAGCGCCGGCCGGTACTTCCTGTCGGAGCCTTCAAGGTAGTCCCAGGTCCGTTCGGTTTCGATGACGTGAGCGTCGGCATCCACCACCAAAGGGTGTCCGTTCCGTGCCATGGTTTGTCTCCTCGGCCGATTTCACCTAGACTCGTATGAAGCTTCACCACCCCGCACACCAGCACTAGTAACGAACCCTGGGATTGGGTGTCAAGAAGTGCGCGGGGCCGCGTCCCATGGACGGGACGCCCATACGGCAACCCGTTGCGGAACATCCTGACCATCTCCCTGATCCTGCTGTCGCTGGCGCTCGTCTCCGTATTCGTCGTCGGCGCCTCCGGCGCGTGGAACCGGGACTGGCGCAGCGCCAGCCGGGAAAGTGCCGGCATCGCCCCGGATCCCGCCCGCACCCCCGAGGCCGTGGTGCAGCTCTATGCCGCCCGCGCCTTCAACTGGCGCGGCATCTTCGGCGTGCACACCTGGATCGCCGCCAAGGAGCCCGGAGCCCGGACGTACGTGGTCTACCAGGTGGTGGGCTGGCGCTTGTACCGCGGCCTCCCGGTGGTGGTGGCGCGGGAGGATATTCCCGACCGGCTTTGGTTCGACAGCCGGCCGGCGATCCTGGCGGACGTCCGCGGAGCGGCGGCCGAGCGGGCGATTCCGGCCATACGCAGGGCCGCCGAGAGCTATCCCTATCCGAGTTCCTACCGGCTCTGGCCCGGCCCCAACAGCAACACCTTCACCGCCTACGTGGCCCGGCGGGTCCCCGAGCTGGAGGCGGCGCTTCCGTCCAACGCTCTCGGCAAGGACTACCTCGACCAGGGGCAGTTCCTGGCCCGGACCCCGAGCGGCACCGGCTGGCAACTCTCCCTCTACGGCCTGCTGGGCGCGGCGGCAGCAGTCCAGGAAGGGCTTGAGATCAACCTGCTCGGACTGGTGTTCGGCCTCGACGTGGCCCGGCCCGCGCTCAAGCTTCCCCTGGTGGACCGCATCGGGGTCAGCAGGGACCTGGCGGAAGACTAGGCGAACCGGCACCGCACGCGTTCATGTCGCCCCAATTTCTCGCGCTGGTGACCTCGTTCTTCTACGCCGGCTGCTTCCTGGCCACCCGGCGGGGACTGGTGTACTCGACGCCCAGCACCGCCGCCTACGTGGCGCTGGCCGTCAACACCTCCATCCTGTGGACGATCGTCTTCCTCACCGGCGGCATCCCCGACGTTCCCCTGGTGGCGACCCTCTGCTTCGTGGCCGGCGGCTGGATCCAGCTCGGCACCCGCCTGTTCGCCTATCACGGGGTGGCCCGCCTCGGAGCCAGCGTCACCAGCACCGTCCAGTCCACCAATCCCCTGTTCGGCACCGCGCTGGCCGTGCTCTTCCTGCACGAGACGGTCACACCGATGCTGCTTGCCGGCACCGGAGCGGTGGTGTTGGGTATCGTCCTGCTTTCGTGGAACCCGCAGCAGCAGAAGACCTACCGGACCTGGGAGCTGATCTTCCCGTTCGCCGCCGCCCTCACGGCCGGCGTGAACCACCCGATCCGGCGCTACGGGCTGACCATCGCCAACGAGCCCCTGTTCCTCAGCGCGGTCATGGGCGCCGCCGCCCTGAGCCCGCTGCTGCTCAACCTCGTCAGCCGCCGGGCCAGGGAAAGCATCGTGCTCGACCGGCGGGCCATGCCTTACTTCCTGGTCACGGGAGTGTTCGAGGCGGTGGGGATCTGGTCGCTGGTGGCGGCGCTGGGCATCGGCAACGTGGTGGTGGTGGGGCCCATCGTGTGCGTCGCGCCGCTGTGGGTGCTCCTGGGCACCGTCATGTTCTCCCGGGACATCGAGCAGGTGACTCTTCGTACCGGCATCGCCACGCTGTTCGTGATCGCCGGCATCGTGCTCATCTACCTGGCCTGAGCGGAGCGCGCGCCGGATTTCGTAAAGCTGCCGCGGCGGCCGGGTTACGCCAACACCTTCGCCTGGAGCCAGCCGGACAGGTCGGCGAGGCTCCGGGACGTGATCTCGTGGCCCATGTCGTACTCGGTGTAGTCCACCGGGACCTGCAGTTTCTCGAGCAGAGTGATGGAGTGCTGGGCCCGCGCCAGCTCGATGAGCTCGTCGCGCCTGCCGTGGTGCACCAGGGTCGGCAACGAGTCCACCCGGTCGGCCACGCCCAATGCGCTCAGCGTGCCCTCCCGCAGCCAGGAGCTCAGGATGCACATGCCGCCGAAACGGTCCGGCTCGGACAATCCCAGGCTGTAGACCATGCCGCCGCCCTGGCTGAAGCCCAGCAGGACGAGCTTGCGGCTTCCCAGGGGATAGCGCTCGGCGCACTGGTCCACGAACGCCCGGAGCCGGTCGCGGGCGGAGAGGAAGGCGGCGGTATCGATGTCGCCGCCCAGGGACATGGGGAACCAGGCGTAACCGGTCATGCCCGGGCCCAGTTCCACTTCCAGCGGCGCTTGCGGACAGATGACCCGGAACACGCCGCCGCACAGATGGGGCGCGAGGCCCAGCAGGTCCATGGCGTTGGCGCCCCGGCCGTGCAACGCCAGGATCGTCGGATGGGGGCCCTCGCCTTCGGGCTCGTACACGCAGTGAAGCAGTTCCATCCCTACTCCATCACCGCCCGGAGGTCCTTCACGTAGTCCTCGAAGGCCGTATCCATGGTGTACTCCGGCTCCCAGCCCAGGTATTCCTTCGCCCGGGATATGTCCAGCGGCGAGCTGGCGGACACGGCCGGCGGGCTTCCGGGAATCACCTCCACCTCCAGCTTGGGGAACTGCCGTTCTGCCGCGGCCACCAGCTCATCAAAGGTCGTCAACTTCCCGACGCCGATGTTGAAGGTGGTCTTCTCGGGCACCGGCACCGTGGTTGCCAGGTCCACGGCGCGCCCCATGTCCTTGGCGTAGACGTACTCGAAGGTCATGGTCTGGGCCTGAGGGATCCTCGCCACCTCGCCGCGGATACCCGCCTCCAGCAGCATCTGCACCTTCTCGCCGCCGCCGGAGCCGCCCCAGAAATGGCCGAGCCCGTAGGCGTTGGCCAGCCGCAGGGTCAGCAACTCGAAGCCGTAGAGCCGCTGGTACGCCTCGGCCATCAGCTCCTTGGTGGCCTTGGAGTTGCCGTAACCGGCTCCCGGGCCCCGGGGCATGTCCTCGTGGGTGGGTTCATTCCCGGCCCGCCGCCGGTCGTAGGCGCCGAAGGTGCTGATCAGCACGAAACGCTTGACCCCGGTGAGCCGCGCCGCCTCGAGCACGTTGATGGTCCCCATCACGTTGATCTGGAGCCCGCTGTAGAGCGACTCCTCCACCCGGCCGCCGATGAGCCCGGCGGTGTGCACGACGGTCTCCGGCCGGTGGCGCTGCATCGCCTCGGTGAGCGCCGGCAGGTCCCGGATGTCCTTCTGCACCACCTCCACGTCCGCCGTCCCGAGCTTCCGGTGCAGGTACTCCGTGCGGGGCATGAAGTCGTAGAAGACCAGCTTCTCGTTGCGCTTCAGGGCGTTCTGCGCAAAAGACGTGCCGACGAGGCCCACTCCGGTGACAAGCGTTGTTCCCATGATCCTCCAGCTCCTTGTGTTTGTTTCCTGAACGGGCGCGGCCCCCCGGCGGTTGCCTGACGCCCATCCGATGGGCTTGATATGAGACACATCATCTTCGTTTGCAAGTCACCGCCCTCACGGTCCTTCCAGGCGTTCTCTCAGAGCTTTCGGCGTTATGATGGGAACGGAGAACCCCCCGCTCAATGAAAGCAGGTCATCGTCGCCGGTTACCAGAGCGTCGGCCCGGGCCGCCAGCGCCAACTCCAGAAACGGACGGTCAAAGGGATCACGACAATGCGGCACGGGAGGAGCCTTCGCCACCACGACCGTCTCGCACCACGGCAGGTAATCGGCCAGCAGGTCTTCGCGCTCGTCAGCAGTCAGGCGAAACTTCGGATACGCGAGCACCCGGACCAACTCGATCGTGGTCGTTCGGCTGGCCAACGGAATGACCGCCTCGGACCGCCACTTATGGCGCAGCCAGGAAAGCGACCCGTTGGGAAACAACAAGGCCGACAGCAATACATTGCTGTCCAGCACCAGGCGCGGCGCGGTCATCCAGGCCGGCGCGCCCACGCCACGGCTTCGGCCACGTCGTCTTCATCCATTCCCAGTTCCGCCAGCTTCGCGCGTACCGCATCGGCGCGAGCCAAACGCACCGGCGTCAGGACGATCCGACCCGTCTCTCTCGTGACGTCGAAATATTCGCAACCCTCGAGGTCGGCGACGACGGCCTTGGGCAAGGTCAACTGGTTCTTGGACGTAAGCTTTGCCAGCATCGGTGCTCCAGACAAGGAAGTAAGGAAACACATACCCCTTTTTTCAAGAATGGGCAACCACAGGTTCCCTGCGGCGTTGCATCAAACGAGTTGACGGTTCGGAGCGCCTCGATATATCCTGCGTCCGTGCGAAACGCCGCCGCCGTTGTTCTGGCGTTGCTACTAGGCGCGCCGCTCTATCTCATGGCTGATCAAACAGACCCCCGGCTCGACGCGCTCTTCACCCGGATACAGACCACCGACGACGCCGGCGATGCGGCGGTGGCGACCAACCTGATATGGGCCATCTGGCACCAGTCCGACGACGACCGCGTCAACGAGCTGATGCGCCGGGGGCTGACCGAGATGTCCGCCCGGGACTACCCGGCGTCCGTGCAGACCTTCAGCGAGATCATCGAACTCGACCCCCGGTTCGCCGAGGCGTGGAACAAGCGGGCCACGGTGCATTACCTCATGGGCGACTACCGGGCATCGGTGAACGACATCGACAAGACCCTGGAGCTCGAACCGCGCCACTTCGGCGCCCTCTCCGGCCTGGGGCTCATCATGACGGCACTGGGCAACGACGAGGCCGCCATCAGCGCCTTCGAGGCCACCCTCGCCGTACACCCTTTCGCCGAGGGGGCGCGGCAGAACCTCGAAGCGCTGCAGGCGCGGCAGAAGAGGCGCAGCCTGTAGGCCGCTACCCCCTCAGCCGCGGCACCACGCTGTCCGCCAGCATGTTGATGGCCTCCTCGTAGTCGGGGCCGAGCTTGGCGAAGGCGATCTCGTCGTAGCCCATGTCCTGGGCCTGTCCCGCCAGATCGACGATCTGGTCCGCCACCTCCTCCGGACGCCCGGCGACGTAGTAGTTCAACACCATCTCCTCGGTCACCATCTCCGCCGCTTCCTCGACGGTGGCGCCCCCGGCGAAGGCCTCCTTGAGATCGAGCACCTTTTGCCGCTCCACACCGAGGCGGTCGTACTCCTCGGGCGTGAACTTCAACGCCTCCCACTGCAGGATCGAATGGGACACCTGGCGCTTGGGGAACTCGATGGCCGCGGCGCGGTCCTTCGAGACCGACACGTTGAGCTCCACCATCTTGCGCAGGGTCTTCTTGGGATCCACGGTCCGGGCGCCGGCCTCGGCCATCTCGTGCATCTCCTTGAGCCTCCCCGCCCGCAGCATGGGGATGAACGTCCCGGAGCTGATGAGGCCGTCCATCACCTGCCCTCCCATGCGCAGCGACTGGGGACCGTTGCCTCCCGTGTAGATGACCACGGGGGACTTCGGCTCGAAGGCCAGCTCGAAGCTGCCTGCCGGGTTCAGGTGGTAGTATTCGCAGAGCACCGGGAAGTCGCCATAAGGGACGCGTTCGCCCGCAAGCGCCCGCTTCGCGAACACGGCAAGCTCCCGGACCAGCGAGATGGGCCGGTGCACCTCGACGTTCTGCGGCGTCTGCGCCAGGTCGCCGCGGGCGAGCCCGAAGCCGAGCTCTCTCCCTTCGGTCAACTCGGACAGTGCCGCCAGCGAATCCACCACCTCGATGGGATGATGGAGATACGGCACCAGGATCGCGGTGCCGATGCCGACGGGCACCCGCGCCGCGATGGCGGAGAGCACCACCACCTGGCTGCGATAGCGTGCGTTGTCGTTGACCCAGATGCGCTCGAACCCTCGCCGGTGAGCCAAACCGGCCAGCTCCACGAGCTGGTTGACCGTGTACTGGTTCGCCAGGTGGATGACGAACTGGAGCCCGAGCCTGCCGTCGAATGCTGCCATGTGGATTCCTTTCCTCCGAAGTGTCGGCGGCCGGGGCGCGCGCCCTCGGCCGGCTGCCGTTTGTTTCTCCCGTGGCTGGTTGGCCTAGCCGCCGAGCCGCGGCATCACGCTCTCCGCCAGCATTTCGATGGCTTCCTCGTAGTCGGGGCCGAGCTTGGCGAAGGCGATCTCGTCGAAGCCCAGCTCCCGGGCCTGCCCGGCCAGCTCCACGACCTGATCGGCCACCTCGGCCGGGGTGCCGGCGACGTAGTAGGACAGGACCATTTGCTCGGTCACCAGGGACGCGGCCTCCTCGATGGTGGCCCCCTGGGCGAAGGCGTCCTTCAGGTCGAGCACCCTTTGCCGCTCCACGCCGAGCCGGGCGTACTCCTCGGCGGTGAACCCGAGTGACTCCCATTGAGGAATGGAGTGGGCCACCTGGCGCCGGGGAAACTCGAAGGCCGCCTCCCGGTCGCGGGAAACCGAGACGTTCAGCTCCACCATCTTGCGCAGGGTCTTGTCAGGGTCGACGCTCCGGGCGCCGGCCTCGGCGATCGCGTGCATCCCCTTGAGCCGGCCCGCCCGCAACATGGGGATGAAGGTCCCCGAACTGATGAGGCCGTCCATGACCTGGCCGCCCATGTGCAGCGAACGGGGGCCGTTGCCGCCCGAATAGAGCACCACGGGGGACTTGGGCGTGAACGCCAGCTCGAACCTGCCGGCGGGGTTGAAATGGAAATGCTCGCACAGCACCGGGAAGTCCCGGTAGGCCACGCGCTCTCCGGCCAGCGCCCGTGACGCGAACACGGCCAGTTCCCGCACCACCGACAAGGGTCTGCGCATGGTCACGTGCTGCGGCGTCTGGGTGAGGGAGCCGCGCGCCAGTCCGAAGCCCACCTCGCGCCCCTCGCTCAGCTCGGACAGGGCCGCCAGGGAGTCCACCACCTCGATGGGATGGTGGAAATAGGGCACCAGGACGGCCGTGCCGACGCCGATGGGCACCCGCGCGGCGATGGCCGAAAGGACCACCACCTGGCTCCGGTAGCGCGCGTTGTCGTTGAGCCAGATCCGCTGGAACCCGCGTTCGTGGGCCAGCGCGGCCAACTCGACGAACCGGTTGACCGTGTAGTGATTCGCCAGATGGGTCACGAACTGGAGGCTGAGCATGCCGTCGAACGCCATATCGGTCCTTTCCCGCAACGGCCCGTAGAGCACTCATTGTGGTGCCTCAAGACGGCGAACGTCAAACGGGGTCCGGCCCGACCTCCTGCCGGAGGAAGGCGGCCGGGGCCGCGGGAGAGGGGGGGCGACCCCGGCCGGTCGAGGAGTGGGAACGCCTCCCGTCCTGTCTCCGACAAGGACTCCTGCCCCGGGCGGCCATGAATCCGCATCGGAGACAGGATGGGACGCGTCAACCGGCAGCAGCTCCCTTGCTACCGCTCGATGGTTGCAGTCGTGTTAAAGTGGCTTGAACGTCGGATGAAACTGTCGCCGAAATTGCCAACTCCGAGGGACTTCGTTCGTGTCGATCTTGCCTGCCGGCGCGGGTTCGTGGATAGTGACCCCGTCCCGCGCAAGGAAATCCATACCTGACGAGGAATCGTGACCCCTACCCTGACGCTCGTCGCGCTCGGAGTCCTGCAAGGGCTCACCGAGTTCCTGCCGGTCAGCAGCTCCGGCCACCTGGTGCTGCTTCAGTCCCGGCTGCCCGGCTTCCGGGAGCCCGGCGTGCTCTTCCATGCGACGGTGCACCTGGCGACCCTGGGCGCCGTGCTGGTGTACTTCCGCCGGGATTTCGCGGCCCTGGCGCGGGCCGGCGTCGCTCCCCGGCAGGCGGACCCGGCGGCCCTGCGCTTCCTCTGGCTGGTCATCGCCGGCACCCTTCCCACGGCCCTCATCGGCCTCCTTTTCGCCGGACCGCTGGAGGGCCTTTTCGCCAGCGTCCCCACCGCCGCGAGCATGCTCCTGGTGACCGGCGTGCTGCTCTTCGCCACCGACCGCGCGCCGGAGCGGACCCGGGGCATCGAGCACATGAGCGTCGGCCACGCCCTCGTCATCGGCATCGTCCAGGGTCTGGCCATCATTCCCGGCATCTCCCGCTCCGGAGCCACCGTGGCCGCCGGCGTATTCGCCGGGCTGCGGCGTGACCTGAGCCTGCGGTACTCGTTCGTGCTCTCGGTACCCGCCATACTCGGCGCCTTCGTGCTCCAACTGGCAACCCACGGGCTCCAGGGGACGTCCGAGGTGAACGGGCCGGGCTACGGGCTCGCCTTCCTGGCCGCCTTCGCCGTGGGCTACCTGAGCATCGAGGTGCTCCTGAAGGTGCTCCTGTCGCGGAAGCTCACGTGGTTCGCCGGCTATTGCTGGGCCGTGGGGTTGGCCGTTCTGATCGTCCGGGGTTGGCCGGGATGACTCGCCACGGCTCGGTTGACGGGACGCGGCGGGTCCAACGACACTAGGGGTCCAGGCGCTTCGCCTGCTCCAGAAAGGGCTCGAGACGCCGGACGGCAGCGACTCCGCTTCCGGCGACCGCATCCAGCCGCAACACGATGCGCCGCATGCCCGCTGCCTGGTACCGGCTCATGTCGTCCAGCGTGGGAAAGCCGTCGTCCGGGGTCAGGAGCACCGAGAACTCGATGTCGCCGGGGTCCCGTCCGAGTTCGCGGGCGGCCCGTCGCACGGCGGCTACGGCATCCGCGGCCTGGTCCACCGGAAGGTCGCCCGGGCACCAGCCGTCGGCGTAGCGGGCCACTCGCGCGGGCGCGTACCTGGGGTCATGGATTCCGAGATAGATCGGCGGATGGGGTTTCTGCACGGGCTTGGGGAAAACCCGGACGGGCGGGAAACGGACGAACTCTCCCTCGTAAGAGGCCTCGTCCCGGCTCCACAGCGCCTTCAAGGCCTCGACCCCCTCCCGCAGCATCTTCCAGCGCCGCTTGAACGGAACTCCCAGGATCTCCGCCTCCTCCGGGAACCACCCCGCGCCGACGCCCATGATGAAACGGCCGCCACAGTGGAGGTCCAGGGTGGCGGCCGCCTTGGCCGTGGCGATGACGTCCCGCTGGGGCAGGATGCAGATGCCGGTGGCCACGCGCAGGCGCTCGGTGGCCTGGGCGGCCATGGCCGCCCCGATGAACGGGTCGGGCAGGTGGGCGAACGATTCGGGGACGGTCCCGTCGGACGTGCGCTTGTAACGAGTCTCGTAGCGTACCGGAATGAGCATGTGCTCCGGGAACCACAGGGACTCGAAGCCCAGCCGCTCCGCCTCGCGGGCGATGTCGCCCACCGGACCCGACTGCTCCGTCGAAAACAGGGAAAGACCCAGATCCATGATGCATCCCGTCTCTTCGTTGTCTTCCGTTGCCGTAACCGCTATATCGCAGCCTGACTCGCGGCGGCCCGGGGCCGCCCGGGCGCGTTCCGTCACAGGAGAATAACATGCCCGAACCGCCAGCCGGAACCCAGGCCTTCACCCGCGGGCTCGGGGGTGACGAAACCCTCGTGCCCATCGGTTGGAATGACTGGCTCGCCTTGCCGCCGCCCGATGACGACGGCGCCTACTCGGTCACCGAGGTGGTGGAGCGCTACCGGCGCAACGGCTACGAGTGGGACATGCACGGCTCGCTCTACACACCCGCGCGGGAGCGGGACGACCGGCCCGCTTTCGTCGTGTTCCACGGCGGCGGCGCCAACGAGAAGGTCATGGACGTGACCCCGGACGGCCGCCCGGGACTGGCCCGACGGCTGGCCGCGCAGGGCTTCACGGTCCTGGCCCTGAGCTACCCGGGCCTCTGGCCCCGGGGCGGAGAATGGGACAAGCCCATCGCCGAGCGGCTCCCCGTTTACCTGCTCGACACGGACACCGGCGAGGAAGAGCTCCAGGACCGCCTGCTCAAGTGCACGTTCAACGTCATCCTCCAGGGGGCCGGACAGCTCACGGACCGCCATCTTCGCGGGCGGCGCCTCATCAGCTTCGGCCACTCCACCGGAGGGCCCATGGCGGCGCACCTGACCCGGTTCACCCGGGAGACGGAGGTGGTCGGCGTGGTCGGCTGGGGCAGCGGCGGGCCCGACGGCTGGCGCAGGGAATGGCGGGAGGCCACGGGCATGGAGTCGCCCAAGCCCTACGGGCTCACGCAGATATCCCGGCGCACGGTGGAGGCATACCGGAAGTCCCACTACGAGGATTTGCCGGAACTGACCCCCTGGGGCCGCATGGAGGATTTCTTCCGGCTCACGGAGAAGACCCGCCCCCAGATCAAGATCGGGCTGCGGGACAACCAGCACAACGTCTTCCCCGAACGGCTCGAGGAATACGTGCGGGTGACCGGCCTGCCGCGGGAGGAGTACTTCGACCACCTGCAGGACCCGCCGCCGGAATGGCTCGCCGGCCTCAAGGTCCTGCTGATGGTGGGCGAGAACGACCACGGCCACTGGATCGGCGGGCAGAGCCTCGGTGACAAGCGCGAGATGTTCATGGCCGGCAAGTACGGGGCCGCCGGTGCGAAAATACACGTGGGTCTGGTGCCGAAGTACACCCACATGGGCCACTGGGCGCTCTACAACGAGAAGATCGCCTACGCCTGGCTCTGGGCCCTCAAGACCGGGTACTTCGACTAGTGTCGTGTCCCGTAAATTCCTGCGATAATTTGCTTGTCCTTTTTGCCGTCGGCTGCGTTGCTCTTCCTCGCGTGGTACCCGCCACTGCTCGTCATCGCGCCTTGCCGACAACAAAAATTCCTGCGCATCTTATCGCAGGAATTTACGCGACACGACACTAGCCGCCTGCCTGGCCGGAACTTCGGGAGGTCCCATGCCCTTGCTTCGCGTCGACGACACCGAGCTGTACTACGAGGTCCAGGGTGAGGGACCGCCCTTCCTGTTCCTCAGCGAGACCCACTGCGACGGGGAGGTCTGGAAGATCCACCAGGTGCCCGGGTTCTCCCGGGACCACCGTGCGATCACCATGGACTACCGCGGCACCGGCCGGTCGGGAAAGCCGTCCATCCCCTACACCACGCAGATGTTCGCGGACGACGCCATGGCGTTGCTGGACCACCTCGAGGCTGCCGAGGCCATCGTCTGCGGCCACTCCATGGGCGGCCGGGTGGCCCAGCTCATGGCCCTGGACCACCCTTCCCGGATCCGGGCTCTGGTACTGGCATCCACGGGCGCCTCGTTTCCCGACACCAAGGGCATTCCCCTCAAGATCGCCACGGAGATGGTGGAATGGGGCTACGAGAAATACGTCCGCGACCATTCCATCCTGGTGGGCTTCACCGATGAGTTCGCCGCGCGGCACCCGGACCGGGTCGAGAACTACCTGCGCGTGCGCATGGCCAACATGGGCCCGGTGGAATTCTATTTCCGCCATCTGCTGGCGAGACAGGGCCACGACACCAGCGGCCGGCTCGGCGAAATCCGGAGCCCCACCCTGATTCTCGTCGGCGAGGACGACCGCAACGTCACCAGCGACATGAACCACCGCACCTCCTCGGAGATCCTCGAGAACGGCATACCGGGCGCCGAACTCGTGGTGCTGCCCGGAGAGCGGCACAGCTATTTCTTTGCGAACCCGGACGCGGCTCACGCCGCCATACGGCGGTTTCTGGCGCGGATTTGAGCACATTTTAGGCCGCGTCAGGACTTGACTCCATTGCGAGAGCGTTATTGAATGCGCAAGTCGAGTCCTCGGGAAGAGGAAAACCGGGGGACTCCTTCAGACTCGGAAAGGGCCGCGCCGGAAACGTCCTTCTCCGTCGCGGAGGTCATGAGAAGGCCATGGGACGAAGCGTACGCCCCAGGATTCTGATAGCCGACAGCTATAGAAGCCACGCCGAAACTCTGTCACGGCACCTCAGGGAGCTGTCGTCCTCCATCGAGGTATCAAGCGTCGGCGAGGGCCGGGAGGCGCTGTCGCTGGCGGCCGCGCAAGACGTGCACCTCTTCCTGGTGAACGGCTTTCTCAAGGGGCCGCTGAACGGCTTCGAGTTCTGCCGCTCCATCCGAAGGATGGATGCGCACCAGCACACCCCGATCATCCTCATGCTGTCGGGCCATCTCATCCACGACCATGCCAGAGGCTTGGGCGCGGGCGTCGACCTGTTCCTGCACGCGCCGGTGGAGAAGCAGGAGCTGTGGCGGATGGTGGTGCTGTTGCTGAACGAGTCCTCTCAGCGGAAGAAACGCACGGCCGAGGACGAGACGGAGATACAGGTCATCGAGATCAAGCCCTCGGTCCGGATCCTGCACTGACCGCTCCCCGCCTATACCTCCAGCAATTCGTTAACCTCCGCCAGCTCGGAAGCCGTCAGCTCCCACTCCGCCGCCCTGGCGTTGTCCTGGACCTGTGAAAGCCGGGTCGCGCCGGAGATGACCGAGCAGACCCGCGGCTGCGCCAGCAGCCAGCATTGCGCAAGCTCGTTCAGGCCCCGCCCCCGGGCCTCGGCCCACGCCGTCAGGCGCTCCACGACATCGTAGTTGGAGTCGGTCATGTAATTCTGCACGTAGGGAGCGCTCTCGCCGCGTGAACCGGACGGCGGTTTCTCGCCCCTGACGTACTTGCCGGTGAGGAACCCGCCGGCCAGCGGGAAATAGGGAACGAAGCCCACGCCGTGAGCGCAGCAATAGGGCAGCATCTCCCGCTCCACGTCTCTTTCCAGCATGTGGTAGTGGGACTGCATCACGGCGAAGGCCGTCCAGCCCCGGAACTCCGCCAGGACGTTGGCGTGGGCCAGTTGCCACGACGCGAAGTCCGACCCGCCGATGTACCGCACCTTCCCCTGCCGGATCAGGTCGTCCAGCGCCCGCAGGGTCTCCTCTATGGGAGTCGCGTCGTCCCACCGGTGGATGTAGTAGACGTCGATGTGGTCGGTCCGGAGCCGGCGGAGACTCCCCTCGACGGCGTTCATGAGGTGGTAACGCGAGGTGCCGCGGTCGTTGGCGCCCTCGCCCGTGGGGAAGAAGAACTTGGTGGCGACCACGAAACGGTCCCGGCGGCCCTTCAGGGCGTTGCCCAGCGTTTCCTCCGAACGGCCTCCCTGGTAGCTGTTGGACGTGTCGATGAAATTGATGCCGAGGTCCACGGCCGCGTCGATGACGGCAGTCACCGCGTCCTGCGGCAACGCCGGCGAGCCGAACCGATTGGTCCCGAGGCCGATGGCGGAAACGCGAACGCCCGACGTTCCAAGCTGCCGATACTCCACTGGGAACCTCCCTTTGAAACTGGGTGCCGTGATGTTTACCAGATCGGTCCGGGAGGCGCGACCGAGCCCCTGAGAACCCCACGTTTGACCAGCTCTTCGGCCAAATGTTAGCTTCCTCGCCTCAACCGAAGGAAAACGGGAGGTTCATCATGCAGTGGGACATGGAGCGCGACAGCGCATTCGTCACCGGCGGCGGCAGCGGTATCGGCCAGGCCATCGCGCTCAAGCTGGGCGAGCAGGGGGTCAAGGTCGCCGTGGCCGACGTCGACCCGGCCAAGGCGGAGGGGACGGCGACGCGCATCTCCGAGAACGGCGGCACCGCCCTGCCCCTGGGGCTGGACGTCACCCGCTCGGACCAGGTCAATGACGCCATCGCCAGGGCTCACGGCGAGTTCGGCAGCCTCGCCTACCTCATGAACGTGGCCGGGATATCCCAGCAGAAGCCCGTGCACGAGATCAGCGACGCGGACTGGGCGCGCATGATCGACGTGCACCTGAACGGCACCTTCTACTGTATACGCGCGGCCCTGCCGCTGATGATGGAAGCCGGCTTCGGGGTCATCGCGAGCCTGTCCTCCATGCACGGGCTCAAGGGCCAGGAGTGGGCGTCGCATTACTCGGCCGCCAAGGCCGGCATCGCGGCCCTCACCAAGGCGGTGGCGCGCGAAGTGGCGGAGCACGGCATACGCATCAACGCGTTGGCCCCGGGGCCCATCGACACGCCCATGTGGCGCCGGGGACTCACCGGGGAAGCGCTGGCAAAGCGCAAATCCGACCGCTCCAAGATCGTCCCGATGGGACGGCTGGGGGAGCCGGGCGAGGTGGCCGACCTCGCGGTCTTCCTGTTGAGCCCCGCCAGCAGCTACATGACCGGCCAGGTGGTGGGAGTGAACGGCGGCGAGCTGATGCCGTGAGCTAGCACGGATCGAAAAGCGGGAGTTGATCGGTGGCGGCGCGAAACGACGCCGTCGACAGTTTCCAGGTTTTGCGCGTCAATCCCAGCTTCCGGCAGGTGGCGTGAAACAACGCTTCCACCTGCTCGGCGAAAATCCCTTGCCCCTTCATGCGGGTCTTGAAGCCGGGGTCGTTGAGCCTCCCGCCGCGAATCTCCCGTATCCGGTTCAGCACCTTCTCCTTGCGGTCGGGGAAGTTCTCCTCCAGCCACCGCTCGAACAGGTCCTTGACGGCGAAGGGCAGACGCAAGAGCGAGTAGCCGGCGCATCCCGCGCCGGCTTCCGCCGCCGCCGCAAGGATCGCCGGCATCTCATGGTCGTTCAGGGCCGGGATCACCGGAGCCACCAGAACGCCCACGGGAATCCCCGCCTCGCTCAGCGTGTGAATGGCGTCGAGGCGCAAATGAGGCTGCGAAGTCCGGGGCTCCATGCGGCCGCAGAGGTCCCGGTCCAGGGTCGTCACCGAGATGAACACCACCGCGGCGTCGCGGGCGGCCAGTTCCTGCAGCAAGTCCACGTCCCGCGTCACCAGGTGGTTCTTGGTGACGATGGCCACCGGGTTACGGTACTCCGCGAGGACCTCCAGACAGCCACGGGTGAGCTCCAGCCCCCGCTCCACGGGCTGATAGGGATCGGTAACGCCACACAGGGCGATGACCTGGGGCTTCCAGCGGGTCGACGCCAGCTCTTTTCTCAGAAGCTGCGGCGCCTCCTCCTTCACCAGGATCCTGGACTCGAAGTCCAGCCCGGCGGAGAAACCCAGGTACTCGTGGGTGGGACGGGCGTAACAGTAGATGCAGCCGTGTTCGCATCCCCGGTACGGGTTGACGCTGGCCTCGAAGCCCACGTCGGGGCTGTCGTTGTAGGCGATGATGGACCGGGAGGCATCCTTGAGCAGTTGCGTGGAGGGACCCGCGACGGCCCCGTCCGGCACGAAGGCGAGGGGCTCGAAGCGATTCCGGGGGTTGTGGCTGCTCCCGCGGCCGCCGATGCCGGTCTTCGATCCGCTCATGTTCCAACCGCTCGCTGCGCCGGGACCCCGCTACCGGCGCACCGCCTTCACGGAGGGCGGCCGCCTCACTTGATGCGCCACTGCTTGAGCGCGGAATCGGTGGAAGCGCACGGAGCCAGCTCGAGACCGCGGGACATGAACGGACCGGCGCTCCTGCTTGCGGCGCCCCCCGCGAGACAAAGGGCTCCGTCGGCCCCGGGACGGAACTCCATCGTCTCGCCATCGTAGTCGAAGTCCTGGGCCGCGGCGTCCTTCGAGCAGTCCACCAGCCCGAGCGAAACACCCGCCGCGGCCGGCGCCGTCAGCGTGGCGCACTTGCCGGCGTAGGTCGCCGAAGCGATGCGCCGTGCGTCCTTGTCGTAGCGGAACTGCACGTCCCCGCCCCGCGGCTTGCAAGAGTGAGCGTGCAATCTCTCACTGAATCCTCTCCCCACGGTATCGATGCACCACCCGAGCTTGTCCTTCTCGTCGAGATTGTCCGCGAGGTAGATCACCGGCGCCGGGGTCTGCAGGTTCGGCGGCGCCGAATAGGCCGACATCGGAACCGACAACAGCAAAAGAACCGCCGGCAAGGAGACCTTCACGGCCACGGCGGCGGCGAGACGGCCGCGGCGGCGGCGATGCTCATTCCCGGCACCGGCAAGGGTCGTTGTTTCCATGTTCCTCTTCTCCCTTCTTCCTCGCGCGCCGAGACGGTACGGGTGGAGAGTTCCACGCACATCGCGATCACGGCGCCTTCCGATCGAGCGGCCGGCTTCGGACAACGTCCAAGAACTATCAGGAAAGCCCGGTTCCCGCCAAGAACCGCCCGAGCACTTGGTTCCCTCCGTTCTCCTTATAGACTCGCGCCGGTTCCCATGCCCCTCCCGGGCCCCGGCCGAATTGCATCCCCCGCGAAAAAGTGCGATGAATGGCCGCTGAAACCATGAGGTCTTTCCACTACCGGGCTCCACGCTGCCTCGACGAAGCCCTCTCACTGCTGACGCCTCAGGCCGTTCCCCTGGCCGGAGGGACGGATCTGTTTCTCAGGATGGAGCGCCGGCAGACGCAGCCCGACACGGTGGTCGATCTGAAACGGATTCCGGGACTGGACCGGATCGAGGCAGCGGACGGCGGAGTTCGTATCGGCGCACTGGCTCTCATGGACGGCCTGAGCGCTTCCTCGCTGATTACCAGCCAATACGACGCCCTGGCCCGGTCCGCACGGGTGGTGGGGTCGATCCAGACCCGCAACCGGGCCACCCTGGGCGGCAATCTGGCCAACGCCTCCCCGGCGGCCGACACGGCTACCCCGCTGATGGCGCTGGGCGCTTCGGCGGAGGCCGCGGACGCAAACGGCACCCGCCGGCTTCCGGTGGATCAACTGTTCCTGGGACCCGGCAGGACCGCGTTGCGGGATGGCGAGCTCTTGACGGCGGTCCTCGTCCCGGCCCTGCCCGCCCGGGCCGGCAGTTCGTTTCAACGCTGCGTGCGCACCGCCATGGACATCGCGGTGGTGAACTGCGCGGCGTTCGTGCGGCTGGACGCGGACGGCTCCGTCGCCGACGCACGCATCGCCCTGGGCGCGGTGGGGCCGACGCCCCTGCGGGCCGCCTCGGCGGAGGAACGCCTCAGGGGGCAGCACCCGGAACCGGACCTGGCTGCCGAGGCGGCTGAATGCGCTGCCACCGACGCCCGACCCATCGACGACGTTCGGGCCGGCGCCGACTACCGGAAACAGATGGTCCGGGTGCTCACCCGGAGGGCCCTCGAGGAAGCGTTCCAACGCGCGCGAGGCGACGTCTGATGGCGGCCGAAGACATCGAGATCACGGTAACCGTCAACGGCGAGTCCTTTCAGGAGGAGGTGCCGGCCGCCCGCACGCTGCTCGACTTCCTGCGCGGCGACCTGGGCCTCACCGGCACCAAGGAAGGGTGCAGCGAGGGGGAGTGCGGCGCCTGCGCGGTGATCCTCGACGGGCGTCTGGTGGACGCCTGCCTGATCTTCGCCGTGGAGGCGGACGGGCGGAGCGTCGAAACCGTGGAGGGGCTGGCGGACGGCGAGGAGTTGCATCCGCTGCAGCGGACGTTCGCTGCCGCCGGAGCGGCCCAGTGCGGCTACTGCACGCCGGGGATGCTCATGGCCTGCAAGTCCCTGCTCGACCGGAACCCCTCGCCCACGCGCGAGGAAATCTCCCACGGCATTGCCGGCAACCTGTGCCGCTGCACCGGCTACGGCACCATCATCCAGGCGGTCATGGAGGCGGTGGAGGAATCATGAAAGTCGTCGGCCAGGAGCTACCCCGCGTCGAGATTCTCGAGAAGGTCACCGGACAGTCCGTGTTCGGCTCGGACGTCGAGCCGGGAGGTCGCGTCCTCTGCGGCAAGATGGTGCTGAGCCCCCACGCCCACGCCCGCATCCTCGCCGTCCGCACCGGGCGGGCCGAGCGGCTTCCGGGCGTCCGGGCCGTGGTGACCGCGGCCGACGTCCCCGCCGTCCGCTACGGGCGGTTCGTTCGCGACGAGGAATACTTCGCCAGCGCCAAAGTCCGCTACGTGGGCGACCGCATCGCCGCGGTGGCGGCGGTGGACGAGGAGACGGCGGAGGAAGCGGCGCGCCTCATCGAAGTGGAATACGAGGTGCTCCCGGCGGTGACCTCGGGGCTGGAGGCCATGGCGCCGGACGCGCCCCTGATCCATGAGGAGTCCGGCGAGTACTGGTCGCAACCGGACCTCGACCGGCGCGGCAACATATGCGGCCACAGGCAGATCGTGCGCGGCGACCCGGAGCAGGGCTTCGCCGAGGCGGACCGTATCTTCGAGCACCGCTTCCACGTGCCGATGGTGCACCAGACCTACATCGAGCCTCACGCCGCGCTGGCGCGCTTCGACGCGTCGGGCAAGGCCACCGTATGGGTGCCCACCCAGGCCCAGTTCCCGCTGCGCGCCGCCATCGCACAGATCCTGCGAATGCCCATGACCCGGGTGCGGGTCATCCCCACCGAGATCGGCGGCGGCTTCGGCGGCAAGATCTCGCCGACCATCGAGCCGGCCGCGGTGGCGCTGGCGCGCAAGGCGCGCCGCCCGGTGCGCATCGTCATGAGCCGCGGCGAGGACTTCCAGACCACCAACCCCAGGCACCCGTTCCACCTGCGCTACAAGACCGGGGTCAAGCTCGACGGCACCATCACCGCGCGGGAGATCGAGGTGGTGCTGGGGACGGGGTTCTCGGCCGGCTCCGGGGTCATGATCAGCCAGGGAGCGGCGGTGCGGGCGCCCGGCCCCTACCGCATCCCCAACCTCAGGATCGACAGCTACTGCGTCTACACCAACACCTCCACCTGCGGCGCCTACCGGGGCCCCGCCGGCCCTCAACTCACCTTCGCCTCGGAATCGCAGATGGACATCATCGCCCGGGAGCTGGGCATCGACCCCCTGGAGATGCGCCTGCGGAACGTCATGGAGGACGGCGACGAGACACCCGCCGGCGCCCGGCTCGAGGACGTCCACGCCAGGGAGGCGCTGGTCAAGGCGGCGGAAGTGATGGAGTCCACGCCCAGGGCGGCCGGGGACAACGTCGGGCGCGGGATGGCCGTGGCCCACTGGCTCGTGGGCGGCCAGGCGTCAAGCGCCGGCGTCAAGCTCAACGAGGACGGCACCGTGGCCATCCTCACCGGCGTCGTGGACCTGAGCGGCGCCAGCACCTCGCTGGCGCAGATCGCCGCGGAGGTGCTGGGAGTGTCGCTTGACGACGTGCACGTGCGCACGGCGGATACCGACTTCGCACCCCACTCCACCATCAGCGCCGGCAGCCAGGCCCTGAAGAGCATGGGCGGTGCGGTGCTGCTGGCGGCCCGTGAGGTGAAGAAGCAGATCCAGCAGGTGGCCGCGGACACCCTGGAGGCCGATCCCGGGGATCTCGAGCTGGACGGCAACCAGGTGTTCGTCAAGGGCAGTCCGGACCGGTCCGTTTCCCTGCGGGAGGTGGGCAGCAAGGCCCTGGAGCACGAGCGCGGCCCCATCGTGAGCACGCAGTCGGTGTCCCGGCTGGTTCCCCATCCCGCCGTTGCCGCCCACGCGGCCGAAGTGCAAGTGGACCCCGAGACGGGCCACGTGCGCATCCTTCGCTACGTGGCGGTGCAGGACGTGGGGACCGCGGTCAACCCGCTGTCGGTGCGGGGACAGATCGAGGGAGGGGTCATGCAGGGGCTCGGGCAGGCGCTGAGCGAGGCCTGCACCTTCACCGGCGGGAAGATGG
This sequence comes from uncultured Binatia bacterium (SeqCode), assembly GCA_965219905.1. Lineage (GTDB taxonomy): Bacteria > Desulfobacterota > Binatia > UBA9968 > JAJDTQ01 > JAJDTQ01. Next base: position 30,641 of record CBDCOS010000004.1, on the reverse strand, counting down.
ACAATCCCAACCTGCTGGACTACAAGATCTTCAGCGCGTTGGACGCCCCCGCCGTGGAGACACACCTGATCCAGCACCCCTGCGCCTCGGGCCCGCTGGGCGCCAAGGGCGTGGGAGAGCCGCCCATCATTCCGCCGCCCGCGGTCATCGCCAACGCGGTCTCCGACGCCGTCGGAGTCCGCATCCACGACCTCCCGGTCACGCCGGAGAAGATCGTCCGGGCGTTGAAGGCCCGGCGTCAACCGTAGCGGCGATCCGGAACCCGCGCCCCGGAAACGCCGCGCCACGCACCAAGGCACGGCTTCCGAGCACGGTCCGGAAAGAGCGTATGTCGTCTGTGTTTCGAAGGCCGCGGGCGCGGCCCCCGTGTCAGAGCCCAAGCAGCGAGTCGATCCGCTCCTGATCGAAGCCGACCACTGCCTCCCCGTCGATGATGACCACGGGTGTGCTCTGGAACCCTCGCGCCAGCAGGTCCTTCAGGGCCTCCTGGTCCTCGCGAATGTTCTTCTCAACGAAATCGACGCCTTTTTGAGAAAGATACTCCTTCTCTCGATGACAAGGCGGTCAACCGGGCTGGGTGAAAAGGATAATGGATTCTGCCATGTGTCCCTCCGTGGTTGGTTTCATAGCACCGCCGCGGGCGTTTCTCAACGAGTGTCTTGACATAGCGGCGTCACTTCTGTAGCGAAGGGGCTCGGTGTCGGCGAGGCCGGCAAAATACAGAACGGAGGGACATCCATGACACGCAAGGGTTTACGTTCCCTGGCCGCGGCCATCATCCTGGGATCCGCCGTGTTCGCGGGTAGCGCGGCGCACGCCGAGGACTTCTACAAGAACAAGACGTTCCGCTTCATCGTCGGCTTCTCGCCCGGTGGCGGCTATGACACCTACACGCGGCTGATCGCCCGCTACTTCGGCAAGTACGTTCCCGGCAACCCCACCACGCTGGTGCAGAACATGACCGGAGCCGGGAGCCTCATCTCGGCCACCTACATCGGCAAGCGCGCCAAGCCCGACGGGCTCAGCGGCGCGGTTTTCAACAACTCCCTCATCGTGCAGAGCGCCTTGGGGGACAAGAAGGCCGGCGCGGTGCCTTTCGACAAGATGGAATGGGTGGGCGCCCCCAGCAAGGGCGAGATCGTGTGCATGATGATGGCCTTCTCCGGCAAGACGACCTGGAAGGACGTCATCAACTCCAAGGAGCCCATCAAGATAGGCGCCACCCGGGCCGGCTCCACCGGCCACGACATCCCGGCGATCCTGAACAAGGCCATGGGCACCAAGTTCAAGATCGTCACCGGGTACCGGGGGACGGCCACCATACGGCTGGCGCTGGAGGGCCGCGAGGTCGACGGCTTCTGCTCCCAGTGGGAGTCCATGCGGGTCACCGCCCGGAGCATGCTGGACGCCGAGGGCGAACAAAAGCTCGTGCCCTTCGTCATCGACAGCCACACCTACCCGGACCCCGAGATTCAAAGCATCCCGCTGTTCAAGGACGTGCTGAACAAGGAAGCCCTCGAGCTCTACAACTCGTGGGCGTTCCAGATGGCGTTCCAGCGCATGCTGGCGCTGCCGCCGGGCACACCGAAGGACCGCGTGGCGATCCTGCAGAAGGCCTATGCAAAGACCCTGAAGGACCCCCAGATGCTGGCCGAAGCCAAGAAGTCCAAGATCCTGATCACCCCTGTCTCGGGTGCCGAGGTGGAGAAGCTCGTGGACGGGATCATCAACATGCCGCCGCACGTCAGAGAAAGCCTGTCCTTTCTGGTCAGGAAGTAGTCGAGAGCGGTCACGGGGCAAACAACACCGGGGGTGGAGGACGCTTCGGCTCCTCTAACCCCCTTTCCCCCATCCCCAACCCTTCAGCAACTCGGCCTTGAGCACCTTCCCGGTGGCCCCCTTGGGCAACTCGGGCACGAAGCGGATGTGCCGCGGGTACTTGAAGCGGGCGAGCCGGTCCGCGCAGTAGGCCGCGAGGCCGTCCGTTTCCGGGCTCGCACCCGGTTTCGCCACCACGAAAGCGGCCACCTCTTCGCCCAGCTCCGGGTGGGGCACCCCTACGACCGCGGCCTCGGCAACATCCGGGTGCTCGACCAGTACCGCCTCGACTTCCTGGGGGAAGACCGAATAGCCGCCCCGCAGGATGCGTTCCCTGAGGCGCCCGGTGATCTCCACGAAACCCTCCGCGGAGACCCGGGCAAGATCGCCGGTCCGGAACCAGCCGTCCTCCAGCACCGGGGCGGGATCGTTCCAGTATCCTTGCAGCGCGGCCGGGGTCCTGATCCAGAGTTCTCCCGTGTCCCCTTCCCTCGACCCGTCGCCCGCGTCCGCCACCACCCGGATATCGACGCCCGGAACCGCGCGCCCGATGCATTCCGGCCGGTCCTTCGCCTCCGACGCCAGATACGAGATGGGCCGGAACAACTCGGTCATGCCGTAGCCCCGGAGGATCCGATGGCCGGCGCGACGGCGCCATTCCGAAGCCAGCTCCCACGGGCACGGCGCGGCGCCGGACACCGACAGCCGCAACGAGGACAGGTCCGCCCCGACGAACTCCCGGGCGCTCAACAACCGCCGGAACATGGTGGCCACACCCAAGAAGAGGGTCACGCGACGCTCCTGCATGGTTGCAAGGACCTGTTCGGGCGCGAACCCTCCGGGGAGCACGACCTGGGCGCCCTTGAGCAGCGGAGCCAGGAGCGAGCCGTTGAGCCCGAAGGAATGGGGCAGCGGCAGCACCGACAGCACCACGTCCTCGGACGTCACCGCCATCATTTCCGCCCATGAGCGGTTCGCAAAGGTCAGCGCGGCGTGACCGAACACCGCGCCCTTGGGCCGGCCGGTGCTACCCGAGCTGTAGCCGAAGTGGGCCGGCGCGCCGGTCTCCATCACCGTGTCCCAGACACCCTCCCGCGGCTCCACGCGTTCCACCACCACGGCGGGGTCCACGTCCGCGAGGATGGCCTCCCGCTCCTCGGGCTTCAGCAGCGGGCTCAAGGGCACCGCGGTGGCGCCGAGCTTCCATATGCCCAGAATCGCCACCACGAACGTCCAGTGGTTGGGCAGCACCATCGCGACCCGATCGTCCGGCCCGACGTTGCCCTCCGCAAGTTCCCGCGCAAACCCGGCCGCGCGTTCGTGCAGTGCGCGGTAGGTGAGGGTTGCGTCGGGACAGAGCAACGCGGGCTTTTCCGGGAAGCGCTCCGCGGTCTCCTCCAGGAGACTGACGAAATTCCGCGTTGGAGAGGTCAATTACAGCCCCAGCTTGTCCAGGTCGATGCGATCCAGGACCTCCCCGGGGATGCGGTTGCGGGGCGTGTACTTCTCCAGGGAGGGCTTGGCGGTAGCGTCGACGCCCCACTTGGCGGTGTACCCGTCGGAGTCGGTGGAAGGGTCCAGGTCCGAGCCCCGGGTATTGGAGATCACCGTGATGTCGCGGTCCGCCTGGCACCGGGTGCCCAAGGCCCAGGCCACCTCCCGGTCGTCGAAGATGTTGACGTCGTGGTCCACCACCACCACCCGCTTGATGTACATGTCGCCGCCCAGCACCGCCAGGATGGCGTTCTTCGCCTGCCCCGGAACCCGCTGCCGGATGGACACGTAGCAACTGTAGGGCGCCGGCACCCGCACCGCGGTCACCGAGGGGACGATGGCGCGCACCGCCCGGTAGAGATTCGACTCCATGGGAATGGTGGACAGCAGCAGGTGGTCTACCTGGGCCACGGCGATGTCGTGGAACAGCGCGCCTTCCCGCATGGTGAGGGCATTGTACCGCACCACCTCCCGCTGGCGCTCGCCCAGGCTGTAGCCGGTGAACTCGCTGAACGGCCCCTCCGGAGTCCGTTCTCCGGGCAGGATCTCCCCCTCCAGGACCAGCTCCGCGTGGGCCGGCACCAGCAGGTCCGAGGTCTCGCAGCGTACCAGCTCCAGCGGCTCTCCCAGGATTCCGCCCATGATGGCGCGCTCGTCCTCGTCGATGGAGCCGATGGCCAGGGCCCCCAGGCCGATTGCAGGATGGACCCCCACGGCGAACGCCACCGGCAGCGGCTCGCCCCGGGCTTCCGCCTTTTGATGGAATTCCCACAGGTGCTTCGACGCGGTGATGTGGATGGAGGTGCGGTCCTTCCCCATGATCATCAACCGGTTGTACGCGCAGTTCCAGGTGCCGTCTTCCGGGTCCTTCGCGAACGAAATGGCCGCCGTGATGTAGGGTCCGGCGTCCGCGCCATGGTGGACGATCTGAGGCAGCGCCAGCAGATCGACGTCCGCTCCCGTCCGCACCACCTCCTTGACCGGCCCGGTGTCCACCACCACTGGCGCCACCGGGCGCTCCATGGCTTTCAGGAAGGCCCGCTGGACGTCGCGGGGCTCTGCCTTCATGGCCAGCGCCATGCGGCGCCGGCTGGCATGGAGATTCGTCACCACCGGAAGCGCGCTGCCCTTGACGTTCTCCAACAGGAGGACCGGCCGGCGGCGCCGTTCCCGAGCCAGCTTGGCCACCAGGGCGGTCACCTCGTGGAGCGGGTCCACCGGAGCCGATATCCTGACCAGCTCGTCCTTCGATTCCACCAGATCGAGATAGCTTCTCAGGTCCTGCGACATGGTTCACCCCGTTCTAATCAAAAACCCTTCGGATTTTAAGATTCGGGCCGGTATTTGTCGCGCCTCCGGCTCTCGCGCTTGACACGCGCTCCCCTTTCCGGCGAAGAAACAGTGGCCTGCAGGACGGAAACGGAGGGGTATATGGCGACTACCGACGAGTTCGACGACCCGGGCTGCTGCTCCATCGACTACGGCCACCACAAGGCCGTCTTCGAGCGCCGCCGGAAGGCCTACCGGGAGGACCCCTCCAGGGCGGTCACGGTGCACGAAGCACAGGTCCGGCTGGTCAACGACCACCTGAAGGAGGCGAAAACCTCCGAGGGCTATACCATCTTCTGCGACGAGCCGCCGTCACGCGGCGGCAGCGGCAAGGGGGCCGCCCCGCTCCAGTACTTCGTCGCCTCCATCGGCTTCTGAATGCTCAGCCAGGTGACGCAGTTGGCGTCATTCATGGACATCCGCATCGAGCGCGCCGAAATGTCGGTGCGGGGAGAGTTCGACCAGAAGGGAAAGTTCGGGCTGTCGGACGTGCCGTCGGCCTGCACCCGCCTGACCTACCGGCTGGACCTCCAAAGCCCGGACAGCCGGGACCGCATCGTCGAGTTCGCGGAAGCCCTGGAACGGTCCTGCTACACCACCAACACCTTGCGGAACCCGGTCGAGGTGGTGCCGGAGCTTACCTTGAACGGCGTCGACGTGGCTCTGGGGTGACCCCACCCCTGGATTCCCGCGCACGCTCACCTAGGAGCCTGTCCGAGTAGTGGTCAAGGCGACTTTCGTTTGTTTTGCCAAGCGCCGCTCAGGAGGGAGACTAGAGAGTTTGATAACGGTGGGTCATGAGCGTAGCCAAAGGCCGCCGTTTTCGAGTCTCCAGGTGGCCGTGCTCATGGCCGGAGGAAGCGAGACGAGGGTCTTTCAGGCCTGGGCCGCGGCACGGTGGGCCGCGAGCTTGTTGAGGTTGTGGGCGATGCATACCAGCGCCCACTCATGCCGCACCTGATCCAGGCCGCGCAGCAGGAACTGCCGGAACCCGCGGCCATGCTTGATCTGGCCGAAGACCGGTTCGATGGTCACCTTGCGAAGACGGTAGCGGCTGCGCCGCCCGCCGTGTTTCAGGCGCCCCGCCATGGCCTCCCGCAAGCTCCCGGGCGGTAAAGCCTTGCCGCCGGCCGCGGTCGCCGTGCCGTGCTTCTGACGCCCGGTGGCCACGTAGCCCCGAATGCCTCGCTCCTTCAGGATGCCGAGATTGTCCTCCGAACAATAGCCGGCGTCCGCCGACAACTCCTTCGGCAACGCTCCCGCCGCTTCCTTCATCGCCTCGATCATGGGCTGCAACTGCTGCTGGTCGCTGCCGCTGTCGGTCAGCCCGTGGGCCACGATCACCTGGTGTCCCGCATCCGCCGCCGCCTGGGCGTTGTAGCCCTGGATGAAGCCGTCCCCGGTCTTGAGGATGCGGCTCTGCGGGTCCGTGAAGTTCCGCTGCGCCTTCTCCGGCACCCTGGGCTCCTCCCCGGTCTTCCCCGGCCCTCCCTTCTCCCTGGCCTGCGCCTCCAGCGCCTCCTTCGCCTCCCGTATCCGCGCCAGCCGCTGCTGCTTGTCCGCCACCCACTCCGGCATCTCGTCTCCCCGAGCCTCCGGACCGTGCTTCCCGTCCTCCCGTGCGTCGGTGGCCTCCGCCTGCTCCAGCCACCCCCTCACTTCCGCCTCCAGCCGCTTCTCCGCCTTCCCCATCCGCCCGTACGACATCGCCTTGTGCTTCGACGCGTTCGCCTTCACCTTCGTCCCGTCCAGCGCCACATGCCCCAGCTTCACCAGCCCCGCCGCCCGGCACAGCGCCAACACCTGCCGGAACAGTCCCGCCAGTGCCTCCAGGTGTCGCTTGCGAAAGTCGCTGATGGTGCGGAAGTCCGGCCGCTGAAGTCCACTCACCGCCATGAAGTCCACCCGCTCCTCGCACGCCCGCGCGATCCGCCGCGACGAGTACACCCCGCAGCTGTACCCATACAGCAACAGCGCCACCATCATCCCGGGATGGTACGGAGGCTGCCCGCGCTCCCCCTCGTACGACTCGTAGATCGCCGACAGGTCCAGCGTCTCCCGTACTGCGTCCCGAACCAGGTGCGCCGCATGTCCCGCAGGAACAAAGTCATGCACCGACGGCGGCAGCAGCCACGTCTGGTCCACATCCCAGCTGCGAAATCGCTTGCTCATCTCCCCATTCAATCACACCCCTCCCATCCCGTCGATCCATAGCTGATTACTCGGACAGGCTCCTAGAGCAGTTGACCCATCTCAAGGCGAATGCCGATCTCGATCCTGCGACCGCGTTCTTCGTTCTGGCCTGGGACGCCTTCAAGGCGCCCGTGTTCTCGTACGACGAGGCGCTCAGGCTGGCGCGGGCCGTGGGCGTCGATCTCGATAGTGACGTAATCGGCCGGCTCGCGGAGAAGAAGGGGAGCGACATCCGGCTCTGGGACAGCGCGCGGCGGGCCGCCAAGGGGGCGCTCGGCCCGCCTGACGGCTCCCGCGGCATGATCGACGCGATCCATCACGCGGCCAACTTGGCGCGTCTCCGGTCCTTGGATGCGGCGCGCGAGTTGCTCGCTACGACATTGGCGGACAGGGACCCGCGCTTCTTCGCTTCGTTAGAGGCGGTACTGGAGGTGCTGCCCGTCTCTCGCGCCTTCACCGGGATCGATCTTACGGGAGAGGCCGCGGCATCGGGTACGGACTTCGAGATGCTCTACAACCTCTCCCGGCTCGCGTATAGCGACCGCATCGACGAGCCCGAGCAGTTGAAGTTGTGGCAGGACGACAATAGCTGAATCATGCTTCGGGACCGCAACTGGAAGCTCAAGTACACGCCGGACGACGGCGACCTCGTCGGGCTCTTCTATGTTCCGGCTTTGGAAGACGCCGAGCGTTACGACCGCCTGACCGGCTATTTCAACGCCGGCGCTCTCGCGCTGGCGGCACGTGGCATTGAGGGGTTGGTGCGCAACCGCGGGCGCATGCGGCTCATCGTCGGCTGTACGTTGGCGCCGCCCGAGATCGAGGCCATTGAGCGAGGCGAGGCGTTGCGGGCGCGGGTTGAACAGCGTCTGGCGGTTTTGCCCTTGGCGCCTCCGGACGCGGGCGCTTCCGGTGCTCTTGAGTTGCTTGCCTGGATGGTTGCCCGCGGCCATCTCGACGTGAAGGTGGCGGTGCCCTGTGACGCGAGCGGAAAGCCGGTGAGCGACGACGGCATCTTCCACGAGAAAGCCGGCGTCATTGAGGATCGTACGGGCGAGAAGATCGCCTGGAACGGCAGCCTGAACGAGACCGTGGCTGGCTGGCGCACCAACTGGGAGAGCATCAACGTCTTCACGAGTTGGGGACCGCAACCCGAGCGGGTGGTGGCCGAGGAGACGAACTTCGCCCGCATCTGGGCCAATCGCAGTCCGCGTCTGTCGGTGCTGGACGTGCCGGATGCGGTGCGGCACGACCTGCTGCGTTTCCTGCCTGCCGGCGATGCGCTGCCGGAACGCTTGAAGGGAGTGGTGGAGGGGAATGAAAAGAAGTCGACGATTGGTCCGGCGCCCGAGCCGCCGGTAGTCTCATCGGCCGATTTGCGAACGCGTGTGTGGGCTTTCATCGGGCGCGCGCCGACCCTTCCCGACGGCGGTGCGCGCGTCGGCGAGGCCACCGCGGCGGTTACGCCGTGGCCGCATCAGGTGCGCGCCTTTGAGCGTCTCTACGGGAATTGGCCGCCGAAGCTGCTAATCGCCGACGAGGTAGGGCTTGGCAAGACCATCCAGGCAGGGTTGCTGCTGCGGCAAGCGTGGCTCGCGGGCCGCGCGCACCGCATTCTCATCCTGGCGCCCAAGGCGGTGCTCGGGCAATGGCAAATCGAGTTGCGCGAGAAGTTCAACCTCAACTGGCCCGTTTACGACGGACGCAAGCTCATCTGGTATCCGTCGCCGGCTCAGCGAGGCTGCGATGAACGCGAGGTGAGCCGCGCTGACTGGCACGAGGAGCCAGCAGTGATCGCGTCGAGCCAGCTCATGCGGCGGTACGACCGCGCCGAGGCGCTGGTGGCGGAAGCAGAGCCTTGGGATCTGGTCGTGCTTGACGAGGCGCACCATGCTCGCCGCCGCGGGGCGGGAAGCCAGAGCGAGGGCGGGCCGAACGCCCTACTTCGGCTCATGCGCAGGTTGAAGGAGCGCGCGCAGGGCCTGGTGCTGCTGACCGCGACTCCCATGCAGGTGCACCCGGTGGAAGTGTGGGATCTGCTGGACCTTCTGGGCCTTCCGCCGGAATGGACTGCGGAAGCATTCCTTCGCTTCTTCAAAGATCTTGAGCAGCCGAGTCCCTCGTTCGAGGCCATGGAACACATGGCGCGGCTGTTCCAGGCGGTGGAGCGCGGCTATGGCCCGGTCACGACGGAGGACGCGCAAGGCTTGGCCGACCTGTCGCGTCTCAAGGCCAACAAGGTTCTCCGGGCGTTGCGTGACGGTCCCAGCATTCCACGCAGGCAGTTGGAGACGTCGGAACGCCGGGCCGCGGTGAGGATCGTGCAGGCCCATACTCCGATTCGGCGGCTGGTCTCGCGGCACACGCGGGAGTTGTTGCGTCGTTACTTCAAGGCCGGAACCCTGACGACCCCCATCGCCGACCGTCAAGTCGAAGATCGCTTCGTGAAAATGAGCCCCGGCGAGCGCGCACTCTACGAGGCGGTGGAAGACTACATCGCGGGAACCTACAATCAGGCCGCCGCAGCCGAACGAAACGCCGTGGGCTTCGTCATGACCATCTATCGCCGACGGCTGGCCAGCAGTTTTCGGGCACTTGGCAACACGCTTCAGCGACATCTGAACGCGGTCACCGCGGACAACAGATTGTCGTCGCTGGACGAGGATGCCCCGGACGACGAAACGCTGGACGAGGCGCCGGACACGGAAGAGATGGCCGCTATGGAGCAGCAGGCGCTGGCTGCAGAGGAAACGGACGACATCCAAAGCCTGCTCGACAGCATCGGCCGTCTTCCTGCGGACAGCAAGCTGGCGAGTCTCAAGCAGGCGCTCAGTGCGTTGCGCACCGACGGCTACCGGCAGGTCATGGTGTTCACTCAATACACCGACACCATGGACTTTCTGCGCGAGGAACTCGGCAAGGATACGAATCTGCGGTTGCTGTGCTTCTCGGGCCGTGGCGGGGAGGTTCCCGGTGCCGATGGCCCTTGGCGCCGAATCGGGCGGGACGACGTCAAGCGCCGTTTCCGACACGGCGAGGCCGACCTGCTTCTCTGCACGGATGCCGCGGCCGAGGGGTTAAACTTCCAGTTCTGCGGCGCCCTGGTCAACTATGATATGCCGTGGAACCCCATGCGTGTGGAGCAGCGCATCGGCCGTATCGACCGCCTCGGACAGCACCATCCGGTGATCCGCATCGTCAATCTGCACTACGAAGGCACGGTCGAGACCGATGTCTACCGGGCATTGCGCAGACGCATCGGGCTGTTCGAAACGGTAGTGGGGCGCCTGCAACCGATCCTTGCCCAGCTTCCGCGCGCCATTGCCGGCGCCGTGCTCTCCGGCCGCGAACGAGAACGCGTGGAGGTCGTGGAAACCATCGAACAACAGGCGAGCAACGCAGAACGCGGCGGCTTCGACTTGGATGCCGCCCTGACGGAGGATGTCGCCATGCCCCAACGGCCGCCGTCCCCGGTCCTCATGGAAGATCTGGACCGCGTCATTTCCTCTCCGGCCTTGATGCCTCCCGGCACCGAGGTTCAACCGATGGCTAATAGGGAATACAGTCTCCTGACGCTCGGAATGCCCGAGCGCCTCCGGGTTACGACGGACCCAGCGTACTACGAAGAGCACGCCGAAAGCGTGGAGTTGTGGTCTCCAGGGAGTCCGTTGTTCAAGTCCCCGGAATTCGTTGCCCCACAGGATGAGGATTCGCTGGAAGGTCGGACTTTGAAGGACGTCCTGGATGGACAAGGATGATAGATGGGTTCGAGAGGCAGGCCTCAACAAGCCGCCCAAGGCAGGGTTGACAATCGGGTGGTGAGCCTTATGTTGTTGGCAGTATTTGATATAGACACAACATCTTGTGTGAGAGGAGGTGATGCGGTAATGGCACGTAAGGGAAATAGCGAAGTCACGGGCAAGAAGGCAGCTTCGGCGGCGAGCAAAGTGCTCCGTAACCCGAACTCAAGTAAGGCCGCAAAGTCGGCTGCTGCGTCAGCCTTAACGCAACGGCCGAACAAGAAGAAGTAATATCGCGGATTTGACCGGTGAGCGAACACGGCGCAATTTGCCTTGATGACCTGCAGCCAGGAACTGGTGGATGTGACGGCAGGCTATGGATCCAGCCGTCATCTCCACCGGCAGGAAGTACCCGCAAAGACTTGCCGAGGGGGTGGTAGTGTCGCGAAAGCAGCAATATCTTTGCAATACATGTGGGGAAAAGTTCACTTTAGAGGTCTTCACGCCTAAAGAACAGGTAGAGGGACAGCGACGAGGGAAGCAATTCGGGCCTCCGGTGTGCCCCAACTGCAAGGGAACCAACACGAGGCCGGTTTGAGAATTGGAAGTGCCCATGAACTACTGGATCACCACACACTGGCCCCCGTTAGAAGATCACATCCAGACAGCAGGCATTTGGTTCCAAGCGAGGCACCAAGACCTTGCTGACTTGGTACGTCGTCGCGATAAGGTGATCGTCTACGAAGGGATCACCCGCGTTTCGTACACCGCTCAGGATGGAACGACCTACCGATCCCGCCGACCAGGGCACGGCGGGATCGCTTGGTATGGAACAGTCACTGCCCGAAGTGGAGACAGCGGAGTAGGGCCGCGGGACTACGACCAGAGAGGGGTGATGCACTGGAGCTGGTTTGCCCCAGTTAGGGTTACCTCATGTGCTGGCTTTCTTCCCAGGGTCGAGCTGTGCGATATTCTTAGTCTCTCGCGGACTTACACGTTTCATGGTTTCGGGGAAGGACACTCAGGGTCAATGAGAATACCCAGAGAGCAGTTCGACGAAATTGTGAGGCGGTTCCATCAACGTCCAGAGTGAGTTGACGCGACCTTGATTTCAAGCTGAGCCAGGACCCCATTCTCGTGCTTGATACGTTTCCGAAATCGGCGTGATGCCATAGGTTTCATTGCAACCCTCCACGTGCGGTGTTATGGATGCCTACGGTCACCCGCAGTCTTGACCGCGAGGGTCCGATGGCGCCGTGCTTGAATGCGCCCGGACAGTTGGCATTACGAGTAGCCGACGAGCCATGCGCAATTTCGATCTCCTTGAACCCAAGACTGTTGCCGAAGCCTGCCGGATGCTGGACGCGAGCGAGGACGTCCGGCCGGTGAGCGGCGGGACAGCCCTCCTCATCCTCGTCAAGCAGGGACTCCTTCGGCCCCAAACCCTTGTGAACCTCAAGAAGCTGGAGGGAGCCAACGCCATCACGCGGGACGGCGCCGGCGCGGTCCGCATCGAGGCCATGGCCACCATCCACGAGGTGGAAACCTCGCCGGTGGTACGGGAGCACCTGCCGGTGCTGGCCCAAGCCTGCCATGAGGTGGCCAACATCCGTATCCGGCACCTGGCCACCATCGGCGGGAATCTGGCACATGGGGACCACCAGTCGGACCCGCCGGGGGTGCTGGTGGCGCTCGATGCCGAGGTGGAGCTCAGCGGCGCCCGCGGCACGCGCGCCCTGAAACTCGCGGACTTCCTTCTGGGCACCTACGAGACGGCGCTGGAGCCGGGCGAGATGGTCACCGCGGTCACGGTTCCGCCCGTGGAGGGGCGGCTGGCGGGCAACTATCTCAAGTTCACCACCGGCTCCTCGGAGGAACGGCCCTGCGCCGGCATCACGGCGCTGCTGCGGCTGGACGGAGATCAGCCTGTGGAGGCGCGGCTTGCGGTGGGGGCGGTGGCGGCGCAACCCCTGCTGCTGTGCGAAACCGGTCCGACGGAAGCAATGCTGGAGGCGATGGCCGACCGGGCCGCGGACGAGATCGATCCCATCCCCGACCTGCGCGGCTCTGCGGAGTACAAGCGCCATCTGGTGCGGGTGCTGGGCCGCCGTGCGTTGGCCGCGGCGTGGAAGGAAGTCACCTCGTGAGCGCGGTCGGGAGCAGCACCCCGAGGGTGGACGGCAGCGCCAAGGTCCGCGGCGCCGCCCAGTACACCGCGGACATCGAGATGGCAGGCATGCTCCATGCCAAGGCGCTGCGAAGTCCCCACCCCCACGCGAAGCTCGTCAGCATCGACGTGAGCAAGGCCGCGGCGTTGCCGGGCGTCATCGCTATCGTGACACGGGACGACCTCGAAGGCCTGAACCCCCACTACGGCGCGGTGGTGGAGGACCAGCCGGTGCTGGCCATGGACCGGGTGCGCTGCGTCGGCGACATCGTGGCGGCGGTGGCGGCGGAGGAGCGGGAGATCGCCGAGGAGGCGGTGGAGCTCATCGAGGTGGAGTACGAGCCCCTGCCCGCGGTTTTTGACGTGGTGGACGCCGCACAAGCCGGTGCGCCCATCATCCACGAAGAGCGCTTCGAGACCCAGGCGGCCATCTTCCGGGAGCAGCTCAACCTGAACGCCGGCGGCAACGTCTGCAGCGTGTTCCGGGCCGGGGACGGCGACGTGGACGCCGGCTTCGCCGAGGCCGACGAGGTCTTCGAGAACACCTACCGCATGCCGCCGGTTCAGCACGGCCACATCGAGCCCCACGTGGCCACGGCGGTGTGGGAGTCGCCCAACCGGCTGCTGGTGCACACGCCGTGCCAGAACGCGGTGGGGCTCCAGGAGCAGTTGGCGCGGATCTTCAACGTTCCCGAGAGCGGCGTCCGGGTCGTGGTGCCCCACGTGGGCGGCGGCTATGGCGGCAAGACCCACGCGCGGCTGGAGCCGGTGACCGCGCTCCTGGCGCGCAAGGCCGGCCGTCCGGTCCAGTGGCTGCTCACCCGAGAGGAGGTGTTCCTCACCGGACGCCGTTACGGTGCGTTCGTGCGGATGAAGACCGGCTTCAAGCGCGACGGCCGCCTGGTGGCGCGGGAGGTGGATGTCTTCTACGACCTGGGCGCCTACGCGCTTTCCGGGCCGGCCAACGCCAAGACCGGCTCCTACGTGGCCAGCGGGCCGTACCGGGTGCCCAACCGCAGGCTGACCACCTACGCGGTGTACACCAACCTCCCGCCGGCGGGTCCGTACCGGGGCGTGGGAGTGCCGCACGTGGCGTGGGCCTACGAATCCGAGATGGACCGCATCGCGCGCCACCTCGGCATGGACCCGGTGGAGCTGAGGCTGAAGAACCTGCTCCAGGAAGGCGACCTCTTCGTCACCGGAGAGTCGCTGGTTTCGGTGGGCATCTCGGACTGCCTCCGGCAGGTGGCCTCGGGTGTCGGCTGGCGCGGCCGGGAGGAACAGCAAAACGGTGTCCGCGAAGGGTCGCTCAGGCGGGGCAAGGGCCTCGCGGTGATCATGAAGAGCACCACCACGCCCACCGCCTCGGCCGCCAGCGTGCGGCTCAACGGCGACGGCTCGGTGATGCTCCTCACCAGCAGTACGGAGATGGGCCAGGGAGTGCGCACCTGTCTGGCGCAGATCGTGGCGGACCGGCTCGGCATGCCGGTGGAGCGGGTCACGGTGTCCGCCCCGGACACCGACGTGACCCCTTACGACAAGTCCACCAGCTCCAGCCGTACCACCTTCCACATGGGCAACGCCGCGCTGCGAGCGGCCGAGGAGGTGCGCGAGCAACTGCTCGAGGCCGGCGCCCAGGGGCTGGAGGTGGACAAGGCCGACCTGGAGCTCGGCGCCGACGGGGTGCGGGTCAAGGGGGTGCCCGACCGGGGCCTGACCGTGCCGCAGTTGCTGCGGGTGAAATACGGCGATTCCGTGGGCAGCATCTTCGGCAGCTCCAACTTCCAGGTCCAGGGCGGGCTGGACCCCAAGACCGGCAAGGGCAAGGCCGCGGCTTTCTGGTTCTTCTCGGCGTGCGGAGCGGAGGTGGAGGTGGACGTGGAAACCGGCAAGGTGCGGGTCTTGAACGTCGCCACCTCCGTGGACGTGGGCAAGGCCATCAACCCGCTGCAATGCGGGCTGCAGAACGAGGGCTCCATGCTGGAGGCCCTCGGGGCGGCGTTCTTCGAGGAGATGGTGTTCGAGCAGGGCCAGCCGGTGAACGGCACGCTGCTGGAGTACATGCTGCCCTCCATGCAGGACCACCCGGAACGGTTCCAGTCGCTGCTGGTGGAGAACCCGCACCCGGACGGCCCGTTCGGCGCCAAGGGGGTGGGGGAGGCGGTCATACCGGCCGTCGCTCCGGCCATCGGCAACGCGGTGGCCAACGCCCTGGGCGGCGTCAACATCACCGAGCTGCCGCTCCGGCCGGAGCGGATCGTGGCGGCGCTGGCCGAGCGCCAAGCGAGCACGCCGTAGGAAGAAGCCATGCGACATCTCATCACCGCCAACGTCAACGGGCGCCGGCGCGAGCTCTCGGTCAAGTCCAACCAGACGCTGCTGGAAGTGCTGCGCGACGACCTGCGCCTCAAGGGCACGCGCGAGGGCTGCAGCGTGGGCGTGTGCGGTTCCTGCACGGTGCTGGTGGACGGCAAGCCGGTAAGCTCCTGCCTCATGCTGGCGAGCAATGCCGAGGGCAAGGAGGTCCTGACCATCGAGGGGCTCGGTCGCGAAGGCAACCTCGATCCGGTGCAGCAGGCCTTCCTGGACCATCAGGCGTTCCAGTGCGGCTTTTGCACCCCCGGCATGATCATGGCCGTCAAGGGGCTGCTGAACGAGAACGCGAAACCCGACGAGGCCGAGGTGCGCGACTACCTTTCCGGCAACATCTGCCGCTGCGGCACCTACGTGGAGGTGATGGCCGCCATCGAAGACTTGACGGGCGGGTCCTGACGGTCGGAGCGGCCATGTAGCCGGTTCCCCGCCGTCATCCCGCGAAAGCGGGAACCTGGGTATTGGCCGAAGGTGTCATCCGATGCGGTTGTCTCGGGATACGACCGGGAGGAACGACAATGCGTGAACGGATCATGGCGGGAACGCAGGAGGGCCTTCAAGTGTGGCGCGGTAACGGGGAGGCCTGGGAGGAACTGGACGTGGGCCTGCCTCACGGGACCGTGGATGCCATCGACGGTCCCGCGCAACGGCCCGGGACCGTGTACGCCAGCGTGGCCGGGAAAGGGCTCTGCCGCAGCGACGACGGCGGGCAGAGCTGGCGCACGGTCTTCTCCGGCAACGTCCGGGCCGTGACGGTGGATCCCGCTGATCCGGACGTGGTCTACGTGGGCACCGAGCCCATCCATCTCCACCGGAGCGAGGACGGCGGCGAGAGCTGGGAGGAGCTCACGGCCCTGCAGGACATGCCGTCGGAGGTGCGCGCCAAGTGGACCTATCCGCGTCCCCCTCACAGGGAGCACGTCCGCCACATCTTCGTCTCGCCCGACGATCCCGGCCTGATCTACGTCTGCCTGGAACACGGCGGCATCGTTCGGACCTTCGACCGCGGCGCCTCGTTCGAGGACGTGAGCGGCGGCATCGACTACCTGGACATCCATCACATCAGCCATACGCCCGCCGGCACCGGCCCCATGTTCGTGGCCACGGCCCGGGGCTTCTTCCGCAGCGACGAACCGGGCGCGGGCTGGCAGCGGGCGGAGAGCGGCATGACCCGGGACTACTTCCACGACTTCGTCTTCCTCCCCGGGACGACGCCGGTGATGCTGGTGGCCACCGCCGACAAGTCTCCCGGCTACTGGGACCGTCCCGAGAAGGCCCAGGGAGCGGTCTTCCGCAGCCGCGACCTGGCCTCGAGCTGGGAGCGCGTGGGGGTCGGCCGGGGCCTGCCGGATCACATGTTGCAGATGGTCTGGGCGCTGGCCCAACGCCCGGACGAGCCGAAACGCGTCTACGCCGGACTGGGCGCGGTCTCGCGCGGGCGTTCCAGCGATTCGGCCCAGAGGGGGAAGGGCGACATCCTCGTCTCCGAGGACGAAGGCGAGTCCTGGCGGCGCCTGCCCCTGGAGCTTCCGGCCGACCGGGTGCTGCTGGTGCGGCCGGACTAGCACCGGGGCTGCCGCCCCTTACCCATCGCGATGACGTACGCCGTCTTCGACATCGAGACCCGCATCGACAAGGCGTTGGTCAAGTCGGTCTACTTGCCCAGGGAGGACATCTCCGACCGGCAAGCCTACGAGCGCCTCCGCGCCGAGCGGGTATCGGAGACCGGCAGTGACTTCCTCCCCATCTCCTTCCACGTCCCGGTCTCCATCGCCGTGGGCATCGTCAACGCCGAAGGCGTCCTGGCCGGCGTGGAGACCCTTTGCGCCGACGACTACAGCGAGGAGGCCATCGTCCGCGACTTCTGGGAGCGGGTGGAGCGCTTCAACGGCACCCTGGTGTCGTTCAACGGGCGCAACTTCGACCTCCCGGTGCTGGAGTTGCACGCGCTCAAGTACGGCTGCAGGGCGCCGCGCTACTTCAACCAGCGTTTCGGGCACCGCTACCGGTACTCGGAGGAGGGCCACTACGACCTCTACGAGTTCATCGGCAACCACGGCGTCAACCGCATCCGCGGCGGCTTCGACCTCCTGTGCAAGCTCGTCGGCCTGCGCGGCAAGGGGGACATCGACGGCTCGATGGTCCAGGACATGTGGGAGGAGGGCCGCATGGCGGAGATCCACGAGTACTGCCGCCAGGACGTCATCCAGACCTACTTCCTGCTGCTGCGGGTGGAGCTGATGCGGGGCCGTATCGACCAGGGCCAGTACCAGGCGGCATGGGCCGCCACGGAACGCTTCCGCGAGCAACTCGACGGGCCGCCAGCGCCCGACCCTGGTCCGGACGAGCCGGAATCCAACTAAGTACAATCCTAGGTTGAACCTTCTCAACGCTCCAGCGTCTCCTTGGCCACGAACGCGAGCAGCAGCGCCGACAGCCAGAGGATCGGGGTGAGGGCCAGGAACGGGATGCCGGGGTGGAACGCGTTGGCGAGCATGCCTCCGCCCGCGGGCGCCCCCAGCCCCACCAGGTCGGCCAGGGTCCTGCGCATGGCCTGGAGGCGTCCCCGGGCGTGCTGCGGCGCCACGTCGTAGGTGGAAGTGGCGAGACAGCCCAGGGAGAGCCCGCTGGCGATCCCCATCAGCGCCATCAGCGCGGCGAGCTGGAAAAAGGTGTCGGCCAGCGGGATGAGGAGGAAGACCACGGCCGGAATCACGTTGCTGGGCACCGTCGCCCACTTCCTGCCTATCTTGTCGAGCACGAACCCGGCGGGCACGATCATGAAGAAGACCACCGCTCCGGAGATGGAGAAGAGGGCGCCCACCTCCACCGGGCTGAAACCGAGGTGCCCGCCGGCATAGAGCGGCAACATGCTCTGGAGGGTCAGCCGAAACATCAGGCTGGCGCAGGTGGCGACGACGAGGATCAGGTAGGTCCGGCGGAGCGGCGGCGCCACCTCCCGGTACAGCGCCGTGAGGCGGCCGGTCCAGTGACGGAGCCCGAGGCGCTTGAGGCCGGTCTTGGCCGCGGGCCGCGGGCCGCCGCCCGCGCGGGCGGGCCGGTCCACCGCGAGGGCCAGGAAAACGGTGACCGCGGCGAACAGGGCATAGGCGACGAACACTGAACGAAAGCCCGTCGACACCGTGAGGAAGCCGCCCACCAGCGGTCCCAGGGTGAGCCCGCCGTTGTGGACGCCGTGGAACCCGCTCATGACGCGTCCCCGCTGGTTCTGGGCGGTCAGGTCGATGCCGGCCACCTCGCGGCCCAGGTTCCACACGGCGTCGGCCGCGCCGATGACGAACAGCGCCAGCAGCAACCACCCGAAGGCAGGGCTCGCGAAGGCGGCGCCGGCGGCCGCGCTGGTGACCGCGGCGCCTCCCACCATCATTACCCGCGGTCCGGTGCTGTCCAGCATGATGCCGCTCACCGGCGTTCCGACGAAGCGACCGGCGGCCCAGGCCGTGACCGTCTGGGCGGCGGCGCCCAGGGATATGTCGAAGGATGCGGCCAGCACCGGGATGGTGGGCAGCACCATGCCCCAGCCGAGCCCGGAGAAGAACGTGCTGCCGTACAGGAGCACGAAGTTGCGCAACACGCGCGGCCCGAACAGGGCGGCCTTGGCGCTTTGTCTCATCGGTGGATCCACGAAAACCGTGCTTCTTCCCGTCGTACCGTTGCCTCTTCCCGCGGCCGGGGTTGAACCCGAGTCTACGAGTCGCCTCCGAGAGTGATGGCCAGGGTCCCGGCCACCACCCCGACACTGCCGCACACCGTCCTCAGCGTCACCATCTCGATGCTGCGAAGGAAGACCACCGTGAACACCAGCACCCACATGGGCTGGGTGGCGACCATGGGCGTCACGATGACCACCGGCCCAACGCTGAGGGCCGTGTTGAACAGGAGAAACCCCAGGTTCTCGAGGACGGCGGCGGCCAGGAACGGTTTCATGGCGCGCCGGTCCCACACGGGCCGGCCGAACCCGCGCGGCAATGCCAGGAAACCCG
Source organism: uncultured Binatia bacterium (SeqCode) (assembly GCA_965219905.1). GTDB lineage: Bacteria > Desulfobacterota > Binatia > UBA9968 > JAJDTQ01 > JAJDTQ01. The sequence continues at coordinate 11,523 of CBDCOS010000004.1, read as the reverse complement.
CAAAGGTCACCAGGGACACCACGCCGACGATGGCCGCGAACAGGATGGGATAGCCCGCCGACTTGAGCGAGAACCGGGCGATATTGTGGACGACGGCCGCGGTAACGGCACCGGAGATGGAGTAGGCGCCGTGCCACCAGCGCGCCGTGGAGATTCTCTGCTCCTCCCGCCAGGAGATCAGCACGATGCCCGCCACCACCAGGACGATGCCGGTCAGCAGGGGCGTGGTGGCGGTCTCGCCCAGGAAGGTCAGCGCCAGCAGCGCGCTGAAGAGCGGATGGGTGGAACGGAGCGCCGTGCCCCGGGCCGCGCCGATCTTCGAGATCCCGGTGTAGGTGAGCCAGCGCAACACGGGCATCAGGAACCCCACCGTCACCGCCGCCAGGAGGAAGCCCCTGCCCACGTCCGGCACCCCGGTGAAGACCCCCACCAGGATCCACAGGATCACGGTCTGCGAGATCAGCGAGAGCAGGGTGACCGTGCTGGCGTTGGAGTACTGCAGCCCCCGGCGGGCCGAGATGATGCTGATGCCGTAGGTCCACGCCGTCAGGAGGCCGATGGCCTGTGGCAGCAGTTGGGTCATGGGCGCGGGATCACTCCCTCATGGGTCGGGAGGGGAGTTCCATGCCGTCACGGGCCGCTAGTTGCGGATGTCCTGCTGAAACCACTCCAGCGGCAGCTCGTGGCCGAGGCCGTTCTCCTTGGCGTAGCGGTAGACGAGGTAGCCCACGGCGGCGAACTGGATGCCGGCGGAGAAGTTGTGGTGCACGGTGGTCTGGGCATCGTTTTCCCGGCCGGGCTTCTCGCCCGTCAGCACCTCCGAGAGGGTGGTGTGGTTCCGGTTGGTGTAGCGCCGCATGTAGTTGTCGTCGATGGGACGCCGGTCGCGTTCCTCCTGGGTGCCCAGGGCGTAGTTGAGGACGGCCAGGTTGGACGTGCCGATCATCACGTCGGCCTTCTCGTAGATCTCGCTCTCCAGCTCCTCCGGGCGCACGTCCACCACGTGCATGCCGGTCTGGAGCCAGTCCGCCTGGAACAGGGGGATGCGCGAGTCCGTGCAGGTGGCGCCGATGTCGACGCCGCTCATGGCTTCCCTGGCCGAGTTGACCGCGGTCACCTTGATCTTCAGCACCTCCGCCATCTTCTTCGCGTAGGCCTCGCGGTTGGCCTGGGTCGGGCTGAAGATCTTGACGTGCTCGATGGGACGGACCGCGCAGGTGGCCATGGCGTAGGTGCGGGCCATGGCGCCCGAGCCCAGGACGCCCATGACCTTGGAGTCCGTGCGGGAAAGGTGCTTCACGCCGACGCCGGCGGTGGCGCCCACGCGGTAGCTCTGCAGATAGCCGTCGTTCATGATGCACAGGAGCTCGCCGGTGCGCGTATCCACCAGCAGGATGATGCCGCAGTACTTGCCCGGCTCGACGTTGAACCAGTGCTCGGTGACCGCGCCGTTGTACTCCTGCCAGGTCATGATGTCGAGCTTGAAGCGGAACGCCAGGACGGGCGGCTCCTTGATGGCTCCCAGGAGCGAGCCCCAGCGGAAGTAGTCGCCGACGGTGGCGGTGGGGGACCACAGGTCGGTCCGGGGCTGGTAGACGGCGTCGCCCTCCGCGAGCTGTTTGAGCGCGCTCTCCATGGCCCCTATGGCGTCGGTCATGCTGAGGGCCTCTTCGGCGATTCGGTTGTCGATCATCAGCGGCATGTGGGTTCTCCGATGCTTTGGGATTCCTTGATGTGCTAGCAGCTTTCCGTCGCGGGTGTCCACCCACGCCCGGGGGCGGCGCGCCCGCGCTGCGCTGGCATCGGCACTGCCGCACAACGTTCTGCCTTGGCCTATGGGGCTGATCTAGATACACTGCGTCATGCAGGGGCCGTCGACTCGGCGTCCCTGGATGAGGCCGGGCGATGACCGGCGGCGCCTGTCTTGCTTTGGTCGAGGTTCGTCGTCTCGCATGGTTGTGTTTCTGAAAAAGCTGCTGTTCTGGATACCCGTCGGCCTCGGCGTGCTGGCGGTGGTGTACGCGGTGCGTTCCCGGGAGGCGCCGACGCGGATCGAGCCCGAGGAGCGGATCACAGCCGTGCGCGTGGTGGAGGCGGAGTTGGTGCGGGTGGTGCGGCGGGCGGTGGGGCACGGAAGCGTCAAGCCGGGCAGGGTGTGGGAAGCCGTGGGTGAAGTCAGCGGCACGGTGGTTTACCTCCACCCGGAGCTGCGGCGGGGGGCGATTCTCCCCGCCGGCACGGAGCTCCTGCGCATCGACCCCACCGACTACCGTCACGCGGTAGCCGAGATCCAGGCCAACATTCGCGCCGCGGACTCCCAGCTTTCCCTGCTCGATGTGCGCGCGGTGAATGCGAAACGTTCCCTGGCCATCGAGGAACGGAACCTGGCGCTGGCCCGGAAGCAACACGGGCGCACGCGGGAGCTGCTGCGCCGGGGCGTCGTCTCCCAGTCCGACGCGGACCGCGATGAGCGCACCGTGCTCGCCAGCGAGCAGGCGGTGCAGAACCTCCGGAACACCGTCAGGCTGCTCCCCGCCGAGCGCGCGGCGCAGCAAGCGCAGCGCGACCGGCTCAAGTCCCAGTTGGAGACGGCCAGGCGCAACCTCGACCGCACCACCGTGGTGGCGCCGTTCGCCTGCCGCATCGCCGCGGTGAACGTCGAGGAGGCCCAGTTCGCCGCCAAGGGGCAGGTGCTGGTGGAAGCCGACAGCCTGGACGTGGCGGAGGTCAACGCCCAGGTGCCCCTGAGCAGGGTGCTGGCGCTCCTGCAGTCGCGCCCCGGGCCGGTGCCGGAGGTGGGCGCCGTCATACCCCGGTTGCGCGAGGAGCTCCGCGCGGTGGTGCGCCTGCGGTCGGGCGACGTCGCCATCGAGTGGCCGGCGCGCTTCTCGCGCGTGAGCGACACGGTGGACCCGCGTACGCGTACGGTGGGCATCATCGTGGCGGTGGACCAGCCCTACCGCCGGGCCGAGGCGGGCCGCAGACCGCCGCTGGTGAAGAACATGTACGTGGAGGTCGAGATCCGGGGACCGCCCCGCCCGGAGGCGATCGTCATCCCGCGGACGGCGCTGCGCGGCAGCCGGGTCCACGTGGTGAATGCCGAGGACCGGCTGGCGTCCCGCGACGTGGTGGTGGAGTACGCCCAGGACAACTGGGTGGCGCTGCGGTCGGGGCTCGCTCCGGGAGAGCGAGTGGTGATCTCGGACCTGCCGTTCGCGGCCGAGGGCATGCGTCTCAGGCCGGAGCCCGACCCGGCGGCGTCGGCCAGCCTGGTGGACGAGGCCACGGGCGTCGCGCCCGCCCGGTGACACTCTCATGATCCGTTTCTTTGCCGGCCACCCCACGGCGGCCAACCTCCTCATGATCGGATTCATCGTGTTGGGCCTCGCCTTCGCGGGGACGGTGAAGCGCGAGACGTTTCCCGACATCCCGTCCGATACCGTGGAGGTGCGGGTGCCCTGGCCAGGCGCCTCGGCCGCGGACGTGGAGCAGGGCATCTGCCTCAAGCTGGAAATTGCCGCGGACAGCGTCGACGAACGGGAAGAGACCCGTTGCGAGGCCCGGGAAGGGCTGGCGGTGGCCAAGCTGGTGATGCGGGAAGGCGCCGATCTCGAGCGTTTCCTGGAAGACGTCAAGAGCCAGGTGGACGGCATTCAGGACTTTCCCGCGGACGCGGAGGCGCCGGTGGTGCGGCAACTGGGACGCGTGGACCTGGTGGCGTCCATCGCCGTGGCCGGGCCGCTGCAACCGGAGGGACTCAAGGCCTACGCCGAACGCATGAAGGACGAGATCCTGGCGATACCGGGCGTGGCCCGGGTGCAGCTCCAGGGGTTCTCCCAACGTCAGATCCGCATCGAGGTGCCCGCGTCCACCATGCGCCAGTTCGGCCTCAGCGTGCACGACCTGGCCGATGCCGTGCAACGCCAGAGCGTGACCCTGCCGGCGGGGTCGGTGCAGGCCCGGGACTCGACGGCGCTCATCCGTTTCGATGACGAGCGGCGCAGCCCGCGCACGTTCGAAGAACTGGTGGTGGTGGCCTCGACCAGCGGCGCCGTGATCCGGCTGGGGGACATCGCCGCCATCACCGACCGATTCGACCGGCCCGAGGACAAGAACCTCTTCAACGGCAAGCGGGCGGCCTATCTCATGGTGGAAAAGGGCCGTCACGACGACACCCTGGAAGTCATCGACGCGGTCAAGGACTATCTCGACGAGCAACGGGCCCTGGCGCCGCCGGGCATGGTGTTCGAGGTTACCCGGGACGTGGCGTCCATCGTGCGTGACCGTCTGACCATGCTGTTGCGCAACGGCGTGCAGGGCCTCGCGCTGGTGTTCCTGGTCATGTGGCTGTTCTTCGGGCTGCGCTACTCCTTCTGGGTGGCCGCGGGTCTCCCGGTGGCCTTCATGGGCACCATCGCCGGCATGGCGGCCATCGGCTACTCCTTCGACATGGTCACCATGGTGGCCCTGCTCATCGCCGTCGGCCTGATCATGGACGACGCCATCGTGATCGCGGAGAACATCGCGCGCCACCGCGCCGCCGGACGCTCGGCGATGGAGGCGGCGGTGGAAGGCACCCGGGAGGTGGCCCCGGGAGTCCTGGCGTCGTTCCTCACCACCATCGCCGTGTTCGGCGCCCTGGCGTTCCTTAGCGGCACCATCGGCGCCGTGCTGGGGGTTCTGCCGGTGGTGTTGATCCTGACGTTGTCCTTCAGCCTGGTGGAGGCGTTCCTGATCCTGCCGCACCACCTGCTGGGGACGTTGCGGGTCACGGGCAGCGCGCCGGCTCCGAGGGTACGGGCGCTTTTCGACGCCGGGCTGGAACGCTTCACCGAAGGGTTCGTGGGACGCATGGTGGATGCGGCCGTTTCCTGGCGCTACCTCACGGTGGGCCTGATCGCGGGCCTGTTCCTGGTGTCCGCGTCCGCCATAGCCGGCGGCGCGCTCAAGTTCCGGCTCTTTCCCGACATCGAGGGCAACGTCATCGAGGCGCGCCTGCTGCTTTCGCAGGGAACCCCGCTGGCCCGGACCGAGGCCGTGGTGGAGCGGGTGGTGTCGGCGATCCGGGTCGTGGACGAAGACTATGCCTCCACCCGTCCGGGCGGCGCGAACATGGTGCGGAACGTCGGGATTCAGTACAGCCGCAACCGGGAAGCCAACGAGTCGGGTGAACACCTGGCCACCGTCACCGTCGACCTGGTGGGTCCCGATTCCCGCTACGCGTCGCTGGACGAGATCATGGGCCGGTGGCGGGCGGAGGTGGGCGTGCTGCCGGATGTGATCTCGCTGACCTTCGGCGAACCGCAGAGAGGGCCGGGAGGGAGGCCCATCGACATCCGCCTGGTGGGGGAGGACGTGGCGTCGCTGAAGGCGGCGGCCACGGAGTTGCGGGAGTGGCTTCGCGGGTACGGGGGTGTTTTCGACCTCACCGACGATCTGCGTCTGGGCAAGCCGGAGATGCGCGTGCGCCTGCGTGAAGGCGCCCTGGCGCTGGGGGTGACCGCCTCCGAGGTGGCGCGGCAGTTGCGTGCGGCGTTCCATGGTCGGCGCGCCGGCGAGTTCCAGGCCGGGGCGGAGGACTACGAGATCGATGTCCGGTTGTACCGGCGCGACCGGGACAGCCTCGCGGACCTCGCCCGCTTCACCGTTACCCTGCCCTCGGGCGAGCAGGTGCCGTTGCACGCCGTGGCGACGCTGAGCTCGGAGCGCGGCTATAGCCGCATCCATCGCGTGGACGGCCGCCGCGCCGTCGCCATCCAGGGCGACATCGATCCCCGGAAGGCCAACGCCGCGGAGATCGTCGCCGACACCCAGTCCCGCTTCCGGCCCGTTCTGGTGGAGCGCTATCCGGGCATCCGCATGGAACTGGAGGGACAGGCGCGCGAGTCGGCCGAAACGGGATCGTCGCTGGGGCGGAACTTCCTGGTGGGCCTGGCCGCCATCTTCCTCCTTCTGAGCTTCCAGTTCCGCAACTACGTCGAGCCCCTGGTGATCATGGCGGCCATTCCCATAGGCCTCGTGGGCATGGTCGCCGGGCACCTCGCGCTGGGCCTCGAGCTTTCCATGCCCAGCCTCGTGGGTTTCGTCTCCCTCGCCGGAGTGGTGGTCAACAACGCCATCGTGCTGGTGAACTTCATCAAGATACGCCGCGCCCGCGGCGAGTCCGCGGCGGCGGCCGCGTGCGGCGCCGCGCGGCAGCGTTTCCGCGCCGTGCTGCTGACTTCGCTGACCACGGTGGCGGGGGTGCTGCCTTTGCTGACGGAGACCAGCCTCCAGGCGCAGATCCTGATTCCGCTGGTCACCAGCCTCGCCTTCGGGCTCGCCGCGTCCACGTTCCAGGTGCTGTTTCTCGTGCCCACGCTCTACTGCATCGTCGACGACTACGGCGGCACGGCAGCGGCGGGCGCCGCGGTGGAGCCGGCGGAGGCCGCGTCGCCGGCGTCGTAGCCGGAGTTGAAGTCCGTGCGCGAAACGCTATTCTGGGGAGTCATGAAGTATCGAGAACGCATGATCGGCACCTGGCGCCTGCGCGAGTTCCGCTTCACGGACGCCCAGGGCAACCCGGGGCCTGCTGACGACGCCCCCACGACTGGCCGGATGGAGTACACCGCCGACGGCCACATGGCCACCGCCACCCGGCGGCCCGACGGCCACTACTTCAGCTATTTCGGCGAGTTCGAGCTCCAGGGGGACGTGGTGCTCCACCACATCGAATTCGCCGCCGATCCCCGGCTCGACGGCACCACCACCCGGCGCGAGGTGTCCTTCGAGGGGGACCGGCTGGTGCTGACGGCGGCGCCGCCGGTCATGGGCGGACCGGGCAGCCGGGCGTCCCTGATATGGGAAAGGATAACCTGACATGGCGGACCAGACCGCGATCCCCTGCACGATGATGCGCGGCGGCACCTCGCGAGGGCCGTACTTTCTGGCCGGCGAGCTGCCGGCCGACGACGCCACCCGGGACCGGGTGCTGCTGGCGGCCATGGGGTCTCCCGACCACCGCCAGATCGACGGCTTGGGCGGCGCCACCACCCTGACCAGCAAGGTCGCCATCGTGTCGCCGTCGGAACACCCCTGGGCGGACGTGGACTACCTCTTCGCCCAGGTCTCGGTGGACGAGGCTTTCGTCGACTACAGCCCCACCTGCGGCAACATGCTGGCGGGCGTCGGCCCCTTCGCCATCGACCGCGGCCTGGTGTCCCCGGACGATCCCAGGACCGCGGTGAACATCCGCAACGTCAACACCGACTCCCTCATCGAGGCGGTGCTGGAAACTCCGGGCGGCCATGTGGAGTATGACGGCGACACCGCCATCGACGGGGTCCCCGGCACCGCGGCCCCGATCCTGCTCAACTTCATGGACGTCATCGGCTCCAAGACCGGAGGGCTCTTCCCCACCGGGCTCCGGAAGGAGACCATCGAGGGCGTCGAGGTGAGTTGCGTGGACGTGGCCATGCCGATGGTGTTGACCACGGCCGAGAGCATGGGCGTCCGGGGGGACGAGAGCAAGGCCGAGCTGGACGCCGACCGGGCGCTGCTGGAGAAACTGGAAGCGGTGCGCGTCGTGGCGGGCGAGAAGATGGGGTTGGGCGATGTGCGAGGCAAGGTCATACCCAAGTTCGGCATCCTCTCCCGACCGCGCCGGGGAGGGGCGCTGACCTCCCGCTACTTCGTGCCCACCGACTGTCATGCCGCCCACGCGGTGTCCGGCGCCATCTGCGTCGGCAGTTGCGCCCTGGTGCCGGGGACCGTCGCCGACGGCATTGCGGAAACCGGGGGCGGGTTCTCCGAGCTGGTGGAGATCGAGCACCCCAGCGGCTCCATTACCGTGGCGTTCGAGTTGAGCGGAGTGGGCGACGACTTCGCGCTCGACAAGGCAGGAGTGGTGCGTACCGCCCGGAAGCTGTTCCAGGGCCAGGTCTACGTGCCCGGCAGGGTCTGGAGCCCGCGGTTGTGAGCGCCACGGGAGGCCCATAACCCGTTGTCAAGGCGCCGGAAATGTATTATACATCAATTAACGATTTAATTAATTTAAAAAGTCGTTTATTGATGCCGCCTCCTTGAAGCCGACCCTTTCGCCGAGCCGGTCCCGCGCGGTATCGAACGGCGGCTTGGGGGGGTGCGTTATGTATGTGACGTTTCTGGAATGCTCGCGTTGCGGGGTGCGTCATGAACGTGCGAAGCTCCACAACCTCTGCCGGGAATGCGGCCGCCCGCTGCTGGTCCGTTATGACCTGGCGCGGGCCGGCAAGACCCTCACCCGTGACAGCCTCCAGGGACGGGTGGCAAGCCTCTGGCGCTACCGCGAGGTGCTTCCGGTGGCCGACGACGCATCGATCACCACTCTGGGGGAGGGATGGACGCCGCTGGCCCATGCGCGCCGGCTGGGAGAGCGGCTCGGCATGCCGCGCCTTCACCTCAAGGACGAGTCCCTCAATCCCACCGGCTCGTTCAAGGCCCGTGGCATGACCGCCGCGGTATCCATGGCGCGGGAACTGGGGGCGGAGCGTCTGGCGGTGCCCTCCGCCGGAAACGCGTCCGGAGCGCTGGCCGCCTACGCCGCCAAGGCGGGTCTGGAGGCCCACATCTACATGCCCCGGGACGTGTCGCGGGTGAGCGTCGTGGAGTGCATGCAGTACGGCGCCCACGTCGTGCTGGTGGACGGCTTCATCAACGATTGCGGCCGCATCATCGGCGAGAAGAAGGAACGCGAGGGTTGGTTCGACGTATCGACGCTGAAGGAGCCCTACCGGGTCGAAGGCAAGAAGACCATGGCCTACGAGCTTGCCGAACAGATGGACTGGACCCTGCCGGACGTGGTTGTCTATCCCACCGGCGGGGGCACGGGCCTCATCGGCATGTGGAAGGCGTTCGACGAGATGGAAGAGCTGGGATGGATCGATTCGAGGCGGCCGCGCATGATCTCGGTACAGGCCGAGGGCTGCGCCCCCATCGTCAACGCGTTCACGGCCGGAGCGGACACGGCCGAGGCGGTCACCCAACCGGCCACGGTTGCCGCGGGTCTGCGCGTCCCGGTGGCCATCGGCGATTTCATGATCCTGGACATCCTGCGCAGGAGCGGCGGCACCGCCCTGAGCGTGTCCGACGCCGAGATCCTGGAAAGCGTGCGGGAGATCGGTTCCGCCGAGGGGATCTTCGCGGCGCCCGAGGCCGGCGCTTGCCTGGCGGCGTTACGGAAACTCCTCGAGCGCGGCGACGTGGGCAGGGATGAACGGGCGGTCCTCATGATCACAGGTTCCGGGCTCAAGTACCCTCATCTCTGGAGCGACCTTCCTTGAAGACCTTCGTCGGCACCAGCGGGTTCGCCTACAAGCCCTGGAAGGGGAAGTTCTATCCCGCCGGACTGCGTGACAAGGAGATGCTGCCGTTCTATGCCGCGCGCTTCGACACGGTGGAGATAAACAACACCTTCTACCGGATGCCGGCGGACCCGGTGCTCGCGCGCTGGCGCGAGCAGGTGCCGGAGGGCTTCTCCTTCTCCATCAAGGCGTCCCGCGCCATCACCCATTTCAGCCGGTTGAAGGAGGCCGGCGACGCCGTCAACTTCCTGTTCCAGCGGCTGGAGGTGCTGGGCGACACCCTCGGCCCGGTGCTGTTCCAGTTGCCGCCCAACCTGAAGCTGGACCTGCCGCGTCTTCGGGACTTTCTCGCCACGCTGCCCGCCGGGCACCGGGTCGCCGTGGAGTTCCGGCACCTCTCCTGGTTCGACGAAACGGTGTTCGACACCCTCCGGGAGTACGATGCCGCGCTTTGCGTGGCCGACGGCGAGCTGGAAGGCGAGGCGCCCTTCGTTTCCACGGCCGATTGGGGCTATCTTCGCCTGCGCGCGGTGGACTATACTGACGAGGCCATCGGCGCGTGGGCCGACCGGGTGCGCCAACAGCAGTGGGAGCGCGGCTACGTATTCTTCAAGCACGAGGACGAGGCCACCGGGCCGAAGCTTGCGGCCCGCTTCATCGAGCTCCTGAACGAGCCGGGGGCATGAACCGAGGGCAGGAGGAGAGAGTGTCCAACATCGAGAATTGGCCCAACGACGCCAAGGTGGCGGTGCTCGTGACACCGATGTTCGAGACCTGGTCCGTGGGAAACGCGCCGTCGTATTCACCCATGTCGTCGCCGCTGAAGCCGGGGGTGGTGGACCGCCTGGGAGTGTCCTGGTCGGAGTACGGCGGCCGCACCGGGATCTGGCGGTTCATGAAGATCTTCCGGGAGTTCGGGGTGCCGGCCACGGTCTGCGTCAGCGGCCGCTCGGTGGAGCTCTTCCCGGACGCGGTCAAGGCGCTGCATGACAGCGGCCACGAGCTGGCCGGCCACTCCTATACCCAGGACACCTTCCTCACCGACCTTTCGGCGGAGGAGGAGAAGCAAGTCATCGGGCGCTGCTTCGACCTCATCGAGGGGGCGGTCGGAGTGCGGCCGGTGGGCTGGCTGAGCCCCAGGGCCACGCCCACCGAACATACCGCGGGGTTTCTGGCCGAAGCGGGATGTGTCTGGCACGGGGACTACAACGACACGGATGTCCCTTACCGGATGACCACCGAATCCGGGGATATCGTGGCCATCCCCCACAGCGATTTCGCGGACAACCGCGTATTGCGCGGTAGCCCGCGGGACTTCCTCAACGTGTACAAGGACACCTTCGACTTCCTCTACCGGTCGGACGCACCCGAGATGATCAATCTCACCGTCCACGCCCACTTCGGCGGCCGCCCCATGATCGCGGCGGCGCTCACGGAGATCCTTCGTTACATGAAGGGCTTCTCCCGGGTCTGGTTTGCGCGCCACGACGAGGTGGCGCGGTGGATGCTCGAGCAGGGCTAGGAGCCTGTCCGAGTAATCAGCTATGGATCGACGGGATGGGAGGGGTGTGATTGAATGGGGAGATGAGCAAGCGATTTCGCAGCTGGGATGTGGACCAGACGTGGCTGCTGCCGCCGTCGGTGCATGACTTTGTTCCTGCGGGACATGCGGCGCACCTGGTTCGGGACGCAGTACGGGAGACGCTGGACCTGTCGGCGATCTACGAGTCGTACGAGGGGGAGCGCGGGCAGCCTCCGTACCATCCCGGGATGATGGTGGCGCTGTTGCTGTATGGGTACAGCTGCGGGGTGTACTCGTCGCGGCGGATCGCGCGGGCGTGCGAGGAGCGGGTGGACTTCATGGCGGTGAGTGGACTTCAGCGGCCGGACTTCCGCACCATCAGCGACTTTCGCAAGCGACACCTGGAGGCACTGGCGGGACTGTTCCGGCAGGTGTTGGCGCTGTGCCGGGCGGCGGGGCTGGTGAAGCTGGGGCATGTGGCGCTGGACGGGACGAAGGTGAAGGCGAACGCGTCGAAGCACAAGGCGATGTCGTACGGGCGGATGGGGAAGGCGGAGAAGCGGCTGGAGGCGGAAGTGAGGGGGTGGCTGGAGCAGGCGGAGGCCACCGACGCACGGGAGGACGGGAAGCACGGTCCGGAGGCTCGGGGAGACGAGATGCCGGAGTGGGTGGCGGACAAGC
>CBDCOS010000003.1:675000-1578988 GCA_965219905.1 uncultured Binatia bacterium (SeqCode) | reverse complement strand
GGGACGACGACATCACCGAGGGCTACGCCGCCGACTGGACCGTGGAGCAACTCCGCGAGCCTGCCCAGCGAGTGGCCGACCGCATCGAACACCTGATGGAATGTCGAGCAATTGGTGTGTGTGATTGAATCCGGCTGTCTTGCCCTCAAGGCTTCTTCCCAAGCTTCGGCAAACCCTCCCTATGGCTCCACGAGTTCCTTCAATGCATCTTTTCCTTTCCACTCGGCCGCACCGACTGTCAATGGCGCTACTAGGGCGCCGTGTGACATGTGTTGTTTTCCCTGTTAAGATTGTCTTTACGGAGGACCATAATGCCCGATAGCGTAGAAAAATCGCAGCGAGAACTTTGTGTATTTTGGGAGTTTGTTCAGCGATCAGGTCTACCCATCGTCCTTGATTCAATTGAAAAACGCGACCCTGACGAACCAGATATTTTATGCCGCATCACAGGTCAAGAAGGATACGTAGCGTTCGAATTGAAGGAATGGTGCGATGAGGAAATTGCCGAGGCCATCTCCAAGGTGCGGAAAAATCCCGAAAACCCGTTGGCTACGTGGTCGAGCGGTCCCAGCTCCGAGTTTCTTCAAAGAACGAAACGTAAGGAATATAAAACTGATCGCCCAATTGAGCTAGTCTTCTACACTGACGCCCGGACCGTAGAAACGGTTGACATGATTGTTCCCAAGATACGGCGACATTTTGCGGCTGCTGACCACACGTTTCGACGTGTTTGGCTCATGGGGCTTTCAGATGAACCCTGTAAATGTGTTTGCGGTTGCGATTGAGTGAGCCGCCATCATACTCGCCTTTGATCCTCGCCGGTGGGCCCGGGTGCGCTGTCTTCGGCGGGATTCCTACCGGTGTGCACAAGTTGCGGCCCTCTTACCGTCCCGAGGCGCGACACGAGCCACCAGTACGAGCGGGAGCGACCTACAACGGCGACGGTATCTGGACCAACTGCCGCAGGTACCACATCGTCCGCCACCCGATTGCGGCCAGAATTGCCGAAGTGGCAAGTTAAAGGCTTGTCGGGAAGAGTAGCGATGGGTTTATTACATTAATGAGTTCCTCTCTTTTCTCTCTCTAACGACGACCTTACGGCAAAGAGAAGACGACGAGACCACCTCTCTGCCGACTCTCTAGAGGGAATGCCGAGAGCAGCCTGTTTGCGCAATCTCAATCGGAGCACTGCTCCTTCCGATTGCCATGCTTATCGTCTTGGGGTTCAGCAAACGAGACCAGAACGACCCGCGTCGCAACAAACCACATTCATAGGCTCAGTGACCCTTTCTGGCCATTCTTCTGAGCCACTCCGACTCATCCACCGCTACGCGGCTCAGCTCCGTCGCAAGCGCCTGCGCAATCCGTTGGGCGTATTCAGCCTTGAGTTCGCCTTCCCACCTGTATAGCTTGTCGCAGGTGTCCGTGAACTCGAAACCCCCTTCGGATTCTCGCCTTGTCGCCGTTACCGCGCGGGTGTCTTCCGATGGCTTGAATTGCCGAAGAACCCAACCGGCTGGATCAAGCCCAATGCCTAGGCGCTTGAATCCGTTCCCGAGTCTGACGATGAGTTGCCCCCTCGCGTTCCCTGGTTCAATCAGCGGTAGGAAAAAGAACGAAGTCTCCTCCTCCAGCCTGATGCAATCGCATCGGGGCCTCATGCAGATCAGGTGCATTTCATCTTCGTCCACCATCGCTGTAACTACAGAACCTAGCCACAACGTCGGCGGTGGTGCACCCAGCACGGCCCGAAAGCTCATGATCCAGGCCAACCGTTCATCCAGGTCAACGACATCACCGCCAGCGAAGCCAGCGGAGAGACCTTCGAAGGCGTTGTTTCTCAAAACACTCGCCTCCAAGCCTTTCTTCGCCAACGTGACAGTCTGTTCCAGGTCTAGTTCCCGGGTGCCGAACACGGAGCGTGCATCTCCCCCGTGCTTGCGCCGTATCCAACTCTCCACTGCCTCCGTGCCTGCGGGAGATTGTGCCGCAACAGCGTTGTCCATGAGGCCGCGAAGCTCTTCGGCAACATGGTTCACGATCTGCCGTTCCGCGTCGTCTGGATTGGAAATGCACGCCCTTTGAGCAAGAAACGCAGGATCCAGAGCTGCGCGAAACTGATCCAAGACCATGTGCGCACCCTCCCGAACAGCAGTCAATGAGGTAAGCACGATGCTCGGCAACAACCCCTCGGTCATATCCGAGAAGTCCTCGACCAGCCTCTCAGGAAGATCCCTCTCCGCGACGCTCCGCTCCTTAAGCGGCTCCGCCAGATTCACATCGGATTTTGCGTAAAGAACCACACGACCATGTCGATATGAAATTGTCGTCTTGCTTTCGTTCTCCACCGGATCAAGTCCAGTTTTACTCAGTTCATCGACAACGGCTGCACAAATGTCCTCCAGCCGTGCCTCGCCGGTATAGATAGCCACGAGTCGAAGCGAGTTCCGGTCTACTTCTTCATCAAGCAGATCGTGAAGCAATCTCAGCGCATGTTGGGGATCGCTGTCCTTCAAGAGCCAATCCAGAACCACTATGTCGGCTTGCCTCATCACTTCCATCGCTGATTGCGTGGGCCCAACTACACTGCAAATCACACCGAGTTCTGAAAACGAATCGATAATAGATCGTGCGTTCAGGGTGTGTTCTGATCTACCACCAACGGGGCGTTGATCTTCCTGACTTGAGACCAGCGAGCCCCGATCCGGTGTCGTGACCTCGCCCCTTGGTCCATCGTCCCGGTCCGTCGCCATGTAGGCCTCGTCGTCGACCACTACAGCCGTCTGAAGAAAACGCCTCGCAAACTCGCCGCGGCCACCACCAAGTTCTTCCGCCGATCCCATCCCTTTCCCCTATGATTCGTCCACTGGCACTACACCGAATGTCGCGCCCCCATCCCCTTCGATCAGTTGTAGGTCGAATCCCACCCGACGTAGACTTTCACGTCCGATGTGCAACCCCATCCCACGTCCGCCGGGTTTTCTGCTGAAGCCGAACTCGAAGATCGCCTCCCTGTCACGGACATTGACTCCCGGCCCGGTATCTACGACTAGCAAGGTGCCGCCGCGCTCATCCAGTCTGATGCTTCGCTCGCGTTGCGGATTCTGTTGCGATAGCCAGAAAATAGCGTTGTCTACAAGGTTCACGAAAACGGGATAGAAACTCGAAGGGAAGCCGACAACCTTGGCCTTGGCAAATGCCTTTGTAGCCGCCAACTTCACGCCATGACGCGCCAAGCGCCCACGGAACAACTCCTGCAGGAAGTCTCGAATCTCGGAACCGCCGATCTCCACCGCTTTCCTGTAGAGACGCCGCTGTAGCGGCGTGAACAGCGTCAAGTAACCGTCCAGATGATCGAAGCTCGTCCGGATACTGTCGTACAGCTCCCCCAAGCTCTCATTCACATCAGCCCAGGCCTTCAATTTCCGCAAGCCGTTCCTGACGGAGCGTATTGTACCCGAGAACTCATGATTGATGATCTCGATCGCCATCCCCAGTTGCGCCAACTGGGCATCGGCCTCCGCTTCCTCCTCCAGCAAGAGGTTGCGCTGCTCAATGGCCATCAACTGCTCGGCTGTCGAACTCTCCCCTGTTACGTCTATGGCCTGAAGCTGCTCCAACACCGAGCGCAACAGTTCTCTTTGGTCCTTCGTGGTCTCCAGTATCCTGTTCTCCAGCGTATCCCTGGTTTCGACGAAAAGCTCATCGGGCATTCCCGCAACATCGATCCGTTGAAACTCACTCAACACCGCCCGCAGTTCCAACTCGACAGCCTTTAGCGACCGCCCTGCCACGTTCCGCACTTCCGAAGCGACCTTGTCTGCCTCCGTTCTCACTGCCCGGCTTGATTGTCCTGTAGTCCTGCGGGCTTCCCGTCCAAGGCCCTCCAGTGCAGATTCTGTCCTGACACGGCGATCAAGAGACAACCTTGCCTTCCCGGCCTCTTCGCCAATGAGATCTTCAACGAGCTCGCGTGCTGGCCCGAACACATTCTCCTGAAGCGAAGCGAACTCCCTGTTGTACGCACCCCAATCGCGGAGCGTTGCCTTGCTCAATCCGATACGCGGACGCGATACTCTATACCGAGCCTCCAGTTCCCTGATGCCCGCTTGTGCTCGGCGTTCGAGATCGAGGACCTCGCGCGCCGCCAGTTCACTATCCGCAATGCTACACGCTGACCGTAGTTTCGCAGCGACGTCATCTGTCAATTCCAAGGCCTCTTCTTGAGGTGCATTCTGCGCGAGCTTGTCGAAAAACGTGTTTAGGCTGGCCTCAAACTTCCTCTTCCTCTCCGAAACCTGTCTCTCTCGTCGTCTCCTCGCGTCATCTTCCTTCGAAAGCTCGCTCTTTCGTAGATCGAAGGTCTCGGCATGCACCCCATCCGTGCGGAAAAAGTCCGCCGCCATCTGAAGAAAGAAGTTCTGGAGTATCGATCGGAATTGACGGTAAGCCCTGTTCTCCTGGAATCCTTCTCGCCCTGCCTTCTCCCGCAGGTCCCGATTCCTGTCTGCGTCGATTTCCACCGCCCCGAACATCTTTCGATGGGAAAAATAGTAGTAGTAAGCGCTCTTCGTTCGCCTGAACTCGATGTCCAGCCAGTCATAGTCGGTGTCACCATAAGGCAGCACTCGAATCCCGTTCCGGTAAATATACAGTCCTCCCAACTGTTCCGTCTTGTTTGCCAATCTCGCGTGTTCATCATGCGGGATCGTCGAGTGCTTGCTTTCGCCCTCGAAGGCGGCGAAGTCGATCGAGAACGGCCCGCAGAGCGTGTGTGCACCGCGCCCGCCGCCCCAAGGTATGACGTGATCGGCTATTGTCTCCCCGTAGATCGAAATCTCGCCCCGGAACTGGCCGAACTCGTCGAACGTACCGCGAATCCGGTGATCCGCATTCTGAAACTCCTCTGGGGTGAAGAATTCGGCTTCGCCAATCAAATCGTGGGCGACCTCGTCAGTCCTATGATCGCGGAACGCGGTGTGTATCACGCTGCGGGAACCCGGTGCCATGGTGTTGCTGAATCCGAGCAACGCCTTCTTCAAGGGCGTCGCCTTCTTCAACGCGGCGGCCATACTCGCTGTCGGATCACCGTCTATATCGTCTGCCAGTAGTGCCGACGTAGGCTTGATGATGAAATGCGTCCCGCACCCCTTCCGGCTGAGTGACGGTTCTTGGAGGTAGGAGTCGATCTCTTGCGGATCTATGTCGAATTGGTCCAATTCGCCAGCAAGCTGTTCCAATAGTTGCCTCTCGACTCCGCGACCGACCCTCTTGGCATTCTCACGAAACTCCACAACCATCTCAGCCACATCGTGTGCCGACGGCAGCGTGCCTGGCGGAAATGACCGTAGCGGGATATCGATTTCATCCAGGTCGATCCCGGGCCACTCGAAAATGCCCCAGTTCAGGAAAGCCACGGTGAGGTCGGATGCTCCATCGTCAGTCTTCGGACGAGTGAGCACCAAGAGTTGCGGCCCGATGGTCGCAATCGCGAGCCTTCCGATACCTTTCTCTCCGAGCATCGGGCGCAGTTCCTTGTCGGGGTCCTGCGGTGGATTTCGAGTGGGACCGAATTTGCTCTCCGTGCCGACCGTTAGCCATCTGGTCACGAAGTCGTCGCGGCTCATTCCGACGCCATCGTCCCTCAAGACGAATAGCCCGTCGGAGCGGTAATAGTCGATCTCTACGCGGTCGGCGTACGCATCATGTGCGTTCTTGAACAGCTCGCTGATCGCTGTAGGTCTGCCGGCAATCTGCTGTCTCCCCAGCATGTCGAGCGTCCGAGCGCGGGTCTTGAACGTTGCCATCAGGAAAGTCTTCCCAGGTCCTTCAGATGCTCGATGAACCGGTGGCCGATCAGCTTCGCCAAGTGCACGGGGACCGCGTTTCCGATCTGCCGAGCCATCGATGCCATACACCCCTCGAAGATGAAGTCCTCCGGAAACGTCTGCAAGCAAGCGGCTTCCCGAATGCTGATGGCCCTGTTCTGTTCTGGGTGGCCGAAGCGTCCATTCGAATAACTCGTGCATCTGGTAGTCAACCCAGACGCCGGGGAGTCCCAGGACATTCGACCGTAGACATCGCTATATCCCGAAAAGCCTTTGTGACACTCAAGCTTGAGGTGTTCGGGCCAATCGCGGTGGCCACCACCTTCCGGCGTCGCCTTGACGCGTTCCACGTTGCGCGCCGAGAGATTTGCCGCTCTGTGATTTGGTACCTCCTCGTGTTCCTCTCCCGCACGGATCGCTGGAAGATGGGAGATCCAGTCCCGAACCGTAGAATATTGCTCGTTCGGCGTTCCCGGACCGTGTGTCTCATCCGGTAGTTGGATGGCACCGTGGCAGCTCGCCACCAGGACGAGCCGTCGACGGGTTTGCGGTATCCCGTACCGCGCCAGTCTGATGGGTCTATAGTCCACCTTGTAACCTGCGGCGTCCAGTCGGCTCAGAAAACCGCCGAAGGGCTGACTATCGCTGTCGAGCTTTTGCAGGCCCGGAACGTTCTCCACAAACACGAGATCCGGACGGCAACTCTCCACCAAATGTGCAAAGTGGGCAAGCAGCGGCACGCGCTCGTCTTGATCCAGCCTCGGCCGCTTCGTATTTTGCCTGGTAAAGGGTTGACATGGCGCACACCCGCTGAACAGCACCGGGTTTGGCCGTTCCGTTTCCACCCGGAGTCGGACCATTTCAATGCTTACATTGCGGATATCTGCAAACTCGAAGTGTGTGTCGGGGAAGTTGGCCTCGAAACTTTCCCTAGCGTCCGCATCGTGATCCAGAGCGAACGAAATCTCCATGCCGGCGGCCCGAAAGCCGTGGCTGGCACCGCCACAGCCTGCGAAAAAATCGTATACCTGAACAGTCACCGGTTCACCGCAGTGGGTCACGTTTACTCACTGAAACCAAACTGCAAAGACCCTCGTGGCGCACAAGCCCACTCCATTCCTGCTTGGCGCCGAACATGTACGCTTCGGTGCCTCCAATCCTGTTTTAATCTAGTGTTCCATAATTACCACCGCCACGGTACTCCGCCTGGGGTGACCCTTCGCGTGTGATCGACACAGCAAGCTTGCGTTCGACTGCTACCCGGTCCTTGGTTTCGCACTCCCAGATGACGAACACCTTCCAGCCGAGCGTCTTCAAGGCCACTTCTTTGCGCGCATCGCGTTCGACGTTGGCCGCGAACTTCTCGGTCCAAAAAGCGATCCGGGACTTGGGGGTGGATGCGTGCCGGCATCCTTCGTGTCGATGCCAGAAGCATCCGTGCACGAACACGGCGACCCGGTGTTTCGGGAACACCAGATCGGGTCTACCGGGCAGATCTCTGCAGTGTAGCCGAAATCGCAAACCCATCCGGTGAGCGATGCGACGGACCGCGAGTTCCGGCGCTGTGTCGCGTCCGCGTATTCTTGCCATCAACTCGCTTCGCCGCTTACTATCCACAATATCGGTCATGCGGCCGCTCCCAGAAGACGGGACATGAGGGACGCGCTTAGCGCCAAAGTGGTGCTAGAACCGGCCTCTGCGAACGAGGCTCTGACTCGCGCTGCTTGCACGATTCGCGTGTGCCGCCGTTGTAAGTCAATCGGCGGAACAAAAATGGTACAGGACTTCACATTGGAAGTCGTAATTGTGTTGAGACCTGATGTCGTCTTTCCGCTACGCAACAGATGTTGACGCCCAGATGACGAGTTCAGATAAGCACATGCAAATTCTGGCAATATCCGTGATTGGTCAGGTCGCACGCGGATCAAGTGATTTTGGTGGACGCAGCTACATATACGTCCATCCCATATTCCGGCCCTGCCGATCTCGGATTCATTACCATGTCCCTCAACTACCAACAGGTCGCCGCGTTTTAACTGTACCCGCTCAAGCTCTCTTTCGGTAATGCGCATATACTTAATCTCGTTGAGATCGAGTCGGTCTCGAAACACATTCGCCACTCTGAGATACGGCGCCTCAATCGGATGACAATCCCGCTTCTTCGTTACCTGCAATCCACCCTGAACCTCGGATAGGGCCCCAAGGTATGCGTGCTTCCACCCCATTGGGTTCTCGAACGGATCGCCAAACATCTTGACGAACAGCGCGGAAATAAATTCCCGCAACCGTTTCCTGCGCCTGCTTCCGCAGCCGCTCGATCTTCGCCGCCCGGTTCAGGATACCGACGATCCGCCGCTGCTCGTCGAGCGGCGGAAGAGGAAGCTCCAACTCCTTCACATCCTCCAATGTAACTCCCTTGACGGTCGCTCCTGTACCCCTGCTCTCGATGTGTGGACCCAAATGTTTTAACGACCAGAACAAAAACTCGGGCAACACGCGATTAGAAGGCAGGAGAGCTTTGATGTCTTGATTGATCGCAAGGTCAACTCCAGCCATTGCAACCTTACCCAAGCCAACCCTTGTGACAAGCAGAACGGTTCCGGCTGGGATGACTTTCGACGCCGAATGGTTCAATCCTTCTTCCGAAATGGATTCCGCGGTATGTGAAATGCGATCCGCTCCAAAATCCTTTACGGTGGCCCACGGGATATCGCCGTTCCAATATTTGCGGATCTTGCGTGACGGAGTTCCTCCACCCACAAATTGACAAATCTCACCGAGCGATGCCGCGACTGTCATTCGACTGTTACTCCACGCACAGCCTCTGCCAATTCGTCGATCTCGCCCAGGATCTCCGTCTCGATCGCCCGCAATTCCTTCAGAATCTCCAGCGGATCGCGGTGCTCGACCTTCGCCCGGTTCTGGGGCCGGTGGCGGTTGGCGCTGAGGTTGAAGTCGGCGGCGCGGATGGCGTCGGCCTCGGCGAACCACCACTTCTCGGTCCACTCCTCGCCCGGATCACGGTCGCGCCACGACCCCCATCGCGTCTCCCGAGCATGGAACGCTTCTGTCAGACTGGGAAGGTCGTCGTCGTCTACCGGCTGATCGTGGTTGGCGTCGAGCTTGAAGCCGTCGTTGTCCGCGTGCAGGAACATCACCCTTCCGGTGGCACCGCCCTTGCGGAACACCAGCACCGACGTCTTGACGCCGGAGTAGGGGTTGAAGACGCCGCCCGGCAGCGACAGCACCGCCTCGACCGTATTGTTTTCGACCAGCCTGCGGCGCAGTTCCCTGTGCGCTCCGGTGGAGCCGAAAAGGACGCCTTCAGGCACCACGACACCGCAGCGCCCGCCGTCTCTCAGGTGGTTGAGCATGTATTGCAGAAAAAGGAGCTCGGTCTGGCCGGTTCGTCCGATCTTCACGTCTTCGACGATGCGGTCCCGGTCGAGCCGCCCGGAAAAGGGCGGATTCGCGAGAATGACGTCGAAGCCAGACACAGGGAACCCAAGTTCGGCCTTGGCCGCCCGGTCGAGGGAACGAGTGAGCGCGTCGCGGCGCAGGATGCGCACCCGATCGAGACCGCGGAGGGTCAGGTTCATGGTGGCGAGACGAACCATCTGCGGGTCGACGTCGCTACCGTAGAAAGTAGCCTCCTGCAACACCTTCACCGCGTCGCGGCTCAGCGTATCGCCGAGGCCGCGCCGGACGGTCTTGCCTTCCGCGTCGATCTCCTCGATCCCGGCTGGCGAGGAGTTGGCGAGCCGGACGTGGTCCCACGCGCCGACCAGGAAGCCGGCCGTCCCGGCCGCCGGGTCGTAGACCGTCTCCCCGAGCCGGGGGTCCACCAGCTGCACCAAGGCGCGGATGACGTGACGGGGCGTTCGGAACTGGCCGAGTTCGCCCGCCTGCCGGATCTGGCGCAGCACGTGCTCGAAGAGATCCCCCTTGGTGTCCGCGTCCACGCGTTCCAGTTGCAGGTCGTTCAACTGGCTGACGACCTGCGTGAGCACCGTAGGCTCGTCGATCACCAGCCGGGCGCCGTCCATGAAGTCCGTGACGCCGTTCGCAGCGAGTTCCGCATGGAACGGAAAGACCTCCTCCCGCACCCAGTTCACCAGCCGCTCGCCGTTCAGCGCATGCGCCCAGGACGACCAACGGAGGAGTTCGCGCGGCACCGTCCCCGTGTCGGGCTCGGGGGCGTTGCGCGGATCGCGCAGGTTCCATTCGCCGTCGAAGACGCTGGCGTACGGGGCAGCGCCAGGCCGTTGCGCCGCGCGCGCTCCCGCGGCGTCCGCCGCCTCGTACATGTAGAAGTAGATCAGGAAGCTCAGCTGTTCGGCGTTCTGGGCCGGATTCGGGTAGCCGCCGCCGAAGAGATAATCGCGGATGCGATCAATGCCGCGCCGCAACTCGGGGGTCATGGGCATGTCCCTACCGCTCCCCTGCCCGGGCCCTTGCGGGATCGTCGGGCACCCGTCCTTGTCCGAACACCGCCGCGTTCAACCCCGCGATCAGTTGGCCGAGCGACTCCTCCCCGCCGAACACGCGCCGAGCTTGGTCGTAGCCGCCGAGGGCGGCAAAGGGGTGCTCGTCGAAGACCCATTCGCCGAAGTTGTCCATGTTCATCGCGTCGGCCCGTACCCGGCTTCCGATCAGGCCCGCCCAGCGAACCTGTTCCGCATCGAACTCGTCGTGCCTCCCCCGCCATGCCTCGAAACGCATGCCGATCTCGGCAGCGCGCGCCTGATGCTCAGGCGTGCGCACGATGCGCCCGGTGTCGTCGAGCGTGAGCCAATCGCGGCTCTCCGGGTCGATGTGGTCGTCCACGTCGAGGGTGAACAGCATGCGAGGCTGATCGGGTCCGGGCGGTCGGCCGCCCTCGCGGACCAAGCCGCCCCCAACGTCCCCTTCGTCGTCGCCGTGGAAGTCCGTTACGCCGACGAAATCGAAGATCGTGAACCCGGTCTTCAGGATGCGCGGCGCCTTGCGCGTACCGCGCCCGCGCATCTGGCGGTAGAGGATGGCGCTTCGCGTGAACCGCGCCATGACGAGATTGACGGCCTCCGGGCAGTCGAATCCGGTATCGAGCATGTTCACGCTGACGAGTATCCTTGGATAGTCCTCTTCCTTGAAGCGCTTGACGATGGCGCTCGCATCGGGCGCCGGGCCGCCGCCGACGTCGCTGACCACGAAATCCGCATAGCGGGTGGCCGGGTGGGGCTTCAGGTCCGCGAAATGCTCGTCGAACATCTCCGCCAGCGTCTCGGCATGGCGCCGGGTCACCGCGAACACGATGGTCTTGCCCCATGCGGGCCAGCGCCTGACGCCGTCCCGGCCCATGAAACCCTTCTCGTGAGCGTCGCGGAACTCCCTTACGATGGCGCGGTTGCGCTCGGGGATCGTGAACTGGCGCTCAAGCGCCCGTGGGTCCACCGTGATCGTGTCCGAAGAGTCGAAGAGTTCCTCGAACTCGCCGCGCGTCCGGTCGTCCATGGCGCTCCAGTCGAGTTCGTCCCGCCTCACCTCGAACCCGTCCCCGGCGGCCGTCTTCACCGTCATCGCCTTGTAGATGCGGTAGGGCACGAGGTGACCCTCTTCGATGGCTCGGCGCAAGGTGTACCGGAAGGTGGGCTCGGCGAGTTCGAAGAAGCGCAGCGTGTCGCGCACGAACTGCCCGTCCTCCAGATCGGGAAGCGCATCCGCGTCCGCCGTGCACGGAGTGGCCGTAAGGCCGAGCTGAATGCCGTCGAAGTGCCGGAGTACACCGCTCCACTTGCCGTAGATCGAGCGATGGCACTCGTCGGTGATGACGAGGTCGAAGTACCCCGGAGAGAGGTCGCCGTACTCCGCGATCATGGTTTGCAGCGTCGCGATCGTGATGCGCTTGGCCCGGTCGAAGCCGCGGCCGGGACGCAGCACGTGGCAAGGGTAGTCCCGTAGATGGTCGGTGAACGCGTCCTCGGCCTGACGGGCCAACGCGATCCGATCGACGAGGAACAGAACGCGGGTGACGATGCCCGCCTCGAACAGCCGCTTGATGAAGGCTGCCGCCGTGCGGGTCTTGCCAGTCCCTGTCGCCATCTCGACCAGCAGCTTGCGCCGCCCGCGCATGACTTCGGCGGAAAGCGTTTCTATGCAATCGATCTGGTAGTCCCGGTCGACGATCTTCCGGTCAACGGCCACCGTAGGCAACTCACGCCGGACCCGGCGCGCCGCGATCCGCCGTTCGAGGTCGTCCTGGGCATGGAAGCCCGCGATCTTGCGCGCGTGGGCGTCCGATTCGCTATCAAGGAACCGCACTTCCTCGCCGTTCGACAAAAAGACGAAAGGCACCCCTAGTTGCCTCGCGTAGTGCCGGCCCTGGTCCTGCGCCGCGACGGGATCGATGCTCGCGCGTTTGGCCTCAAGCACGGCCATCGGCCGGCCCTGCCGGTCGCAGAGGACGTAGTCGGCCTGCGTGCCGTCCGGCAACGCGTGCTCGAAAATGACGCTTGAGCCGTCGGTAAGGTTCCAGCCCGCATCCTCGAGCAGAGCGTCGATCTTGACGCGCGCAAAGGCTTCGGTGGTGCGGCTCATGCCTTCGTCCAGGGATCCACGAGTTCAACTTCCGTAGCTTCGAAGTCCCGTACGTTGCGCGTCACCAGGACAGCGCCACGGCAGCGCGATATGGCGGCAATCTGACAGTCCGCCTCGCCGATCGGCCGTCCGGCTCGGCGTCTGGCGGACGCGATCTCGGCATAGGCTCGGGCCGCGGCGCTGTCGAACGGCAGAATCCGTTGCGCGAATCCGAGATCGAGCCACTCGCGCATGGCGGCTTCCAGGGCGTTTCGTCGTTTGCCTGCGGGCATGATCGCGACGCCGTACAGCAGTTCCGCTTCGCTCACGGCCGTCAGATACATCGCCTCCGCGTCCTGCCCGGCTATCCACGCCTCGACGGCGGGATTCGGTGCAGGGCGCACGAGTTCGGACGCGACGTTGGTGTCTATGACGAACATCCCAGGCGTCTCAGGAGAAGTCCGGAGGCTCGCGCATCGGACCGCGCCGAGGAAGTTCGAGTTCGACGCCGCCAAGGGGCGCGAAGCACTCGCGGGTGAACTTCGCCAGATCCCGCGGACCGGACCGCCCGCCGTTCACCGCCTCCCGCAGGATGACGCGCGCCTCTTCCTCCATGGAACGGTGGTGCTCGGCCGCGCGAACGCGCAGACGCGTCTTCACCTCGTCGTCAAGATTGCGGATCGTGATGCTCGCCATGGTCATCCCCCCCA
This sequence comes from uncultured Binatia bacterium (SeqCode), assembly GCA_965219905.1. Classification (GTDB taxonomy): domain Bacteria; phylum Desulfobacterota; class Binatia; order UBA9968; family JAJDTQ01; genus JAJDTQ01. The sequence goes on along the minus strand of CBDCOS010000003.1, from coordinate 1,565,895 downwards.
ATAGTCTCCATTTACGCGAGGATTGCGATGCAATCAAGATGCTGCGGACCCGGTCGGTTCTCCATCGACCGGCGTACCAGTGCTCGTGCCCGGTATGCGGGTATGCACACGGCGCCGCACCGCTCTGGTCACCAAGAACTCCGGCGCCGCCTAAGGAAGGTCTGATCATGCGGCATTTCCGCTGGTTTCAGCCTTCACATGATCTTGTTTCGACCGGGAAGGCGTCCGAGCAAGGCCTGATCGCCGGGTAGCCGCCCCGTTCCGCCGCCTCGCGGCGGGCTCTGGGCGCACGCCTCCCTCGGTCAATCCGCAGCGTAGCGGCCCGCGATCAGCAGATTCGCAAAGCCCAGCAGCACCGCGATCCGTTGCGTGTTCTTCGCCAGCCCCCGGTAGCGCACCTTGGCGTATCCGAAGTGCCGTTTGATGTACAGGAACGGGTGCTCCACCTTGGCCCGGACCCCGGCCTTGCGCTTCTCCTCCTTAGCCTCCGGGCCGTCCGGGTCCAGCTTCCTCCGCTTGCCCGGCTTCATCGCCACCCGCCACTCCACCTTCACGTCCCGGTTCTCCTCGCGCTTCTCCACCCCCTGGTAGCCCGCGTCGCCGTGCACCTGTTCCTCCTTGCCGTGCAGCAACCTGTTCGCCATCGTCACGTCCGCCGTGTTCGCCGGCGTCGTCTCCAGGCTGTGCGCCAGTCCCGTCTCCGAATCCACCCCCATGTGAGCCTTCATCCCGAAGTACCACTGGTTCCCCTTCTTCGTCTGGTGCATCTCCGGGTCTCGCTCCCGCTGGCGGTTCTTCGTCGACGACGGCGCAGAGATGATGCTCGCGTCCACGATCGTCCCACGACGCAGCCGGTGTCCCTGTGACGCCAGGTGCGCGTTGATCTCCTCGAACAGTCCCCTCCCCAGTCCTTGCCCCTCCAACAGGCGCCGGAAGTTCAGGATCGTCGTCTCGTCTGGCAACGGCCCCGACAACCGCAGCCCCGCAAAACGCCGCACCGACTCCGCCTCGTACAACAGATCCTCCATCCCCGGGTCGCTCAGGTTGTAGAACAACTGCACGCAGTGCACCCGCAGCATCACCCCCAGCGGATACGGCTGCCGGCCGCGGCCCGCCTTCGGGTAATGAGGCTCGATCCGCGCTTCCAGAGCCTCCCACGGTATCAGCCCCTCCATCTTCTCCAAAAACACCTCCCGCCGCGTCAGCCGCTTCTTCCGGTCGTGTTCATGTTCCGCAAACGTCCCTTGTCCCATGCCTCGTTCACCCCCCGGTCCGTGATTGTTCACCCATCATAGCATGCCGGGCTTGTTCAGAGATTCCCTAACTTCCTCAACGGCAGGGCCGCTTTGTCGCAAGAGATGGCACGGCGGCTTGAGCGTGCCTTCGGAGCAGACCGCGAGTTTCTGCTGAATCTACAGGCGCAGTACGACAGCCGTGACGAGGCCATTCGAACGCACGTCGTCTCCGGCCGTCACCCGCCGACCCTAGCTAGTCGAGATCGAAGCCCGGGAGGCCATCCGGCAAGACGAACAGGCGGAAATCCAACGCTGGTTGTATCGTTGAGTGACATGGGAACGTGGGTTGCCTCCGCCTTGTCGTTCGGCAGGCGCGAGAGCGTTACGTGCACGCAGCATCCGAGTCGAGCCGCCGTCTCAGCCACGTTGCAGCCCATCTCCTCCATGCTCTCTCTCTTGAGTAACTGCAACTAGCCGCTGTGCTGGCGGCTACGGGGAGTTCCGGGCAATTCCCGTCGACGTCGTTGCTGAAACGATTTAGGCCGACTTCACACCTTACGTCCGGGTTCGTAACAAAATTGCCTGTGCTCGAAGTTGCTCTACAGGTCTCATCTCTTCGACCGTATCCTTTTCCTCAACTCGCCAAGTCATTCGGTTACGTACTCCTCCAACCACGTCGAACTCCCTGATTCGGCATGCCTTATCGGCCGGGTTCTCTACGATTGCCACATGATTTAGTTCAATTTCGCGCGCGACAACACTGCAAAACTCTCCCATATAGGGCATGCCTATTAGGTGACTACAGTCTTCATATTCGATACCACAAATAGAACACTCCTGACGTTTAACGAGCATGCCCGAACTGACAAATATTTGCGGAGGAAACACAAGTGTCTCGATTGTCTCCAAGCGCTGATAGTGGTGACCTACATGACTAAAACCGGGATGGGCTCGACAAGCGGCCAAAGAGGACATCTGAGCCTCTACCAGCTTGTCCCATGCCGCATCAGGATTTTCCTCCTTGAGTAGTATCCACATCTCAATCTCTGCGGCCAGTGCTTCAACAACACACTGGTACCCCAACAGCAGATTTGCGAGATACTCATCCCTCTCAGCAATAGCACCAATCTTTAAAGCGCGAACCTTGACTCGGAGTTCGTCAAGTGACGCTATTGCCTTGCGTTGTAACTCAGAACACCGGGCAATCGTCAAAAAATTCTCTGCTTCCTTAATTGATGCATTGAAGTCCTCAACAAATGTCCGCTTGTCGCCATTCATCTTTCAAAGTTCTAACTATCTCAGAAATTTCCCGCAACCCCTCAAGAGGTCCGTCGTAAGACACTTTCTTACACGTCTTCCCACCCGCCCCCTCAACCACCACAACCAACGTAACCTTCTTTTCCCCTTTCAGCCCACGGAAGAAATCGGCCAAGTAATTTGCGAGGAGATCTAGGACAGTCGTTATACAATCTGGGTTTCCCGACATCAAAGCCGCTGAAACGAACAAGATGGGTGCAACCCATTCGAAATCATTGTTCTGGACGTACGGTGGGCGTTGTTCAGCGGGGAAAACGTCTGAATGAGGCAAATTGGCCGACCTAAGTAGCGTCTTAACTGTCGCTCCTTCAGCCACCTGCCGAAACTCACTAATGGAGTTGGCTGCTTCAAAGTTAGTTGGCAGCAGAACGAAACCAATGGGGTCGTGACAACCCAGCGCTTTGAGGCGTTGTCTGACGTCTATGTAGTCCGTTACGTCTATTGTCATGAGCTGTAATAGTTAGCTACGGATCGCCCCGGATTGCAAGTCCGAAATCAAGAACTTGGTTCGGCTCCCACGACGATCCGACAATATACCACTAATTCTTCTCGACGCCTCTCAAATAGCTGCACGGGACCGTACACAACAACGCCAATCTTGAGACACGCCAACCGACCAAGGTTAGGGAACCTCTGATCAATTGCCCCAGGCCGACCCCGGGGGAAATGTGATAGAATGGGACGGGTAACGACGGGAGAAAGGGGTACGAATGCGGCAAGGAACGTTATCGGAGGCGGGATTCGAGAAGTATCAGAAGAAGACGCGGAAGGAGAAGTTCCTGGAGGAAATGGAGCGAATCGTACCGTGGGGGAAGCTGGTGGAGGTGATCGAACCGCACTATCCGAAGCCAGAGGGAGCGGGGCGGCGTCCGATCGGTCTGGAGCGGATGCTGCGGATACACTTCGTGCAGCACTGGTTCAATTTGTCGGATCCCGGGGTGGAAGAGGCGCTGTACGACTCGCGGGCGTTGCGGCGGTTCGTGGGGATCGACCTGGGACGGGAGCCGGCGCCGGACGAGACGACGGTGTGCAAGTTCCGGCATTTGCTGGAGGAGCAGGGACTGGGCAAGAAGCTGTTCGAGCAGGTGAATGAGTACCTGAAGGAGCACGGGATGGCGGTGAACCGGGGGACCATCGTGGATGCGACGATCATCCATGCGCCGAGTTCGACGAAGAACCGCCGGAAGGAGCGGGACCCGGAGATGCACCAGACCCGCAAGGGGAACCAGTGGTACTTCGGGATGAAGGCGCACATCGGAGTGGACAGCCGGAACAAGCTGATCCACTCGGTGGAAGCGACCGCGGCCAACGTCCATGATTCGCAAGTGCTGGAGAAGTTGCTGCATGGCAAGGAGAGACGGGTGTGGGGGGATTCGGCGTACTCGGGTCAGAAGGAGGCGATGACCAAGGCGGCGCCGGAGGCACGGGACTGGACTCAGGAGAAGGGGCATCGCTATCGGAAGCTCACCGAACGGGAGCGCGCCAGCAACCGCTACAAGTCCCGGGTTCGAGCCAAGGTGGAACACCAGTTCGGTATTCTGAAGCTCCGGTTCGGTTTTACCAAGGTGCGTTACCGCGGACTAGCCAAAAATGCTCATCGTCTGGTGACCGCCTGTGCGCTCAGCAACCTGGTGATGGCGAAGAAGGCCTTGTTGCGTCGATGCCGTGTGATCCCGAGGCCTCAGTATGCTTGACCGCTCCCGATGAACCCGACTCCAGCTTGAACTACACGTTGAACACCCCGATGGATGTCGAACTCCCACAGTACGAACGACTGTGGGGACCTTCCCCTCACGTCACCCGAACCTCAAGTCGGCCCGATCTCGATTATTCAGACCATCCTTAGAGACAGCTTGAATCAAACTTCAACCGTGCCGGAGAAACCGCTGACAACCGGTCCCTACTCCCTTCACACCTTGAACCGCCCCCGGCCGGGGGCTGCGACTTTCCGGGGATCCACTCCACATCCTTGCGCGGGCGCTCGGCCTTGACGGTGAAGCTGGCCCTGCCAAGCTTCTCGATCTCGATCTCCAGGGTATCGCCGAAAACCTATTCGAAGGGACTGCTCAATCACGCACCCGTATTCTCGTTTCCTCCACAATCCATAGCTGACCGTCCAGGGACATGGCTGAAAGCCGCTCAAGAAACCGTGCTCCGATCTCCAGGACGTGGTCGCGCGCCTGATCACCTAGTCGAAACACAACGATTCCGGAATATGCGCCGGGTCGATATGTTCGGATGTCCGAAAAGTCGATGTCGAGGGTCACGATGGCGCGCCGCTCCTGAGCGCAGACGGCCGCCAGGTCCGAATCGCTGACACCGCCCAATTGCTGATCGAGAACGGTTACCGCGTCATGACCTGCCCGGTTGAACAGGTCCGCCATTTCGGCCGGGAGGTTTTCGTCCAGTTTGAATCGCACCTGGACCCACTCCTACTCGATCAGCGGCGCGACCCGCTCCTTGGCCAGCTCCGCGGCGTAGCACACCGCTGCCCGCACGGACTCTGTTGTGATCGAAGGGTAGCTCCTGGTGATTTCGTCCGGACCCAGGCCTGCCGCCATGTTGTCGAGGATGGTGGCGACCAAGACTCGCGTGCCCTTAATACAGGCCCTTCCATGACAGACTTCGGGATCAACGGTAATGTGGTCTCGCCAGTTCATCAGGCTGTCCTCCTGTCGTCTTCCCGGCACGCCAACAGCGGCCTCCATTCCCGCACGGTGTAGTTCAAGGATATGACGATGATCCGCCAGTGTCTATGAGTATGGCAGTGCCGTGCCGAGTCGCAAGCTCCGTCGGGGTGTCTGAGCCCAAACGCCTTCGAGCGCGAGGCTGGGCGGCGGTGGCCCCTCACGTCCCGGACGTGTCAAGAAGTACCTGACAGCAAGCACAGGGGCGTGCGGGAGCACAACGTCCCCGTTCCGTGGTTGTGGCAGGACATCCCCCGGTCGAAGACAATCGCCGCCATTCACTGCCACGCCTGATAGTTGCGTCACACGCACCTTGTCCCCGGCCCCGGAAGCGCGTATGCGGGCGGCATGGACACCGTACAACCACCGAAAACCACGTGTTGCGGGAGGCGTCCGCCGTGGTAGCGTCGATCGGCAAGATCGCCTCTCCGTCGCAGGGCGCGAGCTACTTCGAGCGAGACGGGTACTACGGCAGGGACGACCCTGCCCACAAGGAAGCGAGCGCCTGGGCCGGCCGGGGCGCGGAGGAACTCGGGCTCTCCGGCCCGGTGGACTCCGATGCGTTCCGGGCCATCCTCGAAGGCAAGGTGCCCGGCGGACGCCAGCTCGGCCACAAGGATCTCGAAGGCAACATCCAGCACCGTCCGGGCCGTGACGTGACGCTGTCCGCGCCCAAGTCGGTGTCGCTCATGGCGATGGTGGGAGACGACGAGAGGATCGTGGACGCCCACGACAGGGCGGTGGGCAGGACGCTCGCCTGGATCGAGAAGAACGCGATAGAGACCCGGATGCAGGACCGGGAGACGGGCGCGATGGTCCGGGCCGGCGGCCAGAAGATGGTGGCCGCAACCTTCCGCCACGACACCTCCCGCAATCTGGACCCTCAACTCCATACCCATGCCGTTGTCGCCAACATGGTGCAAGGCGGCGACCAAAAGTGGCGCACAATGGTGGACGACGGGCTTTTCAAGGGCAAGATGACGATCGGGGCGATCTACCGGGCGGAGTTGGCCCGAGGGCTTCAGGATCTCGGGTACGGGATAGAGAAGACACACCCGGACGGGCGGTTCGAGATCGCGGGGGTATCGCGGGAGGTGATCGAGGAGTTTTCCACCCGGCGCTCGGAGATAGAGGCTGCAATGAGAGAGCATGGCCTGGGCAGGACGGGAGACAACCCTCACCTGGCGGCGCGGGCCACGCTGATGACGCGGGCTGCGAAGCGCGACGTGGAACGGGGCGAACTGCGCCGGGCCTGGGAGTGCCAGGCCACGGAGTTGGGGTTTTTGCCCGACAGGGTGCGGGCAAAGGCGCGCTGGGCGGAGCGGGACCGCCCCATGCCGGACCTATTCACGGACCGGGGACAGCCCGCGGCGGAGGCCGCAAGCTGGGCGGTGGAGCACCTTGCAGAGCGCCAGGCGGTGTTCGGCCACGGAGACCTTCTGGCCGCCGTACTGTCCCGGGAGCCGGGGGCGGTCACGGTGGAGGCGGCGGAGCGCGCCGTCTCGGACCTCGAACGCGAAGGCGGACTGCACGCCGCCAGGGGTCTCGACCACGGCCGGCACTGGACCACGGACGCAGCAATCGGGCGGGAGTCCGAGGCCATCACGTTGATGCACGCGGGTCAGGGCTCGGGGAAGCCCATGATGCGGCGCTGGATTGCGGAGACGAAGCTCCACGGGGGACGTCTCAACGAAGGACAGAAGGAAGCGGTCAAGATGGTGCTGGCGTCAAAGGACCGTGTGGTAGGAGTGCAGGGCTATGCGGGAACCGGCAAGACGACGATGCTGAAGCGTCTGCGGATCTTGGGCGAGAGCAGGGACTACCGAACGGCGGGCCTTGCGCCCTCGGCCTCTGCGGCCCGCACCCTTGAGCGGGAATCGGGGATCGAGTCGGAGACTCTGCAACGGTTCCTCGCCCGCAATGCAGGCGTCATCGAGGGCCGGGGCACGGTGAAGGGTCTTCGCCAGTTGCGCGCCTCGTTCTCGAAGACGGTCCTGGTGGTGGACGAGAGTTCGCTCGCATCGAGCGAGCAAATGCGGGGTCTCCTCAAGGCCGCAACCACGCTTCGGATCCCCCGAGTGGTGCTGGTCGGAGACGAGAGGCAACTCGGAGCGGTGGAGGCGGGCAAGCCATTCGAGCAACTCAGGCGCGCGGGGATGCAGACCGCGGTGATGGACGAGATCCTGCGCCAGCGCGATATGGAGCTCAAGGAAGCGGTGCGGGCGGGCGTGGCCGGTGAAGTCAGGACCGCGTTCGAGAAGCTCGGCGACCGGATCGCGCAGGTGGAGCGGGAGGATATCGGCGCCGAGGCGGCGGACCGATGGCTGAAACTGTCTCCCGAGCAACGTGCGGGGGCCGGGGTGATCGCGCCCACACGGGCTCTGCGGGACGAGATCAACACGAGAATCCGCGAGAATCTGATCGCGGAAGGCGCGGTCTCGGGACCCACCCGCCGGGGTGAGAAGCTCGTGCCGAGGGGCCTGACCCGGGCGGAGATGGCCCGGGCCTCGAACTACTCGGCCGGCGACACGGTGATCTTCAACCGGCAGTACAAGACTTTGGGGGTGGAGAAGGGAGACGAGCGCGAGGTCGCGCGGGTGGACTACGACCGCAACACGGTCTGGCTCGATGGCGGTGGTGGAGATCCCGTGGCCTGGCGCCCGTACCGGATTGCCGCCGCCAAGGGCGGCGTCGAGGTCTACAGGAGCGAGGAGATGGAGCTTCGGGCGGGCGACCGGGTGCGGTGGACGCGCAACGATCCGGGCTCGGAACTCGTGAACGGGGGGGCAGCGATGGTGGAGTCCATCGAAAAAGAGGGAGTCCGGTTCCGTCTGGAGAACGGAAAGGAAGCCGGACTGGACGAAGACGATCCGCAACTCCGCCACATGGACCGGGCCTGGGCGGCCACGGTTCACTCTTTTCAGGGCAAGACGGTGGACCATATCGTTGCCGCAATGCCCGCCGGCAATCCGAACCTGACCAACCAGAGAGCCTTCTACGTGGCCATCAGCCGGGCCCGGGACCATGCCGAGTTGGTCACCGACGATGCCAGGAAGCTCTCCGACCAGTTGGAGAGAGCGACCGGAGAGCGGATCTCGGCGCTCGATGGAGTCGCCAGGGAGGCCGCGCACGAGGCGGAGTTGGGCCTCGATCCGCCCGAGGAACGGGACGCGGGTCACGTGGAGCGCATCGATCGCGAGCACGAAGCCGAGCTTGAAGCGGCTACTGGGCACGGGGGCGGGCATCAACCGTGGCATGAACTCGACTGGGATGACGATCTGAAATCGCCGGAACGGAGCGCCGGACTGAATGCGGACGGTCTCGAATCCTGGGACACGGAACGGGAAACCGAACCCGAGGAGGACCGGTCGCGCGAGCCGGAACGCGAACCCGTACAGGAGACGACGCTCGATCCGGAAGAAAAGCGGCTCGACTTGGACCTCGAACTGTAGAGACTTTCCCTCCTTGCGGTCGACCCCGAGACCGTTGCCGGCGAGAGAAACCCATCGCCGGATCGATTCAGAACCGAGACATCGCCACCGGAGCGGGCCGGGGGATTCCACCCTCGCCCCTCCCGCTACCGGGCCGTCCGTCTCGCCGCTGTTCATGCCCGTGCGCAGCCTGTCGTTCGTCTGTACGTTTGGGTTCCCCAGGGAACCGTGATCCCGGCAGCGGATTCTCCGCACTCCTGCGCATGAGGGCGCTGACGCGGAGGTGTTCAATGCCGGGCGCAGGCATGACCGGAACGAGGCGTCGTCCGGGCATCCTTGTCACGCCGGGGCTGTCTTGGAAAAGCCGCTCCCGGTCAGCCAGTGGGCGGCACCGCCCGAACCGGCCGTAGGATACGAGCGTCAGGACTTTCACCAAGTGAATGGCCTTGCGTCTCTTTTTGCGTCGCCCCCTGGAGTCCGCCAAGTCCCTGAAATCGCACGCGTGTGTTCGAATGTAACACGCCCGATCCAGGCCTGTGTTACGGAGAGAATACGCCTTTCCCATGGCCTGAGGGGGTGAGAGGGGCTTGAACCGCGCACCTGGACGCAGACAAGGCACGTCAGGCACCAAGGTGCGGCAGGTGTGGAAGAATAACGGCTCCGCCGTAAAGACGGAACCGCATGGTGAGGTATCGATGATCGAGGATAAAAGACGCGCAATATCAACGGGTTAGCCCGAGCGGCGCTTGAGCGGGAGAGGGAGTTCAGAGCATACAGGGCCGAAGCAGCGGATCACCGGCGGTTTCCGGGTGTCCGTGCAGAAAAGCAGCCGGGGCCACGCAAGCGCAGGTCTGGCGGCGAAGATTCTCTAGGGAATCGGGGCGATGCTCTGGGGAACCGGGCTGATTCTCCCGAGAATCGCGGCGTAGTACTGGGATCATACATCCCTGTTTTTTCGGCAGTTTTTCCGTGTTACGCGGTACGACGGCTGTAATACAATCCGATTACACCAGCTTGCAATCCGACTACAGCAGCCCGGACCGGGTCATCGCCGCCAGCGGCCGTTCGGACGGCGAAGCGAATGCAGACGGCAACCGGGATGCGCTGCGCGAAATCGGCGCCGGCCGCGACACTCGGGTCGATGCTCGTGCGGAGCGCGGTGACGGCGATGCTAACAGCTGGGGCGTCCTGTCCGTCGCCGCGACCGCGGCGCGGCGCTGCATGGGGCGCGAGCCGATGTTGATGTGGCCAATACCGCCGCCGCGACCGTCACCGTCGAACCGGTGTCCGGCGGAGCGGCACGCGGCAGCTACACTCACTCGCGCGTTGCTGCAGGCAGCGGTGCAGATGTGTCGGACATTACAGAACTCGCCGGTGAACAGAATGGTGCGGCCAAGCCGTGACGGCATGCCCGGCACGCTGTCGTCAGGGTCGAGGCGCGGGGTGTCTTCGAGGACGACACGGACGTCGCCGAAACTGCGGGAGTCTTGCGGGGAGCTGCGCCGGACTTGCTGACGGCCTGTCGCTGGCTCACCACGCGGGAACCGAATGATCAGGACCGTGCCCTGGCGACGAGTTCTTCCACGGGGCTCCGCGGTCCGCCCCGCGCGGGATCGTTCGGGGCCTTGCCGAGCTGAATAGCGGCGGACCGCAGATCCACGCTGCTCCCCGTGGCCAAGTCGAGTGCGCCCTCGGTCGCATCGCGGAAGGTGTCGCCCCGGATGTAGCTGAAGCTGAGCAGGAGCGCCCGCATCTCAAGGACGGCCTCGTTTCCGTATGTGGTGACGTCCTGAAGGCCGCCGGCCATGGGGCGCAACTCCTCGGTGCTGTAGCCCGTGGCGCCGCTGGTGGCGCGGATCCGTGGCGCGGATCCGTGCCGCGACCCGCGCCTCCGCCGCTTCCCGTCGCGCGGCCCCGGGCCTCGGACTGCGTTGCATGGTGCACGGTATTGCCGTATACCCGGAGGGCATGACCGTCCGCTCGATCCGTCACCGGGGCTTGCGCGAATTGTTCGAGCACGACTCGTCCCGGCGGCTGAAGCAGGATCTGGTGGAGCGGGTTCGAGGCATCGTGACGGCGCTCGCCCTAGCCGAGAACATGGAGGGTTTCGTCCGCGACGCGGCGCCGGGTTGGCGCGTGCATCGGCTCTCAGGCGCGCGGCGCAACGAATGGAGCGTTTCGGTGTCCGCCAACTGGCGGATCACCTTCGAGGAGCAGGACGGCGGGATCGAGCGTCTGAACCTGGAGGACTACCACTGATGAGCAGCGACGGCATCAGGATGGGGATGACCCCTTCGCACCCCGGAGCCTTCATCCGGTTGGAAGTGATCGAGGAGTTCGGCTTGAACGTCACGGCGGCGGCGCGGATTCTCGGAGTGCGCCGGGCGACGCTCTCGGACCTGCTGAACGGCAACGCGTCCCTGTCGCCGGAGATGGCGCTGCGGGTGGAGAAGGCGTTCGGCCTCAGCATGGACCTCTTGTTGCGGATGCAGGCATGGCACGACGCGACGCGGATGCGGGCGCGCGCCGACGAGATCGACGTCCAGCGGTACCAGCCTTCATGATTTGCGACACAGCTTCGCCAGCGACGGTTTTCTGGTCGGTGAGGGGCTGCCCATGACCGAATCTTCAGAGGCGATCAGATGGAAGTGCGGCCGAGGCCAAAGAGCCCCGAGACCGTCAATAGACGCCCCGTTAGAATCTTCCGCGGCTCTGTGATGACGCTTCAGGGACAGGCTCGGGCGATCGACGGAGACACCCTCGACATGGGCGGGGTGCGCGTTCGCTTGCACGGCATTGACGCGCCTGAGTTCGAGCAGAGATGCCGGTCCGGAGGGCGTCGTTGGCCCTGCGGCCAGTATGCGACACAGGCGCTCGCCAGCCTGATCGGCAACGAGACCGTTGAATGCGAAAAGCGGGACAGCGACAGTTACGGACGGGTCGTGGCGGCGTGCAGAGCCGGGGGGCGGGACCTCGGTTCCTGGATGGTCGCCGAGGGATGGGTTTTGACTTACCGGCAGTACTCGCATGCCTACATGGCAGAGGAGTCCCGGGCACGGGCGGAGAGGCGCGGCGTGTGGCAGGGCGAGTTCGTGGCCCCCTACGAGTGGCGGAAGGGAAGGCGTCTCGGACACGAGCAGAAGGCTGCGAAGTAAGCGAGCGGTGGCGAAGTGGTCCTGACCACCATCTGTCTCACTCCTGTTCCATTGATGGAAGATGCAGTGGCAAAAACCTGGAGAGAGGCCAGTTCAGGTTTTAGCGGCCGTGATGGATTCAATCTTCTGCGTGTACACGTTGGTCCCGCTTGCCGTCATCAACAGGCATTCGCGTGCGCGTGTCATCGCGACATATAGCTCGCGGCTCTCCTGGCCGATGTCGTCGGTCTGTAGTCGTCCCAAGCCGACGAGAATCACGCGCGAGAACTCCAGCCCCTTGCTGCTCTGTTGTGTAAGAAGCACGACCTGATCGGCCTGTGGATCGTAGCCCTTCTTCCTTACAGACGTGTCCAGTAACTGGAAGGGGATTTTTCGCTGCCCGAACTCCTGCGCCACGGCTTTGCCCATCCAGCGGGCGTCGTAGATGATCGCCACTTCCCGCCACGGCACCCCGTCGTCGTGCCACTTTGTTGCGCAGCCGGCAGCGAAGCGGGCTTCCTCTTCGAACGAACCCAACCGCCTGAATGTCGGCATGGGGCCGTCCACTCCCGCAGCTTGCGGCTTGATCAACGGCACCTGGTCGCCGTCGGAGTTCTTCTCCTGAAACAACTCCTTGGCGAACTCGTAGGCCAAGTTCAGTACTTGCCGGGTGTTGCGGTAGTTGAGACTGAGAACCTTCGTGCGCCCGCGTGCCTGCACGCCCACGCTCGACAAGGAAAACCCCAGGCCGCTTCGACGGAAGATGGACTGGGCGTCATCGTACAACAGCAACAGCGAGTTCGTGTTCCGGTCGACCATCCGGACGACGAGCCGAAGCCAGTCTTCTTCGAAATCGTGGCCCTCGTCGATCAATACAGCGCCGTATTGCCCGCACGGGATCTCCCCCTTCTCGACGCCGGCAATCACGCTGTCCACCTGAAGTTCCCAAACTGGCTTGTCGCCTTCAGCCACGTCCACCTGATGGGTTTTCAGTTGTTCTCCGCACCAGCCGTGAAAGTGGTGGACATGCACCTTGTCGGCGATGCCCTTGCTGCGCATGTGGCTCCTGAGCTTCGCCGCCAGGGTGATATTGAAACATAGGACGAGGATCGGCTTGTTGAGCAATTCCGCCAGAACCTCGGAGCGGAATTCGAGAATCAGGGTCTTTCCGGAACCCGCCACACCGTGAATGACGCGATGCCCGTCGCCGAGTCCGCGGGCCAGTTGTTCCTGATGGATGTCCATCACCTTGACGACATCCGGGACGGACACCGGTTCGGGCGCCTTCTCCTTCGGGAAAAGCTCGAGGCTGTCGATACGGATCTCCGGGTACAGGTGCCAGCGGATGCGGTTCAGATCGGCCAGGGTCAACGGCATCTTGAATCGATACTCGAACATTGCCCGGAGGCGTTCGTGGAATGATTCCGGGTCGGTATCCTCCAGCATCTCGTCCTGGCAGATCAGCAGACGACCCGGCAGCACCCGTTCGGATACGTCATCCGGCAAGACGGACTGGATCTGCTTGCGCGAGATGTTCGTCAGTGCCACGCCCCAGCTCCAAGGGCAGATCAGGTTCCCCTCGAACTGGCCCTGTTTCTGCTTCAAGTTCGGATCGCATTGGAGCATGTCGATCGTCTGCAAGGCAGTATCGCGCGCCTGTTTGACGGGATTGGCCGTGGGCTTCAAACCGTTGGTGGTCTCCAACTCAACTCTGTCGTGGTCGATGCTTCGGATCGAGCTCAGTTTCCAGTCCTTGACTTCTAGGAACAGCAAGCCACAGCGGGGATGCACGAGGATGAAATCCGGATAACGCCGCCGCTTTCCCACCGGTACGTTGTAGAAGCACAACCAGTCGTCGTCGAGCAAAGACTCCAGGCGACGCGCCACGCGCTGTTCGCCGGGCGTAGCTTTCGCGTTGCCCAGCCTAAGATTTGGGATAATGATCGCCATGGGATGGAGTTACTTACGTCGCTTTCGTGGACAGTTCAAGGCTGTCGCCATCAACGTTGTAGTAGGTGGCAGCGAGGACGGTGCGGACGAGGCTTACCAGCGCGGCTACTTCGGCCAGGACGTGATCATCGCGGTGGTGGACCACGGCATGGACCCCACCCACCCCGACCTGGCTGGCAGAATCAAGGCGCCGCTTCACGTGCGCGATCGAAGCGCAACGTGTTCGAGCCGGACCGGCCAAGGGACCCCCAGGGCGGAGAGATGCTTTCGAAGGCGGCGAGCCGAGCCAGACGCCAGCAGTTCGAAGTGAATGGGCGCGGCGGTCACTGCTGACACGGTGGCCGTGGTGAAGATAAGCGACGTCACCGTCGGCGACGGCGAAGCGGGAACTGTTGACGGGGAAGCCAAGGCCGGCGACGCGGAGGGCGCGAGTTGGCGAAGTCGCCCCTCCCAACCGGTCGGTCCGACGAATTCGGGTCGTTGTCCCGTTCCATCGGCAATGACAGTTTTCATGTGACGATCCAACTCTAGTCTGCGGCAAGCGACTCTCCAAGACCACGTCCCGCCAGGTCCCGATCCCCCACAAACGCCCCGAGGGGTTGGGCCTTTGCCGACGACCGGCAGTGATCGCCCCGAGTGGGTCAGTCCGGTTTCCGCGATGCGGCCACGCGAACCGTCACAATGTCGCTGTCGTGATACTGCTCGTGGCGCACCGACGAGGCGAGATGGCGCAGGAGCCGAAGCGAAACCTCCCGATCGTCCGGCACGTCCGCCGGCTGCTCACCGAGCAGCATGATCCGGTCCTCTATGTTGCCGTCGCTGCTGCCCGCGAGGAACTCGAGCACCGCGCCGCCGTCCTCCCTGTATGCCGTCATCAGCAGACGTCGTTTGCCCGCGCCCGCATCGTCGCCATCCCGGTCGATCAGCGTCAGCAGCGTTTCCTCGGCGACGGCGTGGAGGCGGTTCGTCATGCTTCCGTCCCAGCCGCCGCGCGACGCGAACGCGGCGACAAACTTCCCGACCTTCGGCAGCGCGGAAACGTCCAGCACCGTCTCGGTCCGGCTGCGGCGCGGTCTAGCGACCTCCGTCAGCATGGTCATGACGATCGCCACCAGGCCGCCCGAGGTGACGCCGCTCCGCAGCATCCCGCCCGCGAACTCCCGTGCGAACTCCGGAAAGATCACCCCGTACTGGAAGCCCGCCCCCACCCAGAACGAGATGCCCACGATCAGCGTACTTCGTTGGTCGATCCCGCCCTGGAGCACCATCTTCATCCCGAGCAGGAAAAGCGTCGCCATCAGCGCGCCGAGATATGCCGCCACCACCGGCCCCGGAATCGCCAACACCACGGCCAGGAGCTTCGGCAGCAGCGCCATGGCGACAAACACCGAACCGGCGGCGACGCCGACGCGCCGCGCGGCAGCGCCGGTCAGATCGGTGATGGCCACGCTCGTCGACAGAAGGGTGTTCGGCACCGTTCCGGCGATCCCGGACAACAGGTTCCCCGCGGCAGCCGCCGCCACCGAGCCCTGCACTGCCCGGAAGTCCACCGCCCGCGGCCGCCGCCACGAAACCCGCTGCGTGGCGACTGCATTGCTGATCGTCTGAACGCTCTCGATCAGGGACACCAGCAGGAATCCCGGAAGAAGCGCCCAGAACAGCGGCCCGAATTCCAGGTCCAGGCCGGGCCAGGCCGCCGCCGGGATGCCGATCCAGGACGCTTCGGCGATGCCCCTCACATCATAGAGGCCGAAGACGCCGGCCACCGCCGTGCCGGCCGCCACGCCGGTCACCGGCGACCACAGGCGCAGCGATGGCGTGCCCATGAGCGTGACCGCGAAGACTCCGGCCAAGGTCGCAACGGCGCTGAGCGGCGCGGCCGCCGCCGGCGTCCCCGGCGGCACGTCGCCCAGCAGACCGAACGCCGACGGCATCAGGGTGGCGGGGATCAGCAAGATCACCGTCCCCGACACGGTCGGGGTCAGTATACGCCGAAACAGCGCGAGCCGGGCGGAGAGCGCGAAAGGGACCAGCGACGCGACCGCCACCAAGGTCGCGAGCAACGCCGGGCCCCCTTCGGCGATCGCCGTGACGCCGACGCCCACCACCGCGAGCGACGTGCCCATCACGGCAACGTATCCCGAGCCGAAGCGGCCGATCCGAAGCGCTTGCAGGATCGTCGTCAGCCCGCAGACCGACACCGCCGCAAACAATGCCCACGGCAGATACGCGTCCGACCCGCCCGCCGCCCGCACCACGACGACGGGGATCACCACGATCCGGGCGATGATGAGAACGGCGAATTGCAGGCCGAGACCGAGCGCGACCGTTACGGGCGGCCGTTCGTCCGGTTGGTAGCGGACGCTGGAACCCTGCCCGCCGTCGACGGCGCTCATGCGGTCCTTGCCATGCTGTCGCTCTTCCCCAAAACGAGACCTCAGGATGCATCAAGGGTGCACGATGCACAAGGTAAGGCTCCATGCTCTTCGTAAGCCACGCCCCACCCGGTTCTCTGTAATGGACTCTCTATAACGGACCTCGCAATCTCGAACCTCCGCTTCACCATGCGGTGAAGGAACGTTCCACGAACGTCGAGCTTCCCAAGGCTACTTGCATGTGGCCGCACACCACGCCCGTCGGGGTGTCCGGGCACTGGTCGGCGTTCGTTTGCGGTGCGCAAACGGGCAGCGCTACGCCAAGACACTGCACGAGGGATTGTCGCGGCGGCAGGAGCGGTGGTACGAATCCCGGTGCGAAGGTTCGGCAGCCTGTCTCCTTCAGGCCATGGGGGACGCAGGTTCTTGCAGCGCCCGGGTTCCCTGCCGGGTCTTCGTACCTTTGGATGGCGCCGGCATGGAGAAGGTCGTTCTCACCGCAGACGAAACCGCCCTGGTTCGCTACCTCGGACAAAAAACCGCAGGCCCGCGCCACACCTTGACGCTGCCGGCGGACCGCGAGACGGTGGCGACGTTGACTCTTCTTGCAGAGAAGGGGCTGGCCGAATCCACGGAGTTCGTGCAGCGCACCGGTGGACACGGGATGCTCCGCGTGTGCCTGACCGGGAAGGGTTGGGTGAAGTTTCGTGGCTTGAGGGGTTCGTGAGGACAAACCGGGAAGGGAGTGGATGGCTATCGAACGCCACAGGGCCGTACACAGCGGAGGCGACCCTGAGGCTTGCCACTCTCCGTATCCCACAGCACGCTGAATCGAAGGAGTGTCCGCTTGGACCGGGAGACCGTATCTGAAATCGTGCGCCATTCCCTGAACGAAGCGTTCGCCGCCCTGCACGGCCGGGGCGCCGGCGCCGGGGAGTGGACGACAGAGATCAAGACGCAACTGTGCGTTGCCGGAGCGGCGCAACAGCCGCCGCTCTACGTCTGTGCCTCAGGCGTCGAAGCCGCCGACAACGGGGAGTGGCTGTACGACGTTTGCTGGCTCAGGTATGGAGAAGTGGATCCTCTGGCGGAGCCCCATGCAGACCCCGGGCTGGACTTCCTGAGCGAGGCGGTTCTGATCCTGGAGTGCGAGTGGGCGGGCGCGGACCTGGGCCGGATAAGGGATGACTTCCAGAAACTCCTGGTTGGACGGGCCCGCGTCCGCTGCATGATGTGGGAGGACAACAAGGGGGAAGATGATCCGGCGGTGGCGGAATGGCTGGTGGAAATGATGAGCGAGTGCCTGGAGACTGCCTCCGACGACTTCTATCTGCTCGCCCGCTATACCGGCCGGGGCTTCCAGTACTGGCACCTCCACGGGAACGGGACGGTCTACCCGATGTAGGCGGGGGCGGTGGATTGCCGCCGCCGTCCGGGATTCCCTGGCTGGCCGTCGCCCGTCACAACTAGTTGCCCGCCAGGATCTTGGGCCAGTTGACGTCGGCCTTGGCGATGTTGCCGGGGATGTCCTGGGACCACTGCTCCCGCACTCCGAGGCTGTAGTTGAGGTAGAGCTTGCCGTCCACGATGGTCCAGGCGTCCGGGTCGATGGAGGCGGTGCCGCCGTTGCTCACCGCCCAAGCGCAGTAGCCGCCGTAGCGGGGCGCGTACTTCTCGGGGTCGCCCTCGAACAGCGCCTTGCTCTCCGCGCTGGCGAAGGACCAGGTGGCCCCCTTCCACTCCACCCGGTGCGCCCGCTTGCCCGCCACCGGCTTGCCCTCGGTGTGGTAGGCCACCGGGTCGTATCCCCGGATCGCGCCGCCGAGAAAGGTGGAGAACACCGGATCGACGGCCCAGGCCGTGCCCGCTGGCGCAAGCAGGGCGGCGATGAAAAGCACGGGTATCACCGCCCGCCGGACTGGCTGTGCGCAACTCATGGATGCCTCCTAAAGAACCGTGGGAAGATGGTTTGATTTCAGCCGATTCCGGGCGGGTTTGCAATGGTTGGGTCCGCGTTGGGAGGCAACCGGCTTGAGGCACTGCGCGGTGACCGCGCTGGCCATGTGGCGATGTCGCGGGATTTACACTCAATCCTGGACTTGCTGCAGCCGAGACCTGTTTGGCGTCGATATCTGTAGACCGTCACAACAGGGCGGCAGTACAGCGCGTGTCGGTCAGTTCGACTACGCGCCTCGAACTGGCCAAGTGGCGCGGTCTCCCACCCGTCCCTCGACCCCAACTCATCCTTGTACGCATATCAGCAGCTCACTCGGCTTCGCTTTCGTCTCGAACAGCCCGAGTCCGCGGAAATTGTAGTATGCGGCGCTGCCGTCCGGCCGGATGATGATCGCGTCGTCGTAGGTGTTCCAGTCCCAGCGTCGGCTGACGCCCTCGACCCTGAATACCGCCTCGTGCACGACGCCTGCCACGGCGACCTTACCTAGCCCTTCTGGTTGTTTGCGCGGGGTTTCGCGTGTGAGCACGATGCTGGGTTCCCGCTCTGGCCCTTCGCCGAAAATTGAGCTCGTGCACAGCCATCGCTCGTTGTCTGCCGGTTTCGGCAGGTGCGGCGCTGGGTCTTTCGGTAGCTTGGGCACTTGTTCACTGACGGCTGCCACACTGCGGACTGTTGTCGAGGTGGTCTCGGCTATCGTGCCGCCTTCTCCGCGCGTTACTGGCACCGGCTGTGCGCGTACGGCCCCCACGCCTGCACCCTTCGTGCTTTGCAGGCCTGCGTTCGCCGCGCTTTTTGTCGGGGTGCGGTCGCCCGTCCCGGCCCTCAGCGCTTCGAGGTTGCGTTCCGCGCACCGCTTCCACATCGCCGGCCCTATGCCCCGTGGACATGCCTGCTTGATCCACGCCCGTTCTTCGGCGCTGAGCCCCGCGAGGTTCGGCATTCCCGCCTTCAGCGCTTTGAGGCTGCGTTCCGTGCACCGTTTCCACATCGCCGGCCCTATGCCCCGTGGACATGCCTGCTCGATCCACGCCCGTTCTTCGGCGCTGAGCCCTGCGAGGTTCGGCATTCCCGCCTTCAGCGCTTTGAGGCTGCGTTCCGTGCACCGTTTCCACATTGCCGGCCCTATGCCCCGTGGACATGCCTGCTCGATCCACGCCCGTTCTTCGGCGCTGAGCCCTGCGAGGTTCGGCATTCCCGCCTTCAGCGCTTTGAGGCTGCGTTCCGTGCACCGTTTCCACATCGCCGGCCCTATGCCCCGTGGACATGCCTGCTCGATCCACGCCCGTTCTTCGGCGCTGAGCCCCGCGAGGTTCGGCATTCCCGCCTTCAGCGCTTTGAGGCTGCGTTCCGTGCACCGTTTCCACATCGCCGGCCCTATGCCCCGTGGACATGCCTGCTCGATCCACGCCCGTTCTTCGGCGCTGAGTACAGTGAAGTCCGGCGCTTCTGCCCAGAGTCCCCTGGCGATTTCTTCTGCTCTTGGCTTCTCCGGTCCTGCGGCTCCCGTCGCCGTGTCCGCCATTGCCACGCATCCGGAGAGAAGGATAGCGCTTAGCGCGACCGAGCGAGAGAAAGTGGCTGCCATAATACTCGAAACTATCGGGTTACCCACTCTGTAAATCCTCCTTTTGACGGAAGTCAACGTACAGCGAAATTCGTTGGCACCACCTCCCCCGACGGCTCCATACAGGCCCCCGAAGAACAAGATGCCGAAAACGTGAATGATCCCGACAAAAACGTAGAGAGGAGTCTCTTGATGTGGTGGAGGGGGCGTCGACTTCTCCGGACATTGTTCCCTGAGTGGAGACACCTACTGGGCGAGGTCTTCACTGAGTTTCATGTCCCTCGTCCGTGACGCGTACCCTCTGATTGCGTGTAACCGGCTCAGCCAAGACATGTCAAGGGAGATACGGCTGTTCGTCGATGGTTTGAATCAAGAGCTTGAACCACGGGTTGAGCGGCTGCGTATCGGCCCGTTCGTGGAGAACCGCGCGTACTCGTCCGCCAGTATCCAACGGAATCCCGTCAAAAGGAGCATTCGCTGTTCGTCGACGTATTCCGGCGGCAATGCAGCAGTCCCTGGCCATTCAGCAGATCCATCGCCCAGGGTGGTCTGATCGTTGCCTTCGTCAAACCTCTCTAGCCCCGCGTCTACCCAAAAGAGGCATCGAGGTTCGCGATTTCATGCCGTGAAGCGACACGGCTGCGCCGGGTTATGAGTCCCGGCATCGGTGTTGAAATAGTGTTGAATCGACGATTTGGCACTGAATTTCACAGACCTCTCACAGCCTGTTACCTGTTTGTTAGGGGTCAGTAGTTCATTCAATAAATCAACAGGTTATGGACTTCGGCTCGGTTCGCGTCGGCCTGCGTCGGCCCGGTAGAGAACCTTCTATCGAGGAAATCGACGCGTTCCTGGAACAGGCTGAAGAGGATTGGGCGCGACAACAGTCGTAGCCCGGGTCAAGTGACAACCGCTAACGCCGGATGTTCTTGTGTGAGCGGCGGAGAGATATGGCGCGGGCGGAAGCGGACAATCCGAATGCTTGCCACACACAGATCGGGTTGCAACATTGAGGATCAAACCACTACCGCAGGAGGAGGCCTCATCTTGGCCAGCATCCGCATACACGACGGCGAGATCACCGGTCAAGTCCGAGAAGTGCTGGATAATTGGGAAGGGGAAGCATCGGCAGAGGCGGTCGGGTTGAGGCCGTCAGGGGCCTGGTATTCGTGATCGAGGTCCTCTCTGACGGCGCGCATCTGGCGGCGTTCGAGATCAGAGACCTTGATGGCCCTCCAGCGCTCGGCAGCACGGATCATGGCGCCGAACATCAGCTTGAGAACGGGCTTTTCACCGAAGGCGTTGGGAATGATCTTGAGCCGCCGGCGTTCCTCCACAAACAGCCGCTCCAGGAGGTTGGTGGTACGGATGGCACGGCGATGGGTGATGGGCATTCGCAAGTGTGCGATGCAGGCGTCGAAGTCATCCATGAAGCAGGCGGTGGCGGTGGGCAGTTCGGTCTGGTAGTCGGCGACCACACCCGCGGCGAGTTCGCGTGCGATGGCGCGGGAGGGGGCCTGGTAGGCGGCGGTGACCCGGGCCTTGAACTCCGGCCACAGATCCTCGGGGGTTTTGGCGACCAGGTTCCTCAAGCGGTGCGCGAGGCAGCGCTGACGCGCCGATCGTGGGAAGCAGGTCTCGATCGCCTTGATGATGCCGGCCGCGCCGTCCGAGACCACCAGCAGGGGATCGCCGAGGCCGCGCCGGCGCATGTCCTGGAAGAAGGCGCTCACCGTCTCCGCGTCCTCCTTGGAGCCGGCCATCAGATGCAGCAGCACCTTGGCGCCGCTTGCCGTGAAGCCCCACGCCGCCAGCACCGGCTCTCGCTTCTGCCCAGGGCGGATGCGCTCGGCAATCCCGTCGATGAACAAATACACGATGTCGTGCTCCGAGAGGTCGCGGCTGGCGAACTCCTGGTAGTCTGCCCATAGCCGCTCGCCGATCTCCGAGACCGCTGTCCGCGACAGCAACGACCGCCCGCTCTCGTCCCTGAAGGCGTCTTCGATGTCGCGCACCGAAAGGCCCCGCGCCAGAAGTTCCACCGCCAGGTCCTCCAACGCCTGGGTGCGCCCCTTCAGGGTGTCCCGGATCTCCGAGTGGAACGGCTCCTCGCGCCCGGTGACCTGCGGCGCCGCGTAGTCCACCATCCCTTCCGCCGTCTTCAGACGTCCCGGCCGAACCCCGTTGCGCCATCCCTGGCCCGCTACCGCCCCGTGCTCGTAGTAGTCCCGCCCCAAAGCATCCCGGCTCTCCGCCTCCAACGCCTCCTCTATGATCAGACGCGTCGCCAGCTTCACCAACTCGCCCCGCCCGTCCGCACACAAAAGCCGTCCTTCAATCAGCTCCGAAAGGGATTTGCGCGTTCGCATCGATCCCGGTACTCTCTTCGCCATGGGGTGCCTCCTTGTGGCGCCGGCCTCTACCGGCGCCGGTTGGTCCATCCTCAACCAAGGATGCACCCCCTTCCTTTTTCCAGCAAGTTTAGGACTTCACCGAGATCACCACGCCGGTCGACGCGCTAGCACACTACTTCCAGAGTGGCGACACAACAATTGTCCGGGCTGCGTTCGAGCACTCCTATTTCGCCCACCCAGACAAAGTTCGGCAAAAGACTCCCCGATACCCAGATCGGGCTCGCGTTAGCAGGGAGCACTATCCGAACCGCGGGAGGGGGGATCGCGCTACCTGGGGAAAACGGGAAGTCAAGCTGGACTACAACTCCACGGCCCAACGGGCCTGGGCGTGGTATTCCGAACGACCCATCAAACGCGCTTCCGGGTACAGCGTTCGCCACGTCTGGGGACATCCTTGGAATCCGGACGCCTTCACGGCAGGATGGAATCTCTGTTACATGCCCTTCTGGGCGGGCATGTTGACGGAACGACAGAATCCGCACCCCGAACTGGAAGAGGCAATTCGTCAGGCCGCCTGGGACCTCTACTTTCGCGAAGATCCGGTGTGTGCGCCGCCGGACTTCGTCGTCGATCCGGGTATCGACTTGCACAGGATCCTTGGCGAGCAGCCTCTGCTGATATTGGTTGGGGGAAAGGCTCACGCCAACCGACACGCGTTGCCCTGCAAGGCTTCCGGTGGGGACATCGACGCACGCATACGCGAACTCAAGAAAACCACCAAGCAGAGTTGGTCGAACCTCCTGAAGGCGGTGCTATCGCTCCAAAGGAAACCGTACATGCCGTTTGGCACCCGCAATGTCCAGGCGACCGCGGAAAGCACGGTTCGACGCATGCAGCGTGAAACGGGACTGGCTTTGGCAGCACTTGAGCGACGGTTGACGGTGAATCACCCCTAGTCCCATGCGCCCACACAACCCTCTCCCAACGCCTGCCGGCGCCGTATGACCATTTCGCACGGTTCTTCTTCGGCGGCTGAACCGCCCCCATCCACAACGGCGAATCCTTGCCCGCGACCAGATTCTCAACCAAACGTAGGTTAACTTGGTTCTAAGGAAAAGGAGAGGCGGCACAATGATCGTCAATGGCAGGGTGTACAGTCGGAGTTCGGCTGGCCGACAAACTGAGGTGGCGGGGGAAGAGGACGTCTTCAAAGAAAACCCGCAACGTAGGTGGCGAATAATGGAGGAGACTGGTTGGGAGTCCGTCTTCGACGGGACTCTCAATCTCCAAGTAGACGGAGGAGTGTTCGAAGATCTGGAAAAGTTGAACCCACTGTTCTTTGAGCGTCCGGAGGCAATCAAGCATCCGACGAATCCGCGGATTCCCAAAATGCGCGGGGGGTACTACTACTACAGAGCGATGGCCTCAGTGGAAGGTACGACTCAAGAGGTTCTCGTCAGACGGGCCGGTAACCCACACGACAAAAAGTGCCTGGAACTTGTAGCTGCCGTCAAGTTGAGGGAGCGCCTTCGGATAGATGACGGTAACGATCTGGAAATCACGGTAGAAGGGGAAACGGCGTAATGGGAAAGGCTGCTCACGAAGGAGCCTTCGTGAGGAATAGTTGTCAAGTAACTTTTGGTCATGGTAGATGGCACCGACCAAGGATGACTCCATGAGTTTCGCGTCAATCGGAGTCTCGATAAGGAGTTACCCATGGGAGACTGGAAATGGCAGATCGTAGAGTGGCCGAGTTCTCTATGGCACATCTTGCAAGCATTGGAAGAGGACTCCTCCGAGACAACGGAGGTAGTGACCATTACCCGCCGCGGCAGACGGAAGCGCGTAACCGCCCCCAAGACCAGGACCAAATACAGTGGAAGGGTACGGATCACGAAAGGCGAAATAGATCTGCTAACTGACTTCTATCGTAAAACTACCACCTTCAAGGCGATCAGGTTCCCCCACCCAAGAGGATTCAACTGTTACCTACGTTTCAGTACTGACGGATTCATTCACCAAGAGCACCCGGCACCCGAGGAGATGCCGAAGACGTACACACTCATTCTGACGTTGATCGACATCACCGAACACGTTGAAGGCGGAGTGGCTCCGACATGGACTTACAAAAACTCAGCGGACTAACAATCTCTTCCGCCTCCTTGCACCACTTCGCCGCCATCGATTCCTCTCCGTAGACCGCCGGCGGTCCTCTCGGTCATCCATGCTGCAGTCCAACGAGGCGGTGAAGGCTGGTCTTGTGAAGTGGCTGTCGGCGCGCTGGTTGTCTAGGGCGGTCAGATCGTCGCCCTCGTCAAGCTTCTAGCCGCGTGCGCCTCTCCCAAAGGAACTGCAGATAGAGATTCCGCGCCATCAAGGGACACGGTTGCGCCAGGTTATGAGCCCCGGCATCGGTGTTGAAATAGTGTTGAATCGACGATCTCGCGCTGAATCTCCAAGCCTGTCACCTGTTTGTCTGCGGTCAGTATTTCATTCGGTAAATCAACGGTTTATGGACTGCCGCTCGGCTCACGTAGGCCTGCGTCGGCTCGGTAGGGAACCCTCTATAGAGGAAATCCACGCTCAGGTCCTCCCAGGCCTCGGCTTCGGGCGGGAGCGTGAAGCCCGCGTCGCGCAAGAGCGCGTGGGTGACCAATTGCGAGGCCGTCTGCCACCGTTCCGGGTCCCGTTCGCCCCGGCGGGTGTGATGCTTGAGAGCACACGCCATCACGACCCGCGCCATGGCGGTCTCGATCAGGTGCGCATCGGTCTCCGCCACCCAGTCGGGCGAGTAGCGGATCTCGTGTCCGTCGCTGGCGAGTGTCTTCCGCGTGGGATCGGCGCGGAGCGGGAGCCTCAGGACGAGGCTCCCGAAGAAGGGCTGCTTCTGCAGGAGTCCGGTCACGCAGTCGCTGACCCGGATTGCGGATTCCCTGAGCGCGCCGGGCGGCATCACGCCACCTGCCGCGTCGGTTCCGCCTGCGGCGGGAAGTAGCCCGCGAACTGCTCCATGAGCGAGTCGGCGTCGCGCTTCACCTGCGCCCGGACCACGGGGTCGAAGGCCCCGGACGGGCGTAGCGAGTCCGGCTCCACGCCGGCGATCCTCTCCTTCACCTGCTCGCAGAGGCTCGCAAGCCGGTGATCGCCGAAGATGTTGAGCCGGGGAACCACGTCCACCAAGTCTCGGATGTTGGAGATCATGGTGTCCCGGAACACCAGGGGCTTGCCGTCGTCGTCCTCTTGCAGACGCTCCGAGACCCGCTCCACCGCTTCGGCCAGCCGCCGGTAGAGGTCCCCCACGGCGTCGTGGAGCTGCTCCTCGATGTGAAGCTCGATGTCGCGCTTCACCCGCTCGGTGTCGTCCGAGGCGAGACTGGCGATGAAGTGGTCCGCGTCCGGCACCGCGGTGATGCGGTAGCGGATGGAGAACCTGTCCCGGAGATCGTCCTTCGAGGGATAGTCCTCGATGCGGAAGAGCTTGCCCAGATCGGTCCGGGCCTGCTCGACGTAGTGGTCGTAGTCCTCGATGAAGCGGGTGCGCTGGCGCACCACGCGCTCCCGGAGCCCGTCCATGAGTTCGGTGTAGCGCTCGTAGTTGGCGACGGTAAGAAGCCGCGAGCCCTTGTCGTCCCAAGGGAGCGTGTTGGCGTAGTGCCGGGTCCTCGCTTCGCTCATGGCGGCGTTGATGGCGGCCAGGGCGGATTTGGGCAGCAGGCGCTTGTTGTAGCGCCCGGCGCTCGTGCTGGCGTCGTGGTGGACGGCGACATGGTCGCTCGCCTCCCGGTCGTAGAGCCGGCCGGACCAGGCGGTGATGTGCAGGCCGACCAGCATGGCATCGCGGTTCAAGTCCATGATGGGTTCCTCCTTTCGGGCTACCTGAGGGTCCACAGGGGGACGTTGATTGCAGCGGCCAGCTTCCGCCGTGCGGCCTCGCGGCTGCGCGCCTTCACGGCGTACTCGCGCGACGGGACATCGCCCGCCGTGTAGTGTGCGATTCTCCAGTGCATGGCCTTCTCCTTCACTGTGTCTTGGCGGCCGCCCAGCGGATGAAGGCGGGGGAGCGCTGGAGCGCCGGGTCGCGGCGCACGCACGCGCCGACCAGCGATTCGCCGACTTCCCGCCGAAGCCGCTGGGCGAAGGTGACGATGGCGTCCATGGTCACGTCCGTCGCAAGCCGGTAGAGCGAGCCGCAGAGCGCCATCAGCGCGCTGGCGTTCTCCGGGATGTCCGCGTTCCCGGGGTCGTTCAGGACCGCTCTCGGATGGGGCAGCTCCCGCCACACCTTCAGGAACGCCGAGAACTCCACCGCCGCGGCCTCCCCCACCGCGCCCCGGAACAGCGCCCGCTCGACCGCCGGATCGAGGCCGTTCCGGTGCTTGACGATGTTTGAGGCGAACTCCCAGGTCCTCGGACACGCAAAGGTGCGTTCCCTGGACTGCGGGTCGAACTGGTGCAGGAGGTCGGGTTTGTATGTGACGAAGTAGAGGACTTCGGCAGCGATGCCGTTGGCCGCGCCCCAGGCGAGCCAGTCGTCCGCGTCGACACGGATATCGAGGTGAATGAATCGCGAGGCCAGGGGCGTCGGCATGCGGTGGACGACGCCGCGGTCGGTTTCCCGATTGCCGCAGGCAATGAGCGACGCTCCCTCGGGAAGCTCGTACTCGCCCACTTTTCGGTCGAACACCAACTGGTACAGGGCCGCCTGCACCATGGGGGGAGCCGAGGGCAGCTCTTCGAGGTTGATGAGCCAGCGGCCGGGATCGTCGGACGGGGGCAGGAAGGCGGGCGGCGCCCAGCGGGTGCGGTCGTCGGTGTCGCGCCAGGGGATGCCGCGGAGATCGACGGGGTCGAGCAGCAGAGCCCGGACGTCGACGTACTGGCGGTTCGTGGCCGCGGCCACCTGCTGCGCGATCTGGCTCTTGGCCGCGCCGGGCGGCCCGAAGACGATGGCCGGCTGGCGGGCCTCGACCAGGAGGGCGAGCACCTTGGCGAGATCGCTCGGGCGCAGCGTGTAGTCCGCGGAGATCTTCTCGGGTAGGGGCATGGCGTCCTCCGTGTGACAGGGAATCGGAGCGGCGCGAGACGCCCTCGGGAGCGCCCGGCCACGCCCCCGCCGGACTGATCTCCACCTCTTCGTGCCGGCTGGAACGCACGGCACGGATCGCAAGGGAGGTTGCGTGGCAAGGCATGGGCCGATGCTCCCTCGGCACGAGAAATCTTGTCCGAGGGCTCCTTATACCTTCGATGCTGGGGGGTCGCTGAGACTGTTGGCCACCACTCGCCTAGGTTCCAATCGCGAAGACCCTCGAAGTCTCCACTCCTGAGGGCACGGTGCGCAGTGGAAGGGGGGATCGATCGTCAGAGGTCTGGGAGGTAATACGCAACGAGAAGCCTCATCAGGAGTTCTCCACGGAGCGCTAGCCGATCGACGTCTTCCGTTAACATCGCGGCGAAGTCGGTAGGGTAATCTCGAACCTCATCCCTTCTAGGAAGTCCTGCTGGTACCCAGGGCAAGGCATTGTCCTGCTGCCCGAGATAGCATAACGCGAAGCCGGAAATTTCGCCGGCGTCGGCAAGGTGGTGTAGGCGTTTTCGGGTGGCGTCTTGGACTTTGCGAAAAACCGTGAGGAACGATCTGTATACCCGGGTGTGTAAACGTGTCGGGTAGCTGTCATCATCGAATAGACCCGCACCCGCGTCGCAGCAAATAATGTAGTCGGGGTCGAAGACATTAGTGCTGACCGAAGGTGTCCGGCCCGGCTCCATCGGACTCACGCCGAGGTTCTCGAAGACCCCTCCGTCGGTGAGTAGAACCCGCGCGGCGTCGGTGCTGGACCCGTTCTTCGTGAAGCGGTACTCGCGCTCGAGTGCTGGGAGGAGTGCCGGGTACGCCGCCGAGGCAGCCACGGCGTCTGCAACGAGAGCGTCTTCGGCGGGAATCGTGCCGAATCGCCAGCAGCCGCTTTGGCTGCTTCCGAACCGAAATGCGGAGCCGGTTCGTAGTTCGGTGGCATTGATGACGGTATGGAGTGAATGTCGGGCGACGTCGCGTACGATGGTGTCACCGAATTGGGACTTGGCAATGACGTCGCGAAACGCTTCCGTGCGGCTGAATGCGCGGGTCGGCGGTGGGTTTTGGCGATAAGTCACCCCTGGTCGCCCGACGGCGTGAAGTAGCCGAAGAAACGTGCGAGATAGGAAAGACGCAGTCGCCGTGACGTGGCTTCGCAGGATCTTCCCGATTGAAACCAGCTTGAACACCTCGCGGAAGATATCCCGTTGGAGTCCTCGATGAAGAAGCTCTACAACACGCGCGTCAAACTCCCGAAACGAGTCGCGAGAAT
The DNA here is from genome assembly GCA_965219905.1 of uncultured Binatia bacterium (SeqCode). GTDB lineage: Bacteria > Desulfobacterota > Binatia > UBA9968 > JAJDTQ01 > JAJDTQ01. Next base: position 1,537,547 of record CBDCOS010000003.1, on the reverse strand, counting down.
AGGCGTACATGGCCGCGATGACAGACCCCCCGGAGACGCTCGAAATTACCTGAACACGGCTGAGGAGATCCAGGTCGTGCAGGGCACGCAGGCATCCGAGGTGGAACGCCATAGCGCGCGAGCCTCCGCCTGAGAGGGCAATCCCGATGTTGCGTGGTTTCTCTGGCTCTAGTCGTAGGTGCGTTGTTGCCGCGGTGCTTTGTTGGATAAGAGTGAGATCGTCGCCGGTCAGTCTCGTTTTGAAGGCATAAGCGCCGAGGCTTGGGGCGTCGGGGTTACCTGAGAGGATCAAAACGAGGCAGGTTCGGCGGGTCGAACCCGGGTTAGCGAGAAGCTGCGCGACAGCGCGGATGTCGACGGGGCTTGGATGCGGTGTTGACGTTGGGTGGGTGTGCCAACTACCGAGACAATCGACGGACCCGCGGAACCTGCAGTGCTTTTCTTGGGCAACGGTTTCCATGCCGTCCGTGCCGCAGGTGAAATGATCCTCGGCTGCCTCGCTGTCGGGCGGAGGTCCCTCAACATCTGTTACCCAGAGAACGCCCGCAGCTTCGTTCAGTTCGCCGAAGACGAGGCCGCCCGTCTCGACTGTTGGGCCGACCGTACGTGCGGAGCGCCTAGCCCATCCCCGCATTTCCCGCGCGGCCAGTGAACACACCCTGACGGAGTAGCCCCGTCCCTCATCTCTCAGGGTCTGGTCCGGAGGCCACGCGAAACCCCGTATCGTTCCCGATTCTTCCAACAACCAACCTGCCCCCGTGTGGCAATTCCGGGGGTTTGCGATAGTGCGAGTGATGGAATTCAGCATGCGCGCGGAGAGCGCAGCAAGGTCTGCGTCAGAACCGATGAACGTCGGTTCCGAACAGCCAGGCTCTGGCTGAAAGCGCTCACTTGGTGTTCTTCTTGGCCAGAATGCGTCAAGGAGCTTCGAAAGTGCTGGTGTTCTACATGCTTCCAGCTTGAGCCGGCGAACAAGATCGAGGGTCGCACCGCTGTGGTTGCGCAACGAGAGAGTAGCAATGGCCGTGGCGGCTTGGCTATCAATGGATACAGAGGCTATCGCAGGGCGTGAGTCGACGGCCTGGAGTGCTCGCTCGAGCGCTGTCCGAACGGCTGATGAAGCCGTGCAGTCGACTATCAAGTCCACCTCGGGGACCGGGTGTGGGCCTATGATGCGTAGGACAAGGTCGTCAGTTGAAACAAGTGTCTCGAGGTCAGGTTCGATCCGTTTAAGTCGTTCGGCGAGCGCCCGCGCCTTAAACTTCCCGATGTCGGCGTCTTCAAAGCCTTGCCGTACTAGGAGACCGGGTGTAACCGCCTTGTTGTCGACGAGTTCAACGGTTCTGGCGCCGGCGCGTACAATAGATTCCGCCACGTGAGTGCCTACGGCGCCGCATCCCCAGATGGCTACACGCTTCCCACGAAACCAAGCCATGGCTGATGAATGGTCGCGTCTGCTGGTCACTTCGGGCCGCATCTCACGGACGATGCACCACCCCACCTTGGCCAACACAGCCCATTCGGCGACGGCCGTCTTTGCGGCTTCCCATCGCGGCGATCCGTGGAACTGTGCGGAGATGTTCAACTCGCGCAGCTTGTCCGCGTCATCGGCAGAAATTTCCCACACGGCGAGGTGCTGAAGGGTAGGTCCGCCCGGGTCCACGCGGCGCATCGGAGTCCCGAGAACTATGGTTAGCGGTGTGCCTGCGTCACTGCGTCGTGCCTGGGCGGCAAGCTGGAAGACAAAGCGCACATAGTCGATTCCGTGGGATTCGAGTTCTTTCAATAGGGCGTCGATGGTCTCGGGGTATTCGAAGGGAAGATTCTCGTGGAGGAGGATTGCAGGCGCGAAGTCAGGGCCTTCTTGGCTGTCCTCTTCCCATCCAATGATCTCGGTGCGATGGTTCCTTTCGCGGAGTTTGGCGAATCCAAACCATGGCGTGCCGGAGACCGACGGCGTATTTGCCTTGGGCACAATTAGACGATGGACGGTGGGATACTCGACTGGTGGGTGGAGGGGTGCGTCGTTCGGATCGAGATTGTTGACTGCAGCGTCGCGTATCCATGCATCCAGGCGCGTGATGAAGCCGTACATGCCGTCCTCTGGGCGCCAGTCGGAGGAGCTTTGGTAAAGGCAGGGTCGTCGCCGCCACTGTACGTGCCGGAAGCCAGCGAAACGACTGTGGGGCGTCTCGACGACGGGGTGTTGGAAGGGGAAAGTGGGCGGGACGATGATCTGGAACGGTTCGCGGGCTCGCACGGCAAGTCCGTCCTCGGTGCGTTCCAAGCCGTCGAAGCGGATGGTTATGTCGAGTTGGTGGTAGCCACTGGGCCGCGTTGTTTCGTCCCGTATTTGAACGGTGCCGTCGGATGCGTCAGCAATCTCCCTTAGCTGCTCGCCAGCGAGCCTGTAGCCATCGTTCATCTGCCACGGCCGTAGGTGTGGGCGCTCTCGGGGGGTTTGTTTGAGCCGCGCGCTTCGTCTGCGGCCTGCGATGCGGACTTGGAGGCGGTTGCAACCCCAGCGAGAATGATCCTCTGGTTGTCAAGTTCGGCTACGATAGGTTCATCCTGGTCCATCGTGCATAGGAAGGAATCGGTGATGGTCTCGTACTGGGTCTTTGCCTTGGCGTGAGGCGGGTTGTCGCCAGCCTTGTTGGATGACGGCACGGGATTGGAGCTGGATACGACCCGATTCGGATCCTGTGCTGCCTCGTCCATTTCGTCGACGATGTGCTTTTTGAGCTTCTCTTCGTCGTCGTTGTCATCCTTCCAATACATCACGGCCTTCGAGCAGTGGTGGGGTGCGAGGAGCACATTCCAGGCGAGATCCTCGGCGTCACTAATCGCGAAGATGCGCTTGATGATCGGGTAGGGAAGGTCTCCAAGGAGGAGCGCGCGAAGTCTTTGCGGGCCATCGTAGAGCGTGACCTGCACGGCGAGACTTGTATCGTTCCGCTCGCCCGCGTCATCATCTTTGAACGGAGCGTGGACGAAGGCGCGGAACTGGCCGGCTAAGTCCCTTTCGTCGACGACGGTGAGTTCATTACCGGGGACAGTTAGGCGGTCCTTGGGAAAATTCTTGAAGTTGTCCTCTTCCAGCAGGTCGGAGTAGCCGAAGACGCGAACGCGATCGCCAGCGCCTGGGTCACCCTTGGCGTTGATAGTCTTCTCAACGCGGCGTTCCGCCTCTTTCTTGAACGCCACTGCGTCGTCGCAGAGGTCCTTCTTGTACTCGCGGAAGATTCTAGGCGTAAACCACAATTCACCGATATCGACTACCTTAAGGAGTTCAGCGAAGCCGCGGCAGTGGTCCTGATCAGGATGTGTGAGGGCGAACGCGGCGAGATAGGGGCGACGGTTGACTTTGGGCAGGCGCTCGACAAGCTCATCAATCACGGGCCAGGAGGCGTCGTCGTCGTTCTCGGATTTCTCGAGGTGGTTGAGGTCTATCTGTAGACAGGTCTTTGGGTCGATGACGATGGTGGTGCTATCGCCGTTTCCGACTGGCCAAAATACGAGTCCGCGTGTTGGTAATTCAAAGGTCATAATTCGCTCCTCTGAGGTTGTTTGGGCCATTCCCCGTTCCATACCGTTTTGTTGAAGAGCCCCAACGCATTGGAAGTGTTTCCAATCATCAGCCTAGAGGGCTCGCCTAATAGCACCAGGATCCTGGTCGCGCCAACGGGCAGAAGAAAATTCCATCGACCGTTAACGCACACGAGTAGTCTGGAAATCCCCCCCGTTTCGGCGTGTGAGAAGCGAAATTCCGTTCCGCACGTTTGTCTGAAATACGCGCTTCGCCACCCGCAGATACAACTGCACTGCTTTTCTGTCTGGGTGCCCGTACTGATTGTCAACTCCCGCGCTGATAAGCACCGTGTTCGGTGTGACCGCCAAGACCATGCCGGCGTGGGCGGCGTTTTTCGATCCGTGATGTGGCGCCGCCAACACGTCCGAGTCCAACGCATCGTCGAATAGTTGGACGATCCGATCCCACCGGGGGACCTCCGTGTCGCCCGTAACCAAGTACGAAAATCCGTCCGGGCCGATGCCTTCCACCTTCAGCACGATACTGCAGTTGTTGGAGTTGTCCATGTCCTCGACATGAGGCGAGAACAACTCTAGCTGAAAGTCCTCCGACAGATCATCGAGGTAGCGGGAGTCCAGCCGATCAAGCCGTACAGAAACGCGCTCAAGCGGGTTTGCTGTTCCCTGGCGACGGCGCTCGTGTTTCCGAATTACGTTGAACACCGCCTTCGCGTTGTCGGTATCCTTGTAGTATTTTGGGTACATAACCCAGTCCGCCGTATAGTTCCCAAGTAGCCAGTCCAGCCCGACGGGATCGGCGTGATCGTCATCAAGCCCGGTCAACACGACGCCCACGAGTTCGCGCCGCTTCAGGAAACGGCCCACCTTCGACTCAATGTCGTCTGATCGCTCAGCAAGCCACCGGGTATCCACGGCAATCGCCTGTGTACCGTGGCGGACGACCGCGAAATTTCCTTGTCCGACGTAAAGCGTCAACACTTCCATACGTTAACCCTCACCGTCTTAACGCGGACTCGTAGATCTCCCGATTTATCCGCGACTCCACCGCGCGGACCGCGCGGGCTGCGCTCGGAAATGGCGTTTCGCACAACTCAGCGACATCCGCCGACACGCTCGAGACGACGGGGTAGTAGAGCAGTCCGCCGTCGTCTTCGACTTCGGCGACCCGAATCTCTACCGTGGACCCGTCGATTAGCGGCAGCGAACCCTTCCAAAAAAACGTTCCCGTTCGGCTTGACAACCGTGGTTCCATCGAGGGGCACAGCACGCCTAGGACACTTTGGTCCCGCGCTCGTACTTCAACGATCCCGCGCGCCCCATCGCCCTGTGCGCCACCCGCGCTAGGAGTTTGTGTGGAAGAGCAGGCCTCCTTTGGCCAGATCCTCGGCCCGACCGTTACGCGTACATCGGCCGGTCGGATTTCGTGGACGGCCTCCTTACCACGAAACAGCACGTGGTGCCGTACTGTATATCGGTCGAGTCCGGTCCCGCCTTCGTTTCTACTCGTAACAAGCAACGCGTAGAAAAAATCCAGGTTGTGTAACTGGTGGTTCACGATACGGCGGTAGGTCGCCACGTCGCCTGCGCTCAGCCTCGGAAATCCGTTCACATGATGTGTGTGCCAGTTTCCAAGATGCTCGATCGATGGGTCTTCCGCCTCAAGGCGGCGGAACACCTCAGCCTGGTAATCGCCGTCTTGAAAGAAGCTGGTGCTTGTGCGACGGGCATTTGGACCTGGCTCAATCACGCCCCCTACCCGCACCACCAGCGTCCCGGAATCTACGGTGAAATGGCCTACTACGCGCCCCCCCGTCTCTTCGCGGTCATAGCGGTCGCACTCCTCGAACACGCTCTCCAGGACGTCTCCCGGGATCTCCAAGCGTACCTCCCGCACCTTACTCTTGGCCTTCATCTTGTCCTCCACAAACCAGGCATCCGTCCTGGGGTGGCAGCTTCATGCGCTGCAGTTCAAAGTTCTTCGAGAACGGGTACACGGCTCGATTTCCCCATACTAGGTAGTTGTGGTCGATCGGCGTCATGAACTTGGGCCGGGACTCCGCTTCGTGGCCCAGCGCATCCAAAGTGAACCGCGTGTGGAAGGCTGCGATGAACCCAATATCTACCGATAGGCCGGGCGAGTCCTTGATCTCCTCGATTTCAAGGTCGTACACCTTCTGCCGCTCCTCCTCCGAAACGAGGTCGATCTCCCTCACACCATCCCGGTATTGGCTCCGCTCAAGAAGCCCCTCAAGGCAGGCCAAGCAGCCGCCCGTCCCGGGCCTGTAGGAGTACACCTCACCCCCAATTCCTCGCGTAAAGACGCGGCCAACCGTGAACGGCGTCGCCGTTTTCACACAGACCTCGTTCAGCCGATACCGGCTCGGTTCGTTGTCCGTCCCCAAGACTACAACGCTCGCACGCTCGACCTCCTCTGCCAGTCTCGGCCACGCTGTTACGTCGCAGTGAAACTCTTTGACTTCGATCTGCGGGTTGCGGTCACTCAAGACGTCAGCAAGGGCGGCCGTCTTCTTCCAACCCAGGTACCGGATTCCGCAGACGTGCCGGATAACGTTTTCCACTTCCAGCTTGTCCTTGTCCGCCAGGATGAACTTCTTCACTCCAGACATGGCCAACTGCAGCGCCACTTGGCCACCGCCCGATCCGCACCCCGCAATCAACACCCAAAGGTCTTCGAACGCCTTCACATCGAATAGCTGTTCGATCCTCGCGAACAACCGATCCTTCATGGTTCAGTTCCCTCCCTCGGCCATTCTCCGGCCTGCCGCCAAACCGAGTAGTGCTGGATCCACCGTCTGAACAGCGCCACCGCGTGCATCACGTCGTGTTTCCCTGGGTTCCACACAGCTACGGCACCGTATATGCACAACGTCCCATCCGGCCAACGGTGTGGACACCCCTCATCGATCGGCTCCGCGTATACAACCGGCGCTTTGTTCGGATAGCCGTGGGGTAGCGTCACCGTCACGTCAACCTGCGTTTCGCCACTGAACTCCTGGAATATGAGTTGAATCTCCCGCTGGCCGCTGATTGTGATCCGGTAATGCTCGTTCGAGTCGATAATCTTGTCCAACTCCTCCGCGACGCGGGACGTCTGAATGTCTGGAAGGAAGTACGATATCGGGACAAGACAGGCCTTCTGTTGCCCGTTTCTCTCAATGAGGAACGCTGCACCATCCCGGGACACCTCATCCAGGACCTCGCCGGGCCTGCTTCGCAATGCCATCATCGGCAATGGCTTGAATTCGATCGCCATCGTCCTAGTGCTTGATTTCGACGCCGGCCCATTTTCCTGTCTCGAGGTATACCTCGTACTTCGCGAACCACTTCGCCGCGCGCTGAATCACGAACGTGAGGTTGTGGCGCCCCGGGTTCCACATGCGCGGATGCAAGAAACAGATTTTGTTGTCCGTGTACCTGTGGGGCGATGGCCGCAACGCGGGCCTCCTGACATGCACCTCCGGCATCCCGTTCGGGTAAGACTCCGGGAAGGAGACGGCCATCGTGTACACATCCCTGCTTGTCTGCAAGGCGATCAGCGCAATCACGCCTCCCTCAGGAGTTGGGTGTCCCTCCACATAGTCGAAGTACTGCTGAGCGGCCGCGATCTCTTGGCGGACCCTTGCCAGATTCATGCCGGGCTCCCCCCTCGCCCATACTCGCCACCGAGGTCCTCTCTCATTGTGAGGGGCTTCTTGTAGCCCCGTTCTGCGGCATCGCTCCCCCCCCGGGCGCGAATTTCGCCATTCGGCAGTATTTCGATGGGGGTGTCCTCTTCGGACTCCAGGAGCTGTTCAAGCTCGCGGATCGTGGGTTTTTTCGCCATTTGTGGTCCTCCTCATGGGTCAGTGCTGAGGGTTTAGCACGATAATCACATAGTTGTCAACTGGACTCCTATAATTATGATAGTCGTAGTAGTCAGTGTCGGCGGGTCGGGCGTAGGCGAGAAATACCGTGGTCAACGCCACACACGGTGCATCCTATGGCCGCGTTCCCGGGATCGTTCAGGACGGCCCTCGGATGAGGCAGCTCCCGCCAGACGTCCAGGAACGCCGCAAACTCCACTGCCGCGACCTAGCCTACGGCGCCCCGGAAGATGGCGCGCTCGGTGGCGGGATCGAGGCCGTTACGGCGCTTGACGATGTTGCTTACGAACTCCCAGGTCCGGGGACACGGAAACGCGCGTTCCTTCGACTGCGGGTCGAAGCGGTGCAGGAGGTCGGGCTCGTAGGTGATGAAGAAAAGCACCTTGGGGGCAATGCCGTTGGCGGCGCCCCAGTCGAGCCAGTCCACTGCATCGACGCGGATATCGAGGTGGACGAATCGCGAGGCCAGGGGCGTGGGCATGCGATGGACAACCTCGCGGTCCGTTTCCCGGTTGCCGCAGGCTATCAGAGACGCTCCCTCGGGCAACTCGTACTCGCCGACCTTGCGGTCGAGCACGAGTTGGTAGAGTGCCGCCTGCACCATCGGGACCGCTGACGGCAGCTCTTCGAGGTTGATGAGCCAGCGGCCGGGATCGCCGGGAGGGTGCGCAGCAATGCAAAGGCCGATGCTCCTTCAGCATCCCGATTGCCTGCTCCTCGCTCAATCGGATAGGTTGTAGTTCTCTTGGAGAATCTCCGGACGGGACGAACGATTGTGCGGGACGCCAAACGCATTCTGCCGCGCCAAACTTGCGGCGCAGGCATTTGAGAAAGGGGGAGAGATGGCTGCGGACCTGAAAGTCAGCGTAAGGAGACAGATCGATCGGTTGAAGAAGGAGCTGGCCGTGGCCACGGGACAAGTCGCCGCGTTGCGGGACCAGATCAAGAGGCACAAACTTGTTTATGACATGCTCGATGGACGAAAGACCGGCAAGAGGTCCCGGCAGGGTCGTTCCGGGGCCGGAGCGTTGAAACGGGGACCGCGCGGCGCAATGATCGATTGGACGGGAGTCTTCGCTTCTCTACCCGAACAGTTCACGCTGGATTCCCTTTTCGCCCACAAGACGGCGGGCGAAAAGACACGGGCCTACCACAGGCAAGTGGTCACGCGGTGGTCGAAGGAAGGCGAGCGCCAGGCTAACTGGTGCAGTGCAGCCGGTGAAAGTCCGGCGGGAAGGAGAAGGCTAGCCACCACTTCCACCCCGAGTCATGGGCAACCGCTCGTGAGGGCGGAGGTCAAGCGTTGACAGGGGCGCGTGCGGGCGGGGCTATTGAGCACCGAGAAAGGATCATCCGGGATGCCGAGGTGTTGCCTTCAACCGAAGGCCGTATCCGGTCCACCGATATGGTGAGGGGGGCCGGAATCCCGCGGTGTCGAAGAACCCATGCACGTACGTACGCACTGCACCGGGACCTGGGAGGTCTCCATGCCATCCCGCTGTCGTGGCGGGATCGCAAAGGAAAGGGAAACCGTAACCGATGATGTACGGCATGGAGAAGTCAGACTCGGTCATATTAGCTGAGAAGTCGGCGAACAAAGGGACTTCGGTTCCGGCGGAGTCGATGGAGCGAAGGACCGAGCCCAAGGGGAATCCGGGAAGCCAAAGCACGCGCCGGGCGCAGGACCGGGAAAGCGTGACACAGGCGGCTGACCGGATACGGCAATTCGTTCAACGGGAACCACGGGAGCGTCTGACGGCGCTTCTTCACCACGTCACAGTCGATGCGCTGCGCTGGGCATTCTTCGAATTGAAGAAAGACGCTGCGGCAGGCGCGGACGGCATGACGTGGCGGATGTACGAGGAAGGGCTGGAAGGCCGCCTGGCCGACCTTCACGACCGCGTGCACTCGGGAGCGTACCGGGCGACGCCATCACGGCGGGTGAACATTCCGAAGCCTGATGGCGGCACACGACCGCTCGGCGTCGCGGCCATCGAGGACAAGATAGTCCAGAAGGCGGTGACGGAGACAATCCTGACGCCTATATATGAGGCGGAGTTCCTGGGGTTCAGCTACGGGTTCCGGCCCGGGCGTGGAGCGCATAATGCACTCGACGCACTCACGGTCGGTATCGAACGGCGCAAGATCAACTGGGTGGTGGACTGTGACATCCACGCATTCTTCGACAACGTGTCAAGGGACTGGCTGATCCGGTTCCTGGAACACCGCATCGCGGACAAGCGGGTCATCAGGCTCATCATCAAGTGGTTGAACGCCGGCGTCATGGAAGCTGGAGAGTGGCGGGACAATCTGCGGGGAACGCCTCAAGGCTCGGTGGTTTCACCGGTCTTGGCGAACGTCTACCTGCACTACGTCCTCGACCTGTGGTTCCAGAAGAAGTGGCGCAGCCGCGAGGTCAAAGGCGACACCGTCATCCTGCGGTACGCCGACGACGTCGTGGTGGGTTTTCAGCACAAGCGGGACGCGGAGCGCTTCCTGAGTGCCGTGAAGGAGCGGTTCGGAAGCTTCGAACTGGAATTGCATCCCGACAAGACCCGGCTCATCGAGTTCGGGCGGTCTGCCATGAATGACCGTCGGCAACGAGGGGACGGCAGACCGGAGACCTTCGACTTCCTGGGATTCACGCACTACTGCGCGAGAACCAGACGGGGGTACTTTCAGGTCGCACGCAAGCCGGTTGCGAAACGGATGAGCCGGACACTGAAGCGGATCAAGGAGGCACTACGCAGACGAAGGCATGAGAATGTCGGGGACACGGCGAGATGGCTGGGAAGGGTGTTGGATGGATGGCTGAACTATTACGCTGTCCCAATGACCTCCCGGTACCTGTATCGCTTCGTCCTACGTCTAGAGCGGATGTGGCTCTCCATTCTGCGCCGCAGGTCGCAAAAGGACCGCTTCGAGTGGGCCAGGATCGCGCAACTAAGAGCGCGACACTGGCCCAAGCTGAAAATCAGACACCCGTGGCCGAGCGAACGATTTGCCGTCATCGCGGGTGACGGCGTAACCCGAGGGAGGAGCCGGATGCCTTAGCGGGCACGTCCGGATCTGCGCGGGGGGCGCCGGGCAACCGGCGTCCCTACCGCAATCGGATCAGGCGCACCGGCCGGGGCATGTACGAGAAGACCTGATCCCCAAGAACCCGGACGGGACCGGCGGAGACGAGGCCTCGGAGAATCCAGCTACGGAAGAAGAGTTACGGCAGGCCGAAATACACCCTTCTAGCAATAGTTCAGTGTCTGGTTTTCGTTCGTCGTGAGAACTGCCGCTCTACCCCGGTGACTCTAATTCGGAACTCCAGCATCTGCCGGCTCACCCTGAATTTGTCACAGGCCACTTCCTTCGAACCCTTCCTGGCGCACATCTTGGCGAGGGCATCTCTGGGCAACAACAAGGCGCCCGCCAACCAATTGGCCTCCTCCTCGGCCGCCTTGTTGAACCCGCGCAGGGCCAAGTTCTCCTGCCCCGCGAAAAACATGGTGCTTGGCTCATGTCCCAGCAACAGGTGAGCCAACTCGTGCATCACGTCACTGGAGTAACGCCCGCGCCGGTGATTCGGATTCAAGATGATGGCGTCCTTGCCGTCAGCGGATACGGTTATGGCGGACCAAGAGTCCGGGTCGTTGGACAACAGTTGTGTGACGTCTGCAGGAGCCAACCCAAGCGCTTCGACGGACCAGATATAGACTCCCAAGTAGGACGCAAGCTGTTTGGCTGGCAGGGGGTCAACCGAGTGCAAGCCCAACTCCGTCCGAAGCGATCGGGACATCTCCTCGCACCGTGCCTTAAAGCCCCTCTCCATCCACCTCTTCCACTTCTTCAGGAGCGTCATGCAGCATCAACTGCGCCTTCAATATGGCATTGGCCAGGGCGCTCGCTGTGTTCGGGTCTATCTCACGACGAGCCTTCAGGTGCGCGACCGCAACATGGGCCGGAGCCGCTTCCGCAGGCTGGGGTGTAACGTCTAAGAGCGTGGCCGGGTCCAGCCCTAACCAGCGGCACAATTTCCCAAAGGTTTGGAGGTCGGGCATCTTACCGGACTCGATGCGGGAGAGCGTCGGCGCGCTGGTGCCGATTTCACTCGCCACTTCGCGCAGCCCGCGAGCACCCCGCCTTTCACGGACAATGGTCCCAAGGTTCCGTAACGTGACTCTAGCCAAGCGTGCTCCGTTCAATGGCTGAAACAGGTTCTTGACATCCTTACGATCGTGAGGTAACGTGAGCAAGAATGCGTTTCACAGGCGATATGTTAATCGCAGAACCACGCCGTAGTCAATGGCGGTGTTCAGGAAACTTCGCAGGTCTGACTTGGACTCCATGAACGCTCCAACAGGCAAGAAAGAAGATTTCGCCATCCTGGCCGTGGATGGAGGCGGCACAAGAGGCCTTTACGCCGCCCAAATCCTAACCAGGGTGGAGCAGGCACTTGGGCGGGGGATCAAAGACTGCTTTGATCTGCTCGCCGGGACGAGCACCGGGGCCATCATCACCGGGGCCGCAGCCGCAGGAAGTCCAATGGGAGAAGTCGTCGGGCTTTTCGAGAGGGAATCGCCCCGCATCTTCGGGAAAGCGCGATTCCCTTCCCGGATCTCCATGTTGTTCCGTAGCAAGTACTCAAGAGGGTCCCTCGAAAATGTGCTCCAAGAGTACCTTCCCCAAGTAACTCTACGGGAAGTTTCGACCCCGCTGCTGATAACCGGTGCTGACATAACCACTGGCGGCGTACATGTATTCAAGTCCCGTTATCTGGAAGATCTCGGAGAACCTTATGAGAGGGACGGGAACGTGCTGCTCAGGGATGCCATTCTTGCCTCCTGTGCGGCCCCGACCTACTTCGATCCCAAGCCCGTGGGGCCGTATCTTCTGGTGGATGGAGGCCTTTGGGCCAACAACCCGTCGATCATCGCTCTCACCGAGGCTATCTCCAAATTCAAGAAGGGAGTGGAAGACGTGAAGGTGCTTTCCATAGGTACCGGACACACGCCCACTATGTACACGGAACGCCGCTCTTGGGGGCTCTTAACCGGGTGGGGTCACCACAAGCTGATTTCGTATACCCTGGGACTTCAATCCCAGGCTTCAACAAATATGGCGAAGCTGATTCTGAACGAACGGTACCTACGGTTGGACACCGAAATTGACACCTGGAAGTTGGACGACACTAGACATCTTGCCAAGATGAAGGCCCTTGCGGAAAGGGATTTCACGCACCAATCCAAAGCGATTCTGGAACAGACCAAGGGAGGAGGAGAAGAATGAAGCGGGTAGAGGACTTCAACGAGTTCCTGTCGAATCACGTGAACATCAACCAATCCCGGCTGGACGACTTGAACGATCGTGTGGCGGCAGTGACGACGCACCTGAGCCGAAATCTGGAGTCGTTCGAGGACATCGAGCGTCAGGGTTCCTACGCCTTGAAGACGATTAGTAGGCCGGTTCCGCCGCGTGAATACGATGCCGACGTCCTGCTTTTTGTGAAGTATGACAAGGGCAAGTACCCGGCCGACTATCTTGATGACACCTACGACTGTCTCCGACAGCATGGGACGTACAGGGAAATGGTGCACAGAAAGACCAGGTGCGTAATGGTCGATTACGCTGGGGATTTTCACTTGGATATCGTGCCCTGTATCGAGATAAACGGCCAACGCTACATCTGCAACAACAAGACCAACCGATTCGAGGTCACGGACGGGACCGGCTATCGGGACTGGTTCAACAGGAAGACCCGTATCACCAACGGCAACCTCAAGCGAGTCACCAGGCTGTTGAAGTACATGCGGGACCACAAGGGGAACTTCACGGCCCCTTCCATCCTCCTGACCACACTCATCGGAAACAGCGTACATGACCACGAGGGTGACACGAACTTCAAAACTGTCCCGGATACATTGAAGACTGTCTGCAACCGCATGAACGCTTATTTGCAAGCCAATCCCTCCATGCCGGAGGTCCGCAACCCGGTGCTCCCTGGAGAGACCTTCACGCGTCATTGGGACGAGGACAAGTACCTCAACTTCCGGAAAATGTTCAATGTGTGCAACAACAGGATCAACGACGCTTTCGATGAGACCGAGCCTGGGAAAAGCGTAGAGAAGTGGCGAAAGGTATTTGGGGATGACTTTGGCCAAACCAGGAACAGCGGCGCCACCGTCACCGCCGCCATGGCCCCTATGTCCGTAAAGCCGAGGAAGCCCTACGCTAGATGAAACTTCGGGACAAGGACCTCGAATGGCTGGCGGCCAACTTTCCGGAACTGGCACATTTCCCACAGGACCGTAGTATCGTCGGAACACTTCGCTTCTGTGCGGCGTATGACAAGGCCTCCAATGAACTGAAGTTGGGGGACACCGGCGAGCACCGGAGTTTCGACGCCTTTCTTTGCGATGTCTTCCGCGTCAAATTCGACTTGAACTGCGCGGTGGGCAACGGATGGCCCAAGATTTATGAGACTGGAGGTCGGTGCTACGACATTGCGGAACGGAATCAATGCGAGCTGATCGACCTGCATCTGTTCGCGGACGGTTCCTGCTGCCTGGGCCTCAATTACTCTACAGGGAAGCTTCCAACCTTGGAGCGGTTCATTCCCGAACTGGTAATTCCCTTCTTCTACCGGCTTTCGTACACTGACAGATACGGCCTAAGCGCCGCGAGGGGCAGCTTGTGGGGGGAGTACTCTCATGGGGACGCTGGTGTAAGGGAGTACCAAAACGAAATCCTCCGGCTTGCCCGCCCTGGTCTCGAAAGAAACCAGCTCTGCCCTTGCGGTAGCGGGGTCAAGTTCAAGAAATGCCATTTGGACGAAGTAGAAGCGGTCAGACGGAGCGGGTTGCGATAACAATTGTCAAGTAGAGAAGGGTAACCGTGGCGCCACCTACCTGAGGTGGTCCTGGTTTCTTGAACAGGATGGCGGCGGAGTTAAGGTGGATTCCAGGGTAATGGATCATGCCGCCAGGGTCCTGTTTAACACGTCTTTCTGCTTCGGTGGAACTGGCAGAGGGCGGGCGAGGTTTGAGGCCCAGTCCTCTGGAGTCGCCGGTTCTGAGCAAGCGCATCGCCGCCGGGCGCCATTCCCGCTCCAGGGCGGGGAGCCATTCGATTCCCTCGTCGGGCCCTTCGGGCGCGGGCGCCTCCAGGACCGCAATGAGTGTCCTGGCGTCGCTTGCCCTCTCATGGCCAGGGGCGAGGTTCAGGAGCCGTTCGAGGGCGGTCCCGGCTCCGGGGGCGTTGCGCGCCAGGATGGCTTCACGCAACATGTTCAGCGCGATCGTGCGGGGACTGTCATTGAACAGGTCGAGCTGGCGCATCCGACGGCCTCCGGCAGGGGAGAATTCCCGCATCCCTTCAGGCCCGCATCTCCGTACCGGAAACGCTCCCACGGGCAGAACACCCGGGGGACTGCGGATCGGCGCCGGCCCGGACGGTCCAGGGATCAGATCGCCGTCCCGGCCGGGGCTTCGTCCCCGCCGCCCCCTCGGTGTCCCTTGAGGACGTCGGCTGCGATGCTGTCGGATATGCGGACGGCGGACTCGCGCACCGACTCCCGCGCCAGGTGCGCGTACCGCGCGGTGGTCTCCACCTTCGTGTGCCCGAGGAGCTTCCCGATCATGGTCAGCCCCTCGCCGAGCGCCAGCGCCCGCGACGCGAACGAGTGGCGGCAGTCATGAAGCCGCACGTCGTCGAGCTTCGCGCTCCTGCGTATCCGGTCCCAGGGGTCGTTCAGGTTCCGCAGGTGCGTGCCCGGCTTCTGCCCCGGAATCACGTGCGGGTTCCCCTCCAGCCGCGGGATGCAGGCGAGCACCCGGGCCGCTTCCGGCGAAAGCGGCGCCACCCGCGCGCCGGTCTTGGAGTCCTCGAGCTTGAGCTCGCGCGCATCGAGGTCCACGTCCCGCCAGCGGAGCGTCAGCACCTCGTTCCGCCTCAACCCCGTGAGCAACAGCAGCCGGATCGCCGCCACCGCGTGGACCGACGATCCCTTCCCGGTCTCCGCCAGCGCCCGCCCCAGGCGCCGGAACTCCTCCTCGCTGAGAAAACGCTCGCGCCCCCGCTCGCGGTTCTTCACCACCAGCCGGCAGGGGTTGCTCGCCTCCGGCAACTCCCCCCGGTCCTCCGCCGAGTTCCACATGCGCGACAGCGCCTCCACCGTCCGGTTCGCCATCGACGGCGTCCCGCGCATCGAGTGGTGCAGCTCCGCCACCCGCCCGTGATCCACCGCCAGAGCCGGGACCCTGCCGAGCGCGGGCAGCAGGTGCTTGCGGACGATCAGCGTGTACATCTCCACCGTCCTGGGTTTGCACCGCACCGCCACGTGCTCCTCAAGCCACCGGCGCGCAATCTCCCCCACCGTGGGGCCCTCGGCCAGGGCCGGAGCCGGCTCCGCCAGCGGCTCCTCACCCGCCTTGATCCGCGCAATGATCAGTGCCGCCCGCCTGCGCGCTTCCTCCGCCGTCACGATCCCGTGCCGGCCCACCGTCACCCGCTTCGCCGCCTTGCCGTTCGCCCGGGTCTGCACCACGTAGTACTTGCTCCCCGACGGATAGGCGCGGACCCCGAACCCCGAAAGCTCCGAGTCCCAGTAGACCGTGTCCTTCTCCACCACCAGCGCCTCCACCGTGCGTTTCGAGATCGTCGTCGTGGTGAGCTTCGCCATGGACCCGTGCCTCCCTCCGGCTCAGAGCGCTTCCGGCGGCAGGATGTCCGCCCCGATGCTGCCCCCGACCCGGGCGGCCGAGACCTTCTCCGTGTCCCGCGCCAGGTGCGCATAGCGCGCCGTCGTCCCGACCTTCGCATGACCGAGCAGCGCCCCTATCATCGTAAGCCCCTCGCCCAGCGCCAGCGCCCGCGACGCGTACGAGTGACGGCAGTCGTGGAGCCGCACGTCGTCGAGCTTCGCCCGCTTGCGGAGCCTCATCCATACCGCATCGAGGTTCCCGAGACGCTTTCCGGGTTTCCGTCCCGCGATCACCCACGGGTTGTCCTCCGTCCTCGGTATCCCCGCAAGCACCGCCTCCACCGCCGGCGTGAGCGGCACGCTCCGCCATCCCGTCTTGCCGTCCCTCAGCCGAAGCTCTCCCGCCGTGCGGTCCACGTCGTCCCACCTGAGCGTCAGGATCTCGTTCCGGCGGCAGCCCGTGAGCAGCAGGAGGCGGATCGCGGGAATGGCGGAGGGAAATACCGTCCCGTCGGCTTCCGCTTCGTCCAGCACCCGCCCCAATTCCCGGTACTCCCCGGGCGTGAGGAACCGCTCGCGGCGCGTCTCCCTGTAGCGGCGCACCGACCGGCACGGATTGCGCCGCGGCGGCGTCATCCCCCAGGCTTCCGCCAAACGGAACATGTTCGCCAGCACCCCCACCGCCGCGTTCGCCCGGTAGGGCTTCTCCCTGAGCTTGTGGTGGAACTCCGAGACCTGCGGACGGTCCACCTCCGAGAGCCGCAGATGCCCCAGCTCCGGCACGATGTACAGGCGCAGGATGCGCCCGAACGTCTCCACCGTCGCGGGCCGGCAGTTCACCCGGACGTGGGCCTCCATGTAACGATCGGCAAGATCCGCCACCGTGGGCTCGGACGCCACCGGCGGAGGTTCGGGCTCAAGCCCCTGCTTGATGCGGTCGATGGCCAGCGCCGCCTTGCGGCGCGCGTCGTCCGGTGTCAGGCTCCCGTAGCGGCCGAGCGCGAAGCGCTTCGGCCCCCCGCCCGCACCGCGCGTCTGCACGCACCAGACCTTGCGGCCCGAGGCATAGACCCGGATGCCGAAGCCCGGAAGGTCCCGGTCCCACACCACGGTGTCGCCCGATTCCACGGCGAGCGCATCGACGGCGCGCTTGGTGAGCTTGACGGGTTGGCGCGTGGGCATGGGGCGAGCTCCTCCGGTCTCGAAACCGAAACCGAAGAAAATGCTATCAGGACCGTAATCGAAACGCAACCCACTGAAGTCGCACCCCGGAGTGCGGGAGGTCATCCGCTGGCGCCGCTTGACCGAAGGACGCAGGAGGGTGAGTCGTTCAGATACGACTATAACCTGTTGATATATAGTGATTTATTGCAGGGCTGTCGTGGCGGGGCTTGACATGGCGACGCTTGTCCGCTACCCGAGGGAATGGTCGGAATCAGTTGAGATCGTTGTATAATATATGGGTCTTTTTCGCCGTCGGCTGCGTTGCTCTTCCTCGCGTGGTACCCGCCACTGCTCGTCATCGCGCCTTGCCGACAACGAAAAATCCTCCGCATCTTATGCTGCGAATTAACCAGACACCACACTAGCGGTAGCGCGCGTGATGCCCGGCCACCGGCGCCGGGTCAACGGCATCGAGGGCGTCGGCGGAGCCGCCCAGCGCCGTGACGATGGTGCGGATGTTGGCCAGCATCATTCCGGTGTAGGAGTGGACGGGGTCGCCGGCCTCGCCCGGGAGGTCGTCGTCCCGCAGGCTGTCGATGAACCGGGTCTCCGCCTCACGGGCGATTTGCCGCAGCACCGGGCTGGGGAAGACCTCGGAGCCGAACACCGCGGGCACCCGCTCCCGGTTCAACTGGTCGATGAGACGGGCCACCTCCCGGGGGCTGGGCTCGGCGAAGCTTGAGGGCTGCACCGCGCCGATGACGGTGAAGCCGTAGCGCTTGGCGAAGTAGGGCCACGAGTCGTGATAGGTGAGCAGGCGGCGGTTCCCCTCCGGCACGGTTGCCACGGCCGCCGCGATGGCCTTGTCCAGCGCCCGGAGCTGCCCCAGGTAGCGCTCCGCGTTGGCCTCGTACGCGGCGCGGCCCGCGGGGTCGGCGGCGATCAGGGCGTCGCGCACGAGGCGCGCGTAGGTCATGACGTGAATCGGGTCGGGCCACAGGTGCGGGTTGGGATGGCCCTGGTCTTTGGGGAAGCTGAAGTCGAAGACGTAGTCCTTCTCGGCCAGGGTGCGGTCGCCGAGCAGCAGGATCGGCGTGTCCGTCCGCCTGTTGGCGCGCGCCAGCTTGAGGGTGGGGATCTCCAGGTAAAGGCCGTTCAGGACGATGAGGTCCGCCCGCGCCATGGTGCGGGCGTCGGACGGCACCGGCCGGAACGTGTGCGAGTTCACCCCTTCGGGCACGATGCCGGTGACCCGCGCCCGACTCCCGGCCACGTTCTCGACAATGCTGGTGATGGGCGCCACGGTCGTGACCACGCGCGGGGAGGCGGCGGAAAGCGCGGCCGGGAGCGCCATCAGTATGGCGAGCAGCGACGCTGCGATTACGCGCGGACCCCGACGCAGGGACATGGGCTTTCCTGGGAGACTCTGATTACTTGCCGCCATTACACTCGACCGGAGTCTACGTATCGCAGGGGCGGAAGTCAATCTTGCAACTTTCTCCGCAGCATGGCCGCGGTCTTGGGCGCGTTGGCGGGCTCAGTCGAATCCACCCCATCCCGGACCCTCCACAGCGTGAGCGTGCCATCGACCAGGAGCTCGAAGCGATAGAGGGCGCCAGACTGCTGGACGAAGCCCCGAATGGCGCCATTCTCCCGCTCCTGGCTCACTATCTTGAAACCCTTCATCAGCCACTCCTCGATCAGGATGGGCTTGTCAGATCAGAACCGGAACGCGCCGGGGAGGAGGAGTCACTCAACCAGTCTCTCGCCCAAGCTGGGAAGCCCAGCGCATGCAACGTGAAGACAACGTCGTCACGACGGCTTCTGTGACAGCAATCGGGGTGCAAGTCAACAGCAATGTGTAATACAATCCATAAAGTCATGTAAAAAACACGAAAGTATCCGCATAGCTCATGGACTGCTCACACTAACATGATGTGCTGTATGTTACGCTGTTGCCGGACGGTGCTCTCCGATTCCGATGAATGCACGAATGGGCGGGTTACGAACTTCAAGCTATTCCGGGCGGGCATTCCGTCGATGAAGGACTGAAAATGACCGAGAAGGAAGCAACCTTGCTCAAGGAAATAGGCAGTCGAGTAGCGGGACCCCGATATACCCTGTCGCTTCCGGCAGAACCGGAAGTGACAGAGTTATTGAGCAGTTTGGTGGAACAGAACCTGGTGGAATCCACAAGCTACGTGGATCGCATGGACGGGCCCGAGATGGTCCGCGTGTGCCTCACCGGCCGGGGGTGGATCAGGTACAAAGGGTCGAACGCGGCGACGTAGAGGTCCGGGCTCCCTACGGGTTTTGTGGTGTGGGCATGCGGTAGCCGACCCCGCGCTCGTTCAGAATGTAGGTTGGGCGGGCCGGGTCGTCGCCGAGCTTTCGGCGGAGCTGCTTCACGAAGGTGCGGACGCGGTCCGGGTCGCCGTCGTCCGGCCCGCTCCACAGTTGGCGGATCAGCGAATCGTAGGTTAACACCCGCCCGGCGTTGACCGAGAGTATGCGGAGGAGTTCGTACTCGGTGACGGTCAGCCGCATGGGGTCGCCGGCCAAGGCGACCCTGCGCTGCTCGTAGTGGATGGCAAGATCTCCCAGAACGAAGCTTTCCGTTCCCGCTTGCCTTCGCAGAGCCGCACGGATTCTGGCCACCAGTTCGGTCGGCGAGAAGGGCTTGACGATGTAGTCCGCGGCTCCGGCCTCCAACGCCCTGGCGATGGTCTCGTCTCTTCCGTAGGCGGAAATGAAGATGACCGGCAGATCGCCCATCTCGGGGAGAGTTTCCATCAGCTCGATTCCATCGGCGCCGCGTAGCAGGAGGTCGAGCAGCACCAGTCTGGGCTTCTCCGTCCTGATGATGCGGGACAGATCCTGGTGCTCTCCGGTGACAATCGGCGAATAGTCGTTCTTGGCGAGGGCTTCGCGAACGTAACGAAGCGTCTGCGGGTCGTCGTCCACCACCAGGATCGGAATCGGTTCCCGTCCCTCGCCAAGCGACGGGGAACGGCTTGGGCGGGAGCCGGCTGCCGCCGCGGGCTCTTCGGCCACCGGAATCGTGAAGGTAACCTGCGTGCCCTGACCCGGCCCGCTGCTTGCGGCCCAGATGCGGCCCCCGTGGGCCTCCACCAGGCCCTTGCAGATGGCGAGCCCCAGGCCGGACTTCCGAAGCCCGCGCTCTCCGTCGCCGCCCAGGTTCGTATATTTCCGGAACAGGTACGGAAGCTGCTCCACGGGCACCCCCCTGCCTTCGTCCGAGACCGAGATCGCGACGTGCAGGCCGTCGCGAACCGCGACGACCCGGATGGGCGAGGACTCGGGAGAGTGCCTGGCGGCATTGGAGAAGAGGTTGTTCAGGACCTGCACGATGCGCTGCCTGTCCGCCAGCATCCGCGGCAAGTCCTGCGGAAGGTCGATGACAATCGTGTGCGCGCTGCCGCCGCTCAGGAACGCGTTCTTGGCCTGGTCCACCACCACCGCCACCGTTGCAGGTTCAGGTGCGACGGACACCGTGCCCGCGTCGATGCGACCCACGTCCAGGAGGTCGCTGATGAGGCCCCGCATGTGATCGGCCTGCTCGTCGATGATCCGGAAGAACTGATCCAGCTCGGCCCGGTCCAGAGCGGGCGAGGCGCCCAGCACGGTCGTGGTGGAGCCCTTGATGGCGGCGAGCGGAGTGCGCAGTTCGTGGCTCACGATGCCCAGGAACTCGGCCCGCAGCCGGTCCAGTTCCTCCAGCGGCGCGAGGTCCTGCATGGTGACCACGACCGAGACGATCTCGCCCTCGGCGGAACGGATCGGTGTGCTGTTGATGAGCGCCGTCACGCTCCTTCCGTCCGGCACGGAGAGCACGATCTCCTCGGCGCGCACGGTCTCGGAGCCGAACGTCCGTGCGATGGGAATCTCGCCGAGCGAAACCTCGCGCCCGTCGGCGCGCCGGAACGTGACCACCTCCAGCAACTGCTCCAGAGACCGCCCCGGTATGCGCAGCCCTTCGGCGATCCGTTTCGCTTCCCGATTGAGCGACACCGGTCTGCCCGTCGTGGCGTCAAACACCACCACGCCCACCGGAGAGGTCTCCACCAGGGCCTCGAGGTTTGCCCGCGCCCGCCGCTCGTCCCGGTGTGTGCGTGCATTGGCGATGGCCGTGGCCGCCTGCGAGGCGAACACCATCAGCACCTCTTCGTCCTCGCCCGTGAACTCCGCGCCGCCTTCCTTCTCGGACAGGAAGAAGTTGCCGACCTGCTCGCCGCGGTGGCGCATCGGCGTCGCCTGCAGCGTCTTCGAGCGCATCAGGTCGGGAGAGAAGCCGAGCGCCTGGACGTAGGCCGGCAGGTCCGTGAGCCGCAACGGCCCGGGGAGATCGCGGAGGTGCGCGAACAGCCGGGGACCGTCGGGCCACTCGGTGAACTGCAGGTGCTCCTCGGGGGTGAACCCGGAGGTGACGAAGTCGCGGACCTCGCCCGCTTCGTCGACCGTGGCTATGATGCCATAGAGCGCGCCGGTCAACTCGCGAGCGCTGTCCACGACCTCCTGCAGCACGGTGCCAAGGTCGAGGCTCGCGCTGATGCGCAGGATCGCCGCGCTCAGGGCGGAGGCCCGCTCCCGGAGCGCGGCGGTCTCTTGCGTGAGTTCGTCCCGGCTTTTCAGTGGCCGTTCCCGATCCTTGGAAGAATGCTGCATTTCAGTTGCATGGATGCCGGCCTCGGGCTCCGGGATCGCTCCGCTATCGTCCCTCGGCGATCAACAGGTAGCCGCGGTTCTCCACGGTGTCGAAGGTGCGCATGGCCTTGATCAGTTCGGCCGCGCTCACCCACACCCACGGGGCCCGGTTCGGGTTCACGTCCATGATCAGAAACGAATCGCTCGCCTCGTCATAGGCTCCGAGGGGGGAGATGTGCCCGCCGCCCTTCTGGCCCAGGGTCTTGCGGTGGTAGTTCACCAGCACGTAGTCACCCGGGGCGGCCAGGTTCTTCGCCAGCTCGCGTTTGATCGTCTCGTCGTTCGTCTCTTCACCGACCACGCGGATCCGCACGTCGAGCTCGTGGGCGCTCAGGGCCTGGGCCAGTTGCCGGAGTTGCAGGCCGAAGTCCTTCTTCATGGCCCCCTGGATCTCGATGGGCTTGCCCAGCACCTCGATCTTGGTCTTGGTCTGGTCGGTGAGGACGTTGTTCGGCGTGTACTTGCCGAAGAAGGGGTTGAACCCCTTGGGGAGCCAGGCGCGTTCGTCCTCCGCGATGGAGTAGGTGTCCTGGGGGAGTTCCTTCTTTTTGCCCAGCCTCAGCGCGTTCAAGACGATGGCTGAAGAGACCGGCCCGCAGAAGATCTTGTTGTCCTGGCTGATGAAGTGGTTGCTCAGCCGGAAGAAGTCCGCCTTGTGGGAGGAGCGCGACAGGCGCTCGGAACTCTCTCCGGACTCCCACTCTACCAGGCCGGCCGCGACGCCGGCCTGGCACAGGACGAAGCCCGCCAGCAGCAGCACTGTCAGAACGTGTTTCATGGGACCTCCCTGGTTCGGTTCAATTTAACTTCACGGGATTTCAACCTCTGGGCCGGACTTCCGCGAAGTGCAAGCCCGTGAAAAGGATGCCGCGCGGATCGGGTTCCCTACGGTCGCTCCCACGAGCAGGCCGTGGCCGTGGAACTCCGGTTGTCGCTAGTGTAGGTCGTCTCATACTCACAGGTCCCGCGAACGCCGGAGAATTTCCCTGTACCGCCCTCCATGACCAGCCGGCCCTTACCGCCGCCACCGGCCGTCATGCTCCCGGCCGTCCTCCCGCCCGACACGTAGAACTCATCATCACCTTCGCCCACCTTCAACGCGCAGAACGTCTTCAGGTCCAACCGTGCGGCCGTTCTTTTCCCATGAACCACGCACGTCACGTCACTCCGCGCATCCTTCGTAAACGGACCGCCGGTGCTGTCGAGAATGACGCCTGACCCGGTCGTACCGCCGCCGAAGACGGTCCCGTCCGACTGCCGCACCCTGGCGTAGTCGAAAGTCAAGACTATCGACATCCTGAAGGTCCCGGCATCGGCGCCAAGAGCGGGCCGGACCGTGCCCAGGGTCGCCGCCGCTAC
Source organism: uncultured Binatia bacterium (SeqCode) (assembly GCA_965219905.1). GTDB lineage: Bacteria > Desulfobacterota > Binatia > UBA9968 > JAJDTQ01 > JAJDTQ01. The sequence goes on along the minus strand of CBDCOS010000003.1, from coordinate 1,514,171 downwards.
GATTCCCAACGCGGCCGCCATCAGCCTTGTTGCGGCCAGAACGTCCAGCTTACCGGGGGCATCAGCCATGGTCTTCTCCTACTACTCGAGTATGAGTTTTCTGTGAACCGACTTTTTGGTTTCGTGTTAATTTGAGGATTCTGCCGCGAAATCACCTGAAATCACTATACCACGCCGTGCCAAAATTCCAGTCGTTGCACCGGACATCCCCGGCTTCATTCCCGCCTCCCTCCGTGATCGATATGAAAATAAAGAATTGCGCAAATATGTCGGTAAGTTACAAATCCAGACCCGGCGCGTGGAATCTGCGTCAATATTTATCGAGAAGATAGTAATTCAGCCAATTCTGATACGCATAATTTATTCAATATTAAGTACTCTAACCGTATGGCAATCAGCGTCGTGGAGAGGACGACGACGATGAACGGGCGGCTTCACGCGATGGGTTCCCTGTTGCTCGCGCTGATGGCCGTGACCGTGGGCGCCTGCACGACGGGCGGCTCTCCGGGAACCGCGATGCAGGACGAGATCCGGTTCGAGAGGAACAGCGAGTTCTCGGGTCCGCGCTTGCGTATGTTCGTGACGTTGCAGGACGGCAGCGAGGCATCGGTCAACACAACGGACGATGTCATCGGGACCCAGGCGGGCGCCACGCCGATCCCCGGACACGAGGCGCGGGGCTGGACCTTTCTCAAGGACGTGGAGGCCGGCACGACCCTCGCTCACGCCCTGGTGAGTTGGGACCCGGGCAATCCGGCCGACTACCTGATGGCCGGGTGGTGGGTACAGTTCCCCGGCCAGCATCTTCCCGAGCTGAGCTTCGCGGACTCAGAGATATACGCTGTCGTGGACGGGCCTGAGACCGATCCGGCGAGTCCGCCGGAATTGCCGGTCGCGGGGGAAGCGGCCTACAGCGGAAATTCCGGCGGTGTCTATGTCTACGTCCCCGAGGGCGACGGGGACGCCGCCGTGATCGACGAGTACCAGGGAACCATCACGCTCAGCGCGGACTTCGCCAATCGCACCCTGAGCGGCTGTATCGGGTGCGTCGGCGACCTCTCCGCCAGACGTGCGCATTTGGGGGTCATTCTGGGGGAAGAGGTGCTGGACGACCGATCCCTGATCGCGGACTACGAACTGCACCTGGGTGCGGCGCCGATCGATCCGAACGGCACCTTCGTGGCTTCCGACATCATGGTGACGCACCCCGAGCGAACGCCGACCTCCACCGAGGGCTACTGGGGCGGCAGCTTCTCCAATATCCGGAACAAGGACGGCGACCCTCGTCTCGTTGCGGGGTTCAGTGCAGTGGTCTTCACGGAGAGCGACGGGAGCGAGGCAGCGATCGACGGGGTGTTCGTCGCCCCGGTGGATCGGTCCGGAGAGCCGTAGCACGCCGCTCGGGTGAGCGGAGGCGTTGCGCTCCCGTCAGGTCGGCAATATGAACCCAGCCGCTTCCATTCTCGCCATCGGTGATGTTCATCTCGGCACCGCCTGCTCCGGTGTGCCCGGCGCCATTTCCGCCTGGGGAGTGGACCTGGCGGAACTCACGCCGGCTGCGGCACTCCGGCTATCCGTTGATCTCGCCATCAAACAGCAACTCGACGCGGTCCTGTTCGCCGGTGACGTGGTTGAGAGCACGAACGCCAGACTCGAGGCAATGTTGCCGCTCGAGGAAAGCGTTGGGCGGTTGCTGGCCGCCGGAATCGAAGTCATCGCCATTGCCGGCAACCATGATGTCGGGGTGTTGCCTCGGCTGGCGGCTCGTATCGACGGGTTCACCCTGCTGGGCGCCGGCGGCGAGTGGGAGGCAAGAACGATATCGAAGGACGGGTCTCCCGTTGCCCAGGTGGTCGGCTGGTCTTTCGGCGACTGGTACGTGCGTGAGAGTCCGGTGGCGCAGCTCCTCAGACAACCGCTCCGGACGCCCCGGCCTCTTGTCCCCAGGATCGGTCTGTTGCACGCGGACCTGGACGCCTCCGGCGGACACCACGCGCCCGTCACACGGGCCGAGCTTGATGATACCGGCTACGACGCCTGGCTCCTGGGCCACGTCCACAAGCCTTCGCTCGAGGGGTTGTCCGCGTCAACGGGAACCCGGCCCTGCGGTTATCTCGGTTCGCTTGTCGGGCTCGACCCGTCGGAAACAGGTCCTCACGGGCCCTGGCTCCTGACGGTGTCGAGCGATGGCGGCATCGACGTCAGGCAAATTCCCCTGGCGCCGCTCCGATGGGAGCAGGTGGCCGTGTCGGTGGAAGGGCTTGAGCATGTGGAGGATGTACCGGACCGGCTGTTGAGCGAAGCGGAGAGACTTGTCCGCCGGCTTGGGGAAGAAGCCTCGGTTCCCCGCGCGCTCGGTCTGCGTGGGCGACTCACGGGGACAAGCGGCTGTCATGCGGAAATCCAGCGGTGGATTGCCGGCGGTGGATGGAGTTCGATGGGGCGGGTCGTGGATGGCACCGCGGTCTTCTTCAACAAGGTCGTTGACTCGATGGAGTTGCCGCTGGACCTCGCGGAAATCGCGCTGGGCGATGATCCGGCCGCGCTGATGGCGCAGCGGCTCCTGGTGCTCAGGGACGATAACGACCGGTCCAGGGCGTTGCTCGACAAGGCGCGCGCGGCGTTGAGCGAAACTGCCCGAGAGGATGTCTGGCTGCCCGTTGAGGATCATCGCAATGCGACCGACCCTCTGTCGGACGATGCCCTGCGCGACCTCTTGTTCCACTCGGGGAAGGCGGCGTTGCACGCCATACTCGCTGGCCGCAGGGGAAGCGAGCCTTCGTGAAGCTGAGGCGACTTGCCATAGACCGGCTGCCCGGCATCAGCCAACCCTTTGAAATCGAAGCAGCGGGAGCAGGCTTCCACGTCGTGTTCGGTCCGAACGGGATCGGCAAGTCGAGCATCTGCCGCGCCGTCGAGGGGTTGTACTGGGAAGACCGCGGTCCCTCGCGGCTAACGTCGGTAACCGGCGAATTCGAACTGGACGGAGAAACGTGGTGGGGCGAGCGTGAAGGGAATTATAGACGATAGTGGCCATCCACCACCGATGCCCAGGCTCAGGCGCTACCCGGAAAGAATCTTGTTGAGCTTTTCCAGCCTGGACAACCCGGTCTTGAACGCCGCCCAGTCAGTAACCGGGTCTCCCTTGTAGTTGTCCAGGATGGCGGCGGGCGGCGAGAAGTCCAGTTCATCATCTCGGGTCGCCGCGTCCAGGGCCTTGCCGTAAGCGTTGAGCTTTTTCTTAAGCTCCGCGAGACGTGGCAACAGCGCCCGTTTCTCGACGAAGGCTCTCCCGATCCCCGTGAAGCAATCGTCTATCTGATCGTCCGTCATAGGCTTTCCCTACGCCGCCCGGTAGTTGTCCGGGTCGAACTGGATGCACATCGCCCGGTATTGCGCGGCGGTCCCGTCCCAAAACGAGACGCCCCGTAGCTCGGAAACCTGGACCGGCGGCAGACCCGGCATGACGAACCCCTTGAGATGGGCAGACACCAGGTCATCCAGTTCCTTCTTGGTCAACGGGCCGTGGGTAGCCCGGCCCGCCAGGTGCTCACTCACCCAGTCCCGAATCGGATCATCCATCGAGACCAAATCCTCAAGAACGGCGGGACGCTCGAAGCACTCCGCACGGGTCGGGTGCTGGTACAGGCTGAGCCCTTTCCCGTTGACGGTGACGATATCGGTCCTGGTCGGTGTGATCACTACCCATCCCAACAGCAGCCAGACGGCCGGATTCATGGACTCCCTCCCTTCGGAGGGGATCAACGGTCTGGTGCAGGCTCGTGAAGAAACGTCCGGTGCTCGTGCGTGAAGAAGTGGGGTCAATCCCCTCGCGGCTTCGGTACGTGCTTGATTTCCACCGGCTGGACAATGGCCTTTGCCATCTCCTCCGGCGTCTGTCCCTCCAGGTGCGAAAGGTCCATCTCCTCCTCCATCTCCGCTTTCGTCGGCTGATAGGTCGACTTCACCAGCTCTACCTCTCGCGGTTTCTTGCTCATGTTTCCTTCCGGCTGAGGCTCAATTCGAGCTTCAATTCGATGGCCGACTGTCCGAACAGGACTTCGGTTTCGGCGGTCAGGTGGAGGAAGTTGTTGAGCCAGTCCATCGCCCGCTTGTCCGCCATCTGCCATGCGGTTTCGCACCACGGGCAACGGGTGGGCAAGGCCTTCCCTCCGGGTCGATTCCATCCGGTCTCCTGGCCGCAGTTTTTGCACACCAGTCGGATGCTCCGAACATCGTTCGGGTTGAACGAAATCCGCGTTTCCGTGGTCATGGCCACCCTAGAAAACGTCGCTACCCGCCGCGACCGGAGCCGTAAGGTCCTGGAAGCGCAACCGCTTCCCGACAATGCCCCGTGCCACGGCTTTCATTTGGTCAATGGTGTCCTGCGAACGCAGGTTGTGACGGCCCGCGAACTCATTGACGTAGCGGTCAAGGTGCGCGGCGCTGACCTTGTGAAACGTGCCGTGGTAGCCCCGCTTGAGCATGGACCAAAAGGACTCGATCCCGTTGGTGTGAGCCATGCCGTCCACGTACTGGCCGACAGAGTGGTCGACCGCCTTGTGATTGGGAAGGCCGTGGTAGGCCCGGTGACCGTCCGTGAAGACCTCCGCGCCCTGGGCCGCGTGGTCGAAGACGAAACCCTTGAGCGTAGGGCCGTCAACCCGTCCGATGCTGGACGCGGAGACGTGGTTTGTGTCGCGGTCCTTCATGCCTACCACGGCGGACTTTCCAGCGCCGCCGCGGCCCGCATGGAACCGCTTGACGGCGTGCTTGTTCTTCTCTTTCCCGCCGATGTAGGTCTCGTCTACCTCAACCGGACCCTGAAACTCAACAGACTCCTGCCGCCACCCTTCCCGGAGCCGGTGCGCCAGGTGCCAGGCGGATTTCTGCGAGATGTTCAGGTCCCGGTGCAGCTTCATGCTGCTGACACCTTTCAGGTTGGTGTTCAGCAGGTAGATCGCCACCGCCCAAGTCTGATAGCCCATGTTGGACGATTGCATGACGGTCCCGGTCTTCGTGCTGAACTTCTTGCGGCAGGACCTACAGCGGTAGGGCATGGTCTTGTGGGAACAGCCGTCCTGGACCCTCTCCGAATCGCAGTAGGGACACCGGACGCCATCCGGCCACCGCACCTTGACGAACCACGCTTCGGCGGTTTCATCGTCCGGGAACAGCCGGAACAGTTCGAGAAGACTCAAGCCCGTGCGGAACGCTTTACCGGGTGCCTTGTGTGCCATGACCCGGATTATACAAAATAGTGGCCGTGGAAGTCAAGGACAAAGTGGCCACTATCGTCTATAATTCCCCAACGATGGCCAGCCGAAGATACTCACCCGCATCGATGGGCTTGCGCTCGACCACGTGCCGGTCCAGATCGTTCCGGGCCGCGGTCACGGCCGCACTGGTCCACTCCGGCAACGAAGCCTGGGGCATCTCGACCAGCAGCAACTCGCCGGGACAGACTTCGGCGACTATCGAGCGGATCAGCTCACCCGGCGGACCTTCGGGCAGCGCTTCCGTCGCCCCGGGCAAGGCGGGAAACGAAGCAGGAGTCGCCCGTTCCGGCTCCCCGCGGTCAGCCGCGAGATATTCCCCGGCATGTTCCGGCCCCTCCTCTTCGGCGGCGGGAACGTGCACTGGCATCGCGGCCGGAGCGGACGTGTCCTCAGGCTCAGCGTGGTCGCCCCGCTCTTCGGTCGCCTGGGACAGCGGCTCCGGAATGAGCTGGCCGTACCCCGTCCCAGCGTACCCGTAGGACGGAAGCCGGGCCTCCTCCCCGGCCGCGACTCCGACATCGGGCTCTTCCTCGGACCCCTCCTCGTCCCACGAAGTCGTCCGCCACCACGGAGGAGCGGTGATGGGTTCCATCGCCTCCTCCTCTTCGGCCGAAGGAACCGCAGGCTGGTCCTCTGACATCATCGCGGGTTGGTCTTCCGACGGCACGTGGGGCGCAGACGGGTCCGCTGACTGCTCATCCGCCGCCTCGACGTCACCGCTGGCCTCCGACTCACCGCCGGTCGCCTCCTCGGGTCTCGAGCCGACCTCCGACGAATCAGAGCCGGCGCCTTGTTCCTGCACCTCCTCCCCTTCGGCGGAAGGAGCCGGAGGTCGTTCTTCCAACTCGACCGCGGGCTGTCCTTCTCCCGACACCGACGGCTGGTCTTCTGACACCACGCCCGGCACGGAGAGTTCCACCTGCTTGTCGTCGCCGTCCGCCTCTTCCGGCTCCCGTGCGGCCGCTTCCTCGGGTCTCGAACCGACATCCCACCAGGGAGACTCGATGACGGGTTCTCTCGCCTCCCTTTCTTCGGCCGGAGGGAGCGGCCGCTGGTCCTCCGGCTGCACGCCCAGCGCGGAAAAGTCCACCGGGTCATCGTCCCTGCCCGACTCTTCCGGCGCAGGGGACTTCGGCGCGGCAGCCGGTGCGCCGTACTTCACTCCCCTGTACATGTACTCGGTCCTTTGCATCGGCGCCGCACCTGGCGCTGGCGTCCCGGCCTCGCGCTCCCCTTCCGCAGCGTCATCAGGCCTCGAACCGGTCTCCCACCAGGGAGACCCCACGACACTCTCGTCGGGGGTGTCCCCGGGTTCCGGCGCGCCGCTCTTCTCAGCGACTCCGCTGTTCGTATCAACTATAACTGGATCGGCGGCTTGTTCAGTTGAATCGGGTCCGGTTCGTAGTTCTCTGTCTTCCGTTTCCTTGCGTTCCATAGCGGCCCCCCGAAGGCCAGTCGAAAGAGTTAGAATTGCAGAGCCCCATTGTACATATCAAATTTTCCACGATGTGGCTACACAATATCAACTCGACAGGACCGGGAAGACGTGCTAAGTCCTGCGTTCCATAGTGGCCCCCGAATCGCGGTCGAAAGAGTTGGGTTAGAATTGCAGAGCCCCGTTGGGCATATCAAATTTTCCACGATGTGGCTACACGGAATCCGCTCGACGGGAGCGGGAATACCGTGCTAAAATCAGTCTTGGCGGACCGATCGAACGCCCGAACAATGAACAACACTGGGCGTATGAGCATGAACATATATACATGAATATATGAACATAAACATGTGAACATAAAGTTCTGGACATCTGTAATACGCCTTTAACTCCACCGCCATCCTCTCCAACAAAGTGGGACTATGGGACTGCTTCAACGGTTCCGGTCCGCCGGAAGAAGGAGTAGTGCATGAAACACGTGCTGAAGAGACAGAGTATTCTCTACGTCGCTGCCGTCGTCTTGTTCGCCGGGTTGATCGCCTGTGACAGCAAACCCCCGCAACCCGAACAGTCGGCGGGAATTGCCCCGAGGATCATGGCGGATGCTCTGTTCGCGGTCATTGCAGCCGACCGTAACGTCTATGCGAACGAGGTGGTCTATCGCCTGCAGGACGTGGAGGAGGTGATCAAGGCCAGCGAGCGCTGGGAGGAACGGAAAGCCTTGCCGTTGCCGGCCCAGATGTTCCGTATGGGCGCGGGAATGGTGGGCAAGACGACCGATGCTTTCAACTACGCGTTGCTGTCCAAGTGGCCCATCAACAAGGAGAACGCTCCCAGGTCCGAGGTGGAAGAGGCCGGACTCGAGAACGTCGCCAAGAACCCGTCAAAACCCGTCTACGGTCGGGAGACCGTCAACGATGTCGAGTATTTCACCGCGGTGTATGCCGACGTCGCGGTCTCGCCTTCCTGTGTGACGTGTCACAACGCCCACAAGGACAGTCCGCGAAAGGACTTCAAGGAGGGAGATGTCATGGGCGGCGTCGTCATCCGCATTCCGTTGCGCTGACGGCGCGGAGGGACGGCTGATGGAAGCGCCTTCCGGCATGACCCTGTAGGCGTGGACCGAGGTCAACGGGAGACAGGAGAACGAAGCCATGCGGAGATGGTTGCGTATTTTGGCTACCACGGGAATCGCAGCGATGCTCTTGCCCGCCGTCGCGTATGCGCTGGATGGCAGGGTCGACGGGAAGCCGGTGCCGGAGTTGCAGGTAACGGTGGATACCATGTGGACCGTCCTGGCCGGTATCCTGGTGTTCCTCATGCAGGCGGGTTTTGCCATGGTCGAGGGAGGCTTCACCCGCGTCAAGAACGTCGCCAACATCATGATGAAGAACGTCGGAGACTTCTCCATGGCCTCCCTGGGCTTTTGGATACTGGGCTTCGGCATCATGTTCGGCAACGGCAACAGCTTCCTGGGAACCACGGGCTTTTTCGTCTCCCCGGACACGGGCCACCTGTACGGGTCACTGAGCGGGACATCGGTTCCGACGTTGACGGCGTGGTTTTTTCACCTGATGTTCTGCGCCACCGCTGCCACCATCGTTGCCGGGGCCATGGCGGAGCGCACCAAGTTTCTCAGCTACCTGGTATTCAGCTTCTTTATCTCGCTGATCTTCTATCCCATGGTGGGGCACTGGATCTGGGGCGGGGGATGGCTAGCGGATCTGGGCATGGTGGACTTCGCCGGCTCGACGGTCGTGCATTCCGTTGGCGGGTGGTTTGCCCTGGCGGGGGTGATCGTGCTGGGTCCGAGGCTCGGCAAGTACAGCGATATGGGAATGCCCCTGGCCCTTCCGGGTCACAATCTCATGCTCGCCACCCTCGGAGTGTTCATTCTGTGGTTCGGGTGGTTCGGGTTCAACATGGGAAGCGTCATGGGAGCCAAGGTGGGCGCGATATCGACGATCGCGGTCAATACCAGCCTTGCGGCTGCCGCGGCCGCCATCGGCGCCACCGTGGCGGCGTGGCTGCTGTTCAGCAAACCCGACGTGACGATGACTCTCAATGGCACCCTGGCCGGTCTTGTGGCGGTTACCGGCGCCTGCGCCTTCGTGGAGCCCTGGGCCGCAGTCCTCTTCTTCGGCTTTCTTCCGGGAGTGGTGGTGGTCTTCTCCGTGTTGATGTTCGATCGGATGAACATCGACGACCCGGTGGGTGCGATATCGGTCCATGGCGTGTCCGGCGCGTTGGGTACGGTCCTGTTGGGCCTGTTTCACGTGGAGTCCGGGCTGTTCTACGGCGGCGGAATCGGCCTCCTCTGGATCCAGGTGGTGGGCGTCGTGGGGGTCTTCAGTTTCTGTATGATATGCGGCCTAGTGATGTTCAACGCCATCAAGGCCGTGGTTGGCCTGCGTGTGTCCGCTGAAGCCGAGATGATCGGTCTGGACATCGCGGAGCACGGCAATGAAGCCTATCCGGAGTTCGGTGTCCCGGAAGGCGGCGCAGCCCCAAGAGGATAACCCGGCAGTCCCGCGTCCCGCCCCGTCATTCCCGCGAAAGTTTATCCTCGGCCCTGATCGGGGGCGGGAATCCAGGAGGGGATGGGCTGGGCCACTTCTATCTCCTCAGCAACTCGGTCATGTTCTCGCGGGCCTTGACATGGCCGGGATCGAGGTCCAGGGCGCGGCGCAGGGCCTCCCCGGCCTCGTCGAGCCGCCCGAGATTAAGGAGCGCACGGCCGCGAACGTCGTGTGCGTCGGCCAAATCCTGGCGCGTCTCCAGCTTCTCCACGGCGAGCCGCGCGGCGGCCAGGGCATCTTCCGGGCGGTTCTCCTTGACCAGCGCGCGAGCCAGGTTGAGGTGAGCGTACCGAGCTTCGGGATTGTGAGCGACGATGTGGCCGAAGAACGCGGCGCCGTCCCGGTAGATACCTGCCTGGCGCCAGGTCATGACGCCAAGGACCGTCAGGATTGCGGCCGCGAGGCAAGGCGCGGCCATCCGTAGCGGTCTCCGCAGCCTGGCCGCAACGACCGCACCGCCACCGGCGAGCACGGCCATCACACCGATACCCGCAAGATACTGAAAGCGGTCGGCGACGAAAGCGTACCGCATGTAGTTGTGGTCCACGAAGCCGAGCATGGGCGACAGCGTCACCGTGTAGAAGAGCGCTCCGGCCAGAGGCCCCGGACCGTACCAACGCCGGCCGAACCAGAGCAACGCCAGCAGCGCCGCCGCGGCGAGGACGTAGGCCCAGGCCAGCGGATCCCCGACACGGATCTCCCACAAGGGATAGATCACCGCCAAGTCCGTGGGCCACAGGAGCTTGCCGATATAGAACCACCAGGCGCGTGCCGCGATCAGCAGTCGCTCCACCATCGAGTAGCCCAGGGAAAGCGGGACACGGGAGGCGTAGAGCAGGAAGTCGGCCATCGCGATGCACAGCCCCACCGCGAAAAACGGCGCCAGACGCCGGAGATCCACGGGGGTCACTCCGCCCCGCTTCCAGCAATGCCAGATCAACAGCGCCGCGGGCAGGGTCACCACGACCGATTTGGACAGGAGCCCGGCGGTGAACAGCGCCAGCGCAAGGACGTAGCGTCCCCACCCGGGCGTTTCCACGAACCGGATCCAGGCAACCGCCGCGGTGAGGTAGAACAGCGACGACAGGAGGTCCTTGCGTTCGATGATCCAGGCCACCGATTCGACGTGCAGGGGGTGCACCGCGAAGAGCGCGGCCACCGTCCAGGCCGCGGGTACGGCAAGGCGCGACAGCAGCCGCCACACCAGCACGGAGTTGGCCAGGTGCAGCAGCACGTTGACGAGGTGATAGCCCAGCGGCGTAAATCCCCATAGCTTGTGTTCCAGCCAGAAGCTCGTATACACGACGGGCCAGTAATGATTCTCCCTTTCCATGGCCCAGGGCTGGAACCAGATGCTCCAGAGGCCGGTCCCCTTGCGAATCAACGGCTCGTCGACCAGGACTATGTCGTCCCAGAGAAAGTCGCCCCAGAGCGCGGGGAAGTACACGACCGCCACCATGAGGCCGAGGGCAAGGAAGGCCAGCGCGTCACGACGCGAGAACGGAGCTTTCGCCGAAGTGTGGACGGGGTTGATGATGCTGCTCACATTGAGAAGCACACCTTACCGAAGTATAAGTAAAATGTGCGCATCGACACATGGCAAATGGATATCGTTTTTGTAAACATGTCCGTGTCCCCAGACGCGTGCGGACGCCGCCGAACTATCGGTATCGAACTATCGGTATCGAGATCCGCCGGACACCTGTTCCCTCTATGAAAGATTTCAGCTAAACTATACGTATCAATTGTGACTTTAAGTATGTCGTTTCCGTAACTGACTCAAGGCCGTCCCTGAACTGCCGTCACAAGGTGCGGCCCGTACCGCTCGATGCACAAGCATCCGGTGGGCTACGGCGGAGCGGGCGAACGCGATTCGACCGGGTTCCCCGTACCGGGTCCGAAGAAGAGGAGGAGCCTTGTGGCCAAGGCCAACGAATCACGGCGCGAGATCGAGGTGCTGCGGGAACGGATCTCGGCGCTCAGCGCGGCGGTGCTGCGCATCAATGCGAGCCTCGACGTCACCACCGTGCTGCAGGAGGCGGTGGACAGCGCCCGCGTGCTCACCGCCGCCCGCTACGGCATCATCACCACCATCAATGAGGCGGGCGAGGTACGCGAGTTCGTCACCTCGGGCTTCACCCCCGACGAGCAGCGTCAGTTCGTCGACTGGCCGGACGGCCCGAAGCTGTTCGCGCACTTCCGCGACCTCCCCGGGCCGATCCGGCTCACCGACCTCCCCGCCTTCGTCCGCTCCCTCGGCTTTTCTTCCGAGCTGATGCACTCCGAGACCTTCCAGGGCACGCCGATGCGCCACCGGGACGTCCATGTCGGCAACTTCTTCCTTGCCGAGAAGGAGGGAGCAGTCGCATTCACGGACCAGGACGAGGAGATACTGCTTCTCTTCGCAAGCCAGGCCGCGACCGCCCTTACCAACGCCCGTACCCACCGCGACGAGCGCCAGGCGCGGGCCGACCTCGAGACCGTCATCGAGACCTCGCCGGTCGGCGTCGTTGTGTTCGATGCCCGGAGCGGCCGGCCGGCGTCGTTCAACCGCGAGGCGCGGCGCATCGTCGAGGGCTTGCGCACGGTGGACCGCCCGGTGGATGAGCTGCTGGACGTGATCTCCTTCCGACGGGCCGACGGCCCCCTGGTGTCGTTCAGCGAGCACCCCGTCGTGCAGTTGTTCGGCACCGGCGAGACGGTGCGCGCCGAGGAGGTCGTGATCTCGGTGCCGGACGGGCGCAGCGTGCGCACGCTGATCAACGCGACCCCGGTCCATTCCGCCGCCGGCGAGATCGTCTCGGTGGTGGTCACCATGCAGGACCTGGCGCCGCTCGAAGAGCTGGAGCGGTTGCGCACGGAGTTCCTCAGTCTGGTGAGCCACGAGCTGCGCGCACCGCTCACCGCTATCAAGGGCTCGACCGACACCCTGCTGGAGGAAGGGGTCAACCTCGACCCCGCCGAGATGCGCGAGTTCCACCGCATCATCCACGAACAGACCGCGCACATGCGCGGCCTTATCGGCGACCTCCTCGACGCGGGACGCATCGAGGCGGGAACTCTCTCGGTCTCGCCCGAGCCCTCCGAGGTGACCGTGCTGGTGGACCGGGCGCGCAACACCTTCCTTTCCGGCGGCGGCCGCCACGCCGTGGTCATCGACCTGCCGCGGGGCCTGCCCCGGGTGATGGCCGACCGAAGGCGCATCGTGCAGGTGCTGAACAACCTCTTGGCCAACGCTGCCCGGCACTCGCCGGAGGCCGCCCCGATCCGGGTCACGGCCATCCGCGACGGCGCCCACGTCGCGGTCGCCGTCTCCGACGAGGGCCGGGGCATCGCGCCCGAGCAGTTACCTCATCTCTTCGTCAAGCACGCCGGTCCCGCCGGCGAGCGCCCGCTCTCCGACACCGGCCTCGGGCTGGTCATCTGCAAGGGGCTGGTGGAGGCGCACGGCGGGCGCATCCGGGCGGAGAGTGCCGGCGCCGGCCAGGGCAGCCGCTTCACCTTCACCCTGCCCATGGTCGAGGACGCCCGGGAGAACGATCCGGCGGACCCCGCCGTGCCGGTGACCGACACGCCCATGGAGAGGGGCGAGCCCGCCCGCGTCCTGGTCGTCGACGACGACCCCCAGACCCTGCGTTTCGCACGCGACGCCCTCACCAAGGCGGGCTACGCCGCGCTGGTGACGGGCGAGCACGAAGATCTCGCCCGGATCATCCGCACCGAGAAACCTTCCCTGGTCCTGCTCGACGTGGTGCTGCCCGGCACCGACGGCATCACGCTGCTGGAGAACATACCCGAACTCGCCGACCTTCCGGTCGTGTTCATCTCCGGCTACGGCCGCGACGAGAACATCGCCCGGGCGCTTGAAGCCGGCGCCGCGGACTACATCGTCAAGCCCTTCTCGGGCACCGAGCTCAAGGCCCGGGTCGGCGCCGCGCTGCGCCGGGTCGCCCGGCCCGAGCCCTTCGCACTCGGCGAACTCGCCATCCACTACGAGGCACGCCGCGTCACGGTGGCTGGGCGCGAGATCGAGCTGACCGCGACGGAGTACGAGCTGCTGCGCGTGCTCTCGCTCAACGCGGGACGGGTCGTGACCTACGAGACCCTGCAGCGCCGGGTCTGGAGCGGGAGCACGGGCGGTATCGATCTCGTGCGGAACTTCGTCAAGAAGCTCCGTGCCAAGCTCGGCGAAGACGCGGAGAACCCTACCTGGATCTTCAACGTGCGCGGAGTCGGCTACCGCATGCCGCACCCTCAACGACCGCGAACCTGACGACGACGACGACATCGTGCGGGCAGAGTTGATTCGTTTCCGTGGAGCGGATAGGATCGGTCTTCACCTGATCTGCGAAGGGTGCCCATGAAAGTACACGAACGCGTCCTCACTCCCGAAAGAGACGGCGTCTACGGCTACCTGGCCGCTCCCGAGCGCGACAAGCCGGGGCCGGCGCTGCTCATGACGCATCAGAACACGGGCGTCACCGACTATATCAAGATCGAGGCGTTGAAGTTCGCCCACCTGGGCTACACCGTGGTGGTCCCGGACCTGTACTCGATGCTGGGTTATCCGGACGTGACCCATATCCACACCGGCCGGCAGATCCAGGCGCGCACGAAGGATGGCGAATTCGTCCGGGTCATCCGCCAGGGTTGGGACTATCTCGCTTCCCGGAGCGACGTGGACGCGACCCGGGTGGCCGTGTCCGGCTACTGCATGGGCGGGCGCATTGCCATACACTTCGTCGCCGCCACCCCCGAGGTCCGGGCGTTTGTCGGCTACTACCCCACGATCCGGGACGAACCCTCGACGGAGATCAGGCCCGTTCATCCCTGCGACGCCGCGCGCAACATCAAGTGCCCCTCCATCGTCCTGTACGGCGTCGACGACCGCATCTCCACCGTGCCCATCCAGCAACGGGTGTGGGAGAGCTTCCTCGCCAACGGGCAACCGCTGGAGTGGCACTTCTTCCCCTTCGGGGGCCACGGCTTCGTGGACCCCGGCACCGAGGGATACCATCCCCACGCCGCGAAGCTCTCCTTTCCCCTCGTGGTGGACTTCATGGACCGGGAGCTCGACAACGAGCGCGACGGGCTGACGTTCTCGGAGAACTAGACCTCTCGCCGCCCCGGCCGGATCTTCCAGGATGCGACATCTTCGGACCGGACTCACGATCTTCGACGAAGCGCGCGCAACGCCTGGTTACACCATCTTCAGTCCCCTGGGCCGGAAGGCCACGCACGTGATCGACTTGCAGGGGAACGTGGTGCATGAATGGCATCTGCCGGGCTTCGCGGGACTCTACGGCCACCTTCTGCCCAACGGCAACCTGCTGGCCGCCGTCCAGACCACCGACGGCCCCAGCGGCCTGCGCGGCAAGGGCGGACATCTGCTCGAGCTCGACTGGGACGGGAATGTCGTCTGGGAACACGTGGACCCCTGCCACCACCATGACCAGCGGCGTCGTGCCAACGGCAACACCGTGTACGCCTCGTGGAAGCTCTTGTCCGACGAACAGGCACGGCGCGTGAAGGGCGGACGCGAGGGGTCCGAGCACGCCGACGGGATCTACAGCGACGTGCTGCGCGAGATCGACCGCGACGGCAACCTGGTATGGGAATGGGAGGCGGCTTCATCCGAGGAGATGTACCGCTACCCGCTCAACCCCATCTGCGCGCGCGTCGAGTTCAGCCATGCGAACTCTCTCTGGCCGCTGGACAACGGCGATCTCCTGGTGAACTTCCGGTACAACCACCTGATGGCGATCATCGACCGGGAAACCAGAGCGTTCAAGTGGGAGCACTGCGACTGGTCCTACGGCCAGCAGCACAACGTGCACCTGCTGGACAACGGCAACCTGCTGTTCTTCGCCAACGGCGCCGACGTGCTCTACGGCGGACCGGGCGCGGGGTCGCGCGTGATCGAGCTGGACCCTCGCACCAGGGAGATCGCATGGCAGTATCAGGGCTCTCCCCCGGGGACGTTCTTCAGCTGGTTCATCAGCGGCGCGCAGCGACTCGAGACCGGCAACACGCTGATTTGCGAAGGCGTCTGGGGCCGCATCTTCGAGGTCACGCCCGAGGGTGACATCGTCTGGGAGTATGTCTCCCCGTACTTTTCCGAAGACCATCCGAGCTACAAGGGAGGCAACTACGTCTTCCGTGCCTACCGCTACGGCGCCGGCTCGCCCGAGATCGCTGGACGGCTCGGCCGGTGAGGGGGAGTGTGCCATCGTGAGCAGGTGACGGCCATGGAGCAGCTCAAGACGATCCCCAACGGCGAGAAGGTAAAGCCGACCTTCTCCGCCGGAGAGATGGACCGCCGGCTCACGGCCTTGCGCGCCCACATGGGGGCGAGGCAGATCGACGTCTGCCTCTTCACCTCGCATCACAACATCAACTATTTCAGCGACTTCCTGCATTGCTCCTTCGGGCGCCCCTACGGACTGGCGGTCACGCAGGAAGGCCAGACCACGATCTCGGCCAACATCGACGCGGGGCAGCCGTGGCGGCGCACCTACGGCGACAACCTGGTCTACACCGACTGGCACCGGGACAACTACTTCGTCGCGGTGAAGCGGCTGATCCCGGATGGCTGCAGGGTCGGCGTCGAGTTCGACCACGTCACCCTGGAAAACCAGCGCAAGCTCCAGGGGGCCTTGCCCACCGCGGATCTGGTAGACGTGAGCAAGGCCGCCATGCGCATGCGCATGGTCAAGTCCGACGAGGAGGTCGCCTGGATCCGCGAGAGCGCGCGCATCGCCGATATCGGCGGCGCGGCCTGCGTGGAGGCCATCGGGGTCGGGGTGCCGGAGTACGAGGTAGCCCTGCACGCGACCCAGGCCATGGTGCGGGAGATAGGCAGGAGCCAGCCCCACGTGGAATTGATGGATACGTGGACCTGGTTCCAGTCGGGCGTCAACACCGACGGCGCCCACAACCCCGTCACCTCCCGGAAGATCGAGCGCGGCGACATCCTGAGCCTGAACTGCTTTCCGATGCCGGCCGGCTACTACACGGCGCTCGAGCGCACGCTGTTCGCCGAGGAATGCTCCGACGAGCACCTGCGGCTGTGGAAGATCAACGTCGAGGTGCACGAGGCCGGCATCGGCCTCATCAAGCCCGGGGTGCGCTGCTGTGACATCGCCGCCGAGCTCAACACGATCTACGAGCGCTACGGCCTGCTCGAAAACCGCACCTTCGGGTACGGCCACAGCTTCGGCGTGCTGTGCCACTACTACGGCCGCGAGGCGGGCCTCGAGCTTCGCGAGGACGTCACCACGGTGCTCGAGCCCAACATGGTGGTGTCCATGGAACCGATGATCATGATTCCACAGGGGCAGCCCGGCGCCGGCGGCTACCGGGAGCACGACATCCTGGTGGTGCGGGAGGACGGCGCCGAGGACATCACCCGGTTCCCGTACGGGCCCGAGCACAACATCATACGCGGTTGACCCTGTGAGGCAGGCCGGGGTGTCGCCGCGGCCGTGGAAGCCGGCGCCGGACACGCTTCGGTAGGCGAACGCCCGGTCCGGTAGGGGCTTGTCGCCCTACCAGGTCTGGTATATGGTTTGAACGCGTTCAACGGTTGAACTCATGGGGTGTGGATGCCGGCCGGCGTGGCTGAGTTCGCCTGTCTTGTAGGCTCCGTTGGTCCGGGGCAAGTAGCCGTATGGTTGAGACCAAGCCCAGGATAGTCCGGTTCGACCGTGTCCAGAAGAGCTACGACGGCGAGACCCTGGTCATCAAGGATCTCAATCTGGACATAGAGGCCGGAGAGTTTCTGACCATGCTGGGACCGTCCGGATCGGGCAAGACCACCTGCCTGATGATGCTGGCGGGATTCGAGCCGGCGACCCACGGCGAGATCTATCTCAACGATCAGCCCATCAACCATGTCGCGCCGCACCGGCGCAGCATCGGCATGGTGTTTCAGAACTACGCGTTGTTCCCCCACATGACGGTGGCCGAGAACCTGGCTTTCCCCCTGCAGGTCCGCAAGCTCCCCAAAAGGGACATCGAGACCAGAGTGGAGCGGATACTCGACATGGTCCGGCTGTCCGGCTTCGAGAGCCGGCGTCCCGCCCAGCTTTCCGGGGGCCAGCAGCAGCGTGTGGCGGTGGCGCGGGCGCTGGTCTTCGAGCCCGCCCTGGTCCTGATGGACGAACCGCTTGGCGCGCTGGACAAGAACCTGCGCGAGGAGATGCAGTACGAGATCAAGCGCATCCACGACGATCTCGGCGTCACGGTCATCTACGTGACCCACGATCAATCAGAAGCGCTGACCATGTCCACTCGCATTGCGGTCATCAACGACGGCGTCATTCAGCAACTGGCAACGCCCAGCGTTCTCTACGAAGAGCCCGAGAACGCCTTCGTCGCGCAGTTCATCGGCGAGAACAATCGCTTGCACGGTACGGTGGTATCCTGTGATGGGGACTATTGCGATGTGATCCTTGACGACGGTGCGACGGTCCGCGCCCTGAAGGTCAACGTAGCCGGCAAGGGGGCGCCGACCTGCCTGTCGCTGCGCCCCGAACGGGTCGCCATCGAGCCGAACGGGGCCGGGCTGGACAATGTCGTCAGCGGTCGCGTGGAGGAGTTGATCTACCTGGGGGATCACATCCGCGCCCGGCTGACGGTAGCGGGACACGACGAGTTCGTTGTCAAGGTGCCGAACGCGCCGCACCATGCTTCTCTTTCTGAAGGTACGAGGATCCGGCTCGGCTGGGACGCTGAGGATTGCAGGGCGCTCGATCCGCTCGGGAACGAGTCTGCCCCTTAAGGACCGGGAGTTGGGATATGTGCCGTGGAGGAATGCGGCAAACCGTGTAGGTGTCGCGATCGGGATGTCCGGTCGACTGCAATAGCGAAAGGAGAATTGCATGAAACGAGTACTGAGTGCCATGGCGATGGCGGTGGCCTTTGCGCTGGCGTCCGGGACTGCCCAGGCGCAAAATCTGAACATCTCGTCCTGGGGCGGCGCCTATACGGCCAGCCAGCAGAAGGCTTACCACGACCCCTACATGACGGCGAACCCCGGTGTGAAGATCGTCAATCACGATCTGGGGTCGGGGGGGCTGGCGAAACTGAGGGCCGAGGTCGAATCCGGCAAGGTGACCCTGGACATCATCGACATGACCGCCGACGCCGCCATCACCGCCTGTGACGAAGGGCTCGCCGAGCAGATCGATCCCGACACCTGGCTGGCCCCCGCTCCCGACGGCACGCCGGCATCCAAGGACTTCTTTGCCGGGACCCTTACCATCGGGGGAACCAATTGCTTCATTCCGCAGATCGTCTATTCCACGACCTTCGGCTACCGCACCGATGCCTTCAAGGGCAGGCAGCCCTCCACCCTGACCGACGTGTTCGACCTGAAGACTTTTCCCGGCAAGAGGGCGTTGGAAAAGAGGCCGGTCGCCAACCTGGAATGGGCGCTCATCGCCGACGGGGTTCCGGTCAAGGACGTTTACAAGGTGCTGGGCACCGACGAGGGCGTCGCCCGAGCGTTCGCCAAGCTCGACACCATCAAGGACCAGGTGATCTGGTGGACCAAGGGAGCCCAACCGCCGCAGTTGCTGGCGGACAAGGAGGTCGTGATCGCGTCGGCCTACAATGGCCGGCTGTTCTCCGCCATCGCCGAGAAGAAACAGCCGATCGCGATGTTGTGGGACTACCAGGCCTTCGATCTGGACGGATGGGTGGTGCCGAAAGGGGGCAAGAATCTCGCCGCGGTGAAGAAGTATCTGCGCTTCGCCACGGATACGCAGAGGCTGGCGGACCAGGCGAAATACATTCCCTACGGGCCCGCCCGGCACTCTTCCGCTGGACGAGTGGGTAACCACGCCGAACTCGGCATTGACATGAAACCGCATATGCCCACCAACCCCGAAAACTCGAAGACCGTCCTTGTCTTCGACTATGTCTGGTGGGCGGACCACCGCGCCGAGCTCAACGAGCGATTCAACGCCTGGCTCGCCAAGTAGGCGTTTTTGGCTAGGCGGGAAGCGCAAGGGCTTCCCGCCTGGCGAATTTCTCCGTCCTGCATGACGACCGGCCGACCCGCATGTCCAACCCAACCGATGAGGTGATGCGAACGGCCGACGGTGTGCCGCTGAAGATCAGCCTTCAGAAGGCGCTGGTGCGCAGTCGCTTGCGAGCGCTGCTGCTGGTCCTGCCCTTGCTGGCGTATGTCCTGGTCTTCTTCCTGTTCCCCATCGGCCACATGCTGTTTCGCAGCGTCGACAACCGGCTCGTCGCATCCGTGCTGCCGCGCACCGCGGCGTCTGTCCAGGACTGGGAACCCGATCGCACGGGGTTGCCGGGCGAGGCCGTGTTCGAAGCGCTGGTTCGTGATGTCCAGACTGCCTTCAAGGAAAAGACGCTGGGTCGCATCGGCCGTCGGCTGAACTACGAAAAACCCGGCATGTCGAGCTTGTTCAGGAGGTCGGGCAGACGAGCCCCACACATCACCGGACCCCCCTACAGGGATCAACTGGTAGCGATCGACAAACGCTGGGGAGACATCAGCACCTGGCGGTTGATCCAGCGGGAGTCAGGCGCGTGGACGAGCGCCTACTTCCTTGCCGCGACCGACTTGAAACTGAGTGAACGCGGCACGATCGTCAGGCAGTCGGAGCCGCGCCGGATCTACCTGACGCTGTTCTACCGGACCTTGTGGATGAGTGGGTTGATCACCCTGCTGTGCCTGCTGCTGGGTTATCCTGTCGCGTATCTGCTGGCCACGCTCCCGCTTCGGCTCAGCAACCTGCTGATGATCCTCGTCCTGTTGCCGTTCTGGACCTCCTTGCTGGTGCGGACGACGGCCTGGATTGCGCTTCTTCAGACCGAAGGCGTGCTGAACGACCTGATGGTCTTTGTCGGGCTCATATCCGATGACGGCCGGCTGCAGATGATTCACAACAAGTTCGGCACCATCGTGGCGATGGTCCATATCCTGTTGCCGTTCATGATCCTGCCTCTCTACTCCGTCATGAAGACCATTCCGCCATCCTTGATGCGCGCTGCCCGTTCGCTCGGGGCGACACCCTTCACCGCGTTCGTCAGGGTGTACATGCCCAACACGGTCGCGGGCGTCGGGGCCGGTTGTATCATGGTGTTCATTCTGTCCATCGGCTACTACATCACGCCGGCGCTGGTGGGGGGCCGCACCGGCACCTTCATCTCCAATTTCATCGCCGTCCACGTCGGCGAGACGTTGAACTGGGGCCTGGCGGCGGCGCTGGGAGCCCTGCTGCTCGGCCTGGTCCTGGCGCTTTACCTGGTCTATGACCGGATCGTCGGCATCGACAACATGAAGCTGGGTTGAGTCCGCCAATGTCCCTGCCGGTATACGCAACCCCGATGGAGAAGGCATGGCGCTACACGTACCGTGCGATCTGCGTCGCCATCTTCGTATTCCTGATCGGCCCCATCTTCGTGATCATCCCGCTGAGCTTCAACGAGCTGCCCTACTTCACCTTTACCCCGGAAATGCTGTCCCTGGACCCCGCCGGCTACAGCACCAAGTGGTACCGCGAGTTCTTCACCGAGGCTTCCTGGCGGGACGCCGTGTGGAACAGCCTCGTCATCGCCGTCTTCGCAACCCTGATCTCGACGGTCCTCGGAACGTTGGCGGCCCTGGGCCTGAGCCGGTCCGCGATGCCGTTCAAGACCGCATTCATGGCGCTCCTGATATCGCCGATGATCGTGCCGCTGATCATCTCGGCTACGGGCATGTACTTCTTCTATGCGCTCATCGGAATTTCATCGACGCACCTGGGCGTCATCCTTGCCCACGCGGCGCTGGGCACGCCGTTCGTGGTCATTACCGTGACCGCCACGCTGGCGGGCTTCGATCATTCCTTGCCCCGGGTCGCGGCCACCCTCGGAGCCAACCCGGTCCAGACCTTCTTCAAGGTGACCATGCCGCTGATCCTGCCCGGCGTCGTCTCCGGCGCCCTGTTCGCCTTCATCACCTCCTTCGACGAAGTCGTCGTGGTGCTGTTCGTCGGTTCCGTGGAGCAGCGCACCATCCCCTGGAAGATGTTCTCGGGCATCCGGGAGGAGATCCGCCCGACCATCCTCGCGGTAGCCACGCTCCTTGTCTGTGTCTCGATCCTGCTCCTGACGACACTCGAGCTGTTGCGCCGGCGCGGCGAGCGGCTGCGCGGCATCAAGGCGAGCTGAGTCCGGACCCGTCATCTCCGTTACGAACGCGTCATTCCCGCGGAACAGGCTGTGTCGAGACTCGCCACGCGGGTACCTTACGAAACCGTCATTCCCGCGCAAGCGGGAATCCAGGTGGGGCGGGGGCGGGGTCCCTCAGAGCTTGGCGAGCCGTTCCCGGCGCACCCGCTCTGCCTTGGAGAGCCGTCGCGGGTTGCCCTTTTTCCGGCCGTCGCGTGTGCGCAAGGGGGCCTCGAATTCGTCGACGTGGTCCACCTCATCGGGCTCGGCGGCAGGTTTCCTCATTTTCGCGAGAAACTCGCCGACGTAGACGGCCACGGCGCCGCCGCTCTCCACGTTGCGGCGCAGGTCCCGGTCGGAGGTCACCACGATGCACGTGGCGCCGATCTCACGGGCCAGGCGTTCGATGACCGCATCGGCCTTTTCTCCGAAACGGGAGAACACCACCGTCACCGCTCCCACCTGCTCCCACGTCTCCTCCTTGCGTCCGGCCCGCCAGCCGTCGAAGACGGTGGTCAGGGCGTGGCCCGTGCGTTCCTGGTACAGCGTCACCTCCCGGATGAGGTCGGCCCGCTTCTGCTCCAGGTCGCCGCGCAGACCCTGTTCACTGCCGATGACATTGTAGCCGTCGACCACGATATGGAACGGCATGGGTGGATTCTCCGTACGGGTTGGACGTGAGGTCCCGAAATATACCCTTTTCCGGCAATCGGCGCGAATACGGCCCGAGGATTTCACTAGGTCGAGGGAAATGTTGTAAGCTCGCCCTGGTTCGATATTGTCCTGCGGTCGGGCCCGAGACGGGGTACCCGCCATGAGGCCACGACCGTCAACCCAAAGAGTAGAAAGCGAGTCGCGAGTGATGTTCAACAAGGCCAAACGCATCCAGGAGTTGCCGCCGTATCTGTTCGCCGAGATCGACCGGAAGAAGCGGGCCGCACAGGCCAAGGGAGTGGACCTGATCGACCTGGGCATCGGGGACCCCGACATCCCCACGCCCGGAAGAATCATTCAGAGGCTTACCGAGACCGCTCCGAAGCCCGCCAACCACCGCTATCCCAGCAGCTCGGGGATGATGGAGTTCCGGCAGGCGGTGACCGACTGGTACGACCGGCGGTTCGGCGTGACGCTGGATGCCGCCACCGAGGTGGTTTCGCTCATCGGCTCCAAGGAAGGCGTGGCCAACATGGCGGTGGCGTACGTGGACCCCGGCGACGTGGTGCTGGTGCCGACGCCGGCCTACCCGGTGTACGCCATCGGAACGCGGTTCAACGGCGGCGACGTGCACTTCCTGCCGCTGACGCGCGAGAACGGGTTCCTGCCCGACCTCTCCAGCGTCCCCGCCGACGTGCTCGGGCGGGCCAAGATGCTGTGGATCAACTATCCCAACAACCCCACCGGTGCGGTGGCGGAGGAGAGCTTCCTCAAGGAAGCGGTGGAGTTCGCTCACCGCCACAACATCGTCCTGTGCCACGATGCCGCGTACACGGAGCTTGGCTTCGACGGGTATCGCGCTCCGAGCATCCTGCAGGTGGAGGGGGCGAAGGAAGTCGCCATCGAGTTCCATTCGCTGTCCAAGACCTTCAACATGACCGGCTGGCGCATCGGCATGGCGGTGGGTTGCGCGGAGTTGGTGGCGACCTTGGGTCAGGTGAAGTCCAACGTCGATTCCGGGGTCTTTCAGCCCGTGCAGGAGGCGGCCATCCTGGCCCTGGAGCACGCGGAGGAGTTTCTCGGACCCATCCGCGAGGTCTATCAGGAGAGGCGGGACACCTTGATCGGCGGGCTCCACAGCGCGGGTTTCGAGCTTCCGGCGCCTCGGGCGACGTTTTACGTCTGGCTGCCCGTGCCCGGGGGGTGGACCTCCACGGACTTCACCGCCCGGCTCCTGGACGAGGCCGGCATCGTCACCACTCCCGGCAACGGCTTCGGGGAGCCCGGCGAGGGCTTCATCCGGATGACCCTGTGCTCCCCCGCCGATCGTCTGAAGGAAGCCGTGGAGCGGCTCCAGCAGGTCAGCCTGTAGCGGGAGCGCCGTGGGGCATCGCGCCTACATCGGGGTGGGCTCGAACCAGGGAGACAAGGAGGAGAACTGCGGCCGCGCCGTGAGCGGCATCGGACGGCTGCCGGAAACCCGTGTACGCGAGGTTTCGACATGGTTCGCCACCGAGCCGTGGGGGGCGCCCAGCACGGAATGGTACGTCAACGGAGTCGTGGCCGTTGACACGGATCTCCCGCCACAGACCCTCCTGCGACACTGTCAGGCCCTGGAAAGGAAGCTGGGCCGGCTGCCCGGTCCGAAGCGCTGGGCGGACCGGGTCATTGATCTGGACATCCTCTTTTTCGATGATATGGTTTTGGAAGAACCCGGGTTGATCATCCCGCACCCCGAGCTTCACCGTCGCCGGTTCGTGCTGGTCCCGCTGTGCGAGATCGCGCCGGACCTGAGGCACGTCCCCTTGGGCAGCGACATCCGGGAGCTCCTGGCCCGGGTGGAGGATGACAAACGGGTCCATGAGATGGCCTCTGCGCGAGGTGCATGAATCACATTGACGGTGCCGATGCCATGTTCCTCAGGTTTCTCATACTGGGCTTGGTGGTCTACCTGTTTCTGGTGCTGATCTACTCGAGCCTCAAGCGCAAGGGCAAGGGAAGCGACCCCGACCCGTCCCACGGCGAGTCCATGGTGCTCGACCCCTACTGCAAGAGCTATGTCCCAAAGAACGAGGCCTACCAGTCGCATGGCCACTATTTCTGCAGCGAAGAGTGCGCCCGCGCCTACGCGGCCCAGCAGGTTTGAGTTCAGGCCGACGGCTTGAACCGCGTCTACAGGTAGCAGTCCAGAAAATCCTTCAGCAGCGCCTTCCCGGTCTCGGCGAGGATGGATTCCGGGTGGAACTGCACCCCCTCCACCGGGTGGCGCTGGTGGCGGACGCCCATGATGACGCCGTCCGGGGTTCGGGCGCTGACGGAGAGCTCGTCGGGGAGGGAGTCCGGGTCGAGCACGAGGGAGTGGTAGCGCATGGCGGGGAAGGGGTTGGCCTGGGACCGGTAGATGGTGCGGGAGTCGTGGGTGACGTCCGACATCTTGCCGTGCATGATCTCCCCGGCACGCACCACCCGGGCGCCGTAGGCGGCGCCGATGCACTGGTGGCCCAGGCACACGCCGAGGATGGGGATGCGCGGGCCGCAGCGTCGGATGACCTCGCACGAGACGCCGGCTTCGTTGGGAGTGCACGGCCCGGGCGACACGACGATGGCGCCGGGGCGCATTTCCTCCACGGCTTCCGCGCTGATCTTGTCGTTGAGCGCCACGCGCACGTCCGCGCCCAGCTCGGCCAGGTAGTGGTAGAGGTTGTAGGTGAACGAGTCGTAGTTGTCGATGAGCAGGATCATGTCCGTGTCCCGATGCTACCGCTCTTTCCCCCAGGATTCCGCCAGCTCGATGGCCTTGAGCATGCCACGGGCCTTGTTGAGGGTCTCCTCGTACTCCGTGGCCGGGTCGGAGTCGGCAACGATGCCGGCTCCGGCCTGGATCACCGCCGTCCCGTTGTGGACCGTTATCGTGCGGATGGCGATGCAGGTGTCCATGTTCTTCTCGAAGCTGAGGTAGCCCACGGCGCCGGCGTACAGCCCGCGGCGCTCCGGCTCCATCTCGCTGATGATCTGCATGGCCCGTATCTTGGGGGCGCCGGAGACCGTCCCGGCGGGGAAGCAGGAGCCGAACAGGTCGAGAGGAGTCTTTCCCCGGGCCAGCTCGGCCTTGATGTTGGAGACGATGTGCATGACGTGGGAATAGCGCTCGACGGTCATGAGCTGGTCCACCTCCACCGAGCCCACCTTGGCCACCCGCCCCACGTCGTTGCGCCCGAGGTCCACCAGCATGATGTGCTCGGCCCGCTCCTTGGGGTCGGCCAGGAGATCCTCTTCCATCTCCCGTTCTTCCCGCGCGTCGCGGCCCCGGGGCCGGGTGCCGGCGATGGGCCGGAGCTCGACGTCCCGGCCGGTGAGGCGGACCAGGATCTCCGGCGACGAGCCGATGATCTTGAGATCGTCCAGCTCCAGGAAGAACATGTAGGGAGACGGATTGGTGAACCGCAGAGCCCGGTATATCTCGAACGGCTCGACCCGCGTCCGGGCCTCCAGCCGCTGGGACAGCACCACCTGGATGACGTCGCCCGCCGCGATGTACTCCTTGCCCTTGCGCACCATGGCGTGGAACTTCTGCGGCGAGACGTTGGACCGGTACTTGACGCTCGATCCGGAACCCGTGAGGCTCCGGGCCTCCAGGTTCTTGGGCGTCTTTCGCAAGGATGATCGGAGGTTCTCGATGCGTGAGACCGCGTCCCCGTAGAGGACCCGCAGGCGCGCACCTTTTTCGATCGGCACGTTGTCGATGATCGTGATGGTGTGCTTGAGGTTGTCGAAGCTCACCAGGGTGCGCACCAGCAGGAAATAGATGTCCGGATAGCGGCCGGCCCGCTTCTCGGTGTTGGGAACCCCGTGGAGCAGATCCACCGCGTCGTAGGCCACGTACCCCAGGGCGCCGCCGGTGAAGGGGAGATCCGGCAGGCTCGCGGCCGGCCGGTATCCGTCGAGGATCTCCGCCAGCGCCCCCAATGGGTCGTCGCAAATCCTTGACTCCCTCTTCCGCCCCTGGGTGATCTCGACCTCGCGTCCCCAGGCCTTGAAGACCAGCTCCGGCGCGGTGCCCAGGAACGAGTACCGCGCCCAGCGCTCGCTGCCTTCCACGCTTTCCAACAGGAACGAATGGCGGTTTTTCTTCAGGCGGTGGTAGAAGGAAACCGGGGTCTCGAGGTCCATGAGGATCTCCTCGTAGACCGGGACCACGTTCCCCTCCCTGGCGAGTTCCGCGAACTCGCGGTACGAAGGTTGGATCATGGGTCCTTTGCGTAGCATGAACGGGTGGGTGATGGAACGTCGGTTCCACCTGATGGGCGCCCGTGCGCTGCTTTGCGCGCTCTTTCTCGGGACCCAGGCTGCCTGCGACAACGCCCCGTCGGTCGTCTTCGAAGGCCCCGGCGGAGTCAAGGCCCGCTTCCGGGTGGAGGTGGCGGACACCGCCGAGAAGCGGCGCCGGGGGTTGATGTACCGGACCGAGCTGGGGACGGACGAGGGGATGCTGTTCGCGTTCCCGGAAGAGAGGGATCACGCGTTCTGGATGAAGAATACCCCCTTGTCCCTGGACCTCATTTTCATGGACCGCAGCCGGCGGGTGGTGGGGGTCATCCATGACACCGTGCCCTTCTCCACCCGTTCCGTGAGCGTCGGCGTTCCCAGTCTGTACGTGCTGGAGATCCGGGCCGGCGTAGCCCGCCGAGACCGCGTCGTGGCAGGCGACGTGGCCCGCTTCGAGCGCGTCAGATCTCCCTGAAGAAGTAGGGCCGGATGGGCTGCAGGCGCTCCTCGTAGGTGTCCGGATTCAGCAGCCAGAGGGTGGCTGCGATGCTGCTCAGGAGCGAGTTGCCGTCCTGGGAGGTGAAGCACATGCCCACCACCTCCCGGTCACCCCGCAGCGCGATGCTCTGGGTCACGATGGCCGTGTGGTTCAGGATCCGTCCGAACAGGCCGTGGTCCCGCCCGAAGGAGAACACCGACGCCGAAGACTTCTTGTTGGTGACGGCGATCCGGCGGTTCGAGCGGATCCGCTGCATGAGCTGCTCCATGGCGATGGCGCGCTTGAGGATCAGGTTGAAGTGGATGGTGTGCATGTACTGGGTGTTGATCTTGAGAGCGGACGAGTAGATGTCGAGGTCCAGCCCCAGGGACTTGAACAGGTAGTAGGCGTCCCGCCCCTGGTGGGTCCCGAACCTCTCGTCGTCGTGGCGCCCCACCTCCGGCGCCGGGATGAAGTCCCCCTCCTGGCTGATGTCGTTGGCCCGCCGCATGCAGACGAAGCGCCCGGCCTCGAGGTTGTCTTCCTTCTCCGGCCCCAGCGCCAGGGTGTCGATGAGCACCGCCAGGTTGTGGGTGTTGCAGCTCACCACCTGGACGAAACGGTCTTCTTCCCTCCGGAGGGCCGCGTCGTTGATGCCCCGGGCATACATCTTGCCGAAACCGAACTCGCTGCCCTGGGCGATGAACCCCTTGCCGTTCCTGCCGGCGAACTGCTGGTAGTTCTTCTCCTTGTTCTGGTTCCCGACAGGCGTGCAATCGATGACCACCGAGGCCCGCTCGATGGCGGCTTCCGAATCGAAGGACGGGTTCATGCCGAGCTTGGCGAACTCGTCCCAGTGCTCCTTCTCGACGCTAAGCCTGGCGCCCTTCCCCTGAAGCGCGGTGATCTTGGAGCGGTCGGTGACTCGCGGCGTCTGCTTGTTGAACGTCACTTCGTCGATGCCGAAGGCTTCCCTGAAGCTCGCCAGGATGCCGATGAGCGGCTCTCCTATGGTGCCCGTGCCGACAACGTGAACGATCTTCCGGTCCATCGATTCAACTCCTCGAAGCTGCCGCCGGCCAAGTGGTACGTCCTTCCATGTTTGACTCGGGGTGGTACACTGATTGTATCATCATGGCAGGAGCAGCCGTCTGAAGGCTCTCCTAATAGCATACAAGCTAGCCTTGTGTAAGAAAAGGGGAGCGTCTTGGACAAGAGCCCTGCGAGCCCGCCCGCGTTCTCGCCGGCGGCGTTCTTCGACGAGCAGTTCGGCGTCACGGCACGGGATCTGGACCGGGTCCTGGGCCGGGCCATGGCCCGGCAGGCCGACTACGCCGACCTCTTTTTCGAGTACCGGAGCAACGATCAGGTGCATCTCGAGGAGGGTCTGGTCAAGCACGCGTCGGTCTCCACGGCCAACGGCGTCGGCGCCCGGGTGCTGGCCCGGGAGAAGACCGGATACGCCTTCACCGACGACGTCACCATCAAGAACCTCGACTCGGCGGTGGCGACCGCCAACGTCATAGCCAACGACCGGGGCTCGGACCTGCCGGCGCGGGTGCCGGCGCCGGCCGCCCCGCGGCACGACCTCTACCCGGTGCCCCAGTCCTTCTCGGACGTTCCCCTGGAACGCAAGATCGGACTGTTGCAGGACCTGGACCGCTTCGCCCGGGAGGCGGACCCTCGGGTGAAAGGAGTGTTCGCCACCCTGCTGATGGAGAACAAGGTGGTCCTCATCGCCTCGTCCCAGGGGTGGGTGCTGGGGGACTTCCAACCGCTGGTGCGGTGCAACGTCCGCTGCATCGTCGAGGCCGGGGGCAAGCGGCAGGCGGGGTATTTCGGATGGGGAGGGCGGATGTCGCTGGACGAGTGCATTGGCGCGGAGCGATGCGAGACCCATGCCCGGGAGGCGGTGCGCCGGGCGCTGGTGAACCTCGACGCGGTGGCGGCGCCCGCGGGTCCCATGGACGTGGTCCTGGGGCCGGGCTGGCCCGGCATCCTGCTCCACGAGGCCATCGGGCACGGGCTCGAGGCGGACTTCAACCGCCGCGGGACGTCGGCCTTTTCCGGGCGCATCGGCGAGCGCGTCGCCACGGAGCTCTGCACGGTGGTGGACGACGGCACCATCCCGTGGCGGCGGGGCTCCCTCAACATCGATGACGAGGGGACGCCCACCCAGCGCACCGTGCTGATCGAAAAGGGCATTCTGCGGAGCTACATGCACGACCGTCTGAACGCCGCGCTGCTGGGCATGGAGCTTACCGGCAACGGGCGCCGCGAGAGCTACGCCCACGTGCCCATGCCGCGCATGACCAACACCTTCATGCTGGCCGGAGAGGAGGACCCGCAGGACATCATCCGCTCGGTGAAGGACGGCCTGTACGCGGTGTCCTTCGGCGGCGGGCAGGTGGACATCACCAGCGGCAAGTTCGTCTTCTCCGCCAATGAAGCCTACCGGATCGAGGACGGACGGGTTACCCATCCGGTGCGGGATGCCACCCTCATCGGCAACGGGCCGGACGTGCTTACGCGGGTCAGCCGGGTGGGGGCGGACCTGGCGCTGGACGACGGTATCGGCACCTGCGGCAAGGACGGCCAAGGGGTGCCCGTGGGGGTGGGCCTGCCCACGATCCGGGTGGACCAGGTCGTGGTGGGCGGCACCACCGTGCGCGGCCCCAGCTCTTTTCAGGGTTAGGACGATGGAGCGTTTGCCGGTGGATCTGGAGCTGGCGGCGGGGCTGCTGGCGCGGGCGAAGGAGAAGGGCGCTTCACAGGGCGACGTGACCCTGGTGGAGCGCGAGGGCGTCCGGGTGAGCGTGCGGCTCGGGAAGGTGGAGACCGTAAGCCAGGCCCACGAGACCCGGCTCGGGCTGCGTCTTTTCTTCGGCAAGAGTTCTGCCGCCACTTCCACCTCCGACATCTCCCGGAACTCCCTGGACCGGTTGCTGGACGAGACCTGCGCCATGGCCCGTGCCACGGCCAAGGACGAGTTCGGCGGCCTGCCGGAGCCCGGCGAGCTGGCTGCCGAGGTGCCCGATCTGGACCTGGTGGACGAGGACGCGCGGGAAATGCCGGTGGAAGACGGCATCGACGCCGCGCGCCGGGCGGAGGCCGGTGCGCTGGAGCACGACGCGCGGATCACCAACTCCGAGGGCGCCGAGTTCGGCAACTCCTTCAACCGCATCATCCACGCCAACTCGGAGGGCTTTGCCGGCGAGTACGCCACCTCCGCGTTCCACCTTTCCGTGGCCCCGGTGGCAACGTCCAACGGCTCCATGGAACGGGACCACTGGTTCTCGGCGGCGCGCCGGCTCGAAGGGCTGGATCCCGCGGAGGCGGTGGGCCGCGAGGCCGGCCGGCGCGTAGTCCGGCGGCTGGGGGCGCGCAAGGTGCGCACCCGCGAGGTGCCGGTGGTCTTCGACGCGTCCGTCGCGGGCACCCTGGTGCGGCATCTGGCGCAGGCGGTTTCCGGTTACGCCCTCTACCAGCGCGCGTCTTTTCTCTGCGACCGGGTCGGGCAAAGCGTCGCTTCCGGTCTCGTCCACATCGTCGACGACGGCACCATTCCGCGGGCCCTTGGCTCGCGGCCGTTCGATGGCGAGGGGGTCGGCGTCCGGCGCAAGCACGTGGTAGAGGCCGGCGTCCTGAAGAGCTATCTGCTGGATGCCTACAGTGCCCGGAAGCTCGGGGGCAAGTCCACCGGCAACGCGGCCCGGAGCCCTGGGCAGGCCTCGGGGGTCGCGCCCATGAACCTGCACCTCATTCCCGGCGGGCACAGCCCCGAGGACATCGTCGGCTCGGTGGAGAACGGCTTCTATGTCACCGAGTTGATGGGCTTCGGCGTCAACCTGGTGACCGGCGATTACTCCAGGGGCGCGGCCGGGGTCTGGATCGAGAAAGGCGAGTTGGCCTATCCCGTGTCCGAGCTGACCATCGCGGGGAACCTCAACGACATGCTGAACCAGATCGAGATGGTCGGCAACGACCTCCGCGCGCAGAGCCCGGTAGCCGCCCCCACGGTCAAGGTCTCGCGCATGACCGTGGCCGGGGAGTAGGGTTTAGTTATATTTGCGGTTGATAACTTAAAATTACCCGGATTTTTGAGGTTCGTTACCGCATTTTGTGCGAAAATGCTGTATAGTGACACCTACTCCTCGGTACGGGAGGACGGGTGTTCGAGCGACTGATAAAAGACCCTCTGGAATCGCGCAAGAGTTTTTTCCTCTTTGGCCCGAGGGGCACGGGCAAGACCACCTGGCTGAAGCATCGACTTCCCGAGGCGCTCTTCGTCAACCTGCTGCAATCCGAGTACTACAACCGCCTGTCTGCAAACCCCGGGCACCTCAGACAACTGATCCCTCCGGACCACGCCGGCTGGACGGTCATCGACGAGGTGCAACGCATCCCCGCGCTGCTGAACGAGGTCCATGACCTGATCGAAAACCGCCGGCTGGACTTCGTCCTCACCGGCTCCAGCGCCAGGACGCTTCGGCGGAGCGGGGTCAATCTGCTGGCAGGCCGGGCGTTGACCTATCGCATGCATCCCCTGACGGTCGAGGAACAGCAGGATGCCTTCGACCTGCGCGATTCCCTGTGGCTAGGTCATTTGCCCGCCCGGTTCGGCGAACCCGACCCGGTGAAATACCTCAAGGATTATGTCCAGACCTACCTGCGAGAGGAGGTCATGCAGGAGGGCCTGACCCGCAATATCGGCCACTTCTCGCATTTCCTGGAGGTGGCGAGCTTCTCCCAGGGGGCCACCGTCAACATCAGCGCCGTGGCCCGGGAAGCGCACATAGACCGGTCCGTCGCGGAAAACTATTTTTCCATCCTCGAAGATCTGCTCATCGCCGTCCGTCTGCCGGTGTTTTCCCGCAAGGCGAAGCGGAAGCTCATCTCGCAACAGAAGTTCTATTTCTTCGACGCGGGCGTGTTCCGTGCGATCCGGCCGACAGGGCCGCTGGACTCCGAGGCCGAGATAGACGGACCCGCCCTGGAAACCCTGGTGCTCCAGGAGTTGCGAGCCGTCAACGACTACTACGGCTACGACTACCAGATCTTCTTCTGGCGCACCCGCAACCACCTGGAAGTCGACTTCGTCCTGTATGGGCCGCGCGGCCTTGTAGCCATCGAGATCAAGCGCTCGACGCAGATTCAGCCCAGGGACACGAGGGCGCTCAGAGAATTCAAGAAGGACTATCCTCCGGCCAAATGCTTCGTCTTCTACGGTGGACCGAGCACCCTGTACATGGACGACGTCACCGTCCTGCCCATCGAGCACGCGTTGAGAAATCTTGGCGACATCCTGGGCGATGCCTCAGGGACAGGCATGACCGTGGACGGTGAGTAAATCGGATTGGCGCAGCGCAAGAACCGATTTCCCCGCCAACGCCCCCCTCGACTCGCGATGCCGGATTTCCCTCTGCCCCAACCGCATGATCCCATCCAGGCCCTGACGGATCGTCTGTACGTGGTCCGTGGCGCCATGCGCATGAACCCGGTACTGCGCATCAGCCGTAACATGGCGGTCATCCGGCACGGCAACGAGCTCACCCTCGTGAATCCCGTACGCCTCAGCCCCGAGGGCGAAAGTGAGCTCGGGAAACTCGGCACGGTGAAGCGCATCCTGCGCCTCGGCGCGTTCCACGGCATCGACGATCCTTGGTACAAGCACCGGTTCGGCGCCGAACTCTGGTGCGGGCCCGGCACCTCCGCCTATCCCGAACCCCCCGCGGACCGGCCCCTGGAAGCGGGGATCACGCTGCCCTTTCCGGACGCGGACCTCTTCTGCTTCAACGGGACGAAGCAACCGGAATGCGCCCTGCTCCTCCACGACCCTCCCGGCATCCTGCTGACCTGCGACGCCGTCCAGCACTACGGCGACTACAGCCATAACAACTTCATGGCGCGGCTGGCCATGCCCTTCATCGGTTTCCCCAAGACCACCGTCCTGGGCCCCTTCTGGCTGAAGATGATGACTCCCGAGGGCGGTTCGTTACGGTGCGAGTTCGACCGTCTCCTGGGACTGGATTTCGACGCGCTCCTGGCCGCCCACGGCACCTACCTGCCGTCCGGCGCAAAAGCCGCCGTCCGGACGGCCGTGGACAAGGCTTTCGGCGGCGGCTCCGGACGGTAGAACGCTGATTCGTGCTTCTTTGATGATCCGATCATCGAATTGACACGATCCTGTCGCCGTACCCGCGAGCCGTCCGCTCCGGGTGCTGCCGTGGCTGCTGCGATTCCGCTATGTCGCGAAGCGGATCAGCAGGAAGACAGCGACCATAAGGATCAGGCCGATTAGCGTCGCCACGCTCAGGTGGCGTTCGATGAGGCCACGCACCGCCGGGCCAAAATACCAAAGGAGCGTGGCTTCGACGTAGAAACGGAAGCCGCGGGAGAGCAGCGACGCCAGCACGAAAACCCCGAGGTCGAGGCGGGCGACCCCGCACGCGACGGCGACCAGTTTGTAGGGCAGGGGAGTGAGGGCCCCGGCAACCACGATCCAGGCGCCCCATTCCCGCCGGTAGGCCTCGAATACACCAAGCCCTCCTTCATACCCCCAGAGGCTGATCAGAGGTTCGCCCACCGATTCGTAGAGAAAGTAGCCGATGGTGTACCCGGCCAAGCCGCCCGCTGTCGATGACAGGGTAGAGATTGTGGCGAAGCCCCATGCCTTGGCGCGCCGCGCCAGCACCATGGGGATTAGAAGCAGGTCCGGCGGTACCGGCAGGATCAGGCTCTGAAGAAAACACACCGCTACCAGCGCCCACACGGCGTGCCGCGTTCCGGCGCTACGAAGCGTCCGGCTGTAGAGCCGTTGGAGCGCTCGGGACTCTGTGCCCGGTGTATTCCCCGGCATGCGCTGTCTTCCCCGGAGTGAACGAAAGTCCCGTATCGTAACCAACGTGGAGGTCGTGCCGCCGGCGGGAAACGGACTGACCAAGCGGTTGGTGGCAGACTGCCTGCAGACCCGGCCGGTGGATCACCGCGTCCGAATTGGTCGGGGTACGTGGCGAGTTGGAAGACGAAGACCTGCAGGATTTTCCTTTTCCCTGCCTGTCACGACCATTTCCCATCCCGTACATCCTTCACAGGGTCTTGTATCCCTTGCCCAGCACCACCCGCATCAGCGCGTCGACGCTAGTGACCTCCGGATCGAACTCGATGACGGCTACCTGCCGTTCCACCGAGAAATCCACCTCGGTGACGCCGGACGAGTTCTCGAAGGCTTCGGTCAGCTCGGTGACGGCGGTGTCGGTGAGGTCTTCGATGGAGATGATGGCGGTCTTGGTATTCATGGCGTGTTAGTTCCGGCGCTGCCGGCCTTGGGCGAGTCCAGCAGCCGCTTGATCTCCCGGCCGGCGCGCTCGGCGTCCGCATCCGGCACAAGCGCCTCGAAGGCGGGAAAGAGCTGACGCTCTTCGCTCCGGATGTGCTGCTCCAGCAGGTCGCCGAAGTCGAACAGGAACTTCCGCGGCCCTCCGGGCCCGCCGGCGTCTGCCACCAGCCTGGCGAACGTCCGGTGCTCGCCCTCGAGTCGGGCCACCAGCTCCCGGCTTTCTTCATGGGCCGTCATCAGCGGGAACAGCACCGTCTCTTCGGCGTCGAAGTGGACGAGCAGGTTCTCGTTGAAGAACTGCGACGCCTCCGCCACGCAGGCTCCGAGGGCCGTGGCGTCGCCGGGGTTGAGCTGTCCTAGGGCGTGCTTGCGGCAGCGCAACGCCAGCGCCAGGCCGTGGTGGTGGTCGTGGGACAGCGGTACGAGAGCCGGGTGTCGTTTGGCCATGGAAACCTGCGCAAATTGACGGTGCCGGGTCGATGGGCTACCCTTCGCGTCACAAAGTTCCTGGAGGTTGATATATGGCGGACGACATGATCGTCAAACGCGAAGTCGTGATGGAGGCTGACGCCGAGATGCTGGAGCGGCAGCAGAAGCGTGGCGAGGCGCGCGGCTTCACGGTGATGTGCGACGAGGGCGGGCGCATCGGCGGCGACAACACGGCGCCTCCGCCCATGGCGTATTTCGCGCTTTCCGTCGGATTCTGACTGCTCACCCAGCTTTCCCGGTACGGGGAAATGATGAAGGTGAAGATCAACAAGGCGCGCGTGCACGTGACCGCGCGTTTCAAGAACGAGGGCTCGGTGTTGCGGGAGACGGTGCAGGCCCAGGGCATCGGCGTGGAGTCCGACGAGCCGCCGGAACGCGTGGCCGCGGTGATCCGCAACTCGGAGCAGGGTTGCTACATCATGCAGACAGTCAAGAATCCGACACCCGTGGAAACGCGGGTGACGCTCAACGGGGCGGATTTCGACCCGAGCAAGCGGTAGAATGATGGACGAAGTTACGGAGCCGCTGGTCTTCGACGTCGACCAGTCCGAGTTCGAGGCGCGGGTGCTGGAACGCTCCAGGGAGACGCCCGTGGCGGTGGACTTCTGGGCGCCGTGGTGCGGGCCGTGCCGGGTCCTGGGGCCGGTGCTGGAGCGGGTGACGGAGGAGTACGGCGGCAAGCTGCTGCTCGCCAAGGTCAACGTGGACGAGAACCAGGAGCTGGCGGCCGGCTTCGGCATACAAGGGATTCCGGCGGTGAAGGTCTTCAAGGACGGCGCCCTGGCCACGGAATTCACCGGCGCGCTTCCCGAGCCCGCCGTCCGCGAGATGCTCGCCCGGATCCTGCCCTCCCGCGAGGACGAGCTGGTCGTCGAGGCGGACGGGTTGTGGTCCGCGGGCGACGCCGAAAAGGCGCTGGCCGTTTACGAGCAGGTGCTTGCAGACTCGCCGCACCACGCCGGCGCGCTGCTGGGCCTGGGCCGCGGGCTGCTGGAGACGGACGCGGAACGCGCCGTTTCCCTCCTGGAGAGGGTCCCTCCCGGCGGCCCGGAGCGCAACGAGGCGGACCGGCTGATCGCCCGCCAGAAGCTCAGTCAGGGGGAGGGCGCGGACATCGAGTCGCTGCGGCAGGAACTGGCGGCGGCCCCGGAGCGCCTGGACCTCCGTTTCCGGCTGGGCCAGGCGCTGGCGGCGGAAGAGCGCTACGAGGCCGCGCTCGAGGAGTTCCTGGCAATACTGAAGAAGGACCGCGCCTTCGAGGACGATGGCGCCCGCAAGGCCATGGTGCAGATCTTCGAGGTCCTGGGGCGCAGCGAGCTGGCCGACCGGTTCCGGTCGGAGATGGCCAAGGTGCTGTTCAGCTAGTCTGTGAAAACCGTTTCCGCCGGGCGGCCCTATCCGTGGGCCCCGGCGGCCTCCCTGGACGCCACGGCCGTGGCATCCAGCCGCGCCCGCAGCCGCGGGTAGAACCTGAGCGGGTTCTCGAACAGGATTTTGTGCTTCAGCTCGTCGCTCATGTCGTCACGTCCGAGCAGGTACGGGATGTCCTCGCTGAAGTCGCGTTGGTCGCGTTCGTGGGGGTAGTCCGAGGCCCACAGGAGGGTATGCTCCGGCACCAGCCGGGCGGTCTCGGGCAGCAAGGTCTCCTCCACCTCGGCGGCGAAGTAGATGTTGCCTTCCCGGAAGTATTCGCTGGGCTTGCGTTTGCAGTTCGGCGAGTAGTGCCCCTTGCGCTCGTACTCCTCGTCCAGGCGGTCCATCATGTAAGGGACCCAGCCCGCGCCGCATTCCAGCACGCCGAAGCGCAGCTTGGGAAACAGCTCGAACACGCCTTCACAGATCATCGCCACGATTTGCCGGAACTGCGCGAACGGGTGCTCCAGGGTGTGGGCCACCATGAAGTTCCGGGTGTCGTCGATGCCCAGGTCCGGGAAGCTCATGCCGCCGTGGGGCGACACCGGCACGTCCAGCCGCTGGGCCTCCTCCCACAAGGGGTAGAAATCAGGCCCGCTGAAGAGCTTCCCGCCCGGAGCGGCGGAAGGCAGCACGGCGCCCACCATTCCCAGCTCCTCGACGCTGCGGCGAAGCTCCTTGACCGCCTCGTCGATGTCCTGGATGGGCAACAGCGCCACGCCCACCAGGCGCGGGCTCACCCGCATGAACCGGTCGTGGAGCCAGTCGTTGTAGGCCCGAGCCATGGTGATGGCCCACTCGTGGTCCCGGATGGCCGCGTGGGTCAGCCCCTGGGTCGGGTACAGCACGGTCAGCTCGATACCGTTCTTGTCGAGGAAGTCGAGCCAATGGTGCGCGTTGGGTCCGGTGCCGCCGCCGACCCAGCCGCCCGGCTGCCTCAACGATCGAAGGTAGCCGTCCATGGTGAGGCCCGGCCAGAACCCGTACGACCGGTGCCATTCCAACTCCGCGTACGGGCCGCCGATGTAGTCGCGAAGCTCGTCGTCGAGTTCCATCACGTGCCCGTCGGCGTCGATGATTCGTTGTTGGGACATGGCTTCTTCCTCTCGCTGAATAGTATATACGGACCCGTGAATCCTAGCCCGGAACCCTTGTCCGGGCAAGCCAGCGCGGATCCGCCGGCACGCCTGGTGCACAGGTTCAACGGCCTCGGGCTATGGCCGGGGTCCGCGTTGTCTGCTACCTTTGGCTCACCGGCGGCAGACGGCCGGCACGTTCCGAAAAGGAGGTACGCGTGATGTCGAGACTGCGAATTTCCATCGTGACGGCGGCCGTGTCGCTTGCGATCCTGGCAACATTTGCGACCGCGGCGTTCTCGCAACGGGGCGCCGACGGCGAGCTCAGGATGCTCTACTGGCAGGCGCCGTCGGTCCTGAACCCGTTTCTCTCCGGGGGGACCAAGGACATCCACGCGGCGGCGTTCGTCATCGAGCCGCTGGCGCGCTACGACGACAACGCCAACATGGTTCCGGCGCTGGCGGCGGAGATCCCCACCGTCGAGAACGGCGGCGTCGCGGCCGATCTCAAGTCGATCACCTGGAGGCTCCGGAAGGGCGTGACCTGGTCCGACGGGACGCCGTTCACCGCCGCCGACGTCGCCTTCACGGCCGCCTACTGCATGCACCCGGACGGGGGCTGCAACGCCGCGCCCCGGTTCGAGAACGTGGCCGCGGTGGAGGCGGTGGACGACCACACCGTGCGGATTTCCTTCAAGGTCGCCATGCCGTTCCCCTACGGGCCGTTCGTGGGCTCCACCTGCCCGGTGATCCAGAAGAAGCAGTTCGAGGGCTGCCTGGGAGCCAAGGCGCCCGAATGCACCGAACAGAACTTCGGCCCCGTCGGCACCGGCGCCTTCAAGGTGAAGGAGTTCCGGCCCAACGACGTGGTGCGCTACGAGATGAACGAGCGCTACCGCAACCCCGACCAGCCGGCCTTCTCCGCGGTCCTGGTGAAGGGCGGCGGCGACGCCGTATCCGCGGCCCGGGCGGTGCTGGAGACCGGCGAGTTCGACTACGCCTGGAACCTCCAGGTGGAGCCCGAGATCCTCGCCGCCATGGAAAAGGCGGGCAAGGGCAAGGTGGTGTCGGCCTTCGGCACCCTGGTGGAGCGGCTGATCGTGCAACTCACCAATCCCGATCCGGCCCTGGGCGCCAAGCGGTCCACCTACCAGGACGGCAAGAACCCCCACCCCTTCCTCTCGGACCCGGCGGTGCGGCGGGCGCTGTCATTGGCCATCAACCGCAAGATTCTGGTGGAGGCGGGCTACGGCCAGGCCGGACGCGTGACCTGCAACGTCCTGCCGGCGCCGCCGGTCTACGCCTCCACGGCCAATGACTGGTGCAAGACCCAGGACGTCGCCGCCGCCAACAAGCTGCTGGACGAAGCCGGCTGGGTGCGCGGCTCCGACGGCATCCGCGCCAAGGGCGGAGTGCGCCTCTCGATCCTCTACCAGACTTCCACCAACTCCGTGCGCCAGGGCACCCAGGCGCTGATCAAGCAGATGTGGCGGCAGATCGGCGTCGAGACCGAGCTCAAGAACATCAGCGCGTCGGTGTTCTTCGGCAGCGACCCGGCGAGCCCGGACACCTACCAGAAGTTCTACGCGGACATCCAGATGTACGCCAACCAGTTCAACGGCACCGATCCCCAGGCCTACATGCAGGGCTGGCTGTGCAAGGAGATCCCCGGGCCCGACAACCAGTGGATCGGCAACAACATGCCGCGCTACTGCGACGCGGAATACGAAAAGCTCGCGGCGCAGTTGGCCAAGACCGCGGGCATCGAGAAGCGCGCGGCCATCGCCAGACGCCTGAACGACATGCTGATGGACTACGGCGCGTTGATCCCGCTGATCCACCGTGGCGAGGTGGGCGCGCATGCACTGTCCCTGGGCGGGGTCCGGATCAACGCCTGGGACGCGTTGCAGTGGAACATTCAGGAGTGGCACCGGAGGTAGGGCCCGCCCGAGTGAGCGCCCATGTCACGTTATGTGGCCAGACGCCTGCTCTTCGCGGTCCCGACGCTCCTGGTCATCAGCTTCATCGTTTTCGCGCTGCTGGACCTTGCCCCCAATGACCCCACGGCCCAGCTTCCGCTGACCATCCCGCCCGAGACCCGGCAGGCCATCCGCGAGAGCCTGGGTCTCGGGCAGCCGTTCCACATCCGCTACCTCAAGTGGCTCGACCAGTTCCTGGTGAACGAGCCCCTCAACCTGCTGGAGCGGATGTGGGGCATCGAGATCGGCGACTCCGGCAACCGCCTGCGGGTGCGCTCCTGGGCCACGCGCGCGCCGGTGGTGGACCTGATCGCGTCGCGCCTGCCGCAGACCCTGACCGTCGTCGGCATCTCCTACATCGTCGCCATCCTCATCGCCGTGCCGGTGGGCGTCTTCTCCGCCTGCCGGCAGTACTCGGTCTTCGACCAGGCGGGCACCTTCGTCACCATGGTGGGGTTCTCTGTGCCGACCTTCTTCACCGGAACGGTCCTCATCGTGGTTTTCAGCGTATGGCTCGACTGGTTCCCTTCCATCTATGACACCACCCACCGGGTCACGGACCTGGAGAGTTTTCTCGTCCAGGTCCGGCAGATGGCGATGCCGGTGATGGTGCTGGGGCTCTTCAACGCCGCGCAGCTCAGCCGCTTTACCCGCTCTTCGGTGCTCGAGAACCTGAACCAGGACTACGTGCGCACGGCCCGGGCCAAGGGGGTGGCCGAGCGCGGCGTCATTGTCGTCCACGTGCTGCGCAACAGCCTGATCCCGGTGGTGACGGTCATCGCCCTCGGGCTGCCGACGACCTTCGCCGGGGCCATCATCACCGAGCAGATCTTCCGCATCAACGGCGTCGGCCAGTTGCTCATCGGCGCCATCGAGGGCGGCGATATCCCCACCGTCCAGACGGTGACCTTCATCTTCGCGGTGCTGATCGTGGGGTTCAATCTCGTGGCGGACGTGCTCTACGGCGTGCTGGATCCGAGGATTCGCTATGATTGAGGGCTCCACGGATCCCGCGCCCCAGGGGCCGCGACACCGCCCTCCCGCCCGGGGCGTGTGGCAGCAGTTCCGGCGCCACAAGGGCGCGGTGGCCGGCGCCGCCGTGTTCGCGTTGACGGCGCTGGGGGTATTGCTCGGCGCCGCCGTCTACGGCGTCGATCCTCAGTATCTCGACTACCTGTCTCGGAACCAGGGCATCTCGCTGGCGCATCCCATGGGCACCGACAACCTCGGCCGCGACACACTGGCGCGGGTGCTGGCGGGCGGGCAGATCTCCCTGGCCGTGGGGGTCGCCGCCATGGTGCTGTCGCTGACCCTCGGCACCTTCGTCGGCGTCATGGCCGGTTTCTTCCGCCGGCTCGACGGTCCGCTCATGCGCTTCACCGACCTCTTCCTGGCGCTGCCGGTGCTGCCGCTGCTGCTGGTGGGCATCATGCTGTTCCGGGATCCGCTGCGCGCGGCCATGGGACCCGAGGCCGGCATCTTCATCCTGATCGTGGCGGTCATTGGCCTGACGAGCTGGATGCAGACCGCCCGGCTGGTACGCGGCGAGGTGCTGGCCGTCAAGGAGCGAGAGTTCGTCATCGCCGCCCGCGGGGTCGGCGCGGCCCCGCGCTACATCATCCTGCGCCACGTCCTCCCCAACGCCCTGAGCCCCATCACCGTCGCCGCCACCCTGGGCATCGCCAACGCCATCATCACCGAGAGCGCCCTGAGCTTTCTGGGTCTGGGCTTTCCTTCCGACTTCCCGACCTGGGGCCGGCTGCTCTTCGACGGCGTCCCGTTCCTGGAGATCGCCCCCGCGCGCGTCCTCTGGCCGGGGCTGGCGATTTCCCTTACTGTATTGAGCGTGAACTACATGGGCGACGGCCTGCGCGACGCGCTGGACCCGCGCGTCCGGCGGCATTGAGCAAGGATGCGGGAACGTGAGTTACGACTTCGACCTCGGGGCTTATTCACGGACGATCACTACCGATAGCCGCGCCGCCCAACAGTGGTTCGACCGCGGGCTTCTTTGGCTCTACGGCTTCAACCGCGAGGAGGCGGTGCTCTGTTTCCGGGAGGCACAGCGCGCCGACCCGGCCTGCGCCATGGCCTGCTGGGGCGAGGCCTTCGCCGCGGGACCGTTCATCAACCTTCCCTGGCGGTGGCAGAGCGAGCTGGAGCGCGAAACCGCCCTGGCCGCCTGCTTTGCCGCCACCGAGGCGGCCATGGCGCGGCGCCAGGGCGCCGGTCCCGTCGAGCGCGCCCTCATCGAGGCGCTGCCGGAACGGTATCCCTGCGGCGTGGCGGGTGCGGTGGAAGAGTTCTCGGCGTGGGACGATGCGTTCGCCGCCGCCATGCGCGGCGTGTACCGCCGGTTCCCCGAAGATTCGGACGTAGTCGCCCTTTTCGCCGAGGCCCTCATCACCCGCACGCCCTGGGAGCTTTGGGACCTCGACACCGGCAAGCCGGCGGAAGGCGCCGATACCGTCGAGGCCCGCGAAGTGCTGGAGGCGGGCATGCGGCAACGGCGCGACCGCGGGCGGCCGCCCCATCCGGGCATGCTGCACATGTACATCCACGTGATGGAGATGTCGCAAACTCCCGAGCGCGCCCTCGCCGCGGCCGACCAGTTGCGCGCCCTGTGTCCGGACAACGGCCACCTCAACCACATGCCTACCCACGTCTACTTCCAATGCGGCCGCCACGCCGACGCCTTGGAGGTGAGCCGGGAAGCGGCCACGGCCGACGGGAAGTACGCGCGACACGCGGGCCCGTTCAACTTCTACACCACCGCCCGCTGCCACCACCTCCACGCCATGATGTACGCCGGGATGCTGCTGGGGGACTACCGCGGCGCGGACGAGGCGGCGCGGAAGATCGATGAGGCCGTGACGCCGGAGCTGCTCCGCCAGGACCGTCCGACCCTGGTCCAGACCCTGGACTACTTCCGCTCCGGAACCATCCACGTGCCGGTACGGTTCGGACGATGGCACGAGATCGTGGACGCCCCCGTGCCCCCTCACCCCGAGCTCTACGTGACCACGACCCTCATGGTCCACTATGCCAAGGGGGTCGCCCACGCCGCCCTCGGCGACTTCGAGGCGGCCGGCCGGCAACGCTCACGCTTCGACGCCGGCTGCGCCGCCCTGCCGGAGGACCGGATTTACGCGAACGATACCGCACTCAACGTCATGGCGGTGGCCCGGGAGATGCTCTACGGAGAGATCGCCTACCACCGGGGCCACCACGAGGCCGGCTTCGCCCACCTGCGGGAGGCCGTCCGTCTCAACGACCGCCTGCGCTACAGCGAGCCCTGGCCGTGGATGCATCCGCCCCGCCACGCCCTCGGCGCCCTATTGTTGGAGCAGGGACAACTGGAGGAAGCCGAACAGGTCTACCGGGCGGACCTCGGCCTCGACGATAGCGTCAGGCGTTGCCTGCAGAACCGCGAGAACGTCTGGAGCCTGCACGGTTACCACGAGTGCCTGCAACGCACGGGCCGCGACCGGGAGGCGTCCGCCCTCGCGCCGTCGCTGGCCGCGGCGCTTGCCCGGAGCGACGTGGAGATCGCTTCATCCTGCCTTTGCCGGATGCAGCCGGCGGAAGGGAGCCAACCCTAGGAGCTACCCACGCCCCGAATCGTCGTTCCCGCGAAAAGCGAATCCAGGCGGGGTGGGGCGGGATTTTCGACACAGGCTGTTGCGCGGGAATGACGAACACGGGTCTAGGGGGCCGGCCTGCTCCGCGAGCGAATCCCGGTTTCGTCGTCCAGGGCATACCAGAATCGCGCGCCGTTCAATGCCAGACACGCCGGGCGATAAGGGACGGGAATGCGCTCCACGACCTGCTCACGCGCCGCATCGTAGCGGAGAAAGGCGTAGGCCGCCTGCCGCTCGTCGCTCCAATCACCGAGGGGGCCGGGATCGCACTCGACGCACCAGAGTTCGTCCCCGCAAGAAGTAGGGCTAAAGACTTGGTGCTCCATGCGGATCGTCCACAGGTTCCGGCCCTTTTCTGGATCCATGCAGAAGAGCTTGCGGTTGCGCCGGTGGCTCAACCAGAGCTTGTCGTTCAAGACGGTGGCGCCGGAGGCAGCGCCGTCGGGACAGTCGAAACGCCGAATTACGCGGTTGGTTTCGGGCGACCAGAGCACCAGTTGCTGTCCGAGCCGGCCGCCGCCGGTGATGAGCCATACACCTTCGTCGGACGGACAGGCGTACCGGACGCCGGGCAGCGACAGAACCTCATCACACGATTCGCCGACGGGATCGTATCTGACCACGACGGACTCGCCGGCCGACGTGAGCCACAGGCACCCCGCGTGCCACTGCATGCCGGTGATGGAAAGTGACCGAATGTCGATCATGCGTGCCTGCGTCCTACCATGGGCAAGGCCAGCAGGCGACATGCACTGTCCAACAAATCCGATAACGCAACGGGACGGCGCCGCCACCGGACATCATACGGCTCCTTCTCCCACT
This sequence comes from uncultured Binatia bacterium (SeqCode), assembly GCA_965219905.1. Classification (GTDB taxonomy): domain Bacteria; phylum Desulfobacterota; class Binatia; order UBA9968; family JAJDTQ01; genus JAJDTQ01. The sequence continues at coordinate 1,470,532 of CBDCOS010000003.1, read as the reverse complement.
ATAATCGGCCGTTTCGGGCTCACCTTTAGGGCCGGTTGAAGGATTCATTCGCAACATCCTGACGAGGTTTGACTCAACAGCAGGGTTACGCTATCAACGGCGGGTGTCGCGCGCCTGATGCTCCGGCGCGGAGGTGATTCCCGGCTCCAACGCGCGCATTTCGAACTCGCCACGCCATGTACCCCGCTGCCTTCGCCTACACCGCCGCCGAATCCGTGGAACAGGCCATCGACCTCCTTCAGCGTACGGGGGACGGGGCCAAGCTCCTGTCCGGCGGACAGAGCCTGGTGCCGCTGATGAAGCTGCGGCTGGTCCAGCCGGCCCATGTCATCGACATCGGGCGCATTCCCGGGCTTTCCCATGTGCTGGAAGACGAGCCGGCGGGCATCCTGCGGATCGGCGCACTGGCCACGCACGCGCAGGTTGGCGCATCGCCCGTGGTTCACGAAAAGCTGCCGTTGATGGCGGAAGCCGCCGGGGTCATCGGCGATGCCCAGGTGCGCGGTTGGGGGACTCTCGGCGGGGCGCTGGCAGAGGCGGACCCGGCCGGAGACTGGGGGCCGGTGGTGCAGGCGCTGGAGGGGCGGGTACAGTGTACCGGGCCCGGCGGGACCCGTGAGGTGAACGCGGAATCGTTCTTCGTCGACGCCTATACCACGGTGCTGGCGGACGACGAGTTGATCACCGAGGTGCAGGTGCCTGTGCCTCCAACTGGCAGCGCCGGGGCCTATCTCAAGATGGAGCGCCGGGCCGGGGACTTCGCGGTGGCCAGCGTCGCGGTGCAGCTCGAGCTGGACGGCGACGGGTGCTGCCGCAAGGCCGGGGTGGCGCTGGGGGCGGCGGGACTCACGCCCATCAAGGTGACCGCGGCCGAGGAGGCTCTGGGCGGGCAGGACGTCACGGCGGATGTGCTGGATGCCGCGGCGGAACGGGTGCTGGAGGCGGCGAACCCGCTGGCGGACGTGCGCGGGTCCAGCGACTACAAGCGCGCCGTCTGCGCGGCGTTGTTCAGGCAGGCCGTGGATATCGCGCTGCGGCGCCATCGGGGTGAAACGGTGAAGGGCGGTCATGTCCGATAAGGTGACGATCAGCGTGACCATCAACGGCGCGCCCCACCAGGGCGAGGCGCCGCCGCGCATGCTGCTGGTGGACTACATCCGGGACGTGGCGGGCCTCAAGGGCACCCGCTACGGGTGCGACACGAGCAACTGCGGCTCGTGCACCATCGTCATGGACGGCAAGGGCGCCAAGTCGTGCACCTTCCTGGCGGTGCAGGCCCACGGGCGCGAGATCACCACGGTCGAGGGCCTCGCCGACGGGAGCGAGCTGCATCCCCTGCAGGCCGCCTTTCAGGAGGCCCACGCGCTCCAGTGCGGTTTCTGCACCTCCGGCATGGTCATGTCCGCGTATGCGTTGCTGACGCAGAACCCCGAGCCTTCTCCCGACGAGGTCAGGGAGGGAATCATCGGGAACCTGTGCCGTTGCACCGGGTACGTGCCGGTGATCGAGGCGGTGGAGTCGGCAGCCCGCCGGCTGAAGGCCGAGGGAGGGAAGCCATGAACGCCGCGCCGCGCAAGACTCTCGTGGGCACTCCCGTCCCGCGCAAGGAAGACCCGGACATCCTCCGGGGGCAGGCGCGCTACACCTTCGACATCGACCTGCCGGACATGCTGCACGTGGCGGTGTACCGGAGCCCGGCCGCGCACGCGCGTCTCCGCAAGGTGGACCTGTCCAGGGCGCTGGAGCTTCCCGGCGTGGTGGCCGGGCTGACCGGCGAGCAGGTGCGGCAGCTCGGCTACGTCAACCCGTTGTCGCCGTTCCCGTTCCAGAGCCGGGACCCCTTCAAGCGCGGCAACCCCACCATCAAGTTCTTCGACCACTACTGCCTCGCATGGGACAAGGTGCGCTTCGTCGGCGAGCCCGTGGCCGCGGTGGTGGCCACGGACCGGTACATCGCCGAGGACGCGCTGGACCTAATCGAGGTGGACCTCGACCCGCTCCCGCCGGTGGTGGACTCGGAAGCCGCCCTGGAGCCCGGCTCCGAGCGCCTCTACGAGGACTGGGACGACAACGTCATGCTGACGTTCCGGGTGTCCGGGGGCGACGTCGACGCCGCCTTCAACGAGGCGGAAGTCGTGGTCAAGGAGACCATCCACAGCGGCCGCTTCACCGGAACCCCCATCGAGACCCGGGCGGTGGTGGCCGACTATGACCCCAGCGTCAAGACCCTGAGTCTGTGGAGCACGACCCAGATCGGCCACGCCATTGGCACGCTGGTGGAGAACACCATCGCGCTCCCGGGACTGAAGGTCCACGTGAATTTCCGCCGCATCGGCGGCGGCTACGGGCAGAAGTGGGCCTTCTATCCGGAAGAGATCCTGGTGCCGCTCCTGTCCATCCTGGTGGGCCGCCCCATGAAGTGGGTGGAGACCCGGCGCGAGCACATGACCGGCACCATCCACGCCCGCGAGCAGACCCATCACATCGAGGCGGCGGTGCGCCGGGACGGCACCATCCTGGGCGTCCGGGACCGCATCGTGGCCAACATCGGCGCCGCCTATCCCACCGGCGGACTGGCCTCCATCGTCACCACCGGCATGTTCGTGCCCGGCGCCTACCGGATCGCCAACTACGAGGGGCAGGTCCAGGGGGTGGTGACCAACAAGACGCCCTACGGCGCCCACCGTGGGTTCGGGAAATCGGAGGCCTGCTTCGTCATCGAGCGGATGGTGGACCGGATCGCCGCGAACCTCGGCCTCGACCCGGTGGAGGTGCGGCGGCGCAACTTCATTCCGCCTGACGCGTTCCCCTACCGCTCGGTCACCGGGCCGCGCTACGACAGCGGCCGGTACCGGGAGGCGCTCGACAAGGCGCTGGAGCTGCTGGACGTGGACCATTGGCGCAAGGAGCAGAAGGAGGCCGCGGCCCGGGGACGGTACCTGGGCATCGGCACCTGCCTGGTCATTGAGCCGTCCAGCTCCACCCGCATGGGCTCCTACAACGCGGGCTACTACAGCGTGCGCATGCGCATGGACCCCAACGGCAAGGTCTATGTGTTCCCCGGCGGCAGCGACGAGGGTCAGGGCCACGCCACCTCCATCTCCCAGCTCGTGGGCGACGAACTCCAGGTGTCGTTCGACGACGTCATGGTGGTGGAAGGGGACAGCCTCGCCTGTCCCTATGGTTCCGGCTCCTACTCCAGCCGCTTCTCGGTGGTGGGCACCACTGCCGTGACCCTGGCCGCGCGGACGCTCCGGGACAAGATCACGCAGATCGCGTCGGTGATGCTGCGGCATCCGCCCGGGGGGCTCGTGTTCGCCGACGGCAAGGTGTCCGTGGAGGGGCGTCCGGAGCAGGCGGCTTCCCTGCCGGAGATCGCGCGGGTCGCGTACTTCTACCCGTTCCAGTTGCCCGAGGGCATGGACCCGGGGCTCGAGACGCTGTACCACTTCCGCGATCCCAACATCGAGTTCGAGGCGGACGAGCGCGGCCGCGTGGCCATGTTCAGCAGCTTCCCCTACGATGCCGAGGCGGCGGTGGTGGAGGTGGAGGCGGACACCGGGCTCCTCAGGATACGGAAGTTCGTTTCGGTGCACGACTGCGGCAACATGCTCAACCCGCTCATCGTAAGGGGGCAGCACGTGGGCGCCCTGGCCCACGGCTTCGGCGGCGCCCTCTACGAGGAGCTCCCCTACAGCGAGGAGGGGCAGCCCATGGCGGCGAGCTTCAAGGACTATTTTCTGCCCACGGCCATGGAGATGCCGGAGATGGTGCTGGAGCACATCGAGACCCCCAACCCGTTTACTCCCGGCGGCTTCAAGGGCGCGGGGGAGACCGGCACCGTGGGGCCGCCGGCAGTGCTGGCCAACGCGGTGGAGGACGCGCTCAAGCCCCTGGGCGTGGCCGTCCGCCGGCTGCCGCTGACGCCCGACTATCTGTGGTCGCTCATCCGGGAGGCCCGGAGCAGCCGGTCGTAGGGGCGGTTCCGAACCCGTCCGCCCGCGCCGGCCCCTGGCGAACAGCCGTCACCGAAACCACCGGAAAGGAAAACGCCCCATGTCCGAGAAGGTCCTGCTGGAAAAGACGGGCGACATCGCCACGCTGACCCTGAACCGCCCGGAGGAAGGCAACGCGGTGGACCTCGAGTTGATGCTGGCCCTTACCGAGAGCCTGGCGGAGGCCGCGGCCGACAAGGCTCTCCGGGTCCTGGTCCTGGAGGGCAGGGGAGACCACTTCTGCTCCGGGCGCCAGCCCGACGTGCCCAGGCCCGAGAACGCGGCCCAGTTCGCCGAAGCCCTCGGCCGCATCGTCCGGGTCAACCGGCTGCTTCAGTCATTCCCGGGGATCAGTCTGGCCGTGGTCCGGGGGAAGGCTTTCGGCTTCGGGTGCGGACTGGCGGTTCAGAGCGACGTGACACTGGCCGCGGAGGATGCGAGGTTCGCGTTCCCGGAGATCAACGCCGGGTTCCCGCCCACCATCGTCATGTCCTACCTGAGCCGCTGGATACACCGGAAGAAGGCCCTGGAGCTGGTCATGACCGGAGGTGAGATCAGCGCGGGGGAAGCGGAACGGCAGGGTCTGGTCAACCGGGTGGTGCCGGGAGATCGGCTGGCGGAGGAGAAGGGGCGCTGGATGGAGACGCTGGCGGCCCGCGACCTCAAGGGGCTGCAGGCGACCAAGGCGTTTTTCAGGGACACAGCCGAGTGGTCCACCGACGCGGCGGCTCAGTACGGGGTTACGCGGCTGGCCAATTTCTTCGCCAGCCGGGAAGGCTAGCGCTTCAAGTCGATCCTGCGCCCGTAACTGACCTCGCCCTTGTCAATCCTGAGGGAGAATCCGCACTCAGGGTTGGTGCAGACCCATGCCTTGTACATGACCGAAGCACCATCCTGTCCGTAGTCCGACAGCGGGATCAACGTGCCATTGTCGCACTTCTGACATTTCGGCAACTCCATCTCCGCTCCTCCTTTGCAACCGGAACCGATGACGAACCTGCGCCCGAAGGCCGACCCTGCCCGCGCGTATCCGGCCGCGACCCGGCCAGTCGAATATTGCGCCGCACATTATAGAAAATCGGCCTTGAAAGCAAGTTTATAAGGGTTGCCGCCGACTTTGGTTTGACAGCCTCAACGGGCCGGGGATATGATGGCCTCGGACTCCTCGGTGCCCGACTGCTGTCGCGTGAGGCGTCCCCTCGCTGCGTTTATCGCGTCAAATCTCATGTCGGTTGTGGCCATCATACCGGCGCGTTACGGATCCACACGGTTTCCCGGGAAGCCGCTGGCCAGGATCGGTTCGAAGCCGATGATCCAGCACGTCTACGAGAGCACCGCCGCCGCGGATCTCGTGGACCGGACGCTGGTGGCCACCGACGACTCGCGGATCCTGGAGGCGGTGCGCGGTTTCGGCGGCGAGGCGGTGATGACCGCCGGGGACCACCTGAGCGGTACGGACCGGCTGGCCGAGGTGGCCGGCGGTCTCGAGGCGGAGTGGGTGGTCAACGTCCAGGGTGACCTGCCGTTCATCCAGGCGGAGACCATCCGCGGGAGCGTCGACTGTCTGGTCCGGGACCCGGCCGTTCCCATGGCCACGGCGCGCACCCCCATCACCTCGGAGGACGAGTTCCTCAACCGTAACGTGGTCAAGGTGGTGACCGACCACGAGGGCTTCGCCTGCTATTTCTCCCGCGCGCCCATCCCGTTTCACCGGGAGCCCCCGGCGGAGCCGGTTCGCTGGGGTCACCGTCACCTGGGCATCTACGTGTACCGTCGCGACTTCCTGCTGCGCATCGCCGCCATGCCCGCCGTGGAGCTGGAGCTCACCGAGGGGTTGGAGCAGTTGCGGGCGCTGCACTACGGTTTCCGTATCCGGGTCGCGGACGTGGTGGAGACGGGCGTCGAAGTGGACACGCCGGAAGACCTGAAGCGGGCGGAGACGTACTGGAACCAGCTACAGCCAAGGAAACGCTATGGCTAACTTGCGGCAGAAGTTCATTTTCGTCACCGGCGGGGTCATGTCGTCGCTGGGCAAGGGGCTGGCGGCGGCCTCCATCGGCGCCCTGCTGGAAAGCCGGGGCCTCAAGGTGACCCTGTTGAAGATGGACCCCTACATCAACGTCGACCCGGGCACCATGAGCCCGTACCAGCACGGCGAGGTGTTCGTCACCGATGACGGAGCGGAGACGGACCTGGACCTGGGACACTACGAGCGCTACGTATCGTCCACCACCGGCCGGGCCAACAACTTCACCACCGGGCAGGTGTACGACACGGTCATCACCAAGGAGCGCCGGGGCGACTACTTGGGCGGCACGGTCCAGGTGATTCCCCACATCACCGACGAGATCAAGCGCCGCATCGTCGCCGCGGCCGAGGACTACGACATCGCCATCTGCGAGGTCGGCGGCACCGTCGGCGACATCGAGGGGCTTCCTTTCCTCGAGGCCATACGGCAGTTCGGACGGGACTACGGCCGGGATAACGTGATCTACGTACACCTCACTTACGTGCCGTACATCGCGCCGGGGGGCGAGCTCAAGACCAAGCCCACCCAGCATAGCGTGAAGGAACTCACCGGCCTCGGCATCCAGCCCGACTTCCTGCTGTGCCGCACCGACCGCCTGCTCAGCCGGAGCCTCAAGTCCAAGATCGCCAGCTTCTGCAACGTGGACGAGAACTCGGTGATCACCGCCAAGGACGTGGAGTGGATCTACGAGGTGCCGCTGGTGCTCCACCAGGAAGGGCTGGACGACCGTATCGTCGAGCGGCTGCAGATGTGGACCGGCGCCCCCAACCTGCGCAAGTGGCAGAAGACGGTCCATATCCTCAAGAACGCCGGGGAGTCGGTGCGGATCGCGGTGGTGGGCAAGTACATGGAGCTCAAGGAGTCGTACAAGAGCCTGTTGGAGGCCCTGGTCCACGGCGGCATCGCCAACGGGGTGCACGTCGAGCTCGATTGCATCGACGCGGAGAAGATGGAGAAGCAGGACGTCCAGAAGCTCCTGGAGAGCGTCCAGGGCATCCTGATACCCGGCGGGTTCGGCGACCGCGGCACCGAAGGCAAGGTCCGCGCGGTGTGCTACGCGCGGGAGAACAAGGTGCCCTTCTTCGGGATCTGTCTCGGGATGCAGATCGCGGTGGCCGAGTTCGCCCGCAACGTGTGTTCCCTCAAGGGCGCCAATTCGGTGGAGTTCGACCCCGGGACGAAACACCCGGTGATCCACCTCATGGACGAACAGAGGGACGTGGACCGGATGGGCGGGACCATGCGCCTGGGCGCCTACCCGTGCGTGCTGGCCGCCGAATCCCTGTCCGCCAGGATGTACCGGAAGAGACGGATCTCGGAGCGGCACCGGCATCGCTACGAGTTCAACAACCGCTACCGCGAGCTGATGCAGGAGAAGGGCCTGAGGATCAGCGGCCTGTCCCCCGACGGCAACCTGGTGGAGGTGGTCGAGTTGAGGGACCACCCCTGGTTCGTGGGCTGCCAGTTCCACCCGGAGTTCAAGTCCCGTCCGACGGATTGCCACCCGCTGTTCAAGGGCTTCATTCGGGCCGCCTTGCAGCGGCGTTCGTCCGTCAAGGAAGTCCCGCGCATGCGCATCGTCGCGGACATGTCGAGACCATGACGGCCAGCGAGGTCCGCATCGGCAGCATCCGTGTCGGGGGCGGCCGGCCGCTGGCCCTGATCGCGGGTTCGTGTGTCATCGAGAACCGCGACTCGGCGCTCCGGCATGCCGCGTACCTCCGGGAGCTGACCGGGCGTCTCGACATCCCGTTCATCTACAAGTCGTCCTATGACAAGGCGAACCGTACCTCCCTGGAGTCCTTCCGCGGCCCGGGGCTCGACGAGGGGTTGCGCATACTGGAGGAGGTGAAGCGGGAAGTCGGCGTCCCGGTGCTCACCGACGTGCACGAGCCGGACCAGATCGCCCCGGCCTGCGAGGTGGTGGACGTGGCCCAGATCCCGGCGTTCCTGTGCCGGCAGACGGACTTCGTGACGGCGGTGGCCCGGGCCGCCAGGGTGGTGAACGTGAAGAAGGGCCAGTTCCTGGCCCCCTGGGACGTCACCAACGTGGTGTCCAAGATCGTGGCGGCGGGAAACAACAACGTGCTGCTGACGGAGCGAGGGGTCTCTTTCGGTTACAACTACCTGGTGTCGGACATGCGCTCCCTCGTCATCATGCGGGAAACCGGGTTCCCGGTGGTCTTCGACGCCACCCACAGCCTGCAGCTTCCCGGCGGACTCGGGCAGGCGTCGGGCGGCGACCGGCAGTTCGTCGCGCCGCTGGCCCGGGCGGGAGCCGCCGTAGGCGTGGACGGCCTGTTCATGGAGGTCCACGAGGATCCGGACCGGGCCCTGAGCGACGCCGCCACCTCATTCCCGCTGGAGGGGCTCGACGAGCTCTTGCGTGCGGTCAAGGACATCGATGACAGGGTCAAGGAGAACGGGAACGGTTGACATGGGCGGGGCGTCGGAGGTCATTCGCAAGGCGCGCGAGGTGCTGGACATCGAGGCCGGCGGCATCGCGGCCGCCCGGGACCGCGTGGGCGAAGCATTCGTGCGCGCCGTGGACATCCTGCACGACTGCACCGGCAAGGTGATCGTGACGGGGGTCGGAAAATCGGGCCTCGTCTGCCACAAGATCGCCGCCACGCTGGCCAGCACCGGAACGCCTTCGTTCTTCCTTCACGCGGCGGAAGCGAGCCACGGCGACCTGGGCATGATCATGCGGGACGACGTGGTGCTGGCCGTGTCCAACAGCGGCGAGTCGGAGGAAGTGCTGAAGATGCTTCCCCTGATCAAGCGCTGGGGGCTCCGGCTCATCGCCATGACCGGCAATCCGCGGTCCGCCCTGGCCGTCTCCTCGGACGTGATCCTCGACGTCGGGGTGCCGGAGGAAGCCTGTCCCCTGGGCCTGTCGCCCACCGCGAGCACCACCGCCGCCCTGGCCATGGGAGACGCCATCGCCGTGGTGCTGCTGGAGCGCAGGGGTTTCAAGACCGAGGACTTCCTGCTCCGGCATCCCGGGGGTGCGCTCGGGCGAAGGCTGCTTCTCCGCACCCGGGACCTGATGCACCGGGGCGAGGAAATACCCTTGGTGTCCGAGGATACGCCGCTCAAGGACGTCCTGCTGGAGATCACGTCGAAGCGGCTGGGCGTCACCGGAGTGGTCGGCGCGGAGTCCGCGCTGGTCGGCATCATCACCGACGGAGACCTGCGGCGCTGTCTCGCCAGGAGCGACGGCAAGGCGGACATCCTGGGCCGGAAGGCCGCCGAGCTCATGACCCGCGACCCCAAGACCATCGGCGCCGACTCCCTGGCGGCGGAAGCCGTGGCGCTGATGGAGAAGTTCTCGATTACCTCGCTCTTCATCAAGGCCGAGGACTCGGAGCGGCCCCAGGGGATCATCCACCTCCATGACCTGCTCAAAGCCGGCATCGTCTGAACCCGCCATGGAACCCGGGCCCGAAGAACTCCGGCGGAAGGTCGAGGCCGTCAAGCTGCTGCTGCTGGACGTGGACGGCGTGTTGACCGACGGCGGCATCGTGATCGACGAACGCGGCCAGGAGGTCACCCGTTTCGACGTCCAGGACGGACACGGCATCAAGCTGCTCCAGCAGGCGGGAATCCGCGTGGGGCTGCTGACCGGCCGGGCGTCCCGGGCGGTGGCCGTGCGCGCCGAGCGGCTGTCCATCGGCCTGGTCTACCAGAACGTGGCGGACAAGCTGCGGGGCTACGAAAAGGTCAAGGCGGACACCGGATTGACCGACGCCGAGATCGCCTACGTCGGCGACGACATGCAGGACTTGCCCGTGCTTCGCAGGGTGGCGTTCGCCGTGGCCGTGAACAACGCCTGGAGCGGGCTGGAGGCGCACGCGGACTACGTCACCTCCCGTCGGGGGGGCTACGGCGCGGTGCGCGAGGTGGCGGAGCTGATGCTCCGGCTGACCGGCGGTTGGGACGCGCTGCTGAAGGAATACGATCGCTGACGCGCGCGGCCGCGGGGGCGCCCCGGCCTCACGCAAATTTCATGCCCGTTGCTTTACACTCCGGGGCGGAATTGTTATCCCGAAACCAGCGTATCCGTTCCGCGGCTGCGCCGCGGGTCGAATCCATGCGGTCGAAACGGTTACTGATCCTGCTGGTTGTGGCCGCCGGGGTGATCTTCGTCGGTATCGAGGTGGTCCAGCACGTCCGGGAACAGGCGCTCCGGAACGCCGGAACCCTGTTGCGGCTCACGCCCGGCGCGTCGGTGCAGGTCAAGAACTTTCGTCGGAGCATGATCGAGGACGGACGGAAGACCTGGGAGCTCGAGGGAGCCGAGGCCACCTACTTCAAGGACGAGGAACGGGCGGTGATACGGCGTCCGCGGCTGGTTTTTCACGGGGCGGACGGCCGGACGCTGGAGGCCGTGAGCAGCAGGGGCGATGTCTTTCTGCCCGGGGGGCGGCTGGAACGGGCGGTCCTGGAAGGTCCGGTGGAAATGACCTACCAGGCGGCCAGGTTCCGTACCGACCGGCTCATCTACCATCATGCCGACAACCAGGTGGTCTCCCCCGGGAAGGTCTGGGGGATCATGGACGGCGCCGAGTTCGAGGGCGGGAGCATGACCTATTCGCTGACGGACGAGACGGTGGAGCTTCGCGGCGCCGTGAAGACCACGATTCATCCGGGGCGCCTGGGCCGTGCGCGGGCTTTGGCGCGGATGACCGGGGAACAGGACGGGAGCCGATGATGACAGGCGTTGCCCGAAAAGGGGCCGTGACGCTTCGCTGGCTGGCGCGGTTGGGGTTGTGCCTTGCCGTGGTGTTGCCGCTCCAGATCACGAGCCCGGCGGCCCGGGCGGCCGAAGAGCGCACGCCCTCCGGGCAATCGCGCGGTCTTTTCGCGGACAAGGACACGCCCCTCGTGATCACCGCGGACACCATGGAGCTCCAGCGAAGGAAGGACACCATCATCTACCGCGGGAACGTCCTGGTGGAACGGGAGGACGTCCGGATCGCCAGTGACATCCTTTCGGCGCGGTACGATCCCGACGACGGCGTGTTGAAGAGCGTCGTCGCCGAAGGGAAGGTGCGGGTGAGCCATGGAGGACGCGAGATGACCGGCGACAAGGCCGTGTTCGATGGCTTGAAAGAGACCATCACCGTGTCCGGCAACACCGTCGTGCGCGAAGGCAGGAACAGCATATCGGGCGACCGCATCACCATCTACATCAACGAGGACCGCAGCGTGGTGGAGAACACCCAGGGCCGCGTCAAGGCGGTGCTCTTCCCGGGGCAGTTGAAGCGTTGACGCAGGCGGGACACCAGGTTGCGTCGGATGAGCCTTCTCAACGCGGACGGGATCACAAAGGCCTATCAGGGCCGGCGTGTGGTTGACGGGGTCACGCTCGAAGTCCGGGATGGCGAGGTGGTCGGCCTCCTGGGACCCAACGGCGCGGGCAAGACGACCCTTTTCCACATCGTCATCGGTCTGGTCCGGGCCGACGACGGGAAGGTCACCCTCAATGGGACCGACCTCACCACCGCTCCCATCTACCAGCGGGCGCGGGCGGGCATCAGCTACCTGCCGCAGGACTCCTCGGTGTTCCGGGGCCTGACGGTGAGACAGAACCTGCTGGCCATCCTCGAGACCCTGGGACTCGGCAGGGACGAGGAGGAGGAAAGGAGCCGCCGTCTCCTGGAGATGTTCGGCCTGGTCCATCTGGCCGGGCAGAAGGCGTATACCCTTTCCGGCGGCGAAAGGCGGCGCGTGGAGATCGCCCGCGCGTTGATCCTGTCGCCCTATTTCGTGCTGCTCGACGAGCCCTTCACGGGCGTGGACCCCATTGCCCTGGCGGACATCAAGAACGTCATTCAACGGCTGACCAAGGCCGGAATCGGGGTGCTGATAACCGATCACAACGTCAGGGAAACCCTGGAGATCTGCACCCGTGCCTATATCCTGAGCCAGGGCGTGGTGCTGGCGGAGGGCACGCCCGGCGATATCGCCGCCAGCGACGAAGCCCGCGAGGTTTACCTGGGCGAAGGTTTCAGGCTCTAGCGTCTCTTTCCGGTCAGGAGCCCCCGATGGCACTCGAGATCAAGCTCTCGCAGAAAATCATGCCGCAACTGGTGATGACGCCCCAGTTGCAGCAGGCCATCAAGCTGCTCCAGTTGTCCCATCTCGACCTCCAGGAACGGATCGCCCAGGAGTTGGAAGAGAACCCGGCCCTGGAGGAGGCGCGGGAGGAGGACGATCCGGTCCGGGAGCCCGAGGCGGCCCGGGAACTGCTGGTGGCCGACCGCATGGCGGAGTGGCAGGATTATCTCGGCACCAACTCCCGGCACGACATGGCGAGTCCCGAAGTGGTGCGGGAGGAAGAGGACTTCCCGTCCCTCGAGAACACCGTGACCCGCCGGGAGACCCTCCAGGAACACTTGCTGTGGCAGCTCCGCATGGCCGGACTCGATCCGGCCGCCGAGGACATCGGGACCGTGATCATCGGCAACCTGGATGAGTGGGGCTACCTGGAGATGTCCCTGGAGGAGATCGGAACACTGGCTCATGCCGCCTCCGATGCGGTGGAGGACGTGCTGGGCCGCATCCAGCTCTTCGATCCCGTGGGGATCGCCGCCCGGGACCTGCGGGAATGCCTGCTGGTGCAGCTTCAGAGCGCCGGGATGAAGGACAGCGTCGCCGCGGATTTGGTGGCCCATCACCTCCACGATCTGGAGTACAAGCAATACGAGCGGATCGCCCAGGGCCTGCACGTCGGGCTGGAGGAGGTCATCGAGGCGGCCCACCTCATCGCCTGCCTCGAACCCAAGCCGGCCCGGGGCTTCGACGACGACGAGGTCCGCACGATCATCCCGGACGTGATGGTGCAGAAGGTGGAGGGGGATTACGCCATATTCCTGAACGACGACGGCGTGCCGCCCCTGCGGGTGAGTCCGTTGGTGCGGCGACTGGCCGGCGAGCGTGGAGAAGAGGTCCGCGAGGCGCGGGAGTACCTGGAAACCAAGGTCCGGGCCGCCACCTGGCTGATCAAGAGCATCCACTGGCGCCAGCAGACCCTTTACCGGGTCAGCGAGAGCATCTTCAGCTTCCAGCGGGAGTTCCTGGAGCACGGCGTCACGCGGCTGAAGCCGCTGGTGCTGCGGGAGGTGGCGGCGGAGATCGGCATGCATCCCTCCACCGTCAGCCGCGCCACCTCCAACAAGTACGCCCACACGCCGCAGGGCGTTTTCGAGTTGAAGTTCTTCTTTCAGAGCGGGATTCCCCGCAACGACAGCGCCACGGTCGTCTCCTCCGAGTCGGTCCGGGACAAGATCAGGAAGCTGGTGGAGTCCGAGGACCCGGGCAAGCCGCTGAGCGACCAGGAGATCGCCGGCACGCTGCAGGGCCTCGGCATCGACATCGCGCGCCGGACGGTGGCGAAGTACCGCGAACAGCTCGGTATTCTGCCGTCGTCCCGGAGACGGGAACCGTTCGCCCACTACCGGGTTGTCCAGGAGTGAGGCGTTGCAGGCGTTTAGCCGTGGACGGACACGAGGAGTCGGGCTGCCGCGGGCAGCCGTCCACAAAGGGGGTGGGGGTTGCGAATCACGGACGTTCTGGATCCGGAGGCGGTCATTCCGAGCCTCGTGGCCCGGGAGAAGTTCGCCGTCCTCGAAGAGATCGTGACACGGGTGTCGAGCCACTTCGGGTTCGAGGATTCGCGGCGCCTGCTCGAGGTGGTCCATGCCCGGGAGCGGATATGCAGCACCGCCATCGGCGAGGGCGTCGCCATACCCCACGGCAAGCTGCCCGGGTTGAACCGCTTGTACATTGCCTTCGCCCGCAGCCGGGAGGGCGTCGATTTCGACGCCCAGGACGGCACGCCCACGCACCTCTTCTTTCTCCTGGTTGCGCCGGAGGGGTCGACCTCGGAGCATCTGAATGCGTTGGCCCGGGTGTCGCGGCTGGTGAAGGACGCATCGCTCAGGGAACACCTGATGCGCGTCCAGACTCCCGAGGAGGTCGTCCGCCTGATCGAGGAGAAGGAAAGGGACCTCTGACCTTGATGCGTCCCGATGGCTCCCGCGTGACGGCTCCGTTTGAAGCGCATGCCCGGCCAGCTTGATATCGTGGTCATCACCGGCATGTCGGGTTCCGGCAAGAACGCCGCCATGCGGGCGCTCGAGGACAACAGCTTCTTCTGCATCGACAACCTGCCGGTGCTCCTGATACCCCGTTTCATCGACCTCTGCCAGGGCTATCGCGAGGGCATCGAACGGGTCGCCTTCGGCATCGACCTGCGCGGCGCGCGGTTCATGGAGGGATGGCACGAGGTGCTGGAGGACACCCGCGCCGCCGGACACCGCGTGGAGGTGGTCTTCCTGGACGCCAGCGACGAGCTGCTGCTGCGCCGGTTCAGCGAAACGCGCCGGCCGCACCCGCTCCAGGGCGACGGCTCCGTGCAGGAGGGCATCGCGCGCGAGCGGACGGCGTTGACGGGGATGCGGGATTCGGCGGACCGGGTCATCGATACCACCCGGCTCAACGTCCACGATCTCAAGCAGGTGATCGAGGAATCGTGCGTCCGGGCGCTGGGCAAGCGCCAGATGTCCGTCTTCCTCGTGTCCTTCGGCTACAAGTACGGGATCCCCACCGAAGCGGACATGGTCATCGACGTGAGGTTCCTTCCCAATCCATTTTTTGTTAGTGGGTTGGAGACCAAGAGCGGATTGACTCCGGAAGTAAGGGATTTCGTCCTCAGCCGGGCCGAGACATGCGCGTTCGTGGAACGCATGAACGCATTGCTCGACTTCGCGCTGCCCAACTACGAGCGCGAGGGCAAGAGCAACCTGACGGTGGCCTTCGGTTGCACTGGCGGCAGGCACCGGTCGGTGGTGCTGGCCGCCGAGTTTGCACGGCGTCTGGAAGGGACTCCGTGGCGCATTCAGTTGCGGCACCGGGACATTGACAGATGATCCATGCAGCGCGTTAAGAAGAAGCTCGAAATCAAGAACCGCCTCGGGATGCACGCCCGGGCTTCCGCGTTACTGGTCCAGACCGTCAATCAGTTCTCCTCGGAGGTGAAGATCTCCAAGGACGACACCGTGGTGAACGCGCGCAGCATCATGGGCGTCTTGACGCTGGGCGCGGCCAAGGGGAGCCGGATCCGGGTCGAAACCAGGGGTGAGGACGCCCAGGAAGCCATGCTCGCCATCGAACAGCTCATCGAGGACAAGTTCCGCGAGAGCGACTAAACCAAAGGAAGGGTCGAACAGGAAACATCCATGACGAACAAAGATTTTGTATTCACCTCGGAGTCGGTTTCGGAGGGGCATCCCGACAAGATGTGCGACCAGGTATCGGATGCGGTGCTCGACGCCCATATCTCGCAGGACCCCAACAGCCGGGTGGCGTGCGAGACCCTGGTCAAGAACGACTTGATCGTGATCGCGGGCGAGATCACCAGCAAGGGCAAGGTGGACTACGATAGCGTGGCGCGCCGGGTGGCCCTCGACATCGGCTACGATGACGCGGCCAAGGGTTTCGACGGCAACACGTGCGAGGTGCTGGTGCGGCTGGTGAGCCAGTCGCCCAACATCTCCCAGGGAGTCACCGAGGGCGAGGGCCTGTTCAAGGAGCAGGGCGCCGGCGATCAGGGGATGATGTTCGGCTATGCCTGCGACGAGACCGAGGAGCTGATGCCGCTGCCGATCCATCTGGCCCACGAGCTCGTGGACTACCTGGCCAAGATCCGGAAGTCGGGCGAGGCGCCGTTCCTGCGGCCGGATTCCAAGTCACAGGTCAGCGTCGAGTACCGGGACGGCAGGCCGCACCGCGTCACCAACGTGGTGGTGTCCACCCAGCACACCCCGGAGGTGCCCTACGACAAGCTCCGGGAGACAATCATCGACAGCGTCGTCCGGGCGGTGGTGCCGGGGCAGTACCTCGACGACGATACCGAGTTCCTGGTCAATCCCACCGGCAGCTTCGAAATCGGAGGGCCCCAGGCCGACGCCGGCCTCACCGGCCGCAAGATCATCGTGGACACCTACGGCGGCATGGGGCGCCACGGCGGCGGCGCGTTCTCGGGCAAGGACCCCTCCAAGGTGGACCGGAGCGCTGCCTACGTGGCCCGCTACGTGGCCAAGAACGTGGTGGCGGCGAAGCTGGCCCGGCGCTGCGAGATCCAGCTCGCCTACGTCATCGGCGTGGCCGAGCCGGTGTCCATCGCGGTGGATACCTTCGGCACGGGCGTGATTCCAGACCCCGAGATCGTGAAGCTGGTGCGCGAGCACTTCGAGCTCACCCCCAAGGGAATCATCGACGCCCTGACCCTGCGGGCGCCCATCTACCAGAAGTCCGCCGCCTACGGCCATTTCGGCCGCAAGCCGGAGGGCCCGTACTTCACTTGGGAGAGGACGGACCGGGCGGAGAGGCTGAGCGGCGCGGTCAAGGGCTAGGACCCTGAATCAAACGACGGGCCTGAATTTGGGGCGACGGGCCTGAATTTGGGGCGAGGGCCCTGAGTCCGTGATTCCCGCCCCCCTCCGTCATTCCCGCGAAGGCGGGAATCCAGGCGGGGCGAGGCGGCGGATCACACTCGTTGCGCCACTCCACCCCTGGATTTCCGCGTTCGCGGGAACGGCCGGATGGGGAAACTGAACGACCACACGGAGACCAGAGAAACATGGCGAAATCGAATTATGACATCGCGGACCCCGCATTGGCCGCCGACGGCTGGAAGCGCGTCCTTTGGGCGGATCAGGAAATGCCCGTGCTGCGGAGCGTGCGCGCCCGCTTCCAGAAGGAGAAGCCCCTGAAGGGCCTGCGGTTCTCCGCCTGCCTGCACGTCACCGCGGAAACCGCCAACCTCGTGCGCACCCTCAAGGCCGGGGGCGCGGACGTGGTGCTGTGCGCGTCCAACCCGCTGTCGACCCAGGACGACGTGGCGGCCGCGCTGGTCAAGAAGGAAGGGCTGGCGGTGTTCGCGGTGCGTGGCGAGGACCACAAGACCTATTACAGCCACTTGAGGTCGGCGCTGGACCACCGGCCCGTCGTCACCATGGATGACGGCGCCGACCTGGTGTCCATGCTGCACCAGGAATACGCTCACCTCGCCGGCGGCATGATGGCCTCCATGGAAGAGACCACCACCGGCGTGATCCGGCTCCGGGCGCTGGAGGCGGACGGGGCGCTCAGGATCCCCATCATCGCGGTCAACGACGCCGCCACCAAGCACCTCTTCGACAACCGCTACGGCACCGGCCAGTCCACCATCGACGGCATCATCCGGGCCACCGACGTGCTGCTGGCGGGCAAGCGCGTGGTGGTGGCCGGCTACGGCTGGTGCGGCCGGGGCGTGGCCTCGCGCGCCCGCGGCATGGGCGCCAAGGTGGTGGTCACCGAGGTGGACCCGGTGCGCGCCCTGGAGGCGTCCATGGACGGCTTCGACGTCATGCCCATGAAGGAGGCCGCCAAGGTCGGCGACCTCTTCATCACCCTGACCGGCGACATGCACGTCATCGGCAAGGATCACCTCAAGGCCATGAAGGACGGCGCCATCATCTGCAACTCCGGCCACTTCGACATCGAGATCGACATCAAGGCCCTCACCGCCATGTCCACCAAGCGCGAGAAGAACGTCCGCAACCACGTCGACTGCTACACCCTGCCCGGCGGCAAGCGTCTCTTCCTCCTCGGCGAAGGCCGCCTCGTCAACCTCGCCGCCGCCGAGGGCCACCCCGCCTCGGTCATGGACATGAGCTTCGCCACCCAGGCCCTGGCCTCCGAGTGGGCCGTCCAGAACCGCGACGACCTCTCCACCCAGGTCTACGACGTCCCCCAGTCCCTGGAAGAGTGGGTTGCCGGCATCAAGCTCGCCACCATGGGCATCCGCATGGACAAGCTCACCCGCGAGCAGAAGAAGTACCTGTCGTCGTGGGAGATGGGGACCTGAGCTCTCTTCTCCGCCGCCATGGAGCGGTAGGTTTCTTCCCAAGGCAGTTTGTCATTTCTTGGCAGATACATATTTCGGGTCATGCTCCGTGCATCGGTTTCAAGGCTTGAAGCCGCCACAAGGTGAGATGCCACGATTCGAGGGAGACGGCGACGACGGTCTCCGTAAGTCCTTGGGGACGTGCGATCCGACCGAGACTTTGCGGTATCCTTTGCGAAGGTCCTCGGCCGATCGACTGATCAGTTTGCCTTCGCTCAATGCCTCGCACGCCGCCTGGATATTTCGCGTGTATTCCTCGGCCTTCGTTTCGCCCCAGTGCGTGACGGTATAGTCCCAGATGCTTTCGAGATCAGCTTGGGCAGCCGGGGATAGCGCATATCCCGACATGCCGATTAGGTGGACTTCCTGCGGGCGATGAACGCATCGAAGTCAAGCGGGGTGGCCGGGCCAGACTGCTCGCCTTCGATAAGAGCTTCCCTCAGCGCTTCCACCTTGGCTTCGTGCTCTTCCAGCAACCTCAACCCGGCGCGCACCATTCAATGCATTATACCAAGAACTGGTATCACCCGCTGGCTGCGTTGAAAGGGTGCAGTGAGCCGTATCGGTCAGTGCAGCCGATTACATAAGCCGAACGAAGAGCTCGTTCGCGAGCAGAAGTCCTCGTGGCGCAAACCGCAGGTGTCGGTCTTCTTCTACCAGTAGCCCGTCAAAGAGCCATTCCTCGATTTCAAGGAAAGCGTTCTCGGGTCTGGTCTCGAAACGCCGTTCAAATCCCTGCACCGAAACCCCGCCAATCATCCGCAGTCCCGTGAACAGGCATTCCGCCATGGCCTGTCGCAACTCAGGGCGTTCGCGCTCGGTGACGGCGCGACCGGCCTCGTTCGCGAGGCGCATGTAGCCTGTCGGCAACCGCTCGTTTTGCCAGCGTTCCCCTAACGGGTCCTCCGGCCTGCGGTGATGGCTGTGGGCGCCGGCGCCGATGCCGAGGTAGTCGCCGCCTTCCCAGTAGTTGACGTTGTGCCGCGACTCCAGGCCGGGGCGGGCGTAGTTGGAGATCTCGTATCGCTCCAGGCTCGCGTCCGCCAGCGTGCCTTGGATGCGCTCGGCCATCTCGATCTCCGTCTCCTCGTCCAGGGGCTTCAGCAGGCCCTGCCGGTAGCGGGCGTGGAAGGGCGTGCCTTCCTCGATGGTGAGGTTGTAGGCGGAGAGGTGGGGCGGCTCGTGATCCAGGGCCTCGGAGAGGTCCCGGCGCACCCCGTCCACGGTCTGGCCCGGGATTCCGTAGATCAAATCCAGGCTGAAGTTGTCGAAGCCCGCCTCCCGCACGCTGCGTAGCGCTTGGCGGGTCTCATCGGCACCGTGCACCCGGCCCAGGAACCGAAGCAGTTCGGCGTCGAAGCTCTGAGCGCCGATGCTGATGCGGTTGACGCCGCAGCGGCGATAGTCGCGGAAGCGGCCGGCGTCCACCGTGCCGGGGTTGGCTTCCAGGGTGATCTCTGCCCGTTCATCGAAACCGAACAGCCTCGCGGCTTCGTCGAGCACGGCGCCGATGCTGGTTCCCTGGAAGGTCGATGGCGTGCCGCCGCCGAAGAAAATGGTCTTGATGGAGCGGTCCGCCCAAGCTTCGCAGTCCGAATAGTGGCGCAATTCACGCAGCAGCGCTTGAGTGTACTCCTCCTCGGGTATCCGGGCCGCGACGTGGGAGTTGAAGTCGCAGTAGGGGCACTTGCTGATGCAGTAAGGGATGTGGACGTAGAGGGAGAAGGGCCTCGCTGTGTTGTGCTCGGGTTGGGACACCGATGCTCCGGATCACGGCTTGATGTCCTGCAGGAACCAGTCGCTCGCCACCTCCTTGCCCAGTCCCATCTTCTCGGCTGCCTTGAGGATGCAGTGCCCCATGGCGGCGAACTGCACTCCGGTGCCGATGTTGTTGAGGAAGAAGGTGATCTGCCCGGCGCCGGCGCGGCCGGGCGCGCGCCCGGAAAGGAAGTCGGAAATCTCCGGATAGACGGTCCAGTCCCGGGGCTTTTCCTGGCGGATGCCCGGCAGCTTGTCCGTGGCGGGCGGCAGGTGGTGGCGTATGCCGCCCATCTGGGTATGGATGCCGGTGATGTCTGCCTTGGCGTAAACGCTTTCGTCCAGCTCGAACTCGCGGATGGCGTTGTAGTGGACGCCGGGCTGCAGCAAGTCCCCGGAGATGATGGGAGACGAGGTGCTGGTGGCGGTGCAGATGATGTCGCACCCGGCGACGGCCGAGGCGACGCTGCCCGTGGGCTCCACCTCGATGCCGTCAGTGGCCATCTCCTCGGCGAAGGCCTGCCGGTGCTCGGGCCGGGGGCTGTAGACCTTGACGGTGTCGATGGGGAGCACGTGGGTGAGGAGGCGGAAGTGGGCGCGGGCCTGGCCGCCGGTGCCGATGAGCCCCAGTCTCGTGGCCTCCGGCCGGCATAGCACCTTGGCGCCCAGCGCGCTGGTGATGGCCACCCGGGTCTGCTGGATGACGCCGTCCGGCATGATCCCCAGCAATTCGCCGGTCTCCAGGCTGAACACCTGGACCAGTCCGAGAAACAGCCCTCGCCCGGCCAGTGGCAGCTTCTCCACTCGCACCGCGCCGTTGTAGGTTTCCTCCCGGACGATGTCCGAGGTGATCCGCAGGGCCAGGACCCCGAAACGTTCCACGGCCCCCTCCACGGACTTGAAGCTGTAGGAGGCGTCGTTCATGGAGTGGTGCGCGTAGATGTGGCTCGTGGGGCGGTGCACCGAACGGCCCTCGGGTAGGTCCCGGTAGGCCGTGGCCAGGGCCTCCAGGCATTCGTCGAGGTCAATGGCCTGCCGGACGTCGTCGTTGTCGAGGATGCGAGTCATGGGTGTCCCTTCTACTGGTAGATGTCATGCACCGGCGCCGGGCGCCGCTGCCGCAGCCGCGCCCACCCCCGCGCCAGCTATGCGGATGGCGTGGATTCTCTCCGCCGTGGCCGGGTGCGAGTCGTGGTAGGCGGAGTACCACGGATGGGGCGTCGGATTGCTCAGGTTGTTGACGGTCAGAGCCAGCAGCGCCTCTTCCAGGGGCTTGCCGTCTTCCAGGAGCCGTACCGCGAAACCGTCGGCCTCGTACTCGTGCCGGCGCGATATCCGGTTCATAAACGGCGCCAGCCAGAATGTAAACGGCCCGGAGATCAACGAGAAGATGACCAGTGCCGTATGGTGGGCAGGCTCGGCGAGTCCGAACGCCCGGAAGAGGGGCGGATAGTCCAGGAGCAGGCTCAGCACCCACAGCCCGGCCAGCGTGAAGACGGCGCTCAGCGCCAGGCCCTTGAGCACGTGCCGCATCTTGTAGTGGCCCATCTCGTGGGCCAGCACCGAAAGGAGCTGCGGGCGGTCCAGTTGCTCCAACAGCGTGTCGAACAGGACGATGCGCTTGGCCTTTCCGAGTCCGGTGAAGTAGGCGTTGGAATGGCCGGACCGCTTGGACCCGTCCATGGTGTAGATGCCGCTGGTCCGGAGCCCCACCCGCTGCGCCAGCTCTGCGATGGCGTCCTTGAGCGAGTCGTCCGCCACCGGCGAGAACCGGTTGAACAGCGGCGCGATCAAGGTCGGGTAGACCACCAGCATCAGGCCCTGGAACGCGAACACGAAGCCGAAGACATACACCCACCACCACGCGCCGGTGGCCTGCATGAGCCACAGCACTCCGTAGAGGAACGGCGCCCCGATCACCACGGCCAGGACCGTCCCCTTGAGCCGGTCCATGAGGAAGGTCCGCGCGTCCGTCTTGTTGAAGCCGAAGCGCTCCTCGAGCACGAAGGTAGCGTAGACCCGCAGGGGCAGGGACATGACGGCGAAGACCCCGCCGACGGCGAGACAAAAAAGGATGCCGGCGGCCTCCGGCACGGGCAGGAAGGCCCCGGCGCCGCGGGCAAGCCCGTCCACCCACGGAAGCACGCCGCCGAACAACACCAGCAGCGTCAAGCCGGCGCCGTAGACCGCCGACCAGCGCCCGAAACGTCCCCGGGCCAGGGCATAACATACTGATTTTTCGTGGGTTTCAGGGCTGATGTGGGCCGCGAAGGCGTCCGGCAGCCGGCCCTCCCGCCACTGCCGCTCCAGGTGCCGCATGTTGGCTTCGTTGAGCAGGGATTCGACGAGCAGTTCCGCGGCCAGAAAGCCCAGGAACAGGGAGACAATCACCATTTCCATGAGAAATTGCGTAAGCAGAGCCGCTGTGGTTATCATAGTGTAAGGTTCGTGTCCCGTCGGGTCAACGTCGGGTCGATTCACGCGCCGATTCGCGCGTCGACCGGCCCGACAGGACGCCAATCCGATTTGTAGCCGCGGCAACCCTTGCCCGGCGTCCTGGAGGTTTCCCATGCTGTCCAACAAGGTAAGCGAGATCATGACGACCGCGGTTATCACCGCCGAGCCGTCGAGCACCATCCGGGAGGTCACCCGGCTCATGGTGGATCGCCGGGTGGGCCGGGTGGTGATCACCGAGAACGACGCCCCGGCCGGCATCTTCACCGAGACGGATGTCCTGAGACGGGTGATGAACCGCATCCTGGACGTACACAAGACCCCCATACGCCGGGTCATGACCACGCCGGTCCAGGGGGTGCCCGAGGGGACCTCCATCGTCGAGGTGCTGGGGCGGATGTACCAGGGGCGCTACCGGCACCTGCTGGTGTTCGGCGACGACCGGCGCATGGTCGGCCTGGTCTCCATGCGGCGGATCCTCAACCTGGTGGTGGAGCTGGGCGCAAACCTGAGCGATTCCCGCACGGTGGGAGAGGTCGTCTCCGGCGCGGTCCCCACCGTGGACGGCTCCATGCCGGTCACCCAGGTCATCGACAAGATGGTGCGGGAGCAGACGGGTTGCGTCATGGTCTCCGCCGGCGGCAAGACCGGCGGAATCTTTACCGAGCGGGACGTGCTGACGCGGATCGCCCTGGAAGACCGGGACATGGGTCAGGTCCCGGTGTCCGATGTCATGACTCCCGATCCCGTGGTCACCAGCGGATCAACGCCGGTCCAGGACGTGTTGGCGACCATGCGCGACAACGGCTTCCGGCACATGCCGGTGGCCGGCGGCGGGGACGCGCTGGCGGGCATCGTCTCCGTGGGAGATGTGCTCCAGTACGCCAAGGCCCTCGACATCGACGACGTGGTGCGCAAGGCCTGGAAGGAGATCGAGGAGTTCTGGGAGTCGGAGGAGAACTACACGCCGGGCTAGACCGGACCGGGAAACCGCCGCAATGGTGCGGAATTCAACGTCACAAAGGGGTTAAGTCCTTGTTTCGGCTAGGTTCTGTTGCTAGAATAGCCAGCCATTATATTTCGCCCCGCAACAATGGAGAACGACATGCCCGTTGTCAACGATCTCAGCATTAGCGTCGCTACTGCCAACGGTTCAGGAAGTGCCTCGTCCAACAACATCCTGTTCAAGTCCATCTTCAAGATGGGCATCCCTTGCTCCTCCAAGAACATGTTCCCGTCCAACATCCAGGGCCTGCCCACCTGGTACCAGATCCGGGCCAACGCCGACGGCTATCTGGGACGGAAGGACGTCATCGACGTCATGGTCATGTTCAACGACGATACCTCGGACAAGGACATCTACCGGGTCCGGGACGGCGGGCTGATCCTTTACGATGACTCCAAGCCGTTGCCCGACGACCTGAAGCGCGACGGCGTCCAGTATCTCGGCGTCCCCGCCAACGCTCTGGTCCAGAAACACGTGGAAGCCGGGCCGTTGCGGGCCAAGCAGCGCAACATGCTGTACGTGGGCGCCCTGGCCTATCTCTTCGGCATCGACATGGAAACGATCCGCGAGGTTCTGAGCGACACCTTCGGCAACAAGCCCGCGGTCATCGAGTCCAACCTGCTCTGTATCGAGCTCGGCTACAACCACATGCGCGACAACGGCCTCAGCCAGTCCATCTCCATGCTGGAGAAGATCCCGGGCGGGAACGATGGGAAGATCGTCACCGAGGGGAACACCGCTTGCGCGCTGGGCGCCATCTACGGCGGGGTCACGTTCTGCGCCTGGTATCCCATCACCCCGTCGAGCTCCCTGGCCGAGGCGCTGGAGCGGTACATGCCGCGGCTGCGCAAGGACAAGGACGGCAAGAACACCTACGCGATAATCCAGGCCGAGGACGAGATCGCCGCCACCAACATGGTGGCCGGGGCCGGTTGGATGGGCGCCCGGTCCATGACGTCGACCTCGGGGCCGGGTCTGTCGCTCATGAACGAGACCATCGGGCTCCAGTACTTCGCGGAGATCCCGGGAGTCTACTTCATCATCCAGCGCGGGGGGCCCTCCACCGGGCTTCCCACCCGCACCCAGCAGGCCGACATCCAGCTCATGCACGTGGCCTCCCACGGCGACACGCGCCACATCATCCTGATTCCCCACGACATGAAGTCGTGCTTCGACCTCGGGCGCAAGAGCTTCGACCTGGCCGACCGCTTCCAGACCCCGGTGTTCGTCATGATGGACCTGGACCTCGGCATGAACCTCTGGGGCTCGGACCCGCTGGAGCTGGTGCAGGAGCCGTTCGACCGGGGCAAGGTCCTCGACGCCGAGGGACTGGAGAAGCAGGGAAGCTTCGCGCGCTACCGCGACGTGGACGGCGACGGCGTGCCGCAGAGGACCCTGCCGGGCACCGAGCATCCGCTGGCGGCTTACTTCGCCCGCGGCTCGGGCCACGACGACCAGGCGCGCTACTCGGAAGACGAGAAGGACTACAAGGAGGTCCTGGACCGCTTGCGGCGCAAGCACGACACCGCCCGCGCGTATGTCCCCAAGCCTTTGATCGAGACCCAGCCGGACGTCAACACCGGCGTGATCTGCTTCGGTTCGAGCTACGAGGCCGTGCGGGAGGCCCGGGACCGACTCCGGGCCGCGGGAGTCGAGACCGACCACCTGCTGTTGAGGGCGCTGCCCCTGACCGACGAGGTCCGGGAGTTCGTGGCCTCCCATGAGGTTGTCTACCTCATGGAGCAGAACCGCGACGGGCAGATGGCGGCGATCTTCAAGGAGGAGTATCCGGAGTTTGCCACGAAGATCGTCAGCATTCTCATTTACGACGGACTCCCCGCCACCGCGGGCGAGATCGTGCGGCAGGTGGAGCAGCATCGCGAAGCAGCCACCAACGGAGTCGAAACGAAGGTAGAGGAATCATGGCAAAGACAAACCGCGTCGATCTAACCGAGAAGGACTACAAGGGGGCGGAATCCACCATGTGCCGCGGCTGCGGCCATGACGCGATCTCTGCGTCCATCATGCGCGCGTTCTTCGCCAGCAGCGTGGACCCGCGCAAGGTGATCAAGTTGAGCGGCATCGGCTGCTCCTCCAAGACCCCCAACTACTTCATGAACCAGGCGTTCGGCATCAACGCGGTGCACGGCCGCATGGCGTCGGTGGCCACCGGCGCCAACGTCGGCAACCACGCCATGATCCCGCTGGGAATCTCCGGTGACGGCGACACCTCGGCCATCGGGCTCGGCAACTTCTGCCACATGATGCGCCGCAACGTTAACATCACCTACGTCATCGAGAACAACGGCGTGTACGGACTCACCAAGGGCCAGTTCTCCGCCACCGCCGACGAGGGCACGGTGATGAAGGGCGGGAAGATCAACGACATGCCGGCCATCGACCTGTGCGAGCTGGCCATCACCCTGGGCGCAACCTACGTCGGACGGAGCTTCTCCGGCGACCGCAAGCAGCTAGCGCCGCTGATCCAAGGCGCCGTCGCCCACCAGGGGACCGCCATCCTGGACGTGCTGAGCCCGTGCGTGACGTTCAACGACCATTCCGGCTCCACCAAGAGCCTCAAGTACATCCGCGAGCACCTGGACCCGCTCCACGACATCGACTTCATTCCGCCCTACGAGAACATCGAGGTGGACTACGAGGAGGGGACCGATCAGGAGGTGACCCTGCACGACGGCTCCCGCATCACGCTGCACAAGCTCGGCCACAACTACGACCCCACCAGCCGGATGCAGGCGGTGACCGCGCTTCACGCCGCGGTGGCGGAGCACAAGTTCCTGACCGGGCTCATCTATCTCAACGAAGAGCGGGCCGAGTTCATCGAGGACCTCAACCTCTGCGACACGCCGCTGGCCTTCCTGGACCAGGAGGCGGTGCAGCCGTTGCCGGATACACTGGACCAGATCAACGCCGAGCTCATGAAATAGCTCGGCGACGCCACCCGCGTCCCAAGCCTGCGAAGAGATGTTCACGGGCGGGTTTTCACGCCGCCCGTGTCTTCTCCCCGCGACGCACAGAGAAACCTGACACATGAGCGCATCGCGTGAAGTCCTGATCCTGCACACGTCCGACCTGCATCTGGGCGCCGACAGCGTCCTGACCGACGATGTCTCCGGCAACGTGCCGGTCCTCCAGCAGGTCCTTGCCACGGCGCGCGCCCAGCACGCCGACCTCGTCATTCTCGCCGGGGACACGTTCGATCACAACCGGCAACGGGCTCAGCTCCTGGAGGAGGTCTCGGACGTCATGGCCGACGCCGGCCTTCCCATCGTCATCCTTCCCGGAAATCACGATCCGCTGACCCCGGACTCGGTCTACCGAAGGCCCGAGTTCTCCAACGCCGGCAACGTGCACGTGTTGGGCCTGACCGCCGACACGGGCGACTTCCCGGAGCTGGACCTGGAAATCTGGGGCAGGCCCCACGTGGACTACCTGGACATGATGCCGCTCCCCGAGCCTCCCGAGCGGCGTACCCGCTGGCAGTTGGCCGTGGCCCACGGTCACTACGTGGAGGAGGAGCGTGGGTCGGACGTGTTGCTGGGCTCGTGGCTGATCCGCCAGGAAAACCTCACCACCAGCGGCGCCGACTACGTGGCCCTCGGCCACTGGAACCGCGCCGTGCAGGTGGGCGACCGGCAAGTGCCCGCCTACTACTCCGGCTCCCCCAGCTATGCCGGCACCGTCAACGCCATCCGGCTGCACAGCGACGGCCGCATCGTCGTGACACAGATCCCGGTGGCAATGTAAGGCAAGGGTACCGATGCGCCGAGCAGTTGTTGAAAGACAACGTACGCTGCGTGTATGGCGCAACCACAATCTTCTTGTTCACGCCGGCACCGAGACGGGATGTGTCTGTGACAAGCAACCGGGTAGATTTCGTAAAGGTCAGAAGGTCGCCGGATGCGGCAAGTCCCGTTGCTGGCTGTGCAAGAGTGAAAAGCTCGCGAAGCGACCGACGGCACGAGACTACAGGCAAGAGCTCCGCTACAAGGAGTGGAGCAGCGAGTACGGATATTCTCGTGCTGAGAGCCCGGGTGTCTCCGTTACCCCGAAATTCAAGGCGCTGTAAGGGGAGAAACGAATGGTTGCAGCAAAGCAGAAAATGAAAGAAGTCATCGAGTCACAGCCAGATGACGCGACCTACGAGGAAATCCTGCGCGAGCTTACGTTCGAGCGTATGGTGGATCGTGGTCTTGCGGATTCCCGGGCGGGCCATGCGATATCGAACGAGGAAATGGAACACCGCATCCGCTCATGGCAGAAATAAGATGGACGACTGAGGCGGAAATTTGGCTGAAGGACATTTTCGACTATATCGCTCAGGACGATCCGAGCGCGGCCGCCAGGGTTGTGGCAGGAATATATGAGAAAGCACAGGTGGTACGCGGAGATTAAGCGATCGAGTACCCGAGTCGGTTGGGGGTTTCGACTCAAGGAATTTGCAGCAAGTACGGTTTCAGTGATGGTGCCCGTGCTTCTGCTGCAACCCGCCGTGACCCATGCGCAGGATGTCTTCCCGGGTGACCCGGGTTCCCGCCAGGAGCTTGGGCAGCATGAAGTCGAAGGCGGTGACCGGGTCGTGGAGGACGCACCCGGACAGGCCGAGGACCGGGATGTCTTCCAGGTAGCTCATGAGGAACATGGAGCCGGGGAGCACCGGGAAGCCGTGTGAGACGACGTCGGCGCCGCTGCGGCGGATGCCTTCGGGAGTGAGGTCGTCCGGGTCCACGGACATGCCGCCGCTCACCAGGATGATCTCCGCGCCCCTGGCCGCGAAGTCCTTGATGTGGCCGGCGATGACGTCGGGATCGTCCGGGGCCAGGGTGGCCGGCTCCAGGGTCGAGCCCATGCCCTCCACCTTCTTCCGCACCGCCGGCTCGAAGCCGTCCTTGATGCGGCCGGTGAAGACCTCGCTGCCGGTCACCAGCAGGAAGACCTTCTTCGCCGGCATGGCCGTCACCGAGGCGATGGACCCGTCCTTGCACAGGGTTTCCGCCCGCGCCACCAGTTCTTCCTTCACCACGATTGGTATGGTGCGCGTCCCGCCCACCACCGTGCCTTCCCGGACGAACTCTCCGGAGGGAAGGGTGGCGAGAATGAGGTCTCCCAGCTCGTTGAAGCGGAACAGCAGCTCCTCGTCCACCTCCAGCATGCCGTCCTTCTCGGCCACCAGGTTGACCCGGCCCTCGCTCGGGTCGGTGAGGGTCAGGCCGTTTCCGGCCGCCGCCCGCGCCAGCCGTTCGGCGGCATCCTCCTCGTGCAGGTCGTCAGGGCCGAGATCCATGATGTAGATGTGGGCCTTGCCCACGTCCAGCAGCCGCGGCACGTCCTCCTCGGCGATGAGGTGCCCGCGCCTGAAACGCGGCCCCTTGTGGCCGCCGGGGATGATCTCCGTGATGTCATGGGCCAACCTCAGACCCACCGCCTCTTCAACTGGAATGACTTTGAGCATCCGTCGTGTCTCCCTGCAACTGCCAACTCAACTCTTGTCATTCCCGCGAAAGCGGGAATCCAGGCGGGGCTGGATGGGGAAAGTACTGAGGTCGTCGTCCCACCACCCCTAGATTCCCGCTTCCGCGGGAATGACGGATTTGGAGTGCGCTGCTAGTCCCGAATATCCTGCGTGAACCAATCCCTGGGGATCTCCCGGCCAGCGCCCAGTTCCCGCGCCTTCTGCACCACGTAGCCGGCCACGGAAGCGAACTGGAGGCCCTGGGTCCCGTCGTTCAGGAAGAACGTCACGTCCGAGTCCTTGGCGCGGCCCTGGACCGTGCCGCCCATGAGATCCGTCAGCAGCGGGTGCTTGCCCGAGAACAGGTCCACGCCGGGGTTTACGATGCGCGTGGTCTCGTCGTCGGTGCCGGCCACGTAGGAGGCGTACCCGGCGATGCGGCGCATGCCTTCGTCCAGGGTGTGGATGGTGCCGCGGCCTAGCTTTACGGTCACGTCGCAGCGGTCCAGTATGCCGGGTTCCCATTCGTTGCTGCGAACGCAGGTGACGAAGGCGCCGTCCTCGACCCAGCCGGAATTCTCCACCACCACCCGCACCGAGTCGGTGCAGGTGGCCACCATGTCCGAGCCCCGGACCACTTCCTCGACGCCTTCGCGCACGGTAACCGGCACGCCCAGCATTTCGCTCATCTTGCGCGCGTATGCCTCGCGGTTGGCCGGAGTGGGGCTGTAGACCTTCACCTCCCGCAGCTTCCGCACTTCCGCGAAGGCCCGCAGGTAGGTCTCCGCCATGCCGCCGGAGCCGAGCATGCCCACCACCGCGGCGTCTTCCCGGGCCAGGTACCGGGCCGCCAGGCCGGCGCAGGCGCCCACCCGCATGTGCTGGATGATTCCGTCGTTGATGATGGCCAGGGGCTCGGCGTTCCGCGCCGAGAACACCAGCACCAGCCCGCAGTAGGTGCCGGGCTCCATGCAGTACTTCTCCACGGTGCGGCCTTCCGGCCACTCCAGCATGTCCGACTTCATGCGGATGGCGAAGACCCCGAAGGAGCGCGACGCCCCCTCCATGGTCCCCCAGCGGTACATGCGTTCGGGTTCTTCCTGCGGCACGTAGAGGTCGATGCGGGGCCGGTAGACCGCCCGCTGCGCCAGCAGATCCCGGTAGCCGGTTTCCAGGGCGTCGATGCAACCCTCCATGTCGAGGATTTCCTCTACGGTTTCATTGTTGATGAGCAGCATGGTTGTTCCTGGGAAGAGGGCTCGGACCGGGAACGGGCGGCGACACGAGAACGCCGTGTCGTGGACCGGCGGCGGTGCGCGTCAACCCCCCAGCGTAATCATCTCGATCTTGTCGTGCTGTCCGGGGTCGTAGCCGTCGGGAGATTGGATGGCTTCGAGCCGCTCCGCCGAGAAGCGGTCGGTGCGACCGGTCCAGATGGCTTCCAGCCACTGCCGGATCTCGTCGTCGCCGGCGTCGCTCCGGAGCCGCGCCTTGAGGTCGTGTCCGGTGCGTGAGAAGAGGCATGTCACCAGCCGGCCGTCCGCGGTCAGGCGCCCGCGGCTGCAGGTGCCGCAGAACGGCTCGGTGACGGACGCCACGACGCCCACCGTGCCCTTGCCGTCGCGGAAGGCGTAGTCCACCGCCGGGGCGTTGCCGTCGGCCCGGCCCGCCGGTTCCAGCGGGTAGCGCGCGCCGATCCGCTGCACGATCTCCGCCTTCGGCACGGTCCGCTCCAGCCGCCAGGCATTGGCCGTGCCCACGTCCATGTACTCGATGAACCGCACCACGAAGCCGTGGGTCCGTCCGAACTCCACCAGCGGGAGGATGTCTTCCTCGTTGACGCCGCGCTCGATCACCGCGTTGATCTTGATGGGGTCCAGTCCGGCCTCCCGGGCCGCGAACAGTCCCTTCAGGACCTCGTCCAGGTCCCCCCGCTTGGTGATCTGCCGGAACCGCTCCGGGTCGAGGCTGTCGATGCTCACGTTGATGCGCCCCAGCCCGGCCGACCGCAGCGCCACGGCCATGTCCTCCAGGCGCGTGCCGTTGGTGGTGAGGGCGACGTCGTCGATGCCGGGGATGCCCGCGAGCTGCCGCACCAGGTCCGGCAGGTCGCGCCGCAGCAAGGGCTCGCCCCCGGTCAGCCGTATCTTGCGCACGCCCAGGGGCACGGCCAGCCGCACCACCCGGCAGATTTCCTCGTAGGTCAGGATCTCCCGCTTGTCGATCCAGTCGTAGTGGTCGAACGGCATGCAGTAGGTGCAGCGGAAGTTGCACCGGTCCGTCACGGATATCCGCAGGTCACGTAGCGGGCGATGGAATTGGTCGGTCAACACGACAAAACAATATGGAATCTGGGGATTCCCAAGTCAAGGAACGGCGCCTGCGCGGCAACAGGCTCGTTGAATGCGACACGGATGCCCGTCGAGAACATGCGCGGGCTCGACCGCAAGACTTCCGATTGCCAGACAGTTGGCGGGTCGGTATGATTGGACTGATTCGTTCGACCCAACCTTGTTCTTGAGAGGAGTCATACATGGCCAACACTTGGGACGATATCCTGACTGATCGCGACAAGGAAGTGTTCGCGCTGTCGGGCTACGGTGCAAAGGCGGGGTTCGGCCAGAGGCCGGCCGTGCTCATCATCGACGTGAACTACAACTTCGTCGGCGACCGGCGTGAGTCCATCCTGGAGTCGGTCAAGCGTTTCCGCAACAGTTGCGGCGAGGAGGGCTGGGTCGGCGTGGACCACATCGTCACGCTGCTGGAGGAAGCCAGGAAGAAGCACCTGCCGATCTTCTTTACCACCGGCCACGGCGAGGAAGATTCCGTCGCCTTCGGCCGCTGGCACGGCAAGAACTCGCGCGGCACCGAAGACTTCGAGGACCTGGCGAAGAAGGGCAATGAGATCGTCAAGGAGATCGCCCCGCAGAAGGGCGAGGTGGTGGTGCGCAAGCAGAAGCCCAGCGCCTTCTTCGGCACGCCGCTCACGAGCATGCTGAACGAAGTCCACGCCGATTCCCTGCTAGTGGCCGGCACCACCACTAGCGGCTGCGTCCGGGCCTCGGTCATCGACGCGTTCTCGTACAACTACGGCGTCAGCGTGGTGGAGGAGTGTACCTTCGACCGCGGCCAGTCGTCCCACAAGATCAACCTCTTCGACATGAACATGAAGTACGCGGACGTGGTTTCGCTGGAGGAGACCGTCGACTACATCCGGGGTCTGCCGGACAACCTGTACGCTCCGGCGCTGTAGGCGGCCGGCGGCGATGGCCGGTGCCGGCATTTAGGGGCGGGCTTGGAGCCGGCCCCTGTCCGCTTCAGGCCGGGCCGGCGCGCCACCGTATCCGATGAGCGAGTTCGCACGGCACATCGAGGGTTTCGGCGACTACCTGCGCGATCAGGCGCGGTTCTCTCCCCATTCCGTCAAGGGCTATCTGACCGACGTCGAGGGGTTCCGCCGTTATCTGGAAGAGAGCGGGCTCGACCTGGAAGGCGCCGGGGCCGCGGTATTGCAATCCGTCGACGCGGGATGGATAAGGGGCTTCCTGAAGACGCTCCACGAGAACCGCAAGAAGAGCACCATCGGACGGAAGCTCGCCGCCCTCAAGGGGTTTTTCCGCTATCTCCTGCGCGAGCGGGTCATCGAGCGGGACCCGCTGGTAGGGTTCTCGACGCCGAAGCAGGAAGCCCCGCTGGTGACCTTCCTGTCCGTCGACGAGGCATTCCGGGTGCTGGGCTGCCTGCCCGAGGACGGTATCCTGCCGGCCCGGGACCGGGCGGTCATGGAAGTGTTGTACTCGTCCGGCGTGCGGGTGAGCGAGCTGGTGGGGCTCGACTGGCGCGACGTGGATTTCTCCCTGGGGGTGCTGCGGGTCCTGGGCAAGGGGTCCAGGGAGCGCATCGTGCCGGTGGGGGAGGTGGCGCAGGCCGCGTTGCGGGATTACGCCGACCACCAGCGGAGCCGGTGGGGCCGGGCGGCGCGGGGCGACGAGCCGGTGTTCCTGAACCACCACGGGAACCGGATCACCACCCGCAGCGTCGCCCGCATCGTGGAGAAGTATCTGCGTCTCGCCGGAATACCGGTGCGCATGGGCCCCCACGGCCTGCGGCATACCTTCGCCACCCACCTGTTGAACGCGGGCGCGGACCTGCGCTCGATCCAGGAGTTGCTGGGCCACGCGAGCCTGTCCACCACCCAGCGCTACACCCACGTCAATCTGGACCAGTTGACAGCCGTTTACGACCGCGCTCATCCCCGGGCCTGAGGCCCGGCAGGGAGCCGGAATATCACGTCCGGGCCTTCTCCGGGCCCCCTTTCCCGGGGACGAGGGCCTGCGAAGTCCGCGTTTTCGTGTTACAGTTGACGGTTTGTTCGCAGGGCGGCGGGCCCGCGGTTGATCCGGCCCGGACCGTCCTCGCGGAGCGATTCGATTGACCATATTCGATTGACGATGTTTCACGGAACCACCATTCTCGCGGTACGGCATGGGGGCAGGATCGTGGTCGCCGGCGATGGTCAGGTCAGCCTTGGCGACACCGCGCTGAAGCACACCGCCCGCAAGGTGCGGAAACTCTACAGCGACCGCGTGATCGCGGGGTTCGCCGGCGCCACCGCGGACGCGTTCACGCTGTTCGAGAAGTTCGAGGGCAAGCTCGAGCAGCACGCCGGGGTCTTCCGGCGGGCTGCGGTGGAGCTGGCCAAGGATTGGCGCACCGACCGCGTGCTGCGGCGGCTGGAAGCGTTGATGATCGTCGCCGATGCCGAGGCTTCGCTGGTGGTGTCCGGCAACGGCGACGTGGTGGAGCCCGACGACGGCGTCATCGCCATCGGCTCGGGCGGCAACTACGCGCTTGCGGCCGCGCGTGCTTTGGTTCATCATAGCCCGCTCGATGCCCGCGCCATCGCCGAGGAGGCCATGAAGGTGGCCGCGGCGATCTGCGTCTATACGAACGACATACTGACCATCGAGGAGCTGCCCTGATCCCGGGGCGCGCTCGCGATTTCTCAAGACGGATCCGATGAAGGACGAAAGCCGACAGATGGCCGTTCAGGCGCCGGAAGGGCGGTCGCTCACGCCCGTGATGACCCCGCGCGAGATCGTCTCGGAGCTGGACCGCTACATCGTCGGGCAGCGCGACGCAAAGCGGGCCGTGGCCGTGGCGGTGCGCAACCGGTGGCGGCGCCAGCTCGTGCCCGAAGAGCTGCGTGACGAGATCGCGCCCAAGAACATCATCATGATCGGCCCCACGGGCGTGGGGAAGACCGAGATCTCCCGCAGGCTGGCGAAGCTGGCGCAGGCGCCGTTCATCAAGGTGGAGGCGTCCAAGTTCACCGAGGTGGGCTACGTCGGGAGGGACGTGGAGTCCATCATCCGGGACCTCATGGACCTGGCCGTCAAGATGGTCCGGGAGGAGGAGCAGGAGAAGGTCCAGGTCAAGGCGAGGGACCTGGCCGAAGAGCGGGTCCTGGACCTGCTGCTGCCGGAGCCGCAGGCTCCGGACAACGGCGGCGAGGAAGGGTTCCGGCCGTCGCCCGACACCCGGGAGAAGCTCCGCAGGATGCTCCGGGCGGGGAAGCTCGACGACCGCGACGTGGACGTCGAGTTGACCCAGAACATGACGCCGATGATCGAGGTGCTGACGCCGCAGGGAATGGAGGAGATGGAGTCGAACATCAAGGAGATGTTCTCCAACCTGCTTCCCAAGCAGTCCAAGCGGAAGACCGTGAAGATCCCGGAGGCCATGAAGCTGCTGACCCAGGAGGAAGCGGCCCGGCTGGTGGACATGGACACGGTGGTGGGCGAGGCCACCCGGCGGGTGGAGCAATCCGGGATCGTGTTCATCGACGAGATCGACAAGATCGCCGGGCGGGAATCCCTCCACGGCCCGGACGTGTCCCGGGAAGGGGTCCAGCGGGACCTCCTGCCCATCGTCGAGGGCTCCACCGTAAGCTCGAAGTACGGCCTGGTGAGGACCGACCACATCCTCTTCATCGCCTCCGGCGCCTTTCACAACTCCAAGCCGTCGGACCTGATCCCGGAGTTCCAGGGCCGGTTCCCCATCCGGGTCGAGCTCAGCTCGCTGGACAAGAACGACTTCGTGCGCATCCTCACCGAGCCCAAGAACGCGTTGATCCGCCAGTACATGGCGTTGCTCGAGACCGAGAAGATCCGGCTGCTCTTTCAGGAGGACGCCATCGAGGAAATCGCCCGCATCAGCGCCGAGGCCAACGAGAAGATGGAGAACATCGGCGCCCGCAGGCTGCACACGATCCTGGAGAAGCTCCTGGACGAGGTCTCCTTCACCGCGCCGGAGATGCCCGGCCGGGAAGTCCGTATCGATGCCGGGTACGTGAGCGAGCGTCTGGACGCGATTCTGAAAAACGAGGACCTGTCCCGGTACATCCTTTAACCCCCGTTGCGGAGCAGCCCTAAGTGGATGATTTCATAGGCAAGGCGGAAGTCCTGCTGGAAGCGCTTCCGTTCATCAGGCGCTTCTTCGGCAAGACGTTCGTGGTCAAGTACGGCGGCGCGGCCATGGTGGACGAAGTGCTCAAGCAGAGCTTCGCCCAGGACATCGTGCTGCTCAAGTACGTGGGCATCAACGTGGTGGTGGTGCACGGCGGAGGACCCCAGATCAACGAGACGCTGGGGAGGATGGGCATCCAGAGCCGCTACGTGCGGGGCATGCGGGTCACCGATTCCGAGACCATCGACATCATCGAGATGGTGCTGGTGGGCAAGGTCAACAAGGAGATCGTCGCGCTCATCAACCGGCACGGCGCCGCCGCGGTGGGCCTCAGCGGCAAGGACGGCGAGCTCATTCTGGCGCGCAAGATGAACGTCACGGTGCCGGGCGACGGCGAGAGCACCGAGATCATCGACATCGGGATGGTGGGGGAGATCGTCCGGGTGGACCCGACCGTGATCCGCTCCCTGGGCGGGAACCGGTTCATCCCGGTGATCGCGCCCGTGGGCGTGGGCGAGAGCGGGGAGACCTACAACATCAACGCGGACCTGGTGGCGGGGAGGGTGGCGGCCGCGCTGGGGGCCGAGAAGCTCATCCTGCTGACCGACGTCGAAGGCGTGCGGGACCGGGAGGGCGCGCTCATCAGCACCCTGACCATCTCCCAGTCCGCCGACCTCATCGAGCGGGACGTGATCTCCTCGGGCATGATCCCCAAGGTCGAGTGCTGCGTGGACGCCCTCAACGGAGGCGTGGTCAAGACCCACATCATCGACGGCCGGGACCGGCACGCCGTCCTGCTGGAGATCTTCACCGAACGGGGCGTCGGGACCGAGGTGGTCCGAGACACGTAGTACACAGGGCCCCATTATCTTTGCCACGGCGTGATTACCGGTAGGGGCGACCGGCGGTCGCCCTCCGCGGTCGATGGATGAACCATGTCGAATCTTGAAGTAACAAAACTGACCGACGGAAACGTGATGAACACCTACGCGCGTTTCCCCATCGCGTTGGTGAGGGGGGAAGGGACGCGGGTGTGGGACGCCGACGGCAAGGCCTACCTGGACTTCGTCGCCGGCATCGCCGTCAACAGCCTCGGACACTGCCACCCGGCCGTGGCCAAGGCCGTGTCCGAGCAGGTGCGGAGCCTGATCCACGTCTCGAACCTCTACCACATTGAGCCCCAGGCCCGGCTGGCCAAGGCGCTCTGCGACCACTCCTTCGCCGACCGGGTGTTCTTCTGCAACAGCGGCGCGGAGGCCAACGAGGCCGCCCTCAAGCTCGCGCGGCGCTACGGCTCGGAGCAGGCCGGCGGCCGGAGCGAGGTCATCACCGCCCTCAACTCCTTTCACGGGCGCACCTTGGCTACTCTCACGGCCACGGGCCAGGAGAAGATCCGGCTTGGCTACGATCCGCTGCCGCCGGGTTTCCGCTACGTGCCGTTCAACGACCTGGACGCCGCGGAGGACGCCGTGGACGAACGCACCGCGGCGATCCTGGTGGAGCCCATCCAGGGTGAGGGCGGGGTGGTGGTGCCGGACGCGTCCTATATGCGCGGGCTGCGGCAGCTCTGCGACGACAAGGGCCTGCTGTTGATATTCGATGAGGTGCAGGTGGGCATGGGGCGCACCGGACGGCTCTTCGGCTACGAGCACTTCGGCGTCGAGCCCGACGTCATGACCCTGGCCAAGGCCCTGGGCGGCGGTCTTCCCCTGGGCGCGATGCTGGCGCGGGAAGAGGTGGCCAAAAGCTTTCCGCCGGGCTCCCACGCCTCCACCTTCGGCGGCAATCCGGTGGTGTGCCGGGCCGGTCTGGCGGTGATGGAGACGATTCTGGAAGCCGGCCTGGTGGAGCACTGCGAGGAGGTCGGCGGCCTGTTGCGCCAGGGGCTGGAGGCGCTGGCGGAGCGTTTCGGCTTCATCCGGGAGGTGCGCGGCAAGGGGCTCCTCCTGGGCATGGAGATGGACCGCGAGGGTGGCTCCGTGGTCCAGGAATGCATGAAGGAGGGGCTGCTGGTGGTGCTGGCGGGGCCCAACGTGCTCCGCATGGTGCCGCCGTTGACCATCGAGAAGGCCGAGGTGGACGAGGCGCTGGAGATCCTGGAACGGGTGCTGGAGCGGGTGTGACGGCGATGAAGAAGCGGGACGTACTGACGTTGCGGGACCTCGCCCGGGCGGATCTCGAAGAGGTCCTTTCCCTGGCCGCGACCCTGAAACAGGAGCGCGGGGAAGGGCACCTGCGGCCCCTGCTGTCCGGGAAGAAGCTGGCGCTGGTGTTCCAGAAGCCCAGCCTGAGGACCCGGGCCACCTTCGATATCGGCATGACCGAGCTGGGGGGCAGCGCGCTGTTCCTGGGGCCGGACGAGGTGCAGTTGGGCGAGCGGGAGACCCCGGCCGACTGCGTGCGGGTGTTGTGCCGCCTGGTGGACATCATCGCGGTGCGGACCTTCGCGCAGGACATCGTGGCGGAGATGGCGGCCTTCGGCTCCGTGCCGGTGATCAACGCGCTGTCCGACCTCTACCATCCCTGCCAGGTACTGGCGGACCTGCTCACCCTCCAGGAGCGCAAGGGGCGGATCGAAGGGCTCAAGGTGGTGTTCGTGGGGGACGGCAACAACGTGGCGCATTCCTGGCTGCTGGCGGCGGAAAAGCTGCCTTTCCGTTTCACGCTCGCCTGTCCCGAGGGGTTCGAGCCGGACCGGGAGATCTTCGAATCGGCGGCGTCCGCGGGCGCGGCGGTGGCGGTCACCCACGATCCGGCCGAGGCCGTGAGCGGGGCCGATGCCATCTACACCGACGTATGGGCGAGCATGGGCCAGGAGGAGCAAGCCGGCGACCGGCAGCAGGCCTTTGCCGCCTTCCAGGTCAACCGGGAGCTGGTAGCCCGGGCCAAGGACGATGCGGTGGTGATGCACTGCCTGCCGGCCCACCGGGACCAGGAGATTACCGACGAGGTCATCGAGGGCCCCCATTCGGTGGTGTTCGACCAGGCCGAGAACCGCCTGCACGCCCAGAAGGCCCTGATGGTCTGGTGCCTTGCCGAAGGAGCGTGATGCGGAACAGTCAGCGGGGAGACTCATGAAACCGAACAAGGTCGTTCTTGCCTACTCGGGCGGTCTCGACACCTCCGTGTGTCTGCGGTGGGTGAAGGAGAGCTACGACTGCGAGGTCATCGCCTACTGCGCCGACGTCGGCCAGGAGGAAGATCTGGAGGAGGTCCGGCGCAAGGCGCTGGCCACCGGCGCCAGCAAGGTGGTGGTGGACGATCTCCGGGAGCCGTTCGTCCGCGACTACGTCTTCCCCATGCTCCGGGGCAACGCGGTGTACGAGGGGTCCTACCTGCTGGGCACCTCCATCGCCCGTCCGCTGATCGCCCGGCGGCAGCTCGAGGTGGCCATCGAGGAGGACGCCGAGGCGGTCTCCCACGGCGCCACCGGCAAGGGCAACGACCAGGTCCGTTTCGAGCTTACCTACTACGCCCTCAAGCCCGACATCCAGGTCATCGCGCCGTGGCGGGTGTGGGACCTCAACTCCCGTACCGCGCTGATCGACTACGCCCGGCGCTTTGACATTCCCGTGCCCGTCACCAAGGACAAGCCCTACAGCATGGACCGCAACCTCTTCCACATCAGCTACGAGGGCGGCGTGCTGGAAGACCCGTGGCAGGAGCCGCCGGCGGACATGTACCTGTGGACCACGGCTCCGGAGGATGCTCCGGACCAGGCGCAGTACGTCGAGATCGAGTTCGCCTCCGGCGACCCGGTGGCGCTGGACGGGCAGCGGCTGGAGCCGACGGAGATGCTGGTGGCGCTCAACGCCCTGGGGGCGCGCCACGGCATCGGGCGGGTGGACATGGTGGAGAATCGCTACGCCGGCATGAAGTCCCGGGGCATCTACGAGACTCCCGGGGGGACCATCCTGCACGCGGCGCGACGGGCGGTGGAGCACCTCACGCTGGACCGGGAGGTGATGCAGCTCCGGGATTCGCTGATCCCCCGCTACGCCCAGATGATCTACAACGGCTACTGGTTCGCGCCGGAGCGGCAGATCCTGCAGCAGACCCTGGACGCGACCCAGGAGCGGGTCACGGGAACCGTGCGGCTGAAGCTCTACAAGGGCTCGGCGTCGGTGGCCGGCCGGCGCTCGCCGGTGTCGCTGTACGACCCGGTCACCGCCACCTTCGAGAAGGACGAGAGCTACAACCAGGCGGATGCCGACGGGTTCATCAAGCTGAACGCGCTCCGGCTGAAGATGGCCGGTCGGGTGGCGGGCGCATGACGAGGGTGGCCGGCGCGTAACCGGACATGGCGAAGAAGAAACAGCTCTGGGGCGGACGGTTCGCCGGCTCCACCGCCGATTCCGTGGTGGCCTTCACGGCCTCCGTCGATGTCGACCGGCGCCTCTACCGGCACGATATCGCCGGCAGCATGGCCCATGCCCGCATGCTCGGCAAGCAGCGCATCATCCCTTCGGGCGACGCCCGGAAGATCGTCGCCGGACTGCGCGCGGTCCAGAAGGAGATCGAGAGCGGAGCCTTCCCCTACAGCGTCGCCGACGAAGACATCCACATGAACATCGAGCGGCGGCTCACCGAGAAGATCGGCGGCGTGGGCGAGAAGCTGCACACCGCCCGGAGCCGCAACGACCAGGTGAGCCTGGACATGCGGCTCTACCTGCGGGAGGCCCTGGACGGCATCCTGGGGGAGCTGGAGGCCCTGCAAAAGGCCCTCGGAGGCGCGGCCCGCAGGAACGAGGACGTGCTGATGCCCGGCTACACCCACCTCCAGCGGGCCCAGCCGGTGCTGTTCGCGCACCACCTGCTGGCCTACGTGGAGATGTTCGAGCGGGACAAGAGCCGCTACCGCCACTGCCGGGCGGAGACCGACGTCATGCCCCTGGGTTCCGGCGCCCTGGCCGGAACGAGCTTCCCCATCGACCGGGCCTACGTGGCCGAGCTGCTGGGCTTCCCGCGCCTCTCGGATAACAGCATCGACGCGGTGAGCGACCGTGACTTCGTGCTGGAGTTCCTGTCGGCGTCGGCCATCCTGTTCGTCCACCTGAGCCGCATGGCGGACGAGCTGATCCTCTGGTCCAGCGAGGAGTTCGGCTTCGTCGAATTACCGGACGCCTATTGCACGGGCAGCTCGATGATGCCGCAGAAAAAGAACCCCGACGTGGCCGAGTTGATCCGCGGCAAGACCGGCCGGGTGTACGGCAACCTCCAGTCGCTCCTGACCATCATGAAAGGGCTGCCGCTGGCCTACAACCGGGACCTCCAGGAGGACAAGGAACCCCTGTTCGACACCGTGGACACGGTCGCGGCGTGCCTGCCGATGGCCCGGGAGCTCTTCAACGGTCTCGAGGTGCGGGGCGGGAGGATGCTGGCCGCGGCGGAAGAAGGCTTCATGAACGCCACGGACCTGGCGGACTATCTCGTGGGCCGGGGCCTCAGCTTCCGCGCCGCCCACGACGTGGTGGGCCGGGCAGTCCGCGACTGCATCGACACGAAGCGCAAGCTGCAGGAGTTGTCCCTGGAGGAGCTTCAGGGGTACTGCCCGGCCATCGGCGGGGACGTCTTCAGGATACTGACGGTCCGGGCCGGCGTCGAACGCCGGCGCGCGCCGGGCGGCACCGCGTCCGTCAACGTGCGCAGGCGGCTCAAGAAGCTGGGGGTCTGAATGAGCAGGGCCGCGCTGAAACCGTCATTCCCGCATCGGACCGGCGTCAAGGTCATCCTTTGCCTCCTCCTGCTGGCGCCGGTTCTGGCCGGCTGCGGCAGGAAGGGCGCCCCCCGGGCCCCCGATCTGGTGATGCCCGTGGCCATCAGCGACCTGAAGCTTGTGCTGCAAGACCGCAGCATTCGCCTGGGCTGGTCGCATCCCCGCAAGGCACTCGACGGCCGGCGGCTCACGGACCTCGAGGCGTTCGTGGTGTACCGCAAGAGCACGGCGGCGGATTGTCCGGACTGCCGCGCCGCCTACGGCGAGCGGGCGGTCCTCAACGTGGAAGACGAGGGCCGCTTCTTCAAGCAGTCCGATTACGGGTTTACGGATACCGAGCTCCGTACCGGCACGGTGTACCGGTATCGGGTTCGCGTCCGGTTGTCCGACGGTTCCCTCAGCAGGCCGTCCAATGAGGTCAGCATCGTATGGCAACGGTAGAGGATCGCTTCACGCACAGGAATGACACCCTTTACTGCGAAGACGTGCCGGTCAGGGACATTGTCGACGCGGTGGGGACGCCGGTGTACGTCTACAGCTTGGCCCGGTTGCGTGATGCCTTCCGGAGCTTCGACCGGGCCTTTGCCGGAAGCCGCCACCTGGTGTGCTTCTCGGTCAAGGCCAACTCCAACCTCGCGGTGTTGCGCGCCTTCGTGAACGAGGGCTCGGGCTTCGACATCGTTTCCGGCGGCGAGCTCTTCCGGGTGCTCAAGGCCGGCGCCGACCCGCGCAAGGTGGTCTTCTCGGGCGTGGGCAAGACGCGGGAAGAGATGGAGTACGCGCTGCGCTCCGGCATCCTGATGTTCAATGTCGAGTCGGAGCAGGAGATGGAGGCGCTGAACCAGGCGGCGGGCAGCATGGGCGTGACCGCGCCGGTGAGCTTCCGCATCAATCCCGACGTGGACCCGCAGACCCATCCGTACATCTCCACCGGCATGAAGAAGAGCAAGTTCGGCATC
Source organism: uncultured Binatia bacterium (SeqCode) (assembly GCA_965219905.1). GTDB lineage: Bacteria > Desulfobacterota > Binatia > UBA9968 > JAJDTQ01 > JAJDTQ01. The sequence continues at coordinate 1,428,721 of CBDCOS010000003.1, read as the reverse complement.
GCCATCGACCCGGCTGCCGAGGCCTACCGCCGCGCCATCGCGCTCCCCAACCTGGAGGTGGTGGGCGTGGACTGCCACATCGGCTCCCAGCTCACCTCGACGTCGCCCTTCGCCGACGCCGCCGCACGCGTCCGGGCCTTCATCGAGGTGCTGCAACGGGAAGGGGCGGACATCCGTTACGTGGACTTGGGGGGCGGCCTCGGCATCCGCTACGACGACGAGGAGCCCCCGGATGCGGAGGACTACGCCAAGGCGCTCCTGGAGGGGGTGCGCGGCCTGGACGTGACCCTGGTGCTGGAGCCGGGCCGGTCCATGGTCGGCAACGCCGGCATCCTGGTGACCCGGGTGCTCTATCTCAAGCGCACCGAGGCCAAGAACTTCGTGGTGGTGGACGGCGCCATGAACGACCTGGTCCGGCCCTCCCTCTACGGTGCGTTCCAGGGGCTCCGGCCGGTGGACCGGCGCGAGGCCGAGCCCATGACCGCGGACGTGGTCGGCCCCATCTGCGAGAGCGGCGACTTCCTGGCGCAGGACCGTGCGATCCAGACACCGGAACCGGGGGATCTCATGGCCGTAATGAGCGCCGGCGCGTACGGCTTTACCATGGCCTCCAACTACAACACCCGTCCCAGGGCCGCGGAGGTGCTGGTGGACGGCAAGGAATTCGCCGTGGTCCGCGAACGGGAGACCCTCGAGGGACTCGTGGCCGGCGAGACCATCCCCAACAGCCTGTAGCCCGCGGCAAAGGGGTGCACGGTTGACGAACGGCCCGCAAATCGCGCACGACGGGTGCGCGGAGGAGCCCATGACCGAGATTACGTTCACCAAGATGCACGGCTGCGGCAACGACTTCGTCGTGCTGGACTGCATGGAGGCCCAGCCCGCGGGGCTGGCCGACATCGCCAGGAACCTGTGCCACCGCCGCTTCGGCGTGGGCGCGGACCAGTTGCTCACCATCAAGCCGTCGGATTCCGCGGACTTCCGGATGGAGATCTACAACGCCGACGGCGGCGAGGTGGAGATGTGCGGCAACGGCATCCGCTGCTTTGCCAAGTACGTGTATGAGCACGGCCTGACCGGAAAGAAGGAGATAGAGGTGGACACCCTGGCCGGCATCATCCGGCCGCGGCTCAAGGGCGACCGCGTCGAGGTGGACATGGGCCGGCCCGTGCTCGAAGGCCGGGACATCCCGGTGGACGCCGACGGCCGCGTCGTCAACCATCCGTTGACGGTGGACGGCACCGGGTATTCGGTCACCTGCGTGTCCATGGGCAATCCCCACTGCGTGCTCTACGTCGACGACGTGGACGCGCTGGACCTGCCCCGCCTGGGGCCCCGCTTCGAGCACCACGGCTTCTTCCCCAACCGGGTCAACACCGAGTTCGTCCAGGTGCTGGGTCCGGGCGAGGTGCGGATGCGGGTCTGGGAGCGCGGCGCCGGCGAGACCTGGGCCTGCGGCACCGGCGCCAGCGCCGTGGGGGTGGCCGGCGCCTTGACCGGAAGGACCGGGAAGAAGATAACCGTACACCTCATCGGCGGCGACCTGGACATCCACTGGGCCGACGACGACCGGGTCTACATGACCGGGCCCGCCCAGGAGGTTTTTCAGGGCAGCGTCCGTGTGTGAAGCGAAGGAGGGGGTAAGGAGATGTTTACCGGATCGATGACCGCCATGGTGACGCCGTTCAAGGACGGCGGCGTGGACTATGCCTCCCTGGAGGCGCTGGTGGAGTTCCAGATCGAGCAGGGCACCCACGCGCTGGTGCCGTGCGGCTCCACCGGGGAGTCGGCCACCCTGGACCACGACGAGCATCACGCGGTCATCGACGCGGTGGTACGGGCCGCAAGGCAGCGGGTCCCGGTCATCGCGGGCACGGGCTCCAACTCCACCCGCGAGGCCATGGACCTCACCCGGGCGGCGGAGGAATCGGGCGCCGACGGCGCGCTGTTGATCTCGCCCTATTACAACAAGCCCACCCAGGAAGGCATCTATCACCATTACCGGGCGGTGGCCGAGCACGTGGGCATCCCGCTGATCGTCTACAACATCCCGGGCCGCACGGCCTCGAAGATGGAACCGGAGACGCTGGCGCGGCTGGCGGAGATCGGCAACATCGCCGGGGTGAAGGAGGCCACCGGCTCGGTGGACCAGGCCATCGACGTCATCCGCCTTTGCGGCGACTCCCTGGCGGTCTATTCCGGCGAGGACTCGCTGGTCTACTCGCTCATGACCCTGGGCGGCAAGGGTGTCATCACCACCACCGGCAACGTGGCGCCCCGGGCCATGGCCGACCTGACCGAAGCCTGTCTGCGGGACGACTGGGCCACCGGCCGGCGGCTCCAGTTCGAGCTGATGCCGCTGATCCGGTGCCTCTTCAGCGAGACCAACCCCATCCCGGTCAAGGCCGGGTTGGCCGCGATGGGCAAGTGCGGCCCGGAGATTCGCCTGCCGCTGACCCCCATGACCGAGCCGAACATGAAGCGCCTGAAGGGCGCCATGGCGGACTACGGCCTGATTGAGGCATGAGCGAGCTGGGCCTCATCGTTTGCGGGCCGGGAGGGAGGATGGGCGGTACGCTGGTCCGCCTGGTCCACGACACTCCGGGCGTCACCCTCGCGGGGGCCTGCGACCGGCCCGGCAGCCCGCGGCTGGGCCAGGATGCCGGGGAGGTGGCCGGCGCCGGCCATCTCGGCGTCGAGATCGGCGACCGCATCGAGCCGTCAGCGGGCGAAAGGCGCGTCATCGTCGACTTGACCACGCCCGAGGCTTCCGTCGCCCACATGAAGGCCGCCGCCAAGACCGCCACTCCCATCGTCATCGGCACCACCGGCTTCAACGCCAGGCAGCTCCGGCAGATCCGCACCCTGGCAGCCAGGACCCCGACCGTTCTCGCTCCCAACATGAGCCTCGGGGTCAACCTGCTGCTGGAACTGGTGGGTCAGGTGGCCGGCAGCCTGGGCGACGCCTATGACGTGGAGATCGTGGAAGCGCACCACCGGTTCAAGAAAGACGCGCCCAGCGGCACCGCCCTGGCCCTGGCCCGGGCCGCCGGCGGCGCCCTGGGGCGAAAGCTGGAGCGGGTGGGCGTGGAGGGCCGCAGCGGATTCGGCGAGCGAAAGGCGACCGACATCGGCCTTCTCTCCGTCCGTGCCGGGGACATCGCGGGCGAGCACACGGTGATGTTCGGCGGCATCGGGGAGCGCATCGAGCTGGTCCACCGCGCCCACAGCCGGGATGCTTTCGCGCGCGGGGCCATCCGCGCGGCCCAGTGGCTGGCGGACAAGGAGGCAGGCCTGTACGGCATGCGGGAGGTGCTTGGACGGACGGGGACCGGCACCGTTCGACCCGGGCGCCGGCCGCGGTAGACCGGATGTCGGAGGTTCTACCCATTTCGGTCCGCAGTGGCCGGGTCGCCGTCATCGGGCTTGAGCGTCGCGGGGGTCAGCGCATCGGGGCAGGTTCCGAAATCCCTTGAGAGTTTGTGCGCGGGTTGGTTTTCGGGCCATCAGGTTGACATCCGGAATCCCTTATATTATTCAGTTTTCCTGTTTTCAGTGGCTGCAGAACCTCCAAAATCCGACTCTGAGTCGACGGAAGCGGAAGTCGAACGGCTGGCCGAGCGTATCGGCCGTTTGATCCGTTCGGTCGAGCCCGAGAAGCGGGAGGATCTGAAGGAACTCGCCTTCTCGCTGGTGCGCGAGGAGTTGATCCGAGGCGAGGAGCCGCGGGAGACAGCAAGCGAGTCTGCCCCGGCGCCGATGAACCCCCTGGGCGCCGGCGTGCTTTTTCTCGTGTTGGGGTTCGGCCTTTCATTCGTCTTCGGGCCTGTCGGTCTGGCGTTGATGGCCGGCGGCCTTTTCTTCATCGTCTGGGGGGCCGTGATAAGCTGGTTCAAGAAGAAGTAGGGACGCGATGGAGTAGGCGATGGCTACGAACGAGAAACGGAAAATCGAGCGGGGCATCTGGAGCCGCCGGGACTTCTTCGGCCGCCTTGGCTGGCTGGGGTTCGGGGTATTCTCCCTGGTTTCCCTCTTCGGCTTCATGCGGTCGGCGTTTCCGCGGGTGCTTTTCAAGCCGCCTTCCACGTTCAAGGCCGGCTTTCCCTCCGACTACGCCATCGGCGAAGTGAGCGAGAAGTTCAAGAAGGACTTCCGCGTGTGGATCGTGCGCGAGGAGGCGGGTTTCTACGCGATCTCCTCCATATGCACCCACTTGGGATGCACGCCGCGCTGGCTCTCCGCCGAGAGCAAGTTCAAGTGTCCCTGCCACGGTAGTGGCTTCTTCAAGTCGGGGCTGAACTTCGAGGGTCCGGCGCCGCGGCCGCTGGACCGCTTCGAGATCGTCGTGGCGGAGGACGGGCAACTCGTGGTGGACAAGGCCAGGACGTTCCGCATGGCGCCGGGCGGGGAACCGGATGAACAGCACCCCAACAGCATTCTCAAGGTCTGAGACGGATCATGATCAACCTGGAACAGATCAAGAAGGACATTGTCGAGAGTCAGGTCTGGAAGTCGATCTTCCGGCACGGCTACGAGGACACGCCGCGGAACCGCGTGCTGATGGTGACGGGCAACGTGTGGATGCACCTGCATCCCGCCAAGGTCCGCAGGCACGCGGTGCGCATGCGCTTCACCTGGTGCATGGGCGGGCTCACGTTCCTGATGTTCTTGCTTACGGTGGTGACCGGCATCTATCTGATGTTCTACTACCGGCCCGTGCCGCAGTACGCCTACGCGGACATGAAGTACCTGGAGTTCGACATGCCCTTCGGCATGCTCATGCGCAACATGCACCGCTGGGCGGCCCACGCCATGGTCATCTTCGTGTGGCTGCATATGTTCCGGGTCTTCCTCACCGGTTCCTACAAGCCGCCGCGGGAATTCAACTGGATCGTCGGCGTGCTGCTGCTGGTGCTGACCCTGCTGCTGAGCTTTACCGGCTACCTGCTGCCGTGGGACCAGCTCGCCATCTGGGCCGTCACCGTGGGCTCCAACATGGCTCGGGCCACGCCCCTGCTGGGACATGAAGGACCCTTTGCCGAGTTTGTCGGCGCCAACCCGATCTACGACGCGCGGGCGTTCCTGTTCGGCGGCGGCGACATCGGTCCGCACACGCTGCTGCGGTTCTATATCCTCCACTGCATCTTCATCCCGCTGGTGGCCAGCCTGCTCATGGCCGTGCACTTCTGGCGCATCCGCCGGGACGGTTTCTCCGGCCCTCCGCTCTAGGTCCGTCGGCACGGGTTCATCGCTAAGGGAAAGGGTGCCATCGTATGGCTGAGGCCCAGGAAAGAAGCCGGACGATCGTCGTCGACGACAAGATTCACACGTGGCCGCACTTGGTGCGCGGCGAGTTCCTGGTGACCATCTTCGTGATGGTGGCCATGACGCTGTGGTCGCTGCTGGTGGACGCGCCGCTGGAGGAGCCGGCCAACCCGGCCCGCACCCCCAACCCCTCCAAGGCGCCGTGGTATTTCCTCGGCTTGCAGGAGATGCTGGTGTACTTCGATCCCTGGTACGCCGGGGTGGTGCTGCCGACCTTCATCATCATCGGCCTGATGGTGATTCCCTTCATCGACATCAACGCCAAGGGCAACGGCTACTACACGTTCAAGGAACGCAAGTGGGAGATCATGACCTTCTACATCGGATTCCACATCCTGTGGGTGGTCACGATCATCATCGGTACGTTCTTCCGCGGGCCGGGGTGGAACCTGTTCTGGCCCTGGCAGCGATGGGACCCCCACAAGGTGGTGGCCCTCACCAACGTGGACCTGCCCTACATCGTGGGCCTGCGGGACTACTGGGCCCAGGCGGGCTTCGGCTTGTTCCTGGTGCTGCTCTACTACGTGGTCTCGACGTGGCTGTTCTACAAGTGGGTGGTCTGGATCAAGGGCAAGGAGTTCATGATCCGGTGGGGCGCGGTCCGCTTCGCGATCACGTCCTTTCTGTTCATCACCATGATCGGGCTTCCGGTGAAGATGTTCCTGCGGCTGGTGTTCAACATCAAGTACATCATGGTCACGCCCTGGCTTAATATCTGATGTTCTATGTAGCAAAGCTTGTTCAGGCCCTGGGCCTTGCCGCCGTGGGTTTCACGTTGTTCGTGGGCATTTTCCAGGGCATCGCCATGGCCGAGGAGATCATCATGACCCTCATCGGCGTGACGGTGTTCTGGCTTGGGCGCGTGTTGGAGAGCAAGGCGGCTTGACGCCGATCGGGTAGCTGTGAGGGAGAGTGAATGGCGGTTCGCGGCGTAGATCCGAACGAGGAAAAGAAGTCCTACGGGACGGTCTTTTTCGTAGGCTCCATCCTGCTGGTGGTGGTGTCCCTGTGGGCGGTGTTCGATGACAACATCACCAGGCGGGTGTGGAAGATACATCAGTCGGAGTTCATCCGCACGGACTACGAACGCGCCGCGGTGGCGTTGGCCAAGGAGCAGGAGCGGCTGAACGCGGATCCGAAGTACGCCGAACTGGTGAAGCAACGAGCCGCCGAGGTGCAGAGCCTCGAGAGCGGCGAGAAGGGCGCGCGTCTCGCGGAGCTCCGGGAGCTTCAGCAGCGGGTCGAGGTCGAGTACTTCGACGCGGACCAGGAGGTCAAGTTCGTCAAGAGCGAGTTGGACGAGGCCTGGTACGAGTTCGACCACGCCGTCCAGTTGGGTGAGGACGCGGGCACGTACCGCAAGCACATCCAGGAGCTGCAGGCCCAGCAACGCGCGCTCGAACCGGCCCTGGAGGCCGCGCGCAAGAAGCGCACCGACGTCAAGGCGGAGATCAAGGAGGTCCAGGACGGCGTCAGGAAGATCGACGACCAGCTCTACGCGCTGGAGGGCGACAAGCGGAAGTGGCAGCGGCAGATGGACAACGCCACCGTCACTGTGGGCCCGGAAGGCTTCCCGCAGTTCACGCTCTACAAGATCCCCAGCATCGAGCAGGTGGTGCTGAAGGACTTCGACCGCAACAACTTCGACCAGCAGGTGGACCGGGTGGACCGCTGCCAGTCGTGCCACATCGCCATCAACCGCGCCGGCTTCGACGACCTGCCGCAACCCCTCACCACCCATCCGAAGCGCACGGTGTTCCTCAGCGATGCCGCCCACCCGCCGCGTTCCTTCGGCTGCACCACGTGTCACGAAGGACAGGGAGAGGCGGTCAACAGCCTGGCGCAGGCCCACGGCAACGTGAAGTTCTGGGAGCACCCGCTGCTTGAGGACAACGACGTGCAGGCCAACTGCGTCACCTGCCACCTTAACGTCGCCGGCCTTGAGGGCGCCCAGGTGGTGGCGCGGGGGCAGCAGATCTTCGAGCAGGTGGGGTGCACCGGCTGCCACCTGGTGGAAGGCTACGGCGACATCCCCAAGGTCGGCCCCAGCCTCAGGAGAGTCCGCGCCAAGGTGGACCCCGGGTGGATGGTGCAGTGGATTCTGAACCCGCGCGAGTTCCGGCCCGATACCCGTATGCCGCACTTCTATTTCAAGGAAGACGAGGCGCTGGCGGCGGCATCCTACCTGTGGGCGGCGTCCAAGAAGGAAGCCGAGGCGTGGCTCGAGCAGTCACCCCTGCCCGAAGGGTACCGGCCGGACGACGCGGCCACGGTCGAGAAGGGCAAGGAGCTGGCCCGCTCGGTGGGCTGCCTCGGGTGCCACGGCCTGGCCGAAGGCGAGTTCACCACCCGCATCGCGGGCAAGGATCTGGTGCCGAACCTGAAGGACATCGCCGCCAAGGCGAACCCCCGCTGGACCTACAACTGGCTACGGAATCCCAAAGCGTACAATCCTGACACCCGGATGCCGAGCCTGAGGCTGACCGAAGACGAGGCGCTGGCGCTCACCGCCTACCTGATGACGCTGGGCACGAAGCCCGAGCCCGACCCCGAGGTGGTGGCCCGTCTCGAAGAGCCGGCCAACATCGCCAGGGGCGAGAAGCTGGTGCGGAAGTACGGTTGCGCCGGTTGCCACGACATCCCGGGCATGGAGAAGGAGTCCCGCATCGGCGTTGAGTTGACGACCTTCGGCTCCAAGCCGCTGGAGGAGCTGTTCTTCGGCAACGACACCAGCATCAAGCACACCTGGAAGGATTGGACCTTCAACAAGATCCTCAATCCGCGGGTCTATGCCACCGAGCGGGTGGAGCAGTTGATGCCCCACTTCGACCTGCCCGAGGAAGACATCAAGGCCCTGCGGGTGCTGCTGCACGGTTTCGTGGAGCGGAAGGTGCCCGTGGCCTTCAAGGCGGACCAATCGGAGCTGGCCCAACGGATCTCCGCGGGCAGGCGCATGGTCCAGGAGTACAACTGCGTCGGCTGCCACGTCATTGACGGCGAGGGTGGCTATATCCGCAAGTACTACGAGGAAAACCCGACCCTGGCGCCGCCGCCGCTCAACGGGCAGGGCGAGAAGGTCCAGGCCAACTGGCTGTTCGGCTTCCTGCAGAACCCGGAGACCCCGATCCGGCCCTGGCTCAAGATCCGCATGCCCACCTTCGGTTTCGACGGCCCCCACGCGGATACCTTCGTGAGCTATTTCGCGGGGCTTTCCGAGGTGGAGATCCCCTACGTCCACGTGGACGAGGCGCAGGTGCCCGCGGGTTATCTGAAGGCCGGCGCGACGTTGTTCTCCGACGACTACTTTGAATGCGGAAGCTGCCACGTGCAGGGCGACAAGAAGCCCGACGGGCCGGTGGAGGACTGGGCTCCGGACCTCAATCTGGCGCGCCAGCGGCTGAATCCGGACTGGATCGAGAAGTGGATTCTCGATCCGCAGAAGATCCAGCCGGGGACCAAGATGCCGTCGTTCTACCCCGGTGGACCCGAGGACATCCTGGGCGGGGACGAAAAGAAGCAGATCGAGGCACTCACCGACTACATCATGACGCTTGGCTTGAAGCCCGCCACTACGGCCAAGGCCGAAGGGGAACAGACGATGGAGCCGGGCAAGGAAGGTGTTGAGGAAGCCGACAAACAGGGTTAATCTGGAACCATGGACAAGTAACCAGTGATCACAAGAGGAGAAACAGACATGAACCGCAGGTTTACATTGCTCGCCGTGCCGGCGCTCATGATGGCCGTCACGTTGGCCTTCGGCGCATATCAGGGAGCCGTCGCCGCCGGCGGGACCATCTCGGGCGCCGTCATGTTCAAGGGCGACGTTCCGAAGCCCAAGAAGCTCAAGGTCACCAAGGACAAGAAACGCTGTGACAAGTCACCCAAGTTCGATGAGTCCCTGGTGGTCAAGGACGGCAAGCTGGCGAACGTGATCGTCTACATCTCTGACGTCAAGGGCGGCAAGAAGCTGGAGAAGAAGGGGGTGACCCTCGACCAGAACGGCTGCGTGTATCAACCGCATGTCCTGGCCGTCGCGGCCGGCGCCGATGTCACCATCCTCAATCCGGACAAGGTGCTGCACAACATCCACACCTACAGCAAGATCAACAAGCCCATGAACCGGGCGCAGCCCAAGTTCAAGAAGAAGCTCAAGGTGAAGTTCGACAAGCCGGAGATCATGGAGGTCAAGTGCGACGTCCACGGCTGGATGGGCGGTTGGATCTTCGTGGCCGGCAACCCGTACTACAGCGTTACCGGCGCGGACGGCGCTTTCAGCATCACCGATCTGCCGGACGGCAAGTACAAGGTCGAGATCTGGCACGAGAAGCTCGGCACACAGACCAAGGAAGTGGAGGTCAAGGCCGGGGAGACCGCCAAGCTCGACGTCGAGTTCGCGGGCTGATCCGCGACAGTGGTTTGAAAAAAGGCGCCATGCCGGTTTGTCGCCGGCATGGCGCCTTTTTCGTTTAGAACCGTCATTCCCCCCCTCCATCATCCCCCCTCCATCATTCCCCCTCCGTCATTCCCGCCCTCCCCTCCGTCATTCCCGCGAAAGCGGGAATCCAGGCGGGGAGGGGCCGGGGCAATGGCGCCGCCACACCCACCACCCGCGGATTCCCGCTTTCGCGGGAATGACGGAGGGGGGCGGCCCAGGGGCGGGCAGAAAGGGCAACGGCTACATGCCCACCCGGCTCTTGAAGAAGTTCCAGGCGCGTTCCATGTCCGGCGGCGGCAGGGCCTCCTTCTGGCGGGAGCCGGCGGCTTCCCGAGGAAGGAAACGGGGCGTGCCTACCTGCATCGCGCCGTAGAGTACCTGTGCCGCCTCTTCCAGGTAGATGGCCATCATCACCGCTTCCGGGATTGTCCTTCCCACCGTCGCCTGACCGTTCCCCTGCAACAGCACGGCGGCCGCATCGCCGAGGGCCTCGGCCGCGCCCTCGCCCAGCTCGCAGGTGGAGATGAGGTCGATGGTCCTGAATACCGGCACGCCGCCGCTGAAGAAGCTGCCGTGGTTGTGCACCGCCTCCAGGGGAGTATCCGTCACCGAGAACATGTTGGCGGTCCTGGCGTGGATCCGTGTGATGGCGTTGACGTCGGGCCTGGCGTTGAAGATGGCCGTGTGGAGCGCGGTCTCGAAGGATGGCGGCGCCGGCGCCTCCAGCACCTGACCCTGCAAGTTCATCACCACCAGTTGCCCGGGCTGCACCAGCTCCAGGGCGACCCGCGGCGTGATCACGAACAGGTCCGAGTCCGGAATCCGCGCGCTCACGTGGCCGAAACCCTGCACCAGCCCCTCGCGGCTCAGAATCCTGGCGGCCGCGATGATGTCCTCGTTAAGCTGTTCGACTCCGTCCGGCATGCTTCTCCCTTTCGATTTCGGCGAACGTTGAACGATAATGGGACGTGCGGAAGAAACGCCGCTGACGCGTCACGCGGGTATCTCGCGTCTCTGCTCGGAGATGCGGAAGTGCAGTTTCTTGCTGGGCTTCATCGATGGTAGGGGGCTGAACCGGAGCTTGTAGTCCGCGGGCGACACCTCGATGGTGAAGTAGTGCGCGAGCATCAGCACGTTGACGGCCAATTGCAGCTCCAGCCACCGGGATCCGAGGCACGTGTGCGTGCCCAGACCGTACGGGGCGTATCCGGGGCCGTGGTGCTCATTGCGCGGAGGCAGATAGCGGTCGATGTCGAATGTGAAGGGGTCCGGGAAGATGTCGTCCATGTAGTGCGTGGCCGTCTGGGCAATGTAGATCTGTGTCCCCACCGGCAGTTCGTAATCTTCCACAACGCATGTATTCATGACGTTCCGCATGGACATCGGGACGATAGGGTACATGCGGAGGCTTTCCATGAGGAAGCGATGAGTCACGTCGATGGCGGAAGGAGTAAAGGCCTCGCTGGCCGGATCGCCGCCGTCGAACAGCGCATCGGCTTCGTTCTGGATCCTGGCGTAGAGCGCTGGCTGTGACGCCATGGCGTAGACCGCGAAGCTGAAGGCATCGCCGAGGTATACGCTGGCGATCAGCGCCGCGGAAAGGGCGAAGCGCAGGTTCGACTCCGGGACGAACTGAGGATCGCTCGCATGCAGGCTCAGGAGGTCATCGGCAAGGTCCCGAGCGGCATCGGCCCGCTGGGCGGACGTATGGACACTCTGGACCCGTGCCAGCAACGTGTCGACGGCTTTCGCCCGGCGCTTCATTCCCGGGGTGCTCAACATGAACTTGGGCAGGACCTTCACGATGTGAGTGCTGAGCGCTCGTTCCTTGTACGTCATCAGATCGTCGATGATGTCCTGCGTATCAACGCCCACGGAAAGCGGAGAAATTTGGGCGTTGATCATTCGCCGGCACATGTTCGTGGCGGGGAAGGTGTCTCCAACCGTCCAGTTCGCCACGTATTTTCGGGCATGGTCGTAGAGCTGGTCCAGTTGCCCTTCCAGTCTTCCGCGCGAATACGCCGGCGCCATGGACTTGCGGAGCCGAAAATGATCGGCGCCATCCAGGGAGGGCAGTACTCCATTCGCGCCATAGACCTTTTCGAAGTCGGAAAAGTAGTCCTTGGCTCTCAGGTACATGCGACCGCGTTTGTTCGTCCAGCGATTCGTCTCGACTCCGGCGAGGAAGATCATGGGCTTCTTGAACGGCGGGCGGATCTTGAACACCGGGCCGTATTCTTGCGCAATGTCCGCAAAGAGAGCAGGGATGTTGCCGTCACGAAGATGTGAATTGAACAGCAGTTTACGCAATGGGACCGTCGGGATTTTCTTGGTGAGGTGGGAACGCCGAAGCAACGGGCCGGCAAGGTTGTGGGCGACCGCCTCGGCGATGGAGCGGCCGATCAGTTCCAACTGGCAAACGACCTTGATACGCGCCTCCGACTCGTCATCGAGTTCGAATATGAAGCGCAGGACATCGCACGTATTGAGGAGGGCGACGATGATGATGTCTCTCGGCGTAGGAATCTCGTTGTAGAAGATCACCTTCGTGATGCGCGATGTGACGAACTCGACCGCCGTGCCTTCTCCATTGCCGGTGTTGAGTTGCTCATGACCGACAGCGTGAGAAAACGTCCAGAAGTCGCCGTCGTGGTGCTCCAGGATCTTCAGGCCGACGAGGCGATCCAGCGTCAAGTCAATGATCGAGTCCGCACGGGGAGCGAGCCGTTCGATCCAGTACCGCGCGTTCTGTTGGAGCGGTTCCTCGGCGATCTCCTTGAGGATGGGGTCCAGGGCGGGGTCGCCCACCGCTGTTCGGTCCAGAAGAATCAGGGAGCTCCTGTCGGTGTCGATGCGGGATACGAGCGACAACTCCGCGAGCACTGCTCCGATGACGGCGCAGTTCAGGTCCCAGCCGGGCACTTGGTGAAAGTAACCGGATTCTCCGTTGAGGAGCATCAGCAGCAGCTCCTCGGGCAAGCTCAGTTGCCGGGTCGCCACACGGTCTGTCGAGAGAACCATCGTCTCCACTCCTGACGCGAACTTTCCTTATCAATCTTGCTATCAATCTAGCACAGCGGGTTCGACAGTGGTACAAATTCACTTAGATGAGGATGGAGGCCACGAACGCCTTTTTGCCTTCCCCGTTCCCCGAGGGTTGGTACTTCGTAGCAACCCGCCAGGCCGTGCTGAAGGCCGGACTCATCCAGAAGACATGGATGGGCGAGAACGTCGTCGTCTGGTGCGACGAAAAAGGGCGTGCCTGCGTCGCCGATTCCGTTTGTCCGCACCTGGGTTCCGATCTCGGGCCCGCGACGGGTGGGCGCGTACGCGCCGGCCGGCTCATCTGCCCCTTCCATGGCTACGAATACGATGCAACCGGCCAGTGCGTCGCCACTCCCTTTGCCCCTCCGCCCAGGTCCGCAAGGTTGCGGGTTTTCGAGACCAGGGAAATTCTGGGCCTGATCTTCGCCTGGTGGGGCCTCGGGGGGCGGGAGCCGCGATGGAGCCTGCCCGCGGAGCCGCCGGACCAGTCCGGCTGGACCGGCTTCGAGATCAAGACCCTCCGCTTTCCCGGCCATCCCCAGGAGACGTCGGAGAACTCGGTGGATTTCGCGCACCTGCGCTACGTCCACGGCTACGAAGACGTGAACCCCGTCCGGGAACTGTCCGTGGACGGGCCCCGTCTCGAGAGCCGTTTCGACTTCAAGACGAAGCGGACCATCGCCAGGGTCGCAACCCTCACCTTCGACACCTCGGTCACAACCCATGTCTTCGGGCTGGGCTACTCGTTCGTGGAAATCCGCGAGCACTCCATCGGCGTGGATTCGCGCTTGTGGGTGCTGGCGACGCCGGTGGACGGCATTCTCATCGATCTGTCGCTGGTCTCGCAGGTTCGGGAGATACGCAAGCCGCGGCGGAAGATTGCAGGCTTGGGGTTCCTGCCGGTGGGGTGGCGCGCCCCCCTGTTGAACAAGTTCATGGTGTCCCAGCAACGGCACGATGTTCTGCAGGACGTCGTCATCTGGAGCCGCAAGCAGTACCGATCGCACCCGCGCCTCTCCGCTTCCGACGGCAAGATCATGCCCTTCAGGCGCTACTGCGCCCAGTTCTATCCCGATCCGTGCGACATCGACGGCTCCCGCCCTACGCCCTCCTGAATCGCCGGCCGTACAGGATGCTCCCGTAATAGTTGAACCACCGTTTTGCTGCGGGATCGTCGAAGGGGTAGCCCGCGCCGAGCTGTCTTGCGGCGGCGAGCCCCGTAACGAGACACGTCTCCTGGCTGTTGATCAGCGTGTGGGCGCCGCAGTGCCACGTTCCTTTCCTGCCTTGAATGAAGCGGAACAAGTTGACCAGCCATGCGACGTGGCGCACGTCGTGGACGATGTGCCGGAACGATCGTTTCTCGAGGATCTTTCGTTCGTCGATGGGGCTGACCGGGTTGTAGGTCACTAGGCAAGGCTTGTCGGACCCTTTGGCCCACGGTTGCTGGTTGTGCATGATGTAGGTGATTTCATAGTTGTCCGGCTTCGAACCGTACTGTTCTATATGATTGCTCCGCGTCGACAGGGGCCTCGCTTCGTTTTCGGGAAGCACCGAGGCGTCGGAGTGGACGACGGCGAGGTGGTGGATCTCGCTGTCGTAGCGTATGGACGAGAGAATATAGTGTTCGAGAGAGCTGGGGTTGTCGAGGATCCGCAGCGTCTGGTCCGCATTGCATGCGAAGACCACCTCGTCGAACGTCTCCCGGACCCCCTCATCGTCCTCCAGCACTACTCGGGACGCCTCCCGGTACACCTTCCGGACCGGCCTGCTCAGGTAGATCCTGTCGCGAAATTTCGCCGACAGGTTGTCGTAGATGCGTCGTGTTCCCTGGTCCCACGTCTGCATGGGCGTGGCGGTCTCGATATCGAAAAACTCGAGGTATCTCGCGAAGAGCGCCGCCGGCATGTCGAATATGTTTGTTGCCAGCACGAAATTGATGAACATGGGTTTCAGGATCTTGTATCGGAAGTCTCCGGACAACCGTCCCAGGTTCAGGACCGTGCCCATGCTGATGTAGTTGAACGGGTTGAGGGCGTTCAGCAGCTTCGACCGGGAACGAGTCAGCCAACCGAACCGATGCAGGCACTTGAGCAGCCGTTGGAACTTCGCGATCTCGGACTGCAGATGCTCCCTGATGTCGGAGTCGAGATCGTGGGCATAGATACCGTCGCCGTACTTCACGCTGTAGCTGAACCGGGTATCGACGAGTCCGATGCCGAACCGCTCCATCAACAGCAACATGTGTTGATACACCGACGGGATACAGGCGGTGACGGAGATGTCGAAGGGAATGGAGCCGCCGTCGTCCTGGGGCATGTCGACGGTGACGGCATTGCCGCCGATCCGTTCCTGGGCCTCGAACAGCCGGAAATCAAACCGGTCCGGGTGATGATGGAGCGCCCATGCGGCGCCCAGCCCCGAGATGCCTCCGCCAACAATGGCAATCCGCCGGGGCATTCAGGCTCGTCCGGGTACCGTGAAACACCGGGTCATGGTTTCCGGTCGATGGCCATCAGCAGGGGCGGAAGGAACAGCAGGTCGAGGACCAGCGCGAAGCCGAGGGTGAGCGCAACCAGGAGGCCGAGCATCCAACTGATGGCGAATCCCGATGTCGCGAACACCAGGAAGCCCAGCACCAGCATCATGGTCGTGGTGAAGCACGCACTGCCTACCGAATCGAAGCTGTAGCGCACCGCCTCGGGCGAGGAACGGCCCTCGCGACGCGCCTTCAGATACTTCGCCATGATGTGGATCGTGTCGTCGACGACGGTGCCGAAGGCGATGGCGGTGACGAGGGATCCGGCGGGCCCCACCTCGCTGTACAGATAGCCCCAGACGCCGAAGGCCATGGCCGAGGGGATGAGGTTGGGCACGAGGCTGATGAGGCCGAAGCGCACGCTTCTGAAAATCCCGATCAGGATCAGCGAGATGACGATCATCCCGGTGACCGTGCCCCACAACATGCTCAGGGTGTTCCGTATGGCCAGGTGGGCGAAGACGAGGCTGTAACCCGAAGCCTCGCTGGCCAGGTCGGGGGCGTTGGCGCGGAGCCACTCCTGACCGCGCACTTCGAGCGCGCGCAGTTCCTCGGACTTCAGTCTGCCAAGCGTGACGGTCATGCGCGTGGCGGACTTGGCGACGTTGATGCGGTTGTTGAGGTCCATGCCGAAGGGAACCGAAAGCTCGTAGAGCAGCAGGTACTGCGCGGCAAGCCGGGAGTCTTCGGGCACCCGGTAGAAGGCCGGGTCGTCGCCGTGCATGTTCTTGTTCAGGCGCTTCATGATGTCCGAGAACACCTGCACGTGCGCCACCTCCGGCTGGGCGCGGTACCATTCGGCGAAAGCGTCGACCTTGTGCAGATAGCCGGGATCGGTGATGCCGCCGTCACGCCCGGCGTCGAGGCTGTACTCCAGGGTTTCCACGCCGGTCAGGTTCTCGATGACGAAGTCGGTGTCGCGCCGGAACTCGTAACGCTTGTCCAAATGAGTGGTCCAGTTGTCCGTCAGCTCGACGCGAGGCACCCCGGCCACCAGGGCGACCGCCACCGCGGCCACGGCCCAGAGCAGGACCGTGCGGCGCGCCACCACGAAGGCGCCGAGGCGATGGAAGAAGGCGGAACCCCCGGCGCGTGCCGCGCGTCCCCGCAGCGGCAAGACCGACAGGAGCGCCGGGAGAAGCGTCATGGAATACACGTAGGCGATCAGCATGCCGACGGCCACCAGGTTGCCGAGGATCCGAAACGGCGGCGAGTCCGAGGCGTTCATGCTGAGGAACCCGATCATCGTCGTGGCCGTCGTGAGGAACACCGGCCAGGCATTGTCGCGCAACGATTCGGCGATGGCCGCGTCCCGGTCCAGACCCCGGCTCATGCCGGAGTTGACGGTCCCGATGATGTGGACCGAGTCGCAGATGGCGAGGGTCATGATGATAAGGGGAATGCCGGAGTTGGCGGCGTTGAGCACCAGCCCGGTCCAGCCGATGACCCCCATGGTGGAGGCGACGACGAACATGAGCAGGAGGATGATGCCCAACGTGCCGAACAGGGAGCGCAGGAGGAAGGCGCCGACCGCCACGATGACGAGGAAGGCCGCGGGCGCGAGAATCCCCATGTCGTCCTGGGCCGCCTCCGTCAGGACCTGGTTCACGAAGACATTGCCGGTCACGTGGTAGGCGATATCCGGATGGGCGGCCCGGGCCTTGTCCAGGAGCCCGCGGAGATAGTGGTAGGTCTCGATCTCCGCGGCGTCCGAATGCTCGGGCAGGGTGAAGCTGATGACCAGTCCGGCAACGCGCCCGTCGCGGGAGACGAGACGGCCCGCGACGCTGGGCTCGTTTAGCGCAATCTCCTTGATCCGCGCGAGGTCATCATCGCTGAGCGCGGCCGCGTCGTCCACGAGCCGCTCGACGTTCAGGTCGTCCTCCACCGCCTCGCTGTGGTTGTAGTTGACGAGCGAGTCCACCCGGCTGGAATGGGGCACCTCCCACGCGGCCTCGGTCAGCTCCTCGATGGCCCCGAGGGCCTCGCGGGTGAACACCGACCCCCCCTTGGGCGCCACCGCGATCACCGCCGCATTGGTGGCGGTGTAGGTATCCTCCAGGGCATCGAACGCGACGAGTTGAGGATTGTCCTCGTCGAGCATGTCGCGCCAGTCGTTGGAGATGTTGAGGAACTGGAGACCGGCCGTCAGAGCCAGCATGACCACGACTGACAACGCCAGGACCAGCCATCGGCGGCGCAACGTGAACTCGATGTAGCGGTCCAGAAAGGCAGAGTGCATGATCGTCTAATCAATAATTGGAAACCGTTGCCACAGTCAACGGAAGAGTGCCGGCTGGCCGCTAACCCGGTTTGCGGGCGTGGATGAAGTACATCGGGGTGAAGATGCCGAGACGGCCGGCTTCGACCATGGCCGTGGCCGCAGTCTCCAGGAGCCTGGCGACATGCGAGCTGCCGTGCGGCACCACCCTCAGCCGTTCCAGCAGCCATAGCGAACCGTGGGTCAGCCGGCGTCCGACGGCCGAACTGCGGAAGCTCGCGAAGGACCGGCCGGAGCCCACAAGGGGCTGATACCAGGGTATGCCGGGTGGCGCTTCGGCGCTCAGATCCCGGGTTTCCAGTATCTCGAAACCGACCGTGTTGAGGGCTTCGTCGACTTCATGCGGCCGGGCTATCATGGGCAGGGCGCCGGCATACTCCAAGTCGGCCTTGAGCCTCAGGTGCTCGGTATTCTGCGCATCGAAAAGGTCGGTCAGGCAATATTCGTAGGCCGCGAAACAGGCGCCGGGCTTGAGCACGCGGAACGCCTCGCCATAGACGCCGGCCTTGTCAGGCGCGTGGACGGTCGCTTCGATGGCATAGACGGCGTCGAAGTGGTTGTCCGCTGCATCGACGTTCATGAAATCGCATTTGAGATAGTCAACCAGATGGCTCAGGTTTTCGGCTTCCGTCTGCTTTGCCGCGCGCTCCAACTGGTATTCGTTGTTGTTGACGCCGACGATGGTGGCCCCGGAAAAGCGGGCGATTTCGCGCGCCGGCCCGCCGACGCCGCAACCCAGGTCGGCCGCCACCATACCGGGCTGCAGGTCCAGTTTTTGGGCCAGATAATGTTCATGCCGCGCGAGCGAGGCCGCGAAGCTCTCCCCGACGACACGCGGCGCGAAGTGGAAGGACTGGCCCCAACCGTATTCGTAAAAGTCGGTAACCAGCTCGTAATAGGTGTTCTGGAAATTCTGGTAGTCCGTCTTGCGCTCGTCCAGGCCACCGCGTGCCTCACCCCCATAGCGGCGATCATAGTCCCGGACAGCCGTGTCGACGCGGTCGCCCGATTGCGCTTCTTTCAGGATGTCGGTGAGCCTGGGCGCCATTTTATGGATTCCTTAAGCGAAACCAAGACATTGGATCAAACAGTCGCTAATTCGAAGACAGAAGCCGCGGTCGCCGGACGCGGACCGTTCCTTGCCTCACGACAACAAATGCGTTAGGGGATTCACGCGTGACGACACGACAAGGAGGACGGCAATGAGTTCCAAGACACCGCAAGCCCGGCCTCGAATGCACCAAACCATGAACTCTGAAAAGGGTCGGGGGTGAACCGGTGAGCGTCGATCAACACAGCCGCAGGATGTCGGGCGGCCACGCGGTGGCGCGGTCGCTACGCAACGAAGGGGTACGCCACGCCTTCTCCGTGCCGGGGGAGAGCTACATCGCCCTGCTGGACGGGCTTCGGGACGTCCCCGAGATCACCCTCATCACCAACCGGCACGAGGGCAGCGCGTGCCTCATGGCCGAGGCGTACGGCAAGACCACCCGGACGCCGGGCGTGTGCATGGTCACCCGCGGTCCCGGCGCCACCAACGCGAGCATCGGCGTGCACCTCGCCAGGTACGACTCGACGCCGCTGATCCTGCTCGTCGGCCAGGTGGCCAGGTCCCACCGGGGCAAGGAGGCCGGCCAGGAGATCGACTACACGCATTTCTTCGGCAGCATCGCCAAGTGGGTCATCGAGATCAACGACCCGCGGGAGGTGCCGCGCATCATGGCCCGGGCGTTCCACGTGGCGCGCTCGGGGCGGCCGGGCCCGGTGGTGGTGTCCCTTCCCAGGGACATGCTCGAGGAAGAGGCGGACATCGCCGTGGTGGATCCCTATCCCGCCGTGCGTCCCAGTCCGGACCCCGAGCTGGTCCGGGACATGGTGGTCCGGGTCAACCAAGCGACGAAGCCGGTCCTGCTGGCGGGTTCCGGCACCCAGTACGCCCGCGCCCGGGACGAACTCGTGGCCTTCGCCGAGAAGTTCCAACTGCCCGTGGTGACCGCGTTCAAGCGCCAGGACGCGTTTCCCAACACCCATCCCCACTATGTCGGGAATCTCGGCAGCCGCAACAATCACGCCAAGCAGATCGTGCGCGACGACGCCGACCTGCTGTTGATCGTCGGCTGCCGGTTCAACCAGCAGGTGTCCGGCAACTACACGCTGCCCCACCCGGGACTGACGACGATTCAGATCGACGCCGACGCCGGCAACATCGGCCAGAACTTCAGCCCGGACATGGCCGTGCTGGCCGATCCGCGCAAGGCCCTGGCAGCGGCGCTGGCGCACGACGGTGGCGTCCCCAACGAGGCGCGGGCCGCATGGATCGCGGACTATCATGCGCGGCAACGGGCCTACGCCACGCCTCCCGAGCGCCCCACGGGCGCCGTGTCCATGGAGCGGGTGATGGCGGATATCAAGGCCAACGTCCCCGCGGACACCATCCACACGCACGACGCGGGCAGCTTCGGGGGCTGGGTCCAACGCTACCTCGAGTTCGACCACGCCGATTCGTACATCGTCCCGAACCTGGGCAGCATGGGCACGGGGGTGCCCGGCGCGGTGGCCGCCAGGCTGGCCCATCCGGAGCGCACCGTCATTGCCCACGTTGGCGACGGCGGCTTCCTGATGACCGGCCAGGAGATCGCCACCGCGCGTCAGTACGGCGTCAAGATCATCGTGATGGTGTACGCCAACGGCTCCTACGGCACCATCCGCATGGACCAGGAGGCCCAGTATCCGGGGAGGAACTACGGCACCGATTTGGTGAACCCCGACTTCGCCGCCCTGGGAAACGGTTACGGTGCGCTGGGGATCAAGGTGAGCCGGGACGACGAGTTCCTGCCGGCGCTCGAGCAGGCCCTGGCCGCTCCCGGGCCTGCGCTGATCGAGGTCCTGACGGATCTGGAGTACGTGTCGCCCACGACCACCCTGACGGAAGCCGCGGCCTCGCGGAGCGTGGCGTCGTCATAGCGGCCTGTCCGGCGAAGAGCCGCACAAGCTCTAGTGCATGGAAGACTCCCCGCACGTTCTCGTGGTCGACGACCACCGGGATATCCGCGAACCGCTGGCGCGATTTCTCGAAGGGCACGATGTGCGCGTGACCGTTGCCGACAGCAGCGCCGCCGCACGGCGGGTGCTGCAGGCGGCGGCCGTGGACCTGGTCGTGCTCGATATCATGATGCCGGGAGAGGACGGCCTCGAGCTTTGCCGGCACTTGCGGGCAACGACGCGGATTCCGGTCATCCTGCTGACCGCCATGGCGGAGGAGACGGACAGGATCGTGGGTCTGGAGATCGGTGCCGACGACTACGTCACCAAGCCGTTCAACCCCCGCGAGTTGCTGGCCCGCATCAGGGCGGTGATCCGGCGTGCGCAAAGCATGCCGCCGGGCCGCGAACCACGCTCGGGAAGGACGTACCGGTTCGACCGCTGGTCGCTGGACACCGGCGGGCGCGAGTTGGTGGACGAGGCCGGCGTGGTGACGCCGCTGTCGACGGGCGAATTCCGGCTGCTCACGGCGTTGCTGGAACGCCCCGGGATGGTGCTCTCCCGGGATCAGCTTCTCGACCTGACACGGGGCCGGCGCGCGGCGCCGTTCGACCGCGCCGTTGACAACCAGGTGAGCCGCTTGCGGCGAAAGCTCGAGCGGGACCCGGCGAAACCGAAGCTCATCGCCACCGTCTGGGGCGGCGGCTATCGATTCGCGGGAAAGGTGGAGCGGGAATGAGGCCGGCGTTGCTGTTGCTGCCCGCTCTTGCCATCGCGCAGGGCATTTAGCGAGCGGATTCCGCGGAAACTCACTCGCCGCCACCTGCGGGTAACCGGACGGTCACGCTCAGCCCGCCTTCGGCGCGATTCTCCAGCAGGATGTCCCCACCGTGACCGCGGATGATGGTCCGCGCAATGGCAAGGCCCAGCCCCGAGCCGCCTTTGTCGGGCCCCCGTGACTCGTCGAGCCGTACGAAGGGCTCGAAAACCCGCTCCCGATCCGCCGCGGAGATGCCGGGCCCTTCGTCCTCGATGAGGACGCTGAGAGCGCCATCGTCGTGCGCGATCCGCGCCGTCGCGCGGACGCCATGGATGCTCGCGTTCTCCAGCAGGTTGCGGAAGGCGCGTCGCAACGCGACCGGCCGGCAGGCCACCACCACCCGGCCTGTGTCGATCACCGTGAGTTCATGGCCCAGGTCGGCCAGGTCGGCCGCCACGCTGTCGACCAACGCATGGAGATCGACGTTTCGCGTACCCTCGCGCTGCGTGTTCTCTCTAATGAACGCAAGGGCGTCCTCCGTCATTCTCTGCATCTCGTCCAGCGTCCCGAGGATCTTGGTCCTGGAGTCCCCGTCCTCGACGAGCTCGGCCTGAAGCCGGAGGCTGGTGATCGGAGTTCGTAGATCGTGGGATATTGCCGCCAACATGGCCATGCGGTCGCGCATGTAGCGGTCGAGCCGGTCATGCATGAGGTTGAAGGCGTGCACGGTGCTGCGGATTTCGATGGGGCCGGTCTCCGGCAGCTCGTCTGTCTTTTCGCCCCTGCCGAGGTGGTCGGCCGCGCCGGCAAGGTTCCGCATCGGCTCCGAGATCCGCCGCCCCATCAGAACGGCCGCGGCGGCAACAGCCAGCGCCGACAGCAGGAACGCAAGCAGAAACGTCCAACCCCACGGAGGTACGGCCGGCGGCGGCTGCACGGCAACGTTGAGCCACCGCTCGTCCGGCAGCTTCGCGGACGCCGCGAACCAGTGCGAGCTCCCGTGATCGTCACCGTGGTCGTGGTCGTCTTCATGATCGCCGCCGAACAGGAGTGCGAAGCGGAGCGGCGCTACCTCGACCCTCTCGGCGTCGATCGCAACCGACAGATCGCGGACCATGGCGGCGCTCCGCTCTCCGGTTCCCGTGGCGTCGACCAAGGGCTCGGGAGAGAGCGTGAACTGCGCCTCGTCGTTGCTCACCGCGGCGAGGACGGCGTCATGAAGTGTTGGCGGCGTGTCCTGGAGCAGCCGCGCCACGCTACCGGCGCGCGCAATGACATTCTCCCGATGGGCGTGGCGCACGGCCTCGCTGCGCTCGACGGAGAAGAGAGCGATTGCGATTCCTTGCGCGAGGACGAGAGCGAGCAGCAGCAACAGCGCGAGCTGGCCCGCCAGGCTCCGAGGTATCAGCCTCATTCCCGCTCTACCTTGCCTGCGAATCGGCAGCCGCTGCCCCACGGCACGTGAAGGGAGGTCTCCACGCGTCGCAGCTTATGCGCTTCTCGGCGCGAAGGCAAAAAAAAGTTGTAACAAGCTGTGTCACGCCGCTCTCCGGCGAAGGATCGCGACAAAACAATGCTTTGGACGGCAAGGTATTGCGACATTCTTTTCCTATCTTCCCCTCGATAACGATGGACACGGCGAACAGACGCGTCCGACGCGAATACGGGCTGCCTCGTCGATAACGCGCTCTCCGGGCCCGGTTTCGACGCGAGGCGGCCGAAAACACTCGATCGAAGGAGGAAGTCATGGCGTTACAGACTTTGCAGAATCCCGTGCGTCTCGTCCTCATCGCGCTGCTGGCGCTCGGCCTTGCAGCGTGTTCAGGCACTCTCGGATCCAGCCGCGAGGGCGGTGGCGGCGAAGGTCCCGGCGGACACACTGGCTCCGGTGAGCACGGCCCGGGCGGAGAGAGCGGCGAAGGTGGCGAGGGCGGCGAAAACGGCGAGGAATCTGCCACGCAGTACACCCGGACCCAAACTTACGATGAAGTGCGCGCCGGTGCCCGTCTCGTCCTGCGCTATGACCCTTCCACCCAGACCTTCACCGGTACCGTGACCAACTCCACCAACGCCACATTGAGCCGGGTGAGGGTGGAAGTGCATCTCTCGAACGGCGTGGAACTCGGGCCGACCAAGCCCATGGACCTTGCACCCGGTCAGACGATCGACGTTTCGCTTCCGGCGACAGGCCAGAACTTCGCCACCTGGGGCGCGCACCCGGAGGTGGGAAGCGGCGGCGAGAGTTCGGCCGAAAGCACCGGCCAGCACGCCGGCGACTCCGACAGCATGGCGGCATTCTCGCCCGGGTTCGGAGATTGGGCCGTTATCGGAGACGTCCCTCTGGGCATCGAGAGCCCGGGCCATGGACTGAAGGCGTGGTACACGTCGCAAGGCGGCATCTGGACGCCGCATCTTTCCCCAAACCCCGCCCCGGAACATCAGCCGACGGGGAACGCTACATGGACGGGTGAATGGGCCGGCTACTACGGGTCCAGCCCGGCCGCTGTCAGCACAGGTGCGGCGAACGTGACCGTGACACTAGGCACGGGCACCGCCGAAGCGGACCTGACCCTCCAGGGCGTACCGACCCTCGGCACGCTGCAGTGGGACGACATGCCGGTCACGAACGGACGATTCATGGGCAGCACGACGGCCAACTCCGGCAATTACGACGCCGTGGGCCAGTTCGGCGGCGTCAACCAGGCTGGTGTGGTCGGTCACGCCACGGGGTCGGATTTCCGGTCGGTGTTCTATGGAAACAAGGATTGACCGTTCCTACTCGCGGTTCAACTCGGCGATGTAGTCCCGCAGGCCCGCTTCCAGCTTGTATTCCGGAGCGTACCCCAGCTCGTTCCGTGCCCGGCTGATGTCCATTTGCGGCCGCTTGGGCGTGAGCGTGCCCCGGCGCAGGCGGACGCCCGGGAAGATCGCGCCCAGCGCGGCCTCGACATCCTCCACGGTGGTGAGGGCGCCGCTGCCGAGGTTGTAGACGTCATGGGACAGGGGCGCGGTGTGCACCGCCCGGGCGATGCCGTCGGCGAGATCCTTGACGTAGACGAAGTCCACGGTCTCGTAGGCGTTGAGCACCGCCTCTTCGCCCGCCATGGCGGCCCAGACCGCTTCCTGTACCGCCACGCCCGGGCCTCCGGCCACCGAGCGGTATCCGTACACACCGGCGAAGCGCAGCATCACCAGCTCGAAGGCCTGCTTGGCGGCGAAGGTCCGGAGCACGTGCTCGCAGGCCAGCTTGGATGAGTTGTAGACCCGTCCGCGGCCGTCCACGGGCGAGTCTTCCCGGAGCAGTTCCGCGGGGTCCGCGTCCTGGTACACCGCCTGGGTGCTGGCGTGCACCAGCCGGCGCACGCCGGCGAGCCGTACCGCTTCCGCCACGTTCAGGGTGGCCACCAGGTTGACCTGAAAGCCGGCGTAGAGGTTGGGGATGTTGGACTCGCCCACGGACGCGGCCAGGTGGATGACGACCTCGGGCCGCACGGTCAGAAAGGCGTCCATCAAGGCCGCCAGGTCGCAGATGTCGCCGCGGATCAGCGGCAGGTCCTGGCCGGTGACGTGGCGGATGTAGTCCGGCTTGGCTACCACGTCGAAGAAGGTGACTTCGTCCCCCCGCGAGCTCAGCTCGGCGGCCACGTGGGAGCCGATCAGTCCAGCTCCGGTGATCAATACGCGCATGATTTCTCCTTTTGCCCTGCCCGCCTGGATTCCGGCCCCGTATCGGGGTACGGGGCATGCTTTCGCCGGAATGACGGTGCGGGCCCCCTCGCCATCTTCGCTGCAATCTACGTAGCAAAAGACCGGCCGTCCCGTCCATTTGCGCGTGCACGGTCGCGGGGCGTCGCGCTTTCCATGCACCGCGAACCCTGTTACCCGTGACAGGTGGTCACGCCGGTTTCAGCGCATCATGCGCACGCATCGCGCCGGATCTACTACGGCTGGTACATCGTCGCCGTCGGATTCATCGCCAACGTCACCTCCTCGTTCGCCCTTGCCAGCACCCTGAGCATTTTCCTCAAACCGATGACGCTGGATCTGGGAGTGTCCCGCGGCGTCTTCTCGCTGCTGCGCTCGGGCGAGGGTCTCATCGGCGCTTTCATGGCGCCGTTCGTCGGTCCGCTGGTGGACCGGCACGGCAGCCGGTGGCTCGTAACCGGGGGTGCGGTGGTGGCCGCCGCGGGCTATTTCATCCTCAGCCAGGTCGAGGTCTTCTGGCAGTTCGTCCTGGTGCGCTGGACTTTCGTGACGATGGGCGACGCCTTGCTGGGCTACATGGTGATCAACGTCATGATCGCCCGGTGGTTCATCCGGAAGCGCGGCCGGGCCATCGCGGTCTCCAGCATGGGTATCGGCTTCGCGAAGATCGTCATGCCGTTCCTTGTCGTGCCCCTGCTGGCCTGGCTGGGCTGGCGCCATACCTGGGCTGTGTTCGGCGCGTTGACCCTGGTGCTGATCGTCGCCCCCGCCCTGTTCTACATCCGCCGGTCACCCGAAGACATGGGCCTCGATCCGGACGGCTTGGATCCCGTGGCCGTGACGGAGGGAAAAACGCCGCGGCCGCAGCCGTACGCCGCAAGCGAGGCCCGCATCTGGAGCCGGAAGGCGGGACTGCGGACCCGGGCCTTCTGGTTGATCGTCGCGGTCTTCGGCGTGTCCGCGGTCGGCGTCACCGGCGTCAACCTGCACGTGTTCGCCTATGTCACGGACATCGGCTATTCGGACCTGCGCGCCGTCGGCGCCCTGAGCGTCATCGCTTCCACGCAACTCGGCTCGCCGCTCGTATGGGGCCTCATCGCGGACCGGGTGGACGTACGCTGGAGCACTCTGGCCAAGTTCCTGATACAGGCCGCCGGCCTCATCGTGGCCATCACCTCCGGCTCCCTGGCTCTCGTCTACGTCGGGTTCTTCTTTTACGGGGTGGGGCTCGGTGGTAACATGGTGCTGCAGGACGTGGTGTGGGCGCGGATCTTCGGGCGTCTGTCGATGGGCAGGATCCGGGGCCTGGGGATTCTCATGACCCACAGTTTTGCGGCCCTGGGGCCGCCGTTCTTCGGCTTTCTCTTCGACTGGACGGGCAGCTACACGGTTCCCTTCACCCTCTTCGCCGTGACGCTCGTGATTTCCGGTTTCCTGAGCCTGTTCATCGTCGCTCCGCCCCGGGCGGATAGCGCGTAACCGGAGCTGATTCGCGAATCCTGTATGGGAGCACCGCTCATGGTCATCGACGCTCATACCCACATCGTTCCCGAACACTTCCCGCCGGTGGGGGACCGGGCCGCCGGGAATCGCTGGCCGTCCATGGACCATACCGGGCCGGACACCGCTAACGTCATGATCGCGGGACGGAACTTCCGCACCGTGCTGGACCGGTGTTGGGCGGTGCCGCGGCGGCTGCGGGAGATGGCCGCCCCGGACTACGCGGTGGACCGGCAGGTGCTGTCGCCCATGCCGGAGCTGCTCGCCTACCGGCTGGAGCCCCGGGACGGCCTCGACCTGGCGCGCTACCTGAACGAGGTGCTGATGCGCATGGTGGACGAGGCGCCGGACCGTTTCTACGCGCTGGGCTCGGTGCCGCTCCAGGACGTGGAGCTTGCCACCGCGGAGCTGGAGCGGGTCAAGTCCCTGGGCCTTCACGGCCTCGAGTTGCTGAGCAACGTCAACGGCAGGAGCCTGGGCGAGCCCGAGTTCCTGCCCTTTTTCAGGGCCGCCGAGGCGCTGGAGGTGCCCATCTTCGTACACGCGCAGCACGCCACCTTCATGGACCGGGTGACGGGACCGCGGTTCATCGAGAACATCGTGGCTTTCCCGCTGGAGGGAGCGCTGGGCATCGCCAGCATGGTCACCGGCGGCCTCATGGAAGCCTGCCCGGGGCTCAAGCTGTTGTTCAGCCACGGCGGCGGCACCTTCACGCAGCTCCTGCCGCGCCTGGAGAATGCCTGGCACAACAACCCCAACTTCCACGCGCTCATGCCCCGGAAGCCATCCGACTACGCCCGCATGTTCTTCTACGACGACGTCTTCTTCGACAACCGCACGGTCCGCTATCTCATCGACACCGTGGGCGCGAGCCAGGTGGTCATCGGCTCGGACTATCCGTTCATGTTCCGGGACCAGTCGCCGGATGACGAGTTCGACGAGCTGCGGCTCACCGCCGAGGAGCGGGAGTGGGTGTCGTCCGCCAACTGCTTGCGTTTCCTGGGGCTTTAGGGTCGGTGCGCCGGCGTTCCGGTGGGGTTGCCGGCCTGGTCACGGGGGGTTGAGATGGACTATCTCGTTCGAGGCAAATTCATCGTCACCATGCAACCGAGGTACGGAACCCATGGGGTGATCCGTAACGGGGCCGTGGTGGTGTCGGGTCGGAACGTGGTCGAGGTGGGGCCGTACCGCGACCTCAAGCCGGCGTACCCCAACGCCACCGTGGTGGGGTCGTCGCGGTACTGGGTGGTCCCGGGCTTCGTCAACGCACACCAGCACGGCAAGGGGCTTACGGACTTTCAACTCGGGGGCCTGGACGACTGCTTCGAGATCTCGCGGTTCGCGGGCGACGCCCGGGCCGGTCTGGACCCCTACCTGGACGTGCTCTACGCCTGCAAGACCATGATCGAATCGGGCATCACCACGTGCCTGCATTACAACTCCAGCAGCTCGCCGGA
This sequence comes from uncultured Binatia bacterium (SeqCode), assembly GCA_965219905.1. Lineage (GTDB taxonomy): Bacteria > Desulfobacterota > Binatia > UBA9968 > JAJDTQ01 > JAJDTQ01. Next base: position 1,400,692 of record CBDCOS010000003.1, on the reverse strand, counting down.
CACATACGAGGAGCACGTCGACGAACGGCTCCGCGCCTACCGCGACTCCGGCATGCGCGTGTCCTTTGGCCTCGATATCCGCAACCGCAATCACATCGTTTACGGCGATGAAGAGTTCCTGGCATCGCTGCCGCCGTCGTTGCGGGAGCAGGCGGCGGCGCGCTACGGCAAGTCACGGACCGCCGCGCCCGACGACTATTTCCGGGTGGCGCGCCGGCTCGCCGGCGAAATCGGCGACGGCCGGGCGCGGCTGTTCCTTACCCCTGCCGGGCCGCAATGGTGCACGGAGGAGTTGTTGCGCGCCATCCGCCGCGAGGCCACCGAACACGGCCTGGGAATCCAGATCCACGTGCTGGAGACCAAGTACCAGCGGTCGTACTTCCTGCGGGAGTACGGCAAGAGCGCGGTGCAGTGGCTTGCGGGCCTGGACTTTCTGGCGCCGGACGTGAGCCTGGCCCACGGCGTGTGGCTCAACCGCGAGGACATCGAGACCACCGCCGCGAAGGGCGCCGCGGTGGTGCACAACCCGAGCTCCAACCTGCGCCTGCGCAGCGGCATCGCCCCGCTGATGCACTTCCATGCGGGCGGGGTGAGGCTGGGCATGGGGCTCGACAGCAGCCCGCTGAACGACCGGCCGGACATGCTTCAGGAGATGCGCCTGGCCGCCAACCTCCAGCGGGTTCCGGGCGCGGGGCCGGGGCTGATGCCGCTGACCGAGATCTTCCGGGCGGCAACCGCGGGCGGCGCGGACATCCTGGGCTGGGGCGCGAGTTGCGGCACCCTGGAGCCGGGAAGGCGCGCGGACCTGGTGCTGGTGAACTCGCGGCCCTTGGTGGAGCCGTATCTCGCGAGCCGTCAAACGCCGGTGGACGCGCTGATCTACCGCGGCGGGGCCGGGGCCGTGGACACCGTGATGGTGGACGGCGAGATCCTTTACCGCGGCGGCAAACACGTGCGTCTCGACGAAAAGGCGTTGTTGAAGGCGGTGAAGGAGAAGGTCACGGCACCGTCCCGGAGGCGGGCCGGCGGGGTCGACGCGCGGCTTCTCCCGCGGGTGAGGGACTTTCTCGAATCCCGGGAAGAGCACCCGCCGGAGCCGTTCTACAAGTTCAACGACGCCGGTTGAGTGCCGGGTCCGGCGTCATGCGAGGCAAGACCGGGGTTCGTCTCGTTGCGGCCACGAAAGGAGCAGCCCATGTTCGGCTACCGCGCCAGGATCGGCTACATCTCTCCCTCGATCATCGAGCTCAACGCCTACGACTTCTACCGTATCGTGCCGGACGGGGTGGGCTTCATCGGAGTGGCGTGCATGGTGGGCGGCTGGAAGGAGGAGGCCTACAGGGAGGCGCTGAAGCAGGTGGAGGCGTGCGCCCATGAGTTGAAGCGGCGCTCCTGCGACTTCATCATTCACGGCGGCTCGCCGCTGGTGCTGAGCCAGGGCAAGGGTTTCGAGACAAAGCTCATCGAGCAGCTCGAGTCCATCACCGGCGCGCCCTGCACCACCAGCATCGTCGCCGCCCTGGACGCGTTCAGGGACCTCGGGGTTTCGCGTCTGGCCGTGGTCGACCCCTATCCGCCCGATCTGAACGAGAAGGTGGTGAGCTATCTCAAGGCATGGGGGTTCGAGGCTGCATCCCTGGTCTCCCTGGGGACGGACTTCACGACCTCGAGCGCCGCGTCGGTGGCCGACATCTACCAGGCCGCCAAGCGGGCGGTGAAGGAAGCCGGCAACCCCGACGGCATCTACATCCCCTGCGCCAATTTCCCGGTGGTGGACGTCATCGAGGACATCGAAACGGACCTCGGGCTGCCGGTCATCGCCAACATGACCTCGCAGCTCTACGTCGCCTTCAAGGCCATCGGCATGCGCGAGAGGATCGACGGCTACGGCCGGCTCATGCGCCTGCTGGCCGGCGGCTAGCGCCCGGCCCGGCAGAATTGGCGCAAAGAACCGACCCGGCTTGACGCCGGCAATTCCCAGGCGCTATCTGATGACCACGGAGGGTTGAGACCATGATCAAGGGCATCGTCATTCCGGTGATCACGCCGTTCGAGCACGACGGAACGGTGGACGGGCCGATGCTCCGGAAGCTGGTGGACTTTTACGTCGGCGCCGGGGTCCAGGGGCTGTTCATGCTGGGATCGTCGGGGCAGGGACCGGCCATGTCCATGGCCGAGCGCAAGCGCACCGCGGAGATCGCCCTCGACCAGAACGCCGGGCGCGCCCCCCTCATCGTTCACGTGGGGACGGCGGACGCCGAGAGCACCGTGGAGCTGGCGCGCCACGCCGAGGAGCACGGCGCCGACGGCATCGGCGTCATCCCGCCTTACTACTACTCCGACCACTCGGAGTACGAGCTCATGGCCCATTTCCGGGCGGTGGCCGATGCCGTGCCGCTTCCCATCTTCATCTACGAGAATCCCAAGTACTCGGGCATCTCCATCGCGCCGCCCTTCGCGCAGCGCATGAAGGAGGAGATCCCCGCCATCCGCGGCATCAAGGTGGCCTACGGCGCCGGCGCCATGCTGGACTACGTGCGGCTGTTCCCGCCCGACGTGTCGGTGTTCACCGGCAACGCGGACATCTTCGGGCTGGTGCCGTTCGGGGTGGCGGGCATGATCAATCCGCCCACGAGTTGCCTTCCCGAGCTGTGTGTCGAGCTGTGGCGCGCCCTGGAGCGGGAGGACTACGGGCAGGCGGTGCAACTGCAACGCCGAGTCAACGACGTCACCGCGGTCATCATCGGACAGATCAAGCGCCACGGCCGGGCCGTGGTGGCCGAGATGTACCGGATGCGCGGATTCGACATCAAGCGCTTCCCCAAGTGGGAGACCAAGCCGTTGCCGCCGGAGGCGCGGGACTCGGTGCACCGGGAGCTGAGCCGCGGCGGCCTCCTGGACTGATGCCCGCGTCCGTGTTCCAGCCGTCTCGAGATCGTCCCGTGGAAACCTTCAGAAGCACCAACAAGGACATCCCGCGCGTGGGCCGCGGCACGCCGGGCGGAGAGTGGCTGCGGCGCTACTGGCTGGCGGTGGGCACCGAGGCGGAGCTGCACGACGTCCCGCGGGCGGTGCGGGTGCTGGGCGAGGACCTGGTGCTGTTCCACGACCTTGGGGGCCGCCTCGGCCTCATCGGCCAAAGTTGCTCCCACCGCGGCTCGTCCCTGGAGTACGGCGACATCGAGGAGCGCGGCATCCGCTGCCCTTACCACGGCTGGCTCTACGACGTCTCGGGCAACTGCCTGGAACAGCCGTCCGAGCCGCCCGAGACCAGCTTTTGCGCCAAGGTGAAGCACCCGGCCTACCCGGTGAGGAGCCTGGGGGGCCTGATCTTCGCCTACATGGGACCGGACTCCGACGATCCGCCGCCTCTGCCCAACTACTCGCCGCTGGTGGACCACGGCGGGCAGCGTCTGGTGGAGAGCACCCGGCACTTCGACTACAACTGGTTCAACTTCTACGAGAACAGCGCCGACCCTTGCCACGTGTGGATCCTCCACAGCCGCAGCGCCTACGGCGAGCAGACCTGGGGCGGCGAGTTCTTCAGCGCCAAGAGCCCGCCGGCCTACGAGCCGGTGGAGACCCCTTACGGCATGAAGATGGTCATGTCCAAGCCGGGCCCGGCGGAAGGCACCGAGTTCGTCGACGAGATGAGCCTGGGCCTGCCGAGCATCCTCCAGGTGGGCGACACGGAGTTCGTGCACGCCCGGGTGGAGCCCGAGGTGCTGGAGAAGGTGGGCTCCAACTACGAGCACTTCATGTTCCTCACCCCCAACGACGATAACCACTTCATGCTGTTCACCGTGGACTACTACACCGGCCCGGACCCGGACATCTTCGAGCGGCTGGCGCGGATGAGGAAGCGCGAGGCCCCCAAGGGAGAGGTCAAGCCCTACGACACGCGGCCGCTCATGCCCTACCGCGGCAACATCCGCCAGGAGGACATCGTCACCCAGGGCACCCAACGACTGCTGGGAGAGCGGGAGGAGCGGCTCGGCAACTCCGACCGGGGCATCATCATGCTGCGCCGCATGATCCGCGACGCCATCGACGCCGTGGCCGCGGGCCGGGAGCCCAAGGCCTTGAGGCTCGAGGAAAACGCGGAGGGATTGGTGAAGCTGGACTCGTTCGTCGGGGTGAGGCCCGCGGAACCGCGGACGCGTTAGACCGAAGATGCCCAGGGTCGTAGTCACCGGCGGCAGCGGCCGCCTCGGACAGCACGCCATCGGCCACCTTCTCGAGCACGGCTACGAGGCTCTCAGCCTGGACATCGTGCCGCCGCCGGCGAAGCTCTGCGACTCGTGGATCTGCGACCTGCGGCGGTCGGGGGATCTCTACGAGGCCTTCGGGGGTGCCGACGCCGTCGTGCATCTCGGCGCGTACCAGGCCCCCAACCTGGCGCCCGACTGCGAGACCTTCGGCAACAACGTCACCGCCACCTACAATGTGCTCAAGGCCGCCGTGGACCTGGGCGTCCCGCGAGTGGTGTGCGCTTCGAGCATCGCCGCCTACGGTTTTCTCTACGCCCCCAGGATCTGGCAGCCGGACTACCTGCCCCTGGACGAGGCCTACCCCTGCCGGCCCCAGGACCCTTACGCCCTTTCCAAGGTGTTCGGCGAGCAGTTGGCCGACTCGGTCACGCGGTACAGCGACGTCACCGTGGTCAGCCTGCGGTTCAGCGGCGTCAACTTCGACCCGGCCTTCGAGACCCTGCCGGCACGGTGGACCGACCCCGGACGCAGGATGGGCACGTTCTGGAGCTACGTGGACGCGCGGGATGCGGCCGTGGCGTGCCGGCTTGCCATCGAGACGCCGCTTTCCGGACACGAGGTCTTCAACATCGCCGCCGCCACCAGCCGCTACCTCGAGCCCACCGGCGAACTGGTCCGGCGGTACCTACCCGGCACGCGGATCAAGGAGGGCTACTCGGGGCATTGGGGCGGCCTCGACGTCACCAAGGCGGGGAAGGTGCTGGATTTCACGGCCGCTCACGTGTGGCGGGACTATCTCAACCCGGACGGCGTCCCCAAGACCCCCTAGGCCAGCGCCACCACGTCCACTTCCACCAGTGCCCCTTTGGGAAGACCCGCCACCGCCACCGTGGTGCGTGCAGGTTTAGACCCTCCCAGATACCCCTCGTAGACGGCGTTGACGGCGGCGAAATCGGCCATGTCGTTCAGGTAGATGGTCGTCTTGACCACCTGCCCCCACGAGCTTCCGGCCGCTTCCAGGACCGCGGTGACGTTGTCCAGCACCTGGCGGGCCTGCTCCTCGACGCCGCCGGCGACGAGCTCGCCGGAAGCCGGTTCCAGGCCGATCTGTCCGGCGGTGTACACGAAGCCGTTGGCCTTGATGGCCTGCTCATAGGGGCCGATGGCGTTCGGCGCCTTGTCGGTATGAATCACTTCCATGGACATGGTTTCTCCCTGGCGTTTGTTGGAACTACCGAAAATCTACTAGAAATAGTTGAATGACGTTAGCCCTCCGGCGGGAGTTCGAGTCATGAGATTGATGACCGCCCACAAGATCCTCATCGGCACGTCCATCGTGTTCTTCATCTTCTTCAGCGGATGGGAGCTGACGAACTACTTCGGCGCAGGGGAGGGGTGGGCGCTGGCCCGCAGCGTGCTGTACCTCTGTGTCGCCGTGGGTTTCGCGGTCTACTTCCGAACCCTCAAGCACAAGGTGCTGTGAGATGGCCCGGCACTCCGACCCGGACTCTTTCCTCATTACGGTCACCGAGGAAGAGGTCCGCCGCGAACGCCGCAAGGCGCGGGTGCTACGCGACAGCCAGTGGTGGAAGAACCGGACCAGCAAAGGGCTCTGCGCCCACTGCGGCGGGCGGTTTCCGGCCCGCGAGTTGACCATGGACCACCTCGTGCCGGTCATCCGTGGCGGCAAGAGCACCCGGGGCAACGTCGTCCCCAGTTGCAAGTCCTGCAACAGCGCCAGGAAGCACACCCTGCCGTTCTGATACCACGGCCGTTACGGTCCACTACTTGGGCGTATAGTCGCTGCGCAGCAGCAGCATCTGCACTTTCGCGTGGAGACCGTAGTCCGGCACCTTCTCGAAGACGGCGCGCACCTTCTCGTTCGCGAAATACTTTCCCGCGTCCTCGATGCTGTCGAACTCGAACTCGACGACCCGTTGCGGAGATTCGCCGAAGTAGTCGTCGTAGGAGGTGATACGCCTGACTTCGGCCGGGGCCTTGAGGTCTTCGGCGACGCTTCTCACCCAGGCGATATACCGGTCCTTGCCGTCCACGGGATAGTCCACCGAGACAACGTATTTCACCGAGGCACGGCCCTTGATCGCGTCCTGGCCATGGACTTGCGACGTATCCGGGAACAGTGCGGGTCCGAGCAGGCTGAACGCGAACAATCCAGCCAGTGCGACGGCAACCTTCAGGCTCCCCTTGGACATAGTGACACACTCCTTCCGTTCAGGTGTTCTGATCAACATTGTAGCAGGTCGCGGATTCGGGACCTGAGCGTTCATTTACGCCCGGGTGGAATTCAGTCTGCCGGCAGGGCAGCGATGATGCGGCACGGGTAGGAACGGTGGGGCACCGAGCCCGTGATGGGATCGATGACGTCATTGTCGATGACCAGGTTGACGTTGGCGCCGTCGCGGCCGAAGGGATCGTACCCCGGCAGCCCCAGGTCGGGGCAGCCCTGCCACCAGCCGTGCATGACCCGGACCACCTTGCGGGGAAGCTCCGGGTTTAGCTGCGCCTTCATCGTGACCGCGTTGACCCTGGTTTCCAGGTGCACCGGCGCCCGCGGCAGGATGCCGAGGTCGTCCGCGTCCTCGGGATTGAGCTCGACGAGGGGCTCCGGGGTCTTGGCGCGGAGCGAGGGCAGCGACCGGTGCTGCCCGTGGCAGAAGTTGATGGCCTTGGCCGTGGTTAGGGTGAAGGGATAGTCCCGAACCACGTCGGCGCCGAAACCGGCTTCGCTCGGGCTGAACTCCGGCAGCGGCGCGTACCCGTGCTCGCCGAACGGCACGGAGTATATCTCCACGCGCCCCGTCCGTGTATCGAAGCCCTTTTCCCGGTACTTGCGGTAGCGCGTCTCCCGTGGCATGGAGATGCCGCCCGGATGGTGTTTCAACTGCGCCACGGTGATCCCGGCGGGCTCCAGCATGTAGTCCAGCGCGGCCTCGCGGTCGCCGTGCCAGAACTGCTCGTCGAAGCCCATCCGCCCCGCCAGGTCGAAGAGGATGTCGGCATCGGATCGGCACTCGTACTGCGGTTCCACCACCGGCGCCCGGTACTGCAGCCACGTGCTGGTGGCGGCGCCCTGGTCGAAGGAAGCCTTCACGTGCCAGTCCTCCCATGACGTTGCCGCGGGCAGCAGGAAGTCGGCGTAACGCCCGGCCGGGGTCTCGTAGAAGTCGGTCTGCACGTAGAGGTCCAATTGCTGCAGGGCGCGCCGTCCCCGGAGCGTGTCGCCGTTGGCCATGATAATGTCGCCGCCGAAGCTCAGGAAACCCTTGACGGGGTAGGGCTTGCCCTCCAGCACCGCGCGATAGACTTCGTAGGCCTGGACCCGGCCGGTGGCCACCGGCCCCAGGGGCCGGGCGTCGAGCCCGAGCCGCTTCGCCTGCTGCTCCGGCGCGAGGAGCCCGCGCCCATCCATACCGTTCACCGGAGTCTTGGCGAACCGCACGTTGCCGCCGGGCCGGTCAAGGTTTCCCGTGAAACTGTAGAACAGGCACACGGCCCGGTTGGTCTGCATGGCGTTGGCGTGCTGTTCCAGCCCGTTGTAGCTGTAGTAGCAGGCCGGCGGCGTGGTGCAGAAAAGACGTACCGCCCGCCGCACCAGGTCCGGATCGATCCCGGTGGCATCCGCCGTGGCCTCGGGCGTGTACCGCTCCAGGTGCCGTCTGAACAGCTCGAATACCGGCGTGACCCGTTCCGCCGCGCCGCTCGCGAGCCGGACCTCGAAGGTGCCTTCCAGGGCGGGACGCGCCACCGGCTCCGGCTGCGCCGGGTCGTGGAACGACAGCTCGTCCGCCGACACGTCCCAGACTCCGTAACGGTCCGGCGACCCCCCGCGGGTCACCATTTCCTGGGTCAGCACCTCGCCCGACCGTTCCCGCACCAGCAGCCGGGCATTGGTCCAGTCCCGCACGAACTCCTGGTCGTAGAGCTCTTCGCCGACCATCACGTTGAGGAAGCTCAGCGCCAGGAGCCCGTCGGTCCCCGGGCGGACCCTGAGCCAGAGGTCGGCCTTCCGCGTCAGCGGGATCGCCCGCGGGTCGATGACGATGAGCCGCGCGCCGCGCTTCCGGGCGGCGGAGATGCGGATGGCCTGGGTGGGCCAGGAGGCGTTGGGGTTGTGCCCCCACAGCAGGATGCAGGCCGTGTTCTCGAAGTCCGGGTTCGGGATGCCGGTCCCATAGGTGTAGCGGGAGCCGTTGTCCTTGTGCCAACTGCAGATGTGGCCCGTGGAAACCGTATTGGGGCTGCCGAACAGGCTGGCGAAACGGATCAGCCACGGCTCGTACTCGGCCGAGGCGCTGCCCCCCGACGCCCCCCGGTAGAACGCCACCGACTCCGCCCCGTGGCGATCCCGCAACTCCGCCAGCCGGCGCGCGATCTCCTCCATGGCCTCGTCCCAGCCAACCCTTTCCCAGCGAGGGTCGGGGTCGCTCTTCGGCGTCGTGCGCCGCAGCGGCCAGCGGAGCCGCTGCGGGTCGTACACCAGCTCGGGCGCCGCCTGCCCCTTGATGCAGATGCCCCGGTTGGGATGGTCCGCGTCCGGCTCCAGGCGTACGAAGCGCCCGTCCTCCACCGTGGCCACCACCCCGCAGCGGGACTTGCTCATGGCGCAGTAGGTGCGGATCTTCTCGGTCATGGCAGGTCGTCCCCCGGCTAACCTCCGAAGGTGGACTGGTAGTCCTCCCATGCCTTGGGCCCCGCCCGGTCGAAGACCTTCTCGCGGACGCCGCCGGCGTACTGGGCGGGGATGAAGTTGATCTTCTCGGTGAGGGAGGGTTTGAGGCGCACGCCCTGGGCGCGCAGTTCGTCAGCCATGACCAGGTTGTCGAGCACGACCCGGATCTCTTCGTGGTCGGTCCACATGGCCTTGTAGACGATGCGGCCCTCCTTGCTGACGATGTAGATCATGTTCGGCAGGACGCCGTAGAGCTGATGGACGGTCCCCTCCAGGTCATCCACCAGCAGGGGGTTCTCGATGCCGTCCTGGTCCCGGCAATGGCGCGCGTATTCGAGCTTCTGCTCGAAGTCCCTGTGCGGGCCGTAGTGCTCCCCGGGATGGGGCTCGCGCACGTAGATGGTGAGGAACTCGAAGTCCTTGTCGCGATAGTTCCGGTACATTTCGTTGAGGGGCGAGACCTCGCCCACGAAGGGCGGTCAGGTGATGCTGCCGAACTCCAGCAGCACGTGCCTGCTGCCCTTGAATGCGGCGAGCCGGACCGCTTCGCCGTCCAGGGTCGGAAGGGTGAAGTCCGGGGCTTCCTCGCCGGCCCGCAGGCGCGCGGCGAACTCGCCGGCCTTGGCCGAGCTTTCCGACCGGCTGAACGTTTCGTAGTTATAGGCGCTGACTGATTGACCCATCTGTGGACTCCTTTTCCTCTGTGGGGCCGTGTGCGAGCCCGTCCGAATTGCCACGATTCTACTACCGAACCACGAGAAAACGGAAACACGACGCCGTCACCCGCGCGCGTCCGCCTCCAGCGCCTCCACCAGCGCCCGCATGTCCGCGGGCATGGGTGCGGTCCACTCCAGAGGCTCGCCCGTTTCCGGGTGATTCAGTCCGAGCCGCTCCGCGTGAAGCGCCTGCCGCCGGAAGCCTCGCATCAACTCCGTCAGCTCCGGCCCGCGAGTCCTGGCGACAGCGCCGCCGCGTCCACCGTACAGCGGGTCGCCGACCACGGGGTGTCCGATGTGGGCCATGTGAACGCGGATCTGGTGCGTTCGGCCGGACTCGAGCCGCACCCTCAACAGGGTGTGGCCCCGGTAGGCTGTTTGCACGCCGTAATGGCTCGTGGCCTCCCGGCCGCGCTGTTGTACCGACATGCGGGTGCGGTGCACCGGGTGGCGGCCTATGGGCGCGGCGATGGAGCCGCCGGCGCGGACCACCCCGCTCACCAGCGCCAGGTATTCCCGCCTGATGCGCCGCGCCTGGAGTTCCCGCACCAGGCGCAGGCGCACCGTATCGGTCTTGGCCACCACCAACAGGCCCGATGTGTCCTTGTCGAGCCGGTGCACGATGCCGGCGCGCGGAACGGTCTGGAGGGCGGGGGCGTGGTGCATGACGGCGTTGAGCAGCGTGTTCTCGAAATGGCCCGCCCCGGGGTGAACCACCATCCCGGGCGGCTTGTCGATCACAAGCAACGCGTCGTCCTCGTGGACGATCTCCAGGGGAATGGATTGAGGCTTCCAGGAAACCTCCGCGGGTTGCGTCAGCTCCAGCTCGATGCAGGCCCCGGCCGCGACCTTGTCCGAGCACTCCGGGATGCGGTCGTCGAGGCGGACGTGTCCGTCCCGGACAAGCCGCTGGAGGCGTGAGCGCGAGTGGTCGGGTAGAAGCGCAGCCAGGGCCGCGTCCACCCGCCTGCCGTGGAGAGCTTGGGGAACGGTCAGACGGACGGTCCCGGAGACCGGGTGTTGAGTCGTCATATCCATTGGACCGAGGGCTGTCGCCGATCCGTCGAAGGCGGTTGGGGCCGAGTTCAAAGCTTGTTCCTTTCGCTTGGCGATTGCAACGGACCGCGTTCCCTGGCATGGATTCCCGCCCCGACATTGACGGCCGCGCGGCCGGGCCGTAGACTCTGGCGATGGATCTGAGAACCTACATCGACTCCGTCAGGCGCCTCGCGCCCGAGCGCTTGATGGAGGTCGCCGACAAGCATGACATCAACCTGGAAGTCTGCGCCATGATCGCCGACCTGGAAAAGCGGAAGCAAGAACCGCTGGTGCTCTTCTCCAACATCGACAACCTGAGCGGCGAGCCCTCCGAGTTCCCGCTCCTGATGAACGTGTTCGCGTCCCGCGCCGCCTGCGCCGTGGCCCTGGGACTGCCCCCCGAGCAGGCCGGCCGGGAGCTGATGATCGAGTTCCAGGCCCGCGAAGCGAGGCGGGAGAAGCCCGTCGTCGTGGATGTTCCCGATGCTCCGGTAAAGCAAGTGAGGATGGACCCCAACCTCTACTTCCTGCCGGTGCTGACGCACCACGTCGCCGACCTCGGCCCCTACCTGACCATGACCTGGTGCGCCCGGGACCCGGACACCGGCGTCTACAACTCGTCCTTCCATCGGTGCTACGTGCGCGACCCGAACCACCTGGTGATGTTCTTCGAGCGGCGCCACCTCTGGGACTACTTCATGCGCGCCGAGGAACGCGGCGAGGCGCTGCCGGTGGCTTGCGTCGTCGGGCACCACCCGGCCTACTACCTGGGCAACTGCATCTTGAACGGCATCGCAGAGGACGAGTACGAGAGCATCGGCGGGCTCATGGGCGAGCCGTTGCGGCTGGTGCCGTCGGAGACCTTCGGCGACGAGCTGCTGGTGCCGGCGGACGCGGAGATGGTCATCGAGGGGCGGGTGCTGCCGCACCAGCGGGAGGTGGAAGGCCCTTTCGGGGACTTCACCGGCCTGTACGGCGCGGCGGGAGAATCACCGGTGGTGGAGGTCACCGCCATCACCCATCGCCGCGGCGCGTACTGCATGGATATCCTGGCGGGTCACCGGGACCACCGCCTGCTGGGGGCGGTGCCCAAGGAGGGCAGCATCTACCGCAAGGTGCAGGCGGTGGTGCCCACCGTCCGTTCGGTCTGTCTGCCTCTGAGCGGCGCCGGCCGGTTCCACTGCTACATCAGCATCGACAAGCGCTGCGAAGGCGAAGCCAAGCTGGCGGCCATGGCCGCGTTCACCGGCTCCGAGCTCCTCAAGCACGTGGTGGTAGTCGACGCCGACATCGACGTGTACGACGAAGAGGAGGTGCTGTGGGCCGTTGCCACGCGGGTGGACGCCGCCACCGATATCTCCATCATCGACCGCGTCAAGGGGAGCCGTCTGGATCCGGTGCATCCGGGCAAGGACTGGGGCTCGAAGCTCATCATCGACGCCTGCCGCAACGAGGACATCGAGTTCCCCGACCGTATCGCCGCGGCCGAGTACCGGCCGTGGCAGGCGAAGGATCGAGGGGAGCCCCGGTAACGTTCCATGAGCGCGGTGGTCCATCAGGCGGATCGGGGAGCAGCGGAACCGCGGGTTCGCGTGACACAGACGTCCTGCACCGGGAGCGGCGCGGACTGGCGCATCGTCTGGCGCATCACCAACCTCACCGCCTCCGGGATGCGGTTTCTGGATGTGCGGTTCCCTCACGGGAAGTTCCGCAGCGCCCTCAGGGAACTCGTGGACTTCCGGGTCGCGCCGTCGGGCAGCATGGACCTGGAGGCCGTGGTTGCCTGCAACGGCAGCGCCGGCGATGTGGTGGAGAACACGTTCCTGATCGCCACGGTCGAATGGCGGCGGATCCGTTGGCGGATCCTGGCCCGCATGACCGTGCGGTTTTCCGCGGATGGGTCGCCCGCGGCGGTCACGGAGCTCGTGACCGTGCAGCGGGTGGGCTTTTCCGAAACCCGGGAGGCGCCGTCGAGTGCCTGACGGCTGACGCCGGGGCGCGCTCGCGACAGGCGGCAAGGCTATGGCGAGGAGAGCATGACTGAACGGGGAATTATATACCTGACTTGATGAGGGGGTAAACGGATGAGGGTCGAAGTCGAATTAGGTGTGTGGATACCATACACCGCAACAGGCCAAAGGGACCGGGCAAGTACAATCGTCAGGGGATCAACCTGGTTGAGTTGTTTGAGCTTTTCCCGGATGAAGAGGCTGCTTACGCGTGGTTCGAAGACCTTCGGTGGGGAAAGAATCGCGAGAGATTTCAGTGCCCTAGGTGTTCGGGCGTGGACAGGATATCTCTCGTTCCCAATCGGAAGCCGATGCCGTATTGGTGCGGAGTTTGCAAGAAGTATTTCAGCGTCCGGATCGGGACGTGCATGGAGCGTTCTCACTTGCCTTTGCAGAAATGGGCGATTGCCATCTATCTGCATGTCTCCAGTCTCAAGGGAGTGTCCAGCATGAAGCTCCATCGGGATTTGGGGATCACACAAAAGACGGCATGGTTTCTATCTCATCGGATTCGTGAGGCTTTTGACGAGAGTGGGTTGTTTCAGGGTCCGGTCGAGGTTGACGAGACTTATTAAGACTCCGATAATAGTTGCCATTTGAATACGAATGAAGCTATACTGGCTGCATGGATACAGACGGCCGGAAGTTGGATCATAAGACACTAACGGAGCTGCGCCAGCGAGCGGTGGCAGGCATCCAGTCCGGGGAGAAGCCCTGGGCGGTGGCGCGGGTGCTAGGGGTGAATCTGCGGACGGTGTTTCGGTGGCTGGCGCTGTATCGGAGCGGGGGATGGGGGAGTCTGGATGCGCGCAAGCGCGGCGGACGGCGGCCGAAGCTGGACGGGACGCAGTTGCGGTGGGTGTACGAGACGGTGGCGGAGAAGAGTCCGATGCAGTTGAAGTTTCCGTTTGCGCTGTGGACGGCGGCGATGGTGCGGGAGTTGATCGCAAGGCAGTTCCGGGTGCGGTTGAGCTACAGCTCGGTGTGCCGTTTGCTGGGACAGATGGGACTGAGCGTGCAGCGGCCGCTGTGGCGAGCGTATCAACAGGACCCGCAAGCGGTGCGGCGGTGGCAGGAAGAGGAGTACCCGCGGATCCGTCGCCGGGCGAAGCGGGTAGGAGCGCAGATCTTGTTTGGCGACGAGGCGGGGGTGCGGTCGGACTTCCACAGCGGCGGGACCTGGAGTCCGCGGGGGCGGACACCGGTGGTGTCGACGACCGGAGCACGGTTCGGGGCGAACCTCATCTCCGCCATCAGCGCCCAGGGACAGCTTCGCTTCATGGTGACCCCCGGCCGGGTGACGGCCGCGGTGTTCATCGAGTTTCTCAAGCGCCTGCTGGTGAACGCCCCTTCGCCGGTTTTCCTCATTGTCGACGGCCACCCGACTCACAAGGCCAAGGTGGTGAAGCGTTTCGTAGAGGAACGGGACGGAGCCCTGGAGTTGTACTATCTGCCGCCGTATTCTCCCGAGTTGAACCCCGACGAACTGGTGTGGAACGATCTCAAGAACAAGGCCTTGGGGAGAAAGGTGATCACTTCCAGGGAAGGCTTGCGAAAGCTCGCCGTTTCGCATCTACGCCGGCTCCAGCAACTCCCCCGGCTCGTTGCCAGCTTCTTTCACACCCCCACCACGTTATATGCGAGCGTTTAGGCAGTGGCAACTATTTCGAGAGGCTTAATATATGGGCGGCAAGGAGCGCAACAAGCATGCGAGCAAGCGGCTCAAGGTCGGGGGAGGTTCAGCGGGCAAGACCGCTGTGGTGGGTGTGAAGGATCGGGAGAGCAACCAAGTGAGCGCGTCCGTGGTGGAAGCTACCGATCGGGGGATTCTGCAGGGGTTTGTGAGGGATCACGCCACGGCTGGAGCCACAGTCTACACCGATGGACATGCGGGATATCATGGGATGACCGGGTTCGAGCACGAGAGCGTGAACCATTCGGTTGGCGAGTACGTGCGGGATCAGGCCCACACCAACGGGATCGAGAGCTTTTGGGCGATGCTGAAGCGGGGTTATGAGGGAACTTATCACGTGATGAGTTCGAAGCATCTCCAGAGATATGTGAACGAGTTTTCTGGTCGGCACAACATCCGGGAAGAGGATACGCTGGACCAGATGTGCGAGGTGGTCGCTGGCATGGTTGGCAAGCGGCTTATGTATAGGGATTTGACCGCTCCAACAGAGAAAGGGATTTCGGGGAGCGACGTATTTTGAGGTTAATATGCGTGTATATGGTTTTGGCAACATGCTTGTAGTTCGTCCTGAGAATTCATCTGAAGAGGAGTTTCTAGGAGATTTTGCGGATAAAATCATGGAGTTTTTAAAAATGGTTAAGATCGGACCTCCTCGTGAGTAGTCGGTGTTGTTCGATAGCTCTGGGGTTGAGTTTCGTGACTAGGAGTCTGATGGATCTTTTCTCCCTGGGAGTTAGGGTGTTGAGTAGTAAATCAAATATTTTCTTGTGACTCTTGCGGTCTTCTATCGACCACTGAGTTTCGAGTACTTTCCCGGCGTTCAGTTCCTTCAGTCCGGCTTCGAGCTTCTTTTTAATGGATGTCGAGGTACTAATTGAGGTTTGAGAGATGTTATAGCTGACTAGGTAAAGTGCCATGGGAGGACTCCTTTCGTCATAGGGACGTTAACACAGAAAGCAGGGGTATCAACACGGAAAGAAAAAGAGCCATGGACACTATCAGTGTGGCTATCGCGCCAGCCGGATGGTTGAGCCAGTTTGGTAGTGATTTCCACGTTTTCTCGTTTTGGGTTTTGAGGAGGTAATAGTCGTGGCTGGCGAGTACGTGACAAAGAGCATACAAACCGAATTCTGAGAAACCGAGGATCAAGATGAGGCCAGGGGCTGGTGAGGGATCAGTGAGTACAAAAATGGACATGGTGTGCAGAAGGAACATGGTTGAGAACAGGATGGCGCTTTTCAGCCACATTCCTTTGAACAGGTAGTAGAAGGGACCAAAGATGAGTGCGGTTTTGTTTTGCAGTCGCCATCCGGTTTTGAATCTTTCGATAAGGGAGAGAGCTTTGAACTCTGGTGAGCTTAGTACAGCCAATCCTGACGGTTTGTCGGCGGCGTTGAGGTCGTCCAGAATCTTGAAGGTCTTTTGCCATGATTTTCTGACGTGGCCGTATTTGGACTCTGGTTCCTGCACCGCTTCCTCCTTCGATGATGGGAGACGCGGCAGAAGGTTGCCGGGCCTCTGCGACCACTACACCGAAGGTGGAGATAGTTCCGTTTATTTACCCGGACCCGGGGAGCTACCCCAAGTCCTTGATCGGGCTTTTGTATTCGACGGAAGGCCCGACACAGGGCCTTCGGTTCGTGGTCGCGGAACCAAATCTACAGGATGGTGCGGGAAAAGGCAAGAATTCGGGGCTATCAAGTCAAGTATATAAGTCCCACTGAACGGGAGAAATACATTTTCAAGCGTATGGGCGGCTGATACGGCAATTGAGGCCTCGGCTTCGAAGAGACCGCGGGTATGGTCTCCAATACGCTTGACATGGAACTCGACGACCTCGTCGCGACGCTGAAGCGCGTCGGTGAAACCTGTGGCGAGGATCCCGAGTACCAGAAACTGCGCGCGCCGCTTCCGGACGACTGGCCGGTTTAGTCGGCCTCCAGAGTCCGGCGGCCCCCAAGCGTCGTTTCCGCCTCACCTCCGTCATTCCCGCGAAAGCGGGAACCCAGGGGCGGGGAAGGGTGTGGCGGCCGCGCACCCCGCTCCACTCCACCTGGATTCCCGCTTTCGCGGGAATCCAGGTGGGGCGGTTTGTGCCGTGCCGTCCTCAGGCCTGCTGTACCTTCGGCAGGCTTGCCTCGGCCTGACGCGGGTCGAAGGGCCCGACCCCCGGCCAGAAGTCCCGCTGGCCGGTCATGGCCTGCACGTGGCCGTCCCATTCCAGCGTGAACGCGGTGATGCCGAGCTTCACGGCGCGGCGGATCTTTTCGCGGGTTTCGGCATCGGTGGCGGCCTGACGGAGTGTATCGATCTGCCGGGAGCCGTGGCCCACGTCCTGCTCGGCGTGGATACGGTAGGTTTCCACCTGGCGTTCCGAGAAGCCGTAGTGTCCCACCAGTTCCTTGTACGCCCGGGCGGCCGCGCCGTCAGGCCCGCCGTGCTGGCTCTCCACGAAGGCGAGCATGGCCACACCCTCCAGTGCCGACCGGCGCTGGCAGCAGCCGATGATCATCTCGATGGCCGCCAGCGTGCCCGGCGTGGGTTCGGCGTTGTCGGCTTCCTCGCGCGAGATCCCGGCTCCCTCCAGGAACTGGTACATGATGTCCACGTGGCTGCGCTCGCCCGAAAGTTCCTCCATGAAGTTTTCGAGCACCACGTCGGCGAGCCCCTGTTCCCGGTTCGCCACCGCGTTGACCGTCATGTATCCGAAGTAGATCGGGTTGGTGCGCACGCGGAGATAGTGCTGCACCTCTCCCAGGACGATCTGCTCGCGGCTCCAGCGGTGGTCGACGATGCCCTTGAACCAAGGGTGCTCCACCATCGGCACCTGGTTTGCATAGTCCCACAACTCGTCGATGAACTGATCGGGTGACGTCACGGCAGCACCTCCTCGGCGGGATTGAACCGGCCCATGTAAACGAGCATACTCGTACGAAAGGGGTAATCCAATAGCGGCGGAGAACGTCGCCAGGGGTCGATGGGAGACCGGCGGGGGGCCGGGCATCGACCCGACATTCAGGAGCGGGAATATGCCTTGGTGGGGCTGGGTCAGCATCGGAATCATCTTGATGGGCGTGGAGTTGACGGCCGTCGACGCGGCTTTCTACCTCATTTTCGTGGGCGCCGCCGCGGTCTGCGTCGGGATCATCGGTCTGGCGGGAGTGGACCTGCCGGTGTGGGGTCAATTGTTGGGCTTTGCGATTCTCGCGGTGGTGTCCATGGTGATGTTTCGGGGGAGGCTCTACGACCGGATTCGGGGAGGCTTGCCGGGTTTCGAGTACCAGGTGGCCGGCCGGATCGTATCGGTGGGCGAAGAGGTTCCGCTGGGCGGACAGACCCGGGTCGATTTGCAGGGGACACAATGGACCGCGGTGAATGTCGGTCCGGGGCCCATTGCCGCGGGCGATCGCGCACGGGTGGTCGGGAGAGACAGCCTGAATCTGTCCATCGAAGGGTTGACGGACAATGCAGCGAATGAGTCGAGGGAGGAGAAATAGATGGATGCCAATCTCGGGTTCCTGATCACGGCGGGTGTCATCGCTCTCGTGGTGCTGGTGGTGCTGATCAAGACCGCGGTAGTGGTGCCGCAGCAGAACGCTTACGTCATCGAGAACCTCGGCAAGTTCTCGCGCACGCTCAAGCCCGGATTCAACATCCTGGTGCCGTTTTTGGAGCGGGTGGCCTACCGGCACAGCCTGAAGGAGCACGCCCTGGATATCGAGGAGCAGATCTGCATTACCTCCGACAACGTCCAGGTGGGGGTGGACGGGGTGCTCTACATGCAGGTGGTGGACCCGGAGAGAGCCTCCTACGGTATCGGCAATTATGTCTTCGCCATCTCCCAGCTCGCGCAGACCACGCTCCGCAGCGAGATCGGCAAGATCGAGCTGGACAAGACCTTCGAGGAGCGGGGCCACATCAACCAGTCCGTTGTCGAGGAGCTCGACAAGGCCTCCGATCCCTGGGGGGTCAAGGTGCTCCGGTACGAGATCAAGAACATCAACCCGCCGTCGGACGTGCTCTCCGCCATGGAGAAGCAGATGCGCGCGGAGCGGGAGAAGCGCGCCACCGTGCTGTCGTCCGAGGGTGAACGGGACGCCAAGATCAACGAGGCCGAAGGCGAGAAGCAGCAGGTCATCAAGGCGTCGGAAGCCGCGAAGCAGCGGCAGATCAACGAGGCGGAAGGCGAGGCCGCGGCCATCCTCGCCGTGGCCGGTGCCACCGCCGAAGGGCTCAAGAAGGTGGCGGAGGCCCTCGACTCCGAAGGCGGCGACAAGGCCATGCAACTCCGGGTCGCGGAAAACTACCTGGAGCGGTTCGGCAACCTCGCCAAGGAAGGCAACACGCTCATCGTCCCCGCCAACCTGAGCGACCTGACCTCGATGATCGGCGCGGCTACCACGGTGCTGGGGCATACCCAGAGGCGGGGGGGACAGGATCCGGGTCAGAGCGCGTAACGCGCCGGGCTGCCAGAGAAAGTTACGATGGAAGATCCCAAAGCCGTGGCGTTGCTCGCGGGCCTAGTGCGCGCGTTCAGGGCGGGGGACATCGAGATGTGCTTCGACGAAGTGGAGCGCGTGACTTTGGGGAAGCTGTCCGATGAAGGACTGGTGGATCTCTCCAACGACGGCTTCCGCCTGACCCCGACCGGCGGCTCCTACGCGGTGCGGTCGCAGGTCCCGCCGGTTACGGCCAAGGGGGTTCTGTACCTGGAGCGTCTTCCCGTAGACGAATTCGCCGACCGCCCCGGGCTGTTTCGGTTTCTTGGCTGGCTGTAACGAGCCCTTTCTTCCGTCATTGCCGCCTCCCTTCCGTCATTCCCGCGGAAGCGGGAATCCAGGTGGGGTTGGGCCAGGGGCACTCTTGGTGCCGTCACTTCACCCCTCTCATTCGAAAGGACCACACTATGGATGGGCTTGCAGACAAGGTCTCGGAATTCATCACCGGCAACGACTTCGAAGGGCTGCCGCCGGACGTGGTAGCCGCGGCCAAGGCCGCATTCCTGGACTGCGTCGGCGTCGCGCTGGCAGGCTCGGACGAGGAGAGCGCGAGGATCTGCGGCGTGCTGGCCCGGCAAGAATCCCGGGCCGCCGAGGCCACGGTCATCGGCCAGGGTTTCCGGACTTCCGCCACACTGGCCGCGCTGTGCAACGGCACCTCGGCCCATGCCCTGGATTTCGATCACAGCTATCTCATGGGCCAACCGACCGCTGGCCTGATTCCGGCGGTATTGACCATGGGGGAAGCGACGGGAGCGAGCGGCAGGGACGTCCTCGCGGCTTATGTCGCGGGCTTCGAGGTGGTGTCGCGCTTGGCCCGTTCCATGCCGCAGCTCTCCACGCATGCCCACTGGCACGCGACGTCGAGCTTCGGAACCGTGGGCGCCGCGGCCTGCTGCGCACGGCTGGCGGGCCTGGACGCCGGCGCCACGCGCAATGCCTTGGGCATCGCCGCTTCCATGGCGTCGGGAATGGTATGGAACTTCGCCACCATGACCAAGCCGCTGCACTCGGGCTTGGCGGCCCAGAACGGGGTGTTGGCCGCGCGTCTGGCCGCGCAAGGCTTCACTTCCAGTCCCGTGGCCCTGGAGGAAGGCAAAGGGGTGTTCGACTGTTTCGGACGTGGGCTCGAATGCGACGCGAGCCCGTTCGAGACGCTCGGCCGCGGCTTCGACCTCACCGGCATCGGCGTCAGCGTCAAGCCGTATCCCTGCGGCGGCCTGACCCACTCGGCCGTGGATGCCGTGCTGGAACTGCGTCAGGAGGGCCTTAGGCCGGATCAGGTGGATTCCATGCGGGTGGGTGTGACGTCCCAGGTCTTCGACCGGATCATGAACGCGCTGCCGGCCGACGGCATCGAGTCCAAGTTCAGCATGCCCTACATCCTGGCGAGGGCTCTCGTAGACGGGGCGCTGGTGCTGGATACGTTCACGGACGAGGCCGCGGCGGAGCCCGAGATCCGGCGCATCGCGGGAAGCATCGTCATGGAGCTGGATGCCGGCTTGGTGGAGACCGCGGACGGCGCCCGTCCCGCAGATGTGGCGGTCCGTCTCAAGGACGGCTCCGAGTTGCGCCGCCGGGTGGACCACTCACGGGGCAGGCCCGAGAAGCCCCTGACTCCGGTGGAGCTGCGGGACAAGTTCGATACCTGCGCGGCGAGGGCGCTGGACCCCGAGCGGGTCGGGCAGGTCGCCGAACTCATCGACAGCCTGGAGGGCCTGGATAGTATCGGCGGGCTTTGCGAGCTGTTGAGCGGGTCGAAGTGACCGGACGGGAACCGCTCAGTTTATGACGGACAGCCCAGTTGCTTCGAGCGCCGTGACCACCATGGCTTCCCGGTCCAGCATCGCCTGGATGTCGGGGACCACATCGTTCTTCCAGTAGTCGCTTTCCGCGATGGTCTTGGCGAAGGCTTCCTTCTGCTCCTGGCTGTCGAAGCGGCGCAGCCAGACGTAGGTGTCGTCGTCGTCCCGGCCCGTGAAGCTGCCGGAAACCACGACGCCGTTGGAGGCGTGGAACGGGATGATCTTCTCTTCCATGGTCTTGACCCAGGCGTCGCGCTGGCCCGGTTTGGTCTTGTACTGGCGCAACTCGAAAAACATGAGATTCTCCCTTGAGGTTGCTTCTTCGGGGGCGGTAAACGGCCCTACCGGCCATCGTCGGGCCCGTTCTCTTCTTCGGTCTCCGAGACCCAGCCTTCGCCGAATTCCTCGGCCTCCTGGATTCCTTCCGCGCGCCACTCGTCGATGAGTTGCCGGACAGGGATCTTGCGATGCATGAGGCCCTTCATGAGGTTTTTGTACATGGGCGCGACAGGGGTCTGGGCGTTGATCGGGCACACCGTGAGGCAGACCTTGCAGCCCTCGTACTGCTCGAAGAAAGGACGGCAGGTGGGCGTGTCCACGTGCCAGCGCACCGTGCCGAACACCTCCTGCTTCTCGGGCACGATGGAGTCCCCGGGACAGAAGTTCGTGCATGCGTTGCAGCGCAGGCAGAAGTCGTCGAAACCGAAGTTCGCGGGCTCCGCCTCCGGAATCAACGGCATCTCGGTGGTCACCGCACCGAGCCGCACGCTCGGGCCGAACTTCTTGGTAATGAGCGAGCCGTGGCGCCCCAGCTCACCGAGTCCCGCCTTCCAGGCCACCGGAATGAACAGCAGGTCGCCCTCGTTGGCATAGCCCACCGCGTGGTAGCCGTAGGCGCGGATGTACTGCGCCAGGCGGACGGTGACGTCGGACAGCAGGTAGTAGACCTTGTGCACCTCGGTCTGGGCCAGAGGGCCGAGGCGTTTCATCTCGTCGAAGCTCATGTGGATGGCGAAGGAGATGGCCACCTTGTGCCCCTCGGGAGGCTTGGTGCCGCGGACGTAGTCGAACTCGTCGATGGGCGCGACCCCGACGATATCGGCGCCCATGTCCAGCGCTGCCTTCTTCATGGTGCGGGTCACCCCGGCCCAGTCCTCCGTCTCCAGGCGGTCGGGGTTCACCGGACCGTCGTGCAGGTTGCGTCGGTCGTGGTCCTCCCGCATGAACATGTACCGGCGCGTGAGCGGATGCCGCTGGGCCTTTCTGGTCTGCCCCACCTTCTTGTCCGGGAAGGGCCACTGCTTGACGGGCTGCTCCCGGCGCTCCGTGAATATGATGCCGCTGGGCTCCATGGGTCGTGCTCCTCCCTGTGTGGAGACTTGCGCTAACCGAGGTGTCTCCGAGTCGAGACAGCTCGGATCTTACCAGACGCGCCCTGTGGATGCCACGCTCTATCAGCGCGCCACCGCCCCCCGAATCCATCACCCCGCCCCCCGAATCCATCACCTCGCATTCCTTCTCCGCCACCCCGCACCCCTTCTCCGTCACCCTTGCACCCTTTCTCCGTCACCCCCGCATCCGTTCTCCGTCATTCCCGCCCCCACCGTCATTCCCGCGAAAGCGAATCCAGGCGGGGTGGTCCACGGTCAACCCTTGTGTTGCCTGCCTTCGTCCTTTACGGTTCCGAAGAGTATCGTGCGCGGTCTCTCGCGTACCAACAGCCCGGAGGAAGAACATCATGCAAATGACCGCGGGACATGCCGTCGCCGGAGTCCTGGCCCAACTCGGCGTCCGCAAGGTGATCGGCGTCGTGGGATCGTGCATGCTCGAGATCCTCGACGGCATGTACGGCCGGGACGACATCCAGTTCCTCTCCACCCGCCACGAGCAGGCCGCCGCCCTGATGGCCGACGGCTTCGCCCGCATCGCCGGCAGACCCGGCGTGTGCATCGCCACCAACGGCCCCGGCGCAACCAATCTCTTGACCGGGGTGGCCAACGCCTACCACGCCCAGAGCCCGGTGCTGGTCATCACCGGTGCGCCCATGATGAAGGACATGTTCCGGGACGCCAGCCAGGAGATCGATCAACAGGCGATCTTCCGGCCGGTGGTGAAGTGGTCCGTGCAGGTGCGCAAGCCGGAGCTGGCGGCGGCGCTGACCTGGGAAGCCTACCAGCGCACCATGACCGGTGTCCCCGGGCCGGTGCACCTGGATTTACCCCGGGACGTGCTGAACGAGAGCGTGGACGCTCCGGACATGGCGCGGCTGATTCGCGGCGAGGTGGCCGCGCCGGGGCCCGAACCCGAGTCGGTCGGTGCGGCCGTCCGTCTGCTCGAGAAGGCGCGCCGCCCGGTATTGCTTGCCGGCGGCGGGGTGCTCTGGTCCGAGGCGGGCGGCGATGTCGTGGCGTTATCCAAACGCCTTGATGCCCCGGTCATGTCCTCCACCGGCAGGGACGACGTGGCGCCGCAGAGCTACCCGCTGTACCTTGGCACCATCGGCCGTGGCGCCCTGCCCGAGGCTCAGGCATTCTTCAAGCAGGCGGACCTGGTGCTGGCGGTGGGCACCAGCCTGGGCCACACCACCACGTTCTGGCGCCCGGATTTTTTCGCGCCCGGAACGAAGCTCATCCACATCGCCCAGGACCGGAACAACATAGGTCGGGTGTACCCTGCGGAGGTGGGCATTCAGACCGAAGCTAGGGCCGCGCTCAAGGCGCTGCTACGGTCGGTGAAGAGCAAGGGAGTGAGCCGTCCGGGTTGGCTGGGAAAGGCGAAAAAAGTGCGTGCAGCGCAGGCGTCGCACAGGGACAAGGCAGCCGGCTACAACGGCCGTCCCCTGGACCCCCGGCGCGCCCACGCCGCCCTGCGCAAGGTCTTGCCCAAGGACGCCATCATCACCATCGACGCCGGCGTCGGCCCCGGTTACGTGTACGAATACCAGACCTTCGAGCACCCCCGGAGCCTGCTGGCCCCCCAGGGGCTGGCCGCCATCGGCATCGGCTACCCCGTGGGGCTGGGCGCCAAACTTGCCGCACCCAAGCGACCGGTGGTCACCATTAGCGGGGACGGCTCGTTCCTCTACAACGGCGCCGAGCTGGAGACCGCGGTGCGCGAAGGCATCCACACCACCTGCATCATCCTCAACAATTTCAATTACGGCTCCGAGCGTGCGTACCAGAAGTTCTACTACGACGAGCGCTACATCGGCGACGCCATCGGCAATCCGCCGTTCGACGAGTATGCCAGGCTGTTCGGCGCCGCGGGGCTGCGGGTCACCGAACCTGGCGAATTGGAGGACGTCTTCGCGGAGGCGCTGCGCTTGGGCAAGACGCAACCGGTTCTGGTCGACGTGTTGTGCACGCCCGACGTGTTCCCGGAGCCGCGCCGAAAGGAGACCGTGAGGCAGGAGCGTTTGCCCGGGAAGCAAGGCTAGTCCTTGGCCGCTTTTCGGGTTTCTATTGCATTTCCTTCAAGCGTTCCTTTGCAGGAACGAGACCTCGCTCGGCAAGACGCCGCAGCATCGCCCGGGCACGGACCGGATCGGAGTAGCGGATATTATTAAGCCTCTCGAAATAGTTGCCACTGCCTAAACGCTCGCATATAACGTGGTGGGGGTGTGAAAGAAGCTGGCAACGAGCCGGGGGAGTTGCTGGAGCCGGCGTAGATGCGAAACGGCGAGCTTTCGCAAGCCTTCCCTGGAAGTGATCACCTTTCTCCCCAAGGCCTTGTTCTTGAGATCGTTCCACACCAGTTCGTCGGGGTTCAACTCGGGAGAATACGGCGGCAGATAGTACAACTCCAGGGCTCCGTCCCGTTCCTCTACGAAACGCTTCACCACCTTGGCCTTGTGAGTCGGGTGGCCGTCGACAATGAGGAAAACCGGCGAAGGGGCGTTCACCAGCAGGCGCTTGAGAAACTCGATGAACACCGCGGCCGTCACCCGGCCGGGGGTCACCATGAAGCGAAGCTGTCCCTGGGCGCTGATGGCGGAGATGAGGTTCGCCCCGAACCGTGCTCCGGTCGTCGACACCACCGGTGTCCGCCCCCGCGGACTCCAGGTCCCGCCGCTGTGGAAGTCCGACCGCACCCCCGCCTCGTCGCCAAACAAGATCTGCGCTCCTACCCGCTTCGCCCGGCGACGGATCCGCGGGTACTCCTCTTCCTGCCACCGCCGCACCGCTTGCGGGTCCTGTTGATACGCTCGCCACAGCGGCCGCTGCACGCTCAGTCCCATCTGTCCCAGCAAACGGCACACCGAGCTGTAGCTCAACCGCACCCGGAACTGCCTTGCGATCAACTCCCGCACCATCGCCGCCGTCCACAGCGCAAACGGAAACTTCAACTGCATCGGACTCTTCTCCGCCACCGTCTCGTACACCCACCGCAACTGCGTCCCGTCCAGCTTCGGCCGCCGTCCGCCGCGCTTGCGCGCATCCAGACTCCCCCATCCCCCGCTCCGATACAGCGCCAGCCACCGAAACACCGTCCGCAGATTCACCCCTAGCACCCGCGCCACCGCCCAGGGCTTCTCCCCGGACTGGATGCCTGCCACCGCTCGCTGGCGCAGCTCCGTTAGTGTCTTATGATCCAACTTCCGGCCGTCTGTATCCATGCAGCCAGTATAGCTTCATTCGTATTCAAATGGCAACTATTATCGGAGTCTTAATAAGCGCCATGTTGTATTTGGCGAGAGGCAGGTCCTGTTCCGCGGCTCGTCTATACCAGAAGTCACGTTTGCTTCGGCTTGCTACGACGAAATCCCCCTCGTCATACGCAAAAGCGAGCAAGAGCTGAGCAAAACGAACGTCTTGTTCCGCTGCCTCTTTCAAGGAGCCGAAGAACGCGCGGTTCCCGTCAATTAAACCTTTCCTGTATAGTAGCCATTGCCTGCCCCGGGCGATCGGATCTTTTTTTCTCGCGTACTCCCGGACGTTTTCCAACGCCGCTTCGTGGCAACGCCTGAAGGACCTGTTGCCGCATGAAACCCACCTCGTGTTCTCTTTGGTCCATCCCAGTTTTCTGATATTCTCTGCGCAAAGTGCTGTAGCCATATTGGAAAACGCTCGAAAAAACATACCGACGACCCGTCCGCGAACATCCAATACAGGGGACCCGCTGGCTGACCCTAGCTCGGGGATATCGACCGGCAACCGAAATTCCCAACCATAGCGGTCCCTGCTTGCCCGTCCGACTTGTCGCATTGTTTTTTGTTTGCCCCCTCCGGGGTAGCCGATTGTCGTGAGCCGCTCGAGGTGCTTCGAGTCAGGGGCCAGTTTCAGCCAGTGCGGGAGCTCTTCCTTGGTTGTCAACAGCACCAGATCATGGATCTCCGATATGCGTAATACTTTGTCGATGTGTAGAATGACTGCGTTGGCACCCCGGCCCCGAGTGACCACGGCCCCCGGTATGGGAACCCCCTTCTCGATGATTAACGACTGGAGACCGTGGGCGGTGGTGAACAAATGCCTCCGGCTCACCGCAAACGCCGTTCCTACATCATATTTTTTGAATTTCGGGTTTCGTATTGGCTTGTCGTTGTGTATGCGCCATACGGCCAAGTGAGCTTTGTTCAAACCGACGACACCAGCCCCTAGCGGGGCCGTGAGGCTCAGGGTGACAAGTACGAACACCGAAATGGAGATCGGAGTGAGTCTCGTTGCCCGGGTGAACGGTTTCACGGCGGTTACCTCCTCCCTCAGGCCATCAGCTCGATAAAAACGTACCAAATAGTACGCTTCTGCGTAAACCATACGGAATCGCGGGTCAAGTATGAATTCCTGGCTGCTGGATTGGGTCGGCAGTGTAGTTGAGCTTGACAGCGAAGTGCGGACGGGCGAAATTTCCCCTAAAGGAAAACTTTCGCTTTCTGTTGCAGAGATGAAAAAGTCACGCCGGGCAACGCGTCGGGCCCACATCCTGGACATCGCGGCCAGGGTTCTGGCCGAACGGGGCTATCGCGACACCACCATGCTTGAGGTGGCGCAACGGTCTTCCGCGTCCAAGGAAACGCTATATGCCTGGTTCGGCGACAAGCGGGGGCTGTTCGAGGCAGTCATCCGGCGAAACGCGCGTGGGATTCGGTCGGTGCTGAACGGGCATCTCGACGGCGAGACCTCGGTCGAGTCCGCATTGACCGACTTTGGCCGTGAACTGGCGGCCCATCTTCTCTGTGACAATGCGGTTTCAATCAATCGGGCGGCCATCTCCGAGGCGCGCTCCGGACCCTCTCTCGCCGGTAGTCTGTCCAGGTCGGGACGCGAGCCGATCCAGCGCACCTTCGTACGGTATCTTGAGCAATGCAATGCGCGCGGCCAACTCAACGTCGAAGACCCGCGTGAGGCCGCCGACACCTTCGTCGGTCTCCTCCTTGGAGATGCACCGACGCAACGGCTGCTTGGGGTCATGGACGCGCCCGGCGAAGTCGAGATCGCAGGCCGGGCCAAGCGGGCGGCGCAGAAGTTCCTTCGGTGTTACGGGACGTAACTGCGGAGGGTTTCTTTTTATCCCGAATTCCTTCCCGGGCCGTCAAGAAGGTCTGTCCTGGCTTCAACGACCTTCAGACGAGCCCGCCGTACAGTACACTTGTTTCACGGTACAGCGAGGACCGCAACTTGGCACGTGGCTTCCGGTTAACATCCGTTGCCTCGCTTCTGCCTTTGTTGCCCCGACTTCATAACCGACATGGCCATACAGACCGTGTCCGTGAGCGATGCAACCATTGATCACGAAAGCCAATAAACGGCAATCGCCTTTGTGCCTATTCTTGCGACACTCGATTCTGGCACGTTCGAAAGCCGCGGTCAGACGCCGGTAGTTCCACGAATAACCGGTCGAACCTTCGGCCCTCACCAGTGCCGCAAAATACAACCCTTTCATTCCGGCGATGGCCCTGTCAATGCACTCGGAAAAGACCTGGTCGTCGTCTGACCTCAAGTAGGATCGTTCACTACAACGGTCATATACCTGTAAAACTCGCTCGCGCGCAGCTCCATGACCGGAGTAAAACATAAAGCCCGTCGCCGTCGTGGAAAACAGGGCGACCGTCAGCGCCGTAGAAATCAAGGACAGTAATGCCCTGGAGGTATACTTCCTGGACGAGCAGTTTTCATACGAGTCCATTTACAGCCTCCGCTCGAGTGGCGCTTTTCGTGCCGTATCCAACCTGGTTGCCCTATCCATCCGCCGTTCAGTCGCTCCGAAAACGGTACAGCACGTTGTCTATCATGCGGGAGACGTATCTGTCGACATCGGTGTGGGGGAGAGAGTTTCGCTTGACAAGAATCCCGTGACCGCCGACTTTCAGTATGAAAAGTTCACGTCGCGCACCGCGCCAGGCTCAGATCCTTGACGTTGCCGCCGTAGTCCTGGTCGAGCGGGGATACCGCGACACCACCATGCTTGAAGTGGCCCGGCGATCAGTTGAGTGGTTGCCATGTGTCGCCCCCTGCATCTGAACAGCCTATAAACCAGGGGGGCTGCCCCGTTTCTCGTGAGGTCCCTCGAGTTCTCTGGCAGGGGAACGGACTTCCCTTCACGAACCGGAAATGGTTCCATAAGCTCCGGGTCCGCACGTGGGAAGTCCGACAAGGAGAACATAATGATCAGAATTCTACTCGCCGCCACGACGGCGTTCCTGATGTCCTCCGCGTCCTGGGCGGCGGATTTCAAGCCGGCGGTGGTTTTCGACAAGGGCGGCAAGTTCGACAAGAGCTTCAATGAGGGGGTCTGGAACGGGGTGCGGAAGTTCGTGGAGGAAACCGGCGTGGAGGTGCTGGAATTCCAGGTCACCAACGAGGCCCAGCGCGAGCAGGCCATGCGCCGGATGGTCCGGCGCGGGGCCACCGTGGTGCTGGCGGTGGGCTTCTCCCAGGCCGACGCCATCAACGCGGTGGCGGCGGACCACCCGGACCGGCAGTTCGCGATCATCGACGTCTTCTGGCTCGACCGGCCGAATCTCAGGCAATACGCCTTCAAGGAGCACGAGGGCTCCTACCTCGTCGGCGTTGCCGCCGCGCTCACCTCGAAGACCGGCAAGATCGGCTTCGTGGGGGGGGATGGACGTACCGTTGATCCGGAAGTTCGCGTGCGGCTACGTGCAGGGGGCGAAGGAAGCGAAACCGGGCATAGACGTGCTCCGGAACATGACGGGCACGACGCCCGCGGCGTGGAACGATCCCGCGAAGGGAGCCGAGCTGGCCCGCGGCCAGATCGACCGGGGCGCCGACATCGTCTACCACGCGGCCGGCGCCACGGGCCTCGGCGTCATTCGGGCGGTGGCGGACGCCGGGAAGCTTGCCATCGGGGTCGACTCGAACCAGAACGGGCTGGCCCCGGGGCACGTGCTCACCTCGATGCTGAAGCGGGTGGACGTGGCCGCCTACCAGACGTTGAAGGACGCCATGGACGGGAAGTTTACCGCCGGAGTGGTGACCCTCGGCCTCGCGGAGGGAGGCGTCGACTGGGCGCAGGACGAACACAACGCCGATCTGGTGTCCGGGGAGGTACGCGCCGCGGTCGAACGGGCCAGGGCGGACATCATTGCCGGCAGGATCACCGTGCACAACTACGTGCGCGACTCGAAGTGTCCGTTCTGACGGAGAGCGGATTCGCGTGGTCCCTTCCCGGCCTGCTGGAGGGCGTCTCGGGTGAGCGGAGACACCGCGCCGGCCGTACGCCTCCGCCGGATCTCCAAGCGTTTCGGCGCGGTGCTGGCCAACGACGCCGTCGACCTCGACGTCGAGGCGGCGACCATCCACGGCATCATCGGGGAGAACGGCGCCGGCAAGTCCACGCTGGTCTCGATCCTCTACGGCTTCTACGCGGCGGATGAGGGCGAGATCGAGATCGAGGGCGGCTCCGTCCAGATCGCTTCGCCCGCCGATGCCATCGCCCTCGGCATCGGCATGGTCCACCAGCACTTCATGCTGGTGCCGACCTTCACGGTGCTGGAGAACGTGATGCTCGGCGCCGAGAAGCATGCGCTGCTGAAGACCGGTGCCACGGAGGTGCGCGCGGAGTTACTCCAGCTCGAGCGGAGCTACGGTTTGCAGGTCGATCCGGATGCCGTGGTCGGGGACCTGCCCGTGGGATTGCAGCAACGGGTCGAGATCCTGAAGGCCCTCCGTCGCGGGGCGCGCATCCTGATCCTCGACGAACCCACCAGCGTGCTCGCGCCGGGCGACACCGACCGGCTCTTCGAGATACTCCGGGGCCTGCGCGAGAGCGGCGTCACGATCCTACTCATCACCCACAAGCTCGCGGAGGTCATGGCCATCTGCGATACGGTCTCGGTGATGAGGCAGGGCAGGATGGTGGGACACCGGGTCCCGTCACGGACGACCCGGGAGGAGCTCGCCGAGCTCATGGTCGGACACAAGGTGGCCCTGGAGCCCGAGCGCGACCACGGGGAGCCCGGTGCGGTGGCGCTGAGTGTTGAGAACGTCACCTGGCGTGACGGCGCCGGGAGGGTGCGGCTTGACGCGGTTTCGTTCGAGCTCCGCGCGGGCGAGGTGCTGGGGGTGGCCGGGGTCTCCGGCAACGGCCAGTCGGCGCTCCTCGATCTGCTGGCCGGCATAACTCCGATCCAGGAGGGACGCCTGACCCTCGCCGGGCGCACCATCGAGGGCAGGCGCCGCGCTGACAGCGCGCGCATGCGCCGGCTGGGCGTGGCTCACGTCCCCGAAGACCGGCAACGCCGCGGGCTGGTGCTGCCCTTCGAGGCGCGCGAGAACACCATGCTTGGCCGTCCCGAGCACTTCGGCGGCGGGATCTGGGCGTGGCCCGCCGCCATGGACGCCCGGGCGTTGCCGATGATGCGGGATTTCGACGTCCGGCCGCCGGATGCCCGGCATCGGGCCGGCGGCTTCTCGGGGGGCAACCAGCAGAAGCTGGTGATCGCACGCGAGTTCACCGCGCGCCCGAAGATCCTGCTCATGGGCCAGCCCACCCGGGGGGTGGACATCGGCGCCATCGAGTTCATCCACGCCCGGATCCTCTCGCTCAGGCGGCTTGGCTGCGCCATTCTGCTCGTCTCCGCCGACCTGGACGAGATCCTCGCGCTGTCCGACCGGGTCATGGTGATGAACGCGGGGCGCGTGGTCGGCACAGTGGACCGGGAGCATGCCACGCGCCGCCAGCTCGGGCTGATGATGGCCGGCGAGGCCGCGTCCGGCCACGTCGCGCCGGAGCGGGCCGAGCGATAGCAGGGTGCCCTTGCCTCGCTGGCTGGAGATCTTCGTCGTCCCTCTTGTCAACCTGCTCCTGGCGCTGGTGGTGGTGGCGCTGGTCTTCGCTGCCATCGGCGAGGATCCGTTGCGGGCTCTGGCCGTGATGGCGCAGGGCGCCTTCGTCTATCCCGGCTCTCTCGGCTACACGCTCTACTACACCACCAACTTCATCTTCACCGGCCTCGCCGTGGCGGTCGCCTTCCACGCGATGCTGTTCAACATCGGCGGGGAGGGGCAGGCCACGCTGGGCGGGCTCGGAGTGGCGCTGATCTGCCTCGCGCTCGACCCGTTCCTGCCCGGTGTCTTGGTGATCCTGCTGGCCATCGGCGGCGCGGCGGCGTTCGGGGCCGCCTGGGCCTTCATCCCCGGCTGGCTCCAGGCCCGCCGCGGCAGCCATATCGTGATCACCACCATCATGTTCAACTTCATCGCCTCGGGGCTCCTGGTCTGGCTGCTCTCGGGCATGCTGATGATGTCGGGGCAGGGTTCGCCCGAGACCAGGAGCTTCGACGAGGCCACGTGGCTTCCGTTCGTCCATGACATCCTGCGCGCGGTCGGGTTGGAGGCCGAGCGCTCGCCGTTCAACCTCTCCTTTTTCATCGCGCTCGCGGCGTGCCTCGGAGTCTGGCTGCTGATCTGGCGCACCAAGTTCGGCTACGCGCTGCGCACCATGGGCCACTCGGAGCCGGCGGCGGTCTACGCGGGGATCCCGGTGCAGCGAATCACCGTGCTGGCCATGGCCATATCGGGCGCGCTGGCCGGCTGCATGGCGCTGAACGAGATCCTCGGGGTGCAGCACAGGCTCATCCTCAACTTCTCGGCGGGCTACGGCTTCACCGGGATCGCGGTGGCGTTGATGGGACGCAACCATCCCGTGGGGATCGTCATGGCGGCGTTCCTGTTCGGAGCGCTCTACCAGGGAGGTGCGGAACTCGACTTCGAGTTCAGATCCGTCACCAGCGAAATGGTGCTGGTGATCCAGGGATTGATCATCCTGTTCTCGGGCGCGCTCGCGCACATGCCGGTGCCCTGGCTTGCCCGGTTGGCCGCCCGGTGGAGGCCGGCCGATGCTTGAGGCGTGGGTCGACACCCTCCGCGTCCTCGACGGGACCCTCCGGCTGGCGACGCCGCTGATTCTTTGCGCCGCCGCCGGTCTGGTGTCCGAGCGGTCGGGGATCATCGACATCGGCCTGGAGGGCAAGCTCCTGGCGGGCGCCTTCGCCGCGGCAGCGGCAGCGAGCCTGACCGGCTCCCCGTGGATCGGACTCGCCGCGGCGATCGGCGTCGCGGTCCTCCTCGCCCTCGTGCACGGGTTCGCCTGCATCTCGCAGCACGGCGACCAGATCATCTCCGGCGTCGCCGTCAATATACTCGCGGCCGGCTTGACGGTGGTGGCGGGCATCGCGCTCTTCCGGCAGGGCGGCCAGACGCCGCTTCTGGGTCCGGCGGAGCGGTTCGGCCCCATCCGCCTTCCCGGAGTGGAGACGCTGGCGGAGGTGCCGGTGGCGGGGCCACTCTATGCCGAACTGATCTCGGGCCACAACGTCCTGGTGTATCTTGCCCTGGCCGCGGTCCTTGCGGTGTGGTGGCTGCTCTATCGTACGACCTTCGGGTTGAGGCTACGGGCCGTGGGCGAGGCGCCGGAAGCGGTGGACACGGCCGGGGTTTCGGTCCCCTGGCTGCGCTACCGGGCCGTGGTCATCGCCGGCGTCCTGTGCGGCATCGCCGGGGCCTATCTCTCCACCGCCCACGGCGCCGGTTTCGTGCGCGAGATGTCGGCGGGCAAGGGCTTCATCGCCCTTGCCGCGATGATCTTCGGAAAGTGGCGTCCGGGCCCGGCGCTCATGGCCTGTCTCCTCTTCGGTTTCCTCGACACCATCACCCCGAGGCTCGAAGGCGTGCGCATCGTCTGTTCCGACGGGAAGGCCACCGAGATCCTCTTCATGCTGCTCGGCAGTGCCTGTGACGGCGCACCCTTGAGGCTGCCGACCGCTCTGATCCCGATGTTGCCCTATGCCTTTACGGTGGTGCTGCTCGCCGGCTTCTTCGGGCGCGCCGTTCCGCCGGCCGCCCTCGGGACGGCGTACGTCAAGAAGCATTGACACGGTCCGGAAAAGGCGCGTCTACCCATACGATTCATGGAAATATTGCAAATTATAGATTTGTACCACGCGGCACCCTTGACATCACAAACTGCAAACCTGAAATTGATCTGCCGATGGGAAAGACTTCGCCGCAACGTCCACCAACGAAGAGATCATCACCTGTGCCGCGGCGGGCCCACATCCTCGACGTTGCGGCCAAGGTTCTGGCCGAACGGGGTTATCGCCGTACCACGATGCTCGACGTGGCGCGCAGGGCTTCCGCGTCCAAAGAAACACTGTACGCTTGGTTCGGTGGCAAGCTCGGCCTGTTTGAGGCGGTCATGCGCCGAAATGCGGGCCGGGTTCGCCTGGCACTGTACGGACATCTTGGCGGCGATACTCTGGTCGAGTCCGCTTTGACTGATTTTGGCCGGGCACTAGCCGCCCACCTTCTCTGCGACAACGCGGTTGCAATCAACCGGGCTGCGATTTCCGAGGCGCGTTCGGGACCTTCGCTCGCCGACAACCTCTCCAGGTTGGGCCACGAACCGATTCGTCGCACCTTCGTCCGGTATCTGGATGAAAGTAACGCCCGTGGCCATCTCAAGATCGAAGACCCGGATGACGCTGTCGACACTTTCGCGGGGCTTCTACTCGGGTACGCCGAAACCCAACGATTGCTGGGTCTTATGGACGAGCCGTCCACAAGTGAGATTGAGGAAAGGGCCAAGAAGGCGGCGCGGAGATTCCTGCAGCTTTATCGCCCGTAACATACGTACCGCGCTCGACCACTACTACCTACCTGTTGTCTTCACTAAAGGGTATGCACCCGCCGGCATTCTTGACGACTATGTGAACGCTCCTGTTGAAGAAGTCTGGTTGGTTACCAACGGTCGTCTGTGGGTTCTTGGCCCTGGCTTTAATCATCTCACTGAGGTTGCACCATGGTCTCGCGGTGAGCCCTGCATAAATTGTCTCTTTCCCGTCCCGTCTGACGCATGAGTCGTTGAATCTACGCATAAGAGGTTCGCTTGCGTCTGTCGCAGCCGCGAATGGTTCGTTCAAGAAAGCCGAGACTTGTGCCAGTCGTCGGTTGGCAAGGTAACAATTCTGTAACGGCGATCCGGGCTTCTTGTTGCGAGTAAGTTCTGCAGGTGCCTGATCCGTCCGACACAATCCCGGATAAGACGACGGTGTTTCCAACGGTTTCGCGAACGTCTGCGAACTGGCGTAGCCTACAAGGACAAGTTGCGGTGTCTTCCGGGCGGAGCGACAGGCCACTATGGAGCCGTGTACGTCCCTCAACCACCCGATTTGACGAGAGTCCAGATTGTGTTGACCTTCCTCGAAACCCGCAAGCGAATATCTAACCTCGCTCACTCGCCGCGTTGTTCGTTCGACCAGTACATGACGGAGAACTGGAATTTCAGGCGCCAAACGGTCGATCTTTCCCGAGATCGTCTCGGTGACTTTCTCGATTTCAGGCAGGACGGCCGTTTTGGTGTCCTGCGGGAGGGAATCGAGGGTACTTTGGATCTCGGGCAGGGCGGCAAGCGCTTCCTGGATTTCAGGCAGGACGGCCGTTTTGGTGTCCCGCGGGAGGGAATCGAGGGTACTTTGGATCTCGGGCAGGGCGGCAAGGGCTTTCTGGATCTCAGGCACAACGACCGTTCTGGTGTCCTCCCGGAGGGAGTCGAGAGCGCTTTGGATCTCGGGCAGGGCGGCAAGCGCTTCCTGGATTTCAGGCAGGACGGCCGTTTTGGTGTCCCGCGGGAGGGAATCGAGGGTACTTTGGATCTCGGGCAGGGCGGCAAGGGCTTTCTGGATCTCAGGCACAACGACCGTTCTGGTGTCCTCCCGGAGGGAGTCGAGAGCGCTTTGGATCT
Organism: uncultured Binatia bacterium (SeqCode); assembly: GCA_965219905.1. Taxonomy (GTDB): domain Bacteria; phylum Desulfobacterota; class Binatia; order UBA9968; family JAJDTQ01; genus JAJDTQ01. The sequence goes on along the minus strand of CBDCOS010000003.1, from coordinate 1,365,832 downwards.
CGGGCAGGGCGGCGAGCGCTTCCTGGATTTCAGGCAGGACGGCCGTTTTGGTGTCCTGCGGGAGGGAATCGAGGGTACTTTGGATCTCGGGCAGGGCGGCGAGCGCTTCCTGGATTTCAGGCAGGACGGCCGTTCTGGTGTCCTCCCGGAGGGAGTCGAGAGCGCTTTGGATCTCGGGCAGGGCGGCGAGCGCTTCCTGGATTTCAGGCAGGACGGCCGTTTTGGTGTCCTGCGGGAGGGAATCGAGGGTACTTTGGATCTCGGGCAGGGCGGCGAGCGCTTCCTGGATTTCAGGCAGGACGGCCGTTCTGGTGTCCTCCCGGAGGGAGTCGAGAGCGCTTTGGATCTCGGGCAGGGCGGCGAGCGCTTCCTGGATTTCAGGCAGGACGGCCGTTTTGGTGTCCTGCGGGAGGGAATCGAGGGTACTTTGGATCTCGGGCAGGGCGGCAAGGGCGTTCTGGATCTCAGGCACAACGACCGTTCTGGTGTCCTCCCGGAGGGAGTCGAGAGCGCTTTGGATCTCGGGCAGGGCGGCGAGCGCTTCCTGGATTTCAGGCAGGACGGCCGTTTTGGTGTCCCGCGGGAGGGAATCGAGGGTACTTTGGATCTCGGGCAGGGCGGCAAGGGCTTTCTCAATTTCAGGCACGACCACCGTCTTCGAGTTCTCTCTAATAGCCTGCTTGATTGCCGATACTACCGCCAACGGATCTAGTGTCCCGGGGTTGTTGTTCACGTCGAGCCGGGCCAGAATCTTCTGTACCTCTTGGCTCAGGTTGTCACTTCTGCGGCCAATGTCTTGAACCGCCCCCTCGACGTATTTGTTGTGGCGCTTCAACAGTTCAGGGACCGTGGGTTGCAACGAAACCGGCATCTTCGCACCGCGGAAAGCGCTCATATTGTCGAGAGGAATGATGACTACATTGTCATTGACTTCTTTCGTGGGCCACTTCAATAGGTACATGGTCACAAGGTTCGCTACGCCCGGAGTGTCGCCTTTTTTGTCCTCCTCGGTAAAAAGGGCGAACTTACCCATCGACCCTATATGCGTTACATTCTTAAAGCATTCTTGCGGCCAGCGAGTACATACCGTCACTTTGCGGACGGGTGGGTTTGCAGAGGCTTGTTGCGCCGCTGAAACCGCAATCCAGAACGGCGCCACAAAGAAGAATACGATCAGCACAAACGGAACCGCCGGCAGTAATATCGTACCGGCGGACAACAATGGGCCCGCGATTGGGGCGATGAGGCGTAGCGCTCCAAAAATTGGACGAGTCGTGTAGTAGAGAATTTGGCCCAATATGATGAACAGGTAAAGGAGGACGAGGTAAATGGTGCGATGAACGGGAAAGGTCAGGAGCCAGAACAGCCAGCGCAGCCAAGTCGGCACCAAAAGGACTAGCTGGCGCATGCGGTTGTTGATCGGCGCGAAGCTGGCGGCGAGCGCCCGTACCGCATGCTCGTATAAGGTCGTGATCACCGTCCACAAGAAGCTGAAACTATTTCGAGCGGTACGGCAGTAGTTCCAAAAGCCGGCGCTGATAGGGACGCGATTGCTGTGTAGCAACACGGCTAGTTTTGTAACGAGGAAGAGTATGAGGGCGAGTATGACGAGTGAAATCAGTGACGTGACTATCAAGAACCAGTGTTTGAGAACCGAGAAAACAAGATCCTCAAACGCCACGTATTTTACTATCGATAAACCATAACCGAAACCGTAGTATACGAAATCGTAGGTATAGCCGACGGCAGAAAGGTAAAGGTAGGCTAGGAAGCCGAGGATCGTCTTGTGGTCCTTCCACAGCTCCAGAAGGAACTCTTGCCGGCTGGGTGGTGTCCTTTTGTCGTCGCCAGATGGCGTGTCGTTGCTGGCTTGTGGCATTCTTCGTTCCAAAGGGCGGTTGCCGGGCTATTCGCCGACCAAACGCCTGACGTTCGGCCAATTGAGGAGGCGCTGGGGGTGGCGTCGGTTGGTCGCGTAGTGGATCTGAGTGGTCGCCATGCGCCCGCCCTCCGTCCGAGCCAAGGGGCCCCGGCAATTTACTCCTTGGCCGAGTTGTACCCCTCTGAGATTCTTGCCAGCCCTGTCACCGGGCCGTACCAGATGGTACTTAAAACCGTACGTAACGGTACGGTTATCTCCTGTACCGAACGGGAGCCGTCCTGTCAACGCATATTTTGCTTCGCTCGAACTCCGTACATCCATTAGCGTTTCGCGAGGTAACCAGATTGGCGGGGAACCTCGGGACGCAGCTCTCGTGCACGCTTCGTGAGCGGACAGCTTTGTGTCGGATGCAGTGGCGATGCGCTCCGCGCCAGCGCAGGAATCCCGCCGTGCGCGAGGGGATTGTCTTGGTCCCAGGGAAGCCGGACGGGTTGGGAAGTCGCGCCCTGAAACTACCGTGGGAGCGCGGTTCAGTCGGTGATGTCGAAGTGAAGCAAGGCCGCGGGCATCCTGTAGTATGCCGCTCTGCACTCAGCCTCGGACCGGTGCGGCGTCAGCTGCATCCGCCGAGCCCGGACCGAAACCCGGAGCGGGGCCACGTCGAAGGGATACGGCGCCATCCTGACGGAGCCGTCGGCGTTCGGTGTGATGTGTAGCGCGACGCCGCCGTCGGCCCCGTGCCCGATGGCGTCGGTGCAAGGCGCTCTTCCATGAAGCCGCACGTTTCGCCGATAGGTCTTCAACTCGGTGTCCTCGAACCCGAGGATCTGCGGTTGATCATCCTGTTCTCGGGCGCGTTCGCGCACATGCCGGTGCCCTGGCTTGTCCGGTTGGCCGCCCGGTGGAGGCCGGCCGATGCTTGAGGCGTGGGTCGACACCCTCCGCGTCCTCGACGGGACCCTCCGGCTGGCGACGCCGCTGATTCTTTGCGCCGCCGCCGGTCTGGTGTCCGAGCGGTCGGGGATCATCGACATCGGCCTGGAGGGCAAGCTCCTGGCGGGCGCCTTCGCCGCGGCAGCGGCAGCGAGCCTGACCGGCTCCCCGTGGATCGGACTCGCCGCGGCGATCGGCGTCGCGGTCCTCCTCGCCCTCGTGCACGGGTTCGCCTGCATCTCGCAGCACGGCGACCAGATCATCTCCGGCGTCGCCGTCAATATACTCGCGGCCGGCTTGACGGTGGTGGCGGGCATCGCGCTCTTCCGGCAGGGCGGCCAGACGCCGCTTCTGGGTCCGGCGGAGCGGTTCGGCCCCATCCGCCTTCCCGGAGTGGAGACGCTGGCGGAGGTGCCGGTGGCGGGGCCACTCTATGCCGAACTGATCTCGGGCCACAACGTCCTGGTGTATCTTGCCCTGGCCGTGGTCCTTGCGGTGTGGTGGCTGCTCTATCGTACGACCTTCGGGTTGAGGCTACGGGCCGTGGGCGAGGCGCCGGAAGCGGTGGACACGGCCGGGGTTTCGGTCCCCTGGCTGCGCTACCGGGCCGTGGTCATCGCCGGCGTCCTGTGCGGCATCGCCGGGGCCTATCTCTCCACCGCCCACGGCGCCGGTTTCGTGCGCGAGATGTCGGCGGGCAAGGGCTTCATCGCCCTTGCCGCGATGATCTTCGGAAAGTGGCGTCCGGGCCCGGCGCTCATGGCCTGTCTCCTCTTCGGTTTCCTCGACACCATCACCCCGAGGCTCGAAGGCGTGCGCATCGTCTGTTCCGACGGGAAGGCCACCGAGATCCTCTTCATGCTGCTCGGCAGTGCCTGTGACGGCGCACCCTTGAGGCTGCCGACCGCTCTGATCCCGATGTTGCCCTATGCCTTTACGGTGGTGCTGCTCGCCGGCTTCTTCGGGCGCGCCGTTCCGCCGGCCGCCCTCGGGACGCCGTACGTCAAGAAGCACTGACACCGGTGGGGACGCGGCGCCCGTTGTCAGTCGGTGATGTCGAAGTGCAGCAGCGTCGCCGGAGTCTTGTAGTACGCCCGCCCGGTCGATACCTTCGTGGGGCTGCTGCCGGGAGATGCCCAGACATGATGGCTGCTTGAACCGCCCTAGCTGGGGTCTTGTGGGTCAACGTGACGTTGGTGCCGTAGTGGTCACGGGCTCAACTGCACGTTCCTAGCGGTTGGGGCCACTCGGCCGGAACGGACTGCATGGACGATATGGCGTAGCACCGGGCTGGTTTCTCCGTCCGGGCCGTCAAGAAAATAGCTGTGGCCTTTCGGTGGATCGAAAGTGTTGTTGAAGTCGTCGCAATCCACGCTGTAGACGTTTCGGGGCAGTGCCTTCAGGTCTAGGGGGCCGGTCATGCCCAAGCGACGGGAGAAGATGCCGTGTTTGAGATTGGCGATTTTGCTCGCTGGCATCGCGAGGTCATCGTTGGCGTAGTAGACAACGACGTTGCGGGCGGCCTCGGGAATAAACGTGTCCTTCGTACCGGGCTCAAACGCATGATTGACTAGGTCCGCGGCCACAAGAAACACATTACGGAAGAGCTGCGGCATGTTGCCTCCAGCGTAGTGGTGCGCCCAAGTCCGTAACGCGTTGTGGAGTACCCGTGCGCCCATGGAGTGAGCCAGGACGTTAATACGTCTCGTGCAGGGCTGAGCCTGTTGGGCGTCCTGACGGCGCCAGTCGTCGAACTTGCCCAGGAGCCGGGCAAACCCGCCACCGCTTTGGTCGGCAGCTTGTTGGTCGTCCCAGTAATCGTCCGCAATCGCGACTATGGAGTCGTCGTCACAGGGCCACATCAGCGGTACGACACTTACGAGTTTGGGATCGTCCTCCCGGTTCATCAGACTTTGCAGCCGCTCGGCTCTGGGGAAAATATCCCGCTCCCCGAGATTGTTGAAGCCATGGATGTAAAGCATAACCTGCTGGTTACCGGGAAGGGTCTTCAAGCGTTGAAAGAATTCACGGCTGCCGATTTCGGTATAACTATCGGCCTGGTGACGTTCACAGAAAAACAGATTTTGGCTGGCGGTAGTATCTTCTAGATCAAAACTGATTGCGCGGTTCGTCTGGCTCCTGATCGATTGCCGAGGGGTGCGGTTGGTGACAAACAGCATGGCGACCTCCGCTCGGTTCAATTCGCGGGAATTGCCGTACTTATTAGTACGCTTAACCGCACCATACAGGTACACATCGCCCGTGCTGCCTGTCAACCGGTTTATTTCGGCGCGCATAATCGGTTGAATTGCAGGCGAGACTCTTGCCCTTCTCCACGTCCACCCCCGGCGCGACGCACGGGAGTCACGGACAAGGGCCGGACCGCGGCCGTGTTCAGTCGTGAGGCTTCAGGCGGTAATATCGAAGTGAAGCAGCGTGGCGGGCGTCTTGTAGTAGGCTTCCCGGCAGTCGGTCTCCGACGAGTACGTGCCCGACTGCATCCGCCGTGTGCGGACGGCGACCCGGAGCGGCGCGACATCGAAAGGGTAGGGATCCATCTTCACGGACTCGCCGGGGTTCGGCGTGATGCGTAGCTCGACTCCACCGTCAGGAGAGTAGCCGGCGGGGATGGGGGCGAGGCATTCTTCCTTGAAGCCGGCGTCTCCGTAGCCGTCGCAGCAGAAGTAGAGCGACAGCAGGTCGAAGAGCTGGAGCATGCGGTAGTTGATCCACAGCTCCTCCTCGAAACCGGGGTTCCCGGCGGCAAGGACGGCCTTGTCCTGTTGCTGCTGGTCCTCGAGCGCGCCGAGCACAACCTTGACCCCTTCGCTCAGGTCGCGGACTCTGGGCTTCGGGCTGGTCAGGACGTCGTAGCGGCCGCGCCACAAACCGGTGCGGTGCATGGAGACGAGCAGCCCGGCGTAAAGGTCGTGGCCGCGGACCCAGTCGGCGTTTCGCCGGTAGGCCTTCAGCTCGGTGTCCTCGAAGCCCGGTATCCGCTCGCGGTGGCCGTAGGGACGCCCTTTCTCGACGTCCATCCGCGGCATGCCTTCCCACTCGCGATACCCGCTGTCGTGGAACGTGGTGGCGAAGACCATGGTGTCGTAGGGCCGAAGGCGCTCGAACCGGTCGTTGCCCCAGTGGGCGGCGAACTGCGCCGACAGCTCCGCGTGCTCTTCCTGAGTGCTCACGTAGGTTGAGCCGTCACCTGCTTCACGTATGACCATTCCCGCGCCTCCTTTGCCCTCGGACTGTCCTTCTCTTCTCAGATTCCCTCTCGTCGCGTCAAGGGCGGTTGTGCCGGCAGCCCGCCTGTTCTATTTCTCTATCCCGCGATTGTCTCCAACCGTGAGGAAGGGCAACGCAGCTCATGGTCGCCAAAGTCCGTCAGAGATCACCCTCGGAGCAACCCCCCAAAGGCACCGCCGGCGTCCTCGGCCGTCTGCGAACGGCCGGAGGATTCCACTTCCCAGACTACCGGGGAGGCTCCATCGTGAACCTGCTCTCGTCCGTCGTCCATGCCCTGGGCGGGGTTTCTCCCCATCCTCCGCTCAAGGCATTGGATCCGGGGCTGTTCAGGAGCATCCCGCGGATCGTCTACCTCGTGCTCGACGGAGTGGGCCACGATCAATTGAACCGGTTCATGGCCGCTGGCGGCGGCGGACACTTCTTCTCCCGCCATCCCTTCGAGCGCATCACGACCGTGTTCCCCTCCACGACCGCCTCGGCGGTGACGACCCTGTCCACCGGCGCCACCCCGGCGGAGCACGGGGTGTTGAGCTGGCATCTGCACCTCCACGACCTGGGCTTGGTCGGCGCGGTCCTGCCGGGGAAGACCCTGACCGGAGCGCCTCTGGCGGGGAGCGATTTCAATCTCAGGCGTTACCTCGACCTGCCGTCGTATCTCTCGTCGGTACGCCGGCACAAGCGGCTCCTGTCCTTCGGCACCTTGGGCCGGAGCGCCTATTCCAACGCCGGAACCCGCTGGAACGGGTACGGCGCCTACAACACGCTGAAGGGAATGGAGCGGCAGACGGTACGCTTCGCCCGGGAGGGAGGACGCGGCGTCGCCTATGCCTACTGGCCGCTGTACGACACGCTCTGTCACCGCAAGGGGGTTCAGGCCAGGGAAACACGGCGCCATCTGGCCGAGATCGACGCGTCCCTCGGCCGTCTCACGAACGGTCTCGCCGGTACCGGGACCGTTCTCCTGGTTACCGCAGACCACGGGGTGGTGGACTCGCCGCCTCCCAAACGGATCGATTTGGCCACGGTGCCGGGGTTGCTGGACTGTCTCACCCTGCTTCCCGCGGGGGACGGCCGGCAGGTGTCGTGCTTCGTTCGTCCAGGGTGCGTCGGGCGTTTCCACGACGTGTTGGCCCGGCATCTGGCCGAAGCATGCGTGTGCATCACCGGGGAGGAGTTGCTGGAGAGCGGCCTTCTGGGGCCGGGCGAACCGCATCCCTCGCTGCGCGGCCGCATCGGCGACTACGTCTTGCTGGCCCGGGACGACTACGGCTTCCGCGTGACACCCGCCCTCATCAAGGCCCGGGTGCACAAGGGCAACCACGGCGGCCTGTCGTCCGATGAGGTGTACGTGCCGTTGTACGCCCTGCGCCCGTGATGCCGAGGGTCCTTCATGAAGCTGCAGGAACTTGCCGACCTCTCCGCCCAAGTCACCCGCGACTCCGGCCGGCTGGCCAAGATCGGGCACTTGGCCGAATGCTTGCGGCGCTTGGAGCCGGGGGAGATTCCTATCGCGGTCGCGTACCTGTGCGGTGAGCTGCCCCAGGGCAAGATCGGCATCGGCTGGTCCATGCTGAAGGCCGCGCTGGCCGGCCGGCCTTCGGAAAACGCCAATCTTACTCTGGCCGACACCGACGCGTGCTTCGAGGACGTGCGCCGGACCACGGGCCCGGGCTCCGGCCGACGCCGGGCGGAGATCCTTGCCGGGTTGCTGGGACGAGCCTCGGAAACGGAACGGGAGTTCCTCCAACGCCTGGTGATGGGAGAGATGCGTCACGGCGCCCTCGAAGGCGTCATGATGGAGGCGGTGGCCAGGGCGTCGGGGCTGCCGTCCCGCGCCGTGCGGCGGGCCTACTTCGTCAACGGCTGTCTCGGGCATGTGGCCTCGGTTGCGCTGGGCCGGGGTGAAACCGGCCTGGACGGTTTCAAGCTCACGCCGGGGCGGCCCATCCTGCCCGCGCTCGCGCAACCCTGCGATGACGTGGCCGACGCGTTGCGGCAGCTCGGAACCGCGGCCCTGGAGTACAAGATGGACGGCGCCCGGGTCCAGGTCCACAAGGTGGGGTCGGAGGTGGCGGTGTTCACGCGAGGCCTTAGGGATGTGGCCCCGGCCGTGCCCGAGTTGGTCGAATGCGTGAGCGCGCTGGGTGTTCGTGAAGTGATCCTGGACGGCGAGGTGCTGGCCTTCCGGCCGGACGGCAAGCCCCGCCCGTTCCAGACCACCATGCGGCGCTTCGGCCGAAAGCTCGACGTCGCGGAGCTACGCCGCGAGTTGCCCCTGACGCCGTACTTCTTCGACTGCCTCTACGTCGATGGCGACACCCTCATCGACGCGTCCGGCCAGGAACGCATCGACGCCTTGGCCGGCTTGGTTCCAGCGGCGCTACGGATGCCCCGGATGATCACCGACAGCGCGGCCGCGGCCGAGGCCTTCTTCGCCGCGGCCGTGGCGGCCGGCCACGAGGGGGTCATGGCCAAGGCGCCGGACGCTCTGTACGAGACTGGGGAGCGCAGCCGGAACTGGCTCAAGGTCAAGCGCGTGCACACCCTGGACCTCGTGGTCCTCGCCGCCGAGTGGGGCCATGGCCGCCGCAAGGGCTGGCTCAGCAACCTGCACCTGGGCGCCCGGAACCCCGCCGACGGCTCGTTCGTCATGCTCGGCAAGACCTTCAAGGGCTTGACCGACGCCATGCTCACGGAGCAGACGGAGTTGCTGCAGCGGTTGGAGACGGCACGAGACCAGCACACGGTCTACGTGCGGCCCGAGGTAATGGTGGAGGTGGCCTTCAACGATCTTCAGGCGAGCCCGCAGTATCCCGCAGGTCTGGCGTTGCGATTCGCCCGGGTCAAGCGGTACCGGCCCGACAAGCGCGCCGAACAGGCGGACACCATCGAGACGGTACGCGCGATCCATGCGGCCGGGGTGGAATAGGGGCCGTCGGGTCCCGCTCCCTAGCTATCCACAAGCCGCCAGACATTCGGCCAGCCGTGACGGGCGGGTTCGCGGCTGCGGTCGCGCGAGTCCTGCGGCATCCCTTCGATGCTCTGGCGAATGTCGTCGTTGACCGCGCCGCAGTGGTAGTAGCCATGGTCGATGACCCCGCTCACGAGCCGGCTGCAATCGACCTGGTGGACACGGTCGGGCAGATACGCGGGCCATTCCGCGCCGTCCCAACCAAGTCTGTCGGCGGCACCCTTCGCGTAGTCGGAACCCGGCAGGGTGGGGTCACGCCTGTTGTGGTAGATGGTGACGCCTCCCGCCATCTCGGACAGCCTGTGGAACGGCTCTCCCGGCTGGAACACGTCGGCGGCCACATCCGGGGCGCACAGGAAGATCTGCCGAAAGATGCGCGGCAGCCTGCCGCCGACGGAGAACTCCGCGGTCCGCTCCAGGGCGTTCTGCAGGACGTAGTTCCCCATGGAGTGGCAGAGAAGGTGTATCGGCTGTCCATAAAGGCTCTCGCCTTTTCGGCGCGCGAGGCTTCGTGCACGGAGGAGATAGTCCCGAAGTTTGAGGAGGCCCCGTCCAAGGGCATAACCGGACACCTTGGCGTCGGTATGGTCGGAATAGTAGGACCAGTGCGGGATTTCCCGGTCGCCTGACGGCCAAGCGAACAAGACGACGTGAACCTGCGGTACCTGTTCCGAGGACCCCTTGTCTCCGCTATGGCGGCTCAGCATGCATTGCAGGCTGAAGGCGGATGCAACCGCCTGCCACCAGTTCATGTTGGGACCATGGACGAAGATCAGGACGTGGTCGCCGCTGTTCATCTTTGCCTGCAATTCGGAGAACACCCGGCTGGAACCGAGCTTCCCCTGCGGCTGGTCGGATTCGTTGGCTTCCCTCGAGAGTTCTTCGGTGAACGCATTGATGGTTGCCTTGCCCCTCTGGTCGTAGAAGTACCTCGCCAGCTTCTCTCCGTCCCCGGCGCCGAATCCACAGTCGTCCTCCAGGTACGTGGCGACCTTTGCGTCGTCGTAGCGGAGGGTTACGAGCCCGAACCGGAGGTTTTCGGTGCCGTCTTCACTCGGTTCCGGGCCATATCCCGTCGGCTTCCAGCGCTCTCTTCCGCGGTGGTGTCGGTTGGTCGCGTAGTAGAGTTGCGTCGTTGCCATTGGCGGTGGTTCCAGGGAGGTCATGAGCAATACCGGTCGTGTCTCAGCATGAGTCAGAGTCGGCCCATTGGCGCCTCTTCCGCTACTCGTTCACCAGAATGTCTCCGTCTCATGTCGACGCAGTATAGCGTTCTACGGATTCACGATCCTCCCCCAAATAGGGGAGACCTCAAGGAAGCGGAGGCAGTTGGGCTACTGCGTTCGTCTGGCTATGCCCATGCGGCCATTAGCGAACAGGGCCTGGCCAGCAGGTGGGTGTCGGCGGGGAAATGGCGCAGGCCGGAACCGGCTTTGGGATCCGCGTAGGACAAGTAGCCGGAGCGCTGGTTCAGGATGGGACGGAGCCGCGACGAATAGCTCACCCCGCTGCCGTCGGGGTGGTAGTTGTAGGTGGAGGTGCCGTACTCGGGATGCTCGTCCGGCGTCCAGGGACTCGCCCCCCAGCGCGCCACGTGCTCGCGGTGCGCTGACCCTGGCCGACGCCGACGTGTGCTTCGAGACCATGGGCCGAACCACGGGCTCGGGATCGACGCGGCGCCGGCGCGCGCTGTGCGGCGGTCCCGCTTCCTAACCGTCTACAAGCCGCCAGACATTCGGCCAGCCGTGACGGGCGGGTTCGCGGGTGCGGTCGCGCGAGTCCTGCGGCATCCCTTCGATGCTTTGGCGAATGTCGTCGTTGACCGCGCCGCAGTGGTAGTAGCTGTGGTCGATGACGCCACTCACGAGCCGGCTGCAATCGACCTGGTGGACACGGTCGGGCAGATACGCGGGCCATTCGGCGCCGTCCCACCCAAGTCTGTCGGTGGCCCCCTGTGCGTAGTCGGAACCCGGCAGGGTGGGGTCACGCCTATTGTGGTAGATGGTGACGGCTTCCGCCATCTGCGCCAGCCCGTGGAAGGGCTCTCCCGGCTGGAACACGTCGGCAGCCACATCCGGGGCGCACAGGAAGATCTGCCGAAAGATGCGCGGCAGCCTGCCGCCGACGGAGAACTCCGCGGTCCGCTCCAGGGCGTTCTGCAGGACGTAGTTCCCCATGGAGTGGCAGAGGAGGTGTATCGACTGTCCACAAGGGAGCTCGCCGTTCAGACGCGCGAGGCTCCGTGCGTGGAGAAGGTAGTCCCGGAGCTTGAGGAGGCCGCGTCCAAGGGCATAACCGGACACCTTGGCGTCGCTATGGTCGGAATAATAGGACCAGTGCGGGATTGTTCGGTCGCCTGACGGCCAGGCGAACAAGACGACGTGAACCTGCGGCACCTGTTCCGAGGACCCCTCGTCTCCGCAATGGCGGTTCAGCATGCATTGCAGACTGAAGGCGGATGCCACCGCCTCCCACCAGTTCATGTTGGGACCGTGGACGAAGATGAGGACGTGGTCGCCGCTGTTCATCTTTGCCTGCAACTCGGAGAACGCCCGGCTGGAACCGAGCTTCCCCTGCGGCTGGTCGGATTCGTTGGCCTCCCTCGAAAGCTCTTCGGTGAAGGCATTGATGGTTGCCTTGCCCCTCTGATCGTAGAAGTACCTCGAGAGCTTCTCTCCGTTCCCCGCGCCGAATCCACAGTCTTCCTCCAGGCACTGGACTACCTTGGCGTGGTCGTAGCGGGTGGTTACGAGCCCGAACCGGAGGTTTTCGGTTCCGTCCTCACTCGGTTCCGGGCCATATCCCGTCGGCTTCCAGCGTTCTCGTCCCACGTGGTGTCGGTTGGTCGCATAGTAGATTTGTGTCGTTGCCATACATAGGCCTCCACTATCGCCGCGAGGCCCATAAGTATCGCTGATTAGCCAGACAGTCAATAAACTCAATATGAATATGTTGACATCCTAAGACATCAATGTAACTTATCAGTTTGATAAGTTGTCCTCTTGAGGGATCCGGCATTGACGGTCTCGATCGACGCGCGTTTAGTCGCGTTGCAGACGCCTCGATGGACATGCGGAGGAGCGCACATGAAGCAATTGCGCGAACTCGGCCTCTCGGGCAACCATCTGATGGTGTTCGAAGTCGCCGCCCGACATCAGTCCTTTACCGCCGCGGCGCGCGAGCTCGACGTCACGCAGCCGGCGGTGAGCCAGTCGATTGCCCAGCTCGAAGCGGCCTTGGGGGTGCGCCTGTTCCATCGGCAGCGCCGCGCCGTCCAGCTCACCGAAGCTGGCGAGATGCTCTATGAGGCCGTATCGGATGGGTTTGCCCGAGTGCTCAAGGTGGTGGAACGGCTGAGCCGACGCTCTTCGGGACATGTGACGCTGTTCACAACAGCCGCTTTTTCCTACGGTTGGGTGTTGCCCCGGTTACGGGGTTTCAGCGCGCTCCATCCCGATATCGACCTGAGGATCCAGGTCATCTCGCGGCAACTCCATTACGATCCTGACGACGACTCGTTTCTCGAGTTGCGGGTAGGGGACGGCCTTTGGGAGGGGTATGAGAGCGCGTTGCTGTTTCCGGAGGAGGTGTTTCCCGTGGCAAGCCCAGGCTATGTCGATGGGATGGAGCACCCGCACGATCCGCGTGCGCTGGCCAACGAGAGGTTGATTCACGAGGATGTGGCTTTCCTGCCGACCATACCGGCCGTAACCTGGAGCGACTGGTTTGCCGCGTTCGGCATTGACTACCACGACGAAGGTACGGGGCTTCGGACCAGCGAGTACATGCTCGCGCTGCAGGCCGCCATCGGCGGCGAGGGTGTCGTGCTAGGCTGGGCGCATTTGGTCGATCGGCTGCTTGAGCAGGGGTTGCTGGTGCAAGTCGGGGACCGGCGCTGGCGCACCGAGCGCTGGTTGTATCTGGTGTGGCCTTCGCGGGTTCCTCTCTCGCCCCGTGCCGAACTCGTCAAGGACTGGATGGTCGAGACCGCGGCGGATCGGAGGACTCATCCCCCTCCGCCATCCACGGTCACACCGAGGAGGAGCGTGAAGCGGCCGGCGGGAGTGAACGATGTTCTCATCCGGGCGAGGAGGTAGGGCTCCACGACAGCGCGGGTACCAAGGCCGCCCTGAGACGCGGCCTGGTTGGTCCGAGCACGGTAGCGAGGCCGCGACGCGTCGTTCACTCGCTCCGAAACCGCCGCAGCACGTTGTCGACCATGCGCGAGATGTTGTTGTCGAAATCGTTGTGGGGGAGGCTGCCGCAGAACGTGATCGAGCCTACCGAGAACACCGCGCCGCCGTTGGGCGTCTCGAAGAGCACGATCTCGGCGCGGAGGAGGTCTCGCACGAGGTGGGGACGTCTGCGGTAAAGGGCCACGATCTCCTCCGGGACCAGCGTGAAGCTGTCGTCCGGTTCCGCCGAGCGGGCGAGCACGAGTGCGTGGGGCGGAGATCCCAGGTTCGTGTCCAGCCGGTCGAGCTCGAAGCCGGCCGCGCCCCCGCCGCTCAGTCCGAAGTCGCCCAGGACCTCGTCGTCGATGCCCTCGAAGATCCAGGCGGCGCGTGGGTCGTGGGAAGCGGGCAGGCGCCGGTAGCAGGTGCCGCGAAAGTCGCCCTGTGAGATGAACCCCACTCCCGCCACGCGCTGGGGAGCGCGGCCGCTGCTCCGCCACAGCCCGCCGTAGCAGCCGTCGAAGGCGTTGTAGTACTCCCCGGGCTCTGCCGCCCAGGCGCGGATGCCGGTCTCGCCCCGGCGGATCTCCACCGCGCCAGGGAACTCCGGACTGACCGCGACGTGCCAGTAGAAGCCGTTGCCGCCCAGGTACATCAGGCGCCCGCCCTGCCCGGTGTAGTCGGTGAGGGCGTCGAGCGAGCGCGGGGTGTGGTACTCGGGGTGCGTGGTCGTCATCACCACCTTGTACGGGGCGATGGCGTCGACGCCGTCGGCGTCGAGGTCCTCGTCGGTGACGACGTCGAAATCGTGGCCCAGCGCCTCCAGCCACGCCAGCAGGTGGGTGTCGGCGGGGAAATGGCGCAGGCCGGAACCGGCTTTGGGATCCGCGTAGGACAAGTAGCCGGAGCGCTGGTTCAGGATGGGACGGAGCCGCGACGAATAGCTCACCCCGCTGCCGTCGGGGTGGTAGTTGTAGGTGGAGATGCCGTACTCGGGATGCTCGTCCGGCGTCCAGGGACTCGCCCCCCAGCGCGCCACGTGCTCGCGGTAGGCGTCGTTGGCCCGGTCCCGGACGGAGTTGGCATAGACGATGTAGGTGAAGGTGGGTATGAGCACGCAGGTGCTCGACCGGGGCCGCCCCGGGGCGGCGCGCACGAAGAAGGGCACCATGTCCTCGTCGTCGCCCGCGCGCAGCCGCACCGCGTAGACGCCGCTCCTGAAGTCCTCCGGCACCTCGAAGCTGAAGTCGGTCTCCCAGCCGCAGTCGTAGAGGTCGTCGTCGTGGAAGTGGATGGCGCCGTAGTGCTCCGGGGCGTGGCGCCAGCACATCTCCTCGCCGGTCCAGCGCGAGCCCTTCATGGCGCGGGTAGGCAGGTTGACGGTCTCGCCGTGCATGGCGTGGGGGCCGGTGTCGATGATGCGCGCCGACGATATCTCCCGCGAGAAGTCCCATGCCGCGACCACTGCGTCGCCGGAGTCTGGAGCCTCGCCCGCGGTCCGGAACGCCGTGTCCGGGTCGAGCGCTACCCCCAGCACCCGCGGCGCTTCGAGCTTGCCGTTGTAGTGGTCGGACGGGGGCGAGCCCGCGCGCGCCGCGAACAGGAGATCGCCGCTCCCCGCGCAGCTCCCTCCGAACTCGGCGGAGGCGGTGACAACGCCCGAGTCGTCCACCATCATCGCCGGCGCGAACGGCTCCTGGCCGAGCGTCATCTCGCCCCTGTCCATGTCGTAGCTCAGGAAGACCCGATACCAGGCGCGGGCGCGCAGCGCCTTGCCGACGCCCGCACGGCTCGTGGCGGCGCCGTCGCTCAAGGTGGCAGCGAGCGAGCCCTCCTCGTCGATTTCGAGGGTGAAGCCCGCACCGGTAGCAGCGTCGACCCGTGACACCAGGCCCTGCCGGCGGGGGAGGACCGGAAGGGTAGGCCAGATGACCGCCGTCACCGTGAAGCTCCCAAGGGCGTCCAGAGGCTCGGCGCCGGCGACTCGCACATACGAGCCGCTGTGGATCGGCTGCACCCGCGACGGGTAACGCCCGACAAAGGCGGCATCGACGGGTTCCTCCCGGATGCCGGGGCCGTCCGGGTTGGGGTCGCCGCTGATGACCCGCACCAGGTGCGCCTCGTAGTCTTCGGACGCGGTCGAGCTCACCTTGAAGGCGATGGTCTGGCCGGGGGCTACCGAGTAGCGGTCGGCGTAAGCGGTGATGGGAAGCATGTCGGGTCTCCTTGGTGTCCTGGCGTTTGCTTTGGCATGCCATTAGAGCGCACGCCGCCCCTGCCTTCAAGACCGCGAGCGCAGGCCGGCCTTCAAGGGCTTGACAGACCCCATGCTCATGGAGCAGACGGAATCCTTGCGGGCGAACGAGGCCGATAGGGGAAACATGCGATGAACGACTTGGCAACGATGAGAACCGACGTCGTCGGCAGCCTGCTGCGTCCGGAGCGGCTCAAGCAGACTCGGCACCGCTTTGATGCGCGGGAGGTGGACGATGCCGGGTTGCGGGCGGTGGAGGACGAGTGCATCAGGGAGGCGGTGGCGTTGCAGGAGGACGCGGGCCTGGAGGTGGTCACCGACGGCGAATTCCGCAGGCTGAACTTCCAGGACAGTTTCGGCGCCTGCGTCGAGGGGTTCCGTTCGGTAGCGGCCCGCATTGAGACACTGGAGAATCAGTCGCGGCACGGGAAGGCGCTGCAGCGCTGGGACGTCCACCGGGACGTGGAGGCCGGGGTACCCGTCTGGCACCGGCTGCCGGCGGCGGAGCGGCTGCGCCTTGTTCGCAACCTCCCCCTCGACGAGTACCGCCATGTCAGCGGCGTGGCCCGCGTCCCGGCCAAGGTCACGCTCATCGGCCCGGACCGTATCAGCCAGCGCTTCGACCACGAGAACTCGCGCGACGTCTACCCCACCGTGGACGATTTCTTTGCGGATGTGGTGGCCATCGAGAAGACCATGGTGGCGAGCCTGGTGGAGGCCGGTTGCCGCTACGTCCAGATCGACGCCCCGGGCTACACGGCATACGTCGACGAGCCGTCCCTGGAGGCCATGCGGCAGCGGGGCGAAGACCCGGACGCCAACCTGGAGCGCTCCATCGCCGCCGACAACCGCATTCTCGAAGCCTTCGGCGACGCCGTGTCCGGCATCCATCTCTGCCGCGGCAACCAGCGCAGCATGTGGCACCGGGAGGGATCCTACGACGCCCTGGCGGAGCGGCTGTTCGGAGGCCTGAAGCACCGCCGGCTGCTGCTGGAGTACGACTCGGAACGCGCCGGCGGGTTCGAGCCGTTGCGGTTCGTCCCCAAGGGCACGGTGGTGGTGCTGGGCCTGGTGAGCACCAAGGTTCCGGAGTTGGAGAGCGTGGACGATCTGAAGCGGCGCATCGATGACGCCGCCCGGTTCCTGCCGCTGGAGCAACTGGCCATCAGCCCCCAGTGCGGCTTCTCCTCCGACGTGGTCGGCAATCTCATCACGTCCGACGACCAGAAGCGGAAGATCGAGCGGGTGGTGGAGACGGCGCGGCAGGTGTGGGGTTGAGCATTCCACGGTGTGGGGTTGAGCATTCCACGGTGTGGGGTTGAGCATTCCACGGTGTGTCAAACCAGTGAGGCAGGGCCCTTACGAATCGTCATTCCCGCGAAAGCGGGAATCCAGGGGTGGGGCGGGGCTGAAATGGGGCTGTTCCCCCACCTCGCCCCGCCTGGATTCCCGCTTTCGCGGGAATGACGGATGTGGGGTCCCGAGAGTGTGAGAACCCATGAGCGAATCCACGAGTGTCCCCAGCTTTGTGGACGGCCGTGTGGTCGTCAAGGTGGGAGACATCACGCAGGAAGCGGTGGACGCGGTGGTGAATGCCGCCAATAGCACGCTGCTGGGCGGCGGCGGCGTGGACGGGTCGATCCACCGCGCCGGCGGGTCGGCCATCCTGGAGGAGTGCAAAAGCCTCCGCGCCACGCGCTACCCGGACGGCCTTCCCACCGGGGGCGCAGTCCTTACCACGGCGGGCAGGATGCCGGCGCGCCACGTGATCCACACCGTGGGCCCGGTGTACGGCAACGGCGGGCCGGACAAGGCGGAAATGCTGGCTCAGTGCTACCGCAACTCCTTGGCGCTCGCCGCCGAGGCGGGCTTGGCCACGGTGGCCTTCCCGGCCATCTCCACCGGCATCTTCGGATATCCCATGGACGAGGCGGCCGCGGTGTCGTCCCGGGCCATCGGGGAGGCCCTCCGTTCGAACCCGTCCATCCGGGAAGTCCGGCTGGTGTTCTTTCTGCCCCGGGACGCGGAGGTGTTCCTGAGGCACCAGGCTTTCGACACCGGCCACTAGCAGGCGACGGAGACCCGACACCATGAAGATCAGCGCCATCAAGACCCGGAGGCTCTCGAACATTCCCCTGGACCTGCCGTTCCACGAACCCCGGACTGCCTCCGTCGACCTGTTGTGGGTGGAGACCGACCAGGGGCTGACCGGGACGGCCGAGATCGGCCACGGCCCGGGCTCCGCCATCCTCCGGTTCATCGAGACCGACCTGACGCCCTTCCTCCTGGGCCGCGACCCCCTGGAGAACGAGCGCCTGATGCACGAGATGCGCTGGCGCTTCAATCCGCGGGCCGAGCCCGGGGTGTGGAACGCCGCGGTGAGCGCCATCGACATCGCGCTGTGGGACATCAAGGGCAAGCTCTACGAGTTGCCGGTGTGGCGTCTCCTGGGAGCGGCGCAGCAGTCCGTCCCCTGCTACTTCACCTTCGGCGTCCGGGGCTACGGCCGGGACGCCCTGGTGGAAGCGGCGCGCCACTGGGTGGAGCAAGGCCACAAGCGCCTCAAGCTGATGGTGGGCCGGGTCAACATCCGCGGCGAGATCGACATGCGCGGGGCCAGCGGGGCCCATCGCGAGGACGACCCCTCGGAGGACGAGCGGCGGGTGCGGGCGGTCCGAGAAGCGGTGGGGGACGAGGTGGAGCTCATGGTGGACGCGGCCTGTCTGCTGCGCTACGACGCGGCGCTCCGCTGGTGCAAGCGGCTGGAGCCCTACAACCTGATGTGGTTCGAGGAGCCCCTCCTGCGCAACGACCCGGCCAAGCTGGCGGCCCTGCGCCGCCATACGTCCATTCCCATCGCCGCCGGCCAATGGGAGGACTTCTACGGGCTGGCGGGGCTGGCGCGGGCCGAAGCCGTGGACTTCCTCAACATCCAGGTGGGCTCCGTCGGGGGCTTCACCATGGGCATGAAGGCGGCGGCGGTGGCCCAGGCCTTCGACCTGCCCATCGGCAACGGCGCCTACTACGACATGAACCTGCACGCGGCCGTGCCCAACGGCTGGCGCACCGAGTTCCATGTGAACGACTGGCACATGGCCAAATCCATCTACAAGGACCCGCCCGAGCCCCAGGACGGCTGGGTGACGCTGCCGGAGACTCCGGGACACGGCATGGTCCTCGACGACGACGCCATCCGGGAGTATGCGGTGGACTGAGGTCTCCCGGGAGCCCTGAAATCGGCAGCGAATCGCGAGCCCGGGCGGGTCGAAACCGCTCCTACGGCGCGGGTTCCCGGCGCGAGGGGGAAGAACGCATGCGGCAACTCGAAGACAAGGTGGCTCTGGTGACTGGATTCGGCTCGGGCCTGGGGCGCGCCATCGCGGTAGCCTTCGCCCGTGAGGGCTGCGCGGTCGCGGGGACGTCTACCACCTCGAGCAAGGGCGAGGAAACCCTGGCGCTCATTCGCGCCGAGGACGGCGACGCCATGTTCACCGCGGCCGACGTCCGGCGGCACGAGGAGATGGCGGCGGTGGTGGCCGCCACGGTCGAACGCTACGGCGGCCTGGACATCGTCGTCCACAGCGCCGGCGTCCGCACCAACGGCGCGGTGACGGAGATCACCGAGGAGGACTGGGACCGGACCCTGGACACCAACCTGAAGGGGGTCTTCAACGTGTGCCGTCACGCCATACCGGAGATGGTCAAGCGCGGCGGCGGGGTCATCATCAACATCGCCGCCCGCTCGGGGATGATGGGTCAGGCGGGCCGCGCGGCCTACTGCGCGTCGAAGGGCGGCATGGTCCGGCTGACCGAGGCCATGGCCGAGGACCACGCCCGCCAGAACATCCGAGTCAACTGCATCTGCCCCGGCCCCAACCGCACTCCCATGGTGGACACGTCGACGCCGGAAAAGCTCGCCCGCTACGCCGACCGGGTGCCGCTGGGCCGCATCGGAGAGCCCGAGGACGTGGCCCAGGCGGCCGTGTACCTGGCGTCGGACGCCGCCTCCCACGTCACCGCCGCCATCCTCCCGGTGGACGGCGGAATGCGGCTCACCGGGGCGTGAACCGGGCCGCTGAAGAGGCTCTGCGGGGCAGTCACGATTCGTGGCCGCAGGCCCCCGGAGAGCCCGTCCGGGGATCGTTTTCGAGAACGCGTAGGGCCCCGAATGTCAAGCGGGAAGCCCCCAAATAATGGGTTGACCCCTCACCGGGGATGTTCTAAGACAGCTACTTCGAAAATGCACAAGAAGAGGAATGACGTATGACGGCAGACACCTTGACCGTGACGGATAACCGGACCGGGACATCCTACGAAATCCCCATCGAGAACGGCGCCATCAATGCTTCCCACCTTCGGCAGATCAAGAGTTCGGAGGGCGATTTCGGCCTGATGAGCTACGACCCGGGCTTCCTGAACACGGCCTCGTGCCACAGCCGCATCACTTTCATCGACGGCGACGTGGGCATCCTGCGCTATCGCGGCTACCCCATCGAGCAGTTGGCGGAGGAAAGCACCTACCTGGAGACCACCTACCTGATCTTCCACGGCGAGCTGCCCACGGCCGACGAGCTGGAAGACTGGAGCTGGAACATAAACCACCACACGCTGCTCCACGAGAACATCAAGAAGTTCATCGACGGGTTCAAGTACGACGCCCACCCCATGGGAACGCTGGTGAGCTCCATCGCGGCGCTATCGACCTTCTATCCCGACTCCAAGAACATCTTCGACCCGGAGTCCCAGCGCAAACAGACATTTCGGCTGATGGGCAAGATCCCCACCCTGGCCGCCTTCGTCTACCGCCACGCCATGGGGCTTCCCTACGCCTATCCGGACAACGACTTGAGCTACACAGGCAACTTCCTGAACATGCTGTACAAGATGACGGAGCTCAAGTATTCGCCGGACCCGGTGCTGGAGAAGGCGCTGGACGTCCTCTTCATCCTCCACGCGGACCACGAGCAGAACTGCAGCACCAACGCCATGCGCAGCGTCGGCAGCTCCCAGACCGATCCCTACTCGGCTTTGGCCGGCGCGGCCGCCGCCCTCTACGGACCGCTTCACGGCGGCGCCAACGAGATGGTGCTGCGCATGCTGGCGGAAATCGGCTCCAAGGACAAGGTCCCGGCCTTTATCAAGGGGGTGAAGGCGGGCGAAGGGCGACTCATGGGCTTCGGGCACCGGGTCTACAAGAACTATGACCCACGGGCCAAGGTCATCAAGAGGATCGCGGACCAGGTGTTCGAGGTGACCGGACGCAACCCGTTGCTGGACATCGCCCTGGAGCTCGAGCGCATCGCCCTGGAGGACGAGTACTTCATTCAGCGCAAGCTCTATCCCAACGTCGACTTCTACTCCGGGCTCATCTACCAGTCCATGGGACTGCCCGTGAGCATGTTCCCGGTGCTCTTCGCCATCGCCAGGACCTCCGGCTGGCTCGCCCAGTGGATCGAGATGCTGAGGGATCCCGAGCAGAAGCTTGCCCGCCCGCGCCAACTCTACCTCGGCTCGGACGTCCGCGACTACGTGCCCATGGACCGCCGGCAGGCGGCGTAGGGGTCCCGCCGCGAACCGGAGCGCTCGTGGGGCCAGAGCGCTTTTCTCATGTGTACGGCCATCCCGATGAGATCCGATACAGAGTCTTCACCCCGACGTCACAATCCTTTCATAGAGGGGTGATTACATGCAGGCTGCACCTCCCGGAGGTGCGAACACGAATGCATGTGCACCCGGTTGTCAGCAAGGTGCAAGGGAGCTCCGGAAAGGACACTCATTATGAAAAAATTGCTCATTACAGCCGGCGTTCTGGCAGCCATGCTTGCCCTCGGAGGCCCTTCGTGGGCCGTCTCGGGCAAGTTGGTGCTCTACACGAGCCAGCCGAACCGCGACGCGCAGCAGACGGTCGATGCCTTCAAGGCCCAGCACCCCGGCGTCGAGGTCGAGTGGATCCGTGACGGGACCACCAAGGTCATGGCCAAGCTTCGGGCCGAGCTCGCGGCCGGGAGCCCGCAGCCGGACCTCCTGCTCATCGCCGATACGGTGACCATGGAAGGTCTGAAGGGCGAGGGCCGCCTGATGGCCCATGCCGACGCCCCCGTGAGCGACTACGATCCGGCCCTCTACGACAAGGAAAAACACTACTTCTCCACCAAGCTCATCACCACGGGCATCGTCTACAACACCAAGGCCTCGATGAAGCCTTCGTCGTGGAAGGATCTCGTGGCAGCCCAGGCCAAGGGTCTCGTGGCGATGCCGAGCCCGCTGACCTCCGGCGCGGCTCTGATCCACCTGGCCACGCTGACCTCCCACCCCGAACTGGGCTGGTCCTACTACGACAAGCTCGCGGCCAATGACGTCAATCCCAAGGGCGGGAACGGAGGCACGTTCCGGGCGGTCGCCGGCGGCGAGAAAATGTACGGCATGGTCGTCGACTTCCTGCCTATCCGTGAAAAGGCCAAGGGATCGCCGGT
The DNA here is from genome assembly GCA_965219905.1 of uncultured Binatia bacterium (SeqCode). GTDB lineage: Bacteria > Desulfobacterota > Binatia > UBA9968 > JAJDTQ01 > JAJDTQ01. Next base: position 1,343,895 of record CBDCOS010000003.1, on the reverse strand, counting down.
CAGCTTCGTCTTCCCGGCGGAGGGAGTCAGCGCCGTCACCGAACCCGTTGCGATCCTGAGCACGGCGAAGAACCCCGAGGCGGCCAAGGCCTTCGTCGACTTCCTGCTGTCGCGCAAGGGCCAGGAGCTGGCGGCGAGTCAAGGGTATCTCCCCGCCCACCCGGAGGTTTCGCCGCCGCCGGGCTTCCCCCCACGCAGCCGGATCAAGCTGATGGCCTTCGATGCCGGCAAGGCGCTCAGCGACGCCGAAGCCAACAAGAAGCGCTTCATCGAGGTCTTCGGCCAGTAGTTCACCGGAGAAGCATCATCGCATGACCCGCTTCCGGGGACGCTTTCAACGGGGCGGCGAGCACGTGTTGTTCGCCGCCCTTGTTTTGTTCGTCGCTTTGGTGAGCGTGCTGCCGGTGGGACGCCTGCTGCTCGAAGGCATCGCTCCCGGCGGCGTGTTCGATACCGCGGTCCTCGAGGAGGTGCTGTCGGCGCGTTCGACCTGGCGGACGACCGGGCGCACGCTCTTCACGGCCGGCTTGGGGACGATCATCGCCACCGCCCTGGGCACGGCGTTTGCCCTGGCGGTGGCACTCACCGACGTGCGCGCGAAGGGCCTTCTGGTCTTTTGCTTCATGCTGCCTTTGATGATCCCGCCCCAGATCACCGCGCTCAGTTGGATACAACTGTTCGGTCCCTCGAGCCCGCTTCTCAACGCGCTTGGCATCGCGCCGCCGCCGGGCACGCCGCACCCCATGTACTCGCGCGAGGGCATCGGTCTGCTGCTCGGCATCCAGCACTCGGCGCTGGTGTTCCTGGCGATGCGGGCCGGTTTGCGGAGCCTGCCGCGCGAGATGGTCGAGGCCGCCCGCGCCTCCGGCGCCGGCATCGCCAGGGTGCTGAGCGACGTGGTCATTCCGTTGATGACGCCGGCGCTGGTGGCGGGAGCCGCGCTGGCGTTCGTGTCGGCGGTCGGCAACTTCGGCATTCCCGCCCTGCTGGGCATTCCGGCCCGCTACACCGTGCTCCCGACACTCATTTTCCAGCGGTTGTCGAGCTTCGGACCCACCATCATTTCCGAGGTCGCGGTGCTGTCCATCGTCGTGGGCGTGATCGCGTTTTCCGGCGTTCTCCTCCAGGGCTGGATGTTGCGGCGGCGCGACTACCGCACCATCGGCCCGGCGTCCCAGCCCCTCGACTTCAAGCTCGGGGGGTGGCGGCCGTTCGTCGAGGCGGCAAGCTGGCTCGTGATCTTCTTCATCCTGGTGGCGCCGCTCGCCGCCTTGATCGCAACCTCCCTGGTCCCCGCCTATGGAGTGACGCTCGGACCCGGCACGGCGACCCTGGACAACTACGTCGAGGTGCTCGCGCGGCAGGACGCGACCATCCGAGCTTTTCGTAACAGTTTCCTCCTGGCGGGCGGGGCCGCCGTGACGCTGGTGGGGGTCTCGCTCGTGTTGGCCTACTTCGTGACCCGCCGGCGCAGCCGCATCCTCGGCGCCCTGAACCTGGCGGCGGAGCTTCCTTACGCACTGCCCGGGGTCGTCCTGGCCATCGCCGCCATTCTGATCTTTCTGAAACCCCTGCCGCTGCTGGGCGTCAGCATCTACAACACGGTCTGGATCATTTTCGCGGCGTACCTGGCGCGGTTCCTGACGTTGGGTCTAAGGCCCGTCATCAGCGGCTACCACCAGCTCGACCGGACTTTCGAGGAAGCGGCGCAGATGGCTGGAGCCGCCCTGATTTACCGGCTGGTCACCGTGATAGTGCCCCTGCTCGCACCGGTCGCCGTCGCGGGGGGGATCATCGTGTTCCTGACCGCGTTCAACGAACTGACGGTCTCGGCTCTCCTGTGGTCGTCAGGGGCGGAGACGCTTGGCGTCATCGTGTTCAGCCTCGACGACGGCGGCTTTACGACGCTGGCAGCCGCCGTCGCGGTGGTCACCGTGCTGGTGGTGTTGCTGTTGATGTTGGCGACGCAGGCGATTTCAAGGCGGCTGCCGCCAGGCGTCCTGCCATGGGAGGGCTAGCGAGTGCCGTGCTTCAGCTGGTTCTTTACGGGATGACCCACGCATCATCCACGGCGATACGCAGCGTTTCGCCGATGGCAGGCGGCCGCCGCAGCCACAGCCGTACCGGTACCTCGGCATCGTCGGCAGTCGCCTCGACGGCATAGATGCCGCCGCGGTAGCTCGTGCGCCGTACGGTTGCAGCAAAGCCGTACCCCTCGTCGGGGCGCAGGGCTTCGGGTCGAAGACAGAGCCGTACCGGCCCCTGGGTGACGCCGTTGCCCGCCCGTACGGTGCACTCATGGCCGAACACCCTGGCGCGGCCATGGCCCTCCACGGGGGTTTCCAGCAGGGTCGCCTCGACGATGACCCCTTCGCCGATGAAGTTTCCTACCATGGGCGTTTCGGGTTGGTCGTAGAGCATTTCGGGCTCCGCCGTCTGTTCGATGCAGCCGTCCGACATGACCGCGATGCGGTCGGCCATCGCCATTGCCTCGGCCTGATCGTGGGTGATGTAGACGATCGTCGTGCGCGTCTTGCGGTGAAAGTCGACGAACTCGTCCTGCATTGCCGCCCGTAGATGAACGTCAAGATTGGCCAAGGGCTCGTCGAACAGAAGGAGGCGCGGTTCCATGACCAGACATCGGGCAAGCGCCACGCGCTGCCGCTGGCCTCCGGAAAGATCGGCCGGACGGCGCGCTGCGAAGCTCTCCAGTCCGACGGTCGTGAGGGCGTCGAGGACCGGCCCGCGGCGGTCCCTGGCATTGACGCCGGCGACCCGCAACGGGTAGCCGACGTTGTCGGCCACGCTCATGTGCGGCCACAGCGCATAGGACTGGAAAACGATCCCGACGCGTCGCTGCTCCGGCGGCACGTGAACGCCCGGTCCCGACATCACCGTCTCATCAAACAGAATGCGGCCCGACGTGGGCCGCTCAAACCCGGCAATGAGACGCAAGATCGTCGTCTTGCCGCAGCCGGAAGGGCCCAGCAAGGCCAGGAACTCTCCGTTCTCCACCGTGAGGGTGACGCCATCGACGGCCCGGGTGGTACCGAAGTCCTTTGATAACCGCTCTAAAGTCAATTGCGCCATCGGTGTGCTACCCAAATGACAGGATACGGGAGACGAGGCGCAAGATCCAACCACAAGCTCTCATCGGCACTGGACCCTCTCCGGTCGATTTGTTAGAGGTACACACATCCCGTCCGGTACCCTGAACCCTTGAGGATACGGATTCCGCCATGGCTAATAACCGCGTGACCATGGGGTTGGTCCAGTCCAGGGCGGCTCTGGACCCCGGTCGCAACCTCACGGCCGCAGCGCGGCGCATCCGGCTCGCCGCGGAGGCCGGCGCCAGGATCGTGTGCGTGCAGGAGCTGTTCCGCTCCCGGTATTTCCCGCAGTCCGAGGATACGGAGGCCTTTTCCCTGGCAGAGCCCGTCCCGGGCCCCACCACCGAGCGTTTCTGTCCCCTGGCGCGGGAGTTGGAGGTCGTCATCGTGGCCTCCGTGTTCGAGGCCCGGGCGCCCGGCGTCTATCACAACACCGCGGTGGTCATCGACGCGGACGGAGCCGTGCTGGGCAAGTACCGCAAGATGCACATACCGGATGACCCGGGTTTCTACGAGAAGTTCTACTTCACCCCCGGCGACCTGGGGTTCCGGACCTTCCGCACCCGCTACGCCCATGTGGGCGTGCTGATCTGCTGGGACCAGTGGTTCCCGGAAGCGGCGCGGCTGGCGGCCCTGGGCGGGGCCGAGATCATCTTTTACCCTACCGCCATCGGGTGGGGCGCCGGAGAGACCCGGGCCGCGCGCCAGGCCCAGCTCGAAGCCTGGGAGCTGGTGCAGCGCTCCCACGCGGTAACGAACGGCGTCTACGTGGCCGCCGTCAACCGGGTGGGCCGCGAGGAAAGGATCGCCTTCTGGGGCAACTCCTTTGCCGCCGACCCGTCCGGCCGGGTGCTGGCGCGGGCCGGCAGGAACCGTCCTGAAACCCTGCTGGTGGAATGCGACCTCGGCGCCGTGGCGGAAGCCCGCCAAAACTGGCCGTTTCTCCGGGACCGGCGCATCGACGCCTACGGCGGCCTCACCCGGCAACTGCTGGACTGATCCGTGACACGCGACGCGGCGGATCCCCGGGCGGCGGGTTACCGGATGCCGGCGGAGTGGGAGCCCCATGCGGCCACGTGGCTCGCGTGGCCTCACAACCGGGACACCTGGCCGCACGACCTCGATCGGGTGCGGCAGACCTGGGTCGAGATGATCCGGGCGCTGACCGCCGGCGAGCGGGTCCACCTGCTTGTCAACGATCCTCTTTCCGAAGCCTCGGCGGCGGCACGTCTCGAGAGCGCCGGCGTCGACGCGCGCCGGGTCCTCTTCCATCGCATCCCCACCGTCGATGTCTGGATCCGGGACTACGGGCCCACCTTTCTCACCGCCGCGGGGGGTTCCGAGGCCCTGGTCGACTGGCGGTTCAACGCCTGGGGGTTGAAGTACCCGGACTACGTGGCGGACGACGCCGTGCCGCCGCGGATCAACGAGGCTCTCGGCCTGCGGGCGTTCGCTCCGGGAATCGTGCTGGAGGGAGGCTCCATCGAGGTGGACGGCGCAGGCCTCTGCCTCGTCACCGAGGAGTGCCTTCTGAACCCCAACCGCAACCCCGGCCGGACAAGGGAGGAGATCGAGACGGTTTTGCGGTCCACCGTCGGGGTCCGGCGGGTCCTCTGGCTCCCGGCGGGCATGGTGGGGGACGACACCGACGGACACATCGACAACCTGGCGCGTTTCGTGAGCACGGATACCGTCGTGTGCGTCGTGGAAGAGGATCCCCGGGACGCGAACCACCGTGCGTTGCAAGAGAACTTTCGCTGTCTGGCGTCCGCCGAGGATCTCCGCGGCCGTCCGCTCCGGGTGCTCCCGCTGCCGCAACCCGATCCGGTGACGGCGGACGGCTCCCGGCTTCCCGCGAGCTACGCGAACTTCTATATCGCCAACGGGGTGGTGCTGGTGCCGCTCTACGGCGGACCCCGGGATCAGGCCGCCCTGGACACCCTGGCGCCGCTGTTTCCGGGCCGCCGGGTGGTCGGTATCGACGCGCGGGCGCTGATCCTCGGCCTCGGGGGCATCCACTGCGTCACCCAGCAGCAGCCCGCGACTTGACAGCGCGCCTTTCTGTTTCTAGTGTGGGGTCCCTGTGTCATGGCGCGCGTCGTAGAGATCAGCAAGGTCCGCCAGGAGCAACGCCGGCGGCTGGAGCGGGACGTCACCGAGCAGTGCATCGAGGTGCTGGAGTGGAATCTCCGGAGCAGCCTGGATCGCTACTTCCTGGCGCCCCGTGAGGAGCGCCTGGACCGGGCCACCAAGATACGAAGGCTCAGCGAGGTCCTCGAGTACAGCTTGCGGCTGACGTGACGGCGCTCCCGCGGCGGCGGCCCGGGCTCACCAGATCATGCGTGCGACCCGGTAGTGGGCCTGGACGTATTCCTTGGCGCGGGCCTCGGCGGCCTCGGCCGTCTCGCCGCTGAAACGGAGTGGCGCGCCCGAGCGCGCCAGCACCAGACAGGCATCCGCCAGCGCGGCGCCGCCGATGAGGACGAGGTAGGCCGACCACGAGTCGCCGTCCTCGGCCGATCGGACCTCGGCCCTGACGACGCCGTCGATGGAAGGAACGTGGATGTCGAACTTCATGCGGCGTCAGTCTGGCGTCCGGGGGGCCTCAAGTCAAGGCGCCCGCGGCTGACACGCGGGGAGGGGCAGGCACCGTGCCGACGCAACCCGGCAAACAGATCGAAACCATTCCCAATCCACGGCAGGACCGCGACTACGAGGTGGCCATGGAATGCCCGGAGTTCACCTGCGTGTGTCCCAGGACCGGACAACCGGACTTCGCCACCATCCGGGTCCGTTACTTTCCGGGTCCACGTTGCGTCGAGCTGCTGTCGCTCAAGCTCTATCTCTGGTCGTTCCGTGAGGAGGGCGTCTTTCACGAGGACGTGGTCAACCGGATACTGGACGACCTGGTGGAGGCCTGTTCGCCCAAGTACATGAGCGTCGTGGGCGACTTCAACGTCCGCGGGGGCATCCACACGGTGGTGGCCGCGGAGCACGGCGCGGCGCCCGGGAAAGCCGGCGGCCGCCAGGCTGATCCATGGCGGACGTGACCGACAGCCTTCACAGGCTTCCGCCCCAGAACCTGGAGGCGGAGGCGTCGATCCTCGGCGGCGTGCTGCTGGAGAACGACGCCATCAACACGGTCATCGAGCAGGTCAAGCCCGACGACCTCTACCGCGAGTCGCACCGCAAGATCTTCCGGGCCATGGTGGAGCTCTGGGACCGCAACGAGCCGGTGGACCTCATCACCCTGAGCGACCATCTCAAGACCAAGGGAGAGCTGGAAGACGTGGGCGGCTCCGCCTATCTCGCGGAGCTCGCGAGCCAGGTCCCCACCGCTGCCAACATCGGCCACTACGCGCGGATCGTGAGGGAGAAGGCGATCCTCCGGCACCTGATCCGCACCTCCACCGATATCGCCTCCCGCGGGCTGGAAGAGCGGGGCGACGTCGACACCTTCCTGGACGACGCCGAGCGCGCCATCTTCGACATCTCGGAACAGCGCATCAACGCGGCCTTCGTCTGGGTCGGCGACCTGATGACCGACACCATCAAGAAGCTCGCGGAGCTCTCCCAACGCAAGGGAATGGTCACCGGGGTGGCAACGGGCTATCACGACCTCGACCAGTTGACCGCTGGTTTCCAGCCCTCGGACCTGCTCATCGTCGCCGGCCGGCCGGGCATGGGCAAGACCGCGTTCGCGCTCAACGTCGCGGTCTACGCCGCGTTCCATGGGATCGGCGTGGCCATCTTCTCCCTCGAGATGGCCAAGGAGCAGCTCGTGTTGCGGATGCTCTGCTCCGAGGCGCGCGTGGACCACTCCAGGCTCCGGACCGGGTATCTCAACGACCAGGAGTCGGGCAGCCTGGTGAGCGCCACGACGCGGCTGGCGAAAGCGCCGATCTACATCGACGACACGGCCGCGTTGACGGTGTTGGAGGTACGGGCCAAGACCCGGCGGCTCCTGCGCGACCGCACCCGCAACATCGGCCTCGTGGTCATCGATTACCTCCAGCTCATGCGCGGCTACCGGGACTCGCCGAACCGCGAGCAGGAAATCTCCGAGATTTCACGGTCGCTCAAGGCCCTCGCCAAGGAGCTGAACGTTCCCGTGGTGGCCCTCTCGCAGCTCAACCGCCGGGTGGAGGAGCGCGGCGACAAGCGTCCGGTGATGGCGGACCTGCGGGAGTCCGGCGCCATCGAGCAGGACGCCGACGTGATCATGTTCGTCTACCGCGAGGATGCCTACGAGAAGGACGTGTCCAAGCATACCAACGTCGCGCAGATCCTGGTGGAGAAGCAGCGCAACGGCCCGACGGGCCCGGTCCGGCTGACCTTCCTGAAGGAATACACCCGTTTCGAGGACTACACCGGGCGCGACGACGAGGGCTACGCCGACGCCGAGCCGTACTGACGTCCGGGGCGGTGTTACGGCGCCAGGTCGAGAACGCTTCGGACCCGCGCGGCGATGTCGTCCCCTCGGGTCAGGTGGCTGATCATGGCGGCGGCGTCGGCCCCGCTTTCCCATGTCCGCGCGACGTTCTCCGCGGTGATGCCGCCGATGGCGACGATGGGGATCCCGACCCGGCGCCGCACGGCCGCGAGCATCTCGAGGCCGCGGGACGCGTAGCCCGTCTCCTTGGTCCGGGTGGGGAACATGGGGCCGAAACCGATGTAGTCGGCTCCGTGCCGTTCCGCCGCTTCGGCCTGTTCCGCGCTGTGGGTGGAGACGCCGATGAGCCGGTCGCCCACCAGCGGCCGCGCGGCCTCCAGGGGCAGGTCGTCCTGCCCCAGGTGCACGCCGTCGGCCCGGGCGGCCAGCGCGATGTCCACGCGGTCGTTGACGATGAAGAGGCAGCCGGCCCGGGCGGTCTTCTCCCGGACCGTCGCGGCCAGGCGCAGGAACTCGTCGGCGGGACGGTCCTTCACCCGGAGCTGGAGCACCGACACGCCCCCGGCCAGCATGGCGTCGATGACCGGGGCCAGCGGCCGCCCCCCGGTCTGGGCCGGGTCCACGATGGCATAGAGCCGCGAGGGCAGACAGCTCATGGTTCCCGCTTGACGGTGATGCGGAGGTCGGTGATCTTCTTGCGCAGGGTGTTGCGGTTGATGCCGAGCAACTGGGCCGCGCGTATCTGGTTGCCGCGGGTGGCCTGGAGGCTCAACTCGATCAGGGGCCGTTCCACTCTTTCCATGATCACGGAGTGGAGGTTCTTCACCTGGACTCCCCGGGTGCGGCGGAAATAGTCTTCCAGCTTTCCGCGCACGACCTCCTCCAGCGACAGGCTGTCATAGTCGCCGGAAGGCGGCTCGGCCGGGTTCGACAGGGCGAAGTCCCGGGCCGACAGGATCGGCCCCGGGGAAAGCACCGCCGCACGGATGAGGACGTTTTCGAGCTCGCGGACGTTGCCCGGCCAGTCGTACTGCTGGAGCTCTTTCAGAGCCTCCGGCGACACCCCCGACACCTGCGTGCCCATTTCGCTGTTGACCTTGGCGATGAAGAAGTCGATCAAGGCCGGCAGGTCGGTGCGGCGGTCCCTCAGGGGAGGGATCTCGAGCGGTATGACCTTGAGGCGGAAGTAGAGGTCGTCCCGGAAACGGTTCTCCTGGACCGCCCGGTCCAGGTCCTGGTTGGTCGCCGCCAGCAGCCGGGTGTCCGACCGGAGCATGTCCTTGCCCCCCACCCGCCGGTAGGTGCCGTCCTGCAGCACCCGCAGCAGCTTGGTCTGGAGCTCCGGCGGCAGCTCGCCGATTTCGTCGAGGAACAAGGTCCCGCCGTTGGCCTGCTCGAAGGTCCCGATATGCCGTTCCAGGGCGCCGGTGAACGCTCCCTTCTCGTGTCCGAAGAGCTCCGACTCGAGCAGGTCCCTGGGGATCGCCGCGCAGTTCACCGGCACGAAGGGCTTGTTCCAGCGGGGGGAGTTGTAGTGAATCGTCTTGGCCACCAGCTCCTTGCCGGTCCCGCTCTCCCCGTGGATCAGGATCGTGGTGTCGGTGCCGGCCACCTGTCCGATGGTCTTGAAGACCTGCTGCATGGCCGCGCTGGTGCCGATCATGTTGACGCCGGGCTCGTATTTCTTCTTGACTTCCTCCTTGAGGTCGCTGAGCTCCCGGCTGAGGCGCTTCCGGTCCAGGGCCCGTTCCACCACCACCATGAGGACATCGAGGTCGAAGGGCTTGGTGAGATAGTCGAAGGCGCCGGACTTCATGGCCTCGATGGCGTTGCGCATGGTGTTCTGCGCGGTCATGACGATGAACGGGGTCTGCAGGCCGGCTTCCCTGGCGAAGTCGAGCAGCGTCAGTCCGTCGACGTCCGGGAGCCCGATGTCCAGCAGGACGGCATCGAAGCCGGACTCCTCCAGCCGTTGGCACGCGTCCCGTCCCGTGGCGCTGGCCGCAACCCAGTACCCCTGGCGCTCCAGGGCCTTCCGGAGCACCCGGCTCAGGGACTCCTCGTCTTCCACCAGCAGGATGCGGCCTTGTTCCATGAAGGCTAACTCTGTTGGGCGGGCAGGGAGACCTTGAACACCGATCCCTCGCCCAGGCGGCTTTCCACTCTCAGCCGTCCCCCGTGCTCCTTTACGGTGCGGTCGCAGATGGCGAGCCCGAGGCCGGTTCCGCGCCGCTTCCGGGTGAAGAACGGGGAGAAGATGTCCGGCAGGTCCTCTTCGTCAATGCCCGTCCCGTCGTCCCGGATGTCCACGGTGACGAACTTGGTCGCGCTGGAACGTTCGGTGCGCAGGCTGAACTCCGTTTCCATGCGCGTGGCCACGGTCATGCACGTGGGATTGGCCTGAAACGCGTTCTCTACCAGATTCAGGAAGACCTGGATCAGCCGGCTGCGGTCTCCCACAATGAACGGCAGGCTGGGGTCGAAGGAGCGCTCGATGCATACCTTGGCGGCTGCCGCCGAATGGACTTCCAGGCCCAGGACATGTTCCAGCAGCTCGTGGACGTTCAGCGCCTCCAGGTGGAGCCCGGCCGGACGGGCGAGGTCCAGGAGCTGGTCCAGCAGTTGGTTCACGCGGTCCACTTCCCGGATCATGATGTCCGTGTTCTCCAGCAGCGAGGCGTCGTGGGCCACTTCGACGCGAATCAACTGGGCCGCGCCCTTGATGCCGCCCAGGGGATTCTTGATCTCGTGGGCGAGGCCGGCGGCCAGCTTGCCCAGCAGCGCCAACCGGTCCGATCGGCGGAGGTCATCCTCCATGGCCTGCCGCAGGGTCCGGTCCCGCAAGAGCAGGACGCTTCCCGCGACTCCGCCGTCCTGGTCCCGCAGGGGCGACACCAGGGCGCTCACCGGCACCCGCTTTCCCCGCCGCCGGACGAAGTTGTTCTCCGCGCGGCTGGTGCTCTCGTCCGGTCCGAGGCTCTTGTCGATCATGGCCAGCAGCCAACCGTTGGCGTGAAAGAGGTCGTCGGAGTCCCGGGTCAGCATGTTCCGCGCGGACAGCCCGGTGAGGGTCTCGGCGGCCTGGTTTACGAACGTGACGCCGCGCGAACGATCCACGACCATCACGGCATCCTCCAGGCTGGTGAGTACGTCTTGCCAGGAGATCGCCGCCGGGACGTCGCCTGATCGAGATGGAGTGGACATGGCAGGAAGGGTGGACATGGACGGTTTCAGAACCGGGATGATAACGAGTTCACCCTTGCGGGGCAACCGCTGAACGGCGGCGCCGGAGCCGCCCGCGGGCTCTTCTCCGCATGGCGTGACACGGGCGGCAACTTGCATTCGGCGGCGTCAATGTGTAAAAGGGGAACATCAGTGGGCAGCTTGCCCGCTTTTTTATTTGAGGTGCCGATGGCGACAGGCGAGACACTGGATCGGCTCTGGGAGATCGTGGATCCGCTGGCGGCGGGTGAGGATTTGGAGGTGGTGGAAATCGAGCTCCGGCACGAAGGGAGATCGGGCCGAGTGTTGCGCGTGTATCTGGACAAGGCCGGGACACAGGACGAAGCCGACGCTCCCGGCCTCGACGAGCTGAGCCGGGTCAGCCGGGAGTTGAGCGACATCCTGGATGTCCATGAAGTCGTCGAGGGTGCCTACACCCTGGAGGTATCCTCTCCGGGGGTTAACCGTCCACTCAGGAAACCCGAACATTTCGCCCGTTTCGTCGGTCAGCGGGTCCGGGTCCGTACCGGCGAGATGATCGACGGCCGAAGGAACTTCCTGGGACCGCTCCACGGCGCGGCCGGAGACGGCGTCGTGCTGGTGCAGGACGGACGCGAGGTGTTCATCCCGTTCGGACTCATCGTCAAGGCCAACGTCGAGTACGAGTGGGCGTCACCCTGATGCCGGGGGAAAAAGATGCAACAGGATCTTAATCGAGTCATCGAGCAGGTGACCAAGGAGAAGGGGATCGACAGGGAGATCCTGGTCGAGGCCATCGAGTCCGCCATGGTGTCGGCGGCCAAGAAGACCTTCGGCGCGGAGCGTACGTTCGAGGCGCAGTACAATCCCGATATCGGCGAGATCGAGCTCTTCGAGGCCAAGGTGGTGGTGGACGACGTCGCCGATCCCGAGATGGAGATCGACCTGGACGAGGCCCGCGAAACCCTGGATCCGGACGTGGAGCTGGGCGACGAGCTGCTGATGAAGATCGACGCGACGGTGTTCGGCCGGATCGCGGCCCAGGCCGCCAAGCAGAACATCGTGCAGCGGGTGCGGGACGTCGAGCGGGAGATCATCTTCAACGAGTTCAAGGACCGCCAGGGTGAGCTGGTCCACGGCATCGTGCAGCGCTTCGAGAAGAACAACATCATCGTCAACCTGGGAAGGACCAACGCGATCCTGCCGGAAAAGGAGCAGGTGCCGCGGGAACGGTACCGGCAGGGCGACCGGATCCGGGCCTATATCGTCAGCGTGGAGATGACCAGCCGGGGCCCCCAGATCGTGCTGTCCCGGACCCACCCGGGCATGCTGATCAAGCTGTTCGAGCAGGAGGTCCCCGAGATCTACGAAGGGATCGTCGAGGTCAAGGGCGCCGCCCGTGAGCCCGGCGGCCGGGCCAAGATCGCCGTGACCTCCAACGACCCCGACGTGGATCCGGTGGGCGCCTGCGTGGGCATGAAGGGAACCCGCGTCCAGTCCGTGGTGCAGGAGTTGCGCGGCGAGAAGATCGACATCGTGCACTGGATACCCGAGCAGGCCGAGTATGTTTGCCGGGCGCTGGCGCCGGCCAAGGTGACCAAGATCCTGCTGGACGAGGATGCGCACAGCATGGAGGTCATCGTTCCGGATGAGCAACTCTCGCTGGCCATCGGACGCAAGGGACAGAACGTCAGGCTGGCGTCCCGTCTCACCGGCTGGGGCATCGATGCCCGCAGCGAATCGGAGGCCGAGGAGGAGAGCCGGCAGGCGAGGCAGTCGCTGTCCGCGATCCCGGGCGTGAGCGAGGTGATGGCGGAGTTGCTGTACCAGTCGGGGTTCAAGTCGGCCGAGGACGTGTCCGAGGCCGAGCCGGCAACCATCAACGAGATCACCGGCATCGAGCCCGAAAAGGCCCTGGCCATCCTGGAGGCGAGCGCGAAGCACGTGGAGGAATTGCGTGAGCGGGCGGCGCGGGAGGCCGAAGAGGCCGCGGCCGAGGAAGCCGCGGCGGCCGACCGGGAGGAATCGGCGGCCGATGCCGGCGTTCCGGAGACCGAGGCCACGGAGGCGGCAGCGGAGCCCGGGTTGCCGGCGGGCGAAGCCGCCGGGGAGACCGGCGCCGCCGGCGGCGAAGAGGAGGTGGAGCCGACGCCCCAGCAGGGTGCGTGAGGCCGGGATGAGCGATCGGTCGCCGGTACGGACGTGCCTGGGTTGCGGCCGGCGCGACGACAAGTCCGTTCTGCGGCGGGTGGCGATCACGGACGAAGGCTTGCAGCCCGAAGAGTACCGCGGACGAGGAGGCTACTTGCATAACAGCGAGGACTGCTGGCGAGCTTTCCTGAAAAGGAAGAGCCTCTATCGGGCCTTTCGTCGCGATCTGCCCCGCAAGGATCGAGAGGACCTGTTGGTAAAGCTTCGCGCTCAATGGAGTGGGAAATGAGCAAAGTGAGAGTGCATCAACTGGCCAAGCAGCTCGAGATCGAGCCCAAGGATCTCATCGCCCAACTCGAGAAGATCAGGATCCGCGGCAAGAAGCCGCAGAGTTCCCTGGACGAGTCGGAGATCGACGCGGTCAAGGCAGCGATTGCCGCCACCGAGAAACCGAAGGTCACGGTGGGCGAGGAACGGATCGTCGTCGACCGCACGATCACCGCGGAAGACGAGGAAATGGGCGAGGTGCAGGCGCACGAGAAGGTGGTGGAGCGGCGTGTCCGCGCCAACGTCATCCGGCGCCGCAGGAGCACGGTGGAGTTGGTCACCCGCAAGCCCATCCACCCGGTGGAGCCGCCGCCGCAGGAAGAGCAGGAGGCCGACGAGGCCGGGGAACCGGCGGTCCAGGAGGCCGCGGCTCAGGAAAGCGCACCGGTCGAGGCGGCGGCCACAGGACCCGAGCCCGCCGAGACGGCGCCGCGGGAAGCCGATGGCGCGGAGGCCGCGCCCGCGGAGGAAGCGGCCGAGGCTCCCGAGGTCGAGCAGACGGACGAGGCTCCGGCCGCCGAGGCCGCTGCTCCGGAGGAGACGGAGCCTGCCGAGGCGGAAGCCGCCAGTCCTGCCGAGGCGGCGGAGCCGGTGGAGCAACCGGCGGAAGCCGCGGCGGAGGAGTCCGGGGCCCCGGCAGCGGCGGAAGAGCCCGAACCGCAGCCGGCCGCGGCCGACGGCGGTCATGCGGACGCCGCCAACGGGACGGCCGCCGAGGCCGCGCGGCCGGGTTCGTTGACCGGGCCGCGGATCCTGGGGCGCATCGACCTGAACCGGAAGGTCACACCCGCGCCGGCAAAGACCGCCGCGGCCAAGGCCCCGGCGGCGGGCGCCGGAGAACGGGGGGCGCGCGACGCTGCACAGCCGTCGGAAGGCGACGCGCAGGACAAGGCCGGCAAGGGAACCAAGGGCAAGAAGCGGGTTATCCGGAAACAGGAGGTCATCGAGCTCAAGGAGCGTGAGTTCCGCTCGCCGCGCGGCCGGGTGCTCAGGAAGAAGCGCGCCCTGCCCGGCAAGGAGCAGAAGAAGACCGAGATCACGGTGCCCGCGGCCCGCAAGCGGGTCATCCGCATGGACGAGGCCATCACCGTGGGCGACATGGCCAAGGACATGGGCATCAAGGCCGGCGAAGTCATCAAGAAGCTCATGGGCCTGGGCATGATGGCCACCATCAACCAGGTGCTCGATTACGATACCGCCACCCTGGTGGCCAACGAGTTCGACTACCAGGTGGAGAACGTGGCCTTCGACGTCGAGACCGCGCTCCAGGATCAGCACGAGGTCACCGATCCCGAGGAAGCGCTGGAGCCGAGGCCGCCGGTGGTTACCATCATGGGCCACGTGGACCACGGCAAGACGTCGTTGCTCGACGCCATCCGCAGCACGCACGTGACCGACGCGGAGGCGGGCGGCATTACCCAGCATATCGGCGCCTACCACGTCCGGGTGGACGGCCGGGGGGTGACCTTTCTCGATACCCCGGGCCACGAGGCCTTCACGGCCATGCGGGCCAGGGGCGCCAAGGTCACCGACATCGTGGTGCTGGTGGTGGCCGCGGACGACGGCGTCATGCCGCAGACCATCGAGGCGGTGGACCATGCCCGGGCGGCGGAGGTTCCCATTATCGTGGCGGTGAACAAGATGGACCGTCCGGACGCGGACCCGGAGCGGGTCCAGCGCGGGCTGGCCGACCACGGCCTGGTGCCCGAGGCGTGGGGCGGCGACACGATCTTCGTGCCGGTCTCGGCGGTAACCCACGAAGGACTGCCCGGCCTGCTGGAGATGCTGCTGCTCCAGGCGGACCTGCTGGAGCTCAAGGCGAATCCCGACAAGCTTGCCCGCGGCGTGGTGGTGGAGGCGAAGCTGGAGCGCGGCCGCGGCCCGGTTTCCACCGTGCTGGTCCAGGAGGGGACGTTGAGCGTGGGCGATCCCATCTTCGCCGGCCCTCACCACGGCAAGGTCCGGGCCATGATCGACGACCAGGGACGGAAGGTCGACAAGGCGACTCCGTCCATACCGGTGGAGATCCTGGGGCTTCAGGGGGTGCCGCAGGCGGGCGAAGCCTTCTCGGCGCTGACCGACGAGGGGAGCGCAAGGCAGTTCGCCGAATACCGGGAGACCCAGCAGCGGGAGGCCGAGCTGGCCAAGACCAGCAAGGTGTCGCTCGAAGAGTTCTACGACCAGATCAAGGCCAACGAGGTCAAGGAGCTGCGGCTGGTGGTGAAGGGCGACGTGCACGGGTCGGTGGAGGCCCTGAACGAGGCGGTGACCCGGATCTCCACCGACGAGGTGAAGATCCGGGTGATCCACGGCTCGGTGGGCGGCATTACCGAGAGCGACGTCCTGCTGTCGAGCGCGTCCAACGCCATCGTCATCGGCTTCAATGTCCGGCCCGAGCCCAAGGCCACCACCCTGGCCACCCAGCAGGGTGTGGACGTACGGCTCTACACCATCATCTACGAAGTGATCGACGACATCCGCTCGGCCATGGAAGGGATGCTGGAGCCGGTGTTCCGCGAAGAGTTCCACGCCCGCATCCAGGTCCGGGAGATCTTCAACATCCGCGGCGTGGGCACCATCGCCGGCTGCTCGGTCACCGACGGCAAGATCCTGCGTTCGAGCATGATACGCCTCCTGCGGGATCAGGTGGTGGTGCACGAGGGCAGGCTCGCGAGCCTGAAGCGGTTCAAGGACGACGTCCGGGAGGTGGGCACCGGTTACGAGTGCGGCATTGCCATCGACGGATACCAGGACGTCAAGGTGGGCGATATCATCGAGGGTTTCGAGAAGATCCCCATCACCCGTGGAGCCATGCGGGTGGACGGCGGCGGCGCGGCGCAGCTTTCGGCGGACCGGTAGTCTTCAGATTCCCTTCGGCTTCGGCGGCGGCGCGGGGCGAAGTCGAAGCACGGTGCCCACATGGTGGTCGGCGTTCTCAAGATCGCGTTGATCCTGCCGGAGAACCATTCCCTCAAGGGGAAACGGTCGGTCCTGCGCAGGATCCAGTCCCGGGTTTCCAGCAAGTTCAATATCTCGGTAACGGAGTGCGGCGACCAGGACCTGTGGCAGCGGGCGCTCCTGGGGTTCGGCGTCGTCGGCAGCAACGCCAGGGTCGTCGAAGCCACGCTTCGGCAGGTGGTCGAGTTCGTGGACCGGCTGGGACTGGCCGAGCTCGGCGAGTCGGACATCCGGATCCTGCACGAGTAGGCTCCGGCGCCTCATCTCCCGTCATTCCCGCGCAGGCGGAATCCAGGCCCCTCCCAGCCCCTGGATTCCCGCCTGCGCGGGAATGACGTTTTGAGGGGTCCGCGGGGCATTGGGACACATGAGGAATCGTCAAACGGCACAGGGTCCCCGCTCCGAGCGGGTCGGCGACTTGCTGATCGAGTTCGTCTCCAGGTTGCTGACGCGCTCGCTCGATGATCCGCGGCTTCGCTCGGTGACCCTCACCGGGGTGGACGTCCGGCCCGACCTGAAGCACGCCAGCATCTACTTCACGGTGCGGGACGGCGTTTCCGGCAAGGAGGATGCGCTCCTGGGCCTCCGGGGCGCCACGGGCTTCATCCGAGGCCGGATTGCCGCGGAGCTCAAGCTGCGCTTCGTCCCCGCCATCGAGTTCGTCCACGACGAGGCCCCCGACCGGGCGCAACGCATCGACGACCTGCTCAGGTCGGTCCGGCCCAAGACGTGAGACGCGACATACACTTGTCAAGCAGCGGCATCCTCCTGGTGGACAAGCCGGAGGGGCCGTCCTCGGCGCGGGTGGTCGCCGACGTGAAGCGGCTCACCGGAGCCCGGAAGGTCGGCCACCTGGGGACCCTGGATCCGTTCGCCTCGGGGCTGCTGCCCCTCGCGGTCAACGAGGGGACCAAGATCGCCCAGTATTTCCTGGACGCGGACAAGGGGTACACCGGCGCCATCACGCTGGGAACGGAGACGGATACCCAGGACCGCACCGGGAAGGTGCTGTCCCGAAGGGAGGCGCCGCGTCTCGGCCCGCAGGAGCTCGAAACCCTGCGGCGCGAGTTCAGCGGCTCTCTCCGGCAGGTGCCGCCCATGTACTCGGCGTTGAAGCGGGAAGGGGCCCGGCTCTACCAGCTCGCCCGCAAGGGCTTGGAAGTGGGACGGGAGCCCCGGGCCGTCCGGGTGGAGCTGGTGCGCCTGGAGCAGTCCGGCGGTGACGACCTGGAGTTCGAGCTCACCTGCTCCAAGGGCACCTACGTGAGGACGCTGGCGGCGGACATCGGCAGCTTCCTGGGGTGCGGAGCCCACCTGAGCCGTCTCCGCAGAGTGACGTCGGGGCCCTTCGGCATCGCCGATGCCGTGACCCTCGAGGACCTTCGCGAGGCCACGGACGTACCCCTGGTTCCGTTGAACCATGCGCTGGGCCATCTCGAACGCGCCGTGTTGGGTCCGGGAGAGGTGGAACGGCTTCGCCGGGGCATCCAGGGCGCCCTGGCCGGCGTTGCCGCGCCCGCCGCCGGCGAAACCACCCGGCGGGTGGTAGACCGGGACGGCGAGCTGGTGGCGCTCATCGGCTGGGAAGAACCGGGGCGAGGCTGGCAGATCGTGCGCGTCCTGAACCCCCCGGGGCCCTCCTGACGCCTGGCGCCGGCAGCTTTACAGGGCCGCGGCCGGTATGCTACAAACCATGTGAAATACAAGAAAAAGGGAGAAAGAAAAGGGTACAGATGGAATCAGCTAGGGAGCAGACCAGCGAGACGATCAGGAAGTTCAGACTCCACGACACCGACACCGGTTCGCCCGAGGTGCAGGTCGCCATTCACAGCCACCGCATCGTTTACCTGACAGAGCATCTGAGGACTCACAAGAAGGACCATCACACGCGGATGGGCCTGCTCAAGCTCGTCGGAAAGAGGCGGCGGCTTCTGGATTATCTCAAGAAGAGGGATGTTCAGAGGTATCAGACTTTGATCCAGCGGCTGGGTATCCGCCGATAGATACCCCGCCGCTCGTGTCCCTTCCCGCGTTCTTCTCTTCAGCCCCCACTACCCTTGAGGGCACACATATGCACACAAAGATCGAGTTGGATTATTGCGGCCGACCGCTATGTATCGACCTGGGCAAGGTCGCCGGGCAGGCCGACGGCGCCGCGCTGGTGGGCTTCGGCGAGACCGTGGTCCTGGCCACCGCCGTCGCTTCCAAGGATGTCCGGGAAGACATCGACTTCTTCCCGCTGACCGTCGACTACCAGGAAAAGACGTTTGCCGCGGGCCGCATCCCCGGCGGGTTCTTCAAGCGCGAAGGCCGCCCTTCCGAGAAAGAGATCCTCAACTGCCGGCTGATCGACCGCTCCATCCGTCCGCTGTTCGCGGGCGGGCTCAAGGCCGAGACGCAGGTCATCGTCACCGTGCTCTCCGCGGATGGTGAGAACGACACCGACGCGGTGTCCATGCTCGCCGCCTCGGTAGCGCTGGAGATATCCGACATCCCCTTCCAGGGGCCGCTGGCGGGGATTCGCGTGGGCAGGATCAACGGCGAGTGGGTGATGAATCCGCTCGTGAGCGAGATTTCCCGGTGCGACGTCAACATCTTCCTCTCGGGCACCCGGGACGGCATCGTCATGGTGGAAGGCGGCGCATCGATGGTGCCGGAAGAGGACGTGCTCGACGCGCTGTTCCAGGGGCACCAGGCGATCCAGCCGCTCATCGACCTGCAGCAGAAGCTCCAGGAGCAGCTCGGCAAGCCCAAGCGGGTGCCGCCTCCGGAGCAGAAGGACGAGGCACTGACCACCTGGGTGAGGGATCTCGCCGAGGAGAAGGTCAAGCAGGCCGTATGCATTGCCGACAAGAAGCAGCGCAACGCCGGCCTCGACGAGGTGGGCGGCGAGATCATGGCCACGGGTTCGGAGGAGTTCCCCGGACGCGAGAAGGAGCTCAAGGGCGCTTTCCGCGACCTGGAGAAGTTCCAGCTCCGGGACCTGGTGCTGCAGCAACGCAAGCGCATCGACGGACGCGGGCTCAAGGACGTGCGGCCCATCACCTGCGAAGTGGGACTGCTGCCGCGCACCCACGGGTCCGCGCTCTTCACCCGCGGCGAGACCCAGGCGCTGGCGGTGGCCACCCTCGGCACGGCCCAGGACGCTCAGCGGGTCGACGCGCTCACCGGCGAGCAGTTCAAGAAGTTCATGCTGCACTACAACTTTCCTCCCTTCAGCACCGGCGAGGTCAAGTTCCTGCGCAGTCCGGGCCGGCGGGAGATCGGCCACGGCGCCCTGGCCGAGCGGGCGCTGGCGGCCGTGCTGCCGGACGAGGACGAGTTCCCGTACACGCTGCGGGTGGTTTCGGAGGTCCTGTCGTCCAACGGCTCCACCTCCATGGCCAGCGTCTGCGGCGGCTCCCTGTCGCTGATGGACGCCGGCGTGCCCATCAAGGCCCCGGTGGCGGGCATCGCCATGGGCCTGATCAAGGACGGCGACGAGGTGCGGGTGTTGACCGACATCCTCGGTGACGAGGACCACTTGGGCGACATGGACTTCAAGGTGGCCGGCACCCGCGACGGGATCACCGCGCTGCAGATGGACATCAAGATCAGCGGCGTTACCCGCGAGATCATGACCGAAGCGCTGTACCAGGCCCGGGAAGGGCGGCTGCATATCCTGGGGATCATGGACGGCACCCTGGCGGAGAACCGCGAGGATGTTTCCCGTCACGCGCCGCGGATCACCACCATCAAGGTCCGGCCGGACAAGATCCGCGACATCATCGGACCGGGAGGCAAGGTCATCCGGGGCATCGTCGAGGCCACCGGCACCAAGATCGACGTGCAGGACGACGGCACCGTCACGGTGGCGGCCGTCGACGAGGCGGGCAGCCGCCAGGCGCTGGACATGATCGAGGGCATCGTGGCCGAGGTGGAGATCGGCAGGATCTACAAGGGCACGGTGCGCCGCGTGATGGACTTCGGCGCGTTCGTGGAGATCCTCCCGGGCACGGACGGGCTGGTGCATATCTCGCAGATCGCCGACGACCACGTCCGCCACGTGAGGGACGTGCTCAACGAGGGCGACGAGTTGATGGTGAAGGTGCTGGACGTCGACCGGCAGGGCAAGATCAGGCTCAGCCGCAAGGAAGCCCTCAAGGAAGAACAGGCATCCTGACACGTTCGTATTCTCCGCGATGTTCGAAAAGACTCTGCTGGACAACGGCATCCGTATCCTGACGGAACAGCGGCCCGGCACCCGCGCCGTGAGCCTCGGCATCTGGGTGGAGAACGGGTCCCGTCACGAGGAGCGCCGGCAGGGCGGAATCTCCCACTTCGTCGAACATCTGCTCTTCAAGGGAACCGGGACCCGCAGCGCGCGGCGTATCGCCGAGGAGATGGACTCCGTCGGCGGCTTGATCAACGCCTTCACCGGCAAGGAGTCCACCTGCTACTACGCCAAGGTGCTGGACGAGCACCTGCCGCTGGCCGTTGACGTCCTCAAGGACATCTTCCTCAACTCGGTGTTCGATCCGGACGAGATCGAGCGCGAGCGCACCGTGATCCTCCAGGAGATCGCCTCGGCGGACGAAAACCCCGAGGAGTTCGTCCACGACCTTTTCAGCCTCGACCATTTCGGCGACCACCCGCTGGGGCGGCCCGTCTGCGGCGAGAAGGAGAGGGTCTCCGGGTTCACGCGTGACGATCTCGTGGGCTTCATGGCCGATCGCTACGTGCCGGGCCGGGTCATCATCGCCGGGGCGGGCAATCTGACCCACGCCGGGTTGGTGGAGGCGGTGGCCGGAGATTTCGGCGGCCTGGCTGCCGGGCCGTTGGGAAACGCGGTCGCGCCGCCCGAGGTCGGCCGCGGCGTGTCCGTCCATCACCGGGAGCTCGGGCAGGTGCACATCTGCCTTGGCGTGCCGGCGCTGGCCCACGGCGACCCGAGGCACTACGCGGCGCACGTGCTCAACACGCTTCTGGGCGGGAGCATGAGCTCGCGGCTGTTCCAGGAGATACGCGAGCGGCGGGGCAGGGCCTACTCGGTCTATTCCTTCCTGTCGGCGTACCGGGACGTGGGCTACCTCGGCGTCTACGTCGGCACCAAGGCGGAATGGACCCGGGAAGTCATCGACCTCGCCGTCGAGGAAATGCTCAAGATCGCCGAGGGGAAGGTGACCGGAGACGAGCTCGACCGGGCCCGCAACCAACTCGTGGGGAACACCCTCCTGGGCCTGGAGTCCGCGGATTCGTGGATGAGCCACATGACCCGCGGCGAGATGCACCACGGCAGGCAGATTACGGTGGAGGAGATCACCCAGGGCATCCGTGACGTGACTCCTGACGCCGTCACGACCCTGGCCCGTGACTTCTTCCAGCCCGAAGCCATGACGGCAACTTTGCTGGGCGACCTCGAGGGGCACGGCGTCGAGGGTCTACCGTTCGGCACGGCGGCACCGGAGACGGCGGCCGCGCTGAACCCATAACGGCAGTGACCGCCTCACGCCGCGTGGATTCCCGCTCCCGATCGGGGTCGAGCGCATGCTTTCGCGGGAATGACGCGGAGGCGGGTGTCGTGTTTCAGGTTTCCCCGGGCTCATGGCGGAAGTCAAGATCCAGATCAAGCGGATGCGCCACGGCAAGGCGGCCGTTCCACTGCCCCGTTACATGACCGAGGGGTCGGCGGGCATGGATCTGGCGGCCGCGCTGGAGGGTGAGGTGGTGCTGGCGCCGCTGGAGCGGAGGCTGATACCCGCCGGTTTCGCGCTGGCGCTGCCCGTGGGTTATGAAGCCCAGGTCCGGCCCCGGAGCGGCCTCGCGCTCAAGCAGGGCGTGACCCTGGTGAACAGCCCCGGCACCATCGACTCGGACTACCGCGGCGAGGTGCAACTGGCTATGATCAACCTGGGAACGGAGCCGGCGACCATCCGTCACGGCGACCGCATCGCCCAGATGGTGGTGCAGCGCGTCCCCCGGGTGCACTGGGAGGAAGTGGATGAGCTGCCGGCCTCGGCGCGGGAAGCCGGAGGTTTCGGGCACACGGGCGCGGCCCAGGCAAGGGGCGCCGCCGACGATGACCCGGCGGCGTCCTGACTCTGGAATACGAGTGAAATGATCGACCGCTACACACGCCCCGAGATGGCGCGGATCTGGTCCGAGGAGAACCGCTTCGACAAGTGGCTCGAGATCGAGATCCTGGCCGCGGAAGCCCTGGCGGAGATGGGCCGGGTGCCGGAGGAGGCGCCGGCGCGCATCCGGCGAAACGCCCGGGTCGACGTCGCCCGGATCCGCGAGATCGAGCGGGAGGTCCATCACGAGGTCATCGCCTTCCTGCGCTGCCTGGCCGAGTCCATCGGCGACGACGCCCGTTTCGTGCACGTGGGCATGACTTCCTCGGACGTCATGGACACCGGCTTCTCGCTGCAGCTCAAGGACGCCAGCGAGCTCCTGCTGGACTCGGTGCGGGAGTTTCTGTCGGTGCTGCGGGAGCAGGC
Source organism: uncultured Binatia bacterium (SeqCode) (assembly GCA_965219905.1). GTDB lineage: Bacteria > Desulfobacterota > Binatia > UBA9968 > JAJDTQ01 > JAJDTQ01. The sequence goes on along the minus strand of CBDCOS010000003.1, from coordinate 1,321,276 downwards.
GTTCCGCTACAAGGATACGCCGATGATGGGCCGCACCCACGGGATCCACGCGGAGCCCATCACCTTCGGCCTCAAGATGGCCCTGTGGCACGAGGAGATGCGCCGGAACCTGGCGCGGCTGGAGGGCGCCGCCGGGGAGATCGGCTGCGGCATCATCTCCGGCGCGGTGGGCACCTACGCGCAGGTCCCGCCCGAGGTGGAGGCCTACGTGTGCAAGGCCGCCGGGATCACCCCGGACCCGGTGTCGAACCAGATCGTGCAGCGCGACCGCCACGCCTACTTCTTCAGCGTCCTGGCCGTGCTGGCCAGCTCCATCGAGAAGTTCGCGGTGGAGGTCCGCCACCTCCAGCGCACCGAGGTGCTGGAAGCCGAGGAGCCGTTCGCGGCGACGCAGATGGGTTCGTCGGCCATGCCCCACAAGCGCAACCCGATCCTCACCGAGAACGTCTGCGGCCTGGCGCGGCTGGTGCGCTCCTACTCGGTCTCGGCGCTGGAGAACGTCGCCCTGTGGCACGAGCGGGACATCAGCCACTCGTCGGTGGAACGGGTCATCGGACCGGACGCCACCATCCTGGTGCACTTCATGCTGTACCGGATGACTCACGTGATCCGGAATCTCTGCGTCTACCCGGAGAACATGGAGCGCAACCTGGGGCTGAGCGGCGGCGCGGTGTTCTCCCAGGGCGTCCTCCTCCGCTTGGTGGAGAAGGGGCTGGCCCGGGACGAGGCCTACAAGATCGTCCAGCGGCACGGCCTGGTGGCCGCCAAGGAGGGGAAGGACCTCAAGCAGCAGCTCCTGGAAGACTCGACGGTGATGGAGCACATGACGGCCGAAGAGATCGACGACATCTGGGATCTCAAGGACTGTCTCAAGCACGTGGAAACGATCTTCGACAGGGTGTTCGGCGAAGCGTGAAGCGGCAGCTTCGCCGGAACGGATTCAATACGGCGCGCCGCACGCGCACGAGGAGAAAGATGGAAAAGCGCGACTTCATGTACGAGGGCAAGGCGAAGAAACTCTACGCCACCGACGATCCCGCCAAGATGATCCAGTTCTTCAAGGACGATGCCAGCGCGTTCAACAAGAAGAAGCTCGGCACCGTGATGTCCAAGGGGATCGTCAACAACGCCATCTCCGAGGTGCTGTTCAAGCACCTGGAGGACAACGGCGTGCCGACGCACTTCCTGGAGCGCCTCGACGAACGGGAGATGCTGGTGTGGAAGCTGGACATGCTTCCCATCGAGGTCATCATCCGGAACATCGTGGCCGGCAGCATGGCCAAGCGGCTGGGCCTGGAGGAGGGGCAGTCGCTGTCCACCACCATCCTCGAGTTCTGCTACAAGTGCGACGAGCTCGACGATCCGATCATCAACGACTACCACATCCTCGCGCTGGGCTATGCCACCGAGGAGGAACTGGCGGAGATCAAGCGTCTCACCTTCCGCATCAACGAGTTGATGAAGGCGTTCTTCGACGAGCGGGACCTGATCCTGGTGGATTTCAAGCTCGAGTTCGGGAAGCGCGAAGGCCAGGTGGTCCTGGCGGACGAGATCTGCCCCGACACCTGCCGGTTCTGGCAGAAGGGCTCCCTTGAGAAGATGGACAAGGACCGCTTCCGCCGCGACCTGGGCGGCGTCGAGGAAGCCTACCAGGAAGTCTGCCGCCGGGTCACCGGCGCATAGGACAGAGAGGCTCGTTGCCCGGTCTCGGGGCGTCGTCCCGGGCGGGCCGGCATTCCCGGCCTTCTTCCCCGGCATTCCGGCCCACCTCCGTCATTCCCACCCCCCTTCCGTCATTCCCGCGAAAGCGGGAAACCAGGCGGGGTGAGGCGGGGGAACAGCCGGTTTCGCCCCTCCCGACCCCTGGATTCCCGCTTCCGCGGGAATGACGTAGGGGAGGTGGGAATGACGGAAGGGGAGGTGGGAACGACGGAGAGGAAGCGGGAATGACGGATACGGGGATGGGCGGTTCCCATTGAAACCATGCTTGTCAAAGTCTTCGTAACCCTGAAAGAGGGCGTGCTGGACCCCCAGGGCAAGGCGGTCCAGAACTCGCTCCACAGCCTCGGCTTCGGCGCCGTGCAGGATGTCCGCGTCGGCAAGTACTTGGAGTTGCACCTGGACGTGTCCGCGGCCCAGGACGCGGAGCGGCAGGCCCGCCGCATGTGCGAGAAGCTCCTGGCCAACCCGGTCATCGAAGACTACCGCTTCGAGATCGCGGACCCCGCGGAATAGCCGCATGCGTTGGGGGGTGGCAGTCTTTCCCGGCTCCTGCGACGACGACGACGTCGTCCATTGCCTGCGCGAGGTGCTCGGGCAGGACGTCCGCACCCTATGGCACAAGGACCCCTTCGACGGCGGCTGCGACGGCGTGGTGCTGCCGGGGGGCTTCTCCTACGGCGACTACCTGCGGGCCGGGGCCATGGCCCGCTTCTCGCCGGTGATGCAGGGCATCGTCGAGTTCGCCCGGGCCGGCGGCCTGGTGTTGGGCATCTGCAACGGCTTCCAGATCCTCTGCGAGTCCGGGCTGCTGCCCGGGGCCTTGACCCGCAACGCCTCCCTGCGCTTCGTATGCCGGCGGGTATGCCTGCGGGTGGAGGACAACCGCTCCCCGTTCACGCGCCTGGCCCGGCCCGGCGAACTGCTGGAGATGCCGGTGAAGCACGGCGAGGGCCGCTACCACGCCGACGGCCCTACCCTGACGGACCTCAACGACAACGGACAGGTGCTGCTGCGCTACGCGGATGCGGCGGGCGAGGTCTCGGAGGAGGCCAACCCCAACGGCTCGGTGGACGGTATCGCCGGCATCTGCAACCGCGAGCGCAACGTGTTCGGCCTGATGCCCCATCCCGAGGACGCGACCGAAGCCGTGCTCGGGGGGGAGAGCGGCCTCAAGATTTTCTCGTCGATGATCGCCGAGGCGAGGCGCGGGGGCGGCGCGTGAGCGCCGGCGGGACAGGCTCCGACGCCGGCGCCGTGACCCCCGAGGTGGTCCGGGCCCACGGCCTGACCGAGCAGGAATACAACGAGATCCGCCGGTTGCTGGGCCGCGAGCCCAACCTGACGGAGCTGGGCGTCTTCTCGGTCATGTGGTCCGAGCACTGCAGCTACAAGAGCTCGCGGAAACACCTGAAGCGGTTCCCCACACAGGGCGCCCGGGTGATCCACGGCCCCGGTGAGAACGCCGGCGTCATGGACATTGGCGACGGCCTGGCCGTGGTGTTCAAGATCGAGAGCCACAACCACCCGTCCTTCATTGAGCCGTACCAGGGCGCCGCCACGGGCGTGGGCGGCATCCTGCGGGACGTCTTCACCATGGGCGCGCGCCCCATCGCCAGCCTGAACTCGCTCCGGTTCGGCAGCGTCCGGCACCCCAAGACCCCCTACCTGGTGGACGGGGTGGTGGGCGGCATCGGCGGCTACGGCAACTGCATCGGCGTGCCCACCGTGGGCGGAGACATCTACTTCGACGAGTGCTACGACGCCAACATCCTGGTGAACGCCTTCACCCTGGGCCTGGTGGAGCGGGACCGGATCTTCACCGGCGAAGCCCGGGGTCCGGGCAACCCGGTGGTGTACGTGGGCTCCAAGACCGGACGCGACGGGGTCCACGGCGCCACCATGGCGTCGGAGTCCTTCTCCGAGGACTCCGAGCAGCGCCGGCCGACGGTGCAGGTGGGCGACCCCTTCACCGAAAAGCTCCTGCTCGAAGCGTGTCTGGAGTTGATGAAGACCGACGCCATCGTGGGCATCCAGGACATGGGGGCCGCGGGCCTCACCAGCTCGGCCGTGGAGATGGCCGGCCGGGCGGGCTCCGGCGTCGAGCTGGAGCTTTCCCGCGTGCCGTTGCGGGAGCAGGGCATGACCCCCTACGAGATCCTGCTGTCCGAGTCCCAGGAGCGCATGCTGCTGGTGGCGCGCCCGGAGTCGGTGGAGCAGGTGCAGGCGATCTTCCAGCGCTGGGATCTGGATGCGGTGGTGGTGGGGCGGGTCATCGACGAGCCGGTGTTCCGGGTGCTGTCGGAAGGATACGAAGTGGCCGCCATACCGGTGGCGGCGTTGACCGACGCCGCGCCGACGTACGACCGGCCCGCGGCGCGCCCGGCTCGGCAGGACGACCTCCAGCGCCTGGACACGGCCGCGCTGCCGCAACCGGAAGACATGAACCGGGCGCTGGAGCAACTCCTGGAGTCTCCCAACATCGCGTCGAGGGAATGGGTTTACCGGCAGTACGACCACTACGTGCGCAGCAACACGGTGGTGGCGCCCGGGGCCGACGCCGCGGTGGTGCGCATCAAGGGCACCTCCAGGGGGCTGGCCCTGACCGTGGACTGCAACGGCCGGTATTGCTACCTGGACCCGCATGCCGGCGGCATGGCGGCGGTAGCCGAGGCGGCGCGCAACCTTGCCTGCGTGGGCGCCACGCCGCTCGGGCTCACGGACTGTCTGAACTTCGGCAACCCGGAGAAGGAAGACGTCATGTGGCAGTTCTCCCAGGCCATCCTCGGCATGCGCGAAGCCTGCCTGGCGTTGGATATCCCGGTGGTGAGCGGCAACGTGAGCTTCTACAACGAGACCGAGGGAGTGTCCATCCATCCCACGCCCACGGTGGCCATGGTGGGCCTCCTGGAAGACGTCGAGCGCATCGCCACGCCGTGGTTCAGGGAAGAGGGCGACCTGGTGGCGCTGTTGGGCCCGGACCGTGGCGAGCTGGGCGGCAGCGAGTACCTCAAGGTGGCCCACGGACAGGTGGCCGGGCACCCGCCGGCGGTGGACCTCGCGCTGGAGGGGGGCGTCCAGCGGGCCTGCCGCGCGGCCGTAGAGGCGGGACTCCTGTCGTCGGCCCACGACGTCTCCGAGGGCGGCCTGGCCGTGGCCCTGGCCGAGTCCTGCTTCGGCGATCCGGGCATCGGCGCGGTCATCGAGCTGGAGTCCGACGGGCGTCCGGACGTCTTTCTTTTCGGTGAGTCGCATTCGCGAATCGTGGTATCGTTGAAGGAGAGAAACTACGGCAGGCTTGCGGACCTGGCATCGACGGAGAATGCCCCGTGCGCGGTCATCGGCCGCGTGGGCGGGTCCCGGCTCGTCATCAGCGACCTGGTGCGGGCGCGGGTGGAACGGCTCAGGAATCTCTGGTCGACGGCGTTGGAGCGGTGTGTTAAGTGAACGAATTGTTCCGTAACAAAGACGCAAAGACGTGATGTTCGACAAGTTCCATGAAGAATGCGCGGTAGTCGGGGTCCACGACCACCCCGAAGCCGCCAACATGGTGTACTTGGGGCTCTATGCGCTGCAACACCGCGGTCAGGAGTCCTCGGGCATCGTGTCGTCCGACGGCGGCGTGCTCATCTCGCACCGCCAGATGGGGCTGGTAGCCGATGTCTTCAACGAGGACATCATAAAGAACCTGCAAGGCTCTTCGGCCATCGGCCACAACCGCTATTCCACCAGCGGGCAAACCGACATCAAGAACGCGCAGCCGTTCGTGGTGGAGTACGCCAACGGACCTATCGCGGTCTCGCACAACGGCAACCTGATCAACGCCAACCAGCTCCGGGAGCAGCTCGAGGAGTCCGGCTCCATCTTCCAGTCCACTTCCGACACGGAGGTGATCATCCACCTTATCGCCACCTCGAAGGAGACCACGCTGACGGCCCGGGTCATCGACGCGCTCCGTCAGGTCAAAGGCTCCTACTCGCTGGCGTTCCTGACCGCCGACACCATGATCGCCGCCCGCGACCCGGTAGGCTTTCGGCCGTTGATCCTGGGCCGCTTCCCGCGAGCCGACAAGTCCGACTCCTACGTGGTGGCGTCGGAAACCTGCGTGCTCGACCTCATCGAAGCCGAGTATGTCCGTGAGGTGGAGCCGGGAGAAGTGCTGGTCCTCGGCCCCGGCGGCATGGAGTCCGTAAAGCCCTTCCCGGAGGTTCCTCCCGCCCGGTGTATCTTCGAGTCCATCTACTTCTCCAGGCCCGACAGCAACGTCTACGGCCACAGCGTCTACCAGTACCGCAAGGAGCTGGGCCGCCAGCTCGCGCGGGAGAGCCACGTGGACGCCGACCTGGTGACTCCGGTGCCCGACTCCGGCGTACCCGCCGCCATCGGCTACGCCGAGCAGTCCGGCATCCCGCTTGACCTGGCGCTGATCCGCAACCACTACGTCGGCCGCACCTTCATCGAGCCGCAGCAGCACATCCGGAACTTCGGCGTCAAGATCAAGCTCAACGCCATGCGTGAGGTGCTCCAGGGTAAACGCGTGGTGGTGGTGGACGACTCCATCGTCCGCGGCACCACCAGTCAGAAGATCATCCGCATGCTGCGCGAGGCGGGCGCCACCGAGGTCCACGTCCGCATCAGCTCACCCCCCACCATCAGCCCCTGCTACTACGGCATCGACACCCCCACCCACAAGGAGCTCATCGCCTCCGTCCACTCCGTCGAAGGCATCCGCGCCTTCATCGGCGCCGACTCCCTCGCCTACCTCAGCCGCGAAGGCCTCTACACCTTCTTCAAGGGCGACACCACCGGCTACTGCGACGCCTGCTTCACCGCCAACTACCCGGTGCTGGCGGACGACAACGGCAAGACGCCGCAGTTGCATTTGTTCGAGGCGGTGAGCCGGCGGTAGGCAACTCTAACCCACCGATCTGGACGCGGACCTCGTAGAGACGAGTTGTCCCAAGAAATCGGACAAGTGCTTCAGGACGACTTCGTCCTGTCGAAACACCATTGCGCGGGCACTCCGCGGCTTTTCCACTGACAACGGACGTAGCTGTGTTGCCGTCGCGCGCAGTCGCCCAGGGCGATGGCCCCGCTGCCCCGGAGCCTTCGGCCCATCGGCACAAGTTGTGCGTAGGTGTTCACGTCATGGGCCGCAGCCGTATTGGCGGGTGATGAATTTCAATGTAAGATCTCCAATGATTCCGGCGGGATCAAAACCTGACAGGCGTTAGCACAATGCAAAAGACGGCATCGTCGGAGGAACAGATTGCGATCCTGTGGGACGCTGTGCTCAACCTTGCACTCCCCGCCGGCGAACAGCTTGCGATATTGGAGGCGGCAGGTGATCACCGGGCAGTTGATGAACTGGCGCTTGACTACAACGACGTTTGTTGGGTCATCGACGGGGCGGCGTCGCGGAACGAGTTGACGCAAGATGAACTCTCGGCCCTGCGATCCCTGGACCGACAACTGGACCAGATGAGTGGTGAAGCCAATGCGGGAAATTGGACGATCGAGGCGCTTCGGTCCTACAAATGCTGGGAAGACGTCCGCAAACTCGCCGCTACTGCCTTGGCCATGAGGCAGATCGCAAGGGTCAAGAACTCGGCGGCGTGAGGCCTGATGCGGCTAGACAGCCCTTCGGACTCCGAGACAGCTAGCCGTCGCTCTTCTTCCCGCGCAAATCGTCCGTTTCCACCGAATCGAGTGTGAACTCGGAGACTCCGGCCCGCGCCGCCACGCCGTAATCGGCCCGAGCCTTCTCGACCGACACGTACCCCTGCCGCACGTCTTCCAGCACTGCCTCCGGGCTTCGCTTGAAAGCCGTTCCAACGCCGCCGCCCCCCGGCCGCTCCACCCGCAGCACGTCGCCTGTCTTCAACCGCTGGTCGCCGAACCGCGATGGCATGCTGCGCTCGTCCTCTTCGCCGGGGTTGATGATGCAGCCGCCGGTGCCGCCGGGGTGGCCGCCGTCGATGCCCTGGGGGGCGAGGGCGTGCTTGTCGGTGCGCATGGAGAAGCGGACCTCGTCCTGGAGGATGCGGTACTCGCGGACGAAGCCGAGACCGCCGCGGTGGCGGCCGGGGCCGCCGGAGTCGGGGAGGAGCTCGAAGCGTTCCACCCGGGTGGGGAACTCGGACTCGATGATCTCGACGGGGGCGATCTTGCCGTTGCTCAGGTGGAAGGATGTGGCGGAGGCGCCGTCCTTGCCGTTCCTCCCGCCCACGCCGCCGGCGAAGATCTCGTACTGGACGTAGCTGCGCTTGCCGTCGCGGGCGCGGCCGCCCAAGGCGATGGCGCCGCTGCCGGACCCTTCGGCGATGGTCTTGTCGGGGACGAGGGTGCTCATGGCTTGCAGCACGGCCTCGGCCACCACCAGCGCGGTGGGCATGTAGGCGTTGACCGCGGCCGGGTAGTCGGGACATACCACGGTGCCTTGGCGGAATCGGGTCTCCACCACCCGCGCCAAGCCCTGGTTGATGGGCAGGAACGGGTCGACCAGGGCGATGAGGCAGTAGTAGCAGCAGGCTCGCACGAGCGGCGGCCGGATGTTGGCCGGTCCGGTGGTCTGGGGGCTGCATTCCGAGAAGTCGAACAGGATGCGGTCGCCGGTCTTCTCCACGGTGACGCGGATTCGCACGGGTCTGTCGAGGTCGATGCCGTCGTTGTCGACGCAGGCTTCCCCGTGGTAGCGGCCGTCAGGCCACGAGGCGATGACCTGCCGCAGTCGGCGCTCGGCGTGGCCTGCCAACTCCTCGGTGGAGGCCATGACCGTGGGCTTGCCGTACTTGTCCAGCAGTTCGGCCAGCCGCCTTTCTCCCAGCCGGTTGGCGCCCACCTGGCCGCGGATGTCGCCCACCACCACCTCCGGCGTGCGGCTGTTGGCGTGGATGAACCACTCCAGTTCGCGGACCGGGCGGCCCGCGTCCATGAACTTCACCGCCGGCAGGTGAAGCCCTTCCTGGAAGATCTCCCGGGCCGTGCCCGAGCCGCTGCCCGGTACGGTGCCGCCGATGTCGCTCTTGTGGGCCATGCTGGCGCAGAAGCCCACCCACTCGCCTTGGTAGAAGACGGGGGTCAAGACGCCCATGTCCGGGGCGTGGGGACTCCCGCCGCGGTAGGGGTGGTTGACGATGTAGGCGTCGCCTTCCTGCAACTCGTCGGCGGGATACCGTTCCAGCAATCCCTCGGCGCAGGCCGGGAAGGCGCCCATGTGGAGCGGCAGCACCACGTGCTGAGCGATGACCTCGGCGTTGGTGTTGAGAATCGCACAGCTGGCGTCGTGGGATTCGCGGATGATGGTAGAGAAACCAGTGCGGAAGAGCGAGGTCTGCATCTCCTGCACGATGCCGTCGAGGGCGGCCCGGATGACCTGAACGGTGATGGGGTCGGCGATCATGTCCGTCCTCTGAATGTCATTCTTGCACCTCCCCCGTCATTCCCGCACCCCCTGGTCATTCCCGCACCCCTCCGTCATTCCCGCGGAAGCGGGAATCCAGGTGGGGTGGGGCGGAGGCATCCGGCCGCCACACTCCTCCTCCCCTGGATTCCCGCTTCCGCGGGAATGACGGAGGGGTGCAAGAATGACCGGGGGTGCAAGAATGACGGACGGAGGTAAGGGACTGACGAAGGGCTGGAATGACAAGTCCTGGTGTCGGTGCCAGTGTCCCATCAACAACTTCCATTGGCATCTCCCGCCCGCTCCCGCCGCACCGCCTCGGTCCGCGCCACGTCCAGCGCGAAGCCCCCGTCCGCCTCGTGCACCGCTACACCGTACATCTCCAGGGCATACTCCGCCGAGACGTAGCCGTTCTTCACGTCCCGCAGCACGGCTTCGGCGTCGCGTTCCAGGGGCTCGCCGAGGCCGCCCCCGCCGGGGGTCTCCAGCCGGAACACGTCGGCCTGACGAACGTGGATGTCGGAGCACCGGGAGGGGATCTCCCGTTCTTCCTCGGAGCCGGGGTTTAGGACCCCCTTGCCGGTGCGGCCGTTGCCGCCGCCGTCCACGCCCTTGGGCGCCACCACGTGCTTGGTGGATCGGAGCGAGAAGCGGCCCTCGGGGTTCAGGAACTCGTACTCGCGGACGAAACCCAGGCCGCCGCGGAACTCGCCCGCGCCGCCGGAGTCGCGCACCAGCTCGAAACGCCGCAGCCGGGTGTCGAACTCCGACTCGATGATCTCGATGGGGGCGATGCGGGCGTTGGACTGGTTGACGTTGGTGCCGGAGACGCCGTCCTTGCCGGAGCGGGCGCCGGAGCCGCCGCCGAAAATCTCGTACTGGACGTAGCTCCGGCCGGTCTTCTCGTTCCTGCCGCCGATGATGATGGAACGGCTGGCGCAGCCGTCGGCGATCTTCTTGACCGGGGTGAGCTGGCTCAGGGCCTCGAACAGGGCCTCCACCAAGGCGTGGACGGTGGGGTTGTAGGTGTTTACCGGCGCCGGGAAGCGGGGGTTGAGCACGCTTCCCTCGGGGCAGTTCACCTCCACTACCCGGGCCAGCCCCTGGTTGGTGGGGAGCGCCGGGTCGGTGAGGGCCGTGAGGCAGTAGGAGCACGCCGCCCGCACCACCGACGGCCGGATGTTGGCGGGGCCGCGGGTTTGGTCGGCGCTGCCGGTGAAGTCGAAAAGCAGCCGGTCGCCCTTCTTGTCGATGTGCACCCGGATGCGCACCGGCTTGTCCAGGTCGATGCCGTCGCTGTCCAGGAAACGCTCGCCCTCGGCGCTTCGGTCGGGCCAAGTGGCGATCTCGTTGCGCACCCGCTCTTCGGTGAGCTGGAACAACCGGTCGTAGCAGGCCAGCACGGCCTCGCGGCCGTACTTGACCATCATCTCGCCGAAGCGCCGCTCCCCCAGCCTCGCCGCCCCCACCTGCCCGCGGATGTCGCCCACCACCAGCTCGGGCGTGCGGCTGTTGCAGCCGATGATCTCCTCGATGTCCTTGCTGGTCCTGAAGCGGTCGATGTACTTGACCGGCGGCACCTGGAGCCCCTCCTGATAGACCTCCCGGGCCTGGCTCCAGCAGCTCCCGGGCACCGGTCCGCCGATGTCGCTCTTGTGGGCCATGGTGGCGGAGAAGCCCACCCACTCGCCGTCGAAGAAGATCGGCGTCATCACGCACATGTCCGGGGCATGGGGGCTGCCGCCGAGGTAAGGGTGGTTGGTGATGTAGGCGTCGCCCTCGTGGATCTCCTCCGGCTCGTAGTTCCGCAGCACCCCCTGGGCGCAGGCCGGAAACGCCCCCATGTGGAGCGGCAGCACCACGTGCTGCGCCGCCACCTCGCCGTCGCAGGTGAGGAGCGCGCAACTGGCGTCCTGGGACTCGCGGATGATCGTCGAGAAACCCGTGCGGAAGAGCGAGTTCTGCATCTCCTGCACGATGCCGGCCAGCCGCGCCTGGATCACCTGGAGGGTGATGGGGTCGGCGGTGGCCGCATTGCCAACACTGGATTCGGGATGTGCCATGATCTTTTCCGGCAGGCTGCCCGCCTGCGTCTCCGGCGCCGTCTCGTCCCTCGCCGCTACCCCTTCGCCGTGATGATCAAGTTCCTGTAGTCGTCCACCCGGGCCTGCTGTTCCGGATGAATGACGGTGGTGGTGTCCATCTGCTCGACCACGGCCGGGCCGGCCATCTCGTGTCCCGGCTCCAGGCGGTCCCGGTCGTAGATGGGCGTGTCGTGGAAGCCCAGTTCGCGGCCGAAGAAGATCCGGCGCTCGCCGGTTCGGGCGTCCGTCACGCTCTTCCCGGTGGCCTTGAACGGCGACAGCCGCGTCTGCGGCACCCGGCCCTCGGAAACGAGCCGCACGCTCACCAATTCTACCGGCTCGGACTCGGCCTTGTGGCCGTGGGCCTGCTCGTGGACCTCGTGGAAACGTTGCTGCGCCAGTTCCATGTCCTTGGGTTCGAGAGGCGGAGTGGGGCAGGGCACCGTCAACTCGTAGCCCTGCCCGGCGTAGCGCAGGTCCAGGTAGGGCGTCAGCACGATTTCCCCGTCCGAGAACCCTTCTCCGGACAGCTCTTCCCGCGCCTGCTCCATGAGCTGGTCGAACAGGACGTTGATGTCGCCGGGTCCCAGTTCCTGCATGGGCGCCAGCTTGGAGCGCACGTGGTCGTGCTTCACGTCCGACATGAGCAGCCCCAGGGCCGAGTTGACCCCCGGCGTCAGCGGCACCAGCAGCGTCGGGATGCCCAGGTCCAACGCCAGCCGGCCCGCGTGCATGGGGCCGGCGCCGCCGAAGGCCACCAGGGTGAACTCGCGGATGTCGTAGCCGCGCTGGGACGACACCGCCTTGATGGCCTCCTCCATCTTGACGTTGATGATCTTGAGGATACCGTCCGCGGCCTCGTGCAGGCTCAGTCCCAACGGTTTGGCGATCCTCTCCTCCACCAGCGACTCCGCCTTGGCCTTGTCCAGGGTGAGCCGCCCGCCGAGGAAGTGGTCGGGGTCCAGCACGCCAAGAATGACGTTGGCGTCGGTGACGGTGGCGTTCTCGCCGCCCCGGTCGTAGCAGATGGGGCCGGGGTCGGCGCCGGCGCTGTCGGGCCCCACCTGGAGCGCTCCCACCGAGTCGATGCGCGCGATGGTGCCGCCGCCCGCGCTTACCGTGTGGATGTCGAGCATGGGCAGGCTGATGGGCCGCTGGCTGATGCGCCCCTGGGTGGTGACCACCGGGCGGCCCTGGTGGATCAGCGCCACGTCGCAGCTGGTGCCGCCCATGTCGAAGGTGATGATGTTGTCGATGCCGACCTTGCCACTGGCGCCCAAAGACGAGATCACCCCGCCCGCCGGGCCCGAGAGCACCGTGGCCACCGGGATGCGGGCCGAGGTCCGGAATGTCGACACGCCGCCGTTGGACTGCATGATGTAGAGCTGCGGGGTGGTGACCCCCATCTCCCGCAGGCGGTCCTCCAGCGCGTTCAGGTAGCGGCTCATTACCGGCGCGATGTAGGCGTTGATGACCGTGGTGCTCATCCGGTAGAACTCGCGGATCTGCGGCAGCACCTCGCAGGACAGTGACAGGCTGGCCTCCGGGAACTCCTCGGCCATGACCTTCTTCACCGCCAGTTCGTGTTCCAGGTTCAGGAAGGAGAACAGGAAGCACACGGCCACGGACTCGACACCCTTGGCCTTGAGCCGGCGGACGGCTTCCGCTGCCTGCTCCGGGTCCACCGGCGTCAGCGCGTTGCCCTGGAAATCCACCCGTTCGCGGATCTCCTCGGTGGTGTAGGGAGTGGCCAGCAGCCGGGGTTTCTCGAAAAAGAGGTCGTAGGTGACCGGACCGTAGCCCCGGCTCTGTTCCATGACCTCGTAGATGCCGCGGAAACCCTCGGTCACCAGCAGCCCGGTGACCGCCCCCTTCTCCTCCAGCAGGGCGTTGGTGCCCACGGTGGTGCCGTGGGAGAAAAAGCTCACGTCTCCGGCCGGCACGCCCTGGTCGAGCAGCTCCTGGACCCCGTTGAGCACCGCCTGGAACGGTTCCCTGGGGGTCGAGGGAACCTTGGTGATGCTGATCTCGCCGTTGTTCTCGTTGAAGAAAACGAAGTCGGAGAAGGTGCCTCCAGTGTCCACCGCTACTCGATATCGCGCCATCGGAGTTGCGTTAACACGATTTGGTAGGGGGTTCAAATCGGGCCGGAGAAGGTCCGGAACAGCCGTTCCGGGGGCGGGTTTCGCCGCCGTGCGGGCCGCTTGACACTGGCCTCCGTTTCCCGATAGAGCAGTGCCATAATCGTTTCGCGGCCCGCGCCGGCCCCCCGCCTGTTGCGGGCCGCTGGCTGGGCCTGAGAGGAGCACTCATGATCGAAGGGTTGCAGGGCAAGGTGGTGATCGTCACGGGCGGCGGCCACGGCATCGGCAAGGCATATTGCGAGGGGTTTACCAAGTCCGGTTCCAGGGTGGTGGTGGCCGACATCGACGGCGAGGCGGCGGAGCAGGTGGCGGCGGACCTCGGGAAGCTGAGCGAGGCCGGTTCCATGGGAGTCACGGTGGACGTGTCCGATGAGGAGTCGGCCAACCAGATGGTCGCCAAGACCGTCGAACGCTTCGGCCGGGTGGACGTCCTCATCAACAACGCGTCGATCTTCGCGACCATTCCCATGAGCCGCGGCCGCATCGAGGAGATCAGCATCGAGGAATGGGACAAGCTCATGTCGGTGAACCTCAAGGGCGTGTTCCTCTGCTGCCGCGCGGTGCTGCCGCAGATGCGCCAGCAAAAATCCGGCAAGATCGTCAACATCGCTTCCGGCACCGCACTCTACGGCCCTCCGGGACGCATTCACTACGTCGCCTCCAAGGCCGGGGTGATGGGATTCAGCCGCACCCTGGCGCGGGAGGTGGGCGAGGACAATATCCAGGTCAACATCCTCTGCCCGGGGTCGACCCTGTCCGAGGAGAACCCCACCGAGGAGATCCTCAAGATGCGCCAGAGCAACATCGGCTCGCGCGCCCTCAAGCGGGTCCAGGTGCCCCAGGACCTCGTGGGCGGGGTGCTGTTCATGTCCTCGCCGCTGGCGGATTTCATGACCGGTCAGACCCTGGTGGTGGATGGGGGTCAGAACATGCACTGATGGGTCACGGTCTTGACCCCTGTATTTTCGAGGAGTTACGGGCATACACGCCGACACCGTCGGCCGGCTAGCCGGCTTGTTGGGTCCCGCTTCCGTCCTTACGGACGCGGATGAGACGGACCCGTATTCCTGGGATGCGCTGAGCCGGAGCCGCATCCATCCCGGACATCCCATCGTCCCCGTTCAACCCCTGTGCGTCTGCACCCCGGCCTCTACGGCCGAGGTGCAGGCCGTCGTGGGCGTGGCCAACGAGGCCCGCCTGCCTCTGGTGCCCTACGGCGGAGGTTCCGGGCTCATGGGGGCGGCGGCCTCGCTGACCCCGGGCATCGTCGTGGATCTGAGCCGGATGAACGCCGTGCTGGCGGTCGACGCAACGGCGTTCACGGCCCGCGTGCAGGCCGGGGTGGTGCTGGAGGATCTCGAGACCCGGCTCCAGGAGTCCGGCCTCATGCTGGGCCACGACCCGTGGACGCTGCCGGTGGCCACCGTGGGCGGTGCCGTTTCCACCAACAGCCTCGGCTACCGTGGCGGCAAGTACGGCTCCATGGGAAGTCAGGTGCTGGGAGTGGAGGCGGTGCTCCCCCAGGGGCAGCTCTGCCGCACTCGCCCTGTCGCCAAGAGCTCCACCGGAATCAGTCTCAACCACCTGTTCATCGGCGGCGAGGGCTGCTTCGGTATCCTTACGGAGGTGACCCTGCGGGTGTACCGGGTTCCCGAGTCACGGTCGCTCCATGCCGTCCGTTTCGGCTCTTTCGCCCGGGGTTTCGAGGCCGTCCGGGAGTTCTTTGCCGCCGGTTTGAGGCCGATTCTGCTGGATTACGGCGATGAGACGGAGGATCCGGAAGGACCGTCGATACTGTACCTCGGGTTCGAAGGGAATGCCGAGGTCGTCGCCGCGGAGGAGGGGGTGGCGCTGGCGGCGTGCGCGGAGGGCGGAGGCGAGCGGCTCGACGACGAGAGGGCCCGGCGGTTCTGGCGGGAACGTCACGAAACCGCCCGGCGGTTCGCCGCCAACCGAAGCGAGCGGCGGCACCGGAGCGCCACCGGAGTGCATCAGGATTGGGTGCACGTGGCCCTGCCCGCATCCGCGGTGCTCGCCTTCCGGCGGGAGGCCATCGCCCTTGTAGCCGCGAGCGGAGTGCGTTTCCGGGAGAGCGGACTCTGGACCGGCCCCGAGCTCTTCTCGCTGCGCGTGTCCAAGGAGGGCGGCGAGCCGGCCCGGGCCGAGGTCGGCGACGCGGTCCTGGCTCTCCTTCGAACGGTTCACCGCTTCGGCGGCTCGGTGGAGTACTGCCACGGGGTGGGGGTCAAGCTGGCCCCGCTCATGGCCCGCGAGCATGACGGGGGCCTGGACGTCATGCGTTCCGTGAAGCGGGGATTGGATCCCAACGGCATCATGAACCCCGGCAAGCTGGGCCTGTGACGGCCGCGACGGACCGGATCGGCGGCGGCCTTTGACAAGTGGATGGACTATTCGATAGGATACGTGGAAAGCATGAGAAAAACGGCTGATCGAACACGACAAGACCGACTGGATCCGTATGGAAAGAACTGCGCCTGCTGAGGTGCGGTTCTTTTTTTTCAGGCGTCCGGCCACTGGAGGGTAGCTGTGTTGCGCGAGCAGTTGGAAACATTGGCGGTGCTTCAGGAAATCGATCTCGAGGTGAAGCAGCACAAGGACGCGCAAACGGAACGGCTCAAGGAAATCGAACGGCGCGAAGGCGAGATTGCCCGTCTGGCGGCAGAGGTGAAGACGCTGAGGGATGCGTGGGAGGAAAAGGACGGAGTCCGGAAGACCAAGGAACAGACCATCCACGATGCCAGCCGAAAGGCCACCGAGAAGCGCATGCGCATGAACCAGATCAAGAGTATCAAGGAGTTGCAGGCGCTCCAGCGCGAGATCGGGGCGATCAAGGAGTCCAATTCCATCGTCGAGGAGGAACTGATCGAGGTCATGACCGACCTGGAGGGGCAGGAGGAGATCCTGAAGCAGAAGGAGGAAGAGCTTGCCGGCCTCCGGGATGACTGGAACGGGAAAAGGGAGTCCCTGGAGGCGGAGATCGCCGCCATCGAGGAGAAGATCGCGCAAACCCGCGACGCGCGCGAAGCGACGGCATCGCGTCTCAACGACGATCTCATGGGGAAATACGAGGTGCTCTTCGACCGGCGCGGCGGCACCGCCGTGGTCGCCGTCTCGTCGGCCATATGCCAGGCCTGCTACATGAACATCCCGCCGCAGCTCTGGAACGACGTGCTGCGCAACGAGCGCGTCAATCTCTGTCCGAGCTGTCAGCGCATTCTCTTCTACAACCCGCCCGCCCCCGGACCGGAGGGGCAGCCGTAGTTGCCGCGGACCTGCGTCCGCTGCCTCACCCCGCCTGGATTCCCGCCCGTGATCGGGGGCGCGGCCAGGCTTTCGCGTGATTGACGAATTCCCAAGGGTTGCAACCTCGCCCTGTAAACGGGAAACTGAAACCGGGGCACAGTGGATCAGACGGTCGCTTCCGCGGCAACGTGGAGGAGGAAAGTCCGGACTCCGCAGGACAGGGTGGCCGTTAACGGCGGCCTCGAGCGATCGAGGGAAAGTGCCACAGAAAACACACCGCCCGGCGGGCTCCCGGTCGAACCGGGCCGCTGGGTAAGGTTGAAAAGGCGAGGTAAGAGCTCACCGGTCCGTCAGTGATGGCGGATGCATGGTAAACCCCACCCGGAGCAAGACCAAATAGGAGGGTCGGGTCGTCCGCCCGAAAACCCTCGGGTAAGGTCGCTGGATCCCGTGAGCAATCACGGGACAAGATGAATGACCGTCCCGCTTCCTGTTGGGAAGCGTGACAGAATCCGGCTTAACGATCCGCTGGCCCCCACCCTCCGATTGCGAATCGCCGGACCGTAGCGTCACGCCCCCTTCCGCACTCCGAAAAACCCGCTGCGGGCCCTCGTCCGGACTCCTTCACGGCCACATCTAGTAGCCCAAACCCCCCTTGGGCCGCGAATACACCCAGATATAGGCAAACACGCCGAATTTTTTCGGCATATTCGCACCGTCTTGGGGTGCGGAAATATTACGTTTTTGTGTTGACAGGCACGAGACGGTCTGTCTATATTCCGGTCAAGTGGGATAAAGTGGGATAAAATCCCATAGAGTGTCAGATATGTTCCGCGGAAGATACGAGCATACGGTCGATACCAAAGGGCGTCTCAGTATTCCGGCCAAGTACCGGGAAGTCCTCCTCGGAAAAGGTGACGATCGGCTCATTATCACAAATTTCGTCGTCAGCTCCAAGCGCTGTCTGGACGTCTACCCCCTGGACGAGTGGCTCGCCCTGGAGGAGGCGGTCCGTCAGAAGCCCAAGTTCGACGCCCGGATGGTGCGGTTTCAGACCTACTATCTCGGCGGGGCGACGGAGTGTGCGGCGGACACGCACGGGCGGATCCTCATCCCGCCTCCGCTGCGCAAGTACGCCGACCTCAAGCGGGACGTGATGCTGGTGGCGGCCGGGGAGAAGTTTCGCATCTGGGACAGGGAAGCTTGGGACACGGTGTTTGCGGAGGCCGAAGAGCAACTCATGGAAGATCCGGATTCCTTCTCGGACCTGGGCCTGTAGGTCCCGGGCAAGGCGCCGGAAGAAAGGAGCCATCCATGATCGGACTCGACAGGAAGCCCATTCAGGATATTGCCGTCATCGACGTCAACGGCGATATCGACCTCCGGGAGATGGTGCGGATCAAGGACATGATCGGAGGCCTGATCGAGAAGGAGCGCATCAAGGTCGTCCTGAATCTGAAGGCGGTCGATCACATCAACTACCTGAGCATCGGCGTGCTGCTGGACCGCCTGAAGCTGCTTCGGGAAATGAACGGAGACCTGAAGCTGTCGGGGATGAGTCCCTACCTGAAGGATATCTTCCGGGTGGTGGGCATGGACCGCGCGTTCGAGTTCTACGCGTCCCTGGACGATGCCATCGAGAGCTTCGACGACGACTGGGAGGGCACGGCTACCTGTCACTGAGCGGCGGTCCCATGAGCTACGCACACCAGCCCGTGATGCTTCGCGAGGTCCTCGAGATTCTCGCGCCCGCCCCGGCCGGGCGGTATCTCGACGCAACCGTGGGCGGCGGAGGTCACGCCGGGGAGATCCTGCTGCGGTCGTCACCCGACGGAGTGCTCCTTGGGCTGGATTGGGACGATCAGGCCATCGAGGCCGCCGGGCGCGCCCTGGCCCGTTTCGGCAACCGGGTGATCCTTCGCCGGTCGGGGTTCACCGGCGCACGGGAGGTGCTGGACGAGGTGGGCTGGCCGGTGGTCGACGGGATGCTGCTGGACCTGGGCCTTTCTTCCCACCAGGTGGACACGCCCGAGCGCGGATTCGGTTTTCGGAACGACGCCAGGCTTGACATGCGCATGGACCGCCGGGGCCCCGTGGACGCGCGGGAGCTGGTGAACACCCTCCCGGTGGCGGACCTCGAGAGGCTCATCCGGGAGTTCGGCGAGGAGCCGCGGGCCCGGCGCATCGCGTTGGCCATCGATGCGCAGCGGCGGAAGGGACCCATCGACTCGACCCGCCTGCTGGCGGAGACCGTGGCCCGGGCCGCGGGCGGTGCCGGGCGCCGGCCCCGGGGTTCCCGCACCCCCGTGACCCACCCGGCGACCCGGACGTTCCAGGCGGTGCGCATCGCGGTGAACCGCGAGCTGGACAACCTGGAGCGTTTCCTCGAAACGGCATACGAGCTGCTGCGGGCCGGAGGGCGTCTGGTGATCATATCGTTTCACTCGCTGGAAGACAGGGTGGTGAAGCGCGCGTTCCGCAAATGGGGCCTGGACTGTGTCTGCCCGCCGCGCATGCCTGTCTGCGTCTGCGGCTGGGACCGGAAAGCCACCGCCATTACCCGCAGACCGCGGGTCCCGACCAGCGAGGAGGTGCGGGTCAACCCCCGGGCCCGCTCGGCCAGGCTCAGGGCGGTGGAAAGGATCGCGGCATGCTGAGCCTGTTCAGGCGGAGGCGACAGCCCGGCGGAGGAACCGGGGTGCTCGGCGGCCAGGAGGTTGCAGAGCCCGGACCGGTGGACCTGCGCCGTGACGTATTCTTCCCGGTGGTGCTGAGCTGCCTCCTGGTGGCATTGGCTCTGCTGCTGGTGTGGCAGCGTCTGCGGGTGGTGCAACTGGGTTACGTGCTTTCCACGGCGGCTAAGCTGGAGCGCCGGCTGGAGCAGGAGAATCGCGAGCTCCGGGTGGAGCTGGCGACGTTGACCGCACCCGAACGCGTCGAGACCATGGCGCAGAAGCGTCTGGGGCTGAGGGACCCCCGCGCGAAACAGGTGGTGCTGTTGCCGTGAAGAAGAACACGCAAACGGACCCTTCGGACAAGCTGCGGTTCCGGCTGCGGCTGACCAGCGGCCTCCTCCTGGCGCTGTTGTCGGCAATCGCGGTACGGGCGGTGCAGCTCCAGGCCTTCGATGGCGCGCGGCTGGCCCGGCTGGGCGAGAAGCAGCACCTCCAGGAGGCGATCTTCGTTCCCAAGCGCGGCTCCATCCTGAGCCGCACCGGCGATTCGCTGGCGGTCAGTCTCGACGCCCAATCCGTCTACGTCAGGCCGCAGCGGTTGCAGTCCCCCGGGAAGATCGCGCCCAAGGTCGCCAGGGCGCTGGGCATGAAGACCCGGGAGGTGCGCCGCAAGTTCGCTTCCAAGCAGCCTTTTGTCTGGCTCAAGCGACAGGTGACGCCGCGCGAGGCACAGCGGGTCCAGGCTCTGAAGGTGGGCGCCATCGGGCTGTACCATGAGACCAAACGCTATTACCCCCAGGGCCATCTCGCCGGACAGGTGCTGGGCCTGGTGGGACGGGATGCCCAGGGGCTGGAAGGGGTCGAGCGCAGCTACGACCGCTACATCCGCCGCGAGCCCGGCTCTTCGGTGGTGGAGCGCGACGCGTTGGGCCGGCGAGTGCTGGTCACGGGTCTGAACGACCTCAGGTTACGGCCCGGGGGGGAGGTGCGGCTGACCCTCGACACCGGCCTCCAGCATCTCGCGGAAAAGCACCTGGAAGCCACGGTGAAGCGGTTCCGCGCCAAGGGCGGCACGGTGCTGATGGCGGACCCGTTCACCGGCGCGATCCTGGCGGCGGCCAGCTATCCGTTCTTCGACCCCAACCAGTTCCGTTCCCAGGACCGCAGGCGGTGGCGGATCCGCGCCGTCACCGACACCTATGAGCCGGGCTCCGTCTTCAAGGCCGTGCTGGCCGCGGCGGCCCTGGAGGAGGGCGTGGTCGGGCGCGAGGATCTGATCTACTGCGAGTTCGGCCGCTACCGCTACGGCGGCCGCACGATCCACGACTTCAAGGAGTACGGCTGGCTCTCCTTCGCCAAGGTGCTGCAGTATTCCAGCAACATCGGCGTGGCCAAGGTGGCGCACAAGCTGGGCCGGGCCCGGTATCACCGCTACATCCAGCGTTTCGGCTTCGGAGAGAAGACCGACGTGGATCTTCCCGGAGAGGTGGCCGGCAAGGTGCGCCCGCCCCACGCCTGGTACGCCATCGACCTGGCGGCAGCCTCCTTCGGCCAGTCCGTCTCCGTGACTCCCTTGCAGATGGTCATGGCCTTCTCCGCCATCGCCAACGGCGGGCTGCTCATGAAGCCGTATGTCGTGGACCGGGTGACGGGCGACGGCGGCAGGGTCCTGTTGGAGAACGGGCCGCAGGTGGTGCGGCGGGTGGTCTCCCGGGCCACCGCCCGTACGGTGGCGGGCATTCTCAAGGGCGTCGTGGCGGAAGGCGCCACCGGCCAACGGGCCGTCCTGAGAGGGTTCGAAGCGGCCGGCAAGACCGGAACGTCCCAGAAAGCCGACACGGTCAAGGGCGGGTACTCCAAGACCAAGCGCGTCGCCTCTTTCGTGGGGTTCGCGCCCGCGGACGAGCCGCGTTTCGTCCTCCTGACCCTGGTGGACGAGCCCACGGTCAACGTGTACGGGGGCGTGGTGGCCGCGCCCCTGTTCCGGCGCATCGCCGGGCCCGCCTTGCATGCGCTGGGGGTGACCCCCAGCCGGCGGCTCCTGCCGCCGGCTGCCCCGGGCAAGGACGGCGCCGTGATCCGGGTTTCCGCGAAGGCGGCGCGGGGCCGCAAGCCGGGTGCCGCCGGCGACCGCCCGAGCCTCGTCGGCCTGAGCATGCGCGAGGCCGTCGCCGCGGCCAAGAAGCGCAAGCTCTCGGTGGTCCTCCGGGGCCACGGTTATGTGGTGAAGCAACGCGTCGAGGGCGCCGGCGGCCGCCTGGTGCTGACGTTGAAGGATTGATCTCCATGCTGCTCCGCGAGCTGCTGCACACGCCCGACATCCGGGACGAAAGCGGGCCCATGGACCGGCCGGTCCAGGGCCTGGCGTGCGATTCGCGGCGAGTCCGGGACGGTTACGTCTTCTTCGCTCTCGCGGGACAACTCACGGACGGGCATGACTTCGTGGAAGAGGCGTTGACCCGGGGCGCCGCCGCGGTGGTGGTGCAGCGGTCCGTCACGGTGCCGCGGACGGCCGCGTGTGTCAGGGTGCCCGACACCCGGCGTGCCATGGCCCACGCGGCGGCGGCCTTTTTCCGGCATCCGAGCCGCGGACTGGTGCTCGTGGGGGTTACCGGGACCAACGGCAAGACCACCGTCACGTATCTGCTCGAGGCGATCCTGGGCGCCGCCGGGCACGCGTGCGGCGTGATCGGCACCATCAGCCAGCGGTATGGCGGCTGGCAGCGGCCGTCTCCCCTGACCACGCCCGAGTCCATCGACATCGAGGCGCTCCTGTCGGACATGTTGCACGCGGACGTCGGCTTCGTCGCCATGGAGGTGTCCTCCCATGCCCTGGACCTGGACCGGGTCCACGGCCTGGACTTCGACGGCGCGGTGTTCACGAATCTCTCCCGGGATCACCTGGACTATCACCGGGACATGGAGAGCTACTTCCTCAGCAAGGCGCGGCTATTCACCGATTGCCTGCCCGCCGGCACGAAGGACAGGCCCTTCGCCGTGATCAACGCCGATGACGCGCGAGGCCCCGAATTGATCCGTTTGGCGCGTGAGGCCGGGCTCAAGACCCTTTCCTACGGCAGGTCGCAAGAGTCGGACATTCATCCCGACGGCGTCGAGAGCCGCCTGGACGGCCTGAGAGGAACTCTCGCGTGCGGGCCCGAACGGATCCGGTTCGAGTCGTCGCTCATCGGCGACGTGAACCTGGAGAACATCCTGGCGGCGGCCGGGGCCGCCTGGGCGCTCGGGGTCGAACCGGCGGCCATCGGCGCCGGCATCGCCCGGCTCGATTGCGTGCCGGGACGGCTCGAGCCGGTTCCCAACAGCCTGGGGATCAAGCTGGTGGTGGACTATGCCCATACGCCCGATGCCCTGGCCAAGGTCATCCGGGCCCTGCGGCTGCTGACCCGGGCGAGGCTGATCACGGTATTCGGCTGTGGCGGCGACCGGGACACCGGGAAACGCCCGGTCATGGGCGAGATCGCCGCATCCGAAAGCGACTGCGTGGTGCTGACGTCCGACAACCCGCGCGGCGAGGAGCCCCTTGCCATCATTCGCGATATCGAGGAGGGCGTACGCGGCCGCGGCATGAGGCAACTCCGGGAGGGAGACGCGGCCGGACAGGGCGGATACTGGATCGAGCCCGACCGGCGCGCCGCCATCCGGTTGGGCGTCTCGCTGGCCGCGCCGGGCGACGTGGTGCTGGTGGCGGGCAAGGGCCACGAGGACTACCAGATACAGGGGACCCGGCGGCTTCATTTCGACGACCGGCAGGTGCTGCGGGAAGAGGTCGCCGGTCTGGGCGGTTGACGCGGGATCGTGGTGTGAAGCGGCCATGGAATGGACCATCGAAGAGTTGGCGCGCGCCGCCCGGGGGACCATCGTCCGGAGGGGCGCCGTGACCCGGTTCGGCGGCGTCAGCACGGATTCACGCCGGGTGGAGAAGGACGGCGTGTTCGTGGCGCTTCGCGGAGAGCTGCGGGACGGGCATGCGTTCGTCCCGGAGGCCGTGCGCCGGGGCGGCGCCTGCGTCGTGGTGGAACGGGACGTGCGCGGCTCCAAGGGGGCGGCGGTCATTCGTGTCCGCGACACCCTCCGGGCCCTTGGCGACATGGCCCACTTCCACCGGCAGAAGCTGGCGCCCCGGGTCCTGGCCGTCACCGGCTCCAACGGGAAGACCACGACCAAGGAGATGGTCTTCTCCATTCTGCAACGGGCGCGGTCGGAAGACCGTCCGTTGCGCGGCAAGGTGCTCAAGACCGAAGGCAACTACAACAACCTGGTGGGTCTACCGCTGACCCTGCTGCGGCTGCGGGGAAACGAAAGGGCGGCCGTGGTGGAGCTCGGCACCAACCGGCCGGGGGAGATCCGGCGGCTCACGGCCATCGCCAACCCGGACGTGGCCCTCATCACCTCGGTGGCGCCGGCCCATCTTTCGGGGCTGGGGACGGTGGCGGGCGTCGCGCGGGAGAAGGGGGCGATCTTCCGGGGCCTGGGCCGGAAGGGGACCGCGGTGGTGAACCTGGACGACAGCCGCGTGGTGCGCCAGAGCCGGAGCTTCCCGGGGCGGGTGGTGACCTACGGCGCCGGCGGATACGTCCGCGGCGAGGATCCCCGGCTGCTCGCCGGCGGGCGGATGCGGTTCGACCTGCGAGTGGGGCGCCGGCGGGAGCCGGTGCGGCTGCGCCTGTGCGGCGTGCACAACGTGCGGAACGCGGTGGGGGCCGCGGCCATGGCCCACGCCTTCGGGGCCGACGTGACGGCCATCCGGCGGGGCCTCGAAGCGGTCCGGCCGGTGCCCATGCGCATGCAGGTGGAGCGCTGGGCCGGCATCGGCATCATCAACGACGCCTACAACGCCAACCCCGCCTCCATGGAGGCGGCGCTGGAGACGCTGAAGACGATTCCCGGACGGGGGCGGAGGATCGCCGTGCTGGGCGATATGCGGGAGATGGGAACGGACGAGGCCGCGTGCCACCGTGAGATCGGTGCGGTTGCGGCCGGTTGCGGGCTGGACGCCCTCTACCTCCTGGGGCGCTTTGCCCGTGACGCCCGTCAGGGAGCGGTCGGGGCCGGCATGGTCCCGGCCGCCGTCCGGGTGGCCCGGAGCCACCGCGGGCTGGCATCGGCGTTGCGGCGTGAGGTCCGCAAGGGCGACTGGCTCCTGGTCAAGGGCTCGCGGGGCGCGGCGATGGAAAAGGTGCTCGCGGCGATGAAGGACGAAGAGGTGTAAAGCCGTGCTGTACCTGTTGCTCTTCCCGCTGCACTCGACCTTCCCGGTTTTCAACGTGTTCCGTTACATCACGTTCCGGGCGGCCCTGGCGGCGCTCGTGACCCTGCTGCTCTCGTTCGTCATCGGCCCCTACCTGATCCGGTCGCTCAAGCAGTGGCAGATCGGACAGCCCATCCGGAACGACGGCCCGGACCGCCATGCCGGCAAGGCCGGCACTCCCACCATGGGCGGGACCCTGATCGTGCTGGCCTTGGTGCTTTCCACGGTGCTGGTCAGCGATGTCACCAACGTGTACGTGCTGGTGGCCCTGTCCGTCACCGTGGCTTTCGCCGCCATCGGTTTCATCGACGACTGCCTCAAGGTCCGCCGCGAGAGCAGTCACGGGCTGGGCATGTGGAGCAAGCTCCTCCCGCAGATGGCGGTGGCCGCGACGGCGGCCGTGGTGCTGCTCATGCAGTCCGATTTCAGCAGCACCGTCGCGGTCCCGTTTCTCAAGAACGTCCAGCCGGACTTCGGCCTCTGGTACATCCCCTTCGCGGTGGTGGTGGTGGTGGGGGCTTCCAATGCGGTGAACCTCACCGACGGGCTGGACGGGCTGGCCATCGGCCCGGTGATGACCGCGGCGGGCGCCTATGCCCTGATCGTGTATCTCGCGGGCCACGTGAAGTTCGCCGAGTACCTCCAGATCCCCTACGTATCCCGGGTGGGCGAGCTGTCGGTGTTCTGCGCGGCGTTGGTGGCGGCGGGCCTGGGGTTCCTCTGGTTCAACACCTATCCCGCCCAGATCTTCATGGGCGATGTCGGAAGCCTGGGGCTGGGAGCCGCCCTCGGGATCGTCGCGGTCATCAGCAAGAACGAGATCCTGCTGGTGGTGGTGGGTGGCGTCTTCGTGCTGGAAGCCTTGTCGGTGATCGTCCAGGTGGCGTCCTTCAAGCTGCGCGGCAAACGGGTCTTCCGCATGGCGCCGATACACCATCACTACGAGCTCAAGGGTTGGCCGGAACCGCAGATCATCGTGCGTTTCTGGATCGTATCGATCATTTGCGCGCTGGTGGCGCTGAGCACGCTGAAGCTGCGCTGAGGGTTACGGGGTGGGCTTGACCGGAGCCAAGGCAGAGACAAGGAGCGTGGAGCCCGAAACGAGCGGGACGCCGCAGATGGATCTCCGAGGCACAAGGATCATGGTGCTGGGACTCGCTCGCACCGGTGTGGCGGTGGCGCGGTTTCTTGCCGGCCGCGGCGCCCGGGTGGTGGGAGTCGACGCCCGGGGGGAAGACGAGATGCGGCAGGCCGGCGGCGAGCTGTCGCGGCTGGCGGCCGACTGCCACTTCGGGCCGGAGCGGACGGCCTGGCTCGACGGGGTGGACGCCGTGGTGCCGAGCCCAGGGGTGCCCCGGGACAACGCGCTGCTGGAGGCCGCCGCCCGGCGCGGCATCGAGGTGCTGAGCGAGATCGAGCTGGCCGCCCGCTTCAGCACCACGCCCATGGTGGCCGTCACCGGCACCAACGGAAAGACCACCACCACCCGGCTGGTGGCCGCGATCCTGGAGGCGGCAGGCCGGCGGGTGTTCGCGGGCGGCAACATCGGCAGCCCGCTCATCGAGTACGTCGACGGCGACTGGGACTGGGGGGTGGTGGAGGTGAGCAGCTTCCAGCTCGAGTGGGTCCGGGATTTCCGGCCGCGGGTGGCGCTGTTCCTGAACCTGAGCGAGGACCACCTGGACCGTTACGACGGCTTCTCGAGCTACGGCGCGGCCAAGGCCAGGATCTTCGCGGCCCAGCAGCCGGACGACGTCGCGGTGCTCAACCGCGACGACCCGTGGGTGTGGGACCTGCGCGGCGGACTGGCCGCCCGGGTGGATTCGTTCGGCTGGTCGGAGGTGCCGCGGGGCGCGTTCGTGGCGGGCGGCGACATCGTCTGGCGCGGGGAAGAGGCCGAAGAGCGGCTGCCGCTGCGGGACCTCAGGCTGCGCGGGGTCCACAACGTCGAGAATGTCATGGCCGCCGTCTGCACCGCCGGGGCCCTGGGCGTCGACGGCCGCCGGGTGCGGGAGGCGGCGCGGCGGTTCCCCGGCATCGAGCACCGGCTGGAGTTCGTGCGGGAGCTCGACGGGGTGCGCTACTACAACGATTCCAAGGGTACCAACGTCGGCGCCGTGCTGAAGTCACTGGCCAGCTTCGACGCGCCGGTGGTGCTGATCGCCGGCGGCGTCCACAAGGGCGGCAGCTACGGGGCGCTCGAGCCGCTGGTGCGGGAGCGGGTCCGGAAGCTGATCCTGCTGGGAGCGTCGGCGGATCTCATCCGGGAGGCCCTGGGAACGTCCGCCGACACCGTGACGGTGAAGGACTACCCGGCGGCGGTGCGGCAAGCGCGGGACGCCGCCCGCCCCGGCGACGTGGTGCTGTTGTCGCCGGCGTGCTCGAGCTTCGACATGTTCGAGAACTACGCCGAGCGGGGCCGGGTGTTCAAGGAGCTGGTGCGGGCGCTATGAGCGAGATACGCCATATGGATCGCTGGATGCTCGTGAGCCTGGTGGTGCTGCTCGCCATCGGCATCACCATGGTGCTGAACACCAGCTATCTCTTCTCCCAGGAACGCTTCGGCGACGGCACCTACCTCTTTCGCAAGCAACTGGCGGCCATCGGCCTCGGCCTGGTGGGGCTGTCCGTGGCCGTGTTGCTGCCGCCGTCGGCCTACCGCCGTCTTACCGGGCCGCTGCTGGTGGTGACCCTGATCGCCATGGTGCTGGTGCTCATCCCCGGCATCGGCGTCACCCGCGGCGGCGCGCACCGCTGGCTCGGCGTGGCCCCGTTCGTGTTCCAGCCTTCGGAGCTGGCCAAGGTCACCTTCGTCCTCTACCTGGCCTACACCCTGTCCAGGAAGGCCGGCCGGCTCGACCGGTTCGTTCCCGGCGTCCTGCCGCCGCTGCTGGTGGCCGGAGCGTTCGTGGCGCTGTTGCTGGCGGAGCCGGACTTCGGCTCGGCGTTCATTCTCGCCGTCATCACCCTGGCCATGCTCTTCGTCGCCGGAGCCCGGGTGACCCACATCGCCTGCCTGGCGCTGGCGGCATTGCCCGCGGGGGTGTTTCTCATCATGTCCGCGGACTACCGGGTGAAGCGGTTCCTGGCCTTCCTGGACCCGTGGAGCGATTCCGCCGACAGCGGCTTCCAGATCATTCAATCCTTCATCGCCTTCGGTTCCGGTCAGCTCTGGGGCCGGGGCCTGGGACAGAGCCGGCAGAAGCTCCTCTACCTCCCGGAGGCCCACACGGACTTCATCTACTCGGTGATCGGCGAGGAGCTGGGCCTGTGGGGGGCGCTGCTGGTGCTGGCGCTCTTCGGCATCCTGCTTTTCCGCGGCATGCGGCTGGCCATCGAAAGCGAGGATTCCTTCACGCGGCTGATGGTGTTCGGCCTGGCCATGCTCCTGGGTCTCCAGGCGCTGGTGCACATGAGCGTGGTGATGGGCCTGGTGCCCACCAAGGGCCTGGTGCTCCCGTTCGTCAGTTACGGCGGCTCGGCCATGGTCGTGCACCTGACGGTCATGGGGATGCTCCTGAGCGTGTCCTGGCGGAGGGCCGCGCAATGAGGTTGATCGTGGCCGGCGGCGGTACCGGCGGTCATCTCTTTCCCGGCCTCGCCGTGGCCCGGGAGTTCCGCCGTCGCAACGGCGACATCCGCATCCTTTTCGTGGGCAGCCACTGGGGCATCGAGAGCCGGGTCATTCCGGAGACCGAGTTTCCCATCGAGCTGTTGCCGATCCGGGGGCTCAAGGGGCGGGGCCTGAAAGGAATGCTGGAAGCCCTTTACGGAATACCCGTGAGCCTGTGGCGCTCGCGCGCCATCATCCGGGGCTTCGATCCCCAATGCATCATCGGCCTCGGGGGCTACGCCTCCGGGCCGCTCTTGCTGGCGGGGGTGTCCCGGCGCATCCGTTGCGCGATCCTGGAGCAGAATCTGCGCCCGGGTTTCACCAACCGGGTTCTGGGGCGGCTGGTGGACCGCATTTTCACGAGCTTCCGGGAGAGCGTCGCCTTCTTCCCCGCGGCCAAGGTGGTGCTGACCGGCACGCCGGTGCGCTGGCGCACGTTGCCGGCGGTGGACCGCGAGGAGCGGTTCCATCTCCTGGTCTTCGGCGGCAGCGCCGGAGCCCACCGGATCAACGAGGCGGTGCTCGGCGCGCTGGCCCATCTGGGCGAAGCCGCGGCCGGCATACGGGTCACGCACCAGACCGGGCGCACGGACGAGGAATCGGTGAGGAAAGGCTACGAGCCGCTCCCCTGCAAGGCGGAGGTGCTGCCCTTCATCGACCGGATGGACGCCGCCTACGCCGCGGCCGATCTCGTGGTCTGCCGGGCCGGGGCCTCGACCCTGTCCGAGCTGACGGTATTCGGCAAGCCCTCGGTGCTGATCCCGTATCCGTACGCCGCCCACGACCACCAACGGCTCAACGCGCTGGCCCTGGAGCGGGCGGGCGCGGCGGAAGTGATCGTAGAGCGGGAACTGACGGCTCCCGGGTTGGGCGAGACCATCGGCGCGCTCCGGGGCGACGCCGCGCGGCGGGAGGCCATGGGCCGGGCGGCGGGGCGTCTCGGCCGGGGGGATGCCGCCGAGCGGATCGTGGACGAGTGCCGTGCCCTCGTCCCCGGGTGGTCATGATGGAACCCAGGCCCTTCGAAAGGCGCCACCGGGTGCACTTCGTCGGCATCGGCGGCGTGGGCATGAGCGGAATCGCGGAGGTCTTGTTGAACCTGGGCTACGAAATAACCGGCTCCGACCTTCAGGAGAACGAAGCCACCCGGCGGCTGCGGTCGTTGGGAGCCGAGGTCCATATCGGCCATGACGCGGCCAATCTGGCCGAGGCCCTCTCGGTGGTGGTGATCTCCACCGCGGTGAAGTTCTCCAACCCGGAGGTGATGGCGGCCAGGGAGCGTCAGATCCCGGTGATCCCGCGGGCGGAGATGCTCGCCGAGCTCATGCGCATGAAGTACGGCGTCGCGGTGGCGGGGAGCCACGGGAAGACCACCACCACCTCGATGATCGGCCACGTGCTGACCGAGGCGCGGATGGACCCGACCCTGGTCATCGGCGGCCGGGTACGTTCGCTGGCGGGCAACGCGCAGATGGGCAAGGGCGACATCCTGGTGGCGGAGGCGGACGAAAGCGATGGCACGTTCCTGCTGCTCTCGCCCGCGGTGGCCGTGGTGACCAACATCGACCGGGAGCACATCGAGTATTACGGCACCACCCAGGAGCTGGCCGACGCGTTCCTCGACTTCATCAACAAGGTGCCCTTCTACGGTCTCGCGGTGTTGTGCCTCGACCATCCCACCGTCCGGGGCCTGCTGCCGCGGGTCAAGAAGCGGGTGGTCACCTACGGCCTGTCCGCGGACGCGGACTTTTCCGCGGAGCAGGTGCGCACCCGGCACATGGAGTCGACGTTCTCGGTGCTGTATCGCGGTAACGCACTCGGCACGGTGGCGCTGCCCATGCCCGGGCGGCACAGCGTGGCCAACGCCCTGGCAGCGGTCGCCGTGGCCGCGGAGCTGGGCATCGAGTTCGCCGGCGCCGCGGCGGCCCTGGAGGCGTTTGCCGGCATCCACCGCCGGTCGGAGATCAAGGGAGAGGTGGCCGGGGTGTTGGTGATGGACGACTACGGACACCATCCCACGGAGATCGAGGCCACCTTGCAGGCCCTCATCGAGGGCTGGGGCCGGCCTCTCACGGTGGTGTTCCAGCCGCACCGCTACAGCCGCACGAAGGACCTCTTCGAGGACTTCGTCTCGGCGTTCGACGGAGCCCACCGGGTGATCCTCACGGACATCTACGCCGCGGGAGAGGAGCCGTTGCCGGGAACGAGCGGCGAGGAGCTGTACCGGGCCATCCGTCGTCGCGGCCACATGGACGTGGAGTTCGTCGCGGAGAAAGAAGACGTGGCCGTGAGGCTGTTGCCCCGGCTGGCGGACGGCGACATGGTCCTCACGCTGGGAGCCGGAGACATCTACAAGGTAGGGGAGACGCTGATTGAGTCCTTGCGGGAACAGAGGCAATGACCACGGACCGGTTCGCCAGGGACCTGAGCCGCATCACCGGCGTGGCGGTCAAGGCGGGCGAGCCGTTGGCCCGTTACACCTCCTTCAAGGTGGGCGGCCCCGCCGACTACTTTCTGGAGGCGCAGACGAGCCCGGGGCTGACCGCATGCCTCGAGGCCATCGAGCGCCACGGTGTGCCGCTGCTGCTGCTGGGCAACGGCAGCAACCTGCTGGTGAGCGACCTGGGGGTGCGCGGCGCCGTGCTTCGGCTGCGGGGCGAGTTCCGCAGGGCGCGCTGGCATCCGGAAGGGGCCGACGTGGGCGCCGCCTACGCGGTGAGCCGGCTGGTGCGGGAAGCGGTGCGCCGGGGGCTGGGCGGCCTGGAGTTCGCGGAGGGGATCCCCGGCAGCGTCGGCGGCTCTCTGGTGATGAACGCCGGCGCTTATGGATCGGAAATGGAGCGGGTGGTGACCAGGGTTGACGCGGTGACATCCGGGGGCGAGCCGCTGGCGCTCGGCCGTGGGGACCTGCAGTTCTCCTATCGCGAGGCGCGGATTCCGGAAGGGGCCGTCGTGACCCGCGTGGGCATGGCGCTGGCGCCGGAGACGCCCGCGGCGGTGGACGCCCGCATGCGGGCCATCATGACGCAGCGCCGCGGAAGCCAGCCGTCGGGTCATCCCAACTTCGGCTCGGTGTTTCGCAACCCGCCGGGCGACCACGCCGGCAGGCTGATCGAGGCCGCGGGGCTCAAGGGGCTGCGGGTGGGGGCGGCCGAAGTCTCCCGGCGGCACGCGAACTTCATTCTCAACCGCGGCGGCGCCAGGGCCCAGGACGTCAGGCGGCTGATGGAGCGGGTGCGCGGCGAGGTGGAGCGCCGGTTTTCGATCACCTTGCAGGCGGAGGTACGCCTGGCCGGGGAGTGGCCGCAATGAGCATGCCGTCCGGAACCCATCGGTCGCAGCGGGTCGGGGTGCTCTATGGCGGCCCTTCGGCGGAACGGGAAGTGTCGCTGGTGTCGGGCAAGGAGGTCGCCGGGGCGCTGCGGCGGCGGGGGTACCGGTCGGTGTCGCTCATTGACGTGGGCGCCGATCTGGCCGCGCAGCTCCGGAAACGGCGCATCGACGTGGCTTTCAACGC
Organism: uncultured Binatia bacterium (SeqCode); assembly: GCA_965219905.1. Classification (GTDB taxonomy): domain Bacteria; phylum Desulfobacterota; class Binatia; order UBA9968; family JAJDTQ01; genus JAJDTQ01. Next base: position 1,289,589 of record CBDCOS010000003.1, on the reverse strand, counting down.
GCTGCACGGAAAGATCGGCGAGGACGGCTGCGTACAGGGGCTGCTGGAAGTGACCGGAATTCCCTATACGGGCTCGGGCGTGACCGCTTCGGCGCTGTGCATGGACAAGGTGTTGGCCAAGGAGGTGCTGGCCCGGCACCGGATACCCACGCCGTCGTACGAGGTGGTGACCCCGGACGGCGCCGCGGGCGCCAGGCTGCCGCTGCCCGTGGTGGTCAAGCCCCGGGCCGAAGGGTCCACCATCGGCGTCACCATCGTCCGGCGCCGGCGAGACATGGCCCGGGCGGTGCGCGAGGCCTGCCGGTTCGACCGGGATGCGCTGGTGGAGAAATACGTGCCCGGCAAGGAAATCACCGTGGGGCTCCTGAACGGCGACGCCCTGGGGGTTACCGAGATAAGGCCGGTGAAGGGATTCTACGATTTCAAGGCCAAGTACACGTCCGGCATGGCCGCCCACGTGTTCCCGGCTCCCTTGCCGGGCGCCCTCTACCGCAAGGCCATGACGCTGGCGGTGCGGGTCTGCCGTGCCCTGGGGTGCGACGGCGCCCCCCGGGTGGACTTCCGCATCTCGCCGGACCGGCGGCCGTACGTGCTCGAGGTCAACACGCTGCCGGGGATGACTCCCCTGAGCCTCTTGCCGGAGATCGCCGCGGGGGTCGGGATCGGTTTCGAGGACCTGGTGGAGCGGATTCTCGACGGGGCCGCGCTGAAGAACGGGGCGGCTGTTTCGGGAGCCGCGCGGGAGACAGGCGATGAATAGTCTGCGGCTCCGGTCCAGGGAACGGGTCAGCCGCCGGGGGCGCTGGATGGCCGTGGCCGCGTGCGCGCCGGTGCTGCTCGCGTGGTTGTCGTACCCCGGCTACTTCAGCGAGCTGTACGGTCAGGCCCGGTGGGCGGCGGGCAAGACGGCCGGGGGAGTCCGGGCGGCGGCCGGAGAGACCTTGGAGTACCTCCTGACCCACCCGTACTTCGCCGTCCGGGAGGTCAAGGTCCTGGGGGCCGAGAAGCTCAAGGGAGCGGACATCGTGGTGATGTCGGGCCTGGGGCCCAACACCCGCATCTGGAGCATCGACCCCGCCGTGCTCGAAGAGAGGGTGCGGCAACACCCGTGGGTGAAACGGGTGGTCGTGCGGCGGGACCTCCCGGCCCGGCTGGTGATCACCATCGAGGAATGGAAGGCCGGCGGCATCGTCGCCCTGGACCAGCTCTACTACGTGGCCGACAACGGGGTGATCTTCAAGGCCGTGGATGAAGGCGATTCCGTGGACTACCCCTTCATCACCGGCCTCCGCGCCGCGGCGCTGGGACCGCGGGACCCGGAGACGCGGGAGAAGCTGGCCGAGGCCCTGTCCTTCGGCCGGACGGTGGAAAAGACCACTCTGGGCCTCTCCGAGATCCGCTTCCGGCCCGGCGGGGGCATCGTGCTCTATCCCGTATCCTACCCGGTGCCGTTCCACGTCGGTTGGGGCGACTGGGACGCGAAGCTGGACCGCCTTCAGTGGTTCGTCCGGGAGTTCCCGGGGCAGGGGGCGCGGTTCAAGGCCGTTGACGTCAGTTTCAAGGGGCAGGTGGTCGCGCGTCCGCGGGGGCGCGTGTGATCCGGCGGACATTGCGAAGGAAAGAAACGGAAAACCCATGATCAAGAAGACGAACGTTGTTGTCGGGCTCGATATCGGCACCCACAAGGTCTGTGCGGTCGTGGGAGAGCAGACCGATCAGGGCCCGGAGGTGGTGGGAGTCGGCATTCACCCGTCCCGCGGCTTGAGGAAGGGGGTGGTGATCAATATCGAGGCCACCATGGAATCCATCAAGAAGGCGGTGGAGGAGGCCGAGATCATGGCCGGGTGCGAGATCAACACCGTCTTTGCCGGCATCGCCGGAGGTCATATCCAGGGGTTCAACAGCCAGGGCGTGGTGGCGGTCAAGAACAAGGAGGTGACCGAGGCCGACGTGGAGCGGGTGATCGACGCGGCCAAGGCGGTAGCCATCCCCATGGACCGGGAAGTTCTCCACGTGCTGCCGCAGGAGTACGCCATCGACGGACAGCGGAGCATCCTGGAGCCCCGGGGGATGACCGGCGTCCGGCTCGAGGCCAGCGTTCACATCGTGACGGGCGCCGTGGCCGCGGCGCAGAACATCATCAAGTGCTGCAACCGGACCGGCCTCAATGTTGCCGACTTCGTGCTCGAGCCGTTGGCCTCGGCGGACGCGACGCTGACCCAGGAAGAGAAGGAGCTCGGAGTGGCGCTCGTGGACATGGGCGGAGGCACCACCGACATCGCCCTGTTCCACGGCGGTTCCGTGAAGCACACGGCAGTGTTGAGTGTGGGAGGCAACCACCTCACCAGCGACATCGCCGCCGGCTTGCATGCGCCGATGGCGGCCGCGGAGCAGTTGAAGCAGCGTTACGGCTGCGTGGAAACCGAGTCCGCACACCGCGGCGAGATGCTCGAGGTGCCCAGCGTGGGGGGACGGAGCCCGCGCTCGGTGTCGCGGCAGATCCTGTGCGAGATCATCGAGCCGCGCCTGGAGGAGGTGTTCCACTTGGTCCGGCGGGAGATCGGAAGATCCGGTTACGAGGACCATCTGGTCTCGGGCGTCGTGATGACCGGCGGCTCCACGCTGCTCCCCGGAATGATCGAGATGGCGGAACGGATCTTCAACGTGCCGGTGCGCCAGGGCGTTCCCGCCAACGTGGCGGGTCTGGTGGACGTCGTATCCAGCCCGGTCTATGCCACCGGCACCGGGCTGCTGCTGTACGGCCTCGGTCAACAGGATCGGAATCTGTTCCGCATCCGGGACAATGAGCACCTGTTCTTCAAGGTCCGGGGCCGGATGACCGAATGGTTCAAGGAGTTTTTCTAGCGGGCAAGCGGGCGGAGGCGAACGGCCCGGTGTCGTGCGGCGGTTCGCTTGCAACGAAACAAGGAACTCAAAGCGTCAGGAAAAGGAGGCGGGTTATGTTCGAGATGGTGGAACCGATTGATTCGGGAGCCCGGATCAAAGCCATTGGCATCGGCGGGGGCGGCGGCAATGCGATCAACACGATGATCGAGGAGGGGCTCAAGGGCGTCGACTTCATCGTGGCCAACACCGACAGTCAGGCGCTGGACGCCAGCAGGGCCGAGATCAAGGTCCAGGTCGGGGATTCCCTTACCAAGGGACTCGGGGCCGGGGCCAACCCGGAGGTAGGCCGGCGGGCGGCAATGGAGGACAAGGAGCGCATCCGCGAGTACCTCACGGGCGCGGACATGATCTTCATCACCGCGGGCATGGGCGGCGGCACCGGCACCGGAGGCGCGCCGGTCATCGCCAGCGTCGCGAAGGAGCTCGGGGCCTTGACGGTGGGCGTGGTCACCAAGCCTTTCATCTTCGAGGGCAAACGGCGCATGCAGCAGGCGGAGGAAGGTATCCGGGAACTCAAGGACAAGGTCGACACCCTCGTGGTGATCCCGAACCAGCGCCTTCTCAGCATCGCCGGCAAGTCCACGACGCTGCTGGAGACCTTCAAGGTGGCGGACAGCGTGGTGACCCAGGCCGTCCGGGGCATCGCGGACCTGATCGTGACGCCGGGACTCATCAATCTCGACTTCGCCGACATCCGGACGGTCATGAAGGAGATGGGATTCGCGCTCATGGGTGCGGCCTCGGCGGCGGGCGAGAATCGGGCGGTGGAGGCCGCGCAGCAGGCCATTTCCAGTCCGCTGTTGGAGGACATCTCCATCAACGGAGCCCGGGGCGTGCTCATCAACGTCACCGGCGGGCCGGACATGAGCCTGTTCGAGGTCAACGAGGCGGCGACCCTGATCCAGGGAGAGGCCCACGAGGACGCCACCATCATCTTCGGCGCGGTCATCGACGAGGAGCTCGAAGAGGAGCTGCGGATCACCGTCATCGCCACCGGGTTCGGCGACAGCCAGGCGCGGGTCATGCCGGAGCCGGAGGCGGCCGAACCGCGCAAGCGGGCCCCTCAGAAACAGGGGTCCCTGGGGCTGGGGCTCAAGGACAGCAAGGACAAGAAGGTCATCCACCTGGGGACGCTTGTGGACGACGAATTCGACGAGCCGGCCTGGCAGCATGACGACCCGGAGAAGGACTCGGAGGCGGCGCAGCCCTACGACCTCAAGGAAGAGGAGGTCAGCGAGGACGACTTCGACATCCCCACGTTCCTGCGCAAGCGGATGGACTAACGGTCCGGGCGGCCGGTTCGGGATCTCCGTGGGCGGGGGAGCGTCAACTCCTCTGCCTGCCGCGCTGCAACAGCAGCGGCAGGACCGCCCACACGCCCAGGAGCAGGCCGGCCACGGTCCAGCAGACTTGGTGACGGCCGCCCTGCCGGGCGATGACGAGGCAAAGGATGGCATCGCACAGGTGGATGGCGGCCAACGTCACCACCAACCCGTGGAGCTCCAGCTCGGGCTTGATGAGATAGACGCCCGATGCGTATCCGAGCAGTTCGATAAGGTCCGGCATCCTTCCCGGGCGAAGCCCTTGACCCTTCGCCTGCGGGTACTATATTTGAGCACGACCGAAAGATAAAACGACATGGCCGTGAGAACCATAGAGTGGCGCGGGGGCGAGCTGTTCCTGATCGACCAGCGGCGGCTGCCGCGGAAGGAGGTCTATCGCGTCTGCCGCAACTACCGGCAGGTGGCCCAGGCCATCCGCAACATGGTGGTGCGGGGCGCCCCGGCCATCGGCGTCACCGCGGCCATGGGCGTGGTCCTGGGAGTTCGCCGGGTCCGGAGCCGGAAGCAGCTGGAGCCGGCCATGGAGCGGGTGTTCCGGACCCTGGCGGAAACGCGCCCCACGGCGGTGAACCTTCACTGGGCGTTGGCGCGGATGCGGCAGGCTTACGAGGAGCACAAGGGCGGCGACCTGGCACTGCTGAAGCGGCGGCTCGAGGAAGCAGCGGTGGCCATGTACGAGGAGGACATCGCCGCCAACCGCAGCCTCGGCGCGCTCGGCGCCGAGTTGCTGAAGGGGTCCCGGCGCATTCTGACCCACTGCAATGCCGGCGCCTTGGCCACCGCCGGGTACGGCACGGCCCTGGGGGTGCTCCGGGCCATGAAGGAATCGGGCGCCGCCATCGACGAGGTGTTCGTGGACGAGACCCGGCCGTTTCTCCAGGGCGCCCGGCTCACGGCGTGGGAGTTGCGCAAGGAGGAGATCCCGGCCACCCTCATCACCGACAACATGATGGGCTACGTGATGAAGGAAAACCGCGTCGACGCCGTGGTGGTGGGCGCGGACCGCGTTGCCGCCAACGGCGACGTGGCCAACAAGATCGGCACCTACACGGTGGCGGTGCTGGCGCGAAAGCACCGGGTCCCCTTCTACGTGGCGTGCCCCACGTCCACCGTGGACCTCGAATGCCCGTCCGGAGCCCACATACCCATCGAGCAACGGAGCGAAGAGGAGGTCACCCACATCGCCGGCAGCCGCATCGCGCCGCCCGGAGTGAAGACCCTCAATCCGGCCTTCGACGTGACCGATCATTCCCTGGTCTCGGCCATCATCACGGAGAAGGCGGTGGTCACCGCGCCTTACCGGAAGAACCTGCGCGCGGTCTGCCGCGGCTAGTCGCGGCCCCTCGCGCCCCTTCCCTTCACGAGAATCGCCACGCGGATGTCCGTAATCGAGAGACAGGACGAGCTGGAAGCCTTCTTCCACGATGCCGGCAAGCCCCGGGAGCAGTGGCGCGTGGGCACCGAGTACGAGAAGGTGGGCATCGAGCGGGACACGGCCAGGGCGCTCTCCTATTCCGGGGCGCGCGGCGTCCGGGTCATCCTCGAAGGCCTGGTCGGCGACTACGGCTGGGAGCCGCAGGAGGAGGCCGGCTTCCTCATCGGGCTGAAACGCGGCAACCACGCCATTACCCTGGAACCCGGCGGCCAGATCGAGCTGAGCGGCGAGCCCTGCGACGACATCCACTGCAGCAACGCCGAGTTCTCCCAGCACATCCGCGAGCTCATCGACGTGGCAGGCCGGTTCGACGTGGTGTTCCTGGGCCTGGGGATCCAGCCCTTCAGCCGCGTCGACGAGATCGAATGGCTGCCCAAGCGGCGCTATCGCATCATGGGACCGTACATGGCCAAGGTGGGCGCCCTGGGCCACCGCATGATGAAGCAGACCGCCACCGTCCAGGCCAACATCGACTACGGCGACGAGCACGACGCCATGGCGAAGCTGCGGACGTCCATGGGCCTGGCGCCGGTCATCGGCGCGACGTTCGCCAATTCGCCCATTTCCGACGGCAAGCCCAACGGCTTCAAGAGCTACCGGGGCCACATCTGGACCGACACCGACCCGGACCGGTGCGGACTCCTGGAATTCTGCTTCTCCCCCGACGCCACCTTCCACCACTACGTGGAATACGCCCTCGACGTGCCCATGTACCTGATCTCACGGGACGGGGACTACGTCGACATGACCGGAATCCCGTTCCGCCACTTCCTGGAGCATGGCCATCAGGGCCACTATGCCACCATGGCGGACTGGCAGCTTCACCTGACCACGCTGTTCCCGGAGGTGCGGCTGAAACACTACATGGAGTTCCGTTCCGCGGACAGCCAGGCGCCGGAGCTCATGCCGGCGCTGCCGGCGCTCATCAAGGGTATCTTCTATGACAGCGACTGCCTCGGGGCCGCGTGGGACCTGGTCAAGGGGTGGTCCTTCGACGAGAGGATGACCGCGTACCACGCCTCTCATCGGGACGGCCTGGCCGCCCGGTTCCGCCGTTACTCCCTCGGCGACCTGGCAAAGGAGATGGTGGATATCGCCTGGGAGGGCCTCGTGCGCCAACGGGCCCTGAACAGGCGCGGCGAGGACGAGACCATCCACCTGAAACCGTTGCGCGAGCTCGTGCGGCAGGGGCTGTGTCCCGCCGACCTCGTGCTCTCCAAGTGGCGCGGTGAGTTCCGCCAGGACCTCCGTGCGCTCATCGAGGACAGTTCCTACAAGCTGCCGTAACGTTTCCCGGCAGACGGACTTCCTTCGCGCGACGGTCGAGTACCAGCTCGTCGTGCGCGAAACGTGCGCTGTCCCGACCCTGGACTTTCTCTCCGCTTCGCGCTAGTATCCGTCTCATCTTTCCGGAGGGCTCCGGAGCGGCCAGGCTGAGCCGGCCGACTCCACGGCAGGAGAGCCGGAAGGACGCGAGTTGCCGCTTGGATCCGGGGGAGCCGGACCGAGACGGATGTGACATTCTGGCGTCTATCGTCTCCTACGGTAGCGGGATGGCCTTCCGGATCGGTCCGGGAGGCTTTTTTGTTGAGGGTTGTCCTGAGGAGGGTTGCCGAATGGGACGGAAGATGACGGTGCCGGAAGTCCGCAGCATGAAGGAGAGGGGCGAGAAGCTCGTCTGCCTCACGGCCTATGATTACTGCTTCGCCCGCATTCTGGACGAGGCCGGCATCGACCTCCTCCTGGTGGGCGATTCGTTGGGCTCGGTGGTGCAGGGACACGACAGCACGCTGCCGGTCACCGTGGACGACATCATCTACCACACCCGGGCGGTGATCCGGGGGCGGCGGCGCGCCCTGGTGGTGTCGGACATGCCTTTCATGACGTTCCAACTCGGAGTCGACGAAGCCAAGCGCAACGCCGGCAGGCTCATCCAGGAAGGGGGCGCGGAGTCCGTCAAGCTGGAAGGAGGCGTCACCCAGGCCGCCACCATCGAGGCGCTGGTGAAGATGGGAGTGCCGGTCATGGGCCACGTGGGCCTCACCCCCCAGTCGGTGCACCAGTTCGGCGGCTACCGGATCCAGGGGCGCGGCGAGGCCGACGCCCGGGCCATCCTCGACGACGCCATGGCGGTGGAGCAGTCGGGCGCCTTCGCGGTGGTGCTGGAAGGCATTCCCGTGCAGTTGGCCCGGGAGATCACGCAGCGCGTGTCGATCCCGACCGTCGGCATCGGTGCCGGCATGCACTGCGACGGGCAGATCCTGGTGATGCATGACATGCTGGGCCTGTTCGACGACTTCACCCCCAAGTTCGTCAAGCGCTACGCCAATCTCAAGGAAACCGTCGGCGGCGCGGTGCGGAGCTACATGGAAGAGGTGCGGACCGCCGCTTTTCCGGCGGAGGAGCACACGTTCCACTGACGGCGGCACGGGCGTTCCCGCATGGGTCCTCGGTGATGGCGGCGTTACCCAGCATCCGCGACGTCCGGGAGATGCAGGCCTGGAGCGGCCGCGCCCGGCGCGAGGGCAAGCGCATCGTCCTGGTGCCGACCATGGGCTTCCTGCACGACGGCCATATGAGCCTGGTCCGCGAGGCCGGGAAGCACGGCGACTGCCGGGTGGTGTCCATCTTCGCCAACCCGACACAGTTCGCTCCCTCCGAGGACTTCGACAGCTATCCACGGGACCTGGAGCGCGACGTGCGCCTGCTGGCGGAGGAGCGGGTGGACCTGCTGTTCAACCCCTCCGCGGACGACATGTACCCGCGGGGGTATCAGAGTTACGTGGACGTGGAGGAGGTGAGCCGTCCCCTGTGCGGCGCCCACCGGCCCGGGCATTTCCGTGGCGTGGCCACGGTGGTGTTGAAGCTCTTCAACATCGTGCGTCCTCACGTGGCCCTGTTCGGGCTCAAGGACTATCAGCAGCTCCGGGTGATCCAGCGGATGGCCGAGGACTTGAACGTGGACGTCGACATCGTCGAGTGTCCCACGGTGCGGGAGCCCGATGGTGTCGCCATGAGCTCGCGCAACCGCTACCTCGGGCCAGCGGAACGCGAGGCGGCGCAATGCCTTCAAAGCGCCCTGGGCAAGGCGGAGGCCTTGGTGCGCGGCGGCGAGACCGCGGCCCGGAGGATCCGCGAGGCGGTGGCGGCGGAGATCGCCCGCCAGCCGCTGGCGCGGCTCGAGTACGCCGACCTCTGCGACCCCAGTGAGCTGCATCCGGTGGAAGAGATCAACGGCCCGACCCTGCTGGCTCTCTGCGCCTGGGTGGGCGAGGCCCGGCTCATCGACAACCGGATCCTCGGAGGGCGTAAACGGTAAGCGGGCCGCCGCCGGCCGCCGGGCGGCCGCGGAACCGCCGGACCGGAGACCCATCCCATGGCCTCTACCAAGGAAACCTCCGTCAAGACCGTCACCGTCAACCGGCGGGCGCGCCGCGAGTACTTCATCGACGAGTCCTTCGAAGCCGGCATGGTACTCCTGGGCAGCGAGGTCAAGTCACTGCGGGACGGGCGCGCCAACCTGGCCGACAGCTACGCCCGCATCGACAAGGGCGAGTTGGTCCTGGTCAACTCCCACATCAGCCCGTACCCGGCGGCCAACATGTTCAACCACGAGCCCACCCGGGCGCGGAAACTGCTGCTGCACAAGCGGGAGATCTCGAGGCTCACGGGAAAGGTCAAGGAGCGCGGCTTGACCCTGATTCCCCTGAAGCTATACTTCAAGGACGGTCGCGCGAAGGTGGAGCTGGGCCTGGCCCGCGGAAAGAAGCTCTACGACAAGCGCGCCACGGTCAAGGAAAAGATGGTCCGGCGGGAGATGGAACGCTCCATGAAGAGCCGCAGAAGTTGACCGGCGGACCGGGCTCACCATTGGGGGCGATATGGGTTCGACGGGGGTGGGAAGTCAAAGTGGCATGCCGGGGTCCTGTGGCCCCGTTAAAAACGCAGGACTGCAAGTAACTGCAGACGAACAACAGTACGCTCTGGCTGCTTAGACAGCCAGCGTCTTGCCGGCCTTCTCCCGCGGGGCCGGACAAGGCGTCATTCAGCGGGATGGACCGATTCCCCTGCCGGAGGGGTTGAGGTCGAGATCCAAACCGGCTGGCCGCGCAAGACCCTGTCGTCGGGGGCCTGAACGGCGAGACTCAAACGGCGACTAAGCATGTAGTCACTTCTGGCGGAAAGCCTTCGGACGGGGGTTCGATTCCCCCCGCCTCCACCAATCCAGCACACTCACCCGTGCCCGGGGATGCCCTTGTAGGCTTGCTCACCCCACAGGTCCTTGACCCTCCGGTTGCGGCCGCAGGCGAAGCGGTAGTAGTTGTAGCGGATCGGATTCACCATGTAATAGTCCTGGTGGTAGTCTTCCGCCGGGTAAAACCGCGTGGCGGGGAGGATCGGGGTGACGATGGGCTTGTCCAGAGCCTTTTGCGCCGCTTTCTTCGAGGCCTCGGCCAGGCCGCGTTGCTTGTCGTCGGCGACGAAGACGGCGGTCTTGTAGGAGTGGCCGCGGTCACAGAACTGCCCGCCGTCGTCGGTGGGGTCCACCGAGCGCCAGAAGGCGGTAAGCAGCATATCGTAACTCACCTTGGCCGCATCGTAGGTGATCTCCACCGCCTCGTAGTGGCCCGTGTCCTCGTACGTGACCTGCTTGTAGGTCGGGTTTTCGGTCTTGCCGCCGGTGTAGCCCGAGATCGTTGACACGACCCCCGGTACCTTGTCGAAATCCGACTCCACGCACCAGAAGCAGCCGCCGGCGAAGACCGCCTTCTCGAGCTGTTGCGCGCTCGCGCCGTGGATGAACAGCAGGAGCGCCGCGGCAATTGTGAACATGATCCGTTTCATAACAGGCCTCCGTATGGCTCGGTCCGAACAGGAGTCTCAACGATATCCGTGTGCGGCCACCCGCCGCAAGATCCGCCCGTATCTATCGCGCCGCCGGCCCGTGCGGCGTTCATATCAGCGACCTCGACTGGCACCCGTCCACGTTGATGCAGGCGCCCGAGATCCAGTTGGCCCGGTCGGATGCCAGGAACACCACCACGTCGGCCACCTCTCGCGGGGTGCCGAAGCGGCCGGCCGGGAGCTCGCGCTGGACGAAGGCGGCAATGCCGTCCGGGTCTTCCTTCTGCCGGCGGTCCCAGGAGCCGCCGGAGAACAGGATGGAGCCGGGGGCGACGCTGTTGACGCGGATCCCGTGGGGCGCCAGCTCCCGGGCCATCTCCTTGGACAGGCTGATCATGGCCGCCTTGGCCGCGTTGTAGGTCATGGGGCCGCCCCACTCGCGGCCGTAGATGGATGCGATGTTGATGACGCAGCCCCGCTGGCGGTCCTGCATGGACGGCACCACCAGGCGGCAGAGGTCGAGGGCGGAGAAGAAGTTGAGCGAGAAACCGCGCCGCCAGTCGTCGGCGGAGGCGGCCAGGTTGCCGCCCGGACGCGAGCCGCCGACGTTGTTCACCAGGACGTCGACGGCCCCGAACCGCTCCCGGGTCTCGTCGAACCACCGCCGGGCGGCGGCCTCGTCGGTGACGTCCAGGGCCGACGGCAGCACGTCCGCGTCTTGAGCCCGCAGCTCCCGGACGGTTTCCTCAAGGTCGGTCCGGCCGCGGGCGCAGAGGCTGAGCCGGCAACCTTCCGCGGCGAGCCCCGAGGCGATGGCCCGGCCGATGCCCCGGCTCCCGCCGGTGATCATGGCCACCTTGCCGCTCAGGCCGAGATCCATCGGTGCTCCCTGCGATCCCGTGTACGGTCCATGTGCTGCTGCTGTCGGCGGGGCTTTCGCCGTCGTTTCACGAGGCGAGGCGGGACGAATCGTGCTTGCCCGGACTGCGCAAGCCCATCCAGCTCCACTGGTCGGGATAGCGCCGCACCATGTCCTCGATCTCCTGCAAGAACAGGCGGGCATTGGTGCTGAGGTCCGCGTCCCTGTCGCCGGTCTGTACGAACTTGATCTCGGGCTCCACGTGAAGCGTGAGCCGGTTCTGCCGGTCGCGGATCATGAACAGGGGAAGCACCGTGGCGCCGGTGCGCTGGGCGATTGTGATGGGGCCCCTGGGCGCGGGCGCGGAGCGTCCAAGGAAGTCCACCTCCACCCCGGCGCGCCTGAGCTCGTCCGGGATCAACAGCACGATCTCGTTGCGCCGCAACGCCCTGATGATCTGCGCCACGGACTCGCGTCTCGGACGGGCGGGGATGATCTTGACCCCGGCCCGGGCGCAATACTCGTTCTGCAGGGCGGCCATCCGGCTCTCCTCCGCCAGCTTGGCGACCGCGCTGAACTCGTAACCCTGGGCCGCAAGCCGGGGTCCGATGATCCCGAAGTTGCCGAAGTGGCCGCTCAAGGCGAGGACGCCCTTCTTCCGGGCCAGCCCCTGGCGCAGCCGTTCCTCGCCCTTGATCTCGATCCGCGAGCACAGTTCGTCGTCGGCCATGTACAGGGTCGTAATGGTCTCGAAGGCGCCCAGCGCGATGTTCCGCCAGGCCTGGCGCGCCAGCGTGCGGCGTTCCCCCTCGGAAGGCAGCTCTTCGCCCAGGGTGTGCTCCAGGTTGTCGTGCATGCGCTGGCGGTATCGCCACAGCAGCCGGAAGCTCACCCTTTCCGCAAGGCCGGCGGCATGCCGCGGGGCGGATGCCGGCAGCCAGCGGAAGCTCGCGATCAGGGCTCTCAGCACATACTCGCCGGCGCGATAGCGAAGACGGTAGCGCAGGCTCCGCGGTTTCGTGTCTCGACCCATTCCCATCCGGCGTCCGGCGGAGCCTCCATGTCAGGAGGCTTGCCCCGGAGCGCTTCCCTTGGCCCCCACCCGGCCCAACGCGGACAGGCCCTGCAGGCGCCGGATGATTCCGGGAATCCTCTCCGCCGCGAAGTCGATCTCCGCCTCCGTGTTGTAGCGGCTGAGGCTGAACCGGACCGCTCCCTGAAGCCATTGCGGCGGCACCTTCATGGCCCGCAGGACGTGGGACGGTTCCACCGAGCCCGCGGTGCAGGCGGAGCCGGTGGACGCGCAGATCCCGAACTCGTCCAGCAAAACGAGAATCGACTCCCCCTCCAGGTATTCGAACGCGATGTTGAGCGTGTTCGGCAAACGCGCCGACTCGCCGCCGTTCACCCGAGCCCCCGGACAGGCGGACACGAGGGCGCTCTCCAGTTGGTCCCGGAGCGCGGTCAACTGCAGGCTCTCCCCGGCGATGTCGCCGGCGGCGAGCTCCGCGGCCTCGCCCATGCCCACGATGCCCGCCACGTTCTCGGTTCCCGCGCGCCGGTTGCGCTCCTGATGGCCCCCGACGATGAAGGGACGCAGCGTGATCCCCCGCCGGACGTAGAGAGCGCCCGCTCCCTTGGGGCCGTGGAACTTGTGGGCGGAGACGGTCAGGAGGTCGATGGGGCTGTTCTTCACGTCCAGCTCGATCTTGCCCGGCACCTGCACCGCATCCACGTGAAAGGGGATCCCCCTGGCCTTGACGATCTCGCCGGCCTCTTGCACCGGGAAGAGGACGCCGGTTTCGTTGTTGGCGTACATGATCGAAACCAGCGCGGTGTCGTCCGAGAGGGAGTCCCGGAGCTCGTCCAGGTCGAGGCTGCCGTCCGGGTCCACTCCGAGCCAGGTGACCCGGTAGCCTTTCTTCTCCAGGTGCTGTCCCAGGCCCAGCACCGCCGGGTGCTCCACCGCGGTGGTGACGAAGTGGCGCTTCTCCGGCACGCCGTCCAGCACTCCCCGGACGGCGGTGTTGTCCCCCTCCGAGCCGCAACTGGTGAACATCACCTCGACTTCGTCGCCGGCGCCGAGAAGCCCCGCCACCTGCGTCCGGGCGCGGTCCAGCGCCCGTCCCACCCGGCTGCCGAAGCTGTGGATGCTGGAAGGGTTGCCGTAGAGCTCCGTCAGGTAGGGCGCCATGGCCTCGTAGACCGGCGGCGCGATGCGCGTGGTCGCGTTGTTGTCGAAATAGATGACGTCGGACATGGCGTGTCACCGCCTGGACACGGAAGGACGGGCGTGGCGTCCCTCACTGCCAGGCCCCGTTCGCGGGCTCTCAGACCACGAATGAGGCGCCGCAGCCGCAACTGCGTTTCACGTTGGGGTTCTGGAACACGAAGGCGGCCTCCATGAGGGTTTCCTTGTAGTCGAGCTCCGTGCCGCCCAGGTAGAGCAGGCTCTTCAGGTCCACGATCACCTTGGCTCCGGCTTGCTCGAAGACCCGGTCCGTGGGCTTCGGATCGTCGAGGTCCATCTTGTACTGCAGCCCGGAACAGCCGCCGCCGACCACCTTGAGCCTCAGGCCGGTAAGGTCCCGTTCGTCATCGTCGAGCAGCTCCTTGATCCGGTGGGCCGCTCGTTCCGTGATCTCGACTCCTGTGGCCATCCGTTGGTCCCTGGTCGACTATTCCGCTGAAGCCGCCCGCGCCGGCTTTCCCGCCGGCGTCCGCTTGGCGTAGAGCGGCGAAAGGCCGCGCAGCCGCGTGACCTCCTCCGCCACCCGTTCCACCACGTAGTCCACTTCTTCTTCCGTGTTGAACCGGCCCAGTCCGAACCGGATGGAGCCGTGGGCCAGGTCCTCCCTCACCCCCATGGCCTTGAGCACGTGGGAAGGCTCCAGCGCCGCGGACGTGCAGGTGGAGCCGGACGAGACCGCCACGTCGTTGAGCCCCATGATCAGCGATTCGCCTTCCACGTAGCCGAAGGCGACGTTGAGGTTGCCGCACAGACGCTCCGTGGGGTGGCCGTTCAGCCGGAGCTCGTCGAGGCGCGCGAAGAGGCCCGTCTCCAGGCGGTCGCGGAGCCGGGTGACGTGGGGCAGCTCCGTCTCCATTTCCTGGCGGGCGATGGCGCAGGCCTTGCCGAATCCCACGATGCCGGGAACGTTCAAGGTGCCCGAGCGCATGCCCCCCTCGTGGCCGCCGCCGTGGACGGTGGGGCTGAGCCGTACCGCGGGCTTTCTGGCGCTGACGTACAGCGCTCCGATGCCCTTGGGCCCGTGCAGCTTGTGGGCGGTCATCGAGAGCAGGTGGACCCCCCAGCCGGCCACGTCGATGGGCATCTTGCCCACCGCCTGGGTGGCGTCGGTGTGGAACAGCACGCCCCGCTCCCCGGCGATGCGCCCGATCTCGGCCAGCGGCTGGATGGTGCCCACCTCGTTGTTCGCCAGCATGATGGAGATGAGCAGCGTCTTGTCGTCGATGGCGGAGCGGAGCCTGTCCAGGTCCACGGTGCCGTTGCCGTCCACGGGCAGGTACGTCACGCGATAGCCTTGGCGTTCCAGGAACTTGCAGCAATCCAGGACCGCCTTGTGCTCGGCCGCGCAGGTGATGATGTGGTCGCCCCGGTCCCGGTAGAGCTCCGCTACTCCCTTGATGGCCAGGTTGTCGGACTCCGTCGCGCCGCTGGTGAAGATGATCTCCTTGGGTGCCGCGCCGATCAGGCTGCCGACGTTCTTCCGCGCCTCGTGCACCGCCGAATCCGCCTCCCAGCCGAAGGCGTGCTTGCTCGCCGAGTTGCCGAACCGCTCCGTGAAGAACGGCAGCATGGCATCCACCACGCGCGGGTCCACCGGCGTCGTCGCATGGTTGTCGAAGTAGATCGGAAGCTTCATCGCACGTTCCCGGAAGTCCCTTCATTTAGGCCGGAAGCCCGGCGAATGTCAAGAAACGGCCTTCCTGGGACGACACTACCCCGAGAACAGTTCCTTCAGGTGCTGCCCGGTGGCGGATCCGGGAACGCCCGCGACCTCCTCGGGCGTGCCGGCGGCGACCACGTAACCGCCGTCCTCACCCCCTTCGGGGCCCAGGTCCACGATGTAGTCGGCGCACCGCACGAAATCCGGGTTGTGCTCGATGGCGATGACGGTATGGCCGGATTCCACCAGGCGGTCGAGGATCTCGACGAGCCTGCCCACCTCGTCGAAGTGGAGGCCGGTGGTGGGTTCGTCGAAGAGGTACAGCGCCTCGCCGCCGGAGCTCTTGCCGAGCTCCCGGGCCAGCTTGACCCGCTGCGCCTCTCCGCCGGACAGGGTGGTGGCCGGCTGGCCCAGCCTGAGATAGCCCAGGCCCACCTGCCACATGCTCTCCAGCCGCCGTTGCAGCAGCGGGATGTTGCCCAGGAAGTCCAGGGCTTCGGTGACGGTAAGGTCGAGGACGTCGGCGATGCTGGCGCCCTTGTAGCGTATCTCCAGGGTCTCCCGGTTGTAGCGTCGGCCGCCGCAAACGTCGCAGGTCACCGATGCGTCCGGAAGAAACTGCATTGCGATGTCCACGGTGCCGCCGCCCAGGCAGGCCTCGCAACGTCCGCCCGCGGCGTTGTAGGAGAACCGGCCGGCGCCGTAGCCCCGCATCCGGGCCTCGGGCAGACGCGCGAAGAGGTTTCGCAAGGGATCGAACAGTCCGCCGTAGGTGGCGGGGGTGGAGCGGCTGCTGCGCCCTATGGAGCCCTGATCCACGTAGAGGACCCGGTCGAAGCGGTCCAGGCCGGCGGCCTTGGCGGCGCTTCCGGTCCGCCCGCGCGCGGCCCGGTACAGGGTGTCCACCACCAGGCTGCTCTTGCCCGAGCCGGATACGCCGGTGACGCAGGTCAGGAGTCCCACGGGAAAGTCCACGCTGATGTCCTTGAGGTTGTGACGGTCCGCGTGCCTCAGGGAGACCGTGCCGGCCCGCTGGCGGGGCGGCCGGCCGGGCGCCGCCGCCTTGTCCCGCAGCCAGGCGCCGGTACGGGAGGCGGGGTTGCGGCGCAGGTCCTCGACGCTCCCCGCGGCCAGCACCTCGCCGCCCTCGACGCCTGCTCCGGGGCCCATGTCGATCAAGTGGTCGGCGGCCGTGATGACGTCCCGGTCGTGCTCCACCACCAGCACCGTGTTGCCCCTGTCCCTGAGCTCCCGCAGGATGCCGAGGAGCCGCGCGGTGTCCCGCGGATGGAGCCCCACGGTGGGTTCGTCCAGCACGTAGATGACGCCGGAAAGGCGGGCGCCCAGGTGGGCGGCAAGCCGGATCCTCTGGCACTCGCCTCCGGACAGGCTGTCCGAGGACCGGCCGAGGGAAAGGTGCCCCAGTTCCAGCTTCAGCAGGGCGTCGGTGCGTTCCCGTATCTCCCGCAGGACGTTCCCGGCCACCGCGGTCTCGCGCTCGTCCAGGCCGACGTCCTCGATGAAGCGGCTGAAGGCGCTCAAGGGCAACGCCGACACCTGCCCGATGTCCATGCCGTTGATCCGCATGTGGCGGCTTTCGCTCCGGAGCCGCGTCCCGGCGCACTCGGAGCAGGTCTTCGGCGGCGCCGTCGCCTGCGCGGCGGGCCGACGGGACCCCGTGGGGGCCCGAATGCCGAGCCCCTGGCAGGCCGGGCAGGTGCCGTGGGGGCTGTTGAAGGAAAAGAGCTGCGGCGTGGGTTCGGGAAACGGCGCGCCGCAGTCGAGGCAGACGGAGCGCTGGGTGTAGCGCCGGGACGCCGCGGCCGGGGAGTCGTGCAGGTCGATGTTCACCACCCCGCCGCCATGCTCCAGCGCCACCTCGATGGAGTCCGCCAGCCGCTTGGCGGCACCCTCCCGGATCACCAGACGGTCCACCAGGAGATCGGCCCGTCCGCACGGAGCGATACCGGGCAGGTCGGCCAGCTCCAGGATTTCCCCGTCCACCTTGATCCTTACGAAGCCGGCCCGTATCGAGCTCTCGATTCGCCGCCGGTATTCGGCGGGGTCGTGGTGCGGCAGCGGCGCCAGCACCTGGATGCGGGTGTCCGCCGGCAACTTCATCAGGTCGTCGACCATCTGCTGGACGGTGTGAACCGTGATGGCGCTGCCGCAACGGCGGCAGTGGGGCTTGCCCGCATGGGTGAAAAGCAGCCGCAGGTGGTCGTGTATCTCGGTCAGGGTGCCCACCGTGGACCGGGGATTCTCGTGGAACCGGCGCTGGGGCACGGCGATGGCGGGAGAAAGCCCGGAAATGGAGTCCACGTCGGCTCTGGCCAGGGGGTTCAGGAGCTGCCGCGCGTAGGTGGACAGGGATTGCATGTAGTGCCGCTGCCCTTCGGCGTAGACGGTGTCGAAGGCCAGCGAGGATTTTCCCGAGCCGGAGACGCCGGTGACCACCACCAGCTTGTCGCGGGGGATCTCGACGTCGATGTTCTTGAGGTTGTGGACGCGCGCGCCCTTGACGACGATGTTCATTCCCCTCCGTCATTCCCGCGGAAGCATGTCCCCGACCCCGGCCGGGGGCGGCAATCCAGGGGCGGCGGTGGGGCCGAGGGCAGGGCGCTCCTGCCGCCGCCGCGCCAGTTCGGCGGCCAGCAGGATGGCCTGCTTCATGCTGCGGCCGTCGGCCACGCCCCGGCCGGCGATGTCGTAGGCGGTGCCGTGGTCCACGGAGGTCCTGACGATGGGAAGGCCGAGGGTCAGGTTCACGCCGTCGGCGAAGTGCAGCAGCTTGAAGGGCCCCAGGCCCTGGTCGTGGTACATGCAGATGACCGCGTCGTAGTCCCCCCGCGCGGCCCGGTGGAAGAGGCTGTCCGCGGGAACGGGTCCGGAAACGGCCATCCCCCGGGCGCCGCAATCGCGCACCGCCGGGCGGATGATCCTGCGTTCTTCCTGGCCGAACATCCCTTCCTCGCCGCCGTGGGGGTTCAGGGCGGCCACGGCCAGGCGGGGCTCCGGCAGGCCGAACCACTGCCGCAGAGAACGGTGGGTGAGTTCGATGGTGGCGCGGACACGGCCGCGGGTCAACGCCGCGGCCACTTCCGTAAGCGGCAGGTGCACGGTGACCAGGACCACCTTGAGGCGAGGCCCGTAGAGCATCATCCGGACGTCCCGCGTCCGGGTAAGCTCGGCCAGGAGCTCGGTATGGCCCGGGTAGGCATGCCCGGCGTCGTTCAGCGCCTTCTTGCTGATGGGCGCGGTGGCCATGGCGTCGGCGTGGCCGGCGCCGATGAGCTCCACGGCGCGGACGATGTAGCGGTAGGAGGCCTCGCCGCCGGCGGCGGTCGGCCTCCCGGGCCGGGCCTCGGCGGTCCTCAGGCTTGTGACCGGTTCCAGGGTGACGGCCGCGCCGGCCCGGCTCGCCGATCCGGTCTCTCTGGCGCGCCACGCCGGTGCGCCGGCGTCCTCGAGCCGCGCCGGGTCTCCCAGGACCAGCACGCGGCAGGCGCGCCGTACGGCGGCGTCGCGGGCCGCCTTGACCACCACCTCGGGCCCGATGCCCGAGGGGTCGCCCATGGTGACGGCGACGACGGGTTTGGACATGGCGATACCGGTGAATCCGCGGACGGGCCGTGCCGCGGCGACGAGCGGGTAGCCGGCGCCGCTACCGGGCGGTACCGGACTGGTTGCCCTCGACGGGTTGCCGCCCTTCGCGTTCGAAAGGCTGGTTGAGGGGCACGTCTTCGTCGTCGCCGGCTTCCGTGGTGAACAGCGGCACGCCGAAGATCTTGACGACCTTGCGGTCGCCCGCCACGGCCTCCTCGTCGAAGACATAGGTCAACGGATTGATGTAATCCCAGAAGTCCTTCTCTTCTTCGCCGGCCGTTGCCGACGCCATCAGGCTGCCCACGGTGCCTCTCTTGGCCTCCTCCGCCGCGAAGGCGTAGCCGTCGAGCTTGACCTCCACGCGATGCTTCTTCCGCAGGTCGGTCTTGAGCCACTTGGCGAACCGCTCCTCGAGCGCCTTGTTGTAGATCTCGTTCCGGATCTCTTCAGAAACCGCCGCGAACGCCTGCCGTTGTCCGCCCTGGCGGTCCTCCACCTTGACCAGGTGGTATCCCAGGGGCGTACGGACCGGCTCGCTGATGGCTCCCTTCTCCGTGGCGGCGGCGACCCGCGCGAGGGAATCGGGGAGACTGTCGGGTTCGATCCAGCCGATGTCGCCGCCTTCGGAGGCTCCCGCGCCCTGTGAGTGGGCGCGCGCCAGCGCGGCGAAGTCCGCTCCGTCCAGCGCCTCCTGGCGGAGCTCCTTCACGCGCTCGAGCACCGCCTGCTCGCGGTCGGAAGGCGCGTCCTCCTCGACCTCCCGCATGATGTGCCGGAGGTGCACCTTCAGGTCCGTGACGTAACGGTGCGGGTTGGCGTCGTAAAAACGCTGCGCGTCCCGAAGCGTGACGTGGACCTTCTTCCTGACGTTGCGGTTGACCAGCTCGCCCCGCTCCAGCTCGCCCCGGATCTGTTTCCGGTACTGCGGCATGTCCTTGCCCTCGCGCTTGATCGCGTCGGCCAACTGAGCGGGTGTGAGGTTGTTCCGCTTCCGCACCGACTCGATGAAGGCGTCGACGTCGGCGTCCTGCACGCGGATTCCCGTACCCTTGACCTCCGCCTCGATGAGTTCGGCGGTGATGAACTCCTCGAGCCACGTCTTCGGCACGCGTCCGGCGGTCAGCTCGTCGAGCCGGATGTCGCGCCCCAGCCGGGTCTTCGTGAAGTCGCGGAGATCCGAGAAGGTGTGGGGAGCGCCGTTGACCACCACGACGATCTTTTCCACCACCGCGCCGAAGGAGGCCGCCGGGAAGGCGAGGGCCAGCGCCAGCACCGCGGCCGCGCGCCAACTCAAGGTCCGTGTGCAGAGGCTATTCATGGTAACGCTCCTGGTCTGACGCCTGTAACATACCGCCCCGGCAGACCGCGTGCAATAACTCGCAGGCCTCGTCGATGACGGCGGGCCAGCCGGAATGGTCCGGGGTGTAGGAGAGGCGTCCGTTGGGTGAGAACCGGAAGCCCCGGCGATCTTCCTGGGCGAGCCGCAGGAGCCCGTCCACGTCGAGCGGGGCGTCGGCATGGAAGCTGAGCGACAAGCGGCCGTCCTGGTAGATGATCTGGGTCGCCAGGGCCTGGATGAGGGCGCGCCGGAGCTCCATGACCCTGAACAGGTTCTCCACCACCTCGGGACAGTTCCCGTAACGGTCGCGGATCTCGTCCCTGATCTCCGCCAGTTGCTCCGAATCCTCCAGGTTGGCCAGCCTCTTGTAGAACAGCAGGCGCTGGTTGGCGCTGGGTACGTAGTCGTCCGGGAAGTAGGCGGGGATGCCGAGACGGATCTCCGGCTCGACGTGGACCCGGCGTTCCTCACCCTTGAGCTCGTGAATGGTCTCTTCCATCATCTGGGTGTAGAGCTCGAAGCCCACCGCCGCGATCTGGCCGGACTGCTCCCGCCCGAGCAGGTTGCCGGCTCCGCGGATCTCCAGGTCGTGCAGCGCCAGCTTGAAGCCGCTGCCCAGCTCGTCCAGCTCCTGCAGCGCCCGCAGCCGCTTCTCCGCGTCCCGGGTCACGGTGCCGCTGCCGGGGAGCAGCAGGTAGGCGTAGGCCCGGCGCGACGACCGTCCCACCCGGCCCCGCAACTGGTAGAGCTGGGCCAGGCCGAAGCGGTCCGCGCGGTTGATGATGATGGTGTTGGCGTTGGGGTAGTCCAGGCCGGACTCGATGATGGCGGAGCACACCAGGACCTGGGCCTCGTTGTCCTGGAACCGGCTCATGTTCTTCCTGAGCTCGGCGGGCGCCATCTGTCCGTGGGCCACGGTGACCCGGGCCTCGGGCACCAGGTCCGTGATCTTCTGGCCGACCCGCTGGATGCTTTCCACCCGGTTGTGCAGGAAGAACACCTGCCCCTCGCGGTTGATCTCCCGCAGGATGGCGTCGCGGATCACCCCTTCGTCGTAACGGGTCACGTAGGTCCTCACCGCGAGCCGGTTGGGCGGCGGCGTCTCGATGACGCTCAGGTCGCGGATGCCCACCAGCGACATGTGCAGGGTCCGGGGAATGGGCGTGGCGGTGAGGCTGACCACGTCCACGGTGGCGCGGAGCTGTTTCAGCTTCTCCTTGTGGCCGACGCCGAAGCGGTGCTCCTCGTCGATCACCACCAGGCCGAGGTTCTTGAAGGCCACGTCCTTCTGCAGCAGCCGGTGGGTGCCGATGACGATGTCGATGAGCCCGCCGGCCAGGTCCCTGAGCGACTCCTGGACGGTCTTGCCGGTGACGAAGCGGCTCAGGCTCTCCACCCGCACCGGATAGGGCTCGAACCGGCCGCCGAAGGTCTCCAGGTGCTGCTGGGCCAGGATCGTGGTGGGGGCGAGCACCGCCACCTGCTTGCCGTCCATGACCGCCATGAACGCCGCCCGCATGGCCACCTCGGTCTTGCCGTAGCCCACGTCGCCGCAGATGAGCCGGTCCATGGGCTTGCCCCGGGTCATGTCCTGGAGGGTGTCGGCGATGGCCTGCTCCTGGTCCGGCGTCTCCTCGTACTCGAACGCGGCTTCGAACTCGCGGTACCCTTGATCCGGAGCCGGAAAGGGATGGCCCTCGTGCATCTCCCGGGCGGCATGGACCCGCAGCAGCTCCTTGGCCATGGCGATGACGGACTTGCGTGTCCTGGCCTTGAGCTTGAGCCAGGAAGTCCCCCCCAGCCGGTCCAGGACCGGGGCGGCGCCGTCCGCGCCGATGAACTTCTGCACCAGGTTGATGCGGTCGATGGGCAGGTAGAGCCGGTCCCCGCCCTGGTACTCCAGGTGCAGGAACTCTCCCTCGGTGCCCGCCACCTTGAGGTACTTGAGGCCCCGGTAGATGCCGATGCCCTGGTCGAGGTGCACCACCACGTCGTCCTGCCGCAGCTCGCTGAGGCTGGTGATGAAGTGGCTGGGGGTCTCCCGCTTGCGGACCGAAGGGTCCCGTTTCCTCCGGCCCCACAACTCCTCCAGCGTGATGATGACCAGCCGGTCGTCGGGGATCCGTACTCCCTGGGTGAGTCCCCCGAGAAGGATCTCCGGGCCGTCGGCGGGGTTCTCCACCACGTCGCGAAAGGACCGCTCGGACACGGGCAGGTCCACCTCGTAATAGGCCAGCAGTTGCCGGAGGCGCTGTGCGTCTCCCGGGTGGCCCCCCACGAACAGCACCCGCTGGTCGCGCCAGCCGTCCAGGTGCTCCACCAGCGGCGCCAGGGAGCGCTCCGACCCCTGCTGCGTGGTGAGCTCGCTGCGCAGGTCGGCGTTGGTGTAGGAGCGCACCGACAGCGCCGCCGTCCGGTCCTCGGCGGACGCGAGGACGTCCAGGCTCTCGCTGTGGATCTGGCGGAAGGCCGAGGCCTCCTCCCGCCACCCGTCCGGGTCCAGGTACAGGGTTTCGGGACCGGGGTGGAAGCGGCCCTCGGCCGCGGCCTTGGAGGCCCTTTCGGCCACGAGCCTGCCGAACCGCTCCAGCTCTTCCTCCACCCGCGCCGGCTGGTCCCACCAGAGGATGCCTTGCCGCGGGAGGTGGGCCAGGAGCGACGGCAGTGGACGGTCGTGGAAGTAGGGCGCCAGGAACTCCATCCCGGCGGACCGTACGCCCTCGCGCACCGCCTCCAGCAACGCCCGCTTGTCCTTGCGGGTGAAGCCCAGCTCGTCCGCCCGCTCCTCGATGCGGATCAGGGTGTCCCGGCTGGTCCGGGGGCCCGGGGTGAACTCCTTCATGGGCAGCAGCAACAGCTCCCCGTGCCGTGAACGGGAACGCTGGGTGCGGGGGTCGAACTCGCGGATGGAATCGATATGGTCGTCGGCGAGCTCCATCCGGATGGGCCGGTCATAGCCCGGAGGAAACAGGTCCACGATGCCGCCGCGCACGCTGAAGTCGCCCCGTTCCTCCACCAGCGGGGCGCGGGCGAAACCCAGGTCGGAGAGCCGCCACAGCAGTTCTTCGCGGTCCACTTGCCGGCCCTCGATGAAGTGGGCGCTGCGGAAGCTCTCTCTGGGAACCACCCGCTGCATCACCGCGGCCGGGGTCGTCACCAGCACCGGCGCGGACTGTTGTCCGAGCCGGTGAAGGCCCTCCATGCGCGCGGCCATCTGATCCGGGTGCGGGGAAAGGCTCTCGAAAGGCAGGATGTCCCAGCCCGGGAACAGGTGGAGCCGCCGCTCCAGCGGAGGGGCCTCCGGTTCCTCGCCCAGGAAGAACGAGAGGTCGAGGAACAGGTGTTCCGCCTCCTTCACGGTGGGCGCCAGCACCACCAGCGGACAGTCGAGCTGCCGGGCGGCCAGGAACACCGCGTACGCCTTGGCGCTGCCCTGAAGGCCGGCGATCCGCTTTTCGCCGCGCCACTCATGGGTGAGCAGCCGGGCGATCCTGTCGTTGAGTGATGGTGATGCCACTGGGCCGGTCGACTCCCGGAGACGGTGCCGGAGTGTAGCGGAAACGGGCCGCCAGCCGCAACGTCCGGTCGACTTCGCAACGGTCGGGACGGAGGCCCCGCCCACGGTGAACGGTGGACTTCCGGAGTACGGGTACGTTACAGTGACGTTCTTCGCTTACCCGGAAACCTTCACGGAAAAAGGACGTATCATGGCAAAGAGGAACCCGAGGCTCGCGAGCGCGGCGCAGGCGATACCGGAGCGTGGCTATCCGGACCTTCACGAACACCTCCGCCGTCTGGACGACGCCGGCCTGCTGATCCGCGTGGCACGCCCCGTGGACAAGGACCAGGACATGCATCCGCTGGTGCGGTGGCAGTTCAGGGGAGGCATCAAGGAACGGGACCGCAAGGCGTTCCTGTTCGAGCAGCCGGTGGACGCCAAGGGCAAACGGTACGACATCCCGGTGGCTATCGGCGTGCTGGCGGCCAACCGGCGCATCTATCGCATCGGCCTCGGGTGCGACGAGGACGCCGACATCAACGCCCTGTGGGCCGAGGCCAAGACCAACCCGGTGGCGCCGGTGGAGATCCCGTCGTCGGCTGCGCCGGTGCATGAGATGATCTTCTCGGGGGCGCAGCTCAAGAGCCGGGGGAAGGGCATGGACGGCATCCCCGTACCCATCTCCACCCCCGGCTGGGACAACGCTCCGTACGTGAGCGCCGCGCATTTCGTCTCACGCGACCCCGAGCACGGGGTGCACAACATCGGAACCTACCGGGCCATGATCAAGGCCCGGGACCGGGTCGGCTGCAACCCATCCATCGAGCTGGGGCAGGGGATCTACCGGCACTGGCTCAAGTACCGGGAGCGGGGCGAGAAGATGCCGGTGGCGCTGTGCATCGGCGGCGTGCCCGCCATCTCCTACGTGGCCGCCCAGAAGCTGGCCTACGACCTCGACGAGTTCTCGGTGGCCGGGGGCCTGGTCAAGGCGCCCATCCGCGTGACCGAGGCCCGCACCGTGCCGGTCATGGTGCCCGCGGACGCGGAGATCATCGTCGAGGGCTTCGTCGACACCGAGTGGCTGGAGCCCGAGGCGCCCTTCGGCGAGTCCCACGGCCACGTGAACCCCAAGGAGTACAACCCGTTCATGGAGGTGACCTGCATCACCCGCCGCCGGGACGCCGTCCTCTGCTCCATCATCAGCCAGGTGACGCCGTCGGAGTCCAGCGTGATCAAGAAGATGGCCTACGAGCCTCTCTACCTGGAGCATCTCCGGGACGGCATCGGGGTCAAGAGCGTCGTGCGGGTGATGCTCCACGAGCCCCTGACCGCCACCCAGAAGCTCACGGTGATCCAGATGCGCAAGCCCAGTCCCGCGGAGGTGTGGCGCGCGCTCATGGGGGCGGTGGCCTTCCGTCCCTCCATGTCCAAGATCGTCATCGCGGTGGACGAGGACATCGACCCGGACAACCTCGACGCCGTCTTCTGGGCCATGGGGTACCGCTCCAAGCCGCACCGCGACGTGCAGATCATGCACGGCATGGACGTGGGCCACGCCCCCCGGCATGACGCGCGCGGCTCCGCCGACGACTCGTGCCTGCTTTGGGACGCCACCCTCAAGGAGAAGCTGCCGCCCATCTCCCTCCCCACACGGGAGTACATGGAGCGGGGCCGGAAGCTCTGGGAGGAGCTGGGGCTGCCGGAGCTGGAGCCCCAGTCGCCCTGGTTCGGCTACTCGCTCGGGGACTGGAACCAGGAGCTGGAACAGGAAGCCGCCCTGGCCACGCGCGGGGAGTACTGGAAGACCGGGACGAAGATCGCACGCCAGCGCCGCTCGACGAAAGACATCCTGCCGAACGAGTCCTTCTACGGCGAGGACGAGGACTGAAGGGCCGCCCCGGCCCCGCCCCACCTGGATTCCCGCTTCCGCGGGAATGACGAGGGGGGGTCGCGGAAAGGCGGAGGAGAGTCGCGGAATGACGAGGTCGGGGTAAGGGCCGAAAGGACCAGGTACCGATGGATTACAAGACGCTCAAGTGGGCGGTGCACGACAACCCGTTGCGGCCGGGAGAGCCCTGTATCGGCGTCGTTACCCTGAGCCGTCCGGAGCAGCTCAACGCGGTGGATCCGCTGATGCGGCTGGAGCTCGACGCCCTGTGCAACGAGATCGCCCGCAACTCGGTCCTCAAGGTCGTGATCCTGACCGGCGAGGGCCGCGGTTTCTGCGCCGGCGGGGACCTCACCTCGGAGGGCGCGGTGCTGGGCGCCTTCGAGGGCTCCAGCGGCATCGAGGGCCCCTACAAGGAGCTGGCGGAGTATTTCCTGAACGATCTCCGGCACCGGGTGCTGCAGAGCGCCATGCGCAAGCTGGAGGACCTGCCGCAACCCACCATCGCGGCGGTCAACGGTCCGGCGGTGGGCGTGGGGCTGGAGATGACCACGTTGTGCGACATGCGGCTCGCGTCCGACAGGGCGCGCTTCGGGGAGGTGGCGGTGCCCGCGGGGTTCGTTCCCGAGAGCGGCGGCTCGCGCAACCTGCCCAAGCTCGTGGGCATCGGGCGGGCCATGCGCCTCATCCTCACGGGCGAGATCATCGACGCGCAAGAGGCGTTGCGCATCGGGCTGGTGGACGAGGTGGTGGCTCACGACAAGCTGATGGAGGAGGCCTTCTCCCTGGCCGGCCGGATCGCCGCCAACCCGTACCTGTCGGTGCGCCACGCCAAGCGGCTGGTCAAGATGTACTGGAACTGGAACCGGACCGACGAGGGCTACCGCGAAGAGCTGGAATCGGTGCTCGAGATCACCCGCACCAAGGACTGCCAGGAAGGGATGCGGGCGTTCAGGGAAAAGCGTCCGGCCCGCTACACCTACCCCTACGACGCGGATTGGCCGTTTCCGGAGAAGGGCGGAGGCAAGAAGGAGTGAGCGAACGAGTGCCGCCCCCCCCGGAAAGTCGATCCGGCGCCCCATCCGGTCAATCCAGTTCCCCGTCTGGTCGACCCGGTCCCTCCTCTGGTCGACCCAGTCCCCCCTCCGGTCGGTCCACACCCCCCTCCGGTCATTCCGGCTCCTCCTCCGGTCATTCCCGCGAAAGCGGGAACCCAGGGGCCGGGGCGACGGCGGGGACCGGACCGGCCATGCCGTGGCCGGGCTATCGCGAGATCCCTCCACGACTCAACATCGCCGACGAAGTGCTGGAACGTCCGGCAGCGGCCGGCCACACGGCGATGGCGTGGCGCGGCGGTTCCCTGACCTACGGCGAACTCCGCGCAAGGGTGCGCTCCTTTGCGGCGGGGCTGAAGGAGCAGGGGGTCTCGCCGGGCGACCCGGTGCTGGTGCAGATGCCCAACTCGCCGGAGTTCGCCACGGCGTTCCTTGCCGCCGTGAAGTTGGGCGCCCTTCCCGTGGTGGTCAACTCGCTGCTGGGCGTGCGGGAAGTCCGGGCCATCCTGGAGCAGACCCGGCCGAAGCTGGCCGTGACCGAGAGCAGCCGCGCGCAAGCGTTGCGTGAGCTTCGCGAGCCCATGGGTCTCCGGACGGTGGCATGCGCCGGGGAGGCCCAAGGCGACGAGGTCCCCTTCGAGTCACTCGTCCAGGAGTCTCCGACGGACATTGCAACCCGAGACACCTCGGCCCACGAGCCGGCCTTCATGGTGTGCACCTCCGGCACCACCGGCCGGCCCAAGTGCATCGTCCACGCGCACCGGTGGATCGTGGCCCTGGGGGACCTGAACCGCTACCGGCTTCCGCCGGAACCCCACGACGTGGTGATGGCCACGGGCGAGTGGAGCTTCATCAGCGCACTGGGCCACAACCTGCTCTTCCCGCTCCGGAACGGCCTCACCTGCGCGGTGCTGTCGGGCCGCGCCACGCCCGAGAACGTGCTGGAGCACGTGGCGGACCTGGGCGTCACCCTGCTCCATTCCGTGGCCACGGTCTACCGCCGGATGCTGGCGGCCGAAGGCATGGAGGATGCCTACGACATCCGCACGCTCCGGGGCGCGCACTCCACCGGCGAGGCGCTGCGCGAAGCCACCTACCGTCAGTGGAAGTCGCGCTTCGGCTGCGAGATGTACGAGCATTACGGCGTGTCGGAATACCAGCTCGTGGTGGGGCAGGGGGCGCGGCATCCGGTGAAGCCGGGGTCGGTGGGAGTGCCCGCCCCGGGCGTGGGCATCGACATCGTCGGCGACGACGGTCACCCGGTGCGGGACGGAGTCGTCGGGCGCACGGTGATCTCCACCGACGACCCGGGCCTCTTTCTCCAATACCATGCCGACCCGGAGCGGACCGAGGCGGCCCGTCGCGGCGGCGTCTACGACACCGGCGACCTGGCGTACCGGGACGAGGAAGGATACTTCTTCATTGCCGGACGCAGCGACGACTGCTTCAAGACCCGCGGGTTGTTCCTGGTGCCCACGGAGGTGGAGAACGCGCTCCAGCGCCATCCCGCGGTGGCGGAGGCGGTGGTGGTGCCCGAGCCCGATCCGGAGATCGGCAACCGCGTGCTGGGCGTCGTGGTGCCGGCGGCGGGTTGCGATCCTTCGGCCGGGCTGGCCGAATCGCTGCGCCAGAGTCTCCGGGAAGAGCTGGCGCACTTCAAGATTCCATATCGCATCGAGTTCGCCGAGGCTCTTCCCAAGAGCCCGGTGGGAAAGATCCTGCGGAACGAGGTGACCGCAGGAAGGTTCCATTGACGACACAGAGGAGGAGTCATGTTTCGCATCGTCCTTTCAACCGTCATGCTGGCCGCCTGTCTGAACGTGGGCTTGCCGGTCCTGTCTTCCACGGACGAGGCCGTCGCCGCGGACTTCAAGGGCAAGACCATCACCATGATCCTGGGCACCCGGCCCGGCGGCCGGCGGGACCGGATCGCGCGCACCATTGCCAGGCACTTGGCCGCGAACCTGCCGGGGCAACCGACGATCCTGGTGCAGAACATTCCCGGCGGCAAGGGGATTCCGGCCCAGCTCAAGTTCTCCAAGTCGAGGCCCGACGGTAGCGTGGTGGGCATTGTGGTGTCGTCGGACATGGAGGCGCCCTACTTCGGCGCTCCCGGCGCCACCTACAAGCCTCGGGAATACAAGTGGGTCGGCTCGGTGCGGACCGGGAAGCAGCGCAACGTACTGTTCACGGCGAAGAAGGCCGGCTTCAACAGCATCGATGATCTGCGCAGCCGCGAGGTGGCTCTGGGCGCCCAGGGGGTGGGCCACCGCAGCTATCTCTACGGCCGGCTCATGGCCGAGGTGCTGGGTTTGAAGGTCCGGTGGGTCCTCGGTTACTCCACGCCGGAGATGTACCTGGCCATGGAAAAGGGAGAGATCGACGGCCGCGTGAACGATTCGGCTTCGTTCAAGCGCGACCGCCCGGACTGGATCGAGAAGCAGGAGGTCGTGGCGCACGTGGCCATGTCCCTGCCGGAAAACCTTCCGCCCATTCCCGACCCGTTGTTCGCCAAGACGCCGGCGCTGATTACGTTCACGGACAAGGAGGTCCACAAGAACCTCATCCGGAAGATGAACGCCACCAGTAGGCTGGGCGGCAGCGTGGCGCTCCCGCCGGGAACGCCGGAGGCCATCCGCGCGGCCTACGAGAAGGCGCTGGTCACCGCGGGCAAGGATCCCAAGTTCAAGAAGGACTGGGAGAAGTTCGTCGGGATCCGGCCCTACGCCGGCGTGGCCGACAGCGCCGAGGTGTGGGAGGCGGTGAAGATCTATACCGACTGGAAGCCCGCGATCATGAAGGAGTTCAAGCGCCTGGGGCACCAGCCGCCCAAATAGACGGTGGTACGGCCGGGGGCGGGTTTGAAATCCGCCTCCGTGCCCGTGCCTGCCCTGCCGCGGGTGCCGCGCGCCTCGGCACGTCTGCTTGAGACCGACAGCCCTCCATGTTCGAAGCCGCCCTCCAGGGTCTGCAGAACCTCCTTTCGCTGACTGTTCTGATCGGGATGCTCGCCGGCATCGGCGTCGGCACCTTCACGGCCATTACCCCCCAGGGCCTGGGCACCCCGTTGATGTACGCCCTGTTCCTGTCGGTGGTGACCCAATGGGACCCGCTGGTGGCCATCGCCTTCCTCATCGGCATGGACGCGGTCAGCAGCACCTGCAGCGCCTACCTGCCGGTGCTCTTCGGCATCCCCGGCGGCGCCGGCTCCCAGGCCACGGTGATGGACGGCTATCCCATGGGCCGCGGCGGTCAGGCCCGGCGCGCCCTGGGGGCGGCGTTCACCGCCGGCATCCTCGGGAGCCTTGTGGGCACCGCGACGTTGGCGGCGGCCATCCCGGTGGCTCAGGCGCTGATTCTCTTTCTCGGCTCCCCCGAGCTCTTCGTTGTGGCCCTGTGGGGCGTCAGCATGGTCTCGGTGCTGGCCGGTCCGAGACCCCTGAAGGGGCTCATCGCCGGCGCCGCGGGTCTGGTCATCTCCGTGGTGGGGATCCAGCCCCAGTCGGGGGTCATGCGCTTCGTGTTCGACCAGCCCTACCTGCTGGAGGGGGTCCCCTTGGCGGTGGCCACGTTGGCGCTCTTCGGGGTGCCGTCCGCCCTGGAGATGGCGCTCGCCAGGGTGGGTGTAGAGCGCGAGCCGGCGCCCCTGGCGGGACGGCTCCTGGACGGCATCAGGGACGCCTTCCACAACGTCTGGCTGGTGGTCCGGTGCAGTTTCCTCGGCGTCTGGGTCGGCATCGTCCCCGGCCTGGGTGCCCAGGTGGTGGACTGGCTCAGCTACGGTCACGCCGCGCAGACCTGCAAGGGCGCCAAGGAGACCTTCGGCAAGGGCGACGTGCGCGGGGTCATCGCGCCGGAGGCCTCCAACGACGCCAAGGACGGCGGCACCCTGATCCCGACGCTCACGCTGGGGGTGCCGGGCAGCCTGGTGTCGGCCCTCTTCCTGTTTGCTCTCACCACCATGGGGTTCGCGCCCGGCCCGTTCATGCTGGAGCGCAACGCCGACGTGGTCTACAGCATCATCTGGGTCCTCGGCATCGCCAGCGTCATCGGCGGCAGCCTGGGGCTCGTCTTCTCGAACCAACTCGCCAGGCTAGCGGAGCTGCGCTACTCGATCATCGTGCCGTCGATCCTGGGGTTCGTGCTCATCGGCGCCCTCAACGCCAACCAGAGCCCCCTGGACCTCGTGACGGTGGTGTCGTTCGGTTTCGTCGGCTACTTCATGAAGCGCTTCGGCTATCCCCGGCCGCCGCTCATCCTGGGCATGATTCTCGGCATCATCATGGAGAAGTACCTCTACATCTCCACCGCCCGCTACGGCTTCGAATGGCTGGGGCGGCCCTCGGTGCTGGTGCTTCTCATTCTCGTTGCCGGGACCCTCGGCTATACCCTCTGGAGCCGGAGGGATCGCGCGAAGCCAAGCCGAGAACCGGCAGGGGAGAGCGCCCCCGCGGGCTTTCGGGTGAACTGGGAGACCCTGCTGGTCCTGGGCTTTCTCGCGTTCTTCCTCCTCGCCATTCGCATCGGCTTCGACTGGCCCTTCATCGCCAAGCTCATGCCGGTCTACATCGCGGCGGTCCCCGGTGCGGTGCTGGCGTTGTGGCAACTGTTCAGGGTCACCGCTGGCAGGGAGCAGACGGCGGCAGGCGGGATCGAGATGGACGAGAGCTTCAGCGGGGACCTCGATGCGGCCTCGGAGCGCCGGCGCACGGCGGCGTTCTTCGCATGGTTCGTGGGCGCGGCCCTGGCCGTCTGGCTCCTGGGAATCACCGTGGCCGTTCCGATCTTCGTCTTTCTCTACTGCCTCGTCGAAGGAAGGGAGAAGCTCTGGATCGCCGTGCTCATGGCCACCATCGCCTTTCTCCTGGTATGGGGCCTGTTTGAGGGCGTGTTCAAGGTGCTCTGGGCCGAAGGGGTGCTGTTCGGGGGCTAGTTACTTTTATCCACCGACCTTGACCAAGGTGTGTGGCTCAAGCGTTTCGAGGCGAGCCAGCAATTCGGGGATGAGCGGCCGCAGTGTCTCTAGCCTGTTGCTGTGTGCTACCAAGACAACAACGGCCAGCGGTAGCTCCCTGAGGTTCTGTTGATATTCGATATTCTGATCGGCCGTCAGGAAGACATCAAACCTCGTGGCGGCGGCACGGAGCAGTTCACCGTTTTCCAAGCCGGACCAACCATTCTCGGTGACGGTTGACGCTGAATGTTCCGGGATCTCGTTGATCAATCTTCTCGGTAGAGACTCATCAAGCAGGATGCGCATTGGCGTCCAGCGCCGCCCGTGCAATCTCAAGGGCGGCAATTGCTTTCGCGCGCTCCACGGAAGGGAAGTCGAGCACGAATTGTTCAAGTGTTTCGCCGGCTTCCAGATAGTCGAACAGGTTCTTCACGGGGACCCGTGTGCCTGCGAAAACCGGCACACCGCCCTGAATCCTGGGGTTCTTCTGTATGATCGGCTTTTCCATCGCGCGTTCCTTCGATTTTTGGTGTAATTTATAACCGTTGCGGACATCGTTCAAGCTCCAGAGACCCGCGTGCCGCTCATGGCTCCCCGCCCCATCGCAGGCGAGCCTTGACACCGATCGAGCTTCTTGGATATAGCACCAGTTCAACCGTAACACATGAATAGTTAAGGAGGTTTTCATGAAACTCGCGGTTCGGGCGATTGTCTCGGGGGTGCTCCTTTGCGCGGCCGTTCTGGCCGTGTCGCCGGTGGTCCATGCAGTGGACTTTTCCGGCAGGACATTCGTGGTCATGGTGGCGTCGAGCCCGGGCGGCGGCACGGACACCACGGCCCGCCTGGTGGCGCGCTACTGGAGCAAGTACCTGCCCGGAAAGCCCGAGGTGGTGGTGCGCAACCGGCCGCTGCAGACCGCGGCGGCGAACTTCTTCCAGCGCAAGGCGCGCCCGGACGGTCTCACCACCGCGGTGTTCGCGGGCGGCGGGAGCCTGTCGCCGGTGGCGCGCAAGGCCTCGTCGGTGCGCTACGACCCCTTGAGCTGGGAGTACATAGGCTCCATCGAGCGCGGACCTTCCGTGCAGTTCGTCCGCAAGAGCGCCCTGGCGCGGCTCAAGGACCCCGGCGCCAAGCCCGTGGCCGCGGGCTCCGCCGGACCGGGCTACCGGCCGTCGGACGCCATGGTGGTGTATGGAGCGGAGTACGGCGGCTGGAACATCAAGATCGTGCACGGCTACCCGAGCTCGCGGGACGTCTATCTCGCCTACGAGCGGGGTGAGGTGGACATGTTCGGCTCGGGCACGTCGAGGATCATCCGGCGGTTCCTGAAGGGCGACGCGGTAGCGCTGGCAGTGCACGAGAAGCGGGCGGACTTCCCCGAGGTGCCGACCCTCCAGGAGCTTCTCGGCGACAAGCTGCCCAAGGGCATGGCGCGCAAGGCCTACCGGATCTGGTCCGGCCCGAGTTCCGTGGACAAGTACTTCGTGCTGCCGGCCAAGACCCCGGCCGCCGTGGTGGACGCGTTGCGGGCTTCCTTCGACAAGGTGCTGGCAGACTCCGGCTTTCAGAAGGACGCCAGGAAGATCCTCGGCAAGGGCTACCGGCCGCTGACCGGTCCCGAGACCAAGCAGTTGGTGAAGGACTCGCTGGTGATTCCCGCCGAGGTTGCCAGCTTCAACGACAAGCTTCGCACGAAGCACGGCCTGCCGATCCAGAAGTAGCGGCCGCGATACTTGAGGGTCACTGCCCGCGCGCTCTCATCCCGAGAGCCCGCTGGCATGACCCTGTCCCGAACCTCTGCCGGTTCGCCCCGCGCGTGAGGGCCTATCGAAACCATGCTTGACGCTGCCTGGCAGGGCCTTACGGGCATACTCGCCCTCGAGCCCATGCTGCTGTTGCTCTTCGGCGTGCTCCTGGGCACCTGGGGCGGTGCGCTACCGGGGGTGGGCGGGCCGTCGCAGCTTGCGGTGCTGCTGCCTTTTGCGATGGTGATGGAGCCCTTCAACGCCATCGCCTTCCTCATCGGCGTCACCACCGTGGGCAATACCGGCAATACGTTCACCTCCGTGCTGGTGGCCGTCCCAGGCGGCTCCGGCGCCCAGGCCACGGTGCTGGACGGCTACCCCATGGCGCGGAACGGCGAGGCCGCCCGGGCCCTGAGCGCGGCCTTCATGGTGTCCATGCTTGGGGGCATCTTCGGCGCCTTCGTGCTGTTCGCCTCGCTGCCCGTGCTGCGGGAGATCGTCCGGAGCTTCGGCTCCCCCGAGCTCTTCATGTTCACCATATGGGGCCTCAGCATGCTCGGGACCATCAGCTCCGGCGCGCCGCTCAAGGGGTTGACCGCGGGCATCCTCGGCGTGCTCCTGTCCACCATCGGGCAGGACGACAAGTCGGGGGTGATCCGTTTCGACGTTGGCCTGCCCTACCTCTGGGACGGGGTGAGCGTCGTCCTCATCTCGCTCAGCATCTTCGCCATCCCGGAAATGATCGCGCTGGCCGGGCGCAAGGGGCGCGTGGCCGAGATCCAGAAGCTCGGCAGCGGCCTCTTGCAGGGCATCAGGGACGCCTTCCGTCACTGGTGGCTCATGATCCGGTGCTCGGCCATCGGCGTGTGGGTGGGGGTGCTGCCCGGCCTCGGCAGCGACGTCGCCGACTGGTTCGCCTACGCCCACGCGCGCCAGACGGAACGCAACAGCGAGAACTTCGGGCGTGGCGACGTGCGTGGGGTAATCGCGCCGGAGTCCTCCAACAACGCCAAGGAGGGCGGGGCGCTCATCACCACGCTGGCGTTCGGCATCCCCGGCAGCACCTCCATGGCGCTGCTGCTCATCGCCTTCGTGGCGGTGGGCCTGACCCCCGGGCCGGAGATGCTCACCGACCAGTTGGGGTTCGTCTTCAGCATCATCTGGGCGCTGGTGTTCTCCCAGATCCTCGCCTCGGCGGTGTGCTGGATCCTGGTGAAGCCGGCCGCGCGCATCTGCTTCCTGCCGTTCTACGTGCTGGTGCCGTTCATCGTGGCGCTGGCGTTCCTGAGCGCCTTCGCCGCCAACTTCGACATCGGCGACCTGGTGGCGCTCCTGTCGCTCTCGCTGCTGGGCTACCTGCTGAAGACCTTCGGCTGGCCCCGGGCGCCGGTGGTGCTGGGCTTCGTCCTGGGCCGGAAGATGGAGCTCTACCTGTGGCTCTCGGTGGCGCGCTACGGCATGGAGTGGGTGTTCCGCCCCGGCGTCATCATCCTGTTCCTGCTGGTGCTGGGGACGCTGGTGTACCCGGTGGTCCGGGCCCGGCGCGCCGAGGCGTCATGAGGGTCTGTCCATGAGATTCAGGCCCACGGACTATTTCACGCTCTTCATCGGGCTCGCCATCCTGGCGGCCATGATCGCGGCCTGGGACTGGGACCTGCGCGCCTCCATCATCATCCTGGTGCTGGGCAGCGCCGGGCTGGTGATGGTGGCGGCGCAACTGGCGCTGGATTTGACCCGCAACCGCAAGCGGATCGTCGATCCGAAGCTGGCTTTCGAGATCCCGTCCTTCGAGGATTCCGACCCGGACGCGTTTCAGCGCGGTACGCTGGAGATCTGGGGCTGGCTGATCGGGCTGCTCGTGACGGTCCTGCTGATCGGTCTGCCCGCGGCCCTGGTCCTGTTCGTATTCCTCTACATGAGGACCTACGGCGCGGGCTGGCTTCTGTCCCTCGGCATGGCTGCGGCCATCGCCGCCTTCGAGTACGGCGTCTACGACCGCATCATGCACGTCTACTGGCCGGAGGCGCTGATCTGGCGCCTGTTCGAGTGAACACGGCGGCCGGTCAGTTCCTCCACACCCCGTCGATGTAGCCGCTGTCGTCGATCTCCCGCAGGTAGTGCAGGTCCCACATGGCCAGGGGATTGAAGCCGTCCACGTCCGGGTGACGCTTGACCGCCAGCGCGAAGACGTTGCGGATGGCGTCCAGGGTCGGGTAAGGCTTGGGTTCCAGCGTGCGGACCTGCTCGTCGTAAAACGCCGCGAGCTCTTCGTCCGATTCGTACTTCTCGCCGCAGTGGGTCTTGATGATCTGCAGGGTCTCTTCGCGGCGGGTCTTGAAGAAGTGAACGGCGTCCACCAGGGCGCGGATCAGGGCGCGGACCTCCTCGGGATGACCGTCGACGTAGGTCGTGGTGGTGGTGAGGGTGACCCCCTCGATCATGGCCATGGGCGGAACGTCGATGAGCGTGGCGCCCAGGGCGCGGGCGCGCAGCCTGTCCACCGCGCGCACGAAGGTGGCGCCGTACTCGCCCGACATGACGCCGCGGACGCGTTCCCGGGCGTCCTTGGGCCCCTCCACCAGCTCCACGTCGCGGCCTTCCTCCAGTCCGTGGAGCCTCAGGTAGAGCCACACGTTGAGCCCGGTGTGACCGTCGAAGTCGTCCATCACCACCCGCTTGCCCTTGAGGTCCGCGAGGCCGCCGACGCCGTCTCCCGCCACCAGGCAGTTCTCGCGCCACTGGTTGTTGGGCTGGGCCAGGTGGACGAAGGGTTCGTTGTGCCGCGCCCGGCGCACGTAGAGGTTGTGGTGGTTGCCGGAGACGATGTCGATCTCCCCGGCCCGGAGCCCCTGCATGGCCTTGCCGCGCATGCCTTCCATGGAGCCGAAGTCCATGGCCACGCCGTGGCGCTCGAGACAGCCGCCTTGCTCCATGACCTTCCACAGCGGCACGTGGCTGGAGGCCCGGTAATAGATACGCATTTTTTGCATGGTCGTTTCCTGTTATGGATAAGTCGCGGGCGGGCCGTCAGCCCGTCACCGCCGCCATCCTCGATTGCAGTCCTTCCCTGGCGAGCTCCGACTCGAATATCTCGCGGATCCGGGGATCCTCGTCCTCGTACTCGATCTGGTCGCCGCCTTCCTTGACGCTCTTGTCGGTGCCGAAGCCCTTCTCGCGCATGGGGAACTTGCGGCTGTTCCAGCGCAGCGCCAGGTAGCGGGCCGGGGTCCCGCCTGCGTTGAAGTGCTGGTGGAACCACATCTCCGGCGGCACGATTACGCTCCGCTCGTGCCAGTCGAATTTCTGGATGTCGGATCCGCCGGGCCACATGAGCGAGAACCCCTTGCCGCCCAGGATCACCACGTGGGCGCCGGGTCCGTGGCGGTGGGCCTTCTTGTAGGTGCCCACCGGGAACTCGGCGATGTGCGCGGTCATGGAGTTCTCGGACAGCTCGATGCCCAGGAACCGCCCGCCGGCGCCGCGGTTCTCGCGCACGTACAGCTCGATGGACCGCACGTCGGCGATGAAGTTGGTGTCCCACACCTTGATGGCCCGGAAGTCGTACTGCTCCCCCTTGCCGGAGAAATAGTCCTCGGGGCTGCTGAAGCGGTCGTCGAAGGTGAAACGGTTGTCGAAAACGAAGTCCGGGTTGTGGAACAGGTTGATGACCAGCGGCGCGGAGGTGACCGCGAAGAAGCGCGCGGGCTCCGACCCGCTGCCATTGAAGTGCTGGCGCCAGGTGTTCAGGGGAGGGGAGAACACGCTGCCGGCGCCCCACTCGAAGGTGCTCTTCTTGCCGTCGTCGTTCCACACCGAGGTGGCGCCGTGGCCGCTCACCACGTAGATCATTTCCTCGAACAGGTAACGCTGGGGATGCAGGCTCTTGCCCGGCGGGATCTCGCAAATGTAGGAGTCGTTGCTCTCGCCGGTTCCGATGAGGTTCAGGTAGGCGCCCAGCCCGCCCTTCCATTCCCACGGCTCGAGCTCCACCGTCCCCAGGTCCTTCACGTAGAACTCCTTGAGGATCGGGATGCCCTGGGAGGCGATCCACTTCTGGTACGGAGTGTTTCCGCCCAGTTCCGCTTTCTGACCCTTCAGCACGTCGTACGCTCCTTTCTGCCCTAGGTGGATTAGGCTATACCGTTGCCGGGTCGAAGAATCAACGCGATGCGTGGGTGAGGGGCGACGCGTCCTTCGCTCCATCGCCGGCCCGCCACCCATTCATGCTCCGAAGAATCAAAGACGGGTTGCAACGAGCAGGCGGTTCCCTGGCGTACCGCGAGTTCCGGCTGTTCTACGTGGCGGTGGTGAGCGCGTCCATGGGCAACCAGATCCAGCGGATCGTCGACCTGTGGGTGGTGTACGAGATGACCGGCTCGACCGCCTACCTGGCGCTCACCGGTCTGGCCCGCGGCGTCCCCATTGTCGTATTCTCCCTGGCCGGCGGCCTCATCGCCGACCGCATCGACCGCAAGAGCTTCATCATGGTGATGCAGCTCGGCAGCGCGGCGGCGAACCTGCTGCTGGCCGCGCTGATATTCGCCGGAACGGTCCAGTTGTGGCACATCCTGGTCATCTCCATGGTGAGCTCGTCTTTCGTGGCCATCAGCGCGCCTGCCCGTACCGCCATCACGCCCGCGCTGGTGCCGCGGAACCTGCTGGTCAACGCCTTCGCCTTCACCGGCACGGCTTGGAAGCTGGCGCAGATCATCGGCCCGGCGCTGGCGGGGCCCATGATCGCCATCGCCGGCAGCGGCGTCACCTATGGATTCAACGGGTGCGTCTATCTCGTGAGCGCCGGGGTGTTGCTGTTCATGAGCTACCGTTCGGTCCCTGCCACCGCCGGCCAGTCCGCGCTCAGGAGCCTGGTGGAGGCGCTGTCGTTCGTCAAGCGGGAATCGGTCATCGCGGTGCTGGTGTCCATGGACGTCGTGGCGGTCTTCTTCGGCGCCTACCGAATCCTTTTGCCGGTGATCGCGGTGGACCTTGGCATGGGCGCCACGGGCTTCGGCCTGTTCTCGTCGGCGCCCGCGGTGGGAGCGATCCTCGGCGCGGCCGCGATCATGGCGTGCGGGGACATGCGCTACAAGGGGCTGGTGGTGGCCGGAGGCATCCTCGGCTACGCCGCCTGCCTCGCGGGTCTCGCGTTGTCGCCATGGTTTCTCATGTCGCTGGCCGCGGTGACGCTGTTGGGGGTCTTCGACGCCGT
The DNA here is from genome assembly GCA_965219905.1 of uncultured Binatia bacterium (SeqCode). GTDB lineage: Bacteria > Desulfobacterota > Binatia > UBA9968 > JAJDTQ01 > JAJDTQ01. The sequence goes on along the minus strand of CBDCOS010000003.1, from coordinate 1,250,994 downwards.
CCAGACCATCCCGCGCAACGCCGTGATCCAGTTGGTGACCCCGGACGCGCTGCGGGGCCGCGTGTCGAGCTTCACGCGCATGCTGAGCGTCGGCATGCCCGGTCTCGGCGAGGCGCAGATGGGCGTGGTGGCCGCCGTCCTGGGCTCGGCTGCGACGCTGCTCCTGGCCGCCGCGGTCTGCGCCGGCGCCATCCTGGGAATGCTCGGCTGGCGTCGCGACCTCCGCGCGGCCGACCTGGGGGACTCCTCGCCGCTTGACTCCGCGCCCGCTGGTCAATAAGAGAACAGGCTGGTGGTCCACACCGGCAGAGCCGGGACGGGGGCCGTAAGGCCGTTGATGACAAGGGAGGTTCACGACATGGCAGACCTTTCGCACACGGTGATTCACGAGGCTTCGGGCGAGCTGCTCGCCGAGCTGGCGAACGAGACCGGGCGTCCGGTGTCCTGGGCGGTGCTCAACGCCCACCGGGAGCTGCTGCACTACACGCGCATGGACGGCGCGCCCTACCGTTCCAGCGTCCTGTCCCACAACAAGGGATACTCGGCGGTGTGGTTCGGCCGGGACTCGGTGGAGATCGAGAAGATGGTGGGCAACCGCGGCATCGCCGCCTACGGCGACCCGAACCTGACGTCCATCGGCGGCGGGGTGCTGATCAAGGACAAGGACGGCGCCGTGATGGGCGCCGTCGGCGTGAGCGGACGCACCATGGAGGAAGACATCGAGGTGGCGGTGCGGCTGGTGGACAAGATGAAGGCCAAGGCCGGACTCTGACCGCGTCGCGCGCACGCGTCGACGCGATAACGACGGTCGGCCGTCGGCCGACCCGGAAGTCCCGAGGGAAGGAGATTCCAATGAAGTTGTTTCGTTCCATGGTCATCGGTGTCGCCGTGCTGCTGATGCTGACGAGCGTCACGTTGGCGGCGGACGCGCCTTTCTACAAGGGCAAGACCATCCGCATCGTCGTCGGCTACAGTCCCGGCGGCGGATTCGACACGTTCTCCCGGCTCCTGGGAAGGTTTCTGAGCAAGAACGTGCCGGGGAATCCCTCGGTCATCGTGGTCAACATGCCGGGTGCGAGCAGCATGGCCGCGGCGAACCGGGTCTACGCCATGCAGCCGGGCAACGGCCTGACCATCGCGGTGTTCAACGCCGGCACGCTGATCCAGGCGGTGAACCGGGACTCAAGCGTCAAGTTCGACCCGCGGAAGTACATCTGGCTCGGCGATCCCGCCATCGGAAGCCTTCCGGAGGTGCTCTGGGTCCGCAGCGACCTTCCGGTCAAGACCTTCGACGATTTCAAGAACTCGAAGAAGATCCTGCACTCGGGCTCCACGGGCATCGGCTCCGCGTCCACCGCGGCCACGCAGTTCCTGCGCTACCTGGGTTATCCCATCAAGGCGATCATGGGCTACCGTGGCACGGCCAACGTCATGGCCGCCATGGAACGGAAGGAACTGGACGCCCGGGTCATGTCCCAGGCCACCATGCAGGGCAACTACCGGCGTTACATCGAAAGCGGCCTGGTGCGCCCGATCCTGGCCATGGGAGACGAGCCACGGGTAAAGCCCATCCCCGGCATCGCCACGATCAAGGACCTGAATCTCAATGCCGAGCAGCAAAAGATCGCCGACTTCCTGATCGGCACCTGGAAGCTGTTGCGCCTCTTCGCACTGCCGCCGGGGACGCCGCCGGACCGCGTGGCGACGCTTCGCAAGGCTTTCATGGATACGCTCAACAGCCCCGAGCTGCTCGAGCAGGCCAAGCGCCAGAAGCTCATCATCTCGCCGGCCTCCCCGGAGTCCGTGGAGAAGACCGTCGCCGGGCTCTACTCGGCGTCACCGGAGCTTCTTGCCAAATACGACCAGATCGTCAGGGGGAAGGCGAAGTAGGTCCCGAGCCGTCCCCACGTGGGTCGTGCGGTTCCGCCCAAGCTCGGCGCCTCGCGGGCCGGACGGCAGAGGCGCCCGCCTACCTCGGCACCGTCCTGACGTGGACACGACGAGCGGCGCGGATAAGCTCCTTGTCCCGCGTCGCCAACTCCACGCCCCGGCGCATGGCGAGTTCCAGATACGCCGCGTCGTAGGTGGTAAGGTGTTCCGTTCGCGCAAGCGCCAGTATCTCTCGGAACGCTCGGGTTTCCGTTTCGGTGTCGGTAGTGATCGGCAGCCGATCCAGTAGAGCGAGGCCCGCGGCGATCTGGGTAGCGGCGATGCGCTTGTGCCTTTCCGCCCGCGCCAGGACGTTGCCGAGCTCCAAACGCCAAAGAGCGGGAACAAGCGCTCCGGAGTCTTTCAGCCGATCCAGCAAAGCATCCGTTTCGCCGGTGGCCTCGTCCTCGAAGAGCCACGCGACGGCGATGGAGCAGTCGAGAACGAACGCGCTCATCGCCGTCCTTCGTCCCGCAGTTTCTTCCAGTCCAGGCCGCGGAGATGGAGTCCCGAGCGTGCAGCGCGGATTTCGTCGATCACGCTTGCGGTCGTTGCCCGTTCTGCTTGCCCGGCGGGAACGAGCCGGGCCACGGGTACGCCGCGTCGGGTGATGAGCACTTCCTCACCCCGAGTCACCTTGTCAAGCAGCGAGGCCAAGTGTGTCTTCGCCTCGAACGCACCAACCTCGATCATTGTGCCGGCTCCTTCCCAACTGGTTTATTCAACTAGTATAGCGAAAGCGGCGAGTTCGCAACACCGTGCGGGCTCCAGGTCATCCCGCCAGGCCGCGCTCCATGATGTAGCGGGCGGTGGCGCGGAGGCTGTCGGCGGCGGGAATGAAATCCATGTCCAGGAGCTCCCGGGCCCGGGCATTGGCCAGTTCCTGCCTCCGGCTGAGAAGCGGGACGATGGACTGGATCTGCCGGTCGAACAGTCCCACCAGCCGGATCGCCAGATCCGGCGCGGTCCTCAGGGCCACCCTGCTCTGGGGATAGGCGTCCTTCAGCGTCCGGGCCATTTCGGTGAGCCACATGAACCCGGCGGCGCCGATGATGCGTTTGCCCACGGTGCGGGGCTCCGTGATGGCGCGGACGTGCATCCGCGCCACGTCCTCCACGTCGACGATGGACATGCCTACGTTGGGCAGCAGGGGATCCTTGCCCCGGAGCAGCCGTTCGATGACGCGCAGCGAGGTGCCGTAGCGGTCGTCGAGAGGGCATCCGAGGATGAGGCAAGGATTGATGACGGTGAGCTCCATGCCCGGGGCGCTGTCCTCGACGAAATCCCACGCCGCCCGCTCGGCCAGGGTCTTCGATTTCAGGTAGGGCGTGATCCTGGGCCAAGACGGGTCGCTCCAGTCCTCTTCGTCGAATCGCTCCTTGCGGATCTCCCGGGGCACATTGGTGACGGCCCCGGACGAGGACGTCAGCACGACTCGCCGAATGCCGGCCGCGTGGGCCGCCCGCAACGCCCTCAGGGTGCCGTTGACGGCGGGCCGGACCAGCTCGTTCTCGTCCCGGGGCTGGGCCATGGGCAGGGGCGACGCGGTGTGCATGAGCACGTCCGCGCCGGACATGGCGTCGGTCCAGCCGTCGTCGCCGTCGAGATCCAGGGTGACGAAGTCCAGGCGCTCGTCGAGCTCGCCGCCCGGGCCGAGATGAGGCCGCACGGCGGCCCGCACTTCTTCCCGGCGTGAATCCGAGCGCAACGACCCGATCACCCGGTACCCCTTGCGCAACAGCTCCAGGACGATGTGCTTGGCGACGAACCCGGTCACGCCGGTGACCAGCACGGTCTTCGTTTCCGTCATCGATCGGCCCCCCTCGCAGCCCCACGTCCTCAGGTCCGCAGGTTCTCCTTGATTTCCTACATAACATCGATCGCAGCCCGCGCGAACGGCTTGGGCGCTGCCGAGATCTTCAGGGGTTGAACGCAAACGCAAAAGAGGCGTAAATGGGACGGCGCCGTGGCCCGCATCGGGCAGCGGAACGAGGACGCGCCCCGGGGCGGGTTCGTGGATGCAGGAGGGACTCATGAACAGGATCCGCATTGTCGTCTGCGCCATTGTCGCAGCCGCGTTGTGCCTGCCATCGACCGTGCAGGCGGCTCCGGACTATGCAGGGAAGAGCTTGCGGATGATCGTCGGCACGTCGCCCGGCGGCGGATACGACACCTACGCCCGCGCCATCGCCCGCCACATGCAGAAGCACCTGCCCGGGAAGCCGAACATCATCGTCCAGAACATGCCGGGGGCGGGCAGCAAGATCGCGGCCAATTATCTGTACAACGTCGCCAAGCCCGACGGACTGACCTTCGCCATGCTCATCAGCGGCATGGTGATGGAGCAGGCCATGGACGTGGAGGGGATCAAGTTCGACGCGGGCAAGTTCGAGTGGATCGGCGCGCCGAGCGTGGGGATGCCCGCCTGCGCGTTCATGGGTTTCTCCGGGGTCAAGACCCTCCAGGACCTCGTCAAGTCGAAGAAGACCCTGAACATGGCGGCGGCGGGCAGCAGCACCCGGGAGCAGCCGAGGATCCTCAAGCAGTTCCTGGGCGCCAACGTCAAGATGGTCCCGGGATACCGGGGCACCGCCGGCATTCGCGCGGCCATGGAACGGCGTGAGGCGGACGGAGCGTGCTGGCAGTGGGTCTCGATGAAGATCACCGCCAGGGCCATGCTGGATGCCAAGGGCGACGACCGCCTGATCCCGGTGCTGCTCCAGGGCGAGTCCGACGATCCCGAGGTGAAGGGCCTGCCCAAGTACACCGACTTCATCAAGGAGCCGGAGGACCTGGCCACGTTCAACGCGTGGATGGCGCAGTACCGTTTCTTCCGTCCGTTCGCCGCACCGCCGAAGACTCCGGCCGATGAGGTCGAGGCGTTGCGCAAGGCATTCAAGGCGACCATCGAGGATCCGGACTTCCTGGCCCTCGCCGACAAGACCCGGATGGCCATCCGCTACGTGTCGGGGCCGGACATCGCGGCCCAGGTGAAGACCGTGCTGGCCACGTCTCCGGCGGTCAAGGCCAAGCTGAACGACATCGTAGGAAACTGAAGGAAACGATCGGGCCGCCGGTAGGTTCCGGGAGAAGGAGAAGCGGAATGGCAAGGCCGAGGATAAGACACATCGCCATCAACACCCACGACCGGGAGACGATGGCGGACTACTACAAGGAACACTTCGGGCTGGAGGAGAAGTCGCGCGGCCCCAACGGGACCATCTACCTTTCCGACGGGTTTGTGGACGTGGCGCTCATCAGCAGCCCCAACCTCCCCTACGGCATCCATCACTTCGGGTTCGTGGTGGACAGCGTGAAGGCGGTCGAGGAGTCCGTCAAGAAGACCGCCAACGCCAATACCTACGGCGCCATCGCGGAAAGCTGGATCACCGATCCGGAAGAGAACCGCGTCGACGTGTCCGAGCACGGCTGGCCCGTGTAGTGCGGCGTCTCGACAGTCGCGGAGTCCGGGGGACGGACGCGGCCGGCCCGGAACGGAGGCAGCCCATGAGTGAGTGGACCAAGGCGCGCACCGTCGTCGACGAGATGGTCAACCGGCATTTCGAGAGCGCCGAGTACCGGCGCATCTTCGGCGTCCGTTTGACGCCCGCCCGACAGGCGATTCTCGATCTCCACTACCCGCACTACATCAAGAGCCGGCGGGACTGCTGGGCGGTGGCCGCGGGCAGGGCGCCGCTGGACGTGAAGCGGGCCATCTGGGAGCACGAGAAGGACGAGTTGATCTTCGACGAGCGGCTGGGCGCCGCCCACCTCACCGACGACGACATGGCGGCGGCAACGGACGAAGGCAATCTTCTTCCGGGCGCCCGGGCGGCGTTCTGGGCGTGGTTCCACCTGTGCTCGACGCGCTCGTGGATCGAGGCCCTGATGGTCAACCACACCACCGAACGCAAGAACAACAACGAGATCGTCAAGGGCGGCGGATTCACCCACCGCATGGCCATGAAGAAGGCGCGCGAGATCGTCGGCTCGGTGGAGAAGCTCGACGCCAACACCCAGCTCCACATGACCGCGGACATCGGCCACTCGGACATGTTCGATCCGGTGTTCGAGAAATACGTGCGCGACGCGGACACCGGCGCGCTGATCGTCCGGGCGGCCCGGGACTGCCTGGCCCTGGACCGGGCCTACCGGGGGACGCTGGGGTCCGCCATGATGGAGGTGCCGGAGGACCGGGCGGCGTGATGGGCACGGTGATGGGCCGTAACGGCATGGTCGCCTGCAGCCAGCGGCTGGCTTCGCTGGTGGGCGTCCAGGTCCTGTCCCGGGGCGGCAATGCGGTGGACGCAGCGGTTGCCACGGCTGCCATGCTCGGCGTGCTCGAGCCCATGTCCATCGGCATCGGCGGCGATGCCTTCGCGCTGATTTACATGGCCGAGTCCGGCGAGGTGAAGGCGCTGGACGCGAGCGGCCGCTCGCCCTACGAGGCCGATGCAGCGTTCTTCCGGGACCAGGGTCTTCAAGAGGTGCCGCAGACGGGAATTCACTCGGTGACGGTCCCGGGCGCCGTGCACGGCTGGGAGACGCTTCTCAACGAGCACGGTACCCGTACGCTTGCGGAACTCCTCGACCCGGCCATCCGCTACGCCGAAGAAGGCTTCCCGGTCAGTGGGTTCACCAGCCACGAATGGCGCAACCTGGAGGGCAAGCTCAGGAAGAACGAGGAAGCCGCCGCGGGATATCTCGTCGACGGCCGGGCGCCGTTGCCGGGAGAAGTGTTCCGGCAGCCGGACCTGGCCCGGACCATGCGCGGCATCGCCCAAGGGGGCGCCGAGTCCTTCTATCGCGGCGAGGTGGCGGAGAAGCTCGTGCGCTGCTCGCGGAAGCTGGGCGGCGCCTTCAGCATGCGCGACTTCGAGGACCACGCCTCGGAATGGGTCGATCCCATCCGCTGTTCCTATCGCGGCCACGAGGTCTACCAGTTGCCGCCGGCGACCCAGGGGTTCGTCGCCCTGGAGATGCTCAGGATCCTCGAGGGCTACGAGCTCGGGTCCCTGGAGCACAACGGCGCCGACTACCTGCACCTGTTCATCGAAGCCAAGAAACACGCCTTCGCCGACCGCGAGCGGTACCTCGCCGACCGCGGGAGCATGACCGTGCGTTGCGAGGACCTCGTGTCCGAGGCGCGTGTCGCGGCCATGCGAAACAGTCTCGCCAAGGCGCGGGCAGCCGTGGACGTCGCCGCGGCCCCGGTCCCGGGCGACACCGAATACATCGCGGTGGCCGACGGCCGGGGCAACCGGGTCTCGTTCATCCAGAGCCTGTTCATGGGCTTCGGCTCGGGCGTGGCGGTGGAGGACACGGGCATCATCCTCCAGAACCGCGGGCACATGTTCAACCTGGACTCCGGGCATCCCAACTGCCTCGGGCCGCACAAGCGCTGCGCCCACACCCTGATGCCCGGGCTGGTCTGCAAGGAGGGAGAGCCGGTGCTGGTGGTGGGCCTCAAGGGCGGCCACGTGCAGGCCCAGGTGCAGAGCCAGATCATCGCCAACGTGGTGGATTTCGGCATGACGGCGCAGGAAGCGCTGGCCGCGCCACGGTTCAACCACCTGTCGGGGGCCGAGGTGTCGCTGGAGCCGGAGTTCTCCGGCGAGACGGTGAGTGCACTGGAGGCCCGGGGACACCGCGTGGTCTCCGGGACGCCGGAGAGTTTCGGCGGCGCCAACGCCATCGTCATCGAACCGGACAGTGGGGTCCTCATGGGGGCGTCGGACCCGCGCAAGGACGGGTGCGCCATCGGGTTCTGACCCGTGTTGCGTCCCGGGAACCGGTCAGGAGGGATCGAGCATGGAGGTTCATGAGTGGCGCAAGGCCATCGGCGACATCGTGCGGGAGCACTCGGCCTCCGATGTCGTGACCCGTTACTTCAGCCTGAAGCAGACGCCGTTGCGCGCCCAGGTCATCGTCAGGGAGTTGGCCCATTTCATCCGCCACCGCCGGGATTGCTGGGCCCACGTGTCCGGGAACTGCCCGGTATGGTCGGTCAAGCAGAAGATCCTCCAGCACGAGTACGGCGAGGTGATCAAGGACGAGTTCAGCGAGCACGGCCACATCACGCTGATCGTGAACCAGGGGAAGCTGGTGGGGCTCGAGCCGGAGGACATCCTGAACGCCGACCCCCTCCCCACCACCCGCGCGATGCTCTACGCGTGGGGCTGGATGACCCGCGAGAAGCCGTGGCTGGAGGGTTTGGCGGCGCTGACGGTGACCGAGTGGGCCAACGACGACCGCCTGCTGGGGGACCACGGCGGCGGCCATTCCACCCGCATGGGGCGGCGCTGGACCGAGGACATGGGCTTCAAGATGAAGGAGATGCCCAACTTCGACGTCCACTCGCAGGCCGACGAGGAGCACAGCGACATGTTCCTGCCCGATCTCGAGAAGTTCGCCACCGGCCCGTTGCAGGAAAAGGCGCTGCGCGCGGTCCGGGAGTCCATGGAGCTCATGACCATCTATCGCGCCGGCGTGCTGGAGGCCATGGAGCGTATACCGGTGGAGAGCTGAAAGGGGACGGCACATGAGCGAGTGGGCGAAGTACGACGAGATGTTGAACCAGATGACCCGCGACACCTTCGAGGCCCCGGACGTGAAACGCTTCTACGGGGTGCGGCTGACGGTTCCGCGGGCGCGGATCATCGCGCAGCAGTTCGGGCTCTTCGTGCGCGGCAGGCGCTCGGCGTGGGCCTACCTCATCGCGCGCTGCCCGCACATGGAGATCAAGAAGGAGTTGCTGGAGCACGAGACCGAGGAGATGCTGTTCGATCCCCGGTGTGGCTCCGACCACTACACCCTGTGGGTGCGGCACGGGGAGGCCGTCGGCCTGACCGCGGACCAGATGGACAATGCGCGGCCGCTGCCGTCCACCCGGGCGGCGTTGTGCGGCTGGAGCTGGCTTGCCTTCAACCTGGGGTGGCTGGAGGGCCTCGGCGGCGTGGCGGTGATGGAACGCGTCAACCTGGACCCGATTATCCCCGGCGGCGCGCATCAGACCCGCGCCCAGGCGCGTTGGATGGGGGACCTCGGCCTCGCCGAGGAGCAGTTGCCGAACTTCAAGCTACACCGAGAGGCCGATACCGACCACAAGGGCCAGACCATGAAGCTGCTGGCCGACTACGCCACCACCGAGGTGCAGTGGGACGGTATCCTCGACGCCTCGCGGCAGTCGCTGGAGTTCTGGGAGGTCTTCCTGGGAGGCATCGCCCGGGCGATGGAATCCATCGATTGATTGTCTACGGCGTGCGAGCGCGCACGCCCTGACGGGAAAGGGTAACGAATGACACGCCTCAGACACATCGCGATCGCGACCAAGGATCCGGAGAAGACCGCCGCCTTCTACCAGAAGGTGTTCGGGCTCAAGTTCGTCAAACGGGTGCCCGACTCACCCCGCGGCGGCGGCGTGTTCCTCTCCGACGGGCACATCAACTTCGCTTTCCTGAACTATCCTTCCGACGAGGCCGCGGACATGGTGGGAGGGGCCAGCTACGAGGGACTCCATCACATGGGGTTTCAGGTGGACGATCTGGAGGAGGCCAAGGCGCGGCTGAGCGGGACCGAGGCGGAACTGCTGGGCGACACCGTGGGGTCGCATCACAGCTTCTACTTCGAGCAGAAGGTGCGGGGTCCCCACGGCGTCATCATGGATATGTCCACCCAGGGCTGGGACCTCGAGCCGCCGGAGGCCGCCCCGGCCCAAAAGAAAGCCTGAGGGCGAGGGCCCCGGGCCAGGTGGGGATCACGAGACGACGCCGGTGGCCTTCAAGGCGTCCGCCACGGTCTGCATCGCTTCCTCGCTGAGCTCCTCGGAAGGCCAGCGCGGGTAGCGCTTGATCTTGAAGCCGCGCGCGCGCATGGCTTCGCGATGGGCGCTGCGGCCGAAACGCTGTCCCAACCGGCCGATGCACCGGCCGAAGTCGTCCGCTTTCTTCTGCAACGGGATCGCCTGCTCGTAGTCCTTCCTGTCGAGGGCCTCCCACAGGGCCGCGCAGATCTCCGGAATGGCACTGGTCAAGGGCGGGATCGCTCCGCTCAGTCCGTGGGGAGTGGCCGGCAAGAGGTCGATGCTGTTCCCCGACATGACCGCGAAGTCGCCGGGCATGGCTTCCAGATACCCCAGCAGAGGTCCCTGGGCGTAGTAGCTCGCCTTCATGCCGCAGAGCGACGGAACTTCCTGCTGCAGCGCCTTGGCCGTCGCCGGGGTGAAGGCCCAGCCCGAGTACTTGACGTTGTCGTACAGGAAAAGCGGCGTGCCGTTGACGGCGTCCGCCACCGCCTTGTAGTGCGCGGTGATCTCCCACGGGGTGTGGTCGGTAAAGTAGTACGGCGGCACCACCGCCACCGCATCCACCCCGAGGCCCTGCGAATGTTGAGCCAGCCGGCAGGTGGTCTGTACGTCCGCGGCGCCCACGTGCATGATGACGGGGAGGCGTCCCCGCACGCGTTCCACGACGAATTCCGCCGTGGCCACGCGCTGCTCGGTGGTCATGACCGGCCCCATGCCGGTGGAGCCCAGCACGAAGAGCCCGTGCACGCCGGCCGCGATGTGGAACTCCAGCATCTCGGCGAGGACGTCGAAATCCACCTCGCCGCCGTCGTCGAAGGTGGTCAGGGTCGGGATGAAGATGCCGCGGAATCGGGGTCTCATGAACGCCTCCCTGTGAGGTGTGCGGCCCGCGGCGCAGCCCCTTCCCGGACCACGCCCTGGGCTCCCAAAATCAAGAGGGGCATGCCGCCGAAGCCGGAAGCATGCCCCTCTCTTGGCTTGCGGGAATCTTTCCCGCTACTTCACCTTGATGTCCATGCCGTAGATGCGGGAATCAGCCGGGGGCTGATAGTCGATGTTTTTCGACATGCCCCACAGGAACTCGTGCCGCCACTGGAAGCAGGCGGGTGCCATGTCGGTGATCAACTCCATGGCTTCGGAGAGGTACTCGTTCCGTTTCTTCGGATCGAACTCCTGTTGCTCCTTGTCGAGGGCCGCGTCGATGTCGGGATGGGAGAAGCCGATCCGCGGCGAGCCGCCCTTTCTGAAGTACTGGTGGAATGCCGAGCTCGGATCGAGAACGCCGCCACGGCCCATGTAGAAGAACGGCACCTTGCCCTTCTGGACGTTGGCCCAGAGGGTGGGCCATTCCGGCGTCCGCAGCTTGGCCTTGAAGCCCGCGGCGTTGAGCATCGGGATCATGGCCTCGGTCACCTGCTTGTCCAGGATGTAGCGGCCGACCGGGGTCTGCAGCTCCACCTCGACGCCGAGATGCCCGGCCTTCGTCAGCAGCTCACGCGCCTTCTTGGGGTCGTAGGTGTAACGGGCCTTCAGGTTCGGGTTGTATCCCAGCTGGCCCGGACCCAGGGGACCGTCGAGCCGTTGCGCCTGCCCCTGCAGCAGGGTCTTGATGATCTTGTCCCGGTCGATGGCGTAGCACACCGCCTGGCGCACTTCCTTCTTGTCGAAGGGCGGTTTGGGCTGCATGCCCAGGAACATGATCACGAGGGATTGGATCTTCACGATCTTGTGGTCCGGAGAGTTCTCCACCGTCTTCATCATATGCGGCGGGATGAGCTGCGCGACCTGCACCTCGTTGTTCAGGAGGGCCGCCACCCGCTGCTCGGCCTCGCGCATGACACGGAAGACGACCTCGTCCGGCGCGTCGGGATTCCTCGACATGGCCGGGTGATCGGGCCGCTTCCTGATGACCATGCGCTGTCCCTGCACCAACTCCACGAGCTCGTAAGGGCCGCCGCCCATGTGGTGTTTCCGGTCGGCTTCCGCCGGGCCGTACTTGTCGTAGGCCGCCTTGCTGGTGATGATCAGGCCGTCACAGAGGAAGTCCAGCAGCGGCGCGGTGGGCTTCTTGGTCGTGATCTGTACGCTGAAGTCGCTGAGCGCCTTGGCCTCCTTGACCGGACGGGCCACGGATGCCTTCTGCTTGCTCTGCGGATCGTTGAAGATGCGCCAGATCGAGTGGACGATGTCGTGGGCCGTCACCGGGCTGCCGTCGTTGAACTTGTAGCGCTGGTCCAGCTCGAATATCCAGTTGTTGGGGTCCACAACCTTCCAGCTCTTGGCCAGTCGCGGCTCCCAACTGCCGTTGCTCCAGTTGTATTTGCACAGGGGGCCGGCCAGCTCGGTGTAGATGCCGTAGAGCAGCGCCACGCTGTCGCCGTACGGGTTGTGGGTCTCCATGGTCTCGGTGGCGCCGATGGTGACACGGGTCTTCTTCTGCGCCAGCGACACCGTGGCGGTGAGGCACAGGGCCAGGGCCGCGACGAACAGCGCAAGGACAGCGGTCCGTAGACGATTTCGCATTTTTTTCTCCTTCCGGTGATTGACGATGGGCTCCCGAAATCGGGTGATTTGGCGCTTCTACCAACGTGCCGCGGAGTTGTCAACTATGGAAACGGGGCTTCCGGAGCGCCGTTTCCTTCAGAGCAGCAGCGCGGCGAGTCCCCCGGCCACCACGATGCCCGTGGCGAGCCAGCGAAACGCCCCCACCGAAACCCTTGCCCGCAGCCAGGCTCCGGTGAAGTAGCCCAAGGCCACGCCGGGCAGGCCGTAGAAAACAAACAGCCAGGTGGCGGGGGTGATCAGGTCCATCTCCCAGTAGAAGGGCAGGGAGAACGCGGAGATGATCAGGAAGTAGGCGATCAGGGTGGCGCGGAAGCGGGCCGGGTCCCAGCGCTGCTTGAGGCCGAAAAGCACCAGGGGCGGGCCGGACACGGATGTGCTGGCGGCGAGAAAGCCGGCGATCAGGCCGGTGCCCGCGCACGGGCCGAACTCCCGCCGGAACGGCGGCCCGGGCTTCACCTGCAGCAACAGCGCCAGGACGATCATCAGCGCGCCGATGCCGCGTTGCAGGGTGACCGTGTCGACATCCCTCAGGATCAGTGCGCCCAGGGGCACCATCAGGGCGGAGCTCACGGCGAGCGTCGACAGCCGCCGCCGGTCCACGTCCCGGCGGAGCTGGATGATCTGGGCGATGCCCAAGGGCAGGTAGAGGAGCACGATGCCCGGCACCACCACGGTGGCGGGAAGCGCCACCACCAGCGCCGGCACCGAGAGGATCATCATGCCGGCCCCGGTGATGCCCTGGAGGCTCGCGGCCGAGAGCACCACCGCAAAGGCGTAGATACCGGTTTCCCAGGACACTGGAGCCTCTATTCCCTGTCCGGCGGCTGAATTCAGTCGCGGTCAGCCGGCAAAGTACCCCAGGTAACGCAGCCAGACGAACTCCAGCGGCAACGTCACCAGCCACGCCAGCAGCGTCAGGGCCAGCAGCAGCCGGGTGGCTCGTCCCGCCGGCATCCCGGCCATGCGCGCCGCGACCACCATGGGCGGCAGCTCGTAGGGGAAAGGCACCATGGACCAGTTGACGGTCTGCGCCAGCAGCACGGTGGCCACCGGCCAGCCCGTGACGGCGCTGATGTCCCTGGCCAGGGTGGCGGCAATGACGGGTTCCCCCGGAACGGTGGTGGCCATGCTGATGATCATGCCCACGGCGCTCATGGCGGCGAGATTCAGGAAGTCGCGGCCGGGCTCCATGGGAAGCCTTGTGAACAGCCAGTCCGCCAGCAGGTCTCCCAACCCGCTGTGCACCACCACCGACCCCATGCCGATGATGCCGCAGATGAAGAGCCACGGCCCCAGGTTGACCTTGCCGGTCAGGGAGGTGGCCGGCATACATCCCACCCGCGGCATCAAACAGAGAATGCCTGCTCCCAGAGCGACCCAGGCGGGCGACACCCGGTGCCAGTGGTCGGTGACCCAAAGCGCCAGGGCGGCCACGAGGATCAGCAGCAGGTTGCGTTCGGCCGCGGTCCACGGCTCGCCGCCGGCGCGCGCGGGAGCGGGTAGCACCTCCGCGGGAAACAGGGCGGCGATCAGCCAGGGCAGCGCCAGGAGGTTGACCACGCTGATCACCGGGAAATGCGCCAGGAAATACTCGCCATAGGTGATCTCGATGCCGTGAATGCTCTCGGCGGCCCCCAGCAGCACCACGTTGGGCACGGCCGCGGTGAGTATGCCGAAGCTCGGATAGATGCTGCCGGCGGCCACCGCCAGGGTGATGCCGGTGCGGCCGTTGCTGCCCGGACCGAACCCCAGCCGTTCGCCGATGCTGAGGAAGATGGGCAGCATGACCAGCACCCGGCTCATGTTGGAAGGGACGAGAAAGCCCATGAGGGCGGCGGTGAGCACGATGCGCCAAAGGAACCCGCGATAGGACCTGCCGAAGTACGCTGCCGCGGCGGTGGCGATGCGTGCTCCGAGACCGGTGCCCTGCACGGCCGAGGCGATGATCAACCCGCCGAACACCAGCCAGCCGGCGGTGGAGTAGAAGCCCGCGAAGACCACCTCGGGGGCGGCCCCGGCCACGGTGACCGCCAGGAAGCAGAACAGGACCGCGGTGAAATACTCGGGCAGGACCGCGGTGGCCCACAGGCCGACGCACAGCACCACGATCCCCGCGGTGGGCAGCAGTCCCGCGGGCAACCCGGCGGGGGTGGGGGCCATGGCCAGCGCCACTCCCGCGGCGCAGGCCGCCAACGCCACCAGCCGGTGAAAAGCCAGCGTCATTCGGCGTCGGGTTGGCGTTCCGGGGCCTGGTCCGCGAACGCGGGCAGGCGCATGCAGTTCTCGTGGATGCGGGCCAGGGTCGGGTAGCGGGCGAGGTCGACGTCCACCCGTCGTGAGTTGAACACCTGCGGCACGAGGCAGATGTCCGCCAGGGTCGGCTGATTGCCGAAACAATGGTCGCCGGTACGCGGGTCGTCCCGCAACATCTCTTCCATGGCGCCGAAGCCCTGGTCGATCCAGTGCCTTGCCCATGCCGCTCTGGCTTCGTCGTCCAGGCCGGCTTCCTTCTCGAGGTATTGGAGGACCCGGAGGTTGTTTATCGGGTGGATGTCGCAGGCGACGATCTGCGCCAGCGCCCGGACCCATGCCCGGTCAACGGCGCCCCCGGGCAAGAGGGGCGGCTCGGGGACCCGTTCTTCCAGATACTCGATGATGGCGAGGGACTGTGTCAGCATCGCGCCGCCGTCCGCAAGAGCGGGGACCAGACCCTGGGGGTTGCGTTCCAGATAGCCCGGCGCCCGTTGCTCGTCGCGGCGCAGGTGGACCGGCTCGAGATCGTGGTCCACCCCCTTGAGTGACAGCGCGATGCGCACCCGGTAGGAGGCGGAGCTCCTGAAGTAACCGTAGAGTCTCATGAATCCTCCAATGCCGGCGGGAGCCCGCGCCGGCGCCTTCCTTCCCTCCGTCCCTTTCGCAAACCGGCGGCTGCACGTGGCAGCGGGTGGGACAGGGGGATGAACCCCGAGAGTCTACAGGGTGGGCGATGGTGTTGCCAGTCGGGCCGGACTTGTGCGCCGCCGGGTGCCACAAGACGGTTCGCGGTTGCCGCGTCGCGGACCGTTGACAGGGGCGGCGAACCGGCGTATTTCTTCGAGTCGCTTGCGCAGAGAACCGCTGGAGGGAGGCGACCATGGCAGGAACTTCAACGCGTGCGATCGACGTTGTGGACGCGGATTCCCACGTCATGGAGGTGCCCGACACCTGGGACTTCCTCGATGACGAGTTCCGCCACCGCAGGCCGGTCGTGGTGCAGGGCGAGGGGCTGGCCACCAACTCCCACATCGACGCTTGGTGGCTCGTGGACGGGCAGATTCACCCACGCCTGTGGGGGGCGGGGACGACCTTCAGCGGCACGCCGCTGGAGATGAAGTTCGCCCGCGACAAGATTTTCGACATCGGCAGTCAGGGCATGACCGACATCGCCGCCCGCGTCCGGGACCTCGACGCCTTCGGCATCGACATCCAGGTGATCTATTCCTCCATCCTGTTTCATCGCCTGACCGACGACCCGCGCTTCGAAGCCGCGCTGATGCGAAGCTACAATACGTGGATCGCGCAGCGTTGCGGCGAGCGGCCCGACCGGCTCAAGTGGGCCGCGGTGATCCCCATGCGGGACCGCGAGGCGTGCGTGGCCGAGGTTCATCGGGCGCGTGAGCTGGGCGCGGTGGGCCTCATGATCGGCGGCACCGCCGGACAGACCCTGCTGCACCACCCGGACCTGTCGCCGTTCTACGAGGCGGCCTGCGAGGTGGATCTGCCGGTGTGCATTCACACGGGCTGGAGCGCTCCGGGCCTCACCCAGACCTGCGAAGACCCATACGCCTCGTTGATACTGAGCTTCACCCTGCCGGTCTTCATGGGATTCTTCAGCATCCTGGGCGGCGGCGTGCTCGACCGCTTCCCGAAGCTTCGGGTGGCGTTTCTGGAGGCCGGTTCGGAGTGGATCCCCTACATGGTGGGGCGGATGGATCACTACCATCCGGTGGTGGCGATGCTGGGGAACCGTTCGAAGAAGCCGCCCAGCGAATATCTCAAGGAGGGCCGGGTCTACGTCACCTGTGAAGCGGAGGAGCTGTTGCTGCCCCAGGTCATCGATCTGGTGGGAGAGGATCAGATCCTCATCGAGGGCGACATCCCCCACGCCGAGGCGCGGGAGACGGGCATCGAAGAGGTCCGGGAACGCACGGACATCTCCGAAGCCGTCAAGCGGAAGATCCTGCGCGAGAACGGACTGGCCTTCTACAAACTCAACTCCGCTTGATGACGCCGCTCGAGGTGAAGCCGCCGTCCACCGGCAACGTGATGCCGGTGATGTAGCCGGACTGCGGCAAGGCCAGGAACAGGGCGGCGTGCGCCACCTCTTCCGGAAGCGCGAAGCGGCGCATGGGGATGGCCCGGTCGTAAGCGCGGCGGGTTTCGTCGTCGTACATCTTCCGCGTGAGGGCGGTGTCCACCGGGCCCGGCGCCAGCGCGTTGACCGTCACGCCGGTTTCCGCCCATTCCAGGGCCATCACGCGGGTCATGGTGATCATGGCGCCCTTGGTGGCGCCGTAGGCCGTGCGCCCGGTGCCTCCGCGCATGCCGGAGATGGAGGCCATGGCGACGATGCGGCCGTAGCCCGCTTCCACCATGACCGCGCCCGCGGCCTGCATGACCAGGAAGCTGCCGGTGAGATTGATCGCGATCATCCGGTCCCATTCCTCCCGGGTGGTCTCCAGCGCGAGTTTCTCGAGGCCGATTCCGGCGAAGGGCATCAGGATTTCGAGTGACCCGAAGCGTGCGGTCGCGGCCTGAATCAAGGCGGCCACGTCGGCGCCGTCGGTCACGTCGGTCTTGATGAACAGCGCGGCCGCATCCTTTGCCTTCAGTTCGTCCACGGCCTGCGCGCCCGCCGCTTCGTTGATGTCGGCGATGACGCAGTTCGCGCCGGCTTCCGCCAGCAACTTCACGGTGGCGAGGCCGATGCCGCTGGCGCCGCCGGTGACGATGGCGGTGTGTCCTTCCAGAGAGTACATGGTGCCTCCTCCAGGGTTCGCTACTTGATGACGCCGAGCGCGCGTCCGGCCTCGGCGAACGCGCCGATGGCGCGGTCCAGGTCCTGGATGGCGTGGGCCGCCGACATCTGGGCACGGATCCGGTCCTGGCCTCGCGGCACCACCGGGAACGAGAAGGCGGTGACCAGCACGCTCCGTTCCCGCAGGGCGTCGGCGAAGGCCTGTGCCAGCTTCGGGTCGCGCAGCATCAGCGGCACGATGGGGTGTTCGCCGGGGAGGATCTCGAACCCGAGCGCGGTCATTTCCGCGCGGAAGTGGCGCGCGTTGCGCCACAGGCGGTCACGCAGCTCGGAGGAGCCGGTCAGAAGCTCCAACGCGCTCAGGCTCGTCTGGGCGATGACCGGGGCCAGGGTGTTGGAGAAGAGGTAGGGGCGCGCGCGCTGACGCAGCCACTCGACGATCTCGCCGCGGCTCGAAACATACCCCCCGGCGGCTCCGCCCAGCGCCTTGCCCAGGGTCCCGGTGAGGATGTCCACGCGCCCGGCGACGCCGCAGTGTTCGGGGGTGCCGCGTCCGCCGGCGCCGACGAAGCCCACGGCGTGGCTGTCGTCGACCATGACCATGGCGTCGTAGCGTCCGGCCAGCTCACAGATGGCCGGCAGGTCCGCGATGGTGCCGTCCATGGAGAACACGCCGTCGGTGGCGATCAGGCGGTAGCGGGCGTCCCGGGCCTCCTGCAGCCTCGCCTCCAGGTCCGCCATGTTGGCGTAGCGGAACCGTTGCGCCTTGCACAACCGCACCCCGTCGATGATGGAGGCGTGGTTCAGCGCGTCCGAGATGACCGCGTCCTCGGGGCCCAGGAGGCTTTCGAACAGGCCCGCGTTGGCGTCGAAACAACTGGGAAACAGGATCGTGTCGTCCATCCCGAGGAAATCGCTCAGGCGCGCTTCCAGCCGCTTGTGGGGAAGCTGGGTGCCGCAGATGAACCGGACCGACGACATCCCGAATCCGTACTCGCGCAACGCCTCCCGGGCCGCTTCGATCAGGCGGGGGTGATTGGAGAGCCCCAGGTAGTTGTTGGCGCACAGGTTGAGGCAGGCCGCGCCGGTCTCCAGGGTGATTTCCCCCTGCTGCGGCGAGGCGATGACCTGCTCCTGCTTGAACAGGCCCTCGGCCTTGAGGGTTTCGATCCGCGCGGCGAGATCGGTGACGAACGCGTGGGTCACGGTCCGCTCCGCGCGACCTCTTCCCAGACGTACAACGGCTCGATCTCCCCCGCCTCGATCTCGCGCATCCGCTCCTCGCTCACGGGGTAGTTGAACTGGGCATTGCGGAACCTCACACGCGCGTCGCCGTGGCGCTTGACGTACCCCTTGATCCGCTCCAGGTCTTCCTCGGTCAACTCGAGCTCGTGGAACCGTTCCAACTGGTCGGCGCCGTGCCGCAGCTCGTCGTCCAGGACCACCTTCATGGCTTCGGCAAGCCGCCGTTCGAACTCGCCGCCCTCGATCCGGCTGCAGGCGAAGAACGTGCCGGAGCCGCCGCCCTCCAGCACCCCTTCGTCCCCGACCAGGTCCGCCCAGGGCGCCGCCTCCGCCGCCAGCTCGTCCTCGATGGCCTTCTTCTCGCGGGACAGTTGGACGCTGGCCTCGTTTTCGGGGAGGGTCGGGTCCGGGTTGAAGATGTCGTAACGCCGCAGCTCGCCGATGAACGGAGGCTCGCCGATGAGCCAGGCCAGCACGTCGTGGCACATGACGTAGTGGTTGGTCTCCTCGTGGAGCTTCTCCAGCGTCTCCAGGTAGGTGTGCCGGTCGACCGTGACGCCCAGTCCGGCCAGTTGATTGGCCAGCAGCCCGCCCAACTGGAACACGCGGGTCAGCTCCCGCCCGGTCTGCTGCATCAGGAACCGGATGTGGTCTTCCCTGGGCCGCGGCCGGCTGAAGTAGGTCTCCGCCACCTCGGCCTCCCCGGCCGCGCACTTGCCCAGCAGCACCCCGACCTCCCGCGCCGCCCGCTCACCCATGCTCTCTTGTGAATCCGCCACTTTGGCGCCTCCCGTGAATCGCGGCAGGCCGTGCCCTCGGGGCGCCCACCCGCGATTCACGGGAGGCGTCCGGCCGGTGGAGCGCCCGTCAGAGGCCGTAGAACCGCTTGGGATTGTCCGCCAGTATCTTCTCGATGACGCGGGCCGGCACGTCCTCGCGCTGCCGCATCACGTCCACCATGCGCGGCTCGTTGGCGGGGTCCGTGTGACCGTAGTCCGAGCCGATGAGGAGGTTGTCCTCGCCGGTGTAGTCGAGCAGGTAGGGCAGGTCCTCGTCGGCTTCGCAGGCCACGTAGATGCGGTAGTCCTGGAACATCTCCACGTTGGTCTCGTGCTTCCAGCGGGGGCGCTGGATGGCCTTCCGGCCGCCGGCTACCGCGGCCCGGGATTCCCGCCGGAGCAGGTGCAGCAGATAGGGGATCCAGCTCGCCTTGGCCTCGATGAAACCGAACCGAAGACCGGGATATCGCGCCGGCAGGTGGTTGGCCACGATGTCCCGGAACGCGAACAGCGGCAGCACCACCTGGTTGGCGAAGACCGAGCTGACGGCCAGGTCGAACAGGTTGAGCAGCGTGCGGGAGCCCGACCCGGTGTGTATGCAGATGGGCAGGTCGAGCTTCTCGGCCTCTTCGTAGAGGGGGAAGAAGTAGGGCTCCGCGATGCTGCGGTCACTCTCCAGGCCGCGCAGGGTGACGCCCACCGCGCCGTTGGCCTTGCCCTTTCTCATCTCCTCCAGGGAGGCTTCCATGGAATGCAGCGGCGGCACCACCACCCACCGCAACCGCCCGTCGGACTTGGCCCAGACGTCCGCGAGCCAGTCGTTGTATGCGCCGCACAACGACGCCTCCAGCTCCGGGTCGTCCGTGAGGTAGACCAGGAACAGGGTCGGGTAGATGACCTGCACGTCCACGCCCAGCTTGTCCATGTCCGCCAGCCGCGCCGGCACGTCGGTGATCTCCCGGCAGGCGGTGAGCACGTCCTTGCGCCGGACCTGGCCCTTGGAGCGCGACGGCGTCACCAGCCGGAAGCCGCCCCTCCCGGCGGGCTTGGGAAAGAGGTTGCCGTCGATCAGCCACAGGACGTTGATGTCCGCGTAGAGCGTATCGTCAGGCACCTCGGTCATCACCGGCCGGCGGGGATACATGGAAGGCTCCATGAGCTCCCACATCCCCTCCGACTCGGATATGTGCGTGTCCGCGTCGATGATACCCGGCATGTTGTCCTCGCTCGGTTGTCGCCGGCCGAAATCAGCCGGGCGCCTCCCGTGCTACTTCTTGAGCGCCTCGCGGATGGCGTCCGCCTCTTTTTCCACGTGGGAGATCACGTTGTTGGCGGATTGCACCGCGGTTGCCGCGTCGCCGGGATCGATGGGGACGCCGCTCTTCTTGGCCCAGTCGGTGAACACCGGGTCATTCATGGCCTTCACCACGATTTCCTCCAGCTTCTTCGCCGTCTCGGGAGGGACGCCGGGGGGCAGGGCCACAAGCCGCAGGATGCTGCTCAGGTATCCCAGCCCCAGCTCCTTGGACGTGGGCGTGTCCGGACACGCCCAGGAACGTTGCGGCGCCAGGTGGACGATGCAGCGGAGATCGCCGCCTTTTGCCAGCGGCCCCACCGTGGAGTGCTCGCTCGGGTTGAGCCAGGTGACGAAGTCGCCCCGCATCAGGCCGGGTACGCTGTCTCCGGTTCCGCGGTAGCCCGTCACCAGGTCGAAGCGCAGCCCCAGGTTCTTGGCCGCCAGGTACGAAGGCAACCACCGGCCGGTTCCGATCCCCTCGACGCCCCAGGTCAGCCGGTCGAGCTTCTTGAGATCGTCCAGGGTCTTGTGCGGGGATTTTCCCGACACGAACAGCGTATAGGCGTCGTTCCCCATGCGGGCGATCCACTGGTACTTGCTCAGGTTGTAGCCGGGGCTCTTCGTGGCGGTGATCTGGGGCGGGATCAAGCCCAGGATATCCACCAGCCCCACCGTGTGGCCGTCCGGCTTGGACCGGTACAGGTACACGGCGCCACGCCGTCCGCCGGCGCCGGTGACGTTCTTGACGATGACGCGAATGCCCTTGGGCAAGTACTTGTCGAGGCTGCGGGCCAGCGCCCGGCTCATGGCGTCATAGCCCCCGCCGGGCGGGAACTGCACCACCCAGTTGATGTTCTTGCTGGGGAAGTCCGCCTGTGCCGGCGCCGCCGCCAGCGCGAAGGCTGCCAGGAAGAAGAACACACCGGTGACACGGACGATCGCTTTCATGAATGACCTCCTCTTCGTTCTCTCAGGCCTCCGCCTTGACGTTCAGTTCCATCACGCCGATCTTCTCGATCTCGCCCCTGAGCTTGTCGCCGTCCAGCAGCGTGTGAACCCCGGCCGGCGTGCCGGTGGTGATGAGGTCGCCGGGCCTGAGGGTCACCACGCTCGACAGAAAGCGGATGTGGTCCCGCACGCCGCAGATCATGTCGCTGGTGTGGGCGGTCATGACCTGCTCGCCGTTGTGCCATGCCCTGAGGTAGAGGTCCTGCGGCTCCGGGACCTCGTCCCGGGTGACGATCCAGGGCCCCTGCGGGCTGAAGGTGTCGAACCCCTTCCGGATGTTGCGGGTGTTCTGCTTGCCCCGGCCCCAGGGGTCCCGCTGGCTGATGTCCCAGCAGATGGTGTAGCCGAAGACGTAGTCCAACGCCTCTTCTTCGGTGACCTTCCGGGCGGTCTTGCCGATGACCACACACAGCTCGCACTCGAAATCCACGTCGTGCGAAACCTTGGGGATGATCACCGTGCCGCCGGGGCCGATGATGGACGACACCGGCTTCAGGAAGTCCTGGGACATGTGGTCGTCCTTGTCCGGCAGCTCCTGGTGGCCGCCGCCCATGCGGGTCTCCATCTCCTTCCGGTGGTCCATGTAGTTGGCCGCCGCGGCCCACAGCGAGGTGGGGTTGTCCACGGGCGCCCGCAGGGTCACCTGTTCCAGGGGCACCGAGTCGCCGGACCGGATGCATTCGTCGACGCAGGATTGGGCGTCCGGGTTCCCCGTCAGCGCCTCGATGACCTGGACCATGGTGTAGTCGGACTTCAGTATCCCGGCCGCGACCATCGCCGCTCCGATGGCGTAGACCCGGTTGTCCACCACCGCCCCCGCCTGCCTGTCGTCATACGTGCAAACCTTCATGCAAACTCCTTCTCTCCGGATAGGGTTCCCGCCTTAGCGATGTTGGTGCCTTATAGCACAACGCGCGACGGGTGGGACAGAGCGCGCCAACGCCGGGAAGGATGTGCTAAGGTTGAGGTCCGGAACCCCTGGAGCATGACACGGAGGCCGAGCATGAAGACGCGAATCCGGCACATCGCCCTCAACACGGAGAACTGGGACCGGATGGCCCGGTTCTATCAGACCATCTTCGGCATGAAGAAAATCACCACCGGGATGACCGACGAGAAGGGGAACTACAACCCGAACCGCGGCCATATCAGCGACGGCGTCATCGGCTTCGCCATGCTGCAAAAGCATCCGGGGAACCAGTCCGGGCTGGACCACTTCGGCTTCGAGGTGGAGGAGATACCGGTGGTGCTGGAGCGCATGCGCAACGACTATCCCGACCTGCTGGTGGCCAAGAGCCTTCCCCACGTGCCGTTCTCGGTCTCACGCGGCACCGACCCTTGCGGCACGCAATACGACATCTCGCAAAAAGGCGTGGCCAAGGTCCGGGAGGGCTACCTGGAGGACGGCTGGGACCAGCCGCGCCGGATCAACCACATCTCCATCCGCGCGAAGCACCCCGAGCGGGTCGCGGAGTTCTACCACAACGTGTTCGAGCTGGACGTCGGCGAGACGCCGGGACCCGACGGCAGCTTCCGGGTTGCCGACGGCAAGGTGGAGTTGCTGGTGCGCCCGTGCAACAACGCCCTCTACCGGGGCATGCGCGAGGGGCTGGACCACATCGGCTTCGTCGTGGAAGACCTGGAGCGCACCCTGAAGGACATCGAGGAGTTGAGCGAGGCCGCCCCGGAGTCGGCGCCGGCCAACCTGGACGCCGGCCGCTTCGGCGCCATGACCCGGGCGGACCTGGAGGGCTGCGTCATCGGGCAGTACGCCATGGCGGATCCGGACGGAATTCTGCTGGATCTCACGGAACAGTAGGGACGCACTGCTCAGACGAGGAGTTGTGATGCTCCCGGCCGTTCGTATCTCCCAGACCGGAAGGCCCGCACGCTCCGCCATCCGGGAAGCCGTTGCAGTCCTCCTGCTGGCCGCTCTGCTCGGGTTCGCCTCGGATGCGCGCGCGGAGAACGAATGCGGCCCTCCCGTTGCGGGTGAGGAGATCGTCTGCTCGCCTTCGACCTACGATCCGGCGAACGGCAACATCTTCTACGGACCCAACGAGACGAACGAGGGCGATTTCTCGATTCGGCTCACCAGGGACCTCTCGATAAACTACGACAGCAGCAAACCCGGCGACGATTTCTATTTTGACGCCGAAAATCCCGAGCGCCGCCGCCTCAGCGCCGTCTGGATCACGCCGCGCGACCACGAGTCCGGCTATACGGGCGACATCTCGCTCGTCTCTTACGCCGACATCACCTCGAGCGGACGGGGGATTTCCGTCGGCCACTACGGGGAATCCGGCGCGCTGCGCATGGAAGTCCGGGGAGGCTCCATCACGACGACCGGAGACAATGCCTGGGCCATCCACAACTATCATGAGGGCGCAGGCGACACCCACCTCATCGTCAGCGGCGTTACCGTCCATACGGACGGGTCGGGCGCCTTCGCCACCATCTCCGGTAATCACGGAGAGGGAAACCTGAATATCGACGTTCGAGACGCCACGTTTGTCACGGCTGGATCCTCAAGCGACGCCGTATTCGCAAGCAAGTCAAGCGAAGGCCACCTACGGATAACCGCGCAAGAGTTTTCCGTGGAAACGATGGGGGTCTTTAGCGGCGGCTTCTACGTGCGGCACGGGGGTTCGGGCAACCTCGACCTCGAAGCGCGCAGCGGCGCCATTTCGACGACAAGCTCTCTGGGCTACGGCATCGATGCACTCCATTCAGGTGAAGGCGACATCCGGATAGGCGCGCGGGAACTTTCGATCGACACGGTGGAGGAAGACGCCGAAGGCGTCAAAGTAAGCCATCGCGGCGCGGGCAACCTGAACGTCGATGCGCACGGCCTTACCATCGACACGGCGGGAGAAGAATCCGAGGGCGTCGTCGCCAGCCATGAAGGCGCCGGCGACATCAAGGTCGAAGTCCGGCGCTCCGAAATCACGACGATGGGCTTACAATCCGAAGGCATTTTCGCGCAGCATGAGGGTACAGGCCGGCTTGAAATCGCCCTGCAGGACCTCGATATCGCCACGGCGGGAAACCTGGCCGAGGGCGTCTTCGCCGCCCATGCGGGAGAGGGTGACGGCGGCCTCGACGCACACAACGTCACGATTGCGACCACGGGCGCGGGGGCCGATGCCATCATCGGAGGCCATACGGCCGCGGGCGACTTCGATATCCGGGTCCGCGGCGGCCGCCTCTCGACCATGGGCGCGGGATCCCACGGCGTCTACGGGATTCATAGAGGCGCGGGCGCGCTCCATATCGACTTGCGAGATATCTCCATCGAAACAAGCGGCGTGGGGGCCGACGGCGTCGCGAGCGAGCACGGCGGGTTGGGTCCCGTCCTCGTCGCGGTGGAGGGAGGCTCCATCCGCGTCGTCGGGACGGACGCGAGCGGCGTACGGATGGGCCGCCTCAACCAAAGCGGAATCGTGGAATCCGCCGCTCCGGTGGGCGAGAACGGGTACCGGAGCCAGACGGTGACGGTGAACGGACGCGTCTCCGGCGGCCCGGGCGAGGGTGCGGGAGTATTTCTCGCCGGGGGCGGCAGGGTCGTCATCGGGCCGCGAGCCCGCCTCGGGGCGGAGTCGGGAGTCGCGGTCCGTGCGGCCGGAGCCGCGCCGAACCTGCGGGTCGACGTGATAGGCGGCCGTCCCCTCCCGGAACTGCTGGGCGGCGTCATCCGCAACGACGGCGGCAATACGGTTCTTGCGGTAAACGGCGTATCGCTCTACGAGAGCGCGAACGGCGGGCGGCTGAACGCCTGGGCGCCGAACGGGGTGCGCGACGTTGCGCTCGCCCAAGGCTTCACGGGGCTGGATTTCACCTCTTCCGAGGATTTCATTTACCGCTACATGCCCCGGGCGGCCGTCTACGAGGCCCTGCCCGGGTTCCTCTTGAGGCTCGACGCTCGGGGACTTTCTGACAAACGCGCCACATCGCCCGGCTCGCCCTTCTGGGCCAGGATCTCGGGTGGCAGGGGTTCCTACGAGCCCGAGCGATCGAGCGTAGGCGCGGAGTACGATTTCAGCCGCTTCGCGGCGGAGGCAGGTCTGGACTTCTCGCTCGACGAAGGCGCCACGGGCTCGGTTTCGGTGCGCAGAATCCGGGGTTCTGCGGACGCGAAATCGCCCGCCGGCGGCGGCAAGATGGAGGTGGAAGGGTTCGGCGCAACGCTCGGCTTCTCCGTCGACTGGCACGACGCCAACTACACGCGCGGACGTTGGTCGCTTGCGACATACTCCGCCGATCTTTTTTCCAATGCCTTGGGCCGCCTCGATTCGGACGTCGGCGCGCACACGAGCTCCCTGAATTTGGAAGTCGGCCGCCACATCGCCGTGAAAGAGAAGATGCGGCTGACGCCCCGGGTCTGGATGGCGCGCTCGGCGGTCAAGACCGAAGGATTCACCGACGCCGTGAACTCCCACGTATCGGCGGGCGACTCCACCCGTTTCGAGGGTGGTGTGGGCGTCGTCGCGGAGACGGCGCGCGGGTGGGACTGGCGGGACGGGGCGCTCTCCCTGCGCGGGTCGCTGGACCTGGCGCAAACGCTCGGCGGAGGGGAGACCGGCATGGACGTTTCGGGCGAGACGCTCGAATCGGAATCTCCCAAGACCCGTCTCCTCCTGGGGCTGGGCGGGACATACCGGAAGGACCACTTCTCGGTCGGAGCGGAAATCTCGGCGGGGGGCCTCGTTTCGGGCGATTCGGAATATTCGGGTTGGGTCACCCTCGGGTGGAAGTTCTAGGACGGGTTGGGCGCATCGACTTTGGAGAACCCATGAACCATTCGGCGCAACACCCGAAAACACGGCAGCCTCTCCACACCCGCCACGTTCCGCGCGGGAAGAAGCCCGGCACGGCGAACCTGGCCTCGGCATGCGCCGTTTTCCTTTGCGCGTGCGCCTTGCTGGCGGGCTGCGGCGGAGGCGGTGGGTCGGCACTGCGTCCGCTGGCCGAGGCGATCCCTGAAGTCGGGTCGCCCGCGTCGCCGGACCGGCAACCCGTTACCCCCGAGCAACCGGTGCAACCGCCGCCCTCCGCATCGACCGAGTGCATCGCGCTTCACGACGGGACCTGCGTGTCCACCCCGGATTTCAACGACAGGGCGGCGCAGCTCGCGCAGGGGTACGCCGATCATCCAACGTTCAAGGCACAATGGGGTCTGGGAAGCATCGGCGCGGAGCGGGCCTACGCCCACGTCAACCTGCTAAAGGGCGAGAACGCGGCGCCGGGCGCGGGCGTTACCATCGGCTTCATCGACACGGGCATCGACACGGAACACCCGGCATTCGCGGGAAAGACGCTTACGGAAGTGTTCATGGGCGACGCCGTGGACGAGACGGGTGTGGATGATTTCTCTCACGGCACGGCCGTTGCGAGCATCGCGGCGGGAATCCGGGAGCCTTCTTTGCCGGGCGGACCGCAAGGCGTCGCGTGGGGCGCTGACATCGCGATGTTCGCGATTCCCCTGGGCGAAGGCGACGGTATTTACAGCCCCGTTTCCCTCGAAGAACTGGCCGAATCGGACGCCGAGACGGCGCGGGACTTCAACCAGGCGCTCTCGTGGCGGGACGGCGGGCGGCGCGTGGAGGTCCTGAACCTGAGCTTCGGCGTCCAGGGCATCACCGACGACTACAGCGAAGCCGACCTTCGCGCGAATTTCTCGGAGTCCATCGCCGCGATGGCGCAGGCCGGCTCCGCCGACAAGGCGATTCTCGTCTGGGCGGCCGGCAACTCCAACGGAGATGAGTGCGACACGTCCGTGTCCAACTGTGAGACCGGCTCGCTCGACGCGGTTTCGCCATCGATCATGTCGGGCCTCCCCGCGCACATCCCCGAACTCAGGGGACACATCATCGCCGTCGCAGCGCTCAAACCGAACGACGAAGTGGGGTTGAAGCCGAGCAGCGAGACCATCGCCTCCTTTTCCAACCGCTGCGGCCTCGCGGCGAATTTTTGCATCGCCGCGCCCGGCGATGACATCCGCGTTGCCTATTTCGGGCCTTCCGGCGGCGCTGCCGCACGAGTCTTCGGCACCGGCGGCGGTACGTCCTTCGCGGCGCCGATGGTGGCCGGCGGGCTCGCGATCATGAAGCAGCTCTTCCGTGATCAGCTTTCGAGCGAGGAACTCGTGACGCGCCTCTTCGAAACGGCCGATGATACCGGCATCTATTCGGACAGGGCCATATACGGCCGGGGCAAGCTCGACCTCGCCGCCGCCACGCACCCCGTGGGCGTCCTGGAAGTCCCGGTCGGCGCGACCCAGATCGCGGGCGCCTCCCAGGCCGGGCGCAACCTGAGCGGCACGCGCCTGAGTCTCGGCTCCGCGTTCGGCGGCGGGTTCGGCCGATCCGTCATGGGTCACGAGGTGATGGCTATCGACGATCTGGGCGCGCCTTTCTGGTACGGGCTGGAGGATTTCGTCACGCCGGCGAAGGGACCGGCGGTGGATTCCAGGGTCCGGAGCTTTATGGCGAGTTCCTCCGGCGAATACGCAAAGCACGGAGTGCGGCTGCGCGCGATCTCCCTGGAGGCGGAGAACGGACACCTCTCGCTCGCAGAAGGCGGCATCATGGGGACCGTTACGGACAGCGACGGTCTTTCCGCGTCGGTCTTCGGCTCCCACCACGAGTACGAAGCGGTGGGTGGCGCGCTCGACTGGCGGCCCGAAGGCTCGCCGCTCAAGCTTCGTCTCGGCTGGATTAGCGAGGATGAGACCGTTCTAGGCGGCAAGGCCCACGGTGCTTTCGGTTCCCTGGCCGCGGACACGGCCTTCGTGCGCGTCGAGGGAGACGTCCGCCTCGGCGGGTGGCGGCTCGGGGCCAACGCGGAATGGGGTAGCGTGCGGCCCAGGACGCGGGGCGGACTCATCGACGAAATTTCGGCGCTTTCGACCAGCGCGTTCGCCGTGCACGCGCGCACGGCGGTGTCGGACAAGGACGTGCTTCGATTCTCGGTCTCCCAGCCCCTGCGCGTCGAGGACGGCCGCGCGTCTCTCACGTTGCCCGTGGCGCGAACCAGGTACGGAGCCATCCAGCACGCCTCCTTCGCGCCCGATCTCGCGCCCGACGAGCGGCAGATAGACGTCTCCGCGACCTGGGAGAGGCCGCTGACCCAAGGGCGGCTGCGCCTGGGCTTCATCTGGGGCCAGAACCCCGGCCACAGCGGGTCCGCCGATCCGAGCCTCACGTTCCTCGCGGGCTGGAGTCGGGTGTTCTGAGCGGCAGCGCCCCGGCGTCCCCACCGGCTCCGAAGCGGAAGTGATCAACGAGTTCGCCGGGCGGCAGACCCCGGCTCCTACGCCGCGCTGCTCAAGAACTCCGCCAGCCGCTCACCGATCACGTACACGGTGGAGTTGGTATTGGCGCGCACCACCTCGGGCATCACCGAGGCGTCGGCCACCCACAGGTTGTCCAGCCCGTGGACCCGCAGCCGCTGGTCCACCACCGCGGCGGGGTCGCCCGCCGGCCCCATCCTGCAGGTGCCGCTGGCGTGTTGATAGCTGTCGTAGGTCGAGCGGGCCCAGGTCGCCCAGTCCTCGTCCGGCGCCGGGTTGCGCAGCTCGCCGTAGAACTCCCGCATGGGTGAGGTCCGGGTCAGGTCGCGAATGAACTCCATGGCGGCGACCATCTTCGCCACGTCCGCGGGGTGCTCCAGCAGCCCGGTCTCGACGGCCGGGTAATCCTTGGGGTCGGCGCTGTTGAGGCGGATCCGTCCGGGCGCCTCCTGCTCCAGCAGTTGCGCGGAGAGGGGGAGCAGGGAGCCGACGTCCTGGATCTGCGTGGGCGGGCGCAGGGTGACGCTGAAGTCGCCGTGGTCCAGGCCGGCCGCGCTCCGGGCCATGAGCCGGAGCCTCGGAAGGGTCCAGTCCACCTCGAATTCCCTGGCGGTCGCGAAGGTCATGTGGATGGAGGCATGGTCCTGGAAGTTTTTCCCCACGCCGTCCATGGCATGGGTGACCTCGATGCCGAGCGCCTCCAGCTCCGCGGCCGGGCCGATGCCCGACAAAAGCAGGAGTTGCGGGCTGCGGTAGGCGCCCGCCGCCAGCACCACCTGGCCGCCGGTGTCCGTTTGGACCTTGCCGTCCTTCTCGTAGCTCACCCCGTCCACCCGGCTGCCCGACAGCGTCAGGCCCAGCACGGGCGCTTCCGCCTTGATGGTGAGGTTCGGACGCCCCCGCGCCGGGTCGAGATGGCTCACCACCGCGGACTGGCGCACGTCGTCCCTGATGTTGCAGACCCCGGGGCCCACGCCCACGGGGTCCGGGAGGTTGGTGTCGGGCAGGCGCGGGATGCCCATCTCGGCGGCGCCGTCGATATAGGCCCGGACTACCGGGGCGAGGTCCGAGTCCAGGCCGAAGGGGCGCTTGACGTAGACCGGTCCGGCGTGGCCGTGGTCGAGGTCGTCGGGAAAGTCCTGGTCCGCTTCGATGCGTTTCAGCACCCCATGGACCGTGTCCCAGGACCAGTCGGAATTCCCCGCCGCCACCCACCGCTCCATGTCGTGGCGGAGCGGCCACACCCAGCCCATGGCGTTGACGGATGAGCCTCCGCCCATGATCTTCCCGGCCATGGGGTAGAACAGGCTTCCGTCGATGGGCCGCTCGACGGCAAACGTGTCGATGTGGGGACTCTCGAGCCAGAGCCGGTCCCGGCCGCTGGCCAGCCGGACGTTATCCGGCGCGGGCCGGGGGTCCGCGGCGGCCTCCAGCAGCAGCACCTTGCGGCGCGGGTCCTCGCTCAGCCGGGCCGCGGCCACACAGCCCCCGGAGCCGCCGCCGATGATGATGACGTCGTAGTGATCGGACATGGGTTCCTCCTTCCGGGACGGCTTTCAATGGCATATTCGCACAGGAATGGGTAGTGGCACCACGACCACACGGGTGATCCCGGCGACATGATCTTTCCCAAGTAGAGAAGTCCTGTCGGCCTCTTGAGAAATGATAGGTGTGTGGTTACACTTGACATATGATACGAGGCTTCCGCCACAAGGGTCTCAAGCTCCTGTTCGAGAAGGGAGACCGGCGGAAGGTACGATCGGGCCATGCAGACAAGATCGCACGCATACTCGCGCGCCTCGAAGAAGCGACGGAGATCGGCAACATGGACCTGCCGGGCTTCCGGCTGCACCCCCTCAAGGGCGATCTTTCAGGTTTCTGGTCGGTCACGGTGTCCGGCAACTGGCGTGTAGTCTTTCGCTTTGAAGGCGGGCATGCCGGCGACGTGGACCTGATCGACTACCACTAGGAGGAATGAGCCATGCCGATGAAGAATCCGCCGCATCCAGGACTTTCGGTGCGGCACGATTGTCTGGAGCCCTTGGGGCTGAACGTCACGGAAGCGGCCAAGTGCTTGGGCGTCAGCCGCAAGCAGCTTTCCGACATCGTGAACTGTCACGCTGGCATTTCGCCTGAAATGGCAATCCGGCTCGACAAGGCGTTCGGGGGCGGCGCCGACACGTGGCTGCGGCTCCAGGCTGCCTACGACCTGGCGCAAGCGATGAAGCATGCCGATGAAATCAAGGTCGAGCGGCTATCACCCGCGGCCTGATACGGTGAAGTGTCCTCTTAGCGTTCATGATTGGCGCAAGCGTGTTGCGGAAGATGTCGGGTTGTTCGTTCGCGCGCCCATGAACCCGCACCACACCCACGGGCGTTACCGGCTGCTACGCCGCGCTGCTCAGGAACTCCGCCAGCCGTTCGGCGATGACGTAGACCGTGGCGTTGGTGTTGGCGTGGGTTACCTCGGGCATGACCGAGGCGTCGGCCACCCACAGGTTGTCCAGCCCGTGGATGCGCAGGCGTTGGTCCACCACCGAGGCGGGGTCGTCTGCTGGTCCCATCCTGCAGGTGCCGGAGGCATGGTGGTAGCTGTCGTAGGTAGAGCGGGCGAAGGCCGCCCAGTCCTCGTCGGGCGCCGGGTTGCGTACCGCGCCGTAGAACTCGCGCATCGGCGAGGTCCGGGCGAGGTCCCGGAGGAACTCTATGGCCGCCACCATCTTCTCCACGTCCTTTGGGTCTTCCAGGAGTCCTGTCTCGACGACCGGGAAATCCCTGGCATCCAGGCTGGGGAGGCGGATCCGTCCTGAGGCCCCTTGCTCGAGCAGTTGCACGGACAAGGGCAGGAGTGTGCCTACGCCTTCGATCCTGGTGGGCGGCCGCAGCGAAGCGCTGAAGTCGCCGTGATCGACGCTGGGGGAAGTCCGCGCCAGGAGGCGAAGCCGCGACAGGGTCCACGCCACCTCGAAGTCCCTGGCGGCCGCGAAGGTCACGTGGACGACGGCGTGGTCCTGGAAGTTTCCTCCGACGCCCTCCAACTCGTGGGTCACCTCGATGCCCATCCGTTCCAGCTCGGCGGCCGGGCCGATGCCCGACAACATCAAGACCTGGGGGGTACGGTACGCGCCCGCGGCCAGAACCACCTGGCCGGCGGTGTCCGTGTGGATTCGGCCGTCCTTCTCGTAACGCACGCCGTCCACGCGGCTGCCCGACAGGGTCAGCCTCAACACCGGCGCGTCGGCCTTGATGGTGAGGTTCGGACGCCCCCGCGCCGGGTCGAGATGGCTCACCACCGCGGACTGGCGCACCCCGTCCTGGATGTTGGAGACCCCCGGTCCCACGCCCATGGGGTCGGGGATGTTGGTGTCCGGTAGGCGCGGCAGGCCCATTTCGACGGCACCGTCGATGCAGGCCCGCACCACCGGGGACAGGTCCGAGTCCAGGCTGAAGGGACGCTTGACGTACACCGGTCCGGCGTGGCCGTGGTCCGGGTCGTCGGGGAAGTCCTGGTCTGCCTCGATGCGTTTCAGGACCCCGTGGACCGTTTCCCAGGACCAGTCGGGATTCCCCGCCGCCACCCACCGGTCCATGTCGTGCCGGGTCGGCCACACCCAGGCCATGGCGTTGACCGACGAGCCCCCGCCCATGATCTTTCCCGCCAGGGAACGGAACGGGCTGCCGTCGACGGGCCGCACCACCGGGACCATGTCGACGTAGGGGGTCTCCAGCCAGACCCGGTCCCGGGCGCTGGCCAGCCGGATGGTTTCCGGGATCGGTTGCGGGTCCGGCGCGGCTTCCAACAGCAGCACCTTGCGGCGCGGGTCCTCGCTCAGCCGGGCCGCGGCCACGCAGCCGCCCGAGCCCCCGCCGATGATGATGACGTCGTAGCGATCGGACATGGGATTGTCCGCCCTATGCCGCGGTCGGCGTGGCCGCGCGGGCGAGGGCGCTCGCGTCCTCCAACTCAACCACCGTCCGGCTGGCACGAATCATCTCATCGGTCGCCGCCGTCCCCAGCGTCGGATCGGCCAGGGCGTGGACCTTCGCGTCCATCTCTTGGTCGGAGAGCGGGCACTCCAGGCTTCCCGAGGCCTGGTCGACCACCTCCTCGACGGTGCGGCCGTCCTTCAGCCGTATCGTAACCACGGCGCCTGCTTCACGGATGTGATCGTCCACCAC
This sequence comes from uncultured Binatia bacterium (SeqCode), assembly GCA_965219905.1. Classification (GTDB taxonomy): domain Bacteria; phylum Desulfobacterota; class Binatia; order UBA9968; family JAJDTQ01; genus JAJDTQ01. The sequence continues at coordinate 1,217,880 of CBDCOS010000003.1, read as the reverse complement.
CGCGGAGACGCGGTCGCGCACCACCGTGACCCGTGGGTCCCGCACCACCTCGTCGGTGAACTCGGCTACACCCACTCGTCCGAGCACGAGGGCGCACCCCGCCGCGTGGTACACGCTGAATTTGCCCTGGAGCCCGGTCTGCGGCGTCTTGTTCCCGGTCAGCTCCAGCACGAGCGGATGGACCCGTAGCTCCACGGACTCGATGTCGTCGCCGGCGAGTCCGTGCCGGCGCTTCAGGCCGAGGCAGCCGTCGAGGCTCGGATGGATCACGACGCCGCAAGGGTAGGGTTTGTAGGTGTTGAGCAGGATCTCGTAGCTGTCGCCGAGGCCGTCGCAAACGGCGGCGAAATCCTGTTTCGACGACAGCACCCGGGCGAAGCCGCGCGGGGCCTCGATGGCGCGCTCGGAGCCGGTCAGCCCCTCGGCGGCCAGCAGTGCCGCGGCGAGGCCGTTCTGCGACGCCCGTCCGATGAGGAACGGCTTCAACATGGTGCCGAACATTTCCCGCAGCCCGGCGGCCTGGGTGGCGGCTCCCGCCAGCGCCCAGCACATCCGTTGAACGTCCAGCCCCAGCAGACGGCCGGCGGCGGCTGCGGCGCCGAACACCCCGGCGGTGCCGGTGATGTGCCAGCCCACGTCGTAGTGGTCCGGGTAGACGGCGTTGCCGATGCGGCACTCCACCTCGACCCCGAGGATCAGCGCGTGAAGGAAGTCCCGGCCGGAGACGGGACGGTGCTCGGCCAGCGGCACCAGCGCCGACGCCACCGGCCCGGCCGGATGGATGATGGTCTGCAGGTGGGTGTCGTCGAAATCGAACACGTGGGAGCTGAGGCCGTTCAGCAACGACGCGTGCAGCACGTCCGCCCGTTCCGTCCGGCCCAGCACCGAGGCCTGCGGCCGCCCCATGAAGGGGCCCAGCGCCCGCAGCGTGATGTCCACGGATTCGTGCGTCGATCCCCCTACCGCGCAGCCCATCCAGTTGAGCAGGGTGCGCACGGCTTCGCCGCGGACCGCATCGGGTACCGACGAGAAGTCCGATTCGCAGACCCACTCCGCGAGGCGTCTGGTGACCTCCGTATCCGCAGTGCTCATGGGATGGACTCCATTGCCGGGAATGACCGGTGACTTGACAACCTGCCGTGGTGTCTACAATGTTGGACCCATCAATGTATCGTGAATCGATGGAGGTGAGAAATGGACTGCGTAGACGCTGACGGCCACGTGGAAGAGTGCCTGGAGACTTTCGACGACAAGTACCTGGACCCCAATTTCCGCGGCCAGCGGCCCCGGGTGGTGGGCGTGGACGGCATGGCCTACTGGATGATCGACGAGCAGCTCTTCCCCCGCCGGGTGGGCCGGGGCTGCAACAACCTCGGCACGCCCCTGACCATCAACGGCGAGCTGGCGAAACACTCGGTGGGCAAGGTGGACAGCGTCGGCAGCCAGGAGCTGACCAACATCCCCGAGCGGCTGGCGATCATGGACGAGGAAGAGATCGCCGTGCAGGTGGTGTACACGACGCTGTTTCTCGCCTATCCGCTTACCGACAACGTTCCCCTCGCCACCGCTCTGTGCGACTCGTACAACCGTTGGCTGGGCGACCGGCTGGGCGGCAGCGACCGCCTCAAGTGGGCCGCGGTGGTGAACCTCGACGACGTGGACGGCGCCGTGCGCTCGGTGAACGAGGCCGCGAGCCTTGGAGCCGTGTCCGTCATGGTGCTGGGGACCGCGGGAGACCGGCTGCTGGACGACGACGCGCTGTTGCCGTTCTACGAAGCGGTGGAGGGAAACAACCTCGCGCTGGGGGTTCACGTGGGCTGGTCGTGCCCGTCGGTGAACAACCTCTACTCGCACATCTATCCCTCCGGCGTCATCGCCTTCCACATGCCGGTGCTGATGGCGTGCACCTCGCTCATCGCCGGCGGCGTCCTTGACCGCCATCCGGACATGCGGGTGGTGTTCCTGGAGGCCGGATGCATGTGGGTGCCCTTCATGCTCGACCGGCTGAAGCACCGCTACGAGAACCAGGGAGAGCTGCTGTTGAAGTTCATCCCCGAGTGCGTCCCCAAGCAGGCGCTGCCTGCCATGGACTACGTCGAGAAGGGCAACCTCTTCTTCAGCGCCGAGATCGAGGATTCGCTGCTGCCGCACGTGATGGCCGAGGTGGGGCAGGGACAGATCGTCATGGGAACGGACATGCCCCACGGCGACCGGGAGCGCTTTGCCGCGCGGATGCTGCGGGAGCGGACCGATATTTCCGACGCCGACAAGGACGCCATCCTGGACGCCAACCCCAGGCGGCTCTACGGGCTGTAGCCTCCGGCACGGATGCCGCCCGCTCCGCTGTTGGTGCGGAGCGGGCGGCCGAGCATCGATTTCCAGGAGACTCGCATGGCACTGAAACCTCCCACCGGGGCCACCTACGGCTGGCGCGCGCGCATCGGATTCGTGACCCCCAGCCCGGGCCACGAGAACAACGGCTACGAGTTCTACCTCATGGCCCCGGACGGCGTCACCATCGTGATGACGTCGCTCCACGTCACCCAGTTGACCCAGCAGCAGTACGACGACGCGGTGGGCCGCATGGACGTGGCGGTGGCGGAGTTGGAGGACCGCCGGGTGGACTCCATCATCCAGGCCGGGGTGCCGCTGGTGGTGACCCGTGGGTGGGGCTTCGAGGAGAAGCTGCTGGCCGAGGTGGCGGGCCGGACCAACATACCCTTTGCCACGGACATCGGCGCCTGCATCCGCGCCATGCAGACCCTGGGCATGAAACGGGTGGTCATGCTCACGCCCTTTGACGAATCCATGGACCGGCAACTCGCCGAATATGTCGGCCACGCCGGCATCGAGGTGGTGGGCCGGCGCTCCCTGTGGCCGTCTGACGAGGCCGCCATGTCACGGCGCTACGGCGTCTCCACCATGCCCCTGGCGGAGATCTACCACGCCGCCAAGGATCTCTTTCTCTCCACCCCGGCCGCCGACGGCATCTGGATCACCGGCGCCCTCATGCCCAGCGTCGCTGTCATCGACAGCCTGGAACGGGACCTCGACGTCCCGGTGGTGACCAGCATGCAGGCCATGATGTGGGCCGGCCTGGGCCTGGCGCACGTGTTTTCCGATGTGGAAGGATACGGCCAACTGTTCGATTACGCGTACGACGCCGAACCCGCTGACGATGACGTATGGGTGCCGGAAGAGTAGCGGATGTTGGATGGTGTCGGGCCGATGCCTACGCGAACCGCGGCGCTACCTTCTCGGTAAGCAGCCGGATGGAGTTGATGACCTGCTCGTGCGGGATCTGGCCGCCGTGGTTCACGTCCACGATCAGGCCCGTCATCCCCATTCGCTCGCGGAATGCCTCGATGCGGTCCACCACCGACTCGGGTGAGCCGAAGATTACGCGGGTGCGAAGGAACTCGTCGTAGTCGTTCAGGTACCGTTGGGCCTGGGCCACGCGCTCGGGTGCGTTCATGGCCGTGGCCTCGCCGATGACCCGGTGGAGGTCGTGGACCACGCTGGCCCTGGGCGTCTCCCGCGCCAGCTTCTCCGACTCGGCGATGAAGATGGGCACCCGCACGTGGATTTCCGGGGCCTCGGCATGGCCCGAGGCCTGCCATTCCTCGCGGTAGATCTGCAGGCGGTCCTCGTAGTAGTCGCCCATGAACCACAGCACCACGTGGAATCCCCGCCGGGCGGTGGCGGCAAAGCCCTCGGGCGTGCGAACGGCCATGTAGATGGGCGGATGGGGTTTTTGCAGCGGACGGGGCGAGATGCTGATGTCGTGGTACGAGTAGTAGTCGCCCTCGAAGGAGAAGGTGTCCTGGGTGAAGGCGCGCATGACGATCTCGAACGACTCGGTGAAACGCGCGGTGCTCTCCGAGTAGGGAATGTTGAAGCCTTGGTAGAACTTGGGGATGCTGCTCCGGCCGACGCCGAAGTCGAACCGCCCGTGGCTCATGTGGTCGATGGAGGCCACCTCTTCGGCGATCCGCAGGGGGTTGCCCAAGGGGAGCACTTGCACCGCCGTGCCGATGCGCACGCGCTTGGTGCGCGAGGCGATGGCGCCTGCCACCGCCATGGAGGCGGAGAGCACCGAGGCCTGGGGCCGGAAATGGTGCTCGACGATCCAGACGGAGTCCATCCCCATGGCCTCGGCCGCATCCACCTGCCCGAAAAGCTCATCGAACGCCAGGGTCTGACCCTGATCCTTGCGAACGTGACAATCAACCAGTAGCCCGAATTTCATTCAAACAAACCCCGTTGCATGTGCGGGAGCTTCCGCTCCCGGGTGAGCGAGTGCGCCCGAGCGCACGGCGGTGCACCGGTCGCCTTGCCTCGTGTCCGCCTGCCCGAGTGGTCCCCTACGCTGCCTGCAGATCCCTGTAGTGGTTGAACTTGGAGACGGGCGCCAGTCCGCTGGCGATGACGGACCAGTTGTCCCCGGCGTCGTCGCTGCAGTAGACGTCGCCGTCGGTGGTGGCGGCGAAGACCGAGACCGCGTCGCCGGCCGCCTCCAGGCAGAGCGCCTCGATGCTGGCCTGCAGCCGGTCCGGCAGCCCGTTCCGCAGAATCTCCCAGGTGCGGCCGCCGTCCGTGCTGCGCGAGATCCGCGCGTCCGCGGTGTGGGTCTTGCGCCACTGACCCGGTGTATACTGGGCGGCGCTGATGAACATCAGGTCCGGCTTCTGCGGATGCAGCACGCAGCCGTCGGGATAGTTGCCGATATCCGACGGGCGGGAGATCCATTCCTCGAAGCTCCTTCCGCCATCGAGGGAGACGTACAACCCGCGCCCCGTGACGGCGTACAGCCGTTGGCTGTCTTCCGGATGGATCACCAGCCGGTGGGCATCCTCGTAGATCCCCTGGAACTCCTCGAAGGACTCGCCACGGTCGGTGCTCTTGAGCAGGCCGCCGACTTCAACGCACACGTACACGGTGTCGGGATCGTGCGGGTCGAAGTTCAGGTGCTTGGCATGGGCGATGTGCGGCGTGTCCGGGAACGACCAGTTGGGGACGCTTGGCACAGACCGGAGCGCGGGCAGCTCGGTCCAGTGCCCGCCCAGGTCGTCACTGAAGAACAGGTGCGCCGGCTCGGTCCCGGCATACAGCCGGGTGCCTCCGTCCTTCCGGCACGAGGCGACGCTGTAGACGTCGTTGGAGGTGAGCCCGTTCTCCCGCGTTTCCCAGGTGGCGCCGTGGTCGGCGCTCACGTGCAGTCCGCCGTGAAACGCCCCGGCGAAGAACATCCCGCTCTCCGGCTCCTGGTGAATGGCGCTGATGTGCTTGTCTTCCAACATGTGGCGGGCGATGCGCCATCCGCTGCCGCCGGAGTCGCGCTGCAGGACGGCGATACCTTTCTGGGTGCCTACCCAGACCTCATCGGAGCGGGATGGGGACGAGTACATGGTGGTCCCGCCGTGGGATAGTGCGATGGTCATGGCAGTGTCTCCTTGAGAAGTTCGAATCCGCCTCCGGACACGTCGAGCGAGGTGTTCGAGGGTGTGGAAACCGGTTTCGGAAGATTCGCGGGACAGCCCTTCTATGCAAGGCGGTACACCTTCGCTATGGTGGTGTCAACCTTTGCAGGGCCGCGCCGGGTGCGGGGCGCTGCGACGCTTCCGAGCGGGGACTGGTGTGACGCGGCACACTGGAGAGACATGATGGAATTGACACGGCTACGGGTGCTGTACGGCGTTCTCGGCGAGGGGAGCGAAAAGGTGGCGCGTGACCCGACGGGGTATCTGGCCATCGAGCAGGGCATCTATCGGCACCACGGGCTGGACCTGTCCTGGGACCATGTCCAGGGAACGGAAGAGCGCAACCAGGCGCTGGCTGGCGGCGACGCGGACCTATCCCTCGTCATCGGGCGGGCGTCGCTGCAGCACTTCCTCCGTACGGAGGCCACCCGCCTCGTCGGCTCATGCATGAACAGCAGCCCCTATGTTTTGATGGCGGCGCCGGGGGTGGGCGGACTCGCGGACCTCGAAGGCAAAAACCTGGCGTGCCGCCGCGTCATCGCGGAAACGGCGCCGCTGGCCGAGACGTTTCTGGAACATGGCGGCCTCGAGTCAGGCAAGGATCTGCAAATCGACGAGGTGGAGACCGACCAGCACGCGCTCGACCGCCTGTCGGACGGCTCCGCCGGCGCCGCCCTGCTGCCGCGCCCCTTCGACTTCGTTGCCAGAAAACGGGGTTTCCTGTCCGTCCCGGGCTGGCCGGACGTGGCTCGCGATCCCATGCCCATCACCATCGAGACAATGGAGTCCACGCTGCGCGAGAAGGGCGAGGCGGTCAAGGCGTTCCTGGCCGCGCACCGGGAAGCGATCCGCTACCTCCAGCGGCACCGAAGCGAAACCCTGGCGATGCTCGGGCGGGTGTTCGGGTACGGGTCCGATCTCGCGGAGACGCTTCACGACGACTACCTGGTGCTGCTGGACCCGCGTCTGACCGTCGATCTGCCGCAACTGGAGAGTCTGGCGCGGATGACGGCGCCGGACGCCGGCGTCACCGTGCCGGAACTGGCGTCCCGCTGGCTTGCCCCGGGGGCCGTCAGCGCCGAGCCGGCGCCCGCCGGGCCGGAGTGAACCGCCGCCGAGGAACCCAGCTCCGGTGCCTGCGGAAGCCATAGCCCTGATGGCGGCCTTCGCGTACGCGTCGGTTTCGGTGTCGTCCCGGCTGGGGTTGCGCTATTCCACGCCGCTCACCGCCACCTGTGTGGCGATGGGAGTCCGGATGGCGCTGCTCTGGTGCGCCGTCCTGGCCACGGGCGGGGTACCCGCGGTGGCGTCGCTTGCGCTGTCGATCTTCGTGCTCCTGGGGGTCATGCAGACGGGCACGAGCTACCTGACCTTCACCGGCGTGGCCAGGATCGGCGCTTCCCGCAGCCAGCCGTTGCGGACCACTTACCCCCTCTGGAGCGCGGCGTGGTCGGTGGCGTTGCTGGGGGAGAGCCTGACGCCCGGCGTCATGGCCGGAACGCTGCTGGTGGTGGCCGGGACGATCCTGATCTCCTGGAGTCCCGACCGCAGGGCGACGAGCTACCGCCGGTGGCATGTGCTTTTCCCGTTGAGCGCGGCGTTCCTTGCCGGCATCGCGTTTCCGGTCAGGCGCTACGCCCTGGACATCTCCAACGAGCCGCTCTTCTTCGCCGCGGTGCTGGCCACGGTGGCGTCGGTGTGCTTGGCGGTCTCCATGGCGGCTGGAGGCACCCGGGAGCGCATCGCCTGGGACCGGCGCGCCCTGCCGGCGTTCGTGGTGGCGGGAGCCTTCGAGACCGCGGCGTCGCTGTTTTCGCTCATCGCCGTGAGCATGGGCCGGGTAGTGGCGATGGCCCCGCTGGTGGCCACGTCTCCCCTGTGGACGTTGCTCCTGACCGTGGTGGTGTTGCGCGGCGTGGAACGGATCAGTCTGAAATCGGTGGCGGGCACCCTGGCCGTAGTGGCCGGGACCGTCACCATCATCACCACGAGTTACTAACCGGACTTCGCCGTCATGCCGCCCGAGCTCATCGCCCTCCTGTCCGCCATCGTCTATGCCCTGAGCTTTGTCCTGGCCCGCAAGGGCATGAGGTATTCCAACTCGGCCACCGTGACGGTGGTGTCCCTGATCGCCATGTCGGTGATGTTCGGTATCCCGGTGGCGGTCCTCGGAGTGCCGTCGTGGAACTGGACCGCCCTCTGGCTGATCGTCATCGCCGGGACCTTCCAGCCCTTCATCCGCCACTTGACCTACCAGGGCATGCAGATCATCGGCGCGGCGCGCACCGGCCCCCTGCGCGCCACCCACCCCTTCTGGGCCGGGCTCATCGCGGTCACGCTGCTGGGAGAGGTGCTGACGCCGCGGGTGTTCCTCGGCAACGTCACGGTCATCGCGGGCATCATCGCGATTTCCTGGCAGCGCGCCCAGGCGCGGATGGAGGTTTCGCGATGGTACGTCCTGTTGCCCATGACGGCGGCGTTCCTGGCCGGTGTCGCCTTCCCGTTGCGGCGTGCGGCGTTGACGCTCACTCCCGAGCCGCTGTTCTTCGCCGCGGTCATGGGCGTGGTGGGACTGCTGGTCGTGGGCATCGCCCAGGCCGTGCCGCCGCTGGCGCAACGCTACATCTGGGACAGGCGGGCGCTGTGGGCGTTCGTGTGGGCTGGCGCCTTCGAGTCGCTGGGCGGCGCGGGCATTCTTTATGCCCTCAACAGCGGTGAAGTGGTCGTCATAGCGCCCATCACCGCGACCCTCCCCATGTGGATCCTGCTCGCCACCGTGATCTTTCTCCGGGACATGGAGCGGGTCACCCGGACCACGGTTCTCGGCACCGTGCTGGTGGTCATCGGCATCGTCCTGGTCACCACGGCCCGCTGATCGCGTCCGAACGGCTCACGGCCGTGCCAGCTCGAAGTCGATCTCGCCCTGGAACAGCTTGACCCGGGCCACCCGGACCGTGACCGCGTCGCCCATGCGGAAGGCGCGGCCGTGGTTCTGTCCCTTGATGAGGTGGGCGGTGTCGTAATAGCGGTAGAAGTCGTCCTCCAGCGACCGGAGGCTGACCAGTCCTTCCACGAACCAGCGGTCCAGCTCCACGAAGAAGCCGAACGTGGTGAGATCGGTGATGACGCCCGTGTGCACCTCGCCGATCTTGCCGGTCATGAACTGGGCCTTCTTGAGGTCCACCATCTCCCGCTCGGCGTCCATGGCCAGGCGTTCCCGCACGGAGTTGTGGTCGGCGGCCTCCTGGAGGTAGGCGGCGAGCTCTTCCCGTGTCCGCGGATCGAGCTTCGAGCCGTTCACGGCCTGGTCGAGGAGGCGGTGCACCATGAGGTCGGGGTAGCGCCGTATGGGCGAGGTGAAGTGAAGGTAGGCATCCGAAGCGAGCCCGAAATGGCCGATGTTGCCGGGGTCGTAGGCGGCCTGCTTCATGGACCGCAGCAGCATCCGGTTCAGCACCTTCTCCTCGGGCTTGCCGCGGCAGGCTTCGAGGACGCGCTGGATCTCCGTCGACGAGACCTTCTCGCCGCTCCGGTGCAGCGGGTATCCCAGGGTGGACAGGAAGGGGGCGATGGCGTCGAGGGTGTCCTCGTCGGGCCCCTCGTGCACGCGGTAGACGCAGGGGAACTTCCGCCCCCGCAGGTAGCCGGCCACGGCCTCGTTGGCCGCGATCATGAACTCCTCGATCATGCGGTGGGCGATGGTGCGGTCCGCGCGCCGGATGTCCGTGGGCGCGTTGTCGCGGTCGAGCAGGATCTCCGTTTCCGGAAGCTCGAAGTCGAGGCTGCCACGGGCGCGCCGCCGGTCCATGAGGAGGTGCGTGAGCTCCTCCATTTCCCGAAGGGGCTCCGTGAGCGCAGGATACTTCGCCAGGGCCTCCGCGTCGCGGTCCACCAGCATCCGTCCCACCTCGGTGTAGGTGAGCCGGGCGTCGCTGCGGATGACCGACCGGAACAGCTCCGTCCGCTCCACCCGTCCCTTGCGGTCGATCTCCAGGAGCGCCGTCCGGGCCAGGCGGTCGGTCCCCGGCTTGAGGCTGCAGATGCCGGTGGAGAGGGCCGGGGGCAGCATGGGCAGGGCCCGGTCCGGGAAATAGACGCTGGTGCCGCGGGCGTACGCCTCGCCGTCCAGACTGGAGCCTCGGGGCACGTAGTGGGCGACGTCGGCGATGGAGACGTACAGCCGGTGGCCATTGGCGGTCCTCTCGATGCTGACGGCGTCGTCGAAGTCCCGGGCGGTCTCGCCGTCGATGGTGAAGGTCGTGAGCGGGCGCAGGTCCCGGCGTCCGGAGACGCTGGCGGCATCGACGCCCGCGCCGTGGCGCTCCGCCTCTTGCCGGGCCTCTTCCGAGAAGTCCTCGGGCCAGTCGTAGCGGAAGATCACCGCCTGCGCCTGCACCTCGGGGTCGTCGGGCGAGCCCAGCAACCGCTGGAGCCGCGCCTCGGGAGCCGTGTATCCGCCGCCGTAGCGGGTCATCTCCACCGCCGCCACCTGGCCGGGGAGTGCCGCCCCGGCGCCCGCCAGCGGGATCGCGGGTGCGACGCGCGGGTCCATGGGCACCAGCAGGGTGCGTTCTCCGTCGGTCTGGACCACGCCCACGAGGCGGCGCTGCCCCCGCTCGAGGACTTCCACCACGTGCCCCTGGCTGTCGCCGTGCCGCTTCTTCTCCGGCCGTACCAGCACCCGGTCGCCGTGCATGACCCGCCGCATCTCCCTGCGGCTGAGGTAGATGTCGTCCATTCCCTTCTGGTCGGGGACCACGAAACCGAAGCCGTCGGGATGTCCCTGGACCACGCCGGACACGACGCTGGCGGCCTTGGCGAGGGTGTAGTGGTTCTTGTGGAGACGGATGACCTTGCGCTCGTGGATCAATTCGTTGAGCGCATCCAGCACCGTTTCCCTTGCCGGCTTGCCGAACCCCTTGCGTATCTCACGCAGGCTGAAGCGGTGTCCCGGGCGGTTCAGCATGAACGAGAGGATGCGGGGCTTGAGGGCCGAGGGTTGATTCATGGGGGATGGTACGATGCCCCTGGAGGCGGCCGGGACGGCCGCTTCGCCGGGTTTAGGGCTCTTCACCAGAGCCCGGTTCGAGGATGGCGATCTCACCGAGGAGCCAGTCATCCCCCAGACCCGCCGGCCGCGGGATCTCCTCCAGGTCCACTTCGCCGCACAGGGCCGCCAATACCTCCCGGGCCAGGTTGAGGGAATCGTCAAGCACCAGAAGCACGATCACGGCCTTCTCGGGGTCCACGGTGCGGATGATGCCGAGCAGCTCATAGGACTCCACGATGAACTTTATGTACGCGATGTCCTGCCGGCGTACACGGAGATAGATCTCGTGGACATCCATGCGTGTCGGGGAAAGCGGCTGCGGCGGCGCGAAAGAGATCCGGCCCGGAAACGGCGGGGTTCAGCGCAGCATCTCCCGGAAGCCTCGGCCCAACCGCTTCCACAGGTCGAAGCCGCCGTCGTTGGCGGTTCTCGAGGGCCTCTCTTCCGCGAGCTTGTCGTACATGTAACGGGTGAGTTGCACGACGTCCGGCCGGGTGGTCACATCGGGGATGTCCCCGGTGATTCGGAACGGCAGGCTGATGCTGTCGGTATCCAGGAGATAGCGGACGTTGCGGTAGCGTCCGCTCAAGTCGCGGGAGAAATCGGACGACAGGACAAGGGTGGCCCGAAGATCGACACTGCCGTCAGGGTCGGCCCATCCTCTGCCGACGATGCTGTACTCATCGGCGACCAGCAGCAGATCCTGGCTGCGCAGCCGGCCCTGGTCGACGGTCAACGCGCCTTTGACGATACCGAAGGCGGCCCGGTCATCCCGGACCAGCGAGACGAAAGCCGGTCCCGCCGTGTCGATGCGGTCGATGCCTTCCACTGCCTCCATTGCCGCAAGCACGCCGCGGACAGGATTGAAGTTGGGGAAGACTCCCTTTTCCAGGGAGAAACGGCCCCGTCCGCTGAGGTTGCGGACCACCGACAACCAGTCTTTCCCGTAGCTGCTGAACCGCCCCGTCAGGTGGAGGCGCCCCTTGACGGGCTCCTTGGCCCCGACAGGGAACAGAGCCACGACGCTCGGTACGTCCAGCGCCTCCAGCGTCGGACTCAATTCGATGGCGAAGCCTTCGCCGTCGCGGTCGGCGAACGCGCCTTGCCCGCGGACCCTGCCCCCAAGGGCCTCGACGTCAAGCCTGTCGACTTTCACGTCGGTGCCGGTCCAGCGCACCACCCCCTGCAGATTCCGGTAGTCGACGCCCTTCAGGCGCCCGTTGCTCGAGGTCAGGTGTCCCTCGACGGTCAGGACGCCCTTGGTGAACCTGGCGGATCCTTCGCTGGCGAGGCTGCTGAACGAATCGGCCCGGTATGCCGCGTCCCCGGTGAGGTCGGCGAGATTCAGCAGGTCGGACTGCAGGCTGTAATGCAGGGTAGGCCGGCGCAGGTTTGTCAGAAGCCCCCGTATCCGAAGGTCGGACAACCCCGACCTCAACCGGAGCTTGTGGATCTCGATGTCCCGTCCACGGAATTCCAGCTCCCCCTGGAGCCCCTGGATGTTGCGGTGTGTCCCCGGCGGGGCGATGACGTTGACATCGGCCAGCCGCAGGCGGCCGGTGATCCTCGGCGGTTCGTTCCTTGGAGCCGATTTCTGCTCCAAGGACAACTCGGCGCTCACGGTTCCGTCGAGCCGGTAGCCGTCGGCTGCCGGGAACAGGGCTTGCCATCCGGCGAGCGGCACGTCGCCGGTCTTGATGCGCAACCGCACCACATGATCCGGATCCTCGCGGATGGAACCCGAAAACTCCACCGTTCCGCCCTGAAGCCGCGCCTGGGACTTGCGGATGAGCAGCCGGTCTTCGCGGAGCTCCATGGCCAACGCCAGCCGGGCCGCGACTCCGGGCTCCTTTTGGAGCCACTTGCCGTACTGGATCGCATTGGCATCCGCCGCCACCGAGGTGTGGACCGTCAGGTCGCCGAGCTCGCCCTCGACCACGTGGGACAGGGTCAGCGCTTCATGCACGACCAGTGCCGCCGGCAGGACGCGGTCCACCCAGGGAATCTGTCTGAGCTGGTCCAGGGTGACCGGTCCCCATTGCAGATCGGCCTTGACGCGGCCTTCCCTCCACGACCGTGCCTTGGAGAAATCCACACCGCCGGTGAACGTGGCATTGTCCGCCGCTCCGCCGAACAGGCTTCCCACCACCTGTATCTCCGACAACCGTGGCCGGTTCAGCTTGCCGGAAACGCGCGCGGTCACGGCCACCGGTCCGGAAGGGCGAAGGTATCCGGGCAGGTGTTTTTCCAACCGCTTCCAGCCTCGCTCGGCAACGACTTGCGGCAGCGAGGAGGCGTTCAACTTCAGGTCCACCGGGCTCTCGGTCCACCTGGAAAGCGGCCGTGACGTGCCGACGGTCCCGGCCACCGAGAAGGGCTGTCCGCCGTCAGGGTCGAGGTCGGCGGAAAGATCGACGTGAACGCGTCGTTCGCGGGACCATTCGAGCGCCGCGGCGAGGCGGTGCCACCGCAACTCCTCGGGTTTGTCCGAGGAGCGGTCGATGAAGTAGAGCTTGCCGTCGTTGGCGCGGACCGTGGTGCCGGCGCGGTGCGCCGACTGGAACCCCGAGTCGAGGGGCTGTGCCGGCGTGAAGATATTGATGTCGCCGTACTCGTTGCGGATTATCTGGATCTCGGGTTGGCTCAGGACGATATCCGAGACCGCGGGGTCGCCGGTGAGCAGGGACCACCACCCCAGCGAGATGGTCGCCTGGTTCGCGTGGACCAGCGGAGTGGCGGCGAACTGCGGGTCGTCGGCGACACGCAGGTCTGTGACGGTGATGCTGAGGCTTCCCGGGCGCCCGAGGAAGCTGAGATGGACGGCGTCGAAGGTCACCGCGCGGCCGATGGCGGTTTCCATCTGCCGGCGTATGGCGTCCTTCCGGTTATCCAGAAACGCTTCCAGCCCCACCACCGCGACCACCGCCAGAACCGCCGTCAGCGACAGGAAAACCAGGAGCCTGGATACCTTGATCTTCATTTCACAAGGTCTTGCGGCCTGCTACATCCCGAATGAAATGTCCTGAATCAAATGTTGTTCCGAACTGGTAGCGGCCGCTCAATACCCCACAATATATAGAATTCGACGGTAACTTACCAATCCACATATACGAGCCGCCGAGGCGACCGGACGTGCTAGTCGGCTCTCTCCACGACGGTTGCGATGCCCTGTCCCACGCCGATACACATGGTGGCCATGCCGTAACGGCTGCCCCGTCGTTTCATCTCGTGGATCAACGTTGTCATGATCCTCGCCCCGCTGCAACCCAAAGGGTGCCCCAGGGCGATGGCGCCGCCGTTCACGTTGACCTTGTCCGGGTCGAGGCCGAGCTCCTTGACGCAGGCCAGCGATTGGGACGCGAACGCCTCGTTGAGCTCCACCAGGTCCAGTTGATCCGCGGTGAGCCCCGCCCGCTCGAGCGCCTTGCGGCTGGCCGGTATGGGTCCGATGCCCATGAAGGCCGGGTCCACCCCCGCCACCGCGGATGCAAGGATCCGTACCATGGGCTTCAGCTTCAACGCTTCCGCCTTCTCGCGGGAGGCGACGACCAGCGCCGCGGCGCCGTCGGACAACGGCGACGAGTTGCCCGCCGTGACCGTGCCGTTCTTCACGAAGGCGGGCCTCAGGCCGGCGAGCTGTTCCAGGCTGGTGTCCGGCCGGGGGCCTTCATCCCGGCCGTGCACCACCGGGTCGCCGCGCCGCTGGGGCACCGGCACGGGAATGATCTCGTCGTCCAGGCGTCCCGCCTCCTGGGCCGCCACCGCGTTGCGATGGCTCCTGAGCCCGAAGGCATCCTGCTGCTCGCGGGTCACCGAGTACTTCTCCGCCACGTTCTCCGCGGTCTCGCCCAGGCTGACCAGCGGATACAGCTCACCCATGCGGGGGTTGGGAAAACGCCATCCGAGCACGCTGTCGTAGACCGTGACGTCGCCCCGGGCGAACGCGACGCCGCCCTTGGGCATCACCAGCGGCGCGCGGGTCATCATCTCCACGCCGCCGGCCACGAACAGGTCCCCCTCCTCGGCGCCGACCGCCCGTCCAGCCTGGTTGACGGCCTCCAGTCCGGAGCCGCAAAGGCGGTTCACGGTGGCGCCGGGCACCGAGTCCGGAATGCCGGCCAGCAGGGAGGCGTTGCGGCCGACGTTGCGGCAGTCCTCCCCGGCCTGATTCGTGCAACCGAGGATCACGTCCTCGATGGCCTCCTTGTCGATGCCGTTCCGGGCGATGAGCTTGGCGATGACGTGGGCCGCCAGATCATCCGGCCGGATGTCCTTGAGGATCCCTCCGTAGCGTCCCATGGGGGTGCGGGCGGCGTCGACGATGACGGCTTCGGGCATGATGCGCCTTTCATGCGGCGGCGCGGGCCGCCGCGTTTTCGACTATATCTTCCAGTATCCCGGGACCGTGGTCAAGGGCCGGCATGGCCCTTTTCCCCGTGGTCGTAGAAGCCCCGCCCCGTGGTTTCGCCCAGGTGTCCCGAGGCGACCATCTTCTTCAACAGGGGCGCGGGCCGGTAACGGTCGTCGCCGGTCTCTTCCTGGAGTCCTTCGATGACCGCCAGCACCTCGTCCAGGCCGATCTCGTCGGCCCAGCGGAGCGGGCCGTGGGGATAGTTGGTTCCCAGCCTGAGCGCGATGTCGATTTCCTCGGCGGTGGCGACGCCCTCGTCCAGGCTGCGGGCGGCTTCGTTGATGATGAGGCTCAGGATCCGCGGAAACACGAGACCGGGGGCATCCTTGACCTCGGCGCTCTCCTTGCCCACGCTCCGGACCAGGGATTCCGCCGCCCGGAAGGCTTCGTCGGCGGTGTCGAGCCCGCGTGCGAGCTCGATGACGTTTCGCTGCGCCAGGGGGTGGAACGTGGCGAAACCGACGACCCTCTCCGGCCGGCGGCTCCAGCAGGCGATGGCGTTGGCGGACCAGCGGACGCACGAGCTCAGCACCACCGCCGCCCCCGGGGCGGCGGCGTCGAGCTCCTCCAGCAGCCGCCGCTTGTCGTCCCGTCCGTGGGCCAGCGTGTCCACCACCACGTCGGTTGCCGGATCCACCTCGGCGGCCCGCGCGTAGCGAGCCGCCGTCAGGCCGTTGTCGCCGGCGAGCCGCTGCCAGTCGTCCGCCACACGGCTGGTACCGAGGATCGCGACGCTACTTGGACTCATAGTCATAGAAGCCTTTCCCGGTCTTCCGTCCCAGGTGTCCGGCGAGATACAGCTTCTGTTGCAACGGACTCGGCCGGAAGCGGGGGTCCTCGAAGAACGCCCGGTAGAGGGTCTCGGTGGCGGTGAAGTTGATGTCGATGCCGATGAGGTCCTGAAGCTCGAAGGGGCCCATGCGGAAGCCGCCGGACTCCCGCATGATCCGGTCCACCGTTCCCACGTCGACGCCGCCATCGCTCAGGATGCGGAGGGCCTCGTTGTAGAACGGCCTGGCGATGCGGTTGACGATGAACCCGGGCGTGTCCTTGGCGCGGACCGGCGTCTTTCCGAACCTCCTGGCAATGTCCGCCGCCTTGGCCACGGTCGCGGCGCTGGTCAGCTCGCCCTGCACCACCTCGACGAGCCGCATGAGCGGCGCGGGATTGAAGAAATGCATGCCCAGGACCCGTGAGGCGTCCTTGACCGCGCCGCCGATGGCCGTCACCGAAAGCGAGGAGGTGTTGGTGGCCAGGAGCGTTTCCGCCGCGCAGGCGGCGTCCAGTTGCTGGAAAAGCTCCCGCTTGACCTGGAGGTTCTCCGTGGCCGCTTCGATGACAAGGGCGGCGTCGGCGAGGTCCTCCAGGTCCAGAGAACCATCGAGTCGAGCCAGGATGCGCTTCTCCTCGTCTTCGTCGATGTTGCCCTTCTCCCGGCTGCGGCCGATGAACCCCCGGATCCTCGCCAGTCCGCGGTCGAGGAAGTCCTGGGAGATGTCGTACACCACCGCCTCGAAGCCGCCCTGAGCCGCTACCTGGGCGATGCCGGCGCCCATGGTGCCGGCGCCGATCACGCCGATCTTGTTCTCGTTGACCATGTTCGATTTCCCGGAGAGCCCGCGGGTCCCCGCGGATCCTACTCCCCCTTGAACGCCGGGGCCCGCTTCTCCACGAACGCGCGGACCCCCTCGTCGTAGTCGGCGGTGCGGCCGGCGATCTCCTGGGTGCAGGCCTCGTATTCGAGCTGCGCTTCGAGCTCGGCGTACATGGACCGGTTGAGCGTCCGCTTGATCAGGCCCGCGCTGCGAGGGCCGCGGGCCAGTCTTTCCGCCATGGCCCGGGCTTCCGCCGGCAGCTCCGCCGACGGCACGACCTTGGTCACCAGCCCGTGGCGGAGCGCGTCCTCCGCGCTCAGGGGCTCTCCCAGCAGGAACAGCTCGGTGGCCTTGCTGAGCCCGATGAGCCGCGGCATGAAGTAGCTCCCGCCACAGTCCGGGCCGAGACCCACGCGCACGAAGGCCTCGATGAAGCGCGCGTTGTCGGAGGCGATGCGCAAATCGCACGCCAGGGTCAGATTGCACCCCGCTCCCGCGGCCACGCCGTTGACGGCGCAGAGCACGATCTTCTCGGTGCGGCGGATGGCGAGGATGATGGGGTTGTAACGCGACCTCAGGGATTCCCCCAGGGAGCCCTTCCGGTCCGGCGAACGCTCCTTGAGATCCTGTCCCGCGCAGAAAGCCCGGTCGCCGGCGCCCGTGAGGAGGAAGCAGCGGACGGCCTTGTCCCGGTTGCCGTCCTTGAGGGCGTCCAGAAGCTCCCGGTTCATCTGCGCGGTGAACGCGTTGAGCGCCTCGGGCCGGTTCAGGGTGATGGTGCCCACTCCGTCCCGCTTTTCGTAGAGAATCGTTTCGTAGCTCATTTTCCCTTGAACTCGGGCTTGCGCTTGTCCAGGAACGCCTGCATGCCCTCTCGGCGGTCCTCCGACGCGAACAGCATGCAGAAGGACTTGCGTTCGAAGGCCAGCCCCTCGTCCAGGGGCGCGTTGGCGGCCTTGAGGATAGCTTCCTTGGCCAGGCGGATGGCCACGGGCGGCTTGGCGGCGATGGTCTGAGCCATGGCCTTTGCCTCGTCCAGCAGCACTTCCACCGGCACCACCTTGTTCACCAGGCCGCAACGGGCCGCTTCCGCTGCGTCCATGAACCGGCCGGTGAGCACCAGCTCCATGGCCTTGTGCTTGCCCACGAGGCGGGTCAGTCGCTGGGTCCCGCCGGAGCCCGGTATGGTGCCCAGGTTGACCTCGGGCTGGCCGAACACGGCGGACTCCGACGCGATGATGATGTCGCAGCTCATGGCCAGCTCGCAGCCGCCTCCCAGGGCGAAGCCGCTCACCGCCGCGATCACCGGTTTCGACAGGTGGTTGATGCGGTCCCTGAAGGCCAGCCGCTCATGCGCCTTGCCGGCGAACGGGGTCGCGTCGACCATCTCGTTGATGTCGGCGCCGGCGGCGAAGGCGCGTTCGCCGCCGGTGATGATGAACGCCCGCACGGAGTCGTCCGCGTCGAGCTCTTCGAGGGCCAGGCACAGGTCCTTGCAGAGGCCGTAGGACAGGGCGTTGAGCTGTTTCGGCCGGTTCAGCGTGGCAATCGCCACCGCGCCGTCGCGGTCGATGACGATGTTTTCGAATTCCATATAACCGGGGAGCTATACACCATGAGGTATGGGGATTCAACGTAGCGGTTTCGTTGACTTCAAGGACCCCATCTGACAAGATCCGTGCTGATGCCCAACGATTCGGGATCGTCCACCACCCACCACGACGAAAAGCTGCAGCAGATTCTCGAGCACGCCGCAACGATATTCGCGGACAAGGGATTCGACGGCACCTCCATCCGCGAGATCAGCCGCGCCACGGGCATGAGCCTCGCCGGTCTTTACTACCATTTCCGCACCAAGGAAGAGCTCCTGTGCCTGATACAGGAACGCTGCCTCGTGACCCTGCTCGAAAACGGGCGCCGGATCCAGGAGTCCGACAAGGCCCCGCGGGAGAAGATCGCGCTGTTCGTGCACAACCACCTCGGTTTCTTCCTGCACAACATGAACGAGATGAAGGTCATGTCGCGGGAGGACACCGCGCTGACCGCGGACTACGCGAAACGGATCCTGGATCTCAAGCGGCGTTACCTCAAGGTGTTGGTGGATCTGGTGGAGGAGCTTCAGCAGCGGCAGGGAATCCGGAAACTCAACGTGAGGGTGGCGGCGCTGGCGCTGTTCGGCATGATGAACTGGATCTACACCTGGTACAATCCCAGCCGGGACCCGTCGCTCCGGGCCCTCATCGAGCAGATGCTGCGCATCTTCTTCTTCGGCGTCCTCGACGGGGACGAGAAAGATGCCGGAGTCGAGGACCAGGTCCTCAAGTCGTTCCTGCCGGACGGCAGGGGCTTTGGGCTGTGGCCCGGCTCGTGACGCGGCCGAGCCGGCAAGGCGGCGGCGCGGAAATCAGAATCGCGTGATGCCCGCCACTGCTCGTCATCGCGCGTTGCCGACGCCGAAAATCCTCCACATCTTATCGTGCGAATAAACCGGACAGGACACTAGGCGGCGGCGCTGGGACGCGTGCTGACCCGCTGATACCAGTCCGTGGCGTGGCGGTGCTCGGGCGGCAGGCTCATCTTGATCCAGCCCGCGAAGTCCACCGCCACCTGCGCCGTGATATCGGCGATGGTGTAGCGCTCGCCGGCGACAAAGGGATGGCGGGCGAGCTGCCCGTCGAGGGCGGCGAAGAACCGTTCCACCCGCGCGCGCCCGCGCGTCACCAGTTCCGGGATCTGCTCGACGCTGCCCGGTCCCGTCAACGCCCGCCCCGCAAGTCCCCTGGCCTGGTTGCGGAAGGCTTCTGTCACGGCCAGGAAGCCGTCGATCTCGAAGCGGTGCTCCCACATGGCCACCATGGCCCGGTCGCGTGCATCCACGCCCATGAGGGGCGGCTCGGGATGGGCGTCCTCCAGGTACCGGCACACGGCCACCGCCTCGCTGATGGCGGTGCCGTCATCGAGCTCCAGCACCGGCACCGTGCACCAGGGGTTGAGGATGCGGAAGGACTCGGTGAGGTGCTCGCCGTTGCGCAGGTCCACCTGCACCGTGGGGATGGCCAGACCCTTTTCGGCGATGAAGATGCGGACCCGGCGCGGGCTCGGCGCCGTGCTGCAGTCGTAGAACTTCATGGTTTCGTTTACCCCGCGCTCTTCGCCGGAATTCCGTATTGGTGAAGCGTGGTCGCCAGCGTCGGACGGCCCAGCCGGAGCCGTCCGTCATTCAACAGGTACGAGAACAGGTAGCCGGCTCCGAGCATCAGGATCCCGATCAGGAAGCAGTACATGACGGCCCGGTCCGGGTACGAGTCCTTCAGGTATCCCACGTAGAGCGGGCCGAAGATACCTGCCGCGGCCCACGCGGTGAGCACCACACCATACATTTTCGCCATTTTCTCCGCGCCGAACACGTCCAGGATGTAGGGAGGCATGGTGGCGAAACCGCCTCCGAAGCAGAGCAGCACGTAGCATACCAGCACGGAGAAGACCCACGGGTTCTCCTCGGTCATGAGGATTCCGAACACCACCATCTGGCTCGCCAGCAGGATACGGAACACCTTGACCCGGCCGATGCGGTCCGACAGCAGGCCCCAGAACAACCGCCCCACGCCGTTGCAAACGGAGCTGGCGGCGATCAGCGTGGCGCCGTACTCGGCCAGCACCGCCGGTTCCACGGTGGGGTCGGCCAAGCCCCACACTTCCTGCAGCAGCTCCGACTGGAAGCTGATGACGGAGATGCCGGCAGCGATGTTGAAGAAGAAGACGATCCACATGATGACGAACTGGCCGGAGGTGAGGTAGGGCACGGTGGAGTCCGGCTCCGTGGCGTCGGCGTGTGCCGCACCGGGGCTCGGCGCCTTTATCGGGTCCCCGGGATTGCTCAACGCCAGGCTGCAAGGGACCAGGATGCCGGCGAATATGATGCCGAGCCAGAGGAAGACCATGGCCAGGTCGCCCTCCGTGCGCACCACCAGGAAGGGCGCCAGGCCCTTGCTCAGGAGCAGCGCCCCCACTCCGAAGCCCATGACGACGATGCCGGTGACCAGTCCCTTCATGTCGGGGAACCACTTGGCCACGGTGGCCACCGGAGTCACGTAGCCGAGGCCGATGCCCGCCCCGCCTATGACGCCGTAGCCCACGTAGAAGAGCGGAAGGAAATCCAGCCACAGGGCCGCGCTGGCAATCACGTAGCCGCCCGAGAACATCAGGCTGCCGGCGAGAGCGAGCCGTCGGGGTCCCAGCCGTCCCAGCGCCGAGCCCGCCCAGGCCGCGGAGGTGCCGAGAGAGAAGATCGCGATGCTGAAGGCCCAGGCCGTCTCCGTGTGGGTCCAGCCGGACTGGTGCACCAGCATGGTCTGAAAGAAGCTCCAGGCGTAGACCGTCCCGAAGCATATCTGCAGCATGGTGCAGAAGAACGCGATGGCGATTCTGTGTATGCCCACCTGCGGCACCTGGGTCCGGCGGTTACCGGGCGCTTTCCGCCTCCGGGGGCGGCTCGTCGGAGGGCGGCCGGCGCCCGGAGATATGCAGGAGCAGGCGCGCCAGCTCGCCGGCCTCGTCGTCTCGCGCGAGAATCTTCTCGTGCTCCGTCCCGTCCGCGTCCTCCTCCTTGGCCAGCTCGACGGCGAACGCCACCAACTCACCCAACGGCTTGGCGGCCAGGTTGATGAACCAGATGGACGCGAGGATCCCCACCACCAGCAGGATGGAGATGAGGTACACCTGCTGGCCGATGGCCCGCTGGATCTTGAGGCCGATGACGTCCAGGTCCATGCCTACGTGAACCGTGCCGGCGAAACCGGCCAATATGGGGCTGCCCACCTCCACGAACTCGCCCATTCCGGGCAGCCTGCGGTTCACCGCCTTGGTCTCATCGGGATCGCTGTTGAGGATGACCTCGGGAATGCCGGGAACGAAGGTGTGGGCCAGGAACTCGCCGTTGTCGCTGGTGATGTAGACGTAGCGGATGCCCTGGATCTCCACGAACTGGTCGATGAGGGACTGCAGCGTGGCCAGGTTCCGGTTGAGCAGGATGTCGACGCTGGCGTCGGCGATGGTCTTGGCGATGTTCCGGCTGTTGCTTTCGTATTCCGCCGACAGATGGGTCTGAACGGTGTAGATGGTCAGCGCCGACGTGGACACCACGACCAGGCCGAAGAGCCCGAAAATGCCGAACTGGGTCTTCTGGAAGAGTTTCCTGATTTTCATGATCACCCGAACTTGGCTTTCCAGTCGTCCAGGGTGACGAACCGGCCGTCCTCGACGACTGTATAGTAGACCTTCTGCAACCCCTGCCTGCGGTCCGGTCCGAAGGAGACTGCCTCGCCGATTCCCAGGTCGAAGTCGCGCACCGAAAACACGGCCTGCTCCAAGCCCCCTCGGTCCGGTTTGCCCTCGAGGCGCCGGAGTATTTCCACCATCAGCTTGGCATCCAGGAACCCTTCCAGGCTGACGAAGCTGTGGGGAAACGGCTTGTACGCCTCCTTCACCAGTTCTTTCGGCACCTGGGGGTCGTGGCGCGCCATCAGCTCGCGATATTCCTTGACCGCCGGGATGGAGGCGTCCTCATAGCTGGGCACGACCTGCGAGTTCACCAGGTACCGGGTGTAGGCATCGGGGTCGTCCTGCCCCTGGGACAGCAGGTTGAGCAGGTTCTCGCTGCCGACGAACGAGAGGTTGGCGATGGGGACTCGCAGGCCCAGGTCGACGGCGTCCCGGGCAAAGGCGGCGCACGCGGCGTAGGCGCCCACGCAGATCACCGCTTCGGGAGAGGCCTTCTTGAGGATCTCCACCTGCGCTCTCATGCTTCCGGTAAACCTCGTTCCCCGACGGTAGGTGGCCTCGCCGGCGATCTCGAAGCCGTGCTTGGCCAGGGCCGCCCGCACCCCCGCCCAGCCGCTGCGGCCGTAGGCATCGGCCTGGTAGAACATGGCGATGCGTTCCCGGCCGACGCGCACGAAGTTGTTCACCAGGCCGGCGGTCTCCTGGCGGTAGGAGGCCCGCAGGTTGAAGGCGAAGTCGCCGTAAGGCGGCTCCCGCTGGGGCTGGGCGCCGGTGAAGGGGAAGAACAGGTAGACCCGCTGGGCCTGGAACTTCTTCAACATCGGCAACACGCGCGTCACGGTGGGGGTGCCCACGTAGCCGAAGAGCAGGAAGACCTGGTCCTCCAGCATCAGCTTGACGGTGTTCTCGACGCAGGGGTCCGGCTGATAGCCGTCGTCGTAGAGCTTCAGGACGATCTTGCGGCCGTTGACGCCGCCGTTCTCGTTGACGTGATTGAAGTAGGACTTGGCGCCGCGGTACAGCTCGGTGCCGAGGCCCCGGGAGGGGCCGGAGAAGGCGGCGGACACTCCCAGCACGATCTCGCCGTCGGCTCCGATGCCTCGGACAGCGGTTGCGCCGGCTGCGCTCGGGGAACGGAGCCAGGGCGGCGCCAGCAGGGCCGCCAGTCCGGCGCGGACCACCGTCCGGCGCGTCAGACGCGTGCCTGCACCCTGCTGCGGCCGGTCGTCTCCAGGTGTACGACTCTGCGTGCTCACAAACGGCCTCGCTTTCCTGATGTCCGTCGTGACAGGGAACTCGCGGTCCGTGTGGGAACCAACCACAGCAGATTAACGCCTATCTCCGTCTGAATCAACGGTTGTCCGCGAAGATGCCCCGGGCGGTCTCGACCACGGCACGGATCCGGCCGGCCGATCTCCGGGCGTCCCTACGTCCCGCCCTGGAAGGACCGCAGCAGCTCGATGGTCTCCCGGTCCTCCTTCAGGTCCTTGCCCTTGGGGGTTTCGAGGCACATGGGCAGGCCGAAGAAACGCTGGTCGTTCATCAGCAGGCGGAAAGGCTCGAGATCGATGTGCCCCTTGCCAAGGATCTCGTGACGGTCCACCCGGCAGTCGAGCTCCTTTTTCGAGTCGTTCAGGTGGAAGGCGGAGAGGAGCTTGACGCCGATCGTCTCGTCGAACTCCGTGAACGTCCTTTCGTAGCCTTCCCGGGTTCGGATGTCGTAACCGGCGGCGAAGGCGTGCTGGGTGTCGAAGCACACCCGGAGCCGGTCGCTCTCCCGGGCGCTGTCGATGATGTTGCGGATGTGCTCGAAGCGGTAGCCCAGGTTGCTGCCCTGGCCGGCGGTGATCTCCAGCGCGACGCGCACCTTGAAGCCCTCGCAGCGCCGATGGATGGCGTCCAGGGAACGTGCGATGGTGCGCAGGCCCACGCGTTCGCCCGCGCCGGTATGGGCGCCCGGATGGGCGATGAGGAAGGGTATCGCGAGGGCCTCGCAGCGCTCCATCTCGTCCACGAAGGCGGCCACGGACTTCTGCCGCAGTTCCCGGTCGGGGGCGCCGAGGTTCAGCAGGTAGGAGTCGTGGGCCACCACCGTGTGGATGCCGCTGGCCTTTTGGGTTTCCTTGAAGGTGCGGACGTCGTCCTCGCTCAAGGGCTTTGCGGCCCACTGCCGCGAGGACTTGGTGAAGATCTGGATGGCCTCGCAGCCCACGCTGTCCCCCGCGTGGAGCGCGTTGTGCACCCCGCCCGCGATGGACATGTGCGCCCCCAGCAGCGGACGGTCCGTGGGTGTGTTCTCGCGCGGAGCGGTCACCATGGCTGTCTATCTATCACAAGGACGCGGCCCGTCGCACCCCGGCAGCGCCGGCCGTGGTCGACCCCCGTGGGCGCCGGAATTTGCCACGGGCGGCGCTTTGCAGTATTTCAACACATCGACCAACAAGGAGGTCCACCATGGCCAACTGGCTTCTCAAGACAGAGCCCAGCGTCTACTCCTTCGCCGACCTGCAGCGGGACAAGAGCACCATCTGGGACGGCATCAAGAACAACCTCGCCTTGAAGCACCTCGCCACCGTGAAGAAGGGCGACCGGTGCATCATCTACCACACCGGCGGCCAGCGGGTGTGCGTCGGCCTCGGCACCGCCACCACCGGCGCCTATCCGGACCCGGAGAAAGACGACCCCAAGCTCCTGGTGTTCGACATCAAGGTGGGCAAGACGCTGAAGCGCGAGGTGTCGCTGGCCGAGATGAAGCTCAATCCCAAGCTGGAAGGCTTTGACCTGTTCCGGCTGGGCCGCCTTTCCTTCGTTCCGGTGAGCGACGCCCACTACGACGAGATCATGGAGATGGCCAAGGGCTGAAGCCCCACGTGGGCGTGAACAGGAGGGACCCATGAAGAAGGCAGACTTCCGCCAATTCTACCGCGACGCCCACGCCGTCGAGTGCCTGAGCGAGCGCGAGAAGATCTTCCTCGGCCTTGCCGTGGCCATGACGCGCAACTGCGATCCCTGAGTGGACCGCCGCCTTGCGGACGCAAGGAAAGCGGACATTCCCGAGGAACATCTCGACGCCGCGGTGGACGTCATCGCCGCCGTCGACGCCGGCATCTTGCAGTCGTTGAACCAGCGCATCAAGCAACGGCAGAGGGAACGGGAGTGACCTGACCGGCTGTCGCGGCAAAGTATTGTTGAAACGCGCTTTCCGAGGTGGTAAACGTCAAGATCTACCCTTGAGTGGTCGCATAGCTCAGTCGGCTAGAGCGCTTGCCTCACATGCAAGAGGCCGCAGGTTCGAGTCCTGCTGCGACCACCATTTCTTTCCAACCATGACAAAGGGAGCTAGACGACCGAACCTGGCAACCCTCGACCGGACTTCCAGCAGGGATTTGGAGGAAACGGTATGGGCACAGACCTCAAGGTGTTTCTGCTGACGGCCGACAATCTGGTCCGCTGCCATTGGGACGGTCGCTCCAGGCAGGTGGATGTATTGGATCGTGTGCTGGAGGGCGAGGTGCTGCGTGAGGTGGCCCGGGACGCGGGCGACCCGAACCGGCTCTACGCCGCGACGAGCACGGAGATGCACGTCAGCGAGGACGGCGGCGAGAGCTGGAAGTGGATTCCCTCCGGTGGCCTCGACTACCGGGACATCTGGACCATGCAGCCTCACCCCACGCGGCCGGAGGAGGTCTACCTGGGCACGCTGCCGGCGGCGGTGTACGTGAGCGAGGACGGCGGCCGCTCGTTCCGCGAGCTCACCGCATTCCGACGGCTTGAGGACTACGCCCGCTGGACCTTTCCGCCGCCGCCGCACACGCCGCACATCCGCTGCATCGTGCTGGACGGCCGGGTACCGGACGAGATCGTCGTGGGAGTGGAGGAGGGGGGCGTGGTACGGAGCCGTGACCGGGGCGAGACCTGGGAGGACATCAGCGGTCCGTCGAGCGATGCGGCCTATCCGGAGCACAACGATCCGTCCGGGAAGCTGCCGTACCAGATGGGCGCCCACGAAGACGGCCGCGTCTATCGCGACGTGCACTGGGTGCGGCGGGACCCCACCGGCCTCGACACGCTTTACGCGACCACCGGCATCGGCACCTACCGCACCGACGACGGCGGCGTGTCCTGGCGCAAGCTGGAATACGACATGGGACGTTCCTACGCCATTCCCTTCGACATTCACCCTAACGTCCCGGAACGTATCTTTCTCGGTGCGGCGGAGAACGGCCCGACCTCGTGGAAGGGCTACCGCACGGTCCGTCCGGGGCCGTACAACACCATCCGCTTCAGCCGCGATACCTCGGAGGAGCTCGGCGGCGCCAAGTCCGCCATCCTGCGAAGCGACGACCGCGGGGCGACGTGGCGCAAGCTCGAAGGCGGTCTGCCACACGGGCACGTGCACATGACGAGTTGCGTGGCGGTGCATCCGGGCGATCCGGATACCGTGGTCATCGGCTACACCGACGGGTCGGTGTACGCGAGCCATGATGCCGGCGAGGCGTGGGAGAAACTGGAGCTGCCCGAGACGCGGCTGTACGGGGTGCGGTTGCTGTCCGATTCCTGATCCGGCCCAGACGAATCGGACGGGGACTTCCGTCCGATTCGCCAGGCATGCTCATGCCGAAGAGAGCGTGTGGGTGACGGTTATCCGCTCCGCCCGGTAGAACTCCCTCAGAAAGTCATCCGGATCGCTGTAGCGCCGGTTGGGCACCAGCCGGGCGGGGAAGCTGAACACCAGCGGATCCACCGCGAACGGGTAGGGGTCGACGATGGCGTGGTGCTCGGCCACGGTGTCGACATGGAGACGCACCGGCTTGGCGCCCTTCCTGGTGGGCACGTCCACGTCGTTCAGCGTGTCGCTGGGACCGAGCTTCCGCTTCTTGCTGTTCAGGGGATAACGGTTGCAGACGTATTGGGCGAGCTGGTCGAACACCTCGATGTAGTCGTAGTTGGTCCAGATCCGCTCCTCGGAGGTGTACTCCCTGAACTCTTCGGTTTGGGCCAGCTCGGCGGCCAGCCGTTTCCTCAACTCTTCCTGGTGGTCGACGTAGGCGCGCACCCGCGGGTCGGCGGTGCGATCGGGCGGATGGGTGTACTTGCCGTAGCCGGCGTTCATGAGCGCCACCCCGTGCATGGCTATCAGCATGGCCGCGTAGGGATCTCGCTGGAGGACGTTGTCCACGACGTTCTTGTAGAAGTCCAGCCTGAGTTGGCCGAGGAACTTGAAACTGCCGTCGTGGTAGTCCATGGGAAAGTTCTCGTCGTTCAGCGTGGACGGCCTCATCTCCCATTCCCACCAGCCGTGGTCGTGTTCCTGGGCCGCCAGCACCACCGACGCGTACGGCTCCGGGCGGTCGAACTCCTCATTGCCCCAGTGGGCGGCGAAGAAGCCCGCCACCCGTGAGTGGTCGAACTGCAACGCCAGCATCAGATGCGAATCGCTGTAGGGATTGACCATCATGGCAATCGTCTCCTGGCCCGGTCCGGCGGCGCCTCTCCGCACCTCCGGCCCGCGTGGTCCGGCTACTTCTTTTTGAGTGCGTCCAGCATGGGCTGGCGGTACTTGCTGTAGAGGTCGACGAACACCTTCATATCGCCGGCCGCCGCGGCGGCGTTCCCCGGCACCAGCGGAATGCCGAACGAAGCCGCCCAGTCCTTGTACGGCTTGCTTTCCATGGTCTTCAACAGCAGGCCCTCCCACTTCTTGTGGAGGTCCTTGGACAGCCCCGGAGGTCCGACCATGGCGCGAAACACCTTCACGATAAGGTTCTTGTAGCCCAGCTCGATGGCCGTGGGCGTATCCGGCGCGTTCTTGGCGCGGGATTCGCCGAGGTTGACGATAGGTACGATTTCGCCCGACCGGATGTACGGCAGCGTGGAGGGGTGGTCGATGGGCTGCGTGAATACGTCGAAGTCGCCCCGGAGCAGGCCCGGCAGCGTCTCGCCGGTACCACCGTAGCCCGCCACCACGTCGAACGGTATCTTCAATTCGTTGGCCGCCAGAAACGCGTGGACCCAGCGCGCGATGCCGATGCCCTCGACCCCCCAGGTCACCCGCTTGGCCTGCTGCAGGTCCTTGACGGTGCGGTAAGGCGATTCTCTGCGCACCAGTAACGCCTCCGCCTCCTGCGAGCTCACCACCGCGAGCCAGGTGAACTTGTCGATGTCGTAGCCGACGTTGCTCCGGATCATCTGGGTTCCCAGCATCCCGTCGGCGTAGATGTGTCCGATGGTGTAGCCGTCGGGCCTGGCGCGGTACATGGCGACCGTGCCGGTGATGCCGCCGGCGCCCACGACGTTCTTGACGATGACGTCGACGTTCTTCGGTATGAACGGTTTCATGTAGCGGCCCAGGGCCCTGGCGATGGCATCGAACCCGCCTCCGGGGGAAGCGTGCACGAGAATCGTGATGTCCCGGTTGGGGAAATCGGCATGAACGGTGTTGGCGAATACGATGAGGCCGAAGGCGGCGATGACGGCGGCAAAGGTTCTCTTCATGTCACCCTCCTCTGGTGCGGTTGTGCGGTCGAAGCGAAACGGGCCGCATTATAGGGTCGGGCCGACGAAAGTGTCAACGACGGCATCGCTTCCTCAAGCCGCAAAAAGAAAACTGCCGGACACCCCGTTGACCCGGGTGGTTTCGATGCTTACCTTTTCCTTGCGCACAGGAGCTCCAAGACATGAACGAAGGGCATTGCAGCAAATGCAGCAAAGGGTTTCAGGGAAGGAGGTACGGAAGATGTTGGGACATGAAGTGACAAGATGGCATCCGTTCGTATTCGGCGGACACCGTGACCTGGATGCCGTGCTCGATCGATTCCTGGGGCGCCGTGAGCCGGACGCCGGCTGGAAGCCTCCGATGGACGCATACACCAGTGACGGCCACTACGTTTTCCGGCTCGATCTGCCGGGAGTGGATCCGAAGGACCTGGATATCCAGGTGGAAGGAAGAGTCCTGACCATCAAGGGCGAACGAAAGACCGAGGAGAAGGACCCGTACTACAAGGAGACTTTCCACGGCAGGTTCGAACGTTCGGTGAGGCTGCCCAACGGTATCGACGCCGGCAAGATCGAGGCCCGGTACCGGAACGGCGTGGCTGAGGTCCGGGTGCCGCTGCCCGCCCAGGCGGTGGGACGCAAGGTCCCGATCCAGAGCGACGCGCCGGGCATCGAACACGACGCCGGGTGAGCCCGGGCTCGACCGAACAAACGGTGCAGACACGGCAGGGGGTCTCTCGCAGGAGAGGCCCCCTTTGTTTTTTCACACTTCCACGATGGGCTGGCCGATGATCCACAGGCTGAAGACGGTGTAGCCCACCATGAGGATCAGCATGGGAAGCTGCGGCGCAACCGGCGGTCTGCCGGCTTGACCGTGGTGTGCCGCCCGATGGGCGAGCCACACGGCGATGACGTGGCCGGTGACGATGACGAAGAGCGAGAACAGCCACAGGAACCGGGCGTCCACCACCGTCGGGTCCGGCGTCACGCCGGCCGTGCCGAACAGGTCCCAGCCCACTCCGAAGGGGTCGGAGATGTGCCCGTAGAGGAGTTGCCCCTCGACCACCAACAGCAGCAGGTAGTGCGCCAGGTGATAGGCGATGGCGATGGGCACGAGGGTGAGCACGTACGAAGAGGCCAGGTCCGCCGCCCCACGCCGCCCGTCTCCACCGCGGTTTTCCAGGCGCGCGGTGAGGCCGCAGGTCCCCAGGAAAAGGGCCACGAAGCAGAGCGGCGCCATCA
Organism: uncultured Binatia bacterium (SeqCode); assembly: GCA_965219905.1. GTDB lineage: Bacteria > Desulfobacterota > Binatia > UBA9968 > JAJDTQ01 > JAJDTQ01. The sequence goes on along the minus strand of CBDCOS010000003.1, from coordinate 1,188,327 downwards.
CCAGCCCGCCGGTGAAAACCAGGGTGCGCGTGCCGGTGTTGCCCAGGAGATGGGTCCAGCCCAGATCGTAAAAGGCGTGCGAGGCCGCGGCGTAGAAATGCGCCCACACCGGGGTGTGGAGAAAACCGTCGAAGCTCACCGTGGCCAGCAACGTCACCACCAGCACCACCATGGAGAAGGGCACGTTCCCGCCGTCCGCCAGCCCGGAACCGTAGTGGCGCAGCAGCAGTCTTCCATCGGAAGTCCGGGCCAGGGGAGCGAAACGGCCGAACAGTCCGAAGACGATGGAGAAGGCCTCGCCGCACTTCAGCCATGGCGCGACGCCGTACCTTGCCATTCCCGTCCAGGTGACGGCGCTGTACACCAGGATGGCGCACGCGAGACTCGCGGGCGCGGTGTTGTTTGGCCACACCAACTCGGCCCAGGCAAAGCACAGGTAGAGGAACACCGCCGGCCACACCCCCATCCATGAAGGGACCGGCCGGACGGCGCTTCCCGGGCCCCCGGGCAACAGCGCCGGCACCGCCGCCCAGGGGTTGATGGCGGGCCAGACGTTTCCCGCCAGGGCGCAAACGAAACCGAGACCGACCCACCAGGCCACCCACACGAAAGCGGGCAGGACGTTCGCCAGCGGCTCTTCCTGCGTGCCCAGCAGTCCGGCGGCGATGAGGAAGGCGAACACGGCCACGGAGAGGACGGCCAGCATCCTCTCGAGTCCGTCATGGGTGACGAGACGCCCGGGCCACGTCCGGGAGATGTCGAGGCTTCAGGGCGGCGCCGGAGCGGCCTCCTTGCGGAGGGTCACCAGCAGGACGAAGGTCAGGGCGACCACCAGGCCCGCCCCCGCGAGATAGTACCAGAGCGGCACCGGCAGGTCGTAGCGCTGGACGATGGCGTGTGCCCATGCCTCTTCCGGGAGCGCGGACAAGGTGACCAGGCCCGCGAGAAAAGCACCGGCGGCCTTGCCCGAGGGGCGGGAACGCGTCTCCCACGCTGGCTCGTTCATGGCCGAGTCCGGTGAGGCCGTACCCTGCCGGCGACCCGTGGGTCACTGGCCACCGGGTCGTTGGCGGCGCCGGTCACCGGCACCGCATATTGGTACGCACCACCTGGTGGTGCGTGGTGCCGCTGCTGCCGCCCCGCCGGATGCCGCCGCCGGGCAGGTGGATCCACCCGTCCAGGTAGACCAGCCCGGTGACGCCGTGGACCGGGATTGGCATGTCCGGCAGACGCGTCCAGGTGTCGGTCCCGGGATTGTACACTTCGTGGTGCGGGAACACGCCGCTGGGGCCCGCCGTCGGATGCTCGCCGCCGAAGGTGTGGAAGCAGCCCTCCACGGCGATGCCGTTGAGGCCGCCGCGGGCTTCGGACATGGGCCGCCGCGCGCTCCATTGATTGGTGGCGGGGTCATAGACCTCGAGGGCAGGGGTGATCTCGCTGCGGAAGCCGCCGCCGAACCGCCCGCCGGCCACGTAGAGCTTGCCGTCGATGGCGGCGGCGGCAATATGGTTGCGCTGGGTGGGCAAGTCGGGCAGCGGGGTCCACTTGTCCGCCTTGGGATCGTAGACGGCGAAATCGTGTCCCCTTGGCGGACGCCCGCCGGCCACGTAGATCTTGCCGTCGATGATGTCATGGGCCATGGCGCTGCGTGCGGTAGGCATGGGCGCCCGGGGTGTCCACTTCCCGGTCTTGGGATCGTAGGCGTGGACCGCGTTGACGTAGCGGGACTTCTCCCTGCGGCCGCCGGCATTGGTCTGACCACCGATGACGTAGAGCTTCCCGCCGAGGGCGACGGCGGAGGCGTGGTTGATGGTGGTGGGGTAGGGCGTCGTGAGACTCCACTTGTCGGTCTTGACGTCGTAGACCTGCACGGTGTCCACGCTCTTCCGGGTGGACGGGTAGCCGCCCACCACGTAGATCTTGCCGTCGAGGTAGGCCACCGCCATTTCGGAGTTGGGCTCCACCAAGTCCCCGCGTTTCCCCCACTCGCTCATGGGCTTGGAATCCGCGGCCGAGGCGATGGTTCCGGCCAGCGCGACGGCCGCGCAGAGCATGATCGACGCCACGTATTTCGAGAAACAAGAGGGCGTTTTTATGGACATTGTACACCTCCTGCCTGCCTTCTACGCCGATTGACAAACGAGGTCAAAAACAATACAGGCAAACCAAACCGAACCCGGAGGTGGAACCATGGGTAGCGCGACTTGTGTGGATACGGATGGACATGTTCTCGAACGGCAGGCGGACATCCGCAAGTACCTCGAGGCCCCCTGGAACGAGCGCTCGACGCCGCTCTGGCCCGGAGACCAGCCCTGGGACCCGAACCTGTTCAACGGCTTCAAGATGTCGGTGAACTGGGAGGGCCTGTCCCCCGAGGAACAGGTGCGGCGCTGGCACACGCTCATGGACAAGCAGGACATGGAGGTGGCCATCTGCTTCCCCACGGGCTCGGGCAACATCGCCAAGAACCAGGAGGTGCCGTACCAGGTCGCCGTGACCAAGGCCGCCAACACCCACTTCGCCAAGGAGTACAACGCGCTGTCGAACCGGCTCAGCTGCGTGGGGGTGCTGCCCATGAGGGCGCCGGAAGAGGCCGCCAAGGAACTCCGCCGGGCGGTCAACGAACTGGGCCTCAAGGGCTTCGAGATCCTGCCCACCGGGCTGCCCATCGCTCTCGGCGAGACCTACTATGATCCCATCTACAAGGCGGCCGAGGAGGAGGGCGTGGTGCTTGGTGTCCACGGCACCCGCAACACGTCACGGGAGCTCGGCGCCTCCATCCTGAGCACCTTCGCCGAGGTCCACTCCTACGCCTTCACCGCCGGCATCCTGCTGCAGTTCACCAGCATGGTGTGCCAGGGCATCACCGAGCGGTTCCCGAAGCTCAAGATCGCCTTCCTCGAGATCGGCGCCACCTGGCTGCCCTACTACATGGACCGGCTCGACGAGCACTGGGAGAAGCGCGGCGCCCACGAGATGCCGCTCTTGAAACGGAAGCCCAGCGACGTGGTGCGGGAGTCCAACCTGTACTTCAGCCTGGAGTCCGGCGAGTCCCAGCTGGCCGCCACCGTGGACTACATGGGCAGCGACCACTTCGTCTACGCCTCCGACATCCCGCACTGGGACAACGAGTTCCCCGAGAACCTGCACCATCTCAGGAACCACCCGGACCTGTCGGACGAGGTGAAGGAGAAGATCCTCCGCAAGAACGCCCAGCGGCTGTTCGATCTGAACTAGCGGAGGAAAGTCGTCAGGGAGTGATGTTCGTGGCAGGGGCGGCCGGACGGCCACCCCTGCGTTTATTCCGACTCAGTAGTTGAAGGTCTTCTTCAACACCGGCTTGTTCGCAGCCGGGATGTCCACCATCTGCGCCACCAGCGTCTGCAGATCCTTGCCCCCCAGCGGGTTGATCTGGATCCGCACCTTCGCGGCGTCCTTGAGAAACGCCGGATCCTTCATCACGTTGGCGAAGGCCTGACGCATGGTCTCCACGCGTTCGGGCGGCACTCCGGGAGGCATGGTCCAGGGGCGTCCCACCGACAACTGCTTGTTGTAGACCTCCAGGATGGCCTTCTTGTCCCCCTTGGCGAGGTCGGAGGCCAGCGGCACGTCCTTGAGTCCGGGATGCTTCTCGCGCCCGACCTGCACCAGGATCCGGATGGCCTTCTTCTCGAACCAGTCCTTCTTGAGCGCCCTCAGCGAGGCGTAGCCCCAGCCGCAGATGCCGTCCACCTCGCCCTTGTCCACGGCCAGGGCGGTGGCCATGATGCCGCGGTATCCGGAGGTCACCTTCATGTTGGCGCCCATGACGTTGTTGAGCATCAACGGCACGATGAAGATGTCGGAGCGCGGCTGGGTGGCCGCCATCTTCACCGGCTCCTTGGCGTTGACCAGGTCCTCGGCCGTCTTGTACTTGCTGTCGGACCGGACGAAGCAGGAGGCGGTCTCCTGCACGGGCGTGCCGATCCAGTTGAACTTCACCGGGTCGAACCGCGCCTGCTTCACCCCCAGGGCCTGGGTCAGCGGCAGCGTCCGGTGGATCGCGCCCATGGTGAGCCCGTCTTTCTTGGCGATGTTGTAGAGCCAGTTGGCCGCCACCATGCCCGAGGCGCCGGGCATGTTCTTGACCACGATCCTGGGGTTTCCGGGAATGTGCTTCGAGAGGTGCCGCGCGGCGGTCCGCGGGTACAGGTCGTAGGACGTCCCCGCGTCCGCGGACACGACGATCACTACCTGCTTGCCCTTGTAGACGGATTCGTCGGCAAGCGCGGCCTGCGCGAAACACCCGAGCACCATCGAAGCCACGAGGAAGTTGCGAAGAAAAGTCATCGTTGTCCTCCTTCGGTTACGCCGTAATTCGTGAAGTCTTCCAATTGACTTGTCCTCCACTTGTCCTTCGTTTGTCAAGCCGCCGGTCCGGCTGCGCCGCCGTCCGCCGTCGTCCCGGTCCGGATTGACAGCCATCAGGGTCGATAGTAGATTCGACCCCGCGAAACGGCGAGGAGACCCATGGCAACGCTCAAGATGCAATACGGCGTCGTCTCCGCGGACGATCACATCCAGGAGGCGCCGGATGTCTGGACCAACAGGATGTCCAAGGCGAAGTTCGGCGACGACATCCCGCACATCGTGGAGCTGCCGGACGGCACCCAGACCTGGTCCCTGGGCGGCAACGCCAAGGGATTCGGCGGGCTGGCCCGCGTTTCCGGCGTCAACCCCAACGTGAAGAGGTGGGAGGACGTACCTCGCTCCACGTACGAAGTTTCGGAGCGCCTGAAGGTCCTGGACCAGGAAGAGCTGGACGCCTCGGTGCTCTTCCCCAACATCATCGGCATCACCAACCAGAACTTCCAGAAGGAGGGCAGCGAGGCCTTCCGGCTGGCCTGCATCCAGGCCTACAACGACTGGCTCATCGAGGAGTGGCAGGACGTCACCCCCCGGTTCATCGCCCAGTGCGTCACCCCCATGTGGGACGTGGACCTGTGCGTGGCCGAGGTCCATCGCGCGGTGAAGCGCGGCCACAAGGCGCTGGTGTGGCACGGCGCCCCGCATATCCTGGGGCTCAAGCACTTCAACGACCCTTACTGGTACCCGGTCTACCAGGCGTGCTGCGACCTGGACGTGCCCGTCTGCCTGCACTCCACCGCGCTGCCCGCGCTGCCGCCGTGGGAGTCCCTGGAGAAGAGCGCGCAGTTCGCACTGGGCGTCTCCATGACCTTCGTGAGTCACATGGAGATCGTCTCGAACATCCTCTATTCGGACGTGTTCGAGAAATTCCCCAGGCTCAAGACCATCAGCGTGGAGAGCGGCGTGGGCTGGCTGCCCTACCTGCTGGAGGAGCTGGACCACGAGTTCGAGGAGCGCAAGGTTGCCGAGAACTCCTCCCTCACGCGCAAACCCAGCGACGTTTTCCAGACCAACATGTGGGCCACTTTCTGGCACGAGCGCCACGGCATCCGCAGCCGTGACGAAATCGGCGTGGACAAGATCATGTACTCCGTGGACTACCCCCATGGCACCACCACGTGGCCCAAGTCGGTGTGGTGCCGGACCCACTCGCTGCAGGACGTGGATTCCGCGGAGGAGCGCAAGAAGATCCTGATGGACAACGCCGTCGGACTCTACAAGCTCGACGTGGACGAGTCCGGAATCGACCAGCCCCTTTACGAGCCCGGTCCCATCACCGTGGGGCCTCGGCCGGAGGCCGCCTAGACCCCTGGCGTCGGCGGGTTCACCCCGCGCGCGGCGCCGGCCCGCTAGGCGTACGCCGGGTCGCCGTAGGTCATGAGCTCGATGAGGTTGTCATCGGGATCGCGGAAGTACAGGCTCGTCCCCACGCCCTCGGAACCGGTGCGGGCCACGGGCCCCGAGATGACCTCGACCCCGGCCTGTTGAAGGAAGTCCTGGGCTTCCCGCACGGTTCCCTCCCAGCGCAAGCAGAAGTCGGCGTTCCCGGTGGCGTAGTTGGGCGCGTGGGTCGGGCTCTCGGTCGTGTAGCGATCCACCACGTACAGGTTCAGCTTCTGCGTCTCGCTGATGCGGACGATCGGCCGCTTGCCGCCGCCCGGACGCTCCTGCCAGCCCGCGTCGAGGCCGAGCCTGCGGTAGAAGGCGAAGGTTTCTTCCAGGTCCTTGACCACCAGGACCCAATGGTCAATGGCTGCGATGCTCATGGGGTATCCTCTTCGAGTCGGTTTCGATACGTTAACGTCGACGGACTTCCGTGACGCAGGACACTAGGGGAATCGGATCGCGATTTCAAGAGAAGGACGCCCATGTGGGAAGCGGCTCTCAGCGCGGTAGAGAACATCTTCGGTTGTCCGTGTGTCGCTGAAGTGATTCCCCGGAGCCTTGCCTTCCTGGTCCTGGGCGTCGTCATGGGCCTCTCCCTGGGCGCCATCCCCGGCCTGGGCGGGCTCGTGGGGCTCGCCATCCTGCTGCCGTTCACGCTGGACCTGGACACCCTGAGCGCTTTCGCGGTGATGATCGGGCTCATCTCGGTGACGACCACGTCCGACACCATCCCGTCCGTGCTCTTCGGGGTGCCGGGCACCGCCGCGTCCCAGGCCACCATCCTGGACGGCCATCCCATGGCCAAGAAGGGCGAGGCGGGCCGGGCCTTCGGCGCCGCCTACATGGCGTCCATGATGGGCGGTCTCTTCGGCGCCCTGATCCTCGCCGTCTCCATCCCCGTGCTCCGTCCCATCGTGCTCGCGTTCAGCGCTCCCGAGTTCTTCATGATGGGGATGCTGGGCATCTCCATGGTGGCGGTGCTGAGCGGCGGCGCACCTCTGAAGGGGCTGGTGGTGGGCGCCCTGGGGCTCATGGTGGGCATGGTGGGCATGGACTACCAGGTGGGGGAGATGCGCTGGACCTTCGGCCAGCTCTACCTCTGGGAAGGCGTGCCGCTGGTGCCCGTGGCCCTGGGCATCTTCGCCATCCCGGAGATGGCCGACTTGGTGATCCGCGGCACCCGCATCGCCGACGTGCCCAAGGATGCCTTGAGAGGCGTTACCGTGGGCATCCGCGACGCGTTCCGCCACTGGTTCCTGGTGCTGCGCTCCAGCGCCGTGGGCGTGTGGGTCGGCGCCACGCCGGGTCTGGGCGGCGCGGTGGTGGACTGGTTCGCCTACGGGCACGCGGTCCAGACCGAGCGCGGCGCCCGGGACTCCTTCGGCACCGGCGACGTGCGCGGCGTCATCGCGCCGGAGAGCGCCAACAACGCCAAGGAGGGCGGCTCGCTGATCCCGACGCTGGCCTTCGGCGTGCCCGGCAGCGCCGCCATGGCCATCCTGCTCGGGGTGTTCCTGATCCAGGGCATCAGCCCGGGCCCGGACATGCTCACCAAGCACCTGGACGTCACCTACACCATGGTCTGGAGCATCGCCATCGCCAACATCTTCGGCACCGGCCTGTGCCTGCTCCTGACCAACCACCTGGCGCGGCTCGCCAACGTCCGGGTCCACCTGCTGGCGCCGCTGGTGATCGTGGTGGTCTTTATGGCCGCGTTCCAGGCCAAGCGCCACTTCGGCGACCTGGTCCTGCTCCTGGCGTTCGGCATCCTGGGCTGGCTCATGAAGCGCTTCGGCTGGCCCCGGCCGCCGCTCATCCTCGGCCTGGTGCTGAGCAGCGTGCTGGAAAACTATTTCTTCATCGCCGCCAGCCACTACGGTGTGAGCTGGCTCTGGCGCCCCATCGTGCTGGTCATCGGCGCCCTCATCGTCGCCAGCCTGGTCTATGGCCAACGATGGACCCGGACGGGCATGGCGGCGGACGAGCCCGCGCCCAAGGCTTCGCCGCCGGCGTTCCGGTTCCATCTGAGCGTGCCGGCGGTGTTCACCCTCGTCATCTTCGTCCTGGTCTGTGCGGGGGTCGTCACCGCCCGCGGCTGGCCGGCTCAGGCCCGGCTCTTCCCGCTGGTGGTGGGGTTGGCGGCGGCAAGCATGTGCGCGGCGCAACTGTTCCTGGACCTCTTCCGGGTTTCTACGGGCGACGCGGCGCGCGTCATGGACCTGGAGGCGGAGCGCGGCGTGCCGGGCCACGTGGTCGCCCGCCGCGCCGCCGACATCTTCGGTTGGATCCTGGGGCTGCTGACGTCCATCTGGGTCATCGGCTTCCTGCTGACCGTGCCGCTTTTCATGTGGCTGTACCTGGCGCTACGGGGACGGGCCGGGTGGCGGCTCTGCCTCGGCTATACCGCCTTGGCCGTGACGGTTCTCCTGGGCGTGTTCCACTACACCCTCCACATCCCCTGGCCCCAGGGCCTGGTGGCCGGCCCGCAGGAAGCCCTGCTGCAATGGCTGGGAGGGTAGCGAAACAACGCCTCTCGGGAACCGTCATCACTGCGGAACAAGTTGTGCGAAACACGGACCCCTCCAGGACCCCTGGATTCCCGCTTTCGCGGGAATGACGGAATAGGGGGCGGGAATGACGAATAGGGGGCGGGAATGACGGATGGGCGTTTTGTGGCTGCGAAGCAGTGTTTTGACACGCCCTGTTTCGCGGGAATGACGGATCCGAGGGAGTGAGCTAAAGGGTCTACCGCCCCTGGCTGGCGATGAACCCCCGCAGCACCTCGTTGAACTCTCTCGGGTGCTCGCGGAAAGAGAAATGACCGGCCTCGTTGATGATGTGCATCCGCGAGCGGCGCTCACGCATGCACAGGAGCTCGAACAGCCGCATTCCCTGGGACAGGGTGGCGGTGGGGTCGTTGTAGCCCCACACCAGCAGGGTGGGTTTCCCCATGCCGCGGTCGCGGATCCAGCCCAGGGTCTCCTCCTTCTGCATCGAGTGCCGGGTCAGGAACAGGCTCTTCCGCAGGCCCTGGGTGATCATCTTCTCCACGCTCTCCCGGTACTTCGGCAGTTGCGCCATATCCGTCAACGCGTCGAGCCAGTCGTCGGTGACGTGGGCGCCGCTGTACGAGTAGCGCTCCAGCACCCATCGCTGGCTCTCCCGGCTGAGCCGCGGCTCCGGGGTGTCGGCGAAGACGATGTGGTTCCGTCCGAAGCCGGGGGCCAGCGTGTTGGTGTCAACCGGGATGCACGATTTCACCAGGTCGGGCCGTTCCAGGGTCATGCGCGCCGCCACGTAGGCGCCGCGGGAATGGCCCACGGCATGCACGTCGCCCAGGCCCAGGGCTTCGACGAAACCGATGGCGTGACCCACTGTGGCGGCCATGGTGTACCCGTCGTCACCGGGCGGATTGTCGGTGAGTCCCTGCCCCAGCTTGTCCAACGCATAGACGTGGAACCACTGGGACAGGGCGTCGAAGTTGAGCGCCCAGTCCACGCTGCAATCGGCCGCGTCGTTGGAGCCGAAAACGCCGCCGTGGATCAACAGCACGTTCTCGCCCGTTCCCCTCTCGAAGTAACGCGTACGGATACCGTCCACGTCCACGAATTTCCCGTCTGCGGTTTGCACTGCGTCTCCTCCTTAAGCGACAAGCAAGTATCGGCGGCCCTCCGCGCCAAGACGATCCACGGGAGGGGTTCCGCCGTTCTCCCAATGGCAAAACAGCGCGTTCTTCGTTAACAACGTCGACAGCGAGTGTAGGCCCATGAGAATCGTCGACGCAAGGAGCACGTCTGTCGTCGCGGCCATCCTGCGTGCTTCGCACCAGGTCCTCGACCATCCGCCGAGGGTCTTCGACGACCCTCTTGCGGTGGGATTGGTCGACGGATCGTCCGAAGAAGAGATTCGCGGCGACCGCCGACTGCTTGAAGACCCCATGTTCCGGGCCGCCCGCTGCCTTATCGCCTACCGCAGCCGTTACGTCGAGGAGGAGCTGCGGGACGCGGCGACGCGAGGCGTCGGACAGTACGTCCTGATCGGCGCCGGCTTCGACACCTTCGCCTATCGCCAGCCCGGGTGGGCCCGGAGCATGCGCATCATCGAGGTGGACCATCCGGAGTCGCAGGCGATCAAGCAGGACCTGTTGCGGAGGAAGGGTATCGAGGTGCCCGACAACGTCGCCTACTGCGCGGTGGACCTGGAAATCGAGGGACTTGAAGCCGGGCTTGCGGCGGGCCCCTTCGATTTCCGCAGGCCGGCCTTCTTCTCGTGGCTGGGGGTGACGGTCTACCTGGGCCGCGATTCGGTGGAATCGACCCTTCTCTACGTCGCTTCACTGCCGTCGCCCAGCGCCATCGCCTTCACGTTCAACCTGCCGCGGGAATCTCTCCACGGTCTCGACCGCGACTTCCACGACTTCGGCCGTCAGGTCGGAGCCCAGCGAGGCGAGCCCTGCACGACGTTCTACGACGCCGAGCCGTTGCGTCAATGGCTGGAGGCAAACGGCTTCAGCAAGGTCTACCACCTGGCGCCGGAGGTGGCGGACCAACGCTACTGCGCGGGCCGCACGGACGGACTCAGGGTGCCGCGGATGCAGCAGCTCATGCTGGCCACGGTCTGAACGGAGGAGCCGCGTGACGCGGGTTGAACCGGCGGACGCGAGCCGGCGCGGTTGATGGCGCCGAGAGGGCCTGGTGGTCCGGGAGAACTGCATGGTGAAGGCGCACAGGAAGATTTGCGAAGTCCTCGCCGAGGCTCGGGTGGATTTCGTCTTCGGCATACCCGGCGGCAGCGCCATGCGCATATTCGATTCGCTGTCCCGCTACGCGGATCGGGTACGTCCGATCCTGGTCCGGCACGAACAGGCGGCCTCGGTCATGGCCGACATCTACGGCCGCCTCACGGGCCGGCCGGGAGTGGTCCTCGGGCAGGGGGCGTTCATCGGCACCAACGCCATCTTCGGAACCCTGGAGGCCCATCTGGCGGGCTCGCCCATGGTGGTGCTGGCGGATACCACCGAGGGCGGCGATTTCTCCCTGAATCCCAGGAACGCCAGCGGCTGGGGGGCCTATGGCGCGTTCGACCTGAGAAACCTGTTTGCCGGCATTACCAAGTTTTCCGTCCTCGCCGCCACCCCCAAGGAAGCCGTTCTGGGTCTTCAGATGGCCATCAAGCACGCCACCACGGGGCGTCACGGGCCCACCGCGGTGCTCATGCGCCAGGCGGCCATCGCCGGGGAGTTGGACCCGGACAAGCCGCCGCGGGTCCGCTCCACCGAACACTGGCTCCGGGGGGACCCGACCATGCCGGCGGTGGCGGAGTTGATTTCGGCCATCGAGCGGCTGAAGGGGGCCGAGCGGCCCGTCATCATCGCCGGCAACGGAGTTCACGCGGCGAAGGCCTACGATGAGCTGACGGCCATGGCCGAGCTGCTGGGAAGCCCGGTGGCCACGACCTACAACGGCAAGAGCGCATTCCCGGAGGACCACCCGCTGGCCCTGGGCATGATGGGCCGGTACGGCCAACCGGTGGCCAACAGCGTGATTCAGGAAGCGGACACGATCCTGGTGGTGGGCTCCCGGCTGGCCCCCAACGACACCAACAGCGAGCTGCTCATCGACAGCGACCGGCAGACGCTGATCCAGATCGACATCGAGCCCAGGAACGCCGGCTGGTCCTATCCCGTGGCGGTTTCGCTCATCGGCGATGCAAAGGCCGTGTTGAAGCAACTGCTGCAGACGGGCGGGGAGGGCCTGCAGCGGAACGACCGGCAAGCGGCGGCGCGGCTGGAGGAACGCAAGCGCGCGGAAAGCTACTTCGAGAATGCCGCCCTTCACTCCGGGGCGGTGCCGATCATGCCCCAGCGGCTGGTCAGGGACCTCAACGAAGCACTGGACCCGGAGACCATCGTCACCCTCGACGCCGGCAGCAACCGGGTGTGGATGGCCCACTACTATCGGACCCGGGCGCCGGGGACCCTGTTCGTGCCCGGCGGGCTCGCCGGCATGGGCTGGGGCGCTCCGGCCGCGGTGGGGGCCAAGCTGGTGCACCCGGACCGGCCGGTGGTGAGCGTGAGCGGCGACGGCGGGTTCTCCATGTCCGTGCACGTCATCGCCACCGCGGTGCAGTACGACCTGCCGGTGGTCTTCGTGGTCATGAACAACTCGGCGCTGGGAATGATCGCCACCGGAGACCTGGGGGGCGATTCGCCCGCCGCCTTCAACGACACCGACTTCGCCGCGGTGGCCCGTGGCTTCGGGGCCGAGGGCCTGCGGGTGGAGAAGCCGGCCGAGATTCAGGACGCGGTAAGGGAGGCCCTGAAGAAGGGAAGGCCCACGGTGGTGGACGTGATAACCGACGGCGCCGTAGGGCTCGAGAGCATCAGCAGCGGCGCCACCGTGGGCTGATGCCGGCGGCGAGCGCGCCGGCCGGGAGGCCATGAGGCGGGTCTTCAGGGGATCGGCTGCCCTTTCCTTCGGCAAGCCGGGTCAGCCTGAAGGTCCTGCGATGACGGCAGGGAGGACACGCATGAAGGTACTCGACGCTGACGGTCATATCGTGGAAACCGCGGAGGATCTCCGCGCGTTCATGGAGCCGCCGTACCGGGATACGGCATTCGACATCATCACGGACAGCAAGGGCAACGGCTTCTTCCTGGTGGAGGGACGGATGATCCCCAAGCCCGCCGGCCGGGGCTGCGGCACGCCCAGGGGCTTCGGTGGCATCGGCCCCCAGGGCCGGTACGGCACGGCCCGCGTGGGCTTCGACCGGGACCGGCTGCTGGCGGACCTCGACCGGGAAGGCATCGACCTCCATGTGATCTACCCGACGTTCCTGCTCGGCGTTGGCGGGATCGAGGACAAGGACAAGGCGGTAGCGCTCTGCCGGGGGTACAACAACTGGATGGCGGAGATCCGCAAGGAGCTCCCGGGCCGCATCGACGCGGTCGCCGTGGTCCCGTTGCAGGATCCGCAATCCGCCATCGCCGAGCTGCGCCGTGCGCGGGAGGAGTTGAAGCTGTGCGGGGTCACCATCCCGGCGGTGGTCTTCGACAAGAATCTCGACGACGAGGACTTCTTTCCCTTTTTCGCAGAGGCGGAGCGGCTCGACATGGCCGTGGCGGTTCACTCGGTGACCGGGGCCTACCCCACCATCGGCGCGGACCGCTACGACCGGTTCTTCTTCACCCATACCCTGGCCATGTCCTTTCCGACCATGGCCGCGATGCTGTCCGTTATCTGCGGCGGCGTCACGGCGCGGCTTCCGGAGTTGCGGGTGGCGTTTCTGGAGATCGGCATCGGCTGGGTCCCGTACTGGATGGAGCGGATGGACGAGCACTGGGAGAAGCACGAGTTGCGCGGCGAGCTGGAGAAGGAGGTCCCCCACCTGCGCCACCAACCGAGCCACTACGTCAAGAGCGGCAACGTCTTCGTCACCTGCGAGCCGGACGAGAAAACGCTGCCGGACTGCATCCGCCATCTGGGAGAGGACTTCCCCATGTACGCCTCCGATTATCCCCACGGAGACAGCAAGTTTCCTGAAACGGTCCACTTGCTGAAAAGCCGTGAAGACGTGGGACCCTCGGCCAAGGAGAAGATTCTGGGAAGGAATGCCGCCCGTTTCTATGGCCTGACGTTCAACTGAGAGACTCTCTTGGTTTAAATCAAGCCTGTTACAGAACGGAAAAAACTGATATCGTATCTGGTATGAGTGGCTTTCGATTCAGCGTCCCTTCCACCAGTTCACTGATCGCGTTCGAGGCGACGGCGCGACTCGGGGGCGTGATACGCGCTTCCGAAGAACTGAACACATCGCAATCGGCCATCAGCCGCCACATTCGCAATCTGGAGACGGCGGTCGGCGAGAAGCTGTTTCGGCGGGAGGGTCGCGGCGTCGTCCTGACCCCGAACGGCCAAGAGTACTACGCCGCCGTCAAATCATCGCTGGAAAGCCTGCATTCGGCAGGCAAGGGACTCCGCGCTCAAACGTCCAGCGTAATGATCGCGTGTTCGCCGGCGGTCTCTCATTTCCTGCTCTTGCCCTTCTTTGCCGACCTCAAGAAGTCGCTCGGCGAGGACGTCAATCTGCGCATACTGACCTGCGACTACGACATGGTCCATTTGCTGCTGCCCGCCGGGGTCGACATCGCTTTCGAGTTTGCCCCCGTGCCCCCGGGCGCGAGCGCGGTGAAGGTGCTGGACGAAGAGTTTGGCCCGGTGGCCTCGCCGGCCTTCGCGAAAAGGTTCGAGCGGGTGCTTGGCAGCCATCCCCGGCGGTGGTCCGATGTGCCCCGGCTGGATCTCGTCCAGGGCGGCCAGAGTTGGGCCACCTGGACGACCTGGTTCCGCGCCCACGACTGCAACGCCCCAAGAGCACCGGTCGAATCATTCGAGAACTATCAGTACCTCCTGGAGTCCGCGGCCAACGGCGACGGCGTCGGCATCGGCTGGAACGGCTTCTTGAACACCTACCTGGAATCCGGGCGTCTTGTCAGGCTCAGGGACAGTTGGTTGCGGACGCAGATCAGCCTTTACGCCGTTCTGACTCAGGCAGGATCCGGCAACCGAAACGCGCCCCGTTTCCTGAAGACCCTTGCGGCCCTGGGAGAGGGTCTGGCGGGCGCACGACAGTTGTCCCCACAGCGGCAACCGAGCCGCGCACACGGGTCCTTTCTCAAGCAGTTGTGAAAGCACGAGGCCGGCAGGCCCGTTCTCCTGCCGCCGCGCCGGTGGCTTGACGGAGCCTTCCGCCGCGAATCAGGGCTCGGCCGAGTCGAAGAACCGCCGCAGGACGCGGCCCAGGTTGAAGGCGTCGGCCGCGCCCGCCAGCTCCCGGACGGAGTGCATCGCCCACTGGGGCACGCCGACATCCACGGTCCGGATACCTGTCTCGGCGGCGGCCAGGGGCCCGATGGTGCTGCCGCAGGCCATGTCGCTGCGCACGACGAAGGTCTGCACCGGCACTCCCTCATCGGCGGCCAGCCGCCGGAACGCCGCGGCGGTCTCGCTGTTGGTGGCATAGCGCTGGTTGGCGTTGACCTTGATGACGGGGCCGTGGTTCAGCAGCGGACCGTGGTTGCCGTCGTGCCGGTCGGCAAAGTTCGGATGGACCCCGTGGGCGTTGTCGACGGAAATCAGCATGGAGCGGGAAAGCGCCCGGTTGCGCTCTTCCGGCGCCGGCAGCAGGCGCTCCAGCATCTGGGTCAGCATCGGCCCCCGCGCCCCCGCGGCGGTGGTGCTTCCCATCCTCGTGATCGTTGCATACGAGCAGCGCGCCGGCGTCGCCGCGCGCGTCGAGCAAGGCGCGCAGGCCCACGAAGCAGCTCAGCAGATTGTCCAGCCGCGCCGACGCGATGAACTCCCGCTCCAGCCCGACGAGGGCCGGCGGCTGGGTGTCGTAGAGCACCAGTTCGTGGTCCAGCACCTGACCGACTTCCGCGCCGGCGTCTCCCTCGAGCCGTTGCCGCAGCAGCGTATTGAGGTCGAAATCCTCGCCTTGACGGCCCAGCACGGGCGGCAGGCAGGTCTGGGCGTTGACCGAGCGGCTCTCGTTGGCCTCCCGGTCCAGGTGGATCGCCAGGCTGGGAATCACCGCCACCGGTTCCTTGAAGTCGACCAGGCCGTGCGCGAGGACGCCGTTCCGGTCGAGGTAGCTCACCCGCCCCGCCAGCGACAGGTCCCGGTCGAACCATGGGTTCAGCAGCGCTCCGCCGTAGACCTCGACGCCCAGTTGGAGATAGCCGTTCCGGTGAGACTCGGGTTGCGGCTTGACCTTGAGACAGGGTGAATCCGTATGCGCCCCCACCATGCGGAGCCCGCTCTCCGGAACCGCCGCATGGCCGGGCACGGTCCAGGCGATGATGGAGGACCCGTTGCGGGTGGTGAAGTAGCGGCCGCCGGGCTCGATCCGCCATGTGTCCGTCTCGGGCCGGTGCCGGAAACCGCCGTCGGTCAGCCGGCGTGCCATCTCATGGACCGCGTGGAACGGCGTGGGCGACCCGGCGAGGAAGTCCATCAACTCGCGGTTGAAGCGTTGCCGGTCGCTGCTCATGGGTCCAGGCGGTACTCTCTTCGGGGGTTGGTGACCGCTATGAGGTCGATGGTGTCCTGATCGAGCCCGGCTCTCTCCAGGTTGCCCACCGGGTCCGGGTCGCCGGGCGGAAAGGGCGCGTCGCCGCCCAGCAGGATGCGCTCGAACCCCACCAAGTCCCTGAGAAACAGCAGCGCATCCCGGCTGTGCAGGATGCTGTCGTAAAGGAAACGCCGCAGATAGGCGCTCGGCGGATTCGCCGCCTTGTCTCCGGTGACGTTCCCGTCGGCGGCTTCGTGCATGCGGTCGAAACGGCCGATGAGGTAGGGCAGGGTCCCGCCGCCGTGGGACAACAGCAGCCGGAGCTTCGGGAAACGGTCCAGGGTGCCGCTCATGATCATGGAGCCCACCGCCAGCGTGGTATCCAGCGTGTAGGCACAGATCTGGTTGAGGCTGAACTTCTCGGCCCGCGGCATCGGCTGCGGCAGGGAAGGGTGTACGAAGACCGGCACGTCGAGGGTCTCGCAGGCGCTCCAGAACTCGTCCAGGGGAACCTCGCCGAGGTTCCGACCGTCGACGTTGGCGGTTACGATGACGCCCGCCGCGCCGTCGCCGACGCAGCGCTCCAGCTCGCGCGCCGCCGCCGCGTCGTCGTTCAACGGCGCCGAGGCCATCCAGGAGAAGCGCTCCGGACGGGCCGCGCTCAACTCGGCGAGACTGTCGTTCAGGATGCGATGCCACGCGCCGCAGCGGGATGCGTCGAGGCCGTAACCGAAGATGTCGGTCCACACCGAGAGGATCTGTCGTTGGACTCTCTGGCCATCCATTTCCGCGAGGCGCGCATCCATGTCCAGCAGGCCGGGAAGGAAAGGACGCACTTCCAGGCCGTCGTCGAAGCGGCAGCAGCGCGCCCCGCCGGCCTTCTCCACCAGCGCGATGCCGAGGTCGGCGCCGCGGCCGTCCAGCGTCTCCAGCACGGCCGGCGGCACGAAGTGCGCATGCACGTCAATCGCGGTCACGGGAACGGTCCATCAAAGCCTTTTCCTGGCCGCCGTCGATCTCGATCATGGTGCCGTTGACGAAGTGCATGAGCGGCGACGCCAGCATCACCACGAGATTCGCCACCTCGGAGGTTTCGGCGATGCGCCCCAGAGGGATCGATCGCGGCGCCAGCTGGTCCGCATCCTCGTAGCTCAGGCCCATGTCCCGGGACATGGCCTCCACCAGCCCGGCCCAGCGTTCGGTGCGCACCGGCCCGGGATTCACCGCGGCGAAGCTGATGCCGTACTTTCCGTACTGGCCGGCCAGCGACTTGGTCAGGTTCTGGCCGGCCGCGTTGGCCGCGCCCGGCGCGATCTCCCAGTAGGATGTCTTGACCCCGTCGTTGCCGATAAGGTTCACGACCCGTCCGCCGCCCTGTTCGCGCATGATGGGAAGGACGTAGCGCATGCAGCGGACGTATCCCATGAACTTGAGCTGCAGCGCCCCGGCCCATTCCTCCTCGGTGAGGTTTTCGATGAGGCCGCCGGGCGCCGATCCCGCGTTGTTCACGAGGATGTCGATGCGTCCAAGCGCCTCGGCAGCGACGTGGATGAACCGGTGGGCGGCGTCATCGTTGGTCAGGTCCGCCGGAATCGGGACGATCTTGCGGCCGGTGGCCTTTGCCACCGCCGCGGCAGTCTCCTCCAGCGGCCCCGGCCGCCGCGCGCAAGTGGCTACGTCCACGCCCTCCCGCGCCAACGCCTCCACGATGGCCTTGCCGATGCCCTCGCTGCCGCCGGTCACGACAGCCGTTTTTCCTTGAAGCTGCAGGTCCATGTCGCTTTTCTCCTTGATGGCGCGTGCCGGTGGCAGCTCGATTCGCGGGCGGGTTGAAGCCCTCCCTACCCGTCGTCTCCAGGCCTCTCGGACGACGAAGCGCTTGGCACGTTCTCCGCCGGGTTGAAGAGGTCACGATACCGCTCCCGCAATGCCGCCTTGGTCACTTTGCCGAGCTCGTTGCGCGGGATCGATTCCACGGCGATGATCCGCTTCGGGACCTTGTACGAAGCCAGCCCCGTCTTGAGATAGCCGATGCACGCGCTTTCGTCGAACGATGCCGGGGCCGGCGATTCCACCACCGCGGCGACGGCCTCCCCGAAATCCGGGTGCGGAACGCCAAAGACCGCGGAGCCGGCGATCCCGTCCAGTTCGTCCAGCGCGTCCTCCACCTCCTTGGGATAGACGTTGAGGCCGCCGGAGATCACGACATCGGTCTCCCGTCCCAGAATCCGGATGCAACCGCTTTCGTCGATCTCGGCGATGTCCCCGGTGACGAACCAGCCGTCGTCGGTGAAGGCCTGCTCCTCGGGCCGGTTCCAGTAGCCGGCGAAAACGTTGTGTCCGCGGGTTTCCAGCACGCCGGTGGCGGCGGACTCGAAGCGCCCGTCCTCGTTGGCGACCCGGACGCGGATGCCGGGGAGCGGCCAGCCCACCCAGCCGCGCCGGCCGGCGGTGCCCGGCGGAATCGCCGTGATGATGGCGGCCTCGGTGGTGCCGTAGCGTTCGATGATTTCCATGCCGGTGGTCCGCCGGAAGCGGTCGGCCGTGTCCGGCGGCAGCGGCGCCGAGCCCGAGATGGCCAGGCGGAACGCCCCCTCCGCCGCGGCGCCGAGGCCCGGCTCCTTCAGCAGCCGCCCGTAGTGCGTCGGAACCCCCATCATGACGCTGCAGCGGGACAGCTCACGCAGCACGCTCCCGGCCTCGAACCCGGCGAGAAAGCAGACCGCGCCCCCGGCCGCGAGCATGACGTTGATGGCGGTCAGAAGCCCGTGGGCGTGATAGGCCGGCAGCGCGTGCATCAGCACGTCCTCGCGTCCCAGTTGCCATACCTTCACCAGCGCCCGGGCGCTGGCCGCCAGGTTGCCGTGGGTGATCACGGCCCCCTTGGGGCGGCCGGTGGTTCCCGAGGTGTAGAGCAGCGCCGCCGGTGCGCCGTGCGGCAGCTCCGCGGCCTCCGGTCCGGCGCCGGAAGCGCGCGCGAGTTCGGCAAGGGAACCCCGGTCGCCGCGAAGGCTCTCGATACGAAAACCCTGGCGGGCGGCCGCGGCGCCGAAGGTTGCAGCCTCGTCGGGGTCGCAGACGAACAGAACGGGTCGCGCGTCCGCCAGCAGCGCCTCCACCTCGCGCGGTGTGTAGGCGGTGTTCATGGGGTGCAGGATGGCGCCCGTCTTGAAGCACGCATGAGCCAGGAACACGGCCTCGACGCACTTCCCGACCCTCACCGAGACCCGGTCGCCGGGCTCGACGCCGCAGGCCGCCAGGGCGGCGGCGGTCCTGTCGATGGCCTTCAAGACCTCCCCGGTGGAAAGGGAAGGGCCACCCGGCAAGACGAAGGCCGGGTCAAGACTCGCACGGTGGCCGTAAAGGGCGTGAATGAGATTGCCGTTCGTCATGGTCTGCCCGCTAAAGAGAGTCATTGATCGACCGATCTACGACGAGAGGGATTCTGTTGAGACTTCCAAGCAAGGCAGAGGCTCGGTAGGCCGGTCAGCGGCCTCGGAACTCGGGCTTGCGTTTCTCCGCAAACGCCGACAGGCCCTCGGCATAGTCCGTGCTGGCGTCCGCTTCGAGGGCGATGCGGCGCAGCGCTTCGTTGCCGCCGTCTCCGCGAGCCAGCGCAGTCAGCGCGGACTTGGCCGCGGCCATGGTCAAGGGCGCATTTCGGGCCACGTCCCGGGCCAGGCGCCGGCCTTCCTCGAGCACGGTGCCCGGCTTCACGAGACGGTGCACCGCACCCAGGGAGTGGGCCGAGGATGCATCGTAACGCCACCTGCCCAGGAGCAGTCCGCGAACCGCCGAATCTCCGAACACCCGCACGAAGCGGGCGATGCCGCGGGGGTCGTAACCGAGGCCCAGCCGCGCCGCCGGGACCATGAAGTAGGCATCGTCCGCGGCGATCCGGAGGTCGCAGGCGCAGGCGAGCGACGCTCCGGCGCCGACGCACGGGCCGGCGACGCAGGCGAGGGTCGGCTGCGGCACCGCTTCCAGGGCGAGCAGCGCGCTCTCCACCAGGTCGTCGTAGGCGCGAGTGGCGCCGGGCGCTCGCAGGGCGGCGAACTCCCGGATGTCGGCGCCGGAAGAAAAAACCGTTTCGTCGCCGGCCAACAGGATCACCCGGACCGCGCGGTCGCCGCCGACACTGTGGGCAAAGCGCCGCAGCTCGTTCCACATGGCGGCAGACAGGGCGTTGCGGCTGTCGCCGGCGCAGAGGCGCAGTTCGGCCACGCCGTCGGCCGTGGACACGCGGATGGGAGCGCCGGCGGCAGCGTCGCTCACGCCCGCCTCCGGTGCGCCATCCACGCGCCGTGGGCAACGGCGCCGAACAGTTCCGCCAACGCCACGTTGACCGCCGCCGGCTCTTCCAGCGTCAGCGTATGCCCCGAGCGCGGAACCACCACCAGCGCGGCCATGGGGGCGGTGCGTTTGAGAAACAGGCTGCCGTCCAGACACGGGTCGTCCTCGTCGCCGACGATGACCAGCAACGGGACTTCGAGCCGCGACAACGGTTCCCGCAGGTCCCCCAGGGTGGGCCGCCGGCCCTGGACCTGCGACATGGTAAGGGCCAATCCCGTGGCCGAATGGCCGGCGAGCTGCCGTTCGAACTCGCCGAAGCCACGCGGGTCCTTGGACTCGAAGGCTTTGCGCATGGGGTAGCGGGCGTACTTGGCCGCTGCCTCCGCCATGGGTTCGTCGCGGAACATACGGGCGATGTCCGCGCACATGGCCGCCCGTTCTTCGCGTTCGTCCGGGTTCGAGCCCCAGCCGCAACCGATGGCGGCCACGGACAGGCACCGTCCGGGGTGGTGGATGGCCACGTGAAGCGCGGTATAGGCGCCCATGGAGTGCCCCACGATGTGCGCCTTCTCGAGGCCGAGACCGTCGAGCACCGCTACGACGTCGTCCCGGGCGGTGTCCTGTCCGTAGGCGTCCGGCGATTCGGGAACGTCGGACGGCAGGTAGCCACGGGCGTCGAAGGCGATGCAGCGGTTCGAGCGCGAGAAGAACCGCACCTGGGGCTCGAAGCTCCGGTGGTCGCCGGCGAACTCGTGGACGAACACGATGGGGACGCCCTCTCCGCACTCTTCGTAGTGGAGCCGGGTTCCGTCGGATGCGGTGATGCTCAGCAAGAAAGACCTCGTCGAAGAGAGGTTAGATCAAGACGCGGCCGTCTTCCTATCCCAGTTCCTTGCGGTGCTTGCTCAGGAGCACCGCCGAGCCCAGCGACACGCCCACGGCGATCAGGGAATACATGGCCGCCAGCACGACGTCGGCGCCCGACGGCGGCGGGTTGTTGCTCCAGTAAAGGAACAGGTTCACGACGACGTAGAGGGCGTAGGCGTGCGCCATCCCGATGACGATGCGTTTCATGTACCAAAGGCCCAGGCCGTAGACCACCAGGTAGGCGCCGAACACGAGGCTCCACAACACGCTGTCACCGCCCGCCAGGCGGGTCCCGAACAGAACGAAGCCAGTGTGCTCGGTCAGCTGAAGAGGCTTGGAGAAGTTCGAGATCGCCAGCAGCCAGAAGCAGATCGCGAGCCCGCGAAAGATGCGCGCCATTCGTGGCTCCATCATGGTTGTGCTCCTTCTCGAGAGCGACGAGATCCTGCGAATCTTAGCACACGTGCCGGCGGACGGGACACCGGGAGCCCAGTGTGGTGTCTGGTTAATTCGCAGCATAATCTGCGGGTCTTTTTCGCCGTCGGCTGCGTTGCTCTTCCTCGCGTGGTACCCGCCACTGCTCGTCATCGCGCCTTGCCGACGACGAAAAATCCTCCGCATCTTATGCTGCGAATTAACCAGACACCACACTAGCCGGATCGTGCGCGGAGGCGTCAGACCTCGCGCAGGGCGGTCGCCGGCGGCGTCCGGACGAGTCTGCGCGTGCCCAGATAGCCGACGGCGGCGACCATCAAGAGGCCGAACAGCGGCCCCACCGGCCAGATGTGCGGATGCAGGCTGGTCGGAAGCTCGAAAACGAAACGGTTCAGCGAGAACGTCGTGATCTCCGCGCCGACGACCGCGACGATGCCGGCGAACGCGCCCAGCGCCGCGAACTCGGCCACCAGCGCGCCGGTGATGAGGCGCCGCGTCCCGCCCAGGGCACGCAGCAGCGCCAACTCCTTCAGGCGCTGGTCCCGGCTCGACTGGATGGACGCGATCAGCACCAGCAACCCGGCGCACAGCACCAGCGCCAGCACCAGCTCCACGGCCTGGGCGACGTGGGCGATGATGCGCCGCAGGTGGGTGATGAGCTGGTCGACGTCGATGACCGAGACGGTGGGGTGGCGGGAGAGCAGTTCGTTGAGGAACGCCTTCCGTTCCGAGGGCAGGTGGAAGCTGGTCATGTAGGTGGCGGGCTGCCCGTCCAGCGCGCCCGGCGAAAGGATGACGAAGAAGTTTGGCTGCAGGCTGTCCCAGGCCACGCGCCGGGTATTGGTGACAGTGGCGCTGAAGGGCAGCCCGCCGACGTCGAAGGTCAGGGAGTCGCCCAGCGCCAGCCCGAGGGCCGCTGCGTACTCTTCCTCCAGCGACGCGGAGGGAGCGGCACCGGCGGACCACCAGTCGCCGTCCACCACGACGTTGTGGGCGGGCAGGTCCGCCAGGAACGTGAGGTTGCGCTCGCGCAGGATTCCGGGCCGGCTCCGGCCGCCGGGGCCATCCCGTTCGTCGTCCGGTTCTTCCCGGCGCTCACGCCGTTGCCGCCGCCACTGCGCTGCCGTGATGCCGTTGACTGCGGTGATGCGGCCGCGGATCATCGGGAACATCCTGCCGTCGTAGCCGGCGCGGGCCTTCAGCAGGGTTTCGACCGCGTCCACCTCGGCCGGCGCCACGTTCATCACGAACTGGTTGGGTGCGCGCTCCGGTATGCGTGCCTGCCACTCGTCGATCAGCGCCGTGCGCACCAGCAGCATGATCAGCAGCAGCATGACGGCCACGCCGAAGACCACGATCTGCCCCACGTTCTCGCGGTGGCGGCGGTGCAGGCCCGCCAGGGCCAGGCGCCAGACGCTGCCGGCCTGCATGCCCAGGGCGCGTCCGCCGCGCAGCAGGACGAGCGCCAGCCCGGCGAACACGGTGACGGTCACGGCCGCTCCGGCCAGCGCCCATCCCGTCAGCGCGGCGTCGCCGCTGTACCACACCAGCAGGCCCAGGCCGCCGACCGCGGCGCAGCCGTAGGTCAACGCCGAGGCCGTTGCCGGCGCCAGGTCCCGGCGGATGACGCGCATGGGCGAAACCCCGCGCAAGCGCAGGAGCGGCGGCAGGCCGAACGCCAGCACGCAGATGAAGCCGCTGAGAAGACCCACCCACACGGGCCGCGCCCCCGGCAGCGGCAGCGATACCGGCAGGAAGCCGCGGAGTGCCGCGATGATGCCGAAGTGGGCCAGGGCGCCCAGGACCAGGCCGGTCAAGGCGCCCGCCGCGCCGATGATCAGGAGAACGAGAATGTAGCCCCGCTGGACTTGCGCGGGCGTGGCGCCCAGGGTCTTCAGCACGGCCACGTGGTCGTAGTGCCGTCGCGCGTAGCGACGGGCGCTCAAGGCGACGGCGACGCCCGCCAACAGCACTGTCAGCAGGCCGCCGAGCAGCAGGAAGCTCTCCGCGCGCTCCAGGGCGCTGTCGATGCGGGCGTTGGCGGAGCGCACGTCGCGCCAGCGGTAGCCGGGCGCCAGTTCGTCGCGGATGGCGTCGTGAAGCGAGCGCAGCGCGTCGTCACCGCCCGCCAGCAGCAGGCGGTAGCGGATGCGGCTGCCGGGCTGGATCACCCGCGTGGCCGGGAGGTCCTCCGCGCGCATCAGGAGCCGCGGCGCGAACCCCAGGAAGCCGCCGCCCCGGTCCGGCTCGGAAGCCAGCACGGCGGCCACCGTGAAGTCGGCGTAGCCCACGGAGACGGTGTCGCCCACCTTGACGCCCAGCGCCGGGAACAAGCGTGAGTCCAGCCAGACCTCGCCCGGAGCCGGCAGGCCGTCGGTGCGCCGGCCGCGGCCGAAGGGCTCGTCGGCCACCCGCAGCGTGCCGCGCAGGGGATACCCCGGGGTCGCCGCCTTGACGCTGGCCAGTCGGCTGCGTCCGCTGGCGTCCGAGGACGCCATGGACGGGAAACGGACGACGTCGGCCACGGCGAGCCCACGGGCGGCGGCGAGGTCGCGGAAGCGTTGCGGCACCGCGCGTGAGGCGTCGATGACGCGGTCCGCTCCCAGGAGCGTCGCCGATTCCGCCACCAGTGCGCGTTGCAGACGGTCGACGAACAGGCTGACGGCGGTGACGGCGCCCACCGCCAGGAGCAGTGCCGCGAGCAGCAACCGCAGCTCCCCGGCGCGCCAGTCGCGCAACGCGAGGCGCAGCGCCAGCGACAGGCTCATGGCGCGGCCTCCGGCGGAGGCTGCATGCGCCCGGCGTCCAGGGTGATCACCTCGGTGCAACGGCCCGCCAGCGCGGCGTCGTGGGTCACCAGCATCAGCGTGGTGCCGGCCTCGCGGTTCAGCTCGAACAGCAGGTCGGCGACCTTGCCGCCGGTGGCGGTGTCGAGGTTTCCGGTGGGCTCGTCCGCGAAGAGCACCTTGGGACCGGAGGCGAAGGCGCGCGCGATGGCCACGCGCTGCTGCTCGCCGCCCGAGAGCTGGAGCGGATAGTGGGTGGTGCGCGCACCCAGGCCCACGCGCTCCAGGAACCCCAGGGCGTCTTCGCGCGCCCGCCTTTGGCCGCGCAGTTCCAGCGGCAGCATGACGTTCTCGAGCGCGGTGAGGCTGTCGATGAGTTGAAAGGACTGGAACACGAACCCGACGCAACGCCCCCGCACCCGGGCGCGCTGCTCTTCGTCCAGCGCGGTGATCTCGTCGCCGTCCAGCCACACGTCGCCGCTGGTGGGGAGGTCGAGGCCCGCCAGAATGCTGAGCAGCGTGGTCTTGCCCGAGCCGGATTCACCCACCACGGCCACCTGTCCGCCGGCCTCGACCGCAAGATCGATGCCGTCCAGGATGGTCAAATCACCCTCGGAGGTGGGTACCCGCTTGACCACGGCCGCGGCCCGCAATATGCATCCTGACATGAAAGGTTTCTCGATGGGACGGTCGCCGGCTCTTATGATTGGACTGTTGCGGGGTTCCCTGCTCGTGGCCGCGCTTGTTGCAGCGGCTGGACACGTGCCGGCTTCGGACGCGGGCAAGACCGTGCTGGTCATGGGAAACAGTATCAGCGCCGCCTATGGACTTCAAACCGGGAGGGGTGAACGCGGCTGGGTGGAGCTGCTTCGCGAGCGCCTGGGGCCGCGCCACCGCGTGGTCAACGCCAGCATCAGCGGCGACACCACCGTGGGCGGCCTGGCGCGCCTGCCCAAGACGCTGTCGGTCCACAAGCCCGACATCGTCATCATCGAGCTGGGCGGCAACGACGGCCTGCGCGGCTATCCGGTGGCCTCCATCCGCGCCAACCTCCTGGCCATGAGCCGGGCCGTCCTGGCCGCCGGCGCCAGACCCGTGCTCGCCGGCATGCAGATGACCCCCAACCTGGGGCCGCGCTACACCACGGCCTTCCGCCGGATGTACCCGGACGTCGCCGCCGAAACCGGCGCCGCGCTGGTGCCGTTCATCCTCGAAGGAGTCGCCCTGGACGACACGCTCATGCAGCGCGACGGCATCCATCCCAACGCCAGGGCCCAACCGCTGCTGCTGGACAACGTCTGGCCGGTGCTGAAACCGTTGTTGGAGGGGGGTTGATGCGCTTTTACGTGGATAGAGACCAATGACGAACCTACGCATACGAACGGCAACCTTGGCGGACATGGATCGCATCGCCGCGTTTCAGCAGGCCATGGCCCTGGAGACCGAGGGCAAGGAGCTGGATGCCGTAACGCTGCGGCAGGGCGTCGCCGGCGTGTTCGAGGCGCCGGAGAAGGGCTTCTACCTCGTGGCAGTCGCGGACGCCGCCGAAGGCGGCACCGCTGCGGTAGTGGGAAGCCTGCTCATCACCTACGAGTGGAGCGATTGGCGCAACGCCACCTTCTGGTGGATCCAGAGCGTCTACGTTGATGCCGGCTGGCGGCGACAGGGCGTCTATCGCGCGATGTACGACCACGTGTTGGGCCTTGCGGGCGCCCGCGGCGACGTCTGCGGCATACGCCTTTACGTGGAGCGCACCAACGCCGTCGCCCAAAAGACCTATGACAGCCTGGGCATGCACAAGTCGCACTACGATCTGTACGAGATCGACCTGACGTCATGAGCAGCGTGACTCCCTCTCGGGAAGATCTGCCGCCAAATCAGACTGCGTTGAGACTTCACTACGGATTGCGAAGCCTGGAAGACCACGGCTTCGACAATGACACAGGGCCGTGTATTACTCTGCGGGAAAGAGGCGCCTATCCCACCATACAGGCGTTTCCAGACCGACCTTGATGTTCACGAAATCCGGGTGCCGACAGTTGATGACGATGTTGCGCTCCATCCGGGCGACAACCGAAGGGACGATCAGCAGCGCACTCCGGCGCTCCTCATACCATTGGCGCCCGAACCGACGGGCCGCTTTGCCGTCGGAGTTGAGGCATTCGGGGAAATTCTGTGGCGTGACCACCTCGTATCGGGTTCCTTTGGGTATTGTGATTTCGACGAAATGCTGGTTGCTTGGCGGCCTTCCGTTCCAGTGGACGAGTTGTTCGAGCATGGCGGTCGAATAGTTCTCGGAAGTGTAGATCACTTCAGAGCCAACTTCGTGCCATCGCGCGGAAGCCAGTTTGGCCCCTTCGGGACTCCAAATCGGGTACTGTCCTGCTGGATCGCCAATGCGGTAGACGCGCAGTGTATCGGGCAGGCGTCGAGGAGTTGTCGGGAGGATGCTTTGTCTTTTTTCCATGCATCCACCGGAATATAAGGTGCTTAACGGAACGAAGTTTTATTTAGACAGCGACCCCGGCTTCGGCGCGTCGAATCAGATTGAGCACGGCTTCGGCGCCTGCTGAGCTGGACCGCGCCATGTCGAATGGCGTTTCGCCGTCCAGCAATGGATGCGGGCGATTCAAGAACTCCTCGATGGCGTCTCGATCATCGTGGTAGGCGCAGCTGATTG
Source organism: uncultured Binatia bacterium (SeqCode) (assembly GCA_965219905.1). GTDB lineage: Bacteria > Desulfobacterota > Binatia > UBA9968 > JAJDTQ01 > JAJDTQ01. The sequence goes on along the minus strand of CBDCOS010000003.1, from coordinate 1,161,402 downwards.
CATCGACGACCCGTCCGACTTCGTAGAGCCTTTCGCTGATCTCCCTGGACAGTCGCTTGTCGGCCTTGCGGGCGCGCCTGAGCGTCGCTTCGGGAACGACGGGTCCAACCACACGCTTGCTGCCGATGACGGCAGCGAGTGCCGTTACGGACCTCGTAAGGAAGCCCCGAGAAACGCACCTTGCGAACTGAACGTCGTTCAAAATGTCCGGTTCGTCGAGGTCCAGAAGACGGGCGACACGCGTGACCTCGCTCTCGCGACGGCTCGCTGTCAAGTCAGATGGAGATTGGGCTTGAGGCTTCATAGGGCAACTCATAATCGTCAAATGACGATTATGCAACAGTCAGATGACTAAAGCAAGTCTGAGGCGCTGTTAGTCGCTGTCTCCGAGCGAGAAAAGCCGTCGCGCGGTCTCGGCCTCGGGTATGGAGAATCTTCCCTCCCACGCCAGCTCGGCCAGCAGCCTGCCGCTGAGGGGAGCGAACTTGAAGCCGTGGCCCGAGAAGCCTGCGCCGATGGCGATGCGCGGGTTTTCGGGATGGTGGTCGATGATGAAGTCCTCGTTCGGGGAAACGGTGTACAGGCAGTGCTCGGCGCCGGCGAGGGTCCAATCCCTTGCGCTGAACAACATGGCCATGAAGCGGTGCAGGTCGTCGATCCTGTACTGGGCCACGGACGCCGGCGGGTCGTCGGGGTCGTCGTCCCTGCCGTACCGGACGTGGCGCGCGACCTTGACTCCGGTGCGGCCGAACTCCGGCATGCCGTAGAACACGTCGTTCTCTTCCTCTCCCATGTACATGCACACCGGGAAGCGGCCGGGCCGGTAGTCGTCGATGTTGTCCGGGGGCACGAAGTAGCCCACCGTCTGACGGGCGACCGCGAGCCTGGGCTTGAGGAACGGCAGCAACTGTCCCGTCCACGCGCCCGCGGCCACGATCAGACACTCGGTCTTGAAGACCCCGGCGCTGGTTTCGACGGTGACGGGCTCGGCGCCGGGGTCGACCCCGTGAACGACGGTGTTCTCGAATATGCGCACGCCGTTCACGCGCGCCAGCCGTGCGAGTGATTCCATGGTCTCGCCGGCGGCGACGATGCCCGCGGTCCGGTCGAGGAGCACCCGCTCGACTCCCTCGAGCTTGAACTGGGGATAGAGCCGGCGCGCCTCGTCCGGCGTGGTGACCTCCACGTCCACGCCTTCCTGCTCCACCGCGCGGATGTAGCTGTCGAAGCCCTCGCAGGGAGCCCCGGCGAAAAGCCCTGGATTCGGGTGGACGAGACGGGTGCCGGCGTCCTTCTCCAACCGCGGCCACTCCTCAGCGTGCACCCGTTGCATCAGGCGCACGTACTCCGGAGCGGTGTAGGCGCTGCGCGTGATGCGCGCCGCGCCGTGCGAGCTGCCCCGCTCGTGCCCGATGGCAAACCGTTCCACCAGCCCGAGCCGGCTCACGCCGAGCCGCGCAAGGTGATACAGCGCCGAGAGGCCGTTGACCCCCCCGCCGATCACCAGGGCGTCGAAAGTGTCGTTCTGCATGGGGGCACGTTCTGCGTTGAAGGCGGTACGGAACGCCGTTCACGAGCGGAACGCTCTGTACCGGTCCGGCTCGATTCCTGGAAAGACGGCAAGTGCGCGGCGCGTCAGGACGCCAGCTCGGCCACCGGCTCGTTGGTTGCGGGGTCTACATCGTAAGGTCCCGGCAAGCCGAGCTCCCTGGCGGTCTCCCGCATGGCCGGCAAGACCTCCTCGCCCATGAGCTTCAGCGTCCGCATCTGCGACTCGTGGTCCATGGCGCCGTCGCCGGTGCGGAAGATGATGATGCCGGGGCGCAGGTACTCCATGATGTAGCGGATGCCTTCGACGCACTCGTCGGGGGTGCCGACGATCATGCCCCTGGTTGCCACCTGATCCTCGAAGGAGGCGAGGGCGCCGGCCCGGGTCTTCCCGGTGGCGTCGGGCGCCGTCATCTGGCGTCGCAGGGCCACGGCCCTTCGGCTGTTCAGGCCCGGCGGGCTCATGATCCACGGTATGGGACGCTGGACGCCCGGGTCGAAGGGGCTCCGGACCCCCTGGGTCAATGTGCGCCCCACCTCCATGGCCTTCGCCTTCGTTTCCTCCACGTGCACGAAGAACATGTAGCCCAGGTGCTGCGGGCCGGCTTCGTAGCCTTCTTCCTCCGCCGTCTCGTAGTAGACCTTGAACATCTCGCGGGTGAGCTCGAGCTGCGTGGAGAGCATGACGTAGGGATAGCGGTGTCGGGCGCACCACTCCACGGTCTCGCGGCTGGAGGTGCCGGGCACCCATATGGGCGGGTGCGGTTTCTGGTAGGGCACCGCCCAGGGGTTCACGTAGCGGTAGTGGAAGTGCTTGCCCTCCCAGCGGAAGGGGCCGGGCGTGGTCCAGGTCTTGATGAGGAAGTCGTGGGCCTCCTCGAAGCGCTCGCGGTTGTAGTGGGGCGGGATGTTGTGGCTGATGCTCTCGCCCCCCGAGCCACGCACGATGCCGGGAATCAGCCGGCCGCGGGAGATGACGTCGATCATGGCGAGTTGCTCGGCCAGCCACAGCGGGTCGTCATGGATGGGCAGGATGTTGCCCAGCAGCAGGATCTTCACCTTGGTGGTGATCCGGGCAAGGATCGAGGCCTGCACGTTGGCGACGCCGTTCATGCAGAAGGGCGCGCTGTGGTGCTCGTTGACCATCAGCCCGTCGAACCCTACCTCCTCGGCGTAGACCTTCTCGTCGAGGTAGCGGTTGTACAGGTTGGCGGCGCGGTAGGGGTCGTACTCCGAGTTGCTGACCTTGTGGATGCCGGTGCCCCACTCGTCGGGCCAGTTGTCTACTTGCCAGGGCTCTTCGGTGAAATGGCCGATGAACATGAGCTACCTCCCGGCCTGGAATGCTAGGAAGCCATGGCGGCGACCGGCTCGTTGGTCATGGGATCGATGTCGTAGGGGCCCGGAAGGCCCAGTTCGTCGGCGATCTCCCGGAGCTTGGGCATGACCTCCTCGCCCATGAGTTTCAGGGTCCGCATCTGGGACTCGTGGTCCATGGCGCCGTCGCCGGTGCGGAAGATGATGGTCCCGGGCCTGAGCTGCTCCAGGATGTAGCGCACCTTGGGGATGACGCTGTCGGGGGTGCCGACGACCATGCCGTGGGTGGCCACCTGGTCTTCGAAGGTCGCCCTGGCTCCCGCGCGGGTGCGCCCGGACGAGTCCGCGGCCGTCATCTGGCGCCGGAGCGCCCGGGCGCTCCTGGTGGCGATGCCCGGAGGGCCGGCGATCCATGGCTTGGGTCTCTGCGCGCCGGGATCGTAGGGGCTGCGTACCCCCTGGGTCAGGGTCCGGCCCACCTCGATGGCCCGCTCCTCGGTTTCCTCCACGTGGAAGAAGAACATGAAGCCCAGGTGTTGCGGCCCGGCTTCGTAGCCCACTTCCCGGGCGGTGTCATAGTAGATCTGGTACATCTGCTGGGTCAGGTCGATCTGGCTGGCCAGCATGATGTAGGGGTAGCGGTGCCGGGCGCACCATTCCACCGTCTCCCTGCTGGAGGTGCCGGGCACCCAGATGGGCGGGTGCGGCTTCTGGTAGGGCACCGCCCAGGGGTTCACGTACCGGTAGTGGAAGTGCTTGCCCTCCCAGCGGAACGGGCCGGGAGTGGTCCAGGTCTTGATGAGGAAGTCGTGGGCTTCCTCGAAGCGCTCACGATTGTAGTGGGGCGGGATGTTGTGCGTCAGGCTCTCGCTGCCGCCGCCCCGGACCACGCCGGGTATCAGGCGGCCGCGGGAGATCACGTCGATCATCGCCAGCGACTCCGCCAGCCAAAGGGGATCGTCGTGGATGGGCAGGATGTTGCCGAGAAGCAGGATCTTGGCCTTGTTGGTGACCCGGGCAAGGATGGAGGCCTTGACGTTGGCCACGCCGTTCATGCAAAACGGCGCGCTGTGGTGCTCGTTGACCATGATCCCGTCGAAGCCCATCTCCTCGGCGTAGACCTTCTCGTCGATGTAGCGATGGTAGAGGTTGGAGGCGCGGACGGGGTCGTACTCGGCGTTGCTGACCGCCATGACGCCCGAGCCCCATTCAACGGGCCAGTCCTCTTTCTGCCAGGGTTCTTCCGTAAAGTGGCCTATGAACATCGTTCCTCACTCCCTGTTGCCCTGCTTCCCCGGGGCAGGGGAATCTCAACCCCAGTCGACCAGTTGCCTGTAGTCCCCCAGGGCGTGTCCGGACGCCTTCAACCTTTCAGAAACTCGAGCACGGCGTTGACGAAATCCTGCGGCTTCTCCATCTCGGGCATGTGTCCGCAGTCCTCGACGACCGCCACCTGAGCATTCGATATTCCCTCTTGATAGAGCTCGCAACTGCTGATGGGCACGATGCCGTCCTGTCTGCCCCACACGAGAAGGGTAGGGGTCGCGATGGCCGGGAGGAGGTCGGGCAGTGTCACGCTGTGCATGTAGGGGCGCCAGAGGTAGCGGATGGCGGCCTCCCGGTTGGTCTCGATCTGCTCGGCCTCGTCCGGGTTCCAGTCCCTGCCGTAGTATTTCAGGTACTGTGCGGACTCATGGTCGTGGAACGACCGTTGGAACGCTTCCTTGGCGGAATTGAGGAAGTAGTCCCAGATCTCTCCCTCGCGAGGCTTCAGGCCTGCCGCTCCTACCAGGACCATCTTCGAGAAGATCCCGTTGTTGGCGGTGGCCAGTTCGGCGGCGATCCAGCCCCCCATGGAGAAGCCGACGACGTTGAGCGGCGTCGCAAGCCCGCGTTCGCGCACGAACCAGTTGACCCACGCGGACAGGTCCCGCACCGACATCAACCAGTCCGGAAACTCGGACGCTCCGAAACCGGGCAGGGAGGGAACGCACACGGAGTAGTGCTGCGCCAGAAGCTCGTGGGCCTCCAGCCAGTCGGGCACGCCCAGCTCGCCGTGAAGCACCAGCAACGGCTCTCCCGAGCCTCCGCGTCGCAGTTGCACGGATGTGCCGGCTATGTCGAGAGTCTCTTCGGTGAAGGCGGCGGGCGAATTGGTCACTGGTTCCTCCGGTCTGGGCTGTCAGGATGGCCTGCAGGCTGCGTTGGAGCATAGACAAGAGTGTCGGCAAGGTCAACGTAGCTTCACGGGGTCCTGGTGAGGCTCTGCAACAGATTGTGGAACGGTTCCACGTCCTTCCAGCGACCCCGCGTGAGGTACTGCTTGTAACGCCCCGCCAGATCGTCCGGGCCTTGGGCACAGCCCACGAAGTCACTCGACAACAACGCGTCGAGTTTCTCCCTGGACCGTCGCACTTGTTGCCGGTGCAGGAGGTCGATGGCGCGCTTTACGATCTCGCTCGTGCTGAGTCGCATCAGCGATTGAAGCTGCTGCAGCTTCTCGGCCCGCGCGTCGTCCAGTCTGGCATTGATTCGCATGGGATTCCTGCCTCTTGTCTGTCACGCTATCGTGTATGACGATGACATACAACGTCAAGCTTCCCCCGGTACTCTCCGCATGGGACACAAGCTTATGCGGAGCGTCAATACGACGTATTGACGCCGCTTGCCGTGATCGCTACAGTGGCAAGTGTGGGCAAGAATCAACAGCTTCAGATTCGCATCAGCGCCGAAGACAAGGCGCGTATCCAGGAGAGGGCGGCGAGCGCCGGCATGGACGTGTCCAATTGGGTGCTGAGCCAAGTGCTTCCGACTGTCGAACGAGAGTTCCAGGATCTGTGCCGGGAGTTCGTCACACGCTCCCATGTGCGCTCGTACATATTCGCCGAAGTGCACGACCTGATGGACAGGCTGAATGCAAAGGATTTCGAGCGGGCCGTGCGGCATGGGCCGGAAGTAAGCCTTCCTCCCTTCGAAGCGAACTACCTCGCGGCCATGATCGAGTACGTTGCCACGTTGAAGGGCTCCGTTGTTCCTGGCTGGACAAGGGCCGTCCCGCCGTTGGAAAGGCCTTGGTTCGCTTCGTCGTTGAAGAGCCTGCGTCTGTACCTGCTGACAATCTCGCCGCCACCGTTCCGGCGCCGGAATCTGTTTGTCGATAGCAGTGTCGGCCAGCGGGTCTAGTCAGGTTGAACTCGTGGAATACTCCAAGCGCGATATCGAACGGCTGTTCCACCAATTGAATGAAGAGCTGTCCCGGAAGGGGATCACCGGAGAAGTTTATTTGGTGGGAGGCGCGGTCATGTGCCTGGTATTCGACGCCCGGCGATCGACCAAGGATATCGACGCCTTCTTCAGACCCGCGCGGGAGGTACGAGACGCGGCCCGACGCATTGCCACGGCGTCCGCGTTACCCCCCGACTGGCTCAATGACGCGGTCAAGGGCTACTTGAGCGACAAGGGCGACTTCCATCCATACCTGGAGTCGTCCCACCTGCGCGTCTTGACAGCAGCCCCCGAGTATTTGTTGGCGATGAAGTGTCTCGCGATGCGCTTGGGTGAGGAGTTCCACGATGAAGACGACGTGCGTTTTCTCCTCCGCTACCTGAACCTGACCGACTATCAAGCGGCGTTGGATATCGTGACCCGCTACTACCCGCTGGAACAGATTCCGCAAAAGACGCTTTACGCGTTGGAGGAATTACTTGCGGGGTAGAGATACGCTGTCAAGGTCAAGAAGTGGGTCGTTTCAAGCTCTCCCTTTGCCCTCCAGAAAGCAACTCAAAACGAGCCCCGCCACCGCGGCGGCGAGTCCCACGAGAAAAGCCCACCACAGCGCATTGACCAGGGCGCCGATGAGGGTGGGCATGAGGTCGGGGGGTATCAGCGCGCGGGTGGCGGGGTCGAGGAGGTTCTGCGGGTTCAGGAGCTTCTGAAGCACCGACTCCGGCATCGATGTCTTCAGATCCCCGGCAATGGTCGTAAAGGTCGCGTTCATGCGTTGCAGCAGGATGCTGCCCATGATGCTCAGGATGAGGGCGCCGCCGATGGTCCGGAACAGCATCACCGTGGAGGTGGCGACGCCGAGGTTCTGGAACGGCACCGCGCCCTGGGCGGCCACCAGCGCCGTGACGTTGGTCATGCCCATGCCGGTCCCGGCCGCGCTTACCGCGATGAGCATCACGGCCCTGCCTCCGGCTTCTTCAAGGAGCATGAACGGGATGTAGCCCGCAACGATCAGTGCCATCCCGGTGACGCAGACATTGCGGTACCCCCATGTGGGCGCGACCCGGCCGGCGGTGAGGCTCCCGGCTGTCCACCCCACGCTCAAGGGCAGCAGGGTCAGTCCGGCCTGCGTGGCGCTCCCGCCCAGCGCGCCCTGGACGTACAGCGGCAGGAATCCGATGACGCCGAAGATGCCCATCGCCGCCAGCAGGCTGAGGTAGGTGGGCCGGCTGTAGCCCGGTATGCCGAACAAGGTCATCGGCAGCAGCGGATCCCTGGTCTTGCCTTCGATGACGATGAAGAGCGCCAGCAGCACGACGACTCCCACCACCACCGAGATGGACTCGGCGGTGACGAGGTCGATCTGGTTGGCGGCGACCAAAAGCCCGTAGAACAGCAGCATCAGCGCTGACAGGAGGATCGCGGCGCCCGCCAGGTCCAGCGACCGGCGTGCTCCTTCGGTGCGCTGCTCCCGGAAGCCCGCGATGATGAGCCCGGCCGCCGTGACCCCCAGGGGCAGGTTGATCCAGAAGATCCAGCGCCAGTCCCAGTACTCCGCAATGAACCCGCCGCCGGCCGGGCCGAGCACCGAGGCGACGCCCCAGACGCTGGCGATCATGCCCTGCATCCGCGCGCGCTGCTCGACGGGGAACACCACCCCCACGATGATGAACGCGAGCGCGTACACCGCGCCGCCGCCCATGCCCTGCACGGCGCGGAAGACGATAAGCTGCGTCATGGTCTGGGCCGCGCCGCAGGCCACCGAGCCCAGCACGAACGTGCCGATGGCCAGCAATATCAGGGTGCGCCGGCTGTAGAGGTCCGACAGCTTGCCGAAGATCGGCGTGGCCAGCGCCGACGTGAGCATGTAGACGGAGAAGACCCAACTGTACAGGTCGATGTCGCCGAGTTGGGAAACCACCGTGGGCATGGCGCTGCTCACGATGGTGGCGTCGATGGCGAACAGGAAGACCGCCACCATCACGCCCGCGACGGCGACTCGGGCGGAAGGCTGGGAGGGGGCCTGCGTCATCGGGGATGGGCGGTCACGAACCGGTGTTGAGGACGTGGATCCGGCGCGCTACTCGCCCCGGGCATAAGCCATGATGGCGTCGAAGATGGGGGTGTACCCCGTGCAGCGGCAGAGATTGCCGTCCAGCCCCTTTTTCACTTCATCGAGCGTAGGCCGAGGACTCCGTTCCAGCAGGGCGTGGGCGGCCATCAACATTCCCGGACCGCAGTAGCCGCACTGAACGGCCCCGTATTTGAGGAACGACTGCTGCAGCCGGTCGAGCTCCATTCCGTTGCCGCATCCTTCCACGGTGGTGATCGCTTTTCCCTGGCAGCGTGCGGCCAGCACCACGCAACTGTGGACGGCCATGCCGTCCAACCGTACGGTGCAGCAGCCGCAGTGGCTGGTCTCGCAGCCGCGCTTGGCCCCGGTCAGGGCCAGACGCTCGCGCAGCACGTCGAGCAGCAGCGCCGTATCCGGGGCTTCCACCCGGACGTCCTCGCCGTTGACCTTGAGCTCAAGCAGCGCCATGGCCGTTCTCCTCGATCTGCTTCGCCGCCTGGAGCAGCGCCCGGCGGACGAAGACCGACACCATCTTCCGGCGATAGCCGGCGCCGGCATGGGGGTCCGAGGGGGGATCCACTTCCGTGGCCGCCATCTCTCCCGCGGCCCGGGCCGTCTCCGCGTCCAGCACCGCGCCTTTCAGCGCCGCTTCGGCCCGGGAGGCCCGGAGCGGAACCGGCGCCGCGCCGCCGATGCCGATGCGCGCCTCGGCCACGCCGCCCGTGCTCTTTCCGTCCGGCACCACCACCGCGGCCACCCCCACCATCGCCAGGTCCTCGGGGCTGATGGCGTGCTTCAGGTACACTCCGGCCGCTCCCGCGGGCGGATGCTCGATGTCGATGCGGCAGAGGATCTCGTCGGGTTCCAGCGCGGTTTCGAAGTATCCGGTGAAGAACTCGGACAGGGGGACTTCACGAGCGTCGTTGCGCCGCCGTACCTGGGCCCGCGCGTTCAGCGCCAGCAGCACCGGGGGCAGGTCGGCGCCGGGTTCGTCGTGGCAGACGTTGCCGCCGATGGTGCCGAGGTTGCGCACGGCGGTGGAACTGACCTGCCGCGCGGCCGCCGGGAGCACCCCGACCTCCTCGCTCAGGATCGGCGAAGCGATCAGTTGACGGCAGGTATTCATGGCGCCGATGGAGATGCCCGACGACTGCACCTCGATGCCGCGGAGCGCCGCGACAGGCTCGAGGTCGATAAGAGCAGCGGGAGCCACCAGCCGGTTGCGCATCATCACCAGCAGCGACTGGCCGCCGGCGATGGGCAGGGCGTCTCCGGTGTAATCCTCGCGCGCTGCCAGCGCTTCGTCCAGGTTCGCGGGACGGATCAGTCTACATTCCATGAGCGATTTCTCGATATGGAGCGGGCGTCGGCCCCACCCCACCTGGATTCCCGCTTTCGCGGGAATGACAGATCAGAGTGCCGGCATTGGTGTCGTCAGTTGAAGGGTCTGCCACAGACGTCATCTGTCCTTCCGTTGACTCTCCACGGCCTCCAGCACGCGTTCGGGATGTAGCGGCAACTCCTTGAGCCTGACGCCCAGGGCGTCGTAGATGGCGTTGCCGATGGCGGGGGCAATGCCGACGATGGCCAGCTCGCCGATCCCCTTGGCCCCGAACGGACCCTCCGGCAACGGCACCTCCACGGCGATGGGCGTGATCTCCGGGATCTCCTGGCTGGACGGTATCTTGTAGTCCATGAACGACGGGTTGATGATCCGGCCCTGGTCGAACTGGAGCCGTTCGTGCAGCGCGTAGCCTAACCCCATGACGACCCCGCCCACGATCTGGCCGTCGACGCTCACGGGGTTCAGGCTCTTGCCCACGTCGTGGGCGGAGGCGATGCGCCGGATCCGCACGATGCCGGTCTCCTCGTCGATCTCCGCCTCCACGGCCTGGGCCGCGTATTTCCAGCCGGGCACGTACTCCTTCCGCTGGGTCTTGTGGGGCAGCGTCGGGTAGTCCCCCTTGCCGCCGTAGGAGCCCCGCCCCAGGATCGGCCGCTCGCTGGTATGCGCCCGTTCCAGCACTTCGCGGAACGTCAGCGAAAGTTCCGGGTGGGCGGGCGACACCACCCGCGTTTCCGCCACCTCCAGGTCGTCCCGGGGGATCTCCACCATCCGGGAAGCCACCTCCAGCAGCTGGCTCCTCGCATCCTCGGCGGCGATCTTCACCGCCATGCCGGTGTAGAAGGTCACCCGGCTCGAGAAGGTGCCGCGGTCGTAGGGGGTGGTGCCGGTGTCGGCGCTGGCGATGCCCACCTGCTCCACCGCAAGCCCAAGCACCTCGGCGGCGATCTGGCACATCACGACGGACATGCCCTGGCCGATCTCGGAGGCGCCCACCAGCACCTGGGCGCTGCCGTCCTCGTTGAACTGGACGTAGGCGGCGGAGATGCTGGAGTGGGTGGTGGGGGACTTGGCGATGACCGCGAGGCCGCGGCCCACGTTCCGGGGCTTGGGCTCGCCCCAGCCGATCTCCTTCGCCACCTTTTCGAGGCACTCCCTGAGGCCGATGCTCTGCACCACGTCGTCGATGGAGTTGATGTCGCCTTCCTGGAGGATGTTCTTGAGCCGCAGTTCCAGCGGGTCCATGCCCAGGCGCTCGGCGATCATGTCCATCTGCGATTCGATGGCCCAGGCGCCCTCGGGCACGCCCAGCCCGCGCAACTGGGTGCCGCGCATCTTGTTGGTGTAGACCAGGGTGGACGAGATGCGGAGGTCGTGGACCCGGTAGGGGCCGTTGCCGTCCTTCATGGCGCGGTTGCTGGGGGGCAGTCCCTCGGCGTGGGCGCCGGTGTCCCAGAGAAAGTCCACGTCCCGGGCCACCAGGGTGCCGTCCTTCAGCACCCCGGTCTTGACCGTCACGGTGGCGGGAGTCGAGCCGGCCGCGGCGGTGAACTCCTCTGCCCGGGTCATGACCATCTTCACGGGCTTGCGGCAGTGCATCGATAACGCCACCGCCACGGGCTCCAACCGCGGCTCGATCTTGCCGCCGAAGCCGCCGCCCACCTTGGTGCAGATGATCCGCATGCGGCTTTCCGGGATGTCGAACAGCCCGGCCAGCAGGGTGCGGAGCTGGAACACCTCCTGACTGCAGGTCCACACGGTCACCGTGTTGCCTCGGACCGAGGCCAGAGTGGCGTGGGGCTCCATGTAGCTGTGATGGATCTGGCTGGCGTGGAAGGTGTCCTCGAACACGTAGTCCGCCTTCGCCAGGGCGGCGTCCACGTCGCCGCGGTGGTGGGTGGCCCGGTGGATGATGTTGGTGCCCGGCACCGGGTTCCATGACGCCAGGTACACGGATCGGGCCGGCCCCAGCTCCTCGTGGACCAGGGGCGCGCCGTCCCGCGCCCCCTCCTCGGCGCCGAAGACCCCCGGCAACTCCTCGTATTCCACGTCGATGAGCGAGAGCGCTTCCAGCGCCCGTTCCTCGTCCGGCGCCGCGGCCGCGGCCACGGGCTCGCCCGCGTAGCGCACCTTCTCCACCGCGAAGATCTGCTCGTCCTCGATGGCGTAGCCGTAGCGGCGATCCGGCACGTCGCGCGCCGTGATCACGGTCACCCCCGGGAGCGCCCGGGCCCTCTCCACGTCGATGGACCGGATCCTGGCATGCGGCAGCGGGCTCCGCAGGATCTTGCCCCACAGCATCCCCGGCTGGGTCACGTCGGGCCCGTAGACCGCCTGCCCCGAAATCATTTCCGGGCCGTCCGGGCGCACCACCGGAGTGCCGATTACACGATAGTCGTCAGCCATGCCGTCCGCTCCGTTCGCTCAATACAGCCGATACGGTGGAGTGGGTCAAGCGGTGCCCGAGGGGGCTTTACCGTGCCCGGTCAGAGGTCGCATAGATCGGGCCACCGTTTTCGGATGCGCTCTTTCAGCTCGGCGCCGGCCTCCGCGACCTTGGGAAAGGTATCTCGTCGGTTCCAGGGCCGGCAGGCATCGATGAGCATCCTCTTGTTCAGGTTCCGGCGGTCGTCGGGATAGGCCATGGGGTCGAGCGGGCTGCTCCAGCAGTTGCGCACGATGTCCAGGTCCAGGTCCGGGTCGACGCGCGTACACATGGCCCACAGGACCGCGTCCGAATCGGTGGGGTCGATGTCGTCGTCGACCACGACGATCATCTTGTTGAGGTAGGAGCCCGCGTAGGAGCCGGCGGCGGCCATGGCGGCCTGCTTCGAGTGGCCCTGATACATCTGCTCGATGGCGATGGTGATGAACATCTGGCTGCCGCAGCCCTCGTGATTCCATACGCCCTTGATGCCGGGCACCCCCGCGGCCTCCATCTGCTCCCAGATGGCCGAGCTGCTCAGGAAGCTGGAGATGTAGGTGTCATCGCTCGGAGGCCTTCGCGGCACGGTGCCGAGGATGATCGGGTCGCTCCGGTACATCAGCGACGCCACCTCGATGACCGGCTGCTTCTCCCGCCCGCCCGCGTAATAGCCGGTCCACTCTCCGAACGGTCCTTCGGGCTCGAAACGCCCCGCGGGGATGTACCCTTCCACGGCGATCTCGGCCGTCGCCGGAAGGGGCAGGCCCGTGACCGCGCCCCGGACGACGTCCACGGGCTCGCCGCGTATTCCGCCGGCCACGTCGTATTCGCACACGCCGGAGGCCGCGTGGAGTCCGGCCATCAGGTAGATCAACGGGTCGTGGCCGAAGGATACGACCACGGGGCAGGCTTCGTTCCGGCGCCAGTACTTCTCCATGATGAGACGCCCCTGCTTGCCCCCCGTGATCATGATTCCCAAGGTGCCCCGGTCGTGGACGGCGACCCGGTAGCACCCAACGTTGACCCAGTCGGAGTCCGGGTCCTGCATGATGACCGCACAACCCGTTCCGAGGTAGCGGCCGCCGTCGTCTTCGTGCCACTTCGGGGTGGGGAACCGGAGCATGTCGACGTCGCTCCCCGTCGCCACGTTCTCCAGCAGCGGTCCGGCGTCCACCGCCCGCGGCTTGATGCCGGGTAGGGCGCCATGGAAACGGCGGCAGTGCTCCACCATGTCCCGAAGCGACAGGTCCCGCGGCAAGCCCAGGGTGACGGCCACTCGTTCGGGCGATGTGGTCACGTTGGAGAGCACGCGGAAGCCCGGCGGGTAGCCGGGTATGTTGTCGAAGAGGAGCGCCGGGCGTCCAACCTTTTCCATGTAGAGGTCGGTGAGACCGCCGATGCCCTCGTCACAGTCGGCCCCGTCGACACGGCGGAGCTGGCCCTGGGCGTCGATGCGGTCGATCCAGTCTCGCAGGTCGCTTACCGGCATTCGCTTGGCTCCGCGCTCAGAACAGGAAGCGATTGCCCGGGACGGGTGTGGACCAGATCCACAGGTTCCATGGCCAGCTCCTTTCCGGTCCAGCCCGTTTCGCCCGTTGGCGGGGACCTTCCGCCGGCACGGCATCGGACCGCGTGCTCAGAGGCAGCCGAATTCCTTGTAGTAGCGTTCCGCCCCGGGGTGCAGCGGCACCACGCAGTCGTTGCACAGGTGTTCAGGCGTAATGGGGACCTCGATGTCCCTGAGATGAGGCGGCAGGTCCTCGTAAGGGGCGGCGATCCGGTCCCTGCGCTCCATGCTCGTTTGCGCCAGCAGGTAGGCGATCTCGTCCGGAAGATCGGCCCGGCAGAACAGCAGCCAGCCGCCGAAGCTCAGGGTCAGCAAGTCGCGCTCGATACCCGTGAGGCGGCCCTTGGGGATGATGGCCTGGTCGAAACCATACGTGTCCCGCATGTGCGCGACGGCTTGCGGGTCCAGCTCCAGGCAGCGCATGGGCCTGGCTTCCGTCAGCTCCTCCCAGGACTCGTCGTGGACCCCCTCCTGGAAAACCGCGTTGCCCTCGCCGCGCCGCACCATGGGTACGCCGACGACCGCGGGGCCCGGGAAAAGCACCCGGCCGCCCCAGGAGTTCACGTCATCGTAGCTGAAGCCGTACCACTTCATCACCTGCTCGACCGTCCAGGTGAGGGTGTCCGGGCCCGTGGGCCCCACCCGGCCCGATACCAGGGTCATGGCCGGCTTGCGCGCCGCGATCTCCTCCATGGACCGGATGCCGAGCTCTTCCGCTACGAGCCAGAAGATGTAGTCGGGCTCGGGAAAGCGCGCGATGGCTCTCAGCTCGCCGACGCCGGCGTTGAACAGGCCAATTCCCTCGGTGGCCATCCGGGCGTTCACGGGAGGGTTGGTGATGCCCACGTCGGCCAGGCCGGCGCCCACGGTCTTGGGGTTCTCCAGCGACCCGAGCCCGAACCGGCCCGTGAACACGCCGACGCTCGATATCAGTCCCGGCTCCTCGCGATAGCCGTTCAGCCCCTCCGCCAGCTCATCGGTGATGCGCCACCAGGGGTGGGACGGCGAGTGGGACGCGATCCTGAGGATATAACCGCCGCTGTCGTCTTTCTCGGGCATCCCGACGGGACCTCCTTCCGGGGTGATCGGCCCATGCATCCGGCTTCCGGCCCCGGACCATAACACCGTAATTTTTGCAAGGTCAAATACGCCGGCGTCCACTCCGAGCAACGGCCTTGCGTGCGCACATACGCCTGCCCTATACGGATAGTCGGGAGGGCGAAAGGAGTCCGGAGATGGAAGAGCGGGATCTGGAAGGACTGGCGGTTTCGCGGTTGGCCGAGCAGATCGAGAGCCGGGAAGTGTCTCCGGTGGATCTGACGGAGCTCGTGTTCGAGCGGATGGAGCGGCTGAACCCTGTCCTGAATGCGTACGTCACCCTGATGACGGACCAGGCGCGCGCCGATGCCGAGGCAGCGGCCAAGGAGATCGAGGGCGGGCGCTACCGCGGTCCGCTGCACGGGATCCCGATCTCCATCAAGGACAACATCGCCATCAAGGGCGTGCGCACCACCGCGGGGTCGAAGACGCTTTCCGACTGGAGGCCCGACCATGATGCAACGGTGGTGGGCAGGCTCAGGGCCGCGGGCGCGGTGATCCTGGGCAAGACCCACATGCACGAGTGGGCCAAGTCGAGCCACACCAACAACGTGTTCTACGGCCCCAGCCGCAATCCCTGGGACGTGTCGCGGGCCACCGGCGGATCGAGCGGCGGCTCCGCCGCCGCGGTGGCGGCGAGCCTTGGTGTGGCCTCCATCGGCACGGACAGCGCGGGTTCGGTGAGGAATCCGGCGGCGCTCTGCGGCATCGCCGGACTGAAGCCGACACACGGAAGGGTGAGCATGTTCGGCGGAGTCCCGGGCACGGGACCCGGCTCCATCAATCATTTCGGCGTGCTCGCCAAGACGGTGGAGGACTGCGCGCTGGTGCTGAACTGCATCGCCGGAATGGACCCGCTGGATCCGTTCAGTGCCGACGTGCCCGTGCCGGACTATTCCGCGAGCATCGGGAAGGATGTCGGCGGATTGAAGATTGGGCTCGTCCGCGGCTACTTTGATGATCTGATGTTCGATGAGGTCAGGCTGGTCTTCGCAGCGGCCGTCCGTTTCCTCGAAACCCTCGGACTGACGACGGAAGATGTGGCGGTCCCGCACATGGAGCTTCTGCCGGCGGCGCAGGCCTGCATCGCCCGGGTGGAGGACATGCCGGACCACGACCGTTACCTGCGCACCCGGCCGCGGGACTACAGCCCCGGGATGCTCAGGAACCTCATCGGCTCGCTCTTGATACCGGGCAGCGCGGTCAACACCGCCCACCGGGTGCGGCGGCTCGTCTACGAGGGTTTCGAGCGAGCCTTCGAGCGCGTGCAGGTGATCGTGGCCCCCACCATCTCCTTTCCCGCGCCCACCATCGAGGAGCTGGACCGGGGCCGCGCGCATATCGACGGCCGCGAGGTGAGGCTTTCGGACCACCGCGGCAACCTTTTCACCCTGTGCACCATCCCGTTCAACCAGACCGGGCTGCCGTCCCTCAGCGTTTGCTGCGGCTTCTCCCCCTCGGGCCTGCCCATCGGTATGCAGATCGTTGGCAGGCCCTTCGATGAAGAGACGGTCCTGCGGGTCGGTCATGCCTACGAGCGGGCCGCGGGATGGTACAAGAGGACCCCGGACTTCCAGGACGGGATTTGACCATGGCGCGCGTGACGGACCGGAGGCCCGACCAGTACGCGGCCATCAGGCGGTGACCCGACCAGTCACGGAGAGCCACATGGAGTACAACCTGGGCGTGGATATCGGCGGCACGTTCACCGACTGCGTGGTCGTCGACGAGGCCGGCGAGCTGACGGTGGGCAAATCGTTGTCCACGCCGGACAACTTCGCGCTGGGGGTCCTCAACGCGGTGCGCAACGCCGCCGAGCACTTGGGCATGACCGGCGAGGAGGCGCTGCTGCACACGGCCAAGCTCTTCTTCCACGGCTGCACGGTGGGGGACAACACGCTGCTCACCCGCTCGGGGGCCAGGACCGGGCTCATCACCACGTGGGATTCGCCGACAGCATCTACATGATGCGGGGGCGCATGACCGAGGGGCTCACCGAGGCCGAGACCGCGCATTTCTACGCCCTGACCAAGCCGGACCCACTGGTGCCGCGGAGGTTGATCGGCGAGGTCAAGGAGCGCGTCGACTACAAGGGCACGGTGGTGGTGGAGCTGGACCTCGACGAGGCGGCGGCCGTCGTCGACCGGCTGGTGGCCGAGGGGGTGACCTCGGTGGCGGTTTCGCTCCTGTGGTCCATCGCCAACGACAGCCACGAGAGGGCGCTGGAAGAGCTGATCCAGTCACGGCATCCCGGCCTGTTCGTGAGTCTGTCCTCGGAAGTGGCGCCCTACCTGGGGGAGTACGAGCGCACCATCACCACCATCTTCAACGCGTACATCGGCCCCACCATCTCGTCGTACCTGTCCAACCTGAGCAACTCCCTGGCGGCCAAGGGGCTGCACAACGCGCCGCTCATCATGCAGGCCTACGGCGGCGTGCTCGACAGCGACGCCTGCGTGCGCCGGGGCGTGGGCCTGGTGGAGTCGGGGCCGGCGGCGGGCGTCGTCGGGGGCCAGTACTTCTGCGACAAGATCGACGAGCCCAACATCCTGGTCACCGACATGGGCGGGACCACGTTCAAGGTGGGGCTGGTGCGGGACGGCCGCATCGAGAAGAACTACAGCCCGGTGATCCTGCGCCACGCCGTGCTGGCCACCAAGATCTGGGTGGAGTCCATCGGCGCGGGGGGCGGCAGCATCGGCTGGGTGGACAAGGAGAAGGGGCTCTTGAAGGTGGGGCCTCAGGGAGCCGGCGCCAAGCCGGGCCCGGCGAGCTACGGGCTGGGCGGCACCGAGCCCACGGTTTCGGACGTAGACCTCGTGCTGGGGTACCTGAACCCCGACTACTTCCTGGGCGGGCGCATGAGCCTGGACCGGGAAGCGGCGGAGCGGGCGATCCGGGAGAAGGTGGCGGATCCTTTGGGCATGAGCCTCACCGAGGCGGCCAGCGGCCTCTACCGCATCACCAATGCGCAGATGGCGGACCTGATCCGCCGGGCCACGGTGGAGCGCGGCCACGATCCCCGGAACTTCGTGCTGTTCGTGGAAGGCGGGGCCGGACCGGTGCACTGCGGCCGGTACGCCGCGGAGCTGGGCATCCGGGAGGTGGTGGTTCCCATGACCTCCTCGGTCCACGGCGGACTGGGCCTGCTGGCCTCGGACGTGGTGTTCGAGTACGGCAAGGCGGAGCGGCTGGGGTATCCGCCGGACCCCAAGGTCGTCAACGCCACCTTCGACGGGCTCCTGGACAAGGCCCGCGCGGACCTGGAGAAGATGGGGTTCGCGGACGAGGAGATCGCCGTCATCCGCAGCCTGGACATGCGCTACCGTTTTCAGTGCCACGAGTTGAATGCCGAGCTGCCGCCCGGGATTACGGAGCTGGGCGTGGAGGACTTCCAGTGGCTCGATCAGGCCTTCGACGAGCTGTACGAGAAGTCCTACGGCCCGGGGTCCGGCTACCGGGAGGCGGGCAAGGAGATCATCACCTTCCGGCTGCGCGCGGTGGGCAAGATCCAGCACCCCAACATCAAGCGGTACGCCATGGGCGCCGCCGATCCCCGCGATGCCTTCAAGGGGAAGCGAAACGCGTACTTCGAGCAGGAACGGGACTTCCTGCCCGCGGGCATCTATGACTTCGAGCGGCTCAAGCCGGGCATGGAGATCCGGGGCGCGGCGATCGTCGAGAGCCCGGTGACCACCATCGTCGTCGGCCCCGGCGACACCGCGGTGATGGACGAGTACCGCAACATCCGGATGCACGTGCAGGTCTGACCGCGGGGCGCGGTCCGCCGGTAGTTGCGGGACCGCGAACCAAGGAGCGTTCCATGGCTGAACCCAAGCTGTCCGTCGATCCGGTGACCTTCGAGATCCTCTCGCACCGGCTCTACCAGATCACCCAGGAGATCGGCACCACCCTGGAGCGGGTGGGCGGGACCGTCAACACCACCCAGATGCGCGACTACCTGGCGGGCCTCTACCAGCCCAACGGCGACGTCCTGTGCGCCGGCGACGCCATGGCCTGGCACGTGGGCTGCGCCGGAGTGGCGGTGCGGCGTATCATCGAGCGCTTCACCGACGAGGGCGGGATCTTCCCGGGCGACATGTTCCTGATCAACGACCCCTACCTTGCCGCCATCCACCAGCCGGACATGTACGTGGTCTCGCCGATCCACGTGGACGAGCGCCTGATCGGCTGGAGCGCGACCTTCGTGCACGTGGCCGATGTCGGCGCCATGTCGCCGGGCGGGAACTCGCCCGGCGCCACCGAAATCTGCCACGAGGGCATCCGCATCCCCGGCCTCAAGCTCATCGAACGCGGCAAGATCCGCCGGGACGTGTTCGACACCATCACCAACATGACCCGGCAGCCGGTCATGGTGGGGCTGGACTTCAAGTGCGAGATCGCCGCCAACAACGTGGGCCGCGCCCGCATGCAGGAGCTCTACCGCCACTACGGCGTGGAGTTGATGGAGAAGGTGACCAACGAGATGCTCGACCACACCGCCAGCGTGCTGCGCGGACGCCTCCTGGAGGTGCCCGACGGGGTCTGGCGCGCCCAGGGCAACATCGAAGCCGGCGACAACCTGTGGAACATGCAGGTGCAGCTCACCAAGAAGCGGGACCTTTTGACCTTCGACTTCACCGGCACCGACGCGCAGGCGCCGGTGGGCATCAACCTGCCCTACCACGCCACCGTGGGCGCGTGCTTCGAGTCGCTGCTCCAGACGCTGGGCTACGATTTGCCCAAGAACCACGGCCTGTTCCGCGTCATGGAGGTGATCGCGCCCGAAGGGACCATCGTGAACCCCACCTACCCAGCGCCGGTGTCGCTCAACACGACCTCGGGGGGCGCGGTGGCGCGGTTCCTTGCCGGCAGCACGCTGATCCAGATGATCGGCACCAGCGAGAAGTGGTCCAGGGAAGTCACCGCCCAGACCCTCGGCACGCGTCTGGCGCGCCACGCCGGGGTGAACCAGACCGGCGGCTACTACGTCTCGACGCTGGTGGGCCTGGGCGGCATCGGCGCGCGTTCCTGGGGCGACGGCATCAACACCGCCGGCATCGAGATGGGCCGGCCCTCCACCGTGCACAACGTCGAGTGGGTGGAGGCCAACTTCCCGTTGCTCTACCTCTATCGTCGCCATCTCCAGGACGGCGCCGGGGCGGGCAAGTACCGTGGCGGCGCCGGCGAGGAGTCCCTCCTCATGACCCACGACGCCCCGGAGGCCAAGATCCAGATCGTCGCCTTGGGCGTGGCAGGACTCAGGAACTCCGGGTTCGGCATCTACGGCGGCCACCCGGGCGCACCCAGCATCCTGGTGCAGGTGGAGGACAGCGACGTGCAAAGGCACGTGGCCGGCGGGACCCTTCCCGACGAGCTGGCCGAGGCCGGCGGCACCCACAACCTGCTGGGCTACCGCGACCTCCGCCTGAACGCCGACGACCTGCTCTACCTGCGCTGCGCCAACGGCGGCGGTTACGGCGACCCGCTGGAACGGGAACCGGAGGCCGTGGCCGAGGACGTGGCGGACGGCCTGGTGTCGCGGGAAGCCGCCGAGTCCATCTACGGGGTCGTGTTTGCGGAGGTTGACGGCCTGGACGCCGGCGCCACCCGGGCGAAGCGCGAGTCCTTGAAGCGCCAACGGCAGGCCGCTGTCACCCGGGCGCCGGAACCGTCCGAAACCGCAGGCGGCACGGCAGACGTCCGGCATCCGCTCCAGGAGTCTCTGGAACTGTGCGACATCGACGGCCGTCCGTGGGTGCGGTGCACCCGGTGCGGCTGCCTCCTGTGCGAAAGCGACAAGGACTGGCGAGAGGCCTGTTCCGTCGGTGAGGCGCCACCCACCGAGGCAGGGCCCCTGATGGACCTGCTCACGGGCCAGTACCAATTCCGGCGTTGGTACTGTCCGGGTTGCAGCGTCCTGCTCGAATCGGAGGTCGTGGCAGCGGAGGCCCAGCCGGCGTAAGGGTCTGAATCAATCACATCAGGGCCCTTCGCCCGGCAGGGCCTCGCTACGCTCAGCCCGAACGGATGAAATGGTCCTCCTGTTTTCCAGGCGGCGAAGCGGCCTGCCGATACTCCTCCTCCGCGGCGCGGAGGCGTTCGGCGACCTCCGGGATGCGCTTCCGGCCGGCCCACTCATGTCTTGCCCGCTCGACCCTTTCGGCCAGTGCTCCGGCCTGCCGTCCTAGCGCTGCTTCTTCGATGCGCGGGCTCTCGCCGTTCTCCAGCACGACGTTGCCCCCCACCAGTACGGTGTCGACGCTGCCGCCGTTCTCGGAATAGACGAGGGCCTGCACGAGGTTCGCGGCCGGCCACATCCGCGTGCGCGGCTTCAGGATGCAGATGTCCGCCAGGTGGTCCGGCGCGATCCTGCCGGTACGCAGGCCAAGGGCCTTGGCGCCGCCGGTGGTGGCCATGGCCAGACTTTCCGCGGCGGTGATCCAGGCGTTGAAGTCGGGCTCGGTCGGGCGCCGCATGAGCGCCGCCATCTTCATCTGGTCGAACAGGGAATAGCCGTCACTGGTGTCGCCGCCGTCCGAGCCCAACGCCACGGTGATGCCCCGGTCCAGCATTTCGCGGATGCGCGCGATGCCGCTGCCGAGCCTGGCGTTGCTGCACGGGTTGTGGACCACGGCCGGCTGCTTCTCCCTGAGTACGTTGAGTTCTTCGTCGGTGAGGTGCACCGCGTGGGCCAGGGAGGTCTCGGGTCGGAGCAGGCCGAGCCGTGACGCCCTCGCCACCGTGGTCTCGCCGGTGGTGGTGCGCTGGGTGGCTTCCACCCGGGTTTCCAGGAAATGGGTGTGCATGAGCAGCTCCCTGTCCTCGGCCATGGTCAGGCAGCGGCTCAGGAAGTCGTCGGTGCAGGTGTGGGGCGAGCTGGGGGCGACCACGCCCTTGACGCTGGCCGGTCCGCCGGCAATCAAGTCCAGGGCCTGTTCGAGTCGCCAGAGCTCTTCAAGCGCGGCGGCGGATGCCTCCCGCGTCGGGACCACGCGATGCCAGCCGGCATCGGCCACCGACGGTGCGATGAAGGTGCGGACGCCGATGCGCTCGGCCGCGTCGATGCACGCGCGGATTTCCTCCAGCTCGATGGCGCCCCGCCGCGACAGGTGATGCAGCACGGTCGTGGTCCCGTGCTTCAGGTTTTCCAGCAGCGCGATGTGGTTTGCCGCCAGCAACTCGTCGTAGCCGAGGTCCAGGGCGTCCTCGATACCGCGCCTCTCCGGCAGCCACAGCTCGAAGGGCACCCGGTCCCGGAGGCTCCGCTGCAGGGCTTCGGTGTGGTGGCAGTGGGCGTTTACGAGGCCCGGGATAACGACCTTGTCGCGGGCGTCGATGACCGGGGTCTCGGCAGCGGTCTCCGGCGACGCGGCCGGCAAGGGCTCGACGCTCTCGATGAGCTCGCCGCGGACGCGGATCAATCGGTCCTTGAGCACGGGCTCGGAAGCCGCGACGAGCAGCGTTCCCGCCAGAATGATCTTGTGGTCGTGCATGGGCTTCGTTCGCACGAGTACAAAAGGTTACGGGCCGATGGCATGCGTAGCAAGCTGGACAGAGGTTAAACCCGGAGCCGGCCGAAGTCCACTCCGGGAACGGGGCCGGGCGGCCCGACGGCGGGGGGATCGGCGGGTCTCCACTCCGTGCGAGGAAGGTTGACAGCGATCACGAAGGAATCCTATGTAGTGCCCATGCCGGTCATTGACGCAGACGCCCACGTGGACGAGACCGAGGATACCTGGGCCTACATCGACGAGGCCTACAGGCATTACACCCCGGTCACGGTGATGCAGGCCCCGGACAGCTCGGGCGGCACGCAGCCGCAGGGATACAACCGCTACTGGTGCGTGGACGGGCGTTTCCTGGTACGGCGCATCAGGGACGACAAGCGCACGGAGACGACGGTGGAGACCCGCGAACTGCTGGACGTGCCGGCGCGGTTGCGCCACATGGACGAGCTCGGCATCGACGTCCAGGTGTGCTACCCGACCACGTTCCTGCTGCGATGGAGTCCGCGGGACGACATCGAGCATGCGCTGCGCAGGGCCTACAACCGCTGGATGGCCGACCGGTGGAAACAGAGCGACAACCGCCTGCGCTGGGTCTGCCTCCTGCCCATGGGCGATATGGACGAGGCGGTGAAGGAGATGCGCTTCGCCCGGGAGAACGGCGCCTGCGGGTGGATGAAGAAGGGGCTCGAGTGCGGCAACCGGCGCGCGGGCGACTCCTACTTCTTTCCGCTCTACCAGGAGTCCGAGGCCCTCGACATGGCCATGTGCGTCCACACCGGCACGGGCGACCCGGCGCTCACCGACGCCGACGCCACGATACTGAGCCTCCATAACATCACCGCGCCGGTCATCGACGCCTTCACCTCGCTGGTGATGGCCGAGGTGCCCGCGAAGTTCCCCAAGTTGAGGGTCGGGTTCATCGAGGCCATGGCCTCTTGGGTGCCGTTCGCGCTGGCGGAGCTGCGGGCGCGCCACGAGCGTTCCCGCTGGATGTTCTCGTTCGACTTTACCAAGAATTTGCTCAAGGAGTCGCGGTTCTACGTGGCGTGCCAGACGGTGGAAGACCTGCCCTACATCATCCGGCACTGCGGCGAGGACAACCTCGTGGCCGGGACCGACTACAGCCACGCGGATCAGTCCGCGGAGATCCGCACCTTGAGCGTGTTGAGGGAGATGGGGGAGGAGGGGTTCATCACCGGCCGCCAGGCCGAGAAGATCCTGCAGGACAACCCGGCGGCCCTGTACGGTCTTTCGTGAGGGCGCTGTCGCCGCCGTGTCCGCGGGCCGCACCCGCAAGGGCGAAGCGGCCCGGCAGTCCGAAATCAATACCCGGGAGGTTCCATCAGTGCCGATCCTGAAACGTGATGACGTCGATCTCTACTACGAGGTGAAAGGCGAAGGCCGCCCCTTCGTCTTCATCAGCGAGACCGCCTGCGACGGCGAGGTCTGGAAGATGTACCCGGTGCCGGAGTTCTCCAGGGACCACATGTGCATCACCTCCGACTACCGGGGCACCGGGCGCTCCGGCAAGCCGTCCATCCCGTACACCACCGACATGTTCGCCGACGACATCGCGGCCATCATGGACCATGTGGGTGCCAGGGACGCCGTCGTCTGCGGCCACTCCATGGGCGGGCGGGTGGCGCAGCTCCTGGCCCTGGACCACCCCGGGAAGGTGAGCAAGCTGATCCTGGCGTCCAGCGGCGCGTCTTTCCCCAACACCAAGGGGATCCCCCTGAAGCTGGCCAAGGAGATGGTGGAGATGGGCTACGAGCGCTACGTGAGCGACAGCTCCGTGGCGGTGGGGTTCACCGAGGCCTTCGCGAAGCAGCACCCGGAACGCATCCAGGCCTACCTGGACGTCCGCATGGCCAACCCTTGCCCGCCGGAGTTCTACCTGCGCCACGTCATCGCCCGCCAGGGGCACGACACCAGTCACCGGCTCAAGGACATCGCGGTGCCGACGCTGGTCCTGGTGGGGGAGGACGACCGCAGCGTCACCAGCGACATGGACCACCGGACATCCGCGGACATCCTGGCCGCCGGCATCCCCGGGGCCCGCCTGGTGATCCTCCCTGGCGAGCGGCACAGCTATTTCTTCGCGAACCCGGAGGCGTCCTTCAAGGCCATCCGGGATTTCCTGTAGGGCAACCCGTTTCCAGTCTCACAATCATCCGGGAGGAGGCATCCATGTCGGAATTCACCGTAGCGCAGTTCAAGGACGTTTCCGGAGGCCTGCAGGAGGGCCAGTTCGCCATCGGCGAAAGGACCAAGTCCGCGAGCCTGGAGGATCTCGACCCCACCTACAAGCAGTTGCTGGACATGCCGATCACGGTCACCCTGGGCCTCACCGGTCCCGACGGGCGGGTCAATCTCACACCCATGTGGTTCGACTACGACGGCGACAAGGTGCTGGTGAACACGGCCTCGCACCGGGCCAAGTGCGGCTGGATCCGGAAGAACCCGCGTCTCACCATGCTGCTGGTGAATCCCCAGAACCCCTACCACTGGATGAGCATCAAGGCGACGGTGGTGAACGAGATCCGCGAGGGCGAGCCCGGCGGCGAGAGGGCCGGCGAGCACATCGACCGCATGTGGACCAAGTACACCGGTCAGGAGCCGCCCTACGGGCTCAGGGATCCCGTCATCGACGAGAAACGCGTGCTGTTCGAGTGCCGGGTGGACCGGGTGGCCACCTTCGGGAAACCGTAATTGGCGTGGAGCGGCCCTATTCCCTCGGCGGGAACTCGAAGGTGACCTTGCCGTTGTCGTCGAGGGTGAGCCAGGCGGCGAACGAGCGGCCGGATTTGGATGAGACGAAGTCGGGCAGGAGATCGGTCTTGCCCTGGGCCAGGAGCTTGGCCACCTGGTCGCGCTCCAGCGGCTGCTCGAGGATGACCTTGCCGGCCTTGAAGCGGCACGGTTTCGTTTCGGCCTGGAATTTCTCGCACACGTACTGCGAGTCCCACTCGAACACCCGCCCGCCGCAGCGGGGGCACGGCCCCAGGGGCTCCTGACCCGAGAAGTCCGCCTTCACCGCGGCCGGCTTGTCGCGGGCGGCCGCTGCCTTTCTGGCGGCGGGCCTGGGCTCGAACTCGAACCCGACCTTCCCCTCCTGCATCGCCAGGAACGCCTTGAACCGCCGGCCCGTGCGCGACGAGACGAAGCCCGGCAACAGGTCCGTCTTGCCCTCGCTCAACAGCTTGACCATCTGCTCCCGCGTCACCTCCTGGCGGAGGATGATCTTGCCGGAGCCGAACTCGCACGTGCGCGCGTCGCCCACCGCCTTCTCGCACACGTAGCGCATGGACAGCTCGAACACGCGGCCGCCGCAGCGGGGGCACGGCCCCAGGGGTTCCTGGCCGGTGAAGTCGACGCTGGGGGCGGCTTCGCCGTCGCCGTTTCCGGACTCGTTGCCGAAGTCGAACGCGATCCGGTATTCGGGCGACAGCTTCAGCACGGCCGCGAACGGCCGTCCCTGGCGGCTTCGGAATCCCTGCAGCGGACCGAGTTGGCCGTCCTCGATCAGGGTCGCGATCTCCTCTGCGCTGAGCAGCCGTCCCGCGAGGATCTTGGGAAGGCTGACGTCGCAGTTCATGCACTGATAGTTCCGGTACCGTTCCCGCACCTCGCCCTTGCACCTGGGGCACGGCGCCGAGAGGGTGCCGAAGTCGCCCGGGATGGTGTCGTGCTCGTACTGCCGCGCCCGGTCCACGATCTGCCGGGTCATCTGGGTGATCTCGCCCATGAACTCGTCCCGGCTCTTCTTGCCGCCCTGCATCTGGAAGAGCTGGTATTCCCAGTTGCCGGTGAGCTCGGGACGGGTGAGCTCCCGGACGCCCAGTCCGTTGAGCAGCTCCATGAGCATGAAGGACTTGGAGGTGGCGTGAAGCTCCTTGCCTTCCCGGATGATGTAGTCCTCGTCGAGGAGCCCCTCGATGATGGACGCCCGGGTGGCGGAGGTGCCGAGTCCCTTGCCCGCCATGGCCGCGCGCAGGTCCTCGTCGGTCACCAGCCGGCCCGCCCCTTCCATGGCGCCCAGGAGCGTGGCCTCGGTGAACCGCGCCGGCGGGCGGGTCTCGTTGGACTTGACCTCGACATCGCCCGTTTCGACCGGGACGGGGCTTGGAACACGGGCCGCGGCGGTCTCGGATGCGTCCGGCGCCGGGGCTCCGAGGGGGGCCAGTGTCTCGTCGCCCTGCTTGTCCCTGCCGTGGACCTCCAGCCAGCCCGCCTTGACCATGACCTTGCCCACGGTCTTGAAGGGCTCGTCTTCCACCCGGGTGACCCGGGTCGTCTCCAGGAACTCGGCGGCCGGGTAGAAGATCGCCAGGAAGCGCCGGGCCACCAGGTCGTAGATCCTCTGCTCGATTTCGTTCAGGCGCTTGGGCGCCTCGGTGGTGGGGATGATGGCGAAGTGGTCCGACACCTTGGCGTCGTTGAAGATGCGCTTGTTGGGCCGGACCCAGTCGTTCTCCAGGATGGTGCCGGCGAATCGCGCATAGTCGGTGCCCTTGAGCATTCCCAGCGAGTCCTTGACCGTGTTGAGGTAGTCCTCGGGCAGGGCCCGGGAGTCGGTGCGCGGGTAGGTAAGCACCTTGTGGCGCTCGTACAGCGCCTGGGCGATCTGCACGGTGCGGTTGGCGCTCAGGCCGAAACGGGCGTTGGCTTCCCGCTGCAGGCTCGTGAGGTCGAACAGGGGCGGCGGCGCCTGCCGGGTGGGCTTGCTCTCCTCCGTGGCGACGCCGGCCTTGCCCAGGCACTTCTCGCGGATGGCCTCGGCCCTGGCTTCGTCCCAGATCCGCTCGGCGCGGGCGTTGGGCTCGTCGTCCTTCTTCCGGAACGCCTCATCGAACCAGCGCCCCTGGTACTCGCCCCCCTCGGACCGGAACGTCGCCGTTACCTCCCAGTAGGGCTCGGGCTTGAAGTCCCGGATGGCGGCCTCGCGCTCCACCACGATGGCCAGGGTCGGGGTCTGAACCCGGCCCACCGTGGTCTTGTAGAACCCGCCTGGCTTGGAGTTGAACGCGGTCATGGCCCGGGTGCCGTTGATGCCCACCAGCCAGTCCGCCTCGGAGCGGCTCAGGGCGGCATCGGCCAACGGTTGCATCTCCTCGTCCTCGCGCAGCTTGACGAAGCCGTTGCGGATGGCGTCGGGGGTCATGGACTGGAGCCAGAGCCGCTTGATGGGCTGCTTGGCCTTGGCGTGGCGGACGATGTTCCGGAAGATGAGCTCGCCCTCGCGTCCGGCGTCGCATGCGTTCACCAGGGCGTCCACGTCCTTGCGCTTGATCAGCTTGACCAGCGTCTTGAGCCTGGATGCGGTTTTCTGGATCGGCTTCAGGTCGAAGTAAGGGGGTATTACCGGCAGATTGGCGAAGCTCCACTTGCCCCGCTTGGCCTCGACTCCCTCCGGCGGGGTCTGCTCCAGCAGGTGGCCCACCGCCGATGACAGCACGTACTCGTCGCTCTCGTAGTAGTCCTGGTGCCGCTTGAAGCCGCCCAGGGCCCTGGCCACGTCCGCGGCTACCGACGGCTTCTCCGCGATAATCAGTGACTTACCCATGTTGATGACTCGACTCGGCGGAAATCCGCAAGGCCACGCCGTCCGCTCCCTCCATGCGGCCAGCGTAGCGTGTGAGCGTGTGAGCGTGTGAACAGTGCATATGTCTAAATTGAGGATACCTGTCAAGACGGCCGAGGCAAGCCGTTCGCGGTGCGGGGTCAATCCATGTAATAAGGGGACAGTTGATCCCGCAGAGAAGTGAGGGGCCGAATTTCCGGCCGCTCGAGGAGGAGAGAACCCATGCCCAACGTGAAACTGTCCACCGGCGTCGACCTCTATTACGAGACCCACGGACAGGGCGAGGCCCTGATCTTCGTGCCCTCCACCGCCTATTCGGGCGAGGTCTGGAAGCCCTCGCAGATGCCGCTGGCCGACTCCCTGAACCTGATCTTTCACGATCCGCGCGGTTGCGGGCGCTCGGTGGCGCAGCAGAGCGTCTACACCATCGAGCTCATGGCCCTGGACATCGTCGCGTTGATGGACCATATCGGTTGCCCCTCGGCCCACTTCATCGGCCACTCCATGGGCGGCCGCATCGCGTTGTCGCTGGCCCAGAACTTCCCCGGCCGCATCAAGAGCCTGATCATGGCGGCCGCCGGCTCCGGCACCGCGGGCCGGGCCGGGCCGGACTGCGTTCCGGGCCTGCCGCACCAGCTCGTCTACGAGCTGGTGGAGATGGGGTTCGAGAAGTTCGTCCGGGACGAGATCGTCGACTCCGACACCTTCTTCACCGCGGACTGGCGGGCCAGCCATGGCGCCGAGGTGGAGGCTTTCTACAAGCTGGCCTGGGAGACCCACGCCAAGCTGCCGGAGTTCGTCCACCTGGTCATGGCGCGCCACAGCTTCGAGGGAACCCACCGCCTGCAGGACGTCCGGTGCCCGACCATGGTGCTCATCGGCGACGGCGACACCGTGGGGAGCAACCACGTGGCCCAGGCCCAGGTGCTGGCCGACCGCATTCCCGGCGCCGAGCTCAAGGTCCTGGAAGGGCAGACCCACGGGTTCTTCTGGCAGGACCCGGAGTTGACCAACGACGTGATCCTGTCCTGGGTGCAACGCCACAGTTGACCGAGACTCCGGGCCGTACCACCAGACCTTGATGCCCGATCAGGCCGGCAAGCCGAGCTTCTGGACGCGCACCTACATCCTGTTGAGCGTGTCGCAGTTCCTGGCCTATGGGCATCACGCGGTCCTGACGCCCACGCTGCCGCTGTACCTGGACCACCTGGGCAGCTCGCCCTTCATGGTCGGGCTTCTGCTGGCGTGCTTCAGCGGCACCAGCGTGGTGATCCGCCCGCTGGTGGGCACCTGGGTGGATTCCGGTGGCGAGACCCGGGTGCTGAGCCTGAGCTGCGTCGGCCTGTGCCTGACCGTGCTGATCTTCGTCGTCCCTTCTGTCGAAGGCGCCTTCACGGCCAACCTCGTGCGGGGCTTTGCCTGGGCCGGCATCAACACCAGCGGCTACGCGCTGCTGGCCGCGGTGGTGCCTTCCGACCGTCGGGGAGAAGCCAGCGGCTACTACTCGGGCATACAGAGCAGCGCCTCGCTGTTCTTTCCTCCGGCGGCGCTGTGGATCATCGGCCTTCCCGCGGGCGGCTACGTGGCGGTGTTCGCGCTGTCGAGCGCCGTTGCGCTCCTCGCCGCGGCCCTGGCCCAGGTCTGCGGCCGGGGGATCAGGCGGTCGCCGTCGTCCCTCGCTCCGCCGCGCGGCCCGTCCCCATCCCCGGTTCCCGCCCCCGGCGGGACGCTTCGAAGCAGCCTCCGGGCCTACCTCGGGTCGTATTTCCGGACCTACTTCGACCGCGGGATACTTTTCACCGCCCTGCTGCTCTTCTGCATGAACCTCCCCTGGTCGGGTCTCAACTCCTTCATCGTCCTTTACGCCAGGGAGGTGGGCATCGAGAGCCTCGGCTGGTACTTCGCCGCCATCGGACTGGCCAGCGTCGTGGGCAGGCCGCTTCTCGGCCGGGTGTCGGACAGGATGGGCCGCGCGCCGGCGGTGGCGGCGTCGTACGTGCTGGAAATCGCCGGCATCGCCCTGGTGCTGCTGGCCGGCGACGTCATTGTGATGATGATCGCCGGAGCATGCTATTTCTTCGGCTACGCCCTGGGCGTGTCGACCACGCTGGCGCTGGCCATGGAGCGGGGCGACCCCAAGCGGCGCGGCGTCACCATGGCGACCTTCTCCATGGCGTTCCCGCTGGGGTCGGGCCTGGGGTCGGCCCTGTCCGGGGGCGTCATCTCGCTGGTGGGGTACCGTGGCATGTACCTGAGCCTGATCGGGGTCCTGGCGTTGGGGCTGGTGCTGTCCCTTTTCAAGCGGGCGGGGCTCACGGCGCCCGCCAGTCCGTTAAACTGACGACAAGGCTTTTTTCATCGGACGAGGCTTGTGTTAGCCTTTCGCCTGGTTTATGAGGGCTATCTTTACACTAATCTGGTGAAGGAGGTATCCATGTTTGTAGAGGCGTTAAAGAGAAGGAGCGCATCCGTTCGACTCATGGGCGGTCTGTTCGCCGCGGTTCTGGCGGCGTCGTTGCTGGTTCCCTCGGGTGCCTGGGCTCAGCGCTCGGAGGCAGAGCTGAAGAAGCTCTTCGAGTCCAAGCCGGTGAACATCATCGTCGGCTCGGCGCCCGGCGGCGGCTACGACACGTTTTCCCGGCTGGTGGCCCGTTTCGTGGCCAGGTATCTGCCGGGCGACCCGTCCTTCATCGTCCGCAACGTTCCGGGAGCGGGACAGCTTCGCGGCCTGCGCCGGGCCATGAAGGCCAAGCCCGACGGTATGACTCTGGGACTGCTTCACCCGCGGTTCGTCCAGCGCGAGCTGGCGGGCAAGGACGTGCCTGACTTCGATCTCAAGACCGTGCGCGTGCTGGGAAGCCCCAGCGCGGGCGAGGTTCCGCGCATCTGGTGTGTGCGCCGCAGCCTGGGCACGACGTACGCGGATCTCGTCAAGCGTGGCAAGCCCGTGACCAGCGGCGGCAACGCCCCGGGCGCGGCCTTCGGCATCGGACCCCAGTTCGTGATGGAGATGGGCGGCCCGATCAAGATGGTCTACGGCTACGGCGGCACCTCCGAGATCATGGCGGCCTTCGACAGGGACGAGATGGAAGGCGTCGACCGTTGCGTCGAGGAGAACGTGCCGCGGCTGTTCCCGAAGTGGATCACCGACAAGAAGGTGGCGCCCATCTTCTGGTGGGAAAAGGAGCCCTCCAAGGACTGGCTGGGCAAGCTCGGCGCCACCAACGTGCCGCACCTCTTCGAGGTCGTGAAGTCCACCGAGGAGCAGCAGAACGCTTTCCTCGTGGCCCAGAGGTTCAACACGTTCAGCCGGATCTATGTGCTTCAGCCGAACGTGCCGGATGACGTCTACAACGTCTGGAAGAAGGCTTTCGAGTCCACCACGAAGGACGCCGATTTCCTGAAGGCGGCGGGAGTCGCGGGCTACGAGGTCGCGCTGGGCACGGCGGAAGACTTCAACGAGGGTCTCAAGCGCTACCAGTCGCTGACGCCCGACGGCGAGAAGCTCCTCAAGAGGCTGATGGGTCTCAAATAGGAGTCGGTATCGGTAATCGCCCTCGTGGGCGTGAAATGAAAAACGGCCATCCGTCACGCGGCGGATGGCCGTTTTGCGTCGAGGTCAGCCCCAGAAAAGCCTGAGAAGCGGCGGGTCGTGCCAGGTGGCGTTCAGGAAGTTGTCGTAGACGCCCACGATCAGCGCCAGGAACAGGAGGCCCAGGACGGCGGACCAGAGCCATCCGGCGCGGCTGTAGATCAGCGTGTAGAGGAAGATCCCCAGCGGGAGAGCGATGTGGAATCCTACCAGCCAGATGGCCGCGTAGAGGCCCACGATGAAGAGGCAGATCCGGATGAAACGCATGCGTTCGCCCCGGGGGTCCTCGCCGGTGCGGAAGCCCAGGTCCATGATCATCTCCGACGAGGTTTCCCGTGTGCTGCGGACCAGGGTGATCAGGCGAGCGACCCAGAACGGCGTGCCTATGGCGATGGCGATGCGCGGCATCAGGGCCGAGCCTTCGGGCCAGCCGAAGGACTCGACGAACATGTAGACGAAGAACGATCCCACGATGGCCAGCAGGATGATCTCCCCCACCACCTCCACCGAGAAGCCGCGCCGCCCGGTTCCCGTCGGCTCGTTGCCCGGGCTCATGTTCTCGCCTCCCGCTCCCAGTGTTCTGTCCGGTCAATTCGCATGATAATCTGCTGGTCTTTTCTGCATTGAGTTCGATTTTTTATCTTATTTATCAACATGTTAATGGATTCCCCATTTGTTCCGTAATCGGTATGCAACCTTATTCGATCAAGAACCAGTCTTGGCAAGCGTACTAAAGTCGCCCAGAATTACCAAGCGAGCCATCGACGCAGCGCGCTCGTGGCGGCCGCATTCCGTCCCGTCCTCGCTGGCCGCGACGCCAGCCTGGGAGCGGATGCGGCCTCCGAGGTCCTGCCGACTCTGTCGTGGTTCAACAGGCGGCCCGATCAAAACGTCATGTTGGCCTTACATTCGCGATTTCCCCGAACACCCCTCTGCGTTGCTTCTCGGACTGACAGCGTTCCTATCACCGCTTCTTCGCCCAGCGCAACGGTGGGATCACCTCGCCCTCGGCGCATGATTCGATCAGGATGGCCACGCGCCGTTGACGCGTGTCCTCGCGTTTCGCGCTGACTATCCACCACGTCACCTGCTTGCGGTAGGAAGGCGGGGCGCTTTGGAAGTAGCGACACGCGGCCGCGTTCGCCTTCAGCCTGCCTTCGTATTCGGTCGGCAGCGAGATGGCTCCCGCCTGCTCCTGCTTGCGGCGATCCCTGAGCTCGTACGCGGCCAGCCCCGGTTCCGCCGCCAGCCCCTCTGCGATCAGTTCCTTCATGCGGCGCAGGTTCCTGGCGCTCCAGTGGCTCCGTTTACGGCGCGGCGTGAACCGCAGGGTGTAGCTCTTCTCGTCGACGGACCGCTTCAGTCCGTCGATCCAGCCGAAGCAGAGTGCGGCGTCCACCGATTCGGGCCAGGTGACGCTGGGCGCGCCCGTGCCCTTCCTGTAATAGCCCACCCAGAGTTCGCCGCCCTGGTCGTGGTTCTTCTCGAACCAGGCGCGCAGATCGGCCTGAGTGCGGAAGAACCGCGGCGAGGCGGGCGTGCCGCGCCCCCGGGCGTCACCCACCGGGCACCGGCATCGTGCGCTCAGCAGCCACCGATTCGACCCGTTCGCGCGAGTAGAAGACCGGGAACAAGCGGTCGTTGGCCCACAGCTCGAAGAGGTTGTCGTAGAAGGGCGAGTCGGGGTCGCCTGAGTGGCCGGGAGTGTTGGAGCCGACGGCGCGGTCCCAGCCGCCGGTGTCCACGATGATCCGGAACGACGCGCCCGACGTCTGGTTGTCGCCGCCGGTGTTGTTGAGGGTGTAGCTGTCGCCGCCCGGTTTCTGGCGCAGGGATGCGACCGCCTCCTCCAGGTTGCGCAGCAGCACCGCGTCACGCCCCGCGACGGAGTCGTCACCGAACTCCCCGCCGGTCAGGTGGCCGATCACCTTGACGAGCGCCATCGCGCCCGGAACGCGCCGCTGGCCCGGCGGGACGGAGGCGTCGCGCACGTTGGCGGCGAAGTTGGACGCGCCGAACACCTCGTCGAGGACGCAGCGGGCATGATGCATCTGCGTGTCGTCCAAGTGGAGCCCTCCTCTTCGGTCAAAGACTAACCTTTGAGTGAGGGCAGTCAAGGGGAGCAGGTCAGTATCCGAACGAATCGCCGACCAGCGTACGACCGCACGATATGGACAGGCCGGCTACGCAAGCGGTAATAGGACTCTCGTATGGCCAAGCACCGGGGCCTCGGCCATCTCGACGAGCTCGAGGCCGAATCCATTTACATCATGCGCGAGGTGGTGGCCGCGTTCTCGAAACCGGTCATGCTCTACTCCATCGGCAAGGACAGCTCGGTCCTTGTGCGGCTGGCGCAGAAGGCCTTCCATCCGGCGCCGCCTCCCTTCCCGCTGCTGCACGTGGATACCACCTGGAAGTTCCCGGAGATGTACGAGTTCCGCGCTACGGCACGGACTGACCAGGGACCTGGGCTTCACCGCGGCGGACCGGGTGGAGAACGTGCGGCGCATCGCCGAGGTCGCCAAGCTGTTCCTCGATGCGGGGATGATCGTTCTGGTCTCCGCGATCTCGCCCTTCCGTGACGAGCGCCGCATGGCGCGGGAGATGATGGACGAGGGCGAGTTCGTCGAGATCTTCGTCGACTGCCCCATCGAGGTCTGCGAGCAGCGCGATCCCAAGGGGCTCTACCGCAAGGCGCGGGCCGGCCAGATCAAGAACTTCACCGACATCGACAGCGTCTACGAGCCTCCCGAGAATCCTGACATCGTTTGAATACCGCCGAGCGAAGCGTCGACGAGATCGCGGACCAGGTTGTCGACTATCTGCGGTCAAGAGTGCAGCGTTCAGGGCAATGAACGGGCCGGGATCCGGACCGATCCCGTGGCCGACGCGGTCATTGAATCGCTGGCGCCGTGCGGCCGTTCGAAGGTCCATCGCGTTCCCACGTCAAAGGCTCCTTGCCGGATTCGAGGTGAAGACCTTGTTTGTAGCTCTATTGGAGCAGCTTACCGGGAATCCGGTCCGGCTTGCGGCCGGCGGCGTCCCCGGCCGGCGCGGCGGGGTTCAACGCTCTGCCGGATCGGGCATGCGGGAGCCGACGCCGCGCTCGCTGAAGATGTAGGCGGTACTTGCGGCGTCTTCGCCGAGCTTGCGGCGGAGGTTCTTGACGGCAATGCGCACCAGGTTCGCACCGGCGCCGCTGCGACCGCTCCACATTCGGTTGAGCAGCGTGTCGTAGGGCACCACACCTTCGGCATCGAGCGAGAGCACGCGCAGCAGTTCGTACTCGGTGGCGGTGAGCGCCACCGCGCTCCCGCCCACCGTCACCCGGCGTCGCCCGTAGTCGATGGCGAGGTCTCCGAGCACGAACGGCTCGGGCCGCTCGTGGCGCCTGAGCGTTGCTCGCACCCGTGCCACCAACTCGGCCGACGAGAAGGGCTTCACGAGGTAGTCCGCCGCGCCCGAGTCGAGGGCCCGTGCCACGGTCTCGTCGCGGCCGTAGCCGGAGATGAAGATGACCGGCAGGTCGAAGTGTTTCCGCACCTCCTGCATAAGCTCGATGCCGTCTGCGTCGGGGAGCATCAGGTCGAGCAGCACGAGCTTCGGCCTCTCGCTGCGGATGACCTGCACGAGGTCCTGGGCTTCGCCGGTCACGAGCGGGGCGTAGCCGGCGGCCCGCGCGCGGCGTTCGTTGTGGTGAGTGCGCGCGTTGGCGATGGCGGAGGCGGCCTGGGAGGCGAACAGCTCCAGCACCTCCTCGTCCTCATCGGTGAACGCCTGGCCGTCCACCTTCTCGGCCAGGAAGAAGTGGCCGACCTCGGCTCCACGGTGGCGCATCGGCGTGCCCTGGAAGGTCCGGGAGAACGTCGGCGCCGGTTAGCCTTCCCATTCCGACACCGTTCCGCTTACCAAGAACTTCGAACAGTGGCGTTGTTGGTGTAGGTCATCGCCGCCGTCGCTGTTCTGCAGCGTGTCCACACTCGTACAGTCCTCGTAGGCCCCATGTCGGCCGGCCGGCATCTCTGTTCGAAGATTCGGGGTGCGAGCTGCCGGAGGCGATCCGCGATCTGGATAGCCAGGACACGGTGACGCTGACGCAGGCCGTGTCGGCGGGCGAGGCGATGAAGGGGGACTAGATGCCGCCATTGCTCGTGTACATTTCTGTGTAAAATATTCGTGTTATTAGTTATCATTTTGATGTTGATTCAGTAAAAATATAAATGGTGGTTCTCCCAAAACAATTATATTTTATTGAAACAACATCACTTCCTCCTTGCCGGGGACTCCTTGCTTTGCCATTATGAACGAACATTTCCCGTAGGGAGGACGCCATGAGGAAGCTGATCACGGGTATTCTGTTCGTGCTGGTTTCGATGCCGGGAAGCGCGGCCCACGCGGCCGACGTGAAGCTGGGAGTGGTCCTGGGCTTTACCGGCCCCATCGAGTCGCTGACCCCGAACATGGCGGCGGGCGCCGAGCTTGCGATGAAGGAAGTCAGCGACAGCGGCGCATTGCTCGGCGGCGCGAAGGTCGTGTCCGTGCGCGCCGACTCCACCTGCGGCGACGCCGCGGCGGGCTCGGCGGCCACCGAGCGGATCGTGACCTCGGAGAAGGTGAATGCGATCGTCGGCGGCGACTGTTCGGGGGTCACCATCGCGATGCTCGAGAACGTGGCCAAACCCAACGGAATCGTGATGGAAGGCGCGCGGCTGTCGGCTGGCGTGTTCAACGTCACCGACACCGGCCTCGCGGTGGACACCTCCAACCCGAGCGCCGTGGACGGCCCCACGGAAGCCGGCTGGGGGCGCACCTTCTTCCTCAGCCTCAGAATGCAGTTCTGAGAGGTAAGGACGCCGGCCCGGCCGGCTCCAACGTCGCCGCGCAATCCCAGCAGCTGAAGTGCGCCTTCCGCGGCGCGGGATCAATGCGCATCATTTCGTTTGGTGCGCCAAAGCGAGGGGTTTCGGTGCGTTGCGGTCGCTCACTTCCTCCGAGCGTCCGGGTCAGCACGGCAACTTGTTCCCGTGCTCTTGCGGCATCTGTCTTCAGATTGGCCCGGTCCTTCTCCTGCTCCATCTTGTCGCAT
The DNA here is from genome assembly GCA_965219905.1 of uncultured Binatia bacterium (SeqCode). Lineage (GTDB taxonomy): Bacteria > Desulfobacterota > Binatia > UBA9968 > JAJDTQ01 > JAJDTQ01. The sequence continues at coordinate 1,125,030 of CBDCOS010000003.1, read as the reverse complement.
CACACGGTCCAGGCCCCGGCGGCGCGCGGCGGCTACGAGCGGTCCTTCGACCTGGCGCTTCTGGGGCTCGCGCTGGTCGCGCTGGCGCCGCTGTAGGCGGGGTTGGGGCTCGCCATAGCGCTCGCCGTCCGCCTGGACGACGGCGGCCCCGCGCTCTACCGCCAGCCGCGGCTCGGGCTGGGCGGGGCGGTGTTCGAGATCCTGAAATTCCGCACCATGGCGGTGGGGGCGGAGGAGGGCACGGGCCCGGTGTGGACGGAGCGCGGCGACGCCTAGGTGACGCGCGTGGGGCGGGTGCTCCGGCGCTTCCACCTGGACGAGTTGCCGCAGGCGGTCAACATCCTCAAGGGCGAGATGAGCCTGGTGGGGTCGCGCCCGGAGCGCCCGGAGTTGGCCGCACGCATCGAGCGGGCAGTCCCTGGGTTCACCTCCCGCCTCCGCGTGCGCCCGGGCGTGGCCGGGCTGGCGCAGGCCGAGGGAGCGGGCTGGCGCGACCCGGCGTTGAAACTCCGCTACGACAACCTCTACATCGCCTCCATGAGCCCGTGGCTCGGCTCCGGCTTCCTCCTCCCGCCTATCCGACCGGCAGATTGACGGCCCTCAGCCCTGTCCTCCAGCACGCTCCCTCACCTCTTCGCGGCCGGGCGCCCGCGGTTGCGCGGCCGGACGAACAGGCGCGCTACAAGTCCGTAGACGAGGCAGTTGGCAACCGCGATCAATCCTATGACGCCCCAACCACCGCCCGGAACCACGTTGTGGAGCGGGAGGGTGACGATTGTGCCGGGGGCGGTCAGAAAGGGGACACGACGGTGCGGGCCGCGGGCGCGTTGCCCAACGAGACGGCCGCGCCCAGAGGCACGAGAACGCACCCGAGGATGAGAAACCGCCAGAATGCGCGTTGCTTCGTCATTCCGCACCGCTCCGGACCCTGCCCCGGACCTCGTGGCCGCCCGATGACCGGCCTGCCGGTATTCCGCCGCGCACGATATCTCTTCGACGTCCGGACGCCTGCTGCACACAGTTTAGACGCCCACCGAACCGGGTCAACTCCACGCTCCGGTTGCCCCCGTACCGTCAACACGGACCAAGGCGGCCGGATCACCGGCATCGAGTTCACCGGCGCGCTCGAAGACGTCGTCTGTGCCATCTCCATGGACGGCAGAGACAGCCCGGGGCGCTCACCCCGCCCGCCCGTCCGCCAGTTCCATCGGAACACCAGGACGTGTTGAACAGGCCCCTGGCGGCATGATCCATTGTCATGGGATACACCTTGACGCGGCCGCCATCCCGGCCGACGAAGCAGGACCCGCCTCGGACAGCCGGAGGAAGCCGATGACAGGAGAGCACGCATACGATTCGATCGCCGACCGGTACCGCGAATCGAAGTGGCTGCCGTTCCGCCACTTCGTCGAGCGCTACACCATCATGGAGCTCCTCGGCGACCTGCGGGGCCGGACGGTCGTGGACCTCGCCTGCGGCGAGGGCGTCCATGCGCGCCAGTTCAAGCGGGCCGGCGCGGCCGCGGTGACCGGCGTCGACATCTCGGAGGGGATGATCGCTCTCGCGGAAGCAGAGGAGCGCAGGGAGCCGCTCGGCTGCCGCTACGTCCGGTCGGACGCCGCCGTGTTCACGCCGGAGGAGCCTGCCGACGTCGTTACCGCCATCTATCTGCTCAACTACGCCCGCACCCGGGAAGAGCTCGACGGCTTCTGCCGTAGCTGCTACCGTGCGTTGCGCCCCGGAGGCCGGCTCGTCGGCTTCAACGACAACGTCCGTCGCCCTCCCTTGCCCGGGGAATCGCTGGCGAAGTACGGTTTCGAGAGGACCTGCCCGCACCCTCCCCGCGAAGGCGACGCCGTCCTGTACCGCATCACCAACCACGACGGCCGGACGTTCGACATCGACAACTACTACCTGGAGCCGGCCACCTACGCGGCGGCCGCGCGCGAGGCCGGATTCGAGGACTTCCGGTGGGTGGACGCCATGATCGAACCGTCGGAGCACGGCGGTTCCTACTGGGACGACTTCATGGCCCAGACCCCCTTCACCGGCTTCACGGCGTCACGATAGGACAGCCGGGCGCCGCGCCTGCCGCGCATCGGCACGGTTGCCGGGTCGCTTCATTTGCGACTGCAAGGACTTTCTCACCCATCGCTCCTTTCTGACTCGGTTTGCGGCACTTGCGGGTTTCCGCCCGGTCCGGCTTGACCCTGTTTCCGTGGGACGGGAGTTTCCGCAATCCAGCGCACGCCTGCGCGGCCCTGTCATAACTCGTTGTAATATATACACATTTCGATTTGAATCGATCACGGAATCCGCTTATCCTTGCCGTTCAATGGGCGTCCCGGGCGCGAGTTCAGAAGCGCCGGGGACGGCGCCGGCCGTCCCGTGCTCCCGCTCCGTCAGCGGAAGCGCGGCGCCGGCGGTCGGAGAAGGGAGATAGGCGCATTGGCAAACCGCAACGGATGGATGGCCATCCTCGACCCCGGGAGGTGGATCCGGGCGCTGCTCGCCGCGGCCTTCATGTGGGCGCTGGCGTTCGCGGTGACACTGGCGCGCGACACCACGGAGCATGACTGGCACGCCTCGGGCAAGCTCACCCTCACGGAACTCCTGACCGGACTGGGCTTCGACGATCATGCAACGGTGGAGTACCGGAGGAGTGACGGCGCTGTGGTGACCCTCACGCGCGACGGTCTCATGTACAACGGCAACGCGCTGGCGGCGCGGGACCACCTGCTGCGAACCGCAGGGAAGGCCGCCGGACTCGGCGCCTGGTGCGGTCTCGGCGGCGCCCTGCTCGGTCTGGCGCTGTTTCGCCGGCCGGAGGAAGAGTGGCAGTATCGCCGACCGGCGCCCGGGCCGGAACATTTGCCGGCTCTGGAGGCGCGGGCCCGGTTCGCCCCGCCCGCGGCGCCGCCGTCCGCGGGCAGCGCGCTGGTTCCCGCGCCCGAGAACCGGCCGTCCGTGCCCCGTGCCTCCCGGCCGCCGGGGAAGGACAGCAAGGCACGCGGCGCCGGCAAACCGCCTGCCGGTGCGGAGAACCGCCAACCGGACGCCGCGGCGCCTCCTCCGCCCGCGCGGCGCCAGTACGGGCGCTGGATCTGATGGTCGCCTCGATCGGCGCGGTGGCGAGCCCGTCCCAGGGCGCAGCCTACTACGAGCGCGATGGATACTACGCCAAGGACTCCCCGGAGCACCGCGCGGCGAGCGCGTGGGCGGGCCGCGGCGCGGCCGAGCTCGGCCTGGAGGGTACGGTCGATCCCGAAACTTTCAGGTCGGTGCTGGAAGGCGAGGTGCCGGACGGCTCGGGGCGGAGGCTCGGCAGGCGCGGCAAGGACGGTGAAATCCACCACCGCCCCGGCCGCGACCTCACCTTCTCCGCGCCCAAGTCCGTCTCGCTCGCCGCCTTGATCGGCGGCGACGCGCGCATCGTCGAAGCGCACGACCGGGCGGTCATGCGGACCCTCGACTGGTTCGAGAAGAACGCCGCCGAGACCCGGGCGTGGGATCCGGAGAGCGGGCGGATGCTCCGGCGCGGGGGCCAGAAGGCGGTGATCGCCGCCTTCCGCCACGACACGTCGCGGAACTTGGACCCGGCGCTGCACACCCATTCGGTGATCGCCAACATGCTGCTCGGCTCCGATGGCAAGTGGAGGACCATGGCGAACGAGAGCCTCTACGGCTCGAAGATGCTTCTGGGCGCGCTCTACCGGAACGAGCTCGCGGGCGAGCTGGGGAAGCTCGGCTACGGCATCGAGAAGACTCATTCGGACGGGCGCTTCGAGATCGCGGGGGTGTCGCGCGAGACCATCGAGACGTTCTCGACGCGGCGGGCGGAGATCGAGGCGGCGATGGAGGCGCGGGGCCTGGGCGGGACGGCGGAGAACCAGCACCTCGCGCGGCGTGCGGCGCTGGTGACCCGTGCCCACAAGCGCGACGTGGACAAGGAGGCGCTGCGCGAAAACTGGGCGAGGCAGGCCGCCGATCTCGGATTCGACGCCAGGACACTGGTAGCGTCAGCCATGGAACGGAGCATGGAGGGGGCGGAAAAGGAACGCGCCGGGGAGGCGGCCAGGTCCATGCACCAGGGAGACCTCTTCAAGTCTGCCGCGCGGGCGGACCCCGCGCGCGATGCGGTGGACTGGGCGGTCGCCCATCTCTCCGAGCGCGACGCGGTGTTCTCCAGGACCGGCCTCCTCGCGGCCGCCCTCTCCTTCAGCCCCGGCGAGGCCTCGATGAAAGAGATCGAGCAGGCGGTGGACGCGCTCAAGGGCAAGGGCCACCTGCACGAGGCTCCGGCGCTGGAAGCCGGCGGAGGTCTCACCACGGACAGGGCGGTGGCCGCGGAACGCGAGACCATCGCGCTCATGCGGAGCGGCGCGGGCCGGGGCAAGGCGCCGATGCGCGGCTGGATGGTCGACCGGCATCTTAGCAGGGGAGCGCTCACGGCCGGGCAGAAGGAGGCGGTGAAGCTCATCCTGAGCGAAAAGGACCGCACGGTCGGTGTGCAGGGATACGCCGGCACGGGCAAGACGAGGATGCTCGACCGCGCCCGGACGCTGGCGGAGAAGAAGGGCTGGCGCATGGTCGGGCTTGCGCCCTCGGCCTCGGCCGCGCAGACGCTGGCGGCCGAATCGGGCATCGAGTCCGAGACCTTGCAGCGGTTCCTTGCGAGGAACGCGGGCGTCGCCGAGGGCAGATTGACGAAGAAAGGCGCCCGGGAGATGCGCGCCGCCTTCGCCAGGACCGTTCTGGTGGTCGACGAGGGCTCCCTTGCCTCCACGGTCCAGGCCCGCGACCTTCTGAGGATCGCGGGCGAGCTGCGCATTCCGAAGCTCGTGCTGGTGGGCGACGCCAAGCAACTCGACGCGGTCGATGCCGGCAAGCCCTTCGCGCAGTTGCAGCAGGCGGGCATGAAGACCGCGGTGATGGACGAGATCATGCGCCAGCGCGATCCCGGGCTAAAGGCGGCCGTGGAGGCGACCCTCGCGGGCGACATCGGCAAGGCGTTCGAGAAGCTTGGCGCCAACGTGGCCGAGGTGAGACCCGACAACATCGCGGGCGCGGTGGCGGCGCGCTGGCTCGGACTTTCGGTTGAAGAGCGCGAGCGCACCGGGGTGATGGCCCCGAGCCATGAGTTGCGCGAGGGGATCAACGCGCACATCCGCGAACGGCTTGCCCGCGAGGGCCGCATCGCGGGGCCGGCCCTGCACACCCAGAGGCTGGTCTCCAGGGGCTACACCAACGCCGAGAAGGCGCTCGCGGCGAACTATGCCCCCGGCGACGTGGTCGCGTTCCACCGCCCGTACAAGCGCCTCGGGGTCGAAAAGGGAGACGAACGCCGCGTCATCCGCGTCGATCACGGCAAGCGGATCGTCCATCTTGAAGGTCCGGACGGCTCAACGGTCACCTGGAAACCGTCGGAGATCGGCGGACGCAGGGGCGGCGCCGAGGTCTACCGGGCCGAGACCATCGAGCTTCGCGCGGGCGACCGGATCCGCTGGACGCGCAACGATGTGGGTCTGGGCCTCGTGAACAGCGGCGCCGCCGACGTCACGGGCGTCCGGAACGGGCGGGTGACGTTCACGCTGGAGGACGGAGGGAAGCTGACGCTCACGCCCGGCGACCCGCAGCTCCGCCATCTCGACCACGCATGGGCCTCGACCGTGCACTCTTTCCAGGGGCGCACCGTGGACAACGTGATCGCCGCGATGGAGGCGAACCATCCCCGTCTCACGACGGCCAAGGCCTTCTACGTGGAGATATCGAGGGCCCGGGACCGGGCGGAGCTCGTCACCGACGACGCCCGGGCGCTCCGCGAACGGCTCGAAGCGGTCACCGGCGAGCGCATCTCCGCCCTCGAAGGCATCGGCGAGGTCGTCCGTCCGGAGCGCGAACGCGACGAAAAAGCCACGCCGGACAGAGAAAGGCCAGGTCCCGGGACGGCCGCTCCCTCGTCGCCGGAGAAGGAACTCGATCGGGAGCCGTCGCGGGGCAAGACGCCGGAGCCCGAACCGCCTGTCCGCGAAAAGCGGATCGACATGGACCTGAGCCTCTAGCGCGGCTCGTCCGCACCTTCCCTTCCCGCTTCCCGGAAACGATCCCTCCGCAATCCGGCAACGAATCGCTCACGCGGGGCCTTCCTCCATCGTCTCCTTCATCACGCTGCGCGCCGCCGCGACGAGGTCGTCGAGTTCCTTCTCCCGCCCGGCGTCGAGCATCCGCTCCCGGGCGAGGGTGGCGAGCATGTAGGCCATGCGCCAGGTGGCCTCGATGAGTGCGAGGTGTCCGGGCGACAACGAGGCCGGAAGAGCCTCGCCTAGCCGGTCCTCGGCGATGGCAAGCGCTCCCGCGCGGACCAGTTCTCCGGCCGGTACGCCGTGCCGCGCGGCGGCCTTCTCGATCAGCCGCCACTCGGAATCGGAGAAGCGGATCGAACGCGGCTGGCGCGCATCGCTCCGTTTCCCGGCCGCCTTGCTCCCTGTTCCCGAATTCCGGCGATCATTTTGCGGCATCCTCTCATCCTTTTTGCCCTTTGCAAGGCCAAATCATGGCCCATTCCGATTCATTTCCCGCCCTGAAAAGAGCATCGGCGTCCCGGTTGTGGCCGGAACCGGGATGCCCTGCGAGGTCGTCGAGAGCCTTCGCAACTTTCCCGCCGGGACTGTCGCCGGGCGCCTTGATGGGGGGACCGCCTGCCGAAGGCGGGCCTCGGGAGGGCGTGTTCGGGCCGTGTTTCAGGTATTACAATCCACATACACGGCGTAACACGCCGTCCTACGCCCGGCAACCGGGAGCAACCAATCCGGTAGCTCTGGCCGGCATGCACAGCCCTGGGCCGCCAGGGATGCGAAAACGGCGTGTATGCTCTGGAGAATACACTCGTTCCGGCATGTGCCCGGCATCCGGTGTCGTCGAGAGCGCACGGGAATGCATGACAGGCGCACGCCTGGGCTACACCAGCAGCTAGCTGCGTCCGGTGTGAGAACCAGAGCCCGCGCAGGCGGTCAGGAACGAAGAAACCAGGGGCACAAGCGAAGGGGAACGGACGCCGGGGGACCCGACGTCCGGGAGCCTCCACGGCGATTGAGTGGCGGAGAGTGCGGGAGGTAGTGAAGGCGGTGGTGTCGAGCACAGTGACGGAGGCGATGGCAGTAGCGCCTGCAGTAGTGCTGACACAAGTGCAGGGGGTAGTGCGGAAGCCGGTGACGAGGACGAGCGCAGCGAGGCCGACGGCAGCGAGCGGGGAGATGTCGCCGAAGGCGACGAGCCGAGCCAGCACTTGGCTGGTTCGAAGTGAATCGACGCAGTGATCAAACAGGTCAAACAGGTGCACCGTGCTGGACATCACGGACGAGTTGACGGGCGCTGTGGTGATCGGCGTGGTCGGCAGCATGCGGCGGGGAACACTGAAGGCGATGACGGCAGACGTGCGGAGCACGCTGTCGGCGTCGCCGGCAGTGGCGAGGACACCGGAGGATGGCGTGATGCGGAAGCCGGTGACGGGTGAAGCTCCTCACCCGGCGGCACGAACGCGAAGCGTTGATGCCGGCGACGAGCGCAGCGAGTCGGACGGCATGAGCGGAGCGATGTCGCCAGCCACGACGAGGCGAGCCAACACCCGACCGGTTCGAAGTGAATCGGCGCTACGGTGGAACTGCTGCACGGTCATCGTGGTCAGCAACGAGTTGAGGGGCGCGACGACGATCGGCGTGGAGACCGGCACGGGGCGGTCACTGCCGACACGGTGGGCGGCGGGGCGAACATGAACGAAGTCACCGGCGACGATGGTAATGCGGGAGCTGGTGACGGGCGAAGCCCGCGCCAGCGACGCGGAGTGCGCGAGCGGGGCGAAGTCGCCGAAGGCGGCGAGCCGTGTCACGCGTCCAGGCGTGGCGTCCTGGGGATGGTGGCGTCGGTCGAGCCGCGGCGGCGGCATGGTGAACCTGAAGGGCGTCACTGTCAGCGATGGTGATGTGAGGACCGGTGACGGGAGGAGGGGCGCCAGGGAGGCGCAGGCGGAAGGAGGGACCGGACCGAAGGGGTGGGGAGGCCCACGTCGCCGAGTGGCCTAGGGTAGGCGCGAAGCGGGTACTCGGCGACGTGGGCCGTGGGGAGGGGTCCGTTGCCCAGGGCGAGCGCACCGCGGGCATTGTCGTCATGGTCAGCGTCGTGGTGGAGATGAAGGGCGTCGTCGACAATGGTAACGACGGAGCGATGCCGAGGAGAGATGAAGCGAGGAAGCGTGGCGGAGCGAAGCGACGCGCAGGCGAAGGCGAGCTGTCGGAAAGGGGCCGCGCCAACGAGTGACGCGACCCCGAGGTGTGTGCGGATCAGGCAGCGATCTTGTCGACCGGTATTCCCAGCTGGCGGGCCTTGTCGACGAGGTTGTCGGTGATGCCGCTGCCGGGGAAGGCGATGACGCCCTTGGGCAGGAGGTTGAGGAGGTCGTCGTTGCGGCGGAACGGAGCGGCCCGTCCGTGGCGATCCCAGTCGGGCTTGCAGACGACCTGATGGACGCCGCGCTTCTCGGCCCAGCTCGCCGCGATGCGCTCGACGCCGGGGCCGCCGCCGTGCACGAGGACCATGTCCGCATACTTCGCACGGACCTTGTCGAGCCTGTTGAAGACCGCGGCGGGGTCCGTGACGTCCTTGCCGCCGGTTACCGCGACGAGGGTTCCTTCGGGCAGGTGCGCCTGGGTCTTGCGGTCCTTGCGAGCGCGCATGAAGTCACGGGCGTCGATGGCGGCGGAGGTGAGCTTGCCGGTCTGGCTGGTGTGCGATCCGCTGCGGGGCCGCCAGGTCTGGCCGGTCGCTGCCAGGTAGTCCTCGGCAGCAGCGTCGCGCATGCGCTCGAAGGCGTCGCGGCGAGCGGAGAGGTTCTGCACCCGGTCGGTCGTGAGTTCGAGCTCGCGGGACTTGATCTCGGAGCCGTCCTGCTCGTGCTGGAGGTCGCGCAGGCCGGGGATGAGGCGGTCGGCTGAGCGATCGAGGCGCTGCGTCTGAGCATCCAGCAGGTTGACGAAGCCCCAGAGCAGGCTCTCGCGTTCGTCAGCGAGCTGTGTGCCGTCGGGACCGATGCCGCCCGCGAGGATCTCGAACGCAGCATGCACCGCGTCGAGGGCGTCGTCCTCGTCCCAGACGTCCCTGGAATCGAACTCGTCCGCACCCGGGGTAGCTCCGAAGAGCTGCGCGCTCTCGCAGAACGCCTCCATGACGGACTGACCCTGATCCGCGATGTTCTCTATGGTGTTCATGACTTCCTCCTTGTCTCGTTAAGGACCTACCGAGGCCCGGGACTGGAGCGTGCGTCCGCTCCGAAGTGATGTCCCTTCTTTTCACGCGCGCGCAACGTAGCCACCGGGACGGAGTCCCGGCCGGAACGAAGTGGAGGACCCCAACGGGGTTGGCGCAGGGAGCACGTGTGACAAGATGGGACAACACGTAGGAGAGGACTTGTACGGAACAGCACCGTCCCCTTCGAAGCTCAAACTTTCCTTCGCGGACGTGGAGGCCCCCGCGCTGCCGATCACGGCCAGAGGGGATGGGTGTCGACGAGGCGCTGAGCGGTCTCGCGGATGCGGTGGCGGTCGTGGACGCGCCTGGGTCCCCGGGGATCCTCAATCAGGTGCAGGACGTAGTAGACGCGGCCGGGTGCGAGGATGTCGTCCTGGCGGTAGACATCGCCGACGTGGTCGCCGTCGGCATCGTAGATGCGGGATTCTTGCGGAGTGATCCGCTTGAAGGTCACGCTGCCCATCACCCGCCCCTCCTTTCGGCCAGTGCGGACGCGGCCCAGGCCGCGGCGCGAGCGAGCACGTGTCCGTGGCAAGGTTGAGGATGGCACCAGCAGGCCAGCCGCATGCCGTCCAGTTCGGCGAGGTCTTCGAGCGCGACGACGCCGGAGCGGATGCGGAGCCAGAGATAGGCGCGGTATTGCGCGACGACCTGCCTGCGGGTTCCGTCGGGTCCGATGCGGAACATGTTGCCCCACCTGGTGCGGCGGTCGATGAGGACGGTGTTGTTGTGCACGTCCGCGTGCTCGAATATGTCGCGGAGCGCGGGTTCGTGTCTGAGGTTGACGACGGCATCCATACTCTCTCTCCTTCCATCAAGGCTTTGCCCTCTCAGGCTCCCTCGTCTCCGACTCCAGCGAACCGGAAGAGCGGCCCAAACCTTGCGGCGAGGACATCGGCGCCGAGCGAAGCGAGGTCGTCGTTGAAGTCGTTGCCTTCCGGAACGATGACCGTGGCGGCGACGCCCGCCCGCGCGCAGCGCCGGGCGAGGCGTTGGGCGGCCTGTTCGCCTTCCGGGTCGTTGTCGCGGGCGATGACGAGGCCGGAGCAGCCGGGTGGGACGGAGAAGGAGCCGAGGCTGCCTGCGGAGAGGGCGGCTGCCGCGGTGATCTCGGGCACGGCGGTGACCAGCGACAGCACGGTCTCGATACCCTCGCCGACGAGGAGCGGAGCGACGCGGTCGGCGTACGTTCCGAGACGCACGGCCAGGCCGTGGATGCGGCCGAGGGCCTTCCTCGGCGAGGCGACCTCGGCCTTGGCGGGGCGGCGGGGGTCGAGCCAAGTGCGGTGCACGCCCTGGATGGCGCCGTCGTCGCCGGTGACGGCGGCGACAAGGCCCGGGAGGCGGCGGATCGCGGAGCCTTCGCGGTAGCGGAGCTCGGGGTGGAAGCGGAGCGCCGGGAACCGGCAGCGGGCGAGGCCCCGGGCCCGGAGATAGGCTTCCGCATGGGTGCCGTCGACGGCGCGGCATAGCCGCCACAGGCGGCGCGCCGCCTCGGTGGCGTCGTAGTCGCCTGCATCGCCCGCGGCCGGCGAAGCCGGCAGGGCGAGGAAGGCCCGGGCTTCGTCCAGCGCCGCGCGTAGCGTCGGCGCATTAATGCGATGGCGGATGAGGTCAAGCAGGTCGCCATGGGTGCCTTGGGCGGCATCGGTCCACTTCCCTGGAATGCCGGGACCGTGAAGGCGGACGAAGAGGGAGCGGCCGCGGGCACCGTCCAGGTCGCCCGCGACCCAGTAGCGGCCCTGGCGGTGGCCGTGGGGGAGGTAGCGGCGGCAGACGTCTTCGGCGCGCGCGCCAAGCGCGGCGGCGACGGCGGCTGCTGGCGAGGGATGGTTGTACATGGCGGCACTCCTTGAGTAGACGGGACACCTGGCCGGAGCCGGAGGGCGAACGGGCCGAGCGAAGCGAAGGCGCGACGCCCGGAGGGTGCTTGCTCGGAACGGACTCCACAAAAAATGGGCCGACGCGCAAGGCGCCGGCCCAGTGTTGGGAGGAGAGGAAGTGGACGGGTCCACTTAGAACGGAATGTCCTCGTCCGCGGGCGGGGACGGGAGCCCGGCGTCCTGCGTGGCGGCGTCGCCCGCCTCCATCGCCGGGTCCGCCGCGGCCTGCGCTCCGTTGCCGTTGGGCTTGTCCAGGAACCGCACCGCGCCGCCCGGGACCAGCAGGATCTCGGTGGAGTAGCGGTCGCTGTCCTCGCCGGGCTTGGACCAGCGCCGGGTCTGCAACTTGCCGTCGACGTAGACCAGCCGGCCCTTGCGGGCGTGCTTCTCCAGCATGTCGATGAGGCCGGGCTGGAAAGTCACCACCCGGTGCCACTCGGTCTTGTCCACCCGGTTGCCGGAGTTGCGATCGATATAACCCTCGTCGGTGGCGATGCTCATGTTGGCCACGCGGCCGCCCGAGACGAGATGGTTCACGGTGACGTCGGCGCCGAGGCGTCCGATTAGTTCCACGCGGTTGAGTCCGAATGCCATGATTGTTCTCCTTCCTGGTTAATGACGATGGTTGACGAGCGTCCGGGGACCGGAGTCCTCCCTCTCCGATCCCCTTCCGTTCACTTCTCTCAGGCCCTCCTTTCACTCCCTGCCGGCCGTCAGCGCGGCGGTGACGGTGACAGGGTCTCCGCCGCCCGCGTCCCGGGGGTCGGGACAGCGCCTGGCGCGGTCGTCGTCGATGACGTCCCGGACGGCGCCGGGATTGAGCCCGATCTCTGCGAGCAGGTCGCTGCCGGTGAGGGTGTCCTCAAGGTCGAAGTTGGTTCCGAACATGGCCGTGCCTCCTTTGCTGCTTGCGGTGCCCGGCCTGCGCGAGGGAGACCACCTCCCCCCTCTCCTCCCGGGCGTTCGCCCCGCGAACGCTTTTCTCCGGCTCTATGGAGAGGAAACGGCCCGGCGGATGGCCAGCAGGCGCTCGCAGACCGCACGCGGCGGCATCGAGCCCAGGTTCAGCACGGGGATGCCGGCCTCGGTGGCGATGCGGATGGCCATTCCGGTTCCGCCCGTGACCGTTCCTCCCGGTGTCCAGGCCACGACGGCATCCACGGGACGGCCGAGACCGACACCGAGGATGGCCGCGTTCCGGGCGTGGAGCTTGCGGACGGCGGGTGAGCAGCGGTTCCAGGCGGGATGGAGGCGGGCGGCGATGGTCAGGCAGGATTCGAGCTCGGACGGAGACAGCACCCGGCAGTCCGGCCCCGCGCACCCGTTGTAGCCGGACCAGGGGAGATAGAGCGTGCGCTGGCCGGCCGGGGCGCCGCGGGAGAAAGCACTGTCGGCTCCGGCTGCACCGCCGCTGTTCAAGCGCCATCCCTGCCGCGCCAGCCAGCCGGCCATCACGGTTATGGCGGTGAGAACGGAGGGTGGTGTGGCGCGGGCGCCGATGCCGGCATAGGTCAACGTCGTCATGTCATGGTCCCCCCATGTGACGGTTCGGAGCCGCGTCTCTCGCCCGCCCCCGGCTGTCCTCGAACGCTGGCCGGCAGGACGTCCGGGCGGACTTGAGACGGCGCCGGGATTCGAGCCGGGTGGGAGTTGGAAGGGGGGGTCGATCATGGAGCGGGCGGTTCAGTGCCGGAAGCGGTTGCCGGTCTCCGGCCCCCCGGCACGCATGGAGCGGGCGGCAAGCGCGGTCCAGTCCTCTCTTGAGTGTCCGAGCCTGGCGTTCAGGCGGTCGCACAGCCTCTCGGCATCGGCGACGGTCAAGGCGACAAGTGCCGTAGGCACGTAGCCGTCCATGTCCTCGAAGACGATGCGGATCTGTTGTGGCTCGTCGCCGAGCTCGTAGCCTGGGCAGAACGCGTAGTTCGGTACGTCCGGCAGGGTCTGCGCAGTCATGAATGCTCCCTTCGATGAGTGAAACGCCCCGGCGCCGGTGGCCGCACGGGGGTACGGCAGGCGGCGTTGCGGCGGTACGGCCCCCCCGGCGGGCCGGGAGCGGGGGCGAATGACGGCCCGCCGGCGGTACGGACGCCGGCCCGCCGGCGGTACGGACGCCGGCGCACCGGCGATACGGATGAGACGATGGACTCAGGCGGCGAGCGGCCAGCGCTGGATGACGCGTTCGAGGAGGTCGGGGCCCGGAGCGAAGATTCGCGTCCGCCACGAGACGATCTCGACGGTGCAGCCCATACGCTTGAGGACCGAGGTGTCGGTATCGACGGGTCCCTCGATCTCGACCCGGTCGGCGCCCATGATGCGGCGGCGCGCGAGCCGCCAGCCGTTGGCGAGTGCGAGGGCCGCGCCGCGCCCCATGACCGCCTCGAAGGCTTCGGCGCCGGTCATGGCGATACCCCCCGCTAGGCCGAAGGCGGAACGCACGGCGCGGACCTGCTCGAAATCGAGCACGCGGCCGATCAGCGCTTCGCCATCGTCTGTACGAAGACGCCGCACTCTCATGTTCTCGGCGGGCAGACGGTCCCAGACCGGCAGCAACAGGCCGGCGGCGAGCCAGAACCGCGATTCGCGATGCGACGGCAGGCCGGCGATCTCGTCCTCCCAGAGCGTCCTCCAGTTGCCTTCGGCGGCCTTCCGCCAGTTGGAGGCGTCGAGCTCGGCCGTGGCCATGGTATCCCGCCCGGCGGGACGCAGCAGGCGGACGCGCTCCTGCACGCCGCCGTCGTCGAACAGGCCGGACGGAGCCGGAAGCACCACCGCGGCGCGGTTCGACCTGGTGTTGACCACCAGATGCGGATCGCCGTCGGTCTGTTCGCCGGTCCTGAGTGCTTCGTCGGCGGACGTCGGCTCGATCCTGTCCCGGCGCACGATCTCGACCAGCTCCGTGGCAGCCCCGCTGCCCGGATGCGTGTACAGCGTCTCCCGGCCGGCCGCTGCCAGGGAGTCGGCCCTGACGGTCTCGACGCCGACCTCGTAGGTGCCGGCCTCCATGGCCTGCTCGATGCCGGCGGCGATGCGGTCCTCCAGTTCCGCGAAGAGTTGGTTCTGCTCGTCGATGGGCAGCGCCAGCAGCCGGTTCAGGAAGCGCGGCATGGGCGGCAGATCCTCCTTGAGCGAGCCCTCCCAGGTGAGCTTCAGGCCGGTGGCCTCCTCGAAGCGTTGCAGCGGCCAGCCGGCGATGTCCCCGCGCCAGAGCGCCAGGTAGAACCGCCTCAGGGCGGCCTTGGCGTAGAGGCTCTCCAGGTTGTCGCTCTCTTGAAACAGGGTTGCGTCGCTCCCTCCCATGGCGGTCTGGGAATCGCGTTGGCCGCGCGTGATGGCTCCGAGGCTGTCCAGCCTGCGCGCGATGGTGGCGATGAACCTCCGCTCGCCCTTCACGTCGGTGGTGACCGGCCGGAACAGAGGCGCCGAGGCCTGGTGCGTCCGATGAGTGCGGCCCAAGCCCTGGATCGCCTGATCGGCGCGCCAGCCCGGCTCCAGGAGGTAGTGGACCCTGCGCTCGGTGTTCGGGCACGAGAGGTCCGAGTGGTAGCTCCGCCCGGTGCCCCCGGCCATGGAGAACACCAGGATGCGCTTGCTCCCGTCCATGAACGCCGCAGTCTCGGCGAGGTTGGCGGAGGCTGGCCGGCTGCGGAGCGCCAGGCGCCCGCCGCCCGCGTCCGATATCCTGAGCACCCGCCGGGAGCGCCCGGTCACTTCCGCCACGGCCTCGTGGCCGAAGTGCTGGACTACCTGGTCCAGGGCCGAGGGCACCGGCGGCAGGGACGCGAGCTGCTCCAGGAGCGCGTCCCGTTGCGCGAGCGCCTCCTGGCAGAGGACCGGATGGCCTTCGGCGTCGACCGCGGGGCGGCTCATGAGGTTCCCGTCGCCGTAGGTGTAGGGTTCCTGAAGCTGCACGGGGAAGGCGTGGGCGAGGAAGTCGAGGACGTGCTCGCGGGGTGTGAGGTCGATGCCGAGGTCGTCCCACTCCGAGGCCGGTATCTCGGCGATGCGCCGTTCCATCAGCGCCTCGCCGGTGGAGACGAGCTGGATGACAGCGGAGCGTCCTGCGTCGAGATCGGCCTCTATGGCGCGGATGAGCGAAGGGCACTTCATCGCCGTCAACAGATGTCCGAAGAAGCGCTGCTTGGTGCTCTCGAAGGCGCTCAGCGCGGCCGACTTCGCATTCTTGTTCAGGGTCGACTGTCCCTGCATGATGCCCGTGGCCTCCAGCGCCGCTTCGATGTTGGCGTGGATGACCTTGAACGCCCCTGCATAGGAGTCGTAGATGCGCCGCTGCTCCTCCGAGAGCTCGTGGACGAGGATGTCCACCTCGACGCCGTGATAGGCGAGTGCGCGGGCCTGATACAGGCCGAGCGCCTTCAGGTCCCTTGCCACCACCTCCATGGCGGCGACTCCTCCTGCTTCCATGGCCGAGACGAAGTCGGTCCGGGTCTCGAACGGCGTCTCGCCGGCTGCCCACAGCCCCAGACGCCCGGCATAGGCCAGTCCGGGCACAGTGGTGGCGCCGGTGGCCGACACGTAGGTGATCCGGGCGTCGGGCAGCGCGTTCTGAAGCCGGAGGCCGGCGCGGCCCTGGGCCGAAGGCTTGACGTCGCCGCGCGCGCCCTTGCCGCCCGCGGCGTTGGCCATGGCATGGGCCTCGTCGAAGACGATGGCCCCGTCGAAGGCGTGGCGGTCGTCCTCGTCGGGTCCCCCGGCGAGCCAGTCCACGATCTGGTCGAGCCGCGAAGGCCGCCCCTGGCGGGACGGCGAGCGCAGCGTGGCGTAGGTGGTGAACAGGATGCCGGTGGAGAAGGGGATCTCGTCCCCCTGGCGGAAGTTCCCGAGCGGGATCACGTCGTCCTCGCGTCCGCCCAGGGCGGTCCAGTCCCGGCGCGCGTCCTCCAGGAGCTTGTCCGACTGGCTGAGCCAAAGCGCCCGCTTCCGGCCGCGGAGCCAGCCGTCGAGGATGACGGCCGCGACCTGGCGCCCCTTGCCGCAGCCGGTGCCGTCGCCGAGCATCCAGCCCCGGCGGAAGCGGACCGGCGCCGACAGGGTCTCGCCTTCGTCGGTGAGGGCGGTGTCTTCAGCGAGGGCGGCGTTGTCAGGGTCTCCCTCGCCGCAGCGCTGGACGGTCTCCCAGCCGGAACCTATCCGGTAGGTCGCCGCGAGATGGCCCTCGAGGGCCTGGCCCGCCAGCACGACGCTTTCGAGCTGGGCGTCGGACAGGAGGCCGTCCGTGACGATGCGTTCCGGCAGCATAGGGCGGTAGGACGGTGCCGGATGCGGGACGGCTGCCATTGCCGCGGACTGCACCAGCGGCGTCGGATGGGCGGTTGCGGCCGAGATGTGGAAGGCGCCGGGCCGCCAGGACTCGTAGGGGCCGGAGGCGGCGTTGCCGGCATCCGTGGCAGAATCCACCGGACCGGTCTCGACGGTGAGTTCGGACACCGGCCCCCAGTCATGCGCTGGCGCGGATGCGGTGGACGTGGTCTTTTGCACAGGCGGGCGTAGCGGGCTGCCAAAGAGGTCCCGGAGGGGCGCGGCCTCGATAGCGCGGACTTCCACCGGCATGCGGGAAGGAACCCGGGCGATGACAGAGTCGAGCAACTCGGCGGCGTTCTCGGCGCGGGCATCGGGATCGACGTCGATGCCGGGCCGGCCCGTGCGGTCGAGCACGGTGAGCCTGGTGTCGAAGCCCGTGCCCCGGCGCGCGTAGGCGTGGCCGTCGATGGCCATGGTGAAGACGACCCGGGCGGGCGGGTTGACGCGGCCGAAGGCGCTGTTCCAGTCCGAATCGCCCGGAACGCAGTTGGCCGAGGTGACGGCCGCGAGCCGGCCGCCCGGCGGCAGCATGCAGAAGGCGGAACGCACATGACGGAGGTCGGCGGCGTGGCGGATGCGGTCCACGCCCGGGGTTGCGGAGAACGGCGGGTTCATGATGACAACGGTGGGCCGGGCGCCCGGCAGGCGGTCGGCGACGTTCTCGGCG
Source organism: uncultured Binatia bacterium (SeqCode) (assembly GCA_965219905.1). GTDB lineage: Bacteria > Desulfobacterota > Binatia > UBA9968 > JAJDTQ01 > JAJDTQ01. Next base: position 1,107,861 of record CBDCOS010000003.1, on the reverse strand, counting down.
TTCACGCCGGTGACGAGGGTTTCGGGGAACAGGCGGCACAGGAGGGCGCGGCGGACGTCCGCGATCTCGTTTAGATGGAGGTTCCCGGCCCCGCTTCCGAGCGCGCATTCCGCCATCACCGCCAACATGCCGGTGCCGGCGGAGGGCTCCAGCACCATGTCGCCCGGCCGGATGGCCGCTGCCCGCAACACGGCGTAGGCGAGCGGCAGGGGCGTCGAGAACTGCTGCAGGCGGATCTGCTCTTCGGAACGCTTCGTGTGGGAGGGCTCCAGGGCGGCCACGGCCTCCAGCATCCTCAGCATGGCGGCGGGTCCGTCCGGACCGGGCCCGGCGTGGCGGCGCATGGCGCGGCCGTGGCGGCGGATGAACAGCACGACGGCTGCCTCGGCGGCCTCGTAGGCGTCTTTCCAGACCCAGGCGCCTTGGGCATCGCTTGCGCCGAAGGCGCGTGTCATGGCGTCCCGCAGGGTGGCGGCGTCGAGCGCCCGGCCGGCCTCCAGCACCGGCAACAGGGTTGTGGCGGCGGTGAACAGCGCGTCATGTGCGGAAGGCTCGGAGCCGTGGGCGGCGGGGACGGAAGGAAGGGCATGGGAAACGGGAAGGCGCGCGGACGCATCCGCCGCCGTATGGGCGTCGAGCATGGGTCTCTCCCTCCTGGATCGAATTGCGTGAGAGTGCCGGGACGCGGCGTGGGATGAAGGAAAACCTCCCGCGCCGCGCCCGCGGCCTGACTTCGACCGGCTGTCCGGCCTCCTCTCGGCGGGGAGCGGATGTGCGGAGGATCAGGCGGGGGCGGTGGCGTTGTGGATGGAGGCGTTCCTTCGTTCGGCCGCACGGGCGCGGCAGGCGTCCATCAGCCGGCGGTATTCATTGACGTCGAGGTTGGAATCGCCCCGGACGAGGAACGCCAATTGTGTGGTCATGAGGCGGACGGCGGCGTCTTCCCGCTGGTTGCCGCCTTCGTGGATCACCTGCGTGCATGCCTGGTGGATGGCAAGTGCCACCCCGGACGGGTTTGAGGCGCCTGGATCGACGATGGCCAGGGCGTCCTTGTGGCGGTCGTAGCCTTCGGGAAGGTCGGGAAAGCTCATTGGTCTGTTCTCCTCATGCGGGCGACGAGGCTTTCCACCATGCCGGCATCGGCGCCGCAGGCCTCGCCCCAGCCGCGGATGTTCGCCTCGAAGTCGTCCAGTGACCCCAGATGCTGGTCGAACAGCGGGTTCTGGTCGGTCGCGGCCAACACGCAGTTGCCGGAGACGGCGATGTTAGTAATGGCCGGACTGGTCATGGGCTTGAGACCCAGGAGCCAGCAAAGGAATGCGGCGAACATGGGAGAGAGGTCCCGGCCGCGGCGCGGATCCATAGGGTGCATGGCCGGCGGCGGGCCGGCGGGATGTTGGCTGGTCATAGCAAACCCTCCCGTCTGAAGCTGAAGAAACGGTCGTGCCCGCAGACGACGTGGTCGTGGACCCGTATCCCCATCACCTCGCCCACTTGCCGGAGCCGGTGGGTGATCTCCACGTCCTCGCGAGAAGGGCTTGGATCTCCGGTAGGGTGCGCATGGCAAAAAATGACCGAGGCGGCGCTCTCCCGGATGACGGGACGGAAGACCTCTCGTGGGTGAACCACGGAAGCCGTCAGGCTGCCGGTGGAGACCCGGTGATGACGGATCAGCCTGTTCCGATTGTCCATCATCAGCACGTCGAAGTGTTCGCGGTACTCGTTGACGTACTTGGGCCGCATGTAGCGGTAGGCCTCTTCGGGAGTGCTGACGATCGGAGCGTTGTCGTGCAGGCAGGCTTCGGCTTCGAGGAGTTGGCGGCCCAGGTCGAACGCGGCCTTGACCCTGCCGGCCTGTGCGGCCGTGAGCCCGTGCCGCCGCAGTTCCCGGAGCGTCATCGAATCGAGGTCGAGCAGGGAAAGACCGGCGACCTTGGCTGTCCCGTTCGTGCCGATCAGTGCTTCCATTGGGTTCTGGAGTTCCATGGCGTCCTCTTTCCCGGTCGGAGTCATCCGATCCGGCCTCTGGCCCCGTCGGGGATCAGGCAGTGCAAAATGAGTGCCGGGGAATCGCTTCCCGGCGTCGGTGTCGCAGCGGGGTCGTGGCCGCGGGGGCGGTTCAGGCATCGGGGCATCGGCAAACCCCGGTTCCGAGGCGTTCGGGCCGAGGTCCGCCGATGCAAGGACGATCCCGGCGTCCTCAAGACCGGCGACCGTGACGAGCCGGGTTTTGGCCCCGGCGGAGTCGGGAGTCTGACGATGGTGCGTGATCGTTGACGGGGCTCCGGCCGTCTCAGGTGGCGGTTTCGGCGGGATCGCCCAGGACGACGCGGACATCGGGTCGGGAGATAGAGATCTCCACCTTGCGGCCGTTGGGAACGAGGTGGAGGATCTCCCGGCGGACGGTCTCGGCGATGGAGACTCCCAGGGCGGAGTCCTCGCTGCAAAGGAGCCTGGTGGCGACGTGGAGCGCGTCCTCGTCGAACCGCTGGGCCTGAGTGCTCCAGCTGTCGGCGTCGGCGTCATCGGAGGGGGCGAAGTAGCCCCGGCGCAAGAGCTCCGCGAGTTGGTGCGGTTCGATGTTGCTGTCCCTTGTCACCAGCGGCAGCGCATCGCCGACCCAGCCGCAGTCCTCGCCCGCGAAGGCGAGATCGGCGGGAAGATGGAGCGTGCGGGTGCGGCCGCCGGCGGTCCTGACCGAAAGCGTCATGCGGATCGCTGCGGGACGCGGCGGGAGCGGCGCCCCGGCGGTGTCCTTCTGTCCGGGCAGTGGGAAGTCCCGGAGCGGCCGCGTCTTGCCGTCGGCCGTAGCAACTTCGGTGTCGATGCCCGTGACGCGTTCGAGGCGGTCATGCCACGCGTAGCCTTCGAGGCGCCTGTCGGCCTCGAAGAGCCTCTCCGCCAGGCCGGCTCGCTCTGCCGCGCGCCACAGCGCCTGCGCCTCGGGGGGCTCGGGATCGAAGTCAATGACCAGCGCATCGCGGCCGGCGGGCGCGGGCTTCGGAGGCTCCCGCCAGTCGTCGATGTCGGCGATGGCCGGACGCCAGGGACGGAGGACCTCCGGCGTCGGCGCAAGCTCGATCCCGGCATCTCGCGCTCGTGTCCAGTCGGCGAAGGCGGGACGCGGCTCCGGATCGGCGGCCATGGCGCGGTAGATCGCCAGGCGGGCGGCCTGGCGCAGCTCATCCAGAAACGCGTTCTCCACCGGTTCTCGGCGGGCGGGCAGCAGGAGTTCGAGTCGGGGGCAGTCCACGACGTCGGCGCGGACGGACCACATGGAACAGTGGACGGTTTCGACCGCAGGCAGCCGCACGGGCACGGTCAGGCCGAAGAAGTTGAGGTCCGGTTCCATGTAGCTCTGCCTGCGGTCCCGGTAGACGCCGAAGACAAGGCCGTTCCATGTCTCGGCATGGACGGCGCCGTCGAGAAAGGCCTTGCGTTCAACCGTTTCGCCCTCGAACGTGACCGGAAGCGGGTAGTGGCGCGCCACGGTGGCGAGCGCGGCGCGGATCATGTCGGCGGACTCGGAGGCCTGGAACTCCACGGTCGTGCCGGATGGATACGGCGCGCCGTCGTCGGGCCGTACCGGAGCTTCGCTCCGGCCGGTGAAGTGTTCCGGCTCAAGCTCCACGGACCAGCCCTGCCCGGCATGGCCGTCGTGCGTGCGCGCCCGCGAGGATATCCGGCAACCGCGGTGCGCGAGGCTCAGGATTCCCATGCCGGCCGCGTCCTCGCGGGCCACCAAGTCATCATTCCAGCCGTTCTCGCCGAAGCTGAGCAGGACGGCGGGGTCCTCGATGCCGGCGCCGTCGTCGGTGATGCTCACAGCAAGGCGCGGTTCGGACGGCTCGGGCGTGTGGCCGGCGGGCTTGGTGAGTGTCTCCACGGTGACCCGGACTCGGGTGGCTCCGGCCCGGCGCGAGTTCTGGAGGGTTTCCAGGAAGATTTCGATCGGACGGGACGCCCAGAACTTCGTGACGCGCTTGAGAGCGCTGTCGTGGACCCGGGCGCGGATGGCCGCCTCGGGCGGAATGGCGGTGTGTGTCATGTGCGGTCTCCCCGATTGGGTGGGACAAACAAAAAAGCCCCGCTCCGCGGTGTGCGGGGCGGGGCGCATTCGGCCGGAGGCGGTTCAGACGCTACGCAGGAACTCGGGGATGTCGAGCCCGTTGCCGTTGTCATGGCCGTTGGCGGCGATGGGCGCGGGATGGTGTTCGGCCCTCCCCGGAGCCTCGACGGTCTCGGCCATGGAGACCGGCTGCGGCGGATCGGCGGGGGCCTCGGCGCGCTCCGGTTCCACCTGCTCCGGGGCGCCTGCGCTGTCCGGTCCCGGTGACGGTTCCGGACCGGCTACGGAGTCCGTTGTGTCGGCGGGCGGCGCTGTCTCGGCACTCGCATCCTCGGCGCCGGCACGGCCCGCGTCGAACGCCTTGAAGCCCGGAGGCGTCCAGGCCACCGCGGCCGCGTGGGCGTCCGCGGTGACGCCCAGTGGAGGACTGCCGGCGGCGAAAGCCTCCTCCATCGCCTTGGCGATCGCGGGCTTCTTGCTCTTGGCCCGAGCAGACGCCCATGCCGGTCCCAGGGTCTCCCTCGCGATGTCGAGGATGCGGCCCTTGTTGATGCGCGACCACAGCATGTCTGCGGTGGGGCGCACGTGGCTTGCGAAGTCGATGTCGAGCCGGGCAATGGTGGCTTCGAGTTCGGGACGCGCCTGTGGCTCGAAGGCCAGCTGTCCTTTCACCGTGCGGGCCACCGAGGCCGCGAAGAGCCGCTGCTTGTCGGCCTGTGGCAACGCGCGGAGAGCCGCAAAGGCTTCGCCGTCGTCCTCGATGGTCAGCCAGTCCAGCGGCAGGCTGGAGCGGTCGGCGAGCATCGCCTCGCCCGGGCTCCAGGACCCGAAATCCTCGTCGTTCATGCGCAGGGTCGGCCGGTCGGGGGTCTCCCGGACAGCGATGTCGAGCGCATGCTCCTGGTAGCCGTGGGTGAACACGGCGCGGCCGAGCTGGTACAGCATGAGGTCGAAGGCGGCCTCGAAGTTCTCCCCGAGATGCGCCTTGACCAGTGCCGTGCGGATCGAGCGGAGATCGTCCGAAAGCCCGATCCCCACGCCCGCTTCCTTCCGCGCCTCGGCTTGCGGGTCGGCAGGCGAGGCGATGGGCGCGGAGACTGCGGGTCTCCGGACCCGGTCGGATCCGTCGGCGTCGCTGCCGCCGCCATCACTGGCATCACCGCCGGCGCTGTCGCCGGAATCCGCCGGCTTCGGCATGTCCTCGGGGCGGACCAGGCCCGCGACGATCTGAAGCTCGCCCTTCCAGTCGATGGTGGCGATGGCGCCCGCCATCGCGCAGTCCTCCGCCCGGAAGGTTGCCCGGGCCTCGACGGCCAGATTGATCTCGCATGTCCGGGTCTCGATGGCCTGGGCTTCCCGTTCGAGCTCCTCGGTCCAGTCTTCCTCATCGAGATCGGAGAGTGCGTCCTCGCGGGTGCGCAGACGCTCCAATTCGGCGGTCTCCTCTCTGGTCGGCGTGGCGGGCTCCGGAGAGATGCGCCCGTAGCGGGCGATCTCGGTCCAGTCCACTTCCGGCGCGGCGGTAGCCCAGCGCCAGCGGGTCTGGAGGTCCTTCACGGTCTCGCCGAGCTTCGCCATGGCGAGGTTCTGCAACAGCACCGGGTCCTCCAGCCAGATGCCGCTCTCGTCCTCGGCGGCGAACAGATCCCGCAACACCGGTCCTCCCGCGGCTTCGTAGTCCTTGACGCCGACGAATCGGGCCATGGCGGAGTTGGCGGGAACCCGCTCCTCGGTGAGCATGCGCTTCACCTGCCAGGCCGCCGGGCGGTAGCCCTGGTCCGCCACCTGCTCCCAGACCGCCATCTGGCGGGCGTGATCGGTGGTGACGGCGAAGGCCTTGAGCGTCTCCAGGTCGATCTCGCCGGCCCGGTAGGCGTCGAGCAGTTCGGGGGCGGCGTTGCCGAGCCGCAGGCGTTGTTCGACCAGGCGCTCGGACGTGCCGAACCGCGCCGCGATGGCCGCCGCCGTGACGCCGGATTCGGTGAGCTTCGTGAAGGCGATCACCTGGTCAGCCGGATGCATGGCGATGCGTATGACGTTCTCGGCGAGGGACAACTCCGCGGGCGGGGCATCGCCGTCCACGACCAGGCAGGCCACGGGATGCGCGGCGTCGAGCACGCCGTCGGCGGCGAGCGCCTTCAGCGCCGCTAGGAGGCGGCCGCCCGCGACCACGGCGTAGCCGCCGTCCGGGCCATCGCTCCGGACGACGAGGTTCTCGAGAAGTCCGTGGTTCGCGATGGAAGCCTTCAGTTCGGCCTCGGCGACCGCGTCGGGCGGCGTCTTGCGCACGTTCTCCAGCGCGACGTACAGCCGGTCGAGCGGGACCGGGCGGATCGCCGGCTCGTGGATGGGAGCGGTATGGTTCATGTGTTCCTCCGTGAATGGGGTTGTGGGCGAGGCAACTCTCTCCAGGCTCGGCCCGTCTCCGGGCCTCGGGCCGAGCTCCGCCTCCAGGCGGCGTTCGTGCGGGGACGGGTGGTTCATGGCCCGGCGCCGCCTTTGTTGCGGAGCCGGTCGGACAGGCCGGACGTTCCGGCGTCGGGATCGGCCGGAATGCCGGTGAGAACTGGAAGTGTGATGCCCGACGGCGACAGGGTGTGGCCGATGCGCCTCTCGGTCGTCGCGTACCTTTGGTACAGCGACGGTCGGAGTTCAGCGGCACGGCGCAAATCGGATCTGGACGAAAACAGGCAGAAACTGCAAGAACACCTCGATACCCCCTGCGCATACACCCAGTGCGGAGACTGGCCTGCTTCGCGGATGACCCGGAAGACATCGTCAACGGTCAGGTCGAAGATCGGCAGCCAGTCAAACCATTCCCGGCCGGCCCGGGAGTTGCGGTCGCTGCGTTTCCAGGGAATGCGCCTGGCGCGGTCGGCGCTCTCGTCGCGTCGCAGTCCCATGGCGCTGACCAGGCGGCCCTTGAAGCGTGGATGAGCCTTCAGGTAGCGGCGAAGCTCGCGTTCGATAGGGCCCCGTTTCTGGCCGGCCGTACACCAGCGCTGCATAATTCCGGGCCATTTCCCCCGCTCCTCGACCTGGTCGAGCAAGGTCTTTCCCGATGCCACGCGCGCGAATATCAGCGGAACGCCGGCAGGGATCGTGTTCTCGATGTGCTCGACCGTGCCCGGCCACTCGACCTCTCCGAGCGGGGCGTGAACCACCAGCAGCTGTTCGCGGGGGACGATCCGGGAGAGCAGGATGGTCATGCTTTGGCTGTCCTTGCCCCCCGAGTGGTTGACGGCGACAAGCGCGCCGCGGCGGATCATGTCGCGGCATTCGGGCGGGACCTGGAGTTGGGCGGCGGGCCGGCGGCCGCTCACGCCTCCCTCCCGTCATGGTCCGTGAGTGTCATTGCCCCGGTGGGGCAGACGAAGAGTGGGCTGATGAGATATTCCGGCTCGCCGCCGTCTTGAGCGGGGGGAGTGATGTTGACGGCGGCGATGGCCGCGGTTGGTTCGCCGTCAACGAAGCAACTGACGAGGCAGAAGTTTTGGAACCGGCCGCTGGTCAGGGCCTCGAACGCGCGGCGGTGTTCTTCCGTGATGTTGGTGTCGGGCATGGCGACGACCTCCTTGGCGGTGGCGGTGGCGTGGGGAGTCCGTCCTCGGACCCCCGGGACTCGCCCCGCCCGGCTGGCCGCCACCTCCCGGCGGCGCACGGCGGGCCGGCGGAGGCCGAAGCATCCGGGCCCGGCGGACGGCACAGTCGCCGCAAGCCGGATCAGCGAAGGTGATTGTCGTCATGAAGCAGTTCATCCTCCATGGCGCGAAGCGAGGAATGGCGGCCTGTCTTGAACGTGAAGTCGTGTGACTCGCCGTCGTCCTGCGGCAACTGGTAGCGGGAGAAGGCGGACCAATCCTGGTGACGGAACCCCCGCCACAGGGCGCTCGCGAGGCTTGCGGCGAAGGCCCAGCCAATCGCCGCCATCCAGAGCGGACCGATGTGCTTGGCGCCCGCGCCGAGCGCGAGCGCCGCCGTGGTGTAGACGGCCGCGAGAACCAGCCCGCCGAGCACGAAGGCGCGGGCGCGCCAGGTGATCCGGCGCGCGGCGTGGTCCGGGCCGCCGTCCCGAGTCGTGAATGTTCCCCTCATGGTTCATGCCCTCCACTCCGCTGGCGGGCTCGGCCCGGCAGAAGAGCGCCTCTACCGGACATCAGTCGCCGATGGTGATGCGGTCGCCCCAGGGCTGGCCGTTCGCCTCCGATGACGACTCCGAATGGTCGACCCAGATGACGGGAAAAACCGGCTCGGCCTCCGGGTAGCTGGAGCACTCCATGTCGGTGAAGTAGAGGCATACCGTAGGCTGTATCCCCTGCTCGTCGAGCCACTCGAAGCCCGGGCGGAAGTCGGTGCCGCCCCGGCCCTTGAGCGTGATCTCGTCGGGGAGGTCGTCGGCCGAGTACTCGGCCGCGTCCCGCAGGGCGGCGTCCACCTGGAGCACGAAGATTCTTTCCGGCCTGATCTCGGCGGCGATCTCGCGGAGTTCTACCCAGAACCCGGCAAGGGTTTGGGCCGGGAGCGATCCCGAGGTGTCGATGATGACGGCGATGGAGTCGATGCCCTCGGAGCGGATCGAGGGGAGGTAGAGGCCCGAGTCGATGAAGCGGCGGTTGGGAACGCTCCAGCTGTAGTCGCGGCTGGCGGCGTCGGTCATGTAGCGTCGCAGGAGCGTCCGCCAGTCGAGCGCGCTTGTGTGGGCGTTCCGCACCGTCTCCTCGACGCCTCCCGGCGCCTTGCCCTCCGCCCTGGCGATGCTGAGGGCCTGGTGCATGGCCTCGTCCCAGGCCTGCTCCTCGGCGGTGGTGTCCACGGGCGCCTTGCCGGAACCGGAGTCGCTGTCCCCGCGGGCGTCGGCGTCCATGACCTCTCCGGTGCCGGAAGGGTCGTGGCTCGGCGGAGCGCCGGAGGCGCCGTCCTCACCCTGGCCGTTCCCGTCGCCGCCGTCGCCCTGGTCGGCGGGATCGGACGAACCGCCAGACTCATCGCCGCCGGCGCCCGCGCCGTTGGCGCCACCTTGGGCTGAGTCGCCGTCGTCACCGGGATCGCCGTCACCTGGTTCCGGCAGGCGGTCGTACGCCTGCTCCACGCTCAGATCCTCCCAGGCTTCGGCTTCGGGCGGAAGCGTGAAGCCGGCATCGCGCAAGAGCGCGTGGGTGACGAGCTGCGAGGCCGTCTGCCAGCGTTCCGGGTCCCGCTCGCCCCGGCGGGTGTGGTGCTTGAGGGCGCAAGCCATCACCACCCGCGCCATGGCGGTTTCGATCAGGTGCGCATCGGTTTCCGCCACCCAGTCCGGCGAGTAGCGGATTTCCCGTCCGTCGGTGGCGAGCGTCTTTCGTGTGGGATCGGCGCGGAGCGGGAGCCTCAGCACGAGGCTCCCGAAGAAGGGCTGCTTCTGCAGGAGCCCGGTCACGCAGTCGCTGACCCGGATTGCGGATTCCCTGAGCGCGCCGGGTGACATCACGCCACCTGCCGCGTCGGTTCCGCCTGCGGCGGCGGGAAGTAGCCCGCGAACTGCTCCATGAGCGCGTCGGCGTCGCGCTTCACCTGCGCCCGGACCACGGGGTCGAAGGCCCCGGAGGGACGGAGCGAATCCGGCTCCACGCCGGCGATCCTGTCCTTCACCTGCTCGCAGAGGCCGGCCAGCCTGTGGTCACCAAAGATGTTGAGCCGGGGAACCACGTCCACCAGGTCCCGGATGTTGGAGATCATGGTGTCGCGGAACACCAGCGGCTTACCGTCATCGTCCTCTTGCAGACGCTCCGAGACCCGCTCGACTGCTTCGGCCAGACGCCGGTAGAGGTCGCCCACGGCGTCGTGGAGTTGCTCCTCGATGTGGCGCTCGATGTCGCGCTTCACCCGCTCGGTGTCGTCCGAGGCGAGACTGGCGATGAAGTGGTCGGCGTCCGGCACCGACGTGATGCGGTAGCGGATGGAGAACCTGTCCCGGAGATCCTCCTTGGACGGATACTCCTCGATGCGGAAGAGCTTGCCCAGGTCGATCCGGGCCTGCTCGACGTAGTGGTCGTAGTCCTCGATGAAGCGGGCGCGCTGGCGCACCAGTCGCTCCCGGAGCCCGTCCATGACCTCGGTGTATTTCTCGTAGTTGGCGACGGTGAGGAGCCGCGAGCCCTTGTCGTCCCAGGGCAAGCTGTTGGAGTAGTGCCGGGTCCTTGCCTCGCTCATGACGGCGTTGAGCGGCGCCAGGGCGGACTTGGGCAGCAGCCGCTTGTTGTAACGCCCGGCGCTCGTGCTGGCGTCGTGGTGGACGGCGACATGGTTGCTCGCTTCCCGGTCGTAGAGCCGGCCGGACCAGGCGCTGATGCGCAGGCCGACGAGCATGGCGTCTCTGCTGAGGTCCATGATGCGTACCTCCTGTTGTCGGGTTACCTGAGGGTCCACAGTGGGACCTGGATTGCGGCGGCGAGCTTGCGCCGTGCCGCCTCGCGGCTGCACGCCCGCACGACGTAGCCGCGCGAGGGGACGTCGCCCGCCGAGTAGTGGCTGATCCGCCAGTACATGGGTTTCTCCCTCACTGTGTCTTGGCGGCGGCCCAGCGGATGAAGGCCGGGGAGCGCTGGAGCGCCGGGTCGCGGCGCACGCACGCGCCGACCAGGGACTCTCCCACCTCCCTCCTGAGCCGCTCCGCAAACGTGACGATGGCGTCCATGGTGACGTCCGTCGCGAGTCGGTAGAGAGAGCCGCAGAGCGCCATCAGCGCGCTGGCGTTCTCCGGGATGGCCGCGTTCCCTGGGTCGGCGAGGACCGCCCTGGGATGGGGCAGCTCGCGCCAGACGTTCAGGAACGCGGAGAACTCCACCGCCGCGGCCTCGCCCACGGCGCCCCGGAAGAGCGCGCGTTCGACCGAGGGATCGAGGCCGTTCCGGTGCTTGACGATGTTGCTGACGAATTCCCAGGTCCTGGGACATGGGAAAGCTTTCTCCTTGGACTGCGGGTCGAACCGGTGCAGGAGTTCCGGTTCGTAGGTGATGAAGAACAGCGCCTCGGGCGCGATGCCGTTGGCCGCGCCCCAGTTGAGCCAGTCCTCCGCGTCGACGCGGATCTCCAGGTGGACGAAGCGCGAGGCCAGCGGAGTCGGCATGCTGTGCACGACGCCGCGGTCGGTCTCGCGATTGCCGCAGGCGATCAGCGACGCGCCCTCGGGCAGCTCGTACTCCCCGATCTTGCGGTCGCGCACCAATTGATAAAGCGCGGCCTTCACCATCGGGACCGCGGAGGGCAGCTCTTCGAGGTTGACGAGCCAGCGGCCGGGATCGTTGGATGGCGGCAGGAAGTCGGGCGTGGCCCAACGCGTGCGGTCGTCGCTGTCGCGCCAGGGGATGCCGCGAAGATCGACGGGGTCGAGCAGCAGCGCCCGGACGTCGACGTACCGGCGGTTGGCGGCCGCGGCGACCTGCTGTGCGATCTCGCTCTTGGCCGCTCCGGGCGGCCCCCAGACCATGGCCGGCTGGCGGGCCTCGACGAGGGTGGCGAGCACCTTGGCGAGATCGCTTGGGCGCAGCGTGTAGTCGGCGGAGATGTTGTCGGGTAGGGGCATGGGCGTCCTCCGTGGCGGAAAAATGGCGCGGACGGACGCCCTCCAAGACCGCCGTCCGCGCCCGCCGGAGGTCCCCTCCACCTTTTCATGTGTTGACACGCACGACACGGATCGCAGGAGGGGTTACGCGGCAAGGCATGGGCCGATGCTTCCTCGGCATCCCGATTGTCTGCTCCTCGCTGAATCGGATAGGCTGGAGTTCTTCTGGAGAACTTGCGGGCGGGGACGAACGATTGTGCGGGAGCCGGACGCGCTCTGCCGCGCCGACGCTGCGGCGTGGGTGTAAGAGAAAGAGGAGGAGAAATGGCTACGGACCTGAAAGTCAGCGTTAGGAAACAGATCGACCGGTTGAAGAAGGAACTGGCCGTGGCCACGCGCCAAGTCGCCGCGTTGCAGGAGGAGATAAAGAGGCACGAACTGGTCTACGACATGCTCGAGGGACGAAAGACCGGGAAGAGGTCCCGGCGCGGCCGTCCCGGGGCTGGAGCGTTGAAACGGGGGCCGCGCGGCGCGATGATCGACTGGAGGGCGGTCTTCGCGACACTGCCCGACCGGTTCACTCTGGACTCCCTGGTCACTCACGAGACGGCGGGCGAGAAGCCGCGAGCTTACCACAGGCAGATGGTCTTGCGGTGGTCGAAGGAAGGCCGGGTCAGGCGCACCGGCCGGGGCATGTACGAGAAGATCTGATTCGAACAACAGCCGGACGTGACTCGCGGAGCCGAGTTCTGACTCGCCCGTTCGCGCCGGCTGGTTTCAACGGTGCGCATCCGCGCATCGCCGCTGCCTGGACCTGGCCCGTCGGGAACGACTCGCTTTCCAATGGCCGGTCGGCTACCTTGAGAGCTTTCCATACGTTTTCCACAAAGGCCGCAAGTCACGGAAGGACAAATTAGATGGCGAAAACCGAAAGAACATTGCGCCAAGCGAAGTCCTGGAAAAGAGGATGCCAAGAGCTGAAACTTTTCGCAGAGGGACGCGACTCATTGCCTGAGTCCTGGTGGTGGGTCTGCCAGTCCGCGGCGGGTGCACGGCCCGCATGATTGGAGGCGGTGCTGTTCTAGGACCCAGCGGAGTTGCGCGGCCCTTGTGGTCTGGGTAACTCGCGGAAGCGGGGTGGCGGTAGCGAAAGGAGAACCGCCCTGAAACGTCTGAGCGGCATTCGACTGTCTGTATCGACGAACTGGTGTCGGAACCACGAGACGATCCGGTGCAGCCCGGCGATTAGGCCGGGCTCGCCAAGACGCTTCAAGACGGGGAGTGGATCGCGGAATTGGTCGATTCTGAGTATGCGACCTAGTGCGCCTACGCAACAGGTGGTAGAAATAGAAGAGCAGACGCTCAATGCGGAGCGCCGGCTCTGAAACTTTGGCCGAGAGTTGACGACCTAATTGGGCGGACTACAGAGGAAGCGGCCCGGAAGTGGGAGAAGGAGACGGCTACTCCTGATTTTCGTCCAGATCCTCGGGTTCAGAGAGCCAGAACTCGCCGCCGCACAGTCGGGCAACGCACCATAAACAAAGGTAGGCGGGGGCTGCCAGACAAACACAGATCCTCCGGCGGAGGCCCGTGAAAGCCGGTACCATATGCAAGTCGATCTGAAAATTCAGGAATGGCCTGAGTCCCTTCAAGGGGTTTTAGATAAGCTAGGGACTGCAAAGCATCAACCATACAGCGAATTTCGTACCGACAGCGGACACGTCATGCGTAGGCGACTCACCAGTAGTCCCGTTCCTCTCTTCAAGACCGAGGCCGTGGTTAATGAAGGCCAGTGGCGCGAATTGCAACGGATGGCCGCTGAGCCACGAACAGCGCGGAGGTATCTGTATTCCTTTCCTCACCCTTCGGGTGAAGGAACAGCCTATGGTCTGTTGATCGAGGTTTTCTTGTGTTCGCAGGCCTACCACTCGATGGGGTCCGCGAAGGCTCGAAAGGCCTACCATGTGGAAGTCCTATTCGAGGACAAGACTCAACAGGTGTCGTCCCTCAAGAAATTGACCGAAGAGGGGCCCTGACGACTCCTGGTTATCGCGGGAGGCACCGTCCCCTACCAGATAAGGTAGGTGAACAGACGGGTTGGCCGGTACTCAGTCATGGCTGGACGGTAGGAATGTTTACAAAATTTGCCGATGCTGATCCGCATCCACCGCACTCCCCTCAGTGCCCTAGCGCATCTGGCGTTGAGCTAGGCGCTTTCCCTCTAGGGCAGTGTCGAGCTCGTCGATCCTCTCGTAGAGGAGACGGACGAGAGCGTCTTTCTCCCGGCATCCTTCGCAGGGCCGGTAAGGTTGCGTACCGGGCTGGTCGGCTGCTGCAAATGATAGAGGAGGTTGACTTGGAGGCGCTACGAGGACCGCATGTGAAGCATCTCAACGGCAAGCTCTGGAAACTGCGGGTGAGGGTCGAGGGGGAGCGCTCGGAGGACCTACGTGACGACGGTGGGTGGCGGTGCTGCATGTCTTCGCGAAGAAGTCACGGAGGACGCTACGGCGGGTGGATCCGATCATAGGCGTTGCCCTGCGACCAGGCGATCCTGCCGGTGGTGGTCAAGCGGAGGAATTCAGAAAATCAGGGACGGACCGAGGACTACTGCTGGTCTTTGAAGAGGCAGAGGGCTTTAGAGTCGGCCACGGAGATCAGCTTCACCTACCATTTCGACAAGCCGCGCCAGCATCGAAGGCCGTTAGAGAGGATAGGAGCTGATATACTGGCAGTAGGGTTGAAGAGCGGGGTGTCGGTTGGACGCTGATTTATCGGATTGGCGGATGTGGACATCTAAGGGGCACATATGGCATGTTGCCATGGCGCGAGCACAAATTCAGGAGATTGCTATGCCAACCGAAGTGCAGGACGTGCTCAAGGCCAACATAGTCTTTGTCGGCCTCGGGTTACTCAACACCCCTGTCGAGCTCAATGAGTTCTCGGCCGCAGTTGCCACGGACGTAGTAACATTGGGCACAGGCTTGGTGGTCGGCTTGCCGTCTGTAGCCCCCGAACCCGGTCGCCAGCTTTCACTGCATCGTGATAGAATACTTTTGGATCTGACTCCAAACCGGGCAGTCATTGAGCGAGAATACCCCGCGTCCGGCGACTTGGACCGATTGGCTGAAGTCGTAGAGAGTGCGTTGAACCACACCGACTTGGCCGGACGGTTGCCTGCCGCCTTCGGATACAACGTGGAATTGATCTACAATCAGACCTCGGGCTCTCCCTCTCTCTGTTACCTCGGGAGCAAGCTGTTTGGTAAGAGTGAGCTGGGGGCTAACGGGTGGACACTTGCTGGTGGGGCTGGAACGTTAGTCTTTGATGCTGCGGAGGGACGCTGGACCGTGCGAGTGGAGCCGCGGTTCAACGACAGCGAGACCACACGGACATTCTTGAGCCTTAACCTTCATAAGACAGAGGGGCGGTTGCCGGACTCGAACGAGATAAGGCAGTCCTTTGAGGACGTTTGGAAGCAAGCCCACGATTTCGTCGGGCGCTTGGATCGGAGTGCGTCGTGATGCTTGACGCGACAACATCGGAGAGAACGGATAGCAAGCGCAGGACAAACGACATCAGGTGGTTCAATGGCGAGCCCTCCGACAGCTATGCAAAACGTTGGGGTTTCGTGCTGCTACCCCATCGGCTGTTAAGCTTAGACTCCGAGCTAATTGGATTTAGCGGATGCACGCCGTGCCGGATGGTGCTCCCTGCCTCTTCGAATTACCGTTATGACGGCAGTGCGAGCAGTAGGCTATCGCCGTTCGTCCAAGAATTCTACGCAGCGGCGCCTGAGAAAATATTCGGTGCTCCCAGTGTCATAGAGAATCTGTACGTCTTAGTGCAGGACTCACCAACGAGTGTCAAAGGCGGCGTCCTCATGGGACTGAGTCCTTCGGAGGTGTGTTCACCAGCAGCGCAACCACAAATGTCGAGTTTGCCCGTCAGTCCGGTGGTCAATCCAATGGATATCACCCATCAGCTGACGGATCTGCGGAAACTGCGGGACGGATGGGCCGACGGGATGCAACTGGCACATCAATGGGGAAGGGGATACGGCAAGGCACCCTCTGCCGCGGGCCTTGATTGGCTAATCCGCCAGTTTGGCACCAACTACGATATCCATCTGCCGCGGCCATACTTGTACCCGACACCAGAAGGCGGTGTACAGGCTGAATGGTCTCTTGGGGACCATGAAGTCAGTCTGGAGATCGACCTTGTCAGACACACTGGTGACTGGCATTGTTTCGAAACCCGCACCGGCCAATCTACGGAACGCGACCTTGACTTGGATGACGTCGCATCGTGGAAGTGGTTGGCAGATCAGTTACTGCAACTGGAGTCGGATGGCGAGTGAACAGCGAAACTCTGCTTTTCCGGCAAGTCCATCCCGATTGGATAAAGAACGGCCGGATCACCTCACAGGCATTCAGGCCAACACCTAAAGACGAAAGAAGGTTGTCCGTATATGACGGCGACCAGATTTCTGCCAAGGAATCTTGGGAACACTACATCTCTGACGGAAAACGTCAATCAGCAGGTGTCGTGGCCGTGACAGTGAGTGAATGTGAGTCTCAAGAAAGACAGGTTGCCCCCGATCCTGATACGTTTGCGGAGCATGCGGTAATAGATTTCACTGGCCTTTCCAATTCAAGAGTGAAGGGCGTGGCGGCGGCTCTTACCAAACTGGCGCACAATCGTGGCTGGCTCTACCTCCCCCCGCCTACGAGCTCTCCAGCGTCCTTTGTCACGGGCGAATAGAAGCGCATGCGTTGCCCGTCGCGCTCCAGCCCGAGAGGCTGTGGCCGAGTTTGCGTTATGTCGGCCTCTCAGCGCCATAAAGACCGACTGCTACAACCGGGGTGTTGATTGGCGTGAGCACAACTGCCGACGCCGAAGCCGCGGGCAGTCGATAGCCGAGTCTGATGAAGCGGCGGTTGGGTGCGCTCCAGCTGTAGTCGCGACTGGCGGCGTCGGTCATGTAGCGTCGCAGCAGCTCCGCCAGTCGAGCGCGCTTGCGTGGGCGTTTCGCACCGCTTCCTCGACGGCGCCTGGGACCATGTGTTGATTGTTCCGGCACGAATCATCCGGTCTTTCAAGAGGAGCGTTTTACTTCCTAGTTTTCGGCGAGTTATGAACGGCGGACGATATAACAAACCCTACACGGGCCACGTTTGAAATTGTGTGTACAGCGTGCGTGACCTGCCCATAGAAGGAAGGAGTTGGCGTCGGACCTCGTTGTCTGTATTGAGACGGTAATCACCTGACAGTCCCACCTTCGGGGCGCGATGGCAAGGGACCTGCCTGTTGGTGCATGACTCTCACACCGAAAACGGTGCTATATCCGCTAGCTAAACCGCTTCCTCGAGGATTTGACCGTGCTCCCTTAGCCACCCACGCGCTCTGTCCATGGTGGGTACTTGTGTCTTCACTATGTTCCAGAATCGCCGCGTATGGTTGGGCTCCAAAAGGTGGGCGAGTTCATGGGCGATAACGTAATCGACCACAAAGATCGGCGCCTTGATCAACCGCCAGTTCAGGTTGATGTTGTCACGAACTGTGCATGAGCCCCACTGATATCGACTGTCAATGATGCGCGCTTGCCCAAAGGAAACGCCAAGTTCTCGAGCCCGCTTCACAACACGAGGTAGAATTCGCTCCTTTGCTCGTGCGATGTACCACTCACGCATGGCCCTCTTCGTGTGAGGGGCGCGCGACGCGGGAATCAGAAAACGCTGATCAAACCGAATACATTCCGTCTCTTTGTCGACGACTTCGATACGGTAGCTCCGCCCAAGATATAGAGCGGACTCACCGTTAACGAGCTCTTTGCCCGGTGGATGAGCGCGCTCCGTGTATTTTTGGCCATGCCGTGTTTTCTCGTAGACCCAAGGCCGCTTGGCTTCGACTATCCGCGCAATTGCTTCATCGGACGCATGCGTCGGAGCGTGCACAACAACCTTTCTGTCACGCTCGATAGTGATCGTAACCTTCGTTCGTTTTGAAGACCTTTTTACCGAGTAGGCAATGTCCATCGTCACTAGTCCGCGAAAAGAATGATGTCGTTGTTCTTTTCAGCGATTTCCATAACGCGGCTAATAATGTGCGCACGATTTTTGATGAGGTTAGGCACTTTGGCGAACTCAGGTGCGAGCAAGGTTTCTTGGATGTCTGCTTTCAGCTTGTTGCGGGCCGGAATGCTCTCCCAGAATCCCGCCAGTTTCAGCTCCTTCTCGATGACGAGAGTAATCTGCTGTGTCAAATTTACTAGATAGCTGACGCGGTCTTCATCGTCGATGCCGTAGACAGGATGTTCCTCAGCCACCTGCGACTGTTCCACGGTCGGCTTGTCTGCGCCGAACAGCTCACGCTGAAACATTCGAAAGAATGGCATTTGCTTCTTTCGATGCAAACCGTATGTTGGCTCGTTTCGGGCATGGATAAGTCGCGTCCGCAGCTTCTCTAGTTCTTCGTAGATCTTGTTCCAGTTGTCGCGGAATCGCTCAAAGATGGCCGCGAGGGCTTCGGCGAAGGAGGCTCGCAGATCCGGGTCATCGTCGAGGTCAACGTCCAGGTGGTGGCGGATCGCGTGCTCGATCTCGGCAGCCTTGGTCTTGGTCCGGCGGCGCTCGCCGACACCTTTCTCGAAATCCTCGTCAAGGATCGAGATCGGCGGGACCTTGACATCGATGCCGCGGGACTCGAGGTGGGCATCCGTGATTGCACGGAGCTTTGCCGGAATCCCCTTCATGCTCAGGCGCTGGTCACGGAAGTGCTTTCCAGCGAGTACATTTATCTCGGCGAGCGCCTTGTAATCGCCCACGAACTCGAGGGCCTCACGGGCCGGGAACAGGAGATTGAGCGACTTGGTCAGCCGCTTGAACGCCAGCATGAAGTCGAAGCGCAGGTCCTCGTCGTAGAACACATCGTAGAAGGCTGAGGTGGTCCCGGTTTCTTGGACAGGATGGCGGCGGAGTTAAGGTGTATTCCTGGATCATGGATCATGCCGCCAGGGTCCTGTTTAACACGTCTTCTTGCTCCGGTGGAGCTGGTAGAGGGGCGGGCGAGGTCTGAGGTTCGGTCCTCTGGAGTCGTCGTTCGTAGGCCTCCTGTGGGGTGGAGCCTCCGAGGGCGGAGTGAGGCCTTTGGGTGTTGTAGAACTCCACCCATCGGGAGATCACCCGTTGGGCCTGGAAGCCGTCCGAGAGTTCGTGGAGGTAGACGGCCTCGTACTTCAGCGAGCGCCACAGGCGCTCGATGAAGATATTGTCCAGGCACCGGCCCCTGCCGTCCATGGAGATGGCGACACCTGAGTCTTTGAGCACCGCGGTGAACTCCATGCTGGTGAACTGGCTGCCTTGGTCGGTGTTGAAGATCTCGGGGCGGCCGTAGCGCTCCAGGGCCCCGGTCAGCGCCTCTGTGCAGAAGCGGGCATCCAGGGTGTTGGACAGCCGCCAGAAGAGCACCCGGCGGGTGGCCCAGTCCATCACCGCCACCAGGTAAAGGAAGCCGCGCTGGACGGGGATGTAGGTGATGTCCGCGCTCCAGACGTGGTTGGGCCGCTCGATGGCGACTCCTTTCAGCAGGTAGGGATAAACCCGATGCTGGGGATGCGGCCGGCTGGTCCGCGGTGCCTGGTAGATGGCCTGTAGGCCCATCACCCGCATCAGCCGCCGCACCCGGTGACGCCCCACTCCGACGCCTTCCCGCCACAGGTGGCGCACCATCTGGCGGCTGCCGTAGAAGGGGTAGTTCAGAAACAGCTCGTCGATCCGGCGCATCAACGCCAGATTCTGTGCGCTCTCGCCCTTGGGCCGGTGGTAGAGCGAGGACCGACTCACACGAAGCAGGCGGCATTGCCGGCTCAAGCTGAGCTTGGGATGGTCGCGCCGGATCATGGCCCGGCGCTTCTCCCGGCTCACCACTTGAGCCCTTTGGCCAAAAAATCCCGCTCCACCGTTAACTCCCCGATCTTTGCGTGCAGATCCCTAATCTCCGCCTCGTGCTCCCCGCGACTCCGCTCCGCCCCCTTCGCGAAGACGTCCTTCATGCCCTCCACTGCCCGCTGCTTCCAGGTGCTCACCTGGTTCGGGTGGATCTTGTGCCGCGTGGCGATCTCCTGGATCGTCTTGTCTCCTCGCAGCGCCTCCAAAGCGACCTTGGCCTTGAACTCCCCGCTGAACCGTCGCCGTGTGCTCATCGCGTATCCCTCCTTCTCTCGGCGGAATACACCTTAGCAACCTGTCCGTTTTTCCAGGACCACCTCAGGCGTCGTGATCGCCCATGTCCGTGAGTCCGTGCTTCTGGAGCAGAGCCATCACGGCGGCGTGTGCTTCCTCGAGTTCCCGCAACTCCTCATCGGGGAAGCTCAGGGCATCGATGATCTCCTCCTGCTCGCGCTCGTCGTAGGTGTCGATCGCTTTCTTGAGATGGTGGCCAATGCCGACATAGTCCACCACGAAGCCCTTGTCCTTGGATTCGGCTCCCACGCGGTTCACGCGGGCGATGGCCTGCAGCAGGTTATGGGCAACCACCACTTTGTCCAGATACATCACCTGCTCGACCGGCGCATCGAAGCCGGTGATCAGCATGTTGTTGACAATGAGGATCCCCACGTCGCCGTTGACACCGTCTTCTTCACTGCCGAACGCCAGTTTGAAGCTCTTGATGCTCGCCTCGTGCCGTGATGAGTCGGAATACTCTTTGAGGTGGGGCAGATCGTTGTGGCGTCCGGAGATCACGGTGTCCGTCTTCATCGCCTTGAGGCGGTCTAGGCCCAGCTTGCCCGTGTCGGCCTGCTCCAGTTTTGCGACCGCCGCCGCGAGCGCGGCGTCCAGGTGCTTCTTGTAGCGCACGGCAGCCTCGCGTGACGTCGCCACCACCTGCGCCTTGTAGCCGTTGGGGAACACATGCGCGAGGTAGTGCTCCACCATGTCCCTGGCCTTGGCCTCGATGGTGGGCTCTGCCTCGAGATAGGCATCCCGCGATCCGTACCCGAGGATGTCCAGTCGCTGCTGAATGTTGTAGTCGCTGAACACGTCCTCGAACGCCGTGTCCATGTCGGCTTGGCTGGGTACTTCCGCGTTGTGCGTGCGTCCCTCGTAGACGATCTCCAGGGTCACGCCGTCCGCGATGGATTGGCGCATCGTGTACTTGTCGATGTAGTCGCCGAAGACCTGCTCGGTCTTGTCGATTGGCGTGCCCGTGTAGCCGATCTTGGCGGCGTTGGGGATGCCCTTGTCGAGGTTGGCCCCGAGCAGCTTGTACTGGGATCGGTGGGCTTCGTCGGTCATGACGAGGATGTCGGGACTAGCGTTAAGCTCAGGGAAGGTCTCGGTCAGATCCGCCGCGCGGAACTTGTGGATCATCGCCATTACCAGGTCGGAAGTGTCGGCGCTAAGCAGTTCCTTGAGCCCCGTGATGCTGTCGGCCAGCTTCACTGTGAAGCCGATGCTCTGACTCGTCTCGGACAGCTGCTGTTCCAATTGGGTGCGGTCGGTGATGAACACGACCTTCCAGTTCGAGAGCTGCGCGTGACGGTACATCTCCCGAACCATGAACATCATAGTAAGCGACTTGCCGGAGCCCTGGGTGTGCCAGATGATGCCGCTGCGCTCGCGGGGATTGCGGCCTTCGACCAGGCGCTTCACCGCCAGCTTCACGGCGCGGAACTGTTGGTAGCGGCCGACGATCTTGATCGTCTGGCCCTTGTCATTAGTCGAGAACAGCGTGAAGGTCCGAATCAGGTCGAGCAGGTTGTCCCGGTCGAGCATGCCGGCGACGAGGCGCTGCTGGTCGTTGGGGCTACCTGAGCCGTGGTCCAACTCATCCACGGTTCGTGGATACGGGTCGGCCCAGCGGTAGAAGTACTTCTCCGTGTGCGTGGTGATGGTGCCGAACTTGGCTTCTTGCCGGCAGGTCGCCACAACGAACTGGTTGTAGTAGAAGAGCAGCGCATTCCCTTCCCCCTTGGCCCCGCGCTGCTCGCTGTAGCGGAGAAGCTGATCGATCGCCTCGGGAATTGCGTCCTTGACCTTGGGCGATTTGCACTCGATCACCACCATTGGCAGGCCGTTGAGGAACAGCACGATGTCGGGGATGATGTGGTGCTCGGTGCCGAGGACGCGGACCTTGAACTGGCAGACCGCGATGAAGCGGTTGTTGTCGCGGGTCGTAAAGTCCACGAAGCGGACGGTCGGGCTCTTCTCGCCACTCTGGCGATTCTCGCTGACGCTGGTGTTCTCCAGCAGGAGTTGGAACAGGTGCTTGTTGTTCTCCAGCAAACCCGTGCTCGGGAAGCTCGCGGTGAGTTGCTTTATGACCTCCTCGACTTGATCGTCTTCGAGCCAGGGGTTGATGACCTTGAGCCGCTCGCGCAGCACCGGCGCCATCACGACCTCGGTGAAGCTCTCCCGATGGGTGTCGGCGGGGGTCTGCTTCATCTCCGTCAGGTCGATGACCTCCCAGCCCAAGCCCGCAAGCTGGTTGAGCAGCGGCTTCTCGACGTGGTTGCGTTCGTCCAGCTTGATGTGCTGTGCCAGAGTGGCCTTCATGCTCTAATCCTGGGACAGCATCGTTGTTCGTCCGGCTCGGTTCTGGCATCCATCACGTCGCCACCCTGAAGCCCCACTCCACCCAGGTCTTTGAGTGCTTGTCGTAGTGCCCCTTCGGTAACCCGACGACAAGCAGGTGGCGAGCTCGCGTCATGGCCACATACGCCAGCCGTCGATCTTCCGTGTTGTCGCCACTTTGTACCGCCGCCATCACAGAGTTCCAGAATTTTGCACTGCCGATGATCAGCACCGCGTCGATACTCTCGCCTTTCACCTGGTGAATCGTGTCCTGCCGCACTTCCGGGAACTCATGGACCGATTCGAAGAGCGGCAGAGTTTTCTGAGCGGGGGAGAGTCCGGTTGATTTGATGTGCTGCCCGAGCTTCACATCACATTGCAAGCCGATTTCCTCGATCAAGCCCGCCAACTGAGTTCGCATGGACTGAATCCATGTGTCACCAAGCTGAGATACCGGTGATAGCCGGTTCGGGCTCTTGACGAACTCCCAAATTGCCAATTCCACAGCCGTGCGCTCGCGTGGCATTGGGTCGGCATCGATGCGCTCCCACAGAGGGTCGTCACCCGTGAGTTCACGCACAATGCGTTCGACGGTCTGAGATGCGCTACGGTAATCGTGTCGGGAATCACGGAGGAACGCGGCCGTAGCCAGACCCTTTGCCTTGCCCTTGAGATTCGTATAGTTCACCTTGCCACGCAGTGATTCCAATTGCCCATGCGCTCGGCAGACGACGGCAGCGGAGTTGATGGGCACTCCGGCTAGGTCTGCGAGTCGTTGGAACACCGCTGGGCTATCAGAGAATGTCGGCGACGTTTCTTTGACCACGAACGCCCGGTGCCACTCGCTGGCTCCATCACCAGCACCGGTGAAATATGCGTTCCCGCCCACGTTACGGACGGCCGCGGCAATCTGGTTGTTGCAACGAAACGACCGACTCAGGGGCTTCTCCGGAATTGACCATTTCGTTTTCAGATTGGGCAATGAAGTCGCATCCGCCATGCTAAACTCGAAGATGCACTGGTCCGGGTCACCGATGAGCGTGATCTTTGCGCCCTTGTTACGCAGGAGGTCTAAGAGAATCAAAAGCCACGCATTCGTATCCTGTGCTTCATCTACGATGATCTCGGGGAAACGGGCGGCGAGCAGCCCCGTAATGTGCGGTCTCTCGGTCAGGAGCCTCCATGCCCAGAATATGCGCTGGGCATGGGTGTAAAATCCCAGAGACAGCAGTTTGTCGACAGGCCCAGTGGCGCCGTCGATGGGTTGATTCCCAAACGCAGATGACGTCTTGAAACGGAGCTTGGTGCCATCCAGATAGGGAATGACTTCCCACGCCGGAACGGGAATCTTCTGGCCGCCCTTGCCGTCCCTCCACACCTTCAGTCGCGTATTCTTCCAGTCGCCCGGATGTGGGCCTGGAAATAGCTTTGGTCGCTTGTCTGCGCCGGTGAGCAGATGGCCAAACGGCGCGAGAATGTAACGTTCAACGAATGAGTCAAAAGTACCGACGTAGTTCGGATCGGAGAGGAGGTCTCTTCGCCCTACGTTGATCGTGACGGTCTTGAACTCGCGGATGGCAGCGTTTGTGAATGACAAGAGGGCCAGTCCGCCGACAGGATAAGGCCAAGTGGCCGCTCTCCAGATAAAGCGTCGACATGACGTCCACGTTTTTCCGCTTCCTGGAGCGGCGCGCAAGAGAAACTCCAACTCCTCGGCAAAGATGGCCTCCCTCTGCTGGTCTGTCGGGTTCTGCGCAAGGATCGCCTCCCGGAGTTGATCAGCCGTGGTCATCGCTTGCCACCTCACCGAGAATTCCCAGATGCTGGAGCGCGTTGCGGATGTAATCGGGCACGGCGTTAGCCCCGAGATTACATTCTGCCAAGATCCCGGCGAGTTCCTGCGCAAACCGGCCTTTCGAGACCGATTTCCCAATGAACACGTCCAAAAACTTCTTGGCCTTCCCCTCCACAGTCTCCAGCTCCGCGAGCTCGGTTTCGAGCTTTGATCCGATGTTGGGATGTAACTCTTTGAGCGCAGACAGCATGTGTGGAAGCAGCATTTCCGATCGAGCAAGCTCGTGCTCGAAGGTTATCTCCGAGATCTCGACATTCAGGTTCGGAATACTGGCTGCCTGCTCTCTCAAACGTGACGCAGTTGACGAAATCTTTCCACCGATCTCTTTCGCGTCACCGTCTGTGAGAATGACGACCGGCACACGAAACCGTTCCACTCCAAACAATGGAATGAACGCGTTGAAGTTGATCCCATCCGCGTTCAGGATGGTCACGGACGACTCCTTCAGGTTGCCACCTGCAAAGTTGGCCAGCACAGGGAGCAGCAGGGCCTCCGCGATCCCCTCCACCATCAAGATGCGTCGGGCGAAAAACAACTCGCCCCGGGTCGCATCGAGATACCGCTGTAGCTTCTTCTTGATCTTTTCGTCAATCGTGATGGAACAGACCGAGACTGCGCTGACCTTGCCGTCAACCTCATGAACGGACACGACCGAGTCGATCGGGGCCTGACTCGCCAGGATCGGAGAGTGGCTGCTCGCGATGACCTGCACTTCGTTGCCTTCGAGATCGCTGGCGACATCAGCCAAATGCTTGAGAAGGAGCATCTGTAGCTGCGGGTGCAGGTGCGCCTCGGGTTCCTCGATCAGGATTGAACGGAATGAAAACTGTGGACTTCGCCGGAGTGTGCCCAAAGTCGCGGATGTGAAGATCAAGTTGTTGTAACCGAGCCCATTGAGGGCAAACGGGAGTCCCTCAATCTCAGGCTGCAGCCCTGCGATGAGGCGCCGGAAAGTTGGGTCGCTGAAGATCAGCTCCGTCTTCTGGGTCAGCTCACTACCTGCAATGGCTACCATCTGCGCATTGATGTCGTCCCTCGCCTCTTTGACTGGCTTCAGAACGCGCATCTTCTCATTCGCTTCACTGGCAATTGTTTCAAAGTCTGCACGCTGATCTTCCGCGGTCAGGCAGTCGATAAGGCGGGACACCTGGGAGTGCTGGCCAGGCCGTAGGCCGCGTTCGGGATCACGCAGCGGCTGCAAGTAGATCGTCGCAATTCGATCGTAATGGTCCGACGGAAGTGAGCCGCCTTCCGTCTCGCCGCCCCACATCCTCACGTTGCACCGATTTGTCGTCTCGTTGAATTCAATGCGGGCATTGACCTGCATCTCGAACTTGCCATCACCGATATCGACGAGGCACTCTTGAAAGTGGACTTCGTCCTCATCCTCAAGTCCGGTAAATCTGCAGGAGATCTCGATCGGTGCGTGTCCGGTTCCGGCTCGGAAGTCATCCTCCGTAAGCCGGAGGGAATCAAAATCCCGGCTTGAGAACAACATGAGGCGCAGTGCATCGATGATCGTCGTCTTGCCCGAGTTGTTCTCCCCGACCAACACCGTCAGACCGTGCGGAAAACTGACTGTGAGCGCGTCGATCTTTCGGAAGTTGCGGATCTGTAGTTCACGGAGCCACATCTGCATGACCTCCGTCTTTGGTGCAGCCCCTCATGTTGTGACCTCTTCACGTTGTTCGAGCAGTGCCGTCACGCGGCGGTTGCCGGTGAGAAGGTCCTTCATGAGGCCCGCCTTGGCGCGGCGGAACTTGTATAGGCACGCCTCCTTGCACACGATCTGCTCGCTCTGTCGAGCGAGTGTCCTCACGATCCACCGCTGCTCATCAACCGAAGGCCAAGGAAACCGGAGCGCATCCAGCACTTGTTGGTTTGCTACCTCTCGACCACTGGCGTTGACGGTTTGCCGAATTTGAGCGCGGACGCCTGGGTGCTTCACAATGTTGAGCCGCAGAAAGTTGGGATCTGCCTTCGCGACATCTATCGAGATGCGCATCATGTTCGACGACATAATCCAGTCTCGTTCTCGCTCGGTAACGACCACACTGCGACCAACGTCCGCGACACGGGAGAACACGATGTCTCCCGGCTCTAGGGCGTAGGCGGCTAGCTGTTCGGCTTTTGCCATCGATATATGCAGCAAGTCACTTTCCTCGAAGGATCCTTCGCCGAGTGCGCCGATGGTGATGACGGGTATCCCGTGCTCAACCCAGTCACTGATCTTGAGCGAGGACCCGAACGGTCCGGTCTTCAGGTAGGGTTTCTTGGCATGCTTACGCGTTGAAAGCCCGGCCACGTCCCACTCCGCCGGGATCCGCCCGAGCGCGGAGTCTTTGAACTCGTGGGTCTGTTCGGAGCGGAGGTTGCCGTGCTCGTCGATGCCGCGGGTGAGCAGATCCTGCATCAGGCCGGTCTCGATGCGCTGCTGCTTGGCGATGAGCGCCTCGGTCTCCTCGATTGCCCGATCCACCGTTGAAAGCACTTCGGCGATCTTGGCTTGCTCGGCTTTATCAATCGGCAAGATCACCTCAGCCTTCGCGAGAGACGATTTGGAAATCTCTGCGAAAGTTGTACCTTCACCGAGTCGCTTCAGGCGTGGGACAGCGGCAGTGACCGCGTAGTAGACGAACTCGGAGTGGTATGAATTATGCAATGCGATGCTCTTGCACCCTTGGTTAGTACAGAACGGCACGGTCGAGATCGCCACATAGCCGATTGGTGCTCGCGATGATAAAACGATACAACCTGGCGGCAGCAGTCGCGCAGAGCAGTTCCGAAGCCCTCGCTCCGTGATGTGCTTCGCCGAGTCCTGCAGGTAGGGAGTGTTCAGACGACTGAGATCAGTCGGTGTCACCCAAACCGTAGCTCCGTCCCAGAACTCCGTCCTGGATGAGGATGGTGTCGACCCGGAGCACAGTTCCCCAAGTTGGTCGAACCGCCGGCTTGTCCACCCATGCGGAAACGTCATGACAGGTACCTCAATCCCTTCAGGAGGTCGCCCATCGTGGTGAGTGTGGTCGCACGCTGTTCCTCCAAATCATTCGCGGCAGTGGCATACTTTTCCCACAGATTCTCGGCGGCTCGCACCAGCGCCCGCTTCTCCGTGTTGAGGTAGCGGTCCAGCTCGGCACGGGCGACGTCGTAGATCTTCTTTAGGATCAGGTGGCGTGTATCGGCCTCGCTGATCTGGCCGCTGATCGCCTTGAGCACCGCATCGACCTGGACAAGCCGGGCGTTTAACGCTCCCTTGTCCTTATCGAGCGCGGCAACGGTCTTCTTGTCGGCTTTCTTCTTCGGGTCCAGCCCGGCGAGACGGGCATCGGCCTGCGCGATCAGCGACTGGGGCTCGGCCTTGAAGTCGTCGGCCCCGAGGCGCTTGAGTTCGAGCTTGAACTCAAGCCCTGCGGCCTTGTCCTTAAGTGTCGCCCTGGCGTCCTTGATGCGCTTCTCGATCGCCTTGATGGCCTTGTCCTGGTCGGTGAGGTTCTTGAGCTCCTTTCTGGCGGAGGCGCCGGGGGTGCTTTTCAGGTCGTCGATGAGCTCCTTGAGGCCCTTCTTGATGACGGGGCGGTGACCTTCTCGTCCTTGTCTGGCTCGTAGCCGCTGACCTCCTGGGCGGTCTCAACGGACTCGGACAGCTCACCCTGAGCTTCGGCGATGGTCGCCTCAAGCGCGTCGATGGCGTCGGCCTCGGCCTGGAAGTACTCGGCGATGAGGTATTCATCGGGGATGAGCGTGTGGTGCCAGCCGGTGGAGACGATGGTCTTGAGGTCGTAGCGGATTTGTTGCCACCAGTTGACGAAGACGCCGGCACTCTTGAACTCGTCGAGTACGCCCAGCGGCACGAGCTTGGCCTTGAGGGTGGTCAGCAACTCGTGGCGGACCTCGGGCATCTTCTTGCCGCCGTTGCCCGCATGCTGGAGTTCGGCGAAGTCGTCCCTGGCAACCGCCCACCAGGACTCGAGGGCGTCGTGGTGCCGGGTGAGAGTGCGCAGCAGCGCCGGGGCCGCTTCGAGCGTGGCCCCGATGGCGAACCTGGCGTCGATGGACGCGCGAAAGGAGAGGTACGCAGGACGCTGGGGCTCGAAGAGTAAATCCGGGGTAACGCCGAACTTGGCGAAGTCGTCCGTGAGCGTAGCGACCTCCACCTCGGGGATTCCGCCGATGAGGTGCGCCTGGACATCCTCCGGCTCAGGGTCGGGCGTGTTGTCCACGTAGCGACGTATGTTGAGGTTGTAGTCGTGGGTCTCTACGATCTCGGACTTGGGCACGAGGCGCGAGTACTTGGGCAGCTCGCGCTTGTGGATGAAGACGAAATCGATCTTCTCGATGTCCTCGGGGCGAAGCCGGTTCTGGTTCTTGCCCTCTGTGTACTCGCGATCGGCGTTGATGAAGAGGACCTTGTCCTTAAATTCGTCGGGCTTGCTCTTGTTGCAGACCAGCACGCAGGCGGGGATGCCCGTGCCGTAGAAGAGGCCGGGCGGCAGGCTGACGATGGCCTCGATGCAGTCGTCATTGATGAAGAGCTCGCGGATGAGCTTTTCCTTACCACCGCGGAACAGGACCCCGTGCGGCATGATCGTCGCCATCCGGCCGTTGGGCTTGAGGCTGGCGAGCATGTGCTGCACGAACATCAGGTCCGCCTTCTTGCCGGACTCCGGGCACCACTCGCGGAAGCGACTGGTGAACTTCATGCCGGCGCGGCTGTAGTTCTGCGAGAACGGCGGGTTGGCAAGCACACGGTCGAACTTGCGGATCTGCCCGTTGTCGAGGATGAGCGGATCCTCCAGCGTGTCACCGTTCTCGATCGTGGATCGGGTGATGTTGTGGAGGATCATGTTCATGATGCAGATCGACCAGACCGTGCCGTTGGAGTCTTGGCCGTAGAGGGCGAGGTCGTCGGCGTTCTGGCCCTGCTCTTCCACGTACTGGTGGGCCTGAATGAGGAAGCCGCCGGAGCCGACAGTAGGGTCGTAGATGGTGTTGCCGGCCTCGGGCTGCGTGAGCTGGACGAGCAGGCGGACGACCTCGCCCGGGGTATAGAACTCACCGCCCTTTTTGCCGGCGCTGTCGGCGAAGAACTTGATGAGGTACTCGTAGGCGGCGCCGAGCAGGTCGGGGAACTCGAAGTTGTCGTTGACGAGGACGAACCCGGGCTGACTGAAGTGGTCGAGGAGGTCTTTCCACTGCTGGTCCGGAATCTTGGTCCTGCCTTTCACCGCGTTGAAGTCGATGTTGTTCTTCAGCACCCCGGCGAGCGCATCGTTCTCGTCCTCGATCGCAGCGATGGCCTTGTTGAGCATGTTGCCGACGTCGTGCTTGAGGTCCTTCAGGGCCGGCACGAGATCACCGTTGTCGTCTTTCCAGGGCTCGTGCCAGCGGGCTCTAACGGGGACAAAGAAAGTCTCGCCGTAGGATGTCTTGTCTTCGAGCAACTCGGCGACGAGATCTGGCTGGTCTTGGAGGTGTGCGAAGGTCTTCGTGCGGAGTTGCTCGCGTTTGTGGTCGAACTCGTCGGACAGCCGCTTCAGGAACAGCATGCCGAAGATGAACTCCTTAAACTCCGAGGCGTCCATCTTGCCGCGCAGGATGTCGGCGGCCTTCAGGAGGAACGACTCGAGTTGGGTGAGGGTGACTTTCTCTTGTTTCATCTTTTGCACCCTCTCACGTTTCCGCCTCTGCGTTCCCTATTTGCTTTCGAACGCCTGCCGGACCTGCCCATCACATAGGTAGGTCTTCCGGCCACGAATATCCAGTGTTCCCTTTGGCTTCGTGTGCTGCACTCATCTAGGTATGGCGACCAGGATTGGCTTGTACTGCACATGACGAGTATGCAGCTATTGTCCTGGTTTCCTTTCCTCTTCAGCTCACATAGACCCGGCGGCGCTTTGCGAGTGGGACAGGCCGAAGACGTCCAAGACGTTGTTCTTTCAATTTTGGGGTCCTTCGATTCATTCGACGGCGGCCAAGGGATCCTACATCCTTCCGCACTACGGCGAGCCCAACTTTCCAGCAATCTGGATCCAACCCGTTCGGCCGCCCGGCTCGACGTCGCATCGTCGAGATGACCGTAGCGGTTGGTGCTGGATGCGCGCCAGTGTCCGAGCAGACGTCCCGTGACGTGCAGGCCGTGCCGTTCATCACTGCGCGCAAGTGCCCAGGGCGTGGCGTCGTGCGTCTCCCACGATCCCAGACATACCGGGCGCCTTGGTCCAGAACCTCCCCCCTTCTCACTCGAAATACCCATTCCCCGGAAGCATCACCGGTTCAGCGGCTCCCGCGCCGAGGTCCCGAGCAGAATCCACGCCGATCCTCTCTTCACGTCGATCAGGAAGAACCGACGCAAGCTTCCCTTCCTTCTGTTACGACACGACTGCCCGGGTTACTTCGTAGACTATATAGAAAAACGTTACCAGCCCCAAAATAAACGCAATCAAGCATAGGAAATTGAACCACCATGGAAATATCCGTTGAAGCCTTACATCGATCACTTTCGCCGGGCCCGCATCAGACTCTATGCTTGCGCTTATATCACTGTACGTTATCGGAGGAAAATAGAGATAAGAAATTGTATATTCCTTTTTTGGTGTGATGCGGGGTATCATCAGTTCTCGTCCGCCGCTTGGTAGGTCAATAATGTGATAGGCGGTTTCCGGATAGATTTTGACGTCGGGTAGAACGTTGTGTGATATTCGGACGTTTGTCGCAGTCTTGTTCCCATCGTTTCGTATCACCACCGCATGTGTATTGATATGCGTAACTTCCCGGCCCTTGACCACTGAGTTGAGCGCGTGGGATGCAATATGACCGTAATGTACGATCAGACGCTCCCTTTCAGAGAAATACTTGGTCACAAAGACAGTCACACACGCCGTTACAACGGGCGTGGCTATTTGAAAGAAGACACTCCAGTCTATCATCCGGAAATCCTTAGCTAGTTAGATCGGTACCAGGAGTGGCCCACCCAGGGATCGTGCTTGGAGACCATTCACGACAATACAGCATCTTTGGTTCCTTGCCGTGGGATGTGGCGTCGAAGCCCGCTCTCTACAATCATCGGCGCAAGAGTTGAGTATAACACGGAGGCCGGACGGCAGGCGAGTGAACCGCCCCGGGTTTACCGGAGACGGATTAGTGTGAGCCACCACGGTCGACTCTTCGGACTGCCGATAGTACGTGTCCTCGAATTCTGGCGGCGGGACATAACCAACCGTACCAACTCAGTTTCAACGGTGTGCATCCGCACATCACCCCTGCCCAGACCACGGCCCTTGCCCATCGGGAACGATTCGCTTTTCAACGGCCGGTAGGCTACTCTGAGATACTGGTTTCTACAGTGGCGGCAAGTGGCGGAAGGACAAATTGATGGGGACAACCGCAAACCGCAGGAACGTGGCGCTCAAGGAGGCCATGACCAAGACACAGCTCCTGAACGTTCTGTCCGAATCGACCGGGCTCCAAAGGAAGGATGTGGCCTCGGTGCTCGACCAGCTCGGAGTGGTCATCGAGCGTCACGTCAAGAGACGCGCGGTGGGAACGTTCACGCTTCCCGGCCTTCTGAAGATCAAGGTGGTGCGCAAGGCCGCGACAAAGGCGCGCAAGATGATCTCGCCCTTCACCGGCCAGGAGATCACGGTGGCCGCGAAGCCCGCCTCGCGGGCGGTGAAGGTTCAGCCCCTGAGCGGGCTCAAGCGCATGACGGAGTAGGCCCGAACGGGCTGGAAGGGAGCACGGTTGAGCCGTTCGGCCACAGAGCGCGATGGTTGCCACTGGCGCGCTGTCGCGGCGTGCGTGGCCCGATGCCGGCGGTGGTCGAAGATCCCACCGGGCATGGAACTTTGCCGTCTCCTTGCGAGATCGGCTATCGCACCGAATCGGCGCATCGACGCCAGGGGGCGCCGGGAGATGCCGGGTTTGCGCAACGGCGGGTATCCGTTCGGTCACGGGGTGATGATGACGAAAGAAACACGAGCATAGCTGGCGCCTCGTCGTGCAGAACCCGGAATCACTGCTGTGTCGGCGCCGGCATCACCCTTTGACCGAACGAAAACAACGGCGGTGGACACGCGGTGTTGACCATGTGTTGATTGTTCCGACGCGAATCATCGGTCTTTCAAGAGGAACGTTTTACTTCTTCGTTTTTCAGCTAGTTACGGGCGGCTGGCGGTAGGATAAACCCGACACGGCCAAGTTTCAAACTTGGCCGTGTAGCGTGCCCCTGCAACCTGTGGTCTGTAACGGGTCGTAGCGACCGGTTTGTCCATGTCGTGGTTGTGCGGCGGCTAAGCATGCTCTCGAATGAAGACGATCGGGGTTTCGGCGGCGCGCTTGTCAACATGACTCAATTTGGCACTCCGTGAGCAATCATGTCGAAAGAGAACAGAAGTCACTATGGCGCTAAGCGAGACCGGTATATCAAGATCCTCAAGCCGGTGTTCTTACCCGACGCCCCGGTACTCGCTCAGATTGCCGAGCTCGAGGTGAAGATCGCCGGCCTGCGGTCGACCTCAATCCCTGTGCGCGCCCGGACGAAGAGGCCGCGCGAGTGATGACGATACCCAGGGGTCGGGCTGGCTACGGCGATGGCGTTCCAGGCGTTTGCACCGTCGATGGAGGGCATCCAGCGCGGCCGCTTTGGCGAAACGGATTCGTGAATGGTTCGCACCGACAATGCCTATATTGACTAGCGCCAGAGTCTGTCTGTCAATTTTTCATTCCTTAGCCTCCTCTGTTCGGGTCGCCAAGCCATCTTGCTGGAGACCGCGCAACGGGAACAGGCCGCACTCGATGTGCTCGATCCGTGATGGTGTCGCTATGCGGCTCAATCCCGAGGTCATCTAATGGTTCTTGAGTTTCAGCAATGCGTTGTTAGCGTGTTTGGCTGTTTGGCTCCCGACCGGTACACACCCATGCTCGGCACCGGGTTCAGGCTCGGACGTCCCAACATAGTTGTCACGGCCAAGCATGTTGTAGACGGAGGCTACAGGCGATACGCAGTAGCCGCCAAGAAAGCCAATGAGGTTCATATCCAACTCACCAGAACGGTTGAGTTCCCGGACGCTCCGGCCGATCTCGCTGTGCTCGTATTGGAGGAAGTATCTGATCCGTGGCAATGCTTCCAGCTTCTAAAGCACGGAGATGGAAAGGACGCTCTAGGGGAACCCGTAGCATCGTTCGGGTATCCGGTCCACGACAGCCATACCTTTACAGCTCGATTCATGGTCGGGAACATCCAACGTCAGTACCAGCACCAAGACGACGAACGCGGAGAGTCCTACTTCGCCTACGAACTCGGCTTTCCGGCGTTTCCCGGCCAAAGTGGGTCGCCCGTGGTGCTGCATGGGAACACCGCCGCCGTGCATCTCAACGCCCTCGCTGTCGTCACCAACAGCGTCGGTTACTTCGACCATCCATCTATGGCTTCATGGGCAATCGGACTTTCGCTTGCGCCATTCGGAGACTGGCTATCGTCGTTCGTGCCCTCGAACAGCCCATAGTCATTTGGTCCGCTGGGCGATTCCACGGGACGCAACAGCCGATCCCTGGCTCGGCAGGATGCTTGCGCGTAAGCTGAAGATGCTGGCCGTGGCAAGCACTGGCGAACCGGATGGAGCATCGCGTGGGCGCCGAAGACATGGCAAGAGAGCATCCATCGGACTCTTTGCAGAGTCTTGGATCCTTACGTTTACATGAGCCGTACAAATCGGACAGATTAGTGCGGGATTGAAGAAGAGACAGGCGCACGGCGCCTACGGAGAAACACGCAGGGAATCTCCGGCAAGGAGTCGGCGCGCGATGACTTGCGCCATCATCGTGGCCTTTTCCAACTGCAATCCTTTATAGAGGTGAAGATCCCGCCACTGTCGAGATAGCGGGTGTCGTGCGGGCAGACCGCTTCAATACGCTGGTATTGGCCGGTACCGCCCATGATCCCGTAGGATCCACGAGCACCGGAGCCACCTGGACATCTCCCTCACCACGCGTGGCCTCTATAAGCGACAAGACGCAAATAGCGCGGGTAGGCTGCCATATAATTCCCATTGTTAGCTTAGCATCCGGGCATACTTCAGTCCCTGGTCTAGCGGTTGTACGTCAATCTTGATTGGTTTGGCCATGGAAGGCGTCCCTCGTCTCCGTATTACCGCAACTCTTGTAGCGGGCAACTGTAAATCTCCCATTTGTGGCAACCGAAAACTGCACACATTGATTGCTGGCAGGAGTGCTCCGGATCAGGCTGTTGGGAAGACCAACAGGAACGGAGTGGAGCACGGATGCACGGATGGGAGACAAGGATGCTGCTGAAGCACTATCTGGAACGGGGCGTGTCGAAGACGGAGCTGTCGCGGCGGTTCGGGGTGAGTCGCCGGACGATCCACGAGTGGGTGGAGACGGGGCAGTTGGAGCGGGACCTGTCAGGAGGCGGGACGCGGTACCGGCCGCGGCCTGCGGTGAGTCACAAGCTGGACCCGTACAAGGGGATCATCGAGGAACGGCTGGAGGAGTTCCCTCGGTTGTCGGCGAAGCGGCTGTACGACGAGGTTCAGGCGGCGGGCTACACGGGCGGGTACGTCCGCGTGAGGGACTACGTGCGGTCGATGCGGCCGCGGGAGCCTGAGGAGGCGGTGGTGCGGTTCGAGACGCCGGCGGGGCGTCAGGGGCAGGTGGACTTTGCGACGTTCAAGCTGCCCTGGGGGAGGCGGCATGCGCTGGTGACGGTCCTGAGCCACTCGCGGTTGTTGTGGCTGCGGTTCTACCAGCGGCAGACGATGGAGGTGCTGATCGAGGGACTGGAGAGCGCCTTCGGGTGGTTCGGCGGGGTGCCACAGGAGCTCTTGTTCGACCAGATGCGTTCGGTGGTGCTGTCGGACCGCCGCGCGGGCGGGGGCGAGCTGGTGCTGAACGCGGACTTCCTGCGGTTTGCCGCCCACTGGGGGTTCCGGGTGCGGGCCTGCCGGCCGTACCGCGCCCGCACCAAGGGTAAGGTGGAACGACCGATCCGCTACCTCCGCGAGAGCTTCTTCTACGGCCGGGAGTTCGTCAGCGACGAGGATCTCAACGAGCAGGCACTGTCGTGGCTCGAGGGGACCGCCAACGTGCGCCGGCACGGCACCACCGGGGAGCGCCCGGTGGACCGCTTCGAACGCGACGAGCGGCAGGCGCTGCTGCCGCTGGCGAGCGCTCCCTACCGGCGTCTCGGCACCCGCAGGGCTCCGCAACCGGCCCGGCGCCCCATGCCCGTCACCGTCGACGTCGAGCGCCGCCCGCTCAGCGTCTACGCGGAGGCCGTGTCGTGAGGGCGCCGAGGCAGGCAACCGGCGCGACCGGCTGCGGGAGATGCTCGCCGACCTCAAGATGCCCGGCGCCCTCGAAGCCGTGGACGGCATCCTGGCCCAGGCCGACGGCGGCGCGGTGTCCGCGGCCGAGGCCATCGAGCAGTTGCTGGACGCCCAGATCGGGCTGCGCAACAACCGCCGCCTGGAGGCCGCCATGCGCTCGTCGCGGCTGCCCGCCGTGAAGACCCTGGGCCAGTTCGACTTCGCCTTCCAGCCCAGCATCAAGCGCGAGCAGATCGAGAGCCTGCACGAACTCGGCTTCGTGGATCGACGCGAGAACGCAATTTTTCTCGGCCCGCCAGGTGTCGGGAAGACTCATCTTGCCATAAGCCTCGCCATCACCGCGGCCCAGGCCGGTCGCCGCGTCTACTACGGAACCCTCGCGGGACTGATCGACTCTCTCATGGAGGCCAAGGCAGCCGGCGAACTCTCCCGCCGGCTGCGCGTCCTCACCCATCCCGCATTGCTCGTGGTGGACGAGATCGGCTACCTGCCGGTCACCCAGGACGGCGCCGTGCTCTTCTTCCAGCTCATCAATGCACGCCACGAGCGCGCCTCCACCGTGCTCACCTCCAACAAGGGCTTCGAGGAATGGGGCAGTGTCCTCGGCGACGAGGTGATGGCCGCGGCCCTCATCGACCGGCTGCTGCACCACTGCCACATCGTCAACATCCGCGGCAACAGCTACAGGATGCGAGAGCATCGGAACTTGGTGCGGCCCGAGTCCGAGCAGCCCGGCCAAGGGGTCGCGCGGTGAACGGCAGGGCCTGCCGAACCGGCACGCGAGAGGGATTGGACTCCGGTCGCTACGCTCCCTCCGTCCAACCCCTCTCGCCTCGCCGAAACCAACCGAAGGGCGTCACACCCGTACCGGCGCCCTTCTCGGAAGTGTGCAGTTTTCGATTGCCAAAAATGAGCAGTTTTCGGTTGATGGAATGGTCCGCTCCGCTTCATTCCGAAGGCGTCGAAGGTCAAGAATGAGGGATCATCTCTCTGACGACGGAGGAGCGAACCATGGACGAGATAGCACGGGTGGGGATCGATCTGGCGAAGAAGGTGTTTCACGTGACTGCGCTTGACGCCGCAGGGGCGGTGATGGATCGCAAGCGGCTCCGGAGGGCGGGGCTACAATCGTATCTGGCGCAGTTGCCGAGGGGCTGCGTGGTGGCGATGGAGGCGTGCGGAAGCGCGCACCACTGGGCACGGCTAGCGATGCGGCTGGGCCACCAAGCGGTGCTGATGAGTCCTCAGTTCGTCGCGCCGTACGTGAAGTCGAACAAGAACGACCTCAACGACGCGGACGGCATCGCGGAAGCGTCCGCACGGCCGACCATGCGGTTCGTGGGGGTGAAGTCGGTGGCGCAGGGGTACATCCAGCAGTTGCACCGGGCACGGCAGATGGCGGTGCGCAACCGGACCGGACAGTGCAATCAGATCCACGGGTTCCTGCTTGAGTACGGCATCGAGTCGCCGAAGGGAGTGGGTGCGGTGCTGCGACGGCTTGGGGATGTCTTGGAGGATGCGGAGAACGAGCTGCCGGTGGAGGGGCGGGCGCTGTTGCGAGATCTGAGCGAGGAACTCAGGCGTCTAGACGAGCGAGTGAAGCTTTTCGATGCGCAGGTTGCGGCGACGGCGCAGCGACTGGAGGCGTGCCAGCGGCTGATGGCGATCCCGGGGATCGGGTTGCAGACCGCGACGGCGCTGGTGGCGGCGGTAGGCGATGCCGCGGAGTTCCGCAACGGCCGGGAGATGGCGGCGTGGCTCGGGTTGGTGCCGCGTCAGCGCTCGACGGGTGGGCGGCCGACGCTCTTGGGTATCAGTAAGCGCGGCGACCGGTATCTGCGGACGCTATTGATCCACGGGGCGCGCTCCTCGCTACGCTACGCGTGGAGGCGCACAGACGAACGCAGCCGCTGGGTGCTAGCCCTTGAGCAGCGTCGCGGTCGAAACGTAGCGGCGGTGGCGTTGGCGAACAAGAACGCACGGACGGCGTGGGCGGTGCTGGCGCGCGGGGCGGCGTTCGACATCCGACATTCCGCGAGGGCCGCGTGAAGGTGAGCGCGCCAAACGCTTGGCACGAACTCGTGTGGAGGGGGTAGCCTATGCTCACACCGGGTCAAGGCGCTTCGCGCCTCCTCCGCTTCGCTCCGGCCCTTCGGGTGACCCGGTGTTCGCGTCGGCTGAATGGCATCCATGGCCGGAAGCGGGCTTCCGGCCAGCATTTACTGGCCGAATCCGTCAAGTTAGGGTGTTCCCCAGCCGCGTGGCGGCCCAGGCACCCTTTGCGGGGACCAGAGACGACGAATGCGGAACTGCCGCTCCTTCTCGGCAGGAGCGACAACACTCACACGAAATCCGAAAGCGTCGCTCTCTAAGTTGCGCAAGGTGAAGTGCAAGTGATGGCAAACAGGTTGAACCGACACGCCCAGAGCCTGGTCAATGGTGAGGTCTTCGAGACCGCTCGGTTGTTGAGGTTGGCGTGTGCGAAATCCATCAGGGCCCGGGAGCGGAGACGCTACCCAACCAGAGGCCGGATATATGCCTGCAACTGACCTGTCCCGTCACCGAAACTACACCTTGCCACGCGGAGCGGACCATATATGCCATTGACAACTCTTGCCACTTGTCCATTTTCTTGCGTGGCGAACTCGTGGGGAGCCTCCGCCAAGAATGAGGAAGGGATGAGACTCAGGACCTCCGCAGTCTCGGACAACTCTGACTACAACGGCGAGGCCTCTATAGGTGGATCGTCAATGTTGCGTATCTATGGTCGGAGCGTCCTTCGTGCCCGCCGCCCATTGACTGTGTTTCTCCAGCGCTTTCGGAGTGGGCCGGTCGGCCTTGCTCCTCGGTTTGAAGATCCTCCTGCCACTTAGTTCAGCATACTCCGTCCCTTCGAGTTTCGTATCGACGATGACAGACATCGACCGGGCGTCAATTGAGATGTATCCACGGTCAAACAGTGTATGGATGTCCGCCCGCAGCAACAGGCCATTGGCGACCACATTGCTTCGCTTCCCCATGTATGGCTCAATGTGCGCGGCCTCCAAAGCCTCTTTTGCGCTGCATCCCGTAACGGCGCACCGGCCCTCATAAGCTCGTATCAACTTGTTACGGAATTCCGGCTGGCCCTGGCGGCGAACTATGGCCGCGATCGTCCGTTGCCGGGCGTCCTCCTGATTGATGGGCTCGGAACCCGGTTGCTTCGGAGGCTTCTGAAGTGGTCTTCCGTTTACGAATTTATGGTAGGCCTTAAACGCGGAAACCCAATTGCCGACCGTTTTCTTGTTGACTCTCTTCTCCAGCAGCCGTGACCGGATGTCTTCCACGTCTTCTGGATAGGATATCGTGGATGGTCCAATCGTGACGCCAAGTTCCCTTGAGGCGTAAGAAAGATATTTGGGGTAATCCTTGGGGGCGGCCTTCAGCCCCGAGCGATTCAGGTAACGGCTGAATTCTTCCCTGCATTCTACCATGTGAATTCCCTCCGCAAGAAGCTGGTAGCCTTTGACTGGCCTGTTCCCGATCTCGGGCTTTCTTGGGATTTCGACTCCTCGCTTCTTCCAGGACACCTGCCACAGGAACTGCAGCGAAAACACCAACTCGGTTCATGTGGCGACGGAGCGTGGCCGTTTCTCCATGTCGGCGGCGATGCTCTCTGCCACTCTCGCGGCTGAAGTCTTTACCGACTCCCGCGCGAGGTGAGCGTAGCGGACCCGTCGTCTGCACCTGACGGTGTCCCAAGAGCTTCCCTGTCATCGTCAGGCTCTCACCCAGCGCCAGCGCCCTCGAAACGAAGCTGTGACGCAGGTCGTGGATCCGCCGCACGTCTTCGAGCCCGGCCCTCCTGCGGACCACCACCCACAGGGCGTTCAGGTTGGCCAGACGCCCGCTCACCCGGTTTCCCGCAATCACCCAGGGGTTGTCCGGAAGCCGGGGGGATGACTCGCGTGGCGTTGGGGATGGACGGGATCGAAGGGCCGCGGGCCGAGCGCCGCGCCGATGCAGCGCCACACCGGCGCCAGGAAATCCCGACCGTCGCCGGTCCCGAGCAAGCGCATCGCGGCCGGGCGCCATTCCCGCTCCAGGGCGTGGAGCCATTCGATCCCCTCGTCGGGTCCCTCGGGCGCGGGCGCCTCCAGGACCGCAATGAGTGTCCCGGCGTCGCTTGCCCTCTCATGGCCGGGGGCGAGGTTCAGGAGCCGTTCGAGGGCGATGCCGGCTCCGGGGGCATTGCGCGCCAGGATGGCTTCACGCAACACGTTCAGCGCGATCGTACCGGGACTGTCCTGGAACAGGTCGAGTTGGCGCATCCGACGGCCTCCGGCAGGGGAAGGGATCAGGTCGCCGTCCCGACCGGGGCTTCGTCCCCGCCGTCCACCTGGTATCCCTTGAGAATGTCGGCGGCGATGCTGTCGGATATGCGGACGGCGGACTCGCGCACCGACTCCCGCGCCAGGTGCGCGTACCGCGCGGTGGTCTCCACCTTCGTGTGCCCGAGGAGCTTTCCGATCATGGTCAGCCCCTCGCCGAGCGCCAGCGCCCTCGACGCGAACGAGTGGCGGCAGTCGTGAAGCCGCACATCCTCCAGCTTTGCGCTCCTGCGTATCCGGTCCCAGGGGTCGTTCAGGTTCCGCAGGTGCGTGCCCGGCTTCTTCCCCGGAATCACGTGCGGGTTCCGCTCCACCCGCGGGATGCCGGCGAGCACCCGGGCCGCTTCCGGCGAAAGCGGCGCCACCCGCGCGCCGGTCTTGGAGTCCTCGAGCTTGAGCTCGCGCGCATCGAGGTCCACGTCCCGCCAGCGGAGCGTCAGCACCTCGTTCCGCCGCAACCCCGTGAGCAACAGCAGCCGGATCGCCGCCACCGCGTGGACCGACAATCCCTTCCCGGTCTCGGCCTCCGCCAGCGCCCGCCCCAGGCGCCGGAACTCCTCCTCGCTAAGAAAACGCTCGCGCCCCCGCTCGCGGTTCTTCACCACCAGCCGGCACGGGTTGCTCGCCTCCGGCAACTCCCCCCGGTCCTCCGCCGAGTTCCAGATGCGCGACAGCGCCTCCACCGTCCGGTTCGCCATCGACGGCGTCTCCCGCATCGAGTGGTGCAGTTCGCTCACCCGCCCGTGATCCACCGCCAGAGCCGGGACCCTGCCGAGCGCGGGCAGCAGGTGCTTGCGGACGATCAGCGTGTACATCTCCACCGTCCTGGGCTTGCACCGCACCGCCACGTGCTCCTCAAGCCACCGGCGCGCAATCTCCCCCACCGTGGGTCCCTCGGCCAGGGCCGCCGCCGGCTCCGCCAGCGGTTCCTCCCCCGCCTTGATCCGCGCGATGATCAGTGCCGCGCGCCTGCGCGCCTCTTCCGCCGTCACGATCCCGTGCCGGCCCACCGTCACCCGCTTCGCCGCCTTGCCGTTCGCGCGGGTCTGCACCACGTAGTACTTGCTCCCCGACGGATAGGCGCGGACCCCGAACCCGGAAAGCTCCGAGTCCCAGTAGACCGTGTCCTTCTCCACCGCCAGCGCTTCCACCGTGCGTTTCGAGATCGTCGTCGTGGTGAGCTTCGCCATGGACCCGTGCCTCCCTCCGGCTCAGAGCGCTTCCGGCGGCAGGATGTCCGCCCCGATGCTGCCCCCGACCCGGGCGGCCGAGACCTTCTCCGTGTCCCGCGCCAGGTGCGCATAGCGCGCCGTCGTCCCGACCTTCGCATGACCGAGCAGCGCCCCTATCATCGTAAGCCCCTCGCCTAGCGCCAGCGCCCGCGACGCGTACGAGTGACGGCAGTCGTGGAGCCGCACGTCGTCGAGCTTCGCCCGCTTGCGGAGCCTCATCCATACCGCATCGAGGTTCCCGAGACGCTTTCCGGGTTTCCGTCCCGCGATCACCCACGGGTTGTCCTCCGTCCTCGGTATCCCCTCAAGCACCGCCTCCACCGCCGGCGTGAGCGGCACGCTCCGCCATCCCGTCTTGCCGTCCCTCAGCCGAAGCTCTCCCGCCGTGCGGTCCACGTCGTCCCACCTGAGCGTCAGGATCTCGTTCCGGCGGCAGCCCGTGAGCAGCAGGAGGCGGATCGCGGGAATGGCGGAGGGAAATACCGTCCCGTCGGCTTCCGCTTCGTCCAGCACCCGCCCCAATTCCCGGTACTCCCCGGGCGTGAGGAACCGCTCGCGGCGCGTCTCCCTGTAGCGGCGCACCGACCGGCACGGATTGCGCCGCGGCGGCGTCATCCCCCAGGCTTCCGCCAAACGGAACATGTTCGCCAGCACCCCCACCGCCGCGTTCGCCCGGTAGGGCTTCTCCCTGAGCTTGTGGTGGAACTCCGAGACCTGCGGACGGTCCACCTCCGAGAGCCGCAGATGCCCCAGCTCCGGCACGATGTACAGGCGCAGGATGCGCCCGAACGCCTCCACCGTCGCGGGCCGGCAGTTCACCCGGACGTGGGCCTCCATGTAGCGATCGGCAAGATCCGCCACCGTGGGCTCGGACGCCACCGGCGGAGGCACGGGCTCAAGCCCCTGCTTGATGCGGTCGATGGCCAGCGCCGCCTTGCGGCGCGCGTCGTCCGGCGTCAGACTCCCGTAGCGGCCGAGCGCGAAGCGCTTCGGCCCCCCGCCCGCACCGCGCGTCTGCACGCACCAGACCTTGCGGCCCGAGGCATAGACCCGGATGCCGAAGCCCGGCAGGTCCCGGTCCCAGACCACGGTGTCGCCCGATTCCACGGCGAGGGCATCGACGGCGCGCTTGGTGAGCTTGACGGGTTGGCGCGTGGGCATGGGAAGATCTCCTCCGATCTCGAAATCTCGAAACCCGAAACCGTAATTGTTCGTTCATCGAGTGATGGCACAGGTTTGGGGGATGCCATCCATCTCCACCACCACATGTAGTTGTTGAGGGACTGGTAACGCGATTCGACATGCGCTAGCATGGGTGCATGGCGAGTCGCGGCGAAGACTTCGGTCCGGGACTGACGCCGGCCGAGGCGGACGGCGGGCTCTGGCCGCCTCCCGGGCCGGCGCCGGCATCGGAGCCGCGCGACTGGCGGTCTCTGTACGAACAGGCGCAGGCCCGTGCGGAGACGGAACGGGCCCGGGCGGACTCGGCGGAGGCGCGCGCCCGGGAGTTGCTCCAGGCCGAGCGGGCCGCCCGTTCCCGGGCGGGCCTGCTGAGGACACGGCTCGACAGGGGCCGGGACATGGTTTCCCTGACCCGGGAACTCCGCCAACTGGCGCGGGAGAACGCCCGGCTGAGCAGGGCGCTGGAACGGACGCAGCCCCACAAGGATGAGCTCGTTGCGTTGCGCAGGAAGGTCGAGGCGCTCCGTCGCAGGTTGAAACGAGCGGCACAGGCTTCGCCGCCCCAGAGAGCGAGCGCCCAACTGCGCAAGGCGCTGGAGCGGGCGCAACGGCAGAAGGACACGATCAGGGCGTTGCGCGGAGAAGCCGGTTCCCTCGGCCGGGAGGTCCGCCGGTTGAACCGGGAGGCCCACCGGCTGCGCCGCGAGCAGGAGCGGTTGCAGGACCTCAAGACGACGGTCCGCCGGCTGACCTTCGAAACCCGGTTGCAGCGCGGGGAGCTGGCGGGATACCACGACCAGATGCACGTCATCGCCGGGCTGAGGAGGCGCGTCGACAATCTGGGAATCGCCCTCAGGCAATCCGCCGTCAAGGCGGGCCTGGAGGCCGAGCTCGACGGGCGTCCTCTGGTGTCTGCGCTCATCGGGAGAGTGCGCGCCCGGGACGAGGCCATCGAGGCGCTGCGCAAGTCGAACGGACGGCTGGGCAGGAAGATCGAGGACCTTCGCGCCCGGAACGCGTGGCTGGAAGCCCGGGTTGCCCAGCTCCGGTCGAGCCGGGCCGTCTTGTCGAAGACGGTCTTCGGGAGCAGGAGCGAGAAGCAGGAGACGCCCCGCTCGGAGCGCAAGCGGGGCCAGCAGCGCGGGGCGCCCGGCCACGGCCGCACCCAACGGCCCAAGCTCGAAGAGAAGGCCGAAGAGCACAACCCGCCCGGGGACGCGCGCGTGTGTTCCTGTTGCGGGATGCCCTACGTGGCCAACGGCGAGAACTCCTCGACCGTCATCGAGATCGAAGTCAAGGCGCACACGCGCAGGATCGTCCGTCCCCGCTGGCGCCGCGGTTGCCACTGCGCATCGTCGCCTCTGGAGGTGTCGGCGCCCGCGCCGCCGCGGCTGTTCCCCAGGACGCCCTACGGAACCAGCGTGTGGGCATGCTTCCTGTTCGAGCGCTACGCCTGCCTGCGGCCCCTGCACCGGGTCGCCGCATGGATGTCGGACCAGGGATTGCCGATCTCGGCCGGGACCCTGGCCGACAGCGTGCCCCGCTTCCTGCCGCTGTTCGAGCCGGTGGCCAGGGCGGTCCTCGCGCACCAGAACCGGGCGGCGGTGCGCCACGGCGACGAGACCGCATGGCGCATCCAGGAGCTTCGCCGGACGGGCCGGTCCAGCCGCGCGTGGCTGTGGACCTCGGTCAGCGAAGACGCCGTCTACTTCCACATCGACCCCTCGCGCAGCGCCGCGGTGGCCAACAAGCTGTTCGGCGATGCCGGCGGAACCCTGTTCCTGGTCTGCGACCGGCACTCGGCCTACCGCAAGATGGCCCGCGAAGCCGCCGGCAAGGTGGTTCTCTGTTGGTGCTGGGCTCATCAGCGGCGCGACTTCCTCCACTGCGCGGCAGGCCACCCGAGCCTGACCCCCTGGTGCGAGGGATGGATCGAGCGCATCGCATCCATCTACCGTCTGAACGAGGCGAGGTTGAAGCATTACGACCCCGCCCTGAA
Source organism: uncultured Binatia bacterium (SeqCode) (assembly GCA_965219905.1). Lineage (GTDB taxonomy): Bacteria > Desulfobacterota > Binatia > UBA9968 > JAJDTQ01 > JAJDTQ01. The sequence goes on along the minus strand of CBDCOS010000003.1, from coordinate 1,063,698 downwards.
GCGCCAGACGCAGGCCTTCGCCGCCGCCCAGCGCACGCTGAAGGAGGAGTTCCACCGCCTGTTCGCGCATGCCGGGCAGGAACTCGACGGCTTGCCGCCCGGGGCGCGCCAGGCCGGGCCGTTGCGCTCGCTGCTGCGCCATCGCCAGGGGCTGGGCGTCTTCATCGATCACCCGCGGGTGCCCCTCGACAACAACGTCGCGGAACGGGTGCTCAGGGGCCCGGTCATCGGACGGCGCCTGTCCTTCGGCTCCGACAGCGAAACCGGCGCCCGCTTCACCGCCGTCATGTACTCCGTCGTCGGCACCCTGGCCACCAACGGCATCGACGTCCGGCGCTGGCTCGAGGCATGGCTCCGGGCCTGCGCCTCCATCGGCCGCAGGCCCCCGCAAGACCTCTCGCCGTGGCTGCCCTGGTCCATGAGCCCGGAACTCGGGCGCGCCCTCAGGGCGCCGGCATGACCGCCGCCGTCGAGTGCCGCTACTACGGCCGCGACTTCACCACCGAAGAGATGGCGCTGTTGCGCGAGCTGCTCGCCGCCTCTCCGCCCCCCAACCGCCATGCCCTCTCCAGGGAGTTCTGCCGCCGCATCGGCTGGCTGAAGCCCGACGGCGGCCTCAAGGACATGATGGCCAGGGTCACCATGCTCGCCATGCACAACGACGGCCTCATCGTCCTGCCGCCCCCCAAGTGGCCGCGGCCCCCGCGCCGCCCCATGGTCTTCGGCTCCGACACCGAACCGCCGCTCTTCCCCCCGCCCACTACCCTTGACGAGGTCCGCCCCCTCAGCCTCCATGCCGCCGTGCGCTACACCCGGGAGGGCAGGCTCTGGAACGAGTTCATCGCCCGCTACCACTACCTTGGCTACAAGACCCTGGTCGGCGCACAGATGCGCTACGCCGTCCACGACCGCCTCGGCCGCCCCCTGGCCATGCTCGGCTTCTCCACCGCCGCCCGCAAGCTCGCCCCCCGGGACCGCTTCATCGGCTGGACCCCGCAACTGCGCCGGAAGAACCTCCCGCTCGTGGTCGACAACCCCAGGTTCCTCATCCTCCCCTGGATCACCATCCCCAACCTCGGCTCCCACATCCTCTCCCTCGTCCGCCGCCAACTGCCCCGCGACTGGTCCGAGCGCTACAACACCACCCCCGTCCTCATCGAGACCTTCGTCGAGACCCCGCGCTTCACAGGCGCTCTCTACAAGGCCTCGGGATGGATCCGCGTCGGCGCCACACAGGGCCGCGGCCGCTACGACCGCCACACCAGGCGCGACCAGCCCGTAAAGGACATCTGGCTCCGATCCCTGCGCAAGGACTGGCGCCGAACTCTCAACCGGTGATACCATCATCCTCCGTCGCACCTTGCGGTCCTTCATCCTTCATCACTCTGTGACCGAACGAAAACCCGAAACCGTATTTGTTCGGTCAGCGAGTGATGAACCGGATTGCTTCCGCCACGGAAGCACCGGTCTACGGGGCCTCGTTAAGGATACCGGATTGCGTCGGCAGCGACTATCACTCGTTCACCGAACGGAAACCCGAAACCGGAGAAAATGCTATCAGGACCGTAATCGGAACGCAACCCACTGAAGTCGCATCCCGGGGTGCAGGAGGTCATCCGCTGGCGTCGCTTGGCCGAAGGACACTGGAGGATGAGTCGTTCGGGAACGACTACAAACCATTGAGATATATGGACTTATTGCAGAACTGTCGTGACGGGGCTTGACATGGCGACGCTTGTCCGCTACCGGAGGAAATGGTGGGAATCAGTTGAGATCGATATATGATATACTGGTCTTTTTCGCCGTCGGCTGCGTTGCTCTTCCTCGCGTGGTGCCTGCCACTGCTCGTCATCGCGCCTTGCCGACAACGAAAAATCCTGCGCACCTTATCATGCGAATTGACCGGACAGAACACTAGTCGTCGTCCAGCCCCGGTTCCTGCGCCTCACCCGTGGACTCCGCCGCGGCCCGCCTGGCGCCCTGCTGCATCCTGAGGCTCACCACCATCACCAGTATCATCACCACGATGATGGACAGGAACTGCGGGCGGGCGAACATGGACCAGCCATAGCTGTTTGCCGAAAGCCAGAGGTATTTCTCCACGATCTCCGCCAGCACCACCGCGATGAGGATCGGCGGCCGCGGCCAGCCGTAGCGTTTCATGAACAGGCCCAGCACGCCGAAGGCCAGCACCAGGCCCAGGTCCTCCATGGAATAGGTGGCCTGGAATGCCGCCAGGGTCACCAGGCCGATGATGATGGGCGCGAGGATGTTGGGGGAGATGGCCGCGATCCGGGTCAGGTAGGGCGCGAAATAGAGCATGATGGGCACCACGATGACGTTGCCCAGCACGATGGTGTAGACCAGGCTGATGGTGAGGTCCAGGTGCTCGGTGAGCATCGACGGGCCCGGCTGGACCCCCGACAGCACGAGGATCGCCAGCAGGATGGCCATGCCGCCGCTGCCCGGTATGCCGAACACCACGGTGGGGATCAGCACGCCCCCGTCCACCGAGTTGTTGGCCGAGTCCGCGGCGATCACCCCGCGCACGTCGCCCTTGCCGAAGCTCTCCATGGCGCCCTTTTCCGTATGGCGCGCCTGGGCGTAGGCGATCCAGTGAGCCCCGGAGGAGCCGATGCCCGGCATCATCCCCACGAAGGTGCCGATGAGCGACGAGCGCACCAGCAGCCACTTGTTGTTGAGGGCTTCCTTCATGCCCTTGTAGACGTCCCGGTCCGCCTCCTTCAGCATGGTCTCCAGGCGTTCACGGGCGATGGGAGTGTTGGACACCACCAGGTCCACCACCTCGGGCAGGGCGAACAGGCCGATGACCACCGGGGCCAGGGGGATGCCGTCCCACAGGTAGTCGATGCCGAAGGTGGTGCGGACGTTGCCGCCGATGACGGAGAAGCCGATCATGGAGATGGCGAGTCCGAAGCAGGCCGTCAGCATGCCCTTGACGAACGCTCCCGAGCTGACGATGGCCACGCACATGAGCCCCAGCAGCGACAGCAGGAAGAACTCGGCCGACCCGAACAGCCGCAGCAGCTCACGGGAGACGGGCAGCGACAGCAGCAGCGCCAGTGCGCCTACGATGCCGCCCACCAGCGTGCACATGTAGCTGGCGCCCAGGGCCACTCCCGCCAGGCCCCTGCGCGCCAGCGGGTAGCCGTCGAGGATGGTCGCCTGGGCCGAACGGGCGCCGGGAATTCCCATGAGGATGGAGGGGACCGGTTCGGTGATGTCGCTGGCCGCCAGGAAGAAGACCACGGCGGTCACCGTGATCCACGGATCGATGTAACCCGCGAACCCCAGCAGGACCACCGCGATGGGCAGGTTCCCCCCGGGCATCAGGCCCGAGATCAGCGCGACGGGCAGTATCACCAGCATCGCCAGCACCGGCCCGAGGGAGAAGAGCTTCTCCGCCGCGATTATGGAAGCTTCCCACATGTGATCCTCATGAATTCACAGCCCCGGAATGCGAAGTGCTGACTTGCCATGACCGGCGTGCGGTGTCAACACGGCCCACACCCCGGCCGTTATGGAATCCACAGCTCGTAGCAGGTCGCCGCGCACGTCCTGGACAGGAAGAAGCCGCCGCCCAGGTTCACGAAGTGCTTCTCGAGGCGTTTGCGGTACCATTTCCCCTTGCGCAGGTAGACGTCGGTGTCGGTGCGCTCGGGGATGCAGTTCTCCCTGGCGTCGCGGCGGGTGAGCACCTCCAGGTAGAGGGCCTGCGAGCACAAACCGGCGATGTTGTCGATGGCGGCCTTGCACTCCGAGTCGCCGAGGTACTGGAGCACCCCCTGGCACACCACCAGGTCAAAGGGCTCGCCGGGCTTGTAGTCGACGATGGAACCCTTCTCCCAGCCGAACTCGTCGCAGAGATAGTCGCTCGCTTCCAACCCGTGGTATTCGACGTCCCGGCCGAGGTCCGTGAGCGCCGTCCGCCAGTGCCCGAGGCCGCAGCCGGCGTCCAGCACGGTCTTCACCTCGATCTCCAGGTAGTCGAGGTAGGCGAGCACGAAGCGGACGATGGCGGGGGTGTACTCCGTCATGAAGGTCCGCGTCTGGTCATTGCGGTACCACCGGTCGTAGTACGCGCGGTCGAACCTGAATTTCTTCATGGCCCGGTCAAGCCCGGCGCCGCGCCGTCCGCCGCTCGCTTTTTCCCGCGATCCGGGATAGGCCCTGGAACATCGGCATGGTCTCCGCGCCGCTACGCGGACGCCGCGTGCCCGCCCGCCGTCCCCGGGAAAAAGATGTCCATCGAGATCCTTGCCCTCCTCACCGCGTTCTCCTACGCCACGTCGAACATCGCCGCCCGGTGGGGACTGCAGTATTCGACCCCCAACACCGTCGTGCTCTTTTCACTGTTCGTGCACGCCGTGGGCCTGTCGGCGGCGGTCCTGTTCACCACGGGCATTCCGTCGGTGCCTCGAGCGGCGTTCTACCTGGTGGTCATCACCGGCGTGCTGCAGACGGTGCTGCGGTCATGCCACTACCTGGCCATCTCCAAGGTCGGTGTATCCCGAGCCGTAACGCTGCGCAATACGCATCCCATGCTCACCGTGCTGATCGGCGTCACCGTGCTGGGAGAGCAGACCAACGCCCTCAATCTCGCGGGTGTGGTGCTGATCGTCGGCGGCACCGCTCTCACCTCCTGGAGAATGGACGAGGAGATCCCCGACTTTCGTCGGTGGTACCTGGTGCTGCCGGTGGCGACTTCCGTGATGACCTCCACGGTGCACCCGATCCGGCGATACGCCATGCTCCTGGCCGACGAGCCCCTGTTCTTCGCGGCGCTGGTGGGGATCGTCTCGCTGGGCTGCTTCACCACCTATCTCGCGTCGCCGGTGCGGCGGGAACCCCTCGTCTGGCACCGGAAGGCGTTGATCCCGTTCACCATCTCCGGCGTCGGCGAGACCATGGCGATCCTGCTGCTGTTCTTCGCCCTGGCCTCGGGTCCCACGGTGATCGTCTCTCCCATCACCGCGACTTCACCGGTATGGACCGTGCTGCTGGCCAGCATCATTCTGCGCCGCGTCGAGAACACCACTCCGGCGGTGGTCTTCGGCACGCTGCTGGTGGTGTCGGGCGCCATCTGCGTGACCCTCGCGCGGCACTGGTAGGCGGTCCCGTCGCCGCCCGTGGGGATTTCTGGTAGTTCATCCGGTTGAAGTCCCGCGCCCCCGGTCCGGCCATCGTCCGCCCATGAAGAAGCTGCTCGTCTGCCAACACGTACCGTTCGAGATCCTGGGAACCCTGAACCCCATGCTCCGGGAAGCGGGCTTCAGGATGCGCTACGTGAACTTCGGCCGCCATCCCGATGCAAGTCCCGAGCTCGACGGCTACAGCGGACTGGTGATTCTGGGCGGACCCATGAGCGCCTACGAGGTGGAGCACGGGCATCTGGCCACGGAGGTGTCCTTGATCCGCGAGGCCCTCGACAGGGAGCTGCCGGTGCTGGGGATCTGCCTCGGCGCCCAGCTCATCGCCAAGGCGCTCGGCGCCCGGGTAAGGCCCAACCGGAACCCCGAGGTCGGCTGGTACGGCGTATCGGTGACCGAGGAGGGCAGCGGGGACCCGCTGTTTTCCCGCTTCAGGGAGACCGAGATGCTGTTTCAGTGGCACGCGGACACGTTCCACATGCCCAGGAAGGCGGTCCGTCTGGCGACGTCGCCCGGCTGCCGCAACCAGGCTTTCCGTTTCGGCGACCGGGTCTACGGCTTCCAGTTCCACCTGGAGGTGGACGAGCCGCTGATCGAGCGCTGGCTCAACGTCCCGCTGCACAAGGCGGAGCTCAAGAGCCTGGGGCCGCGCATCACCGCGGAGCGGATCCGGCGGGAAACGCCGGCCCACATCCGGCGGCTCCGGTACCTGAGCCGTCAGGCCTTCGGCGGATTCATCCGCCTCCTCGGCGCTCCCCGCCGCGCCGTGGTCCTGCCCTCGCGTTGACTCGTCCCGGCTACGATCGCGCAGGCTACCCGGCCCCCAGGTGTCCGGTCTTGCTGTAGAAGATGCAGCCTGCCCGGCTGCGCGGCGCATGCGAGCTGCCCGGAGGGTTCCGCAGCCAGGTCCCCTTGCGGTAGACGCCGTCGTCGTCCTCGAGAACGCCTTCGAGCACCCAGAGCTCCTCGCCCGCGGGGTGATGGTGCCGTTCCAGCAGCGCTCCCGGTTCCAGTTTCACCAGCGTGACGGACTCCCTCTCGCCGGCATAAAGCGGCATTACGAGCACGCCTCGTTCGCTTCCCGGCGACCATGGCGCGCCGGCGGTATCGACGCGCACGAACCGGCGCTCCCCCGGATCCATCTGACGGAGCTTCACGAACAGGGTGCAACCGTCCCGGCTGCGGGGCCGGTGCCTCGATCCCGGCGGGTTCCGCACGTAGGTCCCGGCCGGGTAGTCCCCGTGCTCGTCGGAGAACACGCCATCGATCACCAGGAACTCCTCGCCGAGCCCGTGGGAGTGCTCCGCGAAGCGGCTGCCCGGCGCGTAGCGGACGATGCTGGTGGCTCGCGCCACCTCCTCGCCGTCCCGTTCCAGCATGCGCCGCCGGACCCCGGGCAGCGGCGAATCCATCCACGGCATCTCCACCGTGTCGATGACCACGCGCCGGGATATGTCCGTGTTCAGCAGCATGCGGGCGATTCCGCGGAGCCGGCCGCTGGTTGACCTGCCCGGCCGGGTCATATTAACTTTCGTGGCTCGTACACACAACGCCGGGACCGCGCGACGGCACAGGAGGAAACCAATGGCCAAAGCCAAGGTGTTCATATTCGCTCCCAATGACGAAAAGGGCGACTCCCACAAGAAGCTCGAGGACAACGGCTGCGATCTGGTCCTGGGCAAGGCCGGTTGGCACAACCCCCAGGGGGACAACGAGGCGGAGATGGTCTCCATGGCCCAGGGCGCCCATGCGCTGGTGGGGACGTCCATCCGAAGCTCTCCCATCAGCCAGGAGATCATGAAGGCCTCGAAGGACCTCCGGGTGGTGGCCAAGTACACCATCGGCGTGGACGACGTGGACGTGGACGCGGCCACGGAGATGGGCATCATGGTTTGCCACGCGCCCACGGAGTCCAACTGGGGCGGCGTCGCCGAGGGCACCATCACCGGCATGCTGACCATGCTCAAGCGCACGCGCGAGCGTGACCGCCACCTCAAGTCGGGCGGCGAGTGGCGCGACCCGAGCCACCAGGGCACCTACCTGGGGTCCCGCGAGATGGACGGCTACCCCGGCATCGTGCTGGGGATCATCGGCCTGGGGCGCATCGGCACCCGCGTTGCCAAGCTCATGAAGCCCTGGGGCATGCGCATGATCGCCTGCGACCCCTACGTGCCCGACGAGAAGTTCGCCGAGGCCGGCGTCGAGAAGGTGGACCTGGCGACGCTGCTGAAGGAGTCGGACGTGGTGACGCTCCACGTGGTCCTCACCAAGGAAACCCGACACATGATGGGCAAGGAGCAGTTCGCGCAGATGAAGAAGGACGCCATCTTCATCAACACGTCGCGCGGCTACTGTTGCAACGAGCCGGACCTCGCCGAGGCGCTGGAAAACGATGTCATCTCGGGCGCGGTCCTGGACGTCTTCGAGGACGAGCCCCTGTCCATGGACAGCCCGCTCCGGAAGCTCGGCGACAAGGTGATCCTGTCGCCCCACATGGTCTCGTCCAACAAGGGCAGCGGACTCCACCCCGGCGTGGTCTGGGCCACCAGCTCGGTGCTCACCGCGCTCCGCGGCGAGGTGCCCGACAACGTCTACAACAAGGAAGTCATCGAGCAGTGGAAGAGCCGCTTCGGCGGCAAGAGCCTGTTGTGAACCATGTCGGGCGCGCTTGCCGAGACAGAGCTGCAGGCGCTTCACGCCTACTGGCGTGCCGCCAATTACCTGTCCGTCGGGCAGATCTATCTGCTTGACAACCCCCTCCTGAAGGAGCCGCTGGCCCCCGCCCACGTCAAGCCGCGGCTCCTGGGCCACTGGGGCACCACCCCGGGGCTGAACTTCATCTACGCGCACCTGAACCGGGTGATCCGGAAACGGGACCTCAACGTCATCTACATCGCCGGCCCGGGCCACGGCGGCCCGGGGCTCGTGGCCAACACCTGGCTGGAAGGGACCTACAGCGAGGTCTATCCCGACGTGTCCCGGGACGAGGCCGGCATGCGGCTGCTGTTCAAGCAGTTCTCGTTTCCCGGCGGCATCCCCAGCCACGTGGCCCCCGAGACCCCGGGCTCCATCCACGAGGGCGGCGAGCTGGGTTACGCGGTCTCCCACGCCTACGGCGCGGCCCTGGACAACCCGGACCTGGTCGTTGCGTGCGTCGTGGGCGACGGCGAGGCCGAGACCGGCCCGCTGGCGGCGGCCTGGCACTCCAACAAGTTCCTCAACCCGGCGCGGGACGGCGCGGTGCTGCCCATCCTCCACCTGAATGGGTACAAGATCGCCAACCCCACGATCCTCTCGCGCATCCCCAGCGACGAGTTGGAGAGCCTGTTCGTCGGCTACGGCTACGAGCCGCATTTCGTGGAGGGCTCGGACCCGCCTGCGATGCACCGGCTCATGGCCGAGACCCTGGACACGGTCACGGCCCGGATCCGCGCCATCCAGGAGGAGGCGCGCGCCGCCGGCGTCACGGCCCGCCCGCGCTGGCCCATGATCGTCCTGCGCACCCCCAAGGGCTGGACCGGTCCGAAGGAGGTGGACGGGCTCAAGACCGAAGGGTTCTGGCGCTCGCACCAGGTGCCGCTGGCGCAGCTCGCGGCCAAACCGGACCACGTGAGGCTGCTGGAGGAATGGATGAAGAGCTACCGTTCGGAGGAGCTCTTCGACGAGACCGGGCGGCCGGCGCCCGAGTTGGCGGCGCTGGCCCCGGAAGGGACCCGGCGCATGGGCGCCAACCCCCACGCCAACGGCGGCCTGCTGCTCAAGGACCTGAGGATGCCGGACTTCCGCGAGTACGCCGTGGCGGTGCCGCGGCCCGGCGGGACCGTGGACGAGAGCACCCGGGTCATGGGCCGCTTCCTGCGGGACGTCATGAGGCGAAACCTGGAGAACCGCAACTTCCGCGTGTTCGGGCCGGACGAGACCGCGTCGAACCGTCTGGGGGCGGTGTTCGAGGCCACCGACCGCGTCTGGATGGCCGACACGGTCCCCGAGGACGACCACCTCGCACCCGACGGCCGGGTGATGGAGATCCTGAGCGAGCACACCTGCCAGGGCTGGCTCGAAGGGTACCTGCTCACCGGACGGCACGGCATCTTCTCCACCTACGAGGCGTTCGTGCACGTGGTGGATTCCATGTTCAACCAGCACGCCAAGTGGCTCAAGACCACCCGGAGCGACATTCCCTGGCGGCGCCCCATCGCCTCCCTCAACTACCTGCTGTCGTCCCACGTGTGGCGCCAGGACCACAACGGCTTCAGCCACCAGGACCCGGGCTTCATCGACCACGTGGTCAACAAGAAGGCCGACGTCATCCGGGTCTACTTCCCCCCGGATGCCAACACGCTGCTCTCGGTCACGGACCACTGCCTGCGCAGCCGCAGCTACGTCAACGTCATCGTCGCGGGCAAGCAGCCCGAGCCCCAGTGGCTGGACATGGACGCGGCGGTCAAGCACTGCAGCGCGGGCATCGGCATCTGGGGATGGGCGAGCACCGACGAGGGCGCCGAGCCGGACGTGGTCATGGCCTGTTGCGGCGACGTCCCCACCATCGAGACCCTGGCCGCGGTGGATCTTCTGCGCGAGCACGTTCCCGATCTCAAGATCCGCGTGGTGAACGTGGTGGACCTGATGAAGCTGCAGCACGCCGAGGACCACCCCCACGGCCTCGGCCACCGGGAGTTCGACCTTCTCTTCACCACCGGCCGGCCCGTCATCTTCGCCTATCACGGCTATCCGTCGCTGATCCATCGCCTCACCTACCGGCGCACCAACCACGACAACCTTCACGTCCACGGCTACAAGGAGGAGGGTGCCACCACCACGCCGTTCGACATGACCGTGCTGAACGAGCTGGATCGCTTCCACCTGGTGGAGGCGGTCATCGACCGGGTCCCCAGGCTGGGAGACATCGCCGCGTACGCCAGGCAGGCGGTGCGCGACAAGCTCATCGACCACCGGCAGTACATCGCCCGCTACGGCGAAGACATGCCGGAGATACGCAACTGGACGTGGTCGCGCTGATCCGGCTGGACCCGGCGGCGGAAACGCTCGATGAACCGTGACGACCGGCCCATCCTGTGCCTCAACAGCGGCTCCTCGTCGCTCAAGTTCGCGCTCTACCGTCCGCGCGGCGCGACGGAGGCGCTGGTGGCCGCGGGAGCGGTGGAACGCATCGGTTGGGCTGGTGGCTGCCTGTGGGTGCGCGGCGCCGATGGGGCGCCGCTGCTGGAGCGGAAGGAGGACTTCCCCGGCCACGCGGCCGCGGTGGACGCCGTCTTCGGCGCAGCGGCGCGGCTGCGCCTGCCGGAGCCGGCGGCGGTGGGCCACCGGGTAGTCCACGGCGGCGCGCGTCACGTCGCTCCCGAGCGGGTGGCCCCGGCTCTGCTGGCGGACCTGCGCGAGCTCGCGGCATTCGCACCGCTGCATCTGCCCGGCTCGATCGAGGGCATCGAGGCCGTGGCCGCGCGTTTTCCCCATCTCCCCCAGGCGGCGTGCTTCGATACGGCCTTTCACCGGCGCATGCCCGAGCTGGCTCAGCGCCTGGCGTTGCCCGGCGCGCTGTGGGAGGAGGGCGTGCGGCGCTACGGCTTCCACGGCCTGTCGTACGAGTACGTCCTGGAGGCGCTGGGGGAGGCGGCGCGCGGCCGCGTCGTCATCGCCCATCTGGGAAACGGCGCCAGCATGGCTGCGGTGCGCGACGGCGTCCCGGTGGATACGACCATGGGCTTCACCCCGGCCGGGGGCTTCATGATGGGGTCCCGCAGCGGCGACCTCGATCCCGGGGTTCTCGTCCACCTGATGCGCGAGCGCGGCTGGGGTCCCGACGATGTCGAGCGGCTGGTGACCCGGGAGGCCGGGCTGCTGGGGGTCTCCGGCCTGAGCCCGGACATGAAGACCCTCCTGGAGGCGCGCGGCCGCAACCCGCGGGCGGCGCTGGCGGTGGATCTCTTCTGCTACCAGGCGCGCAAGCACATCGGCGCCCTGGCCGCCGCCCTGGACGGCCTCGACACCCTGGTCTTCACCGGCGGCATCGGCGAGCGCGCCGCCCCGGTGCGGGAACAGGTCTGCCGGGGAATCGCCCACCTCGGCATCGAGATCGATCCCGAACGCAACCGCGCCCATGTCAACACCATCAGCACGCCCTCCAGTCCCTGCACCGTGCGGGTGGTCCCCACCGACGAAGACCTGATGATCGCACGGCACACGCGGCGCCTGCTGTTTCCGGCGGATGCCGGGGCTCCGTGACCTCGGGCGGCGCGGGCGCCATCCACTCCAGCGGACCGCGGCTTGCTGCCGTCGAGAACTATGCCGTGAGCTCGTCGCGTCCCCGAGGATGCCGACGTCGGAGAAGTAGAACTTGGGAGCCGCGGTGATGCGCCGCTTGCGGCAGGCACACGCTGCCAATCTCCTCCCACGGATGCTATGCTCACCTCCCCGTGCTGGTCGCTGCATGGCGGTTGCCGGTCAGGAAATCCAGACAGCCAGGGACGGACATGGGAAGCCAGGACGTACAACGCGACGACGACGCCGCCGAGTTGCGCTCGTTCATATCGCACCTGCTGCGGGACGTGCAGGCGCTGGAGCGCATGCTCGACGAGGGCCTGATCGAGTCCGGCGTGCACCGCATCGGGGCGGAGCAGGAGCTGTTCCTGGTGGACGCGGCGCGGCGCCCGGCGATGCTCGCCATGGAGCTGTTGGAGCGGGTGGCGGACCCCCACTACACCACCGAGCTGGGGCTGTTCAACCTGGAGATCAATCTGGATCCGTTGAGGTTCGAGGGCGACTGCCTCAGTCGGCTCGAGGGTCAGCTCGACTCCACGCTGGAGCGTTTGCGGGAGGCGGCGCACGAACGCGGCGCCGAGGTGGTGCTGGTGGGGATCCTGCCGACCCTGCGCAAGTCCGACCTGGCGCTGGCGCACATGGCCCCGCGCCCCCGCTATCGGGCGCTCAACGAGGTGCTCACCCAACTCCGCGGCGGCGACTACGAGTTCAGCCTGAAAGGGGCCGACGAGCTGAATATCCGGCACGATTCGGTGATGCTGGAGTCCGGCTGCACCAGCTTCCAGGTGCACTACCAGGTGGAGCCGGCGGAGTTCGCCCAGTGCTACAACCTGGCGCAGCTCGTCACCGCCCCGCTGCTGGCGGCGGCCGCCAACTCGCCGCTGCTGTTCGGCCGTCGGCTGTGGCGCGAGACCCGCATCCCGCTGTTCCAGCAGTCCATCGACACCCGTCGGGCGGGCCACCACATGCGCGAGCGCGCCGCCCGCGTGAGCTTCGGCCAGAAGTGGGTGCGGGAGTCCATCCTGGAGCTGATCCGGGAAGACCTCGCGCGCTTCCGGGTGTTGCTGGGGGCCTCCCTGGACGAGGACTCGCTGGACGTGCTGGCGCGGGGAGGACTGCCGACGCTGCCTGCCCTGCGTACTCACAACGGCACGGTCTACCGTTGGAACCGCGCCTGTTTCGGCGTCGGCGGGGGCAAGGCGCATATTCGCATCGAGAACCGGGTGCTGCCGTCGGGCCCGACAATCCTGGACGAGGTGGCCAACGCCGCCTTCTTCCTGGGCATGCTGCGGGGCGGCCAGGAGGCGTATGGCGATGTGGGCGAGACCATGCCCTTTCACGACGCCGAGGCCAACTTCCTGGCGGCGGCGCAGCGGGGGCTGCGCGCGCAGTTCACCTGGGTGGACGGCGCCACGGCGCCCGCGGACGACCTGATCCGGCGGGAGTTGCTGCCGCTGGCGTGGCAGGGCCTGCGCGCCGCCGGCGTCGATTCCGCGGACGTGGACCGCTACCTCGGGGTCATCGAGCAGCGGGTGGCGTCACGCCAGAACGGGGCATCCTGGATGCTGCGCTCGCTCGCGGACATGCAGGGGACGGACACCCAGGATGCACTTTTGAGCGCGCTCACCGCGGCGACCGTCACGCGGCAATGGGAGGGAACGCCGGTGCACGAATGGCCTTTGGCGAGAGTCGAGGAGGGCCGCGGCGGCAAGCCCCAGGCCCTGCGCATCGAGGAGTTCATGACCACCGACCTCATCACGGTCCACCCGGACGAACCGATGGATCTGGTGATCCGGCTCATGGACTGGCGCCGCATCCGCCATGTGCCCGTGGAGGACGAGGAAGGCAAGGTGGCGGGCCTGCTCTCGTGCTTCGAGGCCCTGCGGCAGTGGGCTCCGGCCGCGCCCGCCGCCGGCGCGGAACCGGTGCCGGTGCGGGAGGTCATGCAGCCGGACCCGGTGACCATCGCGCCGGAAGCCACGGTCACGGAAGCGGTGGCGCGGATGCGGCAGGCGGCGAGCGACTACCTGCTGGTGGTGAAGGAAGACCGGCTGGTGGGGATCGTGACCGAGAGCGACATCCTCCAGCTCACGGCGCGGCTGCTGGAGCAGCTTGCCGGGGAGTCCGCAACGGATGAGGGCTGAGTCCTCGACGGCAGGGAGCCGGTTCCCGCGGCTGCTTGGCAGCTACGGCGGAGATGCCGATGGACCGCTGGTCATCGGCATCGGCGGCATGCACGGCAACGAGCCCGCCGGCGCCGTGGCGCTCCAACAGGTGCTGCGGGCCCTGCGGTCGGCCGACGTGCCGTTCCGGGGCACGCTGGTGGGCTTTGCCGGCAACCGGGCCGCGCTTGCCGGCGGCTGCCGCTACATCGACGAGGACTTCAATCGCGCGTGGTCCCAGGAACGCGTCGCGCGCACACGAAGCGGCCGTCCATCCGCCGACGGCACTTCCGAGGAACGGGAACAGCATGAGCTGCTGGAATCCCTGGACGCGCAACTGGCGCAACGCCGGGGGCCGGTGGTGTGCCTGGACCTGCACACCACCTCCGCCGCGGGAGCGCCTTTCGTGGTCATCGGCGACACCCTGTTGAACCGCCGGTTCGCCTTCCGCCTTGGCGCGCCGGTGGTGCTCGGGCTGGAAGAGCGCCTGGAAAGCACCATCCTCAACTTCCTGGGTGAAGAGGGACACGTGGCCGTGGGGTTCGAGGGGGGACAGAACGATTCGCCCTCGGCGGTGGCCATCCACATGGCGGCCATCCGGACGGTGCTGGCCACCGCCGGTTGCATCCGGGCCGACGACCTGCCGTTGCCCGCTGACGCGACGGGCGTGGAGGCGCGGGACGCCCCGCCGGTGGTGGAGGTCCGTCACCATCACGTGATCCGGGAGGGCGATGACTTCGTCATGGAGCCCGGGTTCACCAATTTCCAGCCCGTGGAGCGCGGACAGGTCCTGGCCCGCGACCGCGGCGGCCCGATCTACGCCGGGGAGACCGGACAGATCCTCATGCCGCTTTACCAGGGGCAGGGGACCGATGGGTTCTTCCTGGTGCGGCCGGTCCGGCCGTTCTGGTTGCGCGTGGCCAAATGGCTTCGCCGTCTGCGCATCGAGCGGCTCCTGCCGGCCTTGCCGGGGGTACGAAGATACCCGGACAGACCGGGCACCCTGGTGGTCGACCCGCGCATCGCCCGCTGGTTCGTGGTCGAGCTGTTCCACCTGCTGGGTTTCCGCAAGAGGCAATCGCAGGAAGGCAAGCTGATCGTCAGCCGCCGCTGGCATGAACCCAGCGCCCTTGACGAGTTGCAGGGTCAGCGTTAGCCTCCCCTTCCGTTCGCGGCCGCTCCGTTGGGCCGCATTCGCCCCAACGATCCCGATCTCCGGCCGGAGAATTCGCGGCCTTCGGTGACGTGGCCCTAAAGAAACCAGCGTATCGCGCGATAGAAAGGATAGGAGGACCTGTATGACAAGGACGCCAAGACGGATCGTGCGGACCTGGGCGGGTGCGGTGCTGGCCGCTGTCTTGCTGACGGGAAGCCTGGGCCTCGCCCAGCCCGTGGAACTCACCATCGTTCACTTCAACGACCTGGATCGGATGGAGGAGAAGGACGGTCAGGGCGGCATCGCGCGGCTGGCGGCGGTGGTACGGGCGGAGCGGGCTCGGCGCCCCAACATCCTGGTGACCTTCGGCGGCGACGCCATCTCGCCTTCGGTGATGTCCGCCATCGACAAGGGCGCCCACATGATCGACCTCCTGAACCGGGTCGGGCTCACGGCCATGGCCATCGGCAACCATGAGTACGATTTCGGCCCGGACGTGGCAAAGCAGCGTTTCTCCGAGGCGACCTTCCCGGTCCTGGGCGCCAACAACATCGACACGGACGGCGAGATTATCGATGGCGCGGCGGCCGCGATCACGGTGGACGCCGGGCGGTTCAAGGTGGGCATCTTCGGCCTCACGACCGTCGGCACCGCCACGAAGTCCGTCCCCGGCGGCGTCACCTTTACTCCGGTTCGCGAGACCGCGGCCGCCCAGGCCGCGGCGTTGCGGGCGAACGGCGCGCATCTGGTGATCGCGCTGGCCCACACCGATGTCGAGGAAGACGACGCCCTGTTGAAACAGGGGGCGGTGGACATCCTCCTGAGCGGCGACGACCACCGCCTGCGGCTGGACTACGACGGCCGCGTGCTGTTCGCCGAATCGGGGCAGCAGGCGGACTGGGTCACGGTCATCGACCTCACGCTGGACGAGGTGGAATCCCGTCGCGGAAAGCGCTTCGTCTGGAGCCCGGCCTTTCGCGCCGTCCATACCGGCCGGGTGGAGCCCGACCCGACTCTCGCCAAGGCGGTTCGGGAGTACGGCGACCGGCTGTCGCGGGAGCTCGATGTCGAGATCGGCGCCACGGAGACCGAGATCGACAGCCGTCGGGCCATGGTCCGGACGCGGGAGACGGCCATCGGCAATCTCGTGACCGATGCCATGCGCGACGCGCTGGGCGCCGATGTCGCCCTGACCAACGGCGGGGGAATTCGCGCCAACAAGATCTATCCGCCCGGCGCCAAGCTGACCCGCCGGGACATTCTGAGCGAGTTGCCGTTCGGCAACCGGACGGTCCTGCTGGAGCTGACCGGCCGCGGGCTTCGGGCGGCCCTCGAGAACGGCTTCAGCGCCATCGAGAAGAGGTCCGGGCGGTTTCCCCAGGTCTCGGGGATGCAGGTGCTCTACGATCCTGACAGGCCCCCGGGAGAGCGGGTCGTCGAGATCCGCCGCGACGGCGCGACGCTCGACCCGGAGGCGACGTACACCGTGGCCACCAGCGATTTCATCGCGCGGGGCGGGGACGGTTACCGCGCGCTCGCCGATGGAAGACCGCTCATCGAGGCCCGATCCGCGAGGCTGATGGCGGCTCAGGTGATCGACTTCATCGTTGCCCGGGGCATCGTCGCACCGCGCGTGGAGGGCCGGTTGCGCGCTCTCCGCTAGTGTCCCGTCCCAGACACAAGTTGACAAAGATGCGGAGGATTTTTCGTCGGCAAGGCGCGATGACGAGCAGCGGCGGGCACCACGCGAGGAAGAGCAACGGAGCCGACGGAAAAGGATAAACCGAATTATCAGCCTTGATAACCTATGCCTGGGCAGGGCACTGGCATCTTGCCCATGATTCGTGTGCCGCGGGCGGCCTCAAGGCGGCTGGAGAAAAATTCGGGAAGCGCTTGAATCCGGTGTGCAATTGAAATAGGTAGGACACGGTTCTGTGGGGTCGGCCGAACGGCCGGAAGGGAAACGTGGAGCACAAAAAGACAGTCGCGGCGGCCATGGCCTTGTCACTTGGGGCGAGTTTCGCCTTCATGGCGTGGACCGCGGCCGCGCAAACGCGTTCGGGAGTCAAGACGGCGTCGCTGCGGGTGCCGGACGCCGAAACGCGCCCGCGGACCAACCTGCCGAACCTCCTGTCCAAGCGCGATGCCGCCTTCTACCGGAGCGTGTTCGCGCTGCAGAAGGAAGGGCGCTGGGACGAGGCCGACTCCCTCATCAAGCGGATCCAGGACCGCATCCTCATGGGCCACGTCCGGTTTCAGCGCTTGATGCACCCGACTCTTTACCGTTCTTCCTACGGCGAGCTGTGGACCTGGATGGAACAGTATGCCGACCATCCCGGCGCACGGCGGATCTTCCGGCTGGCGAAGCGGCGCCAACCCGAGGGCTGGAAGTCCCCGCGGGCTCCGGCCCGGGCCGTGCTGGTATCCGAGGTCAAGTCCGACCCGGGGCCGGCGGCGTGGCAGCCGCGCAGGAACGGCCGGCGGCAGGCAGCGCCGGATCCGGAGGATCGCCCCAGAGCGCGTTCGCCGAAGGCGCGCGAGGTCCAGCAGCGGGTCCGCGCGTTGGTCTCGGAGGGGTATGTGACCAAGGCGCTCGGGTTCCTGGAAGGACAGCGCCGCAAGGGTCTTCTGGACGTCGCGAGCTTCGATGAGAGCCTCGCCTGGGTCGCCAGGGGCTACTTCTTCTGGGACAAGGACCGGGCGGCGCTGAAGGCGGCGGGCCGGGCGGTGTCGAGCTCGGGCGACCGTGTCCCGCTGGGATACTGGTGGGGCGGTCTGGCCGCATGGCGTCTGGGTGAGTACCGCGAGGCCGCGAAGCACTTCCGGGTGTTGGCGGAATCGAAGTCGGTGACGCCCTGGCTGGTATCGGCGGGCGGTTACTGGGCCAGCCGCGCCTATCGGGCCGCCGGCGAATCCCGGCGGGCGGTCCCCATGTTGCGCGCGGCCGCGCGGCATCCGCGTACGTTCTACGGGCTTCTGGCCATCGCGGCTCTGGGCAAGCAGCCGCCCCTTGATTTCGGCATGCGCCGGCTCAGTGCTTCCGACCTCGATGCCCTGATGGCGATGCAGCCGGTGCGCCGTGCCCTGGCCCTGAGTCAGGTGGGCGAGCACGTCAGGGCGGGGGCCGAACTGCGCCGGTTCGCCCACCGTCTGTCCCCCCGTTTGGCCCAGGTGATGCTGTCGCTGGCCTCCGAGTCGGGACTGGCCGACCTGTCCTACCGCACCGCCGAGAGTCTGCTGTTGCGGACCGGCATCCCGGTGGATTCGGCGCTCTATCCGCTGCCCATCTGGGAACCCGACGGCGGCTATACCCTGGACCGGGCCTTCCTGTTTGCGGTGATGCGGCAGGAGTCCAAGTTCCGGGCCGGGGCCCGGAGCTCCCGCGGCGCCCGCGGGTTGATGCAGCTCATGCCCCGGACCGCGGGTGTGATGGCGGGACGGCGTTATCGCGGCGCGCACCGCCAGGAGCTGATGGACCCGGTGCTCAACGTCACCCTGGGCCAGAAATATCTTCGCTACCTGCTGTCACGGGAGGGCATCGACGGCAACCTCTTCTACGCCCTGACGGCATACAACAGCGGCCCCGCGAGGCTCAGGGAATGGCAGCGCAAGGTGGACTACCGCAACGACCCGCTGCTGTTCATCGAGAGCATCCCCACCAGGGAGACCCGCATCTTCATCGAGCGGGTGCTGACCAACATGTGGATCTACCGGATCCGGTTCGGGCAGCCCACCCGTTCCCTCGAAACCATCGTGTCCGGCGGCTGGCCTACCTACGTGCCGTTGGACCCCGGGCGCCCGCCGGCCCGGTCCTGACGAGAGACAGCGACGCAGACCTCCAGCGGTTGCAGTTCGCCACCCGGTGCGATAGTGCTAGGCGCATCTGACGGCTAACTTCGTGAACTTCACACGGGAGGGCATGATGAAGACGCACCGAACCATCCGCGGGATAACGCTTTTCGCCGCCGTTGCGGCCCTGTTCTTCGCCGGCTCCCTGGCGGGAGCGGCGGACTTCTACGCCGGCAAGACCATCACCATCGTCTGTCCCTACTCCACGGGCGGCACCTATGACCGCATGTCCCGGCTGGCGGCGAAGTTCCTGCCCAGGCACATTCCCGGCAACCCGGCCGCCATCGTGCACAACCGCCCCGGCGCCGGCGGCGTCATCGGGCTGCGGTCTGTGTACAAGGCCGAGCCCGACGGCCTGTCGCTGATCCACTTCACCAGCCCCATGGTGGTGCGGAGCCTCACCGGCGGCATCAAGGACATCGACTTCAAGAAGCTGACGTGGCTCGGCAGCGTGGGTGGCGCGCACTACATCTTCGCGCTCCGGGCGAACCGGCCCGAACGCACCATCAAGGACTTCCAGACCACCAAGACGCCCATCCGCGTCGGCGCGTCGGGGCCGAGCTCGCTGCTGACCCAGGCGCCCAAGTTCCTGCAACGGGCCGGCAAGTTCAACATCCGGCTGGTGCCCGGCTACAAGGGCTACAATCCCATGGCGCTGGCCATGAAGCAGGACGAGGTGGACGCCGTGTCGACGGCCGGGTCCGCCGTCATGGTCAATACCGCGACCCGGGAGATGCACAAGGACGGCACCATCAAGCTGGTCTTGTCCATGGGGGGCGCCCCGCCGCCGGACCCCCTCAAGGCGGAGGTCGCCGCGCTTCCGAAGTTCGTCGACGGCATCGCCGATCCCAAGGACCGTGACGCCTGGGTGGCGTTCTCCGGACTCCTGAGCGCGAGCCGGCCGTTCGGGGCGACGCCGGGGCTGCCGGCGGAGCGCGCCGCCATCCTCAAGAAGGCCATGGCGGACATGATGGCCGATCCCGAGTTCAGGAAGACCGCCACGGACCAGGGTTTCGTGCTCAACACCCTGAATGCCCAGGAAGCGGAGAAGCTGATCCTCTCGGTCTTCAACCTCCCCGCGGACATCCAGGACCGGTTGAAGACGCTGTTGAAATAGTTCCTTTGAAATGAGCGTCCCGCGTCCGTAGCGCGGGACGCTTCCACGCAATGGCTTTCGAGGCCTTCTTCGAGGCCCTGGCCATCACCTTCACCCTGCCGGTGCTCGGCGGGATCCTGCTGGGGTTGCTGCTGGGGCTCGTCTTCGGCGCGGTGCCGGGCCTGAATGCGGTGCTCGGCATCGTGCTGCTGCTCCCCTTCGTCTGGAGCCTGTCGCCCTTCGTGGCGTTCGCCATCATGCTCTCGCTGGTGTCGGCGGTGCATACCTCCAACACGTTCCCCGCGTTCTTCTTCAACGTGCCCGGCAGCCCCAGCGCGGCCGCCACCATCCTGGACGGCTACCCCATGGCGCGCAACGGCGATGCTGCCCGCGGCCTGACCGCGGCCTTCATGGTCTCCGCCGCCGGCGGCATCATCGGCGCGCTGGTGCTCCTGGTCGCCCTGCCGGCGCTGCAGCCGGTGGTGCTGGCCTTTGCGGCGCCGGAACGTTTCATGCTCGTGGTCCTGGGCATCCTCATGATCAGCTTCCTGAGCGGGGCAAAGCCGGTGAAGGGGCTGATGGCGGGGGCCCTGGGCCTGTGGCTGGGCACCGTCGGCCAGGACCCGCAACTGGGGGTGGCCCGTTTCACCTTCGGCTCGGACTACCTGCTGGACGGGCTCCAGACCGTGCCCATCATCATGGGGCTGTTCGCGCTGCCCGAGGTGGTGTCCCTGGCCATACGGGGGCGTATCGCCGAACGCACGCACGTGGACATGGGCGAGGGGTTCCGGCCCGGGCTCCGGGCCTGCCTCGTCAACCGGTGGCTGATGGTGCGGAGCGCGGTGGTGGGGGTGGTGGGCGGCGCCATCCCGGGTATCGGGGGGACCGCCGCGGCCTTCTATGCCTACGGCATGGCGGTGCAGGGGGCCGAAGGCGCCGAGCGCGAACGGTTCGGCAAGGGCGAGATCAAGGGCGTCATCGCGCCAGAGAGCGCCAACAACGCCTCGGCGGGTGGCGAGTTGGTGCCGTTGCTGGCGTTCGGCGTGCCCGGCGGGGCGACGTCCGCCATTCTGCTGGCGGCGTTCCTCATCCTGGGCGTCAATCCCGGCCCCGAGATGCTGGGCGAGAAGTTGTCCCTCAGCTTTTCCATGGTCATCGTGCTGGTGCTCTCCAACCTGTTGGCCACCGGAATATGCATCGCCATCACCCGCCCGGCCGCGCGCATCGCTTTCCTCCGGAGCAACCTGCTGATCCCGGCGCTGCTGCTGTTCGTGCTGTTCGGCTCCTATGTGGCCTATCCCCACCCGTACACGCTCGTCCTCACCCTGCTGTTCGGCGTCCTGGGCTACCTGATGATGCGGTTCGACTGGGCCCGAGCGCCGCTGCTGGTGGGTTTTATCCTGGGTCCGCTGGCCGAGAACAATCTGGCCATCTCGCTCGCGAGCTATGGCGTGGCGTTTCTCGCCCGGCCGATCCCGCTGGTCTGCATCGCCGTGATGGTGCTGGTGGTCTTCGTTTCGGTCCGCCGGAGGACGGGACGCTGATGCTCCGCGAGATCGTCCTGGGCGGAGTCGTGGCCGCGTTGTTCGCCGGCGTCGTCCTGACCACGCTGCAATGGGAGCCGGAAACCGCCACGTTCCCGCTGCTCATCGGCGTCGTCGGACTGGGGCTGGCCCTGTGGGCCCTGGTGGGCGATGTGCTGCGCTGGCGGTCGACGGCCGCCGGGGCTGACGCGGTGAGCGCGGAAGACACCGCCCGGGCCCGCGCGGCGTTCGCATGGATCGCCGTGTTCTTCGCGCTGGTCCTGCTGATGGGCTTCCGATGGGGATTGCCCTTGGCGGTGTTGGGGTACTACCGGCTGGAGGCGCGGGTCGGCTGGGTCGCCGCGGTCAGTGCCGCGGCCGTGTGCGCGGCGCTGCTGTACGTGGCGGTGGTCTACCTGTACCTCCCGCTGTACTCGGGTCTCTTGTTTCAACCTTGAGGGTAGAATGCTGCGCCGAGAGACGCCCGCTCCGTCATTCCCGCGCAAGCGGGAATCCAGGGGCAATGGAGCCGCTCCACCGCCACCCCTGGATTCCCGCTTGCGCGGGAATGACGGGGCGGGGAATGACGGAGGAACGGGGTCGTCTCGGTCAGATACCATAGAGCCGTTTCGGGTTGGCGTTGAGGATCTTCTCCTTGGCCGATTCGCTGACGTCCTTCCGCTCCCGGAACTCCCGCACCGCGAAACGGTCCCGGTCGCCGTGGGGCATGTCCGAGCCGAAGACGATGCGGTCCTCGCCGACCAGGTCCAGCACCTGCGGCAATAGCGGGTCTTCCACCTCGGTGCTGAGGAAGAGGTTGCCGCGGCTCATGTACTCGGCGGGGGATACGGCGGCCCGGGGCGCGGCCTCGGGTATGGACTTGCCGAAGCGGTTGGTGAAGGCGAAGCGGTGCTCCAGCCGGTCCATGAGGAAGTGGACCCAGAGACAGCCGGCTTCCAGGAACGCCACCCGCAGGGTCGGGAAGCGGTCCAGGACGCCGCCGGTGATCATGGCCGTGAACCCCATGAGCAAAGGTACCAGGAACGGAATGATGGTGCCGGGGTAGAGGTGGTCGTACATGTTGCTCAGGGGCGGGCAGGACCACCCCACGTGGACGGCCAGCGTCAGGTCCTCCTCCGCCAGGGCTTCGTAGAACGGGAACAGGCTCCGGTGGTCCAGGGTGCGCTCGCCCACGGTGCCGAGGATCATCACCGCCACCGCCCCCAGGCGCTTGGCTTCGTGCACCTGCTCCACGGAGGCGGGAATGTTGTTCAGATCCACCACCGCGGCCCAGTGGAGCTGGTCGGTGGAGCCCGTGGCGTCCGCGAGCCAACGGTTGTAGGACCCGCACAGGGCCGCGCCGAGTTCCGGGTCGTCCACCAGCGGATGGACCAGGAAGAAGCTCGGATAGATGACCTGCACCTCCAGGTCCTCGTCGGCCATGTCCTTGAGGCGGGCCTCCGGATGGCTGATCTCGATGCTCTCGATGCTTTCCGGCTTGGATGCGGTATAGAAGGAACGCTGGCCCTCGTAGTGGGCCGGCGTCCCCATGTTGTGGCAGCCGCGTCCGAACAGGCGGGGGTAGATCTGGTCCTCCACGCGCCAGTAGAGCCGCCCCTCGGAGTTGACCACCTGGGGCCTGCGTTCCCGGTAGGCGGGGTCCAGGTAGGCGTCGCCAAAAGTGGCCGGAGACTCTTCCACGTGGGCGTCGGCGTCGATTACGATCATCGGAGGGTCCTCCTTTTTCAAACGGGCCGTGCCCGGGCACGATCCAAAGATCCCATGGGACGACCGCAGCCATACCGCAATTGTCCGGATGGAGGCAAGACGGCGGACAGCGACCGGAGGTGAACATGCCGATTCTATTGACCAACAGCGACGTCAGGGAGCTGATCTCGCCGGAAACGGCGGTGGAGGTGATGAGGGAGACGTACCGCAGCCTCGCCGAGGGCACGGCGGTCACCCGTACGCGGAGCCAGACCTTCGCCGAGACCTCCGAGCCGGGCACCTTCGTGGAGCTGCGGACCATGGACGGCATCGTCCCGGCCCTGGGCTCGGCGGGCATGCGGATCCTTCCGGACCTGCATCGCTGGCCGCGCATCGGCGAGAACCAGCGATACGACAAGGTGCCCAAGAAGAACGGCAAGTTCCTCGCCTTCGACCTGATCTTCGACCTGGACAGCGCCGACCTCCAGGCGGTGGTGCAGGACGCGTACCTGCAGAAGCTGCGGATCGCGGGCACCCACGGAGTCGCCGCCGAATACCTGGCCCCGGCGGACGCGTCCCGCGTCGGCGTCATCGGCTCGGGCTGGCTCGCCGAGGGGGTGCTGATGGGCCTCGGGGTGGTCCGGGCGCTGAAGTCCGTCAGGGTCTTCAGCCCCACCCCGGCGAACCGGGAGCGGTTCGCCGAGAACGCCAGGCAGAACCTCCACCTCGAGGCCGAAGCCGTGGACGACCCGGTGGCGGCCACGCGAGGCGTCGACATCGTCGTCGTCTGCACCAACACCATCGATCCGGTTTTCTTCGGGGCGTGGCTCGGTCCGGGCGTGCATCTCGATGCCATTTCCGGACGGGACATCGACGAGGCCTGCTTCACCCGCGCGGACTACACGGTGCTGAGCATGCGGGAGGGCCGCTGCAACGAGGGGCTCAACTTCGCGCCGCCGGTTCTGCGGGAAGCGCTGGCGCCGCGGTTCGCCCCGTTCGAGAAGGACGTCCCATGGGACGACTACGCCGAGCTGGGCGAGGTGATAACCGGGCAGGCGCGGTCCCGGGAGAACGATCGGGAGATCACGTTCTTCTGCAACAACGTGGGCTTCGGCGCCCAGTTCGCGGCGCTGGGGGGCAGGGCCGTGGCGCTCGCCCGGGAGCGGGGCCTGGGCAAGGAATTCTCCATCGACGACTGGTACGAGGACGAACGCTAACAGGGCCGGCCGCATACTCGCCGGCAAAAGGCGCCATGCGAACGCGGGCGGGTCTTCAAGCCCGCTCCTGCTAGGAGCCTGTCCGAGTAATCAGCTATGGATCGACGGGATGGGAGGGGTGTGATTGAATGGGGAGATGAGCAAGCGATTTCGCAGCTGGGATGTGGACCAGACGTGGCTGCTGCCGCCGTCGGTGCATGACTTTGTTCCTGCGGGACATGCGGCGCACCTGGTTCGGGACGCAGTACGGGAGACGCTGGACCTGTCGGCGATCTACGAGTCGTACGAGGGGGAGCGCGGGCAGCCTCCGTACCATCCCGGGATGATGGTGGCGCTGTTGCTGTATGGGTACAGCTGCGGGGTGTACTCGTCGCGGCGGATCGCGCGGGCGTGCGAGGAGCGGGTGGACTTCATGGCGGTGAGTGGACTTCAGCGGCCGGACTTCCGCACCATCAGCGACTTTCGCAAGCGACACCTGGAGGCACTGGCGGGACTGTTCCGGCAGGTGTTGGCGCTGTGCCGGGCGGCGGGGCTGGTGAAGCTGGGGCATGTGGCGCTGGACGGGACGAAGGTGAAGGCGAACGCGTCGAAGCACAAGGCGATGTCGTACGGGCGGATGGGGAAGGCGGAGAAGCGGCTGGAGGCGGAAGTGAGGGGGTGGCTGGAGCAGGCGGAGGCCACCGACGCACGGGAGGACGGGAAGCACGGTCCGGAGGCTCGGGGAGACGAGATGCCGGAGTGGGTGGCGGACAAGCAGCAGCGGCTGGCGCGGATACGGGAGGCGAAGGAGGCGCTGGAGGCGCAGGCCAGGGAGAAGGGAGGGCCGGGGAAGACCGGGGAGGAGCCCAGGGTGCCGGAGAAGGCGCAGCGGAACTTCACGGACCCGCAGAGCCGCATCCTCAAGACCGGGGACGGCTTCATCCAGGGCTACAACGCCCAGGCGGCGGCGGATGCGGGACACCAGGTGATCGTGGCCCACGGGCTGACCGACAGCGGCAGCGACCAGCAGCAGTTGCAGCCCATGATCGAGGCGATGAAGGAAGCGGCGGGAGCGTTGCCGAAGGAGTTGTCGGCGGACGCCGGCTATTGTTCGGAGGACAATCTCGGCATCCTGAAGGAGCGAGGCATTCGGGGCTACGTGGCCACCGGGCGTCAGAAGCACGGCACGGCGACCGCGGCCGGCGGCAAGGCTTTACCGCCCGGGAGCTTGCGGGAGGCCATGGCGGGGCGCCTGAAACACGGCGGGCGGCGCAGCCGCTACCGTCTTCGCAAGGTGACCATCGAACCGGTCTTCGGCCAGATCAAGCATGGCCGCGGGTTCCGGCAGTTCCTGCTGCGCGGCCTGGATCAGGTGCGGCATGAGTGGGCGCTGGTATGCATCGCCCACAACCTCAACAAGCTCGCGGCCCACCGTGCCGCGGCCCAGGCCTGAAAGACCCTCGTCTCGCTTCCTCCGGCCATGAGCACGGCCACCTGGAGACTCGAAAACGGCGGCCTTTGGCTACGCTCATGACCCACCGTTATCAAACTCTCTAGTCTCCCTCCTGAGCGGCGCTTGGCAAAACAAACGAAAGTCGCCTTGACCACTACTCGGACAGGCTCCTAGGGGTGCACGTCCTGGGTGAACCATTCCGTGGGCATGGTGCGGCCGACGCCCTTGGCGACGGCCTCCCGGTACACCCGCTGGGCCACGGCGGCGAACTGGAGGCCCTGGCCGACGTTGTTGACGAAGGCGGTGGTCTCTTGCGGGGACCGGCGTCCCTCCACCGCGCCGATGATGGCCCGGGGCAGCTCTTCCAGACGTTCCCAGAGCGGCGTGGTGCGCTCGGACCACCAGCCTCCGGTCCCTTCCGGCGTGTCCACGGCCTCCGTGCGGTAGACCTGCGGCCGGATGTTGGCGGGGTTCCTGGAGAACAGGAAGACGCGGTCCACCGCGTCCAGGAAGTCATAGTCCATCTCCTGCACCTTGACCGCGCTGTAGTGGACGCCGGGGCGCAGCCAGCGCTGCTGGTGGACGGGCTGCATGGAGTTGGTCCCGGTCACCACCAGGTCGGCGCCCTCCACCGCCTCGTCCGCCGACTCCACCGGCACGAGGCGGGCCTCGACGCGCGGGGCCAGCTCCCGGCAGAAGCGTTCGCGGTTCGCGGGGTTGGTGCTGTACACCTTGACGTCGGTGATGGGCCGCACCGCGCAGTGCGCCATCAACTGGCCGCCGGCCTGCCATCCGGTCCCCAGCAGCGCCATCACCGAGGCGTCCTCCCGGGCCAGGCAGCGGGCCGCCAGGCCGTTGGCCGCGCCCACCCGCATGCGCGAGATGTATCCGTCCGGGCAGATCATCACCGGCGCCCCGGTCTCCATGCTGAACAGCAGCATCAGGCCGTTCCAGCGGCCGTCGGCGGAGGCCAGCCGGTCGCGCCGGACGTTGCCCGAGACCTCCGGCCAGACCAGCACGTCGCTGTTGATGCGCAGCGCGGCCATGCCCTCGTCCGGCCACAGACCGCTCATGGCCTTGAGGCTGTAGACCCCCTTGGTCTCGCCCACGGCCGTGGGCGCCAGCGTGTCCACCCGCGGGCTGTTGACCGCCTCCCCGGCCTCCAGCGAGCGCTGTGACCGCTCGACGCACTCCAGCGCCATGTCCATGGTCAGTATCTCGTCGATCTCTTCATTGCTCAGCAACAGTGTCATGGGTGAACCTCCGGAAACGACTCCCGCACACGGCCCGTGTTGACGCGTCCGGGATTTTCGGCAATATTTTCAACTCTGGCCAGGTAGCTCAGTCGGTAGAGCAGAGGACTGAAAATCCTCGTGTCGGCAGTTCGATTCTGTCCCTGGCCACTTCCCCCACCCTTCAGAGCTTTGCCTCCAGCTCCTTGAACTGTTTGTTCAGGGCCTCCACCTCGTCCTTGGCCTGTTTCCGGTACTCGATGACTTTGCTCAGCTCTTCCAGGGTGGGCAGCGTCAACTGCCTGTGCGGAACGCCGCTGTGGGGGCGGTTGTGGACATGGAAGTTGCCGTCGTCGCCGTAGTGGCCGGTCTCCTTCCCGCTCAGGAGGCTGATGGCCACGTTGAGGTTGCCGGCCATCTTCTTTGCTTCGCTGTCCAGGACGGAAAGGCGTTGTTTGGCTGCCAGGAGACGTAGGTAGTCGGCGCCTATCTTCTCTTCGACTTTACCCATTGGACTTCCTCCCGTGGCACGAACTCGATAGCCGTCCGATCGCCATTTTGCGACCCTACCGATACCCTGAAACGCCGTCCCAGGGCAAATACCGGCCGGTTCAGTATCCATGGGGCGGCTCCGCAGATTGTCCTTGACAGCTTTCGGACAAGGGTACTAGTCTGGCCCGGCATCGGAGACCACGGGCGACGAAAGGGAGGATGAATCCATGAGAAGGGCACTTGGCTGTATCGTCGTATTTCTGACCTTGGGGCTTTTCATCGCGACGGCCGCACCGGCCGCTGATCTGGTGCTCAAGGGCGCCACCGCGTGGGCGAAGCACAACGACTTCAACAACGGTTTCTGGCAGTTTCAGAAAGAGGTCGTGAAGAGGTCCGGCGGCAAGATGCGGGTGGACTGGAAGGGCGGCCCTGAGATCTCCTCACCCTTCGAGATGCTGGGTCTGGTGCAGCGGGGCACGCTGGACATTTTGAACGGCGCCGGCGCTTACGATTCGGCCAAGATCCCGGAAGGGGTCTTCCTGGAATACTTCGTCGGCAAGACGGCCGAGCTGCGCAAGGCCGGGGTCACGAAGTTCTTCGACGACATCGTCCAGAAGCGGGCAGGGGTGAAGTTCCTGGGGCTAACCTCGGGGCCCGTGGGCTTCGCCATCTTCACCAAGAAGCCGGTGAAGGGCCTCGCCGACTTCAAGGGCAAGAAGATGCGCAGCACGCCGACCTACCTGCCGCTGGGGCAGGCCCTGGGCGCCACCATGATCACGGTGAAGTGGCCGGAAGTCTACAACGCCCTGGAGCGCGGGGTGGTGGACGGATACTTCTCGCCGGTCATCGGCACCCTCGGTAACAAGCTCTACGAGCAGGTCTGCTGCATGCTCAAGCCGTACTTCTGGACGGTGCGCACCTGGCTGTACATGGGCCTGGAGCCCTGGAAGAAGCTCACGCCGGAGCAGCAGAAGGTCATTACGGACTCCATCGTCGCGGTGGAGAAGTGGACGCCGGGATACTTCCAGGGCCTCATCGACAAGGAGCTGGATGCGCTGGTGAACAAGCACGGCATGAAGATCATCGAGCTCCAGGGTGACGAGGCCAAGCAATTCCGCAAGATGGCTTACGAGTCCTCCTGGAAGAAGTACCTGCCCAACTCGCCGGAGTACGGCAAGCAGATCCGGGAGCTGGCCCGGACCCTGGAAGACAACTAGCGCGAAAGCACGCGAGGCGCTTCTTCACGCCATCACGCAGTGAAAGACCCGCCGGGCTGTCCGCGGACGGCCCGGCGGGGGATCAAACCTCATCATGCCGCAACTCGGGCTGACTCTGGAGCGGGCCTGGGACTCGCTGCTGAACGGCTTCGCCTACCTGGCGGGGCTCCTGGTGGTGACGGTGACCTTCTCGGTGCTCTACGAGGTGGTGGCGCGTTACTTCTTCAACAACCCCACCATCTGGGCGGTGGACCTCACCGAATATTCACTGGTGTACATTACGATGCTGGGAGCGCCCTGGGTGCTGCGCGACCACGCACACACGCGCGTGGAGATCGTGGTGGAACGGCTCGGGCCCAGGACGCGGCTGATCCTGAGCATCCTGGTGCCGCTGGTGGCGGCCGTGGGCGCGTTGGTGCTGGCGTGGGAAGGCGCCTGGGAGACCTGGGACTCCTATCTGGGCGGCCACGCGGAGTTGAAGGCATGGCGGGTCCCCCGCTGGCCGCTGATCCTCCCCATCTTCATCGGCGGCGTCCTGCTGGTCATCGAGTTCCTGCGCCAGGCGTGGCACAACCTCGGAGTGCTGCGCCGCGGCGAACCGATTCCGGACGAACCAGGTCCCGCGGGCAAGGATTCCCTCTGAGCACGAGATGGAGTGGTACGAAGTCCTGGCCCTGATGCTCGGCGTGTTGATGGTCCTGTTCGTGGCCGGCACGCCGGTGGCGTTCGCCTTCCTCCTGATCAACATCGGCGGTTTCTTCCTGTTCATGGGGGGCTTCCCGGCGCTGCGGCTCATGGCCACCAGCGCCTTCGCCACCCTGGCGAGCTTCGTCCTGGCCCCGGTGGTGCTCTTCATCCTCATGGGCGAGATCATGTTCCGGTCAGGGCTCGCGGTGCGCACCCTCGACGCCCTGGACAAGTGGATCGGCGGCATACCCGGGCGGCTGAGCCTCCTGGCGGTGAGCGGCGGCACCCTGTTCTCGACCCTTAGCGGCTCCAGCATGGCCACCACCGCCATGCTGGGGACGACGCTGGTGCCGGAGATGCGGCGCCGGGGCTACAGCTACCTGATGTCCGTGGGCCCCATATCGGCGGCCGGCGGTCTCGCGGCCATCGTCCCGCCCACGGCCATGGGCGTCTTGCTGGGCAGCCTCGCGGAGATTTCCATCGGCAAACTGCTGATCGCCGGCATCGGCCCCGGCCTGTTCATGGCCGGCCTCTACGCGGCCTACATCGTCATCCGGGCCAAATTGAGTCCCGCGTCGGCGCCCATCTACGACGTGGCGCACGTGTCCAGCCGCGAGAAGCTCATCAGCCTGCTGCACCTGGCGCCCCTGAGTCTCATCGTGTTCATGGTCCTGGGGGTCATCTTCATCGGCGTGGCGACGCCCACCGAGGCGGCGGCCCTGGGGGTGCTGAGCACGGCCCTGGTGGCCGCCATGTATCGCAGCCTGACGTACAAGGTGCTGGTGCAGTCGGTGATGAGCACCGTGCGCGTGTCCGTCGTGGTGCTCATGATCATCCTCGCGTCCAATGCCTTCAGCCAGGTGCTGGCATTCACCGGCGCCAGCCGGGGACTGGTGGAGCTGGTCGCGGGCATCCCGGCGTCGCCGGTGGTGATCCTGGTGCTCATGATGCTGATCGTGCTCGTGCTGGGCATGTTCGTCGACCAGATCTCCATCATGATGATCACGGTGCCCATCTACTTCCCGCTGGCCGCGCAGCTCGGCTTCGATCCCATCTGGTTCGGGATCCTGATGCTCCTGAACATGGAGGTGGCCAACACCACGCCGCCCTTCGGCCTCCAGTTGTTCGTGCTCAAGGGGGTCGTTCCGGACGCTCCCATGGTGGAGATCTACAAGAGCTGCTTTCCCTTCGTCCTCCTCGACATGCTGAACCTGGCGGTCATGATTGCCTTTCCCGCCCTGGTGCTGACCCTGCCCCGGCTGATGCTGAGTTGACATCCTTGCATGAGTGGAACAAGTTGGATGACGGTTTGATCCGTGCTGTTCAAGGGCTGTGATGTCATCCACGAACCACCCCATGCTGGACGCCGCCAAGGCGTTGTCGCCCACCATCCGCTCCTGTGCCGACGAGATCGAGGCTGAGCGCGAATTGCCGCGGGCGCTGTTCGACGCGTTGGCGGACGCCGGGCTGTTCAAGCTCGCGCTGCCGGGGTCCCTGGAGGGCGTCGAGATCGACCTGCCGTCCTACATCGAGGTCCTGGGGGAATTGGGCCAGGCCGACGCCAGCACCGCGTGGGTGGTCAACCAGTGCTCGATCTTCGCCACTTACGCGGCGCACATGCCCCATGAGATCGCCCGAGAGATCTGGACCGACACGCCGCGTTGCGTGGTGGCCAACACTGCCATGCCCACGTCGGAGGCGGCGCCGGTGCCGGGCGGGTACCGGGTCACCGGGCGCCATCGTTTCAGCTCGGGTTGCCGGCACGCGTCATGGTTCGCCGCCCGGGCGTGGATCCCGGATAACGGCGAGCCGGTGCAGAAGTTCCTGTTCGTGCCTGCGGCCGAGGTGGAGGTGCTGGATACCTGGAAGGTCCGCGGCATGCGCGGCACCGGCACTAACGATTTCGCGGTGGACGGCGCCTTCGTGCCGGCCGAGCGCACGGTACGCCAGCGCGGCGCCCCGCTGGTGGAGCCCGGTCCGCTCTACCGGCTCTCCACCGTCCTGCTGTTCGCCTGCGGCGACGCTGCCCTCGCCCTGGGGGCGGCCCGGTCGTGCCTGGACGCCTTCATGGAGCTGGCGGGAGCCAAGACGCCCCACAACATGCAGGCCATGCTGCGCGACCAGCCGGCGGCGCAGGTGACGGTGGGTCAGGCCCTGGCCGCGCTGGCGTCCGGCCGGGCCTACCTGCGTGACGCCGTCCGCGCACTGTGGGACGAAGCCGCGTCGGAGGGGCCGCTCACCCTGGACCGGCGGGTGGGGT
This sequence comes from uncultured Binatia bacterium (SeqCode), assembly GCA_965219905.1. Lineage (GTDB taxonomy): Bacteria > Desulfobacterota > Binatia > UBA9968 > JAJDTQ01 > JAJDTQ01. The sequence goes on along the minus strand of CBDCOS010000003.1, from coordinate 1,032,218 downwards.
TGCGGCTGGCCACGACCCACTGCATTCGGGTCGCGGTGCAGGTGGTGGAGCAACTCTACAACGCCTCCGGCACCACGGTCATCTACGAGGGAAACCTCATCCAGCGCCACTTCCAGGACCTGCACGTGATCAGCCAGCATGCGCAGGCGCGCCAGATCGCCTACGAGCTGGCCGGGAAGCACGCTCTCGGGCTGGAGATCGAAACGACGCGCCTTTGATCTGGCAGCCTCAGTGACCCCGCAAGGGCGACCGCCGGTCGCCCCTACCGTCCCATGGCCTTGGCCATGGCGGCGCTGTACTTCTCCACAGTGCCCTGGGCCAGAGCCACGAGATCTTTCGTTTCCACGGCATTGCCGGGGACCAACGGTTGGCCGGACTTCTTCACGAAGTTCTTGTAGTCCGCGTCGGCCATGGCGTTCACCAGCAGCCGTTCCAGGACCTTGGCCCGGTCCGCCGGCAAGCCCGGCGGTGCGGCGATGGCGCGTATCACGCCGATCAGGAATTCCGTCCCGGCGGCTTCCTTGGCGGTGGGCACGTCGGGCAATGCGTCGTACCTGTTCTTCCCGAGAACGACGGGGACCCTGAGCTCCTTGGACCTCAGCAGGGGAAGCACGGCCGGCGACACGGGAACCGTGGCGATGGCGTCAAAGTCGCCGCGCAGCAGGGCGGGGATCGTCTCGCTGTTGCCCCTGTATCCCGATACCACGCCGCTGAAGGGAATACCCAGGGCCTTGGCGGCCACAAAGCTCTGTTGCCAGATGGGGCCGCCGATGGCCAGGACGCCCCACTTGAGCGTCTTGGCCTTCCTGAGGTCGTCGACCGTGTGGTAGGCGGACTTGGCGTTGACCATGATGCCCACCGGCTCGAAGCCGACCCGCGCCAGCCACGTCATCTTGCTCATGTCGTAGCCGACCTTTCCGCCCCGGAGCACCTGGTTTCCGATCAGACCCTGGACGTCCAGGTGCGCGATGGTGTGTCCGTCCGGCTTGGACCGGTACAGCGCGGTGGCTCCCCGCACCCCGGCCGCCCCGGTGATGTTCTTGACGATGACGTTGAGCCCCTTGGGCATGCCCTTCGTCATGCTCCTTGCGATTGCCCGGGCGATGGAGTCGAAGCCGCCGCCGGGAGAGTATGTCACCACCAGGTTGATGTCCTTGGAGGGGAAGGCCTCTTGCGCGGCCGAGCCCGATGCGGAGAAGGCGATACAGGCAACGGCTGCCATCAGCACGAGAGAGAATCGTCGCTTCATGGAACACCTCCGAAGCTATGGGTGGCCGCTGGCGCTGCCGCCCGAACGGAAGACCGTCGTGGACCCGGGCCCTACAGCCGCCAGAGCCGCTTGGGATTGTCGTGGAGGATCTTGCGCTTGGACTCTTCGTCGATGTCCGTCCGCCCACGCATCACCCGTAGCGCGTCCATCTGGCTCGAGCCGTCGTAGTGGCCGTAGTCGCTGCCGATGACGAGGTTATCCGGACCGCAACGGTGGGTGTAGGCGAACTCGTCGTCGTTCTGGCAGGTGACGAAGATGTTGAACTCCTTGAGCACGTCGTCGGGCAGGGGGGTGCCGCGCTGCAGGCTGCGGCGCTTGGCCTCGTGGAGCATCCAGGGAAGCCACATGGAGCCGGCCTCGACGAAGGCCCAGCGGAGGCCGGGGTACTTGAGCGGAAGCTGGCTCTCGATCAGGCCTTCGCACGAGCCCGCGGTCAGGAGGCGAAAGCGCATGAGGCCGAAGGCGTTGGGATCGTACGCCGGCCGGGTGATGTCGATGATGTCCTGGTTGCCGTTGCCGATGTGGGTGGCGACGACCATGTCGAGGCGCTGGGCCTCCTCCCAGAGCGGATGGAAGTAGGGATCGATGGGGAGCCGGCGCCCCAGGATCGGCGGGATCGAGATCCCCACCGCGCCGTGGTCGCGCGCCCAGTTGAGGAGTTCCAGGGATGCGTCCATGCTCATGAGCGGCAGCACGGTGCACCACCGCAGTCGCCCCTTGGCCCTTTCCCACATGTCCGCCACCCAGCGGTTCCAGCTCTTGCACAGCGCCAACTCCACTTCCGGGCGATCGGTGGTCGGCACCGTCCACAACGTATGGAACAGCACCTGGGTGTCGATACCCAGACGGTCCATGTGCCGGAGACGACGCTCCACGTCGTCCTCGCGGGAGCCGATGGGGGTCACCAGGTCCCGGCCCTGCTCGCGGGACCGCTCGGCCATCTCTTCCTCGGTCAGGGTAATGAACCGGAAGCCCCGGGCCTGGCCGTTGATGATCCACCACTGGAAGTGAGGGTCGGTGGGATGCGCCGCCAATATCGGACGGTACTTCTCGTCCTCCGGATCCATGAACTCCCAGGTCCGCTCCGTCTCCACCACGTGCGCGTCGGAGTCGATGAGGGTGTAGTCGGCGTCCGATTCAACAACCGGTTGAGCGTTGATGGCCATGAGCTCCTCCTGATGGCCCGGAGTCTTCGCCCGTCCCGCCGGGCGCGGGACGTGTCGAGAACGCCAATCTACTGTGCCCCGACTGCCGCTTGCAAGCGGGAAATCAATGGGGAGAGGCAAAACGGCAGCCGCCGGCGACGGGCCGGGGCTGCCGTTGAAGGGAAGCCGGGTAGGGCCTGCTAGAGCGCCACTGCCGACTCGTAGGGCTCGTCGAGCGGCGTGTCTTCGCCGAAGAGGTTCCGGGTCGCGATCCAGCGGTGCGTCTTCTCGTAAACCTCCCGGGTGTAGGGCTCGAAGACCATGCGCTCGCCGACTCCCATGGCGCGGACGTCCACCAGCTCGTGGTAGCGTTCGGGGATTTCCTTGAGGAGATAGTGCCGGAAGCGCTCCGGTTCCATGTCGATGTCGCGTTGCGCGCGTTGCAGCGCGTTGAAGTACTTCCTCGCGTCCTCTTCGTCGGAGTCCGGCTCCAGCAGGAAGCCGATCATGAAGGTCGTGTCGACGATCTTCCGGAAACCCTGCTGCTCCAGCACGTACATGGGCGCGCCGAAGACGTTGCCGGCCGGAACGTCGCGGTCCAGCAGCCGCGCCATGCGGTCCAGCGGCCGGCCGGCGAACTGCAGCTTCACCTCGGATTCATCGAGAATGGACTCCAGCGCCTGCAGCGCCGAGAAGTGGCTCCCCGAGTGGTACCCCACCGCGATGTCGACGTTGGCAAGGTCCCGGGGCTTGCGGATCTCCGACTCCGGCGGCACGAAGATGCCCGAGGGCGTCACCGAGTAGGCGTGTCCCCACATGCGGCCGTGCTGCCCCGTGGCCGCCACGTTGACCATCCAGTGGCAGGCGGAGCTGACCTCGCAGGCGCGTCCGTCCTTCATGTCCTCCAGGGCGCCGTGACGGACTTCCTTGGGCTTCTCGGACTGCTGCGAAACGATGCCGAAGACGAACTCGTAATCGAGGCCCTCGTCCTCGAAATACCCCAGTTCATGCGCCACCCATTCCTGGAGTCTGCCGTGCGGCTGTATGCGAAACTTCGCCATGATTCCGTTCCTTCCGAGCGTGTATTCCCGACCGACGTCGACGGTTCAACATTACTGGAAGGACGGTGGTGCGTCAACAATTGGACCGTGGCCGGACTGGTGGAAAGGGGGCTTCCCGCTGCGGCGCGGGAAGCCCGTGTCTCCGGCAAGCGGAAACAACCGGTCCGGCTCAACGGCTCTCCTTCACCACTTCCACGGGCGCGGAACCGGTCTGCCCGCCGCCGGTGGTTTCCCGGGGCGAGGCCACGAACGTCTGGTCCGCGTTCACCAGCCCGGGGGTGGCCTGGCCGGGTCCATGCCAGGCGAAGTCGGTGAGCGAGTTGCCCGAGCCCCGGAGCTGGAGCGAATGGCCGGCCTGCGTGTTGTTGGATTCCCGCACGCCCATGTCCTTGGCCGCAAGCCCTTCGGCCGGCCCCGAAGCGGCGGTGAAGCCACCCTCGTAGCTCAGGAACTGGACCACCTCGTTGGCGGAGTTGACCAGCGCGATGCCGTCCGGCGAGCCGTTCTCGATGCGATTGACGGCAAACGACACCGTGCCGTAGCCGGCCTGTTGATCGGGAATGGATCCCTCCAGCATAACGGTTCGGTATGGCCTGCCGTTCTTGCCGTTGTAGAGGACCAGGCTCCATCCCTTCAGGTCGGTGCCCGCGGGCCCGGCGACCTCGAGTCCCTCGTCCGCGTCCGTGCCGCGATTGTCGTAGTGGACCTCGTTGATGAAAATGTTCTGTCCCCACGCGGGAAAGCCCGCGCCCAGGACCACACCGAGTACCGCCGCGGACCACAGCCCGCGCCAAATGAGTCTCATCCCTTTGCGCATGTTGACACCTCCTTCGCGCATGACCTTTGACCATGCCGGGTCCATGGAATCCCGGCCCCTGTAGAAATAGATCGTCGGAACGATCCAAAACTTTAGGGTTGGTTCGCCGGATCCGGGCGGCGACGGGAGGGGCACGGCCCGAGGGTTCAGTTCATCAGCCCCGGCAGCCACAGCACCAGCGCGGGAAAGAGGATCATCAGGGCCATCACCAGGAGGTTCAGCCCGACGAACGGCAGCGCCGCCCGGTAGATCTCGCCCATGGTGGTGCCGGGCGACGCGATGCCCTTCATGACGAACAGGGACAGCCCGAAGGGCGGCGAAATGGTGGCCAGCTCGAGGTTCAGCAGCATGATGGCACCGAACCAGACCGGGTCCCATCCCAGGGCGTTGACGATGGGCATGTAGATGGGGATGGTCACCAGCACGATGGAGGTCTGCTCGATGAACATGCCGAGGAAGACCAGCACCACCTGCATGAGGATGAGGATGAGGATGGGGTGCACCGGCAGGCCCACCACGAGATTGGTGATCCCGGCGGTGACGCCGGTGAAGGCCAGCACCTGGCTGAAGGCGGCCGAGCCGGTGAGGATGATCAGCACCATCACCGCGATGGAGGTGGTGGTGCCCACCGCCTCCTTGGTGACGCTCCAGGTGAGCTTGCCGTAGGCCATGGCCAGCAGGAAACAGAACAGCGCGCCCACGGCCGCGGCCTCGGTGGGCGTGGCCACGCCGAAGAAGATGGTGCCGATGACGATGACGATCACGGACACCAGCGGCAGCACGTAGCGGAACGTGTCCGCGATGCGCCGTCCCAAAGGCGTGGGGGCTACGTCGTAGGCCGGCGCCAGGGAGGGTTGAAGGGTACAGCGGATGATGATGTAGGCGGCGTAGACGCCGGCCAGCATCAGGCCGGGGATGATGATTCCCACCAGCAGCTTCCCCACCGAGATCTTGCCCAGGCTCGCCAGGATGACGCCCAGGGCGGTGGGCGGGATCATGATGGCCAGGCTGCCGCTGGCCAGGATGGGGCCGTAGGACATGGACTTGCTGTAGCCGCGTTTCTCCATGTCGGGCACCAGGGTGGAGCCCAGCATGGCCACGCTGCCCATGGCCACCCCGGTCAGGGTGGCGAACAGCGCGCCCGCGCCCACCGCCAGCAGCGACAGCCGCCCGGCGATGCGTCCCAGCCATCCGTCCAGGACGTCGATCATCTTGTAGGCCACGCCGGAGTGGAACATGATCGCGCCCATGAGGATGAACATGGGCACCGGCACCAGCACGAAGGTGGAGATGGAGCTGTCGATGCTGAGGACGAGCTGTTGCAGGCCGATGGTTCCGCCCCAGAAGACGTAGACCCCGATGATGTTCACCAGCGTGAAGGCGAAGGCCACCGGCAGTCCGGTCAGCAGCAGCACGGTCAGGCCGCCGAAGAAGAACAGCATGTAGGCCCACCACTCCACCGGCGCCTGCCTTACTCGCGGAGTCCGGCGGGCTCGGATGCATGATCGCCGAGGACGCGCCGGGCCCGTCGCATGAACTGGAGTGAGAGGAGGAAAGCGCCGAGCGGGATGACGCCCAGATTGATCACCCTCGGGATCTCGATCTCGGCGGGGATGAGGATGCCCCGCTGCCAGGAGGTGACCGCTTCGACGGTTCCGTAGAAGGCGACCACCAGGCAGATCAACGCACCGAGGCAGGAGTTGATGCAGGTCATCCACCGGCGGGACTTCGGCCCGAGCCGGGTGACCAGGAGGTCGATGGTGACGTGCTCTTCCCGCCGGAGCACCCAGGCGGCGCCCAGGAAGGCGATGTAGACGAGCAGCGTGCCGCTGATCTGGTCGACCCCCAACAGCCCTTCCCGGAGACCGTACCGGAAGAAGACCTTGACGGAGGTGAGGAGCATGACGGCCACCAGGAGGGCGCCGGACAGCGCCGCGCCGGCGTCCAGAAGCCAGTCGAAGACGCGGATGATTTTCTTGCCGGCCGTCATGCAGGGGTGTGAGCCGTCAGTTGTATCCCATCAGCTTTCTGGCCGTGGCGTAGTCCTCCGCGCTCATGACGGTCTTGAAGTGTGCCCACAGGGCCTCGTTGGAGGTCTTGGCCCAGTTCTTCGCCTCGGCGTCCGTGAACTTGATGACCTTCATGCCGGCCTTCTTCATGGCCGCCAACTGGTAGGCCTGGTGCGCGGACATCCACCCGGCGGACCAGCGCTGCACCGGCGCCACCGAATCCAGCATGGCCTGCTGCACGTCCTTGGACAGGCTGTTCCACTTGTTCAGGTTGACCGCGATGCCGATGCCGTCCCGGTACAGCGGATGGCCGATGAGGTACTTGGTCACCTTGTGCCAGCCGAAGTTGGTGAAGCCGTCATAGTAGGGCCACGTGAACCCTTCCACCGTGCCTCTCTCCAGCGCGAGGTAGACTTCCGACGGCGGCAGGGTCACCGGCTCCGCGCCCACCGCCTTGACGAAGAAGCGCGTGAGCGGCGGCACCCGGATCTTCATGCCCTTGAGGTCGGCCGGGCTCGAGACCTCCTTCTGGGTGGACATGAAATGGTTGCCGGTATTCCGGTCGCCCGAGAAGGCCCCCAGGTAGCGGACGCCCTTCTTCTCGTACATCTTCACCATGAAGTCGTGCAGCGCGTTGCCCGGCCCGCCGTCGGGAGGCTCCATGGACGACAGCTCGGTGACGTATCCCGGCTTGACCACGCCGGCCCAGTAGTTCAGCGCGCCGTACCAGACGTCGAACACGCCCCGTACCAGCGCCTCGGGCTGGTCGAAGGTCGGCACCACTTCCCGCGCGCCCTTGAAGTTGATCACCACCTTGCCGTTGGCGCGCCGGTTCACCTCTTCCATGTAGCGGATGCCGACGTCGGCGGCGGAAGAGACGCCCGGCGGCCAGGAGCCCACCATGTTAAGCTTCACCTGGGCGGATGCGGTTCCCGCCAGCCAGAACAGGGCCAGCGCGGCCACGACGAATACACCGATCGAGGGGTTTCGCTTCATCTTCACTCCTCCTCTCGGGGGCACCTCATGCAGAGGCGTCCGCAACGCGTAAGTCCCGGGAACTCGCCCGTTCCCTCCAAGGCCCGGCCAGATTAGACGCCTTTTGCCGGAAGCCTGTCAACACGTTTCGGCGGCCCGGGAGGTCCTGTTTCGGGAGTCGAAGGCTCAAGTGCGGAACATGGCGGGCACGTAGCGCGGCGCCCCGATGGCATCCATGAAACGCTGCTTCATCATGGGCGGGTTCATGGGGAACGCCGGCTTCACCGGGGGTATGTCGGGTTCGGTGGCCAACACCAGGAAGGAGGGGCCGTCGTCCCGGAGGGCCGCGGGCAGCAGATCCCGGAAAGCGTCGAGGGAACGCACGTTCTCGGTTCGTTCGATGCCTGCGGAACCCGCCAGGTTGGCCAAGTCCAGTCCCGTGTTCGTCAACGGTTGGCCCCCGGACGCCGCGTGGATGTTGTTGTTCACCAGCAGCACGGTGAGGTTCGGCGGAGCGACGGAGCCCACGGTGATCAGAGTCCCCAGGTGCATCATCAGGCCACCGTCGCCTTCCACCGCCACCACTCGCCTGTGCGGCTGGGCCACGGACAGCCCCAGGGCCAGCGGCAACGCCAGCCCCATGGCGTCTTCCAGGTAGAAGTTCTCCGGGCGGTCGCAGACGTTGGACCAGACGTAGGAGGCGTTGCCCAGGGAGGTCACCACCAGGGTCTCCACCGACACGCATTCGGCGAGCACCCGGTAGTAGGCTTCCCGTGTCGGACGCGACTCGCTCACCAGCGGATGTCCTCGCTGTCCAGCAGCAACACGAAGGGCGCGGCGCCTTCCTCGGCGGAGGTCGCGGCCCGTTCCACCTGGGGGCCGATGGGTGAATCCGGTTCGGCCACTGCATAGGAAAGCCCGTAGGCCCGCAGCACCGGCTCTGTCGCCCGTCCCTTGGGGATGTGGTAGAAGACCGGGTCCCGCGGCGACCCGCGATACGAGGCCAGGATGAGGATCGGGAACTGGTAGCGCTGGGCCAGGCATACCATGCCCGCACCGGTGGTCAGGAGCCCGACGTTCTGGATCAGCAGCACCGTGCGCGCCCCGCCCAGCCGCGCGCCGCAGGAAACGGAGAGGGCTTCCTCCTCATGGGTAGCGCGGATCAGGGTCATGTCCGGGTCCTCGTCCACCTTCTCCATGAAGACCCCGATCCAGCTATCGGGGACCGAGACCACGACGCTGGCGCCGGCCCGCTTGAGGGCGGCCAGCAGTTCGCTCGGACGGTGGGTGGTGTTTTCCTCGCTCATGGAATCCGCTGCGCGACCGGTCGGACCGGATCATATCCAAGGCGCCTACGGATCACAAGACGGAACTGGTATGAAGGCGGGGTGTAGGAGCTGTCCCGAGACCCGCCATGCGCATATTCGCCATCTCCGACGTGCACGCGGACTACCCGCAGAACATGGCCCTGATACAGGCCCTCCCCGGCCGGGAACACCAGGGTGACACGTTGCTGTTGGCGGGAGACGTGACCGACGACCTCGCCAAGCTGGCGCGGGTGCTCCGGGAATTTCGGGGGCAGTTCGCTCACGTCTTCTTCGTTCCCGGAAACCACGAGCTTTGGCTCCGGCGCGGCGAGCAGGGAGACTCCGTGGCCAAGTTCGGGAAGATCGTGCGGCTGTGCGCCGACCTCGATGTTGCCACGAGTCCCACCAAGGTAACCTGCGGTCCCGGTGACCCCGGAGCCTGGGTGGTGCCGCTGTTCTCGTGGTACGTGAAGCCGGAGCAGGGTCCGGAGAGCCTGTACGTTCCCAGGGAGGGCGACGACCCAGGCCTGTCCATGTGGGCCGATGAAGTCCTGACCCGGTGGCCGGGGCGGCTGTCGGTGGCGGATCACTTTCTCGACATGAACGAGCCCCACCTGGGCCGGGAGTACGACGCGCCGGTCGTGTCGTTCAGCCACTTCCTGCCCAGGCGGGAGGTGATGTTCCGTTCACCGGCCGCGCCGCCTCCACGCGCTGGCCGCGCCGTCCGGTTCAACTTCAGCCGGGTCGCCGGCAGCACCCGGATCGAGGCCCAGCTCCGCGCGTTGGGCTCGGTCGTCCACGTCCACGGCCACCAGCACCGAAATCGCGACCGGGTCATCGACGGCGTACGCTACGTGTCCAATTGTCTGGGCTATCCGCCGGAACGGGCGCGAGGCGAGATCGGCGAGTCGTGCGGGAGTCTCAAGCTGGTGTGGGACAACGGGTCCAAGGCCAGGTAGGGTTTCCCCGCGCGGTCCTCAGCCAGGTTTTTCAGCGCTTCCCTGTAGGTGAGCCTCGAGAGACGGGAACGGTTTGCGGCAACGTAGCGCCGGACTTCACCCGGGGCGGTCCGCGCATAGTCGCGCAGCGCCCAACCCATGGCCTTCTGCACGAAGAACTCTCGGTGGCCCATGCAGGCCCCGATGCAGTCGTACAGCAGCGCCAGATCGGTGTCTCCCTTGAAGCCGAGCTGACACAGGAGCGCGGCGCGGCGGCGCCAGATGTTCTCGTCCCCTGCCCAGCTGCGCATCATCGCGCCCATGGGCTTCGGTTCGGCGGAAAGAACGTGTCCAAGCCCCGCGGGCGCGACCCGGTCGACGTAATCCCACCAGGCGCCGGTGACGATGAGCTCATCGAGTATCTCCACCGACTTCGTGTTCAGCCAGCGCAGGAAGGGGCGGTGAACCGCCAGCTCCACCGCTGCATAGCGTTGCTCGCGATACGTCGCTTCGCGCCACAGTGCGAGAACGGCCGCACGCCAGTCACTTGCACCAGCGGGTGGGTAGCGGTCGAAGACGGCCCGTGCGGTCTTCCGCATCAGGGGTACGCGTACGCCCATGAACGGCATGCTCGATTTCATGTACCGTTGCTGCCCGGCAGCCCGCGCGGGTTCGCGCACCAGCCAGAGCTCGTCGTGAACGGCGCGGATCAAGGTGCGGGATGCCTGCGTCCCGGCCACTAGTGGATGATCCCGCCGCCCTCCACCACCAGAAGTTGCCCGGTCATGAAGTCGCTGTCGGCGCTGGCGAGGAACAGCGCGGTGCCGGTGACGTCCTCGGGGATCTGGATGCGTTTGAAGGCCCGGCGGCCGGCGCTGTCGGACCGCCGCTTGCGGATCTCGTCGGTGATCACGTCCTCGCTCATGGTGGAGCCGGGGGTCATGCAGTTGACGTTGATGTTCCAGTCGCCGAGTTGCCGGGCCATCACCCGGGTCAAGCCTACCACGCCGCCCTTGGAGCTGGTGTAGTGGGGCATGTTGCTGGTGCCGTTCAGGAAGGTGCCTGACGCGATGTTGATGATCTTGCCCGACTTCTGCTCCTTCATCACGGGAATGACGGCGCGGCAGCACATGAACACGCCCTTGAGGTTCACTTCCATCACGCGGTCCCACTCGTCCAGCGGGCAGTCCTCCACCCGGCCCATCCACATCTCCTGGGTCACGTAGATGGCGGCGTTGTTGAGGAGCACGTCGATGCGGCCGAACCGGTCGAGGGTTTCCGCCACCAGGCCCTCGATGCTGTCGTATTTCGTGACGTCGGTGGTTCTGGCCCACCCCGTCTGTCCCGCGGAATTCAACTCGTCGGCGACGGATTCCCCGGCCGCGGCATCGATGTCGGCGATGACCACCTGTGCTCCTTCCTCGGCGAATCGTTTGGCGTAGGCCTTCCCGAGCCCGTGTCCGCCTCCGGTGATGATGGTGACCTTGTCCTTGAGTCGCATGGATGCCTCCCTGTTTCGGATGGCGGCGAGTATAGCATAACGGGTCGGGCGGTCCCCGGCGGCACGGTCAACGATTGATCTATCCCACCACGAAGGCGTAAAAAGGGGGACGCGGTCAGGCCGCGCATTCGGGCATACAGGAGGTTCACCGTGCAGTTCGTTCGATTGTTCACCGGAGACGACGGCCAGTCCCACTTCGAGGACCTCGACCCCAGCGCCGAGGGCGGCTACTTCTTCGAGACGCTGCCGGCCACGGGCCTGGTGCTGAAGAACGATCCGGCCACCCACCTGGGGGACTTTCACACGGCGCCGCGGCGGCAGTACTGCATCACGCTTTCGGGCTCAGCGGAGATCCGGGTAGGCGACGGCACCTCGCGGACCTTCGTCGCCGGGGACGTTTTTCTCGCCGAGGACGTGACCGGACAGGGCCACACGCTGACGCCGCACGACTGGGCCAGGGCCTTCGTTCATATCGATTAGGAGACCGTCAATCACTCGGGGCTCGAAGGTTCCCCGTACCGGTTCGGAAAGGAGATGAACATGAGCAGTGAGGAAACGACACCCATCAAGGTCAAGAAGATAGGACACGTGGTGTTCAACGTGAGCGACCTCGAGCGCAGCACCAAGTTCTGGACGGAGATCATGGGCTTCAAGGTGTCCGACGTGAACGAGCGCGGCATGATTTTCCTGCGCAACGCGTCGGACCACCATTCCGTGGCGCTGTTCCCGTCCAAGTCCAACAAGGGGCAGCCCGAGCCGGACCAGGTGGCGTTCAACCACTTCGCCCTGGAAGTGGGCAGCGTCACCGAGCTGTTCAAGATCCGCGAATTCCTGAAGGCCAACAACGTGCCCATCCTGTACGAAGGCCGCAGGGGTCCCGGCTGCAACCCGGGCGTGGAGTTCACTGATCCCGACGGCTTCCAGATCGAGCTCTACGCCTCCATGGACCAGATCGGCTGGGAGGGTGAGAGCCGGCCCGCCGAGCAGTGGTCTCGCGCCACCACCCTCGAGGAAGTACTGGAGAAGCCGATCCCGGGCGTGACCTACGAGTGATCCCGTTGCCGGGGCAGGGGCCCGCGTGCCCCCGGCTCCTGCCCGGCCTCCAACCACGCTATCTCTGGCGGACAAAGCGCGATGGCGGTGAATGTCATCATGCCGGCCATGGGGGCGACCCAGGAGACGGGCCGCCTGGTGCGCTGGTTCAAGCAGGAAGGGGACTCCGTCAGCAAGGGCGAGATGCTGATGGAGGTCGAGACCGACAAGTCGGTGGTGGAGGTTGAGGCGCCCGCCTCCGGAATTCTCGCCCGCGTCACCGCGGCGCCCGACGACGACATCCCCGTCGGACAAGTCATCGCGCTTATCGTCAAGCCGGGCGCGTCACCGACTCCGCAACGGGAAACACCCGCACCCTCGGGCCGCCGGCGCCGCCAGCCGCCCGCCCGCAAGGCAACCAAGCTGCGAGCGACCGCCAAGACGGAAGCCGGGACCGCCTCCGGAAACGGCCGGACCCTCGCATCCCCCGCCGCCAAGCGCCTGGCGAAAGAGAGGGGCCTTGAGCTGACCGATGTGCGGGGAACCGGACCGGAAGGCGCCGTGGTCGCCCGCGACGTGCTGTCCCTGGCTCCAGGCGCGCAGGCGGAAGCGGGCGCCGGCGCTCCGGTCCCCCTCACACGCATGCGCCGCCTCATCGGCGAACGCATGGCGTCAAGCAAGCAGACGGCGCCGCATTTCTACCTCAACATGGACGTGGACATGACTGCCGTCGAGGCCCGGCGCGAAGCGTTGAAGCAGCAGGAAACGCAGCCGATCCCTTCCGTCAACGACTTCATCATGAAGGCCGTGGGCTTGGCGCTGGCGGAATCACCGCCCATGAACGCATCGTGGACGGACCAGGGAATCGAACAGCACGACGAAGTGAACCTCGGCATGGCCGTTGCCGTGGACGACGGCCTCGTCGTGCCCGTGATTCGTAATGCCGACAAGGTTCCCCTGGAGGAGCTGGCCCTGCGCAGTCGCGAACTGGCAGCCCAGGCTCAGAACCGCAAGCTGACACCAGCCAACTACCAGGGCGGCACCTTCACGGTCTCCAACCTCGGCATGTTCGGCGTCGACAGCTTCACCGCCATCATCAACCCCCCGCAATGCGGCATCCTGGCCGTCGGCCGCGTCGCCCCGCGGGTCGTCCCGGACGGCGATGCTATCGCCATCCGCTCCATGATGGCCATGACCCTGTCCGCCGACCATCGGGTGGTCGACGGCGCCATCGGCGCCCGGTTCCTGCAACGGGTCAAGCGGCACCTGGAGGAGATTTAGGGTCGCCCGTCAGGTACAGGCCAACGGCACCCCCAGTATCCCACGGAATGGTTCATGGCATTCGATCGGACCTACGATGCGAAGGTTAGAGGAGCCGCATTCCAGTGGCTCTCGCGTAGGGTCTCCATGCATGGGGAGGTATTGGCCCGTGATGTGCTGGCCGCAGGTTTTGAACTTGATGAACGACGCGTACCGCTGGTTGGACCTCAGGGAATCTTCAAACCCGCCGTGCTGGAGGTGCCGCTCTCCATTACAACCGCCCCCAACGGCCCATACGACGACGCATTCGGTTACGACAATCTTCTAAGGTACCGGTATCGCGGAACGGATCCCCAGCATCGTGACAACGTGGGTCTGCGCTTCGCGATGCAGAACAACCTTCCGTTGGCCTACTTCCATGGACTTGTTCCAGGAAAGTACCTGGCCATGTGGCCGGTGTATGTCGTTGGCGACCAACCGGAGTACCTTTCTTTCTCCATCGCGGTGGATGATGCCGATCAGCTTGATCTCGTTTCGCAAGCCCACCAGAACACCGGCACAATTGCCGAGATTCGGCGAGGGTATGTGACCACGACAGCGAGACGCCGGCTGCACCAGAGCGCATTCCGTGAGAGAGTCCTTCGTGCGTATCGTCACCAATGCGCTTTCTGTCGCCTGCGGCATGGCGAATTGCTCGATGCGGCACACATCATACCGGATACGGAGTCGGAGGGGCAGCCGATCGTGAGCAATGGATTGTCCTTGTGCCGGCTACATCACGCGACGTTCGACCGGTTCTTTGTGGGAGTGCGACCGGATGGGACGATTGATGTGCGTTCGGACATCCTCAAGGAGTTCGACGGGCCAACGCTTCGGCACGCGATTCAGGGCCTCCACGATCAACCCATCGTAATTCCTCGTAAACAGGCAGAGAGGCCGTCCGAGGAGCTTCTCGCCAAGCGATATGAACGTTTCCTTGAAGTGGTGGCTGCAATGTGACTGTCGGTTTGCCGCGTTCGTCACATCCCCGGCCAACTCTCCATCGGCTCCGTGGATTCCACCAAGTGCATGCCCGCGGCCGCGGCCTCGTCCAGGGTCTGCTCGGCGGATTCGGTGAAGTCGGCGGCGATGTCGCCGTTCTCGGTCCGTACCACCACCGACGACATGCAGTCGGTCATGAGGTAGACCTTTTGCGCGAGTGACGGGTTGTCCCGCCGTATCTCTTCCATCAGGTCCTGCACCGTGCTCTTGACGCAGTGGCTGGCCGCCTGTCCGGCCACGATCAGGGCGTCCGCCTCCACCAGGGTCCTGTAGAACCGGACGTTTCTCTCGGCCAGGATGCCGCCGTCCCAGGTGGTCAACACCTCGGGACGCAGGACCGAGTAGTTTTCCGTCAGGTGGTGGGTCCCCTTGATCTCCTCCCAGGACTGTGACGCCCGGGCGAGGGAGTGCAGCGTCCTGGCCTCGTCCACCACGCCGGTGACCGTGTGGCCCGGGCTACCCACCAGGCAGTGCGGCGGCCACAGGTACAGCGTGTAGCGACCGCCCGCCGCCAGCTCCCGGTTGTAGAAGCGGCACTGCTCCACCAGCCAGTCGTAGCCCTTGTCGGTGACCCAGGAGGTGATGGCGGGGTTGGGGACGACATTCTCTTTCAGCACGTTGCCAAGAGGGTCGATGTTCACCATCTGCCTGGCGTCCCGGCCATCGACCGTGATGAGTGTGTGAGGTCCGAGAGGCTCCCCGTGGGAGTCCACCCAGAACCAGGGAAAGAAGATCTGGTAGTTGTTGTGGCTGTCCAGGGTGCAGCGGATGTGGGTGATGCCGGTGAGGTTCCGGTAGATGAACTCGGCGATGCGCCGGTTGTCCTCTACGGCGCCCTGGCCGCTGCGGCCGCCGACGTACAGCGTGCCTTCGGGATGGCAGAAGTCGCGCTGCACGTCGATCAGGAGAAGGTCGATCCTCCTGGAATCCGCGGCGGCCGGCGCGATCTCAAACTCCCGGCGGAACCGGCCGGCTTCCTCGAAGACCGCCATGCGGTCCGGCGTATAGGAGAAGTCGGCGGCGTTGCCCGGGCTGTAGCACGCGGGCAATCGGCCAATTTCACCGGCTGCCATGATCCCATTCTATCACCGGCCCGAACGCGAGCAACAAGGAAATGTGCGCCTGCTTCCCCCTGCCGTCGGGCCTGTGACATAAAGGAGTGCATGGCCCACGGCTGGCTCGAGCTTTCCGTCCAGGCCCAAGGCCCGGTGCAGGATACGATATCCAGTTTCCTGGTGGAGCACGGGTCTACAGGCATCGTCTGCGGCGACCGCTCCCTGCGGGCGTATTTCCGGGGCACTGCCGACGAAGCGGTCCTGAGGCCCCTGATCCGGCGGTACCTGCGCGGTCTCCGGGTCATCTTCCCCGACGGGTTGGTGGGCCGCACCCGTTGGCGGGCGATCGCCGAGAAGAACTGGCACGATGGCTGGCGCCACCACTTCAAGCCGCAACGGATCGGCAAGCGGTTCCTGGTGACGCCGCCCTGGATTCGCCCCGGGGCGAACCGCCGCCACGTCATCGTCATCGAGCCGGCCATGGCCTTCGGCACCGGCACCCATGAGACCACCCGTTCCTGTCTCGAGATGATCGACGAGCTTTGCGCCGAGACCTTGCCAACCAAGGCCTTGGACGTGGGCACGGGGTCCGCGGTCCTCGCCATCGGCATGGCCCTGCTAGGAGCCTGTCCGAGTAATCAGCTATGGATCGACGGGATGGGAGGGGTGTGATTGAATGGGGAGATGAGCAAGCGATTTCGCAGCTGGGATGTGGACCAGACGTGGCTGCTGCCGCCGTCGGTGCATGACTTTGTTCCTGCGGGACATGCGGCGCACCTGGTTCGGGACGCAGTACGGGAGACGCTGGACCTGTCGGCGATCTACGAGTCGTACGAGGGGGAGCGCGGGCAGCCTCCGTACCATCCCGGGATGATGGTGGCGCTGTTGCTGTATGGGTACAGCTGCGGGGTGTACTCGTCGCGGCGGATCGCGCGGGCGTGCGAGGAGCGGGTGGACTTCATGGCGGTGAGTGGACTTCAGCGGCCGGACTTCCGCACCATCAGCGACTTTCGCAAGCGACACCTGGAGGCACTGGCGGGACTGTTCCGGCAGGTGTTGGCGCTGTGCCGGGCGGCGGGGCTGGTGAAGCTGGGGCATGTGGCGCTGGACGGGACGAAGGTGAAGGCGAACGCGTCGAAGCACAAGGCGATGTCGTACGGGCGGATGGGGAAGGCGGAGAAGCGGCTGGAGGCGGAAGTGAGGGGGTGGCTGGAGCAGGCGGAGGCCACCGACGCACGGGAGGACGGGAAGCACGGTCCGGAGGCTCGGGGAGACGAGATGCCGGAGTGGGTGGCGGACAAGCAGCAGCGGCTGGCGCGGATACGGGAGGCGAAGGAGGCGCTGGAGGCGCAGGCCAGGGAGAAGGGAGGGCCGGGGAAGACCGGGGAGGAGCCCAGGGTGCCGGAGAAGGCGCAGCGGAACTTCACGGACCCGCAGAGCCGCATCCTCAAGACCGGGGACGGCTTCATCCAGGGCTACAACGCCCAGGCGGCGGCGGATGCGGGACACCAGGTGATCGTGGCCCACGGGCTGACCGACAGCGGCAGCGACCAGCAGCAGTTGCAGCCCATGATCGAGGCGATGAAGGAAGCGGCGGGAGCGTTGCCGAAGGAGTTGTCGGCGGACGCCGGCTATTGTTCGGAGGACAATCTCGGCATCCTGAAGGAGCGAGGCATTCGGGGCTACGTGGCCACCGGGCGTCAGAAGCACGGCACGGCGACCGCGGCCGGCGGCAAGGCTTTACCGCCCGGGAGCTTGCGGGAGGCCATGGCGGGGCGCCTGAAACACGGCGGGCGGCGCAGCCGCTACCGTCTTCGCAAGGTGACCATCGAACCGGTCTTCGGCCAGATCAAGCATGGCCGCGGGTTCCGGCAGTTCCTGCTGCGCGGCCTGGATCAGGTGCGGCATGAGTGGGCGCTGGTATGCATCGCCCACAACCTCAACAAGCTCGCGGCCCACCGTGCCGCGGCCCAGGCCTGAAAGACCCTCGTCTCGCTTCCTCCGGCCATGAGCACGGCCACCTGGAGACTCGAAAACGGCGGCCTTTGGCTACGCTCATGACCCACCGTTATCAAACTCTCTAGTCTCCCTCCTGAGCGGCGCTTGGCAAAACAAACGAAAGTCGCCTTGACCACTACTCGGACAGGCTCCTAGGGGTGCGCGAGGTGCTGGCGTTGGACAACGATCCCGTGGCTCTTGAAGCGGCGCAGGCAAACCTCGGGCTCAATGGTCTCGACGGCGCGGTGACGCTGAGCGACACGAGCGTCGGGCGGGTGCGGCGCCGGTTCCCGTTGGTGGTCGCCAACATCATCCTGGAGACCCTCGTGGAACTGGCCGCTCCGCTGAACCGGCGTGTGGCCGCTGGAGGCTCGCTGGTCCTCTCGGGGCTGCTGCACGACCACGTTTCGGTGGTGATGCGGCATTTCCGGGATTTCCGGCTGGTGCAACGCAAGGACCGCAAGGAGTGGAGCACGTTGATGCTCCGGAAGGAGCCATGAGCCTCCCGCGTTTCCTTGTTTCACCCGATGCAGTACGCGACGGCGCCGCCACGGTGGAGGGTCAGGAGCTCGTGCACATGCGGAAGGTCTTGCGGTTGCGCCCCGGCGCCCGGGTGCTGCTCTGGGACGGCGCCGGCACCGAGCACGAGGCCCTGATCCGCGCCTATGATGGTGGAGTTGCGGCCATGACCGTGGTACGGTCCTATCGCCCGGAGCGGGAGTCGTCCCTGGCCGTCACCCTGGCCCAGGCCGTGGGCAAGGGCGACAAGATGGACTGGATCGTGGAGAAGTCCACGGAGCTGGGGGTGGCGTGCGTGGCGCCGTTCTTCTCGTCGCATACCGTGCCCCGGTTCGCCGGCGACAAGGGAGCGCGGCGCCGCGAGCGCTGGGAGAAGATCGCCGCGGCCGCGGCGAGGCAATCCGGACGCACCCGGGTCCCGGAGATTCGCGAGCCGGACGGCTTCGACGCCGTGCTCACCCGGGACTGGCAGTGCGACGCCAGGCTGCTGTTCTGGGAAGGCCCGTCGGGCAGGGGATTGAGTTCCCTGCGGGAAGAGCTCGGCAGCCTGCAGTCCGTGCTCGTGATGGTGGGCCCGGAAGGCGGGTTCAGCGAGGAGGAAGTGGAGAGGGCGGCGGGCCGCGGATTTCACACGGTCGAGCTGGGCAGGCGCATCCTGCGCACCGAAACCGCGGCGGTGGCCGCCGTCTGTGCCGTCCAGTTGTTGTGGGGCGATCTGGGGTGAGGCAAGGCGGCACGGCGTTATCGAGAACGGGAGGTTCGTCATGGACAAGCACACCGAGGAGACCCTGAAGCGGTTGCTGCGCCGGGCCGGCCTGGAGATGGCCAAGAGTGATCGCGCGCGCTTCATCCCGATGCTGGAAACCTACATGGAGAGCCTTGAGAAGCTCCACTCCATCAACCTGGCGGGCGAGCAGGTCGGCGGGGTCTTCCGGCCCGAGACGGACGAGGACCGGTAGGGCGGTTCGGCGAACAGCGAGGAACGGACATGTCGGATTTGTGTTTCGCGAGCATTGACAGCATCGCCCCGCGCCTGCAGAAGGGCGAGGTCTCTCCGGTGGAGTTGACGCAAGCCTACCTCGACCGGATTCATGCCCTGGACGGCGATCTGCGGGCCTACGTGAACCTCATGGAGGAAAGCGCGCTGGAAGAGGCCCGGACGGCGGAGCAGGAGATCCGGAACGGCCGCTACCGGGGACCGCTCCACGGCATACCGGTGGCCGTCAAGGACCAGTACGATGTCCAGGGCGCGCTCTCGATGGTGCGCATACCGCAGCCCGCGGGACCGGGGGAGGACTGCACTCCCGTGCGCCGCCTGCGCGAGGCCGGGGCGGTGATGCTCGGGAAGCTCAACATGAGCGGTCTTCCGGGAGGCATCAAGGGCGCCCGCAATCCCTGGAACCTCGACCACGTGCCCGGGGGCTCCAGCACCGGTTCCGGGACCGGCATCGCCGCCGGGCTGTGCATGGGCTCCATGGGGGAGGACACCGCGGGATCCATCCGTAACCCCGCGTCCTACTGCGGCATATCCGGCTTGAAGCCCACCTACGGACGGATCAGCCGCGCCGGACTGGCGCCGCTGGGCTGGTCGCTGGACACCGCCGGTCCCATGACCCGGGTGGTGGAGGACCTCGCGCACATGCTCCAGGTCCTGGCCGGCTTCGATCCGAAGGACCCCACCTGCAGCCAGGTGGAGGTCTCCGACTACACCGCGGACCTCAAGGCCGGGGTCGCCGGCATGGTCATCGGCGTGCCGCGGGACTACTTCGGGCTCATCGACACCGATCCCGAGGTGCTGGACCTGCTGGACAAGGCGTTGGCGGACTTCGAGTCCCTGGGCGCCAAGGTCCGGGACGTGACGGTGCCGAGCATGGAGTACGCCACCATCGCCAACGGCCTCATCTACTCGTGCGAGTTCTACAATATCTGCCGGGCCGACATGGACGCGGCCATGGCCGGGGAGGCCTCGGAGTCCCGCCGGGCGCGGCTGTTCATCGGCGCGGTGTCCACCTGCGGCGACTACATCCAGGCCCAGCGGATGCGGAGCCGGCTCAGGCGGGAGCTGAACCAGGTGTTCCGCGAGGTCAACGTCCTGGCGCTCCCCACGAATCCCACGACGGCGCCGCTGGCCGCGGAGCTGGACGGGCTGGACGCGGTGAACAAGATGCTGCGCCCGGACTATCCCTCGCCCGCCAACCTCGCGGGCATCCCGGCGCTGGCCATCCCGTCCGGCTTCAGCTCCGAGGGCCTGCCCGTGGGCATGCAGTTCTGGAGCAAGGCCTTCGCCGAGTCCACGCTGCTGCGGGTGGGCTACGCCTACCAGCAGCACGCCCGCTGGTTCGAGCGCCGCCCGCCAGTGTAGCGGCGGTTGCCGGCCCGCCCGCGCCCGGACTCGCGGGCCCAGGCAACGGACAGAAGGAGGTGTATCCGCCATGCTCACCATCGACGCCGATGCCCACGTGCTTGAGAACCCGCACACCTGGGACTTCCTGGAGGAATCGGAGCAGGAGTTCCGGCCTGAGATCATCGTGTCGGAGCGGCAGTACACCAAGGCCGAGATGCGCGACAAGTGGGACCGGATGCCCAAGCGGGGCACCGAGTACTGGTTCGTGGACGGCCGGCTCCAGCCGAAGAACCACAACGTCGGCCTGGACACCGCGCCGGAAACGCGGGAGATGCGGGACGTGGAGGCCCGGCTCCGGCACATGGACGAGCTGGAGGTGGACATCCAGGTGCTCTACCCGACGTTGTTCCTCCGCCCGGTGACCATGAAGCCCGCTGTGGAGCTGGCGTTGTGCAGGACCTACAACCGTTGGCTGGCCGGGCTCTGCGAAGGAACCAAGGGGCGCCTGCGCTGGATCGCGCTGCTGCCGTTCCTGACCATGGAAAAGGCTCTGTCCGAGCTCGCCTGGGCCAGGGACGCGGGCGCCTGCGGGTTCATGATGCGCGGGCTGGAAGGCGAGAAGCAGCTCACCGACCCGTATTTCTTTCCGCTTTACGAGGAAGCCGCGAGGCTCGACCTGCCGGCGTGCGTCCACTCGGGCATCGCGAGCTTCACCTACCAGGACATGTTCCCGGCGACGGCCGGCTTCCGCCGCTTCAAGCTGGCGGTGGTGGGGGACTTCCACTCGCTCATCATGGAAGGCATACCCGCGAAGTTCCCGGGCCTCCGGTTCGGCTTCATCGAGGTCAGCGCCCAGTGGCTGCCCTACGTCATCCACGACCTCAAGCGGCTGTCCGAGCGCCAGGGGGTGGAGTTCCCGGAAGACGTGCTGCGGGAGAACCGGGTGTACGTGGCCTGTCAGACGGACGATGACCTCGCCACCATCCTGCGGTACGGCGGCGAGGACAACCTCGTCATCGGCACGGACTACGGCCACGCCGACCGCTCCGCGGAGATCGAGGCCCTGCGCGTGCTGAGGGACAAGGGCGAGGTGGCGCCCCACATCATCGACAAGATACTGGGAGAGAACGCCAAGACCCTCTACGGTCTATAGCCGCCGCCCGGTGAGGCGGCCGGAGGTGCCCGAATGGTCGAGAAGGACCTGGCGACCCTGACGATCAGCGAAATCGCCCCGAAGATCCGCGACGGCGAGGTCTCGCCGGTGGCCCTGACCGAGCTCTATCTGGAGCGGATCGAACGGCTGAACCCGCTCCTGAGCGCCTATCTCACGCCCACTCCGGAGAGCGCACTGGAGGAGGCGGCCGCGGCGGAGAAGGAGATCCGGGGCGGCGACTACCGCGGTCCGCTCCACGGCATCCCGGTCTCCATCAAGGACAACTTCGCCACCCGGGGGGTACGGACCACCGCCGGCGCCAAGGCGCTCTCGGACAACATCCCGGACTTCGACGCCACCGTGGTGACCCGCCTGCGCGAGGCCGGCGCCGTGAGCCTGGGCAAGACCAACATGCACGAGTGGGCCAAGGGCAGCCACGGGGTGAACCCGTTCTACGGCACCCCCTGCAACCCGTGGGATACGAACTGCATCCCAGGCGGCTCCAGCAGCGGGTCGGCAGTGGCCGTGGCCGCGGGCATGTGCATGGCCACTGTGGGCACCGACGCGGCGGGCTCGGTCCGTAACCCCGCCTCGCTGTGCGGCATCGTCGGGCTCAAGCCCACCTACGGCCGGGTCAGCGTTCACGGCGGCGTGCCGGGCACCGGCGGCTACTCCACCAACCACTTCGGCCCGCTGACCCGCACGGTAGCCGACTGCGCGGCGATGATGCAGGTCATCGCCGGACACGATCCCCGGGACCCGTTGAGCTCGCGCGAGCCGGTGCCGGACTATGCCGCGAGCCTGGGAGCTTCGGTCGACGGCATGCGCGTGGGCATCATCAAGGGGTACTTCGAAAGATGGGCCTCGAAGGAGGTCATGCAGGCCTTCTCCGGCGCCCTCGACCTTCTCCGTTCCCTTGGGATGACCGTGGAGGAAGTTACGGTCCCGCACATGGACATGGTCCCCGCCGTGCAGCTCTGCGCCAGCCGGGTGGAGAGCACCGCGGATGCCGAGTACTTCCTGCGGAACCACGCCAGGGACTACAGTCCCAGCATGCTCTCCACGCAGATCCAGGCGCTGACGGTATCCGGCGGGATGTACAACCAGTCCCAGCGCATCCGCCGGCTCATCTGTGACGGCTTCGACCAGGCGCTGGACCGGGTGGACGTCATCCTTTCCCCCACCTCGCCGGTCCCGGCGCTATCCATCGACGAGTCCATGAGCGGTTCGGTGATGGTGGACGGCCGCGAGCAGCCGCTCCAGGGTCCGGACGGGAATTATCTGACACTGTGCACCATCCCCCATAACGTCAGCGGGCTGCCGTCGCTCAGCATCAACTGCGGCTTCTCGGCCGGCGGGCTGCCCATCGGCATGCAGATCGCGGGGGGCTCGTTCCGCGAGGATACCGTACTGCGCGTGGCCCACGCCTACGAGCAGGCGGCGCCGTGGGCGGGGAAGGCGCCGCCGTTGCCCTAGCGAACCAGCACTTCCCGTCCACGAAAGGAGACAGACATGAACGGCTTCATCGACGCGGACACTCACATCGTCGAATCGGCGGATATCTGGGAGTACATGGACAAGGACATGTACGACCGCCGGCCGATCCTGCTCCAGGCTCCCAACGACACGGAGTACACGACCTCCAACGCCTTCTGGCTCATCGACGGGCAGATCTTTCCCAAGTCCGTGGGCAAGGGCAGCGCCCGGCTCAGCACCCCGGCCGAGCAGGAACGGCAGTGGACCCGCCAGGACATCGACCTGGCAATCCGGCAGTTGACCGATCCGCGGGCCCGGGTGGAGGCCCTGGACAAGCGCGGCGCCGATGCCGAGGTGATCTACTCGACTCTCTGGGGCGTCCGTCTCACCGAGGACGTGGACCTGGACGTGGCGCTGTGCGCCGCCTACAACCGCTGGATGGGCGAGGTCTGGGCCCAGGGAGACAACCGGCTCCGCTGGACCGCGGTGTTCCCGCTGACGTCCATCGAGGAATCCATCAAGCAGTTGCACTACGCCAAGGAGCACGGCGCGGTGGGCGTGAACATGCGCGGCATCGAGGGCGACCGTTCGCTGGCCGAGCCCTACTTCTTCCCGCTCTACGAGGAGGCGGCCCGCCTCGACTTCCCCATCTGCATCCACATCGGCGCGGGCTCGCCGGCCATCTCCAGCGTGTTCGACGTGAGGGTGAGCCACACGCTGCCGCACCTGCGCATGCTGCCGCTCATCGCCTTCCGGGACCTGGTGGCCAACCGCATCCCGCAGCAGTTTCCCGGGCTCCGGTTCGGCTACGTCGAGGCCAGCGCCTCCTGGGTGCCCTACCTGCTGCACCAGCTCCGGCGCACCAAGGCCGGCGACTCTCCGCCGGGGCCGGAGCTGTTCCAGGAGTGCCGCATGTGGGTGGTGTGCGAGGTGGACGAGGACCTGCCCATGCTGCTCAACTACATCCACGAGGACCACATCATGATCGGCTCGGACTACGGCCACCTCGACCAGTCCTTCGAGGACAACGTGGCCGCCAAGCTCCGCGCCCGCGACGACATCCCGGCCCGGGTGGTGGAGAAGATCCTCTACGACAACCCGAAGGCGTTCTACAGCATGTAGCGCGCGGGAAGGATGTGGTGGCCCGGGAACGGCCGGCGCCGAGGGCCGCCTCGGCGACCGGTTTGACCCTGGCCGCGGAAGATCGGCGATGGCCCGGGCTTACGTGTCCAGCATGGTGGGGTGGAACATGTCCTCGGGCTCGAACCGGTCCCGGGTGAGGCCCTGCCGCTGGGCGTACTCCAGCATCTTGTCGACCTCGGCCCGGGTGTCCCTGAACCCCCAACGATAGGGATCATCGCCGGCCGCGGCCTGCTCCTCTTCCCACAGGGCGCGATACCAGAGACCGGTCTGATGGACGCGCTGCCATTCCAGCCACTGGTAGCAGCGGCGCTTGGACTCCTGCCAGGCGTCGAACAGGCTCCGGGCCACCCAGGGATGGCGGTCCAGCACCGAGGTGCGGACCAGCAGGGTATGCTGGATCGGGAAGAAACCCGTTCTGCGGTAGTACTCGCGCTCGCGTTGGGCGTAGTCCGGAAACAGGAAGTCCACCCGCGGGCGGTCCTCGGGAGCCAGTGTGGCGGTGGTGATCATGGCGTCGATGGCGCCGGCCAGGAGCATCTCCCGGAGCTTGCCGTATCCTTCCACCACTTCGAGCTTGAGCCAGTCCGGCGCCGACCACTCGTGGGGGTTCTCCGGAGGCCGTCCGGCCACCCAGTGGATGGATTTCAGATCCACGCCGTGTTCCTCCTCCAGGATGCCCCGGGCCCACAGCGCCGTGGTGGTGAACCAACTCTGGATGCCGACGCGTTTGCCGTTGAGGTCGGAGGGCCCGGCGATGCCGGCGCCGGTGTTGACGTAGATGTAGGAGTGCCGGAACATGCGCTTCACGAAGACCGGGATGGCGGTGAAGCCCAGGGTCCTGAAGGGCAGGTCGACGATATAGCGCCCGGTAAAGAACTCGGCGACGTCGAAGCGGCCCTCGTGGCCGCCGAAGTGCCGGCTTACGTCGTCGGCGTCCACGTGGACCCGGAGGTCGATGCCCTCCGGCGTCACCGCCCCTTCGATTAGCGCCCGTGCGCGGTCGTAAGGGGCACAGATCATGGTCAGCTCCAGTGGCATGCCCGTCGTCCTCCCATTGTGAATGCCGGCGTCGGAAGATTCCTAACATACGCCGTGGACCCTTCACCACGTTTCACGAGGCCGCCGCCGGCCGCATCCCCCGCCCGCCGGTTGATTCCACCGGGCGGTTGATCCACACTTCCGCCGGAAGGGAGGACCACGGTATGGATCACCCCGCACTCAGGATCAAGGCCACCGGCATCGATCACGTGGTGGTGCACGTGGAGGACGTGCCGCGGGCAACACGTTTCTACGTGGACCTGCTCGGCATGGAGGTCACCCGCGAGCGTCCCGGCCATGTTTTCCTCCGCTGCGGACAGCAGCGGCTGGCGCTCTTCGAAGGGCGCGCTCCGGCCGCGGAATCCACCAGCCGCGATCTGAACCACATCGCGCTGCAGGTGGAGTCCGGCAGCTACGAGGAGGTGAAGGACTCCCTGGAGGCGTCCGGCATCGCGGTCACCGGGCGGGAGGGAGACCCGCAATGCATCTACGTCCGGGACCCGGACGGACATCAGCTCCAGATCCTGGCGCCCCGGAGATGACTCCACACCTCACCACGAATCCCCTGGAGCGGCAATGATGCAGTACCGGGTGCTTGGCAGGACGGGCCTTCGGGTCTCCGAGATCGGCTTCGGCTGCGGCAACGTCGGCGGTCTGATGACCCGGGACGGCCATGACGAGCAAATTGCCGCGGTGCGGCGCGCCCTGGACCTGGGGATCAACTATTTCGACACGGCGCGCGCCTACGGCGAAGGCCGGTCCGAAACGAACCTCGGCCGTGTGCTGGACGAAGTCGGGGAGGCGGTGGTCCTGTCCACCAAGGTCCGGCTCGAAGCCGATGCGCTCGGGGACATCGCCGCGGCGGCCGTCTCCCACGCGGAGCAGGGGCTCGCGCGCCTGGGGCGCGGCTCGGTGGACCTGATGCAGCTCCACACCCGGCTCGTGAACCGGCGGGAGGCCGGGCGCTTCGGCATGACCCCGGACGAAGTGCTGGGGCCGGGCGGCGTCATCGAGGGGTTCAAGAGGCTGCGCGACCAGGGCCGGGCGGGGTTCTTCGGCTTCACTGGCCTGGGCGACGTCGAGGCCATCGACGTGCTCGTGGACAGCGGCGAGTTCGATTCCTTCCAGGCCTACTACAACCTGCTCAACCCGAGCGCCGGCCAGACCGTGCCGCGGGGCTTCAGCGCCCTGGACTACGGACGCGTCATCGACCGGGCCGCCGCCGGGGGCATGGGGGTCGTGGTGATCCGGGTCTTGGCCGCCGGGGTGCTCAGCCCGACGCCGGAGTCCGGCGGCGGCACCAGCCGCGAGCCGCTCTCCGCCGGGTCCGACTACGAGGGCGACGTGGCCCGGGCCCACAAGCTCGCGTTCCTCGAGGACCACGGACTGGACTCCCTCCCCGGGGCCGCGATCCGCTTCGCCCTCATGAAGCCGGGAGTGAGCACGGTCCTCGTGGGTTTCTCCAACAACGCCCAGATCGACGAGGCCGTGGCGTGCTCGGGGGCGGGCTCCCTGCCGGACACGGCCATGGCGGGACTCCGGGAGATCTGGGACAGCGACTTCGGCAGCTTGTAGGGGGGGCTTCAAACCCGCCCGTGTGCATCAGCCGTCAGCGGCCCTGAGCGATCTGCTGCACGTGCTCCCGCACCACCTCCTTGGGGCACAGGGCGATGAACCCCTTGGCTCCCAGGAAGATCAACAATAGATCGTCAAAGTGCCCCAGGGCGGGCAGCAGGTCGGGCAGGAGGTCCGCCGGAAGGACCAAGTAGGCGAAGACACTCAACGCCAGCAGCTTGGCCTTGAATCCGACCCGCGGGTCCTTGAACAGGCGCCAGAACAGCTTGAGGAAGCTGGGCAGGTGCTGCACCAGCCCCAGTAGCCGGCGGGGCCCCAGGCGCAACAGGTAGGCGAGAGCGCCGAAACGGATCATGGGGCCTCGGAAGGACCGGTGGCGTCTCGCACCGCCGGCCCGCGCCGGAAGAGAGTGCCGCGGTCACCCGCCAACAGCGCGGTCCCGTCTCCCATGGCCACCGCCGTGAGCCGCACCGGGGTCTTCAGGCGGGTCCTTTGCCATCGGACGCCGTTCCAGCCGAGGACGGCGCCGGCTTCCCCCACCGCCCAGCAGTCCTCGCGCGAGGCGCAGGCGACGGCCCGCAGACGGAAGAGGGATTCCGGCACGTCGGCCTTCTTCCAGGCAGCGCCGTCATACGCGAACAGGACGCCGTGGTCGCCCACGGCCCAGCCCCAGTCGTCCCCGACCAGGGCCAGGTCGTACATGCGCGGGACCTCGGCCACGTCGGCCTTCTTCCAGGCCTTGCCGTCCCACCGGGCGAAGAAGCCTTCCCCCACCATCCAGCCGGAATTTCGCGAAGAGAACTGCATGGCGTGGATCCGCTGCCGCTCGACCGGACTGCCGGCGTGCCGCCACTTCCGGCCGTCCCACTCGATGAGCCGGCCGTCCCGGGTGCCGGCGAAGCAGCGGTCCGGGGCCGCGCAGCCGGCGCCCCACAACCGGCCCTCCGCCGCCTTGCGCCGGGACAGGGGGTTCTCCACCCGGGTCCACGCCTTCCCGTCGTAATGCAGCGACAAGGCGTCGTCGCCGAAGACCCAGACGTCGTCGTCGGCGTTCACCACGAATTGCATCGGGCTCACCTTGGCCGGGTGGTCCACCGGCTCGAGCCGCGCGCCGTCCCAGCGGAGCAGGCGCCCGTCGCTGGTGCCGAGGAAGGCCTTCTTTCGGTCGAGGATCGCGATGGCGTTGACGCCGGGAGGTTGTTTCCGCTTCGCTACCTGAGCGCTCCAGGGCAGTTCCTCCCAGGCCGCGGCCCAGGCCGCGGAAGCGAGACCGGCGCCGAGCAGCAGCGCGGCGACGCTTGTCCGGGGGGCTCCCGTCATGGGCTCAGCCGGAGCCGGTGGAGCCGCCCCAGATCTCGAGCAGCTCGCCCGAGTCCACCACGTCCGCGAAACGCTCCATGCGCTTCAGCGCTTCGTGGTGGGCGCTCTCGCGGTTGGTGCCGACGCAGTCCCGGACCACGATCATGGAGTAGCCCCGGTAGTACCCGTCCCGGACGCTGCCCTCGATGCCCGCATCGGTGCGGCAGCCGACGATGACGACGGTGTCCTTGTCCCAGTTGCCCAGCAACTGTTCGAACTCGGTCCCGAGGAAGATCGTGGGCCGGTGCTTCTCGATGAGGACGTCGTCGTCCGCGGGCTTGAAGGGCTCGATGAGCTGCCAGCCGAAGCTGCCCCGGGCGCGGCGCGGGCCGAGTTCGCCGGGGTGGGCGACTCCCTGGTCCTTCATGGCGCGGCGGATCATCACCGGCGCCTCGTCGCGCCACGCGTAGGGGGTGGCGAAGGCGTAGACCACGCGGACCCCGGCGTCCTTGGCCGCGGCGATGAGGGGGGGCGTGGTCCGCAGGAACTCGGCCGTGTTGAACGAGCTTCCGGCCTGGTCGTTCTGCATGTCCCACACCAGCAGGACGGCTCTCCGGGGGTCGGCGAGCTCGTCGAGCGTGATGGGAATGTTCCTGCCTTCGAATTCGATCATGGACCTGTGGGCGGCGGGGCCGTGGCAGAGGATAACCACGGGTGAAATCCGTGTCAACAACGCAGCCCCGGCCGTTTTTGACAACGCCCGGGGTTCGCGCTACTTGTACGTTTTCGACGCTTCTGTCTTTGGGGGAGGACGATGGATTCTGGCGACGGCGTGCAGGCCTCGGTGCGCATCAGCGGTGACAAGGGCTCCGGCAGGGGGGACAGCTCGTTCCGCGCCCGGGACCCTCTTACGGTAGTCATCTTCGGCGCCTCGGGCGACCTCAGCAAGCGCAAGCTGATTCCCGCCCTGTATCATCTCGAGCAGGAAGGCTATCTGCCGGAACGCTATGCCGTGGTGGGCTTCTCGCGCACGGAGATGACCGACGAGGCCTACCGGGAGCGCATGGTCGGCGAGATGCGCGAGGATTTCACGGACGTCGACGCTGGCAGCCCGTTGTTCGGCGCGCTGCACTACCAGCCGGGCAACAACACCGACATCGAGTCGTTCCAGAGGCTCAAGGCCAGGCTGGACGCGCTGGACGCGGAGCGGGACCTTCCCGGAAACCGGCTCTTCTACCTCTCGGTGGCCCCGGAGTTCTTCACTCCCATCATCCGGAACCTCGACGCCGCGGGACTGATCCGGCGCCCCGACGAGGAACAATGGTCCCACGTCATCATCGAGAAGCCGTTCGGGCACGACCTCGAGAGCGCCCGGGAGATGAACGAGGAGGTCACCGGCATCCTCGACGAAAGCCAGATCTACCGGATCGACCACTACCTGGGGAAGGAAACCGTCCAGAACATCCTGAGCTTCCGCTTCGGCAACGCCATCTTCGAGCCCCTGTTCAACCAGAAGTACGTGGAGAACGTCCAGATCACGGTGGCCGAGACCCTGGGCATGGAGGGCCGCCGCGGGGCCTTCTACGACAATGCCGGGGCGTTGCGCGACATCGTGCAGAACCACATGCTCCAGTTGTTGTGTCTCATCGCCATGGAGCCGCCGGCGGCGGTGGAGCCCGTGTCCATCCGTGACGAGAAGGTCAAGCTGCTGCGGGCGCTGGTGCCCTACGCAACCCCGGAAGAGGTGGCCGCAAGCACGGTGCGCGGCCAGTACGGCTTCGGGGAGCTCAGGGGCGAGGTGGTGAAGGGTTTCCGGCAGGAGGAAGGGGTGGACGAGCTGTCGGTCACCGAGAGTTACGTGGCGCTGCGGGCCAAGATCGACAACTGGCGCTGGGCCGGGGTCCCGTTCCTGCTGCGCACCGGCAAGCGGCTGCGCAACCGGCTGTCGGAGATCGCGGTGCAGTTCCGGCATCCGCCGCTGCGGCTGTTCCACGACTCGGGGACGGCGGACGGGCTCGCCATGGCCGCGGCCAGCGCCAACGTGCTGATCCTTCGGATCCAGCCCAAGGAGGGCATCAGCCTGTCCTTCGCCTGCAAGCGTCCCGGGATGCAGATCAACCTGGCGAAAGTCAACATGGACTTCGAGTACGAGGCCTTCGAGCAGCGCTCCCCCGAAGCTTACGAGCGCCTGCTGCTGGACGCCATGCGCGGCGACGCCTCGCTGTTCACCCGCTCCGACGAGGTGGACTACGCGTGGCGCTTCACCGACTCGATCCTGTCGGGTTGGGACAATCTGCCGGCGCCCCGGTTCCCCAACTACTATCCCTTCACCGACGGCCCGGACGAGGCGGACCGCCTGCTGCACGACAGCGACACGGGTTGGCGCCAGCTCGGCCAGATGGGGATTGCGGAGGTAGGTCGGTAGCGGGCCGGTCCCGGTAAGCAACGATGTCGACGCAAGGGATAAAGGAAGTGCTGTCGCGCTTTCGTGACGGCACCTTCGAGGTAGACGGATCGAAGGTCCACTACCTGGAGTACGGCGACCCGAGCCAGGAGACCTGCGTCTTCATCCATGGCAACCGGGACCACTGCCACAGTTGGGACCTGCTGCTGGAGTCCTTCGACAAGGTGGGTTTCAGCCTGCCCCACGTGGTGTCCCTCGACCTCCGCGGCCACGGCGACAGCGGCTGGGTGGGCCGGGAGCGGGGTTACCGGCACGAGGACTTCGTGCTGGACGTGGTGGGTCTGCTGCGGCACCTGAAGAAGGACGCCGTGACGGTGGTGGCCCATTCCCTGGGCGGCAGCATGGCGGTGGTGTTCGCCGGGGCGCTGCCGGAAAAGGTCAAGCGGCTGGCCATCATCGAGGCCGCCGGCCCCTACGGCCGCACCGAGCAGGAGGCCCCCGAGCTCTTCGGGCGCTGGACCCGGGACGACGGTTCCGACACGATCCTTACCTACTACGCCACCGTCGGCCAGGCCGCCGACGCCATCGTGAGGCGCTTCCCGCTGGTCCCCAATCGGGCGGCCATGCACATGGCGCGCCACGGCACCCGGCTGACGCCCCACGGATGGGTGTGGAAGTACGACCCGCGGGCTCGCAACCCGTCGTATTCGTCGTTCTCCGAAACCCAGGTCAAGGCCTTTATCGAACGCATCGATTGCCCGACGCTGCTCGTTTTCGGGTCGGACTCGGGCTACAAGGAATCGCCCCGCTACGGCCGGGTCGACTACTTCAGGAACAAGACGCTGGTGGAGATTCCCGGCACCGGGCATCACGTGCAGCAGGAAAAGCCCGACGAGCTGGCCGCCGTGCTGATCCCGTTTCTGAGCAACCATAGCTGATTGCTGAGCGGAGGAACCATTCATGGATTTCGCACTGCCCGAAGAACTGCAAATGCTTCAGGACACCGTCCGGAAGTTCGTCGACCAGGAGCTCATCCCGGTGGAGATGGAGTGCCGGGACGGCGTCACCCTCAAGCCCGAGTACCGTGAGCGGTTCGAGGCCAAGACCCGGGAGATGGGGCTGTGGATGCTCGACGTGCCGGAAGAGTTCGGCGGCGCCGGCCTGAGCCTGATGGCCCAGGTCATCATCTGGGCCGAGGTAGCCCGGTCGGTGGCCATCCCTTCCCGCGGCCGCAGCATCTTCGGCCCTGAAGTGCGGCCGGTGCTCTACGCCATGAACGAGGAGCAGAAGGACCGCTACCTCTACCCGCTGCTCAAGGACGAGAAGCGCGCCTGCTTCGCCCAGACCGAGCCGGACGCCGGCTCGGACCCGGGCTCCATGCGCACCCGCGCCGTCCGCGACGGCGACGAATACGTGATCAACGGGGTCAAGCGGTTCATCACCGAGGCGGACGAGGCCGACTTCGCCCAGGTGATGGTGGCCACCGATCCCGAGAAGGGCTCCCACGGCGGCATTTCCTGCATCCTCGTGGACATGGACAACCCGGGGGTCAAGATCACCGCCAAGTACAAGACCATGATGGGCTACGAGCCGTGCGAGATCGTATTCGACGACTGCCGGGTGCCGGCGGCGAACATGATCGGCGAGGAAGGCGAGGGCTTCAAGCTGGGACAGAAATGGCTCGGCATCGGCCGCCTCAAGCACGGAGGGCGCGCCATCGGCGTGGCCCGCCGCGCCATCGAGATGGGCGCCGCGTACGCCAAGCAGCGGGTCACCTTCGGCAGGCCGCTGGCCGACCGGCAGGCGATCTCGTTCAAGCTGGCCGACTCCTACACCGAGCTGCACGCGGCCACGCTCATGGTCTACCACGCGGCCTGGAAGTACGACCAGGGCGAGGACATGCGCAACGAAGGGTACATGGTCAAGGTGTTCGCCGACGAGATGTCCTTCCGGGTGGTGGACCGGGTGCTGCAGATCCACGGCGGCGTCGGGCTGACCACGGACCTCCCCATCGAGCTGTGGTTCCGCGACCAGCGCAGCCGGCTCATCACCGAGGGCGCGTCCGAGGTCATGCGCATGGTCATCGCGCGCCACGTGCTGCGGGAGTTCGGCAACTAGTGTGCCCCGAAGGGCGGGTTTCCAGCCCGCCCGAACCATCAGCCCGGTGTAGCCGAGGTTTGGCGATGCGCCGGCTTCATGCTATAAAGTGCGGATTCAGTTGAGGTTTGCGATGAAAGCCGAAATACACCCCGAATACCAACTCGTGAGCGTGGTATGCGCCTGCGGCAACTCGTTCGATGTGCGCTCCACGGCCAAGAGCATCCATACCGAGATCTGCGCCAACTGCCATCCGTTCTATACCGGCAAGCAGAAGCTCCTCGATACCGCCGGACGGGTCGAGAAGTTCAAGAGGCGATACGGTATCAAGGACTGAGGGACGTTCCCGACCGGCTCTTGACGGTAAAGGGGCAAAGGGTGGCGCGAATTCCCTTTGCCCCTTTGTTATTCCGTGGGACGAAACCGTGAGCATGCTCGACAAAATGGCCGAGGTGGAGAGCCGCTACGACGAGCTGGAGGACCTGCTGGCGGACCCCAGGCTGCTGGAGGACCGCAAGGAGTACTCCCGGGTGGCCAAGGAGCGGGCGGATCTCGCCGAGATGGTGGCGTGCTACCGCCAGTGGCGCAAGCTCGACCAGGAGGTCCGTGACAACCGCGAGCTGCTGGAAGACGGCGACCCCGAGCTCCAGGAGCTGGCCGCGGAGGAGCTGGAGACGCTGAAGGAGAGGCAGGAGACGCTGGAGCAGCGGCTCAGGATCCTGCTGCTGCCCAAAGACCCCAACGACGGCAAGAACGTGCTGCTGGAGATCCGCGCGGGCACGGGCGGAGAGGAGGCGTCGCTCTTCAGCGCGGACCTCTTCCGCATGTACAGCCGGTATGCCGAAGACAAGGGCTGGAAGGTGGAGGTGCTGAATTCCAATCCCACCGGCCTGGGCGGGTTCAAGGAGATCATCGCGCTGATCGAAGGGCAGGGGGCCTACAGCCAGCTCAAGTTCGAGGGAGGCGTGCACCGGGTCCAGCGGGTTCCGGTGACCGAGACCTCGGGCCGGATCCATACCTCGGCGGTGACCGTGGCGGTGCTGCCGGAGGCCGACGACGTGGAGGTGGACATCGATCCCAGGGAGCTGCGGGTGGACGTCTTCCGCTCCTCGGGTCCCGGCGGGCAGAGCGTGAACACCACGGACTCCGCGGTGCGGATCACCCACGTGCCCACGGGCATCGTGGTCTCGTGCCAGGACGAGAAGTCGCAGCACAAGAACAAGTCCAAGGCCCTCAAGATCCTGCGGGCCCGTCTGCTGGAGAAGACCCAGGAGGCGCAGCGCTCGGAGATCGCGGCCTCGCGCAAGCTCATGGTGGGAAGCGGCGACCGCAGCGAGCGTATCCGCACCTACAACTTTCCCCAGGGGCGCGTGACCGACCACCGGATCAACCTGACCCTGTACAAGCTGGACCAGGTAATGGACGGCGGGGTGAAGGACCTGATCGACGGGCTGATCACGTTCCACCAGGCAGAGGCGCTCCAGGCCACGGCGTGATCCGGTCGGTTGACAAGGAAATGGCGCAGAGGTCCGCGAATGACGGAGAGGCGGCTCGGAACGGCGGGCTCCGGACTTCCAGGGTTGCCTGGGCCGAGGGAGCCGATAGTGTCGCGGCAGCGCTGCGGCGCGCGGGTGCCCGGCTCGGGGACGCCGGCGTGAGCGCGCCCAGGCTCGACGCCGAGGTGCTGTTGATGAAAGTGCTCGGGTGGTCGCGGGAGGACCTTTACCGCAACCCCGAGGGCGCGTTGGGGGAATCCCGGGCAGAACGGTTCGAAAGCCTGGTCTCCCGGCGGGTCGGCGCCGAGCCGGTGGCCTACGTGACCGGGTCGCGGGAGTTCTGGTCGCTGGATTTCCGGGTGACGCCGGATGTCCTCATCCCGCGGCCGGAGACGGAGCATTTGGTGGAGGCGGTGCTGGAGTTCCTGGGCGCGCGCCGGGGCCCCTGCCGCGTTCTGGAGATCGGCACGGGAAGCGGCGCGGTGGCGGTGTGCCTGGCGAAGGAAAACCCGTCGGCGGAGGTCTGGGCTACGGATATCTCGGAACCGGCCCTGGAGATCGCCCGTGAGAACGCGGACCGGCACGGTGTCGGCCAACGGATCCATTGGCGCCGGGGGGACCTGTTCGCGCCGGTGCAGGGGCTGCCGGGAGGGTTCGACGTGCTGGTGTCGAATCCGCCCTACGTCCCCAGCGGCGACATCGCGGGCCTGCAGCGTGACGTGAGGGACTGGGAGCCGGCCCTGGCCCTGGACGGCGGCGCCGACGGCATGGATTTCTGCCGGAGGCTCGTGCGCGGCGGAGTACGCTACCTCCGGCCGGGCGGGATGCTGGCCGTGGAGGTGGGGGCGGAACAGGGCGGCGCGGTGTCGCGGTTGTTCGAGGGGCGGCGGAAGCTCCACCGGGTCCGGCTGCGGCGCGATTATGCCGGGCTTCCGCGGGTGGTGACCGGGGAACGGATGCCCGGGTCCTGAGACGAAACACGGAGTCGAGGGCTTTGGACAGCATCATCATCAAGGGAGGCGCGGTTCTGGAGGGCGCGGTGACGCTCAGCGGGTCGAAGAACGCCGCCCTGCCCGTGATCATCGCGTCGCTCCTGTCCGCGGACAAGTGCTCGTACCGCCGGGTGCCCGCCCTCCGTGACGTCGGCACGACGCTGCGGCTGCTGTCTCGTCTCGGCGTCACCATCGAGAAGGACCTGCTGGCGGACGGCCATCTGGAGCTCACCGCCGGCAAGGTACAAGAGGTCGAGGCGCCCTACGATCTGGTGAAGACCATGCGCGCCTCGTTCCTGGTGCTGGGGCCGTTGCTGGCGCGGTTCGGCCTGGCCCGGGTCTCCACTCCGGGAGGCTGCGCCATCGGCACCCGGCCGGTGGACCTGCATCTCCAGGGACTGGAGCGGATGGGCGCGTGCATTCGCCAGGACCACGGCTACATCGAGGCGCGGGCGAGGGAGCTCAAGGGTGCGGTCGTCGACCTCGCGTTCCCTTCCGTGGGCGCGACGGAGAACCTCATGATGGCGGCGACCCTGGCCCGCGGCGAGACGGTGATCCGGAACGCCGCCCGCGAGCCGGAGGTCGCCGAGCTTGGCGAGGTGCTGACGAAGATGGGCGCCCGGCTGAGCGGGGCCGGGGGCGACGTCGTGCGCATCGAGGGCGTCGGCGAGCTTCACGGCATGACTCACGAGATGAGCCCGGATCGCATCGAGGCCGGCACGTTCATGGTGGGCGCGGCCCTCACCGGCGGGGAGGTGCTGATCGAGGACGCCCGGGCCGGGCACCTCGAGGCCTTCACCGCCAAGCTGAGGGAGACCGGCGTGCGGGTAGCAGAGGAGTCCGGGGGCGTCCGGGTGACCGGCAACGGCCGGACTCGCAGCACGGACGTGGCGACGCGGCCGTACCCGGGTTTCCCGACCGACCTTCAGGCGCAGATGATGGTGCTGATGGCCGTGTCGGACGGGACCGGCGTCATCACCGAGAACATCTTCGAGAACCGCTTCATGCACGCCCAGGAGCTCAACCGCATGGGCGCGCGTATCGCCCTCGACGGCAACCAGGCCACGGTCCGGGGGGTGGCGGCGCTTTCAGGGGCGCCGGTGATGGCCACGGACCTCCGGGCGAGCGTGTCGCTGGTGCTGGCGGGCCTGGTGGCCCGAGGGGTGACCGAGGTGTCGCGGGTGTACCACCTGGACCGGGGCTACGAGAAGATCGAGGGCAAGCTCGCCGGTCTGGGCGCGGACGTACGAAGGGTGAACCGTGACGATTGACATCGTGAAGACCACGGACGCCGGCTTCAGGAAACGGCTGGACCGGATCCTTCAGCGGCGCGGCGAGATCGAGCGGGACGTCGAAGCGCGGGTGGCGGAGATCATCGAGAACGTCCGCCGGCACGGGGACGGCGCTCTGGTCCGCTACGCCAAGGCGTTCGACGGCGTCACGTTGAAGCGCTCCGAGATCGAGGTGCCGGCGGGTGAGCTGGACCGGGCCCGGGAGAGCGTTTCGAGGGACGACCTGCGGTGGCTGCGGCTGGCGGCGGCCCGCATCCGGCGCTTTCACCGCCGTCAGGTGGAAAAGAGCTGGCGCTACCGCGACCCCTTGGGACTGGAGCTGGGCCAGCGCATCAGTCCGGTGGAGCGCGCGGGCGCGTACGTGCCCGGCGGCAAGGCCGCCTATCCGTCCACCGTGCTGATGACCGTGATCCCCGCGGTGGCGGCCGGCGTCCGGGAGGTGGCGGTCACGACCCCGGTCCAGGAAGAGGCCGCGCTGGTGCTGGCCGCGGCGCGCGTCGCCGGAGCCCACCGGGTGTTCCGGGTGGGAGGGGCCCAGGCGGTGGCGGCGCTGGCCTACGGCACCGAGACCATTCCGCGGGTGGACAAGATCGTGGGCCCCGGGAACGTCTACGTGGCGGCCGCCAAACGGCTGGTGTTCGGCCAGGTGGACATCGACTCCATCGCCGGGCCCAGCGAGGTGCTGCTGCTGGTGGACGGGTCGGCCGACCCGCGCTACGTGGCCGCGGACATGCTGTCCCAGGCCGAGCACGACGAGCTGGCGGCGGCGGTGTGCGTCACCCCGTCGATGACCATGGCCCGCAAGGTCCAGGCAGCCATGACGGAGCAGCTCAAGAGCACCCGGCGCCAGGTCATCACCCTCGGCGCGTTGCGGCGCTTCGGCACCATCATGGTGTCGCGTTCGTTGAAGGAGGCGGTGGACATCACCAACGCCATCGCCCCGGAGCACGTGCAGATCATGGTGCGCCGTCCGGAGGAATGCGTGGAGGCGGTGCGCAACGCCGGGGCGATCTTCGTGGGCGCCTACGCCACGCCGCCCCTGAGCGACTACGTGGCCGGACCCAATCACGTGCTCCCCACGGGCGGCAGCGCGCGTTTCTTCTCGCCCCTGGGGGCCTACGACTTCGTCAAGCGCACCAGCATCGTCCGCGCCGAGGCCTCGGGATTCGCCGCGCTCGCTCCGGCGGTCATCCACCTGGCGCGCCGGGAGGGGTTGGACGAGCACGCCCGGGCGATGGAGGCACGGCTTCCGGCGAGTTGAGAGTCAGGAGAAAGCACATGGGACGAACGGCAACGGTTCACCGGAAGACCAAGGAGACGGACATCACCACCACCCTCCACATCGACGGCAAGGGGCAGGCGCAGGTGGAGACCGGCATCCCCTTCTTCGACCATATGCTGGAGATCTTCAGCCGGCACGGCCTGTTCGACGTCACGATCAAGGCGGTGGGCGACCTCGAGGTAGACTATCATCACACGGTGGAGGACGTGGGTCTCACCCTGGGCCAGGCATTCAAGGATGCCCTGGCGGACAAGCACGGCATCCGCCGGTTCGGCGAGGCCACGGTGCCGCTGGACGAGGCGCTGGCGCGGGTGGTGGTGGACCTGAGCGGCCGGCCCTACCTGGCCTACCGGGTCAAGATCCGCGGCGGCCGCGTCGGGACCTTCGATACCGACCTGCCGCACGAGTTCTACCAGGCCTTCGTCAACCAGTTGGGCATGAACCTGCACATGGACGTCCAGCACGGCGAGAACCCGCACCACGTCATCGAGGCGTGCTTCAAGGGGTTCGCCCGGGCCATGGACCGGGCCACGGGGCTGGACGAACGGATCGAGGGGGTGCTTTCCACCAAGGGGAGCCTGTAGGGGGCCTTACGAACCGTCATTTCCCGCCTCCCTCCGTCATTCCCGCCTCCCTCCGTCATTCCCGCGAAAGCGGGAACCCAGGGGTGGCGGTGTGGCGGCGCTATTGCCCGGGCCCACCCCGCATGGATTCCCGCTTGCGCGGGAATGACGGTTCTGACGTATTCGAGCGATTGGAGGAGTGGCAGTGATCGCCGTCATCGACTACGGCATGGGTAATCTGAGGAGCGTGCAGAAGGGGCTTGAGCGGGTGGGCTTTCAGGCGGAGGTCACCCGGGATCCCGGTCGCATTGCCGACGCCCGGGGGGTCGTGCTTCCCGGGGTGGGCGCGTTCCACACCTGCATGGAGAATCTCCAGCGGTTCGGGCTGGTGGACGTCATCCGGGACGTGGTGCGCCGGAAGAGGCCGTTCCTGGGCATTTGCCTGGGGCTGCAACTGCTGTTCGACGAGAGCGAGGAGTTCGGCTCGCCCGACGGTCTGGGGCTGGTGCCGGGGAGAGTCCTGGGGTTCTCCGCGGCCGATGGGCTCAAGGTGCCGCACATGGGCTGGAACGCCATCGAGATCCGCAAGCCCACGCGCTTCCTGGAAGGCATCGACAACGGCGCCCAGGTCTACTTCGTGCACTCGTTCTACGCCGCGCCCGCGGACGAGTCGGCGGTGGCCACCGTCACCTCCCACGGGACGCCGTTCGTTTCGAGCATCGCCACCGACCACCTTTTCGCGAGCCAGTTCCACCCCGAGAAGAGCCAGGCCATCGGCCTGCGCATCCTCGCCAACTTCGGGCGCTTTGCCGAGAACGGGGCCGCGGCCTGAGCCATGGCCGGTTCCCTGGCAGACCCCGCTTCATCCATTTCATGCTGATCATACCCGCCATCGACATCAAGGACGGCCGTTGCGTCCGGCTCTACCAGGGCGACATGGACCGGGAGACGGTGTATTACCAGCAGCCGCTGGACGCGGCCCGGCACCTGGTGGAGGAGGGCGCCCGCATGATCCACGTGGTGGACCTCAACGGCGCGGTGGCGGGCCGTCCGGTGCACTTGCCGGAGCTGGCCGCCATCTGCGCCGAAACCGGCGTACGGGTGGAGGTGGGCGGCGGGCTGCGGACCCTCGAAGCGGTGGAGGAGGCCATGAACGCGGGCGTGGAGCGGGTGGTGATCGGCACCAAGGCGTACGAGGACCAGGAGTTCCTGCGGGCGGCGTGCGAGCGCTTTCCCGGCCGCGTGGTGGTCGGAATCGACGCCCGGGCCGGGAAGGTGGCGGTGCGGGGCTGGCGCGACGACACCGCCATGGACGCGTTGGAGCTGGCGCGCCGTTGCGAGCAGGACGGCGCGGCGCGGATCATCTACACCGACATCAGCCGCGACGGCACGGGCTCGGGCGTGAACGCGGAGCAGACCGCGCAGGTGGCCCGGGCCGTGGGCATCCCGGTCATCGCGTCCGGCGGGGTGGGCTCGCTGGACGACATCCGCGCGCTGGCGGCGCTGGCGGAAGAGGGCATCGAGGGCGTCATCGTGGGCCGGGCGCTCTACAACGGTGCCTTTTCCCTGGCCGACGCCATGGCGGCGGCGGGAGGCGGCGATGCTCACTAAGCGCATCATCCCCTGTCTCGACGTGGATGCCGGGCGGGTGGTCAAGGGTATCCGCTTCGTGGAGATCCGCGACGCCGGGGACCCGGTGGAGGTGGCCCGGGCCTACGACGCGGCCGGCGCCGACGAGCTCTGCTTCCTCGACATCACCGCCTCCCACGAGCAGCGCGGCATCATCCTGGACGTGGTGGCGCAGACCGCCGACGAGATCTTCATGCCGCTGACCGTGGGCGGCGGCATCCGCGAGAACGCCGACATCAGAAGGCTCCTCAAGGCCGGCGCCGACAAGGTCTCCATCAACACCGCGGCGGTGGCCCGCCCGGAGTTCGTCCGGGAGGCGGCGGAGACCTTCGGGAGCCAGTGCATCGTGGTGGCCATCGACGCCAAGCAGGTGGAGGACCACTGGGAGGTGTTCACCCACGGCGGCCGCAATCGCACCGGCATCGACGCCTGCGCCTGGGCCGAACGCATGGCCGAGTACGGCGCCGGCGAGATCCTCCTCACCAGCATGGACCGCGATGGCACCAAGGACGGCTACGACCTGCCCCTGACCCGCGCCATTTCCGACCGCGTCACGATACCGGTCATCGCCTCGGGCGGGGTGGGCAATCCCGAGCACATCCACGACGGCTTTGCGGAAGGCCACGCCAGCGCCGCCCTGGCGGCCTCCATCTTCCACTACGGCGAATACAGCATCGGCGAGTGCAAGCGCTACCTGGAGGAGCGGGGGGTCCCGGTGCGGCCGGTTCAGGCATGACGGCCGGGCCCACTACACGACCGACACAAACCATATCTCTTGATGGACTTACGCTCAGGGCGGGTCATCGCATGGAACGCGGAGGAGCTCATCGTGAACTTACGGCTTTTCACCCTTCTTGTGTCGATCCTGGTCTCGATCGTTGCATCCTGCAGCGCCCACGCATCCGGTTCCTTCACACTCGAGGCCAAGTGCAGCGAGGACTACGCCACCGTGGGAGATACCACGGCCGGAAGACTCCAATGCGGTGTCGACATCGGCACAAGCGACG
Source organism: uncultured Binatia bacterium (SeqCode) (assembly GCA_965219905.1). Taxonomy (GTDB): domain Bacteria; phylum Desulfobacterota; class Binatia; order UBA9968; family JAJDTQ01; genus JAJDTQ01. The sequence continues at coordinate 991,500 of CBDCOS010000003.1, read as the reverse complement.
GCGCGCCTTTCGTGAAAGGACACTCCGGCACGGTGGCTGGTTTCGTGAACGTCCGGCAGGGCGACAACGACAGCTTCCGTCTGGATGCTCTGATGGAATTGCGGTTTCCGGGCGGCGTCCTTTACGGTCAGGCGCACCGTGACACCGGCGTCCTGCACCGGGGCGAAGGCCGACTGCGGATGATCGGCGCTGACGGGGAGTTCGCGGGCATCGAGGCGACTTGTACCTACACGGTCCAGCAAGGCGAATCGCTGCTCATCGTCCACAACTGTGTGTGGCGTCGGCTGGGCCGCTAGCGATAGTCAACTCAGCCGCTGCTTTCCAGCTCGGTAAGAAACCGCTCCGCGTCGATGGCGGCCATGCAGCCGCTGCCCGCGGCGGTGACGGCCTGGCGGTAGATGCGGTCCTGGACGTCGCCGCAGGCGAAGACGCCTTCGAGGGTGGTCTTGGTGCCGTCGCGGGTCTTGATGTAGCCGAGTTCGTCCATCTCCAGAACTCCCTCGAAGAGCTGCGAGTTGGGCTGGTGGCCGATGGCGATGAACACGCCGTCGCAGGCGAAGGCCTCGTCCTTGCCGTTCTTCACGTTCCGCAGCGTGACGCCGGTGACGCCGCCGTCCTGCGCGTCGCCGTGGATGTCCGCGAGCGTGGTGTCCCAGATGAAGTCGATCTTGGGGTTGGCCCGGGCGCGGTCCTGCATGATCTTCGAGGCCCGGAGCTGGTCGCGCCGGTGCACGATGGTGACCTTGCTGGCGAACTTGGTGAGGAAGGTGGCTTCTTCCATGGCGGTGTCGCCGCCGCCCACCACGATGAGCTGCTTGTCCTTGAAGAAGAAGCCGTCGCAGGTGGCGCAGGCGGAGACCCCGTGCCCCATCAGCCGGTTTTCGGCTTCGAGCCCCAGCAGCTTGGCGGTGGCGCCGGTGGCGACGATCAGCGCGTCGCAGGTGTAGCGGTCCTTGCCGGCCTGCAACGCAATGGGCCGCGTGCCGAGTTCCACCGCGGAAACGTCCCCGAAGACGATCCTGGTGCCGAAGCGTTCCGCCTGCTTGCGGAACTGGTCCATCATGTCCGGGCCCATGATGCCGTCCGGGAAACCGGGGTAGTTCTCGACGTCGGTGGTGATGGTGAGCTGGCCCCCGGGCTGGGAGCCTTCCACCACCAGCGGCTCGAGGTTGGCGCGGGCGGTGTAGAGGGCGGCGGTGAGCCCGGCGGCCCCGGAACCGAGGATGATGACGCGGTAGTGTGTCTGGTCTGCCATAGCTTGGTTTTTAGCATACCGACCGTCTCCCTTGTAGGTTGGACGGTTGGGGCCGCTTGCTTTCAAGGCTCCTGGCGATACACTGAGCGCCGGGCGATTCGGAGGATTCATGATGGCCAAGTTGTCCCATGTCGATGAGCAGGGGCGGGTGCGGATGGTGGACGTCACCGGCAAGGACGTGACCCGGCGGGTGGCCGTGGCCCAAGGCGTCGTGACCATGCGGGCGGAAACCCTGGCGGCCATCGCCGAGGGCCAGATTCCCAAGGGCGACGTGCTCACGGTGGCCCGCATCGCCGGGATCATGGCCGCCAAGAAGACCTCCGAGCTCATCCCCATGTGCCACCCCCTCAACATCAGCGGCGTGGAGGTCAAGCTCACCCCTCGGGAAAGCCCGCCGTCCGTCGAGATCGAGGCCACGGTCCGGATCAGCGGCCGGACCGGCGTGGAGATGGAGGCGCTCACCGCGGTCTCGGTGGCGGGCCTCACCATCTACGACATGTGCAAGGCCGTGGACCGGGACATGACCGTCGGCGAGATCCGCCTCATGCACAAGAGCGGCGGCAAGAGCGGGACCTTCGAGAGAGGATAGCGCGGGCCCTAAAGTTCCTGCGGGAAGTGCCGAACTTATTCTTAGGAGCTTGTCCCTGGGAACTTGTTCCTGGGGACTTCTTCCCGTGAACCTGGGCTCACCATGACGCGAATCAACCAATGGCCGCTGGAAGACCGTCCGCGGGAGAAGCTCCTCGAGAGGGGAGCGGAGCATCTCACGGAAACGGAGCTGCTGGCGATCCTGCTGGGCACCGGCAGCGCCGGAGAGCACCAGAGCGCCTTGGATCAGGCCCGAGCGCTGTTGATGCACTTCGACGGCCTGAGCGGTATCGATGACGCCTCCATCGCGGAGTTGACGGGGCTCAAGGGCCTGGGCCGGGCCAAGGCGGCCCGCTTGAAGGCGTGCCTGGAGCTCGGCCGCCGACGGGAAGACCTGCGCTGCGAGGCCGGCGAGTTGCTGAGCTCGCCGGAGGATGTCTTCCGCCATTTCCGGCCCCGCTGCATCAACGCCAAGCGGGAGTCCTTCTACGTCGTCCTCCTGACCAACCGGAACCGCAAGATCCGGGACGTCAAGATCTCCGAGGGGTCGCTCACGGCGTCCGTGGTCCATCCCAGGGAGGTCTTCAACCCGGTCATCCGGGAGTCCGCCGCCGGCGTCATCTTCGTCCACAACCACCCCAGCGGCGACCCTTCTCCCAGCCGGGAAGACGTGGACCTCACCCACCGTCTCAGGCAGGTGGGCGAGGTGCTGGGCGTGCGCGTCCACGACCACGTGGTGGTGGGGCACGACCGCTTCTTCAGCTTCAACCGGGAAGGGCTCCTGTGAGGATCGGCAGGCTGCCGTCCTGAAGCACTCGCCGCATGCTTGACCCCTCGCCGCGCTAGGGAGTAGGTTATCCGGAATCGCGCTTTCAGGGGGTTGAAGCACATGTCTCAGGTCAAGCACGTCACCACGGATGTCGCCATCATCGGGTCCGGCGGAGCGGGAATGGCGGCCGGCATCGAAGCCCGCGACGCCGGCGCAAGCGCCATCGCCTTCGAAAAGGCACCGGATCTGGGCGGCGCCGCCATCATCTCGGGCGGCGGCTGCCTTATCGTGGGCACGCCGATCCAGAAGGAAAACGGCATCGTCGACACGCCGGACCTGGCCTTCAACGACTGGGTCAAGTGGGGCGGCCCCTCGGTGGACGAAGTCTGGGCTCGCTATTACATCGAGCACTCGCTTCACGATCTCTACTTCTGGGCCGAGCGCATGGGCGTGAAGTGGGTGGACATGAAGCAGCAGGAAGGCAACACGGTGCTGCGCTGGACCCGGGCCGAGAGCAGCGGCCTGGGCCTGATGACGCACCTCATCGCCGCTTTCCGCGAGCGTGGCGGCGAGATCGTGTCCAACACCGAGATCACCGAACTCAAGCGCGACAACGGACGGGTCACCGGCCTGGTGGGCAAGGACGCGGACACGGGCGAAGCCGTGGAGGTGGACAGCAAGGTGGTGGTGGTGGCCACCGGCGGCTTCAACTCCAACCTCGACATGGTGCTCGAGGCCAACCCCGGGCTCGCGGGCGAACGGGTGATGGAAGGCTCCGGCCGAGGCTCCACCGGCACCGGACACCGGCTGGTGCGGCAAGTGGGCGGCTATCTCACCCACATGGACCACATCTGGTTCTACGTCTACGCCACGCCCGACTATCGCGACCCCGCGCAGCGGCGCGGCCTGGTCTTCCGCCAGGCGCCGGGCTACATCTGGATCAACCAGCAAGGTGTGCGGTTCCACAACGAGGCCCTGTCCGGCGGCAACTCCGCGACGCCGGCGTTGATGGCCCAGGAGCCGCGTCACGCGTGGGCCGTGGTGGACACGCCCATGACGGCCAAGCTGGAGATCGCCGACCCCTACTACCGCGCCGGCGACAAGGTGGACCGCGACAAGGTCCAGGAGCTGCTGGACAACTCGCCTTTCATCAAGAAGGCCGGCTCCCTTGAACAGTTGGGCGAACGCATGGAGGTGGATGTTCCGGCTTTCCTCGAAACCGTGGAGCGCTACAACCAGGCGTGCGAGCAGGGACTGGACCGGGAGCCCGAGTTCGGCAAGCCGCTGAAGCTCTCCAAGAAGTTCGACACGCCGCCCTACTACGCCATCCAGATCTTCCCGCTGGCGCGCAAGAACTTCGGCGGGGTCAAGACCGACATACGCTGCCGGGTGCTGAACAAGCACTTCGAGCCGATCCCCGGCCTCTACGCCGCCGGCGAGGTGGCGGGCATGGCCGGCGGCCACATCAACGGCCGCGCGGGCCTGGAAGGCACCATGCTCGGGCCGTCCATCTTCAGCGGCCGGGTGGCCGGCGGCTGGGCGGCGCAGGAGGCGGGCTGGGGCGACGGCTTCGTCGGCGTCCCCAACCGCGACTAGGGGCCAGGGCACCTCTCCTCCGTCATTCCCGCGGAAGCGCGAATCCAGGCGGGGTGGGGTAGGGACGTTCAGCCGTGGCGCCCTTCCTCCACCCTTGGATTCCCGCTTTCGCGGGAATGACGGAAAGGCGCAGGAGCGGCGATCTACGGGGCAGGAACCTGGGAGGCGGGTCACCCACATGACGACGGAACCACAAGTAGAGAAGGTGCGGGGCTACTGCGTGCTGTGCACCGCCCACTGCGCCACCGTGGCCACGGTGGAGGACGGGCGGGTGACCCGGCTCGATCCGGACTACGACCATCCCAACGGCGGCGCCATCTGCGTCAAGGGCAAGGCCGCCCCGGAGCTCGTCTACAACGGCGAGCGCCTGGACTACCCGTTGCGCCGCACCAACCCCAAGGGCGCGGCGGACCCGGGCTGGGAACGGGTCGGCTGGGACGAGGCGCTGGACGACATCGCCGCGCGCCTGCTGAGCATCAGGGAGCGCTACGGTGCCGAGGCCATCGCCATGGCCCGGGGGACCGCCAGCGGCACCTCGACGGACGACGTCAACGGGTGGTCGTCGCGTCTTCTCAACCTCATCGGCAGCCCCAACTCGCTCTCCACCACCCACGTCTGCAACTGGCACCGGGACACCGCGTTCAGCTACACGTTCGGCGTGCCGCAGCCGACCCCGGACGTGCTTCACAGCGGCGCCTTCCTCCTGTGGGGGCACAATCCCAGCTCCACGCAACTGCTGCTGGCCCAGGACACCGTCACCGCGCGCAAGCGCGGCATGAAGGTCGTGGTGGTGGACCCCCGGAGGGTCGGCCTCGGCAGCCAGGCCGACGTGCTGCTGCAGGTGCGTCCGGGTTCCGACGGGGCGCTCGCCCTGGCCATGGTCCACGTCCTGATCGAGGAGGGCCGGTACGACGAGGCCTTCGTCCGCGACTGGACCAACGGTCCGATCCTGCTGCGCACGGATACCGGGGACCCGCTGACCGAGGCGGACCTGGAAGCCGCGGGCAGTCCCGACCGCTACGTGATGTGGGACGAGGCCTCGGGTCGAGCCGTCGTCTATGATCCGCGGACGCGGGGCTGCGTGGAGGGAGACGGCCGGCCGGCGCTGACGGGAACCGTCAGCGTGTCCGTGAGGGACGGCGCCATGGTTGCGTGCGAGCCGGCCTTTTCGGCCCTCGCGCGGCTGGCGGCATCCCATGCCCCGGAAGTCTCCGAGCGCGTGACGCGTGTTCCCGCGGACACGGTGCGCGAGGCGGCCCGGGTCCTCGGCGACAACCGGCCCGTGAGCATGTTCATGTGGAACGGGGTCGGCCAGCACACCAACGCGACCCAGACGAGCCGCGCCATCTCCACGCTGTACGCGTTGCTGGGAGACATCGACGCGCTGGGCGGCAACCTGATGCTGCCGATGGCCCCGCTGCGCCCGGTGGACGGCAAGGAGTTCATTTCCTCCGAGGCGCTTTCCCGGCGCATCGGCCTCGAGGAGAAGCCGCTGGGGCCGCCGGCCACGGCCGGTGCCTGCGCGGCTCACGACGTCTACACGGCCATCCTGGAGGACCGCCCCTATCCGGTCCGTGCCCTGATCAACCTGGGTTCCAACACGGTGATGTCCAACGGCGACCCCGGACGCGGCCGTGAGGCCCTCTGTGCCCTGGAGCTGGGGGTGGCCACCGAGTTGGTGATGACGCCTACCGCCCAGCTCTGCGACTACGTGCTGCCGGCAACCAGCTTCCTGGAGATGGACCACCTCGTAGGGGGGTTCCGGCACCGGGTGGAAGCCCGCTCCCACGTCCAGTACCGGAGGCGGGCGGTGGACCCCTTGGCGGAGCGGCGTTCGGATACGTGGATCGTCTTCGAGCTGGCCAGGCGCATGGGCTTCGGCGACGATTTCTGGGACGGCGACGTGGAGGCGGCCCGGGCCTACCAGATGGAACCCACCGGCATGAGCCTGGACGAAATCAAGGCCCACCCGGGCGGGGTGACTCTGGAGAACCCACGGCGCTACCGGAAGTACGCGGAGACCGACGGGGAAGGCCGGCCGAAAGGGTTCAACAATCCGTCCGGCCGGGTGGAGCTCTACTCGCACCGGCTGGCCCGGCACGGTTTCCCGCCGTTTCCGGAATACCGGGAACCGGCCGTGAGCCCCGTGAGCCGGCCGGAGATCGCCGCCGAGTATCCGCTGGTCCTGACCAACGCCAAGGTCACGGCGTTCATCCACAGTCAGCACCGCTCCCTGCCCAGTCTTCGCAAGACGGCGCCGGAGCCGGCCGCCGAGCTCCACCCCGAGACCGCCGGGGAGCACGGCGTCGAGCACAAGCAATGGATGTTCGTGGAGACCCCCAAGGGCGCGGTCAAGGTGCGGGCGAACCTCACCCGCCGGATCATCCCCGGCGTGGTCTGTGTGCAGCACGGCTGGTGGCAGGCCTGCCGTGACCTGGAGCTTCCGGGGTACGATCCCTTTGACCCATTCGGCGCCAACCCCAACGGGCTGGTGGACGCCGAGCACCGCGACCCCATCAGCGGCTCGCTGCCGCACCGGTCGTTCCTGTGCCGCGTGCGCCCCGCGGACGGGTAGTCTCGGGCTGTGTCGAGATCTGCTCGGATACGAAAATGGCACGCCGCCCCGAACGGTCATTCTCCGCCCCCCTTCGTCATTCCCGCCCCCCTCCGTCATTCCCGCGCAAGCGGGAATCCAGGCGGGGTGGGGCCGGGCAATGGAGCCGCCGCACCACCACCCCTGAGTTCCCGCTTTCGCGGGAATGACGGAGGGGGGAATGACAGAGAATCGCGGGAATGACCGCAGAGGGCGGGCACGTTTCTGGCGAGACCCGCACGGAGGAAGATGAATGGTTCTGGTACTCAAGAATGAACAACTGGAAGACCTCGTCCCCATGACGGACGAGATCGACGCCATCGAGCAGGCCTATCGGGAGATGGGCGAGGGCAGCGCGGTGAACTCGCCTCGCGCCCGCATCCGGGTGCAGGCGCCCGGGAAGAAGCCCGGTTTCCAGTACTACTTCAACAACATCATGGGCCTCGTCCCCGGGATGAAGTCCATGGGGCTCCGCATCGACTCCACCTTCTCCGACGAAGAGGAGGTGGCGGGAACCAAGAGGCGGATCTACCCCGGCGACTACGTGGGCCTCGTCTTCCTGTTCGACATGGAGGACTGCTCGCTGCTGTCGATCATGGACGACCACTTCATCTCCATCTTCCGGGTCGGTGCCACCAGCGGGGTGGCGGCCAGGCACCTGGCGCGGGAGGACGCCCGGGTGATGGGGCTGGTGGGTTCCGGAGAGCAGGCCAAGACCCAGCTGTTGGCGGCCTGCGCCGTGCGCCAGCTCGACAAGGTGAAGGTGTTCAGTCCCACCCGCGCCAACCGGGAACGGTTCGCGGAGGAGATGACCGAGAAGGCCGGAGTGGAGATCGTGCCGGTGCACACCGCCGAAGAGGCCGTGCGCGGCAGCGACATCGTCACCGCCGCCACCAACACCGTGGACCCGGTCATCAACGGCGAGTGGCTCGAGAAGGGCGCCTTCGTCAACAGCATCGTGGGCGGCGACAGCTACCTGTCGCGCCACGAGCTGGACGACGCCGTCATCGAGCGCGCCGGCCTGATCGTGGTGGGTTTCCGCAGGCAGGTCTTCCTCGACAAGCAGGCCGAGCTGTTCCCCCGCATCGAGCGCGGCCTCATCAAGGAAGAGGACCTGCACGAGCTGGGCGAGCTCCTGACGGGCCAGTGCCGCGGCCGGGAGAGCGAGGACGAGATCGTCGTCTTCAAGAACAACACCGGCATGGGCATCCAGTTCGCCGCCACCGCCCGCATCCTCTACGAGGCCGCCCGCAAGAAGGGCATCGGCACCGAGCTCCCCTCCGAGCTGTTCGTCACCGACCGAAAAGGGAAGACCTACTCGCCGTAGGCCGGCGCCAAGCCGGCGGCCTACCGCCCTATGCCGTTGCCGGCGTGTCCGGCTTCACCGGCCTTCTGATGAGCAGGGTCAGTCCGGCACACAGGATCTGCACGGCGATGAAGAGGGTCAGGGACAGGTCGTAGCTGCCGGTGTAGTCGTAGAGGTAGCCGAAGAAGGGCGCCCCTGCGGCCGCGAAGAGCAGCAGGATGGGCACGCTGAGGCCCCGCACCGTGCCGAGGGACAGCCGGCCGAAGTAGTTGGCCCACATGACTTCCTGAAGGACCTGGGCGCCCCCGAGACCGAAACCGTAGAGGAAGAAGGCTGTATACAGCCCCGCCAGCCCGGCGGTCTGCATGGCCGTGACGAGTCCCGCGGCCTGAATCACGAAGCTCAATGCCGTCGTTTTGCGCACGCTCATCCGCTCGCTGATGAATCCCAGCAACAGGCCGGAGGTGAGCTGGGTCCCGGCGAGGACCATTACCACGATCCCGGCCTGGGCGTTCGTGTAGCCCATGTCGGAGATGTAGGAGAACACGTGCAGGTTGAAGCCGGCGATGCCGAGGTCGACGGTGCTGAAGATGAGCGTGATGAGCCAGAAGGTGGAGGTGCGCACCGCTTCCCCGCGGGTCCACGTGACGTCGGCCGACACCGGGACGCGGCGGGAAGTGCCGGCATTCGAGGCGGGTTGCGCTCCGTAGGGCCCCGGCGCGCCGTCGGGATGGAGCCCCATGTCCTCCGGGCTCCGGCGCATGAACACCGCCGCCGGGATCAGTATCAGGACCACCACCAGTCCCCCCGCCAGCATCCAGACGCGGCGCCAGCCGATGGCGGTCAGGAGGTAGGCCGCCACCACGGAGATGGTGGTCTTGGAGATTCCTTGTCCCAGATGGGCGATGGCCACCGCCCGCCCGCGCTTCTTGACGAACCAGCGCGAGACGGTGACGTTGACCACGAAGTAGCACACCAGAGCGTGGCCGATGGAGACCGGCCCCACCCGTAGCGCGGTGAATTCCCAGAAGCTGCGCGCGTATCCCAGCAGGAGGAAGCCGACGATGGAGATGAGCGCGCCGATGACCATGAGGCGGCGGGCGCCGTAACGGTCCAGCAAGGACCCCACCCAGGGCGACACCGCGGCGTAGGCCACCAGCTCCAGCGACCGCATCAGTGAAAACGTGCCCCTGGAAACCCCGAGGTCGGCGGTGATGGACTTGAGCAGCACGCCGAGGGTGCTGGAAAGATAGAAGGGGCAGGCGAGCTGCACCACGAAGCCGGTGCCGACGATGTACCAGCCGTAGAACAGCCTGGGTCTTGCGGAGTTCTGCATCCCTTCGATTCGCCCGATGATTACCGCGCCGTTTCAAGCCCTGCCGGGTGCCGCGGCCTCCGTATGGTCAGTGTCAGCGCGGATGAGATCAACAGCATGGCCATGAACATGTAGAACGAGATCGTGTACGAGCCGGCGTAGTCATTCACGAAACCGAAGAACGGCGGACCGCAGACGCCGCAGAGCAGCACGATCTGCAGGGATGCGCCGCGGACCGTGCCGAGCGACATACGGCCGAAGTAGTTCGCCCACATGACCTCTTCCAGCACCTGCACGCCGCCGAGCCCGAGGCCGTAGAAGAAGAAGCCGAGGTAGATGGTCGAGAGATCCAGGGCATTCGCCGCCACGTACAGTCCGGCCGCCTCCATCACGAACAGGAACGAGATGATCCTGCGCACGCTGATGCGCTCGCCCACGAACCCCCACAGCAACCCGGAGACCGTCTGCGTTCCGGCGATGATGGTCATGACGAAAGCGGCCTGGACCAGGGTGAATCCCAGGTCCGAGACGTAGGAGACCACGTGCAGGTTGAGGCCGGTGACGCCGATGTCCACCATGCCGAAAACCAGTACGATGAGCCAGAAGGTGGATGTGCGACGGACTTCCTTCCGGGTCCAGTGCACTTCCGGTTCCAGTGCCTGCTCCATGCTCGCGGCGCGGCCCCGGGTCCGTCCCCCGGCCCCCAGCGGCTCGTCCAGGGCGACGCCGTCGGGGTGAAGCCCCATGTCTTCCGGGCTCCGCCGCATGAAGATCGCCACCGGGATGACGGCGAGCACCACCACCAGAACGCCGAACAGCGTCCAGACCTGGCGCCAACCGATGAATGTCAGCAGCCAGGCCACGACCAGCGAAATGGTCACCTTGGCGATGCCGTGTCCCAGATGGGACAGTGCTATCGCCCGCCCCCGCATCCGGACGAACCACCGGGCCACCGTGACGTTCACCACGAAGTAGCAGACCAGCGCATGGCCCACGGCCATCATGGTGCCGCGCACGGAAGCGAACTCCAGAAAGGACTGCACGTGGCCCAGCAACAGGAAACCGATGGCCGAGAGGACGGCGCCGGCCACCATCATGCCGCGGGGGCCGTAGCGGTCCAGCAGCGAGCCGACCCACGGCGCCATGAGGGCATACAGGAGATGCTCACCCGATCGCAGGAGCGAAAAGATGCCCCTGGATACGCGCAGGTCGGCGGTAATGGGCTTCAGAAGGACGCTGAGGGTGCTGGAAAGGAAGAAGGCGCAGGAAATGTTGGCCAGGAAGGCCGCGCCGACGATGTACCAGCCATAGAAGATCCCCGGCCTTCCTGAGCGGTGGATGGAATCAGGGGTCACGGCGATCCCGGGCCGTAGCGGCGTCGATGACGGGCGGTTGACTCATGCTTCTTTCTTCCGGCAGCGGAGTGCGGCGTACGCGGGCTCGGTCCGTTGAGGAAGCTTAACTAACTAGGCAATCACTCGATCCGAGTCAATGTTTGCCCGGACAGGACACTAGGGCCACAGTCGCCGGTCGAAGCGGCGCATCCAGTCGAGGCCGGTAACCCATACCGCCAGCACCGAGATCAGCAGCAGGGAGTTGGCCACGTTGAACGACACGACGTAGTCGCCAGTGAGGTCGTGCAGCGCGCCTCCGAGCCAGGCTCCGAGCCCGCCGCCCACGCCGACGCTCATCACCGAGAACCCGAAGATGGTTCCGAAGCCCCGGCCGGCGAAGATGTCGGCGGTGATGGCCGAGAGGATGACCGCGCGTGAGCCGAAGGCGATGCCGAAACCGCCGACGTAGACGTAGAGCAGCCAGGGCTGCGAGGTGTCCATGGCCAGGGTGAGGGCCAGGACGCCGACGGCCGCGCAGGCGATGTTGAGGGTGTAGGCGGCGGTCTTGGTGAGGGCGTCGGCGAGGTAGCCGAAGAGCACGCGTCCCCCGGCGCTGACGAACGCCATGACGCCGAAGACCCCGGCGGCCCAGATGTGGCTGTAGCCGATGTCCACCACGTGGGCGACCTGGTGGGTGACGATCAGCATCGTCCCTATGGAGCCCAGCATCCGCGAGATGAACAGGCTCCAGAACTGAATGCTCCTCAACGCCAGGGAAGTCGACCACTCGCCGCCGCCTCCTCCTCTTGCCGGTTCGCGCGCGCTTTGCGGGCTGGGGCGGTAGGTGCTCAACACCAGCGGTATGATCAGGATGAGGATCACCGCCGCCAGGGCCTGGAACACCCGCGGCCAGCCCCACAGGGAGATCAGCCACTGGCTCACGGGCGAGAGGATGAGGGTGCCCACCCCCACCGCGCCGTAGACGATGCCCAGCACGAGCCCGCGGCGGGAGGGGAACCACTCCGACACCACTACCACGTGGGGGATCACGCCGGCGGTGGCGAACCCCAGCGATACCACCACTCCGAAGCAGAGATAGAGTTCCCAGGCGGTGCGGACCTGGCTGCACAGCACCAGGCCGGCGGCCAGGACGAGACTGCCCGCCGCCACCACCCGCCTCGGTCCCAGGCGGTCGGTGAACCGTCCGATGAAGGGCGATACGAGGGCGTCGGTGACCAGGTTCGCGGTCTGAAGCCCGGCGGTCACCCCGCGGCTCCAGTGAAACGTGTCCAGCAGCGCCACGAAGAAGACGCCGAAGGATGTATGGAGGCCGCGGATGAAGCCGAAGGTCAGCGAAGCGGCTCCGGCCACGACCCACGGCTGGTTGGATTGAGGCGTCATGGCGTCTCCGGGAAGGTCTCTCCGCCGGGACCGGAAGCCGCCTTGCGCGGGGGACGCACGGCCAGGACCAGCAGCGCGGAAAGCAGCAGCGCCGCGATGAAGACACCGAACGACAGGATATAGCTGCCCGTGTAGTCGTGGAAGAAGCCGAAGAAGGGCGGTCCCACCGTCGTGCCCGTGCGCGTGATCATGATACCCAGATTGCGTACCCGGCCCAGGGATACGCGGCCGAAGTAGTTGGCCCAGAGCAGTTCGCGGATCACCAGGATCCCGCCGAGGCCGAATCCGTAGATGAGGAACCCCAGTGAGACCGGGGCGAGGCCGGTGTACGCAAGGGCCAGCGCCAGGCCGCACGCCTGGAGGAGGAACTGGGCGGCGGCCGCCTTGCGCACGTCGATACGCTCGCCTACCACGCCCCAGGCAAGGTTCCCCACCGTCTGCGTCAGCGCCATCATTCCCATGACCGTGGAGGCGACCTCGGGTGAGTATCCGATGTCCGTGATGTAGGGATGGATGTGCAGGTTCAACCCGATGATTCCGAAGGTGACGGTGCCGTAGGTGATGACCAGCAGCCAGAATGTGCCGGTCCGGACGGCCTCCGCCCGGGTCCATTGGACATCGGCGGAGTGCTCCCGCGGGGCTTCCGTTCCCGGACTTTCGCCGGGAGAGGATTGAGGGGGCGCCAGCGCCCCGTCCGGCTGGAGCCCGATGTCTTCCGGGCTGCGCCGCACCAGCAGGAAGGCCGGGAGCACCACCACGGCCAGAGTCACCAGGCCGAACACCATCCAGGTGTTACGCCACCCCACCAGCGCGAAGAGCCCCACGGCCACCAGCGGGATGCCGGCCTTGGCGATGCCGTTGCCCATGTTGGCGATGGAGATGGCACGGCCCCGCTTGTGAATGAACCAACGCGAGATCATCACGTTGATCACCATGTAGCCCATGAGGGTGTCGCCCACGGTGATGGGCAGCCAGCGGATGACCATGAAGTGCCAGAAAAACTGGACCTGGCTTAGCAGGATGTATCCGGCCCCCGCCACCACGGCGCCGGCTACGATCAGCCAGCGGGCCCCGTAGCGGTCGATGAGGGGGCCCACGAGGAACGCGATCACGGAGGAAAACATGACCTCGCCGCTACGGATGAACGAGAAGACGCCGCGGGAGATCCCGAACTCCGAAGTGAGGGGTTTCATGAACACGCTGAGGGTGCTGGACAGCGCGAAGGACGAGGTCAGGTAGCAGATGAAGGCGACGCCGACAATGTACCAGCCGTAGAAGAACTTTCGGGTCACGATATCGAGTTGGTTTACTGGTGTGTCGCTGGAATGGCAACCGAAAGGACGGCTTCTTGCCGGAGGATTATCATGCCAAAAATGATAGTTATCGTTCTCTTTTTAAGAATCATGAACCAAATGCCCCGCAGAATTGCTTGACAGGAGAGCCTTGGAAACTTAAATTGCATTTAGGAACAAAGGGAAGAAAAAAAGGTCGGATAAGGGAACCGGTTTCAGTCTAATGGAACGGCGGTACCAGCGATGAGGGAAGACACCAAAGCCACAGTTGTTGTGTCCCAGGCCGGGGGGTCTGGTGGCGACGGCCAAGCCCGGGAGCGCTCCATGGCCGATGCATTCGATGCCGTGACGTTGTTCGACGCCGACGGCGTGGACGCGGACCAGTATACGGACACGATCCAGCGGAAGACGCCGCTCGAGCCCGAGAAGCACCTGCTTCTCGCCATCCTCGAGGATGCCCTTGCCTGTTACCGAAAGAACGTCTTTGCACGGACCGCCAAGAAGCAGGCGGTCTACCGGGACGCAGAGGAGTGGATCTTTGCGGAGGACGACGAGCGTTTCCTCGGCTTCGAGACCGTTTGCAGCGTGCTCGGCATAGAGCCCAGCTACCTGCGGCGGGGGCTCCGGGAGTGGAAGAACCGCAAGGAGAAGGCGCGCGCCAACGCTCCGGCCGAAGCGGCCTGAGCCCGCTCCACGGGCTGCCGGCGCCCGCTACCGGCCGGATTTCTTGAACTCCGTGCGGAGCTCGGACGCGAGCCTTCCAAGCCGGTAGGTCTCCCAGTCGATGAACCTGGCGTAGCCCGCCAGCCGCGGGTGCACCGCGGCGATCTGGCGCCACATCTCCTGGGTGATGGAGCGGTAGTCGGGGTGGCCCTGGGGCATGGTCCGCAGCTCTCCGATATGCACGGCCTCCCGCAGGTTCATCTTCATGTACCATCTCGTGCGATAGGCGAACGGGACCACGTACTGCGCCTCCCTCGGATGGTCCGCCGCGATCCGTTCGTAGACCTCGGCCGCCCGCTCCATGCAGCGGCGGTAATCGCGGTCGAAGCCCGCCTCGGCGATCTCCGGCGGCGTGTCGTAGCCGTGCACGGTGGTGAAGTCCTGGCGCTCCTGGGTGAGCAGCCGATGCCGCTGAAGGTCGCGGTAGGCGCCCAGGTTGCCGACGATGTCGAAGGTGTAATAGACCTGCTCCAGCGCCCGCCCCGGTTTCTCCCGCCGGTGCCTCCGGCTCTTCATGTAGGCGTCCAGCACCGCTTGCCTGCGTTCGTCCGGCAGGCGCGCGGCCAGTTCCCGCAACTGTGACAGCGGCTGGGCCGCGTGGGGATAGAGGATGGCGGCGATGATCCTCTCCTCGGCCTGCTCGTCGTAGTCCACCAGCGTCACCGCCGGACCCCCGTGCACCGCTCCCGTCACCAACTCCCGCGCCAGCGTACGGACGTCCTTGAAGGTCTCGGACAGGTAGGAACTGGGTCGGGCCCGCTTCACGAAGGACGGGATCAGCGTGTCGAGCTCCAGGCGCATGGCGTCGCCGAGGCCGCGAAGCTCCGCCAGGTCGCTGGAATGGCACTTGGACAGCAGGTATTCGAACGCCTGCCCCACCCCGAAGAGTCCGACGTTGGTGCGGGTCGCCGCCGGAAGATAGCCCCGGAGGATATCGCAGGCATGGGCGCGTACCGTGGAGCGGTAGGCGGTCTCGGCCCAACGGGCCAGCTTCTCGTCCTTGCGGGCCTCCGCGTACGTGACGGTGTCGCCCGTGCGGGGGTGCCGCAGCTCCGTTTCCTCCAGCGGAACCGACTTGCGGACGTGGGCGATCATCGGCTCCATCTGCCGCGAGTAGGTGTCGAACAAGAGCTCCATGAGCTCCATGTAGTCGCGTCGGTGCCCGGACCCGGCAAGGCTCGGTTCGACCAAGAACAGGTGCCGGCCGGAGGCGTCCTTGCGGTCGAAGCGCACGTACCGGGTGGACTTCTCGAGCGGCGCAATGCCGATCCGGGCGTCCTCCAGGACCTTGGCGGCCACGTTGGAGATCTCTTCGCAGGCGATATGGGCGCCGCCGAGCTGGGCCACCGAGTCATCGCCGTATCCCACCAGCACGCGGTCGTAGAAGGCCCGCGCGCGCCGCACCGCCGGGTCGTCGCCGCCGGCCGGTCCCGGCGTGTCCAGGATGGCGGAGAGGTCGGCGTCGCCCAGGAACTCGTCCAGAAACGTGCGCCGGAGGTCCTTTGCCGAGCGGCTGTAGCGGGAAAACAGCGCCCCGGCCACCTCCTGCGGCAGCCTGAGGCCGAAGACCGGCCGGTCCACGTTGGTGAAGAAGGGGGCGAGTCGTTCGCGTTCGGCCGGCGTGAAGCTTTCCATGGAGACTTGGGGAGAATATCGGTTGCCGGAAGAAAATCCAAACAAATGCGACGGAACGCATTGTGTGCCGCGTGAGTCATCTGGCACACTTGAGATGAGGCAATTTTCTTCACGGAGTCCCCTTCCATGAGCGACGCCAATCTCGACGAGCTTTGCATCAACACCATCCGGACCCTTTCCATCGACGGAGTGCAGCAGGCCAACTCCGGCCACCCGGGAACGCCCATGGCCATGGCTCCGGTGGCCTATTGCCTGTGGCAGCGTTTCCTGCGGTTCGATCCGGATGACCCCATCTGGCCCAACCGGGACCGGTTCGTGCTGTCGGCCGGCCACGCGTCCATGCTGCTGTACTCCATGCTCCACCTGACCGGGGTCAAGGCGGTCAGCAAGGACTACGAAACGCTGGGCTCCCTCTCGGTTCCGCTGGAGGCCCTCAAGCAGTTCCGCCAGCTCGACAGCCGCTGTCCCGGCCACCCGGAGTACCGCTGGACCTCGGGGGTGGAGACC
This sequence comes from uncultured Binatia bacterium (SeqCode), assembly GCA_965219905.1. Lineage (GTDB taxonomy): Bacteria > Desulfobacterota > Binatia > UBA9968 > JAJDTQ01 > JAJDTQ01. The sequence goes on along the minus strand of CBDCOS010000003.1, from coordinate 975,186 downwards.
ACCACCGGCCCCCTGGGCCAGGGGGTCGCCACCAGCGTGGGCATGGCCATCGCCGGGCGCTGGATGGCCAGCCGCTACAACCGGCCCGGGTTCGAGGACCTCATCGATTTCGACGTCTACGCCCTGTGCGGCGACGGCTGCATGATGGAAGGGGTCTGCAACGAGGCCGCCTCGCTCGCCGGACATCTGAAACTGTCCAAGCTGTGCTGGATCTACGACAACAACCGCATCACCATCGAGGGTCACACCGCGCTGGCCTTCTCCGACGACGTGGCTACCCGTTTCCTGGGCCACGGGTGGAACGTGGTCCGGGTCGGCGACGCCAACGACCTGGAGATGCTGGAGCGGGCCTTCCGCACGTTCCGCGACACCACGGACCGTCCGACGCTACTGATCGTGGACAGCCATATCGGCTACGGCTCTCCCAACAAGCAGGACACCAGCGGCGCCCACGGCGAGCCCTTGGGCGTGGAGGAGGTCAAGCTCACCAAGAAGCGCTACGGCTGGCCGGAGGACGCGCAGTTCCACGTCCCCGACGGCGTGGAGGAGCACTTCCGGGAGGGCATCGGAAGCCGCGGCAAGTCCCTGCGCGACGCCTGGTTCCAGCGCCTGGAGGACTACCGGACCCGGAATCCGGAGCTGGCGGACGAGCTCTACCGGATGCAGCACCGCCAGCTTCCCGAGGGGTGGGACCGGGACCTGCCGGACTTCCCCGCCGACCCTAAGGGAGTGTCGGGCCGCGACGCCTCCGGCAAGGTGCTGAACGCGCTGGCGCAAAACGTCCCGTGGCTCATGGGGGGCGCGGCCGACCTGGCGCCGTCCACCAAGACCCGGCTGACCTTCGAGGGCGCCGGGGACTTCTCCGCCGAGGACCCCGCCGGGCGCAACCTGCATTTCGGGGTCCGGGAGCACGCCATGGCGTCGGTCCTGAACGGCATGGCGCTGGTGAAGGTGCGCCCCTACGGATCGGGTTTCCTGATCTTCAGCGACTACGCCCGGGGCGCCATCCGCCTGAGCGCCCTCATGGAGCTGCCGGTGGTCCACATCTTCACCCATGACTCCATCGGAGTGGGGGAAGACGGGCCGACGCATCAGCCGGTGGAGCACCTGGCCTCCCTGCGCGCGGTGCCGGGGTTGATGGTGTTGCGGCCGGCGGACGCCAACGAGGTCACCGCCGCCTGGAAGCTCATCATGGAGTTGCACCACGAGCCGGCGGTGCTGGTGGTGACGCGCCAGGCGTTGCCGACCCTGGACCGGAGCCGGTACGCTTCGGCCGACGGCGTCGCCCGGGGCGCCTACGTGCTGGCCGACCCTCCGGACGGAGAGCCCGAGGTCCTCCTCCTCGCCACCGGCAGCGAGGTCTCGTTGTGCGTGGAGGCCCACGAGGCGCTGGCGGCGGAAGGGGTCCGGTCCCGGGTGGTGAGCATGCCCTGCTGGGAGCTCTTCGACGACCAGGACGAGAGCTACCGCAACAGCGTGATACCGCCCGACGTGCCCGCCCGGGTGTCGGTGGAGCAGGGTTCGGTGTTCGGCTGGACGAAGTACACCGGCATCGGCGGACACCAGATCGGGATGCGGTCTTTCGGGGCCTCGGCGCCGCTCAAGGACCTGCAGAAGAAGTTCGGCTTTACCGCCGCCGACGTGGTGGCCGCGGCGAAGGAGCAGATCGCCCGCGGGCGGTAGCGGCGGGTCGCGAGCCGCCCGCAAGCCTGGAGGAAACATGAACCCGTTGAGAGCGTTGAACGAGCATGGGCAGTCCGTCTGGCTGGACTTCATCCAACGCAAGCTCCTCACCGGCGGGGAGTTGAAGCGGTTGGTGGAGGAGGACGGGCTCAAGGGCGTCACCTCCAATCCGGCCATCTTCGAGAAGGCCATCGCCGACAGCGACGACTACGACGACGTGATCGCGCGCATGGCGGGGGACGGCGCGGCGGATCCCAAGGCGGTCTACGAAGCCATCGCCACCCGAGACATCCAGGACGCGGCGGACGTGTTGCGGCCGGTGTACGACGACACCGGCCGGCGCGACGGTTACGTGAGCCTGGAGGTGTCACCCTATCTCGCCCACGATACCGAGGGGACGGTGGCCGAGGCGCGGCGCCTCTGGAACACCGTGTCGCGGGACAACCTGCTGATCAAGGTGCCGGGCACGCCCGAGGGGGTGCCGGCCATCGAGCGGTTGATCGGCGAGGGCATCAGCGTCAACGTGACCCTGCTGTTCGCCCGGGAAGCCTACGAGCAGGTGGCCCAGGCCTACATCCGGGGGCTGGCCAAGGCCGCCGCCGACGGACTGGACGTGGGCCGGATCGCCAGCGTGGCGAGCTTCTTCATCTCCCGCATCGACTCGCTGGTGGACGATACCATCGAGAAGCGGATCGAGGGCGCCGACGACGAGGCGGCGAAGGAGCGCCTCCGGGCGCTCAAGGGCAAGGTCGCCATCGCCAACGCCAAGCTCACCTACAGGCGCTACAAGGAGATCATGCAGGGCGAGGGCTGGCAGGCGCTGGCGGGCAAGGGAGCCCGGCCCCAGCGGCTCCTGTGGGCCAGCACCAGCACCAAGAACCCCGACTACCCGGACGTCCTGTACGTCGACGAGCTCATCGGTGAGGACACGGTGAACACCATTCCGCCGCCCACGCTGGACGCGTTCCGCGATCACGGCGAGACCCGGAAGAGCCTGGAGGAGGACGTCGAAGGCGCCGCCGAGACCATGGCGGCGCTGGAGCGCGCGGGCGTGTCCATGACCGAGGTGACGGACAAGCTCCTGGAGGACGGCGTGAGGCTCTTCTCCGAGGCCTTCGACAAGCTGCTCGCGGCCGTGGAAGAGGAGTGCCGGAAGGCGTCGGACCGTGAGTGAGAGCGTCAAGATCCTTCCTTCCATTCTCTCTGCCGACTTCTGCATCCTCGGACAGCAGATCGCCGAGGTGGACAGGGCGGGGGCGGACGCCATCCACGTGGACGTGATGGACGGCCGCTTCGTCCCCAACATCACCATTGGCCCGCTCCTGGTGGAGGCGGCCCGCCGCAGCACCACGCTGCCGCTGGACGTGCACCTGATGATCGTGGAGCCCGAGCGCTACGTCGAGGACTTCGTCAAGGCGGGCGCCGACACCCTGCTGGTGCACCAGGAGGCCTGCCCGCACCTTCACCGCACCGTGCAGCAGATCAAGTCGCTGGGCAGCAAGGCCGGAGTGGTGCTCAACCCCGCCACGCCGCTGGCGACCCTGGAAGACATCCTGCCGGACCTGGACCAGGTCCTTATCATGAGCGTCAACCCCGGATTCGGCGGCCAGAGCTTCATCGAGAGCAGCGTGGACAAGCTGCGCCGCCTCAAGCGCATGCTCGACGAGCGCGGCCTCGACACCGCCATCGAGATCGACGGCGGCGTGGGTCCGGACAACGCCGCCCGGGTGGTAGCCGCCGGCGCCACCCTGCTGGTGGCCGGCTCCTCGGTCTACAAGGCCCCCGGCGGGGCCGCCGAAGGCGTGCGCCGGCTGCGGGCCAGCGTCGATTCCCGCTGACGCCCTTCCGCTTCAACGCCGCGGCATCGCCACGTCGAGTTGTTGTGTGGCTACGCGCGCGTTGTTTTATTTTTGCTCTTGTTGCATGGTCTTCAGCCATGTAATGATGCATTTCGCAAAACAGGCCTTGAGCATTTCGAGATTATGCTATCTTAATGGTAATGAACCATTCAAAAACGCCACGCCTGAAGCCACTCCTTGATACGGTCCCACCCGGCTTCGTGGTGGACACACCCTGGCTGAAGACCCGGGGCATCGACCCCAAGTCCATCCACGACTATGTCGCCCGCGGCTGGCTCGAACGGATCGTCCGCGGTGTGTACCGTCGCCCCGTGCCGGAAGGCGCCCGGAGCGCCGGCGGGGAGTCGTGGGCCGTCTTTCTCCTCTCCCTGCAACGGTTGATGAACTATGCCGTCCATCTGGGCGGCGAGAGCGCCCTCGATCTGGCCGGCCATGCGCATTACCTGAGCCTCGGAGAAAGGCCGCGCGTCGGGTTCTACGGTGACGTGCCGTCCTGGTTGAAGCGCCTGCCGATGCGGACGGAAATCGTCGTGCGCCGGCGCACGCTTTTTGGCGACGACCGGACAGGCATCGAGGAGTCCGACTCCGAGGCCGGAGCGGCGGTCGACGTGTGGCGCTGGCCCATCCAGGCGTCGTCGCCAGAGCGCGCCATCCTCGAGGCGCTCGACGAGCTGCCGCGGCATGCGAGCTTCGAGAACCTTGACAAGGTCTTCGAGGGGCTGGTGTCGCTGCGGCCGAAGCAGCTCACGGCGCTGCTCGGCGCCTGCCGTAGCGTGAAGGTGCGCCGGCTGTTCTTCGTCTTCGCAGACCGGCACCGGCATGGCTGGCGCAGGCACCTCGACGCCTCGGCCATCGACTTCGGGTCCGGGCCGCGGGCTCTGGTCGAAGGCGCGCGGTTCCATCCGGCGTACCGAATCTCAGTGCCCGAAACTCTGATGCCCGTCGAGCCTCAAGGGACGGACGAAGATGCTTGACCGGTACGTGGCGCAGATCCGCCTGCTGCTGAGCGTCCTGCCGGACATCGCGCGGGAGACGGCGTTCGCGCTCAAGGGTGGCACGGCTATCAACCTGTTCTACCGCGAGCTGCCGAGGCTGTCCGTCGATGTCGACCTGACTTGGCTGCCCGTGGCGGACCGACGGTCCTCGCTCAGGGACATCGGCGATGCGTTGGACCGCATCGCAGCGGCGGTTTCGGGCCGCAACCCGCGGGTTCACGTGCGCCGCATCACCGGCGGTGGGGGCGGCGACAACCGCGTCATGGTCAGGGATGGCCGGGCGCAGGTGAAGATCGAGACCTCCCCCGTGATGCGTGGGGCGGTGTATCCGGCGCGGTCGATGGCGGCGTCCGAGGCGGTGACGGAACGGTTCGGGTTCGTCGAGGGGAACGTGCTGGCGTTCGAGGATCTGTACGGCGGCAAACTCCACGCGGCGCTCGACCGCCGGCATCCGCGCGACCTCTTCGACGTGAAGCTCCTCTACGAGAACGAAGGCCTGACCGAGGGGCTCTTCCGCGTGTTCATGGTCTACGTCGCGAGCTCGGGCCGACCGATGCACGAGCTCCTGGCCCCAGCGGCTCCTTTCAGAGAGGAGCTCTACGACGAAGAGTTCATCGGCATGACGCGCGAGGCGGTATCCCGGGAGGCGCTCGCCGAGGCGGGCCGGCGCCTGCACGCCGATATCCGGTCGCGGCTGCACGGCAATGTCGCCGCTTTTCTGCTCTCCCTCCACGATGCCGAGCCGGACTTCGGGCTGATCGGCCTGCCCGAGGCGGTGGACCTTCCGGCCGTTCGCTGGAAGCTGATCAATCTGAAGAAGCTCAAGGATACCGATCCCGGGAAGCATGCGGCGCAGCGCGGTGCGCTCGAAAGGCTGTTCGGGTGATGGCGTACGGCGTACATGGTCAAGCCATTTGAGATCATCCGCGGGCGCGATTGTCAGTGGGGAAGCGGTTTCAGGGCTGGCTTCCGCAGCCGTCAGGCGGCGGCAACGAGCGCTGGCACGCCGACAAGATTGATCGCTCGGCGCATGTTCTACGCTAGAGCGGTCAGACTGAACTTTCCCCGGACGTTTCTCAGTTGCCGCGTCAGGTCCCGCCGGCAAGTTGATGAGAATAGGTCGGTCGCAGCCGATGGCCGCCGGGGCGGCCACCGCTGTCTGTGCGAGCAGACCAAAGTCGTCCAGGTTGTGGTTGACCTGCGGCCGACTCGACCGGATGGGTTCACTGCCGCGGCAACGCCAGGTGGAGTTGCCGTGTGGTTCCCGGCCTGACAGTGACCTGCCTTGACATCCGGCCCAACCTCTCGTGCCAGAAACGCACTTGGTAGGACCCTGGCGGGACCCCCCCGATAGCGTAGCGGCCGCGCGAGTCGGTGACCGCGAAGAAGCGGTTCGCCGTCACCACGATGTAGGCGCTCATCCAGGCGTGGTGCAGCTCGCAGATGATCCTGATGACGCCGGGCCGTCGCAGGGTCCTGGTCAGCCGGCGCCACCGGGGCAGGCCGTCGTTGAACAGGGTCAGGGCGCCCATGCGCGCGTGGGCGTCGTGGAGGATGACGTCGCTGTTGAGCAGGAGCAGCTTGCTGCCGGCGGGGGCGGCCTGCACGTGGGGTGCGAAACGGCAGCCGATGTTGTCGAGCTGGATGTGGTGGGGCGGTTCCGCCGGCCGGTCGAGGCCCGGGCCGTGCAGGGTGACGACGACGTTCTTCAGGGCGCCGTCGGGTGCCACCACCAGGCTCTGGTCGGGAATCATGGAGCCGCAGAAGGCCTGTTCCTTGTAGACCGACAAGACTCCGGGCGGGGGCGGTTTGCCGGGGAGGCGTACGGTGCCGGCGATGGTGCCGTTCCGGTGGGACAGGGACGGCGGGGCGGGTGCGCCGGCCGCGGTAACTTCTTTGGTCTGGCCCGCGGCGAGCCAGAGCGCGGCCGCGGCCACCGCCGCCATGACTGTGAAGCCAGGGTTCAAGTCAATCCCGCACCGGGGTGGCGGTTCTCTGCAAAAAGAAAGGGAAGACCCGTGGGGGTCTTCCCTTTCCTGTTAGGTTTGGTGCCGTCTTCATGCCTCCCAGGGGGCCTCGGGGAGGTCCGTGTCCCGGAGCGGCGCAAGCGCCGGCGGTTCTAGTGGGCCGACTCCTGGACGTTCAGGTTCACCAGCTCGGTCGCGGCGTCGTTCTCGGCCAGCATGCCCCAGCTCTTGATCCAGGCGGCGGTGCGCTCAAGCTCTTCCGCGGGGATCGGCGCCGGGTCCACCACGACGATGCGGCTCTCGCGCAGCTCGTCCGCGCGGATGGCGGCGATCTCCGGATCGTCGCTGTGGTAGTCGATGAAGTACTGCATGTACTTCTTCTTGTCGGCGTTGACGCGGCGCACGGCCTCGCGCACGGCGCGGTTGAACATGGCGTAGGTCTCGGCGTCCACGTTGTCGGATGCGACCTCGGTGCCGTGGAGCGAAGCGGAGACGACGATGCGGCAGCCCTTCTTCTCCGCCAGCGTGAGGTACGGCTCGGTCAGCGGCGTGGACTCGATCTCCCCCTTCATCACGGAGTCCAGACGGTAGCGGGAACCCCGGGGGGCCTGACACAGATTGATCTGGTCCCTGGTAAGGAAACCCTCGAGCATGTGAAGGGTCAGGTAGTGGGTGCCGAAGTAGAACGGCACGCCTACCAGCTTGTTGGCGAGCTGCTGGGCCGTGTAGACCTCCGAATCGGGCCTCACCACGAGGCCGGCATAGGCGATGATGGAGCGCCGGCCGATCTGCCGTCCGGCATCGACGGCCGAGTCCTGCACCCGGCAGTAGTTGCCCCACTCGCAGGCGTTGTACATGTCGGCCTTGCCCTGCTCGAAGAGCATCCCGTGGCTGGCGTGGGGGTCCGCTTGCTTGGGGTCGGTGACGTCGGTATGCGTGTTCTTGTCGCCAGGTCCGCGATCGGCGAACTCGATCTCAAGGCCTTCCTTCTCGAACAGGCCCTCATTGTAGGCCACCAACTCGCACAGACCCTGGAACGGCGCGGTGCTCTCAAGAACCAGCTTCTTCATGGTGCTCTCTCCTTGTAAAAAAGTTTTGCGTAATCACGGTGTTGTACAGGAAGATCGCCCTGCACAGATATTCCTCTAGCACATTTGTCCGCCGGAAGGCAATACTGCTGTCGGGCCGAGGGAGGCCTCCCCCGAAAACGCGGATCTTGTCTCCGCGCCGGGCTTCGTGCCACACTCCAGTGGTGTCCCGAAGTTCATCAACACAGGTCGGCACCGGGGAGGGACGGTCTCTCAGGGACGTGGCGCAGTCCAGAGTGTCCTTCGGCGCGCTCCGGCAACCTCACTTCCGCGCCTACTTCTCCTACACCATGCTGGCCATGATGGCCGACAACATCGAGCACGTGATCAGTTACTGGGTGATCTACGACCTGTTCAGGTGGGAACAGCTTCAGGGGTTCGCGGTCATCAGCCATTGGTCGCCGTTCCTGTTGCTGTCGTGGTACGTGGGCCTGCTTTCGGACCGCTTCGACTGCCGCCGGGTGATCCAGTGGGCGATGATCCTCTATTTCGTCCTCACCATCGCCTGGGCGTACTTCATCATCACCGGGACGCTCACGGTGTGGCACGCCTGCACGCTGCTGGTGGTGCACGGCGTCGCCGGGGTCCTGTGGAGCCCGGGGAGCCAGCTCATCCTCCACGACATGGTGGGGCCCGAGCACCTGCAGAGCGCCGTCCGCCTCAGCGCCACCAGCCGGCAGTTGGGCATCCTCGCGGGGCCGGCCGTGGGCGGCTACATGATGCGGTGGCTGGGGGCGGCGTGGGGCCTGGTGGTGAACGCCCTCTTCTACATCCCCCTGACCGTGTGGCTGTCGCGGGTGCCCTACACCGGCCACCGCGCCCACGAGGTGCAGGCGCGGCGCGTCACCTGGGCCCGGGCCCTTGAAGCGCTGCGGGAGGCCCGGAGCAACCGCGTCATCGTGTCCATGGTCTGTCTGGTGGGGGTCTCGTCCCTGATCGTGGGCAACGCCTTCCAGGCACAAATGCCGGGATTCGCCATCAACCTCGGCGTGGGGGAGGCGGGCTACAGCGTGCTGCTCGCCGCCAACGGCGCCGGCGCCTTCGTGAGCGGCATTCTGCTGGAGAGCCGGGGCTTCCTCCAGGCCCGGGCGCGCACCGCCATCATTTTGGCGCTTCTCTGGTGCGCCGCATTGGGCATGTTCGCGTTCACGTCCCATTACTATCTGGCGGTGGCGCTCCTGTTCGCCGCCGGCTTCCTCAACTTGGCGTACCTGACCATGTCGCAGACCCTGGTCCAGCTTATCTCGCCGGCCCATCTCCGGGGCCAGTTGATCGGCCTCTTCATCATGTCGGGCCTCGGGCTCCGCACCTTCAGCGGCGTCACGGTGGGGATCGCGGGCGGATACATCGGCATCCGCTGGTCGCTGGGGCTGAGTTGCGCGTTCCTGCTGGCGGTCATGCTCCTGCTGCTGGCGGTCACCGCCAGGGCTCGGGGCGACGAGGCAGGCGGTTGATGAGTCGGTCCAGAAAAACCCTTTATCTTGCCAACCCTTACGGCTTCTCGTCGCAGCAGCGGGAGGGTCCGCTGGCGGCGCTGACCGCGGCGCTGGAAGCCCTGGGGGTGGAGGTGTGGGAGCCGTTCGCGCGCAACAACCAGGTGGACAGGGCCAGGGGCGGCTGGGCGTACCGCATCGCACAGGCCGACACGAGCGACGTGCGCGCCGCGGACGGCTTGTTCGCGGTGGTCAACGGCTGCCCCCCGGACGAGGGCGTCATGGTCGAGCTGGGCATGGCGATCGCGTGGGAGAAACCGGTCTTCCTCTTCCGCGACGACTTCCGCCGCTGCACCGACAGCGAGGCGTATCCCTTGAATCTGATGGTGTTCAGCGGCCTTCCGGAGGTCGGATGGGAGGCCTACTGGTACACTTCGGTGGAGGAGATCGCCGACCCCGACAAGGCGCTGGCGCGGTGGGTCCAACAACGGAAACGGGGTCCCGGCGCGTCGGGCAACAGTTGACATGGTGTCGTTTGATCGACTATCATTTTCCGCGTAAGCGGCGGATGCAGTGTCCCTGACCGGCAAGAACACTTGCCATTTCGACAGCCAGACGGATCCAGCAGGCGACAAGTGTTTATCCGTGGGGGGTTTTCCACCGGTCGGGCAAAATCATGCCAAGTTCCGAAATGACTTGCGAAAGCCTTTGGGGAAGGGTTTCATGAAGGCGGCGCTCCCCCGGCTTTCGCTCGATCTCGAGCCCGAGCTCTCATCCGCCCTCAAGGAGTTGGCCGATGGAGTCGCACGCTTCGGGGAGGCCAACGGACTGTCGCAGACCCAGATCCACAATCTGAGCCTTGCCCTGGACGAGTTGGCGACCAACACGATTTCGTACGGTTTCGCCGAGGTCGACCGGCAGGAACTTCGGGTGGAGTTGCGCATCGAGGATGACCAGATCGTGGCGCAACTGGATGACACGGGGATACCGTTCAATCCGTTCGAGGAGGCCGCCACGCCGGACGTACATGCCGCCCTCGACGACCGGCCCATCGGCGGTCTCGGCGTCTTCCTGACCAAGACCTTGTTTCCGAACCCCGGCTACGAGCGTACCGACGGGCTCAACCGTATTACTCTGCGCGCACCTGTGAAAGGAGACAGTTGATGGCAAACGGAAGCGTTTTGGATCTGAATACAGAGACGGACGGTGATACGACCGTGGTCATCCCCGCGGGGCGCATCGACGGTAGCACGGCCAGCCCATTCCAGGAGGCTCTCCTCAAGCTGATCGAGGAAGGCAAGGGGTCGCTGGTGGTGGACTTCGAGAACATCGAATACATCAGCAGCGCCGGGCTCCGGGTCCTGCTGCTGGCAGCCAAGCAGCTTCAGGCCGGCGGCAGAAAGATCGTGCTCTGCGCCATGCGCGACCACATTGCCGAGGTGTTCAAGATCAGCGGCTTCAGCGAGATCCTGGCGATCCACCCCACGCGCCAGGACGCGATCAACGCAGGCTGAGATGGCAGAACCGGAAGAAAGCGCCGAACAAGCATCGGCCGAAACCGGGTCCGAGGTCCTGGCCGCCGTCAACGGCGAACCCATAAAGATCCTCGTCGTGGACGACGAGGTGGATCTCGAGGCCTTGGTGCTGCAGAAGTTCCGCCGGCGAATCCGCAGGAAGGAACTGGTGTTCGACTTCGCTCACAACGGCCAGGAGGCCATCGAAAAGCTTGACGAAGACGACGATATCTCGATGGTCATCTCCGACATCAACATGCCGGTCATGGATGGCCTCGCGCTGCTCAAGCAACTCAACGAGACCAAACCCAATATCCGCTCGGTCATCGTGTCCGCCTATGGCGACATGAACAACATCCGCACCGCCATGAACCGCGGCGCGTTCGATTTCGTCACCAAGCCCATCGACTTCACCGATCTCGAGATCACCATCGACAAGACCCTGAAGCACCTGGCGCTGGTGCGCGAGGCGTTGTCCAACCGGGACCAGTTGGTGGCCCTCAGCCACGAGCTGGACGTGGCCAGAGACATGCAGGCGTCGGTGCTGCCCCGGCAGTTCCCCGCCACCGACCGTTACAAGACCCACGGCCTCATGATTCCGGCCAAGGAGGTGGGCGGCGATTTCTACGATTTCTTCACTCTGGACGGGGACAGGATCGGCGTGGCCATCGGCGACGTATCCGGCAAGGGCATTCCCGCCGCGCTCTTCATGATGGCCTGCCGCACGCTGCTCCGTAGCCGGGCCCTGGAGGGCGGAACCCCCGACCAGTGCCTGGGCTATGTCAATGACCTCTTGTCCGAGGAAAACGAGAACTGCATGTTCGTGACCCTCTTCTACGGTGTCCTCGATACCCGGACCGGCGTCTTCGAATACTGCAACGGCGGGCACAATCCGCCGCGGCTGGTGCACGAGGACGGTCAGATGGTCCCCCTCCCCACCACCCGCGACGTGGCGCTGGGCGTGCTTCCCGGCCACCGGTTCAATCAGGACACCATGCAGTTCCAGGCCGATGACACCCTGTTCCTCTATACCGACGGCGTCACCGAGGCCGAAGGCCCGGGATCGGAGGAGTTCGGCGAGGAACGCCTCGACTCGTTGCTCGCCGGGATCGAACAAGCCGACTGCGAAGGGGTGAACTCGCTGGTGCTCGACCGCGTGCGGGAATTCGCCGGCGAGAATCCGCAGTCGGACGACATCACCTGCGTGGTCCTGCGCTACCACGGGAGCTGACCACCCTTGCCCATCGGCTGGACGCGGAAGTTCGTGAACGCGTTTTCGCGATTCGCGGTCGCGGCGTTGCTGGTGGCGATGACATCGCCGGCCGCCGCCCAGGAACCCGCCGCGAAGAAGCAGCCGCCGGGTTCGGTCACGCCGGGCGTGAGTCCCGACAGCGTGATGTTCGGTCAGTCCTGCGCCCTGAGCGGGCCGGCCAAGGCCTTGGGCGAAGGGATGCGGCTGGGCATCACCGCGGCCTTCGAGGAGGCGAACCGCGCCGGCGGCATCCACGGGCGTCGGTTGCGCCTCACCACCCTCGACGACCGCTACGAGCCCGAGGCGGCCATCACCAACACCAACCGGCTCATCGGCAAGGAACAGGTCTTCGCGCTCATCGGCGCGGTGGGGACGCCGACGTCCAAGGCCGCCGAGCCCATCGCCACCGAAGCGGGGGTCCCCTACGTCGGCGCCTTCACCGGCGCGGAGTTCCTCCGTGATGCGCGCAAGCGCCCCACCGTCATCAACGTGCGCGCTTCCTACTACCAGGAGACCGAGGAGATGGTGGAGCGGCTCACCCGGGACCTGGGGGTGAAGCGCATCGGCATCCTTTACCAGGACGACTCCTACGGCCGCGCGGGGCTCTCGGGAACGCTGCGAGCCCTTCACAAGCGCGGCATGACGCTGGCCGCGGAGGCCACCTACCCCCGTAACACCCGGGCGGTGAAGACCGCGGTGCTAGACCTGAGGCTCGGCAACCCGGAGGCGGTCATCATCGTCGGCGCCTACCAGCCGGTGGCGACGTTCATCAAGTGGAGTCGCCGCCTGGGCTTCAATCCCATCTTCGTGAACATCTCCTTCGTCGGCAGCTCGGCGCTGGCCAAGGCCCTGGGATCCTCGGGCAAGGACGTCATCGTCACCCAGGTGGTGCCCTTCCCGCACGACCGGTGGATCCCGGTGGTGGGCCGGTACCGTGAAGCGCTTAGCGCCGTGGCCGTCGCCGCGGAGCCCGGGTTCGTCTCCCTCGAGGGCTACCTGACCGGGCGGGTGGCGGTGGAGGCGTTGCGCCGGGCGGGCCCCGACCCCACCCGCAAGGGTTTCATCACCGCCCTTCAGAAGGCCGGCACCATGGATCTGGGCGGCTTCATGCTACTGTACGGAGACGCCGACAACCAGGGTTCCGACCGGGTATACCTGACCGTGATCGACGACTCCCAGCGGTTTCGTTCGATCCGCAAGCTGGAGCGACGTTGAGCCTCCGCGACCTGATAGAACGGGCCGAGAGTTGGCGGATCAGCCTCGGCACCAAGATGTACGCCGCTTTCGGCCTGGGCGTGGTGCTGATGCTCGCGGCCAGCGCCGTGGCCCTGGTGTCCTTCAGGGTGGTGAGCAACTCGCAGCACCACATCACCGAGCAGAGCGTGCCCAGTCTGGTGGCGGCCATCCGGGCCGCACAGCAGAGTTCGGCCCTGGTCAACGCCGCGCCGCGGCTGGTTTCCGCCTCGTCCGCGGACGAGCTGGCCGAGGTCAAGACCGCCATCGCCAGGGACAAGGAGCTGTTGAGCAAGCTGATCGAGGAGCTCCGGCTCCACGATTCCCTGGAGAATCGGGAACAGGCGCGCACGTTGCGGTCCCTTTCCGATGCGCTCACCACGACGTTGGAAGAAATCGAGCAGTCGTCCTCGCGGCGGCGGGAGATCCAGGGCCACCTGGACGCCCGGGAAGCCGAGATCCCGCTGATGACCCGGCAGATCGACCGTATTCTGGTTCCCGAGATCGACGACCAGCAGTTCTTCCTCGCCACCGGGCTGAGGGACATGGACGACGACCCCGTGCCTCCAGCGGAACGCACGTCCTACGCCGAGCAGGTGCGCTACCGCGAGCTGCTGACCCTGCACACCCAGGCCAACCTTGCCGCCAGGCTGCTGGCGGAAGCCGCGGTGCTGAACGACCGGACCCTGATCCAGCCCCTGCGGGAACGCTACAACGCCGCCCTCGGCTCCTTCGAGCGCGCGTTCCGCTCCACCGAGTCCCACGAGGCTCCCACCCGGATGCTCGACTTCGAGTTCGAGCGGCTCAAGTCGCTGGGACAGGGCCCCGACGGGATCTTCGGCCTCCAGGAAGCCATCCTGAGGGAGGCGGAAATGGAGGCCCGCTACATCGAGGAGAACCGCGCCACCGCGTCCAGGCTGCTGGCGGCCATGGACCGGGTGGTGGCGGTGGCGGACCGCGAGGCGGACGAGTCGAGCGAGGCCTCCACGTCAGCCGTGAACGCCGGCATGGTCGTGCTGGTGGCCCTCAACATCCTGAACGTCATTGCCGCCGTGGTGCTCGGTTGGATCTTCGTCGGCCAACACCTGATCCGGCGCCTTACCGGACTGGCCGCGTCCATGCGTTCGATGGCCGAGGGTAATCTCGAAGTGCCGGTGAAGGTGCGGGGCAACGACGAAGTGACCGACATGGCGGAGGCGCTCGAGGTGTTCCGGCGCCACGCCCTGGAGGTGCAGCGGCTCAATCTGGTGGAGAAGCTGGCGGACGAGCTCAAGGACAAGAACGTGGAGCTGGAGCAGACGCTGGAGGACCTGAAGACGGCCCAGCACCAGGTCATCATGCAGGAGAAGCTCGCTTCCCTGGGTCAGTTGACCGCCGGCATCGCCCACGAGATCAAGAACCCGCTCAACTTCGTCAACAACTTCTCCGAGGTTTCCGGCGAATTGATCGAGGAGGCGCGGGAAGTGCTGGAGGAGGTCCGGGCAAAGGTCCCCGACGAAGCGCGTGACGAGATCGAAGGGATCCTCGACGATCTCACCTCCAATCTCCAGAAGATCAACCAGCACGGCAAGCGCGCCGACGGCATCGTCCACAGCATGCTGGAGCACTCGCGCGGCCAGTCCGGGGAACGCCGCGCGGTGGATCTGAACGCGTTGCTCAAGCAGTACGCCGACCTGGCCTACCACGCCATGCGCGCCAAGGACCAGCAGTTCAACGTGACCTGGGAAGAGGAGCTCGACGGCGCCATGGGCGAGATCGAGGTGGTACCCCAGGACCTGAGCCGCGTCTTCCTCAACCTCATCACCAACGCCTGCCAGGCGACTTTCGAACGGGCCAAGTCCGACGGCGCCTATCAGCCCCGTATCGGGTTGTTCAGCAAGCGCGAGGACAACCAGGTCGAGTTCAGGATCCGGGACAACGGACCCGGAATCCCGAAGGACATGATCAAGAAGATCTTCGAGCCCTTCGTCACCACCAAGCCCACGGGGGAAGGCACCGGGCTCGGCCTGTCCCTGTCCCAGGACATCGTGGCCCAGCACGGCGGCCTCATGGGCGTCGACTCCGAGCCGGGAGTGTTCACCGAGTTCTGGATCACCATCCCGGCCGACGGTCCCGCTTCCACCGGCGCACAGCCGGGCTAGGCTGAATTCCGCCCGAGGCGATCAGTCACACGCAGAACAAGACTGCAGTCGAACCCTGCTCTGCGTGTGAGGTCTCGATCCGCCGGGGACATCCAACCCCGGCGCGCGTGTCAGCCGCTGCCGCGGATTGCGTCGGCGTCGTCGGGATCGGGCATGACCACGAACTCGGGGTAGGCCTCGATGCCGAGCTCTCCGGCGTCCTGGCCCAGCTCTTCCACCGACTGCGAGACCCGCACCCCCATGAGGTGCTTCAGCGCCATCCAGAGCACCCACGAGACCGCGAACACGTACACGCCGATGGCCACCAGGCCCAGGAGCTGGACGCCGAAGTGCCCGCCGGCGACGATGCAGGTGGCCAGGGTGCCCCAGATGCCCGCGAACAGGTGGACGGGGATTGCGCCGACGACGTCGTCCACCTTGAGCAGTTCCAGCAGCCTCAGGCCGGCCACGCAGATGCCGCCGCCCACCGCGCCGATGATGACGGCCCAGTAGTGGCTCGCGAAGTCGGGTCCCGCGGTGATGGACACCAGGCCCGCCAGGGCGCCGTTGAGGCCCGCCATCAGGTCCACGCGTCCGAGCAGGGGCCGCTCTATCACCAGGGCCACGAGGAAGCCGGCGGCGCCGGCCAGGTTGGTGTTCACCAGGATGTGGCTGATGGCCACCGCGTCGGCGGCCCCGCCCAGCGCGAGCTGCGAGCCGCCGTTGAAGCCGAACCACCCGAACCACAGGATGAAGACCCCCAGGGTGACGATGGGGATGTTGGAAGGAGGCGTGGCCTTGACGCTGTCGTCGGCGCGGAACTTGCCGCGCCGGGCTCCCACCACGATGGCTCCCGCCAGGGCCGCCCAGCCGCCGGTGGAGTGGACGATGGTGGAGCCGGCGAAGTCCTTGAAGCCCATGGCGCCCAGCCAGCCGCCGCCCCAGGTCCAGGCGCCGACGATGGGATAGATGATGCCCGTCAGAAGGGCGATGAAGACGAAGAAGGTCCACAGCCTGACGCGCTCGGCCAGGGTGCCGGAGACGATGGACGCGGTGGTGGCCACGAACACCATCTGGAAGAACCAGTCCGACATGGTCGCGTAGCCGGAGGATTGCAGGACCGCCTCGGTGGCCGCCGCCTTCGTCTTGTCGTCGGCGCCGAGCAACGCGATCTCCTCGCCCGTCGGTCCGTAGAACGGCGTGAAGCTGCCGATCACGCTGCCGACGTCCACGTACATCAGGTTGTAGCCGATGAAGAAGTACATGATCCCGGCGATGGAGTAGAGGCCCATGTTCTTGAGGCAGATCATGGACACGTTCTTGGTGCGCACCGAACCCGACTCCAGCATGGTGAAGCCCGCGCACATCCACATGACGAGGGCGCCCCAGATGAGGAAGGAGAACGTGTTCAGAACGAACTGCGCCTCCTTGTCCAGGGCCGCATCCGCCGCCGTCGCCAACCAGAAGAATCCCAACGCCGCCGCCAGCCCGCCGGCGGCGGCCAGACGGACGGAGTGCCCGCCGAGGCCGGAAAACCTTGTTGAAAAGCCGTGTTCGCTCATCTTCGCAGTACCTCCGGTTTCGTCCGATGCGCCTGTAACCTCCAGTTTCGATCCGATGGTCGAGGTCGCCGCTGCTCCGGGAAAGAAGGCCTCCTAGATATGGAAGTAGTGGAAGAACTCCGCCGGCACGGGGTGGAGGAACACGTCCCTCGACTCCTGCTCCTTGAACGCGATGTAGTGGTCGATGATGTCCTGGGTGAAGACACCGCCCTCGAGCAGGTAGTCGTGGTCCGCGCCGAGGGCCGCTACCGCTTCCTCCATGGAGGTGGGAACGGAAGGAATGCGTGCGGCTTCCTCCGGGGTGAGCTCGTAGATGTCCGCGTCGGTGGGGTCGCCGGGGTCGATGCGGTTCCTGATGCCGTCCAGGCCCGCCATCAGCATGGCCGAAAAGGCCAGGTACGTGTTGGCCGAGGGGTCCGGGGGACGGAACTCGATGCGCTTGCTGGCCGCCGAGGTCTCGTAGGTGGGGATGCGGACCGCGGCCGAGCGGTTGCGCGCCGAATAGGCGAGGTAGACCGGCGCCTCGAAGCCCGGCACCAGCCGCTTGTAGGAATTGGTAGTGGGGGCGCAGAAGGCCAGCAGCGACGGGCTGTGCTTGAGCAGGCCGCCGATGTAGTGACGCGCCAGCTCCGAAAGGTCGGCGTAGCGGCCGGCCTCGTAGAAGAGTGGCGTATCGCCGAGCCACAGCGATTGGTGCACGTGCATGCCGCTGCCGTTGTCCCCGAACAGCGGTTTGGGCATGAAGGTCGCGGTCTTGCCGTGGGCCCTGGCGACGTTGCGCGTGATGTGCTTGTACCACTGGGTCTCGTCGGCCTTGCGGCGCAGGGTCTGGAAGCGGGTCGCGATCTCGCCCTGGCCGCCGGTGGCCACCTCGTGGTGATGGACCTCGAACTCAAGGCCCACCTGGCCCATCTTCTCCGCCATCTCCCAGCGCAGGTCGGCGAGTTGGTCGAACGGCGGGATTGGCGAATAGCCCTGCTTGGGCGGGATCTTGTAGCCGAGGTTGCGGTCGCCCTCCTCCCGGGCCGAGTTCCAGTCCGCCTCGTCGGAGTCCACGACGTGAAACGACGAGTTGGGCTTGAGGCCGAAGCGCACGTTGTCGAACACGAAGAATTCGAGCTCCGGGCCGAAGAACGCCTTGTCGGCGATGCCCGAGGCGGCGAGATGAGCCTCGGCCTTGGTGGCCACGTAGCGCGGATCGCGCGAGTAGCGTTCGCCGTTCACCGGGTCCACCACGTCGCAGATGAGCTTGAGCGAGGGCTCCGGTTCCACCGGATCGATCCGGGCCGAGTCCAGGTCCGGGACCAGCAGCATGTCCGATTGGTCGATGGACTGGAAACCCCGCAGGCTGGAGCCGTCGAAGCCCTGGCCGCGCTCGACCAGGCTCTCCTTCACGTTGGACGGGGGTATCGAGAAGTGTTGCCAGCGCCCGATGAGGTCGGTCACCAGGAGATCGACACGTCGTACACCATTGTCCGAAATCAGTTTCTGGACATCCGCAAGCGTCATGAAGCACCCCCCCTTGAAGTCGGTGGTTTGAAGTGTTTGTGGTTAGATATCAGAAATTGTCTCTTTTCGCATAACACATAGCGCATTTGGTAACGAGGTGTTGATGTTCATGACCGAATTCGGCCGCACCGTGCACCGGAACGGTTCTCTCGTCACCGATCATGGCCGCGGGTCATGCCTTTTCATCCTGCTGACCCGGCGGACGACGGCACCCTGTTTCCCGGTTGGAAAGGCGAGCGGCTCAGGCTGTTGACAGGGTAGGGGACGACTCCGGGTCGGCGATCCGCTCGATGAGCACCTCGGTCTCGAGCGTCGAGCCGGCGCCGCCGCGAAAGACGCCCCGGGTCGGAGGGACGTCGGCATAGTCCCGTCCGACCGCCACGCGGATGTGGCGCTCGTCTCCCTCGGTGTCGTTGGTGGGGTCGAACCCGATCCAGCCGGTGCCGGGGAACCAGCATTCCACCCACGCGTGGCTCTCGCTCGCCGCCGCCCCTTCCGCGGGCAGTCCGAGGTACCCCGACACGTAACGGCAAGGGATCCCCCAGCCGCGCAGGATGGCGGCCATCACGTGGGCGTAGTCCTGGCAGACGCCCCGGCCGGTCTCGAGAATCCGGTCGATGGGCGAGTCGACACGGGTTTCCCCCGGAGCATACTCGAACGCCCGGTGGAGCTTGGCGCAGAGGTCCCTGGTGCTGGCCAGGAGATCCTCCCCCAGGGCGATGTCGTGCAGTTCCATGAACTCTTCCAGGGCCGGAGTGCGATCGACGAACCGGCTGGGGTGGACCATCGGCCACAGGTCGACGTCATTCACGGCGCGCTCGAGCGCTGCCGCGGCTCCGGGGTCCAACCGCTCGGGCCTCGGCGCCAGCGGGCCCACCTCCACGATGGAGCGGGCCGTGACCGTGAACTGCCGGTGGTCGACGGACCGGTCCAGGAAATGCCCCGTGTTGCCGAACGAGTCGGTGAAGTCGAACAGCGAACCGTAGGGATCGGTGAGGATGGAGAACTCCCGCACCAACTGGGTACGGTCGCGGATGGGACACACGTACAGCGTCATCACCGAGTCCCGTGCCGACTCGGGGTAGCTGAAGCGCATGCGGTGCTCGATGGCGTAGGTTATGATCAAGTCGCAAGCCCCTCGGCCGGAGAATGGGTGACGTAGGCGGCCATGGTCAAATGGTGAAGGGTCCGGGCGTCCTCCTCCAGCGAGTGAAAGTAGTCGCTCGTCTCCGACTCCAGGGAAAGGCCGGTGGGCGCCATCTCGACGGCGGCGGTGAGGCGGAGCGCCGTGCGGTGGGGCGGCGCCAGGGGGTAACGGGCACCCACCGGGTCGATGCCCGCCAACGACTCCTCTATCCGCTGGACCGAAAAGCGCAGCGAGCGCGGAAGCTCCGGATCCTGTGTCAGCAGGCTGAGGGCTTCCTTCCTTTCGACGTCGGTGGAGTAACGGCGGCAGTAGATTTCATAGGCGCCGCATACCCGCAGGAGGTCGGCCCACGAGAGCCCGCTGGCGGCCCGGTCCTCGAAGCTGAATTCGACCCAGGAAGCGAGCAGCACGGCCTGGTGCTGGACCCTTTCGGTAAACCGGCCCAGTTGCAGGAAACGCCACGCGTCGTCCCGCGGCATGACCGCTTCCACCACGCCGGCGAGAAGGCGCAGCCGGTCGATGGCCTCGTTCACCAGGGTTACCGGCCCCTCGGCCCAGGCGGTGCTGAAATCGCTGTCCCGAATCCAGAGGCAACCCTGGTTGAGACACGTCCACACGGGCAGGGGCAACTGCGCACGCACGCGCTGGCCGTTCTCGCGTCCCGCCTCCCAGCACGAAAGCAGCGAGTCCGGATTCGATCGTTCTTCCACCAGCTTGCCGGCCAGGGTATAGGCGTCGGGGATGACGATGGTTTCCGCATCCTCTCCGCTCGCGGTCGTGCCCACCGGAGGCTGTCCGAGGATGCGGTACACGGCCTGCCAGCCCAGGGTCAGATCATCGACGGGGCTGTCGGCGAGGCGGGCGAGCTGGAAGCGGAGAAGACGCGCCGTGTGGTCGACGCGCTCCACGTGGCGACCCAGCCAATAGAATTCCGCGGCTACCCGTGCCAGCATGTTCCCAACCTAGTGTCCTGGACGGTACGCATTCGACCGTCGCAGGCCGCTAGTCCTCCAGTATCCACAGGTCCTTGCAACCCCCGCCCTGGCTGGAATTGACCACCAGGCTGCCTCTCCGGAGCGCCACCCGGCAAAGGCCGCCCGGCACCACGTGCTGCTCGTCGCGTCCCTGCAGCACGAACGGACGAAGGTCGACGTGGCGCGGCTCGATGGCGCCTTCGATGAAGCACGGGGCGCGGGACAGGGCCAGCACCGGCTGCGAGATGAAGTTGGCCGGATCGGAGCGCAGCCGCTCCGCGTACCGCCCGCGCTCCTCCGCGGACGCATGCGGGCCTATGAGCATTCCGTAGCCGCCCGAGCCTCCGACCTCCTTGACCACCAGCTCGTCGAGGTGCTCCAGCGTATACGCCAATCCGTCCGGCTCCCGGCAAAGGTGCGTCTCGATATTGGCCAGTATGGGCTCCTCGCCGAGGAAATAGCGGATGATGGCCGGCACGTAGGCGTAAAGGCTCTTGTCGTCGGCCACGCCGGTGCCCGGCGCGTTGGCGAGCACGAGATTGCCCACCCGGTATGCATGGAAGAGCCCGGCCGTCCCCAGGACCGAGTCGCTCCGGAACTGGACCGGATCGAGGAAATCGTCGTCGATGCGTCGGTAGAGCACGTCGAGCCGGCGGAGCCCGGCCGTGGTGCGGGTATGCAATGCGCCGTCCCGCAGGACCAGGTCCTGTCCCTCCACCAGGTCGATGCCCATCTCGCCCGCCAGGAGGGCGTGCTCGTAGTACGCGGAGTTGTGCATGCCGGGGGTCAGGATGGCGACCTGCGGGTCCTGCAACGAGGGGCGCAGGGACGCGAGCGTGGAGTAAAGCCGCTCCGCGTAGTCCGCCACTTCGCGTACGCGATGCGCCCGGTACAGTCTCGGGAACGCATCCTTGATGGCGTTGCGGCAGGCGAGCATGTAGGAGACCCCGGAGGGTACCCGCAGGTTGTCCTCGAGCACCGCGAAACCGTCCTGGGTACGCACGATGTCGGTGCCGCAGACAGCCACGTAGACGTCGTGGGGCACCTTCAGGCCCCGCATTTCCATCCGGTACTGCGGGCAGCCCAGCACCAGGTCGATGGGCACGACCCCGTCCCTCAGGCACCGGCCCTCGTGGTACACGTCCCGCAGGAACAGGTTGAGCGCCGCAAGCCGTTGCTTGAGCCCGCGCTCGATGGAATCCCACTCCGTCGCGGTGAGGAGCCGGGGCACGCAGTCGATGGGAATGATCTGTTCGGTGGCCTTGTCCGCGTCAAGGACGGTGAAGGTGATGCCTTCGTGCAGGAAATGCCGGTAGACGCCGTCCTGAAGCTTCGCCAACTCGTCGGGCTGAAGCTCGGCCAGGGCCGTGGTCAGGCGGCTGGACGCCTCCCGCGGGCTTCCGGCGGGGTCGAACATTTCATCATAGTAGGCTGGGTCCAGGTCGTACTCCGCGAAGACTCCTCCATCCGCTGCTCGAACCTGGGGCACATCGCCTCCGAACTGTTTCGTGGTGGAGCCGACCGGGATCGAACCGGCGACCTCTTGAATGCCATTCAAGCGCTCTCCCAGCTGAGCTACGGCCCCACATTCGGGAATCGACGCGGTTGCGGTTTCCCGAGGAAACGCACCGCCTGATGGAGATCAAAGCATACCGGATGGACGGGTCGGGAGGCAAGTGCGCGCCGTTATCGGTCGACGCCGTGGGTTTTCAGCATCTCGGCCGCGTGGCGTTCCGCCTGCGCGGTGATCTCCGCGCCGCCCAGCATGCGCGCCAGCTCACGGACGCGCTCTCCCTCGTCGAGTCTTCGGACCGTGGTGAAGGTCCTGCCTTTCCGCACCTGCTTCTCCACCACGTAGTGGAAGTCCGCCAATGCGGCGATGGGGGCCAGGTGGGTGACACAGAGCACCTGGTGGGCCTCCGCCACCGCGGCCAGTTTCTTTCCGACCATCTCGGCCACCCTCCCGCCGATGCCGGCGTCCACCTCGTCGAACAGCAGGGTCGGGATACCGCTCCGGGTCAGGACCAGCGACTTGATCGCCAGCATGAGCCGTGACAGCTCGCCGCCCGACGCGATCCTGGCCAAGGGCCTCACGGACTCCCCGGGGTTCGGCGAGAAGTAGAACTCGGGGTCGTCGATACCGTCCTCGCCGATGCGGGCGCCGCCCATGACGAACGGAGGGTCGTCCCGCGCCGGGTCGCGGTCGTGAAACCGCACCTCGAACGTGGTGTGGGGGAGCCCGATGTCGCCGACTTCCTGCTCCAGCCGGCCCTTCAGAGCCTTGGCGGCCTGTTTCCGCGCCCGGGACAGCGCCTCGGCCATCTTCCAGGCCGTATCCCGCGCCGCCTCGAACTGCCGGGTGAGGACCGTCAGCTCCTCCTCGCCGGTCTCGAGCAACGCGAGTTCTTCCCTCGCGGACCCGGCCAGCGCCAGGATGTCTTCCACCGGCATCCGGTACTTTCGCTTCAGGCGGTGGATCTCCGCCAGGCGATCCTCGATGCGCTCCAGTTCCCCCGGGTCGAAGTGCAGCCGGTCCGAGTACTGGCGGATCAGCGCGGTGGCCTCGTCGAGCTGGGCGGCCGATCCTTCGAGAAGCGCCAGGGCTTCGGCCAGCGCCGGGTCGATCTCCGCCATGTCCCGCAGACGCGGGATGTACCGGCCCAGCTCGCCGGCGACGGCGTTGTCGCCCTCGTAGAGGAGCAGCTCGCCTTCCTTGCAGGTCTGGTAGAGCTTCTCGGAATGGGCGAAGATCTCCCGCCGGTGCAGCAGCGTCCCTTCCTCTTCCGGGTCGAGCTTCGCGTCCGCGACCTCCTCCACCTGGGCCCGCAGAAGGGCTTCCTCGCGGGCCTTGTCCGCCAGCTTCTCCTTGAGCTCGCATACCCGCTTCCACGCCGCCGCGAAATCCCCGAACCGCTCCCTCATGGCCGCGGTTCTTTCCTCGAGCCTGGCGTGGGCGTCCAGCAACCCCAGGTGGCTCTCGGTGCGGAGCAGGGTGTGCTGCTCGTGCTGCCCGTAGATGTGAATGAGGCCGGCGGCCACGTCGGACAGGACCGACCGGGGGCTGAGGCTCCCGTTCAGGTAGATGCGGTTCCGGCCGGCGCGGGTGACGACCCGCTTCAACACCAGTTCGCCGTCTTCGTCACAACCGGCGGTCGCCAGAACGTCACGCGTGGCCGCCGGGAGATCGGAGAACTGGGCTTCCACGGTGGCCTCGTCCTCTCCCTCGCGAATGAGGTCGGACGACCCGCGGGCGCCCAGGATGAGGCCCAGGGCGGACAGGACGATGGTCTTGCCGGCGCCGGTCTCGCCGGTGAGGACGTTCAGCCCGGGCCCCAGTTCCAGCTCGGCGTGATCGATGACGGCAACGTTGTCGATCCGGAGCTGTTGGAGCATCAGCGCTCGCCCCACTTGAGCTTGTTGCGAAGCACGTCGAAGTAGGACCGGGTGGGCATCCTCACGAGGGAAACCGGCGATTTGTGGCGGCGCACCTCCACCCGGTCGCCGTTGTTGAGCAGGATGCCCTCCTGGCCGTCCGGGATCAGCACCACCGTGTCCCCGGCGGACCTCAGCGTGGACCGGATCCTGGCGTCGCTGGCGATGACGATGGGCCGGTTGGTCGTAAGGGTGTGAGGACAGATGGGGCACAGGATGATGGCCCCCATGGCGGGATGGAGGATCGGGCCGCCGGCCGCGAGCGAGTAGGCCGTCGATCCGGTGGGGGTGGAGATGATCAGACCGTCAGCCCTGTAGGTGCACAGGTAGTCGCTGCCGACGTAGGTCTCCAGGTCGATGATCTTCGAACGCGCGCCCTTGGTGATGACCG
The DNA here is from genome assembly GCA_965219905.1 of uncultured Binatia bacterium (SeqCode). Classification (GTDB taxonomy): domain Bacteria; phylum Desulfobacterota; class Binatia; order UBA9968; family JAJDTQ01; genus JAJDTQ01. Next base: position 951,027 of record CBDCOS010000003.1, on the reverse strand, counting down.
CGTCGTTGAGAATCCGCAGGCTCCGCGAGCCGGCCTCCCCCGAGATGCTCACGCTCAGGGTCATGCGTTTCTCGATGGTGTAGTTTTCGGAGATGGTGCTGTCGAGGACCTGCTCAAGCTCGTCGAGCGCGATCTCGGTGATGAAACCGAGCCCGCCGAGGTTCACGCCGACGATGGGCACCTCGGGCCGCTCCACCAGGCGGGCGATGCTCAGCAGCGTGCCGTCCCCGCCCAGCACGATGATGAGATCGGCCCGGGCCGCCATCTCCGCCTTGAGCGCCACGCGGCCGCCGGTGGTGCCGAACTCGGCCTCCACCAGCACCTCCATGCCGCGGCCTTCGAGCCACGGGATGGTGGTCCTCATGATCCGCTCGGCCTTCTCCTCCTCGTATTTTGCGACGATTCCGACGACGTTGACCATGTGCCTGTCCGAGAACTAACACAGGGTGGAAAAGGATGCCATCTTGGCCGGAACACGGCTGATTCATGGGCGCAAGGAGGCGATCTTGGAAGCAGAAAATCTGCTGGAAGTGATGGCGGCCCGGCGCAGCGTGCGCGTCTACAGGAGCGGGCGGATAACCGACGAGCAGCTCGAGCTCATGTTCGAGGCGGCGCGGCTTGCGCCCTCGGGCGCCAACAGCCAGCCCTGGGAGTTCGTGGTGACGCGGGACCAGGCGAAGATGAAGCGGGTGCGGAAGATCTACGCCGACGAGTGGAACCAGCGCAAGCTGGAGGATCCGGTGCACTACAAGGGACTCAAGAAGGACTACGTGGGAGACGTGAGCGCCCTGATCCTCGCATGCGGCGATGCACGCACCAAGCGGGTGTACCTCACCACGCGGCAGCCGGCCGACCGGGAAAAGCTGTTCCAGGCCAACGTGGCCAACGCGGTGGAGCACATGATGCTGGCGGCCGCGAGCATGGGGTTCGGCACGGTCTGGGTCTCGGTACGCAAGGAGGTGGAGCCGGAGCTGCGGGCGTTGTTCAAGGTCCCCCGGGCGCTCCGCCTGCTCTGGGTGGTCCCCGTGGGCCGGCCCCGGGTCTGGCCCAATGCGAAGCCGCGCCGGAAGGTGGAGGATTTCGTGCACTGGGAGACCTACGACGCCGGCAAGCTGCGGCCGGAGTCCCGGATCCGGGCCTGGCCCAAATCCTAGCGCGTAGCGCAGGGTCGGTTAATCCCGGCCGGACGGGTTATCCCTCCTGCAGCGCGTTGAAGACCTTCTCCGCGGTGATCGGCAGGTCGGCGATGCGGACGCCCACGGCCGCCTCCACGGCGTTGGCGATGGCCGGGGCGGTGGGCACGATGCTCATTTCCCCGATGGCCTTGGCGTTGTAGGGGCCGGGTCCGGTCTGGTCTTCCACCAGCACGGTCTCCAGCGGCGGCAGGTCCTTCACGCACGGCACGCAGTAGTCGCCGAGATTGAGGGTGGTGACCCGCGGCCCGTCCTTGACCATCTCCTCCATCACGGCGTAGCCCAGCCCCTGCACGAAGCCGCCGTCAATCTGTCCCTGGTGGCCCAACGGGTTGATGATGGTGCCGACGTCGTGGGCGGTCACCACCTTCCTCACGTCCACGGTGCCGGTCTCCCGGTCCACCGCCACCTCCGCCACCTGGACGAAGAACGCCGGCACGGGCGAGCGTTCGGGCCGGTAGGACTTGCGCACGGACAACGCCTGTTCTTCGGCGATGAGCTTGCCGGCCACGTCCGCGAACGCCAGGGCCGCGTCGCCGGCCGCGAAGCGGCCGTCCGCCAGGTTCACCTCGTCGGACCGGCAACCGAGGGCCTGGGCGGCGGCCTCGGTCATCCGGTCGCGCAGCTCCTCCACCGCTTCCACCAGTCCGCGCCCTACCATGGCGGTGATCTTGCTGCCGCCGGGCTCGGCGTCGGTGTCGAAGGTGTCGGTGTCGCCGCGGGCCACCTGCACCCGGTCCGCCGGCAGGGTCAGCATCTCCGCGGTGATCTGCCGCAGCAGGGTATGCGTGCCGGTGCCGATGTCGGGGATGGCGGTGAGCACCGTGACCCCGCCGCCGGCGTCGCAGGTGATCTCCAGGTTGACCGTGCCGCTGCCGCCGGTGTGGCGGAAGGAGAGGGCCATGCCGCGGCCGGAGTCCGGGCCGGCGGGCGCGTCGTTCCATCCCGCCGCCGCCAGCGCGGCCTCCACGGTCTCGCGGCAGCGGATCTTCTGCATGCCACGCTTGTTGGGCAGTTCGTCGCCGTCCTGCATCAGGTTCCGGAGCCGCAGCGCCACCGGGTCCATGCCGAGCTTCCGCGCCAGCATGTCCAGCAGCGACTCGATGGCGAACACCGTCTGCGGCTGTCCCGGCGACTTCATGTAACCGCCGGGCACGCCGTTGGTGTACACGTTGCAGGTGCGGATGGCGTAGTGCGGGATGCGGTAGGCGTTGACGATGAAGGTGCCGTCGATCTCGGACGGCTTGAAGCCGGAGTAGGCGCCGCTGTCGAAGTAGATGTCGCTGTCCAGGGCCACCAGGGTCCCGTCCTGCCTGGCCCCCAGCTTGACCCGCATGACCGAGGGGTGGCGCGGGTCGCCGGCCATGAGCTCCTCGGTGTAGTTCATCACCATCTTGACCGGGCGCCCGGCGGCCCTGGAGAGGTAGTAGCAGACCGGCACGTCCATCTGGGAGCCCTTGCCGCCGAAGTCGCCGCCCAGGGCCACGCCGTGGACGTGGATGTTGGCCTCTTCCAGCTCCAGTTGCGCGGCCAGCATCTGCTTGAGCCGGAACGGCGCCTTGCACGACGCCCACACGTCGATGCGGTCCGGGTCCGCGGCCGACACCACGGTGGCGTGGGGCTCGAGGTACACCTGGTGCACTCCGGGCGTGCGGAAGGTGTGCTCGATCACCACCTCGGCGTCCGCCATGCCCCGCGCGACGTCGCCGGCCGCGTGCTCCTTGAGAGACAGGGCGTTGGGCCGGTCTTCCGGCCGGCCGGGCACGCCGGCATAGCCGGCGAGCTGCTCGTGGACCGCCGGGGCGCCGTCGGCCAGGGCTTCCTCGATATCGGCTACGGCGGGCAGCTCCTCGTACTCCACCTCGATGAGCGCCAGCGCCTCCTCGGCCGCGTCCGCCGTCTCCGCCGCCACCGCCGCGATCTTGTCGCCGATGAACCGCACCTTGTCCCGGGCCAGCACCGGCAGGTCCTGAAGGCTCACCCCCACCCGGAAGTCGGGCACGTCCGCGCCCGTCAGCACCGCGTGCACTCCCGGCACCTGCCGCGCCCGCGACGCGTCCACCCGCACCAGCCGGGCGTGGGCCATGGTGCTGCGCAGGCACTTGCCCCACAGCGCCTCCGGCGCGGCCACGTCGGCCGTGTAAAGCATCCGTCCGGAAACCTTGTCCGGCCCCTCCACGCGTCCTACCGGTTGTCCTACGACCTTGAGATCCATGGTTGCTCCTGTCCGTTTGCCGGTTGAGTGGGTATCGAGGTCGACGCCCCGGCTGGAAAGTGTGGCTGATTGATGCGGAAACGGCAACAAGCCGGCGGAGACGGCCGGCGGGTGGATGGAGCGCGTTGCGGGGGCGGCGGGCCCGGACCCCGACGCGGGAATCACACGGGGAAACCGCGTGCCGCGTCAGGGCCGGGGGTCAAGTGGAGGAGGTGGCGCTAGCGGCTCTCGGTCTTCCCCGAGATGCCGACGAAGGCCACCTTGGTGGGGTTGCCGGCGATCTTCCAGCTCTTGACGACCTTCAGGTCCTTGTCGTCCAGTTGCAGCACCTTGCCACCCACCGAATCGGTGATGAACACCGCGCCGGGAATGGTGGTGACGTGGGGGCGCGCCCAGAAGCCTGTTTCTACCGGGGTGGCCAGGAAACCGCGCGCCGAGGCCAACAGATCGAGCTTGCGGGCGTCGTACTTGCGCAACTCACCGTCGCTCATCACGACCAGCAGTGACTTGCCGTCGTGGCTCATGGCGACGTTGATCGGCTTCAGGGCCTCCGAAGCGGGGATCAACTGCTTCATGACGCCTTTCTTGGCATCCACGGCGTACAGGCCGGCCTCGGAACCGATAGGGAAGAAGTGGTCCAGACCGGAGTAACCCCAGATCGCGGTCAAGCGGATATCCTTGGATACACCCTCCGGAAACGGGATGAACCTCCCCTTGTACTTGCCGTGGTCCGCTTCCAGGGTGAGGACGCCGCCCCTGCACGCGAAGGCCGCCACGTGGCCGTTTCCGGCGTCGCCGTGCAGGTCCTTGCAGCCCTCCTGGCGATGCAGCACCTTCCCCGACAGGTCGACGATCTCGGCGCCGATGGGGAGACGGTAGTCCTTGGGGTTGGCGGCAAAGTCCGGGTGCGGGATGGTGACTGCGAACAGGTCATGTGCCAATGGCACCGCGCCGCCGTGGTGGGGACCCGCGTTGAGCTTGGGCGGCTTGTAGTCGGCGCCCTTCTTTTTCAGTTCGCTCTCGTCGAGCAGCACCACGTCGCCGGAACCGTCGTAGAATATCGCGGACCACTTGCCACTGACATACAAGTGCACCGGGCGGTCGCCGGTCAGGTCCACATCGATTCGCTTGACCGGTCCGGTCACCTGGTCGAAATGGTCGCCATGGCGTTCCCGGTAGATACCGCCGTCGAAGACGTGCACGGTATTGGCGTCGCTGGAGACCGCGAGGGCGTAGCGTCCGCTCTTGGTGGCGTAGATGCGCCCGGCCCGGGATCCCATGTCAAAGGCGTCCTGCTGTACGGTACCCTTCTTCAGGTCGATGATCGACATCTTGCCGGTCTCGCCGTCGCCCACCAGCAGGCGGCCCGCAACGGAAGCTGGCTTCGCTGCCGTCGCGACCGAGGCGACGGCAACAAGACCACTGAAATGGTCAGTGTTGCAAGCAGTTTCAGTTTCTCGGTTGTCATCGGTAAGGGGTCTCCTTTCGGGTTGGTTATTAATAATGATACCTGATTATCAATAAGGTCTGATCTTGTCAACCCCTTCTCCCCGGTCGAGATTCCGGTGCCTGTTCGAAAGCCGCGCTCAAATTCGAAAGCCAAACCGCGGGCGCCGCGGGTGCGCTCCCGCACTCGAATCGGCTTGCACAACCCCGCGCGATTCAATATGCTGCACCGGCAAAACGGGCCTGTGGCGGGTACCCGTCCGGCCGTTGCATCCAGGCATGAGGACGAAGGAGGACTTGTCCATGGAATATGATCTGCTGATACGGGGCGGGCGCGTTGCCGACGGTTCGGGACTGCCGTCCCATACGGCGGACGTGGGCGTGAAGGACGGCAAGATCGCTGAGGTGGGCCGTCTCAAGGGATCGGCGAACCGCACCATCGACGCCGCCGGCCTGGTGGTGTCGCCGGGTTTCATCGACCACCACACGCACATGGACGCGCAGATCCTCTGGGACCCCTACGGCACCTCCGAGCCGCAGCACGGCATCACCTCCATCGTCATGGGGAACTGCGGCCTGGCGCTGGCGCCCGTGAGCGACGGCGGGGAGGACGCCCTGGTCAAGAGCTTCGTACGCGTGGAGGCGATCCCACGCTTCGCGCTGGAGAAGGGGGTGAGCTGGCGCTGGCACAGCTATGGCGAGTATCTCGACGCCCTGGAGGGCAAGCTCGGCATCAACGCCGGCGGCCTGGTGGGCCACATCGCGGTGCGGCAGAACGTCATGGGCGAGGAGTCGGTGGAGCGCACGGCGACGGCGGCGGAAGTGCAGAAGATGAAGGGCCTGGTGCGGGACGCCATGGACGCCGGCGCCCTGGGCTTCTCCACCAACCGCAATGAGCGCCACATGCGGGAGGACGGCAAGCCCGTGGCCAGCCGGCTGGCGGACGACAACGAGCTCTACGCACTGTGCGACGTGCTCGGCGAGCTCAACAGCGGCATCATCGAGACCATCCTCGGCCGCAACAAGATGGAGCACTTCGACGCCTACTACGACTTGGCCAGCCGGACGCAGCGGCCGATCATCTGGCAGAGCGTGCACCACCGCTGGGCCGAGCCCACGCTGTGGCAGCAGCAGTTGGACGCGGTGTCGCGGATCTTCCGAGACGGCTACCGCGCCTACGGGCTCACCCAGACCGTGCCCCTGGTGCGCCACTTCAACCTGCAGAACGCCCAGCTCTTCGACGAGTTCCCCAACTGGAAGAACATCATGTTCCTGCCGGTGGAGGTGCGCCAGCAGGCGTTTGCCGACCCGGCTACGCGCGCGAAACTGCGCGAGGATCTGGCCACCGAGCGCATGACCAACTTCCACCGGCGCTGGGACATCGTGCAGGTGGAGAAGGTCGTCAAGGAAGAGAACAAGCGCTACGAGGGCAAGAGCGTGGCGGAGATGGCGGCCATGCGCAACCAGGACCCGGTGGACGCGCTGCTCGACCTGTCGCTGGACGAGGGCCTGCTGACCACCTTCCAGAATGCCAACACCGGAGGGGATGCCCAGGCCATGGGAGAGATCCTGCGCAGCCCGTACGTCCTGGTGGGCACGTCGGACGCCGGCGCCCACGTTCTTTACGGCGCCGACTTCGGGTACGGCACGACGCTGCTGGGCCTGTGGGTCCGGGAACGGGGGCTCATGACGCTGGAGGAAGCGGTGCACAAGCTTACCTTCCACGTGGCCTCCGTCTACGGCCTCGAGGGCAGGGGGCTCATCCGCCCCGGATACGCCGCGGACCTCACGCTGTTCGATCCCGAGACGGTGCGGGCGTACGAGCCCGAGTGGGCGGAGGACTACCCGGCCGGCACCAAACGGCTGATCCAGCGCTCGGAAGGCATCCACTACACCATCGTCAACGGCGGGGTGATCTACGACGAGGGCCGTTTGAGCGGCGACCTGCCGGGTCAGGTGCTGCGGGGCTCCGCGTACGCTCCGACCCGCGCGGCGGCCGCCTAGCGGCGGCGCAAAGGGCGAGGGGACCGTTGGTCGTCGGGCGCTGACGCGATTCAGGAGGCGGTGTGGGAGTGACCTATATCCCGGTGGCGCAAACCGGCGAGCTGGAGACCGGGCAACGGAAAGCCGTCGATCTGAACGGGCGGGCCATCGTCCTCACGCGCGTGGACGGCGGCTACTTCGCCTTCTCCCGCTACTGCCCGCACGAGAGCGCGGATCTCATGAACGGTCCCATCGTGTCCGGCAAGGTCCGTTGCGACAACCACGGCTACTGCTTCGCTCTCGACTCCGGAGAGTGCGTGCTGCCCAGGGGCGGCGATCCGCTGACGGTACTGCCGGTGGAGGAGAGGGGCGCGGAGGTCTGTATCCGTATCGAGTGGTAGCCGCCCCGCGGGTTCCCGTCAGCCGCTGCCGTTCCGGTTGATATCGTGCAGCAACTGCAGCGCCTTGCGCTTGTGTATCGCGTCGTCGGAGAACCGTATCGGCAGGTCCGTCACCATCTTCAGGTGTTGGAGGGCCAGTTCCGACTTGTCCAGGGCGTGGTAGGTCCTTGCCAGCTCCAGGTGGTGGTTGATGATGTCGGGGTTGTATTCAAGCGCCTTCTTGAGATAGCGCACGGAGTCGTCCAGGCGTCCTGCCGGGACGGAACCCAGGAACAACAACTGCGCCAGTAACCGTTCGGTCCGGTTGATCTCGGCCATGCGCCGGTGCCAGACGCCGAGCACGTGGTAGGCGAAACCGTTGTCCGGGTCGAGGGCGATGGCCTTGTCGGTGGCCTTGCGGATCTCCTGGGCCATGGCGATCTGCTGCTTGATGGTGGAGAACCCGGCCACCTTCCCCAGCGCCACCGCCAGGAAGAAGTGAGGCCACGTGGAATCCGGATCGGCCCGGATCGCCCGGCGCGCGTAGCGCTCGGCGGCACGGTACTGCTCCAGTCGTTTCTCCCGCCAGCCGGCAACCGTCTCGGGAATCATGTCGCCCACGTCGACGTAGGTCCGCGCGGTCCAGACCAGGACCTCCGGGTCGTCCGGCGCCACCGCCAGCGCTTTCTTGATCTCTACCAAGGCTTCGGAGGACTTGAACTGATCGTAAAGGGCGGCGGCCCGGGCCACGGTCTCCGCCACCTCGCTTCCCTTCGCGCGGGCGGTCCCGTTCGGGTGGGCGGCCGGCGAGCCGGTGGCGGACGCGCCACGGGCGGGAAGGCCGGGACCCACGAGGAGCAGAGTCAGGAACAGCACCGCGACTCGACGGCACGGAAGCGACTGGGAACGGGGATGACCGCGTCTCTGGGAAACTCGACGAAACGGGATGTGGATGGTAACCACGACAGTAGTTTATCAGGTCCATGGATCACAATCCATCAACCCGGAAGGAAGGGAAGGCGCCCGGGCGCGCCGTGGCGGCGTGCGATGCGGTCCTCCTGATCGCGTTCGGCGGCCCCGAGAGCCCTGACGAAATCCGGCCCTTCCTGGAGCGCGTCACCGCGGGGCGGCGGATACCGGCGTCGCGCCTGGCGGAGGTGGCGCGTCACTACGAGGTCATCGGCGGCCGCTCGCCGCTGAACGAGATCACGCGCAGGCAGGCGGAGGGTCTGCGGCAGAGGCTTGCGCGGGACGGGTTGGACGTCCCGGTGTACGTGGGCATGCGCAACTGGCGCCCTTTCCTGGACGAGACCCTGGCGAAGATGCGTGCGGACGGGCACCGGCGCGTGTCGGGGATCATTCTGTCCACCTTCCGGACCGAGGCCTCCTGGGAGCGTTACATCAGCAGCGTGGAAGCCGCCCGGACGGCGGACGGGGCGCCGGTGGTGGAGTATGCGGCGGCCTGGTCCGGGGACCCGCTGTTCATCGAGGCGGTCGCCGACCGGGTGGCCGCCACCCTCGACGGGCTCCCCCCGGACTGTCACGATGCCCCGCTGGTCTTCACCGCCCACAGCATCCCGTGCTCCATGGCCGACGGCTCGCCCTATGCGGCCGAGTTCCGCGAGGCCTCGCAACGGGTGGCGGAGCGGCTGGGCCGGTCCAGATGGACGCTGGCGTATCAGAGCCGCAGCGGCAACCCCAGTGACCCGTGGCTGGAGCCGGACGTGTGCGAAAGCATCGCGGGGCTCGCAAGAGACGGGGAGCGGGCGGTGGTCGTGGTGCCCATCGGTTTCGTCTGCGACCACGTCGAGGTGCTCTACGACCTCGATTGCGAGGCCAGGGAGAAGGCCGAGGCGCTGGGGATGACGTTCCACAGGGCTCCCGCCGTGAACGACCACCCGCTGTTCATCGACCTGCTCGCCTCGCTCGTTTCCTGAACCCCCGCGGCGCGAGTTGACCGCGGCCGAACCTGCCTATAGGATTCTCTTGCGGGCGCGAGTCGCCGTGCTTCCCACTCATGTCCATGGCGCGGGAGGGGATCATGTTCTTCAGATTCCTGAATTCGCTTGCAGCGGCGGTCATCGCCGCATTGACGGTTGTCTCTGCCGCCGCGGGCGCCGAGACCAGGGCCCCGGTCCGGGTCGCCCTGACCGGCTTCGGAGTCGGAACCGTCATCACCTGGGTCGCCAGCGACACCGACCTCTTCGCCAAGTACGGGCTCGACATCGAGGCGGTCCACATCGACGGAGCCGCCGCCGGCGGCGTACAGTCCCTCCTGGGGGTCGATGTCCTGGTATCGTCCAGGGAGGTGTTGCCTCCCCTCGAGGCCGTGAGCGGCGGCGCCGACCTGGTGTTCTTCGGAGGGCACGGCAACGCGGAGAACTACCGTTTCGGCGTGGCTTCGTACGTCGATCACCTGGCGCAGCTCAAGGGCAAGAAGGTGGGGGTGTCGGGCCTGGGCAGGAAATCCGACCTCATCGCGCGCGTGGCGCTGCGGCGGGCCGGGCTCGATCCGGTGGAGGACGTGGAGATGGTCCCCGTCGGCTACTCGCCCCAGCGGGCCGCCGCCATCTTCCGCGACGTCGTCCAGGGGGCCCCGCTGGTCCCTCAGGTGGCGGCGCAGGCGCAACGGGCGGGCATCAAGGTGCTCGACGTCGGAGAGGTGCATCTGGTCACGGACCTGCTGGTCACGACCCGGCCCTTCGCCGACCGGAAGCCCAACGTGCTGCAGCGTTTCCTGATGGCTTACGTCAACGGGGTCCAGCACTTCCTCACCGAACGCGCGGACAGCATGCGCATCATGAAGAAATACGGGACCCTGGCCGAGGGGACCTCACTCTCCGGCGCCTACGGGTTCCTCGCCAACCAACTGGAACCGCTGCCGGTGCCGCGCGCCGAGGGAGTGCAGGCGCTCATCGACGCGGTCTCCGTGACGGACTCGCGCGCGAGAAGGCTCATGCCGGGTCAGCTCCTCGAGCTGGAGGTGTTGAAGCGGTTGCAGCAGGGCGGTTTCGTGAAGGGACTGTACTCTGAGAAGATCGAGCTCTAGTGTCCCGGGACTCCGTCCACCCCGCTTCCCGGCCCGCTCAAAATTGCATTCGCCACGCATATCCCCTAAAATGGCAGGAACGCGAGCTTCCGGCCGCCGCTTCAGGTAGCCGGTAGGCTCGCGCGGACAACGCCCACAACCGCATGTACACGCTAAAGCTGGCGCTGATCGTTGTCGGAAGCGTTTTCGAAAGCCTTCCCATCATCGCCCTCGGGCTTGTGGACCCCTATGGCAAGCGAGTCTATCCCATGTTCCGTTTCTGGTCCCGGTGCGTCCTCAAGACCGGCGGCGTGGGTCTCCGGGTGCGCCAGGTGGGCCGGCTGGACCCCGGCCGGGCCTACATTTTCATGGCGAATCACCAGAGCAACATCGACATTCCGGCACTGGTGCAGGCGCTGACGCCGTTCCAGTTGCGTTGGATGGCGAAGCGGGAGCTCCTCCGTGTCCCGTTCTTCGGATGGGCGCTCTGGGCTTCCAAGCACATCATCATCAAGCGTGTGCTGTCGAAGGACGTGGCGGCCGCCATGGCGAGCGCGTGCGACAAGCTGGCCCAAGGGATCTCCGTGGTGGTTTTCCCGGAAGGAACCCGCAGCACCGACGGACGACTGCTGCCGTTCAAGCGCGGAGGGTTCCGCCTGGCGGAGAAGGCCGGGGTTCCCATCGTGCCCGTCACCATCAACGGCTCCGGCGCGCTGATGGGGCGGGGCGAGTGGCGGCTCAGGTCCGGGGAAGTGGAGATCGTCATCGGTGACGCGATTCCCCCGGGCGGCGCCGGCGATCATTCCCGCCGGCAGATGGAACGCGTGCGGGAGGCCATCGGCTCACATCTGGTACAGCCGGGCGGCGCGGGCGGCGTGGCGGAGGGGTTCTCGCCGGCGTCGGGGCACGAGGCCTAGATGGGTACCTTGAGGATCGTCCCCCTGGGAGGGTTGGGGGAGTTCGGCTCCAACATGCTGGCGGTGGAGTGGGGCGACTCCGTCATCGCCGTGGACTGCGGCGTCATGTTCCCCAGTCCCGAGATGCTGGGCATCGATCTGGTGATCCCGGACATCAGCTATCTTGCGGAGCGGGGCAAGGCGCCGCAGGCCATCATCCTGACCCACGCCCACGAGGACCACATCGGCGCGCTGCCCTACATTCTGCAGCAGTTCCGGGTCCCGGTGTACGGTACCCGGCTGACCCTGGAGTTCGTGCGCCACAAGCTGCGCGAGCACCGGCTCGAAGCGTCCACCGAGCTGGTGGAGATCGTCCCCGGCCGGCGGTTCTCCGTGGGTCCCTTCACCCTCGAGGGGATTCCCGTCACCCACAGTCTGGTCAACTGCATCGCGCTGGCCATCGAGACGCCCGTCGGCATCATCGTCCACACCGGCGACTTCAAGATCGACAACACGCCCATGGAGGGCGAGAGCTTCGACTTCCACCGCTTCGCCGCCTACGGCGACAAGGGCGTGCTGCTGCTCCTGTCGGACTCCACCAACGTTGAGCACGCGGGCAGCACGCCGTCCGAGCGCGCCGTCGGCGAGGGCCTTCGGGGAATCTTCGGCAGCAGTCCGGGGCGCATCTTCGTAGCGACCTTCGCCTCCCACATCCCGCGCATCCAGCAGGTGGCGGAGCTGGCGGCCGAGTTCGGACGGAAGCTGGTCCTCAGCGGCCGGAGCATCGTCAACAACACGGCCATCGCCGCCGACCTGGGCTACCTCCGGCTGCCGCGCGACGTCATGACGGACAGCCAGGGCTGGCGGGACGTGGCCGACGATCGCCTGTGCTTCCTCACCACCGGAAGCCAGGGCGAGCCGCTTTCCGTGCTCCACCGGGTGGCCTTCGACGAGCACCGCTCCATCCGGCTCCATCCCGGCGACGCGGTGGTGCTGTCGGCGCGATTCATCCCGGGAAACGAGAAGATCATCAGCAACCTCATCAACCACCTCTACCGGCGGGGCGCCCGGGTCCACTACGAGCGCACCTCGGAGATCCACGTCTCGGGGCACGCCAGCCAGGAAGAGCTGAAGACCATGATCCAGCTCACGCGTCCGCGCTACTTCGTGCCCGTGCACGGGGAGTTCCGGCAGCTCTTCAGGCACATCGAGCTGGCGCGCGCGGTGGGGGTCCCCGCCGACAATTGCTTTCTCATGGAGAACGGCGACGTGCTGGAGCTCGACGAACAGGAAGCCCGGCGGGTGGAGCCGGTGGCCACCGGCAAGGTCTTCGTGGACGGCAAGGGCATCGGCGACGTGGAAGACGTGGTCATAAGGGACCGGCGGCACCTGAGCGAGGACGGGATGGTGGTGGTGGCCATGGCGGTCCACCAGCGGACCGGCGAGGTGGCCGCGGGCCCGGACCTGCTGGCCCGCGGGTTGATGCGTTCGGAGGAAGAGGACGACGTCCTCGGCACCGCGCGGGAGTCCTTGCGGGAGTACGTCGAGGGCTGCGGCGTGGAGCTGCGCACGGACTCGGCGGAGCTCAAGGAAGGCATACGGCGGTCGCTGCGGAAGTTCTTCGAGAAGCGGCTGCACCGCAGGCCGGTGATCGTGCCGTATATCATGGAGATGTAGGCGGGCGCTCATGAACACGCGGCTCAATCGTGAACTCTGGGGTGCGGTGGCCCTCGTGGCCGCCTGTTTCGCCGTGCTCAGCCTGGTTTCCTACAGTCCCCTGGACCGGTCCATCAACGTCCCGTCGGGAGCCGGCGACCCCGTCAACTTGGGAGGACTGGTGGGCGCGTACCTGGCGGACGTGCTGCTGCAGGGGCTCGGCGTCACGGCCTATCTCCTGCCCGTCATACTGGCGTTGCTCGCCTTCCGGCTGTTCCGGCGGGAGCCCGGCAGGCTCGGCTTCCTCAAGCCCGTGGGGTACGGCATGCTCCTGTGGGGTCTGGCCATCCTGGTCAGTATCGTGCACGAGGTGGATCTGGCCCGGGAGAGCGGCGGCGTGCTGGGCGGGTTTTCGAGGGAGTTCCTGACCGAGATGTTCGGCTATGCCGGAGCCTGCGTGATCACGCTGTTCCTGTTGCTTGCGGCCGCCATGCTGATGTCTCAGACCTCCATGCTGAGCTGGTGGGGCCACCTCGCGGGAGCCCCCGGACAGCTTCGCTCGAAGCTGGACGCGCGGCCGAAGGCGGAGCGCAGGCCGGCGGCCAACGTCAAGAAGGACCGCCGGGATTTCCAGGTGCCTGTCATCGTGGTGGAGGAGGAACCTCCGGCCCCGGAGGAAACAGCCAAGGAAGGCAAGAAGAAGGAGAGGGCCAGGCGCAGGACCAAGTCCCGGCCCGAAGTCGAACAGTTCGTGTTCCCCGAGCTCACCGGCGGTTACACGTTGCCTTCGTTGGCGTTTCTCGATGCTCCTCCCAAGGAGAAGGCCAGCATCGACAAGGGCACGCTGGAAGCCAACTCCCTGATGCTGCAGCGGAAGCTCCAGGACTTCGGCATCGAGGGCGAGGTGCTGGCGGTGCGCCCCGGTCCGGTCATCACGGTGTACGAGTTCCGGCCCGCGCCCGGGGTGATGGTGCGCCGCATCGTCGGCGTGGCGGACGATCTCGCCATGGCCCTGAGCGCCGTCAGCATCCGCATCCTGGCGCCGATTCCTGGCGAGTCCGTGGTGGGGATCGAGGTGCCCAACACGCGCCGTGAAACGGTCCATCTAAGAGAGATCCTGGAGGACCGGGTCTACACGGAGTCCGGTTCGAGCCTGTCGCTGGCGCTGGGGAAGGACATCTCCGGGTCGCCCTTTGCCACGGACCTCGGCCGCATGCCGCACCTGCTGGTGGCGGGCGCCACCGGGACCGGAAAATCCGTCTCCCTCAACTCGATGATCCTCAGCATCCTGTACAAGGCCACGCCGGATGACGTGCGCTTCATCATGATCGATCCGAAGATGCTCGAGTTGACGCCCTATGAAGGGCTGCCTCATCTGCTGACGCCGGTGGTGACCGACCCGAAGGAAGCCCGGGCGGCCTTGTTCTGGGCGGTGGAGGAGATGGACCGCCGCTATCGGCTCATGCGCGACAAGCGCGCCCGGAATCTCGACAACTACAACCGCATCCTCGAGCGGGAGCCTCCGCCGGAAAAGACGGCCGGCGAGGACGGAGCGGGCGCGGACGTGGGCGGCACGCTGGACGGAAGCGAAGAGCTGGAGCACGGGAGGCTGCCCCGGATCGTCATCCTGATCGACGAGCTGGCCGACCTGATGATGTCGGTGGGCCGGGACATCGAGGAGCACATTACCCGGTTGGCGCAGAAGGCCCGGGCCGCCGGCATACACATGGTGCTGGCGACGCAGCGGCCGTCGGTGGACGTGATCACCGGTTTGATCAAGGCCAATTTCCCGGCCCGGATCTCCTTTCAGGTGACCTCCCGGGTGGATTCCCGCACGATCCTGGACGGTCAGGGGGCGGAGCAGCTCCTGGGGAACGGGGACCTGCTCTTCCTGCCTCCCGGCACGGCCCGGCTGATACGGCTTCACGGTCCCTTCGTTTCCGACAAGGAGGTCCGCAAGGTCACCGACTTCATCAAGCAGCAGGCCCGGCCCCAGTACCGTCCGGAGATCCTGGAGGCAAGGGAGGACGCCAACGGCGACCTGGGCGGCATGGATGACGACTACGACGAGATGTACGATCAGGCGGTGGCGGTGGTGACCGAGACCCGGCAGGCGTCGATATCGATGGTGCAGCGGCGTCTCCGGGTGGGGTACAACCGCGCGGCGCGCATGATCGAGAAGATGGAGCGGGACGGAGTCGTGGGGCCGGCGGACGGTGCCAAGCCGCGCGAGGTGCTGGCCCAGAGGATCGAGGACTAATGGGCGGCGGTTCAGGGATACGTTCAACGATACGGAGTCTGGTTGCCGCGGGCGTCTGCGCCGGGATGCTGGCCCTGCCGGTCCACGGCCCTGCCGCGCGGGGCGCCGAGGAGGTGGTCCGGGAAGTGCAGCGCCGGTACGACTCCACGCGGGATTACGAGGCGGACTTCCGGCAGACCACCGAGTACCGGACGCTGAACCGGCGCATCGAGGGCAAGGGCCGCGTGTACTTCAGCAAGCCGGCGAAGATGCTCTGGCGCTACGAGGAGCCGGCCGGACAGTTCGTGTTGTCCGACGGCGGCCATCTTTACTTCTATCAGCCGGCTGAGCGGCAGGTCATCAAGACCGCGCTGGCATCGATGTTTCGCTCGGACCTTCCGCTGTCGTTCCTGTTGGGCATCGGCGATCTGGAGCGGGACTTCCGCGCCGAGTTGACCGAATCCACGGATGAGGCCCACGTGCTGAAGCTCTCTCCCCGGAAGGCCAATACCGGCGTCGGTGAGATACACCTCTCCGTCGCGCCGGACACCCACGACATCCGCCGGGTGCTGATCGAGGACGCGGCGGGCAACCGCTGGATCTTCCGCTTCGACAATATCCGGCATGGGGCGGGGCTGGATCCGGGCCTGTTCAAGTTGAAAACGCCGCAAGGTGTCGATATCGTTGAGTTTGGGTCCTAAAAACCCGTCTTCGAGCCCCCGGCCGGGGAGCGCCGCCGCCGTCTTCCGTATGACTCCGTCTTCAAATAGTGGTGAATTGGGTCTCTTCGAGGAGAGACAACAATGAGGAAAGATGTTCTGAGGAAATTTCGGGAGACCCTCCTCGGCATGAAGGGACAGTTGCTGGAGGACATCCCGGACCGGCTCAAGCACGAGGTGGACAGTCCCAAGGATGAGGGACGGGACACGTACGATCTGGCCAGCGACGAGCGCGATCGCGAGATCAACATGATACTGAACGATCGCGAGCGGACGAAGCTGATGGCCATCGAGGACGCGCTCCTTCGGCTCGGCGAGGGCTCCTACGGCATCTGCGACGAGTGCGGAGAAGACATCGGCGTCGGCCGGCTCAAGGTGATGCCGTTCACCCGTCTGTGCGTGCGCTGCCAGGAAGAGCTGGAGAAAGAGTCGCGCATGACGAAGAATTTCGACGACGATCGAACATTTCGCCGGCTCTCGACGCCGGACACGGAAGAGGAAAGCTACTGAGTCCGCGGTCGCATCTTCCCACGCGTCCATCCACCACACGATGCCGGCGGGAACCCGAGGAGGGAGCCATGAAGTACTTCTTTTCCAAGGATGAAGCCGAAGTCGTGCGCATCGAAGGCGCCGCGCCCCGCACCCTGTACCCCTGCGTCGAGCCCGGCACCACCGAGACCCGCCAGTTCTCCATGGGGCTGCAGCAAGTCGATCCTCACAGCGAGATCCCCTTGCACTCGCATGACGACGCCGAGGAGATCCTCTTCGTGTTCGGCGGGCGTGCCACCGCCACGGTGGGAGACGAAACCGCGGAGATCGTACCGGGATCGGTCGTGTTCATACCCCCCAAGACCAACCACGGTTTCGTCAACAACGGGGACGAGCCGTTGTGGCTGACGTGGACTTTCTCGCCCCAGGGTTTCGAGGGCTATATCCGCGGCGTGGCCGAGGGCACCGTACAACTCAAGACTGTTTAGGCGGGTTCCACCGGCCGGCGTGCGCCTTGCGCGGAGACCCCTCCGGCGCACTTGCGAAGACGTTTCAAAGACGTCGGGCGGCGGTGGTCCACGCGTGGCCCGCAAGGAGGCTTGCATGCTCGACGACAAGATCGGCTTCATCGGCGCCGGCAAGATGGGCAGCGCCATCGTCAAGGGTGTCCTGAAGGCCGGCCTGGTGGACCGGAGCCAGTTGGCAGCGAGCGATCCCGTGGAGGCGTTGGGAAAGGCCCTGGTGGAGGAAACCGGGGTCCGTTTCACGAACGACAACGTCGGCCTGGTGGAGTCGTCGGACATCGTGGTGCTGGCGGTGAAGCCCCAGGTTATGGACGCCGTCCTGAAGGAGATCGCCGTTGCGTCGCTGGAGGGGAAGGTCATGGTCTCCATCGCGGCCGGGGTGCCGTTGAGCCGCATCGAGGACCTGTTGCCCGACGGGACGCGCGTGGTGCGGGTCATGCCCAACACGCCGTGCCTGGTGGGGCAGGCGGCGTCCGCCTATGCCGGCGGCCGGTGGGCCAGGGAGGAGGATCTCGAAAGGGTCGGCAAGATCCTCTCGAGCGTCGGGGTTGCGGTATCCGTCGAGGAGCACCATCTCGACGCCGTGACCGGGTTGAGCGGAAGCGGTCCGGCCTACGTCTTTCTCTTTATCGAAGCCCTCGCCGCGGGCGGGGTCCAGATGGGGCTCAGCCGCGACGTGGCCTTGAAGCTGGCGCTCCAGACGGTGTCCGGGTCTGCCGCCATGGCCCGGGACGCCGAGGAGCACCTGGCGGAGTTGCGGGACGCCGTGACGTCTCCGGGCGGGACGACCGCCGCCGGACTGTTCGCCCTCGAGCAGGGCGCCTTCCGCGCGACGATCATGGACGCCGTGGTACAGGCCACGGAACGTTCGGAAGCCCTGGGGAGAGGGGAGCACTAGTCTCACGGGACGCGACACTAGCAGGCAACGGCATGAACCGGCACCACCCGCTACCGGCCCGCCTCGGCATCCTTTTTGCACTGACGCTGGCGCTTGCCGGCGGGCTCCAGGCCGGCCTTGCGCGCGGCCAGGATGCCGCGCCTGCCGCCGACCTGGAGAGGCAGGCCTACGAAAAGATCGTCGAGGCCCGTGGCAGCGCGCGTGCGGAGCGCTACGCGGACGCCCTGAATCAACTCGATGCTGCGGTGGCGCTGGCCGGGCAACTGGAAGGCAAGCTGCCGCTGGCCCTGGCGTTCCACAACAAGGGCGAGGTCGAGATCCTTCGGGGCCGCCCCCTGGACGCCTTGAAGGCCTATCACCTGGGCCTGCGAGTCTACAGGCAACTGGGGCACCAGGCGGGGGCCGCCATGGTGCAAAGGCGCATCGGAACGCTGACGCGGTTCGTCAGGAAACCGGACAGGCCCGCCCCGCCCCCGGGAAAGCCCAAGGGGGGCGAGCCCGACCGGCTTGCGCGCATCGACCAGGCGGTGGAGCGCATCCGTTCACGGTTGAAACCCGGCGCCCCGCCACGGACGTCGGCCCTGCCAGGCCCGGCCGAGCCGTTGCCGCCGGTTACCGTCCCGGAGCCCCCTGCCGTGGAGCAGCCGCCGCCCGTTGAGAAGGACCGGAGGTCGGAGCCGCCGTCCGTGGAGGTCGCCCGGACCGAGCCCCAGGCCGCGCTGGCCAATCCACGGCAGTGGGCTTACGTCGAATCCCTGAAGAGGACGATCACGGGCAAGTCGAGGTACCCGGCCTACGCCGAACGAACCGGCCAGCAGGGAACCGTCGAGGTCGTGTTTGCCGTGAAGGACAACGGTGAGGTCGACGGCGTCGAGCTGTCGAAGTCGTCGGGTTTCATCGTCCTGGACGTGGAGGCCCTTCGCAGCGTCCGGGAGTCGGCCCCCTTCGGTCCCTTGCCCAACACCGGGGCTCCCGGTCCCCTGACCGTCGGGCTGACTTTCAGCTACAAGCTGCCGGCCCCGCCTAGCGGGCCAGGGGGCTGATGGTGGTGATTCGGGCGAGTGCGAACCGGTGCCCGGGAATGAGTGTCAGGGCGCGGATATAGTTGACGTCAGCCCTTCCGTGGAAACCCAGGGCGGTGGCGTTGCGCGCCCGCAGCACGTGGACCTCCGCGAGCCACGGGGGGTCGCCGGCGAGCCTCTGTTCCGACACTTCGAGGAAGTCCAGGGATTGGCGGTAGTCACGGAGGAAGTAGTGCGCCCGGGCCACGAAATAGTGGCTGTAGGGATTGGTCGCGTCCAGGTCGATGGCGCGCTCGAACTGAGCCAGCGCCCCTCTGTAGTTCTCGGTCCTGAGAAGTTCCCGGCCCTGCTGCACCAGCTTCATGGAGGCCCTTCGTCGCGGCAGGGTGTTGCCGTCGAAGCCCGCGACCGCCGGCAACTCGTACGAGCCGTCCGGCTCCGGCGATTCGCCGCGGTCGCGCTCCGACCCGAGGTCCACGCGTGCCGGTGCGGGTGCCGTGCCCGGCTGGTTCGCCGGAGGGACCTCACCGTTATCCCGGGGAACCACTTCGCGCAACGGCGGTGCCGGTAACCGCGTGGTGCTTGACAGGTCCTCTTCCTGAATCGTGCCCTGACGCAGGATCGGTGCCGCGCCGGGCTCCCGGGCCTTGGGAGTCTCTTGCGAAAGGCCGGTGCCGCACGCAAGCAATGCAGCCAGGAGCACCATCCACGGGGTGGCCCGCGCCAGGCCCCGGGTCGTCCTTTCCGGCTTGCGGCGCGCATTCGCCCGCGGCGGGAGGGGGGCTTCCACGGCGTTCTTCGACAAGGGTGTCACAGCAATATCACCGCCAGCACCGTACCGAGGGCGAATGGAACCAGCGCCGCCGGAGGCAGGTTCCCGCTCACCGTATCGACGACCACCAGCAGCGACAGCCCGATGAAGACGAGACCCGGATAGGTCACCAGCGTTTCGATCATGGCTCGAGTCCGGCCGCCCGGTTCGTCCGGAGGGAGTCCGGGCGACGTTTGCGCCGTAGCCCATTGTGGGCCCCGGCCACCGGGGTGTCAAGGAGAGCGGCCCGAGGGTTTCCCTTCGGCGTTGACAACCGGACGCGGCACTTGTCGGCTGATTCAATCGGGAACTGCATCCGTGGGTGGCTCCCTGCTGGCCACCTCCAGGAATTCGGCCACAACCGCCACGGCCTCCTCGTCTTCAGTCTTCAACTCGATGGGAGCATATTCGTGGTTGATCGGCTCAAGTACGATTCTGACGTGTCGCCAGCCGTCCTCGTCGGCGGTCTTTTCGCTACAATATCGTTTCACCGTACATCGAAGGTCGGTGTCAGCATCGTGCTCGTCGAGCAACTCGACGAGCACGATGCGCCCTTGGCGGGAGCCGGTCACGGGACGGGTAAAGAGACAGTATGCGCCGTCCGGTATCATGGGTTCCATTGATCGCCCGACTACCTGAGCGACGAACATCCCGGACCGTAATGTGCGCTTTGTATCGACTTCGACCCAATCCCACTCCGACTCGTCCGGCACGTATTGGGGATCGCCGAACGAACTCGCTGCGGCCATCAACGGAACCAGCGGAACACAACTAACGTACCTCGTCTCCGCCGTCGGCGTCACCAGACGCAGCACAGGCCGGCTGGCCTCCGCGGCGCCGTCAAACCACGAACGGTCGTCGCGTAACCGGTTCCGAACCTCCCGCATCCCGAGATAACCGGCCAGCCGCCGGAAATGGCGCGTCACCGCGTCCGCGTCGTCCAGTTCGTTGGCGGGGATTTCGATCACCTCGTAACCGTGGTTGCGTAGCCAATCGCGGATGCTACGGTCTCGCTCGGCCGTAGCAGGATTCCCGTGGATATGCCGGCTCAATCCGTCGAGGTAGATGCACACCCCCTCGTCCGGCTCGTGATCCTCGCCGCGGTATATGACGTCCGGAGTCGTCGTCCCCAGCGTGCGGTCCAACCTGAGTTGCTCGTTGCGGATTCCCTCGCCGAACCCCGCCCTTATCAGCAAGTGGCGCAGTTTGGTTTCCGCGTCGTTCACGGGCACGGCGTCATCAGAAGCTCGTTCGTTGGGTTGCAGCGCGGGAATGTCGTGTTCGAAGGCCAGGCTTGATCCCCACTGGCCCAAGCATTCGCTAGCCGTCGCACGGTCGAGGTGACGGTGGTAGTAGGCGTTGCGGAAGGTCTGGAGGCAGTCGATGCACGAAGAAGTGCACAACGCAGGGCAGTTGTCGACGACTGCGCGGGCTGCTTGCACGATCTCTTCGAAACGCTCGCAAAGGCGCTCGAGCAGCCCGGAGCCGCCGGGCATCGGGTCCCAGAGCAGCGCGTCGACGTCCTCACGATCCACGTGGCCGATTACGAGTATCTGAAGGTCGTCCATGTGCATGTCGAGCACTTGAGTGGCTCCGATACGCAATGCTTCCAGCACGCTGTACGCAGTTTCCGCGTCGTCGCACCCGGGCAGCGAAAGCGCTTCCGCGGTCACGTTGGTATAGAAGCCGATGTCTCCGGGTTTGCGACGACACCGTTCTTCGTGGGACTTGACGAACTCCTGGCGCTGGCGCACGGAGGAAAGCGGCGAAACACTTTGGCCGCAGACGGTGCAAACCGGGTAACCGAATGCTCCCCGCCCCTTGATGGCGGCCGACGCTCCCACGTTGACCAGCCGCATCCGCACGCCCCGGCGCAGCAATAGTTGCTGCGGTCCCCAGCGGTACGCGCGACCTCCATTGTGCTGGCCGAGTTCGAGGCCATAGACCGCCACCGCGAGCTGAAACCGGAGATCCTCTTCGTCGGAGATGTGGGAGGTGTGGACCAGATCGGCGTCGCAGATCTCCATGGTCGTCACGATCCGTCCATCCATCGAGGCCCCTGCGCCCTGACGAGTCAGCTTGACGGCCTGCCGTTCCGCCGACACTTCATAGCAAGGCATCTCGTCCCGTCCTTCCCCGATTTCCCGGTGAAACCGCCGGGCGACAAAGCGGTGACCGTTGGCGTAGATCAGGTTCCCGGGGACGTACTCCCGCAAGGCGGTGGCGGGAGGCCTCGGCAGGTTGAAGTCCATGGCGCCGGTACGCCAGAAGGGGATCTCCGCCCAACCGACCACCGTACCGACCTCAAGGCCGTAGCCGGGCAGAAAACCTTCCGCCGCCAGCACGTTGAAGGTGTTGGAGTCGTCGTGGCCCTCGGCGTGGCTGCGCCGCCTGTCGGCTCCCTTGAGCCGCTTGATGAAACTGTCGCAACGACGGAACAACGCCTCTTCGTCAGGCTGAAGCGTACCTTTCCGTTCACGCAACTCGTTCAGCCGCTTGATCTGGTCCATGGCCCAACCCAAACGTCGCTGCAGTCGAGCAACAACGGTCTCCAGATTCTTCGCGAAATTCTCGACGTGGGCGCGCAGCGCCGCGGGTGTCGTAACGTCGGCGTCGGAGTCGGGCCAGCCCTGCTCGAAGACCCGGACGGCGTGGCCGGTCAGGTCTTCGAGATTTTCCAGAACCAGTTCCCGGAGCGAGCTGAAGTCGAACGGTCCGTTGCGCAATTCTCCGCCGTCGAACAGATACGGCTCCACGCGCCTGGGGAGACATCGTGCCAGGGTCCCTTGTATGCCGTTCTGTTCCGTTTCCGGTCGGTCCGAGTCCCGGCCGTAGCGGTACAGGTCGGCGATAACGGTGGCATGCACGTGCTTGGCGACCATCAGGTCGTTGCGCAGGTTGAAGGCGGGCGGATCGATCCTGCCGGTGAGAAGCTTCGGCGGATCGGCGAAGTAGGCCCGGTCGTGGGAAAGGGGTCGGCAGTAGGTGACGTCCACCGCCATGCGGTGGCGCCGGCCCGCCCGCCCGGCCCGCTGCCAGTAGTTGGCGGGCAGGGGCGGCACGTTGCGCATCAGCACGGAGTCGAGCTGGCCGATGTCGATGCCAAGCTCCAGGGTCGGGGTGCATACAAGGCAGTTCACCGCGTCCGACGTTCCCTTGAACAGGTTTTCCAGGCGCTCGCGTTCGTCGTTCGGAACCATGGCCGTGTGTTCTTCCGGCCGCAGCATGGAGTACGCTCCGTCCAGCAATTGCAGGTCGTAGTTATCGCTGTTCTCCGGCACCCATTCGAGAAGGCCGTCGCAACGCCACGCCGGACAGCGGTCATAGGGCAGGTCGCGGGTCGTGGTGCGTCGGCAACTCTTGCAGCGCCGGACGCCTCGGTTGGGAGTCAGCCGCAGCTTGTCGGCGTTCACTTGGTAGACCCCGCTGACGTTGGGTAGTGGGCGGCCCTTTGAGCCCTTGAGTTGCACGGACACCAGGAGCCGGCTCTCGACAAGGTAAGCGAACAGGCCTTCCAGGAACGACTCGATGGAATCCGATTCCACACCCCACTTCCTGGCGATCTGGCGCGGCGTCGTGTCGCCGCCACTGCTCAGCCATTGCGTGACCAAGCTGGTCTTTTCCTGGGGTTCGCGACGGAGTTTCGTCGCATTGGGAGACAGAAAGCCCGGCAAGTAGCCCTGCTGGATCTCCCGGTCGCCGTCCATCCAGTGCTTGGTAAAGATCTCGTGCTCAGGGTCATGAAGGGCGCGCTTGCGCCGCAGGTAATCCAGCACGCTCGCCACGCCCTCACGCAGGTGCTCCGCCGAGATGCCCAGTTCGTGGGCGTGCTCCTGGATCCAGGGCGCGTAGTTGTCCAAGCCGTCGTACTCGACCTTCATGCGTCCCCAAGGCTCGAGACCCAGCGACTGCCGGGGCGACAGGGCCACTTCGCGAAGCACCTGGAAGCGAAGGTACTTCCGTCGTTCATGCTCATGACGGCCCCCGCTTCCTTCGCGCCGGGCGACTTGCCAGACCTCGGGAATCAAGGCCCGGGACAAGGTTTCGTCCGCCTCCAACAGGTCGTCCAGATAGGACGCGAGGTCGCCCACCGAGCGCGGACGCGCCTTGATGCCCTCTGCCATCAGGGCCCTCAGCCGGAAGCGGCGCGCGTGGTCCTTCATCCACCCGGCCTGGAATGCCGCGTCCTGGCGATTGTCGCAGAACACGAGCAGCCGCTGGCGCTCGGCGTGGTGCACCATGTCCTGGGTCAGAACGTGGACGTCCGCGACGTTGATGGCCCGCACGGCCCGGGCGGGTTCCCGGTAGTAGCTGCTACCCGACGCTCGGCCCGCGGATTTGCACGAGAGGCAACTCGTGAGCCAGCCAGGGTGGTCCTTGTTTTGGCGAACCGCGAATAGTTGGACTGTGGTGTCCGATTTCCCACAGTGAAGACAGCGGTCCTGCGCCTGGGGGTGTGCGGCACCGCAGTGCCGGCAGAAGTGGAGCGGGCTGGTGCGCCCGTGGGGCGGCGCATCGTCATCGTCGTCGGTACCGATCAGATGGTCGATCAGAACGACGCGCCGGCCGCCGTGGGCCTCGTCCAGGGGTTCCCACCATGAACCCGTCGCGCCCGCCTCGCCGCCGCCGGGTTGCCTTTTCGTGAACTCGAAATCCTTGAGGAACGTCACGTAGTAATGCTGACCGCAAGTGGTGCACGTGGTGACGGCGAAATGCGCGTGCTCTTGCGTTTCTTCGAAAGCCGCCTTGTCCTCGGCCGCAAGCCAGAGTTGAGGGCCTTCGGATTCCTCGGGGAACGAGACCACGGCCCCGCCGATGCCGCGCACGAAGCAGTGCACCACGGGCCGCAAGAGAGGACGGCCGTCCCGGCGTGCCGCCCCGCTGAGCGTGAGCCAGGCCAGGATTTCGGCTTCGGTCACCGGCCGCCCGATTTCCTGCTCCAGCGCCCCGGGCAACTCATCCAGGGCCTTGGGCGACGTCAGCTCCTCGTTGAGCCGAAAGACCATCTCGTTGCGGGAGAGTGCCTCGTGGAGCGCCAGCAGCCATTCCTCCGAGTGCGCTCCGTTCAGTTCCTGTCCCGAGAGCGAGCGATAGACCGCCCGTACACCTGCGTCCGAGTCGCTCTCTTCCTCCACCGCGAGGACGCAGCGATCCAGAATCACGGCGGTATCCTCGGCGGGTGCCGGCGGGATGGATCGCGGCCCCGACCATACCTCGGGCTCGTAATCCTCCTCCACGGTGGTCACCGCGTCGTGGGCGACACCGAACATCCGCGCCGCGAAATTGCGCGCGGTCTCCGGGTCGTCGCGGTCCACGATGGTCGCAGAGGTGGCGATGCAGGTGGTGTGGTCGGGTTCGACATCGCAGAATGCGCGCAGCCGCCGGATCAGGCAGGCGGTTTCCGCGCCCATGGCGCCGGTGAAGGTGTGCGCCTCGTCGAACACGAGGAAGTCGAGCCGCGCGTCAGCGAACAGTTCGACATCCTGCTGGCGTGTCAGGAGCAGCTCAAGTTGCTTCACGTTGGTCAGGAGGATCCGCGGTTGCCTGCCCGCCGTCCGCATCATCTCACGCGAGCACACTTCCTCCGCCGGGTAGACAGTCTCCCCGCTGCCTGCCCGTCGCGCCTGCTCGAGCCGGGCTTCGTAATCCGCCCGTGACGACCCGGGGCGCAGCCGGACCCCCGCGACCTCGTTTTCGTGCTCGGGCGTCTTCCCGACGTAAATCCCGAACGGAATCCCCGTGCCGGCGAGGAGCCCGCGCAGACGGTTGAGCTGGTCCTCCGCCAGAGCGTTCATCGGATAGACGATTACGGCGCTGATGCCCGGCGCCTCGCCTTCGTCCCGCAAACCGAGGCAACGGCTGACGATGGGGTAAAGGAAGCATTCGGTCTTGCCCGAGCCCGTGCCGGTCGACACCAGCGTCGTGCGGCCTTCCGCAATTGCGCGCACCGCACGCTCCTGGTGGCTGTACAGGTGGGTAATCCCCGCGGGAATGCGTTCCTGCAGGTGCGGATGGAGCAACCCTTCGGCGACCAGGGCATCCACGGCCGCGCCCTCCCGGAACGGCCGCGACAGGCTCACGTAAGGCCCCTTCAGGAGTGGCGAGTGGCGTGTCTCGTCCAGCGAAAGAAGCTCGCGCATCTGCGCGTACAGACCGGGATCGGCGAAGGGGTAGGCGGTTAGCTGATAACGCAGAAAGCTTCGGACGACGTTCTCGGTGTAGGCGACGGGGTTCAGGGCCATGATGCGTCCTTCATCAAATCACCGGTCGCTCAGAAGACCCCGGGAGCCGCGGCAAGACATCGACGGGACTCAGAGGCCGAGTTCCGAATGGGAACCGAGGCGGACGAGACGCAAAGTGTCGGCATCGGGTTTATGGTAGATCAGCACTAAGTCAGGCTTCACGTGGCAATCGCGGTAATCTCTCCAGTCGCCGGTGAGCGCATGGTCGCGGTGTTGGGGTTCCAGAGGCTGATCATTCGCGAGGGCGACCAGGACAGGCACCAGATCACCGTCGAGAGTCGGTCCGTGGCGGCCCTTGGCCACACGTTTGTAGTCGCGTTTGAACTGGCCGGTCCGCTCAATCGTCCTCATGGAGATCGTCCATGAGGGCCTCTACGCTGTCGAACCGAGGCAGGCCGCCCTTGCGGGCCTCCTTCATGGCCTCGATAGTGACGGAATTTGGAATCAGCGGCTCGAACGGCAACGCCTTTTCCCGCGCCACCCTAGTCAACAGCAGCCGCACGGCGTCGGACACGGTTAGCCCCATCGCGGCCAGTACCGCCGCCGCCTCTTCTTTCACCGCTCCGTCGATGCGAGCCTGGACAAGTTGATTGGCAGCCATGGTCAGCTCTCCTTTGTGCATGACAATGTAATGCAGCGTGTAAGG
The DNA here is from genome assembly GCA_965219905.1 of uncultured Binatia bacterium (SeqCode). GTDB lineage: Bacteria > Desulfobacterota > Binatia > UBA9968 > JAJDTQ01 > JAJDTQ01. Next base: position 924,640 of record CBDCOS010000003.1, on the reverse strand, counting down.
AAAGGCAAGCCTAGAAGTGTCATGCTCAAGCTGGAAATGGCTTGAAGTAGGGGTTCTTGTGGATGATCGCTGCCTCAATCTTCTGATTCAGGAAATCTGACAGGTCGTGATGATGGTCGAGAACAGACACAATTTCCTGCAAGTGGCAGAGGACCACGACTTTGTGTTGGAGAAACTCGCGACTCGTGTAGACGGCCGGTTCGGTAAAGTCGCTTGCTGAAATAATCAGGCCCCGAGCTTCGGCGCGGCCCATCAGCCGGACTAGATGCTCCGCAATCTCTCCCTTGCCGACGTGGTCCTTGTACCATTTCATCTCAACGAAATAGAGAGCATTCTTGAGTTCAACGACACCGTCTACTTGCTCGATAATCCCCTCGCCCTGTTCTCCGACCAGATGAAACGATTCATGAACTGCGATTCCAAAGGCGCCGAAGAGCCCATTTAGTGCATGTTCGAGTTTTATCCCCCTCTGATGTGGCGTGAGAGATCCCTCGAACAGGGAATATAGTTTCTGCTTTGCAGCGTCTATCTTGAGCCTCAGTGCCTCTTTGGCGACCTTGTCGCGCTCAATCGTCGCGAGCCGCTCGCGCCGCTCTTGCTCGCGCGCTTGATTCATACGAGTGAAGGAGTCCTTCTGGTTTACGATGTCCCGAATACTGGCGACTAGACCTTTCGCCTTGAGTTGATCATTCGGCCAGCAGGCATCGTAGCTGGTGAACTCCACGACTCTGCGCAACACCTCGCGGCGTTCTCGCAAAGCGGCGTCACCGCGTTTGTTCAGACGCTCAAGAACGGTGCGGGCGATCTCAAATTTATTGATGGCTTGCGGATCCCGCCCCAGGCGCTCTCGGAGGTCGGTCAGTAGATCCCCGGTCACACCAGCACCGCTAAAGAATAGTAAAACGTCCCGCTTCGACCTATTGAGCACCGGAATAGCATCTACAAGCAGGCTGAAAAGCTCCGGCGGATATTGGAAGGTCTCGTCTACAGTCACGTTTGCGTCACCTCAGCCGTTCGGATGGTTGCTTTGCTGGGACCGGTGCCGCACCGGTACCCTGTGGCGGAAACCAGTTATCTAGTCGAACAAGTCCTTCTGCTTATGTACTGCATCGTAGGCTGATCCTTCCTCTGCTACTTTTGGTAACCGCTCGTCCTTCGAGGTGGACTCGTTGTGGTCGCGTCGGCGGGAGTATTCGAGGTCATCAAGAAGCCCGCGGGCGTGGAGGCTGTCTAGGAGTTTACTCTGGTCGTTTTGGTCAAGGTGACCGCCGTTGCGGAGGTTGGCCAACATGTTCCAGTACGCGTTCTCGTACAGGACCTTTCGGGCACAGATTTCCAGCAGCGCGGTCAAGTAGCCGTCTTCATCAAGCAGTTCACGCGTGAAGCTGTCGGTCAGAACGTCGAGGTAGTCTTCGCCGTCCGCGATGCGGCGCTCGATCAGGTCGACCAGAAGCTTGGCGTACCCGTGCGTGCCGAGGAGGTTCCGGGAGTGCAGGTGGCACTCGCGCCAGGACTCGTCGGCGCCCTGAACAAGCTGCCAGTCATAGAAGCGGGGGCCGAGGCGGCTTGCCACCGGCTGCGGTTGTCTGGCACGCTCGTCGTGGCCGAGGTCGTAGTCGGAAAGGCGGAGGGTCTCAGGAAGCATCCAGCCTTCACCGTGGTTCTGAGCAAGAAAAGTTTCGATTCCCCTGTCCCTGTCATGGCAGGCGCAGATCTTCGATTCAAGGTCGTGAAAGGCGACCAGTGTCAGGACAGTTTGTCGCAGTTCGGGGTCCTTGTCGCGGTCGATACGCCAAAACCCTTTCGGATTGGTCTCCTCGGTACTACCGCAGGGGAGATCACACTCTGCTAGAATATGCCGTAGATCGGCCTTCGACAATCCCATAAGCACCGCAACGACCGCATCCATCATCGCCAAGACACGAAGTCTCTCCGATGGGGAGCAAGCGTGGCGGTGTTGGTTCACTGCGGTGGGTGAGAACCGTAACCAATCGCAAGCGAAGGGTATGCCCGAAAGCAGTATGCGGGACAGTTGTGTGCTTAGATCATCTGCGAAAGAACGAGGCGGCGGCATCGCTAGCGATTCGAGAATGTGCCAGTTGAGAGTAGTTCCCGACAGACGCCGCCTAGCGATCCAGTCGACAGTGATACTCGCTGCGCCTGCGACGAAGTTTATGCTCTGCGCTACGTCTGGAGACGAAGGTGCCAAGGTCGGCGTTTTGTTCCCGCATGGCACATCGGGGACTGCCGCCACGATCATCGTCCGCGTATTCGTAGAGGACGCGATGTCCATCACCACAGGTTTGAGTGCTCTGCTGAGGTCAATCCCTAACCGGTAGGCTCCTCGCGACATCAAATACTGAGGCTCAATGCTCTTGTTTTCCCACGGCAACTGTCGCCAAATTGCCCGCCGCCCTTTGCCACTGACCCAACCCTTCTGACTAGAGTCGCATGGACCAATCATCCGACCCTCGTAGAATGGTAGTGCCAAATCGCCGATACCGCCCTCCCGTATCCAGACCTCTGCTTCCCGTGAGAGAATTACACCTGCGGGTATTTCTGCTCGTGGAACTGCCAGGCGGTCATGTGGGGACTTCGCACACCGCACCCGCCAATCCGTCTTCGCCACATCCCCCGGCTTCAGCCAATGCCCATGTACAAACTGCGCCTCGGCCTCCCTCCGCTCCGGCCCGGCGCTGCCGTCGAACAGCCATTCCTCAAGCTCCACCTCCACCGGCTCAGGCCGGGACGGATCGATGCCGAGCTCTTCCCAAAGCTCTTCGATGGGCCGCCAGTCGCCCAGGAGCCAGCGGCTGTACTCGTCGGGCCGGTAGCCTTTCGCCTCCCACTGCGGGCGGGGCGGGAAGAGGTGGGAGTCGTTGGTCATGTGGAACTCTGTGGCGTAACGGATGCCCCAGCCGTCGGGGCCGGTGTCGCCGAGAAGGACGGAGTTGGCATAGATCTTTTCGAGGATTTCCAGGTCGCGCTTCGACTGGATTTCCAGGATGGCACGGCTCCTGGGGCTGAATTGCTCGACCTGCTCGCGGGTGTAGGGGTTAGCAAGGTCCTCGGCGCGTTCCCAGTCGTCCAGGTTGCGGCGCATGAAGACGGCGCGGATCGCTTGGGTGGCCTCGCCCTTCTCGATGATGACGGGGTTGAACTTGTAGCTCCTGTGGATGGGGAAGATCTTGTCGCGGTTCTCGATGCCGAACAGCCACTCCCACCGGCAGCGTTCGATGAAGAGGCGCCGCAACGCGCCCGTGCCGTTGTCCGAATAGAGACCGGAGGGGACGACGAAGCCCAGCCGTCCACCGGGTCTCAACAACGCGTGGGCGGCTTCCAGGAAGAGCTTATACAGGTTCACGTCCGCCGATCCCTGATGACGGAACGGATGCGACGGGTCGACGAAACCGGTGGTGCGGTCGCGCGCCTCGCGCCACCGGTCGTGAAGCTCGCGGTTCTCGTTGCCCAGCACAATGGAGAATCGAACCGCGCTCTTGTCGTTTTCCTCGGGGTCGCCGAAGGGGCTGGCGGCGTGGCTGGTGAAGTTGGACTGGGCGCGGAAACGCGCGTTGTAGTCGAGCCAGTCGCTCTCCACCACCGCGTCATCGAAGTAGCCGGTTTGCTTGCGCAGCGCTTCCTGCTTGCCATAGGAGCGGTAGAGCGGATCGATGTTCGAGAAGAACTCCTTGGAGACGGGCTTGGCTATATCCCACGGAGGATTGCCGAGAATCGCATCGAACCCGGCGTCCTTCACCCGGAACACGTCCGGGAACTCCAGCTCCCAGTGGAAGAAGCGCATCTCCGCGGCGACGTGTGCGGCCACGGCGCGGGTCTCGGTCGGCGGTTCCGCGAAGCTCGTGGGCAACGGGGCCACGTCGATGCGGTCAGCCGGCCAGAACCAGCAGGCGCACCACAGGTCCATGGCCTCCTTCAGCGAGCGCCATTCGGGTGAGCCCAGGAACCGGTCGCGATAGAGGTCCCGCCGCTCGTCTGCGTTCCGCACCGGCAGGGCGTGGACGCTCCCAAGGACGGCCATGGCGTCCCCGTGAGCGGCCGCGGCCTTTTCCAGCAGGTCCTCGCGGAACAGGTCCAGGTTCGCGCCTTGCAGGAAGGACCTCAGGTCGGGCTTGAGTCTCTTTTCGACGAAGGTCTTGATGGCCCTGGTGCGGGCCTCCTTTTCGAAATGGGTGCCGTTCTTGTGGTTCTTGTCGCCGCCTTCCCGGTTTTTCCAGGCCATAGCAGGGTAGTGGCTGAACTGGTCGAACCAGGCGCCGATCAACGCGTTGCCGCACTTGATCTTGTGGTCGAGGAAGCCGAACGGCAGGGTGCGGTCCATGGTTTCGATCCAGAGCGACAGCCGGCAAAGCTCCACCGCCAGGGGGTCGAGGTCCACGGCGTAGATGCACCGTTCCACCACGTGGCGGCGCAGCACGGCCTTGAGGCGCGGCTCGAACTCGTCGTCCTCCGGCCGGCACGGGATCAGTTCGTCGGCAAGGCTGTTCTCCGCCGTGCCGTCTCCGTCGCGGATGCCGAGCATGCGCACCAAGGCACGTTCACCGTCCGGTTTGATCCTGTTGTGATGCTGGAGCGAGGCGTAGAGCGCGTCCGTGAGAAAGCGCAACGCCGCCAGCGAGAAGGTGCCGGAGCCGCACGCGGGGTCGCATACCGTAAGACCCAGGATTTCCTCCGGCAGCTTCGGCGTCCAGCGAGTCGGCGGCGCGTCTGGGTCGGGCTTGCCGCGGACCCCGGGCGGGTCGAAGGCGAGCGGGCGCAGGGTGCGCTGCACGGTGGGGACGGCGAGGCCCGGGCGCGTGTGGAATGTGCCCCGCCCCTTGCGGGTGCCGCCCCAGCGCACGAGATACCATTCACCCGGCAGCACGACGCGGGAGACGAGTTGGCGCGCCTTGGCGCGGAGCTGGTCCTCGAAAGTCTCGGTGCGAGCCTTGCCGCGGGGTTTCCTCACCAGGCCGGCCACCTGGGCGGCGCGGCGCGCCCACGTTTCCGCGCGGGTGCGGCTCAGGTGCCGCACCTCCGAGCTGTCCGCAACGTAGGGCGTCTCGGCGTCCCGGACCTCCGAGGGTAACTCGTCGCCATCGAGATCGTCTCCGGGATCGTCTCCGGCGTCCGCTTCGCCGGCGCCGTCATCCCCTACATCCTCTGCCGCGTCTTCGTCTCCCTTGGGGGCGTCCTTCAGATTTTCGAACAGCGCCTTGAGGGCGCGGTCGTTCATGTCTTCCAGTCGCGAGAGGGGCAGCGCTGGATGATCCCCGGCAGCCAGAAAAATGACCGGGTCGCCGGACGGAGCCGTCTTCAACTCGTAGTCCAGCAACCCCTCGTAGAGAACGCCGATGTATTCCGACGACAGGTCTGAGAAGTCCACCGGGACTGGCGTCCGGATGCTGCTGTGTCCCTGCCGGATGCGGACCGTGGTGCGGGTGAGGAGGCGCAGCATCTCGTAGACGTCCCGGTCGGGCATGGCCTCGCCGTCGAAGCACGCGTTCTCGTACACGGCCAGCGCCCGCGCCACGCCGTCGGTCCCGTCGCTGGCGGGCGCGAACAGTTCGCCGCCGTACTGGGTCACCGGCAGGTCGGGAAAGTGGGAGCCGTCCCGTACCAAGCGGAACAATGCGAGGACGCGAGGCCAAGCGCCGTAGCCCTGATCCATGGCGACGCCGTGAGCGGCGTCTCGCCGCAACCGTTCCAGCAAACCGTTCAGGCCATAGCTCTCGTGGTAAAGAGCGTTCTCGCGCGGCAGCAGTTCGCGGGCTTCCGCGAAGAGGATCACCACCAGCCGCATCGCCACCCGGCAGGCGGCGCGGTAGATGTCGGCGGAATCGATGTCCGCGCACTGCTCCTTCAGCACGTCGCCGTGCCCCTGGATGAGCACTTCGACCGCCTCGCGCACGCGCTCGCCCAGCACCTCCGACAACTCCGCCTGTCCCTTGCGGGTGTCGCGAATGGCCCGCAAGAGCGGCGGATCGCCTGCCTCGGTTTCCGGGGTCCAGAGGTCGGGACGCATCAGCGCTCGCAGCGCCGTAACCTGAGGCGCAAGCCCGCCTTCCTGGAACCACAGGTCCAGGTCCCATTCGCACGAAGCATCGTAGTCGAGGCCAGCGAATAGGAGCTGCCACTGGCGGCCGTTGGTCAGGAGCGCGAGGCGCTGGTTGCCCGCCCGAAGCCAGCCCAGGGCTTGGCTCACGATGCGGCGGCTTCGGCCCCTGCCGAGATGCTTGCTGTCGTCCAGGAATACCGGAAGAGTCGCGCCGTGGCGGCCTTGCCAGAGATGGCGGGGCCGTACCGACTCGCCGGTGACGGCGCGGCGGCTCCAGGCGGTCGAGACGTTGTTGCCGCGGACCCACGTGCCCTTGGCGCCGCCGAAGCCGCAGACTCGCTCCAGCACGAACGCCACGAAAGGCGAAATATCGCCGCTGCCGTCGAGGACGGCGTTACCCCGCTGGCGCAGTTGCTGCTCGGTGTAGTCGTCGAGGGGTGTTGGGAGTTCCCGGGAAAGCGTGTCAAGCCGGGAGGCATCCAACAGCAGGCCGCGGTGATGCAGATTGTCCCAACCGGGCAGACCGTGGTTCAGTCGGTGCCTTTCTTCTGACCCTCGCACCATAGGTGTAGGAGTCATATCAGCCACCTGATTCCAGGGGGCCTTCTGACCCCAAGGGCCCGAGAGTCAACTTCTTCATGATTTTTCGCGAGATGGTACGAAACAAAGGCCAGAAGGCCAGGTTGACGGAGAAACTATTCTGATGACAGGGAAAATTCAAGCAATCCCAGTTCCCCCTTCACACGTCGGCAGCCTGCGCTATACTCATAGGTAGACGGCTAAATTTCTTTCACGGCGCGAAGACTGGCGTATCCACCCCAAGTGTCGCAAATGGCTGATCCATCAACCCTCTCGGCTCTCTCCCTAGCTCTTCGACCATTGGTCTCGGCTGTTTCAACGGCTTTACCCCGCCTCCGTGCCGAGCGAGCAGCCGCAGAGGTGCGCGCAAGGCCAGACCTGATGGACAGCAATCTGGACCAGACGCTGGACCGGCTACGCGGAGGAAATATCGATGACTCCTGGTGGCAAAGTATCTTGAATTGGGCAGGTCAGGAGTACATCGCTCCGGAGTTCCTGAAGGTACCAGCATTGCAGGAATGGCTTGCCCAGGCGCACGTGGCAGACGACCTGAAAGCTCTGGCAAGAGCGGTCATCATGGGCGGAGACGGCGAGGATTCGCAGGTCCGCGAACGTTTGGCCCAAAGCTACTCGAAGCGAACGGGCGAAGCCCGTCAACTCGCTGAGGGGTCCATAGACGCCGCCGTCGGCATTCTTGTGGCTGGATACATTGCCTCGATTCCCTCCGGTCAAGCCCCGGTCGCGGGCATGATTCAGGACCTGTCTGGTCAGTTTCAAGACCTCTCCGGTCGTCTTGAAGATCGGTTTGACAGATTCGATGGGGCACGACTAGCGGCATTGACAGACTCGATCACGCGGAAGGCGCACACGGAGCAGGCGGAGATAGAATTGGCCAAGATTCTCTCGCTCCGCGCTTTTGACCCTCCCCGCTGGCGAAGAAAAAGTCAGGAACTGCTCACACGGGTAAGCAACGGCGACCTCATCGCTGCCGATGAGTGTACGAAGAACGACGTCTGCTACTGGACGGCAAGGTTGTGCGCTACTGATGCAGAGACACTCGATCAGGCAAGACAGATTCGAGAGGATCTCAGTCAGACTGATCCAGAAAGAGACCTGTCCATTGTGGACGCTCTGCTTGCGGAGAGCGACGGAGAGATAGATGAGGCGCTACAGGTTCTCCGGGACCGAGACGATCCCGACTCAAGAACGGCTTTGTTCGGCCTGCTGACTCGGTCACGGGGAGAGACAGAAGCGTTGGGATGGCAAGCTGATCAGGCGGCGTCTGACGACGGCAACTTTTTCACCGCCGTCGGTTGGAGAAACTGGGCTCTCTGTATGGCCAAGGGTGGTCGATGGGAGGAAGCTGCGCTACGTCTGCGTGCCCTGGAGTCTTTTTGGCAGGGTATGCCTGCCCTCGCGTTTGTTGAGGGAACTATCAATGCTGCCCTGCTGGTGCCCGCGGAATATCGAGAGACAGCGCTCAACGTACCTCCTCTTTACAGAGGAATCCGTCCCACTGTTGGTGAGGAAGCAGAAGACCATCGCTCTCGGGCGGTCGACTGCTTTGAATTTGTCGCGGGGCATTTGGAGGACATCGCCGACGGGGACTTGGTGCGCATCGTCGCCGACTGGCAGCTTTGGCTTCGGTTGATGGACCCCGACACCGAAATGGCCAACGTCGCCAGACAAGAAATTTGTCAACGCATGGACCAGGGAGCGACAGGGGTGGGTGTAGTTCCATTCGCCTATGCTTTCGACATACCCCACGATGGCCGTCAGCTATTGACGTACCTCGAATCCAGAAAACGTCTGGGTGGACTCAACGACGACGAGCTCGCGGCCGAATGTTTTCTCGTTCACCCGTCCATGAGCGCTCATGACTTGGTGAAGTACTTGGAACAACACGAAGGACGTTTGGCGAAGGTGATACCCGTTGCTTTCGTGACGGCATTGCACGTCGATGCTCTCGTAAGGGACGGCCAGACGGAGAGGGCTCGGGCGTTGGTGAAGGACCGTGCGACGGACCTCAGCGAAGCGTTTTCAAAAGCCTTGATCGTAGAGATCGACGCCAATAAAGGCCACGATCCGCGAAAGGAGCTTGAAGACCTTTATGCGCGGACAGGGAGTCTCACCAGTTTGTTGAGCTTGGTGGCTCACCTGAAGATGGTGGACGATCGGGCAGCGCTTCTGCCCCTGGTCCGAGAACTGTTCAGACGCCAGAGGACCGTCGAGAACGCTCACGACATCGTAAGGTGTCTGAGTGATCCGTCTTCCGTCGATCACGAGTCAATCATCGAGTTCCTGGAGGAGAATCCTGGCCTGCTCGAACACAGCGGTCACCTGAAGGCTGCAAAGGCATGGGCGCTATATCATGTGGGCCGCCTGAGGGATTCCAGAGCGCTTAACGACATTCTGTTGAAACAGGGAATCGACGAGGGGGCTCTGCATCTCGACATCAACATCGCTGTTTCGTCTGGGGATTGGGAGCGGCTGGTTGCGATTGTCGACCGCGAATGGCCTCGACGGGACTCGCACGATCCAGAGACCCTCATGAGCCTAGCCCACCACGCAGGTCACCAGACTCAAAACCCGACCCGTGGGTTACAGCTTGCCAGGTTGGCAGCCGAAAAGGCACCAGACGACCCGCGAATACTTGCAGCAGCCTACTGGATGCATTTCCGACTTGGGCGTGATGAACAGGCCGACCAGGACTGGCTCGCCCGGGCAACCGAGCTTTCTTCTGGCGACGAAGGCCCGGTCTGGCCTGCAACCCTCCGAGAAGTCGTGACTGACTGGCTTCCGAGACGCCAGGAACACCTGAATGCGGTCGAAGGAAAGCTACTGAGGGGCGAGATACCAATCAGCGTGGCAGCAGCGGGATTCAATCTGCCGCTAGCGCGCATTTTCCTCTCTCTCCCTGCCCAGAATGCCAACCAGGTGGACGGGCGTCGTCGAGTGATAGTGCCAATCGTCGCAGGTGTACGAGAACCAGTTGATCTACAAGAAGACTGTACCATTGGGATGGACGTGACGTCCGTTTTGGCCCTTGCTCATCTGGGCCTGCTCGAAAGCGCCATTGGCGCCTTTCATCACACAAAGTTTGCGCCTGAGATTATGGAGTGGTTGTTCCTGGAAAGGGACGAAGTACGTTTCCACCAGCCGTCCCGGATCGCAACGGCCAAGCGAGTAAGAGACCTTCAAACTCGGAACCAGCTTCAAGCCGTCAACAATTCAACCGCACCTCCCGACGACATCGTGGCCGAAGTAGGCTCGGAACTGGCCACGCTTCTACACGCTGCAAGGAAGGACAACGGAGGAGTCATTTGTGTTCTGCCGATTCCCCAGGTCGGGTCACTAGGCGAGGAGAGCGCAGATACGAGCCAGTACCAGGACCTGATCCACTCAACAATGGAACTCTGCACCTTGCTTCACGAAAGGGGCAAGATCGCCACGACGGATTATCATCGCGCAAGATTATTCTTGGAGAGTCAGGGCCAGACCGAAGGCACCAAGCCCCCGCCGCCGGTTCTTGACGGTCCCATCTACGTGGACCGACTGGCTCTATCGTACCTTCAAGACGCTGGCGTATTGGAGGTAATGGCTGCTGTTCTTGACTTCCGCGTTCACCCGGTCGTTTTCGAAGAAATGAACGCTCTCATCGAAGAAGGCGATACGGGCCATGATCTCGCAAATCGAATCGACGAGATTCGGCAAACTTTGCGGCAGGCAGTCGAGTCGGGAAGGGCCTCGTTTCTGCCGCGTTCCGCGAGCCACATCGAGGGGCCGCAGAAAGGCGAGCTTCGGCTCCGAGCGACGAAATCCTTGCTGGATGGCGGTGTTGCCTGCAGTGCGTTCTGTGTCGATGACCGCTACATAAACCGTACGCGGGCTTTGCCTGTTTCCAGCGAACAATCGATTCCGATTGCTTGCATACTGGACGTACTCCGTCATCTCGCATCGCGAGGTTGTATTGCTGTTGTCGATCACTGGACAGCACGCCACCGGTTACGGCAGGGAGGTTTTGCCTTCATTCGGCTTGAGGCAGACGAGGTGTTGTATTGGCTGAAGACGGCAGGCTTCAACAACGGTCAATTGACAGAGAGCGTAGAGCTGCGAACTCTGCGCCAGAGCGTGGCATACGCCGATTCCTTTGACCTTGCCGATCCGGCAGAGGTGTCGGCGCTGATGGCAAATGTCACAGCCACTTGCAGGCAAGTTATCGTCGATCTGTGGGAAGACAGCAGCCTGACAACGGAACGCGCGGCGAAACTATCCGATTGGGTTTGGTACAGCCTTGCGGCAATGGCGAGTCCGGTCGGACGGCACCTTCTGGGGGAAGAATGGGTCAGGGGGACCTTGTCGACGCGCTTGGGTAGCTTGTTTCTTCCGTTGACGATCAAGTCACAAGACCGTCGCGCCGAGTATGCTCATTGGCTTGACCAATTTGTCCTTCAGCGACTTCGGCCAGCGAATTCGGGTACAATTGAAACGGCCCTCTCGTCTGTCCGCAAGGCCATTGCAACCCTTGAGGACGCCTCAGACGTGTGCGGGTATCTTTTCCTGGAACAATTGCCGGAGGCGGTTCGCCGAAAGGTCATAAAAGACGCACCCGAGTTTGCCAACCGTTGCGGTTTCAGCACGCGACGGGTCCTTGAGGTAGGATCGACTGCGAGATTGGCCGACAGCGAGGTGTTTGCGGCCGCAAAGGAAGTCTTCGCCACAAGGGAGAAACAGTCGCTCCGAGACGTTGCCGGAAATCATGTAACGGTTGCCCTCGATGAGGAGGAGCGGAACATCGTCATGGAATGGGGTGACGCCGACGGCATCCCTCAACAGATTCAGATTCCCGACTTGGCGCTGATTTCGCCTAACGGGAGATCGCGGCGCAAGGCACTTGACGACGCCATCCGTCGTCTTGGACCGACGGCTACCGATTTTCGACACCTTCTTGGGGAAGTCGAATCGCGTGAGTTCGCTCACCAAGAGCTTACTGCGATATTCGACGAAAGCTCCAATGGCGTCGAGGCTCGACAGTTTCGGTTAGTTGGAAAAATTCAGCGTGGTTTGGGGTTCACGATCGACGACATCGTTCCGCCACCCATCTCCTATTTTGGGTGCTTCGCCGGCCCGTCTCCTGGAAGCCAAGAACCCGACGATTATTTTGCCGATGTTCTGGTTCCGTATCGGAGGTCGCTTCTCCGCCGAGACCTTTCACGGGGACTCGACATCTGTTGCCTAGGCGCGCTTCGCGACGATCTGTTGCCCGGTCTATGGATTGGCTCGATAGACGATGACGCAGTGTGGGCGGCGCTCTCTTCGTGTGACGTGAAGTTCAATCCGGTCTCTTTGCTCGCAGCACTGGACGTTGCGCTGTATCGGCAGGGGGACCCGCGCTTTCGAGAGTTTGCAGCGGACGCAGTGGCGCGGCTCTTGGATCAACACTTCGGAATGGTTGACGGTCCCGATGTCTATGGGCTCCTAACGGTCTTGGTCGAGTTTATCCTTAACCGAATCAGTCTACTGGAACGTGGTGCCAACTACCCCGGCTATTGGAAACGGATGTCCGCGTGGATGCAAGCTGGTCTGGTTGCGCGAACCTTGATCACGATTTCGTCGTCGATCGACATTGATGACCTTCAGAAATGGACCCGTGGCAACATGGCGACAGCGGGCGGCTATGCCGAATTGGTAGATGCCCGTACGGAGCCCATGATCTTTGCCAGTCGGATCACGTCAGAAGCCTTTCAGGGTGAAATACTGTGTCGGCTTCACGCGCTCAGGTTGCGTCACAAAGGCGAAGGGCACCAGGTGCCTCGGTCGGACGAAATAGACGGCGCACTTGCCGCTTCCACAAACCGCGAAAAAAGGCTTATCCTGGGATTTCCCGGACCACTCGAAGGCCACAAGCGGCCGGACGAACCGTTTCCACAAGAAGTCAGTGACAGACTTAGATCGGCTTGGGCAGCAATCTCTGAGCGCGACATCCTGCAGCAACTCGTGACCGTTTCCCAGATGGCTGCTTTGGACGATCCGATGCTGGAACGTGCGCGAGAGGCCGTAAAGGCGATGGTGAAGAAACTCGACGATACCAGCCGGGAAGAGAATCTGAAGTGCCTGGAATTGGCCAGCATCGTGGCGGCAGCGACCCGTGATGCTGTTCTGGCGGACAGCATCGCGGATGTGGTCATCGGTATGGTCCCGACGATTTCCAACATGGAAGAAATCGGCGTAGTCCTACAGCTTACACTGAGAGCTGCCGCCGCCAATGAGGAACACGACACGTGGTTCAATTGGCTGGAGGACAGATTGACACGCATTGCGAACAGTTTGCCTCCGCCTCCGAATGAGTCCCAGAAGGTGTTCCTTGTCCATCTGGGTGAACTGAGTTCCATCCTGCCGGTAGAATCTTGGTTTCACACCCGTGCGCGGTCCTTGGCCATGTCCGGCTTCTAGGAGCCTGTCCGAGTAATCAGCTATGGATCGACGGGATGGGAGGGGTGTGATTGAATGGGGAGATGAGCAAGCGATTTCGCAGCTGGGATGTGGACCAGACGTGGCTGCTGCCGCCGTCGGTGCATGACTTTGTTCCTGCGGGACATGCGGCGCACCTGGTTCGGGACGCAGTACGGGAGACGCTGGACCTGTCGGCGATCTACGAGTCGTACGAGGGGGAGCGCGGGCAGCCTCCGTACCATCCCGGGATGATGGTGGCGCTGTTGCTGTATGGGTACAGCTGCGGGGTGTACTCGTCGCGGCGGATCGCGCGGGCGTGCGAGGAGCGGGTGGACTTCATGGCGGTGAGTGGACTTCAGCGGCCGGACTTCCGCACCATCAGCGACTTTCGCAAGCGACACCTGGAGGCACTGGCGGGACTGTTCCGGCAGGTGTTGGCGCTGTGCCGGGCGGCGGGGCTGGTGAAGCTGGGGCATGTGGCGCTGGACGGGACGAAGGTGAAGGCGAACGCGTCGAAGCACAAGGCGATGTCGTACGGGCGGATGGGGAAGGCGGAGAAGCGGCTGGAGGCGGAAGTGAGGGGGTGGCTGGAGCAGGCGGAGGCCACCGACGCACGGGAGGACGGGAAGCACGGTCCGGAGGCTCGGGGAGACGAGATGCCGGAGTGGGTGGCGGACAAGCAGCAGCGGCTGGCGCGGATACGGGAGGCGAAGGAGGCGCTGGAGGCGCAGGCCAGGGAGAAGGGAGGGCCGGGGAAGACCGGGGAGGAGCCCAGGGTGCCGGAGAAGGCGCAGCGGAACTTCACGGACCCGCAGAGCCGCATCCTCAAGACCGGGGACGGCTTCATCCAGGGCTACAACGCCCAGGCGGCGGCGGATGCGGGACACCAGGTGATCGTGGCCCACGGGCTGACCGACAGCGGCAGCGACCAGCAGCAGTTGCAGCCCATGATCGAGGCGATGAAGGAAGCGGCGGGAGCGTTGCCGAAGGAGTTGTCGGCGGACGCCGGCTATTGTTCGGAGGACAATCTCGGCATCCTGAAGGAGCGAGGCATTCGGGGCTACGTGGCCACCGGGCGTCAGAAGCACGGCACGGCGACCGCGGCCGGCGGCAAGGCTTTACCGCCCGGGAGCTTGCGGGAGGCCATGGCGGGGCGCCTGAAACACGGCGGGCGGCGCAGCCGCTACCGTCTTCGCAAGGTGACCATCGAACCGGTCTTCGGCCAGATCAAGCATGGCCGCGGGTTCCGGCAGTTCCTGCTGCGCGGCCTGGATCAGGTGCGGCATGAGTGGGCGCTGGTATGCATCGCCCACAACCTCAACAAGCTCGCGGCCCACCGTGCCGCGGCCCAGGCCTGAAAGACCCTCGTCTCGCTTCCTCCGGCCATGAGCACGGCCACCTGGAGACTCGAAAACGGCGGCCTTTGGCTACGCTCATGACCCACCGTTATCAAACTCTCTAGTCTCCCTCCTGAGCGGCGCTTGGCAAAACAAACGAAAGTCGCCTTGACCACTACTCGGACAGGCTCCTAGCCAGCTTTCCCAGGGTAAAGGGGATACACGATACGCTCGGCAATCAGGTCGCCGATGAGTAGGGCGTCGTCGCTGTCGCCGGGCGGGAGACCGGTTAGCACAGCATGAGAAGGGTCAGCCTCGAATTCGTCGGTGGAGCCCAAAGGCGCTGTAGAAATACCTAGTGCAGCAGGAATGCCAATAGCTTCAACACATTCTAAGACGTATCGTTTTGTTTGTCCCACATTGAATTTGGCGAATCGCCCGTTGGTCGCGAGCCGTAGTCTGGACAACCGCCGTACTTCACGAATCTGCTGATCCTGGTCATGGCCGCCGAAAGCTTCCAACCAGTTAACAGAGAGCGTAGTCTCGTCTTTCCGCAGAACGAAAGCACTCCCATCGACGGCTTCGTCTTCAACAAGTGACGGTTTCACGTATCGAACGACGTGGCCATCGTCAGGCAGTTCGTCGGAAGTCATACGTACAACACGTTACCGAGATCGAACGCTTCGATCTGCTGTGAGATGCCTTCCATTGTATCGCTCCCGCTCACCCTCGAAACGGGGGCTGAAGGCTTTCGTTGCTTGAAAATGACATACTGTATCGACTGACGATCGCGAAATTGAAGTCCGATATGTGCGCGGTTTTCGCCCTTCCACACAGCGCGCAGATTCCCGTTTTCCATGAGCAGAAGGCGTCCGCGTCTAATACGCGGATTCCTCTCGATGAACTCCAGAAACGCCGCCTTCGACGGCTGGCTTAGTGAATATCCGTCGAGTTCCGCCTGCTCTTTCAGCACTCTAATCCGATCCTTGTAGGCGGAAGCCGTGTCGCGGTACTGCTGTACCGTGTCCTTGATGTTACCGTCATGCGCTTCGAGCGGCACAAGCAACCGGAACGACTCCCTTATCGTCTCGGATGCAGATTCCGAACCGCCAGTGGCGGGGGGTCGAAAAGGGACATCCTGCATTTGTTCCGTGGCAGGTGCCGGTAGTTGGGCAACCGCGGGCCACGGGAGATTTGCAACGCTCATTATCTGGCTGGAAAGCGATGATCCGCGAAATTCAGGTGATGTCATACCACTGTCCTCGGTATCCCCTCAGTAGATTATTGGGCTTGTCTATAAAGGTGTCAATGCCGCAGGAATCACGACCTACGCCGTTTCCGGCAGCCGTATCTCCACCGCCACCGGGAACACCTGCGCGTCTCCGGCCACGGAGAAGCGGGCGGGCAGGAGACGTTCCAGGATGCGGGCGCGTTCGTGTTGCAACTGATCGCGGATTTCCGCGTAGTGCTGTTGGCGGCGCCTGATCTCCTGCTGCTTTGCTTCCATGGACTGCTCGATCTCGGCGAGGAGGCCGGTTTCGTCGAAGAGTTGGCCTTGTCGCCGCTCGGCGTCCAGTTGCTGGACCTCCCGGTTGAGCCTATCCACGGTGGACCGCTCGATCAGTTGCGACACCTCGCCCTGACGCTGTCGGTAGCGTTCGTCCTCGCGTAACCGGGCGTCCGCGCCGTCGACTTCGAGTTGGCCGCGCAGGCGTTCGGACAGTCCGTTCCGGTACTGGTGCAGCCATCCTTGCAGGTCGGGGCCGATGTCTTCGAGGGCCTCGGCGGCAGCCGTCCGGTTCGCTGCGGTCGTCTCGCTAATGTTCGTGCGCTGCTTGGACGCCGGGACATGCGGCAGCGGTTCGCCGAGGGCGCCGTTCCGCACCGGAAACGCCAGTGTCCGCACCCAGCGGTGGAAGGTTTCGCGCAGGTCGTTCACCGCCAGTTCCTCGATGCTGAGCAGCACGAGGGCTTCCGCGTCTTTCGGGATCTCGCCCACGCGCACGGTCCAGCGGGACACCTGTTGCTCGCCCGGATAGCGGCGGCGGGTGAGGATCCCGAGCGCCCTCTGCATCAGGGGATGGGCGAGGTGCATGAGCCGCACGTCCGGGCGGGGCCGGAACACACTCAGGCTTCCAAGTCGCTCGATGAAGGGCTCCGCGCTGAAAGCGAGCCGTGGCATCGGACCAAGGGCGCCCGCGAGGGACGGACGGCGCACGGTCTCGTCGATGACGTCGCGCCAGGCAGGGAGGTCGGGATGTAACACGCGGAAAACGTGGGTCGCTTCCGCCTGGAGCTGGGGTCCTGCGCCGGCCGCTCCCATGGCCGTTTCCAGGGTGTCGCCCAGGGTTGAGGGGTCGAGGTCGATCTCCGCGGCGAGCACGTCAGGCGAAACCGCGTCGCGGGAACCGTTGCCCGTCGAAACCGCGGCATCCACTTCCGCGAGGGTTTCGCCGAGGGCGGCGTCGATGCCGTTGTTGAGATCGGCCTGAACCCGCGCGGCATCCTCGCCCAGGATCAGGCGCCGGTGCGCGGCGCGGTCGAAGATTTCGTTCACAGAGCCCAGGTCTTCACGGATTTCGTCGGCCTTGCGGATCACGTGATCGAGGAAGCGAAGATCGGGATCGCTGTCGCTGACGAAGTGGTGCACGGCGACGTCCCGGGCCTGCCCATAGCGGTCGAGGCGGCCGTTGCGCTGTTCCAGGCGGGAGGGGTTCCACGGGCAGTCGTAGTGCAACAGGTAGCGCGCGGTGCGGTGCAGGTTCAGGCCCTCGGAGGCGGCGTCCGTGGCGACCAGAACGCGAACCGGATGGTCGGCGTCGTTGAAGGCGGCCTTGACGTTCTCGCGGTCGGCTTCGTTCATGCCGTCCGCGCCGCCGCTGCCGAACAGGGTGCAGACACGTTCCGGTCCGAAGCGGTCCCGCAGCCGTCGGGCAAGATAGTCGAGGGTTGTCTTGTATTCGGTGAACACGATCAAGCGCTCGTCGTCGCGGAACGCGCCGGGCGCGCCGGGGCTGATCAGCAGGCGCTCGATCAACGCCGCGAGGGCATCGAAGCGGGCATCCGCCAACGGCGTCTGCTCGGTGACCGGGGTGCCGTCGAGATCGAAGCCAAGGGCAAGAAGCGCGTTTTCGATGGAGTGAATCTCGCCTTCGACGTCGCCAGCAAAGTTCTTGAGCCACGCGCCGACCACGGTGGAGGCCGTGGCCTCGCGCTGTTGCGTTTCCCGGTCGTCGCCGGTCTCCTGGCGCAAGGCGCGTTCGGACGCGCTCAGATCTCGTTCGGTGGCTGCCTCAGGGTCGGCAAACCCCTGCTTCGCCCGGCGCCACGACTCGGCAAAGGCGGTGGGGCATGACAGCAGGCGCTTGCCCAGGATTTCCACGGCGAAAGTCCCGGCCCGGCGGCGTTGCTTCGTGCCGCCGGCCATAATTCGGCGCACCGCGGACCGGAACGCGTCGAATACGTGCGTCAGCGCCGCCTCCCGGCCGTCCATGGCCAGGGGCAGGGCCAGCGGCGGGCGCCGGTTGCAGAAACGCGGGGCGTTCTCGCCCTTGCTTTTTGCGTTGACGTCCCGCTTCAGCCGCCGCACCACCACGTCCTCGATGCGGCCGCGCATGGCGGGGGTCATCTCGCTGGCGCGGGTAAAACGCACGGGATCGAGCATCTCCAGCAGGCCGGTGAAGGAGCGCGTGTGGCCGTTGTGGGGCGTCGCGGAAAGGAACAGCCGGTGCTCGAAGCGCGGGGCGACGAGGCGCACCGTCTCGCACAGGTCGCTGTCTTCGCCGAAAGGCGACGGCATCACGTTGTGGCACTCGTCCACGATCAGGAGGTCCCAGGGGAGATGCGGGGACCCGGGCGGCGTGCGGCAGGCGGAGAGGAACTGCTCGCGCACGTCGGGCTGGCGCAGGTAGTGGTAGGACGCGACGATGCGGCTGAACGACGTCCAGGGGTTGGCGTCCATGCCGAGGCGCCGGCGCAGACGCTCGGTGCCGGGGCGGTCCACGATCTCGAACCGTAGCGAGAACTTCTCCCACAACTCGTCGCGCCATTGCTGGCGCAGGGAGGCTGGCGTCAGCACGAGCACCCGGCGGATGCGGCGGCGCAACAGCAGCTCCGTGAGGATCAATCCCGCCTCCACGGTCTTGCCCAATCCCACGTCGTCGGCGATGAGGAGGCTGACCCGTGGCATGCGCAGGGCCTTCAGCAGTGGAATGAGTTGGTAGTCCTCCACGCGCACGGCGCTGTGGAAGGGGCTGGCGAGGGGCCTGGCTTCGAGCGGCCCGGCGCCGTCGGGGTCGAGGTACGGCGACAGCGCGGTCCAGCGCGCCGCCCGCAGCAGCGCGTCAAACTCCTGCGGCAGCATGGCGTTGTCGCCGTCCGGTTGCGGAAGCGCCAGTGGCTGGTCGAGGTCCCGCCTGGGTTCGAGCTCCCACAGCAGGCGCTCCGCAGACGGCGCGGCGTCATCCTGGTACTCCAGGTGCACGAGGTGCAGCCGCCCCGAATCACCGTCGAACGGCTCCACGGCCGCGATTACGCCGCGCCGGTTGCGAACCGTGGCGAGCATTCCGGCCCGGGGAACATCGTTGTGCGTGGCAACGTCGGTCACGATGGGCCAGACCTTATGCCACGGGTTGGGGAATGGCAAATGTGGCGAGGCCGTGGCGTGATGGACGTTTGCGGGGTATCGGTACGTAGAACAGGGGGAGGGTGACTGCCATGACGACGACGCCTTATACATCACTCGGTGCGGAAGACCTTGAGGAATTGGCGGGAGCCACCATCTTCAGGCGCGGGAAGAGCTATCGGCGACGTGTGCGTGATCTTGCGGTGACCGAGGAAGGGCATCTGTTTGCCGAGGTCGTCGGCAGCGAAACTACGTCACCCAAGTCTGGATGACCCGCGGTGAGCTTGAACTTGAACCCCTCCTTGTCGGTCCACGGGACGAGTGTTAGTCTGCTTCCCTGACAATTGCTCAAACGGAGGGACGACCCATGATCATCGATCTCGACTCGCATCTGCGCGAGGGCTATTTCATGGACGAGGTATACAAGCTCGGCGAGCCCTTCGCCCAGTTCACTCCCAGGAAGGCCAACGACGAGGGCCGGAGCCACGGGACGCGCTTCATCCACTCCCTGGAGCCGCTCAATCCCCAGGGGCTCGCCACCCACAAGCACCCCTACATCTACGACCCCAAGGTGAACTGGCGCGCGGGCGAGATCGCCGAGCGGCAGGTGGGCGGCTACGACATGGCGCGGCGGGCAGAGGACATCCGCAGGGAACGGATCGACAAGGAGATCATCTTTCCCACCGGCATCAGCATCGCCACGCAGAACCAGGGCCGGCTCGGCGCCGCGGTGGCCCGGGCGTTCAACGACTGGGTGGCGAAGCTGGTCAAGGGCTACGAGGAGACGTTCCTGCCTTGCGCCATGGCCCCGGCCGGCTGCCCGGAAGCGATGCCGGACGAGGTGACGCGCTGTGTCCGGGAGCTGGGCTTCAAGGCCACGCACCTGGTCCCGTACGTGGGTTCGAGGAACGTGGACGATCCGGTCTTCTATCCGTACTACGAGACGGTCCAGGACCTGGGCGTCCCGCTCTTCTGTCATCCCAACAGCAACGGCGACCTGACGGACCGGTTCGACAACTTCTACAAGACCCACGTGCTGGGACGGGTGATGAACTGCACCGCCGCGCTCATCGCACTGGTGCTGGGCGGGGTGTTCGAGAAGTTCCCGCGCCTCAAGGTGGTGTTCTTCGAGTGCAGCGCGGAATGGATCCTCTTCTGGATGCACCGGATGGACGACGACTACGAGTGGGCCAAGGACTTCTCCCAGCTCACCGGCCACCTGAGCATGGCGCCGTCGGAATACATCAAGCGCAACTGCTACGTGACCTGCGAGGCGGACGAGCGCGACCTGGCGACCCCCATCCGGGAGCTGGGCGAGGACCGCATCTTCATGGCCACGGACTACCCGCACTTCGATTCGGAGTACCCACACACGGTGTCGGGCATCGAGGAAAGGACCGACGTCACCGACGGCCAGAAGGCCAAGATCCTGGGCGGGAACGCCGAGGAGTTGTTGAATCTGTAGGGCACGCGTGTTACGAGCGGTCCAAGGGCATGGGCCCACGCCACGCGCAATCCCCTGACAGACACTCGCAGATCGGAGGAGCGGCCGTGAAGGATCGAATTCGAGAGATCGACAAGGAGTACGGGTTCAATCTCACCGAGGACGAGATCGAGTCCATCGCGAAGCAGGCGGAAGAGACCCACCGGCTGCTCCAGGACCTCTACAAGGTCGACGTGGGCGGGGTCATGCCCATCATGAAGATCGACAAGCAGCGGAAGAGCTGAACCACCCGACACACCATGGACGACGGCACCAAGGAACAGATTCTCCAGCACATCGACGGCCAGGAGCTGGCCGAGCTGACGCGGGACCTGGTGGACATCCTGAGCCCCACCGGGTCGGAACGGGAGATCGGCGAGTTCATTCTCGACTGGTACGGGCGCAACGGCCTCAAGCCCGTCCGCCAGGAGATCGACCCCAACCGCGTGAACGCGGTGGGCGTGCTCCAGGGCACCGGCGGCGGCGTGTCGTTGATGATCAACGGCCACATGGACACGAGCTTCACCGGGCAGGAGGACGACCTCATGCTCTGCCGGGAGCTCGAGCCCCAGAGTGAGCTCCGCGGCGCCATCCGTGACGGCAAGGTGTTCGGCCTGGCGGCGTCCAACATGAAGTCGGGGCTTGCGGCCTTCATGGTGGCGGGCAAGGCGCTCAAGCAGAGCGGCGTGGCCGTCAAGGGGGACCTGATCCTGGCGGCGGTGGCGGGCGAGATTTCCCGCACCCCCATCGGACCGTACCAGTCCGGACTCTACCGCGGCGAGGGCACCGGCACCCGGCACCTGCTCACCTACGGCGTCCAGTCCGACTACGCCATCGTGGCGGACCGCTCGGCCTTGTCCATCATCTGGACCCAGGCCGGCGTGGCCCAGTTCAAGATCGACACCTTCGGCAACCCCCACGCGGCCTGGGGCGTCACCCGGAAGCAGGAGCCGCCCGAGGAGCACAACGCGGTCCTCAAGATGTCGAAGGTGGTGCAGGCGGTGGACGCCTGGGCCGAGGAGTTCGAGGCCAACCACGTGTACCAGTCCGCCAACGGCCCCATCATCCCCAAGGTCAACCTCGGCTCGGTGCAGGGGGGCGCGCCCTACCGGCCCAACTACCACCCGGGCATCTGCTCGCTGTACGTGGACGTGCGCATCCCGCCGGAGCTTCGGCCCCTCGAGGTTCAGCGCCAGTTGCGCGGGGTGATGGACGCCACCGGCTACGAGTACGACATCGAGATGTACACGTCCAAGATGGGCTACGAGGCCAAGGGCATCGAGCCAGTGGTGGAGGTCATCGAGGAGACCCACCAGGAGCTGTTCGGCGAGAAGACCACGCCGGCCAACACCTTCCGCTCCAGCATCTGGACCGACACCAACATCTACAACGAGATGGGCATTCCCGCCTGCAAGTTCGGCCTCGGCGGCGGCCGTTTCACCACCCGGTCGGAGCAGATCGACATCGACGAGATCGTGCGGGCGGCGAAGATCTACGCGCTGTCGGCCGCGACCATCTGCAACTGGAGCCGATAACCGCCGGACCAGGAACCGCTCATGGAACCCGTACTCGCTGAAAAGATCGTCCACGGCCTGAAGGCGGCGGGTATCGATTTCCTGACATACCTGCCGGAGAGCCGGCTGAGCCAGATCCTGCCGCTCCTGCGGGAAGACGGCACCGTGCAGATGGTGGCGGCGGCCAGCGAGCAGGAGGCCATCACCATCGCCGCGGGCGCGGCCCTCGGGGGCAAGCGCGTGGCCTGCTACATGGAGAGCACGGGGCCCTACGTCTCTGCCTACTCGCTCCTCACCGTGGGCAAGCAGATGGGCGTGCCGATCCTGTTGCTCATCGGCTTCCTGGGCAGTTTCGCCGATCAGCGGAACAGCTTCCTCTATGTGACCATCGGCATGCGGATGATCCCCACCCTCGAGGGGCTGGGCCTCGAGTACCGCGTCATCGAGAACGCCGACAACCTGGAGCGGCACATCCTCGACGCCCAGCGGGTCAGCGACTCCATGCGGGCGCCGGCCGCCCTGATCTTCTCCGGGGAGTTCGCCCGATGATCCGGCGCGACTGTCTCGAATTGATCGCGCCGTTGATGACCGATCAACTGGTGCTCTCCTCCCAGAGTGGCCAGCGCATCGAGTGGTTCCACCTGTCCCAGCACGAGGGCAACCTGCTGGTGGGGATGATGGGGTGCGCCACCGGCGTGGGCATGGGACTGGCGCTGGCGCTGCCCCACCGCCGTGTCATCGTGCTCGAATCGGACGGCAGCGTCCTGTTGTCGCTGTTCAACCTCCCGACCCTGGGCAACCTCAACCTGTCCAACCTGACGGTGTTCGTGTTCGACAACGAGGTCTACAGCGGCAGCACCATGAGCGAACCCACGGCAACCGCGGGGAACACCGACATCGCCGCCATCGCCCGCGCGTCGGGAATCGAGAACGCCGTGACCGTGGACGACATCGAGGGCTTCAGGGAGCACGGCCTGCCGGGCGTGACCGGAGAGGGGCTCCACTACGTGGTGTGCAAGGTCGAGGAGAGCATCATCCACCGCCAGATCCCGCGTCCCAACGTCGATCTGGCGGAGTACAAGTACCGGTTCGTCCGCTACATCGAGCGCACCGAGGGCATTACCATTCCTTTCGTCGGCCTGGGATAGGGCGTCCCGGCGTCCGAAATCCGACATTCCGAGTTATCGAGTCAAAAACAGAAGGAGGTGCATCACCATGGCAACCAACCAAGAGGCGGTGAAACGTCAGGAAGCGGAGAAGACCGAATACGACTGGGGCACGCTCTGGCCGCACTATCACAAGGAGAGGATGAACTGGGCCACCGGGTTCCGCACCCGCGGCGACGTGGACATCCTGTTCCTTTCCGGCTCCACCGGACGCGACCCGTTCGAGGACGCGCCCTGCCGGGAGCCCAACGAGGAGCGGGCGGGCCGCGGCAAGGTCGTCGGCGGCATCAAGGAGCAGACCCGTCAGGCCTGGCAGGACATCAAGGACAACCTGGAGATGATGGGCGGCGAGCTCAAGAACATCGTCATGATCCGCTACTTCCTCACGCGCCGTGAGGACGTGTTCGACATGCGCGACGAGATGTACGCGTTCTTCGAGGAGCACGAGCCCGATCTGCGGGCCCATCCCCGCCCCGCCACGCTGCTGCGCGGGGTCGGCATCGATCTTCAGGACATGCTCATCGAGATCGAGGCCTGGGCGGCGGTTCCCCGCAAGAAGTAACCGACCGAAAGTAACTGACTGAAACGTGATGCGGGGGTCCCCGGCAAGCCAGCGGACCCCCGCATCATTCGACCCCGTCCGAGCCCTACGGCCAGTCCAGCTCCGCCATCACCGGCGCGTGGTCCGACGGTTTCGAGCCCTTGCGCTCGTCCCGGTCGACTCCCGCGGACGTCGAGCGCGACGCCAGCTCCGAGGTGGCGAGGATGTGGTCGATGCGGAGCCCCTGGTTGCGCGGGAACGCGAGCTGGCGGTAGTCCCACCACGAGTACAGCCCCGGCTCCGGATTGTGCTTGCGGACCACGTCCTCGAGCCCCCAGTCCGACAGCCGCGTCATCACGCCGGTCATGTCGGGATTGAAGAGCACGGTGCCGCGCCACACGTCCGGCTCGGCCACGTCCGCGACGTCGGGCGCGATGTTGAAGTCGCCGGAGATCAGGAGCGGCGTTCCCGGCGCGTGGGTCTTTTCGAGATACGCGAACAGCCGCTCCAGCCACTCCCGCTTGTAGACGTACTTGTCCGAGTCGATCTTGTTCCCGTTGGGGACGTACACCGATATGAAACGGACGCCCTGTATCATGCCGCAGATGCAGCGCGCCTGGGGATCGTCGGCGCCGTCGCCGAAGCCGACCCGGACATCGTCGATGGGCTCACGGGAGAGGATCGCCACGCCGTTGTAGGTCTTCTGGCCGTGCACCGCGGCGTGATAGCCCTGCTCCTTCACGGCCTCGTGGGGAAACTGCTCGTCGGTGACCTTGGTCTCCTGGAGACAGACCACGTCGGGGCTCTGACGCGAGAGCCAGCTCAGGAAGCGTTCCTCCCGCGCCCGGATCGAATTGAGATTCCACGTTACGACCTTCAAGTTCCTCTCCTCTCTCCCACCGTCCAGTACCGGCCGTTGCTCCGCCTCAACGCGAGCGGGGTCTCGTAGAGCTCCTGCAACAGCGTCTCGGTGATGACCTTGCCGGTGTCGCCGGACCGCAGCACCCGGCCGCCTTTCAGCACCAGCGTCTTCTCGAAGGCGGGCAGGATCTCCTCGATGTGATGCGTGACGAACACCAGCGCGGTGGCGTCGCTGGTGCGCCCCAGCTCCTGCAGCGCGGCCAGCAGGCTCTCCCGGGCGCCCGGATCCAGGCCCGCGCAGGGCTCGTCCAGGAACATCAGGTACGGGCGCGTCATCAGCGCCCGGCTGATGAGGACTTTCTGCTGCTCTCCCTGGGACAGCGTGCCGAACGCCTGGTCCTTCAGCCCCAGGCATCCCATGCGCTCCATGACGGCCTCGGCCTGGACGAAGTCCTCTTCCACCGGACGCACCATGGACATTTCCAGCAGTCCGATCTGGGCGAACTTGCCCGAGACCACCGTCCGCAGTGCCGGCTCCCGGCTCGGGATCTGGGAGGTGAGGGACGCGGTGACCCAGCCGATGCCCTTGCGCAGCTCCCGAAGGTCCACCCGCCGGCTGCCGTTGCGGTAGACGACGCCCCCCTGGTTGGGCCAGAGATAACCGCAGGCCATTTTCAGCAGGCTGGTCTTGCCCGAGCCGTTGGGTCCCAGGACCACCCAGTGCTCGCCCCGGCCGACGGTCCAGTCGATGGAGTCGAGAATCGTACGGTGTCCCGCCGAGTACGAGACGTTCCGGATGTCGAGCGGGACCGCCGTGTTCATGTGTACCGTTTCTCCCGGGCCGTGTTGCCAACGCAGGGCGAAGGTTCTAAATAGCATTCCTATGCGCAGACTCGAAGGCCGGACGGCCATCGTAACCGGAAGCGGCCAGGGAATCGGCGAGGCCATAGCCATGGCCATGGCGGAAGAGGGCGCGGGCGTGGTGGTGGCGGAGTTGCGGCAAGAGACCGCCGGCGCCGTGCAGCGGAAGATCGAGGATGGCGGCGGCACGGCCCTCGCCCACGCCACCGACGTATCGCGGGAAGACTCCGTTGACGCCATGGTGCGCGCCTGTCTCGAACACTTCGGCAAGGTCGACATCCTCGTCAACAACGCCGGCATCTATCCCACCAGCACGGTGGCGGACATGGCCGAGGACGAGTGGGAGCGGGTCATCGGCACCAACCTGTTCGGCACGTTCCTGTGCAGCCGCGCCGTGACGCCGCACATGCTTCGACAGCAAGGCGGGCGCATCATCAGCATCACCTCCGGGCGGGGGCTCCAGGGAGCGGACAACGGCGCCCACTACGCCGCCTCCAAGGGCGGCATCATCGGCTTCACCAAGAGTCTCGCGCTGGAGCTGGCGCCCGCGGGCATCGCCGTGAACTGCATCTGTCCGGGGGTTTCGGACACCGCGCAGCCCCGGGGCCACAGGACGGAAGAGGAGCTCTACGCCAGCGCCGCGAGGATCCCTCTGGGGCGCATCGGACAGCCGCGCGACATTGCCAAGGCGGCTGTCTTCCTCGCCAGCGACCGCGCGAAATTCGTCACCGGGCAGACCGTGGTGGTCAACGGCGGCGCGATCATGCAGTAGAACCGGGTGCGGCCTGCCCGTGCGCCCCGGAGTGAAGGACTCGTGATGGATACCAGGGTGATTGTCGTGACCGGCGGCGCCAGCGGCATCGGCCGCGCCACGGTGCTGCGTTTCAGTGAAGCGGGCTACGCGCCCGTAATCCTCGACCGGGACGCCGAAGCGGGCGCCGCGACCCTGGCCCTGCTCGAGTCCGGGAAGGTGGAAGGCCGCTTCATCCAGGCGGATCTGACGCGAAAGCCGGAGGTCACCGCCGCGTTCGGGAAGATCCTGTCCGCCTGCGGCCGCATCGATGTCCTGGTGAACCTCGCCGGCGGGACGTTCCACAAGGGCGCGATCCAGGACGTCACCCCCGCCGAGTGGAAGGAGTGTCTCGATCTCAACCTCAAGACCACGTTCCTATGCTCCCAGGCAGTCATGGCGCCGATGAAGCAGGCGGGGCAGGGGACCATCGTCAACACGGCCTCCAACTTCGGCATCACCGGCGGCGCCGAGCGCACCCACTATGCCGCCTCCAAGGCCGCCATCATCGCCTTCTCCAAGTCCCTGGCCACCGAGCTGGCGCCCCACGGCATCCGCGTCAACACCATAGCCCCCGGCCTCACCGGCACCGACCGGGTGCGGGGCAAGTACGACGCCGACGAATGGGCCGCGTTGTCGGGGACCCTGCCCATGGGACGGGCCGCCATGCCCGAAGAGATCGCCGACGGCATCTTCTTCCTCGCCGGCGACGAGAGCGACTACGTCACCGGCGCCACCCTGCACGTCAACGGGGGCATGGTGATGCCGTGAGGGATGTGCGGCGGTACGGGCAGGCGGTATGTCTCAATGCCACTGTGGGAGGAACCGTACTCCCGACCCTCACCTTCAGTCGCCCGCACGGCACGTTCTCATCGACCATCCGAGGCCGGTGATGTCGTACATGACCGGGACCCCCCCGTCCCCGGGCTCCACGAAGAATATCGCCCGTCCTCCGTCTTCTTGGAACGTCCCGCGCGTACCCTTCGGCAACGTGACCCCCGAGTGCGTCGGCTGTGGCTGCTGCAGGCACTGGTTCACGTTGTATTTGTCCATGTCGAACACCGTCTCCACCACCATGCTCTCGGTACACCCTTGCAGCGCCAGCATCGCCGCCACCATGATCCCGGTCAGCGCCGTGCGTCCGCGTGTTCTCATAGCTCACGCTCCTGTCTCTACCTTCACTCGGCCAACCCCGCCCGCGCCCACATCCCCACCGCTTATGCAACGACCCCCGCCATACACCAGATTTGACAGTAGCTCCGACGAATTGCGATGTGGTCGGGCCAGGATAGGCTGGTCCCGGGAAGTGTCCGGGAGACGATTCAAGGTCGGCTTGATCTGACGGTCAATCATCCATGTAAATCTAATACAACAAGTTGAATTTGCACATATTCCGGGGCTACCGGCGATACCGAGGCAAAGTGAGCAAGCTCAGTGAGCGGGGTTGTTGTGTGTCGCTCCCAAACATGTACGCTGGAAATGCGCGAGTATTCCGCTATCGCCGAGCCGTGATGGCGGACAACGGGTCGAGGGGGTGATGTTCATGAAACGTTTCGGGCTGACCTGTCGGCGGCTACGGTCCGGCCGTCTGGCGCATCGCATCGCCACCGGTGCTTTCGTCATCATCCTGGGCTGGTCCGGACTCGCGGTGCCGGAAACCCTGGAACAGACCGAGCGACACGCGGTGCGCGTCCGCATTCTAACCCGCGGTCTCGAGCACCCATGGTCGCTGGCGTTCCTCCCGGATGGCCGGATGCTGGTCACCGAGCGGTCCGGCCGGCTGCGTTACGTGGCTGCGGACGGCAGGTTGGATCCCACACCCATCTCCGGGCTTCCCGATGCGGTTGCGGAAAGGCGGCAGGGCGGGCTGCACGACGTCGTGCTGCACCCTCGGTTCGCGGAGAACCGCCTTGTCTATATCGCCTATGCCGGCAAGGGCGCCGGCGGCTACGGCACCGAGTTGGCGCGCGGCCGTCTCGACGGGTATCGCCTGGCCGACGTGCAGGTTCTGTTCCGGGCCTTGCCGAAGTCCTTTGGCGGCCGCCACTTCGGCGGCCGGGTGGTGTTCGACGGCAAGGGGCACGTGTTCCTGACCCTGGGAGACCGGGGCAACCGGACGCGCGCCCAGGACCCGGGCGACCACGCGGGGTCCGTTATCCGCCTCACCGAGGATGGCGGCGTGCCGAAGGACAATCCCTACCTGTCGGTGGCCGGCGCGAGGCCCGAGATCTACACCATCGGCAACCGCAACGTGCAGGGCGCGGCCATCCACCCGCGGACCGGCGAGCTGTGGACCCACGAGCACGGCCCGCAGGGCGGCGACGAGGTCAACATCATCCGCGCCGGCGTGAACTACGGCTGGCCGGTGATAACCTACGGCAGGAACTACGGTATCGGCACGCGCATCGGGGAGGGCACCCATAAGGAAGGTTTGGCCCAGCCGCAGCACCAGTGGACGCCGTCCATCGCGCCCTCGGGAATGGCGTTCTACGACGGAGACAAGTTCCCGGCCTGGCGCGGCAACCTGCTTGTCGGCGCGCTCGCGTTCCGCCTGCTCGCCCGCCTCGAGCTTGACGGAGAGCGGGTCGTCCGCGAAGAGCGTATCCTGAAGGGAGTCATCGGCCGCATCCGCGACGTCCGGGTCGGCCCCGACGGATACGTCTACCTTCTGAGCGACGAGCAGCCGGGTGTGCTCGCGCGTCTCGAGCCTGCCGGCGGCTGACCGCCACCTCACCGTGCAGTGGCCGAGGCTCGCCTTCTGGGCGACCTTCGTCGCCATCCTACATTGCTAGCTTCGCGTGATGCGGCAGGGCTTCCAACGCTTTGACCAGTGCTCATCGGATTGGACGTGGCCCTCGCGAACGCTCTTGCAGACATTGAGATGGAACTCGCTGGCCGGAAAAGCCCGTGCCAACCTGATCACCACACCTTCCCTTGCACCGCCTAGCGCGGATGGCTCCATGTGAGCACGATTGATGAAGTTTCGGATGCTGTCCACTGAGTCGAACGAACCCTTGAATAGAAGGGGGACCACCGGGATGTCGCGTTCCTGCGCGTATTCCACCAGTGCCTGGAACGAAGAATACGAGCCGTCTGCGAAACGAAGCGCGAAAGCATAGAAGGTCTCGTTCTCCGGCACCGGATCATACTCGATGCTGTGGACCCCGTAGATGTCCTCACCGTAGAGAAAGGTGTCCGGCTCCGTAACCTTCCACGCATGGTGCTTTCTGACCATGGCCATCCACTTGTCGATCGAGGGTGCGGAGACGCTACGTCCATAAACCTTACCCTTGTGCAGGAGCGTGTTGCCGCCGTCCAACTTCTCAGTCACCACGACAGGTGTTCCCGCAAAGCGGGTCGGGTCGGTATGGAGCTCGTCGCCGGCACATGCGGGTGAGTATGGCCAATAAGGCGTCTTGGGGTACTTGAGCATTGGTCATCGCGAAGAAAGACGAGGTTTCACTGATCGCCTATTCCTTTGTGGCGTGCTGTGGACAAATCTGGTGGACCGTCACACCCAGCCGCCTTGTCAATTCCTCGTGCTCATTCCAATCGCTGTCCGTTGCGTTGAGGATGGCAGCTCCCGCCTTCCGGGCTACGGCGAGGAACTTGCGATCTGACTTGTCCAGGTCGTTGACGGGTAGTTCCTCGAAGCCTCGGGTGTCGTCGGACGGTGTAATCGAGACGCGATTAACGCGCGTGGGGACCCATTGATGGTCGTGGAGGTGCTTGAAGAAGATGTCCCCGACGCCGGGAGCACCCGCGAAACGCAAATGGTGTTTGTACTCGTCGAATATGAGGCCCGAATCGTCAATGGCGACAACTTTTCCGCGGCAAACCTCCAACAGTTCTCTGATACATGCCCGCTGACATGCCAGGTCGGCGTGCGTGTGGCGCCCGTTGGCGGCTATCGCGACGTTTGTATCGACTACATTGGGCTTCATTTCGGGGCCCCGATCCGCCCCTCCGCTTTGATCCGTCTGTCTAGAGCGGCTGTGCTGATAGCCGCAATTTCACCCATTTCATCGCCGAAGAATTTGTCCGGCCAGTTTTCGATCTCGCCCCACTCATTGAGTTGAAGGTCGCTCAATTCAGCCTCACCGTGATTTGTGTGCACGAAATAGAGCCTCAGATCCGATGATGGGATTTTCTCTTCAGCCACGCGTAGCTGAAAGCGTCGCAGCAGATGCTCGCTGTGGCTTTCGACAATGATCTGTATTCGACGATGCTGGGCTACAGCGAGCATCACATCCGCCAGCCCGCTTTGAACGGCGGGATGAAGATGGATTTCGGGCTGTTCCATCAATACGAGCGATCCCTTGGGAACATAGTACAGCAGCACCAGGACAGGCAGTACTTGGGAAACGCCAAAGCCGACGTCTGTCAGCATGGTCTCTGGGCTGTTTTGATCCTTTCGCACACATGCTTGGTAGAGATTCGTGCCCGAACCTATTTCTTTGATGTGGAACGAATGGACCAAGCCGAGTTCCCGTAACCAGTAAGCAATCATTTCCTGAAATTTCATGTACCGCTTGCGCGGTGCGAGGTTTAGCTCGTCGCCTTGTGCGGTGGCCGCCAGCATGGCGTCAACCGTGCGTTCTCCGCGCGGCCCCACGTCATAGGGGCTGGCCCCGGACCAGCGGTACTCGCGCTGCGGGTGCTCTCGGAGAGGGCCAAGATAGAATAGGTCGTCCATCAAGGCTTCGTACGCGGCTTCGAAGTCGCTCAGGAAACCCGTGTTTTGGAAATAAGTAAACGCCTGGTCGGGAAACAGGTGGGTCTTAACCGGTCCGGGTAGTGGCCAACCTCGTCCCTGATTCCGAATGAACGCCAAAGCCCCTGGACCCTCCCACCTGAGATCGAATTCAGTGGGACTCTTCGTTCTTGGCTCAATGGCGAAGATGTTCTCAAGAAACTCGTACCTTGCATAGCGTGCCGACAGATGTGGGCCCTTCAATCCTACGCGAGAACTCTGTTGCAGACGGCTCCCCTCGAAGAGCACTTCCTTACGGCGGCTTGTCGGGTCGCCGACCTTGAGTCTTCCCGAAAGGTCCCAATCCAGGGTCCAGTCCACGTCTGCTGTTTGGTCGCCTCGATGTACAATCGCTTGGTAGGTCCCAAGATTTACCAGTTCGTTCGGCCCGCCGAAGTCCAACACGAGACCGCGGTCTGTCGCATCTTTGGTCTGCTTCAGCAGCAGCAGGAACTGGAGTACGCTGCTCTTGCCGGAACTGTTGGTGCCGAAAAGGCCGGTGACCTTACCCAGTTCCATGTCGAGCTTTCGCCATGCCTTGAAGTTGTTCACCTCAAGATGTTTCAGCATTTCTTGTTCACCTTCCCGAAAGGATCTCGTTCCGGCGCGAATCGAGACGGTGCCGTTCGCGTGCGCCTCGCTTCCGCGAACCGTACGGCAAACCGCCGCATCGGAATCAGCGTATCAAATGGTTGGTATGGCAAGAAGGGTAACGTCCTCAAACCCCACCTACGTCGGCTCAGTCCGCACCCCCCTCCGCCTTCAACGAATCCAGCGCCTCCTCCACGAGCCTGCGCCGCAGCGCTTTCTCCTCGTCGGGCGGCAGGCTCGCGTCTCCGGCCACGTGGACGATGCCGGTTCCCAGCACGACGCGGTTGGAGCCCACCATCTTGGCGATGGGCAGGGCGGAGGTCAGTTGCACGACCGGGACGCCGGCCTTTTCGAGCTCTGTGGTGATCGCAGCACCGCTGCGAGTGCTGGTGCCTCACGTGGAGGTGAGGATGACGGCGTCGACCCCCTCGCGCTTGACTTTCTCAGCCATCTCCCGGCCCAGCCGGCGGGTGTTGGACAGGGGGTTGGAAAGGCCGGACGTGGACAGGAACTCTCCGTGTACCGTGCCCACGGCGCCCTCCTTCTCCAGTTGTCTCAGGGCGTCGAGAGGCACCAGGCGGTCGGGGTCGGCCTGCACGAAGCGCGGGTCGTAACCGCCGTGGGAGATCTCGTAGTCTTCGCCGGCCAGGTCGTCGTCGCCCGAGATGTCATAGGCGCCCCAGCGGGTGGCGGCCATCCCCTCGATGTTGTCGGGATTGCCCTTGGGGACCAGGCCGCCGTCGGTGATGAGCATCACCTTGGCCTTGGAGAGGTCGTCCACGCCCCTGGGCTTGGCCACGGGCTGGAAGGAGGTGACCGGCATCTCGGTGTCGAACGGCTGGTCCTGGACCTTGGCCAGGACCATGTCCACCAGCCGCTCGGCCGACGACCGGTCGACGAATTGGTCTCGTATGAGTCCGCGGGTCAGGTAGCCCTCGTCTTCGGGCCGGCCGATGGGCTCTCCCGCCGCCAGCTTCCGGGCCAGCCCGGCCATGCGCTCCACCACCTCCTTCATCCTCGCCGCGTTCTTCCCGGAGTCGATGATGTAGAGGCCTTCCCGGTAGAGGTCCACTCCGGGGTTCTCTTCGTGCATGGCGGTGACGGGGGGAATGCCGAGCTCGTGCTGCACCGCGCTGCACAAGGCGCCGGCGGCCATGCCGTAGCGGCCGGCGTCGAAGCAGGGGCCGGCCACGAACAGGTCCGCCTCCGCGCCCCGGACGTGTTCGAGGACCGCGGCCGTCAGCTCCTCCTGGTGCTCGACGGCGTAGTTGTCGCCGCAGACCAGGGTCTTGACGACCACGGCTCCGTCGCCGAGGGTCCGTTCCAGCAGGCGGCCCGGACCGATGGCGCCTTCGACCTCCCGGAGCGGGCTCCCGGCCTGCTCCTCGCCGCCGATTCCGCCGAAGAACTGGTTGAGGTAGTGAACGATCCTCATGGTTAGGGTCTCCTTAGTACACCACGGCCCGCAGCCGCGACGCACCCTGCTGGTTGGTGACTCCCGCAACGTTCATGGCGCCCAGCTCCCGGACTCCGGCCAACAGCTCGCCCACGGCCGGCGTCGCCGCGATCACGCGTCCGGCCGGCGGCACGTGCCACCGGGTGTCGTTGCCGCCGCCGTAGACGATGGCGTTCAGCTCGGGAAAGTTGAACAGCAGGGCGGACTCCACCCGGCGGTCCCGTGACACGTCCGACACCATGACCGAGGTACGGATGCCGGCCGACTCCAGCAGGCGCGCGGTCTCCGCCAGGTCGGCGTGGGGCACGCCCCCGCCGTACTTGGTGAGCACCGCCGCGTCGGCGTTCAGCGCCCATTGCACCAGGGCGGCGGCGGTGCGGCAGTTCCGGTCGCGGTCGGTGTTGTCCGAGCCGGCGATGCTCGCCACCGTGCCCACGAAGTTCAGCTCGCCCGCGTGGTGCCGCCGGTAAAGCTCGGTGATGATGGGATGGTTCTGGTAGAGGTAGGTCTCGGCGCCGCCCATGGAGGTGTAGTACGAGGTCACCACGCCGCCGTCCAGCCACTCGTCCGGATGCAGCAGCACCGGCAGCATGCCGGTGGTGTTGTGGCCGTAGAGCACCGGCTCGTCCAGCTCCGCCCGCCGCTGTCGGGAGAAGATCTGCCCCACGTAGGCCACCCGGGGCAGGCCCGGGCGGCCCGGGGGTCCGGGGTCGACGGGCTCGAAGGTACGGCTTCCCGCGGGCGCGTCCGAAGCGGCGGCCCGGGCCAGGTGGACGGCGGCCTTGAGGCCGGCCACCCGTTTCGCCCGCTGGGCCGCGGGTCCGTCCCTGCCCGGGGCCATGCGCGGGATGACCACCAGGTGGTGGAGCTTCGAGTAGCAGGAACCCTCCGCCGCCGGTCCGGTCATCTCCAGGACCCGGCCTATGGAGCCGCGCGATCCTCCCGCCGCGTGCTCGTCGAGGACGGTGACGGCCATGCCCGGCAGCACGTGGGTGGTGCCCGTGCCCGCGGTCAACGGAGGCCCCAGGATGCCCGGAAAGTCGGGACTGGAACCGGCCGCCTTGGCCCTGGGCTCGATGATATCGAACACCGGCCCGGCCCGGCAGTCCTCGCCCGGAGCCATGCATTCGAAGGCGGCGTCCTCGATGGCCTCGTCCTCGAGCAAAAGCCCGCGAAGCTCATCCACGTCGATGTCGAGGGTGGAGCCGTCGAGCCGGGTGGATGCGCCGAAACGGAGGGCTTCCACCGGGTGGTACGCCAGTGTCAGGTTCACGGGTTCACCTCAATCTCGCCGAGTGGGCCACATGATTCCACATTCCCTCGGCAATGGCAAAACGTCATGCCGTCCGTTCGGCATAGGCGGCCAGCGCCGTGGCATACTCCGCCGCGTGGACCCCGTGGTCGGTAAAGTCCCCGTTGTGACACTTGAGCGCCCACAGCGCGGCGTCGAGGAGGTCCGGCTTCGCCGTCAGGGCGTGGAGCTTCAGGAAGAAGCGCGCCGCGGCGCCGTTCTCGTCAACCAGGGTCAGCGGATACCGGAGGAAAGCGGGTCCCTTCTCCGCGATGTCGAAGAAGCCCCCTGCCGGATTGCTCAGATGGGTCCGGATGAATCCCGCCAGCGCTTCGGCGCGTTCGAGAAAGACCGGCTCGCCGGTGGCTTCGAATCCCTCCGCCAGGGCTCTTCCGACGAGGACCTGGTCCGTGAGGCGGCCCCGCAGGCGGGGCTCGTCGTCGAAGTAGTGGGCCATGCCGCGGGAATCGTCCCAGCAACGCTCCAGCAGGAATCGTAGCGTCTCCAAAGCGCGTTCTTCGCCGTCCTTCCGTCCCAGGGTCCGGGCGGCCCGCAGGCAGGCGGAGACGGCGCGGGCATTGGCGTCGGTGTAGGTCCAGGTATCGGTGATGGAGAACATGCCCCGGTTCCTGTGGAGCAGGGACCCCGGAGGGGTGTCCCGGCCGGGCGTGATGCGGATGTAGTCGCGGCAGCCGTGGAAGTAGGGCTCCGCGGGGTCGCGAAACCCCCGGTCCAGGTAGTCCAGCAGCTCCTCCGCCAGCTCCCGGAAGAAGGCTTCGCCGGTGAGCTCGAACACGTGCAGGGCGTTGTCCAGCAGGCCGGCATGGTCGGACAGCAGCTTCTCGTGGTGGGGCTCGCTCCAGTCCCGCTTCGACGAGTAGCGGAAAAAGCCGCCCTCCGGGTCATGGGTCTTGCTCAGGTGCATGTTGTAGAGGGTCAGGCGCACGTGGTTCAGGTAACGCGCGTCGGCGGTGGCCGCATGATGCCCCAACAGCAGCTCGTTGGCCCCGCAGTGGGGGAACTTTCGCTCGGCCTCGTAGCCGCCGTGCACGGGATCGGCAAGGTCCCAGACGATTCCGGCGATCTCGTTCGCCGCCTCGGGTCGCAGCGCCGGCTCGCCGACCGGCGGGGCCTGCGCGGGTGGTTCCGCCGCGACTCCGGGCTCCCGCTCCTGGTAGCCGACGTGGACCCGCACGAGCACGTCGCTGAAGTCACGGGGAGAAAGGTAGTTGACGCTCGCCAGGTAGTCGCCCTCCGCGCTCAGGAACACGATGGTGGGCCAGCCGTTGCGGTTGTAGCGCACGTCGATGTCCGGCCGCTGGGCGTCCTCCACCCGCACCGGGACGAAGTAGGCGTTCAGCAGCGCGATGATCTCGGTGTCGGACAAGGTGGTCTCGTCCATGCGCTGGCAGATGCCGCACCAGAAGGCGCCCAGGAAGAGCATCACCGGCTTGCCCTCGGCGCGGGCGCGGTCGAAGGCGGCCTGGTCCCAGTCGGTCCAGCGGATCCGATGGGCGCTGTTGGGATTGGGGGAGAAGCGGAACATGACGCCAGTGTCCTCGAACTGAAGCCCGGGGACAACCCCCCGGCAACCCTGTGGCAGGCGGTCGCCGTCTGTAGTAGAGAGACTGCGGGAGGAGCCCCATGACCGTTTCACAGATCGAACTGCCGGCCGCGGTCTCCCGCGAGCAGATCATCCGCGACTCCGAAGCGGTGTTGGCCATGCCCGACATCCCGTTGAGCGTCGAGGAAGACATCGTCGGGATCGAGGCCCTGGGCATGGAATGGGACCTCGGCATGGCGGTCTACCAGCCCCGGGACGAGGCCCGGATCCCTTGCGGCGCCGACGGCCGCAAGGTGGGGATCTTCCTGCTCCACGGCGGCTCGGGCGACTACAAGACCATGGACCGGGTGGCCAGGCTCGCCGCCGGCAAGTTCGGTTTCAAGGTCTTGAGCGGCACGTTTCCCGGCCGGTTCTACTTCCCGGACGCGAGCCGGGACTGGCCCGAGGACACGATCCACGCCGACGGCAGCGTCCGGACGCCCATCTGGAAGCAGGGCGAATCCATCGGACGCGACGAGTACGAGGTCGCCCGGGACGTCTCCATGCGCCCGCGCTACGGCACCCGGACCGTCGCCAGGGCGAAGCCCGGCACCAACTTCTACTATCGCATGGCGGCCTGGCCCGTGGCCTTCGAGGAGGGCATGAAGGAGGCCATGCGCCGGCACCTGCCCGAAGGCACGTTCTCCATCTACGGGGAAGGGCACTCCACCGGCGGACCCTTCGTGTCCATGCTGTCCCAGCGTGTGCCCAATTTCGCCGGCGTGGTGGCCACCGAGCATACGCCCTTCGGCCACGTGGGCGCCATGCGGGACAACTGGAGCGGCTCGCTGGGGAAGGTCTCCGGCTTCGAGCGCGTGAGCACCGACGACGCCGTCCGGAGCGACCCGTTCAACGAGCTGTACATCCGCACCTGGCGGGATCTGGCGCGCTACGCCGGGCCCGAGGCCCTGGGACAGCAGGGGCCGGCGGCGTTGATGCAGTTGCCCCTGCTGATGGAGGAGATCCTGGACAACTGGGACCGGGGCAAGGCGCGGCCGCAGTTCAAGGCGGAATACGTGATCACCCACGACATCGCGGCGTCGCTGACCGAGGCCGCCAGGGTCAGCGCCGAACGGCTCGGCATGAACGCGGACGAGACCGAAGCGCTGGTGGCGCGCTACCGTGGCTATCCACGCGAGCTGTCGGGGCCGGACGCGCCGCCGCTGCCGCCGTTCCTGTTCATCATCACCAAGGACAGCCGGGACCACAGTCCGGAGGTCTACCGGGAGGTGATCCTGCCCGCCTTCGCCGCCATGAAGCCCGCGCCCAGGACCCATCTGACGCAACTTGGGGCGGGAGTGCACAGCTTCTGGAAGGCCGAGGACGGGCTCCCGCAGGGGGTCGCGCCGGCCGCCCTCAAGCTGTGGAACGATGCCATTGCCGGCGGCTATTTCGAGGTACGAGGATGAAGTTTTCCTTTTTCATGATGCCGATCCATCTCCCGTCGGAGAACCCGGCGCTGGCCTTCGACCGGGATATCTCGCTCATCCACTACGCGGAGGAGCTGGACTTCGACGAGTTCTTCATCGGCGAGCACCACTCGGGCGGCTGGGAGAACATGCCGGCGCCGGAGCTGGCGCTGGCCAAGGCCGCGGCCCACGCCAAGCGCATACGCCTGGGCACCTCGGTCATCAACACCCCGTTCCACCATCCGTTCCACGTGGCCGAACGCATGGCCTTTCTCGACCACCTGACCCGCGGCCGGGCCATCCTGGGCGTGGGCCCGAGCGCGCTGGTCACCGACAAGAAGCTCTTCGGCCTCCCCAACGAAAAGCTCCATGCCATGCTGGCCGAGTCCGTGGACGTTATCGTACGCCTGCTGGAGTCGCCCGAGCCCATCGACCACCACGGCGAGTTCTGGAGCTTCGAGGGCATGCGGCTGCAGCTCCGTTCGTACCAGCAGCCGCGCATGCCCCTGGCCGTCGCCTCGTCAGGAACCTCCGGGAGCCTCGAGATGGTGGGCAAGCACGACATGATGCTGCTTTCACCCGCGGGCAAGAACCGCTGGCGCAACCCGGCCCACTCCGACCAGTGGAAGACCGTGGAGGCGGCGGCCGCCACGCACGGCAAGACCGCCAGCCGGGCCAATTGGCGCATCGCCACCAGCGTCTACCTGGCGGAGACTCGGGAGCAGGCCTGGGCCGACGTGGAGGCAGGCATCGCGCGGGACATGCAGTACTTCTTCGCCATCGGCCTGAAGCGGCCTTACGAGTCCTATCCCGACCAGCCGGCGTCGGAGATCACCGCCCGCTCCGCCGCCGACCGCCGCGACTGGATCATCGGCACCCCGGACGACGCCATCCGCCACATCGAGCGCATGCAGCAGGAGACCGGCGGTTTCGGCGGCCTGATGCTCACCACCCACGAGTGGACCGGCAGCCAGAACCTGCGCCGCTCGCTGGAGCTGTTCGCCCGCTACGTCATACCCCATTTCCGGGGCCACACCTTCGGGTTCAGGGACGAGTGGGAGCGGCTGCGACAGGCTGCGGACGAGGGTGGCGTGAAGCTGCCCGAGAACGGGCGGCCCAGCAACCTCAATAACGGCTAAGGCCATCAGCTCAACGCCGGGAGGCCGGAACCGTCATTCCCGCCCCCGATCGGAGTCGGGGGCATGCTTTCGCGGGAACGACGGAGAGAGGCGAACGTTGCCCGGGTTACGCCTCCGCCGGCCTCTCCGCGCGCCAGGCGTGCAGGTACTGCACGATGTCGTCCAGCGGCAGCACGTCGGCGTACTTCTGGTTCATGTCGAAGAGGTTGATGGCGTGGCAGGCCTCGTGGCGGTCGAACACGCACTCCTCGGCCACCACCATGCGGAAGCGGTAGGTGCAGCCGTCCACCACGCTGGCGCGCACGCAGCCGCTGGTGCTCTCGCCGCAGGCGATGACGGTGTCGATGCCGTGCTGGTTCAGGTGCGCCACCAGGGGGGTGCCCCAGAAGGCGCTGGGTGAGAGCTTGCGCAGCACCGCCTCGCCCGGCTGCGGTCCTACCTCGTCGATGATGTCGAACTTGGTGCGCCGCCGCTCCAGGGCCTCGGCCGAAAGGTTGGCGGTTCCGCCGTCGCGCCGGAACGACCACTCGTCGACGCCGGCCTCGGGCAGGCCCGAGATGTGGATGACGGGAATCCCCACCTCGCGTGCCGTCGCCAGCAGTTTCTGGATGTGGGGGATGGCGTTCCACCCGGCCATGCCGCAGCTCCCGGGCCAGTCCTTGATGGCCTCCAGCACGGGCTCGGGCTTGTCGCCGAAGACCCAGCGGTAGAGGTCGATGAGCAGGAGGGCGGGCTTCTTGCCGAAGCCGATGGGCCTCGGGGCCTTCATCGCCACGTGGGCCTTGTCCTGTTCCGTGAGAAAGCGGTCCCATACGCGTTCGCTCATGATCGGTCTCCTTGTTCCGTTTACAGCCGGTCCCGTCCGTGAGGTTCTTCCAGGTGGTCCATGGACGGTCCCAGGGGGACGATGCCCGTGGGGTTCACGTGGGACTGGCTGCCGTAGTAGCCGGCCTTGATCCTGTCGAGGTCGCAGGTCTCCCGCACTCCCGGCCACTGGTAGAGCTCCCGGAGGTAGCCGCGGAGGTGGGGGTAGTCCTGGATGCGCCGGAGGTTGCACTTGAAGTGGCCGTGGTAGACCAGGTCGAAGCGCAGCAGGGTCGGGAACGCGCGCCAGTCGGCCTCGGTGATCCGGTCGCCGGCGAGGTAACGGCGTCCGGACAGCCGGTCCTCCATGGTATCGAGGCCGTGAAAGACCTTCTTCACCGCCTCCTCGTACGCCTCCTGCGACTTGGCGAAGCCGGCACGGTACACGCCGTTGTTCACGTGCTCGTAGACGAAGTCGTTGATGCGGTCGATCTCCTCGCGCAGGTCCGCCGGGTAGTAGTCCTGCCCCGCGCCGGTCAGTCCGTCGAAGGCGGAGTTGAACATGCGGATGATCTCGGACGACTCGTTGTTGACGATGGTGCGTCGCTCGCGGTCCCATAGGGTCGGAACCGTCACCTTCCCGGTGTAGTCGAGCTTGGCGGCGGTGTAGACCTGGTGGAGCCGGAAGATGCCGTCGCCGCCGGCCTGCAGGTCGTCGATGCCCCGGGAATAGGACCAGCCGGCGGTCTTGGGCCGGTCCGCGCTGGACATGGAGACCACGTCTTCGAGCTTCTTCAGCTTGCGCAGGATCATGGCGCGGTGCGCCCACGGGCACGACGGTGAAACGAACAGGTGGTAGCGGCCGGCCTCGGCGGCGAAGCCGCCCTCGCCGGTGATTCCCGGGGCGCCGTCCACGGTGATCCAGTTGCGGAAGACGGAGTCGTCTCGAACGAAGCTCCCTCGGGAGTCGGTTTGCACCTGACCGTCCTCGTGCCACTTCCCGTCGATCAACACCCCCATGCATCCTTGAATACTCCCCCCGGTCCAGGGCCGCAAGGGGCCGCAGTGTTGTGCGTCTTGCGAAGCGCGGTTATCCTCCGTGTCCCATGCCCTTTATGGAAACGATGTACAGGCCGCTGGGGCTGGCGTTCCTGGCCGTCCACCTCTTTGCCGCGCCGGCGTCCGCGGCCGAGTTGCCGTTGCAATCGCTGGCCCGGACGACGATAGGCGCCGACCACGGAGTCTTCGTGCGCGCCGAGGACGGCAGGGTGCTGGCGGCGTTGAACTCGACTCGTCCGTACCATCCCGCCTCGGTCACGAAGGTGGCGACGACGCTTGCCTTTCTCTCCAGGCTTCCGCCGGAGCGCCGTTTCCGCACGACGTTCCTCGCCGCCGGGCTCGTCGCCGCCGGGACCCTTCAGGGGGACCTCGTGATTCGAGCGGAGGGCGACCCCTACTTCCTGTTCGAGAACGCGTTCCTGGTCCTGTTGAGGCTTCGGGAAGAGGGCATACGGCGGGTCAACGGCGCCATTCGGGTCGAGGGGCCATTCTACTTCGACTGGACCCCGGACCCTGAAGGGCGAAGGCTCAAGCGCGCGTGGACGGGCCGCCTCGGGGCGGAACGCTGGCCGGCGGTGGCCGACGCTCTTCTTCCGGGAATGCGGGCGCCGTTCGACGGTTTCAGGCTCTGGTTCGGGCGTCGTGCCGTCCATGAGAAGCGCCCGCCACGGAGCCTTGTCGCGCACGCCTCGCCGCCGTTGCTGCGCCACCTCAAGGATTTCAACAGTCACTCCAACGACAACTTTCACGAGTTCTCCTACCAGATCGGCGGCCCCGAGGCGGTACAGCGCATCCTGTGGGAGAGCGTCCGCGGCGTCCCGCGCTCCTCGATGGTCATCGACAATGCGGCAGGTGACGGCAGGACGAATCAATTGAGCCCGAGTTCCACCGTAGCCATGTTCGAAGCCCTGGAAAGGATTCTTGCCGCCCGAGGCCTGTCCTTTGCCGACGTGCTCCCCGTGGCGGGGGTGGACCCCGGCACGCTGAAGGACCGCTTGTCGACGCCACCCTACCGCGGCGCCGTAGTCGCGAAGTCGGGGACCGTGCGTGTGCTTCGGATCACCACACTTGCCGGTGTCGCCTATACTCGGAAGTACGGGCGAATGTTCTTCGCGATCATGCTGCGGGGCGTGCCGCTGTGGGAAGCGCGGGAGCGGCAGAACGCCTTCCTTCGCGGTCTGCTCGACGTGGGCGGCTCGCGCCCTCTGCCTGCCCGTCCGCCCGCGCTTCCGGCCTTCAGGGAGGCGCGGTTGGAGGCGCCGCGGTAGCACGGCTCGGCGGCGGCTTATTTGTATGTTCCCGGCCACTCAGGTAGTGTCCCTTGCAGTATGCTTGCCAAGGCACACGGTTCGCCCGTGACACACGACGAAGAGGAGGCATCCGCTGATGGCTGACAAACCCTTGGAAGGAAAAGTGGCGTTGGTGACCGGGGCCGGCAGCCCCATCGGTTTCGGCCGGCGCATGACGTTCGCCCTGACCGCCGCGGGTGCGCGGGTGGCCATGATGGACGTCAGCGAGGAGTGGGTCAACCGGACCGCGGACGAGGTGCGGGAGGTGGCCGGCAAGGACAGCGTGTTGCCCATCGTGGAAAGCGTGTCCAGTTGGGAGAGCGCGGCCCGGGCCGTGAACACCGCCATCGCCGACCTGGGCGGCCTGGACATCCTCGTCAACAACGCGGGGACCAACCCGCGCAACGTCGGCCTGACTTCGGAGTTCCGCCAGAACTGCTGGGAGGTCTCCCCCGAGGCCTGGGTGCGGGTCTTCGGCGTGAACTGCCACGGCCCCTTCTTCACCGCGCGCGCGGCCGTGCCGCACATGATCGAGAAGGGGTGGGGCCGCATCATCGGCGTCACCACCAGCCTGGACACCATGTACCGGGAGTACGGCTCGCCCTACGGGCCGTCCAAGGCGGGGCACGAGGCCTTCATGGCCACCCTGTGCAAGGAGCTGGACGGCACCGGGGTCACCGCCAACGTGCTGGTGCCGGGCGGGCCGGCCAACACCAACCTGATCCCCCAGGACGCCCCGTACGACCGCGATGCACTGATCCAGCCGCCGGTCATGGAGAAGCCCGTGGTGTGGCTCGCTTCCGAGGCGTCCGACGGCATCAACGGCCGGCGTTTCATCGCCTACCACTGGGACGAGAGCCTGCCGCTGGAGGAGCGGCTGGCCAAGGCCAGCGCGCCCACGGCCTGGCCCCAGGCGGGTCAGGCGGCCATCGCGCCGGGGCGGTAACCGCCCGCGTGTCGGCGTGATGCCGGCGGCCGTGGCCGCCGTGCGCTACACCGCATTGCCGCGCAGGGCGACCGGCCGGTCGCCCCTACGCCCCGCCCCATATGGCGGAAGCCGTCTCCACGATGCGCTCGAGCTTGCGCCACTGGTCGTCCTCGCTCAGGCTCTCGTGATAGAGGCCGCTGGCGAAGCCGCACTGCGGGCTCAGGGCCAGTTGATCCAGCGGGCAGTGCCGTCCGGCGTCGTCCACGCGTTTCCTGATCTCGTCGACGCTTTCGAGGCGGGTGCTCTTGGTGGTGACCAGGCCCAGCACGACGGTCTTGCCGGCGGGTACGAAGCGCAGCGGCTCGAAGGAACCGGCGCGGTCGCTGTCGTACTCCAGCAGGAACCGGTGGTGTCGCAAGCCGTTGAAGAGGCGCTCGGCGATGGCGTCGTAGTGTCCTTCCCGGTGCCACTGCGGCACCAGTTCGCCGGTCTCGGGGTCGTGGGTGCGGGCGTTTCCCCGGCACAGGTGGATGCCGAACGTCACCCCGGGGAAGCCGTCGATCAGGGCGTTGTCCGCCCGGATGGAGCGTTCGAGGTTCTCGTCCGGGTCCTCGCCTCGTGAGCGCATCCGTTCCAGCGACACCTGGTCCACGTAGGCGGTGTAACCGGGCGCGTCGATCTGGATGTAGCGGCAACCTGCCGCTACCAGGTCGGCGATCATGCTCCGCTCGATATGGACCACGTCGTCGGTGAACTCGTCCAGGCCGCCGGGGTACACGGCTTGGGATTCTTCCCATTTGAACCGTTGCGCGATGCGGTCCGGGCCGATGAGGGTGGGCTTCACCGTCCGGCTGGCCGCGCCGCCGGCGAATCGGTACTCCTCCAGCGGCAGGTTGCGGACCAGACGCAGTTTCGCCACGGTCTTGCGCCGGGTAGTGATGGCCGGTCCGACAGCGTCGAAGTCCTGCTCGGCGCGTTCCAGGGGCGTCTTGTTGACGTTCTCATGGGCGTAGGAACGGGCCGCTTCAGGCGTTACGTCGAAGCCGGAGACGCACGCGGAGAAGCTCTCCTGGAAGTTGCGCCGTCGCAATTCGCCGTCGCCGACGACTTTGAGCCCCAAGGCTTCCTGCTTTCGGATCACTTCGCGAATGGCTTCGTCCTGAGCCCGGAGCAGCTCCTCATCGTCGGCTTCGTACCGGTCGTGCCGGAGGAAGACCTCCCGTAGCGGGTCGGGGTGGACCAGGCTGCCGATGTGCTCGGCCCGCAATCCGTGCAAGTCGTCTTCGGTGCTCATGGTTTCCCCAAGGCGGCGGTCGAGGCGCCGCCGTTACAAGCCCGCCTCAGTCTCCTTGGGCGGCCTCGTCTCCCTTGAGCCTGGCGAAACCCGCCCGGATGGACGGCATGAAGATCAGCACTACCGCAAAGACCAGCAGGGCAGCCGTCATGGGCCGCTCCCACATGAAGCTGATGCCGTCGGTGAGGTTCATGGCGCGGGCGAAGTTGTCCTCCAGCAGCG
The DNA here is from genome assembly GCA_965219905.1 of uncultured Binatia bacterium (SeqCode). Classification (GTDB taxonomy): domain Bacteria; phylum Desulfobacterota; class Binatia; order UBA9968; family JAJDTQ01; genus JAJDTQ01. The sequence goes on along the minus strand of CBDCOS010000003.1, from coordinate 880,538 downwards.
GCCCGAGGATGAACCCGATGAGCATGGGCGCCAGCGGGTAGCCGGCCATGCGCATGATCGTGGCCACGATCCCCATGCCCGTCAGCAGCAGCAGCTCGGTGGCGTTGTTCTGGCCGATGTAGCTGCCCATCATGGTGAAGAACAGGATGAAGGGGATCAGGTAGTTGCGCGGGATCTCCAGCAGCTTGGCGATGTACGGGATCAGCGGCAGGTTGAGGACCAGCAGGACCACGTTGCCGATGTACATGGAGATGATCACCGCCCAGAAGATGGACGGATTGTCGACCATGAGGCGCGGCCCGGGCGCCACGTTCAGGGCGATCAACGCGCCGAGCAGGATCGCGGTGGTGCCCGATCCCGGGATGCCCAGCGTGAGCAGCGGCACGAACGAGCCGGTGCAGGCCGCGTTGTTGGCGGTCTCCGGCGCGGCGAGCCCCTTGACCGAGCCCTTGCCGAACTTGGCCCGGTCTTCCCCCTTGGCGATGTTGCGCTCGACGGCGTAGCCGAGGAACGACGCGATGGTGGCGCCCGCCCCCGGCATGACCCCGATGAAGAAACCCTGAAGCGACTGGCGGGCGATCACGGGGGTGATCTCCTTCGCCTCGCTGCGCGTAATGCGCAGGTTGGAGATCCTGCTCTCGCCGTCCTTGCCCTGTTGCGAGCGTTTCGGGTTGAGCACCAGGTACAGCGCCTCCGGCAGCGCGAAAAGCGCCATGGCCAGGGTAATGAAGCTGATGCCGCTTTGCAGGTCCTGAATGCCGAAGGTGAAGCGCGGCGCATTGAACAGTGCGCTTTCGCCCACCGTTGCCAGGATCACGCCGAGGACGGTCATCATCAGGGCCTTTGCGACCTGCCCGGAGCCGGCGAAGGCGGCGATGGCCGCCAGCCCCACGACCATGAGGGCGAAATACTCCGCGGAGTGGAACAACAGCGCCACGGTGGCCAGTCCGGGCGCGAACCCCATCAGCAGGATCGCGCCGATGGTGCCGCCGGAGAAGGAGCCGATGGCGGCGATGGTCAGCGCCTTGCCGGCCTGCCCCTGGCGCGCCATGGGATAGCCGTCGAACGCCGTGGCGACGGTGCCGGCCACGCCGGGCGCATTGATCAGGATGGAAGAGGTGGAGCCGCCGAATATGGCGCCGTAGTACACGCCCGCCAGGAGGATCAGCGCGGCCGCGGGATCGCCGATCTGGATGGCCACCGGGATCATGATGGCGATGATCGACATGGGTCCGAGGCCCGGCAACATGCCGATGAAGGTGCCGATGAGACACCCGGCCACGACCATGAGCAGGTTCTGGATGCTGAAGGCGGTGGACAGGCCGGTGAGGATTCCTTCGATCATCGATCTTTCACCCTAGATGAACCAGGGCCAGGGGCGGAGAAAGATGCCGAGCACTTCCTGCACCAGGTACCAGATCAGGAACGCCGCCAGCACCGCCACCGGGACCAGGACCGCGTAGCGTCGCTCACCGAGAATTACGGCCCCGCCTCCAAGGAACAGTGTCGTGGTGGTCAGGAACCCGACGGGTCGGAGCAGGAGCGCGTAGGCGACCATGAGCACCAGCAGCAGGATCGTCTGGCCGAGGTTGTACTGCCGGAGATTCCCGGCGTCGATGCCGTCGGGGTCTTCCTCCCCCTCGGCCGCGGCACGGGACTGGATCAGTACGGCGAGTCCCACCACCGCGCCGATGACGCTCAACCATTTCGGCAGCACGTTGGGCAGGAACGCCAGGTTGCGCTCGAACGGGAGGATCGAGGCCTCCATGACCACGAAGGCGGTGTATCCGTAGGCCAGGCAAACGGCGATGAAAACCAGGGCGATGGCGCGTTCGAGGGTCATGGATCCACTCCTGTTCGCGCTACCGGGAGAGAGGCCGGGGCGCCCTCCAACGGGCGCCCCGGCTGATTTTGGGGCTCTACTTCAGGAAGCCGAGCTGCTGCATCAAGGCCTTGATCACCTTCTCCTGGTTCTCCAGGAACGCGACGAAGTCCTTTCCGGAGTTGTGGATGTCCACCCAGCCGTTGCGGTCGCGCACGGCCTTCCACTCCGGCGTGGCATACATGGCCGCGAGGGCCTTGCGATACTGGTTCGCCTTGTCTTCCGGCAGCCCCGGTGCGGCGAAGAAGCCGCGCCAGTTGACGAAGGTCACGTCGAATCCCTGTTCCTTGAGGGTCGGGGCATCCTTGAACGCCGCCACGCGCTCCGGGGCGGTGACCGCCAGGATGCGCATCTCGCCGGCCTTGGCCAGCCCCACGGCCTCGGAGAAACCGGTGGAACCCGCGGCGACCTCGCCGGACAGGATGGCCGCGTTCAGCTTGCCGCCGGCGTCATAGGCGATGTACTTGACCTTGGTCGGATCGGCCCCGGCGGCCTGGAAGGCCATCGCAATGGACAGGTGGTCGAGGGAGCCGGGCACCGACCCGCCGCCCACCGATACCTTGCGGGGGTTTTTCTTGTAGGCCGCGACCACGTCCGCAAAGTTCTTGTAAGGGCTGTCCTTGCCCGTGATGATGGCCTGGTAGTCGCCGATGGTGCCGGCGATCATGGTGAGATCGCGGAAGTTGTGGGGGAAGCGCCCCACCAGCGAGCGGATGATGATGGGCGTCGAGTTGACCATCAGGGTGCCGTGGTTGGACGCGGCGTTCTCGATGAGGAAGCCGATGGCCTTGCCGCCGCCGCCGCCGGACATGTTCTCATACGAGGCCGAGCCGACGATGCCGGACTTTGTCAGCGCCTCTCCGGTGCCGCGGGCGGTGCCGTCCCAGCCGCCGCCGGCGCCGCCGGGTATGAGGAAGTGGATCTTGTCCAGCACCTTGTCGGCGGCCGGAGCCGGGTTCGGAACGCTGAACGCCAGTGTGAGCGCCGCGACGGCGGCCAGGGCCAACCGTCCGACGAAGTAGCGTTGTCTCATCTGCCAGTCCTCCTTGCTGAAAAATAGGTTGGGGTATGGTGTGTAGCTCAACCATCGCTATTTGTCCAACCGGAAATCGGCTGGGATTCGACCGTCCGTATGACGATGAAACTTGTTGTTGATGTTGCAGGGCAAATGGGCTAAACAAGCCGGATCGACAAAACCCAGGAGGTATTCGAATGAACCGAAAAGCCATGTTTCTAAGCTTGGTTGTGGCGGTGGCTCTGTTGTTGGGCTCGACTGCGTCCGCACAGTGGAACATCTCGGTGGTGGGCTCGCCCGCGGGCGGCACGCTCCAGGTGAAGGCCGAGGGAATCGGCGAGGCGCTGAGACGGGCCATCCCCAAGTCGAACGTCAGCGTCCCGACCTCCAGCCCCGGCGCGGGCTTGGCGCTGATCGGCACCGGCAAGGCGGAAGTGGCCGTGGGCGCTTCGGCCCGCATGGCGGTCAACGCCCTGCGCGGCAATGCGCCGTTCAAGCGGAAGTACGACTTCAAGCTGCTGGCATTCTGGGGCGCGGACCTCTTCATGTTCGTGGCCACCCCCAAGGCCGGTCTCAATACCTTCGGCGACTACGTGTCCAAGAAGGCCAAGGACGGCATCTCGGTGGGTCCTCCGGGAAGCGGCTCTTACATGGTTTTCGACGACGTGGCCAAGGTCCACGGCACCAACTTCAAGGCGATGGAAGGCTGGGGCGCGAAGATCCACTATCAGTACTCCGCTCCCTCCCTGGAGCTCCTCCAGGACGGCCAGATCGAGGGCCTGGGAGGCCTGTGGGGGCAGCCGAGCGCCCGCATCGTCGACCTCACCAACAACCGCGAGATGGTCTGGGTGGGCCTCGACAAGGAAGCCATCGACAAGCTCGGAGCGGAGTTCGGGTATGAGTACGTGAAGCTCGACAGCCCGGGGGACTTCGGCTACGGCTACAAGTTCGTCAACAAGGAGCCCCTGCACACCGTCCGCATGGCCGACATCATCACCATCCGTTCGGACCTGTCCGAGGATCAGGCCTACACCATCACCAAGGCCGTCTTCGGCAGCAAGGACTACCTGGTGAACGTGCACAAGTCCTTCGTGGCCCTCACCGCGGAGAACACCGTGGCGCTCGACAACGCGTCGGATGCGCTGAGTCTCCACGCGGGCACCGTGAAGTACTTCCGCGAAGTAGGCGCCATGAAGTAGTGGCGCGTGCGAGTCGGGCGCTGGTGCGGGACGTTGGGTCCGCGCCGGCGCCCGGCGTCCCGTCACGCGGCATACTCTTGCCGCGCGGCCTGCCATACTTGACCTAGAGTCACCAACCCATGTCCTTCCTGACCACCCTGGGCCAGGTGTACGAGGAGTACGCCGAGGGTAGCCGCCGGCAGTTCACCGGCATCGCCGGCAAGCTCGTCCCGGGCTTCGCCATCCTGTACTCGCTCTACCACCTCTACGTCTTCATCATCGGCGTGGGGAAGCTCAATGTCTTCCAGCACCGGTCGACACACCTCTTGTGGCTGCTGGCGTTCTCCTTCATCGTGTACGCGCCCGGGGCCAAGAAGACGCGGGTGAGCTGGTGGGACTGGCTCCTGGCCGGTCTCTGCATCGCCATCTGGGGCTACATGATGCTCAACCTCAACCGCATCACCCTGTGGTTGAGCCTCATCGACGAGCCGCCGCTCTGGGACCTGATCTTCGGCACTCTGCTGGTCCTGCTGGTGCTCGAGGGGGTACGGCGGGTGTCCAGGATGCCGCTGGTGCTCGTCACCGTGGTCTTCCTCGTTTACATGTTCTGGGGGAATCTCCTCGGCGGCATCTGGTGGCACTCGGGCATGACCTTCGACCGGGTCATCGACGTGCTGTTCCTGAGCCCCCAGGGCATGTGGGGCTCGCTGATGAACATCTCGGCGACCTACATCATCCTGTTCGTGCTCTTCGGCCAGTTGCTGCTCCACCTGGGCGGCGCCGCGTTCTTCGTGGACCTGGCCGACGCCATGGCCGGTCGCGCGCGCGGGGGCCCGGCCAAGGTGGCGGTGGTGGGGAGCGGGCTGTTCGGCACCATCTCCGGCAGCCAGATCGCCAACGTCGCCACCAGCGGCTCCTTCACCATCCCGATGATGAAGCGCGTCGGCTTCCGGCCGGAGTTCGCCGGCGCGGTGGAGCTGTCGGCATCCATGGGCGGGATGTTCATGCCGCCGGTGATGGCGTCCACCGTGTTCCTGATGAGCGACATCAGCGGCATCCCCTACGTCGAGATCATCGTGGCGGCGTTCATACCCGCCTGTCTCTACTTCTTCACGGTCTTCTGGCAGGTGCACCTGGAGAGCGTGAAGATGGGGATCACCTCCCCCACCGAGGGCCGGCGCTCGGCGTGGGAAGTGCTCAAGGAGGACGGCCACTTCATCGTGCCGCTGGTGGTCATCGTCTGGGTGCTGCTGGAAGGCTATACTCCCATCCGGGCCGCGCTGGTGGCCATCGCGACGCTGCTGGTGGTCACGGCGGTCAGGAAGAAGGGCCGCAAGGACTTCATCAAGAACGTGCTCAAGGGGCTCGAGACCGGCGCCACCACCTCCATCATCGTGGCGCTGCCCATCGCCGCCGGCGCCATCATGGTCACGGCCATCTCGGCCACCGGCCTCGGCGGCAAGTTCGGCTCCATGGTGATGCTGTTCTCCGGCGGCTACCTGGTTCCGGCCCTGGTGATCGCCATGATCGCCTCCCTGGTGCTGGGAGCGCCGCTGTCGGTGGCCGCCACCTACATCCTCACGGCCATCATGATCGTGCCCGTGACCGTGCAACTGGGCGTGCCGCCGCTGGCCGCGCACCTGTTCGCGGTCTACTTCGCGGTCATCGCACCCATGTCTCCGCCGGCGGGTCCGGCCATGTTCCTTGCCGGAGGCTTGGCCGGTGCCAACCCCATGGTGGTGGGGCTCCTCGGCATGCGAATGGCCGTCGGCGCGTTCGTGCTGCCGTTCCTGTTCGTCTTCAATGGCGGACTGCTCATGCATGGAACCATCCTCGAGATCCTGTTCTCGACCGGCGTGGCCGCGCTCGCGCTGTTCGCTCTGGCCGCGGGTTTCGAGGGCTGGATCTCCAGGGCAACCGCCGCCTGGGAGCGTCTCCTCCTGATGGCGGGCGGTTTCACGATGATCTTCCCGGGCACCGTGACCCTCAGCGTGGGCGCCGGCGCCGTGATACTCGCCATCGTCGCGCACCTGGTCCGGGTGAAGGTAGGACAGCCCGCGAGCGAGCCGGCTTCTCCCTGACGCCCGACAAAAGGGTCTTCCCAAGGACGTGACTCTCCCCCGGACAGTGCTGGCGCTGATCCTTCTGGCGTGGGCGGCGGGTTGCAACTACGTGCCGCCGCCGCAGCATCAGCGGGACCTCTGCGAGCTGTTTGCCCACAACCCTGAATGGTACGACTACGCCAGCGCGTCACAGAAGAAGTGGGGGACGCCGGTGCACATCCTCATGGCCTTCGTGCGTCATGAGTCGAGCTTCCGGAGCGACGCCCGGCCGCCCATGCGATGGCTGCTCTTCATTCCGCTGGGGCGCCCGTCGTCCGCCAGGGGTTACGCCCAGGCGCAGGATCCGGTCTGGAGCGAGTACGAGGCCGAGCGGGGAAGCCTCTTCCGCAGCCGCGGGGACATGGAGGACGCCATGGACTTCATCGGCTGGTACAACTACAAGACATGGCGCGAGGTCGGCATCTCGCGCAGCAACGCCGAGAGACTCTATCTCGCCTATCACGAGGGTCGCGGCGGCTACCGGCGCGGCACCTGGAAGAAGAAGCCCCAGGTGCAGCGCACCGCCCGGCGCGTGGCCGCCACCGCCGCCCAGTACCGCTCCCAGCTCGCCCAGTGCGAGTCCCGTTTCCGTTGCGACTCCTGGTACCAGGTCTGGCCGTTGTGCCGCTGACCGCCCAACTCCTCCCACCTGCCCGCTTGCAAACCCGGACCACTCTGTCATAGAGTGCGGTCGCTCATCGGCTTGCGATGAAGAAAATAACAAGGAGTGGCGAAATGAAGCAATTCAGGAACAAGTGGACAGCCCCGGCAGCGCTGTTGGCCTTCGGCGTCGCAACCCTTGCGGCCACGGCTGCAAGCGCGGCGGACATGACGCCCATCAGCGTGGGCCGGACGACCTCGGCGAGCGGATTCCACATCCCGTCGTACATCGCCATGGAGCAGGGCATCTTCAAGAAGCACGGGCTCGACGCCAAGTACCGCAGCATGAGCGGCAAGGCCCTGCTCAACGCCGGCATCGCCAAGCAGATCGACTTTGTTCCGATTCCCGGCGGCGGCTCCCAGGCCGCGCTCAAGGGCGCGCCCATCACCTACCTGGTGGGCCAGTCGCTGATCTCCCAGTGGACCGTCACCGCCCACGCGAGCGTCAAGTCGGTGAAGGACCTCAAGGGCAAGATCATCGGCCTGGGGCGGCCCGGCAGCGCCGACTATGACGAGGCCGACATCGTGTTGTCCAGGAACTTCGGCATGGAGCCCGGACGCGACTACAAGGTCATCAGCTTCCGGGGCGAGGCCGAACGGATCGCCGCCATGATCAACGGCGACATCCACGCCGGCCTGCTCACCTTCCCTCACGCCGCCAAGGCCAAGCTGGCCGGTTTCAAGGTCATCCTGAAGACCGGCAAGTACCTGCCTCGCATCGGCGGAAGCTTCTGGGTCCACAACGATTTCCTCAAGGCCAACCGGAAGGTCGCCAAGGCCTTCATCCATGCCATGGCCGAGGCCGCGGAGTACATGGAGAACAACAAGGAAGGGTCCGTGGACGTCATCCAGAAGTACTTCGCCATGAAGGACCGCAGGGAAGCCGAAGGCGTCTGGGAGGAAGTGTTCGACCAGTACGGCCCGGACATGCCCGAGGCCCTGGTCCTGAGCCTCTTCGAGTCCCGCGTCAAGCGCATGATCGCGAAGAACCTCTGGCCCAAGGACAAGCCCCTCCCCGACGTCGAGAAGTTCGTCGCCAGGGACCTGCTGAACGAGACCCTGAGAGAGCGGGGCTACTACCTGCAGGCGAAGCCGCTGTAGACAGGCCTGCAACGATCTGAAAGTACGCGGGGGACGAGGCCCTTGGCGGCCGCGTCCCCCGCGTGTGCGTATCCTTTCCGCGAGTCCTCAGAACGTCTTCACCTGCTCCGGCCGCCAACGGCTCAACCGGTCTTCCAGCTTCTTGACCGCCATGGTCATCACCAGGGAGATGGCCATGAACAGGATGAGGCCGGCGAAGACCACGTCCACGATGTAGTTGCCGGCGGCGGCGGCCATGAGGTAGCCGATGCCTTGGTCGGAGCCGAAGAACTCTCCCACCACCACCCCGAGGATGGCGCGGCCGATGGCGAGCCGGAGGCCGGCGATGATGTAGGGCATCGAGTTGGGCAGCACCACGATCTTCATGAGCTGCCACTCGTTGGCGCCGAAGGAGCGGACCACGTTGACGAGCACGCGGTCGACGTTCTTGACCCCCTCGTAGGTGTTGATGAGGAGCGGGAACAGCGCGCCGATGAAGACGATCACCACCGTGGACCAGATGCCGAAGCCGAACCACAGCACCACCAGCGGCAGGAACACCAGCCGGGGGGTGGCGTTGAAGGCGGTGACGAAGGGGTCGAACATGGCGTTGAGGGTGTAGAAACGCCCCATGACCAGCCCCACGGGCAGCGCCACGACGATGGACAGCCCCAGGCCGATGACGAACTCGCTGGCGCTGACGTAGAAGTGGAAGGCCACCTCGCCCGAGGTGCTCATCTCGGCGAGCTTGGCGGCGATGTGGTACGGCGTCGTGAAGAAGAGCGCCAACCCCTTGGGCAGCGTCACCACGTGGGGAATGAATTCCCAGACCAGCAGGAACAGCACGATGAAGCCCCATCCCAGGATGGGTTCCTCGTTCTCCCGGTACTGTGACAGGTAGCGGTTCATCGTGTTTCCTGCGTGCGCCAGGGCGCGATGGCGAGCTCGGCCCTGCGCAGGCCCTGGGTGAAGAGCACCGCGATGATCATCAGCACCAGGATGCACACGAACATCTGCGCCAGCTGGTACATGTCGCCGTACCAGATGAGCGCGTGGCCGATGCCCTCGGAGGCGGCGTAGAACTCGCCGACGATGATGCCGACGATGCCCCGCCCGATGGCGATCCTGGCTCCGGCCACGAGGTAGGGGAGGGTGCTCGGCAGGATGACCTTGAAGTAGAGGTCACGCTCCTTTCCCCCCAGGGACCGGACGACGTTGATGAGCAGCGTGTCCACCGAACGGACGCCGGCGAAGGCGTTGAAGATGAACGGGAACACCGCCAGCAGGAAGATCAGGATGGTCTTGCCCTTGATGCCGACGCCGAACATGACGATGAGAAGCGGCGCCAGCGCCACCAGCGGGCTGGCGTAAAGGGCGGTGAGGAACGGGTCCAGGGCGAAGGCCACCCGCCTCCGCCACCCCATGACCACGCCCACCGGGATGCCGACGACCACCGCGGCCGCGAAGCCGAACACGAAGGGCGTGCCGCTGACGTAGATGTCCTTCCAGAGCTCGCCGCTGAGGATCAGGTCGCCGGTGGCCGCCCACATGAGCGACGGCTTGGTGATGAAGAACGGGTTGAAGGTGAAGACGTAGGTGAGCAGGGCCTCCCACACGAGGAAGAAACCCGCCACCGCCCCCGCCCCCAGCAGGAAGCGCACGGTGCCGTCCGACAGTCTCTTGAATCCCATTTCACTCTCTCGCGGTCAGCTCGTCCTTGAGGGAGTTCCAGATGTCGAGCTTGATGTCGTTGAACTCCGGCGACAGCCGCATCTCGTAGCCCCGCGGCCGCGGCAGGTTGATCTTGATGATCCGCTTGGTCTTCCCGGGCCGCGCGGTCATCACGATGACCCGGTCCGAAAGGTACGCCGCCTCCTCGATGCTGTGGGTGACGAACAGTACGGTCTTCTTGTGCTTGTCCCAGATCTGCAGCAGTTCGGCCTGCATCAGGTCCCGGGTCTGCGCGTCCAACGCCGCGAAGGGCTCGTCCATGAGCAGCACCTCGGGGTCGGTGGCCAGCGCCCGGGCCAGTCCCACCCGCTGCTTCATGCCGCCCGACAGCTCGTGTGGAAAGTGGCCCTCGAATCCCGTGAGCCCCACCAGGTTGATGAGCTCCTGGGCCCGCGGACGCCGCGAGCCCACCGACTCTCCCTTGAGCTCGGGCCCCAGCTCCACGTTGGCGAGCACCGTCCGCCACGGCAATAGCCCGAACTCCTGAAAGACCATGGCGCGCTCGACGCCTGGGCCGGTGATCTTCTTGCCGCCGATCTCGAGCTCGCCGATGTCCGGCTTGAGCAGCCCCAGCAGCACGTTCAGGAAGGTGCTCTTGCCGCAGCCCGACGGTCCCACGATGGAGACGAACTCGCCGCTGTTGAGCTCGATGCGGAAATCCCTGAGCGCCGTGACCGGATCACGGTTCTTGGGCGTGAACGTCAGCGTGATATCGGTGGATCGGATGTAGGGTTCCATCGGCCCCGAAACTACTACAAGGGCGTTGAAGTGACAAGGGACGCGGGGCCCGGGGTTCCCCCGGGGTCACGCGTCGCCGGAGGAAGACTTCTCCGGCAAGATGAACGACAACCCGAGCCTCACGCGCAGGGTCGCTCCGGTCCCAATGCCGTCGCTCAGGGCCTCCAGGCTTCCGCCGACGCCCACGACGTAATTCGCCGACGAATGAAGCCCCAGCCCACTGCCCGTGTCCTTGGTGGTGTACCCCGAGGCAAAGATGCCTTTCAGATCGTTCGGGTCGATGCCGATACCGTTGTCGATGATGTCGATGACCAGGAACTCGTCCTCGACATACGACCGGATGTGGATCTCCGGCGGCCTGTTCAAAACGCCTGACGGGGGGAGTTCGTCGATGGCTTCGATGGAGTTCTTCACCAGGTTGACGATCATCTGGTGGAACTGGCTTTCACGTATCCGAACCTGCTTGGGCGTGCCTGCACAATCGACGTGAAGCCGGATGCCGCGCTTGCCGGTGGAGTCCCGCAGAATCTGGATCGCCGTGTCGATGGTCTCCGCCAGGTCCACGTCCTTGCGGGCCATGATGTCTCTGTCGAAGGACTGTTGCGTCCGGACGATGTCGACGATGTGCGCCACCCTGTCCTCGACCCGTTCGACGGTTTGCAGCAACTGCTTCTCCATCTCCCCGAAGTCGTCGGCAAGGGCGAACAGGAACGGCATCGCCTGGCGGCCTTTCGGATCGTCTCTCAGGTAATCGATCCAGTCGTGCTCGTGTGCCTTCAAGGCGTCGACCAGCGCCTGAAGACGGCGGATCGACCGGCTCTCCTTCAGGCGTCCGTGGAGGGTTCCGATGCCGATGGCAACGCTGTTGATTGCGTTCCCGATGTTGTGGAGCACCGTTTCGACGATCTCCAGCCGCCCCTGGGCGAACGCGCGGGCCAGCGCTTCATGGGCGCGCATGTGCTCGGTCACGTCGCGAAACACCACCACGGCGCCCTTGACGGAGTTGGACGCGTCCTGCAAGGGCCTCCCGCTGGAGTTGAAATACACTCCGTCGGGGACCTTCGAGTTGCGCACGAGTATCTCCACGTTGTCCGACGCTTCGCCCTGCAGGGCGCGCCAAAGCGGAAGCTCATCGGCAGGGAAGGGGGTCTTCCCGTCAAGACGATAAAGCCCAAGGACTGCCGGATACTCGGCAAGGCCCGTCATCATGAGGTCCTTGATATCATGGGGCGATATGAGCTCGGCGAGCCGTTTCGTCGCCGTGTTGACAACCAGGTAGTTGCCCTGGGAATCGGCGGCCACCACCGCGTCGCTGATACTGTCGAAAACGGATTCCATGAGACGGGTCTGGCTCTCCAGCCGCTCTACCGCCTGTCTCAACTCGGCCTCCGACCGCTTCACGGACGTGATGTCGCGGAACACGGCCAGGCCTCCCTTGACTTTGCCGGAATCGTCCAGAAGCGGTCTGGCGCTGGTGGTGATGTAGATGCCTTCCGGTTTGGCCGGATTGCGCAGGATCATCTCCTCGTCATCCGTCGACTCGCCGCGGAGGGTGCGCGCGATGGGCAAGTCGAGGGAAGGATATTGAGTCACTCCGTCGAGCTTGAAGACGCCGTAACGCTCGCTCCAGTCCGCGGGTCCGGAGTCCGGTCTGTACGGACCCAGCATGCGTTCCGTGCTCGTGTTGCGCATGATCGGGTTCCCGCGCTCGTCGATCACGATGATACCGTCGTGGGTGCTTTCCATGAGGGTGCGCCACGCGCGGGCTTCTTCCCGAACGCTCTGTGCCAACTGCTCCGTGTCGACCCTGTGGAACGCCAGCACCGTGCCTTCGGCACGGCCGTTCCGGTCCTTGACGGGCGCCACGTTGTAGTCGATCGGCACCTCCTTCCCGGACCGGGTCCTGAGCATCATGTCGCCGCCCGTGCGAGCGCTGTCGGCGCCCTCCATGACGAGGCGCTGCGCGGTCGCGAACTGAATCGGCAGAACTCCCGAGGCACCGTGAAAGATCTCCCCCAAGGCCCGGCCGATGGCCTCGTGCCGGGACCAGCCCGTGAGGGTCTCCGCGGCGGAATTCATGAACGTGACGCCTCCGCCCTTGTCCGTGACGACGATGGCCTCGGTAGCGCATTCGATAGCCGCGGAAGCTCGCTGTTGCTGTCGTTGCCGGGCATGCAGGCGCAGGGCGGCTCCAACGTGCAGGTGGAGCTGTCCCGCCGGCGCCGTCTTGAGCACGTAACCGACCGGTCCGCTGTCCAGGGACCGCCGCTCCAGGGCCTGTCCGGCATTGCCGTTGAGGTACAGCACCGGGGTGTCGAACGTTTCGCTCAGGTGCAGGGCCGTGTCGACGCCGTCCGGTTCTCCCGTCAGCTCCACGTCGATCAGGGCCAGGTCCGGCGGCTGTTCCGCCGCCGCCGCCACCGCGTCCTGTCCGGATGGAACCGAAGCGCACGCGTACCCCGCCGCCTTCAACTCTTCTTCCAGACGCGCGGCCACGAGTTGCTCGTGCTCGACGATCAGGATGCTCGCCGCTGTCATGGCGCTCTCCCTTGCCGCCGCCGCGCCGCCTCCGGCGCCCGCCCAAGCGCGAGTCCCGGTCCATGGAACCCGCTGCCGTCAAGGGCGGCGGACTACTTGATCTTCAGGCGCATATATACACGTTGTCGGGAATGGGTTAAACTAAATTACCGAAAGTCGCAGGTTGAAGCATTCCTTCCAGATGGGCTGATGTCGGGAATCATCGACGCCGCAGCGGGGTTGTTCTATCGCTTTGCCGCGAGCGGGTCTCTGCCGGCCTCGTGGTTCCGGGACCTGGATCCGGCCGGCGTGCCCCGTGCCCGGCGGACGGGGAAGCTCTCGCTGGAGATCGTGAGCCATTGCTGGCGGTACGGCCACTTCCTCACCTACCAGCTCAGCTCCCTCGTCAACCATCGCACCGACAAGCTCGACGTCACCATGACCGTGTACCACGCGCCCGGCGACGAACCGGTGCTGCGGGTGCTGCGCTTCTTCGAGGACATCGACGTGCCCGGCGTCACGTGGTGCTGGCGGCCGTTGCCCGAAGGGCGGCTCTTCCGGCGCAGCATCGGCCGGAACCTGGCCGCCAAGGCCACGCGGGCCGACTGGGTGTGGTTCACCGACGTGGACGTGGTCTTCCACCAAGGCTGCCTGGACACGCTGGCGGATCTTCTGCAGGGACGGGACGATGCTCTCGTGCATCCGAGGTCGCCGCTGGGTACCGCGCTGTTGCCGGAGGACCATGAGCTTCTGACGCAGGGTCGCGCGGCCCCGGCCGTCCGTGACATTCCCCTGGAGGCGTTCCGTCCCTACGGCGGCAACCACGACCGCGCCAAGGGGCCCTACCAGATCACCCACGGGGACATGGCCCGGGCCGTGGGCTACTGCGAGTCCATCGGCCTCTACCAGCGGCCGGCGCCGCGCTGGCGCAAGGCCTACGAGGACCGCGCGTTCCGTTGGCTCCTGGGCACCGGCGGCACGGCCCTCGACATCCCGGGCTGCTGCCAGATCCGCCATGCCGTCAAGGGACGGTACCGGGAAGGCTCGGCCGCCAGCAGGCTGCGCTCCTTCATACGCAAGAGCCGCGACCGGCGCCGATCGTGACGAGGTGGGTGCCGCGGTGTGACAGGCGGGTTCGAACCCCGCCCCTACACCCCCAGGTAGCGATGCCGGACGTCGTCCGCGGCGGCCAGGGCGGCGGAGTCGCCGGTCCAGGTGATGCGGCCCTTCTCCATGATGTAGTGGCGGTCGGCGATCTGCATCAGCGCGCCGTGGTTGCTGTCGATGAGGAGGATGGCCTGCCCCACGGCCTTGAGCCGCTCCAGGCAGCGCCAGATCTCGGCGCACACGAGCGGGGCCAGGCCCTCGGTGGCCTCGTCCAGCAGGATCAGGCGGGCGTTGGTCATGAGCGCCCGGCCGATGGCGAGCATCTGCTGCTCGCCGCCCGAAAGGTTGCGGCCGTACAGGCTGCCGCGCGACTCCAGCGCGGGAAACATCTCGAATATTCGGTCCACGGTCCAGGGGTCTGAATCGGGCGCCCCGGAACCGGAGCCGTATCCGGCGGCCACCAGGAGGTTCTCCCGCACGGTGAGGTTCGGAAAGACCTGCCTGCCTTCCGGCACCAGCCCGATGCCGGCCCGCGCCACCGCGTAACTCGGCCAACCCTGGATCTCGGCGCCCTGGAACCGGATCTTTCCCGCCCGCGGCCGCACCAGTCCCATGATGGACTTGACGGTGGTGGTCTTGCCCATGCCGTTGCGGCCCATGAGGGTCACCATCTCGCCGGCGTCCACCCGCAGGGTTACGTCGAACAGCACTTGGCTCGGACCGTAGAAGGTCTGGAGGCCTTCGAGCTCCAGCATCACGCGTCCTCTCCCAGGTACGCCTCCCGCACCACCGGATCGGCCCGGATCGCGTCCGGCGTGCCCGTGGCCACCTCGCGTCCGGAAACCAGAACGGTGACACGGTCTGCCAGGGCGAACACGGCGTCCATGTCGTGCTCCACCAGCAGGATCGCCACCCGCCCCTTGAGCCCTCCCAACAGGGCCACCATGCGGTTGGCTTCATCGGGCCCCATCCCGGCCATGGGCTCGTCCAGCAGCAGCAACGCGGGGTCGGTGGCCAACGCCATGGCGATCTCGAGCTGCCGCTGCTCGCCGTGGGCCAGGTTGCGGGCGATGACGTCGCCGCGTCCGCCCAGGCCCACCCGCTCCAGGGTCCGGCCCGCGGGACCCCGAAGCGCCGGGTCCGAGCGGGCGCTGTGCCAGAACCGAAAGGAGTGGCCGTCGTGGGCCTGCACCGCCATGGCCACGTTGTCCTCGGCGGTGAAGCCGCCGAACACCGAGGTGATCTGAAACGAGCGGGCCAGCCCCAGCCGGGCGCGCTCGTGGACCGGCTTGCGGGTGATGTCCCGTCCGTCGAGTCGGATGGCGCCCTGGTCGGACGCCACCTCGCCGGACAGTTGCTTGATGGCCGTGGTCTTGCCCGCGCCGTTGGGGCCGATGACGGCGTGGATTTCTCCGTGGACCACGTCGAGGGAAAGGGAATCCGTGGCCTTCACGGCGCCGTACGTCTTGGTGAGCCCGCGAGCCGTGAGCAGCGGTTCAGCCATCGGGGTTTCCTCCCTGGAACCAGCCCCAGATGCCGCGGCGGGCGAACAGCACCACCAGGACCATCACCGGCCCCAGGATGATCATCCAGTGCTCCATGTACGCGGAGAGAATTTCCTCCAGCAGCAGCAGCACGAACGCGCCGATGACCGGTCCCGCGAGCGTGCCCATGCCGCCCAGAATCACCATGACCATGATCTCGCCGGACACGGTCCAGTGCATCAGGCCCGGGCTCACGAAGCCCATGTAGTTGGCCATCAGCGCGCCCGCGAGGCCCGCCGCCGCCCCGGCCATGACGAAGGCCGCGAGCTTGTAGCGGTAGACCGGGAAGCCCAGGGCCAGCATCCGCTGCTCGTTTTCCTTGCAACCCTGCAGCACCATGCCGAAGCGGGAATGCACCAGCCGCCGGCCGATCAGCAGGAAGACCGCCAGGAGGAACAGGCAGACGTAGTAGAAGGCGGCTTCGTTCTCCAGGTCGAGGCCGGGGAGGCTGTTCCTTTCGGCGATGCTCAACCCGTCGTCGCCGCCGTACACCTCCAGGGAGACGAAGAAATAGTAGAGCATCTGTGCGAACGCCAGCGTGATCATGATGAAGTACATGCCGCTGGTGCGCAGGCTGACGGCGCCCACCAGAAGGGCGAGGAACGCTGCAACCCCCACGGCCAGCGCCCAGACGGCGAGGACGCCGTCCATGCCCGGGAGCGAGAAGGGCCATGCCGGGGCCTCGCCGCCGGCCGCATGGAACGAAAGGATGCCGACCACGTAGGCGCCCGCCCCGAAGTAGGCCGAGTGGCCGAAGCTCACCATGCCGCCGAAGCCGAGGATGAGGTCCAGGCTTGCCGCCGCCAGCGCGAAGATGAAGATCCGGGTGAAGAGCCCGATGAGAAACGACTCGTCCAGCGCCTCGGCCGCGGGCGGCAGCGCCAGCAGGGCCGCCGCGACACACGTCAGGAGCGCGGCCCGCCACCCGGTTGCAAGCCGGCCGGGCTTGCCGTTGGCCGGTGCTCGGGAAACGGCTGCCGTTTGGGACGCGTCACTCATGGGCCGGTAGCGGGTTCCGGAACGAAAAGGACACGGGCGTCACGACCGGGCGTGGACCGGCAGCAGTCCGCTGGGCTTCCATACCAGGATGGCCGCCATGAAGATGTAGATGGACATGGAGGCGAGGGAGGCGCCCACGCCGTTGGCCGTGGCAGGGTCCAGGAAAAGGCCCAGCGACACCGGCAGGAAGGCGCGGCCTATGGTGTCGATGAACCCCACCAGGCACGATCCCAGGAGCGCCCCGCGGACGGAGCCGATGCCGCCGATGACGATCACCACGAAGGTGAGGATCAGGATGTTCTCGCCCATCCCCACCTCCACCGACCACACCGGGCCGGCCATGGCCCCGGCCAGCCCGGCCAGCAGCGCGCCCAGGCCGAACACCAGGGTGTAGAGCAGCGGCACGTTCACTCCCAGCGCTCCGATGATCTCCCGGTTGCTGGCGCTGGCGCGGATCATCATGCCCATGCGGGTGCGGACGATGAGCCAGTAGAGCGCGAACGCCACCAGGCCCCCCACGGCGATGATGGCCAGCCGGTACAGCGGGTAGTCCACGCCCGGGATGATCTGCACCGATCCGGAGAGCGCCGCCGGAACGTCGAGGAAAAGCGCCCGGGGGCCCCAGATGATCTTGGTCAGCTCGTTGAAGAAGAGGATGAGGCCGAAGGTGGCCAGCACCTGGTCCAGGTGGTCGCGGCTGTAGAGGGTCCGGAGCGCCACCCTCTCCACCACGATGCCCACCAGCGCCGAGGCGCACAGCGTGGCCGCCAGGGCCAGCCAGAAGGAGCCGGTGAGCTGGTACACGGTGGCGCACAAGTAGGCGCCCACCATGTACAGCGAGCCGTGGGCCAGGTTGATCATCCCCATGATGCCGAACACCAGGGTCAGACCGGCGGCCATGAGGAAGAGCATGACCCCGAACTGCAGGCCGTTCAGGACCTGCTCGAGGACCAGCAGGATGGACATGGGTCGTGGAGGTGGATCGGGGGTCCCGGCTCAGGTCCGGAGCCGGGACCCCCGGTTCGATGGCAGGTCGCTACATCTTGCACTGGCCGGCGTAGGCGTCCGCGTGGTCCGAGAAGGCCTTGCCGACGATCTTGTTGGTCAGCACCTTGCCCTCGCGCACCACCTCGCGGACGTGGACGTCCTGCACCGGGTGGTGGTTCGGGCCGAACTTGAAGCTTCCCCGCACCGACTCGAAGTCGGCCTTGCGCAGAGCCGCCCGGAAGGCGTCCCTGTCGGACACCTTGCCGCCCGTGCTCTTGAGGGCGGACCCGATCAGCCGGGCCGCGTCGTAGCCCTGGCTGGCGTACAGCGACGGCAGCCGGTCGTAGGCCTTCCGGAAGGCGGCCACGAACTGCTTGTTGGCAGGGTTGTCGATGTCCTTGTTCCACTGGGAGGAGTTGGTCACGCCCAGCGCGGCATCGCCCACCGCCCCGAGGATGGTCTGGTCGAACGAGAACGCCGGTCCGAACAGCGGTATCTTCCCGGTCAGCCCCGCCTGGTGGTACTGCTTGATGAAGCTGATGCCCATGCCGCCGGGAAGGAAGAAGAACACCGCGTCCGGGTTGGCGCCGCGCAACGCGGCGATCTCGGCCGCGTAGTCCGTCTGCCCCAGCTTGGTGTAGACCTCGCCGGCCACGTTGCCCTTGTAGAAGCGCTTGAAGCCCCGCAGGGCGTCTTTCCCCGCGGGGTAGTTGGGCGCCAGGATGTAGGCGTTCTTGTATCCCTTCTGCGCCACGTGCTGACCCATGGCCTCGTGCAGGTTGTCGTTCTGCCACGCCACGTTGAAGTAGTTCTCGTGGCAGCCCTTGCCGGCCAGCTTCGACGGCCCGGCGTTGGGGCTGATGTAGAAGACGCCGGCCTCCACCACCTTCGGCACCACCGCGATGGCCAGGTTCGACCAGATGATCCCGGTCATGATGTCGACCTTGTCGCGCTTGACGAACCGGTTGGCCACCTGCAGCGCCTTCCCCGACTTCCGCGCGTCGTCCTCAACCAGGAACTCCACCGCGGTCCCGCCGAGCTTGCCGCCTTCCTGGTCGATGGCCAGCTTGAAGCCGTCCCGTACCGCCACGCCGAGCGCGCTGCCGCCGCCCGACAGGGTCGTGATCATGCCGATCTTCACCTGGGCCGCCAGCGTCGCCGGCGCACCCATCAAGACAATCGTAATCAGGGCAATCATCCATTTCCGCACCGGGAGAACCCTCCTTCTAGTGTGAATTCGTGCATCGTACCTCTTGAGGCGACGGGTCGTCAACGCGCAGTTGATTGACTTCAAGACACGGAAACGTACGGGATTTCATGCCATACGCGGAAAGTCAGGGTCCCAAGGCGCCTATGGGGATGACACCCACGTCGGCGTCTCCCGTATAACCGTACCCGTTGGGTACGATGACCGCGAGGGCGGAGGGTTTGTCGCGGTCGCTGTGCTCCATGCGTCGAGCGAGCTTGCGAAGATTCTTCGCGCCGTCTTCGATCCACCGTTCGCTCAACTTGACCTCGAACGCCGCCCAGCGCCCATCGGCTGTCTCCACGACCGCGTCGACTTCCAGCCCTTCCTTCTCGCGGTAATGGAACACCTGTGCGTCCGCGGCTTGAGCGTACACGCGGAGGTCGCGGATCACCATGGACTCGAACAGGAAACCGAGGAACTCGATATCCGCCATCAGACGCTCCGGCGTCGCGCGCAATGCCGCTACGGCCAGCGATGGGTCTACGAAGTGTCTGACGGGCGCGACCCGCAATGTCGTGCGGGATCGCAGGTGCGGCGACCATGCCGGCTGGTTCTCCACGATCATGAGTCGGTCGAGGGCGTCGAGGTATTCCGCGACGGTGTCGGCGTTCAGGGTGCTCTCGCCGCCGCCCACCTCTGCTGTCAATTTCGACATGGCCACGGGCGTGGCGATATTGCGCGCCAGCGAGCGTAGAAGGCGTTCCACCTTGTTGGGGTCGCGGGTCTTACCGGTTGCTCTCGATATGTCGGCGCGACGAATTTCGTCAAGGTATCCACGGTTCGCGCGCAGGGTCCGCGGCAGCCCATGGCCGATGTTGCCCGGCCAGCCTCCGGCGCATACGACCTCCGCGACGGTCTTGATCGTCAGTTCGGATCGTTGCGCCCTTTGTGTTTCGCCGTCAAGCAGCGCCTTCAGCGAGATTTCCCCGGTGGAACGTCCGCCCTCGTACAGTGACATGGGGCGCAAGCGCAGCCGGGTGAAACGGCCGGCGCCGGTGTGGCGGGTTGCGTCGTCCGCGGGAACGGCAGAGCCTGTGAGGATGAACTGGCCCGGCGTGCTGCGCCGGTCGACTTCCCTGCGGACGTGGTTCCAGATGGCCGGTTCAAGTTGCCATTCATCGATCAGGCGCGGCACCGCGCCATCCAGGACGGCTGCGGGGTCAGCTGCGACCATTCGCCGCGCATTGACGTCGATGTCCAGCAACACTTGGCTTTGCGCCGCCTGCATGGCCGTGGCCGTCTTGCCGGAAGCCTTGGCACCCTCCACGAGGACCGCCCCGGTGGTGTTCAGCAGTTCCTCCAGTTCGGCATCGACGATCCGTGACAGGTACGTCATCATTCGGCCCCGGCAAGCAGCGGTTTTGCGGCACCGGGCTCCCGTGCAAGTGACCCAGTCCAATCAACCGGCAATTCGGCTGGATTATAACAGGTGGTTCGGCGTATTTTCAACCGGCAATTCGGCGGTTGTATGGCAGGTAATACGGCGGACGAGGCTCGACAGCCTCAACTCGCCTCCCGGTACAGGTCCAGCGCCTTGACCACCGGGGCGTCGCTCATGGACAGCAGGATGGCGTCGGTGTCCGATGAGGTGTTGACGTGGGCGTGCTGGTTCCAGAGCGGCACCACGAAGGAGTCGCCCTGCCGCCACTCGAAGACCTGGCCGCCGACGATGGAGGTGCCGGAGCCCCGGTACACGTGGTAGATGACGGTGCTGGTGTGCCGGTGGGGCAGGGTCTCGTGGCCGGGCTCCAGGAGCTGGATCGCGCACTGGATGGTGGGCATGGTGGGCCCGCCCGTGACCGGATTCAGGAACTCCAGCAGGTAGCCGTCGTAGGGGTCCCGGCCCGACCCGTTGCGCCGGAGCCGCTCCAGGCTCCGCTCGGTATCGGCCCACTTGTAGTGGAAGAACTGCATGGGGGGCTCGAGCGCCGGACGGGCGTGGCTGTAGAACCCCGCCACCTCGTCGCTGGTGGTCTCCAGGGCCTGCTGCTCCTGGTGGTAGGGCTCGAAGAAGAGCTGGTGGAGCGCCTGGGTCAGCGGAATGTCCAGCCCGTCGAGCCAGATGATGGGCGCGCCGGAGTCGTTGACGTGGTCGTGCCAGGTGAGCTGAGGCGTCAGGATGAGGTCGCCCTCTTCCATGACGCATTTCTGGCCGTTGACGGTGGTGTAGGCGTGCCGGCCGTGGAGCACGAAGCGGAAGGCCGCGGCCGTGTGACGGTGGGCGCGCGCGTACTCCCCGTGCTTCACGTACTGGAACGAGAAGTGGATGGTATGGGTGGTGCCGTGGCCGCCGGGAATGCCGGGGTTCAGGAGCCGTATGGTCCGGCGCTCCGCGTCTTCCTCCAGGTTCACCACCTCCCCGGCACGAATCATGCTTTCGTGCACGTCTTCCCACCGCCACAAGTGGGGCTGCACGCTGGTGAGGGGGTAGGGGGGCAGGTCTTCCAGTCCCAGGCTCCAGTGCCCTTCGAGGCTCTTCTCGGTCATGTCCCGGTTGAGCTGGTCGATGGAATCGGGGATGCGCTCCTGCTTCATTTCGGTCTCCTTCCGCCCGTCGCCGTTGATCCAGCGCACCAGAATACACCACTGGCGAAGCAAGTGAAACGATCCCGCCGCGGTTGCCCGTGCGCGGTGATGCGTCGTTGCAATTGCCCGCGTGGCCCGATATGTCATCCTTTCCGTCTCAAGAATCCCAAGCACAAGGAAGCCGCATGCTGGTCATCTCGGAAGCACAGGTAAGGGGACTCCTCGATCTCGACGAACTGATCGCCGCGCTGGAGCAGGCGCACGTCCAGTTCTCCGCGGGCAGGGTGGTGATGCCGGTCCGCCTGGTGGTGCCGTTGCCGGAGATCCAAGGACGGATCACCAGCATGCCCGCGTTCATGAGCGAGGAGAAGGGGCTGGGGATCAAGATCATCTCCTATTTCCGCGACAACCCGAAACAGGGCCTGCCGCCGATCCTGGCCACCATCTCCCTCTACAGCGCCGAGACCGGAGCGATCGAGGTGTTGATGGACGGTGTCTACATCACCGCCATCCGCACCGCCTGCGCTTCGGCCATGGCCACCAAGGCGCTGGCGCGGCCGGAGACGCCGGTGCTGGGCGTCCTGGGCGCGGGCACCCAGGCCCGGACCCACATCCGCGCGCTGAGCCGGGTCCGCTCCATCGAGCGGGTGCTCATCTGGAGCCCGACGAGCGTCAACGCGATCTACGTGAGGGAGGAGTTGGAGGACGAGCTTGGCATCCCGATCCAGCCGCAGGAGTCCGCCGAGGCGGTGGTGCGCGGCGCGGACGTCCTGACCGCGGTTACGGATGCGGCCGAGCCCATCCTGGAGGCCGGGTGGCTGAAGCCCGGCGTCCACATCAACGCGGTGGGCTCGCACCGGCCCGAGGCTCGGGAGATGGGCGGCGACACGGTCCGGCGCTCGACGGTGATCGTCGACTCGTTGGACGCCATCAACACCGAGTGCGGCGACATCCTGCTGGCCGTCGAGGAGGGCGCCATCACGCCGGACCACGTGCGCGGCGAGATCGGCGAGGTGCTGGCGGGCGCCAAACCCGGACGCACCGGCGACGACGAGATCACCATGTACAAGTCCGTGGGCATCGCGGCCCAGGACGTGGCCGCCGCCAGCCTCGTCTACCGGCGAGCGTTGGAGCAGGGAGTGGGCACCGAGGTGGAGATGTAGCGGAGGGACAGGACTCCCCTGCTGTTCCCTCCGACGCCGGATGTCCGGAGACTTCATGGACGCGAACGAGGCCAGACAACGCATCGAGGAAGGCCTGGACCGGGAAGAGGTCCAGCGCCTCCTGGTGAAGCTGCTGCAGACGCCCAGCCCCCAGACCGAGCTGCTCGAAAGGGAGCCGCAGGTGCTGGCGCTGATCCGGGACGTGGTGCGGCCCGAGCTCGAGGCCGAAGGCATTGGCTCCGCCATCGACGACATGGGCAACCTCACGGCCCGGCTGCCGGGCGCCGGAGCGGCGCCGGGCCTGGTGCTGGTGTCCTACGCCATGAACGCGGCGCCCAGCACCATGCCCAACCCGTATTCCGGCGAGATGGTGGACGGCGCGCCCTACGGGCTCGAGGGGCCGTGCGGCTGGGGCCGTGGGGCATGCGAGCAGAAGGGCAGCCTGGCGGCCATGCTGAGCGCGGTGAAGCTCATCGCCCGGAGCGGCTGGGAGCTGCCTGGCGACCTCTACTTCGTCACCAGCACGGCGGGCGAGAGCGGCAAGCACGAGTCCCTGGACTACGTGCTGTCGAGCGGCGCCATCGAAGCGGGCTGGGGTCTCATCGACGGCCCGCCCGAGATCCAGTTGGGCAACAAGGGCCGCATCGACGTGCGTATCGTGGTGCGCGGCCGCCAGGCCCACAGCAGCCGCCCGTGGGACGGCGTCAACGCGGTGGACGGCGCGGTCAAGGTGCTGGAGAAGCTCGCGCCGTTGATGCCCTATCCCGAGGACAAGAACCATCCGGAGCTGGGCCGGGTGTCCCTCACGCCCACGTCCATCGAGAGCTATCCCAAGTCGACCCACACCATCCCCGGCGAGTGCCACATCAAGATGGACCGCCGGCTGCTGCCCGGCGACGACGCCGACCGCGCGGTGGAGCAACTGGCCCGGGCCATCGGCACCATCGAGCCCTACGAGATCGCTCTGGAGAAGGAAGAGTTCATGTATCCGTGCGAGGTGGAGAAGGACGCCGGGCTGGTGGTGGCTTTGGGCAACGCCATGCGCACCATGCTGGGGCGGGAGCCGGAATACAGCTTTTCCACCGCGGCCAACGACACCGGTTTGCTCAACGTCCGCGGCATCGAGACCGTGAACTACGGCTCCCGCGCCGTGCGGTTCCAGCACACGGACAGTGACCTGGTCCCTCTGAAAAGCGTGGTGGAGGCGGCCAAGGTGTTCACTTTCATGGCGCTGCACCGCTGACGTTCAAGGCGTTACAGGCAATCTCCGGGAGGGAATCGGCATGCCAATGACCGACGCGAAATTCATCGACGTGGACGGAGTCCGGACACGCTACTTCGAGCAGGGGACCGGGGAGCCGCTGGTGTTGTGGCACGGCAGCCACTTCGGCACCACCGACGCCTGCGACAGCGCCCTGGACTGGGAGCTCAACTTCGACGCGTTGGCGGAGTCGTTCCGGGTGATCGCCGTGGACAAGCTCGGCCAGGGACACACCGGCAACCCCAAGACCGACGAGGACTATACGCCCGCCGCCGTAGTGGAGCACGCCCGCGGATTTATCGAGGCCCTGGGACTGAAGGACGTTCACGTGTGCGGCCACTCCCGCGGCGGCTACCTGGTGGCCCGGCTCACGCTGCTGCATCCGGAGATCGTCAAGTCCTGCATCATCGTGGACAGCGGCACCCTGTCGCCCGGGCCCTCGCTCACCGAGCTGGTCATGGCGGCGAGGCCCGAACCCTACCTGAGCCGGGAGAGCCAGCGCTGGGTGGTGGAGCACTACTCCTACGGCACCGGCCACATTACGGACGGCTGGATCGACGCCGCCGTGGAGATCTCCGAGCTGCCCAAGTACCAGGAATCCGTGCGCGCGATGAGCAGCGGGGGGCTGAAGCTGTTCATGCGCAACCTCGTCCTCGACAAGGAGGAGTGTCTCCAGTGGATGCAGGAGGGGCGGCTCAAGACGCCGACCCTGGTGGTGTGGGGCTACAACGACCCGACGGCACGGTACCAGCGGGGCCTCACGCTGTTCGACTACGTCGCCGGCAGCACGGAGAACGCGCAGTTGCACGTCATCAACAAGGCGGGGCACTTCTGCTACCGGGAGCAGCCGGAGCAGTTCAATCGGGCGGTGACCGGATTCATCGAGAGCCTTGGTTGAGGGGAGACGCGCCGGCATGGAGTACGGCACCGGCAACGCCGCGGCGGAGTGGGGTTTCCCGGGACCCGGAGGAAGAACGCCATGAAATGGAGCGTGCTTCTGGCGATCGTGTTCCTGGTAGCGGTGGTGGCCGGCTGCGCCGGCGGCGGTGGTCCGGGGATGAAGGAAATCGAGCTCACCGAGACGCAACAGCGGTTCAGGACGAAGACGACCTTCAAGGACGGGGTCGTCGCCGTCGACGTGAGACACGAGGACGGAAGCACCAGCACGCTGGATAGTATCAAAGACCTGGAGCGGACCTGGGGGCGGTACAGTCCCCCGCCGGCCATGCCGGGAACTGCAAGTCGCGAATGGTTGCTGGTGCAGAACCGCCACGACGGGAGACTCTACGCTCACGCGACCATCGGTTGGGATCTGGACAATCCAGCCGACTACCTGGCCGTGGGGTGGTGGGCCCACTTCCCCACGGGGGTTTCGCGGCGGAACGTGGAAGAGGCGAAAACGGGCGTCTTCATTGACGGTCCCGAGATCGATCCGTCGAATCCGCCTGACATGCCGGTCGTCGGCGAAGCCACCTATGCGGGTAGCGTCGGCGGCGTCTACCAGTACAATTACGGCAGCGGATGGGACGAGTTGGAAGGACGGAGTCAGTACACCGAGTTCGGCGCCGTCATCGGCCTCAGGGTCAACTTTGCGGACGGCACCGTTCAGGGTTGCATCGGGTGTACGGGAGACATCGAGATTCAGGCGGGTGAGTACCTTTATCCCATCGTGACCTGGTGGAACCGGGACCCCGTTGCATCGCCCACGGACTACGAGCTGCGTCTCGGCCCCACGCGTTTCAACCCGGATGGGACGTTCGAGAACACCGACGTGACGGTGACGCATCCCGAGCGGGACGTCACGGATACGAACGGGGTGTGGGCCGGACAGTTCTCCAACGTCCCGGACCCGGACGGCAATCCCCGCCGGGTCGTCGGATTGAGCGATGTCGGTTTCAGCGAAGCCGACGGCAGCAGCGGGAGCTTCATGGGCATATTCTCCGCTCTGACACCGGCGACCCTGGGACTGCCGGAGGGTGGGACGCCTTGAACCATTCCTAGAGCTGCAACGGAACGGCTTCCCTGAGTGAAATTCGCCGGACGGTCACGCTGGCCTGGTAGGGATAGATCTCGACCCCGGCCTTGGCCGCGCGCCGCAGCCAGCGGCCGTATTCCGGGTCGATCTCGTCGGCGGGCCTGAAGGACGGGCAGGAGCCCCGCTGGATGACGAACAGCAGCACGGCGCGGTGGCCCCGCCGCCGCAGCCGGATGAGCTCTTTCAGGTGCTTGGTGCCGCGCTCGCTGACTGCATCGGGAAAGATCGCGATGCGGTCCATCACCAGGGTGACGTTCTTCACCTCCACGTAGCACTGCTGTCCCGGGTTCTCGAGGAGAAAGTCCAGCCGCGACCCCGGACGGGTCGGCACTTCGGCCCGAAGGTGCTCGTAACCCTGCAGCTCCTTCACTACGCCGGTCTCGATCCCTTCCCGCGCCAGCCGGTTGGCTGCCAGCGTGTTGATCCCCACCAGCGTCCGGCCCACCCGGATCAACTCCCAGGTGTAGGCGAGCTTCCGGCCCTTGCCGCTCTGGTCGGAGAGGTAGACCCGGCTGCCGGGCTCGTTGCAGCCCAGCATGCTGCCGGTGTTGGTGCAGTGCGCGGTCACCAGCGTGCCGTCATCGAGTCGGACGTCCGCCAGAAACCGTTTGTAGCGCTTGATCAGGGTCCCGGGGATGAGCGGGGCGGGGAAACGCATGAGGGTGACGGGGAGCGGGATACAGCGCTCACCCGTCGCCGTTGAGACATTTCCTGGCGGCGCGGCGCAGCAGCACGCCGATGAGGTGGCGCTTGTACTCGGCGCTGCCTTCGCGGTCGTCGGTCAACGCGGCCCCGTCGGCGAGGGCGTCGGCGGCTTCCTGGAGCCGCTGCTCCACCGAGTCCGCGGGTCCGGCGATGAGGCTTTCCGCCGCCTCCGAGCGGCACGGGGTGGGGCTCACGCAGCCGACCGCACAACGGGCTTCGCGGATTGCCCCGCCGTCCTCGTCTAGCTCCAGGGACAGCGCCAGGCCGAGCAGCGGCCGCTCGTGGACCTGGAACTTGAGGTAGGCGTTGCGTTGCGACGGTCCCGGCAAGGGCACGTCGACGCCGGTCAGGACTTCGTCCTGGGCGAGGGAGTTCTCGTA
Organism: uncultured Binatia bacterium (SeqCode); assembly: GCA_965219905.1. Lineage (GTDB taxonomy): Bacteria > Desulfobacterota > Binatia > UBA9968 > JAJDTQ01 > JAJDTQ01. The sequence continues at coordinate 853,679 of CBDCOS010000003.1, read as the reverse complement.
GGCGCCGGCCAGAAGCTCGTCCATGGCGAGACTCCGCTCGCCCGATTTGCCCTGCGCCCGCGCGGTACCGCCCAGCGCCAGCAGCAGCGTGGCCGGATCGGAGTGCGGCTCGGCGAAACAAAGGTTCCCGCCCAGGGTGCCGGTGGCGCGCACCCGTACGTTGGCGACGTTGGCTTCCATCTCGGACATCACCGGCAAGAGCTCCCGGACCACGGCGGACCGCTCGATGTCCCGGTGGGTGGCGCCCGCGCCGATGTGCAGGTGGCCGTCCCGCCGCTCGATGCCGTCGAGTCCGGCTACGGCCTTGATGTCGACCAAGTGCTCGTAGCGCAGCAGGTCGTGCCGCATGGCCAGCAAGAGCTCGGTGCCCCCGGCGTAGAGGCTGCCGGTCTCACCGTAGTGGTCGAGCATCTCCGCGGCTTCCCGCAGGTCGGCGGGGCGGTGGATGGCGAAGCGTCGCAGGGGCATCATGACTCGTTCTCTCCACGTGCGGCGCGCGCCTCGCGGATGGCGCGCCATACCTTCTCCGGCGTGAGGGGCGCCCGGCGCACCCTTGCGCCGGTGGCGTTGTAAACCGCGTTGGCGATGTTGGCGGGCAGCGAGTTGAGCGATGCCTCGCCGCCGCCCTTGGCGCCGTAGGGGCCCACCCCATCCCGGTTCTGCACCAGCTCCAGCTTCACGGTCCGCGGCATATCCGAGAAGCGCGGCAGGCGGTATTCCAGTATGTTGCCGTTCAGGAGCTGGTTCCTGTCGAACTCGAGCTCCTCGAACATGCCGATGCCCATGCCGGTGGTGGCCGCGCCGATGTCCTGGCCCTCGGCCAGCGCCGGGTTGATGGCCAGCCCCACGTCGCCGGCGGTGCCGAGCTTCTCCATGGTGACCTTGCCGGTCTCTTCGTCCACGGACACCTCGATGCCGGTGGAGGCGGCCTCCCAGAACACCGGCAACTGTGCGAAGTCCCCGTCCTTGCGGATGTAGGCGCGGCCGATGACCTCGCCGTCGGGCAGTCGGTAGTAGCGAGTCAGCACCTCGGACCAGTTGAGCCGCGCCTCGCCGCAGGTGATGCCGCCACGAACGCGCTGGATCTCCGATTCCGGGACCTCCAGCACGTCGGCCGCCATGCGGACCATCTGCTCGATGGCTTCCCGGCTCGCCTCCTGCACCGCCCTGCCCATGAGCGTGGTGGTGCGGCTGGCGCCGGTGGAGCGGTCGTAGGGGGTGATGGCGGTGTCCGAAGACACCACCCGGACCAGGTCAAAGGGGACCCCCAACTCCTCCGCTACGATCTGCGGCATCACCGTGTGGCTGCCTTGACCCAGCTCGGTGCTGCCGATCATCAGCGACGCCGAGCCGTCGGCGTGCACGCGCACGGCCGTGGAGGTGAGCGGGTAGGCGCCGGCGTCGCTGGCGGAGCAGCCGATGCTGCGGCCATGGCCGCTGGGCAGCGGCTCCTTCCAGCCGATGTTGTCGGCGACGATCTTCAGGTCCTCGGTCAGGGTGCCGTCGAATGGGCGCATGCCGGGGAAGAACTCCTGCTTGGGCTTCGCCGCGTTGTGCACGCGGAACTCGTAAGGGTCCATGCCGATCTTCGCCGCCAGCTCATCGATCTGGGACTCGCCGGCCAGGGTCACCTGGGCGCAGCCGAATCCCCGGAAGGAGCTGGCCGGCACCGTGTTGGTGTAGACCATCTGGTTGTCGATCTGGACGTTGGGGATGGCGTAGGGGCCGACACAGCGGTTGGACGACTTCTCGCACACCAGCGGGCTGTTCTCCGCGTAGGCGCCGGTGTTCATGTAGATCTTCGCCTGGCGGGCGATGATCTTGCCGTCGGCGTCCGCCGCGGTGCGCATCCAGGTGAGCGCATCGTCGCCGCGGGTGGTCAGCATGGCCTCTTCCACGCTGAGCTGCAGTTTCACCGGGCGCCGCGCCTTCCACGCGCAGGCCGACACCAGCGGCTCGATCTTGGTGTAGGACTTGCTGCCGTAGCCGCCGCCCACGAACGGCACGATCAGGCGGATCTGGCTCACCGGCATGTCGAAGATGGTCTTGAGGTCGTGGCGCACCATGAAGGGGTGCTGGGCCGAGGAGTAGATGGTGACCCCCTGGTCGCCCACCTCGGCGATGGCCACGTAGGGCTCCATGGCGTAGGCATAGGCCATGGGGAAGTAGTACTCGCCCTCCACCACGGCCGCGGCGTTGGCGAACGCCTCGTCCACGTCGCCCCACTTGATGTGGTGTTCCTGGCACAGGTTGGTGCCCCGGCCCGCGGTGACCTCCCCCTCGAAGCCGCGCAGCGCGCCGGCCTCGAACTGGCGCTGGTGGAGCAGGGGCGCGTCCGCCGCCAGCGATTCCTGCGGTTCCATGACGGCCGGCAGCTCCTCGTATTCGACGTGGATCAGCTCCAGCGCTTCGTAGGCGGTGAGCTCGTCTTCGGCGATGACCGCGGCCACGGGCTCGCCGGCGTAGCGGACCTTGTCGATGGCGATGAGCGGGTGGTCCTTCACGGCGTGGCCGAAGTAGGGGTTCAGGCCCTCCAGGTCGTCGCCCCGCAGCACGTTGTAGACGCCGGGGTGGGCCTCGGCCCGGGAAGTGTCCATGGAGACGATGGTCGCGTGGGCGTAGGGGCTCCGCAGCACCTTGGCGTAGGCCATGCCCGCGAGCTTCACGTCGCTCACGTAGAGCGCCCGGCCGGAGACCTTGGCGCGGCCGTCGCGGCGCGGCACCGAGTGGTTGACCACCTCGAAGTCGCGGCTCTTGTCGTCGTTCATCCGCGCGCCTCCTTCATCACCGCCGCCGCCTTGCGGACCGCCTTCAGGATGGGGACGTACCCGGTGCAGCGGCAGAGGTTGCCGTCCATGTGGTGGATGATCTCGTCGTCGGTGGGGTCCGGGTTGTCGTCGAGCAACGCCTTGGCGGACAGGATCATGCCCGGGGTGCAGAAGCCGCACTGGAACGCGAACTCGTCGATGAAGCACTGCTGGATGGGGTGCAGCGTGCGGTCCCGGTCCTCAAGACCCTCGATGGTGGTGACGCTGCGTCCCTGGGCCTCGTAGGCCAGGTAGGTGCAGGAGCTCACCGGCAGATCGTCCACCAGCACCGTGCACGCGCCGCAGACCTGCACCTCGCACGAGATCTTGGTGCCGGTGAGGTTCAGCCGGTTCCGGAGCACCTCCGAGAGGGTCTGCTGCGGCTCGCACTCCACGGCAATATCCTTGCCGTTGAGCTCGAAGCGCAGCTCCACAAGGGCTCGTGGTTCTCTAGACATAGTGCGGTATGATCTCCTCCGACCAGAGCAGCATCTCCTTGTACATGGTGTCCATGTCCGGGTAGATGAGCTTCAATTCGAAGTGCTGCACGCCGGCCTCGATGAACTCGTCGATGCGCCGGCGGACGTCGTCCACCGAGCCGATGATGTGGCGGTCCAGGGCGAACTGGATGTTGTCCACGTCGCGCTCGTAGGTATGGGAGCTCTCGCGGATGGTGGGGAGCGCCAGGGTCATGGCCTCGTCGCGGGTGCGGGCGATGGCGGCCAGCTTCTCCACCGCGATCTTGATGCCCGCGGGGTCCCGTCCCGCCTCCTCGGCCGCATTCCTCAGGAGCTCGCAGCCCCGGGCCATCTCCTTGGGCGACAGCCACCCGGGGATCCAGCCCTCGCCGTAGCGTCCGGCACGCACCGCGGCCTGGTCCATCCAGCCGCCCACCCACACCGGAGGATGGGGCTTTTGCACCGGCTTGGGATGGATCTCCGCGTTGTCGAACTTGAGGTACTTGCCCTCGTAGGAGGCCATGGGCTGGGTCCAGATGGCTTTCATGGCCTCGATGTACTCGTCAGTGCGGTTGCCCCGGCCCTTGATGGGCACCTCGAACACGTCGAACTCGCTGGAGTCGCGGGTGGCCTTGGAGCCGAGCCCCACGCCTACCAGGAGCCGCCCGTCGCACAGGTGGTCCAGGGTCGCGCACTGCTTGGCCGCGTAGATGGGGTTGCGCAGGGGCATCACCAGGCAGGCCACGCCGATCTGGATGTCCTTGGTCTTGGCCGCCAGGTAGGACATGGTGGTCATGCACTCGAAGAAGTTGGCCTCCTGGGCGTCGTCGAGGGCCTCGGCGGCGCCGGACGAGATGTGGTGCCGGTGCATCTCCGAACTCCACACCACGTGGTCGTGGAGCCAGATGGTGTCGAAGCCCAGCTCCTCGGAGTTCTGCGCGGCCTTGACGATGTTCTCCTTGCTGGAGAGCGGCCCCGAGTTGGGCACCCGGATGCCGAATTCGAATTTACCCATGATCAGTTCCTCGCCCCTTGGTTTTCTTCGGTACACGTCCTTCGATTTGCTGGGGGTCAGGCGCTCGGGATGATGGAGGGCGGACCCAACATCATCCCGAGCACCTGACCCCCAGCCAACCACGCCATCGTTGTCCCTACGGTTCGGTAATGCCGATGCGGTCGTACTTCAGGTGGCGGTTGTACCAGTCCACCACTTCGCCGGCGATCTGGTCGAAGTAGTCGTTGTAGACCCCGTAGTGGGTGGTCTTCTTCAGCATGACCAGCTTCTTGGGCTCTCCGGCCTTCTCGTACATGCGGACGGAGTGCTCCTCGGGCGTGGTGGCGTCGTACTCCACGGCGATGAAGAGCACGCCCCGGGGCGAGATCTTGTGGACCACGTCCTCCGGCGCGTAGTCCAGGATCGCGTCGGCGCACTGCAGCGGCATCTGGTTGGGGATCTTCGACGCCACTTCCTTCTTGATGTTGGTGGTCTTGCGCTCCGGGGTCTGAACCATGATCTCCTCGCGCGCCGCCACCAGCTCGCCGGAGCCGTTCAGCACCCGCTGCCGGCGGTCTTCCTCGATGCGCTTGAGGTAGTCGATCCACTCGTACTCCCGGCGCATGGAATGGAGCCAGTCGCGGCCGTTGCATACGCCGAGGTAGCACACGACGGCCTTGACCCGGTCGTCGGTGGCGCCCACCAGAACCGCGTTGCCGCCGCCGGTGCCGCCGGACCCGTAGGTGGCGATGCGGTCGGAGTCCACGTCGTCGCGGGTCTCCATGTAGGTGATGGCGTTGCGGATGTCCTCCGCCTGCCAGGGAGGCATGACCCAGCCCTTCTGCGGGCCCTCGCTCTGCCCCCAGCCGCGGTAGTCGAAGCACAGGCAGGCGTAGCCGGCCTCGCAGAGCCGCTCGAACATCAGGATGTAGTGCTTGGCGTCCTTGAGACCCAGGAAGCCCGGGCCCTGGACGATGCCCGGCCAGGGTTTGCCCGCGTCGCCGTCGGGCAGGTAGATGGTGCCGTGGACCTTGTAGCCCTCGCTATAGAAAGTGACGTCCTCTGTTTGCATGTGGTTCTCCCTAAGCCGTCGGCCGGTCTGCGCCGCAGGAGTCGTCGGCGGGGTGGTCTACGGCTGGGGCGACCGGCCGGTCCCCCCAGCGTGTCCGGTCGCCTAGGCGCGCACCGCCGGCAGGACTTCCTTGCCCAGCAGCTCGATCTGCTCGTACCAGTCGGCGTAGCGGAACCGGAGGTCGTAGACGATATGGTCGAGGCCGCCCTCCTCGTACCGCTGCGTATCGCGGACGATGTCCTCCGGCGTGCCCGCCAGCAGCAGTCCCTCGATGTCCTTGAGTTCCGAGAAGGTGCCGGAAGCGGGCTTGACCCAGGTGGGCTTCTTGTTGCCCTCGTTGATGAGGCCGGGCGCGTTGACCTTGCCCACCGCGGTGTCCTTGTCCTTGGCGATGCTGGTGATGGGGATGGCCCCGGTGGTCACCATGGGCTTGCCGGCCTCGTCGCAAAGTTTGTGCAGGTACTTGATGCACTTGTGGAAGGTCGCCAGCGGGATCCGTCCGGGCATCCACCCGTCGCAGTAGTCCACCGCGCGCCGGCACGAGGCCGGGGTGCCGCCGCCGTACCAGATGGGAATGGGGGCCAGCGGCGTGGGCTTCAGCTCGACGTCCGTGAAGGAGTAGTACTCGTCCTCGTAATCGACCTTCTCGCCGGCCCAGAGCCGCCGCACGAGGTTGGAGTTGACCTTCGCCATGTTGAAGCGGTCGTCGCGGGTGTTCTTCAGGCCGGCCGCGGCGAACTCGTGCTGGAAGGTACCGGCGCCGATGCCCATGATCACCTTGCCGTCGGCCAGGACGCTCAGGGCCGCCATGCACTGGGCGAGGTGGATCGGGTGCCGGTGGGAGATCATCGTGCCCGTGCCCAGGATCAGCTTCTTGCACACCGACGAGATCGCCGACAGGATGGCGACACATTCGATATGGGTGTTGTCCGTGCCCTCCATGCCGTGGGGCTCGAAGACCAGGTGATCGCGGACCCAGACGGAGTCGAAACCCAACGACTCGGCCAGCTTCGATCCCTCGATGCACTTCTCCGCCGATCCCTCATCCCCGAAATGGGGCAACAGCAGTCCGAACTTCAAATTTGTCGCCATGCTCAAACCTCCTTGCGGTTTCGTGTGGTCGTCGACACGAAGAGAATTGCCGCCCCGCGCCAGATGCACGGGCCCGGCTCACTTGTTCCAAGTGCTCGAAATGACGCCTCAAGGCGTCATTTCCGTGGGATTTCATGAACGGACGATGTCGCTGCTGGGGACCCAGGACGGCGCGGCCGGGCAGGAGCACTCTTGGACCGCGCCAAGGCATTGACGTTCCGCATGACCTTCCGAGCGAGCCTCATTTATAGACTCCGCCCGCGACGGCTGTCAAGCGTGGTTTCAGAACGTCCGGGGCGCCGGGCCCGCGCCGGAGCGATGACGTTCCAGGGCGGCCCGGACGTCAACGAAGTAGGTGCGGCTTACCGGGACCATGTGCCCGCCGGTGAGGCGCAGCAACCGGCGTTGGTTGCGTCTCTCCCAACCCTCGACGTGGGACCAGGCAACCCAGTGGGAGCGATGCACGCGGCCCCCGATGTCGCCAAGTTCCGCGATGGAATCGGCGAAACGCATCAGCACCGCGCACTGCCCCCCGGTGGTGACGACATCCACGTAGTGGTCGTTCATTTTGAGCCAGATGATGTCCCGGCCGACCTCGCGAGGCAGACGGTCGAGGAATTTGGACGACGGTTCCGCGGGCACACCGGCCGGGACCGTCGCGGCGGCGTCCGAAGGTTCGGCGGGTTCCGGTTCCGTCGCGGGGCGGCCGGCGTGCTCGTTTCGGACGCGCTGACTTACCAGCCAGTGGACGACGGCGCTGCACAACCCCACGGACAGGATCATGAAGGTGTACGCCGTCGCGAAACCGTAGGCCGCAAGCTCCGAGTAGAAGATGGAGTCGATGCCGTACGTGACGGCGGTGGACGTCGACGCGGCCACGAACAGGTACGCGCCGAGGGCCACCATGATGTACCCTGGTGCCCATGAGCGGACGAGGTACAGGGTCATCGCGTACTCGGCATGGCACAAGGGGGCAACCAGGGCCGCGCAGATGGCGAAACAGGCCAGGCGCTGGAACCACCAGAGGGCGTTGGTGCCCAAGGGGCAGATGGCGACGTACGCAACCATGTAAAGGCCGATCACCATCAGGACCCTCGTGAAGATGTAGGGACTCAGCGCTTCGCGGTATGCGAATCGCCACGGCTGCCCCGCTATGCCGGTGACCTCGCTATCCCCAACGGATGAAAAACAGGTGCGGTCCATGCATCCCCTCGCCACTCGCGTCTGCGGTTGACCGTTCCCGTCATTCAAGGGGGCCCGGTGATTGTTTCGGTCGAGTCTTGGTGCGAATACCTCAAGCCATTCCAAACGGTTCGTTCCGATAACCTACGTTGCGGATGATGTCAACCCGGGGTTTCCCGTTCTTGTGGTCGTATCGGAATTCGTCTAAGAAGCTCGGTTAAACGAGGGACTTCGGCCGCGACGCGCGCCGGGCGGCCCAGCGGAGGAACCGATGAGCAATTTCTACAGTGAATGGCTGAACACGACGGAACGGAACGAGGAGTTCGTCGAAAACGCGCCCAGGGTGGCGCGCCACAAGGAGTTCGACTGGGTCGAGACGCGCCAGGATGCCAGGGCGGCGCTGATGATCGCGCCCGAGCTGGGTTTCCCCACCGGCGGCAGCATGATGATGCGGGCCGAGATTCCGGTGGGGTGGCACACCGGGCGTCACAGCCACGGCGAGGAAGCCATCTACGTGGAGAGCGGCACCGGCTTCATGGTGCTGGACGGGAAGCGCTATGACTTCGGCCCGGGCACCGTCCTGCACGTGCCGTACCGGTCCCAGCACCAGTTGTTCAACACCGGCGATGTCCCGGTGGGCTATATCTCCGGGCTCGCCTGGCACCTGGAGGCGTCGGTGTACATGGGTCGAATGGACCAGTTCGAGGACTGCGGCGCCACCGACGCCGAAGCCCTGGCCGCCATCGGGCCGGAGGAGACGCAGAACTGGCCGGAAGACGGCCGGCGCATCTCCATGCATCAGGATCAGCATGAGCTCTCGGCCGAGTCCAAGCACGGCGCCACCTACTTCCTCATGGGCCGGAGCGGCAACCGCAACGGCTTCAAGGCCACGGCCGCGGCCATCAGCTCCATCTTCGTGGAGCTGCCGCGCTCCAAGAGCCACAGCCACGCCCACCCGGAGGCCTACCTCTACGCCCTGAAAGGCGCCGGCTACTCGGAAATCGGCGGCAAGCAGTACACCTGGGAGCAGGGCGACGCCGTCCACGTGCCCCCGGGCATGATGCACCACCAGCACTTCAACCCCAGTGACGGCGAGACCCGCGAGCTCCGCTTCGAGTTCGGCATCCGCTACTGGCTGGTGGACCAGTGGAAGGGCTACACCACCATCGACAAGCACCTGAAGGCCATGTCGATGGACGAGGACGACGAGGACAAGTAGGGGCGGGTCTCAAACCCGTCCGGGCCGCGGGTCGTATGGCACGGCACGGCGCGGGGAGGTGCCCCGCGGCGGGGCCGCTACTCGCCGACCCCGGCCAGGTCCAGGAGGAATGCGTATTCCAGGGCGATCTCGCGGTAGCGCTTGAAGCGTCCCGACGCGCCTCCGTGCCCCGCCTCCATATTGGTCTTCAACAGCAGCCGGTTCCCGTCGGTCTTGGTGGCCCGCAGCTTGGCCACCCACTTGGCCGGCTCCCAGTACTGCACCTGGGAATCGTGCAGACCCGTGGTCACCAGCATGTGAGGGTACTCCTTGGCCTCCACGTTGTCGTAGGGCGAGTACGACAGCATGTAGTCGTAGTACTCCCTGTCGTTGGGATTGCCCCACTCGTCGTACTCGCCGGTGGTGAGGGGGATGTCCGGGTCGAGCATGGTGGTGACGATGTCGACGAACGGGACCTGCGCCACCACGCCCTTGAACAGGTCCGGGCGCTGGTTCGCCACCGCGCCCATCAACAGGCCGCCGGCGCTGCCGCCCATGGCGAAGAGCCGTTCCGGAGAGGTATAGCCGTGTTCCACCAGGTGCTCGGCGCAGGCGATGAAGTCGGTGAAGGTGTTCTTCTTCTTGAGCAGCCTGCCGTCCTCGTACCAGGCCCGCCCCATCTCCTCGCCGCCCCGGACGTGGGCGATGGCGAACACGAAACCCCGGTCCAGCAGGCTCAGGCGCGCGGAGCCGAAGGCGGCGTCCAGGCTGTGGCCGTAGGAGCCGTAGCCGTAGAGCAGCAGCGGGCTTCGGCCGTTCCGTTCCGTTCCGTGGCGGTACACCAGCGATATCGGGACCCGGACGCCGTCGCCCGCCGTCGCCTGCAACCGTTCCGTGCGGTAGTCGGCTGAATCGAACCCGCCCAGCACCTCCTCCTGCTTCAGCAGGGTCTTCTCCCGGGACACCATGTCGTAGTCGTAGATGGAGCTGGGCGTGGTCATGGAGGTGTAGCCGTACCGCAGCACGTTGGTGTCGAACTCCAGGTTGACGTTCGTGCCGGCCAGGTAGGCGGGCTCGCCGAACTCCAGGTAGTGTTCCCGCGAGCCGTCCCAAGGCATCACCCGGATCTGCACCAGCCCGTCCCGCCGCTCTTCCAGTACCAGGTGGTCGCGGAACACCTCGAAGCCTTCCAGCAGCACGTCGGGACGGTGCGGTATCACCTCCTCCCAGTGATCCTTGCCGGTCCGGTCCAGGGGCGTCGACATGAGACGGAAGTTCCTGGCCTCGTGGTTGGTGTGGATGAAGAAGCGGTCCTCGAAGTGGTCCACGGCGTGTTCGTGTCCCCGTTCCCGCGGAAGGAAGATCTCGAACGCGCCGCCGGGGTCGCCGGCGTCGAGATAGCGGTACTCGTTGCTCAGGGTCTGGGAGGAGACGATCATGAGGAACCGTTTGGACTTTGTCTTGAATACGTAGGCCGAGAAGGTATCGTCGGCCTCCTCGTAGACGAGCACGTCTTCCGCCGGGTCCGTTCCCAGAACGTGGCGGTAGATGCGGCAGGACCGCAGGGTCTCGGGGTCCTGCTTGGCGTAGAACAGGGTCCGGTTGTCGTTGGCCCAGGTGATGTTGCTGGTCACCTCCGGGATGACGTCGGACAGCGTCTGGCCGGTGGCGAGATCCTTGAAACGGATGGTGTAGATCCGGCGTCCCTGCGCATCCTCCGTGTAGGCCAGCAGGTCTTGCCCGGAGCTCACCGCCAGCCTTCCCACGGCGAAGAACTCGTGCCCCTCGGCCAGGAGGTTGACGTCGAGCATGAGCTCTTCCGGGTTCTCCAGCGACTCGCGCTTGCGGGCATAGAGGGGATATTCCCGGCTCTCCTCGTAACGGGTGTAATAGTAGTAGTCGTCCCGCCGGTACGGCACCGACATGTCGGTCTGCTTGATGCGCCCCTTGATCTCCTCGAACAGCGCCTCTTCCAGCGGCTGGACGTGGGCCATGGCCTCCTTGGTGTACTGGTTCTCGGCCTCCAGGTAGCCTACCGTGTCGGGATTGTCCCGGTCCCTCAACCAGTAGTAGTTGTCGGTGCGGGCGTGGCCGTGGTGTTCGAATTCGTGCGGGACGACCTTGGCTGCAGGGGGTTTCCGGCTGGTTTCCATGCGCTCACCTTACCAGAAATCGGAGCGCCGGCCACGGCTCGCATTCTCGCGCCAAAGTCGATAGCCTGTTCCCATCCCCGTTTCCGAAAGGAGTCCGCCATGGCCACCAAGGCAGTCGTGGAGTTCAAGGTCCATCCCTATGTGCAGTTCATGAGCGACCGCTTCGGCGCCTACGACCGGTGGATCGAATCGGAGGGACTGCCGGTGGTGAGCGGCTCCCACGTCCAGGACGTGCGCACCCTCGAGCTCGGCGATTGGCCGCGCCGGGGCGGCAAGGGCGCCTACCTGTCCTTCTCGGACCAGCGCGTGGCCGACGGCTACGTGTGCGAGATCGCCGCCGGCGCGAGCCTCGAGCCGCAACGGCATCTGTTCGAGGAGATCGTGCTCATCGCCGAGGGCCGGGGCGCCACCACGGTGTGGTACGACGAAGCCCGGAAGCGGACCTTCGAGTGGGAAGCCGGGAGCCTCTTCGCCATCCCGCTCAACGCCTTGCACCAGCACTTCAACGCCAGCGGCACCGACCGCGCGCGCTATTTCGCCCTTACCAGCGCGCCGGTGGTGTTCGAGCTCTACCGGGACGCGGAGTTCATCTTCAATACCGAACACGTCTTCCGGGACCGCTTCGACCCCGCCCAGGAGGACTTCTTCACCCGCGAGGGGAAGTACAACACCGACTATTACGGCGGCATCCTGGAGAACAACTTCATCAGCAACATCCGCGACATCAAGCTGGTGCCCCGGGAGAAGCGCGGCAAGGGGAACCGCAACATGTACATCCACATGGCCGGCAGCACCATGCTGGCCCATGTCTCCCAGTTCCCGGTGGGGACCTACAAGAAGGCCCACCGTCACGGCCCGGGCGCCCACATCTACATGCTGGACTCCACCGGCTACTCGCTCATGTGGCAGGAGGGCGAGAAGCCCGAGCGCTTCGACTGGCAGGAAGGCACGGTCATCTCGCCGCCGGCGGGAAGCTGGCACCAGCACTACAACACGGGAGCCGAGCCCTGCCGGTTCGTGGCGCTCCACGCGTCCACCGCGGTCCAGGGAGAGGAGCGCGGGGTCGAGCAGATCGAGTTCGAGGACGAGGACAAGGTCCTGCGGCAGATGTACGAAGACGAGTGCAGCCGCAACGGCGTCACCGCGCAGATGTGACCCGGCAAGCCACGGAGGTTTGGAACATGATTCCGCAACACGATTCCTTCTACGACGTTTTCTCCAGGGCCGCGAAGCTCGACATCCGCTGGCCCGGCGGCGCCCGCATCGCGGTGGCGCTGGCCGGCAACCTGGAAGCGTGGACGGAGACACCCGATCCGAAGCTGCGGCGCTCGCGCCACGTGGGCGGCTCGAATCCGTTGACCGAGGACGTCCGCTGCCCGTACGACTTTCGCACCGCCAGCGAGAACGACTACGGCGGCCGCACCGGTGTGTGGCGCATTCTCCGTATCCTGGAGAAGTACGGCGTCAAGGCGTCCTTCAATACCAACGCGCTCTGCGCCGTGCGCTACCCCGAGGCGGTGAAGAAGGTCCACGAGGACGGCCACGAGGTGGTGGCCCACAGCTACGCCGAGGACGTGCAACTGGTGCTGCTCACGCGGGACGAGGAACGGGAGGAGATCCGGGCCTGTGTGAAGGCGTTCGAGGACCTCGTCGGCGTGCGCCCCTCCGGCTGGCTGTCGTCGGGCATGCGGCATACCGAGAACACCCTGGAGCTTCTGGCCGAGGAGGGCTTTACCTGGCACGGCGACGCGGTCAACGACGACGTTCCCTATCTCGCGGAGGCCGGCGGCAAGACCATGGTGATCATCCCTTACAAGAACGCCATCAGCGGCCTGAACGACACCGGCATGTACCGCCGGGGGAAGAGCGCCAGCGACCTCCTGCAGGCCTTCCGGGACGAGTTCGACATCCTCTACGAGGAGTCGGCCACGCACTCCAAGATGCTGACCCTGGCCATGCACTGCCAGATGGCCTTCCCGGCCACCGGCAAGCTCTACGACGAGGCCATCCGGTACGCCAAGTCGTTTCCGGACGTCTGGTTCGCACGGCGCGACGAGATCGCGCAGTGGATCCTGAAGAACCACACCGGGTAGCGGTGGACACGGAGAGGGCGGAGGGCGGCTATGGAAGAACAGAGCATCGAGCAGGAAAGCGCCTACCAGCAGTGGCTGAAGATGGAGGGCCTGCCGGTCATCCGCGACTACTACATCGAGGACATCCGGGCGGTGCCGCTGGAGCCCTGGGAGCGCCGGGGCGGGTCGGGCGTCTACCTCAACCTCATCGGCACCGGGGACATGAACGACGCCTACATCTGCGAGATTCCCCCGGGCAAGAGCCTCCATCCCGAGCGGTACCTGTTCGAGGAAATGATCTACGTGGCCAGCGGCCGCGGCGCCACCACCATCTGGCAGCAGGGCGGGCGCAAGCAGACCTTCGAATGGCAGGAAGGAAGCCTGTTCTCGCCGCCCCTGAACACCTGGCGGCAGCACTTCAACGGCAGCGGCGACACCCCGGCACGGCTCTTCTCGGTGACGAGCGCGCCGTTGGTGATCAACCTGTTCCACAACTTCGAGTTCGTCTTCAACAACGGCTTCGCCTTCACCGACCGCTTCGACTCCCAGGACAGCTATTTCTCGGGACAGGGCAAGTCCTACAGCGGCCGGGTGTGGGAGACGAACTTCGTGCCGGACGTACGGAGCTTCGTTCTCAAGGAATGGCAGGAGCGCGGCGCCGGCGGCCGCAACATCATGTTCGAGCTGTCGGACAACACCATGTGCTCGCACATCTCCGAGTTCCCGGTGGGTACCTACAAAAAGGCGCACCGCCACGGCCCCGGCGCCCACGTGGTCATCATCGGCGGCACCGGCTACTCGCTCATGTGGCCGGAAGGGTCGCCGATCCAGCGGTTCGACTGGCACGAGGGAAGCGTCATCGTCCCCCCGGAGCTGTGGTTCCACCAGCACTTCAACGCCGGCGCCGCGCCTGCGCGCTATCTGGCGCTGCGTTGGGGCAGCAAGAAGCACCGGTTCCGCAAGCGCTACGGCATCGACAAGAGCGTCAGGGAGGGCGGCGACCAGATCGAGTACCAGGACGAGGACCCCAGCGTCCGGGAAATGTTCCAGCAGGCGCTGGCGCAACACGGCATCGAGAGCCGGATGGCCGCCAACTACTGACCGGAAAGGAGGGGCCATGAGCGAGAACGCGCCCAAGAAGGCCCGCGCCATGGGCATCAATCACGTGGTGCTGGAGGTGGGAGACCTGGACCAGGCACTGGAGTTCTACGGCGCCATCTTCGAATTCACCCTGCGCGGCCGGAGCGACCACAACGCCTTCATCGACCTCGGTGACCAGTTCATCCAGTTGAGCCTCGGCAAGACCCAGGAGGCCGACGGCAAGCGCCATTTCGGGTTCGTGGTGGACGACCGGGGTCCGGTCCGGGAGGCCCTGGACCGGCTGGGCGTCAAGCCCCTGGACCAGCGGCTCAATTTCCGCGACCCCTGGGGCAACCGCATCGAGGTGGTGCCCTACGACGACGTCCAGTTCTCCAAGGCGCCCAACGTGCTCAACGGCATGGGGCTGGGGGGACTCGAGAAGACTCCGGACGCCGTCGCCGAGCTGGCGAAGAAGGGGATGGCGCCTACTTCGCCTTCTTGAAGCCCGTCAGGACCTGAAGATATTCCTTGATCTTCGGCGGCATGTTGTTGATGGAGTGCAACGCATCCGCGATGTCCTTGGGCGATACGTAGTCGATGTTGAGCTTGGCCTTCTTGGCCTCCGCCAGGAAGTCCGGATCCTCCATCACCGACTTGTAGGCCTTCCGCAGGATCTCGACCCGGTCCTTGGGCGTGCCCGGCGGCAGGGTGTAGACCCGCGTGATCTTGTTCTGCCCGTTCCAGGCGTTGAAGGCCGCGAGGTTCTCGCCCTTGAGCACGTCCGAGAAGAGCGGGATGTCCTTCACCTCGGGCTCGTCGAACCGGCGGGTGATGATGATGGGGATGAGCCGCTTGTCCGGCGGGGCGTCGAGCATGCCTCGGGCCGTGACCCTCATGGACTCCCAGGTCCAGCACGCCCCGTCGATCTCGCCCGACTCCATGGCCAGCCGTATCGTCGCCGTGCCGCCGTAACCCGGGATGCTCTTGAACTTGGTCCCCAGTTCCCTGTTGAGGAACAGGAAGGGATCGGTGGTGTTTCCGGGGGCCCGGGTGCCGCCCATGGTCACTTCCTTGCCGGACTTGATGACGTCGTCCAGGGACTTGAGCCCGGAGGCCGCCATGAGGCCGCAGGCCACCGAGTCCGACGTCGGGGTGCCGATGTACTCGAACTCCGCGGGCTCGATCCGCACCTTCTTGTCGCCCATGGCCTTGGCGAAGATCAGCGCCGGGCTCCAGACCCCCAGGGTCTTGCCGTCCGGCTTGGCCCGCTTGTAGATGTGACTGGCGGTGATCAGGCTCCCCGCTCCGGGCATGTTCTGAACCACCGGCGTCGGGCTTCCCGGAATGTACTTGCTGATGTAGCGGGCGATGTAGCGGGTATAGGTGTCGTACCCGCCGCCGGGGGAAAAGCCCACCAGCATGCGCAGGGCCTTGCCCTTGTAGAAGTCTTCGGCGCCCGCCGGCGCGTGGACCAGCACGAGCGCCAGCAGCGCCGCGAGCAACACGATTCTGCGAAACATAGTGCTACCTCCTTGTCTGTTTCGGTCCGGGTTCGACAGAGGGGCTACGGCTATCAACAAGGTCCGGCGGTGTCAACTGGAAACCCGCGAAACGCGCTGGAGACGGCGCCCGAGGCCCGGTGGGCCCGGGTTCAGCCCACGGCAGTTCGAAAAGAAGGGCCGGACCGGCAACGGGCTAGTACTGTTTCCGGACGGTCTCGTTGAGGGATCCGGTGCGGTAGCCCTGCAGGTCGATGCTGACGTAGGCGAAGCCGGCGTCCTTGAAACGGCGGAGGATATCCTCCCGGACGCCTGGCCGGAACAGCTTGTCGAACTCGTCCGGGGCGACCTCGATGCGCGCCAGCTCGTCGTGGTAGCGGACCCGGTAGACGCGGAAGCCGAGCTCCCGCAGCACGCGCTCGCAACGGTTCACCTGGGTCAGCTTCTCCGGGGTGATGGCGGTGCCGTAGGGGAAGCGGCTGGAAAGGCAGGCCAGGGCGGGTTTGTCCCACACGGAGAGACCCATGCGCCGCGCCGCTTCCCGGATGTCGGCCTTGGTGAAGCCCAGCTCGTCCAGCGGGGAGCGGACGCCGCGCTCGCGCGCGGCCTTCCGCCCAGGGCGGTGGTCGCCGCGGTCGTCCACGTTGAAGCCGTCCAGCACGTGGGCGATGCCCAGGGACCCGGCCTCCTCGACGGCCTTGCCGTAGAGCTCGGTCTTGCAGAAGTAGCAGCGGTTGACGGGGTTGGCGGCGTAGCGCGGGTCGTCGAGCTCGTAGGTGTCGATGAGCAGGTGGCGGGCGCCGATGCTCTCGGCCAGGCTCCGGGCGTCGGCGCCCTCCTCGGGAGCCAGACTGGGGGAGACCGCGGTCAGCGCCAGGGCGTCGTCCCCGAGGGCGTTCACGGCCTCCGCCAAGAGGTACGCGGAGTCGACGCCGCCGGAGAAACAGACCACCGCCTGGCCCATCTCTCTCAGCAGCGTTCGAAGTTCCGCGACCTTTTGTTCCAGCCCGTTGCCCCCGTGGCTGTCGTTCCGGGTCTCCCTTCCGTCATTCCCGCGAAAGCGGGAATCCAGGTGGGGTGGGTCGGGGGAAGCACCGCCGTCACGCGCCTCCACCACCCCTGGATTCCCGCCCCCGATCGGGGTCGAGGGCATGCTTTCGCGGGAATGACGGAGTGAGGAGGCCGGAACCGAGATGCGCTCGCGTGCCATCGTCATGCGCCGATCTGCCAGCGAGATACTTTCGACCGTCGCCCCCGCCTTACGGCGTCGACTGCACCTTCGGCCGTTCCAGCAGCGAGTCGCGCCAGCGCTTCAGGTTGGGCAGGTCGTCGCTGATGGACGTCTGGTAGGCGTCCTGCCGGGTGAAGAACGGGATGTAGGTGATGTCCGCGAGCGAATAGTCGCCCACCATGAAGTCGCGGCCGGCCATGCGCTTGTCCAGCGTCTCCATGTGCTCGATGAGCCGCTTCTTGTTCTTCTCCACCTCGTGGTCGTGGCGGATGTTGCCCGCGGCGGCCTGGAGCCGGGTATTGCAGAAGTCGATCCAGATCCGCACTTCCGCCCGTTCCGCCAGGTCCGTGGGCATCAGCGGCACCTGGGGGAACTTCTCGTCCAGGTACTCGTTGATGACGGCCGACTCGTAGATCACGGTGTCGCCGTCCACCAGCACCGGCACCTTGCCGTAGGGGTTGAGGGTGACGAGCTCCTCGGACTTGTTCTTGAGGTCGCACTCCACCAACTCGTAGGGTAGGTCTTTCTCGGCCAGGACAAGCCTTGTCCTGTGGGCGTACGGTCAAGGGCCGTAGGACAGTAGTCGCAACATGTCTTCCTCCTCCAAGGTTTGCGCTTCCGCGTGTGCGCGGAGCGGGTCGCTACGCGATGATGGGTTCCCGGACCGGCACGTGGCTGGGCCGCCTCGGCACCCGGGTCCGCGGCTTGCCGTCGACCTGCGAGTTGCCCGCGCCGAAAAGGATCAAACGCCCTTCGCCCGTGTTGCAGAGCTGGTAGGGCTGGCCCGATTCCAGCAGAATCATGTCGTGGGGCTTCAGGACGTACGCGTTCTCCGGCGTCCGCACCGTGCACTCGCCTTCGAGGACCATGAAGATGTGGTCGTCGTTCTCGTGGTAGTGCATGTCGTCCTGCATGTTCTCTTCGCAGTTGATGGTCCAGAAATAGGTCAGGTCCGTGCGCCACAACGAAAGGTGGCGGACATCCGGGTTGGCCTTGGCCTCCTCGATGGGGTTCTTCACCTCGTACATGCGCGTCTCCTCCTTCCGCCTTCGGTGGGGCCGGGTTACTTGGGTGCCACCAGCTTTCCGTGGGTGCCGTCGCAATACGGCCGCGTCTTCGACCGCCAGCACGCGCAGATGGCCATGGTCCGCGGCTCGTCCACCGTGATCTCGCGCGGCGTGATGGACGTCACCTTGTGCGACCCGTCGCAGAACGGGAAGTTCTTGGTCCGGCCGCACATGCAATAGAACCGGCTCGCGGATTCCTGCCGGACGATCACCGGCTCGATCAAGTCATCGTATGCCAGGCCCATTCGAACTCCTCGCCTAGTTGGTTGCCGGATGCGCCGTTCCGCCGACCGGGTCGCTTCCGGCTCGCCAGCGTCACCCTCCAGACTTATACTCCAGTTTGCCGATCAGAGCCAGACGAAGACAGCGGCCCTATCCACCGGAAGGGAGATCCCGGTGTCGGTAATGGCGAAATAACAATTTACGGAAATTCCGTAAATATGTTAGAGCAACGGAAGGTTGGAGCAAGGTCGGAAGGACTTCCCATGAATGAAACATTGATCGTGTCGAGCCGTGGCCAGATCACTCTGCCCGCCGTGCTGCGCAAGCGCCTTGGTCTCAAGACCGGTGACGTCCTGATCCTGGAAGATCGTGGCAGCGAGATCGTCCTCAAGCCCGGCGTCGTAATCGAGACCCAGTACTACAGCGACGAAGAAATCGCCGAGTGGGACAAGGCGGACAAGCTGTCGGACCGTGAGCGTGCGCGCATACTCCATCGACTCGGCGGAAAGGAATGAGGCTGTTCCTTGACGCCAATGTCCTGTTCACCGCGGCACACAACCCCCGAGGCAAGGCGGCGCTGGTCATCGATCGTGGGAGCCAGGGCCATTGGGAACTCTACTCCAGCGCCTACGCTCTTGAGGAAGCGCGCAGGAATCTCGCGAGGAAGTTTCCCGGATCCCTCGACACCTTGAGGGCCTTGGTCCAGGTCGTTCACCTCGTGGAGCAGGCAGCCGCCGGCGGCTCTCCTCTCGGTCTCGCGCAAAAGGACCGACCCATCTTCCACGCCGCAGCCGCCTGCGAGGCGACTGATCTGCTGACCGGTGACCTCAAGGACTTCGGCCCCTTGATGAACCGTCCAGACGAGACCTCCGGCATTCGTATTCAGACGGTGTCCGATTTCCTCGACGGTGTCGGGAGTAGGCAAGAGTGAGGCGTTCAGTGTAATAAATCGTCATTTCCGCTCTCGCGGGAATGACGGAGGGGCGTAGGAGAATGACGGAGAGAGATGACACAGGACGGATGCATACGTGCCCTTAGTTGACATCCCCTCAACCCGTATACTACGCTTCGTCCCCAGCCTCGGCATGACTATCCTGACAAGATTGTGCACGGCGAAACATCATGGGTAGCGAGACACTCTGGCCGCTGGGTCTGTACTTCCTGATTGCTCTCGTGGTGGCCGGGAGCATGATCGGACTGTCGTTCGTCCTGGGCGAGCGGCATTCGGATCGTGCCACCGGGCAGCCCTACGAGTCCGGCATCGTCTCCACCGGCTCGGCCCGTGTACGGTTGTCCGTCAAGTTCTACATCGTCGCGATGTTGTTCGTGATCTTCGATCTCGAGGCCGTCTTCATCTTCGCCTACGCCGTGGCCTATGAGGAAGTGGGCTGGGCCGGCTACGCCGGCATGGTGGTGTTCGTCGCGATCCTGGTGGTGGCGCTCATCTACGAGTACCGCATGGGCGCATTGGATTGGGAGCCGGTCCGGCTCAGGCTGGCCAAGGCCGCTCGGGAGAAAGGATAGAGGCACCCCATGCAATGGTCGTTGTCCAAGCCCAAGCCGGCGGAGCCCGAAAAGGGCGGCTTCGACGAAGCCATACGGAAGCTTCTGGTCATGGCCCGGCTGGAAGACCTGGTCCGGTGGGGGCGCAAGAACTCCATGTGGCCGTTCCATTTCGGACTGTCCTGCTGCTTCGTGGAGATGGCCACGAGCCTCACGAGCAAGTTCGACGTGGCCCGCTTCGGCGCGGAGGTCATCCGCGGCACGCCCCGGGAGGCCGACGTCATCGTCATCGCGGGCACCCCTTTCATCAAGATGGCGCCCATCGTGAAGCGGCTGTACGAGCAGATGATGGAGCCCCGCTGGGTCATTTCCATGGGGGCCTGCGCCAACTCCGGCGGCATGTACGACATCTACAGCGTGGTGCAGGGGGTGGACAAGATCCTGCCGGTGGACGTGTACGTGCCGGGATGTCCGCCGAGTCCCTGGGCCTTCCTGGAAGCGTTGACACTGCTGCAGAAGGCCGTGGGCAACGAGCGCCGGCCGCTGAGCTGGATGGTGGGGCCCCAAGGCGTCGAGAAGGCGCCGATGGCGGCCATGCGGGACGTGAAGCGGCCCGACCGCATCCGCGCCACGAGCCTGCGTTCGCCGGACGAAGTCTAGCCTGGCGTTGCGATGGACAGAGTTCTCTCGTTCTCCAGCATGGGGCATGGCCTCGACCCGGCGCCCGTTCGACGGGAACCGGGCAGCGGGTGCGGCTCATGAGTGATGCGCCCGCGGTGGTGACCGAGCTCGAGGGACGCTTCGGCGCCGACGCCTTCACGGCGCAGGAGACCCGGAGCGGCTTTCCGACC
The DNA here is from genome assembly GCA_965219905.1 of uncultured Binatia bacterium (SeqCode). Taxonomy (GTDB): domain Bacteria; phylum Desulfobacterota; class Binatia; order UBA9968; family JAJDTQ01; genus JAJDTQ01. The sequence continues at coordinate 833,198 of CBDCOS010000003.1, read as the reverse complement.
CTGTGGACCTCCCGGGAGCGCCTGCCCGCGGTCCTGAAGTTCCTCAAGACCGAGGTGGACCGCCCCTTCGGCACGCTGTACGACCTTACCGCCATCGACGAACGTTTCCGCAAGCAGCGGGACGGCCAGCCCGACAGCGATTTCACCGTGCTCTACCACCTGCTCTCCTACGGGCGGAACGAGGACCTCTGCCTGAAGGTGGGCCTGACCGACGGCGACGCCTCCCTGCCCACCGCCACCGGCCTGTGGTCTTCGGCCAACTGGTACGAGCGCGAGGTTTGGGACATGTTCGGCGTGCGCTTCGACGGCCATCCGGCGCTGCGGCGCATCCTCATGCCGCTCACATGGGAAGGCCATCCGCTCCGCAAGGAGCATCCGGCCCGGGCCACGGAGATGGGTCCGTTCCAGCTTCCCGACGACCGCCAGGACCGGGAGCAGGAGGCGCTCCGCTTCCGGCCCGAGGACTGGGGCATGAAGCGCAGCCACGAGGGCACGGACTTCATGTTCCTCAACGTGGGGCCCCAGCATCCCGGCACCCACGGCGTCATCCGCATCATCCTGCAGCTCGACGGAGAGGAGATCGTCGATTGCCTGCCGGAGATCGGCTTCCACCACCGCGGCGCGGAGAAGATGGGGGAGCGGCAGTCCTGGCACTCCTTCATCCCTTACACGGACCGCATCGACTACCTGGGCGGGGTCATGAACAATCTCGCCTACGTCCTCTCGGTGGAGCAGCTTGCCGGCATCGACGTGCCCGACCGCGCCCAGGTAATCCGCGTGATGATGTCCGAGTTCTTCCGCATCGCCAGCCATCTCGTCTGGTACGGCACCTTCGCCCAGGACGTGGGCTCCCTCTCGACGGTCTTCTACACCTTCAACGACCGGGAGCGGATCTTCGACATCGTCCAGGCGGTTTGCGGCGGACGCATGCACCCGAGCTGGTTCCGCATCGGCGGCGTCGCCCACGATCTGCCCAAGGGCTGGCAGGGTATGGTGCGGGACTTCGTCGACTACCTCCCGGACCGGCTCCTGGAATACGACAAGATCGTGATGCAGAACCGCCTGTTCAAGGCGCGCACCCAGGGCATCGGTGCCTACACCGCGGAGGAGGCCATCGACTGGGGCGTCACCGGACCGGGCCTCCGGGCCTGCGGCTACGAGTGGGACTTCCGCAAGAAACGCCCCTACTCGGGATACGACCAGTTCGACTTCGACGTGCCTACCGCCCAGAAGGGCGACTGCTACGACCGCGCGGTGGTGCGCATCGAAGAGATCCGCCAGAGCCTCAGGATCATCGACCAGTGCCTCAAGAACATGCCCCCGGGGCACTACAAGTCGGATCATCCGCTGACCACGCCGCCGCGGAAGGAGCGCACGATGCACGACATCGAGACGCTCATCAACCACTTCCTGAGCGTGAGCTGGGGGCCGGTGATCCCCGCCGGCGAATCCTTCATGGGCATCGAGGCCACCAAGGGCAACAACGGCTACCGCCTGGTGAGCGACGGCGGCACCATCCCCTACCGGGTGCGTATCCGGACGCCGTCCTTCGCCCACATGCAGATGATCCCGCTGATGAGCCGGGGCACCATGGTGCCGGACCTGCTGGCGATACTCGGGAGCATCGACTTCGTGCTGGCGGACATCGACCGGTGAGGGGCGGCGACGCTTTGACGAGGTTTCCATGTTGACGGAACAGGAACGCGAGAGGATCAGGGAGGAGGCCGCCCACTACGACTACCCGCAGGCCGCCTGCGTGGAGGCGCTGAAGATCGTCCAGGAAGGGCACCGCTGGGTGTCCGACGAGCACCTGAAGGAGGTTGCCGGACTGCTGGACATGAGCCCGGAGGCGCTGGACAGCGTGGCCACCTTCTACAACCTGATCTTCCGCAGGCCGGTGGGGGAGAACGTCATCCTCCTGTGCGACAGCGTCAGTTGCTGGATCATGGGCTACGAGGACATCTGCGCCCACCTCAAGACGCGTCTTGGGGTGGAGCTGGGGGAAACCACGGCTGACGGCAAGTTCACGCTGCTCCCCATGGCCTGCCTCGGCACCTGCGACCGCGGCCCGGCCATGATGGTGGGCAACGACCTGCACCGGAACCTCGACAACGAGAAGGTGGACGAGATAATCGGCCGCTACCGGCAACCTCCGGAGGCTTGAGGGGACCCATGGCGAACGGATCATCCTTGGACAAGCCCCTCACCGGGGACCTGAGATCGGACGGCGGCGTGCTGGACCTGGCGGCCTACGAGAAGGTCGGCGGATACGAGGCCTTGCGGCGGGTGATGAAGGAGATGACGCCGGCCGACGTGCTCAAGGAGGTGACCGACTCGCGGCTCCGGGGCCGGGGCGGGGCGGGGTTTCCCACGGGCCAGAAGTGGAGCTTCGTGCCCATGGGCGACGGCGCGCCCACGCCCAAGTATCTCGTGGCCAATGCCGACGAGATGGAGCCCGGCACTTTCAAGGACCGGATGCTGCTGGAAGGGAACCCGCACCTTCTCATCGAAGGGATGATCCTCTCGGCATACACGATCCAGGCCACCAACGGTTACATCTTCCTGCGCTGGGCCTACAAGCTGGCGGCGGAGCGCATCACCCAGGCCCTGGCCGAGGCCTGCGACAAGGGCTACCTGGGCAAGAACATACTCGGGTCCGGCTACAGCTTCGATCTCCACCTGCACACCAGCGCCGGGCGTTACATGTGCGGCGAGGAGACCGGGCTGCTCAACGCGCTGGAGGGCAAGCGCGCCAATCCGAGGGCCAAGCCGCCGTTTCCCCAGGTGAGCGGCCTCTGGGGCAAGCCCACCATCGTGCAGAACGTCGAGACCCTCTGCAACGTGGCGCCGATCCTGCGCAACGGCGCACAGTGGTACCTGGGTTTGAGCCGCAGCGAGGACGGCGGCACCAAGCTCTACGGCGTGAGCGGCAAGGTAAGAAGGCCGGGAGCCTGGGAGCTGCCGTTGGGCACCACCATACGCGAGGTCCTCGAGCGGCAGGCCCGGGGCATGCGCGAAGGCTACAAGTTCCGCGGCGTTCTCCCGGGCGGCGCCTCCACGGACTTCCTGGTGGAAGAGCACCTGGACACCAAGATGGACTACGGTTCGGTGCAGGCGGCGGGCAGCCGGCTGGGCACCGGACTGATGGTCGTCCTGGACGACAAGACCTCGGTGGTGGGAATGGTGCTCAACCTGGAGCGCTTCTTCGCCCAGGAGTCCTGCGGCTGGTGCACGCCGTGCCGCGACGGGCTTCCCTGGACCGCGCGGATCCTCCAGGGGCTGCTGGAGGGACGGGGGCGTCCCGGAGACCTGGAGCGGCTGGAGATGCAGACCCGCATGATGGGCCCCGGCAACACCTTCTGCGCGCTGGCGCCGGGCGCCATGGAGCCGCTGCAGAGCGCGCTCAAGTATTTTCGCGAGGACTTCGAGAGGCTGATCCCCAAAAGCGACGCAGCGTAACCATCATGGCCACCATCTACGTCGACGACCGACCCTACGAGGTCGACCCCGGAAAGAACCTGCTGGAAGAGTGTCTTTCGAAGGGGCTGGACCTGCCCTACTTCTGCTGGCATCCGGCGCTGGGATCGGTGGGCGCGTGCCGGCAATGCGCGGTGAAGCAGTACCGGGACGAGAACGATCAGCGCGGCCGCATCGTCATGGCCTGCATGACCCCGGCGATGGACGGCGCGCGCATCTCCATCCGGGACAAGGACGCGGTCCAGTTCCGCGCCGGCATCATCGAGCTCCTCATGAGCAACCACCCCCACGACTGTCCGGTGTGCGACGAGGGGGGCGAGTGCCATCTGCAGGACATGACGGTGATGACCGGGCACAACTACCGCGGTTACCGGTTCGGCAAGCGCACCTTCACCAACCAGCAACTGGGTCCGTTCATCAACCACGAGATGAACCGCTGCATCACCTGCTACCGCTGCGTGCGCTACTACCGGGACTACGCGGGCGGCAGCGACCTGGACGCGTTCGCGTCGCACAACCACGTCTATTTCGGCCGTCACGAGGACGGCGCCCTGGAGAACGAGTTCAGCGGCAACCTGGTCGAGATATGCCCCACCGGCGTCTTTACCGACAAGACGCTGAAGGAGCACTACACCCGCAAGTGGGACCTGCAGACGGCTCCGTCGGTGTGCGCCCACTGCAGCCTTGGGTGCAACACCATCGCCGGCGAGCGCTACGGCGAGCTTCGGCGGATCCTGAACCGCTACAACGCCGAGGTCAACGGCTACTTCCTCTGCGACCGGGGGCGGTTCGGCTATGGCTTCGTCAACGGCGACCTGCGCCTGCGGCAACCGCTGGTGCGCGGCGACGGCGGGAGCCGGCCGGCGGACGCATCGGAGGCGCTGGACCGGGCGGCGGCGCTGCTCGGCCGGCAGTCCCGGATCATCGGCATCGGCTCCCCGAGGGCGTCGCTGGAGGCCAACTTCGCGCTCCGCACCCTGGTGGGGGCCAGGAACTTCTTCAGCGGCATGGCGGCCGGCGAGGACCACCTGGTGGCGCGGATGCTCCGGGTGCTGCGCGGCGGCCGGGTCCGGGCGCCCTCCCTGCGGGAAGTGGAAACCGCGGACGCGGTCTTCATTCTTGGCGAGGACATCACCCAGACCGCGCCCCTGCTGGCTTTGGCGGTGCGCCAGGCGGTCAAGCAGGCGCCCCGCGCAAGCGCCATGCAACTGCGCATCCCCAGGTGGGACGACGCGGCGCTGCGGGGGGTGATGCAGCAGGACAAGGGTCCGCTGTACATCGCCGCCACCTGCGACACGCGGCTGGACGAGGCCGCCACGGCCAGTTGCCGCGGCGCGCCGGACGACGTGGCGCGGCTGGGCTTCGCCGTGGCCCGGGCGCTGGACGAGGCCGCGCCGGAGGTGGAGGGGTTGTCGGACGGCGAGCGCGCGCTGGCCGAGGCCATCGCGGACGCGCTCCGGGCAGCCGAGCGGCCCGTGGTGATATCGGGGTCGGGCAGCGGCAGCGAGGCCGTCATCGACGCGGCCGCGCAGGTGGCCCGGGCTCTCGGGCGGGAACGGCCGGCGGACCTGTGCCTCACGGCCGCGGAGTGCAACAGCTTCGGTCTCGGGCTGATGAACGCCATGAACACCTCGGAGGCCTTCCAGCGGGTGGCCGACGGACACGTGGACACGGTCGTCGTGCTGGAGAACGACCTCTACCGCCGGGCGCCCCGCGCCGCCGTGGACGCCCTGCTCGCCTCGGCCCGGGTGGTGTCCCTGGATCATTCCGCCAACGACACGACGGCGGGCGCGGAGGTGGCGCTGCCGGCCGGTTCGTTCGCCGAGGCCGAAGGGACCGTGGTGAGCAACGAAGGCCGGGCACAGCGGTTCTACCAGGTCTACGTTCCCCAGGGAGATATACGGCCGGCGTGGCGCTGGCTTTACGACCTGGCCCGGGCGGCGGGCCGCGCCGAGCTCTCCGCCCTCGGATCGCCCGATGATCTCCTGGCCGCGCTGGCCCAGGCGGTGCCGGTGTTCGCGCCGCTGCCCGGAAGCCTGCCCGCCGCGACTTTCCGGGTCAACGGCGAGAAGGTGCCGCGCCAGTCGCCCCGGGCCAGCGGCCGCACGGCGATTCAGGCCGACGTCAGCGTCCATGAGCCCAAGCCGCCGGCCGATCCGGATTCGCCGCTGGCGTTCTCCATGGAAGGCTATCCCCAGCAGCCGCCGTCGGGACTGATCACGCGGTTCTGGGCGCCGGGGTGGAACTCGGTCCAGTCCCTGAACAAGTTTCAAGCCGAAGTGGGCGGCGCGCTGACCGGCGGCGACCCCGGAATCCGGCTGCTGGAGCCCGGCTCCGACGGCGACGCGGCCTACACCGCGGACATACCCGCACCGTTCGAGCGGCGTGACGGCGAGCTCCTGGTGGTGCCGCTCTACCACATATTCGGCTCGGACGAGCTGAGCGCGGCCGCTCCGGCGGTGGCCCAGCGGAGCCCTGGGCCGTATGCCGCGATGAACCCCGTGGACGCGCGGCATCTCGGCGTGCAGGAAGGCGAGTACGTGGAGATCGAGCTGGACGGGTCCGCGTACCGCTTGCCGGCGCGGCTCACGGCGAACATGACCGCGGGCGTGCTCGGGGTGCCTGTGGGAGTCGCGGTTCAAGGGGCCGACGTGCCGGCCTGGAGTCCGGCGCGCAGGGTGTGACGTGACGGACGTGGTCTTACAGATCGCGGTGGTTCTGGGGGTCCTCAACGCGCCCCTGATTCTGGCCGCGCTGCTCATCTGGCTGGAACGGCGCTTCCTGGCCCTCCTGCAGGACCGCTACGGCCCCAACCGGGTCGGGCCGTTCGGGCTCGGCATCGTGCTGGCCGACATGATCAAGATCTTCACCAAGGAGGACTGGGTGCCGCCGTTCGCGGACCGGGCGGTGTTCACCCTGGCGCCGGCGGTGATCGTCATCACCGGGCTCATGTCCGTGGCCGTGATTCCCATCACCGAGACCATCGGGGTCACCGACCTCAACATCGGGCTCCTGTTCTTCCTCGCCATGTCGTCCATGGGCGTCTACAGCGTGGTGCTGGCGGGCTGGGCCTCCAATAACAAGTACGCGCTGCTGGGCGGCCTCCGCGCTTCGGCGCAGATGGTCAGCTACGAGGTCTTCATGGGCCTGTCGCTCATGGGGGTGGTGCTGCTGGCGGGGTCCTTCAGCCTGCGTGAGATCGTGGAGGCGCAGCGGGACGTGTGGTTCATCGTGCCGCAGTTCCTCGGCTTCGCCATCTTCTTCATCGCCGGGCTGGCCGAGACCCATCGTCTGCCCTTCGATCTACCCGAGGCCGAGGCCGAGCTGGTGGCGGGTTTCCACTCCGAGTACTCGGGCATGAAGTTCGGCATGTTCTTCGTCGGCGAGTACGTCGGCGTCACCGTGGTCTCGGCCATGATCGTGACGCTGTTCTTCGGCGGCTGGCACGGTCCGGTGCTGCCGGGCATCGTGTGGTTCGGGCTGAAGCTGTTGTTCTTCATTCTCGTGTTCATCACGCTGCGGGCGGCGCTGCCGCGGCCGCGGTTCGACCAGTTGATGGCCTTCGGCTGGAAGGTGCTTTTGCCGCTTTCGCTGCTGAACCTGGTGGTGACGGCGGGGGTGTTGTTGCTCTTGAAGTCGTGAGGAAGCGCCGATGTTGAGTATGCTACGAACCATCTGGACGGTGCTGCTGCACCTGTTCCGCCGGCCGGTCACGGTGCAATACCCGGAAGAGAAGCCGTACCTGCCGCCGCGTTACCGGGGCCGGATCATCCTGTCCCGGGACCCGGACGGCGACGAGCGCTGCGTCGGTTGCTACCTCTGCTCCGCCGCCTGTCCGGTGGACTGCATCGCGCTCCAGGCGGGGGAACGGAAAGACGGCCGGCGGTACCCGGAATTCTTTCGAATCAATTTCTCGCGCTGCATCTTCTGCGGCCTGTGCGAGGAGGCGTGCCCCACCTACGCCATTCAACTCACCCCCGATTTCGAGCTTTGCGACTACGACCGGCAGAGCCTGGTCTACGAGAAGGAGGACTTGCTGATCGACGGCCCGGGCAAGTATCCCGGCTACAATTTCTACCGGGTCGCCGGACTGGCCATCAGCGGCAAGGACAAGGGGGCGTCCGAGAACGAGGACAAGCCCGTGGACGTGAAGAGCCTGCTCCCATGACCCTGATCTATTACCTGGCGGCCATCGTCGCGGTGGTCGCGACGGCCATGGTCATCACCCGCTCCAACGCGGTGCACGCGCTGCTCTACATGATCGTGTCGCTGCTGTCGCTGGCGTTGATCTTCTTCACCCTGGGGGCGCCCTTCGTGGCGGCCCTGGAGGTGATCATCTACGCCGGGGCCATCGTGGTCCTGTTCGTGTTCGTCATCATGATGCTCAACCTCGGGGCCGAGGCCACGGCACGCGAGCGGCAGTGGCTCGACCCCAAGGCATGGCGCGGTCCGGCGATCCTCTCGGCCGTTCTGTTCGTCGAGTTCCTGGTGCTGCTGGTGGTCGAGTCCGGCCAGGCGGGCGCCCCGGCCGCGGTGGGCGTCAAGCGCGTGGGCGCCGCCCTCTACGGCCCCTATGTGCTGGGGGTGGAGCTGGCCGCCATGCTGCTCCTGGCCGGCCTGGTGGGAGCCTTTCATCTGGGCCGCCGGGTGCCGTCGGACGGCGAGGAGGACGGGTCCTGATGGCCGCGGTCCCCATGGAGCACGGCCTCGTGCTGGCCGCGGTGCTGTTCGGGCTGGGCCTGACGGGCGTTCTGGTCCGCCGCAACATCATCTTCGTGCTGCTGTCCCTGGAGATCATGCTCAACGCCGCCGCCCTGGCCTTCGTCGTGGCCGGCGCCCACTGGGGCCAGCCGGACGGCCAGGTCATGTTCTTCTTCATCCTGGCCATGGCCGCGGCGGAGGTGGCCGTGGGACTGGCGCTGGTGGTGCAGATCTACTACCGGTTCAACACCCTGGACGTGGACGCGGTCAGCCAGATGAGAGGATGACATGCTCGAGCTGCTGTGGCTGATCCCCGCCCTTCCTCTCCTGGGCTTCCTGGTCCTCATGCTGGCCGGATCGCGGCTCTCGCGTGCCGAGGTGGCTTGCGTGGGCGCGGGTTCCGTCGGCCTGTCCGCGGTCGTCACCCTGGTCGTGGGGCTGAGCTTCCTGGCGGCGCCGCCCGCGGGAGCCCGCTTTACCCAGACCTTGTGGGTGTGGTTGGACGTGGCCGGCTTCCGGCCCGCCTTCGCCTTCTATCTGGACGCCTTGTCGCTGACGATGATCTTCGTGGTGACGTTCGTGGGTTTCCTGATCCACCTCTACTCCGTCGAGTACATGATGGAGGAGGAAGAAGGCTACAGCCGCTTCTTCGCCTACATGAACCTGTTCGTGTGCGCCATGCTCACGCTGCTGCTGGCGGACAACCTGATGCTGCTCCTGCTCGGCTGGGAGGGCGTAGGGCTTTGCAGCTACCTGCTGATCGGCTTCTTCTACAAGGACGAGGCCAACGGCCAGGCCGCGAGCAAGGCGTTCATCGTCACCCGGGTGGGCGACACCGCCATGCTCATGGCGCTCTTCCTGCTCTTCGCCGAGCTGGGCACCCTGGACATCCAGGAGCTGCTCCAACGCGCCGGCCAGCAGTTCCAGCCGGGCTCGGGCCTGGCGGTGGCGGTGGCGCTGCTGCTGCTGGGAGGAGCCGTGGGCAAGTCCGCCCAGCTCCCGCTCCAGACCTGGCTGCCGGACGCCATGGCCGGCCCTACTCCGGTGAGCGCCCTCATCCACGCGGCGACCATGGTGACCGCCGGTGTCTATCTCATCGCCCGCACTCACGTGCTGTTCACCCTGGCGCCGGCGGTGTTGACGCTGGTGGCGGTCGTCGGCACCCTGACCCTGCTGATGGCGGGGTTCGCCGCGCTGGTGCAGACCGACATCAAGCGCGTGCTGGCCTACTCCACCATCAGCCAGATCGGCTACATGTTCCTGGCCCTGGGGGTGGGGGCGTGGTCCGCCGCACTGTTCCACTTCATGATCCACGCCTTCTTCAAGGCGCTGCTGTTCCTGGGCGCGGGCGCGGTGATCATGGCCCTGCACCACGAACAGGACATGTACCGCATGGGCGGGCTGCGCCGGCTGATGCCGTTCACCTTCTGGTGCTTTCTCATCGGCTCCGGTGCGCTGGCGGCCATTCCGGTGGTGACCGCGGGCTTCTACAGCAAGGACCTGATCATCTGGAACGCCTACAACTCGGAGATCGGCGGAGTGTGGCTCTGGGCCGGCGCCTTTGCGGGCGCGTTCCTGACCTCCATCTACACGTTCCGGATGGTGTTCCTGACCTTCTATCGGGATGCCACGGAGTGGGTGAGGAAGCTCATGCCCATCCACCAACCGGGACCGTGTGTCCACATCCCGCTGGGGGTGCTGGCGGTCCTTTCCGTCGTGGCGGGGGTCATCGAGCTGCCTCACACCATGGGGAAGCTCACGCTGTTTTCCGGTTTCCTGGACACCGCGCTGCCCGCGTTCCATGGCGCCCACGCGAGCTACGGCACCGAGCTCCTGTTCGAGCTGCTGGCCGCGGCCGCCTCCCTCGGCGGCATCTACCTCGTGTGGGTTCTGGTCATGGGACCGTCCGGCGCCATGCAGCGTATCGCCGCGCTGCCGTGGGCGGCGCGGGTGGAACGGCTGTGGTTTTCGGGTTGGGGGTTCGACGCGTTGTATGACACGCTCTTCGTCCAGCCGTACCTGTGGTGCGCACGGGTCAACAAGAGCGACTTCATCGACGGATTGTATCGCGCGGTGGCCTTCGTCACCGAGATGCTGCACTTCGTCGCCACGCTCACCCAGACGGGCGCGGTGCGGTGGTACGCCACCGGCATTGCCGTCGGCGCGGTGGTGACCGTGGGACTGGTGATCCTGCTATGAGCCTTGCGTGGATTCTTCTGCTGCCCCTGGCGGGCGGACTGGCGGCGTGGATTGCCGGACGCTGGAGCGATCTGTGGCCGCGCTGGATCTCGCTGGGGACCGCACTGCTGCACACGCTGCTTCTGCTCGTCACCTGGGGCGTCTTCTTCGCCCGCGCCGAGACCGCCCAGGACGGCTGGCTCATGGTCTACAAGCAGCCCTGGATCCCCCAACTGGGCATCAGCTTCCACCTGGCGGTGGACGGCCTCAGCCTGCTGCTGCTGCTCTTGACGAGCTTCCTGACCGTGCTGGCGGTGCTGACTTCCTGGAGCTCGGTGACGCGGTCGGTGGGTTTCTTCCACTTCAACCTGCTGCTGATCCTGACCGCCCTGTCGGGCGTGTTCATCGCCTTCGACCTGTTCCTCTTCTTCGCTTTCTGGGAGATCTCCCTGTTGCCGCTGTACTTCCTCATCGGCATCTGGGGTTACGAGAACCGGGTCTATGCCACCACCAAGTTCTTCATCATCACCCAGGGGAGCGGGCTCCTGATGCTGCTGGCCATCCTGGGGCTGGTGGTGGTTCACTGGCAGGCAACCGGGGTCATGACGTTCGACTACCTGGAGCTCCTGGGGACGCCGATGGCGGAGAGCACGGCGGGTTGGCTCATGCTGGGCTTCTTCATCGCGTTTGCCGTCAAGCTGCCGGTAGTGCCGTTCCATACCTGGTTGCCGGATGCCCATACCCAGGCTCCCACGGCGGGCAGCGTGGCGCTGGCGGGGCTGGTGCTCAAGATCGGCGCCTACGGCATGCTCCGGTTCGTGGTCCCGCTGTTCCCCCAGGCGGCCGCCGACTTTACCCTGATCGCCATGATCCTGGCGGTGGTGGGGATCCTCTACGGCGCGTTGCTGGCCCTGGGCCAGACCGACCTGAAGCGCATGGTGGCATACACCAGCATCAGCCACATGGGGTTCGTCCTGCTGGGGATCTTTGCGTGGAACGAGCTTGCCCTGCAAGGCGCCGTGATCATCATGCTTTCCCACGGCTTCAGCGCGGCGGCGCTGTTCATGATGGTGGGCGACCTCCAGCACCGCACGCATACACGCGACATGGGGAGCTTCGGGGGCTTGTGGGCGGTCATGCCGCGGATGGGCGGCGTGGGCCTGTTCTTCGCCATGGCCTCCCTGGGGCTGCCGGGCCTGGCCAGCTTCATCGGGGAGTTCCTGGTGCTCATGGGTGCGTTTCAGGTCAACGTCCCGCTGACGGTGCTGGCCTCGGTGGGCCTGGTGGCAGCCACGGTCTATTCCCTGTGGATGATGCAGAAGGTCTACTACGGGGCCCGGACCGGCGACTGGAAGCTCGATGACACCAACGGCCGGGAGATGGCGATCATGGCGTCCCTCATAGGCGCGACGCTCGGGCTGGGCCTCTACCCGCAGCCGGTGCTGACCACGTCCGGCAACGCGCTGGCCCCGATGCGCGCGTTGGTCGACAAGGCTCGCGCTCCGGCTCCGGCGCTGCGCTCGGCGGCCGTGGAAACCCGCAAGGCGGATGCCGTGGCATCGGCCTTGCCGGATGGAGGTCGACGGCCGTGAACCCGTTCGGTGCACTGACCCCCATCGTCCTGTTGGGCGTCACGCCGCTGGTGCTGATGCTGGTGATCTCGTTCCGCCGCAACCACGGGCTCACCGCGGTGCTGGCGCTGGCGGGCCTGGGGCTGACCCTGGCGGCACTGCCGGGCACGGTCGGGACCGCCGCGCCGCCGGCGGCTCCGCTGGTGGTCATGGACGCGTACGCGCTGTTCTATATCGGGCTGCTCACCGCCGCCACCATGGTGGTGGTGGTCCTGTCGTACAGCTATCTGGACCGCGCACCCGGGAATCGCGAGGAGTTCTACCTGCTGCTCACGCTGGCCACGTTCGGCTGCGCCGTGCTGACCGCGAGCAATCACTTCATGTCGTTTTTCCTGGGCCTGGAGATCCTGAGCGTTTCCCTGTACGGCCTGGTGGCCTATCTCCGGACGACCCGGACCGCTCTCGAATCCGGCGTCAAGTACCTGATCCTGGCGGCGGCGTCCGCCGCCTTCCTGCTGTTCGGCATGGCGCTCATCTACGCCGACCTCGGCACCATGGACTTTACCGCCATGACGTCGGTCCTGGCCGGCAAGGCGCGGGAGCCGACCCTGCTGCTGCTCGGCGGGTTCGCCATGGTGGTCATCGGCGCCGGTTTCAAGCTGGCGGTGGTGCCGTTCCACATGTGGGCGCCGGACGTCTACCAGGGCGCCCCCACCCCGGTTACGGCTTATCTGACCACCGTCTCCAAGGGCGCGATGGTGGCCCTGCTGCTCCGTTACGGCCAGTACGGAGGCCTGCTGGACTACGATTCGGTGGTGGCGGTGCTGGCCATCATCGCCGCGGCCTCCATGTTCCTCGGCAACCTCCTGGCGCTGCTGCAGGAGAACATCAAGCGCCTGCTGGCCTATTCCTCCATCGCCCACCTCGGGTACCTGCTGGTGGCGGTGATTGCCGCGTCACGGGAAGGCTCCCATGCCGTGACGTTCTACTTGGTGGCCTACTTCATCACCTCGCTGGGCATCTTCGGCATCATCACCGCGCTTTCCGACGAGCGCAAGGAAGCCGACGAGGTCAGCGACTACCGCGGGCTCTTCTGGCGCCGCCCCTGGGTCAGCGGCGCGCTGTCGCTGATGCTGTTCTCGCTTGCCGGGATCCCCCTCACCGCCGGGTTCGTGGGCAAGTTCTACGTCCTCGCCGCCGGGGTGCTGTCCGACCTGTGGACCCTCGTGGTCCTGCTGGTGGTGAGCAGCGTCATCGGCCTCTACTACTACCTCCGCATCATCATCACCCTGTACCTGTCGCCGCTCGACGACCCATCCTCCCCCTTGTCCGCCACCCGCCGCTTCTCCCTGCCGGAGGGCCTCGTGCTCGCCGGCCTCACGGTGCTGCTCGTCTGGTTCGGCGTCTATCCCGCGCCGTTGCTGAGCGTCATCCAGGCGGCCATCGGCAGCCTCGCCTGACACCGCCGAGCCCGGTTTATGCGGAGTGCGGATCTCCCCGTCCGTCACCACAGCAGTTCGCCGCGCAGGACCGTGATCGCCTGGCCCGACAGCGTCACGCGTTGGCCGCGGACCATGACCCTGATCAGGCCGCCGCGCTCCGACACCTGCCGCGCCGTGAACGCGTCGCGGCCGAGGCGGGATTGCCAGTAGGGGCCGAGACAGCAGTGGGCCGACCCGGTCACGGGGTCCTCGTCGATGCCGGTTCTCGGGGCAAAGAAGCGCGATACGAAGTCGATGCCGTCGGCCTCCGCGCGCGCGGTGACGATGATCCCGCGCGTGTCGATCTCCGCGAGACGGCCGAAGTCCGGGTTGAGCCGCTCCACCGTGGCCTGGGTGTCGACTTCGACGAGATAATCGAAGCGGTTCCGCCCTACGTAGGCCGGCTTTGCGCCCAGGGCGGCGGCCAGCCCTGCGGGAACGGGAGCCGGCTCGTCCGGTTCCGCTGGAAAGTCCATTTCGATCCACCCCTCATGCAGTTCCGCCGACAAGCGGCCCGAACGGGTGTGGAAGACGGCCGTGGCATCCGGAGGCAAATGCTCTTCTTCCCAAAGCACGTGAGCGCTCGCCAGCGTGGCGTGGCCGCAGAGGTCGACCTCGATGGCCGGCGTGAACCAGCGCAGGTCGAACTCGCCGGTTTCCCGGCGGACCAGGAAGGCGGTCTCCGACAGGTTCATCTCGCGCGCCACCCTCTGCATCCACCCGACCTCGGCCGGAGCCGCCAACAGGCACACGGCGGCCGGGTTGCCGCCGAAGGGTTCGCTGGTGAAAGCGTCGACTTGAGTGATGGTCAAGGTCACAGAAACCTCCGGACTAGGCTGATTGACAGACGCAGTGGACAGGGATTAACTACTGCACTTACCGGCCGATGGCCAGGACACGCCTCTGCGAAGGAAACGCATATATGGCAAGGGTTTCAACTGACAAACGGACGTCCAATACCGCCGAGGATACCCTCGCACAAAAGAGCCGCGACGAGAACGTCGTCTCCGGCGGTCACCTCGTGGCGGCGGCGCTCAAGAACGAAGGCGTGGACACCATCTTCACCCTGTGCGGCGGCCACATCATCGACATCTACGACGGCTGTATCGACCACGGCATCCGCGTGGTGGACGTGCGCCACGAGCAGGTGGCGGCGCACGCCGCGGACGGCTACGCCCGGCAAACCGGCCGGCTGGGCTGCGTGGTGACCACCGCCGGGCCGGGCTTCACCAACGCGCTGACGGGTATCGCCACGGCGTTCCGGTCGGAGAGCCCGGTGCTTCACATCGGCGGGCAGGGAGCCCTCACCCAGCACAAGATGGGCTCGCTCCAGGACCTGCCCCACGTCGATGTCGCCGCCCCCATCACCAAGTTCTCGGCGAGCGTCCGTTCCACCGAGCGCATTGCCGACATGGTGGCGATGGCGGCGCGCGAGTGCTTCGCCGGGGCGCCGGGTCCGAGCTACCTGGAGATTCCCCGGGACGTGCTCGACCGGGAAGTGCCGGCGGACAAGGCCGTCGTGCCGGAGCGGGGCCGCTCCCGCGCGTCCACGAAGTCCGTCGGCGATCCCGCGGACATCGAAAAGCTGGCGGAGCTGCTGGTGCGGTCCGAGCGCCCCGCGGTGCTGCTGGGCACGCAGGTGTGGACCTGCCGCGGCCACGAGGCCGCCACGTCGCTGTTCAAGGCCCTCAACGTGCCCTGTTACATGAACGGCGCCGCCCGGGGGTTGCTGCCCCCCGGCGACCCGCACTACTTCAACCGCACCCGCGGCGACGCCTTCGGCGAGGCCGACGTCATCGTCATCGTCGGTACGCCGTTCGACTTCCGCATGGGCTACGGCCGGCGGCTGCGGGCCGACGCCGCCGTGGTCCACATCGACATGGACTACCGCACGGTGGCCAAGAACCGCGACGTCTCCCTGGGGCTGGTGGGCGACCCCGGAGCGATCCTCAAGGCGGTGCACGCGGCGGTAGGAGAACGGCCGGACAACGGCGCCGAGGGGCGCGGGCGCTGGCTCGAACACCTCCGGGGACTCGAGGGCGAGAGGGCGGCGAAGCTCATGCCGCTGTTCACGTCGGACGCCAGTCCCATCCACCCCTGGCGGGTGGCCTGGGAGCTCAACGAGTTCCTCACCGAAGATACGATCTACATCGGCGACGGCGGCGACGTCGTGACCATCAGCGCCCAGGCGGTGGAGCCCCGGGCTCCCGGCAACTGGATGGACCCGGGCGCGCTGGGAGCGTTGGGCGTGGGCACGGGTTTCGCGCTGGCCTCCAAGCTGGTGCATCCGGAGAAGGAAGTCCTGTGCTACTACGGCGACGGCTCCTTCGGCATGACCGCCTTCGACATGGAGACCGCGAACCGTTTCGGTTCTCCCTACATCGCGGTCATCGGCAACAACTCCGCCATGAACCAGATCCGCTACGGCCAGCTCTCCAAGTACGGCCAAGAGCGCGGCAACGTCGGCAACCTCCTCGGAGACGTGCCCTTCTCGAAGTTCGCCGAGATGCTGGGCGGATACGGGGAGGAGGTCACCGACTGCCGGGAGATCGGGCCGGCGCTGCGCCGGGCGCGGGAGTCGGTGCGGACCTCGGGCAAGTCGGCCGTCGTCAACATCTGGGTCAATGCCGGCGAATGGGCTCCCGGCACCAAGCGACAGACCATGTACAAATAGAGCCGGATACAGGGAACCAGGGAACGACATGGACAAGGCACTCTCCGGCATCCGCATCCTCGACATGACCCATGTGCAGGCGGGTCCCACCTCGAGCCAGCTCATGGCCTTCCTCGGCGCGGACGTGATCAAGCTCGAGTCCCCGGCGGGCGACGCTACCCGCAAGCAGCTTCGGGACGTTCCCGACGCCGACAGCCTCTACTTCACCATGCTGAACTGCAACAAGCGCTCCATCACGGTGAACCTGAAGAACGACCGGGGCAAGGAGGTGTTCACCCGTCTGGTGAAAGAGTGCGACGTCCTGCTGGAGAACTTCGGCCCGGGCGTGCTGGACCGTCTCGGATTCGGCTGGGAGACGGTGCACGAGTTGAACCCGCGGCTGGTCATGGGTTCCATCAAGGGCTTCGGCAGCGAGGGGCCCTACGCCGCCTTCAAGGCTTACGAGAACGTGGCCCAGGCCATGGGCGGGGCCATGAGCACCAGCGGCCTGTTCGACGGCCCGCCGGTGGTGACCGGAGCACAGATCGGCGACTCCGGCACCGGCGTGCACCTGCTGGCCGGGATCCTGGCGGCGCTCGTCCAGCGGGAACGCACCGGCCGCGGCCAGTACGTCGAGTGCGCCATGATGGACTGCGTCATGAACCTCTGCCGGGTGAAGTTCCGGGACCACCAGCGCATCGAGCGCGGGCCCCTCGCCGAGTACTCGGTGCAGGAGTTCGAGGACTTCACTCCGCGGGCGGGGAACGATTCCGGCGGCGGCCAGTTGGGCAACGCCGTCCCGTGCAAGCCCGGCGGCGCCAACGACTACCTCTACGTGGTGGTGCAGGAGCACGTGTGGACCGCCCTGGCCACGCGCATCGGCGGCGAGGCGCTGGCCAGGGACCCGCGATTCACGGACATCGACGTCCGGCGCGCCAACCAGGCGGAGATGTGGCGGCTGCTGGCGGAGTTCGCCCGTGACTACACCAAGTGGGAGCTGATGGAGATCCTCAACGACCTCGACGTTCCCTGCGGGCCGATCATGAGCACGAAGGACCTTGCGCACGACGACCACGTCAAGCTCCGGGAAATGATGGTGGAGGTGGATCACCCCGAGCGGGGCGCCTGGTACAACGTGGGTTGCCCCATCAAGCTTTCGGACTCGCCGGTGGAGGTCAAGCGCTCGCCGCTCCTGGGCGAGCACACGGACGAAGTGCTGAGCGAGGTCCTGGGGTACGGCGAGGAGGAGATCGCCGCGCTGAAAAGCGCCGGCGCGTTCACTCGGTAGATTCTTCCGAATCGAGGTGCGCCCGTCGCGCCACCGGGGAGGCCGTCGGGTCCATCCTCCAGGGAGGGAGGCCGTACAAGATGCAAGCGGGAACTGATCGGCGGGAGCAAGTCCTCGCGGTCTTGCATGAAGCCAGGTCCGGCGGACGGTCCGCGTTGTCGCCGTTGGAGTGCAGCGCCTTGCTGCGAGCCTACGGCGTTCCGCTGCCGCGGGAAGCCGTGGCCCAGTCCGCGGCGGAGGCCGCGGATCTGGCCGAGGACGTCGGCTTCCCGGTGGTGATGAAGATCGTCTCGGAGGACATCCTGCACAAGACCGAGGCGGGCGGCGTGCTGGTGGGGGTGGCGGACCGGGAGCAGGCGGAGCAGGCCTACCGGACTCTCATCAAGAACGCCCGGGCCTACAAGGCCGATGCCGCGCTGGGCGGGGTGCAGATCCAGCAGCAGGTGTCGGGAAGGGGCGTGGAGGTCATCGTCGGTGCGGTGACCGACCCGAGCTTCGGCAAGGTAGTGGCCTTCGGACTGGGCGGGGTGCTGGTGGAGGTGTTGCGCGACATCACCTTCCGGCTCGCCCCGGTAACCCGTGAAGACGCCCTCTCCATGCTCGACGGCGTGGCCGCGTCGGCGGTCCTCAAGGGTGTCCGTGGCGGCCCCGCGGTGCACCGGGAGGCCTTGGCGGACATTGTCGTCAACGTGTCGGCGCTGGTGAGCGACTTCCCCGAGATCCGGGAGGTGGATCTCAACCCGGTGCTGGCGGACGCCGACGGCGCCACTGCGGTGGACAGCGTGATGACCGTGGACTTCTCGCCGCAGCCGGAGCCCTACCGGCCGTCCCGGGACGAGATCGTCTCGGCCATGCGGCGCATCATGAACCCCAGCGCCGTGGCGGTCATCGGCGCTTCGGACGGGGAGGGGAAGATCGGCAATTCGGTGATGAAGAACATCATCAACGGCGGCTACGCCGGCGCCCTCTACCCCATCAATCCCCGGGCCGACGAGATCCTGGGGAAGAAGTGCTACAAGAGCGTCAAGGACATCCCGGAGGACGTGGACGTGGCCATCTTCGCGGTGCCCGCCCAGTTCTGCGCCGCCGCCATGACCGAGGTGGGGGAGAAGGGTATCCCGGGCGCGGTGATGATCCCGTCGGGCTTTGCCGAGGTGGGCGAGAAGGAGCTGCAGGCGGAGCTTCTTGCGGAGGCGCGCAAGTACGGCGTGCGCGTCATGGGGCCCAACATCTACGGCTTCTACTATACCCCCGCCAACCTCTGCGCGACGTTCTGCACCCCCTACGACGTCAAGGGGCCGGTGGCGCTGTCGTCCCAGAGCGGCGGCGTGGGCATGTCCATCATCGGCTTCAGCCGCTCCACCCGGCTGGGGGTTTCGGCCATCGTCGGCCTCGGGAACAAGTCGGACCTGGACGAGGACGACCTGCTCACCTACTTCGAGCAGGACGACAACACCCAGGTGGTGGCCATGCACGCCGAGGACCTCAAGGACGGCCGCAGTTTCTACGAGGTGGCCGGCCGGGTGTCGAAGAAGAAGCCCGTGGTGATGCTCAAGGCCGGACGCACCCAGCTCGGCGCCCGCGCCGCGGCCTCCCACACCGGCGCCCTGGCGGGCGACGACAAGGTCTACGACGATCTCCTGAAGGCCTGCGGCGTGGTGCGCGCCTACTCGCTCAACGACATGCTCCAGTTCGCCCGGGGGCTTTCGGTGCTGCCGACCCCCAAGGGCGAGGAGATCGTCATCATCACCGGCGCCGGCGGCTCGGGGGTGCTGCTGTCGGATGCGGTGGTGGCCAACGGGCTCTCCCTCATGAAGTTTCCCCAGGACCTCGACGAGGGTTTCAAGCAGTTCATCCCGCCCTTCGGCGCCTCGGGCAATCCCGTGGACATCACCGGCGGAGAGCCGCCCACCACCTACGAGCGGACCATCCGTTTCGGGCTGGAGGACGACCGCATCCACGCCCTGATCCTGGGCTACTGGCACACCATCATCACCCCGCCCATGGTGTTCGCCGAGCTTTGCGCCCGGGTGGTGCAGGAAGGCCGGGACAAGGGCATCGAGAAGCCGGTGGTGGTGTCGCTGGTGGGCGACGTCCAGGTCGAGGAGGCCTCCGAGTACCTCTACGAGCGGGGCATCGTGGCCTGTCCCTACACCACCGAGCTGCCGGTGGCGATCCTGGGCGCCAAGTACCGGTGGGCCCGGGGCGCCGGGCTGCTGGGGTAGTCCCCGAAATCCGTCAGTCCGGGGTTCAGTGGAAGGAGGTATACGATGAGGAGGCCCATTCGCCTTGTGTTGGCCGTGACCATGGCCATCTCGTGGTCGGCTATCCTTCCGCAAGGGAATGCGGGCGCGGCTGACAAGCTCGCCCCCTTCACCAGCGACTGTGTGGACGCCGACAACTTCAACTGGGTCAAGGGTGACAACCACTGCTTCGCCATCGCCACGGTGCTGCCGCCAAAGGCGGTCCCGAGCCCGGTTCTGCGAGTCTATCTCCACGGGGACAATACCCGCCTTAGAAAACGTGGGTATCCCTCGGATTCCATGTACAGGTACGCGGCGCGGACTCCCGCGGGTACCGTTTCCGTCGCCATGTTGCGGCCCGAGCACTTCGACCACGAAGGCAGGCAGTCATCCGACAAGAGCTCCGGCAGGCGGAACTGGGAGACCGCCGAGGATATCGATGAGATCGCTGCAGCCGTTCGCCGCCTGAGGAGACACCATAACGCATCGCGCGTGGTAATGATCGGCCAGTCGGGCGGTTCCAATACCATCGCCGTCATGTTGGGTCGCCACCCGGGCGCCGTCGACGCAGCGCTATTGGTGGGATGTGCCTGCGACAAGGTAGCGAAGGCCGAGTACCAAAACAGAAGGGTGCGGCCTCAGGACCTGAACCCTATCGACTACGTCGACAAGATTCCACTGGGTGCCAGGATTGTTCTGGTGACCGGGTCACGAGACGAAACCAACCCCGTCAGTATTTGCCGCCCCTATGTCGCGCGTCTGAAGGAACGTGGGGTAGCGGTCCGATTGGATATCGTCGAAGGCATCAAGCACAGCTTCGGCCGCGTCGCGTTCACAAAGGCGTACAAGACGGCCCTGGCCGAACTGAACAAGGAGTGAACACCATGGAGCGACTCCCCAGAGGAGCGAACTTTCAACGAGGCCTGATGCTGTGGCAGATCGGGCTGCACGTCGCCGGCGACCCGGATGAGCCGTACTACGGCAACCGGGACATGTGCATTTCGGTGGGAAGCGGGTCGGCGGAGAACTTCCGGCCGTGGCTGCGCATGTCCACGGGCTCGCCCATCATCGCCCACGCCGTCGCCAAGGGGGACCTGGAGATGTCCATGGTCAATCCCTCGGCCTTCCTGACTCAGGCCTACCGGGGCGTCGGGCTCTTCAAGGAGCCGCTGCCGCTCCGGGTGGTGGCCTGCTATCCGTCCTGGGACCGCTTCGTGTTCATGATCCACCCGCGCACCGGCTTGACGTCGCTGTCGCAGATCAAGGAGCGGAAGTACCCGTTGCGCCTGTCCATCCGCGAGGACGCCACCCACTCCACCCGCGTCCTGCTGGACCAGACCCTGGAGATTTACGGCTTCACCCTGGCGGACCTGGAATCCTGGGGCGGCAGCCTCCAGCTTAACGGCGGCCCCGGCGACGAACGGCGCATGGCGGCGCTCAGGGACGAGACCATCGACGCGGTCTTCGACGAAGGCCTGGTGCTGTGGTTCGACGACGCCCTGTCGCGCGGCATGGAGCCGGTGACGCCCGACGATTTTGCCATGGAGCGGCTCAACGCCCTGGGCTGGCGCACGGTGACCATGCCGGCGGGATGCTATCCTCACCTCAAGGCCGATCACGCCTGCATCGACTACGGCGGCTGGCCCCTCTACACCCGCGCCTCCCTGCCGGACGAGGACGTCTACAAGGTATGCGCGGCGCTGAAGGAGCGCCAGAACGAGATCTACTGGGAGACGCTGACCGGCATCGACCAGTTGTGGAAGGACACCGACGCCACGCCCCTGGACGTGCCGCTCCACCCCGGGGCGGAGAAGTTTTGCAAGGAGCAGGGCTACCTGTGATGGACCTCCAGGCCCTCACCATCGCCGAGGCCGCGCGCCGCATCGAAGCGCGGGAGCTCTCGCCGGTGGAGCTGACCCGCGCGCATCTGGACCGCATCGACCGGTTGGACACCGAGCTCAACACCTTCGTCACCCTGACCGGTGAGCAGGCCCTGGCGGAGGCCGCCCGGGCCGAGGCCGATCTGGCCGCCGGCCGTCACCGCGGCCCGTTGCACGGCATCCCCGTCGCCGTCAAGGACAACCTGGCCACCGCCGGGGTCCGCACCACCGCCGGATCGAAGCACCTCTCCGACTGGGTCCCGGACGAGGACGCCACGGTGGTGGCGCGGCTCAGGCAGGCCGGCGCCGTCATTCTGGGCAAGACCAACATGCACGAGTGGGCGGCCGGCTGCACCACCATCAATCCCCACTACGGCACCACCCGCAATCCCTGGGACCGTAACCGGGTCTCGGGCGGCTCCAGCGGCGGTTCCGCCGCCGCCGTGGCCGCCGGGCTGGCGCTAGGCGCCATCGGCACCGACAACGCCGGCTCCGTGCGCAACCCGGCGTCCCTGTGCGGGGTAGTGGGGGTCAAGGCCACCTACGGCCGGGTCAGCCGCTTCGGCGGCGTCGCCGGCACCGGCGGTTTTTCCACGGACCATTTCGGGGTGTTTACCCGCACGGTGCGGGACAGCGCGCTGATGCTGCAGGCCATCGCCGGCTCCGACGCCCGGGATCCCTTGTCGAGCCATGAGCCCGTGCCGGACTTCGGCGCGCTCCTCAACGAGGGTGTGGCGGGCCTCAGGGTCGGGATCGTCCGCGACTACTTCGACGACCTGTCGGTGGACGAGGTCAAGGCGGCTACGGCCGACGCGGTGGAGCTGTTGGAGTCCCTGGGCATGTCCGTGCAGGAGCTGTCGATCCCGCACCTGGAGCATGTCTCCATGGTGCAGCTCCTGACCGCGCGGGTGGAGAACCTGTCCCCGGCCGACGCGTTTCTCCGCGCCCGCCCGCGGGACTACAGTCCGGGGCTGATGTACCGGCAGGTTCACGCGCTGACGCTTCCCGCCCACGCGTATGTCACCGCGCAACGCGTTCGCCGTCTCATCTGCGACGCGTTCGACCGGGCCTTCGAGCAGGTGGACGTGATCGTGAGTCCGGCGGTGAGCATGCCGGCGGAGACCATCGAGGAGTGCGAGCAAGGGTACGTGGAAACGGCGGGAGGCCGGATCCCGTTGTCGGACGCCCGGGGAACCCGCGGGACCCTCTGCACGATCCCGTTCAACGTCACGGGAGCACCCGCGGTAAGCGTCCCCTGCGGCTTTTCCGCCAAGGGCCTGCCCATCGGCTTGCAGATCGCCGCGCCCCATTTCGAGGAGGCGGTGCTGCTGCAGGTAGCCCACGCTTACGAGCAGGCGGCCGGATGGCATACCCGGCGGCCGCCTTCGGGATAGGGTCTAGGCCGGATTCGTGGCGCCGCGGCCCGGCCCCGGTGTTTCCGGGTGCGTCCGGCGGTGCCGGTCGCAGGGGCAGGCTTCAAACCCGCGGGTGCCCGCAGGGTCTTGCCGGACATGGATGGCGGTATCGATCAGGAGGGTCCATGAGATACCGGGACGTGGGCGTGCTGGTTTACGACAAGGCGAAGGCGACGTCGGGCTACACGCTCATCGTGCCGCAGTCGTCGCGGAAAGCCTATATCATCGGCATGCGCGGCGAAGTGCTGCACGAGTGGTCGTTCCCGCTGTGTCCGGGAAACTACGCTTACCTCCTGCCCAACGGCAACCTGCTCTGGGCCGGCCGCATGGAGGAGGGGCCGCCGCTCCGGCGCGGCAAGGGCGGCCTCCTGCGGGAGTACACCTGGGACGGCGAGGTCGTGTGGGAGTACTGCGACCCGGCCCAGCACCACGACTTCCGCAGGCGCCCGGACGGCAACACCATTTACATCGGCTGGGAGCCGGTGCCGGCGGATGTCCAGCCCCGGATCAAGGGCGGTACGCCCGGCAGTGAGCATGAGGGCGTCACCTACGGCGACTACGTGCGGGAGGTGTCGCCCGCGGGCGAAACGGTGTGGGAGTGGCACGCGTGGCGCGACCTGGACCTGGACCGCTGGGAGCTTTGCCATTCCTGCGGCCGCGACGAGTTCGCCCACGCCAACGCCTGCTTCCCGCTCGACGACGGCGGCGTGATGCTCAGCTTCCGGCGCCTGAACGCCATCATGATGATCGACCGCGACACCTGCAAGGTGCGATGGTCGCACCAGGACCCCACCTGGGGGCACCAGCACGATTGTACGCTGCTGCCCAACGGCAACATCCTGCTGTTCGCCAACGGCATCCACGGCCTGGACAACCCGTTCTCCCGGGTCATCGAGCTCGACCCGGAAACAGGGGAAACGGTCTGGCACTACCGGGGCTCGCCCATCTGGACCTTCTTCAGCCCCAACATCAGCGGCGCCCAGCGCTTCGGCAACGGCAACACGCTCGTGTGCGAGGGGCAGATGGGACGGGCCTTCGAGGTCACCCAGGCCGGCGAGATCGTCTGGGAGTACGTCTGCCCCTTCTTCGCCGACTACGAGGGCCGCGGCCCGGGCAACAGCATGTTCCGGGTCTACCGCTATGCCGTCGATTCCCCGGAAATCGGCGGCCGGCTGGCGACGCCGGTGGCGTGGTAGGAGGATCCCGTAGCCCTGTCCCGGCTCGGGTCGGATGCCAACCTCGCCCTGAGAAGCCTCAGGGGGCTGATCATCATCGATGAAGTGCAACGGCTGCGGGAGTTCTTTCCGTTGCTTCGGGTGTTGGCGGACCGCCGGCCGCCGTCACGACTTGCGGGAGTGCAGGATACCCCACTGGAGGTAGCCGCGTTCCCCGCCGTCCACCCAGTGTCGCAGTCCGGTCTTCACCCGTTGGACGTGCTCGGCGCCGCAGTGCCTGGTCAGATCCTCTTCATTGGCGAGCAGTCCATCGAGTATCCGTCCGTAGTGGGTGGCGAGGTGCGGGGTGAGGTCCACGAATTCCAGTTCCTCGAAACCCAGCTCTGAGAGCATGGTCCGGTACTCCCGAAGGGATCCCAGGGAGTCGAGGCGGACGCGGTCGAGGATGGGTTGCAGGGCTTCGGGAGGGCAGCGCTCGCCCACCATGGGATCGGTGAAGATGAGCTGTCCGCCCGTGCGCAGCACCCGGTCGACTTCGGCGAATACCTGCCGCCGCCGGGTGCTGTGCAGGATGGCGTCCTGAGACCACACCACGTCGAAGCTGCCGTCCGTGACGGGGATGTCTTCGAAGCTCCCGTCCACCACGTTGATGGCCAGGGAGCACCGGTCCCGGGCGTTGAGGTCCCGGTTCCGGGCGTTCTGCACCTCGCTCAGGTTGAGGCATGCCACGTGGCATCCGTATTGACGGAACAGGTACCGGGCCGACCCGCCGTTGCCCGCGCCGATGTCCAGCACGCGGGTGCCCGGCCCCAGCTCATGGATCATGGAGCCGATTCTCTCCACCGTCCGCTGGCCGGCTTCGTCGACCGTGTCCGCGTCGCTCTCGTAGATGCCGAGGTGGAGGTGTTCGTCGCCGTACGACGCATCGTAGATGCGCCGCACGTCATCGCTGTTGTAGTAGCTCCGGACCGCCTCCACGGCCTCGGAGTAATGAACCTCCGCGGAATCCTCGCCGGGCCGCCCGGACTCGCCGGCCTGGCTCATCCTTCAGACCTTCCGGAAGTGGAGAATCCCCCACTGGAGATGGCCCTTGTTGCCGCCCTCCACCCAGTGTTGCAGGCCGGCCTTCATCCGCTCGATGTACTCGGCGCTGCAAACCTGCAGGAGATCCCAGTGGCTGGCCTGCACCTCGTCCAGGACCCGAGCGTAGTGGGTGGCAAGCTGCGGCGTGAGGTCGACGAACTCAAGCTCCTCGAAACCCAGTTCCGCCAGCATCGTCCGATAGCGCGGGACGGACCCCAGGGAATCGAGATGGATACGGTCCAGGATGGGCTGCAGCACGTGTGGAGGACAATCCTCGCGCTGCATGGGATCGGTGAAGATGAACTGTCCGCCCTTGGCGAGGACACGGTCCACTTCCTCGAACACCTGCCGCCGGTCGCCGCTGTGCAGGATGGCGTCCTGGGACCACACCACGTCCACGCTGTCGTCCGGCATGGGTATCTGCTCGAAGCTCCCGTCCACCACGTTGATGGCCAGGGAGCACTGTTTTCGGGCGTTGAGGTCGCGGTTCCGCGTGTTCTGGACCTCGCTCAGGTTCAGGCAGCCGACGTGGCAGCCGTAGTGATCCACCAGGTATCGGGCCGACCCGCCGTATCCGGAGCCGATGTCCAGTACCCGGGTGACCGGTCCCAGGCCGTCGATCATGGACGCCATCTTCCTGACCGTCCGCTGGCTGGCGTCGAAGATCGTGTCTCCTTCGCCCTCGTAGAGGCCGACGTGGATGTCCTCGCCGCCCCACACGGTGGCGTAGAAGCGGTCGGCGTCGTTGCTGTTGTAGTAGTCCCGCGCCGTCTCCACCGTCTGCGAGTAGCTGATTCCGGCCGCGAATCTGGCGGGTCGCTCCTCGTTCTTGTAGATCTTCTCCGCCACGTGGATGAAGAAGTCCGGATCCTCCACGCGATGGGTTTCCTGGAAATCAGCGTAGGTCTTGACCTGTTGGAAGCCCACCTCGCCCATGAGCTTGCGGACGTAGTCCTTGCGCAAGGGAAACATGTTCAGGTGGAACACCGACTTGTCCGGGAATTCGTAGCGGAACCGCGCCAGCCCCTCGTCCACGTACTCGGGCTCGGCGCTGACGTTGTCGCCACAGTAGTAGTAGATGTGCTTGGAGGTGAACCCATCGTCGAGGATGTCGTCGTAGTTGCGTTGGTCCAGGACCAGGACGCCGTCGTGCTGCAGCACCGAGTAGAACTCGGCGAGAGCCTTGCGGCGATCCTGCTCCGAGAACAGATGGGTCAGGGAGTTCCCCAGGCAGATGACCGCGTCGTATTGGGTGTGAACGTCCCGGCTCAGCCACCGCCAGTCCGCGTGGAGGGTCTTCATGATGAAGCCGTGCTCCTTGGCGTTCTCGAAGGCTTGCGCCAGCATTTCGGGGCTGCCGTCGGCGCTGGTGACGTCGAACCCGGCCTTGAGGAGCCGAATGGAGTGGAAACCGGTTCCGGTGGCCACGTCCAGCACGCGCTCGACTCCGCGTTCCTTGAGAATGTTGATGAAAAAGTCCCCTTCGCTGGCGGCTCTGGCGTCCCAGTCGATGAGCTCGTCCCACTTCCGGACGAAGCTGTGCACGTATTCGCGCTTGTACTGGTCGGTCTTTCGCTGGGCGATGGGGTTGTCGCCATACAATTGCTCTTCAGACACGATAACACCTCCCGAGTTGTGGGCCTGACAGCACCGTTTCGCGCCTGCACGGACTCTTCGGTCGCGAGAATGGCAGGACAAAAGGCAGGAAGTCCCTAGTCTCCCAACATTCGTCCGGCAAAGTCAACCCCCGTCGAAAATCGTCCGGCGGGATGGGCTGGCGCGGGACCGGAGCGCGTTGTTTCCCGATGACAGGAATGCTATAAGGCGCGCACGACTCCGCGGACCTCCTTCTATCCACGACCCGGTCGCACAGAGAGGAAACACCACCATGGCGATTTTCGATACCGTGCTTCACGGCGGGGCCATCATCGACGGCGCGGGCAACCCCTGGTACTACGGCGACCTGGCCATCAAGGACGGCCGCATCGCGGCCATGGGCCGGCTGGACCCGGGCTCGGGCACGCGCTCCATCGATGTCCGGGGCAAGATGGTGACCCCGGGCTACATCGACATGCACACCCACAGCGACCAACCGCTGATCAAGGACGGCAACGGCGAGAGCAAGATCCGCCAGGGGGTGACCCTGGACATCATCGGCGAGAGCCAGACCGTGGCGCCGCTGGTGGGCCCGGTGTTCGAGGAATACGTGGCCGAGCACCGACGCCGGAACGGCATCGAGGCGGACTGGACGACCTTCAGCGAATACTTCGAGCGGGTCGAGACGGGCGGGGTCTCCATGAACGTGGCTTCAGGAGTGTCGCCGCAACAGGTCAAGCGGGTGGTGGTGGGTTTCAAGGAACGGCCCGCCAATGCGGAGGAGCAGGCGCGCATGGACGGCTACGTGGCCCAGGCCATGGAGCAGGGGGCCCTGGGCCTCACGGCCGCCTGGCACGCCAAGGGGCCGGAGTACCCGGACGAGGTGGTGTCCATGGCCCGGGTGGCGCGCAGGTACGGCGGCTACTACGGCGTGCACCTGGGCAGCGAGGGCTTCGACATCATGGAGGAACTGGAGAAGGCCCTCAAGGTAGGGCGCGAAGCCGACATCCCCATCCACGTCTACCACCTGAAGATGCGCTCCAAGGAGAACTGGGGACGGGTCATGCAGGTGGTGGAGCAGATCGAGGAAGCCCGGCGCGAGGGGCTGGACGTCACCGCCAACCAATACCCCTACACCGCCATGCAGCATCCGTGGCGGCGGCTGTTCCCGCGCTGGGTGCAGGACGCGCCGGTGCAGGAGACCATCGGCGAGTTCATGAGCCCGAGCTTCCGCCAGCGGGTTATGGACGACCCCGAGTTCACCCAGTACGTGAGCGAGCATGGCGGCTGGGAGGGCATCGTGGCGGCGCGCCTGGACAGGCCCGAGCACCACGCGTGGGAAGGGAAGACCATCGCCCAGATCGCGGAGATCCGCGGCCAGGACCCCGCCAGCACCTGCTTCGACCTGATCTACGGCGAGGGCATCTTCATTCACGGCATCCACCACACCCTGCGCGAGCAGGACGTGCAGGACGTCATGCGGGTGCCCTGGATCTCGGTGTCGTCAGACGGCAGCGCCCTCAACCTCGAGTCCCCCGGCATGCCGCATCCGCGGAGCTTCGGCACCAACGTGCGTGTGCTGGGCCGCTACGTGCGCGACGAGAAGGTGCTGACGCTGCCGGACGCGGTGCGCAAGATGACCTCGCTGCCCGCCCAGGTGTTGGGGCTCAAGGACCGGGGGCTCCTCCGCGAGGGCTATTGGGCCGACGTGGTCGTGTTCGATCCCGACAGGGTGGCCGACCAGGCCACCTTCGAGGAGCCGAAGCAGTATCCCAAGGGTGTGGAGTACGTGTTCGTGAACGGGCAGATGGTGATCGAGAACGGCGACCACACCGGGGCCCGGCCGGGCCGGGTGGTGTACGGTCCCGGAAAGCGGGATGGATGAGGATGGCGCTGCCGGAGAGTCTCTACGCGGACACGATCCTGGTCAACGGCAACGTGATCACGGTGGACGACGCCCTTCCCACGGCCGAGGCCGTGGCCGTCAAGGGCGACCGGATCCTGCACGTGGGAAGCAACGACGAGGTGCGGCAGTGCGCCGGCCGTAACACCAACGTCATCGATTGCAGCGGCAAGACCGTGCTGCCGGGCTTCATCGAGCCCCACACCCACTTCATGTCCTTCGGCGTCCGGCTGGGGATGGTGAACGTGCGGACTCCGCCAAACAACTCCATCGAGGACGTGCTGGCGCGCATCCGCGAGCGCGCGGCCATCACCCCCAAGGGGCAGTGGATCGAGGCCCAGGGCTATGAGCACACGGCCGTGGCGGAGAAGCGCTGGCCCACGCTGGCCGAACTCGACAGCGCGGCTCCGGACAACCCGCTGATCATGACCTACCGCTCGTCCCATGTGTGGATGGCAAACAGTGCCGCGTTCAAGCTCGCCGGCATCGACGACGATACGCCTCAGCCCGAGGGCGGCCACATGGACCGGGACCCGCACACGGGCAAGCTCACCGGCGTGCTGCGGGAGAAGGCCGCCGCCCGGCCGGTGAACAACCTGGTG
Source organism: uncultured Binatia bacterium (SeqCode) (assembly GCA_965219905.1). Lineage (GTDB taxonomy): Bacteria > Desulfobacterota > Binatia > UBA9968 > JAJDTQ01 > JAJDTQ01. The sequence goes on along the minus strand of CBDCOS010000003.1, from coordinate 803,952 downwards.
CCGCATCCCACCCTGCAGCAGCTCAAGGACGGCGTGGAGCTGGCGGGCCGCGAGTACAACTCCGTGGGCATCACCTCCACCCACGACGCCGGCACCGGCGACACCCCGGACCACTACCGGGCGTACCAGGAGACCATCGACGAGGGCCGGCTCAAGGTACGGGTCTATCTGATGATCCACGATCTCCCCTACAAGCGCTTCTACCTGGAACGCGACCTGGGGCTCCGTACCGGCTTCGGCTCGGACTGGCTGCGGCTGGGCGCGGTCAAGACCTGCAGCGACGGCTCCATCCAGGTGCACACCTGCGCCTTCTACGACCCCTACATCACCAGCGACACCGACGATCCCACCAAGGACCCGCGCGGCGTGCTCCAGTATTCGCCCGAGGACCAGAAGAAGCTCGTGTTGGAAGCCCACGGCAAGGGCTACCAGGTGGCCATCCACGCCCAGGGCGACCGGGGCGTCGACGTGGCGCTGGACGCCGTGGAGAACGCCATGAACGAGGTGCCGCGGCCCGACCCGCGCCACCGCATCGAGCACTGCCAGGGGGTCACCCGGGAGGCGCTGGCGCGCATGAGCCGCCTAGGGGTCATCGCGTCGTTCTATCCCCACCACGTCTGGTACTGGGGCGACCGCCACATCCACGACTTCCTCGGCATGGAGCGGGCGCAGCGGCTGGACCCTATGCGCACCGCCATCGATCTCGGCGTGGTCACCGTGGCCCACTCCGACACTCCCATCGCGCTGCCCAAGGACCCGCTGTTCGCCACCGACCCGCTCTTCGGCATCTGGTGCGCGGTCAACCGCAAGACCCGGGCCGGCGTGGTGCTGGGCGAGCACGAGCGAATCACGCCCATGGAGGGCATCCGCGCCTACACCATCAACGCCGCTTACGCGGCCTTCGAGGAGGGCAGCAAGGGTTCCATCACCGCCGGCAAGCTGGCCGACCTGGTGGTGCTGGGGGACAACCCCCTGACGGTGGACCGGTGGGAGATCCGCAACGTCCCGGTGGAGCGGACCATCGTGGGGGGCGAGGTGGTGTACGAAGCGTGAGGGCTTCGTTTCCGCCGGGAAATGAAACAGCCGCGCCGGAGATCCGGCGCGGCTGTTTTTTTGGGTCACTGAAGATGGGCGATCAGGCCTTGACGTCCATCTCCTCCAGCAGGATCTTCTCGTCCGGACGCGGCGTCCACACCAGGTTTCGGGCCGCTCCGTAGTGGTCGAAGAGCTGGTACAACGGGATCATCGGCGCTTCCTCCATGATGACCTCGTTCATCTTCTGGAGGATCTTCAACCGCTTGGCGTCGTCCGGCTCGGCCTGCTCCGCATCCACCAGCGCGTCGAATTCGGCGTTGCTGAAGTTGGTGCGCTTGGAGCCGCCGGTGCGGAAGTACTGGTACAGCGGCGTGTCGGTGTCCAGCACGCTGCCCCTGCCGATGTAGTAGAAGGGGCTCTTGCCGCCGTTGACGCCATCGCGGCCCCAGAAGACCACCCATTCCTGCGGCACGATCTCGACCCGGAAGCCGCCCTTGGACATCTGGCTGGCCACCACCTGCACCAACTCCGTGTCGTTGGCGTACTTGCCCGGCGAGTAGTGCAGCTTGACGTCCACGCCGTCCGGGTATCCGGCCTTGGCCAGCAGCTCCTTCGCCTTCCCGGGGTCGTAGGGGTAGCGCTTGAGGTTGGGGTTGTACCCGTAAACGCGGGGTCCCACGGGTCCCTGGAGCACCTCGCCGTTGCCGCCGAAGATGTTCTTGACGATGGCGTCCGCGTCCACGCAGTAGTTGGCGGCCTGGCGCACGAGCTTGTTGTCCCAGGGCTTGAAGTTGACGTTCAACGCGAAGAAGTAGATGCGCAGGCCCGGTACGCTGCGCACCGAGACACGGGAGTGGCGGTTGATCCGCTCCACCTCGTGCACCGGCACCCGGTCCATGACGTCGCACTGTCCGGCCTGCAGCCCGGCCATGCGCGAGTTGACCTCCACGACCTTGCGCCAGACCAGCTCCTTGATGGCCGGCTTCTCGCCCCAGTAGTCGTCGTTCCGTGTCAGCACCAGGTCGCCGTCGCGCTTGAAGCTGACGAACCTGTACGGGCCGGTGCCGGTGGGGTGCTTGTCCACGTCCTTGCCGTACTTGTCCGCCACGGTCTTGCTCATGATGAAGCGGTTGCGGACGCCTCGGGACAGGAAAGTGACCGAAGGCTTCTTGGTGATGACAACGACCGTGTGGTCGTCCGGCGTCTGCACTTCCTGGACGTTCCGGAACGAGCGCCGCTGCAGGCTCCTCTTGTCGTTCTTCATCCGGTCGATGGAGAACGCCACGTCCGCCGAGGTGAGCGGGCTGCCGTCGTGGAACTTGACGCCCTTGCGCAGCTTGAACTCCCATTCCTTGCCCCGGAACTCCCACGACTCCGCCAGCCGTCCGACGAACTTGGCCTGCGCGTAGTCGAACTCCACCAACGGCTCCATCATGTGCTGCCACTGGCCATAGATGGCGCCGCTGCTGTGGTCGTAGGGGTGAAGGTTGTCCATGTTGCTGGCGTTGTACACGATCACGCGGTCCTTGGACGCCGCGTACGCGAACTGCCCCAGCGAGGGATTGATCAGGGCCGCGGCCCCCAACGCCGCGCCGCCCTTGAGCACGTCCCGCCGGCTGATCCGTCTTCTGCCGTCGCTCATGTCTTAGCTCCTTTCCGTTCAGCTCCTTGGGTTTCCGTTTCCTTCCTCGTTTACATGGGATGACGTCTCAGAAAGTCCAGGAAGTGGGCGTTGGCGACCTCGGGCATCTGGCGCAGGTAGCCGTGATTGCCGCCCGCCACCAGCTTGAACTCCGCGCCGGCAATGCCCTCGGCCAGCACCTTGGACGACTCCACGTGACTGCCGGTGGCAGCATCGACCGTGTCGCCCTCGCCGCAGATGACCAGCGTGGGACACTGGATACGGTCGAGCAAGTGGCGCGTCTCGTGCTCCTGGCGGGCCACCACGTGCCGCAGATAGGGCCGTAGCGGAGTGAAGTGGGTCATGTTGACCTCGCGGAACCGCTGCACCTTGTCCGGGTTGTCGCGCACGAACTCGGGCGGAAACATGAAGTTGCCCCCGAAGTGGTCTTCCATGTATTGCGTGTGGCCCTTCTCGGCCATTTCCACCGCCGTGTCGTAGGGAACCCCTCGTTCATAGTACTGGCCGTCGTACGAAGTGCCGGGCCCGGAGCCCGAAAGGACAAGGCTGTGGACCACCTCGGGATGATCGATGGCGATCCATTGGCAGACGCGCCCTCCCATGGAGTGGCCCAGGAAATGCGCCCGGCCGATTCCCAGCGCCTCCATCAGGTTGACGCAGTCGTCGGCGAACATGCGGGTGGAGTAGTGGACGTCCGGCTTGTCGCTTCGTCCGGTGCCCCGGTGGTCCCAGGTCAGCACCCGGTAGTGCCGCTCCAACTCAGGTACCTGGAAGATCTTCCAGTGGTCGCCGGACATTCCCGTGCCGCTTACCAGCACCAGCGGTTCGCCGCTGCCGTGGAACTCGTAGTGGAAGTTCAGTCCGCTGACGTTGGCGATGGACATGATTCGATGGCGACGGCAAGGCTGCGGAAGTCAGAACACCACGACGCCCCGGGCAGCCTCTCCCTGCTTCAGCCGCTCGACGCCTTCGTTGATTTCCTCGATCTTGTAGCGGTGGGACACCAGCCGGTCCAGGTCCAGCCGTCCGGCCTTGTAGTGCTCCACCATTCTGGGGATGTCGATGAGCTGGCGCGCGTTGCCGTATCCCGTGCCGGTGAGGGTCTTCTGCTCCCTCACGAAGCGCAGGGGATTGATGGACGCCGTGTGGTCCATGGGCGCCATCCCCACCACCACGACGGTGCCGCCCACCCGGGCGCACTCCAGCGCCTGCTCGACCGTGGGGCCCAGGCCGATGGCCTCGAAGACGTAGTCCACGCCGCTGCCGGTGATCTCGTGGACCCGTTTCGCCACGTCCTCGCGCGCGCCGTTGATCTTGTGGGTGGCGCCGAACTCCTGGGCGTATTCCAGCTTCCCGTCGAGGATGTCAATGGCGATGATGGTGCTAGCACCCACCAGCCGGGCGCCCTGGATGCAGTTGAGCCCCACGCCGCCGCAGCCGATGACCGCCACGGTGTCGCCGGCTTCCACCCGCGCGGCGTTGGTGACCGAGCACACGCCGGTGGTAACGCAGCAGCCGATGAGGGCGGCCACCTCCGGCGGAATGTCGCCGCTGACCCGAACGGCCTGCTCCGCCGGACACACAACCTGCTCGGCCCAGGTGCCGAGCCGCGCCGAGATGTAGAGCGGCTGCCCCTTGAGACTCACCCGCGCGGTGCCGTCGTGCATGACCTGACGCGGGGAGTTGTGGCCGTTGCAGAGGACCGACATGCCCCGCGCGCAGTTCTCGCAACGGCCGCAGTTGGCGCGAAAGGAAAGGATGACGTTGTCACCCGGCTTGACGTGGCTGACCCCCGGACCCACCGCCTCCACCACGCCGGCGCCCTCGTGCCCCAGGATCGCCGGCCTCAGGTTGTCCCACTCGCCCTTGATGTTGTGCAGATCGCTGTGGCAGATGCCGGTGGCGCCGATGCGGACCCGCACCTCCTCTTCCCTGGGATCCTCGATGTCGACGTCCTCGACCGCCAGGGGGGCGTTGGTTTCCAACAGCACCGCCGCTCTCATGCGCGCACCTCCGTCAGAAAAGCCCGGCCGCCGCCGGTGTCGGCGGCGGCATGTCAGTGAGAGTCTGGGTTACTTGATCCTCATCTCCCAGGCGCGGATTCTCTCGTCGGAACGAGGTTTCCACTCGATGTTGCTGGCGGCGCCGTAGATGTCCGCCAGGTTCCACAACGGCACCCATGGCGAGTCCTCCTTCACGATCCGGCCCAACTGGTGCAGCAGCTTGTTGCGTTTCTCGGGATCGGTTTCCGCCTGTTCCAGCGCCATGATCCTGTCGAACTCGGGATTGCTGTAGGCGAGACGGACGCTCGCGCCGGTCTTGAAGTACTGCTCGAGATGTGTGTGTGCGTCGATGACGCTGCCCCGGCTGATGTAGTAGAAGGGCATCTTGCCGCCGTTGACCCCGGACTTGCCCCAGAACACCACCCATTCCTGGGTGATCAGCTCAATGTTGAAACCGCCCTTTTTCATCTGGCCCGCGATGGCCTGGACCACCTCGGTGTCCTTGGGATACCGTCCCGCGGAGTAGTACATCTTCACGGAGACGCCGTCCGGGAATCCCGCCTTGGCCAGAAGCTCACGGGATTTCTTGGGGTCGTAGGGGTAGCGCTTGGCGTTGGGGTCGAAGCCGATGTGCTGCTTCCCGGCGGCGCCCTGCACCACGAAACCGAGGCCATCGAAGATGTTCTTGATGATGGAGTCGGCGTCCACCGAATAGTTGGCCGCCTGCCGCACGAGCTTGTTGTCCCAAGGCTTGTAACCAGGGTTGAGAGCCAGGAAGTAGATGCGTCCCCCGGGCACCGTCTTGATGTTGATCCTGGGGTTCTTCTTCAGCCGCTCCACGTCGTGGGCCGGCACCGCGTTGACCACGTCGGCCTGTCCGGCCTCCAGAGCCGCGACCCGGGCGGCTTCCTCGGTGACCTTCCGCCACACTACGGTCTTGATCTGCGGCTTCGGGGAGCCCCAGTAGGCGTCGTTGCGCTCCAGGACCAGGTCGCCGTCGCGCTTGAAGCTCTTGAACTTGTAGGGTCCGGTGCCGATGGCGTGCTTGTCCACGTCCTTGCCGTACTTCGCCGCGGCAGCCTTGCTCATGACGAAACGGGTCTTGAGCTTGTCGAGAAACACGACGTTGGGCTTGTCCGTCACCAGGACGATGGTGTGGTCGTCCACGACCCGCATCTCCACCAGCTCTCTCAGTTGCCGACGCTGCAGGCTGTTCTTGTCCGTCTTGATGCGGTTGAACGAGAACTCGACGTCGTGTGCCGTCAGCGGACTACCGTCGTGGAACTTGATTCCCTTGCGCAGCTTGAACGTCCATTCCGTGCCCTTCAACTCCCAGGACTCGGCCAGCTTGGGCACGTATTCGATGCGCTCCTCGTCCAACTGCACCAGCGGCTCCATGATGTGCTCCCAGATGGAATAGGCGGGGCCGAGGCTGTGGTTGTAAGGGTGGAGGGAATCGATGCTGCCGGCGTGATAGACGACCACCCTGTCCTTGGAGGCGGCCCAGGCCGCGCCGGAGACCAGCACGCCGAGCAGTAGTGCCGCCCCCGCGACCAGCGCCCCGGCCTGCTTCCAGAAACTTCCGCGAAAACCTGTTTCGATTCTCATTGAGCCGTCCCCCTTTCGGAATCCGGACCCCTTGCGGTCCGTGTCCCGCGATACATAGGAAATAGTCGTGTCGAAAGTCAACCCCGAACCGCTTCGGATTGACGCTGTCACGCCGGAGCTATATGCATAAGGACCTGCCTCCGGCAGGCGGCCGTTATCCCGCATCCACACGGGAGGTCTTCGATGGCTGGAAGTTACTTACCCTATCCCGACACCGTGTTCTTCAATGGAAAGGTCCGCACCTTCGCGCCGGGGGCGCCGACCGCGCAGGGCGTTGCCTGTTCCGGAGGGCGGATCGTGGCCGTGGGAACCTCGGACGAGGTGCGACGGCTCTGCGGCCCCGACACTCGGGAAGTGGACCTCCGGGGCCTCACCATGATTCCGGGACTGACCGACGCCCACGTGCACCTGGCGGACAAGGGGCTGGCGGACCGGGAGCTGGTGGACGTCCGCGACTTCTACGGCCCCGTCACCAACATCGACGTGGTGCTCACGCGCCTGTCCAAGAGGGCCGCGGTGACTCCCGCGGGCGATTGGGTGGTGGCGCAGGGAAGCCCGATGCAGGACTTCCGCATGAAGGACAAGCGCTTCCCGGACCGGGTCGACCTCGATGCCGCCGTCCCCGAGCACCCGACGTCCGTCTCCTTCGGCGCCCACGTCACCGTGGCCAATTCGAGGGGCCTGACGCTGGCCGGCATCGACCGGGAAACGCCGGATCCGGCCGGCGGCGCCATCGAGCGCGACTCCGGCACCGGAGAGCCCACCGGCATCCTGCACGAGCGCGCCCAGCACATCGTGACGGGCGTGATCCCGGACTTCGACGCCACGGCGCGCAAGCTGGGCATCGCCTTCGCCGTGCAACAGGCCCTCGAACGGGGCGTGACCACCATCCACGACATCGTCAAGGACCCTTCCGCGGTCCGCGCCTACCAGGAGCTCAGGGCCGAGGGCGGCCTGCACATGCGCTCAAGCCTCCTGCTGCGCGTCATCGAGTCGGAGATGAGCACGGACAGCGTGCTGGAGACCGGCCTCCAGACCGGCTTCGGCGACGAGTGGCTGCGGGTGGGCGGCGCCAAGATGAGCATCGACGGCGGCATCACCGGCCGCAACGCGCTGTTCTACGAACCCTACGTCGACACGCCGGATTACAGCGGACTCATCCGCATCCAGCAGGACGAGCTGGACGAGACCGTGCTGCGCTGCCACCGTGCCGGCCTCCGCTGCTGCGTGCACGCCATCGGCGACCGCGCCTTCGACATGTCGTTGGAGGCTTATGAGAAGGCGCTGGCCGAATTGCCGCGCGAAGACCATCGCCACCGCATCGAGCACATGGGCAACTGGCTGATGACGCCCGAGCGCATCGAGCGCCTGGTGCGCATGGGCATCGTGGCCATTCCCAACATCTCTCTGGGCTACTTCGTCGGCGATTCCATCCGCGCCGCTATCGGCGCCAAGCGCCTGGAAGGGGCCTTCCCGCTCAAGACCCTGCTGGAGGCGGGCGTCAAGATGGCCGGCGGCTCCGACGCGCCGGGTTACTGGCCGGTGGATCCGCTGCGCGACATCGGCGCCTACATCTCGCGCCAGATGCTATGGGGCGAGACCCTGGTGCCCGAGGAGGCCCTGAGCGTGCAGCAGGCCTTCGACCTCCACACCACCCATGCCTCCTTCGCCGGCTTCGAGGAGGACCTCAAGGGTACCCTGGAGGTGGGCAAGCTGGCGGATATGGCGGTGCTGGCGGAGGATCCCTTCGAGGTGCCGGCGGAACGCATCAAGGACCTGAAGGTGGAGATGACCGTGGTCGGAGGCGAGGTCAAGTACCAGGCCTGAGGTACGAACGGCCGCGACTCGCGTCGATCACGCTTCGTGCGGGGTCAGCGGAACCTCGGTGTCGCCCCCGCGAAGAGAATGCCTCGTGCCCCGCACCACCACTTCCAGGTCCGCCGTCGAAGCCCCTTCCAGTGAAATGCGCACGCGCTCGCGCGTGAGGTCCAGTCCGAGCCGCCGTCCGCGGTAGACGATCGCCAGGCGCAGGGCGGGCAGCTCTTCGGGCAGGCAAGGGTCGAGGCTCAGGGTCTCGCCCATGGTGTCGATGCCGGCGTAGCGGGTCAGCAGGAGCTCGTCGAGGCCGCCCAGGGCGCCCATGTGCAAGCCCTCGGGCGTGGTGCCGCCCTGGATGTCGGCGACGTCGCTCTGGAGCGCTTCGGTGAAATACCGCCACGAAGTGCTGGGGTCGGTGCGGGCGGATATCGCGGCGTGCACCACGCGGCTCAGGGTCGAGCCGTGGGACGTCCGGGCGGTGTAGTACTCCACGGTCTTGCGCACGGTCTCCGGGGCGAGCTTGTAGCCGAGCTGCTGGAAGATCGCCCGAAGCTCATCCTCGGGCAAAAGGTAGAAGAGCATGAGCGTGTCGGCCTGCTTCGACACCTTGTAGCGGTTGGGGGTCTCGCCCTCCGCCTCGAGGATGCGGTCCAGCCGCTCGATGTTGCCGTACTTCTCTCGGTACCCGTCCCAGTCGAACTCCTCCAGCGCCTCGTACCCTTCGAACTGGCTGATGACGCCGTCGCCGTGAAACGGCACGGTCATCCTGCGGCTCATGTCGCGCCACTTCTGCTCCTCTTCCGGCGCGAGCCCGATCTCCTCGACGAGCTCCGCCCGCCGGCTCTCACCCATAAGGTCCAGCACCTCGAAGGCCCGCTCCAGCAGCCACACCACCATCACGTTGGTGTAGGCGTTGTTCCGCAGGCCGCCGCCGTCGGCGTCCGGGTACATGTCGTGGTACTCGTCGGGGCCCATGACCCCGTGGATCTCGTAGCGCCCGCTGGTCTCGTTCCGCTCCGCGAGGCTCGCCCAGAAGCGCGCGATCTCCAGGATCATCTCGGCACCGTAACGGGAAAGGAACTCCCCGTCTCCGGTGGTCTTGTAGTAGCGCCACACGTTGTAGGCGATGGCGACGTTGACGTGCCGCTGCCGGTGGCTGTTGTCTTCGAGCCAGCGGCCGGAGTTGGGGTTCAGGTGCAGCTTCTGGGTCTCCTCGCTGCCGTCGCTGCCGCTCTGCCAGGGGTACATGGCACCGGTGTAGCCTTCTTCGCGGGCGGCCCTTCGCGCCGCGTCCAGGCGGTGGTAGCGGTACAACAGCAGCGACCGGGCGACCTCCGGTAGCCGCGCCATGTAGAAGAACAGGAAGTACAGCTCGTCCCAGAAGATGTGGCCGCGGTAGGCCTCGCCGTGGAGTCCCCGGGCGGCCACCGCGGCGTCCAGGCCCACCGAGTTCGGGGAGGCGGTCTGCAGCAGGTGGAAGGCGTGCAGGCGCAGGATACGCTCTTCCTCGGGGCGCGAGGGCAACTCCACGTCGCAACGGCGCCACAGCGAATGCCACGCGCCGGCATGGGAATCCAGCAACTCCACGAACCGGCCCGCTGCCGCAACCTCGGATCGGGCGGCCAGACCGCATTCCGAGATGGCCCGGTCCCGGGACGAGTACAGGGCCACCGTCTTCTCCAGCGTCACCACCTGCTTCTTCCTCACCGTGACGGCGAACTCCTGCGTGATCGCTTCCGGTTCCTCGATGGTGCGGGAAGCGACCTCCTCGTGCTCGTCCTGCCGGAAGAGCCGGGTGCGCGCCGCCAGCGCCAGCCGTATACGCGATTGGTTGGTCTCGACCACGAGGTACACGCCGTCTTCGCCCGTGCGGCCTTTCTCCAGGGTTTCCAGGTGCCTGGAATTGAGCTGGCGGTAGCGCGGGACGCCGGCGTTGATGACCGACCCGTCCAGGGAAGATCGGATGGTGACGTTTCCCGACCAGTCTTCCGCCAGCAGGGTCCAGCGCAGGACCGCCAGGTGCGGATGCCGCATGTGCACGAGCCGCCGGCTGCGAATGAAGCTGGTGCGCCCTTCGGGATCGCGGAACCGGAGCCTCCGTGTCAGCAGGCCGTTCTTGAGGTCCAGCTCCTGTTGGTAGGCCAGGACCTCCACCGCCGACAGCTCGAACCAGGGCCCGTCCTCCAGGCGGAACCGGAGGGGGAGCCAGTTGGGCAGGTTGACCAGGTCCTCGTTGACCACCACGCGGTCGCCGACCGTGGTCTCCAGCCGGTTGTAGCACCCGGCCAGATAGGTTCCGGGGTAGTGCACGTCACCGGCCTCTCCCCCTTCCGCGGCGCCGCGGGTGGCGAAGTAGCCGTTGCCGAGGGTGCACAGGGCCTCGCGCAAGCCCTGCTTGGCCGCGTCGAAGCCGTCGTAGCGGAAGATCCATTCGCTCATGGTCGAAGGTCCCAGTCCTAAATCTAGCAACGCTCAAGCGGTGTGCCAACGGGACCGGACGGTCGTGAAATGTGTCGTCGAAGGTCGAGACGTAGGGGCGGGGTCCCAACCGCCGCCCTCGCCGATCCGGCTTCCTTACAGGACGCCGGTGCGAATGGTGTGGCGGGCGTTGATGCGTTGGCCCGTGGTGCGTTCGTTGCCCACGCTGTCGTGCAACCGGGTCTCCTCGTCCACCACCTCCAGCACCGCGACGTCGGCCTCCCGGCCCACCTCCAGAACGCCGAGCCGGTCTTCCCATCCGATGGCGCGGGCGGCGTTGATGGTGCAGTCGGCGACGATCTCGTCGAGGTCCAGTCCCAGCATCAGGAACTTGGTCAGGGTGGTGGGCAGGTCCACCACCGGGCCGGAGCCGCTCATTCTGTGGAGGTCGGTGCTGATAATGTCCGGACGCAGCCCCTGGTCCATGGCCCGGGCCACCAGGTCGAAGTCGAAGTGCCCGTTGGCGTGGGCGACGTCGAAGACGACTCCGCGTTTCTGCGCCTCCAGAACGGCAGGCCGAAGACGGCCGTCCGGGTCCACGATGGCCGGCTGTTTCGGCGTGTAGCAGTGCGTGACGATGTCGCCCGGACGCAGCGTCTCGACGATCTCCTCCATGGATATCCCGGTGTCGCCCACGTGCACCATCACCGGCGAATCGCTGGCGTCTCCGGCCCCCACCGCCATTCCCAGGGCCTCGCGGCCGTTTTCGCCCACCGACTTGACGTGCAGGCGGATCTTGATGCCCACGGCGACGTCAGGGTTCTCCCGCACCGTGCGGGCGGCGTTGTCGGGGTCGGCGAAGCCGATGTTCTCGAGTTCTCCGGGGGCGTTGAGGACGCCGTGCTGCGCCACCGCCACGAAAGCCAGCATGCGGGTGCGCGCCCGTTCGTACACCAGGTGCCGGAACCCCGTGAAATTCACCGGGCCGGCCGAGCCCGCGTCCGCGGTGGTGGTGACGCCGCTGGCGCCGCACACGGCGTCGAGGTCGGTGCCGTAGGGGTTGACGCCCCAGTAGCTGTGCACGTGGAAGTCGATGAGGCCCGGGGTGACAAAACAGCCGCTCACGTCGAGGACCTGCTTGGCGCCGTCCCGTGGGAGGCCTTTCTCCATGGCGGCAATGCGGCCGCCAGCGATGCCGATGTCCAGTTCCTGCCGCGGGCCCGCCGCAGGGTTGATCACGGTCCCGTTGACGAGAAGCAGGTCGAATGCGTCGCTCACGCGGGTCTCCTTTCGAGCCGGTCTGTGGCCGGCGCGGGAATGCGGCTAGCCTTCCGAAAGCCCGTAGAACCTCGCGGGGTTCTCGTGGAGGATCTTGTCGATGACGTGGGGCGCCACCTCGCCCTTTTCCCGCAAGCCCTTGAGGGCCAGCAACTCGCTGGCGTTGTCATTGTGTCCGTAGTCCGAGCCGATCATGATCATGTCCTCGCCCGCGTGCTCGATCACGTAGGGGAGGTCGTCGTCGGTCTGGCAGGCGACGTAGAGCCGGTTGGCCTCGAGCAGGTCCTCCCCAGGCTCCACGCCGGCCTTGTGTTGTCGCAACGTGATGTCCCGGACCACGTGCGGGACCCATTGGGCCGCCACCTCGATGGCGCCTATGCGCAGCCTGGGAAACCGTTGCGGAATGCCGCGCATGACCATGGCGTGCACGGCGCCGATGACCGTAAGCTTGGCGGTGCGGAACGGGTCGTTGCCGAAGGCTTCCGAGACTGCGGCATTGCCGATGCCGGAGTGGATGCCGATGGGCACGTCGAGCCGGGCGGCCTCCTCGTACAGCGGGAAGAAGTAGGGGTGGTGCAGCGGATGATTCGTTTCCAGCCCGCGCATGAACACGGCGCAGGCGCCGTGTTCGACTGCCCAGCGCAACTCGTCCAGGGCCTCGTCCATGCTCAGCAGCGGCAGTTGCGCGGCCCAGCGGAGGCGTCCCTTGCCCGCGGCCCAGACGTCCGCGAGCCAGCGATTGTAGGAACGGCACAGGGCCAGCTCCACGTCCGAGCGGTCCGTGACCGGCCGCAGGAACAGGGTCGGGTAGAGCACCTGCACGTCGGTGCCGATCTCGTCCATGTGCTTGAGGCGTGCGTCGATGTCGGCCATGTCCCGGGACTCCTTGGGGGTGTCCAGGCCGATGTTGTCGCGCCCGCCGATGAGCTTGCCGTTGATGACCCAGAAGTTGCGCGTGCCGCCCTCGGGCATGTCCAGCGTAACGGGCACCGGACGGAAGCGCTTGTCCCGGCCCTCCAGGTAGTCCCAGGTGTGCTCCGTCTCGATGACGTGGGCGTCGGCGTCGATGGCCAGCATGTTGTCCTCCAGTCCCGCTAGCGTTGTGTCAGTCCGTAGAAGCGGGCGGGGTTGTGGGCGAGGATCTTGTCGATCACTTCGGCGGCGATTTCGCCCTTGTCGCGGATGCCGCGGAGCGCCAGCAACTCGCTGGCGTTGTCGGCGTGGCCGTAGTCCGAGCCCACCATGAGGTTGTCTTCCGCTCCGTAGCCGAGCACGTAGGGCAGGTCGTCGTCGGTCTGGCAGGCCACGAACAGCCGCTGGGTCCTGAGCAGGTCGTCATCCAGGCGCCGGCCCGCCTTCTTGAAGCGCAGGCGCAGGTCGTGGAGCACGTAGGGCAGCCACTGGGCGGTGACCTCGATGGCGCCGATGCGCAGTCGCGGAAACCGCTCCGGAATCCCGTGCAGCACCAGCGCGTGGAACGCCCCCACCACGGTGAGCTTGGAGGTGGTGAAGGTGTTGTCCGAGCCGAAGGTGTCCAGCACCGCGAAGCTCCCCTGGCCGGCGTGGATGCCGATGGCCAGGTCCAGCCGCTGGGCCTCCTCGTAGATCGGGAAGAAATAGGGGTTGTGGAGCGGCTGATGGGTCTCCACGCCGCGCAACGACACCGCGCAGGCGCCGTTCTCCCTTGCCCAGATCATCTCTTCCAGCGACGCCTCCATGCTCAGCACCGGGAGTTGCACCGCCCAGCGCAGCCGCTCCGGCGCCTTTCTCCAGATGTCGGCGAGCCAGCGGTTGTAGGCGCGGCACAGGGCCAGCTCCACGTCCGGCCGCTCGGTGAAGGGCCGCAGGAGCACCGTGGGGTAGAGCACCTGGACGCCGGTGCCGATCTCGTCCATGTGACGAAGCCGCCGCTCGATGTCGGTCATTTCCCGTGCTTCCGGCGGGGTGTCCGCGCCGACGTTGTCGCGGCCGCCGATGAGCCGCCCGTCGATGATCCAGAAGTTCCCGCGGTTGCCCGAGGGCATGTCCGCGGACACCGGAACCGGCCGGAAACGCCGGTCCGGGCCCTTCAGGTAATCCCACGTGGCCTCGTTCTCGATCACGTGCGCGTCCGCGTCGATGGTCAGCATACGGCTCTCCAGTTCCGTCATCCCCGTCCCCCGTCATTCCCGCGCAAGCGGGAATCCCGGGGCGGGGAGGGGCAGGTCCGCCGATTCAGTGTCAGGCATTCAACTGCTTGGCGAACCAGTCCACGATGAAGCTTCGCCGGTCGAAACGCTTTTCATGGTGTCCCACGCCGTCCAGCAACTCTCTCGGGGCGTTGACGGCGTTCTCGTAGAGTCGGACGGCGCCGCGCGGATCCATCACCCGGTCATCGTGGTTGTAGCCCACCAGCAGGGGGCACTCGATCTTGTGTGCCCGGTCCACCAGGGTAAACTCCTTGATCCGTTCACGGGCCTCCTCGAGGTCTCTGGCGCCCATCAGCCAGCGCAGGCGGTCCTGGATCGGCGGGTAGTAGTCGAAGATGTCGTCCACCAGGTGATAGGCGCCGCTCCATACCGCCACGGCCTTGATGCGTTTCTCCTCGGTGGCGCAGCGCGGTCCGGAATAGCCTCCCATGCTGGAGCCGTGGAGGCCGATGCGGTCCGGATCCACATCCGGGCGCGTCACCAGATAGTCGATGACGGCCCTGGCCACCCGCTCCGAGTCCGGCGGCGCATAGAGCTTCTTCTCCCGCAGGGTGGCGCCGTGTCCCGGCCCGTCCACGTCGATGAAGGACATGCCCCGGCGCACGTACTGCCCGGCGTCCCCGTCCAGCCCCCGCAGCAGGATGCCGTCGGCGCCGCCGTAGTTGTACACCGTGGGCAGGCGGGTGCCCGTCTGCCCGCGGGCCGGGTAGAACAGCGCGTCCAGCCGGTGTCCCTCGTAGGGGATCTCCACCCGCTCGAAGGGCGGCTTCACCAGGCTCCAGGCCTTGTGGAAGGTCTCCTTGAGCTTGTGGTGGCTCTCCATCATGCGCGGGTCGCAGTCGGGCATGTACACCAGCGCCCGCCGGTAGAACTCCGCCGCCCGCCGGTAGAAGTCGTGTGCGGTGACGTGGCGTCCCTCGTCCTCGAATCCCGCCGCCAGTTCCTCGTTCTTCTCGGCCATGCGGGTCCATTCGGCATGCCAGCTATCCAGGTTGTAGGGCTTGTAGCGGCGCGCCACTTCCCGCACATCCGGATCCGGATGCAGCAGGGGCGCCTCCATGCGCACCTCGAGCTGGCCGCCGCCGGGAAGGCCCGGTCCCGGGAACAGGCGCTTCTCCACTTCGTCGTCGGCCAGGGGCCTGTCCGGAGATTCCTTCATCCGATCTCTCCTCGGAGCGGGCGGAGCCCCCGTCACGGTTTTCCCCGCCCGGTCCGCCTTGCTGTTCAGATGCCGTAGAAGGTCTTGGGGTTGTCCTGGGTGATCTTCGTGACCGCGGAATGGGAA
Organism: uncultured Binatia bacterium (SeqCode); assembly: GCA_965219905.1. Taxonomy (GTDB): domain Bacteria; phylum Desulfobacterota; class Binatia; order UBA9968; family JAJDTQ01; genus JAJDTQ01. Next base: position 788,676 of record CBDCOS010000003.1, on the reverse strand, counting down.
AGGTCGCCCTTGTCGGCGCGCTGCTTGAGCAGGGCCAGAAAATCCATCTCCTGGGCGGAGTCGTTGTGCGTGTAGTCCGAGCCCACCAGGAGATTGTCCTCGCCCGTGTGCTGCATCACGTAGTCCAGGTCCTCGTCCACCTGGAACGATACGTACATGCGGTTCCGCCGCAGGATGTCCTCCGGCATCTCTTCGATCTCCATGGTCGAACGCAACACGCTGGTGGGCCTTTCGATGTTCTTCTCGATCCGGCGGCGGATCTCGTAGAGGACGAACGGCACCCAGGAGGCGGTGGCCTCGATGAAGCCGAAGCGCAGCTCGGGGAAGCGGTCCGGCACACCGTGGACGATCAGGGACTGGAACGCGTGCACCACCGGCAGCAGGATGCGGTAGAAGCGGCTGAAGGTGAACTCGCGCGCCGGCGTGAAGTCGGGCACGCCCGAGCCGGTGTGGAAGCAGATGGGCAGGTCGAGCTTCTGCGCTTCCTCGTACAACGGGAAGAAGTAGGGATCGTTGGCCCACACCCCGGCTTCCCGGTCGCCCTTCTTGAGCACGCCGCAGGCGCCGTGCTCCCTGGCGAAGCGCATCTCTTCCAGGGCGGCGTCGATGTTCTGGGTGGGCGGCAGCATCACATAGCGCAGCCGTCCCTCGGACTGGGCCCAGCGCTCGGCCATCCAGCGGTTGTAGCTGCGCCTGAGCGCCAGCTCGACCTCGGGCTTGTCGGTGAACTCCACCAGGAACAGGGTGGGGTACATCACCTGGAAGTCCACGCCCATGCGGTCCATGTCCTCCAGCCGGTGCCGCACGTCCTTGAGCTCACGCGCCCCCTCGGTGGTGTGAGTCTCTTCGTCTCGGCGTACGAAGCGGATCTGCCGCCTGCCGTCGATCATCCAGTAGCGCATGGTGGCGTTGCTGGCGTCCTGGCCCTTGGGATAGGCGGTGGCGGGCTTCAAGCCCTCGTCGCCGTCGCGCATGAAGGCCCAGGTATCCTCGGTCTCGTCAACATGGGTATCGGCATCGATGACTGGCATGACGTCCTCCGGGTCGGGGATGATAGGTGTGGATTACCAAAACCGGGCTGGCTTGCCTAGGAGCGTGTCCGGGTAGTCGAAGGACGCCATCTCTCGGACACGCTCCTGGCAGACGGGAAGGGCGCAAGGTGCTTCAGCGGGGGCGGAACTTGGGCAGGCTGATGTCGTCGCTGACCGGCTCGAACACCACCTCCACCTCCATCCCGATCTCCACGTCGTCCACCGGACAATCCACGATGTTGGTGTAGTAGCGGGGGCCTTCCTCCAAGTCCACCCAGGCGATGACGTAGGGGATGTCCTTCTCGAAAGCGCGGGCGCCGCGGCCGGCCAACTGGCGGATGATGGTGAAGGAGTAGACCGTGCCGCGTCCGCTGAGCTCGTCCCATTCGAGATCTTCGCCGCCGCACACCACGCACGACGGACGCGGACACCAGGTCAACTCGCCGCAGGCGAGGCAACGTTGCATCACCAGTCGGCCCTCCTTCGTGGCCCGCCAGAAGGGCGCGGTCAGCTCGGTGATCTCCGGGAGGGGGCGTCGGGGTTCGGTTTGTGCTTCAGCCATGAGGGTCACCCGTTGTCGTTGCTGAGAATCGCCACGGCGGTGGAGCCGAGGTTCTTGCCGTAGGGGAGGCCGCCGAGGCCGGTGCAGATCCCGGTGCGGGCGCCCGCCACCTGCCGCTCGCCGCCGTCGCCGCGCAGTTGCGTGACCGATTCCAGGATGTGGATCATGCCGCCGCAGGTGGACGGCTGTCCGCAGTTGATCATGCCGCCGCCGGTCTGGATCGGCAGCGTCCCCTTGAACGAGAAGTCGGTGGACTCGAAGTACTTCGTGTCGCCCTTGTCGCAGAAGCCCAGGTCCTCCATCTGCATCAACTCGATGATCACGTAGTCGTCGTAGAGCTGGGCGAAGTCCATGTCGTTGGCGGTGGCCCCGGCCATGTCGAAGGCGCGGGCGCCGGCGTCCCTGATCCCCATGATCGTCGCGTCGGAGTGGGTGCGGGGACCGTAGCTGGGGTTGTCCTGCTCGCCGAAGCCCATGAGGTAGACCGGCTTCCGCGGCATGTCGGCGGCCCTTTCCGCGGAGGTAAGGATGAACGCCTTGCCGCCGTTGGCCGGCATGACGCAGTCCAGCAGGCGGACGGGGTCGGCCACCAGCCGCGAGGTCTTGTAGTCCTCCAGCGTCATGGGTTTCTTGAGATAGGCATTGGGGTTGAGCGACGCGTGGTGGCGGGCGGTGACCGCGATGTTTCCCAATGCATCCAGGGTGGTGCCGTACTCGTGCATGTGCCGCCGCATCACCAGGGCGATGCCGCTGTTGGCGCCCATCAGGCCGTAGGGCACCTCGTGATCCCGCACCTCCCGGGGCTCGGCCCCGTTGTGGTTCTCCACGAACGTGCACGAAGCGGCCACGCAGAGGACCCGCTCCACCAAACCGGCCTGGATGGCCGCGGCCGCCTGCCCCAGGGTCGACACCGTGGCGGCGCCGCCGTTGGCGTTGGCCAGGGACAGGGCCGGCGCGATGCCGAGGATGGACGCGGTCTCCTCCGGCCAGAAGGGTTGCAGGTAGGTGGTCGTGTAGATGGCCGCCAGCCCTTGCCCGTCGAAGTCCTTGCGGGTGAGCCCGGCGTCCTCCATGGCCAGCCGGGCGGCCCAGGTGAGGTACTCCGGGATGGTCCGGCGCCTTTCGCCGGGGCGCCGGCCAAGGCGGTCTACCGGGGTCTCGCCGATGCCGACGATGGCTGTCTGTCCGCGAATGCTCATGGATGAAAGACTCCTTCGTGTGGTGCGACACACCACGTTCGCGTCGCGCCCTGATTGCTGGAAACGAATCATACGTGACTTTGCGTTAGCGTCAAGGGTTTGGGTATAATCCGCTGGATGCAGCCGTGCCGTAGCCGAATCGGAAACCGCCTCACGGCGGCGGTTCGGGGCGCGTGCCGGACCACCACCAAGGAGAGCCCGCATCATGTCAGAGTTCAGGTTTCAGCCCATCTTCGAGCTCGGGGAGGACGCCACCGAATACCGCAGCCTGGGGAAGGAGGGAGTGTCCGAGATCGAGGTGGACGGCCGCACGATCCTGAAGGTCGACCCGGCGGTGCTGAGGACGCTTGCCGCGGAGGCCATTCATGACATCTCCCATCTGTTCCGCCCCAGCCATCTGGCCAAGCTGAGGGCCATCCTCGAAGATCCCGAAGCCTCGAAGAACGACCGCTTCGTGGCGATCCAACAGCTCAAGAACGCGAACATCTCGGCCGGCGGCGTGCTGCCGGCGTGCCAGGACACCGGCACCGCCATCGTCATCGGCAAGAAAGGCGAGAACGTCTTCACCGGCGCCAACGACGAGGAGGCCTTTTCCGCCGGGGTCTACGACGTATACACCGGTACCAACCTGCGCTACTCGCAGCTCGCGCCGCTCGGCATGTACGAGGAGAAGAACACCCGCACCAACCTGCCGGCCCAGGTGGAGCTCTACGCCACTCCGGGCGATGCCTACGAGCTCCTGTTCATCACCAAGGGCGGCGGCTCCGCCAACAAGTCGTTTCTGTACCAGCAGACGCCCGCGCTGCTGAACGAGGCTTCGCTGGTGGAGTTCCTCGAGAAGCAGATCAAGACCATCGGCACCGCGGCGTGTCCGCCCTACTACCTCGCCATCGTGATCGGGGGGATGTCCGCCGAGTTCAACCTCAAGACCGTGAAGCTGGCAAGCACGCGTTATCTGGACGGTCTCCCTACTACCGGCAACGAGTACGGCCGGGCGTTCCGTGACCTCGACCTGGAGGCCAAGGTCCAGGAGATCAGCCACAAGATGGGCGTGGGCGCGCAGTTCGGCGGCAAGTACTTCACCCACGAGGTGCGGGTCATCCGCCTGCCGCGGCACGGCGCTTCCTGTCCGGTGGGCATCGGCGTCTCATGCTCGGCAGACCGGCAGGCCAAGGCCAAGATCACCCGGGACGGGGTGTTCCTGGAGCGCCTGGAGACCGACCCTGCCAGGTACCTGCCGGACTTCGTCGAGGAGGACGACGCCGACGCGGTGGTGAGCATCGACCTGAGCCGGCCCATGGATGAGATCCGGAGCACGCTTTCGAAGCATCCGGTCAAGACCCGGTTATCCCTGAACGGCACCATCGTGGTGGCACGGGACCTCGCCCACGCCAGGCTCAAGGAACGGCTCGACTCGGGCGAGCCGTTGCCGGACTACTTCAAGGACCACGTCGTCTACTATGCCGGCCCGGCCAAGACGCCCGAGGGTTACGCCTCCGGCTCCTTCGGCCCCACCACCGCCGGACGCATGGACTCCTACGTGGACCTGTTCCAGTCTCACGGCGCCAGCCTGATCTCGCTGGCCAAGGGCAACCGCTCGCGGCAGGTGACCGAAGCGTGCAAGAAGCACGGCGGTTTCTACCTGGGCTCCATCGGCGGCCCGGCGGCGATCCTGGCCAAGGACAACATCAAGCGCGTGGAGGTGCTGGACTACCCCGAGTTGGGCATGGAAGCGGTGTGGAAGATCGACGTCGAGAATTTTCCGGCGTTCATCATCGTGGACGACAAGGGCAACGACTTTTTCGCCGAGTTGCAGTAGAAGGAACGGAGTGAAAGGAAAGGGGCGCTTGGCGCCCGCGAAGACTCGGGTCCACGGACCCGTCCAAAGGAGCAGGCCATGAGCGGCGACGGCAACGGAAAGCCATTGATCGTGGACTCGGACGCCCACGTGGTGGAGTGCGACCGCACCTGGGACTACCTCGAAGGGTCGGAGAAGCAGTTCCGCCCGGTGCCGCTGGCGTCGCCGGAAGAGGACGGTGCCGCGCTCCAGTTCTGGCTGGTGGACGGCAAGGTGCGGGGCTTCCGCTTCCCGGCGTTCTCCGAGGAAGAACTGCAGCGGCGTCAGGAGCAGGTGGGCCGCAAGTTCGCCGAGGCCAAGGAGGCGCGGGAGCTCGGCAACGTGGGACTTCGCCTGGAGCACATGGACGCCACCGGGGTGGATGTGCAGGTGCTGCACAACACCATGTTCATCGAGCAGGTGACGGAGCGCGCGCCGGTGGAGGTGGCGCTGTGCGGGAGCTGGAACCGATGGCTCGCGGATATCTGGTCCCAGTCCGACGGACGGCTGCGCTGGTCGTGCATGGCGCCTACGTTGAGCATGCCGGACGCCCTGGACCAGATCCGCTTCTCCAGGGAACACGGTGCCTGCGCCGTGCTGATGCGGCCGTTCGACGCCAACCGGATGTTGGTGGACCCGTACTTCTACCCCATCTACGACGAAGCCAGCCGTCTGGACATGGCCATCGCCGTGCACATCGCCAACGGCAGCGGTTGGCTCAACGATCTCTACACTCATCCGGTCCGGCTCGGATCCACCTTCCACCGCTTCCGCATCCCCACGGTGGGCGGCTTCGCCGACGTGCTCTTCAGCGAGGTTCCCGAGGTGTTCCCGAAGCTGCGCTGGGGATTCATCGAGGCCAGCGCCCAGTGGCTGCCGTGGATCCTCCACGAGGTTGAGAACCGCTACAGGGTCATGGGCCGGGAGTGGCCGGACAACCCCATGGAAGCGTTCCGGATGTTCGTGACCTGCGAGAACACCGACGACCTGCCGTACATCGTGCAGCAGACCGGCGAGGACGGCCTGGTCATCGGCACCGACTACGGCCACACCGATACGTCCAGCGACGTGGACGCCATCGGCGTCTTCCGGGAGCGCGCGGATCTGTCGGATGACGTCAAGCGCAAGATCCTGAGCGACAACGCGCGCCGGCTCTACGCGCTGTAGGGAGGGTTCAGACCCGCCCGCGCTTCGGGGTCACCGCCGCGCGCGGGACCGGGCCGAAGGAGCACGACGCCATGAGCGGCGACGCGAATGGAAAGCCCTTGATTGTCGACGCGGACGCCCACGTGTTGGAAACCGAACGCACCTGGGACTACCTCGAACCCTCGGAGCGGCAGTACCGCCCGGTGCCGCTGGCGGCGCCGGAAGAAGGGGGCGTCACGCTGCAGTTCTGGCTGGTGGACGGTAAGGTGCGGGGCAACCGCTTCCCGTTGTTCTCCCAGGAGGAGATGCGGCGGCGCCAGGAGCGGGTGGGCCGCAGGTTCGCTGACGCCAGAGAGGCGCGGGAATTGAGCGACGTGGGGCTCCGGCTGGAGCATATGGACGCCACCGGCGTCGACGTCCAGGTGCTGCACAACACCATGTTCATCGAGCGGGTGACCGACCGGGCGCCGGTGGAGGTGGCGCTGTGCGGGAGCTGGAACCGCTGGCTCGCCGATATTTGGTCGCATTCCGAGGGACGGCTGCGCTGGTCGTGCCTGGTGCCCACCCTGAGCATGTCGGACGCCTTGGATCAGATCCGCTTCTCCAGAGAGCATGGCGCCTGCGCGGTGCTGATGCGGCCCGTCGAAGGCGACCGTCTGCTGGTGGACTCCTACTTCTACCCCATCTACGAGGAGGCCAGCCGCCTGGACATGGCCATCGCCGTGCACATCGCCAACGGCAGTGCCTGGCTCGACGAACTCTACCGCCACCCGGTCACGCTGGGGGCCTTCTTCCACCGTTTCCGCATCCCCACCGTGGGCGGCTTCGCCTACGTGCTGTTCAGCGAGCTTCCCGACCTGTTCCCGAAGCTGCGCTGGGGATTCATCGAGGCCAGCGCCCAGTGGGTGCCCTGGATACTTCACGAGGCCCGCAACCGGTTCAGGACCCGCGGTCTGGAGTGGCCCGACAACCCCATGGAGGCGTTCCGGCTGTTCGTCACCTGCGAGAACAGCGACGACTTGCCGTACATCGTGCGGGAGAGCGGCGAGGACGGCCTGGTTATCGGCACCGACTACGGCCACACGGACACGTCCAGCGACCTGGACGCGATTACGGTCTTCAGGGAGCGTAGCGATCTGACCGAGGACGTGAAGCGCAAGATTCTGAGCGATAACGCTCGCCGGCTCTACGCGCTGTAGCGCCGGGTCCAAACCCGCCCGGGCCCCGAGCGACGGTGTGGCTCGGGAAGTCGAGCAAAGGAGTAAGAACATGAGCGGAGACGGTAACGGAAAGCCCTTGATCGTGGACTCGGACGCCCACGTGGTGGAGTGCGACCGCACCTGGGACTACCTCGAGGGGTCGGAGAAGCAGTACCGACCGGTGCCGCTGGCGTCGCCGGAGGAGGCGGGAATCAGGCAGCAGTTCTGGGTGGTGGACGGCAAGGTGAAGGGGTTCCGCTTCCCGGCGTTCTCGGAGGAAGCCCTTCGGCAGCGCGAGCAGCAGGTGGGCCGCAAGTTCGCCGACGCCGACGAGTCCATGGAGCTGGGCAACGTGGGGCTCCGGCTGGAGCACATGGACGCCACCGGCGTGGACGTCCAGGTGCTGCACAACACCATGTTCATAACGCAGGTGACGGACCGCGCCCCGGTGGAGGTGGCGTTGTGCGGGAGCTGGAACCGTTGGCTGGCGGACATCTGGTCCCAGTCGGACGGCCGGCTGCGGTGGTCGTGTATGGCGCCCACCCTCAGCCTGTCCGATGCCCTGGACCAGGTCCGCTTCGGCAAGGAGCACGGCGCCTGCGCGGTGCTGATGCGGCCGTACGAAGGCAACCGGCTCCTGGTGGACCCGTATTTCTACCCCATCTACGAGGAAGCCGTACGCCTCGACATGGCCATCGCCATCCACATCGCCAACGGCAGCCCCTGGTTCAACGACCTCTGCAGCCATCCGGTGTCCAATGCGGCCAACTTCCACCGTTTCCGGGTGCCCACCGTGGGCGCCTTCAGCGACATTCTGCTGAGCGAGATCCCGCAGGTGTTTCCGGATTTGCGCTGGGGCTTCATCGAGGCCAGCGCCCAGTGGGTGCCCTGGATGCTTCGCGAGGTCGAAAAACGGTGCCAGGTACTGGGGCGGGAGTGGCCGGACAACCCCATGGCGGAGTACGGCATGTTCGTCACCTGCGAGAACAGCGACGATCTCGCCTACATCGTGCAGGAGAGCGGCGAGGACGGCTTGGTCATCGGCACCGACTACGGGCACACCGACGTTTCCAGCGACGTGGACGCCATCAAGGTCTTCCGGGAGCGCAGCGACCTCTCCGAGGACGTCAAGCTCAAGATCCTGAGCGACAATGCGCGCCGGCTCTACGGGCTGTAGGGATCACCGCAGGGAGGGACGAACATGGCCGGGAATCGGATGCATGTCATCGACGGCGACGGACACGTGATGGAGGACTGGGAAGCGCTGCTGGAGTACATGCCGGCGGCGTACCATGATCGTTTCCGGGGCAAGGGGAGGCTCTTCCCGCCGCTGGACCACCTCCACAGCGCTACCCTGTACGACCTGGTGCCCGGTGCTTTCCGGCAGGTGGGACCGCCGGGCTGGCTCGAGTTCATGGACGACGTGGGCATCGACCGTGCCGTCCTCTACCCCACCGGCGGACTGGCGGTGGGCAAGGTAATCAACGGCGATTTCGCCATCGAGATCTGCCAAGCCTACAACAACTGGTTCCACGACACCTACTTGAAGGCGAGTGAGAAGTTCCAGGGGCTCGGCTTGATCCCCATGCAGGAGCCGCTGGAGGCGGTGAAGGAATTGTGCCGCATCGTGGAGGACCTGGGTTTCTGCGGCGCCATGCTACCCTCCATGGGCCTCAAGGGGCATCTGGGCGGGAAGGAGTACTGGCCGGTCTACGCCGAGGCCGATCGGCTGGGCTGCTGCCTCGGAGTCCACGGCGGCGCCCACGAGGGCCTGGGCATGGACTACCTGACGCCCTACGCGCCCATCAACGGCCTCGGCCATCCCTTCGGCCAGATGGTGGGCTTCGCCGGCTTCGTGTTCAACGGCCTCTTCGACCGCTACCCCAACATGCGCGTCGGTTTCATGGAAGGCGGCGTCGCCTGGATCCACACCTGCCTCGAACGATTCGACCGCGGCTGGGAAACCCACGTCCAGTACGATCCCCGCGGCGAGTTCATCCAGTTGAAGCCCGGCGAGGCGGTGAGCGACTACATCCGGCGCCATGCCGATGAGGGGCGCATCTTCGTCGGCTGCGAAGGCACCGAACCCACCCTGCACCACGCCATCGAGGCCCTGGGCAACAAGCCCTTCATGTTCTCCAGCGACTTCCCCCACGAGGTCAACAACGACTACTGCAAGTCCGAGATCCGCGAGATCGTGGAAAACGACCGCCTCACCGACGACGACAAGCACGGCGTGCTGCACCGGAATGCGGAGCAGTTCTACGGGCTGGCCGTGGATTCGGGGGTACGCGCCTCAGCCTGACACCTCTTGATGGATCACGGGGTCTCGCCATCTGGTAGATTAGTCGACCCAACCGAGTGGCAGGCGGCCGAACGCATTCTGGGATTATCGCCCATGGCCCGGCTTGCGGGAACGGAATTGGAGCGCCACGTTGCCCTACTGCTCGGTCAACTTCCCGTTGTTTAGTAGGTTCCCTTGCCATTCAGTAAACTTCTCGCGGCCTGAATAGAATATATGTGTAGGGAATGGTGCGCCGAGTCCGTGGGGAGCGGTGGCGCTCCGCATTCAACCGGGCGAGGACAACGGCCGGTTAGCCCTACCCCCGGACGTGCAAGCAAGAGATCGCCATGAACGGACGGATACCTCCTGACGAACCTGACGATGGAGACGAGATTCGCCAGATACTCAGGAAGGATTACGGGTTCCGCAGACTCTCCGACGAAGAAGTCGGTCAGCTCTCCGAGGAACAAATCGAGAGACTTGAGGACGCATACGATGCCGCCTACGCATGGGAAGTCATGAAGGCTGTTGAGGAGGGTCGTATGAAAGTGGTGAGCGGTAAGGAACTAAGGGAGGAGTTGGACCGGATTTGCGGCCTGGAGCGAGGACGGAATACCAGGCGGGGCGGTTAACTAAGATACTGCTCGTGACGGGCAAGAGCCCGAGTCAGCGGGTTACGAGCCACGGAAAGGGACTCTGTGAAGATCCGTATTCATCGGGGTACGAAAGAAATCGGCGGTACCTGTATCGAGATCGAGGCGCAGGGGAAGCGCATCGCGCTGGATGTCGGCCTTCCGCTCGACGCGCCGGACGACCTGGAGGAGCACGAGCGACTGCTGCCGCAGGTGCCGGGGTTCAGGGAAGCGGACGAAAGTCTGCTCGGAGTGTTCATCTCCCATCCCCACCTGGACCACTACGGCTTGGCCAAGTACATTCGCCCGGAGGTTCCGGTATACATAGGCGAGGCGGCGCACAATGTCATGAAGGCCGCGAGCGCGTATGTTCCCAACGGCAGATCTTTCGCCGCCCCGCACTTCATCGCGCACCGGACGCCGGTCGAGATCGGCCCGTTCCGGGTGACGCCGTATCTCGTGGACCACAGCGCATTCGATGCCTACTCGCTACTGGTGGAGGCGGACGGGAAGCGTGTCTTCTACTCCGGCGATTTCCGCGGCCACGGGCGCAAGCGGAAGTTGTTCGAATTGATAGTCGCCCGCCCGCCGAAGGACATCGACGTGCTGCTGATGGAGGGAACCACCATCGGCCGGACCGGGAGTGACGAAGGCTTCGCCACCGAGGACGACCTGGAGCAGGAATTCGTCCAGGCGTTCAGGGAAACAAAAGGGCTCCACTTCGTCTGGACCTCGTCACAGAACATCGACCGCTTAGTGACGATCTTCCGCGCCGCCAAACGGACAGGCCGCGTGCTGCTGATCGACCTCTACACTGCCGTCGTTCTGGAAGCCACGGGTCGTGACAGCATTCCGCAGGCGAACTGGCCCGAGGTGAGGCTCTACATTCCGCACCGCCAGCGAGTGTTCATCAAGGAAAAGGGCCTGTTCGAAGATCTCGGACGCCACAAGATGAACCGAGTCTTCCCAGAGGATTTGCCGCGTTTGGGAAGCCGGGCTGTCATGCTGTTCCGACCAGGCGCGATGAGTGACCACGGCGTCCAGGCGGCACTGGATGGTGCGGGATTCACCTATTCGATGTGGGACGGATATTTGAAGGAGAAGAGTTCGCTCAGGGTCTTGAGGTGGCTCGAACAGCATGGCATTTCCCGACGCACGATTCACACATCTGGCCACGCGTCTGTAGCAGACCTCAAGCGCCTTGCTATCGCCTTAGTTCCACAGATGCTCGTCCCGATACATTCATTCGAAACGAGTCGGTTCGGGGAGTTTTTTGACAGCGTCGTTCAGAAGGAGGACGTTGAATGGTGGTTTGTCTAAACAGCCTTGGAAAGGATTGACCATGCCGAAGTCTACGCGATTTTACGACCGTACGCCGTCTGAAGAATTGCTTGCACTTCTCGCTCCAGGAAAGTTGCTTGCGGCGCTCACGGACAAGGACCTGCAGGTGAAGAACTTGAACACGCCCGTTGACGTACACTTCCGCGCAAACGACTGGGTTCACGTTTATTGCGGTTTGACGAGAGTGGTGGATATGCACCTAGACAAGAACAAGAAGGGAAAGTTGAGAGTAACTGCCCATCAGACCTATAGAAACCAGGATTGTAGCAGGCATTTCTTGCAGGACTGGGACCCGAAGGATTTATCGTTCATGAAAGAAATGCGTAGGTACTTGGAACGAGTATGCGTCCATGACCGCCATGTCAAGGGAGAAGGCCGTGTCCAACTTATGTGGTCGCGGGTAACCTCGGATCATTGGGTGCCCTTCGACCGTGAAATCCGCCTGGAGAACCAAGAACGTAGTCAATGCAGTGAGTTGAGAAGCGCGTTCATGGAGCTAAAGAACCTTTGGCGGAAGCACTCCCGCGAACGTGGAAAGGGACGATGGAAAGAGCCAAAGAAGACCGCCGTGAAACTCGACCAACTTGCAGTCGACCAGGAAGGGCGCCTCGTGCTTATAGAACTCAAGGCGGGTAGGACACAAGACTACTACGCACCCTTCCAACTGTTGCAATACGTTTGGGAGTGGCACAGGGCGTTTCAAACGTCACCGAATTTGTTGCAAGATGTGAAAAGGCTACTGGATGCGCGAGTGAGAGCAGGACTGACACCTCAGCCGAAGACCCCACTTACGGGCCGTATTCGTGCTGCAGTCTGCCTCGGTACTGATGAGCGTACCTGCGAGGTCAAGCGGCGCCATAACAGGGTCTTGGCTATCGTCAACGAGAACCTACCGCCGGGCGTCGGTGACATTGAGACATGGGAGTTCAAGGACGCACCCATTCCCGTAACGTAGACCTCTATTCGTACACAGAATCAGTGAGGACGACGTCGCCGAGCCTGAATCCCGGCCCAAATTTTGCCTAGGTGTCGGTGATTGGAGAGAAGAAGGTCGCGTGGAGACACAGGGACAGGGCGGCGGCAAGCCCCGGCCCGCACCCGGATGCGATGCGCCATCGACCTGTTCGCCGACTGCGACAGCCTGCACCGCTACCAGGGCGACGAATCGGGATCTGGCAAGAAATTTGCTGAAGCTCCTCAGGGTTGACAGAGATTCGTTTGCACGGATAGGGTTCAGAACATGTCAAATTTCCGTTTGGAATCCATTCGCAGTCCGTTTGACGATCCGAACGTGATGTCGGCTGCCATCGAGGCGTTGAGCCGTGCGGACGCGATGGGCCTGTTGCCGGGCACGCTCGTGCGTCTGGACGACACGGCCATGCAGGACCTGGAGAGAGGTTTGGCGGATGCCGGGATCGGCCGGGGCCTCACGTCCGAGCTTTTTGCGGCGTCGGCCGCGGACCCGGAGAGGTTGTCCGCGCTGCTCAAGAAGATCAGCGCGGCGCTGAGCGAATCACCGGTCCCCGACCGGGAGTGGCGGGCTGTCGAACCGGTTCTAGGACTGGAGTCGATGGCCCAACTCATGGGGATCTCCGCGTCAAGCGCCCGTCGTTATTTCGCCGGCACCCGGACCACACCCGATACTGTGGCCGCCCGGCTTCACTTCCTGGCCTTCGTCGTGGGTGATCTCGCCGGTGCGTATAACGATGTCGGAGTCCGCCGCTGGTTCCACCGCCCGCGCAAGCTGCTCAACGGAAATACGCCGGCCCAGTTGTTGAGCGGCGAATGGGGACCTGACGACAAGGGACCGCGCCAAGTGCGGGAATTGGCCGCCGCCCTTGGCCCGTCCCCGGTGACATGATCGCCTTTCGTCACGCCGATCCCCGTTTCCCTTTCCTTTGGGAAGATTCGTCGCAACCGGCCGGGCGGTGGAACCGGCCGGGGCGGTTGACCCACTATTTCACCGATACACCCGAGGGCGCATGGGCGGAGTTCCTGCGTCACGAGGAGATCGTCGATCCGGCGGACCTCCACACGGTCCATCGGGCGCTGTGGGCGGTCGAGATCGGCGTTGAGCCGGCGGCACGGCCGGAGTTGGCCGGAGAGGTGTTGGCCGGCAGTCGGGAGAGTTGGCGCGAGTGCCAGGACGAGGCCGACCGCTTGCGAAGCAGAGACGCGCCCGGGCTCACGGCGCCGTCGGCCGCCCTTCGGTCGGGTGGCGCACACGGTTGGCGGGTTGACGGCAGCCTGAAGTCAGGACCGGCCATGGATGGAAAAGTGTACGCGCTCTTCGGGCCGCGCCCGGACCTGGTCGGATGGCAGGCCACTGCCGCGGGACGCCCGGGAGAGGAGCTCTTGGACCGCGTGCGTCACTTCTGACGGGACCCCCTCCCCGCCGCCGCAATCAGGGTAAACACCAGCGCGCTCAACCCCAGGAACGCTGCAGTCGTGTACGCGTTCCCATATCCTTCCATGAACGCCCCTAGGAGGCGGGGGGTGTCGGCGATGTTCAGGGCGGCGAGGTCCTGTGGCGCGGATTGGTTGGTGACCGCCGCAAGCCGCATGCCGACGAAGGCGGTGGCGATGGCGGTGCCGAGCGAGCGGCCCACGCTGCGGATGATGGAGATGACGGAGGAGGCGATGCCCAGCCGCGCGGGCGGCACGGAGCTGATGAGGCCGTGGTTGTTGGGGGTCTGGAAGAGGCCCAGGCCGACGCCGAGCAGGGCCAGCCGGGGGACGATCTCGGCCGGGCCGGATTCCGGACCCAGCAGGCTCATGGCGTACATGGCCACGGCCACCACGGTGGCTCCGGCGGCGGCGGGGAGGGTGGAGCCGATGCGGTCGGTGAGCCAGCCGGCCGAGGGCGACACCACCATGAGCACCAGTGCGGTCGCGGTCATCAGGCTGCCCGCTTCCAGGGGGTCCATGCGCAGCACGAGCTGCAGCAGGAAGGGCATCATCAGCTCGTTGGTGCTGAGGGCGACGAAGGTGCACAGGCGGGCGAGGTTGCCCACCGCGAAGGGCACGATGCGGAGCAGCTCAAGGTCGAGGATGGGGTAGGGGCAGGTGGCTTCCCGCCAGATGAACAATCCTCCGAAGAACGCGCTCGACACGAACCCCCAATAGCCCAGTCCGCCCCGGGTGATGCCCAGCAGCAGGAACGTCAGCGCCACCGCGAACAGGCCGGCGCCGGCGAAGTCGAAGGGCGCCCGTGTCTCTTCGCTGCCCGATTTCCGGTCGTTCAGGAGGAGGAAGCGGGCGGCGGCAAAGCCGATGAACGACAGCGCCCCGGAAATGAAGAAGATGTAGCGCCAGCCCAGGGTGAAGGTGATGAACCCGCCCACCACCGGACCCAGCGTGAACCCGATGGCGGAAACCAGGCCGCCGGAAAGGCCCATGGCGCGGCCCCGGTCGGGGCCGGTGAAGAGGGAGCCGGTGAGCGCGAAGGTGTTGGTCATCATCAGGGCGGCGCCCACGGCCTGTCCCACGCGGCAGGTCATGAGCTGGGCGGGTCCCTGGGCCACTCCGGCCAGCATCGACGCCACGCCGTAGACCAGAAAGCCCGCCGAGAAGGTGAGCTTGCGCCCGAGGAGGTCCGACAGCCTGCCGCAGGGCAGGTACAGGGCCCCCGTCACCAGCGCATAGACGAAGACGATCCAGCCGGCAAAAGTGATGTCGGTGCGGAACTCGGTTATGATGACCGGCAGGCTTATGGTAAGCATGCCGACATCCGTGGTGGCGATGAAGACGGAGATCACGACCACCCACAGCGCCCACCAGCGGTGGTTGGGGCCGAAGATGCGGTTGTCGATGAAGTCTCTGAGCCAGGGTGTCATGACGGGTGGACCGGGAACGGGCGCGAGCCCGTCCCATCATTCTTAGCCCCTTCTCGTCCGGCACGAAAACGGTTGGAAGGACTCACGGGCCCGAGGCGTTCCCGGCGGGGTCCCGGCAGGAGGTCAGGGGAATGGCCATTCGATCCGGCAAGAACTACATCGAGTCGCTGCGCGACGGCCGCGAGGTGTGGCACGCGGGGAAGCGCATCGACGACATCACCACCCACCCGGGCTTCACCGGCACCATCAAGACCCTCGCGGACCTGTACGACCGGCAGGCGTCGGCGGAGGACGGCGACACCATGACGGTGGAGCGGGAAGGCGAGCGCATCTCCTACAGCTACCTGCCGCCGCTGAACGCCGAGGAGCTGCAAGCCAAGCGCGGCAACATCGAGCTGTGGTCCCGGGAGACCTTCGGCCAGATGGGACGGTACCCGGAGTTCTGCGCGGAGCTGGTGGTGGGCATGCTGGACATCGCCGACACGCTGGCGGACCACGACCCGCGCTGGGGGGAAAACGCCCGGGAGTACTACCGTCACTGCATCGCCGGCGACCTGTGCCTGACCCATGCCCTGCAGGACCAGTTCTACGACCACTCGAAGCGGGTGAGCGAGCAGTCCGATCCGGACCTGGTCCTCCACGTGGTCCGGGAGACCTCGGAGGGGCCGGTGGTTCGCGGCCTCCGGAACCTCGCGACCCTGGCGCCCCTGTCCGACGAGACCCTGGTATATCCCAACCGGCCGCGGGACCCGGACGAGCCCGAATACGCCCTGGCCTTCGCGGTCCCCATGAACGCCCCGGGACTGAAGATCATATGCCGGGACCTGTACGCCGAGCACGCCGATCCGGAGCGCTTTCCGCTCACCGCGCGCTTCGACGAGGTGGACGCCACGCTCATCTTCGACGACGTCCTGGTGCCCTGGAACCGGGTCTTCGCCTACCGCAAGCCCGAGCTCGTGGCCGGCTTCCACCGGAGCATCCAGACCTGGGCCGGCTACGCCACCCTGGTCCGCCTCATCATCAAGCTCGAGACGTTCCTTGCGGTGGCCCAGCTCCTGACGGAATGGTCCGGCCGGCACAAGAACCCCAACTCGCAACTCCGGCTGGCCGCGTTCGTGCAGGACCTGGAGATCCTGCGCGACTGCGTGGAGATGGGAGAGGCCCGGGCCTTCCGCACGAAAGGGGGCTTCTGGGCGCCGCGCCTCACCCCGGCCTACCGGGTGCACAGCATCGAGGCGTCGGACCGGGCCGAGGGCAACATGGAGAGCCTGCTGACCAGTTCGCTGGTGCTCACCGGCGGCGGCTCGGACCTGGTCAGCGGGGAGCTGGGGCCGCTGGTGGACCGCTACTTCCGCGGCTGCGCCCCCAGCACCCGGGAGCACCTGAGGCTGCTGGCGGTGGCGTCCGACCTGGTCATGACGCCCTTCGGCAAGCGCGGACAACTCTACGAGCGTCTTCAGAGCGGCGACCCGGACAACCAGCGGCGGCGCGCCTACGCGCAGTTCACGGAGCGCGACGGCGCCGACCGGCTGCTGGATTTCATCAACAAGGACTGGTGATGCGGCCGGCGGCGGAAATGCCGTTCAGCCCATGGACAGACGCGACGTGAGCCCGGCGGGGCCTGTTCTCAAGCGTGCTCGCTCGATTGCCGAGATGAGCTCCTTCCGGGGCGGCATCGGCAGCGCGGCCAGCCGGGCCGCGGCGCTGGCATTCCGCCCGAGACCCACAGACGTTGTCATCGCCACCTTTCCCAAGTGCGGTACCACTTGGCTGCAACAGATCGTGCACGGGCTCAGGACCCGGGGCTCCATGGACTTCGAGGAGATCACGCTGGTGGTGCCGTGGCTCGAGCTTGCGCTGGACCTCGGCATCGACCCCGACGCGCCCCAGGCGGCCGAGCCCCGGGCCTTCAAGAGCCATCTGAGCTGGCACGACGTCCCCAAGGGAGCCCGTTACCTCTCCATGGTGCGGGACCCCAAGGACGTGCTGGTGTCCCTGTACCACTTCCACGAGGGTTGGCGTTTCGAGGCCGGGGCCATCTCCCTGGAGGACTATGCCCGGGATTTTTTTCTCGCGCCCGAACGGGCCCGTGGCTACTGGAAGCACGTGGCGTCGTGGTGGCCGCAACGCGGCCGCGACGAGGTGCTGCTGCTGAGCTACGAGTCGGCCCTGGCGGACGTTCCCGGAACGGTCCGGCGCGTCGCCGGGTTCATCGGTTGTCGGCTTGACGACGAGTTGTTGGAGATCGTGGTCCGCCAATCCTCCATCGAGTTCATGAAGGCCCACGGATCACGGTTCGACGACCACGTGTTGCGCGCCGCGCGCAACGCCGCCAACGGGCTGCCGCCCGGAGGATCATCGTCCAAGTTGAGAAAGGGCCGGGCCGGCGACCACGCGGAAAAGTTGCCGATGGACGTACACGAAGCCCTGGACGGGATCTGGCGCGAGGAGATGGAGGGCCGTTTCGGGCTCGCTTCCTACCGGGAGATGGTGGCTGCCCTTGGCCCCGCCGACGGCTCGCTGGCCATTGGTTAGGAAGCGCCTTCCCGTCTTCAACTCTTTCCGTGGCCGCCCGGGCTGGTCAGCATTCGGTGCAGGTCGGCTTGCGTGTAGACATCCCGGGCAAATTCGAAGGTGCCCGGTCCACGCAACTCATCGGCAGCCTGCCGTACCCGCGACATCGCCGCCTTGGCAAGGTTGCTGCCGACGGTCACCCGCCTGACGCCCAGATCGCGAAGCTTCGGGACCGGTGGAGTGTTCGCGCCGGCCAGCACATTCATCGGCCCGTCGATGGCGGCGGCCAGCCGGCCGATCAGCGCGCCGTCGCTGATGAACGGCACGAACGCACAACCGGCGCCGGCTTGCAGGTAGGCGTTGGCGCGGCGGACCGTCTCGTAGAACACGTCCTCCCCGTCACCAAAATGAAATCCGTCGGTGCGGGCATTGATCACCATCGGAATGCCCGCCGAATCGGCGACCGCGCGGGCCGCGCGGATGCGTTCCACCGCCACCGCGAACTCGATAAGACGTCCGGGGTTCCGCTTGTCGCCGTCCTCGATGTTCATCCCGACCGCGCCCGCTCCGAGGGTCCGGCGCGTCGTTTCCGCCACGTTCTCCGGCGCGGGACCGTAGCCCGCCTCCATGTCCGCCGAGACCGGAACCGGCACGGCGTTGGCGATACGGCGCACGGCGCCGGCCATCTCCCGTAAGGAGATGTTCTCGCCGTCGCAATATCCGAGTGCGAAGGCACAGCCGCCGCTGGTGGTCGCGACGGCGGCGAAACCCGCTTCCACCAGGACACATGCGCTGATCGCGTCCCACGCATTGGGCAGGACGAGAAGTTCATTGCCTTCGTGCATCGCCGCGAAGGTCTCGGCCCGTTTCTTCTGTTCGGACTTCTTCATCGTTTTTCGCTGGCCGATTTCCGGGCGCTAGTGTTGTGTCTCACGAACAGGTTTACAAATCTGCTTGTCTTTTTTGTCGTCGGCTGCGTTGCTCTTCCTCGCGTGGTACCCGCCACTGCTCGTCATCGCGCCTTGCCGACAACAAAAAATCCGGCGCATCTTTGTAAACCTGTTCGTGAGACACAACACTAGGTCCTTCGTCGTAAACTATCGCGCCGGCACGGCGGGCGCAAGGCGCCCACAAGCGCGGGGTCGTCGGCCGGTGTCGCTCCACGGCTGGAACGCGGAACCGTGACCTCGCGTACGTGCTTGAATCTGTATCAGTTCCGTGTTCAAGTTATATCTATTTCGTATTGAATCTGGGTCAACCGGCTGATATTGAAGGAGCTTCCCGTTCCTGATGACACTGCTCGGCTTGCCCCGGCTCGGTGCGGAGCACGAGAGGAGTCGTTGTCCCCCGGGGGATCGGGTTCAGGAGGCCAAAGACAGAGATGGACACGGACTCGGGCGACGCCCAACGCCTTGCACGGCCCGGCCGACCGCGGCCCTCGGCCCCGCGCGCGGCCGGTCGCGGTGTTCGTTCGAGAGCCGCCATGACGGAGACCTCAAGGCCGATTCCGGCCATCAGCGTGCTGGTCAAGTTCGAGCGCGTCGGCCGCCTCGGAAGCCTGACTCTGGCGGCCAGGGAGCTTCGCACCTCGGTCCCCGCCATCAGCCGCTGCATGAGCCAGCTCGAGAAGCAGTTGGGGGTGCGGCTGCTGGAGCGGGTGGGCGGCAGCACGCGGCTGACGGAGGCCGGGCTCCGCTACCACCGCCGGGTGTCGGCCGCCCTCGGCGAGCTCCAGTCGGGGGTCGAGGAGGCGGCGGAGTCGGCGCGGTCGGGGGTGGTGATCGCGTGCTCACACGACGGTTCACGCCTGATCGTGATGCCCCGTATCGGCGAACTGGAGGTGGTGCTGGGCGGGGACGCGCGGATCCGTCTGCTGACGTACCAGCGCCATGCCCACGAACTGCGGCCGTTCGGGACGGCCGACGTGGTGCTGGGCTGGCAGTACGGCAGGGGCTCGGGGGAGGGTGAAGTGGTGGTGATCCGGGAAGAGGTCCAGCCGATCTGTTCTCCGGTCTACCTGGCGGCGCACGAGGGTGTGGTGCGGGGCCCGGAAGCGGGGTGGGGTGGGCTGACGCTGCTCGACCTGAAGCGACCGAACACGGGGTGGGCGACCTGGGACGACTGGTTCGCCGGGGCCGGACGGCCGGAGCGGGCGCCGCGGATTGAGGATTATGACACGTACTCGCAGATCCTCGATGCGGCGGCGGCGGGCCGGGGGTTGGCGTTGGGGTGGAAGCACTGCATCGAGGAGTACGTGGAGCGCGGCGCCCTGGTGGCGGTGCACGGGGAGTTCGTGCCGTTCGGCGGCTGCTACGTCGCGCGTCTCACGTCGCGGGGCCGGCGCAACGCCCTCGGCCTGAAGTGCCTTCGGTTCTTCGAGAACTTCGCCTAGCGTCGCAACAACGCCTCCCGGACTTCCCCTCTCAACGGCCCACTACTCGTCGTACCGGCCGTCCCTGGCAGGGACGAGCTTGCCGTCCTCATAGTAGAAGCACCGTCCCGAGTCCTCCATGGGCCGCTCGGCCGCGAGCACGAAGCCCTGTCCCAGGATCTCCGGGCTGGGCAGCCGCCCGTAGGCGTCTTCCGGCGCTCCCTCGGTGACGATGGCGACCCGAGGCGAGAAGGTCACCACGCAGACGTTGGATTCCCGCACTTCCTCCGCCAGGTAGCGGCTGAAGGTCCAGATGGCGTCCTTGGTGACCACGTAGGCGCAGGCGCCGCCGGGCGTGGTGCCGCCGCCGCCGTACAGGTTGATGATGTGGCCGGAGCGGCGCTTCTCCATGTGGGCCAGGGCGTGCTTCGAGCACAGGAAGGTGCCGCCCAGGTTGGTCTGGATGACCTTGTCCCAGAAGTTCACGTCCATGTCCCGGATCAGCGGCCAGCGGGGGATGCCCCAGGCGAAATGCGGCACGATGGCGGCGTCGTTCACCAGTACGTCGATGTGCCCGAACCGGTACACGATCTCGTCGAACGCCCGCCGGACCGCCTTCTCGTCCCGCACGTCCGCGTTGATGCCCACGGCGTCGGTCAGCTCTCCCAGTTCGGGGCCGGTCTTGTCGAGCCATTCCTGGCTCACGTCGATGATGACGACCTTGGCCTTCTCCCGTGCGAACGTCAGCGCGGCATGGCGTCCGATGCCCTTGCCGCCGCCCGTGACCACGACCACTTTGCCTTCCAGCATTTCGACCCTCCATCTGCCGCCGGATCTCCCGGCCGAACGTTCGCCGTACGATGAACGTGCCTCGAACGGTCATTCCGGAGTCGACCGGGAATTCGCTTTCAGCCCAATGTACACTTTCTCCGCCGTTACCGGAATGTCGTAGACGCGTACGCCCACCGCGTCGGCCACGGCATTGGCAATGGCGGCCGGAGGCGCGTTGTTGGCGAACTCTCCGATGGCCCTGCCTCCGTGCGGCGCCAACCCGCCTTCCGATTCCACCAGGACCGTTTCCAGCGCGGGGATGTCGCGGATGCCGGGCAGCTTGTATTCGCCCAGGTTGGCGTTGACCACCTTGCCGTTGTCCAGCGCCAGCTCTTCCATGACGGCCTGGCCTACGCCCATGATCACGCCGCCGTCGATCTGTCCCTGGTGGGTAATGGGATTGATGACCGTGCCGACGTCGTGGGCGGTGACGATGCGCTCCACTCGCGTGGCGCCGGTCTCGGGGTCCACCTCCACCTCCGCCACCTGCGCACATACGTAGGTGATCTCGTCCGGGTAACGGAAGTCCTCCTGCACGGTTACGGTGCGGTCGTCCGGGTACCGGGCCGCTACCTGTGCCAGGGTGAGGGTCTGCACCGGGTCGGTGAGAAGCGAAAAGGCGCCGTCTCGGTAGATCATGTCCGATGGCCCGCATTCCAGCATCCGGGCAGCGTAGCCGGTGAGCTTGGCTTCGAGCCCGTCGCATGCCTTCTCCACGGCCTGTCCCGCCGTGTAGGTGACCCGGCTGGCCCTGGCGCCGGTGTCGTAGGGGGCGACGTCCGTGTCGCCGGTGACCACCCGGACCCGCTCCAGCGCCACCTGCATTCGCTCCGCCACGAGCTGGCGCAGGATGGTGTGGGTCCCGGTTCCCTGATCCACCGTGGGACTGAGCACCGAAAGCGTGCCGTCCGTCTCGGCCGTGACCGCGATGCCGGTCTCGCCGCCGGAAATGTGGCGCCCGTAGATCGCCACACCCCGGCCACGGTTGGGACCGGGGCGCGGGCCGTTCCAGTCCGCCGCCTCCAGCGCCCGCGACAGCACCGGGTGGATCCGCAGGCCGGGGAGACGCTTGCCGATGGCGTCCTCGTCGTTGTCGCGCAGCACGTTTTGCAGGCGGAACTCGCCGGGGTCCATGCCGAGCTCCCGCGCGATGAGGTCGGTGTGGGATTCCAGCGCAAAGAAGTTGGGGATGGAGCCGGGGCTCCGGTAATAGCCGCCCGGAGTGGTGTTGGTGTAGATCTGCAGGAACTCGAACGAGGCGTTCTCCACCCGGTAGAGGCCGCCGACGTAGTGCCAGGTGGCGAAGGAGGCGCTGGCCTTGAGGCCGCCGTAGGCGCCGCCCGCGTGCCACGCCTTCATGTGCCGTGCGACGATGCGGCCGTCGTGCTTTACGCCCGTGCGGACGGTCACCACCGTGGCCTCGTCGGGGTTGCTGGCGATCAGCTCCTCCGCGTAGGTCATGACGATCTTCACCGGCCGCCCCGATTCCCGCGCGAGGAAGAACGCGATGGGGAGGTCCCGGGCGTCGCCCTTGCCGCCGAACTCCCCGCCGACGTTGACGGAGTAGACGCGTACCTGCGCGTGCTCGACGCCGATGGCGTCGGCCAGCATCCGGCGGGTGCGGAAGGGGTCCTTGGTGGACGCCCATACCTGGATGCGGCCGTCCGGATCGATGGCCAGCAGTCCGGCGTGGGGCTCCAGGTATCCCTGGTGGCGGGCGGGCACGCGGAACGTATGCTCCAGGGTGACGTCGGCTTCCCGGAAACCGCGCTCCACGTCACCCTTGCTCCAGGCCAGCCGGGTGAGCCCGTTTCGGACGTCGGTCGCCAGGCGCTCGTGCGGCGCTCCGGCGTACCGGGCGACGTCGTCATGTAGCAGCGGTGCGTCGCGCTCGGTGGCCGCCACGGGATCGAACACCGCCGGAAGCACCTCGTAGTCCACCTCGATGAGGGCCAGGGCGGCTTCCGCCGCCTCGGGCGTGTCCGCCGCCACGGCGGCGACGCGGTCGCCGATGTACCGCACCCGGTCCCAGCACAGCACCGGCAGGTCCCGGATCTGCTTGCCCATGAAGTGGTTGGGGATATCCTTGCCGGTGACCACGGCCCGCACTCCGGGAGCGTTCCGCGCCCGGGTGGCGTCGATGCCGCGAATGCGTGCGTGGGGATGAGGGCTCCGGAGGATCTTGCCCCAGAGCATTCCGTCCCGCGGGATGTCCGCGGCGTAGCGGGTGCGGCCGGTGACCTTGTCGGGACCCTCGGCACGCAGGACCGGGGTGCCGACGATGCTCGGTTTCGTCATGATCGTGTGCTCTCCGCGAGGAGGTGTCCCGGCGGTTTCAAGCTCTCCGGCGCTTTAACCCGGTTTATGACTCGGGCATGAGCGAGCGCCGGCCGAACCACCAGAATACCAGGATCAACGGCGTCAGCACCGCCGTCAGCACCAGGGTGACGCCCGCCGCCAGGTTGGTGGCGCCGGAGAACCAGTAGCTCCAGATCACCGCCGGGAGGGTGATGTTGTCGTGGCTGATGAGGAACACCGCGACCGTGAGCTCCCGGTACACCAGGATGGCGGACCAGATCCACACCGACAGGATGGTCGGGCGCAGCAGCGGCACCAGGATCCTCCAGGATGTCCGCACCGCGGAAAGGCCGGCGGTATAGGCGGCCTCCTCGAGCTCCTTGTGGATCTGCAGCAGGGAGCTGTTGAGCGCCCGGGTGGCGAAGGCCAGCCGGGAGACCATGTAGACGATGGCGATGAGCCACACCGAGCCGTACAGCGGTATGAAGTTCTTGAGCACGAACAGCGACACCAGCAGCGCGGCGATGGCGAGGATGACCTCGGGCAGGGCGTGCGGCAGAAAGGCCCCGAACTCCAGGGCGTAGCGGTAGCGCGAGCCCGAGCGCACGATGAGCCAGGAGATGGCGAAGGCCACCACCAGCACCACCGTCGGCACCACCGCCACCAGCAGGGCGGTGTTCTGGAGGCCGCGCCATACCAGGTCCCAGTCGATGTTGTAGAACGCCGCCAGCGACGCGCGGTTGAGCATCGCCCAGGACGGCGGCGCCAGGTAGGGCGTCACCGCGACGTAGGCGATCAACAGCAGCGGGACCAGCTTGGAGGCGAGGATGTAGAGCCCGATGAAGCCCCAGCCCGCCATTCCCCACTTGCCCAGGTCGATGAGGGTAGGACGGTAGCCCTTGCCGGTCACCACCTCGTAGCGGTGGCCCTGGCGCAGCACCGAGCTGTACCACCAGGTGAGCAGCACCGCGACGCCGATCATCAGCACGCCCAGGGCCGCGGTGATGCCGTGCTCGGGGAACTCGTCGTCGCCGGGATTGGTCTTGAGGTAGACGAAGGTGCTCAGCATGTAGACGCGGTTGCCGAGCCCGATGATGGCCGGGATGTCGAAGGTAGCGATGGCGATGGTGGCCATGTAGATGACCGCGGCGAGAATGGCCGGAAAGGCCAGCGGCAAGGTCACCCGGCGCAGGGTCTGGAAAAAGGTCATGCCGTGGATCTTGGCGGCCTCCTCGAGCGACGGGTTCATGGCCCGGAACATCTGGGCCGTGAGGATGAACGCCAGCGCCGCCAGGCTGAGGCCCTGGACGAAGCCCATGCCCACCGGGGTCGCGATGTTGATGGGACCCCCGTCCAGCCCGAACAGGCTCACCAGCCAGCGGTTCAGGAAGCCGATGCGCTGGTGCGCCAGGAAGGTCCACCCCATGGCCGTGTAGATTCCCGGTATCAGCAGCCCGAGGGTCATGATGGTGTAGACCAGCCCCTTGTAGGGCAGGGTGGTGCGCTCGGTGAGCCAGGCGATGGGAAGGCCGATGGCGAGAGCCACCACCGTCGTGGCGATGGTGAAGATCAGCGTGTTGTAGGTGACCTCGGCTACGAACGGGTCAGCGAGGATCTCAAAGTAGTTGTTGACGGTGTAAGTGGCGTCCGACGTTCCCAGCATGCCGGTCTGGAAGCTGATCCACACCAGCACGGCCACCAGCACCGCGATCACGAACATTGGTGCCACGGCCAACCCCAGCATCCAGGGCGATGCCTTGGGGCGGAGCGCGCGGAGGAACGGTCGTCTCAGGACAGCTTCCATAGAGGCACGGCGTTTTGAGGTCCACAGGCCCGTGGCGGGTTCGGCGCGTGCGCGACGGACCGGGGGTTCCGGGGCCTGTCCATGGGTGAAAAGGGGACCGCCGTGGCGGCGGCCCCCCCTTCAGGTGTCTGCGAGAGCGATCTCTACTTGGCCTGCAGGATCTTCTCTATCTCTTTCCGGGTCTTCCGGTAGTCCTTCTGGCTCCCCAGCCACTGAGGCGAGTTGACCACAACCTTGGCGCCGCGGGCGCGGGCGTCGGCCAGGACCTTCCGCTCATGGGACTCCGGGTAGAGATGGAAGTCGAAGCCGTTGACCTCCCACATCCATTTCTGGCCTTCCTTGCTGTGCAGGTAGGCGACGAACAGGGCCGCGGCATTGGGCGCGGAGGAGTGCACCGGGACGGCGCCGTAGCGGGTGTGCGACACCACCGCCTCGTTCACCACCGAGTAGCCCAGGGGGAGTCCGTCGCGCTTGGCCTGGTTCACGTACTGGTCGCCGCAACTGAACACCAGCATGGCAAACTCGCCGCTGGTGAGCCGGTCCACCGTGCCGCACCGGATGAGGCCGCCGACGTGCTTGGACAGCTTCTTGGCGTAGTCGATCATCACCTCTCTCCCCAGCAGGGTCGGGGTGGCGAACTCACGCAGCCCGGCGGCATAGGGCGTGGACGCGATCTTGCCTTTCCACTTGGGATGGAGGACGTCGTGCATGCTCTTGGGGATGTCGTCGCCCTTGACCACGTCGCTGTTGTACATGATGCCCACGAGGGTGGACGCCGACGCCAGTCCAATGCCTTTCGGAGCCAAGGGGTCGAAACCCGCGTCCTTGATCATCGGGCGGTCCAGATAGGCCATCCAGTTCATGGACCGCGTCAACCCCACCTGGCTGGACTTCAACATGCCGCCCGAGTTGTTCCAGAGGATGTCCGTGCTGGCTGGTTGACCTGCCTTCTTCTCCCGGGTGAGCCTGCCGATCATCTTGGTCATGCTGGGACCGGGGGTGAACTGCGGCTTGATGTTGGTGCCGTACTTCTTGTTCATGGCGCCGACAAGGTGCGAGAAGCCCTTGCTGCCGCTGAGGCTGCGCGACGACCACATGGCCCTGAGGGTGGTCTCCTTCTTCGCACCTTCCACCAACTCCTTGAGGGTCTTGGGCGCATCGGCCGCGTAGGCTCCCGCGACGAGGAACAGTGAGCAGACAGCCGCGCTCAGGGCAACGGCCCACCTGTGGTTGCGTTTGACATCGAGCATCGGTTTCCTCCTTCAGTATTGACTTCCTGACACGCGTTACCCTTGCACCACAATTCCCAGGCCGGTGCAAGGCTGGCGTGGAGCAGTTTTCGCGGGCACGCACTCTTCGGTCCCTGGCGCAGCGTTCGACTCGCAGGAGAGTCAAGCCATTTGATTTGTGGTCGGGACCCCTGACCTAACCCTGCTTGCCGACGGAGCTCACGAAGTTCGTGTTCCTTTCGTCGGCCGCGAATACCATGATGTCGTCCGACGGGACGCGAAGGGCCAGCGTGTCGCCGTGGGTCGTGGGCACCGAGCGGCTCTTGCCCGTGAGCCGTGTGTCGTCCGCCACGACATCGTAGACGAACTGGTCCCCGAGGAACACGCTGGAGACCAGACGCGTCTGGAAGGTGTTGCCGGCTTCCTCGTCGGAAGGGTCCGCGAAAGCCATGGCCTCGGGCCGGAATCCCACGAGCACCTCCCCGTCCGGGCCGGTGTCGCCGGATACCCGGAACCGGCCGATGCCGGTTTCTACCATGTCGGCGTCGACACGCCGTCCCCGCAGCCAGTTCACGGAGCCGAAGAACTCCGCCACCTCCGCGCAGTTGGGGCTGCGGTAGAGGTCCATGGGGGCGCCGTATTGGAGTAACTCGCCCAGGCTCATGAGGGCGATCTTGTCGGCCATGGCCATGGCCTCCACCTGGTCATGGGTCACGTAGAGCACGGTGGCGCCGAGTTGCTTGGCCAGGTCGCGGATGCGGCCGCGTACGTCTTCCCGCAGCCGCGCGTCGAGGTTGCTCAGGGGCTCGTCCATGAGCAGCACGTTGGGGTTCACGGCGATGGCCCGGGCCAGCGCCACCCGCTGCTGCTGGCCGCCGCTCAGGAGCGTGGACGGACGGTCCGTCTGCTCGTCGAGCTGCACCATGTGGAGCGCGTTCCGCACGCGGTCGTCCACCTGTTGCCGCGGGATCTTCTGGGCGCCCTCGCGCAGGGGCAGGGCGACGTTGTCGAACACGGTCAGGTGCGGCCACACGGCATAGGACTGGAACACCATGCCGAAGTTCCGGTCCTGGGGCGGCACCCACACCGGCGGGTCGTCGCCGAACACGGTGCGGTCGGCGATTTGGATCTCGCCGCTGTTGGGGGTTTCGAGCCCCGCAACGCAACGCAGAAGCGTGGTTTTCCCCGAGCCGCTGGCGCCGACGATGACGAAGAACTCGCCCTCGTTCACGTCGAGGTCGAGACGCTTGATCGCGGCGACCTTGCCGTCGGTGACGACGAACTCCTTCCGCAGTGCCCGGATCGTGATCATGCGCCCTGTCCCTACCGTCATGGAGCGGCAGTGTCAACGGTAGACTCCCCATAGGCCTTTTGGTAATTAGACACTTTGCTTACACCCATGGATACGGGAGACTTGCATTGCATCAAGACCTGAGAGAATTCCTTGACGTGCTGGAGCGCGAGGGGCAGTTGCTGGAGGTGAACCGGGAGGTGGACACGCGTTTCGAGGTGGCCGCGGGGATCCGCAAGAGTTCCGACATCGGCGGTCCCGCGTTGTTGTTCAACAACGTCAAGGACCATCCCGACTGGCGCGTTCTCGGGGCGCTGTACGCCACCCGGCGGCTCGTCGCGCTGGGTCTGGGGGTCACCGAGGACAAGCTGCTGGAGCGCTACCTGACTCTCGAGGACACGCGCATCCCCTCCGAGATGGTGCCCACCGGCCCGGTCAAGGAGGTGCGCTGGACCGGCGACGACATCGACCTCGACAAGCTTCCCATCTGCGTCCATTCGGAGAAGGACTGCGGCGCCTACGTTACCATCGGCGTGCAGATCGGCAAGGACCCGGAGACGCGCATCCCCAACGTCTCCATCCACCGCATGCTGCGGCTGGGCAAGGACAAGCTGTCCCTGTGGGCGCCGCCGGACCATCACCTGGGGCGCATGATCCTCAAGGCCGAGGACCGGGGCGAGGGGCTGGAGGTGGCCACGGCCATCGGCGTGGACCCGGCCATCATCATCGGCTCCCAGGCGCGCGTCCCCTACGGCGTGGACGAGTTCGCGGTGGCCGGCGGTCTGCGGGGCGCGCCGGTGCAGTTGACCAAGTGCGATACCATCGACGTGGATGTTCCGGCCCACGCCGAGGTGGTGATCGAGGGGGTGACCATCCCCCGGGAGCGGGTGTCGGACGGCCCCTACGGCGAGTACCCGGGGACCTACAGCGAGAGCAAGCAGGCTCCGGTGGTGCAGATCACCGCCATTACCATGCGACGGAATCCCATCTACGAGACCTGCCTCACGGGCATGCCGGTGACCGAGAACCACACCCTCATCGAGTGCGCCAATGCGGCGCTCGTGTATCGCACCGTGGCTGCCATCACCCCGGAGATCAAGGACTTCAGCGTCACCGCCGGCGGCACCTTCCGGCACCACGCGGTGGTGTCCATGCGCAAGCGGCACGACGCGGAGGCGCGCAACGTCATCCTGGCGCTGCTGGCCACCGGCGCCGGCTTCAAGCGCGTGGTGGTGGTGGACGAGGACATCGACGTGCACGACCCCGTGGACGTGGAATGGGCCGTCAACACACGGGTGCAGCCGGACAAGGACATCATCATCGTACCGAACCTGGCCATGTCCACGCTGGATCCCTCGGCGCCGGCGCCGCGCACCACCGCTGCATGGGGCGTCGATGCCACCATGCCGCTCCACGACAACGAGTACTACCGGAAGGTCCAGGTCCCCGGCGTCGACAAGGTGGACTACATCTGAGGGTCCTGGGACCCTTCGACTTCGCTCCGCTGACGCTGCGCTCAGGACGAACGGCTCGCAACCCTTCCCGGCAATCATGAAACACTTCGAATACCTGGAACCCGGTACCGTGGACGAAGCCTGCGCGCTGCTCAAGCGATACGGCGGCAACGCGCGCGTGTTCGCCGGCGGCAGCTCCCTCACGATCCTGCTCAAGCAGGGCTTCCTCCAGCCCGACGCGCTGATCAACATCAAGAAGATCGACGGTCTGCGGCGCATAGAGGAATCCGGTGAGGACCTGGTCATCGGCTCGCTGGTGACCCACCATGACATCGAGACCTCAGACGTGCTGGCGGGGCGCTTGCCCGTGCTGTGCGAGCTGGAGCACGACGTCGCCAACATCCGGGTGCGCAACATGGCTACGGTGGGCGGCAACATCGCCTCGGGCGAGCCGTTGACCGATCTGCCCTGCGTCTTCATCACGCTGGACGCCACGGTACGCATCGCCAATACCTCGGGCGGACGCACCTTGCCGCTGGAACAGGTCTTCGTGGACTACTACGAGACCCAGTTGGGGGAAGACGAGGTGCTGACCCACGTGGTGATCCCGCCGCTGCCCGCCCGCAGCGCCATCGACTACGTCCGGTTCTCCAGCAGCTCGGTGGTGGACAAGCCCTGCATCGGTGTGGCGGTGCGCATGTCGGTGAACCCCGCGGACGGCGCATGCGGTGACGTGCGCATCGGCCTTGGGTGCGTCGCGCCCACGCCCATGCGGGCGCGCAACGCGGAGGCGGCGCTGGAGGGGAAGCCGCTCAACGACGATAACCTGCACCAGGCGGCGCGGGCGGCGGCCGACGAGTGCGACCCGATGGACGACCTGCGCGGTTCGGAGCGCTACAAGCGCGAGATGGTGGCGGCGCTGGTGCGGCGTCTTGCCGCCAAGGTGTACGAGAGGGCGAAAGGCAACGGTTAGTTCTCCGGGCGAGGGACTGCCCGGATGAGGCGCGTAGGGGCGACCGGCGGTCGCCCTTGGCTCGTGCGGCTCGAAGACGAGAACGGACAGAGAGGATCCCGCGGCATGAAGAAGCCCATCACCATGGAGGTCAACGGCACATCCTGCCAGGTGGAGGTGGAGCCCTGGCGCACGCTGCTCGACGTGGTCCGGGAAGAGCTGGACCTCACCGGCGCCAAGCTGGGGTGCGACATCCAGGTGTGCGGCGCCTGCACGCTGCTGGTGGACGGCAAGCCGGTGAGCGCCTGCTCGGTGCTGGCGGTGGATGCCGACGGCCGCAAGGTCACCACGGTGGAGGGCTTGGCGGAAGGCGACCGGCTGCACCCGCTGCAGCAGTCGTTCATGAAGTTCGGGGCATTGCAGTGCGGCTATTGCACCTCGGGTTTCCTGCTCACCGCCAAGGCCATGCTGGACGAGAACCCTCATCCCGACGACGAACAGATCAAGAGCTACATGGGCGGCAGTTTCTGCCGTTGCGGCTGCTACCAGGAGATCATGCAGGCCATCCGGAGCGTGGCCCGGTCATAGTGTAATGTTCCAGAGGAGCGTGTCATGGCGATAAGCGAGAGGCCGCTGAGCGCACAGGACGGACAACGCCTGGACTACCAGGCCAAGCTCACCGGGCGCGCGGCGTACCTGGCGGACATGAAGATGCCGGGGGTCCTGGAGGGTGTCGTCCTTCGCAGCCCGGTGGCCCACGCGTGGGTCCGCTACGTGGACGCGTCGGAAGCCCTCAAGGTGCCCGGGGTGGTGGCGGTCTATACCAAGGACGACGTGGTCCAGGGCACCGGTATCGAGCCCTACTACGGGCCGGTGTTCAAGGACCAGACCATCGTGGCGGTGGACAAGGTCCGGCACGTGGGCGATCCGGTGGCGGCGGTGGCGGCGGAGACCCGGGAGGCGGCGGAGGAGGCGGCCAACCTCATCGTGGTGGAGTACGAGGACCTGCCGCCGGTGATGGACGTGCGCGACTCGGTCAAGGACGACGCCACGCTGGTGCACGAGACCGTGCGCATACCCGAGCACGGCTTCGCCGACCTCGCCGAGCTCAAGCCCATCGAGAACACCAACGTCTGCACCCACTTCAAGCTGCGCAAGGGGGACATCGAGCAGGGCTTTGCCGAGTGCGCCCATATTTTCGAGGACACCTTCATCCTCCCCACCACTCAGCACGTGGCGCTGGAGCCCCACGGCTGCATCGCGGCGTTTCAGCCCGACGGACGGGTGAACCTCTGGTCCACGACCCAGAACCCCTTCGTGGTGCGCACCCAGCTCGCCAACATCTTCAAGATGCCGGTATCGAAGATCCGCATCATGGTGCCGTATCTGGGCGGCGGCTACGGCAGCAAGGTCTATCCCAAGATCGAGCCGCTGACCGTGGCGCTGGCGCAGAAGGCCAAGCGCCCGGTGCGCATCCTGCTGAGCCGGGAGGAAGTGTTCTACACGGTGACCAAGCACGCCGCGTTCATCCGCATGAAGACCGGAGTCACGGCCGACGGCAGCTTCCACGCACGGGAGGCAGAAGTCTTCCTCGACACCGGCGCGTTCGCGGAGATCGGCCCGCGGGTGGCCAAGAAGTCCGCCTACACGGCGGCCGGGCCCTACAAGTTCAAGCACGTGAAGATCGACGCCAAGTCGGTCTACACCAACAAGCCGCCGGCGGGCGCGTTCCGGGGCTTCGGCGTTTCCCAGTCGGCCTGGGCCAGCGAGTCGCAGACCGACATCATCGCCAAGGCGCTCAACCGGGACCCCTACGAACTGCGCATGCAGAACATCTACGACGAGGGCGACGAGTTCGTCACCGGCGAGAAGCTCTGGAGCATCGGCGTCAAGGGATGTCTGGAGAAGGTGGCCCAGGAAATGAAGTGGGGCGAGCCCATGCCGGCGTCGGAGGACCCGTCCAAGGTGCGCGGCCGGGGGCTGGCGGCGCTCATCAAGGCCACCATCACGCCGTCCATCTCGTGCGCCGCCATCAAGCTCAACGAGGACGGCAGCGTCAACGTGTTCACCAGCACGGTGGAGATGGGCCAGGGCTCCGACACGGCCATGGCCGCCATCGTGGCGGACACCCTCGGCATTCCGCTGGATCAGGTGTCGGTGCTGGGGGTCGACACCGACGTGGTGCCCTACGATCTCACCACCTCGTCGAGCCGTTCCACCTTCCACATGGGCAAGGCCCTGGAGCTGGCGTCGCTGGACCTGTGCGAGCAGCTCCGCAGGTTCGTCTCCGAGGAGCACGGGGTGCCGTTCGAGGAGACGCGCATGGAGGGGGGCAAGGTCCTTTTCCGCGAAAACGCTCTGACCATTCGCGAGGTGCTCTTCAACCACTTCGGCATGCAGGGCGGCACGCTGGTGGGCCGGGGCGAGGTGAAGACCAGCACCGTCGATCCCGACACCGGCGACAAGACCACCTCGTCGTTCTGGTTCGTGGGGGCCGGTGGCAGCGAGGTGGAGATCGACAAGGACACCGGCAGGCTTCGGGTGCTGAAGCACGCCACCGCCGTGGACGTGGGCCGGGTGATCACGCCGCTGGGCTGCCAGCAGCAGCTCGTGGGCGGCGCCATCACCGGTCTGGGACAGGCGCTGTTCGAGCAGATGGTGTGGGACAACGGCATCCTGGTGAATCCCAACCTGGTGGACTACGTGCTCCCGGCACTGGGAGACATGCCGGACGAGATCACTCCCATCGCCGTGGAGGTGCCGCACAAGAACGGCCCCTTCGGCGCCAAGGGCATCGGCGAGACCTCGCTCATTCCGGTGGCGCCGTCGATCGCCAACGCCGTGGACGACGCCGTGGACGTGCGCATCAAGGATCTGCCCGTGACCGCGGAAAAAATATTCCTGGGTATGCTCGACAAGTCGTAGAGCACCTGTACTTCAACCAAAACGACCCTGAAGCGAACAATCGTAGTGGGGCAAGGAGGAACAACCATGAAGCTCAAGGACCGCGTGGCGATTATTACCGGATCGGGCCGAAACATCGGCGAGGCGGCCGCCAAGCTGTTCGCCTCGGAAGGAGCGAAGGTCTGTATTGTGGACATGGACCCGGGCCGCGGCGAAAACGTCGTCAGCGACCTCAAGGCCGCCGGCCATGAAGCCATCTACGCCAAGTGCAACGTTGCCGACACCGACGACGTGAAGGCCATGGTCGAGGCCACGGTGGGCGCCTTCGGCGGCATCGACATCCTGGTGAACAACGCCGCCATCACCGACCACGAGACCATCTTCAGCATCTCGGAAGAGGAGTGGGACCTGGTCATCGACGTGACCCTCAAGGGACCGTTCCTGGTGGGGCGGTACGTGGCCGAGCAGATGGTGAAGCAGGGCAGGGGCGGCGTCATCGTCAACGTGGCGTCGACCTCGGGCCTGTCCGGCCGCACCGACGCCATCGCCTACATGGCGGCCAAGGGTGGGGTGGTGAACCTCTCCCGCGGCATGGCGGTGCAGCTCTCGCAATACAACATCCGGGTCAACTGCCTGACCCCCAACCGCTCGGGCTCGCCCGTGGGCCAGGACGAGGGCGCCGAGGGGCGCGAGTTCAAGAACCTGGCCGGACGGCTGGGCACGGCCGAGGACCAGGCCAAGGCCATGCTGTTCCTGGCCAGCGACGACTCGGGCTTCGTGTGGGGCGAGAACCTCATCTGCGACGGCGGCGTCACCGCGGCCTCGAACTTCCCGAAGGAACGGCTGCCGGCGAGCTGAGGGTCTCGCCCTGCTCGAGACGGAGCCGGGCACGCGTGCCCGGCTCCGTTGCCGAGTCCTTGACATCCGTTCGCGGCTTCGAATAGTGTCGGCGGCGATAGACGTTCCGTTTTCCGGGCTGCAGGCCATTGACAGGAGAAGGGGGAGACAATGACAGCACTATCCAAATCGTTGGCGTTCTTTGTGATGGCCGCCTTCGTGTGCGCCATGGGATGGGTGGTCCCCAACGACGCCCAGGCGAAGATCATCCTGAAGATTCCGACCCAGTCCGCCCGCCCCGGGACCCCGCGGGCCGACTATCTCGTGCGTTTCGAGAAGGGCGTCGAGAAGAGGACCAATGGCGAGATCGATGTCCAGATCTTCTGGGCCAACTCTCTCGTCCATGCCAAGGAGGCCCTGGAAGCGGTGCAGTTGGGGACGGCGGACATGGCCGATCTGGCCGTCGGCTATTTTTCCGACAAGATCCGGCTACTGCAGGTAGCGGGCCTGCCTTTTTCCGTCGCTGACCCGGTGGAGTCGTGGCAAGGCATCGAACGCGTCCTCAAACAGGTTCCGGAGGCGCGCGCCGAGCTGACGAAGTTCGGTCACGTCATCGTGGGTATGGCCGCCACGGCGAGCTATCAGCTCGTGGCCCACGATCCCATCCGTAACCTGGCGGACCTCAAGGGCAAGAAGGTGGGCACCTTCGGCCGCATCGCCCCCAAGGCCATCAAGGCGGGTGGCGGAATCCCGGTGAGCACCACCGGCGGCGAGATGTACGAGGCGTTGCAGCGCAAGACCATCGACGCCCGCATTCTTTCCTTCGAGGCCGCCCAGCGGTTCAAGACCTACGAGGTCGCCAAGTACATGAGCCGCATCGAGATGGGCTGTATCGCCGGCGTCACCATGTTCACCATCAACCAGAGAAAGTGGGACGGCTTGTCGAAGGAGCACCAGAAGATCATTCTCGACGAGGCCGACAAGGCCGGCAGGTGGGAAGCCCAGGCAATGAAGGACGACGACGTCAAGTTTCAGAAGTACCTGAAGGGCAAGGGCGTCATCATTGTCGATTTTTCGGCGGAGGACCGGGAGAAGTGGAAGAACAGCCCGGGCGTCCAGCAGATCGCCGGGGACTGGGTGGCCAGCATGGAGAAGCAGGGACTGCCCGGCAAGAAGGCCCTTGCGGCATTCCTGGGCAAGGAGTAGCTCTGTCGAGGGGAGGGGCTGTGGCCTCTCCCCTCGTTCATACGAAGTGTTCTCTTCAGTACCTCGGGAATCCCCTTGACAGCGGTTCAGGGCTTTTACTAGTGTCCAGTTTTCACGCCGTCAGAAGCGTGGTGGCGGGGTCCGGATGGGAAGGAGCAGCTTTGCGGGCGCGGGAGCCGCGTCACGCCGGCGGTTTGGGAGAATGTCGTGTCGTATGAAGATTATTCCGTAGTGGACTGTGACGGCCACGTGGTGGAGTGGGTCCCGGACATGGCCGATTACATGAGCGACCGCATCAAGATGCAGGCCACCAACCCCGCCCGGGACCGCCAGGGAGTATTCCCTTCCATCGACGGAATGCATTTCGCCCTCCACGCCGGGACTACGGGCAACGAGCGGGTCACCGCCAGCGAGTACATGCCGGGGAGCGGCGAGGACTGGGTCGCTTTTCTCGATCAGGCCGGCATCGACAAGACCGTCCTGTTCACCACCGAAGGGCTCTCGGTGGGCTTTATCCAGATACCGCGCTACGCGGTGGAAGTCTGCCAGGCCTACAACGACTATATCCACGAGAAGTTCGCCAAGGTGAGCGACCGGCTGCGGCCGGTGGCGCTTCTGCCCATGCAGGACGTCCCGGGGGCCGTGAAGGAACTCCGGCGCGCGGTGGACAAGCTCGGCTTCGTCGGCGGCATGCTGCCGTCCACGGGACTGCCGCTCCACCTGGGGCACCAGAGCTACTGGCCGGTCTACGCCGAAGCCGAGCGCCTGGAGGTGCCCATAGCCATTCACGGCGGCTCCAACCTGGGCATGGGAATGGACACGTTCACGAACTTCACGGGTTCGCATGTCCTGCACCATTCCATTCCGTTGATGATCGCCCTCGTGTCGTTCATCTACCACGGCGTGTTCGACGCACACCCGAAGCTCAAGGCAGCATTCATGGAGGGCGGCTGCGGCTGGCTCGATTTCCTCATCGATCGCATGGTTCGCGACGAGAACTACTTCGACGCCGAGGACCAGCCCAAGATGCGGCCGGTGGAATATCTCAAGGGCGGCCGCATCCTGCTGGGCTGCGAGGGCAGCGAAGAGACCCTGGCATACGTTGCGAGCCGGGTGGGCATCGAGGCCTTCGCCTACGCGTCCGACTATCCCCACGAGGTGGACCTGCCGGCGGCAGTACACGAAATCGAGGAGGTGGCGGAACGCGACGACATGTCCAGGGAGGACAAGCAGGCGGTGCTGGGCGACAACGCGAAACGGTTCTTCAATCTGTGAGTCCGGCCGGGTGCTGCACCCGGCCGATGTTGAGCCATGACGCACGGGCGTCACGGTAAAGGGTACTGGAATCAGAAAGGGGAAAGCATGAAGGCAGTATCGAAATCGTTGGTGGTCTTCCTGATGGCGGGCGTCCTGTGTGTCGCCGGGTTGGCAGTGCCGGAAGACGCCCAGTCCAAGATCATCCTCAAGGTGGCGACTCAGTCCGCGCGCCCGGGAACGCCGCGCGCCGACTACCTGGTGCACTTCAAGAACGGCGTGGCGAAGCGGACCAACGGCGAGATCGAGGTCCAGATCTTCTGGGCCAACTCGCTGGTGCACGCCAAGGAGGCGCTGGAGGCGGTGCAGTTGGGCACGTCCGACATGGCCGACCTGGCCATCGGCTATTTCTCGGACAAGATCCGGCTGCTGCAGGTGGCGGGGCTGCCCTTCGCCGTGAGCGATCCGGTGCAGTCGCGCGACGGCGGCATGCGCGTGCTCGCGCAGATCCCGGAGGCCAGCGCGGAGCTGGCCAAGTTCGGCCACGTGGTGGTGGGCATGACCGCCACGGCGAGCTACCAGCTCGTGGCCCACTACCCCATCACCAACCTGGCGGAGCTCAAGGGCAAGAAGGTCGGCACCTTCGGCCGCATCGCCCCCAAGGCCATCAAGGCGGGCGGCGGGATTCCGGTGAGCACCACCGGCGGCGAGATGTACGAGGCGCTGCAGCGCAAGACCATCGACGCGCGCATCCTCTCCTTCGAAGCGGCCCAGCGGTTCAAGACCTACGAAGTGGCCAAGTACATGAGCAAGATCGAGATGGGCTGCATCGCAGGCGTCAACACCTTCACCATCAACAAGAGGAAGTGGGATTCCCTGTCGAAGGAGCACCAGAAGATCCTCCTGGAAGAGGGTGAAAAGGTCGGCAAGTGGGAAGCCCAGGCGATGAAGGACGACGACGTCAAGTTCCAGAAGTACCTGAAGGGCAAGGGCGTCAAGATCGTCGACTTCTCGGCCGAGGACCGGGAGAAGTGGAAGAACAGCCCGGGCGTCAAGAAGATCGCCGGGGACTGGGTGGCCAGCATGGAGAAGCTGGGCCTGCCGGGCAAGAAGACCCTGGCCGTCTTCCGCGGCGAGTAGCACGGGTCATTGGCGGGGTAACCCCCTTCCATACAAACACGCGGCTGCGGGGGCGGCGGTGACGCCGTCCCCGCACACCGTCACGGGGTCAGACTGTCTTGGAACCATCTAAGGATACTCTTGAATCCGCCGGAACACCGGGTTTTGCGGCACCGGAAGGTGACCACACGTGGATGACCCGGTTCATGACTTTCCTGAACGAGATCAGCGGCTACGTGCTGTTCTTCATGATGCTGCTGATCACGGTGGACGTCACCGGGCGCTACGTGTTCTCGAGTCCGATCCCCGGGACGCTGGAGTTCACCGAGTTCCTGATCGTGTTCGTGGTGTTCTTCAGCCTGGCGTACGTCCAGCTCACCAAGCGGCACATCTGCGTCGAGCTGGTGACGCAGCGGCTGCCGGGGAAGGTCGGGGACGGACTCGCGGTGATCGTGCTCCTGATCGCGGCGGTGTTCTTCGTGATGATGGCTTGGCAATCCTGGTTCGCCGGGCTCTCCGCCCTGGAGTACCGCGAGGCGTCCGACGGTTTGGTGCAGATTCCGGTCTACCCGCCCAAGCTCGCGATCCCCTTCGGCGCGGCCCTTATCGCCATTCAAATGTTGAGAGACGCCTGGAAGCGGTTTCGGAGTCTCATAACCCCGGGGTAGGCATCACATGGACCCAACCTTCCTGGCGATCGTCAGCGTCTTTTTTCTGATCTTCCTGCTCCTGTGCGGCCTTCACGTGGCCGTGTCGCTGGGGCTGGTCGGGGTGTTGGGCTTCGTCATGCTCACCGACAGCTGGGCCGCCGGCATCGGTCTTTTGCGGACGACCCCGTACAAGGTGGTGGCCAACTTCACGTTCTTCGCCATCCCCGTCTTTATCCTGATGGGGCAGTTCGCCAACTACGGCGGCTTGAGCGCGGACATCTACTCGGTGGTTCACAAGTGGTTGGGGCGGGTCCGCGGCGGCCTCGCCATGGCCACCACGGCGAGTTGCGCCGCGTTTGCCGCGGCCTGCGGCTCCAGCGTGGCCACCGCCGCGACCTTCACCCAGGTGGCCCTGCCGGAAATGACCAAGTACGGCTACGACAAGCGGCTTGCCACCGGCGCCATCGCGGCGTCCGGGACCTTGGGAGCGTT
Organism: uncultured Binatia bacterium (SeqCode); assembly: GCA_965219905.1. Taxonomy (GTDB): domain Bacteria; phylum Desulfobacterota; class Binatia; order UBA9968; family JAJDTQ01; genus JAJDTQ01. The sequence goes on along the minus strand of CBDCOS010000003.1, from coordinate 750,403 downwards.
GATCCCTCCCAGCGGTCTCATGATCATCTACGGGATCATTACCGAGCAGTCCATCGGCAAGCTGCTCATCGCGGGCTTCATTCCGGGGGTCCTTTCCGCGCTGATTTATATGGGCATGATCTCGTGCTGGGTCCGGTTCCGGCCCGAAATAGCGCCCATCCTCGAGGAAAGGCCGCCGTTGAGGGAAAAGCTCCTGTCCCTGTACCGGGTGTGGGGCATCGTTACCCTCTCCATCGTCGTCATGGGCGCCATCTACCTGGGCATCGCCACTCCCACCGAGGCGGGGGCCTTCGGCGCCTTCGGCGCGTTCGTGATCATGATCGCCAAGGGCGCCTTCTCGCGCGAGAGGCTGCGCAACACCGTGCTGGACACCGCCACCTCCACCACGATGCTCTTCACGATCATCATCGGCGCCTACATCTTCAGCCGCTTCCTGGCCATCACCAACGTCGGCCCGCGGCTGGCGGACTACCTGGTGAGTTCCGGCATGCCGCGCCACCTGGTACTGACCGGCTTTCTGCTGCTCTACGTGTTCCTGGGCATGTTCATGGACCCGGCCGCGATGATGGCCATCACCCTGCCCATCGTCTTCCCCATCATCATCCAGATGGGCTTCAGCGGCATCTGGTTCGGCGTGCTGGTGATCAAGACCTCGGAGATCGGCCTTATCACCCCGCCGGTGGGAATGAACGTCTACACCGTGAACGCCGCCGCCCATGGAATGGTGCGCCTCGAGGAGATCTTCAAGGGCATCCTGCCGTTCTTCCTCATGGACGTGGTCACTCTCGTCATCCTGGTGGCCTTCCCGCAGATCTCGCTCTGGCTGCCGGACCGGATGTTGGGGTAGGGCGTAGCCTCGCAGCCCAGCGATCGTCCGGGATACTATTCTGCCGCTTCCCGCGCCGCCGGAGGCAGGATAGCCTCCGTGCCGTGATGTAGTCCCGTTAGCCCCTCACCCGATGGCTTCGTTGTTCTCGATGATGTCGAGGACCCGGTCCTCGAACTCGGCCATCTCGGCGCGGGAGGCGTTGGTGGGCGTCTCCATGTCGGCCAGGACCCGTCCGGGTCTACCGAGGATCACCAGGCGCGAGCCGATCTCCAGGGCCTCGTGGATGTTGTGAGTGATGAGGAGGCAGGTCTTCCGGCTCTCGGTGACGAGTTCCAGGAAGACTTCCCGTAGCCGTCTGGCCGTGGATTGATCCAGGTGGCCGAAGGCCTCGTCGGCGAAGAAGATCTCCGGCGAAAGGCAGAAGGCCCGTGCCATGCCCACGCGCTGGCGCATGCCGCCGGACAGCTCGTGGGGGTAGGCGTCCTCGAACCCCTGGAGCTCCAGCTTGCGCAGCCATTGCAGGGCGATGTCGTTCTGTTCCTTCTCGCTGAAATCGAGGATCTCCAGGCCCACCCGGGCGTTCTCCAGCGCCGTGCGCCACGGCAACAGGCGGTCGGTCTGGAAGATGACGCCCAGCTTCGAGCGGAACCAGTCGAACTCTCGGTAAGGGTCATGCCCGAGGAGCTCGATGGAGCCGGTGGTGGCCTCTTCCAGACCGAGGAGAAGGTTGAACGTCGTCGATTTCCCGCAGCCCGTCTTGCCCACGATGGCGACGATGTCGCCGCTGCCGACCTCCAGGTCGAGGCTTTCCACCGCGGTGAAGCGATCACCGTCCACCGACGTGAACACCTTGCTTACGTCCCGCATCCGGACAACCGGACCGGCGGTGCTCACGTGGCCATCCCTCCCTGCTTGGCCGGACGCCAGCGCAGCAGCTTGTGTTCCAGCATGAGAATCACGAGCTGGCTGATGAGCAGGAAGGCCACCAGCACCAGGGTCCAGGCGATGGCCTTGGGCATCTCGAACAGTTCCTGCGCCAGCAGCAGCTTGTTGCCCACGCCCCGGGTGGCGCCCACCAGCTCGGCGACGATGACCACGCGGGCGGCGAGCCCCAGGTTTACCTTCCACGCGGTGAGCACCGCCGGAATCATCCCCGGCAGAATCAGCTTGGAGAAAAGCTGTTTCCGCGTCGGCCGCATGGCCCGCAGCATGTCCAGGTATTCCTTGGAGATGCTCTTGATGCCGTCGTGGATGATGAGCGCGTAGTTGGGCAGGCAACCGGCCAGCAGGATGAATGCGATGCGGGTTTCCACGTGGCTGAACCAGATGATGGCGAATACCACCCAGGAGAGTGCCGGTATGCCCATGATGAAGTGGAGCACCGGCAGGGTGTGTTTTTCCACCGTTTGGGTGAAGCCCATGAACACGCCGAGGATGGTGCCGATGATGAAGGCCAGGACGAGCCCCAGGAAGATACGTCCCATGGTGATCAGCACATCGCCCAACAGGCCGATGTTCACGACGATCTCGATGAAAGCGGCGACAATGACATCGACGCTGGGAATCAGGTACGGCGGCAGGAAGAAGGAGGCGATCTGCCAGGACACCAGGATCACGGCAAACGAGATGATCGGCTCCTTCCGGGCGGCCACGAGGCCCAGGAGACGCGAATGCCACGCCTCCTGGACCTGCGCCGGAGACAACGCGGTGGGGGGTGCTTCGGATGCCATTCGGGAAGCGGCGCGCGGCTAACGGACCTTGCCCCGGTAGATGATGCCGTCGTCCGGCAGCTTCTTCATGTAGCCGCTCTCGATGCCGGCCTGGAACAGCGCCTTGATGTTGCTTTCGATCTCCGCCGCGGGCACCACGTCGAGCGGATACCGGGCTGTCGCCAGCGCCATCAGGAAGGCTTCCTTCGGCACGCCGGCCGCTTTCTCGATGATCGAGGCCGCTTCGTCATGATGGGTCGGCAACCACTGGGCCAGCTCCGCGAAGGCCTTGTATATCTTCGGGATCAGGGCCTTGTTGGAGGCGATCCAGTCCTCATGCGCGGCGATGCCGAGGAAGCCCCTCTGCGGCGCCCCGTGTATGGCCTGCCACTGGTGGAAGTATTCGATCATCTTGAGCTTGCCGGGATTGCTCACCAACATCTTGGAGTAGTTGGGTTCCCAAAAGTGCACCGCATCGGCGCGCTTGGCCATCAGCAGGGTCGCCAATCCCCCGGTGTTGGTGGACTGGATCGACACCTTGTTCAGGTCGACCCCAGCCTTCTGGGCGAAGTAGCGGAACATGGCGTAGTTGGTGGTCACGGTGAATGCCCCCAGGCTCTTGCCTTCGAGGTCCGCGATACTGTTGATGGTGGGATCCATGGTCAGCAGTGCGCCGTGTCCGTTGAGCACGTTGAACAAGTAAACCGATTTCACGCCCTTGAGCCGGCGGTTGGCTTCCGACAGGAGCGCCGAGGCGATAGTGATCTTGTCCCTGCCGGTGGCGAAGTCCGTGTTGGCCGCGCGCCCCTGCTTGAAGACCCACTGGATGTCGACACCGTGTTTCTTGTCGAACTCGTTGGCTTCGATCAGCGAAGCCGTCGTATGGCCGAACGACGGCTTGTCGAACGACGACATCTGTACCGTGGGCATGTCCTGGGCCAGGACCGTGCCAGCGCCGGCCAGTGCGACCAGTGCGATCAGGAAACTCGATATCGCTCGAATCATGTCTTGCCCTCCTTGTGACGGGTGTTTCAGCGAACGAAAGGTTCATTCCAACGCGCCGAATCCAGGACACTAGGCATTTTCACACGCTCTGTCAACGGGACGCGGGCGATAAACGCGCTCCAGTCTTGAACTGCCCCTTGCGTTTGGGTTACATCCAGAGGGATCGCGCCCATGGATCACCGAGGCGCGTGTAACACACGGAGGTGAAACATGTACCTGGTCGATGCGGACGGACACGTCGAGGAAAGCGAAGGCACATTCAGCGACAAGTACTTTGACCCGGCGTTCCGTGCGCAACGGCCGCGGGTGGTGGCCATCGACAAGATGGTCTACTGGATGATCGAGGAGCAGATGTACCCTCGCCGGGTAGGGCGCGGCGCCCACAACCTGGGGACGCCGGCCAGCTACCAGGGAAAGAAGACACCCCACGCCCAGAAGAAATCCGACACCATCGGCAGCATGGAAATCCACGGCGTCAAGGAGCGGATCGAAGCCATGGACAAGGAAGGGATCTCGCTCCAGGTCCTCTATCCGACATTGTTCCTTGCCTATCCATTGGCGGCGAACCCTCCGCTCGTGACCGCCATGAGTTCTGCCTACAACCGCTTCCTGGGCGATCAGATAGGCGCGCACGAGCGGCTCAAGTGGGCCGCGGTGGTGAACCTCGACGACGTGGAGGGTGCGGTCCAGCAGGTCCACGAGGCCCACAGCCTCGGAGCCGTGGCCGTCATGCTGCTGGGCACCATCGGCGACCGCCTGCTCGACGACCCTGCCTTTCTGCCGTTTTACGAGGCGCTGGTGGAGAAGGACCTCACGCTGGCCATACACGTGGGCTGGGCGTGTCCGGCCATTTCGGGCCTGTTCACCCACATCTACCCGTCGTCCGTGAACGCCTTCCTGATGCCGGTGCTCCTGGGCTTCTCGTCCATGATCAACAGCGGGTTGCTGGACCGGTTCCCGACCATGCGCGTGGGGTTTCTGGAAGCCGGCTGCCAGTGGATCCACTTCATGATCGACCGGCTGGACCACCGCTTCGGCCATTCGGGCAACTTCCTCGCGGACATCCTTCCGGACACGATCCCCAAGGCCAAGCTGGCGCCCATGGAGTACATGCGGCAGGGCAATCTCTACCTGAGCGCGGAAGTCGAAGACAGGCTGTTGCCCGAGGTCGTGGAGCTCGTGGGCGACGGACAGGTGGTCTACGGCTCGGATATGCCCCACGGCGACCGTGAGATCCTGTCCAGCGATTACCTGAAGCAGCGGGAAGACCTGAGCGAGGACGTCAAGACGAAGATCCTGCAGGACAACGGCGCCAGGCTCTACAACCTGGACATCCGCGACGCGGTAAGGAAGGCCTCCTAGCCGGAAGAGGCGGGGCTTCTCAGGGGCCGTCGGGTTGCCGAAGGATGACGTCCCCGGAGCGGATGGTTACGAGCCGGTCGAGCCGGCGCAGCATGACCTTCGCCGCTTCGGCCGAGATGGCCTGGCCGAAGATGTTGTAGCGTTCTCCGTCCAGCCTCTGGTTGTTGGCCCAGGCAGCGAACTCGTGAGGGCTGGGGGTGTGGCCGAGCTCCCTGGCGCAACGCCTTACCACGAAGCCGAGCATCACTTTTTGACCTCTGCGGCTGTCAAAGCCGGACGACATACCGGAGAGTCATAGGTTATCCTCGGCAGGGTTTCAACCCGATCGACACCCGCGAACCAGAGGAGGCAGGCTTGGCGACTCGAAGGCGCAAACTGACCATGGAGCTGATCCGGGAGGCGGCGAAGCGCCTGCGCAACTGGGGCCGGTGGGGCAGGGACGACGAGATCGGCACCCTCAACTTCACCGGGCCGGAGGACATCGTCGCCGCTGCGCAGCTCGTGCGCAAGGGCCGGGTGTTTTCCCTCGCCTTGAGCTTCGACGCCGACGGCCCGCAGGGCGGCAAGAGCAATTACCCGGCCATGGGCCGATTCAATCCCATACACCTCATGCTCCGCACCGGCACCGACGCCTATTCCGGCGTGCTCGACCACCGGGGCATCCGGGGCGCGGACGACATCATCATCATGCCCCTTCAGGCCGGTACCCAGTGGGACGGGTTGGCGCACATCTTCTACGAAGACCGCATGTACAACGGCTACGACTGCCGTCTGGTGACTACCGGGGGCGCCGCCAGGAACGGCATCGAGAAAACCCGAGACAAGATGGTCGGCCGTGGCGTGCTGCTGGACGTGGCCCGGGCGAAGGGCAGCGAGTGGCTGGAGGACGGCTATGCCATCACCAACCGCGACCTCGACCGCGCCATGAAAAGCCAGAGTGTCGAGGTGCGCCGGGGCGACTTTCTGCTGGTGAGGACGGGCCAGATGAAGGCCAAGCTGGACGCCGGATCCTGGGACGGCTATCCGGGCGGGGATGCGCCGGGCCTCGGCTTCGAGACCCTCGATTGGCTTCACGCCAAGGAGGTGGCGGCGGTGGCGACGGACACCTGGGGGGTGGAGGTGAGGCCCAACCAGACCCGGGAGGCAAACCAGCCGTGGCACTGGATCAGCATCCCCAACATGGGCCTCACGGTGGGCGAGATATTCTTTCTGGAAGAGCTGGCGGACGACTGCGCGGAGGACGGACGCTACGAGTTCATGTTCGCGGGCCCCGCGCTGCCGGTCACCGGAGCGGTGGGTTCGCCGACGAATCCGCTGGCCATCAAGTGAACGACGGGAGGAAATGAACATGGCAGCGCAACTAGGCTCGGTATGGCTTCAGGAACTGACGTGGGAGGACGTGGCGGCCTATCTGGAGGATTCCGACATCATCATCTGCCCGGTGGGTAGTACCGAGGAGCACGGGCCGGCGGGTCCGCTCGGGTTGGACTGCCTCATCGCCATCGCCCTGGCGGAGGACGTGGCCCGCGCCACCGGGACGCTGTGCACGCCGCCGTTGTGGTTCGGCGACTCGCCGCATCATCTGGGGTTCCCGGGAACCATCTCTCTCCGCACCGAGACGCTGATGGCGGTGATCCAGGACATGAGCCGCAGCCTGCGCAAGCACGGCTTCCGGAAGATCCTCATCATCAACGGACACAAGGGCGCCAACCTTCCGGGGCTGCTGGCGGCCACCAAGAACCTGCGCGAGTTCGAGATGCCGGAGGTCTTCTTCGCGGTTATCGATCCGGTGAAGATCGCCAAGAAGATCGCCAACGAGATCAAGGAGGCCAAGGAGCATCATAGCGGCGAGCTGGAGATCTCGGAGTGCTGGTACAAGTTTCCCCACCTGATCAAGCAGGAGAAGCTGACCACGTCGCAGGTGGACTTCGACAAGAACTTCTCGCCGTGGTCCCACGGAGACCTCTTCTCCGCACCGCACGAGGTCATCGACATCCCCTGGACCAGCACCGAACAGCGCCGGATCGTGCCCACGGGGTCCTTCAGCCCCTCCATCAAGGCCTCTCCGGAAAAGGGCAAGGCGTACCACGACTACATGGTCGACCAGATCGTCCAGTTCATCGGCTGGCTCCGGAACTACGACGGGCCGGTGGCCCAGGTCTGACCCGCGTGGAGTTCGACGCCACGCAAGACCCGGAGATCGCCGGGCTTCCCGTGCAGACACGGCGATTGCACGACCGGGGCCGGGAGGTCTATCTCGTCGGCACCGCGCACGTCTCGCTGGAGAGCATCGACGACGTGCGGAAGACCGTGGAGATGGTGGAGCCCGACGCCATTTGCGTGGAGTTGTGCCTGGCCCGGTACGAGGCATTCACTCGGCCCGACGCGTGGAAGAAGACCGATATCTTCAAGGTCATCAAGGAGGGCAAGGCCGCTCTCCTCTTGAGCCAGTTGATCATGTCGGCGTTCTACAAGCGTATGGGCGACCGGCTGGGCGTGCGGCCCGGGGCGGACATGCTGGAGGGCGTCCGGCTGGCGCATGAGCGCGATGCGGAGCTGGTGCTCGCGGACCGCGACGTCCAGGTGACCATGAAGAGGACCTGGCGGCGGCTCGGGCTGTGGAACAAGCTGAAGCTCCTCTTCCTGCTTCTCACCAGCGCGGTGGCGGAGCCCGAGATCGACAGGGAGACGGTGGACGACCTCAAGCGCCAGGACGGGATGGGGGACGTCCTGGTGGAGTTCGCCAAGGCCTTTCCCGACGTGAAGCGGACCATCATCGACGAGCGGGATGTCTACCTGGCGCAGAAGATCAGGCAGGCCGAAGGGGAGAAGGTCGTGGCCATCGTCGGCGCGGGGCACGTGCCGGGCATTGCCCGCGAGATTCTTCGGGACCAGCCCCTGGCTCCCCTGGAAACCGTCCCCGACCGGTCATTCTGGTCCAGGAGCATCAAGTGGCTGGTGCCTTCCCTGATCGTGGCGATCATCGCCTACGGATTCTTCCGCGCCGGCGCCGCCCACTCCCTGGAGTCCATCTCCATCTGGGTGCTGGTGAACGGGGTGCTGGCGGCCGCCGGCGCGGCCCTGGCGCTGGGCCATCCGGTCACGGTGCTGGCGGCGTTCCTGGCCGCGCCCATCACCAGCCTCAACCCCACCATCGCCGCCGGCTGGGTCTCGGGACTGGTCCAGGCGTGGGTCAAGAAGCCCACGGTGGCCGACCTGGAGGCCATGGGAGAGGTGTTGACGGCATTCCCCAAGGGTCTTTGGCGCAACCCCGTCTCGCGTATCCTGCTGGTGGTGGTGTTCTCGAACCTGGGAAGCACGTTGGGTACCTTCATCGGCGGCAGTTGGATTGCCGCGCGTTCGTTCTAGAAACAGCGGATCCGGGAACAGGAGGGGAGTCATGGCAGATCCGGTCAAGATTGGTTTCGTCACGCCGATATCGAGCTCGAGTCCCCACTTCGAGCCGTTCAAGGCGTTCATCCCGCAGGAAGTGGAGATGGAGTTCGAGGGGTTGGGAATCGTCCGCGGCTCGCTGGAGAGCCTTGCGGGAACGGGCGACATGGTGGTGGAGACTTCGGCCCGGCTGGCGCGGGAGCGCGGCTGGCGGGGAGTCATCGTCAGCGGGGCGCCGGTGGAGGTCCTCAATCCGGGGCTCCTGGCCAGACTGAAGGAGGCCGTGGACGTTCCGGTGACCACGGCCCTTGAGTCATGCGTCGAAGCGCTCAAGGCCCTCTCGACCACCCGGGTGCTGCTGCTGACTCCGTTCGTCGAGATCATGAACAAGCGGATCCGCGACTATCTCACCGGCTGCGGCATCGACGCGGTTTCGCCCGCGGACAACTTCGACGACTATCGCGACGCCATGACGGTCGAGCCCGAGGACGTCTACGCGCTCACGGACAAGGCGCTCAAGGGGAACCCCGAGGTGGAGGCGATCTATTTCCAGGGTGCGGTGCTCGACCCGCTGAAGGTGCTGGACCGGATCGAGCGGGATCTTTCGCGGCCGGTGGTGGCCAGCAACCCCGCCATGCTCTGGTTCATGCTCTCGAGCGTAGGGTTCTCCTGCAGCATCTCCGGTTACGGAAAGCTGCTGCAGGATTGGCCCGACATCAAAGCCTGAGCGCCGGGCCGCTACGCCTTGAACCAGCGGGTCCCCCAACCGAGGGCGGCGAGACCCACGACGGCGCCGAAGATCCACTGCCAGTAGCGTTCGAGGATCAGCTTCCCCTCGATCTGCTGCTTGAGCACGTCGCGTTCGGTCCTTGCCGCCACCATCTGCCGGGTGAGTTCCTGCTTGTCGGCGCCCAGCGCGGCAACGGCCTGCGCCCTGTCGGTGCGGGTCCGTTCCAGGGAGCGGCCGGTGTCGTCCAGTCGCTGTTGCAACTGAGCCGTGGCCTGGTCATGGGCCGCGGTGAGGGAGGCCAGCTTCTCCGCCGCCTCCTGTTCCCTGGCGGCCAGGTCGGCGACGGCCTGGTCCTTTTCGGCGCGGGTCTGTTCCAGGGATTGGCTGGTCTCGTCCAGTCGCTGTTGCAACTGAGCGGCGGCCTGGTCATGGGCCGCGGTGAGGGAGGCGAGCTTCTCTGCCGCCTCCTGTTCCCTGGCGGCCAGGTCGGCGACGGCCTGGTCCTTTTCGGCGCGGGTCTGTTCCAGGGATCGGCTGGTTTCATCCAGTTGCTGCTGGAGCCCGGCGGCGGCCTGGTCGTGAGCCGCGGTCAGGGCGGCCAGTTTCACCGCGGTTTCGTCTTCCTTGGCGGCCAGGTCGGCAAGAGCCTTCTCCCTCTCCGCGTTGGTCTGTTCGAGTGAGAGGCCTACAGCGGTCAGACGCTGTTCAAGCTGTTGCACGGCGGTTTCATGCGCCGAAGTCAATCCGGCCATCTGCAGCGCAAGCTGTTTCTTGTCCGCGGTCAGCGCATCCAGGAACTGTTGCCGCTCGGCCTCGGTCCTCTTCAACGAGCGTTCGGTGTCGGCGAGCTTCCGTTCCAGTTCCTGCCGGCCCTGATGGTCCGCGGGATCCTGCGTCGCCATCTGCTGCTTCAGGGCGGCGAGCTCGGCCTCGGCCTGTTGCTTTTCCGCCTGGACCTTCTTGAGCGATTGAGCGGCCTGGTCCAGTTGCTCCTGGAGCTGACTCGCGGCTTCTTCATGGGAAGCCTTCAGCCTGGTCAGTTGTTCGGAGAGTTCCCGCTGGTCCGCCGTCAGGGCGGCGAGGGCCTGGTCCTTTTCGGCCCGGGTCTGTTCCAGTGAACGCGTCGTCTCGTCGAGCTGCTGGCGTAGTCGGCCGGTGGCCGCTTCATGCCCCGCCGTGAGATCGGTCAACTGCTTCGTGAGATCCTGTTGTTCAGCCGTCAACGCCGCGATTTCCCGGTCCTTCCGGGTCCGGACCTGTTCCAGCGAAGCGGTGGCCTGCGTCAATTGCTCCTGCAGTTGCTTGACGGCCCGTTCGTGGTCGGTGGCGAGGGAGGTCAGCCTCCGTGTCGCTTCCCGTTCCTTGGCGGCCAACTCCTCCAGGGCCGTTTCCCTGGCGGCAAGATCGGCCAAGGCTTGGTCCTTTTCGGCGCGGATCCGGTCCAGCGAGCCCAGGGTGTCGGCGAGTTGCCCCTGGAGCTGCTGTACGGCCTGGTCACGAGCCGCCGCAAGGGACGCAAGTTTTTCGGCGGCTTCCTTTTCCCTGGCGGCGTGGTCCGCCAAGGCCTTGTCCTTCTCCGCGCGGGTCTGGTCCAGTGACCGCGTCACCTCTGACAGTTGCCGGTTCAACCTCCCGAGGGTGGCCTTCTGGGAATAGATCTCGGCCTCCATCGACCGCCTTGCCGCCTTCAGCCCATCGGTTTCGGCGTTCATCGCGGCGATGGTCCGGTCCTGCCGCGCGACCTCGTTCTCCAGCCCCTCCACTCGCGCGGTCAATTCATCCCGCTTGCGCGTCAGCGCGGCGAAGTTGTCCTCGAGCTCGGCCTTGGCCGCCGTGAGAAGCGCATTCTGCCGCACAAGGGAGTCCCTCAGGTCGGTCAAGTCACGGGTTCTGGTGTTCAGGTCCTGGAGCGTCGCCGATCTTTGGTCGAGCTGTGCGGTCAGGTCGTCGACGGTCCTGAGCGTGCTGTCCCTCTCAGCCGTCAGAGCGGCCACCCGCCGCCGGTTCCGTTCCACCGTTGAGCGCCGCTCGGCGATGGCGTTGTCCAGCTCGCCTTCGACCCGCGCCAGGGACGCCGTCAGTTCGCTGATCCTCTGCCGGGCGTCCGCGAGCTCCTGGTCCTTTCGGTCGACCATCCCTCGTGACCGGGTCACGTCCTCCTTGAGCCGGTCGACCTCGCCCCGGAGCGCCGTGACCTGCTGACCTCGCTGCTCCAGGTTTTGGGTCAGAGCGGCGTTGTCCGCCTCCACGCGTTGCTTCGCACGGTTCAGTTGCTCGTGTTCGTCGATGGAGACGCACGAGCCCAGGAGCACGGACAGCCCGGCCAGAAGGCCGAGGGGTTTCAGATAGTGCATCATCGGTTTCATCCGTTGTGGTCCGGTATTCCAGCGCGCGAAGGCTTCCGCCCGGTGGCGTCAACCATGCCGTCCACACGCCACTGTTACAAAAGAGTTAAGTTACCTATCAGACTTGGGCGGCAACAAGCAACGCAAAAACGTCACGAAATTTGCCGTTTCGGAAGGCGGGGAAAGGCCTCGAACCCGCTGTGAGGCCGTCGTGGGCAGCGCCCGGAAGACCGCGGTCAAATCACCTGCCGGCTGCGCAACCCGGCGATGTCTTCCGCGCCGTACCCCAGTGCTTGCAGGACCTCCGCGGTGTCCTCGCCGAGCATGGGCGGCGGGGTGGGGGTCTCCGGCGGCGTGCGGCTCATGTTGACGCCGCTTCCCACCAGCTTGACCTTTCCCATTTTCGGGTGCTCCACCTCGATGGGGAAGCCGTACTGCCGGACCTGCGGGTCGTTGAACATGTCCTCCAGGTTGTTCAGCGGGGTGGAGGGCACGTCGTGCTCCCTGAGCTTCTTCAGCCACACGTCGCGCGAGTCCCGCTCGAAGATGGCCTGGAGCTCCCGCTCCAGCAGGTCGTGGTGTTCGGTGCGGCCCTCCTTTTCGGCGAAGCGGGGATCTTCCGCCCATTCGGGTTTCCCGGCCACTTCCACGAGCCCATGCCAGAACTTGTTGGGCGAGGACAGGTGAACGACGAAGGGCCTGCCGTCACGGTCGACGAAGGCGAACACGCCGGCGGTGCGCGTGCGGTCGGCCCTGCTGGGCACGACGCCGGTCTCGAAGTAACGCGCGCAATTCTCGGCGGTGAACGACACCGACGCCCGCAGCAGGGAGGTCTCGATGATCTGTCCCTCTCCGGTCATCATGCGGTTCACCAGCGCCGCCAGCACGCCGTAGCACGCATACACCCCGGTGAGGTGGTCGGACAGGGAGATGCCCATCCCCTTGGGATCATCCGGATCCGTAAGCAGGCTCAAAAGGCCGCTCATTCCCTGGCCCACGGTGTCGTATCCGGGGCGGTCGCGGTAGGGTCCCTCCTGGCCGAAGCCGGAGATGGAGCAATAGATGATCTTCGGGTTCAACTCGCGGAGGCGGTCGTAGCCGAGTCCGCGGCGGGCCATGACCCCGGGACGGTGGTTCTCGATGAGCACGTCCGACCCGGCGGCAAGCTTGCGGCAGATTTCCTGTCCCTCCTCGTTGCGGAGGTCCAGGGCGATGCTCTTCTTGTTCCGGTTCAGGCTGCAGAAGGTGGCCGAATACATCTTCCCGCCGCCCCAGCCGCGGAACGGGTCGCCGCGCTCCCGGTCCTCGACCTTGATCACCTCCGCGCCCAGGTCGGCCATGAGCATGGATGCGAACGGGCCGGTGACGTAGCTGGACAGCTCCAGAATCCTGATGCCTTCGAGTGTTCCCGCCATGTATCAAGCAGGACACTAACAACTTTGACCGGCGCGGTCCACATTGACTCGCCGGCGGCTTTGTGTGAGGTTCGGTTCATGGTGAGGTTGGCGGCATCGGCGCTGTTCGCCTGGGGCGCCGTGGCGGCCGGTTACGGCGTCTACGTTTTCTCCGCCGCACTGACGAGTCAAAGCACCTTCCATGCCACGCAGGCGGGCGTTGCGCTGCTGATCGCCACGGCGTCCGTCAGCGCGGCCGTGCTCGTGCTCGTTCTGGGCCGTTTGGGAGACCTCCTGCGGCCTCCGGGGCAACTGGCGGGGGAAGAAGCCGCAGCCGCGGGCGAAGGTGAAGAACCGCGCTAGATCCCCCGCACTGCCGGCAGGGCGTCCTCGGCGAAGCGCTGCATGGACTCCTTGATGTGGTCGTGGGAAACGCTGCCGATGTTCATCCACGCCAGCACGTGCGCCGCGCCGGTTTCGCGAGCCAGTCCGCCCACCCTGTCCACCACCTGGGCCGCCGTTCCGATGGCGGCGAACTCGCTGCATACCCGGTCGAAGGTCAAACCGCCCGCGGCGGCGTTCTTGCGCAGCCTCTCGGGCAGCGGCCTCCCCTGCGCCAGCAGCCACTCGGCGTAGTTCCCGCGGGTTTCCCGGATGACATCGTAGTAGCTCATGACCCCGGCCTCGGACCTTGTCTCCGCCTCGGCCGAGGTGGCGCCGACGTGCATCGGGAGAAGCAGGCCGAGTTCGTGCTCGTCCGGGTCGTGACCCTGGTCCGCCAGGACCTCCCAGTAGGTGGCGGCGAACTCGCGCAGCTCTTCCGCGGTCCGCACGTGCACGGGGATGAACAGGTTCAGCCCCATGCGCGCCGCGAAGTTCACCCCGTCCAGGGAGCTCGCGGCGGTGTAGATGGGCGGGTGGGGCTGCTGCACGGGCCTGGGGTTGGCGACGATGTCGGGAATCCGGAAAAACCGCCCCTGGTAGTCCACGGTTTCCTGCGTCCACGCCAGCCGGATGACCTCGATACTCTCCCGCATGAGGTCCCGCACGTGCTCGTGCTCCACCCCGAAGCACTCGTAGGCCCGGGTGTGGGGGTGCCCGCCGCCGGCGGCGAAGCACATCCTGCCGTTGCTCAGCACGTCCAGGGTGGCGGCCTGCTCGGCAAGCTGCATGGGGTGGTGGACCGGCAGGGTGTTGACCGCGACCCCGAGGCGCAGGTTCCGGGTCCGCTGGGTAGCGGCGCCCAGCACCACGTAGGGGGCGGAGAGGAGCGAGAAGCTGGGCGTGAAATGGATCTCGGCGATCCAGTAGCCGTCGTACCCAAGGGTGTCGGCCAGCTCGGCCTCGGCGAGGAACTGTTCCAGCAACGCCGCGGGAACGCTGCCCGACGGGCACTGCACTTCGGTAAAAAGGCTCACCTTCATCGATGGGTTCTCCGTCCGGTGTCCGTGTCCCGCGAGTTCCCGCGCAACGTACGGGAGGAATTCAGGGGGCCCGCCGCGGCGCCCCGCCGTAGACGGCGCGCCCACCGAGTTCTATACCGAAACGGCCCGGGGAAACAAAATCGCCCATGAAATCCCAACCCATGCTGCGCCGGCTGTTCGCCGGGCTGCGTCACCGGAACTACCGGTTCTACTGGCTGGGGCAGCTCACCTCGGTGCTGGCCCTCAACATGGAGATGGCGGCCCAGGCGTGGCTGGTCTTCCTGCTGACCGACTCGCCCCTGATGCTGGGAGTGGCGGGCGTGGTCTACGCGGTTCCGCGGATCGCCCTGGTGCTGGTGGGCGGCGCGGTCGCCGACCGGGCCGACAAGCGGCGCATCATGGTGACGACGCAGTCGCTGCTGGCGCTGGCCTACCTCGTGCTGGGGCTGCTGGTGGTGACCGGGCGCATCGAGTTCTGGCACGTGCTGGTGTTCGCCTTCAACTCGGGTTTCATGCGCGCCTTCGACCGGCCCAGCCGTTACGCGCTGCTGCCCGAGATGGTGCCCCGGGAGGAGCTGGCCAACGCCGTGGCGCTGGGAAGCTCGGTGTGGCAGGCGTGCCGGCTCACGGGCCCCGCCCTGGCCGGCGCGCTGATTTACTGGCTGGGCGTCGGCGAGACCTTCATCGCCTGCTTCCTGAGCTCGGTGGCGGCGGTGGTGTTGTGGGGGTTCATCCGCACCCGGCCCGTGGTGGCGGCGGCCCAGGGCGGCGTTTGGCGCAACATCGCGGCGGGTCTCGACTTCGTCCGCAGGAACCAGCTCTTCTACAGCCTGCTGGGGCTTACCTTCTTCAACAGCGTCTTCGGCATGTCCTACGTGATCCTGCTGCCGGTGTTCGCCCGGACCATACTGCAGGTGGACGCCCGCGGGTTCGGGGTGCTTCAGTCTTTTTCCGGGGTGGGCGCGTTGTTGGGGACGTTGACGGTGGCGTACATGGCCCAGGCCGGGCGCAGGGGATGGCAGGTGTTGGTGGGGTCGGCGGTATTCGGCGCGTTGCTGGTGCTCTTCGCCTTCTCATCCTCGTTCCCGCTGTCCCTTGGGCTCATATTCTTTCTGGGGCTCTTCAACCAGATCTACCTGACTTCCATCAACACCATCCTCCAGTTGAACCTTCCCTACGACCTGCGCGGCCGGGTGCTGGGGCTGTTCGGCCTCACCTGGGACCTCATGCCCCTGGGGGGCGCGATAGCGGGAACCGTGGCCGAGTACGCCGGCGCCCCCGTCGCCGTCGCCATGGGCGGGTTCCTGGTGGCAATGATGGCGTTCTACGGAATGGCGCGGCTGCCCACCGTGCGGGAGATCGAATAGCCGAAGCGGGGCGCACCCTTTACTCGGCGGCACGGATGATTAGATTTTCTCAGTCCCTGGTGCCCGGCGAAATTGATTCGGCAGGGTCGGCATTGTAGATTTGTTGTTGAGGCTGACATTCGCGAGAAGAAGGGAACAGGTCCATGAAACGCGTTTTTCTTTTTCTGATCACCAACCTTGCGATAGTTTTCGTGCTGGCCGTTGCGCTCCGCGTACTCGGCCTTGAGTGGCTGCTTTTTCAATACGGCATCGACTTCTGGCCGCTGTTGGCATTCTCCTTCATCTTCGGCATGGGCGGCGCGTTCATCTCGCTGCGCATCTCCAAGTGGACGGCCAAGCGTTGGATGGGGCTGACGGTCATCGATGAGCCCCGGGGCAATACCGAGATCTGGCTGGTCAACACCGTGCAGAACTACGCCCGGGCCGCGAACATCGCCATGCCCGAGGTGGCGATCTACGATTCCCCGGAGCCCAACGCCTTTGCCACGGGCCCGAGCCGGAACAACTCCCTGGTGGCGGTGAGCACGGGACTCTTGCGGGCCATGAAGCCGGAACAGGCCTCGGCGGTACTGGGTCACGAGGTGAGCCACGTGGCCAACGGCGACATGGTGACGTTGACCCTGATCCAGGGCGTTCTCAACACGTTCGTGATCTTCCTTTCCCGCGTGATCGGATATGTCGTGGACCGCGCGCTCCACAGGGACGGCGAAGGGGGCTACGGCATGGGCTACTTCGTCACCGTGATCGTCACGCAGATCCTTCTCGGCATCCTCGCCAGCGTGGTGGTCTCCTGGTACTCGCGGCGGCGCGAGTACCGGGCCGACGCCGGCGGCGCGTATCTTGCCGGCAGAGCCAACATGATCGGCGCCCTCCAGGCGCTCCAACGCAGCGTGGAGCCCGAGCACATGCCGGAACAGTTGGAGGCAATGGGGATCTCGGGCGTCCGCAAGGGCGGCCTGCGAAGGCTCTTCGCCAGCCATCCCCCCCTCGAGGACCGGATCGCCGCGCTCCGGGAAGAACGCCACGCCGCCGGTTCCTAGCGCCCTGCGTCCCGAGCGCATGATTCGAAACCGTCATCCCGGCCCCTGACGACTGCCGCGGCCTTGCGGGCCGTGGCGGAATCGGGATACACCCCCCAATTGAGCGTCAGGCCGAAAGGGGGAGGGGATGGCGATATTCTCGGGGGAGTTCGGGCTCCAGTTCGTGCTGCAGGCGGCATCCTACTACACCACGCGGGAACTGGTGGAATTGGCCGAGTTGGGCGCGGAAAGGGGCTTCAGGCAGGTCTGGCTCAGCGACTCGCTCCGTTATCGCAACGTTCTCAGCGTCGCCACCGCCATCGCCGCCCGCGCGCCTCTGAAGGTCGGCACCGCCATACTGGTGCCCTACTTCCGCAATCCTGTCGACGTGGCCGACGCCGTGCTGGCCATCTCGGAGCTGACCGACGGCCGGGAGATCAGCCTCGGCATCGCCAAGGGCAGCAAGGGACAGGTGCCGCAGTACCTGGAGATGCGCAAGCCTTTCCGCGTGGTGCGAGAGACCGTGGCCTTTCTCGGCGCGCTGTTCCGTGGCGAGGAGGTCCAGTTCGGCGAGTACCCGGCGCTGTGCGACTACTTCCACATGAACCCCCAAGGTCACATCGAGCTGGTGCGTCCACCCGCGGCGCCCGTGCGCTTCTACGGCGGCGGCGTGGGGCCGCGCTTCCTGGCCATCGCGGGTGAGACCATGGAAGGGGTGCTCATGGGCGGGTACTTCATCTCCATGCACAAGCTCGGGCGCCTGGAGCAGGCCATGGCGGGAGCGGACGACGCCGCGCGCGCGGTGGACCCGGACAAGAAGCTGCGCAAGGTCTGCGAGATCAACCTCGCCGTGTCCGAGGAGCCCGAGCTGGCGCTGGCCGAGGCGAAGAAGTACTCGGCCCACCACATGGTGAGCCTCCAGGCCCTGGGCTATAGCCCCGAGGAGTTCGAGCGCATCGGCATCGACTATGAGCGGGTCAACCGCATCCGAGAAGCGCTGCATTCGGGCACGACCATCGAGCAGGCGTCGCGGGAGCTGGTGACCGACGCCATGCCGCGCGCCTGCTTCGTCGCCGGCCGGCCGTCGGACTGCGTGGAGCCCATCCTGGAGCTGGCGGCCGAGGCCGAGCGCCTGGGATTCGAACAGATATCATTCGCCAAGCTCGGGCGGGACTACGCCTCGGTCATCCGCTTCCTGAGCGACGAGGTCATCCCGAGGCTGTCGTAGCCGAGGCCTGCCTTGCCGTTCAGGGGATTCTTCCGTTGATCGCCTCTGCTGTCGATCCCGTGACCGCCGCACGCACGGCGCGGCTCAACCGCACCTACCCGTGGGTGGTGCTGAGCATCTCGTTCACGACCGTCGCCGCCGCCTTCGGGTGCCGTGCGGCGTTCGCGCTCTTCTTCGTGGCGGTTATTGAAGAGTTCCAGTGGAGCCGCGGGTTGGCCGCCGGCGCACTTACCCTGGGTTCGGTGGCGTGGACCGTTTCCGCGCCGGTGTGGGGGCAGATGCTGGACCGCCTGGGGCCCAGGGTCGTGTTCCCGGCGGGCGCCGGCCTCATGGCGGCGGGATTCGCCGTCAGCTCCATGACACAGGCGGTCTGGCACTACTACCTGGGCATGGGCCTTCTGGTGGGGCTCGGTTTCGCCGCGCTGCCGATGACGTCGCAGGCCACGGTCATCACCAACTGGTTCGTGCGCAAGCGCGGCATGGCCATGGGCATCGCGGCGTCGGGCATCGGCGTGGGGATCTTTCTGGTAGTGCCCGCCGCGGAGAGGCTGATCGGCGCGTTGGGCTGGCGCAACGCCTACCTGGTGCTGGCCGGCGTCATGCTGGCGGCGGTGGTGCCGCTCAACCTGTTCCTCCAGCGCCGGCGGCCGCAGGACATGGGATTGCTTCCGGATTTCGGAGCTACGACGGCAACGGCAAGCGGAGGTCCGCGCCGGGCGCGGGAAGGCGGCATGACTCTCGCCGCGGCGTTCCGCAACTACCGGTTCTGGGCGCTTTGCGGGGGGTTCGTGTTCGGCGCGATCCCCGTGCACATGGTGCTCGTGCACCAGGTGGCCGCCATGGTGGACGCGGGACTTTCGCGGGAGTTCGGCGCTTGGGTTTTGAGCCTCACCGGGTTCTTCACCACCTTCACCATGATCGGCATGGGGACGCTCTCGGACCGGATCGGCAGCGAGCGGGCCTACACCATCGGCAGCCTGGCCCTGGTGGGCGGCATCCTGATGATCCTCTACCTCGACGGCATGCCGGAGGTCCTGGTGGTGTTCCTGTACCCGCCGCTGTTCGCCGTGGGTTTCGGGTCGCGCCAGGGGCTCTACCCGACCATCGCCGCCGATATCTTTCATGGCGAGCATTTCGGCTCGATCATCGGCTTCCTGGCTTTCAGCATCGGAATGGGCGCGGGCATCGGCCCCTGGCTGGCGGGCTACCTCCACGACATCTCGGGCAGCTATGCCAGTTCGTGCTGGATCGGCATCGTCCTGTGTGTGTTATCGTTGGTGTGCATCTGGATCGTTGCCCCGAGCAAGGGGGCAGATGCCTGAGGAGAGGCCATGGCGAAGACGCTGATCATCGACGCGCATCATCACTGGATGCCCGAGGAACACTACCGGAATCCGGAACCGCTGATCCGCGCGGGCGAGACCGTGGTGCGGAAGCCTGACCGGCTCGCCATCCGCCGGGAAGGGGTGCAACTGTTCGGCCCGCCCGCCATGACCGCGGACATGGCCGCGCAGATCGACGAGATGGACCGGGTGGGGATCGATCGGGCCGTGCTCCACGTGGGCTGCTGGGTGGATTGGATCGATGTTCCCGCGGCCCGCTTCATCAACGACGAGATGGCCAGGCTGACAGAGCGGTTCCCCGGCCGCATCATCCCTCTGGCCCACGTGCCCGCTCTGGAAGCCGACGGCCGCCGCGAGCTCAAGCGCGCCGTGCTGAAGCTCGGCTTCCGCGGCGTGGGCATCAACACGCATATCCACGGCGCGCTGCTGGACGACAGGCGCTACCACCCGTTCTACCGGCTGGTGTCCGACCTCGACATTCCCATCTTCGTGCACCCGTCTTCGGAGCTTCCCCTGGCGCACCCCCACGGCATGGAGCAGTTCAACCTCACCCGGAACCTCGGCCGCGCCATGGACAACACCATCAACATCGTGCGCCTCATGCTGAGCGGCACGCTGGAGAAGTTCCCCAGGCTGCGCTTCGTCTTCACCCACCTGGGCGGCGCCTGGTTCGCGCTCCGGAACCGCCTCAACCCGTCCTTCTGGGACAAGCGCGAGCAGGGATACTTCGACAAGTTCCAGGACCGCATCTTCATCGACACCGCCCCTCCTTTCTGGCGTCCCGGCGAGATCCGCTTCGCCATGGACATGGTGGGCGAGGACCAGGTGCTCATGGGCAGCGACTTCCCCACCATCGACCGGCTGGGCGATGCCGTCGCCATCGTGAGGGCCGTCAAGGCCAGCACCGCGGTCAAGAGCAAGCTGCTGGGCGGGAACGTGGCCCGGCTGTTCCCGGAGAACGGCTGCTGAGGACAGGGGAGGGCAGCCCGCGGTGAAGGTCTTGATGTGCCCGCCGATCCACTACGAGCCCGCGCCCGGCGAGGACGCATCCGCCTTCATGGCCGAGTGGCGCGGCCTCTACCGCCTCCTGCGCGCGGAGCTGGACGTGCAGGTGGACCTGCTGGAGCCCAGGCCCGGGATGCCCAAGCTCGTGCTGGCCGGGAGCGGCGGATTTGTCTGGAAGGACTCCTTCATCGCAAGCCGGTTTCGGGAAGACTCGAGGCGGCCCGAAACCGAAGCGTGGGAGAACTTCTTTCTGGTGCGAGGCTACGCCACGCCGAAGCTTTCCGAAGGCGGTTGCTTCGAAGGGGAGCGGGACTTGGTGGTCGTGGGCGGGACGATGTTCGCGGGGTATCGGTCCGACGACGACCTGGCCGCCCACGCAGCCCTCGCCAAGGTTCTCGGTGGAGAGATCCGCTCCCTTCGCCTGTCCGACGCCTGGGAGCGCCCCCTCGACACTTGCCTGTGTCCGCTGGGCGATGGCAGCGCGCTGTTCCATCCGGACGCCTTCGACCCGAGCGCGCACAAGGCGCTCCACGACCACGTGCCCCGGATACATCCCGTCGATGCGGATGATGCGCCGCGCCTGGGATGCAACGCGCTGATCACGGGCCGGAACGCGGTCCTGCCTGAAGGTTGTCCAGAAACCGCCGCCCGCCTGGAGGAGGCTGGTTTCCAGGTCTACAGCACGCCGCTCGGCTCCTACGTCCGATACGGCGCCGGGCCGAAGGCCCTGGTCCTCAAGATCGCGGCCTGACCCGGCCGTTGCCTGACGGCGGCCATTCAGCCATCGCTGGACGGCTTGCCGGTGCCTTCCGCCGAATCGGACGGGCCGAACCGGCCGACGATATTCTCCGGGCGATGAAGGCGGCCGGCTACGATGTGCGTGAGAGCGATCCGTTCGTGCCGCAACAGGCGTTCCGAGTACTAAGCCGTGCAGCGGCGCCCATCGTGGGGCGCCTGCAAGCCATGTGGGAAGCCTCCCGGCGGCCGGTGATCGCGGCGTTCCCGGAGCCCCCTGGCTTGCCACGAGACCGGAACGCCTATCTGCGAGCGGTGGACGGTATCTACCGGAGCGATGCATACCACTCGTTGTCGATTGAAGGCTATCGTGTAAACGCTGATCTGGTCGAACGGGTGCGTCTCGGCAACCGGAGCCCGGAAAGCCACGAGGCCGATCGGCAGAGCCGCGATGCCTTGGCCGCGCGGGGCTACTGGCAGGCGTTCCAGCTTGTCAGGGAGACGGTCGGCGGAGTTGTCGCCGGTCGCGACTCGGGCAGACTTGTCCGCGCAGCGCATCGGAACTGGTACCTGGAGCTGTTCCAGCCCTTCGTGGCGGCCGGTCTGATAGCAGCGTCGGCTCTGGCTGGCTACCGCAGCAGCGCCGTTTTTCTACGCGGGTCCGGTCACGTACCGCCACGCTGGGAGACGGTGCGTGATGCCATGCCTGCTTTGTTCGATTTGCTGGAGGACGAAACCGAGCCGTCGGTGCGCGCGGTGCTCGGACACTGGCTGTTCGGCTACATCCATCCCTATCCGGACGGCAATGGACGCCTGGCCCGCTTTCTCATGAACGTCATGCTGGCATCGGGCGGCTATCCCTGGACGGTGATCCGTGTCGAGGACAGGGACGATTATCTCGCGGCGCTCGAAGCGGCCAGCGTCCGGATGGACATTGAGCCCTTCGCCGGCTTCGTGGCGAAGCGGGTTTAATGGTCCGCAGATCGCGGATTGAATTCCCGTTAAGCGCGCTGCAACGTCCTTTGCTTCCCGCCTCTAACCGCTCTCCCGCATCGCCCGCCACATCCGCTCCGGCGTGATGGGCAACTCGCGCACGCGGACGCCGACGGCGTCCTCGATGGCGTTGCCGATGGCGGGGGAGACGGGCATGAGGCCGCCTTCGCCGAGGCCCTTGGAGCCGTAGGGGCCGGGGCCGTTGGCGTCCTCCACCATGATGGTGTGGAAGGTTCCCGGGATGTCCTTGAAGGAGGGTAGGCGGTAGTCGACGAGGTTCGGGTTGAGCAGGTGGCCGTTGTCGTATTGCATCTCCTCCATCAGCGAGTGGCCGATGGCGAACATGACGGCGCCCTCGTCCTGGCCCTCGCACTGGAGCGGGTGGATGGCCTTGCCCACGTCGGCGGTGGAGATGTACTTGAGGAGCTTCACCACCCCGGTGTCGGGGTCCACTTCCACCTCGGCGCCGCCCCAGCTCGTTTCCCAGAAGGTGGTGGGCGAGCCCAGCACGGCCTTCTTGCTGTGCACGTCCTGGTAGGTGCCCTTGGCCAGGAGCTCGCCGCCCTTGGCGCCGAAGGTGCGGTTGAGCACCTCCTCGTAGCTCAGGCGCTTGCCCTTGCCGGCATGGACGTGGCCGTCCTTGAAGGTGATCTTGTCGGCCTTGCACTTGAGCAGCCTGGCCGCGGCCCGGCGCAACTGCCGCTTCAGCTCCGCCGCCGCCCGCTCCACGCACAGGCCCATGATGACCATGGAGCTGCTGGCGTTGGTGGCCGCGTCATAGGGGGTCGAGTCGGTGTCGAGCTGGGCCACGGTGACCGCCTCGTAGGGCAGGGAAAGCTCCTCGGCCGCCACCTGCGCCAGGGCGGTGCGGCAACCCTGGCCGATCTCCACGGTGCCGGTGAACAGCACCGCGCTGCCGTCGGAGTTGAGCTTGATGGCCGCCGACGCCACCTTGTAGGTGCCGCCGCCGTCCTTCATGCAACAAGCCAGGCCCATGCCGCGGTTCTTGCCCGGACTCTTCCTGTCCCAGCCCAGGGCTTTGGCGGTGCGCCTGAGGCCCGCCTCGAGGTCGCAGTCCACCGGGGTGTCGCCCTTGGTGTAGAGGGCGCCTTTCTTCATCAGGTTGCGGACGCGGAACTCCAGCGGGTCGATGCCGAGCCTGCGGGCGATCATGTCCATCTGGGATTCGTATGCCCAGGTGACCTGCAGGGTGCCGAAGCCCCGGAAGGCGCCGGCGGGCACGGCGTTGGTGTACACGGTGTAGGCATCGACCTTGACGTTGGGGATCCGGTACGGTCCCGGCGCCCGGTACCCGGCCTTCTGGGACACCCGAGGCCCGTAATCGGCGTAGGCGCCGGTGCCCATGTGCACTTCGCACTCCCGGGCCAACAACTTCCCGTCGCGGGTGACGCCGGTCTTGATGCGGAACCGGGCGGAGTGCCGGGTGATGGTGCGGAAGGTCTCCTCGGAGGTGTGGGTGATCTTCACCGCCCGGCCGGCCTTCCAGGCCAGGGCCGCCACCAGCGGCTCGTTCTTCACCGACAGCTTGCCGCCGTAGGCGCCGCCCACGTGGGGCACGATGACCCGCACCCGGTTGATGGGGATGGAGAAGAACTCGGCGATATGGCGCTGGAGCGTGAACGGGTCCTGGGTGGACGACCACAAGGTCACGTGTCCGTCCTCCACCCCGGCGATGGTGATGTGGGGCTCCAGCGGGTAGTGCTGGACTTGGGGGAAGGTGAAGGTGTCCTCGAAGACTTCGTCGGCCTCGGCGAAGCCCTTGTCCACGTCGCCCCGGGAATAGTTGTAGGCGTAGCAGACGTTGGTGCCGCGGAACTCGTCGGGCACGCGGTAGGCGTGGCCGTGGAGCTCGTCGGCGTCCGCCACCTGTTCGTGCACCAGCGGCGCGTCCGGCGCGATGGCGTCGGCCACGTCCGTCACCGCCCGAAGCTCCTCGAACTCCGTCTCGATGAGGGTCAGGGCCTCGGCCGCGGTCTCCTCGTCCTCCGCCGCCACCGCGGCCACCGGGTCGCCGTCGTAGCGCACCTTGTCCAGGGCGACGATGGTCTGGTCCTTGTAGGCCGAGCCATAGTACGGGTTCATCCCGTCCAGGGTCTCGCGGGTCAGCACCGTGACCACGCCCGGGAGCGCCCCCGCTTTGGCGGCGTCGATGCGCAACAGGCGGGCGTGGGGGTAAGGGCTGCGCAGGACCTTCGCGTGGAGCATGCCCGGCAGCTCCAGGTCCATGGCGTAGACCGCCTTGCCGGTGGCCTTGACGACGCCGTCCACCCGGTGATGGGACTTGCCGATGACCTGGTGTTTCGCCGCCTTGCTCATGGTTCGTCGTTCCTCTCGTTCTCGTCCAGGGGGTAGCGCCGCCGCACCCACGCCGCGGCCTGTTCCGGTGTCCGCAGGGCGCCTTCGAGCTGGGCCTCTTCGACCGCCCCCAGCATCGCCGAGAACGAGGGGCCCGGCGCGTATCCCAGCCGGATCAGGTCGCGCCCGCGCAACAACGGCTCCGGCCTCACTTCCTCCTCGCCCAGCTCGGCGAGCTTTCGCTGACAGAACTCGTAGTAACCCAGATCCCCATTGGATGAAAGCGTGTCGATGCGGCACAGCTCCAGCAGCTCGTGGATGCCGTCCTGCGCGAGGAACCGCTTCAGGGTGCTGAGGCGCATCTTCGGGGCCTGGGTGTAGCGCAGGTGGTACCGCACCAGCCAGGCCACCCTCTCCGCCACCGCTCGGCTGCGCTTGAGCCGCCGCAGGATCTCCAGGGACATCTCCGCGCCGAGCTCCGTGTGTCCGTGAAAGGTCACGCGGTCTCCGGCGGGTTGCCGGCACGGGGGCTTGGCTACGTCGTGCAGCAGGCAGCCGTAGGCCAGGGTCTCGGCAGGGGCGTCCAGTTGCTCCAGCAGCAGCAGCGTGTGAACGTAAACGTCCCCCTCGGGATGGTAGTCCGGGGTCTGCTCGCATCCCTTCATGGCCGCGACCTCGGGCAGGATCACCTCCAGCAACCCGGTCTCGTCCAGCAGCTCGACGCCGCGGCGGGCGCCGCCCTCGGTGAGCGTACGGGTGATCTCCGCGCCGATGCGCTCCCACGCCACTTCGGTCACGGACGTGGCGTGGGAGCGGACGGCCTGAAGCGTCGGCCCGTCGATGGCGAAGCCGAGGCCGCATGCCAGACGCACGGCCCGGACCATGCGCAGGCGGTCCTCGGCGAAGCGTTCGTGCGCATCCCCGATGGCGCGCACCAGCCCGCGGCGAAGGTCTTCGCGGCCGTTCACCAGGTCGATGACCCGATCGTCCGCCGGGTCGTACATCATGGCGTTGATGGTGAAGTCGCGCCGCCGGACGTCCTCTTCCAGGGTGCCGTAGCGGACCTGGACCGGACGGCGGCCGTCGCCGTAGGGGCCGTCGAAGCGGAAGGTGGTGACCTCGAACGGGTCGCCCTCCACCAGCACGATTACCGAGCCGAACTTCGATCCGATGGGGACGGTGTCGGGGAAGATGCCCTGGGTATCCCGCGGCGTGGCGTCGGTGGCGATGTCGTAGTCCTTGGGCGTCCTGCCCAGGAGCCGGTCGCGCACGCAGCCGCCGGCCAGATAGGCCTCGTGGCCGGCCTCGCGGAGACGCTGGACGATATGGAGAGCCTTGTCGGGCTGTGACACGGGACCGATCCTGTGCGGCACGGCCTCGGGGAGGCGGTCAGTTCTCGAGGCCGGCCTTCCCCAGGTTCCCTACCACCACGACGATGAGCTTGTCCGGCTGGAGATATTTCCGGGCCACCCTCAGCACGTCCTCCGCCGTCACCTTCCGGACCAGCTCGGGGTACCGGTCGACGTAATCGAGTCCCAACCCGAGATACTCCACCTGACCCAGGAAATCGGCGATGTCGTCGTTGGTCTCGATCCCCAGGGCGAAGCTGCCGGTGAGGTAGCTCTTGGCATCCTCGAGCTCCTCCGCGGTGACGCCGTCGCGCCGGATCCGCTTGAGCTCGGCCAGGGCCGTGTCGATGGCTTCGCGGGCGCTCTCGTTGCGGGTCTGCATGGCCATCTGGAACCGTCCGGCGTTCCTGCCGGCGACGAAGTAGCTGTAGACCGAGTAGGCCAGGCCGCGCTGGTTCCGGATGCTGTCGCCGAGCCGCGACGAAAGACTGCCGCCGCCCAGGATCTGGTTCATCACCCGGATGGCGTAGTGGTCCGGGTTCGTCCGGAGCGGCCCTTCGTGCCCCATCACGATGGTCGACTGGACGAAGTCGCGATCGAGCTTCACCCCCGTGCGGTCCGGCGTCTGCAACACCACCGGTTCATCGGGCTTGCGGTCGCCCGGGTTCCAGCCCGCGAGGGCTTCCGTGAGCTTCTGCTTGATTTCCTCGTGGGTGATGTCGCCCACGGCCACCAGAATCGCCCGGTCGGGGCGGTAGTGGTGCCGGTGGAACGCGACGACGGCGTTCCGGTCCAGGCCGCGGACCGAGTCCTCGGTGCCTTCCACCGGACGTCCGTAGAAGCTGTCCGGGAAGAGCGCGGCCCTGAACGCGTCCCGGGCGATGGAACTGGGGCGGTCCCGCTTGGCCCGGATGGAGGCGGCGAGGGACTGCTTGACCCGGCTCACCTCGTTCTCGCGGAACGACGCGGCCGTCACCACCTCCCCCAGCAGCGCCAGGCCGGTGTCCAGGTCCTTCTTCAGGATGTTCAGGTTCAGCGTGGCCAGCTCCCGGCCGCTGTCGGCCCAGAAGTGGGCTCCCATGCCCTCGACCAGGCCGCTGATGCCCATGGCGTCATGGGTGGGCGTGCCCCGGGTCAGCAACCGCGAGGTGAGGTTGGCCAGACCGTGCCGGCTGCCGGGATCGTAGCGGGAGCCGGCGCGGATCAGGAGCCGCACCGAGACGATGGGCAGCGCGGGCTGCTCCGACGTCACCAGCACCATCCCGTTGGGAAGCGTTTCGCGTTGGGCGTTCATGGCGGCGGAGGCGGCGGCGCAGGGCCCCAGGAGCAGACACAGCAGCAGGGGCAGCCAGCGTGTCATGACCGTTTCCCCTCCTGTGGAACGAGTATCCCCACGGTGCGCCGGTCGCGGTCGAGGTACTGCCGCGCCACTCGCCGGACGTCCTCGGCCGTCACGCCCTGGATGCCCTGAAGGTATTCGTTCATCCGGCGCCATCCTCCGGTTATTTCATAGAACCCGATCCGCATGGCCTGTCCGCGGTTGGATTCCTGGGCGAAGATGAAGGCCGCGGCCACCTGGTTCTTGGCCTTGTCCAGCTCCGCCTTGGTGACCCCCTCGTCCCGGACCCCGCCGATGACCTCGTCGATGGCGGCCTCCACCTCGGCAATGTCCTTGCCCGGCAAGGCCTGGGCGCCGATGCTGAAGGTGCTGGGGTCGACGGAGACCCGGTGGTAGCCGGCCCAGGCCGAGCGCGCGATGCGCCGGTCGTAGACCAGGTCCCGGTAGAGCCGCGAGGTGCGCCCCCTCGACAGGACCATCTCCAGCACGTCGAGCGCGTAGCTGTCCTCGTGGTCCAGGTTGGGCACGTGGTAGTTCATCACCAGCGAGGGGAGCTGGGCCTCTCGCTTGAGCAGGACCCGCCGCTCGCCCTGCTGTTGCGGCTCGGTGAGGCCCACCTCCGGCGCCTCGGGCCCGGGCGGGATCTTGCCGAAGGTCTCGCGGACCCGCTTCAGGATCTCCTCGCTGTCGAAGTCGCCGGCCACCACGATGAAGGCGTTGTTGGGCGAGTAGTAGGTCCGGTAGAACTCCTTCATGTCTTCCAGGGTCATCCGCTGGATGTCCTCGGGCCAGCCGATGATGGGACGGCGGTAGGGGTGCACGGTGTAGGTCACCGTGTTGGTGAGCTGCGCCAGCGCGGACCTGGGGCGGTCCACCCGCATGCGCCGTTCCTCCTGCACCACCTTC
Organism: uncultured Binatia bacterium (SeqCode); assembly: GCA_965219905.1. Lineage (GTDB taxonomy): Bacteria > Desulfobacterota > Binatia > UBA9968 > JAJDTQ01 > JAJDTQ01. Next base: position 722,612 of record CBDCOS010000003.1, on the reverse strand, counting down.
TTCTCCGGCGTGAAGTACTTCTCCTCGAAGCGGGTGTTCACCATCCGGTCGGCCTCGAGCTCGATGGCGATGCCGATGGTCTCCCGGCTCATGGTGGCGTGGTAGACGGTGGTGTCGTGGGAGGTGAACGCGTTGGAGCGGCCGCCGTGCTTCCGGATGATGCGGGCGTACTCCTCGGGACCGACCTTGTCGGTGCCCTTGAACAGCATGTGCTCCAGGAAGTGCGCGATGCCGCTCTTGCCGTCCACCTCGTTCCGGGACCCCACCCGGTACCAGACCTGGAAGGTCACCGCCGGGCTCCGGTGGTTCTCCAGCAGCAGCACCTTGAGGCCGTTGTCCAGGATCTCCTCCCGGACCTCCACCATGCCGGTCGGCGTCGAGGCTCCGGCAACGGCGGGGAGCAGGGTGGCGAGGGCGAGGCCGGCGATGCGGTGTGTCCAGTCCATAGGATTGAAAATAGCGGCCCGAAGACTCTTGCGCAACAGGGTCCGGGCCGATGGCACTCAGCGGCTGTCGGGCGACGGCAACCGGCGCGGCACCAGCGATCCCAGGCCGTGGCGCCGCATCCGTTCGATGAAGGTGGTCCGGTTCAGGCCCAACAGGTTGGCGGCTGCGGTCTTGTTGCCGTGCGCGTTTTCCAGAGCCTGCAACATCATCTCGCGCTGGAAGCGTTGAATGCATCTGTCGATATCAATTCCGTCGCTGGGCAGGGTGAATCCATTCAGAGGAGTGTCACGGGCTTGCGGGCCCAGGTGGCCTGCCAGTTCCGGGAGGTCCTCGACATGGACTTCATCGCGGTCGATCAGGGTCACCACGCGCTCGATCAGGTTTTCCATTTCCCTGACGTTGCCCGGCCAGTCATAGGCCTGCAGCCGCTCCATCGCCGCTTCATCGATGGTGCGCCGATGTTCTCCGCTGAAACGTCCCAGGAAATGCTCCACCAGGGGACGGATGTCTTCCCGGCGCGTTCTCAACGGGGGCAGCTCCAGGGAGAGTATGGCGAGACGGTAGTAGAGGTCTTCACGGAACTCTCCCGCGGGTATCGCTTCACGCAGGTCGCGATTGGTGGCCGCGACGAAACGCGCATTGGTATGGGTCGCGACGTCGCTTCCCAACGGGTTGAACTCACGCTCCTGGAGCACCCGGAGCAGCTTCGCCTGCAGCCTGGGAGATATTTCGCCGATTTCATCCAGAAAGATGGTTCCTTCCTTGGCGGTCATGAACCGTCCTGATCGGGAGTGTTGCGCACCGGTAAACGCTCCTCTGACGTGGCCGAACAACTCGGACTCCAGGAGATCCTCGGGTATGGCTCCGCAGTTGACGGGAACGAACGGCTGGCCCGCGCGTTTGCTTCGGTCATGGATGGTCCGGGCGATGAGTTCTTTGCCCGTGCCGCTTTCGCCGGTTATGAGGACAGTCGAATCGCTGGCGGCAATCCTGAGAGTCAGGTTGAAGACTTTCCGCATCGCCTGGCTCTTCCCGATCATGGTGCCAAGTGTTTCGCAATCCGGTTGATGCATCGGGCGTTTCTTCGGTTGCCTCATCTGGTCCCTCCGTTGCAGTGTTCTGTACTAGTTGAAACAGTACTCCATATTCAAGCAAGACTAGGGCCATCACGTACTGGCAGTGAAGTTGCGGGTATTTTTGACGCTAGCAGCCTGTCGGACTGAGGTTTGAGAGGAGCGATATAAGAGGGTTGAAGTTGGCTGGGGTCATGGTTATGGGTGCAAGCGGTTTGAAGATGGCGAGGAGGTGTATTGCGGCCGAGGGTTCAGGCGGCGTTGAGGGCAAACATGCGCTTGATGTTCCAGGCCAGGGTCACGAGGTTCCATTCTCCCTTGACCTGCTGGAGGCCGCGCAGATGGAACTGACGGAAGCCCATTACCGACTTGATGATGCCGAACACCGGTTCCGGCGTGTGTTTGCGCAGGGCGTAGGTTTGCCGGCCCTCGGGCGTTGCCAGGCGATGAGCCATGGCCTGCACGGCGCTCGGCGCCTCCGGCGGTGGCGGGGCTTGGGCGAAACGCTCTTTCCAGGAAAGATGGTGGCGTTCGCGACCCGGAGAGATCAGCGGCGCGATGGTCGCCTCGACGCAGGCTTCGACGTTGGCTTCGCTGTAGTAGCCGCTGTCCGCCAGCAGGGTCTCGGGCGAGCCCAACGCTTCGGGGAGTTGCTTGAGCTTTTTCAGCGCCGGTTCGATCTGTTCCTTGTCGTTGGCCGCCTGAACCACATCGGTGGTGAGCACCAGCAGGCTCTCGCTCGCCACCACCGCCTGAGCGTTGTAGGCCTGTTCAAAGCCGTCGCCGGCCACCGGCATGATGCGCGAGTCCGCGTCCGTCAGATTGACTTGGTCCTTGGGACGCGGACCTGCCACAGGCGGCTTTGGCGGCCGCCCACCCGGCTTGCGGCCCTTGCGCTGTGCCTTGTCCTCCCGCGCCCTCATCTTCGCCCGGTACTCTTCCTGCTCCCGCTCGTAGCGCTCTTGCGCTCGCGCCTCGATGGTCGCCTTGGCCTCGGCAATGCGCGCCAAGCGCGTGTTTCGTCGGGCCAACTCCTCCGGCACCGACATCCCATCCGGCACATCCGCCGTGTCCGCCGCCTCCGCCACTCTCATCAACTCCGCCACCTCCGCCTGCAACTCCCCTTCGAGCTTGCCGGCGTGCCCGTAGGACAGCGCCCTGTGGCGGCTGGCATGGGCGTGCACCTTGGTGCCGTCCAGCGCCACCGTGCCCAGCTTCAACAGCCCCGCCTCCCGAGCCAGCATAAGAACCTGCACGAACAGCCCTTCGACCTCCGAAAGAAACCGCCGCCGGAACGTCGCTATGGTGTCATGGTCGGGATGATCGTTGGCTGCAATGAAACGGAACGCCACCGAATCGTAAGTCGCTCGCTCCAGAGCCCGGCTCGAAAACACCCCCGTGGCATAGCCGTACACCAGAAGACCCAACAGCACGCTCGGATGGTACGACGCCGAGCCCGAGCCCCGATAAGCCTTCACCAACGCCGTCAAATCCAGCCCCTCGATCACATCCACCACAAACCGCGCCAAATGCCGCTCCGGAAGCCACTCATCAACCGACGGCGGCAGCAAAAAACCGGTCTCCCGATCAACTGGGCGAAAGTTGCTCATAACGAACCCTCTCCATGGACATTTTTCCAGGAGACTATACTACATCTTGTGGTGGCCCGCACCTCAAGTCCGACAGGCTGCTAGGCATGAAGAAGTGGCCGGGAATCGCGGCGAGGCACGTGGAGACTGTCAGTGAAATGACAGTTGACGTTCCGGTTTCTGCGTCCCTCGGAGGCAAAAACCTGCTCGTTTCCAGCGGCTTATAGATGTCGGAGGCATGACGGGTTCGCTGTCAACATCCTGGCCGTGCCTGTTCGCGCTGCTGCCGTTGCTTGCGGGCCACCTGCTGGTTCGCAGCAATTGCGAAGGACCTCAGCTTGAAAATGCTCGCCGAAGAAAGTTAATTGAAAAAATCGTGACCGATGTCGATCCGAAGAGCGGCCAGGCTCCCCCCGTCCCCCTCACCCTCGAAGGTTGGAGCATCCTCCACCAGATGTTCCGCATCCGCTGGCCGGGGTGGAACGCCTTGGGCGCGGGGCCGCGTCAGAGAGCGGTTGACGAAGCGGTTTCGGTTCTGAGATCCATGGAAGCCCCGCCGGATGGCCGCACCGGCCTCGCGTCGCTGCTGGGCCACAAGGGCGACCTGATGCTCATCCACTTCCGCGACTCGTTCGACGCTTTGAACGAGGCCGAGCTGGCGCTGGCCCAGCTCAAGCTGGCGCCCTTCCTGGAGCAGACCACCTCCTATCTCTCGGTGGTGGAGCTGGGACTCTACAGCGGTTCGGGCCAGCTCTACGGCTCCCTGAAGGAGAAGGGCATCGGCCCCAACACGCCGGAGTGGAAGGAGCAGGTGGAGGCCTACCTGGCCCAGGCGCGGCAGACCATGGAGAGCCGGCTCCGGCCCGACATTCCCGCCCGGCGCTACGTCTGCTTCTACCCCATGGACAAGAAGCGGGGCGAGGAGAAGAACTGGTACGATGCGCCCTTCGCCGAGCGCCAGCGGATGATGGCGGACCACGGCTTCATCGGCCGGGGCTACGCCGGCCGGGTGACCCAGATCATCTCGGGCTCCATCGGCTTCGACGACTGGGAGTGGGGCGTCGACCTCTTCGCCGACGACCCGGTGGTGTTCAAGAAGCTGGTCTACGAGATGCGCTTCGACGAGGCCAGCGCCCTCTACGGCCTGTTCGGGCCGTTCTACATGGGGCTTCAGTTCCGGGCGGAGGAGTTGGGGGCGCTGCTGGAGGGGCGGACGCCGGGGTTCGGGTAGCGCGCAGCCGGCCCTCGGCTGCGCCCTTGGCGTTGGGGTCGACTTTCTTTGACAAAGGGTTTCGAATCGGTTAGTCGTTAATTCAGCAAGCGTCGTCGGGGACAGTCACTTCCCTTGTGTCGGGTCCTCCGTCGGAATAAAACAGCCTGTCGAAAGCCCGGAGTAATTACCCGGGCTTGGGCGAATACGCGGAACATCAACACACCCTGATGATGCTTGCAAGGACCCGACTACCCATCCTCGGGGTAACCGGCCGTCCGCCCATATTGCCTACTTCTTTGCAAGGAGGTGCGCAATGGCAGAGTATCGGGGTGTCGTCGCCACCTTCATTTGTCTCGCTCTTCTCGGCCCCGTCGGTTTCGTGGCAGCAGCCGGTGACGGGAGCATATCCGGCGTTGGCGCCGTTGGAATCCACGCCCCGGCTCGCGTGTTGTCCGTCTATGACGGCGACACCGTGAGGGTTGAAGCGAGCATGTGGCCCGGCCTCACCTGGACGGGAAGCGTCCGCGTCGAAGGGGTGGATACCCCGGAACTCCGGGGCAAGTGCGAAGGCGAGAAGCGGAAGGCCGTGGCCGCGAGGGACTTCGTCAGGGAACACGTCGGCAGAAGTATCACGCTGATGAACGTCAAGAAGGGGAAGTACGCCGGGCGCGTCGTAGCGCGGATCAGACTGGCCGACGGTTCCGACTTGACGGAACTCTTGATACGCGCCAGACACGGGCGGCCGTACGATGGTGGGCGGCGGAAGGGGTGGTGCGACAAGGAAGGCTAGCCGTGGGTCGGTGGCCCTTGGCTTAAGTCAGAACTCGATTCCCATCTCCCTCGCGCTGGCCAGGTCGAAGATCCGGCTGGCGATCGCGATATCCGCGACTCCCTGTCCCGCGTTGTTCTTGAACAGCGTGATCTGCTCCGGCGAGGTGCGGCCCGGGATGCGGCCGGTCAGCAGGTCGCACAGGTCTCCGACCTGGTCCCACCGGAGGATGCCTTTCTCCACCGGTTCGTAGAAGTCTCCCTGCTGGTCCTGGATGGCCTGCTCGCGGGAGTTGGCGACGATGACGTCGGCGCGCTGCACGGTGGCATCGTCGATCTCCCGGCGCCGCTGCTTGATGAGGCCGGCGTTCATGAGGCCGACGTTGCCGCCGACGATGGAGGTGACGTGGGTGCCGGGTTCCAGCCATGCGCCGTCGAACACCGGCACGTTGGAGTTGGTGGCGGTGAGGACCACGTCGGCGCCCTCGACGGCTTCCCGGGCGCTGTCCACCGGGACGATCTCGCACGGCACCAGCGGCTGCATCTCCTTGCAGAAAGCGGTGCGGGTCTCCGGGGTGCGGCAGAAGAGCTTCACCTGCTTGAACGGGCGTATGGCGGCGAAGGCCAGCAGGTGGTACTGGGCCTCGGCGCCGGCGCCGAGAAGCCCCAGCACGGCCGCGTCCTCCCGCGCCAGGTGGCGCGTGCCCACCGCGCTGGTGGCGGAGGTGCGCAGTTGGGTGGCACGGGTGGCGGGCACGCCCTTGACGCCGAAGCGGCCCACCAGGACCCCCTTGAGTGAGGAGTCCCTGGTATCGAACAGCACCACGCACGGGCGTCCCGCGTGGTCGTAGGTCTGGTTCTCCGTGGAGGTGGCGACGAACTCCGAGTGGGCCAGCACGCCGATGCCGCCCAGGCTGGGCACGCCGCCCGGATGCACGCTGACCCGCGCCCCCTCGCGGGTCATGACCCTGCGGCGCGGGGCGTTGAGCTCTGTATTGCCGCCAAGCTCCCGGAACCCCGTCTCCACCGCGTCGATGGCTTCTTCCATGGTGATGATGTCGGGTGCGTCTTCCGCTCGAATCAGTAATGCCACGTTGCTCCAATCCTTTCGGTGATTGCCGCCGGGGAACCCGCCGTCACGGCGCCGGCGTGCCGGACGCCGCGGCCGGGACCGCCCTTTGAATCGCGCGCTCGTCGATGGGCCAATGGATGATGGCCGCCACCACGCCCAGGCCCACAGCGGTCCACCAGATCAGGTCGTAGGAGCCGGTGTAGTCGAACAGCAGGCCGCCCAGCCAGATGCCGATGAAGCTGCCGATCTGGTGGTCCAGGAACACGATGCCGTAGAGCATGGCCATGTAACGGGTGCCGAACACCTGCGCCACGATGCCGCTGGTGAGGGGGATGGTGCTCAGGAACAGCAGGCCTATGAGCGAAGAGAACATCACGACCGTGAAATGGGTCATGGGAAACAGGAAGAAGCCCGCCATCACCACCGCGCGCCCGAAGTAGATCAGGCTCAGCAGGTTCTTCTTGCTGTAGCGGTTGCCGAGCACGCCGGCGCCCAGACAGCCGATGACGTTGAACAGGCCTATCAACGAGATCGCCGTGGCGCCCACGGCGGGAGACAGTCCGTTGTCCAACAGCAGCGGAGGCAGGTGCTGGGCGATGAACAGGGTCTGGAAGCCGCAGACGAAGAACCCGGCGGTGAGCAGAAGGTATCCCTTGTGGCGCCGGGCCTCCGCCAGGGCCTGCCACGGAGTCTGGTCCGCCTGTGCCGCGCCCGCCGCCAACCGCTTCTCGGCCAGCGCCGCCGAAAGCGGGACGATGAGCCCGGCGGTCGCCGCCAGCAACACCAGCGCGTCCACCCAGCCGTAGACCGAGATGAGGATCTGCCCGAAGGGCACCACCAGGGTCTGTCCCAGGGAGCCGCCGGCGCTGCCGATGCCGAGGTAGAGGCCGCGCCTTTGCGGCGGCGCGGCGCGGCCGATGACCGCCAGGATCATGGAGAAGCTGGTGCCGCTCATGGCCACGCCGGTGAGCAACGCCGTGCTGAAGGTCATGCTCCACGGGTCCGTGGAAACGGACATGAGGTAGAGCCCGGCGACGTAGGCCAAGGCGCTCAGCGCCACCACCCGGCCGGAGCCGTAACGGTCGGCCAACCCCCCGAGAAGCGGCTGCGCCAGCCCCCAGATGAGACTCTGAAGCGCTACCGCGAAGGAGAAGATGCCGCGGGGCCAGCCCAGGGTGTCGCTGATGGGGGTGAGGAACAGGCCGTAGGTCTGGCGGATGCCGAAGGCCAGCATCATCACCAGGGTGCCGCAGATGAGAACCACGACAGGGGTGCGCCAGGAATGTTGCATGGGTCTCATGAGTCATAGAGGCCGCGGGGAAGGGAGTCAAGGCGCGGCCGGGGCAGGGCGGGGATGACAAGGGTGTCCGCATTGCTTAAAGTGCTCGAAAAGCCGGACACGGAAACACCAGGTCGCGGAGGTTCATATGGTTTTCAGAATCGGCACCGCGGACACGGGCGGCACCTTCGACACCCAGGGCGCGGCCATTGCCCAGGTCTTCAACGCGTCCCGCCCGCCGGACAAACGTTGCGAGCTCACCCGTAGCTCCGCCAGCATCGACAACGCCAACCGGCTCGACCGGGACGAGATCGAGTTCGGCTTCATGGCTTCCAACTGGGTCCCCCGGGCGGGGCGGGGGACGGCGCCCTTCGACCATCCCATCGGCCTGCGCATGGTGTCGCCGGCCAACGCGGGCCCGATCTTTTTCATCGCCCTGGCGGACGCCCCCGTGGACAACGTCGCGGACCTCGCCGGCAGGCGGGTGGCGGTGGGCGCCAGGGACAGCGGCATGACCCAGCACGTCCACACCCTTTGCAACGCGCTGGGCATCCCGTTCTCGCACTTCACACCAGTCTACATGGGTTTCCCCGAGGGGGCCGACGCTTTGGCGGCGGGGGAGGTGGACGTCCAGTTCCAATGTCCGATCCCCAATGCCGTGATGACCGGCCTGAGCGAGCGGGCGCGGGTCAAGGTGGTCCCGTACCGCGAGGAGCAGATCGAGCGGGTGTTGGCGCAGGTTCCCTTCTACCGGCGGGTGGTCATGCGCCGGGGCGCCTTCCGGGGCGTCGACGAAGACATTCCCCAGATCGCCGTGCTCAACGTTCTGGTGACGCACGAGCGGGTGGCGGAGGAGCTCGTCTACGAGGTGGCCTCCACGCTGGTGGGGAACGCCGGGCGGCTGGCCGGGATCAACCCGTTGTTCGAGGGCCTGGCCGAGCTCCACGAACCCTTGCGCACGCAAGGGCCCCGGGCGCTGGAACTGGAAGGCGTGCCGCTGCACCCGGGCGCCCTGAGGGCCTACCGGGATGCGGGCTATCTCTGATTGACGGGACGCCGGCGCCGGAGGCATTGTGGGCTCGACCAGCGAAACCCTCCGGCAGGCTTGGAGGAGGACCTGAAGATGCGAACAGGACGTTTGCGCAACCCGGCGTGGCTGATTCTCGGTAGCGGCCTGCTCGTGCTCGCCGGCGTCTTTTTCGACGGGCCCCCGGCATCGGCGCAGGCCCGGGAAGCGTGTCCGCTTCCTGCCGGCGGGACGCCGGTGGCGCCCCCGCGTGTGACGGCCCAGCAGGTGGAAGACGGCTCCGGCAGCTTGAAGGACTACGCGCTGGACGCGCGAGAGCGGTCCAGGGAACATGCCCGGCAGGCCACGACCGTGGAACAAGGGTTGTATATCGCCTGTCTCGTAAGACAGGAGGGCGGGCCCTGGCGCTCCGGCTCCACCTACCTCGTGAGCCTGACGCCCGACGGCAGGGTGTTCATTCACGCGAAGGACATGGCACTGTCGGGCAGGCTGCTCAACCCCCTGATCTATGCGGAGATCCTGACCTCGCTGGGCGTCTCCCCGGCAGATTTGGCCAACCTCGCGTCCCCCGATCCCGGTACGCGCGCCAGCGCCTTCGCCGCGGTCATCGCCACGTTGTCGCAAGAACCGGACGCTCCGTTCGATGCCACCGCCGCCGTACCGGGCCTGCGGCCGGGCATACCCGGTGCTTCCGGCTACGCCGGCGTCTATGTCTCGCCCGAGTTCCGGGCTCCGATCGTGTTGCTCGCCGGATTCGATCTCAACGCGTCTCACCTGGCTCAGGAAGAGATCGATTACGGCGACCCGGCCATTACCGCCAGGGATGTGGTGGACCGCCGGACCCTGAAAGCCTTCGTCACGCAAGCGGGGAACTACTTTCTCGAAATCCAGAGGACCGGCGATGCGGCCGCCGCCTCCAGAGCCAGGACCGCCCTGCGTGATCCGAACGGGCCCTGGCGGCACGGTTCCGTGTATCTCTACGTCCTGGACCTCAACAGCAACATCATCGCGTTTCACGCGGTGTTTCCGGACAGGTTCGAGTACCGGCCTCTGGAGCCGACCGTGCGCGACGCCGTGACCGGGGAACTCGTTCTGCCGCAGGTCATCGAGGCGGCGAAAAGCGGCCCGGAAGGCGGCTTCGTGGAGTACCACTTCGACGATCCCGGGGACCGCTCCGACAGCGCCGACATCCCCAAGGTGGGCTACGCCCGCGAGTTCGCCGGGCAGATCCAAAGGCCCGACGGAAGCACCATCCCGGTGGACTTCATCGTCGGGTCGGGATTCTACCCGAGTTCGCCCTCGGTGATCGCCGCGCGCCGGAACGCGGTCGTCAAGTCCGTGCTGCCCCAGGTCATGCGGGCCATGACCGCCGGCACGGTCGGCGCGGTCTCGCGGCGCATCGAGCAGGCGGGCTCCGGCGCCCCGCCGGCCAGGGAGTTCAGCCTGGGCGGCGCCTCCACGCTCTCCGACGTCCTGCTGACGCACGGTCGGGCGCTGGGGAACGGCTCGCTCGGCCTCGACCGGCTGCTCCGGGGCTCGTCCTTCACCCTGCCGCTCAACGCGGCGGCTAAAGGGCAGGGTGGCCTGATCGGGGACCTGACGTTCTGGGGAAGCGGGGACTACCGCAACTTCTCCGGCGGCAACCTGAAGACCGTGGACTACGACGGCAACGTGGTGAGCGCCAACCTCGGGATCGATACGAGGCTGGCCGGGAACCTGCTGGCGGGGGTGTCGGCCGGGTGGGCGCGGGGGACGGTGGATTACACGGACTCCAACGCGGCGACCGGGGAGTTGGCGGCCAGCGTGACGAGCGTCAATCCCTACGTGGGTTTTCGGGCGGCGGGCGGCATGAACCTGTGGGCCGCGGCCGGCTACGGCTGGGGCGAGGTCGAGATCGACGACGCGTCGGCGGAGACGCAGGCCGCCGACCTGACGCAGAGGATGGTGGCGGCGGGCGCGAGCGGGCCTCTGGCGTCCAGCGATGACCTTCTGGAAGGCGGCACCACGAGCCTGAGAATCAAAGGCGAGACCGCGTTCACGTGGGCCGATGTCGATGGCTCCGGGACGCTCGAGAGCATGTCGTTGAGAGCCAGCCGGCAGCGGCTGATGCTGGAAGGGAGTCATGCCCGGAGACTCGAAGCCGGGGGTACGCTTACACCGTCGATCGAGGTCGGCATGAGGCATGACGGCGGAGACGGCGAGACCGGCGCCAGTGTCGAGGCCGGGGGAGGTCTGCGCTTTACGGACCCGGCGAGGGGGCTGACCCTGGAGGGCCGGGCCCGGACCGTGCGGGCCCATGGCGGCGACTACGAGGAATGGGGCGTGAGCGGGTTGCTGCGGCTCGACCCGGGCGCGGCGGGCCTGGGGTTTTCGGTCAGCCTGCGGCCGGCGTGGGGCCGGACCGCCAGCGGCGTGCAGCGGATGTGGGAGACCGGCGTCATCGGCCTGGCCGCCAACGACCGGACCGGACGCGTCGAGGCGCGGGTGGCCTATGGCTTCGGCGCCCCGTGGGGCGGCCGGGGGGTGCTGACCCCGTACACCGACGTGTCGCTCTCCGGTGAGGGGGCCCGGCGGCTCAGCCTGGGCGGGCAGTACAAGGTCGCGTCGTCGGTCAGCTTGAACCTGGAAGGCGTGCACCATACTCCGGCGCACGGCGAGACCAGCCGCGGCGTCATGCTGCGCGGCGGTCTCAACTGGTAGCCGTGCCCGTGTCCCTCTGCCGGCAAGGCCGGAACGGAGTTCGCGGAGGGACGCTGAGCGACGGCAGGATCGATGAAGAAGCCCATTGACGCAACGGACCGCCTCGTATCGCGAGCCGGCGAAGACAGCGACTTCCGCCAACGTCTTCTCGCGAAACCCAAAGAGACCATCGAAGAGGAACTCGGCGTGACCCTGGCCGATGACCATGCCATTCGCGTGCACGAAGAAACCCCTGCCGAGACGCACCTGGTGCTTCCGCCGCCCAACAGGCTCAGTGTGGCTGAACGGGAGGAGGCGAGGACCGGCGCAACCTCGCTCGAGTTTCTTCGCAAGACACTCGACGACCCCGCGCCGCCCCTTCGTCCTCCCGCCCGCAAGCGGGCGGGAGCCCGAAAGAACGCTGCTACCTCCGAGGCGCTTGCGAGGGCGGCCCGCAAAAGTATTCGCCGTGGGCTCGTTTTCCTGGAATCCACCATCAACGAACACGGGGCCTGGCACTGCATCCGTTTCAATACAGCCAGGCCGGAGATTCCGCGGCATTTCGAAAGACCTCCCTTTGTGTCGGCTCTCTGCGTGCTTGCCCTGGAAAGTTGCGATGAAGCGCGGGCCAGGGCCATGTGCGCCGCCACCAAGGCGTACCTCGTCGACACCATGGAACATCCCGGATTGTGGCGTTACTATCGCCATCTGCCCCAGGATCTGGACAGCACCTCGCTCTGTTCGCTTGTCATCGGGACGCATCCCTGGATCGTGCTGGGACGAAACGTCCCGCAGATTTTGGCGAATCGCGACGAGGAAGGCCGTTTCATGACCTGGGTGCTGGCGGAAGACCAACCCGATGTCGTGTCGACCTTTCGCATCGAAGCCGACCCGGTGGTCAACGCCAACGTCATCGCCTACCTGGGCGACCACGCCGAAACCAGGGCCGCCCAGCGATGGTTGGAATCCCTGATTGCCGGAGGCAGCCTCGCGGGCTCGTCCAAGTGGTATCCCGACACGGTCACCCTCTACTATGCAACCACGCGCGCCATGATTCGCGCGCGCCCCGCCCTCGATCGACTGCGCCCGATACTCGCGGACCGTATCCTGGGCCTGCGCGACGGGAAGGGAGAGTTCGGCGACGTCCTTCGGACCGCTCAGGCCGTGTCGGCGCTCTACGACATCGGAAGCCTTCAAAGGATCGACGTGAAGCGCGAGGTGGAGAGGTTCATCAGCCGGCAACGTGAGGACGGTAGCTGGCCCGAGCTTCTCGCGTTCGGCGATCAGTCGTTGAAGTGGGGCACGTTCGGGCAGATAGGGCATGGCTCCGAAGCCGTGACCTCCGCGTTTTGTATCGAAGCCCTGGAGCGCCTCGTGAAAGTCCTGAGGGCCTGAGACATTTGCCGGTTACGCAATGCGGGTGGTAAAATCGGACCTCGACGCCCGGGAGGCCCCCGGGAGGCATAGTCCGTCAGGGAAGCTGCCATGCCGCAAGATACAACCGCAGCGAGTGGCTTGGGCCCGGACAACGGTGACACCACGCAGCACATCGAGCCGTCGCTCCTCAACGCTCTTCCGCATTACCTGCCACTGGGTATCTTTCCGCTGCTTCTGGCCGCCGCGGCCTATGGCGGTTGGTGGTTGTTGCCGCCATTCCTCTTCATGAGCGTCGTCGGGCCGCTCGATCGGGCGCTGGGTCCCGACGGTCGCAACATGGACCCGGAGAAAACGCCGGAACGCCGTCTGCTCTGGCACAACCTGCCGGTCTGGACCTGGGCGTTTCTGTGGCCGCCGACGCTTGTTTTCGGCATGTGGCAAATCCTTGTCGCGAATCAGTTCGCAATCTGGGAAGCCGTGATCCTGGTGATCCTTTTGACCATGGAGGCACAGGCCGTATTCGTGACCGGTCACGAGCTGGTCCACCGGCGCTCTGCCTGGGAAAGGCGGCTCGGAGAGTTCCTGCTTGCCTCCGCCTCCTATCCGCAATATTCGACGGAGCATGTCTACATCCACCATGCCAAGGTCGGCACGCCGCTGGACGTGGGATCCGCCCCGAAGGGGGAGAGTTTCTGGAGGTATTTCCCCCGGGAAGTCGTAAGCAACATCACCAACTCGTGGGAATTCGCCGGCGAACGCCTGGCGCGGCGCGGCCTGCCGCGGTGGCATTACAGCAATCAGTTCTGGCGCTACGGCATCGGCGTCCTGTTCTGGTACGGGCTGGTGTATTGGATGAGCGGGATCCTGGCGGTTCTGGTCTTCGCCTTCCTCGGCCTGAGCTGCGTCTTTTCGATGAAGATCAGCAACTACTTTCAACATTACGGTCTGCGCCGGGTGCGTCAACCCAACGGCCGTTGGGAAAAGGTGATGCCGCGCCATTCCTGGAACGCCGACTGGAAGTTCAGCAACTGGATGTTCTTCAACATGCAGCGCCACGCGGACCATCATGCGGCGGCCGCCCGCCATTACCCGCTGCTCCAGATCCATGGCGCCGATGAAGCGCCGGTATTGCCGGGAACCTACGCCGACATGATGAACATCGTGCTGCGGCCGAAGCGCTGGTTCGAGAAGATGGATCCGTTGGTGGATCAATGGCGCGCGCATTTCTATCCGGAGATCGACGACTGGAGCGCCTACGACAGCCCGATTTCCGCGGCGCGACCGGACGCTTTCGAGGCCATCGAGGAGATCTTCGCCGCCGCCCCGCGGCTCTCCAAGTGGATCGAACGCAACCCGGAGCTTCTCGATGAGTTGCAGGACCGGGAATTCACCGATCTCGACCTGCCCAAGGGATTCGGCCCGGATCGGGAAACCGAAGCGATCGCGCGGCGCGGGCTTGCGAGGCTCTATTGGACGCGCGAGATGGGCGTTCGGGAAATGAAGGAGCTGATCGCCGAGCTGCCGACGGCCGACGCAAGGGAATCCGCTGAAATCGTGCGGAACTGGTCCAACGACAAGGCATTTCAGATCGGTATGCACGTCATTCGCGGGAACCTGTCGCCGGCCGAGGCCAGGGCCGCGCTGTCCAATCTCGCCGAAGCGTCGATTGCGACCTTGCTTGCGGCCGTGGTGGCGGATGTCGTCGAGCGGTCCGGGCCGCTTCGCGCGGGCGGAGTCGCCGCCGTGTTCCTGGGCGATCTCGCCAGCCGGGAAGTTTATCCCGGCGTGGCGATGGACATGCTGTTCGTCCGTGACGGAGCGGGGGCTGACGAGAATGAACGCCTGTGTCGGCGGTTCCGGGAGACCCTGGCGGATCTGGCGCGGGACAGCCTGTTGTTCTCTCCGATCCCGCCCGGCACGAATTCACTCCCTGTGGTGCCGCTTTCCCGACTGGCCGGGCATTGCAGGAATCCTGCTCCCGGCGGAATTCCCGTCCTCACCAGGGCGCGCTGCGTGTTCGAGTGCGGCGATTCCGAAATCGGCCGCCGCTTCGGCGAAGCACGACGTGAAGCCCTGGGTGAGTGCAGCGCGGACGGATCTCTGGTCGACCGGTTGCGCGCACCGCTGGAAGACTCTGGCGAAGCAGGCGTGTCTACGTACGGCCACGTGCGCGGCGGGCTGGAGGATCTCGAGAGGGCCGCGCGATTCCTGCAGTTGACGAATGCCGCAGCCGCCGTCGACGATCCGGCTCCGACCGCTGCGGCGGTATTGGATGCCGCAGGCGCCGGTCCGCTGGCGGAAGCCGCGGCCGTGTGGCGGGACTTGCAGGGCATCACGCGCCTCGTCGGCGAAGAGGGATTCGACGCGGCCGCGGCAGGGCCGAAGGTCAGGTCTCTCGTCGCCAACGCTTGCGGACACGAGGGTTTCGACGCGCTGGAGTCGGCGGTTGCCGAAACCGCATCCCGCGCCGCCGCCCGGATCGATACGCTTCTTTCACGCGCTTGAAGATGCCGGCGCAGACGGACACGAACTTCCGGCGCGGGATATTGACCAAGACGACTCCCGCGGACCAGGGTCTCGTCGAGCTTCCCGCGCTTGCCCCGCACCTGCGATTCCACGATATCGGCGAACAGCAGACGCTGCTGGTTTCCGAGTCGTTCAACACCCTCCTGCACGGCAAGCTGAATTGCGATCTGCTGCCGCTGCTGGACGGCCGGCACCCGCAAGGGGAGATCGTCGCGGCCCTCGCGGGCGCCCACGCCGCCGACGATGTTCTTGCGGCCATCGTTTCCCTCTCCGCCAAGGGCTATGTCGTCTCCGCCGACCATGGCATGGATCGCTCCCTGGCGGCCTACTGGTCGTCGCTCGGCGCATCGCCGCGCTGGGCCGAACAACGGCTGGCGGAATCGCGCATCGCGGTTGAAGGTGACGACGGGCGGTTGATCCGGCACCTGGAAGAGGGCGGCGCCAGGGTGGGGACCGGCGATCCCCAGCTCACCGTGATTGTCTGCGATGACTACCTCGAAGCGCGCCTCGCGGAAGTGAACCGGCGGCAACTCGATGCGAGGTCGCCCTGGATGCTGGTGCGGCCGCGCGGCATGGAGCCGTTGTTCGGTCCCGTCTTTCGCGCGGATGGACAGGGCCCGTGCTGGGAGTGCCTGGCTTGCCGCCTGCGCATGCACCAGGAAGTCCACGACTTTCTGCGCAATGTTGCCGGCGAGGAGGCCGCCTTCAAGCCGTTCGCGGCGCAGCCCGCGGTTCTGGCAGCGCTGTACGGGCTGATCGCGGGGGAGATCGTCAAATGGCTGGTGCTGGAGCGGGCGGCGCCGATTCACGAGCAGGCGACGGCGATGAACGTGGGCACGTTCGCAAGCTCGCAGCATCGGGTCATGCGCCGGCCGCAGTGCCGGGCCTGCGGCGACGAAGCGTTGCATCGCCCGGACCGGCCGCCGGCCCCGCTGTGTCTGAAGGCGAGCCCCAAGGCCCATCGCAACAGCGGCGGCGCGCGCACCGTGGCGCCGGAAGTCACGTTGGCCAAGTACCGCCACCTGGTGAGCCCCATCAGCGGCGTCGTGACCTGGCTGTCGCGCACCACCGACGAGGCCGATCCCTGGCTGCACGTCGATTGGGCCGGGAGCAATCTCGGCATGAGAAGCCGGACCCTGGGTTCGCTCAGGCGCAGCCTGCGCAGCAAGAGCGCTGGCAAGGGCAGCACGCGGGAGCAATCCAGGGTCAGCGCCCTCTGCGAGGCTGTGGAGCGCTATTCGGGCACGTATTGCGGAGACGAGATCCGTATCCGCAAGCGATTCGCCGAGTTCGTCGGCGAGGAAGAGGCAATCCATCCCAACGACGCGCAGCTGTTCAGCGACAATCAGCTCGACAACGCCGAGAGCATCAACGCGAAAGGCCATCCGTACAACATCGTCCCTCCGCGCCTCGACCCCGACGCCGAAATCGACTGGACGCCGGTGTGGTCGCTTACGCGGCAGCGGCATCGCTGGCTGCCGACGTCCATGCTCTACAGCATGCCGCCCGAGCAGCGCGGCCCTGCGGACCTGGTCGCCGATTCCAACGGCTGCGCCGCGGGCAATACCCTGGAAGAAGCCATCCTGCAGGGCTTCTACGAGCTGGTGGAGCGCGATGCGTTCGCCATCTGGTGGTATAACCGGCTGCGAGTGCCGGCAGTCGACCTTGCGAGCTTCGACGACGAGTACCTCGCATCGGCCCCGGGCCATTACGCCTGCTACGAGCGGGACCTGTGGATGCTCGACGTCACCTCCGATATCGGCGTCCCCGCGTTCGTTGCGCTCTCACGCAGACCGGACGGCCGGACCGAGGACATCATTTACGGCGCCGGCGCCCATGCGGATCCGCGCATAGCGGCCCTGCGTGCGGTCTGTGAGCTGAACCAGTGCCTTACCTGGCTGCCGCGTCCGGGAAAGGGCGCCGGCCGGCCCACCATCGATGATCCGCTGGCGCTCTGGTGGTGGAAGACCGCTCGGCTCGCCGATTGTTCCTGGCTGGCGCCGGCCGAGCCGCTCCACCGGGTTTCGCGGTATCCAGCGATGGAATCGACGGACACGCGCGAAGATGTGGAATCTTGCCGCGCGCTCGTCGAAGACAGGGGCATGGAGCTCCTGGTGCTGGATCAGACCCGGCCCGATATCGGCATGCCGGTGGTGCGGGTCATCGTGCCCGGCATGCGCCATTTCTGGGCGAGGTTCGCGCCCGGGCGCCTGTACGACGTGCCGGTCAGCATGGGCTGCCGCAAGCACCCTGTCGCTGAAGCCGACCTGAATCCCGCACCCGTAATCGCGTGAGGCGGCGATATGGATATTGATCAGGCAGTCATGCTGACCCAGGACCGTCTCGCCGAAGAGGGCGGCACCATGGGCGAATTGCTCGGGCACTTCCGAAACCGGATTTCGCCGGTCCTTATCGGAGACGCGGAATGGGAGCGCATACTCGAATCCGCCAGGGAACTTCCGGTCACGATGGGCGCCCTTCCGTTCGGCTTCGAACTGCCGCTGGATGAACGCCGGCCGGAGGCGGATTTCGGCGTGTCACTGGCGAGCGGAACCAGGACGGCGGCGTTTTTCCAGGAGCGCGCGCGGACCGTCAAGACGGATGAGACCGCGAGGTCGATTGCCCGGCTGTTCGGGCAAATGGATGCCGAAAGCGCCCTGTGCGATATCGTCGGCCGCAAGTTGATGCTGGAATACGACATCGGCTCGGCGCGGGACGGTGGGCGTCCGCATCCGGCAATGTTCCTGCGGCCCGGCGAACGGCCGGTCATCGGCGCCTGCGGCCAGGTGGACGACGTCAACACGGTGGTTGACGCGCTCGTCTCCTGCGTGGGCTGGGAGAGGAACGACGCCCAGCGGAAGAACGTCGAGCGAGCCTACCTGGCGCAGCCGGAGGATACGCGCATGGATTCGTTCGGCGTGTTCCCGTCTCGCTCACGCTCGATCCGTCTGGCGATCATGGGTTTCAAGACGCAGCAGGAACTCCGGTCCTACCTGGAAGACACGGGTTGGCCGGGCCGGATCTCCGCCGTCGACTCCGTCGTTTCACGGTTCAGGGAACGTGCGGATGTGGTGAGGATCGGGGCGAATATCGACGTCCAGGAAGGAGGTCTCGGTCCGACCCTCGGCCTGACGCTCATCGTCAAGCAGAGGTATACCAGGGACTCTCGTTACTGGCTCGACGGCCTGACTGATTGGGATCCTTTTCTGGAAGCCCTGAGGCAGGAGGACCTGGTGGTTCCGGAGAAGCTTGAGGCCCTTGCCGGCTGGGTTTCGAAACCGACGCTGCTTTTTGCGAAGTCCGGGCGTTTCGTGCTGCTGCGCGGCATTCACCACATCAAGCTGGTCATATCCGGGAATCAGCTCCGAAAAGCCAAGGCCTACGTGTTCATGGTGCTTTCCGGCGCGCTCTCCGCTTGATCCCGGCGCCCGGACGCAAGTAGACCCCCGCTCCTCGCGCAGGAACGGAGGTCTGTTCAAGCTGTCCGCGGATGCAGATTGTGAGTGTTCGACCGGATGCTCGCCCGCCCGGTGGTTTTACCAGCAGCAGCAAAGGCCGGCGGAGATGGCCTCGAGTTGCTCCTCGGTGATGTTCGGATCCGGCGGCAACGCGAGATGCACGGTCTGCATGTCGCTCTCGTGGACCACGATCTTCATCGAATCGGGAATCGTAATGCCCAACTCCGCACTGATGGTGGTTTTCGGATCCGCAAGAAGCTGTCGCCTGAAGTCCGAGTCGAGGGCCGACTTCTCAACAATCTGCTGCAGCATCTCATCGCCGTTTCTCATGGCAATCCTCCTTCGTCAATTTCTATTTTATCGAGGGTGTCCTGGCATGAGAGACTGAACTTCACATACCGTACCTGACATGGATTGTTCACGTAACGTCAATTAACCGGAAGGTAACACGGCCATGTCGCCAGGTCAAGTACTCAAAACGAGGGGAAGGGTGAGGGGAAAGTGAGGGAAGAGTGGGGGGATTGGGGGTCTTTTTCGGATTGTTAACAATTTGGCCGGTTCATTTTGCGGCCCGCTCCCCGGGACCCCGGTCCAGCGCCGTCAACAGCGCCGGCAGGAGCGTCAGATCGGCAAGCAGCGCAAAGCCGATGATCATGGCCGTCAGGATCCCGACCTGCGCGGTGGGAACGAACGGAGAAAACACGAGGATCAGGAAGCCGGCCACCAGCACGACGGTCGTCGTGAACATGGCGCGTCCCGCCGTGTCGAAGGCGTAACGCACCGCTTCTTCGGGGCCCTGGCCGTATTCATGCCGCGCCCGGCGGTACTTGCCGAGAAAATGCACCGTATCGTCCACGACGATGCCTACGGTCATGGCCACCACGACGGACAGCGAGAGGCCCACCTGTCCGACCGTCAACCCCCAGACGCCGAAGCCCAGCACGGCGGGGACGAGATTGGGAGCGATGCTTACCAAACCCAGCCGCAGTGATCGCAAGGCGAAGAGGAGAATGGCGGAGATGGCCAGCAGCACGACCATCGTCCCGACCACCATGGCGCGGATGTTGCGCTGTCCGATGTAGGCGAACAGGGCGGCGGGACCGGTGCTGTTGACGCCGCCTACCTGCGGTGCGTTCTCCTTCAGCCAGGCCTCGGCCCGCGCGTTCAGTTCGAGCAGCTCTTGCGAAGAAAGCGTCTCCGTCGATATCGTCACCCGCGTGGCTGACCTGGAGCGGTCGATCTGGTTGTTCAGGTTCAGACCCTCCGGAAGCGAAAGCTCGTAAAGCACCAGGAACTGCGCCGCCAGCTCCTTGCTTTCCGGAATCCGGTAGGCGGCCGGGTCGTCGCCCTGCATGCTCTTGTTGAGTTGCCGGAAGGTGTCGGTGACCACCGCCACGTGGCGCACGGGGGGCTGCCCCCGGTACCATTCGGCGAACTTCGCAACGTCGGCGAGGAAAAGGGGGTCGGTGACGCCGCCCTCGACAGGCGCTTCCAGCGAGTATTCGATCAGGGTATTGCCGCTCAGGCGCTCGTCCATGAAATCGGTATCCTGCCGGAACTCGACGCTCTTATCGAAGAAATGAACCAGGACATCGTTGAGCTGGTTGCGCGGGATGGCCAGGCTCATGGCGGCCACGATCACCAGCCATCCCCAGATGAGCGCTTTCCGGTAGCGCAGCACGGAATCCGCCAGGAGGCTCATCCCGGGCGTCCGGAGCCGGCGGTCCTTTGGGGCACGGACGGGGAGCAGCGAAAGCAGGGCCGGCAGGAAGGTGACGGAGAGAACGAAGGAGGCAAAGACGCCGAAGGCGACGAAGTTGCCCAGGTGACGGTAGGGCGGCACTTCGGAGAAGTTCATGCTCAGGAAACCGAGTGCCGTCGTGAGGCTCGCCAGGAACACCGGATGCAGGTTCAGCCCGATGGATTCGACGATGGCCGCGTGCTTCGAGTCCCCGGCGCGCAGGCGCTGCTGCAAGCCCACCAGCAGGTGCACGCAGTTCGCCACCACGATCATCAGCACGATGGTCGGGGCCGGGGCGATGGGCGGGGAAAAGGGTAGCCCGGCCCACCCGCCCAGACCCATGGACGCGAGAACGGAAAAGACGATGACCATTCCGGTGGCCGCCACCCCCGCCCAACCCCGGGTGAGGATGCCGAGGATCAAGGCCATGAGCAGAAGGCTGGCGGGCAGGAAGATCATCTGGCTCCTGATCGAGGCTTCCACGAAGGTCTGGTTGACCATCACCGTGCCGACCACGCGAAGGTCCATGTCGGGAAACCGTTCCTCCGCCTCGGCGCCGACCGTCCTGGCGTATTCGGCAACCTCGGCTACCGCCTCCAACAGGCCTTCCTCCGGCAGCTCGATGGTGACGTTCACGACGCTGACATCACCGTTGAGGGCCAGCATGCTCCCCGCGATACGCGGGTCGGACAAGGCGACGGCACGGATTCGTGACCGCGCTTCGGCGCTGGTCAGTTCCCGCGGATCCACGAGGTCCCGCACGTACAGATCGTCGCCCTCGGCGGTGGTGTATTGGAAATTGGCGAGGGAGTCGACGCGCCTCGTGTAGGGTGTCCGCCAGGCGGCTTCCGTGAGCCAGACCGCGGCCGAGAGCGCGCGTTCCGACGTGGCGTCACCATTGTCCGGAACGATCAGGAACGCGATGTTCTCGTTCTTCCCGTAGGTATTCTCCAGCGCTTCCAGCGCCAGGAGCTGCGGGTTGTCCTCGTCGAAGAAGATGCGGTAGTTGGCGGAGAATTCGAGCCGGACAATGCCGCTTGACGCCACCGCCACCAGGAGCAGCGTGGCCAGGATGACGAGCCAGCGGGCCGCGAGCACCCGTTCGGCGAATCGCGTTGCCAATTGCTCCGTCAGCATTCCAATCCCGGGCCGGTCGGGAGTGCTTCCCGTGGCCGATCAGGCGAGCTGCCTCCTGACCAGCTCCCTGAATACTCCGTCAACCTCCACGAGCTCCGTGAAGGAGCCGCTCTGCACGACCTTTCCGGCCTGCATCACGTAGATGCGGTCGGCCTGCTCCAGCGTCGACAGGCGGTGGGCGATGACGATCCGGGTGGAGGTCAGGAGGGTCAGGTTCTGCATGACCTCGGCCTGGCTCTCGTTGTCGAGCCAGTTGGTTGCCTCGTCGAGCAGCATGATCCGCGGGCTGCCCATCAACGCCCGGGCGATGGTCACGCGCTGGCTCTCGCCGCCCGACAGGACCGACCCGCTGGCCCCGACCATGGTCATCATGCCCATGGGCATGGCCTTGATCTCGCGTTCGATGCCGGCGGCCCGGGCCGTTTGCCACACTTCCTCGGCGGTCGTTCCTTCGTGGTGCGCGACGATGTTGTCCCAGAGGTCCTGGGGATGGAGCCGCACGGACTGGGGGACCGCGCCGATCTTCCGGCGCACCTGCTTCAGGTTCAGGTGTCTCAGGTCGCGTCCGTCGTAGTACACCGCGCCGGCGGTCGGCCGGTCGATTCCGAGCGCGAGCCGGAACAGGGTGCTCTTGCCGGCGCCGGACTCGCCGGCGATGGCGATGAATTCACCGGGGCGGGCGCGAATCGTGACGTCGTCGAGGATCAACGGACCGTCGGCGTCGTAGCGGAAGGAAACGCGGTCGAACAGGATTTCGCCGCCCAGGCGTTCAACCGGCTCTCCTTCGATCTCGGACTCGGGGACCGCGGCCAGCAGCGGGCGCATCTGATCGAACGCGGGCAGCATGGCGGCAATGGCGCCGAAGGACTCGCCGAGCCGGGCGATGGCCGACTGGAAAGCGATGAAGACGGTGTACACGACCAGGAAGTCGCCGGCCGGCACGTTCCGGTCGCCCGTCGCCGCCACCGCGAACAGCAGCACCCCGGCGGCAAGAAAAGGGAGTGCGGCGCCGAATGCCCGCGAGTGTCCCTCGATGGCGCCCAGTTCGATTTCCGCGCCTTTCTGTTCGCGATAATCCCGCGCCCAGATGGCGAAGGCCGAACCTTCCGCGTTCTCCACGCGCAGCTTGGCGATACCGTTTACGATCTGGAACAGCCGGCCCGCCACGCGGCGTACCGCGCTGATCATCCGCCCATACGGTGATATCTGGCGCAACCCAAGGACGGCGGTGGCCAGCAGCGAGGCCAGGCTGAAGACCAGCGCGACGACCCCGAGGGCGGCATCGTAGAAGAAGATCACGCCGAAGACCGGCAGCAGGAAGATGATCGACAACAGGCCGTCGGCGACGACTCCCTGCAAGCCGTCGCGCAGGTTCTGGAAGGTCATGCCCGACATGGCCAGATCGCCGGCCGGATGGCGGTGCAGGACGCTTGGCGGAAGGCGCATGAGGCGGTCCCAGAAGGCGGCTTCGACCCGCGACGCCGAGCGGCCCTCGAGCCTCATCATCGCCGAGCTTTGGAGCAGGTGCAGCAGTGCGCCGAGGAGGCCGAACCCCGCCAGGGTCACCGCCACGGCATAGAGGGCTCCGGCGCTTCCGCCCGCGACGGCATGATTGGCAACGAATCCAAGCGCGAGCGCCGGCAGCAGCTTGATCAGGCCGCCCGGGAGCCCGGCAATCACAAGCCGCGCCAGGTCCGCGCCCGATCCATGCAGGGCGATTCGCAGCAGGTCCGCGGGTTTCACGTCCCCCGGCGGCAACGGCCGGTAGAACATCCAGGCTTCGTCCGCCAGCGCGGCGGCGCGGTCCGCCGTCATCCGGGTACTGCGCTTGCTGGCCGGGTCGACTTCCCGGTAGCGCCCGAACACTCCCAGCAACAGCGCAACGGGCCGGCCGTCCTTGGCGCGGAACGCCAGCAGTGCGTTGCTGTCGCCGCGCCACCAGTTGCCCTCGGCCTTGAACCGCACGCGCCGGGCGCGTACCCCCGACGCATCGAGAACGTCGACGAGGCCGACCGGGGAATCGGAAGGTCGCGAGCGCGCCGGGATCCTGAAATCGATTCCTTCATGGCCGCCGATGATCTTCAGGGCATCCGCCAGGGCGGTGTCCTCGACACCGGCCTCCCGGTCCATCGGCAGGTCGTAGATGTTGAAGAGCCGCTGCCGGGCGGCTCTTTCGGCCGTGCGCCGGCTGGTCGTCCGCTCGCGTTCGAGATTCGCCTCATCGACCACGGCCAGCCGGCGGTTCAGGCGTTCATGGGCGAAGGCGACCGCGTGGAAGGAAGCGAGCGCCGGCAGCAGCATGCCTTCCTTCGCCAGTGTCTCGGTCGACTCGCCCGAGAGTGTCGCCTCACCGAACAGGGTGAGCCAGCTTGTCCGCGTCAGCGGGATTACGTGCGGGCCGCCTGCCCGGAGGAGTTCCACCGGGTCCACCATGTCCATGAACAGGCTTGCGCCGAGCGGGGGTTCGGAAACCCATACGACACCGCGCCGTACCGACAGCGTGCAAGGGCCCAGGGTCCGCGTCTCCCCGGGTTGGGCCAGCGCGGTCGCGCGCGGGAGGTGGCTTACAAGACGCGAAAGCGTGTCGGTAATGGCGGTCAGCCAGGTATCGGCCTGTTCCGCCAGTTCCGCCGGAGGGACCTCGGAGAGCAGGGATGCCGGCAGCCGTTTCAGAAGGGTGCCCGGCAATCCCTTGGCAACCAGGCTGAGCCTGGTGTCCTTGTCATGGTCGTTCGGTTCGTCCGGGGCGACGCCCGGCAGCCACCTGCCCGATTCGCGCCGTAGCAGATGCTGCGGCGCCGCCTGCTCCACCCCGTCCTTGGATTCCACCAGGAAGAGATCGACGGCGCCCTGATCGATGAACCAGACACTGTCCGGGTCGTCGAGGTGCACCGGCAGGTTGCCCGCGCAGGGCACGGATGTACCGGAGCGGGCGGCGAGTTCGGCGATCGACGTGTATTGCGGTCCCGTGTCCTGCATCACCCTGACCTGACCAGCTTGAAATAGGTGCCGTCCCGGTCCGCGATCAACTCGTCGTGCGTGCCGCGCTGCACTTCGACGCCCTTGTCGAGCACGATGATTTCGTCGCAATCCCGCACGGTGCTCAGCCGGTGCGCCACGATCAGGCAGGTGACGCCGCGCCGTCGCAAGGCATCGTCGACAAACTCCTCCGTCGCGGCATCGAGGGCGCTGGTGGCCTCGTCCAGAACGAGCACCGTCGGATGGCCCACCAGCGCACGGGCGATTTCCAGCCTCTGCCGCTGGCCGCCGCTGAAATTCACCCCGCCTTCGTCGACGAGGGTCGAATACCCTTGCGGCCTGAGCAGGATCTCTTCGTGGATGCAGGCGTCCCGCGTTGCGGCGACGATGACTTCGTCCGGAACGGCCGGGTTCCACAAGGTGATGTTGTCGCGCAGGGACGCGGAAAAGAGCACGGCCTCCTGATCCACCATGGAGATGGACCGCCGCAGCACTTCCTCGGGAATCTCGTCCCGCGGATGGCCATCGAACAGGATTTCTCCCGACCAGGGCTGGCAGATCCCCGAAACCAGACGCGCCAGCGTCGACTTCCCGGAGCCGCTGGGACCCACCACGGCAACCCTCTGCCCCGGCTTGATCGCAAGATTGAAGTTCTTTATCAGCGGCGGCCGGCTCCTGTTGTATCCGAAGGTGACGTCGCGCAGCTCGAGCCGGCCCGCAAGCTGAAGCCGGCGGTTGAACGTGGGGATTGACTCCGATCCGGGACTTCGGCGGCTGGCAACGGGGTCTTCGGCGGTTTTGGAGATGTCTTCCAGCCGTTGCAGATCGGTTTCGAGCGCGTGGCGTTTGTCGGCGAACTCCAGGAAACGCCCGACAGGGGCCAGGAACATCTCTGCCAGGATATAGAACCCCACCAGCGTCCCCAGGGTCATTCCCCCTGTCATCACCAGACTTCCCCCGATGCCCAGGATCGCCGCGCTGCGAAATATGGCCACCAGGCCCGGCAGCGCGGCATTGATGGAGCCCAGCTCGGAATGGAGCTGGCGCGCACGCAGTTCGCGTGCCTGCTGGCCGCTCCAGCGCGAGAAGAACCGGTCATCCGACCCCGTCATGCGCAGGTTGTCCGCATGACTCAACATCTGCATTCCGAAGCCGATCAGCAACCCCTGTTCGCGCCTCATGGCCTGGCTTCGAACCGCCCGGTGTGCGTTGAGAAAGTGTGCCAGCGCTCCGTGCAGGAGTGCCAGAAACAGCACGATCAGCGTGAGCGGGACGTGGTAGGCCAACATGACGATGAGCAACACCGCGCTCATTGCCATGTCGATGATGAGCACGAGAAACTGCTCCGTCAGATTCTTCGCGACCCGGTCGATGGACGAGACCCGGTCGGTCAAATCGCCCACCAGCCTGTGTTCGAAGAACTCCACCGGGAACCGGAGCATCCGCGACAGGCCCCGGTCGTAGCCGGTTACCGAAATCCGGACCGCGAGCCGCTTGAGGAACCGGTGCTTGAGCAGGGACAGGACGTATACGAGGACTCCGCCGCCCAGCAAGGCGGCCACCAATCCGCCCCAGGGCCCGTGGTTTTCCAGAACGCCGTCCACGAACACACCGAGAGATGCGGGCACGATCAGTGCCAGCAACGTCAACATGAGCCCGCAGGCTATCACCCCGGCAAGCACGCTCCATGATCCGGCGAGCAAGCCGCCCAATTGGCTGAGCAGGCCGGGCCGCTCGCCGCCCGGCTTGAACCCGGCGCCGCGCTCGAATCGCAGCGCGATGCCGCTGAAGTCCTTGGTGAACTCTTGCGCGGACAGCGTCCGCCGCCCCGTGGCCGGGTCATTGAGGTAGAAGTTGCGGCCGTCGAATCCTTCGAGGACGACGAAATGGCTGAATTGCCAGAACAGGATCAGCGGCAACGGCAGCTTCTTGAGTTGATCGGCGCGTACGCTGAGCCCCTTGCATTCGAGACCATAGTGCCTGGAGGCGCGCAGGATGCTCGCGGCACTGCTGCCGTCCCGGCTCACTTCGCATCTCTCGCGCAACTCGGTCAGCGGCACCCAGCGCCCGAAGTAGGCGAGTATGCTGCCGAGGCAGGCCGCACCACATTCCGATGCGTGCATCTGCAACAGGATCGGCGTGGTCACCCGTCGTTTCGAGGAGTCCGATGCGGTTTTGTCGCTTGCCCCTTTGGAGGCGCGTGGCGGCATCCTAGCAGCCTGTCGGACTGAGGTTTGAGAGGAGCGATATAAGAGGGTTGAAGTTGGCTGGGGTCATGGTTATGGGTGCAAGCGGTTTGAAGATGGCGAGGAGGTGTATTGCGGCCGAGGGTTCAGGCGGCGTTGAGGGCAAACATGCGCTTGATGTTCCAGGCCAGGGTCACGAGGTTCCATTCTCCCTTGACCTGCTGGAGGCCGCGCAGATGGAACTGACGGAAGCCCATTACCGACTTGATGATGCCGAACACCGGTTCCGGCGTGTGTTTGCGCAGGGCGTAGGTTTGCCGGCCCTCGGGCGTTGCCAGGCGATGAGCCATGGCCTGCACGGCGCTCGGCGCCTCCGGCGGTGGCGGGGCTTGGGCGAAACGCTCTTTCCAGGAAAGATGGTGGCGTTCGCGACCCGGAGAGATCAGCGGCGCGATGGTCGCCTCGACGCAGGCTTCGACGTTGGCTTCGCTGTAGTAGCCGCTGTCCGCCAGCAGGGTCTCGGGCGAGCCCAACGCTTCGGGGAGTTGCTTGAGCTTTTTCAGCGCCGGTTCGATCTGTTCCTTGTCGTTGGCCGCCTGAACCACATCGGTGGTGAGCACCAGCAGGCTCTCGCTCGCCACCACCGCCTGAGCGTTGTAGGCCTGTTCAAAGCCGTCGCCGGCCACCGGCATGATGCGCGAGTCCGCGTCCGTCAGATTGACTTGGTCCTTGGGACGCGGACCTGCCACAGGCGGCTTTGGCGGCCGCCCACCCGGCTTGCGGCCCTTGCGCTGTGCCTTGTCCTCCCGCGCCCTCATCTTCGCCCGGTACTCTTCCTGCTCCCGCTCGTAGCGCTCTTGCGCTCGCGCCTCGATGGTCGCCTTGGCCTCGGCAATGCGCGCCAAGCGCGTGTTTCGTCGGGCCAACTCCTCCGGCACCGACATCCCATCCGGCACATCCGCCGTGTCCGCCGCCTCCGCCACTCTCATCAACTCCGCCACCTCCGCCTGCAACTCCCCTTCGAGCTTGCCGGCGTGCCCGTAGGACAGCGCCCTGTGGCGGCTGGCATGGGCGTGCACCTTGGTGCCGTCCAGCGCCACCGTGCCCAGCTTCAACAGCCCCGCCTCCCGAGCCAGCATAAGAACCTGCACGAACAGCCCTTCGACCTCCGAAAGAAACCGCCGCCGGAACGTCGCTATGGTGTCATGGTCGGGATGATCGTTGGCTGCAATGAAACGGAACGCCACCGAATCGTAAGTCGCTCGCTCCAGAGCCCGGCTCGAAAACACCCCCGTGGCATAGCCGTACACCAGAAGACCCAACAGCACGCTCGGATGGTACGACGCCGAGCCCGAGCCCCGATAAGCCTTCACCAACGCCGTCAAATCCAGCCCCTCGATCACATCCACCACAAACCGCGCCAAATGCCGCTCCGGAAGCCACTCATCAACCGACGGCGGCAGCAAAAAACCGGTCTCCCGATCAACTGGGCGAAAGTTGCTCATAACGAACCCTCTCCATGGACATTTTTCCAGGAGACTATACTACATCTTGTGGTGGCCCGCACCTCAAGTCCGACAGGCTGCTAGGATCGCCTCGTTCGTAATAGTGCGACCGGAGATTGCCTGCCGAGTTCGATGACGATTCGGCATTCCCTTCCCGCCAGCGAAGCGGAATCGAGGCTCTTGTCGAGCTTGATATCGACGCGGTACGCGGACACCGGCGCCGTGGACTCGAATGCCGCCAACCCCTGGGACACGGGCAAAGCGGAAATCGTCGCGACCTTGCCGTCAAGTGTGTCTGCTGTCTCGTCCCCCGTACCCAGCTCTATCACAGCCGGCAGCCCGGCCTTGATATGTGGTGCGACATCGCGCTCGACCCAGACGAGCGCTTGCACGGACTGGTTGCCCTCGACCACGTGTTCGCCGGGCTCTACCAGTACGCCGTCCACCGCGATGCTACGGGCCACGTTGCCAAGGAAGAGCCATCCTGCGAGGACGAACAACGACAAAGCGATGACGGCGACAAGCAGACGCTCCCACGGGGTGGAGACGGTCAGCAGCCGGTCGAGTTGTTCACGTTCTTCCTTCGCCTCTGCAACGGTATTTTGAAACGAGTCGAATGGATTATTGAACACGGCGGTGCGTAGCCTCCTCACGGAGATCGGCCAATGACAACGAAATCGCGGGCGGCTTGTGAAGGCTTTGAAGATTATATGCAATCTCGATCAGGCAAAATCAAGTCCTTGAAGTGTTGCATAATCGATCGTTCCAGAACATTCGTAGTGCACGGACCGTCCGGAACTTAACCTTTCCGGGGAATCTGGATACAATGCGACATGTCCATCACGGGACTCGTGCGGATGTTCCCGGACCACGAGACCGCCGGAGAAAGGCTCATTGGCCAAGGCTGGACGCTAGGTTTCCCGTGCCTCCGGGTCGCTTCGTTCGGTGTCCGGGTTCTGGCACTGGCCTGCCTCTGTCTCTTCCCGGCCCATGCACCTGCCCTTGCCCAGGAAGAAACGCCCGAGGACAAGGGCCTCAGGATCGCGCGCGAAGCAAGCGCCCGCGACGACGGCTTCGGGGATTTCACCGCCGGAATGACCATGGTGTTGCGCGACCGGCACGGTCGGGAGAGCGTCCGTCAGATGCGGTTCAAGGTGCTGGAGGTGGCGGGGGACGGCGACAAGAGCCTGTTCGTGTTCGATCAGCCGCGGGACGTGCGGGGGACCGCCCTCTTGACCCACGCTCACATCAAAGGCCAGGATGACCAGTGGCTGTATCTGCCGGCCCTGAAAAGGGTGAAGCGGATCAACGCCGCGAGGCGTTCAGGGTCGTTCATGGGCAGCGAATTCTCGTACGAAGACATGAGCGCCCAGGAGGTGGAGGAATTCACCTACAAGTATCTTCGCGACGAGCCCTGTGGCGGGCTCACCTGCACCGTGACCGAGCTGACTCCCCTTGACAAAAAGTCCGGGTACAGTCGCAAAATCGTTTGGCAGGATACCGGCGAGCTTCGAACCTGGAAGATGGAGCTTTACGACCGAAGGGGCGCGCATCTCAAGACGCTCACTCTCGCGGGCTACCGGCAATACCTGGACCGGTACTGGCGGGCGGGAGAACAGACGATGCTGAACCACCTGACCGGTGCGAGCACGGTGCTCAAGTGGACCGACTTCCGGTTCCGCACCAATCTTGACGACAGCGAATTCACCCACTTGTCACTTCGACGCGTGCGCTGATGCGATTCCGCGGCGCAATCGCAGCCATCGTGCTCATGGCTGCCGCGGGTGCCCTGGCGGAGACTTTCGAGTTTTCGGGCGACCTGAGCCTGCAGGGGCGATGGTACCCGCAATCGCCGGCGTTCCCGGATCAGCGTTCAGGCACCGCCGGGCTGGTGGTCAAGCCCACGCTTTACGGAGAGGTGGCGAAAAAGACCAGCATCACCCTCACCGGACTCTATCGATACGACAGCGCCGATTCGCAGCGCACGCACGCGGACCTGCGCGAGGCCTACCTGCTGGTGTACGGAAACCGGGGCGGGAATTCCTGGGAGCTTCGACTGGGAATTGACCAGGCCTTCTGGGGCGTGGCCGAGGCGCACAACCTGGTGGATATCGTCAACCAGGTGGACCTCGTCGAGCATCCGCGCAACCGGCCCAAGCTGGGTCAACCCATGGCGCGCCTGACGGTCTCCGGCGACTGGGGCGTCGCCGAATCTTTTCTGCTGCCGTATCATCGCAAGCGCACGTTTCCGGGGCGTTCCGGGCGCCATCGAGCGGGCCGCCCGATCGACGACGACGCGTTGTACGAGAGCGGTGATGAAGAGCGCCACTTGGATCTCGCGTTCCGCTACGGCAAGGCCGTGGGCTCGCTCGATTTCGGCTTGAGCACCTTTGTCGGAACGAGCCGTGAACCCGTGTTTCTTGCCGGCCGTCGATCCGGGCTGCTGCCGGCGTTTGACGCACCGTTGATCCCGTACTACGAGCAGATCCGGCAATACGGGATCGACGCGCAACTCACCACCGAGCCCTGGCTTTACAAGATGGAAGCCATTCGTCGTAGCGGAGCGCGCAATCTCCTGGGTCAGGAGGAGGATTACAACGCGGTCATTCTCGGACTGGAACGCACTCTTTACGCGCTGTTCGGTTCCCGAGCCGACGTGACCTTTTTCGCCGAGTGGCTCTACGACGATCGCGGGCGCCGTGCCACAAGTGCCTGGGCGAACGACTATTTTGTCGCGGGCTTGCTTGCGTTCAACGACGTGCAGGGCACCGAGCTCCTGGTAAGCGTCCTCGGCGACCTCCGCCATGATTCCCGTTCGTTGAACCTGGAACTGAAACGCCGCCTGTCGGATGGTTGGACGATGCGCCTGGAAGCGATCGCGAACCTGAGGGTGGACCGGCGGGATTTGACATATGATGGGAGGCGCGACAGCTTCCTGGGCGTGGACTTCACGTTCAGTTTCTGATGGCGTCCCTGGCGGGTGCCGGACCGGTGGTGTTCCACCGGCACCCATGGAGTTGACCCGGGGTGATACAGCCGGGCGGTAAGACACTACGGAAGATCGCGGTTGTCGGGCGAGGCACCGCGGGGTCCCTGGCGGCCGCCAGCGTAACCCGCCTTCACCCCGACGGCGACCACGAGCTGCACCACATCTACGACTCGCGCATCCCGGTCATCGGAGTGGGTGAAGGAAGTTGGCCGAGCCTGGTTCAGCACTTGCAGCAACTGACGAATCTGCCGCATGAGACGGTCCAGCAACGCTTGAACGGAACACGCAAGTACGGGGTTGCATTCGAGGGATGGGGCCGGCGCAATCGGGACTTTACCCACTACTTCACGCCGCAACAGGTGTCCTACGCCTACCACCTGTCCGCCGACTTGATGGCGGAGTTGCTGGAAGAAGGCACGCGGGCGCGCCACATCGACGCGAAAGTGCTCGATATCACCAGGGTGGAGGGCGGCGCGCAAGTGGAGTTCGAGGGCCTGCCGCCGGAACGTTACGACCTGGTCTTCGATGCCCGCGGGTTTCCCAAGGAACTGCATCCCGACCGGCACATCGACATCTCGTTCATCCCTACCAATACCGCCGTCATCCGCCGCTGCCCGGCGATCATCGAGGAAGGGCGGGACGGGCCGGTGCTGCAGCATACGTATACCCGCGCGGTTGCGCGTCCGCACGGTTGGATCTTCGTCATTCCGCTTACGGTACACACGTCCTACGGGTACATCTTCAACCGCGCCCTGTCCGGCCTTGACGAAGTCGAATCGGACTTCGACGCATTCCTGGAAACCGACGGCGTATCGGAATTCGAGCAACGCGCGGTCATTCCGTTTCCCAACTTTGTCCACCGTGAGCTGTACGACGGCGCGGTGGCCCGCATCGGCAACGCGGCGGCCTTCATGGAGCCCCTCGAAGCGACGGCCATCGTATCCGCCCAGTTGCAGGTCGGGATGGTCCTCCACACGCGCCTCAACCGTTCACTCGAGCATCTCGAGCGCGACGCGCCGGTTGTCAACCGGTTTCTCGTCAACAACATGCTCTGCTACGGCCTGTTCGTCGGTTGGCACTACTCCTGCGGCTCCGGGTACGACAGCGAATTCTGGCGTTATGCTCGCGACCATGCCTGGCCACGGCACCGCAAGGCCGCGGACCCCGAGGTGGTGGGTTGCGCAGCGCTCCGCAAATTCGACGAAATGATCGAGCTGCTGAACCGGCCGGTCATCGACAAGGCGGACTGGGACCGGATGTGCGCAGTCCCTCTCACCAGCTATGCCCAGATGTCTCAGGGTCTCGGCTGTGGACGAGTGTCTTCGTGAGGACGCGCGCTATTACGGACAGCCTTGGAACCTGCCCCCTGCACGGCGTCCGGCACTAGCTGGCGTTGCCGGCTAGGCCGTGCCGGTAGCCTGTTCCTGATCCCGCCGCTCGAAGTAGTCCTTGGCGACTTCCGGGAACAGGGTGTAGGAGAGCAGGTCTTCCTCGGTGGAGGCGAGGTCGCCGATCTCCTTCCGGGCCTCCTCCAGCCTGGGCTTGAGCAGGTCGGCGGGACGGCAATGAATGGGTTCCTTCTTGCCCAGCACCATCGCCTTCATCTCCTCGCTGACCGGGCCCGGCGGCTCGCCGTAGTGCCCCATGACGTAGTTGCGCACCTCCATGGTCACGACGCCGTAGCGCTTGCCGGTGAGGACATTCAGCGTGGCCTGGGAGCCGACGATCTGGCTGGTGGGGGTCACCAGCGGTGGATAGCCGAGGTCTTTCCGCACTGTCTGCACTTCCTGAAGCACTTCGTCGAGCCGGTTCTCGGCGTTCTGCTGGCGCAGCTGGCTCACCAGGTTGGAGAGCATGCCGCCGGGAATCTGGGACTCCACGATGTCGGCGTTGACGCGGTTGCTGATGGGGCTCTCGAAATCGCTGTACTTGTTGCGCACCGTAGTGAAGTAGTGCGCGATGCCGCTCAGCTCCTGCAGGTCGAGGCCGGTGTCGTAGGGAGTTCCCTTGAGGGACACCACCATGGCCTCGGTGGCGGGTTGCGAGGTGCCGTGGGACAGCGTGGAGATGGCGGTGTCGATGATGTCGACCCCCGCCTCCACCGCCATGATGTAGGACATGTGGGCCATTCCGGTGGTGCAGTGGGAGTGCAGGTGGACGGGGATGTCGAACCGCTTCTTCAGTCCGGTGATGAGTTCGGACGCCACGTACGGCGACAGCAGGCCGGCCATGTCCTTGACCGCCAGCACGTCGGTGCCGGCATCCACCAACTCGTCGGCGAAGTCCACGAAGTATTGCAGCGAGTGGACCGGGCTGATGGTATAGGACACGGCAGCCTCCAGGGTCTTTCCGGTGCGCTTCACCGCTTCCATGGAGGTCTTCATGTTGCGGATGTCGTTCATGGCATCGAATATTCTGAAGACGTCGATGCCGTTCTCCGCGGACTTCTCGACAAAGGACTCGACGGTGTCATCCGGGTAGTTGTGATACCCGACGATGTTCTGCCCCCGCAGCAGCATCTGGAGCCGGGTGTTGGGCATGGCCTGCCGGATGAGACGGAGGCGTTCCCAAGGGTCTTCGTTCAGGTAACGGAGGCAGGCGTCGAAGGTGGCGCCGCCCCACATCTCCACCGACCAGAAACCGATCTTGTCCAGATCCTCGGCGATGGGCAGCATGTCCTCCGTGCGCATGCGCGTGGCCAGCAGCGACTGGTGCGCGTCCCTCAGCACGGTTTCGGTGATCCCGACCTTTTTCCCTTCCATCCGTTTCTCCTGGTTCGCGAGTGGTGACGGGCGTGGTGACCGGCACATGTAGACAATAGCGCGACAGGTTACGGGATGTTGCCCGCATTTGCAAGCAAATTCGCGTGTCTGCGCGTGCGTTGACGTGGGCGGCCCGGAGGCCCCTCAGGCGGGGTCGCTCTCGGTCGGCGCGTCGGGGAACAGCGGCAGCTCGGTTCCGATGGTGCAATCCAGGTAGATGGAGACCCGCGTGCCTTTCCCCAGCTCGCTGTCGATCTTCAGGTCGCCGTCGTGTGCCTGGACGATGTGCTTGACGATGGCGAGGCCCAGTCCGGTCCCGCCGAGTTCCCGGGAGCGCGCCTTGTCCACCCGGTAGAACCGCTCGGTGAGCCGCGGCAGGTCGTTGTCCGGGATGCCGCACCCGGTGTCGGACACGGTCAACGCCACCCGGGCGGGGTGGTGACCGTTGGACGCGGGCTCCCTGCCCGCCGTCGCCAGCACCTCGCCGTCCTCGGGGGTGTACTTGAGGGCGTTGTCGATGAGGTTGATGAGCAACTGCTGGAGGCGGTCCTCGTCGCCGAGAATGTCCGGGGTATCCGGGGCGACTTCCGCGCGCAGCCGGATCCCCTTCTTGGCCGCCTGTGCCCTGAAGAGATCGAGGACGCGCTCCAGCAACGGTTTGGCTCCCACGCGCTGCTTCCTCACGTTGACGTTGCCCATCTCCAGGTCGGACAAGGCCAGCAGATCGTCGATGAGGCGCCCCAGCCGCTCGGAGTGGCGCGCAACGATGGTCAGGAACTGCCGCTCCATCCTGGTGTCGTGGGGCGGGTCGTGCAGCAGGGTCTCGGCGTATCCCTGTATGGCCGTCAGCGGGGTGCGCATCTCATGGGACACGTTGGCGACGAAATCGGCGCGGATACGCTCCAGGCGCTTCAGCTCGGTGACCTCGTGGAACACCAGCACGTAGCCGGGCAGTTCCTGGCGCGAGTTCTCCAGCCGGGCGGCATTGACCGCGAACCAGCGGTCATCCCCCAGGGTCAGCTCCCTGTGAAGCGGATCGCGGGCGTGGCGCGCCACCACTTCGCGAATGAGGGCCTGCATCTCCGGGTGACGCGAAACCTCCACGGTCGACATGCCCAGAACGCTCGTGTCCGGCGGCAGCTTGAAGATCGTCTGAGCCATCTGGTTCACGAGGATGACCCGGCCGTCGGTGTCCAGCACGATCACCCCTTCCATCATGCAGCTCAGGATGGATTGCAGCTTCTCCCGTTCCGCGGTGACGTCCTGGAGGCGGCCGGTCAGCGTGCGGGCCAGATCGTTGAGGCTCTCTTCCAGCGCCCCCAGGCCATCGCGCCGCTGCACCGGGAGGGGGTTCCCGGTCGGGTTCGGGCGGCCCGCTTCCCGACAGAAAGCGGCCATGTCGGCCACGCGTTTCCGCGACCGGCGCAGCCACACCGCGGCCCCCAGAATCGCGGCGGGAAGGGCCAGCCACAGCAGGGCCGGCAACCAGCGGGTCCCGGCGTCCGGCGC
The DNA here is from genome assembly GCA_965219905.1 of uncultured Binatia bacterium (SeqCode). Taxonomy (GTDB): domain Bacteria; phylum Desulfobacterota; class Binatia; order UBA9968; family JAJDTQ01; genus JAJDTQ01. The sequence goes on along the minus strand of CBDCOS010000003.1, from coordinate 687,296 downwards.
GGCCGCGGGAGAACCGGCGTACTGAGAATAGACAAGGCTCAGCGCCAACAGGGTCAGGGAAATATAGACAAGCCCACGCCTGGCGTTATGTCTGGAGGGATTGCTCATCCAGTTTGTAACCTACGCCGCGTATCGTGACGATCCACCCGGGATTGCGGTCGTCCTGCTCGAGGGCTTCCCGGATTCTTCGGATGTGCACGTCCACCGTGCGCGGCGTCACATACACGTCGGACCGCCACACGCCGTCCAGGATCTGGTCGCGGCTGAGCACCCGATTGCGATTCTGGATCAGAAAGCGGAGAACTTCAAAGCCCTTGAGGGTCAGTTTGACCGGCCTGCCCGCCACGTGCACCTCGTAGGTGGTGAAATTGACCTTCAGGGGACCCTTCTCGTAGAGGTCGACCACGTCGGGTGAGATGGGAGACTCGGTTCGTCGCAGCACGGCCTTCACCCGCGCCACCATCTCCCTGGGGCTGAAGGGTTTGGTGATGTAGTCGTCGGCGCCCAGCTCCAGCCCCACCACCCGGTCCGCCTCCCCCGCTTTCGCGGTGAGCATGAGGATCGGCGTATGGGCGGTTTCCGGATTCTGGCGGATGAGCTTGCAGAATTCGAGGCCGGAAACACCCGGCAGCATCAGGTCCAGCACGATCAGGCGCGGCGTTTCCTTGTGCACCAGCTCCAGCGCGTCTTCGCCGTTCTCGGCTTCCAGCACCCGAAAGCGCTCCTGGTTCAGGTGGTACGCGATCAGCTTGCGTATGTCCGCCTCGTCTTCGACGACGAGGATCTTGTCCGCCATTCGGTCTCCTGAGTCAGATGAAGCGGGGCACTTCCTTGACGTGACGGATGCTGGTCCCCTTCACCAGGAAGATGACCATCTCCGCGATGTTGGTGGCGTGGTCCGCGATGCGTTCCAGGTATTTGGATACGAAGGTGATCTTCATGGCGCGGTTGATGGTGCGGGGCTCCGTGATCATGTACGAGACGGTTTCACGGAAGATCTGCTCGTTCAGGTCGTCGATTTCCTGGTCGTCCTGACAGACCTTGAGGGCCAGCGTGGTGTCCTCGTGAACAAAGGCGTTCAGGCTTTCCGATATCATCCGCCTGGAGATCTCGGCCATGCGCGGGATGTCGATGTAGGGCTTGAGCGGCGCTTCGCGGATCAGCTCGAGCGAGCGCTCGGATATGTTCACCGAGATGTCTCCGATTCGTTCCAGGTCGGTGGTGATCTTCAGGGCGGTGGTTACGAACCGCAGGTCCTTGCCGGCCGGTTGATGCAACGCGATCAGACGGACGCACAACTCGTCGATGTCGGCGTCCATCTGGTTGACCTCGGCATCCCGCTCGATGACCGACTCGGCCAGTGCCGCCTCCCGGTCCACCAGGGCCTTGATGGAGCGGTCGATCTGGTCCTCTACCAGGCCGCCCATCTGGATGATCCTGTCGCGCAGCGACTTGAGCTCTTCTTCGTACTTCCGATCGGTGTGTTCGGGGCGCATAGGCGGCCTCCATGGGCTAGACAGCACCTATTGTTACACTCATGTCGCCATTCGATGTCGACGGATTGCGTTACGCCTTGGTTACAATCAAGTGAAATCGGAAGATTCGCCGTGGCTAGCCCGGTTCGATCTCGTAGGCTTCCTGGTGCAGTTCGGAATTGGCCTTGATGACGACCTGGCGATCGATCTCGCGTTCCAGCGCCTCCAGCCCTTCATGGGCCTCGTCGTAGAGGAAGTTGGCGACTCCCGGGTGCACGCGCACGGTGATATGGCCGCCGTTCCGGAGCTGGAGGCTCTCCCGCTTGATGCCGCGCAGGACCTCGTACGCGATCGTCGGCTGGGACTTGATGCGGCCGCGCCCGGTGCAGTAGGGGCAAGCGCGCAACAGCACGTTGCCCAGGTTCTCGCGCGTGCGTTGCCGGGTCATCTCCACGAGTCCGAGCCTGGAGATGGGGAGCACCCGGGTCTTGGCCCGATCCTCCTTGACGGCTTCCTTGAGGGCGTCGTAGATCTTCTTCCTGTTGCCGGCCTGCGCCATGTCGATGAAGTCGATGATGATGATGCCGCCGACGTTCCGGAGCCGCAGTTGGTGCACGATCTCGCGGGCGGCCTCGAGGTTGATCTTGAAGACCGTGGCTTCCAGATCTTTCTTCCCCACGTACCTCCCGGTGTTCACGTCCACCGCCGTGAGCGCTTCGGTCTGATCGATGTTGATGTAGCCCCCGGAATTCAGCCAGATCTTGGATTCCAGCGCCTTGCGGATGCGGCGTTCAACCTCGTACCGGTCGAGCAGCGGCTCGGGTTCGTCGTGAAGCACCACGCGGCCCTTGAGGCGCGGCATGAACTGCTTCACGAAATCGACCACCCGGCGGAACTCCCTGGGATCGTCCACCACCACTTCCTCGGTGGCGGCATTGAAGAAGTCGCGGATGGTCCGCGGGACCAGATCCAGATCCTGGTGAATCAGCTCGGGCGTGGCCGCCGATTCCAGCCGGTTGCGGATCCGGCTCCAGAGCTTGGTGAGGAACCGGACGTCGCTCTGGATGTCCTTCTTGTTCCGGCCCTCGCAGGCGGTCCGGATGATGAAGCCCTCGTCCTCTTGCGCCAGATCCTGGACGATATCCTTCAGGCGTTTTCGTTCCTTCTCGTCCTCGATCTTGCGGGAAACGGCCACGTGGCCGGTGTCGGGCATGAAGACGAGGAACCGCCCGGGCAGGGAGATGTGGGTGGTGATGCGGGCTCCCTTCATTCCCAGGGGGTCCTTGGCCACCTGCACCAGGATTTCCTGATCCGGGCTGAGCTGCTGCTCGATCCGGAGCGGCTGCGGGTCGGGAGCGGGCTCGATCAGGACCTCGTCATCGGTCCCGTCGAGGGCTTCCGGAAGCGGAGCCGACGGAGAGTGGATGTCGGAAGCGTGGAGAAAGGCGGCCTTCTCCAGCCCGATGTCCACGAACGCCGCCTGCATGCCCGGGAGCACGCGTCCGACGCGCCCCTTGTAAATGTTGCCGACGCAACCTTTTTCCTGGTTGCGTTCGATGAGAAACTCCGCAAGGCCGTTGTCTTCCATGACGGCGATGCGCGTTTCCTGGGGGGTTGTGTTTATCAGGATCCGTCTCATGGGTCAGATGGTTGCGGGCTCGGTTGAAGGGAGAAGGGCGTCTCGTGCGGTCCACGACCGGTGAGAGGACCCCGCAGGCTGGTTGAATGGCTACCGTGAGGCACGACGCAAGCTCTCGATTATCCTTCAGGATAGGCCAGTTGACGCCAAATGGCAAGTTGGGCGGTTTCCGAGCGAGCCCTCCCGCCTTGCCCCTCCGTGTTTGACAAGGCGGCTCCAAAGGGCAATAAAATTGGGGTGATTGAATCCGAGGCCCTCGTGACTACCGGTACACTTCAGCAAACGAGTCCGGCCGCCGCCGGCCCGCACCGTTCCGCGATGCACACCAAGGTGCTGATGTTGAACCGTTCGTATCTCCCGATTCACGTCACGTCGGTGCGCCGGGCCTTCACGCTGCTGTATCTGGGCATCGCCAAGGTCGTCAACGAACGGTATCAGACCTTCGACTTCCAAGGGTGGAGCGATCTCTCGGCGTCGGTTCACGAGGAGACCGTCGGTCTGGTGGACCACGTGATCCGGGTGCCGCGGGTCATCCTCCTCGTCCGGTACGACCGGGTGCCGAAACGGCAGGTGCGGTTCAGCCGCTACAACATCTACGCCCGGGACAAGTCCACGTGCCAGTACTGCGGCAAGAGGCTGCCGCGGCATCAGCTCAACCTGGACCACGTGATTCCCCGCTCCCGGGGCGGTACCTCCCGGTGGGAGAACGTCGTGTGTTCTTGCGTCCCGTGCAACCGGAGAAAGGGAGGACGTACCCCCCAGGAAGCCAGGATGAAGCTGTTGCGCAAGCCGTTCAAGCCCACCTGGACCCCGTTCATCCAGGAAGGGGAAGGCAACGTCCGGTACCGTGAGTGGCTTCCGTTCCTCTCCACCGTCGACGCCTCCTACTGGAACACCACGCTGCTGGAGCAGTAACGGTTCCCGCGATTCCAACATGTTGTGGTCGGATACCCGCCTCATCACTTCATGTTGTGAATATCCCTTGACATCCACCCGTCGCGTGTGAAATAAATTACGATGGATGCCCTGCATCGGCAGGGAACCGGTACGCGGGATTCGTCGTATGCGCCTGAAAGCTTTGGAGATCTCCGGGTTCAAGTCTTTCGCGGATAAAACCGTCCTCAATTTCACTTCCGACGTCACCGCGATCGTGGGCCCCAACGGTTGCGGCAAATCCAACGTCGTCGATGCGCTGCGATGGGCCATGGGCGAGCAAAGCGCCCGGTTCCTGCGCGGCCAGACGATGGAGGACGTCATCTTCAACGGCAGCGAACGGCTGGCCCCCATCGGCATGGCCGAAGTCACCGCGCTGCTCGACAACGCCGACCACAGCGCCCCGGGCGACTACCGGGCCTTCAGCGAGATCGCCGTGACGCGGCGGCTGTTTCGCTCGGGGGAGTCGGAATACTCCATCAACCGGGTGCCCTGCCGGTTGCGCGACATCGTGGAGCTGTTCCTGGGCACCGGCGTGGGCAACAAGTCGTACTCCATTATCGGGCAGGGACGTGTCGAGGAACTGGTGAACGCCAAGCCCGAGGACCGGCGCCGCATCATCGAAGAGGCGGCCGGCACGAGCCGCTTCAAGCGCCGCCGGGCGGCGGCGGAGAGGAAGATGGACCAGACCCGGCAGAATCTTCTGCGGGTCAACGACATCATCCTCGAAGTGGAGCGGCAGCTCCGCAAGATCGAGCTTCAGGCAAAGCGGGCCGAGCGTTACCGCAACCTTCAGCAGCAGTTGAAGGAGAAGGATCTCCGTTGGACGGCCGTGCGCCGGCAGGGTCTCGAACGGGAAATCATGGAACGTGGCGTGGAGATGGCCGCCGTCGACGACCGGATCACTTCGCTCACCGCCACGGTGCGGGCCCGGGAGGCCGAGAACGAGCGTGGCCGCGCGGCGCTGCTGGAGCTCGACGGGGAGATCGGAACGTCGCAGGAGCGTTTGTACCAGTTGAGGCTGGAGGTCAACGGGGAAGCGCAGAGGATCGAGTACCTGGAGCGCGAGGAAAGCGAGTTGAGGGGGGCCATCGAGAGGCTCGAAGCCGAGGCCCTCGACACGGACGCGCGCCTGGAGAGGACTTCGGCCGAGATTGCGGAGCTGGAAAAAGCCAGCGAGGAGTTTGCCCGGGTCTCCGTCCTGGAAGCCGAGCGCGTGGAGCGCTCGGAGGCCGACGTTGCCGGTTTGCGGAAAGGCATCACGGCGCTCCAGGGCGAGCTTGAACGCGAAAGGGAGTTCCTGGTGGACCGTTTGGCCGGCCACTCGCGGCTCACCAACGCCCGGCAGGCCCATGAGGAGCGTCTGGAACGGCTCAAGGCCGAGTCGACGGGCAGGGAGAGCGAGCGGAAGGCCGTGGGACAGGAGCTCGACGCGTTGGACGGCCAGCGGTCCCGGGGCTCCGCGGAACTGGAGCAGTGCGAGGCACAGGGGTTGCGGATGGAGGAGAGCCTGCGGCGCGTGGAGGCGGACCTGGAGGGGGCGAGGTCGGCCCTGGCCGAACGCGAGGAGGGTCTGATCCGGTTCAAGGACGAGCTGCAGGAGGCGCGCTCCGTTCTGGGTTCCCTGGAGACGCTGCAAAGGAACTTCGAGGGATACCAGGACGGCGTGCGCGCGGTCATGCTGAAGCATCAGAGCAGCAGCGCTTCGGACGGGGTGTGCGGCGTGGTGGCGGACTTCATCGAGGCACCCGAGGATATGGAAAAGGCGTTGACGGCAGTCCTCGGAGAGCGGCTCCAGTACGTGATCGTCCAGGGACACAAGGAGGGCGTGGAGGCCATCGAATACCTCAAGCGGGAATCGGCCGGACGCGGCGGATTCATTCCGCGCCGGTTCGAGCGCCACAGCGATGCCGCGCCGGCGACGCTGGCGAGCCCCGATGTCATCGCCCCGTTGCTCGGGCTCCTGGAGGTGAAGGACGGGTACCGGGAAGTGGCCGACTACCTGCTGGGAGACGTAGCGGTGGTGAAGGACCTGGAGACGGGACTGGGCCTTTGGCGCGCGAACGGGTTCAGCCACTCTCTGGTCACCCTCGACGGCGAGGTGATCGATCCCATGGGCGTGGTCACGGGGGGCAGCGCCGAGAGCCTGGAAGGGAACCCCATTTCGCGCCGTCGCAAGGTCAACGAGTTGAAGCCACGGGTCGTGGCGGGCGAGGAGCAGGTCCGGTGCCAGGAAGGACGCGTGGCCGAGAGCCGGGGTGAGTCGCAACGACTGGAGTCGGAGCGCGAGCGTCTCACCGAGGACGCCCGTGATCTGGCGGTGACCCGGGTCCGCCTGGAGCAGGAGTTGCTGCGCACGGACCGGGACATCGCGCGGTCCCGGCAGGATCTGGCCACCATCGAGCAGGAACTGTGCAACACCGCGGGCGAGATCGCCGCGCTCAATGAGGCCATGGCGGCCACGGATGCGGCCATCGCCGATAGCACGCGAGAAAGAACCGCCCTGGATGCCCGGCTGCAGGAATTGAAAGACTCGTGCCAGCGGTCGGAGCACGAGCTTCAGGCCGCGGAGGCGCGCCTGTCCGAATCCCGGGTGGGAGCGGTGGCGGCGAAGGAGAGGGCGGAGAACTCCAGGTCGAACCTGCAGGACCGCGCAAGCCTGCGCGACGATCTGGCGGCGCAACTCGAAGGGCGGAAGACCCGAGTCGCCGAGATGAGCCGCCGGGCGGTGGAGATGGAGGCGTCGGCCGTCGAGTCCCGGTCGCGGACGGAGACGTTGAAGGTCCGGCTGCTTGACGCGGAGAACGAGGTGGCGGAGCGTCAGGGCGCTTACCGGACGCTGTCCACCAGGGTCCGCGAGGTCGACGAGGCCATTCACCTGATCCGTCCGGACATCGACGCACGGCAGCAGGACAAGGCGCGGCTGCAGTTGTCGCAGGGCGAGAAGTCCATGGAGTTGCGCCACCTGAGCAACGAGGTTCGGGAGAAGTACGGCGTGGAGATTACGGAGGTCCCTCCCGCAACCGACGAAGAGGCTTCCTCCGCTGGCGACCTGCGGGAGGAGGTGGAGGAGTTGCGAGGCCGGCTCCATCGCATGGGCGACGTCAATCTGGCCGCCATCGGCGAGTTCGAGGAGCTTACCGAGCGGAGCCGGTTCATGACCGGGCAGCGAGAGGACCTGGAGCGGTCCATGGCGCTTCTGCAGCAGACCATCACGAAGCTCAACCGGATCTGCCGGCACCGGTTCAAGCAGAGCTTCGAGGAGATCAACCGGGAGTTCCAGGTGGTCTTTCCGAGGCTGTTCGACGGGGGCAAGGCTTCGCTGACGCTCACCGACGAGAACGATTATCTGGAGACCGGCGTCGACATCGTGGCGCAGCCTCCCGGCAAGAAGCTCCAGTCCATCAGCCTGCTCTCCGGAGGCGAGAAGGCGCTCACCGCGGTAAGCCTCCTCTTTGCCATCTTCATGACCAAGCCGAGCCCGTTCTGTTTCCTCGACGAGGTGGATGCGCCGCTTGACGACGTCAATCTCGAACGCTTCATCGACATCGTCAAGGAGATGACGGACCTCTCGCAGTTCATGATCATCACCCACAACAAGCGTACGATGCTGGCTGCCGATGTCCTTTACGGCGTCACCATGGAAGATCCCGGGGTATCCAAGCTCGTCTCGGTCGAGATGGTCTAGACACCCCCACAACCCCCGACTCCCCGCACATCCTCTCCAAGAGCGAGCCGTCGACGCTCCGGTTGACGGCGGTTCGGCGTCTGTGCTCAATTCCGGTCACGAAGCGAATCGAGGTCGATGGCTCATGGATCATGGAGAGGGTTTCCTTTCTCGTCTCAAGCGGGGACTGTCCCGGACGAGAGCGGCGTGGGCCGGGCGGCTGGGAACGGTCCTCGCCGAAAGCGGCAAACCGGAAGACGGTTGGGACGAGCTGGAGGAACTGCTGCTCGCCGCGGATTTCGGTGTCGGGGCCAGCCAGAGAATCCTGGAAAAGGTCCGGGCGTCGAGCGGAAACGGGGACAGCGCCTCCCTGCTGGGCCGGGAACTGGCCGCCCTGATGAAGGAGCATCAGGGCTCGGGGGCTCGCCGCTATACCGAGTCCCCGTGGGTAATCCTGGTGGTGGGCGTCAACGGCGTCGGCAAGACGACCACCATCGGCAAGCTGGCCCACCTGCTGGGTCGTGACGGGAAGAGGGTGCTGCTGGCGGCCGCCGATACGTTCCGCGCGGGCGCCATCGAGCAACTCCAGGTATGGGGCGACCGGGTAGGGGCGGAGGTGATCAAGCACGCGCCGGGCCAGGACCCGTCGGGGGTCGTGTTCGATGCCGCCCAGGCCGCCCAAAAGCGGCGTGCCGACGTCCTCCTCATCGACACCGCGGGGCGGCTTCACAACAAGGTGAACCTGGTCGAGGAGCTGAAGAAGATGCGGCGTGTCCTGGGCAGGGTGCAGGACGGCGCCCCGCACGAGACGTTGTTGGTGCTGGACGCGAACACCGGACAGAACGGGGTGGTGCAAGCCGGGATCTTTCGGGAAGCAGTGGGCGTGAGCGGAATCGTTCTGACCAAGCTCGACGGCACCGCCAAGGGCGGCGTGGTGGTGCGGATCCAGCAGGAGTTGGGGATACCGGTGGAGTACGTCGGCGTGGGGGAAGGCGTCGACGACCTCCAGGCGTTCGACCCCGACGCGTTCGTGCAGGCCCTGTTGGGTTAGAGTCCATCCAGTCCCGCTCCCGGAACATCGCTTCCGTCGCCGCCGGGCATCTTGACAGCCGTTGCCGCCGAATCTTAAACTATCAATTTAAGATTCAGCAATATTTGTCTCATGGACCTTGATAAACTCGAACAGTTGGAGTTCCGCATCGAGCGCCTTGTGGAGCTTCAGCAGAGGTTGAAGACGGCCAAGTCCGAGGCGGAAACACGCCTTCAGCAGCGCGACGCGGAGTTCAAGAGCCTGAACGACCGGCTCCAACGCTACGAGCAGGAGCGTACCGCCCTGCGAGAGCGGCTGAACCGCATCATCGGAGAGTTCGAGGATTTGGACCTTTCCTGACGACACGGAGGCAATATGGAAAAGGCCGTGGAAGTCAAGATCATGGGACAGAAGGTGGTTCTTCGAAGCGATGACGAAGAGCAGTACATCCGGAAGGTTGCGGAGTATGTCGACGGCAAGATGCAGGAGGTCAGCAAGTCCGCCACCTCGAGGGGAAAATACAGTGTGGCCATGCTTGCGGCGCTCAACATCGCCGACGAATATCACCGCCTCAAGGACAATCACGACACGGTAGCGACACGGGTCGATCGGTTGCTCGAGAGGTTGACGGCGGTGTTGTCGGATGACGACTGACGGGGATCGGGACGCCGAAAAAACCGTTTCTTTCCCACGCGTTTGTGTGGGATACTGTCATAACGGCCGGGAGCTTGTCTCGGCGGTCGCTTGGCCTGGGGGCCGAACGGTAAGGCAGGACGTTTCCAGAACAGACACCCTTGGATCGGAGTTCATTGAAGTGATCGAGCGGAACGGGTACAGAGAGGTCTTTCCCAGAGGATGGTCGTCGGGAGGAGGAAAACCACCGCCGCCTTTGGGGCTTCCACCAACTGCGAGGAGACTCTCCGCCCGCGCGTGATCTGAAGCCTTCCTGCCTTCGACGCCCGCGCCTTTGGGAGAGTTGCGCGGGCGGACAACACCGTCTTCCCCTGAGCCCTTGGTCAGGACTTTATCATGAGTTCCTTGATGGGGGACAAGAAGCGGGCACTCAGGGGTGCGTTTCTAGCGAAAAGAGAATCCCTGTCTTCCTTTCTGGTCCGCGCCTGGGGAGAGAGGATTCAACGCGGCGTGCTGGCTCTTCCGGCATATCAGGCCGCCGGCTCCATCGCGCTCTACAGTCCGCTGGGTAACGAGGTTGCGACCTCCGACATAAGGCGGAACGCCCTCGCGGCCCGCAAGCGGCTGTATTACCCCAAGGTAACCGACGAATCCCCGGGGATGTTCCGGGTCGGGTCCGAGGCCGATCTGGTCCCGGGACGGTACGGTATTCTCGAACCCTTCGGAAAGCAGCGGTTGCCCCAGGGCGTCGCCGCCCTGGCGGTGTTCGTCCCGGGGGTCGCCTTCGATTGCAACGGCAACCGTCTGGGGAGGGGGATGGGTTGGTACGACCGGTGGCTGGGCAGCCTGGGCGCGCAAGTGCCTCGAATCGCCTTGGCCTACGAGTTTCAGGTTCTGGAGGAGGTGCCGGTGGAATCGGGCGATTCGCCGGTCCACGCCATCGTGACGGAAGAGAGGGTCGTTGACTGCCGCGGCGCGACCCGTGACTGCGACAAAGGGCCGGCGACCGGCCCCTGCGGCGGTTTCAATGCTTCCGGGAGGTAGCTTGCTTTGGTTACATGGTCTTTTTTGGTTTTGGGTATCGCCGTGGGCTGCCTGCTCACGGTGGCTGTCCTTCTGGTTCGAAGGAAACAACGCCGGCTCCAGGCCGAGCTCGACCGGAGTACGGCTGCACGCTCTCTGGAGGAGGCACGCAGGGAAGCGGATGCAATCCGGAGAGAGGCGGAGATACAGGCGAAGGACGGAATACTGAAGGCGCGCTCCGAGTTCGAGGAGGAATTGAAGGAGACGCGAAGGGACCTCCAGACGCTGGAGCGGAGACTGTTGGGCCGCGAGGAGGTCCTGGACAAGCGGCTGGAGGGTCTGGAGAAGAGGGAGACCGGCCTGACCAATCGGGAAGATGCCATCGAGAAGAAGGAGCAGGTGCTTGGCGAGCAGGAGACGGAATCCCTCCGCCTGGTCGAGGAGGCCAGGCGCCAGCTTGAGATCGTGGCGGGCATCAGCCGGGAGGAGGCAAGGAAGGCGCTGATGGAGGAGATGGTGGAGGAGGCCAGGCACGATTCCGCGAGACGGATCCGGCTTATGGAAGAGCAGGCCAAGGCGGATGCGGACCGTGAAGCGAAGAAGATGATCGCCCTGGCGATCGCGCGGTTGGCCGGGGATTTCGTCACCGAGCGGACGGTTTCGGTGGTATCGCTGCCCAACGATGAGATGAAGGGCCGGATCATCGGCCGTGAAGGCCGGAACATCCGCGCGCTGGAAGCCGCCACCGGCATTGACCTCATCGTCGACGACACCCCGGAGTCGGTGATCATCTCGGGCCACAATCCGATCCGCAGGGAGATCGCGCGGCTTTCGCTGGAGACGCTCATCGCGGACGGACGCATTCATCCGGGACGGATTGAGGAAGTGGTTCGACGATCGGAAAAGGACATCGACGAGATCATCAAGGAAGCGGGACAGAAGGCGGTTTTCGATGTCGGCGTCCACGGAATCCATCCCGAGCTGGTGAAGCTTCTGGGACGGCTGAAGTTCCGGTACAGTTACGCGCAGAACGTCCTGTTGCACTCCATCGAGATGGCGTTCATCTGCGGCAGCATGGCGGCCGAGCTCGGCTTGAACGAGAAACAAGCCCGCCGGGCGGCGTTGCTGCACGATATCGGCAAGGCCGTCGACCATGAAGTGGAAGGCTCGCACGCGATCATCGGCGGCGAGTTGGCGCGGAAGTACGGCGAGTCGCCGAAGATCGTCAACGCCATTGCGGCGCATCATGAGGAAGTGAGGGCGGAGACGATACTGGCCCCGCTGGTGGACGCCGCGGATGCACTGTCCGGAGCCCGGCCCGGCGCGCGCCGCGAGATGCTCGAGACCTACGTCAGACGCCTGGAGGAGCTGGAAAGGATCAGCAACTCCTTCAGGGGAGTGGAGAAGTCCTACGCGGTGCAGGCAGGACGTGAGCTCCGGATCATGGTCCAGGCGACGCAAGTGTCGGATGACGAGGCGGCGTCCATGGCTCGGGCCGTGGCCAAGAAGGTGGAGAGCGAGATGGCGTATCCGGGGCAGATCAAGGTAACGGTCATCCGGGAGACGCGCGCCGTCGAGTACGCCCACTAGGCCAGGGAACCGAGCGAGTGGAAATGAGCCCAAGAGAGCAGTTGAGGCTGCTGAAGCGCGGAGCGGTGGAGATCATCTCGGAGCGGGAGCTTCTGGAGAAGCTCGAGCGCGGGACCCCTCTGCGGATCAAGACCGGATTCGATCCCACGGCGCCGGATCTCCACCTGGGTCACACGGTGCTGATTCAGAAGATGAAGCAGTTCCAGGAGCTGGGGCACCAGGTCATCTTCCTGATCGGCGATTTCACCGGCATGATCGGCGATCCCTCGGGAAAGTCGGAAATGCGCAAGCAGCTCAGCCGGGACG
>CBDCOS010000003.1:0-667500 GCA_965219905.1 uncultured Binatia bacterium (SeqCode) | reverse complement strand
GTGGTGCGTGCGAAGATGGCCCACGACGTCAGGACGGCACCCGGCCTCAAGGAGTTCGTGCGGTGCCGCCTGGAACAGGAGAACGGGCGTTTTCTTGCGTCCAGCACCGGGACCCAGAGTTCCGGGGTGTTGCGCTCGTTGTCCCTGGCCCAGGCGCTCGTCGTCGCGCGGGAGGACCAGACGTTGCTGCGCAAGGGCACCTACGCCCCCGCCATCCTGCTCGAAGACCGCGCGCGTTTGGGGCAAAAGGAGATGGGCTTCTGAGCGGGACCTACAGGGTCGGCCAAGGCTTCGATATCCATCGCCTCGTGCCCGGCCGGAAGCTGATTCTCGGCGGCGTCGAGGTGCCGCACGAAACCGGTCTGTCGGGCCATTCCGATGCGGATGTGCTGCTGCATGCCGTCATGAACGCCCTGCTCGGAGCCATCGGCAAGGGCGACATCGGGACCCACTTCCCGGACACGGATCCCGGATTCGAAGGGGCCTTGAGCACGAACCTGCTGGGCCACGTTCTCGGACTCATGCGCGAGTCCGGTTTCGCCATCGTCAACGCCGACGTCACCGTCATCGCCCAGCGGCCCCGCCTGGCGCCGCACTTCGGCGCCGTCCGGGTCCGCCTGGCCGAGTTGCTGGAGGTGCCCGAGGCCGTCGTCAACCTGAAGGCAGGCACCATGGAAGGCCTCGGCCCCATCGGCGAGGAAAAGGCCATGGCGGCCATGGCGGTGGTCTTGTTGGAGGCCGTTTAGGCCGAACCGCCCACGTCGCTTGCGATCACCACGCCGCATCGGGTTCGAAGCCGTACGGTATTGCCAACCGGCCGGGTGTTTCATAATATGCACCAACCTGTGCATCGACCACCGGAGACCACGCCGGCGCAGTGACGCGCTGCGCTCGTCAAGGAGGGATCATGGCTGACGACGCAATCGAAGTCTTGCTGGAAGAGGGACGGACCTTCCCGCCTCCGGATGAGTTCAAGCAGTCCGGAAACCTCAACGATCCCGCGGTGTGGGAAAAGGCCGAAGAGGACCCCGAGGGGTTCTGGGCCGAGCAGGCGCAACAGCTCGATTGGTTCAAGACCTGGGACAAGGTGCTGGAGTGGGACTGCCCGTGGGCCAAGTGGTTCATCGGCGGAAAGATCAACGTCTCCTACAACTGCCTCGACCGGCACGTCCAGACCGCGCGCAAGAACAAGGCCGCCATCATCTGGGAGGGGGAGCCCGGCGACGAACGCGTGCTGACCTACCGGGACGTCTGGCGCGAGGTGAACAAGTTCGCCAACGTGCTCAAGGGTCTCGGGGTCCGGAAGGGCGACCGCGTGGCGCTCTATCTCGGCATGGTGCCGGAGCTCCTGATCGCCATGCACGCGTGCAACCGCATCGGCGCGGTGCACAGCGTCGTGTTCGGAGGCTTCAGCGCCGAGTCCCTGAGCGACCGCATCAACGACGCCTCGGCCAAGGTGCTCGTGACCGGCGACGGGGGTTACCGGCGGGGTACCATCATCCCCCTGAAGAAGAACGCCGACGAGGCCGTCGAGAACTCGCCCTCCATCGAGAACGTGGTGGTGGTGGATCGCGTGGGCAGCGAGTCCGGCGCCACCATGAAGGAGGGCAGGGACCACTGGTGGCACGAGCTGATGGCCGACGCCCCACTGTGGTGCGAGCCCGAGCACATGGACAGCGAGGACATGCTGTTCAGCCTCTACACCAGCGGCACCACCGGCAAGCCCAAGGGCATCGTCCACACCACCGCCGGCTACCTTCTGGGCGTCTACCTCGCCAACAAGTGGGTCTTCGACATGAAGGAGGACGACGTCTTCTGGTGCGCCGCCGACATCGGCTGGGTCACCGGCCACACCCATATCGTCTACGGCCCCATGGCCAACGGCGTGACCCAGGTCATGTACGAGGGTTCGCCCGACTGGCCGGACAAGGACCGCCTGTGGCGCATGGTGGAGAAGTACGGCGTCACCATCTTCCACACCGCGCCCACGGCCATCCGCACCTTCATGCGCTGGGGGACGGAGTTCCCCGCCGCCCACGACCTGAGCAGCCTGAGGCTCCTGGGCTCGGTGGGAGAGCCCATCAACCCCGAGGCATGGATGTGGTACCACGAGCACATCGGCCACCGGAAGTGCCCGATCATGGACACCTGGTGGCAGACCGAAACGGGGCACCCGCTGATCACGCCGTTCCCCGGCGTGACCACGCTCAAGCCCGCGTCCGCCACCAAGCCGTTTCCCGGCGTCGAAGCGGACATCGTGGACGAGCAGGGCAACTCCGTGCCGCTGGGCGGCGGTGGCTACCTGGTACTGAAGCGGCCCTGGCCGGCCATGCTGCGCACCGTGTTCAACGATCCTGACCGGTACGTGGAGACCTACTGGAGCCGGTTCCCGGGCATGTACTTCGCCGGCGACGGCGCCAAGCGCGACAAGGACGGCTACTTCTGGCTGCTGGGCCGCGTGGATGACGTCATGAACGTCTCAGGACACCGCATCAGCACCATGGAGGTGGAGAGCGCCCTGGTGGACCATCAGGCGGTGGCGGAGGCGGCGGTCATCGGCAAGCAGCACGAGGTGAAGGGGCAGGGTATCTGCGCCTTCGTGTCGCTCATCGCCGGCGTCGACAACACGCCCGAGCTGGTGGAGGAGCTGCGCGGTCACGTGGCCAAGAAGATCGGCGCCATCGCCCGGCCCGACGAGCTCTACTACGCGGCCGAGCTCCCCAAGACCCGGAGCGGCAAGATCATGCGCCGGCTGCTGCGCGACATCGCCGACGGCAAGGCGCTGGGGGATACCACGACCCTGGCCGATCCGACGGTGGTGGCCAAGCTCAAGGAGCAGTACGAGGATGAGTGACCGGGCCCGCGCCTTCCCTTTCAGAACCGAAAGTTGAGGGTGAGGAAGAAGGTGCGCCCCCAGTCGGCTTCCGTGGGCCCGTCCACGCTGCTGGGATTGGCGGTATTCACCGAGAGGCCGGCGTCGGTGATGTTGAACACTCCCGCCGTGACCCTCGCCCCGTCCAGCCCCAGCGGATCGACCCAGTCCACCACCAGGTCATGGCCGGTCCAGGACTTGAAGGTGCCGGTGCCCGACCGGTTCTTGTAGCTGGAGCGGTAATAGGTGGTCCACGTGGCGGTCAGGGCGTCACGCCTCCCCAGAACGCCGATGCGGACGACGTTCTCGGGTAGGGCGAGCCGGTCCTTCTCGCCCGCCACCCGCAGGTCGGCGCTGGTGACGTGCTGCCACGCTGCGCGCAGGCCGACCACGCCCCAGCCGGTTCTGCGGCCCATACCGAGCCGGGTATTGACGCCCGAGAGACGGCTCTCGACGATGTTCGCATAGCTGTCGTGGATGGTGACGTCGCCGCCGGTGCGGTCGATGCAGTCCGTCCTGTCGTTGCCCACGCATTCATTCAGGTTTTGCATGGCCCAATAGGCGCTGTTCTGCCCCGACACGTCGGTGTGCTCGAGTTGGTACCATTCCACGTCCAGGAAGAGCGGCCCCTGGCGGGCCTCGGCGCCGATGGCGAGCCTTTCGGAGCCCGAGGGGTCGAGCCTTGGGTTGCCGGCGGTCACGCGCGTCACCTGCCGGGGATTGAGCTCCTCGCAAGAACGGGGCGGGTCGCCGGTCCCCGGGTCGCACGGGATATAAGGGTGGTCCTGCAGGGCCAGGCTGTAGAGATGGAGCATCGGGGGCGGCCTGTCTCCCGCGATCCAGGAGCTGCGCAGCGTGAGGATGTCGGTCGCCCGGTACTCGGCGCCGAGACGCCAGGAAGCCATCGTGTCCAGGTCGTCGGCTTCGTCCCCGCGCGCTCCGACCCTGAGTTCCAGGTTCTCGGCCAGCGGCACGGACATCTCCGCAAAGACTGCGACGCTCTCGCGCTCGCCGGTAAAGCTGGCCCCGCCGGAACCGAGCACCTTGGACACGTCATGGGTCGTGCCGTCATGGCTTCGATAGGACCGTATGTCATGCGCTTCCACACGACCCAGCTCCAACCCTGCGGTCCATGCCGCATTGTGGCCGCCGACCGGCAATCCGGACCCTTCCAGCGCCAGCCGGCCTTCCAGGGAGTCCCCGCCGAAATCGTGCGCCAACCGCAGGCTGCTGTACCTTATGGCCTGCAAATGCTCCGGGGCGTCCGAGAACGGGTCCGCCAGGTCGTAGTGTCCGGCCAGGATCGCCTCCCTTATCCTGCCGGCATGCACGAAGGTGGTGCCGTCCTCGAAACCGTCGAGCCGGTAAGCGTTGATGCGTGCATGGTAACCGAGACCTTCGTTAAACCGGCCCTGCACGCCCATGGAGACGTCGTATCGCTTGGTGTCCGTCTGCCAGTCCCGGTTGCCGTGGCCGACGAAGCGGTGCCCTACGGCGAACCGGTCGTTGTCGTCCGCTTCAAAGGCCGAGCCCGCCGTCTGGTTGATTGCCTGAAGCAAGTCCGGGTTCGGGGAGAAGGAAAACACGTCGACCGACGGCGCGTACCGGAACCCCGAATCGCTCCGGGTGAAATTGGCGTCCAGGTGGAAGTCGGCCTTTTCGCCGAGGGGGTGGTCCAGGTTGAGGATCGCGCTCTGCTGCTCATAGCTGTCGCTGTTCCACATGATGGCCCCGTAGGCGAAACCGCAGCCCTTGTCGCCCGACACGATCCCGGGCGGATTGCCGAGCGGGCCGGTATAGCCTTTGGCCGGGTCGCATTCCCCCAGCGCCACCGACCTTTCGCCGGTCACGGAGCCGTCCGCATCCCGCTGGATGACCCAGACGGTATTGCCGCCGACGCTGACGTTCTGCGCCTCGTTGAACGTGCCGCCCTCCCGCCAGGCGGAGCGGCTGTGGGCCCGGCTCTGGGCCGTGATCTCCTGGCGTCCGAGCACGTCCACGCCCACGGCCATGCGTCCGCCGCCGACCGCGCCGCCCCAGAAGACGCTGCCTTGCCAGCCGTCGCCGCCCTCCCGGCTCGGCAGCCGCGTGACCGCTCGTGTCTCGACGCCGTCCAGATCGGTCCGCAGCACGACGTTGAGCCCGCCGCGCACCGCGTTGCCCCCGAGAGTGCCCAGGCTGTGGCCTCTCAGCAGCTCGAGGCGCTCGATGGCCGACAGCGGCAAGCTGTCCAGATTGCTGGAAGTGGTGCCGTAGGGCCTGCCGTTGATCAGGACGAGCAACTCCTGCCCTCCGGTGAGGAAGTAGCGGGAGATGCCCGTGTCGAGCAATTCCTGGAGCGTCTGGGCGCCGGAACGCTCGATGAAGTCCCGCTCGAATTTGGCGATGATGCGGGGGGCAGGCGCCAGGGAGGCGGCATCGACGGAATGCGCGGCCAGCACGGCGAAAACGGCAAGGGAAACCAACAGCGTCTTCATCAGGACTCTACCTCCGTATCAACCACCGCACGCGTGCAAATCTGTTTGTCGACAATTCCTTACATGACGAAAATGGCAACATTCTATACCAAAGATGGCAGGGCGTCGAACCCCCTGCCGGGCGCGCATCATCCCGGCAACCCCGGAGTGCATTTGACGGCTTCGGCGCGCAGCCGTCAGCCGAACACGCGGAAGTACATGTCGGAGAGTGACGGCTCCATTACCGCAGCGTCCCGCATTTCCTTGCGGATGGCGGGTCTCAGGGGTCCGTAGAGCCGGTTGACCTCCGCCATCACATCGTCCTCGTCCATCTTCGTCAGGCGGCCGCCCTCCACCACGACCTCTCCGTCCACCAGCACCGTGTCCACCGAGCTGCCGTTCTCGCAGAACACGAGCTGGGTGACGACATCGTTCAGCGGCGTGAACGCGGGGGTCGTGCGTTTCAACAGCGCGATGTCGGCGAGGCGGCCGGTTTCCAGCACGCCGCAGTCGAGGCCAAAGGCCCGGGCGCCCCAGCGGGTGGTCATGGACAGGGCTTGCCGGGCCGTGACCCAGTGGTTGAAGTCGTGGTCGCGGGTGTTGTGGATCAGCGCGGCCAGCCGCATGGCGTCGAACATGTTCTGGCTGTCGTTGGAGCAGGCGCCATCGGCGCCAAGGGCCACCCGGCCGCCGGCGGCCAGGAACGCGGGTACCGGCGCAAGGCCGCTGCCCAGGCGGAGGTTGCTGGCGGGGTTGTGGACGGGCGTCGCTCCGCGGTCCACGATGATTTCCACGTCCTCCGGCTCGATCCACAAGGAGTGGGCGGTGGAGAGGTTGGGCTTCACCACCCCGAGCTCGTCCAGGTGCTTCAACAGGGAGGTGCCGTAGAGCTTCGGCCCCATGAGGGACTGGGACTTGGTCTCGGCGAGATGGATATGCAGCGGAAGGGCACGCTTGTCCGAGATGGCGGCGACGCCTTGAAGCAGCTCATCGGTGCAGCGCTGCACGGCGGACGGACCGGGGCAGCACGTCGTCAACCCCTCGGGGTCGTGCAGCTCGTCGATGAAGGCCTCGATCTCGTCCAGCCACGCCCGCGTGTCCTTGGTCTCGGCGGTGGTCATCCGGCTCACTTCGGCGCTGGTCTCCTGCTGGGGCGAATCCAGCGGGATGGTGGCCTCGTAAGATCGGTCGGTCACGGTGAGCGCCACCACGTGGCGCAACCCCAGGTCGCGCATGGCGCGAATCGCCTCCCCGGCGCCGGTATAGCGGCTGTTCTGGTTGCCGAAGAAGTGGTCCATGTTGGTCGTGCATCCGGTCTTCAGCATTTCCATGGCGCCCAACAGGGCGCTGACGTAGAACACCTCGTCGTTGCAGGCGCGCAGGGCGGCCCGCCAGTAGGCACGCCAGATCTCCAGCGGCCGCGCGGGCATCAGGCCGCGGAAGATGTTGGCGGGCGAATGGTTGTGGGCGTCGACGAGTCCCGGGATTGCGATGAAGCGGCTTCCGTCGATGACCCGGTCGCCGTCCTGGCGGGGGCAGCCGTCGGCCGGCCCCACGTACTCCAGGCGGTTGCCGTTGATCACCATGGCCCCGTCCTCGATCACCTGGTCTCGATCGTTCATGGTCACGATCAACGCGTGTTCGATCCGTAGTTTCATGACGTTTTATGCGGGACAGGACACTAGAGAGCCTGAATGAAGCCGCGTAGCATCTCGTTGAAGATCTCCGGCTGCTCGCGGAACGAGTGGTGCCCCGCGCGGTTGATGATCTGAAGTTGGCAGCGCGGTTCGGTGGCGGCGATCAGGTCGAACAGCGCATAACCCTGTTCCAGCGGCGCCGTCGGGTCGTTGCGGCCCCAGATGATCTGGGTCGGCTTCCCCATGCCGCGGTCGCGGATCCAGGCGAACATCTCCGACTTGTCCTTTGCCAGCCCCGGCAGGAACATCCTGGTCCTGAGTCCCTCATCTTCCATCTTCCGGACGGATTCCTGAAACTTGGGCAGGTTCGCCACCTCCATCGCCGCGTCGAGAAAGGCTTCGTCGATGTGGTGCGGGCTGTAGGCGTAGTGCTCGTAGACCCATTTCTGGCACTCGCGGCCGAGCCGGGGCCGGGGCGCGCCGGCATGCACGATGTCGTTGCGGCCGCGCCCGGGCGCGCAGGTGTTGCTGTCGATAATCGTGCAGGACGCCACCAGATCGGGCTGCTCCAGCGTCAGGCGGCAGACCAGATAGCCGCCACGCGAATGACCCGCGAGATGGACATCGGAGAGCCCCAGTGTGCGGATGAAGGCATTGGTGTGCTGGACCACGGCGTTCATCGTGTAATCGTCGTTCGCGGGGTTGTCGGTGTGACCCTGTCCGAGCTTGTCGAACGCGACGACGTGGAAGTGCCGGGCTAGCGCGTCGAAGTTCCTGTTCCAGGCGATGGCACTCGATGCCGCCTCGTCGGACCCGAAATTTCCGCCATACACCAGGACGAGGGGAGGGCCGGAGCCCGCTTCGAAATAACGTGTGCGGATTCCGTCGACATCCGCCCATTTGGCATCGGTCATAGGCATGGTCATGTCTCCCTGCTCCGGCGGGTCAAAGGCGGTGGCCATCGTCAGTTCAGGCTGGAGATGAACCCTTGGACGATCCCGTTGAAACGTTCCGGATGCTCGCGGAACGGAAAGTGCCCGGCCTGGTTGATGATGTGGAAATAGGCCTGCCGTTCGCCGGCGGCGATCATTTCGTAAAGCGGAATGCCCTGTCGCAGGGGCGCGGTGGGGTCGTTGTAACCCCACACCACCTGGGTCGGCCGCTTCATCTTCCGGTCTTGAATCCAGCGCAGGGTCTCCGCCTTCTGACGCGCCAACTCGGGCAGGAAGAGGGCCCCCTTGAGGCCCTCGTCCTCCATCTTCCGGACCGCTTCCTGCGTCTTGGGAAGCCGGCCGACTTCGACCACGGCATCGAGCCAGCCGTCGGTGATGTGGTCGGGGGAGTAGGAGTATTTCTCGTATGTCCAGCGCTGGCACTCGCGGCTGAGCGGCTCGTGGGGCGGCTGGGCATGAACGATCTCGTTGAGCCCGACGCCGGGGCCGAGGGTGCCGGAGTCGACGATGGTGCAGGAGCGAACGAGTTCCGGGAATTCGAGCGTCAGCCGCGTTACCAGATAGCCTCCCCGCGAGTGTCCGACCAGATGGACGTTGGACAGACCGACGGTATCGATGAAGGCCGCGGCGTGATGGACGACCGCGTTTATGGTGTAGTCGTCGTTGATCGGGTTGCCGGTATGGCCCTGTCCGAGCTTGTCCGGCGCGACCACATGATAGGTCGCCGCCAGACCGTCGAAGTTGCGGTCCCAGGCGATCGCGCAGTTCGAACCGTCCGTGGAACCGAAATTCCCGCCATAGAAGAGTACCACGGTCTCGCCCTCGCCGGCCTCGAAATAGCGCGTGTCGACATCACCCACCTTGGTCCATTTGGGGTCGTTCATCGGCATCTTCCGTCTCCTTTCCCGTCCGTTCCGAACACATGGCAGGCAATCTCGCCCATTCCGCCATAGCCGGGGATCGATTTCAACAGCCCCGCCAAACCCGCCCGCGCCCGGTCACATGGCCACCCGGCGCATGCCCAGGCCGAGCAGCAGCACGATGATTCCCAGGATCACGTTGGCCGTCAAGAGACACGTCCAGGGGTGCCGGCCGTCGCCGGGGTGTTCCAGAAAGTCGTGATAGCGGAACGCCTGGAGCCCGTGGTTGACAGCCATCACCGCCGTCAGAATGGCTTTCACCACGAGCAACACGAAGGCGCCCGATCCGGGCGTGACCTGCGCGGAGGCCCCCGGAAGGAAAATGCCACCCAGGCCCGACAGCACGGCCACCGGCGCCACGGCGACGACGACGGCGTTCAAGGCCCGTCCGGCCCGGCGCAGCGTACTCGCCTGCTCGG
The DNA here is from genome assembly GCA_965219905.1 of uncultured Binatia bacterium (SeqCode). GTDB lineage: Bacteria > Desulfobacterota > Binatia > UBA9968 > JAJDTQ01 > JAJDTQ01. Next base: position 658,243 of record CBDCOS010000003.1, on the reverse strand, counting down.
TTGGCGGCAACGTGCGGCTCGCGGGCAATAGCATACCCAAGAAAAGCACGTTGGCGCCGAGCCAAACGCTGAAGGACATGATGTGGAGCCAGGGTACGAGAGGCTGCAAGTGTGTACTTCCTTCCGATGCGCGTGAACCTCCGAATTCCCGGAGGTTTATATCGGACCGGGCCGGTTGCCGCCAGTGTCCTGTCGCACCGGGTTCCTGTGCCGGCACGGGCCGCTTCTTCCTGGGTGTGCGCCTTCTTCCAGCCCTGCCCGGCGCACCGAGGTCCGGCCGTGCCGCCTTGATACGCCAGGGGACTTGTGTTAGCAAAGAGCGAATTCCACGAGGAGGGTGTCGAACTTGCCATGATGCGCTGGTTGCCCGAGAACGTGTCCACCTATGGTGGTCAAATCGACTACCTGTTCTATCTCATCTACTACATCACCGCGGCCGCCCTGATCATCGTCACGGTCGTGATGGTGGCCTTCCTCATCATGTATCGCCAGAGGGAAGGGCGGAAGGCCGTCTACAGTCACGGCAACACCGCCCTCGAGGTCACCTGGACGGTGGTTCCCGCGGTCATCCTCATCATGCTCTCCTTCATGAGCATCTCCACCTGGGGAGAGATCAAGATCTATGCCCCGCCCGCGGAGTATGAAGTGAGGGTCGTCGGCAAGCAGTTCAACTGGGACGTGTTCCATCCCGGTCCCGACGGCAAGCTGGACACCAAGGACGACATCAAGATCGAGAACGAGCTGCACGTCCCCGTGGACAAGGTCGTGCATGTCCAGCTCCAGGCGTCGGACGTCATCCACAGCTTCTTCGTGCCACAGTTCCGGGTCAAGCAGGACGCCGTCCCCGGACGGAACATCCTGGTGTGGTTCGAGGTGACCAAGCCCGGGAAGTACGAGCTCCCCTGCGCCGAGCTGTGCGGCTTCGGTCATTCGGGCATGCTCGGATGGGTGTTTGTCCACGGGCCGGAAGACTACGAGAAATTCCTCAAGGAAAACCAGGATCAGGGTTGATCCCGCGCACTCGCGGACGAAGTCTGTTCTAGGGAACCCGTCCCCGATGGCGGAGGAGGAACATCAAGGATGAGCGAAGCAGCGGCACATGCCGATCACGGGGCCCACGAACCTGCGGGCTTCTGGTCCCATTACGTCTTCTCGACCGATCACAAGATGATCGGACGGCAGTTCCTCTTTCTGGGGCTGTTCATGCTGATCATCGGCGGGATTCTCGCCATGCTGATCCGCTGGCAGCTCGCGTGGCCCGAGACCGAGGTGCCCGGGCTGGGCTGGGTGCCCGAGCCCACCATGTACGAGGGCATCATCCCGCCGAACACCTACAACATGCTGTTCACCATGCACGCCACCATCATGATCTTCTTCGTGGTGATGCCCATCATGGTGGGCGGCTTCGGCAATTTCCTGATCCCCATCATGATCGGCGCCAAGGACATGGCGTTCCCGCTGCTCAACATGCTCTCCTTCTGGGTGGGCGCCGTAGCCGGCGTGATCATGGTGGCCAGCTTCTTTGTCGTCGGCGGAGCCGCGGCCGGGGGATGGACGTCCTATACGCCGCTGACCGGCGCCGCTGTCTACACCGGGGTCAACTGGGGCATCAACCTATGGGTGCTGAGCCTGTTCGTGCTGGCATTCTCCTCGCTCATGGGCTCCATCAACTACATCACCACCATCATCAACATGAGGGCGCCGGGCATGACCTATTTCCGCATGCCGCTGTCCCTCTGGTCCCTGTTCATCACCGCGATCCTGTTGCTGCTGGCGCTGCCGGTCCTCACCGCGGCCCTGGGCATGCTCTTCTTCGACCGCGTCTTCGCCACCAACTTCTTCCTGCCCGCGGGCGGCATGCCGCTCCTGTGGCAACACCTGTTCTGGTTCTTCGGCCATCCCGAGGTCTACATCCTGGTGCTTCCGGCCATGGGCGTGACCTCCGATATCCTCTCGGTGTTCTCGCGCAAGCCGATCTTCGGATACCGGGCCATGGCGTACTCCATGATCGCCATCGCCTTTCTCTCCTGGATCGTGTGGGGCCACCACATGTTCATCAGCGGCATGAACCCGCATTTGGGAACCGCGTTCATGCTCACGACCATGGTCATCGCGGTGCCTTCGGCCATCAAGACCTTCAACTGGCTCGGCACCCTGTGGAACGGCTCCATCCGCTTCACGGTGCCCCTGCTCTTCGCCATCGGCTTCGTCTCCAACTTCGTCATCGGCGGCCTGAGCGGCGTCTTCATGGCGTCGACCCCGGTGGACATCTTCATCCACGACACCTACTTCATCGTGGCGCACTTCCACTACGTGGTGGCCGGCATCATCTTCGCCATGTTCGCCGCCATCTACTTCTGGTTCCCGAAGATGTTCGGGCGCAAGACGAACCATCTCTGGGGCGTCGTGCACTTCATCGGCACTTACGTGTTCTTCAACCTGACCTTCTTCCCCATGCATTTTCTCGGGGTAGGCGGTCACATGCGCCGGATCTACAACCCCCTGCAGTACGAGTACCTGGAAGGGTTCGCGGACATGAACGTGTTCATTACCATCAGCGCGTTCTGTCTCGCCGTGTCCCAGATACCGTTCGTGGTGAACTTCGTCTGGAGCCTCTTCGCGGGCGAAAAGGCATCCGAGAACCCCTGGGAGGCCAACACGCTGGAGTGGATGGCGCCCTCGCCGCCGCCCCACGGGAACTTCGCGACCACGCCCCAGGTCTACCGCGGCCCGTATGAGTACAGCTCTCCGCAGGTCGAGGAAGACTGGCTGCCCCAGACCCGGCCGCTCGGCGCCGCCGCAGCAACCGGTCATTGAGGCGCGCGGAAATGGCCAACGCCTGGCTCCATCGGTTGGCGCTGACCACCGCCGGGACCACCCTGTTCCTGTTGTTCGTGGGCGCTCTGGTCACGAGCAAGGGCGTGGGCCTGGCCGTGCCGGACTGGCCCACCACCTTCGGCCACAACATGTTCCTCTTCCCCTGGGCGGGGATGGTGGGCGGCGTGTTCTACGAGCACAGCCACCGCCTGGTGGCGTCCGGAGTCGGGTTCCTGACCCTGGTGCTGGCGTTGTGCCTCTGGGTGCGGGAGCCCCGGGCGTGGGTCCGCTGGCTGGGCGTAGGGGCGCTGTTGCTGGTGATGGTCCAGGGCATCGTGGGAGGGCTTCGGGTCGTGCTGCTGCAGCAGGATTTCGCCATCCTCCACGCGGTGCTGGCGCAGGCTTTCTTCGGGCTCATGGTGGCCATGGCGTTGTTCACGTCGAGCTCCTGGCGGGAAGCGCGGCCGGCGCCGTCGTCGGCCGGGTGGACGATGTTCCAGTGGTTCTGCCTCGCGGCTTCGCTGATGATCTACCTGCAGAGCGTATTGGGTGCCGTCATCCGCCACACGGGCACGGGCGTGGTCCTGCACGTGTCGCTCGCCGTAGTGGTGGCGGTGCAGGTCGGCATTCTGGTGGTGAAGGCGCTGCAACTCGGTGACGAGGCGCCCCTGTTCAGGACCCTTGCGCTTTCCCTGGGCCTGCTCCTGGTGTTGCAGGCCGCATTGGGCACCGGGTCCTACGCGGCCCGTTTCCTGTCGTCCGGCGCTCTCTGGCAACCGGGCATCATCGTCGCCATCACCACCGCCCACGTGGTGACCGGGGCGGTGATGTTCGCGCTGAGCGTGGCCATGACGCTGTGGGCGTTCCGCGTATTGGGTCCGGGCCGGCTGCCGGCGGCGGACGGGATTCTCTCCGAAAGGGCTACCGCGTGACCTCGCGGACCGAGACATACGCCGTCGGTTCCACCACGGGCCGGAAGCTGCTCGACTACCTCGAGCTCACCAAGCCGAGGCTCGTGCTGATGGTCCTGATGACCACCCTGGTGGGCTACTACATGGGCTCGGAGCCCGTTCCGGACTACCTCGTGCTGTTGCACACGGTGCTCGGCACGGCCCTTGCGGCCGGCGGCACTCTCGCTCTCAACCAGTCCCTGGAACGCGACATCGACGCCGCCATGAAGCGCACCCGGCACCGGCCGATCCCTGAAGGCCGGGTCCAGCCGGGGGAGTGCATCCTGTTCGGAAGCATCCTGGTGGCGTCGGGACTGGTGCTGCTGCTGGTGGCCGTGAACGTCCTGAGCGCGCTTCTGACCGCCATCATCTCCGTGACCTATCTGTTCCTGTACACGCCGTTCAAACAGAAGTCCTCCCTGTGCAGCCTCATCGGCGCCGTCCCCGGGGCGCTGCCGCCGGTCATCGGCTGGACCGCGGCGCAGGGCACCCTCGGCCTGGAGGCCGGGATCCTGTTCGGCATCCTCTACCTGTGGCAGATCCCCCACAACCTCGCCATCGCGAGGCTCTATCGCGACGACTTTCAATGCGCCGGCATCCGCTTCCTTCCGGTTCTGGACGAGGAGGGGAGAAGTACGGGCCGGCAGGCCGTAAGCCACTGTCTGGCGTTGCTGGTGGTGAGCCTGATGCCGACGCTGACCGGATTCGCGGGGGAGATCTACTACTTCGCGGCCATAATGCTGGGAGTCGGATTTCTGGTCTACGCGGTGAGGCTGGCGGCCCTGAGGTCGGTGGCCAGCGCGCGGCATTTGCTTTTCGCCTCGCTGTTCTACCTGCCGTTGTTGTTCGTGGCCATGGCGCTGGACAGGATACCGATCTGATATGGAATCGACCGCAGACAGCCGGAGCCGCAGGAGGAACAGCCGCCTTGGATGGGTGATCGGCGTGGTGGCCGTCACCTACCTCCTGGCGACCGTCATTTTTCTGGTGGTCACCGAGCCGCATGAGGATGATCTCGGGCAGAAACAACGAATCGACGGGAAGCACGGATGGCAGGAGAGGCCACAGCGAGGGTCTTGAGCGGCGACGGCGTGGAGACGCTGGCGCCGGCGTCCGCCTTCGGCGGAGGCCCGCCGCCGTCCCCTCCGGAGCCGGCGATCAGCAACGCCAGGCTAGGGCTGATGATGTTCATCGGCGCGGAGGTGATGTTCTTCGCCGGCCTCATCGGTGCGTTCCTGGTGTTGCGCCTGAGCAGCGAGGTGTGGCCGCCGCCGTCGCAGCCGCGGCTGCCGGTATGGATCACGGGGTTCAACACGCTGGTGCTGCTGTGCAGCGGCGTGGCCATGCATTGGGCGTCGCTGGCCGCGCGCCTGCGGGACCAGGTCCGGCTGTGTGTCTGGCTGCCGGCGGCGGCGGTTCTGGGGGCGCTTTTCCTGTGCATCCAGGGCTACGAGTGGGTGCGGCTGATCGGCTTCGGATTGACCATGCAGAGCGGGCTCTACGGCTCCACCTTCTACGCCCTCATCGGATTGCACGGGCTCCACGTACTGGGAGCCCTGGTGTGGGTGGGCGTGGTGTGGACCCTGGCGCGGCAAGGACGCTATGCCTCGGGGAACGCGGCGGGCGTCGAATTGTGTACCATGTACTGGACGTTCGTGGTGGCGCTGTGGCCGGTGCTCTACGGGCTCGTGTACCTGTACTGACAGGGTCGGCAGTGATGAGGAAGGCTTCGCGTGACCAGCGGCTCGTGATCCGGACAGCGGGAATGACGGCTGTCGCGGCAGCGGGTGTTGCGCCATGGACCGGACAGGGGTTCGCGGCAGAGACCGAGCGGATCGCGGAGGCCTTCAACTGGACCGTCGTGTTCCTGATGGCCATGCCATACGCCACCCTGGCGTGTTGCCTGGGCTGGATCGTCTACCGCTACACACGCGCGCACCGGGCGCGCGATGAAGGGCAGGCCCGGCTTCATATCGTCAAAAAAGGAGAATGCTAGATGAGCGAGGCAGCGACGTTACATCGAGAGCCCGCGGAGTCTCCGCTGACCCCGGAAAGCTGGGGCAAGCTGGGGATGTGGATCTTTCTCTGCGGCGACGCGATGACCTTCGGGACCCTCATCGTGACCTTCGGCATCATGCGCATCGCCGCGGCCGACTGGCCCGTGCCGGCGGAGGTGCTGGGCGTCAACCTGACCGCCTTCATGACGTTCCTGCTCATCTGCAGCAGCGTGACCATGGTGCTGGCCCTTTCCGGCATCAAGCGCGGCAACATGCAGGAGTTCCGGAAGTTCATGCTGCTCACGATCCTCGGAGGGACGGCCTTCCTGGCGTGCCAGGCCTACGAGTGGACCCATCTCATTCATACAGGCGTGACCATCTCGGGGAACAAGTTTGGCTCGCCGGTGTTCGGCGACACCTTCTACATCATGACCGGCTTTCACGGCATGCATGTGTTCGGCGGCGTCGTCTACCTCGCCGTGATCCTGGTGGGGGGCCTTACCGGCCGTATCCACCAGGCCAACGCGTCGGTGGTGGAGATCGCCGGCCTCTACTGGCACTTCGTCGACCTCGTGTGGATCCTGATCTTTACCTTCGTCTACCTCTTGTAGGAAACGGGAGAGCATCCATGGCAGATACAGCAGCCCATAACGAAACGCACGCGGAGCCCAGATACCTCGCGGTATTCGGCTGGCTCTTCGTCCTCACGGTGGTGGAGGTGGGAATCATCTACCTGCCGATCCCCCACCTCATGATCGCCGCCGGACTGGTGCTGCTGGCATCGGTGAAGGCCGCGCTGGTGGCCATCTACTTCATGCACCTCAAGTTCGAGAAGGTCGTGATCTGGTGGATCGCGATCATCCCGGCGATTCTCTGCGTCTTCCTGATCCTGATGCTGATTCCGGAGCTGGCCTGACCCTAGCGCGGTACCGAGGGCCGGAGCGGGGCGGGTTCGAGACCGTTCCCCGCCCGCGCTCGGGCCGCACCGAGAACATCCTTTTTACGCGCCTTTCGTCCTTGGCGGGCTCGTAAAAGCGTCTCTGAAACGTCAAGGCCTCCATTGATCCCGGTCACGTCGCTCCCTCACCTGAACGCGCTGCTCAACTCGGTCAGTGCGATTCTGCTCCTCACCGGCTACTGGTTCATCCGGCAGCGCAATGTCGCGGCTCATAAACGGTGCATGCTGGCCGCGCTGGGCAGTTCCGGGCTGTTTCTGATCTCGTACCTCGTCTACCACTTCAGCGTCGGTTCCGTCCGCTTCCAGGGGCAAGGCTGGATCCGGATGGTCTACTTCGCCGTCCTGGTGTCCCACACGGTCCTGGCCACGGCCATCGTGCCGCTGGTCGTGATCACCGTCGTGCGGGCGCTGAGCGAACGTTTCGACAGGCACCGCGCCATCGCGCGCTGGACCTTGCCGCTGTGGATCTACGTGTCGGCCACGGGCGTGGTCGTGTACTGGATGCTGTACCAGATGCGCTTCTAGTGTGGTGTCCCGGCGTCTTTACTTCATCCGGTTCCGGGCCTTGCGGCGTGTCCGCGGGTCGAAGCCGGCGACCGTGCGCACCGCGTCCGCGACGCCGGGCGCGGCGGCGATGACGGGGTTGCCGCGCAGCAGGCCGTCATTGGCGAGAAAATCGTTGGTCCAGCCTCCGGCCTCTTGAACCAGCAGTATCCCGGCCAGGCAATCCCAGGAGTTGATGTGGGCTTCGAGGTAGCCGAGCAGACGCCCGGCGCCGACATAGGCCAGCATCAGGGCGCCGGAGCCGTTGCGCTGGTAGATCCCGCCCGCGTCCAACAGCCGGCGGATGCTGTCAGCCGCCGTCTTGCCTGACGTGCGGCTCGAATAGCCGACGCCGACGGTGCCCTGGGTCAGGCTGTCGGCGGTGCTGGTGGAGATCCGCGTCTCGCCGCAGAAGGCGCCGTGGCCGCGGCGCGCTGCGAACAGCTCGTCGGCGTTCGGATCGTAGACGGCCCCCAACTCGATACGGTCCTGCCGCACGTAGGCGATGGAGACGCACCAGACCGGCACGCGATTGATGAAGTTGGTGGTTCCGTCGATGGGATCCACCACCCAGATGCCGCCGGCATCCTCGTTGTCGATGACCGCACCGCCCTCCTCGCCCAGAAAACCGTCTTCCGGAAAGAGTCCTCGAAGTCGCTCCCGGATGAGCGTCTCGACGGCGAAATCGGCCTGGGTGACAAAGTCCTGCCTGCCCTTGGAGACCACCTCCAGCGCGTCCGGATTGCGGAAATAGGCCAGCGCCGCCCGGCCCGCCTCGTGTGCGATGTCTTTGGCCGCCTGGAAACGGCGGGCCGATCCTTGATCGTCCATATCGATGAAACCCGGTGCGCGGATCCGTCCGGTTCGAATCGGTCTAGTGTCCTGTCCCAGACATGAGCTGGCAAAGATCCGCAGAAATTTTTGTTGTCGGCAAGGCGCGATGACGAGCAGTGGCGGGCGCCACGCGAGGAAGGGCAACGCGGTCGACGGCAAAAAGGACAAGCCGATTTGTCAACTCATGTATGGGACAGGACACTAGGTCTGACTCTCAAGCAGCGTGACGCCACGGTCGCGGAAGGCGATCCGGACGCGGGTGCCCGCGGGGATCAACGCATCGTACTGGTAGTCCGCCACGAAGATCTCGCCGAGACCGGTCTCGAGGGTGTACTCCACGTGGTTGCCGACGTAGGTGCTCTGCGTCACCGTCCCGGTGAGGCCCGCCTCCTCCTCGCTCGCTTCCAGGCCGATGGCCTCGGGGCGCACGGCGATCTTCACGGGTCCGGCCGGCAGATCCCGGTGCGGCAGCCGCAGATCGACGCGGCCCACGCGGACGGTTGCGTAGTCCCCGTCGCGCTGCACCAGCTCGGCGTCGATGACGTTGGCATCGCCGATGAAGTCGGCGACGAAGAGGTCGCGGGGAGCTTCGTAGAGCTCGTTCGGCACGCCTTCCTGGGCGATCTCCGCGTTGCGCATCACGATGATGCGGTCCGACACCGCCAGGGCTTCCTCCTGGTCGTGGGTGACGTACACGGTGGTCAAGCCGAGGCTCTGCTGCAGCTCCCGGATCTCCTCGCGGACCCGCCGGCGCAGCTTGGCGTCGAGGTTGGACAGCGGCTCGTCGAACAACAGCACCGTGGGTTCCAGGACCAGGGCGCGGGCCACTGCGACCCGCTGCTGCTGGCCGCCGGAAAGCTCGCTGGGCAGACGCTCGCCGTAGCCGGAGAGACCCACCAGCTTCAAGCCCTCCTCGGCGCGGTCCCGAGTCTCGGTTTTGGCGACGCCGCTCACCGAGAGGCCGTAGGAGACGTTCTCGAACACCGTCATGTGCGGAAACAGGGCGTAGGACTGGAACACCATTGAGACGTCCCGGGCGCTGGCCGGCAGGCGGGAAACGTCGTCACCGCCGATGAACACGCTGCCCGAGGTGGGCATCTCCAGGCCCGCGATGAGCCTCAACGTCGTCGTCTTGCCGCAGCCGCTGGGCCCCAGCAAGGTTACCAGGTCCCCGGCCTGGACTTCGAACGAGATGCGGTCGACCGCAACCACGGGGCCATAGTGCTTGCTGACGCTGTCGAATCGGACCGCGGCGGTTTGTCCCTTGATGCTCATCCCACCGCTCCTCCCGCGCCAAAGGCGACGTTCACGGCTTCATCCCGGCGTCCGATGCGGCGTTGGCCCACCACCAACTGGATCAGCAGGATGACCACCACCATGACCACGATCAGGACCGAGCTGTAGGCGATGGAGAGTCCGTAGTCGCCGTTCTCCACCCGGCCGATGATGTAGGACGTGGCCATATCGTAGTTGGCGCTGACCAGGAAGATCACTGCGCTGATGGCCGTCATGGCGCGGACGAAGCTGAAGACCAGGGCGGCGATCACGGCCGGGCGAAGCAGCGGCAGCACCACCTTGCGGACGGTGGCGAAGGAGCTGGCGCCCAGGGTGAGCGAGGCCTCGTCCAGGCTCTTGTCGATCTGGGTCATGGCGGCGATGCCGGCGCGGACCCCTACCGGCATGTTCCGGAAGATGAAGCAGATGACCAGTATGATGCCCGTGCCCGTAAGCTCGATGGGCGGCACGTTGAACGCCAGGATGTACCCGACGCCGATGACGGTGCCGGGTATCGCGAAGCTCAACATGGTGCCGAACTCGAACGCCTCCTGGCCGGCGAACTTCTGGCGGATCAGCAGATAGGCGGTGAGCAGCCCCACCGCTGCGGTCAGGGGGGCGGAGATGAGAGAGATGTAGATGGTCGTCCAGAACGAGTTCCAGGCAGCGCCCGACCACACCAGTCCGCCGGCCCCGGTAGTGATGGAGAACGCGTCGATGTAGTGTCGCAGCGTGAGGCTGTGGTCCCGGCCCCACAGTTCCACGAAGCCGCCGAACATGATCATGAAGTATATCACCGCGGTAAGACCGGCCCAGGGGAGGGCCGAACCGTAGACCAGCCAGGTCACCCGCTTGGGCAGGGCGACGTGCAGTCCGGCATCGCCCTTGCCGGTGACGGTGGCATACGACTTGTGCCCCAGCCAGCGATGTTGGGCCCAGAACGCGGTCAAGGTGAAGGCCAGCAGAATGATGGCCAGGACCGCGGCCCGTCCCTGGTCGTTCTGAGCGCCGACGATGGCGAAGAAGATGGATGTCGACAACACGTCGAAGTTGCCGCCCAGGACCAGGGGGTTGCCGAAGTCGGCCAGGCTTTCGATGAAGCCTACGAGAAACGCGTTCGCCAGGCCCGGGCGCATCAGCGGCAACGAGACGGTTGTGAAGGTGCGCCAGTTGCTGGCGCGCAGGGTCTGCGAGGCTTCTTCCATCGAGGGGCTGACCCCTTCGACCACGCCGATCAGGACCAGGAAGGCGATGGGGGTGAAGGCCAGCGTCTGGGCCAGCCAGATGCCGGGCAGGCCATAGATGTAGCGTCCCGGCGTCGTCCCGGTGATCGCCTCGATGGCCTGGGTCACCGTGCCCGAAGCGCCGAACAACAGGATGATGGCGAGGCCGATGACAAAGGGCGGGGTGATGATCGGCAACACGCTCAGCAGGCGCAGCAGCCGCTTGGCCCGGAAGCCGGTGCGCGTCGCCAAAAGGGCGAAAGCCAGTCCCAGGACCGTCGTGCTCACGCCGACCACGATGGCCATCAAAAGGGAGTTCCAGGCAACGCCGCAGTTGACGTTGGCGGTGAGGCAGCCCACCCCCCAGATGTCCCGGCTGAACAGCTTCTCGACGAAGAGGTAGGGCACGAAGTTGTAGTCGTTGTCCTGGAAGGCGCTGGCCAGGATGCGGACCACCGGGAAGAAGATAAAGGCGGCCACCAGCGCGATGACCAGGGCGATGGAGCCGACCACGAAGCCGTCGCCGTTGATCGCCCCGCGGGCGGCGATGCCTTGCGCGAACAGGAAGAGAAAGGAGGCGGATACCAGAAGGGCGCCGTAGCCCATGCCGAACTGGCGATCGGCCAGGGGTCCGAAGAATGCCTCCAGAGATGCGTATTCCCAGCCGCCGAGGCCGATGGCGAAGCCCTGGACCAGGAAACAGACCGTGCCGAAGCTGCCCGCCGCCAGCAGGACCGTCGAGAAGAGCGGGTCCGAGCGCCGACGCCACAGCACGGCGAGAGGAGCCGCCAGCGGCAGCACCATGGGCGCCAGCCACCATCGGCCGATCAAGAGGATCTGAAGCACGGCCGGGGCCGAATCGGCCCCGGCCGGGTAGTCGAACAGCCAGACGAAGGACCAGAACCCGTCCTCCACGCCGTACCAGGGGAGGAGCGCAAAGCCGCCCCACCCCACGGCAAGCCAAAGCGCGGCGGGCCGATTCATCGCCTCAACGGGTCAGACGCTCAACGCGGCAGCGTGGAAACCTCGTCGTCCCACTTCTTCAGCAGCCGGCGCCGCTCGGCGGACGACCCGTACTTCTTGAAGTCGTAGTCGATCAGCTTGATCTGGCTCAGGTCCGGCGCCTGCGGCGGCGGTGTGGCCTTGGAGTTTGACGGCACCTGGTAGGCCTTGGCCTTTGCCGCCAGGGTCTGGATCTTCGGGTCCAGGGCGAAGTCCACCCACTTCTTGGCGCTTTCCGGATTGCGGCCGCCCTTGATGATGCTCACCGAGCCGATCTCGTAGCCGGTGCCCTCGCAGGGCGAGACGATCTTGATGGGGAAGCCCTTGACCGCCTGGGTTACCGCATCGTGCTGGAAGACGATGCCGATGGTGGTCTCGCCCCGGGCCGACGCCTTGATGGGGGCCGAGCCCGACTTGGTGTACTGGTTGATGTTCTTGTGCAGTCCCTTCATGAACTCGAAGCCCTTCTCCTCGCCGAAGACCTGCACGATGGTGGCCAGCGTGGTGTAGGCGGTGCCGGAGGAGTTGGGGTTGGCCATCTGGACGTGGCCCTTGAATTCCGGCTTGGTCAGGTCCGCCCAGCATTTCGGCGCCGTCAGCTTGTGCTTGGCCGTGAGCTCGCTGTTGTAGCCGACGCCCAGGGCGCCGGCATAGATGCCCACCGTCTTGTAGCCGGACTGCTCGGCTTGGCGCCGGGCCCAGTCCTGCAGCTCCGGAAGCCGGGGCGACTTGTATTCCTGCGTGAGGCCTTCCTCGGCCGCCTGCAGGTGCGGATCGCCGGTGCCGCCCCACCAGACGTCGCCCTTGGGATTGCGCCTCTCGGCCTTGATCTGGGCGAAGGTCTCGCCGGAGCTCTTCCTCGTCATGGCGACCTTGATGCCCGTGGCTTTCTCGAATTCCTTGACCATGAGCTGGCACCACTCGATCTGCGGGCTGCAATAAAGCGTCAGCTTGCCGGCGGCAAAGGCCGTGTTGGCCGCGCCCGCCACGAGGCCGGAGACGGCGAAGGCAAACATGAACAGGCCGAGACGTTTCATAGTGCTGTCCTCCCTATTTTTCGTTTCGATGCACGTTCCTGACGCCGTTGCCCGGCGTCCCTGGGGACCATGTCGATCGGGTAACGAAACCCATACCACACCCGGCGCGGTGTTTGTAACATTTTCGTAACGTGCGTCCGGTCATTCATCGCCCGGAGGCTCCGTGTTGAAACCGCGCCCCCGCGGCTGGTATACGGCAGACAGTCCGTTTGGGCCGGACGTCGCCCGTCAGGGAGCCATCTTATGAAGACCATCGGTATCGTGGGGTGCGGAGCCATCGGCAGGGGCCTGCTGAAAGCCGTCGATTCGGGGGCGGTGGCCGCCGGTGCATGCGTCACCAGCCGCACGGAGAGTTCGTGCAGGGAATTCCTGGACACACTGGACACGGACGTCCCGTTTCTCATCCTCGACGAGCTCATCGCCCGCTCCGACATCGTAGTGGAAGCGGCCGGAGGTGCCGTGGTGCCGGAACTCGCGCGCCGGGTGTTCGATGCCGGCAAGGACCTCCTGGTGATCAGCGTGGGTGCGTTGCTGGACCATCCCGAGGTCATCGAGCGGGCGCGGCAGACCGGTTGCCGGCTGCTGCTGCCTTCCGGCGCCATCGCGGCGCTCGACGGCATCAAGTCGGCATGCGCCGGTGAGGTGGCGCACGTCACCATCACCACCCGGAAACCGCCCCACGGCCTGGAAGGCGCTCCCTATCTCGTGGAGAACGACATCTCGCTGGCGGGCTTGACCGAGCCGAAGGAGATCTTCTCCGGCACGGCGCGGGAAGCCTGCCGGGCCTTTCCGGCCAACGTCAACGTGTCCGCGGCCGTGAGTCTGGCGGGACTGGGGCCGGACCGCACGCGGATCCGGATCCTGGCGGTGCCGGGGCTCGAGCGCAACTGTCACGAGGTGGAAGCGGAGGGTGAGTTCGGCCGCCTCAACATGCGCATCGAGAACGTTCCCACCGAGAACCCGCGCACCGGCCGTCTGACCGTGCTGTCCATGATCCGTTCGCTCCAGGACGCGCTGGATCCCGTCCGGGTGGGCACCTGACCGCCGGAGCCGAAGCGTCATGACCAACGTCGAGACCATCGTCCGCATGCTGGAGAGGGCCGGGGTACGCTGGGTCTTCGGCATCCCCAGCGGCCCGGTGCTGCCGCTCATCGAGGCCCTCGGCCGGAGTCCGGTGGAGTTCGTGCTGACCGCCAGCGAGACCTCGGCGGGCTTCATGGCCACCACGGTGGGGCAGCTCACCGGCATCCCCGGCGCCTGCGCCGCCACCGTGGGACCCGGCGCCACCAACCTCACCACCGGGGTGGGGTGCGCCTGGCTGGACTGCGCGCCGGTGCTGGCGTTCACCTGCAACGTCTCCAGCCCCTGGCTCCAGCGCAGGATCCAGATGCGCATCGACCACAACGCGCTGTTCCGGCCCCTCACCAAGGGCACTCTCGCCCTCGGCGCCGGCGACGTGGCGGAAAGGATGGCCGAGGCCGTGGCCCTGGCGACGGCGGAGCCCCCCGGACCGGTGCATCTCGACCTGCCCGAGGACGTGGGGGTGGCGGCGTCGGCGGGCGAGGCGCCCGCGCTCGAAGCGCCTGCGCCTGAGGACGTGGCGGAGGAGGCCCGGGCCGCCCTGGCCGCAGCGTTGTCCCGCAGCCGGAGGCCGCTGGTCATCACCGGCCTGAGCTTCACCCGGTGTGCGGCCGCGGACTCTCTGCTGCGCTTCGTCGAGAAACACCGCCTGCCGTTCGTGTCGACCCTGCACGCCAAGGGCTGCCTGCCTGAGAGCCACCCCAACTGGGCCGGGGTCATCGGCCGCGCCCGCCGCACCGACGTGCAGCGGATGCTCGACCGGGCGGACCTGATCGTCGCGGTCGGCTACGACCCCATCGAGATCAACTACGAGGAGTGGGTAGGGGACACGCCGGTGTTCCACCTGGACACCACCCCCGCCGAACCGGACCCGCGCGTCCGCTTCGCCTTCAACCGCGGCGGCGATCTCGATCGGGCGCTGCGGCGGTGGCCGGACCTGCCGCCGGCGGCCAACGACTGGACCGCCGCGGAGCTGGAAGCCCACCGCAATCTGCTGGACCGGGAGCTCCGTCCGGACGGGAGCCGGTTCGCGGCCCATCACGTGCTCGACGTCCTGCGCGCGGCCCTGCCGGCGGACGGCATCCTGGCCTATGACGTGGGGGCCCACACCCACCAGATCGCCAGCCAGTGGCGCACCGACCTGCCGCACACGCTGCTGGCCACCAACGGTTGGTCGTCCATGGGTTTCGGCATGCCCGCCGCCTATGCCGCCAAGATGGTCCACCCGGACAGGGCGGTGGTGGGAGTGGTCGGCGACGGCTGCTTCCAGATGACCGCCGGAGAGCTGGCCCTGGCCCGGCGGCGCAACCTCGGGGTGCCCGTCGTCGTGCTCAACGACGGCTGGCTGGGGCTCATGAAGGTGAAGCAGGAGCGCAGGGAGTTCCCGCTCTCGGGCGTGGAGCTGGGCGCCCGTGTAAACTCGCCGCCGCACTACTTCGGCGTTCCCTGCCGGAGCGCCACAAGCGTCGAGGAGGTCGAGGCCGCCATCCTCTGGGGCCTCCGGCGCGACGGCCCCAGCGTCATCGAGGCCTTCATCGACGTGGAGCCGTACTCCGTCACGGTCTTCGACTGAGAACGCGCCCGCTTCGTCAACCCCTCCTCCACCGATCCTGTGCCCTCCGTCATTCCCGGCCCCGAACCGAGGCGGACATACGCTTCCCAATCTGCCTCACGGCAACGGGGAGCGGTCCCCGGTCCGGCGATGGCGCATCCATACGAATTGCTGTAGGGTAGGGCGCGTATGGCCGCCGAGCCTCCCATCCGCAGGAACGTCTTCGTCCTGGCCACGTGTCAGATGCTGTTCGGGTCGTCGCGGACGCTCCTCATCGCCACCACGCCGATCATCGCCCTCGGCATGGGCTACAGAGCGCTGGCCACCACGCCGGCGGCGCTGGTGATCGTCGGCACCGCCATCGCCACCATGCCGGCCTCGATGTTCATGCGCCTCACCGGACGCCGTCTGGGGTTCATGATCGGCGCCGGTATCGGCGCCCTCTCCGGCGTCATGGTCCTGGTCGCCATCGTCCAGTCCCGGTTCTGGCTGCTGTGTCTCGCGGCCTTGACCTACGGCGTCTTCGCCGCCTTCGGGCAGTACTTCCGCTTTGCCGCGGCCGATACCGCACCCCAGGAGTTCAAGAGCACGGCTATTTCCCTGGTGCTGACCGGGGGCGTGGTGGCGGCCTTCGTCGGCCCCTACCTCGCCAAGACCGGGGAGCACTTCGTGGCCACGGGCGAGTTCATGGGTTCCTACGTCTTCCTCATCGGGCTCATGGTGCTGATCGCCCTGGCGCTGATCTTTCTCAATATTCCCAATCTCACCCCGAGCGAGCGCGCCGCCGCTCAGCGTTCACTGACCCGGATCATGGTGCAGCCGGTGTTCATCGCCGCCACCCTGGCGGCTACCATGGGGCAGGGGGTCATGAACCTGCTGATGACGGCGATCCCCATCGCCATGGTCGAGGCCGATTTCCAGTTCGCCGACACCGCCTTCGTCATAAGCTGGCACAGCTTCGGCATGTTCGCGCCGGGGTTCGTCACCGGGTCCCTGATCAAGCGCTTCGGAGAGGTGCGGATCATAATGACCGGGGTGGTGCTCCAGCTCGTGTGCATCGGGGTGGCGCTGTCGGGCGAGGGCGTGATGGAGTTCTGGCTTTCCATGCTGCTCCTCGGCGTGGGCTGGAACTTCGCCTTCACCGGCGGCACGTCGCTCCTGACGACGTCCTACAACCCGGCCGAGCGGGCCAAGACCCAGGGCGCCATGAGCTTCATCAACTACGCGTTCGTGGCGGTGGTGTCGTTGTCTTCCGGGGCGCTACTGCACTTCTTCGGGTGGGAATGGGTGAACCTGAGCAGCATCCCACTGCTGGCCATCGCCGCCGTGGCGACGTTGTGGTTCGCGCTCTCCAGGCCTCCGGCCGCGCCGGTGCCGGCCTAGCTGGCGTCCTCGGAAATCCAAGTTGTCGGCGAGTTTCAAACCCGCCCGCGTCCGCTACAGCACCGCCACAACCTCGATCTGAAACAGCATGTTGCCGCGCACGGGGGACTTGATGGCGTGGCGGGCGGGGCGGTCGTGCTCGTCGGGGAACATCTCGAGCCAGGGCTTGTTGATGGCGTCCCGGTACTCTTCCTCTTTCAGGTAGACCGTCATCCGCACGATGTCGTCCGGGCTGCCGCCGGCCAGCTCCATGAACTTGCGGATGTTCTCGAACAGCACCTCGGCCTGCCGGTCGGGGTCGGCGGGCAGTTCTCCGGTGGCGGCGTCCCGCCCGGAAATGCCCGAGGAATAGACGATGTTGCCGATCTTCGCTCCCATGGGGATGGGCGCGTTATGGGGCACGCCGGGTATCTCGATACTTACTCTCTTGGACATCGACGGAATCCTCCCTTGTCGGTTCACGGGGCTGCGCATCAACCCGCGGCGGGTTCCATGGGCTTCGCGCCCTTCGCGGTGGTCACGAACAGGGCGGCGGCGACGGCCATGACCACCACCGTGCTGAGCCCCAGGGACCACTTGATGCCGATATACGCGCCGGCAAAGCCTACGGTCACGCCGCTGAAGGTCCGGAGCCCCTGGGCGGCCATGTTGTAGAGCCCGATCAGCCGGCCCCGGAGATTCACCGGAGCCTCGAGTTGCACCAGCGTCTGCGCCATGGAGAGGAACGCCAGGTTGAGGACGCCGGAGACGAACAGGAACAGCAGCGCCAGCACGTACTGGGAGGCGACGGCGAAGGCGGTCATGGCGCAACACCACAGGATGGCCAGGGCGATGGCCGTGGAGGCGCGCGCCCTGACAAGGCCGCGTATTTCCAGCAACAGGCCGCCGGCCACGGCGCCGGCGCCGTTGGCGGCGAACAACGCGGCATAGCCCAGGCTCAAGTCGTCGGCGCCCAGGGCCAGGGCGTACGCGGGCATCAGCGCCTGAAACGCGTTGCCCACGAAGAGGGCATAGGACCCCACCAACAGGATCATGGCGAGCAGGACCCGGTTGTGCGAAGCGCCCCACAGCGCCGAAAGCGCATCGGCCCAGGTCCCTCTCGTGCTCCGCCGTCCGGAACCGTGCCCGGTGTAGGGCACCAGCCGGCACCAGATCACCAGCGGAACGTAGATGAGGGCGTTGAGGCACAGCGCCAGCGTGGGCTTCAGCAACAACAGGATGCCGCCCCCCACCGCGGGACCGAACAGGATCCCAAGCTGGCGTCCCGTGGCCAGTAGCCGGATGCCGCTCTGAAGCGTCTCGGGCCCCACCACGTCGTAGATCATGAGCTGACGCGGAGGGTTCCACAGGGCGCCCGCCAGGCCATGGAGGCTCAGCAGGATCACCGAGTGCCACATCTCGAGGCGCTCCGTGTAGAACAGGAAGGCCCAGGTCAGGCTTACCGTGATGAACAGCGCCTGGGACCACTCCATGACCCGGCGGCAGTCGAAGCGGTCCGCCAGGGCGCCGAAGTACCACGAGAGCACCAGGGCGGGCATCCAATGGCCGATGACGGCAAAGCCCTGCAGGGTTTCCGACCTGAAGAGCTGGTAGACGATGCCGTAGCTGATGACGTGCTCGATGTTGTCGGCCATCATCGACAGCATGTTGCCGATGAAGAACCACGCGAAGTCCCGGTTCCGAAGCGCGGCGAACGCGGGCGGGGCCGGGGCCGAAGAGGGTGCGGGTGTGCTCATGGAGTATCGAAGTCGAGAAACGCGCGTGCGATGGGATTTACTTTAGACGGGTTCCCGCCTTTTTGACAACCGGCCAAAAGAAAGAGGGGCAGCCTCTACGGCTGCCCCCTCCGTTGCTTGACGAGACAGGACTTCTACCGGCGCCCACGGCCCCGGCGGCCCTTCATCATGCGTTTCAGCATGCCGTCCGCCTTGGCCAACTGTTCGGGGGTCAGGACCTCGCGGACTCCGAGCACGGCGTCGGTCCTCGCCTGCAGCAGGTCTCCTCGGATCTTCGCGATGGCGTCCACCTTGGCGTTGATCTCGGCCTTGTCCACGGTCTCCTGCGAGACCATCTCCCGGAGCTCGATGCGGGCGACCCGGGCGTCGGCGCGCAGACCGATCATCTTCTTGCGCGCGTCCGTGAGGGCGCTCTTGATCTTCTTGACCTGCTCGTCGGTCAGCTCGAGCTTCCTCGCCATGCGCTTGACCGATCCCTCATGGCCGCGGCGTCCGCGACGGCCTTCGCGTCCGCGCCAGTGCCGTCCGTGGCGCTCTTCGCCGTCGGCGCGGGCGACGCGGGGACCGTCGCCCCGCCGCTCTTCACCCTGCTGACTCCATGCCACGCCTCCGGAGAGTCCCACCAGGAGCAAGGGTGCCATCATCAATGCTGTACGCTTTCGGTTCTTCATCTGCCGTTCTCCTTCTTGTGTGAGTGGTTCGATCCGGATCGTTGTGTCAAGGATTAGACGCGCCCCGGTTCCCGGGTCCGGTCAACTCCCGTCGCGCAACGATTCGAGCCGGGAGATCATGCGCTCGCGTTTCCTGCTGCGCCACTCACGGAACTTGTCTGTGCGCTCCTCCAGCTTGCGCGCCTGGCCCTCGTCCAGGGCCGGCCGGATCTTGCCGTGGAATTCGAGGATGATCCGGTCCGCCTCTTCGAGAGAGCGGATCCGTGCCTGGTACAGGCTCCGGCGGGTCTCGCTCAGCAGCGGGCCGATCTCGGCCATTTGCCGGTCGGACAGATCGAGCTCCTTTTGCAGCATGCGGATGTACCGGCCGCTCGAGCCGTGCTTCCGACCGCCGCGGTGTCCCATGCCGTCCTTGGCCTCGTGCCACGCACGCCCCCACAGGTGCTTGACCGGGTAGAGCTGCCCGACAAGGGCGCCACCCATCAGCCCCAGGAGGAACACCCCCACCACTGCGATAAAGGCTTTGCGTTTCATGGTCTCCGAGCTCCTACCCACGCGATCAGGACCGCGTCGGGTTCGTCCGCGGACAATGCCTCCTGCCCCGAGGCGCTCTCCAGCATGGCCACGGTGGCCGGGACCTGTTCCGGAGTCTCAGGCAGCATGTCACGCCACAAGCCGATACCGCCCAGACACAGCACCACCAGGCAGAAGGCCGGAGCGAGCCGCCGGCTGAAGAGCAGCAGCGCGTCGCTGAGCGAGGTGCGCCGGCCTTCTTCCTCCAGGATCCCGGCGATGACGCCCGGCCATGCGGTCCTTTGTGGGGAGGGCTCCGGCGCGGCGGAGAAGAAGCGCCGCCAGAGTCGTTCCTCCTCGAGGGCCGCGCGGCAGGACGCGCACGACTCGGCGTGTTGTCTGTACGTGTCCGGAATCGTCCCCGCGACCATCGCTCCGGCATTTTCCAGCCAGTGCCTGAAGTATTCACAGGTCACGAATCACCTCCGAGTAAAACATGCGGGGCCAACGCCAGCCGCAGGCGCTGGCGTGCCCGGGCATGGCGCGACTTCACCGTGCCCACCGAACAGTTCAGTATGCCGGCGACTTCCTGATAGGAGTGCCCCTCCATGTCCTTCAAGGTTACGACGACGCGCAAACGATCAGGCAGGCCGGCCACGGTGCGGGTCACCAGGCGGCCGACGGCGGCCTCCGAGGCTTCCTGCTTCTCGTCATCCGGCGGCTCTTCGGCGGAGAGGAGGTCGCGCAGGCCCCGGACGGCCTCTTCCCCCGGCTCCGCGTCCAGGGAAACCTTGCCCGATTGCTTCTTGAGCTCATCCCGCGCGCGGTTGATGGCGATGCGGGTGATCCAGGTGCCGAACGCCGCGTCTTCACGAAACTTGCTCAGCGAGAAATACGCTTTGACGAACACCTCCTGGACCACGTCGTCGACGTCGCCGTGATCCGGTCCGAGGAGTCTGCCGACCAGCCGATGGATGCGCGCCTGGTGACGCTCCACCAGGAGCCGGTAGGCGTCCGAATCGCCGTCCCGGACCCTTCGCACCACGCCCCTCTCCGTGTCTTCCAGGGTGAGGGGATAGGGCAGCGCTTCCGTCATCCTCAATCGCCTACCTCGCTCCCAAGAACTGCTTTCATTCATTTAGACGGCAACAGGTTCCCGGAGAACGGCTCCGGCCGCCTTGAAGTCGACGCGGGTCAACCGCGGAAGGCGGGAAGAACGTCGCTGGCGATGCGCCGCATCTGCTGGGGTTGGTCCCTGGAGGCCAGCACGATTTGCATGGTGCGGACCCCGGCGGCGGCGAACTCCTCCAGGCGGTCGATGCACTCCCGCGCCGTGCCGCAGATCACCCACCGGTCCACGCTCTCGTCGTCGAAGGGCATGCGGTGGTAGATCTCCAGCATCCCCCGGGCCTCGTCCCGGGCGGTCTGCCGGTTCCGGCCCACGTTGATCCAGCAGTTCATGGCCGGGTGGACCGCGCCGGGCGGGCGGCCGTAGCGCCGGGCCGCGCTGGAGGAAATTTCCGCATACCGCTCGGCGTACTCCGCGGGACTGATGTGGTTGGTGAGCCAGCCGTCCGCGAGCCGCGCGACGCGGTCGAACGGTCCGGTGTGCTTGCCCGCGTCGGCCGCCACGAAGTGCCCGTAACGATAGTTCTCCACCTTCACCGGGTTGTAGTGGCCGGCGGCGATCCAGATGGGCGGATGGGGCTGCTGCACCGGCTTGTATCCCAGCGAAACGTCCCGGTAACGGTAGTGGCGGCCCTCGAAGTCGACGGAGTCCAGCGTCCACAGCGCCTTCAGCACCTCCAGGCACTCTTCGAAGACCCTGCCCCGGACCCGGCGCGGGAAGCCGGCCACCTCGCACTCCTTGGAAAGCAGCTCCGGCGGACCGGCGCCGGGCCCGACGCCCATGATGGTGCGGCCCTGGGACACGATGTCGAGGGTGGCCCATTCCAGGGCGGTGACCACCGGGTTCCTCAGGTGCGGCTGCAGGATCCCGGTGGCCACCTTGATGCTCCGGGTGCGGGCGGCGATGGCGGTCAGGGTGACGATGGGATCGTAGCGGGGCTTGGCCAGCATGCTGTCGCCGACCCAGAGGGAATGATAGCCGAGCTCTTCGGCCTCCACGGCCAGGTCCAGCAATTCCTCCATGGAGAACCCTGGCAGGAACACCGACGCGCGGTTGTTGGCGTAGAGACCAAAGTCGAGGCGAGCCGCGCTGGCCATGTCGTCACGGAAAGGGGCCGGTTACAGGCCTGCGGCCGTCGCTGCCATTCGACTGCCTTGGACAGGCTTGGTTCAACCCGTCGCGTTGGCCATGGCGACGCGTCGCATCACCGGCCGCGCCAGGCCGGCCACGGCCAGCACCAGGCCGATGATGTCGGTCATGGCGCTCGGGGCGATGAGCATGATGGCGGCCGCGAACACGACGATCCGCTCGAGCGCCTCGGTACGGTCCTTCAGGTCTCCCACCAGCGCGTAGGCGTTGAGGATCACCCCCGCTGCCGCCGTGGCCGTGGTCAGGATGATCTCCACCGGGTTGCCCCGCATCAGCATCGGCGTGCCGAAGACAAAGGCGTAGGGCAGGATGTACACGGGCAGCGAGATCAGGCCGGCGAACAGACTGGTGCGCCAGAAGTCGCTGCCCGCCACGGTGGCGCCGGCGTAGGCCGCCAGGGCCACGGGCGGCGTCACCATGGACAGCATGCCGGAGAAGAAGATGAACAGGTGCGCGGCCATGGGCCACACGCCGACCTTGATGAGCACGGGCGCCACCATGAGCGCGAGGATGATATAGGCGATGCTGGTAGGCAATCCCATGCCCAGGATCATCGACGCGAACATGGTCAGCAGCAGGATGATGGTGAGGTCGCCGCCCGCCATGCCGATCACGAGACCCGAGAAGCGCGTGGCGAGGCCGGTCATCAGGATGGTGCCCATGATGATGCCGACGCAGGCCACGGCCGTGCCCAGGGTCACGAAGTCCCTGCCGGTGCCCTCGAATACGTCGATGCCTTTCTTGATGGCGGTCCAGGCCCCTGCCGGTGCGGACGAGACGAAGCCGCGGCGGTCCCGGAAAAACATGGAGACCGCGGCGATACCCACGCCCAGCACCGCGATGACGGCCATGGCCCTCAGCACCGCCTGGACCGGCGACATCCGCAGCAGCAGCAACACGATCAGCAGGCCGATACCGGCGATGAAGGTCAGCCCCTGGGGCTCGCGCACCACCTCCCTGATGCTGGTCAGCTCGCTTCGCGGCAGACCCGTGAGCCCCGAGCGCAACGCGTAGAAATAGACGCCCGCCAGCACGCCGATGAAATACAGCACCGCCGGAATGAGTGCGGCCTTGACGATCTGGAGATAGTCCACCGCCAGGAACTGCATCATGAGGAACGCCGCCGCGCCCATGACCGGCGGCATGAACTGTCCGCCGGTGGAAGCGGCCGCCTCCACCGCCCCGGCCACGTGGGGCTGGAAGCCCACGCGCTTCATGAGCGGGATGGTGATCGACCCCGTGACCATGACGTTGGCCACCGCGCTGCCGCTGACCGATCCCATCATGCCGCTGGAAACCACGGCCATCATCGCCGGGCCGCCGCGGTATCTTCCCACCAGGGAACGGGTGAACTCCATGATGAACGCCAGCGCGCCGGTGGCTTCCAGCAGCTTGCCGAACATGACGAAGAGGAACACGAACTTGAAGGTGATGTAGGTGGCGACGCCGAAGACGCCGTTGCCGGACAGGTAGACCGTGGTGACGATGCGGTCCAGGTCAAAGCCGCCGTGTCCCCCCACCCATCGCGGCAGGTGCTGGCCGTAGAAGACGTAGACGATGAACACCAGGGCGGTCACCACCAGCGCCCAGCCGACGATCCGGCGGGTGGCCTCCAGCACGACGATGACGCAGATCACGCCCAGCACCAGGTCGGTCTGGGTGACGAGTCCCGACTTGAAGGCGATCTCCTCGTGCTCGATGAAGACGTAGCCGAAAGTCGCCAGACTCAAGGCCAGCCAGAACAGGTCCACCGCCACCTGGGCGGGCCGCTCGCGTTCCGTGGCCTGGGTCAGGAACACCAGGGCGAACAGCACCAGCAGGAACAGGCTGCGCTCCTGGAGGGGCGGCAACGGACTGAAGGCGTTCCAGACGGCGTACGCCGACAGTCCGATTGCCAGGATCCGGGTGAGGGTCCGGCCTACTGTTTCCAGAGCCCGGCCTCCTTCCAGTATTTAACGGCACCCGGATGGAAGGGTACGTTGATGTTCTTGGTCAGGACCGCCGGGTTGGCCTGGGCGTACTTGAAGTACCGCACTTCGGCGGCCAGGTTATCGAGGTTCTTGTGGAGCAGCTTGGTGACGTTGTACACCAGCTCCGCGTCGGCGTCAGCCCGGACGTAGACATGCGGACCGCCGATGTCCACGGTGTCGATGTCCTTGTCGAAGGTCGGCGTCCCCTTGGGAATGCGGATCCGCGCCATGTACGGCAGTTCCTTCAGGACCTTCTCGACGGCTGCCGGGTCCGGCCCGAAGTAGGCCGCGCCCTTCTCGGCGTGGAGCCGCAACGCTCCGGGAATCGGGCTCAGGCCGGCCACGATGCCCGGCGTCGCCACGATGATGCCGTCGCCGAGCTGCGTGTAGAGGTCGCTCATGCCCGCGTAAACGGGCTTGATGTCCTTGTAGGTGAGGCCGTGGGCCGCGTACAGGGGCTTGAGGAACGCGTCCCAGGTGCGGCCGGTGCCCACGCCCACGCGCTTGCCCTTGAGGTCGCCGAACTTCTTCACCGGGCTGTCGGGCAGGGTCATGTAGGCGAAGGAGTGCGGGTACAGGCCCAGGATCGGCGCGATAGGGTGCTTCTTGTCGAAGCCCTTGAGCCCGTGGTAGCCGGGATAGCCGTTGTTCGACGATATGATCCCCATGAAGATCTGCTTGCGGTCGATCAAACGGATGTTCTCGCGCGAGCCTTCGGTCACCGCCGCGGTCACCGGGATCTTGAGCTCGGCCTCCAGCAGTTTGGCGATGCCGCCGGCCATGACATAGAAGCCGCCGCCGATGCTGGCGCCGCCGACCTCCATGCTGGCCGGCATTTTCTGCGCGGTTGCCGGTGGCGCCCACGCCATGACGGCGACCACGGCCGCCGCCAGCAGTGTCCTCGATATCGCACGTTTCATGAGTTACCTCCCGCCGGTCTTCATTTCCGAAACCGCGGCAATGGAGCGGCGACGCTTCGGTGGGCGCCGCCGGTCCGTGTTGTCACACGACGTTGGGGACTACTTCTTGGGCCAGAGTCCGGCTTCCTTCCAGTAGCGGATGGCGCCCGGATGGTAGGGGACCCCGATCTGGGTGGTCAGCACCGCCGGATTGAGCTCCGCGTACTTGAAGTAGCGTACGTCGGCAGCGAGCTGCTTCAGGTTCGTATGTATCAGCTTGATGACCCGGTAGACCACCTCCTCATCCGCGTCCGCCCGGACCGTCAGCAGGGGGCCGCCGATGTCGAAGGTCTCCACGGCCTTCTCGAACGTGGGCGTGTTCGCCGGTATGGTCTGCCGCGTCATGTACGGGAACTGCTTGAGCATCTTCTCCACCGCCTGGGGCTCCGGCGGCAGGTACCGCGCGCCCTTCTCGGCGTGCAGGCGCAGCGCCGCGGGGATCGGGCTCAGCCCGGAGACCATGGTCGGCATCGCCACGATGATGCCGTCGCCGAGCTGGGTGTAGAGGTCGCTCATTCCCGCGTAGACCGGCTTGAAGTCCTTCTTGTAGGTCAGGCCGTGGGCCTTCATCAACGGCACCATGAACGCGTCCCAGGTCCGGCCGGTGCCCACGCCCACCCGGTTTCCCTTGAGGTCGGCAAACGAGTTGATGGAGCTGCCGGGCAGGGTGTGGAGCGTGAAGGCGTTGGGGTAGAGGCCCATGGCGAGGGCCACGGGGTACTTTCTCTTGTAAGTCAAGACTCCGTGGTAGGCCGGATAGGAGTTGTTGGAGGCGATGACGCCCATGAAGATCTGCTTGCGCTCGATCAGGCGTACGTTCTCGCGCGAGCCCTCGGTGACTGCCGCGGTTACGGGGATCTTCAACTCGTTCTCGAGCAGTTTGGCCACGCCGCCCGCCACCACGTAGAATGCGCCGCCGATGCTGGCGCCGCCGATCTCCATGCTGTCCGGCATCTTCTGGGCGTGTGCACCGGCCGCCCACGTCATGGCCGCCACCGCGACCGCAACCACCAACCCCTTGAGTCTCGGACTTCTCATGCAAAACCTCCTGACTTGGTTAATGCGGGGCGGGACCGCTCCCGATGGCTACCGAACGGCCGCCCCGGTGAATCCGCGTAAAATAGGATGGATGGTATCGGCAGTCAACCGAAAAATCTCAGAAGGGGCCGCCGCGGTAGCCAAGCACGACGATTTCCGTCTTCCGGGGCAGCGCCGCCTTGCTGATGGCCAGCGAGCCGTCCGGCACGGTGCGCGTGGGGAACCCTTCGGTGAAGGTGCGCACGCGCTCGAGATCGTCACGGTAGTGCATGGGAATGGCCATCTTGGGCTTGAGCTGCCCCACCACTTCCCGGGCGGTGTGGGGCCCCATGGTGGTGCGGCCGCCGATGGGCACCAGCGCGACGTCCACTTTGCCGAACTGCTTCAGCAGTTTGGGGGTGAGCTTGTGGCTCAGATCGCCCAGGTGCGCCACGCACAGCCGGCCGAGATCGTAGGTGAACGCCGCGCCCTTGAAGAGTTCGCCGCTGGGCCGGCTCACGTATATGGGCAAACTCTGCACCAGCACGTCCTTCAGCGTTGTCCTGATCTGGTTCCACTCGTAGGCGTAGGCGGTTTCCCGGAGGCCCCGGAGGATCAGCGGCCGGCCGCGCACGATAGGAATCCAGTTGTGGTTCTGGTGCTCCCGGCCGATGGTGATGATGTCCGCGGAGACGTCGGGCACGGGGTACCAGCCCGGCGCCAGGGGGTCCATCACGATCCGCGTGCCCCGGCTGGTGACGAGCTGGAAGAAGCTGTGTCCGAAGTAGTGCAGGGTGGCGTCGGGGGTGGCGGCGTACGCCGGCCGGGCGAGACGTCTGACGAAGCTCTCCTCCTTGCAGGCGCCGAAGAGCGCGCCGTGGCAGAGGAGCAGAAGCAGAGCGACCGGTACCGCTATGAGGAGTCCTCTACGCATCCCTTCAAGTCCTTGCCACAGGCGACCGGAGGCCGGCGGCGGTTGGACGGGCAAGCCGGACAAGCCCCGGAAGCACGGCCATCTTCGCGCAATGCTTTCCGTTTGACAAGCCGCGTGTACGTGCCCTAGAAGGGGCGTTGAACGCGCACACGGGCAGGCTGCCCTTCTCTCGATGCCCACATGCGCCAGGCTTCCGCAAAAGCACAACCCGATAGGAGGACATCCCTATGAAGGCACTATACTTGACCGTCGCGCTTCTCTTTCTGACCGTGTCCACGGCGTGGGGCCAGAGCGAGACTATCAAAAAGCTGGCCAACTACAAGGGAGCGGACTACCACAAGATGCTGGAGGCGGGCGCCAAGAATGAGGGCAAGGTGGTCTGGTACACGTCGCTGAGCGGCAAATCCTACAAGACCATCCAGGCGGAATTCGCCAAGAAATACCCGGACGTGAAGATCGAGGTCTATCGGGCGGGCAGCAAGGATATCGCCGCCAAGATCCTCGCCGAGCACAAGGCCGGCAAATACCTCGTGGACGCCATCGAGAGCACCCCGGGCATCCTGCAGTTGCTCCGCGAGCGGAACATCATCACGCCCTACAGCAGCCCGGAGCACAAGAGGTGGCCGGATGAGCACCAGATCAAGGCCAAGAGCGGCGGGGTATGGTGGGTTACCGACCGCGAGTCCTTCATCGGCCTCGGATACAACACCGACAAGATGCCCAAGGAAAAGGCGCCCAAGAGCTTCGACGACCTCCTGAACCCGGAACTCAAGGGCAAGATCGTCATGAGCGTGCAGAGCACCGGCGACCGGATGCTGGCAAGCATGATCAAGGTCAAGGGCGAGGAATACGTCGAGAAGCTCAAGAAGCAGCAGATCAAGCTCGTGAAGATCTCGGGCACGGCCACCCGCGACCTGATCATCTCCGGCGAGTTCGTGGTGTCGCCTTCGGTTTTCCGCAATCACGCGCTCGTCAAGATCGCCGAGGGCGCGCCGCTGGGATGGAACGCCCTGGACGAAGTTCCGACCAACGCCGGCGGCTCCGCGATTTTCGCGAACTCGCCGCACCCCCATGCCGCGCTGCTGCTCACCAACTTCGTCCTGATCGAAGGACAGAAGATCCTGCAGAAGTTCCACTACGGAATGGCGTGGCTGGACTATCCGTTCAAGCGGGTGTACCCCGAACGGGGAATGAGCTCGAAGGCTTACAACAGGATTTCCAAGAAACTCAATAAGCAGTTGCGTTCCATCGGCCGCCGCTGATGGACTTCACGGGCGACCTTCTCCTGCGCCCGTGCGGATGATCGTGGCACCCGGGGGCAGGGTGCGACCCTGCTCCCGGGTGCCCGGTGATCGTAAACGACCGGTGCGCCCGGGACCGGCAGTCATCAGGAATCGCCACCGTTGAGCAAAGACGAAGCAGCGTTCAAAGAGACCGGTTTGACCGGGGGCGGAGCCCGGGCATTTCTCGACGTCTTCCGTCCCAGCCGGCAGGGCCGTGACTTCCCGTTGTGGTTGTTCATACCCTGCGCGCTGGTGCTTCTGTATCTCGTCATTCCCCCGCTGGTTTTCATCATCTATTCGAGTTTCGTTCCTTCCGAAGACTCGGACATCGTCGGCCTGACGATTCAGAATTACTTCGACATCTTCGAAGGCATGGAGGAGTTCCAGACCCTGATCTGGAACTCCGTCGTGTTTTCCGTGGGCAGCGCTGCCTGGGCGCTGGTCTTCGGCACCGCCATGGCCTGGTTGGCGGAGCGCAGCAACGCGCCGTTCCGCGCGGTGGCCTACCTGGCGGCGTTCGTGTCGTTCGCCGTCCCGGGGCTGGTCAAGGTCATCGGCTGGATCCTGCTGCTGGGACCGGAGGCGGGGTTCATCAACATGGCCGTGAACTCCGTCACCGGCATCATGCCCATCTTCAACCTGTTCTCCATGAGCGGCATGATCCTTGTGGAGGGCTTCCTCTGGACCCCCATCGTGTTCCTGCTCATGGCGACGCCGTTCCGGTCCATGGACCCGTCCCTGGAGGAAGCCGCGGTGGTGGCCGGCAGCAGCGACTGGCAGGTGTTCTGGAAGGTGACCCTGCCCATGGCCATGCCCAGCCTCCTCTCCGTGCTGATCCTCACCTTCATCCGCAGCATGGAGGCCTTCGAGATTCCCGCGCTGGTAGGTCTTCCCGCGGGCATCGAGGTCATGACCACCCAGATCTACCTCCAGTTGATCGAGGGGTTCGTGCCCGAGTACGGCTATGCCAGCGCCTACTCCGTGCTGCTCATCGCCCTGGTGGCTCTTTGCCTGGTTCCCTACTATCGTGTCACCCAGCACGCACACCGGTTCACCACCATCACCGGCAAGGGGTTTCAGCCTCGGCGCAAGGACCTGGGACGGTGGCGCTGGCTGGGCGGGCTGGCTTTGCTGGGCCTGCCGATGCTCCAGCTTCTCCCGCTTACCGCGCTGATCTGGTCGAGCTTCATGCCCTACCTCGTGGTGCCATCCTGGGATGCGCTCTCCATGTTTACCCTGAACAACTACGTGGAAGCGTTCAGCGACGACAAGATACTGCGCTCCATCACGAACAACATCACCATCAGCATGGTATCCGCCACCGCCTGCGTGGGCGTGGCCTTCGTCACCGCCTGGCTGGTGACGCGGACCAACATCAAGATGCGCTGGCATCTGGACCGGTTGACCATGGTGCCGCTGGTGTTCCCGGGCATCGTCATGGGGGTTGCGGTGCTGCAGACCTACCTCGTGGTCCCGATCCCCGTGTACGGCACCATCTGGATCCTGGTCATAGCCTTCGCGGCTCGCTATCTGCCCTATGCCATGCGCTTCAGCCATGCCGGCCTCATCGGCATCCACAAGGAGTTGGAGGAAAGCGCGACCGCCAGTGGCGCGAGCTGGGGCAACGTTGCCCGACGGATCATGGTCCCGCTGATGATGCCCGCCCTTTTCGCCGGGTGGATCTACATCTTCCTCATCACCATCCGGGAGCTGTCCGTCGCGTTGTTGCTCTACAGCCCCGGTTCCGAGGTGATCTCCGTGGTCATCTGGGAGCTTTGGGACAACGGTCACGTCGGGAGTCTGTCGGCCTTCGCCCTGGGCATCAGCGTCGGCACGGTTGTTCTGGCCAGCCTTTTCTACAAGCTCAGCCGCCGCCACGGGTTGGATGTCCGTTAGCGGACTGGAGCGGGGGACAAGTTCGAGGCCGGGGACGATATGCCCGCCAGAACCACGCCGCCGTTCCGCGCCGACCACGTGGGCAGCCTGCTGCGCCCGGCCGGGCTCAAGGAGGCCAGGGTGCGCCTCCTGGGGCCGGACACCGCAGAGGGCAACCTCGGGCCCCACGGCAACGAGGATCTGGCACGCATCGAGGACGGCTTTGTCCGCGACGTCATCGCGTTGCAGAAACGCGTGGGCATGCGCTCCGCCACCGACGGAGAGTTCCGCCGCCGTAGCTGGTTCAGCGAGTTGATGATGACCTGGGAGGGCTTCTCCGCCACCCGCCAGGGCGCCGGCTCACCGTTCAGTTGGCGCAACGAGGAAGCCCGGCAGCAGGACTTTACGGTGGTGTGGGTGAACGGCAGGGTGCGATGGCGCCCCAGCGCCATCGTGCGCGCCTTCGAGTTTCTGAAGGACAATACCGACGCCGTGCCCAAGGTCACGATCCCCGCACCCCCGGTGGTCTACTGCTTCGCCGGCGGGGATCCGGGTGTGTTGGGTTCCGCCTATGACGACGTCAGTGAGTTCTGGGAGGACCTGGTGGCCGCCTACCGCCAGGAGCTGGCCGCCTTGGTCGACGCCGGCGCGCGCTACATCCAGCTCGACGACGTTGCCATCCCGTTCCTGTGCGACCCCGCCTACGACGAAGTGTTCCGCTCCTGGGGCTCCGGCCCCCAGGCCGTGCTGGCGGAGTACGCGCGCCGTATCAACCAGGCTCTGGAAGGCCTGCCCAACGACGTCACCTTCACCATGCACCAGTGCCGCGGCAACCGTGAAGGACTGTGGGCCGCCGCGGGCGGCTACGACCCCGTGGCCGAGGTGCTGTTCAACGAGATCAACGTCCAGGGCTATTTCCTGGAATACGACACCCCCCGGGCCGGTACCTTCGAGCCGCTGCGTTTCCTGCCCGCAGGCAAGGTCGTCGCCCTCGGCATTGTCTCCACCAAGGGCCCGACCCTGGAATCCGCCGGCTACCTCAAGCGCCGCATCGACGATGCCACCCGCTACGCCCCCCTGGAACGTCTCGCCCTCGCCCCCCAGTGCGGCTTCGCCAGCTCCGTCAAGGGCAACCCCCTCACCGAAGCCGACCAGGAAGCCAAGCTCGCGCGCATGGTGGAGGTCGCCCACGACGTGTGGGGGGACGCCTAGCGCTGGTTGCCGGCAGTTAGTCAAGGTCGTCTGAACTGTTCGCGGGAGCCGTTACCCGGCCGGCCTCGACGCGCACGGCGTAATCGCGCACCGCCCCCTCGGCCGTGATGTAGCCGCGGTCGAGGTCGCGCTGGATCAACTCCACGGCGCGCTCCTCGGGCGGCCCCCAGCCACCGCCACCGCCGGTTTCCAGGATCACCCGGTCGCCGGGCTGGAGCTTGTAGTTCTGGGCCTTGCCCATGGTCTCGGTCTCGCCCGATGCCTTGATGATGGTGACGCAGCCGGGCTTCGCGGCCTTTCCGCCGCGGACGCCCCAGGGCGGACATTTCCTGCGGTCGAGGTTGGTGTTGAGGGTGCAGGGATGGAGGATCTCGTACTCCTTGCGGAAACCGAGCCCGCCCCGGAACTTCCCGGGCCCGCCCGAATCCTCGCGCAGGGAAAGCGAACGTACGCGGAACGGCAACAGGGACTCCTGCAACTCCATGGGTATCAACCGGGTGTCGCCGTGGGCCATTGTGCGGAACGGCCCGGCGCCGTCGTGTCCGTCTCCCGCGCCCCAGCCGCCGTGGCCGCTGTCATGGCCGTGGAAGCGGCTTCCGTCGGCCCAACGGCCGTGCATCATGAACCCCGAATGGGTGCCGAAATGGGCTCCGGTGGCGAGATGCGGCAGCGCGTCCGAGAGACAGTGGATGACCGAGTCGATGACGGTGGGAAAGGGCGTCGAGTAGTTGGACATGGGCGCGTCGGGGCGGGCGCTCAGGATCTTGCCTTCCGGCAGGATCAGCTTGAGCGGACGGAAGACGCCCTCGTTGGCCGGCTCGCGCGGTGCGATCAGGTACTTGAACGCCACTCGCGCAGCGGTGACGCCGCCGCCGAAGTAGCCCGAGTTCAGCGGCCCCGGCACCTGGTCGGCGAGCCCGGAGAAATCGATGGTCATTTCCTCGCCGTCCACGATCACCTTGACCCGGATGGGCACGGGCTCCGTGCCGATGGAGTCGTCGTCCAGGAACGCCTCGCTCTCGTAGGTCCCGTCCGGGATCTCCCGGATGCGCGCGCGTGACGACGCTTCGCCCTGGGCCATGATCGTCTCGACCGCGGCGAAGTAGGTGTCGGCGCCGTACTTGCCGGCAAGCGCGAGGGTGAGATCGCGGCCCAGGAAACAGCCGGCGAGCTGCGCCGAGATGTCGCCCATCACGTCCACCGGCATCCGCGTGTTGTTCTCGATGATGCGGTAGACCTCCTCGACGGGCTCGCCCTTCGACCAGAGCTTGACGGTGCGGAGCTGCAGTCCCTCCATGAAGATGTCGGTGGAGCCGTGCATCACCCCGCCGATGTCAATCCAGTGGACGTTGAGGGCGAAGAATCCCAGCAGTGTCCCCCGGTCGGGACCGCCGTAGACGGGCGTATACATGACCGTGTTGTTGAGGTGCTGTCCCTGCACGGCCGGGTGGTTGCAGACCACCACGTCGCCATCGAAGAGCCGTTCGCGGCCATAGATCTTCAGGCCGTCACGCACCGCCGTGCCGACGGCATCGGCGACGAAGGGCGGCATGCCCCCGGTCGACTGGGCCACGAGCTGTCCGTTTACGTCCACCAGCCCGACGGCGAAATCCTTGTACTCGTAGACATAGGAGCTGAACGCCGTGCGCGTGATGTTGGCGTCGATCTGGTTGGTGATGGAAACCACGCCGCAACGGATCACCTCGAGGGTGATGGGATCGATCCGAGGGGCGGCATCCGTGGACCGGGTGGCGGTGTTCTTGCTCATTGCGCTTTCTCGTTTTCACTTTTCGTCATTGATATGAAAGTAAGCAATTGCTGGATTCCCGCTTGCGCGGGAATGACGGGAGGTGGCTAACCGCAGGCGATGCGGATCTCGCCTATTTCTCCGATTTCAAAACGGTCGCCCGGCCAGATGAGCGTCGTCGATCCGTACTCCTCGATGACCGCGGGTCCCTCCGCCGCGAACCCCGGTTTCAGCGTGTCGCGGTCGTGAATCGCGGCTTCAAGCATCCCTCCGGCACCGCCGAAATATACTTGGCGGCTTTGGGTGTCCGATGCCACCCCCGACCAGGTTCCGCGCCGCAGGCTGGCGAGGTCCGGCCGGCGCAATCTGGCGAAGGCCGCGAGATGCAGGGCCTGAAGCTCCGTCGCCGCCTTCGAATCGGCGTGGCCATAGCGCCGCTTGTAGTCGCGCTCGAAGGCTTCTCTGATCTCGATCACGGTGCGCAATCCCGTGACGGGCACATGAATATTGTGCCGTTGGCCGAGGTAGCGCATCTCTGCCTTGCGCGCGAAATAGACCTCGCCGGCGCCGAAGTCCCGGCGCAGGGCTTCTGCGGCGTCCGCCTCCATACTGCCGAAGCTGGCGTCCATCCTGGCCGTCAGCGCATCGTCGAGGATGCCTGTGAAGGTCTCCGACGCATCGATACGCGCGTCCGCCAGCAGCATCCCGATGGCGGAGAAGTTGCC
Organism: uncultured Binatia bacterium (SeqCode); assembly: GCA_965219905.1. Classification (GTDB taxonomy): domain Bacteria; phylum Desulfobacterota; class Binatia; order UBA9968; family JAJDTQ01; genus JAJDTQ01. Next base: position 624,672 of record CBDCOS010000003.1, on the reverse strand, counting down.
GGGCTCCGGCGGGATGACCACAGCCGGAATGGACAGCTCGCGCGCCAGCGCCGAGGCGTGCAGCGGCCCGCCCCCGCCATAGGCGAAGAGCACGAAGTCCCGCGGGTCGAGCCCGTGCTCCACCGAGACCTGGCGGACCGCGCCCGCCATCAGCACGGTGGCGATGGAGACGATGCCGTCGGCTGTGCGGATCAGCCCCTCCTCGCCCCGGTAGCCGAGCGGTTCCGCGGTCTTCTCGGCGATGGCACGACGCGCCGCTTCGACTCCCAGGCTCAACTCGCCGCCCAGGAACCGGCGGGGGTTGAGCCGCCCCAGCACGAGATTCGCGTCGGTGACGGTCGGCTCGGTCCCGCCGCGTTCGTAGCAGACCGGCCCGGGGGTCGACCCGGCGCTCCGGGGCCCCACGTGCAGGCGGTCTTGATCGTCCAGCCACGCAACGGAGCCGCCGCCGGACCCGACTTCGACGATGTCGATCACCGGCCATTTGATGGGAAAGCCCTGCACATAGCCGTTCACGTAGTAGACCGATTCGACGCTGAAGCGGCCGTTCTCGACCAACGCGCATTTCGCCGTGGTGCCGCCCATGTCGAAGGCGACGACGTTGTTGATCCCGAGTGCGTCGGCATACGCGCCAGCGCCGATGCAACCCCCGATGGGTCCGGACTCCACCAGCCCGATGGGTTGGCGGCAGGTGCGGTCCACCGACAGCAGGCCGCCGTTCGACCCCATCATGAACAGCGAGCCGTCATAGCCCCGGGCGCGGAACTCGTCCTCCAGCCGGCGGACGTAGGTATTCACCTGCGGCCCGACATAGGCGTTGGCGGCCACGGTCGAAGTCCGTTCGTACTCGTACCACTCGCGCGTCAACGCGGTGCTGTGGGTGACGTAGACGCCCGGCAGCAGTCGCTTCAGGGTATCCGCGGCCTGTTCTTCGTGCGCCGGATCGAGATAGGAGCTCATGAAGAACACGGCTACGGCCTCGATCTCAAGCCGCTTGAGGTCCTCCGCCAGGGTTTCGAGCGCGCCGGTTTCGAGCGGCACCAGCACCTCGCCGTTGGCATCGATGCGCTCCGGCACCTCAAAGCGCAACTCGCGGGGGATCAGCGGCTCGTCCCGTTGGTAGTGCAGGTCAAAAGGATCGGGCCGGTTGGCGCGGGCGATTTCCAGAACGTCGCGAAACCCTGCCGAGGTGACCAGGGCGCATTTGGCGCCGCGGCGCTGGATCAGGGAGTTGATGACCAGCGTGGTCCCGTGATTGAGGAAGTTGGCATCGCCGGGCGCCAGGTTGCCCTTCTTGAAGCAGTCCAGGATGCCCTCCACGAAATCGTCGTAGGTGGTTGGGCTCTTCGTGTACGTCGCGGCGCCGGTCTCGTGATCGAACGCCACGAAATCGGTGAAGGTGCCTCCGATGTCCACGGCGACCACGTACGGCATCAGGCTCTCCAGGGCATGCGGATAAGCTATGGCAACTCCGCATCGAGCGAGGCAGGCTGGCCTCTATCCGATCGGATGGCGCGCCAGGAACTCCCGCAGCGCTTCCAGCGCGCCGGTGCCGTCCCAGAAGGTCATGTGCCGGACCCCGGGTATGAGCGCCAGCTCGGCCCCGGGTATGGCCTGTCCCAGTAGCCGCGCGGTTCCCACCGGGGTGCTGCCGCGCCGCTCGACCTCGTCGTCCTCGCCGCAAAGCACCAGCGTCGGCACCTCGACCTCCGGGGCCTTGGCCAGGGCATCCCAGGTGAGACGGGCGAGCTCGTGGCGGCGAAACATCTCGACCGTGGACTGTCCCGACCACAGGGCGTCCGACAGGGCCGCGGCGGCTTCGCGGTTGGCGTGATAGAACGACGGGTTGAACGCCATGCCGTCGTTGTCCACGTGGGATCGAATGTATTGCTCGAAACCCATCTCCCGGATCTCCTGGGCCGCATCGGAAGACAGTTCCCGCGGGTCGCCGCCGAGGGTCCTGGATCCGGGGCCGCTGGCCGACATGGTGAGGGTGGCCACCAGGTCCGGCCGCTGGATGGCCAGGGCCTGGAGGACCTGGCTGCCCATGGCGAAGCCCACCACGTGGCAGCGCGAGATGCCGAGATGCGCCAGCAGCGCGGCGCAGTCCTCGGCGAACTGGGTCACCGTATAACCGTCCTCGGGTTGACTGCTGCGGCCGGTGCCGCGGCAATCCATGATCACGGTCTCCCAGTTTCGGCTCAGGGTGGGGACCACCTGGAGTTTCCAGGGGTCCGACGGCCACCATGACGCCGGCACGAACAGCACGGGCTCTCCGGCACCTTGCCGCTCGTAGTAGATGTCCAGTCCGTCCAGTTCGGCTATTGGCATTTCCGTTCTCCGTTTTCCAGGTCGTGGCGGGCGCCCGGGTGAGGCCGATGCCTGCGCCGTCACGGTTCCGCCCGCCCGCGACGATAGAACCCGCTGAGCGGTTTCGCAAGCCTATTCGCGGCGCGGCGCGTCCGCGCGGAGGAGTTGCAGCAGCTCCGGTCGCGGGAAGCCGTCCACCGGAAGCCGCTTCTTCCCTTGGTAGTCGCGTATGGCGGCCCGGGTCCTGGGGCCGATGATCCCGTCGATCTCGCCGATGTCGTATCCCCTCGCCGCCAGCAGCCGCTGCAACTCCTTGCGTTCCGGTTCCGCGATGGGAGCGATGCCGTCGGGCCAGGTCAGGAGAGCTTCCTCGCCTCGCAACCGGTCGGCGAGATGCCCCACCGCCAGCGCGTACTTGTGCGCCGGGTTGTAACGCATGATCGAGCGGAAGTTCTGGCGCAGCAGGAAGGCCGGGCCCCGGGCTCCCGCGGGAAGGTAGAGGTAGGCCCGGTCACGGGAATGGGGAAGGGCACGGCCGCCGGCGGGCCGAAGCCCGGCACGCTCCCATTGACGGACCTCTCTTCCGTTCTCCGGGCCGGCCAGCCCGGCGTCGAAACCCTCCGGCAGGACAACCTGGTGGCCCCAGGGCCGTCCGGGCAACCAGCCGTTTCGGCGCAGGTAGTTGGCCGTGGACGCGAGCGCGTCCTGCGGCGTGTCCCAGATGTCGCGGCGGCCGTCGCCGGTGAAGTCCACCGCGTAGGCTTCATAGCTGCTGGGAATGAACTGCGTGTGGCCCATGGCCCCGGCCCAGGAACCGGTCATCCGGTCGAGGGTGATGTCGCCCGTCTTGAGGATCTTGAGCGCCGCCAGGAGTTGTTTGCGCCCGAAACGGGCCCGGCGACCCTTGTAGGCCAGGGTGGAAAGCGAGCGGATGACCTTGCGCTTGCCGCGCAGGGTTCCATACAGCGTTTCCATGCCCCAGACGGCCACCAGCACGTGGCGGTCCACGCCGTATCGGCGCTCGATCCCGTCCAGGTCGTCGGCGTACTCGGAGAGTTTCCGGCGGCCCTCCCTGATGCGCGTGTCCGTGACCGCCAGTGCCATGTAGTGGGACGGCGGCAGCACGAACTCGGGTTGGCGCAGGTTTCTTTCGATGACTTCCGGGTCGGGGGTCAGGCCCCGGAAGGCGCGATCGTAGAGCGTGTCCGGGATGCCGTTGCGGCGGGCAACCGTGCGGAATTCCCGGACGAACTTGCGGTAGGCCGCTTGGTCGGGTGTCTGCGCCTGGCCGCGCGGCGGATGGCCGGCGACTCCGCCGGCCAGGACAAGGGCCGCCGTCAACAGTGTGCCGATCCTCGTCGGGCTGCCCATCACGGATACCCGGCTATGTGAACAGCTCCCGCCCTTCCGATACGTTGGGCATGGTGTGTCTCCTGGCGGTAACTGTTACCGCCGCAGCCATGAAAATCAACCGGCCTGGTCGACACCCTCGGCCGTCGCATCACCTGTTTGCCCAAGAAATCCGCACTGGCTATAGTTGGGCTAACCTGCTTCCCGCAGGCCTTCGCACCGAAATTCGACAACATCGAACGAGAGGAGATTTCACCATGCCCAGACCGAGCCCCATCCAGTGGCCGGACAACGCGAAGATATGCGTCACCTTCATCATCCCCTGGGAAGTATGGCCCGACAACTACGCCACCCGCGGCTCGCTGCAGCGGGTCAGCCACCCGCTGCCGCCGGAGAACGCGGTGTTCAAGCAGAACATGGCCGCGGTAACCGAGCGCGAGTACGGCGACCGGGTGGGCATCTGGCGCATCATGGACATGTTCGAACGGCACAACCTCAAGGCCACCTTCCTGATGAACGGGAAGAAGGTCGAGCAGTTCCCCGATGAGTGCAAGGAATTCCAGGCCCAGGGGCACGAGTTCTCCTCGGAGTGCTACGAGCACGAGTACGCCTTCATGTACACCCGCGAGGAAGAGCGGAAGTCGATCCAGGACACCGTGGCGGCCTTCAAGAACGTGCTCGGGGCGCCGCCCACGGGCTACCTGTCGCCCGGTCACGCTTCCACGGACAACACGCTGGAACTGGTGGCGGAAGCGGGCTTCGTGTGGTGGGCCGACCCGCTGAACTCCGACATCCCGTATACCGTCGAGTCCGGCGGCCGGAAGATCGCGGTGGTGCCCTACAATGTGCCGGGCTGCAACGACTACTCCACCTACGGCGGCGGGCGAACTCCCAGGGACCTGCTCCAGATCATGAAGGACCAGTTCGACTACCTCTACTGGGAGGGTGAGCAGGGGGCGCCGAAGTTCTTCGCGTTCAACCTCCACCCGTTCGTATCCGGCGTGCCTTACCGCACCAAGATCATCGACGAGTTCATCAAGTACGCCAAGGGTTTCTCCGACGTCTGGTTCGCCAGGAGGATCGAGATCGCCAACTGGGTGCTGGAACAGGGCTACTGAGCCCTGCGGGTCCATCGTCGCGCCGCCGCCGGCCCCGGTTGCCCGGAACCGGCGCCGCGGTCGAGCTCGATGGTCTTGCCGCACAGCGCGCCCGCCGGGTCGCTGAGCAGGAAGGCGGCTACCGCCGCCACCTCGGGTACGGAAAGCAATCCGTCCGTGGGCGGAGGCGGGCAGCCTGCGGGAGGCGCATGGCAACCGCCGGACGGGTCGCTCCCCGAGGTTCGCGACACCGGCGCCGGTTTCAGCACGTTCAAGGCGACGTTGTCCCCGGCGACCTCCGCCGCCACGGTTTCCAGCCACGCCGACAGCGCCGCTCCGGTGACCGAGTGTAGCTGCCGCTCGGCGCTGGTCCCCGGCGCGGGCCAGGGAATCATCCACAGAACGCGGCCCCATTGCCGGTCCTTCATGCCGCTCAACAGGGTCTCCGTGGTCGCCCGGAAGCGAAGAAAGCCGTCGTCGAGCCGCTCCTTCCACGACAGCCGGTGCCGGTCCTCCAGCGCGGGGCGCCGGGCCACTCCGAACAGCAGGTCGACGGCGCCCAGCTCGCCGGTGATACGGTCGACGAGCGCGGCGGCGGACGACTCGTCCCAGGCGTCGATGCAGTAGCCCGCGGCTTCCACTCCCCAGCCTCCCGCGGCTTCGGAAGCCACCCGCCTCGCGGCCCATCCTTTCCGGGCGCACACCGCCAGGTTGGCGCCCTCGGCCGCCAGGGTGCCGGCCACCGCGCGGCCGATGCCCCGGGAGCCCCCGAGGATCAGCGCCCGTCTGCCCCTGATACCCAGGTCCATGGCGGTTCAAGAACGCGCAGGCGGGTTCGCCGCCCTCGCCCGAAGACGGATGGGATGCTCCTCGGGGAGCGGCCGGAAGCCAGCTATGGACAGCCAGATCCGCAGCAGGTGGCGGCCGGGTCCGCTGTCCTCGGCGAACTCGGTCCGGGTGTGCAGGATGACGTGGTTGTTGAAGTACTCCACGTCTCCGGGCTGCAGCTCCACGGATACCGCCACCCGGGCGGCTACGGCGTTGAAGGCGGCCAGCGCCTCGGTCTGGTCCCGCGTCAGCTCGGGCACCCCGGGAAGCCTCTGGGCCCGCTTGATATGCACCGGGTAGGCGCAGGCGTTGAACACCTGGTCCCGTACGCCGAGGAAGGGAAGGCGCGTCCAGTTCTGCCCGTGGTCCGGGTGAGGCTGCTGCAGCGCCATGTGGAAGGGCTGGCCGAGAACGCGCAGTTGGGCGGGATATTCCTTTCTCATGATGTTGTACACGGTGGCGGCGCTGGCGAACATGCGGGTGCCGCCGCCGGAAGCGGGCCTGATGCAGAGGAAGCCGATGACGTCTTCAAGGTCCGCATGGAAAGGAAGCTCTCCGGCGGCGCGGAAGCCGAGGCCCTTGTTTTCCCTTGAGTCGGCGCGGACGTGGGCCAGCTCCACCCCGCCGGGCTGCTCCATGGGTACGCCGAGCCCCCGGCTCAGGGTCAGGAAGGCCCGGCCGGTGCGTTCCTTGCCCAGCTCCTTCACCGGAAAGCCGCGGAGGATGCGGAAGCCCAGGCCCGACTTCAGCTCCCGCGCCGTGCGCTCCAGTTGGGTAGCGAGGGCCTGGAAGGACGGCGTTCCGTCTGCGGCGCTGGAACCCCCGGCAACGGCCAGCAGCTCGGCGGCCTCGCGCCGCGTGAACGCGTGGCGCCACTCTTGCGAACGCGTGAGGTCATCGGGCGTCCAGGCCGCCGGGTCCATCGTTTCCGGAAAGTCCTCGGTCTTGTGGTTCATGAAGCGGTGCCTCCTTGCCTGACGGCTTCATTTCTCCCGGAAGGCGTCCTGCCGGTAGCCGCGAAGCGGCAGCAGGACGTAGTCGAGAATACGCTGTCTGCCCAGTATGACCGCTGCTTCCGCGGTCATGCCGGGCACGAGGGGGACTGTCCGGCCCTCGACATCCATGTAGTCCCGGTCGAGCTTGATGAGCGCCTTGAACATGGGAGCTCCCGTGGACGGCAAGGCGGCGCCGGCCGGCGGAAGGTTGCGGGATTGCGGTCCGGCGCCGACGGCGTCCTCGCCGATGTGGCTTACGGTTCCTTCAAGGGCGCCGTATCGCCGGAAGTCGAAGGTCGTGACTCTCAAGGTGACGCGCTGGCCGGGTTTGACGAAGCCGATGTCGACGTTGGAAACGAAGGCTTCCACGCGGATACTGGTGTTACGGGGCACGATGACCATCAGTCGGGTGCCCGGCTCTACCATGCCGTTCTCCGTGTGCACGGCCAGGTCCTGCACCACTCCGTCCACCGGGGATACGAGCGTGTGCCGGGCGCGGTGCTCCAGGGCCTTGCGGATGTCCTGGCGGAGGACCAGCGTCCTCTCGCGGACGGCTGCCAGGGTGGTGCGGTGTTCCCGGTCGAACTCAAAGAGAATCTGTTGCCGTTGCGCTCGAAGGGCGGCGAGCGAAGCCTCGGCCTGGGGGATTTCCTCCTTGGCGAGGGCCAGCTCCCCCTCGACCTCCACCAGCCGCTCCTGCTCGCGGAAGAGCTCGAGCCTGGAGCCGTGGTCCTTCCGGTAGAGGGTTTCGTGCATCCGCGTCCGTTCCTGGAGTATGGGCAGCAGCTTCCGGTACTTGGCCACGCCGGCCCCCAGGGTCCGAATCCGCGCCCGTCGCTCCGCCATCACGCCGTCGAGCTCACGGAGGCGCGCGCGGTGGTGTGCGATCTGGTCCGCCAGGAGCCTCTCGTTGATGGCGACGATCTCTTTCGGCGCGCCCGGTGGCGGCCGGAACGCCCTTCTCCGGCGCCAGTCCAGGAGTGCCTCGAGCCGGGCGGCCTCCACGGCCTTGATCCCGAGTTCCGAGGTGTGCTTGGCGATCTCCGCGTCCACAAGGGTGGTATCGAGCTCGATCAGCACTTCCCCGCTCTTCACGACGCTCCCTTCCTCCACCGCGATGCGTTTGATCTTGCCCTGCTCGAAGGACCGGACGGTCTTGACCTGGCCGTGCGGCACCACCCGTCCCGGGGCCACCGCGGCGATCTCCACCTCGGCGAGCGAGGCCCACGTCAGGGTCCCCACGAGGAAGGCGCATAGCGCGACCAACAGCAGGACATGCGGCCGGCGGCTCGGACTATCCATTTCTCGCGTCCATGTTTCCTGGAGTTGCCTGCGCGCCCGCCCGCCCTTGCACCAGAGCCTGGAGCAGGGCGGCTTCGCCTCGCACCATGCCGGCGAAATACCCGTCCCCTCGGAGCAGCTCCTCCGGCAGGCCCTGTTCCATCACCTTTCCGTGGTCCATGCAGATGATCCGGCGGGCAAAACGCAGGGCGGACAACCGGTGTGCGATGATGATGATGGTCCGTCCTGTCGCAAAACGGCGGAGGTTCTCCTGAATCCGGGCTTCATCTTCGTGGTCCACGGAACTCGTGGCCTCGTCCAGGATCAACACGCTTTGCGAATGGAACAACGCACGGGCGAGGGCGATTCGCTGCCGTTCTCCACCCGACAGCAGCGTGCCGCGGGCGCCGATCCGGGTGTTGTAGCCCATGGGAGTCCGGGCGATGAATTCGTGGGCCCGGGCTGCCTTGGCGGCGGCCATGACCCGGGCCATGTGGCCTTCGCCCGGTGCGAGGGCGATGTTTTCCGCAATGCTTCGCCGGAAAATGGGATAGTCCTGTTCCACCGCGCCGATGTGGCCGCGCAACCAGGCCGGGTCCAGGACGGCAGCGTCGGCGCCGTCCAGCAGCACGCGTCCCTCCGAAGCGAGATGCAGGCCCTGGATCAGGCGGGCGACGGTGCTCTTTCCCGAGCCCGACGGCCCCACGATGCCCAGGGTCTCGCCGGGCTCGATCTCGAACGACACCCCATCCAGGGCATCCCTGCGCGCGTCCGGATAGCGGAAGCGGACGTTGTCGAAGAGGACGCCTCCCCTGAGGGCCGGAAGCTTGACGAGATGGCCGCGCTGCCGCTCGGCCGGCTCGTCGAGCACGGTTCCCACCTCCCGTACGAGGCCGCGCAACCGGGAGAAATCATACGCGAACAGGCAAAGACGCATCATGGGCTGTGAGAACCGCATGTTCACCAGGTTGACGGCGACGAGTTGCCCGAGCGTCAGTTGCCCGTCCAGAACCATGGAGGCGCCGAACCATAGCAGCCCCGCGTTGGCGAAGCGGTTCACGAACTGGTTGTACTGGGTCATCGAGTCGCGCAGGCTCTGGGCGTCCTCTTCGCCGGACATGGCCTCGTCCACCCGTTGGGTCAGGAAGGCCTCCTGGGGGTGTTCCCGGTGCATCCCCTTGACCGTCTCGATGCCGTGGAAGGTGTCGAGCACGGCCTCGTTGCTCTCCCGCCGGCTGCCTTTGGTCCGCCGGTTCCACTCTCGAAGCGTGGGCATCACCACGAACGCGGGGGCGATATAGAGGGGCAGGCAGCCCAGGACGACCACGGACAGGGTGAGGCTGAAGTTGAGCATGAGCGCCAGGAACGCCAGCACGAAGAGCGTGTCCACGAAGACGAACACGACGGCGTTGGTGAGGAAACGCCGAAGGTACTGCAGCTCCTCGATGCGGGAGAGGGTCTCCACCGGTGTATGGCGGAAGTAGAAGGAGACGGGCAGCTCGAGGGAGTGGCGGATCAGGCGGGAAAGAAGCGAGCGGTCCATTTCGCGCACGGCGTGGCGCAGGGCCTTGTGGCGGGCGCCGCGCAGGACGGCCTCGAAGCCGAGGAACAGGATCAGGCTCACGATGATGACGTCGAGGGTGGCGGCGCCTCGGTTGGAGATGACCTTGTCGATGATGATGAGGAAGGCAAAAGGGTAGATGTAACCCAGGAGATTGACGAAGAAGGACGCCGCCACCAACGGACCGAAGACGGTCTTGTTGTGGAGCAGATGCTCGGCGATGGTGCGGAGCGTGAAGGCGCCTTCCGCGGGTTCCGGTTGGACCGGGGCTTCGCCGGACCACTCGGGTGGGTGCGTGGAGACGCCCGCTCGACCGTTGCTCTCAGCCATGGCTCTCGTCGCCGGGGTCGCTCCCGCACACCAGCACAAGGCCCTGCGCGGCAAGGCGCTTGACCAGGGCCTGCCGGTCCGGACCCGGCTGCGACCACGCGGTCGAGAGCTCGAGCAGCGCGAAGGCCTCGGGCGAGAGCTCCATGACCGCGGGCCGGCGCCGCCCGCGCGACGCCAGGACAGCCAGGCAAACCCGCCGTGGGTTCAGCGTTTCGCCGGAACGGCCGGGTTCGAACAGGGGCCTCACGTCATACCGGCAACGTATCAGGACGGCGCACGGGTGGGTGCGGTAGCAGCGAGAGGACGGCTGCGTCGGGCATGCCGCCAGGGCCGCGGTTTCCATTGCCGTGGGCCGGAGGGTCCGGGCTCCGGCCAGTGCCAGTTCCACGGCGGCCGTGTCGGCGGCCCACGCCGGAGTCGGTGGCCTGCCGGCCCAATGTTCCACGAAGTGGTCGAAGAAACGCCGTGCGTCCGGATAGCGCTCGTAGGTCTCGGGCGGATGCGACGATGCGAACTCGCGGGCGATGGCCGGGAATCGGCGGCCCAACAGCACTGCGGTCCGCTCGAAGGTCTGGCGAATTCGCTGGATCCGCTTGTTGTAGGAAAACTCCGCTTCCAGCCGAAGACGGCGGATGTCCATTCCGCGGAGATCCGGATCGCCGGCCGCGGCGCCAAGCTGGTCCGTCCCGAAGATGAAGGCTTGGCTCGTCAGATGGCGCAGCAGGTTGGTTTGTCTGTCAATGAGCTTGTTCACGGGTTCCAGGCCTTTCCTTCAAGGTGCCGTTGGCCGCTTGCTGCCGCAGGCGCGCCACGTCGGCCAGCAGTTCCTCGCCCCGGTCGACGTCGTTGTCGCGCTCCAGGATCACCGTCCGCGGGCGTTGCCGGCCGAGCGCATGATCCAGCAGGTCCAGGGCCTGTTCGGGCACGGGACTGCTGTGGTTGTCGGCGTGGAACGGCGCATCCAGATAAGGCCGGCGAATCAGCGGTCCGCCGGCCGCGTGCACGTCGGTCACCACGGCTTCCGGCAGTTCCTCCAGGAACGCGTAGGGGTCGATGCCGTGGTTCCGCGAGTTGACGAACAGGTTCTCCACGTCCAGCAGCATGCCCACGCCGGTTTCCTGGAACAGCAGGTTGAAGAACGCGGCGTCGGTCATCTCCGCCTCCGGGAAGTCGAAGACGTAGGAGATATTCTCAATGGAGAAGGGGACCGGCAGCCGGGCCTGGACCTGCTGGATCTTGGGTATCAGCATGTCGGCCGTGGCCCGGGTCTTGGGCACCGGCAGCAGGTTGGCGATGTCGATGCCCGGCACCTTGGTCCATGCCAGGTGTTCGCTGTAGGAAGGCGTCTTCAGGTCCTCGACTGCTCCCGCCACGCTGTCCAGGTAGTCCTCGTCCAGCGGTCCGTCGGTGCCGATGGAGAGGCCCACGCCGTGCAGCACGAGGGGGATGCGGTCCACCAGGTTCCGGATCGTCCTGCGGGTGTACTCGCCCCCCTTGATGTAGTGGTCCACGGTGATCTCCAGGACGTCGAAGCGGTGCAGGTTGGCCAGCGTCCACCTCGTGATGGGGACGCGGAAGCCGATGCCGATCAGGGGCGAAGTGGAAGAACGCGGTACGCTCATGGGACCTCCCGGCTCGAGCCAGGTCCGTGGCGCCGGCGGGAGTTTCGTGCGTCGGCGCGTGTTCGGACCTCTGCCGGCGCCGCCCCGGCGGTCGAGGCGAGGGCGGCGCCTACAGTTAATACTAATCGCTCGGCGGGCGCCGAACTTTAGGGTTCAGCGCCCGGGAGGCGCACAATTTTGCGCGGTGAAGGGTAGGGGAAGGTGTGTGGAGGCCCGTATACGGCGCGGGTGAGCGATACGGCGGCGGTCAGCCGCCGTTCAGCTCCATGCCCACCACCCTGGCGGGGTTGACGGTGCACACCGTGTAGAGCTCGTCCTCGGTGAGGCCGAAGGCTTCCATGTAGCCCCGGATGAGGCGCATGGCTTCCACGGAGTCCGGAAACAGCGGCTCGCCGGCGTCGCTGGACAGCGTGAAGTGCTCCACCCCCACCTCGCGGATGGTGTTGTACATGATCTGCGGGTCGACGCCGAGGAGCGGGGACAGCTCGTCGAAGGTGAAGTTGAACAGCACGCCCAGCGGCGCGAGCTCCTTCATCTGCGCCACCGACACGTCGAGAAACGGGCTGTAGGGGTGGTCGACGACCAGACGCTTGAGGCCGGCCCTGTGAGCCTCCTCGGCGATCTTGAAGATCTCCTTGTGGGTGGGATGGCCGAAGAACAGCGCCACGTCCCGCTCCACGCACAAGCGGATGATGTCGCGCACCTCGGGCTTCAGCTCGCCCGATTCGTCGAGGTTGTAGCGGCCGTGCTCCAGGGCCGTTTCCCAGGACATGGGGCCGATCCAGCCCTCGGCGTTCATGTCGTGCTCGATCAGCTCCCGCCGGCTGCCCACGATATGCATCGTGTTGGCGTGATTGAAGACCGGCAGCCACAGGGCCACGACGCCGCCGTCGATGGCCCGCTCGGCCAGCTCGGCGGACACCGGGTCGTCATTCCGGCCGCACACGAAGCCGGGAAACAGCGCCACCGGCGCAATCCCTTCCTGCCCGGCCCACTCGTCCAGTTGCTCTCGCAACTCGCGGACCGCTTTCCCCGCGTTGCCGACGATGGACTTGAACAGGATACCCTTCATTTCGGCCCGTGACGCTTTCTTCACCAGGTCGAGGGCATCTTGCTGGCCGGCATGGGCGTGGGCGTGAATGTCGATGGCATCCTTGACCTTGATATGGCCGGGATGGACCACGCCGGGCTTGTACTGGGTGCGCGCCGCGTAAGAGGTGACGCAGCGTTCCTGGGTCGGGGTCGAGACAACATTGTCGCTCATCGTACAACTCCCTTCGCCACGGGCCGGGATCGGCGGGCGCAGACGCGCCGGATACGCCATGCCGTGCATTGTGGTACATTCCCATAGTAGACCCTCGAAACTCGAAACGAAAGAGGAGGTCGCCGTCCATGTTCGAGACGCTCGGGTTCGAGCACGTCACCCCGCTTCAGGCGTCCGTCGTCCTGGGCCTGGTGCTCGGCGCGGCCTACGGCGTGCTCGCGCAGCGCAGCCGGTTCTGCCTCCGGCGCAGTCTGGTGGGGGACTGGGGCGAATGCCTCCCGGCCCTCGGCGTCTGGGCCATGGCGCTGGCCCTGGCGACGGCCGGGACCCAGGTGGCGGTGGCCGCGGGAGTGGTTTCGTTCGATGCGCACCGGTTTCTCGCCCCCGACCTCCCGGTCGTTTCGGCCGTCGTGGGCGGCGTGCTGTTCGGCGCCGGGATGGTGCTCTGCGGGGGCTGCGTCTCCCGTCTCACGGTCCTCGCCGGCTCCGGCAACCTGCGGTCGGCGCTTGTCCTGGTGGTCTTTGCGATCGTTGCCTATGCGACCATGAAGGGGGTGCTGGCGCCGCTGCGCACGACGCTGGGCGGGTGGACCGCGGATCCCGGCGGCAGGGTCGCGTTGACCGCGTTGCCCGGCGGGGCGGTCTGGCCCTGGGGCCTGGCCGCCGCCGCCGTGGTGCTGGCGCTGCGCTCGGGCGCCTTGCCGCGTCACCTGGCGATGGGGGGCTTCATCGGGCTTCTGGTGCCGCTGGGGTGGGTCGGGACCGGCTTCGTGCTCCTGGACGACTTCGACCCCGTGCCGCTTCAGTCCCTGGGTTTTACCGGTCCGACGGCCGACACCCTGTTCTGGACCATGGCGGCCACGGCCATACCCGCGGGGTTCGGGACCGGGCTTGCCGCCGGCGTCGTCGCAGGCAGCGTTGCCGCCTCGGTTTCCGCGGGCGAGTTCCGCTGGAGCAGCCTCGAAGGGCCGCGGCAGACCGGCCGCTACCTCGCGGGCGCCGCATTGATGGGAACGGGCGGAGTCCTGGCGGGCGGGTGCACGGTGGGGGCCGGTTTGTCCGGGGTGTCGACGGCCAGCATTGCCGCAATTCTGGCGCTCGCGGCCATGGCGGTGTCGGCAAGAATCACGGGAAGGCTTCTCGCCGAAGAGCCGTAGTCGAGTCCCGGGAGTCTGTCCGAGTAAACTCCGCGACTCCCTCCGTCATTCCCACAACTCCTCTGTCATTCCGACATCCCCTCCGTCATTCCCGCATCCCCTCCGTCATTCCCGCGAAAGCGGGAACCCAGGGGTGGTGGAGGGTCCGGCGGTCAGGTTGCCCAGCCCATCCCCTCCTGGATTCCCGCTTTCGCGGGAATGACGGAGGGGTTGCGAGAATGACGGGAAGGGTCCCGGGAATGACGGAAAGGGCGCCCCTACAGGGATTCGCCGCGGGCCATGACTATCCGAAAATGTCCTTGGAAATGCCCGCGTACCAGCCGATCGACTCCTCGTAGGTCGCCTTGCGCAGCTCGGCGCTCTCTCCGGTTTTCGAGATGAAGCCGTCGGTCTTGGCGATCTTCTCGTCAGTGGCCTTGTAGGAGGCGCCGACCTTGACGCCGTCGTCGGTGGCGATGAGCGACCAGCAGGTGTTGGAGAAGCGCGCCGGGAACACCTTGGATTTCGTGAGCGCTCCGCGCACCGCCATGGCGCACACCTTGGCCTGGCTGTTGGCGGAAAACCCGGATTTGGGCATGTCGCCCTGCTGCGACGCGTCGCCGAGCACGTGGATGTTCTCGTCCGCCCGGCTCTGCATGGTGTGCGGCACCACCGGGACCCAGCCGGCCTTGTTCGTGATCGCGGCCGCCGCGGCGATGCGCCCCGCCTGCTGTGCCGGAATCACGTTGCAGACGTCCACCTTGTTCACCTCGCCGTCGATCACCACTTCCATCGACGCCGGGCGCACCTCCACCTTGTCGCCGCCGAAGTCCGGGCCGACCCGCTCGATCATCCCCGGGTAGTGGCGCTGCCAGCCTTCCTCGAAGAGCCCCTGCTTGGAGAACTTCGCCTTGGGGTCGACGATCAGGATCTTCGCCGTCGGATTGGACTGCTTCAGCGTGTGGGCGACCATCGAGATCCGCTCGTACGGTCCCGGCGGGCAGCGGAACGGGTTGGGGGGCGCCACCATGCAGTAGACTCCTCCCTTGCGCATGGCCGCCACCTGGGCCTTGAGGAGCTGGGTCTGCGAGCCCGCCTTGTAGGCGTGGGGCATGCGGTTCTGCTGCGACACGTCCCAGCCGGGCACCGAGCCCGGGCGGAAGTCGATGCCCGGGGACAGCACCAGCCGGTCGTAGGAGAGGCTGCCGCCGCCCGCGAGCCCGACCGTTTTCTTGTCGCGGTCGACGGAGACGGCCCAGTCGTGGACGACGTTGATGCCGTAGGCGGCGGCCAGGGTGCCGTAGGTGTGTCCGATGGACGCGAAGTCGCGGAACCCGCCGAGGTAGAGGTTCGAGAAGAAGCACGAGTAGTAGGTGCGCGTGGGCTCCACCAGCGTCACGTCGACGGCGCCCTTCGAGTCCTTGGCGATGTAGCGCGCGGCCGTGGCGCCGCCGGCGCCGCCGCCGATCACCACCACCCGGGGGCGGCTCTGGCCGAGGACCGGACCCGCCCACAGCGCCGCCGATGCCGTGGCCGTCGAAGCCAGGAAGCGGCGCCGGGTCATGCCACGGTTGTTCTTTTTCTGTTTCATGATGGCTCCTCCTTTCACGGGCCGGACAGCGGTCTGCCGAAGTACACGGCCAGTGAGGCGATCTCTTCGTCGGACAAACGCCTGGCGATGGTCTGCATGGCCTGGTGCGGCCGCTTGCCGTGCTTGTACGCCTGTAGAGTTATCACGAAGTCCTCGACCGGCCAACCGACGATGGAGGGGATGCCCTCGTCGGCCCCGTCGGGCCGGTGGCAGGTGGTGCATTCGCTTGCCAGGTAGGCGCCGTATTCGGGGTCGCCGGCGACCCCGAGGAGTTTCGGGTCGAGGCCGAACTCGTCCACGGTCATGGTCGGTTCCGCCGCCGGAAGCCCGGACCGGGTGGCCGAAAGGGTACGCAGCCACGCCAGCAGGTCCGCCCGGTCGCCGGCCGCCGGCATGCCGGCGTAGCTCATGCGCGAGCGCGGCACCAGCTTCCGGGGGTTGGCCACGAAGGCGTCCAGCGTCGCCTCGGTCCAGACCAGCCCGCCGGCCCCGGCCTTCTTCATGGCCGAAGAGTAGCGGAACCTGGCCAGCGAAGCGGCGCGGCGGCCGAAGACGTCGTTCAGGTGCGGGCCGATCCGGTGTCTGGCGCCCCGGCCGGCCTGGTGGCAGCGCTTGCATTCCTGGTAGAGGGCCTTGCCGCGTTGGGCGTCCGCGGCCCGGGACGGGACGGCCGCGAGGACCGTGAGCACAGCCAACGCGAGCATCGCGAAACCCGCGGGTCTCGTGAGGCTCGTCATTCGGCGTCGGAATTGCGGGAGGTCACGACTGGACCTCGACGCGTCTTTTCAGGCGGTAGGTGGAGCCGTCGTCGTCCACCCACTCGAACTCCAGGTCGCCGGATTGCCCGACGGCCATCTCGAACTGGAAGTAGGGGTCCGCGGACACCGCGGGCTCGAGATCCACGGCGATAACCTCCTGGCCGTTGTAGCGGGCCGTGAACCGGTTGATGATCCGGCGCGGGACTCGTTTCCCGTCGCGGCCGAGGCGGAGCCCGGTGTCCATGGGATGGGTGATCCGGGTCCTGACGGTAAAGGGGACGCCCGCCGCCACCGACCTTGGCAGTTTCACGCGCGGCCTGGGTTTCTGCATGCCAAGCTTCCTAGCCGCAGCCTCCCACCGTCACGATGATCGGGCGGGAGGTCATGCGAAACGTGCCGTCCGCCAGTTCCGCGACGGCGAACAGCTTCTGGCTCCGGGCCAGCCGGATGCGCGTCGATGCCGCCGGCGTCACTCCTTTCCCGAAGGCGAAGACGGCGACGCCGGGATAGGGGTTGCCGTCCGTGAACACGGCGATGCGCCGGGCGTTCTCGGCGGAGACCCGGATCGGCACGGAGCCGCCGTTGTCGGCGATCTCCGGCGCCTCGATGCGGACGCCGCCCTGGGCCGGCGTCGCTCCCCCGGTGAACTCCGCGATGGCCCGGGAGGTATCAGCCGGGGCCGCCCGGGCGGTGCGTACCGGGAGGAAACCGGCCACACCGGCTGCCAAAGCAGCCAGCGCCCCACCGGCGAGAGAGAGCAAGTTCCTGCGTGTCACGTTCATGTGAGGGGCTTCCACGTTGCGCGGCGTGCTTGCCGCGCGTCGCATTCCATTTCTATAGTAGACGCTCAAAATCCCGAACGAAAGAGGCGCCCATGAAATTCGGCCTTTTCATCATCGGCGACGACGATCCGGAGCTCAAGCTCGACCTCAAGGGCTACTACGAGAGGATGCTGGAGCAGGTCCGCTGGGGCGAGTCCCTGGGCTACGAGTGCTTCTGGTTCGGTGAGCACCACTTCGACTTCCACGGCGTCATCCCGTCGCCCACGGTGCTCATGTCGGCAGCCGCCAATTGCACGAGCACCATCCGCCTGGGCGTCGCAGTGGCGCTCCTGCCGTACCGCGACCCGGTGCTGACCGCCGAGGAGTACGCCATGGTCGACGTGCTCAGCGGTGGCCGGCTTGACTTCGGCGTGGGGCGCGGCACGCCTCCGGAACTCGTCGGCTTCGGCGTCAAGGAGGACAACCGGGACCTCCTGGTGGAGAGCCTGGAGGTCGTGGAGATGGCCTGGCGCGAGGGGAGGGTGTCCTACCATGGACGGTTCCACCAGATCGACGACGTATCCCTCAACGTGCAGCCGGTCCAACGGCCGCTCCCGCCCGTGTACTTCGCTGCCCTGAGCCAGGGCTCCTACCAGGTCGCCGGCGAGCGCGGCTATCCCATCCTCGGCATCCCTTTCGCGAGTTGCAGGGACTGGGCCGAGGTGAAGCGAAAGGTGGACTTCTACAAGGAAACCCTGAGTCGGAACGGCCACGACCCCGCCGCCCTGGACGTGGGTCAGACCATCCACACCCACGTGGCCGAGTCGGACGCCGCTGCCCGCCGCCGCGCCCGCCCCGCCATGGCCCGTTACTACGAGGCGCGCAAGTCCGTGCGCCCCCGCGGCTACGACGAGCTCGACCGCGAGCGCATGCTCATGGTCGGCGGCCCCGCCCGCTGCCTCGAGCAGATCCAGGAGATCGCCGACACCGGCGCCAACTACGTCATCTTCTCCATGAACTTCGCCGGGCTCGACCAGAAGAGCATCCTGGACTCCATGGCGATGATGGCGGAGGAGGTGCTGCCGAGGGTTGAAGGGAAAGGTTAGCTGGATGCGAGCCCGCGATAGTGTCCGTTAAAGGAGGAAGGCGATCGATCTATGGGAAACCAGATCAATTTCGAGCGAACTCTGGAGCAGGAATTTCTGGATGTGCCGTTTTGAAGTCGTTACTTACGCGTGAGGCGGCTTCGCCGACGACTTCCAACACCTTGAGGATTGCATTTTGGTGAAGCTCGCTCCGAGCGAATCTCTGGTATGTGAGTTCCGTCGCGAAAGCGGCGGCCTTGAACCGAAGAGCCCTACCGCATCAACCCCGGCAGAAAGGTGGCAATCGGCGGGAACAGCATGACCAGGGCGAGGGCGATGATGTTGATGAGGACGAAGGGGATGACGCCGCGGTAGATGGCGCCGAGGGTGACGTCGGGCGGGGAGACGCCCTTCAGGACGAAGAGGTTCATGCCGAAGGGCGGGGTGATGAGCGACAGCTCGATGTTCACCATGGTGACGATGGCGAACCACAGGGGGTCGAGGCCCAGGGAGCGGATCACCGGGAAGAAGATCGGCACCGTGATCAGCATGATGGAGATGGGCTCCATGAACGCGCCCATGATGAGGATCACGATCTGCATGCTGGCGATGATGATCCACGGCGACACCGGCAACTCGGTGGCGAACATCGAAAGGCCCATGGCGGCGCCGGAATGGGCCAGGATCTGGCTGAAGGCGGTGGCGCTGGTGACGATGAGCAGTGCGAATCCCGAGACTTCGACCGTCCCCAGCAGGGCCTTGCGCAGGATCTCCCAGGACAGGCGCCGGTAGGCCACCGCCAGGCAGAAAGCTCCGGCCACGCCCATGGCGGCGGATTCGCTGGGGGTGGCGATGCCCATGAAGATCGACCCCAACACCACCAGCACCAGCACCACCAGCGGCAGGAAGTACAGCAGCGCGTTCAGGCGCTCGCTCCAGGACACCTTCTCCAGTTCCACGGCCGGGGCCAAATCAGGCCGGACAGTGCAGACGATGACGATGTAGCCGAACAGCAGCGTCGCCAGCAGCAGCCCGGGCAGGATGCCGCCGATCAGCAGGTCGCCCACCGAGAGCTGGCTGATGCCGCCGAAGATGACCATCAGCGCGCTGGGAGGGATCAGCACCGCGAGCCCGCCCGAGGTGGCGAGGGTGCCCACGGCCAGGCCGGTGTCGTAGCCCTGTTTGCGCATCTCCGGCACCAGGATCGTGCCCAGGGTGGCCGAGCTGGCCATGCTGGAGCCGCTGCCGGCGCCGAACGCCGTGCCCGCGAGTACGGCCAGAACGGCCAGGCGGCCGGGCACCTTGCCCAGCCACTTGCCGATGGAGTTGATGGCGAGGGCGGCCAGCCCCGAATGGAGCACCAGCTCGCCCATGAGGACGAACAGGGGCAGGGCGATGAACGCGAAGGTGCCGATGCTCGTGAAGCTGCTGAGGGCGATGGCCTGGACCGCGCCCGGCCCCACCAGCACGTACAGGAACCCGAGGTTCAGCACGCCGAACGCGAACGCGATCGGGATGCCCGACGCCATCAGCACGATCAGGGCGCCGAACATGATGACCAGGACGATCCACCACTCGAGGAAAATCAGACGCCTCCCTTCTCGGGTGCGGCGTGCGCGCGCGATCCGGTGAGGATTCTGACTGCGAAGGCGAGGCCCAGCCACGCGGCGCCGATGGGGATGATCACCAGCACCGGGAACTTCGGGAGATTGAGCGCGGTGGAGAACCGGTAGCCGTTCTCGAACGCGTGCCACGCCACCACCCAGCCCTGCCACGCGAGGACGATGCAGTAGATGAGCCCCAGGAAGTCGGTGACGACGCGCAGCCTGCCTTGCGATGAGGGGGTGAGCCGGGCGGTTACGATCTCCACCTTCACATGGTGGTCGTTCATGAGGATCCACGCGGCCGGAACGAAGCAGAGATACACCAGCAGGTATTCGTTGATGTCGAGAACCCAGATGGTGGGCGCGGCGAAGAGCATGCGGGCGAGCACGTCGTACAAGACGGTCACCGCCATGGTCACGACGAACGCGGCGGAGACGTAGCCCAACACGCGGTTCGTCCTGTCGAATGCGCGGTTCAGCGTATCCAGCATGGAGGGGGTGAGGGCGGCGGCTGCCGGGTGCCCTGTCATACGGGCCGGCAGCCGCCGTGTCTCAGTTCCGGACGGCCGGGATCAGTTGTAGGGCGCCAGCGCCTTCTGGATCTGCGCGCCGTACTTGGGAGATTGCTTGAGCAGCTCGGGCCAGTAGGCGTTGCGGGCTTCGCCGAGCCGCTTCTTGGCGGCGTCGTCCACCTCGATGACCTTCATGCCGTTCTTCTCGAGTCGCTTGATCGCGGCGTTGTCGTTGGTCTGGAAGTACTTGAGGATCCCGGGCTCCATGTCCACGATGGTCCCCTCCAGCACCTTCTTGACGTTGTCCGGCAGCTTGTCCCACTTTCCCGTGGGCATGTAGACGCCGCCCGGCGCGAACTGGATGGGCGTGGCGATCATGGCTTTGTAGACCTTGTGCTCGCCGAAGCTCCAGGCGTCGTTGGGCGCACGGTAGGCGCCGTCTACCACGCCGCGCTGCAACGCCGTGTAGAGCTCGTTGGCCGGAAGGGTCTGGGGCGAGCCTCCGAGGTACTGGATGGCGGCGGCATCCTGGGCGCCCGAGGCGCGGATGCGCTTGCCCTTGATGCCGTCGAGGTCCTTGATGGGCGTGGCCATGAGGAAACGGAAGCCGGTGCCGGCCACGGTGATGCCCAGGAAGCGCATGGACGACTTCTCCCGGTAGGCCTTGTTGATGATGTCCAGGGCGCCGCTCTTGCGCAGGCCGTCCAGGAAACCCTGCAGGCTCTTGGGCGCGATCAAGCTCACGGCCGCGGCTTCGACGGTCTCGCCCACGTAGTACGCGGGGGCGGAGTTGGTCATGTCGGCGATACCGGTGCGGAGTGCCTGGAACTGCTCGAACGCGGAGGCCACCTCGTTCCCGCCCAGGAGGCGGATCTGCACGACGCCCTTGCCGCGCTTGTTCACTTCCTTGATGTAGTTCTTGTACCAGGTGTTGCCGTCGATGCTCAGCGGCCACGCAGAGATGGCGCGGATCACCACCTCCTTGCCGTCGGCCGGCGCGGCGGCGGTGAGGGTCCACACGGGGACGGCCAGCAGCAGGGCGAGCACGGAGACTCTCGCCAGGGACTTCATATGCATCGGTTACCTCCGGTGTGCTGTTGGGGAACGTTTCCCGGGAATGGATTCGCCGTATCGGACGATACGGCTACGAGATCGCCTCGTAGGGGTAGCGCTTCACCTTCTCCATGTTCTTGCCCTCGATGCGGATCAGCTTGGTGGTATCGGCGCGCCAGGGCGAATGGAGATCCCCTTCGTTGTACAAGTGGGCCATGCCGCGCTTGAGGGTGTAGGTGCGCAGCTTGCGGGCCTTGCCCTTCTTGCCGTCGCTCGCGGGCTCGACCTTCTCCCAGTCGGTCATCTCGGTCTCGCCCGAGGCCTGGCCGTAGATGGCCCATGCGGTACCGTGGTCGTGGGGATTGCTGCCCTTGGCCCCCTTGTTGTGGTGCGCCAGAATGCAGAAGCCGAGTTCCTGATCCTCGTAGATCACCTTGCGCTCGGGCTGGTCCTCCTCGATGTGCTCCGCAATGAATGCGTCGTCCTTGCAGATCTCTTCGACCAACGAAACGACTTTCTGCCGTCCCTCGGGTCCGGGCTCCGCCTTGAGAATGCGATGACAATCCGCCGCGAACTGCTCCAATGAATGACTCATGATACGACTCCTCCTGAAAGCATACTTCGGGACATTCCCCCGAGAATTCGCAGTGATCGAACCCTTCTACGCTTTCCCTTGCGATGGTGTCAAGCTACTCCGCCCAACCCACGATGGGCGTGAACAGGTCCTCCAGCGCGGGCCTGGGCTCGGCCACGAACCCCTGCTCCACGAGATACCGCATGAAGGTGTCCAGGGTGTCGCGGTTGGCCTCCACGCCGTAGGGGTAGGGGTCGCCGCCGAACAACTCGTGGATCTCGTCCAGCTCGGCGTTGAGCCACGGGACCATGTACATCATGGCGCCCGTGAAGTTCATGTGCTTCAGGGTCCACGCCTTGGCCGCCTGGAACGCCTTGAACATGCTCTCGGCGATCCACGGGTGTTTGGCGTGGAGCTCCTCCCGCATCACGATCGTGTGCATGATCGGAAAGATGCCGGTCTCCCGGAAATACTCCCGTTCGGCCCGCCGATAGTCGGGAAAGAGCCTGGCGATGCCCGGGTGACTGCCCAGGGCGTCGGGTTGACGCGCCCCCAGGTAGGCGGCGATGGTGCCTTCCAGCAGCAGGTCGTTGATGGACTTGTCCGGCGGCGCCGGTTCGAGGTCCAGGTCGCCGACCGGTCTCAGGTCCACCTCGTCGTCCGGCGGCCGCGGCGCGTTGACGCCGCCCTCGACCCAGCGGATGCTGGACAGTTCGACGCCGTGGTGGTGCTGCAGGATGCCCCGGATCCATACGGCGGCGGTCTGGCCGTATTCCTGAACCCCGACACGTTTGCCGTTCAGGTCCTTCGGTTCCGTGACACCCTGGCCCCGGTTCACGTAGATGTACGCATGGCGAAAGAGCCGCGACGGGAACACCGGCAGCGCGATGAACGGGAACGAGCCCCGCGACCGCCGGGTCACATAGGTGGACAGTGACATCTCGCACAGGTCGAAGGCCCGGGTCTTCATCATGCGGGTGAAGATCTCCGGCGGCGACTGGATCTGGAGGCAGGTGACGTCGATGCCCTCGGGCCGCACCTCGCCCTTGGCGATGGCCTCGACCCGGTCGTAAGGCCCGGTGGCCAGGGTCAGTGAAAGATTCCCCAAGGCTGTTCTCCTTCGTGCATGTGGCTGTTGATCAGGTTGCCGGTTGGGTTAAGATGAAACGGTCCCATGGCACCGGACCCTTTCGATATTGTCGGCCGGCTGGGCCGCGAGCAGCGGCGGAGCCTGTTCGAGCGCTCCGATCTCAAGGGGCTTCTCCGACTCGGAGGTCACCTTGCGGCCGTCGGGGTCACCGGGTCCCTTATTGCCCTCGGGGCGCCGGGCTGGCCGGTCCTGTTGCCGCTCCACGGCATCCTGCTCGTGTTCCTGTTCTGCCTGCAGCACGAGGCGGTGCACAAGACGCCGTTCCGGAGCACCGGGCTCAATGCCGCGGCGGCCTGGGGCGCCGGACTGGTCAATATGCTTCCGCCGGTCTGGTTTCACGATTTCCACATGGACCATCACCGTTACACCCACGATCCCGCGCGGGACCCCGAGCTCGCCCGGCCGTTGCCGCGTTCGAAGGCCGGTCTCGCCTGGCATATTGCCGGCGGCCCCTACTGGATCGGCCAGGTACGGACGTTGGCGTTCAACGCCGCCGGTCTTAACCGGGACGTCTTCGTCAAGCCGGCGGCCCGGGCCGCGGTGACGCGGGAAGCCCGGTGGTTCCTCGTCATCTACCTGGCCGCGGCGGCGGTTTCGATCCTCTCCGGGGCCGCCGCCCTGTTGTGGCTCTGGCTCGTGCCCGCGCTTCTGGGCCAGCCCTTCCTGCGCGTCTATCTGCTGGCCGAGCACACCGGCTGCCCCCACGTATCCAGCATGCTGGAGAACACGCGCACGACGTTCACCATTCCGGTGCTGCGCTTTTTCGCGTGGAATATGCCCTACCACGTCGAGCACCACGCCTGTCCGGCCGTGCCGTTCCACAAGCTGCCCGCGCTCCACGGCATCCTTCGCCGCCACCTGGCCGTCACCGCCAACGGCTATGCCGCCGCGGCGCGAGTGGCGGCCGCCCATGTCCTGCGGGGTGCGTGACCGCGGCACGGTTGTCCGAACCCCTTGCAGTCGTTATGATTCGGGCGGCGGGCGGCACCGGACGAAGCTTTTCAAAGTCCGGTCGAAACTGCAAGGTTCAACTCCGAGTGTGGGGAGGAGTCATACGGATGCACTTCAGTCTTCACAGTCCCAACGGCGGCCTGAAGGAAGCGGCGCGAATCCGGGACCGGGTGGTGCGCGCGGAGCAGCTCGGCTTCGAGGGCATTTACCTTGGGTGCAGCCAGCTCAGCACCCCGGAGCCTTTCCAGATACTGGCCTGTTGCGCCGTGGCCACGAGCCGGCTGAAGCTCGGCACCGCCGTCACCAACATGGTCTACCAGGATCCCACCGTGCTGGCGGGCTCGGCCGCGACCCTGAGCGACATCTCCGACGGCCGCGCCGTCCTCGGCCTCGGCACCGGCGACGGTCCGGTCTACGCCATGGGCCGCAGGGCCACCCGGCTCAAGGAGTTCGAGGAGGGCGTGCGCACCATCCGCGAAGTCCTCCACGGTGGCGAGCTGGTGACCCCCAACAGCCGCGTGCGCGTGAGCTACCGGCTGCTGCCGACGCCGGTCTACCTCTCCATGGAAGGACCCAAGGGCCTGCGGCTCGCCGGGCGGGTGGCGGACGGGGTCTTTCTCGGGAGCGGAGTGGAGCCCCGCGCCGTGAGCTGGGCCCTGGAGCGCATCGCCGAGGGGGCCGCCGAGGCCGGGCGCTCGCCCGGCGAGATCGCCACCCTGGCCGCGGGCATGGTATGCATCAAGGACGACGGCGACGAGGCCCGCCAGATCGTGCGGCGGCGCCTCGCCAACCGGGCGCACCACAACTTCCAGGCCACGCTGGAGACCGTGCCCGAGGAAGAGCTGGAGAGCATCAAGAGATTCATGGCCGCCTTCGACCAGTCCAAGCCCATGGAGGAACGTTCCGACCCCGCGCTCATTACCGACTATCTCGTGCGCCGCTTCGCCATCGCCGGGACGCCCAAGGAGTGCATCGCGCGACTGGAAGAGTTGGCGGACGCCGGGGTCCAGGGCGTCATGCTGACGCCTGCGCGCGCCGTGTACGAGGAGACCGTGGAAGCCCTGGCCGAGAAGGTGATGCCGGCGTTTGACAGGTGACCGGCGGTCCGCTGAAGATTTGCCACGCCCATGCGATTCTACGTCAATATCCTCTCCACCTACTACCCGGACATCGACCCCCCTTACGAGGTCTACTACCGGCAGATGCTGGAGCAGATCGAGCTGGCCGAGGAGCTGGGGTTCGAGTGCTTCATGTTCAACGAGCACCATTTCCTGGGTTATGGCGGCCTCATCGCCAACCCGGCGGTGATGCTGGCGGCGGCCGCGGCCAGGACCTCCAGGATTCGCCTGGGGCCGTGCATCGCCATCCTGAGCGTGCGGCACCCTCTGCAGGTGGCCGAGGACTACGCCATGGTGGACGCGGTATCCGGCGGAAGACTGGAGTTCGGCATCGGCTTGGGCAACACGGCCCTGGACTACCGTGTGTTCGAGACGCCGCAGGACGAGGGCCGTGCGCGCTATCAGGAGGCGCACGACATCATCGTCAAGGCGTGGACCCAGGAACGCTTCAGCCACGCCGGCGACTTCTGGCGGTTCGAGGAGATCACCCTGTACCCGCGTCCCGTGCAGCAGCCGCTGCCGCTCATCTGGGTGGCCGGCACCTCGCCCGAGGGCCTCGGCTGGGCCGGCCGCAACGGCTACCACATCATGACCGTGGGCCATCCTCATCCGCCGGACAAGGTGCAGGCCGGGGTGACGGCCTGGCGCGAGGGCCTCGTGTCAACGGGCCGTGACCCCGCGGACTACCACTGCCAGTACCACCTTCGGACCTACGTCAACGAGGATGCCGCGGCTGCCCGGGAGACCGGGCGGAAGGCGATAGACCGCTACGAGGCGATCTCGCGGATCCAGCGCAAGGCGCCGTTGCCTCCAGGATTTGTCTACGACTTCGAGGGAATGCTGGAATCCGGCCGCAATCTCTACGGCACGCCGGAGCAGTGCATTGAGATCATTCACAACGCCCGGCGCCACTACCACTTCGACACCTTGACCCACAACTTCAACTTCGGCGGCCTCCCGCACGAGGAAGTGAAGAAGTCCATGAGGCTCTTCGCCCGGGAGGTGATGCCGGCGTTCCGGTGACTCGGACGGGCTACAGGTTGACCCGCGCCATGCCGTCGGGCGGATAACGGTCGCCCGCCGCCGCGCCCGGCGGGAAGGCGGCGTCCAGCGCGGCAAGGTCTTCGGCCGTGAGGGAGATGTCCATGGCCTTGAGGTTCTCTTCGAGGTGGGTGCGCCGCTTGCAGCCGGGAATGGGAAACACGTCGCGGCCCTGCGCCAGCACCCAGGCGATGCAGATCTGCGCCGGCGTCGCGCCGTGGACATCGGCGACCTTGCGGATGACCCCCACGCGCTCCCGGTTGGCGGCGGCGTTCTCGTCCGAGAAGCGCGGAAACTTGTGGCGCGTGTCGCCTTCCTCCAGCACGTCGCGGCCGCCCACCGTCCCTGCCAGGAAGCCGTAGCCGAGCGGCGCATAGGCCATCAGCCCGAGACCCAACTCGGCGCACGCCTCGAGGTGGCCGCTCTCGACGTCGCGGGTCCAGAGCGAGAGCTCGTATTGCAGCGACGCCAGCGCATGGACCCTCGTGGCCCGGCGCAGGGTGCCGGGAGCCGCTTCCGAAAGGGCGATGAAGCGGGTCTTGCCCTCCTCCACCAGTTTGGCCATGGCGCCGACCGTTTCCTCGATGGGCACGGTGGGATCGACTCGCGACAGGCAGAACGCATCCAGCGTATCGATGCCGAGATTCCCGAGGCTGGTCTCGCAGACCTGGCGCAGCCGGTCCGGCGTGCCGCTGCCCTGCGCCACCGACGAGCCGTCATCGGCGCGGATGGTGCCGGTCTTGGAGTGGATGAAGACCCTGTCGCGCAGGCCGCCCTTGAGCGCCTTGCCGATGAGCCGGTGGTTGTGCCCTCGTCCGTAGCTGGCGGACGTATCCAGCAGCGTGACGCCGAGGTCGATGGCCCGGTGAATGGTGGCGATGGACTGGGCATCGTCGGCGGCACCGTACGCCCCCGACATGGAGAAGCAGCCGAGCCCGATGCGCGACACCTGCCCGCCGGTATTCCCGAAGATCGCGTATTCCATGGAGCGGTTCTCTTGGCCGTGCCTTGCGCGGGCCTGCTCAAAGGTCCAGCGTGCTGGGTGCGAAGACTTCCTCCAGTGCGAGCTTCCGCGGCGTGAGCTTCTGCTCGAAGGAATAGTCGACGAGGGTCTCGAGCATGGCCGCATTGTCCTTGATGCCGTAGGGGAAGGGGTCCTTGCCGACGATGGAGCGGGTCTGCTCCAGGTATGCCGACCCGAAGAAGAGGTCTGACGGGATGGCCCGCGGAAGTTGCGTGAGCCAGTGCTCCTTGGCCTTGTTGAAGGCGGCGAAGAGGTTGAAGGCGAGCCAGGGGTGCTTCTCGTGCACGTCGCCGCGGATCACGAAACAGTGGTTGATGGGGACGAACCCGTGGGCCTGCACGTAACGTTTCCCTTCCGCCATCATGTCCGGGAACAGCGGCCGGACCAGGTCTTCGTCGCCCTCCCTGCGGTCCCCGGTGGAGCGGTCGATGACGTTGCGCTCGGCGTGGAAGGTGCTGAGCAGCATGGCCGTGTCGAGCTCCCGGTCGACCAGCATGGAGATCAGGCTCTTGTCCTCGGGAATCCGGTGGAAACGGATGCCTTCCGGCGGTGTGAACCCGGTGGCGCCGCCGTGGCTCAGCGCCTCGCTGCGCTCCATGTACCAGTCGACGCCGTACTGGGATACGCCGAAGTCGTGCTCCAGGGTGCCGCGGACCCAAAGCGCGGCGGTCTGCTGGTATTCGCCCACGCCGATACGCTTCCCCGCCAACTCCTCGGGCCCACGGATGCCGGCATCCTTGTGGACGTAAAGCGCCCCGTGCATGAAGCGGCGGGAAGGGAACACCGGGATGGCCATCATGTCGTGTCCTCGAGATTTGGCGATGAGCAGGGACGACATGGACATCTCGGCAACCTCGAACTCGCCGAACCGGAGTTGCCGCCAGAACGTCTCGGAGGGGTTCGAGTGGGTCCACACGAGCTCCGCCCCCTCCACCGGCACGGTGCCGTCGAGGAGCGGAGCGATGCGTTCGTACCGGGAGGAGACCAGGCTGAGTTGGAGTTTCTTCATGGTCGGCGTGCTACGAGAGTCGCGCGGACAATTCGGCGCGCTCCGTTGAGGGCGGCCTCAGCCCCGGGACCCCGGGTCGAGCCCGCTCTGGGCTTGACCCGGGGCACGGGGTGACGAGGCTGGTATTTTGGCTCCGCTACTGGGGCGTCACGCAGGCGGTCAGCACCGACGGAAGCTCCGGCAGCACCGGCTCCCAGGAGTCGCCGCGGTCGCGGGTGACGTAGAGGGCGCCGGTGCCGCGCTGCTCGGGATCGAACCCGAAGCCCCGGGCGCCGTCCCCCATGGCGGCGAAGACCGCATTCGGGTCTTCGGGGTGGCGCTGCAGCGTCCACGGCATGTACGGCATCATCTCCGCCAGGCCGTTGGTGGCCGTGCGCCAGGTCGCGCCCTCGTCATCGCTCAGCATGATGACACCGTGGGGGTTGGTGTCCTCGCCGCGCCAGACTCCGGGGGAGCCGCGCCCCCCGCACACCATCATCCGCGGGGTGTCGCCCGGCAGGAAGTACCAGTCGTGGGTGTAGCTGTACTTCTCGGTGTAGCCCCACGGCATGCCGTCCTCCACCCGGCGCCACTGGCGTCCACGGTCGTCGCTGCGGAAGAAGCCCCGGGCGCACGACACGTAGTAGCGGTCCTTGCTGCCCGGATAGTTGTAGATGTGGTGCATGTCGAGGTAGTCGATGCCCGAGCTGGCGTCCTCCCAGGTCTTGCCGCGGTCCTCGCTGCGCACGACCCCGCCGTGCTCCAGGGTCAGCAGCAGGAGGTCGCTGTCGTCGGGATGGATGAAGATGTTGCAGACGTGCGGGAATTGCACCCCGACGTACGGTCCCGGGACGCACCACTGGTTCTGGACCTCCTCGGGCATCTGCTGCAGGCTCTCCAGGTGCTCCCAGGTGTCGCCGCCGTCCTCGCTGCGCATGAGCTGCACCGGACCGAGTCCGGCATAGACCACGCGGTCGTCGTCAGGAGCCACCGCAAAGCAGCGGGCGTCGCCTTCGATGACCCTCTTCCAGCTCTTGCCCGCGTCGTCGCTGCGGTAGGCGCCGTCGAAGGGTGCGGCGGCGAAGACGCGCTCGGGCCGGGTCCTGCTGGCTGCCAGGCCGTCCACGGTCTGTCCGGGAAAATGCTCGCCGCACGCCTCCAGCCCGCCGCCGCGGTTCTCGTAGACGGTGACGCCGCCGTTGAACGCCACGTAGAAGCGGAGTGAATCACCCATCGGTCTCTCCTCCTG
Source organism: uncultured Binatia bacterium (SeqCode) (assembly GCA_965219905.1). Classification (GTDB taxonomy): domain Bacteria; phylum Desulfobacterota; class Binatia; order UBA9968; family JAJDTQ01; genus JAJDTQ01. The sequence continues at coordinate 595,439 of CBDCOS010000003.1, read as the reverse complement.
CGGTTGGTCGCCGCGGGCGCCCGCGCGGCACACCCGCGACCCGTAAGGGCGCCGGCTGCTAGCGCGGCGCCACCAGAATTTCTTCCCGTGGGAAGTGGTCCATGATCTCGGCGCCGTCCTTGGTCACCACCACCATGTTCTCCAGCCGCACGCCGCCCACGCGGGTCTCCCCCTCGCGGCTCTCGATGGCGATGGTCATGCCTTCCTCGAACACCTGCGGGTAGTTGAGGGACCATTGGCGGTTGATGATCGGGATGTCGTAGTTGGTGCTCCCCTGGGTGAGGCCGATGCCGTGGCCGATCTCGCTGGCCAGAACCTCGCACTCTTCTTCGTAGCCCCAGCTCGACGCCGGCGGAAAGTGCTTGGCCGCGTCGGCGGTGGTGGCCCCCGGCTTGATGGCGTCGATGACGCCGTCGATGCTGTCCCGCACCCGCTTGTACCAGTCCTGCTCCTTGGCGTTGGGTTTCCTGCCGACAATGAAGGTACGGTAGGTGCAGGTGGCGTAACCTTGGTAGGTCAGGCCGCAGAGCGAGCCGTACAACAGGTCGCCGGTCTGCAAGAGGCGGCTGGACTGATGGAACCCCCGGTCGAAGGTGCTGGGGCCCGAGCGCCAGCCTCCGGGCGGAGCCGACTCCGCGCCCATGTCATAGCCTGCCTTGGTGGCGATGCCCGAGAGCTCGGTGTCCCGGACCCCCGGCTTGGCGTTCTCCCAGATGCTGTACCAGACGCCCTCCACGATGGCCGCCGCGGTCTTGAGGCAATCGATTTCGTCGGGCGTCTTGATCTTGCGGATCTCCTTCATGACCAGGCTGAAGTCCACCAGGTTCTTGACGCCGGCGTTGGTGAGGGCCTCCCGGGCGATGCCGTCGAAGGCGCTGAAGCCGATCTTCTCGTTCAGCAGCCCCCGGCTCTTCAGCTCGTCGTGGATGTCGGCGGCGAACTGCCGGGCCTCGTCCCTGGCGGCGTCGATGCCGCAGGCCGCGGTGAGCCAGGCACGCGCCGGACGCCATTCGGTGATCCACGGCGCCTGGTCCGGCATCTGGTGGAAGTGGCCGCTGTGCTCGTACATCACCGGATCGTGGTCGGCGAAGAACAGGGTGTAGCGGCACATGGGGTAGTTGAAGCCCTTCAGGCCGGTGAGGTAGCGGATGTTGGCGGAGTTGGCTTCCAGCAGCGCCGGGATCCCGTGCTCCCGCATGATCCGTTTGGCCCGCTCGGCCCGCTCCCGGCGCAGGCGGTCGGTGTTGAGCCGCTCCTGCCAGTCCGAGACCTCGTTGCCGTAGATGAGCTTGGATGCGTACTGTGGTGCCATGAAAGAAACCTCCCTTGGTGGCTGTCTTTGGTGGCTGTCCTAGATGCCCACATGAGCTGAACCTTGTCAAGGTTCATCCGGGGTACTAGGATGGCCGGAAGCCCCAAGCGGCAGCGTTCACGGAAGGAGACGAGGGAACATGAGCAAGTACCGCGCCGTCGATGCGGACGGCCATGTGATGGAGCATCCCGGAGAGATCAAGGAGTTCTTCGAGCCGCCCTACAATCAACTGCCCTGGACCGTCTACTCGCTGTTTCCGAGCGTGGACGGCTTCGTCCGCGGGTTCTCGCGTCTGACTGAGGAGGACGATCCCAACGCCGAGCGCTGGGTGGAGTTTCTCGACCGCTGCGGCATCGAGACCTCGTACCTGTATCCGTCGGTGGGCCTGGCCAGCGGCATGATCCAGGACCGCGACTACGCCGCGGCCATCGCCCGGGCCTACAACCGCTGGGTGCACGCGAAGTTCATGCAGGCCAGCGAGCGCCTGCGCGCGGTGGCGTTGATCCCGGCCCAGAACATACCGGAAGCCGTGACCGAGCTTCGCGCCGCGGTGACGGAGCTGGGCATGCCCGGCGCCATGCTGCCGTCGGTGACGGCCGCCGGCAAGCATTACGGCCACCGCGACTTCGACCCCCTCTACGAGGAAGCCCAGCGGCTCGGGTGCTGCCTGGCCATCCACGGTGCCGTGAGTCAGCGCATCGGCATCGACAATTCCGACAACCTCTTCAAGACCCACACGCTGGAGCACCCGCTGTCCCAGCTCATCCAGTTCACCGACATGATGACCGAGGGCGTGTTCGAGCGCTTCCCCGACCTGCGCTTCGCCTTCCTGGAGGCGGGCGCCGGCTGGGCGCCCTACATGATGGACCGCATGGACGAGAACTACGAGCGGCGGAGGCGCTGGTGCCCGGTTCTCACCAAGCGCCCGAGCGACTACGTGCGCGACGGCAACATCTACTTCAGTTGCGAAGTGGAGGAGAGGACCCTGCCCACCGCGCTGCAACTCGTGGGCGAGGACCGCATTCTCTTCGCTTCGGACTATCCCCACGAGCGCCACAAGGGCGAGTTCTACGGTGACATCGACGAGCTCAACGCCCGGGAGGACCTCTCGGACACGCAGAAGCACAAGGTGCTCTACGCCAACGCCGAGCGCTTCTACAACGGCTGAGGCGAGCGGCTCCGAGGGGAAGCGGACAAGAGGGAGGATCCCATCATGCCGAAGGTGTCTTCACTGGGCCATGTCGGCCTGCTGGTCCACGACATCGAGCGCTCCAAGGCCTTCTACCGCGACGTGCTGGGCCTGACCGTCAGCGACGAGAGCGAAACCGGCACCGTCTTCATGACCGCCCGGGAGCGCGATCAGGAGCACCACGAGCTGCAGTTGCGCCCCGGCCGGGAAGGCAGCGAGAGTATCGTCACGCAGCTATCCTTCCGCTGCGGCACCCTGGCCGAGCTCAAGGCCTTCCACCGCGACTTTCTCGAACGCGGCATCTCCATCCAGCATGTCAACAGCCACGGCAACGCCATCGGCATCTATTTCAACGACCCCGACGGCAACACGGTGGAAGTCTACTGGCCCACCGGCATCGACTGGCCGCAGCCGTTCCGCAAGCCCGTGGACCTCACTGCCGCCGACGAGGAGATCCTGGCGAACCTGACCTGACCCTACCCGCCCACCCGCGAAAGAACTCTTACCGCCGCAGCGCCGTGTATACCTTCTCCGCGGTGAGCGGCAGGTCGTAGACCCGCGCGCCGGTGGCGTCGGCCACGGCGTTGGCGATGGCGGCGGCGGTGGGGACGTTAGGGAGCTCGCCGATGGCCTTGCCCTGGAAGGGGACGGGGCCTTCGCCCTGGTCGACGAACACGGTGTCGAGCCTGGGGATGTCCTTGGCGCAAGGGAGCTTGAAGTCGCCCAGGTTCAAGGTGGTGATCTTGCCGTCGGACATGGGGTTGTCTTCCATCAGCGCGAAGCCCACGCCGTTGACCACGCCGCCGTCGATCTGACCCTGGTAGGTCAGGTGGTTGATGATCCGGCCGGAGTCGTGAGCGGTGGTCATGCGGGTGACGGTGATCTGGCCGGTTTCCGGATCGACTTCCACCTCGGCGATCTGGGCCGCGAACGAGGTGATGGGCGGCTGGCCCTCGGGGGCGAAGAGTGTCTCGTGGTGGAACGATCCGCCGGCCTCGGCGATGGCGGCCCGGGCCACTTCGGCGAAGGACAGCTCGCCACCCTCGGGGGCGGCGAAGCGGCCGTCCACCCGGCCCACCTGGTCGGGCTCGCAGCCGAGCTTCCTGGCGGCGCACGCCACGAGCATTTCGTGCACCTCCTGGGCGGCCTTGTGGGCGGCATGTCCGGTGGTGTTGGTGGACTTGCTGCCGCCGGTGCCGGGATCCCAGGGTGAGTTGTCGGTGTCCTCGACGTGGATGCGAATGGTCTCGGGCGCGGTGCCCAGGGTCTCGCTCACGATCTGTACGATCGCGGTGTGGATTCCGGGCCCCACGTCGGGTACGCCGACGAGAACCGTGACCGTGCCGTCTTCATTCAGATCGATGCCCGCGTTGGCGTTGCCGCCGCCGGCGCCGCGTTCGTAGAGCGCGATTCCGCGTCCCCGGTTGGGTCCGGGCGAGCCGGTGCGCCATCCCGAGGCCTCCACCGCCTTCTCGAGGGTCTCCTTGGCCAGGATGCCGTCCCACCTGGCGCCCAGCGGCGAGGTGTCGCCGGGAACCACCAGGTTGCGCAGGCGGAAGTCCGCCGGGTCGATGCCCATCTCCCGGGCGATCTGGCCCATCTGCGACTCCACCGCAAACACGATCTGCGGGCTCCCCGGGGTGCGGGTCTGGGTGCACGGGACCTGGTTGGTATAGGCGCAGACGGTCTCGATGCGGATGGCCGGGATCCGGTAGTAGCTGGCCAGCCGCTTGGCGCCCAGCACCGTGATTTCGGGGTTGGCTTTCCAGGCGGCGTAGGCCCCTCCCGCGAAGGTGACCTTGCCGTCGACGGCGGTAAGAGTACCGTCGTTCTTGACCCCGACGCGCAGGGACACGATGGCCGGATGCCGGTGGGCGGCGGTGGCGATCTCCTCGGTGTAGGTGAGCACCATGCGCACCGGCCGGCCCGTTTCTTTGGCCAGGTAGTAGCACACCGGCGTGTCGATCATCGAAGCCTTGCCGCCGAAGTCGCCGCCCACCGAGAGGATGTGGACGTTGACCTTCTCCGGTTCGATTTCGAGGTCCTGGGCCAGTCGGTTCTTGAGCGCGAACGGCCCCTTGTTGGAAGCCCAAACCTCCACGTTGCCCGACTTGTCCACCGCCACCGTACAAGAATGGGGCTCCAGGTAGCCGTGGTGCGCCAGTTGCGTGGCGAAGGTGCCCTCGAACACCCGGTCCGCATTGTCGAAGCCGCCGTCGATGTCGCCGTTCTGCCAGATGCTGTGGGACTGGACGTTGGGCCGGTCCGCATCGACGCCCTCGGCCAGTGGCGGGGCGTTCTTGTAGTCCCGGGGTGCGTCGTGCAGCGCCGCGGTGCCGGGTTTCACGGCCTCCAGCGGGTCGAACACCGTCGGAAGCTCCTCGTAGTCCACCTCGATGAGGCGCAGCGCCTCGTCGGCGATCTCCGGCGTATCGGCCGCCACCGCGGCCACCGGGTCGCTCACGAACCGCACCTTGTCCCTGGCCAGCACCGGCATGTCCTTCATGCGCAGGCCCACGTACACCTCGGGCAGGTCCGCGCCCGTCAGCACCGCGTGGACCCCGGGCAACGCCTTGGCCTTGCTGGTGTCGATCTTGCGTATGCGCGCATGGGGCAGCGGACTACGCAGCACCTTGGCGTACAAGGAGTCAGGGATCGGCAGATCGGCGGCGTAGCGCGTGGCGCCGGTGACTTTGTCCGCACCCTCGATGCGGGGCATGGGCTTTCCGACGGTCTGATAGGCCAAGGTTCACCTCCGGTTGGTTCACTGCATGAATGCTGATTCAGGGTGCTAGTTCAGGATCCGGGCCGCGTTCTCGCCCAGGATCTTGCGCTTGTTCTCCTCGGTGAGCTTGTCGCTCTCCACGATGGGGCGGGTCACCGTGCCGGGAGGGGAAGAGTCCCAGTGCGGCGTGTCCGTGGCCAGCACCAGGTTGTCGTCGCCGAGCATCTCCACCGCCAGCTCGAAGTGCTCGTCCTCGAAGGGCTCGCAGCCGACGTACACCTGCCGCATGAAGTACTCGCTCGGCTTCATCTTGAGCCACGGCACCAGGTGCGGAAGCTTCTCGTGGTGCTCGTCCATGCGCCCGAGCCACCAGGGCATCTGCGAGGCGCCGGTCTCCAGGCATACGAGGTTCAGCTTCGGGAAGCGCTCCAGCACGCCGCCGCAGATGAACGTCATCATGCACACCATGGACTCGAAGACGCGTCCCACCATGTGAGAGAAGAAGAAGTTGTCTGCGAACCGTTCCTGGCCCATGGACTCATGCTTGGTGTCGTGGATGATGATGGGCCAGCCCAGGTTCTCCAGCTCGGTGTAGATGGGGTCGTAGTACGGGTCCCACCACTGGCGTCCGGCCACCGGAACCGCCTTCATGTTGAGGGCCTGGTTGCCCATGTCCGCCATGCGGTGAAGCTCCTTGACCGCCAGGTCCGCGTCCTGCCACGGAATGACCCCGGCCCATTGCAGACGTTCCGGGAACTCGCCGGCGTACTGCCGCATGTAGTCGTTCTCGGCGCGGCAGTAGGCGGCGGCCAGCGCCGGGTCGTCCGGGAACCACACCAGGTCCAGCGCGGGCGAGTTGGGGGACAGCACCGCGACGTCGATGCCGTCCTTGTCGAGGTTCCGCACCCGGCCCCCGGCCGCCAGGTCTTCCGCCTTGTGCCAGTTGGGCTTCTCGCCGCTTTGCCGGGTAACCTCCGACTGCACCATGACGCGCGTGCCCACCAGGGTCTTGCGTCGTTCGTCCGGGGCGGTGGGAAGCGGCCGGGGAAGGTACTCCTTCCACGCATCCTCGATGCAGTTCTTCCAGTTCGACACGTCGCCCACCAGATGGCTGTCGAGGTCGATGACCCTGGTGCCGTTGATGGCCATGGGATTCCCTCCTGGTTGGATGGCGGCCGAACGGGCTCGGCCTGTGGCCGGACCGTGACGATTCTTCGCGGTACACGGTCGTCCGGGAGCGCGGCAGGCGCTCAACGTGTTGAATAGCGTTCCTGGACGGGCAGTTCAAGGGATGGCAGACTGCCCCGGACGGGCTTCCGGGCCGTCAGCCCGGTCGGCCGCGCGGGATACCATCAAGAGACGGAGACCCATCCATGCTGTTCCTGAAAGAGACACCGGCGGAAACCATCGTCCCCATGCCCCAGGCCATCGAGGCGGTGGAAGAATCCCTGGCGGAAACGTCCCGCGGCAGCGCCGTGGTGCTGCCGCGCCGGCGGATTCATCACGCCAACCGGATGCTGTTCGGGGTGTTGCCGGGCTCGTTCAAGGGCGCCATGGGGGCCTATCTGCAGACCGACCGGGACCGCGCCATCCACCACGAAACCGTGATCCTCTACAGCGTCGAGACCGGCGAGCCGCTGATCCTGTTCCAGGACTGCGCCATCAACGAGCTCCGGACCGGCGCGGCCGGCGGCGTCGGCGCCAAGCACCTTGCACCCGCGGCCGCCAGGCGGGTGGCGGTCATCGGCAGCGAAAAGCATGCCTTCACCCAGCTTCAGGCGGTGTGCGCCGTGCGCCCCATCGACGCCGTCACGGTTTTCAGCTCGACTCCGGCGCACCGTGCCCAGTTCGCCGATCGCGTCCGCGCCGCCCTTGACCTGGAAGCCGCGGCCGTGGAGAGCGCCGAGGCCGCGCTGGAAGGGGCCGACATCGTCATCACCGCCACCAACGCGCAGCGTCCGGTGTTCGAAGGGCGAAGCCTCCGTCCTGGTATGCACGTCACCTCCATCGCCAACGGCGACAAGACCCGGGTGCGCGCGGAGATCGACCAGGAGACCATGACGCGTGCCGCCAGGGTCTGCGTTACCTCCCGGTCCACCGTCGAAACCAACCAGAGCGACGTGTTCCGCGCGGTCCGCGACGGCGTGCTGGACTGGGAGGGCGTGTCGGAGTTGGGAGACGTGATCCTCGGCAATGCGCCCGGCCGCACCACGCGGGAAGAAATCACTCTGTTCAAGCTTCAGGGGTTGGGCATCATGGATCTGGCGGTGGGGTTGCGGGCCTACGAGGCGCTGAGGGACTCGAACTCGGTGCAGAGGCTGTAGCCCCGCTTCACCATCCCGTGGTCGGTCGAAATGGCGCGACCGTACCAAACGTCATTCCCGCGAAAGCGGGAATCCAGGGGCGGGGCGTCATAGGCGAGCTGCCCCAGCTCCAACCCGCCTGGATTCCCGCTTTCGTGGGAATGACGTTTCGGCTACTTCAGCGTCGATTAAGCCGCAGGATTTCGCGCCGGACCATGTTCTGCCACGAGGCGCCGGGGCGGTCCGTCCAGTTTCCAGGGAGGTCGATGATCTGCCCCTTGCGCTTGAACGTGTGAGCCAGGCCTAGGGCACCGACCAGCAGGGACGCCTGCTGACGGCTCGCCCTGGGGCGGCCGAAGGTCCGGCCCACGGGATTGTCCACGCAGACGGCCCTGGGCGGCTTGACGCGCTCCACTATGTCCCGGACCGTGCCGATCAGTAGCGTCGGCATGCCCAGGCTCTCCACGACGTTGGCGACGAGACTCACGGTCTCGTGGCAGTAGGGTCAGTAGGGGACCATCAACGCAAGGTCCACCCGCATGGCGGCGAGCCTGCGCGCAAGCTCCGGCGCGAGCTTTTCGGTGATGGCGGCGTGGTCGGAGATGCCGCCGTAGATGGAGAAGTGAGTACGGGCTACGCTGCCGATGACTCCGGTCCGCGCCAGTTGCTGCAACGTCCGCCTGGGAAAGACCACCTCGGCGTCCCTGCGAACGTCGGCGCCGACGGGAGAGTGATGGTCGACCGTGACCTCCACGTCCGGGTCCGCGGCGATGCGGCGGTGGGTCGCGTCGCCTCCCATCGTGAAGGCACGCTGGTTGGTCTGCCGGATGGCCGCGCTGGTAACGAGGCTCACGCGCATCTCGTTGAGCGGCCGGGAGAGGGGTTGCCAGCCGATGCGGGGTGCGCGGTAGAGCTTGCGCGGCGGCCTGGGGGCCGCGTTTTGCGCCAGGATCGGCAGGTAGTCGAGAGCCACGCCTAACCGGCCTTGTCCACGTACACCGGCCCGCCCTTGCCGATGCGCTCCCGGTCTTCCTTGGGCAGATCCTTGATGTCCACTCGCAGCTCGTGGTTGATGTGCTTGATGTCCTCTGACGGACCCGAGCGGTTGCCCATGAGGATCATCGGGCCGGTGCCGGTGTTCTCGAGCTGGTAGAAGTCGCCGCCGTGGATGAGCGCCACCATGCCCGGTTTCATCACCGCCTTGCCTCCGTCGGGAAAGTGCATGGTGCACTCGCCCTCCATCACGTAGAAGCTCTGGTCGGCGTTGTGGCAGTGCATGTCGTCCTTGTCGCCGGGCTCGCGATAGACGTGCACCCAGGTGTGGAAGCGCTTGGTGTTCAGCACCACCTCGCGCTTCAGGTCCTTGCGCCCCTTCTCCATCAGATCCATGACTTCAATGGCCATTTTGTTCTCCCTTTTCAGAGATAATGCCTGTTTGTAACGATTTTACGTAAATGGTGTCTGTACAGAATTGTTCTTCAGGCGGCCCGTTCCCACTTGTCGACGTCCACTTCCCAGCCCTTGGTCTGGGACAGGTCCAGGGCGTTGTCCTCGGGGTCCCGGAAGCGGAACTCCGCGTAGGGGCGGTTGGCCGGCCGGGCCTTGACGGTCACCACGCCGCCCAGGTCGTCCAGGGTCTTGGCCAGGTCCCTCACCAGGAACCCCATGTGGTTTACGCCGAAGCGGCGCTCGTGCCCCTCGGTAGAGCTGAAGAACGGGTGGATGGCGAGGTTGGTGGAGCCGTCGCCGCAGAAACGGTTGAGCTTGCCCTCGCGCCGCCGAACGTAGCTGCTCTCCACCTCCCGGAGCCCCAACACTTGCACGTAGAAGTTGAGCATCATCTCCGGGTCGAGGGCGTTGAAGGCCACGTGTGCGATGCGCGGGAACCCGCGTTCCTCTGCCACGCCGAAGCTCCCTTCCGAGAGCGTCACCGCGTTGCACTCGGGATCGAAGATGCGGATGGCGCCGTGGTGGATGTCGTCGGGCTCGCGCACCACCAGCCCCCGCGGGTTGAATTTCTGGTAACGCGCCCGCGCCTCGCCGAGATCCTCAACCTGCAGGCCGATGTGGTGCAGCCCGCGGCGGGTGCTGAGCTCGCCGAGTCCCTCCCGCTTGCGGAACAGGGTGAGGTTGTAGAGGCCGTCGGTGAGGGAGACGTCGCCCTCCGCCGAGCGGCCCAGCTCCTTCATCTCCAGGTAGCCGGTGTAGAAGCCCGCCAGTGCGTCGGGATCGCGGCTCAAGGCGGCGACGTAGCGTATCCTGGCCATGTCCTTCCCTCCGTCCTCGTCGGTCGTGTTTGGCCTGCTGAATACGCTTAGTGTATAGTCTCGATCCGTACGACCGCGCAAGCCACGGAAGGAGGCCACGACGACATGCCGGATCCCAAGCTGACCATCGCCCTGTCCCACTACGACAGGCACGTGCCGCTGTTCGACGGAAGCGTGACCGCGGAAGGCCTGGACCTCGAGGTGCTGGAGATCGGCCAGTCTCACCCGCTCAGGCATGGAGCCCGGCGCCATGAGCGCATGCTGCAGGACGGGGAGTTCGACATCTGCGAGCTGTCGCTGTCGTCCTACCTCATCTCCCAAAGCCGTAACATGCCCATCAAGGCCATTCCGGTGTTTCCGCGGCGGCTGTTCAGCCTGTCACAGATGTGGGTCAACGTGGACGCGGGCATCGAGTCGCCTCGGGACCTCGTGGGCAGGACGGTGGGGCTCAGCACGTTCCAGACCACGCTGTCCGTGCTTGCCAAGGGGGACCTGCAGAGCGAATACGACGTCCCCTGGCGCGAGGTCAACTGGGTCATCGACAAGCCCGAGGCCCTGTCCATCCAGCTCGAAGGCGTGAGCCTGCGTTACCTGGAGAAGGGCGAGAGCATCGGCGCCATGCTGGAGCGGGGCGACATCGACGCGCTCATGATGCCCCATCCCCCGGACGAGGTGGTGGACGGGTCGGAGAAGATCCGCCGGCTGTTCCGCGACCCCCGCGCCGAGGAGCTCAAGTACTTCCGAAAGAACGGCTTCTATCCCATCATGCACGTGGTGGCGTTCAAGAACGAGGTGCTCGAACAGTATCCCTTCGCCGTGCAGAGCGTCACCGACGCCTTCGAGAAGGCCAAGACGGCGTGCTTCGAGTATTACTCGGACCCCAACTGGTCCAGCCTGGTGTGGACCCGGCACCTCTACGAAGAGGAAAGGGATTCGCTGGGCCAGGACTACTGGCCTTACGGCCTCAAGCGCAACCGCGCCAACCTGGAGCGGTTCATGGGCTACTCCCACGACCAGGGGCTCATGGACAGGGCGGTGGCGGTGGAGGAGTTGTTCGTCGAATCCACGTTAAATTCTTGACGTGACGCCTCAGGTGCCCTCTAACTTTGGCGAAGCCCTTAAGAAGGGAGTCCCGAATGCCACTTTTGGACCTGATGCGCGGTAGCGCAGCGGCCGTAGACAAATTCAACATTGAGCAGGCGGTCGCAATGGCAGGGGACGGTGTTGTCCGAGATGACTCAGATTGTTCTAGCGAGCTTCGCGAATACCTGTCCCGCATTTCCAGCGACAAATTGTGCGAGCACGTTGACCACTGTCTTTCGTCGTCATTCAAACATAGCGGGTTTATTTTGCAGGACATTGTGAATGAATTGGGACGACGGCTCGGTTATAATGTTGAGTGTGGACTTTACCGGGGCAAAACTAACGCCATCAACTTTGATGGTGTTTGGAAGGAGCCTTCGGGGCCGCAGATTGTCGTTGAAGTCAAAACTACCGACGCCTACCGGATCAATCTAGACACCGTTGCCGAGTACCGCGAACGCCTGATTCGAAGTTCCGACATCTCCGCGAACTCCTCGATATTGTTGGTGGTGGGTCGAAAAGACACAGGAGATTTGGAAGCGCAAATTCGTGGCTCTAAGCACGCTTGGGACACACGAGTTATCAGTGTTGAATCGTTAATTAACTTGGTGAAAATTATGGAAAGCGCGGATGAGGATACAACCATCACCAAAATTCGGAGCCTTTTGACGCCATTTGAGTACACAAGGCTCGATAATATTATAGACATAATGTTTACGGCGACTCAGGATGTTGAATCGTCTTTCGAACTGTATACGCAAGATAAGGAATCCGATGCTTCCTTTTCTGATGCTACGACGTCCCTCCAACGAAATACTCCGCCCCGGATCATGGATTTGCTGCGCAAGCGCATTATTTCGTCACTCGCAGACCGAGACCGACTTAGTTTGATCGCTCATAAAAGGGCGCAATTTTGGACACCAGACCATGATGTTCGAGCTATCTGCACCATTTCTAAGCGGTACGAGGGAGTCAGTAACTATTGGTACGCATATCATCCACACTGGGATGAATTTTTGCGCGCTAGCAGGATCGGCTACTTTGTCCTCGGGTGTGTTGACAAGGATGTCGCATATGTGCTGCCGCATGCAGAAATTGCGGCGCAACTAGAAAACTTAAATTCGACGATACAAAAAAGAAGGAAGTACTGGCATATTCATTTGCAGGACAGCGAGGAGGCAGGCATGTCGCTAGTCCTTCGAGGCGATGGAAAAAGACATTCAATTGCGGCATTCGAAATGTTCTTGGCGTAGGGCCTCTTGAGGAACAGCGGAGGCTTAAGGCAGTGGAGCGGTGCAACAAGAATGGCCGCCGCGATCCGGCGGTGAGCGTAGGAGGTTGCATCAACTGCAATCCTTCGTAGCATCGTTGCTGGATAAGAGACGTTTCTGGGCTTGGTAGGACAAGAATCGGCCGCAAATTTCGTGCGGTAGCGAGGAAATCAGCGGCGTATCCGATCAGGAACTGGTCGAGCGCGCGGTGGAGCGCCATCCCCGGCGCTTCAATGACCAATACTGGTCCGTCTTCAGGGCCAACGTCGGGAGGCATCTCCCCGCCGAGCCCGTCATCGCAGACCTGGGCTGCGGGCCGGGTCTGTACTTGCGCGATCTTTCCGAACGCCACCAGAACAGCCAGCTCTACGGTTTCGACGTCACCGCGGTCATGATTGAGCACACCCTCGGGTTGCGCTACCGGGGCGCGCCGCCGACCTTGGCGGTGCACGACCTCGAAAGGGAGCCGTTGCCGCTTGACGGCGGCAGCGTGGACCTGGTGTCCATGACCGGGGTGCTCCACGTCGTGGAGGACCCCTTCGCCGTGCTGGCGGAGGTGCAGCGGGTGCTTCGCTCCGGCGGCCTGTTCCTGCTCGACGACTGGGTACGCATGCCGCTGGCGCAGTACGTCCAGGACCGGCCCCGGGACCGCAACAAGCCGCCCGAGCGCCAGCGCGCCGGCTGGCTCCGCATGTTCCCGTTCCACAACAAATACACCGCCGAGGACTGGAAGTGGCTGCTGGCTGAAAGCTGTTTCTCGCTTGTGTCCACCGTCCAGATCCGGCCGCAGTCGCAGATCTTCGTGGCAATGGTGCGGATTCCGCTCCATCCCGCTTGAACCAGGTGAGGGAAGGGATAGACTGAGTACTATGCCAACGGTCCAGGCGGGAGGAGGGAAATGAAGAGCACTATCTGGCTCAGCTACGACTTGGGCGTCAATGGGGACTACGAAGGGCTGTACTCTTGGCTGGACAGTCACGGTGCCAAAGAGTGCGGTTCCAGTGTCGCATTCTTGAAATACGCCCATGAAGGGGACTTAGCCACCGCCCTGAAAGACGACATACAGGCGGCTGTCTCGCTGGATAAGCGTTGCCGGATATACCTTATCCACGACCGCAAGGGGAAGTACCTGTTCGGGCGTCGAAAAGGCGCGCCGTGGGAGGGTTTCGGCGACAACGGTGGCGACGACGAAGATGTCGGTGATGTCGCATGAGAGGCGCGCTACTGCCTGACACGGGCTTTTTCTTTGCCCTGTACAACGAAAGAGATACTCATCACGCATCAGCCCAAGAGAAACGGGAATGGCTCGACAAGTTGCCGATCGTCCTGCCGTGGCCGGTGTTGTATGAGGCTGTGAATACCCGATTTGCTCGCCGGCGCGGGATCATGGCCCGTTTCGATGCGGTGGTGAAACATCCCGATACGACACTACTGGACGACACCCCTTACCGAGATGACTCCTATTACACCGTTGTGGAGATGGGACGCCGCGGCCGACCGTTGAGTCTTGTTGATGCGGTGCTTCGTGCTGTCATTGAAGACACGAACGTCGCGGTCGCCGCGATTTTGACCTTTAATCGAGTGGACTTCATCGACGTCTGCCAGCGGAATTCCGTCGAAGTTTTGTGACAAAGGCCGGCTCATTCGCGCGAGCGAACTGGGCCTGCGCAAGCCAACCTCTTTCCGGTGTGTGTCCTGCCTAACCGGCGGGGTCCATGGTCGGGATCAACGCGAACTCCGGCCATTACCCGCTTCCTCGCGGTAGAGCCCGAGCGTCTCCAGGAGGGGACGGTCGGTAGCGGAAAAGAGGATGGCGGGTTCCTTGTCCGACCCGTTTCGGTGCCGGTGCCAGCTCCAGTTTGGAACCACCACGAAATCTCCCTGCTCCCACGCCACCTCCGTACCTTCCACGTCGATGACGCCCGAACCGCGGAAGCCATGATACAGGTGGTTGGCGGTGTGCCGGTGCAGCGACGTCTGCTCTCCCGGGTCGAGCATCTGGATCCAGCACGAGAACGTGGGGAATGTCGGTCCTCCGGTGGCCGGGTCCCGGTATTCGAGGCAGCGCCCGTCGTAGGGACTCTTGTCTGCCGCGAGCATCGCGTTCAAGGCGGGCAGGGTCTCCCGCCACTTGTAAACGAAACCCTTGGGGCTTCTGCCGGGAGGTGAGAGGTTGCCGGGATTGCGGACGGTGGTGTCCGTGGCGCTGTTGAAGAGCCTGACGTCCTCGGCCGGGTGCGGTTCCTGGAACATGGTGCGCAGGTGGGCCATCAGGCCGACGTCGAGCGCGTCGATCCAGACCGCGTCCCGGTCGGATTCGTTGACGTGGTTGTGCCAGTTCCAGTTCGGCTGAACCACGAGGTCGCCGACTTCCATGAGGCACTTCTCGCCGTCGGTGATGGTGTAGGTATCCTCCCCGCCTTCGAGGATGAAACGGATGGCTGCCGCCGTGTGCCGGTGGGCGTAGACCGCCTCGCCGGCCTTGACCAACTGCACCGCCATGACCAGCGTGTTGCTGGTGCCGCGCGTGACGTCGGGATGCATCAGCGTGATGGCCCTGCGGGAGCCCTTGAAGTTCGTCGGCACGAGCCTCGCGGCCGTGTCCAGCCCCTCCCGGATCTTCGACCACTTCCACAGCCTGGGAGCGCCGAAGGGTCGCGGCTCGACAATGTGCCTGTCTTCACCGACCCACAATCCCTGCATGGACTCGCTCTCGAGCAGGTCGTCGAGGGCCTTCAGGTCGGTAATCCGCTCGCTGTTCGCCACTCCGTTGCTCCGGGGACGGGGTCCGCGCCGCTCACTGCAACTGCGGCATCACCTTCTTGTGGAAGAGGTCCAGGGAGGCGAGGACCTTGCTGTGGGGGAGGTTGCCGATGTGGAACATTCCCATGAAGTGTTCGGCGCCCACCGCGCTCATTTGCGCATTCAGTCTTTGCGCGACGGTGTCGGGGCTTCCGGCGAAGATGTATCCCACCCGATCCAGGTCCTCCCAGCTCAGCGATGAGAAGTCGTGGCGTTGACGGTTCTCTTCGCGGAAGTAATTGAACGACTTGTCGGTGTAGAGGGCTTCTCTCACGCGCGCGCCCTCGGCGCTGGCGGTCTGCTTGAACCCGCGATTGAGGAGCGTAAAGAAATAGCGCAGCGCCGGCTCGGCCGCCTCGCGCGCCTTCTCGTCCGTTTCGTCCACGTAGATGTGGCGGCAAAGAATGAACTGACCGGGGTCGGCTTCCCATCCGCCGTCCCGCGCCACCTTGCGGTAGTAGTTGAAGGTATCCTCGATCTGGCTGGTGGTCTGGTACACCTGCGCGATCGGGAGATGGCGCTGCGCACACCACTCCACGGATTCGGCGCTCCGGGCGGCGACCCAGATCGGCGGATGGGGCTGTTGGACGGGGCGGGGCCAGGTGGCGCAATTCTCCAGATGGAAGAACTTGCCGTGGTAGCTCCAGATGGGCTCCTTCCACGCCGTCATGATCAGCTCGAAGGCCTCTTCGAAACGCCCGCGCGACTCCTTCGGGTCGATGTTGTACCAGAGGTACTCGGGCGGTATGCCGCGAACGAAGCCCGCGATCAGGCGGCCTCCGGACATGCAGTCGACCATGGCGTACTCCTCCGCCACCCGTACCGGGTGGTGGCGCAGCGGCAGGACGTTGCCGAGCACGCCGATCTTGATCCGGCTCGTTCTCTGGCTGAGGGCCGCGGCCACCAGGTTGGGCGACGGCATGGTGCCGTAGGCGCTGTAGTGATGCTCGTTGAACAGCACCCCTTCGAAGCCGAGCTGCTCGCAGTGTTCCATCTCGTAAAAGTGTTCCTCGTAGTTGCGATGGCCTTCGAGCGGGTCGAACAGGTTGCTGGGGAGTGGCGTGCCCGGGATGTCCATGGGCACGTGCGGATAGGCCAGCAGGTCGAAGTTATAGATCTTCATTTGTTCCCGTTCCGAGGTAGCGGGTGCGCCTACGCATAGTTCTCGTAGATGCTGTCGAATTTCCCCAGCTTCAGGCGAACCGTATGCTGGGCGGCTTCACGGACCAACCGTTGCTCCCGGGGAGTCGTCGCCAGGCGGGCGATTACTTCCGAGGCCATGGCGGTGTGTTCCTCGTCCGCGACCATGTGCACGGTGAAGAACTCGCAGGCGTCGTCTCCCAGCCCGTAGTGCTTCCGCGCGTAGCCGTTGAACTCCTCCGAGTACCGGCGGACCATGCTTTCGTCCACCAGGGCTCCGACGCGGTTCTCCGCAGGGGAGCCCAGCAGCATTCCATGGATCATCCGGCTCGTGTGCACCAGGCACCCGAACACCGGCGTGGCCTCGGCGAAATCCTCCTCACCGAGCCCCAGCGCGAGGCCGAAGCGCTTGGCCAGGTCGGGATGGGTCCGCTCTTCCTCGAACTGGTAGGCGAAGTGGCTGAAGAGCTGGCTGTCATGGGCGTTCTTGACCATGCAGAGGGCGAAGCCCTTCAACAGGACGACGTTGTGCAGATAGTGCTGCAACGACCACCCCTGGAGGCGCCGCACCGAGAGCCTGCCTTCCCGCAACTCGGAGAAGTAGCGGTGTTCCATCAGTCGCCGGATGCCGGGTTCGATGATCTCGTTGATGATCGAGTCGACGAAAGGTCCGTTGGCCATGGCTCCCCTTTATTTCGAATCGTTCCGGCCTGTCAAACAGAAGCGGACGCGAGTCGAGGACCAACGGCGAAAGGTTTCCAGCCGCGTCGACTTTGCGTTTGACAACGGTTTCGACCCCATCGTAGTGTCCCGAAATTCAAAGGGTCCCGTGTCCTTCAAGCACGTTCCAGGGGAGGTGTTTATGAACGGCCGAGCACCAACCAAAGCAGCCCTGCTCACACTCGTCGCCGCCTTGTGCCTGTGGTTTCACCCCGGTTCACCGGTACACGCGGCCGCTCCGTTCTACGAAGGCAAGACGGTCAAGATCATCGTCGGGGTCAATCCGGGCGGCGGATTCGACACGTTCGCGCGAATGCTGGCCCGGCATCTGCCGCTCTACATACCGGGCGAGCCCAAGTTCATCGTGCAGAACATGCCGGGGGCGGGCAGCCTGATCGCAGCCAACCGGGTCTACGCGGAACAACCGGGAGACGGGCTCACCATCGTCAACTTCGCCGCCGGCATCATCATGCAGGCATTGATCGGGGACCCTGCGGCCAAGTTCGACCCCAAGGGTTTCGTGTTTCTCGGTGATCCTTCCCTGCCGGCCCTGCCGAGAGTCCTGTGGGTCCGGGGCGACCTGCCGATACGAACCCTCGAAGATCTGAAAAAGAGGAAGGAGCCCCTCGCCGTCGGGGCCACGGGCGTGGGCCAGTCCGCCGCCATCATGGGTGAATTCGAGCGCGCGCTCGGGCTCCCCATCAAGGTCGTCTTCGGCTACAAGGGCTCCACCGGCATCCTCGCGGCGCTGGAACGGAAAGAGCTGGAGGGCATGAATCTCTCTCTCCACTTCGTCCAGGACCGCTACGGCCACCTCATCGAGAACAATACCATCCGCCCGTTCCTGGCCATCGGGACGGGGCCGGGGGCGGAAGCGCCGCCCGGAGTGGCAACCCTCAAGGACTTGACCCTCAACTCCGACCAACAAGAGCTCGCCAATTTCCTGATCCGGAGCTGGAGCATTCTCCGCCTGTACGCGCTACCTCCGGGGACGCCGCCGGAGCGGTCGGAAGTGTTGCAGAAAGCCTTCCTGGAGGCTCTTGCCAGTCCGAAGTTCATCAGCGAGGCCAAGCGCCAGGGCATCAGGGTCTCTCCACGCTCGGGAAAGGACATCGCCAAGATCATTCAGCTCATGACCGATGCCCCTCCGGGCATCGTCGCCCAGTACAAGGGGTTCCTCGGCCTGAAGAAATAGGGGTTTGGTTGACCGTCCGTGCACCGGCTGGTATCCGTGTGAGCAACGAAAACCGCACCGGAATCTTCCGGACAGGGAGCACGCATGGACAGTCAAGAGTTCGCCAAGAAGGTGCAGAAGCGGGTCGCCGAGTTCTGCAAGGGGCTGGACGACAATCTCCCCGCCTACAGCTACATTCCGCTCACCACGGACGAGATGCGCATCAAGGTGATGCAGAGCCGGCTCTTCAACGAGGTGCGCGCGGCCGAGGTCTTCGGCTCATGGCTCAAGACCACCCCGGAGCTGGAGGTGAAGGCCATCCTGGCGGAAGCGATTTACGAGGAGTTCGTCCACGCCGAGTACCTTTCCGAAGCCCTGAAAAGCAAAGGGGCGGTTCCCTACGACTACAAGCCCGTACCCGCCCAGATGGCGATGTTCAACGGGTTCGAGGCGTTGACCACGACCTGTGAGCGCATTGCCGCGTTTCCGTTCGCCGGAGAGGGCGTGGCCGACTACCTCATCGGCAAGAGCCTCGAGGCCGGCACCGTGCCGGAGTGGGTAACCGGGCCCTACCAGAAGATCCACGACGACGAGGAAGAGCACGGCAACTATCCCTTCGAGCTGCTGGTCAAGTACGCCACCAGCCCCGAGATCCAGGACCGCGTCGTCCGCGCCGTGGAGATGAGCCTCATGCTCCGGCGCCAGTACTTCGACAACCTCGACCGTTGGGTGTACCAGGACAGCTGGTCGTAGGAAGGTTGCTGCAGACGACTACGGCAGCAGCAGCCCCGACTTCAGCAGCGCCCGGCGGATACGCTTGCGCTCATCGTCCGTGATGCGCTTCAAGGGCGGCCGCACCACGGCCTTGTTGATGCGTCCCAGCATCGCCAGCGCTTCCTTCATGCGGTTGTGCATGTCCACGAAGGGCGGCGCGTAGAACACCTCCACCAAGGGAGCCAGGCGGTCGTTGAGCCGGCGGCCGGCCTCCAGGTCGCCGTCCTGGACCGCGCGGAACAACTCCGCATGCAGGTCCGCGGTGACGCTTCCCATCCCGGAGATGGAGCCGTCGGCTCCCAGCACGTAGCTTCCGAACAGCGACATGGTGTAGCTGCTCAACATGGCGACGGGCCGGCCGGTGCCGCGCAGCGCCCGCAGGTTGGCCTCCAGCGCCACCATGTCGTTGCTCCAGTCCTTGACCCCCACCACGTGATCGATCTCCGTCAGCCGCGCCAGGGTCTCCGGATCGTAACCGATACCGATGGCCGGCGGATATTCGAACACGATGAGCGGCAGGTCGGTGGCCTCGGCGATGGTCTCGAAGTGCACCACGGCCATCTCGGGCCGGAGCCGGGCGCCCCACATGAACAGCGTCGGCGGAAAGACCAGCAGCCCGGCCGCGCCATCGGCCTTGGCGTCCTTCGCAAGCTCGGCGGCTTCGAGGGTGTTGTCCGTGTAGATGCCGGAGATGAGCTCCACCCGGTCGCCGACCTCGTCGGCGGCGATGGCCAGCGCGCGGCGTCGCTCCTCCCGGTTCAGGGACGATACCTCGCCGGCGTGGCCGTTGCAGACGATGGCGTCAAGACGCCCTGAACACAAAAGGTAACTTCCGCTTCGAACGTGAGATTGTGCAGTGGCGGGATCGTCTTCTGGTTGATCTGGGTCGCAAAGGGTAATATTCTTATGACAAATGGTTCGGTCGACACGAGCCCAAAAAGTCGAGCGGCTCAACGCCGCCTACACACTCCTCGCCCAAGGCGTCTCCGCGAGCGAAGCCGTGCTGCGCCTGTCGCAGCGCTTCAGGCTGTCCCAGCGCCAGTCGTACCGTTACGTCCAGGACGCCCGCGCCATGAACCAGCCGGCCGAGCCGGGCGAAGCGCTGACCCCCGTCACCATCAAGATTCCGGGCACGTTGGCGGCAACGTTGCGGGCACATGCCAGGACCAGCGGCCGCTCCATCGCGGAGATCGTCACCCGGGCTCTGAGGCGCTTCTTCTCGCATGCGGGTGGGCATGGCTGAACGTCGCGCGGGCTCCCGGCCCACCGTTCAACTCGCCTATGCCTTCGATCGTCTGCTCGACGCCAAGCTCCAGAACGTCTACGCGATCCTGGTGCCGGATCAGGCTCACAAGATCCCGGCCCGGGCGCGCGATATAGGAGACGAACATGAGGATCGCAGCCCTGTACGCGCGGGTCTCGGGCGAGCAGCAGAGAGATAGCCGCACGATCGCCAGCCAGACCGAAGCCCTGGTCGCCTACGCCGAGCGTCACGGGTACCGCGTCGCGCCCGACATGATCATCGAGGACGACGGCTACAGCGGCGCCGTTCTCGAACGCCCGGGACTCGAGCGGGTCCGGGACCTCGCCGCGGAAGGGCGCATCGACACGGTGGTGGCGCATGCCCCGGACCGCTTGAGCCGGCGCTATGCCTATCAGGTCGTGATTATCGAGGAGCTCGCCCGCCAGGGCGTCGAGACCGTGTTTGTGAACGCTCCGTCGATGGAAACCCCCGAGGACCACCTCCTGGTCCAGTTCCAGGGCATGATCGCGGAATATGAACGCGCCCAGATTCTGGAGCGTTCCCGGCGCGGCAAGCGTCACCGGGCGCGACGCGGCGAAGTCGCCGTCCTCAGCGGCGCGCCCTATGGCTACCGCTACCACAAGAAGACCCCGGACAGCGATGCGTTCTACGAAATCATCGAACCGCAGGCTTCGGTGGTTCGCGAGGTCTACCGCTGCTACACTTGCGACCACATGAGCATCGGCGCGATCACGCGCAATCTCAAGGAGCGCGAGGTCCCTACGGCCACGGGGCGTTCGCGCTGGGAACGCTCGACCGTGTGGGCGATTCTCCGCAACCCCGCCTACAAGGGGACGGCCTGTTTCGGCAAGACCCGCCAGATGCCGCGAAAAAGCGTGACACGTCCTGTACGCCTGAGCGGAGGCTTCGCCAGCGCCACCACCGGCGGTCACGAGAAACCGCGTGAGGAGTGGATCGAGATCCCGGTGCCGGCAATCGTCAGCGAGGAGACCTTCGCCCTGGCCGAAGAGCGGCTGGAGAGAAACAAGATCCACGCGCCGCGCCGCACCAAGACACTCAGCGTGGTCCAGGGACTGGTCTCCTGCGGCAAATGCGGCTACGCGTGGTACCGCACCTCGGCCCAGACGAGCGCCCGCAAGATCTCCTATTACCGCTGCCTGGGATCCGATTCGTGGCGCCACCTCAACGGGCCGCTGTGCGACAGCCGTCCGGTGCGCCAGGAACTGCTTGATGACGTCGTCTGGACCGAGGTGGTCCGCCTGCTGGAGAACCCTGCACTGATCAGCGCGGAAATCGACCGGCGACTGGAGGCGGCCCGCGCCTCCGACCCCAACCAACAGCGCGAGGCCGACCTGCGGCGCCAGCTGATCAGGATCCGCAAGAGCATCGACCGCCTGGTCAATGCCTACCAGGAAGAGTTGATCACCATCGACGAACTGCGTGACAGAACGCCCGAGCTTCGCCGTCAGGAGCAGGCCCTGCATCGCGAACTGCAAGCCGCGGTCGATCAGGCCAAGGACCGTGAGACCTACCTGCGGCTCGCCGAGACCCTGACCGGCTTTCTGGAGCGGCTGCGTTCGTCCGCCGAAACCCTCGACATCACGGAACGCCAACGCATCGTACGGCTCCTCGTGAAGGAGGTGTTGGTCAGCGAAGACAAGATCACCATCCGCCATTCAATACCGATCCCGGGCTCGCCAGGAGGCGGTCTGGACCCCTCGAAATCCGCCACGGACGGCTCCCAAGGCGAAGGTTACCTTTTGCGTTCAGGGCGTCATCTCCGTCGACTGCGGCGAGCCATGAGAGATGTTTCCGGTAGTTGACCTCATCAAAGGACAGGTCGTCGTTGAAGGGAAGCAGATTGGCCGGGATGGCGCCGCTGAAACGGAGCGTGGTGGTCATGGTGCACCTCCTACGCCGTAACTATAGTTTGCGAGACGTTTGCCGACAAGGATAGATGTGGATCGCTTTGGGAAGGAAAGAGCGTCCGGAGACAAGGCGAGGTTCTTGACGAAAGGCAATAATGCAGTTTATATTTGCCATATGGCAAGGACGGTTCCAGTGCCCGGCAGCGCGCCGCTCGGCCGGCCGGAAATAACCGACGCGGAGACCCTGGCCATGCTCCGAGCCTTCTTCAATCTGGCGGAGCGTTGGCAGCTCAACGACCGCCAGGGCCGGATTCTGATGGGGGGTCCCGCGGCCAGGACATACGCCCGTTGGAAGACCGGGCAGGTGGAACCGTCGCGCATCTCGCGGGACACGCGCGAGCGCCTGTCCATGCTGATGGGCATTCACACAAGCCTGCGCCACCTGTTCCGTGAGCCGTCACGTGGCTACGAATGGCTGCGCAAGCCCAACCAGGCGTTCAGCGGCGCATCGGCGCTGGACCGGCTGCTGGCCGGCTCCATCCCCGATCTGGTGGCAGTCCGCGCCTATCTCGACGCGGAGCGCGGGGGCTGGTGATCCCGCCCCTGAGCCGGGTCCGGTGGCGGCGGGCGTACCGTCTGATCCGGACCATCTATCCGCCCGTGAACCTGTTCGAGGACATCGCCGATCCGGCGGACTGGGAATTGCTGGCGGAAGCCGAAGCCAAGACCGATCCAAGGGTCCGAGACGACATCGGCGCCATCCATCTGGTGCCGCCCGGGCGTCGGGTTTCGGGTCCCGGCGCCAGTTGGGTGATGGCGCCGTTCTGCCATGTCTCGTTTGAGCGGCCGACCCGGTTCAGCGATGGCAGCTACGGGGTCTACCATGCGGGCGACCGCTTCGAGGTGGCCCTGGCGGAGACAGTGTACCATTTTGAGCGCTTCATGGCGGCGACCGAGGAAGAGCCGGCCACCGCGGACTACCGGGAACTCGTCGGCGGCATCGACGCGGAGTTGCATGACCTGCGTGGCGCGGGAGCTTTCAGCGCCGCGCTGGACCCCGATGACTACACCGCTGGACAGGCGTTGGCCATGGAATTGCGCGGAGAACATGCCGGCAACGGCATCGTCTATCCGAGCGTTCGCCGGCCCGGTGGCGAGGCCGTGGCTGCGTTCTGGCCCGATGTAATGGGAATCCCGGTTCCGGGCCGCCTTCTGTGTTATCGCTGGGACGGTCGCCGGGCGGACGCATGGCTCGTGTACGGTGAAGATACCTGGCGGCCGTTGACCTGATCAGCCTTCAGCGCGGGAAGGTGTGCTGCTACACAACTCCCCACAAGCAGCTTACCGGCAGCGCGTAAAGGCGTTGCCCGAACTGAAGCTTGTGTTCGCCCAGATAGAAGATGATCGAGGTCACGCTTCGGGTCTTGCCCGGACCTTCGTGCGCGAACCACCGCAGGTGCCTGAAATCTCCGCGGCTCACCGATGCGGAGGCCTTGATTTCCATGGCGGCCAGACTGTGGGCGCTTTCCGCCAGGATGTCGATCTCGCGTCCCCGCTGGTCGCGCCAGTGATAGAAACGAAAACCATTGGTTTGGTACGGCTCGGAGCGCAGCAGCTCGGCGAAGACGAAGCTTTCGAGCAGGCCGCCGAATGCGGTGGGGTCGGCGTCCGGATCAAACGAACGAGGCACCAGGTTGCGAAGCGCGGCCGCGATGCCGGTGTCCGCGAAATGGTGCTTCGCGTTCTTGATTTCGCGGCGGGTTTCACCGGAAGTCCACGCGCCGAGCTTGACCACCAGGGACAGCCGCATCAGCACATCGAGATACTGCTCCACCGTGCTTCGCTGCACGCCGACGATCTCGCAGAGTTCCGCGACGTTGAGTTCCGCTGCCGTGCGGACCGCGAGTTGATCGATCAGGCGTCGGAGCGCATCGCTTCTCCGGATGCGGACGATGTCGGCGACATCGCGATCCACCATGGACTCGACGTATTCGCGGTAGACCCTTTGCCGCCGGCGGTGATCGAGGTCGCGGACCTCGGGAAAACCTCCCTCAAGGACCCGGTCGATGTATGCCGCGCGGGTTGCAGGCTCAGGCGCCGGCAAGTCCCCGAGATCCGGATCAGCAGAGACAGCCCAGTCGAGGACTCTGGTCGGGCCGCGGGAGAGGGTTTCCGCGGCGGTCAACGGCCATAGCGTGAGCGCCACCATGCGACCGGCGAGGGAGTCCGCCACATGCCGCGTCGAGAAGATGTTGGAGGAGCCGGTGAGGACGAACTGTCCCTTTCGGTTGCTGGAGTCGACGAGACGTTTGATGGCCAGGGGCAGATTCCTCGATCGCTGCGCTTCGTCGATGATCAGCGGGACGCCGACGGTCTCGTCCGTGAGCCGCTGCAACTGGCCCCATGGATCGTTTTCGATGGCATCGAGCACCGTTTCGTCGTCCAGGGTGATGAACCTCCCGGTCTGGAGGATGTCCCGGACGAGCGTGGTCTTGCCGACCTGCCGGGCACCCACGACGTTGACCACGCGTGCATAGTTCAGCGCATCTTTCAGTTCCGCGCTAAGGTGGCGCGGCAGGATGGTTCGTTCATCCGACACGGACAGCGCGACCTCCTGGGCAAAATAGAGATAGGCACGTGGTGAAACTTATAATAGAAATCTGGTGGAACTGTCAATAGAAAGGGGGCAGGACGCTAGTGCGTGTCGAATATCTCCTGGTAGCGCGCAATCGCCGTGACCGACGCCTCGCGCTCCTCGGCCGTGGGGTTGCGGGGGTCGCGGGCCTTGGGCAGACGCCCCAGGCGCAGCATGGCCGCGCGCAGCAGCACCCGCGCCTTGGTAGCGTCCAGGTTGCTGCCCTCGATGGTCAGGTCGTTGGGATTGGAGGGCAGGGCGCCTTCCGGATCGCCCCGGCTCACCCGCACCACCGGCATGCCGCTCAAGGCGGCGATGGCGAGGGCCGCCATCTGACTGTGTAGCGCGGACCCGGTGCCTGCCGCCCCCTCCAGCACGAAACCGTGAAAACGCGGCGCCCCCGGCTCCGCGGACGCTTCCTGCGCGAGCCCGCGTTCGATGCGTGCCATGATGTCCACTTCCACCTCGGGGTCCGCGGTGTCTTCCTCGGCCATGTAGTGGCCGTACTTCACCACGTGCACCGGCGCGATGGCGTCGCCCCGCAGCGAGCCGTCCTCGTCCTTGATGCGGATGCTCGCCGTCCCCGGACCGTCGCCGTACTCCTGGAAGACCACCTCGGCGGGAAGGCTTTTCACCGCGAGCGCGGATGTGCCCGTGGTCCGGTACGCGGGACGGTACCAAACGTGGACCTCCTCGCACGCGCTGCCGAGCACGCCCCCATGCCCGCCCGTGGCGCGGTAGCCGCCCGGCCGCGCGTCGCCCTTCTTGAACGCGCGCGCCGCGAATATCTGCTCGTCCACGATGCCCACCGCGCCCAGCCCCGCTCCGAGGCCCGACGCGATGTAGCGTGTCGCGTCCACGATGTTGCGGTCGCCGTCGTTGGCCAGCGCCCCGTGGGGACGCTGTGAGGATATGCCCACGAAGGGCAGGGCGGTATCCACCACGAGGCTCAGCCAGTAGAGCGTCTCCTCCACGTGGGGGCTGCCCTCCAGCCAGATGAAGCCGTCGTAGCGCCCCGAGTCGACGGTCTGCTGGACGACGTTGACCGCCCGGGCCATGGCCGAATGGGGCGGGAACTTGCCGAGGGGCCGGGGGCTGTAGGGGAAGAAGTCGCGGCCGCCCACCTCGCCCTGTTTCGTGTAGCCCGACGGCGGGAGCACGCGCACGAAATCGAACTCCGCGAGGCGGTCCAGCTCGCTGGCCGCGCCGTCGTGGCCGCGCCCGCTCAACCCGCGGTCTATGTCCTCCAGCAGCCGGGAGGCATCGGGAAAGTACGATTGCCTGCCGCCGTAGCCCATGCCCGCGTCACGCTGGTCGCTGTCCTCGAAGGGTCTCCCGTCCTCGGAGCCGTCGGCTCGCCGTGCCATGTAGGGCAGCGGATACGTACCGTCCTCCGGGCGCAGCTCGACCTCGTAGTAGGGCTTGCCGTCGTCGTGGTAGACCTCGGCGGCGTCCGATTCCAGCGGGTGCGCGCTGAACTTCTCGATGCGCACCCGCACCGGCTCGTGCAGGCGCTGCGGCACCAGGTGGTCGAACCGCCCCTCCAGTTGCCGGTCGCCTGCCGCCCGCCCCTTGTTGCTCGTGACCAGCGGCGGCGTATTGGCGATGGTGGCGCGCGGGCCCGAGAACACCGCTATGCGTGGCTTGGCCATGGGATCCTCCTCCCGTCTTGTCTCATTCCCCCTCCGTCATTCCCGCTCCTCTTCCGTCATCTCCCCCGGTCATTCCCGCGAAAGCGGGAATCCAGGAGCGGTGGGGTGGAACATTGCGTTCCTTTGCCCCGCCCCACCCCTGGATTCCCGCCTTCGCGGGAATGACGGAAGGGGGGCGGGAATCCAGGCGGGGCGAGGCGGGGCTAAAACACCACCCGCCCTTCGGCCCAGGCCCGGATCAGGTGGTGGGCGATGGCCACGGGGTCCGGCAGCCGCAGGTCCGGGTTCTCTCCGGCCAGAGAGGAGACGACCTCCTCCCGGCTGAACCAGCGCACGTCGGTCATCTCCTCGTCGTCCTTGGAGATGTCCGTGGTCAGGGCCTTTCCGTGGCAGCCGATCATGAGCGAGGAGGGGAAGGGCCAGGGCTGGGAGGAGTGATAGCGTACCTCGCCCACGGTGATGCCGGCCTCTTCCTTCACTTCCCGCCGCACGGCTTCCTCGATGCACTCGGCCTGGTCGATGAAGCCCGCCAGGGCGGAGTAGCGTCCGGACCGCGCCAGCCGTCCGCGGGACTGGCCCAGCAAGGCGCGTTCGCCGTCGGTGACCACCATGATGGCCACGGGGTCGGTGCGGGGAAAGTGCTCTGTGTTGCAGACGGTGCACTTGCGCACCTGGCCGCCCCGTCCCTGCTCGGTGACGCCGCCGCACAGGCCGCAGAAGCGGTGCCGGCGGTGCCAGTCCACCTGGGCCTTGCTCTGGGCCAGGATGCCGACGTCCTGGGGCTTCAGTTGCGCGGCCGCGGCCCGGGCCTCCACGAAGCCCCAGGGCTCCTCCAGGTTCAACTCCCGGAGTGGCTCCGGGACGGCCGAGACATCCACCGCGAAGTGGGCGGCGCCCTCCATCAGGCCGAGGAAGACCGGCGGGCCTTCCACCGGGAGGCCTTCGATGTCCCCGGGCCGGACCCACCCGAGCTCGGCCCGGTCGCCGTTCCGCAACAGGATGTCGAGCTGCCACAGCGGCAGGAAACGGGAACCGGGGTCCCTGGCCGCCTTTCTGAGCCACTCCTCGTCCCGGCGTTGCACGTCGCCCCGGTCCAGGGGATTGCCGGAGAAAACGTGCGTGGTCATGAACGGACCTCCACTGTCCCCCGGTCTCATACCAGGCCCCAGGTCCGCCGCAGCCACCATTCCGCCGCCAGCAGCAGGACCGCGAGGGTGAACAGGAGAGGCTCGTTCCAGAGCGCCACGCGGCTTCTGGCCACGATGCTGGACGGCGCGGCCCGCTCCATCAGTTGCTCGAACTCCGACCAGTGGGCGCCGGTCAACGAGGCGGCGTGAACGAACATGCCCTGACTGCGTGCCGCGACGGTTTGCAACAACTCGGGCCTGGGCCGGCCGTCGTCGTTCTCCTCCGACGGCAATGCCACGAGAAAGTTGGCGGCGGCGCTTCCCAGCGGCTTCCCGGCCAACGAGGCCCGCGCCTCGATGCGGTGGGAGCCCTCCCGGCGCGGGATGAACTCCGACCGGTATTCCCCGGCCTGGTCGGTGGCCGCGGTCTCCAGCGGCGACCGCTCGCCCTCCGGCCCGGTGACCACCACCTGGAGAGCGCGTTCGGCGGCCGGGGCGTGGTCGTCCCGCAACACGCGGATGCGGAACTCGTGCTTTTCTCCGGGCCGCCGGGAACCGCCCACCGCCACGATCTGGACCTGGTCGAAGGCGGGCTCCCGTGCCAGCCACCGGACGCCGCTTCGAATGAGCTTCTGATGGATCTGTGGGTTCTGGTTGCGGCCCACCGCGTCGAAGTTCCAGCGCCAGAGGTCATCGCTGGCGAAAGCCAGCGTGCGCCCCTCGTGGTACCGCCCCACCGTCAGCAGGGGAGCCTGACGCCCGTCCAACCGGGCCGAAAGCAGCACCTCGCCGTTGGCCCGGGCCACTTCGTTGAGGGTGGTGAGCGGCGGCAGGGCGCGCCAGGCCTGCTCGTTGGCGTCGGGGTCGGCGAATACCCGGGTGAGCGGATGGGCCTTGCCTGCCTCCGTAAGCCCGGCGCGGGCGGCGACGCCGGTCCGGAAGGCGCCGTGCCCGTCGAGCTTCACGGGCAGCACCGGGTTCAGCGCGGTCTGGTGGTATCCGCCCCGGTCGAAGGCGCGGGAGCCGCCAAGCATGGCCATGCCGCCGCCGTCCCGCACGAAGTCCCGGATGTTCTCGAAGTAGAGCGGGTTGAAGTAGGTGCGGTACGAGAAGTCATCGAGGATCAGCACGTCGAAGTTCTTGAGCTCCTCGACGAAGATCTCGTCGATGGGGAAGGGGATCAGGCTCAGCTCGTTCTCCCGGACGTCCACCACGTCGTTGGGCGTGCGGAGGAAGACGAAGGAGACCAGCTCCAGGAACGGGTCCTGCTTCAGCGCGAACCTCAGGAACCGGTAGTTCCACGAAGGCGACCCCGACAGGGTCAGCACCCGGATCTTGTCCCGCCGCACTTCCATGTGGAAGGCTTTCCGGTTGTTTCCGGCGATGATTTCGCCGGACTGTTCGGGCAGCGTCAGGGTGAACCCGTGGGCGCCGAGGTCCCGGGGCGTGTAGTTGAGGGTGATGCGGTTCTCGTAGGGGTCCCGGTCGATGGTGATGGGGTGCGTCGAGACGAGGTTCCGGCCGAGGTTGAAGTAGAGAGGTACCTGGACGCCCGCCATGCCGTAGGCCTGAATGGTGAAGTCGATGGTGGCGGCGCGGCCGCGAAATGCCAGCTCCGGTGCGCGCAGTCCGGCGATGCGCAGGTCCCTGAAGCCCTCGGGCTGTCCCACGCCCACGGCGAGGACCGGCCGGGAGTGGCCCTTGAACTCGTCGAGGGCGCCGGCGGGGTTCACGATGCCGTCGGAGACGACCACGACCCCGGCGGCTTCCGGCTCATCTTCCGTCACCCGCTCCAGGGCGCGAAAGAGTCGGCTGGCGTCGCCCTCGGGGGCCGCGCCCGCAAGCCCGTCAAGGTCCGACAGGGTGGTTTCACGGTCGAACGTGTAGACCTTGAGGTCGTACTTGCCGGCCAGTCCCTGCTTCAGGCCCGGGTCGTCCAGCACCTTTCTGGCGGCTTCGAAGCGGCTGGCGTCGCCGCGGCTTGAGGGGAGCCCCATGCTCCCGGACGCATCCAGCAACACCACCAGCGGGCGCCGCAACGACGTGGGTTCTTCCACCGTGTGAACGGGGCCCAGGAGGAACAACAGCAGCAGGGCATAGACCGCGCCCCGCAGCAGCGTCAGCAGCGAGGCCCTGCCGGGTCCCAGGCTCCGGTGCAGGAACCGGAACTGGTTCGCCAGGAAAGCAGCCGCGGCCAGGGCCAGCAGCCCCGCCAGCCACCAGGGAACCCCTCCGCCGAAAACGATGTCCGGTATCCCTGTCATGGTCCTACTGCGTGAGGCGCCGGCGTATGAACGGCACGTGGATCAGGTCCTGCTTGTAGTTGCCGGTCATGGAGTAGAGGATCAGGTTGACGCCGAGGTGGAAGGCGTCGCGCCGCTGCTCTTCGCCCCCGGGCACGCACGGATGGCTCCAGCGTCCGAACCCGTCCCGTTCCCATGCGCCGGCCAGGTCGTTGTGGCAATAGACCACAGGGGTGGTCTCTCCGAGCTGTATGCCCTCGAGGAAGGAGCTGGTGGCCGTCCGTCCGCCCACCCGGCGCAGCAGGTAGTAGCTCCGCAGCAGCGCGTGGGTCAGGGGGACCTTGCGCATCTCCCGTCCCGGAAAGACCCGCTGCATCTCCGCGCGGAAACGCCGGTCGAAGCCGTATCCCAGTTGCCCCAGGGTGTTGTCGGCCAGCAGGAAGCCGCCGAACGACAGGAACCGCCTCAGGTTGCGGATCTCCTCGTCGGAGAACGGCTGAAAGTCGTACTTGCCGGCCATGTACAGGAACGGGAACGAGAACAGTTCGGGGTCGGTCAACCCCACGACCCGTCGCTCCACGGCCGCCGTGACGCTGGTCCGGCGCATGAGCTCTTCCATCAACGGAGTCACGGCCCGTGGACGCGGGTCCCAGTCGCCGCCACGGTAGCGTACCTGGGCGAAGACGAACTGGATGCGCTGTCCGGTTTCCGCAGCCTGAAGCGTCGGGGGGAGCCCCCAGCAGGCGGCTGCCGCCGTTCCCAGGAGGCGCCGCAGGAACCTTCGTCTATTCATAGTTTCGTTGCCCCAGCCAGCTCTCGAACAACAGCGTCAGGATCAGCATCACCACCAGGGCCAGCGCAAGGTCGGTCCGGGTGCCGCCGCCCGCAAGGGAGCCGGCGGAAAGGACCTCATGGTCCACCGGCCCGAGCTTCCTCGCAAGCTCGTCGGCACCCATGCGCTCCAGCCGCGACTCCGTTACCGGCGGGTTCACGGCGTAGAGGGAGGGTATCTCCAGGCCCCCGCCCGGGGACACCACCCGGTAGACCCCGGCGAAGTGGTTGCCGTCGAACGATGCGGAAGCCTTCCCGTCCGAGGGCTGCAGCGTAATCTCTCTCTCCGTCCGGTTCGGATCGACAATCCGCAGCCGCTTCCCCGTGTGGGCGGCGACGGTGGACCATCGCTTCGGCGTCCCGGCGGTGATGCCGGTGTCGATGGTGCCGCCGCGCCCGCCCGCCAGTTGAGTCACCATGGACTGGATCAGCGGCACGTAGCCGGTCTTGAGCGGGAGGTTGTTCCAGGCGCTGTCCGCCGTGGAGGTGAACAGCAGCACGCGGCCCTTGCCTGCCTTCTTTTCCACCAGCAACGGGTCGCCGTTGCTCAGGCGCATCAAGGTCCGCGCGCCGATGGGGGCCGTCTCGAAGTACGACGATACCTTGATCGATCGCAGCGAATCCAGCAGCCGCCGGTCGCCGAAAGCTTCCAGCGCCGGGTGTGCGACATCCACCTCGCCCACGGTGACGTTCCGGTCCAGGGGTACCCGCCGCCGCTCCCCGAGGGGGCCCGGGAGCAGCGGCGTGGCGTTGTTCCAGAGAGCCCGGTTGTAGTCGTCGGGCGCCACGCGGTCTCCCAGGGAGATCAGCAGGCCGCCGCCCCTCTGGACGAAAGCAGCCAGCCTCGCCACGAAAGGCGGCGGCAGGTCGGCGACGTTGGCCAGCACCAGGACCTGGTATCCGCCGGGGTCCACCTGGCTCAAGGCGCCCGGAAGGATGACCTCCGGCAGCAGCACCGAGTTGGAAAGGTCTCCGGTGGGGCTCAGAGCCCGGCTCAGGAAGAAGGTCTCGCTGGCCACCAGCGCCCGTTGGGGGTCGCCGTCCACCAGCAGGATATTCAACCGGTCCCGGGTGTGCAGCGTGAAGTAGTGCCGCAGGTTGCCGGACAATCCGTCGCCGTGGAGCGAGACGTGGCCTGAGCGGCTGCCCGGGCGGTCGAGCCTGAACTGGAAGTCCACGGTGGTGTCCTCATCCGGAGTCAGGGTCACCTGCTTCTCGTCCCGGACCTTGCCGTCGATGGTGAGGCGGGCGGCCACTTCCCGGGCGGCGGTGTCGGCGAAGCTCCCCAGGGTGGCGGCGAGCCCGATGTCCAGCCCCGGAGCCACGTGAACCGCCCGGGGCGCGAGGGCCTTGACGGTGGCGCTGGGGGGGATGCCGGGCGAGCCCACCGTGACGATCTTCATCGTAAGGGTGGGGTCGTACTCGCCCACCGCCGGCAGCGACAGCCGGTCCCAACCCGACAACCCCAGGTCCGTCACCACCCACAGGGCCTTCTGCCCGCCGGCGTCGCGCAGCAGGGCGTAGCCGGTGCGGAGGGCGCCCGCGAAGTCCGCGGCCCCGCCCGTGGCCGCCAGCGGCCCGAGGTCCTTCAGAGTTGCTTCCCGCGGGTCCTTGAGCCGGGGGGCCGCGCGCCCCACCGGATTGGTGGCGATCACCGCCGCGCGGTCGCCGTCGTCCAGCGCTTCCAGGATCCGTTCCGCCGCCTGTTTCGCCTCCCCGAACGGCGCGCCGTCCTCGCGCACCTGCATGCTCAGCGAGTTGTCCACGATGATGACGGCGGAGAGCGGCGCGCCGCGGGCCGAGAGGCCCACTCCGGTCTCCCACAGGGGATGGGCCATCAGCAGCACAAGGAAGATGATGGCGAGGGTCCGCACGGCCAGGAGCAGCCAGTTCCTCAGGTTGTAGGTGCGCGCCACACGGCGTTGCGAGATGAGCACGAACCGAACGGCGGGGAAGCGCAGGCGCTTCTGCTGCCGCCGGTTGAGCAGGTGGATCACCAGCGGGATCACCGCCGTGGCCAGGGCCGCCAGGTACAACGGGTAAAGGAACGCCAGGTTACTTCCTCCAGCTCAGGTAGCTTACCAGAGCCTGGTCCAGCGGGGTGGCCGTGGAGATCAGTTGATAGTCGATGGCGTACTCGTGGCAGCCCGACCGCAGGGTGTCGATGTGGTTCTCCATCACCCGGCGGTACTCGGCCTGTATGGCCTTGGGATCGGCGGTGACCCGGAGCCCGACGTCTTCGATGTCCTCGAACCGGGTGTTGCCGGAGAAGGGCAGGGTCAGCTCGGTCTCGTCCAGCACGTGGAAGACCAGCACGTCATTGCCCTTGTAACGGAACAGGCGCAGCCCCTCGAGCACCGATTCGGCGTCATCCAGGAGATCCGACACCAGCACCACCAGGCCCCGCCGCCGGATGCCGCCGGCCACCTCCCGCAGGATCCTGCCCACGTTGGTCTCGCCCCGGGTGGTCTCGGCTTCGAGCCGCTGCAGCAGCTCCACCATGTAGCCGCGGGTGGCCTTGGGCGGGAGTTGCGAGTCGATGCGGTCCGAGAAGGTGGTCAGGCCGGCGGCGTCCTGCTGCCGGAGAATCAGGTAGGCCAGTGAAGCCACCAGGATGCACGCGTACTGGAACTTGGTGACGTCGCCGGACGCGTAGTCCATGGAGCCGCTGACGTCCAGCAAGAGGTGGGTCTTGAGGTTGCTCTCGTCCTCGAATTCCTTGATGAAGTAGCGGTCCAGCTTGCCCAGGGCCTTCCAGTCGATGCGGCGGATCTCGTCGCCCGGGGCGTATTCGCGGTGCTGCTCGAACTCGACGCTGAAGCCCTTGGCGCGGCTCCGGTGGAGTCCGGCCATGACTCCCTCCACGACCCAACGCGCCTTCAGGTGCAGGTTCGAGAGCCTCGCCAGCACCGCCGGGTCGAAGTAGCTTTGTTCGGGGGTCGCCATGAACGCCGAAGCCGTAGTGGAATACGGCGTCAGTTAATCACCTTCCTTCGGCGAACTCAAGGCGGCGGAGGGCCGCCGGTGTCCTGCCCGGGGACCGGCGTGTTAAGATACTCGGCCGTGGCCGGGGCGGGACCGGATGCCGCCTCACGGCATCGGGTCGCGGCCGCACGGGGTTGGCCGATACATGAAATGGAACAGCGGACTTCGCGCCGTCGGCAGGGATCGGCTGGCGCTCCTGGGCTACGTCACCGGCGGGCACTTCGCGGTGCACTGGTTCGGTCAGCTCTTTCCCATGATCCTGCACCCGCTGGAGGTGGCCCTGCGCCTGAGCTACGTCCAGGTGGGTCTCCTGACCACCACGCGGGAGCTGACCACCGGGCTCACGAACCTGCCCGCGGGGCTCCTGGGGGACCGCCTGGCGCGTCATCGGACCGCGATCCTGACCTCGGCCCTGCTTGCCTTCGGGTTGGCGTACCTCACCTTCGGCCTGGCCCCCGGCTACCTGTACGCGCTGGCGGCGGCGGGGCTGGTGGGGGTGGGCATCGCCCTGTGGCATCCCACGGCCATGGCGTCGCTCTCGAGCCGGTTCCCGGAACACCGGGCCACGGCGTTCGCCATCCACGGCATGGGAGCGACCACCGGCGACACCCTGACGCCGCTGGTGGTGGGCATCCTGCTGAGCCTCTATCCCTGGCGCAACATCATGGCGTTGCAGTTCCTTCTTGCCGTGGTGCTGAGCGTTCCCCTCTGGCTCGGCCTGCGCCGCATCTTCACCGCGCCGCCGCCCGGGTCCCGGACCGGCGGCGCGCAGGCGTCCGGGCTGGGCGAGTTCCTCCGCAACCCCGCCTTTCTGGGCGTGGCGCTGGCCAACGGCCTCATGAACGCCGGCCGCATACTGATCATCACCTTCTTCCCCCTCTACGTCCAGGAGACCCTCGGCTACGGCTCAACGGGACTGGGCTACTACTACGCGCTGCTGCACGCGCTCGGCACGGTCTCCCAGCCCGTCCTGGGCTACCTGTCGGACCGCCTGGGACGGAAGGCGGTGCTGTTGCCGGCCTTCGTGATGCTGGCAGGGCTCTACACGTTGATTCCGCTGGTGCGTCCGGGGATTCCCCTGGGGATCGTGGTGACCCTCATCAGCCTGTTCTTCTACACCCTCAGCAACATAACCGCCGCCGCCGTGGTGGACGTGGCAGGCGCGCGCATCCAGGCCACCTCGCTGGGCATCACGTTCCTTTCCAACAGCCTGTTCACCCTGCCCGGTCCGGTCATCGCCGGATACCTAGTCGGTTTCTACGGCATGAGCTCGGTGTTCTACCTGTCGGGCGGCTTCCTGCTGGCCGCCGCGGCGGCGATCGTCCCGCTGCGGCTCTACCGGGGTTCCGGACGGTGACGCGCACGGCCCCCTGGTCGCCTCCGGCAACGGACCTGGCGCTGGCGCACGATACGGTCCACGTCTGGCGTACGGCCACCGAGGTGCCCGCTTCCCGCGTGGCTCCCTTGCACGAGCTGCTGGCGCCCGACGAACGCACCCGGGCGGGCCGGTTCCTCTACGAGGAAGACCGGCGGCGGTACACGGTAGCCCGGGGGGTGTTGCGAAGTCTCCTGGCGCGCTACCTCGACGTGGAGCCTGCCGCCGTCGAGTTCCGCTACGGCGCCCATGGCAAGCCGTCGCTTGCGGAGACCGGAGGCGGTCGCGACGTGCGTTTCAACCTGTCACATTCCTACGGGTGGGCGCTGCATGCCTTCGCCGTCGGCCGCGAGGTCGGCGTCGATGTCGAGCGCGTGCGCCCGAACACCGACGTCATGGGGGTCGCCCGGCACTCCTTCTCGCCGGCGGAGGTGGAAGCCTTGACGGGTCTCCCCGCCGGACAGCGGCGCGAAGCGTTCTTCAATTGCTGGACGCGGAAGGAGGCGTTCATCAAGGCCCACGGCGAGGGGATTGTGCTGGGGCTGAGCCGCTTCGACGTGACCTTGCGGCCGGGCGAGCCCGCGGCCCTGCTGCGATTCGAGGGAGACCCGCACGAGGTGGCGAGGTGGTCCATGTGCGCGCTGGACGCGGGTGAGGGCTACAAGGCCGCGCTGGCGGTGGAAGGCGGGGGATGGGAGCTCCGGTGCTGGGACTACCCGGCCGAGGGGTTGATGTAGGGGCGGGTTTCACCTCTGCCCGTGGCCGCAGGGCAGTACAGGAACAAGAGGACAGAACGAGAGGAGGGAGTTCAAATGGCGCGTATCGCGAGTATCAAGGAGAAAGAGGACCTGAGTCCGGAGCACCATGCGGTGTTCGATGCCATCGCGCAGAGCCGGGGCGCGGTGCAAGGGCCGTTTGCCATGCTGCTGCACAGTCCGGAGCTGGCCGGCCGCGTGGCCCACCTCGGCAGCCTCGTGCGTTTCGAGATGGAGCTTCCCCAGAAGCTGAAGGAGCTTGTGATTCTCACCGTGGCACGGGAGGTGGATTGCCGGTTCGAATGGTCGGTGCACGCCGGACACGCGAGGGCGGCTGGTATTTCGGACGATTGCATCGAGGCGGTGCGAGAGCGCCGGGAGCCGTCGGGGCTCACGCAGGAGGAGGCGGACCTCCGCCGGTTCACGCACGAGTTGCTGCGCTCCCATCGCGTGAGCGAGCCGACCTTCGCCGCGGTGGAGAAGCACCTGGGAGCCGCGGGGTGCGTGGAGCTTTCGGCCTTCATCGGATACTATGTGCTGCTTGCCTGCGTGCTGAACTCCATGGAGGTGGAGCCGAAGGAGGGCGAGAAGCCCCTGGATCCATAGGGATGTCGCAGGCCGGGCGGTCCGCCGCCGGTCTCGAATCCGCGAGATCAGCCATCCGGTTGGCGGCGAGAAGACACGAGGATGTCGCGCAGCGGCGACAAAGACACGGACGGAGCAAAATGAGCGATCGACCCAACTTTCTCTTCATCATCACCGACCAGCACCGGGCGGACCATCTGGGCTGCTACGGCAATCCGGTGGTGCAGACGCCACACATCGACGGGCTGGCGTCGTCGGGCACCCGCTTCGAGCGGTTCTACACCGCTACGCCCATCTGCATGCCCAACCGCGCGACGCTGATGACGGGCCGGATGCCGTCGCTCCACGGCGTCCGGCACAACGGCATCCCGCTCTCCCTCGAAGCCACGACCTTCACCGACGTCATGGCCGCCGCCGGGTACCATACGGCGCTCATCGGCAAGTGCCATCTCCAGAGCATCAAGGACGATCTCCCGGTCATCGGCATGCCGGAGCCGGACCCGCAACGCACCCGGCCGCCCGAGTTGCTCCGGGAGGCGCGGAAGGACGTCGGCGGGCGTTACGACCAGGAGCTGCCGTCGACCTGGGCTCGGGACCCGGAATTCGAGCCGGTGTTCCCCTACTACGGGTTCCAGCACGTGGAGCTGTGCATCAGGCACGCCGACCAGGTGGTGGGGCACTACGAGCGCTGGCTGCGGGCGCAGCACCCGGACCCCGACTCGCTTCGCGGGGCGAAAAACCAGCTTCCCGGCAACGACTGCCAGGCACCCCAGGCGTGGCGCACCCGCGTGCCCGAGGAGTTGTACCCCACCAGCTACGTGGCCGAACGCACCATGGCGTTCCTGGAAGAGCATGCGCGCTCCGGACGGGGACGGCCGTTCTTCCTCCAGTGCTCGTTCCCCGATCCGCATCACGCTTTCACGCCGCCGGGCCGGTACTGGGACCTCTACCACCCGGAACAAATCGAGCTGCCGGGCTCGTTCCATCGCGGCGAGCACCCGGTGCTGCCGCACCTGGCGCGGCTCTACGAGGAGCGCGACCGGGGCGAAGCCAACCGCGACGGACAGCGGGGCTTCGCCATCACCGAACGGGAGGCGCGCGAAGCCATCGCCCTGACCTACGGCATGATCACCATGATCGACGACGCCATCGGCCGCATCCGGGCGCGGCTGGAGGCCCTGGGCCTGGCGGACGATACGGTCATCGTCTTCACCAGCGACCACGGCGACTTCATGGGCGACCACCAGCTCCTGCTCAAGGGGGCGCTTCACTATCGCGGGCTGGTGCGGGTGCCGTTCATCTGGGCCGATCCGGCGACGCCGGTAAGGGGAGCGGTCAACCCCGGGTTGTGCGGCACCCTGGACCTGCCCAGCACCATTCTGGATCGGGCGGGGTTGGAGGGGCACAACGGCATGCAGGGCGTGAGCCTGCTTCCGGCCATGGACGGCTCGGACACGGGCTACGACTCGCTCCTCATCGAGGAGCACCAGCGCCGGGGCTACATGGGCTTCGACAACAACTTCCGGGCCCGCACGCTGATCACGCCGGACCGGCGACTGACCCTGTACGAGGGCGCCGACTGGGGCGAGATCTACGATCTCGACAACGACCCCGACGAGATGCGCAACCTGTGGGACCAGCCGGGCTCCCGCCGGACCGAGCTCGCCGAGGCGCTGGCCCGCAAGATGATGACCCTCACCGACACGAGCCCCCTGGCCACGCACCACGGGCCGTAGAGCAGGTGACGGCGGCCCCATGGGAGACGGCGGACTCGAACTCGGGCTGGGCCTGCGCGCGCGCCATCCGTCCGTGCTTGCGGAATACTCGCGGCAGGCGGAGGAGGCGGGCTTCAGCCACGTGTGGCTGTACGATTCGCCGCGGTGCGCCGAGCCCTACGTCTCCATGCCCTATTGCGTCATGGCTACGTCCCGGGCGGTCGTGGGCCTGGCGGTGACGAACACCCAGACCCGCGACCCGACGGTGGTGGCCAACAGCTTCGCAACCCTGGCCATCCTCACCGGCGGGCGGGTCAAGTTCGGCGTCGGGCTTGGCGACAGCGCCGTGAAGTTCCTCGGCAGGAAGCCGTCCCGTTTCGACGCGTTCCGGGAAAGCATCGACCTCTTGCAGGGGCTCCTTCGGGGCGAGAGCGTGCCGTACAACGGCCGCCGGCTGGCGCTCCCGGCGGTGCCCGACGTCAAGCCGCCGCTCTTGCTGGCGGCGGAGAGGCCGCGCACCTTCGAGCTGGCCGGTGCGTCCGCCGACGGAGCGATCATCAGCCCGGGCGGGTCGCCGCGCTTCCTGCGCTACGCCATCGGCAAGATCCGGGAAGGCGCGGCGCGGGCCGGGCGGGACCCGGATGCGCTCCACGTCTGCGCCTGGACCCACTGTGTCGTGGGCGGGACCACGGAAGAGGCCATGGACGCGCTGGCGCCCGAGGTGGGGCGGACCCTGTTCAAGGCCGCGCTGCGGGTTCCGCCGGAGGTGCTGGGCGCGTCGGGACCGTTGTTGTCGGAGGAGTTGCGCGCCCACGTGCTCGACGGGGCCACGCGGCAGGACCGCGAGTATGATCTGGCGCGCACCCTGCGCTCGGCCCTGGGCGACGAGTTGTTCCAGGAAATGACCCTGGCAGGCACGCCCGACGACTGCGCGCGCAAGATCGCGGAGCTACGGGAGGTGGACGGCCTCAGCCAGCTCATCGTCAACGTCTACGGGCAGGACCGCGAGTTCGCCCTGAAGACGTTGGGGAGCCGGATGGCCGGTTGAGATCCGCGGGCGACGCTACAGCGGCACCGCCTCGCCCTCCGGCACCTTGTCCTTGTCGAGGTGCTTCAGCGCCTGGACCACGAAATCCTGTCCGAACACCTCGGTCCAGCCCTTCTGCAGCTTGCCCACCATGGGGCCGGGCTTGCCGTCGCCGATGGCGTTGCCGTTGATTTGGGTGAGCGGCAGCACGCAGCGGGAGGTGGTGGTCATGAACGCTTCGTCGGCGTTCATGATGTCGTACAACTGGAAGTTGGTCTCGTCCACCGGGATGTCGAGGTGCTGGGCGATCTCCAGCACCGCGCCCCGCGTGACGCCCGACAGGATGGTCTGGACCGGCGCCGTGACCAGCGTGCCGTTGCGCACGATCCAGAAGTTGGCCGCGGTAAGCTCGGTGACGTTGCCGTCGAGGGTCAACAGCAGGGCATAGGCCTCGGGGTCCACCAACTGGGCCTGCTGCTCCGCCAGCCACAGGTGCATCCGGCTGGTGCTCTTGATCTTCGGGTCCCACACCTGGGTGGGGATGGCGCGGATGTGCGTGGTGATGACGTGGCCACCGTAGATGTAGTGATGGGCGAACTTGTTGAAGGCGATGGGCTCGCACAGGATCACCACCGTTGCCCGGCCTGCCTTGTCCGGCCCGCGGGTGACGTAGTGGCCCACGAAGTAGTCCTCGTCCTCTTCCAGGAGCCCCTTGTTCTGCTTCACCAGCTCCACGGTGGTCTCGTGCATCTCGTCCGCCGTGAGGCCGGCATCCAGCTTCACCGCCTTGAGCGAGCGGTAGAGCCGGGCGATGTGCCGGTCCAGTTGAAAGATCTCGCCGCCGAAGGTCCGCGTCCGCTCGAACACGCCCAAGCCGGACAGGAAACCCCGGTCGTAGATGGAAACGCTCGCCCGACTCTCGGGCAAGAACTCGCCGTTGACGTATGCCGTGCGCTCAGCCATGGAAAGCTCCCTTCGGATGGTTTGTTGACGCCCCAATGGTAGGACGTTCCGGTCCGTCCTGTAAACCTGTTTCGAGCGTGGCCGCCGGGACCGCGCCCCCGTCATGCGGCGGCAAGCAACCGCAGGAGCTCGCCGGGCGAATCCACCATGTGATCGGGGGCTTCCTTCGCCAGCGTGGCCCGGCTCTGATAGCCCCAGGTGACGCCCGCGGTCCGTACACCGGCGGCCCTGCCGTGGCGGATGTCGCCGCGGGTGTCGCCGATCATGAACGCCTGGTGCGGAGGGACGCGGAAGCGTCTCAGGGCGTGGCCGATCTTCTCGCCCTTGGTCCCGGGCTGCCGCGCGTCGAGCACCAGGGAGACGCACCCGTCCACGCCGTTCCGCGCGAGCCCCTGCCTTACCAGGTGCTCGTAGTTGGAGGTGACGATGGCCACGGTATGCCGCTCGGACAGGGTCCTCAGGAGATCGGGGATGCCCGGGAACATGGCCGGCTCGTAGCCGTCAGCCTCCAGCAACGCGTGAGTGCGCCGGGTGTAGCGGTCGACGTCGGATTCCGGCACGCCCAGCAGCGCCGCCAGGCCGGCGGCATTCAGGTCTTCGATGGTCTCGAAGTCGTTCCGGGTGGGCGGCCGCCCCAGTCCTGTGTCCGCGGCCGTCCGCCGGAAGGCGTTCAGGAGCTGGTCGAAGGAGTCGACGAGGACGCCGTCGTAGTCGAAGTGGAGCAGCATGCGGTTCAGGCCGCTTCGCTGCCCTCCGCCGCGGGCCGGACCGCCTCCATCAGCCGCGCGATGATGTCCAGCGAGGAGAGTCCCTCGGCCTGGGCCTTGAAGTTGGGGATGATGCGGTGGCGCATCACCGACGGCGCCATCGCCTGGACGTCCTCCACCGATACCGCGAAGCGCCCGTCGAGGATGGTCCTTGCCTTGCTTCCCAGCACCAGGAACTGCGACGCCCGCGGCCCCGCGCCCCACTCGACATAGTCTTTCACCACGTCCGGCGCCTTGGGGTTGCCGGGACGGGTGGCCTGGGCCAGGGACACGGCGTAGTTCACCACGAAGGGCGATACCGGCACCCGCCTCACGAGCTCCTGGTAGGCGAGGATGGCGGGGCCGTCCATGACCTTGGACGGCGACGGCTTGCCGGAAGAGGTGGTCTGCAGGACGATCTGGACCTCGTCTTCCAACGGCGGGTAGGACACCTCGATGTTGAGCATGAAGCGGTCGAGCTGCGCTTCCGGCAGCGGATAGGTGCCTTCCTGCTCGATGGGATTCTGGGTGGCCAGGACGAAGAACGGCAGGTCCAGCGCATAGGTGTTGCCGCTGGCCGTGACCCGGTACTCCTGCATGGACTGGAGCAATGCGGCCTGGGTCTTGGGCGGCGTGCGGTTGATCTCGTCCGCGAGCAGCACGTTGGTGAAGATCGGGCCGCTCAGGAACTGGAACTGGCGCCGGCCGGTGGCGGCGTCCTCCTGGAGGATGTCGGTGCCGGTGATGTCGGAGGGCATCAGGTCCGGGGTGAACTGGATACGGTTGAATCCGAGGTCCAGCACTTCCGCCAACGTGCCGATGAGCATGGTCTTGGCCAGGCCCGGGACGCCCACCAGCAGGCAGTGACCTTTGGAGAAAAGCGCGATCAGCACCTCCTCGATCACCTTGTCCTGCCCCACGATCACCTTGCGTATTTCCGCGAGCATCGTCTCGCGCTTCTTTCCGAACTCCTCGATGGCGCCGAGTTCCTGATCCAAGAGCTGTGTTTCGTCCATGGTGGTAGGGTTCCTTCCGGGTTGGTGTCTTCAATGCCTGCTAACCGCGCAGCCTGCTCATCACCTGCCGGGTCTTGCGCGCGCCTTCGTCGTTTCCGGTGGCCTGGTAGACCCGGACGAGGACCTGGTACACGCCGGGGTGGAACGGATTGATCTGCAGGGCTTCCGTCAATGCGTCGCGCGCCCGCCCGTGGTCGCCGGCTTCGAGATGGAGCCGGCCCAACAGGTAAAGCGTGTGCACCAGGTCGGGATCGAGGTACCGGGCCTTCTCGAGGTGCGGCAACGCCTCGCCATAGCTCCGTGAATGAATCAGGGTCTCGCCCAGCCGGTTGAGGATCACGGTGGAGTTGGGTCCGGCCCGGAGCGCCCGGCGATACTCGGCGCCGGCGGCCCGAAGGCGGCCCCGCTGGCGCAGGCGGTCGCCGAGATGGGTCCGGTTCCTGGCGATTTCCGACTGGATCTCGCTGAGGTCCACGGGCGGCGGGGTCTCCCCCTCCTCGGCTACCTTGAACCTTCGCAGGCGGCTCCCCGGGACCACCGTCAATCCCTGTCCCTCCACGAACCGCCGCCAATCGGCTTCGAACCCGTCCAGCGGAACGCCCATGACCGCTTCGATGGCCTCGGCGGTGGAGAGGCTCTCGATCAGGGAAAGCACCTCCCGGATCCCCGAGGGGCCCTTGACCTGCCGGATGTAATCCACCGCGGAGGCGACTTCAGCGTAGGCGAGTTGCACCTGCTCCGCCGTGTCCAGGCGGATGAGCGAAGGCTCCATGTCCTTGAAGCTGACGAACTCCTGCCGCTCCACGGCGTTGGCCAGGAGCGTCTCGTTGGCCGGGGTCAGGTAGTCCGGCTTCGGCCCCTGGATCGGGTTCCGCCACACGGTCTCGTAGTAGCGCGCCACGCCTTCGTGCAGCCAGATGGGCGCCTTGTTCCGGGTCAGATTGACGATGGCCAGGTGGATGTACTCGTGGACCAGGGAATCGAGCCAGCGGTATCCGTGGGCCATCACCCTCGGCGAAATGATCATGACCTTGTTGAACTTGCACAGGCCGATGGCGCCGGTCTCCTCGATGTCCCGGCGGGTGAAGGTCGTGATGGCGGTGAAGGACGCCGCGTCGGGCGCGATCTCGATCCGCGCCTTGCCGCGGGGCCAATAGCCCAGCGCACGCCCCACTTCCTCGTGCGCCTGTTCCAGCGCGGCCAGCGCGGGTTCGGC
Organism: uncultured Binatia bacterium (SeqCode); assembly: GCA_965219905.1. Taxonomy (GTDB): domain Bacteria; phylum Desulfobacterota; class Binatia; order UBA9968; family JAJDTQ01; genus JAJDTQ01. The sequence goes on along the minus strand of CBDCOS010000003.1, from coordinate 552,676 downwards.
CAGGATGCCGTCGCTTTCTTCGTGGAGGAGAATGACGAAGTGCTCGCTCTCGTACCGCTTGAAGTGCCGGGTGACGTCGTGGGTCTGCTGCAGCAACAGGCGCAGGGCCTGGCGCTGGTCGTTCTCCGCCTCGATGGCCAGGGCCTTTTCCACGGTGGCGAGAGCCTTTTCGTAGGCCCCCTCGTAGTAGGCCAGCAACGCGGCCAGGTCCAGCGCGTCCACGGACTCCGGCCGCGTTGCCGTAAGCCGTTCCACCACCGGCCGGGCGTCTTCCACCCGCCAGGCTCCAATAAGCCGTCTCGCGGTTTCGAGTCCGGAAACGGCGTCCGGTGTGTCCGCGGCGTGCCCGGCGGCAACGGAGCCGACGGCGAGGGCGCCCGCGAGCCACAGGATCCGGCGTGTGTGGCGGGAAAAGGCGGCGAATCTCAGCATGGAACCGGCAGTAACGGGTTGGCGGCGGCGGGCGCTGCCTCCAGGACGCGACTATTGCGACAACTCCTTGAAATACCGCTCGACCTGCTCCTTGTACCGGTCGGGCACCGCCTGCTTCAACGATTCGAGGACCTCCTTGCGAAAGCGCTCGGGCTTGTAGTCGTCTTTCCCGGGCAGCTTGAACTTCTCCGTGTCCAGGCCGGTGAGAGTCTCGTCGATGTCGTGCTCGGGGAACTGGGGGGTCCCGGTCGGGGGCAGGAACTGCCCGGAAGGCAGGAACCGGCCGCGGCGGAATACGTGCACCAGCGGCACGCGGCCGTAACGTCCCCGCTGCGCCAGGCGCTGCATGGCCTGCTGCATCTGCTGGCCCGATTGGGACAGGCGGTTGATGGCCTCCTGTTCCGGCGGGATCGCCTGCCCCGGCCGCAGCGAGCCCAGTTCGTGGGTGGCCTGGCTCATGAACTCGCCGGCCTCGGCAATGTTGTTGACGATCTTCGGATCCAGTGACGGGAAGAGCTGGAACAGGTACCGCAGCCGCTCGACAAGGTCGCGGGTCCGTGTCGCCAGCACGTCCTCCCGCGTGGCAAGCTCCCGGACCGCGTGTTTCTGTGCCGGGGTCAGCTCCGGGTCGGGGATGCCGGTGATGGTCCGGTATTCCCGCGCCAGCGCGGTCAGCATCGCCAGCGCCGCCTTCTGCGCCGCGTCAAGGGAGCCCATTTCGGCAAGCTCTTCGGTTGCCGGTCCGAGCCGCTTGGAGAAGGCTTCGAAGTCCCGGTTCTCGATCATGTCGCGAAGCCCCGAAAGGAGCCCGCGGATGGCGGCCTCCCGCTCACGTTGGTCCGGCGGACGGTTCCGGTCGCTCTCCAGGTCCGGAGCGGCCAGCAGGTGCTCCAGCACCGCCAGGTCCGCGCGCACGCCTGCCGCAAGCTGCTGAATGGCCTGCTCCCGCAGCGCCTCGATCTCGGCGGTGGCCTCCTTGTGCGTGCCTTCGGTGTCCAGCAGGATCTCCTGCTGTTCCTGGAGGATCTGCTGCAGCTCGTCGTTGGACCGGCCCATGGCTCCCTGCATGCGCGCCATCATCGATCCCTGGGCCTGCTGCTGCCCGCTCCGGAGCATCGCCGCCAGTTGCGCCATCTGGTTGAACAGCTCCCGCGCCATCTGCATGGCGCTCTCGATGTCGCCTTCCCTCAGTTTCTGGCGGATCTGGTCCATCATGGACCGCATGTCCGTGAACGGCATGTTGCGCATGTTCGCCGGGTTGACGAACTCGTTGGGGACCTGTCTTGCGAACTGCATCAGCGAGGCCTGGAGCTCCTGGAGTTGGCGGGAGAGCTTGGACAGCTCCTTCAACACCTCGTCCAGCTCCTTGTTGCCGCTCCTGAGCTTGTCCAGGGAATCCAGAAAGCGCTCCTGGTCCTTCACCATGTCCCTGGCGGTGGCGGCCATGTCCTGGCCGGCGAGACGCCGGCTCACGTCCTCGCTGAGCATGGACAGTCTTTCGAGCTCCGTGGCCATGGCGTCGTGGGCCTGTTCCCGCTCGGCGGGCGAAGCCGCCTGGCGCATTCTCTCCGCAAGATCGGTCCGTGCGTGTTCGAGGTTGCGCTTCAGGGTTTCGAGGTCGGACCAGGTTGCGAAATCGCTGATGCGGTCTTCGCGGGTCCGCCGCATGGCCTCGTCCACCCGTTGCACCATCCGGTCGAGACCCTCCGTCAGCCGTTCTCCCGGCTCGCCCGGCGTTTGTTCGTCGGGCGGCGCTTCAAGGTGATCGCCCAGGAGGTCTACCATCTTGTCCGAGATATCGCGGATCATCTCGGCCACTTGACGGTGTTCGGCCTTGAGGTTCTTCAGGCGAAGACTGAGGGGCCGCGACTTGACGAGCTTGGGGCCGGATATGGTGTCGTTGTCGAGCACTTCGAGATGGTAGACGACGATGTCGCCTTCCTCGAGTCGCATGGCGTCGAGATCCCAGATGAACGTCTCCTCGAGGTTCCGGGCCACCTCGTCTCGCCACACCGGTATGCGCTCCTCCCGATCACCGATGGCGGCCACCAGCGTCACCCGGCGGATACCGTAGTCGTCGCCGGCGCGGTACTCCAGGGCGAGCCTCTCGTCGCCGTTCACTTCCAGGTCTTCCGCCGGCTTGAGCAGCTCCACCAGCGGGAAGCTGTCGGGCACGGCCACCATCTCGTAGGGGATCGGCAGGTTCCGGAAGCCGAAGGCATCCTCGATGCGGATGCGGTAGGGTTGCGAGCGGAACAGCACGATGCTGCCCTGGGCGGTGTCTCCGGTGATCTTGAGCGGGACCTCCCGGCCGTCGTCCAGGGCCAGCGCCGCCTCGGCCATGCTCTTGTTGGTGGAGGCGGAAAAGCTCAGGGTCGAGCCCTTGACGCCGCGGACGTTGCCGCCGGTAAAGGTCTGGTCCGGGAGGCCCGTGTAGTGGGGCGGGTAGAGCGTCACCTTGAGGTCCGTGACCGCCGGCCGCTCGACCGCCGTGATGGTGTACCAAGGGGATGCGAAGGGTCCGGTCTCCACCCGGTAGACGAGGTCTTCGGCAACCTCGGGAAGCGCCGCCGTGTACCGGCTTGGCCGGGCCTCGCCCATGGCCACGGCCTGTACCCCGGCATCGCCCTCTCCGGAGCCCGCGGGCTTGAACACCAGTTCCACTCCGTCGGGCCGGGCGCCGGAGGTGACGGCCTCTACCGAAACCGCATCGCCGCGGATCACCCGTACGTCCCGGGTCACGACGCGGATGAAGATCTCCGCCGGCGGCAGGTGTTCCAGCGGATGCGCCACCAGCGCCAGGCTCCGGCCGGCAAACTCGGGGTGCCACACGCCCAGGGCCAGCACCGTCGCGGCCGCCAGCGCCAACAGTCCGGCCCTGGCCCGCAACGGCCGGACGTCCACCAGCGCCGAGGGCTGGATCGGGCGAATCTGGTCGCGGGTCTGGCGGATCAGCGCGTGGATCATGGGCGCGGAGGCGCCGCCCGTCCGTGCCGAGTCCGCCAGTTGCGGGTAGAGCTGCAGCGAGTTGATGAGGTTGTTCCGGAGTTCCGGCCGCTGTCTCTCGATGGCCCGCGCGGCCCAGGAGAGACTCCGGGAGCGCAGGAAATGCAGCAGCGTGAGCCCCGTGACCGCCGAGAGCGTGGCGACGGCAAGCAGGCTGAACGCCAGGGGTGCGTAGGGCAGGAATTCCTTGACCGCGTCCACGCCCATGCCCAGGGCCGCCAGCACTGCCAGCGCGGTGCCGGCAAGGCACAACGACTCCAGACCCCGGACGCTCCGGGACCGGTTCACGAACCGTCGCAGGAAATCGTCTATCGGACGGTAGTCTTCTTCGTGCAAAAGAGGACCCTCGGCAAGCACCCGCTGCTAGTGTCGTACCCATTGTAGAGTCTTTTTCCGGATGCGCAAGGGCCACCGGCCGGTGCGGGGAGCGGACGAGCGCTCTTTGCCGCCCCCGGCCGGCACCCGCGCCCCGGGCCAATCTGGCAACTCTCCGGGCCATGTGTTATGACCGGTAGGGACAAGACCCCGAGTCCGCCTGCATTCCCCACGAAGATCCCCTTTGAAAGGACCCGTTGAATGGACCGCACGGAACTGCCCCTCGTCTGTCACGAAGGACACGAAGACCACGACCACGATGAGCCGCTTCCCGATGAAGACCACCCCATGTGGAGGTCCGAGAGGATCTCGCTGACATCGGTTGGCATCGATATCGGCTCGTCCACGTCCCACCTCATCTTCTCCCGGCTGATCCTTCGCCGGCAGGGCATCTCGCTGTCGAGCCGTTTCGTGGTGATCAAGCGCGAGATCGTCTACGAGTCGCCGATCCTCCTTACGCCTTACATCGACAAGCTGACCATCGATACCGAGAAGCTGAACGCGTTCATCCACGATGCCTACTCCCTCGCGGGCCTCACGCGGAGCGATATCGACACCGGCGCGCTGATCGTCACGGGCGAGGCGGCCAAGAAGAAGAACGCGGAGGCCATCGCCGCCCTGTTCGCCGAAGAGGCCGGCAAGTTCGTCTGCGCTACCGCCGGACACAACCTCGAGGCGATCCTCGCCGCCTTCGGCTCCGGCGCGGTGGACGCATCGACCCGCGACGGCGACATCGCCTGCATGAACGTGGACATCGGCGGCGGCACCAGCAAGATCGCCATCACCCGCGGCGGACAGGTGGTGGACACGGCGGCGATGGAGGTGGGCGCGCGGCTGGTGGCGCTGGACGAGAGTCAGAAGATCGACCGGCTCGAGGACGCCGGGGCCCGCATCGGCGAGGCCAGCGGATTGTCGCTGTCCCTGGGCCGGACGTTGGGAGAGGCGGACAAGGAGCGGATGGCCGGTACCCTGAGCGGTTGCCTCCTGGAAGTGCTGGGCCGCGGCCCGCTGTCACCGCTGACCCAGGAACTCATGCTGACGCCGGCGCTGTCCTACGAGGAACCCATTCACTCCATCCAGTTCTCCGGCGGGGTTTCGGAGTACATCTACGGGTACGAAACCGCCGACAAGGGCGACCTGGGCAACCACGTGGGCCGGAAGATCCGCTCCGGCGCCGTGGAGCTGGCGACCCGTGAGTCCTGGGAGTTCAAGGAACCCGACGTACGCATCCGCGCCACGGTCATCGGCGCGTCCCAGTACACCGTGCAGGTGAGCGGCAACACGATTTTCCTGTCCGACGAGTCCGCGTTGCCGCTGCGGAACCTCCAGGTGATCACGCCGCGTTTCCGCCAGACCGAGCCGCTCACCACCGAGGACGTCCGGAGCTCCATCGAAAGCGCGTTGCAGCGTTTCGACATGGCCGAAGGGGACCGCGGCGCCGCGCTGGCACTTCACTGGGAGCTGGGGCCTTCCTATCCTCTCATCAAGACGCTGGCCACCGGGGTGGTGGAGGGCATGAAGGAGCATCTCCGCCAGGGGCGGCACCTGGTGCTGGTCTTCGATGCCGACATCGCCAAGCTGGTGGGCAACATCATCGACAAGGAGATCCGTCCGGGGACCGGCGTCATCTCCATCGACGGCATCGACCTCAAGGATTTCGATTTCGTCGACATCGGCGAGGAGTTGCCGGATGCCAAGGCCGTGCCCGTCGTGATCAAGTCCCTGATCTTCCGCCACGAGGAGTGGGGCAGGGGACGGTTGCTGGCGAACGACTGACGTACCCCGCTCATGAGCCCCGCGGCTTCGATCTTTGGACCTGGACGGCCTTTTCCCCGGTCCACAGGAGGAGGCACGCGCCGGCGACGATCAGCAGGCTCTTGCGCCACCACTCCAGCATCGCCGACAGGTTCCACCACCCCAGCAATGTCGCCGCTTCGGCCGCGAGGAGCGCCAACAGCACCAGGGCCGCAACCAGGTAGGGCTTCCGTAGCGGAGTGGAAAGAAACTCGCCCGCCTTGTAGGAACCGAGGAACAGTAGCACCACGATCGAGACATACAGAACGCTGCCGAGGCCCGCGTCCGGGGATTCGCTCCCGTACACGGCGCCGGTAGCGGACAGCATCAACCACAACGATCCGCAGACCGCGCTCGCGCACGCGGCCCGGAGCATCCTGAGATACTTGCTGAGACTGTCCTCGTCGCCCTCTCTTTTCCGGAAAGCTGCAAGAAACTGAAACTTCATCGGTGTTCCACCTCCGATGGCGCACCCCTCGGGCCGGTTCGCCGAGGGTGGTGACGAGAGGCGTGCTGACGCCTCTCGTCCACGAAAGGGGCCGCTGCAGGCACGAGCCCCCGTGAGCACCACTTTCCTCTACGCCATGCCCATCGCGTCGTTGGCGGCCTCCGCCGCCGTCCGGGAGATGTTATCGGCAATATCTTGCGCCACGGCGCTGCAAGCCTGGCTGTTCTGGGCGGCGTCGACCGCGCCATCGATCCCGGCGGCCACCGCGGTGGCGCTGGCCGTTGCGGCGACTCCAGCTCCCGTGACCGCGCCGACGGCCGCCCCCGCCGCTGCGCCATAGGCGGCGCTGCTGGCCGCGCCGGACGCAATGTCGGCCGCGCACTGCGCGACGTCCGCCAGGCTCGGTCCGTTGTCGGTGCTCGTGCTGGCCGTCTCGGCGGCGCAGCCGCAGCCACAACCACAGCCGCATCCACACCCGCAACCGCATCCACAGCCGCAACCACACCCACATCCGTGGATCTCCAGGTCGAGATCGTCGTCACGGGAATCGAGCAGCCACGGAATCGCGGCGGCGCCGTCCTGAAGAGAAGCTTCGAATCGTTCCATGTGTCTCCCTCCTTGTGGTTGGAATTCCTGCGATCTGAAGGCCTACACAAAAATAATCGACCGGCGGCCTGCAAACCTTAGGGGGGAACCGTCCGGCGAGGACGAATTTTTCGAACGCCGGCGGCCTGGAGGGTCTACGCTCTGCCGTTGTCCGGGAAACGGGACGTGCTTCAGGCGTTGAGTGCGGGTTGTCTTGTGCGTCGCGGCACGTTGCGCAATGCGGAATGACGGCCGCTGCGACGGGGTCTCGTGGGCGCGGAACCGGAAGGAACGCCGGCCCCCCTTCGCTCATGCCGATTGCGAAGGGAGGCGCGGAAGATAGGGGAGCCTGACGGCGCCGGGTGTGAGCGCGTGTCCGGGCCGGACGCCGGCTAGTGCGCTACCTGGGCCATGGCCATGGTGATGGACTCTTCGATCTCGGCGATGACGGTGCTCACCTCGCGGCCGATGAGGTCCATCACGCGGAGCTGTTCGATACGGGGACGGACCCGCTCCATCTCGCGTTCCGAGAAGATGTCGTTCAGGATGTCGCAGGCGTCCACGAGGCAGACCAGCGCGATGTCCCGCGGGTCCGGCATGTCGTCGGACAGCAGTACGTCCTCCATGCGCAGCTTCACGCCCCGTTCCACGCGGCCGTCGATGGTCGGATAGCGGCGGGAATGGAACACCCAGAGGAACTTCTCGTCCTTGGCTTCGAGAATGCCGTGTCCGATGAGGCCGTCCATGGCCCGCTGGCGGATGTCGGCGGCCTGTTCCCGGGCCAGCAGCTCCACCCACCCCTTGGTGTCCATGGTTTCACCGGCGTTGGCGATGCGCTCCAGGGAACCGTCCAGCAGGGCGTTGCCGGTGGGCGTGGAGTCGATCACCTGAAGCTGCTCGGGGTCGGTGTCGATGCGGTTGTGGAAGGCCAGGTCCATCAGCACGGCGCCCGCCAGGATGTGCTCCACCGCACCCCCCCGGATCGGCAGGAAAAGGCCGTCGTCGTCCAGCATCAGCAACAGGATTTCTTCCGTGAATGTGAGCATGGCGTCGCCTGATTCATCCGGCCGCGAGGGCGGCATCGCGGGTTTCGTGGTACTCGAGCATGTTGAGGAAGCCGCTGACCTCCATGACCGATTTGCACGAAGGTTGTAACGCGCATACGGCCAACTTGCCGCCTTCCTTCTGGCACTTCTTTGCGCTGACGAGGAGCACGCGCAACCCGGCGCTGCTGATGTACTCCATGTTCTCGCAATCGAGCAGCACGCGATGGTCGCCCCGCTCAATGATGTCCGAGATCCGCTTCTCGAGCTCGGGGCTGGTGAAACCGTCCACCCGCCCGTTCGGCGCCACCACCACCAGCGATCCTTTGGTTTCCTCTTGAATGTCCATCCGACACCTTTTCTTCTGGTTTCGAAAGACCCTGCCAACAGCTACGGCAGATCATCGGCGAATATCAAAGCGGCCCCACGTATACCACAGCCGCAACGCTCGGGCAACAAGCTCTTGGGCGGCGATCCGGCAGGACCGGTCACGAATCGTCAGTCGTCCGTGTCGTGCGGGCGCTACTTCTTCCCGGGTTCGAATCCGCCCTGCTCGTGGTAGACGGTCTTCTTCTCTTCCTCGAAGGCCCGGACCGAAGGTATCGTTCCGCGCAGGCCGAGCTCCTTCCAGCGCTGCGCCACCTGTTCGTACATCTCCCGCCTCAGCGTGGTGCGCTTGGAGAAGACCGGCAGGTAGCGGTGCTCCTTGCACGCGTTGATCAGCGCCTTGGACCCGTACGGCCGCTCTTCCGGCGGGTTCTGGGTGGGGTCCAGCCAGGTGCTCCACGTGTTGCGCAGGACGTCGATGTCCTCGATGGGATTGCAGCGGCTGCTCATGGCCCAGATCACCTGATCCATGTCGGTGGGGTCGATGTCCTCATCCACCGCAATGATCCACTTGGTGTAGTAGGCGCCGCCGGGCACCTGGGCCGCCAGCGCCAGGCACTGGGCCGCATGGCCGGCATAGCGCTGCTCCAGGCTGATGACCGTCATGCCGAAGCCGCCGGCGCCGGCAGGGTGGGCGTAGACGCCCTGCACGCCGGGGATGCCGAGCTTGTCCAGGTCGTCCCAGATGCGCGCCGACCGGATGATGGCGAAAAAGCCGCTCTGCTCGCACGACGGGTAGTCCGCCATGATGGCGTTGGTGAGCACGGGGTCGGTGCGGTAGTGCACCCGGGTGATGTCCACCAGCGGGCAGCCGGCCTCGGGCCTGCCGTAATACCCCGGGAATTCGCCGAAAGGCCCCTCCGTCTTCACCGAGTTGGGGTGGATGACCCCCTCGACCACCAGCTCGGCATTGGCCGGCAGCAGCAGGTCGCTGGTCTGGGCCCGCACCACCGGGATGGGCTCGCCCTTGATGCCCCCGGCGAACTCGTACTCCGACACGTTCTTGGGAAAGGTCTGGGAGCCCACCAGCATGAACAGCGGGTCGATGCCCCAGGCCGCGGCTACGGGCACCGACTCGCCCTTCTCCCAGCACCGGGTGATATGGAGCCGGGCGTCCTTGCCGGGCGACAGGTACAGCCCCACCTGCTGCTTGCCCTGGAACATCATCCGGTACGTGCCCACGTTCAGGTATCCGGTATCCGGGTCGCGGGTGAAGACCGCGTCCGCGGTGCCGGCGTATCGGCCGCCGTCCAGGGGCCAGTGCCTGGGGATGGGGAGCTGCTCGAGATCGATGGCGGCCCCTTCGAGGGTGTTCTCGTAGACCGGAGCCTCCGCCGCGGGGACCTCGTGCGGCGGAATCCGGTTCTTCATCTTGTCCTTGAGCCGGCGGATCAGCTCCAGCGTCGGCGTCTCGGGCGGTTCCTCGATGGTCAGGGCGATACGCTTGGCGCTGGGACCGAGGATGTTCCACAGCATCCGCGCGCCGATGGCGCTGTCCTCATACCCCTTGGGGTTCTCGAAAAGAATGGCCGGCGACGGGTCCTGCTTGGCGACGAGATACGTGATGGCGCTCATCTCCTCGTCCCGGTCCACCGGCTTGTCGATCTGGATCAGCTCGTTGATGCCCTCCGCCCGGTCCAGCCACTCGCGGAGATCCTGGATCGGACGGCCTCCCGCCTCCGACTCCGTCCTGTTCGCCTCAGCCATGCTTCACCTTCCTTGTGGTGTGATGTTCCTTGTATCCGGCGATGCGTCCGCCGGTTCCCGGGAGGGCGCGGGGCCCCTCGATGCCCTAGTCCTTCAGTTCGTCCGGCATCAGGCTGGTAAAGTACGCGAACGCGTGATGGGCACGTCCGCGGTTGGTGGCCGCCATGATGGCGGTGTTGCGGCCAGGCATGGGAGCGACCTGTCCGATGGTGCTGGCCACCCACTGCATATGGGCCGTCCGTTCCAGGTAAACGGCGTGAGAGGCCGCCTGCTCCACGCTGTCGCCCACCGTGGTGATGCCATGTCCCTGCATCAGCAGCGCCATGCGGTCGCCCAGCGTCGCCGCCACCTCGATGCCGTCCTGGACCGTGTAGATCAACCGGGGGCTGTGGAAGATCGGCGTCTCGGGGGCGAAGGCGGCAGCCTGGTTGTAAATGGGCAGGATCGGCACGCCGGCGATGGCGAACGCGGTGGCCAGCGGCTGGTGCGTGTGGACCACGGACTGGACGTCAGGCCGCGCCTCGTAGATGGCCGCGTGGATCATGGTCTCCCGGGGCGGGTTCTTGAGCCTGATAACGGCCTTCTGGTCGCCGGCCTGGGCCCAGTTGGCCTCGCAGTTCTCCTTGTACTCGTCGATGTCCACCTCCATGATGTCCTTGGCCCGGATCGAGCTCAGGGGCGCCAGCACCGGCTTGATCAGCAGCCGGTTCGTGCCCGGGACCCGGGCGCTGACATGGCCGTGATAGTCGGCGAGGCCCTGGTCGAAGAGCATGCGCGTGGCCAGGGCCACGGTCTTCTTGAGCCGTCCGAGCTCCCGCGCGGTGAGTTTGCCTTTCTGCGACTTGGCCATGGAGGTTCCTCCTCGATGACGCCGAACCGAGCCCCGTGCCGGGTTTCGTTGTTTACACGGACGAACGGAAAGGCGGGACGCTGGGTCAGCGGGAATGAAAAACGGGCGGAAAGCCCATTGGAATCGGGGTTTTCATAGCACACGGGACTTCGTGAATCCAGCAGGTTCCCGTAGACGCCCGGCGCGGCTTTGTGCTACAAATGCTCCGGGAGGGATATAAGAAGAGACGGTCCTCCTGACTCCCGCCTCACCCATTATCCCACATGGTCGTTTCGACGTTCCAGAAGTCGCTTGCCGGCAAGTGAGGGACGAGGTTCATGGACTACAAAGACACGCTCAACCTTCCCAAGACCGCCTTCCCCATGCGCGGCAACCTGCCGCAGAAGGAGCCGGTTCAGGTGGAGAAGTGGGAGCGTGAGGCCATTCACGAGAAGATGGTGGAGGCCAATCGCGGCCGTCCCAAGTTCATCCTGCACGACGGTCCGCCGTACGCCAACGAGCGCATTCACATCGGGCACGCGCTCAACAAGGTCCTGAAGGACATCATCGTCAAGTACAAGAGCATGAGGGGCTATTGCACCCCCTACGTCCCGGGCTGGGACTGTCACGGACTACCCATCGAGCTGCAGGTGGAGAAGAGCCTGGGGCGGGAGAAGAAGAACCGGCTCAGCAAGGTGGAGGTGCGCAAGCTCTGCCGCGCCCACGCGGAAAAGTTCATCGGCGTCCAGCGGGAAGAGTTCAAGCGGCTGGGAGTGCTGGGCCGCTGGGCGGAGCCCTACCGCACCATCGACTTCGAGTACGAGGCCACCGAGGTCCGCGAGCTCGGCAAGTTCATGGCCAGCGGCTCCATGTACCGGAGCAAGAAGCCGGTCTACTGGTGTGCTTCCTGCGCCACCGCGCTGGCCGAGGCCGAGGTGGAGTACGACAACCAGCGGACCCCGTCGGTCTACGTGAAGTTCCCCATCAAGGACGCCAAGGGCAAGCTGCCGGACGATGGGGACGGCGCCTTCGCCATCTGGACCACCACTCCCTGGACGCTGCCGGCGAACCAGGCCATCGCCCTGCATCCGATGATGCGCTACCGTCGCGTGCGCACCCCCGCGGGCGTGCTGGTGGTGGCGGAGGAGCTGTTGTCCTCGCTGATGGAGACGTTCGGTTACGAAGCCGGGGCGTTCGAGGTGCTGGAGGGTTCCTGGTCCGGGGCCGATCTCGAAGGCATCGTGTGCTCCCACGCGTGGCTCGATCGGGACGTCATCGTGATCCTCGGAGAGTTCGTCACGGCGGAGCAGGGCACCGGTTGCGTCCACGTCGCGCCGGGACACGGGCACGAGGACTTCGAGGCGGGCCGGCGCTACGGCCTCGACGCCTACGCGCCCGTGGACGACAACGGGCGATTCACCGCCGACGCCGCGGAGTTCGAGGGCGATATGGTCTTCGACGCCAACCCGCGGATCATCGCCAGGCTGGAGGCCGCGGACCGGCTGTTGGCCTCCGAGGATATCGACCACAGCTACCCGCACTGCTGGCGCTGCAAGCAGCCCGTGCTGTTCCGCGCCACCGAGCAGTGGTTCATCTCCATGGTCCACACGGGTCTGCGGCAGGGCTCTCTCGACGCCATCGAGCAGGTGCAGTGGATCCCGCCCTGGGGACAGGACCGCATCACCGGCATGATGGCCAACCGCCCCGACTGGTGCATCTCCCGGCAGCGCTCCTGGGGCGTTCCCATCCCGGTGCTGTATTGCATGGACTGCGGCGAGGCGCACCTGAGCGAGGCGTTGTGCGAGCACGTGGCCGGGCTGTTCGAGCAGGAAGGGTCCGACGCGTGGTTTCTGAGGCCGCCGGAAGAGCTGGCCCCGCCCGGGTTCCGTTGCCGGAGTTGCGGCTCCATCCGCTTCTCCAAGGAAGAGGACATCCTGGACGTCTGGTTCGACTCCGGCGTAAGCCACGCCGCGGTGGTGGAACGCGATCCCGAACTGGGCGGCAGGGCGGACCTCTACCTCGAAGGCAGCGACCAGCACCGCGGCTGGTTCCACACCTCGCTCCTGACGTCGGTGGCCAACCGCGGCCGCGCTCCCTACGACGGCGTGTTGACCCACGGCTTCGTGCTGGACGGCAAGGGGCACAAGATGTCCAAGTCCCTGGGCAACGTCACCGCGCCGCAGGAGATCATCAAGAAGTTCGGCGCCGACATCATCCGGCTGTGGGTGGCCGCCGAGGACTACCGGGACGACGTGCGCATCTCCGACGAGATCCTGAACCGCCTGGTGGAGTCGTACCGGCGGCTGCGCAACACCGCCCGTTTCCTCATCGGCAACCTCCATGACTTCGACCCCGCGGCGGACGCGGTGAGTACCGACGCCATGGAGCCCCTGGACCGCTGGATACTGGACCGCACCCAGCGGCTGTTGGGGCGGTGCCTCGAAGCGCTGGACCGCTTCGAGTTCCACGCCGTCTACCACGCGTTGAACAACTACTGCAGCGTGGACCTCAGCTCCCTTTACCTGGACATCGTCAAGGACCGGCTTTACTGCGAGGGGCGTGGCTCCAACCGACGAAGGTCCGCGCAGACCGCGCTTCACCATATCCTGCGGACCCTGGTCCACCTGATGGCGCCCATCCTCTCGTTCACCGCCGAGGAGATCTGGGAACATGCGCCGCGGACGGCCGCGCGGCCGGACAGCATCCTGTTGTCGCCCATACCCGAGCCGGACGAAGGCCTGACGGACCCGGCGCTCGCAACCGAGTGGGAGCGGCGCCTGGCCCTTCGCGGCGAGGTGCTGAAGGCCCTCGAGGTGGTGCGTCAGTGCGGCGCCATCGGCCATTCCCTGGACGCGCGCGTGGTGTTGTATCCGGACGCCTACGGCAACGCTCCGGAAATCCGGGAGTTGCTGCGCGCGGACGCGCCGATGCCTTGGGAAGACATATTCATCGTCTCCCAGGTTTCGGTGGCCGCGGGAGAGCCGGCGGACGGGCTCGTCTACGCCGACCTCAAGGCGGGCGGCGAAGCCGGCAAGGACGGGATCGCCGGCGCGGCGCCCGCGCCCGGACAGGGCATGGGCTACGAGAGCGTGCTTCTGGGCGGACCCATCGTCGTCTACCCGCCCGACGGTGCGAAGTGCGAGCGGTGCTGGAAGTATCACACGGGCGTGGGACGGGACGCCGCCCATCCGGGCGTCTGTCCCCGTTGTGCGGAGGTGTTACGATCGCTACCGCAGGCCGAAAGCGCGCACGCATAGTCTCCCTGCTGGCCCTGATCCTGTTGCTCGACCAGGGCACCAAGCTGCTCGTTGACCATACGATTCCCTTGCACCACTCGATTCCCGTCGTCGAGGGCTGGGTGGACCTCATCCACGTCCGCAATACGGGCGCAGCGTTCGGCTTGCTGGCCGGTCACCGGCGGGCCCTGGGGTCGTTCGTCCTGATCGCCTTCTCGCTGGTGGCCATCGGCTTCCTCATCCACCTTCTTCGCCGCCTTTCGCAAAAGGACACCGGGCTGATCCTGTCTCTGACGTTCATCCTGGGAGGGGCGCTGGGCAATCTGGTGGACCGCGTGTTCCACGGCGAGGTCATCGATTTCCTCGACGTCCACTGGAACGCCTACCACTGGCCGGCCTTCAACGTGGCGGACAGTTTCATCACCGTGGGCGCGGTGCTTTGTCTCTACTGCCTCATTCGTACCAAGGGCCGGGACCCGTTCGCTCCGGCCCGCGGCGGCGACCGAGACTGAACACGGTGCTCATGGAACAGCGCGTAACCTTCGGCAACGGCAAGGGCGGGCGGCTTGCGGGGGTGCTCCATCTGCCGCCGGGGACCGCCAACGGTTTCGGCGTGATCCTGTGCCATGGCATGGAGTCGAGCAAGGAGAGCCTCAAGCAGCTGCGCCTGGGCGAGTCCCTGAGCCGCGCGGGATTCACCGTGCTGCGCTTCGACTTCACCGGCGCCGGCGAGTCGTCCGGAGACTTCGAGTCCATCACGTGCACCCGCCAGGTGGAGGACCTCGCCGCCGCCCACGAACTGATGCGAGAACGCGGGCTGGCGCGGGTCGGAGTGGTCGGATCCAGCATGGGCGGCACCACCGCGCTGGTGTACGCCGGTGCGGCCGAGGGCGTGGCGGCGTTGGCGACCCTGGCCGCGCCGTTCGATCCGCGCGAGCTGCTGGAGCGGGACTTTCCGCCCAAGGCCATTGAGCTGTGGCGGGCGCAAGGCTTCATCGAGTTCAACGGGCGCCGGCTCACCACGGATTTCCTGGAGGAAGCGCTCACCATCGACGTCGCCGCCGCCGTGGCGCGGATCGAGTGTCCCGTGCTGGTCATCCAGGGCGACGCGGATGCGACCGTGCCGGCGGCCCAGGCGGCGGCGCTCCATGGCGCTCTGCCCGCCGGGAAGGAGCTGTGTATCCTTCCGGGCGCCGACCACCGCTTCACGCGCGACGAAGACCGCGACACGGCGCTGGGCCGCGTCGAACACTGGATGGCGCGGCACTTGAGGAGGCCCGCGGCGTGACCCGGCGCAGCGTCCTGTTGGCGGTGCCGTTGCTGGCGTTGGCGGGTTGCGGGGGCCCGGGCGACACCACCGCCCGTGGAGTAGCGGAGGTGTTCCTGGACTGGCACTATGTCGAGATCGACCTGCCGAAGTCCAGGGAGTACACGGTCGGGCTGGCCCGGAGCAAGGTGGACGCGCAGATCCGGCTGACCGCGGGACACGCCATTGACGTGGGCACGCGCAAGCCCCGGGTCTACTACAAGCTGCTGGAAAAGCGGGAAGCCCGCGGCCGCACGGCTTTCGTGTACCAGCTCACCATCCGGCCCGAAGACGGCGGCGAGTTTTCCCGCAGGCTCCTCATCCGGGTGCGCAAGGAAGGGGCGGGCTGGCGGGTGTCGAACTACATGGAATACTGACGCGGCAGTTGTTATGAGTACAGGTGCTATGAATCTGAGTGAACAAGGGCCTCTGGCGCCCTATCGTGTCCTGGACCTGACCGATGAGATGGGTTTTCTCTGCGGCAAGACACTGGGCGACCTGGGCGCGGACGTGGTCAAGGTGGAGCGTCCGGGCGGAGACGCCGCCCGGCTGATCGGGCCGTATCTCGACGGCGAACGCGATCCGGAGAAGAGCCTCTACTGGTTTGCCTTCAACAACAGCAAGCGCGGCATCACGCTGGACCTCGAGGCGTCCGAAGGGCAGGCGCTGTTCAAGCGCCTCGTGGAGAAGGCGGACTTCGTGCTGGAGACGTTCCGGCCGGGGTGGCTGGCGGAGATCGGTCTCGGCCACGAGGTCATCCGCGCCGCCAACCCCGCCGCCGTGCTGGTGTCCATCACCCCCTTCGGCCTGACCGGCCCCTACAGCCGGTACCGGGCCACGGACATCGAGGTCATGGCCATGAGCGGCTGCATGTCCCTCACCGGCGATCCGGACAAGCCGCCGTTGCGGGTGACGTTCCCCCAGTCGTACCAGTGGACCGGTTCCTACGCCGCCATGGCGGCGCTGGTGGCCCACACCCAGCGCCGGCGCACCCACCGGGGCGAGCACGTGGACGTGTCGGCCCAGGCGTGCATGCTGTGGGGCTTCTCCCACGCACACACCTTCTGGGACCTCAACCGCTCGGTGGAAAAGCGCGCCGGCTCCTTCATGACCGGGCGCACCATCACCGGCGCCAAGATGCGGGTGTTCTGGCCCTGCAAGGACGGCTACCTGAACTTCATCATCTACGGCGGCGAGGCCGGCCGGAAGACCAACCAGGCGCTGGTGGAGTGGATGGCGGAGAAGGGCGCGGCGCCGGCGTTCCTGCTGGAGAAGGACTGGCGCACTTTCAACATCGAGCAGGTGACCCAGGAAGAGATCGACGTCATGGAGGAGCCGATCGCGGAGTTCTTCACCGGAGTGACCAAGCGGGAGTTCTTCGAGGCGGTGACGGGTCGGGGCATGCTGGGCTATCCGGTATCCACCGCCCAGGAAATCCTCGCGGACCCCCAGCTCCAGGCGCGGGAGTTCTGGCAGGAGGTGGAACATCCCGAGCTCAACCGCTCCATTACCTATCCCGGCGGGTTCGCGCGCTTCTCGGAATTCCCCTGCCGGATCCGTCGCAGGGCGCCGCTCATCGGAGAGCACAACCGGGAGGTCTACGGGGAGTTGGGCCTGGATGACGGGGAGTTGACCCGGTTGCGGAACGAAGGCGTTGTTTGATGAGCGCAGGCGCGGTCAACGAACTCACGGGAACGGAACGGTCATGAAGGCATTGGAAGGGCTCAAGGTCGTGGAGGCGGCCGCGTACGCGGCGGGGCCGGTGGTTGGCAAGCATCTCGTGGACCAGGGGGCCACGGTGGTGCACGTGGAGTCGCGGATACGCCCGGACGGTTTCCGCACCCACTATCCGCCCTACAAGGACAATATCCACGGGCTCAACCGGTCGGGCCTGTTCGCGCTGTGCAACAGCGAGAAGCTGGGCATCACACTGAACCTGAAGAAGGGTCCGGAGGCGCTGGCGCTGGCCAAGCGCATCGTGAGCTGGGCGGACGTTCTGGTGGAGAACTTCAGCCCCGGCACCATCGGCCGGTTGGGACTGGGATACGAGACCCTGAAGGAGGTCAATCCGCGGCTCATCATGCTGAGCAGCTCCAACCTGGGACAGTCCGGACCCCACGCCCACCATCCCGGCTTCGGTTCCCAGCTCTCCTCTCTGGCGGGCTTCACCAACCTCACCGGATACCGGGACGGCTCGCCCCAGATCCTCTATGGCCCCTACATCGACTACATCGCGGTGGGCTACGGCGTGGTGGCCGTGCTGGCGGCGCTGGAGTACCGGGAGGCCACCGGCCGGGGGCAGCACATCGACCTTGCGCAGTACGAGACCGGGCTCCAGTACCTCGCGCCGCTGCTGCTGGACTACACCGTCAACGGCAACATCGCCGTGCGCGACGGCAACCGCCATCCGGAAGCTTCGCCCCACGGCGCGTTCCCCTGCGCCGGTGACGACCACTGGTGCGTCCTCAGCGTGGCGTCGGACGAGCAGTGGCGGGCGCTGTGCCAGGCCATGGACCGCCCGGACTGGGGCGGCCGGGACGAGTACGCCACGGCCGAGCGGCGGCGCGCGCGGGCGGACGAGCTGGAAGCGCGCATCGGCGAGTGGACCCGCGGGTTCGAGGCCCGCGATCTGGTGGAGAAGCTCCAGGCCGCCGGCGTCCCGTCGGCTGTCGTGAACGGCATGGACCAGGTCTACGACGACCCGCAACTGGTGCACCGGGGTCAATGGAACCGCATGGACCACCCCGAGATCGGCACCATGTCGTACCAGCGCGCGCCCTACACCCTGTCCGAGAGCGACGGCGGCCCCGACCGCCGGGACCCCCTGCTGGGCGAGCACAACGAGTACTTCTACCGCGAGCTGCTGGGGCTCTCGGACGAAGAGTTCGACACGCTGACGCGCGAGGGGGTGATCGACTAGTCCCGCGTTCCCGTTCCGTCATTCCCGCGCGTGTCGAAACACCATCCGAGAGAGGCAATAACCCCCCAATCGTCATTCCCGCGCAAGCGGGAATCCAGGAGGAGTGGGAAGGGGTCCGGTGCTTGTGCTGAGCGAAACAGTCTTCCTGACCATCGCTGAACATGCGGTGGAGACCTACCCGGAGGAGTGCTGCGGGGTCATCCTCGGCAGTACCGGCGGCGACGAGGTCCATCGGCTCGAAAACATCCAGAACCGGCTTCACGCCACCGATCCCGAGACCTTCCCCAGGGACGCCCGCACCGCCTACACCATGGACCCGAAGGAGCTGGAGGCTGTGCTGGGGCAGGCCGAGGGCAGGGGCCTGGCTTTCAAGGCGTTCTATCACTCCCACCCCGACCACGACGCCTACTTCTCCGCCGAAGACAGGGCCTGCGCCACGCCCTTCGGCGAGCCGACCTATCCCGGCGCCGCCCAGATCGTGGTCTCGGTCATGAGCGGCAGCGTCGGCCGGGTGGCGGTCTATGTCTGGGACCCCGACGCCGACGACTTCGTCGAGACCGCTCTGAAAAGAGTCCCGGACCCGGACCGTTGACGCCGGAGCATTACAGCGTCGACGTCCGCGGTCTTCCGATCCACTGGGTGGAGTGGGGCAAACGGGCCTCGCAGCCGGTCATCCTCGTCCACGGGTTCCGCGACCATTGCCGGACCTGGGACTTTTTCGCGGCCGAGCTGCTGGCAATCTCGCCGGACCTGTGGCTGGTGGCGCCGGACTGCCGGGGTCACGGCGACAGCGGTTGGGTGGGCGCCGGCGGCTACTACCACTTCTTCGACTATCTCCTCGACCTCGATTCCCTCGTCCGCCGTCTTGGCGCTCCGGCGGTGCGGCTGGTGGGCCACTCCATGGGCGGAACCATTGCCTGCCTCTACGCGGGCACGCGTCCCGGGCGCGTGTCGAAGCTGGCATTGGTGGAAGGCCTGGGGCCGCCCGGGATGTCGTTCGCCGACGCGCCCCAGCGGGCCGCGCGGTGGCTGGAGGAGATACCGGCCCTGGGGGAGGGCGCAGGCTACGCGAGCCTGGAGGACGCCGCGGCCCGCCTGCGGCGCAACTATCCCAGGTTGACCGAGAATCGGGCCCGCCACCTGACCCGCCACGGCATGCGCCGGCTGGAGACCGGCGTCTGGCAATGGAAGTTCGACCCGCTTCACCGCACCACCTCGCCGCAACCCTTCTACCTGGAGCAGTTCCGCGAGTTCCTGCGCCGTGTCGCCTGTCCGAGCCTGGTGATTCAAGGCGGCGAGAGCGAGCACCGGGCACGGGGCGACATACAGGAGCGGCACGGTTGGCTGCCGGGCGCGGAACTCGTCACCTTGCCCGGCGCCGGCCACATGGTGCACCAGGACAACCCTGAAGCCCTGGCCCGTACCCTGGCGCCGTTTCTTGCCTGAGCGGACGGGTGTCCGGCCGCCCGAGCTCACCAGCCCAGATTTGAAATACCCATTCGATGCTGCTACCGTGCGGGGCAGGGAGAGGGCTCGTGCGGAACGACGTGAGACTATTCCTGAGGGCCGGGGAGCAGGTCAAGCACAACCGCTACCTTCAGTGGGGAGTCGGGACGGTGGAGGAGATCATGACCTCGAACGTCCCCGGCGGCACCTGTCTCGCCCGGATCCGTTTCCAGGACGGCCGCCTCCGCGTCTTCCACAACGACCTCGACAACCAGAGCTGCTGCTACTACTTCGGCATCCGCCACTACGACGAACCTGGCCCCAAGAGCGTCCGCCGCCAGCTCCTGGCGTATTTCGATTCCGACGACTGCTGACAGAGATCCGCGACCTTTGCCGTGGTCGGCCGGGCAGATGACGGCATGGCAACTCCACGGCGAAGCGGTCTGGCGGTGATTGTCCGCGTAGAGGCAGGCGGGACTTGGTAAACGGTCCGCCGTTCTTGCCAAGTCCCGCCCGTTGCGTGATGCGGCTATCCCGACAGGTTGGCCTGGAAGAAGCCCACCGTGCGTTGCCACGCGTCGGCCGCGGCTCCGGGGTGCCAGCGGTCGGCGTTGGTGTTGTTGTTGAAGGCGTGCTTGGCGCCGTCGCCGTGGATCTTGAGGTCGATGCTCTTGCCGTGTTTGGCCAGCTCCGCCTGCAGCGGCTCGATGCCCGGCATGATGTTGGGATCGTCCTCGGCGTAGTTGCCCATGAGCGGGCAGGTGATGTTGGCCACCTGCTCCAGCGGGTCGGGGTTCCGGCCGTAGTACACCACCGCGGCGTTGAGCTGGTCGCACTTGGTGGCGAAGTTCAGGGACTGGCCGCCGCCCCAGCAGTAGCCGACGACGCCCACCTTGCCGTTGGCGAAGCCCTGGCTCTTGAGATATTCGAGCGTGCTCGTCAGGTCTTCCACGCAGCCGCCCGGATCCAGGCTCCGGATGGCGGCGATGGCGTCTTCCGATGTCGTGTACTGCGCGGTGCCGCCGGTGCGCTGGAGCATGTCCGGCGCCAGCGCGGCGAAGCCCTCCTTGGCGAAGTGCCGCGCCACGTCCTTGATGTGGTCCACCAGGCCGATGTTCTCGTGTATCACGATGACCGAGCCCAGGCCGGCTCCGCCCTTGGGCCGCGACAGGTAGCCCGTGCAGCCTCCGTACTCGACCATTCCCGATTCCAGCTCCGGGTCATTCTCGTCGACGAGATAGGGTATGGTGTCTGCCATGTCTGGAGATCCTCCTTCCGGTGATTGCCCGTATCCCTCTATCTCCCAAACTCCGCTCTAGCTGACTTGGCCCGTTACGCCGCCGCCAACCGCGACCCCCGCCTCCGCCTCTGGAGCAGGTAGAGCCCCGCGAACAGCACCCAGGCGCCGAACTGGACGCCCTGGCGCAGGGTTTCGGCGTCGCCCGACAAGAGGTCCGGCCGGAAGGCGGCGATGCAGATCACGATCAGCAGCGCGCGTTCGGGCCAGCCGCAACGGTCGGCGAAGAAACCCTGCATGGCGGCGGCAAAGGCCATCATGGCCACGAGGCCGTTCACGATCACCCAGAGGACGCTGAACAGGTCGTTGAGCCAGATGATCGTGCCGTCGGCAGTGACGCCGGAGATCAACAACAGCTCCAGGTTGAAGATGAACACGAACGGCAGGATTGCCGTGCGCAGGTCGTAGGTAAACCCCTGGATGCCGGTCTTGATGGGATCCGAGCCGGCGATGGCCGAGGCCGCGAAGGCCGCCAGGCCCACCGGCGGCGTGTCGTCGGCCAGGATACCGAAGTAGAACACGAACAGGTGGGCCGCCAGCACCGGGATCACCAGGCCCGCCTGCCCGCCCAGGGTGACGATGACCGGCGCCGTCAGCGTCGCCATGACGATGTAGTTGGCGGTGGTGGGGAGGCCCATGCCCAGGATCAGGC
This sequence comes from uncultured Binatia bacterium (SeqCode), assembly GCA_965219905.1. Taxonomy (GTDB): domain Bacteria; phylum Desulfobacterota; class Binatia; order UBA9968; family JAJDTQ01; genus JAJDTQ01. The sequence goes on along the minus strand of CBDCOS010000003.1, from coordinate 531,213 downwards.
TGGTGACCGCGGTCAGCAGCAGCATCAGCACCACGTTGCCCAGGGAGATGATCTCGATGGCCTCGATGAACCGGCTGCTGAGGCCGGTCAGGGTCACGGTGCCGACGATGATGCCGGCGGCCGCTGTCGCCACCGCGATGGGCGCCATGTTGCGGGCGCCGGACACGCAGCCTTGCAGGATCTCCCGGATGCTCAGGGCCAGCCCCTGCAATACCGCCTGGACGAGGGAGCCGGGCGCCGGGTTGTCCGGCGAGGGCCAAAGCGCCGCCGCGCAGCTCTGGGCCACCCGCTGGATGACCATGATGGCCAGGGTCAGGAGAATGGCGTTGAAGGCCGCCGAGATGGCGGAGAACCGGAGAACCACCAGCGTGTAGATCAGCGCCAGAATCGGGATCAGGAAGTGGACGCCCTTGAGGAACGTGGACCAGAACGGCGGCAACTCGTCCGCCGGTATTGCGGTCAAGTCCAGCTTGAGCGCTTCGAGGTGCACCACGTAGAGCAGGGCGATGTAGGAAAGTACCGCCGGGATGGCCGCGGCCGTGACGACGTCGATGTACGGGAGCCCCAGGAACTCCGCCATGATGAAGGCAGCCGCGCCCATGACCGGCGGCAGGAGCTGCCCGTTGGTGCTTGCGCCGACCTCCACCGCCCCGGCCTTGTAGGCAGGGAGCCCCACCCGCTTCATCAGCGGGATGGTGAAGGTTCCCGTGGTGGCCACGTTGGCGATGGACGAGCCGGACACCATGCCGGTCAGGCCCGAGGCGAGCACCGCGGCCTTGGCCGGTCCGCCGCGGAAACGGCCCACCATGGCGTAAGCCACCTGCACGAAGTACTCCGCCGCTCCCGCCCGGTCCAATAGCGCCCCGAACAGCACGAACAGGAAAACGAAGTCGGTGGATACCCCCAGCGGCACGCCCCAGATGCCGCTGTCCGACAGGTACATGTGGTCGACGATGAATTCGAAGGGAATGCCGGGGTGGGCGAGAAACCTCGGCAGGTACGGACCGATGAAGCAGTAGAGCAGAAAGACCGCACCCAGCGCCGGCAGCGCCAGCCCCAGGGACCGCCGCGCCGACTCGAGCAGCAGAAGCACGAACGCCCCGCCGATCCAGACGTCCCGCGCCAGCGGCAGCCCTGAACGTTCGATGATCCCCACGTAGTCCCACGCGAGGTAGGCGGTGCCGCAGCCCGCCAGGGCCGCGATGACGAAGTCGTACCAGGGAATCTTGACCGGGTCCCGCTTGCGGTGGCCCGGAAACAACTGCTGCATCAGGGTGTTGAAGCGCTCCAGCGTTGCAGCCCGCCGAATGGCCGGAAACGCCAGGTAGACCAGCAGCACCGCGAAGGTCAGATGGATGCTGCGGGCGATGATGGAGTTGATGGGATGGTAGGCGATGTAGAGCTGGAACAGGGACCAACAGAGCGCAAGCACCCAGAGGAACCCGCCGACCGGTCCGCCGGGGGAACGGGTCTTCCCTTCGCCCTCGCCCAGCTCGGCCAACGCTTCGAGGTCGACGGTCTCGCCGGCAGTGTCGTCGCGATCGGGTGAATTCACGGAGCCGCCTGGCTGGCCTGTGCCGTTGGTGTCTTCGTCAAGTGAACCGGCCCGGGGCCGGGCGCTTCCGCCCGGGCCCCGAGCCGCGCGTCATTTCGGGGAAGGAGTGGGTTATTTCAGCCAGCCCTTCTCCTTGTAGTACTTCATCGCTCCGGCATGCAACGGCGCCGAGAGGCCACCCAACATGTCCTTCGGCTGCAAGTGCTTGAAGTTGGCGTACGAGTTGCGGAGCGTGTCGAGGTTTTCGAAGATCGTCTTGACCACCGTGTACACCGAGTCCGCCGACTCCTTTTCGCCGGTGACGAAGGTCGCCTTCACGGCGTAGGTCGGAACGTCGTTGTCCACGCCCTTGTAGGTCCCGCCGGGGATCTTGGTCATGACGTAGAAGGGGTTGTCCGCCACGAGCTTCTTGATCGGCGCGGTGTCCACCGGAACGATGTCGATGGCGGTGCTGTTGGCGATCTCGAGGCCGCCGCCCCAGGGGACGCCGATGGTGTAGAAGAACGCATCGATCTTCTTGTCCACCAGCGCTCGGTTGGCCTCGTTCTGCTGCAGGCCTTCAGCCTTGATGTCCTTGTCCTTGTCGATGCCGGAGAGGCGCAGCACGTCCTCGGCGTTGCCCCGCTGTCCCGATCCGGGGTTCCCGATGTTCACGCGCTTGCCCTTGAGGTCCGCGATGGTCTTGATGCCCGTGTCCTTGCGGGTGACGAGCATGACCGCCTCGGGATGGACGGTGAAGACCGTACGCAGCCCCTTGTCGGGTTTGCCCTCCCAGTTCTTCTTGCCGTTGGCGGCGGCCCAAACCCAGTCGGACTGGGCCACGCCGTAGTTCAGCAGCCCCCGCTGGATGGACCTGATGTTGAAAACCGATCCGAGCGCCGGCCGCCCGATGCAGTTGTATCCCTTGCCGCCCAGCTTGTCGTTGACGATCTTGCAGATGTTCAAAGCCACCTGGTAATAGACGCCGGTCGTGGAGCCGCCGCCGATGACCAGGAAGTTCTGCGCGGCCGCATCCTTGGCCGCCATGGTCATGGTGCCGCACAGCGCCAGACCGATCATAAACGTAAGTAAGCGTTTCATAGTGTCCTCCTTCAGTTACGTTCCAGGTCGTTCGACCATTCGTGAGCCAACAGCCGTTGTCCATGCCACAACGGGTCCGGCAATGCAACAAAATTCCTTTTTGAATGGGCGTTTCGACGCCTGGCCGGGCCTCGCGGTGGATGCGTCGGTGGATATTTCCCCCGTCCTGGGATAGGAAGTTACGAGAGCCCCAAGGATCCGGGCCTCCCGTTCCACCGTAGCGACGCCCAGGAAATTCAGATGAAGGAAGACCGAGTGGCTGAAGTCGCCGGCATGCTCGACATCGCCCGACTGGAAGAAGACGTGGCCGAGGGGCAGGTAGACACCGTGCTGGTGGCGTTCACCGACCTCTACGGCCGGTTCATGGGCAAACGGCTGGACGCCGGTTATTTCCTGGACACGGCGGCTTCCGAGGGCACCCACGCCTGCGATTACCTCCTGACCGTGGACATGGAGATGGAGCCGGTCCAGGGATACCGGCTGGCCAACTGGAAGCGGGGCTATGGCGATTTCCACCTGGTGCCCGACCTGGATACCCTGCGCCGCCTGAGCTGGCAGGAGAAGACGGCGATGGTGCTGTGCGACGTCAAGGACAACGTCTCCCACGAGCTCGTGGCGGAAGCGCCCCGCTCGGTGCTCCGGGGGCAACTGCGGCGGGCCCGCACCCTGGGGTTCGAGGTCATGGCGGCTTCGGAGCTGGAGTACTACCTGTTCGAGGACTCGTACCGGCAGGCGGCGGGAAAACACTACCACGACCTGGTCCCCGCGGGCGGCTACATCGAGGACTACCACGTGCTCCAGGGATTCCGGGAGGAAGGCTTCCACGGCGCGGCGCGGCGCCACCTGCGGGACTCCGGAGTGCCGGTGGAGAGCTCCAAGGGTGAATGGGGGCCGGGCCAGCACGAGCTCAACGTGCGCTACAGCGACGCCCTGACCATGGCCGACCGTCACTGCGTGTACAAGGAGTGCCTCAAGGAGGTGGCGGAGCAAATGGGCCTGAGCGTCACCTTCATGGCCAAGTACGCGTCCGAGCTGGCGGGGTCGAGCTGTCACATGCACCTGAGCCTGTGGCGGGACGGCGGCAATGCCTTCACCGGAAACGGCGGGCGGGACGGGTTCTCGGAGGTGTTCCGTTGGTTCCTCGGGGGGTGGCTGACTCACATGGCCGAGACCATGGTGTTCTACGCGCCTACCGTCAACGCCTACAAGCGCTACCGGGCGGAGTCCTGGGCGCCCACCGGCATCGCCTGGGGCCACGACAACCGCACGGCCGGGTTCCGGGTGGTGGGGCAGGGGAACGGGTGCCGCATCGAATGCCGCGTGCCGGGCGCGGACTGCAACCCCTACCTCGCCTATGCGGCGGCCCTGGCCGCGGGCATGGACGGCATCCGTCGGCGGATCGAGCCGCCGCCCGCGTTCGACGGCAACCTGTACGCCGCCGCCGACCTGCTGGAGGTGCCGGGGGCCCTGGCCGACGCGGTCGACCTGTTCGAGGCCAGCGAGTTCTGCCGCGAGAGCTTCGGCGCCGACGTGGTGGAGCACTACGCCCATTTCTTTCGCACGGAAGTGCGGAAGTACCGCGAGGCGGTGACGGACTGGGAAAGGAAACGCTATTTCGAACGGATCTGAAATCGATGCCCAGGACGGGAACCCGCCGTTCATCGGGCTGACGACCTACGGCCGCGGCCCGAACAACCGCTTCATGCTTCCCGGGGAGTACGTGGACTGCGTGCGCCGCGCCGGCGGCATTCCGTTGCTGCTGCCGCCGGGGGAAGAACGCCTGGACGCCATCCTGCCGCTGCTGAAGGCCGTGGTGCTCACGGGCGGAGGCGACATCCATCCGGCCGTTTACGGCGGCAAGCCGCACGAATCCATCTACATGGTGGAGACGGAACGGGACCGGACCGAGCTGGCATGGGCCGCGCGCCTGCTGGATCTGGGCGTCCCCACCCTGGCCATCTGCCGCGGGGCGCAGCTCGTGAACGTCTCCAAAGGGGGAACTCTCATCGAGCACCTGCCGGACGTCATGGGGGAGGAGGTGATCCACCGCGCGCCGCCCCGGGAGCCGGTGGCCCACCCGGTTCGCGTGTTGCCGGATTCGCGGCTGGCGGCCGTCCTGGGCGCCACCGAGTTCTCGTGCATGTCCTGGCACCATCAGGGCATTCGTCACGTGGCGCCCGGGTTCAAGGTCGTCGCCTACGCTCCGGACGGCACCGTCGAGGGCATGGAGATGCCGGAGCACCCGTGGCTCTTCGCGGTGCAGTGGCATCCCGAGCTGACGGCGTCGGACGACCCTGTGCAACAGCGCCTGTTCGACGCGCTGGTGGGGGCCGCGGCCGGGCGTTGAACGCGGGCGGCTCGCCCGCATGCCCGGAACACAAACGCCATCCTCCGACCACGTCATTCCCACGAAGCGGGAATCCGGGGGCGGTGGCCGGGTGAGCCCCCGTACGTACGATCCGAGTTGTTTCATGCGTCTGAAGGACAAGGTAGCACTCATCACCGGCGGCGCCGGCGGCATCGGCGGGGAGACCGCCCTGCTGTTCGCCCGCGAAGGCGCGCGTGTGGTCGTCGCCGATGTCGACGACCGCGGCGGCCGGCGTGTGGCCGCACGCATCAAGCGGAGCGGCGGGGAGGCCGTGTACTGCCGGGCCGACGTGTCCCGGGACGGCGACTGCGCGGGGATGGTGGAGACCGCGGAAACCGCCTTCGGGGCGCTGCACGTCCTGTTCAACAACGCCGGCATCATGCGGGCCGACGACGCCGGCGCCGTGGACACGTCCGAAGAGGTCTGGGACGCCACGCTGGCGGTGAACCTCAAGGGCGTGTTCCTGGGCTGCAAGCACGGCATCCCGGCGTTGCGCCGGGCCGGCGGCGGCGCCGTCATCAACACCGCCTCGTTCGTGGCGCTGATGGGCGCGGCCACGCCGCAACTCGCCTACACCGCCAGCAAGGGGGGCGTGGTGGCCCTGACCCGGGAACTGGCCGTGATCCATGCGCGGGAGAACATCCGCATCAACGCGTTGTGTCCCGGGCCGCTGCGCACGGAGTTGTTGATGAAGGTGCTGAATACGGCGCGCAAGCAGCAGCGGCGGCTGGTGCACATTCCCATGGGGCGGTTCGGCGAGGCCCGCGAGATTGCCCGGGCGGCGCTCTATCTGGCGAGTGACGAGTCGTCTTTCGTCACCGGCACCGAGTTCGTTGTCGACGGCGGCATCACCGCGGCCTACGTCACGCCGGAGCCGGCTCGGTCGGGCAAGCGGAAGGGGTGAAGAGGGGTATGTCCGGGAAGACGCTGGAAGGCTTGCTGGCGGATCGAATCCTGCTGTTCGACGGCGCCATGGGCACCCGGATCCAGGCCCTGGGTCTCGGTGAGGCGGATTTTCGCGGAGAGCGTTTCGCCCAGCACCCGAAGCCGCTCAAGGGGTGCAACGACATCCTGTGCGTGACCCAGCCCCGGGCCATCGAGAAGATCCACGAGGAGTACCTGGAGGCCGGCGCCGACATCGTCGAGACCAACACCTTCAACGCCAATGCCGTGTCGCTGCTGGACTACGGCATCGAGCAGCTCGCCTACGACGTCAACCTTGCCGGCGCCGCCGCGGCGCGGGCGGCCGTCGACCGGTTCAACGCCCGGGACGGCGGCGAGCGTCTGGTGGCCGGGGCCCTGGGGCCCACCAACCGCACGGCTTCCATGTCCCCGGACGTCAACGACCCCGGGTTCCGGGCGGTCTCCTTCGATGACCTGGCGGCGGCCTACTACGACCAGGCCCGGGGCCTGGTGGACGGCGGCGTCGATCTCCTGCTGCCGGAAACCACCTTCGACACCCTCAACCTGAAGGCGTGCCTGTTCGCCATCGGGCGGCTCCTGGAGGAGCGGGGGCGGCGCCTGCCGGTGCTGGCCTCGGTCACCATCACGGACCAGAGCGGGCGGACGCTCTCCGGTCAGACGCTGGAAGCGTTCCTGACCTCCATCAGCCACGCGGACCTGGCCGGCGTCGGCATCAACTGCGCCTTCGGGCCGCAGCAGATGAGCCCCTTCGTGGAGGAGTTGTCGCGGCTTTCGGAGTTGTCGGTGTTCGCCTATCCCAACGCCGGCCTGCCCAACGAGTTCGGCGCCTACGACATGGGCCCGGACGAGTTCTCCAAGGCTGTGAGCGAGTGGGCGCGGGAGGGCTGGCTCAACCTCGTGGGCGGCTGCTGCGGCACCACGCCCGAGCACATCGCGGCCCTGGCAGCCCGGGTCAAGGGGCTTCGCCCGAGGAGCGCGCCCGACGCGGACGGCTTCACCCACCTGAGCGGATTGGAACGGCTGGCGATCCGTCCCGACACGAACTTCATCATGGTGGGCGAGCGCACCAACGTGGCCGGTTCCCGGAAGTTCGCCCGGCTGATCCGCGAGGGCGAGTACGAGGAGGCGGTGGCCATCGCCCGGGATCAGGTGGAAGGGGGCGCCAACATCATCGACATCAACATGGACGAGGGCATGCTCGATTCCGCCGAGGCCATGACCGCGTTCCTCAACCATGTTGCGGCCGAGCCCGAGATCGTCAAGGTCCCGGTGATGCTGGACAGCTCGAACTTCGCGGTCATCGAGGCCGGGCTCAAGTGCGTCCAGGGCAAGGCGGTGGTGAACTCCATCTCGCTCAAGGAGGGGGAGGAGGAGTTCAGGAAACATGCCCGCCTGGTGAAGCGGTACGGCGCCGCGGTGATCGTCATGGCCTTCGACGAGGTCAAGCAGGCGACATCGGTGGAGGAACGGGTCGCGGTGTGCCGGCGCGCCCACGCCATCCTGACGCAGGAAATCGGCTTCGACGACGCCGACATCATCTTCGACACCAACATCCTCACCGTGGCCACCGGGATCGAGGAGCACGCGGAGTATGCCGTCAACTTCATCGAGGCGGCCCGGCAACTCAAGGAACTCTTTCCTCGCTGCCATCTCTCGGGCGGGGTCAGCAACATCTCGTTCTCGTTCCGCGGCAACGACCGGGTGCGCGAGGCCATGCACTCGGCGTTCCTGTATCACGCCATCCAGGCCGGCATGGACATGGGCATCGTCAACGCCGGACAGCTCGCGGTCTACGAGGAGGTCCCGGCGGAGTTGCGGGAGCTGGTGGAAGACGTGCTGTTCAACCGGCGCCCGGACGCCACCGAGCGGCTGGTGGCCTTTGCCGAACACGTCAAGGACGCCGGCCCGGCGGCGGTGGAGGAGCAGGCCTGGCGCGAGGAGCCGGTGGCGAGCCGGCTTTCCCACGCCCTGGTGAAGGGCATCGCGGACTACATCGACGAGGACGTGGACGAGGCCTTGACGCGCTACGAGCGCCCCCTCCACATCATCGAGGGGCCGCTCATGGACGGCATGAACGTGGTCGGCGACCTCTTCGGGTCGGGCAAGATGTTCCTGCCCCAGGTGGTCAAGAGCGCCCGGGTGATGAAGCGGGCGGTGGCCCGCCTGACCCCGCTGATGGAGGCCGAAAGCGCCGAGGCGGGCGGCGCCATGAAGCGCGCCAAGCTGGTGTTCGCCACCGTCAAGGGCGACGTGCACGACATCGGCAAGAACATCGTCGGGGTGGTGCTGCGCTGCAACAACTACGAGGTCGTCGACCTCGGCGTCATGGTGCCGGCGGACCGGATCATCGACACCGCGGTGGCGGAGGACGCCGACGCCATAGGCCTGAGCGGACTCATCACCCCCTCCCTTGACGAGATGGTGCACGTGGCCGGCGAGATGGAGCGGCGCGGCCTCGATCTGCCGCTGCTCATCGGCGGCGCCACCACCAGCAAGCGCCACACCGCGGTGAAGATCGCCCCGGCTTACGGCCGGGAAACGGTCCACGTGCTGGACGCCTCACGGGCGGTACCGGTGGTGCAGGACCTGATGGATCCCGACGCCCGCGCCGCGCTGGATGCCGCCAACCGGGACGACCAGGAGCGCATGCGGCAAGAGTACGAGAGCCGGGCGGGCACGCGGCTCTTGAGCTACACGGAGGCGCGGGAACGGCGCTGCGCCATCGACTGGAACACCTGCGAGGTGGCCGTGCCCGAGTTCACCGGCAGCCGGCCGCTGCGGGACTTCCCGCTGGCGGAGCTGGTGCCCTATATCGACTGGTCGCCGTTTTTCCACACCTGGGAGATACGCGGCCGCTATCCGGACCTGCTGGACGACCCCGTGCGCGGCCCCGCGGCCCGGGAGCTCTTCGCCAACGCCCGCGAGTTGCTGGACCGGATCGTCGGTGAGGGGCTGCTGACGGCGCGCGGCGTTTACGGTTTCTATCCCGCCAACGCCGACGGCGACGACGTCGTGCTCTACGCCGATGAGACCCGGACCGCGGAGATCACCCGGTTCCACACGCTCCGCCAGCAGAAGGAGGCGCGCAAGGGCACGCCCCAGTACGCGCTGGCGGACTTCGTGGCGCCGGGGGAGTCGGGCCGGGACGACTTCATCGGCGCGTTCGCGGTGACCGCCGGGCACGGCACGGACGAACTGGCGAAGCAGTTCGAGGCCGAGCACGACGAGTACAACGCGATCATGGCCAAGGCGCTGGCCGACCGTCTGGCCGAGGCCTTTGCGGAATGCCTGCACGCCCGGGTCCGGCGGGAGTGGGGTTACGGCAGGGACGAGGGGTTGAGCAACGAAGACCTGATCCGGGAGCGTTACCGCGGCATCCGCCCGGCGCCCGGCTATCCTGCCACCCCCGACCACACCGAGAAGCCGATCCTGTTCGAGTTGCTGGACGCGCGCGAAGCCACCGGCATCGAGCTGACCGAGAGTTTCGCCATGTGGCCGGCGGCCTCGGTGTGCGGCCTCTACCTCGCCAATCCCGCCGCGCGCTACTTCGCGGTCAGCGCCGTGGGCCGGGACCAGGTGGCCCTTTACGCCGCGCGAAAGGGAATGACCGTGACGGAGGTGGAGCGGTGGCTCGGTCCGGTGCTGGGGTACGATCCGCGTGAAGCGTGAGGCAAGGCCTGGGCGGGACGAAGGGCTACAGCGGTTTTCCGAACCGCCTGTCCAGATACTCCAGGGCCATCCGCGCGGCCTGATGGTCGGGATCGTGCCGCAAGGCCTTTTCGAAGGAGCGCCTCGCCGCAACGAAATTCCCCTGTATCACATGCACACGGCCGAGATTGAAATGGGCGAACTGATAGCAACAGTATCGCTTGGCCGAGATCGCCTTCTCGAGCCACGGGACCGCCTCGTCCGGGCGACCGAGTTCGATGAGGTACGCCCCGATATCGTTGTAGGGATTGCCGTAGTCCGGATCGAGCGCGATGGCTTTCTCACATTCGGCAATGGCTTGTTCGAGATGCCCGAGCATGCTGAGGGACCAGCCCAGAAAGGTGTGCCCCTCGGCCGTCGGCAGAACCTCGATGGACTCGCGGAAACTGTCGACCGCGGCCTGGTATCGGCCGTTCAGGTGCAATAGGTAGCCTTGCTGCCAAAGGGCGTAGGCCCGCATCCGGTCGGGAACTTCCGACGGCTCGTCCGACTGTCCTTGACCCGCGGCTGTCAGCAACAGCGCCACCAGGAACACCGCGGCCAGGAATGGGCGGGACCCTGTCATGGGAGCACCTGTTCCAGAACGTCCGCCATGTGCCCTCCCCGGGCCGTTCTATAGGCAATGCGGTGCCGGCAGGTCTCTACCCGCTCAGAAAACCTGTCACCAGGGCCGCCGTGGCCTCCGGGTCCTCCGCCTGGGGGCTGTGGCCGGCGCCTTTCACGATCTCCACGCCGTTGGAACCGGGGATGCCGGCGGAATAGGCTTCGCCGTGCGCCACGGGCACCATTTGGTCCGCTTCGCCCCACACCACCAGCGTCGGCGCGGCGATGCGGTGCAGCCGGCTTCGCAGCGAGCGGTTGTAGAAGTAAGGCGGGTTGAAGCCGAAACGGTTGGTGAAGCGTATCATCTGGTAACGGCGCAGCTCGTCCTCGATGTTCTCGGCCCGGCCGTCGGGGAACAGCGCGTTCCCCACCGGCGTGCGGTCGTTTTCGAACAGCATGGCCCGCAACTCCGAATAGTCGGTGCCGCGCACCGGGTGGGACATCATGAAGATGTCGCCGATGGGCGCCCCGGACACGAACAGGCCCGAGGCGTCGATGAGCACGAGCCGGCGGACCTTCTCGGGGTGGCGCGCCGCGAGCTCGGCGGCGACCCAGCCCCCGACGCAGGTCCCTACCAGGTGGAATCGGTCGAGCCCCAGGGCGTCGATCACTTCCAGGTAGTGGAACACCAGGTCCTCGGCGGACTCCAGGTACTCGATCTCGTCGGATGCGGCGCACCCGGGGTGCGCCGGGGCGTAGAGCCGGCAGCCTTCCACGAGCTTCTCGTGGAAAGGCATCCAGCCTTCCGTGACCGCATGCACGTCGGCGAAGCCGTGGAGGTAGAGGGTGGGGTCGCCCGCGCCGTCCTCCAGGACGGAGACTTTCCGGCCGTTGATCTCAAGCGTCCGCATGCTCATGCGACCGCTCCGGCCGCCGCAAGGGTCTCTTCCATCCTCGGGTAGGCCTTGGCGAAGACCCGTGCGGAGTCTTCCCTGAGCGCCGGCGCCACCTGGGTGGCGAACAGGCGCTGGCTTTTGAGGGCCAGCTCCCCGGGCATGTTGCCGAGGTGGAACTGGATCAGCAGGTTCCCCACTTGCGACTTCTCGATGAGGTCCAGGATCTTCCGGTGCACGGTTTCCGGACTTCCCACGACGATGGACTGGGCCTTGTCCAACTCGTCCCAGTCGTTGACGTCTCCCAGCATGGAGCGGTTCGGATCGGAGTGCTTCAGGAACTCCTTCCACCCGGGCGCGGGGATATACGGCACGCCGGCGCCGAAGGTGAGCTGCCGTCCTTCCTTGCGGAGGTGCCCCTTGAGGCAGTTGCGCAGGAAGTACCACACGCCCTCTTCGCACTCCTCCTTGGCCTGGGCGTCGGTCTCGCTCACGTAGGCCGACATCAGGATGCCCATGCGGTACGGCTGGTAGCTGTCGCCGTGGTCTTCCAGCACCTTGGAGAACTGCTCACGGGCCTTGTAGGTCTCGCCGCCGTGGCTCCGGGACGACAGGAAGTAGCAGTAGCCGCGCTTGGCCACCTCCGTCAGCGTCGAGGCGCTGCGGGAGCCCGGGACCCAGATCGGAGGATGCGGTTTCTGGGTAGGCTTGGGCCAGGGGTTGACGTAACGCAGCGGGTAGTAGTGGCCCTCGTGGTTGAACGGGCCGTCGTCCGTCCAGGCGCGCACCACCAGGTCCACGGCCTCCCAGAAACGCTCCCGCGAGGTCACCGACGGGATGTCGTAGTTGTAGTTCTCGGGGCCGCCGCCGGGGGCGAACCCCGCGATGATGCGCCCGTCGCTCATGTTGTCGAGCATGGCGTATTCTTCCGCCACCCGGAGCGGGTTGATGTGGAGCGGCAGCAGGTTGCCCAGCACGCAGATCTTCGCCTTGCTGGAGCGCTGGGTCAGCGCCGCCGCGATGAGGTTCGGCGACGGCATCAGGCCGTAGATGTTCTGGTGATGCTCGTTCAGCACCAGCCCGTCGAAGCCCAGCTCGTCGGCGTAGGCGAGCTGGTCGATGTACTCCTGGAACAGGCCGCGGGACTTCTCCGAGTCCCAGAGACTGTTGGGGACCGTCACCCAGCCCGTGTCGTACTTCTCGTCGAAGTCCTTGGGCAGGTGGGGGTAGGCCATGAAATGCCAGCAGAAGAGCTGTACCGGGTGCATGCTTCCCTCCTAATGCGAGACTGCGTGAACAAGACTGCGCGAATGCGGCTACGTGAAGCTCCGGTTGCGGGCTCTCCTTCGCAGGCGGAGCCGGGTCCATCCCATCACCCAGCCGGCGAGGAGCACTCCGGCGCCGGCCAGGAACCACCGCAGCCGGATGTCCCGTTGCAGGTCGGAGCTTTCCTGCTGGAGCCGGTGGAGCAGCCGCTTGTCGTTGGAGCTCGTCTTGGCAAGCGTTTCGTTGTCGGTCTGGAGCTCCGTGTTCCTGCCGCGCAGCTCCGCGAGCTCCGCGGCCTGGGCTTCGACCTTGGCGGTCAACTCTTCGATCCGTCGCAAGGGCGGCGCTTCCGTGGTGAGGAAGCTCTTGAGCACGTGGCCCTGGCGTCCGTCCGGCAATACCACGAGATTGTAGTCGCCGTCTTCCGACACGACGTCCATCTCGTTGCCGGTCTTCAGCACCGCGAGGATCCTGTGCTCGACGCTGGGCCCGGAACGGAGCAGGACCTCGCGGTAACCGCTGACGTAAACCCTCTCCGCGTGGCTGAGCGCGGCTGACGAGAGCATCATGAGGCACAGGATCCACGCGGGCCGCGCCATGCGCGGTTTCCGGGCGCTCCCCTGCCTCATGAGGCGCCCTCCGACAGGCATCCCATCTGTGTCAAGACCGTGCGCAACATCAGGCTGTCCCGTTCTCCGAGCTGGCCGGAAACCGAGAAGTGGTGCTTTCCGGGGACCTCCAGGTAGCTGCAGTCCAGGCCCCGCTCCTGGCACAGGGCAAAGAAATCCCTGGACATGCCGATCCAGCCGCGGGTCTCCGCCCCGCCCACCGCCACCACGAACGGGGTCCGGTCCAGGGGAGGGTGGAGCATGGCGCTGATCTCCCGGGCGGTTTCGGCCGTCAGGCGGATGTCCTCGTTGGACGACACGTAGAAGACGGGGTCGGGGTCATACACGCCGGTGATCGCCACGGCTGCCTTGATGATGTCCTCGGGCAGCCCGTCCTCCTCCCAGCGGTGGCTCAGGGCCCTGGCCGTCAGGTGCCCGCCGGCCGAGGAACCCGACAGGTAGATCCGTTGCGGGTCGCCGCCGTACTCCGCGATGTGGTGGTAGACCCACGCGATGCCCTCCCGGGTCTCGCGCATGATGTCGGGCACGGTGACCTGCGGACAGAGGTCGTACTCCAGCAGCACCATGGTGGCCCCGGCCTCGACGAACGGTTCGGAAATGAAGCTGTAGGCGTCCTTGCTGCCGCCGCGCCAGTAGCCGCCGTGGATGTAGATCTGCACCGGGGCGCCCGGCTGCTCGGCGGGGAAGATATCCAGCAGCATCCGCGGCCCGTCGCCGTAGCGCACGTCGCGGAAGTGTTTCAGCTTGGCGCGGGTGGCCTCGCTGGCCGCCTCCCGCTCCACGGTCAGTTGCGGATATTCGGTTACGGTGGCGCGGGGGTTGAATTGATACTCCATCTCCTCCCGCTTGAAATCCTTGTATACCGTTTCCGCCATGCCGGCCTCCTCCTTGGCGCTGCCTGTCCGGCCCGGGGTGACTCCTCACGACCTGCCGGTTTGGAGATGATCTGTATCAGATCCGGCCCCATGAAGCGAGAAGAACTTCGCCGGACCGGGGCCCCGGGATCGGCCCTTGTCACCGGCCGAAAGTTGCCGTAATCAACCCTGTATGGACATGGCGAGCTTTGCGCGACGGCGGGAGGTCTTCACGGGACGCATGGGCGAGGGAGTGGCCGTCATCCCGGCCGCGCCTCAGGCTACCCGGTCGAACGATGTCGAGTACCGGTACCGGCAGGACAACGACCTGCTCTATCTGACCGGGTTTCCGGAACCCAGTTGCCTTTGCGTGCTGTCGCCGCAGCACGAGCGGGAGCGTTTCATCCTCTTCGTGCAGCCGCGGGACCGGGAGAAGGAGACGTGGACCGGGAGGCGTTACGGCGTCGACGGCGCCCGGGAGGTGTTCGGCGCGGACGCCGCCTATACCATCGATCAGGTCCGGGAGGTCCTGCCCGAACATCTGGCGCGTACGGACAAGGTCTACTTCGCTCCGGGCCGGGACGAACCCATGAACACCCTGATCCGGGAACTCATCGACGGCAGCCGGTCCGGGCGCGCCAGGACCGGCCGGGGCGTGGTGTCCCTGGTGGATCCGGCGGCTATCCTGCATGAAATGCGGCTCTACAAGTCGTCCGGCGAGCTGGACCTCATGCGGAGAGCGGTGTCCGCGTCCGCCCGGGCGCACGCGGCGGCCATGCGCGAGGTCCGGGACGGAACCTTCGAGTACGAGCTGGAGGCGCTGCTGGAGTACCACTTCCGCTCCGCCGGGGGCACGGGCCCGGCCTATCCGTCCATCGTGGCGTCCGGCGCCAACGCGACGATCCTCCACTACATTCAGAACGACCGCCGCATGCGCGACGGCGACCTTGTGCTCATCGACGCGGGAGCGGAGTTCGACGGCTACTGTTCGGACGTGACGCGCACCTTCCCGGTGGGGAAGGGCTACTCGGCGCCGCAGCGGCGGGTCTACGAGATCGTGCTGCGGGCGCAGAAGGAGGGGATCGCGGCGGTCCGTCCCGGCGCCTCCATGGAGGATGTCCACAAGCGCGCCACCGAAGTCCTGGTGGAGGGCCTGCTCGAAATCGGTCTCCTGGAAGGGGAGGCCGGCGACCTCATCGAGAAGGGCGGGCACACCCGGTTCTACATGCACCGGACCGGCCACTGGCTGGGGCTGGACGTGCACGACGTGGGGCGGTACTGGGTGGACGGGACCGCCCGCCCGCTGGAGCCCGGAATGGTCCTTACCGTGGAACCCGGCCTCTACATCGCCGGGGACCTGGAGGACGTAAGCGGCGACTACCGCGGCATCGGCGTCCGCATCGAGGACGACGTGCTCGTCACCGAAGAGGGACACGAGGTGCTGTCGGCCGCGATCCCCAAGGAGGTCGACGACATCGAGGCCATCCGGCGCGACGCCTTGGGCGGGTCGCGCCCTTGACCTGGACGCGGACCGGACCCGCGCCCCGGTTCCCCGCTGCTTCCCTCAGTCGCAGCCCAGGCAGCGGAAGGTCTCGAAGATGACCTTTTCGTCCCCGTCGGTCCGCGCGTGGTCCAGCACCACGCGAAGGGCCTTGGACGGGTCGGGGAGCTGGTACTTCTCGGCCATGGCGTTCAGCCAATCCTGCTGAACCTGCTCGATCTCCAGGCTGGCGTTGATCTTGTTCTTCATTCGATGCTCCTTTTCTGGTTCAGGGACGGGCCGCCCAACCGCTCAGCTCTTCCAACAGGGTCATGCCGGGTTCATCACGCCAACCGCGGCAAAGACCGGCAAGGGGACCCTTCAGGGCGGGCAGCGGATCGGCTGCCGGCGTCATGAATGCCGCATCGGCGCGAAGCCAGTTCAGCAGTTCGTCCAGAGCGGCAAACTTTCCGCCGCGCAGCGCATCGTGCAGCCGCGGTACCGTTTCCCTGGCGAACCGTTGCTTGTTCTCCAGGTCGATGATGTCCGGAAGCAGCAGCGCGGCCTCGTCCAGTGAGACGTCGATGCGCGACAGCAACTCGTTGTAGAGGGACCGCGCCAACTGGTCCGCCTTGCCTCGCACCCGTTCAAGCAGGTCGGTTCCGGCCGCGTCAAGGGGTTCCCCGTCCGGAAGCAGTTGGCAGTACAGCTTCAGCTTGGGTTCGGTGCCCGACGGCCGCACGGTGATGATGAAGTGGTCCGTGCGGGCCTGCAGGACGTTCCGCGGCAGCCGGTCGGTGTCGCTGGCGATGGGTCCGAAGCGGTCCGGGTCCCAGTAGTCCACGAAACGGCGCACCGGGCGGCCCCCCAGCTCCCGCGGTGGAGCTTCCCTGAGGCTGGCCATGATCCGGTCCTTCTTGCGGGTCCCCTCCGCTCCCCCCAGGGTGACGCTCCGGTTGACGTTGTCGTAGCTCCCCAGTTCCCGGATCATGTCCGCGTAGTAGTCCAGCATGGTCCGGTCCTCGTCCAGCAGCCGCTGGTAGAGGGCTGCCAGGACCATGCAGGCGGGGGTGGCGTCCTTGTCCCGGATTCCGGGGGCCATGACCACGCCATGGCTTTCCTCCGCGGCGAGCACGAGGTCTTCCGGCGAGCAGGCGATGTCCCGGTACCGGCCGGACCGCTCCAGCGTCTTCAGCACCTCCGCCACGTACTTGAAGCCCACCAGCAGGTCGTCGATCAGCCATGAGTCCCCGGCCTCCGCCACGATCCTTCCGAGCAGCCTCGTGGTTACCAGGGTCTCCATCACCAGCCCGCGGCGCCGAGGGCCTCGAGGGTCGAGCATAAGATGGTGGCACAGGATGGCGGCGATCTGGTTGCCGTCGAAGTGGTACCAGGAGCCGCCGGCAAGGCGGGCCTCCATGCCGATGCGGTCGGCGTCCGGATCGCTGGACAGGACGATGCCGATGCCGTGACGGTCGGCGAACTCCCGGGCCGGGGCGGTGGCGTGGGGCACCTCGGGGTTGGGCGCCTTGAAGGGAATGGCGGCGAAGCTGCCGTCCAGTCCCTGATCGGGCGGGATCCTCAGCGAAAAACCGAGCCGTTCCAGCACGTCCTTGACCGTGTTCACGCCGCAGCCGCAAAGGGGGGTGTAGACCACTGGGGTCCGGGGATCGGCCGGGCGCAGGTCCCCGTAGAGCCTGACGTACGTGTCCACGTACGCGGCGTGGAGCTCCGGGGGCAGGGGGCGGACCATTCCCGACCGGACGCCTTCCTCGAAGGGCACCCTCCGCACCCCCGTCGCCCGTTCCATGGTGTCCACCAGGCGCTGGTCCTCGGGTGCGACGGGCTGGCTGCCGTAACCGTCGTAGACCTTGATGCCGTTGTCGTCCGGCGGGTTGTGGGACGCCGATACGTTGACCCCGCCGGCCGCGTCGAGCTGGACGATGAAGAAGGAAAGCTCCGGCGTGCTGGTGACCGCGCGGTCGTCTTCGGGCGCGGCCAGATAGGCCGCGATGCCGTTGGCGGCATAAATCTCGCACGCCAGCCGGGCCAGGAAACGCGAGGACACTCCCAGCAGGGGGTGGTCCGGGCCCAGGAACCCGTAGACCCCGCCGTTGTCGGTGAACACGCGCACATCGTTGGCCACCACCACGCTCAGCGTCCGGCCCGGGGCATGGCTCTTCAGGTAGTCGGAGTGGCCCTGGGCGGTCATGGCGACCGTCGACGGGTTCATCCGGTTGGGGCCGTAGCCGACCGGCCCTCGCCGGCCTCCGGTGCCGAAGGGGAGCACCTGCCGGAAAGCGTCGAATACCAGGGTCAGGTGGGTCGGTTCGAGATGCCGGTCCAGGATCTCCGGCGAGGCGTAGGGGATCTCGCCGCTCATCCAGCGCCGCAGGCGCGCGGCCGCTTCCCGGCCGGCGTCCCCGTAGCGCTCCGCCAGTAGCGCCGACATCCGTTCCAGTCGCGCGGGGGGGTCGGTCATCTCGTGGGTCCGTGTCCGGGCGCAAAAAAGGCGGCCCCGGGAGGCCGCCTTTCGCTTTGGGCCAGAGCTACCGGCCGGTGCGGGCCAGCGAGTGCACCCAGCCGTGCATGCGGGACTTCGCGTTGGCGATGTCCTTGTCGCTGAAGAAGTTCTTGAGGTCCACCTTCTCCACCGCGTAGACCGGGCGGAGGAAGTCGCTCTCGTAGCCGAAGGGCACGGTGGCGTCGATGCCCATGCCGCCCTCGAACACGGTGTTGGAGGCGGTCCACTGCCGGTCGCCGGCGGTCATGCGCTCGGCCGGCATGAAGGTCTGGCCGCGCCCGCCCGGAATCGGGTTGAGGATGTCGGTCTTGGGGTTCACCCGGGTGGTGAGGCACCACATGATATCGTCCATGTCGTAGATGTCGGTGTCCTCGCTGGCGGCCACCACCAGGCGGGAACCCTGGGAGGTGGACAGGATCGCCGACATGAAGTTCCGCTGCCAGCCTTCCTCGATGCGGTTGCGCTTCTTGACCTGGATGATGGCGCCGCCCCAGTCGGTCATGCAGTAAGGGATGTTGACGTCCTGGATGATGCCGGGCTGCATGCGCTCGCACAGCAGGTACATGCACGCCTCGCGCACGGTGGTGTCGATGTTGTGGTCGTCCAGGGTGTGCACGCCCAGCGGGAAGATGATGGGCTTGCCCTCGCGCTTCCGCGTGGTCACCGCGGTGACGTGGAAGGTGGGCGCCTTGTAGGCCTTCCCCATGTAGCCGGCCCACTCCGGATGGAAGTGGAAGCGGCCCTGGATGTCGGCCTTCTCGGACTCTTCGGTCTCGTAGCGGCGGTCGCGCGGGTTCACGTAGCCCTCCAGCACCACCTCGCAGTCGGCCAGCGCCAGCGCGTCAACCGTCTTGGCCTTGACCACCCGCACCGGCGAGCCCTGCACCGCGCCGGCCACGCCCAGCTCGTCGCAGCCCTGGGGCAGCACCACGTAGTCGAAGCCGGCCCCCGCCAGCAGCGTGCAGGAAGGGGGCACGCCGAAGCACATGGTGATGGGAACGGGCTTGTCTTCCTTGTAGTACTTGGACACCACCTGCCACATGTGCGATCCCGGCGAGATCTGGAAGGTGCCAACGTTGCCCCAGCGGAAGTTCATGCGGTTGTAGCCCAGGTCGGTGCCGCCGTCGAAGTGCTCGCCGGAGATGAGCCGGTTGCCCGAGCCCACGGTCAGCTCCGGCTCGTACTCGGTGTGGCGGACGGGGAGCATGTACTCGTTGACGTCCTTGGGGTCCTTGATGATCTCCTCGTGGACCGGCGCCTCCTCGGAGCTCACTTCCACCGGCGGAATCTGGTTCTTGATGGCGTCCGCCAGCTTGCGGGTGCGGTCGGTGTGGCTCTCCCAGCCGAACATCTTGTTGATGACGCCCATGTCGCCGAACAAGTTGGTGACCGCCCGGTGATGGGGCTTGCCCTTGACGTTGTTGAACAGGATCGGACAGCCGCCGTCGAGGTTCTTCTGGATCGCGATGATCTCCAGGTCGGGGTCGACCTCCTTGTCCGTCTCGATGAGGTCGCCTTCGGACTTGAGCCACTCCAGCGCATTGCGCAGGTCGTGGATCTGTTCCGCCGGAGCCCCGAGCTTCTTTGCTGCTTTGGCCATTTCCTACTCCTCTTGTGTGGTATTTTGCTTGCTTCGCTAGCGGTCGACGTGGCCGCTCCCCGCGTGACGGTGACCCCCGGTCGTCATCGTGACATGCCGATGACGGAAACGCTTCCTCAACGCTGCGAAGGAACTCGTCGGACAGGGTAATGCACTCACGAGCGGAGTCGGTAAACAGTAGCCAATGGAAAGCGCCCTGTCAACCTTTGGGGGTCGCCTTTTGACCTTCATGCCGGGTCCGGCCGGATCCGGCTCCTCCAGGTCAGGGCGGTCCGGATGCTCCCATAGATGGCCACGAGGCACAGCAGCTCCAGGATCCACGCGTATCGGTACGATCCCGTCATGTCGTAGGCGAAACCGCCGAACCAGGTGCCGAGGGCCGCGCCGAGGCCGAAGGTGACCTCCAGAAGTCCCACGATCATGGCGACGTTCCGGCCCCAGAAGATGTCCGCGATGGTGGAGGCGTAGACCGGGTTGCTGGCGCTGTGGCCCAGCCCGTAAAGGAGGGCGAACGCCACGGACCACCAGCGGGGCACCTCGGAGTCGAGGACCATGAGAATACCGACGCCGGCCATGCCCATGAGGGTGGCCAGGCGCAAGGCGCGTTCGCGGCCGATGCGGTCCGAGGCGTAGCCCCAGATGGCGGTGCCCGGGATCCGCGCGAACCCCACCATTCCGAAGATCGAGGCCGCGGCGAGCTTGCCGAGTCCGCGGTGGATCAGGTGGGCCACGGCGTGGGTGTACACCAGCGAGATTCCCGCGCCGACGGCAAGGTGGCCCACGGCGATGGACCAGAACGGGAGCGACGAAAGAGTCTGCTTCAGCGTCCAATCCCGGTGACCGCCGGTCCTTTCCGAAAGGAACGCGCCCGCCGCCGCGCCCCTACCCGGCGCCTCGATGGAGTCGCCGTCCGGGAGTTGGCCTATGTCCTCGGGCCGGCGCCGCTGCAGCAGCCCGTTGAGGGGCACGTGGACCGCCAGTATCGCCGCGCCCAGCAGCATCATGGCGTTGCGCCAGCCGTAGCCCGTGATGAGCACCTGCACGCCGGGCACGATCACGATGCCCACGCCCAGGCCCATGGCGGCGACGCCGATGGCGGTGGCCCGGCGCCTCCTGAACCAGTGGGCCAGCACGGCGGTGGTGCCGACGAAGTCGATGCAGCCGATGCCGAATCCCGCCAGTACGCCGTAGCAGATGTAGAACTGCCACAGGGCTTCACTGCCGGCCGCCAGCACCAGCCCCATGGCCACGAGACCGCAGCCCAGGGGCATCATGACGCGCGGCCCGAGACGGTCGAACGCCCACCCCGCCACTGGCGCCATGGCGCTGTAGACGACACCGTTCACCGAGGCGATGGTGGCGGTGGTGGCGCGGGACCAGCGGAACGCCTCCAGCAGCGCGACGTTGAACACGCTGAAGCCGGCCATGAGGCCGCCCACCACGACCAGGTTGAGGAAGCACAGGGCGACGATGACGTAGCCGTAGAAGAGTGGGCGTGTGGCGTCCTGTGTCACCGGGTCTGGTGGCGGGAGCGCCGCTTCCAAGCCATGCACGCCTGGACGCTCAGGTAGGCTACCGTGAAAGAGACGAGCCCCAGGACCCAGGCGTACTGGTAGGAGCCGGTCACGTCGAACGCGTAGCCGCCGAACCACGATCCGAGCGCCACCCCGATGCCGAAGGTGACCTCCAGCCAACCGAGTATCTTGCCGACGTTTCTGCCGCCGAAGATGTCGGTGATGGTGGCGCCGAAGGTGGGGTTGCCGGAGCTGTGGCCGACGCCGTAGAGGACCGCGAAGGCCACGAACCACCATGCCGGCGCGTCCGCGCTCAGGGCCATGAGCACCCCGATCCCGGCAAGGGTGAAGAGGGTGCCGAGGCGGTAGGCGCGGTCCCGCCCCAGGCGGTCCGAGACGAAACCCCAGATGGCCGTGCTTGGGATCCGCGCCAGCCCCACCAGGCTGAAGGCGTTGGCGGCCGCCTGTTTCGCCAGTCCGATGTGGACCAGATGGGCGACCGCGTAGGTGTACATGAGGGCAAGGCCGGTGCCGAGCCCGAGGTGGCCCACGGCGATGGACCAGAACGGGAACGAGCGGAATGCTTCCGCGAGCGTCCAGTCCCGCGCCGGCGCGGGCTTTTCGGCGGCGGGTTCCGCCGTCACCGGGGCGGCGTCCGCGACGCCCGGCGACTCGCCGTCCGGCAGTTGTCCGACATCCTCGGGCCGGCGTCGCTGGAACACGGCGTTCAGGGGCACGATGGTTGCCAGAACCACGATCCCCAGCACCGCCATGGCCGCGCGCCACCCGTGCCGGGTGATCAGGACCTGCACCAGCGGCACGATCAGGATGCCGAAGCCCAGTCCCATGGTGGCCAGCCCGAGGGCCATTCCCCGCCGGCGGCGGAACCAGTGGGACAACAGGGCGGTGTTGCTGACGAAGCCGATGCAGCCGATGCCCAGTCCCACGAGCAGGCCGTACGCGAGGTAGAAGTGCCAGAGCGACATGCCGGCCCCTGACAGCAGTAGCCCGCAGCCGATGAGGAAGGCCCCCAAAGGCATGAGGGTGCGCGGCCCCAGCCGGTCGTAGGCCCAGCCCACCAGCGGCGAGGAGGCGCTGTAGAAAAAGCCGTTCACCGAGGCGATGGAGCCCGTTGCGGCACGAGACCAGCCGAACGTTTCCACCAGCGCGATGTAGAAGACGCTGAACGAGGCCAGGATCCCCCGCATCAGCACCATGTTCACGAAACAGAGGGCGACGATGACGTAGCCGTAGAAGAAGGAGCGGCGGCGCATGGGATTCAGTTTCGGAGGTGGGGCAGCGTCTCCTCGGCGAACCGCTGCATCTGCTCCAGGCGGTCGGGCCAGCGCGGCACCATGAACTGAAGCGCGAGGTGCTCCACGCCCGCCGAGCGGTAGCGGGCGATGGCGTCCACGAGCTGGGCCGGGGTGCCGGCCAGGCGGTCGGGCTCCTGCGGCACCGGCTCCCGTGTTACCTCGATGGGGAGGCAGCAGTTGAGTCGCAGGCTCTCCGGTGAACGCCCGGCTTCTTCGGCGTGGCGCCGTGCGTTATCGAAGCGCGCGGTCAGCTCGCCGGGCTCGATGCGCACGAAGTAGGGGAACCATGCGTCGCCGTAGCGGCCGGCGCGCCTCTGAGCGCTACGCCCTTCGCCGCCGATCCAAACCGGGATGCCCTCGGGCCGGCGGGATTTGGGCAGGAAGCTGACATCGTCGAACCGGTAGAACTCGCCGGCAAAGCTCGAATGCTCGGTGCTCAGGACTTCTCTCAGCACCTCGAGCTGCTCGTCGGTCCTGCGCCCCCGTTCCCGGAACGGCGCCTGCAGCGCGCGGAACTCCTCCTCCATCCATCCCACGCCCACGCCCAGAATGAAGCGGCCCTCGGACAGGTGGTCGATGGTTGCGGCGATCTTGCCCCAGACCAGCGGCTGGCGGTAGGGCAGCACCAGGACGCTGATGCCCAGCTCCACGCGGTCGGTGCAGGCGGCAAGGAACGTCAGGCAGGTCAGGGAATCGAGGAAAGGGCGGTCCGGCGGCACGATGAACGCGCCTTCGCTGGCGTAGGGGTAAGGCGTGTCGATGCGCCAGGGGATGATGATGCGGTCCGCCGCCCAGATGGAGTCGAAGCCCCACGCCTCGGCGCTCCGGGCCGCCTGACGCAAGGTCTCGGCGGTGGCGGCCCGTCCTGAAATCGGCAGGAAGACTCCGGTTTTCGTGGTGCGGCTCCGTTCGAGGGGGATGAATCTACCGGTTGTTCGAGAGCGCGGCCATGGTCTCCTCGTGGCGCTTTTCAAGCGTCGCCATGGTTTCTTCGTGCGTCGCCATGAATTCTTGGTGCCTCGCCATGACTTCCTGGTGCCGCTTGGTGTCGGCGTCATGCCGCTTTTCAAGCGCGGCCATGAATTCTCTGTGTCGCCTGGCCTCGGCGTCCATGGCCACCGCGTGCTGCCTGTCTCGCCGGTCGGCCGACCGGTAAATCACCCAAAGCCCGAAGCCGATGAGAAGGCACTGGGCTGCGCCGACTCCGCCGGAAACCCACAGGCCGGCATACTGGTAAGTTAGCGTTGTAGCCTGGTAGGCCAGCGTTGCAGCTTCGAAGTCTGTCATCGGAGCCCTCCTTTGCCTACTACTGTCGGCAAAGAGTGGCGTTTCCTTAGCGTCGTTCAGGAATTCTAGATGCGGGGACGGTGCATTGCAAGGGAACGGAACTGGAGTTGCCACTACGGGTTCTCCCGGACGGGACGCGGCACTCGGTTGACGGGATAGGGCAAAGGGGTTATGGCTTTGCTACGTCGCGGGCGGTAGCGGCAACGGCAAATCTGCGGGGATGACCCCGCACGGAGCACGCTGCGGTCCGCGCACCCAACACACCGAGGGGAGAACACCACTATGGCAAAGGCCGCAAGGGCGGAGAAGAAGCAGGCGGAGTACGGTTCGGACGTAGTCGTCGACATGCTGAAGGCCTTCGATATCGAGTACACCGCGTTCAATCCCGGCGCGAGCTTCCGCGGCATCCATGACTCCATCGTGAATTATGGCGGCAACCACCACCCGGAAGTGATCTTCTGCTGCCACGAGGAGATCTCGGTGGCCATCTCCCACGGTTACGCCAAGGCCACGGGCAAACCCATGGTGGCGATCCTGCACGACGTGGTGGGCCTGCAGCACGGCAGCATGGGGATCTTCAACGCGTGGTGCGACCGCGTTCCGGTGATCTGCCTCGGCGGCACCGGCCCGGTGGACACCACCATCCGCCGTCCCTGGATCGATTGGATCCACACCGCCCTGACCCAGGGCAACCAGGTGCGGGACTACACCAAGTGGGACGACCAGCCGGCCACCCTGGAGAGCATTCCCGAGTCCTTCATCCGCGGCTACCGGCTGGCGGTCACCGAGCCGACGGCGCCGGTCTACATCAACTACGACGCCGGCCTCCAGGAGATGGAGGTGGCGAAGCAGATCGAGATTCCCGACGTGAGCCGGTTCGCGCCCCAGGCGCCGGTGCAGGGAAACCCGGACGCCATGCGCCGGGCCGCGGAGCTTTTGGTGGGCGCCAAGGCGCCACTCATCATCGCGGACTTCATGGGACGCAAGCCCGCGGCGGTGGCGGCCCTGGCCGAACTGGCCGAGCTGCTGGCCATTCCGGTCATCGACAAGGGCAACCGACACAACATCGCCAACACCCATCCGCTGGACGTGACCAACGTCTCCGGCGACTTCGTCAAGAAGGCCGACGTGGTGCTGGCGCTGGACGTCCAGGACCTCTACGGCTCGCTCACCACCGTGGACCGCACCACCCGGGAGATGGGCTACGTCATCCAGCCCGGCACCCAGATTATCCACATCAACCTGAACGACATGCTGGTGCACAGTTGGGCCACCGACGTGCAACCGCTTCAGGCGGTGGACGTTCCCATCAGCGCCGATACCGCCATCGCCCTGCCCGAGTTGACCCGCCTTTGCCGCGAACTGATGGGTTCGGACAGGTCGGGCATCGAGGCCCGGGCCAGGGAAGTGAAGGCGGTACACGACGCGGCCCGCGCCCGCTGGCAGGAGGAGGCGCGCCAGACCCTCACCCGCAACGACATCTCCACCGCCTGCCTCGGCTACGAGCTGGGCGAGGCGATCAAGAACGAGGACTGGGTGCTGGCCAACGGCAGCGCCAACGGGTGGGCCCGGAAGCTGTGGGACTGGACCAAGCCGGGCCAGTACCTGGGCCGCAGCGGCGGCGCCGGCGTGGGCTACGGCATGAGCGCGGCCATCGGCGTGGCCCTGGGGCACATGGGGACCGACAAGTTCTGCGTCGACATCCAGTCGGACGGCGACCTCCTGATGACCTCCAGCGCGTTGTGGACCGCGGCGCACCACAAGATCCCGCTGCTGATCGTCATCCACAACAACCAGTCCTTCTACAACTCGGAAGAGCACGGCATCAAGCTGGCCGAGTTCCGCAACCGTCCCGTCGAGAACGCCGGCATCGGCACCCACGTGAGCGATCCGCTGGTGGACTACGCCAAGATGGCCGAGTGCTTCGGGGTGTGGGGCGAAGGTCCCATCACCAAGCCGGCGGACCTGGGACCCGCGCTGGAGCGGGCCTGCAAGGTGGTGAAGGAGCAGCGGCTCCCGGCGGTGGTGGACGTGGTTTCCGATCCGCGTTGAGCCGGGCCGCGACCCGGACCAGCGAGTTGCCCGCGGAAGGGGCGCCGCGGGTTGGGCCATGGAGAGGAAATGGACGACAGCGCGCAGTACCTGGCCTTCGCCGAGGCCGTTTCCGGGCCTGACATGGACCTGGCCCGGGTGGCTCTGACCATCGCCCTGCCGGAATACCCCGATCTCGATATCGGCGAGCACCTGACCCGGCTGGACCGGATGGCCGATAGGGTGAGCGAATCGGCCGGGGCGGAGGACGGCGCCTACCGGCGGCTCGCCTGCGTCGAATACGTTCTGTTCAAGCAGGAAGGCTTCAAGGGAAACGACGAGGACTATTACGACCCCGAAAACAGCTTTCTGAACCGGGTCATTGCCCGCAGGAGAGGGATTCCGATCACCCTTTCGGTGCTCTACATGGAGGTGGCCCGGCGGGCGGGCCTGGAGGCGTGGGGCGTTGGCTTCCCGGGGCATTTCCTGGTCAAGACCGTGTGCGACGGCCAGGAGGTCTTCGTGGACCCTTTCCATGGCGGCCGCGTCCTGTCGCCAGCGGACCTGCAGGGGTTACTGGACAGGCTCTACGGCGGGCGCCTGGAGGTTCAGCCCGAATTCCTTTCCGCGGTGTCACACAAGCAGATCGTTCAGCGGATGCTGAACAACATCAAGCTGATCTATGCCAACCGACAGGATTTGAAGCGGTGCCTGCGGGTCGTGGAGCAGCTCGTGATCCTGAACCCGGAGGACGCCGATCAAGTCCGGGACCGTGGCCTGTTACGGTTGCGGCTGGATGACGGCGCGGGTGCGCTCATGGATCTCGAGAGGTACCTGGAACTGGCGCCGGATGCCGATGGCGCGGCCGCCGTGCGCGAGCAGATCGACCGGATCAGGAAGCGCGCGCGGGTCCTTCACTAGCAGGGCGGATGTCCATCCGCCCACGCCCCTTCTGCGTTCCTACTGAAAGGCCTTGACGTAGGCCCGCTGCACCCGTTCCACGCGGCTGGTGTACAGCAGGCCGATGCGGGCGAAGGCTTCCAGGGCAGCGCCGTCGCCTTGGTCCATGGGGAAGTGGACCACCTTGCGGAAGTTCTTGATTTCCTTCTGGGACTCCTCGGTCAGGTGCTCCACCGCCTGTTGCAGCTCCTCGCGGCCCTTCAGCACCTTGTTGAGGATGGGCAGCACCAGCACGTCGGCCTTGTCCTGGATGCGCGACAGCGCCGCGCTCGCCACCGGCACCACGTCGATGTCGAGATCGGACAGGAAGTGGCTCAAGCGCTGACCCACACGGTCCTTCAGGAACGCTTCCGGCACCGCCACCGCGTTGCGCAGCCGCCGCCGCATCCACCGCCACGGCGTGGCGCCCGGGTAGACCTCGCGCCTCAGCTTCCTCAGGTAGTCCTTGCTGAGCTCGCCCCAGGTCTGCTCCACCGCGTCGCTCTCCGTGAAGGGTGCGACGGCCACGGTCTCCGGGTCTCCGTGGGTCTTGTCCACGTAGTCGTGGAAGTGCTTCTCGGAGATCATGTAGCTGATGGCGTAGTCCAGCTTCTCGAAGTTGGGGCGCGGCCACATGATCTGCCTCAGGGTCTTGAGGAAGAAGCGGCGCCGGGCCCGGTCGGTGGTGAAAAGGTAGTACCGGACCGCCTTGGTCAGGATGCCGAGGGTCTCGCGGTCCACGTGGCCGCGGCCGCGGCGCGTGTATTCGGGGCGGAAGTGCTTGATGCCGGTGGACAGCCGCGCGCCGTAGTTCTCGTACTTGTAGAGGTTCCGGATCAGCCAGTTGTAGCCCTGCTGCACCTCCTCGATGCTCATCAGCTTGGGAACGAAGTTCAGGTCCGCCGAGCCGTGCCCCATCATCTGCGCCGAGTCGTAGGGGATCAGCCGGCCTTCCTTCTCCATGCGTTCGTAGAGCGGCGTCTTCTCGATGGCCGTGAGCACGCCGCTGGTGGTGAAGGCGATGCCGGCCTCCTGCAGGAACTCGAACTGCTCGCGGAAGATGTCCTTGTCGTCGTTGTCGAAGCCCACGATCATGCCCGCCAGGATCGCCATGTTGTGGGACTGGATCTTGCGGATGCTGTCCATCAGCGGCGAGGTGGTGTTCTGCCGCTTCTGGGTCTCGGTGAGGCTCGCCACCCGCGGCGACTCGATGCCCAGGAACATGCTGGTGAAGTTGGCGTCGTGCAGCAACTGGAGCAGCTTCGGCTTCTCCGCCACGTTGATGGTCATCTCCCCGGAGAAGTTGATGGGATAGCTGTTGGTGCGGCCGAAACCCGCCACCGCGGTCAGCAGCTCCTCCGCGTAGCGCATGTTGCCGATGAGATTCGCATCGGAGAAGCTGATGTGCTTTCCGCCCACCGCTTCCACGGCTTCGATCTCCCGGATCACGTGGTCCACGCTCTTGGTGCGCGGCACCCGCCCGTCGGTGATGATGATGTCGCAGAACTCGCACTTGAAGGGACAGCCCCGGGTGGTCTGCAGGAAGTAGTAGAGGTAGTCGTCACGGGAGGCCAGGTCCACCCGCGGGACCGGCGAAAGCGTGATGTCGACGTTGCCTTCCTGCTTGTAGAGAGCCTGGTGAGTGCCGGACCGGAGGTCGTCGCAGAACTGCGGCCAGGTGATCTCAACCTCGCCGTCGAAGACCACGTCGAACTGTCCGTCGGTGAAGCGCTCGGGGCACAGGGAGGGATACGGGCCTCCCACCACCACCATCTTCCCGCGCTTGCGGAAGGCCTCGGCGATGTGCCGGGCGCGGCCGTACTGGATGTTCCAGCAAGCGATGGCGACCACGTCGGCGTCGGTGTCGAACCGGAGCGGCCTGACGTTCTCGTCCTGGAGCTCGACGTCGAAGTCGGAAGGGGTCAGGGCCGCCACCGTGAGAAGCCCCAGCGGCGTCTGTGCGCAACGTTGGGGCAGGATGTCGGTGATCCCGGTGAGGCGCCACAGCGAGTTGGGAAAGCGCGGATTGACGAACAGAATTTTCATGGCGTGAAACCCCTCATCGAATCGGTATACGTGATCGTGCCGGTCGCGCCGCGGTTTCCTTTTTGTTCCCGGGATGGTTTAGTGTTAACCTGCTCCGAGACAGCCCAAAACCGACGATAAACCCGTATTGACGCCACGTTATCAGCCGCCCGATGGCGATGTCAAGATGGTTTTGCCGGATCCGCCCCGAGCGTCGGCGATATCCATGATTCAGCTCCGCAAAGTGTCCAAACTGTACCCCCCGGACAACACCGGGGTGAGGGACATTTCCTTCGACGTGGAGGATGGCGAGTTCCTCTTTTTGTTGGGACCCAGCGGGGCGGGCAAGACCACCTTGTTGCGGCTCCTGTTCCGTTTCGAGCAGGCCACCGAGGGCCAGATCATCGTGAACGGACGGAACATCACGCGCTTGAAGGGCAAGGGCCTCTCGGCTTTCAGGCGCAGGCTGGGCCTGGTGTTTCAGGACTTCAAGCTGATCCCGCACATGACCGCGCTGGAGAACGTCTCGCTGGCCGCTGACGTCACCGGCGTTTCCTGGCGCCAGAGCCGGCGCAAGGCCTTCGGGCTGTTGTCCGAGCTGGGACTCAAGGACAAGTGGGGGGCGCTGCCGCCGGCCCTCTCAGGGGGCGAACAACAGCGCGTGGCCATTGCCCGGGCGCTGGTGAACGATCCGGAGCTGGTCCTGGCGGACGAGCCCACCGGGAATCTGGACCCGGAAATGGCGACGGACACCATGCGGCTGTTCGCCCGGATCCAGCGGAGGGGCACCACGGTGCTCATCGCCACCCATGATCACCGCCTTCTGCGGCGCTTCGAGGGGCGTGTGCTGATCATGCGCCAGGGGCGCCTGATCGGCGTGCAGCACACGGCCGAGGCGGCCGCCGCGCCATGAAAACCGCCTACGTCGTCTTCGTCTACGGCCGGGTGGTTAGAAGCCTGCGGGAGCTGTTCTGGACCCACCTCCTTACCGCCGGGATCATGGCCATGACGCTGTCCGTGTTCGGCGGTTTCCTGCTCATTCAGGACAACGTGCGTGCGCTCGTGAGGGGTTGGAGCGACGAGATCCAGGTGTTCGTCTACCTGGACGACGGCGTGGACCAGGCCGCCGCGGAAGCCGTCCGGGCCCGGTTGGCGGACTATCCCGAGGTGAAGGCCGCGCGCTACGTCTCCAGGGAGCAGGCCTGGGAAGAATTCGGGAAGACGCTGGGATCGCAGTCCGGCATCCTCGAGGGGCTGGACCCGGCGATGTTGCCGGCGTCCGTCGACATCGATCTTCGTTCCGGCTACCGCTCACGCGAAGCCGTGTTGGGGTTGGTGCGCCGACTGGCGGCCCTGGAAGGAGTCCAGGAGGTGGAGTACCCGGAGACCTGGCTGGAGAAGCTGCGGCTCCTGATGGTGGGGATCGAATGGCTGAAATGGGTGCTGGGGTCGTTTCTTTTCCTGGTGGCGTTCCTGATCGTCGGCAGCACCATCAAGCTGGCCATCCTGGCCCGACGGGATGAGATCGAGATCATGCAGTTGGTGGGGGCCGCCGACGGGTTGATCAAGGCCCCCTTCGTCATCGAGGGGATGATCCAGGGACTGGTGGGCGCCGGCCTGGCGCTGGTGCTGCTGCGGACAGGGTTCTCGCTGTTGACGACGGAGCTCCTGGCGCCGTTCGGTACGCTGGTGGCGGGGGAGCAGTTCTCGTTCCTGGGCGGCGGGCAGTACGCCCAACTGATCTTCATGGGATGGCTGCTGGGGACCGCCGGCAGCATGCTGTCGGTGCGGCGGCACCTGACTGCCTGACGCCTTCGTCACTGGAGGATGAACCGCGCGGACCCGGTCATGAGTTCCAACGTTTCAAGGCGCCGCGCCGCGGTCGCGGCGGGTCTCTGTCTCTCGCTGGTCTGTTTCGGTTCCGCGGCGGAGGAGCCCGGCGAGCTCTCGGAGTTGAAGCAGCGTATCCGGGAGGGGAAGGCGTCGCTCGAAAGGATCCGGCGCGGAGAATCTTCGATCCTGGAGGTTCTGGATGAGATCGAGGTCGCGCTGGACCGCAAGGCCGGGCAGCTCGAGACGCTGAACTCGCGTCTGCGGCAACGCCGCCGGGACGTGAAAGAGGCGGCGGCGGCGGCGCAAGAGGCCTCGGTGGCGTTCGAGAACGGACGGCAGGCCCTGGCCGGAAGAGCGCGGGCCCTCTACAAGTGGCAACGGGCGGGAACGCCGTTCGTGGTCCTCAACGGAGAGTTCTCGGTGGCCGAGTTGATGCGCCGCAAGCGGCACCTGGAAAGCATCGTGGGCCGGGACCGCTCGCTCATCCGCAGGCTTTCGCGAAACGTCCGCCGGAGCCGCGACCTTCGGGCCGCGGTCGAATCCAGGCGGCAGGAACTGAAGAAAGAGCGCGACGCCGTGGCGGCGTTGCGGCAGGAGTTGACGGAGGAGCGGGCGCGGAAGCATGACATCCTTTACGGGTTGCGGCGCGAGCAGGAGACGCACGCTCGGGTCTTGAAGGAGCTGGAGGAAGCGGCCCGCCGCCTCGAAGGGATCATCGCCGTTTCGGTGAAGAGCCGCGAGCCGGCGTCAAGGCCGGCGCCGGGCCTTCCCGCGAGCGGCCGCGGCCTCGAACTTCCGGTGGCGGGCAGGATCGTGAGCGGGTTCGGAGTCCACAAGCACCCGGACCTGAACGTGGACGTGCACCGTCCGGGGATCGACATCGCCGCGCCCGCGGGCGCCGAGATCCGCGCCGTGGAGGGCGGCCGCGTGCTCTTCGCCGACCGGTTGTCGGGTTACGGCAAGATGCTCATCATCGATCACGGCAGGCGCTACTACACGGTCTACGGGCATCTGTCGAAGCTCGACAAGGTGGTGGGCGACCGGGTGGGGCGGGGAGATCGCATCGCCTGGGTGGGGGAAGGGGCGGCGTCCGGCCAGTCCCGTCTCTACTTCGAGGTAAGGAAGAACGGCAAGCCGGTGGATCCCGTCCCCTGGTTCCGCCGCTCCCAGGCCCGCGGGCGGTAGCGTCGACGGTTTGCGGCGGCGGTTCCGGGACACTAGAATCGAATCAGCCGGAGGAGACCAAACGATGAAACTCAGGAACAAGAGACGGCGGGCGCTGGGCTGGTTCCTGGCTCTGGGATGGGTGTTGTTCGTTGCGGGCCTGTTGGTGCCGCGGGTTTCAGCGGTGGGGCCGGGCGGGTACCAAAGCCTGGAGACCTTCGCCAACATCCTTGCCATCGTTCAGCGGAACTACGTCAAGGAAGTGGATACCGAAAAGCTCGTTACCGGCGCCATCAAGGGGATGTTGGCCTCTCTGGATCCCCATAGCGGCTATCTGACCGAGGACGCGTACCAGGATCTCCAGACCGAGACCGAAGGGCGTTTCGGGGGCCTGGGGCTGGAGATCACCATGCGCAACGGTCTTTTGACCGTGGTTTCCCCCATCGAGGACACCCCCGCCTCCCGCGCCGGCGTGCAGCCCGGAGACCAGATCGTCGGAATCGACGATCAGTCCACCGAGGACATGAGCCTTACCGACGCAGTCAAGCAACTCCGGGGTCCACGGGGGTCCAGCGTGACGATCATTGTGCGGCGAACGGGCCACGACAAGCTCCTGACCTTCACCATCGTCCGCGACGTGATCGAGATCAGCAGCGTGCGCGCCTACGTCCTGGAGCCCGGGTTCCTGTACGTGCGCATCGCCCAGTTCCAGGACCGCACCAGCGGCAACCTCGCCGCCGCCGTAGCCAGGCACCAGCCCGACGCCGGGTCTTTCAAGGGTGTCGTGCTCGACCTGCGCAACAATCCGGGCGGCCTGCTGTCCCAGGCCGTGAACGTCTCGGACCTGTTTCTCGACACGGGCCTGATCGTGTACACGGACGGGCGCCTGGAGCACCAAAAGCAGAAGTTCTCCGCCACCCGCCCGAACTCCCGGACCGACTTCCCGATGGTGGTGCTGGTTAACGGCGGCAGCGCCAGCGCATCCGAGATCGTGGCCGGGGCGCTGCAGGACCACAAGCGGGCGCTGGTACTGGGCACGAAGACCTTCGGCAAGGGGTCCGTGCAGACGATCCTTCCGCTGGACGACCGCTCGGCGCTGCGCCTGACCACGGCGGAGTATTTCACGCCCAACGGCCGCTCGATACACGAGACCGGCATCCAGCCGGACATCGTCATGGAACGAAGCCCGCAGGTCACCCAGGGTGCGGCCGTGAACGAGCCGCAAGGCGAGACTCCGAAGGACGACCCGGCGAAAGAGGCTGCCGGCGCCGAGCCTGAACCGCCGGACAGCGTGGTGCAAAGGGTCAAGAACGATCCTCAGGTCGCGCGCGCCCTGGAGTTGCTCAAGGGCTGGGAGATGTTCCGCGGGCTCGCCGGGTCGGGCAAGGCAACCTGAAGGCCGCGGGGTCCCATGTCGCGTCCCTTCGTCCGCCATCCCGATTCCGGGCCGTCCGCGGTCCTTACGGTCAGCGAGTTGAACGAGCTGATCCGGGATCGGCTGGAAACCGGACTCGATGCGCTGTGGGTGGCGGGGGAGCTGTCCAACGTGCGCTTCCCCCCGTCAGGGCACGTCTATTTCACCCTCAAGGACGGTCAGTCGCAGATCGCCGCGGTGCTGTTCCGCCGCCACGCGGAGAACCTGCGGTTCCGCCTGGAAGACGGCATGGAAGTGGTCTGCTCCGGGCGCGTGAGCGTGTACTCTGTGCGGGGCGCTCTCCAGTTCTACGCGGTCCAGATGGAAGCCCGGGGCAAGGGCGCGTTGACCGTCGCCTTCGAGCAGTTGAAGAAGCGGCTGTGGCAGGAGGGGCTGTTCGACGAGGACCGCAAGAAGCCCCTGCCGTTTCTCCCGCGCACCATCGGCATCGTCACTTCGCGTCAAGGCGCAGCGGTGCGGGACATGCTGCGCATCATCGGCGACCGGTTTCCGGACCGGCGGGTGGTGATCCGGCCGGTGCGGGTGCAGGGGCCGGGGGCGGCCGAGGAGATTGCGCAGGGGATTCGCGAGCTTGACGAGACCGGCATGGTCGACGTCATGATCGTGGGCCGCGGCGGCGGCTCGCTGGAGGACCTGTGGGCCTTCAACGAGGAAACGGTGGCGCGGGCCATGGCCGCGGCCCGGGTCCCGATCGTTTCCGCGGTGGGTCACGAGATCGACGTGACCATCGCGGACTTCGTGGCGGACCGGCGCGCGGCCACTCCCACGGCCGCGGCCGAGATGATCCTGCCCGACAGGGACGAGTTGGGGAAGCGGTTGGTGGTCCTCGCGCGCCGGCTTCGGCGGAGCGCGGGCAGCGGGCTGGAGCGCCGGCGGGAGAGCCTGCGGCACTGGACCCGCCGTCTGGCCGATCCCAGCCGGGGGCTGCGTCAGGGGCAGATGCGTCTCGACGATCTCTCCGTGCGTTTGTGGCGGCGCCAGGAAGATTCGGTATCGAGGCTCCGGGAACGCCTCGGCCACCTCGCGGGGAGACTGGACAGCGTGAACCCGCTGGCGGTGCTGAGGCGCGGCTACAGCATCGTGTACCGGGTCTCCGACGGCCGCATCGTCACGGACGCCTCGGCCCTCGAAAAGGGTCATCAGGTAAGGCTGGACTTTGCCGCCGGCCGTGCCGTCTGCCGGGTGGAGGAGGTGGAGGAGTAGGGCCGGCCCGGGTCCGCGGGAGGCCGATCGCGTCGCGCAAGGGGGGATTCAGCATGCCGGAGCAGGACAAGATGCACGAGGACAAGACCTTCGAGGAGTGTCTTCAGGCCCTCGAGAGGGTCGTGGAGCGCATCGAGAGCGGGGACCTGAACCTCGAGGAGTCGCTGGCGACCTTCGAAGAGGGCGTGGGGCTGGTGCAGTCCTGCAACCGCAAGCTGACCGAGGTCGAGCGGCGGATCGAGGTGCTGACCAAGGACGCGGAGGGCCGGCCCCGGCTGGAGGAGTGGGTGGTGGAGGAACCTTCCGATTAACCGGGATCGCATGCCGGTGGCCAAGGAAACGGGGGCGCGAAAGACGCCGGGGAAGGAACGCCTGGACCGTCTCCTGGTGGAGGCGTCGCTGGCTCGAAGCCGGGAGGAAGCCCAGCGGTACATCCTGGCCGGGGCGGTGCTCGTGGACGACGAGCCGGTCACCAAGGCGGGGACCCTGGTGCCGCGCGGCTCACGGCTGCGGCTCAAGGCGTCGCCCCGCTACGCCAGCCGCGGAGGGGAGAAGCTCGACGCGGCCATCGGGCACTACGGGGTGGAGCCCGCGGGCAGGGTGGCCCTGGACGTGGGCGCCTCGACGGGCGGCTTCACCGACTGCCTCCTGGCCCACGGCGCCGCGCGGGTCCAGGCGGTGGACGTGGGCTACGGCCAGCTCGACTGGCGGCTCCGGCAGGACTCGCGGGTGGTCGTGCTGGAGCGGACCAACATCCGCCACCTGGAGCCCGGCGCGCTGAAGGAACGGCCGTCCCTCGCGGTGGTGGATGTCTCGTTCATATCGTTGCGGCTGGTGCTCCCGCGGGTGTGCGTGCTGTTGTCCCGTCCGTTCGAGATCCTGGCGCTCATCAAGCCGCAGTTCGAGGTGGGCAGGGGCAAGGTCGGCAAGGGCGGGGTGGTCCGTTCGGTGGAGGAGCACCGGCGGGTGATCGGTGAGATCGAGGAGGCGGCGGACGCGCTGGGGCTCGCCCGCGCGCCGGTCTTTCCGTCGCCGCTGCTGGGCCCCAAGGGGAACAGGGAGTTCTTCATCCACTGCCGCTCGGGGGCGGTCTCGCACCTTGGTTCAAATGCGGCAGGCGGGCTTGACTTGGGTGGCTGATGGGCTATAGTTCGACTGACTCAAGGAGTGAACACAGCCTATGACAGGGGTTCGAATCAAGGACAACGAGTCCATCGAAAGCGCCATCCGGCGTTTCAAGAAGCAGTGCGAGAAAGCCGGAATCCTGGCGGAACTGCGCAAGCGGGAACACTACGAAAAGCCGAGCGTCAAGCGTAAGAGGAAGGCCATCGCAGCCAAGAAGCGGGCCATGAAACGGGCTCGAAGCCACCAGTGGTACTAGTGGTGCCGTAGCTGCGACTGGAAACCCAGGACACCACAATGGCGGTGACCGGTCGAGTTTGATCCGATACGGGACGGCGGATTCACCTTGAGTCCGTCCCGGAGGGCGTCAGCTCCCTATTGGCCGTTGTGAACATCGTCGACGCAGTGTTGGCAGCAGTCCTGTGCGTGTTTGCCGTAAGGGGGTACGTCAAGGGACTGTTCCGAGAGGTATTTGCCTTGCTGGGCCTTGCGGGCGGCTTGATCGTGTCCCTGCGCTATTTCCAACAGGTTTCCCTCTGGGTGGAGTCTTGGCCCTACCCACCCTTCCTTCTCCAGGGCATCGTCTTCGTCATTCTATTCTTCGTCGCTTACATCGGGTTCAACTGGGTGGGGCATCTGCTCCACCGGTCCGCCGGCGTCCTGTTCCTCGGCGGGTTCGACCGGTTCGGGGGCCTGCTGGTGGGCGGCTCCAAGGGGGCCTTGATCCTGGGTGTGGGGCTGTTCTTCGCCGTCGCCCAGTCGTGGCTTCCGCCGAACGTGCGGCAGCAGCTTGACCAGGCCGCCTTTGGCGAAACGCTCTACCACCTCGGCGCGACGGTGGCGGGGCTGGGTTCCACCCTTCGGTGGCCCGGGGTACCGGGACCGGATTTGACGGCGGACCATTTGCAACGCGGCGCATGATCTCGAGTCAGACCACTCAAGAGGTTCGCGCACGGGCCTCCATCGTGGAGGTTGTCTCCGATTACGTTACGCTCAAGAAGGCTGGCCGCAACTACTCGGGCCTGTGTCCCTTCCATTCCGAGAAGACGCCGTCCTTCACCGTCAACGAAGAGAAGGGGGTCTTCTACTGCTTCGGGTGCCAGGCGGGAGGTGACGTCTTCAAGTTCCTGATGCTTTACGACGGGCTCACCTTTCCCGAGTCCATCGAGCGGCTGGCGGAACGCTACGGCATCCGCGTGGAGTTCTCCGGCCCCGCCGGCGGAGAGCGCGAGAGCCGGCGCGCCGATCTCTTTCGGTTGAACGAAAAGGCCGCGGAACTGTTCCATGAGCTGCTGCTGGACCCGTCCAGGGGCGCCCGGGCCCGTGCCTACCTCGAGAACCGCGGCGTGGACCAGGGCCAGTGGCGCCGTTTCCGTCTTGGCTTCGCGCCGGGGGGTGACGTCCTGGCGGGCCGTTTCCGCCACGCGGGCGTTCCGCTGGACCAGGCGGCGGAAGTGGGGTTGCTGGTGGACAAGGGCCAGGGCCGTTACCGGGACCGGTTCTTCGACCGGGTCCTGTTCCCCATCACCGAGCCCGGCGGCAAGATCACGGGCTTCGGCGGCCGGGTCATCGGCGAGGGTCGGCCCAAGTACCTCAATTCCCCGGAAACCCCGCTCTTCCACAAGGGCTCGCAGGTCTACGGCCTGGGACAGGCCCGGGACGGCATCCGGTCCAACGACCGGGTCGTGGTGGTGGAGGGCTACCTCGACGTGCTGGCGCTGGCGCAGTTCGGCGTGACGCACGCGGTGGCCACCCTGGGCACGGCCCTGACGGGCGATCACCTGCGTCTTCTGGGGCGGTATACCGGGAATGTCATCGCGCTGTTCGACGGCGACGCGGCGGGGCGCAACGCCGCGGCCCGCGGCTTCGAGGTGTTTCAGCAGGCCGGGCTGTGGGGTCAGGCGGCGTTCCTGCCCGAGGGTTCGGACCCGGACACCTTCGTCAGGACCGAGGGCAAGGAGGCGCTGGAGCGGGTGCTGGCGCGCGCGGTGCCCATCGCCGACTTCTACCTGAACTGGCTGCGGGACAACCACGGGACCAGCCTCGCCGGCAAGAGCCGGCTGGCCAACGAGGTGAGCCGGATGCTCGCCAAGGTGACGAATCCCCTCGATCGGGATTTGCTGGCGCGGCGGGCGGCGGATCTGTTGGGGATTCGCGAGGAGCTGCTGCGGCGGCCTTCCGCCGCCACGGGCACCGGAGTCCCGGCAGGCGGCGGGGATTCCCGCCGCCGGGCTCAAGAGGCTCCGGGCGGCTGGTCCCTGGGCGAAGACCGGGCGGAGTCCGCCCTCGTGGCCCTGATGTTGCGGTTTCCGTCGGTGGTGGATACGCTGCGCGGGCAACCGATGGAAAAGCTCGTGACGGACAAGTGGCGGGAGGTGATCCGGCGTATCCTGGAGAAAGGGGAGGTGGAGGCGGGCGTGCTGACCGAAGGATTGTCCGCCGAGCTTGCGTCGGAGATCAGCGCGTTGGTGTTGAGGGGGCAGGAGATCGAGGAGGAGGAGCGGGATCGAATGACCGCGGATTGTCTCTTTTTTCTGCAACGGCGATACCTCAAGCGGCTTGAGCAGGAGCTGCGCAGGGCGATCCGTATCGCGGAAGAGACCAGCGATGATGAGGTCAAGAAAGAGAGGATGCGGCAATGGCAGGAGGTCGTGCAAAAGGAGCGCCGGCTGGAGCGCGCGAGACCGAGCTTGTAGACCCGACGCCGGTCCACACCGCCCGCGAGGCATCCCGGACCCGCCTGGCCAGGCGGGAGCAGGACGTCAAGCGGCTGATCGATCTCGGTAAGGAAAAGGGCTATGTGACCTACGATCAGGTCAGCGACATGCTGTCGCCGGAGGTCGTTTCGCCGGAGCAGCTCGACGACGTCATGTCCATCTTCGGCGAGATGGACATCGAGGTGGTGGACGCGAACCAGCGGGTGGCGCTGAACGCCCAGGCCGAGGACGGACCAAGCGAAGAGCCGGAGGACGGCGAGGCCGAGTTCGACGCCGAGGGCGACGTGGCCGGCAAGACCGGCGATCCGGTGCGCATGTACCTCCGCGAGATGGGCAACGTGTCGCTGCTCAGCCGGGACGGCGAGGTGGAGATCGCCAAGAAGATCGAGGAGGGCGAAGGGGTGGTGGCCGACCACGCGCTCTCCTGTTCGGCCGCCGTTCAGCACGTGATCGAGCTCGGGGAGTGCATCGAGCGCGGCGAGCTCCGGGTGTCCGACGTGGTCAAGGGAGTGGACGCGGAGGCGGACTACACCGAGGAAGAGGAGGCCCACGAGCAGAAGCTCCTGGACCAGATCGGCAAGCTCCGGCGCGTGGTCGAGGAGCGTGAGCTGGTCAAGGGGAAGATGCGCAAGCGCTGCCCCGCGGATGTCCGGCTGGCGCTGGAACGCCAGTTGAAACGATGCCGGACGAAGATTCTCAAGGGGCTCAAGGACCTGCGGCTCAACCGGCTTCAGATCGACGCGGTGGTGGACCGGCTCAAGCGCGACCTGCGCCGGATCGAGACGGCCAACTCCAGGGTCGCGCGCTTCGAGAGGGAGACTGGCAGGACGGCCAAGGAAATTCTGGAGATGTCCCCCGGTAACGGCGGCAGCGAGTCCTGGCAGAAGACGGTGGGCACCTTCCGGATGAGCCTGGAGGCCTTCCGGGAGATGCAGGACAACATCAGGGAAGCCTGGGAGGAGGTGCAGGGGACGGAGCGCCGGCTGGAGATGTCGGGCGAGGAGATCCGCCAGCGGGTGCGGTCGATTCACGCCGGGGAGATCCAGGCGGATTTGGCCAAGAAGCAGTTGATCGAGGCCAACCTGCGCCTGGTGGTGAGCATCGCCAAGAAGTACACCAACCGGGGCCTTCAGTTCCTCGACCTGATCCAGGAAGGCAACATCGGCCTCATGAAGGCGGTGGAGAAGTTCGAGTATCAACGGGGGTACAAGTTCTCCACCTATGCCACGTGGTGGATCCGCCAGGCCATCACGCGGGCCATCGCCGATCAGGCCCGCACCATCCGCATCCCGGTGCACATGATCGAGACCATCAACAAGCTGATCCGGACCTCGCGCTATCTGGTCCAGGAGATCGGCCGCGAGCCCACGCCCGAGGAGATCGCCGCCAAGATGGAGATCCCCCTGGACAAGGTCCGCAAGGTGCTGAAGATCGCCAAGGAGCCCATTTCTCTCGAGACGCCGGTGGGCGAGGACGAAGACAGCCACCTGTGCGACTTCATCGAGGACAAGCGGGTCTCGACGCCGTCCGACGCGGTGTCCAACCTCAACCTCTCGGAACAGACCAAGAAGGTGCTGGCCACCCTCACGCCGCGCGAGGAGCAGGTCCTGCGGCTGCGCTTCGGCATCGGCGAGAAGTCGGACCACACGTTGGAGGAGGTCGGCCAGAAGTTCGCCGTTACCCGTGAACGCATACGCCAGATAGAGGCCAAGGCCTTGCGCAAGCTGCGCCATCCTAGTAGAAGCAAGAGGCTCAAGAGCTTCATGGAAGGATAGCGGCCGATGCGGCGCCGGCGGACTTCCGCAGCCACCCCCACAGACCCTTTCGGGCCCATAGCTCAGTTGGTTAGAGCCACCGGCTCATAACCGGTAGGTCCCTGGTTCGAGTCCAGGTGGGCCCACCACCCTTGCCCCAGGCGGACCGCGCGCACGCCGCCGGGAATTCACCACAGGAGGTGCCGTCATGGACGGGAACTTCGAAGCGGGGATCGAGAACTGTGTCGCGACGTGCGCCGGGGTCGAGCGCGGCCAGAGCGTCTATATCGTCACCCAGGAAGAAGCCGCCGATCCGGCCGTGGTGGAGGCGCTGACCGAGTCGGCGCGGGACCGGGGCGGAGAGGTTCATGTGGTGAGCGGGCCGGTCATCCCCAAGGACCGGCCCGAGGAGATTCCGCCCGCGGTGCTGGAGGCCTACCGGCGGGCGGACGTGCTGTTCGCGCACTACCCGTCGCTCAAGCGCGAGGCCCTGCACCCTCATTTTCCCGGAGAGTCGCGGGTGCGGGTTCCGAACCGGGCGCGGACCGTTTCCCTCATGTCGTCGGAGTGGGCGGGTTTCCCCTACTCGGTGCAGCGGGCGCTCGCCACGACTCTGGATACCCTGTCCGCGCCCGGGAAGTCGTGGCGCATCACCAGCCCCAACGGCACCGACGTGCGGGGAAGCTTCGGCGCCCGCGAGAGCACGGTGGCGCAAGCCTACTTCGTGGAAGACGAAGGCGGCCGGGCCCGCCGCAACTTCCCCGGAGGCGTCCACAGCCCGGTGGTGGCGGTGGCCACGGAAGGCGTGATCGTGGCGGACCACATCGCGGGCTTCGGCGGCATGCCGGAATCCGTGCGGCTGGAACTGAAGGAGGGGCGCGTGGTGTCGCTGGAGGGCGGCGACCCGTCGATGCACGAGTCGCTGAACCGAACCGACGGCTTCATCGACTCATGGCACGCCGGGGTCAATCCCAAGACCATCGTGCCGCTGGCCCGGGCCGACAACCCGGTGCAATGGTACAGCTATTCCCATTGCAGCCCCATGATCGTGCACTTCCACGTGGGACGGTCCCACGATCCCGTGGACGTCGCCTGCTTCGACCAGACCATCGAGATCGACGGCCGCACCGTCTACGACCAGGGCAGGCTCGCCATCTGGGACGACCCCGAGGTCCACGGCGCGGTAAACGCGTCCGGAATGGCCGACTCGATGATGGCGAACACCCCGATGGCCCTGGGCTGACTTCGGCGCCCGCTACTGTCGTTCCTGCGCCGTCCCCCGTCATTCCCGCGAAAGCGGGAATCCAGGCGGGGTGGGGCCGGGGAAGTGGAACAGCCACCCCCCTGGATTCCCGCCCCCGATCGGGGGCGAGGGCAAGCTTTCGCGGGAGTGACGGTAGCGCGCGCCGTCACCCCTCTCCCAGGTAGAGCTTCCTGGCGTTGTCCCGGGTGATCTTCCGTACCACGGCCTCGTCCATGCCGGCCATGTCCTGCTCGACGGTCTGGTGCGAAAGGGGCCAGACCGAATCGCCGTGCGGATAATCCGAGGCCCACAACACGGTGTCCGCGCCCAGCACGTCCAGCAGCTTCAACCCCACCGGGTCCTCCTGGAACGTCGCGTACATCTGCCGCTGATAGTATTCGGACGGCTTCATCCTGAGCGCGCCGGCGCCGGTGGGGCGCATGCGAGGGCGGATCGCGTACTCCTGGTCCATCTTCTGGAGGATGTACGGGATCCAGCCCAGGGAGCTTTCGCCGAGCACCGCCCTGAACCGCGGGTGCCGCTCCAGCACGCCGGACAGCACCAGCGACGCCAGCACCTCGTCGAGCTGCGCGGCCACCACGGTGATCCGGATCAGGTCGACGCCGCGGCCCGGGGGGACGTCGGTCCTGCCGACGCTCCAGAAGCCGGCGCCCTGGTGAAACGAGATCGGCAGTCCGGTGTCCTCCGCCGCGCTCCACAGCGGTTCCCAGGCCTCGTCCCAGACGCGCCGGGCGGCGTCGAACGCCTGGAACTGCACCCCCTTGAGGCCGAGCCGCGCGCAGTGGAGCAACTCACTCACGGCCGCCTCCACGCCGTGCACCGGGAGGAAGCCAAGCCCGATCAGCCGCTCGGGCGCGGCGCTGCAGAACTCGGCGATCCACTCGTTGTAGGCCCGCAGGCTCACCGTGTTCAGCTCGGGTTCCTCCAACTGAAACCCCGAGATGAGCCCGCCGTACATCACCTGGCAGTCGACCCCGTCCCGGTCCATGTCCTCGAGCCGCAACTCGGGCGTCGTGGGCCGCCACCGGCCCGGCTCCTGCGTGACGGGGGTCGTGGATTTCCCGAACCGGATGCTCGTGTAGTTGTCGTAGCGGTAACGGGCGCCGAAGAGCTCGCCGTCGGCCTCCCAGTGCCACTCCTCCGCGTTCTCCACCAGCCGGGGCACCCGGTCACGGAACTTCCGCGGCACCCGCCCGGTCCACAGGTCCCCCGGCAAATACGGCAGGTCCACATGGTCGTCGGCGGAAAACAGCTTCCAGTCAGGCATGACCGCCTCCGTTCTTCAGGGGAACCTGGCGTCCCATCTCCCGTCATTCCCGCCTCCCGTCATTCCCGCGAAAGCGGGAATCCAGAGGGGACGTCACCAACACGGCCTACGGTGTTCCGGGACGTCGTGTCAACCGAAGAAGCCGCGTTGCCCGAACGGTAGCCGGGTGGTAGCCTCTGCGACGGAAAGGGGCGCTGGTGGATGGTCCCGCGCATGGCGCACAACCAAGGGAGGCATGATGGTCATCGACATACACCGGCATTTCTGGCGCGGGATTCAGCGCTACTACGACGCGGATGCATCCCCGGAAGCCCCGCCGCCCGCCAAGCCCGACTGGGAGGAGACCACCCGGGAGCACGTCGCCGAGATGGACGCCTCCGGCGTGGACGCGTCCGTGATGCTGATCGCCGACTATGGGGACCGCCTCGGCACTCCGTATTTCCCCATCGACCAGGAGAATTGGATCCTCGCCCAGGCCCGGGACCGTCACCCGGAGCAGATCATCGCCTTCTACGGCATCGATCCGCGGCGCCCGGGCGCGCCCGAAAAGTTCGAGCGGGCCATCGAGGAATGGGGAATGGCGGGCATCAAGCTGCACGCTACCGCCGGCTACTTCCCCCACGACCGGGTCTGCTACCCGATCTACGAGATCTGCATCAGGCACGACGTGCCCGTGCTGCATCACTCCGGCGAGCGCTTCCACCCGCTGTTGTACAGCCGGTTCACCCATCCCCTGGAATTCGACCAGGTGGCCGTCGACTTCCCGCGCCTCAAGTTGATCATGGGCCATGCCGGCGGCCTGTGGTGGGAGGACTGCGCCACCATCGCGCGCGTCCACGAGAACGTGGTGGTGGACCTGGCCGAGTGGCAGACCAAGCTGCGGGACAAGCCCCAGGAGACCCTCGCCGCCCTGGACCACATGCGCAACTTCCTGGGCAGCGAACGCATCCTCTGGGGCACCGACTTCCCGCACATGCGCCGGCAGATGTCCCTCAAGGACACCGTCGACATCTACCGCCGACTCCCTGCACTGGCCCGGGAGCATGGCTACAAGTTCACCGACGGCGAGGTCGACGCCATGTTGGGCGAGAACGCGGCGAGGATACTCGGGCGGGGCGCGTGAAGGCGCGCGACCCTCAGCGCAGCTCGGGATAGCCCTGGGCGGCGGCGAAGCGTTGGAACTCGATGATCCGCTCGTACGCGGAAGGCGGCAGGAGCTCAACCCCGTCAATGAACACCGCGGCGCCGGCGGCGCGGACCTCCGGTTCCTCGAAAGCTTCCAGGAGCGCGTTCTGCAACTGCCGGATTCGATCCGGACCGTTCCCGGCCCGCGTCACGAAGGGAATCCCGGGCGCGCGCGCCGTGTAGCAGAGCCGGCGGGTTCCTTCGAGCCGGGAAGGGAGATAGCGGTCGAGAAGGGCGTACGTAACGCAGTCGATGGCGGCGATATCGGCCTCGCCCCGCGCGACCACGGCGACGCTCGCGGGGTGGGAACCGCTCGTGACGACCCGCGAGAAGAAGCGGCCTCGCCGGCTCAGCGGGGCCACCAGCGCCCGTAGCGCGTTCGTCCCCGAGTGGGACTCGCGGCTGTTGACCACGCACACGGCATCGCGCAGGTCCGCGATCTCTGTGGCAGGCGAATCCTCGGCCACCAGGACCACGCTAGAGTAGAAGCAACCGTCGCAACCGGGCGCACTGTAGAGCGGCGTGGCCACCAGGGCGAGGGTTCCGGCATAACGGCCCACGAGGTCGGCCCCGCAGCACTGGCTGAGCAGCAGGCCCGGATCGGTCCAGAGGTCGTGGGCGCTCCGGGATCGGTCGAGAGCTCCGGGGACTCCTTCCACTCCCGCCGTTTGCAGCTTCCGCGCGATACCGTTCCAGAGCACCTCGTGGGCGCCGCGCACTTCCTCGAAGTCGTACATCGGGAAGCTTGACGAGAGGGTCATTGGGGGCGTTGGCAAGCGGTGCTCGAAGTGGTCAGGCGGCAA
This sequence comes from uncultured Binatia bacterium (SeqCode), assembly GCA_965219905.1. GTDB lineage: Bacteria > Desulfobacterota > Binatia > UBA9968 > JAJDTQ01 > JAJDTQ01. Next base: position 486,930 of record CBDCOS010000003.1, on the reverse strand, counting down.
CAATCCGGCTCGTAGGGTAGACTGGGAGGGACGTCATGTACGATATACATGACCAGGTTTCCAAACGGCAAGGAGGTTCCGATGGCCATCGAGCTCAATCACACCATCGTGCCTGTCCGGGACAAGCAAGCGTCGGCCCGTTTCTACGAGAAGATCTTCGGGTTCGAGCACCAGGAGCCCCTGGGGCACTTCCAGCCGGTCCGGATCGCCTCCCAGTCCCTGACGCTGGACTTCGACGACCGCAAGGAGGTGGAGCATCACCACTACGCCTTCAAGGTGAGCGAGCCGGAGTTCGACGAGATCTTCGGCAGGATCAGGGAGGCGGGCCTGGAGTACGGCAGCGGGCCGAGAAGCTCCACCGACATGAAGACCAACACCTGGAACGGCGGCCGCGGCGTCTATTTCCGGGACCCCGACGGCCACCTGCTGGAGCTGCTCACGCAAGACTACGCGTGACGGTCGGCGCCCTTCGACTTCGCTTCGCTACGCTCAGGGCGAACGGGGTATTTCCAACCCTCTAAGGCCGCGCGGGCTCGGGGAGGGGGGCGTCGTCGGAGCGGATGGCGATGTAGACGAGGGCGGCCGACGCCAGCAGGATCAGGCTCATGATCTGCAGGATGCCGTCGTAGCTGCCGTACACGTCGAAGTAGACACCCGCCAGGAAAGGGCCTCCGGCGGAGCCGACCTGGTGCACGAGGAAGCTCAGGCCCATGATGAGTCCCGCGAGTCTCGGCCCCACCATCTCGAAGAACATGACGTTCTGAACCCCGATGGTGCCGAAGGTCGGCCCCATGGCCAGCGCCACCACGATGTAGAAGGTCAACGGGTTCGAGAAGTCGGCAGACATGGCGAGGGTGCCCAGGCCGCGAAAAACGTACGTGAGGGCCAGCGCCTGGTGGCGGCCGTAGCGGTCGGAGAGCCAGCCGAAGGCCACCGCGGAGACGGCGGCGGCGATTCCGAAGACGGAGACGGCCGTGGCTCCGACTACGGGATCGAAGTCCTTGCTCGCCGCGATCCCCACCAGGTGCACGCTCTGGAACAGGGCCATGCCGCAGGAGAACCGCGCCGCGAACAGCAGCAGCATCGAGCGGTCCCGCAGGTAGGGGAGGCAGCTTGACCAGCTCGCGGCCTCGCGCCGGCTGGAGGTTGACGGGTCCGGATCGCGTGCGCCGATCCACCCGAACGGGAAGGCCACCCCCAGGAGCAGGACTCCGCAGAACATGGCCGCCATGCGCCAGTCGTAGTTTACGATGATGTAGTGCAGCGGCCACGCCAGGAAGAAGGGGCTCAGCGGTGACGCCGTCTGGACGATGCTCACCGCCAGGCCCCGGCTCTTGGCGTCGTAATGCTTCGCCACCAGGAGCGAGATGATCACCAGCCCGCAGGCGCCCTTGGCCATGCCGGTCATGATCCCGAAGGTGAGGGAGAGCTGCCACAGGTTCTGCGACAGGCCCATGCCGACAAAGCCGGCGGCCATGAGGAGCACGCCGCCGAGGATCACCGGGCGGGTGCCGAGGTCGTCCGCCTTCTTGCCGAACAGCACGCCGCCGATGGCCCAGCCCAGCATCGCGAATACGTAGGGAATCGTCGCGGTGGCGCGCGACCAGTCGAACGCGGCTTCGATGGGCGTCAGGAACAGGCTGAACGCGTTCATGCTGATGGACGTGATCACCACGGTCGCGGCGGACATGACGACGATAACGATACGAGGGAGCCGCATTTCTGTCTCAGGATGAGGCGAGGAAGTTTCCCGTTGTGTTGACGCGGTGTGCGCGGGCGGGGCCGGCACAAGCGCCGGCGCCGTTGAATTCCGCCCGGACCTCACCGGCCCGGGCGGGCTTGTGTCCCACTCCTACAGGGCGTAGAGCGCCTTGGGATTGTGGTACAGGATGTTGTCCTTCCGCCTCTGGCTGATGTCGTCCATCTTTTTCAGGTCGAGGATGGCGTCCATCTCGCTGGACGGGTCCGTATGGCCGTAGTCGGTGCCGATGACCAGGTTGCCCTCGCCCGAGTACTTGAGCACGTAGGGGATGTCGTCGTTGGTCTGGCAGGTGACGTAGATGCCGTACTCGGCGAAGAGGTCCTTCGGGAACTTGCGTCCGGCCGCCTGGTAGCGGTTCTCGCTCTCCAGGTAGATCCACGGGACCCATTGGGAGGAGGCTTCGATGAAGCTCCAGCGGAGGTCCGGGAAGACCTGGGGAATCTCGCTCATGATGAGTCCCAGGCACGACGTGACCGTAGGCGCCCGGAACATGGCGAAGCGGCCCGCCGTGGTGGGGCGGTAGGTGTCGCAGTTCGTGGGGTTGCCGTTGGCGATGTGCACCGCGATGGCCAGGTCCAGGTCGCTGGCCTGCTGGTAGATGGGGTAGAAGTACGGGTCGCACATGTCCCGGTCCCCTTCCAGGGGCCTCATGCAGACGGCCACGGCGCCGTCTTCCTTGGCCTGCTTTATCTGCTCCGCGGCTTCGTCCAGCGCCAGCACCGGCACCACGCAGGACCAGCGCAGCCGGCCCTCGCTCTGCCGGTAGATGTCGCCGAGCCACCGGTTCCAGCTCCGGCACAACGCGGCTTCCACGTCCGGCCTGGTGGTGATCTGCTCGATCCAGAAGGTGTTGTGCAGCACCTGGACGTCCACCCCGAGCTTTTCCATGTGGTCCAGCCGAAGCTGGACGTCGTCCAGCTCCCGCGCCGCCTGCGGCGACTCGACATTCCGCCCGAACTGGTCCGACAGGTCCCGCAGTTGCTGCTCGCTGTAGGTGGGGAAGCGGAACCCGCGGATCTTCTCGTCGATGACCCAGTACTGGAGGGTGGGTTCCTGGGGTGAGGAGAACAGGGTGGGCCGGAACTTCTCCTCCGACGGCTCCAGATAATCCCACGTGTGTTCCGTCTCGATCACGTGGGCATCCGCATCGATGACCGGAAGCGTTTCCTGGCTGGACATGGCGTGACTCCTTGATACGATACGCGGCCGGGGAATCCCGCACCGCAGGCTTTACGGCCCGTGGGTGGGTCTCTGCCTGTTAAATTCGACCAACCCGCCGCGTTTGTCAACCGTTTGCGGCGGTCCGCGGACCCGCCGGCGGCCCCTCAATGAAGGTTGGCGCCGCCGTTCACCAGAATGGACTGGCCGGTGACGAAGGCGCTCAGATCCGACAGGAGGTACAACGCCGTCCCCACCACGTCCTCCGGCTTCTCGATGCGCTGGAGCATGCGTTTCGCCGCCGACCGCTCGTAGTCCTGCAGGGCCGCCTCCGTGGGTTCGGGTTCGCTGGCGGTGGAGCCCGGCGCCAGCGTGTTCACGCGGACGTTGTCGGGGCCCAGCTCACGGGCGAGCACCCGGGTGAAGCCCACCACCGCCGCCTTCGACACCACGTAGTGCATCATGCCGCCGCCGCCGTTGTAGGCCATGTTGGAGGCGATGTTGACGATGCTTCCCTGCCGGCGCTCCTGCATGGCCGGCGCCACCGCGCGGCTGCACAGCCACAACCCCTTGACGTTCACGGCCATCACCCGGTCCCACTCGTCTTCCGCGATGTCCTGAAACCCGGAGCGCGTTACCGGCACGCTCATGAAGACCGCGGCATTGTTCACGAGCCCGTCGATCCTCCCGAACGCTTCCAGGGCCGCCTCGGCCATGGCCTGGCAGCTCGGGAAGTCCGCCACGTCCGTCTGGAACCCGAGGGCCTGGCCGCCTTCCCGGGCGATCTCCCGGGCCACCGACTCGGCGGCGGCGCCGTCGATGTCCGCCGCCACCGGGATGCCCCCCTCCCGCGCGACCCCCAGGCAATAGGCCCGGCCGATGCCGTTGCCTCCTCCGGTGACGATGATGACTTTCTGATCCAGCAGGCCCATGATGGCTCCTTTCTTCGCCGGCGCGCGTAGAACTTTGCGGCAGGTTGCAACCGTTGGGTTTCCTTGTCAAGGCGTCTTCCCCGTGCGGGCCGCCTCTTCTACAACGCCTCCCGGATTGGTACGTTCTACCGCATGGACCACCGCGCGAACCTCCTGGAACGGAACGAGGACGTTCAGGCCCTGATCGCCTCGATCCATCGCGTCGCCGTCCTCGGCATCAAGACCGAGGAACAGTCCTCCCAGCCGGCGTTCTACGTGCCGCAGTACCTGCACCGGGCGGGCTTCGACGTGATTCCCGTGCCCGTGTACTACCCGGACGTGACGGAGATTCTCGGAAAGCCGGTGTACCGCCGTTTGGCGGACATACCCGGCGCCGTGGACCTGGTGAACGTGTTCCGCCGCCCGCGGGACATCGAGCCCCACCTCGACGACATGCTGGCCGCAAAACCCGCCGCGGTCTGGTTTCAGTCCGGCATCCGCCACCAGGCGGTGGCCGAGGCGTTGGCGCGGGCGGGCATCAGGGTGGTCCAGGACCGCTGACTCATGGTGGACCACCGGTCGCCGGCGGCGACCGTCCCATAGTGTCCTGTCTCACGTAGTTCTTTACCAAGTTCTTTACCAAGATGCGCCGGATTTTTTGTTGTCGGCAAGGCGCGATGACGAGCAGTGGCGGGCACCACGCGAGGAAGAGCAACGCAGCCGACGGCAAAAAAGACCAATATATTATACAACGATCTCAACTGATTCTCACCATTTCCTCGGGTAGCGGACAAGCGTCCCCATGTCAAGCCCCACCATGACAGCCCTGCAATAAGTCTTTGTATATCAATAGGTTGTAGTTGTTTCCGAACAACTCATCCTCCTGCGTCCTTCGGTCAAGCGGCGCCAGCGGATGACCGCCTGCACTCCGGGGTGCGACTCCAGTGGGTTGCGTTTCGATTACGGTCCTGATAGCATTTTCTCCGGTTTCGGTGTTTCCGTTCGGTGAACGAGTGATAGTCGCTGCCGACGCAATCCGGTATCCTTAACGAGGCCCCGTAGACCGGTGCTTCCGTGGCGGAAGCAATCCGGTTCATCACTCGCTGACCGAACAAATACGTTTCGGTTTCCGTTCGGTGAACGAGTGATAGTCGCTGCCGACGCAATCCGGTATCCTTAACGAGGCCCCGTAGACCGGTGCTTCCGTGGCGGAAGCAATCCGGTTCATCACTCGCTGACCGAACAAATACCGGTTTCGAGACCGGAGGAGATCGCCCCATGCCCACGCGCCAACCCGTCAAGCTCACCAAGCGCGCCGTCGATGCGCTCGCCGTGGAATCGGGCGACACCGTGGTCTGGGACCGGGACCTCCCGGGCTTCGGCATCCGGGTCTATGCCTCGGGCCGCAAGGTCTGGTGCGTGCAGACGCGCGGTGCGGGCGGGGGGCCGAAGCGCTTCGCGCTCGGCCGCTACGGGAGTCTGACGCCGGACGACGCGCGCCGCAAGGCGGCGCTGGCCATCGACCGCATCAAGCAGGGGCTTGAGCCCGTGCCTCCGCCGGTGGCGTCCGAGCCCACGGTGGCGGATCTTGCCGATCGCTACATGGAGGCCCACGTCCGGGTGAACTGCCGGCCCGCGACGGTGGAGGCGTTCGGGCGCATCCTGCGCCTGTACATCGTGCCGGAGCTGGGGCATCTGCGGCTCCCGGAGGTGGACCGTCCGCAGGTCTCGGAACTCCACCACAAGCTCCGGGAGAAGCCCTACCAGGCGAACGCGGCGGTGGGGGTGCTGGCGAACATGTTCCGTCTGGCGGAAGCCTGGGGGATGACGCCGCCGCGGCGCAATCCGTGCCGGTCGGTGCGCCGCTACAGGGAGGCGCGCCGCGAGCGGTTCCTCACGCCCGCGGAGTACCGGGTACTGGGGCGGGTGCTGGACGAAGCGGAAGCCGACGGGACGGTGTTCCCCTCCGCCATACCCGCAATCCGCCTCCTGCTGCTCACGGGCTGCCGCCGAAACGAGATCCTGACGCTCAGGTGGGACGACGTGGACCGCACGGCGGGGGAGCTTCGGCTGAGGGACGGCAAGACGGGATGGCGGAGCGTGCCGCTCACGCCGGCGGTGGAGGCGGTGCTTGCGGGGATACCGAGGACGGAGGACAACCCGTGGGTGATCGCGGGGCGGAAACCGGGGAAGCGCCTCGGGAACCTCGATGCGATATGGATGAAGCTCCGCAAGCGGGCGAAGCTCGACGACGTGCGGCTCCACGACTGCCGTCACTCGTACGCGTCGCGGGCGCTGGCGCTGGGCGAGGGGCTGACGATGATAGGGGCGCTGCTCGGTCATGCGAAGGTTGGGACGACGGCGCGCTATGCGCACCTGGCGCGGGACACGGAGAAGGTCTCGGCCGCGCGGGTCGGGGGCAGCATCGGGGCGGACATCCTGCCGCCGGGCGCCCTCTGAGGAGGGAGGCACGGGTCCATGGCGAAGCTCACCACGGCTACGATCTCGAAGCGCACGGTGGAGGCGCTGGCGGTGGAGAAGGACACGGTCTACTGGGACTCGGAGCTTTCGGGGTTCGGAGTCCGCGCCTATCCGTCGGGGAGCAAGTACTACGTGGTGCAGACCCGCGCGAACGGCAAGGCGGCGAAGCGGGTGACGGTGGGCCGGCACGGGATCGTGACGGCGGAAGAAGCGCGCAGGCGGGCGGCACTGATCATCGCGCGGATCAAGGCGGGCGAGGAGCCGCTGGCGGAGCCGGCGGCGGCCCTGGCCGAGGGCCCCACGGTGGGGGAGATTGCGCACCGGTGGCTTGAGGAGCACGTGGCGGTGCGGTGCAAGCCCAGGACGGTGGAGATGTACACGCTGATCGTCCGCAAGCACCTGCTGCCCGCGCTGGGCAGGGTTCCGGCTCTTGCGGTGGATCACGGGCGGGTCAGCGAACTGCACCACTCGATGCGCGGGACACCGTCGATGGCGAACCGGACGGTGGAGGCGCTGTCGCGCATCTGGAACTCGGCGGAGGACCGGGGGGAGTTGCCGGAGGCGAGCAACCCGTGCCGGCTGGTGGTGAAGAACCGCGAGCGGGGGCGCGAGCGTTTTCTTAGCGAGGAGGAGTTCCGGCGCCTGGGGCGGGCGCTGGCGGAGGCCGAGGCCGGGAAGGGATTGTCGGTCCACGCGGTGGCGGCGATCCGGCTGCTGCTGCTCACGGGGTTGCGGCGGAACGAGGTGCTGACGCTCCGCTGGCGGGACGTGGACCTCGATGCGCGCGAGCTCAAGCTCGAGGACTCCAAGACCGGCGCGCGGGTGGCGCCGCTTTCGCCGGAAGCGGCCCGGGTGCTCGCCGGCATCCCGCGGGTGGAGGGGAACCCGCACGTGATTCCGGGGCAGAAGCCGGGCACGCGCCTGGGGAACCTGAACGACCACTGGGACCGGATACGCAGGAGCGCAAAGCTGGAGGATGTGCGGCTTCACGACTGCCGCCACTCGTTCGCGTCGAGGGCGCTGGCGCTAGGCGAGGGGCTGACCATGATCGGGAAGCTCCTGGGACACTCGAAGGTGGAGACCACCGCGCGGTACGCGCACCTGGCGCGGGAGTCGGTGCGCGAGTCCGCCGTCCGGATATCCGACAGCATCGCCGCCGACATCCTCAAGGGATACCAGGTGGACGGCGGGGACGAAGCCCCGGCCGGGACGGCGACCTGACTCCTGGACCGTCCGGGCGGTCCCCGGGTACTCTGCCCGTGGGAGTGTCTCCGGTACGGAGACGTGAGCCTGAAGGGGTAGGAAATCCTCCCCTGCCGGAGGCCGTCGGATGCGCCAACTCGACCTGTTCCAGGACAGTCCCCGCACGGTCGCGCTGAACATGTTGCGTGAAGCCATCCTGGCGCGCAATGCTCCCGGAGCCGGCATCGCCCTCGAACGGCTCCTGAACCTCGCCCCCGGCCATGAGAGGGCAAGCGACGCCGGGACGCTCATTGCGGCCCAGGAGGCGCCGGAGACTGACTCGCCGCTCCCCGTAGGCCCGTTGCGCGTTGGTCTCTCGGCAACTAGAAGCCAGGCCGGGAGGGAATTATCCAGCAAGCTAACCAGCCCACGGCTGGTTTAAGATTTCTGTCGCCGACTTCTAGCCACCTCGCCAACAGTCCCTTCCCACTGCCATGAGTTGAACATTCTCGCGACTTGCTGCGACGCTTGCTCCTCGCTCTCATCCTTCCTCCACTGCCAAACAAGGGGTAACAAAGCGTCAACGGGTTTCCCCGTCTCAATACAATCTACAACGACGTACCAACGGTCTTTCTTTGTCTCATACTTGCGCTTCACCCCGATTGCGCGCGCAGCCTCAACAGTCTTCGAATCCCTGCGGAGTGTAACCGCGTACGTAAATCCTCCCGATTCCGTCGGGATCGAGAAAGCCTTGATCACCTTTCGGGTCACCGTGACTTCTTCCCGCAGGTTCATAATGGTCGCCGAAATATCCTCCAGAGCCGCACTCGAGAAGTCATAGAGGTCAATTACGACCGCAGCGATGCTCGGATCGCCATTCTTCAAGACCGTCAACAACTCGGACAACACCGGGATATCAGCCCGCTCCAAGATACCTACCGGCCGATCCCTGTTGATTCCGAGATCCGCCGCTATCATGAAGTCGTCCACGGGAGTCGCGAAGTCTCTATCCAGAATCATGAAATTGCTGTCCGGCTCTAGGGCGAGTTTCGCTCGAATGTGATAGCCAAGGTAGTTGTACTCGCTGTCCGAAACGATATCCTCGAAGGTGTCCGATCGGCACTTCAGATAGAAAAGCATCTCAATCGGTGTGGGAAGCAGACGAGCAACGCAATCCAGCACCCCGATGTCCCAGATCGCCGGAGCAATTTCATCACGCCTTTCAAGCATGACGCGAGAGATCATGGTCGATGCCGGGAAAGGATCGCTCAGCACCACCATGGGAAAGAAGCGCGGCAAGGTGTGAAACGCAAGATCCTTGCCATCCTTGGCGATGCACCTAGCGCCTGCCTTGATGAGTTCAATACATTCGAGTGCCTGTCGGTAGGGGGCCTGAACCGCGTTCTTGAAATCCGCTTTCATTGCTTCTGTTTCGCCCGCACGCGCTTTCAGCGTGACACGTTTCGACTTGGCCTGGACCACGACAACGAACTCACCGTACACCACGAGCACGTCAATCTCGCCCGCGCGGTCTCGGCCATTCCACGTGATCTCAACATTTTCGTAGACATGCTGGGCACCGAAGACCGCGCGTAGGATGTCGGCGGCCGTTTTTTCGAGAAACACACCCCTATGCTCCGCATGTGTGTCTTCATACGCCTTATCGGCCATCATCCAAAAAAACGGGCTTTCGTAGATGCTTTCGCAGAGGCGGTACTGGACCGGCACGTAGAGATATTCGCCCAACTCGATTATGGGCGCGAGCGCAACGGCGTTTATGGTGAATGGGTCCGTGAATCCTTCGTTGGTGCCCGTGATTGGCGTAACAAACTTTGCAAAGAACGCGTCGGCTTGGGCGCCGAAGTGTCGTCTGATGTCTTCTTTCTCGATCAGCAGGCTGTTCGTGAGGTCACCGTTGCTGACGTAGTCCCCGTGTTTGCGTCGGTGCACGATTGCCGTCATCTGGGCGTTTATTCGATCAACGAGAAATCGGGCTATATCGAGTATCGGACCTACCGATATACCGACGTTACGCAGGAGCCAATCCTCATCGTCCCCATAGCGCTGACGGCTGAAGTTGAGGAGTTGGTGAAGGTAGAGGCCCTCAGGTCCGTAATAGATGGCTTCCCTCCCGTAGAGGCCAATCGAATCCTCTGGCTCGACGAAATGGCCCGTGCTCCTGTCGACAGTCGAAGTAAAGTCGGCCAGAACTCGATCATGAAATTCACGAAGGAGCACATCAGCACGGGCCGCGAATCCCTCTCGCGCCGACTGCACCTCATAGGTGCGCTCGGTCTGCGATTGAACCATGAGGCCGAGGAGGAGGAGTACCTCATTCTTGTTGAGCTTCAAGGTTGACCAGCGGGACTCGGGTTCGTCAATCACGTGACCTTCACGTGGATCTACTGCGACGAGATGGTCGCGGTAGATTAGGCTCGATATCTCGTGCAGCGCCCCATCGGATTGCACAAGTATCCGTAGATCCTCAAAGATCTCTGTTACGGACCGCGGCTCGGATCGCTCAACTTCCTTACTTTCGTCCACAGAAACCCCTCAAGACTGGTGAGTTGCGCGGATAACCGAAGTCGCCTCTCGTGCATTGGAGCACTGCTCGGCCATGCCATGCGATGGCCAACCGGCTAGGCACACTACTGCGTGTCGATGAAACTGTACTCCTTTGCTGTGTTCCAGACGAATGGCGACCAGGATCTCGGAAATAGCATTCATCGAACTCAAGGTCCGTCGTCGGAAACGCCGATCCGGGCCTACTCCGTCATGCGCTTGAGCCCGCTCAGGGGTTGGACCTTCACCGCCCGCGAGGCGGGCTTCGCCGCCACCGTGATCTCCTGCCCGGTGAAGGGCGACATCATCTTGCGCGCCTTGGTCGCGGGCTTGCGCACCACCTTGATCTTCAGCAGGCCGGGAAGCGTGAACGTCCCCACCGCGCGTTTCCTGACGTGACGCTCGATCACTGCTCCAAGCTCGTCCAGCACCGAGGCCACGTCCTTCTTGTGAAGCCCGGTCGATTCGGACAGGGTTTCCAGGAGTTGGGTCTTGGTCATGGCCTCCTTGAGTGCGGTGTTCCTGCGATTTGCGGTTGTCGCCATCTGATTTGTCCTTCCGTGGCTTGCGGCCTTTGTGGAAACGTATGGAAGACTCTCAAGGTAGCCGACCGGCCGTTGAAAAGCGAAGTCGTTCCCGATGAGCCAGGTCCGGGCAGTGGCGATGCGCGTATGCGCACCGTTGAAACCCGTCGGCGCGAATGGACGGGTCGGGACCCGGCTCCGCCGGTCCCGTCCGGTTTCTTCGGAATCAGGTCTTTTCGTACATGCCCCGGCCGGTGCGCCTGACCCGGCCTTCCTTCGACCACCGCACGGCCACCTGCCTGAGGTACACTCGAGGTTTCTGGCCTGCCGTCTTGTGGGCGACCATCGTATCCAGACTGAACTGTTCGGGTAGAGTCGCGAGAACCGCATTCCAATCGATCATCGCGCCGCGTGGTCCCCGCTTCAACGCTCCAACCTCGGAACGACGCTGCCGTGACTTTCTGCCGGCCTTTTGTCCATCCAGCATGTCATGGACCAGCTCGTACCTCTTGATCTCCTCCCGCAACGCGTCAACTTTCACTGTGGCCGCGGCCAGTTCCCTCCTCAGCCGATCGATCTGTCTCCTTACGCTAACCTTCAGGTCCGTAGCCATTCCTTCCTCCATGAACCGCCGGTTGCCGTCGGCTTCGGCGCCGACCCTGTATCCGGCTCGTGAATCATCCATGACCATCCGAATCGACGGCCGACGCTTGACCTAGTCACGCCTGGCTCCAAATACGCCCGAAACACCGTACCCGCCGCCTCCAGCGAGCAGGTCATCTCCCGCCATCGGCAACTCCGGCCACCCGAAAAGCCCGCCCACTTCCTCGTGGCCTGGGCCGTAGAACCGGCCGGAGATTCCTCTGCTCGCAGGATGCCGGCTGGCAGGCCACCAATCCTCCGCAACAGGAACGACTCCGAAGGATCCCTCTTTCAATTCCAGCCCGCTCCAGGACATATCGTCGAGTCCGGTATCCGTGTCTTCTTCCTTGATATTCGTGAACTCGACGTCGACCACGAGATCTCCGTCTCCGTCCGGATTGGAAACCGTTACCAGGGCATCGCCATGGACGAACGCATCCGGGTTGGAAATCCGCGAACCGAACATGACTCCGGACCATGTCGCACTGCTGTCGACCAAGACATCGGGATTCGAGCCTGTCGTGTTTCCCATGGAAAAAGCGCCGTAGGTACTGCCAGCGTGACCTCTGGACGGCGGCGTCTCGATCACGAACAGACTGTGGCTGATCCAACCCGCCAGGGCGCGGTGGTCGGTCATCCCGTCTCCCTCGCTTGAGACCCCCGTCCTCTCCGCCACCGATACCCCGCGCCGGCGTTCGCGGTAATCGAAATCGGAGAAGTCATACTCGCGAACCGATCCGTAGTGGATCGGCCCGAGCCCTCCCTCGCATCCGATCGTCAATGCCTGGCACGTTGCTGCATCGGGAGGAGGAAGTCTGGCGCCATACCGGGCTATCGCGGGAGAGTTGGAATCGTTCAGCACCCCGGCCAGCGCCATGGCGGCGCCCGTGTCCGTCGGCGGCGAATCGGTCGTGCCCCGGCCGTTGCCGCCGCAACCGGACAACGTCACCGCGAATGACACGAACACCGCAAGAAGTGCGAGCTGGTTTCTTCTCGTCCACATCGTTGCCCCTGCGTTTCTAGAGGACGAACAACCTGACATTCGTTTCGACCGTTACCCGAGTCTTGGCAAACCAAAAGTGGATTTGTTCCAATCCAAGCGTACTCCTACGCAAGCTGTCGAGTTTTCGTGAGCGTTCCGAGGTCAACGGGTCAGCGCGTGCAACCAAGCGATCTCCTCTCACAGTGGCCTTTGCGACCCCTATCCCGCCGCATTGACATTGGGCCGCCATGCCCCAGCCCTTACGGCGAACTCCTTCACTTCGGTGGCGATAGCGGGCGTCTGTTCCGCCATGAACTGGCCGATTCCCGTGACGCTTACGTTTCTCGTGGCCATATTGGCGAGAACGCCGGCGGCGACACCGGCCAGCAAGGCCGCACCCGCGGGTCCGCCGGCCACCCCGACGAGCGAAACCGCCACCACCGTCGCTCCCGCACCCATGCCGCCTTTGAGTTGACCATCAATGAACTCGGCGTATTCGCCGGTCTGATGGGCCCTGTGGAAGGCCTTGGCCAGCGCCGCCACCGTCACCACCAACAGCAACGGGTTTGCGCTGATGGCGGAGGACAGTCCCATGCCGCCAACGAATTTCGCAAAAGTCTCCGTGTCGGCGCGATTCCATCCGAGCGCCAAAGCGAGTACGCCGACCGTGCCACCGAGCAGTTCGGCGGCATCGTAGGTATTCAGATCGTAGAACCACTCCCTGGAGATATGGAAGTTCGATTCCAGCGTCCCCGCAATGTGGTCGAAGGTCTCCTTGTTCCAGTTTGCCAACGGGAGACCTCGGGGTGTGGTCCCGTCCCTGAAGAGCCCCTGAAGGGTTCCCAGGGCTTCGTGAACGATGTTGTCATCGACCGATGCGCCGCGAGCGGCATTGAAAGCGCCAGCGATGGTATGACCTCCATCGAACAAACGGTGATAACTTCCGCCCAGGTGGGTTGCGTTGTAAGTGGCATCCATGGCCTTGTCATAGATGGTTGCGGAGCCCTTGGCGATTTCCTGCAGCCATCCGTTCAGGTTGTCCGAGAGATTGCTGGCCAACAACCCTTGTGCCGTCGCCGAGAGCTTGTCGGCAATCGGCGCGGTAGCACCCAGGCCTTTCTTGAAGCGGGTCTGCACTCCTTCCATGGCCGCAATCGTGATTCCTGCCGCCTTCCCGGAGGCGGTGTGGGCGGAACTCGCCACCGAAGATGCGGCGCCGACGACTTTCCGGGAGACGGCGCCGGAACTCTCGGCCAAGGCCGAAGACGTCTTGTCTACAACCTTTGTGGAAGCACCCTTTACCTGTTCGGCGGCCAGACTCGTCGCCTCCTTGATTCTCTTTGAGACCGATCGAGGTTCGCCCGTCCGTGAATCCTTCATGTTCTTCTCACTGACGCCGTCCGGGGTGGGTGTTGACCCTGGCCGCGTTTTTGCCCGAAGTGTTTTGATCTGCCACTTCCATGGTCGGGGCAGTTCAGCAAAGCTGATCCACACACGTCAAGATATCCTCGCCAATTCCGCTACGGCGCCGATCAGACCGTAGTGGAGGAGGTTGCCCGGCATTCGGGCCTGAGGATGGTGGTACGCGATGTGGGGCGTCCCGTTCAAAATGCGGTACCACACCCCTTGTCTCGTCGTTTTCCAGTCATCGTCGTTTAGCGGATACACAGCGAAAGGCTCCGCCCCGAGCATCAAGTCTGCCACGAGCGTCCCGCAGCAGATCACGTAGTCGGGCGCATACAAGGACAACTGGGCGGAGATGAACTGGCGGTCGCGCTGCGTCGCCTCTCTCAACTGGTCGTAATCCGACACACCGGCGCCGGGGGCCTTCTTCAGATTGACGGCCGCGACTTTCCGCAGCACTCGCTTTCGTCGATTGTTGTCGACCGTCGAAAGCTCGTCCCACCGTATGATGCGTGGAAGCTGTTCAATGCCCTCGACCCACCTCGTCACCGTGTTCCATGTCTGTCCGCAGCCCCCGTCCCGAAGAAACTCTCGTAGATCCCAACCGCCCCCACCTAAATCGTTCACCTCCTTGAGGACGAACACGAGCTTCACGCGGCTGCGGGAGTATTCATCGGCGTCAACGATCCCATCCCGGACGAATGACTCCTGTCGGGACGGCCAAGCCTCGAACAGTCTGTCCTCCCTCTCCGCGATCCGTCGTCGATACCAGGAGCCATTCTGGCACCCTGAGCGCCGAACGGTTACATTGAATAGGATATAGCACAGGCGGCGGGTGCGGGTTAAAGAGAACCCTGGCAGCGATTACCCAGTATACACCTTATTTCTGCCGCCCAAGTGTCCAACAATGCGGGACGACCTCACAGTACGTTGAGCCGGGCGGTAGGCCTCACAGGGGGCTGTTGGTGTGTCGTCTTCTTTGTGGGGTCCATACTGAAAGATTAAACTCTTCCCAGACTAGATTAGCCGATCCCTTCTTCCCTAAGACGAACCCACGTCTCTAAGCGTAGCAAACATCTCAATTACGTCATCATCCGACATCGTATCCGAAGCCGTATTACCACTGGGTGCTCCCGATCCTCGCATATACCCCTCGTCCCTAGGTTCGCCGCGCTCATCTATGCTCTCCTGCAACGATTCAATGGCGCGAGTCAATTCCACGCCGTGGTCCTCCGATAGTTGCCGAAGTGATTCCGCAAGTCTAAGCATTTCATCAACATCGGAGTATGATGATATCTCGTCGTCGACTCCTGATCGGCAATATGCATCTAATCCTTCAGCTAAACGTTCCTCATCGCGGGCCTGCCATTCTTGCGCATCGCTAGCGAGTCCAATCAGTTCCAACCAGTCCTCCGCCCCTGCTAACTCCAGTTGATTCAGCAGGGTATCCGACAGTCTCCTGTACGCTTGGGCACCACCGTGAGAAAGAAACCACGTGTTCTTACCAATCTTTCGCAGCAGTCGGCAGACCGCACGAAAGTCGGGAATCTCCTTTTGCCACCGCTCCGCGAGTTGTTCGGCTCCAGCCATGGCCAATCTGACAAACTCCTCCGAGCAACGTGCCGTACCAACGTCAACAAGAAACTCGATGCGGCCTTCAATGCTCACGTCAATATTCCGGATTCCCCACGACCCATCCCCCAATTCTATTCGTTTGGACGCCGGACCAGTTAGCAAACGCCTCAGCACCCCGACCAGCACCCCTTCGCCTTCCTTCAGAAACGTCGACAGGGCGCTTCCATGAGTCACCTGCCCTAACTTCCACAATCCAATTACTTGCTCAAACCGGACGGCCGCCACCAAGACGTCTTCCGACGTCTCGCGATCTCGCTCAATAACCGCGCCGACAAATTCACGAACCGACGGATTCAGAAACTCCGCCCGTATTCCCGTATACGTGAGGAAGCTGCCGTCCAACTCGGCAAGTGCCGCTTGAAAGTCACCTGCTTTGGTCCGTTCATTGTATTTCCTTGCTCGGTGCCGGTGAAGGGCACGGAACACCGGTTCGAGGTCGGAAATCACCGCACGAGCACCCAATGTGTAAAGCGCTAGAAGCACGTTGCGCGCCGCACTCGATATCTCGTGATCGAATGCGTGGGACCAGATCGACGCGGGCGAACTCAGTAAGCCCGTCACGTATTGCCGGTATCCCTCTGCTGGGACATGCTTTTTGAACCTGACGTATGACGCGAGCCACTCAATCACACGGGGGTTGAAGTGTCTAATGACATCAAGAAAAAAGTTCTCCTCCAGCATCGCATCCCGATAGGACTGCGGGAGATCGCTGAAATACAAGTGATTATAAAGTATACGAGCTCGGTGACCAAAGGTGTAATCGTCCAACTGGATGACACAGCGGTCGTCAAACAGCGGGCTGTGTTCAAATCTTTCGGACAAATGAACAGCATACTGCAGAATGTGCTCTCGCGTTGTAAGTATGAACCGGCTGTCTTCATTGGCTTGAACCATGCTGACAAAGTCGATTAGAGCAACATCCTCTTTGCGACCGAGATAATCTTTCCGGTCCCCAAGAAAAGTCTGTCCCAGAAAATCGTCGTAATAAAATATCTGCGGTGTTCCCTTCCGAAATAAGCTCCTTCCATCGATGATATCGCTTTGGATGACAATAGGCTGAAAGCCCTGCTCCAAATGGGCGTAGAGAAGCAACTCAGCCAACGTGGTTTTTCCGATTCCGGGTGTACCGCAGATCACCACAACGTGGTTCTCGTCAAGTAAATCCCTAGCGCGGGGGAACGCGTTACTCTGAACGAAGAGCGGGAGCTTGCGACGAATACGGTCAATCGCAAACTCCGTGTGGGATAGCTCGGCATTGTGTAGAACACGCTCAAGAACGGCCGTACTTGTCAGCCAAAGTTTGAAGTTAGCTTTCTCCACGGACGGATTACGTTTTAGCAGGCCCTCAAGATCGTGGGCGCCGAGAACGTCGCTTGTACCTCTAATAAACGGATCCATAGTCGCCACGATTTTGTCTTTGTTGCTGGGTGTTAGGCCTAGTGAGGTGACGACCACATAGCGACGAGGGTGGAGGTGCCTCAACTTGGGAAGCTCAACCTTGCGTAAGTGTGTAAGAAGCTTGCTATAGCTGGACCTTACATAGTGCTTGCATTGAACAATGGTCACGCCATCATCGGCCGACGCGTAGCGCAGATCGATCCCACTGTCCCGGCCAGTCTTGAAAGTTTCGATCGGAACGTCCCATTCTGCCTGCAGAAGGTCGCGTACCAACTCTTCAAAGTCCCGCGGCGAGAGTGATGTGAAGTCGGATGGCATCAGACTAGCGAGGTGAAATCGGGGTTCCCCTTTGAGTGCTTAAAGGCCGACCGCAGCACTGCGGCGACGTCCTTCCTTTGGAGGCCAGTCGATTCGGATAGGGCATCCAGGATCTGCGGCTTGGTCATGGCCTCTTTGAGCGCCGTGTTCCTGCGGTTTGCGGTCATCCGTGGCCGCGGCGAGTTCCTTCTTCAACCGCTCGATCTCTCTCTTCACGCTGACTTTCAGGTCCGCAGCCATTTCCCCTCCTCTTTCTCACATGCCCACGCAGCAGAGCGCGTCCGGCGTCCCGAGCAATCGTTGGTCTCGCCGCAAGTTCTCCGGGGGAACTCCAACCTAACCGATTCAGCGAGGAGCAGGCAATCGAGATGCCGAAGGAGCACAGGCCCATGCCTTGCCGCGCAACCCCGCGGTGATTCGGCCTAGGCGCTCGCCGCCTGAGTCCATCGCGTGATGCACACGCCGTTGTCCGTACTGCCGGCAGCCCGCCATCCACCCCCGCTGCTGGTCCGCCGGGGGGTCCGTACGGCCGGAGGACCGCCGGGCCTCCGACTTCACTAACAGAAGGGAGCATGCATGACTGCCCAGACCCTGCCGGACGAACCGAACTACGCATTCTGTCCGAGTTGCGAGCTCGGCCACGAGCCGCAATAGATCCGCATCGTCTTCGATGGCATGGACGGCTACGTGCCCACTGCGCTTGTCACCCTGGACATTGATGCCGCCGAGCGGCTGTACGACCGCCTGAACGCCAGGCTCGGACACTCGAGGGAAGACTGGACCGCGCTCGCCGCCCGCTCCATGAACGCCGGGGGCCTGGAGATCGACGGCGACTCCCAGCACTGAACCGGCGACGGGCCGCCGACTCAACCACAACCGCGAGACGTGTTACACAGGATCATGGCCGCAAGATCGCCTGCCATCTTCCGCCATCCTGTGCGCGCGGGTCAGGATCACCTCATCCACGATGGTGGCGCCATGAATCGAAGATGGGTTGTTCTCTGCAACGGTCTGCTCGCCGTATGCTTGGGCTTGGGTTTCGCAGCCCCTGGTTTGGGCGCTGGCGAGTGGCATGCTTTGTTGCTCGCCCCGGAATACCGCTGCACTCCGTACAAGCCTGGAGATGGCGGTTCCTACATGACCCGACAGCATCGCGGACACACTTGCAGAGTGAAGCTGTCCGCCGCCGATGCTCCAGGCAACCGTAATGCATCCCCCAACCCTGCCCTATTTCCTGATGACCTATTGTCGTTCAACTTCCAAGTCGTTTCCCGGCCCCAGCCCAGCGGAAGATGCAGAACATGAACCTACCGACTTCCCGTCTTTTCGTGCTCGGCGCCGGCTTCTCGGCACCTGCGGGCCTGCCTCTGGCCAACGGTCTCCTTAATTGCGTCCGACAGGATCTGCAAGGCTTGTTTCGGGAAGCCGGTTGGGACGGTACCCTGGAACAAGAGATCCGAGAGTGGGCCTCACTGTACCCGGGCGAGCCGATCGACTTGGAACGCGTACTCGCTTACAGCCATCGCAAACACTACCTCCGCCTCTTGGGATCCGACGAGTATTTCGCGCATGGCAGCCGATCAATAGTCGCCGCACGACGTGCGATCCAACGGATACTCATTCGGGCAACGCCAAACGATAGTCCACCTCTGTATCGGGATTTCGCTCAGCGGCTTTGCCCGTGGGACGTCGTGCTTACCTTCAACTACGACACTCTTTTGGAGCAAGTCCTCGACGATATCGGAAAGCCGTACACCCTGACTCCTGAGTGGTGGCTCGAAACGGACCCGGGCGGATGGAAGCCGAAGTTTGTCGACCTGCTCAAACTCCACGGCTCGATTGACTGGTATGACCGGTACTACATCGACTCAGAGATGCGCTGGCATGCCGAGCAAGGTCACGACGTACCGAACCGGGACCCGATCTTTGGCCCAACTCCGACAGTTCCGTCAGAGCCTCTTTCACGAGGCCGGACGGAGGTGTTCGGGACACGCCTCCTGCCACGAGTCTTCCGTGTCCCCAATCACAAAAACCACTTCCCCATAGAGGATAAGGTCGCTTCAGCCATCGTTCCCTTCATTCTCCCGCCAGCCTACGACAAGCTGCTTGGATTGAGGTGGTCCTGGAAAAACGGACAGGTTGCTAAGGTGTATTCCGCCGAGAGAAGGAGGGATACGCGATGAGCACACGGCGACGGTTCAGCGGGGAGTTCAAGGCCAAGGTCGCTTTGGAGGCGCTGCGAGGAGACAAGACGATCCAGGAGATCGCCACGCGGCACAAGATCCACCCGAACCAGGTGAGCACCTGGAAGCAGCGGGCAGTGGAGGGCATGAAGGACGTCTTCGCGAAGGGGGCGGAGCGGAGTCGCGGGGAGCACGAGGCGGAGATTAGGGATCTGCACGCAAAGATCGGGGAGTTAACGGTGGAGCGGGATTTTTTGGCCAAAGGGCTCAAGTGGTGAGCCGGGAGAAGCGCCGGGCCATGATCCGGCGCGACCATCCCAAGCTCAGCTTGAGCCGGCAATGCCGCCTGCTTCGTGTGAGTCGGTCCTCGCTCTACCACCGGCCCAAGGGCGAGAGCGCACAGAATCTGGCGTTGATGCGCCGGATCGACGAGCTGTTTCTGAACTACCCCTTCTACGGCAGCCGCCAGATGGTGCGCCACCTGTGGCGGGAAGGCGTCGGAGTGGGGCGTCACCGGGTGCGGCGGCTGATGCGGGTGATGGGCCTACAGGCCATCTACCAGGCACCGCGGACCAGCCGGCCGCATCCCCAGCATCGGGTTTATCCCTACCTGCTGAAAGGAGTCGCCATCGAGCGGCCCAACCACGTCTGGAGCGCGGACATCACCTACATCCCCGTCCAGCGCGGCTTCCTTTACCTGGTGGCGGTGATGGACTGGGCCACCCGCCGGGTGCTCTTCTGGCGGCTGTCCAACACCCTGGATGCCCGCTTCTGCACAGAGGCGCTGACCGGGGCCCTGGAGCGCTACGGCCGCCCCGAGATCTTCAACACCGACCAAGGCAGCCAGTTCACCAGCATGGAGTTCACCGCGGTGCTCAAAGACTCAGGTGTCGCCATCTCCATGGACGGCAGGGGCCGGTGCCTGGACAATATCTTCATCGAGCGCCTGTGGCGCTCGCTGAAGTACGAGGCCGTCTACCTCCACGAACTCTCGGACGGCTTCCAGGCCCAACGGGTGATCTCCCGATGGGTGGAGTTCTACAACACCCAAAGGCCTCACTCCGCCCTCGGAGGCTCCACCCCACAGGAGGCCTACGAACGACGACTCCAGAGGACCGAACCTCAGACCTCGCCCGCCCCTCTACCAGCTCCACCGGAGCAAGAAGACGTGTTAAACAGGACCCTGGCGGCATGATCCATGATCCAGGAATACACCTTAACTCCGCCGCCATCCTGTCCAAGAAACCGGGACCACCTCAGATATGACCCGATCCTGGATCTGTGGGAGAATCTTCACCGGATCCAGGATGCCTTTTCTTCCATAATCATGATCGGCTACTCAATGCCTCCGTATGACAGCTACGCCTATGAGACGTTGGGCCGTCTCTTCGTCAAGTACCAACAGGGCGGCGATAAGACATACTTGGAGCACCGACGGTTGCCCATCCAACTGATTACCTTGGCTGATTCGAGGCAACAGGCCCTTCAGGGCCTTCCGTTCTTGGACCCCGCCAAGACTCGCGTCTGGAGCCACGGGTTCTCGCCGGATTCTCTTGACTGGATCGACTGGGGGGATGGCGCGGACAATCCACCGGAGAATGCGTAGCGCACACGGGCGGAGTCCCGCCAAATGCCCGTAGGCTTGGCACCACCGTGTAGGTCACGGTCGCTGGGCCAAACCCAATATCGTTCATCCGCGCCCCTCGCCTGAACCCAGACCCATCCGGACTCTAACGTCAGCACACTGAAGTTCCACCGCCCCATCACTCCCCCGTTTCCATACTGCGGCCGTTCCGAATCTCGGCGCTGTTTCAACTGTTCCGGACGTCCAGCCGGCCGGCGAACGCTGTAATTGCCGTGGCCCGGTTACGACGGGTGTGCGGCCCCGGACTGCCATGTGCTGTCGCCGTCCGATCTCGGGTCCTGCCTCCCATCGCCGCCCGCCTGCATCCCGCCTGGGACCGCTGCTCGCCCGCCGTCCGCAAGCTCCACGCCGGGAACGCGGCGATCCTGGGCGTCGGTCTCGGCCGTCCCGTAGATGCCGTGGTGGCCTGGACGCCGGGCGGAACGGTCACCGGCGGAACCGGCATGGCCATCCGCATTGCCACCGACGCCGGCATCCCCGTGCTGAATCTGGGCTCGATGACTCCGCGCGCGGTCTGCGAGCGCCTGCTGGCCATCCGCCGGTCCCGGTCCTCTCCCTAGAGCCGGAGAAAGGCGTCCACCGGGTGAAGGCCCGGTAGGAGAGGGAGGGGGTCTCCCTCACGCAGTCCGGGCAAGGCAGGCAGCCAAGGAGGATACGGCCATGTCCGGAATCGATTTCGACATTGAGGACACCCTGACCGGCAGCGACCTGCTGGCCGAGATCGGGCTTCACCCCGGCGCCGTCCGGGATGTCATCGACGACGACCGCGCCAGGCGCTGTCCGGACCCCCGCGACGCGGCCGGCGGAGATCCTCTCACCGTCACCGCCGCGCTGACCGCCGGAACGGAGTGAGAGGGGGCCTGGGAGAGGTGAACGGAAGGGGATCGGGGAGGGAGGACTCCGGTCCCTCGACGTTCGTCAACCATCGTCACTAACCAGGAAGGAGAATTACCATGAGCTTTGGACTGAACCGCGTAGAACTGATCGGACGCCTCGGCGCCGACGTCACCGTCAATCACCTCTCCAGCGGCGGCCGCGTGGCCAACATGAGCATCGCCACCGACGAGTCGTACATCAGCAAGCAGACCGGCGAGCGTGTCGACAAGACCGAGTGGCACCGGGTGGTGACCTTCCAGGACGGCCTCGTCAACATGCTTCAGAAGCACGCCCGCAAGGGCCGGCTGGTCTACATCGACGGCAAGCTGCAGACCCGGCGCTGGACGAAGGCCGGCGAGGACAGCGACCGCTACTCCACCGAGATCCTGCTGGTCCCGGGCGGCGGGGTCAAGTTTCTGGACAAGCCCAACGGCAACGGCGCGCCGGCCGTGGCGGACCCGTCGATGGCGGCGGGTGAGGCCACCATGCAGGACGCCGGGACCTCGTCCCCGCCCGTGGACGACGACATCCCGTTTTGAGTGGACCCGTCCACTTCCTCTCCTCCCACCCTGGGGCTGGCGCTTCGTCGTCAGCCCCTTTTCTTTTGCTGCCGGTCCCGAGCAACCACCCCTCCGGGCGTCGCGCCTTCGCTTCGCTCGGCCCGCTCGCCCTCCGGGGCAGCCGGGTGTCCCGTCCCGTGAAGGAGAACCGCCATGCACTACGGTCCGTCCCCCGCAGCCGCGGTCGCCGCGGCGCTTGCCGCGCGCGCCGAAGAGGTCTGCCAGCGCTACCTTCCCCATGGCCGCCGCCAGGGCCGCTACTGGGTCGCGGGCGACATAGACGGCGCCCGCGGAAGGTCTTTCTTCGTCCGCCTCCACGGCCCCGGCACGCCCGGGAAGTGGACCGACGCGGCCGTGGGCACCCATGGCGACCTGCTCGACATCATCCGCCACCGCACGGGCGCGCCGACGCTCCGCGCGGCACTGATCGAAGCCCGCGCCTTCCTTGCCCTGCCGGCTTCGCCGGCTCCGGGCGATACAGGCGACTACGACGCCGCCGAAGCGGCGCGCCGCCTGTGGCGGGGATGCCGCGCCGTTGACGGCACCCACGCGGAAGCCTACCTCCGGGCACGGGGCCTCGCGCGCTGCCGGTTCCCGGCGCTGCGCTTCCACCCCGAGCTTCGCTACCGCGAAGGCTCCGCGGTCCGCCGCCTGCCGGCACTGGTCGCCGCCGTAACCGGCGACGACGGCGACATCCGCGGCGTGCACCGCACCTGGCTCGACCCGCGCCGTCCGGTCAAGGCCGGCGTCGCCTCGCCTCGAAAGGCCCTCGGCAGCGTCCACGGCCTGGCCGTGC
Source organism: uncultured Binatia bacterium (SeqCode) (assembly GCA_965219905.1). Lineage (GTDB taxonomy): Bacteria > Desulfobacterota > Binatia > UBA9968 > JAJDTQ01 > JAJDTQ01. Next base: position 463,911 of record CBDCOS010000003.1, on the reverse strand, counting down.
GCTTCGGCATGCCCGCCGCCGATGTCGCTCCGCTCCTCGTCGGCGAAGGCATCGAGACCGTGCTGTCGCTCGTCACCGCCGTGCCTGAGATCACCGCGGCCGCTGCTCTCTCCGCCGGCAGTCTCGGCTCCTTCTCCCTCCCGCCCGCCTGCCGCCGCCTCGTCATCGCCCGCGACAACGACTTCGAAGGCGCATGGGCCGCCGAACGCCTCGTCCGGCGCTGCGCGCGGGCGGGCGTCGCCGCCGCGGTCATCGTTCCCCAGGGCGGCGATTTCAACGACGACCTCGCTGCGCTCGGCGCCGATGTCCTCGCCGCAAGGTTCGGGCCGCTCTTCCGGTTCCCGGGAGTCGGAGAGGAGGGAGCCTGAGAGGGCAAAGCCGTGATGGAAGGAGAGGGAGAATGGACACCGTCATCAACCTCAGACACGAACCCGCGCTCCGCGACATATTCGAGCACGCGGACGCGCACGACAACACCGTCCTCATCGACCGCCGCACCAGGTGGGGCAACATGTTTCGCATCGGGCCCGACGGAACCCGCAAGCAGGTCGTCGCACAATACCGCGCCCATCTCTGGCTCCGCATCCGCTCCGGCATCGTCGCAATAGAAGACCTCGCCGAACTGGACGGCATGCGGCTGGCCTGCTGGTGCCATCCCCAGCCTTGTCACGGACACGTGCTCGCCCGCGCCGCGGCGTGGGCCGCAGCCGCCCTGGCCGAAAGGAGGGGAGGGTGATGGACAGGATCACCTTCAAGCGGATCACTCCGCAAGAATCCCGCATCTACGACGCCGACGGCGACCATGTCGGCGATGTCTACCGCCACGACGACATCCTCGCACCCGGCCAGGCCTTCTACGTCCTGCACTTGTTTGAAGACCCGCGGGGACCCAAGCGCGTCTACGACCGCGGCCGCATCCGCGACGTCGCCCAATCCCTCCTCGATTCCCACCCTCTGTTCTGAGCCGCGGACAGCGGCGCGATGCCCTGCCTCCGCGCAGGGAAGTTTGAACTTCAAGGGGGGACGGTGCTGGTTCCGTACATACCTCCCCTACGTGATCTCCCATCTTGTCACACGTGCTCTCTGCGCCAACCCCTGAAGGGGTCCTCCACTTCGTTCCGGCCGGGGCAGGCAATGAACGGCCCCACGGCCCTCACGAGAGTTGCAGACCAACCAGGCAAGACGGTCGCGCGGGCCGTGGGGCCGTTCATTCCCTGCCCCGGTGGCTCCGTTGCGCGCGCGTGAAAAGAAGGGACATCACTTCGGGGCGGTTACGCCCCAGTCACGGGCCTTGGTGGGTCCTTAACTGGAGAAGGAGGAAGTCATGAACAGCATAGAGAACATTGCGGATCAGGGTCAGTCCATCATGGAAGCGTTCTGCGAGAGTGCGCAGCTCTTCGGCGCTACCCCGGGCACTGACGAGTTCGATTCCAGGGACGTCTGGGACGAGGACGACGCGCTCGACTCCGTCCACGCTGCCTTCGAGATCCTCGCAGGCGGCATCGGCCCGGACGGCACTCAGCTCTCAGACGAACGCGAGAGCCTGCTGTGGGGCTTCGTCAACCTGCTGGATGCTCAGACACAGCGGCTTGACCGCTCCGCCGACCGCCTCATCCCCGGCCTGCGCGACCTCCAGCACGAGCAGGACGGCTCCGAGATCAAGTCCCGTGAGCTCGAGCTCATCACCGACCGGGTGCAGAACCTCTCCGCTCGCCGCGACGCCTTCGAGCGGATGCGCGATGCGGCTGCCGAGGACTACCTGACCGCGACCGGACAGACCTGGCGGCCCCGCAGCGGATCGCACACCAGCCAGACCGGCAAGCTCACCTCCGCGGCCATCGACGCCCGCGATTTCGTCCGCGCTCGCAAGGACCGCAAGACACAGGCCCACCTGCCCGAAGGTACCCTCGTCGCGGTCACCGGCGGCAAGGACATCACTGACCCCGCAGCGGTCTTCAACAGGCTCGACAAGGTCCGCGCGAAGTACACCGACATGGTGCTCGTTCACGGCGGCGGCCCGGGCGTCGAGCGCATCGCGGCGAGCTGGGCCGAGAAGCGCGGCGTCCACCAGGTCGTCTGCAAGCCCGACTGGGACCGCCACGGACGGGCTGCTCCGTTCCGCCGCAACGACGACCTCCTCAACCTCCTGCCGAAGGGCGTCATCGCATTCCCCGGCTCCGGCATCACCGACAACCTCGTCGACAAAGCCCGCCAGCTGGGGATACCGGTGCAGAAGATCGAACAGATCGCTGCCTGATCCGTACACACCAAGGGGTCGCGTCACTTGTTGGCGCGGCCCCTTCCTCGCATCATCTCCTGCGCCTTCGCTCCCACACTGGGTCTTCACGTCCATCGTTGCCACGCCTTTCATCTCCACCAACGACGCTAACCATGACGACAATGCCCGCGGTGTGCTCGGCAGGACCCCTCCCCACGGCCCACGTCGCCGAGTACCCGCTTCGCGCCTACCCTATGCCACTCGGCGACGTGGGCCTCCCCACCCCTTCGGTCCGGTCCGTCCTTCCGCCTGCAACTCCCTGGTGCGGCTCCGCCTCTCACCGGTCTTCACATCGCCATCGCTGAAGGTGGCGCCCTTCATGTCCACCATGACGGTGCTCCAGCTTGACCGCCGTGCCTCGACGCGTGACACGGCTCGCCGCCTTCGGCAGCATCGCCCCGCTCATGCCGTCCAACTCGCTGCGCTCGTCGCCCGCATCAACGCTCCTCCGCATCCGCGTCGCCCGGTGCGGGCTTCGCCCGTCACCGGCTTCCGCATCACGCCATCCTCCGGTGTCCTCGTCAATGCAGGGGATGCCGACAACGTGCTCCGCACGTCTGCCGTCACCACCTCAGTGCTCCCCGCCGCGTGCTGCGGACCACGCCGATCACGACAGCGCGGCACTACACGCCGGTGATGCCCAGGACGGTGCAGCAGTTCGACCACAGCGCCGATTCACTTCGAACCAGCCAGGTGTTGGCTCGGCTCGTCGCCTCCGGCGACATCGCTCAGCTCATGCCGTCCGCCTCGCTGCGCTCGTCGTCGGCGCCGCCGCTCCGCGTTCCGCGTCGCCCGGTGCAGGCTCGCCCGTCACCGGCTTCCGCACTACCCCGTGCACTTGTGTCCGGACCACTGCTAGCGCCTCCGTCAGTGTGCTCGACACGACCGCCTTCAGTACTGTCCGCACTCATCGCCACTCAATCGCCGTGGCGGCTCCCTCCGCCGGGTCCTCCGGCGTCGATTCTCCTTCGCTTGTGCCCCTGGTTTCTTCGTTCCCCACCGCCTGCGCGGGCTCTGGTTCTCACACCGGACGCAGCTAGCTGCGGGTGCGCCCGGGCGCGCGCTTGGCATGCATTCCCACGCGCTCTCGACGACACGGGATGCCGGGCACATGCCGGAACGAGTGTATTCTCCAGAGCATACACGCCGTCTTCGCACCCCTGCCGTCCTAGGGCTGCGCATGTCGCGCAGCGATCCCACGATGTATTCTCTTGCGTCGCAGGATGTGTTACGGCGTATTACGTGGTGTAACCTTATTGTAGTCGCCTGAAACACGGCCCAAACACGCCCTGCCGGGGCTTGCATCCGCCAAGCCGTAGCGCCTTCAATGCGTCGGCCACAGCCCCGGCGGGAAGGTTGCGACGGGTCTCAACGACCTCGCCGGGCATCCCGGTTTCTACTGCAACCGGGACACCGATGCCCTGTTTCAGGGCAGGGAATGGACCGGAACGGGCCGTGGGCCGGCGTGGAGAAGGCAGAAAAGGAAAAGAGGATGGCGCAAAACGATCACTGGAATCCGGGAACAGGGAACAAGCCGGCCGGAAAACGGAGCGATGCGCGCCAGCCGCGCTCGATCCGCTTCTCCGATTCCGAGTGGCGGCTGATCGAAAATGCCGCCACTCGGCACGGCGTTCCGGTCGGAGAACTGGTCCGCGCCGGGGCGCTCGCCATCGCCGAGGACCGGCTCGGCGAGCCTCCACCCGCCACCCTGTCGAAAGGTCACGCCGCGCTCGTCGAGGCCATCTACCGCTCCGTCTACATGATGGCCACGCTCAAGCGGGACGAACTGCTCGACGCCGAACGCGGCAAGGAACTCGATGACCTGGTCGCCGCGGCCCGCAGGACGATGGCGGAGACCATGGACGAAGGCTAAGTGTAAAACGCTGACGCCTTCGCGCGTGCCGCCAGTTGGAATCCCGCGGGATCGTACATCCCGAGGATCAGACCCTCTTCCTGGCGCACGGTGGCCGGCATCTCGCTTGGAACATCAAGGTACCGCTCAAGCTCGCCGTGCTCGTCGAGCGTCTGGAGGGCCCTGGCCACTGCGCCGACCTGTCGTGCGTCCTTCACTTCGGGTCCGGGATCGGGTTCGATCAGCGATGGATAGATCTCCGCCAGCACGTGAGACCGACCTTCGCCAAGCGTCTCGAACGGCCAGACCCGCGCCCCGGTACGGCGCCGCAAGTGTTCCAGCGCCGCGATTCCGGTTAGCGCCTGCCCACCGACGGATCCGTTACCCAAGAGTTTCCAGACCTCCTGCGCCGACTTGACCTTCAACTCGGCATAGCGGCGGTTTGGGGGGAGATTCGCTCCCCAACCGGCGCACGGCTTGTTCCTCGGAAGGCCGGGAATGTCCTCTTTTAGACCGTTGCCCCAGAATGGTCCGTCCCCGTCGAAGTGTGCATTCAGGCTCGCCGCCGCCTTGAAGCGGTTGTTTCTGTTGCGTGGACCATCCTCGATCAACTTGGCAACTCGAGACCAAACCGCCTCCCAACTGGCGCGGCCGGTAAGCGCCAAGGCCGTCCCGGCAGGATATCCGAATGGAAAGTCGAACCCGCAGAGCAACCGACGCCCCGCCCCTGTCGCGGTCCTCAGCAGCGTTTCGATGTGCTCCATCGCCTCTTCGCGAGTAGCGGGGTTCTCGTACTCCACCGTTCCGCCCGTACCTCGGACAGCGAGCCAGATGCTGTTCTCGCCCTGCTTGGGTTTGCTGTTGGCCGACCAATCGACCGCTACGTATCCGTCGAAGAGCTTCATGCTCCCTCCCAGGTGCGTGAGCAAGAACCGCACGTCTTCCTCCGTCCGCAGCCTGACGGTCCATTCGTCCTTGCTGTTGCCGTCTTCAAAACTGTTGAAATCCCGCTTCAGCGCATCCTTGCCGGCGCGCGCCTCACGGAAACGAAAGTAGAACTTGATCCAATTCCTGTTAACGATGAACGAATACGGCAGCCTTGGGCTCCGTCCGGAGCGGTCATGAAGGCGGCACGTCTTGAGCACTCCCTTCTTCCTGAAGCTCAGGACCAGGTGCGGCAACGAGGCCGCAGACTCCACCAAGAGGCGAAAAGCGGCGCGTGCTCGCTGGTCCTCGATGTGCGCCTCCCATGCCGGGTACAGGTCCGCGCCCTCGATACCCGCGAGTTGCAGCGACGCGCCAAGCCGACGGTGTGAAACCGAACCGATTCGACGAGGCGGGCTCGCATCCCCCTCACGTGGAGCCCGCGGTGCGCTTTGCAGACGTCGGCCTTGACGGCGAGCGTGGGAGTGGTGCGGCGCCGCGGCTTGGTGACCGGGTGCGCATACGTAGTCGAGGAAGTCCTGGACCGGCTCGCGGCAGGCTTCGTTCGACATCAAGCGAAATCTGGACAGGTGAGGCAACCGCGCCAGCGTGACGGTTTCTCCGCGCTCTGAGATTCGGAAACGGACGGCTTCGGCGGTGCAGCGTCCCCAACCAGTCGGGAATCGCCGTTGAGCAACTACCTCCGCTGGACGGTTCGAGATGATCCCGTGCAGGTTCTTGAACGTAACGCGGTCAATGGTCAGGATCGTCCGCGGGATCCACTCGGCGAGGAGTTCGGTCCAGAACCGGCGGGCGAACGCGATGGATTCACGGCGACGATGCAGCCTGTCAAGGCTGGGCGACCGGAAGGGCACGAAGTGCGCGGCCAGAACGCGGTTCTCGACGAAGGCGCGCGGGGATTCCCTCGCGTCGACAATGGAGACGATTCTGGCAAAGAGTTCCTTGAACTGTAGCTGGAGCGGCGCCGTTCCAGGCGGTTTCTCCTTCCACGACTCGATCCAGTACGCGCTGCCTTTCTCGGAACTCGTCCGCGGGTGGTCGGGGTTTTCGCGCGCCCCGCCGGGATTCAGCGTGATCAAGGCGAACGGGGCCCGGGAGGTAAGCGTGCGCCGAGGTCCTGCCAGAAACCGCCAGCCGAGCTGGTGACCGAGCCGTGTGTACGCCGCTTTGATGGATTCGACGCGGCGTTCGAGAGCCGAAATGTCGGGGCTGTCGTCTGTCATGGGCGTCGGGCATCTTGGCCTGGACCGCCCGGAAACGCAAGAATGGAGGCGGGGACAGACCTTGCTTAGAGTTCGAGGTCCATTTCGATGCGCTTCCCGCGGACGGGCGGCGCGGGCTCCGACGCCCTGTCCCGGGACGTTGCCGGCTCGGTTTCCCTCTCCAGGGAAGGCGGCGCGGATGACTCAGGGTTCCGCCGTTCCCTTTCGGGCAACGCTTTGTCATCCTTTTCGCGCTCGCGTTGGACCGCCTCGCCGATGCCTTCGAGCGCGGAGATGCGTTCGCCGGTGACCGATTCGAGACGCTCCCTGAGCGCCTGCGCGTCGTCGGTGACGAGTTCCGCGCGGTCGCGCGCCCGCGAGATCTCCACGTAGAACGACTTGGCCGTGGTCAGGCGGGGGTGGTTCGCCTCCATCGCGGCGATCACGTTGTCGACCGTGCGCCCCTGATAAGCGTGCACGGTCGAGGCCCAGGCGTGATCGAGATGGCGCAGTTCCGGATCGCCCGGGGTGAGCGTGAGCTTGCGGCCCTCCTCCAGCATGAACGTCACCCGCCCGTTCCCAACGCCCAGGACCTCGGCCGTGCCGCTGTTGACCAGTCCGAGTCCCTTGTCGTTGCGGGTCCAGCGGATGCGGTCGCCGGCGCGAAGCTCGATGGTCTCCGCTGTATAGACTTCGGCGCCACCGCGCCGCCCGCCGATCTCCGACGGCTTCCAGGCAACGGTCGAGCCGTTGGGACCCTCGAGATGTACGATTCTCTTCTCGTGATCGACGCTTTGGACGCGCCGCTCGTCGCCCTTCTCAACGCCGAGACGCTTGTACGGGCGGTGGAAGGCGACCACGTCGCCGGGCGTGTAATTGGAGCTGAGCGCCTTCTCCGCGTTGGTGTAGCCTTTCGAGACCAGCCGCTGGGTTTGCAGCGCCGGTCCGGCGATGCGCCCCTCGCGGGCCAGGCGCTCGCGGATATGGGCGTTGATTCCCTCCCGCAACTCGTGGCTCGGGGCCATCACCCCGGTGCGCTCGCGCATCTCCGGCGAGAGCCTGAGCCAGCGCGCCGCCACCGCCCCCGCGATGTTGTCCGGGTTCACTTCCGCTACATTGCCGCCCAGCTTGTCGAAAGCCTTGCCGATCTCGCCCGCAAGGCTCGCTTCGACCGCGGCCTTGAGGTCCGGGTCGCGCTGGCGCAGGATCTCGTCCATGACCGCGGTCTTCATGCCCGCCTGCTGCAACTGCGCGAAGGGTTTGCCCGCGTCGACTGCGTCCAATTGCTTCGCATCGCCCACCAGCACGAGCTTCGGAATGCGAAGTTCGCTCGCAATCCGGAGCAGGTCGCGGGCCTGTACTGTGGACGCAAGCGACCCCTCGTCCACCACGAGCACGGTCTTCGCGAAGGCGGCACGCATCTCCTTCGCGCCCTTCTTCGTGAGTCTGCCTTCGGCGACGCCCGCGTTTCTTGCAAGGAACCGTTGCAGGGTCTCGCTCCCGATCCCCGACTCCGCCGCCAGCGTCCGCACCGCCGACGCCGATGGCGCAAGCCCGACCATGCGCCAGCCCTTCTTCTCCGCGAGCGCCCGTGCGCGGTCGAGCATCCGTGTCTTCCCGGTCCCGGCATACCCCTGAACGCCCACCGTGCGGTCCTCCCCCGAGAGGATCAGCTTCACCGCCTGCTTCTGTCCGGTCGTGAGCGGCCCCTTGCGGAGGTGCCTGTCCACCGTCCAGCCGCGCATGGGCGACTTGCCCCGGCCCTCGCCGCTCCGCATGAGCGTGATCGCCTCCCGTTCCTGGGCCACCGCCTTGTCCGTGGTGAGACCGCCGCCCCGCCCGAGGGCCGGCGCATCGTGCAGGCGGCCCTCGCGTCCGAGTGCCTCCATCGCCTCCTCAATGGCCTCGATCGACGCCGCGCCCGGACTGTACGCGAGCGCGGCCGAGAGCAGATCGGTTTTCATGAACACCGCGCTGCGCTCGGAGAGATGGGCAAGGGCCCAGTCGACGGCCTCGCGCGCCGGGCCGGACCTCGCGGTGAACTCGAAAAGGTCCGCTTGGGGCGCCGCCCCGGAAGGACCGTCCCTGCCGTCCCGGTCGAGCCCCCGTTCCATGGCCGTATCGACCAGCGCCTTGGCGTCGAAGTCCAGGTGAGCTGCCTGCCCGGCCCAGGTCTCGCGCAAAGCATCCCGATCCACGTCGCGCTTGCCCGCACGGGTCATCAGCGCCGCGCGCCTGGCAAGGTGCTGGTTCTCCGCCGTGCCGCCAAGGCCCCGCTCCTCCATCGCCGCCTCGATCTCGGCACGGCGCGTCGAAAATGCCTCCACGGTCTCGCGCGAGACCCCTGCAATCTCGAACCGGCCGTCCGAATGGGTCCTCTCGATCCCGTACCCGAGTCTCCCCAGTTCCCCCGCGAGTTCGCTCCGGTAAAGCGCCCCCAGAAGCATCTTGGAGGCGTACAGGCTCTCATTCGCCATGGTGTGCCATTTGCCGTCCGGGCCGAGCACCATGTTGGCGATCACCGAGTGGGTATGGAGCGCGGGATCGAGGTTCCGGGAGGTCTCGTGCCTGAAGGTGGCGACTACCGTCTTCTGATTGCGCACGCGCACCATGCGGCCGCTCCCCGGGTCGTGCACCCTCGTCTCGGCCGCGTTCCTCTCGAACCAGTCGAGCGCCCGCCCGACCGCACGGCCGTGGGCCTCCACGATGCGCTCGTCGCCGCCGATGAGCGCGGCCAGGGAGACGGACTTGGGAGCGGAGAACGTCAGGTCACGGCCGGGACGGTGGTGGATCGCGCCGTCCCCCATCCTGCGGCCGAGCCGTTGCCCGGAGCCGTCCGGCACCTCGCCCTCCAACACCGCCTTGAACGTGTCGGAGTCGACCGGGCCTTCGAGGCCCAACTCGGCCGCTCCCCGGCCCGCCCAGGCGCTCGCCGCCCTGTGCTCCGGAGAGTCCTTCGCGTAGTATCCGTCCCTTTCGTAGTAGCTCGCCCCCTGGGACGGGCTCGCCACCGCACCGATCGATGCGACCATCAGATCCAGCGCCCGTAGTCGCCCTTGCGCCGCCCGCGGCCAGTGGACGCTGCAGAGCTTTCCTTTTCGGTGACTGTCTCCGCACGACGTTTCCCGGCCGGGTCCGACCCTGTCGGCCGTCGGCCTTTCGAACCGGACGGATGGTCCGCCGATGGGCGCGCCGCAGTGTCCGCCGGGTGCAGAGCGGTCACGTGCGCGGCGGGCAAGGCCTCCGGCAGTGCCGGCCCTTTCGCCTCGCTCCGGACAGCCCGCGGGTCACCCGCCGGATTGATCCCGTCCCGCTCCACCAATGACTCGAGTTCCGTCTCCGGCGTCATCGGGAGTGCCATCCGCGCCCGGTCGCCGCCGCTCCCGCGCCAACCGGCGACGGGTCCGTCTCCGCCGGGGAACCCCACGGGGTAGTGCGGCCCTGGCATCTGTTCGGGCCGCGCCAAGGAACTGGACCGGCCCGGCCGCGAAGGCCGCGCCGCCTTGGGCGCCCGAAGCCACAGGAACCCCACGACGAGGCCCGTGATGGCGCCCAGAAGGGCGCGGTCCGCGGCCATCGACAGGAGCCGGTGCCGCACCACCCAGGCCTCGCCTATGGTCAGGCCGTAACGCGACCGCCGCACGGTCCGTCCGTCCGCCGTCCAGTACTCGGTCCACGCGGCCGGGTCGAACCCCGTCGCGATCATCGCCTCCACGAGCGTGACCTTGCCGGTGGCGTACCAGTCGTGGACCGTGGTCTCGATCACGAACGCGATGGCGGTCACCAGGACGGTCATTATGGCCGCGGTGGTCGCCACGGCCTGTACCGCCGTCCACAGTCTGGCGAAAGAGTCATTCATGGGTCTTGCTCCGGAGCCTGTCGCCGTCCGGGGCGGAAACGGGTTCAAGGATTACTGGTGCATCACAAGGTTAAAACTGAAGCAAGGTTACGGAACCACTTTCGGTCGCTGGTTTCCTTCACTTTCCCGCAACAGCGCGCCCGCGCGCGCTACGGTGCGAAATACAATTTTGGGGAACAGAGCATTGCAAGCATGGGCGAGTATGAACTGCACGAAGCAAGACCAGCGGAGGGGGCTTGCTGCCCGGGAGCAGAAACGAGACGATTTTCGACGCAATCGGGTCGGGATCTTTCCCGGTCGAGTCCGGACGTGACGGGGAGCCGCCCGCGGCTAGTGCAGTGTTTGCGGCGTATGGTGTGCGGCACTGCGCTTGGCGGACGAAGGTCCGGCGCGGGCCGGATGAGGCCGGTGCGACCGGTTCGGGCTATATCGCCGCAGCGGAGGCCAGCGTCGTGGACGGCGAGGCGGCTGACGGTGACGGACTCGTATCCGCGAGGCGCAAGTTGGCCGACATCGGACGACCTTTTCGAGTGGCAAATCTATCTCGAAGGGATGATCGCTTGGTGGAAGAGGAGGGTGTAGACGTAGCCCTGCACGAAACCCGTCGAATATGGGAGAATTGAACACCAACTTGGGCCGCACCGGCGAAGATGGACGCCGTCGGGAGCGATAGTCACGCTAACGTTTCGTCGTCCCCTCATCATCTGCAATTCCCCCGGCTATTGGCGGGCGCTCCTGAAGACGCCAACGGCGCACGACGTCTTTGACATATTCACCGTCCGTGGTTTCATCTGCCCAGCAGCGCGTAAAGGGCACATCAGTGCTTTGCGGCTGGTTTTCTTCTGCAAGGTCGCTGAAGCGCAGCCGTACTGGCACGACCGATCCTTCACCCACTACCAGCGCTTCCTGCGTCCGCAGGGTCGACAGCACGTTGACAAGGCTGCGAACCGAGTCAGGTAGCGCACGCTGCACAAAGTTCTGATCTTGTTCGTTGCTCATCCGTAACGCGATGAGGGTATTGCACTGCGAGAGGATCGATTCCGCCAGTTCAGATGGGCGCTGTGAAATCAGTCCAAGGCCGACGCCGTATTTCCGGCCTTCCTTGGCAATGCGTGAGAGCGCTTGTCTGGTCGGCTGGAAGGCGGCATCACCGCCACGCGGTGCATAGCGGTGCGCTTCTTCACAAACGAGGACGATCGGCACTTGGACGGGGCGAGGGCTCCAGACTGCGAAGTCAAAGATCATGCGGCACAGAACCGAGACGACAACATCTACAACGTCCGAGGGAACGCCCGAAAGATCGATGATCGAGAGAGGCTTGTCCGAGACCGGTATGCGTAAATACTGTCCGGCGATGTTTGCCAGCTCATCGGTTACGGCTTCGTCCGGACGGATCAGAAACGAGAAGCGGCTATCCTGCCGCAGCGTTTCGATCTTGTTTTTGATCTTGAGGTAGGGGTCTTGCTTTGATGGCTGGGTCGGCATACTGGCATCGATGTTTTCGATCAGCTTGCTCAGCTTGTACGGAACCGGGGTGTCGACCGTGACCTTTTCGCCGGCGATGCCCGAGAGCTCGAAATCTCGCCGTGCGGCGAGCATGGCGTCTTTCAGGATATTGGTCTGGCTTGTCGCCGCATGCTCTGTCCTGCCGATGAACAGTTCGATGCTTTCCTCTAGATTAAGGAGCCAGTGCGGCAGGTTGAGCGTTGTGGGGTCAATGGTTTTGGCGCTGTCCGCGAATGCCCGGCGGTATTCATTGTGCGGGTCGAGCAAGATCATGTGCGCTTTTGGCGCGACTTCAAGAATGGAACGCAGCAGTACGGTGACGGAGCATGACTTGCCTGATCCCGTCGTGCCAAGGACGGCGAAGTGCTTTCCAAGCAGTTCGTCTGTCAGCAGGTAAACCGGCAGGGACGACGCCTGCGAGAGCGTGCCCACATGGATGCTCGGCTTATTCGGCCTGTGATAGATGCGCGCGAGTTCGGCTACGCTGGCAACAAAGATTCCCTGACCCGGAAGCGGGTAGGCAACTACGCCGCGCTGAAACTCGAAGTCGCTGTCGCCAAGGCCGGTCCGCAGCGCTTCGCCGAACAGTTCGATTTCGAGCCATTTCGCGTCATGCGCCGCTTCGGCGACGCCGACTGTCACCCCGCCATCGAGGAGCGTTTCCGTCATGCGAAGGGCCGTCACTACCCCGAACACGAGCTTATCGCCAGCCTCTATTTTTACGATGGAGCCGACTTGCCCAACCGTGTAGCGACGGCTCTTATAGGTCCGGTAAAGGTCTTCGACGGTGCCTTCAAGCGCACCCATGACCTTCGAGCCGGAGACTTCGACCACGCGGCCGATCTTCAGGATGGCATTGGTCATGATTTTTCCCCGGCAATAAAATCGACCAACTTCTCAAACTTCCACAGTTCGGCATTCAGCACCACCTCGGCCGCGTCGGCATCGAGCGCGTACCCCACAAAATGGCCGGAAGCACCGCTGTCAATGAACGCATTGAACCGGGAATCGCAACGCTTGCCAAAGGCTGCCAAGCGGGCGTTCTGTCCTTCGCGGTTCTCTTCCGGGCCGATAAATGCGATGACCGTGAGATTGCTGCCCTGCGATGTTACCGCATCGGCAATCGCTTCGTTGATATGCTCGTCATTGAAGCTGTAACCGAGGACAATTAGGCAATTATTCACGCCCGAAGCACGGAGTCGATGGCGAAATCGGCTCAGCAAGGTCTCATATACGCCGTATTGAGTTTGCAGATACTTTTGGTCGGACGGAAAGACAATGATCGGTTCATCGGCGGCGTCTTCATTGGCGTTGCGGCCGCGCCGAACGTGCCCGGCCTCATCGCGTGTCCAGTTGATCGACCCATGAAGCTTGAACAGCCGATATGCCGCCTCGGCCCCCTTGTCATCGAATGTTTCGGGATCGAACCACGCCCGGTTCGTGCCTCGGAAACCGTCGACATAGGGAATTCGCAGGTCATCGAGACTCGCTTCCAGCAGCGTATCGTAGTTCAGGCTGAATATGTCCCTCGGGCCGCGCTCACGCTGTCCGGGCAGGCGGCGCAAGAACCGTTGATGATAGCCGCTCGGCGCCCAATCATCGGCGACTTCGGCGACTATCTTCTTTTTGATCATCGCGAGCCACGCATCGATCTCCTCGACGGAAATATCATGGCCGTCTGCATTCGTAAGTGTGCAGAGAATCTCCCTGTACCGCACCAAATAGCTGATGAGGTCTTCCACTGTCGCCGATCGATCACCGGTCGCCTTCAGACCTTGGAAATGCTTGGTGAGCTTCGCATCGGCAGTATTCAGCACGTTCACCGTGAGTGTGCCGATCAACGGTTTGTTAGCGCAAACGCTACAGCCCGCGCCGAGCAGGAAGCACGTGTCGGCGCCGGTCAGCCATTCCGTTATCAACTCTCTCAACTCGCTCGTCATCGCCGGTATCGCCGTTCCTCACGCCGTCAACTCGGTATCGGCACGGCGTCGATCGTCGTCATGTCGGCGGTCGACAGCCCGAAGACCGCTGACACCAACCCTTCCACTTCGCCGCGCAGATCATGGACTTCCCGTTCTTTGCGGGTATGCGCCAGTGGCGTCCGTGCAGCGGCGAACTTGTCAATCGTAGCGATCAGCTCCGCCGCTTTTGCTTCGATCTGCGCGCGCCGCGCCTTTTCGGGAACGGGAACCGGAAGATTTTCGATAAACTGCTTGCCATGCGAATAATAGCCTCCGCGAAACGGGCTGGTGTTGGTCCGCACAAAGGCTTCGCTCAACGGGTGGTTCAGGACGGCGAGAAGGTAGAGCGTCGAAATGTCGGCATCCTCGTGGGCGCGCACCATGTAGTACGGCGCGTTACCGCCGCCCGTGAACAGGGTGTTGGCCTCATCGTAAGCGTAGCGCGGCTCTATAGAGAGCACGGGCAGAATGATCTTGGGCCGGTCAAACTTGGTCAGACTTTGTGAGCGACCAAACTGGTACCACTGTCGTTCCGCTGCCGGGCCGCCCGTGATGTTTCGCTGTTCCAGCTTTTCGCGGCGCGCGCACAGATACGTCCAGCACCCCGGATAGCGCGCCGCCATCTCATTTGGCTGGAACAGGCGGGCACGGATTCTGCCGTTGTTTTGCGCTACAAGCCCATAAGGGAAGATTATCCAGGCGTTCGGCACCGGATGGGCATAGGCATGAAGTGTGACATCATGCAGGCATGGCCGCAGGATAGCCCGCTCAATCCGCCAGTCCCGATCGTTCCAGCGGCAAGTCACCGTATCCGCGTCAGACGACGTTTCGTGGATGATGTAGACGGTATCAGCGCTTGTCTGGAGGCCAACCTCGATATCGGCCACTGTCGAAAGCCGCGCTGGGGTTTGATCGCGGATGCGGGCAAACAGGGCGCGAGCTTCTTCGTCGGCAAATTCCCAAGGCCCCACCCCCAACTCCTCTGCTGGAATGCGCGTAATCGCGCCTTCATGGCCATAGCGCCATATTTCGAGAAGACCTGCACGCTCGAGCTTTATGGTTTCCGCGCCAGCGCGGTACATGACGAGAATGCAGGTATAGTTGGAGATTCCTCGTCCGAAGACCTGCTTGACGCCAAAATGCACGATCTCTTCGAGAACATGATCCGCTGTGAGGAGTGCGCGAAGCGCACGCCCGGCCTGGATACTCATGAATTTATGGGGAACGATCACCCCGACCCGTCCGTCCGGCTGCACCAACGACAGCGCGCGTTCGATGAAAAGCGCATACTTGTCGAAATTGTCCTGTCGCGCCGTCGTGTATGGCGCACGGTTCCGCTGATAGTAGGTGATTTCCTCGTGCGAGTAGGCCACCATGTTCTGAATGCGGATATAAGGCGGGTTGCCGACGATGACGTGGAAGCCGCCCTTTGCCATTTCTGCAGGGAACTCATCGGCCCAGGTGAAAGGATTTACTTTTTCGCGCACTGCGGCGGACATCACCCCGCACACAGCTTGCCACTCGCCAGTACTCACGAGTGAGTTCCCGCAGCGGATCGTATCGCCCAGCGGCGGCAGCGCCGGCTGTTTGTGCGCCGTCACGTAATCGTTCAGCGCCGCTTCGCTCTCGTCCTCTATCAGCTTCAGAAGCAGGCTGAACTTCGCGACTTCTACGGCATTCGAATCGATATCGACCCCGCGCAGATGCGCCAGCAGGATGCGGCGCTTTTCCTCGAAGGTCAGCCGCCACCGCCCAGCGCCAGCTTCGTAAATTCGTCGGCCCGCATGGTTGCTGGTGCCGTCGGCGACATACCAACTCAAGTAATGGCCGAGCAGAAATTCATAAGCTGAGAGCAAGAAGATACCAGAGCCGCAGCATATGTCCGCGACCGTGAAACCCTCCAGCTCCGCTGGCGCCTTTCCCCCGATGGTTGGGCCTAGCGTCCGTTCAACAATCGTGTCGGCAATGAAAGCGGGCGTCGGCACCACGCCACCGCTTTCGCGAACTTCCGGCTTGCTGACGATTTCGGCGGCACCGTCGCAGATGGTGATAACTTTGCCAAGAAACTGCTCGTATATTTCGCCTAGGACTTCGGTTTTGACGACGGCGAAGATGTACGGGCTTTGTGGGTAGTAGAGTTCGCTGACGATGCTCATCAGCGTCGCGTCGCTGATGCGGATGCCAAGCTGCTCATCATCCAGCAATGCGAACAGCCCTGAATCGTAGAATTCGTCGGCCCGCCGCAATATCGTCATCAGTCCATCGAAGGCCGTTCCCGCATCCAAGTTCATGAGCGTTGCATACTTCTCGATTTCGCGGTCTTCGCAAATCCGCAAAAACAGGATGCGCGAGAGAAAGAGCTGGACCGCATAGGTCAGTTCTTCGGCAGTCAGATCCGGCGTGTTGGCATGAATGTCAACGGCAAGGCGCTCGCGCCAGTCGTGCACTTGGCGTAGGAAATAGTCATCGAACTGTTCGGCGCCCCGGCGGGTTGCATCAACTTCAAACTGGCGATCGAAGGCACCGGAATAGACGGCCTCACGGGAGAGAAGCGCCCACAAATCATCGAAGCGCGTTTCGTAATCCTCGCAACCAATCAGGGTCAACCGCGCGACATTTGCCTCGTCCGTCTGTGCCGGAATCGAGTGGCAATCATAGATCGCGAGCTTATGAAAATTCGTGACGATAGAGATGGGCAAGCTCGCTGAGTAGCCGTAGCGGCGCGTCTGGAAGGCCGGGCCGCGCTCACGGTCGATGCGCACGCTCGGCTTTTTCGCTTCGACAAACAATTTGCGTTGACGGGCAAGCCGCAGCTCATAGTCTGGCTTTTTCGAGAGCCGCTCGTCGCCGACTTCGACCGTCGCTTCCTCGATCACCTCCCGAAACGCGAGCGGATGGCCGGCCTCGTTGTGCACATCCCAGCCGAGCGCCTCCAGAAGAGGTGTGATGAACTCCGTGCGGGCTTGCGTCTCGTTATAGGTGGCGCGTAGATGGTCACCTTCATTGCGCTTGAAGCGCTCAACCAGATCGGCAACGCGTTTTCGGGCCGCTTCTTTTTCCGCCTCACCGCTCATCGGGCGCTTGACCGTCTTTTGCGCGTCCGCGCAAGCCGGCGGTCCCGCAACTTTTCCCACACGCGCCGCAACATCCGGCAGTCGCCGGTCGAGAGCCCCATGGTATCTCTCAAGACGAGCCGGTCATTTTCGTCCAGCACGTCGGTCAGCCTGTCATCCCGCACGAGGCGGTCACATTCTTCCAGCGCCAGCGCCGGACCGAACGCGGCGGGCATCAGCAGCCGTTCAGCTTCCGTGGGTTCGACTTCAAGAACGCCGCCGCCGTAGCTGCGCCCCTCGATCTCGGCCGATGCGGCCGTGAGCGAGGTATAGCTATTAGTGATGATGGCGTGCGGATTTGTCTTGCACCGCATCCGGTGGATCGTATCCGTCGATGTCGCTTTAGCCGCATTAAGCACCACACGCGGAAAGTCGTAAATCTGGCGAAACAAAAAGGCGTCTGGAATCCATACGGACGGAACCGCATACCACGGTTCGCGAATCGAGCACTTGTAGCCCCTGTGGACTTTCTGTTCTTCGCCAAGGCGGATGTAGCTTCCCAGCGGTCCCTCAGGCTTCGCACCGTTGATCGGGGCAAGGTGCAGCAAGTTGACCCGCTGATCGTCAGCCGCGAGCTGCTTCCAGTCCTGCTTGTCGATCCGGGCGCCCACCAAGTGAGCAGACCGGGATACGAGCGGCATCGTATGCCCTTGTAAGCCGCATGTTTCGATTTCGCTTCGGCGTAGAACAAAAAACTGGTTCTTGCCCGTGACGACACCGACATTCACCGACGCGTACATGCTGAGCGGCGTCGCCACGCCCGATGCGCGTAGTTCGCGCATAAAGGCGATTTCCGATGCGCTCAGGAAGTACTTCAGCCATTTCTCGCTGTCATGACAGATCGTCTTCGGCGATGCGCCTTCGAGCACGGACGCGGGCGGTCGCCTTACGATGTCCGCGACGGAATCGTTTTCCGTCAGCGTCACCCGGCAGGGGTTAATTTCCGACGGTGCAGCGCGCGCCTCATCGGCCAGCAGCAGCAAGACCTCCTGCTCGGCGTTGTCAAAGAACAATTCATTGCAGGCAATGATGTCGATTTGCCGGAAACGGTCCGTGAGGAACGAGCGAAGCTGCGCTGCGTAACTGACTTGAAGCAGTTCTGCGGGGAGGACGAGGGCCATTCGTCCGCCCGGTCGCAAGGCGACCGCTGCGGCGACAACAAACGGCACCCAAATGTTCGTGAGCCGGTTCGGAGAAAGCCCCTGTTCTTTCATAATGGCCATCGCCCGGCTGCGATGGGGTTCGGGAAAACTCTGATAGCGAATGAACGGCGGGTTGCCGGCGACGGCATCGAACTGGGGCCGGTCAGGGCGTTTCCACCAAGCAAAAAAATCGCTGGTATCGACAACCTCGGCGGCTCGCGATCCGACCTCGCGGGCGAGCCGCACGCGCGCCTTGTCAGCTTCACCGGCAAGGATCTCCACGCCGAAGAGGTGGGTCACCCGGTCCGCACCGTTCGCGCCAAGAGCACCCAGCCGATGCGCCGCCGCCTCAAGAAAGGCACCGTCGCCGCAACTCGGCTCCAGCACGAAGTCATCGGCGCTACGGATGGCCCAGGCGCAAAGCCATTGCGCCAAGCTGGCCGACGTGTAGTACCCGCCCCGCAGCTTGTCAGGGTCCAGTTCAGTGAATCGACCCGTATTGGTTCGGCCCGCACCGGGCACCTGCGACATCTCTTGACGTGATGAGGTGGGAAGCTCCGTCATCGCGGCGGCCTCACGTGGAGGAGGGGTTGCTCATCGTGAAGCAGACGCTCGATCGCTTCTCGCACTACCCAAGCCGCTGACACCTTGTTCTTGTTCGCGATGGTAACCAACTCGGCATGCTGTTCAGGCGACAGGCTGACCGAGAGCCTGTAGGGCTCTTTCTTGCCGCGTTCCTTTTGGGCCGGTTTTGCCATGGCATTCTCGAATCGGTACACCATCATGCACCACTATGGTGCGGAACTCAAGCAAAAAACCCCCTCAACCCAATTTCCCAGCAGCCTTCCGAAAGTCTGTCAGAAGGAAAACAAAACGACAACATTTTCTCATCCGACCCGGTCACCCGGAGGGTCTCACTCGGGGTAGTCCAGCGTCAGGGCCACAAAGGAATTATCCGCGCCCTTTTGGCGATCCGCAGGGTGGGCTCGCGCAACTACACCACCGTCCAGTCTGCGGCGTAGCCCTCGGTCACGTCGCACGGCCGTACGTGGTTCACCAACCGCTTGGTCAGCGACCGCGACAGCATCAACTCCCACTCGGCCGATTGATGAAGGACACAGGCTGGCAGCACACAATAAGCCCACTCTCTATCTGTGGAAGCCCGAGGTACAGGGCCGCATACCGCCGGTAGCCCCGCTCGGTGCTGGCCGTACAGCCCTGACCCGAATCCATGTAGTCGTTGCAGGCCTCCCCCAGTGTAGGCACGGAACGCGCATCCGCCCGCTCGCCCGCGGGGTCTTCACCCGCGGCCGCGTCCCAGAAGCTCCTGGGCCAGCCGCCTCGCTTGGTCCGGGGTGACCCGGCCTGCGCGGCCCACCACCACGCGATTGTTGGGCGCCTTGCGCCCGCCATTGCCGGCGCGGTAGTTTACAAGGAAAGCCTTGGCGCCCGAGGGGTGGACGCGCACACCGAAGCCGGTGACATCGTCATCCCAGACAACCCGCTCGGGCTCCGCGGGTTTGAATACGTCCACGGCTCGCTTGGTGATTTTGGCCGACTTTAGGTAATCGTTCCGTCGGCCCGTGGAAGTTCGGAAGGATGCATGTCGTGAACCGCCGCAACGGCAAGAAATTCCGCGATTGCGCCAACCAACACCACCCTTCGGCCCGACAGTTCCACGGCCCGACGGAACGGTTACGACTTTAGTACTCTTGCCAAGACTGGATCTTGATCGAATGAGGTTGCATACCGATTACGGAATAAATGGGAAATCCATTAACATATTGATAAATAAGACAAAAAATCGAATTCAATGCAGAAAAGACCAGCAGATTGGTAAAGAACTACGTGAGACAGGACACTAACCCCGCCCGGGTTGCTTCAGCCGAGGGCGAGGACCCAACACAGCACCACGGCCGCGGCCCCCACAACGCCGATCCTGAGCTGCATGGGGGCATCTTCCGGACGGTGCGCGGTCGCCGCCCGCAAGCCGCCCACGGCCCCGCCGGCGGCAAGCCCCCAGAAGTGTGCCCACAGGTCCACGCGCTGGCCTCCGGTGCCGAGCATGCCGAGAATCGCCAGTCCGGCGGCCAGCGGCACCCAGGCCCGCCGCCCCCGGAGCCCGATACGGCGCCGGCGCACCACCCCCGTGCCCCCCAGCACGCCCAGAGCGCCGAAGACCGCGGTGGAGGCGCCCACGGAGATGTGGTCGAAGCCGTAGAACCAGGCGTTGCAGAGGTTCCCCAGAGCGCCGGCGCCGAGCACCAGGGCGGCCCCGACGCCCGGTCCCTCGGACCGGCAGACCGCGGTCAGGAAGAACAGCATGGTGATCGCGTTGGAGCCCACGTGGGCCAGGTCGGCGTGCAGGGTGAGGGCGGTGACGGTGCGCCACAATTCGCCGCCGAGGATGAGCTCGGCGGAGGCGCCGCCGTGGGCGACCCAGCGTACCGCCCCGTGGGTCCAGGCGGCGAAGAAGTAGAACGCCAGCAGCCCCGCCGCAACGCCCGCGCCCGTGTAGAGAGGCGCCTCGCCGGTCCACGCCTCCTCTTCCGGATCGGCGGTGCGGTTCTCGCTCTCGTAGGCCCAGAGCTCCGTCACCGCCTGCTCGAGGTGTTGCGAGGGTACCGACAGTACCCAGCCGTTGGAGGTGTGCTGCAGGCGCGGCGCCAGGCCCTCCGCTTCCAGCACCAGGGCCCATTCCTCGGCCCGGCGGAGGTTCCGCGTCCTGCGTACGACGATTTCCCTTCCTGCCTGGGTCATGGGCTCCCGCGTCCGCGAAACATCATTCCCGCGCCTCTCCTCGTCATTCCCGCCCTGATCGGGGTCGAGGGCATGCTTTCGCGGGAATGACGAAGAACCGTGAAACTCGGCGCAGGGGATGTAGATACAGGACGTGAGCAACGGCTTCAACTGCGTCGGCCGCCGTCAGCGCCAGGTGATGAGCACGATCCCGGTGACGATCAGCACCGCCCCGGCCGCCACCCGGGCATTGACGGTCTCCAGGTCCCGCAGGAACAGCGCGCTGAAGAGCACGATGAAGAGGGGGTTGGTGTTGATGAGGGGGACCACCACCGACACGTCTCCCTCGCTCAGGGCGATGTAGCCCAGCAGTTGGGCCGTGGCCGACACCACCGCCGCGGTGCCGTAGAAGGGCAGGCATTTCCGGTCTCCCTGGAAGGTGGCCCGCATTTGACCCGTGGCCACCAGGCTCAGCGAGAACACCGCCAGGGATGTGGTGATGGTGACGGCGGTGGCGACGAAGGGGTTGGGCATGATCCGCAGCCCGGTCTTGCGGAAGTTCTGCGAGATGGCCGTCAGGAACGCCGCCCCCAGCGGGTATGCCAGGTGAACGGCCTTCCACTCGCTCTCGCCCTCCCGCCGGCTCGAGGTCAGCCATACCCCGACCACGCTCAGCAGCGACCCCAGGTAGACGGCGGCCTCGGGGCGCTCGCCCAGGAAGGTGAACGCCAGGGCGATGGCGAACAGCGGGGTCACGCTGCGCACCGGGCCGGCGCGGGACGCGCCCAGCCGCACGATGCCGGTGTAGTGGAGGAACCGGACGATGGCGGGCTGGATCAGCCCGCTGATGACGAAGTACCAGGTGGCGTCGGTGTAGAGCAGGCTCAGCGGAAAGAACAGCCAGATGGCCGTCCACAGCGCCACCGTGCTCAGCACGAACCCCATCAGCGCGGCCAGCGCCACGCTGGCGTAGCGCGAGCCCCGGCGCACCAGGATCGCCTCGGAGCCCCAGGCCACCGACGATGTCAGGGCAAGAAACTCGGGGCCCATGACGACCTGTGGTGAAGGGTGAGACTCACTCCAGCACGAGCGGCGTGTCGTCGCGGTTGGCCCACTCGCCCATGGAACCGTCGTAGTTGCGCGCCCGCTCGTAACCCAGCAGTGTCAGGACGAAGACTCCGTGCGCCGCACGGATGCCGCCCTGTCAATAGGTGACCACTTCCTTGCCGGGTGGGACCCCCGCCTGCTCCAGCAGGCTCCGCAGCTCTCCGGCCGGTTTCAGGGTCTTGTAGGGGTTGTCCTGGAGAAAGTTGAGCCACTCCAGGTGCACCGCCCCCGGGATGCGGCCGGTCCGCTTGTTGCCGCGGTCGATGGCGCCCGTCCATTCGCCGTCGGACCGCACGTCGAGGTACACCACGTCCGGATTGCCGACGTTGGCCGCCCCGTAGTCCAGCGTGCATACGAGGTCCGGGTTCTCCCTGGGGTTGAAGACCGCGCCCTGGGGCTTCGGCACGTCCAGGGTCACCGGCCGCCCCTCGTCGAACCACTTCTGCCAGCCTCCGTTCAGCACAGTGACACGGCTATGGCCGTAGTAGTTCAGCACCCACCACAGGCGCGCGGCCCAGAGCGAGCCGTTGCTGTCGTAGGCCACCACCCGCGTGCCCTCGCCGATGCCCAGGCTTTCCATCACTTCCCTGGCCGTGTCCGGAGGCGCCACCAGGGGATACTTCCGTGGCTCCTTGTCGTACCCTGCCTGCTTGATGTAGTGGTGCACGCGGATTCCCGTGGCGCCCTTGATGTGGGCGCGGCGGTAGACGTCGAACGGATCGCAGTCCACGATGCGGATGTCCGGGTCGTCGAGGTGCTCCTCCAGCCAGTCCGTCTCCGTCAGGAGCTCCGGTTGAGCGTAGCCTTCCTGTGTCATGGGTTTTCCTCCCAGTGTGGCGGGACCCGGCGCACGGGTCTGGTTGTGAGCAGGCTGAAGAGCCGGGCCAACGTGTCGAATCTGTACCAGATGAAGCGGCGGGGTGCGAGGGCGCGGGTTGAACTGCCGGTGCTTCTTGGGCGACAATGCGCCAAACTCAATCGGAGGAAACGCCATGTCCATGTTCATCGACGCAGACGCCCACGTGATCGAAACCGAGCAGACCTGGGAGTTCATGGAAGAAGAGGACAAGCGCTTCGCGCCGGACCTGCTGGTCTCCCAGCACAGCGGCCTGCGCTATTGGCGCATCGACGAGCGGGTGGTGCCCAACACCAACATCGGCCTCAACACCACGGCCGAGTCCCGGGAACTCGCCGACGTGTCGGCGCGCATCGCCCACATGGACGAGCTGTCGGTGGACGTCCAGGTCATCTACCCCACGCTGTTCCTGCGGCCCCTCACCACCCGGGCCGACGTGGAGCGGGCGCTCTGCCGGGGCTACAACCGCTGGCTCGCGGAGATCTGGAAGCAGGGAGGCGGCCGCATCCGGTGGGTGGTGCTGGCGCCGGTCCGGTCCCTGGACCGCTGCATCGAGGAGATCCGCTTCGGCAAGGCCAACGGCGCCTGCGGGGTCTTCATGCACGGCTTCGAGGGGGAGCGCCTGCTCTCCGACGACACCTTCTTCCCCATCTACCAGGAAGCCAGCGACCTCGACATGCCCATCTGCATCCACGCCGGCGGCGGCAACCTCGACCACTACGACCTGTTCGCCCAGGACGTGTTCTCGCGCTTCAAGCTGCCGGCGGTGGGCGCGTTCAACAACCTCATCTACAAGGGCGTCCCGGGCCAGTTCCCGGAGCTTCGCTGGTGCTTCGTGGAGACCACCTCCCAGTGGGTCCCCTACGCGCTCAACGACCTGCAGATCCGCACCACCGCCGAGCTGGCGTTTCGGCGGAAACACGCCGACAGCCCGTTTGCCGCGGTGCGCGGCGCGCCGCGTGAGTTGGAGGAGGGCAACCTGCTGCGGGACAACCGCATCTACGTGGCCTGCCAGACCACCGACGACCTGCCCTACGTCATCGAGCACGCCGGCGCGGACAACATCATCGTCGGCACCGACTACGGCCACGCGGACTACTCCAACGACATGGAGGCCATCGCCAAGCTGGCCAGGGAAGGCGTGCTCGCCGAAGGGGTGGGCGACAAGATCCTGAGCGACAATCCGAGACGGTTGTACAGCCTTTAGTAGAATGCCCAGCGGTGAACCCTGTAGGGGCGATCGGCCGGTCGCCCCTACCATCGCCATGGCTTGATTAAGCGATTCCCGAACGACAACCGCACCTCAAGAGGCCCCCATGTCCAAATGTTCCTTCGGCCTGGAGATCCACCCGTACTACGACGTGCCCGCGCTGATGCAGGAGGTCACGCTGGCGGAGGAGCTGGGCTACGACCAGGTCTGGTTCGGCGACTCCCAGCTCATCTGGCGGGAGATGTACGTGCTGCTGGGCGCGGCGGCCCAGGCCACCTCCAGGGTCCTGCTCGGAACCGGCGTGACCAACCCGATCACGCGGGTGTCCGCGGTCACCGCCAGCGCGGCGGCGACGCTGCAGGAGTTGTCCGGAGGCCGGCTCACCCTGGGCATCGGCAACGGCTTCACCTCCGTCAACACCATGGGAAGGCGGCCTGCCACCCGAGCGCAACTGGAGCGGACGGTGGACGAGATCCGAGCCTTGTGCCGCGGCGACCGCGTGCCCGCGGGTTCGGAGGAAATGCGGCTGATGTTCGGTGCGCCGGAGAAATGCCCGCCCATCGCGGTGGCGGCCAGCGGCCCGAAGATGCTGCGGCTGGCGGGCCGCATCGGCGACGGGGTGATCATGGCACGGGTGGCCATGGAAGGGGACATGCTGGCCCGGATGCTGGAGTGCGTGAACGACGGCCGGCGGGAAGAGGGCCGGGAAGGCGAGCCGTTCCAGCGATTCCTTTCGGTATCCGCCGCCGTGGCCGAGGACGGCTCCAAGGCAGTGGCCGCGGTGCGGCCGCACGTGGCCCGAAGCATTCTCAAGCCGTTCTGGGGGTTGAGCCCCGCGGCCGCCGCGGCGGCGGAGAGGATGGCCGGCCGCTACGACAACTACCAGCACCTCAATCCCAACGCCGACCACGCGGACGCCGTTCCCGACGAGGTCGTGCCCGAGTTCGCCCTGGCCGGCACGCCCGCCCGCTGCATCGAAACGGCCCGGCGCATGTTCGACAGCGGCATCGACCAGATCACCATTCGTCCCTACGCGGTGGACGGCTTGCCCCGGGCCAGCATGATCCGCGCCTTCGCGGAGCAGGTGATGCAGCCCATGCTGGGCGGCGACCGATGACCGACAACCAGAGGGCGACATGTCGCGCGACCGTGTGAACCTGGGCTTCCTCGCCGCCGCCCATTTCCTCGATCATCTCTTCATGCTGATCTTCGCGACGGTGGCCGCATTGCGTCTCGCCCACGAGTGGGACATGAGCTACGCGGCGCTGATCCCCTATGCCACGCCGGGGTTCGTGGCCTTCGGGGTCGGCGCGGTCGTGGCCGGGTGGATCGGCGACAAGTGGAGCCGCCCGGGCATGATCACCATTTTCTTCATCGGCATCGGTGTAAGCTCGATCTTCACCGCGCTGGCGGACTCACCGTTCGAGATCGCGCTGGGACTGCTGGCCATCGGCGTGTTCGCCGCCATCTACCACCCCGTGGGCATCGCCATGGTCATACAGGGGCGGCGGAAGACCGGCATCCCCATTGCCGTCAACGGCGTGTTCGGCAACCTGGGGGTCGCCGCCGCCGCGCTGCTCACCGGCTATCTCATCGACACCGGCGGCTGGCGCAGCGCGTTCGTCGTGCCCGGCGCTGTCTCCATCGCCCTCGGCGCGGCCTACGCCGTGCTCGTGTGGGCGCGGCAGGGGAGCGGGGCAACCGGTCCCGGAGACGACGCCGGAGACGGGAAGCCCGTGGTGGACGCGCCGTCCATCCCGCGCCCGACGTTCGTGCGCGTCCTCTGCATCATCGTCTTCACCACCGCCATCGGCGGCCTGGTCTTCCAGAGCACGACGTTCGCGCTGCCGAAGATCTTCGACGAGCGGCTCGGCGACCTCGCCGGCTCCGCCACCGCGGTGGGGGGCTACGCGTTCATGGTGTTCGCCATCGCGGCCATGGCCCAACTCGTGGTGGGTTATCTCGTCGACCGCCACTCCGTGCGCACCGTGTTCGCCTTCGTCGGCGGGCTGCAGGCGCTGTTCTTCGCGCTCATGTACCAGCTCACCGGCGTGGCCGCCCTGGTGGTGGCCGTCGCCTTCATGCTCGTCGTCTTCGGACAGATCCCCATCAACGACGTGCTCATCGGCCGCATCACCAGGAGCGAATGGCGCAGCCGAGTCTTTTCCCTGCGCTACATCGTGACGTTCTCGGTCATGGCCTCCACCTTGCCCGTGGTTGCGGGCATCCACGCGGGCTGGGGCTTCGGCGCGCTGTTCGTGGTGATGGCCGTGGCGGCCGGCGGCGTCCTTGCCGCCGCCCTGATGCTGCCGCGCGCGGGCGCGGTGGTCGCGCGGCCGGCGGCCGCGTGAAAGGGCCATCGCGGTTTCCCGGAAGCAGCCGCGTCGCGGCGGTTTACGGGGCGTGGCTTACGGCGCTTGTCGAAGCTGTCCGAACGGACCGTTCCGCGTCGAGGAGCTCCCGTTTCCGCTCGAGCCCCCAGCGATAACCGCCCAGACCGCCGTTCGCTTGCAACACGCGGTGGCAAGGCACCAGCACGGCAATGCGGTTCGCCGCGCAAGCCGAAGCAACGGCCCGGGCTGCTCCGGGCCGGTCGATCCGGGCGGCGAGTTCACCGTAGGTGATCACCTGGCCCTCTCGCACACTCAGGAGAAAGCGCCAGACCCTCGTTTGAAAAGCCGTTCCGCGCAGATCGAGGGGAAGCTCGGGTCGCGGGGCGCCCTGGCCCAGGTGCGCATCCAGCGCCTCGACCCACGCGTCCAGTTCAGGGGATTCCTGCGCACCGGAGGCGATGATCTCCGCCTTCGGAAACTCCTCACGCAGCTTTTCGAGAAGGGTCTCCAGGTCCTTCCCGAACTGAACGAAGCACACACCCCGTCCGGTAGCCGCCATGATGGCATTGCCGAGCGCCGTGCTCCTGTATGCGTAGGCAATCGTCTCTCCCGCACCACCGGCACGGTAGGCCCTTGGCGTCATGCCGATGCGGTGGACGCTCTCACCGTAGACGCGGCTGACCGATCCGAAGCCCGCCGAGAAGATCGCGCCGGTGATGTCATCCCCCTCCTTCAGAGCTGCCTTGAAGCGCTTTATGCGGACCGCGTCCTGATAGGCCTTGGGCGAAACGCCGAACGCGGCCTTGAAGACGCGCTGAAAGCGCGATGGCGAGAGGACGGCCCGCTTTGCGAGCCCATCCAATGTCAAGCGCTCCTCGGCGTGGGCTTCGATGTACCTGGCGATGTCCACGAGTTGAGCCAGCCCCGGTTCGGCGGCCGTTGGCCGGCACCGCCTGCACGGCCTGAAACCCGCCGCCAGAGCCGAGTCCGTGTCGGGGAAAAACCGTACGTTCTCCGGTCGCGCCGGTCGCGCGGCGCACGAGGGCCGGCAGAACACACCCGTGGTGACGACCGCGTAGATGAAGCGGCCGTCAAACGTCCTGTCTCGCGCCGCCATCGCGGCGCGCATTTCCCGTTCGGATGGCATAGGCATTCGCAACTCCCCAAGGCCTCAGTGTGAACGTATTGAAACACGGCGTCCGCAACGCTTCCATCCGTTTCTTGCCGAGGAATTTCTTTGGAGGCAGGACGAAGGTCGTTGACGTGACTGTGGCCGGACCGGTTGCTATATCAATTGGTCATGTCCAATCCGCAAGGTCGATACAGGGTCGGCGTGGACGTCGGCGGTACCTTCATCGACTTGATGGTGTCGGGCAACGGCCGCCGCCTCATCCTCAAGACCTTGTCCGATCCCGCTGACCGCGCGGGCGCGCTTCTGGCCGGCTTGGCGCTTGCGGCCGAAGAGTTGGGCCTCACCCCAAGGGAGTTGCTGACCTGCACCGAGCGGATCGTCCACGGCAGCACCATCGCCACCAACGCGCTGCTGACCCGCAACGGCGCACGTACGGCGCTGCTCACCACCGCCGGGTTCCGGGACGTGCTCAACATGCGGCGGGGCATGCGTTCCGATCTTTACGACCCCAAGCAGGCGCCACCTGATCCACTCATTCCCAGGCCACGGATTCATCCCATCGTCGAGCGCGTCGACAGCGACGGCGCGGTGCTGGAAGCGTTGGATGAAGAGTCCGTCGACCAGGCCGTGGCCAAGCTCAGGCGGGCGGGGGTGGAAAGTGTCGCCGTGGGCTTCGTGTTCGCCTTTGCCAACGACGCCCACGAGCGCGCGGCGGCGTCGCGGCTCAGGGAAAGCCTGCCGGACATGCACGTCTCGCTCTCCAGCGAGGTGTTGCCCGAGGTGAGGCTCTATGAGCGCCTCAGCACCACCGCGGTGAACGCCTACGTGACCCCGGTTCTGGCGGCCTACCTCGAATCCCTCGAGCGGCGGTTGGCAGACAACGGCTTCCGCGGCCGGCTGTTGGTCATGCAGTCCAGCGGCGGGGTCATGGGGCTGGGTCCGGCCACCCGGTTCGGCGTCCGCAGCGTCCTTTCCGGGCCCGCCGCGGGCCCGGTGGCGGGGTTGTGGTACGCCGGCCTCCACGGCATCGCCGACGCCATCACCACGGACATGGGAGGCACGAGCTTTGACGTCTGCCTGGTCAACCGGGGCGAGGTGGAGGTGACCAAGGAGATGGAGATCTCGGGGCACCGGATCGCCCTGCCCATGGTGGCGGTGCACACCATCGGCGCCGGCGGCGGCAGCATCGTGAGCGTGGACGGACGGGGCCTGTTGCAGGTGGGGCCCGAGAGCGCGGGCGCAACGCCGGGACCGGTGTGCTACGGCCGCGGCGGCGTGCGGCCCACGGTGACCGACGCCGACCTGCTCATCGGCTACCTGAGCGCGGAGCGGTTCTGGGGCGGCCGTCTCCGTCTCGACGAGGACGCGGCCCGGGAGGCGTTCCGCCGGGACCTGGCCGAGCCCCTCGGCATGGACGTGGCGCAGGCCGCGTACGGCGCCCATCAGGTGGTCAACGCCAACATGGTGGACGCCATCCGGGAGGTATCCGTGCGGCGCGGCCACGACCCGCGCGGGTTCGTGCTGGTGGCGGCGGGTGGCGCCGGCCCCATCCACGCCTGCGCCATCGCCCGGGAACTGGACATCGGCCTGATCCTGGTGCCCCGGGAGGCATCGGTGATGTGCGCCGCGGGACAGCTCCTGTCCGACCTGCGCCACGATTTCGTGCGTAGCTGCGTGATGCCCCTGGAGCGGTTCGATCGGGACACGGTGGAAGCACACCTCCGGGACCTCCGGCGCGCGGCCGTGGAAGCGCTCCTGGCCGAGGGTGTTCCGCGTCATCGCATTGCGGTAAGCTGCGCGGCGGACATGCGTTACGTGGGGCAGTTCACCGAGGTGGAGGTGCCCGTGCCCGACCCCGTGCTCACGGAACCCGTGGTAGCGGCGCTGGCCGGCGATTTCCACCGGATCCACGAGTCGCTGAACGGTTACGGCATGCCGGAGGCGGCCGCCGAGATCGTCAACCTGCGGGTGGTGGGAAGAGGACTCGCCGATGCCGAGCCCATGTCCGAGCGAAGCGGCGCCCCGGCAACGGCGCTGACGGGCCGCCGCCGGGCGGTCTTCGACGACGGGTTCCGGGAGGTGCCGGTCTACGACGGTCATTGCCTGGCTCCGGGCGAGGAGGTCGCCGGCCCCGCCATCGTCGAGCAGGAGACCACCACGGTGGTGGTGACGCCGGAGTTCCGGCTTAACTGTGACGCCTACGGGAACTACCTCGTGTACCTGAAGGAGCGAGGCCTGGCCGATAGCCTGGCGCGGTGCAGAGAGGGCAGAGCGGTGTAGGGCAGGTGTCGAACCCGCCCATGCCCGGCCCACACGCCGCAGATTCGTGAACGTACCTGTGAAGCGCAATACCGGCACCATGGATCCCATTCTCCTCACCGTCATCACCAACCGTCTCGAAGGCATTACCCGGGAGATGGGCGCGGGCATGCTGCGGAGTTCCCGCTCGCCCATCTTTGCCGAGAACAAGGACTTCGTCACCGCGGTATTCGACCGCCGCCTGCGGCTGGTGGCCCAGACCGCCTACATTCCGGTGCTGATGGGGGCGAGCCCGTTCGCGGTCAAGGCCGTCAGCGACCACTTCGGCGACGACGTGGAGCCCGGGGACGTGATGATCCTCAACGATCCCTACCGCGGCAACAACCACGCCCCGGACATCTCCGTGATGAAGCCGGTGTTCTACGAGGGGCGGCTTCGGTTCTGGGTGCTCAGCCGGGGCCACCACGCGGACATCGGAGGCGGCGGCGCGGCAGGACGGAACCCCCACGCCGCCACGGCCTGGGAGGAGGGTCTCCGGATCCCTCCGGCGAAGCTCTACCGGGGCGGCGCCTACAACCGGGACGTGTGGGAGATCATCCTGCTGAACGTGCGCCTGCGCAGCTCGGTGGAGGGCGACCTCCAGTGTCAGGTGGGCGCCTGCAACGTGGGCGAGAAGGGGCTCGAGCAGTTGCTTGAACGCTACGGCTGCGACAGCGTCGAAGGCGCCATCGAGGAGGTGCTGGACCGGAGCGAGGCGCAGATGCGGGAGCGCATCGCGGCTGTTCCCGACGGCGTCTACCATGCCTCACGGCAGCTCGACCACGTCCTGGAGGACGGTCCCGGCGGGCGGCCGACCATCCGGGTGCGGCTCGAGGTCGAAGGGGAGGCCCTGCGCTTCGACTTCGCCGGCTCCGATGCCCAGATCCCGGTCTATTACAACAGCTCCTACGCCAACACGGTTTCGTCCTGCTACATCGGACTCTTCTCCACCATCGCCGCCGACGTGGGCGTGAACGAGGGCTGCATGCGCCCGGTGTCGGTGTCGGCTCCGGAAGGGTCTCTGGTGAATCCCCGGGAAGGCGCGCCCACGACCCAGTGCACCGTGGCCACGTGCGCCACCATCGTGGAGGCCGTGTGGATGGCGCTGTCCCGGGCCGTGCCGGAACGGGTGCAGGCGGGCTGGGCGCGCACCAACGCGGGCGCCGGCACCGCGCTGAACCGGCGGACCGGCCGCCCGGCGGCCTTCATCCTCCATTTCGCCAAGGGAGGAGGCGGGGCCACCCAAGGTTTCGACGGCTGGAACCACATCAGCCCGGTGTCGTCCATGGGCGGCAGCCGGGTGCCGGACCCGGAGCTCTACGAGCTGACCTTCCCGCACCGGATCCTGAACTATGAGCTCCGCCCGGACAGCGCCGGCGCGGGCAAGTGGCGCGGCGGCTACGGGGCGCTCTTCTCCCTCCACTTCAATGAAGACGGGAGCGCGCTCTCCGTGCAGATCGGCAGCGGCGCCGAGGAGACCGCGCCGTTCGGGCTGGCCGGGGGCTCGCCGGCCGCCCCCGGTACGGTGCGGGTGCGCTCGGACGACGGCGAAGCGGTGGAGTTCCGCCGGGCCGCCATGCACCACCCGCGCGGCGGCGACGTGGCCGAGATCCGCTCCGCCGGAGGCGGCGGATACGGCGACCCCTGTGAGCGCCCGCTGGAGGCCGTCATGGAAGACGTTGCCGCGGACCTGCTGTCACCGGAGAACGCGCGGCAGCAGTACGGCGTGGTGGTGGATCCGGAAACGGGCGCGGCGGATATGGAAGCGACCCGGAGGCTGCGGCAGGCGCGCCGCTCGGAGGGCGGGGCCTCGGGCCATTGACCGTTTGACCCGCATACCCCACCAAGGGGCATAATGGTCGCGTACGAACAACGTCATCACGAATCGAAGGGTTAGCAGGAGGGGACCATGTCGAAGATCATCACTCGCGCGCTGACGCAGGAGCAGGACGGGGTGCCCGGCTTCATCGCTTCGCCGGAACGGTCGGCGCCCGGGCCGGCGCTCCTTATCGTCCATCACCACTATGGAGTCACCGGCCACATCAAGCACATGGCCTGCGAGTTCGC
Organism: uncultured Binatia bacterium (SeqCode); assembly: GCA_965219905.1. Classification (GTDB taxonomy): domain Bacteria; phylum Desulfobacterota; class Binatia; order UBA9968; family JAJDTQ01; genus JAJDTQ01. Next base: position 432,311 of record CBDCOS010000003.1, on the reverse strand, counting down.
CGAGGCGGGGTACACCGCCATGGTGCCGGCCCTCTACGACATGCTGGGCTTCACCGATTTCCACAACGTCCAGAAGCAGACAACCGACGGCCGGTTCGTCGAGGTCATCGGCCAGGGCTGGCAATACCTCTGCGGCCGAAACGACGTGGACGAGAAGCGCGTGGCGGTCATGGGCCTGTGCATGGGCGGCCGCATCGGCATCCACTTCGTGGCGGCGACGCCCCAGGCGGCGGCGTTCCTGGGCTACTATCCCTCGGTGCGGGAAGAGGGCCCCAGCGAGTTGCGCCCGCGCCATCCCAACGAGTCCGCCCGGGAGATCCACTGCCCGTCCATGATCCTGTTCGGAGGCCATGACCGGGTGGCGCCGGTGCCGGTGCAGGAGAAGCTCCGGGCGGCGTTCCTGGAAGGCACGCCGGATGTCGAGTGGCACTTCTTCCCGCCGGCCGGCCACGGCTTCGCCCTGGCCGACGGCGACGCCTACGACCCGGCGCTGGCCAAACTCACCTGGCCGCTGTCCGTCAATTTCCTGGACCGAGTGCTGGGGAAGGAACCGATGGCCACGGCCATGCGTTCGGTGGCGTGAACCCGCAGGACCAAGGGCCTGCACCCCGAATCAGGGCTGCACCCCGAATCAGGGCCTGCACCCCGAATCAGGGCTGCACCCTGAATCAGCGCCTACACTCCGAACCGTTATTCCCGCTCCCCTCCGTCATTCCCGCGAAAGCGGGAATCCAGGAGGGGTGGAGCGGGGAAACACCCCGGTTTGGCCCCTCTCAGCCCCTGGATTCCCGCTTCCGCGGGAATGACGATTCAAGGGGCGGCGCCATTTCGTGTCCGAACAGAGTTTTGACGCAGCCTGTTGCGCGGGAATGACGGAAGTGGCGCGCGGGAGTCACAACTACCCGCCCACCGGCGGCCTCCGCTGGTGCCAGCCGGCCGCCTGCTCATAGGCGTGGGCCACGCGCAGCACTCGTTCTTCCCGGAAACGCGGGCCCACGAGCTGGAGCCCGATGGGCAGCCCGCCCGCCGAGAAGCCGCAGTTGACGCTCAGGGCCGGCAGCCCGGTGAGGTTGAAGGGCGTGGTGAAGAGGGAACGGAAGTTCACGCCCGGGCTTTCCAGCCGGATTTCCTCTCCGTCCACTTCCATGACCGCCCGCTCTGATTCCTCGATGGTGGGCGCGGGTACTGCTGCCGTGGGTGCGGCGATGATGTCCACGCCTTCGAAAACCTCGTCAAACTCCCGGGACAGAAGCCGCCGGACGCGCTGTGCGGTGACGTAGGCGTCGGCGGGTATCAGCATGGCGCCGATGTTCTGGCGCAGCAGGCGCGGGCTGTAGTCCCGCGGCCTGGCCGTCAGGTAGGGCAGGTTCTCCACCACGTTCTCCGGCCGCGTGATGCACGGCCAGGCCACCCGCGTCGCGTCCAGGTGCGGCACCTCCACCTCCACCAGCGCGGCGCCGAGGGATTCGAGTTGGCGCTGCGCTTCCACGAACGCGTCCCGGACTGCCCGCGTCATGTAGCGGTCGAAGTAGTCCTTGACGATCCCCACCCGCAGGCCTTCGACCCCCCCGTCCAGTCCGTCCTCGTAGTCCGGCACCGGCTCGTTCGCGCTGTTGGGGTCCTTCGGGTCCTGCCCTGCAATGGCCTGCAGGATCAGCGCGCAGTCCCGCACCGTCTTGCTGAACACTCCCACGTGGTTAGTGCTGAAGCCGCCGTCGCCGGGCACGTGCCCGAACCGGCTGACGCGCCCGTAGGTGGGCTTGAACCCCACGATGCCGCACAGGGAGGCCGGGTTTCGCACCGAGCCGCCGTTGTCCGTGCCCAGAGAGCCCAGGCCCAGGCTTGCGGCCACGCCCGCGGCCGACCCGCCGCTGGATCCCCCCGCGATCCTCTCCATGTCCCAGGGGTTGCGGGTGGTGCCGTAGAACGGGTTGATGGTGGTGCCGCCGTTGGCCCACTCGTGCATGTTGGTCTTGCCCAGGATCACCGCCCCGGCCTCTCGGAGCCGCGCCACCACCGTGGCGTCGTAGTCCGGGACGCAGTCCTCCAGCACCTTGGACCCCGCCGTCGTCCGGACGCCCCGGGTTGCGATGTTGTCCTTGATGGACAGGGGAATCCCGTGAAGCGGCCCGCGGTACTTGCCGTCGCGTATCTCCGCCTCCGCCGCCCGGGCGTCCGCCAGCGCCTTCTCCCGCGCCACCGTGACGTAGGCCACCAAGTCCGGGTTCAGCCGGTCGATGCGGGCCAGCATGAGCTCGGTCAACTCGGCCGGGGACAGTTCCCGGCGCCCGATCGCCTCCGCCGCATCCGAGATCGTCAGTTCCGCCAAATCATGGTCCGTCATCACTTGGCTCCTCCTGGATAGTCAACTTCACCGAGTCACAGCGTGCGATGGATGAAGCCTACGTGCGGGAGGATCGAGGATCAAGGCCGGCGTCATCAAGGCGCCTTCATTCGGTTCACGGTTGTTTGATGGGAATACCGTAAAATTGGCCGGCATGCCGGTTTGGCTCCACTAACCCCCTGTAACCGCGGGACTTTTTTAGATCGAGTTTGTTTGACGGTTGTTTGATGGGAGATGCTGTTTGCAACGGATTCAAGGCGCTATAATGGTTGAGACTTCGACTCCACACAAGCCCCGGTTTCTGGGCGCACGGTTGTTGATGTCCATCCTTGCTTGGTAGTTGTAGGGTAGTCATGCACTGAGGGAGTCATGGCATGAACGGTCACCGATCATCCGAGTACCTTGCAGGACTTCTCCAGGAACTTCGTGCCTTGCCACACGAGACCGAGTGGCTTGAATTCAAGCAGAGCTACGCCGATCCCCAGGATATCGGGGAGTACATCTCGGCGCTCGCCAACTCGGCGGCGCTTGCCGGCAAGGCGATGGCCTATCTGGTCTGGGGCGTCCGCGACAACGACCATGCCGTGGTCGGAACCACCTTCGAGCCACGGGCGGCGCGAAAGGGGAATGAGGAACTGGAGAATTGGCTGCTGCGCCTGCTTGACCCCAAGATCGATTTCCATTTCTTCCGGCTTGAAACCGAGGCTGGCCCCGTCGTGCTCACGGAAGTCGCCCGTGCCACCCAGCATCCGGTTCGCTTCAACGGTCGGGAATATATCCGCGTCGGGAGTTACAAGAAGAATCTAAAGGATCATCCCGAGAAGGAGCGTGCTCTTTGGCGCATCTTTGACCGCACGCCGTTCGAGGACGGTATTGCGTTCGAGCGGGCGACCGAGGAGGATGTCGTTCGCTTGCTGGACTGGCAGGCTTACTTCGATCTGTTGAACCAGCCGCAGCCGATGACCCGTAGCGGCGTCCTTGGGGCCTTGTCCAGCGACGACTTGATCCGGCGTTCGGATGCCGGGGGATGGGACGTCACCAACCTCGGCGCGATACTCTTCGGCAAGCGTCTGGAGGACTTCGGTTCGTTGCGCAGGAAGGCCGTGCGTGTGATCCACTACGGCGGCAGTGGTCGTTTGAATGCTTTGAAGGAGCGCGAAGACACGAAGGGTTATGCCTGCGGTTTCGAAGCCCTGACCGCTTACGTCCACGCCCTCCTGCCGGAGAACGAAGTCATCGAACAGGCTCTGAGGCGTACGGTTCCGATGTTTCCCATGGCCGCTGTGCGTGAGTTGCTGGCCAACGCGCTTATTCACCAGGACTTGTCCATACCTGGCGCTGGGCCCATGGTGGAGGTATTCGACCAACGCATGGAGATCGCGAACCCGGGCGCGCCCCTCATCAGTATCGAACGGTTCATCGACGCGCCACCAAGATCTCGCAACGACAAGCTGGCGTCACTCATGCGCCGCCTCAACATTTGCGAAGAACGCGGCAGTGGCATCGACAAGGTTGTGCTGCAAGTCGAGCTGTTCCAGCTTCCCGCGCCACTGTTCGAGCAACCCGGAGAGGCAACCCGAGCCACGCTTTTCGCGCACAAGACCCTCAAGGAGATGGGGCGCCAGGAACGTATCCGCGCCTGCTACTTCCATGCCTGCTTGAACCATGTCCTGGGTAAGCCTGTGACCAACTCCACGATTCGACAGCGTTTCGGCATCGCCGAGCACAATGCGTCCACGGCATCACGCCTGCTGAATGAAGCCGTTGATGCAGGGTTCCTTGTGGTGGAGGCCAACGGCGGTACAAGGAACCGGCGTTACGTGCCGTTCTGGGCAGCGCAGGCGGGTGAAGGTCCGGCTGTATGACAGTTTCAAACCGACGTTGAGGTATCACTGAAATGCGCATTGCAGCAGTAGATCTGGTCAGTAACACCTGTTTCCCGGCCCTGGCCGCCCAGGAGCTGGGCTTCTACCTGGAAGAGGGCGCGGACGTGGAGATCGAGCTGGTCTCCCAGATCGGCGCCACCCGGGCGCTCCGGGAAGGGAGCGCGGACGCCATGATCGCGGGATCGGTGCACGACCTGCTGCGGGAGTTTCCGGGTTGGAAGGGGGCGAAGCTTCTGGTGGCGCTGTCCCAGGGGACTCCCTGGCTCTTGACGGTGCGGGCGGATCTGGACGCGGAACGGGGCGATCTGAACGCGCTGAAGGGGTTGCGCATGACCGCGGCGGAAGGGCCGGACCTGGTGTTCAAGACGCTGCTCCGCGCCGGAGGACTGGATCCGGAGCGGGACGTGAGCATCGTCCACCTGCCGGGCTCCGAGGGCCGGAAAGTGTCGTTCGGCGTCTACGCCGCCCGCGGCCTTGAGTCGGGGCAGATCGATGGCTTCTGGTCCAACGCTATGGGAAGCGCCACCGCGGTGTCGCTCGGGGTCGGCAAGGTTCATGCGGACGTGCGGCGAGGAGACGACCCGGCGGAGGTACGGTACTGCACGTTCGCGGGTCTTGGGACCACGGACGCCTTCATCGAGCGGGAGCCGGAGCAGTGCGCGGCTGCCGTGAGGGCCATCGTAAAGGCGCAAAAGGCGTTGCGCGCGGATCCGTCCAGGGCCGTCAGGGTTGGGGAGGGGTTGTTCCCGAAGGACGCCGCCGAGCTCATCACCGGCATCGTGGAGCGGGACGTACCGTTCTATGAACCGGCGATTTCCGAGGTCGCGGTAGAGAAGCTCAACACGTTCGCCCAGTCCGTCGGCCACCTGCCGGGGCCGGTGCCCTACGAGCAGGTGGCGGCGGTGCAGTTTCGCGACTTGTGGGAGGGATGAGCCGAACCTTCCCGCACTCCATCACGCCAGTCCGCACTCCACGACGCCAATCTGCGCTGACCGCGTCATTCCCGCGAAACCGGCTGTGTCAAACACCATCCGAGCGAGGCAATGACCTTCGAAAACCGTCATTCCCGCGAAAGCGGGAATCCAGGCGGGATGAGGCGGGGAACACGCCCGTTTGGCCCCTCTCCACCCCTGGATTCCCGCTTCCGCGGGAACGACGGTTCGGGGCGGTGCCGCCGGTTCTTGTCCGGGTGACGTTTTGACACAGATGTTTCGCGGGAATGACGGGTGGTGCGTCGGGAGTGACGGAAGTCGTGCGCGGGTCGTGCGCCTGGCGGGCTTCGGCGCGAACTGTCCTCAGAACCCCGCGGCCGGCTCCAGCGCTCCTTCCGGCGGCGTCCGGGTTTCGTAGGCCCACTCGGGCATCCGGCTCTCCATGCCGTTGGCGGCCAGCTCGGCCTCGTAGATCTTGCGGATCTGCGGGTCCTCGTCCATGTAGGCGATGGCGTTGCCGCCGTCGCGGGTGTCCACCGCCCCCACGTCCTTGCCTTGCCCGCCGGGAGCGCCGCCGCGCCGGAAGGCCGGCCCGTAGGGGCCGTCGAAGATCAGCAGGCGCAGGCCTTCCGGGTCGGTGCCGAAGTGTTGGTGGAACCAGTCGCCCCGCATGGGCGCGGCGCTGATCATGCCCACCGGCTCGTAGGTCTGCTGCTTGACGTCGTCCCCGCGTCCTTCCTCCCACGGCCTCATGCCCAGGGTGTCGGGCCAGGTGTAGCTGAACCCCTTGCCCTTGATGCAGACCAGGATGGCGCCCGAGGAGTGCTTGTGGGCCTTGGAGTACTGCCCGGTCTCGTACTGGGCGATCTTCATGTAGAAGTTGGCCCCGGCCATGTGGGGCTCCACCCGGCGGTAGCTGAAGGAGCGGCGGTTGTCCCGCGGCAGTTCGCAGGTGACGATGTCCGGGATGACGTTGGTGAGGCGCATGGCCAGGCCGCGCACCGGGTCGGCACGGATCTCCTCCACCTCCTTGAAGTAGTCGTCTTCGCCGGCGAACCGTCTCGAGAACTCGTACGGGCAGTTCATCACGAACTCGGCGTCGCGGACCAGGTTCAGCATGTTGGGAGCGGTGGTGGCGGCCAGCAGCATGGCCGGAGCCGAGGTGGCGTTGACCACCCGGTGCCAGGCGTTCAACGGGATGCCGAAGAGCGAACCCGGGCCCCATTCGAAGGTGAGCTTCCTGTCCTCGCTCTCGTTCCACACTTCGGTGGTGCCGCGCCCCTCCACCACGTAGTAGGTCTCCTCGTAGAGATGACGCTCGGCGTTGAGCGCGCCGGCCCCGGGCACCTCCACCACGTACATGCCCCAGAGGTGCTCGGTGCCCAGGAGCTGGATGCCGATGCCGCGTCCCCCCAGCCGTTTCCAGGGCTTGAGCGGCAGGTCCTGGACCTTGTGCACCCCGATGTCCCGGTGGATGGAGATGCCCTGGTCCTCCATGAAACGGTCATACGGTGACTTGGGGTTCTTCCACGTGCCGAATCCGGCCTTGCCGGTGGGCGAGGGCTCGTTGAAATCGAAAAGTTCCGCGCCGGGTTCCACTCCCATGATAGGCCTCCTTGGTCGGTGTCGGTGGGATGTTAACCGTGGCTTCCCGCCGGGTCAAGCACGCCCCTCGGGGCGTGCCCGAGAGGCCATCCAGGCATGGATTCGGGCGGTTTCCGGCATTTGATAGGGCCATGGCTTTTGATCTATAGTGGCAGTGCTTCGGCGGTCCGTCGCCGAAGCGATTTCCCATAAGTGACGGAACAACGAGGCGCCCCGCCTGCCCAAAGAAGGAGTAGAGCCATGAAGGACGGATTTCGCGTAATCGATTCGGATCGGCACATCATGGAACCGTCGGACATGTACGACCGGTACATGCCGAAGAAGTACCACGGGCGGGTGAAGATCACCGGGCCGAACCAGTCCAACCGCTTCGTGGACGGAAAGCCCGTCTCCGATTCCAACAGGCGGCCCGACCGCGAGGTCACCGACTACGGCTATATCTTCGCCAGCAACGAGTCCTGGCGCGAGACCTTCGCCGAGGCCATCGCCACCGGGTTCGATCCCGCGTCCAACCTCCGCGACATGGACAAGGAAGGCATCGACCTGAGCGTGCTGTTCCCGACCATGGGCCTTTACGTCATGTGGAGCTCGGACATCGACCCGGAGTTGAGCCAGGCCATCTGCCGCGCCTACAACACCTGGCTCGCGGAATACTGCAGCCACGACGAGTCGCGGCTGCGGGGCGTCATGCTGCTGCCCCTGCAGGACCCCGCACGGGCGGTCGAGGAACTGCGCCACGCACGGGAGAAGCTCGGGCTCGTGGGCATCTTCTGGCGTCCCAACAAGCTCTGCGGCCGCACCCTGGCGAGCCCGGACTACTATCCCATCTACGAGGCGGCCCAGGACCTGGGCGTCACCGTCTGCGTCCACGAGGGCGCCCGCACGGTGCTGGAGCAGGCGGGGGACGACCGCTACAGCGAGTTCGGCCGCCATGTGGCCTGCCATCCCCTGGAGCAGATGCTGGCGTGCCTGAGCTTCTGCGGCGACGGTATACTGGAGAAGTTTCCGACCCTCAAGGTGGCCTATCTGGAATCCGGCTGCGGCTGGGTGCCGTTCTGGCTGGAGCGCATGGACGAGCACTGGGAGCACGAGTCCCACGGTTCCGCCAAGACCACGCCGGAGAAGCCCAGCTTCTACTTCCAGCGGCAGTGCTGGGTGAGCTGCGAGGCCGGCGAGGAGCTGGTGCCGAGCTTCGTCGAGCACGTCGGCAACGACCGCCTGACCATGGCCACGGATTATCCCCACAGTGACTGCGTCGACAAGTGGCCGGACCTCACCGTGGGCGCGCTGAGCGCCAACGAGAATCTGTCGGAGGAAACCCGGCGCAAGATCCTGTGGGACAACCCGGTGCGGATGTTCGGCCTGGGAATGTAGGCGGGATACGGACGATGGCGAAATTCCGGGTCGTCTACTGTGGCAGCAACGATGTTCCCGTCGACCTGATCGAGCCCATCCTGCGCGAAGCCGGCGCGGAGATGGTGGTGGCCAAGCCGACCAACGACGAGGAGTTGGCGGAGGCCGGGCAGGGCGCCGACGGCATGATCTTCCACGGCGCCCTCCCGCTCACCCGGGAGATCATCGAGAAGCTCGACCGCTGCAAGGTGGTGTGCCGCACCGGCGTGGGCGTGGACCGGCTGGACCTGGCCGCGGCCAGGGAGCACGGCGTCACCGTGTGCAATGCCGCCGGCTGCAACTCCATCGAAGTGTCGGAGCAGATGATCGGCCTCATGATCGCCATCTCCCGCAAGCTCGTGCGCATGAACCAGTACGTGCGCGAGGGCCGCTGGCGCCGCCACACGGCCGAGCTGCACTCCTACCGCGGCCCGGTTTCGCGCATTGCCGGACAGACCCTGGGGATCGTGGGCTTGGGAAACGTGGGCCGTCAGGTGGCGCCCCGGGCCCAGGGCATGAAGATGAACGTCCAGGCGGTGGACCCGTACGTGGCTCCGGAAATCGCCGAGGCCATGGGCGTCAAGCTGGTGTCCCTGGATGAGTTGGTGAAGACCTCGGACGTCATCAGCCTGCACGCCCCGCTGGTGCCCGCCACCCGCAAGATGTTCGGCAAGGAGCAGTTCGCGGCCATGAAGAACACGGCCTATTTCCTCAACTGCGCCCGGGGCGGCCTGGTGGACACCGACGCCCTCTACGAGGCCCTCACCGCCGGCGATCTCGCCGGCGCCGCCCTTGATGTCACCGACCCCGAGCCCATGCCCGCCGACCACCCGATCCTGACGCTCACCAACGTCATCGTTACCTGCCACACCGCCGCCAACTCCAACGAGTCCTACGTCGACTGCCAGACCCACGCTGCCCGCGAAGTGGTGCGTGTGCTACAGGGCGAGCCCCCCACCACCGAGATCAACGATCCGTGGCTGGTAGGCGAAGCCCAGGACCAGGGCTTCGGCGGGGTGTAACGCCCCCCCTCATCCCGGGCCCCGGGTCAAGCCCGGGGCAAGTTTGACCCGGGATCCCGGGGCTGGGAGGGTAGCACAGAGACACTGTACATAGGTTGTACATCCTGCGTGACAACTGCTATAATCCGCTTTGAAGCTGGCCCAAGGGGGAGTGACCATGGATGACACCAAGTTGCACGGTGAAGCAGGGAAATCTGAACCCGTCACGGTAAGCGAGTTCCGAGCACGGCTCGCGGAAATGATCAGTCGCGTCGAACGAGGCGAGGAAGTCGTTGTCGCCCGTGGACGGGAGCCGGTGGCCAAGCTCGTTGGGCTGCAGCGAAAACGTCGGCGCAGACTGGGCGTCCTCAAGGAAATGATGAGTGAAGAGGAGTTGAATGCGCTAACGGAGGCGGTCGAAAAGCCGCTGTCGCCAGCCGATCAGGCGGCCCTGGAGGGTGGGCTAACGGACGATCTCGGCATCGCCAAGCGGTAAATCTCTGTGCGGCTGCTTCTAGACAGTCATGCCCTGTGGTGGGCCATTCGCGGCTTGCCGAGATTGTCCGACAAGGCTCAAGCCCGCATACTCGACGACGACAACGACGTCTTCTACAGCCCGGTGAGCCTGTATGAGATCGCGTTCAAGGCGAGTCTTGGCCGTATGCCTACAGCGGCCATGTACTTGCCTGAAGCCGTGCAGTTCTCCGGGTTTGATGAACTCGCCCTTACCTCAGTGCATCTCGTCCATGCAGCGCGGCTTGATTGGCATCACGGCGACCCTTGGGACAGGATCCTGCTGGCTCAGGCGCACCTTGAAGACATGGGCCTGATCTCGGCCGACAAGGCGTTCGACAGTCAGACCGAGCGTCGTCTTTGGTGAGCGGGCCCTGGAGGCGAGCAAACCTCGTGGTTTCAAGCCGGAGACCAGCAACCCACCTCGACCCGGTTCCCTGATCCGGGATCGATCGCGTAGAAGACAGCCATGTCATCCCGATCGAGGATGGCCATTTCGAATTCGATCCCGGCCGCTTCAAGAACGGTGTGCTGTTCTTTCACCTCCTCGATGGTCTCCACGGTGAATCCGAAGTGGAGCCACTCGGGAGGTTCTGTCCCTTCTTGGACGGGCTTGAGCGCAAGGAGGAAACCGTCCTCTTCGGCTTCGCGCACGAGGAACGTCTCGCCGTCCGCTTCCCAACCTTTTCCGAAGCCGAAGAAGCGTTCGTAGAACGCGACGGAAGCGTCCACGTCGTACGTCGAGACTTGGAGATGATTGAGCTTCATGGCGCGTTCAGTGCAGGAGTCTAGCCGCTAGCCTTCCCCGCTTCCCGGATGGCCCGCCACAGCTTGGGCGCGGTGTAGGGCATGTCGATGTGGTCGATGCCCAGGGGGGAGAGGGCGTCCATGACAGCGTTGGCCACGGCCGGGGGCGCGCCGTTGGTGCCGGCTTCGCCGACGCCCTTGACGCCGAGGGGGTTGAACGGGTTGGGGGTCTCGGTCTCGCCGAGCACCACGGGCGGCATGGTGGAGGCGCGCGGCACCGCGTAGTCCATGAGGGTTCCGGTGCGGGGCTGGCCTTCCTCGTCGAAGACCATGTGCTCGCACAACGCCTCGCCGAGGCCCTGGGCCAGGCCGCCGTGGACCTGGGCCTCGACCACCATGGGGTTCAGGACGATGCCGATGTCGTCCACCAGCACGAGCTTCTCGATGGTCAGCTCGCCGGTGTCCGAATCGATGCGCACCAGCGCCAGGTGGGCGCCGAAGCCCCAGGCCTCGCGGTTGGGATCGAAGAAGGCGGTCTCGTTGAGGCCCGGGTCCATCCCCGCCGGGGTGCCCTTGGCGTAAGCCGCCCCGGCCACCTGGCGCCAGGTCACGTTCCGTTCCGGCACGCCGGCCACGGCGAAGCCCCCTTCCACCTGGACGACGTCGTCCGGCGACGCCTCCATGAGGTTGCCGGCGACGGCCTTGGCCTTGGCGACCACGCGGTCGGCGGCCGTGGCCAGGGCGCCGCCGCCCATGACCGCGCTGCGGCTGCCGAAGGTGCCGGTGCCCTGCTGGACGGCGGTGGTGTCGCCGTGACGCACCACCACGCTTTCCATCGGTACCTGGAGCTTGTCGGCGGCCACCTGGGCCCACACCGTCTCGTGCCCCTGTCCGTGGGAGCTGGAGCCCGTGAGCACGGTGATCTCGCCCGTTCGCTCCACCCGCACGGTGCCGCTCTCGAAGCCGGCGCCGCCGCTGGGTTCGGTGAAGGTGGAGACGCCCACGCCCACCAGCTCGCCCCGCGCCCGCGCCTCGTCGCGGTCGCGGATGAGCTGGTCGTAGTCCGACAGCCGCAGGGCCTCGGCCAGGGACTTCTCGTAGTCGCCGGAGTCGTATTCCACCCCCACGCCGGTGCGGTAGGGGAACTGGTCCGGCTGGATGTAGTTCTTCCGCCGGAGCTCCAGCGGGTCCATGCCCAGGTCCCGGGCGGCCTTGTCCGCCAGCCGCTCGATGTTGAGCACCGACTCCGGCCGGCCGGCGCCGCGGTACGGGCCGGTGGGCACGGTGTTGGTGAAAGCGGAGACGATCTCCACCCGCACGTCCTGGATCTGGTAGCAGCCCGGCGCCATGACCAGCATGCGCTGCGGCGGCCCGGCGGTGGCGGAGTGCAGGTAGGCGCCGAGGTTCGCCACCACCCGCACCTTGAGGCCCAGCATCCTGCCGTCCTTGCTCAGGGCCAGCTCCGAGGTCATGGCCTGGTCGCGTCCCTGGCAGGTGGTGAGGAAATCCTCGCTGCGGGTGGCCATCCACTTGACCGGCCGGCCCAGCTTCTGTGCCAGATGGCAGACCAGGATGTCCTCGCGGTAGACGCAGCCCTTGCTGCCGAAGCCGCCGCCCACGTCCGGGGCGATGACCCGGATGCGGTTCTCGGGGAACGCCAGCGAGTTGGCGATCTCCGCCCGCGACCGGTGCGGCCCCTGGGTGGAGAGCCACACCGTGATCTCGTTCCGGATCGGGTCCGCGTGGGCCAGGACTCCCCGTGCCTCCATCGACATGGCCACGAGCCTGGGGCTCTTCATGTGCAGCCGGGAGATGTGGTCCGCTTCGGCGAACGCCTTGTCGACGTCGCCGTTCTCCCGCTTCATGGTGTAGCAGTGGTTGGTGCCGAGGTCCTCGTGGGCCAGCGGCGCGCCATCCTCCAGCGCGGCCTCGGCGTCGGTGACCACGGGGAGGGGGTCGTAGGCCACCCCGATGGCGGCGGCGGCATCTTCGGCCAGGGCGCGGCTCTCGGCCACCACGGCCGCGATCGGCGCACCCACCGCGTGAACGGCGCCGCACGCCAGCACCGGATGCTCCGGCATGTTCATGTCCGGCGTGAGCATGGGCGCCCGCAGCGCCAGATCGCCGGTGTCGTCACCCGTGACCACGCACACCACTCCGGGCATGGCCGCCGCCTCGGCGGTGTCGATGGACACGATCCGGGCGTGGGGGTGCGTGCTCCGGTGAATCGCCACATGCAGGATGCCGGGCAGCTTGACGTCGTCCACGTAGCATCCCTGGCCGGTGAGCAGGGGCGGGTCCTCGACCCGGCGGATGGAGGCCCCGATAAGGTTCGTGCTGCTTTGCTCTGTGCTCATGGATCGTCCTCGGCGAGTTGGCCGCGCGTTGCGTCGAGCCCGAAGTCGTATACGGAGGAACTATGCCCGCGCCGCTGCGGCCTCGATGGCGCGCCGGGCGTACACCACCGCCATGTGGCGCTTGTAGTCCTCGTCCGCGTAGGAATCCGCGTGCGGATCGATTCCCTCGGCGGCCTGTGCGGCCGCAGCCGCCATCACCTCCGGCGTCAGCGTCTGACCCGCCAGGGCGGCCTCCGTGGCCTCGGCCCGGTGGGGTGTGCCGGCCACGCCGCCGAGGACCAGCCGCGCGCCGGTGCAGGCGCCGCCCTCATCCACCGACAGCGCCGCCGCCGCGCTCACCACCACGTACCCGGAAGCCGGGTGCGGCAGCTTGGCGTAGCTCGTCCGGGCAGGGGAGGGCGGCAACGGGATTCGAACGGCGGTCAGGATTTCGTGGGGCTCCAGGGCAGTGGTGAAGAAGTCCACGAAGAATTCGTCCGCCGTCACGGTGCGCTCGCCCTCGGATGAAGCGAGGACGAAAGAGGCGTCAAGGGCGGTCAGGGTCACCGGAAGGTCGGCGGCCGGATCGGCATGGGCGACGCTGCCCCCCATGGTGCCCCGGTTCCGGACCTGGAGGTCGCCGATGACCGAGGCGGTGTCGGCCAGCCCCGGCAGCGACCCGCGCACGGTTTCGGAGGTGCTTACCTCGGTATGGGTGGTCAGGGCGCCGATGACCAGCTCGCCGCCGTCCACCCGGATGCCGCTGAGCCCCGGAACGAGCCGAAGGTCCACCAGGACCTCCGGCTGGGTCAGCCGGAGCTTCATGGCCGGGAGGAGGCTGTGGCCTCCGGCCAGCACCTTGGCGTCCTCGCCATGTTCCCGCAAGAGCCCGAATGCTTCCTCGAGAGAGCGGGGCGCGTGGTATCCGAAGCTAGCTGGATGCATGCTCCCCCCTCATCTGCTCGGCGGCCCAACGGATGGCCTTGACGATGTTGATGTAACCCGTGCAGCGGCACAGGTTCCCTTCCAGGGCGTGCTTGATGGCATCGTCGTCCGGGTTCGGGTTGGTTTCCAGGAGGTGGGCGGCGGTCATGACCATGCCGGGAGTGCAGTAGCCGCACTGAAGCCCGTGCTGTTCCTGAAACGCCGCCTGTACCGGGTGCAGGCTCATCCCCTCCGCCATCCCCTCGATGGTGGTGATCTCCGCGCCGTCGGCCTGTACCGCCAGCACCGTGCAGGACTTCACCGCGGCGCCGTCGAGATGCACCGTGCACGCGCCGCACTGGCTCGTGTCGCAGCCCACGTGGGTGCCGGTAAGCCCCAGGTTCTCGCGCAGGAAATGCACCAGCAGGAGCCGCGGTTCCACCTCGGCCGCCTGCTCTTCGCCGTTGACAGTGACTTTGATGGGTAATGCGGGGTGTTCCATGGTTTCTCGCTTGAGTCTTGTCCCCTCCCACGGGGTCTATCCGTACCAGGCACGCCGTCCCCGCGTCCCGGTCGTCATTCCCGCGTCCTCTCCGCCATTCCCGTGCCCCCTCCGTCATTCTCGCGTCCCCTCCGTCATTCTCGCGTCCCCTCCGTCATTCCCGCGAAAGCGGGAAGCCAGGTGGAGTGAGGCGGGGGAATGGCTTTCGCCAACCGACTTCAAGCACTCCCGCCTGCTTTCGTCAAGGTGCCGGAGACGCAGCGTCAAGGCTGCTCGGTGATGGGGGCGGCCTGTCTCGCCGCTTCGGCGTGGTGCTCCGCGCCGGCGGCGGGTTTGCCGCCCCTGTTCCGGCTCCGCCGGCGTTTGGCCGCCGGGCGCCGCCGCTGTTCCTGCGGGGCGTCCGGGCTCCCGTTGCGGCTGCGCCGTTTCTTGTCCGGCTGACCGCCCGAAGGCCGCGGGATGGATTTCCCCAGGATGTTCTCGATGGCCTTGACCGACTGGCTGTCCGCGGCGGTGGCGAAGCTCGTGGCCCGTCCTACCGCGGCCATCCGGGCGGTGCGGCCGATGCGGTGCACGTAGTCTTCCGGCGTGTAGGGCAGGTCGTAGTTGATCACGTGGCCGATGTTGTCGATGTCCAACCCTCTGGCGGCGATGTCGGTGGCCACCAGGATCCTGTAACGACCGCGCCGGAACCCTTCGAGGGCGGCGCGCCGCCGTTCCAGCGAAAGGTTGCCGTGGATCTCGGCGGCCCGGTGGCCGCTGCGCCGCAGGGTCTCGGCGATGAGGTCGGCGCGGCTCTTGGTGCGGGTGAACACCAGCACGGATTCGTCACTGTCCTGGAGAAGGGACAGCAGCAACGAAGTCTTGGCCCCCGGGGTGGTGTTGTGGAGGGTATGGGTGACACCGTCCGCCGGGGTCGCCGGCTTGGCCACGACGGCGTGGAACGGGTCGCGCAACGACATGCGCACCAGCTCTTCCAGGTCCGTGGGCAGGGTCGCCGAGTAGAGGAAGCTCTGGCGCCCGGGCGGCAGTGCGTCGATGACCTGGTTCAGTTGATCGGCGAACCCCATGTCGAGCATGCGGTCGGCCTCATCCAACACCACCACCTCTACCTCTCTCAGGTCGATGTGGCCGTCCCACATGAGGTCCAGCAGCCGGCCCGGCGTGGCCACGATGATCTCGGGGTGCTGTTTGAGGCCGCGTAGCTGCGCCTGGACGTCGGCGCCGCCCACCACCGTGGTGGCATAGACCCGCGATGAGCGTCCGAGATCGTCGATGGTCTCCTGAATCTGGAACGCCAGCTCACGGGTGGGCGCCAGGATCAGTCCGCGGGGCGGTCCTTGGGGCGAGCCCGCGAGCCGCTCCACCATGGGGATGACGAAGGCGGCGGTCTTGCCGGTTCCGGTCTGGGCGCAGCCCAAGACGTCGCGGCCTTCGAGAGCCGGGGGCAGGGCCTTGGCCTGAATGGGAGTGGGGGTGGCGAACGCGACCTTGGAGAGGTCCTTCAGCATGGGATCGGACAAGCCGAATGTGTGGAAAGATGTGTCGTCTGAATTTGACATAGAGGGTTTCTTTGCGTGGGAAGTCGGTCCTGGGGAGGACCCGCTCACGGCTGCCGGTGCACGGTTTCAGCCTGGTTCCGGAAACCTGGCGGTCACCGTCCCGTAAAGGGAACGGGACCGCCAGGACGGATCGTCGGTGCGTGGATGGATTGCGTTACCAGCGGCTCGGTCTGCCGCCTCCTCCCGACCGCCTGTTGCCGCCGCCACCGCCTCCGTTGCCGAAGCCGGACCGTCTCTCCTGCGGGCGTGCCTCGTTGACCGTCAGCGTACGGCCCTGAAGGTCCGTTCCGTTGAGGGCGTCGATGGCTTTCTGCCCTTCTTCACCCGAGCTCATCTCCACGAAACCGAAGCCGCGCGACTGGGCGGTAAACTTGTCCGCGATGACTCTTGCGGACTCCACCGTGCCGTGCTCGGCGAATATCTCCTCGAGCTGGCCGTCGGTGACGGAATAGGGCAAACCGCCCACGTACAATTTCTGGCTCATGTTCTTCCTCCAATGGCTGAAACAAAAGAAAACCAGTCTGTTCGACCCTGGGAACCGGATCGCCGCATTGTGCAAGAACATGCGTCTTTCACGGCACGTGATGGGTTTTTGCTTGGGACGAGAGCTTCGTCGGGCAGATTAGGCTGGAACACGGTTTGATAAGGACTTTAGCTGCATCCGGCGTCCGTGTCAACGGAACGGTCGCCGCGGTCGCAACTACTCGTTTCGTCTCCACCGTCATGACACCGATGGTGAGCCGGGACGAGATTGGCAGACTTGGCCGGCGCGGGACTAGAGGTCTTCGATAGGGGGTTGCGGACCAGGAACGATGTCGGCGATGTCAGGATCGACGTCATCTTCGCGGTCGGGCCGTTCCTGCCGGGCTTCCCGGCGTTCGGCGCGCCGCCTGGCCTTCTCCTCCTTCTTCTCCTGTTTTGCGCGTTCCCGCTGCCGTTTGGCAAACGTGGTTCGTGGTTGGGCCATTCCGCTAGTCTACCGCTTCTTGACGCGAACGCCAAACGGTTGACGGCGTATGGCCGAGCCGCGCGGTCCTGACAACCACGATGCGGGCGCCGGCGGTCCTGGAGCCTGCCCTTACGACATCGCCAAGCCGTCGATGAACTGCGCACCGGGTATCTTGCCGAGATCCTCGGGCGAGATCCTGATCTTGGACGAGCGGCTGCCGGAACCGAGGATGACGCAGTCCTGGGACCGGAGGTTCGGGTCGGCATAGACCGGCAGGCCCGGCGGCAGGGCGAACGCGGTGACGCCGCCGATCATCATCCCCGTCAGCTCCATGGTCTCCTCGGCGGAGGCGAACGAGGCCCTCGACACGCCCATCAATCGTTTGACCGTCCGGTTCACGTCGAGCCGCGCCGAAGCTTGCACGATGCAGGCGCAGTACTTCTTCTCGCCGCGCTTGGAGGCCACGATGATGGTGTTGCCGCTGGTCTCCATGGGGTAGCCGTATTTCTCGCAGAAGTCCGCGGTATCCGCGAAGGCGGGGTCGATGTGGACGAGTTCGTACGGAACGCCGAGTTGGTCGAGGGCGGACAGGACCCGTGACTCGATGCCGGTGGAACCGTCCATCAGCCGCCGGACTCCATCAGCCGGTACACCCGTTCGGGGTTCATGGGCAGGTCGTGAACCACGATGCCCGCGGCCTGTCTCAGGGCGGCGGCGATGGCAGGGGCCACCGGGGCGAGCCCGCCCTCGGCCATGCCCTTGCTGCCGAAGGGGCCGGGGCCGTCCCGGTTCTCGATCAGGACGGAATCCAGCACGGCGGGCAGATTCCTGAACCGCGGCAGGGCGTAGTCGATGGCGCTGGGGTTGAGCAGCAGCGCGCCGTCGAACACCTGCTCCTCGGTGAGGGTGTTGCCCATGCCGAACATGATGGAGCCCTGCTCCTGGCCCTCGCACCGGAGCGGGTGCATGGCCTGTCCGATATCGGCCGAGGAGACGTAGGTCAGGCAGCGCGCCCTGCCGGTTTCCGCATCCACCGCCATCACCGCGATGCCGGCGTTGATCTCCCAGGTGCGGATGTCGATGCGGTCGCGGGTGAGGGCCTTGTCCATGCCCCGCCCCACCAGCGTGCCGGTGATCCGGGCCGCCAGCTCCTCCAGGTTCATCACCGGCTCGCCGTTGCTCGAGAACACGCCGTCGTCCAGGGAAAGGTCCTGGAGGTCCCGGTCGGTCAGGGCCGCGGCCTGTTGCAGCAGCAGCTCCCGCAACTCTTCCGACGCCCGCTTCACCGCGTTGCCCATGAGCACGGTGATGCGGCTGCCGTAGACCCCGGAGGCGCCGGGCGTGGTGCTGGTGTCGTAGGGGGCGATGGTGATTCGTTCGATGCCGACGCCGAGCACTTCCGCGGCCGTCTGGGCCAGCACCGTCTTGGCCCCGCCGCCGATCTCCGGGGCGTTGGCGTGGACGGTGAAGGTGGCGTCGTCCTCGAACACGATGCGGGCGTTGTACTGGGTGGTGGAGAGATCCTTGATGGCGCACGCGACGCCGGTGCCGATCTTCTCGCCGGGCTGCGCCAGCGACTCCGGGGGCCGCGTCCGGCGGGTCTTCTCGAACAGCTCCAGGCAGGCAGTCAGCGCTTCATGCGGGTTCCCGTCCAGCGGCGGACCGCCGAGAACGTACTTCTCCCCGGCCCGCAGCAGGTTCTTGAGCCGGAACTCCACGGGGTCGTAGCCGAGTTCGGTGCAGATATGGTCCGTATGGGCCTCGCAGGCCCAGCCGAGTTGCACGCTGCCGATGCCGCGGAAAGCGCCGGCAGGCACCTTGTTGGTGTAGACCGAGTAGCAGTCGGCCCGGGCGTGGGCTACCCGGTAGGGTCCCACGGAGCGAAAGGCCGCCTTGCGCGTCACCTGGATGCCGAAGTCGGCGTAGGCGCCGGTGTCCAGGTAGATCCTGGCCTCCCGGCAGAGCAGCGTGCCGTCTTCGCGGAGCCCCGTGCGGATCTCGATCTCGGCGGGATGGCGCCGGGCGGTGAAGGCGGTCTCCTCCATGGACATGCGAAGCTGCACCGTCTCCCCCGAGGCGGCCGCCGCCAGGACCGCCAGGTGCTCGACGCCGATGTGGCCCTTGGCGCCGAAGCCGCCGCCAACATAGGGCACCTTCACGGTCACCTGCTCCGCCTCGAGCCCGAACATGCGCGCGAGTTCGTCGCGGACCGGAAAGGGAGCCTGCGAGGAGGAGTGCACGGTGACGGACTGGTCGTCCACCGTGGCGACGGCGCAGTGGGGTTCCATGGGATAGTGGAACAGCGAGGGGAAGGAGAAATGGTCCTCGATGACGTGGGCGGCCTCGCGGAAGGCCCCCTCCGGGTCCCCCTGGACGAAGTGGGTGCCGCCGCAGTTGTTGCGCCCGTAGTCGTGGTCGAAGTCGCTTTCGCCCTCGCGGTCGTAGTCGGAATCGGCCTCGTGCACCAGGGTGCCGCCTTCCATGGCGGACATCATCTCCGACACCTGGGGCAGCGGCGTGTACCGCACCTCCACCCGCGCCGCAGCCTCCACGGCCGCGGTCTCGCTGTCGGCCACTACGATGGCCACGGGCTCGCCCTGGAACCGCACCTTCTCGTGGGCCAGCACCGGCCGGTCCTTCACCGCCTGGCCGTAGGGCCTGAGGGTGCGGAGGCACCCCAGCCGGCTGAAGTCGAGGCTGTCGTGGGTCACGATGGTGCGCACGCCGGGGACCGCGCGCGCGTCTTCGAGGTCGAACCCGTCGATGCGGGCGTGCGCGTGGGGACTGCCGATGACCCTGGCGAACTTCATCCCCGGCAGGGTGAGGTCCGCCGTGTAGACGGCGGTTCCGGTCACTTTTTCGTCCGCATCGAGGCTGCGTACCGATTGGCCCACGTATTTCATGAGAGAACTCCAGAATTGAGGTGCTTCTTCTCTATAACGGACCCGGCGGGTTTTCGGAACCGGGCCGGGGCGCGCGGACAACCGAACCGTCCGGTTCGTAACGTGTGTCCGGGGCTTGGCGAAAGCGGCGATACATTGATAGACTGAGGAGTTTCGGCGGAACAGGCCGACCACCTTCCTCAGTGCCGCGTTCAGGAGACCGCACAGTGACGGCCACGGGCGGACCGTGTGACGTCTCCCTGACAAAAACGTGATAGCTACTGAAACGTGGACCGTTTTGTGGTATTCCCGCTTGTTCCGAATATCGACAAGACGAGCGCGGGCCGTCTTGTCCAGGGCTGTTCGACATGACGAAGAAGCACCAAGGGCTCTACGATCCGAACTATGAACACGACGCGTGCGGCGTGGGCGTGGTGGCCAACCTTGACGGCCGCAAGTCCCACGACATCATCCGCCACGCCGTCGAGGTGCTGATCAACCTCGAGCATCGCGGGGCCTGCGGCTGCGACCCTCAGACGGGCGACGGCGCCGGCATCCTGTTCCAGATTCCCCACGCCTTCTTTCAGCGGCACTGCAGCCCCATGGGCATATCGCTGCCGGAGCCGGGCCGGTACGGGGTCGGCATGGTCTTTCTGCCGCGGGAGACCGAGCGGCACCGCTGGTGCGAGAGGGTGATGGAGAACACCGTCCGGGACGAGGGTCAGGAGTTCCTGGGGTGGCGGGACGTGCCCGCGGACTTCACCCAGTGCGGCGAGGTGGCGGCCCAGGTGGCGCCGCTGATCCGGCAGTTCTTTATCGGGGCGGGACCGGAGACGGCCACCCAGGACCAGTTCGAACGCAAGCTCTACGTCATCCGCAAGGTCATCGAGAACGCCGTGGACGCCGGCCTCGCCGCCGAGGTCCGGGACGACTTCTACATCTCCAGCCTGTCCAGCAAGACCGTGGTCTACAAGGGCCTGCTGCGGGCCGATCAACTGGATTCCTTCTACCGGGACCTCTCGGATGAATCCATGGCCTCGTCCCTGGCCCTGGTGCACTCGCGCTACAGCACCAACACCCTGGGCTCCTGGCGGCTGGCGCACCCGTACCGGATGCTGTGCCACAACGGCGAGATCAACACGATCCGGGGCAACCAGAACTGGATGCGCGCCCGGGAAGCGCTGTTCTCGTCGCCGCTTTTCGGCGACGACATGGCCAAGTTGAGCCCGATCATCCGCGAGGGGGCCAGCGACACCGCGGGCTTCGACAACGCCCTGGAGCTGCTGGTTTCCACCGGCCGCTCGCTGCCCCACGCCCTGATGATGATGATTCCCGAGGCCTGGGAAAACCACGAGACCATGTCGGACGAGAAGAAGGCCTTCTACGCCTATCACGCCTGCCTCATGGAGCCGTGGGACGGCCCGGCCCTCATCGCGGCCTGCGACGGCGACCGCGTCTGCACCACGCTGGACCGGAACGGCCTGCGGCCCTTCCGCTACGTGGTCACGAAGGACGACTTCATCGTGGGCGCCTCGGAGGCGGGAGTGCTGGACATACCGGCCGAACGCATTCTCGTCCGCGGCCGGCTGCAGCCGGGACGCCTGTTCCTCGTCGACACGCTCGAAGGCCGCATCATCGAGGACGACGAGATCAAGCACGAGATCAGCACGCGCCGGCCCTACCGGCAGTGGCTGCGGCAGGAGATGGTGACGCTGGAGGACCTGCCGGAACCCGAGGACGTGCCCGGGTTCGATGCGGAGACCCTTTCGGAACGCCAGCGCGCCTTCGGCTACACCAGCGAGGAACTCAAGATCCTGGTCGGACCCATGGCCATGCGGGGGGAAGAGCCCGTGGGCTCCATGGGCAACGACGCCCCGCTCGCGGTTCTGTCCGACCGGCCCCAGTTGCTGTTCCACTATTTCAAGCAACTCTTCGCCCAGGTGACCAATCCTCCTCTCGATGCCATCCGCGAGGAGCTGGTGACCGCCTTGCGGACCTCCGTCGGTTCGGAGCAGGACCTCTTCGCCGAGACCGCGGAACACTGCCGCCAGCTCCAGCTCATGCGGCCGATGCTGACCAATCGCGAGCTGGCGCGCATCAAGGCCCTCGACCGGCCCGGACTCAAGGCGGAGACGCTGCCGGCGGTGTTCCCGCGCTCCGCCTCCGAGGGCGCCCTGGAGGAGGCGGTGGACGCGCTGTGCGCGGAAGCCGGCCGGGCCATCAAGGAACGGGGCGCCACGGTGGTGATCCTGTCCGACCGGAACGTGGGGCCGGACTGGGTGCAGATCCCCAGCCTTCTGGCCACGGCCGCCGTCCACCACTACCTCATCCGCGAAGGCTTGCGCACCAGCGCCGCCATCGTGGTGGAGTCGGGCGAGGCCAGGGAGGTGATGCACTGCTGCCTGCTCATCGGCTACGGCGCCAATGCCATCAATCCGTACCTGACCCTGGAGACGGTGGAGTGGATGTGCCGCGACGGGTTGATCCCGGACCTGGACGGAGAGAAGGCCCGGGGCAACCTGATCAAGGCCCTGTGCAAGGGCGTGCTGAAGACCATGTCCAAGATGGGCATCTCCACCATCAAGTCGTATCACGGCGCGCAGATCTTCGAAGCCATCGGGCTCAAGCAGCCGGTGATCGACAAGTACTTCACCTGGACCGCGTCGCGCATCGAGGGCATCGGCCTCGACGAGATCGAGCAGGAGTATCGCCAGCACCACCATCACGGCTATCCCGAGCGGGCGCTGGCGAGCGACGGCACGCTGGACGTGGGCGGCTACTACCAGTGGCGCAAGGACGGCGAGCACCACCTGTTCAACCCCCAAACCATCGCGCTGCTGCAGACCTCCACGCGCACCGCCGACTACGATCTCTTCCAGGAATACTCGAGGCAGATCGACGACCAGACCCGGCTCCTCGGCACGCTGCGGGGCCTGTTCGAGTTCCGCCCCATGCAACCGGCGGTCCCCATCGAGGAGGTGGAGCCGGCGTCGGAGATCGTCAGGCGCTTCTCCACCGGTGCCATGTCCTACGGCTCCATCAGCAAGGAGGCGCACGAGAACCTGGCCATCGCCATGAACCGCATCGGCGGGCGGAGCAACTCGGGCGAGGGTGGCGAGGACCCGGACCGCTACTACCCCGACGCCAACGGCGACTGGCGCAACAGCGCCATCAAGCAGGTGGCGTCCGGACGGTTCGGGGTCACGAGCAACTACCTGGTGAACTGCACCGACCTTCAGATCAAGATGGCCCAGGGTGCCAAGCCCGGCGAGGGCGGACAGTTGCCCGGCCACAAGGTGTTCGAGGCCATCGCCCGGGTGCGGAAATCCACCCCGGGGGTGGGGCTCATCTCCCCGCCGCCTCACCACGACATCTACTCCATCGAGGACCTGGCCCAGCTCATCCACGACCTCAAGTGCGCCAACGACCGCGCGCGCATCCACGTCAAGCTGGTGGCCGAGGTGGGCGTGGGCACGGTGGCGGCCGGAGTCTCCAAGGGCAAGGCCGACGTGGTGCTCATCAGCGGCTACGACGGCGGCACCGGCGCCTCGCCGGAGTCGTCCATGAAGCACGCCGGCATCCCCTGGGAGCTGGGAGTGGCCGAGACCCAGCAGGTGCTGGTGCAGAACGACCTGCGCGGCCGCATCGTGGTGCAGACGGACGGGCAGCTCAAGACCGGCAGGGACGTGGCCATCGCCTGCATGCTGGGGGCCGAGGAGTTCGGTTTCGCCACCACCGCGCTGGTGGTGAGCGGCTGCATCATGCTGCGCAAGTGCCACCTCAACACCTGCTCGGTGGGGGTCGCCACCCAGGACGAGGAACTGCGCAAGAAGTTCACCGGCAGGCCGGAGCACGTGGTCACCTTCATGATGTTCATTGCCGAGCAGGTGCGGGAGATCATGGCGGAGCTGGGCTTCCGCACCGTGGACGAGATGGTCGGGCGCACCGACTGCCTCGACACCCGCAAGGCGGTCGAGCATTGGAAGGCCAAGGGGCTCGACTTCTCCCGGTTGCTGACGCTGGTGGAGGCGCCGTCGTCGGTGGCGCGGTACTGCAGCCAGGCCCAGGACCACGGCCTCGACAAGAAGCTCGACCAGCGCCTCATGGAGGCTGCCACGGAAGCCCTCGAAGAGGGCAAGCCGGTGGTGATCCGCCACGAGATCAACAACATCGACCGCACCGCCGGCACCATGCTCAGCGCCGAGGTGTCGCGCCGGTACGGCGAAGAAGGGCTGCCGCCCGACACCATCCGGATCAATCTCTTCGGCTCGGCCGGGCAGAGCTTCGGGGCGTTCCTGGCGCCGGGCGTTTCGCTCCTCCTCGAAGGCGAGTCCAACGACTACACCGGCAAGGGGCTGTCGGGCGGACTCATGGCGGTGTATCCGCCGGAGAACGCCGGGTTCGAACCCACGGAGAACATCATCATCGGCAACGTGGCCCTTTACGGCGCCACCGGCGGCCAGGCCTTCTTCCGCGGCCGCGCGGGCGAGCGTTTCGCGGTGCGCAACAGCGGCGCCGAGACCGTCATCGAGGGCGTCGGCGACCACGGCTGCGAGTACATGACCGGCGGCCGCGTGGTGGTGATCGGGCCGGTGGGCCGCAACTTCGCCGCGGGCATGAGCGGCGGCGTCGCCTACGTGCTCGACGAGAAGGGGGTCTTTCCTGGACTGTGCAACCAGGAGATGGTGGATCTGGAGCCGCTGGAGGACGATGAGGACATCACCCACGTCCGTCGCCTGATCGAAGCCCACGTGCGGCACACCGGCAGCGACCGCGGTGAATACGTGCTGGACAACTGGTCCGAGCTGCTGGGCTCGTTCGTGAAGGTCATGCCGGTGGACTACCGCCGGGCGTTGCAGGAGATGGCCGCCCGCCAGGCTCGAATGCCCGAAGTCACGGGCACGGCCGCGTCCGCCCCGGCTTAGGGGCGGGTTCCAATCCCGCCCGCGTGCGGGCGGTTGCCCCGTTCGGAACAACAACTCAATGCAAGGGGTAGGGGACGTTCAGGGGGACGTCTCCGGGTCACTATGGGAAAAATCACCGGATTCATGGAATATGAGCGGGGCAAGCAGCCCTACCGCGACCCGCTCGAACGCCTGAAGGACTGGAACGAGTTCGTGCTGCCCATGCCGGCGAAATCGCTGCGGGAGCAGGGGGCCCGCTGCATGGACTGCGGTATCCCGTTCTGCCATACGGGCGTCCCCATGGGACGGGGCCCGGGCGCCTCGGGCTGTCCGCTGAACAACCTCATACCGGACTGGAACGACCTGATTTACCGGGACCACTGGAAAGAGGCCCTGGCGCAACTGCACAAGACCAACAACTTCCCCGAGTTCACAGGCCGCGTGTGTCCGGCCCCCTGCGAGGGGTCCTGCGTCCTGGGCATCAACAGCAATCCGGTCACCATCAAGACCATCGAGTGCGCCATTGTCGACCGGGGCTTCGAGGAGGGCTGGATCGTGCCGGAGCCGCCACAACAGCGGACGGGAAAGCGGGTGGCGGTCATCGGCTCCGGCCCGGCGGGCCTGGCCTGCGCGGCCCAGCTCAACCGCGCCGGGCACCAGGTGACGGTGTACGAGCGCGCGGACCGCCCCGGCGGCCTGCTCATGTACGGCATTCCCAACATGAAACTCGACAAGGAGAGGGTGGTGAGGCGGCGCCTCGACCAGATGGAGGCCGAGGGGGTCGAGTTCGTCACCGGCGTGGAGATCGGGAAGGACGTGGCCGCCGACGATCTGCAACGGGAGTTCGACGCGGTGGTGATCTGCACCGGGGCCACCAAGCCCAACGACTTCGTGCGCAACGCACCGGGCCGTGAGCTCCACGGCATCCACTTCGCCATGGAGTTCCTCCACGCCAACACCAAGAGTTTGCTCGACTCCGGCCACGGCGACGGCAACTACATCTCGGCCAAGGACAAGCACACCATCGTGCTGGGCGGCGGCGACACCGGCACCGACTGCGTGGGGACCGCCCTGCGCCACGGGTGCGCCAGCCTCCAGCAGTTCGATGTGATCCCCAAGCCGCCGCCCGAGCGCGCCCCCAACAACCCGTGGCCCCAGTGGCCGGTTGTCTACAAGCTCGACTACGGCCAGGAAGAGGGCAAGGCGCTCTTCGGCGACGACCCCCGGCGCTACGACACCAACACCGTCAAGTTCATCGACGACGGCCACGGCCGCATCAAGGCCCTGCAGACCATCGACCTCGACTGGAGCAGGCCCGCCGACCGCGCTCCCTTCAGTCCGGTGGAGGGCTCGGAGCAGGAGTGGCCCGCCGACCTGGTGCTCCTGGCCATGGGATTCTCCGGCCCCGAGGACGAGGTCCTCACCCAGCTCGGCGTCGAGCGCGACCCCCGCTCCAACGCCCAGGCCGAATACGGCAAGTACGCCACGAACGTCGGCAACGTCTTCGCCGCCGGCGACGCCCGCCGCGGCCAGAGCCTCGTCGTCTGGGCCATCCACGAAGGCCGCGGCGCCGCCCGGGAGGTGGACCGCTACCTCATGGGCAGCACCGATCTGCCGTGACTGCGACGTCAACCCTTCAAAACACGCGGAAGTCCGGAGAAGACATGTCCGGGCGGGTTTCAAACTTGGCCGTGTAGGATTTTTCCTGCAGACCACCGCCGGTAACCAGCTGAAAACAATGGAGTAAATCCCTTCTCTTGAAGGACCGGATGATTCGCTCACAAACAATCAACACATGGTCAACACCGCGCCCTTGGCAGGTTGGTTTTTGTTCGGCCACCGGATGATGAGAGCCATGATATCACCGGTTTAGAACTCTTCGCCAGTGCTTTCGTAGGGGCCGGAGCCAGATGTCCTTTATGGGCTGGTCGCGCCTGGTGTGGCGGTCGTAGCGTCCGCGGCCCTGAGTGGCGCCGACGCGGGTCCAGCCCGAGGCCTTGTAGAGGGCGCCGGTGAAGCGCGGGGTCTCGACGAAGGTCTCGATCAGCACGGGGGTCGTGCTGTAGCGCTCGGTCCAGTCCCTGGGCAGTTGGCGGCACACGAGCGAGAGGATGTGGGAGCCGAGGTTGGGGATCCTGATCCAGGGGAGGATGAGGAAGCGGGGGTTGTCGATCACCAGCGGGAGGTTCTTCTGACGCAGTTGCGGGGTCCATCCGACGAAGCGGTCCCGAAGCGCGAGCTTGCGGGCGGCGGTGGAGAAGCCGAGCATGGCGAGGGGGCGGTCGTGGACGGCGTAGCGCATCTGTGCGCCTACGAGGGTTTTGTAGCCAAGGTAAGTGGTAGCGGGCGATTAACTCGTTCCAGAGCCTGCCCTCCTGGGTGTAGCACACGGCGGCATGGAGGCTTGGGGGGCCTCGTCGAGGGTTGCGGGCGGGGGGAAGAGAGGCGGTTCGCTCCCGCTCCCGAACAGAGCCTTCTGCAGCACCGCCCGGCTCGCCTGCAACTCCGCAATCCGGGCCTCCAGCGCCTTCTTCTCGTCCTCCGATCGCTTCAGCGACGCACGCAGGCCGTCTAGATCCAGGCGAAGGACCTCGACCTGCCAGGACAGCACCCGGACCGTGTCCCGCTGATCCTGGAAGTCCCTCAGTCTTGCACGGAGATGTTTGATCGTGCGCGACAGTGACCGGATCGTGCCCTGGTGGGTCTCCGCCTCCTTGGCGGCCTCGCGCAGACCTCGTGACGTAGCGACTTGACCGTGTCGTTCCGACCTGCGATTGCTCCAGCGCCCTGGCCAGCCGGGCGTCCGGCCCGGAGATGCGGGCCGGGGGGGCCTTCGACGCCCGCAGTGCCGCGCGCAGCCGGGTCACCTCCATGCGCAGCGACATCATCGTGCTGCGCTTGCTCGCCTCCACCCCGGCGGCCGTAAGGAGCTTCTCCAACCGCCTCACTTCGGCCTTCAACCCAAGGGCGTTCCCGGCCGTGTGGCGAAGCGCCTTCGTCTCCTCCCCCGCCGCCTCAGCCCGACGCAACTTCTCCACGTGCGCTTCGGCAGCCTCCGCTCGCGCCCGCCAATCACAAGTCTCGCTGGATTGTGTCTCGGGAAAAACCGGCCACGGACCTTCGGGCTCTTCGACCAACGAAGGGTTCGCCCGAACAGCCTGTTAGCGACTCGCCATGCGCTAAGTGTAGCGATCGCTTGCCTGCGAATGTCTAGTCAGCATTGTCCTGATAGTTTGAGCGCGAGTGCACCCTAGCCCGCTATCAAGAAGGAGATCCTACGTTCGGCCGTACATGCGCCCTTCGCCCCTCGCCTAGTACCCCGCAATGTCCGCGCCTCCAGAAGTACGTCTCCTGGCGAAAGGGACTGCGGCTCCCGGTCCGGCACCGTCTCGCCGGTCTCCGTTTCGTCGTGGATGTTCATGGGATCATCCTCTTGCGGAAGGCAGTCTCTCCCGCCGCCGGTTCCGGTCCGGGACTGATTCCTCGGTGGCCGCTAGCCCGCCGGAAGAGCGGGGGCGAAGCAGCGGGGAAGCGGGCCTCAAGTCCGTTAATTCACGAATAATTCGCATCTCAATAGCAATTATTCGTATATTACAAGTTTACGCGTCGTATAATATGTCGTACACGCCAACCAAGTCGGTTGGCGGAGCCTTGGAGGGAATTCGATGTCCGGATCCGCACAGAAGATAGTGCAAGTACTCTCGGTGGCGATTCTGCTCACTATGGCTCTTTCCGGTTGTGGCGGTGGTGGAGGCGACGGGGGCGGAGGTCGTGTTCCCGTAGTGCCGCCTGGGGTCGTCGACCTGCCGGCGGGTCATGGCTTGGCGGCCGGCGAAATCACGGTGGCGCCGGGGGCATCGGCGGAGCACGGCAACGTGGTGGTGGAGTGTCCGGCAGGGGGCGGTGCGTGTGTAATGACGGTGATGGCGGACGGAACGGCACTCCACGACAGGGAGGGCGGCGTTCCTCGCGTGAGGCCGAGATACGAGGCGTGGGGTCCTTTGGGGCATGGCCTGACGGCCGGCGAGATCACGGTGCCGGCTGGGGTATCGAGAGAGCACGGCAACATGGTGGTGACGTGTCCCACGGGGGGTAGCGCGTGCGTGGTAAGGGTTGGGGCGGACGGGACCGCGGCATATGCCGCGACCGGCGGTGTCCCTGCCTTCGCGTTTGCGCATCCGACGTATGAGAGGGAAAACCCCACAGCCGAAGACCTGTTGGACCACTGGAACGAGCCGGAACAATTGCGGACGGCGTTGGGGCTGTCCTCGGTTGCGGTTTCGGACATTGCCGGTCGAGAGAACGCCTTGGCGGATTTGATCAATGGGGCCGGAGGCGATTCCGCCGGGACTGGGACACTGCTTCGTAACGTGCGGCCCGAGGACATCGAGATCATCGGCGAGCGGGACGGGATCACTTACGGCCGCTGGAGGGGTGGCCCGGCTGGAACATTCAACATCGAATTCGACTGGCGGTTCGCTCAGGATTTCGATGCCGAGGCGCGGGCGCGGATGGAGCGCGCCGGGAAGTCATGGTCTTGGCGCATATTGGACGACTTCGGTACCCACATCGTTCGGGCGGAACGTCCTTACAGCTATACACTGCGGAATACCCAGGACAACGAAGCGGAGCAGGTGGATTTCACCATGGGCCATGACGTAACAGTAGACGACATGCTCATCATGGTTATAAAGGACGGCGAGCGTGGCTCCGCCAGCGGTAGCATCAGAGAATGGGAAGCTACGGACGAGGACTTTGAAGTATGGTTTGCAGTGACGGCGTTTCCACAGGACAGGTCGAATCAAACCTCCACAATGGCTCATGAGATCGGACATGTGCTCGGTATTCTCGGTAACTGGAGAGGGGCGCCTTCGAACCAACGTTACATCAACACACAGGACCACACGTTCGAGGGGCCGAAGGCCATGGAGGCCAACAACAATCAGCCCGTGCCATTCCAGTGGAGCTATCCGGGTCGCAAGCCTGGACCCAACATGCCCGTGGCGCCGGGCAGTCCCGGCGCCGAAGTCGACTACACACACCTGAACCTCTGCACTTCCATCGTGGCGTACTGCCGGGACCGAACGGTTACGTACGGACCGTCCGAACTGGACTTGGCGTACCTTGACGACATCGGTTACGAGATCCTCGACGCCGAGACCGCATCGGAGCCCGAGCTCTACGGGTACGGGGCTTGGGGTCAGTACAGCGCGTGGGGTGCGGGCGTGGAGCGTACCATCCGCTACGAGAGCGGAGACCCGAACATTGTTCTTTCGCAGGGCGGGATAATCGTCGACGCCCACGACACGTTTCGCGCCAGCGCCGACGCGTTCGGCATAAGCCCGAGCACGACCCTTGCCGAGGCGCATACAACGGTGCAGGGCGGAATCACTTGGTCGGGCTCGTTGATCGGCGTCGACTTGGGACAGCCGATGCTTCCGCCGGTGTTCGG
The DNA here is from genome assembly GCA_965219905.1 of uncultured Binatia bacterium (SeqCode). Taxonomy (GTDB): domain Bacteria; phylum Desulfobacterota; class Binatia; order UBA9968; family JAJDTQ01; genus JAJDTQ01. The sequence continues at coordinate 402,380 of CBDCOS010000003.1, read as the reverse complement.
CAACGCGGAGCTCCGAGTCGAGTTGTCGAACCTGCGGGGCACGGCCTTGTTCGACGACCTCACAGTGCACGTTCACGGCGCGTCCAGGGCCTTTCGAGCTCAACAACTGGAGTATGACATCGGCGTCACGGGAAACGCTTTTTCGGACATGAACGGCCGAGTCCGTGGTGGATTCTTCGGGCCGGGGCACGAGGAGATGGCCGGGGTGCTGGACGACCGGACCGTTGGTGTGAACTTGATGGCCGGCTTTGGCGGAGCACGCTGACAACTCGTCGTGATTGAGGTTCTCGTGTCCAGACGGGTCCTGTTGCGGGGTACGTCAGTAGGTGCGCGCAACTATCATTCTCTGCGCACAGTTACCGTTCTCCACCTTCACCCGTCTGGGTCATCACGGCACGAGCGAAGGCTTACGCGACCCCCGCCGTCGTAAGCGTCCCATCAGACCGTGGACTATCTCGGAAAGGAGGTGACGTCGGTGCTTGCCACAAGTAAAGTTTTCGTCTTCTGGACTCCATGGCCTCCTCTCACGAAAATCTCCGCGGCCTGACGGAACGGATACTCGCCGCCGTGGCGCCGTTTCAATCAACAAGACGTTGAAACCATGTAGGCTGACTTCACAGGTCGGAACACATCAGACTACCTTCGCTATCTCACTCCTGAGTTTGATCACGACTTTATGGACGCCACCCCATGCCGGGTGCAATTCGTCAAACCAGTCATTGTCGGTCAATTCCTCTCGGAGATTCACGTAGTGGACATGTTTTCGTCGATTGGCCAGATCCTCAAGCATCTTATTGAACTGGTCTATCAAATGCTTCATCGTCTTGGTATTCTGGGCCAAATCGGAATGCCCAAGATATTCAAATGCCGGCTTGAGCCACGGTCCTTTGCTTAACGCATCCGGCTCTCCATTCGGCACTACATATGCATACCCGTGGAAGACCGGTATGTTTTTGCTAAATGCCGCCTCACATGCGTCCATGACGAAGTCCAGCCAAATATTGTAGTTGGCTCGCAGTTTCTTTATGAAGGTTTTCACCTTGGCTTGGTCTAAGGCTGCAGCACCAGAATTGTACGGCCTAAGAAGAGAGCCCAACTTCTTGACAAAATCATTGCCCCCTCCTGAGAGCAGAACCGCCGCTGGGACTGCATCGATCTTTACAAGTTCCTTAAGGGCCTTCTTAAATTCCTTATGCTGCTCTCGATTCCTCGCCATATCCTTCAGGGTATGGCCGGGATCAGCCACCGACTTAACGTCATCTCCAAAGTCTCGAAGGACGTCGACGATATCCGCGCTCAAAGGAAAGTCAAACCAAGAATCACCTTCTGCCACTAAAGTCCATGTCATCGGTCTTCTCCCAACTTGTCAGTAGAGCCCTTAAACCCTCGACTCGCTTCTCGTCCTCCTATAGATCGTGGAACTGCACAGTAGCATCCCGGCGCTCATGGTGAGTAGCTGAACGGAGTTAGCTTCCGTTTAACCACAGTCACGTCCACGGTCTGTATCAACCCCTTCCGTCTCCAGCCATCCGGCACGAACGTATATCATTTGGGCTCATCCCGCGTCCAGTGCATTTGAAAACACTGCTTCCCAGAAGGAGGGATACACCCTAGATCTGCCCGACTTCCAGGACCAACTCAGTCCACAGCCCACTGCGAGCACCGTTGGAGTAGCAACCTGCCCCCGAGCCCCGCCCAACCCCACCTCATCCTCCCTCTAATAGCGCCGCCACCAGCCACTTCCAAAGGGTGGGCCGTTAAACGTCGGAGCGCTGACAGATAAAGGCTGCGTCGCCCGCCTGCTCATACATGCGCACCGAGGTCAGCCGTGCTGAAGGTGTCATGAAGGCCTCCTGCACTAGGCGTGTACGCGCCGCCTTCGGGCGCTGCTTCAATCAACCAAAGCGGTTGACCGGCAGGTCTCCGCCACCGTCTTCTTCTGACCCTTCTTGTCCCCTTTGATGTTCTTCCAGTACTCTTTGTTCGGTTTCGATTCGAGCCGGTGTTGTTCCTCGATCGAGAGATGATTGAAGAAATCGAGACCAGTTGCTAACTCGATTTTGTCGATGCTTACGATACACTCCTCAGGTTCGGATTTGAGCGAACAGCCAAACTGGGGAACTTGCTTGTCGTGTGCAAACAGGAACCCTACCGGATTTCCTGCATGAACGACGATCTTGAAGAACGAGTGGGGAACCTGGATGTCGGAATGGGGGCCGATTCTTTGGATTGGATCATCGCGAAACACCGGACCGGCAATCAGATGAAACGTCTTACTATTGTATTTGATCGCTTTTCGGACTTCCGTCTCAAGCTTGTACCAGGAACCCTTCCCTTCATTGAAGTCCGATCCGGACTGTGGTGCCACGTTCGACATGTAGTTGACTTCGAATACGGTGCATGCGTCATCGGGATCTTCGACCGGCAATCCCTTAACCTCTTCAAACTCCGCATCCATACCGTCGCCATCCCGGTCGCCCCCGGAAATATAATGAGGCCAATATGGCCCCTCGAAAAGCCTGAGTGTGTGTAGTCATCGTAAACTACCGGGTCAGGAACGTCCGGATCCGGATGAAATTTCTTCCATCTGGAAACGTCCCGGTCCGGTGGGTCAAGGAACCCCTTTTCGGCGCACCATGCTGCCCAGCGGGGCACTCTGCGGGCCGGATCGTATTCCACGACATAAGCCCGGCGGACGAAGACCATCCCTTTGCTTGGCTCCCCTTTGTAAATGTGCAGCTTTAGGTACTCCGTGCGATCCTGTTCAGACAATGCGTTGCCCGTTTTGCATTGCCCCGCCGTGAATTCCTCCGCCGAATTGTCAGATGCAGGGGCCGAACTCGCGACTACGAGTATTGTCAAGATGACTCTGGCAAGTTGCCAACCTGTTGCAGTCATCTTATCCTCTCAATCTCCATCACCTGAAATCACGTTCGGGCAAAATAATGGTGATTGATCCATCCCCTGGCCATTAGTACAAGGGCCGGAGCCGCTCCAACCCACCATTGCTAGGGGCTGACGATTATTGATTGAAATGTTGAACTCCACAACGTTTCAGCAACTCGTCGAATACCGTCGGCGATCCCCTGAGCGGGGTGTCTGGACGGCTCCACCGTCCGGTCCGGAGCATAGTCCTCGGTCGTGTCGCTTGACCGCGCGTGGTTCACTAGCCGCTTGGTCAGCGACCAAGGCAGCTTCGGCCTCCGTGATGAAGGCGTTGCGCAACCCGTGAAAATACAACTTCGCGCTGCCACTGCGTAGACCCGGCATCTCCCGGCACCTCATGGCGCCGATGCGTCGATCCCGCGCGACAGTCGATCTCGCACAGGGCGGCGAAGTTCCATGCCGGGTGGGGTTTCCGACCACGGCAAGTGCCGGGCCACGCACACGCTTGTGGCGCGCGAACGGCAACCATCGCGCCCTCTTTCCGACAGCGCAACCGTGATCCCTTTCGCCGGTCCGGACCTACTCCGTCATGCGCTTGAGCCCGCTCAGGGGCTGAACCTTCACCGCCCGCGAGGCGGGTTTCGCGGCCACGGTGATCTCCTGGCCGGTGAAGGGCGATATCATCTTGCGCGCCTTTGTTGCGGGCTTGCGCACCACCTTGATCTTCAGCAGGCCGGGAAGGGTGAACGTTCCCACCGCGCGTTTTCTGACATGACGCTCGATGACCGCCCCGAGCTGGTCGAGCACCGAGGCCACGTCCTTCCTTTGAAGCCCGGTCGATTCGGACAGGGCTTCCAGGATCTGCGTCTTGGTCATGGCCTCCTTGAGCGCCGTGTTCTTGCGGTTTGCGGTCGTCGCCATCCCGTGTGTCTCCTTCGGTTGCTTGCGGCCATTGTGGAAAACATGTGAAAAGCTCTCAGCGTAGCCGACCGGCCGTTGAAAAGCGAGGCGGTCCCGACGAGTCCGGTCCGGGCAGCGGCGATGCGCGGAAGCGCACCGTTGAAACCAGCCGGCGCGAATGGGCGGGTCGGGACCCGGCTCCGCCCGTCCCGTCCGGTTTCTTCGGAATCAGGTCTTTTCGTACATGCCCCGGCCGGTGCGCCTGACCCAGCCTTCCTTGGACCACCGCGAGACCACCTGCCTGTGGTAAGCTCGCGACTTCTCACCGGCCGTCTCGTGAGCGCTCATGGTTTCCAGAGTGAACTGGTCGGGCAGAGTCGCGAAGACCGCTGCCCAATCGATCATCGCGCCGCGCGGCCCCCGTTTCAACGCTCCAGCCCCGGGACGGCCCTGCCGGGACCCTTTGCCGGTCACTCGTCCATCGAGCATCTCGTGGACCAGCTCGTGCCTCTTGATCTCCTCCTGCAACTCGGTGACTCGCTCCGTGGCCGCGGCCAGCTCCTTCCTCAACCGGTCGATCTCTCTCTTCACGCTGATTTTCAGGTCCGCAGCCATTTCCCGTCCCCTTTCTCACAGGCCCACGCCCCAACGTTGCCACAACAGTGCGCGTCCGGCGTCCCGCTGATCGTTCGTTCTCCAGCAGAACTACAGCCTATCCGATTGAGCGAGGAGCAGGCAATCCGGATGCCGAAGAAGCATCGGTCCCTGCCGTGCCGCGAACCTCCCGGTGATCCGCCACCGGTCCCCGAACTTGACAAAAAGTTCGAGATCAGCCGTGGGCGGGCGCGACCGGACGGTCCTGGAGAACCTCCGCGCCGCGCCATTTCCCGCCAACGGAGGTTTGCGCATGACCCTACCCGCGAAGATTTCCGCAGACTACACGCTCCGCCCGAGCGATCTCGCCAAGGCGCTCGCCCTCCTGATCGAGGCCCGCCAGCCGACCATTGTCTGGGGACCGCCCGGGGCCGCCAAGAGCCAGATCGCCCAGCAGATCGCCGCAGCCACGAACCGCCAGTACGTCGACGTGCGGGCGCTGCTTCTCGACCCCGTCGACCTGCGCGGCATCCCCTGGCGCGACCCCGCCAACCGCACCCGCTGGGCGCCGCCGGTCTTCCTGCCACCGTCCAACGATCCCGGGCGCTGGCTCATCAACCTCGAAGAACTGCCGTCCGCGGTCCCGATGGTCCAGGCGGCTCTGTACCAGTTGGTGTTCGACCGCAAGGTCGGCGAATACGAGCTGCCCGAGGGCGCGTCGCTCATCGCCTGCGGCAACCGGGAGACGGACCGCGGCATCGTGCACCGCATGCCGACCCCTCTGGCCTCGCGCTTCGTCCACCTCGACATCCGCGTCGACGCGGAGGACTGGCTCCACTGGGGAGCGGCCAACGGCATCGCGCCCGAGGTGCTGTTCTTCATCACCTACGAGCCCGAACTCCTGCACCGGTTCGACCCTCAGTCCGGGGAGCGCGCCTTCCCGTGCCCGCGGACCTGGGAGTTCGCAAGCAACATCGTCAAGTACCGGAACGGCCTCGAACCCGCGGTCGAGCGCACGCTGTTCCGGGGCGCCGTGGGCGAGACCGCGGCGGTGGAGTTCTCGGCGTTCCTGAACGTCTGGCGCGAACTGCCCCATCCGAGGGCGGTGCTGAACGACCCCGAGAACGCGGACATCCCGCAGAACGCGAGCGCCCAGATGGCGCTCTGCGGCTCGCTCTACCGGCTCGCGAGCGACGTCACCGTGGACCCCATCGTCACCTTCGCCCAGCGGCTTCGGCGAGAGGTGGGCGAATCGCTGGTGGGCGCCTGCGTGCGCCGTGAGCCGGCGCTCCAGCACTCGCCCGCCTTCATCCGCTGGGCCGCAGCCAGGACCCAGTGAAGGAGGAAACCATGCACTGGTGGTGGATCACTTACTATCCCGCGGGCGACGCCTCCTCGCACGATTACGCTGTGCGGGCACGCAGCGTGGAGGCCGCCAAACGGAAGCTCGCCGCCGCAATCCAGGTCCCCTTGTGGACGCTCAGGTAACCCCGAAGGAGGAATCAATGGACTTGAACCGCGACGCCATGCTGGTCGGCCTGCACATCACCGCCTGGTCCGGCCGGCTCTACGACCGCGAGGCGAGCGAGCACGTCGCCGTCCACCACGACGCCAGCACGAGCGCCGGGCGCTACAACAAGCGCCTGCTGCCCAAGTCCGCCCTGACCGCCATCAACGCCGCCATGAGCGAAGCGAGGACCCGGCACTACGCCAACACGCTCCCCTGGGACGACAAGGGCTCGCGGCTCCTCACCGTCGCCAACTACGAGCGCTACACCGAGGTCATGGACGGGCTCCGGGAGCGGCTGGTGCGCCAGCGCGCCCGCTTCATCGAGGACTACGACCACTACGTCGAGCAGGCTCGGATCGACCTGGGCAAGCTCTTCCGCATCGAGGAGTATCCATCCAAGGAGGATCTCCGGGACAGGTTTTCCATCAGCTACCGCATCACCGCGGTGCCGGACGCGGACCACTTCATCGCCAGCCTCGCCTCGGACGACACCGAGCGGGTGAGGCGCGACATCGAGCGCCACATCGAGGAGCAACTCCACGACGCCGTGGGCGACCTCTACAGGCGCCTAGCCGAAGCGGTGGAGCGGGTCTCGGAGCGTCTCGACGAGGACGAGAACGGCAAGCCGCTGGTATTCCGGGACACCATGATCTCCAACATCCGGGACCTGGTGGACGTGGTTCCCCGGCTCAACATTTTCGGCGACCAAAAGCTCGCGAGCCTCTGCGAGCAGGTGAAGGACAGGATCGCGGGGGTGGAGCCGGATTCGCTCAGGCCGTCCAAGACCTTCGACCCCGCTGCCCGCGACCGGGTCAAGCGCGACGCCGACGCGCTGATGGAGCAGTTCGCCGGCTACTTCTCGCCGCCCGCAACCGCCCGGGAGGTCGCGTGACCTCCTCCGGCGTGCTCAGGGAGTCCGCGCTCCGGGTGAGCGACTGCGTGACCGAGCTGCTGCGCAAGCAGCCCTTCTTCGGGAGCCTCGTCCTGAGGCTCCCGCTTCGAGCCGATCCCACGCGAAAGACGCTCGCAACCGACGGACAGGAGATCCGCTACTCGCCCGGCTGGGTGGCGGAGACCGACGCCCACCTGATCGAGACCGCGATGGCGCGCGTGGTGATGGCGTGCGCGCTAAAGCATCACACCCGCCGAGGCGAACGGGACCCGGAACGGTGGCAGACGGCCTCGCAACTCGTCACTCACGCGCTCTTGCGCGATGCCGGCTTCACGCTCCCGCCCGAAGCCGAAGCCTGGGAGAACCTGAGCGTGGAGCAGGCATACGACCGCCTGCCGGAACCAGGGGACGGCGATCCAAACGACGATGGCGATCCAGCCGAAGGTGGCGCCAACGGCGCGGGCGCCGACAGCGATGAGTCCGGCGGTTCGTCCGACCCCGCCGACCAGGGCGACGGCGGCGACGGGAACGACCAGGGTGAGGACGGCGCCTCCGGCGCTCCGCCGAGCCATGATCCTTCCGGCACCGGAGAGGTCATGGACGCCGACGCCCGCGGGGACAGCGACTCCGGTTCCGGCGAGGCGTCCGTGGACACCGCCGCCGAGGAGCAGGCCTGGGACGAAGCCATGCACCAGGCCCTCAGCATCGCCAGGGCCGAGGGCAAGGCGCCGGGAGGCGTCGCGGAGACGGTCCGGAACGCCCACGCGAGCACGGTCGACTGGCGGACGCTGCTGCGCCGCTACATGACCGACGCCGCCAGCCGCGACTACAGCTGGAGCGTTCCCAACCGCCGCTTCATCGACTCGGGTCTCTACCTGCCCTCCATCCGCTCCGAGGGCATCGACACGATTGCCGTCATCATCGACACCTCGGGCTCGCTCCCGGCCCAGACCCTTGCCTGGTTCTGGGCGGAGCTCCGCGAGATCGCCGCCGAGATCAGGCCGGAACGAGTCTTCGTGCTCCAGGTGGACGCCGCCCTGCGGGACGCGGCTGAGTACTCGGCCGACGACCTCCCGGACGAGATCACGCTCAAGGGCCGGGGCGGCACCGACTTCCGTCCGGGCTTCGAGTGGCTCGACGAGCAGGGGATACAGCCAAGCGTGTGCCTCTACTTCACGGACATGGAGTGCTCCAGCTACCCGGAGGCCGAGCCGGTTTTCCCTGTCATCTGGGTCGACCATTCAGAGTCGTCATCGGAGGCGAATGGCCAGCCCTGGGGCGAACGCATCACCATCGGCGACTGATGTCCGGTAGAGGCGCTCTTCTGCCGGGCCAAGCCCGCCGGCAGAGTGGAGGGCATGAACCATGAAGAGAACATGTACAGCGCAGGAAGGAAGCCCGGCCCCGGGCCGCGTCTTGCGCCCGACCACCGCCTGGCGCGCCCGCGCCTTCGTGCTCGGCGGGCTCGCCTTCGCCGCCGTCTACACCACGGCGGCGCTCGCGCTCGACGCGAGCGCCAAGCACATCGGCCCGCTCTGGATGGCCGCGATTGGGTGGACCTTCGCCGCGAGCCTCGCAGGTTCTCTGTGGCAGGGGTTCCGTCACCGCGACTGGTCCGCGTTCTCCCGTTACGAGCTGCCGGAAGACGACAGCGAGTTACACGAGTTCACGTTCAAGACAGGCCGGTATTCCTGGCTCCGCAAAATGGAGGACGAGCTGCTCCACGACGACCGTCATCTTCGCTGATCCGTCGCAGCGGCGGTCCCGCCTGCCGGGCCCGGGCGCTTCGGCCTCACCAACACGCCGCCGGCCGCCGGGAGGTGGTGGTCAACGGGGGTGGGCGAGTCCCGGGGGTCCGAGGACGGGCTCCCCCACGCCACGCCACCGCCAAGGAGGTCGCCGCCATGCCCGACACCAACATCACGGAAGAACACCGCCGCGCGTTCGAGGCCCTGACCAGCGGCCGGTTCCAAAACTTCTGCCTCGTCTCTTGCTTCGTTGACGGCGAACCAACCGCGGCCATCGCCGCCGTCAACATCACTCCCCCCGCTGAAGACGGCGGCGAGCCGGAATATCTCATCAGTCCGCTCTTCGTCTTCCCGACCGGGGCGATGACGCTGACCGACCACGACGGGACGGAGGCATGAGCGCCACCCCGCGACGCGGCCGGCCCGCCGCCGAACTCCAGGTCCCGCCCGAGTGCCGCGACATGATCCACAAGGGGGCGCTCGTCGCTGTCAACAGCTCGGCCGGCAAGGATAGCCAAGCCATGACCATCCTGCTCGCCCGGATCGTCCCCCGCGACCAACTGGTGGTGGTTCACGCCCCGCTCGGAGAGGTCGAGTGGCCGGGCACGGTCGAGCACATCGAGAACACGATTCCCGCCGGTGTTCCGCTGATATTCGCGCGCGTGGCGTCCGGGAAGACCTTGCTCGACCAGGTCGAGGAGCGGGGAAAATGGCCCGGGCCGCGCACGCGGTTCTGCACGCGGGGCTTCAAGGTTTCACCTATTGAACGGGAGCTGCGCCGCTACCTGAAGGCCCACCCGCGCTTCGCCGGGCGCGTCGTGAGCGCCATCGGAATCCGCCGCGACGAGAGCAGCGCGCGGTCCAAGCGCATCCCCTGGGCGCGTAGCGACCGCAATTCCCGCGCTGGCCGGGAATGGTTTGACTGGCTGCCGATCTTCGACCTCACCGCCGCCGACGTCTTCCGGGTCATCCGCGAAGCAGGCCAGTCGCCGCACTGGGTGTATGCGCAGGGGGTGTCTCGTTGTTCGTGCTCTTATGTTGAGAAAACAATTATGGAGAGCGATCGGATGAAGATCCCGCAATTCCGTGCGAATTAGGCGTCAATCTCTCTCCATAATTGCTCGTTCTCAACCTCCAGGAGACGAGAGCGGTGATGAGACCAAAGGGCAGGACGACACTGGTCACGAGACGTACTTTGCGCGGCTGGCGTGAGATGTCTTGCCAGAGTTCGAAGCCCACCTGATGCAGGCATCTCGCTCCGAGAGCGTGATCCAGGCTCATCGTGGTGCATCAAGAACACCTCCTGGTCTGGCTCGTCACGCAAGATCGTACATGGAGGGGGCATCGACGACGCGTTTGCCAATGCTCGCTGCTAAGTGGTTCACGACGTTCGACGATGTGGAAATTATGGTGAGTAACTTGGCTCTAAATCTCAGTGTTTTCGCGAGCAAATCGTCGCTGTCTCTCCATAACGATTTTCTCACCATAACTGCTCTTTCTGCATATTTTCGTCCAGATCCGACATGCGCCGCGCCGCAGAACTCCGGCCCGACCTCTATCAAACATACTCACGGCTGGAGAAGCGCATCGGCCACACCCTGTCGCCGTCCGGCATTCCGCTTCCGGCTCTCACCGGCATTCCGGCCGATCCCGACGCCGGAACCTCCGGCCTGTCCGACCGGCTCCGCGCCGACGGCAGCGCCTGCCCATGAACGACCCGTCCCCCCACGAACGCCGCCCGGAGGCGGAGCTTGGCCCCGAGGCCCGGAGGCGGGCCGAGCCTGGAGAGAGTTGCCTCGCCCACAACCCCATTCACGGAGGAACACATGAACCATACCGCTCCCATCCACGAGCCGGCGATCCGCTCGATCCCGCTCGACCGTCTGTACGTCGCGCTGGAGAACGTGCGCAAGACGCCGCCCGATGCAGTCGCCGAGGCCGAACTGAAGGCTTCCATCGCAAACCACGGACTTCTCGAGAACCTCGTTGTCCGGAGCGAAGGCCTGGAGCGCGCCTACGCCGTGGTCGCGGGCGGTCGCCGCCTCGCGGCCCTGAAGGCTCTCGCCGCCGACGGTGTGCTCGACACCGGCCACCCGGTGCCCTGCCTGGTGGTCGACGGCAACGCCTCGTCCAGCGAGCTGTCCCTCGCCGAGAACGTCATCCGCATCGCCATGCATCCGGCCGACCAGGTGATCGCCTTCACGAAGCTCACCGAATCCGGCGTCACGGCGGCGGCCATCGCGGCGCGTTTCGGGACGTCCGAGCGCCTGGTCGAACAGCGCCTGCGGCTCGGCAACGCCGCGCCCGAGCTGCTCAACGCCTACCGGGCCGGCGAGATCGACCTGGAGACGCTCAAGGCCTTCACCGTCACCACCGATCACTCCCGCCAGATGGCGGTCTGGGAGCAGGTGGCGGACCAGGGCTACCGCCCGGCCGCCTGGCAGGTGAAGCGCATGCTCACCGAGGAGCGGGTTCCGGCCAACTCCGCCATCGCCCGCTTCGTGGGCATCGAGGACTACGAGGCCGCCGGCGGACCGGTTCTGCGGGATCTGTTCGCCGCCGAGGACGAGAGCGGCATCTGGCTGGAGGACCCGGTGCTGTTGCAGAAGCTCGCCATGGAGAAGCTCGGGGAGACCGTGAAGGACCTCGAGACCCGCTGGCGCTGGGCAACGGCCGCGCCGGAGGTGGACTGGACCGAGATCGCCCGCTACGGGCGCATCTCCCCGGAGCCCTGCCGCACCGACCCGCGGCGGAGACCGCCGAGTTGGAGCGCCTGCGCACCCGCGAGGACGAGCTCTCCAACCTCGACGAGGAAGACTGGACCGAGGAGCTCGAACGGGAAGCCCATGCCATCGAGACCCGGACCTGCGAGATCAACGCGGCGGTCGAGGCCCGGGCAACCTTCCGCACGGAGGACTGCGCGATGGCGGGCGCCATCGCCACTATCGACTGGAGGGGCGACCTTCAGATCGTCGCGGGTCTGGTCCGTCCCGAGGACATGCCCAAGCCGGCAGATTCCGGCGACAGCGACAGCAGTGACACCGGTGACAACGGCGACCACCGCGGACGACCGGGTCCGGAGACCCGCAATCTCCGCGCCCATCGCCTCGCCCGCCGACCCGCAGGCCGAGGCGCGGAAGGAAGCAGGTGTGGGGATCGGGCTTTCGGACGATCTCCGCTCGATCCGCACGGCACTGGTCAAGGCGCATCTCGGGGAGAACTTCGAGGCCGCCTTCGATCTCATGCTGTTCCAGCTCGGCCGCGCCGTGTTCACCCACGGCTACCAGGAGCATCCGCTCGACATCGCTGTCCGGGAGACCCCCGACCGGCCCACCCTGCGCATGAACGACGAGGATTTCGGGGCCTGGAGCCCGGGAGAGGAGATGCTCGCCGACCGCTCCAGCCTGCCGCTGGACTGGCTGACCATCGAGGACGGCGGCGAGTCCTTCGCAGCGCTCCGCGCGTTGCCACAGGACGACAAGCAGCGGCTCTTCGCGGCCACGGTAGCGCGCACCGTGAAGGGGCAGCTGGCCTTCGAGCCACAGGCGCGTCCCGAACTCGAAGCCACCATTGCCCGGCTCGACGTCGACTTCGCAAGCCACGTGCGCCCGACCGCGGACATGCTGTGGTCGCGCATCAACAAGGGACGCATCCTGGACATCGCCAGGGAGACCCTGGGGCCGGCATGGGCGTCTGCTCGGGCCAAGAGCAAGAAGCCCGCGATCGCCAAGGCGATGGAGGAGGCTTTCGCCGCCGCCAGCCCTCCGCTGGGCGTCACCGCGGACGCCCACGCGGCCGCGCTTGCCTGGACCCCGCCCGGCTTCAAGGCGTTCGACGCGGGCCGTGCCGACGCCGAGGATGTGAGTGCGGAGACAGCGCCGCCCGCCGACACAACGGACTCCGTAGCCGGTCCGGCACCGGAAGACACCGGCGCCCCGGAGCCGGTGGAACCGGAAGGCGCCGACGCACCTGTCGACCCGCCACATCCGGTTTCCGTGGCCGAGACCGTCGAGGCCCCGGCGGTAGCCGAACACCATCCCGCGCCCATCGCCGCCAACGGCCATGACAACGGCAACGGACTCGACATTCCCGAGTTCCTGCGCAACGTCTGAACCGCCCTCCGGCCCGAATGCGCCCCGTCCCGCACACCGCGGAGCGGGGCTTTTTGTTTTTTCTCATCCCGATGGAGGCTTCGCATGACACACGCCGCCAATCCGCCCGGTGCGACGATCCGCGCCCGGGTCCACGACAGCGCGCTCAAGCGCGTCACGAGGTTCTTTGCATCCACTCTATACGACATCTTCACCGAGACTCTGCAGAACGCGCGCAGGGCTGGCGCGACCCGCGTCCGCGTCACCCTCGGCACACCCGTTGGCCAGCCCGCCGGCTGCGCGCCCGAGCCGTCCGGAACACGCCTGACCGTGACCGTCACCGACGACGGCGCCGGCATCGAGGATCCCGCCGTACTGCTGAGCTTCGGCGAGAACGGCTGGAGCGACGACCTGGTGGCCCGCGAGGACGCCGCTGGCATGGGTATTCTCAGCCTCGCGCACCGCGGCTGCCGGATCGCCTCGCGGGCATGCACGCTGGACGGCCATGTCGGGCATGGCTGGTCGGTCGATCTCGAGCCCGAACATTTCACCGGCCACAGCGACGCCCAGGTCCGGCACGACGACGGGGCGCCCTATCCATCCGGCGTTGCCGTGCAGTTCGAGGCCACCGAGTCCGCCGACATGATCCGCGCCGCGATCGCCAGTGCGGCGCGCCACTACCCGCTGCCGGTCACGTTCGAAGGCGAGACGCTTGAACGCCAGGCCTTCCTCGACGGCGCCATCCACGCCGAGGACTGGAACGGCCTCACCTTCGGCGTCTACCGGGACCGCGGGCGCGGCTACCTTGAGCCCGACCTCAACTTCTTCGGCCTGACCGTGCCCGTCCAGCTGCCCACGGTCGAAACCGTTCACCGCGGCACTTGGTCCGTCCGCGCCGACGTCGTGGACTGCCCCGGCCTCGAACTGCTGCTGCCCGCGCGCCGGGAAGCCGTCGAGAACGCGTTTCTGGAGGAGCTGCGCCAGGCCGCCCGTTTGGCGATCTACCGCGCCATGGCGGCCGACTCCGACCCGCGTCCCGCCTTTGCCGACTGGGCACGGGCGCGCGACGCAGGTATTGACCTCACGCCCCCGCCGCCGGTCCTCCGTCCTTGGCGGCCCGCCATCGCCGACATAGACGATTGGCGGGACCCGCCCAAGCTGACGCCGGCCGGCCCCGATGCGCTGGTCATGGCCTGCGATCCCGATCCTCCCGAGGCCCAGGCGCTGTGGCGCGCTGCGGAGCGCGCCGGCTTGGCGGAGGGGCTCTTCGAGGCCGACAAGCGCCTCAACGGCTACGGCTGGTACGACCGGCTCGACCGCGTCACGGGCATCGACACCGAAGTCACCGACGGCGACGGCAGGACGTGGCCGCTCCACGAGTTTCCCGTGCCCGAGCGCACAGGCGCAGCCGCCGCCCCGCTGGCGCCACGTCCCGCCGCCATCCGCACGGCGCTTGCAATCGAAACCTCCCGCGGCCGGAGCCGGACGCTCGATCTCCCCGCGGATCTCGCCTTCGCGGGCGAGGCCTGGGACTGGGTCTGCCACGCGCTGCCGCTGGTCACCGCGGACAGCACCCTGGAACCGCGCCGCCTGGCGGAGCTGTTGCGCTTCTCCTTCTTCTCGTTCTCCGACGACGTCGACGCCGACAGCCGCGAGACCCAGGCCGCGCGGTTCGACGAAGAGGCGCTCCACATCGCCACAAGGCTCCTGTGCAGCGAGGATTCGGCGCTGGAGATCTCCATCACCGAGACCGTCCGGCGGGAGCTCTTCTGGCTCGTTCCACGCAACCGCAAGGTGGAGATCTTCATCACCCGCCCGGACATCCGGGTCGTCCTGGGCGATCCCGCCGACACCGCGACCTGAACCGGACGGCCGGGGCGCCGTAGCGCCCGGAGCCCTGTCAACGATCACACACCGCCGTCGGATTCCCAACTCCGCCGGGACGGAAACCCGGCTCGTCACGGTCGCCGGTCTTGAGGACGCCGGGATCGTCCTTGCATCGGCCGACCCCCGGCCCGGGCGCCCCGGAACCGGGGTCTGCCGATGCCCCGATGCCGCAACCTCCCCACAGCCACGACACCGCTTCGACACCGCCGCCGGGATGCGATTCCCCGGCACTCATTTTGCACTGCCTGATCCCCCGATGGGGCAAGAGGCCAGATTCCGAACGAATCCGGCCGGAGGACGCCATGGAGTTCCGGAACCCAATAGAGACATTGATCGGCGCGAACGGGATAGCCAAGGTCGCCGGTCTTTCCCTGCTCGACCTCGATTCGATGACGCTCCGGGAACTGCGGCGCCACGGCCTCACCGCGGCACAGGCCGGCAGGGTCAAGGCCGCGTTCGACCTGGGCCGCCAACTCCTCGAAGCCGAAGCCTCCCTGCACTCAGACGCTCCAATCGTCAGCACTCCGGAGGATGCCTACCGCTACATGCGGCCGAGGTACGTCAACGAGTACCGCGAACACTTCGACGTGCTGATGATGGACAACCGGAACAGACTCATCCGTCATCACCGGGTGTCCACGGGCAGCCTAACCTCCTCCATTGTTCACCCGCGCGAGGTATTCAGGCCGGTCATCCGGGAGAGCGCCGCCTCGGTCATTTTTTGCCATGGGCACCCGACAGGAGATCCGAACCCTTCTCGCGAGGACGTGGAGATCACCCACCGGCTCCGCCAGGTGGGCGAGGTGATGGGGATACGGGTCCACGACCACGTGGTCTGCGGACACGACCGTTTCTTCAGCTTCAGACGGGAGGGCTTGCTATGACCAGTCAGTCTCCCGCCGGCCCGCCGCCGGCTATGCACCCGATGGACCCGCGCCGCGGCCGGGACCTCTCGCCCATGTTCGCGGCATTCCTGGGCTGGCTCCTGCGTCTCGAACCCATGACCAAGCCGGCCATCACCAATATCGCCGTCTCCGGCAACTGCGTGCTGGCCGCGACCGATCAAAACCCGCTGTTCGACCAGCATCTCGGATCGCTTGAGGATTTCGAGGCGAACATCCGCGGCTGGGGCGAAGCCTGCGGCGCCGATGCCGGCATGGTGGAAAGCCTCGTCGCCCGCATGAGGAGGACAGACCGATGAGCTTCCCCGAGCTTCCGGAAGGCTACGACCGCCACAAGGACGCCCTGGCCATCGTCGATCCAGGCGCCTCAAACCCGTCAGGCGTGGCCCTCGCCATCCACCAGGCATGCACGCAGGTCATCCGCGAGGGCGGCAATCAGCAGGATGACCCCGCGGTCCGTCTCATGACCAATTGCGGTAGGGACGCCGGTTACCCGGCGCCCCCCGCGCAGATCCTCGCATGCCCGCTAAGGCACGAGGCTCCTCCCTTGGGTTGCGCCCATGACAGCGCTGACGGCAAATCGTCGGTCTGGCCACGGGTGTCGGATTTTCAGCTTGGGCCAGTAGGCCGTGGTGAGTCGCGAGACGAGGCCCCATTGGGAACGGGTCCTCTGCGACCTGTGGCGCAACACCGTTTGCCACAGCCGCTTCAGGCGGATGATGAAGCGTTGTAGGTATGGGGTGCTGCCAGGGACAGCGAAGTAGTTCAGCCATCCGTTGACCACCTTCCCAAGCCATTTCGCCGTATCCACCACATCGTGGTGCATCCACCTGCGCAACACCTCCTTGAGCCGTTTCAGTGTGCGGGTCATCCGCTTCGCGACCGGTTTGCGCCCCAACCGGAAGTATCCCTTCCTGGTCTCCGTGCAGTAATGCGTGAAGCCCAGAAAATCGAAGGTCTCCGGTCTGCCGAACCCCCGTTTCCGACGGTCTTTCATGGCAAACTTCCCAAACTCGATGAGCCGGGTCTTGTCAGGGTGCAATTCCAGTTCGAAGCTTCCGAACCGCTCCTTCACGGCACTCAGGAAGCGCTCCGCGTCCCGCTTGTGCTGAAAACCCACCACGACGTCGTCGGCGTACCGCACGATGATTGCGTCGCCTTCGACCTCGTGTCTGCGCCACTTCTTCTGGAACCACAGGTCGAGGACGTAATGCAGGTAGATGTTCGCCAGAATCGGTGAAACGACGCCCTGAACACAAAAGGTAACTTCCGCTTCGAACGTGAGATTGTGCAGTGGCGGGATCGTCTTCTGGTTGATCTGGGTCGCAAAGGGTAATATTCTTATGACAAATGGTTCGGTCGACACGAGCCCAAAAAGTCGAGCGGCTCAACGCCGCCTACACACTCCTCGCCCAAGGCGTCTCCGCGAGCGAAGCCGTGCTGCGCCTGTCGCAGCGCTTCAGGCTGTCCCAGCGCCAGTCGTACCGTTACGTCCAGGACGCCCGCGCCATGAACCAGCCGGCCGAGCCGGGCGAAGCGCTGACCCCCGTCACCATCAAGATTCCGGGCACGTTGGCGGCAACGTTGCGGGCACATGCCAGGACCAGCGGCCGCTCCATCGCGGAGATCGTCACCCGGGCTCTGAGGCGCTTCTTCTCGCATGCGGGTGGGCATGGCTGAACGTCGCGCGGGCTCCCGGCCCACCGTTCAACTCGCCTATGCCTTCGATCGTCTGCTCGACGCCAAGCTCCAGAACGTCTACGCGATCCTGGTGCCGGATCAGGCTCACAAGATCCCGGCCCGGGCGCGCGATATAGGAGACGAACATGAGGATCGCAGCCCTGTACGCGCGGGTCTCGGGCGAGCAGCAGAGAGATAGCCGCACGATCGCCAGCCAGACCGAAGCCCTGGTCGCCTACGCCGAGCGTCACGGGTACCGCGTCGCGCCCGACATGATCATCGAGGACGACGGCTACAGCGGCGCCGTTCTCGAACGCCCGGGACTCGAGCGGGTCCGGGACCTCGCCGCGGAAGGGCGCATCGACACGGTGGTGGCGCATGCCCCGGACCGCTTGAGCCGGCGCTATGCCTATCAGGTCGTGATTATCGAGGAGCTCGCCCGCCAGGGCGTCGAGACCGTGTTTGTGAACGCTCCGTCGATGGAAACCCCCGAGGACCACCTCCTGGTCCAGTTCCAGGGCATGATCGCGGAATATGAACGCGCCCAGATTCTGGAGCGTTCCCGGCGCGGCAAGCGTCACCGGGCGCGACGCGGCGAAGTCGCCGTCCTCAGCGGCGCGCCCTATGGCTACCGCTACCACAAGAAGACCCCGGACAGCGATGCGTTCTACGAAATCATCGAACCGCAGGCTTCGGTGGTTCGCGAGGTCTACCGCTGCTACACTTGCGACCACATGAGCATCGGCGCGATCACGCGCAATCTCAAGGAGCGCGAGGTCCCTACGGCCACGGGGCGTTCGCGCTGGGAACGCTCGACCGTGTGGGCGATTCTCCGCAACCCCGCCTACAAGGGGACGGCCTGTTTCGGCAAGACCCGCCAGATGCCGCGAAAAAGCGTGACACGTCCTGTACGCCTGAGCGGAGGCTTCGCCAGCGCCACCACCGGCGGTCACGAGAAACCGCGTGAGGAGTGGATCGAGATCCCGGTGCCGGCAATCGTCAGCGAGGAGACCTTCGCCCTGGCCGAAGAGCGGCTGGAGAGAAACAAGATCCACGCGCCGCGCCGCACCAAGACACTCAGCGTGGTCCAGGGACTGGTCTCCTGCGGCAAATGCGGCTACGCGTGGTACCGCACCTCGGCCCAGACGAGCGCCCGCAAGATCTCCTATTACCGCTGCCTGGGATCCGATTCGTGGCGCCACCTCAACGGGCCGCTGTGCGACAGCCGTCCGGTGCGCCAGGAACTGCTTGATGACGTCGTCTGGACCGAGGTGGTCCGCCTGCTGGAGAACCCTGCACTGATCAGCGCGGAAATCGACCGGCGACTGGAGGCGGCCCGCGCCTCCGACCCCAACCAACAGCGCGAGGCCGACCTGCGGCGCCAGCTGATCAGGATCCGCAAGAGCATCGACCGCCTGGTCAATGCCTACCAGGAAGAGTTGATCACCATCGACGAACTGCGTGACAGAACGCCCGAGCTTCGCCGTCAGGAGCAGGCCCTGCATCGCGAACTGCAAGCCGCGGTCGATCAGGCCAAGGACCGTGAGACCTACCTGCGGCTCGCCGAGACCCTGACCGGCTTTCTGGAGCGGCTGCGTTCGTCCGCCGAAACCCTCGACATCACGGAACGCCAACGCATCGTACGGCTCCTCGTGAAGGAGGTGTTGGTCAGCGAAGACAAGATCACCATCCGCCATTCAATACCGATCCCGGGCTCGCCAGGAGGCGGTCTGGACCCCTCGAAATCCGCCACGGACGGCTCCCAAGGCGAAGGTTACCTTTTGCGTTCAGGGCGTCACCACCGAGCCTTGAGGCGTGCCCCGCAGATCGTCCCGCCACTCTCCAGCTTCCATGACGCCGGCGTTCAACCACTTGGCAATGAGCCTGATAACTCGCTTGTCCCCGATACGGTGCTCCAGGAATCGGATGAGCCAACTCCTGGACACGTTGTCGAAGAACGCGCGGATGTCACAGTCCACCACCCAGTTGATCTTGCGCCGTGTTAGACCGACCGCGAGTGCGTCGAGTGCATTATGCGCCCCACGCCCGGGCCGGAACCCGTAGCTGAACCCCAGGAACTCCGCCTCGTATACAGGCGTCAGGATTGTCTCCGTCACCGCCTTCTGGACGATCTTGTCCTCGATGGCCGCGACGCCGAGCGGTCGTGTGCCGCCATCAGGCTTCGGAATGTTCACCCGCCGTGATGGCGTCGCCCGGTACGCTCCCGAGTGCACGCGGTCGTGAAGGTCGGCCAACCGGCCTTCCAGCCCTTCCCCGTACACCCGCCACGTCATGCCGTCCGCACCTGCCGCAGCGTCTTTCTTCAACTCGAAGAATGCCCAGCGCAGCGCATCGACCGTGACATGGTGAAGGAGCGCCGTCAGACGTTCCCCTGGTTCCCGTTGGACGAACTGCCGTATCCGATCCGCCGCTTGTGACACGCTTCCCCGGTCCTGCGCCCGGCGCGTGCTTTGGCTTCCCGGATTCCCCTTGGGCTCGGCCCTTGGCTCCATCGACTCCGCCGGGACTGGCGTCCCATTGTTCGCCGACTTCTCAGCTACTATGACCGAGTCTGACTTCTCCATGCCGTTCATCATCGGTTACGGATTCCTCCTTTCCTTTGCGATCCCGCCACGACAGCGGGATGGCATGGAGACCTCCCAGGTCCCGGTGCAGTGCGTACGTACGTGCCTTGGGTTCTTTGACACCGCGGGACTCCTACCCTCCTTGCCATATCGGTGGGTCGGATGTTGCCTTCGGCCGTTGCGAGCGCCTCGGCGTCCCGAATGATAGGCTTTTCGGTGCTCAATAGCCCTGCCCGCACGCGCCCCTGTCAACGCTTAACCTCCATCCTCGCGGATGGAGGTCCATGACTCGGGGTGAAGGTGGTGGCTAGCCTTCTCCCTCCTGCCGGACTTTCACCGGCTGCACTCGCACCAGTTAGCCTGGCGCACCGCAGCTGGCCTTCCTCGTCCGGGGCAATTCCGATCTCGACTTCGATGAGTACCGCCGGCTGATGGACGTCTGCTGCGCCCGTGCGGCCGAACGGCAAAACGCCCCGAAACCCACCACCGCCACCGCCCGATCTTCCACACCTCCGCTCCCCGCCACGAGGAGGCCGGACAGCCGGTCGAAGTCAGGCCGCGGGCGCGGCGCGGGAGGTTTTCCTTCATCCCGCGCCACGTCCCGGCACTCTCACGCAGTTTCAGGAGGGAGAGATCCATGCTCGACGCCCACACGGCAGCGGACGCGTCCGCGCGCCTTCCCGTTCCCCGCACCGTTCCCACCGCCACGGGCTCCGAGCCTTCCGCCCATGACGCGCTGTTCACCGCCGCCACGACTCTCCTGCCGGTCCTGGAGGCCGGCCGGCTGCTCGACGCCGCCACCTTGCGGGACGCCATGACACGCGCCTCCGGCGCCACGGACGCCCGTGGCGCCTGGGTCTGGAAGGACGCCTACGAGGCCGCCGAAGCAGCCGTCGTGCTGTTCGTCCGCCGCCACGGCCGGGCCATGCGCCGCCACGCCGGAGCCGGTCCGGACGGACCCTTCGCCATGCTGAGGATGCTGGAGGCCGTGGCCGCGCTGGAACCCTCCCACACGAAACGCTCGGAAGAGCAGGTGCGCCTGCAGCAGTTCTCGACGCCCCTGCCGCTGGCCTACGCGGCGCTCCAGGCCGCGGCGATCCGGCCCGGCGACGTCGTGCTGGAACCGTCCGCGGGCACGGGCATGCTGGCGGTGATGGCGGAATGCGCGCTCGGGAGGCAAGCCGCCGGGAACCTCCACCTGAACGAGATCGCGGACGTCCGCCGCGCCCTCCTGTGCCGCCTGTTCTCCGAAACCCTGGTCACCGCCGTGAACGCCGAGAACATCGCCGACCGCTTGCCCGGCGCCCGGCCCACCGTTGTCATCATGAACCCGCCGTTCTCGGCGACGCCGGGCGTTCACCGCATCCGCCACGACGCCGACCTCCGGCACCTGCGCTCCGCTTTCTCCATGCTGCCGCCGGGAGGCCGGCTCGCCGCCGTCACGTCCGCCAACTGCATTCCGGGGGATTCCGACTGGGATGCCGCCTTCGGCCGCCTCGATCCGCCCGCCCGCGTGGTGTTCACCATGGCCGTCGACGGCCGCGTCTACGCGCGCCGGGGCACCGGCTTCGACACGAGGCTCACCGTGCTCGACCGCGCGAGCCGGCCCGGCATCGACGTCGATCCCGGCGCCCGCGCCGAGAACGCCGCCGAGCTGCTCGACGCCGTCATCGCCCGGGTTCCGCCCCGGATGCCGGTGGAGGTCCGCACCATCACGGGCGCACCCGGCCGGGACCTCTTCGGCAACACGGCCACGCCAAGCCCCTCGAAGCGAAAAAACGCAGCGAATGCCACACCGCCTGCATCCGCGCCGGCCCATGACTGGGGACCCGTCTCCGAGCTGACCGTGGAGACCGGCGCGGCGGACTCCGCCGCGGACGCCGGCAACACCGCCTCCGGACCCTATGAGCCCTGGCGGCCCACCGCATTCCACATCCCGGGCGCAACCGCGCATCCGACACCCCTGGTGCAGTCCGCTGCAATGGCCGCCGTCCCGCACCCGGCGTCGTCCTACCGCCCCATGCTGCCGGACCGCATCGTGGCGGAGGGTCTCCTGTCGGACGCCCAGCTCGAGAGCGTAGTTCTGGCGGGCCAGGCTCACGAGGGCCACCTCGCGGCGAGCTACCGCATCGGCTCCGGCTGGGAAACCGTCCAACGGTGCAGCGAGGACGACCAGGACGAGGCCGCCCTCACGGATGAAGGCGAAACCCTGTCGGCGCCGGTCCGCTTCCGCCGGGGCT
Organism: uncultured Binatia bacterium (SeqCode); assembly: GCA_965219905.1. GTDB lineage: Bacteria > Desulfobacterota > Binatia > UBA9968 > JAJDTQ01 > JAJDTQ01. The sequence goes on along the minus strand of CBDCOS010000003.1, from coordinate 380,465 downwards.
GGATGCTGGGCGACGGCACGGGCTGCGGCAAGGGGCGCCAGGTCGCGGCCGTCATCCTCGACGGCTGGCTCCGTGGCCGGAAGCGGGCGCTGTGGCTGAGCCAGTCGGACAAGCTCCTGGAAGACGCCCGCCGGGACTGGACCGCCCTGGGCGGACGCGAGGACGACGTGATCCCCCTCGGCGACTTCCGCCAGGGCGCCGAGATCCCGCACTCCACCGGCATCCTGTTCACGACCTATGCCACACTGCGCTCGCCGTCCCGCCAGGGTCGGCCCTCACGGCTCGACCAGATCGTAAGCTGGCTCGCCGGAGGACCCGACGAGGACGACCGCCATGCCTTCGACGGCGCCATCGTCTTCGACGAGGCCCATGCCATGGCCAACGCGGCCGGCGGCAAGGGCGCGCGCGGCGACGTGAAGCCGTCCGCACAGGGCCGCGCCGGGCTGCGGCTCCAGAACGCGCTGCCGGACGCGCGCATCACCTACGTGTCGGCCACCGGCGCCACGACCGTGCCCGGACTGGCCTATGCCGGGCGTCTGGGGCTTTGGGCAGCCGGTGAGACACCGTTCGAGACCCGGACCGATTTCGTGTCGGCCATGGAAGCGGGCGGGGTCGCCGCCATGGAGGTGGTCGCGAGGGACCTGAAGGCGCTCGGCCTGTATCAGGCCCGCGCACTCGCCTATCACGGCGTCGAGGTGGACATCCTGGTGCACGGGCTCTCCGAGGAACAGCGGCGCATCTACGACTCCTACGCAGGCGCGTTCAAGGTCATTCACGCCAACATCGAGGCGGCGCTTGAGGCCACGGGCATCATGCAGGGACAGTCGACCCTGAACAAGAATGCGAAGTCGGCAGCGCTGAGCGCCTTCGAGAGCACAAAACAACGCTTCTTCGGACATCTGTTGACGGCGATGAAGTGCCCCTCGCTGATCCGCGCCATAGAGGCCGATCTCGACTCCGGCCGCTCGGCCGTCATCCAGCTGGTCTCGACCGGAGAGGCGCTGATGGAGCGGCGCATCGCCGAGATACCGGCCTCGGAATGGGACGATCTCGGCATCGACCTGACGCCCCGCGAGCATGTCCTCGACTTCCTGGCCCACGCGTTCCCCGTGCAGCTCCAGGAGCCCTTCACCGACAGCGACGGGAACCTCATGAGCCGCCCCGCGGTCGACGCCGAGGGCCACCCGGTCCTGTGCCAGGAGGCTCTCGCGCAGCGCGACGCGCTCCTGGAGCAACTCGCGTCCCTGCCGCCGGTGCCCTCGGCCCTGGACCAGGTAGTCCAGCACTTCGGCCACGAAGCCGTGGCGGAAGTCACCGGCCGCTCCCGCCGGGTGCTCAGGATTTCCGACGCAGGCGGCGAACGCCTGGCGCTCCGCGGCCGGCCGGCCTCCGCCAATCTCGCCGAGACCTCAGCGTTCATGGAAAGGAGCAAGCGCATCCTCGTGTTCTCCATGGCCGGGGGCACCGGGCGGAGCTACCACGCCGACCTCTCGTGTCCCAACACCGAGCGCCGGGTCCACTACCTGCTGGAACCGGGCTGGCGCGCCGACCAGGCGATCCAGGGGCTCGGACGCACCCACCGCACACACCAGGCGTCGGCGCCGCTCTTCCGGCCGGTGACCACGGACGTGAAGGGCGAGCGGAGGTTCATCGCCACCATCGCCCGGAGGCTGGACAGCCTGGGCGCCATCACGCGCGGGCAACGCGACTCCCAGACCGCCATGGGAGGGAGCGACGCAACCCTGTTTCGGGAGAGCGACAACCTGGAAAGCCTCTACGCCAAGGCGGCCCTGAGACGCTTCTACCTGGCGCTCTGGCGCGGGGACATCACCGGCTGGCCGCTGCAACGCTTCGAGGACGCCACCGGCCTGAAGCTCACCTGGGAAGGCTCGCTCAAGGAGGACCTGCCGCCCATGCCGCGTTTCCTGAACAGACTGCTGGCGCTGCCCATCGCCGAGCAGAACCAGCTCTTCGCGGAGCTGGAGGACCGCATCGCAGCCGGCATCGAGCAGGCCATGGAGGCCGGGACCTACGAGGTCGGCGTCGAGACCGTGCGGGCCGACTCCCTGGCCGCTGCCGGACGGGAGACGCTGTACCGGCATCCCGGCAGCGGAGCCGCCACGGAGCTGGTCGAGATCCTGCGCCGGGACAGGTTGGAGCCGACGACCGCCGACGCGGCACTCGGCGTCGGCAAGGACACGCACGGCGATCCGGTACTGGTAGTCAATGCCAGGTCGAACCGCGCCGCGGTCGTGCTTCCGGCGCCGTCCGGCCTGTTCGACGACGGCGGGGTGCAGGAGCGCGTCCGGCTGCTGCGTCCCGCCGGGCGGGATACCATGGCGAAGGCCGAACTCGACGCCTCCAACTGGCGGAACGCGGCCGAAGCCGAATGGAGGACGCTCTGGGAGGACGAGATCGCAGGCCTGCCCTCGCACCGCGAATCGCGGTTCTGGCTCGCCGCCGGCCTGTTGCTGCCGGTCTGGGACCGTCTGCCGGCCGAGAACATGAGAGTGCGGCGTCTCAAGACGGACGACGGCGAGGCGCTGATCGGCCGCGTTCTCGATTTCGAGCAGGTCCGCGCCGTGCGTTCCGCATTCGGTCTCGGGGGCAGTCCCGCCATGACCGGCGCCGAAGCCTTCGAGGCGGTCATGGAACGCGGCGCGGCCCTCGCGCTCGCCAACGGCTGGCGGCTTGCGCGCCGCCGCATCATGGGGGCCGACCGGGTCGAGATCGAGGGACCCGTCGATACCGACACCGCGGTCCTCAAGCGAATGGGCTGCACGGTCGAGATCGTCTCGTGGCGCACGCGAATCTTTGCCCCGGGCCCCGACCTCCTCGAACGCGTCATCCAACGCTGGCCCCTCGCCGCATGAGCCCATCGCGTATCCGTTGTCCGTACCGCCGGCGGCCCCTCATCCACCCCGCCCGGCCCGCCGGGGGGTCCGTACAGCCGGAGCGCCGCCGGCCGTACCCCCCTGCGGCCACGGGGGCGGGGCGTTTCATTCATCGAAGGGAGCATTCATGACTGCACAGACCCTGCCGGACGAACCCAACTACGCGTTCTGTCCAAGCTACGAGCTCGGCGACGAGCCCCAACAGATCCGCATCGTCTTCGAGGGCATAGACGGCTACGTGCCCACTGCGCTTGTCGCCCTGGACATCGATGCCGCCGAGCGGCTGTGCGACCGCCTGAACGCCAGGCTCGGACACTCAAGGGACGACTGGACCGCGCTCGCCGGCGGCTCCATGCGCGCCGGGGGCCCGGAGACCGACAGCGACTCCCGGCACTGAACCGGCCGCTCCACGATCGACCCCCCTTTTTCCAACTCCCATCCGGCTCGAATCCCGGCGCCGTCTCAAGCCCGCCCGGACGGACCGCCCGCGTTCGAGGACAGCGGGGGAGGGGCGAGAGAGACGCGCAGAGAGAGGCGCGGCTCCGAACCATCACAGGGGGACCACGACATGACGACGTTGACCTACGCCGGCATCGGAGCCCGCTCCACGCCGCCCTCCGTCCTGACCGCCATGACCGTGATGGCCGGATGGCTCGCGCGGCAGGGCTGGCGCCTGAACAGCGGCGGCGCGGCCGGGGCCGACAGTGCGTTCGCCGAGGGCGCGCCGGCCGGCCAGCGGACGCTCCATCTCCCGTGGCCCGGCTACAACAACTACGCAGGACCGGACTGCCGGGTGCCGTCGCCGTCCGAGCTCCAATCCTGCCTGACCATCGCCGCCCGCCTCCATCCCGCCTGGGACCGCTGCTCGCCCGGTGTTCGCAAGCTGCACGCCCGGAACGCGGCCATCCTCGGCGTCGGTCTCGGCAGTCCCGTAGATGCCGTCGTGGCCTGGACGCCGGGCGGAACCGTCACCGGCGGAACCGGAATGGCGATCCGCATTGCCACCGACGCCGGCATCCCCGTGCTCAACCTGGGCTCGATGACTCCGCGTGCTGTCTGCGAGCGCCTCCTGGCCATCCGCCGGTCCCGGTCCTCTCCCTAGAGCCGGAGAAAGGCGTCCACCGGGCGAAGGCCCGGGAGGGAGAGAGAGACGGTCTCCCTCGCACAAGCCGGGCACGGCAAGCAGCAAAGGAGGCACGGCCATGTTCCCTACCGACTTCGACTTCGAGGACACCCTGACCGGCAGCGACCTGCTGGCAGAGATCGGGCTCCACCCCGGCGCCATCCAGGACGTCATCGACGAGAACCACGCCATACGCTGTCCCGACCGGCGGGATGCGGCGGGCGGAGATCCTCTCACCGTCACCGCCGCGCTGACCGCCGGAAGGGAGTGAAAGGAGGGCCTGAGAGAAGTGAACGGAAGGGATCGGAGAGGGAGGACTCCGGTCCCCAGACGCTCGTCAACCATCGTCATTAACCAGGAAGGAGAATTACCATGAGCTTTGGACTGAACCGCGTAGAACTGATCGGCCGCCTCGGCGCCGACGTCACCGTCAATCACCTCTCCAGCGGCGGCCGCGTGGCCAACATGAGCGTCGCCACCGACGAGTCGTACATCAGCCGGCAGACCGGCGAGCGGGTCGACAAGACCGAATGGCACCGCGTGGTGACCTTCCAGGAGGGCCTGGTCAACATGCTCGAGAAGCACGCGCGCAAGGGCCGGCTCGTCTACATCGACGGCAAGCTCCAGACCCGGCGCTGGTCCAAGGCCGGCGAGGACAGCGACCGCTACTCCACCGAGATCCTGCTGGTCCCGGGCGGCGGGGTCAAGTTCTTGGACAAGCCCAACGGCAACAGCGCGCCGGCCGTGGCGGACCCGTCGATGGCGGCGGGCGAGGCCACCATGCAGGACGCCGGGACCTCGTCCCAGCCCGTGGACGACGACATCCCGTTCTGATACTCCTCCGCTTCGTTTCCTCCCACCCTGGGGACCGGCGCCTCGTGTGCCGGTCCCTTTTTTTGCAGCCTGTCCGGAGCAGCACCCTCCGGGCCTCGGGCCTTCGCTTCGCTCGGCCCGCTCGCCCTCCGGCGCCGGGCGTCCTGTCCCGTGAGAAGGAGACTCGCCATGTACGACCATCCGTCCCCCGCTGGCGCCGTCGCCGCGGCGCTTGCCGCGCGCGCCGAAGAGGTCTGCCAGCGCTACCTCCCTCACGGCCGCCGCCAGGGCCGCTACTGGGTCGCGGGCGACATAGACGGCGCCCGCGGACGGTCTTTCTTCGTCCGACTTCACGGTCCCGGCACGCCCGGGAAGTGGACCGACGCAGCCGTGGGCACCCACGGCGATCTGCTCGACCTCATCCGCCACCGCACGGGCGCGCCGACGCTCCGCGCGGCGCTCGACGAAGCCCGCGCCTTCCTCGCCCTGCCGGCTTCGCCGGCCTCGGGCGATGCCGGCGACTACGACGCCGCCGAAGCGGCGCGCCGCCTGTGGCGGGGATGCCGCGCCATGGACGGCACTCACGCGGAGAAGTACCTGCTCGCCCGGGGTCTCGCGCGCTGCCGGTTCCCGGCGCTGCGCTTCCACCCCGAGCTTCGCTACCGCGAAGGCTCCGCAGTCCGCCGCCTGCCCGCGCTTGTCGCCGCCGTCACCGGCGACGACGGCGCCGTCCAGGGCGTGCACCGCACCTGGCTCGATCCGCACCATCCGGCCAAGGCTGAGGTCGCCTCGCCGAGGAAGGCCCTCGGCCGCATCTACGGCCTCGCCGTGCGCTTCGGAACGCCCGCCGACCGCGTCGCTCCGCTCCTCGTCGGCGAGGGCATCGAGACCGTGCTGTCGCTTGTCACCGCCGTGCCGGACATCACCGCGGCCGCCGCTCTCTCCGCCGGCAGCCTCGGCTCCTTCTCCATCCCGCCCGGCTGCTCCGGCCTCGTCATCGCCCGCGACAACGACTTCGAAGGCGAACAGGCCGCCCAACGCCTCGCCCGGCGCTGCGCGCGGGCGGGCGTCGCCGTCGCGGTCATCGTTCCGGAAGGCGGCGACTTCAACGACGACCTCGCTGCGCTCGGCGCCGATGTCCTCGCCGCAAGGTTCGGGCCGCTCTTCCGGTTCGCTGGAGCCGGAGAGGAGCGGGCCTGAGTGGGCGAAGTCTTGACGAGAGGAGGGAGGGTATGGACGCCGTCATCAACCTCAGAGACGAACCCGCGCTCCGCGACATATTCGAGCACGCGGACAGGCACGACAACACCGTCCTCATCGACCGCCGCACCAGGTGGGGCAACATGTTCCGCATCGGCCCCGACGGAACCCGCAGGCAGGTCGTCGCCCAATACCGCGCCTATCTCTGGCTCCGCATCCGCTCCGGCATCGTCACGCTCGAAGACCTCGCCGAACTGGACGGCATGCGGCTGGCCTGCTGGTGCGATCCTCAACCTTGTCACGGACACGTGCTCGCCCGCGCCGCGGCCTGGGCCGCGTCCGCGCTGGCCGAAAGGAGGGGAGGGTGATGGGCAGCGTGACCTTCAAGCGGATCACCCCGCAAGAGTCCCGCATCTACGACGCTACCGGCGACCATGTCGGCGATGTCTACCGCCATGACGACATCCTCGTGCCCGGGCACGTCTACTACATCGTAGTTCTGTTTGAAGATCCGCGGGGACCCCGGCGCGTCCACGACCGCGGCCGCATCCGGGACGTCGCCCAATCCCTCCTCGATTCCCACCCTCTGTTCTGAGCCCGGGCAGCGGTGCGCTGCGCCGCCTCCACACGTGCTCTCTGCGCCAACCCCTGAAGGGGTCCTCCTCTCCGTTCCGGCCGGGAACACTTCCGCTGCAACTCCCGGATTATTGGGGCCAGCTTCGGCCTACACCTTCGTTCCGGCCTCTCCTGATTCCTCCCTTCGCTTCGCCCCCTCCGCCCAGGCCACAGGACCCCTCTCCTCTCCCAAGGCACGATCCCCGGTCTCCCTGCCGAGCGAGAACGATCGTTGGGCGATCTGGCTGTAGCCCGCCAGGCCCTCGGCGCCTCCCGGCCTGTTCCTGCCGGGCTCCGCCCGGTTGGATGCCTCGTCCACCCAGCCCGGAGATTCTCCACTAAAGGCCCTCCCTCCGTCTTCTCCCATCGTAGCACGCCGTCAACCCCTTCCTTCGTCAGGGGTCCTCCGCTTCGCTCCGGCGCAACCCAGCCCCGGGGCCCCTCCCCCCCGCGTGACTGGCCGTGCTCCAACGGGACAAGACGGAGGGAGTTCCTCCACTGGCGGGCGATACCGGAAAGGAGAAGGTGATGGAAGCAACGAACAGGGTAGTCAACGCCAGCCCCGGCGCTGGAACCGTAGTTCCGAAACACCAGGAGGACAGCATGGAAATCGACAACCTTGCAGACCAGGGCGAATCCATCATGGCGGCATTCTGCGAAAACGTTCAGCTCTTCGGCGCTGCCCCGGGGACCGACGAGTTCGATTCCAGAGACGTCTGGGACGAGGACGACGCGCTCGACGCGGTGCATGCTGCGTTCGAGATCCTCGCGGGCGGCATCGGCCCCGACGGCACACAGCTCTCAGACGAGCGCGAAAGCATGCTCTGGGGCTTCGTCAACATGCTCGACGCCCAGACACAGCGCCTCGACCGCTCAGCCGACCGCCTCATCCCAGGCCTCCGCGACCTCCAGCACGAGCAGGACGGCTCCGAGATCAAGTCCCGCGAGCTCGAACTCATCACCGACCGGGTGCAGAACCTCTCAGCTCGCCGCGACGCCTTCGAGACGATGCGCGACGCCGTAGCCGAGGACTACCTGACAGCGACCGGACAGACCTGGCGGCCCCGGAGTGGATCGCACACCAGCCAGACCGGCAAGCTCACCTCCGCGGCCATCGACGCCCGCGACTTCATGCGCGCCCGCAAGGACCGCAAGACCCAGGCGCACCTGCCCGAAGGAACCCTCGTCGCGGTCACCGGCGGCAAGGACGTCACGGACCACGCCGCGGTCTTCAACAAGCTCGACAAGGTCCGCGCGAAGTATGCGGACATGGTGCTGGTCCACGGCGGCGGCCCGGGCGTCGAGCGCATCGCGGCGAGCTGGGCCGAACAGCGCGGCGTCCATCAGGTCGTGTGCAAGCCCGACTGGGACCGCCACGGACGGGCCGCTCCGTTCCGCCGCAACGACGACCTCCTCAACCTCCTGCCGAAAGGCGTCATCGCGTTCCCCGGCAGCGGCATCACCGACAACCTCGTCGACAAGGCCCGCCAGCTGGGGATACCGGTCGACAAGATCGCTGCCTGATCCGCACACACCAAGGGGTCGCGTCACTCGTTGGCGCGGCCCCTTTCCGACAGCGCGCTTCCGCCTGCGCGTCGCTTCGCTCCGCCACGCTTCCTCGCTTCATCTCTCCTCGGCATCAATCCGTCATTGCTGACGACGCCCTTCATCTCCACCACGACGCCAACCATGACGACAATCCCCGCGGTGTGCTCGTGCTCGGCAGGACCCCTCCCCACGGCCCACGTCGCCGAGTACCCGCTTCGCGCCTACCCTATGCCACTCGGCGACGTGGGCCTCCCCCCGCCTTCGGACCGGTCCGTCCTTCCGCCTGCGCCTCGCTGGTGCGGCTCTGCCCCTCACCGGTCTTCACATCGCCATCGCTGAAGGTGAGCCCTTCATCTCCACCATGACGGTGCTCCAGCTTCACCGCCGTGCCTCGACGCGTGAGACGGCTCGCCGCCTTCGGCAGCATCGCCCCGCTCATGCCGTCCGACTCGCTGCGTTCATCGTCGGCGTCAACGCTTCGCGTTCCCGTCGCCGGGTGCGGGCTTCGCCCGTCACCGGCTTCCGCATCACGCCATCCTCCGGTGTCCTCGTCAATGCGGACGACGCCGACAACGTGCTCCGTACGTCTGCCGTCACCGCCTTCAGTGCTCCCCGCCGCGTGCTGCCGACCACGCCGATCACCACAGCGCTCGTCGACATCTCCGTGATGTCCACGACGGTGCAGCACCTCGACCACTGCGCCGATTCACTTCGAACTGATCGGGTGTTGGCTCGGCTCGTCGCCTCCGGCGACATCGCATCCCTCATGCCGTCCGACTCGCTGCGCTCATCGTCGGCGCCGCCGCTCCGCGTTCCGCGTCGCCCGGTGCAGGCTCGCCCGTCACCGGCTTCCGCACTACCCCTTGCACTTGTGTCCGGGCCAGTGCAGGAGCCTCCGCCAGTGTGCTCGACACGACCGTCTTCACTACCTCCGCACTCTCCGCCACTCAGTCGCCGTGGCGGCTCCCCTCCGCCGGGTTCCCCGGCGTCCGTTCCCCTTCGCTTGTGCCCCTGGTTTCGTCGTTCCTGACCGCCTTCGCGGGCTCTGGTTCTCACACCCCACGCATCGGGGATGCCCTTCCGGTCAGCGTCCGCCATCACGCGATAGTGCGAAAACGCTCGTAGGTTCAGAGCCTTACGGCTCACCCCGTCCCACACCGCCAACCGGCTTCCTTGGAGAAACGCCGCCGCGACCGCTTCCTATTCTGACCGCCGGTCGCGCGGCCCAACAAAGGAGCCGCAAGCCATGACCGAAGAACCCAAGTCCACCTTCGCCAAGCGTGTCCGCGCCGCCAAACCCCGCGCCAGGAAGTACGATGTCTGGGATGACGTGATCTCCGGCCTCGGCCTTCGCGTCGGAACCAGCGGGAATCGCTCGTTCTTCCTGCGCCGCACCGTGCGCGGGCGCATCCGCTCAGCCACCATCGGCAGCGCCGACACCCTGACCGTGCCCGAGGCGCGGCGCGAGGCCCGGCGCGAGGCCCGCAAGCTCCTCGCCACCTTCATCGATCCGGCGAGGAACGACAACGGCCCCAGGACGCCGGGCCACCCCATGGACGCTTTCGCCACCGAGTTCCTCGACCGCTACGCCCGGCACTGGAAGCCGAGCACGCTGGAGAACAGCGCCTACCTCGTGCGCAGGTACATCCTCCCCGCGTTCGACCGCATGACCGTGGACGCCATCTCCGTCGAGCACGTCAGGGACTGGTTTGCGTCCATGGCCGACCGGCCCGGAGCGGCCAACCGCTCCATGCCGGTCCTGTCCGTCATGATGCGCATGGCAGAGCTTTGGGGATACCGCGCCCACAACTCCAACCCCTGCAAGAACGCCAAGCGATACCGGATGCGGCCCAAAGAGCGGTTCCTGACCGCCGAGGAGATGGCCCGGCTCAACGCCGTGCTCACCCGAGACGAGTTCTATTGTCCCCAGGCCGTCGCCATCATCCGCCTGCTGATGCTCACCGGGTGCCGCGCCGGAGAAATCGTCTCCCTCGAATGGGACTGGATCAAGGGCAGGCGCATCCACCTTCCCGATTCCAAGTCCGGGGCGCGCACGGTCTGGCTGTCGAGCGCCGCCCGAGCGGTCATCGACGCCATCCCGCGCTACAGCCCCGATTGCCCGTTCCTGTTTCCGGCGCGTCCCCCGACGCGGCACATCGACAACTTCGAGCACCAATGGCACCGCATCCGCAACGAGGCGGGCCTGCCTGGATTGCGGCTTCACGACCTTCGCCACAACTGGGCTTCGGTCGCCGCCATGAACGGCGTGGACATGGTGACCATCGCCAAGCTGCTCGGTCATGCCCTGGTGGAGACCACCGAGCGTTACACCCATCTGTCCGACCAGACCGTTTCGGACGCCGCCGACCGGGTATCGGGCCGCATCCATGCGGCCCTGACCGGAAGGGGCGCAGAGCAAGAGGAAGGAGCCCGCCATGCCAACCGTTGACCTCACCCCGCGCCTGGCCCGCGAGAGCACGCCCGGCGCTAGGGACACCATCCTTTTCGACAAGACGCTGCCGGGCTTCGGACTTCGCATCCATCCCTCGGGCCGGAAGGTCTGGATTGTGCAGGCCCGCATCGAGGGACGGAGCCGCCGCATCGTCATCGCCCGGCACGCCGAGATGGAGCTTGCCGAAGCCCGCCGCCGCGCCCGCGAGATCCTCGTCCGCATCCGTGCGGGCGAGAACCCCGCGGACGACATCCGCCACGAGAAGGAAACCCTGACCTTGCGGGAGTTCTCGGACGAGTACCTGCGGCGCTGCGATCCGAATTGGAAGCCCTCAGGTCGCAAGACCGTGTGCAACTATATCAAGTCCCGCATCCTACCTGCCTTCGGCAGGATGCCGCTCGACCGCATCGGCCCGGAGGATGTGGCCGCGTGGTTCGACGAGGCCAGCAGGGATCGGCCCGGCGCGGCCAACCGTGCCTTCGAGATACTGCGCGCGATGATGTTCCGGGCCGAGGAATGGGGATTGCGCGAGCGCGGCAGCAACCCCTGCCTCGGTATCATCAAGAATCCCAGGAACCGTATCGCCCGGTTCCTCGACATGGACGAGCTGGCGCGGCTCGGCCGCGCGCTCGACGCCCGCGAGAGCCGATGGCCCGAGGCCGTCGCCGCCATCCGGCTGCTGGCGCTCACCGGATGCCGCCGGAGCGAAGTGCTCAATCTGCGCTGGCGCGACATCGGCAGAGACGCCATCAACCTGCCGGACTCCAAGACCGGCCCGCGCACGGTACCGCTCGGCGCGGCCGCGCGGGCGCACATCGCGGGGCTGACCGGTGACCGCAAGGCGGACTGCTACCTGTTCCCGGCCCATGCCGAAGGCCGGAGTGCCTACAGTCTCATCAACTGCTGGCGCACGGTCTGCGCCGATGCCGGAGTCGGCGGGCTGCGCCTGCACGACCTTCGACACACGGCGGCCAGCCTAGCCGTCATGTCGGGCGAGAGCCTGCTCCTGGTCGGGAAACTGCTAGGACATCGGCGGCCCCGGACCACGGCGGGCTACGCTCACCTCGCAGATGGGCACCTCGTCGAGGCCGCAGAGAAGGTTGGCTACATCATCGCCGCTGCGATGGCCAGCCCCCTTTGGCAATTGCCTGCGGTGCGTCCTGAAATTCCCTCAAATCGATAAGGACCACGTCTTGAAGGGAACCCTGGTGAGCACCTTCGCGGAACCAGGCCAATCTCCAGAGATTACACACTGGACAAAGCACACCGCAGGGGTTACGCAGATGACATGCAGAAATTCGGTTACCCGATCTCTCTCGCGGGCATTGTCGGTGGCCTCATGCTTCCCAACGACATTTTGGAGATCGTCACCGTGGTCGCGGAGAATTGGCCGATAATGCAAGCCCTCTTGCCGTGGTTGGGGGTCATGATGGCAGTCGGCTTCGGCACGTGGTTCTTAATGATGTTATCAAGGGATGTGCCGCGTGGTCTCAGGAAGCGGCGCGACGCCATCAAGATGCGGCGCGACGCCATCGAGTTGTCTTTGGCTAGAACTATGACAATGGTGGCAGAAAACCTTGAATGGTACTTCGAGTCAGGGGCCGATTCATTTCCGCTCTCGACCCAGCATGTCCAGAAATCAGAAGGCCACAGCACTCGTGTCCGCCTTGCTATGGAAGCTCTTGAGAACGCCAATTTGATGCCGTTGCCGCAGGAGAAAATGCCGAACGGTAGCCTTCGGCTACGATACCGCGATGCAGCAAATTTCCTGTATCGCACTATTCCTGTGGTAGAAGAGCAAGGAATCGGGCCGGCTCAGAAAATTGTCACAGCCATGAATGAACACTGGAAGAAACAACCCATACCGGATGTAGATTCGCGCCGGTACTAAGGCCCGTTACCAGGGAGCGACGTATTCTGATGGCTGTCCCGAATTGGCTCAACCGGACCCTATGGACCGGGGACAACCTGGACATCATGCGCGGCATGAATTCCGAGTCCGTTGACCTCATCTACCTGGATCCGCCCTTCAACTCCAACAAGAACTATGCCGCGCCCATAGGCTCCGAAGCCGCCGGGGCGGCCTTCAAGGACACGTGGACTCTGGATGACGTAGACGAAGCGTGGCACGGCGAAATAGCCGACCGAGACCCGACCCTATACGCCATCATTGACGCCGCTGGGCATACCCATGGGAAGGGCATGAAGTCCTACCTGATCATGATGGCGGTCCGGCTCATGGAAATGCGACGCATCCTGAAGGAAACCGGCTCGATCTATCTGCACTGTGACCCCGTGGCGGGCCATTACCTCAAAACCCTCATGGACGCCATCTTCGGGAGCAACAACTTTCACAGCGAGATTGTCTGGAAACGCTCCAGCGCTCATAGCGACACGAAGCAAGGACGCCGTCAACATGGCCGAATCCATGACACTCTCCTGTACTATACGCGAGGGAAAACATGGACATGGAATCCCGTCTACACGGCGTATGACCGGGAATACATAGAGCGCTTCTATCGGTTCACGGAAGTGAGTACAGGACGGCGGTACAGAAAAGGTGACCTGACTGCCGCGAAACCTGGCGGCGATACTCTTTACGAATGGCGCGTGAAGCGGCCGGTCAATGGTGCATGGCAAGCAGACCTTGAGGATGAGTGGCAAACAGACCCACTCGCTGGATGGGAATACCGCGGTGTGACGCCATACAAAGGCCGTTACTGGGCTTATTCGCGAGAGAACATGCGCGAGTACCACCGCCACGGGAGACTTGTCTACGCAAGGTCAGGGATGCCGAGCTACAAGCGATACCTTGATGAAATGCCGGGTGTCCCGTTGCAGGATATGTGGACCGACATTCAACCCGTCGGACCAAAGGCATCTGAGCGTATTGGCTATCCTACACAGAAACCGCTCGTGCTGTTGGAACGCATCATCAAAGCCAGTTCAGACAAGGGACAGGTAATCCTAGACCCCTTCTGTGGGTGTGCCACGGCCTGTGTCGCCGCCGAAAAGCTCGAACGCCAGTGGGTAGGAATTGACCTGTCCGCGAAGGCCGCTGACCTCGTGAAGCTCCGGCTACGGAAGGAAATGGGGTTGTTCTACGATGTGCACCACCGGGTGGACATCCCGCGCCGCTTGGATCAAGGCAAGATTCCAGACTACCGTACCCATAAGCACACGCTGTTCGGCGTCCAGGAAGGCTTGTGCGCCGGATGCCGTGTTGGGTTTCCCTTCCGCAATATGACCGTGGATCACGTGATCCCTCGCACGAGGGGCGGCACAAACCATTTCACGAACCTGCAACTCTTGTGCGCAGCTTGCAACTCCATGAAGGGCACCCGGAGCCAAGAGGAGTTCGTCGCGGTCTTGGTGAAGGAAGGTCTACGACAGCCAGGATCTCCTTTGCCCTGATCAGAACGGTCGGGCTTGTGCCGGACATGCTCCTACCATATCGCCGCACAGTCCTTCTCGTGGACGACCTCGGTGCCACCCAGCAGCGTGAGCATCAGAAGCTTCGGAAGTGCAAGGACAAGTGCACGGCGGCCGCTGAGTGGTGACGACGGCCGACTCTCCACTGCCGCCGACAGTTTAGGTCGAGTCATCGCCCCGCTCGGTAGCAGTCTCTCAAGCATTGATCTGTTACCTCGTGCTTCCTATACTGACGCCCAGACGCCGCGCGGCGGTTCGGGAAGTGTTCCCGCACATGCGCGGCGGACGCTGCCGCTCAAGCGCCACTCGGGCTAACTGCCGAAGTCATAACGGGTTGCACAGCCCGAGCGCTTGAGCATACAGGAAGCGGCTCTTCGACGCCTTTCGGCGTTTTGTACTCACACCCCACGCATCGTTGATGCTGGTAGTGTCATTGTTACCATCGCGCGCCTTGTCGTGGACAAGCGGCGCCTTTGAACGCCTGGGTCATGTTGGATCGAGTGTGTGCTCTGGAGAACCGGACCTATCTCGTTGATTTATCGTGTGTTTCTCGACCACGGTTCTCCAGGGAATACGCCCCGATTCTCTGAAGAATCCCCCTAGTCCTTGAGAGAACCGTTGTGTTCCTCCCCTCCTGGCTCATGATTCATTGAAAAACTCTTAAAATTGACTGGTAGCTACCGCTGTGCTACTCGGCTACCGGTGAAACGTTCATGTATTGCCGTGCTCGTCGTGCATGACGCCAACGCCGAAAACTGGTTTTCCCGAGCCCAAGGCTTTAACGTCACACAGGGGCGGATACCGAGCCGAACTGCCTCACCTTCCGCAAGGCCGCCGCGGTTACTGTAAGCCTCCGGGAATGGAAAGAGGGCGGCACCTCGGCAGATGTGGGACGATTTGATTGACGGCTACGCCTTCCCGACCGTGGGCGACAAGCCCGTGGATCAAGTCATACAGTGTGACCTGCTGGACATTCGGGCCCTCCCGTGGACGACGAAACGGACACGGCCAAGAAACTCCGCGCCTTCATGGGCAAGGTGTTCAAGGTCAAGATGGCCCGCGACGTATTACGGTTCAATCCGGCCGGTGAAGTGATTGCCGAGGGGTCGGCCGTCATGCGGACGTTCTCGAAGCACTATTACGCAGTGTCGTCTGAAGAAGTCCGGGCGGACGGGCCTCACCACGGGTTACCGTGCTGACCACCTCTTACCAGCACTTGGCTCTTGAAGCTACATGAACCGAAATAGACATCGACGCCTGCCTATGAACAATTCCAGCCGCCCGCATGAAGGCAAAGAAGTAAACCTGCTGTTTCCCGTCCATGCAGACGGGATGGGCCATGACAAACCGAGCCCTTCTGCCGGCGCGAACAACGTGGCTGCGGCTGACCTGTTGTGCCTCGCGCACACCACGGCAACCGAACACAAAGGGCCTACAACCGCGCCGAGACTATCCCGCAACGCGGGGAACTGCTCAGGCCTTGGGCCGAGTACGCAGCGCTCAGAGGTTCGCTAATGCAGTCAACCTATAAGGGATTCCTTCTGTCTTTCGGACTCGCCATGCTTCTCGTAAACTCATCGGCCGCGGAAGACTGGTGGGCCGTAGCACTGGAAACCAAGAAAGTCTACAGCCGAAATGATGGGAGCGCCTACGTTGTATGGAGGCGGTCCTACGGTGCCGCTTGGAATTTCCCAACCGAGGCCGAGGCCGCACGTGCCGCCCTCCGTGAGTGTGAAAAACGCACACGCCAAGGGTGTTTTGTGAGTGACACATCCCGTAGGCGCTGTCTTGCGGTATTGCAACGCGGCTCCGGCGGAGAGTATGATGAAATGCGAAACGCAGTACTTGCAGACCGTATTGCCTTTTCCATTGAAACAGCCGAGGACGTGAAGCGCGAGTTTGAAGTAGTGCGGCGCCGCTACCACACCTTCAACTTGCAACTGGAAATGTACCATTGCCCTATCACCGGAGAGACGTGGAACAGAAAGGGGCCACAATGACAATTGCTGGTAGAGTCGAAGACTGGCACGCTTTAGGGTCCGGTGGCACTTCAGTCGCTTTCGCTCCGGGCCTCAGTCCGGCTCCCACAGAACGCCGCATGCAGACTTCCCGCACGGCGGTCTTCAGAGACTGATTCACAGCACCGCGCATCGCTGAAGCAATTCAACGGGCGATCAAACCGTCGCTCATGTAACGGAGTTCGCGAGGAGGCTTTGTCGGCGACCTTGCTGACGCAGGCTCACTGAATCGGCGGGACATGTTCCAGACTTTCTCGCGAACTGAATCTGCTTTCGAATCAAGTTACCGAGGCTCCCTTGTTCAAGATTGGCCTCCATTGCGGTCTTACCACTTTCGGCTTGAAACTCTATAAGAAGGTGCGCTAGGCTCCGTGAACTGGACCGCAGCACATCATCGAAAGCGACATCGACCGAGCCCTTTAGCTTCTTGCCGAGAACCCGAAGCGAAGCGCCGATCTCATCAATCCATCTTCCTTTTTTCGGGCCGCACCTTAGTCCGTTGTCAGGCTCAACGTTTGGCTGATCCACCCACCACTACGCAATCCAGTGGAAATCAGGGATCGCCGGTTTTATGGCATGGCCGAGTGTGCGTGATGGCGTTGGGGAGTGCAAGCTCACTGGCGTCGCTCCGGATAGGGGACTCCTCGTCCTCCGCCGATCCCTGAAACTGCCCCGAAGACCCTGCGCCCGTGGTTCCCTTGCCTCGCAGCGTTTCTCGAGGAAGCTCCGTAGGCGTCCATCATTCTGCATGGATGACGCGAAAACATGGCCCAATCCATCCACCAAGACTTTGCCTGTTCAACACCGTGAGAATGGCCGGCCAGGGAACCCGTGACAGGGATTCTCCGTGGTGACTTGGGCTGACTCCCTTGGAGGGACGAAGGCGCTTCCTTACACGCCGCGCATTTCACCTTCCAAACGAGTGGGCTACCGTCGGCACGTCTCGTGCCGTGAGATTATCAATCCGTTCAGCGATCCGTTGGGCGGGCTCCCGCAGTTGTTCCACCGTCCAGTCCGCGGCGTAGCCCTCGGTCACATCATTGGGCCGCGCGTGGTTCACCAGCCGTTTCGTCAACGACCGCGGCAGCATCAGCTCCCATTCGGCCACGGTGATGAAGGCGTTGCGCAACCCGTGAAACCAGAATCTGGCACGCCCTGTCCGCCCGATCGCTTCGTAGTGAGCAGGAAGCTCCTCCATGTGCCCGACACGCTCAAGGGCGCGGGGAACACCCACCCGCGAAGCTTTTCTGACGCGCCCTCCTGTGGCCGCCGCGCCAGAATCGCCCCCAGTTGCCGCGTCACCGGCAGCTCCAGCGGCACTCCCGTCTTGGTCTCCTCCACCCGGAACACGTCCCTGTCCAAATCCACCCACCAGTATCTCTCTCTGTCGCATGCCCTTGTAGAGCCCTAACAGGAACACGGCCCGGTGCACCAGGTTCTCCACCACCGCCTCCATCCCTCTCCGCCAGCACGGCAGCACCTCGGCTGGAGACGAGATCCGCTTCCGTGTCTTGCGGTGGTAGCGCCCACCCCCGGCAAGCCACTGCTCCACAGGGTTCCGAAGACCCTTGTAGGCCAGGCACGGCCTTCGGTACACCGAGCGCAGGAACGACAGGCACTGGTTGGCGGGCGTCTCTCCGTGGCGCTCGGTCAGGAGCCGGAAGCGGTTCTCAATGTCCCGGCGGGTGATGGAGTCCAGAGGACGCGAGAGCCAGTCGCCGAGATACAGGGCCGCATATCGCCCATAGCCCCGCTCGGTGCTGGCCGTGCGGCCGTGCCCGGACTCGATGTAGTCCTTGCAGTTTCACCTACAGTAGGCAGAGCACGAGCCTCCGCGTGCTCGCCAGCCGGGTCACAGCCTGCGGCGACCGGCCCCAGGAGTTCCTGTGCCAGACGCCTTGTTTGGTCCCGGGTGACACGGCCGGCACGGCCAACCACCACGCGCTTCGGCGCCTTGCGCCCTCCATTGCCGGTGCGGTAGTTTACAGGAAAGTTTTGGCGCCAGTGGGAGCCATCAAGAGTCCACAGATCATCGAGTTCCTGAAGCATTTGATGCGGCATGTTCCGGGGCCGTTGCTGGTGGTGTGGGAGGGGCTACCCAGCCACCGGAGCGGCGTGGTGCGGGAGTTCGTTGATGCCACCGAGGGCGTGCTGGTGTTGGAACGGCTGCCGGCCTATGCGCCGGAGTTGAATCCGGTGGAGTCCCTCTGGGGATACTGGAAGCATCATGAACTGCCCAACTTCTGCGCCAGGGACGGGACTTTGCTCAACTCAGCCACCACGCTCGCCGCGCCCTTTCAACGAATGCGCCGCATGCCCCGCCTCGTTACTGCTTTCTGGAAACAGGCAAGCCTGTTCTGATACCATGGCCTAGGAGCCTGTAACTGCGCCCGGGAGGGATGCCATGGACCGCTTGAACGCAATCATCGACTCGGTCAACGCCTTCGCCTGGGGTCCGCCCATGCTGGGCATGCTTGGGGTGACCGGGGTGCTCCTGACCCTCGGGCTGGTGTTCATGCCGTGGCGCAAGGTCGGCTACGGCTTCCGGTTGCTGTTCGACAAGAGCGAAGCCGCCGGCGAGGGCGAGGTCAAGCCCTTCAACGCCCTGATGACGGCACTGTCGGCGACGGTGGGAACCGGGAACATCGCCGGCGTCGCCACGGCCATCGCGCTGGGCGGCCCGGGCGCGATCTTCTACATGTGGCTCATCGCGCTGTTCGGCATGGCCACCAAGTACGCCGAGGCCGTGTGCGCGGTCACCTACCGCGAAGTGGACGCCAAAGGCCATCACGTCGGCGGCCCCATGTACTACCTGCGCAACGGCGTGGGCGAGTTCGCTCCCGAGCTGGGCAAGTGGCTGGGGCTGGGGTTCGCCGTGTTCGGGGCGGTGGCGGCCTTCGGCATCGGCAACGCCGTGCAGGTGAACTCCATGGCCACGGCGCTGGTGGACAGCTTCGGCGTTCCCACCTGGCTCACCGGGATCATCGTGGCGGTGCTGGTCGGGATCGTGGTCATCGGCGGCATCCAACGCATCGGCGAGGTGGCGGGCAAGCTGGTGCCGGCCATGATCGTGCTCTACATCGGGGCCGCCCTGCTGATCATCTTCATCAAC
This sequence comes from uncultured Binatia bacterium (SeqCode), assembly GCA_965219905.1. Classification (GTDB taxonomy): domain Bacteria; phylum Desulfobacterota; class Binatia; order UBA9968; family JAJDTQ01; genus JAJDTQ01. The sequence continues at coordinate 361,258 of CBDCOS010000003.1, read as the reverse complement.
ATCACGGCGGTGCCGGCGGCGATCGCGCTGATCTTCACCCACGCCTTCACGCCCGCAGCCGCGGCCGGCGGCTTTGCCGGGGCGGCGGTGGCGGCGGCGGTCCGCTTCGGCGTGGCCCGCGGCGTGTTCTCCAACGAGTCCGGGCTGGGGTCGGCGGCCATCGCCCACGCGGCGGCGCAGACCAACAGCCCGGTGCGGCAGGGCATCATCGCCATGCTGGGAACGTTCATCGACACCATCGTCGTCTGTTCCATGACGGCCCTGGTGATCCTGACCTCGGGGGCGTGGACCATGACCGGCGCGGACGGCGGCGGCCTCACCGGCGTGGTCCTCACCTCCGCCGGCTTCCAAAGCTCGATCGCCGGCGGGCAATACATCGTCACCGTGGCGCTGGCGGTCTTCGCCTTCACCACCATCCTCGGGTGGTCCTACTACGGCGAGCGCTGCTGGCAGTACCTGTTCAGCGAGAACAGCCTGCTGGTCTACCGCGCGCTCTGGGTGCTTGCGGCCCTGGCCTTCGCCAACGTGAAGGTGGCCTTCGTCTGGAACCTGTCGGACACCCTCAACGGCCTGATGGCGGTGCCCAACCTCATCGGCCTGCTGCTGCTGGCGCCCATGGTCTTCAAGGTGACGCGGGAGTACTTCGACAAGGCGTAGAACGGCTTCCCCGCGTGCCACTACTGCGGGCGCGACTTCACCACCGGAAAGACAGCGCGTCTGCGCGCGCTCGTCGCCATCTCTCTGCCGCCCAAGCGGCCGTGGCCTCGGCGCCGATTGAGGCTCGACCACGGTTGCCCTCTACACAGTTTAAGGCACAGAGCACCATGAAAACTGGGAGGACAATCTTGCGAACTCTACTAATGACTCTTCTTGTAGCTTTCAGCTCGCCCAGCGCCCACGCACAAGTACCCGAAGAGGCGGTCGAACCAGCTTTATTAGAAGCCTTTTATGTCATACGAAAAGCCACAGAACTCACAAGCTCTTCCGAGTTGCGAGCAATCGGTCAACAGATGTTGGCGAAAGAACCCCACGTCCGCGCACACTTGGCTCCTCAAGGCATGGACTGGGCTCCATGTACAGATGAGGCAACCGGCGCATTTGTCAGGAAGAAAGATCGCAAGGATGTCTTTGTTTGTAAAAGAGATCTGGTTTGGATGAGTTTCCGCCAACTTGTTCAAATTCTGGTCCATGAAATCGTACATCTCACCGGGATCCATGATGAATGTGAAGCATCTCGCATCGAGCTCAAAATTATCAAGACCGTGTTTCGAGAAGAGGCTTACGAAAGTAAGTACGCAGAAGAATGTGGAAATCGGCTCAGGTGGTGAGCCGGGACGAGCGCCGGGGTGAACACCCGAATGTTGCAGAAATCCGAAACATGGAGAGGCCTCGAAGGCAAGCGGGATGGGGTTTGGAAGGGCGGAAACGGATTGTTGGGAATATCACTGTCGGTGCGGTTTGACAGGCTAGCCCCGGCTGTGCGCGCTGTAAGATCCAACGCTACATGACAATGCCGGAGGCTCTCGATACCCTGAGAGAAATTGGTGGCCTCGGGGCCGTTGAACGAGGCCGCATGTTCCAACCGAAGGTCTCTAGATCAATAGGCACGGTTCCGAGTCCTCCAAGTCAACCTCCAAACAGACAGGCTGTGCCCGCGCATCCCTCACGCCGAACGAGTATAGCCCGCTCATAGGATCGATGTTAGCAGCTAGGACGGGTCAGATTCACGCGACTCGACCGCAGACTCCCACCGGCTCATCCGCACCTCGTCGCCCATGTCGAACCGCATGGCGTCCTCGCCGACCATCAACGGGCCGTCGTAGGTGCCGCGGGTGGCCGGGATCACGTCCGCGGGGGTGGCGTCGCCAAACAGCAGGAGGTGGTTGTAGACCGCGAGCCTGCGTTTTGTGCGGCTGAACACGACGCCGGCGTCTTCGGGGATGGTGTGGTTCCGGCGGATCCTCTCCAGGTTGGCGCGCTCGATGCCCTCGCCCATGCCGTGGGTGACCTCGTGCACCAGCAGGTCGACGTTTTGCGAGTGGGCAATGAGGTTCTCGTTGAAGGTGGTGTCGCCGGACAGCACCGCCGAGCGGCCCTGGTAGTCGATGCGGTAGCCGTAGGCGTCGAGCTGCTCAACGCCGTGGTCGACCCGGAAGGCGGTGACCCGGACGTCGCCGGACTCGAACACCACCCCCTCCTCGATTTCGGCCGGCTCCAGCTTCAGGCCGTCAGCGTTGTAGCTGTGGCTGCGCACCCGGATGTCGGTGGCAAAGGCCAGGGAAGGTGCATGGCCATCTGCTTGGTACCGTCGGGTCCCCAGACCTTGAGCGGCACCGTGCGCTTGCCCCAGGGCCTTCCGATCCAGCCCGTCAGCCACAGGTCGACGAAATCCACCACGTGGTCCGAATGATGGTGGGTAAGAAACATGGCGGTGATGTCGCCGAAGGGAACGTCAAGTTGATGCAGCCGCTGCAATGCGCCGCGCCCCGCGTCGAACAGGAACTTCTCGCCACCCACCTCCACCAGCGTGCTCGGCCCGAAGCGATCGAGCACGGGCGGCGGCGCGCCGGCGCCAAGGAGGGTTACGCGAAAGAGATCGGTTCAAGCGTGTGTCATGGTTGTTTCCCGTAGGAGCCGCTTGCCGGCCGCTCCCAGTACGCGATCCCGCCCGGCGTGATCCGAAACAGCGGGTGCGGTTCCGGGCAAGTCTCCGTCAGCAGCTCGGAGCGCCGCCGGGGCGCCCGCGCGGCCAGCTTGTTCATCAGGTGGCGCCACTCGAAGTCCATCTGGCCCTGGGGCACGTCGATGAGTACGGATGGGCCGGGGGAGGCCGGGGACGCGATCTTGCCGGCGTCGAAGCAATAGCCCCGCGCCAGCGACTCCGCGTACACGGCCCGCAGGTACTCGGCGATGGCCGACAACGGCGACGGTTGCACGCGGAACCGGAACAACTGGGGATGGCTGCGGTATCCGGCCGTGTTGCCGGCGATCACCGCCTGGGCGAGCAGGCCTTCCCGCCACAGCGCCACCAGTCCGCGGCCATCGAGGTACTTCGGGTGGAGGCTCCAGAGGCGCATGTCTTCATCATCACACCCGCCCGCGGCCCAAGCAAGGGACGTCCGCCGCCGTCCCTATTTCCCGGCCTTGACGCGGGCCCACAAGCGGTCCACAAAGCGTGCACCTCGGGCGGATAGAAACCCAGCGCGTAGAGCTTCCTTCGCACCGCGGCAGGAGGATAGATGCCCTTGTCCCGCAACAGCTCCGGGTCCAGGTGGGCCATGGCCGCGGCGTTGCCGTTGGCGTAGAACACTTGGTTGGAGGCCTTGGCGATGACCTCCGGCCGCATCATGTAGTCGATTAAAGGGAATTATTACCCAAAATGGCCAACCAGCCTGCCCACCAAGTAAAGCAACACATGGATAACCCAATGCCCGCCGACAATAACGATCCCGGCTGAGCTTGACGACCGATTACGGTGCGGCTAGCAAAGGAAGCAAACGCCCGTGAACACGGTAGTAGTCCGGCTATTGGCACTCGCGTTCGGAGCCAAGCCGCCCCGTGCAGTCGCATTGAAGAGGAACAGGCATGAAGTACATTACTACTGTAATCGTCCTACTTCTCGCCACCGTGGCTAGCGCAGAAGACACTCGCAAATGGTATGCAATGGCGTATCCCAGCGACGGACCAGGTGCGTACGGCGTCGCCTGGAACTTCCCCACAAGAGCCGCTGCGGAATCCGCCGCCGTTGCCGAGTGCGAGAAACGCGCTGGGCGCAAGTGCCACATACGTTATTACGATCACGTGGACCACGACCACTGCTTCGCCATCATACGGGTTTTGTCGTCTAGTAGGTATAGTAGGAAAACCACAACGTTTTTCACTTTCCAGACGGGGCCAGACCGTTTTTACGGGGCGGATGAACCTCCAAACATTTTGTTCCAGACGGAAGAAGAGGCTCGTCGCCTCGCCACGGAGAAGGTTAGGGATGCCAACCAGCGCAATCAATGGCAGCAGTCGAGTCTGGAATTCGTCGCCTGTTCCGGCGATCCGAGAAACCGAAGGGCGACCCAATAACGCCACGGATGCTCATCCGAGTTCTGCTGCTGACCGCCTGCCGCTCGTCGGCGAAGTGATTGCGCTCGAACTTTAGGACTGCCCGGTCTCGGACCCCCGCCACGCTGGGCTGGAACCGCATCCATGTCGTCCCGGCCGGAGAGGGAAGGTTCGGCCGCGCCGATCGTTGATCTCACTCCACGCGTTGCCCGCCAGAACCGGCTCGCCGGCAACGACGCTTCTTGTCGCACCGACGCGGCCCAGCTTCAGCCTGCGCATCCGCAACGAGGTGTGCCTGCCGGGCTTGCGGCTTCACGACCCTCGGTGGTCGCCGCCCGCGGTATCAAAGAGGCCCCTTTGGGCAGGCTGCTGTCCCGGTTGTCGCCATCTCATGTTGTTGGTATCGTCTGGTACACAAACCGGTCTACTCAGAATGTGCTCGACACGGCTTGTCTCCGGGCGTGGCGGTATTACCCTTCGCAGCGCTGCCCGGATACGCTTCGGCAGGCCTGACGTCCGGGAAGCGGGCGCTTGTCGGGTGTCCGCCGACGAAAGGGAGATACCGATGTGCGGCTTCGTGTGTCTGTGGCAAGTGGACGATCCGGCGTTGGCGCGGCGGATGATCGGCAAGATCGCCCACCGCGGGCCCGACGGGATCGAGATCAGGCGTATCCCCGGCGTGCCCGCGGTGATGGCGCATTGCCGCCTCGCGATTTTCGATCCCGAGAATGGAACCCAGCCGATCCATGGCGAGAACGATGCTCTGGTCGCCAATGGCGAGATCTACAACCATGCCGATCTTCGAGCGATTCTCGGCGAGAACGCATTCGAAACCGGCAGCGACAGCGAGACCATCCTGCACCTTTTCCGTTCGCGCGAGCCGCGGTGGATTTCCAGGTTGGACGGAATGTTCGCGTTCGTTCTCACAACGCGGAAGCGCGTCGTCGCGGCGCGCGATCCGCTCGGGATCAAGCCGCTTTACAAGGCGAGTCTCGGCGGCGGAATCGTCTTCGCATCGGAGTTGAAGGCATTCGACGACATTGCCGTGGACGATGTCGAGGAAATCGCGCCGGGCGTCATGTACGACAGCGTCGACGGGCCCCGCCGCTGGCACCGCATGCCGCAAGGCGCGGCGGAGATGCTTTCCGGCGAAGATCCGGAACCGATGTGGCGGGAGTTGCGGATCGTGCTCGAAACGGCGGTGCGCAAGTGGATGGTCGCCGATGTCGAAGTCGGGTGTTTCCTCTCCGGCGGTCTGGATTCCTCGATCATCGCCGCGCTCGCCGCGCGTGCAAGCGACCGTCCCCTGAAGACGTTCTCGGTCGGCACCGCTGGAAGCCCGGACATGGAAGCGGCTCGGCTCGTCGCGGGTCACATCGGCTCCGACCACCATGAGCTGGTATTCGACGCCGCCGACGTGGCCGCCGCCTTGCCGCACGTGATCTATCACCTGGAGAGCGCCGATGTGGACGTCGTGCGGAGCGCCCTTCCGACTCATTTCGCCGCAATGCTCGCGCGCCGGCATGTCAAGGCGGTGCTGACGGGAGAAGGCGCGGACGAGCTCTTCGCCGGCTATCGCTATCACTATGACTATGCGGACCGTCCGCGCGCGCTCGCCGACGAGATCACACGTTCGCTTTGCACCATGTACAACATCAATCTTCAACGCGTCGACCGTATCACCATGGCCCAGGGGTTGGAGGCGAGAACGCCGTTCCTCGACGGCGACCTTATCGCGTTCGCACAATCGATTCCGGCGACCCTCAAGATGAAGACGGACGAAAGGACGCGTGAGACGACGGAGAAGTGGGTGCTGCGCAAGGCCTGCGAAGATCTGCTTCCAGCGGCGATCGTATGGCGCAAGAAGGCCCAGTTCGACGAGGGTAGCGGGACGCTTCGCGCACTCGGTCGTGTGCTGTCGGAGAACTTCGGATCGCCGGGTCCGTTCGATCGCGCACGCGAAGAAGCGCTTTACGAAAGTCTGGTTCGCGAGCGCTACAAGCGGCCCGCACTCATTTTCGATAACGCCCGAAAGTGGGCCACGGAGCGCGTCGCGACCTTGGTTACAGCCCCCAGATTGTAGGACGCACGCTGCAAGGCCAGGGTTTGAAACCATCCCGGCTCACCGCGTCACTAACCAACAGTCAAACCGTGGCTTTTCCCACGGCTTGGAGTTACCCCGTTTCGGTAGAGAGTTGATGCGCAGCTCAGTGCTGATGCCGACAGCCTTCAACTCTCCATGATCCTTCGGGTAGAGTATCAACACACGAGGCAAGCCTGGCGACCTGGTTCGAACTTCATGTGAGGCACCCATTGAGGCCGCCATCCGAACGAATCCTGTTCCAGACCGAAGAAGAGGCTCGCCGCGTCGCCACGGAGGTGGTTAGGAGACTAAGCAGGAAAGGGCGGAAGTATGGCCCGGAAATGGTCGCTTGTTCCGGCGATCCGCGAAACCGAAGGGCGACCAGATAACGCCGTCTAGCGGTTCAAACACCGCCGACTCGCGGAAGGGATCGGCTACGTGCCACTGACGGAACTCAGGATGCCCGCAACTTGACGCCGGCGAACGCAGATGGGCGGACTGGAAGTTGAAGGACAGGCCAACAGCGCGGAAGTCAACCAAAGGAGGTTTCTCGTGAAGCGCATCACCATGGGTATTCTGTTGCTATTGCTGACGGCAACCGTGGCCAGCGCAGACCCGCCGTTCATCCGCACCAACGGCACAAGACACAACTGGGATGTGAAGACCTGCCTTGCCAATGTGAAGGGTGTCATGGAGGACATCGGCTTCACGAACCTGGGTGTAGACAACGATGATGTCGAGGGACCCAAGGGCGAGTACATGGCCGAAGTGATCTGCTGGAAGAGGGCCGTTTTCGTCATCGTCGCGGGACCTCGCAACGGAGCCGCAGGAGATCTCCGCGACGACATCTTGAAGGGAGTGAAGAACCTTCAGTAGGATCTATAGCCTGTGTTCTAGGCTCGGCGAGTCTCTATTCGGCTACGGTTTCTGCGAGAACAATAGTCAGTTAGAACAGTCTGAGGAAGTGTCTGAGAATGCGATCCTGTCCTTTTCCTGCCATCGCCCGCGCATTGCCGGTGGCAAGCCTCTTTGCCGCCGTAATCATCGTGACGTCTCTCCTTCCGCTTCCGATCAATGCAGCAGAACCCGGCAGCGGCGAACTCACCACCGAGCAACGTGGCTTCACGCTGTCCGTTTTCACGTACCGCCCGGCAGGATGCAAACCACGGGGCGTGCTCCTGGTGTTCCACGGCAACTCACGGAACGCGGACGACTACCGCGACTACTCGCGTCTCTTTGCCGACAAGTCCTGCCTGATGGTCTATGCACCGCTCTTCGATCGTGAGCGGTTCCGGAGTTGGCGTTATCACCGCGGCGGCGTCATCCGCCGGGGCGTCATCCAGTGGCGCTACAAGTGGACCGTCTCCATCGTCCAGGATCTGGCGAAGTGGGCGTTGGCGCGAGAGGGCGGCTCGGACCAGCCCCTGTATTTGTTCGGCCATTCCGCGGGCGGCCAGTTCGTGTCCCGGGTTGCCGCCTACGCACCGTTCTCCGGTGTGCGCCGCTACGTGGTCGCCAATCCGTCCACCCACGTATGGCCTTCGCTCGACGAGCGCATGCCTTACGGCTTCGGGTGGTTCCCCGACGCGGCCGACGCGCTCAAGAGCTACCTGAGCCAGCCGGTAACCATCTATCTGGGTTCACGGGACACCGGCTCGCGGCTACTCACCCGGACGCAGGCCGCTGTGCGGCAAGGGGAGAACCGGCTTGACCGCGGCCGGAAGACCTTCGACGCTGCCCGGGCGCTGGCGCGCGACAAGCGTTGGGACTTCAACTGGAAGATGGTGATCGCCGACGGCGTACGCCATTCGGCCAGGGGGATGTTCCGGGCTCCCGAGGTCAATGGCGCCTTCGGCTTGCATGGTCGATAGACACGGACGCCACCGACACAACAAGGGCGTTCTGGCGTCTAATATCCTCTGTAGTTCCCTTTTTTGGGCGGGTTCGAGCATCGGGAAATCAAAGGCCGAACCAATGGCCCGATATATATATACACATCGCGCTGGCAGATGGAGCGTTTGCCCCGCATGTGCGGAGACACCGGCGAGCGTTGCGAGCAGGCGGTCAAACCTACCGCAAACCCTTGAGTTTCTGGAGGATGGAGTTCCGAAGTTCCCCTGCATCATCATGATCCGGTCCGGCCACGATGGCAAACGCAGCCCTACGCCAGCAGTGGACCTCCGCCATGTACTCGCCCTTCGGTCCTTCCACGTCATCGGAATCAACGTCCAGATCCGTAAATCCCAGGGACTCCATCACGCCCTTGACATTCGCCAGGCACGTCGCTCGGTCCCAATCATGTCGGATTCCGTTCGTCCGGATGAAAGGTGGGTCGGCATAGACCGCCGTCGAGAGAAAGAGAAGGGCCAACAAGGCCAACACTGTCCGCATGGGTGTACTCCTTCTTGATGAGTTCCTGACCACCGCGTGACCCCATCCTGGCAGTCACGCGTTCAAAACGCCACGTTGACGCCGATCACGAAAACGCGAGACAGCGCGGGTCCGGTCCGGCACCACGTTTCCCTCGTCGTCCCTGACACTGCCCCTGTATCATCGCGTCCGTTCCAGGCCCTCGACAGACCGGGTTCGGTTTGGCATGCGCTCCAGCGCCGTGGCGAACTGCGCCGCCGCTTCGTCCGTGCGCCCCCGCGCGAGCAGGAACTCGCCGTACATCTCGTAGGCGGACTTCATCGGAAACGGCGGGCCCTGGGGGAAGTTCAGCTTTCCTTCGAGAACCGTCGCCTCCACGAGCAGCGCCTCGGCCGCGGCGTCCTCGCCCCGGGACAGCGCCATCGCCGCTTCAAGCTCGTTTTCATCGACTGCGGCAATGCTCGCCCACCAAGCGGCGCGATGGTCGGTCGATTCATCCCCCAGCCAGCGCCGGCGCGCATCCCGGATGTTGGTCAGCGCCGCTTCCGCCGCATCCATGTCGCCCGTATGAACGCCGCTCAGACCGGCAGCCAGCTGAAGCGCCGAACGATCCCGATCCGCATCGGTGAGAACGCCACGGTCGAACGCCGACCAGTCTTCCGTCTCCAGCGTGTGCCGCGCCAGTATCGCCATCGTTCCGTTGCGCACCCGCTCGGTCGGGAACCTCTCCAGCGTCCGCATCGCCTCGTCGAGCGCCCATTGCGCCCGCTCCTCGTTGCCAAGCTGAAGCTGGCCGTAGTGGTACCATTGCAGCGCATGGGCCTCCGACCGGCCGCGCTCGAGGCCGCTTCGCTCGATATGATCGAGCGCCGCCCTGTAACCTACGGCGTTGGACGCCACCACGTCTTCCCACATCCCGAGTTGGACGAAGATGTGCGACGGCATGTGCAGGGCATGGGGCGCCGACGGCGCGATCCGCGCATACGCTTTCGCGGCGGGCAACGCCAGGATCGCGTGCTCGGGGTCGTCGAACGCGTGGATGATGTAATGTGCGGCACCCGGATGATTGGGGTTGCGGGCGAACACCTGCATCGCCACGGCGCCGGCGCGGGCCTGCCGGCCGAACCCCTTGTCGCCGCGGCGTACGGTGCCGAGCAGGGAGAGCGCACACAGTGTCGCGATTTCGTCGTCTTCCGGGTGGACTTCGTAGAGACGCCGCATGGCCTCGGAATAGGCGATGTCCCTGGACAGCTTTGCGCCTGAGCCGTAGAGGACGTCCGCCGCTTCCATGAGGCTTCTCTCGCGTCCCGGCGGCAATCTTGCAGCACGGGCCCGCGGCGTCGGCGCATACCGGGCCAGCGCCGCCAGCGCCGCCTCGCGATTCTGCTCCGCCCACAGGGGAAAGTTGTAGCTTAACGCCTCGCCCCAGTAGGCGAGCGCGAAGTGCGGGTCAAGGGCCTGCGCTTCGCGGAACGCCTCGCCCGCGGCGTCGAACTCGAAGCTGTGCAACGCCTTCATGCCGGTGAGGAACGCCGTCTGAGCCTCGGCGGCGCCGGAGTTCGCGAACTCGATGCTGCCGAGGTCCGACGACCCGTTGCCAGCCCCGACAACGGCGGCGCCCGCCAGGCTCAACCCCGTCCCAAGGCAAACGGCGCACAGGAAACACCGAACCCGGCGCAGATACTCGATCATCTCGGTTTATCCCCTTCAGAAGGCTAAATCTCATCGCCGAGGCGCGCCGATGTGATGCCCACAAGCCGCACAACGCCAACTTCGCCCGGTAGAAGGTTCCGGTCGCCATCTTGCCGGAGTAGATTGCTCCTCATCGCGCCTTGCCGACAACGAGAATCCCCCGCACACTACACTAGCGGCATTCTGCACGTCACTAGCGCCCGAGCAGTTCCTCGATACGGCGCTTGCGGTAATCGAAGATCCTCTGGAGATCCGGGGCCACCAGAAACTTCTGGACGAGTATGCCGAAACGGACCGCGTAGCTCACCGTGTCTCCCACCAGCGTGCCGCCGGTCCGTGCCTCGAACGTGTGCTCGTGCACCCAGAGACGGTACGGACCACGCCTTTGCTCGTCCACAAAACGATGCGGCGGATCCCAAACGGTGACCTCCGACCGCCAGCGGATGGGAAATCCCCGGATGCGCAGTCGGTAGTCGATAAGCGTGCCGACCCGCATCTCCACAGGCCCCCGCGTGACCATCTCGAAGCGCAGCCGAGGTGGCGTGATCCGTTGAAGGTTGGCCGCCTCGGCGAAGAACGGGAACACTTCGGAGGGCTTTCGCGGCAGCCATAGCTCTGAGTGGAGGCTGTGGATCCTCACCCCTCCAGCGTAGCACGAAACGCACGCGTTCGAAGAGGCCGAGACGACCCCAAGTCCTTGGATAAACTTCAAACGCTCCAGGGCGTGGCACGCTTGGGGCTTCGATTCAGAGAACCGCCCGATCTCGCCCGCCCGAAAGGCCGAAGGGCCTAACGGCAACACGATCTACGCGTTCAAAGCCATCCCGGATTCCGACCGTTTCCGCGTCGGTAGCGTCCTCTCCGCTTTCGCAAACCGCATCCGGTCCTGTGTTCTGCGCATCAGACGCGCCTCCCGCTGGCGGCTCACCCGCACCCACCCGCGGCCAACTCCGCACGCACCCGGGGAACCCCGTAGGTGCCCCGGGAAGTCCTGTGGATCGTCCCGCGCAACTCCTCGTCACGCCGCCTACGACCCGAGCCTCCTCGCCTCCGTTGCGCGTAGTGCTTGCTGGGGGAGACGCCAGCATCCGGCACATCGTGGCCACACTATGTTCGGCCTGATTCGCCTTTACGGAGACGATCCAGTGCCGCTTCGAACCGTCTTCACCTCCCGCGCGTTGACCACGATCACTTCCAATCCGCATTCCTGAAAGATCTCGAACAAAGGGATCCGGTAGACCCCCGTGGACTCCATCGCGACCGTCTCAACCCCAACCTCTTCGAACCAGACCGCCCAATCTCCAACACCACCCTGTACATCCAGTTCCCGCCATCGATCTTCATGACCCCGTGGAGTCAAGCTCACTTGCGCCACTGGCGATGCGGGGTTGCCCGCCTTCCGGACAAGGTCCGATGCCTCGGCACCCTTGCCTGCCCAAGGCACTCGGCTCAAGGTGCGCCGGATGTTCCCCGGCGCAGTAGCCGTAGCGTGGGATTCGCAGCCCTAACGCCACATGGTGGCGATGGTCCTTGCCACTGGAACGGCTGCCTTGGTTGGGACGAAGATGATCCTTGTTTCGTCTCGTTGGGGTTGGTATGATCGGATCATGGCCGAGGCCATAGCCTTCGACACTCATCGGTTCGTCAAGCGCCTGACGGAGAGCGGTTTCACCGAAAAGCAGGCCGAGACGCTAGCCGAAGAGCATGTTGCCCTCCTCAACGCCAACCTCGCGACCAAGACGGATATCGCAGCGGTCAAGGCCGACATCGACGCCCTTCGGCAGCAAACCACGGCCAGCATTGAAACGCTGCGACAGGAGACTAAAGCCAGCATTGAAGCGGTAAAGGCGGATCTTCTGAAATGGCTGTTCGGAGCCCTGATTGCTCAGGGCGGCCTGATCGTCACCCTGGTCAAGCTACTGTAGCCCCGCCCTTGCCTACGCGGCGTGACGGCTAAGACGCCGGGGAAGATCGGGCGCACCCTCACACGAGCGCTGGGTGGTCAACGGCGCCGAGACACCGGGCCTCTCCGAAGGACGAGCATTCCCTCATCGTAGCGGCTTGAGTAAACTCGATTCCGCGACGACAGCAAGACGACAGAAGGGAATTTCACACCTACATGGCATGTTGAATATCCTGCGACCCCGATTGTCAGGTGAGTTGTGTTTGGTGCGGTGGGTCAGGACGGATGGTAGCCCTCAAACGTCAGGGTCGAAAACCGATTTCGGCGAGGCTAGAAGGTAGCAATTGTGCATGACAACAGCGGTGATCCGGTTGTTCGCAATCGCGTTCAGAGCCTATGCTGCCCTGCCGTTTCGCATCTAAAAGGTAAGGGCATTAAGTACGCGATCAACTTGATGCTCCTTCTACTCGCCACCGTGACCACGGCAGAAGACAACCGCAGTTGGTACGCAATCGCACATCCGACAGTTGGGGATCCGGAATATTTCACATGGTACTCGTACGGCGTCGCCTGGGACTTCCCCACTAAAGCCGCCGCGATAGCCACCGCCGTTGCCGAGTGCGACAAACGTTCCCGAAGCAAGTGCAAGGCATATGCCGTGGATCACGACCACTGTTTCGCCATCATACGGAGCGGGCGGCGTGGAGACGCGCCAGGATTCTATCTCCACACGGGTTCTGATACCTTTTTGTTCATCTCGTCGTCTGAATTGTTCCAGACGGAAGAAGAGACACGCCGCCTCGCAACGGAGGAGATTAGGGAGAGTATGCGGCGGTCCGGCCGATGGAATCAGTCGGACCTGGAACTGGTCGCTTGTTCAGGGGATCCGAGAAACCGAAGGGCGAATCAATAACGCAAACGCGGGCTGTCCGCCAGCTTCTGCGCTGCTTCAATCGGGGCATGGCCGAGCGGCTTTCGTTTGTGCCGGTGCCCGATAGCGGCGAGGCGGAGCCCGAGCCGCCGAGCGGCAGGTACTCCGAGCCTTTGCAACCGCGACGCCCGGCCGAGCGTCATGCCCGGATTCGACACCGCGGCAAGGAACCGGGCTACCGTCGTTCCGAAGCCGCGCCCGTCAGATCGTCCTGCAACTCGCGGGCCGTGCGGATCAGCGCATCCAGCTCCTCGCTGCGGCCTGCGTCGAGCATTTCGTCCCGCATCCTGCTGACCATCATGTACGTTGCCCGGAAGGTCCGCTCGATCAGCGGCGCGAGCCGTCCGGCCGGATCGCTGGCGCCGTCCTCGATGGCCGCAAGCGCTGCAAATCGGACGAACTCGGGCGGCGCCAGCCCGCGATCCTCGGCAAAAGCCTTGATGCGCTCCCATTCCGTATCGAGGAAACGGATCGAGTGGGCCGTGCGCGTCTCCGCCTTGCCGGCCTCGACCGCCGGGATTTCCCTGTTTTCCTGACTCATCGTGTTGCTCCTCCCAATGACGGCTTCACGCCGTCGCGGTTTCTTCAAGACCCTGAGCGGCGCAACACGCGCCGCTTCTCACAGTTCCAGATCCATGTCCCGGGTCTTGCCGCGTTCCGGCGGCGGCATTTCCCGCTCAAGGGGCGGCGCCCCAGTGTCGTCTCTCTGCTTCGCACTGTCCCTTGCGGCGGCATCCGGCGTCTTTCCCTTGCCGCGCGCCGCTTCTCCATCCTTCCCCGGCGTTTCGTGGGGCACCTCGCCGATGCCTTCGAGCGCCGCGATGCGCTCCCCGGTCACGGCCTGGAGCTGCGCCTTGAGTCCGGCGGCGTCGTCGGTCACAAGTTCGGCGCGGTCGCGCGCGCGGCTGATCTCGACGTAGAACGACTTCTGCGTCGTCAGGTGCGGGTGCCCGGCTTCCATCGCCGCGATCACGTTGTCCACCGTGCGGCCCTGGAACGCGTGCACGGTCGAGACCCAGGCATGATCGAGGTGGCGCAGTTGCGGGTCGCTTCTGCCCAGCTCGAGCCTCCTTCCGTCCTCCAGTTGGAACGCGACCCGCGCCTTCGCGATCGAAACCACCTCAGCGGTGCGGCTGTTGACCAGCCCGAGACCTGCGTCATTGCGCGTCCAGCGGATGCGGTCGCCGGCGCGCAGTTCGATCTCCTCCGGCCGGTAGACTTCGGTTCCGCCGTTGAGGCCGCCCACCTCGCCCGGCTTCCACGCGACGGTCCCGCCGTCCCCGCCTTCCAGCATCACCGACCGCGCCTCGTGATCGACGCCCGTGACACGGCGCTCGTCGCCCTTCTCGACGCCGAGTCGTTTGTAAGAACGATGGAAGGCGACCACGTCCCCGGGCGCGTAGTTGCCGACGAGGGCCTTCTCGGCATTGGTGTAGCCCTTGGAGACCAGCCGCTCGGAGACCATGGCGGGGCCGCGGATGCGCCCTTCACGGGCCAAGCGCTCCCGGATGTGGCCGTTGATCGCTTGGCGGAGCTCGTGGCTCGGCGCCATGACGCCCGTGTTCTCGCGCGCCTCGGGCGAGAGCGCCAGCCAGCGCGCGGCGACCGCGCCGCCGATGTTGTCCGCCTTCACCTGGGCCACGTTGGAGCCCAGCTTTTCGAAGGCGCGTTGAATGTCTCCCTTGAGGCTCGCCTCCACCGCTTCCCTGAGAGCCGGGTCGCGCTGGCGCATGATCTCGTCCATGACCGCGGTCTTCATGCCCGCGGCCTGAAGCTGGGCGAAAGGCTTGCCGGCATCGACGGCGTCGAGCTGCTTCGCGTCGCCCACCAGCACCACGCGCGGGATACGGAACGCGTTCGCGACGCGCAGGAGATCCCGGGCCTGTACCGTCGACGCCAGCGAGCCCTCGTCGACCACCAGGATCGTCCTGTCGAACGCCGCTCGCATCTGGCGCTCGCCCTTTCTCGTAAGCCTGCCCTCGGCGACGCCGGTGTTGCGGGCAAGGAACCCTTGCAGGGTTTCGGACTCGATGCCGGCCTCCGACGCGAGTGTCTTGACCGCCGATGCCGACGGCGCGAGCCCGACCATCCGCCATCCCTTCTTCTCGGCAAGGGTCCTGACCCTGTCGAGCATGGTGGTCTTCCCGGTGCCGGCATAGCCCTGAACTCCGACCACGCGGTCCATGGATGACAGTATCAGCTTCACGGCGTCCCTCTGTCCGGCCGTGAGCGGCCCCCGGTGGAGGTGGCCCTGGACCGCCCAGCTCCGCATCGGAGCGCGGCCCTTGCCCTCGCCCAAGCGCATCAGCGCGATGGTCTCGCGCTCCTCGCCCACGGTCCGTTCCGTGGCGAGGGCGTCCGCGGCGCCGGGCACGCTCACGGCGTGTAGCGCGCCAGCGTTTTCAAGGGCTGCAACCTCCCGCTCGGCCTCGGCCATGGTCACGCGTCCCGGTGCATGTGCGAGCGCGGCGGCGAAGAGATCGGCGCGGGCGAACACCGCCTGGCGCTCCGAATGATGCTCCATCGCCCAGGCGACGGCCTCCGCGGCCGGTCCCCGGTCAGGCGCAATCGCCGCCTCCCGCCCCTGTATCGCAGGCGCGGCGACCTTCCGCGCCGCGCCGGCGGCGAGCGCTCTGGCGTCGAACCCGAGGTCCGCCGCGTGCTCTGCCCATACTCCCCGGAGCGCGTCGCGGTCGACATCGCGTTTCGCGGCGCGGGTCATCAGCGCTGCGCGCTCGGCGATGCGCGGATTCTCGCCGGTGGCGCCGAGACAGCGCTCCTCCATCGCCGCCTCGATCTCGGCCCTGCGTGTCGAGAAGGCTTCGATCACCTCGCGCGAAACGCCCGCGATCTCGAAGCGGCCGTCCGCATGGGTCTTCTCGATGCCGTAGCCCAGCTCCACGAGGCTCCGTGCAAGCTCGTTCCGGTAGTGCATCCCGACGAGCTTCTGCCGCTCGTAGAGGCCCTCGTTGGCCATGGTGCGCCACTTCCCGTCTCCGCTTCTGACCATGTTGGCCACAACGGCGTGGGTGTGAAGCTGCGGGTCGAGGTTCCGGGAGGTGTCGTGGCGGAAGGTTGCGGCGACGATCTCCTGGCCGCGCGCCCGGACCATCCGTTTGGTTTCGGGGTCCTGCACCCGGGTCTCGGCCGCGTTCGCCTCCACCCAGTCGAGCGTCGCCTTCACGGCGCGGTCGTGGGCATCGACGATTCGCGCGTCCCCGCCCACCAGCGCGGCGATGGAGACCGACTTGGGAGCGGAGAAGGTGAGGTCGCGCCCCGGACGGTGGAGGAGCTCCCCGTCCTTGCCGCGGCGGCCGAGCTGCCGGCCGGAGCCGTCCGGCACGCCGCCCTCCAGCACTGCCCGGAAGACGTCCGCGTCGACCGGGCCTTCGAGCCCCAACTCCTCCGCGCCCTTGCCCGCCCAGGCGCTCGCGGACTTGTGCCCGGGGTCGTCCTTCGCGTAGTAGCCGTCGCGTTCGTAGTAGCTTGCGCCCTGGGCGGCCGAGCCGAGCGCCCCGATCGAGAGCATCTCAGAACCACTCGCGCGCCCTGGAAGGGCCCGGAACGGGATGCTGCGGCGCCGAGCCGGAGCCGCCGCCGTCTTGCGCCCGGTTACCCGCAAGCGCCGCGAGTTCGGCAGACTCTGGTTCTTTACCGCCAGCCGCCTGTTCGGGCTCCGTTCCGCCGTCTTCCGGCGGCTGGAAGTCAAGCTCGGCCTGCGGGTCCCGGTTCCCGGGCTGGCCGTCGGCCATCGGCTCCGGCAAGGCAGCTTCCCCGCCCACGGGTTCCGCCACTCCACCGGCGGTCTCCGCCTCCACCGGGTCATTCTCGGTGCGCGCCACGAACCGCTCGGCGGAAGCCGGGCGATCCACGTACCGGAGCTTGATCTCCGTGACCGGGAAGGGGCCGGGGAACTTCAGATACCCATGGAGGTTTTCGAGCCGCATGATCTCCGAGGGCAGCGCCAGCGGCCGCATCTGGCGGTGCTGGGTGAGCGACACCCCGTCGCGCATGGTGCTGGCGCCGTAGCTCATGCCGTGCGTGTACTCCTCCACCTCGCCGCGCCCCAGGCTCTCGGCCGACCACTGCGCGGTCTCCTGGTCGGGCGCGGACAGCACCACGCGGGTGCCGCAGAGCCCCGAGATCGTCTCCGCTCCGTTCTTGCCGTAGATGTCCCGCAGGGACGAGAACACCTGGATTCCCAGCACGAAGCAGCCGCCGAACTGCCGGGACTCGGCAAGCCCCGGCTGGAGGCTCGGCACCTGGTGGAGCGTCGGCAGCTCATCCAGGACGATCCATATCCGGCGCGCGCCGTCCTGCTGGAGCGACAGGAGCGCGTTCACCGCTATCTCCAGCCAGGTGGAGATGAGTCCCCTCAAGCTCGCGTGCTGGTCTCCCCTGGAAGTGAGGAACAGGAAACCGGATTCGTCCTCGCGCCCCACCCAGTCGCGGATCGAGAAGGGCTCGCCCGTGTCGGGCAGGAACTCCAGCGCTCCCAGGTGCGCGGTCAGCATGGCACGCACCGAGAGCGCGGTCTTGGGGTTGTCGGGGCTCACGATGGACTGGGCCACGGTGCCCTCCATGGCTTCCGCCAACTCCGACAGCTCGGTCTTGAGCAGGTCCTCGACGAGTTTTCGGTTTTCGGTTACTCCCTGCGTCCAAAGCACTCCCGCTCCGTTGGCGAAGAGCTGCCTCGCGGCCGTCACCCAGAACGGGTCCACGGTGTCCTTCTGCTGGGGAATCAGGGCGGCGGCCATCATGTCGAAGTCCCGGGAGGTCCTGGCCTCGAAGAAGGGCGACCAGAGCGGCGCCCGGGCGTCCAGGGGGTTCATCAGGACGTCCGTGGCGGGATCGAAAAACGACCGAGTGTAACTCCCCATCTTGTCGTAGACGATGCAACGCTCGCCCCGCGCCCGGATCTGCGAGACAAGGTCCGAGATCAGCACGGTCTTGCCCGATCCGGTGGTGCCCGAGACGATTGTGTGCTGGGTCTCGGCGCGCTTGGGCCAGGGGATTCCGGCGATGCGGCAGGAGGCTCGCCGGGCGGCCGGAAACAGGGCCGTCGCCAGGCGCATGGAGAGAGGCTGCACACGCCGTCGGAGCTGGGACGCGGTCGCCATCTCCGCGCCGCGTACGCGCCTGGTCCGGGCCAGGCGCCGGCCCAGCATCCAGAACCCCAGGGTGCAGACAAATATGCCGCCCACTCCCCAACCCGCGCCCGTCCATGCCCAGGAGCGGACCCTCTCGAGCATGCGTCTGCGTATCCGTTCGATTCTCCGGTCCGCGACGATTTCCACGATCGGGGTCGGGGTCTTCCGTCCCTCCCGCCACTCGTGCATCTGGCCGGAGCGGGGAGAGTACCCGATCGCGAGCTTGAGCTCGGCAAGGGTCCCCATGCCCACGAGGCGCCATTCGTAGGCGGTCGTGGTACGGAAGAGCGCGATGGAGGGGACAAGGACGACCACGAGGACGAGGCCAAGGACCTGCCAGCGCACCAGCTGGCCCCACATGTGGACGTCGTGGAGCAGGGTCTGGCCGCCCCGGAGCGTCGCCTTGCCGAACATCATCATTCTCCGTTCACGGTCCGAGCACTTCGTCCCGGCCCATCGGACCGCCGCGCTCACGTTCCTTCCTCCCTTCCCCATCCGGCGCCGCGTTCCCGGCCGTGCCGTAGAGCTTGCCGCCCAGCCACTCGCCCACGAGCGGGACCGATTCGGCGGCATGAGCGCCAAAGGGCTTGTCCACCTCGGCCGCGGCCCTGGCCCGGCCCCGCTCGGTCCGTTCGCCCGCAACGCCGCCCCGCGCCTCGCGTTCCGCCTCCCGGATGTCGAGCTCGGTGTCGGTCTCGGCACGCAGGATCCCCGCCTCTCTCCCGACGCTCCCCCGCGCATGCTCTCCGCGTCCGCTGTCCCGCGCCCAGCCCGACCATTCCGACCAGGCCGCCGCGGGCCTGCCTTGGTGAGACTCCTGCAGCCCTTCGAGCGCCCGCCCGTAGGCCGCCAGGTCCGGCGCCGAGGCGGGGTCCGGGCCTTTGGGCGCCGGGAAGCGTTCCGCGATGAAGGCGGCGGCGTGCGCCCGCAGCTCTTCGGCGTCCTCAGGGGTCTGGGGCGATGCAAGCCGCATGGCCCCGGCCACGCCAATCTCGCGCCCGCCGGCGCCGGTGCGGGCCGTGAGCCACGTGAAGAAGGGCTGGCCCAGCTCCCGGTCGATGGCCTGGGCCTCGCTCCGCACCTCCGCCGCCTGCTCGCTCCAGCTCTCGGCCTCGCGGTGGCTTATGGCCTCCTGCTCGCCGTAGCGGCGAATCCTCGCCAGGTTGGCTCCAAAACTCTCTTCCAGGCTCCTGAGCTCGCTCTCGCCAGAAGAAGCGGAGTAGCGCCTCGACGCCTCTGCCACCCGCGACCAGACGTCGAGCACGCTGTGCTGCTCCGCGTAGTCCGTCATCCGGTTCCAGGCCTCACGGCTGAGCGTGTGGCCGCGCCAGCTTACCGAGCCGTCCGCTCCGAACTTCACGATGAAGTCGAAGCCTCCTCCGGCCTTGGCCTCGCTCGTTAGCGCCGCCGCCTGCTCCTTCGAGATGCCGCCCGCCTCGGACAGTTTTTCGTAGTGCGATTCCAAGCTCTGGACCCGTTGGCTCTCGCTCTCCGTGACTCCCCTCGAATGGGCCAGGCCCGTGCTCACGTCGCGGGAGAACCGCTCCACCATGGCCGCGGAATCGGTGGCCGCGGCCGTCCGCGCCACCGCGGCCTCCGCCGACCAGTGCCGGGCCGCTTCCCGGGCCGCCCCCGCACGGCTCTCGTGGCTCGCGGCCAAGGATTCGGAGAGTCTCACCCCCGCGGCCGGTATCCGGCTCGTGGCGGAGCCGGCGTCCACCACCGCGGTGCCGTCGCCCGTGACGGTGAAGCCCGCGCCCTCCGGGGCGTATCCGGTGTAGCGGTCCGTGTCGGCGTGCAGCGAGGTGCGGACCTGGTGTCCCTCGACCGTCGCGAACCGGTGTGTGTCCGACTGGGTGTTGGCGAGCGAGACGTTGCCGGTGGTGCCCTCCTGGGCGGCCGAAGACGCCGCTTCCTGGCCCACCGCGAGCACCGAGGTCGCCAGCGCGGTGGCCCTCCCCACCCCGTAGGCCAGGGCCGCGGCGAGGAACGGCACCGACATCGACAGGTAGCCCGACATCACCGCCACGTCCGAGGCCACCGCCTGTATCCCCGCCTGAGCCACCAGCGACACGCCCGCGTCGCCGCCGGGCATGAGCGCGCCCGCGCTCATGCGCTCCGCGGCCTCGCCCATGGAGATCCGGTGCAGGACCGCGTAGAGCGGACCCCAGCTCTGGAGCCACACGAGCCCCGCCATGTAGGAACGGAAGATCCCGGCGCCCGCGGGCGTGAGCATGAGCAGCACCGCCATGGGGAAGGCGCCCACGTAGAGGCACTCGAACACGATGCGGAGCATCGGCACCCAGGTCTCGGCCTGGCGGCCGATGGCCCGGTAGGCGGAGACCGTCTGGGTCTCGGCTCGGGCTTCGGTATAGGCTCTCAGCGCCGCTGCGTTCCCTGCCTCCGAGGCCCACTGCTCGCCGGCGTCGTGGACGGCATTCAGCACCATCTGCTGGCGCAGGATCTCGGCCGCGGTCCTGGACGCGCCGATGAGGTAAGAGTGGGCGGCAGGCAGGGCAGCCATCAATTCGGCCCGGGCCAGCGCCTCGGTGGCCGCCCCGGGGAATAGCCTCCGCCCGAAGATGCCGGACGCCCTGGCGATCTCGGCGCTCCAGAGCGCGTTCAGGCGCGTGGCGGCCACGGCGCAGGTGACGATCTCGCGGTCCACCGTCGTGGCGCCCGTGCCCGAAGGAGCGCCCCGGGTCGCGTACTCGACCATGCGCGCGGGCGAGGCGCCGGCGGACGGAGAGCCCGAGGCTGTGACTAGGCGCCAGACGTCCGTGCTCTCGCGGAGGTCGTCCGCGGTGATGTGGCCCAGGAGGAGCGCGTGGAACACGCACTGCCGCGCATAGGCCCGGAGGTTCCGGGCGAACACCGCGTCCGTGACCTCCATGCGGGTGGCCGCCGCCGCGAGCCTCGCCCCGAAGATGAGCCCGTGCCGGCGGTAGGTGAGGTCGTTAGGGAGGGAGAAGGCCTGCTCCGTGAGCCGCGTCAGCCCGTCCCCCACCTGGCTCGTGAGCGAGGCGAAGAGCGCGAGGCCGATGGGCACGTTCGCCACCACCGCGGGCGCCAGCGCCGGGTCCAGCCGGTCCACCACCCGCACTGTGGCCTTGGGCACCACCATCGCGCCCCACACCGCCACGAACAGCAGCATCCACCTGGCGTTGTCCTTCCAGGAGCCGCCGAAGGCCGTTCGGAAGAGCGCCCAGGCGAGCCCGCAGACCCCGGCCAACTGGGCCAGGGTCACGAAGGCGCCGCCGCCCGTGATGGCGGCCACCGCGTTCAGGAGATCGACCAGGTAGGTGCCGCCGCCCAGGGTGAAGATCTCGTACACGGCTGGTCTTCCCCGGCCCCGCCTTTACCGGGACACGGACGCGCCGCGGGAGAAGGCCAGGGCGGCGCGGAGGTCGGCCGAGAGCGCGCCCGCGAGCTCGGTCTCGATGAGCCTCAGCTTCTCGACCACGGCCAGCGCGGTGTTGAAGCGCTGAAGCCCCTGGTGGCGGTGGCGCGCCAGCGCCGCGCGGTTCCGGCGGAGCCCCTCGCGCCAGCGCTCCAACTGGTCCCCGTCGGCAATGTCCAGGGTCCCGGCCCGTTCCTCGACCGTCCGGTGGAGGTCCGAGATCCACACCTGGAGCACGTCTAGCGCCACGGCCTCGGCCAGGGAGTCCACCTCCGCCTCCACCACCGCTCCGCGGTAGGCCGCGGCCGTGTTCACGACACGGTAGACCGGGAGCGTGGTGAGGTTCACGAGGGCCAGGGCGTCCGCGGGCGGCGCGGTGTCCGTGCGCACCGCCTCGACCAGGCGGCGGAGCAGGTTCGCGACACGGTTCCGGAAGCCCCGCGCCGCGGGCACCGTGAGCCGCCCCAAGGTGGGGTTCAGGCAGTCCGAAGCCGTGTCGCAGCGGTAGACCGGCAGGTCGCCGCCGCCCTCCATCAGGATCTCGGTCACGCGGCGGTCCAGAGCCAGCGGCTCCAGGACCCGCACCCGCGGCCCGGAGGCGTCGGCGTCCGAGACGGGCGCGGTGACGATCACGGTCCCGGAGACGGACATGGCGAACTCGCCCAGGTCCCGGTCCGATCCGAGAAGGGCCGATGCCCGCACCGCGCGCCAGGCGTAGTTGACGTTGACAGGCGCCTGGTCCTTGAGCGGTCCCGAGGCGGCTGCGAGAGTGGAGTTCCGCTTGCCGTCCGCGCCGCAGCCGTGGCGCGCCGCGGCATAGTCCGAGAAGATGCCCTGCCGCGTGCCCACGGCCGCGCAGATGGTCGCGCTCGCCCGGTCGTTCTTCGACCAGACCGCTCCGACCAGGGCCTGCGCTGTCTCGCAGGAGTCCAGGTTCTGGCTGTTCACCCACTGGGCCAGGGCCCGGAGCTTCGACATGGTCTCGGCTATCACCGGCGAGATGGTCTCCAAGGCCAGCTCGAAGGCGAACCCCGCGGCGTTCTGCGCAACGGCGCGGCCGAAGGCGATGAGCTGGTCGGAGTCGATGAAGGAGAAGGCGCCGGCGAAGGCGTCGATGCCGCCGCAGCCGGCGCGGAAGGACGGAAGGCTCACGGTCGCGATGGGCTCGGAGCGCACCGGCGCCCGCAGGTAGAGGTTGCCGAGCGTCCAGTGGCCCGAGGCCTGGCCGTCGAAGGCGGTCGGCCCGGTGGTGTTCACCGCGGCGCCCCGCCAGAAGTTTTCCATTTCGGAAAGGACATCCGCGCGTACGGATGAAACGAGGCAGAGCCCTGCGGCGACCGCCACGGCTACGAACCCGGATCTAGTAGTCATGTCCCACCTCCCGCGCGGTAAGCGCGAAGATGCGCTCGGCGAGCTGGTCCTCGGCGACCACGCCGAAGGAAACGGGCAGCGCCTTGAGGGTCTGCGTGTCGTAGAGGAAGACGGCGGGAACGACCCTGCTGGTGAGGCCCAGCCGCGCGGCGCGGCCCTCGTCTGGGACGGCCTCGGGCCAGCCTTCAAGCGGCTCGCCCGTCAGCGAGACCGCGAGCACGTCGAGACCGTGCCGTAGCGCGAAGGCGCGCAGGAGCGGGCCGAACACGCGGCATCCCGAACATTGCGCACTGCCGAGGTAGATGAGCCCGTAGCGCTCCCCGAGCCGCTTGAGGACCGCTGCTCGCTCAGCCCGGCGCTCGTCCGACCAGAGCCTCTTGGCCAGGGCGCCCACCGGACGTTTCAGCGTGTAGTCGAGGTCCGGGCTCGCCCACACCGTGCGGCGGAAGGCGTCCGAAAAGGTGGCGGCGCGCTGCAAGGCGTCTTTCTGTAGATTCAGGTAGGCCGCGACGTTCTCCTCGCTCGGCTCCAGAATCGCCCGGGCGCGGGCTTCCTCCATGACCCGGCGCATCTCCCGGATCCGCTCCATCGCGGTCGTGGGCTGCGGCGCCGCCGTCTCCGCCGAAGGCGCGTCCTCTCCGGGGTCTTCCTCGTCCGGGTCGCAGTAGAAGTGCCAGCCGAGCGCGGGCGCCGCGTCCGGCCCCGGGCCGCACCAGGGCCGCCATTCTCGCGCCTCCGGGGAGGGCGCCGGGAAGACCGGGAGGAGGAAGGCGAGGGCCAGGGCAAGAATCATAGCCGGACGGCTCACTCGTTCCTCCCGTAGAAGTCCCGGATGCGCGCCCGCATGACCGCGCCGGTCCCGTCCGCGTCGGGGAGTTCGATCGAGGGCTCCCGCGAGCCGTCCACCAGGTCCTCGGTGAACTCGGAGAGGTCCACGGCCTCGAAGTCGATGCGCTCCATCTCGGCCACCGTGAAGCCCCGGCAACTGCCCCACCCGATCCCGAGCTGGCTCCGGGCCGCCTTCTGGAGGATGCGCCCGAGCTTCGAGCCGAACACGCACCAGGAGCGTTCCCTGCGGACGCACACTCCCAGGATGCGCCTGGTGCACCGCTTGCCCAGGTAGTGCGTGTTCCCGGCGTGGCGCTCCTCGGCCAGGAGTCGCTCGCTCTCGCTGCAATTGGCGAGGCCCACGAGCACGCCCGAGTTCTTGCAGCAGTCGGCGAGGCCTCCCCAGCGGATGCGGCAGGAGCGGCGCGTGCCACGGAAGAACCGCAGGTTCTCGCGGTCGAACTCCTCGCCGCCCATGTCGAGCACCATGTTGAGCCGGGCCGTCGATTCCACGAAACCGGTGTTGGCCTGCGATGCCGCGGTCTCGCAGCCGGAGCCCACGCACCAGGAGACCGAGCCGCAACTGCCGCCGGCCTCCGCGTCCTCCACCCCGGCGCCGCACTCCGCCACCGATCCGGACGCGAGCCCGCCCGCGCCCCATCCGGAAGACTGCGGATCGCCTTCGATCCCGTCTGCGCGCTGTACAAGAGGACCGCTCGTCCCGACCGGCTCCTCCGGGCGCGTGGTCGCGGCCTCGATCACCGCGCGGCCGGCCCGGCCTCCGGGATCCGCCGGGTCCGCCATGGCCCGGGCCGCGGCGGCGTCCAACTCGGCAGCGCCCAAGCCCCGTTCGGGCAGGCTCGTTCCCGCATAGCCGGGAACATCGGCCGCGGAACCTGCGTCCTTCGCGATAGCCGCCGCCGCGGCCCGGCCCGCCTGGCCGACGGCGCGGGCGACCTCTGCCGGGTCTTCGGCCCAGGTGCGGCCGACCGCGAAGTGCGCCAGCAGAAGCGCAACCAGGACGACAGCCTTCCTTGCATCGCAACGTTTCACGGCCGATCTCCTCTCAGGCTCGCGAGATGCCGGCGCGCGGCGTCCCGGCCCGGTCCGCCCTCCGTCGCCACGGCTTCCAGCGCCGCTTCGAGGCCGATGTTCCCCGCGATGCGGTCGTGGGGCGGCGCCGGATCGGCGGCGCAGCCCGGGCTCCCGCAGGGCGGAACCCCGCCCGGGACCACCGCAACGGCCGGGACCGCGGTGACGGAGAACAGCCGGAACAGGCGCGGATCGATGCCGGCGCCTCCCTCCCGGCCCAGGTACGGGCCGATGCGCTTCACCGTGGCCTGCAAGCCGCCCGGGCCGAACCCGCGCAGGACCAGCGGCGCTCCTATCCGCGCCGCTCCGCGACTCCATTGCCGCCATGCCGGCGCCGGGGCCGACAGGCTCATGAAGACGATCACCTCGGGTCCGCGGGGCCGCCCGGAGATTCCTCCGGCGACACGCCCGGCTTGGTCCTCGACCGGGAGGGGGCGGTGGGCCTCCCGGACTTTCCGGTCCGCACGCTCGAGCGCCCGTTCCATCACCGAGCGCGACCATGCGTCCAGATCGCCGCCGGGAGCGCCTTCCGCATTCCGAAGGACATGGTCGACGACATCGCGGGCGGCGTCCTCGGCCGTTCCCTGAGCCCAAGCCGGGCCGGACCAGGCCGTCAGGAACGCCAGACAGGCCAGCACCGCAGCGGTCATGCGAATCGGGTCACGGTTCATTTCAAGCCTTTCACAATAGGCAACAACTGCGTTTCCGCCAGAGCAGGTACCCGAAGTTCTCCCCCGCCACCGGCAGCTCGCGGAGCGCCTCCCAGAGCACCGAGGACCGCCCGGTGGGGTTGCAGCCCGTGAGCGGAGACGTGGCCGGCACCGGCTGGGTCATCTGCCAGCGGTACTGGGACTTCTTCATCACCGGCATCGGGTAGCGCCCGCACAGAGCCGCCGGCCCCGACGTGCCCCAGGCCAGCAGGAGACGGTGAAGGCGGAACACGAGCCTTTGGGCGGCGAGCAGCGAGGCCTGGACCCCGCCCACGTGTGCGGCCACGTTCCCGGTGAGCGGATACATCCCGCCCTGGCAGCCCGCGCACCAGAACAGCGGATCGAGCGGCAGCCCGGCCGACGCCGCGGCGCAATCGGCCGCGCACGCCGCCTGCGCCGGCAGGTCCGCGAACAGCGCGGCTTCGGGATTCAACAGGAACGACAGCTCGTCGTCCCGCCAGGCCGGGTCGAGCTCCGAGACCCAGGCGATGTCGAGCGAGCCGCCTTCGAGGCAGCCGAGATCGAGCAAGGCGCCAATCCAGGACAGCAGCGGATAGACGTAGTAGTGGGCGTGCCAGGTGGAGCCCGACGCGCCGTCGCCGCCCGAGGACCCCGTGCGGCCGCGCCCGGCTGGAAGGCCCGGGTCCACGGTCATGCCGCCCAGGTTGGGGAAGCACCAGGGCGCGCGACTCACGTCCAGGAGCCGCGCCGGCTCCCACATGCCGAGCGAGAGCCCTACGCGGGGGATGGGGCTGCCGCAGAAGCAGATGGGCGATCCTGGGTTGGGGGTGTCCGGCGCTCCCGTTGCGCTGCCCATGCGGATCGGGCCGATGGAGATCGGGAACAGGCATTCCCAGCACACGTCCGTCACCGGGTTCACGAAACGCCCGGTGCAGGACTGCGCCGATGCGGTCCCGGGAAACAGGACGCCGGCCAGGACCAGCGCCGCGCCCACGATCGTCCACGGCTTCATGGCCGGACCCTCCCATCCGCGGCGTCTTCATCGTCCTCCAGCGGAACTTCCGTGATCCGGAGCGCCGAGCCCTCGGCCGTTACCACGGACGGCGTGGCGCGGAGCCCCAAGCGCCTCGACAGCCGGCCGCCCTGGTCGAAGAAGAACCGCCGGCCGTGGGCCCGCATGAGGTCCAGCGGGCGGCCCGCCACGAGCACGATCCGCGCGGGCCGCTCGCGACGGAGCGCCCAGGCCACCTCGACCGGGCGCGCGCCGTCGATGAACAGCAGGTCGCGGGTGAGCGGCTGCATGTCGAGCGGGTTGATCCGCGCGCCGCGGGCCGCGATCAGGGTCCCGTCCGCGGTTCGGGCGTCGCGTTCCAGCTCGATCGAAGGATCGAAAAGCCGGGTGTGATGGACACGGGCGAGACCGATGCCCTCCACGCGTCCGGGCGCCTCGATGCGCTCTCGCGCCCGCTCCACCGCCTCGCCCCGCATGCGGGCCATCTCGCCGGAGGCTTCCATGGCGTCAAGCCGCGCCTCGATCTCGGCCAGCAGGTCCGGCTCGGCGACCGGCCACACCGCGCCGCGCACGCCCAGGTCCTTCGCCGCCCCAGGCTGCGCCGCGAGCATCAGCACACAGCCGACAGCCGCGAGCGCAGGGCCAAACGGGAACCGATGCCGCGTCATGGCCGCACGTCCTCCGGGCCCGCGAGCGGCCCTTCCAGTCCGAGCCAGGGAATGTCGGGGAGAGCCAGCGCACGGCCGCGGATCCGTTCACGCGGCACCAGCCCGATCTCCGCGTAGCGGCTGTCATGGCTGTCCGCGTGGTCGGCGTGCACGTAGTAGCGGCCCTGCGGGATCACCCCCGGCGCGGCCATCTCCAGCGCACGCCCGTCGCGTGCATGGGTCTTGGCTATCCCCAGGACGGCGCCGTTCACCAGGACGCGGCGGTCGCCGTCCAGTTCCACACTGTCACCGGGCAGGCCGCGCACGGTCTTGAGGTAGCGGACCGCGGAACCCGCAGCTTCAGGCGGGTCGAACACGACCGCATCGCCGCGTTCGGGCGCACGCAACAGCGGCAGCACGAGGTAGCCCCACGCCCCGTCGGACCAGCTCGCGTTGACGTGGACCCGCGAGGCCAGGGCCAGCCACACGACGGCCAGGACGGCCGCCCAGACGAGAATCCGGTTGCCTCGTCCACGCCTGCCGCCCATGGCCTTCGTGTCCTTCCTCACCGTTCCTCCTCCCGATCCGCCGCGGGATCGTCCCTTGACGGCGGCGCCTGGAGCGCCGCCCGGATCTCCGCGGTCAGGTCCGGCGCGCCCGCGGCCACCGCGGTCGAGGGAAGGAGCACCGCCCGGTGGCGCGCCGCGGTCCGCGCGAGCGCCTCCTCGAGCCGGTTCCCCCACTCGTGCACAGCCGCCACCGCGTCGGTACCGTCTCCGTGTTCCCGAGCGGCCCTGGTCACGTAGTCCGCCGTCAACTCGGCAAGCCGCACGCTCGCCACGCTCGGGACCCTCTCCAGGGCCAAGCGCGCCGAGAGCGAGGAGACCGCCGCGGACACGCCGGCCGCAAGCAGCAAGGCGGCCACGAGCGTGGAGACCTCGCTCATCACCATGCCTTTTCGTGCGCTCCGTCGGGGCTCAGTCCCCATCGTTCGTCCCTCCGGCGTTCGGCGCTGACGGCACAGACGAGGCACGCGGTCCCTCGCCCGCCGGCGTTCCGAGAGCCTCGAGACGCCCCAGCCAGAGCGCAGCCGCCCGGTCGGGGTCCACGGTCCGGATGCGGCGCTTGAGGGGCGGGAAGGCCACCGCGGGGGCGGCGCCGTCGCGCGCTCCCGGAAGGTCCCGCTCCTCCGCGGCCTCGGCCATGCGCGAGACGAAACGCAAGAGCTCCGCCTGTTCCGGGGAGAGCTCTTCGTCGAGCCCCGCGGACTCCCGCACGGCCCGGTCGACGCCATCCCTGAGCCGTCCGAGCCGGTCCGTGCGGCGCTGGGAAGAAGCGGCCTCCGCGCCCAGCCAGGCGACGCTGGCATCGGCCAGAAGCGCGTGGAGCGCCACCGTCCGGTTGCCCCCGGCGCCCTCCTCGCCCAGGTCTTCGACCGCTTCGCTCATCATCACCGTGTGGGCCGCCACGGAGTGGAACCGCCTGAGCCGGCCGCCCCTCCGGCAGGTGTTGGCCAGCACGTGGGCCAGGGCCTCGAAGTCGACCGCATCGGCGGTCAAAGACTCGGGATCGCCCGGCCAGCGGAGCGGCCGGTCCCCTCTGTTCATGTCTGCGCTCATTCGCGTCTCCTTGCTTCTTTCAGTCCCGGGACGAGCCCCCGTTCACGGAGCCCGTGGCTCGGCCATCGGGCTCGCCGCCGGCGATCCGGTCGATGGCCTGCTCGGTGGTGAGGCCTTCCTCCTTGAGCCGCTCGACCTCGGCGAAGGCCGGCCCGCGCGAGGAGTAGAGCGCAGTGGACCAGCGGTCCAGCGCCAGCCGCGCCACCCGCCAGCCGTCCGGGCCGTGCAGCACCAGCTCCGCGTGGCGCCCGTCCACGGTGGCCAGGCTCTTGAGCGCCCGCTCCATGCCGGGATCGCAGTGAATGCGCTTCTCCTGCTTCAGAAGCTCCACGGACTCGTCCTT
The DNA here is from genome assembly GCA_965219905.1 of uncultured Binatia bacterium (SeqCode). GTDB lineage: Bacteria > Desulfobacterota > Binatia > UBA9968 > JAJDTQ01 > JAJDTQ01. The sequence continues at coordinate 332,093 of CBDCOS010000003.1, read as the reverse complement.
CTGCGCCAGGAAGATCACCCAGTCCGAGTTCTCCCAGGCCGCGCGGGCCGCGGGGTTCGAGTAGTAGTCGTTGACGCTCTGGGTGCCGGTGACGAGCGCGCCCCGGTACTTCCGCGCCCGCCGGGCCGCGCCTTCGAGGAAAGCCCGGCTGTCCTCCCCGGACAGGAGGTCCCAGGCCTCGTCTATGACGATGGCCTTGGGGCGCGTGCGCGGGCCGTGGTACATGCGCTGGGTTGCGAGGAAGATCACCAGCATGAGCACCACTCCCTGCACGTCGCCCCGGCCCTTGAGCTCGGCCAGCTCGAACACGGTGAGCGCGGCGTCCAGGGCCGGGGTCTCCGCTCCCTCGAAGAGCCGTCCTAGCGCTCCCCCGGGCCGCCACGGCCCGAGGGCCAGCGCCATGTCCGACGCACGGCGGTCGCCCGCGGCCTGAAGCCTCTCCTGCACCGTCCCCAGGTCCGCTCCGTTCCCGGCCTCCTCCCAGGCTGCGGCGATGGCCTCGTCGATGAGCGCCGCCTCGATGTCGTCGATGCGGCCCCGCCTGCGGCACATGCGGCCTATCACCGCGGCCAGCATCGCGAAGCATTCCTCCCGGTAGTCGCCGTCCCGGGCCGCGGTCTCCGCGTCGATCATGGCGAAGGGGTTCAGCCTGGCGGGGTCCTTGCCGAAGGCTATGAAGGCCCCGCCCAAAGCTTCGGCCGTGTGCTGGAAGGAGCGCCCGTCGTCGATCACCACGGCCTCGCCGCCCGCGCCCGCGATCCCCGCCACCAGCTCCTGCATGAGCACGGACTTGCCGGACCCGGACTTGCCCGTGACGGCCACGTTGTAGTTCCCGGCCTCGTTGGCGAAGGGCGACCAGCAGGCGGGCTGGCCGCGCCTCCCGATCAGGAGCAGCGCAGGAGGCGCGTCCGCCCGCGCCTCCTGTCCGCGCCACTCGCCGTGCACCGGCGCTAGGTCGACCGCCGACGAGGTCAGGAGCGTCTTCATCCGGCCCATTCTGGCCAGGTCCGAGTCGAGTCCGCCCGCCGGGACCATGGGCAGGCAGGAGAGCCAGGCGGGAAGATGAGCGTAGCGCTCGGCGCCCAGGCGCCAGCCCTGGCCGTGGTAGATGGCCCGCACCGCCTGCTCGGCCTCGTCGATGGCGTCCAGCGGCGCGTATACCGCGATCATGTAGCAGGCCCTCACCAGCCTCTCTCCGTCCTTGAGCCGCTCGGTGACGAAGCGCCAGTCCCGGGCCTTCTCCGGAAGGCCCGGGAGGTAGCGGGAGATGCCCGTGCCGGCCTGTTGGGTGGCCCGCGCGGACTTGAGGAACGCGCGCTCGCCGTCCGCGGCGTCCCCCATCATCACGGTGAGCGCGGTCAGGACCGGGGCGCCGGGCTGGAGGAAGTCCCGGTGGAAGTCGCCGATCAAGGCGTTGCCGCGCCAGCCGGGCCAGACTTCCGGAAAGGCACGGGCCGAGAGCACCCGAACCGCCACGTCGGTCCCGTCCGGGTGGTGGAACACCAGGCCCGTGGGCGCCACCGACAGCGCGCGGCCCGGCGCCTCGCACTGGAGATGGATCGGATCCCGGGGCGACCAGCGCCGCGGAGGCCGGTCGAGCCCTCCGTCGTGCGCTCCCTCGGGGTCCGGGGCCGCGAGTTCCGCCATGAGCGACAGGAGCGCGTCCGGATCGACCCGCCGCACACCGGCTCCGGCCGATGCCAGGGCGCCTTCGAGCGCCCGGCGGAAGCCGCCGAGCGCCGTCTCGGCCGCGGGCCCCGGCTGTCCCGCCAGGCAGGCGGCCAGGAACACCCGGCAGTCCTTCAAGGTGAACGGCGGCCCGCCCGCGTGGAGAGGCCGCCAGCCGGCGTGGACGAAGAGGTCCCGGCGCCGCTCGGCCATCCCCGCCTGGACGCCGCCCGTGCGCTGCCTGGGTTCGGCCCAGTTCCGGACCGCGGCCCCGTAGCGCGGGCTTGTCCAGTGGATCACCTGGACCACCGCGCGCTCGGGCGCCGCGTCGGCAAGGGTGCCCGCCAGCGCCTCCAGCGTCCCCTCGTCGATCCCGGCGAAGGGCGGAAGCTCCAGCAGGAACCCGCAACTCGCGGCATTGACATAGAGCTCGCTCCCCTGGTCCCAGGCCCGCCAGGGCAGGACGTCCGCGAGCGGCGCCGGCAGAACCGGGAGCGTCCAGGGCTGGAGGGCCTCCGGCCCGCTGAGAAGGTCCCTGAGCCGTTCGATCACCGGAGCCTCCAGCGCGCCGGCTCCAGCACCGTTCGCACCCAGTGGCCCTCGCGGTAGACGCCTTCGGCGTCCACGAAGGGCGCGATCCAGATCCGCGCGATCCGCTCCTCGGTGCGAAGGCTCTCGCCGGCCGCGCCCAGGGCTCCTTCCGCGGCCGAAACGGGTTCTGGTCCGCGAGATGCCGCGACATCGCCGCGCTCCCCGCCGCCGCCCAACAGTCCCGCGAACCACGCGAACGGATCACGGCGTCCTACGCAGCCCGGGACGGACTCTCCGGCTTCGGCGGCCTCCGCGCCACGAGGCAGGTTGCGCTTCGTGAACTGCGCCTCCCCGGGCGGTGCGACCGCCGGATCGGCCTCGGCCACGCTCGTGCACGCCGTTCCCTGCACGAGCGGGCACTGCCACGTGTCGTCCACGTAGGTCGCCGCGCAGCCGCCCAACACCAGCACCACCGCAAGGAGGGCGGGGACCGCATGCCTGCATCCCGCGATTCGCGGATGGATCGTCGCTTGTGTGATCATTTGCTTGTTCTCCGATGGTTGCTTGCCTTTGGTTCGTCTCCGCGCCCGTCTATCCGCGCGCCCTCGATGAAGACCACGGTCACCGGCGTGCCCGTCTGCAACTGGATCACCGGCTGGTACTGCTCGGCCCTGCGGATCAGGTAGTCGGCGACCCTGCGGCCCGCCGAGCCTGCGCCGGCGCCCAGGCCGGCGCGGCCCAGGTCCGAGAGGCTCGCGGTTTTGTCCTCTCCGGACGCTCCGGGCTGAAGTGCGTTGGCCGCGGTCTCGCCGGCGCCCGAGACCAGGCCCGCAAGGAACGCCTTCTCGACCAGCGCCCCCTCGCGGCTCACCACCGGACCCCGCACCCCGACCTTGCCGCTTCCTGCCACGAAGCCAGCCACCTCGGTCTCGATCACGGTCTCGGGTTTCGGCCCCGCGCAGGTCAGGGTCCTGAGCCGGACGTAGACCTTCTCGGACGAGAGATCCCCGTAGGCCGCTCCGGTCAGCGTGCAGCCATCTACATCCATCTCCAGGGCCTCGCCGCCCTCCGCCGCGCTCCGGGCCGGACCCGTCAGCCGGAGCAGCACCGGCCGCGGATCGCCCTGGGAGGAAACGCCCGCCGAGGCGTCCACGCCGGCCAGCACCACCGCGTCCGCGTAGGACCCGGCCGGAAGCCAGGACTCCAGCGGACGGGGGCCTGCACCGGTCCCCGATGCGGACGCGCCCGCGCCGCTCTCGAACTCCTGGATCATTGGGCCGGCCGGTGCGGACGCCTCACCTGCGGCCGGCCCGGCCCCGGCCGCCGGAACCGCCGTGGCCGCCCGGGCTTCCAGCCTGCGGCTGAGCTCGTCCATCACCGCGGCTTGCCGGTCGATCACCGCCCGGCCGTCCTCGGCGTTCCGCGCCAGACGCTCCCGGAGCTGCGCGTTCTCCTGCTCGAACCGCCGCCGCCGCGTCTCCATATCCCTGATCTGCGTCTCCAGTTCGCCGATCCGCGCCTCCGAACGGCGCACCCAGCTCGCCTCCGCGGTGTCCGGCCCGGCCAGTTCCGCCTCGATCCCGGAGGGCGGCGGCGATCCGCCGCCGCCGCCCGACGAGATCCAGACCGCAAACACGATCAGCCCGGCCGCGGCCACGCCCGAGAACAGCAGGACCTGCCGCTGGCGGGTCCGCCTGGTCTCCGGATCCATCGGGGCCTTGTCTGCGGCGCTCATCGCGGCTCTCCCGCTGGACCGGCCCGCAGCGCGTCCACCGCCACCGCAAGCCGTCCTCCCGAAGGGCCGCTTCCACGCGGGGCCAGCCAGAACGCGGCCGCGCCCGGCCCAAGCCGGCGCGCCAGGGACTCGGCATCGCTCCCCTCGGCGACGGCCGCTTCCAGCACACGCACGGTGAACCGCGGCCCGCGCCAGACCTCGATGATCGAGAGACCGTCCGGTCCAGACGTCCCTGAAACCGTCTCGACCGCGTAGCCCGGCGGGATCTCGCGCCGCGCCACTGCGTCGATCAACGCCACGAGCGCGTTCACGCGGCCGGGCGGCGGTTGCGCGGCGTCCTCCGGTCGGGGCGCCGCGGCCGCATTGCGGATCAGGATCTGCGCGGAGCCGCGCTCCGCCAGGGTCAAGGCCAGCCGGTAGGTGAAACCCGCGGCCGTCCCGACAAACAGCGTCAACGGCTCCCGCAACTCGCCGCGGGTTGCGCCCGGGCTGTCAGCGGGCCGCAGGTAGAGATCCCCCCGCACCGCGTCGTGCTCCACCACGAACCCGTCCGGGCCGCGGATCACCCGCGCGATGCGGTCGCCCGCCAGCGCGATGCGGCTCACCGCCCGGTCCGAGATCTCGGCCTCCAGCTCCGCGTGGTCCACGGCCTCCAGGATCTGGATCGCCGGGGACGGCGCCGGCGTACAAAAGAACAGCGCCGCCGCCAGCACGGCCGCCGTCAGCGCGCAGGCGGGAAGTTTCCCACCCCGGACCCGCGCGCGGTCCCTTTCGCCCCCGCTTCCGGCCGTTCGCCTCATTCCCGGTCCTCCTTCAGTTCCTCGAAACGCAGCAGCCCGATCCGGCCGCCGTCCACGCGGAACGCGAGCCGGTAGCGCCTGTGCACGCGCGACACGGGCTCGCGTCCGATCCAGGTGGCGAGCTTCCCCGCCACCACCACGATCAGTTCCTCCGCGTCCGCCTCGACCCGCTCGGGATAGAACGCGGTCGCCAGGTCGCGGCGCTCCATGCGCCCGGCCTCCGCCGCAACCCAGGCCCCGATGGCGCCCCGGGCCGAGGCGTGGCTCAGGCGCGCCGCGGCCTCCCGCACGTGTTCCGCGTTCTCGGGCGTGAGCGTCAGAAGCGTCACGGCCGCGGTCCGCCCCATGTCCTCCAGGTAGCGAAGCCCGGCCCGGCTCCCGCCCACCTCCCAGGAAGGCCCCGCCACCGCCGGGATCAGCACCGCCATGCGCTCCACCGAAGCCAGGCCCACGCTCAGGGCCAGGTTGGCCAGGAGCGAGAGGCCCAGGAGCCCGGCCAGCACCGCCCGGCCGTCCCGCACCCGCCTCCGCTCCGCATCCATCAGGTCCCGCCTCATGGTCTCATCCTCACCCGATGAAGCGCCGCAGGTGGCTCGGCGGCGCGCCCCTGAACCCCAGGGCGAAGTCCGGGAGGAACCAGTAGAGCGCCGAGACCGCCACGTCCGCGCCGCCGCCCCGCTTGACCCTGCGGAGCAGCGCCCACGCCACGAGACCGGCAACGAGGCCGGTCACGAAGGCGTTGGCCGCAAGCCCCAGGACCGCCGGCCCCAGGAGCACCGCGGCCTCGTCCAGAGTCCAGAAGAGCCAGCGCTCGGGATCGTCCAGGCGCGAGGGGATCGCGTGCTTGACCGCGTCGCTCATCCTCAGCCCTCACACGATCGCCGTGCCCACGAGGCCGGTGACGATGCCCGTGCCAGCCCCGGCCGCTATGCCCACGCCCACCGCGCCCGCCAGTTGCGCCGCGTTGAAGCGCAGCACCGAGCCCACCAGCGCGGCCCCGACGGCAAGCGCCGCGGCGAGCTGCCCGCCCGTGCCCCCGACGATGCCCGTCACCGTGTCCAGCGGACCCGTGAAGGTCGTGTCCGTGGTGGCCCAGGCCGCGTCCGCGCTCAAGAGCGTCCACACGAGGACCACGAGCATCCGTATCGCAAGAGCATGGGGCCTCATCGCGCCGCTCCCTGCAGGGCCGTTCCGTCGTCCGACGTCGACGCCCGCCGGCGGGCGGAAGCCCACTCCTCCAGGTCCGCCACCAGGTAGCGCACCCGGCCGCCAAACCGGTGAAACGCCGGCCCGTCGCCGCTCACGCGGTAGCGGTCCAGCGTCCTCGGCGAGAGGCTCAGCCATGCGGCCGCCTCCCGGGTGTTGAGATAGTTGCTGCCGTTGCCGTTCATGCACGTTCCTCCTTCCTCTTCGAGTTCCACTCCGTCTCCGCAGGGCGGAGGCGGAGCATCCGATGAGCCGGGCGCCGCGGTCCCGGCAAGAATCTCCCCTCTGCCGACCCTGGCGCGGATCTCCCGGGCCTCCTCCTCGTTCGCGTTGGCGGCCATCCACGCGCGCACGCGGTCCACCGTCGTGAGCCTCGGCGATGCTCCCCGGCGGAGCCTCCCCACGAAGGACGGGTTGCCCGCGGCCTCCTCGCCCAGCATCGCGACCTTGGTGCCGGTCACGTCCAGGAAAGTCTCGACTTCGTGCCGGAAGGCCGGACCCAGGGGCGGAAGGCCCATGAAGACCAACACCCGGTCCGCGGTACGGAGCCGCACCGAGCGCCCGCGCTCCTGGGACCACACGAAGACCGGGTCGCCCAGGGCCTCCATGCCGAAGCGCCGCGCGCTCATGCCCCGGCGTTCCCGCCAGGCCCTCACGGCCCTGCGCAGGCGTTCGTCCAGGGGCATGTCCGCGTGTGGGTCAAGCGCCGTCATGCGTCCGAACATAGGACAAGACTTCGCGCTTGACAATAGGAAGTAGTAGTGTATAACCTATACTTGCCTACAGATGCGCGCCCGCCTGCGGCAGGCTACGCAGCAGTGTGGAGAGAACGACAGGTGTTCCCGGACAGGGAACGGAAGGGAGTGCGATGGAACCGCATGGCAGGACCGATGAGAGGGAAGCTCTCAGGCGCGATCCGGTCCGGCTCAGGCTCAGGGACCTGCTCCGCCGGAACGACCTCACCCTGGCCGCGGCCTCGCTGGCCATCGGCCGCAACAGGGCCTATCTGCACCAGTACGTGGACCGGGGCGTGCCAGCGGTGCTGAGCTACGTCGACTGCGAGACCCTGGCCGGAAAGCTTGGTTGCGACCCCCGCGAACTGCTGCACGACGCCGTGCCGCAACGGAGGCCCATGCCGCCCAGGCGCCCGCGGCAGCCGGTCGGCCTTCCCGGCGCGCCGGTGGCGGCCGTCCCGGAGATCACCGTGGAGGTCGCCGCCGGCGCCGGCGCAATCCCCCAGGAGTTCGTCACCGAGACCGCCCGCTGGCACTGGCCCGAGAACATGATCCGCCACGAGGGCGGCGCCGCCCCCGAGGACCTGCGCATCCTCAGAGTCCGCGGCAACTCCATGGAGCCCGAGATGCGCGAGGGCGACCGCATCGTGGTCGACGTGTCGCGCCGAACCCCCGCCACCGGCGAGACCTTCGTGCTGTGGGACGGCAACGGGCTCGTGGTCAAGCATGTCGAGACCGTGCATGGCGATGAGCTCGACGAGCATGAATCACTCCGGTTGAGGCTGATCTCCGCCAACCCCGACTACGCCCCCTACGACCGCCTCGCCCAGGACGTCCACGTCATCGGCGCCGTGCTGTGGGTGGTGAGGCGGGCGTGAAACTCCACGCGGGTGCGACCGGCATTCGCGCTCTCCCCCGGCCGAAACGAGGGCCGGAGAGCGCTCGCCCCTCCCCGGCCCTCGGCACCCTGCGGAGGAGGTCGTGCAGGGCACGGGCCCGGTCATTCGTCCTTCCCGCACCGCCCGAAGTCGGCGGCCGAGGTCCTCACGAGTCTCACGCCGCCCCCCGTCACCAGCGGACCGCGGCTCTCAGCATCGCCCCGTGCTCAACCGGCGCGTCCGCGGGCTCCTTGCGCGTGGCGTCGAGATTGACCTCGAAGCCGGAGACGCCCTCGAGCGCCGAGGTCAGCCGCCAGCCGATCCGGTAGTCGCGCGCCCCGGCGCCCGAAAGGCCGAAGCCAAGGTTGGGCGTGCCGGTGAAACGGCCGCCGAACATCGCCATGCCGTAGCCGAGTTCCCCCTCCAGCCGGCTCTCCGGCTCGAAGTCACCGCCGGCAGGCGCCAGACCCCGCGCGTCGCGCGCCGACCACAGCCGGCCCACGCCGCTCGACGGCGTCCCGTAGGTCGGCGCGAGGCTGAACGAAAGGCCCCGTCCGCGCTCGCCGGGGGCCAGGCGCACCGCGCCTGACGCCCCCCACTCGCGGTACTTCGAGTCCTTGTGCGCGACCAGCGCGCGGACGCTCGCCTCCAGGCTGAGGCCCGAGCCCGGGTCCGCCCAGGACACGCGGCCGCCGAGCTCGACGCCCGTGCCGGTCTCGGCGTCCCCGCCGTCATGGCGCAGCCCAAGCTCCAGGCCTGGCGTGAACACGCCGCCGCCCACCTGGAACGCGCGGCTGCCTTCGAGCGCAAGCCGCACCCGGCTCGCATCCGCCGTCGTGTCGCCCTCGTTGGAGACCGCCTCCGACGTCGTCTCGACGAAGAACCCGTCCGCCTTGAGTGCCAAGTCGAAGCCGCCGCTCTCGTCCGCCTCAAGCAGCGCGCCCCGGCCGCCCAGCGCCACGAGGCGCATCGAGAGGTCGGTGCGGCTGATGCGTTCCGGCTGGCCGGTCGCTTCGTTCGCCTTCTGCACGATGGTCATGTTGCCCGTGCCGTAGCCCGCCAGACCCCAGACCGAGATCCGGTCGTTCAGGTTGACCCGCGCATAGGGGCTCACCGCGGTCATCGTGCTCTCGATGGCGCCCGAATCCACGCCCGGCTGGGCGAACCTGCCCTCGCCCTCGCTCAACGACACCGCCACGCCCGCCAGCAGGCGGTTCCATTCCGCGTCCGCGCCGAGGATGCCCGTGGCCACCTCGCCGTCGATGCGCACGTTGCCGCTATCCGCCGGCGCCTCGCCGTCGAAGCCGCCCACCGTCACCCGGCCCCACGCGGCCAGACCCGGCCCGCCGCCGTCGCCCTCGCGGGCAAGGTGGAACGCGCTTCCGAGCAGCAGTTCGCGGCCCGTCGTCAACCGCCCCGGCGCGCTGGTGGATGTCGGGGCATCGCGCGGTCCAAGGCCCGTGCCCGGCCAGGGGACCGCCCCGGCATGGGCCGACTCCGATGCGAAGAGACCCGGTCCCGGGCCTACCCCCGGCCACGAGCCGGGGTCGTTCGCGGGCGCCGGCCCCGACGGGGCGCCCATGATCTGCGCGATCGAGTTCAGGGTCCGGCCGAGGAAGGCGTCGTCCTCCATCTCGGCAAGGTTCATGGTCTGGCCCGCCACCGTCACCTGCGCGCCCGTGAGCGGACCCGACAGACGGTCGGAGACCGCCCCCGTCACATGGTCCGCCACCGTGCGCCCGAAGCGCGACAGCCACATCTTCTGCAGCGGGTCGTCGTTCGCGATCGTGCCCGTCGCCTCGCCGTCGCCGATGCGCCCGCCCGTGGCGTTGGACAGGCTCAGCGTGAACGTCTCGTCGCCCTCGTCCACGGCGTCGTCGAGGATCGGCACGCTCACCGTCTTCGAGGACTCGCCCGCCGCAAACGTCAGCGTGCCGCTCGTCGACGTGTAGTCCGAGCCCGCCGTCGCCGTGCCGTCCGCCGTCGCGTAGTCCACCGTCACCCGGTGCTCGCTGCTCGTGAAGGCGCGACTCAAGCTCACTTCGAACGAGATCGAGCCCGCGCCCTCGTTCGCCTGCGCGTCCGCCACCGAGATCTCCGGGCGCCAGTCCACCTTGTGACCGGAGTCGTGCCCGAGACCGCTGTGGGCAAGCGCCGCGTTCGTGCCCGACGACGAGCGGATGGTGCCGCCGCCGAGCGCCAGCGTGTTCGCCAGCACCGCGATCCCCTGCGTCGAGTAGTTCGGCTCCACCACCGTGTGCAGGAAGGTGAGATTCCTCGTCCCGCTGCCGCTCTCGTAGGCCGCCCGCTTCTCGCCCCACGCCGCCGGGTCCATGTCGATCTTGAGCCCGGGAGTGCCGGTCACCGTCACCGCCTCGCTGAACGTCGCCCGGATCCGGATCCTGTCGCCCAGCAGGTAGGTCTTGTCCGCGCCCGGGTCCGAGACCACCGCAACGGCAGTCACCGACGGCGGTCCGCTGCTCGCGATCGGGCCGTCATCGGCGTCCACGCTGTCCCCGCTCGCGCCGCCACCGCCTTCCTCCTCCGGCTCCAGCTGCCAGTTGACCTTGTGGCTCGCGTCGTGGGCGAGGCCGGTGTGCGCGAGGTCCGCGTCCGCGCCGCCTGCGCGGATCGTCCCGCCGTTGAGCTCCAGGGTGTTCTCGAGCACCGCGATCCCCCGCGTCGAAATGTTAGGCTCCACCACCGTGTGGGCGAAGGTGAGGCTGCTCGTGCCGCTGCCGCTCGCATAGGCCGCCCACTTCTCGCCCCAGTGCGCCGGGTCCATGTCGATCTTGAGCCGCGGCGCGCCCGTCACGTCGACCGTCTCGCTGAAGGTCACGCGGACGTTGATGGTCTCGCCCAGGGCATAGGTGTTGTCCGGGCCCGCGCCAGAGACCACCTCCACCTTGGTCGCCGACACCGAGTCCGCGCCGTCGCTGTCCCCGCTGGCGCCTCCGCCCCCGGTCGTCAGGCTGAGCGAGACCTCTTGGCCGGCTGTCCAGGAAAGGCCGGAGTGGTTCCAGGTCGCTCTCTTGTCGCCGTCGAAAAGATTCTCGTTCGCAACGGGGAACCGGCGGCCGCCGACATGCAGCACCAAGTTCCCGGGAATCGCCTTGTCCAACACAACACTCAGAATGGTGCCGAGAACATTCGTGCTGACCAGATTCGCTTGAGTGACTCGATATGCGACATCGTCATACCGGAAGGTGTTGGATGTGAGCGCAGTGGCGCACGAAGCACCGTCGACGCAACCCAACGAACCCTGTGCAGACCCGACGGTCAGCTTCGCCGACCAGATGGATCCCGGCAGTGTGTTGTTGGTCACCGCCTGGTCAGTGAATGTCTCCACGGCAGCGCCGCGGACGCGCCGCAACGGATTCGCGGACGGCCTGGTATAACGCACCTTGACCGTGTCGCTGTGCGACACCGCCGAGGCCAGGGTCAGCCGCACGTCCGCGCCGGAGATAGCGACCCCGCCCGTGGCGACGCTGCGCCGGGCGCCGTTCACGGTGACGTGGAAGGCCCCGGGCGCCGGCACCGACCTCGTATCCAGGCTCAAGGAACCGGCCTGCGCGCCGAAGGTCATGGTCAGCGCCTTCCAGTCCACCGTCGCGCTCCGGAACGAGGGCCGTGGCCTAGGCGCCGCGGTCAGGCTGAGCGAGACCTCTTGGCCGGCTGTCCAGGAAAGGCCGGAGTGGTTCCAGGTCGCTCTCTTGTCGCCGTCGAAAAGATTCTCGTTCGCAACGGGGAACCGGCGGCCGCCGACATGCAGCACCAAGTTCCCGGGAATCGCCTTGTCCAACACAACACTCAGAATGGTGCCGAGAACATTCGTGCTGACCAGATTCGCTTGAGTGACTCGATATGCGACATCGTCATACCGGAAGGTGTTGGATGTGAGCGCAGTGGCGCACGAAGCACCGTCGACGCAACCGAACGAACCCTGTGCAGACCCGACGGTCAGCTTCGCCGACCAGATGGTTCCACCTTGCAGTGTGTTGTTGGTCACCGCCTGGTCGGCGAAGGTCGCCACGGCAGTGCCGGAGGCGCCCTGCAGCGGGTTCCTGGACTGCTTGGTGTAGCGCACCTTGACGGTGTCGAGGTGCGACACCGCCGAGGCCAGGGTCAGCCGCACGTCCGCGCCGGAGACGGCGACGCCGTCCGCGGCGACGGCGCGCCGGGCGCCATTCACGGTGACACGGAAGGCGCTTGGCGCCGGCACCGAGCCCGTGTCGAGATTGCCGGTGAAGGCGACGGTCAGCGTCTTCCCGTCCACCGCCGCGCTCCGGAACGACAGCAGCCCCCCGTCCACCTTGTGCCTGGCGTCGTAGGGCAGCCACCTCTGCGGGTTCGACAGTTCGGCGGGGTAAAGCGTGAACCCGCCAGACCAGATCTCCCCGCCGTTGAGGTCCACCCCCCCGTGCCACACCGCAACGCCGTCGGAGCGGTCAAGCTCCTTCACGGTGTAGGCGAAGGTCAGCGTCGGCGTCCCGCTGCCGCTCTCGTAGTCCGCCCAGGGGAAGTATTCCCCCCCTCGGGCGGGACTCCTCTCCGGATGCATCCGGCCCTGACTGAGCTGCAGGCGCGGCGTGCCCCTTACCAACACGGGTCCGTTGAAGGTCACCTGCACCCGGACCTTCTCGCCCCGCCCGTAGGTGCGGTCCCGGCCGGGGTCGGAGGACAGCGCCACCGAAAGGATCTGCGGCTTCCCGTTCGTTACCGGCTTGCCGGAGAAGCTCTCCACCGCCTTGCCCGCGCGGTCGCGCAGCGGGTTCGCGGACGGCTTGACGTAGCGCACCGTCACCGTCTGGGCGCGCGCTACCGGCTGGGCGAGCTCTATCCAGACCGTTTCGCCATTGACCCTCACCGTGCCCGTCCCCGCGATGGTGCGGGCACTTCCGCCCCACGGCCTCGCCGTCACCCTGAAGGCGCTTCCCGCCGGCAGCGAGCCTGCGTCCAGCCTCTCGTTGAAGAGGACATACAGGTTGCGCTGCTCATCCTTCACCGTGTGCAGCAGCGTCGCGCTGGAGAAGACAGGCGCCGTGTCCGGCGTCCGCACGGCAGGCCACACGGGGTACTTGAGCTCCACGTCGGAGCCGGACCGGTACCGCAGCCAGTTCGTCGCCGGCCGCCTATACCTGAATCTGGCTTCGGCGCCATGAGGGATCGCCTCGTCCAGGGTCACCGTCACCGTGGCGCCGGAGACCGACACCTCCGACACCGCGACCGTGCAGGACGAGCGGCAGCTTCGAATGCCCTGCCCGCCGCCGTGAATCGTGACCACATCGAACGCGCCGCCCGCCGGCACCGAGTCCTCGTCCAGGGGCTTGCGCAACTCGATCGTCAGCGCCTTGCCGTTCACCGTCGCGCTGGAATACTCCGGCACGTGCGGGGGGAGCTCGAACACGACCGGGGTCACATTGGTCACCGGCTGGTCGGTGAAGCTGGCTACCTCGGTGGTGCCGATGGTAAGCGGGGCGCCGACGGTGACGGCAGCTTGGCCAACACCATAAGTTTGCGATGCCCTGGTCTTGTCGTAGCTCACCGTGAACTTGCTCCAGTGGCCGATACCCGGCGCGGAAAAATACAGAACCACGGACCGGCCCACGCAACGGTTGCTACTGGGTTTGTAGCTTTTGCCGTCCACCTTGATGGTCCAGGCGTCCAGGGAGGCGCAGGGGCCGATCTTGAGGGACCCCGTGAAGTTGACCGTCACGTGGTTGCGGTTCGCCGTCGCGCTGGAGAACCCCGGCGTCTGCGCCTGTGCGGTCCCGACGCCGAGCAGCAGCGCGAGACCGGCGGCCAGGGTGGCGCCGAACGCACGCATCCCCACCCGCCAGGCGCGCGCGGGGCCGGGGCGACGGATGCAGGAAGGAGACGGAGAAGGGGAGAGGAGTGCGGGCTCAGCCGGCGGTGGCGCTCCGGCGCGCGGCCCGGAGCCTGCCCCGAGCCTGTCGATGCCCCATGGCGTCAGCCACGCGACGCACGAAGCCGCCCGGCGCGCGGGCGCAGGAATGGCTCGGCTCGGCTCGGCTCGGCTCGGCTCGGCTCGGCTCGGCTCGGCTCGGCTCGGCTCGGCTCGGCTCGGCTCGGCTCGGCTCGGCTCGGCTCGGCTCGGCTCGGCTCGGCTCGGCTCGGCTCGGCTCGGCTAAAAAGGATGTCCAGATAAGTCATTTTGTCAATCCCAGGCAGGCATATTATCAACTATAATTGCCGACAATGCTGACTTAATATTTTTATCAACTCTCTCTTAACTTTAGCGATATTTGTTTGTCAACAGATGAATTCCCCGAAAAGGATTTGCTGCCTCAAGAAAGAAAAACCCGAGGAGGCAAGAGGAGAGCGACAAGAAGGTGAAGAGGGCCGGCCTGCCGTGGGCAGGCGAAGGCGGTGGTGCAAGCGGAGGTGGGGGTGCGGTGGCGCTGGGCGAAGTTCTCGAAGAACCGCAGGCACAACGAACCGAGGGCGTTGCGCCAGCCCTCGACGTGAGCCGCGCGACGTAGCAGCCGCCGAACGGCACGAACTCCCCGTTCACGGGCGCCAGGGCGCCGCGCGATCCAGGCAGCCCTCGACGCAGTGCTTCCGCCCCAGCCCGCTCCCGTGCGCCGCAGCACCGCCTCGTGCGCCTCTTCGTTCGAAGGCGCGGAAGACGCGCTCACCCTGTCCGGCGACGTGATGACGGCGACATTGGGCATGGACCACGAGCGCACGCGCTGGCTGGTCGGAGTGGCGCTGGCGCGAAGCGCGGGCGAGGGTACTTACCGGGCAAGCGCGTCGTGCGAAACCGGTTGCGCAGGCGAGGTGGAAAGTGTCCTGACGGGCGTCTACCCCTACGTTCGCTACCGGGTGAGCGACAGGCTCGCCTTGTGGGGCGCGCTCGGCTACGGGCGGGGGGACCTCACGTTCAGGCCCGATGGGATGGACGCCATCGAGACGGACATCGATATGAGCATGGCGGCGTCCGGGGGGCGGGGCGTCCTGTTGCCCGCGGATGCAGCGGGCGGGTTCGAACTCGCCCTGCGCGCGGACGTGCTGGTCACCTCCTCGCGCTCGGACGCGGCGCCGAATCTGGTGGAGACCGAGGCCGAGACGAGCCGGGTGCGCTTGCTGATCGAGGGTTCGCGCTCGCTGGACTGGGCGGGAGCACGCTCACGCCCTGGCTCGAAACAGGCCTGCGCAACGACGGGGGCGACGCGGAGACGGGCTCCGGTCTCGAACTCGGCGGCGGGGTGCGCTATGCCGCGGGCGGCCTCACGGGGGAGTTGCGCGCGCGCGCGGTCTGCTTGCCCACAGCGCAGAGGACTACGAGGAATGGGGCGTGAGCGGTTCGGTGCGCTACGCGCCGGGCGTGGATGGACGCGGCTTCTCGGTGCGGCTGGGTTCCGCCTGGGGAGCGGATTCGGGCGGGGCGGAGCGCCTCTGGGCGAAGGGGCAAAGCGGCTTCTCCGGCGGCTTCGCTTCAGAGGCCCATCTGGAGGGGGAGGCGGGCTACGCGTTTGACGCCGGGCCCGGGCTCCTGACGCCGCTGGCGGGCGTCGCGCTCTCATCGGGTTCCAGGACCTGGCGCGCAGGCGCGCGCTGGACGCCGGGGTCCACCTTCGACGTGGGTCTCGAGGCGTCGTTCACCGACTACGCCGGCGAGGAAAAACCGAAGATGGGACTTATCCTGCGCGGATCGACGAGATAGTAGGCAATGACGCGTCCTGACCGAGACGAAGCACCGCCGGCGGGCGGCCGGACACCGCCGCATCAGGCATCGTCGTCGAAGCCACGCTCGAAACGGCGGCGCCAATAGGTGTCCAGCGCCTCCTGCAGGCCGGGGTCGGCCGTCTTGTTCCACGTCCACCACCGGTGTCGACGCGTATCTCGCGATACACCCTCCATCTCGAACCTTCCGCCCGGGTCTGCGGCGAATCTCGACCGGCATACGCTGTTTGCCCATGACGACAAAAGCGGCCCTGCTGGCCAACAACTCCACCGCCAGGAAGCAGCAGGCTTCTACACCAACGAAACTTGGGTACTGGCTCCGGTTGATTTTGGAGGCCGCCTTTCAGTCCGCGCGGGCTGCGTCGCTGTCATCGGGCGCAAGCGTTGCGGGCGTGAGCGCATCGAAGATGCCCGTGAAGCGTCCTTGCGAGCCGTCGGCTTCCGCGAAGTGAACATCGGTCGAGCCGACCACGCGGCGGGGTGTGGAACTGCGGGATCCACGAGGCTTGCAACATAGATACTCCCTCCGTCCAACCCCTTTCGCTCGACCGGACCGGATCATGATGATGCAGGGGAACTTCGGAACTCCATCCTCCAGAACTCAAGGGTTTGCGATAGGCTTGACCGCCTGCTCGCAACGCTCGCCGAGGTCTCCGCACATGCGGGCAAACGCGCGCGTAAATTCTTGGGATTTCTCGAAATGAGAACGGATCATGTCGGCGAAGGCCTCGGGTTACTTCCGGCTTCAGTCGCGAGAATCGGGAGCGTTGACAGGTGACGACACGACCGATGCAAAGATTCCGAAGAAGCCAACTCAGAACACCCGACTCCAGCCCGCGAGGAACGTGAGGCTCGGATCGGCGGACCCGCTGTGGCCGGGGTTCTGGCCCCAGATGAAGCCCAGGCGCAGCCGCCCTTGGGTCAGCGGCCTCTCCCAGGTCGCGGAGACGTCTATCTGCCGCTCGTCGGGCGCGAGATCGGGCGCGAAGGAGGCGTGCTGGATGGCTCCGTACCTGGTTCGCGCCACGGGCAACGTGAGAGACGCGCGGCCGTCCTCGACGCGCAGGGGCTGGGAGACCGAGAATCGAAGCACGTCCTTGTCCGACACCGCCGTGCGCGCGTGCACGGCGAACGCGCTGGTCGAAAGCGCCGAAATTTCGTCGATGAGTCCGCCCCGCGTCCTGGGCCGCACGCTACCCCATTCCGCGTTGGCCCCGAGCCGCCACCCGCCGAGGCGGACGTCTCCCTCGACGCGCACGAAGGCCGTGTCCGCGGCCAGGGAACCGAAAGCACCGTGGGCCTTGCCGCCTAGAACGGTCTCATCCTCGCTAATCCAGCCGAGACGAAGCTTGAGCGGCGAGCCTTCGGGCCGCCAGTCGAGCGCGCCACCCACCGCTTCGTACTCGTGGTGGGAGCCGAAGACCGACGCGGAAAGACCGTCGCTGTCCGTAACGGTCCCCATGATGCCGCCTTCTGCGAGCGAGAGGTGTCCGTTCTCCGCCTCCAGGGAGATCGCGCGCAGCCGCACTCCGTGCTTTGCGTATTCGCCGGAGGAACTCGCCATAAAGCTCCGGACCCTGGAATCCACCGCCGGTCCCTTCGCCGGCGTGACGAAATCCTCCAGCCCGTACCAGAAAGGCGCGCCCAGATCGTCGATAGCCATCACCTCGTGACCCATGACGGATCGGCCGAACCCGCCGCCGAACGCGGAGCCGAGACTCAGGCGCGTGCCGCTCAGGTTGCGCCCGGCCTGGGAGGCGCCCGCGATCTGGGTCGCGCCGACCGGGACTTCCAGGACGCCCACGGGGTGCGTGGCGGCGGCGAGGTCGAGCTTGCCCCGGCCGTATATGGCCCTGTCCGAATAGATGCCGGTATCATCGGCCGTTTCGAAGAGGCGCGTCACGAGTTCCTCGCTCGAAAGCTGATCACGGAAGAGCTGCTTCATGATCGCGAGCCCGCCGGCCACCATCGGCGCCGCGAAGGACGTACCGCCGCCGGTGCCGAAGACTCGTGCGGCAGCGCCGCCGGAAGGCCCGAAATAGGCAACGCGGATGTCATCGCCGGGCGCGGCGATGCAAAAATTCGCCGCGAGGCCGCAGCGGTTGGAAAAGGAGGCGATGGTCTCGCTGCTCGGCTTCAACCCCACTTCGTCGTTCGGTTTGAGCGCTGCGACGGCGATGATGTGTCCCCTGAGTTCGGGGATGTGCGCGGGGAGGCCCGACATGATCGATGGCGAAACCGCGTCGAGCGAGCCGGTCTCACAGTTGGACACGGACGTGTCGCACTCATCTCCGTTGGAGTTGCCGGCCGCCCAGACGAGAATCGCCTTGTCGGCGGAGCCGGCCTGCGCCATCGCGGCGATGGACTCCGAGAAATTCGCGCGAAGGTCGGCTTCGCTGTAGTCGTCGGTGATGCCCTGGACGCCGAAGCTCAGGTTCAGGACCTCCACGCGCCGCCCGCCGTCCCGCCACGAGAGCGCCTGGTTGAAGTCCCGCGCCGTCTCGGCGTCCGATTCGGCCAGTTCTTCGAGGGAAACGGGGCTGTAAATACCGTCGCCTTCGCCCAGGGGAATCGCGAACATCGCGATGTCAGCGCCCCACGCGACGCCTTGCGGTCCGCCCGGCAAAGAAGGCTCCCGGATTCCCGCCGCGATGCTCGCAACGGCCGTGCCGTGAGAGAAATCATCCACACCCGTCTCGTCCACGGCGTCGCCCATGAACACTTCCGTAAGCGTCTTTCCCGCGAATGCCGGGTGTTCCGTGTCGATGCCCGTGTCGATGAAGCCGATGGTAACGCCCGCGCCCGGCGCCGCGTTCTCGCCCTTTAGCAGGTTGACGTGGGCGTAGGCCCGCTCCGCGCCGATGCTTCCCAGACCCCATTGTGCCTTGAACGTTGGATGATCGGCGTACCCCTGCGCGAGCTGCGCCGCCCTGTCGTTGAAATCCGGGGTGGACACGCAGGTCCCGTCGTGAAGCGCGATGCACTCGGTCGATGCGGAGGGCGGCGGTTGCACCGGTTGCTCGGGGGTAACGGGTTGCCGGTCCGGCGACGCGGGCGACCCGACTTCAGGGATCGCCTCGGCCAGCGGACGCAGTGCCGACCCACCGCCTCCGCCGCAGCCCGCCAGCAAGGCGCACGCGCAAAGGAAAACGGCGCATGCCGAGGCCAGGTTCGCCGTGCCGGGCTTCTTCCCGCGCGGAACGTGGCGGGTGTGGAGAGGCTGCCGTGTTTTCGGGTGTTGCGCCGAATGGTTCATGGGTTCTCCAAAGTCGATGCGCCCAACCCGTCCTAGAACTTCCACCCGAGGGTGACCCAACCCGAATATTCCGAATCGCCCGAAACGAGGCCCCCCGCCGAGATTTCCGCTCCGACCGAGAAGTGGTCCTTCCGGTATGTCCCGCCCAGCCCCAGGAGGAGACGGGTCTTGGGAGATTCCGATTCGAGCGTCTCGCCCGAAACGTCCATGCCGGTCTCCCCTCCGCCGAGCGTTTGCGCCAGGTCCAGCGACCCGCGCAGGGAGAGCGCCCCGTCCCGCCAGTCCCACCCGCGCGCCGTCTCCGCGACGACGCCCACACCACCCTCGAAACGGGTGGAGTCGCCCGCCGATACGTGGGAGTTCACGGCGTCGGTGAATCCTTCGGTCTTGACCGCCGAGCGCGCCATCCAGACCCGGGGCGTCAGCCGCATCTTCTCTTTCACGGCGATGTGGCGGCCGACTTCCAAATTCAGGGAGCTCGTGTGCGCGCCGACGTCCGAATCGAGGCGGCCCAAGGCATTGGAAAAAAGATCGGCGGAGTATGTCGCAAGCGACCAACGTCCGCGCGTGTAGTTGGCGTCGTGCCAGTCGACGGAGAAGCCGAGCGTTGCGCCGAACCCTTCCACCTCCATCTTGCCGCCGCCGGCGGGCGATTTCGCGTCCGCAGAACCCCGGATTCTGCGCACCGAAACCGAGCCCGTGGCGCCTTCGTCGAGCGAGAAGTCCAGACCTGCCTCCGCCGCGAAGCGGCTGAAATCGTACTCCGCGCCTACGCTCGATCGCTCGGGCTCGTAGGAACCCCTGCCACCCGAGATCCTGGCCCAGAAGGGCGAGCCGGGCGATGTGGCGCGTTTGTCAGAAAGTCCCCGAGCGTCGAGCCTCAAGAGGAACCCGGGCAGGGCCTCGTAGACGGCCGCCCGGGGCATGTAGCGGTAAATGAAATCCTCGGAAGAGGTGAAATCCAGCCCCGTGAAGCCTTGGGCGAGCGCAACGTCGCGCACCCCGTTCGGCGCCCAGGCGTTCAGCCGCCCGCCGTTCGCGCTCTCGTAGAGCGATACGCCGTTTACCGCAAGAACCGTATTGCCGCCGTCGTTGCGGATGACGCCGCCCAGCAGTTCCGGGAGGGGACGGCCGCCTATCACGTCGACCCGCAGGTTCGGCGCGGCTCCGGCCGCACGGACCGCGACTCCCGACTCCGCCCCGAGGCGGGCTCGCGGCCCGATGACGACCCTGCCGCCCCCGGCGAGAAATACTCCCGCACCCTCGCCCGGGCCGCCGGAGACGCGTCCGTTCACCGTCACCGTCTGGCTCCGGTACCCGTTCTCGCCCACCGGAGCGGCGGATTCCACGATTCCGCTTTGGTTGAGGCGGCCCATCCGTACGCCGCTCGCGTCCGTCCCGACGACGCGGATGGAGCCTCCCTCCACCGCGACGAGGACGGGACCCAACCCGCCGTGCTCGCTCGCGACGCCGTCGGCCCCCACGCCGCTTGTTTCGATGGAGATATCTCGCAAGTCGATATGGAGCGCGCCCGCGCCTCTATGAATCCCGTAGACGCCGTGGGATCCCGCGCCCATGGTCGAGAGGCGGCCGCCGCGGACCCGGATATCGAAGTCGCCCGCGGCCGTATGGCCTCCGATGATGGCATCGGCCCCCGCGCCCGTGGTCGCAATCGTGACGTTGTGTGCGTCGAGGCCGCCGTCACCCTCTCCCGCATGGGCGGCGAAGACGCCCTCGGCCAGGTTTCCCGCCGTGGCGATATCGAGGTCCTGCAGGGCGATTTCAAGCCGGCCTGTACCCTCATGCTGCGCGAAAATGCCTTCGGATTGTAAGCCCATCGTCGTGATTTCGGAGCGCCGGACTTCGACCTTGATGTCGCCGGCGCCTTCATGGCTGGCGACGACGCCCTCGGATTCTTCTCCCGCCGTGTCGATGGTAAGGCCGTGCGCATCGACGTTCAGGTTGCCCGCGCCGCGATGGCTTACTTTGACGCCTTCGGCGTCTTCCTCCACCGTGTCGATCGAAAGTTCCCGCGCGCCTATCCGGATGTCGCCTTCACCTGAATGGAGTGCATCGATGCCGTAGCCCAGAGAGCTTGTCGTCGAAATGGCGCCGCTGCGCGCTTCGAGGTCGAGGTTGCCCGAACCCCCGTGCCGCACGTAGAAGCCGCCGCTAAAGACCCCCATCGTTTCCACGGAAAACTCTTGCGCGGTTATCCGTAGGTGGCCTTCGCTTGACTTGCTTGCGAATACGGCGTCGCTTGAGGATCCAGCCGTGACAAACGTGGCGTCTCGAACGTCGATATTCAGGTTTCCCTCTCCGTGATTACCGGAGATGGTGGCGAAGGCGCCCGACCCGTCCGTATGGACGGTAACGCCGCTGACGATGAGGTGGGTGTCGCCTGCGCCCTCATGATAGTTGTGGATGGCCCAGGCATTGTCTCCGGTCGTCGTGATGGAGCCTCCCCGGACTTCCATGCGCAGCGCGCCGGATTCCCCGTAGTGGCCGACGGAAATCCCCCGTCCGCTCGAGGTGATGTCGGCGTAAGAGACGAGCGAGATGTCGCCCGTATAGCCGGACTCGTGGTCGCGCGGCGTGATCCAGACGGCGCTGAGGCGGCGGCGCTCGGGATTTTCGGCGTCAAAATAGAAATCGTCGCCGGGTTTGCTGCTGTCGTAGTTTATCGAGAGGTCCCTGGTGAGCCGAATCGAGAAATCGCCCTCGTTCGTCTCGTTGGGTCCGTAGAAGATGTTGCCGTTCGCCGGATCGTAGGTCGAAGGCGAGCAGACGATCTCCTCACCCGCAACGGGAGGGCCGCATTCGTTCTCCGCGCGCGCATCCGGGGCGAACCCGAGCAGAGCGGCCAGCAGGAGGACAACGGCGGTTCGTCGGATGGGGGAGCCAGCGGTTCTTCCGGTTTGGGAGCTGCGAATCGAAAAAATGCGCGTGCCAATTCGCACGGACGCGCGTCCGAACGAGCGCATGAGGATACTGCCATCACCCCCGTTTGACGGGCGCACAGAGTCTTCCCGAGTTCCCCTGGCAACAACACGAGCGCTTGAAGTCATGGCAACCGAGGGTCGACACTTGCCCGCGGTTTGTCGTGTGCGTCGACGATGATCTCCTTGCGAATTCCGCATGTCCGGGTCAAATATCCTGTGTAATTCCCTTTTTTTGGGCGGGTTCGAGCATCGGGAAATCAAAGGCCGAACCAATGGCACGACATATACACGTTGCGCTGGCAGGTCGAGCGTTTGCCCCGCATGTGCGGAGACACCGGCGAGCGTTGCAAGCAGGCGGTCAAACCTACCGCAAACCCTTGAGTTTCTGGAGGATGGAGTTCCGAAGTTCCCCTGCGGCATCATGATCCGGTCCGGCCACGATGGCAAACGCAGCCCTCCGCCAACAGTGGACCTCCGCCATGTACTCGCCCTTCGGTCCTTCCACGTCATCGGAATCAACGTCCAGATCCGTAAATCCCAGGGACTCCATCACGCCCTTGACATTCGCCAGGCATGCCGCTCGGTCCCAGTCATGTCGGATTCCCGTTCGTCCGGATGAAAGGTGGGTCGGCATAGGCTGCCGTCGAGAGAAAGAGAAGCGTCGACAAGGCCAACACTGTCCGCATGGGAATATACCTTCTTTCTTGATGAGTTCCTGACCATGCGTGACGTCATCCTGGCCGTCACGCGTTCAGAACGCTACGTTTACGCCGATCACGAAAACGTGAGACAGCGCGGATCTTTCGCTGTGTGTCCGGTCCGGCACCACGTTTCCCTCGTTGTCCCTGACACTGCCCCCGCTTATGAAGTTCAGTGGCGTATAGCCCGCGACTCGGACGTATTCGGCGAACACCTTGACGCTGGGGCGGACGAACCAGGCCGCGCCCAGGACCAGTTGGTCCTGACGCTCCCACGGAGCGCCGGCTTCGCCAGCGATGAAGCGGCCGAATTCTACCGAGAGGTCCACCGGCCCGAAGCCCGGATCATGACGGTACTTGGTTCCGATGTCGAAGCTGGTCACTTTGCTGGCCGCGAATTCCGGCATGTCCGGATTGAACGTCCCGGGCCACTCGTCCATGGTCCGGGCGAACTCCCCCTTGACGGTAAGGTCACCGTAGGTGAGCTTACCGTAGACGTCGAAGGCAGGGTTGTTGTCCCGGCAGGACTCGAAATGGGCCACCGGGAAGTCCTGGCAATAGGCGCTGCCGTGTTGATACGAACCGCCCAGCGTCAAGGCGCCGGCCTCACCCATCTCTAGGCTATAGCTGGCGTCAGCGGCGAAGTTGTTCAGCCTGCCAGGCACAGAAGTTCCCTTTACCGGGGTGTTGGCGGCCCGGAACTGAGCCCCTCCCTGTATTCCCATCACGGACAGATTGAGCCCCTCGCTGGCGTAGCCGACGATCACCCCGTTGGCCAGCCCACCGAACGAGTGCCAGACAGTCGAGGCGCTGAACGGATTGACGGTATCAGTCAAACCGAACGGCGCCGCCATCTTGCCCAGACTGAGATAGAACGGAGTCCGGCTGAGATCGCCCAGGAGGACATACGCGCGCCGCACCTGAACCTGGTTGCGGTCAATGGCCGTATTGGTGCCCTGACCGAAGCTCTGTTCCGGGTCATAGAGCAGCACCGCATGGGCGGTGATCCAGTCGCCCAGCATGCCCGTCACGCTCAACTGGGCTGAGTGAATGGCGGCCTCCGACACAGTTTTCCCGACCTGGTTGGAGGCGGTCGGATGCCGCATCAGGTATCCGAACTTGTCGGCCCTGTTGCTCGACTGGTAGTTGGCTACCGCGGTGATCGCTCCCTGGACGTGCAACCGGTCGGCGGACAGGGTCCCATCCCTTCTGCGGTCGAGTATCAGCCGTTGCTTGCGGTTGGCGTGGGTGGTCGGATCGAGGATCTCGTAGCTGTATTCCGAGTCGAAACGGACGACGCCCGAATCGGCGCTCGCGCTCGAAACACAGATGAACGACAGCAAGGCAACAAAAGTGCTAGCGGCCACCATGGAACTCCTCCCGTTGCAGGAACCCGGCAGTTCGTGAGTTCCGATTCCCTGATCGACTGTCTGCTGTAATCCCTCAAGGAGGAAGGTCGAGTCAGGCGTATTGACCGAGGCAGATACGCATCCGGACGACATCCTGGTCGGCCCGAACAAAGTCGCCCTTCGCCAAGCTCGCCCTTCGCCAATCGACTTGGCGACCTTTACAACCATATAGAATGGCGTGTAAACATCTAATACATTAACAATTGATACTATGACGTGAATAAACCATGAATCAACGGACTTGAAGCTAGGTTTTCCGCTGCGTTGTCGCTCTTCCGGCAGGCTAGCTCCCACCGGGCAATCACCCCACCCGGCCTGAACCGACCGCGAGGGAGACTGCCTTCGGCAAGAGGATGACCCATGAGCAACCACGACGAAACCGAGACCGGCGCGGCTCAAGACTTCGTCACCTCGGGCATGACGGAGGACGAGCACCGCAACATAACGGAATGGTCCGACGGACCGAAGCTTTTCGAGTACTTCCGCGTCCTCGAGGGCCCGCTGCGCCTGCCCGACGTACGCGCGTATGTCCAATCGCTCGGCTTCTCGGCCGACCGCCTGCCGTCGGAGAGCTTCCAGGGCACGCCGATGCGCCACCGGGGGGTGCATGTGGGCAACTTCTACCTGTGTGAGAAGCAGGGCGGAGAACCCTTCACGGACGAGGACGAGGAGGTGCTGCTGCTGTTCGCCGCGCAGGCGGCGGCCGCCATTGCCCACGCCCGCGCATACCGCGAGGAGCGGCGCGCCCGAGCGGACCTCGAAGCGCTCATCGAGACCTCGCCGGTGGGCGTCGCCGTGTTCGACCTGACGGGCAGCGGAGCCCCGGTTTCTTTCAACCGCGAGGCGCGGCGCATCGTCGAAAGCCTGCGCACGCCGGGTCAACCCACCGAGCAGTTGCTGGAGGTCATGACCACCCGGTCTGTGGACGGACGTGAGATCGCGCTCTCCGAGTTGCCGATCGCCACGGTCATGGGCAACGCCCGGACGGTGCGGGCCGAGGAGATCGAGCTCTCGGTGCCCGACGGGCGCAGTGTGACGGTGCTGGTCAACGCCACGCCGATCCATGCCGAGGACGGCTCGGTCGCCTCGGTAGTGGCCGCCATCCAGGATCTGGCGCCGATGCAGGAGTTGGAGCGCATGCGGTCGGATTTTCTCGGCATGGTGAGCCACGAGCTGCGCGCGCCGCTGGCGGCGATCAAGGGCTCGGCCGCGACGGTGCTTGGCCGCGCGCGCACCTATGGCGGGGCGGAGATCGAGCAGTTCTTCCGCATCATCGAGCAGCAGGCCGACCGGCATGATCCATGATCACGGAATACATCTTAACTCCGCCGCCTGCCTGTCCAACGAAGTAGGCCCACCTCAGTTGTCCGCTATAGTCATGACTAATTCGCATCATTAAAGGAATTATTCATATCTGCTGCATTTACATGTCACAGATCATATGATGTAGTGGTCGCCAAGTAGGTTCGCGAAGCGCCAGCTTTGCAGACAACAGGGACTGAGAGGAGCATCGCATTAGCAGCAGGGCACGTGGCAAGCACAGAAGAAGGGGTGTTTGTTTGTTCCCCTCCGACAAACCACCATATCTTTCGGATCTGATCCAGCCCTGGCCCGGCACCCAATTTCTCGTTGGTGCTTCAACGGCCGCACTCTCTCCATGGACGGCAGAGGCCGGTACATGGACAACATCTTCATCGAGTGCCTATGGCGCTCCCTCAAGTACGAGGCTGTCTACCTCCACGAGATCCCGGACGGCTTCCAGGCCCAGCCGCCGATTTCTCGCTGGTTCGCCTTTATGACAAGGGACGGCCTCACTCTGCCTTGGGGGCTCTATCCCCGCCGAGGCCTATGAAAAGGGAATGCTGACACAGAGGCCAGCGCAGCGTCGCAGCTCGCCCGCCTCTCTGGCGGCTCAACCGGAACAGCAGGACATGTTAAACAGAACCCTGGCGGCATGATCGACTGCACCGGAATACACCTTATTTCGGCCAGCGACCGGTCCAACGAAGTGGGACCACCTCACACTTCAGCCATGTACTCGCCCTTGGGTCCCTCGACATCATCGTTGTCTACACCCAGCTTCGTGAACCCGATGTCCTCCATGACACCCTTCACATTGGCAAGGCAGGTCTTCACCTCCCAGTTGTGCCTTATGCCGTTGGTGCGGATGAACGGCGGGTCTGCGGCGGCAGCGGTTGCCGTCAGCAATAGCAACAGAATACCCATAGTGATGCGCTTCACGAGAAACCTCCTTTGGTTGACTTCCGCGCTGTTGTCTTGTCCTTCAACTCCCAGTCCGCCCATCTGCGGTTCGCCAACTTCAAGTCGCGGGCATCCTGCATTCGAGCTACGTCAGCGGCGCGTAGCCGGTCCCTTCCGCGAGTCGGCGGTGTTTGAACCGCTAGACGGCGTTATCTGGTCGCCCTTCGGTTTCGCGGATCGCCGGAACAAGCGACCATTTCCAAGGTCCACTTCTGCCATTGGCCGGCTCGCCGGTGGCTGTCACTAATCTCATCCGTTGCGACGCGGCGAGCTTCTTCTTCGGTCTGGAACAGGCTGTCTTGAAATTCAGGGCCCGTCTGGAAATAGAAATGCGTTGGCGCATTCCCATCACGCCAGTCCCTCCGCTTGATGACGAAGCAGTGGTCGTAGTCCACGAAACCATAAGGAATCTTGCACTTGCTCCCAGCACGTTTTTCGCACTCGGCAACCGCGGCGGCTCGCGCCGCGGCCCTTGTAGGAAAGTTCCAGGCGACGCCGTACGACTCATATCTGTATCCCGTTCCGTCGTTGGGATACGCCATTGCGTACCATTTGCGGTTGTCTTCTGCGGTCGCCACAGTGGCGAGCAGAAAGACGATCACGATAGTCGTGTACTTCATGCCAGTTCCTCTTCGATGCGACTCGGCCCGGCAGCATGGTGCCCCCGAACACAAGTGCGAGCAGCAGGACAACCAGAGTCGTCATGGCTCTTCCTCCTTTCGGGCCGCACCGTAGTCCATTGTCCGCGAGTGTGCGTGAGAACCTGTAAGAAGTGCAAGCATACTGGCGTCGCTCGGGAGACGGCCCAGTCCATCCACCAGGGCTTCGCCCGCTTAACACCGTGAGGATCGCCTGCCGGGGGAACCCCGTTACACAGGGTTCTCCGTGGTGACTTGGGATGGCTTTCTGGAGGGACGAATGCGCTTTCCTTCACACCTTGCACTTCACAGACTATTGAGCTGCCGTCGGCGCCTCTTACCCCATCAGCTCGTCGATGCGGTCCGCCACCCGTTGCGCGGGCTCCCGCAACTGCTCCACCGTCCAGTCCGCGGCATAGCCCTCGGTTACATCACCGGGCCGGGCATGGTTCACCAGGCGCTTGGTCAAAGACCGCGGCAGCATCAGCTCCCTCTCGGCCACCGTGATAAAGCAGTTCCGCAAAGCGTGAAACCAGAACTTCGCTCCGCCCGCTCGCCCAATGGCTCCATAGTATCGGTCAAGTTCTTCCACATGCCCCGAGCCACTCATCGGCGATGGAAACACCCATTTGCCGGGCTCCTCCACTACCGGGTCGCCCTCCACCCGCCGCCGCGCCAGTATCTCCCCCAATTGCCGCGTCACCGGCAACTCAAGCGGCACTCCGGTCTTGGTCTCCTCCACCCGGAAAAGCCCGGCATCCAACTCCACATCCTCCCACCGGAGCGCCACGACCTCTCCCAGCCGCATCCCCGTGTAGAGCCCGAACAGGAACACGTCCCGGTGAACCCCATTTCTCACCTCCGCCTCCAGCCCCCTCCGCCAGCACGGCAGCACCTCCGCCGGAGACGATATCCGCTTCCGCTTCTTTCGGTGGTATCTCCCCCCGGCCGCAAGCCACTGCTCCACCGGATTGCGCAGACCCTCGTAGTCCACGCAGGGCCTGCGGTACACCGACCGAAGGAACGACAGGCACTGGTTGGCAGGCATCTCTCCGTGGCGCTCGGTAAGGAGCTGGAAGCGGCTCTCCACTTCCCGGCGGGTGATGGCGTCCAGTGGGCGGGACAGCCAGTCGCCGAGATACAAGGCCGTGTACCGGCGATAGCCCCGCTCGGTGCTGGCCGCTCTGCCGTGGCCTGAGTCCATGTAGTCCTTGCACGCCTCTCCCAGGGTCGGCACGCCACGAGCCTCGGCCCGTTCGCTTGCGGGGTCGTCTCCCGCGGCCACCCTCCCCAGGAGTTCCTGGGCCAGACGCCTGGCCTGGTCCGGGGTGACCCGCCCGGCACGGCCCACCACCACGCGCTTGTTGGGCGCCTTGCGCCCGCCGGTGCCGGAGCGGTAGTTGACAAGATAAGCCTTGGCGCCCGAGGGGTGGACGCGCACGCCGAAGCCCGGGATATCATACTGCACAAAAATACCCGCCACGCCACGGACGGACAGGGATACGACGGAGTGTGATAAATCCTTCATAAGCACTTATTTATAGGGTTTTAGTGCCCCATGTACTCTTTCCTCCTTCTGCCAGCCGTGCGCTGGAACGCGACGTGATTGGAAGCCATCCGCTTGCTTTGTGCTTACGGACGGATTCTGGTAGAAACTCCGGAACTCTGGAACTCCGGAACGCCATGCCGAAACGTCAGGAAAGGGTCATCACCAAACGCGTCGTCGACACGCTGTCGGTCGAGGACACGGACGCTGTCTTCTGGGACAGGGATCTCCCGGGCTTCGGCATCAGGGTCTATCCCTCGGGCCTGAAGAAATACGTGGCGCAGTCACGCGGCCCCGGCGGGTCCAGGAGAGCGACGCTGGGACGTCACGGCAGTATCTCGCCCGAGGAGGCGCGGCGCCGGGCGGCCGAGGCGATCGACCGCATCAAGCGGGGGGAGGATCCTGTGCCCCCGCCGCCGGAACCAAAGGCCACCATGGCCGATCTGGCCGAGCGCTATATGCGCGAGTACGTGCCGTCGCACTGCAAGCCGTCGAGCGCGGAGGTCTACCGGGTGGCGCTGGCGAACCACATCCTGCCAGCGCTGGGGGAGATGGCGGTGGCCGAGGTGGGACGGCAGCAGGTCACCGAACTGCACTACGCGATGCGCCACGAACCCCATGCGGCGAACGCTGCGGTGAAGATCGTGGGCAAGATGCTGTCGCTGGCCATGGAGTGGGGTCTGCGGGAACATGGTTCGAACCCGTGCCGGGCGGTGCGCAAGTACCGCACGCGCCCCCGGGAACGGTTCCTGACCGACGATGAGTACCGCCGGCTGGGCCGGGCGGTGGACGATCTGGAGGCTGAGGCCAAGGTTTCGCGCCCGGCGGCGGCAGCCATACGGCTGCTGGTGCTGACAGGGTGCCGGCGGAACGAGGTGCTGGAACTCAAGTGGGACAACATCGACCGGACGGCGGGCGAGATGCAGTTGCGTGACGGCAAGACCGGCACGCGCCTCGTGCCGCTGACCCCCACCGTCGTGGGCGTGCTGGAAGACATTCTCCCGGTTCCCGGCAACCCCTGGGTGATCACGGGTCAGAAACCGGGCACTCATCTCATCAACGTCAACGATCCGTGGCTCACCGTGCGCGGGCGGGCCGGGCTCGACGGCGTGCGCATCCATGACCTCCGTCATTCCTGGGCGAGCCGGGCGCTGGCGCTGGGGGAGAGCCTGAGCATGATCGGGAAGCTGTTGGGGCACAACAGAATCGACACCACGGCCCGCTACGCCCATCTTGCCCGGGACACGGAGCGGGCGTCGGCGGCCAGGGTCGGCGGCAGCATCGGTGCCGACATCCTGCCGGCGCAGGCAGAGGAGGCGGCATGGCCAAGCTGAACCGGCGCTCGATCTCCAGGCGCACCGTGGAAGCGCTGGAGGTCGGGAAGGACACCGTGTTCTGGGATCGGGACCAGCCGGGGTTCGGCATCAGGGTGTACGCCTCGGGCGCGAAGGTGTACGTGGTCCAGACCCGGCACAAGGGCAGGTCGGTGCGGGTGACGGTGGGCCGCCACGGGGTGATCTCCGCCGGCGAGGCGCGCGCCCGGGCGGCGCGGATCGTCAACCGGATCAAGGCGGGCGAGGAACCGCTCCCGGAGCTGCCGGTGGAGCTTGCGGGCGGGCCGACGGTGGCCGACCTGGCGGAGCGTTACATGGAGCAGCACGTCGCTTCGCACTGCAAGGAGTCCACGGTCGAAGGCATCCGGAAACTGCTGGACAAGCATGTCCTGCCCGAGTTCGGCAAGGTGCCGCTTGTTGCGGTGAAGCGTGAACGGGTCGCGGCCTTTCACGCCCGGCTTGGCCGGGTTCCCCGTGCGGCCAACCGGGCGGTGGCGCTGATGTCGCGCATGTACGGGATGGCGGCGGACTGGGAGATGGTTCCGGACGGCGTGAACCCCTGCCGTGGCATCGCGTGGCACCGGGAGTTCAAGCGCGAGCGGTTCCTGACCGACACCGAGTTCCGCCGTCTCGGCAAGGCGCTCGCCGAAGCCCCGGTCAAGGGCGGGGTCTCGGTCCATGCGGTTGGGGCGATCCGCCTCCTGATGCTGACCGGCTGCCGCAAGAGCGAGATACTGTGCCTGCAATGGAAGGACGTGGATCTGGAGGCCCGCGAACTGAAGCTCCCGGACAGCAAGACCGGGCCGCGCGCGGTGCCGCTGTCGCCGGCAGCGGTGAAGGTGCTCGAAGAGTTGCCGCGCGTTCCCGGCTCTCCCTGGGTGATACCCGGACAGAAGCCGGGGAGCCGCATGACCAACCTGAACGATCCGTGGAAGGTGGTGCGGGAGCGCGCCGGGATCGAGAAGGCCCGCATTCACGACTGCCGCCATTCGTTCGCCAGCCGCGCTCTCGCTCTCGGCGAGAGCCTGCCCGTGATCGCGAAGCTGCTCGGCCACAGCCAGATACAGACCACGGCGCGCTATGCGCATCTGGCGCGGGAGTCGGTCAAGGCCTCGGCTGCGCGCGTGGCCGCCAGCATCGCCGAGGACTTCCTGAGGCGACCGTGATCGGCAACCCGGTTCATACGGTCGAGTCGCGCTTCCGGTCCCGTGCTCTCTCACCATCTCGCGGGCGCCTGCGGCACCTTGTGCCGTATTCGACGTCCAGCCGTCTCCGCCGCATTGGCGCGTCCTTGAGTGCCTTCCAGCATCAGGCAAATCTGCGCGGCCAGTCACGTGGCCTGCACCTCCGCGCATGGTGGGCCGCCAGTGCTCGTGCGGTGAGGCGTCTCTAGGGTCGGCGGCTCAGGTCGATCGGGACGGCATAGCGGGGGTTGTCGAGGGGCTGGCCTGCTGGCGGCGACTCCAGAAACGTTACGCTTTCATAGTAGTCATCCAGGGCAATGAACTTGCCGTTCTGCTCTGCCCATTCCCGCATTCGGCGATTGCAGCTATGTCGCCACGAAAGGACTTCGACGCGCCAATTCCTGAGCCGCATACGCTCAAGGTCAGCGTGAAAGCCGACGCCGTCATCAAATCCGGCACCGTCTCCCGTAAGCAGCACCGCAATGCCGGGGTCGCCGTTGTAGTCCACCGCATCACGCAGCATCACGGTCTGCAACGCTTGGTCCACCCCCTGTTCCCGGCCTTGCAGTGCGCCTCGCTCCAGCAACTGGACGGTGACGCCCTCGTTCTCCAGCCGGTTCCAGACGTGCCGCAGTTCCGGCGGGACGGAACCCACCGCGATGGCTCTCTCGATCGATCTCTTGCCATGGGCCAACTGCAAGAGATTTCGAAAATGAATGCGAATACGGAAGCGCGATGCTTCCCCTTCACGCTCCACGGCGACTTCCTGCGCGCTGATGAAGATGTTGGAGTTGTCCCAGTATATGAAAACCCTGTCCACCCGTATTTCACCACCGTTTCGCCAAGTCCTTATGAAGTCTAGCCCAAGGCGCTCAAACAAACAAACCGCTGCTGCCATGGGCGCTTCCGCTACCTGCCCGAGGCCAACCGCCACCATGCGCCCGTGCCCAGGATGCCCCCGACGCCATCCTGATCGCCCACACTGCACGATCCCGCGGATGTAACCGTCCGGCACCGTGCGCCGGGACGCGCCGGCGAACGACACCGCGAGACAGCCCGACAAGCCCGAAAGCCGTGTTCTGCAAGTCCCCCCGCAGACTTCATGTGGCCACCGAGGCAAGTCCGCTCATAACCCCACAGCCACCCCAAGCCTGCACGGTCTCCCTCATCCCGTAGCCACGACTGGAACAGGTTCCTGCAAAGGCCGTTTGGCAGCGCCTTTGCGCGGGCGTCCGGTTTCTCGGCGCTTTCCGTCGCAGGCTTCAACGCCAGTGGATGCGGGCGCTGCGTCGGCGGTCCCAACACGATCGCGAGCGAGATACTGTGCCTGCAACGGAAGGACGTAGACCTGGAAGCCCGCGAACTCAAGCTCCCGGACAGCAAGACCGGGCCGCGCGTGGTGCCGCTGTCGCCAGTGGCGGTGAAGGTGCTCGAAGAGTTGCCGCGCGTTCCCGGCTCTCCCTGGGTGATACCCGGACAGAAGCCGGGGAGCCGCATGACCAACCTGAACGATCCGTGGAAGGTGGTGCGGGAGCGCGCCGGGATCGAGAGAGCCCGCATTCACGACTGCCGCCATTCCTTCGCTAGGAGCCTGTCCGAGTAATCAGCTATGGATCGACGGGATGGGAGGGGTGTGATTGAATGGGGAGATGAGCAAGCGATTTCGCAGCTGGGATGTGTGAGGTGGTCCCGGTTTCTTGGACAGGATGGCGGCGGAGTTAAGGTGTATTCCTGGATCATGGATCATGCCGCCAGGGTCCTGTTTAACACGTCTTCTTGCTCCGGTGGAGCTGGTAGAGGGGCGGGCGAGGTCTGAGGTTCGGTCCTCTGGAGTCGTCGTTCGTAGGCCTCCTGTGGGGTGGAGCCTCCGAGGGCGGAGTGAGGCCTTTGGGTGTTGTAGAACTCCACCCATCGGGAGATCACCCGTTGGGCCTGGAAGCCGTCCGAGAGTTCGTGGAGGTAGACGGCCTCGTACTTCAGCGAGCGCCACAGGCGCTCGATGAAGATATTGTCCAGGCACCGGCCCCTGCCGTCCATGGAGATGGCGACACCTGAGTCTTTGAGCACCGCGGTGAACTCCATGCTGGTGAACTGGCTGCCTTGGTCGGTGTTGAAGATCTCGGGGCGGCCGTAGCGCTCCAGGGCCCCGGTCAGCGCCTCTGTGCAGAAGCGGGCATCCAGGGTGTTGGACAGCCGCCAGAAGAGCACCCGGCGGGTGGCCCAGTCCATCACCGCCACCAGGTAAAGGAAGCCGCGCTGGACGGGGATGTAGGTGATGTCCGCGCTCCAGACGTGGTTGGGCCGCTCGATGGCGACTCCTTTCAGCAGGTAGGGATAAACCCGATGCTGGGGATGCGGCCGGCTGGTCCGCGGTGCCTGGTAGATGGCCTGTAGGCCCATCACCCGCATCAGCCGCCGCACCCGGTGACGCCCCACTCCGACGCCTTCCCGCCACAGGTGGCGCACCATCTGGCGGCTGCCGTAGAAGGGGTAGTTCAGAAACAGCTCGTCGATCCGGCGCATCAACGCCAGATTCTGTGCGCTCTCGCCCTTGGGCCGGTGGTAGAGCGAGGACCGACTCACACGAAGCAGGCGGCATTGCCGGCTCAAGCTGAGCTTGGGATGGTCGCGCCGGATCATGGCCCGGCGCTTCTCCCGGCTCACCACTTGAGCCCTTTGGCCAAAAAATCCCGCTCCACCGTTAACTCCCCGATCTTTGCGTGCAGATCCCTAATCTCCGCCTCGTGCTCCCCGCGACTCCGCTCCGCCCCCTTCGCGAAGACGTCCTTCATGCCCTCCACTGCCCGCTGCTTCCAGGTGCTCACCTGGTTCGGGTGGATCTTGTGCCGCGTGGCGATCTCCTGGATCGTCTTGTCTCCTCGCAGCGCCTCCAAAGCGACCTTGGCCTTGAACTCCCCGCTGAACCGTCGCCGTGTGCTCATCGCGTATCCCTCCTTCTCTCGGCGGAATACACCTTAGCAACCTGTCCGTTTTTCCAGGACCACCTCAGTGGACCAGACGTGGCTGCTGCCGCCGTCGGTGCATGACTTTGTTCCTGCGGGACATGCGGCGCACCTGGTTCGGGACGCAGTACGGGAGACGCTGGACCTGTCGGCGATCTACGAGTCGTACGAGGGGGAGCGCGGGCAGCCTCCGTACCATCCCGGGATGATGGTGGCGCTGTTGCTGTATGGGTACAGCTGCGGGGTGTACTCGTCGCGGCGGATCGCGCGGGCGTGCGAGGAGCGGGTGGACTTCATGGCGGTGAGTGGACTTCAGCGGCCGGACTTCCGCACCATCAGCGACTTTCGCAAGCGACACCTGGAGGCACTGGCGGGACTGTTCCGGCAGGTGTTGGCGCTGTGCCGGGCGGCGGGGCTGGTGAAGCTGGGGCATGTGGCGCTGGACGGGACGAAGGTGAAGGCGAACGCGTCGAAGCACAAGGCGATGTCGTACGGGCGGATGGGGAAGGCGGAGAAGCGGCTGGAGGCGGAAGTGAGGGGGTGGCTGGAGCAGGCGGAGGCCACCGACGCACGGGAGGACGGGAAGCACGGTCCGGAGGCTCGGGGAGACGAGATGCCGGAGTGGGTGGCGGACAAGCAGCAGCGGCTGGCGCGGATACGGGAGGCGAAGGAGGCGCTGGAGGCGCAGGCCAGGGAGAAGGGAGGGCCGGGGAAGACCGGGGAGGAGCCCAGGGTGCCGGAGAAGGCGCAGCGGAACTTCACGGACCCGCAGAGCCGCATCCTCAAGACCGGGGACGGCTTCATCCAGGGCTACAACGCCCAGGCGGCGGCGGATGCGGGACACCAGGTGATCGTGGCCCACGGGCTGACCGACAGCGGCAGCGACCAGCAGCAGTTGCAGCCCATGATCGAGGCGATGAAGGAAGCGGCGGGAGCGTTGCCGAAGGAGTTGTCGGCGGACGCCGGCTATTGTTCGGAGGACAATCTCGGCATCCTGAAGGAGCGAGGCATTCGGGGCTACGTGGCCACCGGGCGTCAGAAGCACGGCACGGCGACCGCGGCCGGCGGCAAGGCTTTACCGCCCGGGAGCTTGCGGGAGGCCATGGCGGGGCGCCTGAAACACGGCGGGCGGCGCAGCCGCTACCGTCTTCGCAAGGTGACCATCGAACCGGTCTTCGGCCAGATCAAGCATGGCCGCGGGTTCCGGCAGTTCCTGCTGCGCGGCCTGGATCAGGTGCGGCATGAGTGGGCGCTGGTATGCATCGCCCACAACCTCAACAAGCTCGCGGCCCACCGTGCCGCGGCCCAGGCCTGAAAGACCCTCGTCTCGCTTCCTCCGGCCATGAGCACGGCCACCTGGAGACTCGAAAACGGCGGCCTTTGGCTACGCTCATGACCCACCGTTATCAAACTCTCTAGTCTCCCTCCTGAGCGGCGCTTGGCAAAACAAACGAAAGTCGCCTTGACCACTACTCGGACAGGCTCCTAGCCGGGCTCTCGCTCTGGGCGAGAGCCTGCCCGTGATCGCGAAGCTGCTCGGCCACAGCCAGATACAGACCACGGCGCGCTATGCGCACTTGACGTGGGAGTCGGTCAAGGCCTCCGCCGCGCGCGTCGCCGCCAGCATCGCCGAGGACTTCCTGGGGTGACGGTCACCGGCACCCAGTAGATGCACGGTTGGGCCGCGGCTTGATCAGGTGTTCGACAGGCGGAAGGAGCTAAACGGACGCATCAGCCGAACCGGCGTCGCGTTGATTTCAGAGAGTGCGCCACTGAAGTATTGCAGGGTAGCTGCATAATGTCGCTATCATGAGATACGGCCAGCGGCCCGGTCAAGTGCAGGACCTTTCCTTAGACTCGTGGACACCGTCGGTCGACTTGCAAGCACGAGCCTCCCGTGGCAAGGTCCTGCAATCACCCACGGTTGTCTGGCAGCCGGTGCAGGGTGGTGAGCACCTTCCTCGCCGCCGGCGGTAGCGCCACTGACCGAGTTCCGGTCTTGGCGTCCCGTAGCCTCAAACTTCCCCGCATCCAGGTCCACGTCTTCCCCCGGAGCGTCAGGGTCTCGTTCCGCCGGCACCCGGTCGGCATCAGCAGCCGGAACGCCGCGACGGTACTCGCAGAGACCTTGCTCTCGGCTTCCATCTCGCTCAGCACCCTTCCCAGGCGGCGAAACTTCCCATCCGCCACACATATGGAAGCGCGTCCTGACCCACATGGACGGCGAAAGTGAGTAGGCGCCGTTAGCATTCAATTTGCAACACCCCTGACTTCGCAGGAGCCGGTCCCCTCGCTGGCATCCCAGCGCACCAGGAACTCCACGGACATCGAATGTAGAATAACGCAACCGGTTGAAGTTGCCGAGGGAGCGAAAGCGTTAGGGTTAGTGACCGCTTCCCGGTATGCGGCACTGACATAGCGTGACGTGGCAACATGGTTCGGTCGCGTCGTTCTTGTACCAAACCGGGCGAGTTGACGCATACGTTCACGTCGGGGCGCACCCTGTGCAGCAGTTGGCGCCTCATGGAAGGACCGTGTGCCGGCGGAAGCGGGCCCCGACTGTTCTTCGCATCGGGAACCGCCACGCATTTCGGCAGCAGCACTGAAAAGCGAAACCCCGGGCGCATACCAGCAGGCAGAGGCGGGTCCGGGGCGTACGAGGGAAGTATGATGGGCGGAGATAGCGACGTCAACAGGTTTCTCTCTACAGCGAGAGCCTTCTGCACGGATTCGAGACATCGCTCTCGCAGGAACGCCTCGGCACCTATCTCGCTGCTTCCGGTGGAGATCAGGTGCAAGCCCTCCGGCTGTATACGTGGAATACCGCCATCAGCGCCGCGTTCTACGGCCCGTTGCAAGGGCTTGAGATTACGTTGCGGAACGCCATCCACGCCCAGTTGAGTCAAAAGTATGGCTCTTTCTGGTTCGACAACCCCGACACCGAACTCGACGCCGGTGCGAGTACCAGAATCAACGCCAACAGGTCGAACCTTGACCGGAGTGGCGCGGCCCCCCGGCCCGACAAAATTGTCGCCGGGCTGTCGTTTGGGTTCTGGGTATCTCTGACAGGACGAGGCGAGCGGCGGAATTCCGGAAGGAAAGCCAACTACGAGATGACCCTTTGACGACCTGCACTACGTAACGCATTTCCCCACCTTGCAAGGTTGGCTCGCCAACAGGTTCATGGTCCGCTAATTGCTTTACGCCTGTTGCGAAACCGGATCGCCCATCACGAGCCAGTCATTAAGCGTGATCTTTCGGAGGACCACGACCTCGTCCTTGAATTGGCTGGATGGATGTCGCCGGCAATGCGCTCATGGATCGAGTACCACAGGCGCGTTCCTACGCTGTTGGCCAGGGCCGAAAAGGCAGATTTGCGCTATTTCTGACGCGCAGGCAGCGGCGGCGCGCGCCCAGCGCCCAGCGATCTCGCGGCGCCGTTTGGCGACCGAGACCAGCATGATGTTCATGATCCCGATGCCGCCGACGACCAGCGAAATGCTGCCGACCGCGCCCATCAGCAGGTTGAAGGGTCGCATCTGTGCCGCGATCCGGTCAGAGTAGAAGCGGACCCGCGCCGGAAAGGCTGCGCCATCCTCGTGGACACACGGGGTCGCCCGCACCCATGGCACGGCGCGGTCACTACTCCCTCACCATCGCGCGGTGAGTTCAAACCCGACCGTATGCTCCAGCTGAACGGAATCGCTCTCCCGGCGGGTCGCCTTGAGACCGAAGGAGACATCCGGCGCGGTCGCCGCCTCCGGCGCGAGGCGCCAGCCGACGCTGTAGTTGCGCGCAGCCGTCGAGAGCCCCAACCCGACATGAGGACTGCCGGTAAAGCGGCCGCCGAAGGCCGGGAGGCCATAGGCGGCCTCCGCCTGCCAGCGGCTCTCCGCCTCGCCGAAGCCGCCTCGATCCGACAGCGGATCGGCCGCGAACAGCGCGTCGAGACCGCCCTGCGCCGACCCGCCCCAGTCCTGCCGCAGCGTCAGCGACAGCCCGCGCTCGGTGCCCGGTTTCGGATCGAAGACCAGCGAGGCCGCGAAGCCCTGGTCCTCCAGGTCGTCGTTGCCGTGCGCGATCAGTGTCCGGCCCGAGAGGTCGAGCGAGAGACCGATCGCGGGATCGGTCCAGGCGATGCCGCCGCCCAACTCCACACCTGATCCGGTCTCCGCGTTGCCGCCGTCATGACGCGCGCCGAGCTCGACCCTGGGCGTCACACTGCCACCGCCCGCCGTGGCGATGGCGTAGCTGCCTTCCAGGCCGACCCTGAGCCGGGTCGCGTCGGAGTCCGACGCCGCCAGCTCGTGCGTCTTCTCCGAACTCGTCCGCGCCCAGAGCGCGTCCGCAGTCAGCGCCAGCGCCAGGCCGGAGCCTTCCGTCGGCGGCGGCAGCAGGTCGCTCCGCGCGCCCGCCGCCGCCATCGTCCAAGAGATATCCGACTTGAGCGAGCCGCCCACTTCCGGCTTCAGCGTCACCTCGCCCGTGCCGTGGCCGGCCGCGCCCCAGAGCCTGAGGCGTTCGGACGGCTGGATGGCCGCATAGGCAACCGCCGCCGTCAGCGACGCCTCGACATCGCCGTCGCTCTCCTGCACCGCGCCGTTGCACAGACTCCCGTCCATGTCGTCGGGACAGTGCTGCGGGCCGCTCCCGCTGTCGGCATAGCCGCCGTCGCCGCTGCTCTGCATCAGCACGAGCCCGACCAGCCAGTTGCCGCGGGCGTAGTCTGCGCCCAGCATCGCCGTGGTCGTCTCGCCGTCGAGCGAGAACGTGCCCTCGCGGCCGTCGAAGCCCGACTGCGCCGCGCGGCCCCAGAAGGCGAGGCTGCCGCCGCTGCGGTCCTGCTCTCCCGTCGCGGTGAAGCTGGAACCCAGCAGCACCTCAACCCCGGTCATGGTGCGGGATTCGCCCAGACCATGCGCGTGATCCGGCCCGTGGCCTTCGCCGAAACGGTCGGCGGAAGCGCCGAACGCGCGGGCCACATCGGACTGCGCCAGTGACACGCCGTGGGAAACACCGCCCACCGGCGCAATGTCGTTCGCCGCCCCGAACCCGTTGACCGCGCCGTCAGCCTCCGGGCTTGATCCGAAGCTCAGGGCCTGCCCGGCGAGCGTGCCCTGCGCGCCGGCCTCGCGCGGCGCCGCGATGCGGCCCGCGATCCCGTCAAGCGCCTGCTCTGCCGCTGCGCGACCGAAGCGCGACAGGAACGCCGCCGGCATCGGGTCGTCGTTGACGATCGTCATCACGCCCACCCCGTCGGCGATCTTTGCGCCGCCCTTCGGGTCCAGCAGTTCCACCTCGAAGGTCTCCGAACCCTCGTCATGGCTGTCGTTGATCAGGGTGATTCCGAGCTCCCGCTCGGTCGTGCCCGGAGGGAAGACGATCCGCGTGCCCCAGCCCATGCCAACGTAGTCCTCGCCGTCGCGCGCCGATACCGGGTCCGACTCCCTGGTATGCACCCACACCGACACCGTGCGATCCGAGGCCGGGCTCAGCCGGATGGTGTAGCTAAGCCTCCATTCGTGCTCTTTCCCCTCGGCATCGTCTACCGAGAAGGACGGCACGCCCGCCGCCTCGTCGTCGTCCGCGACCGTGACCGAGGCCGTGTCGTCCGGAGACGCCGCCACCGCGTAGCCGCTGCCGGCGGCAAGGGTTGCAGAGATCAAGCCGTCGGGCTCGTCCGCGTTGTCGTTCACCGTCGCGACCTCGAAGGCCGTGCTGCCCCCGGTCAGAACCACTACCTCCCTGACGCCGGTCTCGCCGGCGGCGGCATAGTCGCCACTCTGGTCAATTGTCAGCGCCACGGTGAGCGGCGCGGCAGGCGCGGGGTTCGCCGTGACGGTAAACGAGGCTGGGGCTCCCTCCGTCACCCCGGCACCACCTGCGATGGTTACCACCGGCGCGACCGGCGCCGGATCGTCATCGTCGCTAACCGTCACCACGACCTTGGACGGGGTGCCGACCCGATAGCCGGTTCCGGCCTCTACCATTGCCGACACGCTGCCGTCCGCTTCCTCGACGTTATCATCCACCGTGGTGAGCGTATAGGCAGCCGAACTCTCGCCGGCCTTTATCGTGACCGTCTTCAGGCCCTCATCGTTCTCCGCCAGGAAGTCGCTTGCAATGTCGTCGGCAATGGCAAGCGCAACCGTGAGGTCTGACGCCGGCGCCGGATTCGCCTGGACGGTGAGGACGGCGGCGGCACCTTCGGCGATATCGCCGCCGCCCAAGACCGTGACCTCAGGACCGGCCAGAACGGAGGCGTCCTCGGCTTCAGGAGCCGCCTCCATGCACTGGAGCGCCGTCACCACCGGGTTCCAGCGGCTCGCCTGGAATTGGTTCGCATTCTGCTGCGCCTGGGCGGCGGTCATCGGCGTATAGCCGTTGTCGTCGCCGAAGGCCGCCAGCACCGTCTTCCAGCGGTCGACATGCGCATCGCCGTGATGCGCCTCACCGGCATGGAATTCCACGGTCTCCCTGAGACTATGCGAAACGCACGCTTCCACTGCGTCGCCGCCTTCGATCGTTACTCTCGTACGGCACAGACTGGCCGAGGAGCAATGGGCCGCAGCGGCGTCGAACGGGGCGCTCCTGGTACCGGGGTAGCCTCGGTCCGGGTTGCCGAGGTAGAGGGTGGTGTCCCAGATGACATCGAAGGTCTTGCCCCGGGATCCCGGACACAGATCGATCTCCAGATCGACCGTGTCGGCATCAAGATCCATCATCCGGCGCAGCGTGGGCCTGTTGATCACCTCCCCGGGAGTTCCGGAGCCGACAACTTCGCGATTGATCAAGTCGGCGTCGTCATCATCCCCGCATTGGAACCCGCCGCTCCTGGCCGTCCCCTTGTCCGTCCCATATCGGAACGCCACATCGATGCCGTTGCCTTGCAGGTCCGCCGGCACGGTCAGCGTGATCCGGCTGTCGGAGCCCTTATATTCAACCGTCGCTGTCGCCGGGGGCGTTACCCCGGTCACCCGCTCCCGGATCGTGACGACAGCCGTGTGGGGCTCCCCGAGGATGACCTCACTCGACAATCCGGATTCCTGGATTGCCACCGTAAAGGTTTCGTTCGGGTCCTCTCGGTCGTCCGCCGTGGTCGAAATGCGCGCTGTCCCGCTCGTCTCGCCCGCCAGGATCGTCACCGTCCGCATACTGCCGTCGTAATCGACACCACGTGTCGCGGTTTGACCTGTCTGTGTCGCGGGATCCAGAGCAATTACCGTATCGGCGGCGCGGGATTCGGACAGATTCACCTTCACCGTGAGCGATTCGCCCTCGAACACTTCGTAATCCGATGCCGAGAGCAAGACCGTGATCATCCGCGCCGCGTCGTCGTCCGTGATCGTGATCGTAGCGCCCGTCACCGACACCCCGGACAGCGCGCCCTCCACGCTGATCGTCTCGTCGCCCTCGTGCAGCGGGTCGGCCGTCGGCGTCAGCGTGAAGTCCACATGCCCGCTCGACGCCCCTGCCTTGATCGTGACGGTCTGCGTCCCCACTATCGTGTAGTCCGTGCCCTCGGTGGCTGTGTCGCCGGAGTTGCCCACCTCGACCGTCACCGTCTTGTCTACGGCGAAGGTCGTCGAACCGTCGAGCGTCACCATCACCCGCACCGTCTTGGCGCCGCCGCCCTCGGCCAGCGAGTTCTGCACGTTGCCGGTGCCGGTATCGGCATCCACGGTGAGCGTCGCCGTCGTCGGCGCGCTGTCATCGTCGGTGAGGGTGATCGTGGCGTCCACCACCGTCACGCCGTCCGCGGTACCCTTGAAGCTGATCGTCTCGCCGCCCTCGGCCAGCTGGTCCTGGGTCGGCGTCAGCGTGAAGTCCACATGCCCGCTCGACGCCCCTGCCTTGATCGTGACGGTCTGCGTCCCCACTATCGTGTAATCCGTGCCCTCCGTGGCGCTGTCGTCGGAGTTGCCCACCTCCACCGTCACCGTCTTGTCCACGGCGAAGGTCGTCGAGCCGTCGAGCGTCGCCGTCACCCGGACCGTCTTGGCGCCGCCGTCCTCGGCCAGCGAGTTCTGCATGTTGCCGGTACCGGTATCGGCGTCCACGGTGAGCGTCGCCGTGGTTGGTGCGCTGTCATCGTCGGTGAGGGTGATCATGGCATCGGCCACCGTCAGGCCGGCCGCGGTGCCCTTGAAGCTGATCGTCTCGCCGCCCTCGGCCAACTGGTCCTGGGTCGGCGTCAGCACGAAGTCCACATGCCCGCTCGACGCCCCTGCCTTGATCGTGACGGTCTGCATCCCCACTGTTGCATAGTCCGTGCCCTCGGTGGCGGTGTCGCCGGAGTTGCCCACCTCGACCGTCACCGTCTTGTCCTCGGTGAAGGTGACCGAGCCCCCCAGCGTCGCCGTCACCCGGACCGTCTTGGCGCCGCCATCCTCGGCCAGCGAGTTCTGCGCGTTTTGGGTCCCGGTATCGGCGTCCACGGCGAGCGTCGCCGTCGTCGGCGCGCTGTCGTCGTCGGTCAGCGTGATTGCGGCGTCCGCCACCGTCAGGCCGGCTGCGGTGCCCTTGAAGCTGATCGTCTCGCCGCCCTCGGCCAACTGGTCCTGGGTCGGCGTCAGCGTGAAGTCCACATGCCCGCTCGACGCCCCCGCCTTGATCGTGACGGTCTGCGTCCCCACTATCGTGTAATCCGTGCCCTCCGTGGCGCTGTCGTCGGAGTTGCCCACCTCCACCGTCACCGTCTTGGCGGCGGTGAAGGTCACCGAGCCTCCCAGCGTCGCCGTCACCCGGACCGTCTTGGCGCCGCCGTCCTCGGCCAGCGAGTTCTGCACGTTGCTGGTGCCGGTATCGGCATCCACGGTGAGCGTCGCCGTCGTCGGCGCGCTGTCGTCATCGGTGATGGTGCCGGTGGCGGTTCCGTCGTCGATCGAGGCGTCCGCACTCGGCGCGCTCAGTTTCACGAGGAAAGTCTCATTTTCCTCGTGCAGCATGTCCTCGGTGGTTTGTACCGTTAAGGTCTTGCTGGTGTCGCCCGCGGCAAAATTCAGCACCTGAGCCGTGGCCTGCGCCGTGTAGTCGGCGGTGGACGCGGGATGGCTTCCGTCCGTGTCGTCGGCGGTCTGCCAGCTTACCGTTGCCGCCGCTCCCTTGGCGCCGGCCCGGTTCACCGTGAAGGTGACCGCGTCCCCTTCGGCAGCTGAGGCGTCTCCAATGGAAAAGGACGGGGCGTCATCATTGTCCGCGACCGTCACATTCAACACCGCGTCGTCGACATTGCCGTATCCACCGCCTGCCGCCGAATGACGAATTGACGTGACGCGCTTGTCCCCGGCATTGTCCAGGTCATCCTCCTCCCCGCTCACCATGACTTGCTGGCGGGTGTTCCAGGTCGCCCGCCTAAAGATGAGGGATCCGCGGTCAGCCGTCGCCATCGTCGTGTCCAGGCCCGACAAGGTCACCGTAACGTCTCCCGAGGGCTGCGTTCCCAACCATACATCGTATGTGGTGGTGGCGCCTTCCGTGACCGTCAGCGACCTCGGTGACAGGTTCACCCCCGGGGCATCGTCATCCTCCAGCGTGATGACCGCTATCTTGACCACCAGCGATCTGCTTTGGGTCGTCGCCGTGCCCTGCACCACGACGGTCTCGTCTTCCTCCGCGCTGGAGTCATCGGTCGGTGTCAGCGTGAGCGTCACCGTGTTCGCCCCCTCCGTTTCACCGACCGGAAACGTGATGACCGGCGTCGACGGAGACCAGGACGAGGTGTAGTCCGTCCCTCCCGTCGCGGTGCCTCCGAGAGAAAGCGTCACTGTCGTCGTATCGTTGGCCATCGCCACATCCGGATCGAGCACCGCGCTCACCGTCACCGTCCGCGTGCCGCCGCTCTCCGAAACCGCGTCCGGGTCCACAAGGAGAGTAACCGCCGGAAGGGTTTCGTCATCGGTGAGCATGATCGTGGCGTCCGTCACCGTCACCCCGGCAAGCGTTCCGTCAAGGCTGATGGTCTCGTCGCCCTCGAACAGGAGGTCGTTGACCGGCGTCAGCGTGAAGTCCGCATGCCCGCTCGACGCCCCCGCCTTGATCGTGATGTCCTGCCTCGCCACGGTCCCGTAATCGCCCCCGGCCCCCTCCGCGGCGCTGTCGCCGGACTTGCCGACCTCGACCGTCACCGTCTTGTCCACGGCGAAGGTCGTCGAGCCGTCGAGCGTCGCCGTCACCCGCACCGTCTTGGCCCCGCCGCCCTCGGAAAGGGAAGACTGCACGGCGACGGTTCCCGTATCCGCGTCCACCGTCAGCGTCAGTCCCGTCGGCGCCGCGTCGTCATCGGCGATGGTGACGGCGGCGGCGCTGACGGTGGGCGCGCCGACGCCGCTGACCGCGCCCGTCACATTGATCGACTCGTTCCCTTCATGGACCAGGTCGTTGACCGGCGTCAGCGTGAACATGCCGGTCCTGGCCGTCGCTCCGGCGGGGATCGTGATGTTGAAGCCGGTGACCGCGGCAAAGTCGTCGGTGACCGTCGCCGTGCCGCCGCTGACGCTCACCGCAACCGTTTGCGCAACGCCATAGGTCGTGTCCCCCGTCACGGTCGCCGTCACCCGGACCGTGGTCGCGCCCGCGGCCTCGCCGACATTCGTTTGCCCGCCGGCCATGACGCTGTCCGTGTCGACCGAAAGCGCAATGCCGCCCGGGGCGCCGTCGTCGTCGGTCACGGTCACGGCGACGTCAGGCACGCTGACGCCCTGATAGTCGGACCTCCCGACGGTCAGGCTGTGGGTGATCGACGCGCTGCGCTCGTTGCCCGTATTGTCGACGTTGTCGTCGACCGCCGTCACGGTCACCCTCTGCGCCGTGCTCCAGATGCCGGCCCCGCTCGCAGTGAAGGTCAGGCGCGATGGCGACGCCGTGAACGGCGCCCCCTCCGGCACCGAGACG
Source organism: uncultured Binatia bacterium (SeqCode) (assembly GCA_965219905.1). Lineage (GTDB taxonomy): Bacteria > Desulfobacterota > Binatia > UBA9968 > JAJDTQ01 > JAJDTQ01. The sequence continues at coordinate 287,709 of CBDCOS010000003.1, read as the reverse complement.
TCGATCACCACATCACCCGTCGGCTCGCTCGTGAGGACCACCGTGTAGGTGGCCACGTTCTCCGTCGCCGGGGTGCCGCCGTCATCCGTCTCCCGCACCGTCAGCCCCGCCGACGCCGCCGAAACCGTCACCCCCTTCGTGTCGTCATCCTTGATGGTGATGGTGGCGCCGGTGACGGCGGGCGCGCCGTCGCCGCTGACCGTGCCCGTCACGTCAACGGTCTCGTCATCCTCGTCGATGGCGTCGGCGACCGGCGTCAGCGTGAACGTGCCCCGGGCGCTCGCCGTCCCGGCGGGGATCGTGATGGTGAAACCGGTCACCGCGGCAAAGTCGTCGGTGACGGTCGCCGTGTCGCCGCTGACGCTCACCGCAACCGTCTGCGCGCCGCTGTAGGTCGTGCTCCCCGTCACGGTCGCCGTCACCGTCACTGTGGTGGCGCCGGCCGCCTCGCCGACCTCCGTTTGCCCGCCGGCCATGACGCTGTCCGTGTCGACCGAAAGCGCGATGCCGCCTGGAGCGTCGTCGTCGTCGGTCAGCGTGATCACGGCGTCCGTCACCGTCACCCCGGCAAGCGTCCCGTCGAGGCTGATGGTCTCGTTCGCCTCGTCGACGGCATCGTCGGTCGGCGTCAGGGTGAAGTCCACATGCCCGCTCGACGCCCCCGCCTTGATGGTGATGCTCTGCGTCCCCACCCTCGCGTAGTCGGCGCCCTCGGCGGCGCTGTCGCCGGACTTGCCCACCTCGACGGTCACCGTCTTGTCGGTGGCGAAGGTCGTCGAGCCGTCGAGCGTCGCCGTCACCCGGACCGTCTTGGCGCCGCCGCCCTCGGAAACGGACGTCTGCACGTTGTCGGTCTCCGTGTCCGCATCCACCGTGAGCGTCAGAGCCGTCGGCGCCGCGTCGTCGTCGGTCACGGTCACGGTGACGTCAGGCACGCTGACGCCCTGATAGTCGGACCTCCCGACGGTCAGGCTGTGGGTGATCGACGCGCTGCGCTCGTTGCCCGTATTGTCGACGTTGTCGTCGACCGCCGTCACGGTCACCCTCTGCGCCGTGCTCCAGATGCCGGCCCCGCTCGCAGTGAAGGTCAGGCGCGATGGCGACGCCGTGAACGGCGCCCCCTCCGGCACCGAGACGTCGATCACCACATCACCCGTCGGCTCGCTCGTGAGGACCACCGTGTAGGTGGCCACGTTCTCCGTCGCCGGGGTGCCGCCGTCATCCGTCTCCCGCACCGTCAGCCCCGCCGACGCCGCCGAAACCGTCACCCCCTTCGTGTCGTCGTCGGTGATGGTACCGGTGGCGTCGAGGTTGGCGTTGCCGCCGGAAAGCGTCGCGTTGGAGGGCGAGGACAGCCGCACCTTCACCGTTTCGTTGTCCTCGTCGATGCCGTCGCCGGTGACGGTGATGTCGATGTGCGTTGTGGTGTCGCCCGCATCGAAGGTCAGCGTGCCGGAGGTCAGGGCTTGGTAGTCGGTGCCCTGAGTCGCCGTGCCGCCCGCAATCTCCGCATAGGCGACCGTCACCTCCTTGCCGCTGGCCGCGTCGAGGCTTACGGTGAAGCGCAGGGTGGCCGCGGCGCCGGAAGCGCCTTCGGAGATGCGCGGAGCGTCAATGGAGATGACCGGCGGGCCGTCGTCGTCGTTGACCGTTACTTCGACGTTGGCGGCGGTCTCATCTTCGTAATCGGAGTCTCCCGCAACGACGGTGTGGGTGATGCGGGCGCTTCGCGCATCCCCGGTGTTGTCGATATTGTCGTTCGAGGCAGTGACGGTGACCGTCTGGGCGGTGCTCCAGGTCGATGGGGTGAAGTCGAGACGGGTGGCGCTGACCGTGAAGGGGGCGCCGTCGGGAACGCTGATGTTGATGGTCACGTCATCGGTAGGCTCGCTGGTGAGGACCACGGTGTAGGTCGCCTTGTGCTCCTCGGCCGGCGTGCCGCTGGTGTCGACCTCGGCCACCGTCAGACTGGTCGAGGAGACCGTCACGCCGCGGGTGTCGTCGTCGGTCAGGGCGATACTTGCGCCGGTGACCGTGAGTGCGCCGGATGCGCCGGAGACGCTGATGGATTCGGTGTCCTCGTCGATGGCGTCGTCGGTGGGGTCAAGGCTGAAGGTCTGCTCGCCGCTCATCTTGCCCGCGTCGATCTCGATGTCGAAGGCCGACACCGCCGCGTAGTCTGCGTTCGATGTGGCGCTGTCGGTGTTGGCGCCAACCGTGACCCGGACAGTCGTGTCCGTCGCGTAAGTGGTGTCGCCGTTCACCGTGGCGGTTACCTTGACCGTCTTGGTCGCCGCGTCCTCGGCGATGGTCGGGGTGTCGGTCGTCAGCGTGATGCCGGTCGGCGCCGCGTCGTCGTCAGTGATGGTCAGCGTCACGTCCGTCGGATCCGCCACCCCGCCGCCGTCGGCGTCGCCGGACACCGCCACCGCCGCATGGGGCGCATCCACGTTGTTGTCCACTGCGGTCAGGGTCACCGTCCCGGTGCTCGCCGTCGCCCCCGCCGCGATGGTCAGGGTCGTTCCCGTCTGCGTTACCGGAGCGCCGTCCGGAACCGATACCGTCACTGTCACCGCCGCGTGCGAGGCCCGGTCCAGCGCCGCCGTCACCGTGCTCGCGTTCCCGTTGCCGCTCTCCGCGATGGAAGCGGGATCCAGCGACAGCGCCACCGTCGGCGTGTCCTCGTCGTCGGTCACCGTCACCGGGACGCTCGCCGCGGTCTCGTCCTCGTAATCCGTCCGGACCGCATCCACCGTGTGGGTAATGCGGGTCGTGCGCCGGTCGTTGGCGTTGTCCACGTCGTCGGAGACGCCCGTGACGGTCACCGTCTTCGCGGCCCAGTCGGACGCGGTGAACTCGATGCTCAACGGACTCACGGTCGCCACGCGAGTGTCGCCGCTTTCGATCTCGATGGTCACCGTGCCGGTGGGCTCGCTGGCAAGCGCGACCGTGTAGCTGGCCTCGTTCTCCCTCGTGCTCGATGTCCGGCTGTCGTCCGCCTCGGCCACCGACACGCCGGCGCCCGGCGCGGACACCGTGACCCCGCGCGTATCGTCGTCGGTGATCGTCCCGGTGGCGTCGAGCGTCGTCACGCCGGCCGCGAATCTCGCGTTGACCGGCGACGACAGGCGTAGCGTCACCGTCTCGTTGCCCTCGTCCACATCGTCGCCGTTCACCGTCACCGAGATCGTCTTGCTCCTCTCGCCTGCGGCGAAGGCGAGCGTGCCCGCCGTCAGCGAATAGTCGGTGCCGGACGTCGCCGTGCCGCTGCCGGCATCGGCGTAGTCCACCGTCACCCGCCGTCCGCTCGCCGCGGACAGGTTCACTTCGAAGCTCATCGTCGCCGTGGCGTCCGCCGCGCCCTCGGACACCGCCGCGGGCGCGACGATCGACAGTTCCGCGGTCGTCGCGTCGTCGTCGATGATCGTGCCGGTGGCCGTTCCGTCCGCGATGGAAGTGCCGGTGCTCGGCGAACTCAGCTCCACGAGGAAGGTTTCGTCGTCCTCGTCGAGCGTGTCCTGGGTGGTCCGCACCGTCACCGTCTTGCTGGTTTCCCCCGCGGCGAAGCTCAGCGTCTGCGCCGCCGTCTGGGCCGTGTAGTCCGCCGTAGAGGCCGGATGATCGCCGTCGGCGTCTTCGGCCGTGCTCCAGGCGACGGTGGCGGCGTCTCCCGTCGCCCCGCGCCGGGTCACCGTGAAACTCGCGGCCTGCCCCTCCGTGGCCGACGCGTCGCCGATCGAGAACGACGCGGCCCCGTCGTCGTCCGTGACCGTCACCGGCAGGACGACGGCAGCCAGGTCGTCGTAGCCGCCGCCGGACGCCGTGTGCCGGATTGAGGCCGTGCGCCGGTCGTCGGCGTTGTTGCGGTCGTCGTCCTGGCCGGTCAGGGTGACCGTCTGGCGCGTGTTCCAGGTTGTTTCCGTGAACGTCAGCTCATTCTCGTCCACGGTCGCCGTCGTCGCGTCCGTGCTCGACAGGGTCACGGTCACGTCGCCGGTGGGCTGCGCGCCCAGCCACACCTCATAGGTGCCCGTGGCGCCCTCCTCGACCGTCAATGTCTTGGGCGAAAGGTTGATGCCCAGGGTGTCGTCGTCTTCGAGCGCGATCGTGGCCACCTTCACGACCAGGTTGCGGCTGGCCATGTCCGTGGTGGCCGTGCCCTGCACGACGACGGTCTCGTCGCCCTCCGCCACCGAATCGTCGGTCGGGGTCAGCGTGAGGGTGACCGTGTTCGACCCCAGGGTGGACTCCCGGGGAATGGAGATCTGCCTCGATGCGGGCGACCACGTGGCCGAGTAGTCCGTCCCCGCCGTCGCCGTGCCGCCGAGTTCCAGCGTCACCGTGGTCACGTCGTTGGCCATCGCCACCTGGGGGTCGAGCTCCGCGCTCACCGTGACCGAGACCGCCGCGCCGCTCTCCGACACGGCGTCGGTGTCCACGGACAACGTGACCGCGGGCACCGTTTCGTCGTCCGCGAGCGTCAGTTCGGCCGAGGCGACCGGGCGTCCCGCGACCGAACCCCCGATCACGATGGTCTCGTCGCCCTCGAGCAGGTTGTCGTCCGTCGGCGTGATCGTCACCGTGGTTGTGCCGGAACGGGCGTTGGCCGGAATCGTCACGGTGGTCCCGCCGGTGCGCGCGTAGTCACCGGCCCCCGCGGTGCCGCCCCAGGCGAGCGCTACCTCCACGTCCCGTGCGAGCGTGCTGTCGGCGGCGTCGCCCCACGCCGCGGTGACCCTGACCTGGGTGGCGGCGCCGTCCTCGGCGATTCGCGCCGGCGACACCGACAGGGCGATGCCGGCGGCGTCAAGAATCTTCAGGTCCGCGCCGCGCACGAAGGGCGTCATCATCGCGCCCTTGGAGCCTTCGATACGCACCGTCTCCAGCCGATCCTCCCTGTGCAGGTCGTCGGTAGCCGTGAACAGCACCGCAGTCGTCCTGCCCTCCACCTGCCCCCTGGGGATCGTGACGCTCAGCGGGCCGCGCACGCTGTAGTCGGCGTTACTGGTCGAAACGTTGGTGAACTGGAGGGGAAGCACAATGTCGGCGCTCGAGGCCAATCCGGCGCGGCTCACGGCGATGATCGTCAGCGCCTGCTCGCCGGCGCCCTCCTGCACGGTCTGGGGCGACACGGACAGGTCAATCGCGACGCTGCCGCCGTAGATCTGCGTTCTGGGAATCTCGAAGGTCATCTTCTGCGCCGGCAGGGGACTGGCCACCGACCCGGTGACCGCCGTGTCCCTGACGTCGCGCCAGCGGGTGAACTTGACCGCGCCGGCGGGAACCTCGATCCGCCCGTCGAAGTCGTAGTCGCCATCCTGAACATTGTAGATACATCGAATCCATTGACCCGGATCGACGCATGGAACGGACACGACGCCGCTGTCGAGCACGACCTCGACCCGCTTCGACGTTCCGACCGGTTCCACCGGCCGAGGCGCTCCCTGACCGATCCCAAGGATGAACGCCAATTGTCCAGTGCTAACTGTGCCTTCCCAAGTCTGCAAGAGCTCAAGGTCCGTAAACTCATGGTTCGCATCGGCCGCGGGATAGACGTGAAGATCGGGGAGGTGTGGACTGACTCTCTCGGCCTCGTCGTTGGGGGAGACCGAGACCGTGTAACTCAGTCGCCTGCCGGCCGCACCGGGTTGAAGGGAGAATTCAGCCGCCAGATCAGCCAGGTCTCCCGTCCTGCCGTTGCCAACGGTAAACACCTTCGATGCGGGGCTCACCAGCGTGGTGTCATCCCAACTGATCGTAACGGAATAGTCTCTGGCGGTGCGCCCGTTAAACACCCCCGGCGCACAGGATATGGTGTCATCGGCGTAAGCCAGCGACGGGATGCACAGCACGCGGAAAAGCAGGGACAAATCCGACGCATAAATCCAAAGGAAATGCTGGCCCTGCCGCTGCCGGGCTGTTATGGTGGTTCCGGCAACCGTCACGCTCGCACGCAAGTCTGCTGACTCTGAGTTTTCAGCGAGTTCGTCGTCCACCACGGTGAATCTCAGATCCATCTGGGCGGACACCCGACCCGCCGGAATGTCGAGCGACCACGGCGGGGAATTGGTGCCGTAGTCGATGTCGGCTGCGGATATCTGGGTTCCCTCCGGCGCGAGCGAGACGGTTTCTTTCGCCTCGAACGTCGCTCCCACCAGGGTGACCGTGATTCGAAGGTGCGCGCTTTCGCCTTCACGGATAATGGCGTAGCCGGGCCTGTCGATGCGCCTCACCGACACATCCAGGGTCGGCGCGGTTTCGTCGTCGGCCAGCGCGACATCCACCGCGTTCACCGTGACGCCGGCGGCGGCCCCGCCGATACTGACCGTCTCCTGTCTCTCGAAGAAGCCGTCGTCCACCGGCCGGAGTGTCAGGTCGGCCGTGCCCTTGGTCTGTCCGGCACTGATGGTGATGTCGGGGAGTTGCACCACGGCGTAGTCCGTGGACCTGGCCGTGCCCGCGAGCGACAGGTCGACGACGGTGGCGGTGGCTCGCGCCGCGGAGAGCGTCGCGGTGACGGTGACGGTGGTGCTGCCCTCGCCTTCGGCGAACGCGGTGTCGGCCGGGACGGAAAGCGTGACTGTAGGAGGCGTCTGCGCCAAAGCGGTCGGCGCGCACAACGCGGCAATTGCTGTCAGCAGCCCCCCCAGGCAACAGGCGTAAAGGGAACGGCAAAACCCACGCCCAAGGAGGGATCCCGCCCCGGGTGGAGTTTCGCGCGGGGTGCGGTGGCCGGCGTGACGGTCTTGTGAGGTCGCAATGCCCGTCTTGCGAAACGGTGGAGCCCGTCGCCCAGGGAATGTGCCGCGCCGACCCATCTGCGAGTCACGACCCGGCGACCCGGCGACCCGGCGACCCGGCGACCCGGCGACCCGGCGACCCGGCGACCCGGCGACCCGGCGACCCGGCGACCCGGCGACCCGGCGACCCGGCGACCCGGCGACCCGGCGACCCGGCGACTATAAGGTCAGCATATTCGTTGTTTGAGTTTGTCAAGCCCCCGGGCGCGATTGGCGTGCTTTTTCCACCGGCGCGCAAACGCGGGCGAAGGCGCAATGCCGACGTTTCGACGATGTCCCCGGTCGCGCTCGACCTTGTTTCCACCTCATAGTCCGCCCGATAAACGCCCCGCACACGCTTCGCGCGGCCCAAAGCACCTTGGACGATGTTGATATCCGAGGCGGAGGCCGTGTAGTCGGTATATTCTACGTTCGTTGATTTGAGACGCAGCCCTGGGTTCAGTTCCGCCCCGCCTACGCGCTCCACGCGCTTGACCAGCAGCCGGTCGCCTTCGGACAGCTCCGGCTTCATGGACTCCCCGCGTACCCGCAGCACGCGGACGGCGCCGCGCCGTCGCGTCGCGGTGGCTGAGCACGTTGGGCGTGCCCCCTCGAGGAACCTGTGCACGTAGCTGACGTTGCGGCCGATGGCGAGCGACGCCTCGCGAATGCTGAGCCGCATTCCGAGAGCAGGTCGCAGCTTTCCGTCCCGTGTCGCTTGCATCGTCGGACTTGGCACGCGTGCCTCCCAAGGATAATAATTTTGGACTATTGACTTGACTATTGTCAACGATATTCACGTCCGTAAGGTTGGCGGCCATGAACGACCTCGCCGCCCAATTCTGCGACGCGCCGCCAGTGCTGCCGCAGGCGACCCGTCTCCGGGATCACCTGCCACTGGCTGGGGTCCGGAATCCGTCGCCAGCGGTCCACCTGCTCGCGTACGCCATTGATGATGGCGGTGTGCTCTCGTACTGCTGCTTCGCTGTGGAGAGATCTTTCCCGTCACCGAACACCAAGGCAACCGGTTCGGCGGAATCCTGGCGTTTCTTTGGTTTTGGGATGGGCGTGATGAACTGGGCGGGGCTTCGGCGTTCGATGACCTTCTAAGATGTCTTCTGCACGGCCGACAAGCTGGTCCGATTCGGGGGAACTTACCATTGGGATGGGGATAAGGCTGTTCGCCAACGTTGCGGACTATCGCAGCGTTGGCGGTGACGTCTTCCCCTTCTTCCTCCCCGATACCCCTTCACCCTAGGCCCGCCTTACGACCCACAGAACCTTTCCGACGATGTGCGCGTCCTGGGCAAGGCACGAGTACGGGGCGTAGTTCGGATTGGCGGAGATCAGCCTGATCCGTGGCGGATCATCCTCACAGGCTGCGTCGCGATGCACCGCCTCGACATGCTTGACCACGAGGCCGTTGCCGTCCCACACCACGAAGGTTTCGCCCGTGGCCGGCAGCCGGCGCGAGACATCGACCACGATCCGGTCGCCCTCGCGCATCTCCGGCTCCATGGAGTTGCCGCGGACCCTGAGGATGCGGAGGTTCCCAGGGTCGGCGCCGGCCTCGTGGCGGATCATATTCTCCGGCCAGTGCCAACGGGCGGTCTCGTCGACGAACTCTTCGGTGACCGCCCCGGCCCCGGCGGAGACCTCCACGGTGACCTCCGGGATGGCCGCCACGGGCGCCCCGGGAAGGCCCGCCGGCGGGCGGGGGCGCCTGCGCTTCATGAGCCTGCGCCTGGGCACGGTCTCGTGGCGCAGTTCCTCCGGAGCGCACCCGAGCAGCCCGGCCAGGGTCTCGCTGTCGCGGTAGCCGAGCACGGCGGGTATGCCCCGGTCCACGTACTGCTGCAGGTAGGTCTGGTTGCGGCCGATGTGCAGCGATGCCGCGCGCAGGGTGACGTCTTTGCGGCGGAGCAGCTCCTTCAGCCTCAGCCGGACCGGGTCGCGCCTGGCAGCCTCCTTCTCATCGGTCGTCATCGCATCCTCTCCCCTTTCGGCGACGCCGGCAGAAAACTTTTTTTCGCACTCCTGAGCATCCCGCCGCGTGTGTGGCTGCGTTTGTACGTGAAGTGTAGTTTAGGCCCTATTAAAACCTATTGTCAAGCGCCCCGCTTTCCCCTATGTTCCCACCCATGTCAAGGCTCGATCGATACGCCAACCTGCCCCTGGACGAGCGCCTGCGCCTGGCCGTGGCGCAGTGGCGCGCACGGCACGGCGTGAGCGCCCGGCGCTTCGGGATCAAGGCGCTGGGCGACCCGATCTTCGTGTACGCGCACACCCGGGGCCGCTCGGTGCAGCTCGCAACCGCGGACCGCGTACTGGCGTTCATGGGGCATCCGCCCCTGGGGCCGGTCTTCCGGCGCGAGGTGGAGGCGTTCCTGACCCTGACCGGGACCAAGGTCTCGGTGCTGGGCGAGGAGGCCACAGGCGACCCGTCCTTCGTGGCGAGACTTCGCAGGGGGCTTTCTCCGAGGCTCAGGACCGTCGACCGGGTGCGGGCCTGGATGGCGGCCCACGCGAGCCCGGAACAGGTTCCGGCCATGCGCGCCGGAGTCAGGGAGGAGCGGTTTGCCGGGACTTCGGCGCCCGGTCCGCTCGGCGCTCCGCACCCGCCCGGCGGGTCCGGAGAGAATACGCAAGAAGAAGGAGGAACGCGAATGAGCAACAACAACGGCAAGAACTACCTCAGCACCCGGGAGGCGGCCGAGTGGCTGGGCCTCTCGCCGAGGACGCTGGACCGCTACCGCGTGAGCGGCGGCGGGCCGGCGTTCCACCGGTTCGGGGGCAGGGTGCGGTACCTGCTGGCCGACCTGGAGGCGTGGGCCTCGGCCCGCCGGCGGGTGTCGACGTCGGACGACGGGACGGCCGGACGGAGGGAGGCGGCGCGATGAGAACTCATCTCCTGTTCGGGCCGATGCTGGTTGCGCTCGCATGGACGCTCCCGGGCCTGGACGTGGCCTGGGCCACCACGGACACGACCTTCGCGGGTCCGCTCGACACGGTGACCGGCATCGTGTCGGGTACCGGCGGGCAACTCGCGGCCGCGCTCGCGGTGGGAGCGGCGCTGGTGGGCTCGGTGCTGCGTTTCAACGCCGGGCAGATCGCCGGCGCCGTGGGCGTGGGCATCGCCGCCGGAGCCGGCACGGGCGTGGTCACGGGCCTGGTCGGCACGGCGATCATATGAGGGGGGACGGCCATGAGCGATTCCGCCAGGCACGCGGTCCCCTCGCGTCTGGACGACCCCGAGCGCTGGCTCTTCTGGACGCTGGACGAGGCGGCGGTGCTGTTGGGGCCGGCGGTGCTGGGGCTTGCGGCAAACGCCTTCGTGACCGGACTCGTGGCAGGGCTCGGGGCGTGGGCGCTGCTGCGCCGCGCCAAGCGGGGCGGCGGCGCGGACACGGCGATCTGTGCGCTCTACTGGTTCCTGCCGGGCTTCGCGCTGGGGCTCAGGGGCGCGCCCCCGAGCCATCTGCGCCGCTTCGTGGGATGAGGAGAGTGCGATGAGAAGGGACCTGATGGAAGCGGAGCGCCGGCGCGTTCGTGACGGCCGTGCCGTACTGGCCGGGCTCCTGGCCCTCTCGCTGCTGGCCAACCTGGGCCTCAGCGTGGGGCTGGCGTCCGTGGAGCGCATGGCCGTGCTGATCCCGGCAGTGGCGGGGCCTTCGTGGGAAGTGGGCGGAAGCCGTGCCGGGCTTCGCTACCTGGAGGACATGGGGCGGACCGCGGCGGTGACGCTGCTGACGCTCACGCCGGAGAACGCGGAGCACGTGCGCGAGGCCGCGGCGCGGCTGAGCCATGCCTCGGCCCGCGGCGCCATAGGCGCCTGGGTGGCGGCCGAGGCCGTCCGCATGGAGCGGCGCGACCTGGCGACGGCGTTCTATCCGGAACGCATCGAGGCGGACCCCGGCGGGTTGACGGTCACGGTGGCGGGGAAGCTCGCGACCTGGATCGGACGCGAGCCGGTGTCGCGCGAGCGGAAGCGCTACCGGCTGGCCTTCCGCGTGGACGGCGGCCGCATCGGCCTGCTGCGTTTCGAAGAAATGGGAGAAGGAGAATGATGCGAACGAGGGAGTTCCTTTCGCGTACGGCGGTCCTGGCGGTCCTTTTGGCGGCGCTTCCTCTTTCTGCGCCCGCCACGACGGCGGCGATGCAGATCCTTGAAGCGGTGGATCACGCGGAGCTCGAAGCGGAGATATCGGAGCGGGCCGTGAGCCGCATCGCGCTCGCGGGCGACCGCATCGTGCGGGTGATCCGCGGGCCGGACGGCTTCGCGGTGGAGCACGATGCGGCGCGGGGAGACGTGTACCTGCGGCCCCTGGCCCGCGAGGGCGGAGAGCCTGGGGTCGTGCTCAAGCGGTTGACGCTCTTTGTCGGAACGGCGGCGGGGTTCACCTACCGGCTGGCGTTGAGGGTGGCGGAGCGGGGCTCGGCCCAGATCCTGATCCGGAACGCCGCCGCGGCATCCGAACCGAACCCCCGGGCGCCGGGCGACGGACGCGTGGGGGCTTTGGTGGCTCTTGTCCGCGCGGTGGCGCGGCGGGAGGTCCCGCCGGGCTATGCGGTCGAGACTCGTTCGGGAGCGTCTGGAGGAGACGGTCCCGCCACCATCGAGATCTGGCGCGGGCCCCGGTTCACCGCGCGAGTGCTGGCGGCGGGAACAGGACGGGGTCCGGAACTTGACGCCGAGCTCCTGGCCGGCCGGCTGGCGCCCACGGCCGCGGTCTGGCTCGGGCCGCACGGGGCCGGTCCTTCCGGAGGACGGATCGTGGTGGCGGTGGATGACGCGTTCCGTACCGGCGCGGCGGAGGATGGGCAATGAGTGCCGCGGAGAAGGCCCCGATGGACCCCGAGAGCCGGCGCGCGCGGCAGCGGCAGGTGCTGCTGTTCGCGGGCCTGGCCGCGGCGGTCCTGGTCGTCTTCGCGGTCTGGATCTCGGCGGGCGGAGGCGGCGGATCGCCCCCGCGCGGAGGGATCAAGGCGGAGTTGGCCGGGCCGGAGACGGCGGAGGCGAGTTGGGTGCGGCGTTCGGAGGCCCGCATCGGGGGGTTGGAGACACGGCTCAGGGACATGGAGACCCGTGGCCGGCGGTTCGAGCAGGAGAACGCGGGGCTCCGGGCGCGCCTTGCGCGGGACGCCGAGGACGCGCGGGTGGTGATCGACCGGCAGGCGGCGGCGATCGACGAGCTGCGCCGCCGGCTCGAAGCCCGGGGTCCCGCGCCGGAGCGGACCGGAGTGGACCCGCGTGATTTTCCCCCAAGGGGCGGAAGCCGCCCCGGCGCCGGCGGGAAGACACAAAAGGCGCCGGACGCGCCCATGATCCAGGAGTTCGAGAGCAATGCAGGACTGGGTCCGGACGGGAGCGGTGCCCACGGGGGACTCCGCCCGCTGGGGTCATGGCTGCCCGCCGGGTCCCATGCGGAAGCCGTGGTGCTGGCCGGGGTCGACGCGTCGGTGGGAGTGTCATCCCAGGGCGATCCGCGGCCGGTGCTTCTCCGGCTGACCGGTCCCGCCTGGAGCGCCGCCGAGGGCGGAAAGGCGCTCGAGGTGGACATGGTGGGCTGCACGGTAACCGGCGCGGCCTACGGAGACCTTTCCTCGGAGAAGGTCTACGTCCGGCTCAGGACGCTTACCTGCGCGGGACCGCAACCCGGGACCGTGATCGAGACCGGGGTGGCGGGCTTCGTGGCGGGGAGCGGCAAGGTGGGCGTGCGGGGTCCGGTGGTGAGCCGCGAGGGGGCGCTGGTCGAGAAGGCGTTCCTGGCGGGCCTCGTCTCGGGCGCGGGCGAGACCGCCGCCAACATGTTTCAGCCCAAGGCGTCTGGAGAGGGCGGCTCCGTGGACGCGGGGAGTCTCGCGGACCTGGGCCGGGCCGGTCTGGGCGCCGGCGCGGGCTCCGTCGGCCGCAGGGTCGCCGACTACCTTATCCGCCGCGCGGAGCAGTACCAGCCGGTGATCCAGTTGCAGACGGGCACTCCGGTGACGGTGGTCTTCATCGAGGGCGCCCGCATCGACGGGCGCGAGGACGAACAGAGAGGAAGCAACCGGAAAGGGGCAGGCAAATGAAGATCCGGAAAACGAACCATTCACGAATCGCGGGATACATACGGGCGGTCCCGGCGCTCATTGCGGCGGCGCTGGCCCTGGGCGGCTGCGCGGCGACCCACGTGGGCGACACCTGGCAGTGTCCGTTGGCGCAGGGCGCGGCGTGCACGACTGTGGCAGACGCTGATCCGGCGGTGAATACGGCCGACAAGGCCCGAGGGCTGGCGGTTCCGGAAGCGCCGGACGCCGAAGATGCCGGCGGGTCCGGCCGTGCGTGCGCCGGAGACTGCGATCCTCTCGGCTGGCTGGCAAAGTGGATCGGCACCTCTGATCACCTTGGCGAAGAAACGGCCATTGCCGAACCGGCGCCGGTTTCGCAGGGCGTAGAAGCCCCGGACCCGGTCAGTGAGAACCTTCGCACGAAGGAGCGGATCGCGCGGATCTGGATCGCGCCCTTCGTGGACGCCCACGGCGTCTACCGCGAAGGACACTGGGTGCGCGCTGTTCTTGAGCCGACGCGCTGGAGGCTCCGGTGATCGACCGCCTCAAGGACCTGGTCGGGGGACCGGACGCGCTCCAGCCCTGGACGCTCCCGGTCCTGCCGGCGCCGCTCGCGGACCTCCTGCCGTGGCGCGCCTGGGACGAGGGCAGCGAGATCTACGTGAACGCCGGAAGCTGCGGCTTCCTGCTGGAGCTGCCGCCCTTCGCCGGGATCGACGAGGGGACGCTGGAGGCTCTGGCGGGAACGCTCGCGGACTCCGCCCCCGAGCGCTCGGTGGTGCAGGTGGTCCACTGGACGAGCCCGCGCTACGGGGCGGCGATCCGGAACTGGGCCGAACCACGGCAACGCACGGGGGGCGTCCAGGCGGGGATGGCCGAGCGGCGCCGGGCGCTCTTCACCCGCGCCGGCTGGCGCCCGCTCCACGCGGGGGGACCGCCGTTCACGCTCAAGGACTGCCGGGTGTTCCTGGCGGCCTGCCTGCCGGGACAGCCGGGGCCTGCGGCCGAGACGGCGCTCGGAAGCTTCCGCCGGGCGCTCGAAGGCACACTGGCCTCGGCCGGGGCCGGAGCGCGCCGGGTCGATCCGGACACGCTCCTGTCGCTGGCCGCCGAGCTTGCAGCCCCGGATCCCGAGGGAGAGCACGACGGCGGGCTCGACCGGCCCCACAGGCGCTGGTCTCCCCGGGACCCGATCCACCTCCAGTGCGCGGCCCCGGGCCGGGCGCTCTCGGTAGCGCCGGCGGGCCTCGTCTTCCACCACCCGGACGGGACCGACGTGGCGGTCCGGGTGCTATCGGCACGGGCGTTTCCCGAGGTCTGGCCCGGTTGGCGCGGGAACGCGCTCATCGGCGACTTCCACCGGGATTTTCTGCAGCCGGGTGCGCCGGTCCTGACCACGGTGACCATCACCATGGGCGATGCGGCCGACGGCGAGCGCGCGTTCCTCAAGTCCGCGCGGGCGACGCAGCAGGCGGGCACGGGGATTTCGCGCTACCTCCCGGGCCTTCCGGAGAAGGCCCGGGACTGGCGTCTCGTCACAGAGCGGCTCAAGGACGGCGAACGGCTGGTCAGGGCCTGCTACATGATCGCGGTCTACGCGCCCCTGGACGCCATCGACGAGGCCGAGCAGGCGGTGCGGGCCATCTACCACGGCCAGGGCTGGCGCCTGGGGGCGGAGCGCTACGCGCATCTTCCGGGGTGGCTTTCGTGCCTGCCCATGGTCCCGGCCGGCGGACTCGACTCGGATCTCGCCAGGATGGGCCGGATGAGGACCCTCCTCACCTCCTCGGCCGTGGACCTGGCGCCGGTGCACGGCGAGTGGCGAGGACAACACGAGGTACGGGACGCTCCGCCCGCACTGCTGCTCATCGGGAGGCGGGGCCAGCCGGCCTGCTGGTCGCCTTTCGCCAACGAGGCCGGGAACTACAACGTGGCCGTGACGGGCAAGTCCGGGTCCGGAAAGTCCGTGCTGATGCAGGAGCTGGTCTCGGGGATCGCGGGCTCGGGCGGCGAGGCCGTGGTGATCGACGACGGGCGCTCCTTCCAGCACACGGCCGAGGCCCTGGGCGGCGCCTTCATAGCCTTCGGCAAGGATCCCGCCCGCCTCAACCCCTTCGCCATGATCGATGCGGAGACCGCGGCCCGGGACGGCGACTACCGCGAGGAGTGTTTCGCCATGCTGGCGGCGGTGATCGGGCGCATGTGCCGGCGGCGGGGCCGCATCGACGACATCGAGGCGGCGCTCATCGACGAGGCCATCGCGGCCGCCTGGGAGGAGGCCGGGAACGGCGCGGACCTGGGCACCGTGCAGCAGAGGCTCGAGGCCGCCGGCGACCGGCGGGCGTCGGACATGGCGCTGGCGCTCGGGCCGTGGCGGCCCGGAGGCGCCATGGGCCGGCTCTTCGAGGGGGCCGGGACCCCGGCGCTGGACGCCGCGCTCACCGTGTTCGAGCTGGCCGAGCTCAAGGGCCGGGGCGACGTGCAGGGCGTGGTGCTCATGCTGGTGATCTTCCTCGCCACCCAGCGCATGTATCACGGCCCGCGCACGCGGCCCAAGGCCATCGTCATCGACGAGGCCTGGGATCTCCTGTCCGGCGAGGACAGCAAGGCCTTCCTCGAAGGCGCGGCCCGGCGGGCGCGGAAGTACCGGGGAGCGCTCATAACCGGCACGCAGAGCGTCAACGACTACTACTCGAACCCCGCGGCCCGGGCGGCCTGGGAGAACTCGGACTGGGTGATCTTCCTGGCCCAGAAGGACGAGTCCGTGGAGTTGTTGAAGCAGGAGAAGCGCATCCACTGCGACCCTGGCATGGAGCGGGCTCTCAAGAGCCTCGCCACCGTGGACGGGCGCCACGCCGAGTTGGTGCTGCACGGCCCGGACGGATGGCGGGTGGCGCGGCTTGCGCTCGACCGATGGTCCACGGCGCTCTACTCCTCGCGCGGCCCGGCCTACGCCGCGGTCGAAGGACTCAAGGACGAGGGCCTCACCACCGAACAGGCCATCGACCGGATCGTGGAGGGAGACGGGTCGTAACCATGTTCCGCTCAAGGCTGGAGTTGAACGACGCAAGGAGCAAATACAAGGAGACGCGGATGAGTGCAGACATGAACAGAGATGACCGGCCGCTCGCATGGCCGGGGGACCCGGAGTCCCTGACCGCCGATGCGGTCGACTTCGAGGCCCTGGCCCACGTGCTGGCCAACACCTGCCGCCGCGGCGGCAGGCTCAGGCGGTTCCACTCCCTGGCGGCCCATGCGGTGCTCGTGAGCGAAGCCGTCGAGAACCTGGGCGAACCCGAAGCCGGGGACGGCCGGAGGATGGCGCTGCACGCGCTTCTGGCCGACGCCAGCATCGCGTGGCTGGGCGTCGAGGCCGCGACTTCA
This sequence comes from uncultured Binatia bacterium (SeqCode), assembly GCA_965219905.1. Lineage (GTDB taxonomy): Bacteria > Desulfobacterota > Binatia > UBA9968 > JAJDTQ01 > JAJDTQ01. The sequence continues at coordinate 271,495 of CBDCOS010000003.1, read as the reverse complement.
CAGCGCGGAGCGGAGCGTTTCAAACGGCTCCGGGAGACCGTGGACCGGGCCGTGCGCGAAGCGGCCGGCCTCCGGGGAGAGCCCTCCCCGGAACAGTCGGAGCTGCTGCGTTTCGTGGCCCGCATGGCGGAGAGTGCGGAGGACCGGGACATTCCCGGAGCGCGCTGCGGCGCGGCGCCCGCGGTGTCGTTCCCGCCGCTCCCCGGCCGGATACGGACCGTGGAGCCCGGCCGGGCCGCAAGGCTCTGGCTCGACCGCCTGAGCGAGCTGAGAGAGCCTCGGGATGCGGCGGAGAGCGGCGCGGCGCCCTTCACTGAAGATTCCGGGCACGGGTCATGAGGACGTTGGAGTCCCTGGGCGCCGCCCTGTTGCTCGCCGCGGGCGTGGCCGCGGCGGTGTCGGCGGTCACCGTACGCACGGTTCTGGAGCGGGTCCCCCGCACCGGGAGCGTGCGGCTTGCCGAGCTTGCGGCGGCCTACATGGCGAGGGCGGCCCGGGAAGGCGGAGACCGGGACGAGGCGGCGGAAGCGGCGCGCGAGTGGGCCAGTCGGCTTGACGAGGCGCTGGTCCGGACCTCGGCCCGCCATGGCGTGGTGCTACTCCCCGCACGAGCGGTCGCCGCGGGCGCGGAGGACTTCACGGCCGAGGTGAAGGCCGCGATGCGAACGATGGCGCGGGAGGATGATCATCAGGCGAGCCGGGAGGCGAAACGATGAGGAGGATCAGAGTCCTGGAAGGCCGGAAGCGACGCGGCAACAGGCTTCTTTTCTGGGCAGTGGCGGCGGCCCTCGTGTGGCTCGCTCTGGCCTCGCGAGTCTACGTCAACGCGAGCTGGTCGGACGGGGCCTGGGGCTATGTCGTGCTGCCGCTCCGGGGCGCTCCGGAGAGACGCGATGTGGTTGTGTTCGACCCTCCGGAGGCGTTGGGTTCTCCGGTCCCTTACCTCAAGACCGTGCGCGGCCTGCCGGGAGACCGTGTCGAGGTGGACGGCAAGCGCCGTGTCCGGGTGAATGGCACGTTCCTGGGGATCGCCAAGAGATATGCCCTTGACGGACGTCCGTTGAAGATCTCCCGGCCGGGAGTGATTCCGCCCGGCCGCTTCTACGTTCACGCCGATCACGTGGACAGCCACGACAGCCGCTACGCGGAGGTCGGGCTGGTGGCGCGGGAACGTATCCGAGGCCGCGCCCTGGCGCTGCCGGACATTCCGTGGCTGGGCCTGGAAGGACCCCTGGCCGGGACCGGGGAGACGAAGCCGTGAGGCGGCGGCCGTCCCATATCCGGGTTCTCCTCGCGGCGGCAGGTTGTGTGCTGGTGCTGGTGGCGCAGCCCGGCGCGGCAAAGGACCTCGGGGTCCGTGGCGCGGTATGGCCGGTGGCCGAGCCCGACCTCCTCGCGCAGATAGAGGCCCGGCTTGGAGAGCTGGAAGCTTCCGGGGAAATGGCCCGCAAGCGCCGCGAGGCGGTGAAGCGGGCGCGGCAACGGATCGAGGCGCCGGCACGCGTCGAGGGCATCGGGGCGGCGCGCGTTCGTCGCACGCGGCTCTTCGATCCTTCCATCACCCTGGACCGGGACGTCCGGGCGGCCGACGGGACCCTGATCGCGACCCGCGGCGCACGGGTCAACCCGCTCCACGCGCAGCCGCTGACCCGGGACCTGCTCTTCATCGACGGCGCGCGGCCCGTGGAGGTCGGCTGGGCGCTCGGCCACGAGCGGCCTGCGAGGATCGTGCTCGTGGCGGGCCGTCCTCTGGAACTCATGCGGACCCACGGGCAGCCGTTCTTCTTCGACCAGGGCGGCCGGCTCTCGAAGCGGCTCGGGCTTCGCGCCACTCCGTCGGTGGTCACGGCGGAGGGACCGGTGCTTCGGATCACGGAAGTGCCGCTTGGGGACCCAACCGACACGGCGGACGTGGAGGGACGGCCATGAGGCGCGGGACAATCATCGGCGCGGTGCTGGTCTTGGCTTGCGTGCTGTTCACGGGGACTGCGCACGCCCAATCCTGCACCGGGCGTTTCGTGAACCCTGTCACCGATGTGTGCTGGGAGTGCCTGTTCCCCATCTCCATCGGGCCTATCAGCATGGGCAGCGCTACGGGGGCGCCGGACACGTCCAATCCCGGATCGCCCATCTGCTTCTGCGGCAGCCCGGTCCCCCGCATAGGGCTCTCGCTCGGGGTGTGGGAGCCTGCGCGGCTCCTCGACGTGAGCCGGGCGCCCTGGTGCTTCCCCAACCTGGGCGGCATGACCGTGGACCCCGGCCTGCCCGCGGCCCGGGGCCGCACGGCGTCGTCGGGCGGCGACGGGGCGTCGGGTTCCACGTGGCACGCCCACTACTATGTCTATCCGCTTCTTTCCTGGATCGGCGCGCTGCTCGATCTCGGTTGCCTCGAAGGCGGCAGCCTGGACATCGCCTGGGTTTCCGAACTCGACCCGACCTGGCGGGACGACGAACTGTCGTTCCTGATGAACCCCGAAGCCGCGCTGTTCGCGGACCTGCCGGCCCAGGCGGCCTGCGCCGCGGACTGCGCGGCCGCCTCCGCCGGGCTGCCGCTCGATCCGCTCTTCTGGTGCGCGGGCTGCCAGGGCGGCATGTACCCTCTGACCGGCAACGTAGCCGCACATGTCGGCGGAGTACAGGCTTCCCTGCTCGCGGCCGAGCGGCTCGTGTTCCGCCTGCACCGGCTGCTGCTGGCCTGGGGCACCTCCGGGACGAGAGCGCTGTGCGGGCGCTATCCGATGCCGGTCATGAAGAAGTCCCAGTACCGCTGGCAGATGACGCAGCCGGTGCCCGCGACCTCCCCGCTCACGGGCTGCAATCCGACGGGGCGGTCTTCGGTGCTGTGGGAAGCGCTCCGCGAGGTTCCCGTCGCCGGGGAGAATTTTGGCTACCTGCTCTGGCGCAAACGGACGTGTTGTTTGATGTGAGGACGTCGGCATGAACCGCAAACAGAATCTCGCAACCGCTGCCTCGTTGATCCTTGCGTTCGTCCTGGCGGTTTGGTGCACCCCGGGCCGCGCGCAGGAGACTCCCGGAGACGCGGCGCGGCAAGTAGTGGACCTGGTGCTGCGGAAAGCGGAGCCGGACAGTCGCCGCGACCTGGAGAGCTGGTCGCGTTCGGTGATCGAGCGCGCGCTGGAACGCGCGGGACGGAAGGCCTCCGGCGGACCCGATCCGCTCCCGGCCGAGGGCCACGCGGGCCGCCTGCCGGCGAGCCTTTCCGGCCGCGCCGGCGCTCCCGAGGTCATCGTCTTCATGAGCCTCTCGGCGCCGGCGGAGAGCTGGCGGCAGTGGAGCCGCGAAGCGGCGCGGATCGGCGCGCCGCTGGTTCTGCGGGGTTTCGGTCCGGATGGGCTGCAAGCCGCGGTGAAACGCATCGGCCCGTATATGGACCGCAAGGGGGGCGCCGCCATCGACCCGCGCCTGTTCCGCCTCTTCGGCATCACGGTGATCCCCGCGGTTGCCGTGGTTCCGGGCGGGGTTCCGCCGTGTGCGAGCCGGGGTTGCCTGTCGGACAAGGCCCCGCCTCACGACCGGGTCGCGGGCAACATCGGCCTCGGGGCGGCCCTCGAAGCCGTCGCCGCGGAAGGCGAACCGGGTCGAGCGGCCGCGCGCCGCCATCTGGCCGCGTTGAGAGGATATCTGCCATGAACTTCCGATACGGAAGGAAGGCGGTCATCGTGAGCGTCCTTCTGGCCTGGCAATTCGCCGCCGCCCGCGCAGGGGCGGAAGACCCGAAGGCGGCGGCCCGCGCCGTAGGCCAGTCGGGCCGCGCGGCCGCGGCCGCCATTGCGAGGGACTCGGGCTCCACCGCTCGCGTGCCGGGCTATGTCGGAACGAACCTGCCGGAGCGGGGCATGAGCGCCGGCGAGCTGGAAACGGCGGCCAACCGGGTCCTGGCCGACCCCGCCGATCCCGGCGGCCGGGCCGGCCGCGCGGTGATCGAGGGCGCCGCCGTGCGTCCGGACGAGTCCGTCGAGACCGGGGACCCGATCGTGCGGCGCGGGGACGGGATCGAACGCGACGCGCAGTCTCCCCGCTGGAGCGCGGATGGGCTCGCCTCGGGATCGGCGACGGGCTGCGGTGCCGGGGTGGAGGACGCCGGGACCGGCGGCGCTTGCGGCTCGGTGTCCTGGTGCGTTGGCGCCGACTGCGAAACCGCGGAGTCCCGGGCCAACACGGGGTTCGTGGAGTCGGCGGCCCGGCTCAACATGGTGCTGGAACTCGGCGGAGAGGAGTTCGACCGCGACAACCTCCGGTTCTTCAACGGCAAGCGCCGCTCCTGCCGCATCCGCTGGGGAGGCCTGGCGGACTGCTGTAAAAACTCGGGCGTTCTCGTGGGCCTTGGGAACTGCACCGAGAAGGAACGCCTTCTGGCCAGGGAGCGTCACGCCGGGAACACACACTACCTGGGCTGGCGGTGCACGAGGCGGATCCTTGGAGTGTGCGTCCGCCGGGAGCGCTCCTGGTGCGTGTTCGGCTCGAAGCTCGGGCGCATCCTCCAGGAAGCGGCCCGAAGGCAGCTCGGAATCGGCTGGGGAAGCTGCCGGGGCTTCACGGTCGGGGAGATGGAGAGGATCGATTTCGAGGCTGTGGACCTCTCGGAGTTCACCGAGGACCTGGTGGACGGGTCGCGCGAGCCGTCCATCGACCTTCCGGAAGCGGGCGAGGCAGGCGCGGTGATGCGGGCGCGCATCCGGGACTTCTACCGGAGAAGCGAGTGACGGAGACGGCCATGAACAGGGTTTGCGTGCTGACCATTGTCTGCCTCCTGTGCATTGTCGCGGCGCTGCCCGTGAACGCGCGGGAATGGCGGCCGTGGTGCGGTCCTGCACCGGACTCGGATGGAGACCCGTCGACGTCTCTCGGCTGGCATTTCTATTGCGATAGGGACCGGCAAGACGCGGAGGAGGATGTCCGTGCCAAGCAGCAGCCGCCCGCCCGGCCCGCAAGTCCCATGGAACGCATTCTGGAGATGCGCCGGGCACTGGAGGAGGCCCGGGCGAAGGCCATCCTCGATCCGAGCGCAGACAACGTTGCCGCTTACCTCCACCTCCAGCAGGAAACCCTTCAGCGCGCCGCCTCCTTCTCGGATGCCTTCCGCCGCACGGTCTGGGGGAACCCGGAACTCGACTACACGCTCAGGCGTCCGGTGGGCGCCCTGGCCAAGAGGGTCTGGTCGGACGAGCGGCGGGCCGAGCGAACAGCCGTGCTGGCCAGGCTCGGAGAGCGCTACGGGCTCATTTACCTCGGCAGTGCGCAATGTTCGGAGTGCCGCGTGTTCGGCCCGCTCCTGCGCGCTTTCGCGCTCCGGCACGGCCTGGACGTGCTCGCGGTCTCGCTGACCGGCGAGCCGCTCGAAGGCTGGCCCGAGGCGGTTCCGGACCAGGGCCGCTCCGCCCGGCTGGGCCTTACGACCAGGGTCGTCCCCGCGGTCTTCCTCTACGACACGCAGACGTCGAGGGCGCTGGCGGTGTCGTTCGGCGTGGTGGCCGAGGACCAGCTGGCCGAGCGCATCTTCGCCCTGACCTCACGGGAGGTGGGAAGTGACTACTAGACACAGACTCGCGGCTGCGCTGATGGCAGTGGGGCTCTTCCTCGCGCCGTCCGTCCATGCGGACGTTCTCTCGGAGATGGAGAACTTCTGGAGGGGGGCGGCCGTGAACACCACCGGGCCCACGGCCTTCGACGGCCAGGCTTCCGGCCACTGGACGCTCGGCAACCTCTACCTGCGCGCGCCCGTGCGCCAGGAGCCCATCGCAACGGTGAGCCTGCCGTCCTTCCGGGCGGGCTGCGGCGGCATCGACGCCTTTGCGGGGTCGTTTTCGTTCATCGACTCGGACCAGGTGATCGCCTTCGGCCGCGCCGTGGCCCAGAATGCCGCCGGGTTCGCCTTCGAGCTGGCCCTCGAGACCATCTCGCCCGTGATCGCGGAGACCATGTCCAAGCTCAGGGCCCTGGCCCAGTGGGTGAACAACCAGAACCTGGACTCCTGCGAGACCGCGCAGGCCCTGGTGGGGGCGGTGTGGTCGAGGAACGACCGGGCGAGCGCGGCCATCTGCGCGGCCGTGGGGACGCGGCAGGGGATCTTCTCGGACTACGCGGCGGCGCGCCACGGCTGCGGCTCGGACGGCAAGCGGAACTCGACCCTGGCCGCGGCCTCGGGACCGCTCCGGGAGCAGGCGCCGGTCAACGTCAACTACGCCTGGCGCGCGGTGCGGGCGTCGAGTTTCCTCGGCTTGGACCAGGACCTGGGCGAGTTCGCCATGTCCATCTCCGGGACGGTGATCGTCACCGCACCGGTCTCGGACTCGGACCCTTCCGGTCCCCGGGTGCGCGTCCTGGAGCCCCTGGCGCTCGACCGCCGCGTGACCGAGATCCTAATGGAAGGCGGCGGCGACCTCCCGGTCTACCGCTGCGACACCGCGGCCGACTGTCTCAACCCCACCCAGGGCCAGCTCACGGTCCCGGCGGCGCGCGGCTTCCGGAACCGGGTCGCGGACCTGCTCCGCCGCCTGGTGGAGTCGGTCCGAACCGACACGGCGCCGCCCGCGGACGCCCTGGGGCTCGTGAACCTCACCACCCTCCCGGTCTACCGGGTCGTGAACACCGCGGCTGCCTACCGCGGCGCGGTGGTGGAGCAGGAGGTGGACACTCTGGCCGAGGCGGTGGCCCTCGACGTGCTCCAGGTCTGGATCTCGGACCTCCACCGCACGGTCCAGGAACGCGCCGGGACCCTGGACATCGCCGACGGCGACCAGTTGGAGCGCTGGCGCGAGGGACTGCGGCGGAACCGGGCAGCCCTGGCCCGTCACCGCCACGAGGGGCTCCAGCGGTTCAACACCGCTCTGGCCGTGGTCGAGAAGCTGAGGCTCATCGAGACCGAGCTTGCCGGAGCGCTGTCCGCGGACCTCCGCGCGGCGCTCGCTTTCTCACGCGGGGCGACCATGTCGCGGTAGACGGAGCGGGATCGAGGACAAGCAACCGTGTACGAACTCTTTACACTCGGCGGCGGGACCTACCTGGTGGACCTCCTGAACGCGGTGGCCGCGATCACGGGCGGCGGCGCCTTCGTGACGCTGGCCCACATCGCCGGCGTCGCCGGACTCGCCTGGGCGCTCTTCCGCACGGCTTTCGGCGGCTCCTGGAAGGACAACGCCAGGTGGATGCTCCTCTTCGTGGCGGTCTGGGGCGCCATGGTGGTGCCGAAGGCCAGGGTGCGGGTCGTGGACCGGCTCGACCCCGCGCTGGCGCCGGCCGTGGTGGCCAACGTCCCCATCGGCCTGGCGCTGTTCGCCTCCCTTACGAGCCAGGTGGGCGACGGCCTGACCCGGCTCACCGAGCAGGCCTTCTCCCTTCCGGACGACCTCACCTACCGCCGGCACGGGCTCATCTTCGGCGCCAGGCTCGCGGCCGAGGCGACCCGGATGGAGGTGACCGACGCGGTGTTCGCCCGGAACCTCCGGGCCTATGCGCGGCAGTGCGTGTTCCACGCACTCCTCCTGGGCCACATCTCGGCCGACGATCTCCGGGAGAGCACGGACATCTGGCGGCTCGTCACCGCCACGGGCTCGCCGTCCGCCGGGGCCTCGCCCGCGCGCATGGTGGAGTACGCGACGCGCGGAGCGCCCACGGGCACCGGCGCCACCCCGGTGGACCGCCAGATCGTAACCTGCGCCCAGGCCGCCACGCGCCTGAACGCGCTCTGGACGGCCGAGATCACGAGGGCCTCGGGCATCTTCGGGCGAAGGCTCTTCCCCGGAGCGGCAACGGAAGCGCTGGCCCGGGCGGAGCTCGTGGCGGCGCTGCCCGCAGCCCACACCTATCTGATCGGCGCGTCGAGGACCGCGGCCGAGATCCTGCGCCAGCAGATGGTCCTGAACGCCGTCCACGATGCGGGCGAGCAGTGGGCCTCGGAGGCCGGGAATGCCGCGGCGCTCACGGCCTACACCGAAGCCCGGGCCGAGACCCAGACCGTCTCCGCCTACCGGGCCATCGGCCGCCAGGCCGAGACCTGGGTGCCGATGCTCCGCATCGTGTTCGAGTGCCTCTACGTGGGCGCGTTCCCCATGGCCGTGCTGCTCATGCTCACTCCCGCGGGCGGCGCTATCTTCCGTTCATACTTCTCGGGCCTCGTGTGGCTCCAGAGCTGGGGGCCGCTCTACGCGGTCCTGCACCGGATCTCCATGGGCGAGGCGGCCGAACGCATGAGCGCGGGGGCGCTCATGCCGGGCGGGGACATAGGCGTGTCGCTGGTAGCCCAGGCGGGGATTCAGGCGGTGGCGTCGGACGTGGCGGTGATGTCCGGATACCTCTCGATGTCGGTCCCGTTCCTGGCCGCGGCGCTGGCCTACGGGGTAGGGAGGGCCACGGGGCTCGCCACCTCGGTGCTGGCGGTGGGCCAGGAAGCGGCCTCGTCCGCAGCCCAGGAGGGCACCACCGGCAACGTCTCGCTCGCCAACACCCAGGCCGACACCCACCGCTTCGCGACGGTCGAGGGACACCAGGTCCGGACCTCCCTGCACGCCGACACCGGCCGCTATACCGGATACGCGCCGGAAGGCGCGGGCTTCACCGTCACGGGCGACGGCACGGCGGTGGTGGACGCCGGTTCCGCCACGAGCCGCATACCGGCCGCTGGGATAAGGCTCTCCGAATCGCTTGCGGCGAGCCACGAGAGCCGCGCAGGGGCGGCCCGCGACCAGGCCCGGCACTGGTCGGCGGAGGCCGCCACCGCGCGCACCGCGGCCGCCACCGATTCGGCGGCCCTGGTCGAGCGGTTCTCGCGCGACGTGAACACGGGCGTCGCCCGTTCCAGGGGAGTGACGGAGAGCGAGAGCCAGACGGTGCAGAGCCTCGAATCCCGCCTGGAGGGGCTCTCGGAGGCCGGCGGCATCACGAAGGAGCAGGCGGCGGCCCTCACCAGCGAGGCCAGGGCCGGCGGGGGCTTCGACTTCATCGTCAAGTTCGGAGCGGACGGGTCGGTGAGCTGGCGCGGCCACACGCTCAGCCGGGAGGCCTGGAACCGGATGACCGACTACGCCGAGCAGCAGAGCGTGCTGGACGTCTGGTCGCGGGCGGCCGAGGCGTCGAGGCGCTACTCCACCGCATCGGGCGAGAGCGAGCTCAGGAGCCTGGATCAGAGTTTCGGGGCCAACCTGACGCGGATGCGCCGCTACGGCGAGCAGGAGGCATTGAGCCACCGCGAGGCCGAGAGCTGGAGCAGGCAGGCCGTGGAAGTGCGGAGCGAGGCCCAGGCCATCGACCGGGACCTGGGGCAGCCCTTCTTCACGTGGCTGACCGCGCGCACGGGCGCCGGCGGGCGGGAGATCGGCGTGGCCGGCGCCATGCGCCTGGCGCAGCCCCGGACCCCGGAGGACGCCGAGGAACTGCGCGCCCACGCCGCCGACTTCATCGCCGAACGCTTCCCCGCGCCCGGGGGCCCGGACCCGGCTTCGGCACCGGACCGGGCGGACTACGAGCGGACCGTTGAAGGGATGCGGGAGTCGCACCAAAGCAGGCCCGCGGCGGCCTGGGCCGAGTGGTCGGGCTGGGCCCGGGACGTCGGGCGCGGAGGCCATGAACGGGGAAGCGTCGGAAGACGGGCGGAGGGCCTGCGTGCCGGGACCGACACCGAACTCGACATCCGGGAGGCGGAACGCGAGGCGCGAGGCGGCGTGGCGGAAGATCGAAGCGAGAGAGGGCGCGCGAAGGTGGCGGCGGAAACCGACCGGCCCTTCGGCGAGCACGCCGCCGAGTCGGTTCCGCTGGCGGGCGAGTGGCTGGGCGGCAAGCTCTACGGCACGGCGCGGAACGCGGCCCCGAAACCGGAGAAGAGGGACGACCGCGCGCGCAGCGGTCCTTTCGGTGGGGACCAGGTGCTCGGGCCATGACCGGGAACGCGCGGATGGCCATGGAGAGACCGGTTCTCGAAGCGACAAGGAGTTGATGATGTTCGGAAACGCGACGCTCAGGGGAGGCCAGACCCTCTTCCATGACGTCCACATGTGGGGGCAGCTGGTCCGCTGGATGGTCGTGGGCCTGGTCCTGACGGTGGTTCTCGTGCCCGCCGTCTCGGTGTTCCGCACCACGACCGCCTACGAGTGGCGCGTCCTGGGCACGGGAGTCATGGCGGAGATGAAGCTCTCCCTGGGATATCCCCGGGATTCCGGCCAGCTGTACGAGTGGTATGAGGGCGAGAAGACGGCAACGAGGATCGTCGCCATCGCCGGAGACCCCAGGATCGGGAGGATCCGCGGGCGGCTGCTCGATGCCGTCTACTCCGGGGCGCGCCTGGGCTTCCTGATCGGCGCCGGAGGCGTGCTCCTCTGCACGCTGGCGTTCTGGCTCCTGGGCCAGCGCCTGGACCGGACCCGCCGGGTCCGGGGCGCGGAGATGGCGTCGGCCAAGGAGTTGCGGAGGCGCGTGACGCCCGCCCCCGTCCGGCTCAGGGGCTCCCTGTTCCGCTCGAAGCGCCCTGTTCCCTGCCGCATCGCGGGCATCCCCTGGCCGGACCGTGCCGAGACCCAGCACACCATCGTCTCGGGCACCACCGGGTCGGGGAAGACCGTGCTGATCTCGGACCTGGTCGCCCAGGTCCGGGCCCGGGGCGAGCGCTGCATCCTCTACGACAAGATGGGGAGCTACACCCGGTCGTTCTTCGAGCCCGCCCGCGATGTCCTGATGAACCCCCTGGACGCCCGGGCGCCCCGCTGGTCGCCCTTCTTCGAGGCCAGGACCCAGCGGGACTTCGACATGATGGCCGCCGCCCTGATCCCCCAGCAACGGGACACCGTGGACCCGTTCTGGGTCACCGCCGCAAGACAGCTCTTCTCGAACGGCGCAGGGGTCCTCTGGAAACAGGGCGTCACGGAGAACCGGAAGCTGGTCGATCAACTGCTGAAGACGGAGCTGACGGAGCTGGCGCAGGCCATGGAGGGCACGGTGGCCCAGTCCATCGTGAGCCCCGAAAACCCCAAGACGGCGCTCTCGGTGCGCGCCATGCTGACCGCGAACCTGGGCGCGCTGGAGTTCCTGCCCGACACGGGCGAGCGCTTCTCGATCCGGGAGTGGGTGGAGAACGAGGACAAGACGGGCTTCCTGTTCCTGACCTCCCGCGGAGACCAGCACGCGAGCCTCAGGGGGCTCATCTCCACGTGGCTCGAGATCGCGGTCAACGCGCTCCTCTCGCTCCGCCAGGACGGCGGGCGCCGGGTCTGGGTGGTGCTGGACGAGTTGCCCACGCTCCACCAGGTGCCGAGCCTCCAGCCGGGGCTGGCGGAGTCCCGCCAGTTCGGCGGCTGCTTCGTGCTCGGCATCCAGGTGATCTCGGCGCTGCGGGATCTCTACGGACGGAACGGCGCGGAGACCGTGTCCGGGCTCTGCGGCACCCGTGTGGTGCTGGCCGCGCCGGACCAGGAGACGGCGCAGTGGTCGGCCGAAAGCCTCGGGCGGGGTGAGGTCGAGGAGTATGCCCACGGCATGAGCTACGGCGCCAGCACCATGCGGGACGGGGTCTCGCTGACCCAACGCCGGGAGATGCGCCCGCTGGCGCTCCCGTCGGAGATCATGCGGCTCGAGAACCTGCACGGCTACCTGAAGTTCCCGGGACCCTGGCCCGTCGCCCGGATCGGGCTCGACTACGTCGCAAGACCTCAGGCCGCGGAGAGCTTCGTGCCGAGGGAGGATGCGCCGCAGCCGGAGGGGGAGCGGGTCGCCCCGCCGGGGCAGGACGGGGATGTCGTCGCTTCCTTGCCGCCGGCCGCTGACGGGTGGGACGAAACGCGGCCGGAAGCGGACGCCGTGGATGCATGCGGCGAGGGGCGACCTGTGCCGGACGAAGGTACCGGTCTGATCGACGGTGGTGACGAGAAGCCAGCGACGGCCGGGGATGCAGCCCGTCCGCGCGGCTCGAACCCGGAGCCGCGCGAGAACCTGTACGGATGGTCGTCTCGATAGGCGCCGTCGGCTCGCCGACGCAGGGCGTCTCCTACTACGAGCGCGATGGATACTACGCGCGCGACGATCCGGCACACCGGGAAGCAAGCGCCTGGATCGGCCAAGGCGCCGAAGCGCTCGGCCTGGGCGGCCCGGTGGATCCGGACTCGTTCAGGGCAGTGCTCGAAGGCGAGGTGCCCGACGGCAGCGGCCGCAGGCTGGGGCGCCTCGACAGGGACGGCAACCGCATCCACCGGCCCGGCCGCGACCTGGCCTTCTCCGCCCCGAAGTCCGTGTCGCTGGCGGCGCTCGTGGGCGGCGACGGGCGCGTCACCGCGGCCCACGACCTTGCGGTGCGCCGCGCCCTCGACTGGTTCGAGCGGAACGCCGCGGAAACCCGGGTCAGGGACCCGGAGACCGGGCGCCTGATCCGCATCGGCGGCCAGAAGACGGTGATCGCGGGGTTCAGGCACGATACCTCCCGCAACCTCGACCCTCAACTCCACACCCACGCCGTGGTCGCCAACATGGTGCAGGGCGCCGATGGCCGCTGGCGCACCATGTCGAACGAGAAGCTCTACACCTCCAAGATGCTGATCGGGGCGATCTACCGGGGCGAGCTTGCGCGCGAGCTGTCGGGACTCGGCTACGGAATCGAAAAGACCCATGCCGACGGGCGTTTCGAGATTGCGGGCGTGCCGAGGCGGGTGATCGAGGCGTTTTCGACCCGGCGGGCGGCAATCGAGGCGGCGATGGAGGAACGGGGCCTCGGCGATACAGCGGCCGACCAGCGCCTTGCCGAGCGGGCGGCGCTGATGACCCGGGCCGCGAAGCGCGACGTGGACAAGAGCGCGCTCGGGGCGGTCTGGCAGAGGCAGGCGGCGGACCTCGGGTTCGACGCGCGTGCGCTGGTCTCGGAGGGCGTGTCCAGGACCGCCGGCAGGGATGTGGAGCGGGAATCCGGCCGGCAGGATCTCCCCTTCGCCGGCAAGGGAGAGGAGGGGCGGGAGGCAGCGGCGGACCCCACCCGCGAGGCCGTGGCCTGGGCCGTGGCGCACCTGGCCGAGCGCGAGGCGGTGTTCGCGAGGACGGACCTGCTCGCGGCAACGATCGCCCGGCAGCCGGGCGCGGTCACGATCGGCGAGGCCGAACGCGCGGTCGCGCTGATGGAACGCGAGGGCGCGCTCCATGCCGCCAACCTCCCCGTGCCCGGCGAGTCGCTAACCACCGACAAGGCGCTGGCGGACGAAAGGGAGACCATCGCGCTGATGGAGCGGGGCCGGGGCGCATCGAGGCCCGTCATGCGGAGCTGGATGGCCGGGCCGCTGCTCCACCGGGGACGCCTCAACACCGGCCAGCGCGAGGCGGTGAAGACGATCCTGTCCTCTCGCGACCGGATCGTGGGCGTCCAGGGCTATGCCGGAACCGGCAAGACCACCATGCTTGGCCGCGCCAGGGAACTGGCCGGGAAGTCCGGGTACCGCACCATCGGGCTGGCGCCGTCGGCATCGGCCGCTCGCACGCTGGGGGCCGAGGCGGGCATCGAATCGGAAACCCTGCAACGCTTCCTGGCCCGCTACGACGGCGTTGCCCGGGGCCGGCTATCCCGGAAGGGCGAGCGCGGACTCCGTGCCGCCTTCAGCAAGACCGTGCTGGTGGTCGACGAAGGCTCTCTCGCCTCCACCGTCCAGGCCAGGGACCTGCTCCGGATCGCCAACACGCTCCGCATTCCCCGCGTGGTTCTGGTGGGCGACGAGAAGCAGCTCGACGCCGTCGATGCCGGAAAGCCCTTCGCGCAGTTGCAGCGGGCGGGCATGGCGACCGCCGTGATGGACGAGATCCTGCGCCAGAAGGACCCCGAGATCCGGGAAGCCGTCGAGGCGAGCCTCGGGGGCGACATCAGCCGCGCCTTCGAAAGGCTCGGCGGCCGGGTGGCGGAAGTCAACCCCCGGAACCTCGCGGGCGCGGCCGCCGCGCGGTGGCTGAGGCTCTCCGAGCACGAGCGCGAGAACACCGGGCTGATGGCGCCGAGCCACAAGCTGCGCCGGGCCATCAACGGACACATCCGCGAGCGCCTTGCCCGCGACGGAGTCCTCCGGGGCCCCGCCTTCGAGGGCGAGCGGCTGGTGTCCCACGGCTACACCAACGCCGAGAAGACGGTCGCCGCCAACTACGCTCCCGGCGACGTCGTGGCGTTCCACCGCGACTACCGGAGTCTCGGGGTGGCCAAGGGCGACGAGCGCCGGATCGCGCGAGTGGACCAGGGCGTCGGCACGGTGTTCCTGGAGGGTCCGAAGGGACAGGAAGTTCCGTGGCGGCCGCGCATGGTCGGAGCCGGGCGCGGCGCGGTCGAGGTCTACCGCGCCGAGAGCATCGAGCTCCGCGCCGGCGACCGCGTCCGCTGGACCCGGAACGACAACGCCCTGGGACTCGTGAACAGCGGCGTGGCAGAGATCGCTTCGGTCCGGGGCGGCCGGGTCTCCTTCCGGCTCGAGGACGGGCGCAGGCTGGAGATGGGGAAGCACGATCCCCAACTCCGCCACCTGGACCATGCATGGGCCGCGACCGTGCACGGGTTCCAGGGCCGCACCGTGGACAACGTGATCGCGGTGATGGAGGCCGGGCATCCCCACCTCACCACCCGCAAGACCTTCTACGTCGAGATCAGCCGGGCGCGCCACGGAGCGGAGATCGTCACCGATGACGCCAGGGCGCTCCGCGAGCGGCTGGAGGCCGTCACCGGAGAGCGGATCGCTGCGCTGGAAGCGGTCGAGCCGGCCTTGGACAAGCCCGTGGCGAAGGAAGGCGGCAGGGAACAGGGCGCGGCGATCGGAGCGGAAGCAGCGCACGCGCCGCCCGAAGCCGATCCCGGCAGGGACCATGCCAGGAAGGCGCCGGCGGCGCCGGAACGGGAGCCGGATAAGGTCCGTGAGCGCGGGTTCGAGATGGAGATGTAGCGCCGATCCGGCGTCGACACCGACTCGACGCCCCCGCGTCTGGCGCCGGTCGACTCCATCGGGCAAGGACCTCCAGCGGCCGAAGCCGGTGGGGTTGGAACGTGCGCGAACCGATTGCGGCAACTCCGAAGACAACGTTCGCGGCTTGAGTCGTGCCTCAACTTCCACACCAGGGACTACGTTGGTTTCTTCTGCCGAAAACCGGGACTTCGGCGCGGCGTCCTTGCCCTTCCGCGGCGAGGTTGGTACATGGAGACGGATGGATTCATGCGAAGGCGTTTCGGCTGGCGGGGTTTGGAGTGGACATGACGGGAACGACGCTCGGTTCGGTGTTCAGCATCGGCGCGGATACGCGACGGACGCGGAATTCCGCATTCGGGGGTTGACAAACGGAGCCGAGGCTCTTGCCATAATGGCCGAGCCGAGCCGAGCCGAGCCGAGCCGAGCCGAGCCGAGCCGAGCCGAGCCGAGCCGAGCCGAGCCGGGCCGGGCCGAGCCCGGGTCTGGGTGCGATGACGTCATGGGCTTCGTCCATGGCCCCGGAGGCCTCTCCCGCGCGTTAGCATCCGCCGTTCGCCTTGTGGGCCGAATGTTCCTTCAGTTTGTCCGGGCCCTGCGCCCGGCCGGTTTTCCCCGCTCTCTTGATTGCCGCACCGATGCGGCGCTGCCCCCCGCCATCCCGTCCCGGCCACCGCGTGCGGGGCACAACCCTGCAACGCGTTCCGCCGCCGCTGCTCTCTGGTTGCGCCCCAGGCGCAGCCGGGCCCGTTCGAGATCCACGAGGGGGCGAGGCTCCCCTCCATCCTTCACGCCCGGCTTCATCGCGCATCCCGGGACACCCGGCTAGCTAGTCGGGCCCCGGACTGCCTCTCCGACAACAGAAGTTTACTGCGATCCGCCTTTCCACTCTGCCGGCAGACCGTGGCGGGCAGGTAAGGGAGGGCGGGTGTACGAGGATTCCCGACCATGGACTACACGAGGAGACGGTTTCTCAAGAACGCCGCGGCCGCGGCCGCGCTCCTGGCGACCGGGGGGTGCGTAAGTTCCCACGGACGCAAGGCATCCTACACGACCCAGATACTGAAGCCACGGAACCGGAACACGGTCTTCCATTGGACGGACGTGTCCTTGCAGCAGGTCCGGAACCGGCGCCTCCCCGCTCCCCGGGCGGCGTACAACTACGGGCTCACCATGGCGGCCGGCTTTCTTGCGGCCAACGGAATCGTCCAGCACTACGAAGAACCCTTCGGCATAGGTCCCGGCCCGCGCGGCGCCGACCCCGAGGTGGCCTACGGCGTGGCCTTCGCGGAAGCGGCGGAAGAGGCGTTCCAGCAGCCGTTCCTCTTCGAGCGCATGGCTTTCCTGGATCGCTATCCGGCGGGCGAGGCGAAGTCCCTCGGCGTCCGGTGGGGCCGCGCGGTGGCCCGCAAGGTGCTCGGGATGCGGACCAACGACGGCGCAGAGCCCAGCGAGGTCAACTACTACCTGGGCCGCTACGAGCGGCGCACGGACTCGTTGCAGTGGCGGCCCACCGGCCCGTTCTACGGCGCCACGCCCGGGCCGGCGTTCGCCTCTTTCGATCGCTGCCTGTTCCCGGGCCATGGCCGGATCACACCCTGGACGATGAAGAGCGGCTCACAGTTCCGCGTCTCCGGGTTTTACGACCCGGCGAGTCCGGAGTTTGCGGAGGAGTTCGACCGCATCCGGAGGCTCGGAGGCATGGACAGCACGGTCCGGACCGCCGAGGAGTCGGAGATTGCGCTGTTCTGGGAGGACGGCCCGTGGGGCATCACGCCGCCGGGACACATGATCTACATCGCCATGCAGATCCTGCAGGACCGCGGCCTGAGCTTCATCGAGCTCGCGCGGGCCTTCGCCCTGCTCGGGATGACGCAGTGCGACGCTTCCATAAGCGCCTGGGACAACAAGTACCACCACGACATCGTCCGCCCGGAAACCGCCATTCGGGTGCGCGCGCCCGGGTTCGGCAACAGGGACCCGCGTGTGGCGAGGCAACCGGGCTGGCGGAGCTACATCCCGACGCCCGAGTTTCCCTCCTACACGTCGGGGCATTCCACGTTCGGCGCTGCCGCAGCCGAGCTGATCGCGCTCGTCCACGGCCGCGACGATGTCCCGTTCTCGGGCCGCTCGCCCGACGAGGTGCTGTGGCCCCAACTGAGGGGGGTCACGAGGAACTGGCGCAGCCTGAGCCACATGGCGGAAGAAAACGGACTCAGCCGCATCTACGGCGGTGTCCACTGGGAGATCGACAACACCGAGGCGCTGAAGTCCGGGCGCGCCATCGCGCGCCAGGCGTTCCACTCCACCTTTCCCGAGAAGGCCTGAGAACATGACGAGCCAGGCGGACACACCAGGGGTTGGTCTTCTTCGGGCAGCGGTCTTCTTCGTCTGCGCTGTGGCGGCGGCGGGGCCTGCATCGGCGCTGGAGACCCTCCTCAACTACGATGACCTGTCGTTCCTCGATGCCCCTCTCGCAACCGAGGTGGGCGACGTGTCGCTCGTCCTGAAAGGCCAACTGGATGGAGCATGGACCTGGTGCTCCCGGGATGACGACGAGACCGGCGAGAGTTTCAACGGCGGCTTTCAGGCAGGCGCCCAGACGCAACTGCCCAACCGCTGGCGGCTCCGCCTGAACTACTCGGGCCGTTACGCCACCGATCCCGGGGAGAACCCCGATTCGGGCTTCGTCTCCAGGGCGGACGGCGGCTACGAGGCCGACGCGGCGCTCTCGGTCGGCGGCGCTTGGGGCACGGTGGCGGGCGGCAACGTTTCGGGAATCGTCCGTGAGCGGACCCGGCGCACGCCCGGGGCCGGAGCCGCGGCCCTGGCTTTCGATGACGTGTTCGGCTCCCTCGGGGACTGGAGCGGCGCCTACATGGTCCGCTTCGGTCCCTGGGTGCTCGCCGCCGTGGTGGATGAAGACGTGAATTTCGATGCCGGCGCCGCGTATCAGCGTCCGACCGGCGACAAGGACTACCGGTTGACCGTGAGATACACCGAGGGCCGGTTCACTTCCGCCGACGGGTCGAAACGGTTCGACACCAGGGCCCTGAGCGGTGTCGGCGAACTCATCTACGGCAGCGCCCTCTTCGACGTGGGCGCGGGCTACGAGACCCTCTCGTCGCCCGGCCTGGAACTTGAGCAATGGTACGTCTCGACGGGCGTCCGCTTCAAGGCGGGCGTCATGACCTTCTCGGTCGAGGGGCACTACGGCCAGGCCGGGGGAGTGGAGAGGACTTCCGCCGCTCTGGGCGTTCAGTACGACTTGGCGCGGGGACTGTCCGCCAACTTCGGCCTCAACCACGAAGACGCGATGGTGAGCCTCGGGGGCGTGGGCCTCATCGCATCCAGGGGAACCACGACCGTCCTGTCGTTGCGGTACAGTTTCTAGCTGGTCCCCGCCCACGACCGCTCCAGCTTGGTTCCCCGATGGGCGGTCCCGACGCCGGCGCGCCCGCCGGGCGTCAACTCTCCTCCGTCTCATCGGCAGGTCCGAACGTCTCGTCCTGCAGGCTCCTGGCGTGTGCCGCCGCCCTTTCGAAGTCTTCGAGCCTGTCAAGTTCCACCAGTTCCTGGCGCTTGAGATAGGCAAGCACGTGAACGCCGCGGAAGGTTGTCTTGAACAGCTCGATCAGTTCGGGCGTCAGGCGGCCTTCTTCAAGGTCCAGTCCCTCGGCGGCGGCGCGGGTGGCGGCCTCGCGCACGAACGCGCCAGGCATCATGTCGAGCCGCTCGGCGGCCTCGCTCACGGCTCGCCACTCGTCGCTGGAGAAGCGGATCGAGTGCGGGTATGTCCTGACGGCCATCGATTTCCTCCCGGATGGTGAAGACGATCACGAATTGGGACGGTTCCGAGCGTACTGCTCCCAAGTTGGCCTGACGGCAAGTTCTGGATGATCGCGCTCACGGCTCGCCACTCGTCGCTGGAGAAGCGGATCGAGTGCGGGTATGTCCTGACGGCCATCGATTTCCTCCCGGATGGTGAAGACGATCACGAATTGGGACGGTTCCGAGCGTACTGCTCCCAAGTTGGCCTGACGGCAAGTTCTGGATGATCGCGCTCAAGAGGTCGGTGGATGGAAGGGAGACGTATTCGACCAGCCTTCACAAGGCCAGACGAAGCGACTTGCGACGAGCGAGGTGCCTGGGGGGCCGCTCACAATCCCCCGCGCAGCCGTAGCCACGGAACGACGAAAATGACTCAGGCACCATCATTCCTCTAGCGCCAAGGCCCACCGGTTTTCAACTCCTTGGCCTCTTTTCCAGCCGAAAAACACGCCCCAAAACCTCCTGAAAAAAACGGTTTCACGGGGCAGCGATCCACATTTCCCTCATTCGTTTTGCCCGTGAACGCCCGCCACGATTTTGGTCAACGGTTCGCACCTAACTCCCCGTTTCTCCCTGCTTTCGCCAGCGATTGGCCCGCCCATGGGGGGCCGCTCCCAAACGAAGGGCGGCGGGTGTAATCTCCGGGAACTACAGTAGGAAGAACGCTGTACTACTTTGCGCTTACACGAAATTTTCTCCCTGTATTTCAGATAGATAGGCGCCTACAAAACGCTTACACGATTCCATCATATCAGAGTGTAAGGTCGACGTTCAAAGGGTTCATAGGGCCAGTCAAGCGTGCCCTCGCCACGACAGCGCCCTGGGCGCGTCGGGTGTGAGAACCAGAGCCCGCGCAGGCGGTGGGGAACGAAGAAACCAGGGGCACAAGCGAAGGGGAAACGGGGCCGGAGAACCCGGCGGCGGGGAGCCGCCACGGCGCTTGAGTGGCGGTCAATGCGGACGGAACCGATGGGGGTCGTGCGGAGGAAGCTGGCGGAGGCTCCTGCACTGGGCCGGACACAAGTGCGGGGCGTGGTGCGGAAGCCGGTGACGAGGACGAGGACAGCAAGGCCGACGGCATCGAGTGGTGCGATGTCGCCGGAGGCGACGAGCCGAGCGGACACCTGGGGTGTTCGAAGTGAATGGGCGCAGTGATCGAACAGCGGCACCGTCGAGGACATCACGGACGTGTCGAGCGGCGCTGCTGGTAATCGGCATGGCCGGCAGCACGCGGCGGGGAGCACCGAAGGCGGTGGCCGCGGATGTGCGGAGCACGCTGTCGGCATCGCCTTCAGTGACGAGGACACCGGAGGAGGACGTGATGCGGAAGCCGGTGACGGGCGAAGCCCGCACCGGGCGGCGCGGATGAGGATCGTTGATGCCGAGGACGAGCGCAGCGAGGCGGACGGCATGAGCGGGGCGATGCTGCCGAAGGCGGCGAGCCGAGCCAGGCGCCCGAGCAGTTCGAAGTGAATCTGCGCTGAGAGGATCGCCGTCACGGCGGGCGGCGTGGTGAACATGGACGAAGTCACCGGTGATGATGGTGATGCGGGAGGGGTGACGGGCGAGCCCGCGCCAGCAACGCGGAGGGCATGAGCGAAGCGAAGTCGCCGAAGGCGGCGAGCCGTGTCACGCGTCGAGGCGCCGCGGTCAAGCTGGAGCCCCGTCATGGTGAGCGGCATGGTGGAGATGAAGGGCGTCACCTTCAGCGACGGCGATGTGAAGACCGGTGAGGGGCAGAGCCGCACCAGCGAGGCGCAGGCGGAAGGACGGACCGGACCGAAGGGGTGGGGAGACCCACGTCGCCGAGTGGCCTAGGGTAGGCGCGAAGCGGGTACTCGGCGACGTGGGCCGTGGGGAGGGGCCGTGCCGAGAACACGGAGGCGTTGTCATGTTGTCATGGTCGGCGTCGTTGGTGAAGATGAAAGGCGTGGCAACGATGGAGGTGAAGACCCAGGTGTGGGAGCGACGGCGCAGGAGATGATGCGAGGAAGGGGCCGCGCCAACGAGTGACGCGACCCCGTGGTGTGCGGCTGCTCAGGCCGCGATCTGCTCGATCTTCTGAACCGGTATCCCCAGCTGGCGGGCTTTGTCGACGAGGTTGTCGGTGATGCCGCTACCGGGGAAGGCGATGACGCCCTTGGGCAGGAGGTTGAGGAGGTCGTCGTTGCGGCGGAACGGAGCGGCCCGTCCGTGGCGATCCCAGTCGGGCTTGCACACGACCTGGTGGACGCCGCGCTGCTCGGCCCAGCTCGCCGCGATGCGCTCGACGCCCGGGCCGCCGCCGTGCACCAGCACCATGTCCGCATACTTCGCACGGACCTTGTCGAGCTTGTTGAAGACCGCGGCGGGGTCAGTGACGTCCTTGCCGCCCGTGACCGCGACCAAGGTTCCTTCGGGCAGGTGCGCCTGGGTCTTGCGGTCCTTGCGTGCGCGGACGAAATCGCGGGCGTCGATGGCCGCGGAGGTGAGCTTGCCGGTCTGGCTGGTGTGCGATCCGCTGCGGGGCCGCCAGGCCTGGCCGGTCGCTGTCAGGTAGTCCTCGGCAGCAGCATCGCGCATGCGCTCGAAGGCGTCGCGGCGAGCTGAGAGGTTCTGCACCCGGTCGGTCGTGAGTTCGAGCTCTCGGGACTTGATCTCGGAGCCGTCCTGCTCGTGCTGGAGGTCGCGCAGGTCCGGGATGAGGCGATCCGCAGCCCGGTCAAGGCGCTGTGTCTGAGCATCCAGCAGGTTGACAAAGCCCCACAGCAGGCTTTCGCGTTCGTCTGAGATCTGTGTGCCGTCGGGACCGATGCCGCCCGCGAGGATCTCGAAGGCAGCATGCATCGCGTCGAGAGCGTCGTCCTCGTCCCAGACATCCCTGGAATCGAATTCATCGTTCCCCGGAGTTGCGCCGAAGAGTTGAGCGCTTTCGCAGAACGCCTCCATGACGGACTGACCCTGATCCGCGATGTTCTCTATGATGCTGTTCATGACTTCCTCCTTCTCGAGTTAAGGACCCACTGAGGCCCGGGACTGGAGCGCGTGACCGCTCCGAAGTGATGTCCCTTCTTTTCACGCGCGCGCACCGTAGCCACCGGGACGGAGTCCCGGCCGGAACGGAGTGGAGGACCCCAACGGGGTTGGCGCAGAGAGCACGTGTGAGAAGATGGGAGATCACGTAGGAGAGGACTTTTTGGAACCAGCACCGTCCCCCTTGAAGTTCAAACTTCCCTGCGCGGAGGCAAGGGCAACGCGCCGCTGTCCGCGGCTCAGAACAGAGGGTGGGAATCGAGGAGGGATTGGGCAGTCTCACGGATGCGGCGGCGGTCGTGGACGCGCCGGGGTCCCCGTGGGTCTTCAAAAAAGTGAAGGACGTAGAACGCCTGACCTGGAGACAGGATGTCGTCCTGGCGGTAGACGTCGCCGACGTGGTCGCCGCCGGCGTCGTAGATGCGGGACTCGCGCGGGGTGATCCTCTTGAAGGTGACTTCGTCCATGCTCTCCCTCCTTCCATCAGGCCTTTAACCACTCAGGCTCCCTCTCTCCGACTCCCGGGAAGCGGAAGAGCGGGCCGAACCTTGCGGCGAGGACATCGGCGCCGAGCAAAGCCAGGTCGTCGTTGAAGTCGCCTCCGTCGGGGAGAATGACGGTGGCCACGACGCCTGCCCGCGCGCAGCGCCGGGCGAGGCGTTGAGCGGCCTGTTCGCCTTCCGGATCGTTGTCCCGGGCGATGACGAGGCCGGAGCAGTCGGGCGGCACCGGGAAGGAGCCGAGACTGCCTGCGGAGAGAGCCGCGGCCGCGGTGATGTCGGGCACGGCGGTGACCAGGGACAGCACGGTCTCGATGCCCTCGCCGACGAGGAGCGGGGCGACGGAGTCGGCGGGGACGCCGAAGCGCACGGCAAAGCCGTAGACGCGGCCGAGGGCCTTTCGGGCTGAAGGGACATTGGCTTTTGCAGGTCTTCGAGGATCCAGCCAGGTGCGTTGAACGCCGCGGACGGCGCCGTCGTCGCCGGTGACGGCGGCGACAAGCGCGGGGAGGCAGAGGAATGCGGAGCCTTCGCGGTAGCGGAGCTCGGGGTGGAAGCGCAGCGCCGGGAACCGGCAGCGGGCGAGGCCTCGGGCGCGGAGATAGGCTTCCGCATGGGTGCCGTCTACCGGGCGGCAAAGCCGCCAAAGCCGCCGGGCCGCTTCGGTGGGGTCGTAGGGGCCGGCATCGCCCGCGGCCGGCGAAGCCGGCAGGGCGAGGAAGGCGCGGGCCTCGGCAAGCGCCGCGCGTAGCGTCGGCGCATTAATGCGATGGCGGATGAGGTCGAGAAGATCGCCGTGACTGCCTTCGGCCGCATCGGTCCACTTCCCTGGAATGCCTGGACCGTGCAGGCGGACGAAGAGGGACCTTCCGCGGGCGCCGTCAAGGTCGCCCGCGACCCAGTATCGGCCCTGGCGGCGGCCGTGGGGAAGGTAGCGGCGGCAGACGTCTTCGGCGCGCGCGCCGAGAGCGGCGGCGACCGCGGCCGCGGGGGACGGATGGTCGTACATGGGAACACTCCTTGATGGGACGGGACACCCCGGCCGCGCCGGAGGGCGAGCGGGCCGAGCGAAGCGAGGACGCGACGCCCGGAGGGTGGTTGCCCGGCACGGACAGCACAAAAATGGGGCTGACGCGCGAAGCGCCAGCCCCAGGGTGGGAGGAAACGAGGCGGATGGGGTTCAAAACGGGATGTCGCTGTCGTCCTGGTCCTTGGGCTGGGACGAAGTCCCGGCGCCCGGCATGGCGGCGTCGCCGGCCGCCATGGACGGGTCCGCCGCGACCTGTGCGCCGTTGCCGTTCGGCCGTTCCAGGAACTTGACCTGGCCGCCGGGGACCAGCAGGATCTCGGTCGAGTAGCGGGCGCTGTCCTCGCCGGGCTTCGACCATTGCCGGGTCTGGAGCTTGCCGTCGATGTAGACCAGCCGGCCCTTGCGGGCGTGCTTCTGGAGCATGTCGATGAGGCCGGGCTGGAAGGTCACCACCCGGTGCCACTCGGTCTTGTCCACCTTCTCGCCGGTCCGGTTGATGTACGACTCGTCGGTGGCGATGCTCATGTTGGCGACGCGGCCGCCGCTGGAGAGATGATTGACGATGACGTCGGCGCCGAGGCGTCCGATCAGTTCTGCGCGATTCAGTCCGAAACTCATGGCAGTTCTCCTTCCTTGCCTGGTTAATGACGATGGCCTGTGAACATCGAAGGCCCGTATCCTCCCTCCCCGGCCCCCCTGCGTTCACTTCTCTCAGGGCCCTCCTCTCACTCCGTTCCGGCGCTCAGCGCGGCGGTGACGGTGAGAGGATCTCCGCCGCCGGCGACGCGGGGGTCGGGACAGCGCCTGGCGCGGTCGTCGTCGATGACGTCGCGGACGGCGCCGGGGTTGAGCCCGATCTCTGCGAGCAGGTCGCTGCCGGTCAGGGTGTCCTCAAGGTCGTAACTGGTTCCGAACATGGCGTGCCTCCTTTGCTGCTTGCCGTGCCCGGCCTGCGCGAGGGAGACCACCTCTCCCTCTCCTCCCGGGCGTTCGCCCCGCGAACGCTGTTCTCCGGCTCCGGGGAGAGGCTCCGGCCCCTGGGATTGCCCTCGGGCGCCCGGAGAACTCCACTTGGGGGCATCACGCCCGGATCGGCAGGACGCTGCCGGGGTCGACGGCATGCGCATGCCCATGCCCCGATGCGGGTTCGGAGGGCTGCGGGCCCCGGCAATGCCGCCCCGCCTCCGGCCCTCACGGTCATGGCGGCCGGAATGGAGGTTCGCGCGGCGGCGCTGAACGCGGCGGTTGGCTGGCTGGGTGCGCAGCAGCGCGGGCCGCATCCGGTTCAGTGCCGGGTGCCGACGTCGTTCTCCGAACCCCCAGTGCGCATGGAGCGGGCGGCGAGCGCGGTCCAGTCGTCCCGTGAGTGCCCGAGCCTGGCGTTCAGGCGGTCGCACAGCCGCTCCGCGGCATCGATGTTCAGGGCGACAAGCGCAGTGGGTACGTAGCCGTCCATGCCCTCGAAGACGATGCGGATCTGTTGGGGCTCGTCGCCGAGTTCGTAGCCTGGGCAGAACGCGTAGTTCGGTTCGTCAGGCAGGGTCTGTGCAGTCATGCAATGCTCCCTCAGTGAGTGAAACGCCCCGCCCCCGGTGGGCGGCCAGTGAGAGGTACGACGGCCGGTCGGCGGTACGGACCCCCGGCGAGCCGTCAGCGGGCGTGTATGACGTGGCCGCCGTCCGTACGGCGATACGGATGCGCGACGGGCTCAGGCGGCGAGCGGCCAGCGTTGGATGACGCGTTCGAGGAGATCGGGGCCCGGAGCGAAGATACGCGTCCGCCATGAGACGATCTCCACCGTGCAGCCCATGCGCTTCAGGACCGCGGTGTCGGTATCGACCGGTCCCTCGATCTCGACCCGGTCGGCGCCCATGATGCGGCGCCTGGCGAGCCGCCAGCCGTTGACCAGGGCGAGCGCGGTTCCCCGTCCCATGACCGCCTCGAAGGCTTCGGCGCCAGTCATGGCGGGACCGCCCCCGAGACCGAAGGCGGAACGCACGGCGCGGACCTGCTCGAAATCGAGCACGCGTCCGATGAGCGCTTCGCCGTCGTCCGTCCTGAGACGCCGCACCCGCATGTTCTCGGCGGGCAGGCGGTCCCAGACCGGCAGCAGCAGCCCGGCTGCGAGCCAGAACCGCGATTCCTTGTGCGACGGCAGGCCGGCGATCTCGGCGTCCCAGAGCGAGCGCCATTCCGCTTCGGCCGCTGTCTGCCAGTTGGAGGCGTCGAGCTCGGCCTTCGCCATGGTGTCCCGCCCCGCGGGACGCAGCAGGCGGACGCGCTCCTGCACGCCGCCGTCGTCGAACAGCCCGGACGGCGCGGGAAGCACGACCGCGGCCCGGTTGGACCTGGCATTCACCACCAGAACCGGCCCGTCGTGCGTGTCCTTGCCGATTTCCAGCGCTGTGTCGGCCGACGTGGGCTCCAACCTGTCCCGGCGCACGATCTCTACGAGCTCCGTGGCAGCCCCGCTGCCCGGATGCGTGTACAGGGTCTCCCGGCCGGCAGCTGCCAGGGAGTCGGCCCGCACGTTCTCCACGCCGACCTCGTAGGTCCCGGCCTCCATGGCCTGTTCGATGCCGGCTGCGATGCGGTCCTCCAGTTCGGCAAAGAGCTGGTTCTGCTCGTCGATGGGGAGGGCCAGCAGCCTGTTCAGGAAACGCGGCATCGGCGGAAGGTCCTCCTTGAGCGCGCCTTCCCATGTGAGCTTCAGGCCGGTGGCGTCCTCGAAGCGTTGCAGCGGCCAGCCGGCAATGTCGCCGCGCCAGAGCGCCAGGTAGAACCGCCTCAGGGCCGCCTTGGCGTAGAGGCTCTCCAGGTTGTCGCTCTCCCGAAACAGGGTTGCGTCGCTCCCTCCCATGGCGGTCTGGGAGTCGCGCTGTCCGCGGGTGATGGCGCCCAGGCTGTCCAGCCTGCGCGCGATGGTGGCGATGAACCTCCGTTCGCCTTGCACATCGGTCGTGACCGGCCGAAAGAGCGGCGCCGAGGCCTGGTGCGTGCGGTGGGTGCGCCCCAGTCCCTGGATCGCCTGGTCGGCGCGCCAGCCCGGTTCCAGCAGGTAATGGACCCGGCGCTCGGTGTTGGGGCACGAGAGATCCGAGTGGTAGCTCCGCCCGGTGCCCCCGGCCATGGAGAACACGAGGATGCGCTTGCTCTTCTCCATGAAGGCGGAGGTCTCGGAGAGATTGGCGGATGCCGGCCGGCCGCGGAGCGCCAGGCGTTCGCCACCGCTGTCCGAGATACGGAGCACCCTGCGGGAGCGGCCGGTGACTTCCGCCACGGCCTCGTGGCCGAAGTGCTGGACCACCTGGTCCAGGGCCGAGGGCACCGGCGGCAGGGACGCGAGCTGCTCCAGGAGCGCGTCGCGCTGCGCGAGCGCTTCCTGGCAGAGGACCGGATGGCCCTCGGCATCGACCGCGGGGCGGCTCATGAGGTTCCCGTCGCTGTCGGTGTAGGGTTCCTGGAGTTGCACCGGAAATGCGTGGGCCAGGAAATCGAGGACCGCCTCGCGGGGTGTGAGGTCGATGCCGAGATCGTCCCATTCGGACGCCGGTATCTCGGCGATGCGCCGCTCCATGAGCGCCTCGCCCGTGGAGACGAGCTGGATGACCGCGGAGCGGCCGGCGTCGAGATCGGATTGGATGGCGCGGATCAGCGAGGGGCACTTCATCGCCGTCAACAGATGTCCGAAGAAGCGCTGCTTGGTGCTCTCGAAGGCGCTCAGTGCGGCCGACTTCGCGTTCTTGTTCAGGGTCGACTGTCCCTGCATGATGCCGGTGGCCTCCAGCGCCGCTTCGATGTTGGCGTGAATGACCTTGAACGCGCCTGCATAGGCATCGTAAATGCGCCGTTGCTCCTCCGAGAGCTGGTGCACGAGGATGTCCACCTCCACGCCGTAATAGGCCAGTGCGCGGGCCTGGTAGAGACCCAACGCTTTCAGGTCCCTTGCGACCACCTCCATGGCGGCGACCCCGCCGGCTTCCATGGCCGAAACGAAGTCGGTCCGGGTCTCGAACGGCGTCTCGCCGGCTGCCCACAGCCCCAGACGGCCGGCGTAGGCCAGTCCGGGCACAGTGGTGGCGCCGGTGGCCGACACGTAGGTGATGCGCGCGTCCGGCAGCGCGTTCTGCAAGCGCAGCCCGGCGCGTCCCTGTGCGGACGGCTTCACGTCGCCGCGTGCGCCCTTGCCGCCGGCGGCGTTGGCCATGGCATGGGCTTCGTCGAAGACGACGGCCCCGTCGAAGGCGTGGCGGTCGTCCTCGTCGGAGCCACCGGCAAGCCACTGGACGATCTGGTCGAGCCGTGACGCTCGGCCCTGGCGGGACGGCGAGCGCAGCGTGGCATAGGTCGTGAACAGGATGCCGGTCGAGTGCGGGATCTCCTCTCCCTGCCGGAAGTCGCCGAGGGGGACCACGTCATCCTCGCGTCCGCCCAGCGCGGTCCAGTCGCGGCGGGCGTCTTCCAGGAGCTTGTCCGACTGGCTCAGCCACAGCGCGCGCTTCCGGCCGCGGAGCCAACCGTCGAGGATGATCGCCGCGACCTGGCGTCCCTTGCCGCAGCCCGTGCCGTCGCCCAGCATCCAGCCCCGGCGGAAGCGGACCGGCGCCGACAGCGTCTCGCCTTCGTCGGTCAGGGTGACCTCACACGGGTCCTCGACGTCGCAACGCTGGACGGTCTCCCAGCCGGAACCGATGCGGTAGCTCGCGGCGAGATGGCCCTCGTGGGCCTCGCCCGCCAGCACGACGCTTTCGAGCTGGGCGTCCGACAGAAGACCCTCCGCGACGATGCGTTCCGGCAGCATGGGGCGGTAGGACGGCGCCGGGTGCGGGACGGCCGCCATTGCCGCGGACTGTACCAGGGGTGTCGGATGCGCAACGGCGCCCGGAATGCGGAAGGCGCCGGGCCGCCAGGGCTCGTAGGGGCCGGAGACGGTCCCGGCGGCGTCCGCGGCTGAATCCGCCTGGCCGGTCTCGACGGTGAGTTCGGACACGGCTCCCCAGTCATGGGCCGGCGCGGATGCAGGCGGTGTGTTCGATGCGTTTTTTCGCTTCGAGGGGCTTGGCGTGGCCGTGTTGCCGAAGAGGTCCCGACCAGGCACGGCCTTGATGGTGCGGGCTTCCACCGGCAGGCGGGGCGGAACCCGGGCGATGACGGCGTCGAGCAGCTCGGCGGCGGTCTCGGCGCGGGCGCCGGGATCGACGTCGATGCCGGGCCGGTCGGCACGGTCGAGCACGGTGAGCCTGGTGTCGAAGCCGGTGCCCCGACGGGCGTAGACGCGGCCGTCGACAGCCATGGTGAAGACGACGCGGACGGGCGGATCGAGGCGGCCGAAGGCGCTGTCCCAGTCCGAGTCGCCGGGAATGCAGTTGACGGAGGTGATGGCTACGAGCCGGCCGCCCGGCGGCAGCATGGAGAAGGCCGAGCGCAGGTGACGGAGGTCGGCGTCGTGGCGGATGCGGTGGACGCCCGGTGTCGCCGAGAACGGCGGGTTCATGACGACGACGGTGGGACGGGCGCCGGGCAGGCGGTCGGCCGCGTTCTCGGCGTTCACGCCGGTGACCAGGGTTTCGGGGAACAGACGGCACAAGAGTGCGCGGCGGACGTCCGCGATCTCGTTCAGATGAAGGTTCCCGGCTCCGCTTCCGAGCGCGCATTCCGCCATTACCGCCAGCATGCCGGTGCCCGCGGACGGCTCCAGCACCATGTCGCCCGGCCGGATCGCCGCGGCCCGCAACACGGCGTAGGCGAGGGGCAGGGGCGTCGAGAACTGCTGCAGGCGGACCTGCTCTTCGGAACGCTTCGTGTGAGAGGGCTCCAGGGCGGCCACGGCCTCCAGCATCTTCAGCATGGCGAGGGGTCCTTCCGGCCCGGCGCCGACGTGGCGGCGCATGGCCCGGCCGTGGCGGCGGATGAACAGCACGACCGCGGCCTCGGCGGCCTCGTAGGCGTCCTTCCAGACCCAGGCGCCTTGGGCATCGCTTGCGCCGAAGGCGCGTGTCATGGCGTCCCGCAGGGTTGCTACGTCGAGCGCCCGGCCGGCCTCCAGGACCGGCAACAGGGTTTTGGCGGCGGTGAACAGTGCATCATGTGCGGAAGGCTCGGAGCCCGGGGCGACGGGGACGGAAGGAAGGGTGCGGGGAACGGGAAGGCGTGCGGACGCGTCCGGCGCCGTGTGTGCGTCGAGCATGGGTGTCTCCCTCCTGGAATGTGTGGAAGCGCCGGGGTGCGGCAGCCGCTCAACAACCGGCCGTCGACGGGCCGGCGGTCAGTACGCCTTCGCACCGCCGCAACTGGAATGCCTGCAAGCCCGACACCGGGAAGTCAGAGAAGGCCCTCCCTGGCGAAACTGAAGAAGCGGCCGTGCCCGCATACGACGTGGTCATGGACCCGCACTCCCATCACCTCGCCCACCTGGCGGAGCCGGTGCGTGATCTCGATGTCCTCACGAGAAGGGACAGGATCTCCGCTGGGGTGCTGGTGCACGAATATGACCGAGGCGGCGCTCTCCCGGATGACGGGGCGGAACGCCTCGCGTGGATGGACAACGGCGGAGGTCAGACTGCCGGTGGACACCCGGTGATGACCGATCAACCTGTTGCGGTTGTCCATCATCAGCACGTCGAAGTGTTCGCGGTATTCGTTCACGTACCGGGGCCTCATGTAGCGGTAGGCCTCTTCGGGAGTGCTGAGCGTCGGAGCGTTCTCGTGCATGCAGGCCTCGGCTTCGAGCAGTTGCCGTCCCATCTCGAACGCCGCCTTGACCCTGCGGGCCTGCGCCGGGGTGAGCCCTTGCCGTCTCAGTTCCCGGACGGTCATGGAGTCGAGGTCGAGCAGGGAGAGGCCCGCGAGCCTGGTTGTCCGTTCCGGGCCGATCAGTTCCTCCATCGGGTTCGCGCTATCCATGCACGGTCTCCTTGTGGTCGGGATGAATGGTGAAGCAGACGACGGCCGCTCCCGCGCGGCGGCCGACACGCTCAGGTTGTGGTTTCGGCGGGATCGCCCAGGGTTACCCGGACGTCGGGGCGGGCGATGGATATCTCCACCTTGCGGCCGTGCGGGACCAGCCAGAAGAGTTCGCGGCGGACGGTCTCGGCAATGGAGAGCACAAGGGCGGAGTCCTCGCTGAACAGGAGCCTGGTGGCGATGTGGAGCGCCTCTTCGTCGAACCGAACGGCCTGGGTCTCGTGGCTGTCGGCGTCGGCATCGTCGGAGCTTGAGAAGAAGCCCAGGCGCAGCAGCTCCGCGAGGCGGTGCGGCTCCAGGGCGCTGTCTTTGGTCACCAGCGGCAGCGCCTCGCCCACCCAGCTCCAGGCCTCGCCCGCGAAGGCGAGGTCGGCGGGAAGATCGAGCGTGCGGCGCATGCCGCTGACAGTTTCGATGGCAAGCGCCATCCGGATCGCGTCGGGACGCTCCGGCAGAGGCGCAACGGCCGGCCAGGTCCGTGCGGGCGCGGAGAACCTGTCCAGCGGCCACGCCTTGCCGTTGGCGGTGACCTCGGTGTCGATGCCCGTGACGCGGTCGAGCCCGTCGTACCAGCCGTAGCCTTCGAGGCGCCTGTCGGCCTCGAAGAGCCTCTTGGCGACGCTTGCTCTCTCGGCGGCGCGCCACAGCGCTTGCGCCTCGGGCGGGTCGGGATCGCAGGCCATCAGCAGGGCGTCGCCGCCCACCGGGACGGGCCTGGGCGGCTCCCGCCAGTCGTCGATGTCGGCGATGCCGGGCCGCCAGGGACGGAGGACCTGCGGAGGCGAAGCGAGTTCGATTCCGGCCTCGCGGGCCCGCGTCCGGTCGACGAAAGCGGGACGCGGGTCGGGGTCGGCCGCCATGGCGCGGTAGATGGCCAGGTGCGCCGCCTCGCGTATGCCAGCGATGAACGAGTTCTCGACAACCTCCTTGCGGGCGGGCAGCACCAGTTCGAGGCCGGGACAGTCGCGGACGTCGGCGCGAACCGACCAGATGCCGCCATGAACGGTTTCCACCGTGGGCAGCCGCGCGGGTACGGTCAGCCCGAAGAAGTTCAGGTCGGGCTCGAAGGAACCGCGCCAGCGGTCCCGGAAGACGCCGAACACGAGGCCGTTCCAGCCCTCGGCATGGACGGCGCCGTCGAGAAAGGCACGGCGTTCGAGAGTGACGGGTTCGGTTCCCGGAACGCCCTCGAGCACGACCGGCAGCGGATAGTGGCGCGCCGCGTTGGCGATGGCGGCGTGGATTGCATCGGCGGATTCCGTCGCATGGAACCGGACGGCGGTGCCGGACGGGTGCGGCGCGGTGTCGTCGGGCCGGACCCGGGCGTCGCTCCGGCCCGTGAAGTGTTCCGGCTGAAGGTCCACGGACCAGCCGTGTCCGGCATGGCCGTCCGGCGTGCGTGGCCGCGACGTGATCCGGCAGCCTCGTTGCGCCAGGCTGAGGATCCCCATGCCGGCGGCGTCCTCGCGGGCGACGATATCGTCGCTCCAGCCGTTCCCCCCGAAGCTGAGCAGGACGGCGGGGTCCTTGATGCCGGCGCCGTCGTCGGTGACGGTCACCGTCAGGGGTGTCTTCGACGGTTCGGCGGCGCCGTTGCCGGGATGGCCGGCGGCTGTGCCCACGGTGACGCGGACTCGGGTGGCGCCGCTCCGGCGCGAGTTCTGAAGGGCCTCGACGAAGACGTCGGTGAGGGTCGATGCAAAGAACCGTGTGACGCGCTTTAGCGCGCCTTCGTGGACCCGGGCGCGGATCGTCGTGCCGGGAGGAATGGCGGTGTGTGTCATGCGCGGCCTCCATGATGGATGGAAAAACGAAAAACGCCCCGCCCAGCGGTGTGCGGGGCGAAGCGCTTGGGGGGCTGGAGGACAGCTCAGACGTTGCGCAGGAACTCGGGGATGTCGAGCCCGTTGCCGTCGTCATGGCCGTTGGCGGCGATGGGCGCGGGATGGTGTTCGGCCATCTCCGGGATCTCGACGGTCCCGGTCGCGGGGACCGTCCGCGGCGGATCGGCGGGTGGGTCGGCACGCTCCGGTTCCACCTGCTCCGCGGCGACGGTGTCCTGCGGTTCCGACGAAGGTTCCGGGACGGTTACGGAGTCCGTTGTGTCGGTGGACGGCGCTGTCTCCGCGCTCGAATCCTCGACGCCTGAACGGCCTGCGTCGAACGCCTTGAAGCCCGGCGGCGTCCAGGCGAGCGCGGCCGCGTGGGCGTCCGCGGTGACGCCCAGCGGAGGGGTGCCAGCGGCGAAAGCCTCTTCCATCGCCTTGGCGATCGCGGGCTTCTTGCTCTTGGCCCGCGCCGAGGCCCATGCCGATCCCAGGGTGTCCCTGGCGATGTCGAGGATGCGGCCCTTGTTGATGCGCGACCACAGCATGTCCGCGGTCGGGCGCACCTGGCTTGCGAAGTCGATGTCGAGCCGGGCGACGGTGGCTTCCAGTTCGGGACGCGCCTGCGGCTCGAAGGCCAACTGGCCCTTCACGGTGCGCGCCACCGTGGCCGCGAAGAGCCGCTGCTTGTCGGTCGGTGGCAACGCCCGGAGCGCCGCGAAGGCTTCGCCGCCGTCCTCGATGGCGAGCCAGTCCAGCGGCAGGCTGGAGCGGTCGGCGAGCATCTCCTCGCCCGGGCTCCAGGATCCGAATTCCTCGTCGTTCATGCGCATGGTCGGCCGGTCCGGGGTCTCCCGGACAGCGATGTCGAGCGCGTGGTCCTGGTAGCCGGGGGTGAACACGGCGCGGCCGAGCTGGAACAGCATGAGGTCGAAGGCGGCCTCGAAATCGTTCCCGAGATGCGCCTTGACCAGTGCCGTGCGGATCGAGCGGAGATCGTCGGAAAGCCCGATCCCCACGCCGGCCTCCTTGCGGGCTTCGGCCTGCGGATCGGCAGGCGAGGCGATGGGCGCGGAGATCGCGGGTCTCCGAACCCGGTCGTCGCTATCCCCGTTGTCGGCGTCACTGCTGTCGGGCGAGTCTGCCGGCTTCGGCATGTCCTCGGGGCGGACCAGGCCCGCGACGATCTGGAGTTCGCCCCTCCAGTCGATAGTGGCGATGCAGCCCGCCATCGCGCAGTCCTCCCTGCGGTAGGTTGCCCGGGCCTCGACCGCCGCGTTGATCTCGCACGTCCGGGTCTCGATGGCCTCGGCCTCCCGTTCGAGCTCCTCGGTCCAGTCCTCTTCGTCGAGATCGGATATCTCGTCCTCGCGGGTGCGCAGGCGCTCCAGCTCGGCCGTCTCCGCCGCGGTCGGTGCGGAGGGCTCCGGAGAGATGCGCCCGTAGCGGGCGATCTCGGTCCAGTCCACCTCCGGCGCGGCGGTTGCCCAGCGCCAGCGGGTCTCGAGGTCCTTCGCGGTCTCCCCGAGCTTCTCCATGGCGAGCTTCTGCAGGAGCACGGGATCTTCCAGCCAGATCCCGCTCTCGTCCTCGGCGGCGAACAGGTCCCGCAGCACCGGTCCGCCTGCGGCCTCGTAGTCCTCGATGCCCACGAAGCGGGCCATGGCGGAGTTCGCCGGAACCCGCTCTTCGGTGAGCATGCGCTTCACCTGCCAGGCGGCCGGGCGGTAGCCCTGGTCCGCCACCTGCTCCCAGACTGCCATCTGGCGGGCGCGATCGGTGGTGACGGTGAAAGCCTTGAGCGTCTCCAGGTCGATCTCGCCGGCCCGGTAGGCGTCGAGAAGCTGGGGCGCGGCGTTGCCGAGCCGCAGGCGTTGTTCGACCAGGCGCTCGGACGTGCCGAACCGCGCCGCGATGGCCGCCGCCGTGACGCCGGATTCGGTGAGCTTCGTGAAGGCGATCACCTGGTCGGCGGGATGCATGGCGATGCGTATGACGTTCTCGGCGAGGGACAGCTCCGCGGGCGCGGCATCGCCGTCCACGACCAGGCAGGGCACCGGGTGGCCGGTGTCGAGCACACCGTCGGCGGCGAGAGCCTTCAGGGCGGCGAGGCGGCGGCCGCCCGCGACCACGGCGTAGCCACCGTCCGGGCCTTCGCTCCGGACGACGAGGTTCTCAAGAAGTCCGTGGTTCGCGATGGAGGCCTTCAGTTCGGCATCGGCGGTGGCATCGGGCGGCGTCTTGCGCACGTTCTCCAGCGCGACGGACAGCCGGTCGAGCGGGACCGTGCGGATGCCGGATTCATGAATGGGAGTGGTGTGGTTCATGTGTTCCTCCGTGAATGGGGTTGTGGGCGAGGCAACTTTCTCCGACCGTGCTCCGCCGCCCGGAGCCGGGCTCCGCCTCCGGGCGGCGTTTGCGCGAGTGCAGGTGGTTATTGCCCGGCGTGGCGCTCGTTTCAGAGCCGGTCGGACGGGTCGAGATCCCGAGCCGCGGGATCGACGGGAATGCCAACTGAGAGCCGGAAGTGAAATACCGGAAGGCGACAGTGTGTGGCCGATGCGCTTCTCCAGTCGTAAGTAGCGGCGATAGAGGCTCGGCGGGCACGTGGCGAGCTCCCGCTCATGCCTCTCTTCCGTCGTGATCGGTCAGCGTCATCGCCGCGGTCGGGCACACGAAGAGCGGACTGATGCGGTACTCCGGTTCGCCCCCTTCTTCAGCAGGGGGACTTACGTTGACAGCGGCGATGGCCGCGGTCGGTTCGCCGTCGACGAAGCAACTGACGAGGCAGAAGTTCTGGAACCGGCCGCTGGTCAGGGCTTCGAACGCGCGGCGGTGATCGGCGGTAATGTTGGTGGCAGGCATGGCGGCGACCTCCTTGGCGGTGGCGTGGGGGATCCCGTCCTCGGCCCCCCGGGACTTGCCCGCCCCGGCTGGCCGCCACCTCCCGGCGCACGGCGCGCCGACGGAGGCCGAAGCGCCCGGGCTCCGGCCAGCGGGACAATCGCTGTCAGCGGATCAGCGAAGATGATCGTCGTGGAGCAACTCTTCTTCCATGTCGCGAAGCGATGAGTGGCGGCCTGTGCGTAACAGCCACTCGTACAACTCGCCGTCGTCTTCCGGCAGTTCGTAACGGGAGAAAGCGGACCAGTCCCGGTGACGGAACCCCTGCCACAGGGAGCCGGCCAGGCTTGAAACGAAGGTCCAGGCAATCGCCGCCATCCAGAGCGGGCCAACGCGCTCCGCCCCCGCATCGAGCGCGAGGGTGGCAGCCGTGTACACGGCTGCGAGAGCCAGTCCGCCGAGCACCAGGGCGCGGGCGCGCCAGGTGGTCGGGCGCACGATGCAGCCCGGGGCCGTGCATCCGTTCTGCGCTCTACATGGTCTCTTCATGGTTCAATGCCTCCACTATGTCGGCGGGCTCGGCTCGTTCCTCTGCCGGACATCAGTCGCCGATGGCGATGCGGTCGCCCCAAGGCGGGCCGTTCGCCTCCGATGACGACTTCGAATGGTCGACCCAGATGACGGGAAAGACCGGCTCGGCCTCCGGGTAGCTGGAGCACTCCAGATCCGTGAAGTACAGGCACACCGCCGGCTGTATCCCCTGCTCGTCGAGCCACTCGAAGCCCGGGCGGAAGTCGGTGCCGCCCCGGCCCTTGAGCTTGATCTCCTCGGGGAGGTCGTCGGCCGTGTACTCGGCCGCATCCTGGAGCATTGCGTCCACCTGGAGCACGAAGACCCGTTCCGGCCTGATCTCGGCCGCGATCTCGCGGAGTTCTACCCAGAACCCGGCAAGGGTCCGGGCCGGGAGCGAGCCCGAGGTGTCGATAATGACCGCAATGCTGTCGATGCCCTCGGAGCGGATGGAGGGCAGGTAGAGGCCCGAGTCGATGAAGCGGCGGTTGGGGAGGCTCCAGCTGTAGTCGCTGCGAGCGGCGTCGGTCATGTAGCGTCGCAGCAGGGTGCGCCAGTCGAGAGCGCTTGCGTGGGCGTTCCGGACCGTTTCCTCGACGCCTCCCGGGGCCTTGCCCTCGGCCCTGGCGATGCTCAGGGCCTGGTGCATGGCCTCGTCCCAGGCCTGCTCCTCGGCGGCGGTGTCCACGGATGCCTCGCCGGAACCGGAGTCGCTGTCCCCGCGGGCGTCGGCGTCCATGACCTCTCCGGTGCCGGAGGGGTCGTGGCTCGGCGGCGAGCCGGAGGCGTTGTCCTCACCCTGGCCGCTCCCGTCGCCGCCGGGAGGCGGCTGGCCGGCGGCGCCACCTTGAGCCGAGTCGCCGTCGCTGCCGGCGTCGCCCTCCCCGGGCTCCGGCAGGCGGTCGTACGCCTGCTCGACACTCAGGTCCTCCCAGGCTTCGGCTTCGGGCGGGAGCGTGAAGCCGGCATCGCGGAGGAGCGCATGGGTGACGAGCTGGGAGGCCTGCTGCCAACGTTCCGGGTCCCGCTCTCGCCGGCGGGTGTGGTGTTTCAGGGCGCAGGCCATCACCACCCGCGCCATGGCGGTCTCGATCAGGTGCGCGTCGGTCTCCGCCACCCAGCCGGGCGAGTAGCGGATCTCCTTCCCGTCGCTGGCGAGTGTCTTCCGTGTGGGGTCGGCACGGAGCGGGAGCCTCAGGACCAGGCTCCCGAAGAAGGGCTGCTTTTGCAAGAGCCCGGTCACACAGTCGCTGACCCGGATTGCGGATTCCCTGAGGGCGCCGGGCGGCATCACGCCACCTGCCGCGTCGGTTCGGCCTGCGGCGCCGGGAAGTAACCCGCGAACTGCTCCATGAGCGCGTCGGCGTCGCGCTTCACCTGCGCCCGGACAACGGGGTCGAAGGCACCGGACGGACGGAGAGAATCCGGCTCCACGCCGGCGATCCTGTCCTTCACCTGCTCGCAGAGGCTCGCGAGCCTGTGGTCGCCGAAGATGTTGAGCCGGGGAACCACGTCCACCAGGTCCCGGATGTTGGAGATCATGGTGTCCCGGAACACCAGCGGCTTGCCGTTCCCGTCCTCGTCCAGACGCTCCGAGACCCGTTCCACCGCTTCGGCCAGGCGCCGGTAGAGGTCGTCTACCGCGTCGTGGAGCTGTTCTTCTATGTGGCGTTCGATGTCGCGTTTCACCCGCTCGGTGTCGTCCGAGGCGAGGCTGGCGATGAAGTGGTCGGCGTCCGGCACCGCGGTGATGCGGTAGCGGATGGAGAACCTGTCCCGAAGCTCGTCCTTCGAGGGATAGTCCTCGATGCGGAAGAGCTTGCCGAGGTCGATCCGGGCCTGCTCAACGTAGTGGTCGTAGTCCTCGATGAAGCGGGCGCGCTGGCGCACCAGGCGCTCCCGGAGCCCGTCCATGACCTCGGTGTAGCGCTCGTAGTTGGCGACGGTGAGAAGCCGCGAGCCCTTGTCGTCCCAGGGCATGGACTGGGCGTAGTGCTGTGTGCGGCTCTCGCTCATGACGGCGTTGAGCGCGGCCAGGGCCGCCTTGGGGAGAAGCCGTTTGTTGTACCGCCCCGCGCTCGTGCTGGCGTCGTGGTGTGCGGCGACATGGTCGCTCGCCTCGCGGTCGTAGAGCCGGCCGGACCAAGCGCTGATGCGCAGACTGACCAGCATGGCATCATGGGTGAGGTCCATTGAAGTGCCTCCTTCCGGGCTACCTGAGGGTCCACAAGGGGACGTTGATTGCGGCGGCGAGCTTGCGCCGTGCCGCCTCGCGGCTGCGCGCCCATACCGTGTACTGGCGCGAGGGGTCGTCGCCCGCAGGGTAGTGGCTGATCCGCCAGTGCATCCCTTCCTCCTTCACTGCGTTCTGGCGGCGGCCCAGCGGATAAAGGCGGGCGAGCGCTGGAGCGCCGGGTCGCGGCGCACGCACGCGCCTACCAGCGACTCTCCCACCTCCCGCCTGAGCCGTTCCGCGAAGGTGACGACGGCGTCCATGGTCACGTCCGTCGCAAGCCGGTAGAGTGAGCCGCAGAGCGCCATCAGCGCACTCGCGTTCTCCGGGATGTCCGCGTTCCCGGGGTCGGCGAGCACCGCCCTGGGATGGGGCAGCTCCCGCCACACCTTCAGGAACGCCGAGAACTCCACGGCCGCGGCCTCCCCCACCGCGCCCCGGAAGAGCGCCCGCTCGACCGCAGGATCGAGGCCGTTCCGGTGCTTGACGATGTTCGAGGCGAACTCCCAGGTCCGCGGGCACGGGAAGGCGCGTTCCTTGGACTGCGGGTCGAACCGGTGCAGGAGGTCGGGTCTGTATGCGACAAAGAAAAGTACCTGCGAGACGATGCCGTTGGCCGCGCCCCAGGCGAGCCAGTCCTCCGTGTCGACGCGTATCTCCAGGTGGACGAAGCGCGAGGCCAGGGGAGTCGGCATGCGGTGCACGACGCCGCGGTCCGTCTCCCGGTTGCCGCAGGCGATGAGCGACGCTCCCTCGGGCAGTTCGTACTCGCCGACCTTGCGGTCGAGCACCAGCTGGTACAGGGCCGCCTGCACCATGGGGACCGCAGAGGGCAGCTCCTCGAGGTTGATGAGCCAGCGCCCAGGATCGTCGGACGGGGGCAGGAAGACGGGCGGCGCCCAGCGGGTGCGGTCGTCGGTGTCGCGCCAGGGGATGCCGCGGAGGTCCACGGGATCGAGGAGCAGCGCCCGGACGTCCACGTACCGGCGGTTCGTGGCCGCGGCGACCTGCTGGGCGATCTGGCTCTTGGCGGCTCCGGGCGGTCCCCAGACAATGGCCGGCTGGCGGGCCTCGACCAGCAGGGCGAGCACCTCGGAGAGCTCGCTCGGGCGGAGCGTGTAGTCCGCGGAAATGTTTTCGGGTAGGGGCATGGAAACCTCCGTGCGCGGCGGGAATTCGGAGCGGCCTGACGCTCTCCAGGTTCGCCCGGCCGTGCCCCCGCCCACCGCTGACCTCGGGCTCCTCTTCCCCTTGATGCACCAGGGTGGATCGCCCAACGGGGTTGTGAGGCAATGCAAGCGCCCCGTCGGGAGACTTGCGGGACGGACACGGCCGCATCCTTGACGGGAATACCCATTGAAGCGTGGGCCACACGGAGAGTTCCCGTGTCCGGTGCAACGGCGCCGGCCGTGCTCGCCCGTCCGCGGCGTCGCAAACGCGAAGGCACAGGCGGGCCGGCCCGCCTCGATTACGTTTGCCCGATCGGTCACGGCACACCCCCTGTCAACAAATCCTGCCACCGCGTCGATGGAAACGGAGCCGGCGCTACTGGAACAGTGGAACAACTGCTACAACAACGTGCTGAGAACAGGCGTCCGTCGGCCCGCAACCATGCTGCTCTGCCGCGATCCTGTGCACATGGGCTCGACGGCGCAGTCGGACGCCCGATTCCATCCGGTGGCAAGCGATGGTCGACGACGAGAAACTGAGGGCGAAGCTCGCCAAGGTGGAAGCGCTGTTCCGCGGCGCAGGCTCCCCGGGAGAGCGGGCCGCCGCCGGGGGCCGCGATGGGTCGGCTGCAAAACCGCCTGAGCGGCCCGGAGGAGGACCGCGAGCCGGAGGCCGAACTCCAGTTCACGCTGCCTGACACGTGGTCGGTCAGCCTCTTCCTCGCCGTCTGCCGCAAGCACGGAGTGCGTCCCTACCGCCATGCGCGCCAACGGCGCACGACGGTCATGGTGCGCGTCCGCGAGCGCGCCTTCTACCGGGTGGTGTGGCCGGAGTTCAGCCGGCTTCAGACTGAACTCGAGTTCTACTTCCACGACGTTACCGACCACCTGATCACGCACGTGATGGGTTCGGACGGCGATGACAGCGGCCTCGACCGGTAACTGCCCGGCCGGGCCGTTCCGGCGAAGCGGCGCGTTGCTCAAACTCGTGCCCGGGGGCGTCAGGCATTCCGGCCTGCTAAAGGGGCATGCCGGCAGCCGAGGCTGCGGCCGCTCCTGCCGGCGACGAGACAGGTTCCGTACATCGCGGCCGCCGCAACCAGGATCGGCGTCGTCGAAGAACGATTCGCCTTTCAACGGCCGGTCGGCTAACTTGAGACACCGTTCCCCACATGTTTCGGCAATGGCCGCAAGCCCACGGAAGGACCAATGAGATGGGGACAACCGCAAACCGCAGGACCACGGCGCTCAAGGAGGCCATGACCAAGACACAGCTCCTGGAAGCCCTGTCCGAATCGACCGGGCTCCAGAGGAAGGACGTGGCCTCGGTGCTGGACCAACTCGGAGCAGTGATCGAGCGCCACGACAGGAAACGCGCGGCGGGGACGTTCACGCTTCCCGGCCTGCTGAAGATCAAGGTCGTGCGCAAGCCTGCAACAAAGGCGCGCAAGATGATCTCCCCCTTCACCGGCCAGGAGATCACGGTGGCCGCGAAGCCCGTCTCGCGGGCGGTGAAGGTTCAGCCCTTGAGCGGACTCAAGCGCATGACGGAGTAGGCCTGGACCGCCGGGAAGAGAGCACGGTTGCGGAAAGGTGGCGCGACTGCCGCGATGCAAGCCCGTCGCGAACGGTGCCGGATCGAGGACAGCGATGCGCTCAGATGCGCGGACATTGGATCGAATTCGCTTGCCTTTTGCTTACGGATTTGGAGGACAATAATCAGGACAGCCTGTCGAGCTTGGCTTGTTACCCAATTATCGTTTGTTATCGATGGGTTATGGAACCTTCCACTCTTCGACGGGTGTAGGAAATTATTCGTCTACGAACCCGGTGAGCTTGTCGTCCCAGGCGATCCAGGGCTTGTCTTCGGGCTCCAGAGCGTCTACGGTGCGCTTGGTGAGCGTCAGCTTGACCCTGGCGACGAGTTTTGCGGAGTGTTGCATGGGGGTACCTCGCGTATTCGGTATCAGTGGAAGACCGGGAAACACGGGTATGATAGCCATAGGGCAAGAAACAGTCAACCCCACAATCAACACGGCAGAAGGAATGGGAGCGCAGGAGAGGGCAGGAAAGCGTCCGGTTTGGCGTCAATGGAAAATCTTAAGCTACTAATATTACGTTACTATTGTCAATTTGAGCGCATCCTTGCGTATGGATGCTGTTGATTGACGGGAGGGTTTCAAACCCGCCCGTGTTCGACCTGTGCTTCAGGTCCACGCCAGCAGGAACACCCCTCCCACGATCAGGATCGCGCCCAAGCCGTCCTGAACCCGTACGATCTCGATTCCCTTGAGGGTGAAGTGCGCCAGGGCGAAGGTGACCAGGGGCTGGATGTTCCAGATGGGCCCCACGATCACCGCGGGCGCGTGGACCACGGCCAGGAAGGTGAGGATGGTGCCGATGGCGTGGATGACTCCGGAGGCGGCGAAGTATACGGCGCCGGCCAGCGGCACGCCGCGCCAGACGATGCGGATGCGCACCGTCTTGCCCAGAAGGCCGATGAACATCAGGCCGGTGACCTGGGTGATCACCGCGCCGACGATGGGGTCGCCGCCCTGCAGCACGCCGAGCCGTTTCAGGATCGGGCCCAGGCTGTAGAAGAGGAAGGAAAGAGCTGCGTTGCCGAAACCCGCCAAGGGCGCGGCGGGTTCCACCGCGGAGCCCTTGGTGTGCGTGATGAGAAGGATGCCGGCGACGATCACGATGACGCCGCCGAAGGTCCCCAGGGTGGCGCTTTCGCCGAGGAAGGTGACGCCGATCACGGCGGTGAGGAGCGGCGAGGCGTTCTTGATGGACTGGGCCCGGGAGGCGCCGATCTGGTCGATGGCCCTCAGCAGGAAGACCCGGCCGAAGAAGGCGCCGATGGCGCCCAGGATGACGAAGGTGGCGACGGCGGGGAGGGGGATCGGCAGTCCGCCGGCGCCGTAGCCGGCCACCCAGACCACCAGCAGGAACGCCACCATGGCGAGCTGCTGGACGGTCACCGCGGCGTCGACGTCGGAATGGACGAGCCCCCGTTTCACCAGCGGGGGCACGAAACCCCACACGATGCCCCCGGTAATGGCGTAGATGATTCCCGTTCCCACCAGGGGCAGTGTGGTCCGGCCGTTGCCTCGGGGTCAAACGCGGCAGACCGGATGTCGTCGGAACGCTCTCCGGCAGGGGCGACCGCCCGGCCGCCCCTGCGCCTCGACGGTTACTTGGACGGCAACACCTTGATCTTGATCGTGTGCGCCATCTTCTTGCCGAAGGAGCGATGGAGACCGTCGGCGAACTGCATGGTCAGCGTGTAGTCCCCGGGCGGCAGCTTGATGGTGGCTTCCGTCTGCCCCTTGCCGTAGTGCAGGTGGGTCTTGTCCGTCGGAATCACCTTTCCCCCGCGCATGGCGCCCTGGTTGATGAGGATGTGGTGATGCCCGGTGCCGGCCACCACGCCGCCGGAAGGCTTGATGGTCATGCCCTCCACGCCCATCACGACCTTGAAGGGGCTGGTGACTTCCGCCCCGTCCTTCGGCTCGATGAAAAACGCGCGCTGCTCTTGTGCCGCCGCATGGCCCGCCAGGGCCAGAAACCCCACGAATGCTGCCGCTGCGATCCGCCAAATTCCGAGTCCGTTCATGTTGTAGCTCCTTTCCGGTGAGGTGACGCCGCTCCCGGCAACCGCGAGTCACGTTGACAAGCCCCCGATGATGACCTAGTCAATTCAAATCATAAATCATAGGGCAGGTTCGTCAATCACCGGTCACAGAAAGGCACTTCATGTCGGAAATCAAGAAATCGGAGCAGCGCTGGCAATCGGACGTCATCGTCGACCTCATGAAGCTCTACGACATCCCCTACGTCGCCCTGAATCCAGGGGCGAGCTACCGGGGGCTTCACGACTCGATGGT
This sequence comes from uncultured Binatia bacterium (SeqCode), assembly GCA_965219905.1. Lineage (GTDB taxonomy): Bacteria > Desulfobacterota > Binatia > UBA9968 > JAJDTQ01 > JAJDTQ01. The sequence continues at coordinate 228,715 of CBDCOS010000003.1, read as the reverse complement.
GAACTACGGCGAGAACGACCCCGAGATGCTCCTGTGCAACCACGAGAAAATCGCGGTTCAGATCGCTCACGGATACTCCAAGGCGTCGGGCAAGCCCATGATCGCCATCGTGCACGATGTGGTGGGGCTGCTGCACGCCCCCATGGGCATCTACTACGCCTACATCGACCGCTGTCCGGTGTTCGTCATCGGGGCCACCGGTCCCATGGACGAGAAGTACCGGCGCCCGTTCATCGACTGGATCCACACGGCCTTCGCCCAGGGCGACGCGGTGCGCAACTTCACCAAGTGGGACTACCAGCCCGGCAGCATCTACGGCGTGCCGGATTCCTTCGCCCGGGCCTACTCCATCATGATGAGCGAGCCCCAGGGGCCCATCTACATGTGCTACGACTCGGCGTTGCAGGAGACCCCGCTCACGGACGACATCACGATCCCGCCGGCGTCCGCGGTGAAGGTGCCGTCGCGTATCGCTCCCGAGCAGGCGGTGGTGGCCCAGGCCGCCGAGATGCTGGTGAAGGCGGACAACCCGTTGCTGCTCACCGAGTACGCCGCGCGCATGCCGGAGGGCTTCGAGCCCACGGTGGAGCTGGCCGAAACCGTCGGAGCATCGGTCTTCGACGTCTGCAAGCGGCTGGGCTTCCCCAACCGCCACCCCCTGAGCATGAGCTTCAACCCCGACGCCTTCACCGGGGTGGACCTGGTGATGGCGCTGGACGTGGTGGACTGGACCCGGGGGTCGCACCGGCTCAACACCCAGACCCGCGAGATCACGGTGGTGACCGCGCCGGACTGCAAGTGGGTCGACGCGGGCTTCGCCGACATCGAGATCAGCAAGTGGGCCACCGACTACAACAAGCACAACAACTGGGACCTGCGGGTCATGGGGGACACCTCCATCACCATCCCCGAGCTCACCACGGCGTGCCGGTCTCTCATCGACGCCGACGCGGCGCTGAAGCAACGCGTGGAGGACCGCAAGAAGTCCCTGGCGGACAAGCACGAGCAGCAGTGGGCAAAGTGGCAGAAGCAGGTGGAGTCGGAGATGGACCAGCGGCCCATGACCGAGTCCCGCCTGGCCTACGAGGTGTGGCAGGCAATCAAGGACGAGGACTGGGTGCTCACCGCCGGGACGCTCAAGGACTGGGTGCAGAAGATCTGGGATTTCGACAAGCCCTACCGGCATCCGGGCCGGGAGCTGGGCACCGGCACCCAGATCGGCATGTCCATCGGCGTGGCGCTGGCCCACAAGGGGCAGGGGAGGCTGGTGGTGGACCTACAGCCCGACGGCGACCTGATGTTCGACCTGGGCGCGCTGTGGATGCCCATCAAGTACGACATCCCCATGCTGGTGGTCATGTACAACAACCGCGCCTACTACAACGACTGGGCGCACCAGATCCACATGGCCCATCAGCGGGGCACCGACCCGGCCCGGGCCTACATCGGCATGGACCTGGAGGCGCCGCCGCCGGACTTCGCACACATCGCCCGGGGCATGGGCTGGTATGCCGAAGGCCCCATCGAGGATCCGGCAGAAGTCGTGCCGGCGGTGCGCCGGGCCATCGAGCAGGTCAAGGCCGGCAAGCCCGCGCTGGTGGACCCCATCGTCTGGCGCCGGGACATCAACACCTGAGCAACAAGAGGAAACAGACATGAGCAAGGCGGAGAAGATCGAAGCGGTCGAGATCAAGAAATCCGACCGCAAGTGGCAGTCGGACGTCATCGTGGACATGGTCAAGCGCTACGGGTTCGAGTACATCGCGCTCAACCCCGGGGCCAGTTACCGGGGCCTCCACGACTCGCTGGTGAACTACGGCGAGAACGACCCGCCGATGATGCTGTGCAACCACGAGAAGATCGCGGTGCAGATCGCCCACGGCTACGCCCGCGCCAGCGGCAAGCCGATGATCGCCATCGTGCATAACCTGGTGGGGCTGCTGCACGCTCCCATGGGCATCTACTACGCCTATCTCGACCGGGCGCCCATCTTCATCATGGGCGCCACCGGCCCCATGGAGGAGCCCAAGCGGCGCCCGTTCATCGACTGGATCCATTCCGCCAGCGTCCAGGGCGAGGCCATCCGCCACTACGTCAAGTGGGACTCCCAGCCCACCACCATCGACGCCGTCCCCGGCGCCTTCGCCCGGGCCTATGCGGTGATGATGAGCGGCAAGCAGGGGCCCATCTACATGTGCTACGACGCCGGCCTCCAGGAGGCCGCCCTCGATCACGACGTGGCCATGCCGCCGGAGGACAACGTCCACGTGCCCGCGCAGGCCATGGCGGACCCAGCGGCGCTGGAGAAGGCCGCGGACACCCTGGCCGCGGCCAAGCGGCCCGTGATCGTGGCGGACTTCGCCGCCCGCCCGCCCCACGGCTGGGACCACGTGGTGGAGTTGGCGGAGACCCTGGGCGCGGCGGTCTGGGACTGCGACTCGCGCCTCAACTTCCCGAGCGAGCACCCACTGAACCTGAGCATGGACAGCGAGGGCTGCTACAAGGACGCCGACGTGGTGCTGACGCTGGACATCGCGGATTTCGAGAAACCCACCCACGTGCGCGACATCGCCACCCGCACGGTGGTCAGCATGGTTCCGGAGGACGCCACCTGGATCGACATCGGCTACACCGACACGGAGATCAGCAAGTGGGCCATGACCTACGCGCGGCCGTTCTACGCCCACCAGCGCATGACCGCCGACCCCGTGACCGCCGCGCCGGCGTTGACGAAGCTCCTGAAGGACCGCATCGCCGCGACGCCGGGCCGCGCCGAGCAGATCGCCGAACGCACCGAAGAGGTCGGCAAGCGCCATGCCGAAGTCCGGGCTCAGTGGCTCCGGCAGGCGAAGGAAGACCGGTGGGACGCGGTGCCCATGACCGTGCCGCGGCTCGCGCTGGAGGTGTGGGACGCCATCAAGGACGAGGACTGGGTGCTGACCTCGGGCACGCTGCACGACTGGGCCCGGCGGCTGTGGAACTTCGACAAGCCCTACCGCCACGGCGGCCGCGAGCTGGGCACCGGCACGCAGATCGGCATCTCCCTGGGCGTGGCCCTGGCCCACAGGGGCAAGGGCCGGCTGGTGGTGGACCTCCAGCCCGACGGCGACCTGATGTTCGATGCCGGCAGCCTGTGGATCGCCGCCAAGTACCAGATCCCCATGCTCATCGTGATGTACAACAACCGCGCCTACTACAACGACTGGAACCACCAGATCGTCATGGCGCGGAACCGCGGCACCGACCCGAACCGCGCGCACATCGGCATGGACCTCTGCGGCCCCGACCCCGACTTCGCCACCATGGCCCGCTCCATGGGCTGGTACGGCGAGGGCCCCATCGAGAACGCCGACGACCTCCGGCCTGCCCTCGACCGTGCCATCGAGCAGGTCAAGAAGGGAACGCCGGCGCTGGTGGACACGGTGACCCAGCGGCGCTGAGCAAGTAGAACCAACGCAAGCAGCCTGGTTCTCCAACGCTTCGAATCCGCCATTCCCGGCTCCCGTCCATCATTCCCGGCTACCTTCCGTCATTCCCGCGGAAGCGGGAATCCAGGGGTGGTGGTGTGGCGGCTCCATTGCCCCGGCCCCACCCCGCCTGGATTCCCGCCCCCGATCGGGGTCGAGGGCATGCTTCCGCGGGAATGACGGGTGCGGTTTTTGGCGGGCCTGTTACATGACAACGCGGTACGAATACTACGACATAAGGGGCTACGAGCGACTCATCGTCCGCATCACCCTGGGCCTCGACCCCGACACCGCCACGGACGTGGAGCGCTACGGCGCTGCCTCCGTGCTGTGGAGCCTCTACAACCGCCTTCGGGAAGATCAGCGGGACGTGTTCCTGGTGGGGCTGGGCAACGCGCTGGAGAAGAACGCCAGCCGCAAGGCGTTGTCCCAGATGGTGCTGTTCGCTTCCAACCCGGTGGTGGACGTGGACCACAGCATCGACATCCTTGGAGACTGGTTCGTCAAGAACAAGAAGGCCGACCCGGGCCTCTACGAGGCGCTGGACGCCTACTGGCGCCGGCGGTTCAAGCGTGGGTTCGACGATGAAGAGGGCGGCGGGCATGAGCCCGCCGCATGACGTCTACTCGTCGAAGAAAGCCAGCGTCCTGATCTCGATGCTCTCCCGCGGCGGCGCGTCCTCAGCGGTGTGGGGGTGCTCGAACGCGGAATGGGCGGAAAAGCGCGCCCGGCCGTCGGTCTTCGAGTCGTAGCACTTGAAGACGATGGCCTCGTCGGGCTGCATCTCCGGGAAGTAGTAGAAGCGGTGGCCGGGACTGTAGGTCAGGTGGTAAGTCTCGCCCAGCCGGTTGGGATGCGGGCGCACGGTCGGGATGAGGTCCTCCGTCGCGATGCTCTGGGCGTCGCACATGGCCAGGGGATCCCGCAGCACCGGGTTCAGCATGCCGCGCCACACCTGGACGACGGCGAAGCGGCGCTTGAGCAACTCGTCGGCCTCGTCGGGCAGAAGGTCGCGCACCCGCTCCGGGCCGGACCACTCGGTGTAGTCGTTGTGGACGTTCTGGACCGGGGCCTTGGCGCCTTTTTCCTCGTAGCCGGAGCGCAGCGTGTGGTCGAAGATCAGCACCCGGCAGGCTCCGGTGTTCTCCTTGATCAGCGCCTCCATCTCGGGATAGTACACCGCCCGGATCTCGTCCTCGTCGAAGAAGTCGGTCATCTTCGTGGGCTGGGGCCTCAGGGCGAAGCCGTGGTGCTCGATGGAGAGCTCGGGGTGGTTGCGCCCGTTCCGGACCAGGGCCTGGTGGGTCTCGTACGTGCGGTCCTTGTGCGGGTAGCCGAGGCTGGGCTTGTCGAAGGTCGTCACGGGCCGGGGGCCCTTGTGCACCATGTAGTTGAAGCTCGCTTCGACGGCGTCATCGAGTGTTTCCGCTGTGGCTGTGGCCATTGTGATCTCCTTCGGGATTCCGGTGGATTCCCACGGGGCGACCGCCGGTCGCCCCGACCATCGTTACAATCGGACTCCTCGGGCGAGCCGCTAGCCCGCCAGCGCCCCCTGTTCCGCCCACGTCCGCTGCACCTCGCGGCTCGAGCTGATGAGCGCGAAGTGGGTGGCCATGTTCTTGAGCGAATAGCGCTGCAGGTCGGCGTCGTAGGCGGCCACGCAGTCTTCCAGCACCACGTTGTAGTAGCCCCGGGCGAAGGCGTCCCGCACCGTGGCCTCGACGCAGCCGTTGGTGGCGGCGCCGGTGAACAGCAGCGTCTTGATGCCCAGGCGCCCCAGGGTGGAATCCATCTTGGGGTTGGTGAAGCCGCTGTGATGCCACTTCTTGATCCGCACGTCCTCGGGGGCGGGGGCGACGAAATCGCACACGTCCCATCCCGGTGTGCCCGGCACGGTGTACTTGGCGTTGGCCAGCCCCACCCGGGCGCGCCGCGCCAGGATCGGGCCGTTGTCGTGCTCGTTGTCGTTGGAGGTCTGGGTGTAGATCACCGGCACCCCCGCGGCCCGGGCGGCTTCCACCATCACCTTCAGAGGCTCGCGCATGGCCTCCACGAAGCTCAGGTCACCCTTCATGCGCGCGCCGCCGGGAGCGCAGAAGTCGTTCTGCACGTCGATGACCACCAGGGCCGTGTGCGCGGGTCTGACGGTGTCCGCCAGCTCGGTCCACACCTCCTGCACCTGGGGCTCCCACATCTCCTCCTCGGGGTCGAACTCGTAGTCGGCGATTTCGCGGCTCTGGATGATCGGCCGCCCGACCTCCTGCGCCACCTGCCGGTGCACCGGGTGGTCCACGTAGCGCTGGACGCTCTCCGCGTCTTCGCAGATGGCTACCATGGCGTAGTCGTAGTCGCCGTCGCGGCGCAGGTTCGCTCCCATGGACCAGCTCAGCAGGTCCGGGATCGACTCCTTCATGGAGTTGTAGCCGGCGATCATTCTGTCGATCTGCTCCGGGGATGCATCCGGCTTGAGCTTGACGAGAACGACGTGCTTGATCATCGCTAACCTCCGAACGGTTCCGGTAGAGCTACGCGGGAGTCAGGACGCAGGATATCCGATGACGCCGGCGCAAGTCAAAGTCTGTTTCCGGCCGCGACCGCGGCCGCTACACCGCTCAGCTTCCGCCGAAGCCGACGCTGACCCTGCCGTCCTCGACGATGACCGGGATCTCGCGGCTGCCATTGTTCAGCTCCAACATGCGCCGAAGGCCGGCCTCGTCCTCCAGCACGTTGATGTACTCGAAGGGGATGTTTCGGTCCGAGTAGTCGCGCCGGGCACTCGTGGTGTAGTCACAATGGTCGTGCCCGAAGATCGATACCTTGTCCGGCATGGTTCGTCCTTTCCGGGGTCGTTTCGATGACTGCCTTTACCCGTAGCGTCAAATGGGCTTCAGGGCAATCGCCGTGGCCGGGGCGAAAATTCGATTTAGGGGTTTCTTGCACGGAAACTTGTGGTATGAAAGCGGGCTGAACGACCGGCCTGCGCCGTCTGCCATGCGGGGAAATGAATGGTTGAACGTTTCAAGGAGCTCGGCACCATCACCTTCAGTCTCGTCCTCTTCACGCTGCTTTGGGAGGTGTCGGTGTGGTTGTTCTCGGTCTCCGAGTTCCTGCTGCCCGCGCCGTCGAAGATTTTCTTGACCATCATCGCGAAGTTCGGTCCCCTCCTGCAGAACTGCCTCGTCACCTTCCGGGAAACCATCTACGGGTTCCTCATGGGGCTCGTGCTGGGGGTGATCTCGGCCATCATGATCGTCTACTCCCGGTTACTTCAGAATCTTCTCTACCCGCTGATCCTCGTGGCCCAGATCGTTCCCAAGGTGGCCATCGCGCCGCTGCTGCTGATCTGGGTGGGTTACGGCGAGATGTCCAAGGTGCTCATCGCGTTCCTGGTCTCGTGGTTCCCCATCATCGTCACCACGGTCCAGGGCATGCGCATGGTGCAGCCCGAGATGCTGGACCTGGTCAAGTCGCTCCAGGCCTCGGACTGGCAGATATTCGCCAAGGTCCGCCTGCCGAACGCGCTGCCGCACTTCTTCGGCGGCCTCAAGATCGCCATTACGCTGGCGGTCATCGGCGCCATCATCGGCGAGTTCGTCGGCGGCAACACCGGCCTCGGGTACCTGGTCATGGTCGCCAACTACGAGGTCAATACGCCGTTCATGTTCGCGGCCCTGGTCGTGCTGTCGGCCCTGGGCCTGGTCCTTTACGGCGTTCTGGTGCTGCTGGAAATGTGGCTGATCCCATGGAGCATCGGCGAGGATGAGCAGGAGATGACGGGCTTCGGCATGTAGGCGGCTCCGGGCGGATGGGGAGCAGCCAACGGGTCGCGGTGTATCGAGTTTGGAATCGACGTCCATGACGAATGCCATCGAGGTCAGGAACCTCACCAAGGTCTATCCCTCCAAGGATGCTCCCGTCGTGGCGCTGGAGGATGCCTCGTTCGAGGTCTACGAGCAGGAGTTCATTTCCCTCGTGGGCCACAGCGGCTGTGGCAAGACCACCATCATGAAGATCATCGCCGGGCTGCTCGACAAGACCCGGGGCGAGGTGCTGGTGAACGGAGCGCCGGTGACCGGACCCAAGTCGAGCACCGGCATCGTGTTCCAGACGCCGGTGTTGTTTCAGTGGCGCTCGGTCATCGACAACGTCCTGTTGCCGGTGGAGATCCTCGGCCTCTCCAAGGACGAATACTATCCCAAGGCGCTGGAGTTGCTGGAGCTGACCGGACTCACGGAGTTCAAGGACAAGTACCCGCGGGAGTTGTCCGGCGGCATGCAGCAGCGCGCCTCCATCAGCCGGGCGCTGGTGCACGACCCCTCGCTGCTGCTGCTGGACGAGCCCTTCGGCGCCCTGGACGCCATGACCCGGGGCGAGATGAACATGGAGCTCCAGCGCATCTGGAGCGAGAAGAAGAAGACCAGCCTGCTGATCACCCACAGCATCCCCGAAGCGGTTTTCCTGGCCGACCGGGTGTTGGTGATGACGCCCCGTCCGGGCCGTATCACCGATATCATCAAAGTGGAGCTGCCGCGGCCCCGGACCCCGGAGATGCGGCTTTCGGCGGAGTTCACCGAGTGCGTCAGGCAGGTGGGAAAGACGATCGGGCTGCAGTATCTGTAAGGTCGTTGCATACACACTCTAACGTGGGGAGGTACACAAAATGAAACGCACAATCATCGCACTTGCGATTTTCCTGCTGTACGTGACGGGCGTCGGCAGCGCTTCGGCCATGGACAAGGTCAAGTTCGCGCTGGACTGGATCCCCTATGGCAAGCACGCCATGTACTACGTGAGCATCGACAAGGGGTTCTGGAAGGATGCGGGCCTCGACGTGCAGATGACCCGAGGCTTCGGCTCCGGCGACACCGTGAAGCGCATCGCCTCGGGCACCGACGACTTCGGCTTCGCGTCCGTGGGCAACATGATCGCGGCCATGTCGCGGGGCGCCAAGCTCAAGATGGTCGGCATGATCCACGACAAGACCTTGGAGACCCTGGCTACGCTGGAGGGGAACAAGATCACCAAGCCGTCGGACCTGGAAGGGAAAACCATTGGCTCGCCCGAGGCCAACGCCGCGCGGGTCATCTTCCCGGCCTTCGCCAACATCAACAAGTTCGATGACAAGAAGGTCAAGTGGATCAACATGACGGTGCCCGCCACCACGCCGAGCCTCCTGGCCGGCCGCGTGGATGCCATCCTCATCTTCTACACCGAGAAGCCGACGTTGGACGCGGCCTCCAAGAAGGTCGGGAAGAAGCCGTTGTACCTGCTGTTCGCCGACCACGGCATGGCCACCTACGGCAACGGCCTGATGGTGTCCGAGCAGACCCTCAAGAACAAGCCGGACCTGGTGAAGCGCTTCCTGGCGGCTACCTACAAGGGCGTTGCCTGGTCGGTGGAGAACCCGCAGGAGGCCGTGGACATCTTCATCAAGCACAACCCGGCCATCAGCCCGGACCTGGCGCGGAAGCACTTCGATATCGCGGTGGACTCGCTGCTGTCCAAGAACGCGTTGAAGGAAGGCATCGGCCACATGACGAAGCCTCGCATGGTGTTCACCAATGACCTGATCACCAAGCACATGAAGCTTCCGAAGATGACGGCGGTAGAGGACGTCTACACCAACGAGTTCCTGCCGAAGCTCTTCCCGAAGCGGGGCAAGTAGGTTCCTGCCACGTCCGGCCCCATGGGCCGCGGGTAGTCGATCGAAGAGTCGGGTGGGAGTCCGCCGAGGATGCGGACTCCCACGGTTGCGCCTTTACGCCGCCAGGAACCTGTGTCGCGGGACATCCCGGTGTAGGGGCGGGTTTCACCCGCCCGCGCCCGCATCGCACCATCGGTGGATGCGGGTTTTTCGTTGGAAGGAACAAAATGAGCGAACAATACGTCAGCAATCAGGAGATTATCGTACAGGCGCGGCGCAACCTGCCCCAGCCCGTGTGGGACTACCTGAGCGGCGGCAGCGAGTCGGAGACCACCATGCGCCGCAACCGGCTGGCCCTGGACACGCTGGCCCTTCGTCCGCGGGTGCTGGTGGACGTCTCCGAGGTGGACACCTCCACCACGGTGCTCGGCCACAAGCTGCGCATCCCCGTCATGCTGGCGCCCATCGGTTCGCTCCAGCAGATCACCCCGGAGGGGGCGGTGGCCTCGGCCAAGGCCGCCAACGAGTTCGGCACCGTCAACTTCGTCAGCTCCGTCACCCAGCCCGCCCTGGAAGAGACCGCGGCCGCGACCCCGTCGGACAAGATATTCCAGCTCTACATCCGCGGCGGCCTGGACTGGATCGAGGAGATCCTGGGACGGGTCAAGCAGTCCGGCTACAAGGCCCTGTGCCTCACCGTGGATTCCGCCCACTACAGCAACCGGGAGCGGCAGTTGATGAACCGCTGGCTGCCCCCCAGCAAGCGTCGGGAGGCCGCCAACCAGGATCGCCTGTGGCAGGCCAAGCTCACTTGGGAGACCATGGACGCCATCAAGGAGATCGGCGGCATGCCGTTCCTCCTGAAGGGTGTGGCCACCGCCGAGGACGCGCTCATCGCCGTGGACCACGGCGTGGACGTCATCTACATCTCCAACCACGGCGGCCGCCAGCTCGACCACGGGCAGGGGACCATGGACATGCTCCCGGAGATCGTCGAGGCGGTGGGGGGCAAGGCGGAGATCATCATCGACGGCGGTTTTCTGCGGGGCACCGACGTGCTCAAGGCGGTGGCCCTGGGCGCCAAGGCCGTCACCATCGGCAAGCTCCAGGGCTGGGCCCTGGGGGCGGGCGGTTACGAGGGTCTGGTGCGCGCCCTGCAGCTCCTGGAGAACGAGATCATCATCGCCATGGGCCTCCTGGGCGTGACCAAAATCGACCAGATCACTCCGGCCCACGTGTGCAAGGCGCCGGCGACCGCGTTGCCCACCGAGATGAGCACCTTCGTCAACCTCCCGAACCGGCTGCTGTAGACCTGCCGCCCCGCAGCAGCGAACACGCCACCGCCACGAGGGCGACGCCCGTCGTGACCAGGAAGGTGTCCTGGAGCGCCAGCACGAAGTGGGCCCGGTCCGCGGCCGCGGGCAGCGCCTCCGGATCGCCGGAGTGCATGCGGAAGGCCACGGTCATGAGGAAGTTGCCCACGGTGACGCCGAAGACGTTGCCCAGGCCGAACATGGTGTAGAGGGTGCCGGTGGCCACGCCCCGGTGCTCCGGCGGCACGGACGATATCAGCGCCGTGTGGTTGGGCGGGAAGAAGAGCGCGCTGCCGAGTCCCACCAGGACGAGCACCAGCGTCGGCAGCATCCAGTGTGAACCCGCCGCGAAATAGACGCCCAGGAAGGATGCTCCGGCGTACATCGCGGCGCCCGCGGTGGCCGGTATGCGCGGCCCTACCTTGTCGGCGATGATGCCGCCTGCCGGTGACAGGATGGCGGCGAAGATCGGCGCGCTGAGGAACAGGACACCCATGAAGGACGGGGCCAGCCCCAGCACGTCCTGCAGGTAGAACGGCAGCAGGTAGACGTGGAGTGTGTTGACGATGGAGACCAGCAGCATCGCCACCGTGCTGAAAGCGAACATCCGGATACGGAACAGCGCCAGGCTCAGGATGGGGCTTGCCGCCCGGCTCTCGCGCCACAGGAAACCCGCGGCCAAGGCCGCGAAGGCCGCGACCGCGACCGCGCGCCATGCCGGGGTCAAGGTTTCCATGATCTGGCGGTCAAGGACGCCCATCAACGCCAGGGTAACGGCCACCAGCAGCGCAGCGCCGAGATAGTCGATGGCCGGGCGTCCGTTCGCCGCGCGTTCGGTGACGGTGCCGCCCTGGCGCCGGCGGAAGCCCAGAGCCAGTGCGGTGGCGAGGGCTCCCAGGGGGACGAGGAAGAAGAAGACGCCGCGCCAGTGGATGTACTGGATGATGAACCCGCCCACGCCCGGGCCGACCAGGAAGCCGCTGTGGTGGGCCGTGGTCATGAACCCCTGCACGCGTCCCCTGGACTCCTCGGTGGACGCGTCCATGGCCAGGGCGCGGCCCTGGGCCTGCATCATGGCGGCGCCCACCCCCTGGAGCACTCGGTAGAAGATCAGTTGCAGGATGTCGCCGGACAGGCCGCACAAGAGCGAGCTTGCGGTGAAGAGCACGATGCCCCAGATGTAGACGGTCTGGCGTCCGTACACGTCGCCGACCCGCCCGAAGACCAGCGAAAGCGCGGCGGTGGCCAGTTGAAAGGAGATGAGCGCCCACGAGATGCCTACCATGTCGGTACCCAGACCGTCGGCGACGGACGGCAGCGAAATGGCGAAGATGCGGCTGGCGGTGCCGGTCGTGAAGGTGACGAGCAGGGCGGTGGCCAGGAGCAGGACGTTGGCGCGGGATGTCATCTTGAATCGTGGGCGAGTGGTGAAGTAAGAAGCTAGTGTCGTGTCCCGTACATTCCCGCGCAACTTGTCGCAGGAATGTACGGGACACGACACTGGACAACAGCTAGCAGATAGAGGGGTGCGGCGCGAGGAGCAGCGTCCGAGAGTCGTATCCCCGGTTCGCTTGATCGTCAAACGGTTCGAGAACATCGAATGAACACCAAGCTCCTGCCCGCGGCCCTGATCGTATCGGCGGCCATGGCCGCATCGGCGATCGTTGCGCCGCCGGGTCACGGCCAGACGCCCCCCGGAGCGGTGGACCCGGTGGAGGCTCCGGGGACGGCCCGGCCCGCGGAAGGCCCCGGGCCTCCGGCGGACCTCCGGTCCCTGCCGCAATCCCGGACTGCTCCTGAAGCAGAACCGCTACAGCAAGCCCCACCGCCCGCGGAAGCCGGCCCCGCCGCCGAACCTGCCCCGCGCCCGGTTCCGGACCCCGCGGTGAGCATCGACTTCGAGGAGGCCGTGCTCGACGACCGTATCGCGGTCATCGAGAGGCGCCTGACGGAGACCGCGTCCCGGGTCGAGACTCTCCTCATGACGCTGGAGCTCCAGGTCCTGGGCTTGCAGAAGGACACCCTGGCGCACCGCAGGGAGCTGGAGGCGGTGCGGGCCGAGCGTTCGGAGCAGGAGCGCTTGACGGCGCAGGACATGCGCAACAAGGAGCGGCTCGTCGACCTGGTGGAACGCTACGGCGCGGGCGACTGGGTGGCCCGGCACATCAAGGTGGAGCTCGAGAAGTTCCGCCATCGTGGCCCGCCGGGCGCCCTCGGGTCCGCGGATGAGGAAAGGTCGAACCAGCGGCTCCGGGAGTACCGGCAGGCGTTGTTCGAGCTTGGTACGACGTTGTTTCGCGCGGACGCCGATGCCAGGGACTACGCGCGGGCGCTCGCGGCTGAAGGGGTGCCGTCGCGCGGCGTGGGCGCCGTGCTCGACGGCCTGCTGGAGGACCGCAAGGGGGCGCTGCAGGCCCAGGAGGGCGTGCTCTCCGAGCTGGCGGAGCAGGCCACGGTCCTGGCCGAGCTCAGGCGCCAGCGGGAAGACCAGCTCGAGAGCCTGTACACCCTCGTGCTCGGGCGGATGCTGTGGCTTGCGAACCGGGAGCCCGTGGGCCTCTTTCCGCCCAACTGGGGGTTTCTGGGCCAGGCCGCCGACGGTGCCGCGGCGCTGCTGGGACGGGTCTACGGGTGGCTTCATCAGGAACGGCAGATGGCCGAGTTCCGCTTCGCGATCTCACCCTGGCCCTGGGTCGGAGCCGTGCTCGTTCTCGGGTTGGTCCCGTGGTTCGCGGCGGGAGTGGGGCGCAGGTTGCGGGCGCGGCTGACCGCGGGCAGGGGCGGCGAAACGCCTCCGCACCGCGTGGCGGTGCTGCTGGCGCTCCGGACGGCGGTGTGGCCGGCATACGTCATCCTCGTCACCCTGGCGCTGCCGCAGTTCGGGCTGTCCCGGAACGATCCCTTCGGCGCCACACTGGCCGGGGCCGTGCAACTCAGCGCCTTGGTGTTGTGGATCGGGTTGTTCGGCCGGGCGGTCTTCCGTCCCGGCGGCCACGGGAACCGGCGCTGGGGGTTCACGCCCGAGGCCGCCCGGCTGCTGCGGACGGCGGTGGTGGTGGGGTGTGTGGCCGCGTTCGTGCTGCTGATTCCACGGTACGTCCTCCTGAACGCGCCGGGCGAGGACGTCGGCGCGAGCCTTGCGCTGGCGCGCCTCCTGATGATCGCCTTCGGCCTGGTCGTGCTGGCGCTGGCGACGGTAGTATGCAGCCGGCGAAGCGCCGTCATGGAGGCGGTGCTCGGCGAGAGCCGCTCACAGGAAGGTTTCCTGTGGTCCGTGTGGCCGCTGGTCCATCTGCTGGTCGTCGGCGTGCTGGCCGGCACCATCGCCCTGAACCTGGCCGGTTATCAGTACGCGTCGCAGTTCGTCTGGCAGAGGATCATGGGCACCGGGCTCCTGGCGCTGGCGGCGCTCTTGCTCTCCTTCTACGTCAAGAGCGCGGTCCGCACGGTGTGGGACAAGGCCGCGGCCCTTCGACGCGGGACCGAAGCGTCGGAGGACGTCACCGCCCACGGGCGCGGCGCCCTGCTGGTCGTGCTGGTGGACCTGCCGGTCTGGATACTGGCCGCCGCCGTGCTGCTGGAGATCTGGGGCGTTTCCGTGGTGGAGTTCCTGGGCACGCCCTCCGGCGAGACGGTGCTCGCGAGAGGGGCGCTGATCGTGCTGGTGATCGTGGCGGGACTGGCGCTCATACGGCTCAGCAACGTCACGGTCCAGTCTTTGCTGCGTCCCGGGGTCCTCGACCGGGTCGGCAGCCAGGAGGCCGGGAGAAAGCTCCAGACCCTCGGACCCCTGGCCCAAACCTTCGTCAAGCTCGTGGTATTCCTCCTGGGCCTGCTCCTGGTCCTGCAACTGGCCGGCGTCGAGGTCGGTCCGCTCCTGGCGGGCATCGGGATCTTCGGTTTGGCGGTGGGCTTCGCCGCCCAGTCGCTCATCAAGGACATCATCAACGGCCTCTTCATCCTCACGGAAGGGAGCGTGGGCGCCGGCGACGTCGTGGACGTGGGCGGTGTCACCGGCGTGGTGGAGAAAGTCACTCTCCGCTCCGTGCGCATCCGGGACTTGAGCGGCAACGTCCACTTCGTTCCCAACAGCACCATCGAGCACGTGCAGAACATGACCAAGGACTATTCCCGCTACCTGCTGGACGTGGGGGTAGGCTACGGCGAGGACACCGACGACGTGGTGGCGGTCATGAAGGAAGTCGACGAGGCCATGCGTCAGGACGCCGGCTTTCGCCGGGACATGCTGGAACCCATCGAGATCATGGGCGTCGACAGGTTCGAGGACTCCGCGGTGATCGTGCGCGCGCGGCTCAAGACCCGGCCGGTCCAGCAGTGGCGGATCGGACGAGAGTACAACCGGCGGCTCAAGAAGGCGTTCGACGAACGGGGCATCGAGATACCCTTCCCGCACCGCACCGTCTACTGGGGCGAGACCAAACAGGGACAGCTTCCGTTGCAGGTGGAGACCCGCCCGGGCGCGGGTGCGACGGCGGCGGGGACGGCGGATGCCCCCGAGGCGGAACAGAAGGCATCGAAGGACAAGGAGGAGACCCTTGGCACGAAGCAGCTCAAGACTGAGTCTTGAAAAGGCCGCGATCATCGTTGACGAGACCCTGGCGCAAGCCCGCAAGCTGGACCTCAGGCCCATGGCCGTGGCCGTGCTCGACGACGGCGGCCACCTGAAGGCCTTCAAGCGCGAGGACGGCGCGAGCATCCTGCGTCCACAGATCGCCATCGGCAAGGCCTGGGGCGCCCTGGGCATGGGCGGCTCCAGCCGCTCCATCGCCGACCGCCTCAACGAGCGCCCGACGTTCCTCGCCGCCCTCACCGCCTTGGCCGACGGCAAGGTCGTTCCCGCCGCGGGCGGATTGTTGATCCGAGACGGCGACGACGTGGTGGGCGCCGTGGGCGTGAGCGGCGGCACCTCCGACGAGGACGAGGACATCGCCCGGGTGGGGGTCGCGGCGGCGGGCCTGGAGTGTTTCGACTGATCCGGCGGCGGACTCCGCGACACCATGCGCGCCGTCGTGCGGGAGCGTGTCGCGCGGAGGCGGCATGTGTCCCGGGGGGCGGGCCTACCCTGGACGCTCGGAAGTCTATTGTCTATATTGAGTGGCTCACCACACACAGTTCAGGAGGCACGTTTTTATGGCTGGCAACGGAAAAGAGCAGTGGCAGGAGCCCACGGGCGAGATGCAGAAGGCGGGCTACGGGAAGTTCCTTCGTCCCAACACCCCCTACGATACCTTCATGGAAGAGCAGGAGATCCCCATCTATCGGGACATCGGCGTGGAGAAGGTCCAGAACCTGCCGCTGAAGTTCTGGAAGCGGGCCGGCGGGAACGCCAGCTTCATCCAGCTCCTGGGGACCGAGGGGCTGTGGGGTTGCTATGTCGTGGAGGTTCCCGGCGCCGGCGCCCTGAACGCCCAGAAGCACCTGTTCGAGGCGCAGTTCTTCGTGGTCGAGGGCCGCGGCACCACGGAGGTGTGGGTGGATGGCAGTGACAAGAAGCACACCTTCGAGTGGCAGCAGGGCTCGCTGTTCGCGATTCCGGTGAATGCCAACTACCGCATCGTCAACGCCACCTCCAGCCCGGGGCTGCTGCTGGCCGGCACGACGGCGCCCAACATCATGAACCTGTTCAACAACACCGATTTCATCTTCAACTGCCCCTACGTCTTCACCGACCGCTACAAGGACACGGACGACTACTACAAGCCCAACGAAGAGATCGAGCCGGATCCGGTGCGCGGACTGGCCATGCGCCAGACCAACATCATCCCGGACATCGTCACCTGCGAGCTGCCGCTGGACAACCGCCGCTCGCCCGGCTACCGCCGCATCGAGCCCCACATGGTGGGCAACAGCTTCTACCTGTGGATCGGCCAGCACGAAACCGGCCGGTACTCCAAGGCCCACGCCCACGGCTCCGCCGCGGTGCTCATCTGCGTCAAGGGCAAGGGCTACACCTACACCTGGCCCGCCACCCTGGGTCCCACGCCGTGGAAGGACGGCAAGGCGGAAGGCGTGAAGCGCCAGGACTACGAGCCCGTCGGCATGGTGAGCGCGGCTCCCATGGGCGGCAACTGGTTCCACGCCCACTTCGGCGTCAGCTCGGAGCCGTTGCGGCTGTCCGCGTGGTTCGGCCCCAACGCCCCCGGACGCGAACGCGGCCGGCCCGGCGAGAAGGCCATCGACTACGGCGCCATCGAGATCAAGGACGGCGGCACCGCCATCGCCTACCGGGACGAGGATCCGTTCCTGCGCAAGGAGTTCGAGGAGACCCTGGCCAAGGAGGGGATGAAGACCAAGATGCCCGCCGAGATCTATCAGCCGGAAGCCTAGGAACCGCTCGTGGCCGACACAGGATCCCTCGGTTTTACCGGTTCCGGCAGACACATCGTTGACGAAGACGAGATCAAGCTCACCAGCGTGGGCGTGGACATCGGTTCGTCCACGTCCCACCTGGTGTTCTCGCGTCTCGAGTTGAGCCAGGAAGGCACGCGTTACGTCGTCAAGAAGCGGACGGTGCTGAGCGAATCGGAGATTCTGCTCACGCCCTACACCGACGACCTCACCATCGACATGGAGCGCCTCGAGCGCTTCATCAACCAGCAGTACGAACGCGCCGAGCTCAAGCGCGAGGACGTGGACACGGGCGCGCTGATCCTCACCGGCGTGGCCGTGCGCCGGCGCAACTCCCGCGCCATCGCCGAGCTGTTCGCGGAGGAGGCCGGCCGGTTCGTGTCGGTCACTGCCGGCGACGGGCTCGAGACCACCATGGCGGCTCACGGTTCGGGAGCGGTGGCGCGCTCCGGCAACGAGGACGCGGTGGTGCTCAATATCGACGTGGGCGGCGGCACCAGCAAGATCGCGGTGTGCGCCGCTGGCAGGGTACGCGAGGTCACCGCCATCGACGTGGGCGCCCGGCTGCTGGCCATGGACGGTGCCAACAACGTCGTCCGCATCGAGGAGGCGGGGCGGCGCCACGGCGGCAAGGTGGGCGTTGAGCTGGAGTTGGGCCAGGTCATGCACGAGCAGAGCCTGGAGGCCATCGCATCGGAGATGGCGGACCGCCTGTTCGAGGTGGTCAACCAGCAGGAGCTGACCGACGAGACCCGGGAGCTGCTGCGGCTTCCGCCGCTGGCGTACCGGGGCAAGGTGGACGCCGTGACCTTCTCGGGCGGTGTTTCCGAGTTCATCTACGGCCACGCCGGCAATGGCTTCGGCGACATGGGCGCGCTCCTGGGGCGGGAGATCCGCAGGCGGGTGGAAGGCCTAGGGATACCGATCCTGGAACCCTCGGCGCGCATCCGCGCCACCGTCATCGGCGCCTCCCAGTACACCATCCAAGTGAGCGGCAGCACCATCTTCATCTCGCCGCCGGACGCGGTGCCGGTGAGGAACGTCCCGGTGGTGCGTATCGACTTCGAGTGGGGCGACGACATCGACCCGGCCAAGGTCATCGGCGCCATCGACAACGCGCTGCGGCGCCTGGACCTGCAGGACGGCCGCCAGCCGGTGGCGCTGGCGTTCCACTGGGAGGGGTCCGCCACCTTCGCGCGCCTGCAGGGCTTCTGCGGAGCGGTGGTGGAGGGCCTCAAGCCGGTGCTGGACAAGGGACACCCGCTCCTCCTCGTCAACGACGGCGACATCGGCGGCATCCTGGGGCTTCATTTCAAGGAGGAGATGAAGCTCGACGCGCCCATCATCTCGGTGGACGGCATCGCGCTGCAGGAGTTCGACTACATCGATGTCGGCGCCCTGATCCCCTCTTCGGGAGCGGTGCCCGTCGTCATCAAATCCCTCGTGTTTCCCAGCGCGGAGCAGAACGCGGCCATCCGCCAGTAGGCAGGCTGTCAGGAGCTTGCGTCGGGCCTCCGTTGGGAGTAGAGGACGAGCCATGCAGGCGCGAGAGATCCAGGCGGTTCCACCCGGTCCCTACCGGGCCTGGTTCGAGTGCATCGCCGGTTGCCCGGGGCGCTACAGCCTGAAGGAAATCATCTACGCATGCCCGAAATGCGGCAATCTCCTGGAGGTGCGCCATGACCTGGAGCTCCTCCGCAGGAAACCGCCCGCGTACTGGAGGGACCTCTTCGACCAGCGCCTGATGGGCAACCAGTGGCCCTACGGCAGCTCCGTCTGGGGCAAGCGCGAGATGGTCTGCCCCGACGTGGAAGACGCCAACGTGGTGTCGACCCTGGAGGGCGGCAGCAACCTCTTCTGGGCCGAGCGGCTGGGCAAGGAGATCGGCATACCCGACCTCTGGGTCAAGCTCTGCGGCAACAGCCATACCGGCTCCTTCAAGGACCTGGGCATGACCGTGCTGGTGTCCATGGTGCGCCAGATGATCTCCGAAGGGGTGGAGATCCCGGCGGTGGCGTGCGCGTCCACCGGCGACACCTCCGCGGCCCTGGCAGCCTACTGCGCGGTGGCCGGCATCCGCGCCGTCGTGTTCCTGCCCAGGAACAAGGTCTCCACGGCGCAGCTCATCCAGCCCATCGCCCATGGCGCCGTGACCCTGGCCATCGACACCGACTTCGACGGCTGCATGGAGTTGGTGCGGGAGTTCTGCACCCGTCACAACATCTACCTCGCCAATTCCATGAACTCGCTCCGGGTGGAAGGCCAGAAGACCGTGAGCATGGAGCTGGTGCAGCAGTTCGACTGGCAGGTGCCCGACTGGGTGGTCATCCCCGGGGGGAACCTCGGCAACGTCAGCGCCCTGGGCAAGGGGTTCAAGCTGATGCACGACCTGGGCATGATCTCCAAGCTGCCGCGCATCGCCTGCGCCCAGGCCGAGCGGGCCAACCCGCTCTATCTCAGCTATCTCAAGGGGTTCGACGAGTTCGAGCCGGTGCAGGCCCAGCCGACCCTGGCCAGCGCCATCCAGATCGGCAACCCGGTGAGCATCCGGAAGGCCATCCGCGCCCTCCAGTACTTCAACGGCGTGGTGGAGCAGGCCACCGAGGACGAGCTGGCCGACGCCGCCGCCCGCGCCGACCGCACCGGCCTGTTCAACTGCCCCCACACCGGCGTGGCCCTGGCCGCGTTGTTCAAGCTGGTGGACCAGGGCGTCATCAAAGGGCATGACCGCGTGGTGGTCATCTCCACCGCCAACGGCCTCAAGTTCCCCGAGTTCAAGATCAAGTACCACGAGGGGCGCCTGGACGAAGTGGCGTCCCGCCACCCCAACACCCCCATCGACGTCCCTGCCGACTACGACAAGGTCCGCGACGCGGTGTTCCGCGCCATCGAGGACCGCCAGCCGTCGTTATCGCGGGCCTAGTCTCCTGTCCTGAAATTCTCCCGCCAGCCGCCGCGCCTGACCGACCAGGTAGAGGGGCAGCGACAGCAGATGATAGTCGAGGGCATTGCCGTCCGGCAGCCTCGTAGAATCGTGCAGCAGGCTCGGCGCGGCGGCATTGAAACGAAGCCCGAACGCGCTGCCCTTTTCCTTCAGGAACTGGTGCAGCGACTTCAGCGAACCGGTGGCGCCCGCCTTGACCTCGACGGGAACGACTTGCGAACCCAAGGTCATCAGGTAGTCCACTTCGGCAGCGGCGTTCCTGGTCTCCCGCGCCCAGTAGTACAGTGCCGGCGTCTCGTAGCCGGGACCGCTGTAGAGCAGGTGCTGGCCGATGAACTGCTCGGCGACGGCGCCGGTGTTCACCAGGGTCAAGTCGTGCCTGCCAAGGTCGAGCAGGTCCAGGTGCAGCGCGGCGCACATCAGGCCGACATCCATGAACAAACACTTGAAATGGCGTTCGTTCATTTCCGCGGCCAGCGACACGCCGTTGGCGGCGGTGCGGCAGACCTTGTAGGCGATTCGCGCCATGCACAGCAGTCGCAGCGCGTCGGCCAACTCTGCGGCGCGGTGGTCCCGGCTGACCCCGACGTACTTGAATTTACGTCCGACCAGACCCGGCAGACTGTCGAACACCATGCGCAGCCGGTCCCGGGAACTGCCGTGGCTGTACTTGTTGAAATCGTCCCGATAGGTGGCCATCACGTTCTGCTGGATGCGGGCGAGCTGCAGGAAGCCGCCCTCCGCATTCCCTTGCCCCTGTGCATAACCCGAGACGGCCTCCGGAAGACCCCCCACGATCCAGTATTCCCGCAGCAGGTCGAGGTACCGTTGATGCACTGCGTCAGGAAAGGCATCCTCGAGATCGGACAACGAGATGGCACGCAGGTGGGCGGACAGTTCCGGGCGCCCCATGGCGTCCAGGAAGTCCTCGAAGGCCAGCGGCCCCAAGTGTAGGTACTCGACCCGGCCCACGGGCATCGAGAACCGGGTGTCGGCGAGGGCGAATTCCATGAGCGAACCCGCGGCCACGACATGCAGTTCGGAAGCTTCCTCGTAGAAGTATCGCAGTGTCGCCAGCGCTTCCGGGGCCGCTTGAATTTCGTCGAGAAACAGCAGATGGGTTCCGGGCGCAATGGTTTGACCGGTGAGCAGGGCGAGCGTGGAGAGAATCCGCGCCGGGTCCCGAATGGTGAATGCCTGGCGCATTTCCGGGTTGCGCTCGAAGTCGACCGTGACCAGCGGCATGCCCGCGGTCCTGGCGAACTCGCGCACCAGCGTTGACTTGCCCACTTGCCGGGCGCCGCGAATCACCAACGGTTTGCGGCCCCCCCGGGCGGCCCATTCCTCAAGGTAAGCAATTTCTCGCCGTTTCAGCATGGCTTCCGGCGTAACCTGCGGCTGATTCGCTGAAAGAACCCTTGAATTTATCGATTATAATAACTTTATACAGGGATATTTTATCAAGATCTCATGCAGATTCAAGGATCGACCGTCCTCCCCCGCCTGAGACAAGCGTCCGCCGGATCAACGGAACGGGCGGCTACCAGGCGAAGTTTCCGTCGTCGTCGAGCGGCGAAAAGGGGTTCCAGGCAACTTCCCACAGATGCCCGTCGGGATCCTTGAAGTATCCCGAATAGCCGCCCCAGAAGACATCCTGCGCCGGCTTGACGATGGCGCCGCCGGCGCGTTCGGCCTCGTCGAGGAGCGCGTTCACGTCCTCGCGCGTACGGACGTTGTAGGCCAGAGTGACTGCACCGGTCGCGGCGCCGCTGCCGCCCTGTAGGCCGATGTCCTCGGCGAGCCTGTCGCGGGGATAGAGGGCGAATCCGATTCCGTTGAGCGTGAAGCAGACGATGGAGTCCGCGTTCTGCTCGTTGGCGACACGCCAACCGAGTGCTTCGTAGAACGCGCGTGCGCGTGGAAGATCGTCCACGCCCAGGGTGACGATGCTGACACGCTGCTCCATGTCACGGATCCCCTTGGTCGGCTGGACGGCAATTCCTCCGGTCAGGCATCCTCGGCTTCCGGCGCGAACTGCAGCGATGCCAGCCGGGCGTAGAGGCCGCCGTCGTTCATCAGCTTCTCGTGGGTGCCGGTGGCGACGATGCGGCCCCGGTCCATGACCACGATGCGGTCGGCCTTGAGCACGGTGGCCAGGCGGTGGGCGATGATGAGCGTGGTGCGGTTGGCCATCAGGCGTTCCAGGGCCTGGTGCACCAGGTGCTCGCTCTCCGCGTCCAGCGAGCTGGTGGCTTCGTCCAGCAGCATCACCGCCGGGTCCCGGAGAATCGCCCGGGCGATGGCGATGCGCTGGCGCTGGCCGACGGAGAGCCGCATGCCTTTCTCGCCCAGGAAGGTGTCGTAGCGGTCCGGCAGCTCCCGGATGAAGTCGTCGGCGAAGGCGGTCCGGGCGGCCGCGGCCACCTCGGTGTCCAGGGCCTCGGGGCGGCCGTAGCGGATGTTCTCCCTGACGTTGGCGGCGAAGATGACGGTTTCCTGGGGCACCAGCCCGATGCGGCTCCGCACGGCCTGGGGGTCGGCATGCCGCAAATCCAGGCCGTCCAGCCGGATGCACCCGCTGCCCGGGTCGTAGAACCGCAGCAGCAGCTTGAAGACGGTGCTCTTGCCGGCGCCCGACGGCCCCACGAGGGCCAGGGTCTCGCCGGGCTCGATGGAAAGCGAAAAGCCGTCCAGGGCTTGCTCGTCGGGCCGGGAAGGGTACCGGAACTCCACCGCTTCAAGGTTGACGCTCCCGGCGGCGGGCACCGGCAGCAGCCGCGGTTCCGGGGGCGCGGTGATGGCGGGTTGCGCCTCCAGCAGTTCCAGCAGGCGCTCGGCTGCGCCGGCGGCCCGTTGCACCTCGCCCCAAACCTGGCTCAGGCTCGCGGCCGAGCCGGCCACGAAGATCGCGTAGAACACGAACTGGACCAGGACGCCCGCGGACATGCGGCCGCTCAACACCGCGTCCGCCCCCAGCCAGAGCACCCCCACGACGCCGCCGAACATGAGCGCGATCACCAGGAAGATCAACAACGCCCGGCTGCGGATACGCACCAGCGCGGTGTGGTAGGCCGCCTCCGTGGCGGCGCCGAAACGGTCCTTCTCGGCGCGCTCCTGGGTGAATGCCTGGACCGTCTCCACCGCGTCGAGGTTCTCGCCGGCGAGGGCGCTGGTGTCGGCCACGCGGTCCTGGCTCAGCCGGGACAGCCGCCGCACCCTTCGTCCCAGTATCAGGATCGGCAGCAGCACCAGCGGGATCAGCACCAGGACGGCGCCCATGAGCTGCGGGCTGGTGACGATCAGCATGACGAACCCGCCCACGAAGATCAGCAGGTTGCGCAACGCCATGGAGGCGCCGGAACCGATCACCGTCTGGATCAGCGTCGTGTCCGTGGTGAGGCGCGACAGGATCTCGCCGGTGCGGGTCACCTCGAAGAACGTGGGGTTCATGCCCAGCACGTGCCCGTGGACCTGCTTGCGGATGTCCGCCACGACGCGCTCGCCGATCCGGGCCACGAAGTAGAAACGGCACGCGGACGCCACCGCCAGCACAGCGATGACCCCGAGCAGGAGCTGGAAGTGCCGGCCTATGAGCGCCCGGTTCTCTTCGGTGAAGCCGATCTCCAGGATCTGCCGGGCCGCTATGGGGAGGAGCAGCGTCGTCACCGCGGCGGCGAGCAGGGAGAGGATGGTGAAGGCGAGCAGCCAGGGGTAGGGCTTCAGGTACCCGACGAGCCGGCGCAGCGGACGCAGGTTCCTGCTGGCGGGTCGGGAATCGAACAGGTTTCCGGGCGCTTGCATGGGCCGCCTGCGTCAATGCGAAAACGGGTGCCACCGCTTCACAGTGGCACCCGTTCATGGCGTCGGGCCTGCATTCCCTATACGTCGACCACCACCACGCCCTTGGGCTCCAGGTAGTAGTCCAGCGCCTCGGGGCCGTGCTCGCGGCCCACGCCGCTGGACTTGACGCCGCCGAAGGGCAGCTCGTCGTAGCCGTAGTGGAGCGAGTTGACCCACACGTTGCCCGCCTCCAGCCTGTCGATGGCCTTGTTGGCGTACTTCATGTTGCTGGTCCAGATGGACGAGCCCAGGCCGAACTCGGACGCGTTGGCCCGTTCGATGGCCTCGTCGATGTCCTTGAAGGTGAACACCGGCAGGGCCGGTCCGAAGCACTCCTCGGTGGCGATGCGGGCATCGTCCGGCACGTCCGTGAGCAGCGTCGGCAGGTAGAAGTGGCCGTTCTTGAACTCGTCGCCTTCCGGCCGGGCGCCGCCGGCCACCGCCTTGGCGCCGCGCGCCTTGGCGTCCTCCACCTGCTCTTCCACCTCGGTGCGCTGGTAGTCCACGTGGAGCGGCCCCATGCGGCTTTCCTTCTTCATGCCGTCGCCGACCGCTTTCTTCTGGAGGCCCGCCGCCAGCTTGCCGACGAAGTCGTCGGCAACGGATTCGTGCACGAACAGGCGCTTCACCCCCAGGCACATCTGGCCGCAGTTGAAGTAGCGCCCGATGTCGGCCATCTTCACCGCCATGTCGACGTTGGCGTCCTCCATGACGATCATGGGGTCGCTGCCGCCGAGCTCCAGGGTCACGCGCTTGATCTCCCTCCCGGCCACCTCCATGACGTGACGGCCGATGGGGGTGGAGCCGGTGAAGGCGATGCGACGGATGCGGGGGTTGCTGAGCAACTCCTCGCCCACCGAGCCGCCCGGTCCGCTGACGTAGTTCACCGTGCCCGCGGGAAGGGACTTCTTGCCGCCGGCGTAGGTGGCCTGCGCGATCAGCTCCATGCACAGGGCGGTGGCCAGCGGCGTGGTGGAGGCGGGTTTCACGATGATGGTGTTGCCCGCGGCCAGCGCCGGACCCACCTTGGTGCCCATGAGCGTCAGCGGGAAGTTCCACGGCACGATGGCGCCGCACACGCCGATGGGCTGGCGCACCACCATGCCGTAGGCGTTCTTCTGCGGCAGCGGCACGTGGGAGCCGCGCACCTTCGAGGCGAGACCGGCGTAGAACTCCAGGCCGTGGATCAGGTGGTGGATCTCCAGCCCGGCCTCGAACAGGGTCTTGCCCTGCTCCTGGGTCAACAGCGCCGCGATGTCCTTGCTGCGCTCCTGGATCAGCCCGCAGGCGCTCTCCAGCGCCTTGCCGCGGTCCTCGGGGGTGGTGTCGGACCACTCCTTGAACGCCGTCTCGGCGGCGTCCACGGCCTGGCGGACGTCCTCTTCCGAGCCCTTGGCGGCGTGGTCCACCACCTGTCCGGTGGCGGGGTTCCGCACTTCGTAGGTTTCCTTCTTCACGGCGTCGACGAGCTCACCGCCGATCAACAGCTTGGACATTCGTTACCTCCGGATTGTGTGAACTTGATGGGATGTTTCGTGCGAGGCCGCGCGTGCGGCTTCGAACCGTCTCATTCGTCTACTGGCCCTTGAACTTGGCCGTCCGCTTCTCCAGGTAGGCGGTGACGCCCTCGTTGCCGTCGTCGCTGGCGAAGGTCTGGGTGAGCACCTCCCGCTCGAACGCCAAACCCTCCGGCAGCGAACTCTCGATCCCCGCGTGGACCGCGCGCTTGATCTTGCCTACGGCCATGCTGGCCTTGTTGGGTGGCACGAACTGTTTGGCGTAGTCCATCACGTCCTGAAGGAAGGTGTCGCGCTCGTAGATGTAATGGAGAAGGCCCATGTCCATGGCCTCCTCGAAGGCCACCTGCTTCCCGGTGGCGCACAGCTCCAGGGCCTTGGCCCGGCCCACCAGGCGCGGCAGGCGCTGGGTGCCGCCCATGCCCGGCATGACTCCGAGGTTCACCTCGGCCAGGCCCATGCGGCCGCCGTCCTTCTTGCCGATGCGGATGTCCGCGGCCATGGAGATCTCGAGTCCGCCGCCGATGGCGTGGCCGTTGAGGGCCGCGATCACCAGCTTGGGGGTGTTCTCCATGCGCATCAGCACCTCGTGGCCGTGCAGCGCGAAGTTGGACTTGTAGGAAAGGGTCTGGGTCCCCAGCATGTTGATGTCGGCGCCGGCGGAGAAGAACTTCTCGCCCTTGCCGGTGATCACCATGACGTGGATGTCGTCGTCGAAGCGCGCCTTGAGGAGCGCGTCGTCGAGTTCCCGCAACATCTCGTGGGTGTAGGAATTGACCGGCGGGTGGTTGAGCTCGATGAGCGAGATGCCGCCTTCGTTGGTCTGGTCAATGCTGCCGTCTGCCATTTCGTGCCTCCTGGGATAACGTTCCTGGGTTGGTGCGTTGCGCCTTCCGCAATGTGCCGCTGCCGGCGGGTGGCCACACGGCGAGGCCGCTTTCGCATCCCGAAAATGCCGGATTCGAGCGGGGAAAGGACTCTGTAACGGGGGGCTGCTTCGTGCTCGCCGGTTCCCATCTGAATTAGCGGGCGGGGCCGGACAAGTCAACAGTTGACCGGCCGCGTTGGAAAACCCGCGGGCGTATGGCAAGAGTAACACGATGGCGACGCAGAATACGCGACAGAAGACCCTCCGGAGCGGCCTGAAAACGCTTCGAAACGAAGGGGTGGAAACCGAATCGCCGGATGCGGCCACGGTCGAGCCGCTGCTCCAGCGTTTCGGAGGCGACGCCGCGGTTTCATTGGCCGTGGCCCATGTCCTGGGCCGCGTCCGGGACGACGCCGCGGTGAGCGCGCTCAAGGACCTGGAGCAACGGGCGGGAGGCAAGGAGGTCCGGCGCGAGATCCGCCGGTCGCTGTTCAAGCTGGCCCAGGGGGGACTCGTGCCCGCCGAACCCCAAGCGGCGTCGGCCGGCGAGAGCGGAGTCAACTTCAGCCTCGCGCCGGAGATCGAGGGGTTCCTGTCATCCGTGACCGGCGGCGGCTCGCGAATGGTGATCCTGACGCGGCCGCAACCAGGAGGCGGGCTGCTGGTCCTGCAGGCCGCCGTCAATGACCGCCGCGGCCTCGAGCGGCTGGGGGGCAACGTCATCCGCCGGAAGGAGCTGCGGCAGATGATGGAGGACATGAAGGTCCAGCTCGACGTCTCCATGACCCCCGTGCCCTGGGAATACGCGGACTGGCTGGTGCACGAGGCCTACGGGAAGGTGACCGATTCGCCGGGCGAGGGGGTGGCGGACTATCCCCGGCTGCGCACCTACCTCACGGGCGTCAAGCCCGCGCAGCGCGCCCACCCGGTCTTCGATCTCGTGGACGCGGGCGCCGTCGGTTCGACGGCGCCCTCCGAGACCTCGGAGAAGCTCCTGGAGGAGCCGGAGTTCCGCACCTGGTTCGTGGAAAAGGACCTGCTGGAGCCCTACCTGCTGCGCCTCGAGGATACCCAGCAGAGCCGCATCGTGCTCAACCCGATGCAGAAGGAAGAACGGTTCCGCGGCATCGTCCGGGAAGCCGTCGAGGGGATATTCCTCGGCGAGGAAACCCGCGCGGTCTTCGAGGGACGTCTCGAGGACGCCGCCCTCCACCTGCACGTCTCCGGTCAGGAAGAGAAGGCGAGGGCCGTGCTCGGAATCGCCCTCGCCATTCGCCGCGGCGACCTCGGGAGCCTCGGCGTGCCCCTGCTGGAAGGCCTGGTGATGCGGAGCGTCGGCCTGCACAAGGCCCAGGAGAAGCAGGAAGCGGCGGAAGGGCCGTCGCTGATCGTCAAGCCGTAGCCCGCTTCACTCCGGCAACACCGCGATCGCCTCGATCTCCACCAGGAAATCCGGGTTGGCCAGTCCGGCGACCACCACCAGGGTACTGCCGGGCGGGTTGTCGCCCATGTACTTGAGGCGCGCCGGATTGATGTCGTCGCGGTAGCGGGGGTCGGTGATGTAGGTGGTGATCTTGACCAGGTCGGCGAAGCTGCCGCCGGCCTCGTCGAGCACCGCCTTCATGTTCTTGAGCACCTGCTCCGCCTGGACGGCGGCGTCGCCCTTGCCGACCACGTTGCCGTCGGCGTCCACCGCGGTCTGGCCGGCGATGAAGAGCAGGCGTTTCCCCTCCGCTAGAATGCCCTGCGAGTAACGCGGCCTCGGGTCGGGCAGGCTCTTGGGTTGCAGCACTTTTCTCATGGCTTCCTCCTGGGCTGGATACGACGAATGGATTACCGGTAAAGGTGGGCGTCGTCCA
The DNA here is from genome assembly GCA_965219905.1 of uncultured Binatia bacterium (SeqCode). Classification (GTDB taxonomy): domain Bacteria; phylum Desulfobacterota; class Binatia; order UBA9968; family JAJDTQ01; genus JAJDTQ01. The sequence goes on along the minus strand of CBDCOS010000003.1, from coordinate 200,894 downwards.
CGGCTCCTTCCGGTCGCCGGATCTGGGGCGTGATCGACGGCAGTCCGGGTCGCGCGCGGAGCATGAAGTCCACCGGGACGAACTCCTTCAGAAAAGGTATCGGCAGCCGGACACCCGCGTAGGGGCTGACGGAGTCGTTGCCGACCACCAGCTCCTCCGCGAGGAACGACTTGGGCGCCTCCGCGCTCAGGCTCACTCCCGAAGGCGTGACGCTGCCCCGCACGGTGGGCAGCCCGTAGGCCTGTTGGGGATCGGATTCCTTCTTGCTCAGCAACTCGTGGTCGAGTATCGGCGAGCCCGGGCCCGCGTCGCGGCCCGTCCGGCGGATGAACTCCATATCGGCGGGGTCCGGACGCCGGTCTCGATCCTCGAACTTCATCAACTGGGAGGGAAACGCCTCGATGCTCTCCGCGTCCCCGTCCAGCCTTGCCAGCGCGTAGTGCTTCTCGCGCAGCAGGGCCTCGAGGTTCTCGATCCGCTGCCGCGCCACGGAGTGGGTCCGCGTTCGGGTCCCCCAGGGAGTGTCGTAGTGCAGCAGCAACGTGTTGCGCCCGAGGACGTTCAGCCCGGGCTCGGCCAGCTCCAGGTTGTGGGCGTTGCCGTCGAAGAGGGCGGCCTTGAGGCCGAGTCCCTCGGGCCCGTAAAGCCGCGGGTTCTCCTCGAGGAACTGCTTGCTGAGCCTCAGGCCCCGGCTCTCCACGGAAAGCAGCCGTGCAAGCCGTCCCTTGGCCTGCTCCCCGGCCGAAGTCTCGGGGTAGTGCTCCAGTATCGCCGCGTACACGATCCGTCGATTCGCCTTCGAGTCCGTTTTTTCGGCGGCCTTCAACAAGGTCTTCGCCGCATTTTCCTCGAGTTCCCGGATTCGTTCTGGGGCGATCTTTCCGGACAAACGGTAATAGTGCAGCGCCTTGTGCGGGTGCCCCTGGCTCTCGTAGGCCCCTCCCAGCACCTGGTAGACGTCGCCGGACTTCTCGGAACGCGGACGGGCGCGGACATATCGGGCGGCGGCGTCGACGACGGTCTGGTTCGACACCGGATTGCCGCTGAGGAGCTCCAGCAGGTTGCTGCTCACCATCAGTATGTTGGCGGCGCCCAGGGTAGCGGCTCCGGCCGCGCCGTGGGTGATGACCGGGGCCGCGCCGATCAGGGCGTTCTTCTCGAGGAAGTTCTCCCCCAGCAGCACGAACCGGACCTGTTCCATGCGATACCCGGTGCGGGCGCGGTCGACCATCTCCAGCAGGTTGTACTCCGGGCTGTCCAGCAGGATCCGTGCCCGCTTGCGGTCACGCCGGGAAGGCGAGGTCCGCGCGATCTCCTGCAGCGTCCGCTTGGCCTCTTCGTGCCGCCCGCCGAGCTCCAGCGCCACCGCCCGGGCGTCGTTCGCCACGTTCCCGAGGGTCTCGCCCCGGTATCGGCGGACCATGTCGCGCGCCTGCTTCTCGGCCTCCGCCGCGTCCCCCTTCACCAGGGCGTAAAGCAGCGTCCGGATGTCCCGCCGTCGTTCCGGCCCGGCCCCGGACAGGTTGTCGGCGTCGGCCACCGAGAGCTGCCGGCGCCGGCTTTCCCGGCGCGCGTGCCGGGCGGCGTCGATCTCACGGAACCGTTTTTCCACGTCGTCCGCCTCGGGGTCCACGATGGCGGCCAGCCGGGTATGGAACTCCGCCTCGGCGATATCTCCCCCGTCCAGCGCCTCGCCGGCCGCGTCCAGTTGCCGGCGCACCCAGACATCCTTCTTCTTCGCGTCCAGGGCCGCCGCCTTTTGTCCCACGTCGGCGCTTCTCCGGTCATCGGGAAAGCGGTCGAGGAAGCGTTTGTAGAGCGCCAGGGCCTTCCGCTCGGCGGCGGGCATGTGCGGCGCCCGCGTCCGCTGTACCTCGACGAACGCGGTCTCGAAGGCTGCCGTAAGGTATGAGCCCGAGGCCAACTGCACGAGGTCCATGGCCCCCAGCAGCCGGTTCAGGAACCCGCTCCAGCGTACGACGTTGTTGTCGGCCAGCAGCGCCTCGGCCCGCTCCAGGTCGTCGTCGGCTCCCGGACGGTTCCCGGCCGATTCCTCCCCCTGTCCGGTCCGGGACGCCTGGGCGCGATGGAGCTCCCTCACGAGCGGGGTCAGCCCGCTTGGCTCGTCGCCTTGCGCCGTCCGCTTCTCGTCCTCGGCCTCCACGCGGCTCAGGTGCTCACGGAGTCGGTCGGGACGCTGGAGCAGCGCGTCGGTGATGGCCCGGCGCACACGCCGCTCGATCTCGTCGGGGAAGTACCGCTCCGCCGCAACCGCCTCGTCAAAGGGATCGAATTCCCGCAGCGGATCCAGGACTCGCTCCATGGAGACCCCGGACGACCGGGCCTGGACGGAAACCGGCAGCACCAGCACGATGCAGAGCAGCCACGCCCCGTACTTCATCGGTTCCGTCTCCTCATCTGCTCCATCAGGCCCTTCAGCGCCGCGATCTTGCCGTTGGCTTCGAGCTTTTCCAGCGCTCCGTCCTGCTGGGCCACTTCGGTGTAGAGCTTCATCGCGGACTGCGCGAACCCTTCGAAGGCCTCGATGTCGAAGTCGAGTCCCTCCGGGTCGTTACGGATGGAGTATTCGCGTGCCAGGTTCACGTAGTAGTCCCCGAAATCCAGCATGTGGCGATGGTAGTTCTTGCTCTTCGCATGTCTGGAAAGGAGCTGGCTGTAACCGACGATCACCAGCTCGTTGCCGTCGTTCAGCCGGTGCCGGTTGAGCTCCACGAAAGCCACCTTGGCGCGGTCGATGCGTTCCGCCTCCACCCGGGCCAGATACGCCAGCGGCGTTCCCTCGTGTTGGCGGATCAACGCGTTCCATGCCAGCACCACGTCGTCCAGGGCTTGGATGTACTTGAACGGATCGTCTTTGGGAAGCGTCGCGCTGGTGATGCGGCGGAACGTTTCGAGGGCGTCGAGATGGCGTTTCGCCGGTTCCGCCAGTTCACCGCCGCTCCGGACCACGACCCGGTAATGGCGGACGGCGCGGCCGTAGTCCCGGAGCCGTTCGTACGCCGTGGCCCGGGTGAACTCGACGATGTCGTTGTACCCGTTGCCGTGCTTCCGCTGAAAGTCGTCCAGGCGAAGCAGGGTCGCCTTCAGGATGTTGGTTCCGGTGACGTCCTTGGGGATGTGGTCCCGGTAGACGTCCTCGCGCGAAAGCCGTTGAAACTCGTTGATGATCTCCAGCAGGTTCGCGGGTTGCGCGTACCGGGGATCCGGTGCTTGCGTGCCCGAGCAGGCGGCCGTCGAAAGGAGGGCCAGCACGCAGGCGGCCGCTACGGCTCCGTGGTGATGAGCGAATAGCACAGGATCAGCTCGTCCCCTTCCGCCGCGAAGTCGTGGGGCACTCCTCTGGGAATGTGGCACAGCATCCCGGGCCGGAGCGGGGTCACTTCCCCGGAGGCGCGCAGACGGCCGCGTCCCTTGAGCACGTGACAAACCACGTCCTTGTCGTCGTGTACGATCTGTTTCGGGTCCGCCGTCGAGGTGGCGGCGAAGGACACCAGTCCGACGTTGAAGCCTTCTCCTTCGATGCAACTCCGGTGCCGGATCTCCGAGTTGATCTCGGCTAGCTCGGCCAGGGCCGCGTCGATGCGGATGACCTTCAGGCCGCGCGATGGAGCGTCGGACACCATCACCTCCGGGACGCCGGCTCGGCGATGTGGCCCAGGATCTCGTCGATGGCCTGTCCCGCCTCCACGTCCGGCACCCTGCAGGACCCCACCACCCGGTGGCCGCCGCCGCCGTAGTGACTGAGCAACCGGCCCACGTTGACGGCGGAGGTGGTGTTGAAGATGTTGTAGCCCACGGAGATGGCCGTGGTGTCGGGCCGTTGCGGGTCCCGGGAGACCTTCATGGAGATGTTGCCGTCGGGGAAGAGGGTGTAGAGCAGGAACCGGTTGGCGTCGGTCAGGTCCGCGGTGTCCCGGAGGTCCAGAAAGATGACGTTTCCACGCAGCTCCACGCGGTCCAGCAGCTGCCGCCGCAGGTCCTCCTGCAGCCCGAGCACGCGCTCGCAACGCTGGTTGACTTCGGGGTCGCCCAGGACCTTGGCCAGGGGATGGTCGCGGATCAGGTCCATGAGCCGCAGCCAGTAGGGTTCCTCGGCGTTGTCCTTGCCGTAGATGGTCATGGAGATCAGCACGTAGCCCGCGGGGTTCAGCACGTCGTCCCGGGTAAGGGTGCCGCCGTCGATCTTGTCGGTGTCTTCCAGCAGGGCGGTGACGCGGTCGGTGCGCATCATGCGGAGGCCGGCAGCGTAGCGGGCGGCCGAAGCGCTCGGCACCTCCGAATAGTACTCGTACACGACCCGGGCCGCGCTCGGGGCCAGGCGGAAGGCGCCGCGCCCGGCGACCACGGGCCGGTCGAACCCCGAGTCCTCGTTGGTGAAGTGGTGGTCGAACCACAGGGTGCATGCCGGGTGGTAGGGGAGGTTGGCGATGACGTCCCCGTGGCGTATGTCCACGGCGCCGTCCTGCATGAACTTGGGCTCCACGAACAGGTAGGAATCGATGTCCTCCACGGCGGTGATGAGGGCGCCGCAGACGATTCCGTCGAAGTCGGCTCGGGTTACCAGCCTCATGCGCAGAGGACCTCGTCCACCGGCGTCAGCGGCACCTGCAACGCGCTCGCCACCCCGGCGTGGGTCACCCGCCCGTCGTGGACGTTGAGTCCACGCGCCAGCGCCCGGCTGTCCTGCATCGCTTGGCGGAGTCCCTTGTCGGCGATGGCGAGGCCGTAGGACAGCGTGGCGTTGGTCAGGGCGTGGGTGGCGGTATGAGGCACCAGCGCCGGCATGTTGGTGACGCAGTAGTGCACCACCCGCTCTTCGACGTAGACGGGGGCGCGATGGGTGGTGGGGCGGGAGGTCTCGGCGAAACCGCCCTGGTCGATGGAGACGTCGACGATGGCGGCGCCTCGCTTCATCCGTTTGACCCGGTCCCTCCGCAGCAGCATGGGAGTCTTGTCCCCGGTAATGAGCACGGAGCCGATGAGCAGGTCCGCGCCGGCGATCTCTTCCTCCAGGTTGGCCTGGTTGGACATGAGAGTGGTCAGCCGTCCCCCGAGAATGTCGTGGATATACCGCAGCCGCGCGGAATTGACGTCCAGCACGCTGACGTCGGCGCCCATGCCCGCGGCGACCTGACACGCGGAGGCCCCGACGGTGCCCGCTCCCAGCACCACCACCTTTCCCGGGCGGACCCCGGAGGCGCCCCCGAGCAGGACCCCCCGGCCGCCGTTCTCGGACTGCAGGCACCAGGCCCCGACCTGGAGCGAGAGCCGTCCGGCGATCTCGCTCATGGGCGTCAGCAGGGGCAGGGAACCGTCTTCGAGCTCGATGGTCTCGTAGCCGACCGCGGTGACGCCCCTCTCGCACAGGGTCTCCGCGAGCTCCGGCAACGCGGCGAGATGGAGATAGGTGAAGAGCGTGAGGTCCGGCCGCAAATGGCCGAACTCCTCGGGCACCGGCTCCTTGACCTTCATGACCAGGTCGGACCGGCTCCAAACCTCTCCGGCGCGGTCCACCACGGCGGCGCCGGTGGCGGTGTAGGCGCGGTTGGGGATGTGGCTGCCCCGGCCGGCGTTGCGTTCCACCAGCACCTGATGGCCGTGGGCGATAAACGCCGCCGCTCCGGCGGGCGTCAGCGCGACCCTGTTTTCCTCGGTTTTCAGCTCTTTGGGAACGCCTACGACCATTGATTCATTGGTACGTGAGCCCCGGTGGAGTGTCAAGGCGGCGCCGGCCGCCGGAGCCCCGTCTCCCGCCGATTCATTAATGACCTCGTAACTTTATTGACCTTGCAATCCCGCCGTGTTAACCGGAAATTCGAGACCCTGATCGAAGCGGTGGCACGATGATCATTGACGGCAAGGCGGTGGCGAAACAGGTCCGCGGCGAGGTGCGGGAGGAGGCGGAGCGGCTCCGGAACGATCACGGTGTGGTGCCCGGCCTCGGCGTGGTGCTGGTGGGGGACGATCCGGCCTCCCGCCTGTACGTGCGGAACAAGGAGAAGGCCTGCGCTGAGGTCGGCATCCGCTCGGTGGAGCATCTTCTCCCGGCCTCCGTGACCCAGCACGAGCTCCTCGATCTGATCGGCCGTCTCAACCAGGACCCCGACATACACGGCATTCTGGTCCAGTTACCCCTGCCCGAACACATCGCCACGGACCGGGTCCTGGAGGCCGTCTCCCCGGCCAAGGACGTGGACGGATTCCACCCGGTCAACCAGGGGCTGCTGCTTTCGGGCGGGGCGGGCTTCAAGCCCTGCACTCCCCTGGGGATCATGAGGATGCTGGATTCGGTGGGTTGCGACCTCAAGGGCAAGACCGCGGTGGTGGTGGGCCGCAGCAACATCGTCGGCAAGCCCGTGGCGCTCATGCTGCTGGCGCGGCATGCCACCGTGACGCTTTGCCACTCGCGCACCCTCGACCTGGGCGGGGAGGTGGGCCGGGCGGACGTGGTGGTGGCGGCGGTGGGCAAGGCCCATGCCGTTCGCGGCGAGTGGATCAAACCCGGCGCCGTGGTGATCGACGTGGGCATCAACCGGCTGTCCACGGGCAAGCTGGCGGGCGACGTGGAGTTCGAAACGGCCCAGGAGCGCGCGTCATGGATTTCTCCGGTGCCGGGGGGTGTCGGACCCATGACCATCTGCATGCTGCTGTCCAACACCCTGTGGTCGGCGCAACGCTCCCTGGAATAGCCCGGGAGCCCGGACCATGGCCGGAGAAACGCAAGCACAGGGCCCCAGGAGAACCCCGCTCCACGCCCGCCACGTGGCTCTCGGAGCCCGCATGGTGGAGTTCGCGGGATGGGAGATGCCGGTCCAGTACCAGGGCATCCAGGCCGAGCACGCCGCGGTCCGGTCCCGGGCCGGCCTTTTCGACGTGAGCCACATGGGAGAGATCGAGGTGACGGGTCCGGGCGCCTCGCGCTTCTGCCAGCACGTCACCACGAACGACGTCCGGCGCCTCGGTCCGTCACAGGCGCAGTACACGCTGCTGTTGAACGACCGCGCCGGGGTCATCGACGACCTGGTGATCTTCCGGCTGGAGGCCGAGCGTTACCTCCTGTGTGTCAATGCCTCCAGGCGGGAAGTCGACTACAACTGGCTGGCGGACCATGCGGGGGATGAGGTGACGGTCCGGGACGTCAGCGATTCCTATGGGTTGCTGGCGCTCCAGGGACCTGCGGCGGAGGGGATCCTCCAGCCCTTGACCGGGGCGGACCTGTCCTCCGTACAGGCGTTCAACTTCGTCACGGCCGAGGTGAGCGGGGTCCGCTGCCTCGTTTCGCGGACGGGATACACCGGCGAGGACGGCTTCGAGCTCTACTGCCCCGCGGAAGACGGAGTCCGGTTGTGGGACGCCTTGACGGATGCCGGCGAAGTGGAACCCGCCGGGCTGGGGGCCAGGGACACGCTTCGGCTCGAGAAGGGGTTTTCGCTGTACGGCCACGAGCTCGACGAGAGCACCACGCCGCCGGAGGCTCGGCTCGGGTGGGTGACGAAGCTGGACAAGGGCCCGTTCATCGGGGCTGACGTGCTGTCCCGGAAGGAGCCCTTGCAGCGGCGTCTGGCGGGTCTGGAGATGACGGAGGCGGGCATCGCCCGGCAGGGCTATCCGATCTTCCAGGAAGACCGCGAGGTCGGACGGGTCACCAGCGGGACATTGTCTCCGACCCTGGGCAAGGCCATTGCCCTGGGGTATGTGCCGGCCGGAGCGGCGGCCGTGGGCACCGAGGTCCGGGTGGAGATCCGCCGCCGGAGGGTCCCGGCCCGTATCGTCCGCGTGCCTTTCGTGTGATAACGGCGGAAGGACGGGCCGCCAAGGAGGAATCGATGGAGTACCCGAAGGGTCTGAGGTATTCGAGGGAGCACGAGTGGGTGTCGGTGGAGGACGGTGACAGCGGGCTCATCGGCATCTCCGATTTCGCCCAGAACGAGCTGGGCGACGTGGTCTACGTGGAGGTGCCGGAGGTCGGGGAGAAGATCAGCAAGGATGATCCCTTCGGCGCCGTCGAGTCGGTCAAGGCGGTATCGGATCTCTACGCCCCGGTCAGCGGCACCGTGACGGAGGTCAACGCCGCGCTCCCGGACACCCCGGAGCTCATCAACGACGACCCCTACGGGGAAGGCTGGATCATCAAGGTCGCCATGTCGGATCTCGACGAGCTGGATGATCTGATGACGCCCGAGGAATACACCGTGTACTGCGAAGGCCAGCAGGAGGACGACGACGGCGAGTGACCTCCGCTGGGGAGCATGCCGTGGACCAGACGGATCACACGAGCTCGTTTCGCGAGCTGTTTTCGTCGCGGCACATCGGGCCGAGCGCGGCCGAGGTCCGGGAAATGCTCGCGGTCCTGGGCCTGGGATCCCTCGAAGAGCTGGTGGACCGGGCGGTGCCGGAAAGCATCCGGTTCGCGGGCGACCTGGACCTGCCCGAGCCCCTGACCGAGGAACAGCTCCTGCGCGAGGCCCGGGAGCTTGCCGGCGCCAACCGGCCGGCCCGGTCCTATATCGGCATGGGCTACTACGATTGTTACACGCCCGCCGTCATCCTCAGGAACATCCTCGAACACCCGGGCTGGTATACCGCCTACACGCCCTATCAGCCGGAAATCGCCCAGGGCCGTCTGGAGGCGCTGCTGAACTTCCAGACCATGGTCACCGACCTCACGGCCATGGACATCGCCAACGCATCGTTGCTGGACGAGGGCACCGCGGCCGCCGAAGCCGTGTTCCTGGCCTTCAACGCGGAGAAGCAGGGGCGGTGCAAGCTGTTCGTCTGCGAGGACGCCTTCCCGCAGACCCTGGAGGTGGTCGGCACGCGCGCCGCGCCCATCGGCGTGGAACTGGTGACGGATGCCGCGGGTCCGGAGCCGCCGGCCGACGCCTTCGCCGGCTTCATCCAGTATCCTGCCGCGAGCGGGGCGATACCGGATCTGGACGCGTTCGTGCGCCGGTGCCGCGAGCGCGGCATGGTGGCAATCGTGGCCACCGACCTGCTGAGCCTCTGCCTGCTGACGCCCCCGGGAGCGATGGACGCCGACATCGTCGTCGGCAGCGCGCAGCGCTTCGGGGTGCCCATGGGTTTCGGCGGCCCCCACGCCGGTTTTCTCGCGACCCGTGACAAGTACAAGCGCATGATTCCCGGGCGGCTGGTGGGCGTGTCCAAGGATGTTCACGGAGAGAGGGCGCTGCGGCTGGCGCTGCAGACCCGGGAGCAGCACATCCGCCGCGAGAAGGCCACCAGCAACATCTGCACCGCGCAGGTGCTGCTGGGGGTGATGGCTTCGATGTACGCGGTGTACCACGGCCCTTCCGGCCTCCGGAACATCGCCGAGCGGGTCCATCGTCACGCCTCATATCTGGCGGAACGGCTCCGGGAGGCCGGGTTCGCGCCGGTGGCGGATGCCTTCTTCGACACCCTGCGGGTGGCCGCGGACCCGGAGCGGGCCGACGAGATCCGGCGCTCGGCCGCAGAGCAGGGCATCAATCTCGGGCGGCCGTCCGAAGGCCTGCTGCACATTTCTCTGGACGAAACCACCGGCGCGGACGAGCTCCGGGACCTCCTGCGGGTATTCGGCGTCTCCGTGGACGACCGGGATCTGGCGGCGGTGATCGCGCGGGAAGCCAGGCCGCACCTCCCGGAACGGTACGTGCGCCGGAGCGGCTATCTGGAAGAGGACGTGTTCAACCGGCACCACTCCGAGACCCAGATGCTGCGCTACATGGCGCAGCTCCAGGCCAAGGACCTGAGCCTGGTGCACTCCATGATCCCGCTGGGCTCGTGCACCATGAAGCTCAACGCCACCACCGAGATGATCCCCGTGACCTGGCCGGAATTCGCCCGGATGCACCCCTTCGCGCCCGCCGACCAGACCCGGGGCTATCGCCGGCTGATCACCCGGCTCGAGGAGTGGCTGGCCGCCATTACCGGGTTCGCCGGGGTGTCGGTCCAGCCCAACGCCGGCTCCCAGGGGGAATATTCGGGGCTGCTGGTGATCCGGAAGTACCACGCCGCCAACGGCCAGGGGGAACGCGACATCTGCCTCATTCCCAGCTCCGCCCACGGCACCAATCCGGCCAGCGCGGTGCTGGCGGGCATGAACGTGGTCGTGGTGGAGTGCGATGATGACGGCAACATCGATCTGGACGACCTGCGGGCCAAGGCCGACGGCTGCGGCGACCGCCTCGCCGCGCTCATGGTCACCTATCCGTCCACCCACGGCGTGTTCGAGGAGGGCATCACGGAGATCTGCCGCATCGTCCACGAACGAGGCGGCCAGGTCTACCTGGACGGCGCCAACCTGAACGCGCTCGTGGGGCTGTGCCAGCCGGGGCGCATCGGCCCGGACGTCTGCCACCTCAACCTCCACAAGACGTTCTGCATCCCGCACGGGGGCGGCGGCCCCGGCGTCGGGCCCCTGGCGGTGGGGGAGCATCTCACGAAGTACCTGCCTGCGCACGGCGTGGTGCCCGAGAGCGGTCCCGCCGAGGGCATCACCGCGGTTTCCTCCGCCCCCTGGGGCAGCGCCGGGATCCTGCCGATTTCGTGGGCGTACATCGCCATGATGGGCCCCGCGGGGCTGACCCGGGCCACCGAGGTGGCGGTGCTCAACGCCAACTACATTGCGCGCCGGCTCTCGTCGGACTACCGCATTCTCTATCGCGGCAAGAACGGCATGGTGGCCCACGAGTGCATCGTCGACGTGCGCCCGTTCAAGGCTTCCGCCAACGTGACCGTGGACGACGTGGCCAAGAGGCTCATGGACTTCGGTTTCCATGCGCCGACCATGTCGTTTCCCGTGGCCGGCACGTTGATGATCGAGCCGACGGAGAGTGAAGCGCGCGAGGAGCTGGACCGTTTCTGTGACGCCATGCTGGCCATCCGCGAGGAGATCCGCGAGATCGAGACCGGCGAGGCGGACCCCCAGGACAACGTGCTCAAGAACGCGCCGCACAGCGCCAGCCACCTGCTTTCCGAAGAGTGGCGGCATCCGTATTCGCGGGACAAGGCGGCATTCCCGCGGGAGTGGGTGAGGCAGCGGAAGTTCTGGGTTCCGGTGGGCCGGGTGGACAATGCCTACGGCGACAGGAATCTGGTCTGCACCTGCGCGCCGGTGTCGGCCTACGCCTGAAGCGTGGCCGTGCCTGTCATTCGGACGGCGTTTGGGCTAGACTCGCACTGTCGTATCGAGACTCAGGCGACCCGAAGCACGCGAGGATAACCGCTATGTTCGGCCTTGGTATCTGGGAACTTCTGATTATTCTGGTGATCATTCTCGTGCTGTTCAGCCGCAGGCTCCCGGAGCTGGGCCAGGGGCTCGGCAAGGGGATCAAGGGCTTTCGCAAATCGCTGAACGAGCCCGACGAGATCGACGTGACCGGCACCGACAAGGGCGAAGGCGAGGGCTCCAAGAAAGACTGACCGGCTAGGCGGCGAGCTCGGCCGCGACCACCCGGCAACTGAAAGTTTCCACCGTCGTCTCGGGCTTGGGAAAGACGATGGTGAAGTTCGCGGAGCCGTTCGGCGAGATCTGGTAGTTGTTCTGGGGCTTGAGGCTCTGGAGCAACGAGATCTCCCGAAACGTCATGTCCTGTATGATCTTCGCGGAGATGGCGTTCCCGACGAACGTCGTCTCCTGTGCCACCTCCTTCCCCTCCGCGTCGAAAAGGCGCGCCTCGATACGTACCTGGTGGACGCTCCGGTCATTGTGGTTGGCGAGCTTGCCGGACACCACGAACACCTCGTTGTGATTCAGCACCGGCCGGACTCCGGATACGAGCGACTCGCAGACGAGGGTCCGCTTGAAGTGCCGGCTGTCGAAAACCGCGTTGCCGTACCAGGGGATCCGCTTTATCAGGGAGTCCAGCGGCTGCGGATTGACGTGGTACATCAGGGTTACCAACACGAAGGCGAAGACGGCGAGGCCCGCCAGGCTCACCAGGGGAACGATCGAACCTCTGCCGCCGCGGTGGTGCCTCCTCAAGGCCTCCCGCGGCTCCCGCATGGGAGGTACCGGGGAGTCATCCTCGATGCTGAAGTCCGGCTTCCGCCGGCCTGCGGGGGCGTCGTCGTCGATGAGGCCGCCCTTTTGGTCCGTGGCCGGGGTTTCGGGGGGATCGGTCTCCAGGGTGTCGATGGCGAAGCCCCGATAGGAATGCGCCACGTCGTCCGGGCCGCCTCGCTCCATTCCTTCATGCAAATCGACCTCGACGGGGTCCCCGGTCATGGGATCCATCCCGGTTCCGACCGTTTCCAGAGGAAGTTCCGGCGCGTCGTCGGCTGACTCGGCTTCCGGTGGAAGGACGTCATCCTCCACGACCCGGTCCTCCGGGACCCACTCCTCCGGGATCTGGTCCTCCGGGATCTGGTCCTCCGGCACATCTTCTTCCGGCACGTCCTCCCCCAGCACATCCTCCTCCGGGACCTCGTCCTCCGGGGGCGCCGCGACGCCGAAGGTTTCGGGTGGGTCCGCGGTTTCCCCTCGGTCGTCGAACCCGGACGCTTCGCCGGTCCGTTCGGTCCCCTGCTCGACGACGACCGAGTCTTCCTCGTCGGTCAAATGCAGGCGCACCTGGACCATGAAAACGTGCTTGCAGCGAGTGCAGCGGAAGGTGGGCTTGGGTGCGTCGAAGACGCTCCCGCTCACCTTGTACGTGGTGGAACAGTTGGGGCAGCGGATGATCATGACGGTTCAGATCGAGAATGCCTGGTTGCCGACTTCCAGGCTTTCCTTCCAGCTCGTCCAGAGATTCGTGGTCAGGTAGCGGCTGCCGAAGTCGGGAAACACGACCACCACCGTGCCGTGCGTGAGCTGCCGGGCGATTCGCCACGCGGCGACCATGGCGGCTCCGGAGGACTGCCCCACCAACAGCCCCTCTTTCTGGCTCAGGCGGTACACCATCTCGTAGGCATCTTCCGTCGACACGGGGATTTTGAGGTCGAGCTCTTCCTCGTGGTAGATCCCCGGAACGATGGAGCTGGCCATGTGCTTCAAGCCCTCCAGTCCGTGAAGCGCCGTGTCGGGCTCCACCGCGATGACCGCAATCCGGGGATCCTGTTCCTTGAGGAAGCGTCCGGTGCCCATGACCGTTCCGCCGGTCCCGATACCGGCGACCAAGTGGGTGACGGTCCCCTCGGTCTGGTGATGGATCTCCGGGCCCGTGGTCTCGTAATGGGCCTGGCTGTTCATGGGGTTGAAGTACTGGTCGGGCTTGAAATACGCGTCCGGATCCTCGCTGACGATCTTGCGGCACAGCCGGATGGCGCCGTCGGATCCTTCGAGGGGGTCGCTGTAGACGCTCTCCGCGCCGAAGAACCGGATGATCCCCTTGCGTTCCTCGCTCACGTTGGACGGCAGCACCAGACGGACGGGGTAGCCCAATGCCGCGCCGATCATGGCGACGGCGATGCCGGTGTTGCCGGAGGTCGAATCGATGATGGTCTTGCCGGCCGTGAGCCGGCCCGTGTCGATGGCCTCCTGGATCATCCTGAGGGCGGCCCGGTCCTTCACCGAGCCGCCGGGATTGAAGCCTTCGAGCTTGGCCAGAATCCGCACTCCGGGGGAGAGGCCACGGGTGATGTTCCTGATCCGGACCAGGGGGGTGCCGCCCACGAGTTCCGTGATGCCTCCGGCCTTCCGAAGCTCGTGGGGCGAGGCCGGTGTCGTCTTCCTCAGCGCGGTGAGCAAGCGGTCACATGCCTCCGGCGATGGCGGGCACGATGGAGATGCTGTCCCCGTCCTTCAACGCCGTATCGACGTTCTTGAGGAAGCGGATGTCGTCGCCGTTGACGTACACGTTCACGAACCGGCGGACTTTGCCGGTTTCGTCCATGATGCGTTCCTTGATGCCGGGGTGGTTCTGCTCCAGATCGTCGAACATCGCCATGATGGTATCGCCGTTGGCGGCCACTTCGTCCGATCCCTCGGTGAACTTCCGCAGCGGGGTGGGCACACGTACACGAACACTCATGAAAGGACCTCCCTTTCCAACTAAGGATAAAACCCGATCCCGGTCATTTCAACACGGAGGCGCGGTGCGGGGCCCGCACGGCCCCGTCAGCCCGCCGTCGCCCTCTCCCGGGAGCCCTGCGACAACTCGTCGTACAGCGCGTCGAAGGTGCCCAGGGCCGCGTCGATGCTGTATGGCCGATCGATAATGTGGGCCACGGTCTCCACGGTCTTGTAACCGTTGCCCGTGATGGAGACGACGATCGATTCGTCCCGTGGAATCCGGCCCTGCTCGATGAGCTTCTTCGTAACCGCAATTTCCGTGCCGCCGGCCGGTTCCGTGAAGATTCCCTCGGTAGAGGCCAGGAGCTTGATGCCGTCGAGAATCTCCTCGTCCGTGACGTTCTCGCCCCAGCCCCCGGACTCCTTGACGGCCTGGATCACGTAGTACCCGTCGGCGGGGTTGCCGATGGCGATGGAGGTGGCGATGGTGTTGGGCTTCACCGGATCCACCACGTCCGTGCCCTTCTTCAGGGCGTCGATGATGGGGGAGCAGCCCGCCGCCTGAGCCGAGTAGATGCTGCACCGCTCGTCCGGGTCCACCAGCCCAACCTTCCGAAGCTCCTTGAACGCCTTGCCCAGCTTGGGAAGGATGGTTCCGCCGGCGGAGCCCACGACGATGTGGCGCGGCAGCTTCCAGCCGAGCTGCTCGGCGACCTCGAAGGCGTGGGTCTTGGCTCCCTCGGAGTAGTAGGGCCTGAGGTTCACGTTGACGAAGGCCCACTGGTACTTGTCGCCGATCTCGCTGCACAGGCGGTTGACGTCGTCGTAGGTCCCCTTGATGGCCACCGTGCGCGGGCCGTAGATGGCGGAGCCGACGATCTTCCCTTCCTCGAGCCCCTCGGGAATGAAGACGTAGCAGTTGAGCCCGGCGCTGGCCGCGTGGGCCGACACCGAGTTGGCCAGGTTCCCGGTGGATGCGCACGATACCGTCTCGTAGCCGAACTCGATGGCCTTGGAGATGGCCACCGACACCACCCGGTCCTTGTAGGAGAAGGTCGGGTGGTTCACCGAGTCGTCCTTGAGGTAGATCTCGTCCACGCCCAGTGCCTCGCCCAGGCGGCGGGCCCTTATGAGGGGGGTGAAGCCCGAGTAGAGTCCCACCCTGGGCTCTTCCTCGATGGGCAGAAGCTCCAGGTAGCGCCACAGGTTGCGCGGTCGCGAGGCGATCTGCTCCCGGCTGACGCTCTCGCGGATCCCGTCATAGTCGTATTCCACCTCGAGCGGGCCGAAGCAGTCCTCGCACACGTGGAGGGGCGCGATGGGATACTCCCGCCCGCACTCCCGGCATCTCAGTCCCTGGACGAAGCTCATGTGTGACTCCTTTGGGAAGCCGGCGAATCCGCGGATGCGCCGCAGGCCTTGCAGCGTGGGTTCGGCGGCACGGGTACGTTGCGTATTTCCATGGTCTTGGCGTCGTAGGTCAGCAAGCGGTTCACCAGCAGGTGCTCCTCGAGGCCGACGATGTACTTGATGGCCTCCGTCGCCTGGATGGACCCGATGGTTCCCGCCACCGCGCCGAGGATGCCGGCCTGCTGGCAGCCGAGGACCTCGCCCGGCGCCGGCGGTTCCTCGAACAGGCAGCGGTAACAGGCGCTCTCCGGCGGCACCACCGTCATGGTCTGTCCGTGGAGGCGGACGATTCCCGCGTGAGAGAAGGGCTTGCCCAGCGACACGGCGACGTCGTTGACGAGGAACTTGGTGTCGAAGTTGTCGCTGCCGTCGATGATGAAGTCGTAGGGCTCCATGAGTTCGGCGGCGTTTCCGTCCGTCAAGCGCACGTCGTGGACCTCCACGTCCACCTCCGCGTTGAGCTCCGCCAGCCGCGACCGCGCCGATTCCACCTTGCGGTGGCCCCGGTCCGCCGTGGTGTGGAGGATTTGCCGCTGCAAGTTGGAAAGGTCCACGGTGTCTCCGTCCACGATGCCGAGCCGTCCCAGTCCGGCCGCGGCCAGATAGAACGCCGCCGGACTTCCCAGTCCGCCGGCCCCGACCACCAGGACGCTCGCCTGACGCAGACGGATCTGCCCGCCGCCCCCGACATCCGGGATCATGATCTGGCGGCTGTACCGCTCGACTTGCTCAGGGCTCAGGCGCATGGTCCAGACGAGACTCCAAGCTCCGAACGAAAAAAAACCTCTTCCAAGATGAGAAGAGGTTTTCTCCTCACCTTATCTGTCCCTTGCGGGCCGGAATTAGCACCTGCGTTCCCTTCGGGAACACGGTTGCTGTGGCTTCAACGGGCCTGTCCCTCCACCACTCTGGATAAGGCGTCAGTTCGTTGTGAAGATTCTACACGGTTTTAGGCGATTGCGCAATTTCCGCGGCATGCGGTTCTCGCGTGTCAGTTCATGGAGCAGGCTCCCGGCCCCCGGGGGTCGCCGCAGCTTCCGCAAGCGCCGGCGGCGGGCATCGGATCGTCCGCCGCCCCGTTGACCGCGAACACGGACAGCAGCCGCTCGAGCTGCTGGCTGTTGCAGGACGGACAGGCCGGGCGGGCGGAGCCCAGCACCAGGTCCTCGAACTCGTGGCCGCAGCCCTTGCACTGGAACTCATATAGGGGCATGACTGTTCTCCTTCCGGCGGCCCGGTTTGCCGTACGGCGTCCCGGGCCCGGCGACAGGTTCCGGCAGTATACTTGACCGAGGGCCGGTGGGAAACACTTCCGGCATCCGGGAAGAACGTGAGGAGAGCCCATGCTGTTCCTGAACAACGACGACGTGGCCCGCGTCATCGACATGCCGCTTTGCCTGGACTCGCTGGAAGGCCTCTTCCAGGAGCTGGCCCGGCGCGACGCCGTCGGCATGGGCCGCATGGACATGTACGTGCCTTCGGGCGAGGAAGCGCCGTACCACCGGCTCGCGCTCATGGTGGGGGGCAGCCGGAAGGACGGCTATGCCTGTATCCGCATCATATCCGACATGGTGAGCTGGCCCGTTGTGCACGGCCGCCGGAGGGAGAACAAGTACGCCCGCGAGCCCGGCACCTGGTGCGGCCTGCTGCTGCTCTTCAGCACCCGGGACGCGACCCCCGTGGCCATGATGAACGACGGCCGGCTGCAGCACGACCGCGTGGGGGCGGGCGCCGGGCTCGGCGCCAAGTACCTCGCGCGGGAGGACAGCCGCACCGTGGCGATGATCGGCTCCGGCGGCATGGCCCGGAGCTACCTCGACGCTCTCTGCCGCGTACGGCCCATCGACAGGGTCACGGTGTTCAGCCTCAACCCGGCCAATGCCCGCGAGTACGCGGAGGAGATGCAGGCGCGCCATGACATCGAGGCGGTGGTGGCCCCGGACGGGCGGAGCGCGGTGCGGGGCGCCGACATCGTGTGTTGCTGCGCTTCCGCCATCGAGCCGGTGTTCTTCATCGACTGGCTGGAACCGGGCATGTGTGTCATCGACGTGAACCGGAACTCGGTGGAGCCGGGGTTCCTTCACGCGGTGGACGTGGCGGTGCGTCCCGGCGACGCCACGCCCTACCTGGAGAAGCTCCCGCCGGAGGCGTTCTACGCCCGGGGCGGCTACCTCGGATACGTCGCGGGTCAGGAAGAGGAAAGGGCGCTGGTGCCTCGAGTGGACCTGACGCCGGAGGTCGTCGACATCCCCAAGCTGCCGGACCTCATGAGCGGCCGTATCCCGGGACGCACCAGCCCGGAGCAGACCACCTGGTTCATGAACATCGGCGCCATCGGCCCGCAGTTCAGCGCCATCACCGCGGCCGTGTACGAACGCGCCCGCCAGCAGGGCCTCGGCCAGGAGATCCCCACGGAACTCTTCCTGGAGGACATTCGCGCCTGACGGCGGCGGGAGCCGCGCGAGCCGCGGGCCTGCACGGCCCCCCCCCCCCCGTCATTCCCGCGAAAGCGGGAATCCAGGCGGGGTGGGGCGGTGGCCCCACCGCCCGCGGGCAAACGTCTACGAGGGCTTGAGGAGGTCGCCTTCGAGCTCCAGGAACTCGTCCATCCGCAACACGTCGTGGTACTCGTCGAGCGACGCCAGGCGGTCCCGGCGGCTCCGGGTGGTCCCTTCCCGCTGCAGGACGCCCAGGGCCTCGCCGACCGCTTTCACCAGGGTGTAACGGACAGTCCCCGGGAAGAGCGCCATCTTGTAACCCTCGGCGGCGGCGTCGGCGACCTCCAGGGCGGACGCCGGGATGGCTTCGTCCATGTTGACCACCAGGGGGCCCGGGATGCCGCGCCGGATCTCGCGGAGATCTTCCAGCGTGCCCGGAACCTGCACGAAGACCGCGTCGGCGCCGGCTTCGTGGTAGCCGCGGCCGCGCCGGATGGCCTCGTCGAGGCCCCCCGAGGAGTAGGCGAGGGTACGCGCGACGATGACGGTGTCCGGGTCGGTCCTGGCGGCGGCCGCGGCCCGGACCTTCTCCGCCATCTCGGTTGCAGTCACCAGCGGATGTCCGCCTTCCAGCAGCCCGCATCGCTTGGCCGGCACCTGGTCCTCGATCTGGATCGCGGCCGCGCCGGCCCGCTCCAGCGCGGCCACGATCCGGTGCACCTGGAGGGGCCCGCCGAAGCCCGTGTCGGCGTCCACCACGAGGGGGATGCGCAGCACGTGGCAGATGTTCCGCACGTGAGCGATGAGCGCATCGGCGGACAGGAAACCCAGGTCCGGAAGGCCCAGCAGGCTGGCCGTGGCGGCGTTGCCCCCGAGCAGGGCCGCCCGGAAGCCGGCCTGTTCGGCGAGGAGCGCCGTCAGACCGTCGTGAACGCCCGGAACCGCAAGGCAGCCGTCCTCCGCCATTGCGTTCCGCAACCGTGAGGCGCTAGTCATTCGCGTTACCTCCCTGACCGTTCGACCAACGGAGTGGTTGTGGGTATCATTCAGTAGCCTGCGACCGCGCGCAAGGCAAAGCGCCGTCCCGGAAGCTGGGTCGCGCACGGGGAGGCAGCCCGGTTGTCATGAAGATCGCCCGCATCGATATCCATCCGTTGCAGATTCCTCTGAAAGGGGTGTTCCGCAACGCCCACGATACCAAGACCCGGCAGGAAAGCATCGTGGTGTGCGTCCGCACCGATGAAGGCATCACCGGTCTGGGCAACGTCGATCCGGACCCCGGCCACTCGGAGGAGAGTTTCGGCGAGACCCTGAAGGCGGTGCGGACTCTGGCGCCCGTTCTTTCCGGCCGCGATCCGTTGAACCTCTCGGCGGCGCTGGACCTCATGGACCGCCGCCTGCCGCGGCATCTGGATGCCAAGGCCGCCCTGGAGATGGCGCTCTTCGACCTCAAGGGCAGGGCGCTGGAGCAGCCGGTGCACTCGTTGCTGGGCGGCAGGCTCAGGGACGAAGTTCGCCTCAACGGCTGGATCGGCCTGCTGGATCCGGACGCGGCGGCGGCGGAGGCCGTGGGTTGGCGGGATGCCGGTTTCGGTTCGGTGAAGATCAAGCTGGGGTCGGGCGTCGAGCCCGACCGCGACCGGGTGGCGGCCGTGCGCGATGCGGTGGGAAGCGGCTTGAGCCTCCGGGTGGACGCCAACGAGGCCTACGGGGTCGACGACGCCGTTCGCCTGGGAAAGGCCCTGGCGCCGCTGGACGTGACGCTTTTGGAGCAGCCGGTGTCCCGCGCCGACTACGATGGGCTGGCGCGGGTGCGTCGCGGCATCGACCTCCCGGTGATGGCGGACGAGGCCATCGTCGGGCCGGAGACCCTGGTGGAGGTCATCCGGAAGGAGGCCGCTGACATCGTCAAGGTGAAGGTGATGAAGCAGGGCGGCATCACCCGCACCGTCCGCATGATTCACATGGCGGAGGCCGCCGGCATCCGCTGTGTCATCGGCCACGGGTTCGGCCTGACCATCAACACGCTGGCGGAGATTCACGTGGCCGCAAGCTGCGCCAACGTCATGGACGGCTGCGAGTCCGTGGGGCCGCTCAAGATGGGCGGCGACGTGGTGGAGCAGGCGTTGGACCTGCGGGCCGGGCGGCTGGCGGTTCCGGAGGTTGCGGGGCTCGGCGCGGAGCTGGCCGAACCGGATCTCGCGCGCTGGGCCATGCCGGCGCCGTAACGGAGTGACATCTCGGTATTCAAAGGAGGCAATCATGAATCAAACCGTCGGCGGGAAGTTCCCGGATCTGGCGCTCGAGGACCACACGGGCCAGGAGGCGGCACTGTCGGGTATCACCGAGGGCAGGTTCCCGCTCATCGTGGTGTTCTATCGAGGCTACTGGTGAGGAAAGTGCGTGGTGCAGTTGCGCCACCTGGTCACCCTGCAGGAGGAGCTTCCCTCCGCCTATTGCCGTGTCGCGGTTGTCAGCGTGGACCCGCCGCAGGTCAACGGGGCGCTCAGAAACGGTCTCGGGGCGACGTTCCCGTTCCTGAGCGACCATGAGCACAAGGCCATCGAGGCCCTGGACCTCGTCGACACCTCGGACAAGAAGCACGGGACCATCGCGATCCCATACGCGTTCTCGCTGCTGCCCGATCTCACGGTCCATCGCATCTACAACGGCTGGTACTACGTGGGCCGGCCCACCAACGAGGAGTTGCGGACCGACATGCGGGCCATGATCCAGCAGTGCCGGGACGACTACGACTGCCAGGCGTAAGCGGGAGTCGTTTCCGGGCTGCCGAAAGGCGACAAACGCCATTCCCGCCACCCTCCGTCATTCCCGCGAAAGCGGGAATCCAGGCGGGGTGAGGCGAGCATGTCGTTGCCCGTCTTCGGTGGTCGGCTCGCCGGTTTTGTGCTAATCCCAGCCCTATGATTCAGCCACAAGAGATCGAGGATACGCTGGGGCGGGTCTTCCCGGGTTGCACGGTGCCGATGATCAAGGACCTCACCGGCGGCGGAGACCACTACCAGGTGGTCATCGTGCACGATTCCTTCGCCGGCAAGGGTCTCATCGACCAGCACAAGATGGTCTACGAGGCGCTCAAGGACGAGCTTGGCGACGAACGCATCCACGCGCTTTCGCTCAAGACCTTCACCCCCGAGCAATGGGAGAAGTTCGGCGCCTGACGTCCGCCGGAATCGGTTGACCTTCCGGACGCCCGGAAGCGCCTTCCCGTTCCCGATATCAAGCCGCGCACCCCAATCGCCATCCGGGAGGTACCATGCCGACCATCGACTCCGACGGCCACCTGCACGAGCCTTTCGACCTGTTCGACCGCTACATCGAGAAGGAGTTCCACGCGCTCCGGCCCCGGGTCATCGACATGCCGGGCGAGCCCAGGGACCAGGGCCGCTGGGTGGCCGAGGGGCGCGTGGTGCCGCGGATACCCTTCTCCAGGGGTGTGGGCGGCGGCGGGTTCAACTATCCCACGCCCCGGCACAAGCAGATGAAGGCCCGGGACAACTCCCTTGACGACATCCCCGGCCGTATCGAGGATATGGATCTGATGGGGGTGGACTACCAGGTGGTCTTCCCGACGGCGCTCGTGTGGGTGTTCGACTTGGAGAACGCGGAGCTGGCCGGCGCCGTGTGCCGCGCCTACAACAACTACGTGGCCGAGCAGTGCTCCCAGGCGAGCAAACGCCTCAACGCCATTGCCATGGTGCCGATCCAGGACCCGGCCGGTGCGACGGAAGAGGCGAGAAGGGCGGTGGGGGAGCTGGGGCTGGCCGGCGTGCTGCTGCCGGGAATGGTCGGCAACCGGCCCTTGCACACCCCCGAATACGAGCCGTTCTTCGCCGCGGTGAACGAGCTCGATACTCCCATCGGCTTCCACGCGGTCACCGGCATGCACGACACGCCGTGGGCCGACTGCTTCACCGACTTCTTTTCCACTCACGTCACCGCCATGCCGTTCTCCATGATGGTGGGCATGATGTCGGTGGCGCGCATGGGCATCATGGCCCGCTATCCCAACCTCCGTTGTGCTTTCCTGGAGATCGGCGCCACCTGGTTCCCCTACTGGGCCTGGTGGGTCGGAAAACACATCGAGCACGTCCGGGGGCCCCGGGGCGACGGACGCCACGAGGGCAACTGGGGCAGGGATCCCTACACCCTGCCGGAGACCATCCGGGAGCCCATGGAGGATATCCTCACCGGCCGTATCCTCTCAGGCTTCGAGGACGACGAGAACCTGAGGTCCGTCATCGACCAGGTGGGCGCCGGCTCGCTCATGTACGCCAGCGACTACCCCCACAGCGACATGGACTGGGGACGGGTGGACGCCATCAAGAGCAACGATTCCATCACGCAGGAAGAGAAGGACGCCCTTCTGGGCGGCAATGCCCAGCGGTTCTACAAGCTGGAGCTGGGATGAGCCGGATCGGTTCCGAATATCCCCAGTCGGAGTTGGCGGGTACGGTCACCGTTGTCGGCGACATCATCGCGCCGCCGCTGCCGGAAGAAGCTTGGGAAGCCCTGGCTGCCGTCACTCCCGCTGGGCAACCTCCCGAAACACCCGCATGAAGTTCCCGCCCAGGATGTCGGAGGCCTCGCTTTTCGAGAAGCCCGCCGCCGGCAGTGCAGCGGCAAGATCCGGCAGTTTCGCGTAGTCGTCGAAGACGGTGTTACGCAGGCCGTCCATGTCGGTGCCTACGGCTAGGTGTTCGGGGCCGACGAGGTCGGCGAGCTTCCTGAAGCGCCGGGTCCACCGTTCTAGGCCGCCGCGTCCCGCGGGCCAGACGCCGATAAGCCCGCCGGTCGAGGCGATGAGCCTGGCGTGGTCGGCGTAGATGAAGCGGGTGTATTTGCGCGGCGTGCGGCGCAACGCGGTGTGGCTGAGGACGATGGGCCGGGTGGTGATGTCCACCACGTCGCGGGTCACCTGCTCGGTGGCGTGAGCCACGTCCACGATCATGCCCAGGCGGTTCATCTCCCGGATGACCTCGGTGCCGAAGGGGGTGAGGCCGTGGTGCCGCGGTTCTTCTGTCTGGATGTCGGCGACGGCGTTGATGTTGTAGTGGACGAGCTGGATCGAGCGGATGCCCCGGTCGTGGGCCTCCTGGACCCGGTCGATGCGTTGCTCCAGAAAGTCCGCGCCCTCGGCGGCGAGAATCGCGCCGGGCTGCCGCAATCGCTTGGCGCGCAGAATGTCCGCGGGCCTCAGCACCTGCAAGAGGCGGCCTCGGTCAAGCCACGGGTCGAGCACGGCGAAGCGGGCGTAGGTGTCGCGATACGATTCCCCGGGCTCGAATTCCCGCTGTGCACGGATCCTGCCGGACTGCCGGTCCCGGCGGATGATGGCCCGGTCGGTACTCACGCAGAAAAAGCTGGCGCTCAGGCCGCCCCGGGCCATTTCCAGGACACGCTGGTCCAGGCCGGTGTTGTCACGGTGAAAACGGCCCGGATGGGCGTGGATGTCCACGGACGGGTGCTGATCGAGCGGATCCATTGCAATGTCTCGTATGGTGGCCGCGCGGGAAGCCGCCCGGGAGCGTCCCGGCCAACCCTGGCGCCGCAAGATCCGGGAGAAAGCCGCGACGGGAAAGGCCCGGAACGGGAGTTGTCGGTGATCTCGTCATTTCTACGGGGAAAACAACGGAACCACCGGCGCTTTCATCGGACCGAGTGCCGGGACCGCGCTTACGCCGCCAGGCTGCCCATCAGCCGGCCGTAGCCCGCCACCGCCTCCCTGATCCGGATCAGTTTGAGCGCGTACCAGATGTAGGCCTGGCAACTGGTCACCACCGGTTTGCCGATCTCGTGCTCCAGGATCTCCACGTCCTCGATGGTGGGCCAGCGCGGGCAGGGGATGAAGATGCCGTCCGCCTCCGGCGCCTTCTCGTAGAGCCGCTTGGCGATCTTGTAGGAGGCGTGCACCGGCAGGTCCGAAATCGCCGAGTTCTTGCGCACCCCATAGCCTTCGATCTGCAGCACCTCGAACCCGGAGGCCTCGAGAAAGGCCTTCATGCGGGCGTTCAGGTCGTCCTCGTGGGGAGTGGCCACCACCAGGCGGTGCAGCCCCATGGCCTTCAGCGCCTCCACCTCGCCGGTGATGCCGGCGGTGATGGGCACCCCGGTCTTCTCGGTGAGCCGCCGGCCCATCTCGGTGTCGCTGCCGTGACCCAGCTTGGTAAAGAGCGGAGAGCCTCCGAGGATGATCACGTCGCAACCGTTGTCCACGAGGTCCAGTGCCGCTTCCTCGATTCGCTCGAGCTGCCGCTCGAAGTCGGCGTCCACCAGTTGCCGGATGGTGCCGGTGCTGTTGAGTAGCTGAAAGCCCTCGGGCAGCATGCGATAGAACTCGTAGACGAGGGTATCCCCCCGGGACGGGGCCACATGGCCTACGCGCGCTCGCCAACCGTACATGATGACCTCCCCTGGTGTCCTCAGACCGAAGCCGGCGTACGAAGATCCAGGCAGCGCTCGACCTCCGTGAACACCTCGTTGAAATGCATGACCCGGGTTACGCCGGGGTGCGAAAAATGGCGGTTGTAGGCGTGGTGCGGCATCAGCACCCGGGCGTCCGTACGCTCGGCCACGTCCTGGCAGTTCTCGTAGTTGTCGTCGACGAACAACATCACTCCGAGCCGCTCCACCACCACCGACTTCTCCTTCTCCACCAGGTGCACATCGGGGTTGGTGATGCCGTGCCGCCGGAACCACTCGGAGGTGACCGCGTGGATGTCCCAGCTCTCGTGGCCCGTCCGGTGGGTGATGAACGAGAGCTGTCCGCATTGGCTGAGGTGCTCCAGGCGCCGCCACTGTTCGGGGCCCAGCAGCGAATCCAGCCCGTCCCAGAACCCCGGGTCCCGCCGCACCGCGTCGGCGCATTCCCTCACCGCCTCCTCGGTCAACGCCGGATGCGCCGACAGCCGTACGCTCCGCAGCGATTCCGCCGGGATCGGCCCCTTGCCGATGCGCTCTTCCAGACGAAGGAGGAAGGGGGAGAGAAAGTCCGCCACCACGCCGTCGATGTCCAGCCCCACCATCGTGGCCCAGAGCTTACGTAATCGAGGGGCGCGCCGCAACGCGCGAGTGCGCGGCCGTTCCTTGACGAACCGCAACCGGTCGGATACAAATGGTTTTTCTTCAGGCACACCGCAACACCCGCCCGCTTTTCTCTGAATCAACCGGAGCTCGAAGCGCAGGACCGTCGGGTCGTCGGTAGCGGCGTATCGTCTTTGCCGCGCACGGGCACGCTCACCGGGACATGAAGGATCGGGAGCGGTTGCGTTCAACAAGTCAGGAGAGGTCATGGCCAGAGTCGGTTTCGCACTTGGATACGGAAAGTTCACCAACGTCCAGGAGATCGCCGATCTCATGCGGCGCGCGGAGGAAAAGGGTTTCGAGATGGGCTTCTTCTCGGAGACCATCGAGCTCATGCGCGACTCGGTGTCGGCCATGTCGGCCATGGGGCTGGCCACCTCCAAGGTGACGCTGGGGGCCACCCAGATCGTCCGCCTGCGCACGCCCATCTGCATGGCCCAGTCGCTGATGACGCTGGACGAGATGACCGGCGGGCGCATCACGCTGGCGCCGGGCGCCTGTACACGAAGCCACGCCCGGGTCCATGCGATGGAGCACCAGGATCCCCCTCAAGTGCTCAAGGAGTACATCGAGTCCATGCGGCTGCTCTTCACCGGCGAGAAGGTCGACTACGAAGGCCAGTTCGTCAAGTTCAAGAACGTCGGCATCGGCTGGAAGCCGCTGCGCACCGACATCCCGCTCTACATCCCGGCTACTGCGAGGCCGGGCCTCAAGCTCGCCGGCCAGATCGGCGACGGCGTGGTGCTCAACGCGGTCTGCTCGCCCGAGTACACCGCCAACGCCCTCAAGATCATCAAGGACGCCGCCGAGGAGGCGGGCCGCGACTTCTCCAAGTTCGAGGTCGCCCAGTTGATCAATTGCTCCATCGCCGACGACCACCAAAAGGCCCTGGACGCCATCCGCTGGGAGGTGGCCACCAAGCTCGACCCCATCCAGCTCCCGTTCATCGCCCGCCCCAAGATGAAAGTCGGCGAGCCCTACATCCACGAGGAGGACATCCCGACCTTCGAGAAGGCTCATGCCGAGGGCGGCATGGAAGCCCTCATCAAGGCCATCCCCGATTCCTACGTGGAGGGCATGACGGCCAGCGGCACCCCGGACGAGGTCAAGGCGCGGGTGCAACAGTACCGCGACGCGGGCGTCAAGATCCCGCTGCTGCGGCCTGCCGCGGCGGACCAGACCGATGCCTTGATGGACCTGTTCGCGCAGTAGGGGCGTTTTCAGACCCGCCCGTGGCCATCCGCCTGGCGGCGTCTCCCACAACGACGGTAACCCATGTATCGCGTCGGCGTTGACATCGGCGGAACCTTCACGGATCTGCTCCTGGTTGCGGATGACGGCACGTCGTTCATCGGCAAGACCCTGACTACCCACGGGGACCCGAGCGTGGCGGTGGAAACCGCCATGCGCGAGGGTCTGGCCGCGGGTATCGTGGACCGCGCTCAACAGGGCACCGTCGTGCACGGCACCACGCTGGTCACCAATGCCCTGATCGAGCGCAAGGGCGCGCTTACCGCGCTGCTCACCACCGGGGGCTTCCGGGACGCCCTGGAGATCGGCCGCGAGCACCGCTACGAGCTCTACGACCTCGATCTCGAGTTCCCCAAGCCGCTGGTGCCGCGCTACCTGCGCTTCGACGTGCCGGAACGGGTGGCCGCGGACGGTACCGTGATCGAGCCGCTGGACGAGGACTTCGTGCGCGGCCTGGTGGCCGAGCTCCGGGACAAGGGCGTCCGGGCCATCGCGGTGTGCTACCTCAACAGCTTCCGCAACGCCGCCCACGAGCGCCGCACGCAAGAGCTCATCGCGGAGGCGGCGCCGGACATCCGGGTCTCGGTGAGCGCCGACGTGGTGCCCGAGATCCGCGAGTTCCAGCGCACCAGCACCACCGCCGCCAACGTCTACGTGCAGGAGCGCGTGGCCGCCTATCTGCAGGAGCTTCAGCAGCGGCTGGACGGCCTCCGGTTCAGCGGCAGCTTCTTCGTGATGCTCTCCAGCGGCGGCATCGGCACGCCCGAGACGGCCGCCCGCTTCCCGGTGCGCATGCTGGAATCGGGGCCGGCGGCGGGGGCGCTGGCGGCGGCCGCGCTGGGACAGCGCGCGGGCTATCCCGATCTTCTCTCCTTCGACATGGGCGGCACCACCGCCAAGCTCTGCGCGGTGGAGAACGGCTACCCGCTCAAGGCCCGGGAGTTCGAGGTGGACCGGGTCTACCGTTTCCGCAAGGGCAGCGGTCTGCCCATCAAGATCCCGGTCATCGACATGATCGAGATCGGCGCCGGCGGCGGCAGCATCGCCCGGGTGGACGCGCTGGGGCTCCTCAAGGTGGGGCCCGACAGCGCCGGAGCCGAGCCGGGGCCGGCCTGCTACGGCCGCGGGGGCACCGGCGCCACGGTCACCGACGCCAACCTGATCCTCGGCTACTTCGATCCCGACTACTTCCTCGGCGGCGAGATGAAGCTCGACGTGGATGCGGCGCGCGACGCCCTCGGCGGCCTCGCCGCGAAGCTCGACATGCGGGTGGAGCAGGTGGCCTGGGGCATCCACCAGATCGTCAACGAGAACATGGCCAACGCCGCCCGGGCGCATCTGGGCGAACGCGGCAAGGACCCGCGGGAACTGCCCATGTACGCCTTCGGCGGTGCCGGTCCGGTGCACGGCTGCCACGTGGCCGAGCTGCTGCACCTGCCCACGCTCATCTCGCCCATGGGGGCGGGCGTGGGCTCGACCTTCGGCCTTTTGGCGGCGCCTCTGGCCTTCGACTTCGTGCGCAGCGCCTACAGCCTGCTGGACGAGCTGGACTGGTCATTCGTCAACGGCCTGTTCGACGGCATGTGCGCCGAGGGGCGCGCCATCCTGGAGCAGTCG
Organism: uncultured Binatia bacterium (SeqCode); assembly: GCA_965219905.1. Classification (GTDB taxonomy): domain Bacteria; phylum Desulfobacterota; class Binatia; order UBA9968; family JAJDTQ01; genus JAJDTQ01. The sequence goes on along the minus strand of CBDCOS010000003.1, from coordinate 173,102 downwards.
GGGCTGGCGCCGGACGCCATCGTCTACGAACGCACCGCGGACATGCGCTACACCGGGCAGGGCCACGAGGTGTCGGTGCCCATTCCCGACGGGGTGCTGGACGCGAGCCACCTCGGTCCCATCACCGAGGCCTTCGAGCGCACCTACGAGCACATGTACGGCCGGACGGTCCCGGACGTGGTGGTGGAGGTGATTAACTGGCGCGTGGTGGCGCGGGGGCCGGAGCAGCCGCTCAACTTCTCGACCCGCGGCACCCGGGCGGCGGGGGACAAGGCCCGGAAGGGCACGCGCCCGGTATACTCGGCGGGCCGGGGACGGTTCGTGGAGACCGCGGTCTACGACCGCTATGCCCTGACGCCGGGAATGGCCTTTCCGGGGCCCGCCATCGTGGAGGAGCGGGAATCCACCCTGGTGGTGACCGCCCGCAGCCATGCCCGGGTTGACGATAATCTGAACGTGATCGTAGAGTTCGACTATGAGTAAGACCGTCATCGATCCCGTGACCCTGGAGGTCATCTGGAACCGGCTCCTGTCGGTGGCCAACGAGCAGCAGGACGCGCTCATGCGCACCGCCTTCAGCACCATCGTGCGGGAGAGCCAGGACCTGGCCTGCGGCCTGTTCGACACCAAGGGCCGCATGGTGGCCCAGTCGGTGAGCGGCACCCCGGGCCACATCAACGCCATGGCCACGTCCATGGGGCACTTCCTGCGGGAGTTCCCGGCGGACACGCTCGTGCCCGGGGACGTCCTCATCACCAACGACCCTTGGCAGACCGCGGGCCACGTCAACGACATCACCATCACCACGCCGATCTTCCGGGCCGGGCAGCTCGTCGCCTTCTTCGCCAACACGTGCCACGCCGCGGACATCGGCGGCCGGATCCTTTCCGCCGAGGCCCGGGAGGTGTACGAGGAGGGGCTTCGCATCCCCATCATGAAGCTCTTCCACGCGGGCGAGCCCGACCCCATCCTGCTCAAGATGATCCGCGCCAACGTCCGGCTGCCCCACGAGGTGGTCAGCGACTTCTACGCCCAGTCTGCCTGCAACGACGCCGGCGGCCGGGCGCTCATCGAGACCATGGACGAGTTCGCGCTGGACAGCTTCGATCCCGTGGCCGAGGAGATCATCAGCCGCTCCGAGAAGGCGGTACGCGCGGCCATCGCCGAGTTGGAAGACGGCGAGTGGGAAGGGGAGACCTGGAGCGACGGCTTCGAGGAACCGATCTACATCAAGACGAAGCTCGCGGTGCGGGGAGACGAGATCTTCATCGATTTCACCGGCTCCTCGCCCCAGAGCCGCCGCGGCATCAACGTGGTGATGAACTACACTCACGCCTACGCCAGCTTCGCGGCCAAGGCGGCCATCTATCCCGACGTGCCCCACAACGAAGGCAGCTTCCGGCCGGTGCACGTGAGCGCGCCCGAGGGCTGCATCCTCAACGCCAACGAGCCGGCGCCGGTGGCGGCGCGTCAGACCGTGGGCCACTTCGTGCCCACCGCGGTGTTCACGGCGCTTGCCAAGGCGCTTCCGGGAAAGCTCATGGCGCCCAGCGCGGACCCCATCTGGCTCAGCGTGTGGCGCGGCCAGGACCCGGCGTTCAACCTGACGGTCTTCCAGGTGGGCGGCACCGGCGCCCGGCCCACCAAGGACGGCCTCAGCGCGGTGGGCTTCCCCAGCGGCGTGGCCGGCGTCCCCGCGGAGGTTATCGAGAGCCTGTCGCCGCTGGTCATGCGTCGGCGCGAGCTGCGGGTGGATTCCGGCGGCGCCGGCACCTGGCGCGGCGGCTTGGGCCAGTTCACCGAGTTCGCCAACCGCGCCCGCGGACAGTGGAGCGTCAACGGCATCCTCGACCGCACCCGCTACGCCGCCCCGGGAATCATGGGCGGCGGTCCGGGGCTCCCGGGCGAGTTCATTCTCGATGGCGGCGAGCGCCCCAATCCCAAGGCCCAGACCCATCTGGGCGGGGACCGCAGCGTCCAGTTGAACCACCCGGGAGGAGGCGGCTACGGCGACCCCATGAAACGTGATCCCGAACACGTGCGCGCCGACGTGGTCCACGGCTACATCAGCCCCGAGGCCGCCGCCCGGGACTACGGCGTGGTGGTGCGCTTCACCGGCCGCGACGACGAGAAGGTGCGGCTGCCGGAGCAGTGGGTGACCGACGAGGCGGCAACTCGGGAGTTGCGGGGAAACTCAGGGACTTGATTTTCGTCATTCTCGCGAAACAGGGTCTGCCAAAACTCGGCTCGGACACGAAATGGCCCGGAAAGCGGGAACGGCGGAGGGGGAGGCATGACTCTTTCCGAACGCATCGCGCTCGTTACAGGGGCAGCCACCGGCATCGGCCGGGCCACGGTCCTGGAACTGGCGCGCGCCGGCATCACCGGCGTGGCTATCAACTACCGTTCGGCCAAGGACCAGGCGGAGGAGTTGGCGGCGGAGGTCAGGGAACTCGGCGTCGAGGCGCTTTGTGTCCATGGTGACGTCAGGGACGACTCTCACGTCCGCGACATGGTCCGGCAGACCGTCGACCGCTTCAATCGCCTGGACATCTTGGTGAACAACGCCGGCATCACCCGCTGGGTGCCGATCACCGATATGGAGGCGTTGACCGACGAGATCTGGGACATGACGCTGGACGTCAACGTCAAGGGGGCGTACCGTTGCGCCCGGGCGGCGGCGCCGCACCTGAAGGCCACCGGCGGCATGATCGTCAACGTGTCGTCCATCTCCGGCGTCATCGCGCCGTCGACCATGTCGTCGCTCGCCTACGGCACCGCCAAGGCGGGACTCATCTACATGACCCGGGGCCTTGCCGTGGCCCTGGGGCCCGAGATCCGGGTCAACGCGGTGGCGCCGGCATTCACCGACACCCAGTGGATGCGGGACCACTACGGGGCTGACTACGACGCCATCATCGAGCGCGCCTCGGCCAACTATCCCCTCAAGCGGGTGGCGAAACCCGAAGAAGTGGCCGGCGCCGTCCTGGGCCTCATCACGGGCGGCGACTTCGTTACCGGCCAGACGCTGCTCGTGGACGGCGGCCTGAGCCTGAGCTAACCGGCTGTCCGTTTGTCCGTTGATTCCCAGCGTTGATTCCCAGGCACGAGAGAGCGTCACCATGACCAAGACCGAGTTGATGACCGCGATGCAGGCCCACCGGTTGGTGGCGGTGATTCGTTCCAGGACCGCGGAGGAGGCGCTGGCCACCGCCCGGGCCGTGGGCGAGGCCGGGGTGCGATTCGTGGAGGTCACCTTCACCGTGCCCGGGGCCGCGGAAGTGATCCGTACCCTGGCCGGAGAGGGCCAGGTGCACGTCGGCGCCGGCACCGTGCTTTCCGGGGAGCAGGCGCGCACCGGCATCGAGGCGGGAGCGCGTTTCATCGTCTCGCCAAGCCTGGAGCTGGACCTGGTGCCGCTTTGCCGCGAGGCCGGCGTGGCCTCCATCCCCGCGGGCGCGACCCCGACCGAGGTGGTGCAGGCGTTGCGGGCCGGCGCCGACCTCGTGAAGATCTTCCCCGCCGACTGCGTGGGCGGACCGCATTTCATCCGGCAGATGCTGGGCCCGTTCCCCGATGCCCGCTTCATGGTCTCGGGGGGCGTCAACAAGGACAACGCCGTCGAGTACGCCACCCTGGGGGTGACGGGCATCGTGCTGGGCAGCGCGTTCCTGGCGGACGTGCTGGCGCGGGAGGGCCACGCCGGCCTCGTGGCCAGGGCGCGGGAGTTCGTGACGCTGGTGGACGACGCCTTGGGCGTCGCTGCCGCTTGAGCGCCGCACCCGGTTCACGGACGGGTTTCACAGGTGCATCCAATGGCGAATCGGGAAGCACGACGGATGAAGGCGGTGCCCTACTCGGGGCTCCGCAAGATGATGCTGCGGGCCGACGAGCTGGGGCGGGAAGGCAAGCCGGTGATCCACCTGGAGATCGGCCGGCCGGACTTCGACACCCCCGAGCACATCAAGGCCGCCGCCCGCCGGGCCCTCGATGAGGGCAAGGTCCACTACACCTCCAACTACGGCGTGCCGGAGATCCGCCGCGCCATCGCCGGCAAGCTGCACTCCGAGAACGGCCTGGAGTTCGACGAGAACGGGGAGATCGCGGTCACCGTCGGCGCCAACGAGGCGGTTTTTCTGGCCATGATGGCGTTCCTCGACGAGGGCGACGAGGTGCTGGTGCCGGACCCTTCCTGGCTCAACTACTTCCATTGCATCACCCTGGCGGGCGGCGTGCCCGTGAGCGTGCCGTTGCGGGCGGAAAAGGACTTCCGCATGGACCCGGAGGACGTGGCCCGGCTGCTGACGCCGCGCACCCGCATGATGGTGGTGATGAGCCCCCACAACCCCACCGGGGCGGTGCTCGACCAGGATCGCCTGGAAGCACTGGCGGCCTTGGCCCGGGAGCGCGACCTGCTGGTGCTGGCCGACGAGATCTACGAGAAGATGGTGTACGACGGCGCCGTTCACCACAGCATCGGCGGCCTGCCGGGCATGCGGGAGCGCACGCTGCTGGTGAACGGCTTCTCCAAGAGCTACTCCATGACCGGTTGGCGCCTGGGCTACGTGGCCGCGCCGCGGGACCTCATCGACGTCATGATCCGCGTGCACCAGTACACGGTGATGTGCCCCACCTCTTTTGCCCAGTACGGCGCGGTGGCGGCCTACGAGGGACCCCAGGACTGCGTGCACGACATGCGCCGGGAGTTCGCCCGCCGCCGGGAGCTGATCCTGCGCCGGCTCCAGGCCATGGAGGGCATCGATTGCCCGGTGCCCGAGGGCGCCTTCTACGCCTTTCCGTCAGTGCGGAAGCTGGGCCGTTCGTGCCAGCAGGTGGCCGAGCACCTCCTGGAAGACGCCTACGTCGCCACGGTGCCGGGCAGCGCCTTCGGAACATACGGCACGGGACACATCCGGCTCGCGTATTCCAACTCCTACGAGAACATCGAGGAGGCCCTGGACCGGATGGAGACGAGCCTCGCGAGACTGTAACGATGGATTCGCCCCGGCCGCGCCTCGGGAAGGCGCGCTGGGGGCGGACCGGAACCCGAGGAATCAATGGCAAACATCGAACTGACGCTGGCATGTGAGGACTACGACCGCACCCGGGCGCTCAAGGACGGGCTGGTGAAGCCCGAGGGCATCGATCTCAACTACGTGGCGCTGCCGGTGGAGGAGATCTTCTGGCGCATGCTCCATTTCCAGGAGTTCGACGCCGCCGAGATGTCCATGGGCGCTTACCACGTGGACGCCTCCCGCGGGCACCAGCCGTTCATCGCCATCCCGGTGTTCCCGTCGCGCATGTTCCGGCACCGATGCATCTTCGTGAATGCCGCGTCCGGCATCAAGAAGCCCGAAGACCTCAAGGGCCGGCGCGTGGGCGTCCCCGAGTACACCATGACGGCGTCGGTGTGGGTGCGGGGCATGCTGCAGCACGACTTCGGCGTTGAGGCCAAAGACGTCCACTGGATCCAGGGCGGGGTGGAGCAGCCCGGACGCAAGGACCGCGTTCCGTTCGATCCCCCGGCCGGAGTCGAGATCGACACCGAGGAGGACCGGACTCTCGACGACATGCTGGAGAAGGGCGACATCGACGCGCTGGTGTCGGCGCGGATGCCGTCGTGCTTCGTGCGGCGCGTCCCGGGTATCGCCCGCCTTTTCGAGGACTGCCGGGCCGCCGAGATGGACTACTTCCGCCGCACCGGACTGTTCCCCATCATGCACTGCGTGGTGGTTCGCCGGGAGATTTACGAAGCGCACCCTTGGGTGACCCAGAACCTCTACAAGGCGTTCTGCCAAGCCAAGGACCTGTGCGCGTCACAGATCTACGACACCAACGTGCTGCGCACGCACCACCTCTGGTACCTGTTCGAGTACGAGGAGACGGTGGACCTCATGGGCGAGGACTACTGGCCCTACGGTTTCGAGAGCAACCGCAAGACCCTGGAGACCTTCCACTCGTACCTGCTGGAACAGGGCGTGATCAAGAGCCCCGTGGACGTGGAAAGCCTGTACGCGGCCAACACACGCGAGGCGTTCAAGATCTGAACGGGTTTTGCGGGATCACTGGAACGGGACGCCGTAAGAGGGCCGGACGCGGAAGTAGTCGCCGACGTACTCGTTGGCCGGGTGGCGCATCAGGTTCTCGGCGGTCCCCACCTGCTGCAGACGTCCCTCGTGCATCAGCGCGATGCGGTCGCCCAGCTCCAGCGCATCCTCCAGGTTGTGAGTGACGAAAAGGGTGGTGAGGCGCTGCTCCTTGTGGAACGCGCGGATCTCGGCGCGGACCCGGCGGCGGTTGGGCGGGTCGAGGTTGCTGAGTGGCTCGTCCATCAGCATGATCTGCGGATACGTGGTCATGGCCCGGGCCAGCGCCACCCGCTGCTGCTGGCCCGCGGATAGCTCCGGAGGCTTCCGCTCGAACAGCCGCTCCTCGATGTTGAGGGCCTTGGCCAGGGGCCGGATCAATTCGCGAATGGCCCCGACGGACCACTTGCGGATCCGCAACGGCAGGGTCAGGTTGGCGTACTTGCGGTCCTCGAACACGCGCATGTGGGGCCACAGCGCGTAGCTCTGGAAGATGAGCTGCACGTCCCTGCGTCCGGGCGGTACGTCGTTCACCGGCACGCCGCCGATGAGGACCTCGCCCGTGTCGGGGGTTTCGAGGCCGGCGATGATGCGCAGCAGCGTGGTCTTGCCGCAGCCGCTCTCGCCGATGATGACCAGGAACTCCCCCTGGTCCACGGCCAGGTCGAAGCCATCCACCGCGGTCACCGGCCCGAAACGCTTGCCGATGTTGCGCAGTACCAGATTCGTCACGCGGCCATGGTACGAAAACGATCAGGGCAATACAATCCGCCGTGGGGAACGTCATTCCCGCCCCTGCTGTCATCCCCGCCCTCTTCCGTCATTCCCGCCCTCTTCCGTCATTCCCGCGAAAGCGGGAATCCAGGAGGGGCGCGGTGGCGGCAACTCGACGCCTAGCAACCGGATAAAGATCCTATGCGAATAAACAAGGACACCATCCAACGTCTGATCCGGGCCAGTATGGGCGAGGTCAAGTCCGACCTGGTGGTGACCGGCGGGCGCCTGGTCAACGTCTACACCGGCGAGGTGCTGGACGGCATGGAAATGGCCGTAAGCGGCGGCCGGATCTGTTACGTCGGGTCCAGCGCCGACCACACGCGGGGCGAGCAGACACGGGTCGTCGACGCCCGGGGCCGGTGGATCGCGCCCGGCTTCATCGACGCCCACACCCACATCGGCCACTTCTGCCGCCCCTTCGAGCTGTTGCAGGCCTATGCCCCCCGCGGCACGACCGCGCTCATGGCCTCCTGCGACGAGCACACCGTGGCCTTCGGCCTCACCGGAATGAAGCTTTTCCTGGACGAGGTGGCGTCCCATCCGCTCCGGGTCTACACCCTGATCTCCATGGCGGCGCCCCAGGATCCGCTGCTGTGCCGCACCGAGTCCCTGTCGGATCGGGAGGTGGCGGAGACCCTTGAGGACCCACGCGTGCTGGGGCTCGGCGAGGTGGTCTCCTGGCTACGGCTGACCCAGGGAGACCCCGACCTGCTGGCGCGTATCGACATGACCCTCGGCCGGGGCAAGATCGTCCACGGCCACACCGCCGGCGCCCGGGACCGCCGCCTGAACGCCATCGCCGCGGCTTCCGTGTCGTCGTGTCACGAACCCATCAACGGCGAGGACGCCCTGGCGCGGCTGCGGCTCGGCTACTGGACCATGCTGCGGGAGGGTTCCTTCCGCCAGGACCTGGAGGCCACCCTCAAGCCGCTGCTGGCCGCCGGCGTGGACACCGGCCGGCTGATCCTGGTGACCGACGGCATGGCTCCCGACGACGTGGCCGCGCACGGCCACATGGACCACGTGATCCGCCGGGCGGTGGAGTGCGGGCTCAGCCCGGTGCAGGCCATCCAGGCCGCCACGCTCCGTCCGGCAACCTATTCCGGCCTCGAACAGGACATCGGCGGCCTGGCGCCCGGGCGCTTCGCCGACTTCGTGCTGCTGGACGACCTGGAGTCCGTGCGGGTGGGCGCCACGTTCATCGGCGGCGAACTCGTGGCCGATGAAGGCGGGTCCAGGGTGAACACGGTCCCGCCGCCCTTTCCCGATGGCATGGGGCTCAAGACCGCCTTCCGCTTGCCGGTGTCGGCTGACGACATGAGGATACGTTGTGACGCTTCCCGCGCCCGCGTCCGGGTGATGGACCTCGTCAACCAGACCATCACACGGGAAAGGATCGTCGAGGTGGACTGCGCCGGCGGGGTCGTTCCGGCAGACGTGGAGAACGACCTCCTCAAGGTCGCGGTGTTCGACCGCGGGGAGGGTTTCAGCCCCGCCTTCGGCTTCATCCGGGGCTTGGGTGCCGACATCGGCGCAGTGGGCACCACCGTCAACCTGGACGAGTACACGCTCCTGGTGGCGGGCTCCAGCGACTACGACATGGCTTACTGCGCCAACCTCCTGCTCGAGTCCGGCGGCGGCGTCGCCCTGGTGGACAAGGGGAAGGTCCTCCACGAGATCCCGTTCCCCATCGGCGGCCTCTTCTCCCTGGAACCCTGGCGCGACGTGGGCGAGAAGCTCGCCGCCGTGCAGCAAGCCCTGAAAGGGCGCGGCAGCACGTTTTCGAAGCCGCTCTACGCCCTCTGCTTCCTGACCTTCGTCACCCTCCCGGAGCTCCGTATCACCGGCCGCGGCCTGGTCCGCGCCAAGGAACGCTGCATCGTCCCGCTGCTGGCGGAGTGACCACCGGCCGTCATCGTTGACCAAGGGACGTTGGCGCCGCCGGCTTGCACTTCAGCATGGTTCGGGTTTGAATACAGCATGAACCCGACCCTATCTATTCCACGGCGTCGCGTTGCCGAATTTTGTGAGGCGAACGGTATCGCGAGGCTTGCCATCTTCGGTTCGGCCCTGCGGGAGGACTTCAGACCGGATAGCGATGTCGACGTTCTGGTGAGCTTCAAGGAAGACGTACGCCATACGCTGTTCGACCTGAGTCGTATGGAAGCCGAGCTCAAGGAGATACTCGGACGCGACGTCGATCTCGTCAGCCAGCGCGGCATCGAATCCAGCTCCAACCACCTACGCCGAAAGGCCATCCTGGAATCCGCGGAACCGGTCTATGGATCGTGATGCCGTACATCTTCTCGACATCCTGGAGTCGGCTCGGAAGATTGGGAGCTATACCGAAGGCGTAACGCGTGACGACTTCCTGCGCGATACGAGGCTGCAGGACTCCGTTGTAAGGCGGTTGGAGATCGTCGGCGAAGCGGCAGGGCGGGTCTCAGCAGAGTTTCGGCGGAAACACCCGGACATTCCGTGGGCGGCGATCAGGGGCATGCGTAACCGCATGATCCACCGCTACGACGACATCGACATGGATATCGTCTGGGAGACCGTGTGACGCGATATCCCGCGCCTGATCCGGATGATCGAAGCCGTGAATCCGTCGGAGAACAGTTAACCCGCACGATGGTCACCAACTGACGGGCCGCTGATCCTGGTCATTGGGGCCACTCGAAGCTCCCCCGAATTCCCGCGAAGAAGCCGATGCCGGTGGTACGGTACTCCCGCATCTCGAAGGAACGGAGCTCATAGTAGTCCTTGTCGAAGAGGTTCTCGATCCGCCCGAAGAACTCGATCGACTTGGTGACGCTGTATTTGCCGGCCAGATTGACGAGCACATAGGATGGCACCTTGGGGCGATTGTACTGGTCCACTTGCTTGCCGTTGTAGTCGATGCCCAGGTCGACGGTGGCCCGGCCGCTCAAGATGTCGTATCCGGCGTTGGCGCTGGCGATGTGCTTGGCCCGCCGTCTGAGGGGCCGGCCTTGTGCGTCCTTTGCGTCGGTGTAGGTGTATTGAACGGACAGGTTCATTCCCTTCGCGGGCTTGGCCTTGACGCTGAACTCCACGCCGCGGATCCTGGAGGTGCCTTCCAGGTTGTCGTAGAAGTCGTCGTTGAAGTCGGTGGTGCCGGCGTCGTTCCAGTAGATCAGATCCGTCGGCCGGCTGTTGAAATACGTCAGATCCGTCGAGAGACGGCCTTCAAGGAGGCGCTGCTCGACCCCGATATCCCAACCCTTGCTTTTCTCCGGCTGTACGTCGAGGTTCGGGCCGATGCGGCCGAACCGCTGGAACAAGTGCGATAGGGTGGGGTTCTTCACGCCGGTGCCGTAGCTGCCGTGTAATCGCGTCCCGGTCGCGGCATGCAGGTATGCGGCCGTCAGCCGGTAGGTGGAGGTATCCTTGAAGCGTTCGTTGTCATCCCGGCGAATGCTGCCGGACAAGAAGAGCCTGTCCGCGAATCCTGCCTGGTACTCGCCCGAATAGCTCCGGTTCGTAAAGTTGGGTCTGGCGCCGCCGGTAAGGTGAGCATCCTTCTCGCGCTCGGTCAGGAAAGTCACGGCATGGGTCGCGTCAACCCCGTAAGATGTTTCAAAGAAGAGGCCCGTCTCGTAGTCGACGCGCAACCTCCGGCCGTCGAACCTGTTGTGGCTGCCGGCGCTGTCGTCGAAGAAGTCCCGCTTCATCCGGATGGTGGATGCCCCCGCCGCATGACTCCATGCTCCGTCGAACAGGCTGTACTTCAGCCGGGTCCGGCCGCCCCATTGGTCCCCATCCGTCTCGTCGCCGTCATCGGGCGTGGCTCCGCCGAAACTGCTTTGACCGTCCGTCTCCAGGTTGGTTCTGACGTAGCGGCCGGATAGTTCCAACTCCAGATCATCCGCCAATTCGAAACCGAACCTGGCGTTGTAGGTCTGGTTTCGATACCCGTCCTTCTCCGTTCCCGGGGCAATCGATATCCCGGAGATCCTGTAACCCCCGGCGCTCAGGGCGAAATGGTAGCCTTCGCCGGCGCCCCGGTAGCCGGTCATGAGGTTGGCCGTTCCGAACGATCCACCTTCCACGCTGAGGATCGCCGTTGCCGGGCCGCGTCCCTTCCGGGTGACGATGTTGATCACCCCGCCAATGGCGTCGCTGCCGTAGATCCCGCTCTGCGGCCCGCGCAGGACTTCGATCCGCTCGACATCCGAGGCCAGGAGGTGGCCGAAGTTGTACGTGGCGTTGCCGTCGGCCGGATCGTTGACCTTGACTCCGTCGATGATCACGAGGGTGTGTCCCGCCTCGCCGCCGCGTATCCGCACCGCGGTGTGGGTGCCCACGGGACCCGAACGGTGCACGGCGACTCCAGGCACCTCCCGGAGCACGTCGGACACCACCCGGGCCTGCTTGCGTTCGATCTCCTCGGCGGTGATGACCGTGACCGCGCTGCCCACGGCCTTGGCTTCCAGCGGCACGCGGCTCGCCGACACGACGATCTCCGGAAGCTGTTCGATCTCATCGCCGGCCGCCGGGGTTGACGGTGATCGTGCCGGGTTGTCGGTCTGGGTCCGGCCGGTGCCGGGCTGGACGGTCAGCAGCACGAAAAGGGTGACGGCACCCGTGGTGAGAAACCTCATGGCAATCTTCCTTTCCCGCGAAGGCGGATTGTTGTGGAAGACGGACAGGTCTCCTGGCTGGGGCTTCCTGGCAGTCGATGGCGGCTGCCGGCCTACTCGCCGCGCCTTCCCACCCGCGGACGGGCAGTGGCTCGAGTTGCGGCTTTCGTAGCCGTTACAGTTGCGGGGCAGCAGGGGATTCACACCCCTTTCCCTGGCATCCGTCTTCAGGCCTTTGAAATGGGTTGGCTCCGAGTGTTCGCTCGGGGTCTAGCGCTTGTCCTCCTTCAGCTTGAACGCCACCGGGACCCGGACCCAGCTCGGCACGGCGTCGATGCCGCGCCGAGCTGGATGGAACCTCCAGCGCCGGACCGCCTTCACGGCCGCGGCGTCGAGAATGTCGAAACCCGAGGTGCGGTCCACCGCGACCCGGTCCGGGGCGCCCGCGGGGTCCACCCGCACCTTGAGCACCGTGGTGCCCTCCCATCCCGCACGGCGCGCCTTTCCGGGATACCGGGGGGGCACGGTCCGCGCGTAGCGGGCCGGTCTGAAGCCGGCGCCGGGCTCGAGCCGGCGCTCGGCGGATGTCCCTTTCGCGAGGCCGCGGGTGAGATGCTCTTTCGTCACCGCGCCGTCGCTTCCGCGGGTCTCGCCGGCCGGTTCCCGTCCCGGAGCCGTTGCATCCGCGGGGCGGGGGGCCTCGGCGGGCTTTGCCGCCGCCGCCCGGTCCGGGGTTCGCGCCGGTTCGGGGCGGGGCTGCTTCGCCTGCATCTTCGCCGCCGGCTGAGTCCGGGGCGGCTTCGGGTCGACTCGTTTCGGCGCCGTGGGCACCGCCTTCACGACCCGGACTCCGGACCGCGCCGGAGCCTGCGGCGGCCTGGGGTTGGGGCGTGTTTTCGTGGACCCCGCCCGCGAGACCGCCTTGGGCCTTTCGGTCTTAGCGGAAGGTCGGGCGGCCCGCTTTGGAGCCTCGGACCGGGGCTCATCCACGAGCGCGACCCGCACCGGATGGAAGGCGTCCTCCCCGGCGCCGCCGGCGCTCATGGGGAGAGGCACCCACATCAGCGCCCCGTGGAACAGCGTCGAGCCCAACAGGAAGTAGAGAAGGCGGCGCACGTCGTTCTCGTCAACCGACGCGGGCAAGAGCCGTGTCGAGCGAACGGATGCGGGAACGAACGCGTCTATGGTGCTGGATGCGAATGGCGAGACCTCCTCTCTCCTCGGAGAGCATGGTTGCTTCCGGTCCTCAGGTAGGTCTCCTGGCTCGTGGGCTGGTCGCTTCGACCGCCTTGCCGCCTTCCCATTCCCGGGTGGGGAACAGTGGCACGCTGGCAAGGGCTCCCACTTACAGTGGCGGGACCGCACCGGCTTTCAACCGGTTTCCCTGTTATCCCGTGAGGGACCTGAAGACCAAGCGGCCGGAACGGCCGCCCGTCGAGACGGTACTTAGCTTCGCGGCGAGGCCTTGTCAAGGCGGCAAGGCCTCGCCGCGGGTAGGGGGCGGTTTACAGCGCCGACTTGATGTCCTCGATATAGTCCTTGAACCCGTCCTCCACGCTGAACTCGGGTTCCCAGCGCAGGACTTCCTTGGCCCGGGTGACGACCATGGGCTGCTTCGAGGAGCGCGGCGGCTTGCCGGGGATGATCTCCACCTCCAGCTTCGGCAGCAGCCCCTGCACCATGTCCACCAGGTCGTCGAACTTGATGACCACGCCGGTGCCGATATTGAACGTGGTCTCGGCGGGGGCGGGTACGGTCGCCGCCAGCTCGATGGCCCGGCCCACGTCCTTGAAGTAGACGTACTCGAAGTCACGCGTGGATTCCTGGGGGATATTGGCGACGCTGCCACTGATGCCGGCCTCCACCAGGCTCTGGAGCATTTCGCCGCCGGCGGAGCCCCCCGCGAAGTGGCCGAAGCCGAACACGTTGGCCAGCCGCAGCACGATCAGCTCGAAGCCGTAGAGCCGCTGGTAGGCCTCCACCATCAGCTCCTTGGCCACCTTGGAGTTGCCGTAGGCGTTGCCGTCGCCCCGGAAGAACCCTTCCTCGATGGGGTCGTCGCCTTCCATGCGGCGGTTGTACACGCCCATGGTGCTGATCTGGATCAGCCGCTTGACGCCCGTGAGGCGCACCGCCTCGGCCACGTTGACCGTTCCCATGACGTTGATCTGGAGGCCGCTGTAGACCGGGTTCGCCACCGCGCCGCCGATGAGGCCGGCGGTATGCAGCACGGTTTCCACCTTGTGGGTCTGCATGGCGTCGATGAGCGCCGGCAGGTCCCGGATGTCCCCCTTGATGACGGTGACGTCGGTCTTGCCCAGCTTGCGTTCCAGGAAGTCCATCCTGGGCGCCATGTCGAAAAACACGATCTTCTCGCCCCGCTGGAGGGCGCGTTGGGCGAAGGCCGTGCCCACCAGGCCGACGCCGGTAATCAAAGTGCTCATTACGACTCCCTTCTGGTTCGGTTTGTTTCCTGTTCGTGCACGAACCCCGGCGGGGTGTCAAGGCGCGGCCGCGACTCACGCCGGGCCGGCGATGGAAATGCTCCAGCCGTCGTCGACGCGCCGCACCGTGGCCCGCACGCCGTAGACCTCGGCCATTCGTTCCGGCGTCAGCGTTTCCTCCGGGGGGCCGTCGGCGACGATGCGGCCTTCGTGGATCCACGCCAGCCGGTGCGCGAAACGCGCGGCCAGCGCGGCCTCGTGCAGCACCACCAGGGCGGCATTGCCGGCCTCGGCGTAGCCCCGGATGAGGCTCATGACCCGGTGCTGGTGGAGGGGGTCCAGGGCCTCGGTGGGTTCGTCGGCCAGCAGGATCGGGGCTTCCGCGGCCATGGTCCGGGCCACGTGGGCGCGGGAAAGCTCGCCGCCCGAGAGGGTGTCGCAGGGGCGGTCGGCGAAGCCGTGGAGATCGCAGGCGGAAAGCGCGCGTTCCACCGCGGCGGCGTCCCGGACGTTCAGCCGCCCGGGAGCGGCGCCGTGGGCGAACCGTCCGAGGGCCACCATGTCGCGTACCCGCACCGGCCACGCCAGCGGCCTCGACTGCGGCAGGTAGGCCAGCCGCCGGGCCCGTTCCACCGCGGGCAGGCCGGCCGGATCCTCGCCGTCCGCCCGGACGTCGCCCCGGCTGCGTTTCACCAGGCCCAGCACCGCCCGGATCAGCATGGTCTTGCCCGCGCCGTTGGGGCCCAGCAGGGCCACGACTTCTCCCGGCATGACCCGCACCGATGCGCCCCGCAGCACCCTCCGCCCCCCCAGGGTCACGTCGACGTCCCGCGCCAGGAGCTCAGGCACCTGCCGCCCTCCTCCTTGCCGCGATCCATACGAAGAACGGCGCTCCCAGCAATGCCGCCACCACCCCGAGCTTGAGCTCCGTGTCGGTGGGCGCCACCCGCACTCCAATGTCCGCCACCACCAGCACGAATCCCGCGAGCAGGGCCGACGGCGCCAGCGTGCGCGCGGGGTCGTGGTTCACCAGGGGGCGCACCAGGTGCGGCGCGACGATGCCCACGAAGCCGATGGCGCCGGCGATGGCCACAGCCGCGCCCGTGGCCAGGCCCGCGCCCACCACCACCAGCCGCCGGATCCGGGGAAGGTCGACGCCCACGGCCGCGGCGCCCTCCTCGCCCAGGGTCAGGGCCGAGAGGCCGCGCCTGCCGGCGAACAGGATCGCCAGGCCCGCGGCCATGAAGGGCGCGGCGGGCAGGAGGTCGTCGAAGCTCCGGTTGGCCACGGTACCCAGCATCCAGTTCAGCATGTCGGAGAGGGAGAACGGGTGCGGCGCGAGATTCATCAGCAACGCCATCAGCGCGCCGGCGAAGCTCGAGAGTCCGATCCCCACCAGGATGAGCGTCACCACCGAGCCCACGCGCGCCGCCGCCACGGTGAGGAGGGCGGTGGCGGCCAGCGCGCCGGTGATGGCCGCCGCGGGCAGAGCGAAGGCATCGGCGTTCACGAGCCCGTAGTAGATGACGAAGGTAGCGCCCAGGGCAGCGGTGGCGGACACGCCCAGGACGCCGGGCTCGGCCAGGGGGTTGCGCAGGAGTCCCTGCAACGCCGCTCCCGACGCTCCCAGGGCGGCGCCCACCACCAGCGCCGCCACCGCCCGCGGCAGCCGGATCTCCCACACCACCACCCGGTCGCCGGCGGAGGCCCCGCCCGCGAGCGCGGACAAAACGCGGTCGAGGCCCAGGGGGGTGGAGCCCACCAGGCATGCGGCGGCCAGCGCGGCCGTGACCGCGGCGGCCAGCGCCAGCACCACCCCGCGGTCGTTCACGGCGCGGCGTTCTCCGAGAGCGTGCGGCGCAGCGCCGCCAGGGTTGCCACCGCGTCGGCCAGGAACCAGGCCCCGCACGACGTGGTGGCGCCGTCGAGCGAGGCGACCGGGACCGAGCGCAGGGTGCGCCGGGCCACCGGATGGCGGAACGGGGTCCAGGCGTCGTCGTGGTTGGTGCCCGCCCCGAAGCTGGCCTCGGCTGCCAGATCCGGTGTCTCGTAGGCCAGCCGCTCCAGCGGGATCGGCCGCCAGCCGCGCCGTGACTGGAAGTTTTCGAGACCCGCGGCCGCCAGCAACTCGTCCACCAGGGTCCCGGGCCCGGCGGTGTAGCCCGCGGGGGTTACGTAGAGCGCCCGCGTCCCCGGGGCCAGCCCCCGTGCCGCCCGGAGCCGGGCGTCCATCCCGGCGATCAACTCTTCGCCCCTTTCCGGCACCCCGAGTCCGCGTCCCGTGTGCCGTATCGTCGCCCGGGCCCCGTCGATATCATCGGCGAACCCGATCTGGAGCACCGGCACGCCCGCCCGCTCGAAGAACGTCCGCGCGTTGGGCCCGCCGCCGTAGGAGCGGACCACCAGGTCCGGCTCCAGCGCCAGCACGTCCTCCGCCCGGGGACGGACCGTGGGCAACCCGTCCGCGGCGTCGCGCATGTAGGAGAAGGCCGCGCCGGCGTCGGGCGACACCGCCAGAATGTCCCGCCGGTGGGCGAGGCCGAGCACGAACTGGTCCGCGCAATAGTCCAGGCTGACGATGCGGCGGCCGGCCGAGTCGGGGGGCGGCGCGGGCTGACAGGCGGTGAGGAGAACGGACGCGAGCGCCCACACGCCGGTCCTGGCAATCCGCCCGTACCGGGACCGTATCCCTGGCTGTCGGATGCGCCACGGCTTCAACCCGTTTCTCCCTTCCTCCGCTTCATTCCCTGGCAAGTATCGAAAGGACCAACCCCGTAGTGGTGGAAACCTACGCCGGGTATTGACGGCGGTCAAGCGACCTGCCGGTTTGTCCCGCCCGATGACATGGGCTAGAATCGCCGCACCCTTTCTACCGAAGAGGATCGGCCCTATGATCATTCCAACGGAACCCATCGGCAGCATCCCCCGTCCCGGCTATCTCATTGAGGCCATGACCGCGCACGGCTCGGGGAAGCTTGACGACGCGGGTCTGGGCCAGGCCATGGACCGGGCCGTGGCGGAGACCGTGGCGGCGATGGAGGCCACCGGGTCGCCGGTGATAACCGACGGCGAGCAGTCGAAGCCGAGCTTCGCCACCTATCCGCTGGCGGGTCTCGACGCCCTGGCCCCGGATGGCGTGGTCATCCCGTTCGAGGACGGGCACACGCGGCAACTGCCGCGCCTCACCGCCGGACCGTTCCGCTACACCACCTACTCGGGAGCCTACGTCACCGCCGCCAGGCGACACGCCGGCCGGCCGGTGAAGCAGGCGGTCATCGCTCCTTCGGCCTTGAGCCTCATCTACCCCCAGGACGGCATCGACGGCTACCCGCGCGACGCGTTCATCGCCGACTTGGTGAACGAGTGCGAGAAGGACATCCGGTCCGCGTTCGAAGCTGGCGCCGACAGCGTTCAGATCGACTTCACCGAGGGGCGGCTGTGCTGCAAGCTGGATCCGTCGCGGGGTCTGCTGCGGGCCTTCGTGGAGCTCAACAACGCGGTGCTCGCGCGGTTTTCCGAGGCGGAGCGGAGCCGCATCGGGGTTCACACCTGTCCCGGCGGCGACCAGGACTCGACCCACTCCGCGGACGTGGACTACGCCGAGCTGCTGCCCGATCTCTTTGCCATCAACGCCGGGCGGTTCTTCGTCCAGATGGCCAGCGAAGCGGACCGTCCGCGCGTACTGGACATCATCGCACAGGAGCGGCGCCCCGGTCAGTCGGTGTTCATCGGCGTCACCGATCCCATCGATCCGCGCGTTGAAAGCGCCGAGGAGGTCCGCGATCGGATCCTGGAGGCGGCGGAGCACCTGGGGACGGACGGACTCGGCTGCACCGACGACTGCGGCTTCTCGCCGTTCGGCGATGACGTCTCCACCGCCCGCGACACGGCCTTCGCCAAGATCCGGGCGCGGTTGGAGGGCGCGAAGCTCGCGGGGGAGCGGCTCGGCTGATCCTGCATCGTGGCGGGTCAACCTTGCGAGTCAGGCCACCCACGCGGCGAAGGTGACGCGTGTTCCATGTCCCGCCCGTATCCCGCGCCCTTGACCCGGCCATTCGGCGCGCCGTCGACGCCAAGACCAAGCCCGTGGGGGCGCTGGGCTTCCTGGAGACGGTGGCGGCGCACATCGCCCGCGTCCAGGGCACCTTGACCCCGAGGCTCGAGCGCTGCCGGCTCATGCTCTTCGCCGCGGACCACGGCATCGCCGAGGAGAGGGTTTCCGCGTACCCGCCGGCCGTCACGCGGCAGATGCTGGCCAATTTCCTTGCCGGCGGCGCCGCCGCCAACGTGTTCGCCCGGGCCAATGGGGTGGAGCTTCAGGTGGTGGACGCCGGCGTCGCCGGAGAGCCGCTGGAGGCGCCGGGACTGATCTCGCGACGCATCGCCGCGGGCACGCGCAACTCCGCGGTGGGGCCGGCCATGACTCCGGACCAGTGCGACAAGGCCCTTCGCACCGGCGAGGCCCTGGGCGCGGACCGCGCGGCGGACGCCGCGGCCTTCGGCGAGATGGGCATCGGCAACACCTCCTCGGCCACGCTGGTGGCGCACAAGCTCACGGGCGCCGGGTTGGAGGCCCTGGTCGGGCGGGGCGCCGGACTCGACGACGCCGGTCTGGCGCGCAAGCACGCCGTGCTGGAACGCGCGGCCCGCCGCACCGCACCCCGTCTCGATGCCGCGGACGCCTTGAGGGAGTACGGCGGCTTCGAGATGGCGATGATGGCGGGAGCCATGGCGGGGGCGGCCCGGAGCGGCGCGGTGGTGCTGGTGGACGGCTTCATCGCCGGGGTAGCCGCGCTGGCGGCGGTGCGGATGGCGCCGGCGCTCCGGGACTACCTGGTGTTCGCCCACCGCTCCGCC
Organism: uncultured Binatia bacterium (SeqCode); assembly: GCA_965219905.1. Lineage (GTDB taxonomy): Bacteria > Desulfobacterota > Binatia > UBA9968 > JAJDTQ01 > JAJDTQ01. The sequence continues at coordinate 154,337 of CBDCOS010000003.1, read as the reverse complement.
GAGCACGGTCACGGGGCGGTGCTGGAGGCCCTGGACGCCCGCCCGCTGCTGGACCTCGGCATGCGCCTCGGCGAAGGCACCGGCGCCCTGCTGGCATGGCCGGTGCTCCGGTGCGCCGCGGCCATGCTGTCGGAGATGGCCAGCTTCGAGAGCGCCGGGGTGAGCGGGCCGGTCTGATGCGCCGGGCGCGTGAAGAGGCGGCGGTGTTTCTTCTGGCGGTGCAGTTCCTGACCCGCTGCCCGGTGCCGTTCCCGGATCTCTTCACCGAAGCGCGTCTCAACGCGGCGGTCCGTTACTACCCGCTGGTGGGCGTCCTCGTCGGCGGAGCGGTGGGAGGGGTGTTCTGGCTGGCGCACCTGCTCTTTCCCGTGACCCTGGCCGTGGTGCTGGCCACCGCCGCGTCGCTGCTGGCCACCGGCGCCTTTCACGAGGACGGGTTCGCCGACGCCTGTGACGGGCTCGGCGGGGGCTCCACCCGCGAGCAGGCGCTGGAGATCATGCGCGACAGCCGGCTCGGCACCTTCGGCGCGGCCGGCTTGGGGCTGATGCTGGCTGCCAAGGTGCTGGCGCTGGCGGCCGCTCCGGCGAGTGTCATCCCGTGGCTTCTGGTGGCGGCCCATGCCGCGAGCCGGGCCTCGGCGGTGCTGGCGGCCGCCGCCGGCAGCTACGTCCGCGAGGCCGGCACGGCCAGGCCGGTGGCGGCCGGGGTGGCGCCGGCGGACCTCGCGCTGGCCCTCGCCACCGGCGCGGCCGCGGTGAGTGGGCTGTGGCTCGTGACGGGTCCGACGGTTATGGTCGCCGGACTCGCGGGACTTACCGCCGGCCATCTGGTCATGCGCGAGCTGTACGAGCGCAAGCTCGGCGGCTACACCGGGGATTGCCTCGGCGCCGTGCAGCAGACCAGCGAGGTGGGGCTTTACCTGGGCGCCCTGGCACTGCTCTAGTGTTGTGTCTCACAAACAGGTTTACAAAGATGCGCCGGATTTTTTGTTGTCGGCAAGGCGCGATGACGAGCAGTGGCGGGTACCACGCGAGGAAGAGCAACTCAGCCGACGACAAAAAAGACAAGCAGATTTGTAAACCTGTTTGTGAGACACAACACTAGCGTCGCCATGTGCTTGATTCTGGTTCGGCATACGCGGCCCGCGGTGCCCGAGGGCGTGTGTTACGGCGTCACGGACCTGGACGTGGCGCCGACGTTCGATCGGGAGGCGGCGAGCGTGATCGCCTCGCTTCCGGCCGTGGAGCGCCTGGTGACCAGCCCGTTGCGTCGTTGCATGCGGCTGGCGGAGCGCATCGCGGCTGCCCGGGGCCTGACCCCGGTGGTGGACGGGAGGCTCCGGGAGATGGATTTCGGCCGTTGGGAGGGCCTGCCGTGGGAGGACATCGACCGGGCCGAGCTGGACGCCTGGGCGGCGGACCTGCTGCACGCCCGGCCCCACGGCGGCGAGAGCGTGCGGATGGTGTCCGAGCGGGTCGCGGCGGCCCTTGCGGATTGCCGCCGCGAAGGCGTGCCGCACGCGGTGATCACCCATGCCGGCGTCATCAAGGCCGCCCGCGCCGGGGCGGGCCACGTGGAGCCCTGGACCGCCGGCGTGGACTACGGGGGCTGGGTGTGTGTCGAAGCCCCGGCGGAGCCGGACGCGGCGCGGTCCGGGCCGCGCCAGGGGAAGTGATGGAGCCGGAGTCCTCCCACCCGCGGCACGGGGGCGACCTCGCGGCCGCCCGGCGCGCCTTCGGCACCACCGCCGGAGGGATGGCTCGACCTCTCCACCGGCGTCAACCCCTGGCCCTATCCGTACGGACCCATCCGGCCGGAGACCCTCACCCGCCTGCCGCAGCATGACGCGATGGAGGCGCTGTTGGCGGCGGCGCGCCGCGCCTACGGCATCCCGCCGGCGGCCGGGCTGGCCGCCGGCTCGGGCAGCCAGGCGTTGTTCCAGATGCTGCCGGCCATGAGGCCCCGGTCACGGGTCGCCGTCCTGGCGCCCACCTACGAGGAGCACGCCGTGGCGTGGCGCCGGTGGTCCCACGGAGTGGACGAGGCCGGTTCCCCGGACGAATGCCGCGTGGCCGACGTTGTGGTGGTGGTCAACCCGAACAATCCCGATGGCCGCGTCACCGGCCGGGAGACGCTGGTCCGCACCGCCGAGGCGCTGTCGCGGCGTGGCGGCTGGCTGGTCGTCGACGAAACTTTCGCGGACGTGGCGCCGGAGGTGAGTCTCGTGTCGGCGGGCCTTCCCAATACGCTGATCATGCGCTCCTTCGGAAAATTCTTCGGCCTGCCGGGCCTGCGCCTCGGTTTCGTCGCGGGGCCGCCGGTGCTGGTGGACTCCATGGCGCGCCGCCTGGGCCCCTGGGCCGTTTCCGGCCCTGCCATGGACATCGGCGGCCGCGCGCTGGCGGATTCGGATTGGATCGCCGGGACCCGCCGCCGGTTGGCGGACATGCGGCGGCGGCTCGACGCCGTTCTTTCGGAAGCGGGCCTGGCCGTTCTCGGCGGCACCGATCTGTTCCGGCTGGTGGAGACTCCGGAGGCCGGCGAAATCTGTCGCCGCCTCGGCCGGGACGGAATCCTCGTTCGTTCCTTCGAGCGTCATCCGCGCTGGCTCAGGGTGGGCCTGCCGCCTTCGGCGGAGGCCCTGGGCCGGCTTTCCCTCCGGTTGAAAGGGGCCCGCGCCGGCCCTCTTCGTTGAAGAAGAACCATGAGCCTTCCCGACACCGCGCCTCTCCTGCTGGCGGCGATGTTGCTCGACGCCGTCGTCGGAGACCCGCGTTGGTTGTATCGGATCGTGCCGCATCCCGCGGTCGTGATGGGCCGGGCACTGTCTTTCTGCGACGGCCGTTTCAACCGCCCGGCATGGAGCGCCGGAGGCTGCCGCGCCGCGGGCGCGGTTTCGACCGTGGCCGTGGTGGCATTGTCCGGCCTGCTGGGCGCGTTGATCAGCGCGGGGCTCGGGCGCTGGTGGGGCGGGTTCTGGGTGGAGGCGGCGCTGGTCTCCGTGCTGATCGCCCAGAACGGTCTGTACCGTCATGTGGCCGCCGTTGCGTCGGCGCTGGAGCGCGATGGCCTGGAAGCCGGCCGGGCCGCCGTGGCCCACATCGTGGGGCGTGATCCCGAGTCGCTGGACGGCCACGGGGTTGCCCGGAGTGCGGTCGAATCGCTCGCCGAGAACTTCGGCGACGGCGTGGTGGCGCCGGTGCTGTGGGGTCTGGTCCTCGGCCTCCCGGGCATGCTGGCCTACAAGGCCCTCAACACCGCGGACAGCATGATCGGTCACCTGGACCGCCGCCATCGCGACTTCGGGTGGGCCGCGGCGCGGCTGGACGACGCGGCCAACTGGGTGCCGGCGCGAGTTGCCGGATTGCTGCTGGCGGCATCGAGCATCCAGTCGGGGCGCCGGCGTGCAATCTGCGCCCTGGGCGTCATGTGGCGGGACGGCGGCGCCCACCGCTCCGTGAACGCGGGCTATCCGGAGGGCGCCATGGCCGGCGCGCTGGGCCTTCGCCTGGCAGGGCCCCGTCGATACCGGGGCGTCGTCACGACCGATCCGTGGCTGGGCCGGGGGACCGTGGAGGCAACCGCGGCGGACATCCGGAGGGGCCTTCGCGTCTATGTCGGCGGCTGCATGCTCCTGGCTCTGCTGGTGGGGGTGTTGTGGACCGCGGGCCCGGCGTCTTGAACCGAGGCCGGCTTTATCCGGCCGCGCCCAACAGCCGCTCGACGTCGATGTGTTCCTCGAGCGCGTCGGCCACCCTGTCCAGGGCCTCGTCGACGGCGGCTTCGTGGGCCGGGCCGAAGGGTCCCCGGATTCCCAGCGACCGGAGGAATCCGCGGCGGAACGCGTCCCCGGCCAGGAGGCCGTGGACGTAGCAGCCCATGACCCGCCCGTCCCCGGACACGCTGCCGGGATCGTGTCCCTCGCCGTTGGGCGCGAGGAACGGCTGCCGGAACCCCCGGGCGGTGGTTTCTCCCACGTGCATCTCGTAGCCCGTGAAGGCCGCGTCGACGGTCTCTCCGGCTCCGGCCACGTGCCGGAGCGTCTTGTCGCCGGTGATCACCGTATCGTGGTCCAGAAGGCCCAGACCCGCTTCTTCCCCCGGTGCGCCTTCGATGCCCCGGGGATCGGCCACGGTCCGGCCGAGCATCTGGTAGCCGGCGCAGATGCCCAGCACCGCGCCGCCCCGTCGCCGGTGGGCGAGAAGGTCGACGTCCCAGCCCTCGCGCTTGAATGCCCGCAGGTCGGCGATGGTGGCCTTGGAGCCCGGCAGGATGACCAGATCGGCATCGCCGGGCAGCGGCTCGCCGGGGCGCACCATGTCCAGCCGTACCGCGGGCTCCGCCGTCAGCGGATCGAAGTCGTCGAAGTTGGCGATGTGCGGGAGGCGGGGGACGGCGATGCGGAAATCTCCGCCGCTCGGAGCCGGCCCGCGGTTGTCCAGCGACAGTGCGTCTTCCTGCGGCAGCCGGAGGGCGGCGGGAAGATACGGGATGATGCCGAGACAGGGCAGGGCGGTGCGCGCCGTGATGGTGTCCACACCGGCCGCGAACAGCGAGGGATCGCCGCGGAACCGGTTGACCAGGTACCCGCGCAACAACCGCCGCTCGTCTTCGGGCAACAGCTCCCAGGTGCCCACCAGGTTCGCGATGACGCCGCCCCGGTCGATGTCGGCCACCAGCACCACCGGTACTTGCGCGGCGGCCGCAAAACCCATGTTGGCGATGTCGTGGGTACGCAGGTTGACCTCGGCGGCGCTGCCCGCGCCTTCCACCAGGACGAAGTCCGCCGCGGACCTGAGCCGATCGAAGCTCTCCAGGACCACGGGCATCAGCTCCTGCTTCACTTCCTGGAAGTTTCGCGCGTCGTGGTTGCCGCGCACCTTGCCGCGGACCACCACCTGGGCGCCTACGTCGGACTGTGGCTTGAGCAGCACCGGGTTCATGTCCACCGAGGGCGGGACGCCGCAGGCCCTGGCCTGCAGCGCCTGGGCGCGTCCGATCTCGCCGCCGTCCGGCGTCACCGCGGCGTTGTTGGACATGTTCTGGGGCTTGAACGGCCGTACGGCGTGGCCGCGCCGCGCCAGCAGGCGGCAGAGCCCGGCGGTCACCAGCGACTTGCCGGCGTCCGAGGCTGTTCCCTGGAACATGAGGGTGCGGGCCGGCATCAGTCCGGCGGCTGACCCTTGAGGGTCAGGGGGATCCCGGCCGACATGAAGTAGACCCGTCCGGCCAGCCGGGCCACGGCCTGGTTGAGCCGTCCCGCGTGGTCCCGGAAGGCTCGCGCCATTGCGTTGTCCGGAACGATTCCGAGCCCGACTTCATTGGCCACCAGCACCACCGGTCCGGCCGCCGCTGCAAGCGAGGTGAGCAGCGCTTCGCAAGCGGCCTCCACGTCACGGCCGTGGTGCATGAGATTGCCGAGCCAGACAGTGAGGCAGTCCACCAGGAGACAGGTGCCGGCAGCGCTCTCGCGCCGCACCGCCGCGGCCAGTTCCACGGGCTCCTCGACGGTGCGCCAGTCAGCACCGCGCCGGGCTCGATGCGAGGCGATGCGCTCGGCCATCTCGTCGTCGGTAATGACCGCGGTGGCCACGTAGACGCGCCGTTCCCAGGCTTGCGCAAGCCCTTCGGCGAAGGCGCTCTTGCCCGCCCGTGCGCCGCCCAGGACCAGGGTTACGTCGGAGCTCGGCATGTGGAGTCGCATCCTACAACGCGGGACGGACAAAGAGAAATACGCCATCCGCTGGATTCCCGCTTGCGCGGGAATGACGGAAAGGGCGCGGGAATGACGGAGAGGCGCGGGAATGAGGTTCCGTGCCAGCTTCCGGCACCGCGTGCGTGATCGGGTGTTCTTGACACCCCCACTCCGTTTCCGTATTGCTGAATCCCACGGAGGATGCCATGCGAAGGACCCACGACATGGGCGGGGACCCCGAGGCGGGGGCCATCGACCGCTCGGAGCACCAGCTGGACGACTGGGAGCTCCTCGCCGACGCGCTCAACCAGGTGGCCGGGGTGAAAGGGCTCAAGACCACGGACGAGACCCGGCGCGCGCGAGAGGATATGGAATCGGAGGGGTACCTCTCCATGAGCTACTATGAACGCTGGATCGCCAGCCTGGAGACGGTATTGGTGGAGAAGGGCGTTATGACCCGGGAGGAGATCGACCGGAAGGTGAAAGAGCTCGAAGAGCGATGGGGCGAACCGTGAGCCGTGACGGAGGATTCAGGGACGGCGAGGCGGTCCGGGTGAAGTCCCACTTCCAACCCGGTCACGTACGCACGCCGTTCTACATCAAGGGCAAGACCGGGTGGGTGGAGCGGTGCTATGGCGAGTTCCGCAACCCGGAGTCCCTCGGGCACGGGGGCGACGGTCTGCCGCGAATACGGCTCTACCTGGTGGGGTTCCATCAGAAGGACGTGTGGGACGGCTACGACGCCGGCCGCGACGACAAGGTCTTCGTGGATATCTTCGAGCACTGGCTCGAGCCCGCCGCGGGTGTATGAGTCTGACGGGAGGAACGATGGCACACGAACACGGTCCGGGAGAAGAGCACGAAGCGGGCCCCAGGCACGAGCTGAGCCACTGGGCCAAGCGGGCTTACGCCATCCGGGACATCCTGATCGAGAAGGGCGTGGTGACCGGGGCGGATATCCGCCAGCAGGAGAAGTTCACCGAATCCAAGACGCCGGCCAACGGCGCGCGGCTGGTGGCCCGGTCCTGGACCGACCCGGAGTTCAAGGCGCGGCTTATGGCCGACCCCAAGAAGGTGTGCGCCGAGATGGGCATCGACGCCAGCACCCTGAACGAGTTCGTGATCCTGGAGAACACGGACCGCGTGCGGCATATGGTGGTGTGCACCTTGTGCTCGTGCTACCCGCGTCCGATCCTCGGCCGTCCGCCGGACTGGTACAAGAGCTTCAACTATCGCAAGCGCGCGGTGAACGATCCCAGGGGCGTCATGCGGGAGTTCGGACTGGACGTGCCCGACGAGGTGGAGGTCCGGGTCCACGACAGCACCGCGGACATGCGCTATCTGGTGATCCCCGCGCGTCCGGCGGGCACCGAGGGCCTTGGCGTCGAGGAGTTGGAGAAGCTGGTGACGCGGGACAGCATGATCGGGGTGATGGACGCGTTGCCGTCCGTTCCGGAATAGGGGGCATCATGTTCCACGTAGACCTGTCCCCGTTCGGCGTCGACGTCGATCGTCTTCGCACCGACCGTCTGAACCGTCTCCAGGGCATCATGCGCGACCGCGGCCTGGGCGCGCTTCTGCTCACCGACCCGCTCAATATCCGCTACGCTACCAACACGGTGCTGTGGCTCAACCTGCGCGCCACCGGGGTGCAGCGCTTCGCGCTCGTGCCCGCCGAAGGCGCGCCGCTGGTGTACGAGCGCTTCTTCGGCAGCGAGCGCGCCGCCGGCTACAAGAAGGATGATGCGATCAGGGGCTTCGGCGCTTTCATGTTCGGCATGCGGCCGCCGGTGGCCACCCAGGACTTCGTGAACCTGGCGGCCGACGGGTTGAAGGAGCTGGGTGTTTCCGGAGAACGGGTGGGCATCGACGCCTTGTGCCTTGGCGCGGTGGACCTCTTGCGGGAGGGCGGTTTCGCGGTGGTGGACGGCCTGCCGGCCCTGGGCGAGGCGCGTGTGGTCAAGACGCAGGACGAGGTGGAGCTTATCCGCTGGACCAGCCGCGCCAAGGAAGGCGGCTACGATTTGGTGCGCGAGGCCGTCCGCAAGCCGCCGGTGGTGGAAGAGCGGCTGAGCCGGATGATGCTCGAATACCTGCTGGAACAAGGCTTCGAGGCCGGCAGCGAGTTCATCTCGATCTTCGACTCGTCACAGATGGCGATCCGGCCGCACCGCGAGCCCATGGGCATGGACCTGGTGATGACCGAGGGCGACCTGGTCATCTGCGACGCCACCGTGGCCGGCCCCGGCGGCTACTACAGCGACTTCGCCCGCACGTTCTGCCACGGCACCCCGTCCCAGGCGGACAAGGATCGCTACACGGAGGGGTACGCCACGCTTCAGGAAGCTATCGGGCTGGTCCGGCCCGGTCCGTGCGACGCGCTGTTCGAACGTTTCGGCAGGGACTCGGCCTCCCGCCTCCCGGGCCTGGACGGCTTCCACGGCGTCGGCATGTGCATCTACGAAGCCCCCTGGCTCAGGGGCTACGATCCGCCGGAGTACAACCTGACTCTGGAGGAGAACATGATCATCGCCCTGGAGATCAACCACCACCCGGTGAAGCTCGAGCACCTGCTCCGGGTCACGGCCGACGGCGCGGAGATTCTCTCGACCTATCCCATGGAGCCGGAGCTGGCGCCGGCTTAAGAGGCCAGCATCTTCTCGACGAAGAATTCCGCGGCCCGGTAGGAACTGCGCACCATCGGGCCCGCGGCGACGTAGCGGAAGCCGAGCTTCATGCCCTGTTCCTCGTAGTCCCGGAAACGGTCCGGGTGTACGAACTCGGCCACCGGCACGTGCTTCTTCGTGGGTTGGAGGTACTGCCCCAGGGTGAGGATGTCCACATCCCGCTCGCGCAGGTCCCGCATGGTCTCCAGGATCTCTTCTGCGGTCTCTCCCAAGCCCAGCAGGATCGCGCTCTTGGTGTAGATGCGTGGGTCCAGGGCCTTGACGTTAGCCAGCACGTCCAGAGTCTGCTCGTAGCCGCAGCGCGCGTCCCGGGCGTAGCGGGTGAGGCGCCGCACGGTCTCGATGTTCTGGCCGATGACGTGCGGCGCGGCGTCGATGACCTTGCCAAGCGCGCGGACGTCGCCGCGGAAGTCCGGGATCAGCGCTTCGATGATCAGGTTCGGGCAGCGGCGCCGGGTTTCGCGGATGGTATCGGCAAAGATGCCTGCGCCCCCGTCCTCCAGGTCGTCGCGGTCCACGGAAGTGATCACCACGTAGCGGAGGTTCATGTGCGCCAGGGCCTCGGCCACGCGCCGGGGCTCGTCCGCATCGACGGGAATGCCGGTCCTGGCGGTCTTGACCGCGCAGAACCGGCACCCGCGGGTGCAGATGTCCCCGAGGATCATGATGGTAGCGGTGCCGGACTGCCAGCATTCCGCGAGATTGGGACAGCGGGCCTCTTCGCAAACCGTGTGCAGCTTGAGCCCCCGGAAGTTGTCCTTGAGGCGGTTGTATTCGGCGCCGGCAGGGAGCCGGACCTTGAGCCACGGGGGCTTGTGTGGCGGTTGCGGGCGTGCATCCATCACGTTGTCAGATTAGCCCACGGCCCGGGAAAAGGCTATCGAAGTGCCCGCCGGGATGCTTGTGGCGGGACTCCGGGTCAGGCCCCCGACGCCACACAGTCGGTCAGGGCTCGTAGTAGCCTCCCACGATAGCGTCGTGCCAGAGCCGGCACACCGGCGGGACGATGCCGCGCGGGAGATCGTCGTAGGTGAGGCCCCAGGTATGGATGCCGGCGCCCAGGGAGACGCACGCGACCTTGGGCGCGGGGACCATCTTCGCGTACAGCGGCAACGCGTCGCAGCACCGTTGCAAGGTGACGGTGTCGTCGTCCAGGCCGTGGAGCGAGAGCACGGGCGGGACCGGCTTGGCACTCGGGCCGGAAAGCTCCCTGAGATACCCGAGATAGTGGGCAACCAGTTCCTGTTCCGCCGCCGCTCCCATCCCGAGCCGGCGCGCGGTGACGCGCGCGGCCTGCTCCAGCGCGCCGGCCCCGTTCTTGTGGACGAAGTCCTCCGCCTTGAAGTTGGTACGCTTCTTGCCCACCTCCCACTTCTCCATGGTGAGCTCCATCAGCATGGGCAGGCCGTAGCCCTTGTCCTTGAGCCCCTCGTAGAGGTAGCGGGCGGTGTCGCGCCAGGTCCGGAGCCGCAGGTGGTTGAAGGGGAACTCCCAGCGGTCGCCGGTGGTGGCGGTGTAGATGTAGCCGAAGGTCGATGAGCCGTATCCCAGCACGCCGGCCACGTTGGCCACGCGCTGCGCCGTAATCATGGCGAAGGGTCCGCCGGTGGAGTGGCCGTGGACGTAGAGGGCGTACTCCGATTCCGGGAACTCCCGGCGGCAGCTCTCCCTCAATGCTTCCTCGAACGCGACGGGCCAAGCGGCCATGCGGTGGTAGAATTCCGTGCCCTCCCGGGCCACCAGCGAGATGACGGTGCCGTAACTCTCACGCCGGGCCTCATCCCGGGCGACTTCGTACTGGTCGGGGGTGATGCGGGTCTCGCGGGTCCACAGCGGCGTCCGGCCGGTGCCGTCGGGTTCCAGCGTGTCGCCGGGCCAGTCCCTGGAGGGGTCCAGCAGGTAGAGGCGTCCGGGAAAGGTCATCAGTGTGACCTTGAAACCGAACTTCCCGGCCAGCATCTTGGCCACCGGCTCCAGCGACTTGTAGTCCGAGGTGCCGCCGTGCAGCAGGAAGATGCCCGCGCGCCTTCCGTCAGAGACCTTCGGCACCCGGTCCGGGTCCTCGGGCTCGTAGGTCATGGTGCCGATGTCCCAGTCCATGTCCAGGGCCTGGATGCGGAAGATGTCCTCGCGGTTGGTGACCGGGATGTCGGGGAGGGCCAGGGTCTCTTCGGACAGCCTGACGACTTCGGGGCGGGCGATGGAATCGGGGGGCGACCAGGCGCCGGCTCGTTGGGTCATTCAGCAATCTCCGTGGGTGTAAGGGCCGGCTTCAAACCGGCCACGCCGTTTGAATGAGAATCGACTACTGGTCGCGGGTATTCGGATCAGATGCCGAGCAGGCCCTTCTGGCCGTAGTAGTAGAACCCGGCGAGGGCGCCCGTCATGAGGGTGGCGATGGTGGCGCCCGCCAGGGCGCGGATACCCAGCGAGGAGAGGTCGCCGCGGCGCGAGGGCGCCAGCGCGCCGATGCCGCCGACGAACACCCCCACCGAGGCCACGTGGGCAAAACCGCACAGGGTGTACGAGAGAATCAGGATGCCCCGCGGCGAGACCGCTCCCTCGGCCGCGAGCCTGCCGAGTTCCTGGTAAGCCACCACCTCCGTCAGGATCGCCCGACCGCCCAGCACGCGGCCGGCGGCGGCGAGGTCGGTTCCGGGCAGCCCCAGCAGCCAGGCGAGCGGTGTAAACAGCCAACCCAGGATGCGGCGGAGGTCCACGGGTCCGGCCAGGGCGTCGCTCAGCGGGGCCGTGAGCCTGATGAGCCCGTAATCGATGAGTGCGACGGTTCCCAGGACCGCGATGAGCAGGGTGGCGATGCCGGCGGCCAGCTTGAGCCCCTCCCAGGATCCGTCCATCAACGCCGCCATGGTGTTCTGCTTGCGCTGGTCGTCGGCCATGGGCGGCACCGCTCCCAGGGTCTCCGGGACCATGGTTTCGGGCAGCATCAGCTTGGAGGCCAGGGCGGCGGCGGGAATGGACATGATGGATGCCGACACCAGGTGTCCGGTGATGAGCGGGAAGCTGTCCTTCAGGAACAGGACGTAGAGCGCAAGGGTCGTGGATGCCACCGTCGACATGCCGCAGGTGAGCAGCGTCAGCAGCTCGGAGCGCGTCATGCGTTCGAGATAGGGACGCACGGTCATGGCCGACTCCACGCCGATGAAGATATTGGAAGAACCGGCCAGGGATTCCGCGCCGGAGAGGGCCATGGTCCTGTGGAACAGGACCGCGAAGAGCCTGACGATGGGCTGCAGGATCCGCAGGTGATAGAGCGCCGCCATCAGGGAGGCGAAGAACACCACCGCCGGCAACACCTGCGTGGCCAGCACGAAGCCCACCGAGGGCGATCCTCCCGGAGTGGTCTCGCCGGGGTTGAGCGCCAGCGGACCGAACAGGAACCGGGCGCCTTCGTTCCCCGCTCTGAGGACCGTGATGACCGTGTCGTTGACCCATATGAGGACGGTCCGGGTCCACGGGGCCCAGAACACCACCGCGCCCAGGACCAGCATCAGGGCCCCGGCGGTGAGCACCGTGCGCCAGGGCACGGGACGCCTGAAACCGCCCGCGGCCCAGGCGAGAAATGCCAGAGCGATCAGGCCCGCCAGCGAGCCGAGGTTGAGCCAGCTCATGGTACGGTCCATAGCACGAGTCGCCTTTGACCGGCCACTCTCCGGGCGCCGGAGGCTTTCTTGACAACACCAGCGGAGCCAGCTAATACCCGGTCAATAACCGGAGCCGGGTGGAGAACGGACGCGTGCGTTGCGCAGACGGCGCCGGATTCGCGGATCCGACCACAACACGGGCCGACCAGGAGGTTACCCATGGCGAACAAGTACCAGATCATCGACGGCGACGGCCATGTCGTGGAGGACATGGAGGCCATCACCAGCCGTTTCCCCGAGGCGGTCCAGCAGCAGATGCGCTGGTCCAACCCGTTTCCGCCGCTGGACCACCTGCATTCGGCCAACGCCCACAAGCTCCCGGAGGGCTCGTTCCAGCAGGTGGGCTTCGACGGCTGGGTGGAGTTCCTGGAGGACGTGGGCATCGACCGGACGGTCCTCTATCCCACCGTGGGCCTTTCCTACGGCAAGGTGGTGAGCCAGGACTGGGCCATCGACCTGGCGCGGTCCTACAACGACTGGATCGCCGAGAACTACATCCACAAGAGCCCGAGGTTCCAGGCCGTGGCGCTGATCCCGTTGCAGGAGCCGGACGAGGCGGTCAAGGAGCTGCGCCGGGCGGTGGAAGAGCTGGGCATGTGCGGCGCCATGCTGCCGTCCACGGGAATCCAGCTCCATCTGGGCCACAAGTACTACTGGCCCATCTACGAGGAGGCCGACCGGCTGGGCTGCTGCCTGGGCATCCACGGCGGGGCCCACGAGAACCTGGGCATGGACGACCTGCATCCCTATGCCCCGGTCCACGCCCTGGGGCATCCCTTCGGCCAGATGATCTCCTTCGGCGGCATCGTCTTCAACGGCATCTTCGACAAGTACCCCAACGTGCGCATCGGCTTCCTGGAAGGCGGCGTCGCCTGGCTGCTGATGTGTCTCGAGCGCTTCGACCGTTCCTACGAGACCCACATCCAGCACGATCCCCGGAGCGAGTTCCTGCAGCTCAAGGAAGGGGAGGCCGTCAGCCAGTACGTGAAGCGGCACATCGAGGAGGGCCGGATCTTCGTGGGTTGCGAGGGTCACGAGCCCGACCTGGCCCACGCCATCAAGACCGTGGGGAACAAGCCCTGGGTCTACTCCTCGGACTTCCCCCACGAGGTGAACAACGAGTTCTGCAAGGAAGAGCTGGGGGAGGTGATCGAGAGCGAGGAACTCACCGAGGAGGACAAGACCGCGGTGCTGTCCCGCAACGCCGAGCGCTTCTACAACCTGCCCAGCGGGCTCTAGACCCGCCGGAGGAAAGGAGCGGAGGGGGTTTCCGGACTCATTGATTCCGGAGAATCTTCTCCAGCTCCTTCCGTTCGCTCTCGTTGATCTTTCCGCCGGTCGGGGTCTCCCCGGCGGGGGCGGTGAAATCGAATCCCCTGAACTTGAAGGTGGCGAGATCCATGATCTCGCTCCGGTAGAGCCATCCCATCATCGCCGCCAGGATGACGACCGGAATGATGAGCCAGGCCCGGTGGCTCTTTCGTTTCCCTTTGCGCGGTCGTCGCTTGGCTGCCATGAGGCGGGCGTTCCCTGGTGCTCCCGGCGCTTCGTCAGTTCTCGCTGATGTCGATCAGCACGCCGTCCGGGTCGGCGAGTTGGTACTCGCCGAACTTGCACTTGGCGAACAGATCCAGGCGCGCCTCCGCCTCCGGGCCCGCGCCCACCGGGCCGGGGCTCAGGTAGGGATTGCGCTTCGACAGCTCTTCGAGCCGGTCCTTGACCGCCTGCACGCTCTCCACCTTGAAGCCGATGTGCTCCAGCGCCGGACGTTCGATGCCGGTGCCGGCATAGTCGGATATCTTCCACGGCGAGATGATCAGGGTAACCCGGCCGTCCGTCAGGTAGCAGTTGGGGTCGTCCGCGGGCTTCTCGGTCTCCAACAGGTCGAAGACGTCACGGTAGAACTGCGCCACCCGTTCCGGCTCCACCGCGCGCAGCACGAAGTGATTGACGTAGCGCTCGGCTTCACGATCCCCATCCACGTACACGTCGGTGCGGTTCTCCATGCCCTCCTGGGAAAGGTCGAACACGTTCCCCGCGGGATCGTGGGTGCTCAGGCCGGCGAACGGGCGGTTGCTCGGCCGTTTGAGGATATGCACCTTCGGGTACTTCTCGGCCATGCGCGCGGCCACGCCCTCGACGTCGTCCACCTCGAAGCCGAAGTGGTCGAACCCGCCCTGTCGGCCGGGCCGGCGGGGGTTGATGTTGATGCCCACGTAGCCGTCGCTCACCACCGACGCGCTTTCGATGCGCGCGCGCTCGGCGGTCTTCATGCCGAACACGGCCTGGTAGAACTTCTCCTCGATGGCGTAGTTCTCGCTGACGATGGCCAGGTGCTTGATCTTCGTGGTCATGGCTGTGCTCTCCTTCCCCGGGTGGAACCTCCACGGCGCGGAACCGGTTCCGCCGTTGCGGCTCTACGCCGCCCGCAGAACCAGCTTGCCGCGGGTATGACCGGTCTTGCTCGCCTCGTGTGCCTTCCGTACCTCGTTCAATGGGAACGTCGCGTCAACGTGCACCCTGAGCCGGCCCGCGCCCGCCAGGTCGGCGATAGCGCGCAGCTGCTCCGGGTCCGCGTGCACCGAAACATACCCCGTGCGGACGCCCCGAGCCGCCGCCTTCTGCTCGTCGGGTCGGCCGCGGATGGACGCCAGCATGCCGCCGGGCTTGAGGACGCCCCAGGAGCGCTCCTGTATCTCCCCACCGACGCCGTCCAGCACCAAGTCCACGTCCGTGGCGACATCCTCGAAGCAGGATGCGTTGTAGTCGATGACGCCGTCGGCGCCCAACTCTCGCAGGAACGCCTCGTTTCGCGCCGATGCCGTACCCGTGACATGGGCGCCTCTCCATTTCGCGAGCTGTACCGCGATGTGTCCCACGCCGCCCGCGGCCGCATGAATAAGAACGGACTGGCCAACCTGGAGGTCGGCGGTGTCGAACAATGCCTGCCACGCAGTCAGCGCCGCTAGCGGCAGCCCCGCAGCCTGCGCATGGTCCATGGTATCGGGTTTGGCCACCAGATCCTCGGCTGGCGCGGCCACGTATTCGGCATAGCCGCCGCCTCCCCAGGGCCAGCGCACCATGCCGCAGACCGCGTCGCCAGCGTTGAAGTCCGACACGCCGTCACCGGCCGCCGCCACCACTCCCGAAACGTCCCAGCCCGGGATGAAAGGGAAAGGGTCCTCCAGCCGCGTCGCGACGGCTTCCCCCGCGCAGGTTTTCCAATCCACCGGATTGATGCCCGCGGCATGGATCCGCACCAGCACTTCCCCGTCGCGCGGATCGGGCGTCGGCGCGTCCTCGATCCTCAGGCTGTCGAGTCCGCCGAACTCGTGAATGCGCGCCGCTATCATGGGATTTCACTAACTCATGGACGCGGTCCTTGGCAACCGGCTTGGGCCATCAAGACCCAACTGGCGGACTAGTAGAAGAGCCTATGGAGGGAGGCCCACCTATTGGCTGGCAACGTTGGCCGTTGGTCGACTGCTGCAGGCTTGCAAATTCCCGCATTGCATCGGACGGTTCTACCGCTAAGACCTCGTAACCGAGTGACGCGAGCCAACCCGCATCTCGTCCGCTTCCTGTGCCGACGTCTGGTATCGGTGCTGGAGGGGGAGGTAGTATGCCCCGCAGCCACGCGTTGATGGACTCCGCGGTCACGGAGTCGTATTGCGTGCCGACGTCTTCTACGCGCGGCTCGTAACAGTCACCAGGGTCGGTCATCTTACGAAGTTGCTGGTTGTATGCGTCCCGCGGACGAGCGAACCACATTGTGGCGCACGTGGTTTCACTAGCCGGTTTCCGCGTCCCAATCGAACATGCGCCGCCTGCGCCGGGTGTTGAAGTTCATGACTTCCAGCAGCAGGCCGTCGGGATCCGGGAAGAAGGTCGCGTAGTAGTCGGCGGAGTACTGCGTGTACGCCCGTGGCTCGGTGGCGTCGACGCCGGCCGCCCGAAGCTCACGGGCGGCGCGGTCTACGGCCTGTTCGTCCACCACGCGAAAGCACAGGTGGGACGGCGAGCCCGCACCGATCCCAGTCGCCGCGCCGTCACAGAGCACGACCCAGTAGGTGAGCTGACGGTTGTCGTAGCGCAGCCGTGGAGAGACCCTGTCCGAAACCGCTCCTTTCCGGAAGCCCAGTACCGGCATCACCTTGTCGTAGAAGACTTCCGCCGCGGCGAGATCCCGGACCGGGATGAACACGTGATCGATGCCCATGACTTCAACCGGCATGGCTTTACTCCGTCGGGTTCAGGGCCGGGAGCCCCTTTCGTCCGATGGCCCGGTGCCGGCCCGGGCGGCGTTGAAACCCGCCCCTACACCCGGGGGTCCAGCGGCGTGGTCAGTGGGCGCGGCAGGTCCGCTCGGCGCCGCCCCACAGGTCGGTGGCGCCGAGGAGGGCGTCGGCGGCGTCCAGGCTCATCGGCTCGAAGGCCGACACCACCGGGGCGCCGGGATAGTTGAGCACCTGCAACCGTTCATACGCGCCCACCACCCGTTCCGCGGCCGGCAGCTCCAGGGTACGGTCGCGGGTGCCCGTGCTCACCACCGCGTCGGCGGTGTCATCGTAGAACAGGAGCGGCGAGTCCGTGCCGTCCCTGCCACCGTACTCGTAGGTGACCAGAACGGTCTTGACGCCCCGCTGCTCGCAGGCGCGTACGGTCAGCATCACTTCCAGGAAGGCGTTGCCGGAGCCGAGCCAAGTGATGAGCGCGGCTTCCGCACCCAGCGCCCGGGCCACCTGCGCCGCGTTTTGCGCCGCCACCTCTTTCTCCTGGAAGCTCTCGAACCGTATGCGCTGCAGGATGACGCCGGCGAAGTCGAGCCTGCGGCCGTGCTCCCGGGACAGACGCAGGGCCAGTGGATGGTTCTGCCAGTCCCAGGTGGTGGGGTAGTAGGCTATGGTCTTGAGCGTGTTGCCGGTGACCGCGCCGTCCAGCATCTCGTTGGGGTGAACGACCGTGGCCAGGGATTCGCGTACCGGAAGACCGTAGTATCCCAGGCCGGTGGGCAGGTGCTCCGACTCCGTGATGCAGCCGACGATCACCACCGCCTTGGGCAGGCTGGCATTCCCGTGCGCCGCGCCGTGCGTTTCAACGCCCGCCGGCTCGGCGTTCACGGTAGTCTCCGCGAGCCTTTGCGCCACCCGGTACTCGGCGGCCTGTATCGCCTGGTGGGCCTCGGCCTCGATCAGGTCCGGAGGCAGCCCGACGGTCAGCACGAGGTGGGGGAGCCGGCTGAAGCCCGTCATCTCCGCCCCCGGGCCCCACATGTCCAGGATCGCGCTCCGCTGGGCCGTGGTGCCGGTGCGGACGGTGCCCTCGTACTCGGCCGCGGTCATCAGCGTCATGCCGGAGAGCCGGTGGGTACGGCCCGTGCCCACGGGAGTCACGGGGTTGGTGATGCCGGGGAACACCTGACCTCCTCCGTCCACCTTGACCCTGGGCTCCACCGAGTCGCGGATGCCGGTCACCCGTACGGCCTCGCCGGGCCGCACGATATCCAGCCGGGCGGAGAGAATCCTGGGGTCCCGCGAAGCGATCTCCACCACCTCCGCCTCGTCCACCTCCAGGCTCCGGCCGGCGTATCGCAACGCCCCGCCGAACCGCAGTTCGTCCACCGGAAAATCCGCAAGCTCCAGTGGCGTGGCGTGGCGGAAGCCGCTCATGGCGCGGCGTCCGGCGTAAACACGGTGCTCTCCTCGACCTCTTCTTCAAGGGCTTCGAGAGCGGTTTCGACGATGGACTTGCGCAGCTTCTCGTCGACCTCCGGGGGCAGGCTCGGATCGCCGCATGGATGGGGGATCTTGACGCCCTTGACGATGCGGCTGGCGCCCACCTGTTCCGCCAGCGGGAACATGGCGCTGATCATCGACACGGGCACTCCGGCACGGTCCAGCTCTTTACTGATCACAGCTCCGCTGCGACTGCAGGTTCCTCACGTGCTCACCAACAGCGCGGCGTCCACGCTGTTGGCCTTGAGCTCCGCGGCGATCTCCTGGCCCACCCGCTGCATGGCGGCGGGCGAGCCCTGGTTGCCCGGGATGACGTAGTAGGCGGGGTAGAGGTCGTCGTACTTGCCCTCTTTCTGAAGCTCCCGCAGAGCGTCCAGGGGGACGCCGTACAGCGGGTTGGCGTTCATGTTGGCGACGTTGTAGCCGCCGTGCACGGCTTCCCACATGCCCGGCTCCATGGTCTTGAGCTCCGCCACGGGATACTTGCGCCAGAAGGTGTTGCGGAAGGTCTTGAAGCCGTCCGGGTTGCCCCACGGCACCACGCCGCTGGTGGTGACCAGCGCGATCTTCGCCTTGCCCACCTGCTTCACCGCGGCGGCCGGCGCCACCCGGTCCCAGGTCTGCATGGGGACTTCGGTGGCGAAGGGCTTGCCCTCGATCTTGTCCAGCAGCATGTCGAGCGCCCGGTCGGCCCCGGTCCGGCCGCTCCTTTCCTGGATTCGAATGCCCCGGGGCAGATAGCCCTCGTCCTCGGCGGCGCCGACGGGCTCGTCCTGGAGCCGCCCGAGAACGAAGCGAGCGAGGTCCTCCAGCGCCTTGCCCATGCCCGCCGCCGTTTCCGTGGTGGGGAAGAGGAACAGCCGGGCGTCATGGTATTCCCGGTACGTGTCCACAGCCGGGTTGTCCTCGTGCATGGCGGTCACGCACACGCGCTCCAGCTCGGTCGCCACCATGTGGCCGATCTCGACGCAGGCCAGGCCGTAGCGCCCCGCGTTGAACGCCGGCCCGAGCACCACCACGTCCGCCTCCGCGGCCGCGATCTCCCGCAGGAGCGCCTCCCGGGCCTCCTGGGGCGCTTCATGGAAATGGTTGTCGCCGAAGTAGATGGTGGGCGCCACCTCCGCCTCGCCCTCGAGCAGCCGTTGCAGGCCCCGTGACGGTCCCGCGAGGGTGTCGAGGGTCCCGGCGGCGACATCCGCCTTCTCTTCGCCTCCGATGCCGGCGAAGAACTGGTTGACGACGTGTGCCACGCGTTTCATGGAAGGCCTCCTTGTCATTTGCCGATGGACGACACGGACCACGGTAGCGAAGACCCGGATGCCATGCAAGGGTAGGGTCGGAGACCCTTGACGGGCCGCGATTACCTGGCCTATAGGGGGGTCACCTGAACCGGGACCGGAGGTGGCGCATCATGACGATGACGACGCGGGAGGAGAACGCGGTTCTCACCCAGACGGGACGCGGCACGCCCATGGGGGAGCTGCTCCGGCGTTACTGGTGGCCGGTGGGGGTCTCGGCGCACCTCCAGGACAAGCCGACGTTCATCCGGGTCATGGGGGAGGACCTGGTGCTGTTCCGGGACGGCAAGGGCCGGGCCGGGGTGCTGGGGGCGTACTGCGCACACCGGCGCGCGAACCTGTGCCTGGGGGACGTGGAGACGGGCGGCCTGCGCTGCCGGTACCATGGCTGGCTGTACGATATCGAAGGGCGCCTGCTGCAGACCCCCGGGGAGCCCCAGGAAAGCAGGCTCAAGGACGGCATCCGTCAGCTCGCCTATCCGGTGGAGGAACTGGGAGGGCTCGTGTTCGCCTATCTCGGCCCCGAACCGGCGCCGCTCCTGCCCCGGTACGACTTCCTCGTGGGCGACGGGGAGACCTACGTGACGGTGCAGGGCCTCCAGGACTGCAACTGGTTGCAGTGCGTGGAGAACGGCCTCGATCCGGTGCATCCGAGCTTCACCCACGGAGGCGCCTGGCCGGACATCCGCAGCACCGAGCCCGACCTGGGATTCGAGGAGACCCGGTGGGGGCTCGTCTACAAGGCGTACCGGACGTCGGACAAGCCCGGTGAGTTCAACTACCGCGAGCACCACCTGCTGATGCCCGGGATAAGCTGCGGGGGCAGCGGCGGACGTTACCTCAAGGGCCCGTCCGGCGGCACCCCGGTCTCGGCGGCGCGTTGGAGCCTGCCCATCGACGATACCCACACGCTGCTCATGCGGGTGCGGTTCAAGCCCGCGGACAATCCCGGCAAGTACGAGGGCGATCCGTTCAGCGCCCGCTGGAAACCCCCCAAGGACTTCATCGAGCCTTACAAGGAGTACCGGGAGTCGGACAACCCGGTTCTGGGCTACGACATCCCGCCGCTCCACTTCATCGAGGACGGCATGGTGGTGGACAGCCTGGGGCCACGGGTAGACCGGGAGAAGGAGAATCTCTCGTCCACCATCGACGACGGCATCATCCGCTTGCGGAGCATGTACCTGAGAGAGATGGAGAACGTGCGCCTGGGCCGCGACCCCAAGGGCATCATGCGGGACCCGGAGAAGAACCGGGAGGTGGTCATCACGGCCTATGAGCGATGGGTCTCCGGGGACGAGCGCCGGGAGCTCGAAGAATCGGCTTCATCCTGAAGGGGGTCGGGGAGATGGCTGTCCACCACGTCAACGAGAACAGCGCCGATATGGTCAAGACCGCCCGCGGCCAGACCAAGTACCTCTACCGCAACGAGACGGGCGGGGGACCGTCGATCATGATCCGCCACTGGGGTCCCGACACCGATATCCCGGTGCACAGCCACCCGTTCAACGAGATGTTCTACGTGCTCGAAGGGGAGGTGGAGATCGGCGATACCCTGTATACGGCGGGTTCGTGCGTGTTCATCGAAGGCGGGACGCCCTACGGGCCCACGCGCGCGCCCAAGGGCGTGAAGGTGCTCCGATACGCCGAAGCATTCCAGAAATAGTCGGACAGGATACGGATCGGAAAGGGGGAACGACGATGAAGATACGCAAACAGTGGTTGTGTGCGTTCGCGATGGTCGGGCTCTTTCTCTTCGTGGCGTCCTCGGCATACGGCGCCAACGCCTACGAACAGCTCGTGGCGGCGTCCAAGGCCGAGATGGCCAAGACCGGCGGCAAGCTCAGGATGTCCCTGGACTGGCCCAAGCGGGACACCAAGAACGTGCTTCCGGCCTTCAGCAAGGCCTACCCGTTCATCAAGGAGATCTCCTACAAGCGAGAGCGGGGCATCGGGCCCTTCGGGCAGTTCCTCATCCAGTACAAGCAGGGCAAGAACCCGCCGTACGACATCATGCACATCGCCAGCGAGTTCCAGGCCCAGTACCTGAAGGAGGGCGCGTTCGTAAAGCCTCCGTTCAGCTACGCGGAGCTCGCCAAGCACATCCCCGAGGGTTGGCCCAGGCTGGATTCTAGGGGCATGGACCCTGACGGGAACTTCCTGTCCACCACCGGCAACGTCCGGGGCAACGCCTACAACCCCACGCTGGTGCCCAAGGGGAAGGAGCCCACGAGTTGGGACGCGTGTCTCGACCCCATGTGGAAGGGGAAGTTCATGGTCGATACCCGCAACAAGCTCCAGGCGCTGCAGCATGATTCCGGTACGCGGGAGACCCATCTCAATTGGCTCAAGGGAATCATCGCCAACGGCGCCGTGCTGACCCGGGGGCAGGGGACGATCCTGCGCAAGATCGCTTCCGGCGAGTTTCCGCTGGGATGCGGCATCAACTACCACACCGCCAACCGCATGATCGACAGCGGCGTGAAGAACCTCGTGTACACCCAGCCGGGTCCGGTTCCGCTCGAGATCGGCACACGGGTCTACGTGGCCGAGTGGTCGCAGACCCCCGCCACGACCCAGCTCTGGGCGGTGTGGATCTCCACCGGCGGGCAGGACGTGCTGGAGAAGTGGGCCTACCGCGGGTTCCCGTGGGACCCCAAGTCCAAGAAGTATCCCCTGGCCAAGGGGAAGCACGTCGCCATCTGCGGCGCGGCCTGCGCGCGCAAGTGGGACGGCTACAACCGGGAGTACCAGGAGATGCTGGGACTGCCGGCCGCCAAGAAAAAGAGGTAGCAAGGCGGCAACCGCGGGTGACCTTCGAATCCGTCATTCCCGCGCAAGCGTGAATCCAGGCGGGGTGAGGCGGGAATGACGGTGGTGGGGCGGCCGGCGGTCGCCCCATCGCGCGGCCGCTCGATGATTCGGACCGGCTCCCTTCTAGGAGCCTGTCCGAGTAATCAGCTATGGATCGACGGGATGGGAGGGGTGTGATTGAATGGGGAGATGAGCAAGCGATTTCGCAGCTGGGATGTGGACCAGACGTGGCTGCTGCCGCCGTCGGTGCATGACTTTGTTCCTGCGGGACATGCGGCGCACCTGGTTCGGGACGCAGTACGGGAGACGCTGGACCTGTCGGCGATCTACGAGTCGTACGAGGGGGAGCGCGGGCAGCCTCCGTACCATCCCGGGATGATGGTGGCGCTGTTGCTGTATGGGTACAGCTGCGGGGTGTACTCGTCGCGGCGGATCGCGCGGGCGTGCGAGGAGCGGGTGGACTTCATGGCGGTGAGTGGACTTCAGCGGCCGGACTTCCGCACCATCAGCGACTTTCGCAAGCGACACCTGGAGGCACTGGCGGGACTGTTCCGGCAGGTGTTGGCGCTGTGCCGGGCGGCGGGGCTGGTGAAGCTGGGGCATGTGGCGCTGGACGGGACGAAGGTGAAGGCGAACGCGTCGAAGCACAAGGCGATGTCGTACGGGCGGATGGGGAAGGCGGAGAAGCGGCTGGAGGCGGAAGTGAGGGGGTGGCTGGAGCAGGCGGAGGCCACCGACGCACGGGAGGACGGGAAGCACGGTCCGGAGGCTCGGGGAGACGAGATGCCGGAGTGGGTGGCGGACAAGCAGCAGCGGCTGGCGCGGATACGGGAGGCGAAGGAGGCGCTGGAGGCGCAGGCCAGGGAGAAGGGAGGGCCGGGGAAGACCGGGGAGGAGCCCAGGGTGCCGGAGAAGGCGCAGCGGAACTTCACGGACCCGCAGAGCCGCATCCTCAAGACCGGGGACGGCTTCATCCAGGGCTACAACGCCCAGGCGGCGGCGGATGCGGGACACCAGGTGATCGTGGCCCACGGGCTGACCGACAGCGGCAGCGACCAGCAGCAGTTGCAGCCCATGATCGAGGCGATGAAGGAAGCGGCGGGAGCGTTGCCGAAGGAGTTGTCGGCGGACGCCGGCTATTGTTCGGAGGACAATCTCGGGATCCTGAAGGAGCGAGGCATTCGGGGCTACGTGGCCACCGGGCGTCAGAAGCACGGCACGGCGACCGCGGCCGGCGGCAAGGCTTTACCGCCCGGGAGCTTGCGGGAGGCCATGGCGGGGCGCCTGAAACACGGCGGGCGGCGCAGCCGCTACCGTCTTCGCAAGGTGACCATCGAACCGGTCTTCGGCCAGATCAAGCATGGCCGCGGGTTCCGGCAGTTCCTGCTGCGCGGCCTGGATCAGGTGCGGCATGAGTGGGCGCTGGTATGCATCGCCCACAACCTCAACAAGCTCGCGGCCCACCGTGCCGCGGCCCAGGCCTGAAAGACCCTCGTCTCGCTTCCTCCGGCCATGAGCACGGCCACCTGGAGACTCGAAAACGGCGGCCTTTGGCTACGCTCATGACCCACCGTTATCAAACTCTCTAGTCTCCCTCCTGAGCGGCGCTTGGCAAAACAAACGAAAGTCGCCTTGACCACTACTCGGACAGGCTCCTAGTCGGGCTGTAACAGGAAGTCGCCCACGAGCCGGTTGAAACGCTCCGCCTGGTCCCAGAAGGCCCAGTGGCCGCAGTGGTTGAAGACGTGGAGCTCGGCGTCCGGAAGCGCCTCGAAGAGCAGCAACCCCCTTTCCAGCGCCACGCCGCGGTCGTTCCTTCCCCAGATGAGCAGCGTCCTGTTCCGGATCTCGGACAGGCGTTCCCCCACGGGCTTGGAGGGCGGCGCCTCCCACCGCTTCACGATGGCGTCGAAACGGGACCCCGTGCTCATTTCATAACGTTCCGCCACCAGTTCGTCGGTAACCAGCTCGCTCCGGAACAGGGTCTTGAGGGTCACCGCCCGCATGTTCTCGAGCGAGGGGGTGTACTCCCGCAAATCCTGGTTGTGCCTCTTGCCCTGGGCCACCGCCGCGGCCGACCCCGGCGGCGACAGCGTGCCGCTGGAGATGAGGACGAGGCGCTCCGCCCGCGGGTCTTCCAGTGCGATCCGTGCGGCGATGTAGGCGCCCATGGAATTGCCGAGGAGATGGAAGCGTTCCAGCCCCAGCGCGTCGATGAACTTCCGCGCGTGGGTCACCCGGTATTCCATCGAGTAGTCGGTGGGGTTGTCGGTGTTTCCGAACCCGGCCTGGTCGAACGCGTAGAGGCACAGACCCGAGGCTGCCAACGGCTCCATGTTCCGCTTCCAGACGACGAGGGCGCAGACCCCGGGCGCGCCCCCATGGATCATCACCACGGGGCGGCCGCTTCCCGCGGTCAGGTAGAACGTCCTGAGCCCGTCGACTTCCAGGTATCGGTGTTCGGTGGCCATCACTGCTCCTCCCATCGTTCGCCGGCCTGCCCTTGAACGGGGTTCTCCGGTCGTAGTAGAAGCCCCGCAGGTTCTTGACGCTACGCCCGAGGCAGGACACCGGAGCCATACAACATTGAACCTTCGCTGAAAAGGTGAGGTCGAGATGACGGCGGCACCCTCAAGACCCTCCGTTTCCGGCCGCGCACCGGGCTGGCTCGGGTGGGCGCGGGAGCACGTCGGCGCCCTGCTGGCCGTCGTGCTCACCGTCTGGCTCGTCATCGTACCCCTCGCGACCCTGCTCCTCTTCAGCTTTCGCCTGGGCAATCCATGGGATCCGGGCGGCTTCACCCTCGATCACTACGCCAGCGCCTACTCCGATCCGCAGACGTACTCCATGTTCTTCAACACGGCCCTGCTGGCGGTGTTCAGCACGGCCATCTCCGTGGGACTGGCGACCGTCTTCGCCTTTCTCACCGAACGCACCGACATGCCGTTCCGGAACGTCGCCTGGGGCCTGATCCTGGTGCCCATGGCGATGCCGGGACTGCTCTTCGCCGTCTCCTGGACCTTCCTGCTCTCGCCGCAGATCGGCCTCTTCAACGTCTGGATGCGAAGCGCGCTGGGATGGTTCGGCGTGGAGGCAACCACCGGGCCGCTGAACATCTACAGCCTGTGGGGCATGGTCCTGCTGGAGGGTCTGCGGGGCGTCACCACCACGTTCCTGATCATGGTGGGGGCCTTCAGGGCCATGGACCCGAGCCTGGAGGAGGCCGCCCGCGTTGCCGGCGCTTCCGGCCGCAGGACCTTCTTCGGCATCTTCCTGCCGCTGCTGACCCCGGCAATCCTCGGCGCCACCATGTACAGCTTCATGACCCACCTGGAGTCGCTGGAGGTTCCGCTCGTCATCGGCCTGCCCGCCCGGATCCACGTCTTCCCCACCTATATCTTCTACACGACGCAACGGTACACGCCCCCGGAATACGGCCTCTCCGCCGCCTTGGGGGCCAGCTTCCTCCTGGTGAGCATCCTCCTGGTGTACGCGTACCGGTACGCCATGAGACAGGAGGGGCGTTTCGCGACCATCACCGGCAAGGGCTACCGGCCGCGCCTCATGGCACTGGGCAAATGGCGTTACGTCGCTTTCGCGGTCTTCTTCATGTATTTCGCCCTCACCATCCTGGCCCCCAGCTTCGTATTGCTCTGGAGCTCGTTGCTTCCCGTCTACATCACGCCTTCCTGGGAGCTTTTGTCCGATCTGACCCTGGAGCACTACGTCGAACTCTTCGGCGACGACGACGTTTGGGACGCCACCCGCAACACCATCGTGGTGGCGCTGGGCGCCGCTACGCTCACCATGCTCCTTTCCCTCGTCGTCGCCTGGGTCATCCTCCGGAAACGTTTCAGGGGCAGGACGGTCCTGGATGCCGTCACGTTCCTGCCCCACGCGCTCCCCGGCGTGATCATCGCCATCGCGTTCATGTTCCTGTACCTCCAGCCGCCGTTCAGCGGTTTGGGCCTCTACGGCACGGTGTGGATCATCGTCCTGGGGCTGACCGTGAGCTACATCGCCTTCGGCAGCCGCAACATGACCGGGGCGCTGGCCCAGGTGCACGTGGAGCTGGAGGAGGCGAGCCACGTGTCCGGCGCCAGATGGCTCACGCTCATGCGCCGCATCGTGCTGCCGCTGGTGCTGCCGGCGTTCATCGGCGGCTGGATCTGGGTGGCCTCACATTCCCTGCGCAACTTCTCCGTGCCGCTGATCCTGGCCACCCGCGAGAACTGGACGTTGTCCGTGATCATGTGGCGCAGTTGGGAAGACGGCTATCCGGGACAGACGTCGGCCCTGGGGGTGCTGCTCATCGTCGCGCTGGCGGTCCTGACGGTGGGCGGCCGCTGGCTCGTGGCGCGCATGAGCCGGCGGCAGGAGGGGTAGGTCACGAGCCGCGAAGGCGTTGGGAGGCAACTCCCGGTTGACGGAGGAATGGGCTGGGGTTATGCAAGTGTCTTGCGCCGGGATGGTGGAATAGGTAGACACACGGGACTTAAAATCCCGCGGGCCTCGGCCTGTGCCGGTTCAAGTCCGGCTCCCGGCACCATCAACCGGAACCCTGCAGCGATCCACCCGTGCGTTGCCCGTGATCCCGGCCTGCAGGGCCGTTCTCGATCCCCGCTATCCTTGCTCGAAGAGGACTTCGCCCGTGGCGCCGGTGTCGTAGCCGCCGAGGGACTGCATGGCGAGCGTGAACTCCTCGGAACGGAGGACCGCCAGCAGGGTGGCGCCGGCATCCGATTCGCAGAATGACCGCAGCAGCAGCAGATCGTACTGCTCGTCGCCTACCGGGATGAAATCCAGCCCCAGGGCGTCGGCCGCGGAGCGGATCCCCAGGCCGGTATCCGCCAGACCGCTGGCCACCGCCACCGCAACCGCCATGTGGGTGAACGCCTCATGGTCGTAGCCCTGGATGGCGTCCGTATCGATCCCGAGTTGCGCGAGCTTGAAATCCAGCAGCACGCGCGTGCCGGAACCCGGTTGGCGGTTGACGAACCGCAGGCCTCGATGGCCCAGGTCGGCGATGCCCGACAGCCCCCTGGGATTGCCGCGGGGCACGAGCAGGCCCTGCCGGCGCTTCACGCAGTGCACCAGGACGACAGGCAGCGTGGAGACCACCCGCCGGATATCCGGGATGTTGTAGGCGCCGGTGGCCGGGTCCAGCAGGTGGGTGCCGGCCATGTGGGTCTCCCCGCGCCGGATGGAATGCAGCCCGCCGAGGCTGCCCACGTTGGCGGTGGCGATCTTGATGCGCGGGTCCCGGCGCTTGAGCTGGTCCTCCAGCACGCTGATGGAGAGGTCGTGGCTGCCGGTGCAGAGCACCGTGTGCTCGATCTCCTCCGGCGGTCGCAGGAGCTCGATGTCGACCTCCTCGCCGGCGTTGATCCCCTC
The DNA here is from genome assembly GCA_965219905.1 of uncultured Binatia bacterium (SeqCode). Lineage (GTDB taxonomy): Bacteria > Desulfobacterota > Binatia > UBA9968 > JAJDTQ01 > JAJDTQ01. The sequence goes on along the minus strand of CBDCOS010000003.1, from coordinate 127,048 downwards.
CACCATTCCCGGAATGCGCAGGAACCCGTCGGCCCGCACCATGGTGCTGATGACGCCCGCTCCGCGCGCCAGCGGCACGGCCATGAGCCTGCCCTGGACCCTGCCCAGTGTGACCCGGACGAACTCCTCGAGGCCCAGCCGGGAGGGGATTTTCCGGGGCGCCACCGCGCGCACCCGCGCGGGGGCCGCGGGACCGGCGCCCAGGAGCCGCTGCAGCGCGGGCAGAAGGATCTCCCGGGCCACGACGATGGCGGACACCGGGTAGCCGGGGATGCCGATGACGGGCTTCCCGGCCACCACCCCCAGGACGGCGGGTTTCCCGGGCATCACCTCGATGCCGTGGACCAGGAGCTCGCCCTCGCCGTCGATCACTTCCGCGGTGAAGTCGTGCTCGCCCGCCGACGACCCGGCGATGAGCGCCACCAGGTGGTGGTCGCGCAGGGCGTCCCGGAGGGCCTGCTTCAGGAGCGCGGGGTTGTCGGGGACCGCGGGAAGCAGGGTCGGCGCGCCGCCCCCCTCGGTGATCATGGCGCCCAGCACGGTGGAGTTGAAGTCGATGATCTGACCCGGCCGGGCTCCCTCTCCGGGAGAGGTGATCTCGTCTCCCGTGGGGATGACGGCCACCCGGGGCCGCGCCCGCACCCTCACGGTGGTGTGGCCGGCCGCCAGGATGGCCCCCAGGTCATAGGGCCGCAGACGGTGGTTGCGCGGCAGCAGCAGCTCGGTGGCCACCACGTCCTCGCCCACCAGCCGCACGTTCTGCCACGGGGTGGCCGCCTCGTCCAGGGACACGGCGCCGCCGTCCAACTCGCGCACCTTCTCGATCATGATCACCGCGTCGGCCCATGACGGCAGCGGCTGGCCCGTGTCGAGGTACGCGAAGCAACCTGCAGTGTTGGATTCGTCGGTCAGCGGGCGGAGCCGGCTGGGCGTGAATTCCGTGGCGCCGAAGGTGTCCTCGGCCCGGACGCAGATGCCGTCCATGGCGGAGCCGTGGTAGTGCGGCGACGAGATCTTCGCGAACACCGGTTCGGAAGTGATCCGCTGAAGCGCCTGGCCCACCTCCACCGTCTCGTCTTCCAGCGGCGTGTCGCCGGCGACGCCCAGGAAAAGCCCTTGGGCGTGCTCCAGCGGCGTCTTCTTGAGGTACCTCTTTCGCGCCATGACCCGGGTGAATCCCGACGGCGGCCCACGCCGCCATCGTCCTCAGGGTATCAAAAAAGCAGCACCTCTACCTCCTCGCCCCGCTCGACGCCTTCCTGGCCGAGCTCGATCCGGAACATTCCGTCGGCCTTGACCAGGGTGAAGATGGCGCCCGACTTGCTCGGCAACGGAGAGGCGAAGAGCGTTGTGCCCTTCCGTTCGAGGGTAACCCGGACATAGTCCTCGCGGCCGGTCTGGGAGGAGACGTTGGCGTCGAGCACGGCGCGGACCGCCCGCCGCGGGAGCGACACGGCCGGCCGGCCCTCGCCGGCGAGGGCGCGGATCAGCGGTTCGGCGAACAGTTCGAATATCACCAGAGCGGACACCGGGTACCCGGGAAGCCCCAGCACGGGCTTGCCGGCGGCCCGGGCGTAGATGGTCGGCTTGCCCGGGCTGACGGATATGCCGTGGAAGAATATCGCGGCGTCCGGCAACGACCGGATTACCTCCACGGCCATGTCGCGGGTGCCCATGGAGCTGCCGCCGGACAGCAGCACGAGGTCGCCCCAATCGAGTCCCTCGGCCAGCGCCGCGCGCAGCAGGTCCGCGTCGTCGGCCACCACGCCCAAGTCGTTGAGCTCGGCGCCGCACTCGGCGATGAGCCCCGCCAGCGAATGCTGGTTGATGTTCCGCACCTGCCCGGGAGCAGGTTCCCGGTCCGCGGCGACGACCTCGTCGCCGGTGGAGATGAGCGTCACCCGCGGCTTGCGGTAGACCGCCACCGAGGCGATGCCGATGCCGGTCAGCGCGCCGAGGTCGTGGGCCCGCAGCCGCCGCCCGCGGGCGAACACCGGGTCGCCGGCGCGGATGTCGTCGCCGATGCGGATGACGTTGAGCCAGGGCGAGGCGGCCCGGTAGATCTCCACGACGCCGTCGCCGGTCTCCTCGGTGTGTTCCACCATCACCACGGCGTCGCTCCCCGGCGGCAGCATGCCGCCGGTGGAGATGCGCATGGCCTCACGGGGGGAGAGCCGCCGGGTGACTTCCCGGCCCATCTCCACGGTTCCCGCGAGGGTCAGGTAGGCCGGCAGGCCGGGACTGGCGCCGAAGGTGTCCCGCGCCACGACGGCGTAGCCGTCCATTCCGGCGCGGTCGAAATGAGGCAGATCGACGCGGGAACAGAGGTCCTCGGCCAGGACGCGGCCCCGGGCCTCGACGGTGTCGACCACCTCGGAGCTCACGGGATCGTTCCGGCCGAGTATCTCCAGGGCTTCCGCCGGCGTCACCACCTTGAAGAAGGCCTTGGGGTTGGCGGTGGTGCTCATCTCGATCGATCGTCGGCGCACGGACCCCTGGGGCGCCGCGCCCTTGTCAGCGTTGGGTCAGCGGCACGTTGCCGAACTTCTCGCGAATCTCTTCCGCGATGTGCTCAAGAGCCCGGTCGCGCTGGTCGTAGAGGCGCTTCAACTTGCGCGGCGGATGCTTGCCGACGGCGTAGGCGGTCATCAGCGGCACGGCGATGGTGCTGTCCACGTAACAGACCACCGAGTCGGGGAGCTGGTCCGGGTCCATCTTCCCCCAGCTCACGGCCTCCGCCGGCGTGGCTCCGGAAAGGCCGCCCGTGTCCACCCGCGCGTCGGTGATCTGGATGAAGTAATCGAAGCCCTTCTCCTCCAGGCCGAGCACTTCCTGGATGTGGGGCTCGGTCTGGAGCAGGAAGTTCTTCGGCGATCCGCCCCCGAGAATGACCGCGGCGCTTCGCCCGCCGGCGCGCTTGGCCTCGAGCACCAGGGCGGCGGATTCGTTGACGTCGCGGGAGACGTCGAAGCGGAGCCCGTTCCCCTTGAGCGCCAACGCCGCCACGTTCATGCCGATGGAGCTGTCGCCGGGCGAGGAGGTGTACACCGGCACCCCGCTCCGGTAGGCGGCCGCCAGCAGGGATCTCCGTTCCAGCCCGAGGATCTTCTCCCTCTCGTCGAGGTACCGGCCCACCCGGTAGTGCATTTCCGCGGTCCCCATCTCCTTCTGGAACTCCGGCGCTTTGAGGATCTCGCGGAAGAAGTCGTCGGTGGAGATGAGCACGTCGTAGTCGAAGAAGATGTCGTAGATGCGCACCACGCCCTGCTCCCGCAGATCGACGTCGTCGGCGTCGAAGGTGCCCCGGTGCATGGAGAGCCCGATGGCGAAGTGGGTGTCGTGGTAGAGGTTCGCCCCGGTGCTGACGATCCAGTCCACGAAGCCGTGCTCGATGAGCGGGATGAACGCGGTCATGCCGAGTCCGGCCGGGGTGAGCGCCCCGGTGATGCTCAGCCCCACGGTCACGTCGTCCGCGAGGATCTTCTCCGTGAAGAGCTGGCAGGCCTCCCGAAGGCGCCCGCTGTTGTAGGAAACGAAGTTGTCGTCGACGAGCTCGACGATGGTCGTGGCCGCATCGATGGGCTTGGGATCGATCTTCCTGCCGGAAAGGAGCGAAGGCTTGCTCATGTTCGCGCCGTTGAGGGATACCGCACTAGTAGCCTTCGGCTCTGGCCTTGTTGAGCTTGTTCTGCCGGATCTGCAAGTAGGCGTTTCGCAGCGCTCCGTAGGGATCGATGCTCTGTTCCAGCTCTTCGTACGCCTTCATGTTCCGCGCGCGGTCGTTGATTGTGCCCGCGACACGAATGCTCAAGGGCACATAGTACGGCGTCAGCCACCCGAGCGGATCCATCAGCGAGTCCGCCACCGTCCCCAAGCCGTCCCTCACGGTGGTCACGGGCAGCAGCGGCAGCACGAGGTAGGCTCCGTGGCTGACCCCGGAGAGGCCGAGCGTGATGCCCATGTCCTGGTCGCTGGGCTCCAGCCCCATCTTGTCCGCCATGTCGACCAGGCCGGCGACTCCCACGGTGCTGTTGATGACGAAACGGGCCGCCTCGCGCCCCGCCCCCAGGGGTTTCCCCTGCAGGAGGTTGTTGACGACCTTCCTGACCACGCCGAGGTTGTCGATAGCGTTGTGGATGGCGGTCTGTACCGGCGGCGGGACCACCGCGGCGTAGCTTTGGGCCACCGGTTTCAGGACCAATTGGTCGACGCCCGAGTTGAACTCGAACACGCGGAAGTTGATCGATTCAATGGGGTCGTAGTGCGTGTCCCGGGTGCTCAACTCCGCGGAATCCGCCTCGTTGCGGGGCGGTTCGTCCGCTGTCCCCTGGGCGTCGGCCGGCAGGTGCATGGTCAGCGGCAGCAGCAGAAACAGAACGAACAGCCGGAAGGTTTGCATGGGTATCTGGTCCCGGGGAAAGGTTTCGCCGGGATACCACTACGAAACGCCGAAAGCAACCGTCCCGGCGCGGTTGCATCCGCCCCCGCCAAGGGTCGAACATTGAAAACCTCCCGTGGATGCGGTACTTTTGCGTGGCGTTCTGTCGATTCCGTGTCAAGGAGCGGATCCGTGGAGAAGCCGAACATCGTCCTGGGCGTGACCGGGGGAATCGCCTGCTACAAGGCCCTTGAGCTGGTGCGGCTTTTGGTCCAGGACTCCTGCTCCGTCCGGGTGGTGATGACCCGGGAGGCCGCGGAGTTCGTTACGCCGCTCAGCTTCCAGACCCTCTCCGGATCGCCGGTGGCCACCGACCTCTTCAGCCTGACCCAGGAGTCGGAGATCGGCCATATCAACCTGGCGGACAGCGCCGATCTGCTGGTGATCGCGCCGGCCACGGCCAACATCGTGGCCAAGCTCGCCGCCGGCATCGCCGACGACCTCTTGACCACGGTGGTCCTCGCCACCCAGGCCCCCCTGCTGGTGGTCCCTTCCATGAACGTGCACATGCTCGCCCATCCGATGGTCCAGGCCAACCTGGCAAGGCTGAAGGAGGCCGGCTACCACGTCATGGAGGCCGCCTCGGGCTATCTGGCCTGCGGCTACGAGGGCAAGGGGCGTCTCCCGGAACCGCAGGCCATCGCCGATGAGATCCGGGCGCTGTTGAGGCCCCGGGATCTGACGGGCGAGAAGATCGTCGTCACCGCCGGGCCCAGCCGGGAGCCGTTGGATCCGGTGCGCTTCATCTCCAACCGGTCGTCCGGGAAGATGGGGTATGCGCTGGCAAGGGCAGCCGCCCGTCGCGGCGCCCAGGTGGTGCTGGTGAGCGGCCCCACGGCCCTGGCTCCGCCCGAGGGGGTCCGGACGGTGCCGGTGGTCACGGCCGAGGAGATGCGCGCGGCGGTGCTGGCGGAGTTCGACTCGGCCACGGCGGTCTTCATGGCCGCCGCGGTGGCGGACTACCGTCCGCGTTCCACCGCCGGCAACAAGATGAAGCGGGGCGGCGACGCCATCCGCCTCGATTTCGTGCCCAACCCGGATATCGTCGCGGAGTTGGGCGCCCGGAAACGGCAACAGATCGTGGTGGGGTTTGCCGCGGAGACCGAGTCGCTGGTGGAGAATGCCCGCGCCAAGCTGCACCGGAAGAACCTCGACCTCCTGGTGGCCAATGACGTCACGCGGGAAGACAGCGGCTTCGACGTGGACACCAACGCCGTCACCCTGCTGGACCGGGACGGCACGGTCACGCCGCTGCCGGTCATGAGCAAGGACGCCGTGGCCGACCGCATCCACGACTGGTTTCTGCAGTACAAGAGCCATACCCAACGCCGCGGCGCCTGACCCCATCGACGAGCCGCACTCGGTCTTGTCGCGCCCGACAGCAGCGTTGCCATGCCATCGGGTTTGGCGTAAACAGGAATCGGAGACTGTTTCCGCGTTATCATGAGCACGCTCGAGCTACGGCAGCAGTTGGCGGTTGCGGCGACTTCCCTGAGGAGTTGCCTCGAGCAGCACCAGGCGGCCGGCATCCGGGTGCTACCCGCGCGGGCCGGAGATGCGGCGCCGGTGTCCGATGAAGGCGGGGGCGAGACCGGGGCGGCCGTGGACCTCCGGCAGCTCCGGGACGTTCTCGGCGACTGTCGCCGTTGCGGGCTTTGGCAGGGGCGCTCCCACATTGTCTTTGGAGTGGGCGACCCGGATGCCGACGTCATGTTCGTGGGAGAGGGGCCGGGGGCGGAAGAGGACCGCCAGGGAGAACCGTTCGTGGGACGCGCCGGACAGTTGCTCAACGACATCATCACCAAGGGCATGAGGCTGCGGCGCGAGGACGTCTATATCGCCAACGTGGTCAAATGCCGTCCGCCCGGCAACCGCGACCCCGAGCCGGATGAGGTGGCGTCGTGCGAGCCGTTCCTGGTCCGGCAGATCGAGCTGGTGAAGCCGCGGGTGATCGTCGCGCTGGGGAGGTTCGCGGCACAGACGCTGCTGCGGTCCGGCGCGCCTGTTTCCCGGCTGCGCGGGCAATGGCGCGACTACCACGGCATCCCGCTGATGCCGACCTTTCATCCCGCCTATCTGCTGCGGAACCCGGCGGACAAGCGGCTTGTGTGGGACGATATCAAGAGCGTCCTGCGGGAGCTCGGGACGGCGGTGCCCGGATGATGCGCAGGCGGCCCGGATCGAGGGTGTGGTGGGTGCTGCTGTTTCTCGGCTTCGCCTGGGCCGCGGTAAGCGCGGGCGGCGCCACCCCTGAACCCGCCCCCGGTTCCCACGTGAACCTCATCGTCATCGACGGCGGCATCAACCCGGCGGTCAACGACTACATCCGCGAGAGCATCCAGCGCGCCCACGCGGGCAACGCCCGCGCGCTCATCATCCAGCTCGACACGCCAGGGGGGCTCTTGTCCTCCACCCGCTCCATCGTCAAGGAGATGCTGAGCGCGCCGTTGCCTGTCATCGTCTACGTGGCGCCCAGCGGAGCGGGGGCCGGCTCGGCCGGCGTGTTCATCACCATGGCGGCCAACATCGCGGCGATGGCGCCCGGCACCAACATCGGGGCGGCCCATCCGGTGGCGGGCGGAGGCCAGGAAGTCAAGGGCGTCATGGGCGAGAAGATCGAGAACTTCACCGCCTCGTTCAGCGAGACCATCGCCCAAAGGCGCGGCCGCAATACCGAGTTCGCCATCCAGGCCGTGCGCCGGAGCATCTCCATCACGGATACGGAGGCGCTGGAGAAGCGCGTCATCGACATCATCGCCACGGACGTGAGCGATCTGCTCAAGCAGGCCAGCGGGCGCGAGGCGGACGTGGGCGGCGTCAAGCGCACCCTCGACTTCAACGGCGTGTCCGTCCTGCGCTTCGAGATGGGGCTGAAGCAGAAGGTCATCAACATCATCGCACACCCCAACGTCGCCTACCTGCTGATGATGGCGGGCATCCTCGGCCTGTACATGGAGTTCTCGAACCCCGGGGCGCTGTTCCCGGGCATTGCCGGCGGCATCGCGCTGTTGCTGGCGCTGGCCTCCTTCCAGGTCCTGCCCATCAACTACGCGGGCCTGTTGCTGATCGGCCTCGGGATCTGTCTGCTGGTGGCCGAGGCGTTCATTCCGAGCTTCGGGCTGCTGGGCATCGGCGGCGTGGTTTCCCTCGCGCTGGGCTCCCTGCTGCTGTTCGACGTGGAGGGGTCGGATCTGTCGGTGGACCCCTCCATCATTTTCGCGGCGGTGGGCACCCTGAGCGCGTGCGTGCTGGTGGTGACCGTCCTGGTGGTCAAGTCCCAGCGGCGGAAGGCCACCCTGGGGTTCGAAGGGCTCGTCGGCGAGGTCGGCGAGGTCCGGGAGCGCCTGGACCGCGAGGGCAAGGTGTTCGTTCACGGCGAGGTTTGGAACGCCGAAGGGTCGGAGCGGCTGGAGCCGGGCGACCGGATCGAGGTCGTCGGGTACGACGGGATGAAACTCAAGGTCAAACGCGCCGCCGAGAGCTGACCAGAGGCGCAGGAGAAACGGATGCTGGAAATCGGACCCATCGCCATTGTGCTGATCATCGTCCTCGGGTTGGCCGTCAGCGGCATCAAGGTCCTCAAGGAGTACGAACGCGGCGTCATCTTCCGCCTGGGGCGGATGGTCGACGCCCGCGGTCCGGGGCTCATCTACGTCATTCCCTTCATCGAAAAGATGGAGCGGATCGAGCTCAGGACCGTCACCATGGACGTGCCCTCCCAGGACGTCATCACGCGGGACAACGTATCGGTGAAGGTCAATGCTGTGCTCTATTTCCGGGTGCTCGATCCCAACCGGGCGGTCCGCGAGGTGGCCAACTATCTCTTCGCCACCTCGCAGCTCGCCCAGGTGACGCTGAGAAGCATCTGCGGCCAGGCGGAGCTCGACCAGCTCCTGTCCGAGCGCGAGCGCATCAACGCCGACCTCCAGAGGATCCTCGACGAGCAGACGGACCCGTGGGGCATCAAGGTCGTCCTGACCGAGATGAAGCACATCGACCTTCCCGAGGAGATGCAGCGCGCCATGGCGCGGCAGGCCGAGGCGGAACGCGAGCGTCGCGCGAAGATCATCCTGGCCGACGGCGAGTTCCAGGCCTCCCAGAAGCTGCAGGAAGCGGCCACGGTCATCGCCAGGGAGCCCATGGCCATGCAGCTCCGGTTCCTGCAAAGCCTGCAGGAAGTGGCCGGCGACAAGAACTCCACCATGGTCTTCCCCGTGCCGGTGGACCTGCTGACACCCTTCTTGAAGAAGGCGGGTGAAAACGACACCTAGCAATGGACCTGGGCGGCCGGCGTAACCTTTCCCGGCCGCCTCGCCTGCCCTCCCGCCCTGATCCATGCTGCTGGAAGAACTGGCCTACGATCTTCCTGAATCGCTGATCTCCGCGTACCCGGCCGAGGATCGCGCGTCGGCGCGTCTGCTGGTGCTGGATCGCCGATCGGGCGCCATCGCCCATTCCCGGTTCGCCTGCCTGGGGGACTTCCTCGCGCCGGGGGACCTGCTGGTGCTCAACAACTCCAGGGTGATCCCGGCGCGCCTCGAAGGGCGCAAGGAGAGCGGCGGCCGGGCGACGGTGCTGCTGGTGGAGCCGTTCGACGCCGCGCGGGGGCTTTGGCTGGCGTTGGTGGACGCCGCCAAGAGGCCGCGGGCGGGCGGGCGCATCCGGTTCGCTCAGGGGGTGTCGGCGACCGTGCTGGGCGACCTCGGGGCGGGCCGGTACGGCCTCCGGTTCGAGCCCCCGGCGCGCTTCCGGGAGGTGCTCGACGCCCTCGGGACGCCGCCGCTGCCCCACTACATCGAACGGGTCCGCGGCGTCGAGGAGAGCGACCGGGACCGGTACCAGACGGTCTACGCCGCGATGCCGGGTTCGGTGGCCGCGCCCACCGCCGGCCTCCATTTCACCGAGGCGCTGCTGGACGAGCTGGCGGCACGAGGGGTGGACAGCGTCCAGGTCACGTTGCACGTCGGCCTCGGCACCTTCCGGCCGGTACGGGAACGGGTGGTGGAGGATCACCGCATGGACGGCGAATGGTACACGTTGACCGAGGCCGCGGCCGCGCGGATCCGCCGGGCCGGCGCCGAAGGGCGGCGGGTGGTGGCGGTGGGCTCCACCACCACCCGCACGCTGGAGAGCATCGTCCGGCGGAAGGGCAGGGTGGCGGCCGATTCCGGCATCACCCGCCTGTTCATCACCGACGGCTACCGGTTCCGGGGCATCGACGCCCTCGTCACCAACTTCCACCTGCCACGCTCCACGCCGCTGGCCATGGTGGCGGCGCTGGCCGGCACGGAGCTGGTGCGGCGCGCCTACGCCGAGGCCATCGAGCAGGGCTACCGGTTCTACAGCTACGGCGACGCCATGCTGATCCTGTGATGAAATTCACGGTCACGGACAAGGACCCGGACAGCCGGGCAAGGACGGGCCTCCTGGAGACCGCCCACGGCGTGGTGGAAACCCCCGCGTTCATGCCGGTGGGGACCCGGGGTGCGGTCAAGGCGCTCTCGCCCCGGGACCTGCGGGAGGTCTCGAGCCAGATCATTCTCTGCAACACCTACCACCTGTACCTGCGGCCGGGAGAGGATGTCATCCGCGACCTCGGGGGCCTGCACGCGTTCATGGGCTGGGAGCGGCCGATCCTCACGGACAGCGGCGGCTACCAGGTGCTGAGCCTCGCCGCCATGCGCAAGATCACCGAAGAGGGGGTCTCCTTCCGCTCCCATCTCGACGGCGCGTCGCACTTCCTGAGCCCCGAGAAGGTGGTGGGGATCCAGCAGGCCCTGGGCGTGGACGTGGCCATGGTGCTGGACGAGTGCATCCCGTATCCGTCGAGCCGCGAGTATGTCAAGAAGTCAACGGACCGGACCGTGCGCTGGGCGCTTCGGTCGCTGGAGGCGCCCCGGAACCGGGACTGCGCGCTGTTCGGGATCGTGCAAGGGGGGGTGTTCAAGGACTTGCGCGAGGAGTGCGCGGCGCGCCTCCGCGAGCTCCCGTTCGACGGCTTCGCCGCCGGCGGGCTGGGCATCGGCGAGGGCCCGGCGCTCCTGGCGGAGATCGGGAGTCTTACCGCCGGACTGTTGCCGGAGGACCGCCCGCGCTACCTCATGGGCCTGGGAAAGCCGGAAGACTTGATTCACGGGGTCCGCTCCGGCTATGATCTGTTCGATTGCGTTCTGCCGACGAGGAATGCCAGGAACGGTACGTTATACACCGCCACCGGGAAGCTCAGCATCAAGAACGCCGCCTTTGCCAGGGACCCGCGTCCCGTGGACGAGGGCTGCCCATGCTACGGTTGCCGGCATTTTTCGCGTGCCTATCTTCGCCACCTCTACATGGCCGGCGAAATCCTTGCGGCCTATCTGAACACGCTGCACAACGTCTGTTATTACCAGCGGCTGATGACGGAACTGCGCAGGGCCATTCGGGATCGGTCGAGCTTGGAGGACGTCGCAGGCGGAATCTGGAAGCTCCGCGAGGCGGCCGGTTGAGCCCGCGCGGCGCAGGCCCCGCGACCGAGGCGGGGCGACGTTGACAGCGATGTTGAAGAAGTCTTGGAGGGGACCATGTGGGACGTAGCCTATGCTCAGGCCGGAGGCGGCCCCAGCACATTCATCAGCATGCTGCCCTTGGTGCTGATATTCGCGGTCTTCTACTTTCTCCTGATTCGGCCGCAGCAGCGCAAGGCCAAGGATCACCGGAACATGCTGGCCCAGCTCAAGCGCAACGACGAGGTCATGACCACGGGCGGGGTGTTCGGCAAGATCCAGGCGCTCACGGAAACGGAGCTGACCCTGGAGATCGCGCCCAACGTGAGGATCCGGGTGAGCCGGAGCCATATCGCCCAGCTCTTCAGAGGAGAGAAGACCGCCGGGGCCAAAGAGGTCAAGGGCAAGTAGGTTGGAGAAACTAGCATGCGTCAAAGCCTGGTCATTCGCCTGATCCTGCTGGTGCTCTGCCTGGCGGGGGCGGCGGTCTATCTCGCGCCGAGCTTCGTGTCCGGCCTGTGGTTCCTGCCCCAGAACGGCATCCGTCTCGGACTGGACCTTCAGGGCGGGTCGCACCTGGTCCTGGAAGTGGGAGTGGAGAAGGCGGTGGAGAACCGCATGCGGCGGGTGCGGGCCGTTCTCCGGGACGAGCTGAGGGACCGGAACATCGCCTTCAAGGGCCTGGAGATCAGCCCGTCCGGTGAGCTCGTCGTCACGGCCGCCCAGCGCGACATGGAGCGCATCCGCGAGCTGGTGTCCGGCGAGTTCACGCAACTGGAGGTGTCCGCCACCAGTGTCGGCGCGGACGGGGCAGAGCTGCGGGCGGTGTTCGAGGGCCGGGAGCTCGAGAACATCCGTGACTTCGCGGTGGATCAGACCCTGGAGACCATCCGCAACCGCATCGATCAGTTCGGGGTCACCGAGCCCACCATCCAGCGCCAGGGGCAGTACGACATACTCGTCCAGCTTCCCGGTATCCAGGATCCGGAGCGCGCCAAGGCGCTGATCGGCAAGACCGCACTGCTGGAGTTCAAGCTCGTGGACGAGCGGGGGGACGTGGAGGCGGCTGAGCGTTCCGGTGCGCCCCCCGGTCGAGAGGTGCTGTACCAAGTCGAGGGCGGCGTGAAGATCCCCTACCTCCTGGAAGCACGGACGTTGATGACCGGCGACGCCATCGCCGACGCTAACGTCCGCCGGGGCGACCAGTTGGAGGGCCTCTACGTCGAGCTGGCGCTCAACTCCGTGGGCAGCACCGCCTTCGACCGCCTCACCGCCGAGAACGTCGGGCGGCTTTTGGCCATCATCCTGGACGGCCGGGTCTATTCCGCGCCCCAGATCCGGGAGCGGATCTCCGGCGGCGTGGCCTCCATCACCGGGAGCTTCGACTTCCAGGAGGCCCGGGACCTGGCCATCGTGCTCCGGGCCGGCGCGCTGCCGGCCCCGGTGCAGATCCTGGAGGAACGCACCGTCGGCCCCTCCCTGGGACGCGACTCGGTGGAGCAGGGGGTCTTCTCCTTCATTCTCGGAAGCATCCTCGTGCTGATTTTCATGATCGCCTACTACCGCGGCGCGGGGATATTGGCCGACGTGGCGCTGGTGCTCAACATCTACTTCATGATGGCGATCCTCGCGGGCTTCGAGGCGGTTCTGACCCTGCCCGGCATCGCCGGCATCATCCTGACCCTGGGCATGGCCGTGGATGCCAACGTGCTGATCAACGAGCGCATTCGCGAAGAGGTGCGGCACGGGAAGTCGCCGCGGTCGGCGGTGGATACCGGTTACGAGCGTGCCATCCCCGCCATCCTCGACTCGAACCTCACCACCTTTCTCGCCGGCGTCATCCTGTTTCAGTTCGGCACCGGCCCGATCCGCGGTTTCGCGGTGACCCTTTGCGTGGGCATTCTCACGACGGTCGTCTCGGCCGTGTACGGAACCCGCATCTACTACGACTACCGGCTGACCAGGCGGAACCTGGTCAAACTCTCCGTTTAGGGCGCCGGGACTATGGAAATCATCAAGCCGGGAACCCAGATACCTTTCTTGAGCTACCGCCGATGGGGGTTCGTGTTGTCGTCGGTCCTCATCGTCGCGGTGCTGCTGCTGCTGTCCACCAAGGGCCCGAACCTCGGGGTGGATTTCGAAGGCGGCACCATGGTCCACGTGAAGTTCGCGGACGCGGTGACCATCGGACAGTTGCGGGCGGCGCTGGACCAGTCGCCGCTGGGCGGGGTGGTGCAGGACTTCGGCGGCGGAGGCTCGGGCGAGTACCTGATCCGCATGGAAAAGTCCGCCGCCCAGATCGGCACCGTGGGCAAGGACATCCGGGACCTCCTCGACCAGGCATTCGGCCAAGGCTCCTACCAGGTGCAACGGGTGGAGTCGGTGGGCCCCAAGGTGGGCGACGATCTCCGGCGCCGGGGCATCCTGTCGGTCATCTTCGCCACCATCATGATGGGCGCGTACATCTGGATACGGTTCGAGCTGCGCTTCGGCCTCGGCGCCATCATCGCCCTGGTCCACGACGTGCTCATCACGCTGGGGGCGCTGATCATTGCCGACTTCGAGCTCGACCTGCCCATCGTCGCCGCGCTGCTGACCATCGCCGGTTACTCGGTCAACGACACGGTGGTGATCTGCGACCGCATCCGGGAGAACATGCGCAAGCTCCGCCGCGACTCCATGGAGAAGATCATCAACATCAGCATCAACGAGACCCTGGGACGGACCATCCTCACCACGGTGACCACGCTGCTGGTGCTGACCGCGCTGCTGGTGCTGGGCGGCGGGGTGATCCGGCCCTTCGCCTTCACGCTCTTCGTGGGCTTCCTGGCCGGGCTCTACTCCACCATCTTCGTGGCCACGCCGACGATTCTCCTGCTGGAGAGAGGCCGAAGGCGGTAACCGCCGCTGCCTGAACGTTGGGAGACCCCCCGAAGCGCTGGATCCTCAAGGAGGCCGACGAGAACGCGGCGGACTTCCTCTCCCGGGATCTCGAGCTTCCGCCGCTGCTCGCCCGGATCCTGGTGCAGCGCGGGTTCGCGGACGCGGATTCGGCCCGTCGCTTCCTTTCATCGAGCCTGAGCGAGGACCTGCCTCCTCCCCACCTGCTGGCGGGGATGGACGACGCCGTGAGGCGTATCTGCCGCGCCCTGCGCGACGGCGAGCGGATCTGTGTCTGGGGCGACTACGACGTGGACGGCACCACCGGCGCCGCGGTGCTGGTGTCGTTCCTCCGCGAGATCGGCCGCGACGCCATGTTCTACATCCCGCACCGGATCGACGAGGGCTACGGCATGAGCCGGCAGGGCATCGAGCACCTCCATTCCCAGGACGTGGCGCTCATCATCACCGTGGACTGCGGCATCTCCAACGCGGACGAGGTGGCCTACTCGAGGACCCTGGGCATGGACGTGGTCATCGTCGACCACCACCAGCTTCCCGAGCGGTTTCCGGAGGAGGCGGCGGCCGTCATCAATCCCCAGCGCACCGACTGCGACTTCCCGGACAAGGGCCTGTGCGCCGCCGGGCTGGCGTTCTATCTCGTCATCGGCCTGCGGGCGAACCTCCGGGCGTCGGGGTGGTTCGAGCCGGACGGAGTGCCCGACATCCGCCGTCATCTGGACATCGTGACCTTGGGGACCATCGCCGACATGGTGCCGTTGCGGGGCGCCAACCGGGTGCTGACGCGCCGCGGGCTGGTGGAGCTGGAGAGCTCCCGGCGGCCCGGCGTTCTGGCCCTGCGTGAGGTGGTCGGCGTGCGCCCGGGGGCGCTGGACGCCGGCACGGTGGCCTTTCATCTTGGGCCTCGGATCAACGCCGCCGGCCGCATGGACGCCGCGGTCAAGGTGGTGGAGATGCTCACCACCGATTCCCGCGAGACCGCGGACGCAATCGCCCGGGAGCTCGACGGCCACAACCGGGAACGGCGGGAAACCGAGGCGCAGGTGCTGGAGGAGGCGCTGGCGCAGATCGAGGAAGGACGGCTTCAGGACCGTTGGTCCATCGTCGTGGGAAGCCGGGGCTGGCACCCCGGCGTGCTCGGCATCGTGGCCTCGCGCATCGTGGAGCGGTACCACCGGCCGGCCATCGTCATCGGGTTCGAGGGCGAGGAGGGGAAGGGCTCCGGCAGGAGCATCCGCGGGTTCCACATGGTGCAGGCCATGCAACGGTGTGCGGACCTGCTCGAGCGTTTCGGCGGCCACGAGTACGCCGGCGGCCTGAGCATCCGGGAGGAGAGCCTCGCGCCCTTCTCCGACCGTTTCGAGGAGGTGGCGCGGGAGGTCCTCGGCGAGGAGGACCTGTTGCCCTACCTCGACGTGGATGCGGAGGTGGATTTCAGGCAGTTGAGCCTCGGCCTGGTGAGGCAAATGCGGTTGCTGGGCCCCTTCGGCGTGGGAAATCCCGAGCCGGTCTTCCAAACCCGGGGAGTGGAGGTATGCGACCGCTGGGATTTCAAGGCGGTCTCGCGTTTCCGGCTGAGACACAACGAGCACACGGTGACGGCGGTGGTCTTCGGGCCTCCCGAGAAGCTCCCCTTACAGGTGAACGACCGCGTGGATATCGTCTACCGGCTCAGGGAGAACGAGTGGCAGGGCACCTATGCCCTGGAGTTGCGGTTGCTGGATGTGAGGGGTTGAGCGTGAGGGTTTGACATCAACGCGTTTCTCCATTAAAAAGTCATGCAACCATGGGACGTTATGCAGTCGTAAAGACGGGCGGCAAGCAGTACCGGGTCGCCGAGGGCGAGTTGGTGGACGTGGAGCGCCTGGGCGGAGACGTCGGCGCCACGGTCACCCTGAACGAGGTGTTGCTGGTGAGCGGCGACGGCGGGGACGAGGCCGCGATCGGCACGCCCTTGGTGCCGCAGGCCCAGGTGACCGCGGAGATCGTCGAACAGGGGCTCGCCAAGAAGATCATCGTCTTCAAGAAGAAGAGGCGGAAGGGCTACAAGCGGAAACAGGGCCACCGCCAGATGCAGACGACCCTGAGGATCACCGAAATCCAGGCATAAGGCGGGAAAACCGATGGCACACAAGAAATCAGGTGGAAGCTCCCGGAACGGTCGCGACAGCCACGGACAGAGACGCGGCGTGAAGCGCTACGGCGGGCAGCACGTGAAGGCCGGCAACATCCTGGTCCGGCAGTTGGGCACCCGGATCCACCCGGGCAAGAACGTCGGCATGGGGCGGGACTACACCCTGTTCGCCCTGGTCGAGGGCACGGTGGAGTATCAACGCTGGGGCCGGTCGCGCAAGCGAGTCGCCATCCTTCCCGTCTGAGAGCCTTCCCGCGCGCATGAAGGCTCGCCTCGGCGGCTTCTATGCTCGTGTCCTTGCCCCGTTCACATCCGCATCCCCTTACCGGTATTGAACTCATCGTTTCGTCGCGGACGCCGCCGCACCGGCGCCGGACGAGGTTCCCATGAAGTTCGTCGACGAGGTCGAGATCACGGTGAAGGCCGGAGACGGCGGCCGCGGCTGCATGAGCTTCCGGCGCGAGAAGTTCGTCCCGAAAGGAGGCCCGGACGGCGGCGACGGGGGTGACGGCGGCCATGTCCGGGTGGCGGCGGACCCGCATCTGACCACGCTGCTGGACCTGCGCTACCAGCGGCTCTACCGCGGCGACCGTGGCCAGCACGGCCGCGGCAAGGACCAGCATGGGAAGAACGGCGCGGACCGGATCATCCGGGTGCCGGTGGGGACCCTGATCCGGGACGCGGCCAGCGGCGAGGTGATCGCCGATATCGACGCGTCGTCGGAAGAGGTGATCGTGGCCCGGGGCGGCAAGGGCGGCAAGGGCAACAGCCGTTTCGCCACCTCCACGCGCCAGGCGCCGCGTTTCGCTCAGCCGGGCCTGCCGGGAGAGGAGCGGGAGCTCCGCCTGGAGTTGCGTCTGCTCGCCGACGTAGGGCTCATCGGGCTGCCGAACGCGGGCAAGTCGACCCTGATATCGGTGATCTCGGCGGCGCGGCCCAAGATCGCGGACTATCCCTTCACGACCCTGGTGCCGAACCTCGGGGTGGTGCGGTACGGCGACGGCAGCTTCGTGGCCGCGGATATCCCCGGGCTCATCGAGGGCGCCCACCGCGGCGAGGGACTGGGGCATCGCTTTCTCAAGCACGTGACCCGGACCGGTTTGCTGGTCCACGTCCTGGACGTGTTCCAGGCCGGGGACAGGGATCCGAAGTCGGATTTCGAGACCGTGAACCGCGAGCTGGCGCTGTTCGACGAGGAGCTGGCCCGGAAGCCCCAGGTCGTGGTGGCCAGCAAGGTGGACCTGATGGCGGACAGAGACGCCGTGGAAGACCTGGAGGCGTTCTTCCACTCGCGCGGCTACCGCTTCTGTGCCGTCTCCGCGGTGACCGGGGAAGGACTCGAACGGTTCAAGGACGTCATCGCGGAAGGGTTGGCGGAACGAAACGCGTTCATGGGAGCGGCAAGGGACATGGAGTCTCATGGTTGATCTGCGGCAAACATACGTTCGCCGCGCGAAACGGGTGGTGGTGAAGATCGGGAGCCGGGTCCTCTCGTCCGAGCGGGGCCTGCACTCGCGCCGCATCGGACGGCTGGTGCGCGAGTTGGCCGCGCTCCACGACCTCGGAAAGAAGCTCGTGGTCGTCAGCTCCGGCGCCATCGCGTCGGGCATCAGCCGGCTGGGCCTGGCCCGGCGCCCCACGGACCTTCCCCAGGAACAGGCGCTGGCCGCCGTCGGACAAATCCGGCTCATGGCGCTCTACGAGAACTCCTTCGCCGGCTACCGGAAGCACGTGGCGCAGGTGCTGCTGACCCACGAGGACCTCGCCGACCGCAAGCGCTACCTGAACGCCAAGCACACGCTCAAGACTCTGCTGGACTGGGACATCATCCCCATCGTCAACGAGAACGACACCGTGGCGGTGGAAGAGATGCGGTTCGGCGACAACGACCAGCTCTCGGCGCTGGTGGCCACGCTCATGGAGATGGACCTGCTGGTGATGTTGAGCGATGTCGACGGGGTGTACGACCGCGATCCGCGGTCCAGCGAGGAGGCCCGGCTGATGCCCGTGGTCACCGACCTCGCCGCGGCCAAGCAGGCGGCCCATGACACCCGGCCGTCGGAGTTGGGCCGGGGAGGCATGTACTCGAAGCTCTGCGCCGCGGAGCAGGCGAGCCAGGCCGGCATACCCACCGTCATCGCCAGCGGGCGGGAGCGGGAGGTCCTGAACGGGCTGTTCGACGGCACCCGCGAGTCGGGCACCCTGGTATTGCCCGAAGAGAACCGGCTGACCAGCCGCAAGCACTGGATACTCCACAACCTCAAGCCCTCCGGGGAGGTGATGGTGGACAACGGCGCATGCGTCGCGGTGACGGTCAAGGGCAAGAGCCTGCTGCCCTCCGGGGTGAGGGACGTACGCGGCTCGTTCGGAGCCGGCGATTGTGTGCGCTGTGTGGACGACAACGGCCGGGAGTTCGCCCGGGGTCTGGTAAACTACAGTTCGCAGGAGCTGATGAAGATCAAGGGGTCGCACTCGGGCAAGATCGAGGCGATCCTGGGATACAAGGCCTATGACGAGATCATCCACCGCGATGATCTCGTGGTCCTCTAGCAAAGAGGGCGTCAGGACGGGAGTCATCATGGCAGTAGCCGAGGAAGCACGCGCCATCGGCGTCCGGGCCAGGGAGGCGGCCGGGGCGGTGGCCAATCTCTCCACCGACTCGAAGAACCGGGCGCTCATGGCCATGGCCGACGGCATCGAGGCCCGGCAGGACTTTCTGCTGGCGGAGAATGCCCGGGACATCGATACCGCGGGCGAGAAGGGGGTGTCGAAGGCGGTGATCGACCGGCTCACGCTGAATCCCCAACGGATTGCGGCCATGGCCGCGGGCATCCGCGACATCGTCGCCCTGCCTGACCCGGTGCGTGAGGTCACGCGGAAGTGGCAGCGCCCCAACGGCCTTGAAGTGGGAAAGATGCGCATCCCGCTGGGGGTCATCACGATCATCTACGAGGCCCGGCCCAACGTCGCCGCCGATGCCGCGTCCCTGTGTATGAAATCGGGCAACGCGGTGATACTCAAGGGCGGCAGCGAGGCGAAGTTTTCCAACCGGGCCGTCGGGGAGGTGCTGCGGGAGGCATGCGTCCATGCCGGGGCGCCGGAGGACGCGGTGCAGGTGGTGGCGTCCACCGACCGGGCTATGATCCACGAGTTGCTCAAGCTCGAGGAGTACGTGGACCTGGTCATACCCCGGGGCGGCGAGGAGCTCATCCGGTTCGTGGCGGCCAACTCCCTGGTGCCGGTGGTCAAGCATTACAAGGGCGTGTGCCACGTCTACGTGGACAGCGACGCCGACCTGGACATGGCGGAGCGCATCTCCCTCAACGCCAAGGTCCAGCGTCCGTCGGTGTGCAACGCCATGGAGACCCTGCTGGTGCACGAGGCGGTGGCGCCGCGGTTCCTGCCCCGTGTGGTCGACAAGCTCACGGAGAGCGGGGTGGAGCTGCGGGGCTGTGAGAAGACCCGGGCGCTGGTGAGCGGGCTGTCGCCCGCGAGCGAGGCGGACTGGCACGAGGAGTACCTGGACCTGGTGCTCGCGGTACGGGTGGTGGCCGGCATGGACGAGGCCATCGAGCATATCCGGAAATACGGCTCCGACCATACCGAGACCATCGTCACCGCGGACCGCGGCAAGGCCGAGGACTTCGTGGCGCGGGTCAATTCGTCGGCGGTGCTGGTGAACGCCTCCACGCGCTTCAACGACGGCGGCGAACTCGGTCTCGGGGCGGAGATCGGCATCAGCACCAGCAAGGTCCACGCCTTCGGCCCCATGGGGCTGGAAGAGCTCACCAGCACCAAGTTCTTCGTGTTCGGCGACGGTCAGGTCCGCGCCTGATACCACCCATGAGACTCGGCCTGTTCGGCGGCACCTTCGACCCCATCCACTTCGGACACCTGAGGAGCGCCGGAGAGGTGAGAGAGGCGTACGAGCTGGACGAGGTCCGCTTCGTGCCCTGCGGCCGGCCCCCGCACCGGAGCGCACGGCCCGGGGCGGCGGCGCATCACCGGCTGGAGATGGTGCGGCTGGCGGTGGCCGACACCCCGGGACTCGGCGTCTCCGACGTCGAGGTCGCGCGCCCGGGGGCCTCCTATTCCATCGACACCGTGCGCCATTTCGGGGCCGCGCTCGAGCCGGAGGACGAGCTTTACCTGATCCTCGGCCTCGACGCCTTCCTGCTCATCGGTTCCTGGAAGGACTGGCGCGAGCTGCTGGCCCTCACCCACGTGATCGTGACCTCCCGCCCGGGTTTCGGTGGCGAGCTGCCCTACGAGAAGATTCCCGTTGTCGTGCGGGAGGCGTTTTGTTATGATCCGTTTCGCTTCGAAGGGCCGGTCCGGTCCGGCTTCCGGAACGAGTCCGGCAAGGAGATCCTGTTCAAGCGATTGACGGACGTCTCCGTGTCGGCATCGGCCATCCGAAGGCTGCTCGGAAAGGGGAAATCGATTCGCGACCTGGTTCCGCCGGAAGTGCAACGCTACGTGGAAGATCAACGCCTCTACAACCAGCCGCCGGAGTGCTAGTGCCTGAAACGCCGGTTCTCGATGCCAGAGAGAAGGCGTTGCTGCTCTGCGGCTTCGCGCTCGAAAAGAAGGCCCAGGACCTCGCCCTGCTGGAGGTCGGCGAGCTCACCACCATCGCCGACTACTTCATCATCTGCTCGGGCCGTTCCGACCGCCACGTCCAGAGCATCTCGGAAGGGATCAAGGAGGACGGCCGCGCCGCCGGGCTGCGCCCGCTGTCCAGCGAGGGTGTCGCCCGCGGCCAGTGGGTGCTGATGGATTTCTCCGACGTGTTGGTGCACATCTTCTACGAGCCCGTGCGCCGGTTCTACGACCTCGACGGCCTCTGGGCCGGCGCCGCGGCGGTGGAGCTGCCGGAGCCCTACGCTACCCTGGCGGCGCAGTTCGCCGCCGAGGAAGCCCCGCCGGAACCCTGGCCCGCAGCCGAGCGCGGCCTCGATTCACCCTACATCGGCAAACCGGTTCGTTGAGAACCGCGACGAGACGTATCCGGGAGTGTGGGTGGTGATCCCAACGGGACTCGAACCCGTGTTTCTGGCGTGAGAGGCCAGCGTCCTAACCGCTAGACGATGGGACCGTGGCTGAGGAGGTAGGACTCGAACCTACAATCGCCTGATCCAGAGTCAGGTGGCTTACCAATTAGCCGACTCCTCAAGGTAATTTCCAAGGATAAATCAAACCGTTTCAGGCGTCAAGGTCGGATCGAGGCCATGGACCATCGCATGCTCGGGATCGCCTGCGTCGTCAGCGCGGTGACCCTCTTCATCCTCCAGGATGCCACCATCAAGTGGCTGAGCGGGGACTATCCGTTGCATGAGATCGTCCTGGTGCGCGCCACCAGCGCGGTGGCGGTCACGTTGTGCGCCATGCGTCTCGAAGGCGGTCTCCGGCTGTGGCGCACCCGGCGAGTCGGACTCATCCTGTCCCGTTCCACCCTGCTGGTCATCGCCAACAGCACGTTCTTCCTCGGTTTGGCCTCCATGAGCATCGCCGAGGCCACGTCGATCTTCTTCATCGCGCCGGTGCTGATCACCGCGCTGACCGCGCTCGTGCTGCAAGAGACGGTGGGCCTCCGCCGCTGGGCCGCGGTGTGCGTCGGCCTCGCGGGCGTCATCGTGATGCTCCGTCCCGGCGAAGGCGCCGTGCGGCTGGTGGCATTATTCCCCCTGGCCGCGTCCTGCTGCTACGCGTGCATGCAGATCATGACCCGCCGCCTCGGGACCACCGAGCGCGCCTCCACCATCTCCTTCTACTCCCAGGTGGGTTTCATCGTCGCGAGCGTCATCATGGGGCTGGCGGCGGGAGACGGGCGGTTCTCCCCCAACGACGGCGGGAGCCTTTCGTTCCTGCTGCGGGCCTGGACGGTCCCGTCGATTGCGGACGGCGCGCTGTTCATCGGCATCGGCGCCCTCAACGGCACCGCCAGCTACCTCATGTCCCAGGGATACCGCGTCTCGGTGCCTGCGGCGTTGGCACCGTTCGAGTACGTGGCGCTGCCCATGTCGGTACTCTGGGGGGTGCTGTTCTTCGGCCACTGGCCGGACACCGTGACATACGCCGGAATGGCGCTGGTCTGCAGCAGCGGCCTCTACGTGCTGAACCACGAGCGGGTCCTCAGGCGCCGCCGGAGTGCCGTCGCATAAGCTAATTGCGGGCAGGGCGATCTATGGTTTATCTTGCCGGACACCGCCGGAGACCCTCTTGAACGTCGAGGAGGCGAAGAACATGGGCAAGACGGAGAAGAAACCGAAGAAACGGCAGGACAAGGCGGGCAGGGAGACCCGCGGGAAGATCGACAACAGACGCTACGAGAAGGAATTGCTCCAGCTCCAGATCGAGCTCGTGGCCATGCTCGAGTGGATCAAGCAGAAGGGGCTCAAGGTGGTGGTGTTGTTCGAGGGCCGCGACGCCGCGGGCAAGGGCGGCGTCATCAAGCGCATTACCCAGCACCTGAGCCCCCGGAACTGCCGGGTGGTGGCCCTGCCGGCGCCCACCGAGCGCGAGCAGACCCAGTGGTACTTCCAGCGCTACGTCGCTCACCTGCCGGCGGCTGGAGAGATGGTCCTGTTCGACCGGAGCTGGTACAACCGGGCCGGCGTCGAGAGGGTCATGAACTTCTGCAATGAGGAAGAGTACCGCGAGTTCCTGCGCACGTGCCCGCAGTTCGAGCGCATGCTCATCCGATCCGGCATCAGCCTGATCAAGTACTGGTTCTCCATATCCGACGAAGAGCAGGAAAGGCGCTTCCAGAACCGGCTCAAGCTCAGGCACAAACGCTGGAAGCTGAGCCCCATGGACCTGGAGTCGCGACGCCGCTGGATCGATTACTCCAAGGCCAAGGACGAGATGTTCGCCTACACCGACACCAAGGAGGCCCCCTGGCACGTGGTCGACGCCGACGTGAAGAAGCACGCGCGGTTGAACTGCATCCACCACCTGCTGAGCATAATCCCGTACCAGGACCTGGAGCAGCAGCCCATCGATCTCCCGAAACGCACGGAGGCCGGCTCGTATGTCCGCCCGCCCTTCACCGACCAGACCTTCGTACCGGAGGTGTACCCGGGAACCGGAGAGAAGTAGCGTCAGGACGCGACAGGATGTCGTGCCGCTCAGCTTTGGGATGGCAGATGGGCGTCGATGTAGCGGATACCCGCCGCGAGTCGCGCCAGGGTCACGTCCCGCCCCAGCACGTCGATGACCTCGTAGATCCCCGGGCTCACGGTCGAGCCGGTGAGCGCCACCCGCACCGGCTGGGCCACCTTGCCCAGCTTGATGTCCCGCTCCGCCACGATGTCGCCGAACACCTGCTCGATGCCGGCCTGATCGAAGTCGGCTAGATTTCCGAGCTTTACGGATAATTCCTGCAGCAGGTTCCTGGTTTCGGGTACCAGGTGCTTCCGTCCGGCCTTCTCGTCGATCTCCACCGTGTCCGCGAGGAAATAGTGCGCCATGTCCACCAGTTCCACCAGGGACTTGGCGCGTTCCCGCAGGGTTTCCACCATCTTTTCCAGCCACGCGCGGTCTTCGGGCGTGATGTGGCCCTTGGCCGTGAGGTAGGGCGCCACGTCCTCCGCCAACTGGGACACCGGCCGTTCCTTCAGGTAGTGGGCGTTGAGCCACAGCAGCTTTTCGGGGTTGAACACAGCCGAGGACTTGCCCACGGCGTCGATGTCGAACTTCTCCACCATCTCTCGCCCGTCGAAGATCTCCTGGTCGCCATGGGACCAACCGAGCCGCACCAGATAGTTGTTCAGGGCCTCTGGGTAGTAACCCATGTCCCGGTAGGCCGTCACCGAAGTGGCGCCGTGCCGCTTGCTCAACCGCTTCTTGTCCTCACCCAGGATCAGCGGCACGTGGGCGAACACGGGCGGTTCCGAGCCCAGGGTGCGGTAGAGCTGCATCTGCCGCGGCGTGTTGGACAGGTGGTCGTCGCCCCGGATGATGTGGGTGATGCCCATGTCGATGTCGTCGCACACCACGCAGAAGTTGTAGGTGGGGGTCCCGTCCGAGCGCACCAGGATCAGGTCGTCCAGCTCCGTGTTGTCGAACTCCACCCGGCCCTTGACCTTGTCGTCCACCACCGTGGCGCCGCTCTCCGGCGAGCGGAACCGGATGGTGTAGGGAACACCCTCCGGCAACGGCACCGCCTTCCGCTCCGCGGGTCGGCAGGTCCCGTCGTACATGGGCTTGCGCTTCTCGGCGAGGGCCGCCTCGCGCTTGGCATTCAGCGTCTCCGGCGTACACACGCAAGGGTAGGCGTCCCCCGCATCCAGCAGCGCCTGGATACGCTCCCGGTAGTTCTCCATCCGCTCGGTCTGATAGAACGGCCCCTCGTCCCATTCCAGTTGCAGCCATTCCATGCTCCGGAGGATGGCGTCGATGGCCTCCGGCGTCGACCTCTGGCGGTCGGTGTCCTCGATGCGCAGGATGAACTTCCCGCCGCAGTGCCGTGCATACAGGTAGTTGAACAGCGCCGTGCGCGCGCCGCCGATGTGCAGGTAGCCCGTGGGGCTGGGGGCGAAACGTGTTCGGACTTCGGGCATAGATTCGGTGGTCCGGGAGCAGGGTAGCGCCCTGTGGCGCCGCAAGCCGGCTGGATCAAGGTGGCTGAACCGTGCCGGCGTTGAGTGTACTTGTTACTGGCGCACCTTGGCGTTGTCAAATCCCGCCGGCCGGCGCCGCCCGGCCGCTGCGGGCCGCGTATCCGCGGGAACCGAAAAATTTGACCCGGTCCGCCCCGTGTGCCATATTGCCGGTTCGTTGCCTGCTTCGGAGAGATGGCCGAGCGGTCGAAGGCGCACGCCTGCTAAGCGTGTGTACCCCAAAAGGGTACCGAGGGTTCGAATCCCTCTCTCTCCGCCACCTTCCTTCAACAGCTCTTTTTGTAGAGTGGTTCCGGGGTTAGCCGAGATACCGCACCATGGCCACCACGGCGGCGATGCTGACGACGATGCCCAGGATGCGCCATTCCCGGCTGGCCGCGCGCTGTTCCGACTCGCGCATGTCCCGCACGAGCCGGCCTTCCAGTGCGCCGATTCGCTCCACAACGCGGGTTTCCAGTTGCGCCAGGTCTTCACGTGTCGCGTAGTGGGTCATTTCCATGACAGGTACTCTCCAGGTGAGTTTCTGAACCGTATGGTAGTTTAACCCCGAAGCGGATTCAATGACCAAGCGCGGCCGCCTGGCAGGTATAGGCGACGGCGGCGTCCGGGAGGCATTGCGGTTTCCCGGTCAGTGTGGTTAAGTTCTTTCAGTTCTCCCCGACAGTTTGCGCCCGTAGCTCAATTGGATAGAGCGCCAGACTACGGATCTGGAGGTTAGGGGTTCGACTCCCTTCGGGCGCGCCATCCTTCATCCCCTTTCAGCAGTTGTTGTCTTGGCGCTCCTGGGCCTTTAGGGTTTGCTGTAAGGTCCTTTATACTGTACGTTACCGTCAATAGCGTAAGAGTATAAGGACGTTATGGCTGCCAAATCACAAGCCGCACTGCCGATCCCTGTCCGGCGCGCCCTGAGGAAACTCGGTACGGATATCCGGGATGCACGCCGCCGCCGCCGGATCCCGACGGCGGTCATGGCAGAGCGCTCCTTCATCAGTCGTATGACCCTCAACAAGGTGGAGAAGGGCGACCCGGGCGTCTCCCTGGGAATCTATGCCACCGTGCTCTTCGTTCTCGGGATGACGGACCGCTTGGCGGAGTTGGCGGACGCCCGGCATGACGCGGTGGGTTTGGGCCTGGAAGAAGAGAGGCTCCCCCAACGTATCCGCATCCGCCGAGTTCGCGGAGCGGAGGGCAAAGGGGACGATTGATGGACGGCGAGTCCCTCGTCTACGCGGAGTTGCAAGGCGAGTCCATCCTGGTCGGGCGCCTCTGGTCGCGTACGCGTGGAATACGGGAGAGCGCCACATTCGAGTATGCCCCGAGTTGGCTGACACATCCTGAGAGGTTCGCACTGGAACCGGCGCTACCGCTAACGCCCGGGCCGTTCCACACGCAGGCGGATAAGGCTCTTTTCGGCGCGATGGATGACACCGCTCCCGACAGGTGGGGGCGAGTGCTGGTGCGGCGCGCCGAGCGCAGACGGGCTGAGAAGGCCGGTCAGACTCTTCGCACGCTGAGCGAGGCCGATTATCTCTTATCGGTGGATGACGAGGCGCGCCAAGGGGCGTTGCGTTTCGCGGCGCCGGGTGGGCCTTTCCTGGCCGAGCTAGGTGGCCGGCGGATTCCACCGTTCGTGGAGTTGCCACGGCTGCTCTCGGCGGCAACACGGGTGACGAACGACGAGGAGGACGATGAGGACCTCCGGATCTTGATTGGCCCGGGTTCGTCGCTCGGCGGCACCCGGCCCAAGGCATCCGTCCGTGACAGGGGCGGGCATCTGGCCCTGGCCAAGTTTCCGGACCAGCGCGACGACTACGGCATCGTCTTGTGGGAAGGGGTAGCGCTGTCGTTGGCGTTGAAGGCGGGCGTTGCGGTTCCACGGTGGCGGATCGAAGATGTAGCTGGAAAGCCCGTCGCGCTCATTCGCCGCTTTGACCGAGTGGACGGGGAGCGCATCCCGTTTCTGTCGGCTATGAGCATGTTGGGGGCTCGTGACAATGAGGTTCGATCCTATCTTGAAATCGCCGACGCTTTGCGGCAGCACAGCGCCGCGGCAAAGGAGGACCTGAGGCAGCTCTGGCGGCGTGTCGTGTTCAACGTGATGATCTCCAATACGGATGACCACTTGCGCAATCACGGTTTTCTGCTACACGACGGCAACAACGGTTGGCGCCTCGCTCCGGCGTACGATCTCAATCCCACGCCTGTCGATGTGCGGCCACGCGTGCTTTCTACCGCCATCGAGATCGACGACGCGAGCGCATCGCTTGATCTCGCACTGGAGACGGCCGAGTACTACGGAATCAAGCCATCGGACGCGAGGATCATCGCCGTCGAGGTTGCGAAGGCGGTGTCCGGCTGGCGTGCCGCGGCGGCTGAACTGGACATCCCTTCACGGGAAATCGACCGCATGGCTTCGGCATTTGTCCATCAGGATATGGAGAAGGCATTGGCGCTATAGGCCGGGCTCGTGACCAGGCTGCGGGTGATCTTCCGACGTAAGCCTTGGGGGCCGCATATGCGCGAGCTCTGGCCGGTAGCCTGAAGCGCCGGCCCCTCTTCGTCACTCGTCCGCCAGCACCTGCAGCAGCAGCGGCCGGCTATTCCAGTCGGGAAAGCGGTTCCCGCGCCCGGGACACGACGACACGGCCACCAGGCAGTCCTTCTCCGCCCTGAGTTCCAGGTAGTCGCCGGCCACGGACTCCGTCGGTTCCTGGAACAGGCGGTCGTCCTCGCCGATGCCGGTCTTCATGAAGATGTTGAAGGCGTCGTGGACGTTGTGCGCGGTGAGCCCGTAGGATTCGATGGCCCGCACGAGGTTGTCCTGGCAGTTGGGGGCGTTGTCGACGCCGCGGAGCTTCCACAGTCCCGCGCTGCAGCGCGCGTAGATGAGATCGTGGGAGATGCCGCCCCGGGGCGAGTCGACGCGCTTCACCGTGTCGTCCGTAATGGTGAACAGCACCTCCATGTTGGGCGAGGAGAACAGGCGGTGGCCGGTGGAGAGGTGCGCGCCCTCCACTATCCGGGTGCGCCCGGACCAGAACTGTTCCTTGTAGTCGGGCAGGGTCCAGGCATTGAAGTCGGCAACCTGGCCGCCTTCGACGTCGACGACCCGCACGTACTGGCCGGTCTGGACGGTGCAGGCGGCTCCCTGGCCCCCCGGGACCGGAACGGAACTGATTTCGCGAAGTGCCACGGCTTCCCTCCCTTTCCGTCACGCCGATCCGGCGATCACGGGTCCGATGCGCCTGACTTTCCGGGCGCGGTCCGGGCTCGATCGCGCAGCCGCGCCAGCGCGTCCTCGTAGTAGTGCCGGTAGTACCAGTCCGCGATCTCCTCGGCGGTGGCGGCCCACACGCCGTCGCGGCCGAGGATGTAGTCGAGCCCCTTGTCGATCCACTTGGCCCGGTACGCCTGCCCGCCGATGAACGGGTGCAGGCAGAGCCCCAGGATGCGTCCCGTCCCCGCGCCCTCGGCGTGCAGCACGTCGAACTGGTCGCACATCATCCGGCAGAAGCTCTCGGCGTCCAGGCCGGCGCCGACGAAGGCGTACACGTCGTTGATCTCCATGCAGTAGGGCACGCCCACCAGCCGGCCGCTGCGCACCTCGATGGGATAGGGCTGGTCGTCGTTGCACCAGTCGGAGACGTACTCGATGCCGGCCTCGGCCAGAAGTTCCAGGGTGTTGAAGGTCTCCACCAGGCCGGGGCCGAGCCAGCCCTTGGTGGGCCGTCCCGCGGCGGCGGAAAGCTTCGCAACGCTGGCCTGGATGACCGCGCGCTCCTCGTCCGGCGGCAGGCCGCCCAGGGTGCGCGAGTTGTTGAACCCGTGGCCCATGAGCTCCCACTCGCGCCGCACCGCCTCCCGGATGATCTCGGGATAGTAGTCGCACACCTGGTCGTTGGTGGGCGCCGAGGCCCGGAGGCCGTAGCGGTCCAGCATCTCCATGAGGCGCCAGATCCCCACCCGGGCGCCGTAGTCGCGCCAGCCGGCGTTCTTGGGGTCGGGGATGGGTCCGGGGGAGCGGCTGGGCGGTAGGGTCATGCCGGGGCCGTCGATATCGAAGTGCTCCAGGTTCATCTGCACCCACAGCGCCACCCGGGCGCCGTTTGGCCAGCGCAGGGGAGGGCGCTCGATCAGGGCCGAATACCCGATGAGAGGTTCCATGTTCCGTTCCTCGGACGACGTCTCCGGCGGTTTGTCCTAAGACGCCGGGCCGCACAGGTCCATGGCGGCCAGGGCGTACACGCCCGCGGCCTTGACCAGGTGCTCGATCTTCAGCACCTCGCTGTGCTGGTGGGCCGGGTCGTAGTTGGCGAACTGGCCGCCGGTGGAGATGCCGCCGGGGCCGTAGGTGAGGCCGCGGATGCCGTACTCGAACATCGGTCCGGCGTCGCTGGAGACGGCATAGCGGTTGGGGGCGGCATAGGGGACGGGCTCGCCGTAGACGTTCTGATGAGCCCGTTCCATGGCCTGCACCAGGGGCTCGTCGCGCTCGAGCTCGAAGCCGTTGCCGGTCAGGTACAGCTCGACATCGGTTTGCAGCTCCGGATCATCGGCCTTCAGTTCCCCCAGCACTGCCTCGATTTCCTGCTTCACCTCCATGAAGCTCTGGCCCGGCACCACGCGCACGTCTACGTAGAGGTTGCAGAACGGCGCCGGACATTTGGAGGGCTTGTAGGGGTGTCCGCCCTGGATGGCGCCGATGCCGATGCGCGGCTCCATGAAGGGATGCGGATGACGTTCCCGGAACACGGGCTCCCACGCCTGGAGGGCTGTGAAGACACGCATCATCTTCTCGATGGGGTCGATGCCGTGCTCCTTGGACCAGGTGTGCTGGGACCGGCCGTAGACCGTTATCTTGACGAAGCAGTAGCCGGTCTCGCCGATTTGCAGGCGCATCCCGGTGGGCTCGCCGATGACGGCGTAGTCGGCGGTGACGCCGTGGGTCACCAGAAAGCGCGAGCCCACCTTGCCGCCACGGAACTCCGCCCCCTGGTACTGGTCCACCGGCGCCTTCTCGGTCTCGCCCACCACGCCGGTTATGAGGAGGTCGCCGGCCAGTTCCACGCCGGCCCGCTGAAGCGCCCGCACCGCGCCCCAGTAGGCGGCGAAGGCGCCCTTCATGTTGCTGGCGCCCAGGCCGTGGATCCACCCGTCGGCAGTGGTGGCCTGGGGCACCCCGCCGCCCACGATGTCGGCGGTATAGCCGCTGCCCAACACCTCGGCCTCGCGTCCGGTGGTGCTGGTGTCGAAGTGTCCGCTGAAGAGCAGCGTGGGCGAGCCCTTGCTGCCGGGCAGCCGCCCCACCACGTTGTTGCGGCCGGGCTCCACTTCCTGGAACTGCACGCGCATGCCAAGCTCCGCCAGCCGTCCGGCGAGGTAGTCGCCGGCCGGCGCTTCCGCGCCAGGCGGACTGGAAATGCTCACCAAGTCCATGGCCATGGTCACCATCTCGTCCTCGCGGATCTCGGCCAGCACCTGTTTCTGAAGATCATCCATTGGCGTCCCCAATTGCCTCTGCGATGGCGTCCTCCGACTTCGCTTCGCTACGCTCAGGACAAACGGTATCGAAAGCCCTTCTCCGTTCGTCCTGAGCGTAGCGAAGCGAAGTCGAAGGATGCCATCTAGTCCTACCCGGCCTCGTGCACCACCTTGCCGTCCACCACGGTCATGTCCACGGTGATGTGCCGGATCTCCTCCGGCGGCGCCGTCAGTATGTCCCGGGAGAGCACCGCCAGGTCCGCCAGCTTGCCTTCTTCGATGGAGCCCTTTGCGGTTTCCTCGAAGTGCGCGTAGGCGCCGTTGTAGGTGTAGATCCGCAGCGCCTCCATAACCGTCAGGCGCTCATCGGGGTTCAGCACCGTGCCCCCCGGGCTCGGGTCCAGGCGCCGGTTCACCAGGCAGTCGATGCCCACCATGGGGTTGGCGGTGACGATGGGCATGTCGGAGCCCCCCGACGAGATCACCCCGCGCTCCAGCAGCGACTTCATGGGAAAGGCGTAGCGCGAGCGCTCCTCGCCCCAGGGCTCAAGGGTGCAGGCCTCGCCCAGCACCTCCAGGATCGGCGGCTGGGCGTTGTAGACGACGCCCAGTCCGGCGGCGCGGTCGAGCAGCTCGGCGTTCCACAGGTAGGCGTGCTCCAGCCGGTGGCGCGCATCCGGGCGCGGGAAGGCCTTCTGGGCCTTCTCGATGGCATCGAGCGTGACCGTGATGCCATGGTCGCCGTGGGGGATGGCGGCGATCTGGATGCCGGCCTTGTGGGCTTCGAGGCAGAACTCGTCGGCCATCTCCTGGGAGCAGCGGAAGCTGCCGCGGAACTTCCCCTCGGGGTCGTTGGAATAGGGCTCGAACAGCGCCGCGGTCTGCCCCTGCACGCCGCCGTCGATGCCGATGACCGCGGGTCCGAGACGGATCCAGTCGTCGCCGAAGCCGGTTCGCATGCCCGAGCGGAAGATCCTGTAGGCGGCCGTTTCCACGTCCCACTTGGTGCCGTAGACCGGGTAGATGTTGAGATAGATGCGCGCGGTGAGGCCGCCCCGGCTGCGCAATAGCTGCCACGCGTGGGACTCCTGCTCGTTCCGGATGGAGGCCTCGTCCACGCTGGTGATCCCCAGCTCGTTCAGGTAGCGGCACGCCCACCCGTAGCCTTCCGCCAGTTCCTCCAGGGTCGGGGGCGTGATGGTCGGGAAGATGTAGACGACCCGGCAGTTGTCCCACATGGGCCCCAACGGCGCCCCGTGGTCGTCCCGGAGCATCGGCCCGCCGGGAGGGTCCGGGGTGTCGTCCTGGATCCCCATGCGGCGGAGGGCGGCGGTATTGGCGGTCCAGCTCATGGACTCCCGTTGACGCAGCAGCACCGGGTGGTTGGGAGAAACCGGGTCGAGGTCGCGGCGCGTGGGGTAGCGCCGCTCCCGTAGCCGGTGGTGGTCGAAGCCCCAGCCCACGATCAACTCGCCGGCCGGGGTCTGATCCACCCGTTCCTTCACCGCGGCGGCGATCTCGTCGATGGAGGAGGCCGCCTCGGGGGTCACGTCGATCCACTTGCGGTCCTCCACCGCGTTGATGATGTGCATGTGGTTTTCCACGAACCCGGGGGTGAGGGAGCGCCCGGCCAGATTTACGACACGGGTCTTGTTGCCCACCAGTGCCTCGACGGTTTCGTTGGAACCGACCCGGACGATGCGGTTGCCCGCCACCGCCACCGCCTCGGCGACGTCGTCCTGCTGGTTCACCGTGATCACGCGTCCGTTGACGAACGCCAGATCCGCGTTGTTTGTCATGAGTCTCCTCCGGGAGCCCGCGTTGTTTCTCCGCCAATACAATTTTTGGTCAGGGCCGCGCAACCTTGACACCCCGCGAAAGCCTGTGCGAGTATCGCGGCCGAAAACAGGGCTGTGGGAGACTGGACGGTCGGTTCGAGGTTGCGCCGTGTTCACGGCGCCGGCGTAACGGGCGGCGTTCCCACCTTGTGCGTGCAGTGCCGGATGGGGCTCCGCCGAGGAGAAAACCATGATGAGACGGTCGGGTTATTTCGGTTCCTTGCCGAAGCGGCGGTCCCGGGCACTTGCCGTCGCGGCGGTCTTCGCCATCCTTTGCCTCTCCGCGACGCAGGCCTTCGGGGCGAAGGCCGGCGGCATTCTGCGGCTCGGCGGCGAGCGTGACGTGGCGGATCTCGATCCGCACACCACGCGCGTGGGCTGGGACATCAACATCATGCAGAACGTCTACTCCGGGCTGGTGCGGGCCGGCACCGACATCCAGCCGAGGCCTGATCTGGCGACGAAATGGGAGTTCAAGTCGCCGACCCATCTCGAGTTCACGCTGCGTGAGGGCGTGAAGTTCCACAACGGACGCGAGTTCACCTCCGCGGACGCCGCATACTCGCTGAAACGCATTCTGGATCCCAACGTCCCCGCGGGGTACGCCAGCACCATCGCGTCCATCGACTCCATTGAGACACCGTCCAAGTACAAGCTTGTGCTGAAGCTGAAGCGCCCGGACGCCGCTATCGTGACGAACCTGTCGCTGCCGGCCATGGCCATGGTGGCCAAGGAAGCGGTGAAGCCCATGCCGGTGGGCCTGAAGGACGGTATGATGGGAACCGGCCCCTACATGTACAAGGAGCATATCAAGGGCCAGCGGCTGGTGCTGGTCAAGAACCCCAACTACTACGACAAGTCCGTGCCGCTGCTGGACGAGCTTCACTTCATCCCTCTGAAGGACCAGACCGCGCGCACCAACGCCCTCAGGGCCGGACAGGTGGACTACATCGAGCCGGTGCCGCCCAAGGACGTCAGCGCCCTCAAGCGCGACTCCCGGATCAACGTCACTGGCGGGCCCAACATCAGCTTCGTCAACCTCTCGCTCAACGTCAGCAAGAAGCCGCTGGACGACGTGCGGGTGCGTCAGGCCCTGGCCTACGCCATCGACCGCAAGGAGGTGATGGAGAAGGGCTTCGACGGCTTTGCGCAGCCGCTCTGGGGGCCGCCGCTGATACCGCCGTACTGGGCGGGAAATGACGAGAAGTACTACAGCCTGGACCGGGAGAAGGCGAAGAAGCTGCTGGCGGAGGCCGGCTACCCCAACGGTGTGGACCTCGAGATTCGCATCGGCACCACCTCCTACCACGCGGCCTTCGCCGCGGTGGTGCAGTCCGAGCTCAAGAAAATCGGCATCCGGGTCAATATCAAGGCCTCGGACAGCTCCAGCGCCAATCGTGACTGGAAGTCGGGCAATTTCCAGATCTACCCGATTCGCTGGTGGGGCTCGGACTTCGTCGATCCGGACGGCGCCCTGACCCCGCTGTTCACCTGCAAGGGGAGCTACAACAACAGCCGGTTCTGCGATCCTGAGTTCGACAAGCTGCTGGCAAAGGGAGTGGTGGCCACCACCATCGCGGACCGCAAGGAAGCCTACCGGGTTGCGATGAAGCGCCTCGCGGAACAGCAGCCCTGGGTGTTCCTGGTCGCCTTCGACCGTTTCCAGGCCATGCGCAACCACGTCAAGGGCTACACCGCCTTCCCCAATGCCAGCCAGTACTCGCTGCGCGAAGTGTGGCTGGACAAGTAGGCGGGCAGGACACATGCCGACGACTGGTTTCCGACGGGAAGGATCGTCGGGAACCGGCCGTCCGGCGATTCCGGCGGACGGCCGTCGCAGCCCGGACCGCGGGGCGGGCTTGAAGTTCGCCCCAGCGGGTCATCACGCATCTCCCACGAATACCTGACGGGGTCCCGGTGAGCCGATACATCGCGCAGAAGCTGATTTCCCTGCTGCTGGTGCAGCTCGGTATCTCGGTGGTGGTGTTCTACATGATCCGCCTCGTGCCCGGGGACGCCGTCGACTACATCTACGGCCTCTACATGGGCTCGGGGCGCATCGAAGAGATCCGCGCCCTCTGGGGCCTCGACCGCCCGATCCTGGTCCAGTACGCCGAGTGGATTGGGGGCGTGCTGCAGTTCGATTTCGGGCGTTCCCTGGTGTCCGGCCGGCCCATCGCGGACGAAATCTTCGCCCGCCTTCCGGTGACCCTGCACCTGTCATTCATGGCGGGGACATGGAGCGTCATTTTCGGGGTCGCGCTGGGGGTCGTCGCCTCGCGGTATCCCAACGGAAGGGTCGACGGCCTAGTCACCACCACCGGGATCCTCGGGCTGGCGATGCCGCATTTCTGGCTGGCCACGCTGCTGGTGCTGGTCTTTGCCGTCTACCTCAACATCCTTCCTTCCGTCGGCTACGTGCCTTTGTTCGAAGACCCGGTCGAGAGCACACGCTCGCTGATACTGCCGTCCCTGGCCCTGGGCACGACGATGGCGGCGGCGGTGATGCGGATGGCGCGTTCGGCCATGCTGGACGTGCTCGCCCATGACTACATCCGGACGGCCCGTGCGAAGGGAGTGCGCGAACGCCGCGTGTTCTCCAGGCATGCGCTCAAGAACGCCTTCATTCCCGTGCTGACGTTGATCGGCACCGAGACCGGCAAGCTGCTCGGCGGCTCGCTCATCATCGAGCAGATCTTCGCCATTCCGGGCATCGGCCAGTATGCAGTGGAAGCCGTGCTCAGCCGGGACTACCCGGTGCTTCAGGCTACCATGATCGTCATCGCGGGCAGTTACGTGATCATCAATACGCTGGCGGACCTCGGCTACGGGCTGTTGGATCCGCGTGTGCGCTACGACTAGGGGCGGCCATGACAGGGCGTGTAAATACGGAGTGCGGAGAGAGGTACGGGGCCGGTGGCTGAAGCCGTGAAAACCGCGGGTACGTGGCAGCAGGGTGCGCGTCGCCGTGAAGGGCCGGGGCGGGCGTGGCGCCGGTTCGTGCGTCACCGGCCGGCAGTGGTGGGGGCCGCGGTGATTGTGGGGTATCTTCTGGCGGCGCTTATGGCGGACGTGCTGGCGCCCTACGACCCGCTCGACATGGGTGCGGGATCGCGCCTGACCGCGCCGGACGCCGCTCACTGGTTCGGCACCGACGAGTTCGGGAGGGACGTCCTCAGCAGGGTGATCTACGGCGCCCGGATCGCCTTCGTCGTGGGAGTGCTCTCGGCCACGGGCGCCGCCGTGGTGGGCATGTCGATCGGTGTGCTCGGGGGCTATTTCGGCGGCCTTTTGGACCGCGGGGTCACCATGCTCATCGATCTCGTCTTCGCGTTCCCCACGATCCTCCTCGCCATCGCGGTGGCGGCCTTTCTCACCGGCGGGGGCATGCCGCCCTCGGTGCCGGTCATCATCGCCCTTTGCGTGGTGCAGGCGCCGCACTTCGCCCGGGTCGCGCGCGGCGCTACCCTGGCGATCAAGGCGCAGCCGTTCGTGGAGGCCGCCCAGGTGTTGGGAGGCTCCCATTCACGCATCATCCGCAGCCACATCGTACCGAACGTGGTCGCGCCGTTGCTGGTGCAGTTCGCTCTGTCCTTCTCCTACGCCATCCTGGCGGAATCGTCCCTGAGCTTTCTTGGGGTGGGCCACCCGCCTCCCGCCCCTTCTTGGGGCGCCATGCTGACCGGAGCCTACGGGTACATGGAGCGTGCCCCCTGGGCCGCGTTCTTCCCCGGAATGGCCATCACCCTCCTCATCCTGGGATTCAACATACTGGGTGACGGACTGCGGGATTTCTTCGATCCCACCCGCCGGTAGGCATCCAACTACCGTCATTCCCGCGAATGGCGGGTCCGGAATACCTGGGCCTCGGAGCGTCAGCTTGCGCATCCACCGGAGAGCGGTTATTGTCGATTCAGGCTTGGCGCAGGGCCTCTCAGGCGTTTTCCAGGGGGTGTTCCATGACAGACTCCAAGGTGTCGACGCCGGTTCCCACCGCCGACGTCGTCTTTGTCGGCGGCCCGGTTGTGACGGTCAACGCCCGCGACGAAGTGGTTGAGGCGCTGGCGGTCCGCGGCCGGAATATCCTGCGGGTGGGAGACCGCGGCTACGTTGAGCAGACCGTCGGGCGCGAGACCGAAGTGGTGGATCTCAAGGGGCGGGCACTGACCCCCGGGTTCGTCGACAACCACATCCACATGACCAACGGCCCTCAGCGCCACTGGGTGGACTGCACCTACGCCGCCTGCCCGTCCATCGCCGATATCGTGGCCGCGATCAAGGAGCGGGCCGCTCAGGTCAAGCCGGGGGACTGGATCCTGGGCCGGGGCTTCCAGGCGACCCGGCTCACCGACCGGCGCAACCCCAACCGCTTCGACCTCGATCCAGTGTCGCCCGACCACCCCGTGGGCATCTCCAACCGGGAATCCATGGGGTGGACGTTCAACACCATGGGGCTGCGGCGCATGGGCGTTCAGGACGACACCCCGGACCCGCCGGGCGGCCCTATGGAACGGGACGACCAGGACCGGCCCCTGGGTCCCATGTGGGACAACACCCGCACCGTGTTCATCATGCCGACGCTTCCCAAATGGGACCTGGACGAGCTGATGGACGGCTATCGCTGGATGGCCGGCGAGCTGAACCGCCACGGCGTCACGACGGCGTTCGAGGCGGCCATCCGCAACCGCATGGAACCCGTCGGGTGGCAACGGCTGCACCGCCAGGCGCCCCCGAGCCTGCAGGTGGTCATGGGCCCGTACCCGGTGCACGGGACGGGCTGGGACCTTGAAGGCACCGCCGGGAAGATATACGAGACGGGGCTCGCCACCAACTTCGGCACCGAGTGGCTGAAGCTGGGCGCGCTTCAGGTCGGCATCGATGGCGGCGTCATCGGCCAGACCGCCGCCCTGTTCGAGCCCTACAGCAACGATCCCGCCGGGAAGAAGCTCGGCAGCTTCCGGCTCACCCAGGAGGTGGCCAACGACGTCATGGTGCAGTGCCAGTCCAACGATTGGCAGGCCGGGCTCATCTGCCACGGCGACCACGGCATCCACCGGTCGCTGGAAGCCATCGCCCACGGCCGCGAAAAGGCGGGGACGCACGACCTGCGCCACCGGCTGGAGCACGCCTACCTCTGGAACCCGCGGGTGATGGACCGCATGGCGGAGCTGGGCGTCATCTGGAACACGCAGCCGCCGATCCTGGAGAGCATCGGGCGCGAGGGGATCCACGGGCAGTG
The DNA here is from genome assembly GCA_965219905.1 of uncultured Binatia bacterium (SeqCode). Taxonomy (GTDB): domain Bacteria; phylum Desulfobacterota; class Binatia; order UBA9968; family JAJDTQ01; genus JAJDTQ01. The sequence continues at coordinate 89,911 of CBDCOS010000003.1, read as the reverse complement.
GGGCGACCGGGCGCGCTACGCGTTCCCGTTCAAGTCGCTGACCGACCGGGGCGTCATCATCTCCGGCGGCTCCGACTGGCCCGTGGGTATGTACAACGCGCTGCAGGGCATCGACATCCTGGTGAACCACCGCTTCGGGCCTGAGGAAGACGGCGAGGTGCTCAACGCCGACGAGGGCGTGAGCGTGCTGCAGGCCATCCGGATCTATACCTACAATGGCGCCTGGTCGTCGTTCGACGAGACCCGGACGGGTTCCCTGGAGGAGGGCAAGCGGGCGGACCTGGCGCTCCTCTCAGAGGACATTCTTGGGGTGGAGCCCACCGCTATACGGGACATCCAGGTGGACCGGACCTACGTGGACGGCCGCCTGGTGTTCGAACGCGCGGAGTCCGCGGCCGCGTAGGCGGTCTTCGGAGGCGGCCCGGCGGTTCAGGCAGGGACCGGAGACAGGAGGGCATCATGGGGCTGGCATTGGCGGGCGCCTGCATCATGACCGGGTCCGGCGGGGTGATCGAGGAAGGCACCCTGCTGATCGACGGGCGGACCATTGAAGCCGTCGGTGCCGATGTCCGGCCGCCCCGGGACGCCGAGGTCTGGGACGTGCGGGGCAAGGTGCTCATCCCGGGTATGATAGACGCCCACACTCACCTGGGCCTGTGCCAGGACGGCGTGGGGGCCAGCCAGAGCGACGAGGACGAAGTAGGGGATCCGGTGGTCCCGCACCTGCGCGCGCTGGACGCCATCAACCCCGAGGACATTGCCTTCCAGGACGCGCTCAAGGGCGGGGTCACCACCGTGGGGGTCATGCCGGGGAGCTACAACGTCATCTGCGGGCAGCCCGCGGCGGTCAAGGTGGTGGGGCGCACGCTGGAAGAGATGCTGGTGCGCGCCCCGGTGGGCATGAAGATCGCCTTCGGGGAGCGTCCCAAGCAGGTGTACGGCGGGCTCAAGAAGAGCCCCATGACGCGCATGGGCATCGCCGCCATACTGCGGGAGGGGCTGGTCCGGGCCCGGCACTACGCCGACGACGGCAACGGAAGCCGGGACCTGCGGCAGGAGGCCATGGTGCCCGTGGTGCGCAAGCAGATTCCGTTGCGCGCCCACGCGCACCGGGCCGACGACATCATGACCGCCATCCGCATCGCCCGGGAGTTCGACCTCGACCTGGTGATCGAGCACGGCACCGACGGGTACAAGGTGGCCGGGGAGCTGGCGGAAGCCGGGGTCGGGGTGGTCCACGGCCCCTGGCTCAAGACCCGCGGCAACCTTGAGCAGTCCGGACGCAATCCGCACGCGCCGGCGATGCTCATTTCAAGCGGCGTGCTCACCGCCTTCTCCACCGATCACCCGGTGATCCCCATCCAGAACCACCTGATGCAGGGCATCACCGCGGTGGAGAACGGGGTGAGCCCGGAGGAGGCGCTCAAGGCGCTGGCGCTCAACTCCGCCCGGATCATGGGCATCGAAGACCGGGTGGGGAGCCTGGAGAAGGGCAAGGACGCCGACGTGGTGGTGCTCTCGGGACCGCCTTTCGACGCGGCGACCCGTGTGGAAGCCGTCATCGTGAACGGGAACGTCGGCTGGAAACGGAAGTCGGACGGCTGATTGCTTCCGCTTGTCGCAAAGGAGAAAAGACATGAAGCTTAGCAAGGCGTTCATCTGGGCGGCGTTCGCGGTGTTGGCGTCCCACGTGGCGGCCGGGGCGGTCTACGCGCAGGCCATGAAGATCACTACCGCGGACGTGGCGTATGACAAGGGCAACGACAAGGTCAAGGGCTACCTGGCCAAGCCTGCCGACAAGAAGGCCCGCCCCGGGCTGATCCTGATCCACGAGTGGTGGGGGCTCAACGACAACATCCGGGAGAACGCGCGTGCGTTCGCCGAGCTGGGCTACGTTGCGCTGGCGGTGGATCTCTACAACGGCGAGGTCGCGACGGACAGGGACGGCGCGCGCAGGCTGGCCGGCGGCGTGCGCAAGAACACGGAGGCGGCCTTCGCCAACCTGAAGCAGGCCGTGAGCTACCTGACCGGCCTCGAGGGCGAGGTGGACCCGGCCCGCGTCGCCTCGGTGGGCTGGTGCTTCGGCGGCGGCTGGTCGTACCAGATGGCGAAGAACGACCTCGGCGTCAAGGCCTCGGTCATCTACTACGGCCGCTTCAACCCGGCCGACGACCTGAGCCGCATGCGCGCCACCATCCTCGGGCACTTCGGTGAGACCGACCGGGGCATCAAGGTGGACAACGTCCGCGAGTTCCAGGCGAAGCTCAAGACCCTGAAGGGAGATCACATGGTCTTCATCTACCCCAACGCGGGACATGCCTTTGCCAACGCCGACAGCCGCAACTACGACAAGGCGGCGGCCGAGACCGCATGGAAGCGCACGATGGACTTCTTCAAGAAGCACCTGTAACCGCCTCCGGGGAGGACACGGACATGGCCCGCATTCGTCACATCGCCATCCTCACGGACCACAAGGAGAAGCTGGTGGAGTATTACACCGGCGTCTTCGGGCTCAAGGTCGTCAAGGGCGTGGGCACCGCCACCTATCTTTCGGACGGACACGTCAACCTGGCCATCATCCCCAAGGGTCCGGAAGAGCAGGTGGAAGGGCATGCGCTCGACAGCGGCCTCAACCATATCGGCTTCGAGGTGGACGACGTCCAGACCCTGAAGCCCTTGTCGGACCGGATGGGCGGCGCCGACGACGTCAGGAAGCGACCGCCCAACCGCGAGTCGGAGTACCGGGTGCAGGACCCGGACGGCAACCTGATCGACCTGTCGCAACACGGCTGGCCGGTGTGAGCACGTTACGGGGGCGGTGGTGACGTGCTGGGGACCCTGCTGTCAGGAAGGGTGCCGGAAGTGGGGAGGAGTGACGGAGGAGAGCGGTATACGGACGCGCATGGTCGTTCCCCGGCCCTGGCCATCGCTCAGTGGATAGATCCGGCCGCCGGATCCGTTGACGAAATTGACGCTCGAATGGAGACCAAGGCCGCTCCCTGACTTCTTCGTGGTATAGCCCGCGGTAAAGATCACTTTCTGGCGTTTCTTGTCGATGCCGATGCCGTTGTCGCTCACCTCCAGGACGAAAAACTCCCCATCGACGTAGGCGCGGACCTGGATGCGGGGTGCCTCTTCGAGTCGGCCCAACGCCTCCAGGTCATCGATGGCCTCCATTGCGTTCTTGATCAGGTTCACCATCATTTGATGAAACGGGCTCTCCCGGGTCCGGATCTCCTCGGGCGCGTTCCCGCAGTCCACCTCCACGCGGGCGCCTCGCCGGTCGAGGGAGCCCTGCAACACCTTGACGGCATCCGCAATGGCGTCTTCCAGGCTGATGTCTTTCCGGTCCATGCCCGGACTACCCACCGCCTTCTGCGTCAGAACGATGTCCGCTATATGATTCGCCCGGTCCTTCACGCGTTCCACGGTCCCTCGCAACTCTTCATTCTGCCTGGCGAAGTCCTCGGCGATGGCGATGATGAAAGGCATGACCTGCTGCCCTTGGGGATCGTCGCGGATGTAGTCGATCCAGTCCGCCTCGTGACCCTTGACCGCGTCCGCCAAGCCGCACAGACGCCGCAGCAGCGGGTCCCGGGCCAGCTTCTGGTGCACGGTGTCGATGCCCACGGTGACGCTGTTGATGGCGTTGCCGATGTTGTGGAGGATGGTCTCGACGATTTCCAGCCGTCCTTGCGCGAAGGCCCGGGACAACGCTTCCTGGGCGTTGATCTGCTCGGTGACGTCGCGAAACACGATCACGCCCCCCCGCACCCCGCCGACGTCGTGGAGTAGCGGCCGCGCGCTCACCCGGATGTACAGTCCCTCGGGTCTTTTGGCGTTGCGTATGAACATGTCCTCATCGTCGGCGGACTCGCCCCGGAAGATGGCGCGGCAGAGCGGCAGGTCCTCGTTCCTGATGGGCGTTTCCCTGTCCGGATAGAAGGTGCCGTAGATCTGCGCCCACTCTTCGAAAGGCGCGTCCACCGGGCCGAACCCGACGATCTGCTCGGCACTGGGGTTCACGTAAAGGAACTTCCCGGTTGCGTCCGCCACCACGATGCCGTCGTTGATGCTGTTGAAGGTGGCCTCCATCAACTCGTTCTGATTGCGCAATTCGCGCATCGTCCGTTCCAGCTTGGCCTCTGACTGCTTGCGCGTGGTGATGTCCTGAAAGACCACCGCGCCGCCCATGGCGTCGCCGGCGTCGAGCAGCAAGGGTCTGCCGCTGACGCTGATGAAAATGCCGTCCGGCTGGTTCCGATTGCGCACGAACATCTCCACGTTGTCCGACATCTCGCCACGGAGGGCGCGCGTGATCGGAAGGTCGTCGAATGAAAAAGGGGTTTCCTTGTCGGGATGAAAGAGGCCGAGTGTTCGAGTCCGTTCCTCCGGCGCCGAGTCGAGCGGCGCGAGGGGGTCGAACATCTCTCTCGCGCGCCGGTTCATGAGCACGATGCGGCCCGTCGGGTCGGCCACGGCCATGCCCTCGCTCATGCTTTCGAAAACGGTTTCCATGAGCCGGGTCTGACCATGCAGTTCGCTGCTGGTTTCCAGCAATCGGCTTTCGGCCTCCCTGTCCCCGGTGATGTCGCGAAAGACGCCCATGGCCGCCACGATCTCGGTCCGATCATGGTTGTATATGGGGACCGCCCGGCCCAGGATGTGGGTCCCGTCCGGATTGTGCTCATTGCGTATGAACATTTCCATCTCGTCCGTTTCCTCGCCCTGGAGCGCCCGTACGAGCGGAAGCTGATGGACCGGAACGGTTGTCTTGACATCGGGGTAGAAGATTCCGAAGGTGCTGGACCAGTCGCTCATTTCCGGATCGACGATCCAGAGGCCGAAGATTTTCTCCGTGGTCGAATTGACGAACGAAATGACGCCCGTCGCGTCAACGACAATGATGCCGTCACTGATATTGTTGCAGATGGATTCCATCAGCTCGGTCTGAGCGCGCAGTTTGCTGAGGGCCTGTGTCCAGGTCGTCTCCGAACTCCCGTGCGGTGCGGCGTCGCGAAACACCGCTATGCCGGCCTTGGCGCCGTTGCCTTCCGTTTTCATCAGTGCGCGGCCGCGGGCGGTCACGGCGACCCCTTCCGGATGCGCCTGATTGCGGATGAACAACGCCATCCCGTCGGTGTCCTCACCGTTGACCGCGCGCACGAGCGGAAGCTCCTCGGTCGGGACATGGGTTTCCTGGTCGGGATAGAAAATACCGTATGCCCGGGACCTTTCGCTGAGAGGGGCATCGAGGACTTCGGTCCCGAAAAGCTGTCTTGCGCGCGCATTCAGGAACCTGACGTGCCCCGTGACGTCGGAAAGGACGACGCCGTCGTCGAGGTGGTCAAGGACGAATTCCATGAGTTGGTTCCGGACGCGCAGTTCCCGGATCGCCTGTTCCGATTCAGCCTCGGCCTCCCTGTCCCGGGTGACGTCACGGCAGACCACCACGCCTCCGCGCGTTTCCGGCCCGTCGCCGCGGATGGGTCGGCCGGTGACGCTGAGCAAGAGCCCCGTCGGCGTCATTGGATTGCGCACGAACATCTCGATGTCGTCCGAGGATTGGCCGGAGACGGCGCGCGCGAGCGGAAGGTCGCCGTCGGTGAACGGCGTGACGCGGTCCGGCAGGAAAAAACCGTATGATCGAGATCGCTGGTCGCGCGATCCGTCCGGTATCGGAGACCCGAACATCCGTCTTGCGCTTGCGTTGAAGGCCAGGTATTCGCCGGTTTCATCCGTGGCGACAACCCCGTCACGGATGCCGTCGAAAATCGCCTCCATGCGTCGCAAGCGCCGTTTCAGTCCGTCGACGGTCTGGTCCAACCGGGACTCGTTCTGCCGGTGCGCGCTTTCGCGCTCGTGCAGGGAAAGGGCCGTCTGGATGGTCAGGTGCAGTTGTCGCTTCTCGAACGGTTGCAGCACGTAGCCGAACGGGCGGGTCGCCTGGGCCTGTTGCCACAAGTCCGCCCCGAGGTCGTTGGCGAGATAGACTACGGGAACGTCAAAGGAGTCTCCGATCCGCTCGGCTACGCCGACGCCGTTGAGGTCCCCTTTGAGCCCAAGGTCGATCAGGGCTGCATCGGGACGGGTTGCGGCAGCCTTGTCAACGGCCTGCGGACCGGACGTGGCGGTGGCGCACACCGTGTACCCCAGTTCTTCGAGGCACGTTTCGAGGGAGGCGGCGGCAGCGGCATCGTCCTGAACAATCAATATCCTGGCACGGGTCATGGGGATAGGCACCTCTGGTCGGGAGTTACGGGCGAAATCCCATTTATTGCAAGTGGAGCGATTTATCTCAACCGGACGGTCCCTATCGGGATCCTCTCCGGCCCGTGGCGTGGCCGGGCCGGTCGCGATGGTATATAATTGCGTTCTTTCCCGTGCCCTCATGGAGATCGCGAATGACTGAACAGGAACGGGTGCTGTTGCCCGAAGACGTTTCCCCGAAGCGTTATGACATAACCCTCACGCCCGACCTCGATCGCTTCACCTTCAGCGGCAGCGAGTCCGTGGACGTGGAGGTGAAGACGGCCACACGTCATGTCGTGCTTCATGCGACGGAACTGGATATCCACTCGGCGGCGCTGGAGCGGGACGGGGTGTCCCATGAGCCCGAGCGCATCGAGGCCAACGAGGACGAAGAGACCGTCGCGTTCGTCTTCAGCGAGCCCCTGGAGCCGGGCCCGGCCCGGCTCGACATCGAGTTCACCGGGGAACTGAACGACAAGATGCACGGTTTCTACCGCAGCCTCTACCACGTGGACGGCGAGGAACGGACCATGGCCGTGACCCAGTTCGAGGCCACCGACGCACGGCGCGCGTTCCCATGCTGGGACGAGCCGGCGCGGAAGGCCGTGTTCGCGGTGACGCTGGTGGTGCCGGAGGATCGGGTGGCGGTTTCGAACATGCCGCCCCGCGAGGTCGAGACCGGGGCCGACGGCCTCAAGACCGTGCGCTTTGCCGATACCCCGGTCATGTCCACGTACCTGCTGGCCTTCATCGTCGGCGAGTTCGACCACGTCGAGACGGAGACGGAGGAGGGCGTGACGGTGCGGGTGTACACGCCGGTGGGCCGTCGGGAGCAGGGGCGGTTCGCGCTGGAGGTGGCGGCCAAGACGCTGTCGTTCTTTCACGGGTACTTCGACATCGCCTATCCGCTGCCCAAGATGGATCTGCTGGCGATCCCGGATTTCGCGGCCGGGGCCATGGAGAACTGGGGCGCGGTGACCTACCGCGAGACCGCCATTCTCGTGGACCCGGAGGAGTCGTCCGCGGGCACGCGCCAGCGGGTGGCCATCATCGTCGCCCACGAACTGGCGCACCAGTGGTTCGGCAACCTCGTCACCATGGAGTGGTGGACCCATCTGTGGCTGAACGAGGGGTTCGCCTCGTGGATCGAGTTCATGGCGGTGGACCACCTGTTCCCGGAGTGGGAGATGTGGACGCAGTTCGTCTACAGCGACTTCGGCCGCGCCCTGTCCCTGGACGGACTCAAGAGCTCCCATCCCATCGAGATAGAGGTCCGGGACCCCAAGCAGATCAGCGAGATCTTCGACGGCATCAGCTACAGCAAGGGCGCCTCGGTGATCCGGATGCTGGCCGCCTACCTGGGCGGCGACACCTTCCGTAGCGGGTTGCGGCGCTACCTCGAGCGGCACCAATACGCCAACGCCACCACCGAGGATCTGTGGCAGGCCCTGGCGGAGGAATCCGGAAAGCCCGTGAAGCGGATCATGGACACGTGGACCAAGCAGACCGGCTATCCGTTGCTGTCCGTGGACGCGAGCCAGGGAGAGGTGGAACTTCGCCAGACGCGGTTCTTCCTGAGCGGCGTCCCGGATCGGGACGACCGCAGCCAGTGGTCGGTCCCGCTGGGCATCCGGACGGAGGGGGCGGAGGACACGTTCCGCGTTTTCGAGGAACAGAAGGCGAGTGTCGGCGTCGGCGGCCGGCGCGGCGGGTGGGTCAAGGTCAACCCGGACCAGACCGGTTTCTACCGAAGCAACTACAGCGCCGAGTTGTGGAACCGGCTGGGCGCCGCGGTGCAGGCGGGCGAGCTTTCGTCCGCCACGGACCGGCTGGGCCTTCAGAACGACGCGTTCGCTCTGGCGCGGGCGGGCTACCTCGACCCGGGCCGGCCGCTGGCCCTGGCGCCGGCCTACCGCGACGAGACGGACTACACGGTGTGGGCCGACCTGTCGGAGAATCTCCGGGCCTACGACATTCTCCTGTTGGGCCAGCCCTGCCACGAGCCGTTCCGCGCTTTCGCCCGGGGCCTCTACCAGACCATCTACGGCAGTCTGGGGTGGGACGCCCGGCCGGGTGAGAGCCATCTCACGAAGCTGCTCCGGCCAATGGTGGTCGGACTGCTGGGGCGTTACGCCGACCCGCAGGTGAACGCCGAAGCCCTGCGCCGGTTCGACCAGGGGGTCCGGGAAGGGACGCCGGTGGCGCCGGACCTGCGGGCGGCGGTGTACGGCCAGGTGGTGGAGAGCCGCGGGCTGGAAGGGTACGAGGCGGTGTTGGGCACCTACCGGGAAGCGGAGCTTCACGAGGAGAAGAACCGTTGCCTGCGGGCGTTGGGCTCCAGTGCCGACCCGGACCTGCTTCGGCGGACGCTGGAGTTCTCGCTGTCCGACGAGGTGCGCGGACAGGACACGCCGCTGGTGGTGGCCGGCGTCGCCGTGAACCCCCTGGGACGGGACATGGCGTGGGACTTTCTGCGGGAGAAGTGGGCCGAGTTCGATCGCCGCTATGGGCAAGGCGGCTTCATCATCGCACGGATCGTCTCCATCACCACCGAGGACTTCACCACCCTGGAAAAGGCCGGAGAAGTGGAAGCCTTCTTCGAGGAGCATCCGGCGCCCGCCGCCGCCCGCACGGTGCGCCAGTCGCTGGAGCGGATCCGCTCCAACGCGCTGTGGCTCGAGCGGGACGGCGAGGCCATCGGAGAATGGCTTGACGCCTATGAGCCGGCATCATAAGGGCGGGTTGCAACCCCGCCCGTGTCCTGGCCACTACAGCGCTCGGCGCGATGCGGTCAAAACAGGGAGACATGGATGGTTGGAAATGCCGAGTTGTTTTCGTTCGTGACCTCGGATGACGAAACACTGCATGGGGCCTTGTTTCGCGCGGACGAGCCGTCGCGCCCCGATCTGGTCCTGGTGATGATTCACGGGGTGGCCATGAGCTTCTATACCGGTCCGTTGCCGGTGTTCGCCGAGGCCCTGGCAGAGCGCGGGCACAACGCGTGCTCCATCAACACCCGCGGCCATGACTGGATCTCGCGCGGAGGGGACCTGACCGATTTCCGGGGCGCCACCTACGAGAACTTCGAGGAGTGCGTGCTCGACGTCGACGCAGGCCTCGACCGCTTGAAGCAGGAGGGCTACGGCCGTTTCGTCCTGGTGGGACACAGTCTCGGCTCGGTCAAGTCGCTCTACTACCAGGGAACGCGCCGGCGCGAGGATGTGGTCGGTGTGATCTCCTGCTCCGCCCCCAAGCAGTTCTACGCCGCCCGGTGCGCGGAGGACCCGGAGTTCGAGGCGCGCATGGCCGAGGCCGAACAGCGGGTGGCCGGAGGGGCAGGGGAGGAGTACCTGTGGGCGCCGGCCAGCGGCGCCACCGGCCTGTTCACCTACCGAACCTACGTCAGCAAGTACGGCCGCCACGAGACCAACGACGTGCGCCCGCACGCCGGGAGGCTGGGCTGTCCGCTACTGGTCACCGCGGGAGAGATCGAGGCCGCCTATTTCCGTGAGTACGCCCGAGAGCTGGACGAAGCCGCCGGCGAAGCCTGCACCTGCATCATCGTGCCCGGCGCCAACCACTTCTACGCCGGCTGCGAGGACTTCATGATCGACGCGCTGGACGGGTGGCTCAAGGAGAAACTCCGGTAGCGGTCCGGGCCGGCGAAGCCGGCAAATTTCCACTTTCAGTGCCGTGCCAGCAGCCGGCCGTACCCTTTGACGGGCTCGTTCAGCTCCATCGCCTTCAGCGCGGTCCAGATCCACGCCTGGGTGTTGGTGACCACCGGTTTGCCGAACTCCTGCTCCAACTGCTCGATGACGGGCGTGATCCGCCACTTGTTGCATGGCATGTAGAGGCCGTCGACGTCCGGGTGTTCCCGCAGCAACGGCCGGGCCACCTCCAGGCACGACTCCGGGGGCAGCGCCCAGATTTCCCGTGAGTTCGCGCACGCCAAGCCGCGGAACTCTTCGACGTGAATCTCGTCGTGCTCCAGGAAACGAACCAGCCGGGCGTCCTGGTCCTCGGGAAAGGGCGTTGCCATCACCACGCGGTTCATCCCCAGCTCCCGGCAGGCGTCCGTCACCGACGTCAGCACCGTGGATGCGGGCACTGCGGTGACCTCGCCCACGGCCTCGAGCAGTTGCCGGTCCGAGCCGGGCCCCTTGTATGACAGGAACAGCTCGCCGGTGACCATGAGGAAGTCGAGGGAATACTCGGTCAGTTCCCGGACCAGGCCGAAGAACTCGCTTTCGGCCCGGGCGAACTCCTGGTCCGTGAACTCGCGCACCCGGAGGCCGCGGCCCTCCACGGTGATGTCCGGCGGCAGGATCCGGTAGACGTCGGTGAGGAACTCCTCACTGATGTTGGGTGAAATGAGGCCGATGCGTTTCATGTCTCACCACGCTCACACGTTCCCCAGCGACAGGAGCGACAGCGACGTCACCTCGAAGTCCTTGACCCAGTACTCGCCGGTGTACATGCCCTCCGCCCCCTTGGCGATGTTGGCCCGGGCCTGGCTGTTGATGTACTGCTGCATGTCTTCCTTGGTTTCCCAGAAGGTGAGGGAAATCCCTTCGTCCGGGTTCTCCGAACTCCGGAGCAGTTGACGTCCTCGAAAACCGGACATGCCGGCCGTGGCCGGAACCACGACCTCGTTGTAGTACCGCTCGTACTCCGACCACTTCCCGAGTCGCAGCTTGCCCCAGAAAATTCTGCAAACCATGGTTTCCTCCTGACAGAGCGAAATGAACAGGCCGTCGGTCGTGAAGCCGTGGCCGTGCCCGAGCGGCCGGACGGCACCCTTCTCCATATTCTAGACTTGAAGCCTGCGGCCCGCAATCCGTCCGCTCACAGCGGCGGGATGATGCCGCCGCCGAGAATGCCGGGCACCACCTCGGGGACGCTTCCGGTCCACAGGTCCACGCCCAGGAGCGCCATGCCGGCGTACAGGAAGGTTGACGCCGCGAGGCTTGCGGCGAGCGCGGCGGCAGGACGCATCCGCGCTTCGGTTACGAGGTATGCGACGATGAAGACCGGCGGGACCACGAAGAGTCCCAGCAGGAAGACGCTCGCGAAGAACCCCGCGGCCCAGGCCATCATGCGCAAGACCGGGCCCCAGGAGGTGCGGGACTGCTCCGCGGCCGCGTCGGGCGTCTCCTGCCGGCCGCCCCAGAGATCGTCGAGGGCCGAGTCGAGCCATTGCATGACCGGAGGATGGAACTCTCCGGCCAGCAGCACGATGATCAATGCGAGGGTAGGGAGGCCTACCACCAGCGGCAGCACCTGGACTTCCGGAGGATAGCCGAGACCGGTCCATAGCAGGAGGGTGATGAAACCGCCCACCGACGCGGTGAAGATCAGGGAGCCTCTCATGAGCCCGCGGCCCCCTTCTCCGCCACCCATCGGCGCAGGGACTTGAGGAACGGCAACGCCACGGTGATGAGCGTCAGGGTCATGAGGACGACCACGATGGGCTGGCCGTAGAAGATGTCGTAGCGGCCGTCGGAGATCATGAGCGATTGCAGGAACGCCTGTTCGGCCAGGGGTCCCAGGATGAACCCGATCACCACGGTAATGAGCGGGAAACCGTACCGGCGCATGCAGTAGCCGAAGATGCCCGCCGCCACCGCCAGGCCCACGTCGAAGATGCTCGTGCGCAGCATGTACATGCCGACGAACACCAGCACCAGGACGAACGGCGCGATGGCCCGCGAGGGGAGGGTGCTGAGGCGCGCCAGCCAGGGCACCGCCATGAGCCCCAGGCCGCTTGTGAGGATCTGGCTGAACACGATGCCCAACAGGAGCGCGTAGACCAGGTCCATGTGGTCCCGCAAAAGGAGCGGTCCCGGCTGCAACCCGTGCAGCACGAAGGCTCCGAGCAGCAGGGCCATGTCGGCGCTCCCCGGGATGCCGAACGCGACCGTCGGCAGCAAGGAGCCGCCGTCCTTGGCGTCGTTGGCCGTTTCGCTGGCGATGATCCCTTCGAGATTCCCCGAGCCGAAGGTCTCGGGCTTGTCGGACCCCTGGATGGCGACGACATAGGAGAGGAACGAGGCGACCCCGGCTCCCACTCCCGGGATCACGCCGATGCCGGCGCCGATGGCCGTGGCCCGCGCCGTGGCCAGGGGTCGGGAGAGCGTATCGCGGATTCCCTGAAGCGTCTGGCGCCGCCAGTCGGCGCCGGTGGCGCCGGCCGCCGCGCTGGCGGTCACGCCGCCGCTCGCCGAGTAGCTGATGAGCTCGCTCACGGCCAGCATCCCCACCACGAACGGCACCATCGGAATGCCGTCCCACAGGTACTCGCTGTCCATGGTGTAGCGGTATACGCCGTACATCTCGGTGTACCCGATGAGTGATAGCAGGATCCCGAGGCCTCCGCCCACGAGGCCCTTGACCATGTTGCCCTTGGCCGCGAACGCGATGGTCACGAGCCCGAACACCACGAGCCAGAAGAACTCCGGAGGCCCGAACGCGTACACCACGGGTTTCACCACGGGCAGAAGGGCGAGAAGGATCACCGCGCCGCCCAGCGAGCCCACGAAGCAGGCGGTGGCGGACACGGCCAGGGCCCGGGCGCCTTCGCCTCTCCGGGTCATGGGATAGCCGTCGAGACAGGTGGCGGCGTTGGGCGGAGTGCCGGGGGTGTTGAGGAGGATGGCGGGTACCGAGCCGCCGAAGGTGCCGCTGCTGATGATGCCCGAGTACATGAACATGGCCAGCATGGGGTCCATGCCGAACGTAAACGGGAGCACCACCGCCAGGGCCGTGATGGTTCCGAGCCCGGGAAGCGCTCCGAAGACGACCCCCAGCGTCGTCCCCATGAACAGCATGAGGACGGCTGCCGGGTCGGTCACCCTCAGGGCGGCTTCTGCGAGTGCCGTCTGCATCGCGTCCGTCGAGACGCTGGTGTGGTGTCTGGCTTATCCGCGGGCTACTTCTTCTTCAGGAGAGGCTTGAGCCCTTCCATGATCTTGGCGTTGGCCTGGAGCACCTTCCAGGTCCCATCCGGGCCCTCGGGATTGAGGAAGAAGCCCCCCTTCAGGGCCCATTCCTTGAAAGCGGCGTCGTCCACGATCTCCTGCACCGCCTTGCGGATGACCTCCAGCTTGTCGTCGGGGGTTCCCGGCGGCGCGGCCATGATGCGCGGGACTCCCAGGACCGAAAGCTGCGGCAGGCCCAGCTCGGTGGTGGTAGGGACGTCCGGCAGGTTGGGGTCCTTCTTGTCGGCGATGAAGGCCAGCATCCGCAGGTCGTCCAGCACGTTGCGGACGTGGACGTAGCCGCCGGCTCCCGCTTCGGCATCGCCCCGCGCAACCGCCAGGGCCGCCTTGGGGAGGTTCTTGTAGCCGGTGACGAATTTCACCGGGAAGCCCAGGGTGGCTCCAAGCGCATTCGCCTCCACCCAGGTCACGGCGCCCACCCCGGTGGTGGCGAACTTGATGGGGCGTCCGGCCTTCTTGAGATCGTCGAGGCTCTTGATGGGCGATTTCTTGTTGACGTAGACGAACTGCTTGGCGTCCGTGAGCTTCAGGATGATCTTGAACTTATTGTAGTCGATGGACGCTTTCTTCCCCCGCAGGATCTCGTTCGACTGGAACGAAATGAAGTGGACGAAGCCGATGGTGTATCCGTCAGGCTTGGACTTGAACAGCACCACGGCTCCCTTGCGTCCGCCCGCGCCCGGGTTGTTCTTGACCACCACGGGTACGCCGAGCTTCTTCTCGAGGTCCGCGCCCATCTTGCGCCCCAGACGGCCGTAGGCGCCGCCGGCTCCGAACGGCACGATGATGGTGATGGGCTTGTCAGGGTAGGCGGCGGGCGCTTCGGGGACGTCTGCCAGCAGCAGGGCGCCCGACACCAGGGCGATTGCCAATAGTTTGACCAACAACATGCTTCCTCCTTGAAACAGTAGTTTGCCGGCAAGCGTGGGCTGCTCCGGCTCAGCCGGCGGGGTTACGGCATATCACGTTCAGAAGGGCTTGACGACCCTCTTCCTTAACGGCCTTGAGGCCGCGCTGGAGGGCGGCGGGAAGGTCCGCCGGGTCGTCCACGCGCTCCGCGTAGGCGCCGCAGGCCTGGGCGGTGAGCTCGAACTGCGGCGACGGCGACAGGTCGGTACCCGGGAAGTTGCCGGTCTGGTGGGCGACGCCGTCGGGATAAAGCTCGCGCACGGTGCTGAGCGTCGCGTTCCAGGCCTGGTTGTTGTAGATGACGGTCAGGAACGGCACCCGGTACTTCTGTGCGGTGAAGTGGCACGCGGTGGGCACGCAGAACATGTAGGAACCGTCCCCCTCGCAGGCGATGACCGTGTGGTCCGGCGCGGCCAGCTTGGCCCCGATGGCCGCTCCCATTCCCCAGCCCAGGTGCCCGGCGGGTGCCTGGTCGAAGAACGATCCGGGCCGTTCCAGTCCCAGTACCGGCCCCAGCGGTGAGGTGACGGCCTCGCCCATCACGATGGTCTTCTCGTCCACCACGTCGGCGATGCAGCGCGACACCCACAGGGGATGGATGGGGCGCTCGTCCTTGACCTTCTCGATGCGTGCGGCCATCTCCGCCCGGGTCTCGCCGTGCGCGGCCGTGATGCGGCTCCGCCGCGCTTCCACGCTTTTCCGTAGCGTCTCCGAGCCGTCGAGTGCTTGCTGTATCAGGCCGTTTAGCACCGGCAGCGTCACGTCCGACGAGCCGGTCATAGCGTGGTCCACCGGGAAGCCCCACACCGGGATGGATGAGAACAGCGGGTCCACCTCCAGTTGCAGCACCGTGGCCTCGGGCCGGAGAATGTCCCGGGTGGCCGGCGTCCAGGGCACGTCGATGTCCACGAGAAAGACCACGTCGGCCGTCTTCACGTGGCCGTGAATGTCATGGCCGGCATGGCAAGGGTGGCTCGACGGGAAGTTCATGTACGGCGACTGCGGATGCTGCACCACCGGAATCGCCAACAGGTCGGCCAGCTCCACCAGCGGCGCGACCGCTCCAGGGGTCTTGCCCACGTAGCGCGTCACGATCACCGGGTCGGACGCGTCCATGAGGATCTCCGCCGCCCGCTCCAGGTCGCCCACGGGCGTCTGGATCTTGCTCGGCGGCTCGAACACCTCCGCGGAGACGCGAGTCGTCTCCATGGACTCGTACAGCCACTCCCGGGGCAGCGACAGGTACACCGGGCCCCGGGGTTCGGCCATGGCGATCTTGAAGGCCCGGGGCACGATGGCGCCCAACTGCTCGTTGGCGCGGTTCTCGAAGTCCCACTTGACGAACTCCCGAACGATGCTCCCCTGGTCGCGGGACTCCTGGCGCCAGTGGATGTGGCGGCTTTTGCCGCCGGCCACTTCACCCTCGGTGACCGGCGTCCTTCCCGCCACGAACAGCAACGGCACCTGGCACGCCTTGGCGTTCATCAAGCCGCCGAGGCCGTTGGCGGTGCCGGGCAGGGTGTGCACCAGCACCACCTGCGGTTTGCCGGAGGCGCAGTAGTAGCCGTGGGCCATGGATACCGCCGCCTGCTCGTGAGGCACGACGACGATCTCGGCTCCCTTGGACTCGCTGCGGTGCATCTTGGCCAGCGCCTCCAGGATCGGCCCGTGGTCGGTCCCGGTGTTGGCGAAGATGTAGTCGACGTCGGGATTGGCGTTGAGCTGCGCCAGAAAGGCTTCGGCCCCGTTGGCCACGGTCACGTCTTCGAATCGAGGTCCCGGCATGTTCGATTTCTCCGTTCGTTTCGGTGCTGATCAAGTATCAACCGTATCATCCGCATGTCAAATCGGCGTTGCGCCGAGGGTCGGGTTTGACCCGGTATTCGAATCATTTTATGTTCGGCGTTTCCATGCGTGGAACAAACCGTTTTCGGAGGAAGCAGCCATGAGCGAGTCTCGGGAGGACGCGGAGAAGATCGAGGGCACGTACGTGTTCGACGGGACCCAGTCGCGCAGGGGCTACCGTCTCAACAGGTTCTTCTTTTCCCTCAACCGGGTGGAGAACCGGGCGGCCTTCAAGGAGGACGCCGAGGCGCTGATGGACCGCTTTGACCTGTCCGACTGGGAGAAGGCGAAGCTGCGCGAGAAGGACTGGCTGGCGCTGGCGCGGGAGGGCGGCGCCAACATCTACTTCATGTACAAGATGGGCTCGGTGACGGGCGATAGCCTGCAGCACATCGGCGCGGCGTTCCGCGGGGAGACGCTGGAGGAATTCCTCAACACGAGGAAGGTTCAGGGAGCCAGGTAGATGGGAAAGATCATAGCCGGCATCGGATCGTCGCACGTGCCCGCGGCGGGCGCGGCATTCGACCAGGGCAGGCAGGAAGCTCCGGAGTGGAAGCCGCTGTTCGACGGGTACCGGCCGGCCATGGAGTGGCTCCGGGAGGCCGGCATCGACGTGGCGATCTTCATCTACAACGACCACGGCTCGGACTTCTTCTTCGACAAGTATCCCACCTTCGCCATGGGGGTGGCCGACAGCTACCACCCGGCTGACGAGGGCTGGGGCCCGCGTCCGCTGGAGCCCGTACCCGGCGATCCCGAGTTCTCGTGGCACATGGCCGAGTCGCTGATCCGGGAGAGCGAGTTCGACATGACCGTGTGCCAGGAGCTCTCCGTGGACCACGGCCTGCTGACGCCGTTGCCGATGCTCTGGTCCCACGAGCCCCAATGGGACATCCGGGTGGTGCCGGTGGCGGTCAACGTGGTGCAGCACCCGCTGCCCACGGCGCGCCGCCTGTGGAAGCTGGGGCAGGCCCTGCGACTGGCCGTGGAGAGCTATCCCAAGGACATCCGTGTGGCCGTGCTGGGAACCGGCGGGCTGTCGCACCAGCTCCACGGCGAGCGTTTCGGGTTCCGCAACGAGGAGTGGGACCGGAAGTTCATGGAGCGTATCGTGAGCCGGCCCGAAGAGCTGGTGGAGCTGTCGCACCACGACTACATGGTGCAGGGCGGCGCGGAGGCGGTGGAGATGATCATGTGGCTGGGCATGCGCGGCGCCATGTCGTCCGAGGTGCGGCTGGTGCACCAGAACTACTACGCCCCCATGCTGACGGGCATGGGCCTGTTGCTTCTCGAAGACGCCGCCAATTCGTGACCGTGGCCGGTGTGCAGGAAAAATCGGACGTGCTCCGGGTGACCCTCCTCGGCACCGGTCGGCCCAAGCCCCAGCCGGGGCGCACGGGGCCGGCGGCCATGGTGGAGGCGGCCGGAAAGTATTTCGTCTTCGACTGCGGCCGCTGCACGCTGCAGCGCCTGGAGGAAGCCGGGGTCCCCATGGGCGAACTCCGGTACCTGTTCATCACCCACCTTCACTCCGACCACATCGTCGGCATCCCCGATTTCTGGCTGACCCCGTGGATCTTCGGTCGTGGCGACCGTCCGTTGCACGTGTGGGGACCGGAAGGGACCCGCCGGATGATGTCCAAGCTGGCGGAAGCCTTTGAGTTCGACATTCACCTGCGCCGCGACGTGGACGAGAAGCTCGATCCGGGCGGCGTCGAGGTCGTCGCCGAGGACGTGGAGCAGGGGTTCGTCTACGAGGAGGACGGGTTGAGGATCACCGTCTTCGACGTGGACCACGCGCCCATCAAGCCCGCTTTCGGCTACCGCATCGACTACAAGGGACGGTCGGCCGTGCTTTCCGGCGACACCCGCTACAGCGAGAACCTCATCGAGTTCTCCCGCGGCGTGGACCTCCTGGTGCACGAGGTGGCCGCCGCCCCGCCGGCGGAGCTGCAGCGCTCCGAGCGGCTGGCACACGTCATGGCCCATCACACCTCGCCGGAGGAAGCGGCTTCGGTCTTCTCCCAGGTCCGGCCCAAGTTGGCCGCCTTCACCCACGTGGTCTCTTACGGCATCGAGCGCAGCGAGATCGTCGGACGCACCAAGGCGGGCTACTCCGGCGAGCTGGTGATGGGGGAGGACTTGATGCGGTTCGAGATCGCCGACGAAATCACGGTGGTCCCGCCGGTGCCTTGACCGCAACTTCCCGTGGTTGCTGCAGGGGCCGGATTGAAACTTGCCAATACACCAGGGTCGCTCGCTGCTTCTCGGAAGTCCGAGGCTACAGTCGTCTGCCGATTTCGCCTGCGGCGGATAAGAGTGCGGGACGGCAACGCGAAACGAAGTCCTCGCTGAATCGGCTCAGAAGCCCGAAAACCGACAGCGAAAGCCGCATCCTGCCGGTCTTGTCGCGTATCGGCACCGAAACCGCGGCGATGTCCGGTTCATTGGCGCCAAGGTTCAGCGCGACGCCGTCTTTTCGGATTCTCTTCAACTCAGCGTTCAAGGTCCGCATATTCGGCGGTGTGCTTCCCAGGACCGGCAAAGAGCGCAACCGCTGTTCGCGTTCGCTTGCGGTCATCTCTGCCAGCCAAAGCTTGCCTTGGGCCGTCAGGTGAAGTGGCAGAAGGGTCCCAAGGCTGATGTTCACCGTGATGGTTTGCCGGGAGCGTGCAACGCCGACGCAGACGGGACCGAGGTTCGACAGGCGGCAGGCCATCACGGACTCATTGAGTTCCTGGGTCAGCGCCTCGAGCCACGGCGTTAGAATATAGGACCATGGGTTGGCCCCTTCGGCCAGGCGCCCGAGCTCCTCGATTCGCGGACCCAGGGTGAAGTGCCCCCGGCGGGTGCGGCTTACCGCCCCCGATTTCTCAAGTGTCATCAAGAGGCGATGAGCCGTCGCCGTGTTCGTCCCAAGGCGTTCGACAACGGTCGCCGTCGTGATCTCCGGCTCGCTCTCGGAAAACAACCCAAGGATCTCGAAGCCCTTCAGCAACGAGGCGTTCAGGGGAGTGCCCATGTGTTTCTTTCTTTTCTGAATCAGCCGGAGAATCAACCCAACCTTGACAATCGAATCCCCTACTCTTATACTGTGAGAATTATATCTCATATATTGAGATTAATGCAAGGGAGGGGAGGTCGTGAACGAAGCTGGATTGCGGATCGATGATGAGAGTGCCGCGACCACGGGTCAGGTCGGACCTGCAAGTCCAAGCCGAGCCCGGCTTATCACAGCCGGAGGCGCGCTGTTTGGAAAACTGAAGGCACTCGGCATCGACTATGTATTTGCAAATTCCGGCACTGATTTCCCACCCATCATCGAAGGGTTGATCGAGGCGCGCGACAAGGGGATCGATCTTCCGACGGCCGTGACGGTGCCGCACGAACATGTGGCCGTCGGAATGGCCCATGGCTATTACCACGTCTCGGGACGCATTCAGTCGGTGATGCTGCACACGAACGTGGGTCTCTCGAACGGCGCCACGGGCATCATTAACGCTGCATGCGACCGGGTCCCGATGTTCGTGATGTCCGGTCGCACGCCAGTCATGGAATCCGGTCGTTTTGGCGCCCGAACCGTACCCATTGGCTGGGGGCAGGAGATGTACGACCAGGCCGCGCTCGTACGCGAGGCCTGCAAGTGGGACTATGAGCTCCGCTTCCCTGAACAGTTACCGGATCTCTTCGACCGCGGCTGGGCCATCGCCAACTCTACGCCCACCGGCCCGGTCTATATGAGTCTTCCGCGCGAGGTGTTGTGTCAGCAGTGCCCGCCCGATGGTCTTGACCGGCCTTCTCGCATGGCGCCGGCAACTGCCGCGCCCGCCCGTCAGGCGCTTTCGGAAGCGGCGCGACTCATCGCCGGCGCACGGAACCCGCTCATCATCGCACAGCGTGGCGCGGGGTCGCAGGAAGCCTTCGATGCGCTCGACGGTCTTGTACGCGAGTGGGCCATCCCGCTGTCACATTACTGGGCGAACATGATCGCCATCCCGATGAGCTCGCCCATGTACGTCGGTTGGAATCCGGACTCGTTCTTGCGGGAGGCGGACGTGGTCCTGGTGATCAATTCACTGGCGCCATGGTGGCCGGACCGGGCCGCGCCCGGACCCGATACAAAGGTGATCCATCTGGGCCCCGACCCGCTCTTTGCGCGCTCGACACCGGTTCGGAACTTCCGCTCGGACGTCACTCTTGTCGGCGAGACGGCGCCTACCATCCTGGGGCTTGTCGACGAGCTGAAGGGTTATCCCCGGGATACCGCCGCGCTGAGCGAGCGGCGTACCCGCATTGCGGAGCGAGCGGACGCGGATCGCACCGACGTGATCCGAAACGCCGAGATGGGGTGCGGCGGACCGATGTCCAAGGAATGGGTCAGCCTCTGCCTGGGCCGCGCCATACGCTCGCTCGATGGTCGCAAGGTCAGCGTGTTCCACGAGCTTGGCTGTCCCCTGCCGCCGCTCTTCCTCGACCAGCATCAAGGCTACTTCCAGGAGCCCCATTCCGGCGGCTTGGGGTGGGGCCTTCCCGCCGCGATGGGTGCGCAGCTTGCCGACCGCGATCGTCTGGTGTTCGCCACAATGGGGGACGGTTCATACATGTTCGCGAACCCGACGGCCTGTCACCAGGTGGCAGAGGGCCTCGGACTGCCCGTCGTTACCCTCGTTCTGAACAATCAGGAGTGGGGCGCCGTTCGAGACTCCGTCGAAGGCCTCTACAGGAGCGGGCGGGCCGTCAGGTCGAACGACGTGCCTCTGACGTCGCTCCATCCAAGCCCTGACTTCGCCAAGACAGCCGAGGCGAGCCGCGCCTACACGGAAACGGTCACGGAGGGGGAAGAACTGCCGGCCGCGCTGGACCGCGCGATCAGGGTTGCCACCGAGGAGAAATCGCAGGTGCTCTTGAACATCGCCATTGTCCGGACCGGGCCGCATTGAAACTCGCACGAGGTCAGAAACAACAATTCGCAGGAGGAGACCATGAAAATATCGAAACTGCTCGTCGCCGTCGCGGCGGTTGCATTCATCGGAACGGGCCTTGCCGCACAGGCCGCCGAACTCAAACTGGCGCATTTTGCGTCCACCAAGTACCATCTGCACAATGAAATGTTCCTGCCGCTTGGGCAGAAACTCGCAGCGGCCACGAATGGGGCGACCACGATCCGCGTTTACCCCGGCGGCGAGCTGGGGAAAGGACCGGTGAAGCAATATGACCGGGTCATCGACGGCGTAGCCGATCTCGTGTACGCGCTGCCGGGATACACCGCCGCCCAGTTCAAGCAGACCTTGATGGTAGAATTGCCGGGCATGGTGCCGCATGGCACGAACCGGACCAAGGTCGTCTGGCAGAACATCGACATGCTCGCCAAGGAGTTCCGCCGCACCAAGCTCTTGGGCCTTTGGACCGCGCAGGAGGCCGTCCTTCTCTCTCGCGAAAAGCCGATCCGTACGCTTGCGGATCTCAAGGGTATGAAGATCCGGGTGCCGTCAAAGAACACCGGCCGGGTGGCGGAAGCCTGGGGTGCCACGCCGGTCTCGCAGCCGATCAGCCAAGTCTACACGTCGATGGAAACCGGCGTGATCGATGGCGTTCTCGTGGACGCGTCAGTGCTCACGAGCTTCAAGCTCGGCGAAGTCACCAAGTACCTGACGCGCGGCATGAACGCTACGAACTCGATGTTCATGCTGGTAATGAACCGTGACAGTTGGAAATCCCTCGACAAGGGGACGCAGGCCAAGTTGACCGCGCTGACCGGGACGGAGCTGTCCGAAGGAGGCCGTGTCACCATGGACAACGCGGCCACCAGGGCCCTGGACGCATGGGTGGCCCAGGGCGGCCAGGTCATCGACCTGACGCCCGAAGCAACGGCGGAGTTCAACCGCGCGACCGACGCGCTTGCCGACAAGGTCATTGCGGAGCTCCAGGCCGACGGCGTCAATGCCAAGGCCTGGGCGGCCGCCCTCCAAAAGTCCGCCGGCCAGAAGTAGGCCGTGGCCGATCCGGCAACATTCGGGACCGCTCGGGAAAAACGCCTTCCCGAGCGTGTCCTGCACTTCGGAGCATTGCTCGGCGGGCTGGTGCTCTTCGGCATCATGTTCCTGGTTTCCGTCTCCGTTTTCTTCCGCTATGCGCTGAACCAGCCGATCCTCGGCAACCAGGAACTCGTCGAGATCGGCATGTCTGTCGTCGTCATGCTGGCGATGCCCTATGCGGCGCTCACCGGCCAGCACATCCGTGTCGACATCCTGGATCACAGGCTCGGCAGCGCCGGCCGTTTCGCGTGCGACCTCTTTGCGCGGGCCGTCTCGATCCTGGTCCTGGGTTTGCTGGTGCGCAAGGCCTGGGGCAAGGCGTTGGATGCCCATGAATACGGCGACGTGACCAACATGATCGAGGTCCCGGTGTGGATTGCCTACGGAGCCATAGCCTTGGGGATGGGCGTTTTCATCCTGGTCCTTGCGCTACAGTTGTTCTTGCAATTCCGGCGAGGCATCCCGAACTATGAGTGATGGCCTGATCGGGGTTCTTGGAATCGCGGCCCTCTTTGTTGCGCTCATTGCCCGCCTGCCTGTCGGCATGGCGCTGCTGGTCGTCGGGTTCGGTGGCATCTGGGCGATTGACGGTCAGCGCGCGGCCATCGCAACCATGTCCTCCGAGACCTATTCCTCGGTCACGGCGTATGGGTTGACGGTCATCCCGCTCTTCGTCCTGATGGGCAATATCGCGGGCGCGGCGGGCTATTCCCAGCGTCTTTACGATGCCGCGCATGCCTGGTTTGGAAGGCTGCGCGGCGGGCTGGCCTCCTCGACCATCATGGGCTGTGCCGCCTTTGCCGCGGTGAGCGGCTCTTCGGTCGCTACGGCCGTCACCATCGGCAGGGTCGCGCTCCCCGAGATGAGGCGGTTCGGCTATGCCGACGGGCTTGCGACCGGTTCCGTCGCTGCCGGCGGGACCCTCGGCATCCTGATCCCGCCTTCGACGGGGTTCGTGCTCTATGCGATCCTCACCGAGGAAAGCATCGGCAAGCTGTTCATCGCCGGAATCTTGCCCGGGCTGCTGTTGGCTCTCCTCTTCGTGGTGGTCGTCGTTGTCGTTACCGCACTCAAACCGGAAGACGGGCCGGCGGGGCCGCTTACGACCTGGCCCGAGAAGGCTTGGTCGACTCTCAATTCCCTTCCGCTGATCGGCGTGATCGTGTTGTCGCTCGGCGGCATATACCTGGGCGTCTTCACGCCCATCGAAGCGGCAGGCGTGGGGGCGACGCTGGTTCTGTTACTCGCGCTGGCGGCCGGCGCAATCGGCATCGGAAGGCTGCCCGGTATCCTGGTCGAAACGGTCACCATGACCGCGATGCTCTATCTCATCATCATCGGGGCGCACGTGTTCGGACCGTTCCTCGCACTGACGCACATCCCCGAAACCCTTGCTCTCGGACTACAGGAGCTGGGGCTCGGACCGTATTCGACGCTGCTGATGATCCTGGCCGGCTATATCATTCTGGGCATGTTTTTCGACGGGCTCGCGATGCTTGTGGTGACACTGCCGGTCGTGTACCCGATCGTCACCGGACTGGGTTTCGATCCGATCTGGTTCGGAGTCATCGCGGTGATCGTGATCGAGATGGCGCTGATCACTCCGCCCGTCGGGATCAACGTTTTCGTCGTCAAGGGTGTGGCCAGCGAAGTGCCAATGAGCACGATCTTCCGTGGCGTGCTGCCATTCTGGTTCGCCATGGCGGTATGCCTCGGATTGCTCGTGGTGTTCCCGGACATTGCGCTGCTCTTGCCGTCTCAGATGAAATGATCCAGAGGGATCGGAAGGTCCCGGACAGCACCGTCAGGTTGTCCGTCCTGCTACTCTTCCGCGGGCAACCCCACCGTATCCGCCACGCGCTGCGCGTAGTGGTTCCAGGTCCACTCGTAGACCTTCGACACCGCGGCCTGAAGGCCCTGCTCCACCACGAAGGAGAAGGCGTCGAGGTCCGCCTGGGGAAGCGGTTCCGGCGCGCGGCCGCCGGTGGCGCGGGCGGCGTCCAGGGTGATCTTGGCCAGCATCTCCAGGCGGAGCGCCAGCAGGGTCACGGATTCCACCGTGGATCCGATGACGGTGAGGCCGTGCCCGCGCATGAGACAGCAGTCCTTGTCTCCCATGGCCGCGATGAACTCGGCGGCCAGCTCGGGAGTGTCGATGAGCACCGACCGCGGATAGACGGGGATCCCCTGGATGGCCCTGCTCAGGCTCAGGGGGTCGTAGGAGCCGTAGATGGGCCGCAACTCCAGCCCGGCAATGGTGGCGACCAGGCAATGGTACGGATGGGCGTGGAGCACGACCCGGGTGTCCGGGCGCGCCTTGTAGAGCTCGCCGTGGATCGGCAGCTCCAGGGGCACCCGGTACCCGTCCACCTGCTCCACGGTGCGGTCGAAGCCCAGCCGGCGCACGTGACGCACGTCGGAATAGAGCAGCCCCTTCTCCTCGTCGCCGAGCAGCCGCATGAACATCTCGTCCGTGCCCGGGATGCGTGCCGACAGGTGCCCCAGTATGTCGCCCAGGCATCCCTGGCTGGCCAGGATGCGCGTTCCCAGCGCGATCTTGCGCCGGAGGGTCTGCAACGATTCGTCCATGGTCGTCCTTTCGGGCGTCGCTGGCGCGAGCCGTCCATGTGTAAACCGCTTACGTGGCATGGTGTCAACGGTCGCAATTGAAACAACCGCAACCCTGATCTATGGTCAAGCGGGCTCATGACCACGTACGCCACCCTGCAGGAGCTGTTGTCGCATCAGGCCGCCGAGCGCCCGGACCTTCCTTGCCTGATTCACGAGGACCGGAAGTGGAGTTACGCCGAGTTCGCCGCCGAGGTGGAGCGCGTGGCGCGCGCGTTCGCGGGACTCGGGCTTCGGCCCGGGGAACGGGTGGCGCTGCTGCTCCCCAACTGCCCGGAGTTCCTATGGACGGTGTTCGCCATGGCCCGCACCGGCGGTATCTTCGTTCCCCTCAACACGGCCCAGACGCCGGGCGAGCTCCAGTATCTGCTGTCCCACTCCGAGGCGCGTTTCCTGTTGACCACCGGCGCTTTCATGCCGGCGGTCGACACCATCCGGGGCGACTGTCCCGACCTGGAGCATGTGATCGCGCTCGATTCCGTGGGCCGGGACGGGGTCACGGGATGGCGCGAGTTCATGGGGGCGGCCGGTTCCGGGGCGGACCTCGCCGGCGTGTCGCCGGACGATCTCGCCTCCATCATCTACACCTCCGGCACCACCGACCGCCCCAAGGGCGTCATGCTCAAGCACTACGCCTTCGCCTTCGCCCCGAGCCACAGGGCCCGGGCGCTGGGATGGACCGACCGGGACCGGGTGCTGGTGGTGATGCCGCTGTTCCACGTGAACGCACTGTGCCACATGACTGTCGCCATGATGTCTGTTGGCGGGGTGGCGGTGCTGAAGGAACGGTTCAGCGCCTCCCGTTTCTGGGACGACGTCAAGAGGCACGGCGTCACAACCTCGAGCATCATGCAGACCATCCCGCGGATCTTGTTGAACCTGCCGCCGCATCCCGCGGACGCCGACACGCCCTTGCGGCAGGTGATGGCGCTGCTGCCGCCGGACGTGCACCTGGAGTTCGAGCGCCGTTTCGGCGTCACGGCCGTCCCCTCGTACAGCCTTACGGAGGATCTGCTGAGCGTCCTCGGACCGCTGGATCCGTCCGTGCGGAAGCTCGGCAGTTGCGGCGTGGCCATCGCTCCGGAGGTGCACCGGCTGCGCATCTGCGGCGACGAAGGCGAGAGCCTCGCACCCGGCGAGCTGGGTGAGATCGTCAAGCAGAGCCCGGCGGTGATGATGGGCTACTACAAGAACCCGGAGGCCACGGCCGCGGCGCTCCGGGACGGCTGGCTCCACACCGGCGACCTCGGCTACCTGGACCCGGACGGCTTCCTCCACTTCGTCGACCGCAAGAAGGACATCATCAAGCGCAGCGGCGAGAACATCGCGTCTGCTGAAGTGGAGCGGGTCCTCGGCTCCCACCCGCTCGTCGCCGAGTCCGCGGTGGTGGCGGTGGCCGACCCCATCCGGCAGGAAGAGGTCAAGGCGTGCATCGTGCTGGCGGACGGGGCTTCGCCCGGGGACTTGCCGCCGGAACGACTCTGGCGGTTCTGCGCGGAGCACCTGGCGCCGTTCAAGGTCCCGCGCTATCTCGACTACCGGTCCGAACTGCCCAAGACGCCCAGTTCCAAGGTGCAGAAGAACCTCCTCCGGGAAGAGGGCCTGGCCGCGGGGGTCGTCGATAGGGAGGCAACGAAGCAGGCAGGTTGACAATGTTACGGCCAAGGACCGATGATGACCGGAGATTCCAACCACACGCAAGGGGGAAGACACAGTGGCAAGACGCAACAGCACCGCACTGAAGCACCGGCCCGAGAATCTCGGCCAACCGAAGATGCGTTGGGGCAGCGACGTGGTGGCCGCGGTGGCCCGCACGCTGGACCTCAAGTACATCGCCCTGGTGCCCGGGGCCAGCTACCGGGGGTTTCACGACAGCCTGGTGAACTACCTGGGCAACGAGAACCCGCAGATGGTCACCTGCCTCCACGAGGAGCACGCGGTGTCCATCGCCGACGGCTACGCCAAGGCCACGGATGAACCCATGGCGGTGGCGCTCCACTCCAACGTGGGGCTGATGCACGCCACCATGACCATCTTCAATGCCTGGTGCGACCGCACCCCGATGGTGATCTTCGGCGCCACCGGGCCGGTGGACGCGCACAAGCGGCGTCCGTGGATCGACTGGATCCACACCGCCGCGGACCAGGGCGCGATCATCCGGAACTACACCAAGTGGGACGACCAGCCGGCCTCGCCCCAGGCGGCGGTGGAGTCCGTGCTCAGGGCCAACCAGATGGCCCGTACCGCCCCCTGCGGCCCGACCTACGTTTGCCTCGACGTCGGCCTTCAGGAAGAGGCACTCACCGAGGAGGTGCTGATCCCGGATGCCGGCCGTTTCGCTCCGGCGGACCCGCCGTGCGCGCCCCAGGCCACGGTCAGGCGGGCCCGGGCCCTGCTCAAGAAGGCGAAGTTCCCGGTGATCCTCATGGGACGCGTGTCACGGAGCAAGGCGGACTGGGACCGCCGGGTGCAGCTCGCCGAGGCCCTGAACGCGCCGGTGCTCACCAGCTCCAACGATCCGTCGTCCTTTCCCACCGCGCACGCGCTGCATCTCGCCCCGCCGGGACTGCGGCCGTCCAAGCAGGCGACGGCGCTGGTCAAGAAGGCCGACGTCATCCTGAGCCTCGACTGGCTGGACCTGGCGGGCTTCCTCCGGGGCTGCCTGGGGTCGTCGCAGACCCAGTCGCCGCCGGACAAGACCATCATCCACTGTTCCATGGACACCTACCGCACCAACGGCTGGAGCATGGACCATCAGGCGCTCCCGGCGGTGGACGTCCCGGTGGCTTCAACCCCGGACGCCTTCGTGGAGCAGTTGCTGGACGGCTTCGGCCGCAAGCGTGCGGCGGCGGGTTTGAAGAACATCACCCACTGGAGCCGCACGCCCACCGGCAAGGCGAAGGCCAGGCAGGGCAGCCCCATGACGCTCATGGACATGGCGCTGACCGTGCGCGAGTTCGCGCGCATGAGGCCGGTGAGCTTCGCGCGCCTCCCCATCGGCTGGCCCGGCGAGGGGGCGGAGCACAGCGGCCCGCTGTCCTTCATGGGCAACGACGGCGGCGGCGGCGTGGGCAGCGGACCCGGACACGCGGTAGGCACCGCGCTGGCCCTCAAGGGCAAGGGCCGGCTGGTGGCGGCCGTTCTGGGCGACGGCGATTACCTGATGGGCTGTAACGCCCTGTGGACGGCCACCCACATGGACCTGCCCCTGCTGGTGATCATCGCGGACAACCGTTCCTACTACAACGACGAGATGCACCAGGAGCGGGTGGCGCAGATCCGCAAGCGGCCGGTGCAGAACCGCTGGATCGGCCAGCGGCTGGACGACCCGCCGGTGGACTTGGTCGCCATGGGCCGCGCCCAGGGCTTCGACGGTGAAGACCCGGTGTCCTCGTCCGAGGACCTGGCGGCCGCGCTGGAACGCGGCGCCAAGGTGGTGGCCCGGGGCGGACGCTACGTCATCGACGCGCTGGTGGAGCCGGGCTACGCCGAGACCGGCGTGGACCAGCGGGCGGGGATGGCCAAGAAGAGCTGACGGCCGATAGCGTCCGCACCGCCCCGACCCCTTCGAGAAGGCGGCGGTGATTGGGTGAAGCCCGTGGTCGGGAGAAGTTTCGGCTGTTCTGCCTGGCGTTGTCGCGTCCGCGCGCAGCGATGATGTCTCCCGAAGCCTCGTGCTTTCAGCGTCGCGTATCCGGAGAGCCGGCCAGCGACAGCACAAGCCGTACCAGGTCCGTTTGCCGCGACAGGCCGTGCTTGGTGAACATGTGCTTCACGTGGGAGCGGATCGTGCTCTCCTTCCGTCCGGTCGCCGCGGCGACCTCGCGCACGCTCATGCCTTGCGCCAGCAGCACCGCCACCCGGCTTTCCATCGGGGTGAGGTCCAGGGCTGCCGCAGCCACGGCGGGGTCGACGCCGAGCCCGTACGCCGGGTCGACCACCAGCACGAGCGCCGCGACCGGCGAACCCTGGAAGCCCGTGTCCTGCCCGCTCACCGGGTTCACGTGCAGCGCGAGCGGCAGCAGAGCCTCCGGGCGTCTTGCCATCATCGAGCCGCCGGCGCTCCGCGCTCCGAACGCCGGGAGGGCACGCTTCAGCAGTGTCTGGAGACAGGCGTCATCGTCCGGCCTGCGGGCGTACAGGAACCCTCCGTTGTCGAACAGGCCGTCGCCGGTCCGCAGCACATGCCGGGCGCGGTCGTTGGCCGCCACGATCCGCCCGCGAGCGTCGAGATGAACGATGCCCACCCCGGTGGCGTCGAGCAGTTTCGTCAGCGTTTCGCCCAGGGAACCGGCATTGGTCAGCGCCTGCCGGACACAAAACGCCTGGCGGATATTGGGCAGCAGACGCCGGATCAAGCGGAGTTGTGCGGACGACCAGTCGTCCCCTGAGGCGGGATCGCCCGCTACCCACACGATGTGCGAGCCGCCCGGGCCGTCGAGACGCACGTTGACGCTGTTCCGGGCAGAAAAGAGGGGTAGCATCTCGTTGTAGCCACGGGATGCCTTGATTTCTTTGTCAGTGTACAACGAGGAGACGTGGACCAGTTGGCTGTCGGGTAGTTGTGTGAGGCGCGGGACGCGTTCATCCAGAAGATAGTAGGCTTCAAAGTACAGTTGCTCCAACTCTTTGTAGTGTTGTCCGCGAAAACAAGCCTTGGCGAAGAACAACTCGATGTCGTCCTGACAATCTCCTTCGCCGAATATCAGGCAATTGCCTTTCGTGCCGAGGGCTTCGTCGATCAGCGCAGAGGCGCTCGACCAGTCCGCGTGGTCGAGCGCGACCTCGTGCAGCGAAGCCAGGATGCGGTCAAACGTCTCCAGTCCGCCCATATCAGCGTCCTAGTGTGCGGTGTTCAATGAGCTCGATACCTCTCGTCGGCGGCACAAACGGACCAGCGTTGCTCACATACACCATTATGCGGCACTGAACACCGATGTCTCCGGTTTGCTCCGGGCTCACTCAACCGAGACAACATTCCCGGTGACAGCCGTAATCTAAGCAGGTTGCGCGCTGTCGCGCTTCCCCAACATTGGGGAACCGGCAAGTTGCCGATGCCGGCGCCCTTCCCATGCTCGGGCTGACGAAGCCCTCGCCATATATGGACGTGCCCGCCCAAGCTGCGGCAAATCTGCAAATCTCCCCAGGTTTGAGGACGCGCGAAAGCAGGCAGTTCGACTATTAACCTTATAGGCGAGGCCTTTCCGAGTCGATCGCAAGGCTCGCCGTGATCGCCATTCCATCCGGGACGTTGGCCGCCGTGACACCTTGTCGGCGGTCAGGCGGCGAGACGATGGGGAGGTGGCCGTCCACGAGCTCGACGTCCACCTGCAAGGACACCAAGAAACTGTCTTCTTTGAAGGCTGAACGACCTGCACGGAGGTGGCTCATGAGCCGATCCCACCCGTGGTCCAATCGATGGTTGCTGCCGGTCATTCCGACCTTGGCCATAGCCGTGCTCACAGCGTGCGGTGGTGGCGGCGGGAACGGAGGCCCCGGGCCCGCAGTGCCCGAACCCCCCGCGCTCGAGGTGCCCAGGCCCGGAGAGCCCACGGTCTTGCCGCAAGCCGGCACCTACGAGACCCACACCCTGTCCGAGGTGGCGCCTCCCGGAAGCTATGCCAACACCCGGGATGACAGGATTCGAGTGGTGGTACAGGACCACCCCCTCGACTTCACACGGCCCGAGTTCGATGGCCGCATCGTAACCGACGGCGCAAGCTTCGGGGTGCTGCTGACACACGAAGACACGGCGCGCGCGTCCTTTGTGTCGAACTGCAGGCCCGAACACCAGAGCAAGTGCCGAGTGTACCGTGTCAAGTCCGGGGGAGACTGGGACCGGCTCCACGCGCTCGTCCGAACCATCGTCCAGACCCACGGGCAGCCCCCAAGGGGCGGATGGTACCTGTATGACGAGGATCGCTACGGGTGGGTGGAGATCCCCGCACATGACACTCCCCTCCACGGGACCCTCATGGGGTCGGTCATCGCCAGAGTGGCTCCCGACGCGGCGATCGTTCCGGTGGTATCCAACCGCTTCCGCGGTATCCGGCGCGGGGCCCCCGACGGGAGCACGATGTCCCTGGGGTACCGGGAGCCCAAGATCGAGGAGATCCATTCCGACGGCGTGGGAGGAGCGCCCCTTGAGCTGCTGGACGAACGGCTCGCCCGCAACTGGCGCGAGTTCTGGGCTTTGGGCGACATCGTCAACACGAGCCTGGGAGGGGTTGTCACTCCGGACGAGTTTGGTCAGAGCTTTCTGGCCGCTCACCTCGCAAGCATGCGGGCGATGCGGCAGTGGCTCCCCCAGCGCTGGCGGGCGTTCACGCAGGCGGATACCCCGGAGAGCGAACGCACCATCCAGGTACGCCCGACCACCAACGCCCGGCAAACCGTGGGCCTTGGGGGACGGGGGCTTGAGATGCTCGAGATCGTCAACTTCCCCGAGATGCGGGGCCACACGATCGGCGCGACCACGGGTCTCGGCGGGGGAGACCCTTACATAGAACTCGGAACACCCTGCGGCGAGCTCCCTGGCGATTGGGATGCCGCCAGGCACGGGCGGCACTACTGTCTTGCAGCGCCGGAAACCAGCACCTCGGAAGCCACCGCCTACATCTCCGGCACCCTCGCCAACATGATGGCCAGGGCCCGTGGCCAGGTGGGCAGCCTCGAGATCGTGCGCAGGCTCATGAACACGGCCGACCGGACCGGGAAGTACTCGAATTCGATTATCTACGGGGCGGGGCTCGTCGATCCGGTCGCGGCGCTTCAGGCGGTGGGACAAACCGTCACCGGCACCTCTGGGGCCGAGGCGTCCGTCGGGCGCACCCGGCTCGACCTTCCGAGCGCCTACGGCGATGCGGCCAGGCGCCTCTCCGGAATCGAGGTCGCCGCCTTTGACGCGTGGAACTTTCCCTTCTGGATCGGCGCGGGCCGGCTGATGGGTCCGAGCGACATTCCCGTCGACCCGATCCCGAAGTTCAAGGAAGACGACGACCCGGAGCTATGCTCTCCGTTTCGTCTCCACGCGGCCTCCTTCAACTGTTTCCGGGCGTCGGACCGGGTCGCGGGGCTGGTGTCGAGTGATGGCTTGGGCGCGAGTCTCCGCCTTGGGGATGGCGTGGCCGTATCGGCCCTGACCCAGGGCGCGCGGCGTCTCGACGGCGTCGCGCGGGGGGCGTTCTCCTGGGGCCGGGGCGCCACGCTCGCCGCGGTTCACCTGGGGAAGGAGTACGCCATCAAGGGGAACTGGCGCGCCATCTCCCGGATGACGGTCGCCGCCGACCTGCCGGCGGGCATCGGGCGCTCCAGGCCTTCGATGTTCGAGGCCGGACCCTCCCTGATCTCCTCCTGGACCCTCGGCATCGCCCACCAACGGGGACGGTCCCGCACCGTCCTTGCGTTCTCCCAGCCTCCGCGGGCGGAAACCGGCACCGCCCGCCTCACTTATCCGGTAGGACGCACGCGAGCGGGACAACGGGTTTACGACAGCCGGAGCTTCTCCATCGTTCCAAGCCGCCGCACCCTGACCGCTCGCGTCACCCATCAGCGCGTGCTCGGCGCGGGGGAGCTCCTGGTGTCGTTCCAACGGAGCGAGAACCCCGGGCACACGGACGCGGCTCCCTCGTACGGCACGGGGGTCGCGTGGCGGTTCCGCTTTTGACGCGACACCAGCCCTTCCTGGTCATCCCCGCCCGGTGGTATCTTCACCTTTGCGGGGGCATTCGTGGCGCTGCTTTACAAGGCCCGGCATAAGGCGTAATCCTCTTCGACGACGAGGAGGAAGAATGGATCAGCCAAACGAGTACAAGCGCGACGAAGCGGACGAGCAGCCGCCCTACCTTCATCCGGACTATCGCTCCACGGTGTTGCGGGCGCCCAAGCGGCCGCTGGTGCCGCTGCCCCACACCCTGTCGGAAATCACCGGGCCGGTGTACGGGCACGAGAAGCTCGGGCCGCTGGACCATGACCTCACCCGGCAGCATGACGGAGAACCGCTGGGAGAGAGGATCATCGTCCTGGGACGGGTCGTCGACTCGGACGGCAGGCCGCTGCCGGACGCGCTCATGGAGATCTGGCAGGCCAACTCGGCGGGACGCTATCGCCACGAAGTCGACAACCACCCGGCCCCGCTGGACCCCAACTTCAGCGGCGGCGGCCGGTGCGTCACCGACGCCGAGGGCCGCTACCGCTTCGTGACCATCAAGCCCGCCGCCTACCCGTGGGGCAACGACCCCAACGCGTGGCGGCCGGCGCACATCCACTTCTCGCTCTTCGGCACGGCCTTCGCCACGCGGCTGATCACGCAGATGTACTTCCCGGGCGATCCGCTGCTGGCATGCGACCCGATCTTCAATTCCATTCCCGACGCGGAAGCGCGGGACCGGCTGGTTTGCCGGCTCGACCTGGAACACACGGAACCCGAATGGGCGCTGGCCTACGAGTTCGATATCGTCCTGCGGGGACGGGACGCAACGCCGATGGAGGGTTGAAAGGAATGGCGGCGCGGCACGGAACCACTCCCTCACAGACCATCGGGCCTTTCCACCGCATCATGGTGCCGTGGGACGCTGGCGCCGAGCTGGTGGCGCCGGAAGACCCCAACGCCATCCGCATTGAGGGACGCATACTGGACGGCGCGGGACAGTCGGTGGACGACTCCGTCATCGAGGTCTGGCAGGCCAACGTCCACGGCCGCTACGCCCACGTGGAGGACACCCGCGAGGTACCCCTGGTCGCGGGATTCGACGGCTTCGGCCGCGCCATCACCGACGGCGAAGGGCGCTTTGCCATCGTCACGGTCAAGCCGGGCTGCGTGCCCGGACGCGACGGCACCGTGCAGGCCCCGCACATCTCCCTGTCCGTTTTCGCCCGCGGGCTTCTGAAACACCTGGTTACGCGGGTCTACTTCTCCGACGAGGCCGAGGCCAACGGGAAGGACCCCGTGCTGCAGTCCATCGACGACCCCGTCCGACGCCAGACACTCCTGGCCGGCAGAAAGCAAGGCGAGGGCGCGCCGCCACTCTACGGGTTCGACATCCACCTGCAGGGACCCCAGGAGACGGTCTTCTTCGACGTCTGAACCGATCTATTCCCCTCTCTTTCCGAAAGACGATCACGTCGTATGCCGGGCCTGGTAAAGCAGCGCCGCCCCTGCGCCTGCAAGCGTGAAGATCCCGACCCAGACGAAACCCATGTCGAAGGCGCCCAGGTCGCCGCACAGGCCCAGGAACCAGGGGACGCCGCCGCCGCCCACGACGAAGGCCACGGGCACCACCAGCGACACGGCGGTGCCGCGGGTCCGGGCGTCGCCCAGGGTCGAAAGGGCGGTGAACCCCGCCGGGAAAAAGCCCACGGCCGTCGCGGGTTGGAGGAAGACGGCCACCGCCAGCCACGGGTTTGGGACCAGCCCCAGCATTGCGGCGGTGACGCCGCTGAGGCCCAGTGTGACCGACAGGGTCCGCCGGACGCCGAAGCGGTCCGCGCACCAGCCCGCCACCAGGGCGAGCAGCGGGCAGGCCGCCCGGGAGAGCCCGACCAGGGTGTTGGCCCACCCCTCGGTCAGGCCGCGGGTCGAGACCAGGTAGAGCGGAAGCATGGTGAACACGCCCAGGGTGATGGCGACGCCTATGATGAACAGGAACAGGACGGTCCACAGCATGGGATCCTTCAGGAACCGCCAGACCACCGCCGGGACGGGAGGCTCGCCGGGGAACCTGCCGCCGCGGCCGAACAGGGCGTAGAGCCCGCTGGCCAGGAAGGTGACGGTGCCGAAGCAGACCAGGATGGAACGCCAGGTGAGACTTCGAAGCAGCAGTTGCCCGAGCAGCGGCACGGCAAGGAAGCTCGTGTTGGGCGCCAACTCGTGGATGGAGATGGCCTTGCCCCAGTGGGGCCGGGTGACCAGGGAGGTGATGGTGGCGATGGCCGAGGGCAGGTAAAGGCCGGCGCCCAGCCCCATGGCGAACAGCCACAGGTGCATGCCCGTCAAGGTCGAGGCTTGCGCCACCCCCAGGGTCGACAGCCCCAGGAGCGCGAAGGACAGCACGATGGTCCGGTGATGGGTCAACCGCGCCGACACGTAGCCGGCCCCGGACATGGCGGTCAGGTAGCCGCCGGAGATGAACAGGAAGAACATGCCGGCCTGGGCGTGGGTGATGCCCATGTCCGCCTCCACGGTGGGAAGCAGGGGGGCCAGGATGACCCGTCCGGTGAAGTTCAGCAGGAAGATCGCCGCCATCAGGAAGACGGCGGGCGCCTGCTTCCGGAAGGCGTCGTCGGTGGCGGCGTGGGGGAGGCCTATTGCGTGCCTCCGTCCTTCAGCATGGACTCGTAGCTCAGGCCCATGACCTCGCTGACGGCCCGGCCCTTGCGGATCTCCGCGGCCATCAGGTTCTCCCGGTGGGCGATCTTCTCGGCCTCGGCCAGCACTTCCGCTTCCTTCCGGCGCGGTACGAAGACAACGCCGCTGCCGTCGGCGATGACGAGGTCTCCGGGATGCACCTGCACGCCGGAGAACTGGATCTCCTCGTTGCAGGACTGCTCCAGGATGCGGCCGCGGGCGGTCATGGGCGCGGTGCTCCTGGCGTACACGGGAAACCCCAGCTCGCGGCTTTCGTCGACGTCCCGGCAGGCGCCGTCCACGACGACGCCGGCCACGCCCTTCTGCCTGGCGGCGAGGGACAGCAGCCCGCCCCAGGCGGAGATGGGCCGTCCGGCGTTGTCGATGACGATGATGTCGCCGCCTTCGGCGGCCTCGATGGCGCGGGTGCCCAGGTGCTGCTTCGACGGGTCCAGTCCGGCGGGCTTGAGCTTCATGGTCACGGCGCGCCCGCAGATCCTCGGGCACGGCCAGAGCGGGCCGACGCCGGTGGTGGCGCCGCGTAGACCGAGACGGTCCAGGGCGTCGGACACGGCGCAGGTGTCGAGCCGGGAGAGTCGTGCGACGATGTCAGTTTCACCGGACATGGGCTTGTCGTGTGGTTCCGAGCCGGATCTGGCTAGGTCCAGTAGGCGAAGCCCATGCCGCAGCCGGTGCCCGCCGGCGAGCGGTACCCCGGGACATAGTCCACCAGCGTCATCTCCATGGACTCCACGGCGCCGCCCAGGGCCACCCAGTTGAGGATCTCGGAGGTGCCGCTCCGGAGCTTTGCCCGCGGCAGCGAGCGCAGGCCGTCGGCGTCCTTCTCCGCCAGTGCGTTCAGCGTCTTCCGATCGATCTCTTCGTCGACCACGAAGTGGCTCAAACCGCCGGAAGCCATCACGGCCACCCGGGCGTCGGAGTCCCAAGCCTCGATCGCATCGCGGAGGCACCGCCCGAGGGCATAGCAGCGTGCCGGCGTGGGCTGGTTGGGCGGATAGTAGGTGTTGACCATCACCGGCACCATCGGCAGCGTGCCACCGGGTAGTATGCGGCGGTAGAGGAAGCTGAAGGCGTGCCCGATGCCTTCGCGCAAGCGGTTGGTGCGGGCGATATCGAACTCGTGGTCCGAGAGCCAGGCGATGAGGTGTTCGGCCAGGTCCGTATGGTTGGCATACATCGGGGCCGTCTCGGCCCATCCCCGCTGCTCGGCCTTCTTCCACTCGGGCATCGCTCCCGTGCGCGGAGGAACGGGCAGTTCCGGCCCGTGGTAGACGGCGAAGGTCGGCATGTTGTCGTCCAGGAACTGCTCGTGCTGGTCGTCGCCCAAGGCGACCACCACGTCCGCTTCGGCCTCTGTCAGTTTCTCGCCAAGGATTCTCAGCGCCCTCTGGCACGCTTCGAACCGCTCCCGGTACATCTCCGCGGTGGTCTGACGCCCGATATCCGCTCTCGCCGCCGCCACCAGCCCCGGATAATCCAGTCGCGGGTCGGTCTCGTCCTTGGTCTGCAGCAGGCGCCAGTCGGCGACGCTCAACTGAGGGGTGTGGGAAGTTGCCAGCGCCAGAACGATCTCTGCCATGGGGACTCTCAGGCGTGGCCTGGTGTCGTACCGATGAGCGCCACTCCCGTCTACGAGAGCGCTTATTGGAAAAGGGACAGGCTGTCAAGTTGGGCTGGCCGTCGCGCACGGCCCGCGTCTGAAACCCGAGGGACGACGGCGAAATCGCTTGCCGGAACGACCCGCCGTTCCCGGCTTCGGGTTGACACTCCGAAAGATCCATGGATAAAGTCTCCCGGTGCGAGAGTTCAACCCTATCAGGAGGTACCGATGAGAGTATTTTTCGCCGTGACGGCCCTGTTGTTGGCTGTCATGATTTCCAGTCCGCTTTATGGCGCGGATTTCTACAAGGGCAAGAAGATCCGTCTGATCGTGTCGTCGAGCCCCGGCGGCGGCAACGACACCTACTCCCGGCTCATCGCGCGGCACATCCCCCGGCACATTCCGGGCAATCCCTCGGTCATCGTGCAGAACATGCCCGGCGCCGGCGGCATCATGGCCGCGGACTACCTGTACCGGAAGGCCAGGCGGGACGGCACGGTGTTGGAGCAGATCAACTGGGGCGTGTGGTTCCACCAGGTCGTCGGGTCCAAGCGCGCGCGATTCGACTTCAACAAGATCAACGCCGTCGGCGTCGCGGCCATCGAGAGCGCCATCCTCTTCACCCGCAAGTCCGAGTTTCCCGACTGGAAGTCCGTGCTGGCTTCCAAGAAGCTGATCACCAGCGGAAACAGCGGACGTCAATCCCTGGGCTACACCATGGGCAAGGTGATGGAAGTGATCGAAGGGAGGAAGATCTTCGACTATGTCTTCGGTTACCCGGGCGCGCGGCAGTACAGTCTCGCGTTTCGCCAGGGTGAGGTCCAGTCGTCGGGAAACACCCCGGGCTCGTTCGCCGATCAGCTCGGCGACATGTGGGACGAAGGCAAGGTCGCCATGCTGGCGCAGGCGCCGACGCCCGAAGGCGGCAGGACCAAGGAATTCCCCAATACGCCCACGTTGCTGGAATACGCCAAGACCGACGCGCACCGTGAGGTGATAAAGGTCGCCTTCGATCTCACGCACTACGGCCGTCCGTATGCGCTTCCCCCCGGTGTGCCCAAGGACCGTGTCCAGATCATGCGCGATGCCTTTGACGCGACCATGAAGGACCCGAAGTTCCTGGCGGAGGCCAAGAGGATCAAGCGGGTCATCATTCCGTCCACCGGCGCGCAACTCCAGCAACTCTGGAAGAACGTCCTCAACGCGTCGCCCGAGAACCTGGCCATCTTCAAGGAGATTTTCGGCGAAGGGTAGCGCCGGATCGGGTGCGGTTAGAGACATCGGTGAAAACCAGGAGGTAAAGATGCAGGCTGTATTGGGTCTTGTGGTGCTCGTGCTGTTTCTGTTCGGAGCAGGTTCGGCAGGGGCGGCGGACTTCTACAAGGGCAAGAAGATCCGGTTGATCGTTTCGTCCTCGCCCGGCGGCGGCAACGACACGTACTCGCGGCTGCTGGCGCGGCATATCGGCCGACACATTCCCGGGAACCCGTCGATCATCGTGCAGAACATGCCCGGCGCCGGCGGCGTGCGGGCGGCGAGCTATCTCTACAACAAGGCGCGGCGCGACGGCACCGTCATGGAGCAGATCAACTGGGGCGTGTGGAACTGGCAGGTGGTGGGCGACAAGAAACGCGGCGGCCAGTTCGACTTCAACAAGATGCAGGCCATCGGCGTCATCATCATCGAGAACGGCCTGATCTACAGCCGCAAGGACCGCTTTAAATCGCTCGACGATATCAAGCAGTCGGGCAAGCTCGCCAGGGTGGGCATCAGCGGCAACCAGTCCAGCGGGTTCGTGATCGGAAACATCCTCGAGAAACTGCGCGGCGAAACGCTGTTCGAGTACGTGTTCGGCTATCCCGGCGCGCGCCAGTACAGCCTCGCCTTCCGGCAGGGTGAAGTGGACGTCTCGGGCAACGTGACCTCGTCGTTCATGGACCAGCTCGGGGACATGTGGAAGGCCGGGGACATCATCATGCTCGCCCAGACCGGCACGGTGAAGGGCGAAAAGGCTCCGGAATTCCCCAATGCCCCGTTGCTCGAATCCCTGGCCAAGACCGAGAAGCAGAAGAACCTGGTGCGGGCCACGTTCCTGCTCTCCCGTTACGGGCGTCCGTACGCCATGCCGCCGGGAGTCCCGGCGGAGCGTGTGGCGATCATGCGCAAGGCGTTTGACGCCACCATGAAGGACCCGAAGTTCGTGGCGGAAGGCAAGAAGCTCGGTCGCGATGTCGACCCCACCAGCGGTGCGGACTTGCAGAAGATGTGGAAGGACTCGCTCGGGGCCTCGCCGGAAGACAAGGCCATCGTGGCGCAGATCTTCAACCCCAAGGGCAAGAAGTAGCATCTGCCCGGACCGCAGGCCGATAACGAAAGGCGTCGGGGACATGCAGGTTCCCGGCGCCTTTTTTGTTTTGGAGCCAGACCCGCGGTCGCCTCATCTTGCCTTTTCCAGGGGCTTGATGCAGGATGCCCGCGTGGGTGCGCGAAGACTTCTTTAGCCAGGAGGTAACCATGCAGGCTGTCTTGAGTTTTGTGGTGCTTGTGCTCTTCCTGTTCGGAGCCGGTTCCGCGGGGGCCGCGGACTTCTACGATGGCAAGAAGATCCGCCTGATCGTCTCGTCGTCGCCCGGTGGCGGCAACGACACGTACTCGCGGCTGCTGGCGCGCCATATCGGCAGGAACATTCCCGGGAACCCGACGGTCATCGTGCAGAACATGCCGGGAGCGGGCGGCGTGCGGGCGGCGAGCTATCTCTACAACAAGGCGCGGCGCGACGGCACCGTCATGGAGCAGATCAACTGGGGGGTGTGGAACTGGCAGGTGGTGGGTGACGAGAAACGCGGCGGCCAGTTCGACTTCAACAAGATGCAGGCCATCGGCGTCATCGTCATCGAGAACGGCCTCTTCTACACCCGGAAGGACCGCTTCAAGTCGCTGGACGAAATCAAGAACTCGGGGAGGCTGGCCCGGGTGGGCATCAGCGGCAACCAGTCCGGCGGGTTCGTCATGGGGAACATCCTCGAGAAGCTGCGCGGCGAGAAGCTGTTCGAGTACGTGTTCGGCTATCCCGGCGCGCGCCAGTACAGCCTGGCGCTCAGGCAGGGCGAGGTAGACGCCTCCGGCAACGTGACCTCGTCGTTCCTGGATCAGCTCGGCGACATGTGGAAGGCGGGCGAACTCGTCATGCTCGCCCAGACCGGCACGGTGGAAGGAAAGAAGGCTCCCGAGTTCCCCGACGCTCCGTTGCTGGAGGAGTTGGCCAAGACCGAGAAGCAGAAGAACCTGGTGCGGGCCACCTTCCTGCTCTCGCGCTACGGGCGTCCGTACACCTTCCCGCCGGGCGTCCCGGCGGAGCGCGTGGCGCTCGTGCGCAAGGCCTTCGACGCGACCATGAAGGACCCGAAGTTCCTGGCCGAGGCCAAGAGGCTCAAGCGGCCGGTCAATCCCACCAGCGGCCAGGACCTGCAGAGGATGTGGAAGGATTCGATCGCCGCCTCGCCGGAAGACAAGGCCATCGTGGCGCAGATCTTCAATCCCAAGGGAGGCAAGTAGCGCTCACTCCGGGTGTGCAGAGTTGAAAAAGGGCGCCGGGGACAGTCCCCGGCGCCCTTTTTCGTCACCCCAGCCAGGGCATGAGACTCTTGAGGAAGTTCTCGGGACCGGTAATGACGGGCTCCAGCCAGTGGATGTGCAGGATCTGGTCGAACACGCCCACGAAGAACACCAGCATGGCGGCGGTCAGCGTCAGTGTCAGCGGCCAGCCTTCCTTTGCCTGGTACCTGAGGTACAGCAGCGTGAACACCGGCACGGTCAGGAAGAACCCGAACAGCAGGATGCCGAAGAACATGCCCAGAAGCCACGCCGCGAAGGTGAGGCCGGCAGCAGCCACCTCGGCCGTGGACATGGTCCAGTCCACCTGCAGGTCGCCGGTTTCCCGCTCCTGGCTGGCGGTCGTCTTCACGGTGCGGTAGGCGTCCATGATCAATTGGATCATCGCCATCACCAGGACGGGGACGCCGACGGAGCGGGGAAAGAGGCCGGTGCCCAGCGGCCAGTCCTTGGCGGTGTAGACCATGGCGCCGGCGACCACGGCGACGAACAGCGTGAACACGAGCGAAGGCGTGATACGCATGGCTACTCTCCCTCTCCCGTGTCTCCGGCGAGCCGCCGGACCTTCTGTTCCTGCTTGACGCTGTAGTAGATGGTCGCGATGGTTACGGCCAGCACCACCAGGACCAGGGGCCGGATGAGGAAGGCGGCGCCGTAGGCGCGCACCGAGATGAAGAGGTACCGCTCGATGAGCCCGCCCAGCAGGAACCCCAGCAGGAGCGGCGGCCGGGGCCATCCGCACCGCTTCATGATCCATCCCAGCAATCCGAAGAGCAGCACCGTCACCAGGTCGAAGATGCTGGCGGTGGCCTGGTAGGCGGCGAGGAACACCACCACGGTTACCAGCGGCGCCAGGATGTTGATCCGCACCGACGAGATCTTGGCGAGCTGGTTGGTGAAGCACAGCGCGATGACCGTGGCCATGATGTTGGCGATGGCCGTGCTCCACACGATGGAGTAGGTGAGGTCCAGGTGCTCGTTCAGCATGGAGGGGCCCGGTTGCAGGCCGTGGATCATGAAGGCGCC
The DNA here is from genome assembly GCA_965219905.1 of uncultured Binatia bacterium (SeqCode). Lineage (GTDB taxonomy): Bacteria > Desulfobacterota > Binatia > UBA9968 > JAJDTQ01 > JAJDTQ01. The sequence goes on along the minus strand of CBDCOS010000003.1, from coordinate 48,637 downwards.
GATCAACAGCGCCATGGAGGCGCTGCCGGGAATGCCGAAGGCCAGCGTCGGCACCAGCGCGCCGCCCTGCTTGGCGTTGTTGGCGCTCTCCGGCGCGATGACGCCGCGGACGTCGCCGGAGCCGAAGGTCAGGGCGGCGTCCTTGCAGGTGGACTTGGCGTGTCCGTAGGCCAGCCAGTCCACCACCGCGGAGCCCAGCCCGGGAATGATGCCCACCCAGGTCCCCAGGAAGGCGCAACGGAGCATCAGCCACCAGTTGGTGAAGACGTCCCGGATGCCGTGACCCACGCCCTTCATGGCCTGCTTGGGGACGCTGCTGATCTGCTTGCCCTCGATCACCATGTCCGCCAGCTCCGGCAAGGCGAAGATCCCCAGGCTCACCACGATGATGTTCAGGCCGTCGAACAGGTAGAGCGAATCGAAGGTCCAGCGCAGCAGCCCCTCCTGCTTGTCGATGCCGATCATCGACAGCAAGAGCCCCATGCCGCCGGCGACGATGCCCTTGAGGGGCACGCGGCCGCTCAGGATGGCGACCATGGAGATGCCCATGATGCCCAGGGAGAAGAGCTCGGGCGCGGCGAACAGCAGCACCAGCGGCTTCAGGATGGGGATGAGCATCCCCAGGATGACCGCGCCGACCACGCCGCCCAGCAGCGAGGCAAAGTAGGCGGCCCCGAAGGCCCGTCCGGCCTCGCCCTTCCGGGCCATGGGATGGCCGTCCAGGATGGTGGCCTGGGAGCCCACGGTCCCGGGCACGGCGAACAGCACCGAGGGGATGGTGTCGGTGGTCACCGGCACCGACGACAGCGCCACCAGCATGGCGATGGCCGCGGTGGGGTCCATGTCGAACGTGAACGGCAGCAGCAGGGCGAGCCCGACAACGCCCCCGAGGCCGGGTATGGCCCCGAGCGCCATTCCCACCACGACGCCGAACATCATGAACAGAAACCGTTCCACGCTCAGCAGCGCGGTCAGGCCGTCGGCCATTGCTTCAAACACATTTAGCTCCTGGGTCCTGGTTTTCCGTGGATTTAGAGCGCGCTATCGGAAGGAATCGGCCGATCCCCCTAAAGCCGACATCCGGCGAGGTTCTTAACCGTTAATCCCGCAACCTGTCAAGGCGAAGACCTGATGTCTTCGAAGGTTACAAGCTACGGACGCGTGGGCCGCTTCACTCCTTGAACTCGTATGCCTCCGGCGCCGGCTTGTAGGCGCGCAGCAGCCACAGCGGCCGGCGCAGGTTTCCTGGGCCGGGAGCCGGCCGGGTGAGGGTGAGCCACCGCTTGTAGACCTCGTGGGACTTGTTGGTGTCCACGAAGATGTCCCCGTAGCGGTCGTCGGTCCCGGGCTTCTCCACCCGCACCTTCTGGTGCCAGCAGTGCTGTCCGCTGATGTTGTCGGGCTGCACCGGAAAGGTCAGGTTCTGGTGCACCCCGGCCTCCTGCCACCACACCCGCCCGGAGTCCTTGTCCGTGCTCTCGAACGGCTGGACGCCGTGGAGCTGGCGCATCATCCACTGGCCCGGCTCCACCTGTTCCAGGTTCACCAGAGCGGTGGCGAAGCGGCCGCCGCCGGTCTCCTCCTTGAGGCGCCAGCGCCCCAGGTGATGCGAGCACGCCACCACCCCGGGCCGGATCCCCTCGGTCACCCACACCCGGTCCACGAAATAGCCGATCTCGGTGTGAACCTTGACAAGGTCGCCGGTATCCACCTCGAGCCGTTCGGCGTCCCGGGGATGCAGCCATACCGGATTCTTGTGCGAGATCTCGTAGAGCCACTTGGCGTTGGCCGAGCGGCTGTGGATCAGCGTGGGGAGGCGGAACGTGGGCAGAAGCAGCATCTCGCCTTTTTCGGAGTCGATGTTGGAGCGGTGGACGTGGCTCTTGATGTATCCCGGGTAGCGGTGCTCGGGCCATTTCCAGTCCTTCAGGGTCTCGGAATAGAACTCGAGCTTGCGCGAGGGCGTGGGAAAGCCGGCGTAGCCCTTGCCGTCCACTTCGACGCCGATGACCGCGCCACCCTTGGAGACCAGGTTCGTGACCGGGTCCACCGCGGCCTCGGCCATGTCCGCTTCCTTGAGCGCGGTTTCATGGCTGCTGTAGATGTTCTCGGCCACCAGGAAGGCGCCGTACTTGCGCATGTACTCCAGCGGCGAGATGTTCTCCGCGGCCGCCGCGTCCGGCAGTCCCGGCACGCTGTTCTCGAACATCCACTGGTAATACTCCGACACCGTGAGCTTCTCGCCCGGCCGGTAGGGCGACTCGAAGTACTTGCGGATGCCCAGGGAGCCGTCGGGATCGATGCGCCAGGACAGCTCGATCCAGAACTCGTCCTCCTCCCATACCTCCCCCAGGCCGGCTTCCGCGTGTGCCTCCCAGGTGGTGTCGAAGGTCTTGCCCTTCCGTTCCAGGGCCACCCGCAGCACCGGCTGGCGGAATCCGATCCAGCGCGCCGAGTGGGTCTCCTGGCTCATGAGGTCGTGGCGCTCGGACGCCAGCCCCATGGGCAGCACGTAGTCCGAGAACCAGGCGGTCTCGCTCCAGGTGGGCGTGAGGCAGGCGTGTCGCTCGACCTTGGCCTCGTCGCTCAGCATCTCGATCCAGCTCATGCCGTCCGGGTTGGTCCACACCGGGTTGTAGACCCGGGTGAAGTACACGGAGAGCTTGCCCCGGCCTTCCTTGACCAGGTGCGGCAGCAGGAAGCTCATCTCGAAGAACGCCAGCGGGTACTCCGGCGGGTACATGAGCGTGTTCCACACCTTGGCCGGTGGCGGCATCATGGGCGGCGCCGGGACGAACTTGTTCCAGGCGTTGGGGGTGGTGCCGCCGGGAGTGCCCACGGCGCCCATGAGCACCACCAGGAACTCCAGCGCCCGGGCCACCTCCCAGCCGCCCAGGTTGCCGGCGGCGGCGTTGCGCCACACGTGGGTGGCCAGCGCCGAGCCGGCCCGGGCCACCTCGTGGGCCACCTCCACGATCATGGCGGCGTCCACCCCGGACTCCTCCGCCGCGAACTCCGGCGTGTACTGCCCGTAGAGGGCCTTCAACTCCAGCTCGAATTGTTCGAAGGTCTGCGGTCCGTCCGGATGTTCCTGGCGCAGGAACTGCTCCCAGTTGACCCACTTCCTGACGAACTCGCGGTCATACAGCCCCTCCTGGAGCAGTACGTTGCAGATGGCCAGCAGCACCGCGGCTTCGGTGCCGGGCCAGGTGGGCATCCAGTAGTCGGCCTTGGACGCGGTGTTGGACAGCCGGGTGTCGATGACGCAGACCTTGGCGCCGCGCTCCTTGGCCTCGATGATGCGCTGGGCGTGGGGGTTGAAGTAGTGGCCGGTCTCCAGGTGCGAGCTCAGCAGCAGCATGAAGCGAGCGTTGGCGTGGTCCGGCGACGGGCGGTCGATGCCGCACCAGAAGGCGTAGCCCGTCCGTGCCCCCGCAGAGCACACGTTGGTGTGGCTGTTGTGGGCGTCGATGCCCCAGGCGTGCATGATGCGCTGGTGGTAGAGCAGCTCATGCCCGGGACGGCCCACGTGGTACATGATCTCGTTGCGGCGGTCTTCCTCGATGGCCTTGCGGATCCGGCCGGCCAGGTCGTCCAGGGCCTCGTCCCAGCTCACCCGCTCCCACTGCCCGCCGCCGCGCTCGCCCACCCGCTTCATGGGGTAGAGGATGCGCTCCGGGTCGTACACCTGGTTGATGGTGGCGGGTCCCTTGGCGCAGTTCCGGCCGCGGCTGCCGGGGTGCTCCGGGTTGCCCTCGAACTTGCGGACCTTCAGCGTCTCCTTGTCCACGTAGGCCAGCAGGCCGCACGCCGCCTCGCAGTTGAAGCAGATGGTGGGGACCAGGTCGTAGTGCCGCTCCACCCGCCTGGGCCAGGCGGCCGCATCGTACTCGGTCCAGTCCGACCAGCGTTCCCTGGGCGGAAAGTTCCGGAGACCTCCCTGCGGCGGCTCGAGGTTGGCGGCGTCGGGGCTCAGGGGTTGTGGTTCGTTCTTCATCGGGGAGGGTTCCTTCTTGCTGCGTCCGGGTATGGCTGCCACAGGGGCGGGTTTCAAACCCGCCCGTGCCCGTCATGGCGCTTGACGACTAGCTGAGCGGCACGGATTGTCCGGCCTCGACCCACAGGGTCTCGAACACCCAGAGCCCGGCGAGCGCCAGCAGTGCGGACAGGGGGTGCAGGAACCAGGCGGCCTCCGCCTGCGCTCCGGCCCAGATCAGGAAGATCACCGGCAGGACGATGCCCACGGCCATGAAGAGCCCCCAGAACTTCTCGCGGAGCGGACCGCAGGTGAGCAGTTCGGTGGCGCGCCGCACGTCCTCGCTGATGGGCGTCAACGACACCTCGCCCAGCACGAGACCGCCGGTGACGATCAGCGAGACCATCAGCAGGGTGCCCATGGTCGCCATGACCGGCCCGTCAAGGCCGGCTACCAGTCCCACCAGCATCAGCGTCGCCGCGCCGGCGCTGACCGCCTGGGCCAGGAGGTGCCAGAAGAAGAGCGGGCTCTGCCACAGGTCCCGCCCCTTGGCCTGGGCGAAGAGGAACGCGGTGTAGCCCGCGGAACCGATGCCGAAGACGACACACGCCGCCACCACCCATCCCGGCATGGCGCCGGTTCCGATGCCGTAGGCAAGCCACAGGAGGCTGGTCAGGGAGTAGGCCATCAGGATGTAGCCTCCCAGCACGAGCCAGGAGCGTGGGTTGGGCTTGGTCAACAGGTAGTAGAAGCGGTCGGGCCGCTTGAGGTCGAATACCAGCAGGCCGGTGGTGAGCACGGTGAAGATCAGCGCGATCAGCGGGCTCACGACGTTCAGCACCGGTCCATCCTGTATCCGGCCCAGCGCCATCAGCAACGCCGCTACCAGGAGGACCCCGGCGCCGATGGACTTGGTCCACAGATAGGCGGCGATCTTGGGGCCCCAGGGCCGGGGGTGCGGCACGTCGTAGACCTCGCGGGCGCCCCCCGGGACCGGGGTTCCGTGCCGGGAGGAGGAGAGGGCGTAGAGGTCTTCGCCGGGGTACTTGTCCGCCCAGAAGTGCGTGTCGCCGGTCTCCGTCATGGTGGGCTGCAGGGTGTCCTCCTCGACGCCCACGTAGAAGAGCTTCGGTTGGGTGCCCTTGTGGGGTTTCCTGAGAGAGACCTTCCGGGTGGCCACGGTGCGGGCGATGGGGCTTTCCGGGTCGTCCAGGTCGCCGGACATGATGGCCTGGGTGGGGCATACGACCTCGCAGGCCGGCTGCAGCCCGAGCTCCACCCGGTGCGCGCAGAAGTTGCACTTGGCCGCGGTGTTGTGGTCGGGGTCGATGTACAGGGCGTCGTACGGGCACGCCTGCATGCAGGACTTGCAGCCGATGCAGCGGTCGTTGTCGAAGTCGACGATGCCGTTGGGGCTCCGGTAGAGCGCCACCGTGGGACAGATCTCGATGCACGGAGCGTCGTCGCAGTGGTTGCACCGGAGCACCGCGAAGTGGCGGCTGGTGGCCGGAAACGCGCCTTTCTCGATGTACTTGACCCAGGTGCGGTTCACCCCCACCGGCACCTCGTGCTCGTCCTTGCAGGCCACGGTACAGGCGTGGCAACCGATGCAGCGATTCTGGTCGATGACAAATCCGTAACGCATGAGTGCCTCCCCAAGCGGCTATATATCCACCTGGACTCCGGGCAGTCAAACCGCGGCCCCGGCCTCACCCCGCCTGGATTCCCGCTTTCGCGGGAATGACGGAGTAGGAAACGGGAATGACGGAGTAGGAAGCGGGAATGACGGAGTAGGAAGCGGGAATGACGGAGGGGAAGCCGGGAACCACGGAGTGGGGGATGGCCCCGAACGCGGCTTGCTTTCACTGGGGGCAACCCGTTAGAACCTTCTGCCATGTCGAAGCTCCGGAGCCTTCGAGACGCCATCGCGGAGGAGGTCGAGGACGGCATGTCCGTCTTCATGGGGGCCGCCCTCGAGTCGCTCATCCCTTTCGCCGCCGGCCACGAGATGATCCGTCAGGGCAAACGCGACCTCACCCTGATGACGACCATTTCGGACATGCAGTTCGACCAGCTCATCGGCGCGGGCTGCGCCGGCAAGGTGTGCGGCGCCTGGGTCGGCAACGTGGCGGCGGGCCTCGGCCACAACTACCGGCGCGCGGTGGAGCGGCAGGAGCCGGGCCCGCTGGCGGTGGAGAACCACTCCAACTTCTCCATGGCCCTGGGCCTCAAGGCGGCGGCCATGGGTTTGCCCTACCTGCCCACGCGGACGCTCATGGGCACCGACTTCCGGGAAGAGGACTCCTTCGCCCAGGTGGTCTGTCCGTTCACCAGGGAGAATCTGCTGGCGGTGCGCGCGGTGAAGCCGGACGTGGCCGTCCTGCACGTGCAGCGCGCGGACGAGGAAGGCAACGCCCACGTGTGGGGCAATCTGGGCGTCACCCAGGATGCGGCCATGGCCGCCGGCAAGGTGGTGATCACCTGCGAGGAGATCGTGCCGCACGAGGTGATCCTGAGCGACCCCAACCGGACTCTCGTGCCGGGATTCCTGGTCGCCGCCGTCGCTTGTGTGCCGTTGGGCTCCCATCCGTCGCCGACGCAGGGCTACAGCCGCCGCGACGACGGCTTTTATTTCGACTATCATGCGCAATCCCGTGACCGGGCCGGGTTCGAGCAGTGGCTGGACGAATGGGTGCTGGGAGTGGACGGTCACGACGGCTACATCGGGCGGCTCGGAAGCGACCGGGCGGCCCGCCTCAGGCCGGACGACAAGCACATGGCGGCGCCAGTGAGTTACGGCTACTAGGAGGCTCGGCGTCATCCGACCGGTGGATGGCCGCGGCCATTGAAACCCGTCGCCGGGAATGCTACCCGGAACGAAACGGCGGCGGCGGTGGAGGCATCGCAACCCTTCCTTGACGGACCTCATGGACTACACGCGGCGAGAGCTTATGGTCATTGCGGCGGCTCGCGAGATTCGCGACGGAGAGCGCGTATTCGTGGGGATGCGGCTGCCGCTGCTGGGGTTCGCCGTGGCCAAGGAGTTGCACGCCCCCGGCGCCATCGGCATCTTCGAGAGCGGCGTGGTGCGGGATTGGCCGGCGCTGGACCCGATCTTCACCATGAGCGATCCTCCGAATGTCGCCGGCGCGCTTTTCTGCTGCGGACTCATCGAGGTCATGAGCCTGCTTCAGAGCGGCCGCGTGGAGATGGGTTTCATCGGCGGCGCCGAGGTGGACCGCCACGGCAATCTCAATACCCATTGGGTCGGGGAGGACGGACGGCGGCTGCGGCTTCCGGGCAGCGGCGGCGCCGCGGACATCGCCACCATGGCCGGACGGTGCGTCATCATCATGAACCATGAACGGCGGCGTTTCGTCCCCCGGGTGCAGTTCATCACGTCGCCCGGTTACGGCGACGGGGCCGGCTGGCGCGAGCGGCGCGGGCTGCCCGGAGGAGGGCCGAGCCGGACCATCACCAGCCTCGGCATCTTCTCGTTCGATCCGGCGACCCGGGAGATGCAGATCGAGACGTATCACCCCGGCGTGACGGTGCAGGAAATCCGGGACGAGACGGATTGGCCGCTGCAAGCGGCCCCCAACGTCGCACAGACCCCGGAACCCTCCCGGGAAGAGATTCTGGCCGTAAGAAAGTATGACCCGGACGGGGTATGGACATCCTGAACCGTCGCTCAACCCTGAATTATTTCCGATGATCGTCGTTGTACTGTCCGGTTTCGTCCTGGCCCTGCTGGCGCCGACCCTGTATCGGCTGAGCGCGCGTTGGGCCGGATGCGTCTTCTCGCTGTTCCCCGCGGTCCTGGCGCTCTGGTTCCTGAGCCACATGGGCGAGGTCGTGCACGGCCACGGGATCCGGGTGGTCTACCCGTGGATCCCGGCCATGGGGCTCGAGCTGTCCTTCAACCTGGACGGCCTGGGGCTCCTCTTCGCCCTGGCCATCACGGTGGTGGGGACGCTGATCATCACCTACGCCGGCAGCTATCTCCACGGCCATCCCTCGCTGCCGCGCTTCTACCTGTTCATCCTGATGTTCATGGCGTCGATGCTGGGCGTCGTGCTGTCCGACAACCTCATCGCGCTGTTCGTCTTCTGGGAGCTCACCAGCGTCACGTCCTACTTCCTGATCGGCTTCGAGCACGACAAGGACACGGCCCGGGCGGCCGCGCTGCAGGCGCTGATCGTGACGGGGAGCGGCGGCCTGGCGCTCATGGCGGGCGTCCTGCTCATGGGGCAGATCGGCGGCAGCTTCGAGATCTCGGCTCTGGCTTCGGACAACGCCGCGCTGCAAGGCCACAGCCTCTACCCGCTGGTGCTGGCGTTGGTGTTCGCGGGCGCATTCACGAAATCGGCCCAGGTGCCGTTCCATTTCTGGCTGCCGTCGGCCATGGAGGCTCCCACGCCGGTGAGCGCGTACCTTCACTCCGCCACCATGGTCAAGGCCGGGGTCTATCTCCTGGCGCGCTTCAGCCCGGTCCTGGGCGGCAGCGACATCTGGCTCTACGTGGTCACCGGCTTCGGCGCCGCCACCATGCTGGCGAGTGCGTACCAGGCGCTCTACCAGACCGATCTCAAGAAGATCCTGGCCTATTCCACGGTGAGCGTGCTGGGCACCCTCACCATGCTCATAGGCCTGGGCAACAAGCTGGCGATCCAGGCGGCCATGGTCTTTCTCATGGCGCACGTGCTCTACAAGGCGGCGCTCTTCCTGGTGGCCGGCTCCATCGACCACGAGACCGGCACCCGCGACATCCGGCAGCTCGGCGGGCTGCGCAAGACCATGCCGATCATCTGCGCCGGCGCAGCGATCGGAGCCCTGTCCATGGCCGGGCTGCCGCCGTTCTTCGGCTTCATCGGCAAGGAGGCGCTTTACGAGGCGCTGACCCACGACAACCTGTTGGTGACGGTGGTCGGGGTCCTCACCAGCATGCTGCTGTTCGCGGTGGCCTGGCTGGCGGGCATCCGGCCGTTTGCCGGGGAAGAGACCGACACTCCCCACCATCCTCACGACCCGCCCTGGACCATGTGGCTGGGTCCCGTGTTCCTGGGGTGCCTGAGCGTGCTGTTCGGGCTGATGCCGGCGCTTCCCGAGGGATTGCTGTCCGCCGCGGCCACCTCCGTGCTGGCCAAGGAGGTGCACATGCATCTCGCGCTGTGGCACGGGTTCAATGCGCTGCTGGTGCTGAGCCTGGTGACGTTCGCGCTGGGCGTGCTGGTCTACCTGAACCTGCCCAGGCTGCGGAGAGTCACGGAGTTCGCCCTGCCCGTGGTCCGCCGCGGCCCGTCCCACTGGTACGCCCTGTGGCTCCGCTTCCTGAACTGGTCGGCCGTGGGCCAGACCCGGGTGCTTCAGAACGGGTACCTGCGGCTCTACCTCGCCACCATCATGACGGTCACCGCCGTGCTCGCGTGGTACACGTTTCTCGCGCACGCGGACGTCGGCGTGATCGAGTTCAACTGGGGCGATATCCGGGTGCACGAGTGGGTGTTGGCAGTGGTGGCGCTGGTGGCCTCCATCGCTACGGTAAGGGCTCAGACGTTCCTGCGCGCGGTCATGGCCCTCGGGGTGGTGGGCTACAGCGTGGCGCTGTTCTTCGTCCTCTACGGCGCCCCCGACCTGGCCATGACGCAGTTCCTGATCGAGACTCTTTCGCTGATCCTGTTCGTGTTCGTGTTCTACTACATGCCCCCGTTCAAGCGCTTCTCCACCCGCGCGGTGATCACGCGGCACGTGGTCATCGGCACGGCGGTGGGCGCGCTCTTCACGCTGCTCGTGCTGGTGGCCACCTCGGTGCAGTGGCATCCCACCATCTCCACCTACTTCGCGCAGAACTCCTACCTCATGGGACAGGGCCGTAACATCGTGAACGTGATCCTGGTGGACTTCAGGGGCTTCGACACGCTGGGCGAGATCACGGTGCTGGCAGTGGCCGGTATCGGCGTCTACTCGCTGATCCGGTTGAGGCTCGGGAAGGGAGGGGGCTCGTGAACTCGCTGATTCTCAGGACGGCCAGCCGGTTCCTGCTGATCCTGCTGTTCCAGTTCTCCATCTTCCTGCTGCTCCGGGGACACAACGACCCCGGCGGCGGCTTCGTCGGCGGGCTGGTGCTGGCGGCGGCGTTGACCCTCTACGCCATCGCCTACGACGTGCGCTCCATGCGCCGTTTCCTGCCCTGCAGGGCCCAGACCATCATCGCCTGGGGCCTCCTGGCCGCGGCCCTGAGCGGGGTGTGGTCCATGTTCAAGGGGCAGCCGTTCATGACCGGCCAGTGGGCGCACGTCTACATCTTCGGCCTTGACCTTCACTTGGGCACGCCGCTGCTCTTCGACATCGGCGTCTACCTGACGGTGGTGGGGGTGGTGCTCATCGTCATCATGAGCCTGGCGGAGGAAGTGGAGGAGGACGACTAGTGGAAGCCCTGCTGGCCATCGTCATCGGCGTGCTCTACGCCTCGGGCGTCTACATGCTCATGCGCCGGAGCATCGTGAAGCTCATCATCGGGCTGGCGCTGCTGGCCCACGGCGCGAGCCTGCTGGTGTTCACCGCGGCGGGCCTGACCCGCGCGGTGCCTCCGGTGATCCCCTTCGGAGAGAAGGCCATTACCGGAACGGTGGCGGACCCGTTGCCCCAGGCGTTGATCCTGACGGCCATCGTCATCAGCTTCGGCGTGCAGGCCTTCGCCATGGTGCTGGCGTACCGCGCGTATCAGACCGTGGGCACCGACGACCTCGACGACATGAAGGCGACGGACACGTGAACTCGCTTATCGTCCTGCCCATCCTGCTTCCGCTGTTGGTGGGGGCGTGCTGCGTGGTGGTGTGGCGCTATGTGGCCGCTCAACGGATCCTCACCCTGGCGGGCAGCATCGTGTACCTCGCGGTCTCCGTCGTGCTGCTGGAACGGGTCGCCTCGGAGGGAATCCAGGCGGTGCAGAAGGGCGCCTGGATCGCTCCCTTCGGCATCACCCTGGTGGCGGACATGTTCAGTGCCGTCATGGTGGCCACCACCGGGGTCGTGACTCTGGTGATCGTCGTCTATTCGCTGGGCAGCATGGACCGGGCCCGGGAAACCTGGGGCTACTATCCGCTGTTCAACATCCTCATCATGGGGGTGTCCGGAGCCTTTCTGACCGGCGACATCTTCAACCTGTTCGTGTGGTTCGAGGTGTTGCTGATCTCGTCCTTCGTGCTGCTGGCGCTGGGGGGCGAGCGCGCGCAGCTCGAGGGCGCCATCAAGTACGTCACCCTCAACCTGGTGGCGTCGGCGTTCTTCCTGGCCGCGGTGGGCATCCTCTACGCCATGGCCGGCTCCCTCAACATGGCCGACCTGTCGGTGCGGCTCCGAGACGTGGCGCAGCCGGGCCTGGTGACCACCCTCGCCATCCTGTTCCTGGTGGCCTTCGGCATCAAGGGCGCCATCTTCCCGTTGTTCTTCTGGCTGCCGGCCTCCTACCACACGCCGCCGGTGGCGATCTCCGGCATCTTCGGCGGGCTGCTGACCAAGGTGGGTGTCTACGCGCTTATCCGCGTCTTCACGCTGCTGTTCCTGAACAACGTCGACTACACCCACACCATCATCCTCTGGGTGGGCGCCATCACCATGGTGACGGGCGTTCTGGGGGCGGTGGCGCAGTACGAGTTCCGCCGGCTGCTGTCGTTCCACATCGTCAGCCAGATCGGCTACATGGTCATGGGGCTCGGGTTCTTCACGCCGCTGGCCCTGTCCGGCACGGTGTTCTTCATCGTCCACAACATCTTCGTCAAGACCAACCTCTTCCTGGTGAGCGGCGTGTCCCATCGGTTCCACGGCACCTACGACCTGAAGAAGCTGGGCGGCATCTACCGCGCCCATCCGTGGGTCTCCATGCTGTTCCTGTTGTCGGCGTTCTCCCTGGCCGGGGTGCCGCCCCTGTCCGGGTTCTTCGGCAAGCTGGTGCTGGTCAAGGCCGGGCTCGGCCTCGAGCAGTTCGTGGTGGTGGCGGCGGCGTTGGGGGTGAGCCTGCTGACGCTCTTCTCCATGACCAAGATCTGGGCCGAGGCGTTCTGGAAACCGCTGCCGGAGGGGACCGCGGTGAACGCGCCGGGCGCCGGCATGGCGCTCATGCTGGGTCCCATCGCGACCCTGGCGGTCCTCGCGGTGGTTATGGGCGTGGCGGCGGGACCCTTCTTCGAGCTGGCGCAACAGGCCGGCGACCAGTTGACCAACCCCGAGCCGTATATCCGGGCGGTGCTCGGAGCGAGGGGAGGATCATGACCGTTCTCCTGTGGAACATCATGCTGGCGGTGAGCTGGGCCGCTTTGATCGGAGAGGTGACGGCCCTGAGCCTCACCGTCGGCTTCGTCCTTGGCTTCCTGATCCTCTACGCGGTGCGCCGGCTCCTGAAGCCCTCCCGTTACTTCGAGAAGCTGTGGCAGGGGCTCCGGCTGGGCTCGCTGTTTGCCTGGGAGCTTTTGCTGGCCAACCTGCGCATCGCCTACGAGGTGGCGACCCCTTCGCACAACATGAAGCCCGGAGTGGTGGCGATCCCGCTCGACGCGGAAACGGACGCCGAGATCACCCTGCTGGCGAACCTCATCACCCTGACCCCCGGCACCCTGAGCCTCGACGTGTCGGACGACCGGCGGGTGCTGTATATTCACGCCATGTACGTGGACGACGCCGAGGAACTGCGCCGGTCCATCAAGGACGGCTTCGAGAAGAGCGTCATGGAGTTGCTGCGATGACGACCCTGGCTTTCGTGCTGCTCGCTGTTCTGAGCATCGGCATTGTGCTGGCCTTTGTCCGGCTTCTGCTCGGCCCAAACATTCCGGACCGGCTGGTGGCGCTGGAGCTGCTGACCACCGTGGGGGTCGGCATCGCCGCGCTCTATTGCATTGCCTTTGACGAGCCGGTGTACCTCGACGTGGCCATCGTGCTCGCGCTGGTGGCCTTCCTGGGAACGGTCACGTTCTCCCGCTACATCGAGAAATGGGCACACCATGGTGACTGACATCATCTGCGCCACGTTCATGATCATCGGCACCGCCTTCATGTTCCTGGGGTGTGTGGGCATCGTGCGCATGCCGGACCTGCTCACCCGCATGCAGACCGCCACCAAGCCGCCGACCCTGGGGGTGTTCTGCCTGATGGTGTCGGTGGCGTTCTACTTCCCGGACATCGGCGTCACCGTGAGGGTTCTCGCCATCACGCTGTTCGTCTTCCTCACCGCGCCGGTATCCGCGCACATGATCGGCCGCGCCGGCTATCAGGTGGGCGTGAAGTTCTGGAAGGGCACGGTCATGGACGAGCTCAAGGACAAGTACCGGGGCACGTCCATCGACTCCTGAAAACACCCGTCTCGGCCGCCCGGTTCGTCATTCCGCGCCGTACCCCGTCACCCGAGTCCCCGGATCAAGCCCGGGAAGACGAAGAGGTGGGCCGGGGGACACGCGACGGAGGCAGGGCGCCTCGATCATGCCTATCCGGCGCCCGCGAACGGGCCGTACTCCACGGCGATGAAGAAGACGTAGGCGACCAGGCAGATGACGCCCGCGAGCCGTCCGAGCCGGGCCCGGAACATCAGCCAGCCGACCAGGACCAGCGTCGCCGCCAACATCGTCCAGATGGCGAGGTCGCGCAGGTGCGCCGGGATGTCCAGCGGGTGGACGGTCGCCACCAGGCCGCCGATGGCCAGCAGGTTGAAGATGTTGGCGCCGAGCACGTTCCCTACCGCCACCTCGGGATGGCGGCGGTAGGCGGAGACCACCGCCGTGGCCAGCTCCGGCAGCGACGTGCCCACGGCCACGACGGTCACGCCGATCACCGCCTCCGATACGCCGAGCAGGCGGGCGAGGCCGATGGCCCCCTCCACCAGCAGGTGCGATCCCGCGACGACGCCGCCGAGGCCGATGAAGAGCGCGCCCAGGGCCATCCAGAGCGGGTCCCGCGCTTTGTCGTTCCCTTGCGCTCCGGGGCCGCTGTTGCGGGCTCGCCGGTAGGAAATCACCGTGAACGCGGCAAGACAGGCCAGGAGCAGGACGCCGTCGACGCGGCCCAGGCTGCCGGTCATCGTCAGCGCGACGAACAGCACCGCCACGCCGATGGCCGCGGCGCCTTCGAAGCGGACCTCGCGCGGCTCCACCGCCATCGGATAGACGCAGGCGGCCGCTCCGAGGATCAGGAGCAGGTTGCAGATGTTGCTGCCGACGATGTTCCCGATGGCGATGCCGGGTATGCCGCGGACAGCGGCTTCCAGGCTGACCAGCAACTCGGGCATGGTGGTGCAGTAGGCCACCACGGTGAGCCCGATGATCAGGGGGGAGACGCCGAGGCGTCGTGCGAGTTGTACCGCGCCACGCAGCACGAGCTCCGCCGCGCCGAGCAGAAGCACGATGCCGCCGACCAGTTGCAGGTAGATCATGAGAATTCCGGGCGCGACCCGCGAACCGGCCGCGCCTCGGGGCGCTGGCGTATCTCAGAAATCACCAGCCGGTTCCGTGCCCGGCCTTGTGGCTCTCGAGCAGCCAGTGAGAAGATGCCGGGAGTCGGCCACGCGATGGGTTCCATAGGCAGTGTGTCTTTCCGTCGGGTGTGATTCGATGGATCGGGGAACTCCCGAAGGTTCTATTCAATAATATCCTCTTGGCCGTCAGTCAATCTCGTGAGCGGAAGGCGGCGCGGGAAGACGGCCCGGTGGGTGGGCCCTTCGCCGTGCCTTGAGCGTTGGATTACCCGCGCACCGATCTGTTAGTGTCCGTCGGTGAGGCGGCTCAGCCGACGCGCCCGGCGAGGCGGGGCTACCGGTGGAACCGGGCTCCTGGCCCGCCCATGGCGGAGGGTCCGCCGGAAGGAGACGGACGAACATGGGCATCGGCATCGGCATCGGTTTCAGCGGCTGGCCTTTCGGGGACGCCGACCCCGAGGCTTTCTGGAGCGCCGTGGACCTGGCGGAGGATCTGGCCATCGACTCGCTGTGGCTCAGCGACCGGGTGGTTTCCGAGGCCCTGAGCCTGGAACCCGTGGTGGCGCTGTCATGCGTGGCTGCGCGCACCCGCAAGATGAAATTCGGTACCAGCGTCATGGCGCTCCCGCTGAGGAACCCCACCGTCCTGGCCAAGGAACTCGCTACCCTGGACTTCCTCTCGGCCGGACGCCTGCTACTGGCGGTAGGGCTTGGACGCGACGACGACACCGAGCTCCAGGCCTGTGGCATCCACCGTTCCGAGCGGGCCGGCCGCACCGAGGAAATGGTCCACCTGCTGCGGGCGCTGTGGTCCGGCAACAGCGTCAGTTTCCAGGGGAAGTACTACCAGCTCGAAGACGTCTCCATCGCGCCCAGGCCCGCTCAGGCGGATCCGCCCATCTGGGTCGGAGGACGGAGCGGCCCCGCCTTCCGGCGCACCGCCCGCCTGGCCGACGGCTGGCTGGCCTCCCAGTTGACCCCCGAGGAAGTGGAGACCGCCATCGCGCGTATCCGAAAGTACGCTGCCGACTACGGCCGCCGCATCGACGACGACCACTTCGGCGTGCTCTTCAACTTCTGCTTCGCCGAAGACCCCGTGGCAGCGGCCCAAGTGGCCCGCGCCTACGCCCTTCGCAACCGTACCGACGTCGACTTCGCCAAAACCTCCGCCCTGGGAGCCGCGGGGGACATCGCCGACGCGATCCAACGCTACATCGACGCCGGCGCCTCCAAGTTCGTCGCCCGCCCCGCCTGCCCCCCGGAGGCCGTCCACGACCAGCTCAAGCGCCTCGGCACCGAGGTCATCCCGCGGTTCACGTAGATGTCCGGCGACGCCCGAATAGGGATGTGTAATGAAGAGGGAGCCGACACCAGCAGATCGTCATTCCCGCGAAAGCGGGAATCCAGGGGGTGGGGTGGGAGTGGCGGAACGGAGCCAAAAGTTTATCCGGCGTCCACCTTCTCTGCCAGCCAGATCTTGATGAGCGACTGATAGGGAACGTCCCGCTTGTTGGCCGCGGTCTTGATCCGTTCAAGCAGGTCCACGGGCAACCTCAGCGAAATTGCCTTGCTGGAGGGCTTGAGGTTGGGAAAACGGACGTGTTCACCGCGGCTCCAGTCCACGTAGTCGGCGGAGTCGTGGCTTTCCCAGAAAACCCGCTCCTGCTCTTCGTTTTCGAAAGAAGGTAGGGTCTTACGTTTCCTGTTCATAGCGGCCTCGCTCTTTGCGGCTCATGTCCCGGGCCGAGATAATGCGGATCCGTGTATCCTGCTCCCGCAACGTAAACGTTACATGGAGTCGCCGTCCTGCATCGGTCAGACCAAGCGCGTGAAGTCGCGGTTCAGCCCTGCTGTGGTCAACGTCTTCGACCACCAATAGCGGCCCGTTAAAGAAAACCTGTTCCGCTTCGGCCTGCTGCACACCGTGCTTGTCGGCGCTTTTCCGGGTGTTGCCCGAATCCCATTGAAAGCCGATGATCTGGTTGAAGTCAAGCATATTGTATATGGCCACAATATACGATGTCTATTGATTGTCAACCAAGTGCGGGCAAGGAAGGGTTAGGAATCAGGCACTCAAGATCACCGGTTGACCGGGAAACTAAGGGTGAATCGGCAAGTAGAGGGTTTCAGAGGGACTAAGGGCGGTGGAGGCGATTGAGAAGGGCGTGGAGCAGATTGGTCGCCGACGAGACGCGCTGTACGGGAATCGCAAGTCACTAAACGACGCGATGACGATAGATGACACTTTTGCCGTCCATTTTGCGGTTGTGTCCGAAAGCTCCATAGGATGTGGTATGGCTCGTGTCGGAGACGCGACGGTTGTAAGAAGTGTACACTTGGTCGAGCGTATTAAGTCAGAACGTGACCTCCGACGGGTTTGTGAGTGGTTGTCGGAGCGGAGGTTCTTGCCTGTTCCTGGACGGGACTACGAGGAGTTGCCCTATCCCGTGACGATCCAGGATTGGACTCTTGAGTGGTATCGGATCAAGCACTCACGGAGAACTATAACTGAAGTTGCAATCCGTACTGTCCAGAGCCGTGGTCACGTCAGATAGTCCCCGGCTTGACGCTGTTCGTCTTTCGACTCTACGATCTCAGCCAACGCTGCAGAGCCGATCATTAGGTCGGGTAACAGGGAGGGCACGGCAGTGAAACGTACCTTTCGAGTGAAGGCCGTGTGGGACGGCGAGGCGGGCGTCTTCTACGCCGACAGCGATATCGAAGGCCTGCATATCGAGGCCGACACTCTGGATGAGTTCGAGGCGATCATGCTGGAGGTGGCGCCCGAGTTGATCATGGTCAACCACCGTAGCCTGTCCGACCTCGCCCAACATCCCCTCAAGGATTTGATACCGGCGATCGTATGGCAGCGCCCGGATGCGGAAGGGGCGGTGGCCTAGGTTGGCGGGTCTCTACGACACGGTCACCAAAGAAATCACGGCGCTCGGTTTCGAGTATTGGAAACGTGCCAAGGGCTCACACGAGAAGTGGAGGAGCCTGAGGACGGGTAAGGTCCTTTTGGTCCCTTACAACTTGAAAAGCTGCCACACCGCCAACGCCATACTCAAGGTGGCGGGAAGCACCAGGAAGGTGTGACCTCCGCGTAAGACATTCCCCTACCCCACCCCCGCGATCTTGTTGAAGCCGTCGTAGGCCGCCACCTTGTAGGCTTCGGCGAAGGTGGGGTAGTTGAAGACGTTGTCGCGGAAGTACTCGATGGTGCCGCCGAGGGCGATGACGGCGTGGCCGATGTGGATGATCTCGGTGGCTTCGTCGCCGATGGCGTGGACGCTGAGGAGCTTGAGGGTGTCGGGGTCGAAGATCAGCTTGAGCATGCCGGCGCGGTCACCCACCATCTGCGCCTTGGCGACGTCTTCGTAGAGGCACTTGCCCACCTCGTAGGGCACCCGCTCCGACGTGAGTTCCTGCTCGGTCTGGCCGACCATGGAGATCTCCGGAATGGTGTAGATGCCGTAGGGGAAGAAGGGCGCGGATTCGAGCGACGGTCCGTCGAACATGTGCGTGCTGGCCAGCCGCCCCTGCTCCATGGATGTCGATGCCAGCGCGGGAAAGCCGATGCAGTCGCCCACCGCGTAGATGTGCGGCCGCGCGGTCTGGAAGTGCTCGTTGACCGAGATGCGGCCGCGCGGGTCGGTGTCGATGCCGATCCGGTCGAGCTGCAGCTGGTCGGCGTTGGACTGCCTGCCTACGGTGTAGAGCAAGGCGTCGCCGGTGACCCGCTTGCCGCTATCCAGCTCCGCCCGCACCAGGCCGTTCTCCTGCACCCGTACCCCGATCGCCTTCTCCCCCAGCCGGAAGATCGCGTCGCGGCGGCGCATGTGGTAGCGGAGCGCCTCGATGATCTCCTTGTCCACGAAGTCCAGCATGGTGTCCCGGGACTCGATGAGGGTGACGCGCACGCCCAGGGCGGAGAGCATCGAGGCATACTCCAGGCCGATGACTCCCGCCCCCACCACGATCATGCTCCGGGGGATCTTCTCCCGGTCCCCGCGGCCGAAGTCTTCCGCCACCATGATCTTGTGGCCGTCGTAGGGGATCGCCGGATCCCGCGCGGAACGGGTGCCGCAGGCGATGAGGATATGCTCTCCCCTGACTTGCCGGCCGCTGTCCGTCTGAAGCGTATGGGTGTCCACGAACCGGGCCCAGCCGTTCACCAGGGTCACACCGTTGCGCTGGAGCTGGTCCGTCACCGTGGCCTGTTCCCGATCGATGACGGTGCGGACCCGGAACATCAGGTCGTCCGCGGTCACGTGAGACGTCGGGGAGTAGGCCTGTCCGTAGAACGACTTCTGCTGAAAGCCCGTCAGGTAGAGCACGGCGAGACGCAGGGTCTTGCTGGGTATGGTGCCGGCGTGCAGGCAAACGCCGCCGATCATATCGTTCCGGTCGATGACGGCGACCCGCTTGCCGATCTTGGCGGCGGCGATGGCGCCCTTCTGGCCGGCGGGGCCGCTGCCGATGACCACCAGGTCGAAGGTGTTGTCGTCCATGCGTTCATTCCCCGCGCGCGGACGACTCGAGCTTCTCGTCCTCGGGCACGGTGTCGGTCACCAGGTCCCGGATCAGCGGTCGTTTGGGCAGCGGCTCGACCTTGCCCCCGGCGGGGGTCAGCCGGGCGGTGCACATGTACGCCACCTGTCCGTCCACCAGGGCCATGCAGGTCTTGCAGGCATTGGCGTTGACGCACCCGTAGCGGAAGGCGAGGCTCGAGTCCACGTGGCCGCGGACCCACACCAGCGCGTCGAGCACCGACATGCCTTCTTCGTATGGGACCCGGTACACGTCGTAGCGGCCCGCGTCGGCGCCGCCGCGCCACACCCGGAGCTCCGTCGTCGCGCCCGCGGTGGGAGTGTTTTCGCCCGCCATTCAAGACTCCCGTTCGAGACGGCTCACGGGCTTGCCCCGTCGGGCCAGCGGGCCGCGACCTTCCCGCCCCGCATCTCGATCACCTGGTTGGCGACAAGCCGTTCGTCGCTGTCCGGGAAGTCCAGGCGCTGGTGCGCCCCGCGGCTCTCGCCCCGGCCCAGGGCGGCCCGCACCACCGATTCGGCGGTGGTCAGCATGGCCCTGAGCTCCAGCCGGTCCTGGAGGTCGAGGTTGTAGCCCCCGGCCGGGCGGACGGCCACCGGCGCCTCGCGGATCTCGCGGATGCCGTCGAGCGCCTGGCCGAGTTGATCCGCCGTACGGAAGGACCCGGCGCGTTCCCACATGAGGGTCTGGAGCCTCTGTTGCAGCACGTTGGCCGGTACGCCGCTTTCGCCGCCGTTGTCGATGGCGTCCTGAAGCCGCGCCACCGCGTCGGCGGCGGACGCCGCATCCCATCCGTGCCTGGCGTCGGCGGCGGCCGTCGCGGCCTCCCGGCCGGCACACTCCCCGAACACCAGCGCCTCGGTGATGGCGTTGCCCGACAGGCGGTTGGCGCCGTTGGCGCCGCCCACGGCCTCGCCGGCGCCGTAAAGGCCGGGGACACGGGTCTCCATGCGCCCGTTCACGCGGATGCCACCCATGTGGTAGTGGGCCGTCGGCGCCACCTCCACCGGTGTCTGGGTGAGGTCGATGCCGTTGTGGGCCAGCCTGTCGATGACGGGGCCGAAGGCGGCCCTCAGGGTGGCGTCGGGTACGTGCCGGAAGTCCAGGTAGACGCCGCCGTGAGGCGAGCCGCGGCCGGCCTCCACCTCTTTCAGGATGGCGTAGGAGGCCTGGTCCCGCACGGTGGAGTAGGTGCCGCTGTCCTGGCCGCCGTACCGGTGCATGAACTCGTCGAAGTTCCCGTTGAGCAGGCGTCCGCCGAGCTTGTAGCGGAACGGGTCCCACATGATCGGGTCCATTCCCACCAGGCGCGGGGCCAGGTGGGCGATGGGAAAGAACTGGACGAACTCCATGTCGATGAGCTCGGCCCCGGCCCACAGGGCCAGCGCGTAGGCTTCGCCGCCCATGTTGGTGGAGGCGCTGTTGCGCCGGTAGATCTTGGTCAGGCCGCCGGCGGCCAGGATCACCGCCTTGGCCGCGAAGGTGACCACGTCGCCGGAAACCACGTCCATGCCTACGGCGCCCACGGCGCGGCCGTCGTGCACCACGATGTCCGTAACCGCGATGTTGCTCACGCGGCGCACGGAACCCAGGGTGGTTACCTGCCGCCGCAGGGTGCCCGCCACCCCCGGGCCGGTGTTCAGGAAGTCCACGTAGCAGCAGCGGGCGCGCCGGTGTCCCGGCGCCTTGACCTGGCGGATCCGGTGGTCCGCACCGCGCGCCCAGTGGGCGCCCCAGCCGTCCATCTCGAAGATCCTCGCGGGGCCGTTCTCGCACAGGAGCCGCGCCAGCCCTTCGTCGCAGAGCTCGCGGCCCGCGGCCAGGGTGTCTTCCAGGTGGTCGGTCCAGTGGTCGGGCTCTTCGTGGCCGATGGCCGCGGCCACGGTCATCTGGGCCATGATGGTGGCGCCGCCGCGCCCCACCAGGGACTTGTCCAGCAGCAGCACGGACGCGTCCTTCCCGGCCGCCGCGATGGCCGCGTACATTCCCGCCCCGCCGGCTCCCACCACCAGCACGTCTGCGGTCAGATGGGTCACGTCGAGAGTCTAGTCAAAAGCGGAGAGACCGTCCAGCCGGCGGTCTGTGCGGCAACGGTCCCGACCGGCTCAGGAGGCCGCCGGGCTCTGGCTCCCTGCCGGTTCCTTCCTTGACGCAGCGGAGACTTTCAGTCTAACTAGAGAAATCGGAACGCAGCTACGAACTCCAGACCCGGCAAAAGGGGGAACAAACGATGGCGCATGATCTGGTTGTCAAGAACGGGCTCGTGGTCGACGGCACCGGCAGTCCCGGTTTCGAGGCGGACGTGGCGATCGACGGGGGAACCATTGCCGCGATCGGAAAGGACGTGGGCTCGGGGACGACCGAGTTTGACGCCCGCGGACAGGTGGTGGCGCCGGGGTTCATCGACTCCCACACCCACATGGACCTGTTCATCGTGCAGTATCCCCACGGCAATCCCGTGGTCAACTACGGCGTCACCTCCATCGTCATCGGCGACTGCGGCGCCTCCATCGCGCCGGTGCCCCCCAAGGGCGAGCCGCGGGACGTGCTGATCGCCTACCTGCGCCGGGTGCTCGACGACTACGTCAATGACAACGACTGGAAGTGGACGACCTTCCCCGAGTACCTCGACTATCTCGAGGGCCGGGTGGGCGTGAACGTGGCGGCCCTGGTGCCGCATTCCCCGGTGCGGCTGATGGTGATGGGCGAGGCGGCCTACAAGCGCGAGTCCACCCCCGAGGAGCTGGAGAGCATGAAGCAGATGGTCCGGGAGGGCATGGAGGCCGGCGGCATCGGCTTCTCGTCCAGTCCCCGCGGCGGCCCGGCGATCCATGCCGGCACTCCCAGCACGCTGGCCACCCAGGAGGAGATGGCGGCCCTGGCCAACGTCGCCGGTGAGTACGGCGGGTGCTTCCAGTTCAACGGCTTCGGCAACCTGCTCAAACCGGAAAGCGGGTTCCCCGAGCTGGTGGAGAAGATCAACGTGCCGATGATCGGCAACGAGTTCCGGGTGCGGCCCGGCGAGAAGGAAGACGGGCTGCGGGCCATCGACCTCATGAAGGAGGCCAGGGAGAGGGGCAAGGACATCTACGGCGTGGTCATCCCCTATTCGCACATCCGGCGCTTCAACCTCGACGACTGCTTCATCCTGGACGGACTGCCGCTCTGGGAGGAGATCAAGGGTGACCGGAAGGAGCTGCCGCGCAAGCTCAAGGACCCCGAGGTGCGGCGCAGGCTGGACGAGCAGCGGCGTGAGAACGCGGGCGAGCCGGCGTATCCCGAGTGGCTCGGATGGGGCGGGGTGTACTTCGACGTGATGGAGCGCGAGGACCTCAGGTCCCTGGAAGGGCAGAACGTCCCGCAGATCGCCGGAGCCGGCGGCAAGTCCGAGGTGGATGCCTTCTTCGACACTTGGCTGGAGGACGGCCTCCAGTCCAAGCTCTACTACCAGGGCTTCGCCAACGGACACCAGGATCTTCTGGCCGAGATGATCAAGACCACCGAAGGGCTCATCGGCACCGACGCGGGCGCGCATCTGGACCGGTTCTTCTGGCACGGCGCTCCGACCCGAGTCCTGGGCTACTGGCGCCGCGACAAGAACCTCTTCAATCTCGAGGAGGCGGTCCACAAGGTTACCGGCCATCCCGCCGCCAAGCTGCGGATGAACCGCGGGATTCTCAAGACCGGCCTCCCGGCCGACGTCACGGTGTTCGACCCCGACAAGATCGACGATCTGGCCAGCAAGCGCATGCCGGCCAAGCTCGACGAGGACGAGATCCACCGGCATCCGCCCGGCATCGCCGCGGTGGTGGTCAACGGCAAGGTGGTGCTGGAGGACGGCGAGTGCAAGGATGTCTTCCCCGGCCAGGTGAGGAGGCAGGATCTCTTCGTTCAGGGACAGTAACCGGCGAGACCGAGTGACGGGAGGTAACATGGCGGTGCTCGCGCCGGAAGCGCTGATCGACGATCTCCGCCGTGTCCTGCGCGGCCGGTATCCGCTACATCCCCTCCGCAAGCTGCTCCTGGGCGGAGACCTCACCCGGGAGCAGCTGCACGGGTGGGCCAAGAACCAGTTTCACGAATTCCGCAACATTCACCGGTTCTTTGGCATCCGCTACCAGAAATGCCCGGTACAGGCACTGCGGCGCATGCTGCTGGAAAACATGGTGGAGGAGGAAGGAGAGGATCTCTTCGGCGGAGAATACCCCAGCCATGCCGAGTTGTGGACCCGTTTCGGCGAAGGGCTGGGAATCCCGCGCGACGAGATGCAGGGCTACGAGCCCTTGCCGGGCGTCAAGGCGGCGCTGGAGATGTATGTACAGCTCGTGCAGCAGAGCCACTGGGCGGTGGCCATCGGCACCGGCCTGGTCTTCGAGGGAGAAGGGCCCAAGCGCATGGGAGAGGAGCGCCAGGCGCTGGAGACGCGTTATCCCTGGATCCCCTCCGAATCCCTGGCCTTCTTTCGCGCCCACGAGTATCATGACGAAGGGCACGGAAATTTCATCGTGGACGTGATCAAGGAACACATCATGGACGAGGGGCTCCAGGAGGAAATGCGGGCCGCGGTGCGGACACGCGTGGACATCATGTGGCTTCAAAACGAGTCCATCTACCAGGCGTTCGTCCGTCCTCAGCTCGGCCCGGACCTCCTTGGCCGGCTCGAAGCCGCCGAGTGAACCGGTCGGTGGCGCGGGCCAGGCGTCCGGGCTTCCTCGAACCTGGCGAGACCCATGAGTTCACAGTTCGGTAGAGCATTTACAGTGGTTGCCGTCCTGGTGGCTGCGGTTGCGATGGGATACACCGCCTGGGAGACCCGCAACCTGCGGGTGGCGTTCGACCGCATGGCCGCCGGGGACGAGCAGAACCTTGCGGAGATGATGATCGCCCTGGCCCAGACCGAAGGACATCTGGCGAGAGTGCGGGAAACCATCGAACTGCTGGGCAGCGCGGCCGCCTCGGACGCGGATGAGAAGGCGCGCACCGGCGCGCTGGAGGGGAAGCTCACGGCCACTCTGACGGCGGCCCAGCGGGAGGTCTTCCAGCAGGAGTTGAAGAAGTGGGCCGGACAGCTCCAGGAGCAGCGGGAGAAGGGCTGGGCGGTGTTGCGGGAGAGCCTCAAGAACGAGGTGGGCCGCAACGAGAGCAGGTCCAGCAAGGAGTTGACGGCGGCCCTGGACAAGAACCAGAGGGCGCTCACCAACCAGTTGAATGCCCTGGGAAAAAACCTGGCCAAGCCGTCCGGGGAGGAACCGGGCGAGGCGCTGGCCGCCCTGGAGCGGCGTCTGGTCGCGTTTCTCGAGGCGGACGAAATTCGCGCGAAGGCCGCCAGGCAGCGAACGGACAGCGACGCCGAGCACTGGAAACAGCTATTCCTGGCGCTGCAGGAGGGCCAGGACGTGGAACGGGACCGCTATGCGCAGGTGGTGGCGCGACTGGACGAGTTGCGGCAAGAGATCGGGAAGCCATCGACCGTGGCGGGCGGGCCGCAGCAGGAACAGGCAACGCCCCCCGGAGACCAGCGTGACCCGGCCGAACGCGAGCGGTTGGCGGAGTTCTGCGCGGACGTACCCGAGTCCGCGCTCTGCCGCGACCTCTAGCACGACATGGGTTTCTACGACATCTCGCTTCGGCTGAGTCCCGACACCGCGCGCTGGGTGACCGCGGCCCCGTTCGAGCTGCTGGACCGGAGGCGCATGCAGCGGGGCGACCACAACAACTCGTCCAGCGTCAACATGAGCGTCCACAGCGGCACGCACATGGATGCTCCCTTCCACTTCGTGCCCGACGGGGCGGCCATTGACCAGTTGCCGCTGGATCTCTTCATCGGCCCGGCCTTGGTACACGAGGTCGGTTCCGGCCGCTACATCACTCCGGAGCACGTGGCGCAGGTTCCGGCCGGAGAGCGCATTCTGTTCAAGACCCGCAACTCGGAGCTCCTGCGGCGGGCGGAATACGATCCCGACTTCACCGCGTTCTCCGTCGGAGCGGCCGAAGCGCTGGTGGCCAAGGGCTACCGGCTCGTGGGCCTGGACTATCTCTCGGTGGCTCACGCGGACGAGCAGGTGCCGGTGCACCGGGCCTTTCTGGATCACGGCCTCGCGCTGCTGGAAGGCGTGGACCTCACCGGTGTCCGGCCGGGCCGTTACGAGTTGATCTGCTTTCCGGTCTGCATCGCCGGCGCGGACGGCGCTCCCTGTCGCGCGGTCCTCCGTGACATCGACCCCTGAGAAAACGGGACCGTTCCTCGCACGCTTCGAGCCGCCAACCGCGCCAGCCGGAGCAGACAACACCCGCGAAAGGCACCCCATGAGCAAGGTACAGGCCGCTATCCTGGATGACTATCAGAACATCGCCGAGCCCCTGATGGCCGCCCGGGAGGTGCCGGACGACCTGGAAGTCACGGTCTTCCACGATCACTTGACCGACGAGGACGCGCTGGCCGACCGGTTGCGGGGTTTCGAGATCGTCTGCGTCATGCGGGAACGGACGCCGTTCCGGCGGAGCCTCCTGGAACGCCTGCCCGACCTGAGGCTGCTGGTAACCAGCGGCATGCGGAACGCGTCCATCGACATGGCCGCGGCCCGGGAACGGGGCGTGACGGTCTGCGGCACCCCCAGCGTGGGCGGCCCCACGGCGGAGCTGGCATGGGGACTGATCATCGGGCTGCTCCGGCACATCCCGCGGGAGGACCGGGCCACGCGCGAAGGCCGTTGGCAGGAGACCGTGGGAGGAGGTCTCCTGGGCAAGACCCTGGGAGTGGTGGGCCTGGGCAAGCTGGGCGCCCGGGTGGCCCGCGTGGGGCTCGCGTTCGAGATGGACGTCATCGCGTGGAGTCAGAACCTGACCGAGGAGCGATGCCGTGAGGTGGGCGTGTCCCGTGTGAGCAAGGAGGAGCTGCTGTCACGGTCGGACGTCCTCACCATCCACCTGGTGCTGAGCGACCGCACCCGGGGCCTGTTCGGCGCCGCCGAGCTGGCGGCGATGAAGCCCACCGCGGTGCTCGTCAACACCTCGCGGGGCCCCATCGTCGAGGAGCAGGCCTTGGTCGACGCGCTCGAGCGCGGCGTCATCGCCGGCGCCGGCCTGGATGTCTACGATACCGAACCCTTGCCTCCCGACCACCCGCTCCGGCGCTGCGGCAATACGGTCGTCACGCCGCATCTCGGGTACGTGGAGGAAGCCAACTACGGCGCCTACTTCGACGGTTATCTCGCCGCCATACGGGGCCATCTCGATGGCTCGCCGGTGAACGTCGTGAAGGGGTAGCCGCCAACCACAAAGACAGAACGAGAACATGCCACAAACACCGAACGAGAACATGGCGCCAACCGAAAACCTGGCGCTCTACTGCGACTTCGAGAACATCGCCATCGGCGTCCGGGACGCCCGCTACGCCGACTTCGACATGCGGAAGGTCCTGGACCGGCTGCTGGTCAAGGGCAAGATCGTGGTGAAGAAGGCGTACTGCGACTGGGAGCGCTACCGCGAGTACAAGCCGGCCATGCACGAGGCCTCCTTCGAGATGATCGAGATCCCCCACGTGCGCCAGTCGGGAAAGAACTCCGCGGACATCCGCATGGTCGTGGACGCGCTGGACCTCTGCTACACCAAGTCCCACGTGGACACCTTCGTGATCATCAGCGGCGACTCCGACTTCTCCGCGCTGGTCAGCAAGCTTCGCGAGAACAACAAGGTGGTCATCGGCGTGGGCGTGAAGAACTCCACGTCCGACCTCCTGATCGCCAACTGCGACGAGTTCATCTACTACGACGACCTGGTGCGCGACTCCAGGCGCCGGGGCGGCGCCAAGCGCGCCAAGGCGACGTCACGGACGCCGCGCAAGACGGCCGCCGCGCCGGCGGAGGAGAAGGCGCCGGCTGAAGAGAAAGCGCCGGCGGAGGAGAAGGAAGAAAAGAAGGAGGCCCAGGAGGCCCTGGACCTGGTGGTCGAGACCGTCACCCACCTCTTCGACGAACGCGGCGAGAAGGACACCATCTGGGGCTCCATGGTCAAGCAGGCCCTGAAGCGGCGCAAGCCCGGTTTCAACGAGCGCTACCACGGCTTCCGCTCCTTCGGAAAGCTGCTGGAGGAAGCCCAGGCCCAGCGGCTCCTGGACCTCGAGCCGGACGAGAAATCCGGCGACTACGTGGTCAAGGGGGTTGTCCAGGACGACTGACGGATGCGCCGGCGGACCTCCTTCTCCGAGAACCATTCGTGCGCATCCCTTCTTTTCTGCAAGCGCGGGCTCGTGAAATCCGGGTCCTGAGCGTCCTGTCCGCCGGCACCTTCCTGTTCTTCAACAGCTACGGCAGCATCAACGTTGCCATCCCCAGCATCCAGGCCGAGTTCGGCAGCAGCCTCCCGGCGGTGCAGTGGATCGCCACCATGGGGCTGGTGCTGTCCTCCAGCGTGGCCCTTTGCCTGGGCCGGGCAGGGGACATCCTCGGCCGCAACCGCCTCTACAGACTGGGGGTTACGCTCTACGGCGCGGGCGCGGCGCTGGCGGCCGCCTCCCAGACCTTCACGCAACTGGTCGCCTGCCGGGTGGTCATGACCGTGGGCCTCGCCATGGCCATGCCCATGTCCACGGCCATCACGGCCGCCGTGTCCAGGCCCGAACGGACCGGGTGGAGCCTGGGCGTCCTCCTGTCGGCGGCGGGAATAGGGCGCGCCACCGGGCCGGCCCTCGGCGGTTTCTTCATCCACCTGGCGGGTTGGCGCGCGGTCTTCCTGGCCAACGCCGTGATCGGCCTGGCGGTGAGCGTTGCGGTGTGGCTCATGCTGCGCGAGCGGGAGCGCCGCAGCGGCGAGCCGTTCGACTACGCGGGGGCGGCGGCGTTGATCCTGGGGTTCCCGTCCGTCCTGGTGGGGCTGAGCCTCGGAGCCAACAGCGGCTGGAGCTCGCCCTTCATCGCCGGGTGGTTCCTTCTCGGGGGCGCCGGCATGGCGGCCTTCGTGCTGCGCCAGTTCCGGGCGCGCCGGCCCTTGATACCGCTGCCGGTGATGACCGACGTTCCCCTGGTGCTGGCGTTCGTGACCATGGTGCTGTTCTCGGCGGCCTATTTCCCCATCTTCATGCTGTCGCCGCTGTACATGCGCAACGTGTTGGATGTGACGCCGCTTCATCTCGGCCTCATCCTCACGACGCTGCCGGTGGTGGCCGCGGTGTGCTCGCCGGTGAGCGGGCGTCTGTCGGATCGCATGGAGACCTGGGTGCTGGTGGCGGCGGGGCTCGTGGCGGGCGCGGCCGGGATCGTCGTCTACGCCGGCTTGCAAGACGGATCGAGTCCGGCCATGGTGTTGCTGGCGCTTGCGCTGGTGGGGGCCGGAGTAGGCGTCTTCCTGCCCGCCCATCAGAAGACCGTGTTCGCGCTGGCGCCCCGCGAGCACTACGGCCTCGCCGGCGGGCTGCTGTCGGCGTGCGGGCCGGGGGCGGGCGCCCTGGGCATCGGGCTGGCCGTGGCCCTCATGGAAAGCGCGGGCACGGTGAAGTTCGTGGCCGCCCAACGGGCCGCCATGCTGTGGTTGTTGCCGCTGCCCTTTCTTGCGCTCGGCCTCGTGCTCATCGGTCGTTTGCGCGGCAGGGGGAAGGCAGCGCCGCCAGCGGACGCCGGCGCCGGCAAGGGATGATGCGCGTGCGGATCGGAATCTCCTCCAACCTGCTCTATTCGCTGTCCGCCATCTGCATGGCCTCGGGCGCCATCGGCGCCTCCATGCTGGCGCCCTTCTACATGGACGCCAAGGGGTTTCCGCTGGCGGTGGTGGGCATGCCCCTTCTGGTCAACGGCGTCGGCGCCCTGGCCTCCGACGTGCTGTCGGGCACGCTGGCCTCCTATTTCCGGTCGAGTTTCCTGCTGCTGGCGTCGGTGGTCATCGCGGTGGTCACGGCGCTGCTGGGTTACGCCTTCGAGGACAGCCTGACCGTATTCCTCGTGGCCTTCACCATCCTGGGGCTCACCGAGGCCATGTTCAGCCTCGCCATCCGGCGCATCGTGTTCGTGCAGTCCACGCCGGAAGAGCAGGGAAAGGCCCAGGGGCAGGTGGCGGCGGCCCTGGGCTTGGGTTTCGCCCTCGGTCCCACCATGGGCGGACTCGTCGGCGAGTACTGGGGACTGGACAAGCTGTTCCTTCTGGTGGCGCTGCCGCAGGGCATCGGGCTGGTGTTCATCCTGATGGCCCGGGGGCATCGCACGGAGAAGCCGGTGGAACGCAGCCCGCTGCCGCTGTGGCGGGTGGGCGCGGGACTGATGAGCCGCCCCGGCTTTCTCGGCGCCTGGCTCGCCATCTTCCAGTCGTTTTTCTGCCTCATCGGCGTCACCCGTATCGCCTTCCCGTTCCTGGCGGTGGGGCGCGGCATGACCCTCGACATCATCGGCACCATGGTGAGCATCTCCCGCCTGACCGACACCGCCGGAAGGTTGGGGGGCGGCTGGCTCTGCGACCGCATCGGCACCCGCCGGGTGATCCTCCTGGGAGTCTTCGTGACCGTTCCGGCCTTCGTCCTCCAGATCTTCGGTCACGGCTACGTCGCCTTGCTGCTGCCGCTGTGCCTGATGACCGCGGGCTTCGGCCTTTCCAACGTCGGCTCGACCACTCTCGCCCTTCAGGTCGCCGATGACGCCAGCAAGGGCGTCGCCCTGGGGCTCATCCGCGGCGGCAGCTCCACCGGCCGCATGTTCGGCCCCCTCCTGGCCGGGATCCTGGTGGCCGATCTGGGCTTCCACTGGGGTTTCATTGCCCTCGGGCTGCTCTCGTTGGTGATCGGCGGCGGCGTGGCAGGGTTGTTCCGGCGGCAGCAGAATTGATACGGGTTGCTGTGATAAGATCGAGAACTGCCCAACGAGTTGTCCACCTCATTATGATTCCCGAGATAGTTGATTGAGGAAGGGGGCGTACAGCAGGAGCCATGACGGTCCCAAAAATATTTGACACATGCCGTCCTCGTGAGGATGTTCTGAAGGGTGCCATTGCGGAAGCCGACTTCGCGGCCGATCTGGCCCAGGTCATCGTGGGGGAAGGCAATGCCGAGTATCTGGAACCCGTGCGGTTCTTTGCCCATACGTGGCCCACCCGCGGCCTCAAGAACCTGCTTGCCAACGTTTGCCGGCGTTTGAGCGGTTCGGGTGGCGAGGTCGCGGCGATCTTTCGGCTCGACACCTCATACGGCGGCGGCAAGACCCACGGGCTGATCGCGCTTGCGCATGCAGCCCGTGGCATGGCCGACGTGCCCAACGCCGCGGAGTTCGTCGAGCCTGACCTGCTTCCGCAAGCCCCCGTCCGCATCGCGGCCTTTGACGGTGAGAACGCAGACCCAGCCAACGGGCGTGCGATGGGCGACGGCGACGGTGTTCTAGCCTGCACGCCCTGGGGCGAGATCGCCTATGCACTAGCCGGACGGGAAGGGTACGAACGGGTTCGCAACAGTGACGAGCAACGGATCGCGCCGGGCGCCGAGACTCTTAGGGAGCTGTTCGGGGGCGAGCCCACGCTCATCCTGCTCGACGAACTCTCGGTGTATTTGCGCAAGGTGCGGCAGTTTGGCGATGCCCAAGACCAGTTGACCGCCTTCCTGACTTCTCTGTTCAAGGCAGTGGAAGGGGCGCCGGACGCTGCGTTGGTCTACACCCTTGCCATCGGCAAGGACGGCCGCGCCACGGATGCGTATAGCGCGGAGAACCAGTTCATCGCTGATCGGATGGCCGAAGCCGAAAGCGTCTCCGCCCGCAAGGCGACCTTGCTCAACCCCACGGAAGAAGACGAGACGGCGCAGGTGCTGCGGCGGCGCCTGTTCGAGTCCGTTGATGATTCGCAGGCGTCTTCGGTGGTCGCGGCTTACCGCGACCTTTGGGCTGCCGCTGGCGAAGCCTTGTCGGGAGACGCCTTCCGCCCCGAGACGACCGATGCGTTTCTTGCCAGCTACCCTCTGCATCCGGAAGTGTTGGCTACCTTGACGGGCAAGACGGCAACCCTGGGAAACTTCCAGCGTGTGCGCGGAATGCTGCGGCTCCTGGCCCGCACCATCGCCAATCTGTGGCAACGGCAACCCGCGGACGCCGCTGCGATCCATCTCCACCACATCGATCCCGGATACGAGCCTATCCGGCAGGAGATCGTTACCCGTCTGGGTCAGACGGCATACTTGCCGGCCATTGCCAATGACGTGGCCGGTACGGAGAAGAGATCGCTTGCCGAGGAGATCGACTTCGAGCATCATGGCGGCCGGCCACCTTACGCCAAGTATGTCGCGCGCACGATCTTCATGCACAGTCTGGCCTTCAACGATCCGCTGAAAGGCCTGTCGCCCCATCAACTGCGCTATTCGATGCTGGCCCCGGCCACGGACGTGAGCTTCATCGAGGAGGCGCGGCGGAAGTTCATCGCCGAATCGGCCTATCTCGACGACCGGCCGGGCGCCCCCATGCGCTTTCTCGCCGAAGCCAACCTCAGCCAGATTGTCCGCCGAGAGGAGCAGCACGTCGATGCCGGCGAGACCCGCGCGCATCTGGACGACTGTATCCGTGGCATCTTCAGCGGCGGCGCGGGCGGCGCCTTCGAGGCCATCCCGTTTCCCGGTGGCCCCTTCGACGTACCCGACGAGGTCGGCGACGGTCGCCCAAGGCTCGTTGTGCTCGCCTACGACGGCGTCGCCATAGGCAGCGCCGTCGAGAGTGTTCCCGAGTTGATCGCGCGCATCCACTCCCGCAAGGGCTCGGAAGGCTCGGCTCTGCGGGCGCTACGCAACAATCTGGTGTTCCTGGCCGCGGAAGATGCTCGCAAGGAGGAAATGCGGCGCAGGGCGCAACGGCGGCTGGCGTTGCAGGACCTCAAGAAGCCCGAACGGCTCGTGGATCTCGCTGAGCACCAGCAGGACAAGATCCGCGAGCTTGAAGCCCGCTCCGAGCAGGAGTTGGCGATAGCCGTCCAGCAGTGCTACCGCCACGTATTCTACCCGTCGCGAAACCGCATCGGCGGCAGCGGTGTCGATCTGGCACACACAGCCATCGACGTCCAATCGACATCGGACCGCCCCGGTTCGGGACAACGACAAGTGGTGCGGGCTCTCCGCGACCTGTCGAAGCTGCGCATGTCCGAGGACGAGCCGGATTCACCCGCCTACGTGCGCGACCGTACGCCGCTCCGCAAGGGCCAGATCACGACCCTGGCCTTGCGCGAGGAGTTCCGCCGGGACCCCGCGCTGCCCATGCTATGCGGCGACGATATCTTCATCCGCGGCATCCTACGCGGCATCGAGCGGGAGGAATACGTCTACCAGCGCGGCGACCTATTGTGCGGTCCGGGCGACCCATTGCCCACCATCGTCATCGATGAGCAATCCGCGGTCTTCACCATGGCCTACGCCAGAAACAAGGGGATCTGGCCGCGAAGGCAACCGGAGTCGTCCAAGGGAGAGGCGACGTATGTCGAGACCCATGACCACGGCGGAGGTCACAGTGCAGAGCCGTCGTCCGACGAGGAACCGCCGCCGAACGCGTTGTCGGCCGAAGGCTTGCTCACCGAAGCGTTGGCCAGGCTTTGGGAACAGGCCCGCGACCGCAACATCGAGAAAATCGCCATCCTCACCATCCGCCTGTTCGAAGCAGGCGACGCCTTTCGCCTGCTCGGAGCAGTGGGCGCGGTTTCAGGAGCCGACAAGCTCGTGACCCTGACCGGCGGTTACGAGACCCGCGACCAGGGCTCGTTCGAGTTGGTGTTTCGGGGACCAGTGTCCGACGCTCAGCCCGTTCGGGAGTTTCTTGAACCGCAGCTTCGCGACGCCGCCTCCCGGACCTTGGAGGTTGGCTTCGAGTTGACGTTCACCGAAGGACTTCCCATGCAGGGCGACGCCGCGGAGAAGGTGACCGAGCGATTGTCGCGCTTCGCCAGCGGCGCCGCGTTCGTCATGGCTACCGCTAGGGAGGCCGGGGCCTGATGGCGCGTCTCAAACGGGTTGCACAGATCGACACGCCGGAATCGGCGCCGCGTTACGAGCTTCGCATCGGACGCCATGGACCCGCCGACACGGAGTACGAAATCTGGCAGATGCCAAGCCCCGCTACGCCGCACCTGAGCGTAGCGACTCGCGTCGCGGGCCTGAAAGGCCGCAAACTGCAGCTCGTGGAGCACCGGGTTTTGAAGCGGCTGTCGCAGGCGGGCGTGAAGCCCGTCCTCGGAGACAAACGGAAGCAGGGCTACGCCGTCTCCGAAGATCTAGCGCTGACGCTCGGCCTTCTGTTCCGCACCCTCGCTCCCATGCGAAGCCGCGACAACATGCGCGCCGTTGCCGAAGGTATCGAGGCCATGGGGCGTGAGGAGGCAGCCTACTGGCTCGGCATGGCCATGCACCGCAGACACCCGCGCCGGGTGCTGACGGCGCTGCGTTTCCTGCTGACGGAGCCGAAGGCGTCGAGAGCCCCTACGCTGCAATGATGGACTCTACCCGTAGCTCCTCTCTGCGCTGCTCGGCGTGCCACAAGTCATAACTGGACTGCATGTTCATCCATAGCTCGGAGCTGGTTCCCAAGGCTATCGAGAGCCTCACCGCCATCTCGGGACTGATCCCAGTGTGCTCGTTGACGATCTCGGAAAGCGCCTTCCGGGAAACGCCGAGGTGCTTGGCGGTCTGGGTAATGGAGATACCCAAAGGCGAAATCCACTGTCTCAACAGTACGCCGCCGGGATGAGGTGGGTTGTGCATTCTCATGATTGTCTCCTATTCGGCCTGACCGGAACCAAAGGCAGATCAACAAGCGATTCTTTGTCCTTTCGTCCGGAATGTTACAGGGCTAGACTAATGGTGATCCACGTAATTTACCGCTTCCGCGTGCCCGCCAACGAAACGAAAGTCCACGCTCCAGTTCTTCGCGACGTAAACGGACCATAGATTGGCTCCGTGAGGCTCCAATAGATGTAAACGGAAGTTGGCGGCTCCCATATCCCTAGGAGATGTGGCAGCGTCCAAAGTGGCCAAGATATCCCTCAACTGGTTGGCGTGCTTGGGCTGAATACCCTTCTTACTCCCGGTCTCAAAAAACCTCTGCAACCCCTTGTGCTTGAAGCCCTTGATCACGTTGCCTATTATCACATATCACGTGACAGGTTACAATGACTTGAGAAGGATGATTTCAAGGGCGTGCCCTATCAAACAACAAATCTGTTGGCAAGGGGTTGACATTTTGTCACGACTTTGCCATCAGTATTGTTGTCAACGGATTTGTTGGTTATCGGGTAAGCCTATGAATGACTTCGACCGGATCTGGACGGAAGGGTTCCTCGGGGTAGTCGGCCTGTGTATTTGGATTCTGCGAAAGTTGAGGTTCCGAAGCCAATCCCCTCCAGCAGTTCCACAAGTTATCGTGTCAGGGGACAACAACAGGGTCACCGTCGTGCTGTGTGAACGGTGTCGTCCTGAGAGTCCAGCGTCGAGTCCGACCAGCCAACGGGGCAGTGGCCATGGTCGTCGCTAGGAAGTACAACCCAGGCTTCCTCACCGACGACGAGTTGGTGGCGTCGTTCTGCGTGCGGACGAGCGAGTTCGAGTCGATGGTCGAGATATTGCGCGATTGCACTGGAAGCTCGAACCCGCACCAGATCGTGATCGGCCCCCGCGGTAGCGGGAAGACGAGCCTGCTCCTGCGTATTGCGGCCGAGGTGCGGATGGATGCCGGGTTGACGTCCCGCTTCTTCCCGGTCGTTTTTGCAGAGGAGAGCTACGAGGTCGCCACCGCCGGGGAGTTCTGGCTCGAATGCCTGTCCCGCTTGGCGGTGCAGGCGCCTCGCCCAGAGGGCGCTCCCGATTTGCAAGGCACCGTCGAAGACCTGCGAACCAATCGTGACGACCAAACTCTTGCCGAGCGTTGTCTTGCCTCCCTGCTGGATTTTTCGGATCGAGAAAACAAGCGGCTGGTGCTGATAGTCGAGAACCTCAACATGATGTTCAGGGACATGGCGGACCCGAATGCCGGGTGGCGGCTGCGGCACACCCTTCAGAACGAGCCTCGGATCGTCATGCTTGCCAGCGCCACCAGTCGTTTCGACGAGATCGACAACCCGGAACATGCACTTTACGATCTCTTCAAGGTGCACACTCTGCGCCCGCTCGACACGAAAGAATGCGCTGTTCTTTGGGAAACGGTGTCCGGTCGCCCTGCGCCCGAGAGGATTCGGTCGTTGGAGATCCTTACTGGCGGAAGCCCACGACTGCTCGCGATCGTGGCCTATTTCGGTGCGGGCCGATCCTTTCGTGAACTTATAGACGATCTTCTCAACCTAGTCGATGACCATACGGAGTATTTCAAGAGCCGCATCGAATCGCTTCCGCCACAGGAGCGCCGGGTCTACCTTGCGCTTGCAGAACTATGGAAGCCTGCGACCACAAGGGAGGTCGCAGATCAATCCCGGCTGGAGACAAGCAAGTGCAGCGCGCAACTCGCGCGTCTCATCGAACGGGGAGTCGTTCAGGTCGAGGGCGGGACGGCCCGGCGCAAGCAGTACTACCTGACCGAGCGGCTATACAACATCTACTACTTGCTGCGGCGTTCCCCCGGGCCGGACAGTCTCATCGAAGCCGTTATCCAGTTCATGGAGTCATACTACTCGTCGGCCGAACTGAAGGACATCGTTGCTCGCCTCATCCGCGAGGCGGGGGGCTTCGACGGGGAGATACAACGGCTCTACGGCATCGCCATCCCACGGCTATTGGAGTCACCGGTGCTGGGCAAGCACCGAGGTGAGTTGCTGGCGATGGTAGGGGAGGGTTTCGACGTGGTCTCCGAAGGAGCCTCGGTGCCTGGCAATGAGGCGAGAGCGGTAGCTGCTGGCATGAAGACGGACAACCATCGGCCGGACCAGCTTAACGCCGGTATCGACGAAGCGGCAAAACAGGAAGCGACGAGACTGGCCGATAACGCAGTCATCCTGAACAATCAGAATCGAGCGGAAGAAGCGCTGGCCCTGTGGGACGAGTTGTTGCGTCGGTTCGGACAGACCAAGAGCCGAGGCCTTCTCGATCATGTGGCAACGGCTCTGTTCAACAAAGGGGTCACGCTGGGTAAAACGAATCGGCTTCAGGATGCGTTAGACACCTACGAAGAATTGGTGCGTCGTTTCGGGACAAGCGAGAACCCGCCGGTCCTCGAGTCAGTTGCTATGGCCCTATTCAACAAAGCGGTCACGTTCGGCAGGATGAACCGGCTTCAGGATGCCTTGGGTTCCTATGAAGAGTTGGTGTGTTGCTTTGGAGAGAGCGAGAATCCGACCGTTCTTGAGTTGGTCGCAAAGGCGCTATTCAACAAAGGGATGGTCCTCGACGGAATGAACAGAGCTCAGGATGCGCTGGATGCTCTGGAAGAGTTGCTGAGCCGTTTTGGAGAGAGCGAAGATACGTCTCTCCTTGAACCGGTGGCGAATGCCATCGTCTACAAGGGAGATGCACTCGACAGACTGAATCGGCCACAGGACGCACTGGCTGCGTGGGATGATGCGTTGCGTCGATTCGGACAGGCCGAGCACTCGACCCTCCTTGAGCAGGCAGCGATCGCCGTCGTCAACAAAGGGGCACTATTAGCCCAATTGAATCGGCCGCAGGACGCACTGGCCGCGTGTGACGAGATGCTGCATCTTTTCGGCCAGAACGCGAACCCCGAGATTGTCGAGTTGGTAGCGAAGGTGCTCTTCAACAAGGGGTGTACGCTGCGCGAGTTGCGAAGGCCCCAGGATGCTTTGGCAACTTGGGATGAGCTAGTTCGATGTTTTGAGGAGAGTGAGACCCCAACCGTTGCTGAGGTAGTAGCCAAGGCTCTCTTCAACAAAGGAGACGTACTCGTTGATATGAACCGATTCGAAGATGCGTTGGCCGTGTGGGACGAGGCAGTTCGTCGCTTTGGGGAGAGTCAGAACGGGGATGTTCTCGGGTGGGTTGTGCAGGCCCTTGTTGTCAAGGGTGCAATACTTGACCGAATGGGCCGGCTCCGGGACGCACTCGCTGTCTTTGACAAAGCGGTCCATCGACTTGCAGAAGGCGTGGCCGCCGTACCCGGTGAATGGATGGAGGAAGCGCTCCTTCGAAAAGCCGGTATGGAGTTCAAATGCCTGCGGTATGAGGCGGCGGTCGAGACGGTGGGTCGAGCTCTCGCTGCGCTCCGGCCGGAATCGCTGGCGAGGCGTGTTCGTGGTCATCTGATCCGAGCCAAGGCAACTCTTGCTGACGGCAAACGATCTGCAAGCGAACTCGACATCGAAACCGCTCTTGCGCTCTTGCAAGAGATCGGATCTCTCCCGTATGAGGCTCTCGATGCATTGATGGAACTGAGCGTCGAGCTTGGGCCGGCGCGCATGCACGAATTGATTGAGGGGTCATCCTCGACGAATCTCCTATTGCCGCTTGCCACGGCGCTGGAACGAGAAATTGGGCTTGAACCCCGGGTGGCACAGGAGGTCGAGGAAGTCGCTCAGGATATCCGCCAACATCTGATGAAGTTGAAAGAACCCGCACTGTAGCATCGAGCAGGGAGAAGCTGACGAGTCCTGCGTCAATGCAGACGGAACAAAAGGATGGCTGACACACGCCTGATCGAGCGGTGGTTGCCGATTGCGGAAATCGGCGAGGAGAGCGTCAGAGAACGGCGTTCGATGACGGCCTTGCCGCCGATTTACTATCTCCACGTCTGGTGGGCGCGGCGTCCGCTGGTGGCGTCGCGGGCAGCTGTGCTGGCGTCACTCTTACCGGCGGATGTGGATAGGGGACGGTTTCTTCATGTTCTCGGGATACACGGAGACCCGGTCGCTGCACGAGATGCGATAGACCGCGTACGCAGGACTGGAGTGCGAGTGGCCGATCCCTACGGCTACGACCGCGCGTTCAAGCACGTCTTGACCAACAGTGACATCGGATGGATTAGGGCGACGATCAGGCGTACCACAGAGGAGTGTACAGTCCTTGATCCGACCGCTGGCGGAGGCAGTATTCCGTTCGAAACGATGCGCATGACCTTGGCGCCAATTGCCAATGACCTTAATCCTGTCGCTACTCTGATCACCAAGGCGACGGT
The DNA here is from genome assembly GCA_965219905.1 of uncultured Binatia bacterium (SeqCode). Classification (GTDB taxonomy): domain Bacteria; phylum Desulfobacterota; class Binatia; order UBA9968; family JAJDTQ01; genus JAJDTQ01. The sequence continues at coordinate 10,605 of CBDCOS010000003.1, read as the reverse complement.
CGAGTGGCCGTCAGTCTACACTCACGAGATTGAGGCAGAGTTTTACAGTTTGGCCATTCGGTGGCGCAGGCAGATCGAAGATTGTCTCAGCGTCTTGTTTCCACAAGGAGGCCTCCCGGAACGAGTCGATGTAACCTATCTCTGGGCTCGAACCGTCACTTGTCCATACTGCGATGGTTTGGTTCCTTTGTCGCCCAACTGGCGGCTGGCACCCAACGGAACCGGCGTCAAGTTGACTCCCCAACTCGGCGCCGGGCCAGGATCGGCGGGGCGCGTGTGTTCGTTCGAGATCGTCGAGAACCTTGCAGAGCAATCGCACGGCACGGTGGCGCGGGGCGACGGGACATGCCCGTTCCCGGATTGCGGGCGAGTGATCGACGGCGAAGTGATCAAGGCTCAGGCGCAGGCCGGGAGGATGGGTGAGCAACTCTTTACCGTCGTCTACAAGGAGCGAGTCGAGTACGAGACGAAGACGGGACAAATTCGAGTGAAGTGGGTGCGCGGCTACCGGGCACCGCGTCCCGAGGACGACAACGGTGTGGAGATCCAGGCACGGCTCGACGAGAAGCTGGCTGAGTGGGATATCTTTGGCCTCGTGCCGAGCGAGAATATCCCCGAGGGGAACAAGACCACCGAACCGAAGCGCTATGGTATGAGCAAATGGCGTGACCTGTTTTCACCTCGCCAGGTCCTCTGTCACGGCACGAGCGTGGAAATCTTCCGGGAAATGCTTGATGCGGATCGGGCCGCGGGCCAGCTCGACGAAGTTCGGAAGGCGGCCTATGGGTATCTTGCGCTAACACTCGATACATTGCTGAACTACAATAATCGAGCCGGTCGTTGGGACAACACAACCGGTCGAGTCCGTTCGATCTTCGACCGACATGACTTCGCCTTTGTCTGGTCTTATGCGGAGATGGCACCGCTGGTCACGGCGGTCGGATATGACTGGGCCATCGAAAAGACCGCCAAGTGCATCGACGAACTCGTCGCGCTCGTTCGCCCGGACACCCGCATCACCGCCGCCGACCCGGATCTCTTCGACCGGGTTCCTGAAAACGCTGCCGAACCTCCGCCGTCGCCCCCTGTCACCATCACCTGCAAACCCGGTGACAGCCTGGACCACATCTGCGACGCATCCATCGATACCGTGGTGATGGACCCACCGTACTACGACAACGTGATGTACGCGGAGCTTTCGGACTTCTTCTACGTTTGGTTGAAGCGCACGGCCGGGCACGTCTTCCCGGAATTGTTCCGCCGCCAGCTTACGGACAAGGAGAACGAAGCGGTGGCCAATCCGGCCAAGTTTCAGGGGGAGAAGGGGGCGCGTGCGCGGGCCGGTCAGGACTACCAGGAACGCATGGCGGCCATCTTCGCGGAGTGCTGCCGGGTGCTGAGGTCCGACGGCATCATGACTCTCATGTTCACCCACAAGGCTACCGGTGCCTGGGACGCGCTCACCAAGGGGTTGATCGAGGCCGGCTTCGTGATCACCGCTTCCTGGCCCATCAATACTGAGGCGGAAGGCAGCCTGCACATCAAGGACAAGGCCGCAGCCAACAGCACCATCTTCCTGGTGTGCCGTCCGCGTGTCCGTGATCCTTTCATGGTGAGAGACGAGCCGGAGCCTTACTGGGAGGACGTGGAGCCGCGCGTCGCGACTGCGGTGCGGTCGCGGGTTCGGGAGTTCCAGGAAGCCGGAATTGCCGGAGTCGATCTCTACCTTGCTTCGTTCGGGCCGGCGCTGGAGGAGTTCTCCCGCCACTGGCCGATAAAACGGGGCACGCCGCGCGAGCTTCCCGCGGAACGCCGACGACGGCGCCAGCATGTGCTGTTCGAGGAGGAATGGGACCCCTACGCGGCGACGCCGGAAGATGCCCTCGGGGTCGCCCGGCGAGAGGTCAAGCGCTGGCGTCTAGAGCAGTTGACCCATCTCAAGGCGAATGCCGATCTCGATCCTGCGACCGCGTTCTTCGTTCTGGCCTGGGACGCCTTCAAGGCGCCCGTGTTCTCGTACGACGAGGCGCTCAGGCTGGCGCGGGCCGTGGGCGTCGATCTCGATAGTGACGTAATCGGCCGGCTCGCGGAGAAGAAGGGGAGCGACATCCGGCTCTGGGACAGCGCGCGGCGGGCCGCCAAGGGGGCGCTCGGCCCGCCTGACGGCTCCCGCGGCATGATCGACGCGATCCATCACGCGGCCAACTTGGCGCGTCTCCGGTCCTTGGATGCGGCGCGCGAGTTGCTCGCTACGACATTGGCGGACAGGGACCCGCGCTTCTTCGCTTCGTTAGAGGCGGTACTGGAGGTGCTGCCCGTCTCTCGCGCCTTCACCGGGATCGATCTTACGGGAGAGGCCGCGGCATCGGGTACGGACTTCGAGATGCTCTACAACCTCTCCCGGCTCGCGTATAGCGACCGCATCGACGAGCCCGAGCAGTTGAAGTTGTGGCAGGACGACAATAGCTGAATCATGCTTCGGGACCGCAACTGGAAGCTCAAGTACACGCCGGACGACGGCGACCTCGTCGGGCTCTTCTATGTTCCGGCTTTGGAAGACGCCGAGCGTTACGACCGCCTGACCGGCTATTTCAACGCCGGCGCTCTCGCGCTGGCGGCACGTGGCATTGAGGGGTTGGTGCGCAACCGCGGGCGCATGCGGCTCATCGTCGGCTGTACGTTGGCGCCGCCCGAGATCGAGGCCATTGAGCGAGGCGAGGCGTTGCGGGCGCGGGTTGAACAGCGTCTGGCGGTTTTGCCCTTGGCGCCTCCGGACGCGGGCGCTTCCGGTGCTCTTGAGTTGCTTGCCTGGATGGTTGCCCGCGGCCATCTCGACGTGAAGGTGGCGGTGCCCTGTGACGCGAGCGGAAAGCCGGTGAGCGACGACGGCATCTTCCACGAGAAAGCCGGCGTCATTGAGGATCGTACGGGCGAGAAGATCGCCTGGAACGGCAGCCTGAACGAGACCGTGGCTGGCTGGCGCACCAACTGGGAGAGCATCAACGTCTTCACGAGTTGGGGACCGCAACCCGAGCGGGTGGTGGCCGAGGAGACGAACTTCGCCCGCATCTGGGCCAATCGCAGTCCGCGTCTGTCGGTGCTGGACGTGCCGGATGCGGTGCGGCACGACCTGCTGCGTTTCCTGCCTGCCGGCGATGCGCTGCCGGAACGCTTGAAGGGAGTGGTGGAGGGGAATGAAAAGAAGTCGACGATTGGTCCGGCGCCCGAGCCGCCGGTAGTCTCATCGGCCGATTTGCGAACGCGTGTGTGGGCTTTCATCGGGCGCGCGCCGACCCTTCCCGACGGCGGTGCGCGCGTCGGCGAGGCCACCGCGGCGGTTACGCCGTGGCCGCATCAGGTGCGCGCCTTTGAGCGTCTCTACGGGAATTGGCCGCCGAAGCTGCTAATCGCCGACGAGGTAGGGCTTGGCAAGACCATCCAGGCAGGGTTGCTGCTGCGGCAAGCGTGGCTCGCGGGCCGCGCGCACCGCATTCTCATCCTGGCGCCCAAGGCGGTGCTCGGGCAATGGCAAATCGAGTTGCGCGAGAAGTTCAACCTCAACTGGCCCGTTTACGACGGACGCAAGCTCATCTGGTATCCGTCGCCGGCTCAGCGAGGCTGCGATGAACGCGAGGTGAGCCGCGCTGACTGGCACGAGGAGCCAGCAGTGATCGCGTCGAGCCAGCTCATGCGGCGGTACGACCGCGCCGAGGCGCTGGTGGCGGAAGCAGAGCCTTGGGATCTGGTCGTGCTTGACGAGGCGCACCATGCTCGCCGCCGCGGGGCGGGAAGCCAGAGCGAGGGCGGGCCGAACGCCCTACTTCGGCTCATGCGCAGGTTGAAGGAGCGCGCGCAGGGCCTGGTGCTGCTGACCGCGACTCCCATGCAGGTGCACCCGGTGGAAGTGTGGGATCTGCTGGACCTTCTGGGCCTTCCGCCGGAATGGACTGCGGAAGCATTCCTTCGCTTCTTCAAAGATCTTGAGCAGCCGAGTCCCTCGTTCGAGGCCATGGAACACATGGCGCGGCTGTTCCAGGCGGTGGAGCGCGGCTATGGCCCGGTCACGACGGAGGACGCGCAAGGCTTGGCCGACCTGTCGCGTCTCAAGGCCAACAAGGTTCTCCGGGCGTTGCGTGACGGTCCCAGCATTCCACGCAGGCAGTTGGAGACGTCGGAACGCCGGGCCGCGGTGAGGATCGTGCAGGCCCATACTCCGATTCGGCGGCTGGTCTCGCGGCACACGCGGGAGTTGTTGCGTCGTTACTTCAAGGCCGGAACCCTGACGACCCCCATCGCCGACCGTCAAGTCGAAGATCGCTTCGTGAAAATGAGCCCCGGCGAGCGCGCACTCTACGAGGCGGTGGAAGACTACATCGCGGGAACCTACAATCAGGCCGCCGCAGCCGAACGAAACGCCGTGGGCTTCGTCATGACCATCTATCGCCGACGGCTGGCCAGCAGTTTTCGGGCACTTGGCAACACGCTTCAGCGACATCTGAACGCGGTCACCGCGGACAACAGATTGTCGTCGCTGGACGAGGATGCCCCGGACGACGAAACGCTGGACGAGGCGCCGGACACGGAAGAGATGGCCGCTATGGAGCAGCAGGCGCTGGCTGCAGAGGAAACGGACGACATCCAAAGCCTGCTCGACAGCATCGGCCGTCTTCCTGCGGACAGCAAGCTGGCGAGTCTCAAGCAGGCGCTCAGTGCGTTGCGCACCGACGGCTACCGGCAGGTCATGGTGTTCACTCAATACACCGACACCATGGACTTTCTGCGCGAGGAACTCGGCAAGGATACGAATCTGCGGTTGCTGTGCTTCTCGGGCCGTGGCGGGGAGGTTCCCGGTGCCGATGGCCCTTGGCGCCGAATCGGGCGGGACGACGTCAAGCGCCGTTTCCGACACGGCGAGGCCGACCTGCTTCTCTGCACGGATGCCGCGGCCGAGGGGTTAAACTTCCAGTTCTGCGGCGCCCTGGTCAACTATGATATGCCGTGGAACCCCATGCGTGTGGAGCAGCGCATCGGCCGTATCGACCGCCTCGGACAGCACCATCCGGTGATCCGCATCGTCAATCTGCACTACGAAGGCACGGTCGAGACCGATGTCTACCGGGCATTGCGCAGACGCATCGGGCTGTTCGAAACGGTAGTGGGGCGCCTGCAACCGATCCTTGCCCAGCTTCCGCGCGCCATTGCCGGCGCCGTGCTCTCCGGCCGCGAACGAGAACGCGTGGAGGTCGTGGAAACCATCGAACAACAGGCGAGCAACGCAGAACGCGGCGGCTTCGACTTGGATGCCGCCCTGACGGAGGATGTCGCCATGCCCCAACGGCCGCCGTCCCCGGTCCTCATGGAAGATCTGGACCGCGTCATTTCCTCTCCGGCCTTGATGCCTCCCGGCACCGAGGTTCAACCGATGGCTAATAGGGAATACAGTCTCCTGACGCTCGGAATGCCCGAGCGCCTCCGGGTTACGACGGACCCAGCGTACTACGAAGAGCACGCCGAAAGCGTGGAGTTGTGGTCTCCAGGGAGTCCGTTGTTCAAGTCCCCGGAATTCGTTGCCCCACAGGATGAGGATTCGCTGGAAGGTCGGACTTTGAAGGACGTCCTGGATGGACAAGGATGATAGATGGGTTCGAGAGGCAGGCCTCAACAAGCCGCCCAAGGCAGGGTTGACAATCGGGTGGTGAGCCTTATGTTGTTGGCAGTATTTGATATAGACACAACATCTTGTGTGAGAGGAGGTGATGCGGTAATGGCACGTAAGGGAAATAGCGAAGTCACGGGCAAGAAGGCAGCTTCGGCGGCGAGCAAAGTGCTCCGTAACCCGAACTCAAGTAAGGCCGCAAAGTCGGCTGCTGCGTCAGCCTTAACGCAACGGCCGAACAAGAAGAAGTAATATCGCGGATTTGACCGGTGAGCGAACACGGCGCAATTTGCCTTGATGACCTGCAGCCAGGAACTGGTGGATGTGACGGCAGGCTATGGATCCAGCCGTCATCTCCACCGGCAGGAAGTACCCGCAAAGACTTGCCGAGGGGGTGGTAGTGTCGCGAAAGCAGCAATATCTTTGCAATACATGTGGGGAAAAGTTCACTTTAGAGGTCTTCACGCCTAAAGAACAGGTAGAGGGACAGCGACGAGGGAAGCAATTCGGGCCTCCGGTGTGCCCCAACTGCAAGGGAACCAACACGAGGCCGGTTTGAGAATTGGAAGTGCCCATGAACTACTGGATCACCACACACTGGCCCCCGTTAGAAGATCACATCCAGACAGCAGGCATTTGGTTCCAAGCGAGGCACCAAGACCTTGCTGACTTGGTACGTCGTCGCGATAAGGTGATCGTCTACGAAGGGATCACCCGCGTTTCGTACACCGCTCAGGATGGAACGACCTACCGATCCCGCCGACCAGGGCACGGCGGGATCGCTTGGTATGGAACAGTCACTGCCCGAAGTGGAGACAGCGGAGTAGGGCCGCGGGACTACGACCAGAGAGGGGTGATGCACTGGAGCTGGTTTGCCCCAGTTAGGGTTACCTCATGTGCTGGCTTTCTTCCCAGGGTCGAGCTGTGCGATATTCTTAGTCTCTCGCGGACTTACACGTTTCATGGTTTCGGGGAAGGACACTCAGGGTCAATGAGAATACCCAGAGAGCAGTTCGACGAAATTGTGAGGCGGTTCCATCAACGTCCAGAGTGAGTTGACGCGACCTTGATTTCAAGCTGAGCCAGGACCCCATTCTCGTGCTTGATACGTTTCCGAAATCGGCGTGATGCCATAGGTTTCATTGCAACCCTCCACGTGCGGTGTTATGGATGCCTACGGTCACCCGCAGTCTTGACCGCGAGGGTCCGATGGCGCCGTGCTTGAATGCGCCCGGACAGTTGGCATTACGAGTAGCCGACGAGCCATGCGCAATTTCGATCTCCTTGAACCCAAGACTGTTGCCGAAGCCTGCCGGATGCTGGACGCGAGCGAGGACGTCCGGCCGGTGAGCGGCGGGACAGCCCTCCTCATCCTCGTCAAGCAGGGACTCCTTCGGCCCCAAACCCTTGTGAACCTCAAGAAGCTGGAGGGAGCCAACGCCATCACGCGGGACGGCGCCGGCGCGGTCCGCATCGAGGCCATGGCCACCATCCACGAGGTGGAAACCTCGCCGGTGGTACGGGAGCACCTGCCGGTGCTGGCCCAAGCCTGCCATGAGGTGGCCAACATCCGTATCCGGCACCTGGCCACCATCGGCGGGAATCTGGCACATGGGGACCACCAGTCGGACCCGCCGGGGGTGCTGGTGGCGCTCGATGCCGAGGTGGAGCTCAGCGGCGCCCGCGGCACGCGCGCCCTGAAACTCGCGGACTTCCTTCTGGGCACCTACGAGACGGCGCTGGAGCCGGGCGAGATGGTCACCGCGGTCACGGTTCCGCCCGTGGAGGGGCGGCTGGCGGGCAACTATCTCAAGTTCACCACCGGCTCCTCGGAGGAACGGCCCTGCGCCGGCATCACGGCGCTGCTGCGGCTGGACGGAGATCAGCCTGTGGAGGCGCGGCTTGCGGTGGGGGCGGTGGCGGCGCAACCCCTGCTGCTGTGCGAAACCGGTCCGACGGAAGCAATGCTGGAGGCGATGGCCGACCGGGCCGCGGACGAGATCGATCCCATCCCCGACCTGCGCGGCTCTGCGGAGTACAAGCGCCATCTGGTGCGGGTGCTGGGCCGCCGTGCGTTGGCCGCGGCGTGGAAGGAAGTCACCTCGTGAGCGCGGTCGGGAGCAGCACCCCGAGGGTGGACGGCAGCGCCAAGGTCCGCGGCGCCGCCCAGTACACCGCGGACATCGAGATGGCAGGCATGCTCCATGCCAAGGCGCTGCGAAGTCCCCACCCCCACGCGAAGCTCGTCAGCATCGACGTGAGCAAGGCCGCGGCGTTGCCGGGCGTCATCGCTATCGTGACACGGGACGACCTCGAAGGCCTGAACCCCCACTACGGCGCGGTGGTGGAGGACCAGCCGGTGCTGGCCATGGACCGGGTGCGCTGCGTCGGCGACATCGTGGCGGCGGTGGCGGCGGAGGAGCGGGAGATCGCCGAGGAGGCGGTGGAGCTCATCGAGGTGGAGTACGAGCCCCTGCCCGCGGTTTTTGACGTGGTGGACGCCGCACAAGCCGGTGCGCCCATCATCCACGAAGAGCGCTTCGAGACCCAGGCGGCCATCTTCCGGGAGCAGCTCAACCTGAACGCCGGCGGCAACGTCTGCAGCGTGTTCCGGGCCGGGGACGGCGACGTGGACGCCGGCTTCGCCGAGGCCGACGAGGTCTTCGAGAACACCTACCGCATGCCGCCGGTTCAGCACGGCCACATCGAGCCCCACGTGGCCACGGCGGTGTGGGAGTCGCCCAACCGGCTGCTGGTGCACACGCCGTGCCAGAACGCGGTGGGGCTCCAGGAGCAGTTGGCGCGGATCTTCAACGTTCCCGAGAGCGGCGTCCGGGTCGTGGTGCCCCACGTGGGCGGCGGCTATGGCGGCAAGACCCACGCGCGGCTGGAGCCGGTGACCGCGCTCCTGGCGCGCAAGGCCGGCCGTCCGGTCCAGTGGCTGCTCACCCGAGAGGAGGTGTTCCTCACCGGACGCCGTTACGGTGCGTTCGTGCGGATGAAGACCGGCTTCAAGCGCGACGGCCGCCTGGTGGCGCGGGAGGTGGATGTCTTCTACGACCTGGGCGCCTACGCGCTTTCCGGGCCGGCCAACGCCAAGACCGGCTCCTACGTGGCCAGCGGGCCGTACCGGGTGCCCAACCGCAGGCTGACCACCTACGCGGTGTACACCAACCTCCCGCCGGCGGGTCCGTACCGGGGCGTGGGAGTGCCGCACGTGGCGTGGGCCTACGAATCCGAGATGGACCGCATCGCGCGCCACCTCGGCATGGACCCGGTGGAGCTGAGGCTGAAGAACCTGCTCCAGGAAGGCGACCTCTTCGTCACCGGAGAGTCGCTGGTTTCGGTGGGCATCTCGGACTGCCTCCGGCAGGTGGCCTCGGGTGTCGGCTGGCGCGGCCGGGAGGAACAGCAAAACGGTGTCCGCGAAGGGTCGCTCAGGCGGGGCAAGGGCCTCGCGGTGATCATGAAGAGCACCACCACGCCCACCGCCTCGGCCGCCAGCGTGCGGCTCAACGGCGACGGCTCGGTGATGCTCCTCACCAGCAGTACGGAGATGGGCCAGGGAGTGCGCACCTGTCTGGCGCAGATCGTGGCGGACCGGCTCGGCATGCCGGTGGAGCGGGTCACGGTGTCCGCCCCGGACACCGACGTGACCCCTTACGACAAGTCCACCAGCTCCAGCCGTACCACCTTCCACATGGGCAACGCCGCGCTGCGAGCGGCCGAGGAGGTGCGCGAGCAACTGCTCGAGGCCGGCGCCCAGGGGCTGGAGGTGGACAAGGCCGACCTGGAGCTCGGCGCCGACGGGGTGCGGGTCAAGGGGGTGCCCGACCGGGGCCTGACCGTGCCGCAGTTGCTGCGGGTGAAATACGGCGATTCCGTGGGCAGCATCTTCGGCAGCTCCAACTTCCAGGTCCAGGGCGGGCTGGACCCCAAGACCGGCAAGGGCAAGGCCGCGGCTTTCTGGTTCTTCTCGGCGTGCGGAGCGGAGGTGGAGGTGGACGTGGAAACCGGCAAGGTGCGGGTCTTGAACGTCGCCACCTCCGTGGACGTGGGCAAGGCCATCAACCCGCTGCAATGCGGGCTGCAGAACGAGGGCTCCATGCTGGAGGCCCTCGGGGCGGCGTTCTTCGAGGAGATGGTGTTCGAGCAGGGCCAGCCGGTGAACGGCACGCTGCTGGAGTACATGCTGCCCTCCATGCAGGACCACCCGGAACGGTTCCAGTCGCTGCTGGTGGAGAACCCGCACCCGGACGGCCCGTTCGGCGCCAAGGGGGTGGGGGAGGCGGTCATACCGGCCGTCGCTCCGGCCATCGGCAACGCGGTGGCCAACGCCCTGGGCGGCGTCAACATCACCGAGCTGCCGCTCCGGCCGGAGCGGATCGTGGCGGCGCTGGCCGAGCGCCAAGCGAGCACGCCGTAGGAAGAAGCCATGCGACATCTCATCACCGCCAACGTCAACGGGCGCCGGCGCGAGCTCTCGGTCAAGTCCAACCAGACGCTGCTGGAAGTGCTGCGCGACGACCTGCGCCTCAAGGGCACGCGCGAGGGCTGCAGCGTGGGCGTGTGCGGTTCCTGCACGGTGCTGGTGGACGGCAAGCCGGTAAGCTCCTGCCTCATGCTGGCGAGCAATGCCGAGGGCAAGGAGGTCCTGACCATCGAGGGGCTCGGTCGCGAAGGCAACCTCGATCCGGTGCAGCAGGCCTTCCTGGACCATCAGGCGTTCCAGTGCGGCTTTTGCACCCCCGGCATGATCATGGCCGTCAAGGGGCTGCTGAACGAGAACGCGAAACCCGACGAGGCCGAGGTGCGCGACTACCTTTCCGGCAACATCTGCCGCTGCGGCACCTACGTGGAGGTGATGGCCGCCATCGAAGACTTGACGGGCGGGTCCTGACGGTCGGAGCGGCCATGTAGCCGGTTCCCCGCCGTCATCCCGCGAAAGC
>CBDCOS010000002.1:0-2424506 GCA_965219905.1 uncultured Binatia bacterium (SeqCode) | reverse complement strand
GAGAAACGGGCGCTGTTGCCACGTCTCGCGGAGCTTAAGAAAAAGCTCAACGCTTACGGCAAGGCCCTGGACGCGGCGACCCGAGATGATGAACTGGACTTCTCGCCGCCCGCCGCCATCCTGGACAACTACAAGGGAGACCCGGTTACTGACTGGGCGGCGTTCAAGACCGGGTTGTCCAGGCTGGAAAAGCTCAACAAGATTCTTTCCGGGTAGCGCCTGAGCCTGGGCATCGGTGGTGGATGGCCACTATCGTCTATAATTCCCTTCACGCTCGCCCCACCACGTTTCTCCGTCCAGTTCGAATTCGCCGGTTACCGACGTTAGCCGCGAGGGACCGCGGTCTTCCCAGTACAACCCCTCGACGGCGCGGCAGATGCTCGACTTGCCGATCCCGTTCGGACCGAACACGACGTGGAAGCCTGCTCCCGCTGCTTCGATTTCAAAGGGTTGGCTGATGCCGGGCAGCCGGTCTATGGCAAGTCGCCTCAGCTTCACGAAGGCTCGCTTCCCCTGCGGCCAGCGAGTATGGCGTGCAACGCCGCCTTCCCCGAGTGGAACAAGAGGTCGCGCAGGGCATCGTCCGACAGAGGGTCGGTCGCATTGCGATGATCCTCAACGGGCAGCCAGACATCCTCTCGGGCAGTTTCGCTCAACGCCGCGCGCGCCTTGTCGAGCAACGCCCTGGACCGGTCGTTATCGTCCCTGAGCACCAGGAGCCGCTGCGCCATCAGCGCGGCCGGATCATCGCCCAGCGCGATTTCCGCGAGGTCCAGCGGCAACTCCATCGAGTCAACGACCTTGTTGAAGAAGACCGCGGTGCCATCCACGACCCGCCCCATCGAACTCCATCCACCGCCGGCAATCCACCGCTGGATTTCCCGCATGACAGCCGCTTGTCCCCGTGAGTCGCCCACGCAGACCGAGCGCGCGGGGAACCGAGGCTTCTTCCCCAAGCCGGCGGACAAGTCTCTCCGCTTCGCTCAACAGCCGGTCCGGTACATCCTCCACATGCTCAAGCCCTTCCACCGACACGGCCACCTGCTCCCATCGGAGCGGCGCCAGGGGAATTTGCCTGACGTCGATGCCGCCATCGCTCGACACCGTCAGGAGCCAGAGGCCCGTGAGGACCTGTTTCCGACGGGTCGAGCCCGACAAGCGAACCGAGATAACCGCAGGGCCGGGTTCCCGTTGACGCGGACAACCCCTCGAGCGAAGGCTTGTGGACGTGGCCCAGGAGCCAGGCGTCGTAGCCGGTATCATCAAGCTCGGCCCGTGTGACGGGCGCGTGGTGTCCGCCGGAGGCGTCCAGGTCCGCGTGCAACAGACCGATCCTGGGGACAAGAGGCCGGGGCGTCCGGAGCGGTTGTCTGAGGAGCTGCGCCACCGGACTCTCACGCACGTACCAGTCGCCGAAAGACCAGCCGACCACCTGGGCAACGGGAGACCCGTCCTTCGATATCGTTCTTGCCTCCCACTCGCCGCCGGCGCCCAGCAGGGTGAACCCGTCGATACGAGCCGCCAGCCCGAGGCAACACCCCGACATCATGGTTGCCGGCAATGGCGATGACTTCGATTCCGGCGGCCAGCAACCGCCCAACGCTTTCCTCGAGCGGCAACATTGCCTCGAGTCTGGCGTTCGTGCTCTCAACCACGTCACCGGCGAACAGGACCGCGTCGAGTTGCTGTTTGATGGCGAGATCAACGGATAGCCGGAGTGCCGCAGCCGGCGTGAGTTCCGCCAGGTCCACTCCCCAGGCGGAAATGGCGCCGGGCACACCGGAGCAGGCGGTGCCGAGATGAACATCACCGATGGCGAGAATGGAAGCGGCTGGGTTCATATTGCCGACCTGACGGGAGCGCAACGCCTCCGCTCACCCGAGCGGCGTGCTACGGCTCTCCGGACCGATCCACCGGGGCGACGAACACCCCGTCGATCGCTGCCTCGCTCCCGTCGCTCTCCGTGAAGACCACTGCACTGAACCCCGCAACGAGACGAGGGTCGCCGTCCTTGTTCCGGATATTGGAGAAGCTGCCGCCCCAGTAGCCCTCGGTGGAGGTCGGCGTTCGCTCGGGGTGCGTCACCATGATGTCGGAAGCCACGAAGGTGCCGTTCGGATCGATCGGCGCCGCACCCAGGTGCAGTTCGTAGTCCGCGATCAGGGATCGGTCGTCCAGCACCTCTTCCCCCAGAATGACCCCCAAATGCGCACGTCTGGCGGAGAGGTCGCCGACGCACCCGATACAGCCGCTCAGGGTGCGATTGGCGAAGTCCGCGCTGAGCGTGATGGTTCCCTGGTACTCGTCGATCACGGCGGCGTCCCCGTCGCCCTCGGGGACGTAGACATAGACACCGCCGGAATTTCCGCTGTAGGCCGCTTCCCCCGCGACCGGCAATTCCGGCGGACTCGCCGGATCGGTCTCAGGCCCGTCCACGACAGCGTATATCTCTGAGTCCGCGAAGCTCAGCTCGGGAAGATGCTGGCCGGGGAACTGTACCCACCACCCGGCCATCAGGTAGTCGGCCGGATTGCCCGGGTCCCAACTCACCAGGGCGTGAGCGAGGGTCGTGCCGGCCTCCACGTCCTTGAGAAAGGTCCAGCCCCGCGCCTCGTGTCCGGGGATCGGCGTGGCGCCCGCCTGGGTCCCGATGACATCGTCCGTTGTGTTGACCGATGCCTCGCTGCCGTCCTGCAACGTCACGAACATACGCAAGCGCGGACCCGAGAACTCGCTGTTCCTCTCGAACCGGATCTCGTCCTGCATCGCGGTTCCCGGAGAGCCGCCCGTCGTGCAGGCGCCCACGGTCACGGCCATCAGCGCGAGCAACAGGGAACCCATCGCGTGAAGCCGCCCGTTCATCGTCGTCGTCCTCTCCACGACGCTGATTGCCATACGGTTAGAGTACTTAATATTGAATAAATTATGCGTATCAGAATTGGCTGAATTACTATCTTCTCGATAAATATTGACGCAGATTCCACGCGCCGGGTCTGGATTTGTAACTTACCGACATATTTGCGCAATTCTTTATTTTCATATCGATCACGGAGGGAGGCGGGAATGAAGCCGGGGATGTCCGGTGCAACGACTGGAATTTTGGCACGGCGTGGTATAGTGATTTCAGGTGATTTCGCGGCAGAATCCTCAAATTAACACGAAACCAAAAAGTCGGTTCACAGAAAACTCATACTCGAGTAGTAGGAGAAGACCATGGCTGATGCCCCCGGTAAGCTGGACGTTCTGGCCGCAACAAGGCTGATGGCGGCCGCGTTGGGAATCGTAGCGGCGGCGACCCTGGGCACGGTCCGGCCCGCTCTTGGCGCCGATGCCGGGACCTTCAGGATGTCGATAGTCTTGACTTTCGACTACGCCAGGGTGCGGCAGTCGGACGGGACCGTCTTCGGCGGCGGTACGACCGGGTCAGGCGTCATTCTCGACAGCACCGGCGGTCCGTTTACGAAGGATGCGCGGAGTGACGTGACGTGCGTGGTTCATGGGAAAAGAACGGCCGCACGGTTGGACCTGAAGACGTTCTGCGCGTTGAAGGTGGGCGAAGGTGATGATGAGTTCTACGTGTCGGGCGGGAGGACGGCCGGGAGCATGACGGCCGGTGGCGGCGGTAAGGGCCGGCTGGTCATGGAGGGCGGTACAGGGAAATTCTCCGGCGTTCGCGGGACCTGTGAGTATGAGACGACCTACACTAGCGACAACCGGAGTTCCACGGCCACGGCCTGCTCGTGGGAGCGACCGTAGGGAACCCGATCCGCGCGGCATCCTTTTCACGGGCTTGCACTTCGCGGAAGTCCGGCCCAGAGGTTGAAATCCCGTGAAGTTAAATTGAACCGAACCAGGGAGGTCCCATGAAACACGTTCTGACAGTGCTGCTGCTGGCGGGCTTCGTCCTGTGCCAGGCCGGCGTCGCGGCCGGCCTGGTAGAGTGGGAGTCCGGAGAGAGTTCCGAGCGCCTGTCGCGCTCCTCCCACAAGGCGGACTTCTTCCGGCTGAGCAACCACTTCATCAGCCAGGACAACAAGATCTTCTGCGGGCCGGTCTCTTCAGCCATCGTCTTGAACGCGCTGAGGCTGGGCAAAAAGAAGGAACTCCCCCAGGACACCTACTCCATCGCGGAGGACGAACGCGCCTGGCTCCCCAAGGGGTTCAACCCCTTCTTCGGCAAGTACACGCCGAACAACGTCCTCACCGACCAGACCAAGACCAAGATCGAGGTGCTGGGCAAGCCCATCGAGATCCAGGGGGCCATGAAGAAGGACTTCGGCCTGCAACTCCGGCAACTGGCCCAGGCCCTGAGCGCCCACGAGCTCGACGTGCGGATCCGCGTGGTCGGTGAAGAGACGAACGACGAGACGATCAAACGCGAGCTGGCGAAGAACCTGGCCGCCCCGGGTGACTACGTGCTGGTGAACTACCACCGCAAGACCCTGGGCCAGAAGGGCGGCGGGCACATCTCCCCCCTCGGAGCCTATGACGAGGCGAGCGATTCGTTTCTGATCATGGACGTGAACCCGAACCGGGCCCCGTGGGTGTGGGTGAGCGCGGCCGAACTGATCAAGGCCATGCGCACCTTCGACACCGTGGAGAACCGCGGCTACCTGTTGATCGCCGAGGGACGATAGCGGAGCGATCCCGGAGCCCGAGGCCGGCATCCATGCAACTGAAATGCAGCATTCTTCCAAGGATCGGGAACGGCCACTGAAAAGCCGGGACGAACTCACGCAAGAGACCGCCGCGCTCCGGGAGCGGGCCTCCGCCCTGAGCGCGGCGATCCTGCGCATCAGCGCGAGCCTCGACCTTGGCACCGTGCTGCAGGAGGTCGTGGACAGCGCTCGCGAGTTGACCGGCGCGCTCTATGGCATCATAGCCACGGTCGACGAAGCGGGCGAGGTCCGCGACTTCGTCACCTCCGGGTTCACCCCCGAGGAGCACCTGCAGTTCACCGAGTGGCCCGACGGTCCCCGGCTGTTCGCGCACCTCCGCGATCTCCCCGGGCCGTTGCGGCTCACGGACCTGCCGGCCTACGTCCAGGCGCTCGGCTTCTCTCCCGACCTGATGCGCTCGAAGACGCTGCAGGCGACGCCGATGCGCCACCGCGGCGAGCAGGTCGGCAACTTCTTCCTGTCCGAGAAGGAAGGCGGCGCGGAGTTCACGGGCGAGGACGAAGAGGTGCTGATGGTGTTCGCCTCGCAGGCGGCCACGGCCATCGCCAATGCACGCACACACCGGGACGAGCGGCGGGCGCGGGCAAACCTCGAGGCCCTGGTGGAGACCTCTCCGGTGGGCGTGGTGGTGTTTGACGCCACGACGGGCAGACCGGTGTCGCTCAATCGGGAAGCGAAACGGATCGCCGAAGGGCTGCGCATACCGGGGCGGTCTCTGGAGCAGTTGCTGGAGGTGGTCACGTTCCGGCGCGCCGACGGGCGCGAGGTTTCGCTCGGCGAGATTCCCATCGCACGGACGTTCGGCTCCGAGACCGTGCGCGCCGAGGAGATCGTGCTCTCCGTGCCGGACGGAAGGAGCGTGACGGCGCTCATCAACAGCACACCGATCCGTTCCGCCGAGGGCGAGATCGTCTCGGTCGTGGTCACCATGCAGGACCTCGCGCCGCTGGAGGAACTGGACCGGCTGCGGGCCGAGTTCCTGGGCATCGTGAGCCACGAACTGCGCACTCCGCTCGCCGCCATCAAGGGCTCCACCACGACCGTGCTGGGCGCCTCGCCCGCTCTGGACCGGGCCGAGCTGGATCAGTTCTTCCGGATCATCGACGAGCAGGCCGATCACATGCGGGGCCTCATCAGCGACCTCCTGGACGTGGGTCGCATCGACGCGGGCACGGTGTCCGTCGCACCTGAACCTGCAACGGTGGCGGTGGTGGTGGACCAGGCCAAGAACGCGTTCCTGAGCGGCGGCAGCGCGCACACGATTGTCATCGACCTTCCGCAGGACTTGCCGCGGATGCTGGCGGACAGGCAGCGCATCGTGCAGGTCCTGAACAACCTCTTCTCCAATGCCGCCAGGCACTCTCCCGAGTCCTCGCCCATCCGGGTCGTCGCGGTTCGCGACGGCCTGCACGTCGCGATCTCGGTCTCGGACGAAGGCAGGGGGGTGCCCGTGGAGCAGCTTCCGTACCTGTTCCGGAAATATACGAACCTGGGCGGCGACGGAGAGCGCGGGCTTCGGAAGTCCGGCCTGGGGCTCGCCATCTGCAAGGGCCTGGTGGAGGCCCACGGGGGCCGCATCTGGGCCGCAAGCAGCGGGCCGGGTCAGGGCACGCAGGTTACCTTCACGATTCCGGTGGCCGAAGAGCCCGCGGCGGCAGCCGGCTCCCGCCCAAGCCGTTCCCCGTCGCTTGGCGAGGGACGGGAACCGATTCCGATCCTGGTGGTGGACGACGACCCGCAGACGCTTCGTTACGTTCGCGAAGCCCTCGCCAAGAACGACTATTCGCCGATTGTCACCGGAGAGCACCAGGATCTGTCCCGCATCATCAGGACGGAGAAGCCCAGACTGGTGCTGCTCGACCTCCTGCTACGCGGCGCCGATGGAATCGAGCTGATGGAAACTCTCCCCGAGATGGGCGATCTGCCGGTCATCTTCATTTCCGCCTACGGAAGAGACGAGACCATCGCCAGGGCGTTGGAGGCCGGAGCCGCGGACTACATCGTCAAGCCCTTCTCGCCGACCGAACTGGTGGCCAGAATCCGTGCGGCTCTGCGAAGGCAAGCGGGAACGGAAAGCTTCGTTCTGGGAGATCTTGCCATCCACTACGAGCAGCGCAGGGTCGCCTTGGCCGGCGACCCCATGCGGCTGACCGTCACCGAGTACGAACTCCTCCGCATACTCTCGGTCAACGCCGGGCGGGTGTTAACCTACGATTCGCTGATCCGCCAACTGTGGAGCGGGCCGGACGACGGCGACCCGGACCGCGTCCGCACCTTCGTGAAGCAGCTCCGCCGAAAGCTCGGCGACGACCCGGCCCGCCCAACCTACATTCTGAACGAGCGCGGGGTCGGCTACCGCATGCCCACACCACAAAACCCGTAGGGAGCCCGGACCTCTACGTCGCCGCGTTCGACCCTTTGTACCTGATCCACCCCCGGCCGGTGAGGCACACGCGGACCATCTCGGGCCCGTCCATGCGATCCACGTAGCTTGTGGATTCCACCAGGTTCTGTTCCACCAAACTGCTCAATAACTCTGTCACTTCCGGTTCTGCCGGAAGCGACAGGGTATATCGGGGTCCCGCTACTCGACTGCCTATTTCCTTGAGCAAGGTTGCTTCCTTCTCGGTCATTTTCAGTCCTTCATCGACGGAATGCCCGCCCGGAATAGCTTGAAGTTCGTAACCCGCCCATTCGTGCATTCATCGGAATCGGAGAGCACCGTCCGGCAACAGCGTAACATACAGCACATCATGTTAGTGTGAGCAGTCCATGAGCTATGCGGATACTTTCGTGTTTTTTACATGACTTTATGGATTGTATTACACATTGCTGTTGACTTGCACCCCGATTGCTGTCACAGAAGCCGTCGTGACGACGTTGTCTTCACGTTGCATGCGCTGGGCTTCCCAGCTTGGGCGAGAGACTGGTTGAGTGACTCCTCCTCCCCGGCGCGTTCCGGTTCTGATCTGACAAGCCCATCCTGATCGAGGAGTGGCTGATGAAGGGTTTCAAGATAGTGAGCCAGGAGCGGGAGAATGGCGCCATTCGGGGCTTCGTCCAGCAGTCTGGCGCCCTCTATCGCTTCGAGCTCCTGGTCGATGGCACGCTCACGCTGTGGAGGGTCCGGGATGGGGTGGATTCGACTGAGCCCGCCAACGCGCCCAAGACCGCGGCCATGCTGCGGAGAAAGTTGCAAGATTGACTTCCGCCCCTGCGATACGTAGACTCCGGTCGAGTGTAATGGCGGCAAGTAATCAGAGTCTCCCAGGAAAGCCCATGTCCCTGCGTCGGGGTCCGCGCGTAATCGCAGCGTCGCTGCTCGCCATACTGATGGCGCTCCCGGCCGCGCTTTCCGCCGCCTCCCCGCGCGTGGTCACGACCGTGGCGCCCATCACCAGCATTGTCGAGAACGTGGCCGGGAGTCGGGCGCGGGTCACCGGCATCGTGCCCGAAGGGGTGAACTCGCACACGTTCCGGCCGGTGCCGTCCGACGCCCGCACCATGGCGCGGGCGGACCTCATCGTCCTGAACGGCCTTTACCTGGAGATCCCCACCCTCAAGCTGGCGCGCGCCAACAGGCGGACGGACACGCCGATCCTGCTGCTCGGCGACCGCACCCTGGCCGAGAAGGACTACGTCTTCGACTTCAGCTTCCCCAAAGACCAGGGCCATCCCAACCCGCACCTGTGGCCCGACCCGATTCACGTCATGACCTACGCGCGCCTCGTGCGCGACGCCCTGATCGCCGCCGACCCCGCGGGCCGCGCCGCGTACGAGGCCAACGCGGAGCGCTACCTGGGGCAGCTCCGGGCGCTGGACAAGGCCATCGCGGCGGCCGTGGCAACCGTGCCGGAGGGGAACCGCCGCCTGCTCACCTATCACGACTCGTGGCCCTACTTCGCCAAGCGCTACGGCTTCACCGTCATCGGCGCGGTGCAGCCCTCAAGCTTCGCCGAGCCCAGCCCCCGGGAGGTGGCCCGTCTCATCGACCAGTTGAACCGGGAGCGGGTGCCCGCGGTGTTCGGCTCCGAGGTCTTCCCCAGCCCGGTGCTGCGGCAAATCGCCCGTGAGGCGGAGACCCGGTTCATCGACAGCCTGCGGGACGACGACCTCCCGGGCGAGGCCGGCGACCCCGTCCACTCCTACACCGGAATGATGCTGGCCAACATCCGCACCATCGTCACGGCGCTGGGCGGCTCCGCCGACGCCCTCGATGCCGTTGACCCGGCGCCGGTGGCCGGGCATCACGCGCGCTACCGCTAGTGTGGTGTCTGGTTAATTCGCAGCATAAGATGCGGAGGATTTTTCGTTGTCGGCAAGGCGCGATGACGAGCAGTGGCGGGCACCACGCGAGGAAGAGCAACGCAGCCGACGGCGAAAAAGACCAATATATTATACAACGATCTCAGTGATTTCCGACCATTCCCTCGGGTAGCGGACAAGCGTCGCCATGTCAAGCCCCGCCACGACAATAGTGAAAGAAAACCATATAAGTCGGTTAGTTATCATCGTTTCCGAAGGACCCAGGCGCCTGCGTCCTCCGGACAAGCGGCGCCAGCGGATGACCGCCTACACTCCGGGGTGCGACTTCAGTGGGTTGCGTTGCGATTACGGTCCTGATTCCGTGGCGGAGCATTTTCTCCGGTTTCGGGTTTTCGTTCGGTCACAGAGTGATGAAGGATGAAGGACCGCAAGGTGCGACGGAGGATGATGGTATCACCGGTTGAGAGTTCGGCGCCAGTCCTTGCGCAGGGATCGGAGCCAGATGTCCTTTACGGGCTGGTCGCGCCTGGTGTGGCGGTCGTAGCGGCCGCGGCCCTGTGTGGCGCCGACGCGGATCCATCCCGAGGCCTTGTAGAGAGCGCCTGTGAAGCGCGGGGTCTCGACGAAGGTCTCGATGAGGACGGGGGTGGTGTTGTAGCGCTCGGTCCAGTCCTTGGGCAGTTGGCGGCGGACGAGGGAGAGGATGTGAGAGCCGAGGTTGGGGATCCTGATCCAGGGGAGGATGAGGAACCTGGGGTTGTCGACGACGAGCGGGAGGTTCTTCCGGCGCAGTTGCGGGGTCCAGCCGATGAAGCGGTCCCGGGGGGCGAGCTTGCGGGCGGCGGTGGAGAAGCCGAGCATGGCGAGGGGGCGGCCGAGGCGGTCGTGGACGGCGTAGCGCATCTGTGCTCCGACCAGGGTCTTGTAGCCGAGGTAGTGGTAGCGTGCGATGAACTCGTTCCAGAGCCTGCCCTCGCTGGTGTAGCGCACGGCGGCATGGAGGCTGAGGGGGCGGACCTCATCGAGGGTAGTGGGCGCGGGGAAGAGCGGCGGTTCGGTGTCGGGGCCGAAGACCATGGGACGGCGCGGAGGCCGCGGCCACTTGGGGGGCGGCAGGACGATGAGGCCGTCGTTGTGCATGGCGAGCATGGTGACCCTGGCCATCATGTCCTTGAGGCCGCCGTCGGGCTTCAGCCAGCCGATGCGGCGGCAGAACTCCCTGGAGAGGGCATGGCGGTTGGGGGGCGGAGAGGCGGCGAGCAGCTCGCGCAGGAGCGCCATCTCTTCGGTGGTGAAGTCGCGGCCGTAGTAGCGGCACTCGACGGCGGCGGTCATGCCGACGCCCTGAGGGCGCGCCCGAGTTCCGGGCTCATGGACCAGGGCAGCCACGGCGAGAGGTCTTGCGGGGGCCTGCGGCCAATGGAGGCGCAGGCCCGGAGCCATGCCTCGAGCCAGCGCCGGACATCGATGCCGTTGGTGGCCAGGGTGCCGACGACGGAGTACATGACGGCGGTGAAGCGAGCTCCGGTCTCGCTGTCGGAGCCGAAGGACAGGCGCCGTCCGATGACCGGGCCCCGGAGCACCCGTTCCGCGACGTTGTTGTCGAGGGGCACGTACGGGTGATCGATGAAGACGCCCAGCCCCTGGCGATGGCGCAGCAGCGAGCGCAACGGCCCGGCCTGGCGCGCCCCGGGCGGCAATCCGTCGAGTTCCTGCCCGGCATGCGCGAACAGGCGGTGGAACTCCTCCTTCAGCGTGCGCTGGGCGGCGGCGAAGGCCTGCGTCTGGCGCTTCAGGGCGGGGTCGTAATGCTTCAACCTCGCCTCGTTCAGACGGTAGATGGATGCGATGCGCTCGATCCATCCCTCGCACCAGGGGGTCAGGCTCGGGTGGCCTGCCGCGCAGTGGAGGAAGTCGCGCCGCTGATGAGCCCAGCACCAACAGAGAACCACCTTGCCGGCGGCTTCGCGGGCCATCTTGCGGTAGGCCGAGTGCCGGTCGCAGACCAGGAACAGGGTTCCGCCGGCATCGCCGAACAGCTTGTTGGCCACCGCGGCGCTGCGCGAGGGGTCGATGTGGAAGTAGACGGCGTCTTCGCTGACCGAGGTCCACAGCCACGCGCGGCTGGACCGGCCCGTCCGGCGAAGCTCCTGGATGCGCCATGCGGTCTCGTCGCCGTGGCGCACCGCCGCTCGGTTCTGGTGCGCGAGGACCGCCCTGGCCACCGGCTCGAACAGCGGCAGGAAGCGGGGCACGCTGTCGGCCAGGGTCCCGGCCGAGATCGGCAATCCCTGGTCCGACATCCATGCGGCGACCCGGTGCAGGGGCCGCAGGCAGGCGTAGCGCTCGAACAGGAAGCATGCCCACACGCTGGTTCCGTAGGGCGTCCTGGGGAACAGCCGCGGCGGCGCGGGCGCCGACACCTCCAGAGGCGACGATGCGCAGTGGCAACCGCGGCGCCAGCGGGGACGGACGATCCTGCGCGTGTGCGCCTTGACTTCGATCTCGATGACGGTCGAGGAGTTCTCGCCGTTGGCCACGTAGGGCATCCCGCAACAGGAACACACGCGCGCGTCCCCGGGCGGGTTGTGCTCTTCGGCCTTCTCTTCGAGCTTGGGCCGTTGGGTGCGGCCGTGGCCGGGCGCCCCGCGCTGCTGGCCCCGCTTGCGCTCCGAGCGGGGCGTCTCCTGCTTCTCGCTCCTGCTCCCGAAGACCGTCTTCGACAAGACGGCCCGGCTCGACCGGAGCTGGGCAACCCGGGCTTCCAGCCACGCGTTCCGGGCGCGAAGGTCCTCGATCTTCCTGCCCAGCCGTCCGTTCGACTTGCGCAGCGCCTCGATGGCCTCGTCCCGGGCGCGCACTCTCCCGATGAGCGCAGACACCAGAGGACGCCCGTCGAGCTCGGCCTCCAGGCCCGCCTTGACGGCGGATTGCCTGAGGGCGATTCCCAGATTGTCGACGCGCCTCCTCAGCCCGGCGATGACGTGCATCTGGTCGTGGTATCCCGCCAGCTCCCCGCGCTGCAACCGGGTTTCGAAGGTCAGCCGGCGGACCGTCGTCTTGAGGTCCTGCAACCGCTCCTGCTCGCGGCGCAGCCGGTGGGCCTCCCGGTTCAACCGGCGGACCTCCCGGCCGAGGGAACCGGCTTCTCCGCGCAACGCCCTGATCGTGTCCTTCTGCCGTTGCGCCCGCTCCAGCGCCTTGCGCAGTTGGGCGCTCGCTCTCTGGGGCGGCGAAGCCTGTGCCGCTCGTTTCAACCTGCGACGGAGCGCCTCGACCTTCCTGCGCAACGCAACGAGCTCATCCTTGTGGGGCTGCGTCCGTTCCAGCGCCCTGCTCAGCCGGGCGTTCTCCCGCGCCAGTTGGCGGAGTTCCCGGGTCAGGGAAACCATGTCCCGGCCCCTGTCGAGCCGTGTCCTCAGCAGGCCCGCCCGGGAACGGGCGGCCCGCTCGGCCTGGAGCAACTCCCGGGCGCGCGCCTCCGCCGAGTCCGCCCGGGCCCGTTCCGTCTCCGCACGGGCCTGCGCCTGTTCGTACAGAGACCGCCAGTCGCGCGGCTCCGATGCCGGCGCCGGCCCGGGAGGCGGCCAGAGCCCGCCGTCCGCCTCGGCCGGCGTCAGTCCCGGACCGAAGTCTTCGCCGCGACTCGCCATGCACCCATGCTAGCGCATGTCGAATCGCGTTACCAGTCCCTCAACAACTACATGTGGTGGTGGAGATGGATGGCATCCCCCAAACCTGTGCCATCACTCGATGAACGAACAATTACGGTTTCGGGGTTTCCGTTCGGTGAACGAGTGATAGTCGCTGCCGACGCAATCCGGTATCCTTAACGAGGCCCCGTAGACCGGTGCTTCCGTGGCGGAAGCAATCCGGTTCATCACTCGCTGACCGAACAAATACGTTTCGGGTTTCGGTTTCGAGACCGGAGGAGATCGCCCCATGCCCACGCGCCAACCCGTCAAGCTCACCAAGCGCGCCGTCGATGCCCTCGCCGTGGAATCGGGCGACACCGTGGTCTGGGACCGGGACCTGCCGGGCTTCGGCATCCGGGTCTATGCCTCGGGCCGCAAGGTCTGGTGCGTGCAGACGCGCGGTGCGGGCGGGGGGCCGAAGCGCTTCGCGCTCGGCCGCTACGGGAGTCTGACGCCGGACGACGCGCGCCGCAAGGCGGCGCTGGCCATCGACCGCATCAAGCAGGGGCTTGAGCCCGTGCCTCCGCCGGTGGCGTCCGAGCCCACGGTGGCGGATCTTGCCGATCGCTACATGGAGGCCCACGTCCGGGTGAACTGCCGGCCCGCGACGGTGGAGGCGTTCGGGCGCATCCTGCGCCTGTACATCGTGCCGGAGCTGGGGCATCTGCGGCTCCCGGAGGTGGACCGTCCGCAGGTCTCGGAACTCCACCACAAGCTCCGGGAGAAGCCCTACCAGGCGAACGCGGCGGTGGGGGTGCTGGCGAACATGTTCCGTCTGGCGGAAGCCTGGGGGATGACGCCGCCGCGGCGCAATCCGTGCCGGTCGGTGCGCCGCTACAGGGAGGCGCGCCGCGAGCGGTTCCTCACGCCCGCGGAGTACCGGGTACTGGGGCGGGTGCTGGACGAAGCGGAAGCCGACGGGACGGTGTTCCCCTCCGCCATACCCGCAATCCGCCTCCTGCTGCTCACGGGCTGCCGCCGAAACGAGATCCTGACGCTCAGGTGGGACGACGTGGACCGCACGGCGGGGGAGCTTCGGCTGAGGGACGGCAAGACGGGATGGCGGAGCGTGCCGCTCACGCCGGCGGTGGAGGCGGTGCTTGCGGGGATACCGAGGACGGAGGACAACCCGTGGGTGATCGCGGGGCGGAAACCGGGGAAGCGCCTCGGGAACCTCGATGCGATATGGATGAGGCTCCGCAAGCGGGTGAAGCTCGACGACGTGCGGCTCCACGACTGCCGTCACTCGTACGCGTCGCGGGCGCTGGCGCTGGGCGAGGGGCTGACGATGATAGGGGCGCTGCTCGGTCATGCGAAGGTCGGGACGACGGCGCGCTATGCGCACCTGGCGCGGGACACGGAGAAGGTTTCGGCCGCGCGGGTCGGGGGCAGCATCGGGGCGGACATCCTGCCGCCGGGCGCCCTCTGAGGAGGGAGGCACGGGTCCATGGCGAAGCTCACCACGGCTACGATCTCGAAGCGCACGGTGGAAGCGCTGGCGGTGGAGAAGGACACGGTCTACTGGGACTCGGAGCTTTCGGGGTTCGGGGTCCGCGCCTATCCGTCGGGGAGCAAGTACTACGTGGTGCAGACCCGCGCGAACGGCAAGGCGGCGAAGCGGGTGACGGTGGGGCGGCACGGGATCGTGACGGCGGAAGAAGCGCGCAGGCGGGCGGCACTAATCATCGCGCGGATCAAGGCGGGGGAGGAGCCGCTGGCGGAGCCGGCGGCGACCCTGGCCGAGGGCCCCACGGTGGGGGAGATTGCGCGCCGGTGGCTCGATGAACACGTGGCGGTACGGTGCAAGCCCAGGACGGTGGAGATGTACACGCTGATCGTCCGCAAGCACGTGCTGCCCGCGCTCGGCAGGGTCCCGGCTCTGGCGGTGGATCACAAGCGGGTGGCGGAACTGCACCACTCGATGCGCGGGACGTCGTCGATGGCGAACCGGACGGTGGAGGCGCTGTCGCGCATCTGGAACTCGGCGGAGGACCGGGGGGAGTTGCCGGAGGCGAGCAACCCGTGCCGGCTGGTGGTAAAGAACCGCGAGCGCGGGCGCGAGCGTTTTCTTAGCGAGGAGGAGTTCCGGCGCCTGGGGCGGGCGCTGACGGAGGCCGAGACCGGGAGGGGATTGTCGGTCCACGCGGTGGCGGCGATCCGGCTGCTGCTCCTCACGGGGTTGCGGCGGAACGAGGTGCTGACGCTCCGCTGGCGGGACGTGGACCTCGATGCGCGCGAGCTCAAGCTCGAGGACTCCAAGACCGGCGCGCGGGTGGCGCCGCTTTCGCAGGAAGCGGCCCGGGTGCTCGCCGGCATCCCGCGGGTGGAGGGGAACCCGCACGTGATTCCGGGGCAGAAGCCGGGCACGCACCTGCGGGACCTGAACGGCCCCTGGGACCGGATACGCAGGAGCGCAAAGCTGGAGGATGTGCGGCTTCACGACTGCCGCCACTCGTTCGCGTCGAGGGCACTGGCGCTCGGCGAGGGGCTGACCATGATCGGGAAGCTCCTCGGTCACACGAAGGTGGAGACCACCGCGCGGTACGCGCACCTGGCGCGGGAATCGGTGCGCGAGTCCGCCGTCCGCATATCCGACAGCATCGCAGCCGACATCCTCAAGGGATACCAGGTGGACGGCGGGGACGAAGCCCCGGCCGGGACGGCGACCTGATCCTGGACCGTCCGGGCCGGCCGGTGAAGGAGGGATACGCGATGCGTACACCGCGACGGTTCAGCGGGGATGTCAAAAGGCGAAGGTCGCCGCGGAGGCGCCACGCGGCACAAGATCCACCCGAATGAAGTGAGCACTTGGAAGCAGCGGGCGATGGAGAGCATGAAGGAAGTCTTCGCGAAGGGGACGTTTCGCTGCGTACAAATTGGCCCGGCTGCACACCCCGCAAGCGGGAAACTGGTCCCGGAACGCTGTACGCCTGCACTAGGTACTTCGTTATGAAAACCTCCGCGAAAGAGTTCTATCACGAGCCCGAGTTGTGACTTAGCTGTACAACAATTCCACGGCCGCGTCACACCGAAAAGGTCACCGCCCCCGTCCTGGCCACAGCCGATCGAGAACGGTCCCCAACAAAGGTCGCGGAGAAGGATTGAAGTCGTATGCGTCAGGTGACAGGGCCCGCATCAACGTATCGAACGCTTCAGAGTCGTGCGCTTCAAAACTCTGCGCGAGGAGCACCGCATCAGCGCGCGACGCCCAGAACGCCGACAAACGGAGGCTGTACTGATAAAGCCGCGTTAGAAGGCGTACTAGGAAAAACAAAAATCCGAGTGTAACCCCGCGCGCCAAAGTAAGTTCGTCTATCCGCGTGTTGATCCTATTTCCCGATTTCGCCGCGCCTTTACGGGCTTGTGTCCCGGTCAGAAACTCCGCAATCCGTTTCCCAATGGCGCTATCACGAACAAACTCTGGGGCGCCGTCCGCAAAATAGCGGTGGGCAACTTCCAGATCTATGTTCCCTGACGGTCGATCCACCAATTCAGCGACCGTTGGATCCGCCCAAAGCAAGTGTACCTTCCCCTGTTCGTCCTTGGACACGTAACGCCCATCCTTAGAAGATACAATCCGTCGTCTCACACAAGCACTTGACGGACCTCGAGTTCGTCGTCTGTCCGCGCTGCGGGACGGGACTCGACTCCGATCGGGCGTCCGCTGACATCTGCTACCTGTGCCTGCAGGAACCTTCGCTCGAGTTCTCGCGGGAGATCCTTATCGAGGAACAAGGAGCTGTCGAAGAGCAGCTCAAGGAGGCCCAAGACCTGTTTCGGGAACGAGAGGCGCGGATCACCGCACTCAAGGATCAGCTGGAAGAGGCGCACGGAGAACTCGCAAAGAGGCGACTGGAGCTCGATTTCCAGACCAAGAGTTATGTTTCCGAGCAAGCAGCAAGAATCGCTGCGGCCGCGGCCCGGAGGGCAAGGCTTTCGGCGAGGTCGGAGCAATTGGCCGAGTACTTAAAGGTCTTGGCGAAGATTGATACCGCTCAGCAACTGGCAGCCCAGTTCTCGGCCGAAAAGGATGCCATTGAGCAGGACCTAATGGCCGCAACGGCGGAGTCGGGAGACAGCCACCTCAGGGTGAGCCACCTGAAGGAGCGATTCAACGAGATGCTCGAACGACTCAAAACCGCCTAGATTCGGGGAGCAGGAGCTGTCGGACATCAACCCGAACACCTACTTGCCCGTCTACTACGGTAGGCCATTCGCGGAGGTCAGTTCGCCGGGCTTGGCCACCCTGATCAACGTCTCACACGCGCTGGCTCATCATCTGACGGCGATCGAGCTAGAGCTGAAACTGCCACAGATCCTGGTCATCGATGGTTTGAGTGAGCACCTTGGGCAAGAGGGGCTAGATCCGGAACGGTTGGAGGCCATCTTCGATCTGCTCATTGAGACTTCGCAGACACACCGGGAGTTACAGGTCATTGTCGTCGACAACGAAGTGCCGGATCGGGCTCGACCTTTCGTGCGCCTTGAGTTGTCCGAGGACGACCGTCTGATCCGTACCGTTGACGAATAACGGTATCACGACCGGTCCTCAGCGGAACGCTCAAGCGATGGAGCAGTACCAGGCTGGTCTCGGCACTTAGACTCAGCGCGCGTTGGATGTGGGGTTCTGCCTGACCGCCCTTCCCGACAACATCGGCGCCTTTCATGTGCAGCGAACACCCGCCAGGAAGCCGATCCCCTGCCCGTCCAGGGTGCAGACTCCGTCGGCGTCTTCCCGTCCGGCCTCATGTGCAGTCCCTATTCGGTCTTGACTCCGGTCATTCCTCATGGGGCAGCGCACCGGCCTCTTGGCCATGTTGGTTCCGATTTCGGCACACCTACGTTTCCATCTTCATGGCTTCACCGTCATCCCGGAGGGCAGCCGTGTGTACAAGCTTGGCGGTGTAACGCTGAGCGCCGGAACTCACTTGCCCCGCCGCCGGCTCTACCAGAAACCACAAGACCTGTTAACCAGGACCCTGACGGCATAATCCATTACCTCGGAATACACCTTATTTCTGCGGCCTACCTGTCAAACGAAGCGAAACCATCTCACTCTTTCCAGCAAGATGCTCAAGTACGTGCTCCTTACCGTGCCACCCCCAGTAGTAACATGTAAAATGGTATAGATGCCGAAAAAGACGCTGAAAATGTCTCCACGGCTCATCATAACTTATCGCGT
This sequence comes from uncultured Binatia bacterium (SeqCode), assembly GCA_965219905.1. Taxonomy (GTDB): domain Bacteria; phylum Desulfobacterota; class Binatia; order UBA9968; family JAJDTQ01; genus JAJDTQ01. Next base: position 2,406,684 of record CBDCOS010000002.1, on the reverse strand, counting down.
TGTCTGAGGTGGTCCCGGAAAAACGGACAGGTTGCTAAGGTGTATTCCACCTGAAGAAGGAGGGATACGCGATGAGTACACGACGACGGTTCAGCGGTGACTTCAAGGCGAAGGTCGCTTTGGAGGCGCTGCGGGGGGACAAGACGATCCAGGAGATCGCGACGCGGCACAAGATCCACCCGAACCAGGTGAGCACGTGGAAGCAACAGGCGGTGGAGGGGATGAAGGAGGTCTTCTCCAAGGGAGCGGAGCGGGGGCGTGGGGAGCACGAGGCGGAGGTCCGGGACCTTCACGCGAAGATCGGGGAGTTGACGGTGGAGCGGGATTTTTTGGCCAAAGGGCTCAAGTGGTGAGCCGGGAGAAGCGCCGGGGGATGATCCGGCGCGACCACCCCAAGCTCAGCTTGAGCCGTCAATGCCACCTGCTACGTGTGAGTCGATCCTCGCTGTATCACAGGCCCCAGGGGGAGAGCGCGGGGAATCTGACGTTGATGCGGCGAATCGATGAGCTGTTTCTGAAGCACCCGTTCTACGGCAGCCGCCAGATGGTCCGCCACCTGTGGCGGGAACGTGTCCGAGTGGGGCGTCACCGGGTGCGGCGGCTAATGCGGTTGATGGGGCTACAGGCCATCTACCAGGCACCGCGGACCAGCCGGCCGCATCCGGAGCACCGTGTTTACCCCTATCTGCTCAAGGGACTCGCCATCGATCGGCCCAATCACGTGTGGGCGACGGATATAACCTACATTCCGGTCCAGAAGGGCTTCCTGTACTTGGTGGCGGTGATGGACTGGGCCACCCGCCGGGTGCTCTCCTGGCGGCTTAGCAACACCCTGGATGCTCGCTTCTGCACAGAGGCGCTGACCGATGCCCTGGAGCGCTACGGCCGGCCCGAGATCTTCAACACTGACCAGGGCAGCCAGTTCACCAGCCTGGAGTTCACCTCCGTGCTCAAAGACGCTGGTGTCGCCCTCTCCATGGATGGCAGGGGCCGGTGCATGGACAACATCTTCATCGAGCGCCTGTGGCGCTCGATGAAGTACGAGGCCGTCTACCTGCACGAGCTCTCGGACGGCTTCGCGGCCCAACGGGTCATCTCCCGATGGATGGAGTTCTACAATGTCCAAAGGCCTCACTCCGCCCTTGGAGGCTCCACCCCACTGGAAGCTTACGAACGACGACCCCACAGGACCGGGCCTCAGTCCTCGCCCGCCCCTCTGCCAGTTCCACCGGAGCAAGAAGACGTGTTAAACAGGACCCTGGCGGCATGATCCGACTACCCGGAATACACCTTATCTCCGCCGCCTCCCTGTCCAACAAACCAGGACCACCTCAGTCTTCTATGTACGCACTCGTGGTACGTTCACACTCGTTTTCCGATAACTTTAACTGCTCAAACACGGCGCTGGCCCGTCTGTGGTTCATCGAAACCCTTTCACTAATCCACATCTACACTAAGTTCGCAACACCACCATTTGCTCAGGCAGACTTTAAATCATCTAGTTGCTTGATTTGAAACCTCGCCGGCATCGGCATCAACTTAGGCGAAACGGGTCCTTCTCATTGTTCACAGTGGGTTCCAAGGAAATTGCCTGCCGCCAACGAGCAACGTCCTTGCTAGGCAACCCCGGAACGGCCTTCGAAGCCGCGTCGTCGAGGATATGACGCACCTGATCGACATGTATTTCCGGAAGGGGACGCAGTGCCTCGTCCGCGTACTGGTCATAGATCGCTGCTAACGCCGCGATATTGCATTTGGTTGGATCCGGCACCGGCAGCGACCGCAGACCATCAAGGGAGAAATTCGGATAGGTAAGGTTCTTCTGGCGTGTGTTCAGGAAGGCGATGATGCCGAACGTAGAGTTTAGCCACGCGCACCACGCCTTACACAGCATTTCCTTATCATCCCCAGCCGGAGACACCGGCACGAAGCCTGATCCAATGACCGCATCGTCAGAGAAAACGGCCGGCGTCTGCGTCAAATTCAGCCGCATACGATTAGCCAGCAGCAGATTGCTTCGCTTCCCCCAGAGACGCCTGGCGTAGTCCTCCATGCCCTTCTTGGCGACCAAGAACTCGTCGGGGTCCGTTCGCATTGAGACTTGGCGTGCGGATTTGTGAGCCCAGAGTGCCCGCATATCCGGGTTTTGCCGTCGTTGAGCTTTCCTGAACGCGTCCCGAATCCTTCGACCTTCCGGCTCCACCTCAGCGAGGTTACCGATAGCCGACAACATCGGGTTATCCAGCAACGCATCATAGGCGTCCGCAAGGCTTTGGTCGTAAAAGCAGACGGCGTTCCACGGACGCCCACCAAGCTGCTCCAGCGACCGCCAAGCGATTGTGCCATAATTGGCCAGGAGATCATTGTCACCTTCAAGGGCCTGCCGGATCGCTTCTGCAAGAAAATGCGCCTCGCTAGCACTTGCAGGGTTCTCGGCCAGGGAGACAAAGGCCGTTGGCCGTCGTTCGGTTGCCAATTTCGGACGGCTTGCGACGATAAGCGATTCGTGAATAGTTGTGTTTTCTGAAAAGTATATTCTCCTATTGTCGTGACTTGTCACAACCAAGTCAAGCTGAAACCTGTCTGGATCGATAAGGAGGTTCCGCTCATCCCTTCCACTGGAGCCAGTACACGCGGTGAATGGAACAACAATTGCCAACGTCCCTTGTTCCCGAAGCAGAATGTCCGCAATCGGAGTGAAAAACGTTCGTATCGCAGCCTGATCGATAGCTGTCCGATGAGCTGGATCCGATGTTTTGTCAGCCAGACGTATTTCGTGTTGTTGAACTTGGCTTCGGACTTCGGGTGGCAAGTTGCGGTTACGAATATCGTTTCTGGTGAAAGGCGGATTCATGATTACAAGGTCGCACAACCCTTTTAGGTCTGGAGCCTCTTCCCTGAAACCCGACGCAGCCGCCCGCCTCTGGCTGGTGTCCGGTGCCAAACCAGGAAGGTATCCCGCGTTGTCTACCAGGATGTCGAGCGAACCGGCGCGTATGTCTCCGTCGACATTTACGCCGTGCTGCATGTTGTAGAGATTCATCTTGTTGTAGTCGATTTTAGGGGCGCTGAGTGTCAGCATTGAAGCGGCCAAATGAATCGCGTGCCGATTGATGTCCAGTCCATACAGCACGTCCTCGATCAGACCCAGATGCAAGCCGGACAGATCATCCTCATCGCCCCCAGCGGAACGGAACCGTTCCTCGATCGTTCGGGCGGCAGCCATGAGGAGTGTCCCTGTACCGCACGCCGGATCGCAGACCTTCAGACTTGTCAGGCGGTTTGCATCTGCCCAACTACCCTCAACTACGGTCCAATTGGGCGGCAACGCAAGCTCGGCAAGCAAGACCGCCGCCGACGTGCTTGTATAGAATGATCCATCGTACCGCGCTGTTTGCAACAGCCCATGGTAGAGAGGGCCGGCATGGTCCAGTTGCAGACCTCGAATCCTTGGCGCGCAATCAAGCACGGCCTCAATCAGGATCTCAAGCAAGCTGTCGGTGTGATGGTCGCTCGGTAGCTTATGGAGCACCGCAAGGGCAGGGTCCACAACCGGCGCATAGTCAACGTCACGAATTCGCTGCCAGTTGTCGAGCAAAGCTGTTTGCTTGTTCGGAGCGCTCCGTACTGCGACAAGCGTCTCGAGCCCCGCTATCCGTATCCCTTCGCTACGCATGCGATTCTGCAACAAGGCCATGTTGGCGATGATCAGACAAGCTATGCGTGAAGGTCGCAGATCTACGCTCCTCTTACCCGGATCCCATGGCAGTTCTAGTGTTGCAGCCAGATCCTGACCTGTTGCTGAATCCATCTGTTCGCTTGCAGCGATAATGGCCCGCTGGAGGATGTCAGTGACCGCATAGGTTTCGTTTGCCCCTATGTCATCGGCGAGTATCGCCAGATCGGAAAGACGTCCTTTTCGCCAGTGCCCGATTGTGCCGGCCTGGCTGACTCTGACCATCAACAGGTCAGGAGTGACCTCCAGTATCTGCCGTGGCGTCGCCTGCTGGTCTTCGCTGAGTTCCTCTGGGTAACAGAGGGCGACGGCGTTCCAGCAGTCGCTCTGTTGCAGCCAGCGTTGCGCATCTTTGACCGCAGCCTGCCGCTGCGTCGCGCTCTGTCCAATCTTGCATTCAAGCGCCGTGAAATAACGGTCGCCGTGTCGACGTCGAATCTGGACGTCACAACGCTTTCCGCCGCTCTTCACCCGCGTCTGCTCCGGGGTGGCATGAAGGTCAAGCGCCGAAAGTGCCTCCGCCAAAGCGGAGTTGAGGGCATTCTCTTGAATAGGCATGGATATGTCAGATTGTTTGTGTAAGCGGCAATGCGAGCTTATCCAGTTGATTGCCTGACTTCAATATAGCTGGCAGTCTCTCTGCGACTGCATTCTTCCAGGTTCCTCTTAGCAGGCCGTGGAAAAACGCCTGTATTCGAGCGTCTGTGAGTGAATTGATGGAAAACCCGGCTTCAGGGCATCGAGCGGAACTTGTTTCACCGGCCATTTCAGGCCAGCGAATGCGGCGCAGGCGCACCGAGGCCATGGTCGCATGTTCAACCTCCGACTCCCAGGGTACGCAGTCGCATCAGGTTGTAGGCGGCGAAGGTGAGGGTAAACTGGAAGTCGACCTTGGCCAAGCCCCGGTGCTTGAGTTTGCGCATGCCTCCGATGGTCTTGGCCCAGCCGAAGCCTTCCTCGATCCGTTTGCGGATGCGCTGGCTCACTGCGTAACCACCGTGACGGGTGGTGCGCCGGTCAATGGCGGAACGCCGGCGAGTGTCGTTCTGGGCCACATGCGGACTGACGTTGGCGCAACGCAGTCCCTCCACAAAGTCTTTTGTATCGTATCCCTTGTCCGCCCCGAGGGTGAGCCGATCGGTGCCGGGACGCGCCGCCATCATCGCCAAGCCCGCCTCGCGCTCAGCCCGTCCGCCGGCTTCGGTGGTAGGGGTATCGACGATCAGTCCATGGCGGTTATCCATCAACGCATGGCCCAGGTAGCATAGCTTCGCTTCCTGCCCCTGACCCTTGCGGTACAGCCGTGCCTGCGGGTCGGTGCTCGACTGGTGGGTCGCATTGCTGCGCTTCTCGCCGTGGAAGGCCGCCTCGGCATTGCGTCCGCCGCCACCGGGCCGTCCGCCTCCATCTTTCGGCCGGAACGACTTCATCGACGCCCACGCCTCCAGCAACGTCCCGTCCACGCTAAAGTGTTCATCCGACAAAAGGCGTCCTTCACGGGCCTGACCCAACACCTGCCCAAAAAAGGCCCGCGCGATGTCCGATCCGATCAACCGCTCTCGGTTCTTGGTGAACGTCGAGTGGTCCCACACCGGATCGTCCATCGACAGTCCCACAAACCACCGGAACAGCAAGTGGTAGTCCAGTTGCTCCACCAACAAGCGTTCGCTACGGATCGAGTAAAGTACCTGAAGCAGCAACGCCCGCAGCAACTGCTCCGGCGCGATCGAAGGCCGCCCCGTGTGCGAGTACATCACCTCAAACTCCCGCGTCAGCCCTTCAAGCGCACGGTTCACCATCTTCCGTATCGCTCGCAATGGATGGTCCGCAGGAACTCGTGCGGTTGTTGACGAACCGGGACATGCGCCACTGGCACCACGGCGCACCCCGAAGCCGATGTCCGACGACCATGACGTGACGCCCCGCCGCCAACGGCGCCCTGGTAATTCGGGTCAATCGTCCTCCAACATGCCTTCCACGACATTCATCGCCCGCTTCCATTCGCGTTTGATCATGGGCTTCATCTTTTCGTTAAGTTCCCCGTTCTGGGAGAACCATGACTTGTTCATCGCTGAGATGTCGCTCACGTAGCTGGGGCCGCCGCCCCAACGCCGTATGCCATTCGCCCAGAATTTATCCTCCTCTTCCAAGGTATCGTGGAACCACGTCTCTCCGAGAAGCTGCGCGCGTTCGGTTGCGGTTTGAGAGGCTTTCTCCAGAGCTCGCCGAGCCTGACGCAGCAGCGGTTCCGCGGGGCGGTGCTGCTCGGCTTCAAGGAACGTGTCGCAGAGAACCGCGAAATCCCGCACACGAGACTGCAGAACCGAGGACACCACAAATCTCGCTCCGTACGCCAGATGGTGAGGATAGTCCAAGTTGTACCAGCCTCCCTTTCGACGCATCGTGGCGTGTATGGAGGCGGGATGGACACTCTCGACCTCGCTTAGCAGACTTTGCTCCGCCGCCCGCTTTACGGACCCCAGGTCCTTGTTCCTCTTGATCCAGCTCCTGATGAGCACGGCGGCCTGTCTGACAATCTCTTGAGCCTGCTCGTCCTCGTAGTTCGCAATCAATCCCCCGGCCGACTCCACAAGCTCATCCACGGTGTTCCTGTAGGCGTCGAATACCTTGCCGATACGGTCAGTCAGATCTTGCCGGACTTCGGCGGCGTTGTCCTCATGCGAGTTGAAGAAGCGGACAGAGAAATTCCTGTAGCCCAACGAGTGATGCACGGTCTCTTCGACCACGACGGTCTTCAAGCCGTACCCTTCTTCGATCGAACCGACCGCCTCGCCTGCGTCGTCCAGCGTCTGCAAAGCCTCGTCGAACTTGGGTAGCCCGAGAACAACGCCGTGAAGCTCGTCGCGTCTGATCCCGGCCTCACTTGCGCGACGGAGTAAATTGGTCGCCTCGGTGCCGGGCGCGTCGTTGAAGCCGCTGCAAAGGACCAGAACCGTATGTGCGGCTCCGACGTGCCTCTCCAGGTCGGCGCGTGCCACCGTCTCGTCGATCCCCTTCGTGTCTACGATGCGTATCTCGACATCCCCATTGAGGGAAAGCAGAGGCAGGTCTACGAATACCCGAATCCGCTTCGGAATCGTGAAGTCTGGATTGTTGCCGGTGTTTATCCGGTGGAATTCAGACTTGAGCCACTCTCGGTGGTCCACACCTACACCTTGGTCCCAGCGCAAATCCTGCCGCTCGCGCCGATCCGTGCGCATGCGAGACAGGATTTCGAACTGTAGCCGCGATGCTGCATCCTGCTCTCCTTTGCCTCGCTTGATTTCCTCTTCGAAGATCTGTCTCGCCAGTTCTCTCGCAGGGTCGGTAGTCCTCGGTCCTTCTGTCCGACGTGCGCTGGGTCGCCCAAGGTTTGCCATGTTGCGAATTGCGCGCTCCACCTCGCGCGACATGATCTGATCGTCCTGGGAGACGCCCCTTTCGCTGCCATCCTTGATCCCGCGCAAGAGCTTTTCCGCGAAGTCGGCCACGTGGGCTCGAACCTCGGCGTCGGTGCAGGGTTCGACGACGATGCTCGTCGGACCCGTCCTGATTTCGACTTCGCACAGTGTGGTCCTCCCGGACCCTACATCCAGCACGGGGCTTGGACGCCGCGATTCGGAGCCGGAAACGGTCAGGCCCGCGATCTGGCAAATCGCGGACGTCTTTCCCACACCGATCTTGCCGATGAAGACCAGGTTGCATTCGCGCTTCAAGAGCTCTGCTGCCGCGCTTTCGATCTCGCCGCACAGCGCTTCTATGCGCCGGGCGAAAGCCTGAGTGATGTCGGGTTGACTGAGAAGGGTCTTGAGCTCGCGAAGCTTGAGCTCGGCCGACCAGAGTAGGTCGTGGTTCGGGTGACCGAGCGGCGGTCTCTTCAGTTTGGACCAATCGCGAGACCGGCGAGCTTCCAGTCCTCTCGCCTCCTCCGTCCCGATTGCTTCCGCGAAATCTCGGATCTTGTCGTCCTGCAGTTGCCGTTCGCCGCTTTCGGTCCGCGACACTACGGTCTGGCTGACGCCCAGACGTCCCGCTAACTCGGCCTGCGTCAGACCAGCCGCTTCTCGAACGCGGGCCAACTCCCGGCCCAATTCTCTGTCCTTCGCAAGAGCGGTTTCCATCAGGGATTCTCCTCGTCTCCTTGAGTGCAACTTAAAGATGCATGCAGCATCTTGCGTTGTATGTTTGTTACATATATTTGTATTGAATGCAACATGCATTTGGCGATTCGTCCAGGCCGCGACCGTCCAGCGAGAACCGCGGCCTGTTATTCCGTGAACGGGTGATGAAAAGGCGAAGCTCTCGGCAGGCCTCGGTCCCGGCCTCCCGCACCACTACCGGCCCCCGGACCATGCTGCACACACAAGCCCTCGTGTCCAAGGAGTGAAGGGGTGCTCGGGTCCCGGTGAGGCCGGGCGCCCGGGGGGGTGGCCCGGGCCGTCCTTCCGCCATTCCGGAGCACGCCCATGACCCTTCCCGAGACCATCTCCGCCGACTACACGCTGCGCCCCAGCGAGCTTGCCGAGGTGCTCGCCCTTCTGGTCGAGGCCCGACAGCCCACCATGGTCTGGGGACCGCCCGGGGCGGCGAAATCGATGATCGCCCGGCACGTCGCCGCCGCCGCCAACCGCAACTATGTCGACGTCCGGGCGCTTCTCCTTGACCCCGTGGACTTGCGCGGCATCCCGTGGCGCGACAGCGCCGACCGCACCCGCTGGGCGCTGCCGGTGTTCCTGCCGCCGTCGGACGACACCGGCCTGTGGCTCATCAACTTGGAAGAGCTGCCTTCGGCGGTGCCGATGGTGCAGGCGGCGCTCTACCAGTTCTTCCTGGAGCGCAAGTGCGGGGAGTACGCGCTGCCCGAGGGCGCATCGCTGATCGCCTGCGGCAACCACGATGCCGACCGCGCCGTCGTCCACCGTATGCCGACGCCGCTCAGCAACCGCCTGGTCCATCTGGAGATCCGCATCGACGCCAGGGACTGGTGCGCCTGGGGTGCAGCGAACGGGATCGCACCGGAGGTGCTATTCTTCATCGAGCTCGAACCGGAGCTGCTGCATCAATTCGATGGCCAGTCGAAAGAGCACGCCTTCCCGAGCCCCCGGAGCTGGGAGTTCGCCAGCAACATCGTCAAGAACCGCAACGGCCTCGATCCGGAGGTCGAGCGGGCGCTGTTCCGGGGCACGGTGGGCGAGGCTGCGGCGGTGCAGTTCACCGCCTTCCTGAAGGTTTGGCGCGAGCTACCCCATCCGAGGGCCGTCATCAACGATCCCGACAACGCCGACATCCCGGAGAACGCCAGCACGCTGATGGCGCTCTGCGGCTCGCTGTACCGCATGTCCTCCGACGTCACGCTCGACGCCATCATCACCTACGCCACCCGGCTCCGCCGCGAGGTCGGCGAGTCGCTGGTCGGCGCCTGCGTGCGCCGGGAGCCCGCGCTCCAGCGCTCGCCCGCCTTCATCCGCTGGGCGGCGGCGAAGACGCAGTGACGGAACCGCGCCGCCTTTCTCGACGTCCCAGTGTGGACGCTCCGCTAACCCGAGAGGAGGAACCGATGGACCTCAACCGCGACGCCATGCTGGTCGCCCTGCACATCGCCGCCTGGTCCGGCCGGCTCTACGACTGCCAAGCGAGCGACCACGTCGCCGTCGCCCACGAAGCCTCGACCGGTGCCGGGCGCTACAACAAGCGACTCTTGCCGAAGGCGGCTTTGGCCGCGCTCAACGCCACCATGAGCGAAGCGCGCACTCAGCATGACGCCCAGTCGCTGCCCTGGGACGACAAGGGCTCGCGGCTTCTCACGGTCGCCAACTACGAGCAATACACCGGCATCATGGATGGGCTCCGGGAGCGCCTGGCCTGGGACGAGGCCATGCACCAGGCCCTCAGCATCGCCAGGGCCGAGGGCAAGGCGCCGGGAGGCGTCGAGGAGACTGTCCGAAACGCCCACGCCAGCTAGCTCGACTGGCGCACGCTCCTGCGCCGCTACATGACCGACGCCGCCAGCCGCGACTACAGCTGGAGCGCGCCCAACAGGCGCTTCATCGACTCGGGCCTCTACCTGCCCTCGATCCGCTCCGAGGGCATCGACACGATCGCGGTCATCATCGACACCTCGGGTTCCGTTCCGGCCCAGACCCTGGCCGAGTTCTGGGCGGAGTTGCGCGAGGTCGTTGACGAGATCCGCCCCGAGAGGGTCATCGTGCTCCAGGTCGACGCCGCACTGCAGGACGCGGCCGAGTACACGGCCGACGACCTCCCCGGCGAGATCGTGCTCAAGGGCCGGGGCGGCACCGACTTTCGCCCCGGGCTTCGAGTGGCTCGACGAGCAGGGGATACGGCCAACCCTGTGCCTCTACTTCACGGACATGGAGTGCTCCAGCTACCCGGAGGCCGAGCCCTCGTTCGGTACGATCTGGATCAATTGGGGCTCTGTCCCGTCGGAGTGGAATCGCGAACCGTGGGGCGAGCGCATCGACATCGCAGCCTCCTGATACGTCCGGCCAGAGGCACCTTCATCTGGCCCTGGCCGGGTGAGTCCGGGAAGCCCGAGGACGGGGTTCCCCAACGCCACCCCAAGGAGGTCGCCGCCATGCCCGAGACCAACATCACCAAGGATCACCGCCGCGCGTTCGAGGCCCTCACCAGCGGCCGGTTCGACAACTCCTGCCTCGTCAGTTGCTTCGTCGACGGTGAACCAACCGCAGCCATCGCCACGGTCAACGCCGCTCCCCCCGCTGAAGACGGCGGCGAGCCGGAATACCTCATCAGCCCGCTCTTCATCTGCCCGACCGAAGCAATGACGCTGACCGACCATGACGGGAGGGAGGCGTGAGCGCCACCCCGCCACGCGGCCGGTCCGCCTCCGACCTTCACGTCCCGCCCGAATGCCGCGACATGATCCGCCGCGGCGCGCTCGTGGCCGTCAATTGTTCGGGGGGCAAGGACAGCCAGGCCATGATGATCCTGCTCGCCCGGACCGTCCCCCGCGCCCAGCTCGTGGTGGTCCACGCTCCTCTCGGAGAGGTCGAGTGGCCGGGTACGATCGAGCACATCGAGGACACGTTGCCCGCGGGCGTTCCGCTGATATTCGCGCGCGTGGCGTCCGGCAAGTCGCTTCTCGAACACGTCGAGGAAAGGGGCATGTTCCCTGCCCCACGGCTCCGGTGGTGTACCGCCGGCTTCTATGGTGAGCTCACCATAGTAAGACTTTCTGCATATTTTCGTCCAGATCCGACATGCGTCGCGCCGCGGAGCTCCGTCCCGACCTCTACAAGAAATACTCACGGCTTGAGAAGCGTATCGGCCACACCCTGTCGCCCTCGGGCGTTCCGCTTCCAGAACTGACCGGCATTCCAGTCGAGCCAGCCGCCGGAACGCTGGACCTGTCAGACCAGCTCCGCACCGAAGGCCGGGCCAGGCCATGAATCACCCGTTCCTGCACGAGCGCCGCCCGGAGGCGGAGCCTGGTCCGAGGCCGGGCGGCGGGACAAGGCTGGAGAGAGTCGCGGTCTCGCCCACCAACCCCAACGCACGGAGGAACCACCTCAGGGGGTGGCACGATGCATCTTGCAAGGCGACGTACAGGTGCGAGCCCTGGAGGTGCCGCTGTGGATGTTTGACCGGCTGGCGTGCCTGTCTGTGCGTCGTCGGAAGCGTCCGCAAGTCGATCTGGCTGCGCTTGATGCGCTGAAGGGCCTGCTGGGTGAGGTTTCGAAGCCTGGGGGACACGCACCGGGCGTTTCTTCGATCGCCCCTGATTCGGTTACAGACCTAACATCTGTCAACCCGTATCAGGGAGGCGATCATGGGTCCATCACACAAGGAACCAAGGCAACTGGTTCTGTTCAGTCCCGCGCGGCGGGACGGTTTTGGGAACACGCCGCCATGGCGGAGTCTTCCGGCACCGACGCGGCAGAAGGCAGTCAGCTTGCTGGCGAGGTTGTTCATCGAACATTGCCGGACGCCGGCGACGGAGGTGGCCGCGCAGACCGCCGGTCCTCGACCCGAGGAGGACGGTGATGTCTGAGAAGATCGAACGCCATCATCTGGAGCGTAAGGCCATCGTGTATGTGCGCCAGTCTTCCGCCCATCAAGTGATGCACAACCGGGAGAGCCGTGCGCTGCAATACGCCATGCGGGAACGGCTGGAACAGCTCGGCTGGTCGCGAACCGAGGTCATAGACGACGATCTGGGTCGTTCCGCTTCGGGCAGCGCAGAGCGAGAGGGATTCAACCGGATGGTGGCGGAGGTGTGTCTTGGCAAGGTGGGCGCGGTGGCGGCTCGGGAGGTATCGCGCTTTGCGCGCAACAGCCGAGACTGGCAGCAACTGATCGAGATGTGCCGAGTGGTGGACACCGTGCTGGTGGATCAGGAGACGGTGTATGCGCCGCGTCTGGGCAACGACCGGCTGTTGCTGGGGTTGAAGGGGTCTCTGAACGAGTATGAGCTGGATCTCCTGCGTCAGCGCTCGCTGGCCGCGCGTCACGAGAAGGCCAGGCGCGGTGAACTGATCGTGACGGCTCCGGTCGGTTATGTGAAGAACGGCAACAAGCTGGAGAAGGATCCGGACCGTCGTGTGCAGGAAACCATCAAGCTGGTCTTCGAGAAGGTGGCGGAACTGGGCAGTGTGCGCCAGGCGCTGCTCTGGTTCCTGGAGCACGATCTGGATGCGCCGGTCAAGCGTGCCAACGGCGACGTCGAGTGGCGCCGGCCGTACTACCAGACGCTTCATCGGATCGTGACCAACCCGGTTTACGGCGGCGCGTACGCCTATGGTAAGAGAAAGACAGTTGTGGGCTATCGTGGCTCGGGCATGGAGGTGAGGAGCAGGGCGAAGCCACGGGAGCAATGGCTGGTGCTCAAACCCGGAGTTCATGAGAGCTATGTGGACTGGGACCGCGCGGAGGCGATTCGCCAGATGGTAAGCGGCAACATTCCGGCAAGCTCGCAGCCTGGCGCGCCCAAACATGGCAACGCCTTGCTCGCCGGGCTGGTACGCTGCCGCCGTTGCGGTCGCAAGCTCATGGTTCGCTATACCGGGGCGCACCACTCGATCCCGCGCTATTCCTGCTACCGTGGCCATCTGGACAATGGGGAGCCGCGTTGCATTGCCTTTGGCGGGCTTCGTGTCGATGACGCCATCGAAGAGGCGCTCTTCGAAGTCGCCAGTGCCGGGGCTGTAGAAGCGGCGGTAGAGGCAGAAGAGGAAGTGGCCGCGCAACGGGATCAGGCACGGGAGGCTCTGGTAGGGGATCTGGAGGCGGCTCGCTACGCCGTCGACCGCGCCTTCCGCCAATACGATGCTGCCGATCCGTCCAACCGGCTGGTGACGGCGGAACTGGAAGCGAGATGGAACGCCGTGCTTACCAGACAGGCCGAGGTCGAGGCAAAGGTAGCCGCACACGACACGGCGGCCGCCTCAAGCCGCAAGGCTACGCCCCGTATCCTTCGCCAACTTGGCAGAGGACCTCGAGACCGTTTGGCATGCGCCCACCACCGATGCACGCCTCAAGAAGCGTATCGTACGCACGCTCATCCGTGAGGTGATCGCCGACATCGACAACGAAGCCGCCGAGGGGTCAGGGCAGATTGTGTTGTTGGTTCACTGGATGGGCGGTGTCCATACCGAATTGCGGCTGCCCAGGAGACGGCGCGGCCAACGGAACAGTACGTCCACCGAAGCGATTGAGGCCATCCGCCAACTTGTGCTGGTTGCCACGGACGATGTGATCGCCGGCGTTCTCAACAGGAACGGCCTTCGTACCGGCAAGGGAAACCGGTGGACCCGGGAACGTATCTGTTCGTTGCGCTCGTACCGCAAGATCCGGGCCTTCCGTCCGACGCCTGACGGAAGCGATTCCTGGCTCAATCTGACCCAAGCGGCAGCCTTACTCGGCACCGCTCCCAATACACTCAGGCTGGCGGCGATTGCATGCGAGATTGACGCTCTACACCCGCTTCCCGACGGTCCGTGGCTGTTCAGACGCACGGATATCGAAGGATCGCCTGGTCAACACATACTGGCAAGGACAAGAAACAGGTGCAACGAAACCGCGGTACCAATGCCAGGGCAACAAAACCTTTTTATTTCAGCAACATAGAAAGATGGGTCTTATGGAACAGGATTGTAGAACTCCATCCATCGGGAGATGACCCGTTGGGCCGCGAAGCCGTCCGAGAGCTCGTGCAGGTAGACGGCCTCGTACTTGAGCGAGCGCCACAGGCGCTCGATGAAGATGTTGTCCAAGCACCGGCCCCTGCCGTGGCTGCGTGACCCGCTTACGGCCGCCTCGCAAGCGACATGATTGAGGGATGTGATGTCGGTCAAACGTAGGGGAAAACTCTCAAGGTAGTCGACCGGCCGTTGAAAAGCGAGTCTTTCCCGACGGGCCAGGTCCGGGCAGCGGGGGTGCGCGGATCGGCACCGTTGAAACCGGCCGGCGCGAACGGGCGAGTCGAGCCGCGGCTCCGCCGACCCCGTCCGGCTGTTGTCTGGAATCAGGTCTTCTCGTGCAGGTCCCCGTCGGTGCACCTGATCCTATTGCGGTAGGGACGCCGGTTGCCCGGCGCCCCCCGCGCAGATCCGGACGTGCCCGCTAAGGCATCCGGCTCCTCCCTCGGGTTACGCCGTCACCGGCGATGACGGCAAATCGTTGGCTCGGCCACGGGTGTCTGATTTTCGGCTTGGGCCAGTATCGCGCTCTTAGTTGCGCGATCCTGGCCCACTTGAAGCGGTCCTTTTGCGACCTGCGGCGCAGAATGGAGAGCCACATCCGCTCTAGACGTAGGACGAAGCGATGCAGGTGCCGGGAGGTCATTGGGACAGCGTAATAGTTCAGCCATCCATCCAACACCCTTCCCAGCCATCTCGCCGTGTCCCCGACATTCTCATGCCTTCGTCTGCGTAGTGCCTCCTTGATCCGCTTCAGTGTCCGGCTCATCCGTTTCGCAACCGGCTTGCGTGCCACCTGAAAGTACCCCCGTCTGGTTCTCGCGCAGTAGTGCGTGAACCCCAGGAAGTCGAAGGTCTCCGGTCTGCCATCCCCTCGTTGCCGACGGTCATTCATGGCAGACCGCCCGAACTCAATGAGCCGGGTCTTATCGGGATGCAACGCCAGTTCGTATCTTCCGAGCCGTTCCTTGGCAGCATCGAGGAAACGCTCCGCGTCCCGCTTGTGCTGAAAACCCACCACGACGTCGTCGGCGTACCGCACGATGATTGCGTCGCCTCTGGCCTCGTGGCTACGCCACTTCTTCTGGAACCACAGGTCGAGGACATAGTGCAGGTAGACGTTCGCCAACACGGGTGAAACGACGCCCTGAACACAAAAGGTAACTTCCGCTTCGAACGTGAGATTGTGCAGTGGCGGGATCGTCTTCTGGTTGATCTGGGTCGCAAAGGGTAATATTCTTATGACAAATGGTTCGGTCGACACGAGCCCAAAAAGTCGAGCGGCTCAACGCCGCCTACACACTCCTCGCCCAAGGCGTCTCCGCGAGCGAAGCCGTGCTGCGCCTGTCGCAGCGCTTCAGGCTGTCCCAGCGCCAGTCGTACCGTTACGTCCAGGACGCCCGCGCCATGAACCAGCCGGCCGAGCCGGGCGAAGCGCTGACCCCCGTCACCATCAAGATTCCGGGCACGTTGGCGGCAACGTTGCGGGCACATGCCAGGACCAGCGGCCGCTCCATCGCGGAGATCGTCACCCGGGCTCTGAGGCGCTTCTTCTCGCATGCGGGTGGGCATGGCTGAACGTCGCGCGGGCTCCCGGCCCACCGTTCAACTCGCCTATGCCTTCGATCGTCTGCTCGACGCCAAGCTCCAGAACGTCTACGCGATCCTGGTGCCGGATCAGGCTCACAAGATCCCGGCCCGGGCGCGCGATATAGGAGACGAACATGAGGATCGCAGCCCTGTACGCGCGGGTCTCGGGCGAGCAGCAGAGAGATAGCCGCACGATCGCCAGCCAGACCGAAGCCCTGGTCGCCTACGCCGAGCGTCACGGGTACCGCGTCGCGCCCGACATGATCATCGAGGACGACGGCTACAGCGGCGCCGTTCTCGAACGCCCGGGACTCGAGCGGGTCCGGGACCTCGCCGCGGAAGGGCGCATCGACACGGTGGTGGCGCATGCCCCGGACCGCTTGAGCCGGCGCTATGCCTATCAGGTCGTGATTATCGAGGAGCTCGCCCGCCAGGGCGTCGAGACCGTGTTTGTGAACGCTCCGTCGATGGAAACCCCCGAGGACCACCTCCTGGTCCAGTTCCAGGGCATGATCGCGGAATATGAACGCGCCCAGATTCTGGAGCGTTCCCGGCGCGGCAAGCGTCACCGGGCGCGACGCGGCGAAGTCGCCGTCCTCAGCGGCGCGCCCTATGGCTACCGCTACCACAAGAAGACCCCGGACAGCGATGCGTTCTACGAAATCATCGAACCGCAGGCTTCGGTGGTTCGCGAGGTCTACCGCTGCTACACTTGCGACCACATGAGCATCGGCGCGATCACGCGCAATCTCAAGGAGCGCGAGGTCCCTACGGCCACGGGGCGTTCGCGCTGGGAACGCTCGACCGTGTGGGCGATTCTCCGCAACCCCGCCTACAAGGGGACGGCCTGTTTCGGCAAGACCCGCCAGATGCCGCGAAAAAGCGTGACACGTCCTGTACGCCTGAGCGGAGGCTTCGCCAGCGCCACCACCGGCGGTCACGAGAAACCGCGTGAGGAGTGGATCGAGATCCCGGTGCCGGCAATCGTCAGCGAGGAGACCTTCGCCCTGGCCGAAGAGCGGCTGGAGAGAAACAAGATCCACGCGCCGCGCCGCACCAAGACACTCAGCGTGGTCCAGGGACTGGTCTCCTGCGGCAAATGCGGCTACGCGTGGTACCGCACCTCGGCCCAGACGAGCGCCCGCAAGATCTCCTATTACCGCTGCCTGGGATCCGATTCGTGGCGCCACCTCAACGGGCCGCTGTGCGACAGCCGTCCGGTGCGCCAGGAACTGCTTGATGACGTCGTCTGGACCGAGGTGGTCCGCCTGCTGGAGAACCCTGCACTGATCAGCGCGGAAATCGACCGGCGACTGGAGGCGGCCCGCGCCTCCGACCCCAACCAACAGCGCGAGGCCGACCTGCGGCGCCAGCTGATCAGGATCCGCAAGAGCATCGACCGCCTGGTCAATGCCTACCAGGAAGAGTTGATCACCATCGACGAACTGCGTGACAGAACGCCCGAGCTTCGCCGTCAGGAGCAGGCCCTGCATCGCGAACTGCAAGCCGCGGTCGATCAGGCCAAGGACCGTGAGACCTACCTGCGGCTCGCCGAGACCCTGACCGGCTTTCTGGAGCGGCTGCGTTCGTCCGCCGAAACCCTCGACATCACGGAACGCCAACGCATCGTACGGCTCCTCGTGAAGGAGGTGTTGGTCAGCGAAGACAAGATCACCATCCGCCATTCAATACCGATCCCGGGCTCGCCAGGAGGCGGTCTGGACCCCTCGAAATCCGCCACGGACGGCTCCCAAGGCGAAGGTTACCTTTTGCGTTCAGGGCGTCATGGCGCCACGGTGGGGATAACCCCCAGGCGCAGCGTGGCGGATAGCGGCCGGGTCAGGCTGCGAGCCGTGTCCACGAGCTCGCTTGCCTGAGTCAGGATGGTCCGGGCCAGGGGCAGCAGCGTCTCCCCCTCCGGAGTGAGCAGGACCCTGCGCCGGCTGCGCTCGAACAACTGCACGTCCAACTGTCCCTCCAACTCCCTGAGCTGGACGCTCAGGCCTGGCTGGGTGACGAAGCAGGCCTCGGCCGCGGCCCGGAAGCTCAGGCGCTCGGCCACGGCGACGAAATATTCGAGCTGCCGGAGGGTAACCTCCATGATAAATTCAATTTATCACTATACGAATAATTATCAAATTTATTTCTCAGTTTTTTCTACTATACTGGAAGACAGAACGACGGTTGATTCACGAGAAAGGAGAGCAATCATGTCCCGTAAACAATGTCCCGTCATGACCACCAGCGCCGGTGCGCCGGTGTCCGACAACCAGAATTCGCTCACCGCCGGCGAGCGCGGCCCGATCCTGCTGCAGGACTACCAACTCATCGAGAAACTGGCCCACCAGAACCGCGAGCGCATCCCCGAGCGGGTGGTGCACGCCAAGGGCTGGGGCGCGTACGGGACCTTCACGGTGAACCACGACATCTCGCGCTACACCCGCGCCAAGGTGTTCCAGCCCGGAGCGAAATGCGAGGTGCTGGTGCGTTTCTCCACGGTGGCCGGCGAGCTCGGGGCGGCGGACGCCGAGCGCGACGTGCGCGGCTTCGCGGTGAAGTTCTACACCGAGGAAGGCAACTGGGACCTGGTGGGAAACAACACGCCGATCTTCTTCATCCGCGACCCCTACAAGTTCCCGGACTTCATCCGCACCCAGAAGAGGCATCCCAGGACCAACCTGAGGAGCCCGGTGGCCATGTGGGACTTCTGGTCGCAGTCGCCGGAGTCGCTGCACCAGATCACGATCCTCATGTCGGACCGGGGCTGCCCCACCGCACCCATGTACATGAACGGCTACGGCTCGCACACCTTCAGCTTCATCAACGCCGGCAACGAGCGCTTCTGGGTGAAGTTCCACTTCAAGACCCGGCAAGGGCACCGGCACTACACGAACGAGGAAAGCGCCGAGGTCATCGGCCGGACCCGAGAGTCCTACCAGGAGGCACTGTTCGGCGTCATCGAGCGGGGCGAGTACCCGAAATGGGACCTCAAGGTGCAGATCATGCCGGAGCTGGACGCGGAGAAGACCCCGTACAACCCCTTCGACCTCACCAAGGTCTGGCCCCACGGCGACTACCCGCTGATCGACGTCGGCGTGATGGAGTTGAACCGCAACCCGGAGAACTACTTCGCCGAGGTGGAGCAGGCGGCCTTCGCCCCCTCGAACATCGTGCCGGGCATCGGCTTCTCGCCCGACAAGGTGCTGCAGGCGCGCATCTTCTCGTACGCCGACGCACACCGCTACCGGCTGGGCACGCACTACGAGGCGCTGCCGGTGAACGCGCCCCGGTGCCCGGTACGCCACTACCACAAGGACGGCCCGATGCGGTTCTTCCCGCCCCGCCACGACAACGTCGACGCCTACTACGAGCCCAACAGCTTCGGCGGCCCGGTGCAGGACCAGAGCTACGCGGAGCCGCCCCTCAGGATCTCCGGCGACGCTTCCCGCTACGACCACCGGGAAGGCAACGACGACTACACCCAGGCTGGCAACCTCTTCCGGCTGTTCGACGACGGACAGAAGCAGCGCCTGTTCCACAACATCGCCGAAGCCATGGGCGGTGTGCCCAACGAGATCATCGAGAAGCAACTCGCGCACTTCGCCAAGGCCGATCCGGCCTATGCCCAAGGCATACGTCGTGCGCTGGGGTGGTCCGACGCCGCGTGACGCGCGGGCTGTAGCCTAGGCTGCGGCGGACCTCCGTAGGGGCGACCGGCCGGTCGCCCCTACGGGATTCGATTTGCCGGACAGGCCCCTACCCTCCCTCGAGGGCGGCCAGCCGCGCCACCGCGCGCTCGTGATAGAGACGGTCGACGGCGTCCTTGGAGGGTTTCTTGACGGCGCGCTCCAGCAATCGACGCGCTTCGTCGCGGTTCCGCTCCTCGTCCATGAGCAGCAAACCGTGGGCGTATTCGACGCACACCACCTTGGCGTCCGGCATGAGCTCCAGGGTCCGGGCAAAGTGGCTGCGCGCCTTCTTCTCCGTGGCGCCATAGAGGAACCCCGCCATGCCGCCCGCGGCGTTGACGATCTCCGCGTGCCAGGTGCCCAGGCTCAGATGACCCGCCGCCTTGTTCGGGTCGAGCCTTAGCGCCTCTTCCACCGATTCCCGCACCTTGGTGGCGTATCCTCCGGTCACCGCCTGCAGGAAGCCGATGGTCTGGGCGTACCGCCCGCGGGTGTGGGCCAGTTGAATGTGCGCCTCCGGATTGGCCGCATCGAGCCGCACCGCTTCTTCCGCCAACTCCACCGCGCGCTGGAACAGCGCCTCCTTGTCCTCCTCCTTCGCGAAGAAGTGCGTGTTGATCGCCAGCGACTGCGCCGCCGCCGCGTAGCCTTCGGAGGTCTTGAGGGCCGCGCCGAGTTCGGCCGCCTCGGCAAACCGGCCTTCGGCGTGCGCGGCGCGCACCTGCTCGATGGTTTGGCCGCCAGCGGCACACGCAATAATCAGCACGCACGCGATGGTGACACAGGTGAGGATCGCTGTCTTGACCATGGAATTTTTCCTGGGGTTTGCCCGAAACTACACGCGTGCCTTTCACGCCTTGCCGGCCACTCGCTCTCTCGCCCCCCTCTCCCCGGACCGTGCAATCGCATGGATGACCCGCTCGAAGCGCAGAGCGGCGGCGAAGTCCGGATAGGCCGGAACGTCTTCCGCAATGGCCTTCAGGAAATTGGCGAACTCGATGGTCTTGAGATCGTTGAAGCCGAGCCCATGCCCGGGGGCCGGGCAGAAGTCGCCGTACGGCTCGTGTGCCGGCCCGGCCAGAACGGTCTTGAACCCCTGCTCGCTCTTGGATCCCTCGTTTTGGAAGATCTGCAGCTCGTTCATGCGCTCCTGGTCCTGAACCAGCATGCCGGCGTCGCCGTGAAGCTCCCAGCACAGGTGGTTCTTGCGCCCCCACGCGGCGCGGGACGATGATATCATACCGGTCACGCCGCTCTCGAATGTGACCAGCGCGGATGCGACATCCTCGTTTTCCACCGCGCGCCGTTCCCCGCCGCCGGCAGCGGGGCGGGTGGCGTAGTGGATGCGGCAGTCCGCGAGAACGCTGCCGATGGGTCCGAGCAGCCCGTCGGCCATGCTGACCAAGTGGCACATCATGTCCCCGAGAACGCCGAGACCGGACTCGGCCTTGGCCGAACGCCAGGTCCACGGCAGCTCCGGGTCGGCCTGGAAGTCCTCGTCGAATACGCCGCGAAAGAACAGCGGGCGGCCGATGGCCCCGGCACGGACCAGCGCCCGCGCATGCTGGTAGAGGGGATTGCACAGGTAGCTGTAACCGACGATGGTCTTTCCCGTGGCCTTGGCGGCGGCAGCGGCCATGCGCTCGGCCTCGTCCAGCGTCAACGCCAACGGCTTCTCGCAATGGACGTGCTTCCCCGCCTCCAGCGCGGCCAGCGCCATCTCGCAGTGGAGCTTGTTGGGCGTCGTGATGGACACGATGTCGACGTCCGGGTCCTCGACTACCGCGCGCCAGTCGTCGGTGGCCTTTTCGAAGCCGCTTTTGGCCGCGTGGCGTTGGGCGACGTCCGGCCGTCGGTCGCACACGCGGACCAGCCGCGGCGAGGGAACGGTGTCGAATACCGCCTTGACCGAGCGGTAGGCCAGCGTGTGGCACTTGCCCATGAAGCCCGTGCCGATCAGGCCGACGCCGATTGTCCGCATGCTTCTCCTCCGTCCGCCATCCGGGGAACTCGTCCCATTGTAGTGGAAGGCCGCGCGCGACCCAAATCGAGAAATTCCTGTTTTCAATTTCCAAGACAGGGACTATATTCTGTCCCGCAACAAATTGATCCGAGGCTTTGGCCAAACACGCCCGCGGCATGATCGCGGGAGAACCAGGTACCGTGTGAAGCGTGCTCTGGACGTCATCTCCATCGGCCGCTCGTCGGTGGACCTCTACGGCGGCCAGGTGGGCGGCCGTCTGGAAGACATGCGGACGTTCCGCAAGTATATCGGCGGCTCGCCCACCAACGCCGCCGCCGGCGCCGCGCGGCTCGGGCTCAGGTCCGCGGTCATCACCCGCGTGGGCGACGAGCACATGGGCCGCTTCATCCGCGAGCAGTTGGCGGCCGAAGGGGTCGACGTCCGCGGCGTCATCACCGATCCGGAGCGGCTCACCGCTCTGGTGCTGCTGGGCATCCGGGACCAGGAGCGGTTCCCGCTGATCTTCTACCGCGAGAACTGCGCCGACATGGCGCTCTCGCCCGACGACATCGACCCGGACTTCATCGCCGAGGCGCGCTGCGTGCTGGCCTCCGGCACCCACCTGTCGCATCCCCGCACCGAGGCGGCGACCCTGCGGGCGCTGGATCTGGCGCGGGAGGCGGGTGCCCGGACCATCGTCGACCTCGACTACCGGCCCAACCTGTGGGGCCTCTCCGGGCACGGGGACGGGGAGAACCGCTTCATCGAGTCGGCCGCGGTGACCGCCAAGCTGCAGAGCACCCTGGCGCGGTTCGACGTGATCGTAGGCACCGAAGAGGAGTTCCACATCGCCGGCGGCACGGCCGACACGGCCGAGGCGCTGGCCAACGTGCGCAAGGTGTCGGAGGCGACGCTGGTGTGCAAGCGGGGCGCCGCCGGCGCCACGGCGTTCGAGGGGCCGATCCCGGCGAGCCTCGATGACGGCGTGAGCGGAGAGTCGTTCCGGGTGGAGGTGTTCAACGTCCTGGGAGCCGGCGACGGTTTCATGGCCGGACTGCTCAAGGGCTGGCTCACGGGAGAGGGCTGGGCCGAGACCCTGCGCATCGCCAACGCCTGCGGCGCGCTGGCGGTATCGCGCCACGGCTGCACGCCGGCCTATCCCAGCGCCGTGGAGTTGCGGGACTTCCTGGAGAACGGGCCGGCGACCCCGGCCGTCCGCCACGACACGCGCCTGGAGCAGATCCACTGGGCCACGAACCGGTCCAGGGCCTGGCCGAGCATGCGCGTCTTCGCCTTCGATCACCGCTCGCAGTTCGAGGACATCGCCAGGGAGTGCGGCACCGGGGCGGAGGGGGACATCGCACGGGCCGGCCGCGCCTCGCTGGAGGACACCGCCATCGTGGAGCGCATCGGCGCGTTCAAACGCCTGTGCCTGGAGGCGGCGCTTCGGGTCGCCGGCGGCCGCGACGGCTACGGCATCCTGTGTGACGGCCGCCTGGGCCGGGACACGCTGTACGCGGCGGCGGGCACGGGACTGTGGATCGGCCGTCCGGTGGAGCGGCCCGGCAGCCGGCCCTTGCGGCTGGAGATCGGCGACGACTTCGGCTCGGCCCTGGCGGAATGGCCCGCCGAGCACGTGGTGAAGGTTCTCTGCTTCTACCGCCCGGACGATCCGGAGGAGCTTCGCGCGGACCAGGAATCGATGGTCAAGCGGCTGGCCGAAGCCGCACGAGCCCACGGTCTGGAGCTCCTGGTGGAGATCATTCCCTCGAAATACGGGCCGGTGGACGCATCCACCACGGCTGCCGTCATCGAGCGGTTCTACGCCATCGGCGTGTTTCCCGACTGGTGGAAGCTGGAGCCGATGGTGTCGGACGCCGCATGGGAAAGGGCGTGCGCCGCCATCGAGAGCAACGATCCCCATTGCCGGGGCATCGTCGTCCTGGGCCTGGACGCGCCTTTCGAGGAGTTGCGGGCGAGCTTCCGGGTGGCCGCCAAACACGAGATGGTCAAAGGGTTCGCGGTCGGGCGCACGATCTTCGGAGACGTGGCCCGCACCTGGATGGCCGGCAACATGGCCGACGACGAATCGGTGGCGCGCATGGCCGAAAATTTCGCGAGACTGTGCGACGCGTGGGACGAGGCACGGGCCGGACAAAGGACACTCTCCGGGACGATGTTTGAGGACTGACGAGCCATGAGCACGATCCGACTGACCGCGGCGCAGGCGCTGGTACGGTATCTCGGCGCGCAGGTGAACGAGGACGGCGAACGCTTTATTGCGGGCGTGTGGGCGATCTTCGGGCACGGCAATGTCGCCGGGCTGGGCGAGGCCCTGTACCAGGCCGGCGACGCGCTACCCACCTGGCGGGGTCACAACGAGCAGGGAATGGCACACGCGGCCATCGCCTTCGCCAAGGCCAGCAACCGCAAGCGGGCCATGGCGGTGACCTCCTCCATCGGCCCCGGCGCCACCAACATGGTCACGGCCGCGGCCGTGGCTCACGTGAACCGGCTGCCGGTGCTGTTCCTGCCCGGAGACGTCTTCGCCAACCGTCTGCCCGACCCGGTGCTGCAGCAGGTGGAGGACTTCTCGGACGGCACCGTCAGCGCCAACGACTGCTTCCGCCCGGTGAGCCGGTACTTCGACCGGATCTCCCGTCCGGAGCAGCTCCTGACGGCGTTGCCGCGGGCCATGGCCACCCTCATCGACCCGGCCGGATGCGGCCCGGTCACCCTGGCCCTCTGCCAGGACGTCCAGGCGGAAGCCTGCGACTACCCGGAGTCCTTCTTCCAGCCGCGCTCCTGGGTCATGCGCCGGCAACGGCCCGACGCGGGAGAGCTGGCCCGCGCCGCCGACACCCTGCGCGCCGCCAAGGCGCCGCTGATCATCGCCGGCGGCGGGGTGCACTACTCCGATGCCTGCGAGACCCTGGCCGGGTTTGCCGGGCGGCACGGCATCCCGGTGGCCGAGACCCAGGCCGGGAAATCGGCGCTGCCGTGGGCACACCCCTGCAACGTGGGCGCCATCGGCGTCACCGGCGCCGAGAGCGCCAACACCCTGGCCCGGACGGCGGACCTGATCGTTGCGGTGGGGACCCGGTTGCAGGACTTCACCACCGGGTCCTGGAGCCTGTTCCAGAACCCGGACGTGCGGCTTATGACCATCAACGCAGCAGCCTTCGACGCCGCCAAGCACGGCGCCGTGGCGGTGGTGGGCGACGCGAGGACGGCGCTGGAGGAACTGGACACGGTGCTGGGCGACCGCGTCTTCGCCCCGCCGGGCGAAGGGCTCAAGGCGGACTGGGACCGCGCCGCCGATGCCGTCACCGGCGCCGACGGCGGAGGGGAGATGCCCTCGGACGCCCGGGTGATCGGCGCGGTCCAGCGGAACATGGGCGACAACGGCATCGTCGTGTGTGCGGCCGGCGGCCTCCCCGGCGAGCTTCACAAGCTGTGGCGCTCGCCCCGGCGCGGCGACTACCACCTGGAATACGGCTACTCGTGCATGGGCTACGAGATCGCCGGCGGACTGGGCGTCAAGATGGCCAGGCCGGACGCGGACGTGGTGGTGGTGGTGGGCGACGGCTCCTACATGATGATGAACTCGGAGCTGGCCACCAGCGTCATGCTGGGGCTGAAGCTGACCGTCGTGGTGCTGGACAACCGGGGCTTCGGGTGCATCAACCGGCTGCAACGGGCCACCGGAGGAGCCAGCTTCAACAACCTGCTGGACACCGCCCGGCACGAGATGCCGTCGGCCATCGACTTCGCCGCCCATGCCGGCTCCATGGGAGCCGTCGCGACGCACGCGGACGGCATCGAAGCCCTCGAAGCCGCCCTGGTCGAGGCCCGTTCCGCGGACCGGACTTCGGTCATCGTCATCGATACCGACCCCCTGGCCAGCACCCAGGCCGGCGGCCACTGGTGGGACGTGGCGGTCCCCGAGGTGTCGGACCGGGCCGAGGTGGCGGCGGCGCGCGCATCCTACGAGGCCGCGCTCAGGAAACGCCCGTGACCAGGTAGCGATCAGACGCTTGCCGGCCCTGTGAGTGACCCGTTGAGGAGCAACGCGTGATCCGCTACGGGACCAACCCCATCGCCTGGTCCAACGACGACGACCGCAGCCTGGGCGGCGACATCCCGCTGGAACAGTGCCTGAGCGACGCACGCCGGATCGGCTTCGAAGGCATCGAGAAGGGCCACAAGTTCCCTTCCGACGCCCCGACCTTGAAGACGGCCCTCGAGCGCCACGGTCTGGCCTACGTATCCGGATGGCACTCGCTGCGGCTGCTCGAACGGTCCGTGGAGGACGAAAAGACCGCGATCCAGCCTCACCTGGACGTGTTGACGGCGTTGGGCTGCTCGGTCTGCATCGTGTGCGAGACCACCGGCGCCGTGCACGGCGAGAGGGATGCGCCGTTGACCCATCGGCCAAGGCTCGCGCCGTCCGGCTGGAGCGGCTTCTGCGCCGACGTCGAGGCCATCGCCCGGCATTGCCGCGACCACGGCATCCACCTGGCCTACCACCACCACATGGGCACGGTGGTCGAGACCGTGGAGGAGATCGACACGTTCATGGCTCACGCCGGACCCGCCACGAGGCTGCTGCTGGACACCGGGCACGCCACCTTCGCGGGCGCCGATCCGGTGGCCGTGGCGGAGCGGTACATGGACCGGATCGTCCACATCCACGCGAAGAACGTGCGTCCCGCCGTCCGCCGAAAAGCGCTTGCGGAAGGACTGTCGTTCCTTCAGGCTGTCAGACTCGGCGTGTTCACGGTGCCGGGCGACGACGAGGGCTGCGTGGACTTCCCGGCGGTGCTGCGGATCGCCGCCCGCCACCGCTACTCCGGGTGGCTCATCGCCGAGGCCGAGCAGGACCCGGCCCAACGGGATCCGGTATACTATCAGACGTTGGCGCTGAAGACGCTCCGCGCCATGGCGCGGGAAGCGGGTTTGGACTGAATGCGTCATTCCCGCACCCTCTATCCGTCATTCCCCGTCTCTCTCCGCCCTTCCCGCGAAGGCGGGAACCCAGGGGAGGCGGAGTTGAGAACGTACAGGAGAACACCCAATGACCAGTCTGTTGCGAAAGCCGTCGGGGGAGACGGGCAAGATCCTGGACATCACGCCCGCCAACGCCGGTTGGCGGTATGTCGGGTTCGCCGTTTACGCGTTGAAGGCCGGCGAGACCGCCGGAGAGGCCACGGAGGAGCGGGAGGTCATTCTGGTCATGGTCGAGGGCAAAGCGCGGCTGAACACGCCCGAGGTCGATTTCGGCATCCAGGGAGAGCGCATGAGCGTGTTCGAGCAGACGAAGCCCCATGCGGTGTACGTTCCCAACGGCACCTCGTGGTCGGCCCGGGCGGAGACCGCCTGCACCATCGCCGTGTGCTCGGCGCCGGGCTTCGGCGGCCACGCGGCCAAGGCCATCGACCCCGATAGCATTCAGGTGCTGGAGCGCGGCAAGGGCGCCAACACGCGTTACGTCCACCCCATCGCCATGGACGACGCCGACATCGCCGATAGCCTGCTCATCACCGAGGTGTTCACGCCCCAGGGCAACTGGTCGAGCTATCCGCCGCACCGTCATGACAGCGACGAGGGCGAGGCCATGACCTATCTCGAGGAGACCTACTATCACCGCATCGACCCGCCCCAGGGATTCGGCTTTCAGCGGGTCTTCACCGAAGACGGGGAGCTGGACGAGACCATGGCGGTGTCCGACGGCGACACCGTCCTGGTGCCTCGCGGGCACCATCCGTGCGGCGCTCCCTACGGGTACGACATGTACTACCTGAACGTGATGGCGGGTCCGAAACGCCAGTGGCGGTTCAGGAACCATCCCGACCACGACTGGATCTTCCAGCGGGACTCCAAGTGACCGACGACCCCGTCAGGCTGGGGCTGCTGGGAGCCGGCCGCATCGGACGGACCCATGCCCGCTCCATCGCGGACATGGCGGGGGCGCGGCTGGTGGCCGTGGCCGATCCCGATGAGGCGGCCGGCGCGTCGGTGGCTCAGGCCGCCGGCACTCGTACCGCCTCCGTCGAGGAACTGCTGGGGGATGCCGCCATCGAAGGCGTCCTCATCGCCGCGCCCACCGACCTGCACGCCGAGCTGATCGAGCAGGCGGCCGAGTCGGGCAAGGCCATCTTCTGCGAGAAGCCCATCGACCTGGACCTGTCCCGGGCCGAGCGAGCCGTGGCCGCGGCCGCGCGGTGCGGGGTCCCACTGATGATCGGCTTCAACCGCCGGTATGACCCGTCGTTCCGGCGCTTGCGGGACGAGATCGACGCCGGCCGCATCGGGACCGTCGAGCTCGTGCAGGTCACCTCCCGCGACCCCGCCCCGCCGCCGCTGGCCTACATCGAACGGTCCGGCGGACTGTTCCTGGACATGATGATCCACGACTTCGACATGGCGAGGTTCCTGGTGGGCGAACCCATCGTCGAGGTCACCGCCACGGGGTCGGCTCTCGTCGACAAGGCCATCGGCGACGCGGGCGACATCGACACCGCGGTCGCCCTGCTGCGCTCGGCGAGCGGCCGCCTGTGCGTGATCTCCAACTCGCGCCGGGCGATCTACGGCTACGACCAGCGCATCGAGGTCCACGGCTCCGAAGGCATGGTGTCCGCCGGCAATCCCGTGGCTACGACAGTGACCCGCGCCGGACGGTCCGGATTCGCCACCGACCCCCTCAACGACTTCTTCATGGACCGCTACGCCGACGCCTACCGGCTGGAGATGGCCGCGTTCTGCACCGTTGTCCGGGGTGGCGATGTGGAATACCCGGACGGCCGGGACGGTCTGGCCGCCCTCGCCCTTGCCGAAGCCGCGGCGGAGTCCGTTGCCACCTGCCGCGCCGTCCGTACTCCTCTCATCCCTTGACGGGATCCAGGTTCATGTGGTAACTACTTTGTAGTTACTCTCGAAATGGAGGACCCGGATGAAAACTGCAATCGTTCGAATTGGAAATTCCCGGGGTATTCGAATTCCCAAGCCGCTCCTTGAGCAATGCCGGCTCCGTGACGAGGTGGAGTTGGAGGTACGGGACGATTGTCTGCTCATCCGCGGTGTGGCGGAACCACGCAGCGGTTGGGACGACGCCTTTCGGAGGATGCGGGAGCACGGCGATGATGCGCTCGTGGACGAAGGATCGACGGCAGCGACCCGGTGGGACGTCACGGAGTGGGAGTGGTAGCCACTCGGTTCGAGGTGTATCTGGTCCGGCTCGATCCCTCCGAAGGACACGAGATCCGAAAGACACGTCCGTGCGTCATCCTATCGCCAGATGAACTGAACCGGCACATTCGCACCGTGATCGTCGCGCCGATGACGACCCAAGGTCGGACCTATCCCACCCGTGTACCCGTTCGGTTCCAAAGAAGAGAAGGACAGATCGTCCTGGACCAGATCCGCACCGTTGATGAATCCCGCCTGGGGCGGCGTTTGGGAAAGATCAGCGCCACGGCCGCGCAACGCGTCCTCAGTGTTTTGGCCGAGATGTTCGCGCCGTAGGCTGCGGCCCGGTCGTGATCCCCGGCGTCGCCGGCCCTAGTGGAGGGTCTTGGTGCCCGGAGCCTTGAGGCGGGCGTTGCGGGTCCGGGTCTTCTTGAGCTCGAACATCAGCACGCGCTTCTTGAGCGGGTCGAGACGGATCCGCAGCGTACGGCCGCCGATCTCCACGTCGGCCTCGTCTTCCTCGCCGTGGTCCAGCTTGTGAAGGGCGGAAAGCACCGAGAGCCCCACCAGCGAGGCGTCCACCTCCGCCCACTGCTTGGTTTCCCGGCCTCCGTCCACGGATTTCAGATGTCGTTTCGTATCACTTGCCATCGTCAGCCCTTCCTTCCCGTTGAGAGTCGCGTCATGCCAGCGCTTGACGGGAAGTTATCAATTGACTACTATAATGTCAAGCTATTTTTCATTCGAGAACTATATACACGATGCCGAGAAAAAAAACAAGACGCCCGAAGACGGATTTGGCTCGCCGCCTGACCCTCGCCCTGGCGGACCGGGACCCCCTGGAGGTGGCCGCCCGCGCGGGCATCTCCAAGACCGCGGTCTACAACTACATGGCCGGCGACCGTGCGCCGCAGTCCGCCATCCTGCATCGCCTGGCATCGGTGTGCGGAGTCTCCCTGGAATGGCTCCTCTCCACCAGCGACCAGGTCCGGGACGTTTCCGGCCACGTCCCCGACGACCTGCCGGTGGTGGGGCGCGCCGGCGCGGGCCGCGGCGAGTTCTCGGAGGACGGCTTCCCGGTGGGTGAAGGATGGCGCCGGGTGTCGCGTCCCTACGACCTCGGCGACGCCAACGCCTTCGGCGTCGAGGTCCGCGGCGACTCCATGAGCCCGCGCTACGAGGACAAGGAGATCGTCGTGTGCTCGCCCAACAAGGAGTGGCACTCCGGCGACTACTGCGTGGTCAAGACCGTCGGCGGCGAGTACTTGATCAAGCGCATCAAGAAGGAAAACGGCAACCTAGTCCTTATCAGCATCGCCCACGGCTACGACCCCATCATCATGCCGCTCGCCGACATCGCCGGCATCTACCGCATCGTCTGGAAGAAGGAAAGATAAAGAGATAGGAATACCCTCATGGCAAACTACACCGAGATCCTGTACGAGAGACGCGGCGCCGCCGGGTTGATCACGCTGAACCGGCCGCAGGTCATGAACGCCATCAGCCCCACGGTCCAGCACGAGATGTCCGCGGCGCTGGACGAGGCGGTGGCCGATCCCGAGGTGCGGGCCGTCATCATCACGGGCGCCGGCCGCGCCTTTTCCGCCGGCATGGACCAGGGCCCCAAGCCGGGGCGGCGGCGCGACCTCGAGTGGCCCTACGGCGTGCCCGCCGGCCAGTCCGCCTCGGACTGGATCGACTCCTGGCGCGGCCGCGAGGGCAACGAGTTCCTGCGCCTGTGGGAGCTGGACAAGCCGGTCATCGGCGCCATCAACGGCTGGGCCATGGGCGCGGGCTCGTGGCTGGCGCTGTGCACCCACATCACCATCGCCTCGGAGCAGGCCGTCTTCGCCCAGCCCGAGGTCCGCCACGGCTCCAACACGAGCTTCCTCTGGACCATGCTGGCAGGGGTGAAGAACTCGCTGCGCTACGGCCTGGTGGGCGACCACATCGACGCCCAGGAAGCCCTGCGCATCGGCCTGGTCATCAAGGTGGTGCCCCACGAGCGGCTGCTGGACGAATGCCTGGAGCTGGCGGAGCGCATCGCGCTGGTGCCGCCCGAGACGGTGAAGATCAACCTCGCCATTGCCACCCTGGGCATGGAGATGATGGGCCTGCGGGACGCCCTCATGCTGGACTCGCAGCTCTCCGCCCCCGCCCACGTGATGCTGCGCGAGGAGCACCGCCGCCCCCTGAACGAGGCCCGGGAGAAGAACATCCGGGAGTACCTGCAACTGCGCGACGGCCCGTTCCAGCCCGAGCCGTTCGGCCCAAGATCGAAGCCCAAGGAGTAGGCGCGCCCGCTCGCGGCATTCCGCAAGGAGACCCCATGTCCACCTATCAGAACCTTCTCTACGAGAAACAACGCAGCGGTGTGCTTATCACCCTGAACCGCCCGGAGCGGCGCAACGCCCTGAGCGAGGCCCTGCTGGCGGAACTCGATGCGGCCCTCGCCGAGGCCAAGGACGACCCGGAGGTGAGAGGGGTGATCCTCACTGGCTCGGACGGCTGCTTTTCTTCCGGCGAGGACATCTCCGCGGAAGGCGTCCCGGAGACCGTGTGGCCCCAGGCCCTGCCCGAAGGGGTGCCGCTCTACAAGGAGTTCGACGAGGTCCGGGACAAGGACCGCGAGGAGATGCTGCGGCGGCGCCTCTACCGCTGGGAGTTCCCCAAGCCCATCGTCGGCGCGGTCAACGGCTGGTGCCTGGGCGCCGCCTCTTGGCTGGCCCTCACCTGCCACCTCACCGTGGCCGCGGACGACGCTGTCTTCGGCCAGCCCCAGGTCCGGCAGGCCGCCGGAACCGACTTCATCTGGGTGCTGCTGGCCGGCCCCAAGAACGCCCTGCGCTACGCCCTGACCGGCGACCACGTCGACGCGCAGGAAGCCCTGCGCATCGGCCTGGTCAACAAGGTCGTGCCCCGGGACGAGCTCCTGGAGGAATGCTTCCGCATGGTCGAGCGCGTGGCCCTGGTGCCGCCCGAGACGGTCAAGATCAACCTCGCCATCGCCACCCAGGGGCTGGAGATGATGGGGCTCCACAAGGCGTGGCTGCTCAACGCC
The DNA here is from genome assembly GCA_965219905.1 of uncultured Binatia bacterium (SeqCode). Lineage (GTDB taxonomy): Bacteria > Desulfobacterota > Binatia > UBA9968 > JAJDTQ01 > JAJDTQ01. The sequence goes on along the minus strand of CBDCOS010000002.1, from coordinate 2,375,279 downwards.
GAGCTGAGCGCCATGGCCCGTCTCTCCAAGCGCGAGGAGTTCAACAAGCGGCTGGAAGACGCCCGCAAGCAGGGCGGCCTGCGCGCCTTCTTCGAGGCGCGTGACAGGCCCTTCCAACCGGAGCCGTTCGGGCCGCATTCCAAGGGGGATTGACTCCGCCAAGAACCGGAATCGCCATTCCCGCCCCTCCGCCCCCGGATTCCCGCTTTCGCGGGAATGACGGAAGGGACAGAATGAGTGGAACGACGGATTCGGGGGCCTGAAACCGGGTCCTACTTGACCGCCTCCGCCTCCTCCAGCGCCGCGATTTCCTCCTCGCTCAGCCCCAGCACCTCGCCCAGCACGTAGGCGTTGTGCGCTCCGATCCAGGGCGCGGGCAGCGCGGCGCTGGCCCTGGAGCGGGACGGGATGCCGGGGATGCCGTGGTGGCCGACCCGGCCCCAGGGGGGCTCGTCCATCTCGACGATGTGGCCGCGCTCGCGCAGGTGGGGGTCGTAGTAGAGGTCCTCGCCGGACATGGGGATGCCGGCGGCCACGCCCGCCCGCTGCAGGCGGCGGAAGGCCTGGCGGGCGGTCTGGGTGCCGGTCCACCCGGTCAGCTTCTCGTCCAGATCGTCGCGGTGCCGCCGCCGCCCTTCCCGGTCCGCGAAGCGCGCGTCGTCGGCCCAGGAGCCGGCGCCGATGACTCCGGCCATGGCCCGCCACTCCTCGTCGGTCTGGCAGGCGATGATGATCCAGTCGTCGTGGCCGGCGCAAGGGTAGCAACCGTACGGGGCGTAGGGCTCCCCGAGTATCTCCCGGTACCCCAGCGTGTCCCATTCGTTGCCGTTGACCGTGTAGTCGAGGATGGCGGAGCCCATCATGGCGCCCTGGGCCTCGAGCATGGAGGCCTCGATGAACTGCCCTTCCCCGGTGCGCTCCTGGTGTTCCACCGCGGCGGCCACCCCCAGCGCCATGGTGATGGCGCCGACCCGGTCCGGCCAGGCGATCTTGCAGCGGGCGCGCATGGGCGATTCGGGATAGCCCCACAGGCGCATGAGGCCGGTGTAGGCCAGGAGCTGCCAGCCCCAGGCCACCCATGACTTGAGCGGCCCTTCCCGGCCCCAGCCCGGCATGGAGACCTGGATGATGCCCGGGTTCACCTTGCGCAACGACTCGTAGTCGAAGCCGAGCCGCTCCATCACCCCCACGCTGAAGTTCTCCACCACCAACTGGGAGCGCTCCACCAGGCGGCGGAACAGTTCCTTGCCCTGGTCGTGGCGCAGGTTCAGGGTGACGCCCAGCTTGGCCCGGTTCATGTCGGCGTGGATGGCGGCGCCCCGGCCCCGGGCCGCCACGGTATCGGACTCGATCTTGAGCACCTCGACGCCGTAGTAGCCCAGGATCTCGGTGCCCAGGGGACCGGCGAACTGCTGGGTCAGGTCGGCCATGCGGAGCCCCGACAGCATGCCGTCGCCGGCCTCCGCCTCCGGGTGCGGCATGGCGGGCGCGGGTTCCCTGCCCTGCTCCAGCTCGGCCAGCACTTCCTCCCGGTGCTGGTCCAGCAGCGGCGCGGGACGGCGCACGCGCATGGGGGTCCCGGAAAGCCGCATGGGAAAGCCGGGCGCCCGGTAACGGCCGATGACCGGGTGCTCGATCTCCTGGAGCCAGTGGCGCGCGGCCAGTTGCTCACCCTCCACGAACTGTCCCACGGTGTTGAGCGGAGCGGCCGAGAGGTGCCGTCCCTGGGCCTCGGCCACGAACTCGTCGGCGGTGAAGCCGCTGATGAACTCCGCCACCACCGCGGAGGCCTCGTCGCTGCGGGCGTCCCGGTAGGCCATGTCCTCCCATTGCGACTCCGACAGGATCGTGCCGGTCATCCAGTTCTGGGTCAGCTCGCGCCACATGTGCGGCAGGTTGGCGGTGAAGTGGACGTAGCGGCCGTCCTTGCAGCGGTAGATGTTGGTCACCGAGCCGCCGTAGGTCTTGGCCCCGGGACGGCGGCCCATGCGGTTCTCCAGGGTGTAGCGCGCGATGGAGCTGCTGTTGGTGAAGGTCAGGGCCTCCTGCAGCGAGACGTCCAGGCGCTGGCCCGCGCCGCTGCGCCGCCGGTGCCGCACCCCGGCCACGGCCAGCGCCGCGGCCACGCAGCCGGCCACCTGGTAGGCCGAGTGCGACGGCGCGGTGCACGGCCCGCGCTCGTCGTCGCCCTGGCCGTAGAGAAAGCCGCCGGCGCCGTTGGTGATGGCATCGCTGGTCTTGTAGTGGCGGTAGGGGCCGGTGCGGCCGAAGGGGGTCATGGACACCGTCACCAGCGCGGGGCAGGTCTCCTCCAGCCACGGGTCGGTGAAGCCCCACTCCTCCAGGCGGCCCAGCGGCGTGGCCTCGATGAACATGTCCGCGGAACGCAGGAGCTTCGTGAAGATGTCCCTGTCTCCGGCCCCGGCGAGGTCCAGCACCAGGCTGCGCTTGTTGGTGTTGGCGTGGAGGGAGGTGAGGCTCCGCTCGACGTCCTCGACGCCGCCCGCGAAGGGCGGGAGCCTGCGCTCGGGCGCGCCGCCTGGCGGCTCCACCTTGATGACGTCGGCGCCGAGGTCGGCCAGCAGCCGGCCGGCGTAGGCCGCCGGCACGTCCCCCAGCTCCACCACCCGAAGGTGGCCCAGCGCCGCGGGCGGCTCCGAGCCGTTCCGTCGATCCGCCATGACGGTGCGGTAAACCCCGGTCCCTATACCTGGGGCTCGAGGATCTCCAGCCCGTCGAGGCGGTCGATGAGGTACAGCAACCCGTTCTCGTCGTGGAAGACGTCGTTGCTCTGGACCGCGCTCTGCCCCTTGCCGGGCTCGGGTACGTAGTAACCCACCTCTCTGGGCTGGTACGGGTTGGACACGTCCACCGCGCGCAGGCCGCCACTGAACCAAGTGACGTAGAGGACGTTGCTGTAGACCTGTTCCGCCGGCTGATGCGCGCCGTAGCGGTCCTTGGGCTCGCCGTCTTCGGGCGGCATGAACGTCGCGATGGGCACCGGATGGGCTTCGTCGCTGATGTCCACCACCCACATGAAGGCGTAAGGCAGGGGCGCCGACTTCTGGGCTTCCTCGTCCACCACCACGAGGATCTCCCGGCCCATCAGCTTCTCCGGCATGGGCAGGGCCGTATGGGTGGGCGACGGGAAGGGAGGGCTCGTGTCGAAATGGCTCACCAGCGTGGGTTTGCTCATGTCGGAGATGTCGAGGATCACGAAGCCGCCGTGCCAGTAGCTCACGTACAGGCGGTCGCCCCGGCGGATGGGATGATGACAGCGGTGCATGGTGCCCGGCCAGGTGGGTTCCTCGCCGCCGGCCACCCACTGCCCCGGCATCCACCACCGGCCCACCTCCCGCGGGTTGGCCGGGTCCGCCAGGTCCAGGATCATGCAGATGTTGCCCACGTATCCTTCCGGCACGGGAGAGAAGTAGGCGTAGCGGCCGTCGAAGGTGAACCGGTGGACGCCCTTGGCCGACGCCTCGAAGAACGCCGTCTCACGCGGCTTGGCGGGATCCGACACGTCGAACACCTTGAGGCCGCCCTGAGCGTCCTGGTTGTTCTCGTAGCGCTCGTAGTTGACGATCATCACGCCGTCGCTCACCGCGGCCTTGTGGGAGTGGATCCCCGGAGGCACGTCGAGTTGGGCCACGAGCCTGGGGTTTTTCGGATCACGCACGTCGATGACGGAGGTGCCGTGAGGCGGGTCCATGTGCCCCACGTAGGCGAAACCCTTGTCCACCTCGATCTTGCCGCCCCCGGGCAGGTCCATGCGCCCCACCTGCTTGATCTTGCTGGCCGTGCCGAAACCGTTGCCTGTCGCCATCTCGCCGCTCCTTTCGCTCCGGGCCCGTAGCTTGGCTCAAGGCCTAAATGCCCGATTCGTGGGGAAATGGCAACGACATCGTCCGTCACGCAGGAGGGCGTCATCCCGGACGAACCAATGTCTTCCCGGACTCGATCCGGGATCCAGGAGGGTGGCGGTGCAAATGAAGTGACGGTCCGCCGCGTGGCGGCCGGAAAGCGCCCGGGGTGAAGTGGCGGCGGGCGCAGGGGGCGTGGCAACGCCCTGTCCTGCGTCCGTCGTGGGATGAGTCGTATCGGCGGTGGTGAAAGGACGGATGCCGTAGCCGCTAACGGCGGCCTCCAAAGTCACGGCGCTGGGGCCGGGCCTCGTTCACGGTGATGGTGCGGCCTCCGAGGTCGCTCTCGTTGAGGGCGTTGACCGCGGCCTCCGCCTCTTCCGAGGTCCCCATTTCCACGAACCCGAAGCCTCTGGAGCGGCCGGTGAACTTGTCGATGATCACTTGGGCGGATTCGACGGAGCCGTGTACCGAGAAAATCTCCTCCAATTGCATGTCCGTCGTCGAATACGGCAAACCGCCGACGTAGAGTCTTCTGCCTTCCATGTGCTCTCCTCCTGAAACGTTATGGCCATACACCCTGGGCGCGAACTGCAAAAGGAGTCGAACACGGCAGGATTCTTTTCTGAACCACGATCTCGGTCGGTGTTCCTTCGCGTAGGCTTCGCAAGGTGAGACTTACGATGGTCAGTCCCCTTGGGACGTAATCATGGTAGCCCTTGGCTCCGGGAGCGTCAAGCGGGGGAAAGGGGCCCGCCTGGGCACCGCTTTCCCCCGCCGGTGTTCCGTCAGCCGGTCAGCCTCAGATCTTGTAGAAGTTCCGGGCGTTGTCGCCGAGGATGGCCTGCTTCTGCTCGTCGGTGAGCTCTTCCCGGTCGCGGATCTCGTCGATCTCCTCCATGCAGTTGTCCATGGTGATCTCGTGCGGAAAGTCGGAGCAGAACATGAAGACCTCGTGACCGATGCGGTTGACGCAGTAGACCAGCACGTCCTCGTTGCCCTCGCACCCGACGAAGACCTTGCCGCTGCGGAAGTACTCGATGGGGTCTTTCTTGAGCTGCAGGCCGCCGTACTCGACTTCCCGGTTCAGCCGGTCGAGCACCAGCGGGATCCAGGCGGTGCCGCCCTCGAGGAAGCCTACCCGCAGATCGGGGAAGCGGTCGAAGACACCCTCGGACATCATCCCGGTCATGTGGATGGCCAGCGGGAACGGCATCCCCAGCGCGCGGGTGGCCGGAAAAACCTTGAACGAGTTGAAGCCCAGGTCGCCGTAGCAGCCGCCGTGCACCGCCAGGGCGCAGTCAAGCTTTTCCGCCTCCTCGTAGAGCGGGTTGAACTCGTCGGAGCCGTAGTGCCGGTCCAGGCCGTTGGAGGGGAGCATGGCGCACACCATGCCCAGGTCCTTCACCGCCCGGCGCAGCTCCTTCACCGCCGCCTTCACGTCCTGCACCGGTATGAGCGCGACCCCCTTGAAGCGGTCGCTCACCTTGATGTACTTCTCGGCAAACCAGTCGTTGTAGGCCCGCGCGTATGCCGCCGCCCACTCGGGAAAGTGCACCTGGCCGTAGGAAAGCCCGGCCGTGGGATACAGCACCGAGGACTCGATCCCGGTCTTCGCCAGGAACTCGAGCCAGCGCTCGGGCCCCACCGAGGCATCGAAGATCCCTTCCGGCTCGATGTGCCGGCTCCTGGGAGTGTGGAACTTGTCGAGGCTCGGCAGCATCTGGCGGAAGCTCAGGCTGCCCCGCCCCAGGTACTTCTGCTCGATGTGCTCGTTGATCTCGTTCTCCCGCTCCATGATATGCCCGTCGGCATCTACAAAGGCTTGGCCCATTTTCTTCTCCCCCTTTCCTTTCCCGGAATTCGCCCTCGTTCTCGCGGTTGGACTGACGGCGCCGTCGCGTGTCTCATGCGACGGACGTTGCGGATTTCTACATTAGTCGTTCGGCATTTCTCCTGTCAATGGGATTCAGGGCGGCAAAAGGCGCCCGTGGCGCGTTGACGCCCGCCCCCCGGAGCCGTAGACTTCCGGCTTCATGAGTGGGTTCAGGTCGCTATTCGGGTTGTCGCTGCTCAGCGCCGCACTCATTGCCGCTCCTTTCCTTTGGCCGATCCTTTTTCCTCTGACCTGGTTCGCCCCGATCCCGTGGCTCACGGCGCTGGAGGGAGCCCGCCACTGGCGCCATGCGCTCTTGAGCGGGGCGCTCACGGGGTTCTTCACCATCGCCCTGGGGTTCCACTGGCTGGTCTACACCATTCACGTGTTCGGCGGCGTCAACTACGCCCTGGCCGGGGCGGGTTTCCTCTTGTTCGTGCTCTACTCGGCCATCCCGTTCGTGGTGTTCGCCGGGCTGGTGCGCCTGTGCGGAACCGGACCCCTGGGGCTCTTGCCCCCGGCGTTCTGGGTCGCCGTCGAGTTCTGGTTCCCCAACCTCTTTCCCTGGTACCTCGCCACCAGCCAGACCGCGTTCGCCTCCCTCAACCAGTCGGCGGATCTGACGGGCCACTACGGCACCACCTTCGTGTTGTTGTGGGCCGGCACCGCCCTCTACAGGATCCTTCGGGCGCGGCGGGGTGAAGGAACCATGCGGCCGGCGGCCTGGGCGGCCGCGGGCGCATGCGTGGTCCTGCTGGCGGCCCTGGTGTACGGGCAGGCGCGCCTGGCGCAGGTCAACGCCGCCGCCGGAACCGCCCGGAAGCTCGACGTGGCGGTCGTACAGGGGAACATCGACATCGAACGCAAGGGCAAGGCCGCGTTCCTGAAGACCAACCAGGAGACCTACAGGAACCTCTCCGCCAGACACGCCGGCGCCGACCTGGTGGTGTGGCCCGAGTCCGCCATGGAGAAGTGGTTGCCGGACAACGCGGGGCGGGTACCGCCGGCGCTGTTGCCGCCGCGCCACCCGCACATGATCTTCGGCGCCATCAGCTACCGGCGTGAGCCCGGGAACCGCATCCGCAGGTACAACAGCGCGTTTGCGGTGGACTCCGGGGGGACCGTGCTCGGCCGGTACCACAAGCGGATCCTGCTGGCCTTCGGCGAATACATTCCCCTGGGGTGGCTCATCGGCGGGGTTCCGGGCATGCCTCCCATCGGCGACGGCTTCACCCCGGGCGAGATCGAGAGCGCCCTCGCCCTGCCGCAAGGAGCGCGGGTGGCGGCCCTCATCTGCTACGAGGACCTGATGCCGGCCCTGTCGCGCCGCTTCGTCGCCGACCAGGGCGCCAACCTGCTGGTGAACCTCACCAACGATGCATGGTACGGCCGCACGGTGGCGCCGTGGCAGCATGCGCGGCTGGCGCGATGGCGCGCCCTCGAAACCCGGCGCGCCATGGTGCGCGCCACCAACACCGGGGTCACCACCGTCATCGATCCCGCGGGCCGCATGTCCGAACCGCTGCCGCTCTTCTCGGAGGGGGTGTTGAAAACGGCGGTGCCCTTGATGGAGATGGAAACCTTGTACGTGCGCTACGGCGACTGGTTCGCCTGGCTCATGACGCTGGTCACGGCCGCGGCCGCGGCGGGCCGTGGATTCGCGCGGCTCCGGCGCTGAGCCGGCCGGTGCGCGCCCGGCGGTACCGGAATCAAGGCAGGCGGAAGGCGGTCAGCGCGTCCAGGATATCGTCCACCTTGTCGGCGATGAGCAGCTTGTCGCGGTGCTTCTGCTTGAGGAACCCTTGCGCCACCGCGTGGTCGAGGAAGCGGATCAGGTGGCCGTAGTAGTCCCGGACGTTCAGTACGCCGCAGGGCTTGGCGTGAAACCGGAGCTGCAGCCACGTGATCATCTCCGCCAGCTCCTCCAGGGTGCCGTAGCCTCCCGGAAGCGCGATGAAGCCGTCCGACAGCCCCGCCATCAGGGCCTTGCGTTCGTGCATGGAGCCCACCACCTTGAGCTCGGTGAGACCCGTGTGCACCACCTCGTCGACCATCAACGCCTCCGGGATGATGCCGATGACCTCGCCGCCCTCCTCCAGGGCCGCGTCGGCCACGCATCCCATGAGCCCGATGGAGGCGGCGCCGTAGACCACGCCGATGCCGCGGCGCGCCAGCTCGCGGCCCAGCAACGCGGCGTTCCGGGCGTAGTCGTCCAGCACACCCCTGCTGGACCCCGAAAAGACACAGATCCGTTTCATTCTCGCTCCCGGGACTGGTGTCCGGTTACACTTGGCTGGAGACCAGCCTTAGCCCCACGATGCCGGCGACGATGAGGCCGATGCACGCCAGCCGCAACACGTCCCTGGACTCCCCGAACAGGACCATCCCGACGATCACCGCGCCCACCGCGCCGATGCCGGTCCAGACCGCGTAGGCCGTTCCCACCGGCAGGGTCTTCAGCGCCTGCGACAGGAAGTAGAAGCTCACCGCCATGGCCAGGACCGTCAGGAGGCTCGGCCAAAGCCTGGAGAACCCGGCCGTGTACTTGAGGCCGATGACCCACAACACTTCGCACGCGCCGGCCATGCACAGATAAGTCCAGCCCATCCGGGATTGCCTCCGTTTCGGTTATTACCAATAATCACCCGGTCATGCCCAACACGGCGTCCCATCCCGAGCACTGCCGCGACTGCAAGACCCGGCTGCAGGAGCTGCTCACCGCGCTGTATCCGGACGCCTGCCGCAAGGACCATGCGTTCCCGTGGCCCAGCAGCCCCGAGGCCTACCGCGGCACGGGTGTGGGAGAGATCCTCCAGCGCATCCACGACGGCCTGCGGGCCCACAGAGGCTACGGAGACTTCATACGAACGCCCCGGATGCCGCCGTGCGACTACTATATAGCAAGCACCGGGTTCATTCTGGAGTTCGACGAGCGCCAGCACTTCACCCGGCCCCGCGCCATCGCCCTGGAGCTCTATCCCGCCGACCTCCGCACGGGCTTTTCCACCCGGGAATGGCGCCGCCTTTGCGGAGAGCTGAACGCGGAGGATCCGCACCCGCCCGACCGGGACGAGCGACGGGCCTGGTACGATTGCCTCAGGGACCTCCTTCCCGGCGTTCACGGGCTCGGGCCCACGGTCCGCCTCTACGAAGGCGCATTGCGCTGGTGCGAGCTGCGGCGGGATTCACCCGCGGACGTCCGCAAGTTCAAGTCTTTCCTCGAAGGAAACCCCATAGTATAGAGGTCGGAATCGACGTCCGTCGGACCGGACGCCCACCACCAGGAAGGAGCGAGACGTGGCCGGAGACAACGACGCCGAAAGGCTCAAGGCGCGGGACCTCATCCGGGAGATCAAACGAGCCGGCATCCGGTTCATCGTGGCGTTGCCGGACCGCACCACCAGCGAGCACGTGCTGAAGGCGATGATCAAGGACCCCGACTTCCAGGTGGTGCAGGTGTGCAAGGAGGACGAGGGCGTGTCCATCTGCAGCGGGCTCTACGCCGCCGGGCACCGGTCGCTGCTGCTGATGCAGTACACGGGGCTGCTGGACTCCATCAACGCCGTCCGGGGCGTGGCCGTGCAGGGGAAGAACCCGGTGTGCATGATGGTGGGGATGCTCCAGAAGGAGCCCGGCGTCCCGCCCACCCAGTCCAAGCGCTACGGCCTGCGCATCGTCGAGCCGATTCTGGACGCCATGCAGATCGAGCACCACAACATCGAAGCGCCCGGCACGGAGGACCAGGTGGTGCCGGCGGTGGAGCGGGCCTACGCGGAGCAGAAGCCGGTGGCCATGTTAATCGGACGGGAGCCTATCTGATCATGATGAAACGCGACGAAATGCTCAAGGTGCTGGCGCGCCACCGGACCGACGAGATCGTGGTGGCGGTGTACAAGGCGGCCCAGGACTGGATCCACATCGCGCCGTCGGACCTCAACTACACCTTCACCGGCGCCATGGGACAGGGCTCGTCCCACGCCCTGGGCCTGGCCCTGGGGCGGCCGGACAAGCGGGTGGTGGTGCTGGACGGCGACGGCAGCCTGCTCATGAACCTGGGCACCCTCGTCACCATCGCCAACGCCGCGCCGAGGAACTTCGTTCACTGCGTGTGCGAGAACGGCACCTACGAGACCAACGGCGCCGTCCCCATTCCCACCCACGGCGGCTTCACCTTCACCGGCCTCGCCCGGGAGGCCGGCTACGCCAACACCTACACCATCGACAACCTCGATGACTGGGACCGCAACCTCGACACCCTGCTCAAGGAGGACGGACCCATCCTGGTGGACCTCAAGGTAGAGCCGGGAGAGGACTACCCTGAGAACTTCCCCCGTCTCTACAGCCCCGAGCACCGGGACCGCTTCCGCAAGGCGCTGGCAGAGTCATAAGACCAAGGCGGCCGAGCCGCAATCGGAGCCCCGTAACGGTCCCGCGCCTCCTCCGTCATTCCCGCGAAAGCGGGAATCCAGGAGGGGTGCGGTGGGGAAACGTCGCCGTAGCGCCCCGCCGCCGCCCCTGGATTCCCGCTTTCGCGGGAATGACGGAGGAGGCGCGGAATGACGGAGGAGGCACGGAATGACGGAGGAGGCACGGAATGACGGAGGAGGCGCGGGAATGACGGTTGTGCGGGGCAGCGCTACCTGTCCAACGACGGAGCCGGTGCGTCATTGCCCGGCTCCGCACCAATGGCCTCCGGATTGACGACATCTACCGGCGCGCCCTCGATGAACCGGATGACGTTGGTGAAGGCGCTCTGGTAGCGCTGGTGCAGGATCCGGTCCACGGCGTAGCCCCGGTGGGAGGCCAGGACGACGTTGTCGAGGCCGCGCAGCGGATGGTCCGGCGGCAGCGGCTCCTCGTCGTAGACGTCCAGGCCGGCGCCGCCCGGATGGCCCTGCCGGAGCGAGTCGACCAGCGCTTCCTCCGAGACGATGGGGCCGCGGGCCGTGTTGATGAGCAATGCGCCGGGCTGCATGCGCTGAAGCTCGCGCCGGCCGATCAGTCCTCGTGTCTCCGCGTTCAGCCGACAGTGCACCGAGACGACGTCCGACTCTCCGAGCAGCGTGTCGAGGGAAACCCGCCGCGCCCCGGCCTCCACGGCCCTCTCGTCGCTCAGGGTCTTGCCCGTGGCCAGCACGTTCATGTCCATGGCCCGTGCGATGCGGGCCACCCTGGCACCGATGCGGCCCAGCCCGATGATTCCCAGGGTCCTCCCCTCCAGCAACATCCCCACCGCCGGCGGCCACGCGCCCTCGCGCATGCCCTGACTCACCGAGGGGACCTGTCTTGCCAGGGCCAGCAGCAACGCGAAGGTCAGCTCCACCGTGGAGGCGCCGGAGTCGTTGGGAGTGCACGACACCGGGATGCCGCGCCGGGTGGCCTCCGCCAAATCCAGGTGCGGGACGCCGCGGCCGATCTGCGAGATGAAGCGCAGCGACCGCGCCAGCGCGAACTCCCGCTCCCGGAACGGCGAACGCTCGCGCATGAGCACCACCGCGTGCGCGTCTCCCACCGCCGCCGCCCATTCCGCGTCCGTGTCCAGCTTGTGCTGCACCACCTCGACATCGGCCACGGCCGCCACCTCCCGGTAGGCCGGAACCGTGGTGCAGAACCTCTCGTAGTCGTCCAGCACCACCACGCGAAAACGATCTTCCGACATGTCTCTCACGTTCGCCGCAACCGCTTCATAGGACCACTTTACTTGGTTGGTTTATCCTGGTCGGTCCGGAGCCGGGCGTAGGTCGCCTTGATCATCTCCTCGAGCGCCGCAACCCCCTCGGGATTGAGGTGGGGATCACGGTGGATGATTGACGAGATCTGTGCCAACGGACTCGGCGCGCCGAACTGCGGGACCGAGTCACTGCGCATGAAATGGTCGGCGGAAATGCCGAGCCAAGCGGTGAGTGCAGCCAAGCTGTTGACATCCGGCTGACGGCCCTGCGAGAGGCGAGTTAACGTCGAAGCGCTGACGCCCGATTCCGTGGCTACATCCTTCCAGGTGAGCCGCCGGGCGCGGCGTTGGGCATCCATCGCGGCGTGCAGGGCCGTTACGTCGAAACGCTTGGTGCGATCGTCCATTCGATTTCACTCTTGCAATTGTTGGTCACACGTCTTATATTGCAATATTGCAATATAGCAATTCCACATCAAGTTTGAAAGGAGTGGCAAACAATGGCAAAGGAACTAGAGGTGAAGAAGGAGAGCGACGACGGGAAGGTGGGCGACGACGGGAAGGTCGACGTCACCGTGAATGACAAGCCGGTGGTGCTCGTCAGCGCGAAGCAGACCGGCGCAAGCATCAAGAAGGCTGCCATCGAGCAGGACGTGAACATCAAAGAGGACTTCGTGCTGAGCATCGAATTAGGCGGCGGCAAGACGACTCTCGTCGGCGACGACGAGGAGATCGAGGTCTATGCTGGGGAGCGCTTTCTGGCGATCGAGAACGACGACAACTCATGACTAGAATTTCGCCGGCAGTGGCGCAGGCCATCGAGGAGATCCACTGCACGTTCGAGGAGTGCGGTGTGGAGGTAGAAGAGGACGGTTCCGGAGGGGCGTTCGTCGTTGTGACCGGTATCCGGCTAGGTCGTCCCTATGCCCAGGCGGAGGTCTGGATCGGTTTCCAAATCACCTTTCAGTACCCGTACGCCGATGTGTATCCGCACTTCACGAACCCGGACCTAGCGCGGCTGAACGGTGCCGGGCTTGGTGAGGGCTTCGGGTCGAGTTCGTTCCGAGGTCGGCCAGCAATGCAAATCTCCCGGCGATCGAACCGGCTGAACCCACAGAGAGACACGGCGGCGCTGAAGTTGCTTAAGGTTGTGAAATGGATGATGAGCAGGCCATGAAATCCTGGCGGCTGACGATCCCTTCGGGGTTGAACAAGGAGTTGCAAGGACACCTGTTTCCCGGCGACGGCGACGAACACGGGGCGGTGATCTTGGCCGGCACCTGCGAGTCCGAGCGGGGCCTGAGGCTGGTTGCGCGAGAACTCCACTTGGCGAAAGACGGAGTGGACTACGTGCCCGGCAAGCGCGGTTACCGGATGCTGAAGGCGGAGTTCATCCGCTGTTGGATTCTGCGAGCACGGGACAAGAGACTGGCGTACCTTGCTATTCACAACCACTGCGGGACCGACTCGGTCGGATTCTCGGGGCCGGACATGGCGTCACACGAACGCGGCTATCCGGCACTGCTCGACATCGCGCGGGGAATGCCGGTCGGTGCGCTAGTGTTCGCGCGCTCCGCAGTTGCCGGTGACTTGTGGTTACAGGGATCCCACCGTGCGCCGTTGAGCCAAGCGGCGATCATCGGGCACCGCCGAGAACTGCTGTTCCCGATGCCGAAAGAGCGGCCTGCCGCAGTCGGGATGTTCGAGCGGCAGAGTCGCCTCTTCGGCGATGCCGGTCAGGACTTGCTGCGGCGAACGCGAGTGGGAATCATCGGGTTGGGTGGCGCGGGCTCGGTCCTGGCCGAACTCTTGGGACGATTGGGAGTCGGCGAGTTCGTGCTCGCGGACCCGGATCGCGCTGAGGAAACGAATCTGCCGCGGCTGATCGGGGCGCGACGCCGCGACGCTGTGTTTCCGGCGTGGTTACCCCACGCCATCACGACCCGGCTGCGAAGCAAAAAAGTCCGGATGGCGGTTCGCAACATCCGCCGCGCACACCCGAAGGCGCAGATAGAGCCGTTGGCGCGGGACTTTCTGGACGACGATGTCGCAGCGCGTTTCACGGACTGCGACTTCCTTTTTCTCGCGGCGGACACGATGGGGGCGCGGCTGCTGTTCAACGCAATCGTGCATCAATACGGGATACCGGGCATCCAAGTAGGCGCCAAGATCCCGGTCGCCGAGAACGGGGCGGTCGGAAACGTGTTCTGCGTCAGCCGGATGGTTACGCCAGAGCAGGGATGCCTGTGGTGCAACGGACTCATCAACGCTGGCAGGTTGCAGGACGAGGCGGTACCGGAGGCGACCCGAAGGGGATACGCCTACGTGGACGACCCTGATGTCGCTGCGCCGAGTGTAGTGACCATGAATGCAGTGGCGTGCGCGCATGCTGCGGATGACTTCCTATTCCACCTGACCGGTCTGAGGAAGGAAGACGCGGAGACGGGATGGTTCCGATGGAACTCACGTCACGCGGTGGCGGGTTATGACATGCCGCGCCGAGACGCAGACTGCGCGGAGTGCTCACCGAAGGAACACAGCCGGTTGGGAATGGGCGACAACGCCGCCTTGCCGACGAGGCCTACAGGGCGCCTAAGCTAACGGTTCTTCGCCCGGCATTCGTAGAGGTCGTCGCCTTCGATGATGGCAAGATTCTCCTGCTCATGCCGCGGCGCGTCGACGTCCTTGGTGAAGAGCAGGCCGGGAAGGTGTAGCGCCAGGAGGCCGTCTCCATCCCTGCCGGTGGAGGTCGCGTCGATGATGGTGTGTCCATAAATTCGGCGCATCCCGGCCGAGGAATTGTTGTAGGAGTCGATGGTGGCGATCTCGGTGATCCAAGTGAAGTGAGGCAGGTGGAGAGCCAGCAGGGCATCCTTGAGGTCATCGCCGGCGGTGCCATCGGCAATATGTCGGCGGTAGCCCGCAGCAGAGGTCAAATACGTGCGCACGACGATGTGGCCCCGACTGTGTGCGTCCTGCAGTTCGCCCAACAGTCGGTCATTAACGGATAATTCGCGGGCAACGAGCATGCGCCGGATTTGTGGCATTTTGGTCAAGGTCTCATCGATGCGGTCACGGGCGGATACCTCGGCGGCTGCCGCGGTCGAAAAGACCCTGGGTGACATGAGGGCGACGGCGAAGGTGGCATGGCACACGCTCAACTCTACAGTGCCGGAAGACGTGGCGCGTTTGATCGTGTCGTCGCCGAAGGGGTGGGGCGTGGTGGCCGGATCCTCGACGGGGAGCAGCATGTATGGGCCACCCTGGTCGTCGTGGACGATGTATGCGGGAACGTAGTCGATCGCGGTATCGGTCGGTTGGGCCTGCGTGGCGAAGACGCGCCCTATGACCGTGACCGCATGGCCGACTTCGGTCCCAATATTGAGGCCGAGGATGACGGGAATGCCGGATTCGACATACGGCAGGATAGCGCCGGCAATGTTCGTCCTACGGAAACAGAGGGGCTGATAGCCCGCCTCGCTGATGGCGCGGAGCATGCGTTCGGAGGTGAGAAAATCCGATCCTGCGGGCAGTGAGGCGGCTTCGTCCGGGGCCGTCGGGTTGGCGAACCGCGTGATGTCCGCAACGGACACCCAGTTGTACCCGTACCGTGCGTGCAAGTGCCGCATACCAGCCCAGATGGAGACCTGGGCACAAGCGCCGACTCGCGCATCCTGCTGGAGATACGCGGTACCCGTGACCTGGAAGTCCACGCCAAGCAGGTTCGCCTCGAACGGGGCGCGGCATGTGACGGTGGGCTCCATATCCTGGTGGCCGCGGACTTGGGCGCGGAGGACGGTCCTGCCAATCGGGGCTGTTGGCAAGTGACGAATGACGCAGAATCCACAATAGCTGTCGCTGTCGCGTGCGACCTGCCGGAGCTGACGAAGTTGATCTGTTGACCGAGGCTGACCGAGAAGACGCGAGATGTCGTCAGAGAAGAAGTGCGCACGCTTGCAGTGTCGCGCGTGCGTTCGGAATGTACGGGCATAAAAATGCAGGTAGTCGGCGGAGTAGTCGCGGTCGATGTAGGGGTCTTCAAGAACGTAGGACTTCACTCCCAGTATGCGGAGATGGCGAATGGTGCTGTGAACTACCTCGGGATGTCCATCACCCAGGGCGTCAGCGAGGCTGGCCCAAGCGCCATCGGTGTCGAGTGACTCGACGGTGTACGTTATGCGCATATGCGGCGCAGAAGATCCGAAAGGGTGGGATGTGAGGGCAGGCTCAGTTCATCGCCAGGAGAACTTCTGACTCTCCTGCGCGTCCTTGATGGTCTCTTCTTGAATCCGGTCGACTTCTTCAAGCGCCTTGTTGCTGATGGTAAGGGTTACGCCGACATCGCTCGCGGGGATCGTCTTTCTCTGGGAAACTTGAGCAGTGTCTTGGCGCGGAGCTGGATCGCGAGGGCGTTCCTTGTCGGTCATATTTGATTCTCCTGGTTGGGTCTCAGTCCACCCCAGTACCGGTCGTCCATGTACCGCGGGACGCGCATTGTGGGCCTCCTGGCAGTGAGGGGTCGACCGGAAAGGTTGTCGGCGGCGGCGACCCCACAGAGGAACGTGCCGAGGCCCATACAATTCAGACGTTCGAAGACGCCTTCCAAGACTACATGAGCGGCAATCCTAACCGCTCGGAAAGCACAAATCAACTCTACAGGTCCTGCTGGTCCACGGCGGTCCCTGGGAGCGGGATGTCTGGGAACTTGATCGAAACTGCTGGCCAACCGGGATACGCGGCCTTGGGCGTGAATTTCCGGGCTTCCGCGGGGTTGGGCAAGGTGTGTTCCTGAATGCCGGCAACCTAGAATGGGGTGGCAAGACGACCTTCTCGACGGCGTGCGCTGGGCGATCGATCAGGGGATTGCCGATAACTGGCGGGTGGCGACGATGGGCGGCAGCTACGCCGGCTATGCGACTTTGGTGGGGCAGCCTTCACGGCCGATACCTTCGCCTGTGGGGCTAGACTAGCCGCGCAGCAGTTGAGGCCGCTCATGGGACACCTACCGGGCCATCACGGCCTAGCGGAACGTCCAAGACGGCAGACGAGCGCAGCCGACGATTACCGACAGGCTTGCGTAGGAGTACACTGGGATTGGAACAAATCCGCCTTCAGTTTGATTACGTATTCTCCATGTACTCAGTTAACTTGTTGAAATTAAAATAGAATAAATTTGCTACCACATGCCGGCATGACACATCCGATCCCGGGGCCGGCAGCCCCGATCCGGTTTCCTAACGTCAATATTCCCGATAAGCTAACACCGTGCCTTCGACCCTTTACCTAAAAATGGAGGATTCCATGAGCCAGTTGACCGAAGAGAGATGCGTTGCGTGCCGGGCCGACGCCCCGATCGTCACGGACGACGAAGTGCGCGAGCTCAAGCCGCAGACGCCGGAGTGGGACATGATCGAGGAGGACGGGATACCCAAGCTGGACCGGCTCTTCAAGTTCGGGAACTTCGAGCAGGCGCTGGCGTTCACCGCCGCGGTGGGAGACATCGCCGAGGCGGAGGGCCACCACCCGAGGATCGTCACCGAATGGGGCCGGGTCCGCGTCACCTGGTGGACCCACAAGATCCGCAACCTCCACCGGAACGACTTCATCATGGCGGCCAAGACCGACGGGGTCTTCGGCTACGCCGAATGACCTTCGCCGCCGTCCCTTGATTGACACGCGGCGACCTCTTGCCGTATTCACATGAATACGAACGCCCATCCACGGAGGTGACGCAAATGGCCGGCTACCCTGTCCTGGATTCGGACTCGCACATCCGCGAAACCATCGACGATTACCGCTCCCGCATACCGGAGCAGTTCCAGCGTATCCGCCAGGGGCTCTTCCCCAGCGACACCTGGGACCGCTTTCTCGGACGCATGGGGAAGCAGACCGTCGGCATGGACGGCTACGTCGCGGACATGGATGTCGAGGGCATCCAGCTCACCGTCACCTACCCGACCATGGGATTGAACCTCAGCCTCGTCCCCCAGACCGACCTTTCGAAAGCGCTGGCGCGGGCCTGGAATGACTACATCGGCGAGATTCAGCAGCAGAACCCGCGCATGAAGGGCATCGCCACCGTCTCCCTGAAGGACGTGCCGGCGGCGGTGGAGGAGCTCAACCGCGCGGTGAACAAGTGGCACCACCCGGGCGTGATGATCCACACCCACGGACACAAGAAGAACCTCGGCGCCGAGGAGTTCTGGCCCATCTACGCCGAGGCCGAGCGCCTGGGCGTCCCGGTCTGCTTCCACGGGAACTCCTGGGGCGCGGAAGGGCAGGAGCGCTGGGAGTGCTTTCTCCAGGCGCACACCGTCAGCTTTTCCTTCGAGATCATGCAGGCGTTTCTCGGCATCGTCACCTGCGGGGTAATGGAACGCTTCCCCAACCTGAAGCTGGGCTTCTTCGAGGCCGGCTGCGGCTGGCTCCCCTACTGGCTCGACCGCATCGACGAGCACTACGAACGGCGCAGCGAGGAAGCGCCGATGCTCAAGGGCAAGCCCAGCGAGTACGTCACCAGCGGACGGGTATACGTGAGCTTCGACCCCGACGACGCCATGCTGCCCTACTGCATGGACCGTTACGGCGACGACATGTGGCTGTTCGCCGCCGACTACCCGCACTGGGACACCATCTGGCCCAACGCCACCAAAGAGGTCCGCGAGCGCACCGACATTTCCGAGGACCAGAAGCGGAAGGTCTTCTTCGAGAACTGCAACCGCTTCTACTCGCTGGGGCTGGAGGCATAACGGCGGGAGCGCGACGGGCCGTCACCGACCCGAACGACGATGAAGGCCCAGAAATGGATCGCCGCCGGGGCCCTCTTGCTGCTCGCCGGCTGCGCCGCCGCGAAGGGGCCGGAGTTCGACGGTTGGAAGAAGCCCCAGACAGGCCTCGGCGTCGTCTATCTGTACCGGCCGTGGTCCGCGGTAGGGGGGCTTCTCCCGACGCACGTTCAGGTGGACGGCGAGAACCAGCCGGACCTCAGGAACGGCGGCTACCAGGTACACGAGCTCCCGCCCGGCATGCACACGGTCCTGACGGCCATGGGCAGCCTTCCGATCACCACCGATACGACGAAGGTCGCTGTACGGGTTGAGTCGGGAGCGGTTGTCTACGTCAGGTTCGCAGCCCGCAAGAGGGACATGGGCGGCGGCTACGTGGTGCGCGTCAACGAGCTTTCGTTGGTGAACCAGGCCGTCGCCCGAAGGGAAATCCCGGCCACCAAGCTCTCCATGTAAGGTCCCGGCGGCGGCACCCCGCCTACAGTCCGAGCTCGCCGGCCACGGCCCGTTCGACCGCGGTACCCTTGAAGAAGTCCGGGTTGTTGCGGGTATGCAGGCGCGCGGCGTTGGTGAAGGTGAACTCCCGGAAATCCTGCTCGGTCACGTGGCCCTTCTCCACCATCTCGTACGCTTCCGGGATGACCTCCTTGAAGTCCGGCACATCGAAGTGCGTGAAGTCCGAGCTGAAAATCGGTTGGAGCCGCACGCCCATGCGCGGATCGAACGCCCACATGGTGGCGCGGTCGTCGGCCTCGCAGCCGAAGAAGAAGTTGTTGGCGAACACCGCCTCCACGTCCTCTTCCGAATGGATGCCCGCGGCCTCGAAGTCGTCCACCACGTGCTCGGGCTTGGCCAGCTCGTCGAGGCTGCAGTTGGGCCGGAAGGCGTCGAGGTTGTCCATGATAGCGTTGGCGTTGCGCTTGAGCTTCTCATCGCCGTAGCGGTCGATGAAGCCCTTGAGCTCCTCGACGTTGGTCGTGTCCGGGTACTGAAGCCCGGCGCGCCGCCGCTTCTCCCAGTGCTCGATCAGGTCGAAGCACATCTGGCAGGCCCAGCTTATGCCGCCTTCCATGAAACCGAAGTTGAGGCTCGGGTAGCGGTTCACGAGGCCGCCCAGGAAGACGCCCCGGGCGAAGGCATGGTTCGACTCGGCGAAGTGGCCGACATGGTTGTAGGTGAAGTTGCTGATGGAGGCGCGGTCGTGCCAGCGGCCGCTGCCGGAATGCTGGGTCACCGCCACCCCCAGCTCCACGCACCGCTGCCAGACCGGCTCGTAGTCGTACGGGCTGTCGAGGGCGATGTTGTCGCAGTACCAGGCGGCCTTGCGCGGATCGATGCCCTCCGCGGCGCCCGGAATCTTGCGCTCCTGGTTGCCCCGCAGCATGACCGCGCGGTAGCCGCGCTGCACCACCGCGTACTCCAGCTCCTCCAGGGCGTCCTCCGGCTTGTGGCAGGGGATGATGGCCACCGGACAAAACCGCTCGGCGTACGGAGCGAACATGTCCCACGTCATCATGTTGTAGGCCCGCACTCCCGCCCGGTGCAGCTCATTGTCGGCGATGCCGTTCACGCTCAGCCCGAAGCTCGGATAGATCATCGCGAAGTCGATGCCGAGCTCCGGCAGCCGCTCGTTCAGCAGGCCGGGCAACAGGCCCGTGGCCTTGTCGAGGGTATCGGCGGTGACGCCCCACCATATGGTGCGCCGCATGCGCTGGTGCTGGCGCTCCTCCGGGGTCGCCCGGTACCAGCCCTGGTTCCGGCGCCAGAGATCCTTGATCCGGTCCACGGCTCCGGGGCCGCCCGCCTCGCTCAGGTACTCTAGAAAGACCGGGATCGGCTCGATCCAGTGGCCGTCGCCATCGATCACCGGGTGCTTCAGGCTGTCATGTATCGCTGCCGCTCGATTTTCCATGGTCACGGCTCCTCTCGTTACGGTGTGACGGCCGGGCAAACGCCGCGGACCCAGTGTCCTATACCACATCTTGCCCCGGGTGTGTGCCGGAGCTCTTCATGCCGGCGAGGCAGTTTCGTCCGACGTCCCGTGCAGCACTCGTCCCACTGCCGGCCCCACCAGCTCCGCCTGCCAACGCAACAGCCCCCCGCTCGCCATGACCTCATCGAGAGTGCCCGGCCGCTGCTGGACGATGGCCTCGAGGGCCGCCTTCGGCGCCAGCGTCGAGGGCGCGATCTCCAACGCCTCGGCGATCCGGGCGCACGCGCCGCGCAACGCGTCGAACTCCCGCTGGTCCATGGGCGGCGGATGCACCCGCGGAGCCTTGATGCGTTCCGGCCACTCCGTCGGGTTCATGGCCGCCGCCCGATCAAGCGCGTGCTTCAGCGCCCGCCTGCGCGAGCCGACGATGTCGCGCGGCAGCTTCGGCCCCTGCTCCAACGGCTCGTCCGGGTGGGACTCCGCCCACAGGACCAGCTCCAGCAGTTGCCGGTTGCCCAGGACCTTGAAGGTCGGGCGGTCGGCGCGCCGGGCGCGCTCCTCGCGCCACCCCCAGGATTCCCGCAGAAATGCGAGCTGGTGGGGAGTGAGCCGGCCCGCTCCCTTGATTCGCCAGGCTTCCCGCGAGTCACGCGAACGGTCGCGCCCGGTGGCCTCCACCATGGCAGCGCAACTCTCCCGGTGCCATTCCACCCTTCCCCGCTCCACCAGCTCCCCGTGCAGGCACTCCGCCAGCCCCTCCAGGTGCCGCGTGTCGTTGGCCGCATAGTGCAACTGCTTCTCGCTGAGCGGCCGCCGCGACCAGTCGGACTTCTGGGAGTCCTTGGTCATGGCAACGTCGAGGAATCTCTCGACCAGGGCCGCCAGCCCGATCTGCTCGATGCCCAGCAGCTGAGCCGCGATCATCGTGTCGAAGACCGCGCCCCGCGGCCGGAAGCCCTGCCAGGCGCGCAGCATGCGCAGGTCGTAGTCGCCGCCGTGAGCGATCAGCGGCTTCTCCGCCAGGGCTTCCATCAAGGCGCTGAAGTCGAGCTCGGAAAGGGGGTCGACGACGAAGTCCCGACCTCCAACGGAGAGCTGGATCAGGCAGACCTTCTCGGTGTAGCTGTGGAGGCTGTCGGCCTCGATATCGATGGCGACCGTTTCCCCTGTCCTGATACGCCGGATCAACCGTTCCAGGGCAGCGGATTCGCGGACGTAGGCGTAGTCGTCGGCCTCAGCGTGGTCACGCGCCACTTGCTCGGACATCAAGCCCCCGAATCATCCTCTGCGATTCCGGACAACACCACCGGCGCGCGATCGGGGAACTCTGCGACCAGAGACAGGCTCCCACCCATGGCCTCTACTGTCTTGCGCAACGTGGACAGAAGGAGGTCGCTACGCTTCTCTAGTCGTGAGACGCTATCCTGGGTGATCCCAAGCTGCTTCGCCACGCGTATTTGCGTAAGGTTCCGTGCCTTGCGAAGCTCACGTAACGTCATCTCCTCCGCGATCAGCTCTGCCGCACGGACCGCGACCTTCTTGCGCTGCGCTACGCTCAGCTTCCTGATCTCCTCGTCCACGTTTACAGGCATGGTCACACCACCTTCAAAGCTCACGCTCAAATATGACTTACGCATCATATGTAGTCAAATACATGGGCAACCTTCGAATCCGGCCCCACACCGTCCCTGTTCAGCTATCGGGCAGAGCGAAGGGCACTCAGTACAGCATAGTAGTCCTGGTCGTTGTGTGATTGTCAAATCAATCGCCTAGTGATACGTTTACTGATACTGTTAAATGAATCAGGAGGAGGCCTCATGGCGAAGTTGCCCCAAATCATACCCGTGACCGACCTGCGGCAGGATGCGGCGGCTGTGTTGAAGCGCGTCGGCGAGTCGCGCGAGCCCTTCGTCATTACCCAACGGGGTCGCGCCGCGGCGGTGCTCTTGAGTGCCGAGGCGTACCAGCGCGCAGAGTCCGAACGGCAGATGCTCAAGCTCTTGGCGCAGGGGGAAAAGGAGATCGCCGAGGGACATGGGGTGGACTTGGACACGGTGCTGGCGGAGGCCGACGCGCTGCTCGCGGATGATGATTCGTGAGGGCGCAATTCACGCCATCCGCCCGGTCTCAATTCCTTGCCGCGATCGCCTATATCAAACGGGACAACCCGGAAGCAGCAAGACGGTTTCGCGGTCGGGCCGAGGATGTCTTGCGTCGGCTCGAGAAGTTTCCCGACTCCGGCAGAGTCATTCCCGAGTTTCCGGCGTTGCCCTACCGGGCAGTGATCGTTGCTCCGTACCGTTTCTTCTACCGCCACGAAGACGGCACAGTCTGGATCATGGGCGTCTGGCACGGCGCCCAACTTCCGGATGAACCCTGAGATTCGCGGAGGCCCTGTGAAACCGGTACCAGCAGACAGTGACTCCGAACTTGTGGCCCGCGCCGGGGCCATCCACTCCCGCGTCCTCACCATGGACACCCACGTGGACATTCCACCTGATTTCGGCACCGAGAGGTACGACCCCAGGGAGGCGAAGAGGGGCCGGGGACAGATCGATCTGGTGGGGATGGAGCGGGGCGGGCTGGATGCGGTGTTCTTCATCGTCTACGTGGGACAGGGCGAGCGCAACGCGGCGGGATATGCCCGTGCCATGGCCGACGCGTTTGCCAAGTTCGCCGCCATCCGGCGCATGACCGACGTGCAGTATCCCGAGACCATCGCCCTCGCCCGAACGGCCGAGGACGTACGCCGCATCCACGGCGAAGGCCGGCTGGCGGCGCTCATCGGCATCGAGAACGGCCATGCCCTCGGTCGTGACCTGCTGATCCTGGACATCTACTACGACTACGGCGCGCGCTACCTGGGCCTCCTCCACAACGGCCACAACGATCTCGGCGACTCGGCGGTTCCATATCCTCGGCTCAAGGACTCACCCACAGAGCACGGCGGCCTCACGGATTTCGGGCGCGCCGCGGTCGCGCGGGCCAACGACCTGGGCATCATGGTGGACATCTCCCACGCGGCCATGACCACCGCGCTGGACGCCATCCGGGCGTCCCGGGCGCCGGTGATCGCGTCCCACTCCAGCGTAAAGGGTGTCTACGAACACCCGCGCAACCTGTCCGACGAGGCCCTGGCAGCCATCCGGGAGAACGGCGGCGTGGCCCAGATGGTGGCCTTCGACGCCTACCTGCGGCCGGTGTCCCCCGAGAGGCAGGCGGCGTTCCGCTCCCTCAGGACAGAGATGGGGATCAAGGGTATCGCCGACTTCCAGCGGCTCAGCGACGACAAGCGCGACGCCTGGCAGGCCCGCCGGGAAGAGATCGACCTCGAGTGGCCCAAGGCGTCCGTGAAGGATTTCGCCGACCACATCGACTACGCCGTCAAGCTTATCGGCATCGACCACGTGGGCATGGCCTCGGACTTCAACGGCGGCGGCGGAATAGCGGGCTGGGACAACGCCCGCGACACCCTCAACGTCACCGTCGAACTGGTACGCCGGGGCTACAGCGAGACGGAGGTCGCGCAACTGTGGGGCGGCAACCTGCTTCGGGTGATGGAGGCGGTTGAGGAATATCGCCTGGATCCTGGATCGAGCCGGGGATGACACCGCGATTCCAAGCTGTCTTGACAGCCATCCCGACGATGGTATCATTTTTTCGATCAACTGTTCCAATGAGCATGATGGTGACCGAGTTGTACGATGCACTGAGGGCAGCCGGAGCCCCTGAAGGAAAGGCCCGGGCAGCCGCCCAGGCCATGTCGGAAGAGAGTCGGGCAACCAAGGGCGACATCGCGCGACTTGAGCGGGAGCTGTTGGTCGTGAAGTGGATGAGTGGCGCGACCGTCGCGGGTGTCATTTCTTTGCTGCTCAAGTCATTTTTCGGATAGGCTGTCTTTCCGGGGCCAACGGGGTGGTCTTCCCCAATCCTCAGCCCCCGGGCCCAAAGACCGGCAACAAGGCGCCGCCCCTTTCGATAAAACGGACCTCTACGTCCATGCCGATCGAAACATCACCCGGTTCGCAGCCCACGATGTTCGTGCCGAACATCGGGCCTTCCTCAAGCTCAATCAAAGCATAGACATAGGGCAGATCGGCTTTGAAAGCCGGATCGAAGGCCCGGTGATGCACGTTGTATGCGAAGACCTTGCCGCGGCCCGACGCTTCGCGCCACTCGAGGCTGCCGTAGAAAGGCTGGTTGGCGTGATTGCGGCAGTAGGCCGCCGGCCAATACCAGGCGCCGCACTCACGGCACTGCATCAGCACGAACTTCCGATTCCGGACCGCGTCCCAGAATGGCTTGTTGTCCTCATCGATGGCCGGCTTCGGGTAGGACGCAGACATGATCATCGGCTCCACTTGCGCTGGCTTCAGTTGCTCAGGATCACGCAGGCATGGGTCGAGCACATCCCGGGCGAAAGGATCTCGCCGCCGTGTCCCGTCGCCATCCCGATCCTCGCGTTTGCCACCTGCCGCTCGCCGGCTTCGCCGCGGAGCTGCATGATGGCCTCCGCGACATGAGTCTGCTCGCCCAGGTGATATGCCGACAGGAGCCCGCCGCTCGTATTGATCGCGACCTCGCCCCCCGGACCGATGCGCCCTCCCTCGACGAAAGCGCCACCTTCACCCTTCCTGCACCATCCGTAATCCTCCAACTGGAACAGCACCTCGGCGGTGAAACAATCATAGAGCCCCGCGAAGTCGAGATCCTCGAGGTCGATCTCCGCTTCACGGAAGGCGGTTTCCCTGGCGGTCTGTACGGCAAGACGCGTGTAGTTGGCCTTGTCCCACCAGAGCTGCCCCATGGCCTCTCCCACCCCGGCGCCCGAAACATGGACGGGTTTGCGGGCCAGGTCCTTCGCCCGTTCGGCGGTTGTCAGGACGATGGCGAACCCGCCGTCGCTCACGACGCAAGCGTCGAAGATGTTGTAGGGCCAGACGAGGGGTGGAGCGTCCATGTATTCGGACAGCGTCAGCGGCCGATCACGGAACTGCGCCAATGGGTTGGATTGGGCCCAACCGCGGATCGCCACGGAAATCTCGCCGAACTGCTCCTTCGTCGTGCCGAACTCGTGCATGTGGCGCGCAGCAAAGAAAGTGTGGTGACTCATCGCCGCCAGATCGCCGAACGGCCTCCCCCAATAGCCCGATTTTTCCATGACTCCGATGCTGGTATTGCCCGTTCGCCGCGCAACCCGGCTCCGCGAGTAATCCTTCGTACCCGACGCGAGCACGACATAGTTGGCCATGCCGAGCTCGAGAAACTTGGTAGCCGCGACAATGCCGACGATGCTGGCGGTGCCGCCACGGGCAACCTGGAAGAACATGCGGCACGGCAGGCCGAGAACGCGCGGAAAGGCATCGGTCGAGGACGGAACGTCTCCCGCGCCGGGTGCGATCTTGAGATCGACCGCACCGTCGACGTCGCTTGTGGTGAGGCCGGCGTCCTCGATGGCGAGCCGGGCGGCCTCCGCCTGGAGCGTCCGCAGGCTTCGGTCTTCGAACCGGCCGGCAAGCAGCCCGAGGCCGACAATGGCGAACTTATCCTTGAGAGCGCCGGACATGGTCCTTCCGCCGAATCTTCGGGTACGGGACCCCCTCAACGCACCAGGTTCAGAACCGGGTCAATCAGGTAGGAATCGAAGGAGTAGAGGCCCAGTCCGAAGGCGATCTGGCCGGCGGGCAGCGGAAATGAAAGCGCCTCCTCCAGCCCGATCTTGAAGAAGACGTACACGCCCAGACTGTACAGGAGGCTGGTGCGCCAGAGCTCGCGGGCCTGAAATCGGAGGAAGATCACCGGTATGACCAGCCCGCCCACCTTGAACCCCAGGAGATACAGACCCAAGGCAAACATCACGGCCCAGAAGGAGATCTCGAGCGTGCGCCGGCGAACCATGGCCGGTTCCAGCACGGGCCCGGCTTCCACCACGGGCTGGGGCGCCGCCGGACCCCGGTCGAACCTGGCGGGCCGGAGCCCCAGCCACAGGCTGTACGCGAGGTGCATCACCGCCATGGCCAGCACCGGATAGCCGATGGCCAGGGGGAAGAAACGGGTGCGGGCCGGCCACCCCTGCGCCTCCCAGACCGACCACGAGAGGAGCGTCACCAGCAGCACGCCGATGATGACGTCCGTCCGGTTACGCATCCGGCTCCTCCTTGAGCTGACCCCGCTTCGCCATCCAGTCCTGCAAGCCGGGCAGGAAGATCACGACCAGCGCGATGCCGAAGGTCACCATGACGATGGGCCGCAGCAGGAACGCAAGCCCGTAGATCTCGTAGGAGATGAACAGGTTCCGCTCCACCAGGGACCCCAGCACCAGCCCCAGCACCAGCGGCGGGCGCGGCCAGCCGTGGTTCACCATCACCACCCCCATCACTCCGAACACCAGCGTGGTGGTCATGGCGAAGTAGGACCCGGTGTTGGCGAAACCCGCCAGGAAGATGAGCATGAACAGCGCGGGAATCAGCAGCGACCCGCGGACCTGGGTGATCTTCGCCAACTGGTTCAGGAACAGCAGGCACAGCACCACGGTGATGATGTTCGAGATGACGATGAGCCAGACGAACGAGAAGGTCAGGGACAGGTGTTCGGTCAGCATCTTCGGCCCGGGCTGCAATCCCTGGATGATGAACGCGCCCAGCAGGATGGCGGTGGTGGCGCTGCCGGGCACGCCGAAGGCCACGGTGGGGATCATGGCGGCGCCGATGCCCGAGTTGTTGGCCGCACCCGGCCCCAGGACGCCACGCACGTCGCCCTTGCCGAAGCCGCTGCGGTCCCGGGTGCTCTGCACCGCGTGGGCGTAGGACACCCACTGGGACAGCGCGGCGCTCACCCCGGGCACGAGCCCGAAGAAGGTGCCGATCATGCTGCAGCGCACGGTGATGCCGATGTGGACGAAGGTGTCCTTGACCCCCTGCCACACGCCGCCCAGCTTGCCCACCTTGGCTTCTGCGATGGCAGAGCCCTTGACCCACAGTTCCACGATCTCGGGCACCGCGAACAATCCCACGGCCGCGGCGATGAGTCCCACGCCCTCCCACAGGTTCACCAGGCCGAAGGTATAGCGCTCGATGTTCTCCTGGTAGTCCAGGCCCACCGTGGAAAGCACGAGCCCGAGTCCGCCGGCCAGCACCCCCTTGAGCTTGTTGTCGCCGCTCAGCGCCGCGAGAAAACAGATCCCCAAAATCGCAAGAGAGAAGAACTCCGGCGACTTGAAGGAGAGCACCAGCGGGGTGACGATGGGGATGGCCAACGCCAGGGAGAAGGCGCCGACGATGGCGCCCACCAGCGAGCTCATGAGCGCCGCGCCCAGGGCGCGGCCGGCCTCGCCCTTCTTGGCCATGGGGTGCCCGTCGATGATGGTGGCGGTGGACACCACCTCCCCGGGCACGCCGAACAGGATCGAGGTAATGTCACCGGTGGTGCCGGTGACCGCGTACATCCCCAGCAGGAAGGCGAACGCCTGCACCGGGTCCATCTCGAAGATGAACGGCAGCATGAGCGCCACCGCCCCGGGGCTGCCGATGCCGGGCAGGATCCCGACGATGAACCCCAGGAAGATGCCGATGCACATCAGCAGGAACGTGGTCTGATCGAATACCTGGATGAGTCCTGTGATGAAGGCTTCCAGCATGGCGTCGTGGCAACGGGAACGGCTGGTTCGCGGTTTTCGGGTTAGAGTTCGGGTTTCAGCAGGGTACGGAGAGCGGAGCCCGGCCCGCGACCGCCGGCGGCGGACGCGGACCGGGTCCCGGTATCACCCACGTTGATTCGACGGCACGCCGCCGCTGTTTAGCCCTTCGCGATGAGAGCCTTGATCTTGTCCATCAGGGGCTTGGGAGTGTTGAGCAACTCCTCGACGATCTTGGCCACGCCGTCGCCCCGCCTGGGCTGCAGATTGCGGTTCTGCTTCTTGGCCAGTGCCTGGACCTGCGGGTCGTTGTATGCCTTGGCAAAGCCGTCGCGCAGGGCCTCGACACGGTCTTTCGGCACTCCGGGCGGGAGCGTGTGGACGATGCTGATCTGGTTGGTGGCGTTCATCGCCCTCAGCATGGCCAGTTCGTCCTTGCTCTTGCCCTGCTCCTTGGCCAGCGCCTCGGCCGCGGGCACGCCCTTCAGCAGCGGGTGGTCCGCCTTCTTCTCGCCGGCGATGATCAGGACGCGGCAGCACTTCCCCTCACCCTCGAACATGGCGATCTCGGTGCTGGCCATGGTCTGGAACGTCGTGCAGAAGCCGTTGACCTCGCCGTTCTTCACCGCCAGACGCTGCGCGCCGCCGCTGGGGAATCCCGTCACGGCCTTGAAGTTGCTGCCGAAGATCGCGTTGAAGAAGATCGGCTCGAGGTGGGACAGACCCCCCTTGTCGAAGCTCGACACGATGAGCTGTTTCTTGGTCTTCACCGCCTCGGCGAAGGTGCTCACGCCCGCATCCAGCCGCACCGCGCACGCGGAGTTGGCCCGGAACGCGCTCGCGACCCAGTTGAACTTTCTGCCGTCGAACTTGATCCCCGCCACGCCGCGAGCCTGCTTCATGACGAGGCTGCTGCTGATGGCCGCCATCACGGTGCCGTCCCTGCGCTCGTTGTTGAACACCGTGTTGGCCGCCAGGGCGCTGCCGCCGCCCGACTTGTTCTGGACCACGATCCGGGGACTGCCGGGAATGTACTTGTGCAGGACCGGAGCAATGAGCCGGGTGGTGAGGTCGGTGGTGCCGCCCGGACCATAACCCACGACAATGCGAATTTGCTTGCCCTTGTAGAAATCCGCCACCGCGTCGCCCCACGCGGGGCTCGCCAGGAGCAGCAACCCTGCCATCAGAACGGGAATTCGTCTAAACATGCGTGCCTCCTTCGGGTTTGATCGTGCGATTAACCGACTTTACAGTGCCTGTGTCAACCCCTAATCGGTCCGTTACGTCGCGCTCTCCTGCTCTTTCAGCATCTCAAGCGCCTGTTCCACCAGCCGCCGCCGGAGCCGTCGCTCCTCGTCCGCGTCAAGCGCCGGGTCGCCGAAAACGTGCGGGATGGCCCGTCCCGACATGATCCGCTTGGCGCCGGTGTTCTCCGACACCGACACGAGATTGGTGACGTGCACGGTGGGGATGCCGGCTCTCTCCAGTTCCTTTGCCATCGCTGCGCCGCAGCGAGTGCAGGTCCCTCAGGCGGAGGTGAGGATGACGCCGTCGACCTTGTCCTCCTCCAGCGATGAAGCGATGTCCCGCGCCATCTCGGCGGCGGTCTCCACCGGCGTGCCGTTGCCCGTGGTGGAGTAGAAGTACTCGTGCAGCCCGCCCAGGGACCCGTCGCGCACGGCATCCCGCAGCACGTCCAGAGGGATCAGCCGGTTGGGGTCCTGGTTCACCGCCGCGGTGAAGAAACCGCCGTGAACGGACTCGAAGTCGTCCGCGGCGAGGTGCTCCCTGCTCTCCATGCCGTAGGCGCCGAAGTGGGTGGACAGGTACGACTTGATGCCGTCCGGGTTTCCCCGGGGCACGAGGCCGCCGGTGGTGACCAGCGCGATCCTGGCGTGGCCGAGGTCGCGGATGCCCGGCGCCGGCGCCACCTCCTGGAACGGCGGCAGCGGGATCTCCGTCTCCATCGGACCGCCGCCGAGCTTCGCCAGCAACAGGTCCACGGCCCGCTCGGCCGCGTGCCTGGAGACCCGCGTGTTCCACCGGCCGCCGCGGGGAATCAGGCCTTCCTCGCTGCCCGGAGCCACGGCCTCACCGGTGAGGAGCTTGACGATGACCGCGGCCGAGCGTTCGAGGGCGGCGCGCATGTCGCCCGACGACTCGCCGGTCTGCACCACCGGGATCGTGCTTCGAATCGAATCGGCGCCGGGGTTGGACGGCGACATGGCGGTCAGCACCGGTATGCCCAACTCGGCCGCCACCGCCCGGCACACGCCGGCGCACGCCAGCCCGTAGCGCCCCGAGCCGAAGGCCGGGCCGGCGAACAGCAAGTCGGGCTTGGTCTCGGCAATGAGCTCCAGCAGCCGGGCCGTCGCGCCCTCCTCGTTCTCGGAGAAGTGGTCGTCGCCGCAGTAGACCGTGGCCACGACGCCGGCTCCTTCACCCAGCAAGGTCTGCAACAGCCTGCCCGGCCCTACCGCCCCTTCCAGCGCGCCCGGCGGCGCGTCCGCGCTCTCCTCGCCGCCCTGGCCGGCGAAGAACTGGTTCACGTAGTGGACGATTCGCTTCATGTTGTCCCTCCTACCCCGGCCGTGCCGTCAACGTCGAGCCGCCGATGGGATCGATGGCGCCGATGATGTTCTGGACCGGGATCTCCACCGTGCCGGCCACGTCCCCCTGGATGGCGCCGAGAAAGGCATCGCCGCCGATGACCAGTTCCATGGACTGATCGAGGCGCACCTTCTCGGGACAGTTGCCCACGCTCACCATGGCGTCCGCCTGGGGCGCCACGTCCACCATCGACGGACCGTCGCCCCCGGACTCCTCCTTGGCCACCAGCACCGTGCGCAGCCCCGCCTCCTCGCACGCCCGGCAGGCCAGCATCAGGTCCACGTCCGCCTGGCCGCCGCCGTCCTTCGTGATGACCACCGCGTCGGCCTCCACCACGTGCCTGAGCAGGCGTGCCGCGTGCCAGGCCCCGGCGGCCTTTTCTTCGTATGTGGCGTAATGGTTGGCCAGCACCATGCCCGCGAACACGAGGTCGCGGTTGTGGCGGCGGTGGAGCTCCCGGATCATCGGGTGGTTCAGGATGTCGTGGGTGGCGTTCTTGGTGGGCTTGGTATAGCCGTCGTTCACCAGCGCTCCGTCCAGCAGCTCGTTGGGATGGATCACGCTGGGAACGATGTCCTTGGTGCTCTTGCCGTAGAAGAGCTTCTGGCGGCCGATGCCGTGGGAGTAGGCGAAGCTCAGGTATCCCACGCGCGGCAGGTCCGACGACGCGTTGCGTCCCAGGTCCAGGGAGAAGGCTTCGGTGCGGGCCGGCTCGACCCCCTGGGTGGTCTGGGCCAGGAAGACCGCCGTCCGAAGCCCCGCGCGCATGAGCGCCAGGCCGAACTCGCCGGGGTCGGACCCCTCGCGCGCCCTGGGCAGCACCACCAGACCGGGCATCTGGCCGAACCGGCTCAACTCGCTGCCGGGGCCGCACATGTCGATGATGGCCTCCTCGGACCGGGGCAGCGAGCCGGACGTCACCACCGCCACGCCGTCCAGCGCGTGGGTGCGGCCGAGGCCGCACTGGACCAGCGGCCCGAGGCTGCCGGGGAACGCGCTGCCGCGTTCCGGGTCCTTCCAACGGGGCTCGACGATGTCCACCACGTGGAGCACCCGGGTACGCTCCCCGGGCCGGATGATGCTCAGCTCGACGTCGTCAACAAGCGGTTCGGTCAGCAGCTCGGCGCGCAGCGCCTCGCGGTTGACAACGAGTTCGCCTTCCCGATATTCGGTGTGGGCGCCCCAGGAAAGGGACTGGACAGGGTAACGGGCCAGCTCGAAATCCACGCGACCTCCTCAGCCGGAATCGGCTCGTCCGATGAAGGAAAACCCTGTCTACCAAACTCGAAGGGACAGTGCGAACGTGACCCAACCCATGGCCGGCGTGGTTGAAGAAGCCCCGCTGGAGCTCGATCTCCCCATCTGCGACCCGCACCATCACCTGTGGCGGCGTCCCGACAACCCGTACCTGCTCGACGATTTCCTGCGCGACGCCTCGGCCGGCCATCGCATCGTCTCCAGCGTGGCGGTGGAATGCGGGGCGATGTACCGCGAAAGCGGACCGCCGGAGCTGCAGCCGGTGGGCGAGACGGAGTTCCTGGAGGGCATCGCGGCGGAGAGCTCTTCCTCGGGGACGCCGCCGACGGTAGCGGCCGCCATCGTGGCCTACGCCGACCTGTCCCTGGGCGACGCCGTGGCCGCCGTACTGGAAGCACACCTGGAGGCCAGCCCCACCCGCCTGCGGGGCATCCGCTATTCCACCATGTGGGACGCGTCGGACTCGTTCCGGAGCGTGCCGCGCGCCGGCCTGCTCCGGGACGCCACGGTCCGGAAGGGCTTCGCGCGCCTCCAGCCCCTGGGGCTCAGCTTCGACGCGTGGCTCTATCACCCGCAGATTCCCGAGCTGGTGGAGCTGGCCCGGGACTTCCCGGAGGTGCCCATCATCCTCGACCACATCGGCGGCCCCCTGGGGCTCGGCCCCTACGAGGGACGGCGCGACGAGGTTTTCCGGAACTGGAGCGCCGACATCACCGCGCTGTCGTCCTGCGCCAACGTGGTGCTCAAGCTGGGCGGCGTCGGCTCCTTGCGCTCGGGCTACGACTGGCACACGCGCGACCCCAAGCCCGGCTCCGCCGAGCTGGCCGAAGCCATGCGGCCCTACTTCGAACACTGCATCGAGAAGTTCGGCACCGGCCGCTGCATGTTCGAAAGCAACTTTCCGGTGGACCGGGTGTCCTACTCCTATGGGTCGGTGTGGAATGCATTCAAGATCATCGCGGGGGAGTACTCCGAGCCGGAGCGGAATGCACTGTTTCATGACACGGCGACCGGGGTCTACCGGCTTGATCGCGGCGAGTCCTGAACCCGTCCCGTCACCGCGGTGACGAGGATTGGAGACAAAGCCCATGAGCGACGACAAGGTTCTCTATGAAGTAAAGGACCAGACCGCCTGGATCACGCTGAACCGCCCGGAGGTGCTGAACGCCATCAACGAGGAGATGCGGCGGCTCATCATCGAGTACTGTGCCCGTGCGGAGGCGGACCGGGACGTCCAGGTGGTGCTCTTCCGGGGCGCCGGCGAGAAGGGTTTTACCGTGGGCGGCGACATCAAGGAGCGGGCCAGCCGCAACGCCGAACCGGCGGCGGCATCGGCGTCTCCCCTGGAGGCCCGGCAGGCAAAGCAGGCTCCGGGGGTCCATTCGCCCATCGATGCCGTGGCGCTGGTGCAGAAGCCTACCATCGCGCTGTTGCACGGCTACACGGTCGGAGCCGGCCTGTTGATCGCCATGGCCTGCGACATCCGCATCGCCGCGGAGAACGCCCGGTTGGGCGTGACCGAGGTCCGGCTCGGCTTCATGCCGGGTTCGGGCGGGACGCAACGGCTCGCCCGCCTCGTGGGCGCCGCCAAGGCCCTGGAGATGTGCCTATCCGGGGCGCTCGTGGACGCCCAGGAAGCGTACCGCATCGGGCTCGTCAACAAGCTGGTGCCGGTGGATGAGCTGACGGGCGCCGGCGAGGAGATGGCGGCATCCTTCGCCAAGGGCGCGCCCCTGGCCCTTCGGTACATCAAGGAGTCGGTCCACAAGGGCCAGGGCCTGCCGCTGGAGCAGGCGCTGCGCCTGGAGTCCGATCTCGCCACCCTGGTCCTCACCACCGAAGACTGCAAGGAAGGGCCGCTGGCCTTCGTGGAGAAGCGGCCACCGAAGTGGCAGGGCCGTTGATACGGGACCTGACTTCGGATACAGCGCACGGCTGCGGACGCCTGTCCACCATTACCCGTAAAGGAGCCTGGAAATGCTCAGAATCGATGCCGACGCACACGTTCTCGAAACCGAGGAGACCTGGGAGTTCATGGACGGCGCCGATCGGAAGTTCCGCCCGGACATCGTCGGCTCCCTGAACGGTTCCGGCGAAATCGACGAGTACTGGCTGGTGGACGGCACCCTGCGGCTCAAGTCCCGCAACGTCGGCAAGGACACGCCGCTGGAGTCGCGCGAACTGCGGGACGTGGCGGTGCGGCTCAAGCACATGGACGAGCTAAAGGTGGACATCCAGGTCATCTTCCCCACCATCTTCATCATCCCGCTCACCCCACGGCCCGAGATCGAGCTGGCGCTGTGCCGCAGCTACAACCGCTGGATGGGCGAATGCTGGAAGCAGTCCGACAACCGCCTGCGCTGGGTGGCGGTGGTGCCGCTGCTGAGCACGGACCAGGTGTACGACGAAGCCCGGCAGGCCAGGGAGAACGGCGCCGTGGGCATCTACATGCGTGGGTCCGAGGGGGAACGGCTGCTGAGCGACCCCTACTTCTACGCGGTCTACGATGCCGCCGAGAAGCTGGACATCCCGGTGTGCATCCACTCCTCCAACGGCAGCCCCGTGCTCTACGACTACTACAAGTACGAGACCGTGGGCTTCTCGAAGTTCAAGCTGGTGGTGGTGGGAGCGTTCCACACCATCGTCATGGACAAGATCCCCGAGCGGTTCCCCAAGCTCAAGATGGCCTTCCTCGAGGTGGGCTCCCAGTGGCTGCCCTACGCCCTGAGCGACCTCTCCAAGCGCGAGCACATGGCGGGCCGGGAGATGAACAAGAAGGAGCTGCTGGCTCAGAACCGCATCTGGATCGGCTGCGAGACCAACGACGACCTGCCCTACGTCGTCGAAACCGCGGGCGAGGACCACCTGGTGGTGGGCACCGACTACGGCCACGCCGACAGCGCCACCGAGTTGCTGGCCCTGGACGGAGTCGCCAACGACCCGCGGCTGAGCCCGGAGGTAGCCGCCAAGATCACCGGGGGGAACGCACGGGCGCTGTACAACCTTTGAGATCGGCGCCGGCGTGGAAGGGGCGTTGATTCGTTCCCGGACTTCGGTTAGAGGACACGAATATCAGGCCGAGAATCGGCCTGCGTCAATGCAATCCCACTAGGGGAGGGAACCGAAATGCTCAGAATCGATGCGGACGCACACGTTCTCGAAACCGAGGAGACCTGGGAGTTCATGGACGGCGCCGACCGGAAGTACCGGCCCGAGGTCGTCGGCTCCACCAACGGCGCCGCCGGGGACGAGTACTGGCTGGTGGACGGCACCCTGCGCCTCAAGACCCGCAACGTGGGCAAGGACACGCCGGTGGAGGCCCGCGAACTGCGCGACGTGGCCATGAGGCTCAAGCACATGGACGAGCTCAAGGTGGACATCCAGGTCATCTTCCCCACCATCTTCATCATCCCGCTGACCCCCCGGCCCGAGATCGAGCTGGCGCTGTGCCGCAGCTACAACCGCTGGATGGGGGAATGCTGGAAGCAGTCCGACAACCGCCTGCGCTGGGTGGCGGTGGTGCCGCTCCTCAGCCCGGAACAGGTGTACGAGGAGGCCAAGCTGGCCAAGGAGAACGGCGCGGTGGGCATCTACATGCGCGGCTCCGAGGGCGAACGGCTGCTGAACGACCCCTTCTTCTATCCGGTGTACGACGCCGCCGGCAGGCTGGACATGCCGGTGTGCATCCACGCCTCCAACGGCAGCTCCGTGCTGCACGACTACTACAAGTACGAGCCCGTGGCCTTCTCGAAGTTCAAGCTGGTCGTGGTGGGGGCTTTCCACACCATCGTCGCGGGCGGGATCCCCGAGCGATTCCCCAAGCTCAAGATGGGGTTCCTGGAGGTCAGCGCGCAGTGGCTCCCCTACGCGCTGACCGACTTGTACAAGCGCCCGTACGTAAAGGAGCAGGGGTTCAACCGGAACGAACTGCTGGCAAAGAGCCGGATCTGGGTCGGGTGCGAGACCACCGACGATCTTCCCTACATCATCGACAACGCCGGCGAGGACAACCTGGTGGTGGGCACCGACTACGGCCACGCGGACAGCGCCACCGAGCTGCTGGCCATAGACGGCGTCGCCAACGACCCGCGCCTGGGCCCGGAGGTCAAAGCCAAAATCACCGGCGGGAACGCGCGGGTGCTGTACAACCTGTGAGGGTTGAGGCGCCTCCGCCGTTCCATCATCCGGAAAGGTAACCCATCGCACCGAACCCCAGGCCCATCAGCGCCGCAACGCCCAGGGTTTTCATCAGAGACTGGTGTCGCCAGAGGAGCATGACCGCGCTGACGGCGCCGACCGCCAGGGCCCGCCAATCCAGGGAGTACCAGTCCGGCACCAGGAGCTTGACCGGACCGCTCTGGTGGGACGACAGCTCGGCGAACAGGACGTGCAGGCTGAACCAGATGGAGAGGTTGAGGATGACGCCCACCACCGCGGCCGTGATGGCCTCCAGGGCGCCCTTTAGCCGCGGCTGGGCCGTGAACTGCTCGATGTAGGGCGCGCCGGCGAATATCCACAGGAAGCAGGGTGCGAACGTAACCCAGAGCGTGACCAGCGCGCCGGCGATTCCCATGCTCAGCCCGCCCGCCCGGTATCCCGCGATGTAGCCGACGAACTCCGTGACCAGGATCAGCGGCCCGGGGGTGGTTTCTGCAAGCCCCAGGCCGTCCATCATTTCGCCGGCGCTCAGCCAGCCCTTGTGGGTCACCACGTCCTGCGCCAGGTAGGCGAGCACAGCGTAGGCTCCGCCGAACGTGACCACCGCGAGGCGGGAGAAGAAGTTGCCGATCTGCACCAGAATGTCGTAGCCGCCCACGGCAGCCAACAGCAGCACCGGCGTCCACCAGACAGCCATCCATAACGCAACGGTTCTCGCCGTGCCGGACAGCGACCCGCCGCCACGGCCGGGCGGCTTGGCATCTCCGGTGCTCTGGCCTCCCAAAAGAAGAAACCCAGCCAGCGCGGCTGCCAGGATGATGACCGGGAACGGGACCGACAGTAAGAAGATTCCCACGAAGGCCAAGGCCGCGACGATCCAGTGCACGGCTGAATGCAGCGCCCTGTTCGCCACCCTCAGCAGGGCCTCGATGACGATGACCAGGACCGCGCCCTTGATCCCAAGGAACAGCGCGGCCACCAGCGGCAGGTGGCCTCCCGCCGCGTAGAGCATCGCCAGCCCGAGCACCACCAGGGCGCCCGGGACCACGAACAGGAGGCCTGCCACCAACCCCCCGGGCACGCCGCGAAGCTGCCACCCCGAATAGGTGGCGAGTTGCATGGCCTCGGGGCCGGGCAGCAGCATGCAGAAGCTCAGCGCGCCCAGGAACCTTGGCTCGTCGAGCCACCGTTCCTCCTCCACCAGGACACGGTGCATGAGCGCGATCTGCGCGGCCGGGCCGCCGAAGGAGAGGATTCCGATGCGCCAGAATACGGCGAACAACCGGCGCCAGGTGACGCCGGATTCCCGATGCACGTCGCCGCCGGAGTCTGGGACTCCCACCAATTCCTCCGCTACGTTACCGAAGCACTTGCCGGCGGACCCGGTGTGCTACTCCGCCGCCTCGAGCTTGTCCTGCGTCCGGAGCTCGAAGTCGGAGGCGTCGTGGCGCTCGCGGAGCTGCTGATCGAGCGGACCGCTGGTCTTGTTGACGATGCGCCCGCGTTTCACCGCATCGCGCCCCGCGATCTCGTCACGCCAGCGCAACACGTTCCTGTACGATTGCGAGTCGAGGAACTCGGCAGCGCCGTAAAGGCTGTCCGCCATTGTGAGGACGCCGTACCACGGCCAGACGGCCATGTCAGCGATGGTGTAGACGTCGCCGGCCAGGTAGCGGTTCTCGGCCAGCCGCTTGTCGAGCACGTCGAGCTGGCGCTTCACCTCCATGGTGAAGCGGTCGATGGGGTACTCCATCTTGTAGGGGGCGTAGGCGTAGAAGTGTCCGAAGCCGCCGCCGAGGTAGGGGGCGGAGCCCATCTGCCAGAACAGCCATGAGAGGCACTCGGCCCGCTCCGACGTGTCCTCCGGGACGAAGGCGCCGAACTTGTCGGCCAGGTAGAGGAGGATCGAGCCCGACTCGAACACCCGCGTGGGCGCGGGCGTGGAGCAGTCCACCAGCGCCGGGATCTTCGAGTTGGGATTGATGGCCACGAACCCGGAGCCGAACTGGTCGCCCTCGCGGATATTGATGATCCAGGCGTCGTACTCCGCGCCGCCGTGCCCGGCGGCCAGCAGTTCCTCGAGCATGATCGTTACCTTGACGCCGTTGGGCGTGCCCAGCGAATAGAGCTGGAGGTTGTGTTCGCCACGGGGCAGGGTCTTTTCATGGGTCGCGCCGGAGACGGGCCGGTTGATGTTGGCGAACCGGCCGCCGTTCTCGCGTTCCCACGTCCAGACTTTGGGAGGTACGTATTCGGGGGTATCGGCCATGGCAATTTCCTCTTTCTAAAGGAGTGTCCGCAACCGGCGGTTTTTTGAAACCCGCCCCTTCGGATCATCGAGCCTTGAGCCGCCGGTACCAGCCCACGAAGTCCGTCACCGCCGCAGGGATGTCGTACTCCGCGTCGAAGCCCAGTTCGGTCTGGGCGCGCGTGATGTCCAGGAAGACCGAGGAGGTCTGCGACGTGGTAGCGCTGTCGTCGATGCTGAGCCTGGCGCCGGGCACCACCTGCTTGAAGATGTCGATGAGCTCCTGGTTGTCGTAGGGCTTGCCGACGCCGAGGTTGAAGATGCGGCTCTTGACGCCCTCGGTCTGGAGGGCCAGCACCACGCCGCGGGCGGCGTCCTTGGAATAGAGCCATTCCATGACGCCGGGCGGGACGGTGTGCTCGACGCCGTCCACGGACTTCTCCACCAGGGTGCGGAACATGGCGCTGGGGCGGCCGCCGCCGCCGGGGATCCAGGGGCCGCACACGTTGGGGAAGCGTACGGCGCGGAAGTCGACGCCGTGGGAGCGCGCGTAGTTGTAGCCCAGGTTCTCGCCCGCCTGCTTGGTGGCCGAGTAGAAGGAGCTGGGCCGGGGCAGCGCCTCTTCCTTGCTGTGGTCGCCGTTGTCCTCACCGCCGGCGATCCCCCGGGCCACGGCCGCGGTGCTGATCATCACCACCCGCTCCGCGCCGTGGAGCCGCGCCGCCTCCAGCACGTTGGCGGTGCCCATGATGTTCACCTGGATGGCGCCGTAAGGATTCTCCTGGGCGCCGGTACCGAGGTTGGGATAGGCGGCGGTGTGGACGATGCGGGTGATGCCGTGCTCGTTGATGACCTTGCCGAGATCGAACGGGTTCAGCAGGTCGCCGCGGAACAGCGTGACCGCGCCCACGTCCCCTACTACGTCCGCCAGCGCGGTGAGATTGGGTGCGATATCGAAAAGGACGGGCTTCTCGCCCTGCTGCACGAGGATGCGCGCGATCTGGGAGCCCACCAGCCCCGCGCCCGTGATCATGGTCGTCATGAGTTGCCTCCGGTGATTGATTTCGCGGCGGGATACGCGCCCCACCACAGTGCAGAAGTCCTCATAACACACTGGACCCTCAAGTGCATGGGCGCGAAGCACTCGATGCCTGCAATTTCGAAGGATTGGCGTCGGGAACGGCTAAACGGGGCGCTGCAAGAGGAGAGCCTAGTAGCTTATGACAAACTCATGCCTCCTGGTCATCCGGAAGTCACATAGACAAAGCAAATCCCTTCCCAGAAGAGCATCGAAATTCGGCGAGTTCGTCACAAACTCGACCAGAGGTACGTTGGTTGTAAAGCATCCTGGAAGGGGTACCACGCCACGGTCCTCCCGAAGGTCGACGAACAACAGGATGTCGGCAAGGTAGACGTTGGCATCTTCGGTTCCATGCACTGAACTGATGGAAGTCTTTCCCATGACTCGAAGGCCGGCTTTCCGGGCAATCTCCTCCGTGACGCATGTTCTGGCTGCACCAGTGTCCACCAGCGCACTCACCCCGAGTGCCTCCGGGTGTAAGGCGGGTTGCCGTGGTTTTGCGGAAGGGTTGGGTTTGGCTATGCCGAATGTGATGATGGGCCCGATTCGCGGATCGAAACTCTTCCTAATGGACGGCATGGGAGAACCACCCGAGATCAACCGCCGTGTCCGTCACCTCCTGAACGGAATACAACTCATCATCAAAGTTGCTCTGAGCGTACGCGGCTGCCTCTTGTGCCGTTCCGAAGAAGTCGATGATCTGCTCATCGCGTAGGAGGGCGAATTGACCTGGGTGAGTCTCCAGAAGTGTCGGGAGTTGCTTGCGGAATGCCTGGTAGTTCTTGTCTACCGCATTCTGAATGATCTCCCGGTTCGGCTTCACTGCTTTCGCCATGGGCTACCTCCTTGAAGCGCGACAACAACATGGTTACAGCGGTTCCA
The DNA here is from genome assembly GCA_965219905.1 of uncultured Binatia bacterium (SeqCode). GTDB lineage: Bacteria > Desulfobacterota > Binatia > UBA9968 > JAJDTQ01 > JAJDTQ01. Next base: position 2,335,282 of record CBDCOS010000002.1, on the reverse strand, counting down.
GGTTAATCCATACATCTCCAGGCCTTCTCGGAAGTCAAGGGGCCACTGGTAGCCGTCTGGAATTCTAACAGAAATTTCCCATGCAGACCCCTCGCTCAGTCGTGTCTCGATCATTTTCGGCGCTCCACTCCATCTCGTAAAGCACGTCGGTCAACCTGGATGACAAGCGGTGGACAAAACCGCCCAAAAAGGCATAAGAAGTACCTGAACAATAAAAGAAAGAGGGGAACTACTTTGAGTGTAAGCGAGTCAACCGCAACGAGTGCCCTGGAGGAACTGGCCGGCGAGATCGTCGTGTCCGCGGACTCCCACATCATGGAGCCCACGGACCTGTGGGTGAACAACCTGCCGGCGAGCTTCAAGGGCAGGTATCCCGAGTTTCCGCCCCGGAACGCCATCGGCGAGAAGCCTGGGGGCTACGACCCCAAGGCGCGGGTCGAGGAGATGGCGGTGGACGGGGTGTCGGCCGAGGTGCTTTACCCGACCCTGGGGCTGCGCCTTTTCGCCCTGGAGGACGCGGAGCTTCAGGAAGCCTGCTTCGAGCTCGCCAACGACTGGCTCATCGACTACTGCAACGTGCACCCCGACAAGCTCGTGGGCGTGCCGTCGGTCTCGCTCTACAACGTCGACAACGCCATCAAGGAGATGGAGCGCTGCAAGAAGGCCGGGCTGGTGGGCGTCCTGATCTGGCAGGTGCCGCCGGACCACCTTCCCTTCACCAGCGACCACTACAACCCGTTCTGGGAGGCGGCCCAGGATCTCCAGATGCCGGTCAACCTGCACATCCTGACGGGCTTCAACTACAGCCGCTACGAGCGGCACGGCCTGGACATCTACCGCATGACCGTCAACCAGAAGCTGGCGGACGCCGCCAACACGCTGTTCGACCTGGTCTTCGGCGGCCCCATGTCCAACTACCCGGACCTCAAATTCGTCTACGTGGAGAACGAGATCTCGTGGGTGCCGTTCTACCTCCACGAGTGGGACAAGTACTTCAAGCGCCACGCCACGCGCGCGCCGCTGCCGCACATGAAGAAGCTCCCCAGCGAGTACTGCAACGAGCAGTTCTACGCCACTTTCTTCAGCGACCCGACGGGCGGCCGTCTGCTGGACTGGTGGGGCAGCGAGACCTGCATGTGGTCCAACGACTACCCCCACGCGGCGTCCACCTGGCCGCACTCCCGCCAGGTCATCGCCGACGAGCTGGGGCATTTGCCCAAGGACATCTTCCGCAAGGTCGTGCGCGAGAACGTGCTTCGGCTGTACGACCTCAAGCTGGGGGGCGTCAACGCCTGAAGGAACGGCGCCCGGGACCGCCTGGGCGGGCTCTCATCACTGACGGACAGGACACGAAACGTTCGGAAAGGAGTTCACCATGGAAGCACTCGCAGAGAAGCAAGAGGTCGAACACCCCAAGGCCTACAGGTATTCGCTCAAGACCCCCTACATGCAGCAGGGCCGGGTCACCCAGCTCGTGGCCAAGACCGACAACATGTGGATCCACACCAAGATCAACTCCGAGGGCGGGGAGAACGCGGTCCACTGCCACCTGGACGAGGACCATTCGTTCGTAGTGCTGGAAGGCCAGATGTCGGTGTTCGACGAGAAGGGCAACGAGCTGAAGATCGACAAGTACCAGGGGATCATGATCCCCAAGGGCGCCTACTACCGCTACCTCAACACCGGCGACGGCAACCTCGTGGTGCTGCGCATCGGCTGCGGCATCGACGCCACGCCGCCGCGGGGCGACGACGCGCGCCTCGGCCCCGACGGCAAGGAGATCCCTTCCGACTCGGAGGAGAACAAGACCCTGCCGCCCATCGAGATGCCAGGCAAGTTCTTCGCGGAATCCGCAGGGTAGGCGCGGCGTAGTCGAGAGTCATTAGCATAGTCACCAGCCGGCGCTTCGGGGACCTGCCCACGCGGGAGCCTCGGAGCGCCGGAGTGTTTCTGCCCCCAGGCCTCGCCATCGCACGCCGGCAACCTGCCCGGCGATCCGGGCCGCGCACGGGCCGGTAGCACATCCCTCCCCCACGCCATGCTGCAACACACCGGCCAGATCCTCTACAACATCCTGCTGCCGCTGTTGCTCATGGTGGGCTTCGGCACGCTGCTCCAGCGCTACCAGTCGCTGAGCCTGGACACCCTCGCCCTCATCAGCATGTACCTGCTGGTGCCGTCGTTCCTGCTGGTCAAGATCTACGACAGTGACATCCCCTGGGGCGAGATCGGCCTCATCGCCCTGGTCTTCCTGATCGTCCTGGGCGTGCTGGGGGTGCTGTTGTTCGCCGGCGGCCGCGCCATCGGCGCCCCCAACGAGGCCGTCGCCGCCGCCATCCTCGGCAGCATCGTGTTCAACGCCGGCAACTTCGGCATCCCGGTGGCCCACCTGCTCTACATCCAGGGCGGCACGCTGTTCCAGGGCCAACCGGACACGGAAGCGGGCCTGCACGTCCAGGCGCTGGTGGTGATGCTCAGCAACCTGCTGGTCTGGATCCTGGGGTACGTGGTGTTGGCTGTGGCCAAGGGCGGCCGCGCACGTGAGGCCCTGGGCATCTTCAAGCTCCCCATACCCTACGCGCTGGTGACCTCCTTCGTGCTTCGGGAGATCCGTCTCAGGTCGTTCAGCGGCGCGGACTTCCTGCCGGTCTGGGCCTCCTTTCCCCTGCGCTCGCTGGCCGGCGCGCTGGTGCCCATGATGCTCGTCGCCTTGGGCGCGCAGCTCGCCCGGGGCGCTCGCTGGCGACGGTGGCGCGAGGTCGTGCCCATCGCCGTCGTCAAGCTCCTGGCCCTGCCCGCGCTCATCGGCGCCGCGGCCTACGCCTTCGGCCTATGGCCCTGGCCCGGCGCCCACCTCGTCATCGGCGCCGCCGCCCCCACCGCCGTCAACACCCTGATCCTCACCATCAAGCTCGACGGCGACGCCGAGCTCACCGGCGACGTGGTGTTCTGGACCACGATCTTCTCCGGCATCACCGTGGCGGGCGTCATCGCGGTGGTGACGGCACTGGGGGCCGCTTGATGGCGTCGGGACAGGGGTGGTACGTTCGTCGCCTCGAAGCCGTATCGGGCGCGAAGCGCCGCAGACCTCCACACCCGTCATTCCCGCGAAAGCGGGAATCCAGGGGCGGGGCAGGGTGTGGCGGTCGCGCACCCCGCTCCACCCCACCTGGATTCCCGCTTTCGCGGGAATGACGGGTGTGGGGCGTCGTCGGGTCGTCTCCGCACTGGCGCTGTGGTGCGGCGAACAAAGCCATTCGGGAGGAATCGCATGAAACTTGCAAATCAGGTAGCAGTCATCGTCGGCGGCGCCCGTGGAATCGGCGAGGCCATCGCCTACACCTTCGCCGGCGAGGGCGCGAAGATCGCCCTCGTGGACCTGGAAAGGACGAAGACCGAATTGGACGGCGTCGTTCAAGCCATCCAGGAGAAGGGCGGCGAGGCCGTGGCCATGACGGCCGACGCCACCGACCTGGCGGAGGTGGAGCGGATGGTCGCGGACGTCGTGGTGCGCTGGGGCCAACTGGACATCCTGGTCAACTCCGTCGGATTCCGCGGCCCCATGGTGGAGGTGCACGAAATCACCGAGGAGGAATGGGACCAGGTCCTCAACGTTAACCTCAAGGCCATCTTCCTCTGCTGCAAGGCCGCGCTCAAGGTCATGATCGAGCAGAAACGGGGCAGCATCGTCAGCATCTCCGGCACCGCCGGACGCGAAGGCATGGCGCTGCGCGGCTCCCTGTGCGCCGCCAAGTGGGGCCTCCTGGGCCTCACCCAGACCATCGCCAAGGAGGCCGGTCCCTCGGGCGTGCGCGCCAACGTCATCTGCCCGGGCGGCATGGACGAGGCCGATCTCCGCGAGATGTACCGGGACCGCGCGGAAGGCCTCGGAGTCTCCTTCGAGGAGTTGTGGGAGAGCGTCCTGAAGCAGACTCCGCTACGGAAGCATGCGCTGCACGAAGAGGTGGCCAACGCTGCCCTCTTCCTCGCTTCCAGCGACTCGTCTCACACCACGGGCGAAGCGTTGAACGTGTCTGGCGGGCGGTTGATGTCCTAAGCCGCGGAAGACCCGGAAGCGGATCGTCTCCGGTAGCGGTGCCGGACTTGGTGCACCGGGTTCTGGGTGCGGCACGACACGAGAACACCACGCAATCTACGAGACGGCACATAATAGTCTCACAATCACTCTGCTATTTGTTGCTCGGCTGACGTTATTCCGCTACTGCGTGCGGCTACCGGATTCTCGGAGAAACACGATACCGTTTCCAGCCCCGGGGCAGGGATAATGGGTTCGACTCGAACCCATTATCCCTGCCGCAACTGTCGAGGCTCGGATGCGATCCTTTTGGACGAGGTTGATGCTGATTTTCTCGGAAGAGGTCCTGCTGCTTCTGCTCGACGACAGTGAAGGCGTCTTCCTGCCCGTTGGAAAGAGTACCCTGGAACTGGCCCTGACGGGATCGGTCATGATGGAATTGGCATTTGCCGACCGGATCGACACGGACGCGCGGCAGGGACCGGTGACGGTCATCAATCGTGCACCGACCGGTAATCCGTCGCTGGACCAGACGCTGGAAAGGATTGCGCACGACGGAGAAGCACGGGATGTCAGGGACTGGATCGAGACGCTTTCCGAGGAATCACCGGCGACGATCCAGGAGCAGACCCTGGCCAACCTGGTGGGACGAGGCATTCTGAGACGAGAGAGAAGCAATCTGTTGCAAGAAAGCATCCAGCATCTGTGGATTTTCCGATCTCCACGGTATTTCGCGGTCGACTCTACGGCCAAACACGCGGTCAAGAGGCGTTTGACGGAGGTACTGTTCTCCAACAATATTCCCCATCCCAGAGACGTGGCCCTCATTTGCCTGATCGCCGCATGCGATATCCTTAGGTTCCTCTTCATGGCGGAGGAACTGGAACCGACCGTCTCCCGGCTCGATCAACTCCGCAAGATGGACCGCATCGGCAGGGATATCGCCGGCGCCGTCGCCGAGATCGAACGCACGCACGCACAGGCGATGGCACATCCTCTCGCCTGAGGGATCGCCGCCGTCCCGGTTTCACTTCTCTCGCCTTTATCTTGGAGTTACATCCGGACGAGGCGACGGTAGGTAGACGGACTCCATGACGAACGAATTCCCTCGCGGCGACCCCGCAACGACCGTCCACCAACCCGCCCCGGATCCGGTGCGGGTGGTTGCGGACAGTCCGCTGTTGCGCACCGTTCGCCGTTACAGCCTGGACGGTTTGAGCCCGGAGCTTGAATGGCTCACCCTCGACGAGGGTGAGGTTCTGCAGCTCCACGGGGAACGCGGCGACGCGCTCTACTTCGTGGCTTCCGGCCGCCTTGCAGTAGTTCCCGCCTCGGTAGAGCAGGACAGCCCCACTGACGAGCAGACACACACCGCCATCCTCCTCCCGGGTGATGCCATCAGCGAGATGAGGACCTTGACCGACAGCCACGGCGGGGTGGCAGTCCGGTGTATCGCGACCGCGCGCCTTGTCAAGTTGGCGAAGGACCGGCTCGACCGTTACCTCGCGGCGCGCCCCGATGTGGCGGTAGAGCTGCGGCGAGTTCTGACGCCTCGGTTCTATCGCGTGGAGATGATCGAGACGCTGCAGAACATGTTCGGCGACCTGACCGAGGACTCACTGGCCGACATCGAGCGATGCCTGACCTGGCGGCGAGTTGCTCGCGGGGATGCACTGTTGCGTCCTGGCAAGGCATCCAACGCACTGTTCGTGGTGGTGAGCGGACGCCTCCAAATTATGGCTTCGAACCACGCGCGGGGAGAAAGGGCCGTTGACCAGATCACCCCAGGGGAATCGGTCGGCGAAGCACACATCTTCACCGATGAAACGCCGGCGACGACCGTGGTAGCCGTTCGCGATTCGGTGTTGCTCGAGTTTTCCCGCGAACACTTTCATGCGCTGGCGGAGCGGTATCCGAACCTGAACGGATGGCTGGCAAGACGTTTGTCGGCGCGGCTGCACGGCGTCATACACAATACCCGCTCGGAACATACGAGCACCAACATTCTTCTCGTTCCAGTGGGCGACGGCGCTCCCGTGGAGGACTTCGGCCGGTGTCTGGCCGAATCGCTGTCCCGACACGCGACCTGCCTGCTCGTCTCCAGCACCCGGACGGACGCACTTCTGGGGCTGGCCGGCATCGCGCAAGCGGCGGAAGGCAGCCCCGAAGGCCTCCGTCTTCGCGCGTGGCTCGACCAGCAGGAAGCGCGCTTTCGATACGTGATCTATGTCGCCGATTCCCGTCTGACCCATTGGACCCGGCGCGGCATCCGGCAGGCGGATGAGGTCCTATCGCTCGGCGTGGCCACCGCCGCACCGAATCTGACGGAGGTGGAAACGGAAGCGCTTCGCCAGGAAGCGTCGCGACGTGTGAAGCTACGGAAGACCCTCGTCCTCCTCCATCCCTCCGAAACACTCAGACCTCAAGGCACGATACGCTGGTTACGGGGGCGCCATGTCCAGCGGCACTTTCATATACGCACGGAGAATCGGAACGACCTCGACCGCGTCGCCCGGTACGTGTTGCAGCAGGAGGTCGGCCTTGTCCTGAGCGGCGGCGGCGCTCGCGGGTTCGCCCACGCCGGTATCCTGCGAGCCATTGAGGAAGCGGGGATCTCCGTGGACGTCATCGCCGGGGTCAGCATGGGCGCCATCATCGCCGGCGGATACGCTCTCTCCGAAGACGTGGATACGACTGTTGACTTGCTCAAGGCACGGATCGGCGGGATGCTTAACGATTACACCTTTCCTTTCGTTTCACTGGCCCGGGGCCGCCGGTTCGACCGCTGCATGCGGGCCCTGTTCGGCGAGACGAACATCGAAGACTTGCGGATTCCCTACTTTTGTCTCTCCAGCAACCTCACCCGCGCGGACACAGTGGTGCATCGCACCGGGCCGCTGTGGCGGGCGGTACGGGCCAGCGGCAGTCTTCCGGGTATCGTTCCCCCGGTCGTGTCCGAGGGCGACCTGCTCTATGACGGCTGCCTGCTGAACAACCTGCCGGCGGACCTGATGCGCGATGAGATTCGAACCGGCGTACTGATCGCCGTGGACGTGGTGCCGCCGGTGGATATGGACATTCAGGCCACCGGACTGGAGAGTCCGTCCGGCTGGCGGATCGCTTTGAACCGGATCAACCCGTGGACCCGGCGAATCGAAATGCCGGGCATCGTCTCCGTGCTTCAACGGGCAGGCGCGCTTGGAAGCATCTACAACCGGCAGCAACTGCTCGGAGGCGATCTCGCCGACCTGTATCTCAGACCACCGGTCGAACAGTTCGAAATCCTGGATTTCAGCGTGGCCGACGAGGCCGTCGAGATCGGTTACCGCTACGGGGTGGACACGATCGGCGCCTGGACCAGCGATGGATAGCAACAGGAACTCGCCCACACATAGGCTCAAATCACGGCGCAGCGTTGACAGCCGCATGCTGGTCCGCTTGCGGGAGGCCCCCGGCCAACCGCCGCTGTTCTTCATACCGGCCGGTCACGGCGATCTGGGTTTCTTCCGGAAGACAGCGGGGCTGCTTGACGGCCGCCAACCTGTCTGGGCGATACGCCCTCCGGAACCCGAACACATCGAGGGACTGCGCCGCAAAACGCTCGACTGGCTTATCTCCATGTATGTCGAAGAGATCAAGCGGGTGCAGCCGGCTGGGCCCTACCATTTGTCGGGTTATAGTTGCGGCGGCACGCTCGCGGTTGAAACGGCGCGGGAGTTGATTCGCAGGGGAGACGAGATCGCCCTTCTGGTCGTCCTAGACCCGCCTCTACACGCCCCCCTTTGGTTCAGGCTGTTCCATGGAAGCCTCTACAAACTCTGCAACCTGAACCGCTGGAGCGACATGATCCGGTTGAAAATGATTCGTCGTTGGAACTTCCGGGCCCTGCGCCTGGTATCGGACGAGGGCATTGCGACCCATGTGGCGCTTCTCGGAACTTATGAAGTCGCGCCCTATCCCGGCGCCATTACCTGCATCCGGCCCCGCAAGTCGTGGATAGATTGGGTCAACCTCACCTGCATTGGCAATTCCTGGCACAAGGTCGCTCGGGGTGGCCTCGATGTTCACTGGATACCGGGCAGCCACGACGCAATGCTGCGCGGTAAACAGGCGGAAATGGTGGCCGGCGTTCTTCGGGATTGTCTGAAGCGACACTAGGCGTTCACCCGCTTCATGTCCCGCGTGCGATCCCCGGCGGCGGCGCCGTAGGGGAGGATGGCGTCGAGCCGGCGCAGGTCCTCGTCCGTCAACTCCACCTCGACGGCCTTGACGTTTTCCTCCAGGTGGGCGCGGCTCTTGCTGCTGGGAATGGGGATGATGTCCGGGCCCTGCGCCATGAGCCAGGCAAGGGCGAGTTGGGTGGTGGTGATGCCCTTGTCTCTGGCGACCTCGTCCACCTGGGCCAATAGCTCTAGGTTGCGCTCGATGTTGCCGGGTTGGAGGCGGGGCTGGTTGCGGCGGCCGTCGCGTTCGGAAAGCTGGTCGAGGCTGCGGACGGCGCCGGCGAAGAAGCCCCGGCCCAGGGGCGAGTAGGCCATGAGCCCCATGCCGAACTCGCGGCAGGCTTCGATGTTGCCCTGCTCGGCGTCCCGGGACCAGAGCGAGTACTCGATCTGGAGCGAGACGATGGGGTGGACCTTTTGCGCCCGGCGGATGGAGTCGGCGCTGGCCTCGGATAGACCGATGTAGCGGGTCTTGCCCTGCTCCACGAGGCGCGCCATTCCGCCCACCGACTCATCCACGGGGACGGCGGGGTCGATGCGGGACATGCAGTACATGTCCAGGCAGTCGATGCCGAGCCGCTGGAGGCTCTCCTCGCAGGTCTGGACCAGGTACTCTGGCGAACTGCCGCCGTCGAGCCCTGTGCCATCGGCGGCCCGCGGGCTGCCGGACTTGGAGTGGATCACCACCTGGTCACGCCGGCCCTTGATGGCCTTGCCGATGAGCTCGTGGTTGTGGCCGTTGCCGTAGCTGGCCGAGGTGTCGAGGAAATTGATGCCCAGATCGAAGGCCCGGTGCAGGGTGGCGATGGACTCGTCGTCGTCACCGGCTCCATACATCCCGGACATGCTCAGGCAGCCGAGCCCCATGGGCGACACCTTGCAGTCGGTGGTGCCGAATTGGCGGTATTCCATGTGTGTTTCTCCTCGTTGGCGGCTTTATCTCGCCTGACGTCGACGCTCACTGTAGTCAGATGGCGTCCTTCGACTTCGCTACGCTCAGGACGAACGGACAATGGCCCATATACTCGTTCGTCCTGAGCGTAGCGAAGCGAAGTCGAAGGACGCCGATGTCCCAAGCTGTGCCATTTACTACGTCTTTGGGCACGGAGAGGCAACGATGTCCGGCACGACCGGTCAAACCGGCAGATTCCCGGAAACGATGGCGGGGAGGTCACGCAGCGCCACCGCCGCCACGCCTTCACCGAGGGAATGGCTGGACACGGGCCGGCCGATGACGTAGTGCGGGCCGGGGCGCCAGGGGCTGTTCGACGCGGCCAGCCCGGCGCTCACCCGGAGCAGGCCGCGGGCGTCGCGCAGGGTGGGCCGCTCGCTCCACTTGCACTCCATGAAGCTGAGCACGCCGCCGGCGTCGCGCACGAAGTCCACCTCCTGGCCGCGCTGGTCGCGATAGTACCAGAAGTTGACGGGGGCGGACTCGGCCTCGTTCAGCTTGCGCATTTCCGCGAACACGAACGTCTCCCACACGGCGCCCAGGGCCGGCGACGTGAGCAGCGTGGAGGCGTCGAGCCCCAACAGGAAGCAGAGCAGGCCGCTGTCACGAAAGTAGACCTTCGGCGTCTTCACCACGCGTTTGCCGAAGCTCACGTGCCAAGGTTCCAGCAGGACGATCTGGCCGGACGCCTGGAGCACCCTCACCCACTCGCCTATGGTCTTCACCGCCACTCCGGTGTCCCGCGCGACGTCGCTCTTGTTGAGCATGGCTGCCGACCGCGCCGCCAGGACGCGGACAAAGCGCTCGAAATCCCGGAGACTCGCCACGTTGAGGATCTGGCGCACGTCGCGTTCGAGGTAAGTGGCCAGATACGAAGCGAAGAAATCCGCCGCCCGCAGTTCCGGCACGCGCCACAACTCCGGGAACAGGCCCCGGGCCATCACTCCGGCGAGGCCGGCCGCGTCGTCACCGGGAGGGGTGACGGCGTTGATCTCGTGCAACGCCAGGTTTTCCAACTCCACGATCCCGCAGCGGCCGGCAAGACTGTCGGAGATCCCCTTCATCAGCGTGAAGTTCTGGCTCCCGGTGAGGATGTAGCGGCCCATGTCATGGCGACGCTCATCGATGGCCGCCTTGAGGTGCCGAAACAGGCCGGGCGCGTACTGCACCTCGTCGATGAGCACCGGCGCCGGATGGTGGTGCAGGAACAGGTCCGGGTTGCGTTCTGCCTGATCGGCCGTTGTGGGCAGGTCCAGGGAAACGTAGTGGTGGTCCGGGAAGGTGGCGCACATCAGGGTCGTCTTGCCTGCCTGCCGCGCGCCGGTGACCACCACCGCCGGAAAGTGTGCCGCGAGCCGTAGGAGCCGATCAGCGAGCATCCGAGGATACTGCATCTGGATATTATGGGGTTATAAGTAAAATTTGTCCATACCGGCGAGTCGATGCGGTGGGAGAGCCCCCGGGAGCCTCATTATTTGTGCTGCAAATTTCTCGTAACGTTGCCGAGTTTCTCCGGGTCTTCCACCACCAGGAACTGTCCCATCATTCCGGCATCTTCATGTTCCATGATGTGGCAGTGGTACATGTATGGGACCTGGGGATCGGCATATCGCTCGAAGGGCATGATGATGCGGACGGTATCGCCGGCAGGCACCAGGACCGTGTCTTTCCAGCCGAGCTCGGCGCCGGCGGGCGGTTGGCCGTTGCGGTCGAGAATCTGGAACTGGACCAGGTGGATGTGGAAAGGGTGAGCCTGACCGCCGGGATTGCTCACTTCCCAGATCTCGGTGTCTCCCAATCGTACGACCTCGTCGATTCTCCCCATCTCCATCAGTTTGCCATTGATCGGCGGCCCCCTGCCGGGTCCGGCCGGCGTTCCGTCCCGCAAAAGCCCTCCCAACACCATCGGACGGGTCTTGGCGGTGTCCGAGGCCTTGATGCGGGAGATGGTGTTGAGGCGCTCCGGCAGTGCGTGAGATGCGCGTTTCGCCGGCTGGGGAACGATCTTCAACAACTCCAGGTGCCCGTTGCCGAGCCCCACGAAAAACGACCCGATGGTGTCCAGAAATCCGGCTTCGGGAAAGCTCTTCAACACCACCTCGGCGCCGTCGCTGAAGTCCACCAGGATCTCGGCCCGCTCGCCGGGAGCGAGGGTCACGCGGTTGGTCCGGAGGGGTGTCTCGAGGAATCCGCCGTCCGTGGCGATCTGATGAAACTCGCGGTTGTCATCGAAGCCGATGTAGTAGATCCGCGCGTTCGAGCCGTTCAACAGTCTCAGTCGAATGCGCCGCGACTCGACCTGGAGGAAGGGACTCCAGGTCCCGTTGATCAGCATGGTGTCGCCGTAGACGGCGCCCTGGTTGATGGCGAAGACAAACGCGCCGTTGTCGTCGAACAGCCGGTCCTGGATCACCAGCGGAATGTCGTCGACGCCGTAGGTCTTCGGCAGGTCCAGCTCCTCGCTGTTGTCGTCGTCGATCCACATGAATCCGGCGATTCCCCGATAGGAGTGCCGCCCCGTGGTGCCGTGCGGATGCGGGTGGTACCACAGCGGAGCGGCCTGTTGATGGACCCCGAAGCTGGCCGTCCACGTTCCCCCAGGCTGGATCTTCTGATGCGGCGTGCCGTCCATGCGGGCGGGAACGTGCGCCCCGTGCCAGTGCATGGTCGTCATCTCGTCCATGTCGTTCCGGACGATCAGATCGACGTCTTCGCCTTGCCGCAACCGCACCGTCGGCCCCAGATACGGGCCGTTGACGCCGGCCGTGGGCGTTTGCTTGCCCGGCAGGAACTCCCGGCTACCCTCGTCAACGGTCAAGTGAAACTGCCGGCGTCCGTCCACGACGGTTCCGAATAGCTGCTCGGGGATCAGCAACTCGTTCTCGAAGGCCAGCCCGCCGTTGGTGACCCGGATGAACGTAAGCCAGTAGACGGTCACCACCGCCAGCAAGACGATAATCGACAACCCCAGCACGGCCCGCTTCATGTAGGAGATCCTCCACCGACCGGATGTTTGCTGCGTATTCTCATTCGACTGCTGGGGTGTTCCGCCCCCTCCGTCATTCCCGCGGAACAGGCTGTGTCAAAATGTCGCCCGGACAAGAACCGGCACCACCGCCCGAATCGTCATTCCCGCGTAAGCATGCCCTCGACCCCGATCGGGAGCGGGAATCCAGGGGTGGTGGTATGTACCGTGGCGGCTCCATCGCCCCGGCCCCGCCCCGCCTGGATTCCCGCTTCCGCGGGAATGACGGAGAAGGGCGGGAATGACGGTGTGGGCATCCATGACGGGCATGGCATCCGCGCCATGTCGTGGCCGAGCGGATTGTTGACGCAGCCTGGGTCGCGGAAATGACGGATGCGGGCGTCGGTCAGGCGCGGCAGGCTGCCAGCTCTGCGTAGTTGTGGAGGCCGAGTTGGCGTTTGCCGGATTCCAGGTCGAGCATCATGGCCAGCAGATTGTCGCACAAGGGGGTGGACAGGCCGAGCCGGGCGCTTTCCCGCACCACGTGGCCAAGGGTGAACGCCACCTCCAGCTTGCTTCCCGCCAGCAGTTGCCGCAGCGGACCCTTGAGGTCGTCGGACCTCCATGACTCGGCATAGCCGTTCACTATCGCCAGGCGGCCTTCCACGGGCTGGTCGGGATGCAGGTCGGGCGGATTGTACTCATTCAACGGAATGAACCGGGCGCCGGCGGCCGCGCCCACGGCCACCACCTCGCCGAAGAAATCCACCAACAGCCGCCGGTCGTCAGAAGTGGCGCAGCTCTCCACCATCGACGTGTTCGCCAGCGAGCCATAGTAGCCGAAGCACGTGTAGGTGAGCTTGCTCCAGAGGACCCCGAGGATGTTGTCCGTAATCTCGCTGGGGATCACGGCATCGAGCCCGGCGTGGAGCTCTTCGAGCCGAGGCGTCGTGCGGCCGTGCGAGTGGCCGACGTAGAGGTGGCCCCGGGTGGAGGTGTGCACACACCCCGGAGCGGTGCGCCGGCTGCCCATGCGGATGCCCATGCCCACGGTCCGGTCCGCGCCTACCGCCTCCTCCAGCACCGGGACGTTGATGCCGTTCTGCATCGACACCACCAGACCGTCCTCGCTCAGGTGCGGCAACGCCGCCGCCAGCGTGTCGCGGGTATAGTTGCAGCGGACGGCGATGAAGGCCGTGTCGAAGGTTCCTTCGATCTCGTCCGGAAAGACGACTTTCGCCTTCACGTTGAACGGCCCGTCGGGCACGTCCACCTGGAGCCCGTTTTCGCGGATGGCGGCGACGTGCTCGGGGTCGACGTCCACGAAGGTCGCGTCATGGCCGGCCCGGGCTAGACGCCCCCCGATGATGCCGCCGATCGGTCCAACACCCATAACGATTGCGCGCATGGAATCTCTCCGTCAGCTCTGAAGTTGGGGACGACCGGGAGGCGTCCCCAAAGATGCCGGACTGGACGGCCGCCAGTCCGGCATCCTTGTAAGATCAACCAGTTGGCGGGCCCGGTCTCGAAGTCCAAGATCCGACCCTGCCAGCCATCCTAGTTGAAGTGGATGACCCCCTTGACGATCTCGAACCTGGCCATGGCCTGCAACGCCTCGTTGACCTGCTCCAGGGTGTACTCGGCCGAGATCATCTCCTCGAACGGGAAGGTGTCCTTGCGCGAGGAGAGGAAGTCGATGGCCTGGAGCCAGTGGCGGGGCTCGCCGGAGCGGATGGTGTGCAGGATCATCTCCTGGGGGAAGTCATTGAGGCCGATGTTGGCCTTGCCGCCGGCGCCGATCCAGACGTAGCGGCCGCCGCCCCGCAGCAGGGTGAGGCCCTCGGGCACGGCCATGTTGTTGGCCACCTGGATCACCACGTCGCCGCCGCGGCCGTCGGTGTGGTCCTTCACCCACTGGCGGCGGTCCTTGGGATCGGTGACCTCCTCCAGGTTCAGCACCTCGTCGGCGCCCATGCGCTTGCTCACCTCCAGGCGCGCGGCCGGCGCGCCGATGACGAGCACCTGCTTGGCGCCGTGGTCCTTGGCCACCGCGGTGGCGAAGTTGCCCAGCGGCCCGCTGCCCTGGATCACCACGGTCTCGTGGCTCTTGATGGCCCCGAGCCGGTCGTAGCCGTGCATCACCGTGCGGTAGGCGCAGGCGGAAGCGGCCGCCGACGCCGAGGTCACGTCCTCGGGCACCTTGATGATCTCGCAGGGCGGGGGAACGTACATGTACTCGGACACGCTGCCCAAGAGATACGGGTACTCGTCGCTGCGGTTGTGCCCCCAGGAGGCGCGCCCCGGGCAGATGCAGGGTTGCAGCGCCACGCTGCAGTAGTAGCAGTGCCCGCAGGCGACGTAGCTCCACACGATGCGGTCGCCGGGCTTCACCGGCTTGCCCAGGATGTCGGTGCGCTCGCCGTTGATCTCCTCGATGTAGCCGCAGGGCTCATGCCCGGTGATGATGGGCAGCGAGTCGCCGCCGCCCAGGGGGCCGTGCCAGCGGTGCACGTCGGTGCCGCAGATGGTGGACGCCTCGATGCGCACCAGCAGCGCGCCCGGCTCCAGCTCCGGGATCGGCACCTTCTGTATTTCCAGCGGTTCGTTGTGGGATACCACCACGGCGGCGCGGCATTCTTCCATGACCTTCTCCTTCTCGGGCTGCCGGCGTGCGGTCCCGCCGGCGGGTTCATGGTGAAAGGGGTAGGACGTGAATCACGCCCTACCCCCGTCGATTACAGTTAAGCCGTATGGAACCGGCTATGCCTTGGCGGCGACCGCGGCCTCCGCGGGCTCGGGCTCCGGCTTGTAGAACCGCTCCGCGTTGCGATAGAGCATGGCCGCCTTGTCGTCGGCGGTAATCTCGTCGCTCTCCATCAGCTCGCCGATGTCGTGGATGCAGCTCTTGGTGGTGACCTCGTGGGGGAAGTCCGAGGAGTACAGGAACGGCCGGTGCCCGACGGTCTTGATGGCGAAGGGCAGGGTCAGCTCCTCGGTCTCGATGCCCAGGTAGAAGCGGTCTTCCTCGATGAGCTGCTTGATGATCCCGGCGGGATCGTCTTCCTCGCCGATGCTGAACTCGCCGTCGGGAACGTACTGGAAGTGCGTCTCGTGGGACGCGTGCAGGCGCTCCAGCAATAGCAGCAGCCAGGCCACGCCGCCTTCGAGGAAGGCGATGCGCACGTTGGGGAAGCGGTCGAAGATGCCGTTGTACAGGATGTTGGCGCAGTTGAGGGTGATACCCCAGGGGTGCCCCAGGGCATGCACCGGGGTGTACATGTTCATGTGGTCGAGCCCGAAGCGGTCGTGGCAGCCGCCGTGCACCGCGAGGCAGCAGCCCAGCCGGTCGGCCTCTTCATAGATGGGCCAGTAGACCTTGGCGCCCAGCGGCAGCGGCAGGCCGTTGGAAGGCATCATGGCGCCCATCATGCCCTGCTCGGTGACGATGCGGCGCAGCTCCTTGACTGCCTCCTCCGTGTCCTGCATGGGGATCAGGCCCATGGCGTTGAAGCGCGGGTCGCGCTGCAGGTAGGTGTGATACGTCCAGTCGTTGTACGCCTTGCAGGCGGCCACGGCGTAGTCGAGGCTGACGATCTTGCCGTAGCCCAGTCCCTGGGTCGGATACATCACCGTCCAGTCGATGCCCACGTCCTCCAGGAACTGCAGCCAGCCGTCCGGCCCCACCTTCTCGCGTCCGTCCCGTAGCGGCGGCGTCTCCACCGCTCGGCCGTCGTGAAGATGGTCGATGGGCGGGAAGATGATGCCCTTCTTGGCGGCGATGTCCCGGTAGGGCTGTTCCATGTGCTCCAGGATCCCCGGGTTGTCCTCCAGGATGTGGCCGTCGCCATCGATTATGCGTGTATTGAGTTGACCGGACATGATCGTTCTACCTCCTTCGAATGAACCCTGTTTTTCGTCTCTTATACCGTTCCGGGCCTTCGTACATCAAGAGATTCTCACACATTTCTCCGGACGGCGAAGAGTCCGGAACCGGAGCATCAGCCGGCGGCGGGATGCGGGCGCGGGCAGGTTTGAAAGCCGCCCCTACAGGACCTGGTAGACCCACACCTGGTGGTAGACTTCGGGCTCCCCCTTGGGCATGGGCTGGTACCGCTCCCCCTCCTCCACCAGCCGCCATTTGCCCTCGGTTTCCAGCGAGGACTGCTTCTCCCCGAAGCCGTCCTGCTCGTAGGTGTCCGGGCGGAGCGAATACACGATGTGGCCGCCGGGACGGGTCACGCGCACAAGCTCGTCGAACGAGTTGGCCGGCGCGTGCCCCACCGTGAAGACGCCCACGCTGATAACGCCGTCGAAGTACCTGGGCGGGAAGTCGAGAGGCGACCCCATCGCCATCCGGTGGAACTCCTTGTAGACGCCCTTGCGGGCGGCCTCGTCCAGCATCCCCTGGGACAGGTCCATGGCCACCAGGAACTCGTAGCCCGCATCGTGCAGCAACTCCCCCACGATGCCCGTGCCGGCGCCCGCGTCCAGGACGCGGCCGTGCCGGGGCACCCGCCTGGCGAAGGCATCCACAGCCTTGCGCGGGCTCAACCAACCGAAATCGGTATTCAGGTCCCGGTCATAGGAGCCGGCCCACTCGTCGTACCGCTCCTCCAGTTCAGCGTTGCCCTTCGAGGAATAGATCCACTGGATCCGGTCTTGCGAGGATATCTTGCTCATGCAACCTCCGTTCGTCGACGATTAGTCTACCCTTCACTCCTGGTCGTCATTCCCGCCCCCCTTCCGTGATTCCGGACCCCTTCCGTCATTCCCGCGAAAGCGGGAACCCAGGTGGGTGGAGCGGGGAGACGCGCTGCCGTATACCCCCCACCCCTGGATTCCCGCTTTCGCGGGAATGACGGAAGGGGGGCGGGAATGACGGAGAGGCATGTATGATGGAGAGGCACGTATGATGGAGAGGCACGTATGATGGAGAGGCACGTATGACGGTCGGACAGGCATGGCGGTCGGGACAGGTATGGCGAGGGGCCGGACATCTCCTACGGCGTGGTCTCCGGGGGCCTGCGGTGGTGCGTGGCCTGCTCGTAGGCGTAGGCGAGCCGGATCATGCGGCCGTCGTCGTAGGGCCGTCCGAGGAAGCTGATGCCTGCCGGCAGGCCGTCCGTCGTGAATCCCGCGGGCACCACTACCGTGGGCACGTAGACGAGGAACGTGTTCAGGTGGGGCGCTCCCGTGTGGTTCACGTAGGGCGGGTTGACGCCGTCGACGATCAGGGTGGGCTGGTGCTCCACGGACTTGTGGACGATGGCGTCGAGCCGGTGCTCGGCCATGGTCTTGAGCAGATGGATCATGAGATGGTCCCGGGCCAGCAGGTACTCGTAGTGTTCCGCGGGATCGGAGGTGGCCTTGAGCCGCACCTTGGCCTGTTCCGACAGCTTGGCGAACTCCGGCGAGTTCATGGCGTCCGCGCGCGTCCGGTACGGCGGGTCGGCGCTGCGCGCCATGTAGAACCCGAAAGCCGTCTCCGCGGTGGTGGGGTGGACGCGGCGCTTGGCCAGCAGCTCGTTCAGCCGCGCCAGCTCCACCGGGTCCACCACCTCGGCGCCGGCGGCCCGGAGCTCCTCGACCGCGCTGTCCAGGATACCCGTGATGCTCTTGAAATCGGCTGCCTCGGGATCGTTGTTGAAGCCCATGGGCTCCCGCAGGATGCCGATCCGCGCGCCCCGCAGGCCATCCGCATCGAGGAAGTCCGTGTAGCTCGGCGGCACGTGCCCCACCCCCCTGGAGGTCAGCGGATCCTCGCCGTCGTAGCCCGCCATGACGTCCAGCAGCGTCGCCATATCCCTCACTGTGCGCGCCATGGGCCCCAGGGACCCCGCCTCCTGGGGCCAGCCGGAGTAGACGCCGGCGCGGCTCACCAGTCCGGCGGTGGGGCGCATGCCGGCGATGCAGTTCCAGGTGGAAGGCCGGCGGATGGAGGCCAGCCCCTCCTGCCCGATCCCGACGGTGCCGAAGTTGGCGGAGACCGCCGCCCCGGACCCGCCCGACGAGCCGCCCACCGTCCTCTCCACGTCGTACGGGTTCCGGGTGGAGCCGAACAGCGAGCCGTGCGTGTCGCCCGCCCCCAGCTCACCCAGCGTGGTCTTGGCCAGCACGATGGCACCGGCCTCCTTGAGCTTCTCCACCACCCGGCAGTCCCGGTCCGGGTAGTAGTCCTTGAACAGCAGCGAGCCCAGGGTGGTGGGGGTCCCCTTGACGTCCGCCTGGTCCTTGATGACCACCGGGATGCCGTGGAGCGGCCCCGTCTTCCCCGAGCTCTTGAACGCCGCGTCCAGGCGGTCCGCCTCCTCCAGCGCCGCCGGGTTCACCGTGATGATGGAGTTGATCCGGGGACCGCCCCGGTCGTAGGCCTCGATGCGGTCGATGTACATCTGCACCAGTTGCCGCGCGGTGAGGCTCCCGGCGGCGTAGGCGGCGTGGATGTCGGCAATGGTGGCTTCGGTCAACGTGAACGAGTCTTCGGTCGGGCTCATGCGATCCTCCCTCGGCAGTGTCTCCGTTTGAAACCTACCCCAACCTCAATTCCATGAACAGCGCGCCCTCGCAGGGATTTTCCGTGTAAGGGGCGATCTCGGCGAAACCCATGGAGCGATACAGGGCGATGGCCGGGTGCATGGCGGGAAGCGTGTCGAGCCGCATGGCGCGGTAGCCCATCTCTCGCGCCGTCCGGACGATCTGCTCCGCGCACCTTCTCCCCAGACCGTTGCCGCGAAACCCGGGGCGCAGAAAGAGGCGCTTCATCTCGCAGATTCCGCCGCCCAGGTCCTTCACGGCGACGCAACCCGCGGTCCGCTCTCCCTGGCGTACGAGGAAAAACCTTCCTCCGGGCGAGCCGTAGACGCGGTCCAGGGTCTCGAGCTCTTCCTCGAACCCCTGAAAGCACAGGTCCACCTCGATCTCCACCTCGTACTCGCGGAGCAAGGCCCTCGCTTCGCGGTAGTCTTCTTCCGTGGCGGCGGTGATGAACTCCGGCACCGGGGCTGGCTCCTGGGACCGTCCTTCCTGGACTCCGCCCCCGAACGGGGTCGAGGGCAAGCTCTCGCGGGAATGACGGAGGGGTTGGTTGGTCAGAACTTTCCTAAACGTGTATCACGTATTCCACGTTCGTTGCACAGGGAGGACGACGATCATGGCTGACGACCCCCGAAGCGGCTTCACCGAAGTGCAGGGCATCCGGATGCACTACCGGGAATGGGGCGACCCCGCGGCCCCGGACCTGTTGCTGGTCCACGGCTGGACCAACTACAGCCTCGGCTGGGCGGGCGTCGCCGAGCACTTCGCCGGCCGCTACCACGTGGTGGCGCCGGACCTCCGGGGCCACGGCGAGTCGGACAAGCCCGTGAGCGGCTACCGCCTGCGCGACTTCGCCGAGGACGTGCACCAGCTCATCGCCAACCTGAAGCTCGAGCGCCCGGCCTATGCCGGCCATTCCTGGGGCGGCAACATCGGCACCATGCTGGCCGCGGACCACCCCGAGGACATCTCCCGCGCGTTCCTGGAAGACCCGGTCTACTGGCGCATGCAGCACGCCTTCGTGACCGCCCTGCCCGGCGCGCTGGCACGGCTTGCGCGCCCCGAGGAGGAGATCCGCGCCGAGGCCAAAGAGCGCGGCCTGACGCCCGAGCAGGAGGACTGGGAGGTCTACCGCAACCGCCACTTCTCGCCCCACGCGCTCACTCGGCTCCTGACCGACAACCGCGACTGGGCGCTGGCGTCCGAGGAGCGCCTGCGGCGCATCCAGGTGCCCACGCTGATCCTGGTGGGAGACGCCACGGTCGCGCCGCAGCCCGGGGCCATCCTCGCCCAGGAGCTGGGCCATCTCCGGAGCATCGCCTCGCCGCAGGTGGTGTTCGAGTTCTGGGAGGGCGTGGGCCACATGATGCGCGGCACCCGGCCCGAGGCCTACAACGAGCGGCTGGACCAGTGGATGGCGGGAAGCTGACGGCGACGACACCCGCATCGCCATTCCCGCGGAAGCGGGAATGACGTATCCGGAACTTCGTTGCCTCACCAGTCTCGACACCGCGTGATTGGCGGGGTTCCTTGCCCGACACGACATCATCCACGACCCGGATCTGGTCGCACCCGACGCTGCTCATCGCGGGGTTCTGCGGGCTGCTGGGGTCCCTCGACACATCGGTCAACATCGCGTTCCCGGCCATCACCCAGGCGTTCGGCATCAACCTCATGTCCATCCAGTGGGTGGTGGTGAGCTACGTGCTGACCCACGCCAGCCTGCTGCTGGGCTGCGGCCGGCTGGCGGACATGTTCGGCCACTGGCGCACGCTCACCATCGGCCTGTTGATCAGCGCCGTTGCGTTCGTCGTGTGCGGCTCCGCCCAGACCTTTGCCTGGCTGCTCATGGGGCGGATGCTCCAGGGGGTGGGTGTTGCACTGGTGTTCGGCTCGGCCCCGGCGCTGGTGACCCTGACCGTCGGCGGCGCGGAGCGCGGGCGGGCGCTGGGGTTCTACCAGATGAACATGGCCACCGGTTACGCCATGGGTCCGCTCCTGGGGGGCGTGCTGGTGGACGCCTTCGGCTGGCGCGGCGTCTACCTGTACCGGGCCCTCCCCGCCCTGCTCATCGCCTGGTTCACCTCCGGCCGCGCCCGCTCCGGGCAACGAGCGGTCTCCGGCGAGCGGTTCGATCTTCTGGGCGCCGTGACCCTGACCGTGGCGGCCGGCGCGCTGCTCCTGGCCATGACCCGGAGCCGCGACCTCGGCTGGACGGCGCCGGAAGTGGTCGTGCTCGCGGTGGCCGGAGCGGCCAGCCTGGTCGTCTTCCTCGTCACCGAGAAGCGGGTGGCCGCGCCCGTCATCAATCTCGACCTGTTCCGCCGGCCGGCCTTCACCCTCGCCAACCTGCTCACCCTGGCGGCCAACGCCACCCGGTTCCCCATCGGCCTGCTGGTCCCCTACTATGCCGCGAACATCCTGGGTTTCCGGGGGGTCGTGGTCGGCCTGCTCCTCTTTGCGCCCGCGGTGATGACCATCGTTGCCGCCGCCTTTGCCGGCCGCCTGTCCGACCGCATCGGCACCGCCGGGCTGAGCTCCGCCGGGCTGGCCGTCCAGGC
Organism: uncultured Binatia bacterium (SeqCode); assembly: GCA_965219905.1. Taxonomy (GTDB): domain Bacteria; phylum Desulfobacterota; class Binatia; order UBA9968; family JAJDTQ01; genus JAJDTQ01. The sequence continues at coordinate 2,314,011 of CBDCOS010000002.1, read as the reverse complement.
CGTGGGCCTGTGGCTGGCCAGCGGCCTCGACGCAGGCTCCGACTACCCCACCGCGGCCCTGTCCCTGGCCTTGGTGGGACTCGGCCTGGGCACCTTCCAGGTGCCCAACATGAGCTTCGTCATGGGCGCCATCCCCCGCGAGCACCAGGGCGTCGCCGGCAGCGTCAACCAGATGATGCGCACCGCCGGCATCGTCTTCGGCGTCACCGGCGCCAGCCTGATGTTCGAGCGCTGGCGCCTCTCCCACGCGGACCTGGGAGAGGTGGGCGCCTTCGTGGCCTCCTTCCAGCTCGTGTTCGTGACCGCCGCGGCGCTGTGCGCCCTGGCCGCGGCGGCGTCGCTGTTCCGGCGCGGCGGGAAGAAGCAGGACCGGAACGAACCGGACAAGGCGGACACGGAATCTTCCGGCTCGTAGGCGGCCCCGGCAAAATCTGATAGCGTTTCCCGGTCCGGGAGATCGCCCGGAACTCATTCCCACGGAGGTCACAGCCCAATGAGCATTGAACGAATCAGACCGCAGGTTTGGAACAGCCGCGCCGTGGTGCACGGCGATCTGGTCTACCTGTCCGGCCTGGTGGCCGACGACAAGTCCCTGTCCACCAAAGGCCAGACGGAACAGGTACTGGCCAAGATCGACGACGTCCTGGCCGCCGCCGGCACCAACAAGTCCCGGATCCTCACGTCCACCGTGTATCTCGCCGACATCGACGCCAAGGACGAGATGAACGAGGCCTGGATGGCCTGGATCGACAAGGACAATCTCCCGGCCCGGGCCGCCATCGGCGTGGCGCTCACCCCGGGCACCCAGGTGGAGATCATGATCTGCGCGGCGAAGTAGGGGCGAGCGTTCTGTTGCTGAGTTGAGGAGCGAGTGTTAACTCACCGCTTCGAGTTCGTGGGCAGATAGCGCCCGGCGGAGTAATTCGACAACGGTATAGTAACCCATTACGTCCGGGTAGTGGTTGGCTGGGTGCCAGAAATCTAGCACAAGCATGTCGTTGACACTGTATACCTGCTCGGAAACCTGCTCCGCGCGCGGCCATACGAATTTCTGGATCAACGGCCAAGTATTGCAGCAAACTACGACATCCGGGGTCAGGCTTTCGACCTGCTGCTTGAGTAGATCCCCATCGTTACGTAGGTACACCCGTAAATCCTTATCGCTCGACGAAGATTGTCCGTGGCTTTTCTTGATGTTCACTACGGCGCTCGCGAGTACGGACTCAGTCACCCTTGCCTTCCAGTCTCCCCCCTGGGACCACGGGCTTGACGGTTTTGCTCCCTTCGTCATTTGCTGAATTCCATACGCCCAATAACCCAGCGTCCTCCAGAAATTCTTGTCACTAAACCCGTTCCAGCTTTTCCACTCTTCTCTTACTAACCGTGGCAAGTCCCAACTCGTGCCAGACCCTGTCTCCCCATACGCCTCCTTCGCCAGAAAGAGTACCCGGGGACGGATCGTCGACCAACGCGCCGGCTCAATCGGTCCGTCGGTGATAAACGCATCCGTGGCGTGCCACGAACGGGCCCTCCACTCTTCCAGCAACGCCTGATGTCTCTCGAGGTTCATCTTATCGACACGCTGCTGGACCCACTCCCAACCACCGGACGCATCCGACATTTTGTTTGCCCTACGTTCCAGGTGCTCCGCCAGCCACAGCTTGATGATCGATTGGCGGGTGACTCTAAGTCTACCAGCCTCTCGATCCAGGGATTCGACCATCCAGGCCGGAAAATCCACGTTGACCCGTCGTTGTTCTTGAGCAGGGCGACGGGCGGTAGATAAGTCGAGAGCAGCGGTTATGTCCTTGCCGGCGTCAAAGTCGGCATCAAATTTCTTGGCTCTCATATATGGCCACCTCCTCTGCTCGGGAGCGACGTACCGAAATGATGCGGATGTTATCCCCTCTCGGTGTGACTACCGCAGACCAGTGCTTCGTGCCTATGCAACCGATCACGATAAACCGATTCTCGTCGGTGATCCTGGCGAGAATTTCGACACGACCCACATCCTGCCATAGTGCCTGTGCCGCGACGAAATCGATGCCGTGCTTCTCCAGATTCTGTGCGCTCTTTTGCTGATCGAACTCGAATGACGGCACAGTATAGAAAATATACCTTTTTTGGGCCCCTTAGCAAGAAGGGACAGCTGTACGCCACGCACAGCAATACCGATCGGTTCCGTGCACCGTTGGGACCACAGGATAACTCTTACCTCTGGACTCATGTGCCGATCACGGTCGGCGCAGTAATGTAAGCGGCGCGTCGTTCGGCGCGATGCATTCTGGAGAATCGTTCACGGGCGAGTTGACGGCCCGCGGAACGCAGTATCCCTCCATCAGCTCGGCTGGATAGGGTTTGAGCAACGACGACAGGGCCTCCGGATCCGTGTTGGTGGGGTCGAGCCACTTGGCTTCGTCCTCCGGACGCAGGATGACCGGCATCCTGTTGTGGACCGACTCGAGAAGGCTGTTGGGGCTCGTGGTCACAATAGTAAAGGAATAGAGTGGGGTGCTGTCGGGCCGGAGCCAGCGGTCCCAGAGTCCGGCGAAGGCGAACGGGTCACCGCTCCGCAAGGTGAAGCGCATGGGCGTCCGCATAGGGCCTTCCTTGCGCCATTCGTAGAAGCCGTCGGCCGGCACCAAGCAACGCCGCTTCGGCAAAAGCCACCGGAAAGCGGGCCGCTGGGCCAAGGTCTCGGCCCGGGCGTTGATGATGGGCTTGGCGGCGTCCTTGGCGTGATAGGGTACGAGGCCCCAATGCATCAGGCGCAGGGTGCGGGTGTCGGGGGTGCTCGGGTTGACGCCCACCACCGGCGCGTCCTGACTGGGCGCGAGGTTGTAGCGGGGCACCAATTCGAAGTCCGGCTCGTCGATGCCGAATCGGTCTATGAGGTCCTGGAGCTTCGCCGACTGGGTGTAGCGACCGCACATGGTTCAACCCGAGTTGCCATCCCTACCACGCGACCTCGATACGAGGCTGCAGAGAAGATGGTTCACAGCGGCGCCTTCCAGATCCGAATCCAGATCGTCCCCTGTCCCAGCAGCAGTCCGAGCGTAATCAGCGATGGCGTCGTACAGCGCCCCCCTCTCCCGCTCGATCAGCCACGCTTCTATCGCTCGGCGGACCAGGACGGTTAGGGGCTGCCCGGAGCGTTTCGACTCCGTCTTGAGGCGCAGATAGGTGTCTGTCGGAAGGGAAACGTGCAATTTATGATGGAGTGTCGACACAAGGTGGACTATGGCATCGATCTACGGCGGCTACAATGTCGCGCGTTCGAGACTTGGCCCGCTTGCCAACCCCGGCCAACGGCGCTAATTAGCTAGAATCTCCGAGGAGGATTCCCAGTGATCATCGACTGCGACACCCACATCATGCCCGAGGACGCTTTTAACTACATGCCCGAGGAATTCCGGGACAAGGCGCCGATTCCCCGGTACAGCGAGGAGGGGCTGCTCATCGACATCGACTTTCCCGGCGGGCCGCCCGAGGTGCCCGGCGTCACGCCGCTGGGTCCTCCGGGGTCCGGCGCCAGCATGAAGGGGCTGGTGGACCTCCAGGTGCGGCTCGACGAGATGCCCGTTCTCGGGGTGGACCGCCAGTTCGTGCTGCCCCAGTTTTCCGGTTGGTGGACCTATATGATCGAGCCGGCCCTGGCCTCCGCCATCGCACGCTCCTACAACCTGTCCAACCTGCGCATGATGGAGCGCCACGACTGCCTCGTCGGCGTGGCCATCGTCCAACTCCAGGATGTCCCCGCCGCCATCCGCGAGATGGAGTGGGCGCAGAAGGAAGGGTTCTGCGCGGTGGTGCTGGACAAGGTGTATCCGGTGCAGGACCACCCCTACGGCGATAGCCTCGGCAGCCACAAGGAGCTGTGGCCCTTTTTCGCGCGGGCGGAGGAAATGGAGATGCCCATCTTCCTCCACAACATCCAGCACGGCCACCGCATCAGCAACCTCCCCAACTTCCAGAAGGACGGCCTCTACCTTTTCGCTCCCCAGGAGGGACAGGTGAGCCTGGTGTCGCTGGTGACGAGCGGATTGCTCGACGACTTCCCAGGCCTCCAGTTCATCTTCACCGAGGCGGGGACCGGTTTCATCAGGCCCCTGGTGGAGAGGCTGGACGCGGCCTTTGCCGGACCTCCCATAGACTACGACGCGGACGCGGATGCCGACTCCGACGCCATGCGCGGGGTCAAGGCCAAGCTGCGGCGCCACCGGGCCTTCTACGGACCCGAGGTGTTCCTGGAGAAGAACAAGCAGCCGGCCAGCCACTACTTCCGCAACAACTTCTATTTCACCATCGAGACCGAGGAAGCCGCGCTCCCCGACGCCATCGAGTTCGTGGGACCCGAGCGGTTCCTGTTCGCCACCGACTACCCCCACGACGACCCCGGCGGCAGCATGAAGTTCCGCGACGTCCAGCTCCTGGCCGTCAACCAGAACCTCTCTGAAGAGACGAAGGAGCTCATCCGCCACGGCAACGCCGAGCGGCTGTTCAAGCTGGACGGGTAATCCCGGCTCTGGTTGTTCAGGCTGGACGAGTAATCCCGGCTCTTCCGGTCATTCCCGACTTCCCGTCAATCCCCGTCCCCCTCCGTCATTCCCGCCTCCCCCTCCGTCATTCCCGCGGAAGCGGGAATCCAGGGGTGGAGAGGGGCCGACCGGGCGTATTCCCCGCCTCGCCCCGCCTGGATTCCCGCTTTCGCGGGAATGACGGAGGGGAGGCGGAATGACGGAGAGGAGGCAGAAATGACGGAGGGGGGGCGGAATCACGGAGGGGGGCGAGAATCACGCGCAGGTTTCGTCAGCTCTCCCCGTCCGCCAGCCCGTATGCCTCCCGGGCCTTTTCCGGCGAGACGTAGCCGTCCTCGACGTCCTGCCGCACGAGCTCGGGGGGGCGTTCCCGGGGGTCGCCGTAGCCGCCGCCTCCGCTGCGGTAGATGGCGAGCCTGGCGCCGGACTTGAGCGGGCGTGTCTCCAGCATGTCGACTTCGGCCGGTTCCTCGGCCGGGTTCTGGATGGTGGTCCTGGAGTTGGGCGGGCTGCCACCGCCGTTGAGGCCCCATGAGGCCTGTTGATGGTTCGCCGAGCGGATCGTGAGCGTGCAGTCGGTCAGAAACTCGTACTCGCGGATGAAACCCGTGCCGCCGCGCCAGCGCCCGGCGCCGGCCGAGTCCTGCCAGATCTCGTAGCGGCGGACGGCAACGGGATATTCGGTCTCGAGGATTTCCACGGGCGTGCCGGGGGCGAAATGGTTGACCGGCATGACGATGGCCGCACCGTCGTGGTCGCTGGTACCGCCCAGCGAGGTGATCATGATCTCGTACTGGACCGTCGGACGGCCCGCCGAGCGGCTTTCCTTGTAGCCCACGGCAATGGCGCCGGTGCCGAGGCCGGAGGGCGCCACCGCCCGGTTGGGGTTGAACTTCCCGATGGCGGCGAGAACGCAATTGTAGACCAGGTGAGAGGTCGGGAAGTAGTGGTTGACGGTGGCCGGGAACTGCGGGCTCATCACGCGCCCCGGCGGCAGGTTGAAGTCGATGGCCTCGAAGGCTCCCGCGTTCATCGGGATGCTCGGATCCGACGCCGCCAGCACCGCCTGGGTGGAAACCGCGCGGGCCGTGACCCGCGTCGTGTTCACGGGTCCGGGGGTCTGGGGGTCGCTGCCGGAGAAATCGAGCGTCAGCCGGTCCCCTGCCTTGATGGCCCGGACGTGGATGCGCACCGGTTTCGACCGGTCCACGCCGTTGTGATCGAGGAACCCTTCCGCCTCGAACTCCCCGTCCGGCCACGACGCGATCTCTTTCCGCACCCGCGCCGTGGTCCGCGTCATCAGCTCGTCGATGGTGCCCAGCAGCGTGTCCGCGCCGTACTCCCCGAGCAGCTCCTGGAACCGGAGCGCGCCGAGTTTCGTCGCGCCGACCTGTCCGCGCAGGTCGCCCAGCACCACGTCCGGAATGCGGCTGTTGTTGCGAAGGATCGCCTCCACCTCGGGCAGGACGCCCTCGGCGGTGGTGAACCGCACCGGCGGCAGCACGATGCCGTCGTGGAAGATCTCGCGTGACGCCGCGCCGCTGGACCCCGGCACAAGGCCGCCGACGTCGGCCTTGTGGGCCACGCTGACCCCGAAAGCCACCACCTTGCCGTCGTGGAAGGCCGGCGTCGCCACCACCATGTCGGGGACGTGGCTGTTCCCGGCCTTGTAGGGATCGTTGGAAACGAACGAATCGCCCTCGCTCATCTCCTCCGCCGGGTAGCGTTCCAGCACACCGGCCACCGCCTGCGAATACAGCAGCGAGTGATACTGCAGGCCGCCGCCGACCATGATCACGCGCCCGGTGCCGTCGGTCAGCCCGGCGGTGCCGTCCTGCGACTCGCGCAGGATCGGCGAGTAGCCGCTGTGGAACAGCGCGTGCGCCATGGACGAGGTAACCTCCCGCAGCCGGCTCAGCACGACTTCGCTGGTAATCGGGTCAAGACTCATGGTTCCCTCCCGACGACATCATGAGGCTCTCTCGATGACGATGTTGCCGAAACTGTCGACGGTGGCGTGCTGCGACTCGGACAGCACGGTGGTCGCGTCCAACTGCTCGATCACCGCGGGCCCGTCGATCCGGTTACCGGCCAGCAACCGGCCACGGTCCAGCACCACCGCTTCCAGGAACTCTCCGCGCTCCAGGTCGAACAGCGGCCTCCGGCCGATGATGGCGTGGTCGACGCCCGGCTCGCCGGATTCCAGGGGCGGCGGCGTGAGCCGCGGCACCGCGATCTCCGCCAGCAGCCGGAAGGTCACGATCTCGGCGTCCTCGTCCTTGGCGCTCAGCCCGTACACCTTGCCGTGAAGCTCGTCGAAGGCCGCCTTGAGCCCGGCCTTGTCCGCGTCCACGATCTCCCGGTCCGGGCAGTCGACGGAGAGCTCGTACCCCTGGTGCAGGTAGCGCATGTCGACCTGGCGCCGGAACACCGCCTCCGAGAGCTCGAAGTGCTCTTCCCGGATGTCCTCCACCGCCCGGCGGCGCAGCTCCTCGAAACGCTGGTTCATGCGCGCGGGATCGTAGCCGCTCACCAGCCCGAGGTCCGACAGCAGGTAGAGATGACGCACCTGGGTCTGGAGCAGCCCCAGGGCGCTGTTGAGGCCCGGGTTCGGCGGCACCAGCACCGCGGGTATCCGGAGCTCCTCCGCCAGCACGCCGGCGTGAAGCGGGCCGGCGCCGCCGAATGCCACCAGCACGAAGTCCCGCGGATCGACGCCGCGGTACTGCAGCGCGAGCCTGAGCTCCACGGCCATGTTGTTGTTGACGATCTTGAGGATCCCGGCAGCCGCCTCCACCACGTCGAGGCCGAGGGGTTCCGCCAGGACCGTGCGCACGGCCGCTTCCGCGCGGGCCCGGTCCAGCCGCAGCCTCCCGCCCAGGGCGCTGCTGTCTCCCAGGGCCCCCAGCAGCAGGTTGGCGTCGGTCACCGTCGGCAGCTCGCCGCCCCGGCCGTAGCAGGCCGGCCCCGGGTCGGCGCCCGCGCTCCGGGGTCCGACCTTCATGAGGCCGTCCTTGCCGATCCAGGCGATGGTGCCGCCGCCGGCGCCCAGGGTATGGACGGCCAGCATCGGCGTCGCCAGGTCCTGCCCCGCGATCCGGCCCGCCGTGGTCTCCTCGGACCGCCCGTCACGGATCACGCTGATGTCGGTGGACGTGCCGCCCATGTCGAAGGTGACGAGGTTCCTGCGTCCCAGCAGCGCGGCCAGCTCGATGCCGGACACCACCCCGGCGGCCGGCCCCGAGAGCAGCGTCTGGTTGGGATAGCGCGCGCCCACGTTCATGCGCATCAGCCCGCCGTTGGACTGCATGAGGAAGATCTGCGGCGTCTCGATGCCCGCGGCACGCAACCTGTCCACAAGCCGCAACAGGTAGTCCTGCATGGACCGTCCCACGAAGGCGTCGATGACCGTGGTGGAAAGGCGCGGATACTCCCGGATGGTGGGCAGGATGCGCGACGAGACCGACACGCGCCACTCCGGCGCCATCTCGGCGATGATCGCCGCCGTCCTCTCCTCGTGCTCGGAGTTCCGGAAGCTGAAGAGATAGTTGACCGCTACCGCCTCGACTTCCTTCTCTTTCAGGCTTGCGACCGCCCGCCGGACGTCGTCCTCGTCAAGCGGCGTCTGCACGTTGCCGAGGTAGTCGAGGCGCTCCGTGATCTCCTCGGTGAGCGACTGGGGCGCGAGCAGCGTGGGTTTGACGTAGAAGGGATCCGCCAGGTCCTCCGGCGGCGGCTGCGACCAGCCGCGCCCCTCGTACACCGCCCGGAAGCCCCGGGTGATGAGCAGGCCGGTGCGCGCGCCCTTGCCCTCGAGGATGGCGTTGGTCGCCACCGTGGTGCCGTGGACCAGGAACTCGATGGAGGCCGGGTCGACCCCGGACCGGAACAGCTCGTCGAGGGCGTCCATCACCGCGGCCGACGGATCGTCCGGCCTCGACGGCACCTTGGCGATCCGGCGCTCGCCGGTTTCAGGATCGAACGCGATCAGATCGGTAAAGGAGCCTCCGGTATCGATGCCTACCATCCACGATGCCATGGCGATCTCCCGGCGGAACTGTTGGCCGGCGTTTTCCTCAGCGCGAGAGGTCCACCACCACGCGGCCGCGGACGCCGCCCTTGAGAATGCTCTCGATGTGGCCGTCGAGCTCGTCGAGCGAGCAGTCGACGGTGACGGCGTCCAGGTTGGGCAGCTTCCACTCGCCGGCCATCTTCTGCCACAGCGTGGCTCGGATGTCCGCCGGGCAGTCGGGCGTGGCCACGCCGATCAGGCGCACGTCCCGGAGAATGAACGGGAAGACCGTGGTGTTGAGCTCCACCGACGCGACGTTGCCGCAGCAGGTCACCACGCCGCCGTACTTGGAGGCCTTGAGTGCGGTGGCGAGGATGTTGCCGCCGACGGTGTCCACGACGCCGGCCCACAGGCCCCTCAGGAGCGGCCGCCCGGACTGGTCGTCGGCGTCCTCCCGGGAGATGATGTCGGCCGCGCCCAGGCTCGTCAGGAACTCCTTCTCCGACTCCTTGCCGGTGGACGCCACGACGCGGTAGCCGGCCTGGGCCAGGATGGCCACGGCCAGGCAGCCGACGCCGCCGGTGGCGCCGGTGACCAGCACGTCGCCGGATTCCGGCGTGACCCCGGACTCCTGGAGCCGCAGCACTGACAGCGCGGCGGTGAAGCCGGCGGTGCCGTAAACCATGCTGTCCTTGAGGCTCAGTCCGTCCGGGCGCTTCACCGCCCAGGCGGCCGGCACCCGCACGTACTCGGCAAAGCCGCCGTCGGTGTTGGAGCCCAGGTCGAAGCCCGTGAGCACCACGTCGTCGCCCTTGGCGAAATCGCCCGAGGCGCTCTCCACCACCGTGCCCGCGGCGTCGATGCCCGGGGTATGGGGAAAGTTGCGGGTGACGCCCTTGTTGCCGGAGGCCGACAACGCATCCTTGTAGTTCAAGGAGGAATAGGCCACCGACACCAGCAGGTCGCCCTCCGGCAGATCGTCCGCCGTCCGCTCGGTAATGGCGCGGGAGAAGGTCTTGTCCTCGTTCTCGCTGACGACCATGGCTCGGAAACGGGTGGGGTCTGACATGAGGAAATCCTTTCGTCGGTGCGGCGCATCTGGGGCGACCGCCGGTCGCCCTTACACTTCGCACCGCAGAATTAGCCGGCGCTCGCGCGCTCCTGCAGCCGCTGCCACACCTTGGGCGGCGACAGCGGCAGGTCGCAGATGCGCACTCCCACGGCGTCTTCCACCGCCGCGGCAATGGCGGAAGCGGCCGGCAGCACGCCGCCCTCGCCCATGCCCTTGGCGCCGAACGGGCCGGGGCCGTTGCCGCTCTCCACCAGCTCGGAGATGAAGTTCTCCGGCAGGTCGTGGAAGTTCGGCACCCGGTAGTCGATGAGGTTCGGGTTCAGGAGCTGGCCGTTCTCGTACACCATGTCTTCCAGCAGCGTGTGCCCGATGGCGAAGACCACGCCGCCCTCGTCCTGGCCCTCGCACTGCAACGGGTTGATGGCCCGGCCCACGTCGGCCATGGACACGTACTTGAGGATGCGGATGACGCCGGTCTCCGGGTCCACCTCCAGCTCCACGCCGCCCCAGCCCACCTCCCAGAAGGTGGTGGGGGAGCCCAGTACCGCGGTCTTGCTCTTCTTGTCCTGGTACACCCCGCGGCCGACGATCTCGGTGGCGGAGCTGCCGAAGTACTCGGAAATGATGTCGCTGTAGGCCACCCCCCGGCCCTTGCCGGCGCGCACCCGGCCGCCCTTGAGCGTGAGGTCGCCGGCCTTCTCCTTCATGACCCTGGCCGCCGCCCGCAGCAACTGCTTCTTGACGTCCTGGGCGGCCCGCTGGGTCGCGAGGCCCATGACCGTCATGGAGCTGCTGGCGCTGGTGGAGACGTCGAACGGGGTCACGTCGGTGTCCAGTTGCGCCACCGACACCTGCTCGAGCTCGATGCCCAGCTCCTCCGCCACCACCTGGCTGAGCGCCGTGCGGCATCCCTGCCCCACCTCCACCGTTCCGGTGAGCAGCACCGCGCTGCCGTCCGACGACATCTTCACCGTCGCCCCCGCCACCTTGTAGGTGCCCCCGGCGTCCTTCAGGCACACGCTCAACCCCTTGCCGACGTTGGGCCCGGAGGCCTTCTTCCAGTCCAGCGCCCGGGCCACCTTGCGAAGCCCCTGCTTGAGGTCGCAGTCCACCGGGGTGTCGCCGGGGGTGTAGGGCTCGCCCTTCTCCAGCAGGTTCTTGAGGCGGAAGTCCAGCGGGTCCATGCCGAGCCGGTTGGCGATCATGTCCATCTGCGACTCGTAGGCCCAGGCCACCTGCACCGCGCCGAAGCCGCGGAACGCCCCCGCCGGCACCGTGTTGCTGTAGACGCCGTGGGCGTCGATCTTGACGTTGGCGACGCGGTAGGGACCCACCGCCCGGTAGCCGGCCTTCTGGGTCACCCGGGGACCGGCGTCGGCGTAGGCGCCGGTGTCCATGTAGACCTCCAGCTCCCGGGCCATCATCTCGCCCTTCCTGCTCACCCCGGTCTTGATGCGGATGCGCGCGGGATGGCGCGTCACCGTCTTGAAGCTCTCGTTGACGCTCATGGCCAGCTTGACCGGCCGACCGTTCCGCACCGACAGCGCCGCCGCGATGGGGTCGGCCTTGACGTAGAGCTTGCCGCCGTAGCCGCCGCCGACGTAGGGCACCACCACCCGCACCCGGTTGAGCGGCAGCTTGAAGATCCCGGCCAGGTGCCCCCTCAGCGTGAACGGGTCCTGGCACGAGCTCCACACCGTCAGCCGCTCGCCGTCGTAGTGGGCGAGGCAGATGTGGGGCTCCAGCGAGTAGTGCTGCACCTTGGAGAAGCGGAAGACGTCCTCGAAGACGTGGTCGGACTTGGCGAAGCCGTCCTCCACGTCGCCCCGGGAGTAGCCGAAGTGGTAGCAGACGTTGGTGCCCTTGAACCGGGGCGGCGCGCCGTACCTCGATCCCCGCAGCTCGGCCTTGGCCACGTCGCCCTCGTGCACCTGCGGCGCCCCCGGCGCCAGGGCGTCGTCCACGTTGTCCACGAACGGCAGCTCCTCGTACTCCACGTCGATGAGCGCCAGGGCCTCCTCGGCCACCAGCTCGTCCGCCGACAGCACCGCGGCCACCGGGTCGCCGACGTAGCGGACCTTGTCCGTCGCCACCACGGACTGATCCTTGTAGGTGGCGCCGTACTGGTAGTTGAGGCCTGCGAGCTCGTCCCGTGTCAGCACGTCGATGACCCCGGGCAACTCCCGCGCCTTGCTTGCGTCGACGTTGAGTATCCGCGCATGGGGCAACGGGCTCCTCAGGATCTTGGCATACGCCATTCCCGGAAGCTCGATGTCCCCGGTATAGAACGCCTTGCCGGACACCTTCTCCACCGCGTCCACCCGCATGGAATTGCGCCCGGCCACCGACAGTCGTTGTTTTCTCATGGGTGTCTCCGCACACCTTCTTATCGGAAGTTCGGTGGGCAGGCAATGAGCCCGTCCGCTCCCTCGCGGAGTAGCGGCCCCTTCCGTCATTCCCGCCCCTCTCCGTCATTCCCGCGAAAGCGGGAATCCAGGGGTGTGGCGTGGATGGGTACCTCGGCCGGGGCTTCCGGGCTAGCGCCGCTCCGCCTCCTCCCTCATTGTCTCCAGCTCGGTCCAGCGCTCCAGCGCCTGGTCGAGGGCCGCCTTGGCGGTCTTGAGCTCGTCGAGGACCGGCTGGACCGTCGCGAAGGGCCGGGCGTAGAAGTCCGGCTGCTGGGTCTTTTCCTCCAGCGCGGCCACGGCCTGCTCCATGGATTCGATGCGTCCGGGCAGCTCGTCCAGTTCCCGTTGCAGCATGTAGCTGAGCTTGGTGGGCCGGGAACGGGATTCCCTGCGGTCCCGCGCCGGCTCCTGTGCGCCCTTGCGGTTGGGATCGTCGGTGACGGCCAGGGCCTTGCCGCGCCGGAGCCAGTCGCTGTAGCCGCCGGCGTGGCGCTGGATCAGCCCGGTGTCCTCGAACACCAGCGTGCTGGTAACGCAGTTGTCGAGGAAGCTGCGGTCGTGGCTCACCACCAGCAGCGTGCCGCGGTAGCGCACGAGCTGCTCCTCCAGCACCTCCAGGGTCTCGATGTCGAGGTCGTTGGTGGGCTCGTCCAGCACCAGCAGGTTGGCCGGCTGGGTCAGCAACCGGGCCAGGATGACGCGGTTGCACTCGCCGCCGGACAGCGCCGCCACCGGGGTCAAGGCGCGCTTGGGGCTGAAGAGAAAACCCTTGAGGTAGCCCACCACGTGGCGCGGCCTGCCGTTGACGAAGACGTGGTCGCGGCCGTCCGCCACGGTCTCGGCCACGGTCTTCTCCGGGTCCAGCTCACGCCGCAGTTGGTCGAAGTAGCCGATCTCGAGATTGGCTCCCTGCTCCACAACGCCGGAGTCGGGCGCCATCTCCCCCACGAGAACGCGCAGCAGCGTGCTCTTGCCCACGCCGTTGTTGCCGATGAGGCCGATGCGGTCGCCGCGCATGATCCGGAGCGACAGGTTCCGGATCAGCGGCTCGCCGCCGTAGCCGTGGGTGACGTTGCGGAGCTCCACCACCTTGCGGCCCGACTGCCCGCCGTGCTGCACGTGGATGCGCGCCTGGCTCGGGGGCTTGAGGCGTTGGGCCGCCTCGTCCCGCATGGCCATGAGGGCGCGCACGCGGCCCTCGTTGCGGGTGCGGCGGGCCTTGATGCCCTGGCGGATCCACGCCTCCTCCTGGGCCAGCCGCTTGTCGAACAGGGCGTTGCGGCGGGCGTCCTCCGCCAGGCTCTTTTCCTTGAGGTCGAGGTAGTTGTCGTAGGTTCCCGGCCAGCTCGTGAGCCGGGTGCGGTCCAGCTCGACGATGCGCGTGGCGAGCCTGCGCAGGAAGGCGCGGTCATGGGTGATGAAGAGCACGGCGCCCGCGTAGTTGTAGACCCGGTCCTCCAGCCACTGGATGGTGCTCAGGTCCAGGTGGTTGGTGGGCTCGTCGAGGAGCAGCAGCTCGGCGTTACCGACGATGGCCCGGGCGAGCCCCACCCGGCGCTGCCAGCCGCCGGAAAGCTCCTCCAGCCTCCGGTCCGCGGGCAGGTCCAACTCGCTCAGGACCGTTTCCACCCGCTGGTCCACGTGCCAGCCGCCGTGGGCGTCGATCTCCCGGTGCAACGCCTCCAGCTCCAGGAGGCCCTTGCGGTCCAGGACCTCGCCGGAGCGCTGCTGGTAGAGGTCGATGAGCTCCTGCAGGTCCGCCAACCCGGTGGTGACGTATTCCCGCACCGTCTGCCCGAGCTCCTCCGGAAGCGCCTGCTCCAGCTCGCTGATGCGGATGCGGCCCTGGTAGTGGATCTCGCCGTGGTCGGGCTCGAGCCGGCCGGTGATGAGCCGGAGCATGGAGGTCTTGCCCGCGCCGTTCCGGCCGATCAGGCAGACCCGCTCCCCGGGCTCGATGGCGAACTCGGCGTGCGCCAGCAGCCGCTGGTCGCCCAGCTCCAGCGAGATGTCTTCGAAGCTGACGAGGGGCATGGCGGAAAAAGGAACACCGGCGCCCGCTCAAGCCGGTGCCGCCGCTAATGTGGTGTCCCACGCAAGCGTCTACAAAGGCGCGTGGGACACCGCACTAAAGGTCCTACTTGCGGCCGCGAGCGGCGCGGGCTCCGGGCGGCCGGTAGGGCACCTTCTTCTTGACCGCCTCGTCCACCGTCTCCGGCGTGATCAGCACGGTGGCCTTGACAGTGAGGGCGCCGGCATCGGCGATGTTAAGCGACACGGCCGTCGCCGTGGCGTCGTCGGGAAGATCGGCGATGATGTAGAGGTCCGTATCGCCGAAGGCGTAGTAGAGCCCCTCCACGCTGCCGCCCATTCCTTCGATGGTCTGGGTCAACGCCGCCCGCCGCCGGCTGCCGCCCTCCTTGAGCAGGCCCGGAAGCCCTTTCGCGGTGTACGAAGTGTGGAACATGTATTTGCCCATGGGATTACCTCCATACGTAGTAGTCTTGGATGATGGGTGATGTACCGTGTTTTTTCAAGTTGGAAACGATCGTCCCGCTACGATGCCGCGGCGCGGCCCGTCTCTACCCCTATTGCTGCGCGGCGATGAAGCCCCGCAGCACCTCGTTGAACTCCGCGGGATGCTCCCGGTACGAGAAGTGGCCGGCCTCGTTGATGATGTGCATCTGGGTGCGGCGCTCGCTTCCCGCCATGAGCTCCATAAGGCGCATGCCCTGGTCGAGGGTGGCAGTGGGGTCGTTATAGCCCCACACGAGCAGCGTGGGCCGTTGGAAGCCGCGGTCCCGGATCCAGCCCAGGGTCTCTTCCTTCTGCCGCGCGTGCCGGGCCAGGAAGACGTTGGCCTTGAGCCCCTGGGTCTCCATCTTCTCCACCGCCTCCAGGTACTTGGGCTGTTGGGCGATTTCCACGCAGTCGTCGAGCCAGTCGTCGGTGACGTGGTCGTAGCCGTAAGAATAGCGCTCCAACACCCAACGCTGGCTCTCCCGGCTCAGCCGCGGCTCCGGGGCGTTGGCATGCACGACCTCGTTCCTTCCGACTCCGGGGGCCAGGGTGTTGGTGTCCACCGGGATCACGGACTTGATCAGATCCGCCCGTTCCAGGGTCATGCGCGCCACCAGGTAGCCGCCGCGGGAATGCCCCACCAGGTGGACGTTGCCGAGCTTCAGGGTCTCCAGCGTGGCCAGCGCGTGCCGCACCACCGCGGCCATGGTGTAGTCCTCGTCGCTCTTGGGGTTGTCGGTCATCCCCTGGCCGAGCTTGTCCACGGCGACGACGTGGAACCACTGTGCGAGCCCGTCGAAGTTCAGTCCCCAGTCGGGGCTGCCGTCGGCCGCCTCGTTGGAGCCGAAGTTGCCGCCGTGGAACAGCACCACCGTCTCGCCGCTGCCCTTTTCGAAGTAACGGGTGCGGATGCCGTCCACGTCAACGTATCTCTCGTCCGCCTGGTTCATGTCGATCCTCCTCGATGATGGCCCGCATGCCGTCCGGCACCCGCCGGCGACGGCACCGGGAAACGCACCGCCCCCGGCGCGGGCGCCGGCTCCGCTCTGTACGCGATAAGTCAATGTAGCGAATTGCGCCTCGAAGGGTAACACACAGCCGCTACTCTATGGCTCTCCTCGCCGCAGGGCCTTGCGCGCCTGCCGGACGCCGGCGCGGGCATCCCGAAGCTTCGGGTCCAGGGAGAGCGCGTGTTCGAAGCTCCGAAGCGCCTCTTCGTACCGTTTCAGGTAGTAGAGGGCGACCCCGACGTTGGAGTGTATCACCGCCTTTGACGGAACGATCTCGGCCACGGTTCGATACAGGGCGAGCGCCTCCTCGTAGCGCTTCTGGCGGAAACGCAGGGCGGCGAGACGGGCCAGGGTATCGGGCTTGCGCCAGTGGAATCGCAGGGCGCGCTCGTAATGCCCGGCGGCCTCGTCGAGCCGGTCCATTTGTTGCAACGCATGGCCCAGGAGGAAATGGACGTGACCCGCCATGGGCGCGTAGGGCCGTAGCGAAACAGCGGTCTTCAGGAACGGGAGGGCCGCGTCGAAACGGCCGAGGCGGACCAGGGCATCGGCTGTTCCGGCATGGGCCACGGCGTAGTTGCGGTCGACCGCGAGGGCCTTGCGGTACCATTCGATGGCGTCCTCGAACCGGCCTTGAAACCTCAACGTCTCGCCCATGCTCTTGAGGGCGTACTTGTCGCGCGGATCGATCTCCAGGGCACGGCGCAGGCTCTCCTCGGCCTCGCCGAATCGCCGGAGCCTCATGAAGGCGACGCCCAGGACGGCATGAGCGCCGGCGGAATCCGGGAGCTGCTCCACGGCGAAGCGGCCGGCATCGAGGCTTTCCTCCAGACGACCCGCCTGGCCCAACCGGATGGTGCGGCGCTCGTGAGCGTAAGCCTGCCCGGGATTGAGCGATACGACGTGGCTGAAGAACGTGATCTCGTTCCGGTAGACGCCGGCCTGGCGCCAGGTCATTGCCACGAGAAGCACCAGCACCACCGCAGCCAGGCCCCGCGCGCCCGTCTTCCACGGTCCCGACAACCGGTCCACGCCATGGGCCGCCGCGGCGGCGACCACGGCCATCACGCCACCGGCCGCCAGGTACTGGAAACGGTCGGCGACAAAGGAGAGCCGCATGAAGCCGTAGTCCAGGAAACCCAGCATCGGCGACAGGGTCAACGCGAAGAACAGCACTCCGGCCAGGGGGCCCCGGCCCAGCCGATGCCGGCCGAGCCAGAGCACCGCCGCGAGCGCCGCGGCGGCGATGACGTACGCCCAGGCCAGCGGATCTCCGGCGTGGATGTCCCAGCGCGGATAGATAATCGCCAGGTCCGCGGGCCAGAAGAGCTTGCCCGCGTAGAACCACAACGCGCGCGCCGCGATCAGGACCCGCTCGGCCAGGGAGTAGCCCAGAGACAACGCCGTCCGCGACGTGTAGTACAACCACAGGTCCGCCAGCGTGACGAACAGGCCCACCGCGAAAAACGGTGCCGTCCGCAACAGGTCCGTGGAGCTGACCCGGCCCTGCTTCCACCAACGCTCGATCAGCAACGCCGCCGGCAAGGTCACCACCACCGATTTGGACAGCAGCCCCGCCACGAAGAGGGCCAGCGCCGAAACGTAGCGTCCCCATCGGGGCGTTTCCAGAAACCGGATCCAGGTCAACGCGGCGGCGAGATAGAACAGGCCGGAGAGCACGTCCTTGCGCTCGATGATCCAGGCCACCGACTCCACGTGGACGGGGTGGACGGCGAATACCGCGGCGGCGAACCAGGCCCAGGGAACGCCCAGACGGAGCAACAGGCGCCACACCAGCACGGAGTTGATCAGATGCAGGGCGACATTGACGAGGTGAGAGCCGAGGGGGGCGAATCCCCAGAGCTTGTGCTCGAGCCAGAAGGTCGTATAGACGACCGGCCAATGGTGGTGCTCCAGCTTGAGGTCGCCCGGCGAAAACCAGATGTTCCAGAGCCCGGACGCCTCCCGTATCACCTCGTTCTGCGTGAAAATCTTGTCGTCCCATATGAAGCCGCCCGACAGCGCCGGGAAGTAGCCGGCCGTGACCATGACGGTAAGAGCCAGCAGCGCCAGCAGGTCCTGACGCGAGAGTTCCGGGAGTTTCCAGCTTATCATCGTCCCTGCGGCACGCGATTCCGACGGAGAGGCAGGCCTTGTTTCATGCATGCGAGGCCCGGGCGAGAACTTTTTGTACAGCATACCTGCCTGGGATATCCAGCGTACGACAAGCCGGGCAGGTGCGTGGACCGGGGGCGTCGGCCTTTCCCTTGGAAATCGCCCGGTGATCGGATAAGGGAGAGTGAGCCGGAAGGCGCACAATCCAAGGAGGCTTGAACATGGCAGAACCGAACGGCGACGAACATCCGATGTTGAGAGAAGGACTGGGGCGGCTGCGGGGCAAGGTGGCCATCATCACCGGGGCCAACAGCGGCATCGGGCGGGCCACCGCGCGCCTGTTCGCGCGCGAGGGGGCCAACGTCGTGTGCTGCGACATCCAGGAGACCATGACGCCCCGGGTGGACCAGCTCATTACCGACGAGGGCGGCGAGGCCACCTTCCTGAACGTGAACGTAACCCTGGACGGCGGTCCCGAGGAGATGATGAAGACCGCCATGGACCGGTACGGGGGCGCGGACATCCTCTACAACAACGCCGGCGGCGGGATCCGCAAGCAGGCTCACGAACACACGGACGAGGAGTGGAACTTCATCATGGACCTCAACCTGAACGCCATCCAGAGGAGCGTCCGTGCGGTGGTCCCCCACATGCTCGAGAAGGGCAGCGGCAACATCGTCAGCACCGCGTCTACCTTCGGGCTGGTGGCGTCGGCGAACTACCCGGCCTACTGCGCCACCAAGGCGGCGGTCATCAGCCTCACCCGGCAGATGGCGCTGGACTACGGCCCCAAGGGCGTCCGCGTGAACTGCATCTGCCCCGGCGCCACCGAGACCCCGCGCTTCCGCGGGCACCCGCCGGTGCCGTCGCTCCAGGCCGCCACCCCCGAGCAGCGCAAGCGCATGGCCGACAGCAACAAGGCGCTGCTGCGGATGGCGCGTCCGGAGGAGATGGCCTACGGCGTGCTGTTCCTGGTATCCGACGAAGCCTCCTTCGTCACCGGCCACGCCCTGGTGGTGGACGGCGGACAGACCATCGCGGTCTGAGGACGCGGGGCAAGTGAGTGCCCTCTCACCGTCATTCCCGCGCAAGCTGGAATCCAGGGGTGGGTGGGGCCAGGATAACCTCAAGGACCGGGAGGACAGCCCTTGTACTGCTGGCGCGGCAAGGTAGGGGTGGTGAAGCCGACGTTTCGGCCCGGCTCGCTGGAAACCTTCACGCGGCTCCTGCCGGACGGAGTGTGCGTCGTGCCGCGTTACGTCGGCGTCCGCGCGGGCACCGAGGCCGAGTTCGACGAGGCCATCGCCGTGGCTGAATCCAGGGTGGCGGAGCTGGCGGAGTTCGGGGTGGACCTGGTGGTGATCCAGGGGGTGCCGCCCATCATGCTCCGGGGCTACCGCTTCGACGGCGAGCTTACGGAGCGGCTCACCCGGGAGTACTCGGTCCCTGTGCTCACCGCGACCACCGCGCAGGTGGAGGCCTTCCGCGCGCTGGGAGTGCGCACGATGGTGGTTCTCTCCTACATCCAGGGCGCCATGAACGCCAGGTTCGCCGCCTTCATCGAGGAGGCCGGATTCACGGTGACCGGCGTCAGGGAGATCCAAGGCGTGGCCTTCTCCGACGTCGGCGAAATTCCGATCGAGGTAATCTACCGCGAAGCCAAGAAGGCCTTCATCGAGCACGGCGGAGAGTGCGTCTACCTCCTGGGCGCGGGCTGGGACTGCATGCCCGCCATCGAGTACCTGGAAGAGGACCTCGGGGTACCCGTGATCACCAATCTCAACGCGGAGGTGTGGGCTACCCAGAAGCGCCTCCGTATCCGCGAGCCCGTCGAAGGCTACGGGCGCCTGCTGGGGACGCTGCCGTGAGCGGCGGCGGGGATTGACGACCGGTATCGGCGCGCCACGGGGACGACCGCCGGTCGCCCCTACACGTCATCGCGGTTTGCCGCCTAAGGGGAAGGACATGGGAGAGATACTTGGCCTCGGCATCACCCACTACCCCGGACTCGGGTTCCAGGGGAACATGACCCGGCGCATCAAGATGTGTCTGGAGGACCCCTGCCTGCCGGAACGGCTGCGCGACATGAAGAACTGGCCCGCGCCCATGCGCGAGCAGTGGGGCACGGACGACGGCCAGAGCCACTCGGAAGCGCACCGCCAGGACCTCATCGACCGCTTCCGCATCGCCCGCCAGGCCCTGGACGAGTTCCAGCCCGACCTGTGCCTGCTGTGGGGCGACGACCAGTACGAGAACTACAAGGAAGACTGCGTGCCGGCCTTCTCCATCCTCGCCTACGACACGGTCGACACCCAGCCGTGGACCCACATGCGCCGGGGCGCCAACGTGTGGGACGAACCCGACGACAAGGTCTTCACCATCCAGGGGCACCAGGAGGCCGGCAAACACCTGGCGTCGAGCCTGCTGGACAACGGCTTCGACGTGGCCTACTCCTACAAGCCGCTCCACCGCGGCCTTGGCCACGCATTCGTGAACTCCATCCTGTACCTGGACTGGGACCGCCGCGGATTCCCCTACCCGGTACTGCCCTTCACCGTGAACAGCTACGGCCGGAAGCTCGTGGGCAGCCGGGGCGTCCCGCTGACGCCTTCCGCCGCCCGCGACATCGAGGACCAGTTCGACCCGCCGGGCCCGCAGCCCTGGCGCTGCTTCGACATCGGCGCCGCCACCGCCCGGGCCTTCGCCGAGAGCCCGTGGCGGGTGGCGCTGATCGCCTCGTCGAGCTGGTCGCACTCGTTTCTCACCGCCAAGCACGCCTTCATGTACCCGGACGTGGAATCGGACAAGCGCTACTTCCAGGCGCTGCGGGACGGCGACTGGGAGACCTGGCGCAAGACCAGCCTGCCGGAAGCCGAGGACCGCGGCCACCACGAGCTGCTCAACTGGTTCGCCCTGGCCGGCGCCATGTCCGAGATCGGCCGCAAGCCCGACGACATCGTCTTCCTGGAGTCGTGGATCTCCAACTCCGACAAGGTGTTCGCGGTCTTCCGGCCGCCGGAGCATGCCGGTTAACCTCTACGACATCCCCGACCCGCTCCCGGATACGGAGGAGTTCACGGACCTCATTCCCGACCGGGGCGTGAAGATCGAGCGCATCGTCTCCCGTGGGCAGATGTCGCCCGGCGAGTGGTACGACCAGGACCGCGACGAATGGGTGGTGCTGATCCAGGGCGAGGCGGTGCTGGAGTACGAAGACGGAGAGACGCGACGGCTCGGCGCCGGGGACCATGTGCTGATACCCGCCCACCGCCGCCACCGGGTGAACTACACCAGCCGCACGCCGCCGTGCATCTGGATCGCGGTGTTCGGAGAACTACGTCGGGTGTGAGAACCAACCGCCGAAGGGCGTCTTGATCGCGCTTCCTGACCGCTCAATCCGTCGGGCGATGAAAGCCGTTGTGCAATCGGCATTTAGCCCAAGCGGCGCCTGAGCGGCAGCGCCCGCCGCGCACTTGCGGAGACAGTCCCCGAACCGCCGCGCGGCTTCCGGGCGGAAGTATAGGAAGCGCCAGGCAACATCGCAATGAAGGAATGCGGAGACGCCGCCGAGACACTTGAGAGGATGGCGGTGCCGATGGGACCGCAGGCGGTCGTGGGCTGTACACTGCCGGAGGCGGCGGCGGAACCGTCCGCTGTCGTGCGGGCACCAGTGCGCGGTGTATTGCGGAAACAACTGCCGGCTGGTTTGATGAACGTGCCAGCGGTCGCGCTGACACAACCGCCGCCGGTCGTGTAGGCGGCGGTGAACGAAGTGAGCCGCCGGGCAAGCGTGAGCGAGCAGAGCGCGAGGGATACCCGCCCGAAGGGTCCAGACCGCGCCGCGGACTCGACAGGGTAGGTGTGCCGAGCATGGCGGACAGCGTGGAGGTGAAAGTCCTCTATCCAGCCTAATGGTGGCCGCGATCATCGCCTTCTAAATACTGCCCGCTCTTTCAATGACCAACGCACGGACTGGTCCGTCGGGGTGGGCAACATGTTCATCGCCGTTTTCCGCGTGGAAAATGTCGCCTGGCAACAGACGTAGGACATTCTCTACACCGTCCTGGCGAACGTGCATGTCTACCTCACCGTCCAAAACAACAAAGACCTCGGGGCCGTCGTTCACGTGCCATTTGTATGGTGCATCGGTCCAGTGAAGCCGCACGGTTGCGTCTTCAATTCGCTCGATGTCCAAGGCGTCCCATGCCTTTTCACCTGTGAACTCACGTGCCGTGATTTTCTGCATATCCTGACCTCAGCCTGTAAAATTGATGTGTTCCGTGATGATGTTGAGCCTGTTGGCACGATCAAGGCATATTATCAAGTAGCAAGCATTTCGGGTGCAACATCCGTGGCAGAGGGATACGTGCTCTTGCGCTCCTCGCGTCTCTTCTTCGGCAGCTTCAATTTCTTCATGAGAAGGTCCCTTCTCTCAAGTGAGTTCGCCGGAACTTGGAGACCACTAAAATTCGCGGGGTCCGATGCAGGCGCCCGGATCGGGTCCGGAGCCAGCCGAGGCGGGGCGATCCCGGCTTCGAGATACGACTCGACGCACCGCGCCGCCGACCTGCATCGCCTCGGCAATGACCGTGCCGACCGTCTCCGCCGCCTCGACAAGGTGCGCATCCGCAAGGTGGGCATAGCCCGCGGTGGTCCGGTGCCGCCGATGACCAAGCAGTTTACCGACCAGCGGCAGGTTCTCGCCAGCCATGACTGCTTGACTGGCGGCGGTATGGCGCAGGTCGTGCAGGCGCAGGCTGCCGAGCTTCGCATCCGCGCAGACCGCTCGCCAGCACGCGATGAGACTGGACTGCCCCTGCGCCTCCGCGTACCGCGGAAACAGGTAGGCGTCCGGGTCGCGCGCACGGGGCAGCGCGGCGACATGCGCCCGCGCGGCCTCGCCGAGCGGCACCGCGCGCGGGCCGGTTTTCGAGTCGGCGAGGTTGATGGCGTCGTCAGTGATGTCGCGCCAGCGCAGATTGAGCACTTCGCTGCGGCGGCATCCGGTGAGCGCCAGCAGCCGGATCGCGGCGACGGCCTCGGGCCAGCGTGCTTCGTGCGCATCGAGCGCGCGCCCGAGCCGGGCCAGATCGTCGGCGTCGAGGAACCGGGCAACCGGCTTCCTCGGGTTCTTCGCAATACCGAGACAGGGGTTTGAGCCGCGTTCGCGCAATCCCCATTCCTCGGCCCGGAACATCATCGCGCGCAGTATCTCCAGGGCGCGGTTGGCCGCGCCGGGCTTGTCCCTGCTCGCCGCGTCGAACCACGCGGCCACGTCCTGCGCGCCGACGGCATCCAGCGGCATCCTGCCGAACGCGGGCAGGATGCGGGCCTTGAGGTAGATGCGCACGGTCCTGCGTCCCGAAGGCTTCCAGTGGGGTTCGCAGCGCCGCAAATACTCGTCCGCGAACGCCCGCAGGGTCGGGGTCTCCCTCTCCCTGCGGATGTCGTCAGCGGGGTTATCGCCCGCGCGGATGCGCGCGAGCATGTCACGGGCGCGGCGGCGGGCCTCGGCAAGCTCCATCTCGCCGTGCCGGGCGATGACGATGCGGCAGCTCCGCCTCTCGATGCGGGCCTGCACGATCCAGACCTTCCGGCCCGACGGGTGGATGCGCAGCCCGAAACCGGTGAGCGACTTGTCGAACAGGATGGTGTCCTTGCCGTTGGACTTGCTCTCGCGGGCAAGGCGCGGGGTGAGGTCAAATGTGGACATGGCGGAACTCTCCCTTGGGCTGGGTATCGGGTCCGGCCTGGGCCGTACGCACAGCGAGGGACACGCGCTCTGCACCTTCCTCCTTTCCAGCCAGGGCCGCATGGATGCGGTTCGATACCCGGTCAGCAGCGTCGGCAACGGACCTGTCGGACAGATGGACATAACGCTCGGTGGTCTCGACCAGCGCATGGCCGAGCAGCCTGGCGATGGTCACCATATCCACGCCGTTCATGGCGGCGGTGGACGCCCAGCTGTGGCGAAGGTCGTGCAGCCGCAGGCCGGGCAATCCGGCTTCGTCGCGAATGCGGTCCCACTGGAAGGCGATGTTGTCGATGGGCCGTGTCGGCGGTCGGGCGGGAAAGAGCCAGGGGCAATCCGCGCTGTATCGCGGGATCGCGTCGATTACCGCCCGCGCGGCGCTCGACAGCCAGACCGTGCGCGGCCCAGATTTCGAGTCGGGAAGGTGGATGCGCTTGTCCTTGATCCAGTCCCATTCCAGCGAGGCGATCTCGCCGAAGCGGCAGCCGGTCAGCATCAGCAGGCGGACGATGGCGACGATGTGCGGGCACCAGAACTCGTCGCGGGTCAGCACGGCGTTGAGCCGGGCCATCTCCTCCGCCGTCAGGAACCGCTCTACGGGCTTCATCCTGTAGCGCCGGGTGTTCTTGCAGGGATTGGAGTTGTGGGGGCGGTATCCCCAAAGCTCTGCCATGCGCATCATCATGGACAGCACCGGCATGGCTCGGTTGGCGACGCCGGGCCGGTCGCTCATGGAGGCGAACCAGTCGCGGACGTGTTCGACCGTGATGGCGTCTACGGTGAGGTGGCCGAAGGCGGGCAGGATGTCCTTGCGCACGAACCGGCTGTTGGCTTCCTGGGTGCGGGGCTTCCATCGGTGGGCCTGCCGGTCGAGGAACTCCTCGGCGAAGGCGGTCATCGGATGCCCCGGCGTACGGGGGCCGCTGTCCTGCTTCGCCGGTTCGATGTAGCTGGCGATCAGCCTGCGGGCCTCGTGCCGCGCCTCGGGGATTGTCATGGCGTCGGCGCTGCCGATGGTGGCGTAGCGCCTGCGCCCGCGCACCATGCGGGCGAGGAAGAAGGTGCGGACTCCGGTGGGCTGGATCGTCAGCGCGAGGCCGGTCACCACGTCGTCGCGGATTTCGTATTTGGTCGCTCGGGGTTTTGCGGCGCGGACGCGCCGGGCGAAGGTGGATTTTTTAGTCATGGTCGCGGCTCCCTGTTCGTGCCGCGCGGCTGGGCGGTAATGCAGGAAGCAGCCGCGGCGGCGTTTCGTCAGGGAAGCCGCGCGGCGGCGTGGGCCGGGCCGGGCCGTAAGACCCTGTAGTTACCGGGCTTTCTGTCCGTTCATGCGAAGGCGAGCCTAAGCGGAAAAGGCACCATCGGTGCGTCGGGTGTGAGAACCAACCGCCGAAGGGTGGCCGTGCGGGCCAGTGGAGCGTTCGCGTCTCCGGTAACTGGCGCGTGGCGTTCCGCTTCGAGGACGGCGAGGCTGTGGATGTGGACCTTATCGACTATCACTGACCGGAAGGGAGCGTTGATCATGAACGACACTGCAAACGATCGCGTCGGCCCGATGCAGAACCCGCCGCACTTGGGCGAGCTTATTCGCGAGAGCATGGATGAGGTGGGCTGGAACGTGACTGAGACGGCGGCGGTCGTGGAGCCCCTTCCGTCTCACCGGCCGTTCCTCGGGGGCCAGACGGATGCCCCAGTTGGCCGGCGGGGCGGGGGCGTCCGGGTCTATCCGGGCCATGATCCGAGCCTTGAGACGGCCGACGATGGTGGGGGTGTAGTCGAGCCACCGGCGGACGGGCGGCTGGTCCCGGTCTCGGCGCAGGACGCGCACGCCGGAGAATTCCCGGTCCAGGGAGTAGCCGGCAACGGAATGCTCCGGGTCCTCGGTCACGATGTGGCTCACCAGGACGGAGGCCACCGCGCTGTTTCCGAGGGCGCTTCCGGAGAACCGGTCATAGAACGGTATCTTGCGATGAAGGTAGTAGTACCCCGGCAGGCTGAAATAGGGACGGTCCGGCTGCCACACCCCGGTGACGCCGGGCGCGCGGGCGAGGTAGCGGTAGGCGGCGAAGACGGGATCCTGGTTGCGCACGAAACCCACGTGCCGCGTCTCTTTCGACCATGCCCGGTACACCCGGTCCTGGTACGGCAGGGCGTTCATGGTTCCGGCCAGCGAAACGGCCCCGAACACGGCAGCCGCGGCTGCCGCAAGCCGGCGCCGGCCGTGCATCTGCGATGCCAGGCGCGCCGCGAGGTCCGAGCCGATCAGGAGCCAGAGCGGAATGATCAC
Organism: uncultured Binatia bacterium (SeqCode); assembly: GCA_965219905.1. GTDB lineage: Bacteria > Desulfobacterota > Binatia > UBA9968 > JAJDTQ01 > JAJDTQ01. The sequence continues at coordinate 2,288,297 of CBDCOS010000002.1, read as the reverse complement.
GAAGACGAAGCGGTACTCCTTGTGGGCCTGCAGGGAATGGAGCACCAGGGTCAAGGCCGTCAACACCAGCAGCAGCCCGTAGCGCCGAGGTCGGAGGAGGGCCGCGGCGATGCACAACACGCCGAGGCCGGCGCTGGCGAGGGCAAGCCACACGAGGAACTGATAGGCCGGACTCTCGCCGGCGCGCAACGGGGCGATAACGAGGTTGACGCGGAGGTTGGTGAGGTAGGAGTGGAACAGGCCGTCCCCCCAGGTAAGCGCGTCGAAAACCCCCACCGCAATACAAAACCCCGCCATGGCTGCCGCCAGCAGCGCCTTCTTCCGGGTACGCAGGAACACGATTCCCAGCAACACGAGCGCAAGCGGCGCGTACTGCATCCTTATGGCGGAGGCGATGGCGGCGAGGAAGGCCGCCTGCAGGACCGTTCGGGTATCGTCCAGAGCGGGCCGCACGCAGAGCGCCAGCAGCGCCACGAGCGGAACGGTGGCAACGAACTCCGCCATGGGCTTGTGCGCGAAGCCGGCGAGCTCGTACCAGAACGCACCTGCCACCAACGCCACCCGCGCCGGCGCCTCGCCGTAGTGCCGCCGGGCGAAAAAGTACATGCCCGCGGGAATCCCGAGGGAGACGGCGCAGAACGCCAGCTTGACCGCGCCGATGTACCACCGCGGCTCGCCAAGGCCGATGGCGTCCAGCAGTTTCAGCACACCTGCCACGGCTCCCGGAATGATCCAGGAGCGCGCGCCGTAGAAGTACTCCCAGTAGATGACCCCGTTGCCGAAGACCAGGCGGTGCGCAGGCTCCAGGTACTGCATGATCTCGTCCGGATGCAGGACGAAGTCGCCGGAGAGAGCCACGGCCGCGCGCACGGCGAAGGCGAGCACGAGCACCGTGGCGAAGAACCCCTTCCCGCTCTCCGCCAAGAACCTGACCCAGGTCCGTGGTGTCAACGTTCGCAAGTGCCGCAGCCTGTCCCGGAAAAGCATATGGAACCTATCCACGGGATTGAAAGAGAAAGTAGACGCCGGCCACCACCAGCACCGCGGCCAGGCCGTCCTTGAGGGTGACCGACTCGTCCTCCTGCAGGAGCACCCGCGCCAGCGAGAACGTGACCAAGGGCTGGACGTTCCAGATGGGGGCGACGATGATGGCCGGCGCATGGGCAACCGCGAGGTAAGTGAAGATTGAGCCCACGCCCTGGAAGAAACCCGACAGGAGGAGGAAGAAGTAGCTGTCCGGGGCGATCCGGATGCCTTGCCGCCAGTCGATCCGCAGGATACGGCCGAACGACATGACCAAAGCGAGGCCGGTCACGTGGGTGATGAGCGACCCGGGAACGGGGGTTCCGCCGGCCAGCATCGCGACCTTCTTGAGGATCGGGCCGAAGCCGAAGAAGATGATGGCCAGGAACGGGTTGAGGAACGCCCTGAACCGCAAGGGAGGTCGGGCATCGTCCTCGTCGGGGCTCCCCCGCGTGATGATCAAGAGCCCGCTGACGATCAACAGCACGCCGATTAGGATGAGCGGGGTTGCCGTCTCTCCCAGCAGAATGACGGCATAGACCGCCGTAAGCAGCGGCGCGGAGTTGACGATGGACTGGGCCCTGGAGGCGCCTACCTCGTCGATGCCCTTGAGCGCGAAAGTGCGGCCCAGGAAGCTCCCCACAAAGCCCACGGACACGAACACGCCGGCCGCCGTCCACGGCATGGCGAGCTCGACCTCGCCGAACGGGAGCACGAGGATCAGCACCAGGACAACGACCGACCCCACCCCCTGGAGCAGCACCGCGGCGCTCACGTTGGAGTGCCGTAGGCCGCGCTTGACCAGTACCGGAGAGGTCCCCCAGAACAGCGCGGCCGTCAGCGCGTAGGCGATGCCGGTTTCCATGGCTAGGGACCTGTACCATACAAATGGCGGTCAATCTGCCGGCCCTCTTTGCCGACTGCGGCGGCCTGACCGCCCGCCACGGCCCGTACCATATGTCGAGTCCCGTTGCATACAGTGCTACCAAACGCAAAAAAGGTTGCATTTGGTACAGTCTGAAGCTCGCCCTCCCGGCTTGAAACCCTCCCCGGACGTGGCATGGTTAAGGTGGGTGCAGGCGCGGTCCGCGGCGAAAGGAGGCTCGGATGCTCTGGGGATTGATCGGCTTGATGGGCAAGATGAAGATGCCGGACGCGGCCAGCGCGCTGCCCGGCAGGCAGGAGAGGATGCCGGTGCCGGCGGCGCACCACGTGAACGGGCATCCGCTGGAGCCGCCCTACCCGGACGGCATGGAGAAGACGGTGTTCGGGCTGGGGTGTTTCTGGGGGGCCGAGCGCTGTTTCTGGCAGCTCGACGGCGTCTACACGACGGCGGTGGGTTACGCCGGAGGCCATACGCCAAACCCCACCTATGAAGAAGTGTGCACCGGCAGGACCGGGCACAACGAGGTGGTGCTGGTGGTGTTCGATCCCAAGGTGGTGAGCTACGGCGAACTGCTCAGGGTGTTCTGGGAAGCCCACGACCCGACCCAGGGGATGCGGCAGGGGAACGACGTGGGCACGCAGTACCGCTCCGGGATCTACACCTACGGCGACGAGCAGAAACAGGCCGCCGAGGCGTCACGGGAACGCTACCAGGAAGAGATGTCCAAGGCCGGATACGGCGGCATCACCACCGAGGTCGTCGAGGCCGGCGAGTTCTATTTCGCGGAGGACTATCACCAGCAGTACCTCGCCAAGAACCCGTGGGGATACTGCGGACTGGGAGGAACCGGGGTGAGCTGCCCGGCGGCGTAGCCCGGGCGACATTCCCGTCCTTCCCGACTCCCCTTCCGTCATTCCCGCGAAAGCGGGAATCCAGGGGTGGAGAGGGGCCAAACGGGCGTGTTCCCCGCCTCACCCCGCCTGGATTCCCGCTTTCGCGGGAATGACGGAGGAGGGCGGGAATCACGGAAGGGGAGTCGGGAATCACGGAAGGGGAGTCGGGAATCACGGAAGGAGGGCGGGAATCACGGAGGACGCGCGGGGATGACGGTACAGCTATTCCGGCAGGCTACTCATCCAGCAGCCGCCGGATGACTTCCTCCATCTCGTCGTAGCCGCCCTCGCCGAAGCGCGTGTACTGGACCACGCCTTTCTTGTCGATGATGTGCAGCGTCGGCCAGTAGCGCGTGCCGTAGCGCTTCCAGGTGGCGAAATCGTTGTCCTGCGCCACCGGGAACTCGATTCCCAGCTCCTTGCAGGCGTTCCTGACGTTGTCCAGCGAGTGCTCGTGGGAGAACTCCGGCGAGTGGATGCCTACCACGACCAGGCCCCGGGGGCCGTATTCCTTGTGCCATCCCACCAACGATGGGAGTGTGTTGACACAGTTGTATCAGCCGTAGGTCCAGAACTCGATGAGGACCACCTTCCCCCGGAGGTCCTTCAACCTGAGCGGCTCCGAGTTGATCCACGTATCGTTGGTCCACTCCGGCGCCTGCTTGCCCACGAGCGAAGCCGAGCCGCTGCCGAACGCCCACAGGATCGCCAGGCCCACGAGGAGCGCGAGCACGAGCGCCCGCCACCCGGAATACTTCATGTGATTCATCCTCCAAGGCCATTATGCCCGCGTTGCCCGGCAGGGGCAACGGGTGTTAGTGTCCTGTCCCATGCTCTATGACTACGTCGCCTTTCCCGACCGCCCGCCGCTCCGCTGGCCCCACGGCGCGCGGGTGGCGCTGATCTTCACCATCAACATCGAGTACTGGGAGATGACCCGCGACAGCGCCGAGCCCCTCTATCCGGGCGGTCCGGCCACCATCCCGCACGTGCTTCCGGGCAACGTCCCCGACTACGCCAACTGGACCTGGCGCGAGTACGGCCAGCGCGTGGGGGTGTGGCGCATCATCGACGTGTTCGACAAGGCCGGGGTGCCCGCCACCTGCACCATGAACGCCCTGACCGGCATCGAGCGGCGGCGCATCATCGACGCGGTCAACGAGCGCGGCTGGGAGATCCTGGCCCACAACTACGCCCAGAACGACGTGCTGACCTACTACGCGAACCAGCCGGAGAAGGAGCGCGAGGTCATCCGACGGACCCTGGACGCCTACGCCGAGGCGGTGGGCCGGTCGGCCCAGGGCTGGCTGTCGTCGTCGCTCCGGAGCACCCACGAGACGCCCCACATTCTGAAGGAGCTGGGCCTGCTGTTCCAGGCGGACTACCTGAACGACGACCAGCCCTACCTGCTCGACACGCGCCACGGCCCGCTGGTGTGCATCCCCTACTCCAACGACGTCAACGACTTCGCGGTCTTCTCCCGCGGCGGCCGCACCACGTCCCAGGCCCTGGAGCTTTTCCGGGAGCAGTTCGACCAGCTCTACCTGGAAGGGGCCACCACCGGCCGCATCATGAACCTCGGGATGCACCCCCACGTCATGGGCCAGGCCTACGCCATCCGCGCCCTCAGGGAGTTCGTGGACTACGTGAAGACCTTCGACGGGGTGTGGTATCCCAAGCGGGAGGAGATGGCGGAGTGGTTCCTGGAGAGCCGGAGCAAGGAGGACTCATGAAACCGTATCGAGTGGCGTTGATCCAGCAGCAGACCCGGGTGATCGTCGAGCCCAGGGAACGGAACGAGATCATCGACGAGAACCTCGGGCGCATCTTCGAGCTGCTGGACTGGACCGCGTTGCGCCTGGGCGACGTGAAGCTCGCGGTGTTCTCGGAGTACGGCATCATCGGCCAGTACCGGCCGCGCTCGGTGGACGAGTGGCTGGCCCTGGCCGAGACCATCCCCGGCGACGTCACCGACCAGATCGGGCGCAAGGCCCGGGAACGCGGCTGCCACATCGTCGGCAACCTCTACGAGCGCGACGACGACTGGACCGGGCGGCTCTTCAACACGAGTTTCATCATCGACCCGGACGGCGAGATCATCCTCAAGTACCGGAAGAACAACGGCCCCAACAACCTCAACACCACCTATACGGGACCCGGGGACGTCTACACCGAGTACACGGAGCGTTACGGCGAGGACGCCATGTTCCCGGTGGCGGACACCGAGATCGGCCGGCTGGGCTGTCTCACCTGCACCGACGTGGTGTTCCCGGAGATGGCCCGCTGCCTGGCGTTGCGCGGCGCCGAGATCCTGATCCACCCCACGGCCGAGCCCTACGCCCCCGAGGGCGAAGCCTGGGACGTGCTCCGGCGCGCCCGCGCCTACGAGAACCTGTGCTACTTCCTCTCGGTCAACTGCGGCGCCTTCGTGGGCTCGAACCGGCCCACAGGCGGCTACCGCGGCATGACCCAGCTCATCGACTACATGGGCCACGTGCAGTCGGCGGCCAACGCTCCCGGGGAGGCGGTGGTCACCGGCATGGTGGACATCGACAACCTGCGCTGGGAACGCACGCGCATGGCCGACTCGGGCCACGTGTGGAACTTCCTCATCGAGCTGCGCAGCGACATGTACGCCCCGGTGTACGCCAAGGCAAAGCGCTGGCCCAACGACGGCTGGCGCGACCGCAACCTGCAGGACACGGTGGAGACCCGCGCCGAGGCCCGCAAGATCATCGAGCGGCTGGTGGGAGAGGGGCGGCTGGTGAAGCCGGAATGAGCAAGGCGGCCGACGGCAGGAAAGGCCGGCAATGACCGTGCGGATTGACGGGACATGACACCTTCGTCATCCCGCGAAACCGACGTGGCCATCGTGGGCTACGGCGGCGCCGGCGCCACTGCCGCCATCACCGCGGTGGACCGCGGCGCCAAGGTCCTGATCGTGGAGAAGGAGGCCGAGGGCGGCGGCAACACCCGCCTGTCCGCCGGCTCGGTGCGCACCTTCCGCGACTTCGGACGGGCGGTGGAGCACATTGCGTTCCTGTGCGGCGGCGCCACCGATGCGGACGTGATCGAGGCGCTGGTGCGGGAGAGCCACGGGAACGAGGCGTGGCTCCGATCCCTCGGAGGCGAGGTGGTCATCGACCCCATCCGGGCCGCGCCCGCGAGCTACCCCATCTACCCGACGGGCGCGGCCTCGCCGGAGCAGCCCGGTGCCGACGGGGTCGGGCCGCGGCTCCGGGTCAAGGGCGAAAGCACGGCCAACGGCAGCGACCTGTGGGAGCTGCTCGACGGCAACGTCCGGGCGCGGAGCATCCCGGTGCTGTTCGAAAGCCCCGCGGTCCGGCTCACGCGCGACGGGGACGGCGCGGTCAACGGGCTGGTCGTCCGCCGGGGCGACGAAGACATCGTCATCCGTGCGCGCAAGGCGGTGGTCCTCACCTGCGGCGGCTACGAATGGGACCACGGCATGCAGCTCCAGTTCCTGGGGCAGCGCTACTGGTCCCTGGGCGCCTCCGGCCATACCGGAGACGGCGTCCGCCTAGCCGCGGACGTGGGCGCTTCCCTGTGGCACATGAACGCCGTGGCCGCGGGCTTCGGCTATCTCGTGGACGGATTCGATTGCGCCCTGATCCACGCCATGCCGGGGCCGGGCTTCATCTACGTGGACCGGAGCGCATGCCGTTTCGTGGACGAGACCGCCATGGACGCCCACGCGGTGGGCTCCATGGTGACGGAGCTGGACCTGGAGACCATGGAACGGCCCCGGGTGCCCTGCTTCGTGGTGTTCGACGAGGAGACCCGCCTGGCGGGTCCGGTGGCCAACACCGGCCGGGGCGCGGTGGCCGGGCGCTACGAGTGGAGCGCCGACAACGCGGCCGAGGTGGCCCGGGGCTGGATCAAGACGGGCGACACGCCGGCGGCGCTGGCCGGGGCCCTGGGCCTGGATCCGGCGGCGCTGGAGCGCGCCGTCGGCGAGTACAACCGCGGCTGCGCCGAGCGCCGGGATGGCGCGTTGGCGCGCTCCCCGGAAACGCTGACGCCGCTGGAGCGTCCGCCGTTCTACGGCGCCGCGCTGTGGCCGAGCCTGTTCAACACCCAAGGCGGCCCCCGGCGCAACGCCCGCGCCCAGGTGCTGGACGCCTGGGGGAACCCCATCAAGGGCCTCTACGGCGCCGGCGAGCTGGGCTCCATGTGGTCCCGGAACTACCCGGGTGCGAGCAACCTTACCGAGGTGCTGGCCTTCGGCCGCATCGCTGGCCGCAACGCGGCCGGGGACGGGTAACGCGTACGGACCAGAGCGGCTGCACGTCATTGCCGCCGCCCTCCGCCACATTCCCGGCTCCCCTCCGTCATTCCCGCGAAAGCGGGAATCCAGGAGGGGTTGGGCTGGGAACCGCTGCCGTTGCGCCCCTCCCCACCCCTGGATTCCCGCTTTCGCGGGAATGACGGAGGGGGAGCCGAATGACGGAAGTGTTGCCGAATGACGGAGGTGTTGCCGAATGACGGTGGTGGTGATGGAATGACCTGGCCGTGGTGGAACGACCGTGGCCGTGGTGAAACGACCGTGGTCGTGAGGAATGATGATGGTGGCGGACTGTCGAAGAGAGAAAGGAACTGCCGTGGAACCCATAGAATTCGTCGATACGACGTTGCGGGACGGGCACCAGAGCCTGTGGGCGGAGTCCATGCGTACCGGCATGATGCTGGCGGTGGGCGAGCGCATGGACCGGGCGGGCTTCAGGGGCATGGAACTGATGTCCAGCTCGCACATCAAGAAGTGCGTGCGTGAGCTGCACGAGGACCCCTGGGAGCGGATACGGCTGGTGGCCGGGTGCATCCGGGAGACGCCGCTGCGGGTCATCATCGGCGGCCGCAACGGCTTCGAGCTGACTCCGGAGTCCATCCAGCGGATCTTCCTGGAGCGGATGGCGGCCAACGGCGTACGCCAGGGGCGCATCTCCGACGAGTGGAACGATATCGCGGGGTGGCGCAAGACCCTGCGGATCGCCACCGAGGCGGGGCTGGAACCCATCCTGAACATCATCTACTCGGTGTCCCCCAAGCACACCGACGAGTACTTTGCGGAGCGCGCCCGCCAGGCGGCCACGCTACCGGTGGCGCGGATCTGCTTCAAGGACCCCGGCGGCCTGCTGACGCCGGACCGCACCCGCGCGCTGGTGCCGCTCATCAAGGAGAACATCGGCGCCATCCCGCTGGAGTTCCACACCCACTGCACCACCGGCCTGGGGCCGCTGTGCGCCCTGGAGGCCATCCGGCAGGGGATCCGCATCATCAACACCGCGCTGCCGCCGCTGGCCAACGGGTCGTCCAACCCGTCGCTGTTCAACGTCGCGGCCAACGCCCGGAGCCTGGGCTACGAGACCGCGGTGGACGAGGAGGTGCTACAGCCCGTGTCCGAGTACTTCACCCGGGTGGCCCGCGCGGAGGGGCTGCCGATCGGGGCGCCGGTGGAGTACGACTACAGCCAGTACCTGCACCAGGTGCCCGGGGGCATGATCTCGAACCTGCGCCATCAGCTCGCCCGCGTGGGTCTGGGCGACCACATGGAGAGCGCCCTGGAGGAGGTGGTGCGGGTGCGCGAGGAGCTGGGCTACCCCATCATGGTGACGCCCCTGTCCCAGTTCGTGGGCAGCCAGGCGGCCATCAACATCATCGTGGGAGAGCGCTACAAGGAAGTCACCGACCAGGTGATCCTCTATGCCCTGGGGCGCTGGGGCCGGGAAGGCAGCGACTCCATGGACTCCGACGTCAAGGACCGTATCCTGGCGTGCCCGCGGGCCCGGGAGCTGGCCGAGTGGGAACCGCCGGAACCCAGCATCCAGGAGCTGCGTGCGAAGTACGGCGGCGCCGGAGTCTCGGACGAGGAGCTGCTGCTGCGGTATTTCCTGACCCGTGAAGAGATCGACACCATGCGCGCCGCCGGCCCGCACCGGGACTACCCTTTCGATGCGGAGCCGATGACGCGGATGGTGGAGGGTTACACGCGGCGTGCGGACTACGCCCGCATACGAGTCCGCAACCAGGGGTTCGCCCTGGATCTTTCGCGGAGAGCGGCGTCCCCCGGTGGCTGACGCGCCCGCCCACGCCCGGACTCGTCATTCCCGCTTTCCAGGCTGTGTCAAAACGTCGCCGGACAAGAACCGGCACCACCGCCCCGAATCGTCATTCCCGCGGAAGCGGGAATCCAGGAGTGAGGAGGCGGTAACGCCGCCGTGCCCCCACCCCGCCTGGATTCCCGCTTTCGCGGGAATGACGGGCGGGGGCGGGAAGGACGGGTCGGTGCGGGAAGGACGGGCGGGGGCGGGATTGACGGGCGGATGCGGGAAGGACGGATGAGAGACTAGCCAGCCGGCGCCAGGCACTTCTTGAAGGATGCGGCCATGGCACGCATCAGGGCGGAGTACATCCCGGGTCCGGGCTTGATGGCGGTGCCCGCGGGATCGACCGTGCCGGCCCGGGCCTTGGTGCCCTCGGTAATGAGCTTGACGAAGCGCGGATCGTAGCGGGGCCCGGCGAACACGCAGACCACGCCGAGGTCGCCCACTTTCTTGCGCAACTCCCTGACGCGCCGGACGCTGGGCGACCGGCTGGCGCTGACCACGGCCGAGCCCACGGCCGTCAGTCCGAAGCGTTTCTCGAAATATTGATGGGCGTCTTGAAACACGATGAAGGGCTTGCCGCGCGCCGGGGCCAGCTCGGTGTCGAGCTTCGCGCTCACCTCGTCCAGTCCGGCGATCACGGCGTCGGCGTTGGCCCGGTACTTCGCGGCGTTGGCCGGATCGACCTCGGACAGGTGGCGGGCCATGACCAGCGCCATCAACCCGGCGTTCACCGGGTCGAGCCAGACGTGCATGTCGAAGGCCTCGTCTTGGTGGCCGTGACCATGTCCGTGCCCGTGATCACGGCTGTCCCCCTCGAAGGCGCCGCCCTTGCGGAGCGGCATGCGGACCAGCCCCGGCACCTCCGCCAACTTCACCACGCGGGCCTTTCCGCCGAGCTTGCGGATGGGACCGGCAAGCGTGTTCTCGACGGCCTCGCCGATGATGAAAATGACTCGCGCACGGCCGATCACCCGGGCGTCGGACGGCCGCAAGCGGTAGGTGTGCGGCGTCGCCGTACCCCGCATGATCAGGTACGGCTCGCCCACCCCGGCCATCACCGCGCTCACCAGCGAGTGCACCGGCTTGAACGTGGCCACGACCCGCTCGGAGGCGGCGGCAGGCGCCACCCCGGCAATGGTGCAGGAAAGCAGCAATACAGGCAGAGGGTTTTTGATCGCCATCTTATCGACCCTTGAGGGCGGGGTGGTTTGTGCGAGAAACTAACCCGTGCGCCCCGGACGATCAAGGACCATCCCTTGCCCCACGCTCCGCGTCCGATGACGAACAGCCCCAACACGCCGCCCGCCGTCATTCCGGTGCCCCCGCCGTCATTCCCGTTCCCCTTCCGTCATTCCCGCGAAAGCGGGAATCCATGGGCCGGGGGCGGGGCGCGCATTTCCCCGCCCCACCTCGCATGGATTCCCGCTTTCGCGGGAATGACGGCGGGGGTGCGGGAATCACGGCGGGCGCCCCGATGACGGGGAGGTCCGTTTGTCGCAGGGGGTCGTTTGTCGCAGAGAGTCCGTTTGACGGAGGGGGGTGTGCCTACTCTTGCCTGCTTAGCAGACGGGCCAGCAGGGTGAGGAAGAAGAGAGCGACGGCCACCAGCACGATGGTTCCGCCGGCGGCAACGTCCAGTTGATACGCCAGCATCAGACCGGCCACGCCGGAGAGGGCTCCGACCAGCGCCGACAGGAGCACTTGCCAGCGGAAGTTCACCACGCACAGCGCCGCGATGGCGGCCGGCACCACCAGCAGGGCCTGGATGAGCAGCAGGCCCACCAGCCGCACGCCGATGACCACGACCAGGGCCAGCAGCACCAGCAGCACCACGTTGAGCGCGACAACCTTGTGGCCGTATGCCGAGGCCACTTCCTCGTCGAACGCGATCAGTAGATGCTCTTTGAAGATCAGCACGATGATGGCCATGATCACCGCGCTGGCGCCGGCGAGGGCCGTGAGCTCCCCGGTGGAGATAGCCAGCACGTTGCCGAAGAGATAGCTGAAGAGGTCCTGCTGATAGCCGCTCTTCATGCTGAAGAGCACGATCCCCAGCGCCATCGACCCCGAGAAGAACACGCCGATCACCGTATCCTCGCTGATGCGGTCGCTCTGGCTGACCAGCGCGATGCCCAGCGCCACCGCCACCGCGAAGAAGGCGCCGGTCACAAGCGGGTTCCAGCCCGCCAGGATGCCGATGGCGACGCCGCCGATGGCCGAATGGGAAATGCCCACGCCGATGAAGGCCAGGCGCCGCAAGACGACGAAGAAACCCAGAATCCCGCACAGCAGCCCGACCAGGACCGCCGCTGCCAGGGCGCGCTGCATGAAGGCAAAGTCGAACATGAGGAGGCTCTAGTGTCCTGTCTGGTTAATTCGGACCATAATCTGCTGGTCTTTTCTGCGTTGAACTCGATTTTTTAGCTTATTTATCAATATGTTAATGAATTCCCCGTTTATTCCGTAATCGGTATGCAACCTCATTCGATCAAGACCCAGTCTTGGCAAGCGTACTAAAGTCTAAAGTCGCCCAAATCACCAAGCGAGCCGTCGACGCATTCAAACCCGCAGAGCGCGAGGGGGTTGTTTCGGATGATGATATCCCGGGCTTCGGTGTGCGGGTGCATCCCTCGGGCGCAAAGGCTTACCTTGTAAACTACCGCGCGGGCGACGGCGGGCGCAAGGCGCCCAACAAGCGTGTGGTGGTGGGCCGCGCCGGGCGGATGACGCCGGACCAGGCAAGGCGGCGGGCGCAGGAGCTTCTGGGGCGTGTAGCCTCGGGCGAGGACCCGGCGGGAGAGCGTGCCGAGGCTCGGCGAGGCGTGCGAGGACTACATCAAGTCCGGCCACGGTCGGGCTGCGAGCACGGAACGGGGCTATCGTCGGTATGCGGAGCTGTATCTCGGCGACTGGCTTTCCCGTCCGTTGGACGGCATCACCCGCCGGGACGTGGAGGGGCGCTTCCGGCTTCTGACGGAGCGTCACGGGGAGATGCCCGCCAACCAGTGCCTGTCGTTCCTGAGCTCTGTGTACCGGAGACCGTGCGTGGACCACGAGGGTCTTCGGAACCCCGTGGAGCAGTGGCTTGCGGGCGGGGGACGCTACCACCGGAAGAGGAGGAAGCGGATATCGTCACCGGCGGAGGTGCTGTCGTGCTGGCGCAAGGGGATAGAGGCAGTGGTGGGGAACCCGGTACGCCGGGACGTGTTTCTGTTCGGGCTCTACACGGGGATGCGGCTGGGAGAGGTCGTGCGGCTTCGGTGGGAGGACGTGGACCTGGACAAGGGGCTCTTCCGGGTGGAGGAGACGAAGACCGGCGTACCGTTGGATCTGCCGGTGACGCGCCAACTCGCGGAGATTCTGGCGCGGCGGCGTCAAGAGGGCGACGCCGTGTTGGAAGAGCTTCGTGGGTGGGTGTTCCCGTCGCGGTCAAGCGGGTCGGGGCACGTGGAGGAGCTTCAGGCGTACTACGAGGCCATCAGGCGGGCGGGCGGCGCCAAGTTCTGGTTTCATGCGTTGCGCAACTGCTTCATCACGGTGGCGGAGCGGGAACTGATGCTGCCACGGTCGCTGACGAAGCGGCTGGTGAACCACGCCCGGCCCGGCGATGTGACGGAGGGGTACGCTGCGGACTGGACGGTGGAGCAGCTTCGGGAGCCTGCGCAACGGATAGCTGACCGCATCGATGACCTTGTCGGGTCGGAGGCCGCAGTGGCGCAGGGTCGCATGCAAGCAGGATGAGATGCGGCGGCGCGGGTGCTGGCAGAGTTGCCGCGCGTGGAGGGGAGTTCCTGGGTCGTTCCGGGAAGGAAGCCCAGGCGTCGGCGGCCCGAGTGGCAGACAGCATCCGGGGAAAAGGATGGGCGGGGGACGTCCTGGGCTGGAGCGCAGGGGGAGAGGTGCGGGCGCCGACCGGCAGGCGGGCGCCCGCCCTATCTGGTCATCGCGTATCCCTCTTTCAGTCGTCTGAATGCACCTTAGCAACCTGCCCGATTTTCCGGGACCACCTCACCAGGACCACGAATTCTGCGCTAGTTTGCGATAGCAAATCCCTCGTACGACTGAGCCGCTTGTAGAACTGTCAACTTGACACGATTTTTGCCCTGAGGCGTTTCGGCTTCAGAGTCACTCCGTGGTATTTTGTGTATGACAGAGAGCTACAAGACTCGGCGGGAAGAGTTCACGGTCCGGGCCGTCTCCTGGAAGACCGACGCGCGTCCTAGCAGCCTGTCGGACTGAGGTTTGAGAGGAGCGATATAAGAGGGTTGAAGTTGGCTGGGGTCATGGTTATGGGTGCAAGCGGTTTGAAGATGGCGAGGAGGTGTATTGCGGCCGAGGGTTCAGGCGGCGTTGAGGGCAAACATGCGCTTGATGTTCCAGGCCAGGGTCACGAGGTTCCATTCTCCCTTGACCTGCTGGAGGCCGCGCAGATGGAACTGACGGAAGCCCATTACCGACTTGATGATGCCGAACACCGGTTCCGGCGTGTGTTTGCGCAGGGCGTAGGTTTGCCGGCCCTCGGGCGTTGCCAGGCGATGAGCCATGGCCTGCACGGCGCTCGGCGCCTCCGGCGGTGGCGGGGCTTGGGCGAAACGCTCTTTCCAGGAAAGATGGTGGCGTTCGCGACCCGGAGAGATCAGCGGCGCGATGGTCGCCTCGACGCAGGCTTCGACGTTGGCTTCGCTGTAGTAGCCGCTGTCCGCCAGCAGGGTCTCGGGCGAGCCCAACGCTTCGGGGAGTTGCTTGAGCTTTTTCAGCGCCGGTTCGATCTGTTCCTTGTCGTTGGCCGCCTGAACCACATCGGTGGTGAGCACCAGCAGGCTCTCGCTCGCCACCACCGCCTGAGCGTTGTAGGCCTGTTCAAAGCCGTCGCCGGCCACCGGCATGATGCGCGAGTCCGCGTCCGTCAGATTGACTTGGTCCTTGGGACGCGGACCTGCCACAGGCGGCTTTGGCGGCCGCCCACCCGGCTTGCGGCCCTTGCGCTGTGCCTTGTCCTCCCGCGCCCTCATCTTCGCCCGGTACTCTTCCTGCTCCCGCTCGTAGCGCTCTTGCGCTCGCGCCTCGATGGTCGCCTTGGCCTCGGCAATGCGCGCCAAGCGCGTGTTTCGTCGGGCCAACTCCTCCGGCACCGACATCCCATCCGGCACATCCGCCGTGTCCGCCGCCTCCGCCACTCTCATCAACTCCGCCACCTCCGCCTGCAACTCCCCTTCGAGCTTGCCGGCGTGCCCGTAGGACAGCGCCCTGTGGCGGCTGGCATGGGCGTGCACCTTGGTGCCGTCCAGCGCCACCGTGCCCAGCTTCAACAGCCCCGCCTCCCGAGCCAGCATAAGAACCTGCACGAACAGCCCTTCGACCTCCGAAAGAAACCGCCGCCGGAACGTCGCTATGGTGTCATGGTCGGGATGATCGTTGGCTGCAATGAAACGGAACGCCACCGAATCGTAAGTCGCTCGCTCCAGAGCCCGGCTCGAAAACACCCCCGTGGCATAGCCGTACACCAGAAGACCCAACAGCACGCTCGGATGGTACGACGCCGAGCCCGAGCCCCGATAAGCCTTCACCAACGCCGTCAAATCCAGCCCCTCGATCACATCCACCACAAACCGCGCCAAATGCCGCTCCGGAAGCCACTCATCAACCGACGGCGGCAGCAAAAAACCGGTCTCCCGATCAACTGGGCGAAAGTTGCTCATAACGAACCCTCTCCATGGACATTTTTCCAGGAGACTATACTACATCTTGTGGTGGCCCGCACCTCAAGTCCGACAGGCTGCTAGCGCACGCGTTTCTGGCCAAGGCGGCGTGGGACCTTTCGACGCCCATCAGCTGATGGTTTACCGATGGCTAAAGCCAATATCCTGAACACGCGGACGATCAACTATCTGGAGTTGATCGGCAACGGCAAGTCATATCGGGTACCTCCCTACCAACGCGACTACTCGTGGTCGGAAGAGGAGTGGGAGGATCTTTGGAACGACATCGTGGAATTGCAGCCTGACCCGGAGGCCGTCCATTACATGGGTTCCTTGGTGGTCGAGGGGAGCAGCGACCGCGAGTTCCTGATCATCGACGGCCAGCAACGGCTCGCCACGCTCAGCCTGTTGGCTCTTGCCGTGATCGCTCGGTTGCAGGAAATGGCCGCAGCCGGCACGGACCCCGACGCTAGTGCCGAGCGGGCCCAGGGCCTTCGCGACCGTTTCATTGGGGAAAAGGATCCCGCATCACTGACCGAGAGTAGCCGGCTCTACCTGAATGCCACGGACGACGCGTTTTATCAGGACTATCTGGTTCAACTGCGGGAACCGTTGAACCCGCGCGGACTGCCTAAGTCGAACCGGCTCCTGTGGAAATGCTTCGGTTATTTCGCGGAGCGACTCAACAAGATGGAGGCAGTGAAGAACGACGGCCAAGCCTTGGCAAGCCTGTTGTCGGAAACGGTGGCCCGCCAGCTCGCCTTTATCCTGATCACTGTCGACGACGAGCTTAACGCCTACACGGTGTTCGAGACTCTCAACGCGCGCGGCCTGGAGCTGACCACGACGGATCTGCTGAAGAACTACCTCTTTTCCCGGGTCCGTGTAACCGCCGACCTGGACGCTCTCCAGCGTCGCTGGCAGCAACTCATCGCCACCGTGGGACAGGGGCGTTTCCCAAGGTTTCTCCGTTATCATCTACTTTGTGAACAGCCCAAGGTCCGAAGTCAGCGCCTCTTCAAGATGGTACGCGACGAGACCAAGACGCCCGCCGACGTGTTCGCTTTGTTGGAGCAGTTGGAAAGCCGCGCAGAGCTCTTCGCGGCTGTGCTGGACCCTGGACATGGTTACTGGATCGAATTGCCCGCTGCGAGACCGTACATCCGGGAGCTAAACCTCTTTCGTGTTCAGCAGATGATGCCGTTGCTGTTCGCCGTTTGGGAGCGTTTTTCGCAAGCGGATTTTGTGCGAGTGCTGAAGCTCGTCAGCGTGATCTCGTTCCGCTACACGGTCGTCAGCGGACTCAACACTAACCCGCTAGAACCGGCCTATCACCGAGCCGCCAAGGCAGTGTCGGACGGCGAAGCGAGAACCCCTGGGGAGGTCTTCACGCTTCTCAGACCGATATATCTCGACGACGCGCGGATGAAACAGGACTTCGCTCTGTTGATCGTCGACACTGTAGGGCGTTGGGGCAAGCTCACCAAGTACATACTGGCCCGCCTTGAAGCCGACGCGTCCGGCCGCGCCTGTGACGCCGACACCGATCCCGGCACCATCGAACATATCCTACCTGAGAATCCCGTGGACGCTTGGGAAGATTCCTTCCCTCGAGGGCTGTGGGACGAATCGATCTATAGCCTCGGTAACTTGACCCTCCTGGAATCGAACTCGAATCGCGACATCGGCAACGCTGTCTATCGCGAGAAGGTCGCAGCCTATGGCCGGAGCGGATACGCTATAACTCGCCGCATTCCCGAGATCGCCCCAGAGCAGTGGACCCCAGAATTGCTGGACAAGCGTCAGGTGCAACTTGCGGAGCGCGCCGCGCACTTGTGGCGGGCGGATTTTGTATGAGCAAGAGCGATCCATGGCTACCCTCTTTTGCAACTCTCGCGTCAAGGGTTCTGACAATACATAGACCGTGCGTCGTGACGTATGATAATCACCCGCTCATCGCACGGTTTCATTACCTGTGGTTGGGGTCTCCCTTTAAATGAACGGTAGGAGCGCGGACAGCCTTCGTCCCGTCCCGGAATGATCGTGGCGTTGTTGCTGTATGCGTATAGCTGTGGGGTGTACTCGTCGCCGCGGACCGCGCGCGGGTGCGAGGCGCGGGTGGGCTTCATGGCGGTGTGGAGTGGTCTTCAGTACTCCTGAACACATTCTGGCGCTCCGCGCCCGCCCGCGAGCGGACGAATCGTTGCCCGCAATGCCTGGCTTTAGACCGGTGCGGGCGAGCGCATCGCGGTGCCCGAAGCGGTCAACGTATGGGTCTGTCACGACGCGTACTCAATCGAATGAGACCAGGAACGGGGAGTGATCTGATGGCAGCAGAGGTTTCGGCCGGTACGTCCAGCGCCTTGCCCTCCGCCGGGGGGGGGGGGGGGACGCAAGGGTCGAGTACTTGTCATGCTTGCCCTTGTGGTCTACCTGCCGGCGTTCTCCGGCGGCTTCGTGTGGGACGACTGGATTCTTGTAACCGAACCACTGGTCCGTCGCCTGGACGGGCTTGCCTCCATTTGGCTCTCTCCCTCGGAGATCAGGCACGAGGATCACTACTGGCCTGTGGTCTACACAAGCTTCTGGTTGGAGCACAAGCTCTGGGGACTTCACCCCGCCGGATACCACGCAGTGAACGTGGTGCTGCATGCGTTGAACTCCGTGCTGCTTTGGCGTTTGCTGGTCCGGCTGTCCGTTCCTGGAGCATGGCTCGCCGCCGCGGTGTTCGCGGTCCATCCGGTTCACGTGGAGTCGGTGGCATGGATCATCGAGCGGAAGGACCTTCTCTCCGGCTTCTTTTACCTTTGCGCGGTGCATGCCTGGCTGCGGTTCAAGGAGGCATCGAGCCCCGGGCGGTACCTTCTCTGCCTCCTGTTGCTCTTGGCGGCACTGCTTTCGAAGTCCATTGCGGTGACTCTGCCGGCAGCATTTCTGTTGCTTCAGTGGTGGCGGGAGGGCCGCGTTACGTGGCGTGAGGCCGGGTGCATACTGCCACTGGCCCTGGTCGCGGGGGCGGTCACAGTGGCCGACGTTGCCTTCTACCGCGACCGGGTAGACTCCGTCTTCGACTATACCTACGTGGAACGCGCGCTTATCGCGGCCCGCGCGCTGTGGATATATGCGCAGCAGCTCGTGTGGCCGGTTCACATGCCCATTTTCTATCCCCGATGGGAGGTGCATTCGAGCGATCCCATCGGATGGTTCGCGCTTGCCACGGCGGTCATCGTCGGCGCGGTTTTGTGGCTCGCGCGAGGGCGGATGGGACGCGGCCCTTTCGCCGCCGCAGCCTTCTTTGTTCTGACCCTTTCCCCGGTTCTGGGTTTCGTCGACTTCTCGTTCATGGACATTGCCTTCCTTGCGGATCGCTTCCAGTACCTGGCGAGCATCGGTCCAATAACGATGCTTTTGGCTGTCGGTGTCCACGTGTCGGCTCGGATGCCGCCAACGGCCCGGGCAGGGGCGATGGTGGTCGCAGGGATCATCCTGGTGGCTTTGAGCGCCGTTACCTGGCGCCTGTCCGGCATCTACCGTGACGACCTTACGTTCGCGCGGTACGCAGTCGCGCAAAATCCGCGGCACCATTTCGGCCAGATTCTTCTGAGTTACGCACTGGCCGACGAGGACCACGAGGGTGCACTCGCCGCAGTACGGCGGGCGGTGAACCTGGCGGAGGGTTTGAGAGGAATTGATTCCGCCGCGGCACCCTTTGCCCTGGGGCGTATTCTGTTGGCTCAGGATCGTCCCGAACAGGCGGAGGCAGTGCTTCGGCGAGCCCTGGAGCTGTCGATCCGCAACCGGCGAATGCCCGTGAAACTCGAGATTGCCCGGTCTTTGGTTAGACAGACGCGTTACGACGAAGGCCTAGCGCTCTATGAGGAACTCCTTGCTGAGGATCCCGGCAATGATCTGGCGCATCTTGACAGGGGACGCGCGTTTCAGGCTTCCGGCCGCTACGAGCACGCGGTCGACTCGTTCAAGAGCGCGCTCGCCGTGGTGCGCCATCCCGACACCGAGCCTCAACTGCACGCCCTGATCGGCGAAGCCTTGCGCAAACAGCGGCGGTTTCATGTCGCGGCCGCGCACCTGGATAAGGCGCTGGCGCTCAACGCGAACCACATCCCGACGCTCATCGCGCGGTCCGACCTGGAAGCGGACCGCCGACGTGCAATTGCCGCTGGGGAGTGGTCCGAACCCCAGGGCCCTGTCGCCGGGGGCGCGGCAACGGGGAGACGCGGTACCGACGCGTGGCTTGCCGCGGCGCGGAAAGGGTGTCGCGCGGTCATCGCCAGAAAGCCGGAACTCGCCCTCGTCCGTGTTCTGCTCGGCACCGTGCTTCTGCGGATGGACGAATACGAAACCGCGGCCAAGGCTCTCAAACAGGCCTTCGCGTTGGCAACGAGCCGTCCGGTAGAGCGCGAGGCGCACCGGGTTCTGGGCGAGGTTCGCGAGAAGCAGGGACGGGTCGACGAGGCGGCCGCGCACTACGAGAGCGCGCTGGACATCTATCCGTTCGATGCCGAGGCTCTGGAGCGCTTGGCTCGACTCCATGTCCGAGAGAAACGGTACCGGGCCGCCCTGCCGCTGTACCGGCAACTTGTCAAAGTCGCCCCTTTCGTGGCGGAGACGCACCTTGAACTCGGCATGATCCTGTATCACCTGGCCCGCCATTCCGACGCGTCGCGCGCCGTGGAACGCGCTCTGGAGTTGGCGCCTGGCCTGGAGCGGGCCAGGAGACTGGAAGAACGGATGCGCGAAGCGGGAACGTTGGCTCCCCCGTCGCCACCGTCGGACACCGGGTCGGCAAGCTAATGGTGACGTGCGGGTCGGCGCTCGGAGATGACGGGAGGCAGCCTAGCCCGGTCGTTGCCTTCGCCGTTCTTGTGGCGCAGGGTAGCGGCACCTGCGCTGCGTTGGGGGGATTTCGTGCAAAAGGTGTTTCGCTTGGGCACCGGGCACGTGCTGCCCAAAGTGGTGGGAACGTGGCGGTGGCTGCGGCAAATTCCGCTGCCGCTCGTGGCAGCGCTGCTGGCGTTGCTGCTACAGGTGTCGTGCACGGACCTCGGCAGCGAGGGGTGGGACTCCCGCCACCTTAGGGATGGTCTGAACAATCGAGGTCGGGGTGGCTTAAGTTCGCATGACGTGAGGGGAAGGTCACGCTCAGTCGTTCGTACTGGGGGAGTTCGACGTCCATTGGGGAGTTCAACGTGTAATTCATCGAGAGCGGTCAAGCATACTGAGGCCTCGAGATCACACTGCATCGACGCAAGAGTGCCTTCTTCGCCATCACCAGGTTGCTGAGCGCACAGGCGGTCACCAGACGATGAGCATTCTTGGCTAGTCCGCGGTAACGCACCTTGGTAAAACCGAATCGGAGCTTCAGGATGCCGAACTGGTGTTCCACCTTGGCTCGAACCCGGGACTTGTAGCGGTTGCTGGCGCGCTCCGGTTCGGTGAGCTTCCGGTAGCGATGCCCCTTCTTCTGAGTCCAGTCCCGTGCCTCCGGGGCCGCCTTGGCCATCGCCGCCTTCTGACCCGAATACGCCGAGTCCCCCCACACCCGCCTCTCCTTGCCATGCAGCAACTTCTCCAGCATTCGTGAATCATGGACGTTGGCCGCGGTCGCTTCCACCGAGTGGATCAGCTTGCTCCGGCTGTCCACTCCGATGTGGGCCTTCATCCCGAAGTACCACTGGTTCCCCTTGCGCGTCTGGTGCATCTCCGGGTCCCGCTCCTTCTGGCGATTCTTCGTTGAACTCGGCGCGTGGATGATCGTGGCATCCACGATGGTCCCACGGTTCACCGCCATCCCTTGCTCTTTCAGGTACTCATTCACCTGCTCGAACAGTTTCTTCCCCAGTCCCTGCTCCTCCAGCAAATGCCGGAACTTGCACACCGTTGTCTCGTCCGGCGCCGGCTCCCGTCCCAGGTCGATCCCCACGAACCGCCGTAACGCCCGCGAGTCGTACAGCGCCTCTTCCACCCCGGGATCCGACAGATTGAACCAATGCTGCACGAAATGTATCCGTAGCATCCGCTCCAACCCGATCGGTCGCCGCCCCGCTCCCTCAGGCTTCGGATAGTACGGTTCGATCACCTCCACCAGCTTCCCCCACGGTACGATACGTTCCATCTCTTCCAGGAACTTCTCCTTCCGCGTCCGCTTCCGGTACTTCTCGAATCCCGCATCCGATAACGTTCCTTGCCGCATTCGTACCCCCTTCTCGTCTCCTTACTCGTCCCATTCTATCACACTTCCCTCGGGGTCGATCTGAGGCAATTGATCAGAGGTTCCTTAAGCTTAAACTTGGCGGCGATGGCTACACATGGCTCCCTCTCGTCGAGGCGCGCCTCGAGAGAGTGGCCGGTGGAATCGCGTCGTTCCGTCCCACAACGCACCTTACGGTCTTGAGACGCACCTGACGCGCCCCTTTGCCGACGTAGTGGCGGCGCTGGCCATGCCGCTTCGATTTTTTTTGACTCCCAAAGAGGCGGCGTTGATCGGCGGCATGCTGTCGGGCCCGGTGCTGCACTTGGCGACGGCGACGCTGGTGGCGTGGGGTGCCGGGGCAGTCCTGGGTTCCGGCGGCACTTTGCTGGCGGTCGGTGCGTTTTTGTTGAACCCGGTGTTCAGTGCGTTCGGAATATACGCTTACGATCACCATGCCCTGCATCTGTGTCTGGCAGCGGCAATCATGGCATTGTTGCTGCGCCACGCGGTCGGGGGGACTGGGGTGTGGTTGGCTGGTGCGGCGGGTACGGTGGCGGGCATCGCGGGACGGAAATG
Organism: uncultured Binatia bacterium (SeqCode); assembly: GCA_965219905.1. GTDB lineage: Bacteria > Desulfobacterota > Binatia > UBA9968 > JAJDTQ01 > JAJDTQ01. Next base: position 2,266,884 of record CBDCOS010000002.1, on the reverse strand, counting down.
CTTGTCCCTGCGGGTATCGGCGGCCTCGTCTTGGGGTTGGCATGGGCGTTTTGGGGCGGAGACCGGCGCGCTCAAGGACTCTGGGCCTACGCCGTTGCAATGGCGGCCTCAATCGCCGCGGCGCTGACCCTTGAGCGTTCGCCGGGGGATTGGATGTCCGTGGAGCTGGATCGGCTTTCAGGGACAACACATGCTGATGGGGATGTTGCTCGCTGGTGCCGCTGGCGCGGTGGCCTTAACGCAACGGTATCGGCAGCATCCTGGCGCCGCCGTGCGTGGTACGGTGGCGGCGTTGGCCGCGGGTACCGCGGGGCTCGCCATGTGGGCATCGTGCCGGATTTTTTCCATGGACCCTATGCCGGCGTCGACGGTGCGGTGCAGGAATACTTGTCCCATATCGCGAGGGATCGTGGAGCATGGTCACTGTTCGTTGCGAGTCCAGCACTCTTGGGTTATTATTTGCTTCCCTTTGCTCTGGCGACCCTCGTCACGGTCGATTTCGCCGGCCGCGGCGCGGGCCGAGGCCTTGCGCACGAACGTGCCGGGCGTCACTCGGGCCTTCTCGGCAGCCTCGATGACGGCGTCCCATTCGCGTTTCGTGAACCGGATAGAGCGCTGGAAGCTCTGGTTTGCCATCTTCAACTCCGCCTTGGAAGCACGATCCCGGCCTCTCGCGGGCTCGTTGGATGGCACGCCGGAGCGGTTTTGCAAGATCGTTTCGAGCTCGCCCCAGGCGGCCTCCTCCCGGCAGAGGCCGGTGTGTTTGCCGCGTGTTTTTCCGTGTTTGAACCGTGCGACGCACGGTTCTCTGAAGCATACACGACAAACACGGAAAAACACAGTTCAATGGTTACAGGAGGATAGGTGTCACACAATCCGTGTTACAGACGCCCATCACGAGAGAGGCGTGGGATGGCGGGAAAACGGCAGGAAGGCGCATGCAAGCGCAGACATGCGGCGACGGCACCAACGGTGCGTCGGGTGTGAGAACCAGAGCCCGCGCAGGCGGTCGGGAACGAAGAAACCAGGGGCACAAGCGAAGGGGAATGGACGCCGGGGGACCCGGCGGCGGGGAGCCGCCACGGCGATTGAGTGGCGGAGAGTGCGGGAGGTAGTGAAGGCGGTCGTGTCGAGCACGCTGACGGAGGCGCGAGCAGTAGCCCGGACACAAGTGCAAGGGGTAGTGCGGAAGCCGGTGACGGGTGAGCCCGCACCGGGCGACGCGGAACGCGGAGCGGCGGCGCCGACGACGAGCGCAGCGAGTCGGGCGGCATGAGCGGGGCGATGCTGCCGAAGGCGGCGAGCCGTGTCACGCGTCGAGGCACGGCGGTGAAGCTGGAGCACCGTCATGGTGGAGACGAAGGGCTCACCGTCAGCGATGGCGATGTGAAGACCGGTGACGGGCAGAGCCGCACCAGCGAGGCGCAGGCGGAAGGCGGACCGGACCGAAGGTGGGGGGAGGCCCACGTCGCCGAGTGGCATAGGGTAGGCGCGAAGCGGGTACTCGGCGACGTGGGCCGTGGGGCGGGGTCCTCTCCCAGAGCGAGTGCACCGGGAGCACTGTCGTCATGGTCAGCGTCGTGGTGGAGATGAAGGGTGTGTGCGGCAATGGTGGTGACGGAACGATGCCGAGGAGAGATGAAGCGAGGAAGGGTGGCGGAGCGAAGCGACGCGCGGGCGGAAGCGAGCTGTCGGAAAGGGGCCGCGCCAACGAGTGACGCGACCCCTTGGTGTGTGCGGATCAGGCAGCGATCTGTTCGATCTTCTGTACCGGTATCCCGAGCTGGCGGGCTTTGTCGACGAGGTTGTCGGTGATGCCGCTTCCGGGGAACGCGATGACGCCCTTGGGCAGGAGGTTGAGGAGGTCGTCGTTGCGGCGGAACGGAGCGGCCCGTCCGTGTCGGTCCCAGTCGGGCTTGCACACGACTTGGTGGACGCCGCGCTGCTCGGCCCAGCTCGCCGCGATGCGCTCGACGCCGGGGCCGCCGCCGTGGACCAGCACCATGTCCGCATACTTCGCACGGACCTTGTCGAGTCTGTTGAAGACCGCGGCGGGGTCCGTGACGTCCTTGCCGCCGGTGACCGCGACGAGGGTTCCTTCGGGCAGGTGCGCCTGGGTCTTGCGGTCCTTGCGAGCGCGCATGAAGTCACGGGCGTCGATGGCTGCGGAGGTGAGCTTGCCGGTCTGGCTGGTGTGCGATCCGCTCCGGGGCCGCCACGTCTGGCCGGTCTGAGCCAGATAGTCTTCGGCTGCCGCATCACGCATCTTCTCGAAGGCGTCGCGGCGTGCTGAGAGGTTCTGCACCCGGTCGGTCGTGAGTTCGAGCTCTCGGGACTTGATCTCGGAGCCGTCCTGCTCGTGCTGGAGGTCGCGGAGGCCGGGGATGAGGCGGTCGGCTGAGCGGTCGAGCCGCTGCGTCTGAGCGTCGAGCATGTTGACGAAGCCCCAGAGCAGGCTTTCGCGCTCGTCAGCAAGCTGGGTGCCGTCGGGGCCGATGCCGCCCGCGAGGATCTCGAACGCGGCGTGTACCGCGTCGAGTGCGTCGTCTTCGTCCCAGACGTCCCTGGAGTCGAACTCGTCGGTCCCCGGGGCAGCGCCGAAGAGCTGAGCGTTTTCGCAGAATGCCGCCATGATGGATACGCCCTGGTCTGCGAGGTTGTCGATTTCGTTTCTTTCCATGCTGTCCTCCTCGTGTTTCGGAACTACGGTTCCAGCGCCGGGGCTGGCGTTGAGTACCCTGTTCGTTGCTTCCATGATGCTCTCCTTCCTCGTATCGCCCGCCAGTGGAGGAACTCCCTCCGTCTTGTCCCGTTGGAGCACGGCCAGTCACGCGGGGCGGGGGGCCCCGGGGCGGGGTTGCGCCGGAGCGAAGCGGAGGACCGCCGACGAAGGAGGGGGTTGACGGCGTGCTACGATGGGAGAAGACGGAGGGAGGGCCTTTGTGGAGTATCTCCGGGCTCGGTGGACGAGGCATCCAACCGGGCGGAGCCCGGCAGGAACAGGCCGGGAGGTGCGGAGGGCTTGGCGGGCCACAGATGGTTCTCGCTCGGCAGGGAGACGGGGGATCGGGCCTGGAGAGGAGAGGGGTCCTGTGGCCTGGGCGGCGGGGGCGAAGCGAAGGGAGGAATCAGGAGAGGCCGGAACGAAGGTGTAGGCCGAAGCTGGCCCCAATAATCCGGGAGTCGCAGCGGAAGTGTTCCCGGCCGGAAGGGAGAGGAGGACCCCTTCAACGGGCTCAGAACAGAGGGTGGGAATCGAGGAGGGATTGGGCAGTCTCGCGGATGCGGCCGCGGTCGTGGACGCGCCGGGGTCCCCGGGGATCTTCAAACAGGTGCACGACGTAGAACGCCTCGCCGGGCACGAGGATGTCGTCCTGGCGGTGGACATCGCCGACATGGTCGCCGTCGGCGTCGTAGATGCGGGACTCGTCCGGGGTGATCCGCTTGAAGGTCACGCTGCCCATCACGCACCCCTCCTTTCGGCCAGCGCGGACGCGGCCCAGGCCGCGGCGCGGGCGAGCACGTGCCCGTGACAAGGCTGAGGGTGGCACCAGCAGGCCAGCCGCATGCCGTCCAGTTCGGCGAGGTCTTCGAGCGCGACGATGCCGGAGCGGATGCGGAGCCAGAGATAGGCGCGGTATTGCGCGACGACCTGCCTGCGGGTTCCGTCGGGCCCGATGCGGAACATGTTGCCCCACCTGGTGCGGCGGTCGATGAGGACGGTGTTGTCGTGCACGTCGGTGTGCTCGAACATGTCGCGGAGCGCGGGTTCGTGTCTGAGGTTGATGACGGTGTCCATACTCCCTCTCCTTCCATCAAGGCTTTGCCCTCTCAGGCTCTCTCCAACTCCCGGGAACCGGAAGAGTGGCCCGAATCTTGCGGCGAGGACATCGGCGCCGAGCGCAGCGAGGTCGTCGTTGAAGTCGCCGCCCTGGGGGACGATGACCGCGGCCGCGACGCCCGTGCGCGCGCAGCGCCGAGCGAGGCGTTCGGCGGCCCATGCGCCCTCGAAGTCGTTGTCGCGGGCGATGACGAGGCGGCGGCAGGAGGGTGGGATGGAGAAGGAGCTGAGGCTGCCGGCGGACAGCGCGGCGGCCGCAGTGATCTCCGGCACGGCGGTGACCAGCGACAGCACGGTCTCGATGCCCTCGCCGACGAGGAGCGGAGCGACATCGTCGGCGGGCATGCCGAAGCGCACGGCCAGGCCGTGGATGCTGCCGAGGGCCTTCCTCGGCGAGGCGACGTCCGCCTTGGCGGGGCGGCGCGGATCGAGCCAGGTGCGGTGCACGCCAAAGACGGCGCCGTCGTCGCCGGTCACGGCGGCGACCAGCGCGGGCAGGCGTCGCACCGCCGAGCCTTCGCGGTAGCGAAGCTCCGGATGGAAGCGTAGCGCCGGGAACCGGCAGCGCGCGAGGCCCCGTGCCCGGAGGTAGGCTTCCGCATGGGTGCCGTCGATGGAGCGGCATCCCCGCCACAGGCGGCGCGCCGCTTCCGCGGGATCGTAGTCGCCTGTATCGCCCGGAGCCGGCGAAGCCGGCAGGGCGAGGAAGTCGCGGGCTTCGATCAGCGCCGCGCGGAGCGTCGGCGCGCCCGTGCGGTGGCGGATGAGGTCGAGCAGGTCGCCGTGGGTGCCTACGGCCGCATCGGTCCACTTCCCGGGCGTGCCGGGGCCGTGCAGGCGGACGAAGAGGGACCGGCCGCGGGCGCCGTCTATGTCGCCGGCCACCCAGTAGCGCCCCTGGCGGCGGCCATGGGGAAGGTAGCGCTGGCAGACCTCTTCGGCGCGCGCTGCAAGCGCGGCGGCGACCGCGGAGGCGGGGGACGGACCGTAGTGCATGGCGATTCTCCTTCACGGGACGGGACACCCGGCTGCGCCGGAGGGCGAGCGGGCCGAGCGAAGCGAAGGCGCGACGCCCGGAGGGTACTTGCTCGGGATCAACTCCAAAGAAAATGGGGCTGACGCACGAAGCGCCAGCCCCAGGGTGGGAGGAAACGAGGCGGAGGAGTATCAGAAGGGGATCTCCTCGTCCGCGGGCGGGGACGGGAGCCCGGCGTCCTGCATGGCGGCGTCGCCCGCCGCCATCGACGGATCCGCCGCAGCCTGCACGCCGTTGCCGTTGGGCTTGTCGAGGAACCGCACCCCGCCCCCCGGGACCAGCAGGATCTCGGTGGAGTAGCGGTCGCTGTCCTCGCCGGGCTTCGACCAGCGCCGGGTCTGCAACTTGCCGTCGATGTAGACCAGCCGGCCCTTGCGGGCGTGCTTCTCCAGCATGCCGACGAGACCTTCCTGGAAGGTCACCACCCGGTGCCACTCGGTCTTGTCGACGCGCTCGCCGGTCTGCTTGCTGATGTACGACTCGTCGGTGGCGATGCTCATGTTGGCGACGCGGCCTCCGCTGGAGAGGTGATTGACGGTGACGTCGGCGCCGAGGCGGCCGATCAGTTCCACGCGGTTCAGTCCAAAGCTCATGGTAATTCTCCTTCCTGGTTAGTGACGATGGTTGAGTGCGCCGTGGAAAGGCGCCACTCCCTAGCGGGTGCGAATCCCGCCCGGCAACTGTCGCTCCAGCCGGTAGCCATCGGAGCGGGTTATGGAGGTGACGACATGGCCTGAAGCACTCCGATGTAACGAATCGCCTTGGGCGATTCAGCAACCATGCGGGCCGCAACGCGAGTGAACGCCGAGCAGGCCTCGAAACGAATGATGCGAGAGCCGACCCGCCTTAACCACGGGGAAGGCTGGTATCGACCGGGAAGCGAGCGATGGATGCACCGGTCGGTCTCGCCGGGGTAGTGGCGGCGGCACGCATGGAAGAGGGGAGGGGCAGCAACACGGGAAGCCCTGTCGGTGGAGCGCACAGTCCAACCGGAACCCCGTGAGGGGCAGGCCGGGCCGGCAGGGTGGCGGAGGGGCTTGCAGTACCGCGGAGGCTGGGCAATGCCGGCGGAGGGAAGGAGCCCCGGTTCGAGAGGGATACGGAAAGGAAGGAAGGCATGACCACTGGCGAGAGCCTACCAGGGTCGGAAAAGGTCCGGGAACTCCAGACCGTATTACATGCGAAAGCTAAGGAAGAACCCGAGCGGCGTTTCCACGCGCTGATCGACAAGGTATGGCGCAAGGACTTTCTCGCTGAAGCCTGGAGGCGGGTCCGCCGTAATGGCGGCGCTCCCGGAGTGGACGGAGAGACCTTCGCGGATATCGAGTCGTACGGCGTGGGGCGCTGGCTTGGCGAACTGGCGCGGGAACTGAAGAATGGGACGTACACACCGAAGCCGGTGCGTCAGGTTCTCATCCCGAAGAAACAGCCCGGCAAGTTCCGGCCCTTGGGCATCCCCTGCATACGGGACCGGGTGGCGCAGACGTCGGCCGTGCTTGTGCTTGAGCCGATATTCGAAGCGGACCTGCAACCGGAACAGTACGCCTACAGGCCGGAGCGGAGCGCCCACGACGCGGTAAGACGTGTCTGGCATCTCCTGTACAGGGGGCACAACGAGGTGGTCGATTGCGACCTGTCCAACTACTAGGAAGCGTCATCATACTGCCCCCTGGCTCATGCGGATTGGGCGAACAGGCTCGGTTGATCGTCTACAACCTTGATACGCAAGGCCTTTTTCCTCCCGGCGCGGATGTGTATTGCGTTGAGCTCGCCGCGCTTTACACGCTGCAACACCGTCTGGCGGCTTACGCCGAGGACGGTCATGGCCTCGAACATGGGCACGTAGCCAGGCGGCGCCTGCTCCATGAACTTCGGACGGAAGGCGTCGGTGATGCGGATGCGCCAGGGGGCGCCGGGTGTGGTCTGCTCTCCGTCGATAAATCCATCGTTGAGCCAGCGATGGACGGTCGAGGTTGCAACGCCAAGGATCTCCGCAGCCTGCCTGACGTTGACCAGATCGCCGTCGGTGGCGGCGGTTTCCGGGTCAAAGCACGGGATCTTCCACGAGCGTCTCAAACTTCCGACCCGACCGGCGTTGAAGCGATGGCCGTAGGCGGTGGTCTTGCCTTGGCGATTGAGGATTCCGGCAATGACCTCATCGGCATGCAGCGGTGCGAGACGGCGAACAAGATCAACCGTATTCTCGTCGGTGCGAAGGGTTCCCTTGCGGGCACGGGGACGGTCCAGTTCGATCCCGGTCAGCAGGCCGGTGCACCAGCGCAGAGTCAGATGGAGCCGGTCCTCGTCGCGCGGCGCCCGGACCATCACTTCCTCAAGCACCGTGCGCAGCAGTTCCTTCCTGTCACGTACCGTGGTCGTGGGGGCGTCCCAGACACGACGGAGGTCCGCACCGAGCGCGAGGATTGCATCGCGGTCGGCGGCATCGAGCAGACGGGGGCGATCACGCTGACGGCGCTCCAACTCCTGTTCCGCGCCGTCGAGCGCCTTCAGGCATCGCTCCCATTCCGCTTCCAGTCCACGCGCAACCAGGCGGTTCTCCGGATCGACCGCGCGATAGCGGCGTTCGGCCCTTGCCGCCTCGTAGCGTGCCCGTTCGACCGCCAGCCTCCATTGCTCAAGGGCCTGATCGTGATCGCTCTCGATATGCTCGGCCGCTTTCAGCGCAGCCTCGAGCCCGGCGGGTTCGATCGCTTCCAGCACAGCCTTCGCCACAGCGCAGTCGATCTGAACAGCGCCGACATACAGACACAGGGACGCTCGGTCCTCGAACGGCGTTTCGCCTCGACAATGATAGCCCGGCGATGCGGTTCGACCCGTGTAATGGGTCGACAGCCGGCGGCCGCACTCACCGCAGACGGCGAGGCCTTGCAGCAACGCGGCGCCTTCACGCACCGCGCCTTCGCCTGCCCCGTGCGGCTGCGGCCGCGCGTTTCGCGCGATCCGCGCGAGAATCCCTTCGTGGTCTTGCCAGTCGATATAACCCTGATGATGATCGTGAATCAGGATCGGCCATTCGGACCGCGGCAGCTTGCGGATGCGTTTGCGCACCGTGCCGGCCTCGTCGACTTCGGTCTCCTGCCGGGTCCTGCCATAGACGTAGGCGCCCGCGTAGACCGGGCTGGTCAGAACCCGATGGATCATGCCGTAGGACGGCGGGGTCCAGCGGACCTGCTCACCCGACATCCGAACCGGCAACTGCAGCTTCTCCCGGTCGAACCAGCGCCAGACCTGGCGAATCGAACCGAACTCGGCGAAGCGCGCAAAGACCGCGCGGACCGCGCCCTGCACCTGCTCGTCGGGATCGATCAGCAGTTCGCCGTCATGGTCGCCGCGAACGTAGCCGGGCGGCAGTCTGCGGTAGAGCTCGCCGCGTGCCGCCTTGTTGCGGATCCCTCCGTCAAGCCGGGCGCGAAGAATATGAAGCTCCGCCTCTGACATCGTACCCTTGAGTCCCAGGACGAGTCTGTCATTGAACAGGCTTGGATGATAGACCCCGTCGGCATCGGCGATCAGCGTGTCGGTGATCCCGCACAGGTCGAGCAACTTGTACCAATCGGTGTTGTTGCGAGCAAGCCTCGAAGCCTCGAGACCGAAGAGGATGCCGACTTCTCCGAGAGCCACTTCGGCGATCACGCGCGCGAACCCCCCGCGTCCGTCGGCAGACGCGCCGGACAGGCCGAGGTCGTCGTCGATCACCGTGATCTCGCCGCCTTGCCATCCCAGCTCCCGGGCTCGGTCGGCAAGCGCATATTGCCGGCGCGTCGATTCGCGGTGATTCTCCACTTGGGACGGTGTCGACTGGCGGACATAAACCAGCGCCCGGCGTTGAAGATGCGACGACGTTATCTTGCTGTCAGTCATCGTTCGTGCCCTCCTCGTCCGTCCGCACCTCCACGACCTGCGCCATCATCGCGACGAGGCGGTCGAGAACGACCAGGCGTGTCCCGTGGTCCAGAACCTCCCATAGGTGGGCATGGGCTTCCGACGCCCGCGCCAACGGCAGTTTCAGTTGCATGGTGCTGCTCCCGTTCAAGACGATGCAGCAGACCATCGACGATCGTTCGCAGGCGCAACAGACGCGGCACTTCGATCGCCAACCCGCTGCCGCAACCAAGGCGCGGCGATTCGTCCGCAGTCACGTCGGTCCAGTCAGCGGGAACCATTCGGCGGCTTCCGTCTGGAAAAAGCAAGAGAAGCCGAAGCCGCTTGCCGCGATGAAGTTGCCCGAGGACCTTCAGGGATTGCCCCTCGCAGACGTGCGCCTTGCGGGTGATCCTGACCGAGGCCGGAAGGTCGCGGAGGTGGGTAGTGTGTCGGGTAGTCCTTCGGCGAGATACCGCACGCCGAGCTCATGAAGAGCTTCGCACGGCGCATCAGCGACGGACGGATGCTCAGGCTCATCAAGGCGTGGCTGGAAATGCCGGTGGAGGAGGACGACGGCAAGGGCGGCAAGCGCCGCACGAACCGGGCGCGCAAGGAGCGGAAGGGAACCCCACAGGGTTCCCCGTTTTCGCCTCTGGCCAGCAACCTCTACATGCGGCGCTTCGTGCTGGGCTGGAAGGTGTTGGGCTATGCCCGGCACTTCCGTTCGGAAATCGTGAATTATGCCGACGATCTCTGTGTGCTCGGCAAGGCCCCGGCAGCGGACATGCTGGCGGTGGTGGAGCGGCTCATGGCGGGTCTGAAGCTTGCGGTCAACGAACGGAAAACCCGATGCTTGCGGTGCCCGGAGGAATCGTTCGAGTTCCTCGGCTACCGCATCGGACGCATTCATCGGCCGACCGGCAGAGGTTCCTATATCGGAACCCGACCCGGAAAGGCGAGCGTCCAGAGCATCTGCCGCAGGATCAGCGAGATGACAACGCCCCGCTACGGACTGTTGGCGTCAGAGGTCGTTGTGGGACGCCTTAACCGGACCATTACCGGATGGGCAAACTACTTCAGCCTCGGACACGTCAGCCCAGCCTACAGCGCGGTCAATCAGCACGCGGTCAAGCGGCTCCGCCAGTGGCTCTGTCGAAAGCACAAGGTGAAGTCCGGAAAATTTGTGCGTTTCCCGGAGCAGAGGCTGCACGACGGTTACGGCCTCATCCACCTGACGCGGCGGACCATGGGCCTTCCGAGCGCGAAGGCATGATCTCGTCCGAGAGCCGTGTGCGGGAAATCCGCACGCACGGTTCGATGAGCGGGGACTGGAAACGCGGCCAAGGGAGCCGGACTGAGGCCCGGAGCGAAAGCGACGGAACAGCCACCGGACCCTAAAGCTGGCGCGCCAGTCCTCGACTCTACCGAGCGTCGAGAGGCCGGGGTCCTCCCTCCCCGGCCCCTTCCGTTCACTTCTCTCAGGCCCTCCTTTCACTCCCTTCCGGCGGTCAGCGCGGCGGTGACGGTGAGAGGACCTCCGCCGGCCGCATCCCGCGGGTCGGGACAGCGTATGGCGTGGTTCTCGTCGATGACGTCCTGGATGGCGCCGGGGTGGAGCCCGATCTCGGCCAGCAGGTCGCTGCCGGTCAGGGTTTCCTCAATGTCGAAATCGATTCCGGACATGGCCGTATCCTCCTTGGCTGCCTGCCTTGCCCGGACTGCGTGTGAGGGAGACCACCCCCCTCTCTCCTACCGGGCCTTCGCCCGGTGGACGCCTTTCTCCGGCTCTATGGAGAGAATTGGGACCGGCGGATGGTCAGCAGGCGCTCGCAGACCGCACGCGGAGTCATCGAGCCCAGGTTCAGCACGGGGATGCCGGCGTCGGTGGCAATGCGGATGGCCATTCCGGTTCCGCCCGTGACCGTTCCTCCGGGCGTCCAGGCCACTACGGCATCCACGGGACGGCCGAGACCGACACCGAGGATGGCCGCGTTCCTGGCGTGGAGCTTGCGGACAGCCGGAGAGCAGCGGTCCCAGGCGGGATGGAGGCGGGCGGCGATGGTCAGGCAGGATTGGAACTCGGACGGCGACGGCACCCGGCAGTCCGGACCCGCGCACCCGTTGTAGCCGGACCAGGGCAGATGGAGCGTCCGTCGACCGGCCGGCGTCCCTTGGGCGAACGCACTGTCGGCTCCGGCTGCACCGCCGCTGTTCAGATGCCATCCCTGCCGCGCGAGCCATCCGGCCATCACGGTCATGGCGGTCAGGACGGAAGGCGGCGTGGCGCGGGCTCCGATCCCGGCGTACGTAAAAGTGATCATGTCCCGGTCCTCCCTGTGACGGTTCGGAGCCGCGCCTCTCTCTGCGCGTCTCTCTCGCCCCGCCCCCGGCTGTCCTCGAACGCGGGCCGTCCGTCCGGGCTTGAGACGGCGCCGGGATTCGAGCCGGGTGGGAGTTGGAAAGGGGGATCGATCGTGGAGCGGCCGGTTCAGTGCCGGGTGCCGTCGCCGGTCTCCGGGCCCCCGGCGCGCATGGAGCCGCCGGCGAGCGCGGTCCAGTCGTCCCTTGAGTGTCCGAGCCTGGCGTTCAGGCGGTCGCAGAGCCGCTCGGCGGCATCGATGTCCAGGGCGACAAGCGCAGTGGGCACGTAGCCGTCTATGCCCTCGAAGACGATGCGGATCTGTTGGGGCTCGTCGCCGAGCTCGTAGCTTGGACAGAACGCGTAGTTGGGGTCGTCCGGCAGGGTCTGTGCAGCCATGCAATGCTCCCTTCAGTGTGTGAAAACGGCCGACGCTTGGCCGGCTGTACGGACGCCGGGAGGCCGGCGATACGTATCAGGCGGCGAGCTCAGGCGGCGAGCGGCCAGCGCTGGATGACGCGTTCGAGCAGGTCGGGGCCCGGGGCAAAGACGCGCGTCCGCCACGAGACGATCTCGACGGTGCAGCCCATGCGCTTGAGGACCGCGGTGTCGGTATCGACCGGTCCCTCGATCTCGACCCGGTCGGCCCCCATGATGCGGCGCCTGGCGAGCCGCCAGCCGTTGGCGAGGGCGAGGGCCGCGCCGCGTCCCATGACCGCCTCGAAGGCCTCGGCGCCGGTCATGGCGGGACCCCCCGCGAGGCCGAATGCGGAACGCACGGCGCGGACCTGCTCGAAATCGAGCACGCGCCCGATCAGCGCTTCGCCGTCGTCGGTCCTGAGACGCCGCACTCTCATGTTCTCGGCGGGCAGACGGTCCCAGACCGGCAGCAACAGCCCGGCAGCGAGCCAGAACCGCGATTCCCGGTGGGACGGCAGGCCGGCGATCTCGTCCTCCCAGAGCGCCCTCCATTCGGCTTCGGGGGCGTTCCGCCAGTTGGAGGCGTCCAGCTCCGCTTTCGCCATCGCATCCCGCGCGGCGGGACGCAGCAGGCGGACGCGCTCCTGCACGCCGCCGTCGTCGAACAGGCTCGACGGGGCCGGAAGGACGACCGCGGCGCGGTTCGACCTTGCATTGACCACCAGAACCGGCCCGCCGTGCGTGTCCTTGCCGATCTCCAGCGCGGCGTCGGCCGACGTGGGCTCCAACCTGTCGCGGCGCACGATCTCGACCAGCTCCGTGGCGGCTCCGCTTCCGGGATGCGTGTACAGCGTCTCCCGCCCGGCAGCGGCCAGGGAGTCGGCCCGTACGGTCTCCACGCCGACCTCGTAGGTCCCGGCCTCCATGGCCTGCTCGATGCCCGCTGCGATGCGGTCCTCCAGTTCCGCGAAGAGCTGGTTCTGCTCGGCGATGGGCAGGGCCAGGAGCCTGTTGAGGAAGCGTGGCATCGGCGGCAGCTCCTCCTTGAGCGAGCCTTCCCAGGTGAGCTTCAGGCCGGTGGCGTCCTCGAAGCGTTGAAGCGGCCAGCCGGCAATGTCCCCGCGCCAGAGCGCCAGGTAGAACCGCCTCAGGGCCGCCTTGGCGTAGAGGCTCTCCAGGTTGTCGCTCTCGCGGAACAGCGTGGCATCGCTCCCTCCCATGGCGGTCTGGGAGTCGCGCTGCCCGCGGGTGATGGCGCCCAGGCTGTCCAGCCTTCGCGCGATCGTGGCGATGAACCTCCGCTCGCCCTTCACGTCGGTGGTGACCGGCCGGAACAGAGGAGCCGAAGCCTGGTGCGTGCGGTGGGTGCGTCCCAGTCCCTGGATGGCTTGGTCGGCGCGCCAGCCCGGCTCAAGCAGGTAGTGGACCCGGCGCTCGGTGTTGGCGGACGAGAGGTCCGAGTGGTAGCTCCGCCCGGTGCCCCCGGCCATGGAGAACACGAGGATGCGCTTGCTCCTTTCCATGAACGCGGCCGTCTCGGCCAGGTTGGCGGAGGCCGGCCGGCTGCGGAGCGCCAGGCGCTCGCCGCCCGCGTCCGATATCCTGAGCACCCGGCGCGAGCGCCCCGTGACTTCCGCCACGGCCTCGTGGCCGAAGTGCTGGACTACCTGGTCCAGGGCCGAGGGCACCGGCGGCAGGGAGGCGAGTCTTTCCAGGAGCGCGTCGCGCTGCGCGAGCGCTTCCTGGCAGAGGACCGGATGGCCCTCGGCGTCCACCGCGGGGCGGCTCATGAGGTTCCCGTCGGCGTCGGTGTAGGGTTCCTGAAGCTGTACGGGAAATGCGTGGGCCAGGAAATCGAGGACATGCTCGCGGGGCGTCAGGTCGATGCCGAGGTCGTCCCATTCCGAGGCCGGTATCTCGGCGATGCGCCGCTCCATCAGCGCCTCTCCGGTGGACACGAGCTGGATCACGGCCGAGCGGCCGGCGTCGAGATCGGACTGGATGGCGCGGATCAGCGAGGGGCACTTCATGGCCGTCAGGAGATGGCCGAAGAAGCGCTGCTTGGTGCTCTCGAAGGCGCTCAGCGCGGCCGACTTCGCGTTCTTGTTCAGGGTCGACTGTCCCTGCATGATGCCCGTGGCCTCGAGCGCGGCTTCGATGTTGGCGTGGATGACCTTGAACGCGCCGGCATAGGAGTCGTAGATGCGCCGTTGCTCCTCCGAGAGCTCGTGCACCAGGATGTCGACCTCGACGCCGTGATAGGCCAGTGCGCGGGCCTGGTATAGACCCAGGGCCTTGAGGTCCCTTGCGACTACCTCCATGGCGGCGACTCCGCCGGCTTCCATGGCCGAAACGAAGTCGGTCCGGGTCTCGAACGGCGTCTCGCCCGCGGCCCAGAGGCCGAGACGCCCGGCGTAGGCCAGTCCGGGCACGGTCGTGGCGCCGGTGGCGGACACGTAGGTGATCCGCGCGTCCGGCAGCGCATTCTGCAAGCGGAGGCCGGCGCGGCCCTGGGCGGACGGCTTCACGTCGCCGCGCGCGCCCTTGCCGCCCGCGGCGTTCGCCATGGCGTGGGCCTCGTCGAAGACGATAGCGCCGTCAAAAGCGTGGCGGTCGTCCTCGTCGGGTCCCCCGGCGAGCCAGCCCACGATCTGGTCGAGCCGCGAAGGCCGGCCCTGGCGGGACGGCGAGCGCAGCGTGGCGTAGGTCGTGAACAGGATGCCGGTGGAGAGGGGGATCTCGTCCCCCTGGCGGAAGTTCCCGAGCGGGACCACGTCGTCCTCGCGTCCGCCCAAGGCCGTCCAGTCCCGGCGCGCGTCTTCGAGAAGCTTGTCGGACTGGCTGAGCCAGAGCGCGCGCTTCCGGCCGCGGAGCCAGCCGTCGAGGATGACGGCCGCGACCTGGCGTCCCTTGCCGCAGCCCGTGCCGTCGCCCAGCATCCAGCCCCGGCGGAAGCGGACCGGCGCCGACAAGGTCTCGCCTTCGTCGGTTAGGGTGACATCACCCGGGTCCTCGACGTCGCAACATTGGACGGTCTCCCAGCCGGAGCCGATGCGGTAGCTCGCCGCGAGATGGCCCTCGTGGGCCTGGCCGGCGAGCACGACGCTTTCGAGCTGGGCGTCCGACAGGAGACCCTCGGCCAAGACGCGTTCCGGCAGCATGGGGCGGTAGGACGGTGTCGGATGGGGGACGGCGGCCATTGCCGCGGACTGCACCAGGGGCGTCGGATGGGCGGTTGCGCCCGGGATGTGGAATGCGGTGGGTCGCCAAGGCTCATAGGGTCCGGAGGCGGTGTTGCCGGCGTCCGCGACGGAGTCCGCCGCGCCCGTTTCCACGGCCAGTTGGGACACGGGTCCCCAGTCATGGGCCGGCGCGGATGCAGGCGGTGCGGCATTCGCTGCGTTTTTTCGCTTCGAGGGGCTTGGCGTGGCCGTGTTGCCGAAGAGGTCCCGGCCGGGTGAGCCCGTGATGGTGCGGACCTCCACCGGCAGGCGGGGCGGAACCCGGGCGATGACGGCGTCGAGCAGCTCGGCGGCGTTCTCGGCGCGGGCGCCGGGATCGACGTCGATGCCGGGCCGGTCGGCACGGTCGAGCACGGTGAGCCTGGTGTCGAAGCCGGTGCCCCGGCGCGCGTAGACACGGCCGTCGACGGCCATGGTGAACACCACGCGGGCGGGCGGATCGAGGTGGCCGAAGGCGGCATCCCAGTCGGAATCGCCGGGAATGCACTTGGCCGACGTGACGGCGGCGAGCCGGCCTCCCGGCGGCAGCATGGAGAATGCCGAGCGCAGGTGCCGGAGGTCGGCGTCGTGGCGGATGCGGTGGACGCCCGGTGTCGCCGAGAACGGCGGGTTCATGATGACAACGGTAGGCCGGGCGCCCGGCAGGCGGTCGGCGACGTTCTCGGCGTTCACGCCGGTGACGAGGGTTTCGGGGAACAGCCGGCACAGGAGGGCGCGGCGGACGTCCGCGATCTCGTTCAGATGGAGGTTCCCGGCCGTGCTTCCGAGCGCGCACTCCGCCATCACCGCCAGCATGCCGGTGCCGGCCGAGGGCTCCAGCACCATGTCGCCCGGCCGGATCGCAGCGGCCTGCAACGCCGCGTAGGCGAGCGGCAGGGGCGTCGAGAACTGCTGGAGGCGGATCTGCTCTTCCGAGCGCTTCGTGTGGGACGGCTCCAGGGCGGCCACGGCCTCCAGCATCTTCAGCATGGCGAAAGGTCCGTCCGGACCGGCCCCGGCGTGGCGGCGCATGGCCCGGCCGTGGCGGCGGATGAACAGCACGACCGCGGCCTCGGCGGCCTCGTAGGCGTCCTTCCAGACCCAGGCGCCCCGGGCGTCCGAGGCGCCGAAGGCGCGCGTCATGGCGTCCCGCAGGGTCGGGGCGTCGAGCGCCCGGCCGGCCTCCAGCACCGGCAACAGGGTTGTGGCGGCGGCGAACAGCGCGTCATGGGCGGAAGGCTCGGAGCCCGGGGCGGCGGGGACGGAAGGAACGGTGCGGGGAACGGGAAGGCGCGCGGACGCGTCCGCCGCCGTATGGGCGTCGAGCATGGATCTCTCCCTCCTGGATCGAATTGCGTGAGAGTGCCGGGACGCGGCGCGGGACGGACCCTCCCGCGCCGCGTCTACGGCCTGGCCCGGGCCCGCTGCCCGGCCTCCTCGCGGCGGGGAGCGGACGTGCGGAAGATCAGGCGGGGGTGGTGGCGGGTTTCGGGGCGTTGCGCCGTTCGGCCGCACGGGCGCGGCAGGCGTCCATCAGGCGGCGGTATTCATCGAAGTCGAGGTCGGAGTTGCCCTGGACGAGGAAGGCGAGTTGGGTGGTCATGAGGCGGACCGCGGCGTCTTCCCGCTGATTGCCGCCCTCGTGGATGACCTGCGTGCATGCCTGGTGGATGGCAAGTGCTATGCCGGACGGGTTCGAGGCGCCGGGATCGACGATGGCAAGTGCGTCCTTGTGGCGGTCATAGCCTTCGGGGAGGTCGGGGAAGCTCATCGGTCTGTTCTCCTCACGCGGGTCAGGAGGCTTTCCACGGTGCCGGCATTGGCGCCGCAGGCTTCGCCCCAGCCGCGGATGTTCGCCTCGAAATCCTCGAGCGATCCGAGATGCTGGTCGAACAGCGGGTTTTGGTCGGTGGCGGCCAGCACGGCGTTGCCGGAAACGGCGATGCCGGTGATGGCCGGCCTGGTCATGGGCTTGAGGCCCAGGAGCCAGCAAAGGAACGCCGCGAACATGGGCGAGAGGTCCCGGCCGCGGCGCGGGTCCATCGGGTGCATGGCCGGCGGCGGGCCGGCGGAACGCTGACGAGTCATAACAAACCCTCCCGGCTAAAACTGAAGAAACGGTCGTGTCCGCAGACGACGTGGTCGTGGACCCGGACTCCCAGGACCTCGCCCACCTGCCTGAGACGATGGGTGATGTCCACGTCCTCCCGGCTCGGGGAAGGATCGCCGCTCGGGTGGTTGTGGACGAAGATGACCCCGGCCGCGGACTCGCGAATGACCGGGTTGAAGACCTCCCGGGGATGGACCACGGACGCCGTGAGGCTGCCCGTGGAAACCCGATGGCGGCGGATCAGCCTGTTCCGGTTGGTCATCAACAAGACGTCGAAGTGTTCGCGGTACTCGTTGAGGTAGCGCGCCCGCATGTAGCGGTAGGCCTCCTCGGGGCTGCTGACCAACGGAGCGTTCTCGTGCACGCAGGCTTCGGCTTCGAGCAGTTGCCGGCCCAGTTCGAACGCCGCCTTGACCTTCCCGGCCTGCGCCGCGGTGAGCCCGCGCTGGCGCAGTTCCCGGACCGTCATCGAGTCGAGGTCGAGCAGGGAGAGGCCTGTGAGTTGGGCTGTCCCATTCGCGCCGATCAATGCCTCTATTGGGTTCCTTTCCATGGCGTCCTCTTTCCCGGTCGGAGTCATCCGACCCGGCCTCTGGCCCAGCGAGGGATCAGGTAGTGCAAAATGAGTGCCGGGGAATCGCATCCCGGCGCAGGTGTCGCAGTGGGGTCGTGGTCGGTGGGCCGTTCAGGCATCGGGCATCGGTAAACCCCGGTTCCGGGCGCCCGGCCCGGGTTCCGCCGGTGCGAAGACGGTGACTGTGTCCTCGGGATGGGCGTCCGTGCTGAGCCGGATTCGGGCCCCGGTGGAGTCGGGAATCTGACGACGGTGTGTGATCGTTGACGGGGTTCCGGCCGTTGGCGGGCGTGAAAGGTTCGGCGGGCGGGATGAATGATGCGGCGCGGAACGGCCGCCGCCGCAAACGCGCAGCGGCGGCCGACCGGCTCAGGTTTCGGTGGCGGCGGGATCGCCGAGGACGACGCGGACGTTTGGGCGGGTGATGGAAATCTCCACCGCGCGGTTGTTGGGAACGAGCCAGAAGAGTTCGCGCCGAACGGTCTCGGCGATGGAGAGTTCCAGTGCCGAATCCTCGCTGCACAGGAGCCTTGTCGCGATGTGGAGCGCCTCCTCGTCGAACCGCATGGCCTGGGTCTCGCGGCTGTCGGCGTCGACATCGTCGGAGGCCGAGAAGAAAGCGAAGCGCAGCAGCTCCGCGAGGCGGCGCGGTTCCAGGGCGCTGTCGGCGGTGACCAGCGGCAGCGCGTCGCTGATCCAGCACCAGGTCTCGCCCGCGAAGGCGAGATCGGTGAGGAGGTCGAGCCTGCGTCTCCGGCCGTCGGCGGTTTCGATGGCAAGCGCCATGCGGATCGCGGCAGGACGCGGCGTCAGGGGGGCAGTGGATGCGCCGGTGCGCTCGGGCACGGGGAACTCGTGAAGCGGCCACGTCCTGCCGTCACCGTCGGTGACTTCGGTGTCGATGCCCGTGACGCGGTCGAGCCGGTCATACCAGCCGTAGCCTTCGAGGCGCTTGTCGGCTTCGAAGAGCTCCTCTGCCATGCCGGCGCGCTCTACGGCGCGCCACAGCGCCTGCGCCTCGGGCGGATCGGGATCGCAGACCATGACCAGCGCATCGGGGCCGGCCGGCGCGGGCTTCGGCGGCTCCCGCCAGTCGTCGATGTCGGCGATGGCGGGCCGCCAGGGACGGAGGACCCGCGGCGGGGGCGCAAGCTCGATGCCTGCGTCGCGCGCTCGTGTCCAGTCGGCAAAGGCGGGGCGCGGGTCGGAGTCGGCGGCCATGGCGCGGTAGACCGCCAGGCGCGCCGCCTCGCGCACCTCGGCCAGAAACTCGTTCTCGACGGCTTCCCGGCGCGCCGGCAGTTGCAGTTCGAGGCCTGGGCAGTCCACGACGTCGGCGCGGACGGACCAGATGCCGCTGTGAACGGTCTCGACCGTGGGCAGGCGAACGGGCACGGTCAGGCCGAAGAAGTTGAGGTCGGGCTCGAGGTAGCCGCGGCTGCGGTCCCGGTAGACGCCGAAGGCGAGGCCGTTCCAGCTCTCGGCGTGGATGGCGCCGTCGAGGAAGGCCTGTCGTTCCAGCGTCTCGCCTTCGAACGTGACCGGCAGTGGATAGTGGCGCGCCGCACTGGCGATCGCGGCGTGGATCATGTCCGCGGATACCGTGGCCTGGAACTGCACGGCGGTGCCGGATGGATACGGCGCGGTGTCGTCGTGCCGGACTTGGGCATCGCTGTGGCCGGTGAAATGTTCCGGCAAGAGGTCCACGGACCAGCCATGCCCGACATGGCCGTCCGGCGTGCGTGGCCGCGAGGCGATCCGGCAGCCGCGGTGCGCGAGGCTCAGGATTCCCATGCCGGCGGCGTCCTCGCGGGCCACCAGGTCGTCTCTCCAGCCGTTCTCGCCGAAGCTCAGCAGGACCGCGGGATCTTCGATGCCGGCGCCGTCGTCGGCGACGGTCACCGTGAGGCGCGGTTCGGACGGCTCGGGCGCGCCGGCGGCGGCGTGGCCAACAGGTGCGGCGACGGTGACGCGTACGCGGGTGGCGCCGGCCCTGCGTGAGTTCTGCAGAGTCTCGGTGAAGATATCGTAGAGAGTGGACGCAAAGAACCTCGTGACGCGATTGAGGGCGCTTTCGTGGAACCGGGCGCGGATCGTCGCCCTGGGCGAAATGGCGGTGTGTGTCATGTGCGGTCTCCCCGGTTTGGTGGGACAAACAAAAAAAGCCCCGCCCCGCGGTGTGCGGGGCGGGGCGCGTTCGGGCCGAGGGGCGGTTCAGACGCGGCGCAGGAACTCGGGGATGTCGAGTCCATTGCCGTTGTCATGGCCGTTGGCGGCGATGGGTGCAGGATGGTGTTCGGCTGCCGCCGGGGTCTCGACGGTCTCGGTCACGGAGACCGGATGCGGCGAGTCGGCGGGTGCGTCGGCGCCCTTCGGTTCCACCTGCTCCAGGGCGCCGGCGCTGTCCGGTTCCGGTGACGGTTCCGGTGACGGTTCCGGGCCGGCTACGGAGTCCGGCGCCTCGGTTGCGGGCGCTGTCTCCGCACCGGCATCTTCGGCGCCGGCACGGCCCTCGTCGAACGCCTTGAAGCCGGGAGGGGTCCAGGCGAGCGCGGCCGCGTGGGTGTCGGCGGTGACGCCCAGCGGAGGGCTTCCGGCGGCGAAAGCCTCCTCCATCGCCTTGGCGATCGCGGGCTTCTTGCTCTTCGCCCGCGCCGAGGCCCATGCGGGTCCCAGGGTCTCCCTGGCGATGTCCAGGATGCGGCCCTTGTTGATGCGCGACCACAGCATGTCCGCGGTGGGGCGCACGTGGCCGGCGAAGTCGATGTCGAGCCGGGCGATGGTGGCTTCCAGTTCGGGACACGCCTGTGGCTCGAACGCCAGCTGGCCCTTCACCGTGCGCGCCACCGTGGCCGCGAAGAGCCGCTGCTTGTCGTCCTGTGGCAACGCGCGCAGCGCTGCGAAGGACTCGCCGCCGTCCTCGATGGTCAGCCAGTCCAGCGGCAGATCGGAGCGGTCGGCGAGCATGGCCTCGCCCGGGCTCCAGGACCCGAACTCCTCGTCGTTCATGCGCAGGGTCGGCCGGTCCGGGGTCTCCAGGACAGCGATGTCGAGAGCATCGTCCCGGGAGCCGCGGGTGAACACGGCGCGGCCGAGCTGGAACAGCATGAGATCGAAGGCGGCCTCGAAGTCCTCCCCGAGATGCGCCTTGACCAGTGCCGTGCGGATCGAGCGGAGATCGTCGGAAAGCCCGATCCCCACGCCCGCTTCCTTCCGCGCGACGGCCTGCGGGTCGGGAGGCGAGGCGATGGGCGCAGAGATTGCGGGTCTCCGGAACCGGTCGTCCCCGGCGGTGGCGCCGTCTTCATCGCCGTCACTCACATCACCGCCGGCGCTGTCGCCGGAGTCCGCCGGCTTCGGCATGTCCTCGGGACGGACCAGGCCCGCGACGATCTGAAGTTCGCCCTTCCAGTCGATGGTGGCGATGCAGCCCGCGATCGCGCAGTCCTCCGTCCGGAAGGTTGCCCGGGCCTCGACCGCCGCGTTGATCTCGCATGTCCGGGTCTCGATGGCCTCGGCCTCCCGTTCGAGCGTCTCGGTCCAGTCTTCCTCGTCGAGGTTGGAGAGCTCGTCCTCGCGGGTGCGCAGGCGCTCCAGCTCGGCCGTCTCCGCCGCGGTCGGCGCGGCGGGCTCCGGAGAGATGCGTCCGTAGCGCGCGATCTCGGTCCAGTCCACCTCCGGCGCGGCGGTTGCCCACCGCCAGCGGGTCTCGAGGTCCTTCACGGTCTCGCCGAGCTTCGCCATGGCGAGGTTCTGCAACAGCACCGGGTCCTCCAGCCAGATGCCGCTCTCGTCCTCGGCTGCGAACAGATCCCGCAGCACCGGTCCGCCCGCGGCTTCGTAGTCCTTGACGCCGACGAAGCGGGCCATGGCGGAGTTGGCCGGGATCCGCTCCTCGGTGAGCATGCGCTTCACCTGCCAGGCGGCCGGGCGGTAGCCCTGGTCCGCCACCTGCTCCCAGACCACCATCTGGCGGGCGTGATCGGTGGTGACGGCGAAGGCCTTGAGCGTCTCCAGGTCGATGTCGCCCGCCCGGTAGGCGTTGAGCAGCTCGGGGGCGGCGTTGCCGAGCCGCAGGCGCTGTTCGACCAGGCGCTCGGACGTGCCGAACCGCGCCGCGATGGCCGCCGCCGTGACGCCGGATTCGGTGAGCTTCGTGAACGCGATCACCTGGTCGGCCGGATGCATGGCGATGCGTATGACGTTCTCGGCGAGGGACAGCTCCGCGGGCGTGGCATCGCCGTCCACGACCAGGCAGGGCACGGGATGCGCGGCATCGAGAACGCCGTCGGCGGCGAGCGCCTTCAGTGCCGCGAGGCGGCGGCCGCCCGCGACCACGGCGTAGCCTCCCTCGGGTCCATCGCTCCGGACGACGAGGTTCTCGAGGAGGCCGTGGTTCGCGATGGAGGCCTTCAGTTCGGCCTCGGCGTTGGCGTCGGGCGGCGTCCTGCGCACGTTCTCCGGCGCGATGGACAGACGGTCGAGCGGGACTGGGCGGATCGCCGAGTCGTGGATGGGAGCGGTGTGGTTCATGTGTTCCTCCGTGAATGGGGTTGCGGGCGAGGCAACTCTCTCCGGCCCTGTCCCGCCGCCCGGCCGGCCCAGGCTCCGTCTCCGGGCGGTGTTTGCGCGAGTGCAGGTGGTTATTGCCCGGCGCCGCCTTCGGTGCGGAGCCGGTCGGACGGGTCGAGACCTTGAGCGGCGGGGTCGGCCGGAATGCCGGTGAGAGCCGGAAGCGGAATCCCCGACGGAGACAGCGTGTGGCCGATGCGCTTCTCCAGCCGTGAGTATTTCTTGTAGAGGTCGGGACGGAGTTCAGCGGCCCGGCGCAAATCGCGCCGTGATGCGTAAATGCACAGAGAGCAAGAACAACGAGACATCCCCTGAGCATAAACCCAATGGGGAGACTGGCCTGCTTCGCGGATGACTCGGAACACGTCCTGGGCGGTGAGGTCGAAGATCGGCAGCCAGTCGAACCATTTCCGGCCGGCCCGGGAATTGCGGTCGCTGCGCGTCCAGGGGATGCGTTTGGACCGCGCACTGCTCTCGTCGCGTCGCAGTCCCATGGCGCTGACCAGGCGGCCCTCAAAGCGGGGGTGGGCCTTCAGGTAGTGGCGCAGTTCGCGTTCGATAGGTGAAACCTTCAAATCGGACGTACAGAACCTGGTCCGCATCGAGGGGAACATGCCCCTCTCCTCGACGCGTTCGAGAAGCGACTTGCCGGACGCCGTGCGCGCGAATATCAGCGGAACGCCGGCAGGGATCGTGTTCTCGATGTGCTCCACGGTGCCCGGCCACTCGACCTCGCCGAGCGGGGCATGAACCACCAGCAGCTGGTCGCGGGGGACGATCCGGGCGAGCAGGATGGTCATGCTTTGGCTGTCCTTGCCTCCCGAATGATTGACAGCGACGAGGGCGCCGCGGCGGATCATGTCGCGGCATTCGGGCGGGACCTGGAGTTGGGCGGCGGGCCGGCGGCCGCTCACGCCTCCCTCCCGTCATGGTCGGTGAGTGTCATTGCCTCGGTGGGGCAGACGAAGAGCGGGCTGATGAGATAGTCCGGCTCGCCGCCGTCTTCAGCGGGGGGACTGATGTTGACGGCGGCGATGGCCGCGGTTGGCTCGCCGTTGACGAAACATGAGACGAGGCAGAAGTTGTTGAACCGGCCGCTGGTCAGGGCCTCGAACGCGCGGCGGTGATCGGCGGTGATGTTGGTGTCGGGCATGGCGGCGACCTCCGTGGCGGTGGCGTGGGGGAGCCCCTCCTCGGTCCCCCGGGACTCGCCCGGCCCCGGCCTGCCGCCACCTTCCGCCGGCGAACGGCGTATTGGTGGAGGCCAGGGCGTCCGGTCGCCACCGGCAGGACGGTCGCCGTCAGCGGATCACCGAAGGTGGTCGTCGTCGTGGAACAGTTGATACTCGATGTCGCCTGGCCAGGAATCGGGGTCTGTGCGTGTCCATTCGTCCATGTCGCCGTCGTGTTCCGGCAGCTCGTAGTCGGAGAATGCAGACCAATCCCTGTAGCGGAACCCTCGCCACAGGGCGCCCGAGAGGCTTACGGCAACGGTCCAGGCGATCGCCGCCGTCCAGAGCGCGCCGATGTGCTCCGCGCCCGCGTCGAGCGCGAGGGTTGCGGTCGTGTACATGGCAGCTAGTGCGAGCCCGCCGAGGACGAAGGCGCGGGCGCACCAGGTGGTCCGGCGCACGGCCTGGCGCGGGGCCAAGTTGCCGTCCGGAATTGTGAATGTTCTCGTCATGGTTCATGGCCTCCACTCTACTGGCGGGACCGGCGCGGGCGCCTGCCCGGGCTCCCGGGATTCGCCCGAGCCAAGCCGGCCATGACCTCCCTGCGGCGGGCAGCGTGTTGGAGGAGAACGACGCGCCAGGCAGATGTATGGGTAGAGACCGGGCGGCCACGCGCATCCAGGCCACGGCTGCCCGGACCGGCCGACGAGTCATTCGCAGGCTGCAATGGACGCCAGGAGGGGCTGGTAGGCACCAGGAGTGCGGCTGACGTGGCTCCCAGGACCTGCGCGCTGCCAACGGAACCGCGAACAGTCGTGCCGAGGACACTGCCGGAGGCCTCGGTTTTTGGCGTCAGCACTTGCGGCGACGGCAGCATGGCGTGTATTGCCGACGCTGATACTGGCCACGGAGTGAGGTCGCGTGAAACGGATACGTGACATTAGTGACGAGCGTCCGTCCAAGACCGAGGCCGCGGCCCTTGTTGTGCACTTGACCTCAGAGGAACGTGACAATGCTGCGGGTACGAGTCGAAATCATACTGAGCAAAGAAGAAGAGATGGCGCTCATACTCGACTGTGCACGCGGTTGCTCGGTAAGGGAGATCGCTGAACGGTACCGAATCAGCGCGCGGACAGTCTCTCGATGGTGCCGACGGTTTGTCGATCACCGGTTGTCAGGCACCGCACAAGGGCTCTTGGCCAGCAGCTTTGGACAAAGGCAATGGATGCCATCTACAACGAAACCCACATCGCGAGGACGTCATAGGCCGAAGATTTCGCGAACTTGCTGCCGTATCTGCTGAGAGTCGATTGCGCCGTTAGGTCTGTTCTGCGACGTCACGAGCCGCTCACCCTTGTCATTCTCTGGGCCATCGGGAGTCAAACACATCATCTTGTACCACTCGACCTTCTTGTTCCACCGTCGCCGGTAGGCCGGATCAGACAGCATACCGAGGTGCTCCCAATAGACGGTGATGCCGGTTGCGGGATCTTCCGCGGTAAAGTCAGGGTAGCGTTCTACTCCATCCTTTCCGGGCAACGCCTTCTCGTAGAGGTAGTCGATACCTTCCGCGTGGAGTGCGTCAGCGACTACGACCTCGGAAATTGAGCGAACAAGCTCCCCCTGAGCCGTACGATGGATGAGACGACGCTCCAGAAACCCGCCGTAGCCGTCAGTCATGTCGGGAGCTTGGAACAGGTTGGTGTACCGTCGCGCCACCTCCGAATACTTCGATGAGGCATACTCGCGGATGTCGGTTGGTTCTCCCTGCACAAAGAGCACAACGTGGTCAAGTTGTCGTGTCAGCGCGGTGTAGAAGAGCTCGCGCCCGAGGGCGAAGCATGGCTGCGGCACCACGACGAACACTTGGTTGAACTGGCTACCCTGGCTTTTGTGAATCGTCAACGCGTACGCCAACTCCAGGACGACCCCGCGATCGTCGCCGAAGTCGCTTGGCCAATAAACGAAGGTGGTTCCAGGCTGCGTCCCGTACTCGACGTCAAGGCGCTCGGGTGTTTCGCCGTCCCATTTCGGTCCGAACTTGGCTTGCCCGACCACCATGCCAATCTCGCCGTTGGAAACGAGTTCACGGCCACGCCCGAGGGTGCGGCGCTGTTGGTTGACGATCGACATCACTTTGTCGCCGTAGACGATTTGCTGTCCGCCAGATGGCCGGGGTGTATACGAGGTACGTCCCGTGGCGTATCGTAGGGCCTGGACCTTGAACCGCTCATGGAGAAAGCGGTTCAGTTCGTCGACGCCGTGGCCCTTGCCCCGCACCGGCGATAGAACCTGCCAGCTCTCGCACCGCTCGGCGGATCCTTTCCGACTCCTTTCCGGCCATGCAGCGTTGTAGAACACTCCCTTGTCGGTTGAGATGCCACCCAGGGACGTGCCGAAGCCTCGTTCGTCATGGTCGTTTTCGATGTCGTCCACGCGGGCGACGAGCGCCTTGAGCATCTCTGCCTCAAGCTCCTGCTGGGTCTGCCATGTGCGGATCTCGACATGCCCATCCGTCTTACCCTGGGCCATCCGCACCCAGATTTCGTCCGCGCCGGGATCGAGGGGCTCACCGCTGAACCACGAGGCCAACAGAACATCATCTCGCTCCCTGGCTCCGGTCCTCGTCTGACGCACGCCCACGATCAGTTCCGTGTAACCATCGCCGACCTTGGGAAATACCGTCTCAAGCCCTTCGGGCTGGAACTCTCTCGCCAGATCGACTAGGGGTCGCCCGGCGCCGATAGGAGGAAGCTGGCGATGGTCGCCGACAAGGATGATGCGCTTCGGGGCCTTCAGTGCATCAATCACCGCCGCCAGCATGTCCTCCGTCACCATCGAGGCTTCGTCGATGATCACTGTGCCGTAGGCCTCGACCTTGGGTGCGTCGGAGAGATGGTACCGTTGCGTTTCAATGTCGAAACGGTCGGGCAGGAGGAACTGTGCTATGGTCCGCGCTTTGAGGCCATCGACGTGGCCTTGCATCTGAACACGTGCCTTGCCTGTCGGCGCGAGCAGAATCACTCCGTCCCCTCGGATCTCCGGCAGATCGCAGAGGATCTGCAAGAGCCGTGTCTTGCCGGTCCCCGCACGGCCGAGCAGAAGCGAGAACCTGGACGCAAAGAGCTCACAGAGTGCCGCTGCCTTCTCGGTGCGCGCCCGCTCCTCGATCTTGCGCCTCTCGGGATCATCTGGCATCTCGCGAAGGGCCTTGTCCACGAGCGCACGCCAGTCGTGAGTGGCCGTGTGCCGGCGTCCCCTTTGGCGGCGACGAATCTGGAGTCTCAGCAGGTCGCCGAGCGCCTTACGCTCACCGAACTGCCAAGCCTTCGTGCCGTCCGCAATGTGGACGTCGACAACCACCGGCGCCATGACTGGGTGAAGCAACGGCAGCAAGTCCGATGACGGTCGACAAGGAGGGTCAAGCTCAAGGTTTCGAATGCCTTCGAGTACCTGTTCCACCGGGAGCAGGGTATGGCCGTTGATTTCGGCCGTTGCCAGCACATGGACGGCGAGAGCCCGCACTCGTCTGGGATCCTGATCTCCTTCGAGCTTGGTCTGAGCAGGCAGCGGATACTCCGAGCGTACCGATTCGTCGGGAAACATGCCTCGATCGATGACGCCGATGCTGACGGCGTCGAAGCGATGACGGTCGATCTCAAACAGACGGTACGGGTTCCGGAGAATCTCGTCGTCGCTCAACTCGGGCCGAGTGGACGGTTCAAAGAAGCGCGTGGCCTGCTCGACGGTCAGACTGAATCGTGACAGGAGTCGCAGCAACGCCATCCGGTCGGGTGCGAGAGCGGCGAGTCGTTTCCCGTCGAACGGCTGGATATGCGCTGCCGTAGCCGGAGAAAGAACATTTTCGGGTTCGGTGAACGCGTGAGCGACAAGCTCCCACGGGTCTCTCTCCCAGCGTCCATCGACCGTGTGACGCTCGGCCAAGTCCATCGCTAGCAGCGTACCATAGCGAATTTCGAAGGCATGGAGCGCGCTGCCGAGGCCCGGGAAGGCACTACGAAGGTGCCACAACTCCGCCAGTCGCTCGGAAATCCACTCAAGATGTCGATCCCAGTTATCTGGGATGTGTCGGGCGATCAGGCGGACTTTGTCAGCCAATGAGAGCAGGCTCGCGATTGCCTGATCGTGATCGACGTGTTCAGAGATGTTGCTGAATGCATCGAACGCTTCGGTCGGGGCGAACGCGACGAACTGAGACGGATCGAGGCTGCCGTCGCGTTCGGCGAGAGCCATAATCTGTTGGTACGGGAGCACGAAGCCGTCGGATCCCTTCGGGCTAATCGAATGCGAGACAGCTCGTTCCCATATGAGGCCACGGAGCTTACCACTCGTGTCCCCACTGTACTTATGTTCCTGCGCAGATCCCACACGGGTGATCCGGCCGGCCCCTATGAGAACGCGCCGAGGATCGTCAGCGAGCGGGGTGCGTTTCGCGTAAAGGAATATGAGCGAACTCTCCGGCTGCAGAGCACCGAAGAAGGTGTCCAGCATGATCTGCTGATTCTCGAAGTTGTTGATCCAGACGGTTTTGAAGTCGAGATCGGGTTCCCGCTCGAGATCGAAGGGAAGCGCCAGAGAGTTAGCAATTTGCTGCGCTTCCTCCTTTCTGGTCCAACGGAAGGGAACCGCCTGTACGCTGTAGCGCGGGACTTGGAACTGGTTCCAGTCAAAGTGCCCATGGGTGCTCGAAGATGACTGGGCGAATGGGTGGCGGCTCGTAATCGTGTAGCGCTTTGCGTTCAGCGCCGCACCCCGTTCCTTCAGGCATGCAGGGAGCTCCACTTCGGACAACTCCGACCACGGTCGCCCAGCCAGTCCGTTTTCCGCGGTGTCGTTACGCTCTTCACGGATACCCTTCAGCACCATGCACCAGTTGTTCTTCGAAGGGAACTGGCAGACATGACCAGCCCACCCGGTGTCATGCCACGGTAATCGCACCGACAGATGCCGAATCGGTAGTTGTCGTGCATCCCTGTGCATCACGAAACTCCTTGAACATCAACGATTGCTTGGATTGTTGGGGATAGGTTCAAGTGCATATCGCCACGGTCTGTCCCTTCGTGCCCCAGGTTGGGGGGCAACTGTAGCTGGGAGGGATTCCCGATAAGGCACGAGGCTCCTAGTCGGGAGTAGTCGGATGTAAGCCAATCTTCACATTACAACAGTGCACTTAAAATAGAATGGTGGGGGTAGTCCTCAAGCGCGGTTCCAATCAGGCTTTCCCTGCGAATTCCTGCCCCTCCGCCACCTCGACGGAGCATGCGCAATGCCTTGAACCACGCAGTGTGTCCCGTATCGTTCAAGTGCAAGCGAGAAGGATCCCCACCGGCACGCGCCCAAACTTCCTGGTCCATCGGCCCTGCCGGATAAAGATCCGGCAATAGTTCTTGCATTTGGCTCCAGACGTCAGACGCGGCTCCGGAGACCGTTTCCGGAACGTCTGATTTAACCCCGCCTCGGTCGAGCGCGATAGGGAAGTTGTCTTCAACATTGCTTGCCTCGAACACCGGATGCTGGCGTCCCGACATCTCTAGTTTAACCATCTGCGAGACGTGGTTAAAGATTTCGAAGACCCGTATTATGCCGTCTCCGCTAGTGCGTCCCTGGCCGCGCAAGGCATCGAGGAGATGGGAAGTGAACACGCTGTTGCGGGCGTTTGGCAGCACCCAAGACTCTTCACTGCCCCGGCAAGACGCGATGAGAATGCGGCCGATGCCTTGGGCCAAGCGTCCAAGAGACTTTTCACTATAGCCAAAGGTCGGTGACTCTCCCCCTGGATGGCCCTTGAGGTTCCCGGCGTCTCCGGAGTGGCAAGCGTCGATCAGGACTAGTAGACGTCGAGCGGTGAATCGCCGTAGTGCGGCGGAGAATTCCGCCTCGGACAAGCTCGTCGCATGCAATTTCTGTTCGTCGCACTCGACCGGCAGTAGGGCGCTTTCAGGGTCTGCAGGATCACCGAGACGGGCACCGTGCCCGGAAAAAAAGATGACGACGGTGTCGTGGGGTCCGCTGTTCTTTGCGACGGTAGCTAAGGCCTTCCGGATCTGCTTCAGTGTGGCGTCGGCGTCGAGCAGCAAGTGGACGTTGTGTGGTTCGTAACCACAGTAGGCACTGGATTTCAGGACTGCGGCGACGTCCTTCGCGTCGTTCAGCACCGCTTCCGGCAGCGGCAACACGTTTCTGTAATTCGCGACCCCGATGACGATGGCATGCCCGGTGGCAAAGGCTGCTGTCACCTTCGCCGCGTTTCGCAAGACTTCATCCACGCCTTCCGCCTCCAATTCGGCGTCGTTCATTCAATTTCCAAGCCATCCGGGACGCCTCCACCGAATACGGGATCCCTGGCGAGAAGAGGGATTCGTTCGTTGTTTGGGAAATCCTCCATCATTGACGCCAACAGTGCGGCGGCGGTCGGTCCTCCTCCATTGCGGAGGTTCCGTACGGCTTTTCGCCATCGCGTCCGTCCACTTCCCGCCGTTGAAAGATCGGCGTCGTCCCCACCTGCACGTTCCCACAATTCGAGATCGTCTGGACCGCGCGGGTAGAGCTGGACAGCCAACTGCTCAAAGCATTTCCACTTTTCCGATTCCGAGACCGGTGTCAACCCGAGAAGAAAGCGTTCCCAGACGTCGAGCAGGTCACAGCAGGCTCGGATCGCGGGTTTGAGATCCCGCCGTCCGGTTCTGTATTGATGTACTAAGTCTTTAGCGACGCTCTGCCATCGACGTTCCCGTACCAAACGGCCGATACCTTCCGCGTCGGGACGGGGGAGGAACGTTGTGCGCGACGTCAACTGCCTCAGCAAACGCAGAAATTGTTGCTGCTCGTAACGACCGAGAGCGTCAACGATTCGGACTGCCGTGCCGACAAGGTTCGGGATCAGTCCATCCAGCGCTTGCTCAAGCTCGCCGCCGTCCAGGATGGCTACTTGGAGGTCGTCTTCGGGGACAAACGGAACTTCGGCGCTGGTCGCTTCGCGGAGCCACCCTTTGGCGGTTGCCGCGAGCAGTTTGTGGAGCGCAACACCCCGAATGCGCGACCAAATTTCCGGCCGCCGAGGATAGGTCCCAAGATCTGCGACGGGTGTATCCGACAGTCGTTCAATTAGTAAACTATCGGTCTCACCGCCATCCAACAGACGGTCGAGTATTAGGCGAAACGCCGCTACCGGATCAGCAGGACCCCGCCAAGACTCAGGATCGATGGTTAGAGCTTCGCGCCAAATCAACTGCGTCTTGACCGCTGTGAGATCCACCTCGGCCAGAAGCCTTGGTTCCTTGGCGACAGCTTCAGCGGCAAGTCGTGGCATGCGTGGATCTTCGACCTCGAGCGCACACTTGACAAGATTTGCCGGCTTCGCGTGTCGAAGAGCCGACCGCAGACCTTCGACGAATGACGGATCGGTATCGACTGCGACCTGCCGGCGCGCGGCATCCGACGTTGAGCAAGTGGCCGACAACAGCGCCCCGTGAAGACGTAGCCATCCGCGAGACAACACGGCCGTTAAGAGGATCTTGGCGGCCGCTTCATTGAGATTACGCGGCGTCTCCGTCGTCAATTGTTGCTCGACCTCAGCTTCTAAGGGGACATGGCGGAACGCAGCGACCGCGATTTCGGGGCGAATCCGAAACCAACGCCAGAAGGCTTTAGGAAACGAGGACTTAAGCGAGGCGATCGCAACCGCGAAGCCGTTCAGTACCGCAGTTCGCCACTCTGGGAGAGCGTTGGTGCCAGCAGTGGCGTCCTCAAAAACCGCGAGCATTTCGACATCCTGGTCCGGGGGATAGCTGTTCTCAGCCATCCATCGGCCGAGCGCTTTCCACACGCGGCTCGGAGCGGGGAATGCCGCAAGATCAAGGTTCCTCAACTGCAGAACTTCTTCAGCGCTGGCGGCGGACAAGATGTCGCACAATCGTCGGACAAGAACGTTTTTCCCCTCTTCGCCGGCAGTTGCATCTGGCGACAACTTTCCAATCAGCCTCACCGCGCCTACGCGTCGCTCAAACGTGGGCTCACCGATGTCGAGGCAATAGGCTTGCTCAATCAGACGTAGATCAGGGATCGTCGCGGGCTTCAGTCCCATGTCCCTTATGAACTCGATCAGCGCGGTTCCCCTCCCGTGACCGCTCAGGACCGCCGCAACGAACGAGCGCGGCTCGGGAGATGAGACCGAACGGATGACCGGATACTCGGACCAGCGTGTCGCCATCCCACGGGGCGTGCATACCAGCGTCGGTCTTGGTGTCTCGACAAGGTCGCGCGGGTCAAAACTAAGACGGAAAGCGAAGCCACGGCGGAGCTCCGGCGACAGGTGGACCCACAAGGCGACAACAAGATCGTCGAAACCGACATGGTCGAGCCGCACGACTGGCAATGTTCCGTTGGTCCCAAACGCCTCTGCTGCGTCCACTAGCTCGTCAGTGTGCCGATGCTCTGTTTCCGTGCGAGCGAGTCGCACCGTCGTGGGTTCGGGGCGTGGTTGGTCGGAAGTTGCGAGCAGCTTCACAAGCGGTCCCAGCTCCGGCATCTCCCCGATTTCATCCAGAGGAGTAAGGAGGGCGTGTGAGAAGACCATTCCACCCCGCGACGCATCCGGATCGTGGAACGTCCGCGACAGCACATATCGGTCTTCGTACGGGAAGCCACGAAGGAAGGGCGACCACTTGACGCCCGGTGGCGCCGTATCCGGGAGGTCCAGCCGCTGAACGATCGCTGCCGACACCGTGTCGGCTCCGCTCGACGCCAGCAGGGAGTGCTCACCCCGACATTCCCCGTACAGGGCTTGTTCGATCTGCATGGCCCGCACCGCCGACGCCAATGTTACGCGTGTTCGGCGAGAAGTTTCTGGACCGGCACCGTTAGATCAGGGGAGCGGGTACCATCCTCCAAAACTACATAGCCGAACTGCTCCGAGCCTTGAGCGATGTAGCTCTGGTCGGGTAACTCTTTGTCGAGCGCTCGCCCAAGCGCCGAGAGTCCCAGTACCCCAAAATGCTCCCAATTGCTCGCGACGAAATCGCAGAACATGGGGAGGCGCTCATGCAACACTTCGGCAGGTTTCCCCGCGTCCTCGAACTCGTCCCAACATGTCAGGAGTACAACGAGACGGGGCAATCCGTGCATGCGCTTGTTTGATGTTGACTGGGCGTAAACCAGTATTTGCAGCAGCTCGATCAAGCGGGCCTGATCTGACACCCGCACTTCCCCAGCTTCCCTGCCGTTCCCCTTCAAGGAGGTGAGGGGTCGGGAGAAAATATCGTCGTCCGCTCGGGTCTTTTGGAGGCGGATGAGCATGAGCCATGCCGAGGACTGGGATATGCGTGTGAGCCAGACGTGTGGAAGCCGCCGCTCGTCGACGATAGTTTTGATTTGCTCGCCGCCGTAATCCGGCCAGATCAGATGAGCCTTACGACCCTCCTCATCGACTATCGGCCAGCGGCTTTCATGGTAGATCGCAGTGGCCGTATGGTCGGCTGACAGTCCCGCATCTAGACTGGCCATGACCGCTTCGAAGGGTTCCAGATTGGTAGCTGCCCCATCCATTCGGATTTGTCCGTCTTCTTGCATCAGCCGTTTCAGTAGCTGACCTCCGTAATGGGACTTCCCCACGTCAGATTCTCCAATCAGCAGGATAGACCTGTCGGGCGCTGCCATTGCCTACCTCGCGCCAAAACTGAAGACGGGATCTAGATTGCCGGCTGCGGGTTCTGGGAGCCGCACGGTCGGTCGCTGGACATTCAGTGCCCAGCCAAGAAGGTCGAGGAAACCCTGCGTGTTCTCGGTCCCATCGGGCTTGGGCTTGATGCTGACGGCGAACTCTACGGCCTCTGGTATCACCCTCTGCACAGCGCTTCGTACTGTCACTTCCATCTCAGGCGTGATCGAGATGTCCGCTTTGGTCCAGACGAGGGCAACTGGCCTTCCTCCGAGCTCGTCCGCCAAGCGCCGCGCAAGCAGTTGAATGCCGGTGCGCGCGGCGCCCATCTCTGGTCCCGCCAATGCCTCGCGATCTGCGACTAACAGGAACGCGTCGGCATGTTCCGCAGCCCATCGGGCGCCTTCGGTATCTGGGGCCTCACGTTTAAGCGCCCATTTCCGGAACCATTCACCGGGGGCATCTGTCATCAAATAGTCCTTGCGATGATCGTGGTCGTGTTTGAACGCCAAGTGGAGCAGCCCCGGTATACGTGCACTGGTGCTGGTGGTGTGGGGCGGAAACGCGGGGGGGTTTGAACCGGACTCCCATCGTAGCGGGGTAGCAAGGACCTCCCATCCAATCAGGGAGCAGGAGCCCGAAAATCGTAACTTGTCGTCCGGTCGGGCACCGCGTCCGAGCAACAGATACCAAGCGCCTAACAGCGTGGTCTTTCCCGCTTTGTGCGGCCCCACGATTGCCAGTACAATGGGCTTGCTGTGACCCGAGATGAAACCGAGGTCTGTAAGCCCGAGCACACCTCCCGACCAGGGCATGGCCACTGCTTTCGTCGCGACTCGGCCGCCCGTCTTCACCGGGGGATCCGCTTTCAGCACTGGACACTTCGAAAGGTCGAGGTGGCCCAGACTGCATCCTGCGTCCGGCCAACATGTCTCCCGTGGACATTCCGCCATGGCGTCTATTTCCTAGCTGCTCGCTTCCTTGGAGTTCGCCCCTTCGGGGTGGAGGCTTCCACAATGGCTCGAGCCGCCTGAAGCTCGCGAAATATCCAAACCGACCAATCCGGCAAGGTAAGCGCCGTATCCGCCTTGACCCCGATGCGCTCTCGGAGCCCGCGGTCGTCGACTTGCGGCACAGCGTCCAAATGACCGATCACAGCGAGCACCGGGCCGCGCCCCGCCGAGGCGCTGACGAGCTTGGCCGCTTCCGTTCTCAGTTCGGAAAGTACGTCAGCATTGCGGGTCTTTTCCACTAGGAGCCTGTCCGAGTAATCAGCTATGGATCGACGGGATGGGAGGGGTGTGATTGAATGGGGAGATGAGCAAGCGATTTCGCAGCTGGGATGTGGACCAGACGTGGCTGCTGCCGCCGTCGGTGCATGACTTTGTTCCTGCGGGACATGCGGCGCACCTGGTTCGGGACGCAGTACGGGAGACGCTGGACCTGTCGGCGATCTACGAGTCGTACGAGGGGGAGCGCGGGCAGCCTCCGTACCATCCCGGGATGATGGTGGCGCTGTTGCTGTATGGGTACAGCTGCGGGGTGTACTCGTCGCGGCGGATCGCGCGGGCGTGCGAGGAGCGGGTGGACTTCATGGCGGTGAGTGGACTTCAGCGGCCGGACTTCCGCACCATCAGCGACTTTCGCAAGCGACACCTGGAGGCACTGGCGGGACTGTTCCGGCAGGTGTTGGCGCTGTGCCGGGCGGCGGGGCTGGTGAAGCTGGGGCATGTGGCGCTGGACGGGACGAAGGTGAAGGCGAACGCGTCGAAGCACAAGGCGATGTCGTACGGGCGGATGGGGAAGGCGGAGAAGCGGCTGGAGGCGGAAGTGAGGGGGTGGCTGGAGCAGGCGGAGGCCACCGACGCACGGGAGGACGGGAAGCACGGTCCGGAGGCTCGGGGAGACGAGATGCCGGAGTGGGTGGCGGACAAGCAGCAGCGGCTGGCGCGGATACGGGAGGCGAAGGAGGCGCTGGAGGCGCAGGCCAGGGAGAAGGGAGGGCCGGGGAAGACCGGGGAGGAGCCCAGGGTGCCGGAGAAGGCGCAGCGGAACTTCACGGACCCGCAGAGCCGCATCCTCAAGACCGGGGACGGCTTCATCCAGGGCTACAACGCCCAGGCGGCGGCGGATGCGGGACACCAGGTGATCGTGGCCCACGGGCTGACCGACAGCGGCAGCGACCAGCAGCAGTTGCAGCCCATGATCGAGGCGATGAAGGAAGCGGCGGGAGCGTTGCCGAAGGAGTTGTCGGCGGACGCCGGCTATTGTTCGGAGGACAATCTCGGCATCCTGAAGGAGCGAGGCATTCGGGGCTACGTGGCCACCGGGCGTCAGAAGCACGGCACGGCGACCGCGGCCGGCGGCAAGGCTTTACCGCCCGGGAGCTTGCGGGAGGCCATGGCGGGGCGCCTGAAACACGGCGGGCGGCGCAGCCGCTACCGTCTTCGCAAGGTGACCATCGAACCGGTCTTCGGCCAGATCAAGCATGGCCGCGGGTTCCGGCAGTTCCTGCTGCGCGGCCTGGATCAGGTGCGGCATGAGTGGGCGCTGGTATGCATCGCCCACAACCTCAACAAGCTCGCGGCCCACCGTGCCGCGGCCCAGGCCTGAAAGACCCTCGTCTCGCTTCCTCCGGCCATGAGCACGGCCACCTGGAGACTCGAAAACGGCGGCCTTTGGCTACGCTCATGACCCACCGTTATCAAACTCTCTAGTCTCCCTCCTGAGCGGCGCTTGGCAAAACAAACGAAAGTCGCCTTGACCACTACTCGGACAGGCTCCTAGTTCGCGGATCGGAACCTTCTTTTCTAGATCGATCGTTGGCAACGTAATGACCGACTCCCGCAGAAACGCAGCAACGCTCGCGGGGGAGAATGTGGGGATCTGTCGATGCATGTCGAGAGCCATCAGCACCGCCGCGTCGAAGGACGTCATCTCGCGGTAGCTCATCCGAGCACTCGGAGAAAACATCGCCTCCTTCCACCACAGGAGGTTTGTCCGCCGTTGAAGCCCCGCCGTCGCGTTGCTGACAGCTTGCAACGTCGTGGTCAGTTGCTTCGATATCACCTTCGCCAAGTCCATCCCTTCAACCGATAGGCTTCCAAGTGTG
Organism: uncultured Binatia bacterium (SeqCode); assembly: GCA_965219905.1. Classification (GTDB taxonomy): domain Bacteria; phylum Desulfobacterota; class Binatia; order UBA9968; family JAJDTQ01; genus JAJDTQ01. The sequence goes on along the minus strand of CBDCOS010000002.1, from coordinate 2,230,906 downwards.
TGATTAATCGCTAGGGCAACGGCCTCGGCCGTGCGCTTACCGAATTCGTAAGCCCAACCGGATGGATCATTCTGCGGCCAAGTAGGGTTACCCTTGGTGTCGACCTCCCCTCTATCCGGCGAATTGTATTGCGGCCCCGCTGCGGCCATAAACCTCACACCGAAATTCGCTGCGTTCAATTTCGTGGATGAGATGCGGATCTCTGAGGATGAATCGAGTTTTATGTCCGGTACCGAGAGCGAGGCGGGTGTCGCCCACTCGCTCTCCGCGCGCTCCTCCACCTTCTTCTCGATTTCACCGACGATATCAATCCAGAGTTCCCTCTCGCCGCCTACCTCCATGAACGGGAGCACGTTGCGCGCCGATGCAACGAAAGCAGCCGCGACCGTGTCGTTGCGCCCGCACGCTCTGATCAGCGCGTCTAGCAGGATGGCTCGGAATACCGCGACTGGTGTGTCAGCAAACGTATTGACATACGTCTCCCAACGTTTGCGTAGCGCGTCCTCCACCTCGACGATGATCGGGTCAGTGCTCGGCACCTCAGGATCGAACGCCACAAGAGCGTATGGACAAGCCTTGGCCGGCGTCTTCTCGAGAACACCGGTGAGATCGACGGCTGTTTGTCTCAGATGCCCGAACTTGTCGTCATCCCCTCCTACGTCGATCAGTCCCTTGCTTAAGAACTTGAGCAGTACATCGTCGTTCACGACAACTCTCCCGTCAGATCCCATGCCGCGGTTGCATAGCCGGTAGCGGAGAAGTCACTGAATCATATGAGGTCAGGCGCAGGATTCGTTGCGGTTCGGCAAACTGCATGTGATTTACGGCCCCGTGCAGCTTCACACTAACCGCGTCTCTATTAAATCTCGAGAGAGCACTGTTTCCTGGATCTGGAGATCCCACCGGACTCACAATCGTGCTCGGAAGCAAGGCTATCGGTTCTGATTGTGATTAGTTCCCGAGCTCGATACATGGTTGGCGTGAACGTCGGCGGCACCGTTGAACCAGCGCCGGATTTCGGCTGAATTTCCGGGCAAGTGTTTCAACAAAAACAGTAACATAGCAGCTGGTACACTGTCAAGTTGCGATGTCGATGCGGTCGCCCCAAGGCTCGCGGTTCCAGTCTGACGGGGGAGCCCCCCAATTGACCCACGTTGTCGGGAACTGAGGCTCGGTCTCGGGGTAGCTGGAACACTCCATGTCCGTGAAGTAGACGCACACCGCCGGTTGTATCCCCTGCTGGTCGAGCCACTCGAAGCCCGGGCGGAAATCGGTGCCGCCCCGGCCTTTGAGCGCGATCTCCTCCGGGAGGTCGTCGGCCGTGTACTCGGCCGCGTCCCGCAATGCGGCGTCGACCTGGAGAACGATGATCCTCTCGGGGCGGATCTCGTCAACGATCTCGCGCAGCTCCGCCCATAACTCCGCCAGGGTCTGGCCCGGAACGGAACCCGAGGTGTCGATGATGACCGCGATGGTGTCGATACCCTCGGAGCGGATGGAGGGGAGGTAGAGGCCCGAGTCAATGAAACGGCGGTTGGGCGCGCTCCAGCTGTAGTCCCGTTTGGCGGCGTCGGTCATGTAGCGGCGCAGCAGCGTTCGCCAGTCGAGCGTGCTGGTGTGGGCGTTTCGGACCGTCACCTCGATAGCGCCCGGGGCCTTGCCTTCGGCCCTAGCGATGCTGAGGGCTTGGTGCATTGCCTCGTCCCAGGTTTGCTCCTCGGCAGAGATGTCCACGGATGCCTCGCCGGAATCGCTGGCGCCTGTGCCGGCGCTGGCGTCCATGACTTCGCCGGTGCCTGAAGGATCATGGCTCGGCGGCGCACTGGATGCGCCGTCCTGACCCTGGGGGCTCCCGTCCCGGCCGTCTACTCTGCTAGCAGCCTGTCGGACTTGAGGTGCGGGCCACCACAAGATGTAGTATAGTCTCCTGGAAAAATGTCCATGGAGAGGGTTCGTTATGAGCAACTTTCGCCCAGTTGATCGGGAGACCGGTTTTTTGCTGCCGCCGTCGGTTGATGAGTGGCTTCCGGAGCGGCATTTGGCGCGGTTTGTGGTGGATGTGATCGAGGGGCTGGATTTGACGGCGTTGGTGAAGGCTTATCGGGGCTCGGGCTCGGCGTCGTACCATCCGAGCGTGCTGTTGGGTCTTCTGGTGTACGGCTATGCCACGGGGGTGTTTTCGAGCCGGGCTCTGGAGCGAGCGACTTACGATTCGGTGGCGTTCCGTTTCATTGCAGCCAACGATCATCCCGACCATGACACCATAGCGACGTTCCGGCGGCGGTTTCTTTCGGAGGTCGAAGGGCTGTTCGTGCAGGTTCTTATGCTGGCTCGGGAGGCGGGGCTGTTGAAGCTGGGCACGGTGGCGCTGGACGGCACCAAGGTGCACGCCCATGCCAGCCGCCACAGGGCGCTGTCCTACGGGCACGCCGGCAAGCTCGAAGGGGAGTTGCAGGCGGAGGTGGCGGAGTTGATGAGAGTGGCGGAGGCGGCGGACACGGCGGATGTGCCGGATGGGATGTCGGTGCCGGAGGAGTTGGCCCGACGAAACACGCGCTTGGCGCGCATTGCCGAGGCCAAGGCGACCATCGAGGCGCGAGCGCAAGAGCGCTACGAGCGGGAGCAGGAAGAGTACCGGGCGAAGATGAGGGCGCGGGAGGACAAGGCACAGCGCAAGGGCCGCAAGCCGGGTGGGCGGCCGCCAAAGCCGCCTGTGGCAGGTCCGCGTCCCAAGGACCAAGTCAATCTGACGGACGCGGACTCGCGCATCATGCCGGTGGCCGGCGACGGCTTTGAACAGGCCTACAACGCTCAGGCGGTGGTGGCGAGCGAGAGCCTGCTGGTGCTCACCACCGATGTGGTTCAGGCGGCCAACGACAAGGAACAGATCGAACCGGCGCTGAAAAAGCTCAAGCAACTCCCCGAAGCGTTGGGCTCGCCCGAGACCCTGCTGGCGGACAGCGGCTACTACAGCGAAGCCAACGTCGAAGCCTGCGTCGAGGCGACCATCGCGCCGCTGATCTCTCCGGGTCGCGAACGCCACCATCTTTCCTGGAAAGAGCGTTTCGCCCAAGCCCCGCCACCGCCGGAGGCGCCGAGCGCCGTGCAGGCCATGGCTCATCGCCTGGCAACGCCCGAGGGCCGGCAAACCTACGCCCTGCGCAAACACACGCCGGAACCGGTGTTCGGCATCATCAAGTCGGTAATGGGCTTCCGTCAGTTCCATCTGCGCGGCCTCCAGCAGGTCAAGGGAGAATGGAACCTCGTGACCCTGGCCTGGAACATCAAGCGCATGTTTGCCCTCAACGCCGCCTGAACCCTCGGCCGCAATACACCTCCTCGCCATCTTCAAACCGCTTGCACCCATAACCATGACCCCAGCCAACTTCAACCCTCTTATATCGCTCCTCTCAAACCTCAGTCCGACAGGCTGCTAGGGGAATCGGACGGAGCGACGGATTCTTCAACCTCCGCGCCGGGAGGCGGCTGCGCAGCCGCGTCGGTACTCACTCCGCCGGTATTCCGGGACGCGTTCCCTTCGTCACCTGAGTCGCCCTTCCCGGGCTCAGGCAGGCGGTCGTATGCCTGCTCCACGCTCAGGTCCTCCCAGGCTTCGGCTTCGGGCGGGAGCGTGAAGCCCGCGTCGCGCAAGAGCGCGTGGGTGACGAGCTGCGAGGCCGTCTGCCACCGTTCCGGGTCCCGCTCGCCCCTGCGGGTGTGATGCTTGAGAGCGCACGCCATCACCACCCGCGCCATGGCGGTCTCGATCAGGTGGGCGTCGGTCTCCGCCACCCAGCCGGGCGAGTAGCGGATCTCCTTCCCGTCGCTGGCGAGTGTCTTCCGTGTGGGATCGGCGCGGAGCGGGAGCCTCAAGACGAGGCTCCCGAAGAAGGGCTGCTTCTGCAGGAGCCCGGTCACGCAGTCGCTGACCCGGATTGCGGATTCCCTGAGAGCGCCGGGTGACATCACGCCACCTCGCGGGCCGCTTCGGGTTGCGGCGCCGGGAAGTATCCCGCGAACTGCTCCATCAACGCGTCCGCGTCCCGCTTCACCTGCGCCCGGACCACCGGGTCGAAGGCCCCGGAGGGACGGAGCGAATCCGGCTCCACGCCGGCGATCCTGTCCTTCACCTCCTCGCAGAGGCTCGCGAGCCGGTGGTCGCCGAAGATGTTGAGCCGGGGAACCACGTCCACCAGGTCCCGGATGTTGGAGATCATGGTGTCCCGGAACACCAGTGGCTTGCCGTCGTCGTCCTCTTGCAGACGCTCCGAGACCCGCTCCACCGCTTCGGCCAGACGCCGGTAGAGGTCCCCCACGGCGTCGTGGAGCTGCTCTTCTATGTGGCGCTCGATGTCGCGCTTCACCCGCTCGGTGTCCTCCGAGGCGAGGCTGGCGATGAAGTGATCCGCGTCCGGCACCGCGGTGATGCGGTAGCGGATGGAGAACCTGTCCCGGAGTTCCTCCTTCGAGGGATAGTCCTCGATGCGGAAGAGCTTGCCCAGGTCGATCCGGGCCTGCTCGACGTAGTCGTCGTAGTCCTCGATGAAGCGGGCGCGCTGGCGCACCAGCCGTTCCCGGAACCCGTCCATGACCTCGGTGTAGCGGTCGTAGTTGGCGACGGTGAGGAGGCGCGAGCCTTTGTCGTCCCAGGGCATGGACTGGGCGTAGTGCTGTGTGCGGCTCTCGTTCATGACGGCGTTGAGCGGCGCCAGGGCCGCCTTGGGGAGAAGCCGCTTGTTGTACCGGCCGGCGCTGGTGCTGGCGTCGTGGTGGACGGCGACGTGGTCGCTCGCCTCGCGGTCGTAGAGCCGGCCGGACCAGGCGGTGATGTGCAGGCCGACCAGCATGGCGTCGCGGTTGAGGTCCATGGGTTCCTCCTTCCGGGCTACCTGAGGGTCCACAGGGGGACGTTGATTGCAGCGGCCAGCTTCCGCCGTGCGGCCTCGCGGCTGCGCGCCTTCACGGCGTACTCGCGCGAGGGGACATCGCCCGCCGTGTAGTGTGCGATTCTCCAGTGCATGGCCTTCCCCCTCACTGTGTCTTGGCGGCGGCCCAACGGATGAAGGCCGGGGAGCGCTGGAGCGCCGGGTCGCGGCGCACGCACGCGCCCACCAGCGACTCTCCCACCTCCCGCCTGAGCCGCTGGGCGAAGGTGACGATGGCGTCGATGGTGACGTCCGTCGCAAGACGGTAGAGTGAGCCGCAGAGCGCCATCAGCGCGCTGGCGTTCTCGGGGATGTCCGCGTTCCCGGGGTCGTTCAGGACCGCCCTCGGATGGGGCAGTTCGCGCCAGACGTTCAGGAACGCCGAGAACTCCACTGCCGCCGCCTCGCCCACCGTCCCCCGGAAAAGCGCCCGCTCCGTTGCCGGATCGAGTCCGTTCCGGTGCTTGACGATGTTGCTGACAAATTCCCACGTCCTTGGGCACGGAAAAGCTTTCTCCGTGGACTGAGGGTCGAAGCGGTGCAGGAGGTCCGGCTCGTACGTGACAAAAAATAGAACCTCGGGAACGATGCCGTTGGCGGCGCCCCACTCGAGCCAGTCGTCCGCATCGACACGGATATCGATGTGAATGAATCGCGAGGCCAGAGGGGTGGGCATGCGGTGGACGACGCCGCGGTCCGTTTCACGGTTGCCGCAGGCAATGAGCGAGGCGCCCTCGGGAAGCTCGTACTCGCCCACCTTGCGGTCGAGCACCAACTGGTACAGGGCCGCCTGAACCATCGGGACCGCGGAGGGCAGCTCTTCGAGGTTGATGAGCCAGCGGCCGGGATCGTCGGACGGAGGCAGGAAGGCGGGCGGCGCCCAGCGGGTGCGGTCATGGGCGTCGCGCCAGGGGATGCCGCGGAGATCGACGGGATCGAGCAGAAGAGCCCGGACGTCGACGTACCGGCGGTTCGTGGCCGCGGCGACCTGCTGGGCGATCTGGCTCTTGGCGGCTCCGGGCGGCCCCCATACCACCGCTGGCTGGCGGGCCTCGACCAGGAGTGCGAGCACCGAAGCGAGCTTGCTCGGGCGGAGCGTGTAGTCCGCGGAAATGTTGTCGGGAAGGGGCATGGGCAACCTCCATGATGGGGTAAGATGGAAAACCGAGCGGGCACCCTCCGGGGCCTCGCCCGCGCCCCTCCGCCGCTAACACTCCGGCTTTTCGCGCCGGCCGCCCGGCGGGCGGATGGTCCGAGGAATTGGCGGGAACGCTGGAACCGTTGATCACACGGCCGCGAAGGCAGCGCGGCTGTGATCCTTGGTGGGAGTGGTGTAGGCCATGACGGCTACCTCCCGTGCCGGTGGCGTTGGCGAGCCGGCGATTACCTCGCCCTGGTGGCGCAAGAGTGCGTCGCGGAAAGCATCGGGTGCCATGCCCGGCTTGCGTTTTCATGGCCGCACCCGTGATGTATGATCCGTGGCGGAGACCGCGATGAGGACGGACCTTTCGGAGTGGCCCGGCGGCGTGGAGCCGGTGTGGAGGCTTCTTGAGCCGGCGAGCGTCGAAGCGCTTCGCGCCGAGCCGTCGGCCGCGAACCGCACGCTCAGGCTCGCGGCCGACCTTCCGGACGAAGCGCTCGGCGAGTCGGCGTTCGTGCGCAATGCGCTGATCGTGCTCGATCGGGTGGACAGGGACGGGTGGCTGCGGCTCACCGGCAAGGGGAACTTCGGGCGGGATGCGGTCGCGGCGCTGCGCGAGTCGACGACCTGGCCCGGGATGGAGGCGACCGAGCATTTCCGCATCGGAAAGGCGTTTCGCGAGGGCGATGTATGGGAGCTCCATCTGCTGCATCGTCTGCTGGACATGGCCGGACTGCTGGAGGGACGGGCGGGCGTGTGCCAGGTGACCGCCCTGGGGCGGGAGATGCTGGGGCCGGGGAGACGGGGCGCGCTTCAGGCCATCCTGTTCCGGCACGCGTTCTGGCACGCCGAACTCTGGCGCTTCGTCCAGACGTTCCCTCGCGGGTTGCCCGGGAGGTGGCCGCAGGACGACGTGGGCGTGATCCTGTGGGGCCTCTCCCACATGGCCGGTCAGTGGCAGAGCGTCGACATGCTCGCCACCCTTTGCGCCATTCGCGACGACTCGGTGGCGAACATGCACTGGAATGCGGAGGGCACGATGTTTTCGGGACGGGTCCTCGGACCGTTGCGTTGGTTCGGGCTGCTCGAATGGCAGTTGCCGCTGGATTTCCTCGATGATGCCCGGTGTTGGCGGAAGACCGCGCTCTTCGACCGGTTCCTGTCGTTCGACGTCCGGCTCGCGGAACGTCCTGCCCAGGGTCACTAGTGTGGCGGCTCGATAGTTGATTCGTCTCTTGACAGGGGCCTCCTTGCGCCCCCTCGACACGGCGTGTCTATATCCAAACGCCCGAAGGCGGTAACAACCGCAGGAGGCAACGATGTGGACGCGAAGAAACCAGTTCGCACTTCTTGCGGTGTTCGTGTCATTCGCGGTGACCTTGTCCGGTTGCGGCAGCAGCGGCCGGGGCACGGGGACCACGGCCGATTCGCCGCCGACGGACACGGATGCCGCCATGGCGCTGGCCGGGGTGCTGAAGGATTCCAACTCTCCCGCGATAACCCGATTTGGCGCCAGGCTTCCTTCTCCTGGCGCAGTAACGTGCAAGGCGTTGACGATCGGATGCGAGGGAGGGCTCGGGCCGATTCACTACGGATCGGTTCGCGGGTATGATTTCTCCGACTTCGATTACCGCGAACGCCGTCGCGGAGTATCGTTGGCGCAGAAGACAGGGTTCTCAAGCGAGGGAGACGGGATGACCGACCACCGCGCCTTGGCTGGTTGGATCAACCACAGTCTGTTCGTGATCGAGACGCCGCCGTCCAGAGATGGTCAACCGGGCCGTTTCTACCGCGCCTTTTCGATGGGAAACGCCACGGGTTCCGATCCCGGTGTTTTGGTCGACAGCAGGGCGACATGGTCTGGGGTCATGTTCGGTTCGCGGGTTTCCGACCCGGACGTGTTTCTCCATGGCGATGCCCTCGTAACGGTTTCCGATCGGGATGGAGATGGAGACCTCGTGGTCGACGTCGAGTTCACGAACATCAAGGATGAAGACACGGGTGCGGCACTCGACGATGTGTCCTGGAACGGGCTGAAATTGAGAGACGGCTCTTTCGGAGTCGCTCCTGTCGCGGAAGGTGCGTGGGATGTAAGCCGGCATCCTGCGAGTGAAGGAATCTCCGGCCGGTTCTACGGCCCAGGCCACGAGGAAGTGGGCGGGCTTTTCAGTTCCGCGAAGTCGGTGGCGGAAGGAGGCTGGGGGGGTGGAGACCGTTACGGTGTTTCGGGTGTATTTGGAGCCAGGCGTGACTAGGTCAAGCGTCGGCCGTCAATTCGGATGGTCATAGATGATTCACGAGCCGGGTACAGTGTCGGCGCCGAAGCCGGCGGCAACCGGCGGTTCATGGAGGAATGAATGGCTACGGACCTGAAGGTTAGCGTAAAGAGACAGATCGATCGGTTGAGGAAGGAACTGGCCGCGGCCACAGGGCAAGTTGCCGCGTTGCGGGACGAAATCAAGAGGTACGAGCTGGTCCATGACATGCTGGATGGACGAAAGGCCGGCAGAAGGTCACGGCAGCGTGGTTCCGAGGTTGGAGCGTTGAAGCGGGGACCACGCGGCGCGATGATCGATTGGAATGCGGTTCTCGCGACTCTACCCGAACAGTTCAGTCTGGATACGATGGTCGCCCACGAGACGGCGGGCCAGAAACCTCGAGTGTACCTCAGGCAGGTGGCTGTGCGGTGGTCGAAGGAGGGGCGGATCAAGCGCACCGGCCGAGGCACGTACCAGAAGACCTGATTCCGAAGAAACCGGACGGGACCGGCGGAGCCGGGTCCCGACCCGTCCATTCGCGCCGGCTGGTTTCAACGGTGCGCATACGCGCATCGCCGCTGCCCGGACATGGCTCATCGGGAACGACTCGCTTTTCAACGGTCGGTCGGCTACCCTGAGAGTCTTCCATGCGTTTCCACAAAGGCCGCAAGCCACGGAAGGACAAATCAGATGGCGACAACCGCAAATCGCAAGAACACCGCACTCAAGGAGGCCATGACCAAGACCCAGATCCTGGAAGCCCTGTCCGAATCGACCGGGCTTCAAAAGAAGGACGTGGCCGCGGTGCTGGACGAGCTTGGAGCAGTGATGAGCGTCACGTCAGGAAACGCGCGGTGGGGACGTTCACGCTTCCCGGCCTGCTGAAGATCAAGGTGGTGCGGAAGCCCGCCACAAAGGCGCGCAAGATGATGTCGCCCTTCAACGGGGAGGAGATCACGGTGGCGGCGAAGCCCGCCTCGCGGGCGGTGAAGGTCCAGCCGTTGGCCGGACTCAAGCGGATGACGGAGTAGATCCGGGCTGGCGGGAAGGGAACTCGGTTGCGCTGTTCGGACGGAGGGCGCGATGGTTGCCACTCTCGCGCGCAGTCACGGCGTGTGTGGCTTGGTGCGGTGGTCGAACACCGTGGGCCGCTACGGCTCGGACAATTCGGTAACCCTGAAGGTGGCAGTGGATGGGCAACCTTCGATCGATTGACGTGATATCTGAGCGAGACGTTTCGCCCGTTCGCGAAGATGCGCAACCTATCTATCTTGATCATCATGCGACCACGCCCGTCGATCCCCGTGTGGCTGACGTCGTCATGCACGCGATGACAAGCACCTTCGGAAACGCCAACAGCCTCGATCACGCTTTTGGCGAAGCTGCCAGCGTCCTCGTCGCTACAGCCAACGACGCTGTCGCTGCTCTCATCGGTTCCGCGCCGGGGGACGTTTACTTCACATCGGGTTCGACAGAAGCAATCCGGCTCGCACTAGCGCACGCGATTTCTCAGGGAGAACCCTCCCCGCTTCGTGTTGCACTGACCAATGTTGAACACAAGGCCGTCATCGACGCAGTATCGATTGCTACTCGATCGGGGCATGTGAAGCCTTGCTGGATCGAAGTGGACGGGCAAGGGCGCCTGTCACCCGATAGCGTGCAAACCGCGCTCGACGCCGGCGTCGACCTAGTCTGCATCATGGCTGCGAACAATGAAGTCGGGACTATCTACCCAATTGCCGACGTGACGCGTGAAGCTCATGACCGTGGCGCCTCGATCATGGTCGATGCAACTCAAGCCGCGGGCAAGATTCCGGTGTATGCACGCGAGTGGGGGATCGACTATCTGGTTGTCAGCGCTCACAAGCTCTACGGGCCCAAGGGCGTTGGCGCTTTGATAAGTCCGGTCGGAGACCTACGGATGCAGATCTCCGACCTCATATGGGCTTCCGAGGGAACTCCGAACGTCCCCGGTATCGCTGGCTTCGGCGAAGCCTGCCGACTTCGGCGCCTTGAGATGGCCGAGGACGAGCCGCGAATTGCCGCGTTGCGCGATCGACTTCAGTCCGAACTTACCGCCTCCATTCCGGAACTGGCCGTCAACGGCGATCTATCGTGCCGGCTTAGCGGCAACCTGCATGTCTCCGTTCCCGGTATTCCGAATGACGCGCTCATGGCCCGGCTCCGCAAGAAGGTCGCCATCTCGACGGGATCCGCGTGCACGTCGGGTGCGCACGGGCCTTCTCATGTTCTTCAGGCCATGGGGCTTCCGGAAGATCTTCAAGATGGCGCGTTTCGGATAGGTATCGGCAAGTTCAATACGGAAGACGAAATAGACCGCGCTGCCAAAGAGATCGTTGCGGCTGTCGATGCGATAAAGGCGAGCCTGTCGGGAGAAGTGCGATGATGGATTACTCGCTGGCGGAAGCGGCCAGCGGCAGGTCATTCCGATTCTCTGGCCACGAGACCTTCGCGTTCCGGTATGCATGGCTACCCAAGGCCTACAGGCTACTGCAACAAGATCCTTCCTCGTTCTCCGACGAGGACAACGCCATGATCGAGTTGGGCCTCGGCAAGAACATGGTCCGTGCGCTCCGGTTCTGGGTTGAGGCAACTGATGTGGCCCGGCCGGTCACTGGGAGAGGCCTCGAGCTGACCGACTTCGCTCATGAGGTGTTCGCCCCTGAGGGATTCGACCCGTATCTAGAAGACACTTGCACACTCTGGCTGCTCCACTGGAATTTGTCGTCACGCTCGGAAGGCGCCCTGTTTGCCTGGCGCTATTTGCTCAACCATTGGCCTTTCCCGGAATTGACCCGCTCTGAAGCGCTGGCGGCGTTCGCGCGCGAATCCGCAAGACTTGGGCACTCCCATTCGGCGATTACTCTCTCACAGCATTTGGATGCGTTTCTCCATACCTATCTCCCCGGTCGTTCGGGCAAGGTCGGTATCGAGGACTCCCTCGATGGGCCGCTGGTTGACCTGTCCCTGCTACTACCGGTCGGTGAGCGTAAGGCGGATGGAGGGCGGTGGGAGACGCTTTACGGGTTCCGCCGCGAACCCAAGCCGGACATCACGTCAGCACTGTTCGATTACTGCCTTGCCGATTTCTGGGCGAGGTTCCGCGACGGCGAGGAAACATTGACGCTTCGCGAAGTCACCTTGGAGCCCTGCTCTCCCGGGCAGGTCTTCAAGCTGCCAGGGGACGATATCCGGTCTCGTCTGGAAGCATATGCGGCACCTGGCGCCAAGAGGCCGTTCCTGTACCAGCCTTCCGCCGTTCAGGGCCTGATATCCCGCCGGAAGGGCGCCAAGACCATTACTCTCGCAGACATATACGCGACGGAGCCGGCCGATGCCTAAGAACTCCGCCGTGATCGCCGATTTTCTCCGAGTTCCGGATCGATTCCTCAGGTCCGTGCAGTTGGAACGCGACTTTCACGACGTTGCTGCACTGGAGCACTATGTCGTAACGCCTCACATGGCCGAAGCCTTCCGACGGATCGCAGACGGTCTGCGCGCCAATTCCGGACGGCGGGCCTGGCGCATCACCGGTGATTATGGGGTGGGCAAGTCCTCGTTCGCTCTTGTATTGGCACACCTCTTTCAAGATCGATCGCAGTTTGCCGTGTCCCGCATTGCCGACATGATCGGGTGGCCCAGCGACGAGGTCGATCCGCCGTCCCTGACGCCCCTTTTGGTGACCGGTTCGCGGGAGGGCATCGTTACCGCGCTGGCCCGCGGAATTGCGGAAAGCCTGCGTCGGCGAAAACCGGCCCGCGGGCGCATGTCGAAAGCGCTCGCCCGATTGATCGATCAAGCGGGACAGGTTGAGACCAAGGGCGACGCTGTCGGTTTGGAGCGCCTTGTCAATGCTGTCAGAGAATATGACGATGGAACCGGCGTGCTGCTCATCATCGACGAGCTTGGCAAGCTGCTCGAACACGCATCGCAGCGCCATGAACGCGAGGACGTGTTCGTCCTCCAGCGTCTCGCCGAAATGGCTGCCAGAAGTGGAGATCAACCCTTCATTCTAGTTGGAATGCTGCACCAGGGCTTCCACGCTTACGCCGAACGTCTGCCTTCCGCGGTTCGGCATGAGTGGGACAAGGTCGCTGGCCGCTTCGACGAAATCGTCTTCGATCAGCCGTTGGCTCATACGGCCGCCCTCGTTGCAGGCGCGCTCAATGTCGATCCGCGCCCGCTGCCGAAGGGGGTGCAGAACGCAGCCCGTGATGCAGCGTCCGCGACGGCGGAGACCGGCTGGGTTGGCGGCGATACCACCTCTGCCGCCGCTCTCGATGCTGCCCGGCTCTACCCGCTGCACCCGATGCTCTTGCCGGTCGCCGTTCGGTTCTTCGCGCGGTTCGGCCAGCACGAACGCTCTTTATTCGGCTTTCTGCTCTCTTCCGAGCCTTTCGCGGTTCAAGCGTTCGCCACGCGCCGCGTCGCTCCCGATGCCTGGTACGGCCTTGCCGAGTTCTACGATTACGTCCGTGCCGTTTTCGGCCATCGGCTGGCCGGTACCAGCTACAGGAACCATTGGCTGCGCATCGTCGCCACGATTGATGCGGCAGCCGATCTCGGACCCATTGAGGAGCGCGCCCTCAAGATCGTCGCCATCCTCAATCTGCTCGATTCCGAGGATCTCCTCGCCACGGACCGTGCCATAGCAGCCGCGCTCACCCCAGTGGTCAAAAAGGATGTCGATGCGGCCATCCAGGTCCTTATCGATCGCGGCCTGTTGTTCCGTCGCGGCCGGGCGAGCGCGTACCGTCTGTGGCCTAGGAGCCTGTCCGAGTAGTGGTCAAGGCGACTTTCGTTTGTTTTGCCAAGCGCCGCTCAGGAGGGAGACTAGAGAGTTTGATAACGGTGGGTCATGAGCGTAGCCAAAGGCCGCCGTTTTCGAGTCTCCAGGTGGCCGTGCTCATGGCCGGAGGAAGCGAGACGAGGGTCTTTCAGGCCTGGGCCGCGGCACGGTGGGCCGCGAGCTTGTTGAGGTTGTGGGCGATGCATACCAGCGCCCACTCATGCCGCACCTGATCCAGGCCGCGCAGCAGGAACTGCCGGAACCCGCGGCCATGCTTGATCTGGCCGAAGACCGGTTCGATGGTCACCTTGCGAAGACGGTAGCGGCTGCGCCGCCCGCCGTGTTTCAGGCGCCCCGCCATGGCCTCCCGCAAGCTCCCGGGCGGTAAAGCCTTGCCGCCGGCCGCGGTCGCCGTGCCGTGCTTCTGACGCCCGGTGGCCACGTAGCCCCGAATGCCTCGCTCCTTCAGGATGCCGAGATTGTCCTCCGAACAATAGCCGGCGTCCGCCGACAACTCCTTCGGCAACGCTCCCGCCGCTTCCTTCATCGCCTCGATCATGGGCTGCAACTGCTGCTGGTCGCTGCCGCTGTCGGTCAGCCCGTGGGCCACGATCACCTGGTGTCCCGCATCCGCCGCCGCCTGGGCGTTGTAGCCCTGGATGAAGCCGTCCCCGGTCTTGAGGATGCGGCTCTGCGGGTCCGTGAAGTTCCGCTGCGCCTTCTCCGGCACCCTGGGCTCCTCCCCGGTCTTCCCCGGCCCTCCCTTCTCCCTGGCCTGCGCCTCCAGCGCCTCCTTCGCCTCCCGTATCCGCGCCAGCCGCTGCTGCTTGTCCGCCACCCACTCCGGCATCTCGTCTCCCCGAGCCTCCGGACCGTGCTTCCCGTCCTCCCGTGCGTCGGTGGCCTCCGCCTGCTCCAGCCACCCCCTCACTTCCGCCTCCAGCCGCTTCTCCGCCTTCCCCATCCGCCCGTACGACATCGCCTTGTGCTTCGACGCGTTCGCCTTCACCTTCGTCCCGTCCAGCGCCACATGCCCCAGCTTCACCAGCCCCGCCGCCCGGCACAGCGCCAACACCTGCCGGAACAGTCCCGCCAGTGCCTCCAGGTGTCGCTTGCGAAAGTCGCTGATGGTGCGGAAGTCCGGCCGCTGAAGTCCACTCACCGCCATGAAGTCCACCCGCTCCTCGCACGCCCGCGCGATCCGCCGCGACGAGTACACCCCGCAGCTGTACCCATACAGCAACAGCGCCACCATCATCCCGGGATGGTACGGAGGCTGCCCGCGCTCCCCCTCGTACGACTCGTAGATCGCCGACAGGTCCAGCGTCTCCCGTACTGCGTCCCGAACCAGGTGCGCCGCATGTCCCGCAGGAACAAAGTCATGCACCGACGGCGGCAGCAGCCACGTCTGGTCCACATCCCAGCTGCGAAATCGCTTGCTCATCTCCCCATTCAATCACACCCCTCCCATCCCGTCGATCCATAGCTGATTACTCGGACAGGCTCCTAGTTCTAGCGTCGGCCTGGAGGCTGCCTTTGAAACGGCACTTCGTGCGGTCGGCCCCGTCGAGCACGTTGCCAGCGCGCTGATGCCGTTTCTCGATCAGGAGCCCGTTTTGGCCCGCCGGCACTATGTTAAGCACGGAACGCTTCGATATTTCGAGGTGCGTTACGCCGATAGCAGAGATCTGGCCAAAGTCAGCCAGAAGGAGACGGAAGCCGATGGCTTGGTGGTGGTCGCGCTCGCCGACACTGACGCAGAGCGTGAACAGGCTCTGCTCACAGCCAAGGCTCCGCCTTTCGACAAACGCCCCGACGTTCTGATTGCCGTAATCCGTCCCGTCGTAGGGCTTGCGCCCGATCTCCAGGACGTCTTGTGTTGGCAATGGGTCGCGGATAACACGCCGGACCTTTCGCACGATTCCTATGCATCCGCCGAAGTCGCCCGCCAACTGGCCTTTGCCTCGCGCGCACTGAGTAGCCGCCTGCGCAGAATCGCTGGTCTGCGAAGCGGCGGCGCGACGGACGTAGAGTGGCTGCGAGCGGGGCACCCCGAGCGAGTACCCACGCGCGGGGGACTCTCCGCCCTGATTTCCGGAATCTGCGATCAACTCTATCCGGACGCTCCCCAAGTCACGAACGAGCTGCTGAATCGCAATACGCTGAGCAGCGCCGCCGCCGCGGCTCGGATGCGGCTGATCGAGGGATTGTTCCAAACTAGCGACCAACCCTTCCTCGGGATCGATCTCGGCAAATCGCCTCCCGAGAAGTCGATGTATCTCTCCGTCATCGCGAAGGGACGGTTGCATGTTCCGGACGGTGACGGCTTCAAAGTCGTCGAGCCCGACCCGGACCACGATCCGCTTCGTCTTCGCCCAGCCCTTGATTACCTCCTTGGCCAGATCGCCGGCGCGCGCGGCGAACGGCTGCCCGTCACCAGCCTGCTTACCTCACTGAAAAGCCGCCCTTACGGCATTCGAAACGGCCTGGGGCCGCTGCTCTTGGCCATTGTGCTCCAGACCAGAGGCCACGAGCTGGCAATCTATGAGAACGGAACGTTCCTTCACAGATTCGGTCCGTCGGACTTCCTGCGACTGACAAAGGCGCCAGCCACTTTCGAGATTCAGCATTGCAAGGTCGACGGGGTGAGGCTTGATGTTTTCAACCAGCTGGCCGTGTCACTCGCCCGAAAGGTCGACGGGCGCCATCCCGACCTTCTGGATGTGGTTCAACCTCTCTGCCAATTCGTGGCAAATCTTCCCGACTACACGCGCCGGACAACCGCCCTCAGCAAGGTCGCCCTCGACGTGCGCGCGGCGCTCCTCTCCGCGCGCGAACCGGTAACTCTGCTGTTTTCCGACCTGCCGGAAGCGTGCGGTTTCCCTGCCTTCTCGCCCCGGCAACGACCCGACGAAAGCCGTGTAATCGGATTTATTACCGTGTTCCGCGACGCTCTTGGAGAGCTTCGCCAAGCCTATCCCGCACTCCTCTCCCGCATTATCGACCGTGTTGCGGAAGCGGCGGGCAAGGGCGAGGGCACGTTTGATCGGGTCCACCTCGCTAGCCGGGCCGCCCGTGTTTCGCTCGCCGCCCAGGAACCGCGTCTTCGAGCCTTCTCTCTCCGTCTTCGTGACCCGGGACTGTCTGACGATGCCTGGGCCGAAGCCCTAGCAAGCTTCATCGTGTCGAAGCCGCCCGCCCGGTGGGCATCAGGTGACGAAGCACGATTCTGCGAGGAAATCGCGGCCCTGGCCGAACTCTTTCAAAAGGTCGAGGCGGCCGCGTTCGGTAACGGCGTTGAAGTGCCGGCCGTTTCCGCGGTCCGTCTGAACCTGACCCGAGGCGATGGCACGGACTTTGTCCGGGTCATCGAGCCCCGCGCTGAAAATGATTCCGGTATTCAGGACTCTCTCAGCAACTTCAAAAACATGCTGCCGCAGGATCGGCAGACGAGGCTGGATGTCCTGACACGCCTCCTGTGGGATGAACTGAGCGCGTCCGACTCGGTTGATACCGCGAAGGAAGTAGCGCCACTCAGGCCGAAAGCCAAGAGGAGACGATGACGAAAACACCGGCTCCAGAAAAGACGGTCTCCCGCCCCGACGAAATAGAGACGCGCCATGTGCTGAGCCTGTCCGGCGGCAAGGACAGCGCCGCCCTGGCGATCTACATGCGCGATAGAGTCCCGGATATGGAGTACGTCTTCCACGATACGGACAAGGAGCTTCCCGAGACCTATGACTACCTGGACCGACTCGCAGCGATTCTCGGCAAACCTGTAGCGAAGACGTCGCCCGTCGACACATTCGACCATTGGCTGGTGGTCTATGGCGGCATGTTGCCGTCGAACCACCGCCGATGGTGCACGAAGATGTTGAAGCTTAAGCCTTTCGAGAACTTCGTCGGCGACGGTCCAGTCATCAACTACGTCGGCCTTCGCGCCGACGAGAACCGGGTCGGCTACATCAGCACCAAACCCAATATTACCGCTGTATATCCCTTTCAGGAAGACGGTCTTGTCCGCGCCGACATCATTCGCATTCTCGAGGAGTCGGGGCTGGGTATGCCGCCATACATGGAATGGGGACGGTCCCGCTCGGGGTGCTATTTCTGCTTTTATCAACAGAAGATCGAGTGGGTGCGCCTCAAGGAGACCCACCCCGATCTATTTGAGCGAGCGAAAGAATACGAGGAGAAGAGCGAACTCTACGGCGATAAGTTCTACTGGTGTCAGAACGAATCTCTCGCCGAGATGGAACGGCCCGAACGCGTGAAGGAAATCAAGGCCAACTGGGCTGCTTCGCAAGAACGCAGCCGTGCACGGCGCAAGAACGTTCCCCTTGTCGAAACTCTCGGAGGATTGGAACCTGAAGACGACGTCCATCTTCGGGACGGTTGTTTGATTTGTTCGCTTTGACACGATTTCCCTGATGATGAACCTCTCGGTGATTGCGGACATGACCGTGGGTAGCGACTCTTCCACGGCCACTTAATCGGAGCAGGCAGACCTAACCATGGCAGGAGCGGGCGAGCGCTGGATCAGGTTTCTGCGCCAATACGGGCCGATTCCGAGCAACGACAATATGTTCGACGAGCATATTCGCAAGTCGGCGAATCGTTGGAAGGTACGCCCAATCGCTTTCCAACATCCCCGCCAAGCCGAACTGCTCGCGTTATTCGACAGAGACGCATCGCCTCAATGCGTCGTCCTGACCGGCACCGCCGGTGACGGAAAGAGCCACCTGTGCGGATGTATCTGGGAAGCTCTGGGCGGAAGCGCAGAAGAATGGGCGGCCGATGAAGTTTATTTCCAGCTTCATACCACCGTTGGCGGCAGGCCCACCCGGGTTCATGTCATCCGGGATCTCACAGCACTGCCGGACAAGGACCCGAAAGGGCGCTATACGACCAAAGCCGCACTTCTAGAGCGTCTGAGCACCATCCTATTCGCCCCGATTGTCGGGGAACTCTTTCTTCTGGCCGCAAACGATGGCCAATTGATCGAAACTTGGCGGAAGGTGGCCTCCGGAACGGCGGCACACCGCGCCAGTGCCGTTTTCGAGGCGTGCCTCATGGGTGACGACGATCCGGAGCAAGGCGCCAGACTGGCCTTTTTTAACCTCAGCCAAGTGCCGAGCGCCATGGTCTTCGATCTCTCGCTGGACGCTTTCTTGGGTCACGAGGGCTGGCAAGACTGCTATGCGGAAGCGGAAGATGACGGGTTTTTTGGCCCCAACTGTCCGATCCGCAGGAACTACGAGCTCCTCAAGTCACCGCTTGTCCGTTCGCGATTGCGGGCCTTGTTTCAGCTTTGCGACTTCAACGAGCTTCACGCCCCCATCCGCCGCGTGCTCATGCTGCTTGCGAACTCCGTGCTGGGCCACCCGGATGCGCGGGACCGGCTGCTCCTGCCGCGGAATGTCCGTGATGTGCTGACCAAAGGGACGAGAGACAAAGCCAGTCTCTATAGTAACCTGTTCGGTGCGAACTTGAGCAGCACCAAACGCGAGTCGCTTGAGATATTCGATTACCTCGGTCGATTTGGCATCGGGCACGAAACGACGAATCGAATCGACAATATCCTCATCTTCGGCTCCCAAGACGATACGCTCCGGGAATATTTCGACCTGCTCGTTGCGCCGGACAGCTTTTACGGCAACACGGAGCGTTTCCGCGCGGCACAGCTCGAGTACATCGAAACCCACGAGGCAGTGACCGATGATCGTCACGCTTTCGTCCAGATGTTGACCGAGCAGCGCCGTGGTCTGTTCTTCAAGATCCCCGACGACCGGGCGGACGAATTGAGATTATGGCATCTCTCGGTCTTTACGGGCGCCGGTGAATATCTCAAGGAGGTGGCCGAGCCGTTGTGGAACGGGTCCCGTGTCTCGGGTCGGATCACCGGCCGTCTTGTGAAGGGGCTGAATCGCATCTTCACCGGTATGCTGGTGGAGACCGAACGCGAACTGCTATTGGCGACTAGCCTTTCCTTCTCGGGTGCGAGGATCAGTCAGCTTCTGGAGGACCGTATCGCGGTTGCGCCGCGCGGTGGTCGAGCTGAGAAGGTTGAAATCGCTCTCAGAAACGAATTCCCATCTCTTGACGTTCACCTGCCGGACGGCACCCTTCGTTCGCTGCGGCTCAACCTTACGCGGTACGAGTTCTTGATGCGGGTTGGCGACGGCGCGCTGCCTGGCAATTTCTCTCGCGAATGCTATGAAGACATCCTCGCCTTCAAGAGTGCGTTGCTGTCGGCTCTCAAACAGGGACAGAGTCCCTCCGGCGACGACGAGCGGTCCGGTCTCGTGTTCCGTCTGTTGAGCCTCGACGCTGCCGGAAACCCAATGGATGACGTCGTAGAGGTGAGCCGTGCCTGACGCCATGACTCCGCTTGCACGTCCCAATCCGAACGACCATCCCGACACCAATATGTGGGTGGACGAACAGATTTGGGGTCACCGCCTGTGGGACTCCCAGAGTCCGTGGCTCATTTTCCTCGAGTTCCTGACGGTCGCAGAGGCATGCCATCGAGAAGGCCGGCTTCTTGACGACCAGGGTCGCCCCCACCCGCTGAAATACCGTCCGAACAAGCACCTCTATCTTCGAAACATCCTCTACAACAACGAAGTCATCTTCCAGATCGCCGAGCAGTGCCAGGACAACGAAACGGCCTGGAGGCGGTGGCTGGCTCGGATGGAGGAGAGTGCCCAGGGTGTCCCTGAACGGGATTTCTCCTATCTAAGGAGTCGCTTTCATTCCTTTGAGAAGTTCAAGTCGCTTGTCGCCATGGTCCGCTCATCGACGATAGAGAGCGAATCTAACAAGCGATGGAGCTCACGTTTCACGTTTCCGTTCGGAAGCCACTCGATCTACGAGGACCTCCATATCAAAGGAAGTTCCGTAAGCCGCGAATACATCTATTTCGGCCGGTCCGGAGAGCTGCTCTATCTGATGCTCACTCGATCGCCGCACGCTCGGTTTCTGCGGTACCATCTCGCCACGGCGCTCGAACGACGGGACCAGTGCGATGAGCTGGTCGCGCTCATGCAGCCCGATGAACCGGATGACCTGCAGCACAGAGGGGACAGCTATCTGCCCTACCAAGCCCATCCTACTTTCGAGGCCTTGGGAAGAGACTGGCTCAACATCTTCGAACTCGAGCTCCCCAGGTTCGATGCCTATCCGTATCTTGCAATTCTTGGAACCTTGCACCTAGCCCTCTATCAATTGGTGACAGCGGCGGAGCTGTGCGGAGACAACCGACCCTCCTTCGTTTGCGAGGTCGTCGCGCCTCGAAAAACACTGGTGCGCGAACTCTCGGTGATGAGCTATCTGCGCAACAACGAACTCCCAACGCGCGCCGTCGAGGAATATGTTCGGCGCCTCGGTTGCACCGACGAGTGGGCAACCGCCGCCGCCGACCCCTCGGGATTCGCCACCTGCCGCCAACTTGCCCGCGACTACGCCCACTGGCCTCAGGACGAGGACGATTATAGCGGCCCCGCGGAAGCCAAAGAGCTTCTCTCCGAGCTGCGACGAGCGGCGCTGCAGCGCCACCGTCGCCATGTTGGAAGCGTCCACCGAAGCTATGGCGGCGGCGTCGGCCTGGTATCGCGCCGCGGCACCAACCGGCTGCGCTATGCTCCGACCGACGAGCTTCTCAAAGCGCTGATCCTGGCGAACGTACCCACGCGCATCGAATACGGACGGTTCCTTTCGGTCCTGTTTGAGCGCTACGGCTTCGTGTTCGGAGAACGCGAAGCTCAGGAGGTCCTCAAGTCCGATGAAATCGACAAGCGTGCCTTTCAAGCCAACTCCGAAAGGCTCGAAAGCCGCCTGCGAACGCTGGGTATGCTCCGCCGGCTCTCCGACGCATGCGCTTACGTCGAAAACCCGCATTGGAGGGCAGTTTCATGAGCGTAAGCGAGCTAGTCGCCGCCATAGCCACCGCCATAATCCGCGAGGAGCTCTCCGGAGACGCTGAGGAGGCGGCACAAGACACAAGCCGCTTCCTGCTCGACTTCAGCGCGGACCATACCGCAGCAATTGCTCGGGCGGTGTTGGCGGACCGTTATCTGGACCCGAAGGTCGAGATCAAGCTGCATGCGAGCCATGTAGGCGGCCACGGGCTGCCCGGCGAAGTGCTGACCGACTATCCCGCGACTTTCTTCCGGAACGCGACCTGCCCGAAAGACGCGTTCCTTCTCGCGGGGGGCGAGCACTACGAAGAAGCATCGTTCAATGAGATCGCCCGTCTGAGCGCCGCCGAGCTGCTCGACCGCATCGATCTTTGGATTCGGACTGTCTCGGACGGGCTGCACCTGTCCGAGGACCATTGCCGATGGTGGGAGAAGGCGCTTATCGGACTCTGCGATCTCAGGGTGGTCTCGCTCGACCAATTCGCAGCCTACGTCCTGCGGACTCGACAGGCAATCGAGGTCGACGGCCAACCGATACTGTTTGCTCTAGGTGCCGCGCTTCCTGCACTGCGCCTGCCGCGCGACAGCTACTACTTCAACATCATCAAGGAAAAGCAGCGAACATGGCCGTCGGCTTGGCGCAAGCACTTCAACACCGCCCAGCGCCGGCGGGGTTGCTTCTTACTCAAGCAGAGGCCCACTCAACTCCTCCTCACTGATGACGAGTTGATGGCGGCATTCAGCCGGGTTCAGGACAGCATCCCGGATATCCATCATCCGGTCATTGAAGAGTTTATCTCCGCTCCCGGCGGCTGGAATTCCCAGGCCGCCAGCCTCGCCGAGTGTGAATGGGAAGAAATCAAGCCGCTTTTTGACGGCCTCCAGCGGGAGAAGTTCAACCTAGGTCAGGCAACGATCGATTTCTACGATGAGCGCGAGCCTGAGCTTCTTTCGGATGAAGACAAAGAATATTTGGATTTGCTCGTCAAGAGGAAGACAACAGGGGCCGAGGAAGAAGATCGCAACTTCTTCGATGCTCACCGGAACGAGCTGAAAGAGGACCGCAAACTCAAAGCGTACTGGGATCGCTTCATCTTCGGCCGGCCGATCGAAACCGTCGATCTTATGGCCGGTATTGCAGCTGCGATGGAGCCCCTTCTCAACCGGGTTCCTGACGGCGGGAACCGGAAGCTTCATATCCGTTGCGACCGGGCGACCAAGCACGAGCTTCGCGAACTCAACGTTCAAGCCGGCCTTTACTTCGCGCACCGGTATGCGGGATTGAACCGGCTGTTTGGCCGCAGCGTGACGTGGGAGGTGGGCGACCTTTTCGATTTCCCGAAGCTCGTGGACGGTTGGCGTAAAAAGGGCGCAAAGAACCTCAATCGCTCCGTTGCCAAGGCGGCTCTGCAGCTAAAATTCACGTTGGAACTGGAAACCGAAACCGACACTGGGGAAATCCAGACCTGCCCCGCGCAACTGGTCTGGCAGCATGAACCGAACTCAGTGGCTTGCCAGCTTACCGATGACTGGGAGCGGTTGACCCAGCACCCGTTCCTTGCTTGCCGGGCGACCCGCGAATTCGCCGGAGCCAGGGGAAAGGCCCGAACCGTCGATCTCTCCGACGTCAAGACATTCGTTCCGGCCTTCGATCGCGACAGAGGCTCCTTCATTCCTGTCTATGAACCAACTCGGGATATCGCCAGACAGTGGCGCAAAAACCTCGCGGACTGCCTGGATGAGGGATTGCTCGCCCAGGACACGGTCGATCAGCTCACGGCCCGCTTCGACGCCTTCGAGCGCGTCTATAGCCGAGCCATCGAAGAGTTCGCTATCAAGGGTGTTGGGAACTCGGCCAATCTGGAGCAACTCGAGGCTTATGCCGCACTTCTTGAAGCGATTGTCTCGTTCGCGAAAGGCGACCGTAACAGCGACCGCTTGCTGAAGCCCATTCTGCAGATCGGAACCGCACCGGTCGAGGGAGGCGCGGCGGCCGCCATCGTAACCCCTTGGCACCCGCTCCGTCTGGCCGCGATGTGGCGGAAAGCCGAGCTGGTTTCGGAACTTGTCAAGCGCCTACTCACCGCGCCGGAACTTGCCGGAGACACGCGCCTTTTCTTCAAGGACCTGGAAGCGGATCTGACCCATCCGCTATACCCCGAGATCGCTGCAATCTGGATCGAGGCCAACCCTCAACTGCTGTCCCTCAGCGATGTCGTTCAGGACTACAGCCTCCATGAACCACCTGTCCTCGCAACCGAAGGTAGCGAGGAGACCAATGACAACCCGGCGGAAGGCAGCGCCTGTGTCCTCGACCTGGTCCGGCGATACCTCACGCTCCACCCCCATGAGCGAGCCAACATGTCGGTCGTGTTGTTCAACTGCGATTCCGGACACCTTCCCCAAGCAGTGGTCGAGAAGGTCGGGAGCATCCATGAGGACGACGACGAGACACGCTGTCAGGTTCTGCTCCGCCATATCGATGCTCAACGCCTGCGCGACGTCTATCGATCGATCCTGGTTTCGGATACGAGTGCAGACGCTTATAGCGCCAGCGAAGCCACGCAAGATTTCATGGCGAAGCTCCGGATATCCGTGATCGCGGACCAAACCCCGCCTCCCGATCCGCAGGACGGCTGCCCTTACGACATCGTTTTCTCGCAGGACGTCATATCACGGCATGCGAAAGTCGAGTGGTATCCCGAATCCGCTGACCCGGCCGACTTTCGAACACTCCTGCCATCACGTTGGTCCCGCCGGCGCCCGGCGGCAGCCGACGACCTCAAATCTGCGGTCTTCCTTTGTTGTCCGGTCCAAAGCGCGCAGGGCTGGTCCTACCTCACCGCCGTTGCGACGTTGTTCCGCGGGGACTGGGATGGAGACCCGCAGCGCCGGCTGCTGCCCGTTCGCCAACTGGACTTCAGAGATGGACGCACCGCCCGAATCTTCCGGGAGACGCACGATCTCGGAAACTGGGTCGTCAATTTCGACGAACTCCTCGACAGGCGGCAACTCCTTAACCAAGACGTTCGCGTCATTCGCTACAAGCAGTCGGCAACGCAGGGGCGCAATCTCATTATCTCGTCCCGCGCACCTCTCGGACTCTTGCGGTCCATGGTGATCCACCGGCTCCGCGTACTCGGCCTCGATCTCTCCGCGGACGATTTACGACGCTTCGCCGATGGCCTGATCAATGATGCGAATGACGTATCCGGCGACATCGTTCTGCGGGCCGCCAAGCGTGGACAAAATGCGAGCGAGCTGATCGGTGTCGTGCTGAGCCGCCACCTCGTTAGGCAGGAGCTTGGGCGGGACCGGCACTGCGGATGGTACTTCCTCGACGATTACGCCGCCTGGATGGGTCAACGAGAAGAGCAACTTGCAGATATTCTTGCTATCAGCCCGCAGGAAACAGATGATGGCACTCTTCGAGTGAATCTGGTCGTTACGGAGGCCAAGTATATAGAGCTCGAAAACCTCGCCACAAAGCGGAAGGAGTCGCAGAAGCAACTCCGCGACACCGTTCGCCGGCTGAACGACGCCATATTCGGGGATCCTGAACGTTTCGAAACGGAGTCGTGGTTGGCGCGCCTCTCGGATCTTGTCCTGGATGGTATTCGGCTGCCGGCTGCCAGCAGCATTGATCTCGGTAAGTGGCGTCGGGCCATAAGAGAGGGGCGCTGCGAGTTCGACATTCGAGGCTACTCTCATATATTCGTTCCGACGGCCGCTGACGGTACGGATTGCACCAACGTAGGCGAGGTTCCCGAGACTCCGAACGCGTTCCAGGAAATCTATGGCCGTCCGGCGCTGAAGCAACTCCTCCAGGCATATTGGCAGAACCAGGACACTCGCGACCGACGGCGAGAAGCTGGCGCGGACTATCTGGCGAAGGAGCCCGACTGGAGACCGCCCGGCAACGACGGTCGGGTTATGCCCCTTAAGACACACCGGGTGTGCCCACCGCCTCCTGCCCCCGAAGCCGACCCCTCCGAGGCCCCAACAAGCGCGAGGACAGATTCCGAAGCGGCGAGAGCGCTTCAGCCCCATGTGCGGCCGGATGCGCCGACGGAAATGAACGGTTGGGTCTACCCGGGTATCGGGCAATTGCTGTCGACGTCATCCGAAACAGCCGATGGAGCCGAGCAGCGTGAATGGCTCACCCGTTTGGCGACAACAACGAAGAGCGCGCTGCAGCAGCTTCAGCTACAGGCCAAGCTTCTCGATTCGGCTTTGACCCCAAACAGTGCGCTTTTGAGGTTCGCCGGCAGTGCCAACATGACGGTCGATCAGGTGCTCCGTCGGCGCTCTGAGCTCCTGACGACGTTCGGGCTGAACGTGATCTCGGTCCGCCCCGAGCCCGGGGCTGTCGTGCTCGCGGTCGAAAGACTGGAAAGGGAAGTCGTCAGTGTGCAGGATCTCTGGAGTCGTTGGCGTCCGGGAACCGCCGAGTGGGGGAACCAGGATGTTCTGATCGGCGTCCGCGAAAACGACGGTAGCCAGCTCTTTCTCTCTCCGAGTCGCAAACATGCACCGCACACCTTGATCGCTGGCAGTACCGGAAGCGGCAAGTCGATGCTAGTACAGAACATCATTCTCGGCATCGCTGCGACCAATACGCCCGAGCAGGCCAGGGTCCTCCTGATCGATCCGAAGCAAGGCGTTGACTATTTTGCTTTCGAGAGCTTTCCGCACTTGGATGGTGGCATCATTGACGACCAGGAAACGGCCTCCCATCGCTTGGTAGAGCTTGTTGTGGAGATGGACCGGCGCTACGTGCGTTTCAAGGAAGCCCGCGTTCCGAATCTCGCCGCCTACAACGCTAAGAGCGCGCCCGATCAGTGCTTGCCCGCGATCTGGCTGATCCACGACGAATTCGCAGAATGGATGTTAGTGGAGGACTACAAGGAATCGGTCGCGTCGGTTGTCCAGAGGCTGGGTGTCAAGGCTCGTGCCGCAGGTATCTACCTTGTGTTCGCCGCGCAAAGACCCGACGCACTGGTCATGCCGATGCAGCTTCGCGCGAACTTGGGGAACCGCCTCATCCTCCGCGTCGACTCCGAAGGAACGTCCGAAATCGCACTGGGTGACAAAGGCGCTGAACGCTTGCTCGGCAAGGGACACTTGCTGGCCAAGTTGGAAGGCGAACGGGAACTTTGCTTCGCCCAGGTGCCGTTCGTCGATCCTCATTTCGCCCATGCACTTGTTGCGATTGTTTGCGAAAATCGCTGACTCGCGTACGAGCGTCCTGGAGACCGCCCGTGTTCTGGAAACGGAGGGCAGGACCGTGCGTCTGTGCCACGTAGCTGATGATGGCATTCTCTATCTTTCTGGCCTTGAGGACATCCTCGCTTCGAGGCCAACATTGGTGTCGACTACAGAGGTCAACAGCAAAAGCTCGATACAACGAGGTAATTTGACACTAACCGCGGTGTACCGAACTCGGCAAGGTCAGGTTAATTTATCTGCGCTCTACGACAATTTGTGAGTGGTTGAGATGACGTCTTTTACCTTTTCCGCTAGAACCATTCTTGAACTAGGTAAGGAACTGATCAGCTCCGATGAGGTAGCGCTTTATGAGCTTATAAAGAACGCGGTGGATGCGGGCTCAGGCAATGTGACGATCACCGCCCACATCGTGTTTCCCCGCTCCGAATATCAACGTGCACTTGATGCGCTGGTCGGGGAGTCGTCGAAATCCGGTCGCAGCCGAGCCAAAGTATCGGAGGTGTTGGGCCAGATTGAGGCCGCCGTACCGGCCAACGTTACGGCAGATGATCGCGGAGATTTTCTGAACAGTCTGCGTGGCGCTGTTCGTTCACGGAGGGCGTTCGAAGAAGCGTTGCGTTCGGCCTATGCTACACGTAATTGGTTCGCCGTGGAGGACGATGGCACTGGTATGACGTTCGAAGACCTGCGGTCTGTCTTTCTTCGAATCGGGACCCGATCGCGCCGCGCGGAGAACGTGGCTGGAGCGAAGTATCTCGGCGATAAGGGTGTTGGCCGTCTTTCTACAATGCGCTTGGGTGATCGCCTCGAAGTGGTGACTACCAAGAAGGGCGAGGCTCGGTGGCACGAGTTGGAGATCGACTGGTCTGTCTTCTCTCATGATCGGGAAATTGACATTAGCGAAGTCAGGATCGAACCTAGTGAGGGCGAGAAAAAGAAGAACAGAAAGCAGCAGGGAACGCTTGTGCGAATTCGCGCGCTTCATGGCGACTGGAGTCAGGACCGATTTAGCGAACTCGTTCAGGGCAAGATAGCGCGATTGGTCGACCCGTTCGACCCTGGCGCCGCCAACAGGTTACTCAAGGTCTACTACAACACAACGCGGGTGATAGTGCCATCAATACCGGCGTCTCTGCTTCAGGCGGCCCACGCGTCCGCTCACGGCAAGCTCTATTTCAAGGGTGAAGAACCGATACTTGACGGTACCGTTGCGTATCATCGGTACGACGCGGACCGACCAATCAAGCAGCGCGGGCCCGAGATATATTCTCTTGCCCAGGACTCCGTGAAGCGACGCGGTAAGCGTGGCGCAGCGGCCATGCAGAGTGTGCCTATTCGTCCTCAGGCTTTGCGCGATTTGGGACCGTTCGAATTTGATATCTTCTGGTACAATCGGCGTGTCGTTAAGAGGGTGCTAGGGCTTACCTCCGCGCCCTCCGAAACAAAGGAGCAGGTAGCACAATGGTCGGGTGGCCCAATGCTTTTTCGCTACGGCTTTCGTGTCCTTCCGTACGGGGAACCGCAAGACGACTGGCTTAAGCTTGATGCCGGAGCCTTCGGAGCCTCGGGGTTCAAACTCAATCGTCAGCAGGTGATTGGACGCGTTCGAGTGCAATCGCCTCATATGGTGCTTAGCGAGCAGACTAACCGGCAAGGCTTGGTGGATTCGGAACCGGCGACGGCGCTCCGTACAATCCTCATGTGGGTGCTTCATCGTGAATTCCGCTCTCTCATCAACGACGTGGATGAAGCGGAACGACACTCGAAACGTGACGCGGAGGAGAGAGCCTTGGCCTTTCGCGATACGCAGGACCAAGTACAGGAGGCCGTAAATGAGCTTCGGTCGCGCGTCGAGACGGACGTGAGGCCAGTCGTCGATCGCGTAGCGCAGGGCGTGGACAGACTTGCCGACCAGTGCGCTGGGTTGGTTCGGCGCATCGACGACGCGGTTAAGGAGGTCACAGACGAAAGGGAGAAGTTCGTCTATCTCGCTGGCATTGGGCTGATGACGGATTTTATCTTTCACGAGCTCGATCGATCAGTGTCTCACACACTCGAGTTGCTAACTGACGCTCGCGGGATTGGGCGGGACGCAGCGTTGCGGTCGCTTCAAGCTCAGCTCGTTACGTTGCAGAAGCGTATTTCGGCGTTCGACGAACTCACCGGCGAAAGGCGTCAGTCGAAGAGCAGGTTTGAACTTTCCGACGTTGTTAAGGAGGTGTTGGAGAGCCACGCTAACGAATTCAACCGTCACGCCGTCAAGGTTACGTTTGAGAAGCGATCACTCGGCGTGAGAGCCGTACGTGGGATGGTCATCCAAATCATCGAAAACCTTTTGTCGAACGCACTCTACTGGCTCAAACAGCAAGCGCGGCACCAAACAGGGTTTCGGGCTAAGCTATGGATCAGGATTGATTCTAAAGAGCGAACACTCACCGTCGAGGACAACGGTCTGGGCGTGGCGCCGGAACGGAAGGACCTGATTTTCCAGCCGTTCATCAGTTCGAAACCAGCGGCGCAGGGTCGCGGCTTGGGTCTCTATATATCGCGCGAACTGGCGGAATATCATGATTGGCAGCTTTATCTAGATCCAAAGGCAGGGCGGCAAAGGGAGGAACGCCTAAATCTTTTCGTGTTGGACATGGGAGGCTAGGTGGTGAGACAAGAAGCGCGGATTACGACCGCGATCGAAAATGGGGAAATCCGAAAGATCGTGATGATCGACGACGCATTCGATCCGCCGGTATTGGGCAACGATGATGCAGGCCCGATGCTTGATTTTCTTGAAGGTACGGAGAATGCGGCGACGTTGAGAAGAACAGGTGTATCGCCTGAAGAAGCCGAAGCGGCGATCCAAGCAATCAACTCGTCTGAATACGGGGAAGACGCCCTGCAATCAGTTGTTGCAAAAATTTATGGTAAGTTCGTCGAGAAGTTCGACGAGCGTTTCGACCCGACAGGACGATTCTCGGTCCTCAAGGGAGACAATCTGCGCCGAATCCGGCCTCTGGTGCTTCTGTTGGCCAAATGCAAGAAGTTGACTGTAACGCGGATCGGGTCCGAAGCACAGGGAGTTGACTTTGCGAGGCTCAAGCCCGACGCGGTGTTCGTCGACTATTATCTCGATTCGATGCTTTTAGCGGGCACGAGGCCAAATAAAAGACGGGCCAAGCCGGCCCGCGACGCCGCGCTGGCGATGTTGCGTCGGGTCCTCGGGGGCAAACGTAGTGGCGGTCCGTCGGTTATGTTGATGTCGTCGCATTCCGTGAAGGACGAAGCAGACCGATTTCGCAGGGAGATCAAAGACGAAGGAAAGGTCTTTGCAAGCCGCTTCCACTACATTTCGAAAGACGATCTTGATGTGGAAGATGATGGCAGTATCACGGTTTCCGCAGACGCAGCAGATGCATTGCTGGACATCGCGCAGTGCCACAAGTTCGCAAGTGCTCTCGAGGACGCACTGACACATTGGAAGGATGGGTTGGACTCCGCTGTCTGCGACGTCTGGGAGAAGATCACTGAACTCGAACTCAAGGACTATGCCTATCTGGCTCGCTTCCGGCTCGCCGAAGAGGGACAACCCCTCAGTTCATATCTGGAATGGTTTTTTGGGGAAGTTCTCATCGACGCTATCGCGCGATCGGTGCGGTGGACTGAAAAGAGTTTCACAGTCCTCGATGAGGGTGCCATAAAGAATAAGCCTGGAAGTCAGATCGAGGGTGCTTTTGATGGGCCAACCAATCGTGTCGCGCAGCTCTACTACCGTGCACGTGTCGACGAACG
Source organism: uncultured Binatia bacterium (SeqCode) (assembly GCA_965219905.1). Classification (GTDB taxonomy): domain Bacteria; phylum Desulfobacterota; class Binatia; order UBA9968; family JAJDTQ01; genus JAJDTQ01. The sequence continues at coordinate 2,200,841 of CBDCOS010000002.1, read as the reverse complement.
GCCCGACCGCCAGGGTAAGGATCTTCGAACCGGGGATCTATACATCCACAAGGACCAGCCCGACGAGTTGTTGGCTGTCATCACTCCTGATTGTGACCTCATCTATCGGCGTAATAAGCGAAACGCCGAGCGTATGACGGCTGTGGCGGGCAAGTTTCAAGCTATCAATGCACCTGATAGCTCGATTGCGGACTTCTTCATAAAGGGGGGAAATCCTGTCAACATCGTCTGGGATTTGAAAGATATTCGCACCATTGAGTACCGCGATATCGGTGCTGATGGTCACAAGCTGCTAGGGACATTGCGACCGCTCTACGCCTATGAACTACAGCGTCGCGTGCTGACGGACCTGAGCCGCGTGGGCTTGGCCGTGGCACCGGCGATGGCGATGACTGCAAAATCCGCAGTCGTTGTCCGTGGGAAGCCTGATAGGACGCCGATACGGATCGTTTTGTCAGGGCCGGAAGAAGCGTCATGCGTTGTGATCCCGAAGCGCGGGCCGTCGGACAAGCCGCGCATCTTATTTCATCGCAGTTTCGTTTCGGAGCTGCTTAACGAGCTTTTGGCGCTTTCTGAGGAGGAATTGGATGACGACGGTCGGACGGCGATCAGAAACCTGAAACAACCGGGAAATCAGGTACGGTTCGTCGAAAAGCTCTGCCGGGATGGGCAAAAGGAAGGCGAGGAGGCCTTCGGGATATCGACCTCGCTGCTGCCGGAACGGACAAAACGGGCCGGTCCTTGGTGCCAGATACTGGTTAGCCATGAGGAGCCGGAAGATCAGGACGCGCGGGACGATGATCAGGAATCTCAGGCCACCCTCGCTTGAGGCTTTACAGTGATCGCGCTCGGAGTTGTGACTAACGTTCAGGTACCAGGATGGGAACCCGTCGTGCGGTTCATTCGATAGTGGCGCATGTCACGGAAGAACGGCAAGAGGGAGGCAAACCTGGAAGGTATCTAGCGGATCTGTAGCTTCCGTGTGAGCGGGTGCGGAAGCGGGCGGGTCTTGAGGACGTGCGGATCCACGACCTGAATCACTGCTTTGCTTAGCCTGGTTGGCGCTGGGGAGAGTCCACCGATGATTGGCAGTTTGGCGGGCCACACGGAGGTTCGGACCATGGCGCGCCACGGGCATCGGGCGCGTGATTTGGTGAAGGCGTCGTGGAATGCGGACGGCATTTGCACCGACATCCTGGGTGGTGGAAGCCAAGACCGGCAACAGGTCCCGGCAGGGCCGTTTCGAGACAGGAGCGTTGAAACGGGGGCCGCGCGGCGCGATGCTCGATTAGACGGCGGTTCTCGCGACCTTGCCCGACCAGTTCACGGACTCTCTGCTCGCCCACGAGACGGCGGGCGAGAAGACCCGAGCGTACCTCCGGCAGGTGGTCTCGTGGTGGTCGAAGGAAGGTGAGCGCCAGGCTAACTGGTGGAGTGCAGCCGGTGGAAGTCCGGCGGGAAGGAGAAGGCTAGCCACCACTTCCACCCCGAGTCATGGGCAACCGCTCGTGAGGGCGGAGGTCAAGCGTTGACAGGGGCGCGTGCGGGCGGGGCTATTGAGCACCGAAAAGCGATCATCCGGGATGCCGAGGTGTTGCCTTCAACCGAAGGCAGTATCCGGTCCACCGATATGGCGAGATGGGCCGGAATCCCGCGGTGTCGAAGAACCCAAGCACGTACGTACGCACTGCACCGGGACCTGGGAGGTCTCCATGCCATCCCGCTGTCGTGGCGGGATCGCAACGGAAAGGGAAACCGTAACCGATGATGCACGGCATGGAGAAGTCAGACTCGGTCATATTAGCTGTGAAGTCGGCGAACAAAGGGACTTCGGTTCCGGCGGAGTCGATGGAGCGAAGGACCGAGCCCAAGGGGAATCCGGAAAACCAAAGCACGCGCCGGGCGCAGGACCGGGAAAGCGTGACACAGGCGGCTGACCGGATACGGCAATTCGTTCAACGGGAGCCACGGGAGCGTCTGACGGCGCTGCTCCACCACGTCACGGTTGATGCGCTGCGCTGGGCATTCTTCGAGTTGAAGAAAGACGCTGCGGCAGGCGCGGACGGCGTGACGTGGCGGGAGTACGAGGAAGGGCTGGAAGGCCGACTGGCCGACCTTCACGACCGCGTACACTCGGGAGCGTACCGGGCGACGCCATCAAGGCGGGTGAACATACCGAAGCCGGATGGCGGCACACGACCGCTCGGCGTCGCGGCCATCGAGGACAAGATAGTCCAGAAGGCGGTGACGGAGACAATCCTGACGCCTGTATACGAGGCGGAGTTCCTGGGGTTCAGCTACGGGTTCCGGCCCGGGCGTGGAGCGCATAATGCACTCGACGCACTCACGGTCGGTATCGAACGGCGCAAGATCAACTGGGTGGTGGACTGTGACATCCACGCATTCTTCGACAACGTGTCAAGGGACTGGCTGATCCGGTTCCTGGAGCACCGCATCGGGGACAAGCGGGTCATCAGGCTCATCATCAAGTGGTTGAACGCCGGCGTGATGGAAGCTGGAGAGTGGCGGGACGATCTGCGGGGAACGCCTCAAGGTTCGGTAATGACGCCCTGAACGCAAAAGGTAACCTTCGCCTTGGGAGCCGTCCGTGGCGGATTTCGAGGGGTCCAGACCGCCTCCTGGCGAGCCCGGGATCGGTATTGAATGGCGGATGGTGATCTTGTCTTCGCTGACCAACACCTCCTTCACGAGGAGCCGTACGATGCGTTGGCGTTCCGTGATGTCGAGGGTTTCGGCGGACGAACGCAGCCGCTCCAGAAAGCCGGTCAGGGTCTCGGCGAGCCGCAGGTAGGTCTCACGGTCCTTGGCCTGATCGACCGCGGCTTGCAGTTCGCGATGCAGGGCCTGCTCCTGACGGCGAAGCTCGGGCGTTCTGTCACGCAGTTCGTCGATGGTGATCAACTCTTCCTGGTAGGCATTGACCAGGCGGTCGATGCTCTTGCGGATCCTGATCAGCTGGCGCCGCAGGTCGGCCTCGCGCTGTTGGTTGGGGTCGGAGGCGCGGGCCGCCTCCAGTCGCCGGTCGATTTCCGCGCTGATCAGTGCAGGGTTCTCCAGCAGGCGGACCACCTCGGTCCAGACGACGTCATCAAGCAGTTCCTGGCGCACCGGACGGCTGTCGCACAGCGGCCCGTTGAGGTGGCGCCACGAATCGGATCCCAGGCAGCGGTAATAGGAGATCTTGCGGGCGCTCGTCTGGGCCGAGGTGCGGTACCACGCGTAGCCGCATTTGCCGCAGGAGACCAGTCCCTGGACCACGCTGAGTGTCTTGGTGCGGCGCGGCGCGTGGATCTTGTTTCTCTCCAGCCGCTCTTCGGCCAGGGCGAAGGTCTCCTCGCTGACGATTGCCGGCACCGGGATCTCGATCCACTCCTCACGCGGTTTCTCGTGACCGCCGGTGGTGGCGCTGGCGAAGCCTCCGCTCAGGCGTACAGGACGTGTCACGCTTTTTCGCGGCATCTGGCGGGTCTTGCCGAAACAGGCCGTCCCCTTGTAGGCGGGGTTGCGGAGAATCGCCCACACGGTCGAGCGTTCCCAGCGCGAACGCCCCGTGGCCGTAGGGACCTCGCGCTCCTTGAGATTGCGCGTGATCGCGCCGATGCTCATGTGGTCGCAAGTGTAGCAGCGGTAGACCTCGCGAACCACCGAAGCCTGCGGTTCGATGATTTCGTAGAACGCATCGCTGTCCGGGGTCTTCTTGTGGTAGCGGTAGCCATAGGGCGCGCCGCTGAGGACGGCGACTTCGCCGCGTCGCGCCCGGTGACGCTTGCCGCGCCGGGAACGCTCCAGAATCTGGGCGCGTTCATATTCCGCGATCATGCCCTGGAACTGGACCAGGAGGTGGTCCTCGGGGGTTTCCATCGACGGAGCGTTCACAAACACGGTCTCGACGCCCTGGCGGGCGAGCTCCTCGATAATCACGACCTGATAGGCATAGCGCCGGCTCAAGCGGTCCGGGGCATGCGCCACCACCGTGTCGATGCGCCCTTCCGCGGCGAGGTCCCGGACCCGCTCGAGTCCCGGGCGTTCGAGAACGGCGCCGCTGTAGCCGTCGTCCTCGATGATCATGTCGGGCGCGACGCGGTACCCGTGACGCTCGGCGTAGGCGACCAGGGCTTCGGTCTGGCTGGCGATCGTGCGGCTATCTCTCTGCTGCTCGCCCGAGACCCGCGCGTACAGGGCTGCGATCCTCATGTTCGTCTCCTATATCGCGCGCCCGGGCCGGGATCTTGTGAGCCTGATCCGGCACCAGGATCGCGTAGACGTTCTGGAGCTTGGCGTCGAGCAGACGATCGAAGGCATAGGCGAGTTGAACGGTGGGCCGGGAGCCCGCGCGACGTTCAGCCATGCCCACCCGCATGCGAGAAGAAGCGCCTCAGAGCCCGGGTGACGATCTCCGCGATGGAGCGGCCGCTGGTCCTGGCATGTGCCCGCAACGTTGCCGCCAACGTGCCCGGAATCTTGATGGTGACGGGGGTCAGCGCTTCGCCCGGCTCGGCCGGCTGGTTCATGGCGCGGGCGTCCTGGACGTAACGGTACGACTGGCGCTGGGACAGCCTGAAGCGCTGCGACAGGCGCAGCACGGCTTCGCTCGCGGAGACGCCTTGGGCGAGGAGTGTGTAGGCGGCGTTGAGCCGCTCGACTTTTTGGGCTCGTGTCGACCGAACCATTTGTCATAAGAATATTACCCTTTGCGACCCAGATCAACCAGAAGACGATCCCGCCACTGCACAATCTCACGTTCGAAGCGGAAGTTACCTTTTGTGTTCAGGGCGTCCTACCTGCTTCCCGGGGCGCTGCCGGCCATCCGCCAGCGCCACCCGGAGCTCCGGATCCTGTTGCACGAGGACTTCACACATCGGTTGCTGGCGCTGTTGGGAGAAGGAAAGCTGGACCTGCTGCTGCTGGCGCTGGAGGCGGAGCTGGGCGACGTGGCCACCCTGCCGCTGGCTTCGGACCCCTTCGTGGTGGCGGTGCCGGCCGGACACCGGTTCGCCGCGCGCAAGCGCCTGGCCGAAGCCGACCTCGCCGGCGAGCAGGTGCTGCTCCTGGACGACGGCCACTGCCTGCGGGCCCAGGCCCTGAAGGTGTGTCAGACCGGCGGCGCCGGAGAGGTGGGAGATTTCCGCGCCGGCAGCCTGAACACGCTGGTGCAGATGGTGGCCGGCGGCATCGGCATCACCCTGCTGCCGCGACTCGCCCTGGACGTGGAGTGCCGCGCTCCGTCATCCATTGTCATCCGCCCTTTCCGCAAGCCCGAGCCCAGCCGCACCATCGGCCTGGTGTGGCGGCCACGGTCGCCGCGGGAGCGTGAGTTCCGCATGCTGGGGGAGTTGCTGGCACCGTAGTCAGGATCGAACAGTAGGGATATCAACAGATTATAGCCGGAATGCCAACAACAAGATTTGACCCTCACCGCGTTGCAGAATGCTTGGCTCGAGGTTAGTGTTCTCGCAAACTCGGGCTTGTCAAGCCGTCTGTGAATTGGGGACGATCACTTATGACTCGACCCATTCGTCCGTGGAGGGAGTGTCGATGTGCTCAAGATAGATCGTCCTGCCGTGAATCGTGCCGAACACCTCTTCCACCGTCTTCTTTCGGTTGATTGGCTGAATGCGCAAGACGGGGCGATTGCGATCCGTAACGATCAGATCCTCGCCGGTCTCTTCAATGTACCGAAAGATACGAAACATGTTGGCCTTGAGTTTGCTTTTTGAAACGGAAGTCATTGCCCGCACTCCTTACGAATCTGGCCAAGGTTGAAACCCTCGGTCATCTATATGGGAGGCTTGGCCATTCTTGTCAATTTCTTCAGGTCTGGGCGTGACTACCGCTTGGTCGATTCCCTAACCTCTTCCCATTTCTCTTGGCAAATCATGACTAATCGTCATATCGTGCTTACTTTGAAGACCCTTGAAGGCGGTTCATGAACTCCGATAGCCGAATGCAATCACACCAAGCCACAACCGACGAAGTCATTATCCGGGATCCGATATGCGGGATGGAGGTTTCCCCCTCTTCCGGCAAGCCCGAGTTCGAGTATCTTGGGCGCCGGTACCACTTCTGCTGCGAGGGGTGCCGGAATAAGTTCGAGGCGTCGCCCGAAGACTACATCGAGGCAAAGGATCCGGTCTGCGGTATGACGGTCCAACGCGACGTCGCACGGTACATGACCCGCCACGACGGAGTGCGGTTCTACTTCTGCTCCGAGGGCTGCAAGGCACGCTTCGAGGCCTCCCCGGAAGATTATCTCGGTGAGCGCTCGGAACCCGAGCCGGCCCCCGAAGGGACGCTTTACACCTGCCCCATGCATCTGGAGATCGTGCGCGATGCTCCGGGAGACTGCCCGATCTGCGGCATGGCGCTCGAGCCGATGCTGCCGACCGCGGATGCCGGCCCCAATCCCGAGCTGGTGGACTTCCGGCGGCGTTTGTGGATTGGCGCGCCGCTCGGCCTCGCCACCCTGGTGCTGGAGATGGGCGGGCATCTCGGCCTGCCGATGGCCGAATGGCTCGGGCCTCTCCTGCACGTCTGGCTGCAATTCCTGCTGGCGACTCCGGTGGTGGTGTGGGTCGCGCTGCCGTTCTTCAAGCGGGGCTGGGCTTCGGTGGTGAACCGCAGTCCCAACATGTGGACGCTGATCGCGCTCGGCGCCGGCGCGTCGTACGTCTTCAGCGTGGCCGCCGTGCTTGCGCCGGGGCTTTTCCCCGAGTCGGTGCGCGGGGTGCACGGCCTGCCTCCGGTCTACTTCGAGGCGGCCGCGGTCATTCTGATACTGGTGCTGGTGGGCCAGATATTCGAGTTGACGGCGCGTGAGCGCACCGGCGGCGCGATCCGGGCGCTCCTCGACCTCGCGCCCAAGACCGCCCGGCGGGTGACGGACGACGGCGACGAGGACGTGCCGCTGGAAGCGGTCAAGGTCGGCGACGGGCTGTTGGTGCGGCCGGGAGAGAGCGTGCCGGTGGACGGCGTCGTTCTGGACGGACGCTCTGCCGTGGACGAGAGGCTGCTCACGGGCGAGCCGGTACCCGTGGAGAAAGTCGCGGGCGATGCGGTGACGGGCGGCACCATCAACCAGGCGGGTTCGTTCGTGATGCGCGCCGAGGGGGTCGGCGCCGATACGGTGCTGGCGCGCATCGTCGACATGGTCGCAGCGGCGCAGCGAAGCCGCGCTCCGGTCCAGGCGCTGGTGGACCGCGTCGCCAACTGGTTCGTCCCCGCGGTGGTCGCCGTGTCGGTGATCGCCTTCGTCGTCTGGCTGGTCATCGGTCCCGCGCCGGCCCTCGCCCACGCGGTGGTGGTGGCGGTCAGCGTGCTGGTCATCGCCTGTCCGTGCGCCCTGGGGCTCGCCACGCCCATGTCGATCATGGTGTCAACCGGGCGTGGCGCTCAGGCGGGCGTGCTGGTGCGGGACGCGGCGGCGCTTGAGAGGCTGGCGAAGGTGGAGGTGCTGATCGTCGACAAGACCGGCACCCTGACCGAGGGCAAACCCGAGTTGACCGACGTTATCGCCGCGGCCGGTGGCGGCATGGACGAGGCCGAGGTCCTCTCCCTCGCCGCTTCCCTCGAACGCGGGTCGGAGCACCCGCTGGCGGCGGCGATCCTCGCCGGCGCCGAGACGCGGAGCGCGGTGCTCCAGGAAACGGCCGACTTCGAGGCGCTCCCCGGCAAGGGTGTGCACGGCCGCATCGCGGGCCGTGCCGTCGCCTTGGGCAATCTGGCGATGATGCAAGAGATCGGCGCCGGCGTGGGCGAGCTGGCGGGTGCCGCCGAGGGGCTGCAAGAGGCGGGCAGGACGGTGATGTTCGTTGCCGTGGACGGGGCGGTTCAGGGTCTGGTGGCGACCGCGGACCGCATCAAGCCTACCACTCCCGACGCCATCGGGATGCTCCGCGGCTCGGGGCTCCGCATCATCATGATGACCGGGGACAGCGAGAGGACCGCACGGGCGGTGGCAGGCGAGCTGGGTATCGAAGACTGGCGGGCGGAGACGGCTCCGGAGGACAAGCGGGACATTGTCGTCGAGCTGCAGGGTAGCGGACAACACGTCGCCATGGCCGGCGACGGCATCAACGACGCGCCCGCCCTCGCCGCCGCCGATACCGGCATCGCCATGGGGACCGGCGCCGACGTCGCCATCAAGAGCGCCGGAGTGACCCTGGTGCGCGGCGACCTCGCCGGCATCGTCCGCGCCCGCCTGCTGGCCCGCGCCACCCTGGGCAACATCCGGCAGAACCTGTTCTTCGCCTTCATCTACAACGCGGTCGGTGTCACCATCGCGGCCGGCGTCTTCTACCCGATGTTCGGCTGGCTCCTGTCGCCCATGATCGCCGCCGCGGCCATGAGCCTGTCGTCGGTGTCGGTGATCGGAAACGCGCTGCGGCTCAGGCGCGTTTCGCTCGGCTGACCGCCGGAACATCACGCACCGGCGGCAAGCCTGCCGTCCCCGGCCTTCGCCGTCGGCCAGGTCAGGAGACCTCGACCCGGCACGATCCCATGCAGAAATTCCCGTACCGGCAAACACCAGATGCCGTCGATCCTCAATCGTTCCTGCCCTCGATAGAGTAAAGCGGTCTCGGCCTCGGGATAGTCTTCACGAAACGCCCTTAGCGCCCGCAGGTCGCCGGAATGCACCTTGCCCGCGTTCTTGACCTCGAACGCCTGGAGCCCCGGTTCGCCGTAGACCACGAAGTCGACTTCGGTCCCGCCGCGAGTCCGCCAGAAGAATACCTCCACGTCGTGCCTGGAGTACGCGGCCCACGCGCGAAGATGTTGAGCCACCAACCCTTCCAGCGCCTGGCCGTCTATCTCGTCGGGCCGGTCCAGCGGCCCCTTGGGGCGCAACGAACGGAATACGCCGGCGTCGAACAGGTAGATCTTCTCGTGGGTCGCGGTGGCGCGCTTGGCGCGTTTCCGAAACACCGGCACCCGGAAAGCCAGCAGAAGGTCCTCCAGGATGCCGACATATCCGGCGACGACCTTGCGCTCGACCTCGCACTCCCTGGCCACCGCTGAGACGTTGAGTTGGGCACCGTGGGAGAAGCTGACCGCTTCCAGAAAACGGGTGAAGTTTCCGACGTTCCGCGTCAGCCCTTCCGCCTGCACTTCCTGTTCGAGATACAGGCTCGCGTAGGCTCCCAGGACGTCCGCGGGGTCGGCGGCCGCCATGACCAGGGGCAGCAGCCCCGTTTCCAGTGCCCGTTCGAGATCGAAATCGGGCAACTCCGCGGCCATGAAGGGATGCATGGTTCGTTGCACGGCCCTTCCCCCCAGGAGGTCCACTCCCCCGCGCCGGAGCTTTCGGGCGCTGGAGCCGGTCAATATGAAGCGGCGCGGCGAAGGCTCCTCCAGCAGCGCATGAACCACGGTCAGGAGTTCCGGGATTCGCTGGATCTCGTCGATGACCACGGTGTCTACCGCGGGTGAGCCGGCGAGCAGCTCCCGAAGGCGTTCGGGGCGGGCGTTCAGGCTGCGATGCAGGGCCGGCTCGAGCAGGTCCAAGAACAGCGCATCCGTGAGCCTGTCCCGTAACCATGTGGACTTTCCGGTCCCGCGAGGACCGAACAGAAAGCAACTTTGGCGTGGGATCTCAAAAAATCGACTTACTAGTTCCATTTTGCGTCTAATATTGGAAATATCACTTCCAATATTGCGCTATTTGGAACCGGAAATCAAGCATCAGCGCGTTTCACCACGCCGGTGAGGTGCCAGCCACGGGTTGCGGTACGGGTACATACCTAGGCCGTTGTCGGCGACTGTCGCGTGTCGTTACATCTCGTAGTACCCGTTGATGATCGCGTCGTGCCAGACCTTGGTGATGACCGGGCAGACGCCCAGGGGCAGGCCGTCCTCGGTCCGCCAGTAGGAATGGATGCCGGTGCCGATCTCGACCACGCGGACCTTGGGGGCCGGGTTCATGGCCGCGTACTCGGCCTTGACGATGTTGTTGTACTTCGGGGGCGTGTGGTCCCGGCTGAACTTGTTGATGCCGTAGAGGAGAGGGGGGATCCGCTTTCCGGGGAGCGGCCGGCCGTAGCTTAGGTAGCGGTCCACCAGCGCCTGCGTCTCCTCGGCGTTCATCTTGAGGCGCTCGGCCGTGACCTTGGCGGCCTCGGTGAGGCACGGGTGGCTGTCGCTGTGGAGCCAGTTCTCGGCCTTGAACTGGGGGAAGCGCTTGACCCGCTGCCACATCTCGAAGACTTCCTCCATCAGCCATGCCAGCCGGAACAGCGGTTTCTCGCCTTCCTGCAGCGCCACCTCCGCGCCGGTGTAGCGCGCCAGCTCGCGCCAGGTGCGGATGAGCACGTGATCGAAGGGAGTGGGCCAGTCGTGGCCGCTCATCTTGCGGAAGATGTAGGCGAAGGGCGAGTTCTCGATGCCGATGAGCCCCTTACCGTTCTCGATGCGCTGCAGCAGTGTGTGGCTGAAGGGGCCGCCGGTGGAGTGGCCGTGGGTGAATACGGAATATTCTCCCACCGGCAGGTGCCGCCGGCAGATGTCCAGCATCCCTTCCTCGAAGGCCACCGGCCAGGCCGCCATCCGGTAGTAGAAGTTGCTGTCCTTCTTGGCCCGGGCGTAGGAGCGGGAGCCGTAGATCTCGCGCAGCGAGGTGTCGTTGACTACCTCGTATTCGTCGCGGCCGATGAACTCGCCGTCGAGCCATATGGGCGTGCGCACGCCGCCGTCTTCGTGAAAGGTGTCGTCCGGCCAGTCGCGGCTCGGGTCCGGCAGGTAGAGGCGGCCAGGGTAGGTCATGCTGCACACTTTGTAGCCGCGCTTCCCGGCAAAGCACTGCGCCAACCGCTCGATGGAGCGCCAGTCGCTGGCGCCGCCGTGGGTCATGAAGATGCCGAGCTTGTTGCCGTCCGGTCCGGTAGGGATCTTCGCCGGGTCCTCGGGCTCGTACACCATGCAGCCGATGTCCCAGTCCATGCCGTTGGCGTGGATGCGGAAGACGTCCTCGGTCTCGGTGTAGGGGATGTCGGGCTCCGCGAGGATGCCGTCGGAGATCTTGACCAGCTCCTCCTTGGACAGGCTGACGGGCGGTTCCCAGGAATCGGCGGTCTGCGTCTTGGCCATGGCGATGTTCTCCCTTGTGGTTGATGCGTGGACTCTACCACGCCTTGCCCGGCCGAACCACATCCGGTGACACCGAGCCCCGGCAACCGTCGTTCCCGCCCCTTCCGTCATTCCGCCCCTTCCGTCATTCCGCCCCTTCCGTCATTCCCGCCCCGTTCCGTCATTCCCGCCCCGTTCCGTCATTCCCGCGAACGCGGGAATCCAGGAGGGTGGAGCGGGGAAACGCCGGGTAGGACCACCCCTCCAGGACCCTTGGATTCCCGCTTTCGCGGGAATGACGGAACGGGGCGGGAATGACGGAGGGGCCGGGAAACAACGGAAGGCGGGAATGACGGTTGCGAAGGTGCGCACCATTTTCGTATCAACGACACCATGAAACCGCGACTGACCCTGTCCTGTGGCGAATACAAGCGGACCCGTCCGTTGCTGGACGGCCGTGTCAAGGTGGCGGGCTACGACATCGAGATTGTCCCCGACCCGTTTCCTCCCGCCGGCCTCCTCGCCGACTACCAGTACCCCCGCACCCTGCGCATGCTCGACGAGAAGGCCTTTGACATCTGCGAGATGGGCCTGGCGCCGCTGGTGACTGCACGTTCCCGGGGCGTTCCGCTGGTGGCGATCCCGGTGTTCCACTACCGCCGCTTCCGCCATCGCTACATCTTCTGCCGGGGCGCCTCCGGCATCGAGACGCCCGCGGACCTCGCAGGCCGGCGCGTAGGCGTGCGGCGCCTCAACCAGAGCGCCTGCCTGTGGGCTCGTGCGCTGCTGCAGCACGACTACGGCGTGGACCTGAACGCCATCACCTGGGTGGTCACCCTGGACGTGCCGATGCGCGACGAGGTCCGCAACCAGCTCAAGGTAGAAGAGGCGCGGTCCGGCGAGAGTCTCGAGAAGCTGCTGGTGCGGGGCGACATCGACGCCATGATCGAGGCCTTCGCCCCGAGCCCGGAAGCGCAGGCGGCCGTCGGCGCGCGGCGGCTGCTCGGCGAGGACCCCCGGCAGCTCGAGGTGGATTACTACGCCCGCACCGGCCACTTCCCGATCATGCATGCCATCGCCATGTGGCCGGCGGTGGCCGAGCGGCACGAGGATTTGTGCCAGGCCCTCTACGACGCATTTCTCGAGGCCAGAGCCGTGGGGAACGAGGGCGGCGAGCCGCCCTCACGATACGTTCTGGCGTCCGAGGAGGAGGAGTGGTGGGAGTCGCTGAATCCGGAGCAGGCCGACATACTGTGCGGCGGCCCCGGGCGCCCGAGGGACCCCTGGAGCTATTCCCTGGAAGAGGACGGCAAGACCGTCGAGGCGTTCCTGGACTACGCCTACGAGCAGGGCCTTACGCCGGAGCGGTATCGGACCGAGGATCTCTTCGCCGTAGTCACTTGACGTCATGCCCCCCTCCCGTCATTCCCGCGAAAGCGGGAATCCAGGGGTGGGGAGGGGCCGACCGGGCGTATTCCCCGCCTCGCCCCGCCTGGATTCCCGCCCCGATCGGGGTCGAGGGCAAGCTTTCGCGGGAATGACGGAGGGAGGCCGAATGACGGAGGGGGTGCTGCCAGGAACCCTACGGTTCCCACTCCACCGTGTCGCCCACCCGGATCGTGCCCTCGTTGAGCACCTGGGCGCGCAGGCCGCCCCGGTGGACGAGGCCCTGTAGCACGTTCTTGCCCGTGAGCTTCACGAGGTTGGCGCAGGGCTCGCACACGCGCAGCCCGCGCATCCTCACCTCTCCCACGCTGAACTCGCGGCCCTGCACGAGGTGGTTCAGGGGGACGCCGCGCGTGGTGATGTTGCGGCGGCTGTCCTTGGGGTCCAGCGTGGTGCCGTAGTCCCGCTCCATGGCCTCGATGGCTTCCGCCTCGATGAGCGTCACCTCCCGGTCCGGCCCCGGATTGTGCGAGTAGCTACCCGCCTGGTTGCAGTAGCGGTCCCCTTCGAGCCCTTTGCCCATGATCGCCCGGACCTCCTGAAGGTTCTCCATGTCGCCCTTGGCATCCTTCCCGATCTGTATCGAGACAACCGATCCCTTGGCCATGATTGCTCCTTGGTCTGTGGGGTCATATCTTGGAATTGAATCTTCCAAGAAATAACGTTGTTCTTTCGGCTGCTTAGAGCCGGTCCTGCATCCAGTCGAGCATGTACGGCACGTTGTGGCCCCAGTAGTCGTGGCTGCAATGGATGGCGCCGCCGGCGGCCGCGTCCTCGTAGATCCTGAGGGTCTTGTCTTCGCTGCCGATGGCTTCGTGAAGCCGCTTGGCGCCTTCGACATCCATGAGCCGGTCGGCGGCGCCATGGGTGATGAGGGTCGGGCAGGTGATGTTCTCGGCCGCGCCGTCCATGGTGAAGTCCTTGAGGCGCTCCCGTGCCTCCTCATCGCTCACCCCGCCCAGGAGCCGCTGGACCACCGGCTGGAGGTGCTCGCAGAAGATGTAGAGGTCGTCCAGCACGCTGTAGCAGCCGCTCCAGCCCACCAGCGCCTTGATGCGCGGGTCGAAGGCGGCGAGCCGGGGCGCGTAGTAGCCGGCCATGCTGATGCCGATGAGGCCGATGCGCTCGGAGTCCACCTCGGGCCGGGAGACGAGGTAGTCGATGCAGGCCTTGCCGGGCACCTCGTAGTCGGCCCGGGTGGGGATGCCCTTGACGTACATGGAGGAGCCGCGTCCGGGGGTGTCCACCAGCAGCAGCGCCCAGCCGTACTCCGTCACCTGCCGGCCGCTGAAGAAGATCTCCTCGGCGAAGGCGTCGGCGCCGCCGATCAGGAACACCGCGGGCCACTTGCCGGGCGCCGGGTACTTGGGATGGCAGAAGTAGCCGTCGTACTCCTCGTCGCCGCAGCGCACGGTGATGACCTCCATGGGCGGGTTGTGCAGCGCGGCCGCCTCGCGGAAACTGGCCTGGGACAGCTTGAACCGTTCCGCCTTGACGTCGTTCTCGGCGATGGTCAGGAACACGTCGGACATGCGGTAGTACTGGTTGGCGTGGAAGAAGAACAGCATGGCCGTGCGCTCGTGACCCTTGGACAGGGCCTCCCGCGCCTTGTCCTCGGTCCTGCGGGCGAGGTCGAGCCAGGCCCGTTCCCAGCCCCTCTTGTCGTCGGGGTCCAGGTCTCGGCACAGCCGCGCGATGTCGAAGGCGTCGCCGCCGCCCTGCTGGGCTTCGGCCACGAGCCGGAGCGTCTGCGAGCCCATGACGTTGGTGGGGAAGAAGAAGTCGATCATGAATCGCTCCGGCGCGGGCAGGTTACGGCAGGTTGTAGAGCCGCCTGGCGTTGCCCTCGGTGATGTTGTAGCGGTCCTCGTCGCTCAGGCCCGGGACGGACTCGAAGATCGGCACCACCTCCTCGAAATTGCGGCCGGTCTCGGGGTCGGTGGCGTTCACCGCGCCGAACATCTCGGTGGCGAACAGCACCCGGTCGGAGCCCACCCGCTTGATCAGCAGCTCCATGCCCTCGGCGTCGTAGATGGCCATGTCCCAGTAGACCCGCCGGGCCGCCTCCTCGAAGGGCTCCAGGCCTTCCTTCACGTGCATGCCCCGGTGGCGGTTCCACTGGTAGGGCACGGCGCCGCCGCCGTGGGGGATGACGATCTTGAGCTTGGGGAAGTCCTGGAACACGCGCGAGCTAAGCAGCTCCACCGCGCCGTTGTGGTGCTGCCCGATGTAGTAGGAGCTGGTGGTGTGGAAGGCCGGGTTCAGCGACGCGCTGGCGTGGATCGTTCCCGGTATGTCCAGCTCCACCATCTTCTCCCACAGGGGGTACCACCACTCGTCTCCCAGCGAAGGCGTCCACGGCTCCCGGCCGCTGCACAGGTCGGGGTTGATGTTGCAGGCGATGAAGCCCTGTTCCTTGACGCAGCGCTCCAGCTCTTCCACCCAGCTCCTTGGGTCTACTCCCGGCGATTGCGGAAGCTGGCACACCGGCGAGACCTTGTCCGGCCAGAGCTTGGCGACGCGTGCGATGAGGTCGTTGCACGCCTCGCTCCAGTAACGGCTGATGAGCTCCGATCCGAAGTGGTGGCCCATGGCCGAGGCCTGGGGCGAGAACAGCAGCCGGTCGATGCCGGTATCCGCCATCCTCTTGAACTGCGAGCGCATGGACTGCTCCAGCTCCTCGTCGCTGACGTTGAGCTTCGCCGGCGACGGCCGGCCCTGGTCGACGATCTGGCGGGCGCGAAAGGACTGGAGCTTCGCCGGCGCCGTGGTGAAGTGTGCGTGAGCGTCGATGATCAAGAGTGTGTACCTCCGAATGTGATGCAGGACACTACACTAGCAAAGCCCGGATGGACAGGCTATAGGCTTTAGCCACTGACCTCCCAAGGAGCGATTCATGGCCGAAATCCCGCGTCTGAACGGCATCATCAAAGCCCTCGAAGAGGGCAAGACCGCCTTCGTGAGCTTCACCTCCAACGACATCGAAACCGCGGTCGCCATGGCTGGCTCGCGGCTCGACGGCGTTGCCTTCGAGATGGAGCACGCGCCGCTGGACATTCCGGGGCTCCGGCACTCGTTGCAGTACATGTTGGACCGCCGGCAAGTGGTGGACCGGGGCACTTTGGCTCCCGCCGTGACGCCCATGGTGCGCATCCCACCCAACGGCAACGAGATGAACCAGTGGCTGGCCAAGCAGGTGCTCGACATCGGCGTCTACGGCATCATCTTTCCCCACGTAAGCTCGGTGGAGGAGGCGCGCAACGCGGTATCGGCCTGCCGCTACCCGCGTCTGTCGTCCGAGCCGCTCTACGATCCGCCGGGCATCCGCGGCGACGCGCCCACGCGAGCCGCCCGTTACTGGGGGCTCACGCAGCAGGAGTACTACAAGCGCGCGGACGTGTGGCCGCTGGCGCCGGACGGCGAGATCCTGGTGGTGATCCAGTGCGAGGAGGTGCGCGCCATCGAGAACCTGCCGGCGATGCTGAAGGAGGTGCCGGGCATCGGCGTGGTGCTGATCGGGGAAGGGGACCTGAGCCAGGAGCTGGGCCACCCGCGCGACTACGACCACCCGGTGGTGGCCGAGCACATCGACCGCATCCTGGACATCTGCAAGGAGCACAACGTCCCCTGCGGCCATCCCCACCCCAGCGCCGACAACATCGAACGGCTGGTGGAGGCGGGCTTCCGCTTCCTCATGCCCGGCGCGCCCCGCTCCTTCGCCGTGCTCAACCGCGCGCGGGAGCTGACGGGACGGTAATGTTCCCGCCCGCCCTTTCCGTCATCCCCACCCCTTCCGTTATCCCCGCCCCCCTCCGTCATTCCCGCGCAAGCGGGAATCCAGGGGCAGGGGAGGAGGCTAGCGGAGGCACCAGATAGAGGACCGAAACAATGCCAATGGTAAAGCTCGAACCGCCCGAAAATCTCGGCATGAGCCTGGGCGAGGCCATGTTCACCCAGCGGGCCGTCCGTCGGCTCAAGCCGGATCCTATCAGCGACGAGGATATCCGGACCCTGATGGATGCCGCGGCCAAGGCGCCCAACGCGCGCAACGAGCACCGGGGACGTTTCCTGGTGGTGCGTGACCGCGGGAAGATCCGGAAGTTCGCCGAGCTCTACGCCGAGGCCTGGTGGGCCAAGCAGCCGGAGGGCTGGAGCCCGGAGAACGCTCCGCCGGGCGACAAGCATCTCGCGCCCATGCGGCTGGCGGAGGCCATGAAGGACGTGCCGGTGGTGGTGATGGCGGTCTCCACCTCACCGGGGAATGCCAGCTCCGTCCTGCCCGCGGCCCAGAACCTGATGCTGGCCGCCCGTGCTCTGGGCATCGGGTCGGTGCTGACTACCCTGCATCCCTGCGTCGCCGACCGGATCCACGAGCTGTTCCGGCTCCCGCCGGAAGCCGAGGTCCACTGCTGTATCCCCCTGGGATATCCCGAGGGCCGCTTCGGCACCACCGCGCGCCTTCCCACCTCCGAGACCACCTATTATGACGAGTGGGGCAACCCGCCGCCGTGGGAATGAACCCTCCGGAATGGCCGGCCGTCGCGAGCTTTCGCCCGACGGCGGATCAGCAGTCTCCATTCAGGACCATTTCAGCGAAGCTCGCGTTGGCGGCGCCGTCGTAGTCGTCGAGCGCCCGGTCGATATTGCCCTGCTCCATCAGGAACCGGGATGTTGCCTTGAGGGCGGCTGCAACACCGCCGCCGAGCCACCTCCTCGATACCTGCTCTTCCAGCGTGGGGTAGCCATAGAGCGCCAGCACCCGGCCCACCTGGCCGGCGTCGCCCGAGACCGCTCTGGCGATAGCCGCGGCGTTGGCCGTGCCCGGCTCGTAGTTGCCGGGATCGGCCCGATAGTCCGCATCCGCGGCCGCGACCATCTTGACCCACTGGCAGGTGAACCGGGGATGGTCACGGGTGAACGCTGAACGCGCGACCATGGCGTCGAAAGTTGCCTTGCCCCAATGGGTGAGATCGCCCGAGGACAGCAGCACGCGGCCCTCCTCCTTCATCCGACCCAGCGCCGGATACCAGACGAAACCACCGTCGATGGCTCCGCGTTCCCACGCGGCGACCATTTCGGGCGGCGACAGGTCGATAACGTTGACCTCCTCGGGGTTGATCCCGAATTGTTCCAGCGCGAACATCATGTGGAAATGTGCGGTGGAGCCGAAAGGCACGGCGATCGTCCTGCCCTTCAGGTCCTGGGGCGCGACGACCTTGTCGTTGACCACCAGGGCCTCGGCGTCGTTGATGTTGCCGTGGATGTAGATGACCTGAAGGTCGACCCCCCGGCTATAAGCGGCGGCCGTCGGCGATGAGCCATTCAGCGCAATGTCCACCGAGCCCGACGCCATGGCATTGGTGACTTCCGCGCCGGACGTGAACTTGAAGAACTCGATGCTCTTGCCGCCGAGCCCTTCCTGCTCCAATCGCTCCACCTGGGTCTTCCATGGCCCGTAAACCAACTGATGGCCGATGTTGACGTCGGCGGCCTTCCCCGCTCCCGCGATCAGCAACGCCAGGGCCGGGGCGAACGCGGCCAGCAGCTTCTTCGCCACGGCAGTTCCTCGTGACCGCCGCTTACAGCCCATACAGCGCCCGCGCGTTGGCGCCGAGGATCTTGTCGACGACGGCGGCCGGCACCGAGCCGTCGCTGCGGAGGAGCCGCAGCGCTTCGATCTGGCTCGATGTGTCGTTGTGGCCGTAGTCGGTGCCGATGACGAGGTTGTCTTCGCCGGCGTCCTTGAGGATCACCGGCAGGTCGTCGGTGGTCTGGCAGGCCACGTACATGCGGTTCTCGGCCATGATGTTCTCGGGGATGGGCCTGCCCATCTTCTGGAAGCGGAGCCGCAGGTCGTTCAGGGCGTAGGGCACCCACTGGGCGCTCACCTCCACGAAGCCCCAGCGGATCTTGGGGAACAGCGCCGGCGTCCCCTCCATGAGCAGCGAGTGGAACGTCCCCACCACCGGCAGCTTGAAGCGCGAGAAGCCGGTCTCGCCCTCGTAGAGGTCGTGGATGGCGGTGCTGTTGGTGCCGGCGTGGACGCAGATGGGGAGGTCCAGGTCGGTTGCGATCTCGTAGAGCGGGAACAGGTCGGGATCGCTCAGGCGCTTCTCGTGCTCGACCCCGCGCATGAAGATGCCGCAGGCGCCGTTCTCCTTGGCGAACTCCAACTCGTCCCGCAGCGCGTCCATGGAGAGGAGGGGGGGCATGCACACCCACCGCAGCCGGCCACGGCCCTTCTTCCAGATCTCGGCGAGCCAGCGGTTGTAGCTCCGGCACATGGCCATCTCGGTGGCCCGGCTCTGGGTGCAGGGCCGCAGCATCAGCGTGGTGTAGAGCACCTGCACGTCCACCTCCAACTCGTCCATGTGCTTGATCCGGGCGTCGACGTCGCGCATCTCGCGCTGGTCGGCCGAGGTGTTGGGGCCGATGTTGTTGTTCTTGACGTGCAGCCGGTTGTCCACCACCCAGTACTCGGGGCCGCCTTCCTGCTTGACCGCAAAGGGCGCGTGCGCGCGTTCCTGCTCGGTCATGAACTCCCAGGTAAACGGCGTTTCGACCACATGGGCGTCCGCGTCGATGGTTCTCGGGGTCATGGCTTGTCTCCGTTTATCGGTTTCCTGCCCGCTTTCGGCCTACTCGGGTGCGATGTTGTATAGCCGCCGCGCGTTCTCGCCCATGATCTTGGGCAGCGAGCCGGCGGCGATGTCGTCCCGGTCCAGCACCTCCTTGACCACGTTGGGGAACTTGCAGTCGCCGTGGTTGTAGTCCGAGGCGAACACCAGCCGGTCGTCGCCGATGAAGTCCATGACGTAGGGCAGGGTGGTCTCGTCGGGCTCGAAGGAGAAGTAGACGTCCCGCTGCCGGACGTACTCGCTCGGCGGCATGGTCAGGAGCGGCACCGCTGCCTGCATGTACTCGTAGTGCTCGTCCAGCCGTTCCATCCAGAACGGCACCCAGCCGGCGCCGGCTTCGAGAAACGCCACCTTGAGCTTCGGGAACTTCTCCAGGACGCCCCCGCCGATGACGCACATGACGCCGATCATCTGCTCGAAGGGATGGGTGGTGGCGTGCACGAACAGCGCGTTGTCGAAACGGTCCGCGGCCGCTGCCGGTCGGCCCGAGCCCACGTGGACGCACACCGGCACGCCCAACTCCTCGGCGGTGGCGTAGAACGGGTCGAAATCCGGGTGGTCGAGGTTGCGTCCGGCCGAGTGGGCCGAGGTGGCCACCGCCACGAAGCCGAGCTCCTCGACGCAGCGCCGCAGCTCGGCCGCCGCCTCCCCGGGGTCCTGCATGGGCACGCAGGCCACGCCCTTGAGCCGTTCCGGCGCATGTTGGCAATACTCGTGGAGCCAGTTGTTGTAGGCCTTGGCGACGGCGCAGGCGTAGTCCTTGTCTTCCAGGAACGGCAGGCTCAGGAACACGGTGGTGCCGAAGTTGACCGCGATGGTGATCTGCTCCAGGTCCATGTCCTTGAGCCGCTGCACCGGGTCCCACATGCCGGTGGTGGGCTGGGGCGAGCGGTTGTGAGGCACCGCCCCGATGCCGCAGCCCACGCCCGAGGGCTTGGCCCAGATGCGTCCTTCCATGAGCAGTTGCTCGCGGCCGTCGGCCTTGACCACCCGGGGCGCCTTCTTCTTGTAAGGCCCTTCCAGCAGGTCCTCCCACGGGGCGAACTTCTCCTGCACGTGACCGTCGGCATCGATGATCGGGAAACTTGCCATGGCTGTCTCCTGTCCGTTGTGAAGGAAAAACCGGGCGGCGTGAAACGGGGCAACCTGCGGGGGACGATTCGCTTCCGGCACCCGTGACCGCGAAGTGCGCGGGCGGTTCGAAACCCGCCCGCGCTACAGGCCCGCCGGTCCCGTCAACAGCGGGAAGGCTTTTACTTGAGGTACTTCGCCAGGAACTCGGTGCTCCGCTCCCACGCCAGGTTGGCGGCGTCGGCGTTGTAGGCGGCACCGGTCTCGTTACCGAACGCATGCTGCGCCTGGTAGCGGTAGATCTCGTGGATGACGTTGCCTTCCTTGAGGCTTGCTTCCAGGACATCCACCTTGTCCGGGGTGAAGAAGCCGTCCTCCAGCGCGAAATGGCCCTGGAACGGCATCGGGATGGTGGTCGTGTCGGCCGCTTCCGCCGGCGGAACGCCGTACCAGCAGCAAGCCGCGTCCGCCTTGGAGTACACCGCCGCCAGCACGGTCAGGGCCCCGCCCATGCAGAAACCGATGACTCCTACCTTTGGACAGCTCTGCTTCAGGTGCTCCACCGCGCTGCACACGTCCGTGTTGGCGTTCGCGAAGTCGAGGTTCTGCATCAGGTGGCTGGCTTCTTCCGCCTCCACCGTCACCTTGCCCCGGTAGAGATCCGGCACCACGGATGTGTATCCCAGGCCCGCCAGCTTGTCGGCCACGCCCTTGATCTGGTCGTTGACGCCCCACCACTCCTGGATCACCACCATTCCCGGCGCGCTGTTACCGGCCGAAGCGCAATAGCCCGCAACCTCCTCGCCGTCGGGTCGCTTGATCGTGATTGTGTCTCCCATAACGGTCCCCTCCTGGAAATTCTGGAATTTGTTCGGCGCCAGGGCGCCGACGAAACCGACAGAATAGTACGTCTCCGTTTGCGAGTCTAGTGTCTCCAGGCGCGTCCGTCAGGCCTCGATGCCGCGCGTCCAGGCCCTCCGCGGCGCAGTTGACGCACGATTCGTATTCTTGTTAAGAATACCGCGCATTCAGGGCTTTCGCGTCTTCACGCCCGCCACGGCGGTCCGGAAATCAGCGGAACAGGAAGAGAGGGAAACGCAATTGACCGAGGATGAAGTACTACAGATATTGGACTTGGTGGAGAAATCCAACTTCGACTATCTCGACCTCGAGATCGGCGATCTGAAGCTCACGGTCAGCAAGTCCGGAGTTCCCGCGGTCCCCGCGACCGTCAGCGTGACCCAGGCGGCGCCCGCACCCGCCGCGGCTCCCGCGGTCGAGGCGCCGGCAGCACCGGCTCCAGCGGCTTCCGAGCCGGCCCCCGCGGCCGAAAGCGCGCCCGCGTCCCAGCCGGTCACCGTCAAGGAAGGCACCGTTCCCATTCCTGCGCCCATGGTCGGCACCTTTTACGCCACGCCGGAGCCCGGCGCGCCGCCGTTCGTCAAGCTCGGCGACCACGTGGACGCCGAAACCACGGTGGGCCTCGTGGAGGTGATGAAGGTCTTCAACGCCGTCAGTTCCGGCGCGGCCGGCACCATCGACGAGGTCTGCGTGGAGAGCGGCCAGTTCGTCGAGCATGGTCAGACCCTCTTCCTGGTCCGCCCTGATGCCTAGAGAGGGTTTCCCCCGTGGCCGTTAGCCGTCTCCTGGTCGCCAACCGGGGCGAGATAGCGGTCCGCATCATCAGAGCCTGCCAGTCCCTGGGCATCGAGTCGGTGGCGGTGGTCTCCGAGGCCGACCGCGACAGCATGCCGGCCCGCCTCGCGAATCGAACCGTCTGCATCGGTCCGGCCCGTTCCACCGAGAGCTACCTCAAGGTGGAGGCGCTGGTGGCCACGGCCCTGGGCACCGGTTGCGACGCCCTACATCCGGGCTACGGCTTCCTCGCCGAGAAGTCCGAGCTGGCCGAGGCCTGCGCCAAGCACGGCATCACGTTCGTGGGGCCGCGCGCCGACAGCATCCGCCAGATGGGCAACAAGCTGCTGGCGCGGGCCACCGTCGGGGCCTTCGGCGTCCCGCTGGTGCCCGGCTCCGACAACGTCCGTGGGTTCGAGGATGCGGCCGGGGTGGCAGCGGAGGTGGGCTACCCGGTGCTGCTGAAAGCGGCGGCGGGAGGCGGCGGCAAGGGCATCAAGATCGTCCGGGAGGACGGCGAGCTCCAGACCGCGTTCGAGACCGCTTCCGCCGAGGCCCGGGCGGCCTTCGGCGATCCCACGCTCTACATGGAGCGCTACATCCCCAACGCCCGGCACATCGAGGTGCAGGTCATCGGCGACCGGTTCGGCAACGTGGTGCACGTGGGCGAGCGCGACTGCTCCCTGCAGCGGCGTTACCAGAAGGTCGTGGAGGAGGCGCCGGCGGCGTGCATCCCGGTGGAGCTCAGGGAGCGCATCCGGGAGGCCGGGCACAAGGTGGCCAAGGAGATCAAGTACGAGAACGCCGGCACCGTGGAGTTCATCTACGACGAGGACCGGCAGGACTTCTTCTTCCTGGAGATGAACACCCGCATCCAGGTGGAGCATCCGGTCACCGAGATGGTCACGGGCCTGGATCTCGTGCGGGAGCAGATCCGCGTCGCCGGCGGCGAACGGCTGTCGTTCTCCCAGGAGGACGTCCGCTTCAACGGCCACGCCATCGAGTGCCGCATCACAGCGGAGGCGCCGTGGGAGGGGTTCCGGCCGTGTCCCGGCGTGCTCACGGAGTGGCGCCCGCCCGAAGGGCCGGGGATCCGGGTGGATACCCAGTGCTTCCCGGGATACCGGGTGCCGCCGTTCTACGATTCGCTGCTGGCCAAGCTCATCGTCCACGCCGACGACCGCGGGCAGGCGGTGGCGCGCATGAAGCAGTGCCTCGGCCAGTTCGCCGCGGCCGGCATCGACACCACCATCCCCTTTCTGAGCGCGGTCATGGATGAGCCCGACTACGTCAGCGGCAAGGTCAGCACCCGCTGGCTCGAAGGGCACCTCGACGACCTGACGGCGCGCCACGCGTGACCGGCGGCGCAGCCGCCACGACGACGCTCTCGAAATGATCTGGTAGGGGCGACCGGCGGTCGCCCCGATCTGCCCGGCGTTCGGCTTCTCGCGATCAGTCCTTGATGAATTCCCGGATGGCCTTGTGCGAGGCATCCGGGTTCGAGAAGAAGTAGCTGTGCCGCTCGCCCGGCAGCACGACCAGCTTCGCGTTGGGAATCCCCTCGGTCAGGATTTCCGCGCCTTTCCGGTGCGACATGTCGCTGACCACCGCGTGGTCGTCCTCGCCCACCAGCACCAGCGTGGGTACGGCGATGTCCTTGAGGCGGTGGCGGGTATCGTGCTCCTGGCGCGCGATGACGTGGCGGAAGTAGCATTCCACCGACGACAGGTTGGCCATGCGCACCTTGAGGCAGTTCTCGATTGCTTCCGGGTGGTCCTTCTGGTACTGCTCGGTCCAGCCCACCTCGACCGTGTGGTCCCGTACGTACTTCTCGTAACCCCACTCGACCATCTGAGTGGCGATCCTGAGCGGGATCCCGTGGGCGCCGGGGTGCGCGGCGCCGGACGAGGCGAGGATAAGTTTCTTCACCCTCCCCGGGTGCTCCAGCGCCAGCAACTGCGCCACCCGGCCGCCCATGGAGTGGCCGCAGACGATGGCGTCGGTGGCATCGAGGTGATCCATGACCGCCGCGATGTCGTCGGCGAACATGCGGGTGGTGTAGCGCATGGGGGTCCGGGTGGAACGTCCGGTGCCGCGGAAGTCCGTGATGATGGTGCGGTGGTCCCGCGAGAACTCGGGCACCTGGAAGATGTTCCAGACGTCCCCGTCGCAGGCCGTTTCCGAGATGAAGACGAAGGGAGGCCCGTCTCCCTGGACCTCGTAGTAGATGTCGGCTTCGCCGACGTTCAGTGTTGGCATGATGACCTCCGGGAACCCTCGCACGATGCTTTGCGTGAAGCCATTAGCACAAACCGCCGGCCGGAGACAGCGCCGGCCGGGAACGGCGGCCGCGGATGTCATCCGACCCGCAGGGGCGTTGGCGTTTGTTCCACAGATGTGCGAAAATGCTCCGCTTATTCTGGGCAAATAAACCTAAGGGGGTTCCTATGATCAGGAAGACAGGATTGGCAATCGCGCTCGTGGCGGCGCTTGCCTTTACCGCGGGCAACGTCGTCGCCGCGGACGATTTCTTCAAAGGCAAGACGATACGAGTCATCGTCGGCTACGCGCCCGGCGGGGGCTACGACACCTACACGCGCCAGATCGTGCGCCACATGGGCCAGTACATTCCCGGCAACCCGAGCTTCATCGTGCAGAACATGACCGGCGCCGGCAGCCTGGTGGCCGCCAACTATATCCAGAAGAAGGCCAAGCCCAACGGCACGGTGCTGGGGGTTTGGAACAGCGGCTACGTGACGTTTCAGGCTCTCGGCGATTCGAAGGTCCGCATCAAGGCGCAGGACCTGACGTGGATCGGCGCCCCGGTCAAGGGCATTCCGGCATGTGCGTTCATGGGCTGGTCCGGGGTCAGGACGCTGAAGGACATGACCGATCCCAAGAAGCCCATCAAGGTGGGCGGAACCCGCGCGGGCTCCACCGGCGTTGACCTGCCGAAGCTCCTGAACAAGACCATCGGGACGCAATTCGACGTGGTGTCGGGTTATAGCGGAACCGCCACCTCGCGGATCGCCATGCAGTCCAAGGAGGTCGCGGGCGCCTGCTGGGGCTGGGAGTCCATGCGGGTCACGGCCCGGGCCATGCTCGACGCCAAGGGTGACGACAAGATGATCCCCGTGCTCACCCACCGGAAAATCCCCGATCCCGAGCTCAAGGATGCGCTGATCATCCCGGACTTGATCGAGAAGCGGGGCGGCAAGCAGCATCTCCAGACCTACCAGGGATGGGTTAACCAGTACGAGTTCCAGCGGCCGTTCTCCGGTCCTCCGGGGATCCCTGCCGACCGTGTCAAGATGCTGCGGGACGCACTCGCGAAGACGATGAAGGACCCGGTCTTTCTCAAGGAGGCCAAGGAGGCCAAGCTCATCATCGAGCCCGTGACGGGCCCCGAGATCGAGACGTTCGTCGGTCAGATTCTCGGCATGTCCGCCGCGTCCAAGGAGACGCTGTCCTCCTTGCTGCTGCGGAGGAAGAAGAAGTAGCAGGCCTTTCCGGGTCTACCACTGACGTCGAGTCGGGGAGAGGGCGTCCGTCCTCTCCCCGACGACTTTCCCCTCCAGCCTCACACCACATACATACGCCCAACATTCCATGGAGCACGCGGCTTCCTCGCGGACCACGGTGCTTCGCACCGAGCGGCTTGCGATCCTGGCGTTGCTCGTCGGCGCCGTCGCCACGGCCTTCGCCCCCATCCTCGTACGCCTGAGCGAATTGGGCCCGAGCCCGACGGCGTTCTACCGCTTCCTGCTGGCGATGCCGCTCTATTGGGTCCTGGCGCTGACCGTACCGGGCGGAGGCCCGCGCGTGCGCCGTGAGAAACCCGGCGGTTCGACGGTGTATCTCCTGATGGCCATGGCGGGCGTCTTTTTCGCGGGCGACATGTCGGCGTGGCACTATTCGATCGTCATGACGACGGTGGCCAATGCCACCCTGCTCCTGAACGTGACGCCGGTGTTCGTCGTCCTGGGCGGATGGCTGCTGTTCCGCACGCGGGTGACGGGAACGTTCATGGTCGGGCTGACAACGGCCATGGCCGGCGTGGCGGTGCTTTCGGGGGCGAGCCTGGCGCTCAGCCGTACGCATGTGCTGGGCGACCTCCTGGGCGTGGTGACGGCCATGTTCTATGCTGCCTACCAGTTGACCGTCGAGCGCTTGCGGCGGCGTTTCTCCACCATCACGATCATGCTCTACGCCATGCCGGTGAGTGCGATGGTCACTCTGATGGTCGCGCTCGTGAGCGGTGAAAGCATGGCCGTCATGACGCCCGCGGGGTGGGCCGTGCTGGTTGCGCTCGCCGCCGGTCCGCAAGTGCTCGGCCAGAGCCTGATCGCCTGGGCCCTGGCGCACCTGCCGTCGAGTTTCGTTTCCGTCAGTCTCCTGGTGCAACCGATCGTCGCCGCCACCGTCGCATGGATCCTTTTCGACGAGCGTATCGCGGTGCAGCAGGCGATAGGCGCCGTTGCCGTGCTGACGGGGATCACCATCGCACGGCGCGGCAGCGTGCGCCGGTGACCGGCATGAGAGAACGGGAACTTCTCCGCGGGTTGTTCGACGCGGCCGTCGCCGCCGCCGATCCGGCCAAGGTCGTGCCGCCGCATCTGCCTTCGCCGCCACGAGGTCGCACCCTGGTGCTGGCCGCCGGCAAGGCGGCAGCCTCCATGGCGCGCGCTGTCGAGCAGAGTTGGCCCAAAGAGATCGAAGGAATTGCGGTGACCCGGTACGGCCACGGCGTCGATTGCGAAAGAATCGAGGTTGTCGAGGCCGGCCATCCGTTGCCCGATGAAGCAGGGCAGGGCGCGGCGTACCGCTTTCTCTCCGCAGCCGCCGGCCTGGGGCCGGATGACCTGCTGCTGTTCCTGCTGTCCGGCGGCGCGTCCGCGCTGCTGGTGGAACCGCAACCGGGCCTCGGCCTGGCGGATAAGCGGGCCATCAACCGCGCGTTGTTGGCCGGTGGCGCGCCCATCGCCGAAATCAACTGCCTGCGCAAACACCTCTCCGCCATCAAGGGAGGACGCCTTGCCGCCGCGGCCGCGCCCGCTCGTGTCGTGACCCTCGCCATTTCGGATGTACCGGGGGACGACCCGGCGGTCATCGGTTCCGGGCCGACGTCGGGGGACCCCACCTCCTGCGCCGACGCGCTCGCGGTCGCCGACCGCTACGACGTCGTGCTGCCCCAGGTTGCGCGGGTCGCGCTGGAGCAGGGCAGGTGGGAGACCGTGAGGCCCGGCGATCCATGTCTCACGCGGACCGACTACGTGGTTGTCGCCCGCCCGGCGGACGCGCTTGCTGCCGCCGCTGCCAAGGCCCGTGAGATGAGTCTCAATGTGGTCAGGCTGGGAGACGACCTCCAGGGAGCGGCGAGCGATATGGGTGCGGCACATGCGGAGCTGGCACGGCAGCACGGCCCTGGCATCCTGATTTCAGGCGGCGAGGCCACGGTAACGATAAGTGGCTTGAGCGGAAGTGGCGGACCCAACTGCGAATACCTGCTGGCGCTGGCCGTAGCGCTCGACGGCACCCCTAACGTCCACGCCATGGCCTGCGACACCGACGGAATCGATGGTTCCACGGACGCCGCCGGTGCCTACATCGGCCCCGACACCCTGGCGCGCGCCCGCGCCGCTGATATAGACGCGGGGAACATGCTCGCCCAACACGACAGTTACGAATTCTTCAGGCGACTCGGGGACTTGGTCGTGACCGGTCCGACGCTCACGAACGTCAACGATTTCCGGGCGATGCTGATTAACTGAACGGGGTTACAGTAGAAACCGCGATGTCTTGTTTCGAGCGCCTGTGTTCAGCTCGTGAGGATTAGGCCGGCGTCCTCGAAACGGCGAAAGTCCGAGTCATTCGCGGTGGCTATGGATGCAGCGTCGGCAAATAGCCGACGCTGCATCAGAGGTCAACGGCCGTCATTTCAACGGGAAGCAATTCCCTCAACTGCAATCTCAACCCCTATCACGCAAGCTTCACCCCGCACTCCCCCCGCCCCGTGACATGCCCTACGATGGTGGCCGCCGGCACGTCGTTGTCGACCAGCGCCTTCACCAGACTCTCGCCGTCCTTCTCCGCCACGGCGATGAGAAGGCCGCCGGAGGTCTGGGGGTCCAGGGCGACTTCGGCGAGGGCGTCGGAGACGCTGCCGTCGATGACGGTCTTGTCGTCGAGCCATTCGCGGTTGCGCTTGCAGCCGCCGGTCAGGTTGCCGCCGGCCTCGGCGAGCTTGGCGATGTCCTGGAACACGGGGAGCCGGGCGGCTTCGAAGACGATGCTGACGTTGCCGTCGAGGGTCATCTCCAGGCCGTGCCCCAGCAGGCCGTAGCCGGTGATGTCCGAGCAGGCGTGGACGTCGTAGTCCTTCATCACGGCGGCGGCGTACTTGTTGAGGGTGGCCATGGAGGCCACCGCCTGGTCGATGCTGGCCTGGGAGGCGTTCCCGCGCTTGACGGCGGTGGTGGCGATGCCGGTTCCCAGGGGCTTGGTCAGGACCAGGACGTCGCCCTCCCGCGCGCCGATGTTGCGCAGGATGCGGTCGGGGTGGACGGTGCCGGTCACGGCCAGGCCGTACTTGATCTCCTCGTCGATGATGGAGTGGCCGCCCACGATGACCGCGCCGGACTCGATGACCTTGTCGGCGCCGCCCCGCAGCACCTCGCCCAGCACCTCGATGTCCATCTTCCCCTTGGGGAAGCAGACGATGTTGAGTGCGGTGGTGGGCTCGCCGCCCATGGCGTAGACGTCGCTGAGCGAGTTGGTGGCGGCAATCTGGCCGAACATGTAGGGGTCGTCCACGATGGGCGTGAAGAAGTCCACGGTGTTGACGATGGCCAGGTCGGGACGCAACTGGAACACGCCGGCGTCGTCGGCCGTCTCGGTGCCTACCAGCAGCTCAGCGGATTCGAACTTCGGAAGCCGGTGCAGGACCTGCACCAGATCGGCGGGGCCGAGCTTGGCAGCTCAACCCGCGGCCTTGACTTCCTGGGTCAGCCGGATGGCTTCCATGGACATTTTCGACTCCTTGAGACCATCCGCGCGGTCTCGTTGGCGATCAGTTCCTCCCCGGCTTGAGCTTCCTCACGTCGCCCACCCGCATGGTCACGCCGGTGCGGTCGAAGTGCTCCAGGACGGGGATGGTGTACTTGCGGCTCGACTGCAGGATGTCCCTGAAGGTGGCCGCGCTCATCTCCTCGTGGGTCTCGAAGTAGCTATATAAATCGGCCTTGATCCTGTCAATGGAAGTCTTGAGGTAGTAGAGCTCGGTGGTCACCCGGACTACCTCCCCCTGCCGTTCCATGACCCGGATGACCTCGTTGAGCTTCGGCCGCTGGACCCCCAGGGCCTTCTCGATCTCCTTCAGGTAGGGCGGCGCGAGCGGGTTCCTGGCCAGCGCGGCGGTGATGTCGGCGGAAAGGGACTTCTCCGGCGCGCCCAGCTCCACGCGGTGTTCCGGCAGGCGCAGGTGGTTGCCGTCCCGGAGGCACACCCCCTCGTTCGCCAGGAGGTCCGCCAGGTCCCGGAACAGCCGCGCCGATATGCCGGCGGCGAGTCTCGCCCGGACCTCCTCCAGGTCCATGCCCGGCGCCAGCGGATGGCTCTTGTGGAACGCCTCCAGGGTGGAGCGGAGCCGCTCCCGGAACCCGTTCCACTTGTCCTCGGTCGTGTAGACCCGCTCCCGCTCGGAATCGAAGGAGCGGAGCCCCTCGGTCCGTTCGAGCCAGCCGCGGGTCTCCTGCCGCTTCAGGTTCAGGAACTGGCAGACGGCGTCGAGTCCCGTGGCGAGGCTGGCGTCCCCGTCCAGGAAGCCCCGGATCATCTCCGGCGTGTCGCCCTCGCGCAGAGTCCGCAACCGCTCCTCGACACCGGTTTCCCGGCGCCGGTGCCGGCGCGCCCGGGGGTCCACGACCTCGCCGCCGCCCAGGGTCTTTTGCGCGGTCTCGTCCCGCACGATGAAGTGATCGCCGCGCATGACCAGTAGCGGCTCGGTCAGTAGCACCTGGCAATAGGCCGTCTCCTTGGGCTCCACCTTCTCGATGTTCCCCAGGAAGATGAGTTTTCCCATGCGCTCGGCGGTCCCCAGGTGGATGCGCACGCGCTGGTGGTTCCGAATCCCCTTGGCGGCCGCGGGCCGGACCTCCAGGTGGGCGTCGAACCGCGTCGACGCAAGGGTCAACTCCTCGTGGCAGATCATGTGGCCGCGCTCCAGGGCGCCGCGGTCCTGGCCGGTGAGGTTCAGGGCCACGCGCTGGCCCCAGCCCGCGGACTCCACCGACTGGCCGTGCACCTGGATGCTCCGCACCCGGAACTTCTGGCCGCCGGGCACTGCGTGCACATGGTCTCCGGTGCGCACCTCGCCCGCCAGCCCGGTGCCGGTGACGATGACCCCGTGGCCCTGGAGCACGAACACCCGGTCCACCGGCAGCCGGAAGAAGCCGCTGGGGGCGGGCCGGTCGATGCCCGCCAGCGAGTCGAAGATACCGCTCCGGACCTGCTCCAGCCCTTCCCCCGACACCGCCGAAAAGTGCGCCACCGGCGAACCCTCCAGCGCGGTCTCGAAGGTCAGGATCTCGATCTCCTCCTCTACCTCGCGCACCCGCGCCTCGGACACCAGGTCCACCTTGGTGATGACGAACAGCGCGGTCCGCACCCCCAGGAGATGGACGATGTCCAGGTGCTCCTCGGTCTGCGGCATGACGCCGTCGTCCGCGGCCACCGTGAAGAGCACCAGGTCGATGCCGTGGGCGCCGGCGAGCATGTTGCGGATGAAGCGTTCGTGGCCGGGCACGTCGACGATGCCCGCCTCGCTGCCGTCCGGAAGCGCCAGGTGGGCGAAACCCAGGTCGATGGAGATGCCGCGCTCCTTCTCTTCCTTGAGGCGGTCGGTGTCCTTGCCGGTGAGGGCCTTGATGAGGCTCGTCTTGCCGTGGTCGATGTGGCCGGCGGTGCCGATGATGTAGGGCATGGCGTTGGCGATGCGGCGCGCGTCAGAGCGGCCGTTGCCGGTCCGGGAGGTTGGGCACCAGGGATTCGGGGTCGCCCGCGCTCCTCAGGTCGAGGATGAAGCGGTCGCTGTTGATGCGGCCGATGACGGGCGGTTCGGCGCCGCGGAAGAGGCCGGCCACGTCTTCGGCGCTCATGCCGCGGCAGCGCACGGCGATGCCCTTGCTCGGGATCTCCTCGGTGGGAAGGGCGCCGCTGCCGATCTGGCAAGTGGAGTCCACCAGCTCCAGCTCGTAGCCCGGGCCCAGCCGCTCCCGCAACAGCGGCAGCACCTTCCGGCCGCATTCCTCGATCGCGGCGAGGGGGCGGCTGAAGGCCCGCAGGGTCGGGATCTCGTTCAGCAGGTCGGGGGATTGGACGTAGCTCCGGAGCGTGGCCTCCAGCGCCGCCAGGGTGAGCTTGTCGCAGCGCAGGGCGCGTTTGAGCGGGTTGCGGTTCATGCGCTCGATCCAGCCCCGCGTGCCGGCCACGAGCCCCGCCTGGGGTCCCCCGAGGATCTTGTCGCCGCTGAAGGTGACCACGTCCGCCCCCATGGCCACGCGCTCGGCCACCAGCGGCTCCCGCGGCAGCCCGAGCTTCGAGAGGTCTACCAGCGCGCCGCTCCCCAGGTCCTCCATCACCGGCACCCCCCGCTCCCGGCCGATGGCCACCAAGTCCTTGAGCTCCACCTCCGCGGCAAAGCCCACCACCCGGTAGTTGCTGGTGTGCACCTTGAGCAGCAGTCCCGTGTTCTCGTCGATGGCCTCAGCGTAGTCCCGCGGGTGGGTACGGTTGGTGGTGCCCACCTCCCGGAGCACGGCGCCGCTCTTGGCCATGACCTCCGGGATCCGGAACGAGCCGCCGATCTCGATGAGCTCGCCGCGGGAGACGACGACGTGCTTGCCTTCGGCCATGGAGTTGAGCCCCAGCAGCACCGCCGCGGCGTTGTTGTTCACCGCCGCCGCGGCCTCGGCCCCGGTCAGCTCCCGGAGGAGCGACTCGATGGCGTCCTCCCGCTGGCCGCGCTTGCCCCGGCTGAGGTCGAATTCCAGGTTGACCGGATGGCGCGCGGCCAGGCTCGCGGCTTCCGCCGCGGCCTCCGAAAGCAGCGCCCGTCCCAGGTTCGTGTGCAGGATGGTCCCGGAAGCGTTCACCACCCGGACCATGCCCGGACGGGCCGCCCGGGCGAGCTTCTTTTCCAGGTCCGTTATGATAGATTCGTCCTGCAGCCGGTCGGGCGGAAGGCTTTGGCCGGATTTGATGCCCTCCCTCAACTCGTCGATAAGGTCGCGCAGGGTCTCCGTGACGAACGGCCGGCTGAAGCGTTCCAGCAGCGGCGCCGCGGCGGGGTGGCTCATGACGCGGTCGACGGAGGGCAGCTCACGCAGCAGGTTCGTTTCCGGTTTCATCGGTTCGTGACGCGGACGCCAAGATTCAAATTAGTGTTGTGTCTCACAAACAGGCTGATAAAGATGCGCAGGATTTTTCGTCGTCGGCAAGGCGCGATGACGAGCAGTGGCGGGCACCACGCGAGGAAGAGCAACGCGGCCGACGGCGAAAAAGACAAGCAGATTTGTCAGCCTGTTTGTGAGACACAACACTAGCCCTTCGCCGGGGTAGACGCAAATCTCGCCGCACGTGACACCATCCTCCTCACCGCCGTCCCGGCGCTGGTTCTACTTGTTCATCGCCACGCTGTCGCAGACGGCGATGTCCACGATCCACATGGGCATCCCGACCGTGGTGCCGCTCATTCAGGCGGAGCTCGGCCTGAACCTCACCGAGGTCGGGGTGCTGGTTTCCATGATCAACGTCGGCGTGGTGGCCGCGGTGCTCGGCGCCGGCAAGGCCGCGGACCGCTACGGCGAGCGGCGCATCATCGGCTACGGCACTGCGGCCTGCGGTCTGCTGGTGCTGACCGTCCACTTCGCCGGGAGCTTCATCGCCTTGCTGGTGGTGTTCCTGCTCCTGGGCGTGCCGGTGGCCACCAGCACGCCGGCTGGCAGCAAGGCAGTGGCGGTGTGGTTTCCCGACCGGGAGCGGGGCACCGCCATGGGCATACGACAGACCGGGATTCCCCTGGGCGGCACCATTGGCGCCCTCACCCTGCCGGCCATGGGCCTGGTCTACGGCTGGCGGTGGGCGCTCTCGCTGGTTGGCGTGGTCACCATCCTTGCCGGCCTGATGGTGCTCGTCTGCTACAAGGAGCCCGACCGCGCTCCGGCGGCGGGCGGCGGTGCTCCCGCGGGCGGCCTGAAGGACATCGTCCGGCGCGGGGACATCTGGGCGGCGGCGTTCTACGCCGCGGTGCTGGCCGGTTGCCAGTGGTGCTACATCAGCTACATCGAGCTGTATCTCACCGAGCACATCTTCTATCCGCTGGTGTTCGCCGCCCACCTGCTGGCCGTGGGCCAGGCCTGCGGCGGCACCGGCCGCATCGTCTTCGGCATCGTCAGCGACCGGGTCTTCTTCGGGCGGCGGGTGCCGGTGCTGGTGATGCTGGGGGTTCTCGGCACCGCCGCGGGCGTGGCCACGGCCTTGCTGTCCCCCGGCTTACCCGCGTGGCTCGTGGCCGTGGTGGTAACCCTCCTCGGCCTCGGCACCATGAGCTGGCAGGGTTTGTATCTTGCCCTGGTCGCCAAGATCGCCGGCACCCGCGTGGCCGGCGTCGCCATCGGCCTGACCAACACCGTGGCGTTCGTGGGCGTGGTGGTTCTGCCGCCCATCTTCGGCTCCATCGCGGACTACACCCAGTCCTACGAGATGGCCTGGATCGCCATGGCGGCCGCCATCGCGTTGCCGCTGCCGTTCCTGTGGAGAGTGAGGGAGGACGCCCTGTAGGCTTATCCCTCCGTCGTTCCCGCGAAACAGCTGTCAAACGTCGCCCGGACAAGCGCTGGCACCACCGCCCCGAATCGTCATTCCCGCCCTTCTCCGTCATTCCCGCGGAAGCGGGAATCCAGGGGTGGTGGTGTGGCGGCCCCATTGCCCCGGCCCCACCCCGCCTGGATTCCCGCTTGCGCGGGAATGACGGAGAAGGGCGGGAATGACGGATGAGAACCGGGAATGACGGACTTGGGGCCGTACGGTCCGGCGTTGTATGGATCAGGTGCCTGGACCGTGGGGCCCGTCAGCTCCCCAGGCAGTACTCCGCGATCTCCCCGTAGGTGGGCTGCCAGATCTCGCTGCGGTGCCGGTTCACGTATTCGATGATCCGCTCGAACCCGGCGGCGAGATACGGCCGTCCGCCCAGCTCGGCGTGGACGCAGGCGTCGATCATGCCCGGCCGGCCGCGCTTCGCCTCCTCGTAGACGAAATCGAAACCGTCCTTGAACCCGGTGAAGAACGTGCTGGCGTTGCCCAGGCCGTTGCCCCAGGCGCGCCAATCGTTGGCATACCAAGTCTTGGGGATCACGCAGATGCGCCGGCCGTTGACCGACTCCACGTGCGGGATGTCGTCATCCGAAGGATCGCCGGACCACGTGTAGCCGGCTTCGGCCAGCAGCCCCAGGGTCACGTCGGTGTGATGCCCGCCCGGACCGAACCAGCCCACCGGCCGGGCGCCGGTGATGTCCTCGAGGATGCGGGTGCAGGAGGCGATCTCCTCCTTCTGCTCCTCCGGGCTCAGCTCGATCATGCTGACCTCGTTGGTGGTGCCGTGCCCGGCGATCTCGTGCCCTGCCTCGTGCAGCGCCCGCACCGCCTCCGGCCATTTTTCCGCCGCCAGCGAGTTCACCAGCACCATGGCGCGGACATCGTGCCGCTCCAGCACCTCCAGGATCCGCCAGATCCCCACGCTGCCGCCGTACTCCACGTGGGAGAGGGAGCTCCAGTTCACGTCGATGCGCGGGTCCAGCTTGAAGCGGCCGGTTTTCCGGAAGGCCTCCAGGGCCACGCTGAAGGTGCAGCAGACGAGCTTGTCGTCGGGCCACTGGATGGAGCGTCTGTGAGGGGCGTCGTTGGCCATCATTGGCTCCTTTCATGCGGCGCTTCGCGCTGCATCACCGCCGCTACGGCGTCAGGCGGCTCGGGACGACAGCCGCGCGTAGCGTTTGCGGTGCCAGGCGGCATTGCCGTACTGGGACGAAAGCGCCATGGCCCGCCGCAGGTAGAGGCTCGCGTCGTACTCGTCGGTGAAGCCGATGGCGCCGTGCATCTGCACCATGGACTTGGTCACCGACAACACCGCGTCCGAGGCCCGCGCCTTCACCGCGGCCACCATGGCGCGGTTGCCGCGTCCTTCGTCGATGGCGGCGCACACCTGGTAGAGCAGGGAGCGGGTGAGCTCGATGTCCACGTGGTCGTTGACCGCGCGGTGTTGCAGCGCCTGGAAGGAACCGATGGCCCGGCCGAACTGCTCGCGTGTTCCCAGGTAGTCCACCGCCAGTGCCAGCCCCTGCTCCATGATGCCGAGCATCTCGGCGGACGTCCCCAGCAGCGCGAGGTCCAGCGTGGCCGCGGCCACCTCCGTACCCCGTGCGCCGCCGGCGATTACGGCGTCTTCGGGCACGCCGACATCGTTCAGCACCAGGGTCGCCTGGCCGGTGCCGTCCACGCGATCGCGTTGCAGGACCTCCAGCCCGTCTGCTTCACGGGAAACCAGGCACAACACGGTGCCGTCGCCGCCGCGGGCGTTTACGATGAATCCGTCGGCGGCGGCCGCGCCCGGTACCGCGCCGGTACGGCCCGTGACCTTGAAGCCGTCGCCCGCGGGTGCGGCCTGGACGCGCGCGCCTTCCGGATCCTCGGAGGCGGGGTCGTGAAGCGCGGGCAAGATGATGGAACCGCCGCCCGTCAGATCCCCCAGGGCCGCGCCCATGGCCTCGGGCCCGGAAGCGAGGGCGTGCGCCGACGCCATCACGGCCGCGATGGGTTCCGTCATGAGGCCCCGTCCCGCCGCTTCGAGTACCAGCGCCGCCTCCGTCGTTCCCAGTCCCAGTCCGTCCCTCGCTTCCGGCACCAGCAGCGCGAGCCAGCCGGCTTCCGCCACCACCGCCAGCCGGGCCGGATCGAAGCCGTGTTCCCCGTCCCGCAACTCCCGGAAACGGGCCGGGCCGGCATGCCGTTCGATGAGCTTGTCCGCGCTCTCCCGAAGAATGGTCTGTTCCTCATCGAGGACGAGTTCCATGGAGTCACCTTTCTCGCGTTGAACCAGTTGCTCCCGGACCGATCACCGCCAGCGCGTCCAGCGCGAGCCCTCCGGTGCCCTTGGAGTAGAGCACGAAAGGGTTGATGTCCAGGCTCTCGACAACGTCTCCGGCCGCGGCCGCCAGCCGCCCAAGCGCCACCAGCGCGTCGATGGCAGCGTCGCGGTCGTAGGGTCCCTCCCCGCGGTATCCCTCCAGCAGCCTGCCGGCGCGGGTGGAGTCGATGAGCCGGGCGGCGCCCTCACGGCTGATCCCCGGAGGTCCGAAGGCCACGTCCTTTACCAGCTCCAGCCACACGCCGCCCGCGCCGAACATGATCACCGCGCCCATCTCCGGGTCCCGCTGCATGCCCAGCACCAGCTCCAGTCCGGGCGGCGCCATCCTTGCCACCAGCCACCCCTCCAGACGGATGCCCGGGTCGTAGGCCGCGACGTTGCGCATGATCTCCCGGCAAGCCTCCTGCATGGCGGCCGCATCGCCGACGTTGACGCGCACGGCTCCGGCGTCGCTCTTGTGCGTGAGGTCCGCGGCGACGCCCTTGACCACCACCGGATAACCGATGCGTTCGGCCAGGTCCTTTGCTTCGTCCTCGGTGCGCGCCAGCCCCTCTTCGATCAACGGGATCCCGAAGGCGCCCACCAACTCCTTGGATTCCGGCTCGGTCAGAGGAAACGGGGCGTCCGCGTCCACGGTCCGCTTCCGGAGCGTTTCGACGCGCGCCGTCACGTCCGCCGCCGGAGCCGTAGCCTTCGCGGCCTCCGCCTCCCGGCAGCGCCGCCGGTAGTCCATGACCGCGCGGATGGCGCGGAACGCGCGCTCGGGCTCGTTGAGGCAGGCCATGTGCGGGAAGCGTTGCCGGGCGCTACGGCTGAAGTGCGTGAGGTCGTACGACGCCGGGGAAATGAGGGCGAAGGGTTTCCGGTCGGCGCCCAGGAACTGCTTGTCGATGGCCTCCATGGTGGCCAGCACCCTCGCGGCGCGCCGCCGGTTGGCGTCGTTGGCGCCCTCGTGGGGCGGGAGGTCTTCCTGGAACACCACCATGTCCACGCCGGGGTCGTTGTAGACGGCCTCCACGACCTTGAGGGCGTCGTCCAGCGGGCGGTTGGTGAGGTAGCCGTTGCCGTCCAGGGGGTTGCTGATGGGTTGGGCCTCGCCCAGGAGCTCGCGCAGGCGCGCCCGGGTCTCGGGCGCGAACTCGGGCAACGGCACCCGGTGCCGGTCGGCCGCGTCCTCCGCCAGCCCGCGCACGCCGCCGGAATAGACCAGCCCGCCGACGTTCTCGCCGCGGGGTTCGCTCGCGTGCAGCAGCATGTCGATGACGTTGACGGCGCCGTCGGCACTCTCCACCCGGATGGCGCCTGCGGGACCGGCCACCGCGTCGAACGCCTCCACCCGGCCGGCCAGGGAGCCGGTGTGGGACAGGGCGGCGCGGCGGCCGCCCTCGGACACGCCCATCTTGAGCACCACCACCGGCTTGCCCGCGTCGCGGGCGTCGCGGCAGGCGGCGAGGAAGTCTTCGGCCCGGCGCACCGCCTCCACCAGGCAGAAGATCAGCCGCACCTCCGGGTCGGTGACGAAGTAGCGGATGTAGTCGGCGGTGATGAGGCCGGTCTCGTTGCCGCTGGTGATGACGTAGCTCACGTCGATGCCGCGGTCCATGAGCGTCCGCGCGATGCCGGGCGTGGTGGTGCCGCTCTGGCCCACCATGGCCACCGGGCCCGGAACGAGCTCTTCGATCCGGTCGTCGGGCAGGGTCAGCAGGCGGGCCCGGGCCGACAGGTTGCCGAGACAGTTGGGTCCGGAGATGGCGAGGCCGGTGTCCTCGATGGCCTCGCGCAACTCCGCCTCGAGGGTACGGCCCGCGTCGGTGCCGGCTTCGGAGAAGCCGGTGGCGTAGAGGGTGGCGCTGCGCGTGCCCATGCCCGCGGCCTCCCGCAGGATCCCCGGGACGCTGGCCGCCGCGCGCATCACCACCAGGTGGTCGGGGACCGTAGGCAGGGAGGGAAGGTCGGGGAAGCAGTCTACCCCCCAGATGCGTTCGTGGTTGGGGTTCACCGGGTACACCGGCCCGTCGAACTTGAAACGGACCAGGTTGGCGAAGATGCGCGCCGTCCATCCGGAGGGGTTCTCCCTCGCGCCCAGGATGGCGACGCTCGTGGGGTTCAGCAGTGTGGCGACCTTGTCGTTGCTCATGTGACCGGAGGGGAGTATAGGCCACGCCTCCCGGCCGTGGCAACTTTGCAACCGTTGCCGCCTCTGCTAGTGTCGGCGGCATGAGCACCATCAGCTTCATCGCGGACAACAAGGAGGACGCGGCGTTTAGGCTGGAGGTCCGGAACTGGCTGGAGGAGAACCTGCCGCCCGAGCTGAAGGGCTGGTCCACCCGGCCGCCGCCGGAGATGATCCGGCCGTGGCAGCGCAAGCTCTATGACCGGGGCTGGATCGCGCCCAACTGGCCGAAGCAGTACGGCGGCATGGAGGCGACTCTCAACCAGCAGTTGATCCTTCAGGAAGAGTTCGGCCGGGCTGAGGCGCCGGTGCTGTCGCGGCAGGCGGTGGGGCACATCGGGCCGATCCTCATACACCACGGCACCGAGGAGCAGAAGGCGGAACACCTGCCCAAGATGCTCTCGGGGGAGGTGCTGTGGGCGCAGGGGTATTCCGAGCCGGGTTCGGGTTCCGATCTGGCGAGCCTGCGTACCCGCGGCGAGATCGACGGCGACCACCTGGTCATCAACGGCCACAAGATCTGGACCACCGGCGGCCACTACGCCGACTGGATGTACGCGCTGATCCGCACCGACCCGGACGCGCCGCGCAAGCAGTTGGGCATCTCCATGGTGCTGATCGACCTCAGGACGCCGGGGATCACCATCCGCCCCATCCGCACCCTCGCCGACGACGAGGAGTTCGCCGAGGAGTTCTTCGACAACGTGCGCGTGCCCCTCACCAACGTGGTGGGGAAGCTCAACGACGGCTGGCGCGTGGCCAAGGCGTTGCTGGACTCGGAACGGCTCGGCAACGCCAATCCGCAACTGGCCCTGGACATGCTGGAGCGGGTGCGCAAGGTGGCGCGCGCCACCGGCGCCTTCGACGACCCGGTGTTCCAGGACCGGCTGACCCAGGCCGAGCTGGACGTGCTGGCGCAGTCGGCGGTGTTCGGCCATGCGGTGCAGATCGCCCGGGCCGGCAAGGAGATCGGCGCGGACTCGTCCTTCATCAAGATCGTCTCCACCGACATCGTGCAGCGCATCGCCGACCTCCTGCTGGATGCTGCCGGCGAGCACGCCGCCGCCGCCGGCCCGCTGGAGACGCCGGAAGGTCCGGTGGACGTATCGGTGCTGTGGCGCGAGGTCCGGCGCATCTCCATCTACGCCGGCACCAGCGAGATCCAGCGCAACGTCACCGCCAAGCGGGTACTGGGGCTGCCGTAGGAGGGCGGCGGTTCAGCCGTGACCCCCCACCCCTGGTCGGGGACAAGCTTGCGCGGCAATGACGATTCCAGGGCTCGAGAGTCAGCATGCCCGAGCTACCGGATGTTCAACTCTACATCCACGCGTTGGAGCCCCGGGTCGTGGGAGAGACCCTCGAGAAGGTGCGCCTCACGAGTCCGTTCCTCCTCCGGTCCGTCGACCCGCCCATAGACCACGCTGAAAACCGCAAGATCCTGAGTCTCCGCCGGCTGGGCAAGCGCATCGTCTTCGAGCTGGAAGGCGATCTCTTCCTGGTTTTCCACCTGATGATCGCCGGGCGGTTCCGCTGGCGTCCGCGGGAGGCCCGCATCCCGGGCAAGCTCGGCCTGGCCGCCTTCGACCTCTCCTCGGGCACTCTGGTCCTCACCGAGGCCGCCTCCATGAAGCGCGCGTCGCTGCACCTGGTGCGCGGCGCCGCAAGGCTGAGGGAGCACGACCCCGGCGGCGTCGAGGTGCTGGAATGCGGCCCGGAGGAGTTCCGGCGGGCGTTGCAGAGCGAGAACCACACCCTCAAGCGTTCCCTCACCGATCCGCGGCTGTTCAGCGGCATCGGCAACGCCTACTCCGACGAGATCCTCCACCGCGCCCGCCTGTCGCCCATGAAGCAGACCCGCCATCTCGACGAGGCGGAGATCGACTCGCTCTACGCCGCGGTGCGGGAGGTATTGCAGGACTGGTGCCGCCGGCTGCGCGAGGAGGCCGGCGACGGCTTCCCCGAGAAGGTCACGGCGTTCCGTCCGGGCATGGCGGTGCACGGCCGCTACCGCGAGCCGTGTCCCGACTGCGGCGCCCGCGTGCAGCGGATCCGTTATGCGGCCAACGAGTGCAACTACTGCGCGAAATGCCAGACAGGCGGACGGCTCCTGGCCGACCGTTCGCTCTCGCGTCTCATGAAGAAGGATTGGCCGCGCACTCTGGAGGAGCTGGAGGAAATACGGACGGAGCGGAGTCTGTAGTTGCGCGTCCTTCGGGCAGGGGCTTGGCCTAACGGAGCTTCAAGCCCTTCCGCCGTTTCTCCTCCGCCACTTCCCAGCCGCCCTGGGCGTACCACTCCACCTGGCGGAACAGCCCGCTCAGGATCTTCACGTCGCGGTCCTCCAGGCCGGCGCGGCCGAGGACGCGACGCAATGCCAGCAGGATGTGCTCGGGGTTCTGCGGGTCGAGGAAGCCGACCTTGAGGAGGGTCTCCTTCATGCGGTCGAACAGGGCTTCCACCGCCTCCGCCGGCGCGCGCTTGATGCGCTCTTCTCGCGGCGGGCCGAGGACCGCGGCCAGGTAGATCTCGTAGACACACACCATCACGGCCTGGGCCAGGTTGAGGGACGGCTGCTCCGGGTGGCTCGGAATGGTGACGAGGCGCTGGCAATACTTGAGGTCGGCGTTGCTGAGGCCGTGGTCCTCCGGGCCGAACACCAGCGCCGCCGGCCTGGCGTCGTCTGTCCGTACCGCGGCCACCAGGTCTAGCGCCGCCTCCCGCGGCAGCTCGACGTGGTCGCGGTACAGGCCCTTGCGGCACGTGGTGCCCACCACCAGGCCGCAGTCCGCGACGGCTTCGCGAATGCTCTGGAATCGCCGCGCGCCGTCCAGGACGTCGCGGGCGTGCACGGCCATGGAGCGGGCCGACAGGCTGTCGGTGCGTCCTCCGCCCACCAGCGCCAGGTCCCGGAGGCCGGTGTTCTTCATGGCCCGGGCCACGGAGCCGATGTTGGCGGACCCCTTGGGGCGCACCAGCACCACGCGAATCTTCCGGAGTGTTTCGGTCACGGTGACATCAGCCGCGCGCCGGGCGCGGTGGAAACCGGCCGGATCAGGAGCCCCCGGATCTGGCTCGGGCGATCAGCGCCGCGAGATCCGCCATGGGGATGGCTCCCCTGACGATGCTGTCGCCGACGATCAGCGTCGGAGTGCCGTCGATGGCCAGGGCTTCGGCGAGCCGGTGGTTGTTGCCGAGGATGTTGAGGACCTTGGGAGTCTCCATGTCTCTCTTGAGCCGGTCGACATCCAGGCCCACGGCGCGCGCCACGGTCATGACGGCCTCGTCGGTCAGCGGGGCGTCCGCGGCCATCAGGGCCTCGTGGAATTCCAGGTAGTACCCCTGATCACGGGCCGCCAGCGCCGCCTGGGCCGCCCGGAACGAGTCCGGACCCAGCACCGGAAACTCCTTGTAGACCACCCGGAGCTTCGGGTCCTGCTTCATGATACTCGTCAGGAGCGGCGCGAACTGCCTGCAGTAGCCGCAGCGGTAGTCAAAGAACTCCACCAGGGTCACGTCGCCATCGGGGTTGCCGCCCACGAAGGAGTCCGGGTCCGCCAGAAGCGCCTTCGCGTGCCGCCTCACGGCGGTGCGGTCACGGTCCGCCTGCAGTCGCCTCTGCTTCTCCCTGTGACGGTCCACGGCCTCGAAGATCACCTCCGGGTTCTTCAGGAGATACTCCCGGACAATCTTCTCGATGTCTTCCACCGAGCGTTGCGCGGGGGGCTGCTGCGCCCCGGCCATGGCGGTCAGACCGAGTAACAACAGCAGTGCCGCGATGCGGAGCATGTGGCGTGGCATGGACGTCCTTCCTCGAATGACGTGGACAAGCTTGGATCCGATCAGTCTACAGGACATCCACCGGGCCTGCCAGCCGCCACGGGCGGGGGACGTCGCGGTTCATGGCGGGAGCCCGGCCTTGAATTTCCGGTTACGATTCCATAATACTGGAAATATGGAACACAACGACGCGGTGGGCGCGCTGGCCGCGCTGGCGCAGGACACCCGGCTGGACATCTTCCGTCTGCTGGTGGAGGTGGGTCCCGAGGGGCTTCCCGCGGGGCAGATAGGGAGGCGGCTCGGGCTGCCCCTGGCCACCCTCTCGTTTCATCTGAACACGCTCAAGCAGGCCGGGCTGGTGGAGTTCAGGCGGGAGTCGCGCTCGCTGATCTACCGGTCCAACTTCGAGACCATGAACGGGCTGCTCGCCTATCTCACGGAGAACTGTTGCGGCGGCAATCCGGAGGCGTGCGGCGTCCCGGTGTGTGAGCCGGCTCAAGAAGACCCATGGAACAAGCCGAAACGAACCCGAAAGACTTCCCGCGTCGCCTGACCGCCGAGGCCGTCGGCACGGCGTTCCTGCTGGCCGCGGTGGTGGGCTCGGGCATCATGGGAGAGCGGCTGGCCGGCGGCAACGACGCGGTGGCGCTGCTCGCCAACACGGTGTCCACGGGCGCGGCGCTTTCGGTGCTGATCCTGGTGTTCGGCCCCATCTCGGGGGGGCATTTCAACCCGGCGGTGACCGTGGCCGAGGGGTTCCTGGGCGGGCTGGCGTGGCGTGACGTCCCCGGCTACGTGGCCGTGCAGATCATCGGCGCCGTCGCCGGCGTCGTTGTCGCCAACCTCATGTTCGACGAGCCCGCGGTGTTCCTATCGCAGAAGCACCGTTTCGGAGCGGGGCAGTGGCTCGGCGAGTTCGTCGCCACCTTCGGGCTGCTGTCGGTGATCCAGGGGTGCGTCAGGCTTCGGAGCTCGGCGGTGCCGTTCGCCGTCGGCGGCTACATCACCGCGGCCTACTGGTTCACGTCCTCCACGTCGTTCGCCAATCCGGCGGTGACCATCGCCCGCACGCTCTCGGACACCTTCGCGGGGATCCACCCGATGCATGCGCCG
This sequence comes from uncultured Binatia bacterium (SeqCode), assembly GCA_965219905.1. Classification (GTDB taxonomy): domain Bacteria; phylum Desulfobacterota; class Binatia; order UBA9968; family JAJDTQ01; genus JAJDTQ01. The sequence goes on along the minus strand of CBDCOS010000002.1, from coordinate 2,157,709 downwards.
GCGTTCATAGTCATGCAGTTCATCGGCGCCGGCGCGGCCACGCTCCTGTTCTGGTGGCTGGTGCCCGTGGAAGGGCGGAGAGGAGGCGGGAATGAGAGGAGGTCGGGAGTGACGAAGAGGAGGCCGGGGATTCAGTCTACCCGGCCACAAACCCGGAGGTCCATGTGAGTGAAGACAAATTGAATAACGGCAAACTGTTCAACGTGCTGTTCCTCTGCACCGGGAACTCCGCCCGGAGCGTCATGGGCGAGTGCATCCTGAACCGGTTGGGGCGGGGGCGGTTCCGGGCGTTCAGCGCGGGCAGCCACCCCAGGGACGAGATCAACCCGCATACCATCGAGACTCTGAAGAAGCTCAACTACGTGACGGACGGTCTCCGTTCCAAGAGCTGGGACGAGTTCGCGGCCCCCGGCGCCCCGGAGCTTCAGTTCGTCTTCACGGTCTGCGATCAGGCGGCGCAGGAGGCCTGCCCGCTGTGGCCCGGCCAGCCCATGTCCGCGCATTGGGGCATTCCCGACCCGGCCGCGGCGCAAGGCAACGAGGCGGAGCAGCGGATCGCCTTCGCCGACGCTTACCGGATGCTCTACAACCGGATCTCGATATTCGCGAGCCTGCCCTTCGCCTCCCTCGACCGGCTGGCGTTGCAGCGGCGTCTGGACGAGATCGGGCGGGAAGGCGGTTCGCGGGAAGAAACCGCGCCTTCCGCCTGAGGGCAGGGCGCCCGCCTTCCGTCGCATCGGTACGCTCTTGGCCGTCGACCCCCGAATCCCTTGCCTCGTAACAGACTCGTAACAATTGTTTAATTCGCCTGTGACGTCGCCGTCATAGACCGATAATTGCCGTTGGTTAGATTCCTGCTGACACCGGATGGGCGTTTTTGTCCGGTGGCGGGCATTGGTGACAAGGGAACTAACCAGAAGGAGGGTATCCTGATGTTTCGAAAAGGTCTGTTGGCGGCTTCGATCGTCGCACTTGCCGTGGCGGGTCTGACGACCGCGGCCTCGGCGCAGTCGCGCGACTACATCCAGATCGTGGGATCGTCTACGGTCTATCCGTTTACCACCGTGGTGGCCGAGCAGTTCGGCAAGACCACCAAGTTCAAGACCCCCAAGGTCGAGTCCACCGGCTCCGGCGGCGGCCTGAAGCTCTTCTGCGCCGGCGTCGGCGTGGAGCACCCCGACATGACCAACTCTTCGCGGCGCATCAAGAAGACCGAGGTCGAGCGCTGCGGCAAAAACGGCGTCAATGAGATCGTGGAGCTGAAGGTGGGCTACGACGGCATCGCGGTGGCCAACTCGAAGAAGAGCAAGGCGCTGAGCCTCACGCCGCGCGACCTCTTTCTCGCCCTGGCCAAGGACGTGCCGGCCAATGCCGACGGCAGCAAGCGCCAGGCCAACCCCCACAAGACCTGGAAGGACGTCAACCCCAAGCTGCCGGATCTGAAGATCGAGGTGCTGGGCCCCCCGCCCACCTCCGGAACGCGGGACGCCTTCGTCGAGCTGGTGATGGACGCGGGCTGCAAGAACTTCGCCGCCATCAAGAAGATGTCCAAGAAGCCCAGACGGGCCGCCTGCCGCACCATGCGTGAGGACGGCGCTTTCGTCGAGGCGGGCGAGAACGACAACCTGATCGTCCAGAAGCTCGACGCCAATCCCGATGCCTTCGGGATCTTCGGTTTCAGCTTTCTCGACCAGAACACGGACAAGCTCCAGGGCGCGTCCATCAACGGCGTCAAGCCCGAGTTCGAGACCATCGCCGACGGCAGCTATCCGGTCTCGCGTCCGCTCTACGTCTACATCAAGAAGGCCCATCTGGACGTGATTTCGGGCATGCGCGAGTTCCTGGCCGAGTACACCAGCGAGAAGGCTTGGGGCGATGACGGCTATCTGTCCGACAAGGGACTGATCCCGATGCCCAAGAAAGAGCGCCAGCAGTTCTCTTCGGACGTGAAGAACCTGAAGAACCTGGCCCTGTAACCGTTACCTCTCCGAGTCCGGTCGCGGTGAGAGCCATCGCCGCGGCCGGACTCCCGACCCGGCTGCCGTCGGCGGCCGGTATGAACCGGCGAAGGTTCCCCTGACACAATGGGCTCCCCAAGTCTGATACTCGCGCTGCTGGGCCTGAGCTCCGTCAGCTACTACCTGGGCTGGCGGCGCTCCATCTCCCTGGCCCAAGGGACCGTACGCAACCTGCACTCCCTTCCCGGCTACCACGGTCTCTACACCGCCCTCTGGGCCGCGGTCCCGGCGCTCCTGCTGCTGTGCATCGGGGTGACCCTCAAAGGCCCCATCGTCACCCAGATCGTGGTCTCCGACCTGCCTGGGGAGATCCAGAGCCTGCCGCCGGAGCGGCTCAACCTGGTCATCAACGACATCCGGAACCTGGCGTCCGGCAACATCGCCTCCCGGAGAAGCCCCGCCATGGTGGCCGCGGCGGAGCGCTACGTCCGTCTCCAGGGCTACGCCGCCATCGCCATCACCGTGGCCGTGCTGGTGTTGGGCGCGTTCTGCGGCGCCATGGCGTGGCGCACCATCAATCCCGGGAAGCGGGCGCGAAACTCGGTCGAACGAATCATCCTGGGCTTCCTCATGGCGAGCTCCACCATCGCGATCCTCACCACCGTGGGGATCGTGCTGTCGGTGTTGTTCGAGTCGCTCCGTTTCTTCCAGGCGGTGCCGGTGATCGACTTCATCTTCGGCACCGAGTGGAGCCCGCAGATGGCCATCCGAGCCGACCAGGTGGGGGCGTCCGGCGCCTTCGGCGCCATTCCGCTGTTCGCCGGCACGTTGCTCATCTCCTTCATCGCCATGGTGGTGGCCGTCCCGGTAGGCTTGATGTCGGCCATCTACCTGGCCGAGTACGCCCGGCCGCGGGTGCGGGCGGTGGTCAAGCCGTTGCTCGAGGTGCTGGCGGGCATCCCCACCGTGGTGTACGGATTCTTCGCCGCCTTGACCGTGGCGCCGTTCATGCGTGGACTGGGGGAAAGTCTCGGGCTCGACGTGGCCTCCGAGAGCGCCCTGGCCGCCGGCCTGGTCATGGGGGTCATGATCATCCCGTTCGTCTCCTCGCTTTCCGATGACGTGATCAATGCGGTGCCGCAGGCCATGCGCGACGGCGCCTACGCGCTCGGCTCCACTCAGTCCGAGACCGTCAGGAAGGTGGTCATCCCGGCGGCGCTCCCGGGCATCGTCGGCGGGGTCCTGCTGGCGGTCTCGCGCGCCATCGGGGAGACCATGATCGTCGTCATGGCCGCGGGACTGGCCGCCAACCTCACCGCCAATCCGCTCAAGGCGGTGACCACCGTCACCGTCCAGATCGTGACGCTGCTGACCGGCGATCAGGAGTTCGACAGTCCGAAGACGTTGGCCGCATTCGCGTTGGGCCTGGTGCTCTTCGTCGTCACCCTGGGCTTGAACGTCGTCGCCCTGCAGGTGGTTCGCAAATACCGGGAGCAGTACGAGTAGCCATGGAGACAGGATCGAAAAGCACCATTGAACGCGTGCGCGCCACCCTGGCCCGCCGGAACCGGGCCGAGCGCCGCTTCAGGAACTGCGGGCGCGCGGCGGTGGTGGTAGGGCTCGCGTTCCTGGTGCTGATGTTCGTCAACATCATCGTCACCGGCTACCCGGCCTTCTGGCAGACCTACGTGAAGCTGCCGGTCTACCTCGATCCGCAGGTGATCGACCCGCAGGGCAGGGGTGATCGTGACACCCTCGGATCCGCGGACTACGGCGCCCTGGTCAAGACGTCTGTGCGTTCGCTCTTCCCCGAAGTGAACGGGAGACGGGACCGCCGGGACCTCGCCAAGCTGGTGAGCCGGGGAACCGTTTTCCAGCTTCGCCGTATGGTTCTGGACGACCCCTCGCTGGTAGGCGCAAGGACCGAGATCTGGGTGCCCGTCGACGACGACTACGACATGCTCCACAAGGGCAACGTCGACCGGACGCGGCCGGAGGCGGACCGGCGGCTGTCCGACAAAAAGATCGGGTGGTTCGATCGGCTTATCGCCGAAGGGCGCATCGAATCGCGTTTCAACGCCACTTTCTTTCAGGCGGGCGATTCCAGGGAACCGGAGCTGGCCGGCATCTGGGGCGCGGCCATGGGGTCGTTCTTCACGCTGGTGGTGACCTTGTTGCTGTCCTTCCCGCTGGGCGTCGCTACCGCCGTCTATCTGGAGGAGTTCGCTCCCAGGAATCGCCTGACCGCCCTGATCGAGGTCAACATCAACAACCTGGCGGCGGTGCCCTCCATCGTCTTCGGCTTGCTGGGCCTGGCGGTGTTCATCAACTTCTTCGGTTTGCCGCGCTCCGCGCCCCTGGTGGGCGGGCTCGTGCTTACGCTGATGACGCTTCCCACCATCATCATCGCCGGGCGGGCGGCGCTCACGTCCGTGCCGCCTTCGATTCGGGACGCGGCATTGGGGGTGGGCGCGTCCAAGATGCAGATGATCGTGCACCACGTGTTGCCTCTGGCCATGCCCGGCATGCTGACCGGGACCATCATCGGCATGGCCCGGGCTCTGGGCGAGACCGCGCCGCTGCTCATGATCGGGATGGTGGCGTTCGTGGTGGACATCCCCCAGGGCGTGACGGATGCGGCGACGGCGCTGCCGGTGCAGATCTTTCTGTGGTTGGACAGCCCCGAACGCGCCTTCGTGGAGCGGGCTTCCGCGGCGATCATGGTGCTGCTGGCGTTTCTCATCGCCATGAACGCCCTGGCCATCGTGCTGCGGCGGCGCTTTGAAAGACGCTGGTAGCAAGAGGCCCGTAAAACTGGCAGAAACAAACAGTTCAGGAGACGCCGATTATGGCAGACCAACCGGGTGTAGCAGTCATGGAGGCGGGCGCGTTGGAGTTCCGGGGAGCCGAGGTGGAGGACATCGACGAGCGACGGGAGAGCCGCGAGACCGTGGGCACGCCGTTCGCGGACGATCCCCGCATGACCTGCCGCGACGTCAACGTCTATTACGGCGACAACCATGCCATCAAGAACGTGAGCCTGGACATCGGCCGCGAACAGGTGCTCGCGATGATCGGGCCGTCGGGGTGCGGCAAGTCCACGTTCCTCCGGGCCCTCAACCGGATGAACGACACCATCGACGGCTGCCGCATGACCGGTGAGATCAGGCTCGACGGCCAGGACATCTATGACAAGGAAATGGATGTGGTGCCGCTGAGAGCCCTGGTAGGCATGGTGTTCCAGAAGCCCAATCCCTTCCCCAAGTCGATCTTCGACAACATCGCCTACGGCGTGCGCATCCACGGCTTGGCGGAGTCCAAGTCCGAGATCGAAGGGATCGTCGAGCACAGCCTCAAGCGCGCCGGTCTGTGGGAAGAGGTCAACGACCGGCTCGACCAGCCCGGCACCGGCCTGTCCGGCGGCCAGCAGCAGCGGCTGTGCATTGCCCGGACCATCGCGGTGAGCCCTGAGGTCATCCTCATGGACGAGCCCTGCTCGGCCCTGGACCCCATCGCCACCGCCCGGGTCGAGGACCTCATCAACGAGCTCGGCCAGGACTACACCATCGCCATCGTCACCCACTCCATGCAGCAGGCTGCCCGGGTGTCGCAACGGACCGCCTACTTCCATCTGGGAGACTTGCTGGAGGTCGGCCCCACGGACCAGATCTTCACCAACCCCATCCACCCCCTCACCGAGGACTACATCACCGGGCGCTTCGGCTGATCGCCGGCCTCGATCAGTTCCCGGTGACCGAGTCCACGTCGCCGAACAGCGTTTCAAGCCGTTCCAGCGCTTCGGAAGGCAACGGCGGCTCGAGTGCCGCCGCGATGTTGGCCTCCAGGTGCCCCTCGTCGCCGGTGCCGGTCAGCACCACGTCGGCGCCCGGCTCGTGCACGCAGAAGCGGTAGGCCGCCTCCGTGAGGCTCCCGGCGCAGCCGTTCTCGGTGAGAAAACCGATGTCCGCGCCAGGTGTTACGATGGCGTCCCGCTCCATCTCCCGCAGCAGCTTGTCGAGCCGGGCGGGCTGGCTCAATGCCCGCCGCACGGCGAACATCACCAGCGTGCCCACGCCCTTCTCCAGGGTGAGCGGGAACACGCTCCGGCGCGCGGAGGGATTCAGCAGGTTGAATCCCACCATGACCACGTCCCACCAGGGGTCGCGCAGGCCCCGCTGCAGCATCTGGTGGCGCGGGTTGGCCGGGAACTCCTCGGTGATGCCCACGGCGCGTATCTTGCCGGCTTCGCGCAACTCCGTCAGCACGGGCGCCATCACGCCGGCCGCGAAGTCGTAGCGGGCGTCGCCCACGCCGTGGAGATGAAACACGTCCACGTAATCCGTGCCCAGCCGCTTCAGACTCGCCTCCACCCCCGCCCGCATGGTCCCCGCCGGATCCGGATCGCCCGGCTCCGGCATGATCTTCTTGGTGGAAACCACCACGCTGTCCCGCGGGACCTCGCGGATGGCCGTTCCGACGATCTCCTCCGTACCGTAGTTTTCCGCGGTGTCGAGGAAGTTCACGCCCAGGTCCAGCGCCTTCCGCACCAGCTGGACGGAATCATCCGCGGTCTTACCGGCACGCTGCCCGAGCCGGCTCGGCCCGCCGCAACCCAGTCCGACGACGCTCACCCGGAGTCCGGTGTTGCCGAGATCGGTGTAGTTCATGGAAGCCTCTGCATGTCCCCCCAAACGGTCCCGGAACCATACCAGGCAGGCGAGTCGTTTGCCAGAAACCGTCGCAGTTCGCTGCTGCGCTCGGCGGCGCCGTTTCCATTGATTTTGCACCGGTTTATTGCAATGTTCTGCGCCATGCGGTGCCTCCGACACGAGCGGGAGATCTCATGGCCGAGCTAGCCGGTTGCATGGCCATGTCCCACGGGCCGCAGTTGATGATGGCGCCTCACCGCTGGCATCTGCTGGCGGCCAAGGATCGGCGGGAGCACGGCGCGGCGGCTTCTGGCGCGGGTGCGGGGGGCGACCCCGACGAGGTGCGGTGGTCCAAGTGGCGGCGCTGCATGGAGGCCATCGACACGTTGCGGGCCACGCTCCACGGGTGGGCCCCGGACGCGCTGGTCCTGGTGGGAGACGATCAGCACGAGAACCTGCTCGACGACGCCATGCCGCCGTTCACCGTCTACACGGGCGCCGAGGCGGAGGCCAGCGTGAGCCTGCGCTACCTCAACGAGTCCCCCTCCACCAACCGGTCCCGCTACGAGGTGCCGCAACGGCTGGGGGAGACCCTGGTGGAGCGGCTCATGGAGGAAGGGTTCGACGTGGCCTACTCCCGGAGCCTCCGGCATCCGGGCGGCCTGGGCCACGCCTTTGCGCGTCCCCTCAAGTTCCTGGCATCGGACGGCCGCATCCCGGTCCTGCCGGTGATGGTGAACACCTATTACCCGCCGGCGCCGTCGGCGCGGCGGTGTGTCGAGTTCGGCCGGGCGCTGCGGCGGGCGCTGGCCGCCAACGGCGAGGCGGCCAAGGTGGCGGTCCTGGCCTCCGGCGGCCTGAGCCATACGAGGATCGACGAGGAGCTGGACCGCAAGGTGATCGGCGCGCTGGAGGCCGCCGACATGGACACCCTCGGAGACATATCCGCCGAGGTGCTGGTCCGGGGCACCTCGGAGATTCGCTGTTGGATGGTGGTTGCGGCCCTGGCGGAAAGGCCGGCGAGGATGATCGACTACCAGCCCCTCTACCGGTCGCCCGGCAACGTGGGCTGCGCCATGGGCTTTGCGGTGTGGGAGGGGTGAAGGGGCGGGGACCGGAAATGGATCCGGGCCTGACGGAGGAGTGAGACCGCCATGATGACCGCGGAAGAAAACACGCTGTTGACCTCCACGGGGCCGGGCACGGGCTGCGGCACCCTGCTGCGGCGCTACTGGCAGCCCGTGGCCCTTTCCGAGGAGCTCAAGCCCGGCGGATCGCCCTTGCCGGTGCGCTTTTTCGGCGAGGACCTGGTGCTCTTTCGCGACGACCAGGGCAGGCCCGGCCTGCTGGGTGTCCACTGCTGTCACCGGGGCGCGGACCTGAGCTACGGCCGGGTGGAGGACGGCGGGCTCCGTTGCATCTACCACGGCTGGCTCTACGACGTGAACGGCAACTGCCTCGATCAGCCCGGTGAGCCCGAAGGGGGACCGCACCGGGACGCCGTCCGCCAGCCAGCGTACCCCTGCCAGGAACGGGTAGGGGTTATCTTCGCGTATTTCGGCGGCGGCGAGCCGCCGTTGCTGCGCAACTTCGAGTTCCTCACCGCCTCCCCGGACCACGTCTTCGTCAGCAAGATCTACCACGAGTGCAACTACCTGCAGGCCAACGAAGGCAACATCGACCCGGTGCACCTGTCGTTCCTGCACCGGAACCTCCAGGACAGCGAGCGCGACAGGAAGCGGGTGGTGCGGGGCGGCAACACCTCCCCCAACAGCCTCTTCGGCCGGGACATCGCCCCCACCATCGACGTGGAGCTGACCGAGTTCGGGGTGCGTATCTACACCACCCGGCGGATGCCGGACGACAAGATCTACCTGCGGGTGTCCTACTTCGTCATGCCCAACTTCAGCGCGTTCCCGGGCCAGACCGGCGGCGACGGCTATTCGATCAACTGGCATGTTCCAATCGACGACACGCACCACTGGAAGTTCGTGTTCGTGTACAGCCGCAGCAAGCCCATCAGCCGGGAGGTGGCGTTGCGGGACCGCTCGGAGATGACCGCCGACTACCGGCTGATCCGGAACAAGGCCAACCGCTACATGCAGGACCGGGACATGATGCGGGACAAGTCCTTCAGCGGCATCGGCTTCAACTTCCAGGCCCAGGACCTCTGTGTTACCGAAGGCGAGGGGCCGGTCCAGGACCGCACGCAGGAGCACCTGGTGACCTCGGACAGGGCCATCGTGGCGGCGCGCAAGCTGATCCTGAGCGGCATCCGCGACGTGCAGGACGGCGGCGAGGCTCCGAGCGTCCGGCGCGAGGCCGAATCCAACCGCTTCCCCGAGATGGCCGTGCTGTCGGAGGTGGTGCCGGCGGATGTGCCCATCAAGGAGCACACGCGGCGGCGGGTGGAGGAAATCGCGTACTAGTCGTTTCCGGCTTTCCGGGCGGCGGCGGTCAGCAGCGCATCCAGTTCATCCACGTACGGGCTATTGGTGCCGGTGTTCATGTAGTGCACCGCGCCGGGCTGGTAGTCGGCCATGCTGCCGCGGTCTTCCATGGACAGGCGGATGCACTCGTTTTCCTTCGGGTCCCGGAACGTGTTGATGGGGTCGCCGCCGTCCCGGACCACCTCGATCTGTTCGTTCAATAGCCGGCGGAACATGACGATGCCGTGATCGGATTCGGTCAGCCGCTCGGCGGTGCGATCGAGGCATTCGCCTTGGGAGGCCCACACCATCAGGTCCTGGCCGGCCACGAAATCGGGCAAGTCCTTGATGGGGACCTCGAAGGTGGGAACCGGGTCCTGTCTGGGGGCCGCGGCCTCCGGCCCCGGAAAATAGACCTGGTAGCCCAGGTGCCAGGTGTGGGTGTCGTCTACGGGAACGCGCATCTGGAACTCGGCGTAGCCGAGCTGCCCGATGCGGACGTAGTTGGGAAACACCAGCGGGTGGCCGACGCGCCATCCCTCGGCGTCCTCGGTCTCCCCCTCCAGCAGCCGGTACTTCTGGATGCCTACCGGCACCCGCTCGAAACGGATCTTCACGTGGTGACGGCCCACCCGGTTGAAGCGCGCGATCTGGCGCTCGTCCGTGCTGCCGAGCCGTTCCAGCACGTACTGGCCGAAGCGGCCGTGCAGGTGCTCGGTGTGGATGGTGTCCACCGCGTTCTCCTGGCACTGGAGCCAGTTGCAGGGCAGCAGGGTGGTGCCGATCTGCCGGAAGACGTTGTCCAGGACGAAGAGGTCCCAGCGGGGCAACAGCGGCGCGGGATCGGGACCGAGATAGCCCCAGATCAATCCTCCCAGCTCCTCCACCGGATAGGACTTGAGCCGGACCGTTTCCTTGAACTGGTGCTCGGGAGCTTCGCCGGGCTGCTCGATGCACTGTCCGGCGGTGTCGTACATCCAGCCGTGGTAGGGGCAGCGCAGCCCTTCGTCTTCCGGAACGCCGTGCCTGAGGTCCACGCCCCGGTGGGCGCAGCGTTGCGAGACCAGGCCGAGGCGTCCCCGGCGGTCCCGGAACAGGGTCAGGGATTCTCCGAGGATGCGCGTGCCCTTGACCGGGTTCGCGGCCAGCTCCTCGCTTGTGGCCACCGGGTGCCAGTAACGCCGCAGCAGTTCACCCATGGGCGTGCCGGGACCCACCCGTGTCAGTCGTTCGTTCTCTTCGGCGCTCAACATGTTCGTTTCATCTCTGGCCGAATGCCCTGCCGGATCGCCCCGGTCGCATCAGCGCGTTACAAGTCCAGCGTGCTCGGCGCGAACAGGTCCTCCAGCTTGGCCTTCTCCCTGGTCAGTCCCTGCTCGTGTGAATAGTCGATGATGGTCTCGATCATCTCGTGGTTGTCGCGAATCCCGTACGGATAGGGGTCGTCACCAAAAATCGCCCGCGTCTTCGCCAGGTACTCCTGCCCGAACACCAGTGCTGTCGGGATGCTCGTGGCCAGCCGCTCCTTGGCCACCTCCTTGGCTGCGACGAACGCCTTGTAGAGGTTGAACGCGAGCCAGGGATGCTTCCGGTGAATGTCTCCCCGGATGATGTAGGCGTGGTTGGCCGGGATGTAGCCGTGTTGCTCGAAGAAGCGCTTGCCCTCGGCGATGCGGTCGGGAAACAGCGGCCTGATCTTGCTCCAGTCGCCTTCGCGGGCGCGGATGCGGGTGGAGCGGTCGATGATGTTGCTGCCCTTCTGGAAGGCCCGGTGCACCGCGGCCACGTCGATCTCGTTGGCCACCAGCATCGACGCCAGGCTCTTGTCTGGTGGAACCCGCTGAAAGGAGATGCCCTCGGGCGGGGTGAAGCCGGTGGCGCCCCCGTGGCTCAGCTCGTCGGTCCGTTCCATGAACCAGTGCACGTCGTACTGGGACACGCCGAAGTCGTGCTCCAGGATGCCGCGGGTCCAAAGCGCGGCGGTCTGCTGATACTCGCCCACGCCGATGCGCTTGCCGGTGATGTCTTCCGGCTGCTTGATGCCCGAGTCCTCGTGGTACGAGAGTTGCGTGTGCATGAACCGCCGGGACGGGAACACTGGAATGGCCATCATGTCCATGCCCCGCGACCGTGCGATGAGGTAGGACGAGAGGGACATCTCCGAGATCTCGAACTCCTCGAAGTTGAGTTGCCGCCAGAAGGTCTCCGAGGGGTCCGAGAGGGTCGGAATCAGTTCCACGCCTTCAGGCTGGACGGCGCCTTCGACGAGGGGGCTCACGCGCTCGTTGGGGCCGGTGACGAAGCTCAGGGTCAATCGCGCCATGGGGTAGCAGAATTCATGGGGTCACCGCAACCGGCCGGTGTCGGGATCCGGTCGCGTATGCCGTGACAGTGTTTCTTGCCATGTCGGCCAAGATACATGGATGCTGCCGTGAGGGGCAAGGAACACCTCAGTGCGCGATGGTAGAGTTGTCGGGAAGAAGGTACGACGGTCGTCGTTCTATGCGGGGGCGATAAGGCGAACCAGCAACGTGACATCGAACGTGCCCGACGACTGGCGATGGACTGGAGGTAGACATGGCCGAAAAATTCACGAGATGGGACGTCACGGAGCACCTGCGCACCAGAGAGGACGTGCGCCTGTATCTGGAAGCGTGCGCGGACGAAGACCCGGGTGACGGCAGTCTGATCCGCGCCGCCCTGAACGATATCGCGCGGGCGAAGAACATGAGCCTGCTGGCTCGCGAGATCGGAATGACCCGCGAGGGGCTTTACAAGGCGTTGTCGGCGAACGGCAACCCCACTTTCACCACAGTCATGCGGATTACACGGGCGTTGGGAATGCAACTGCGGATTACACAATCTACCGGACTGCGGGATACGGTCAACGGCAAGCCCAACATCTTCGATCACGCGACCAAGGAACTTTCCCACGATGCGATGATCTGCTGGTTGATCAAATGGTCAGCCACTCCTGCCAATGACCATAGCGAGCAGGCACTCCGGCAACTCGGGCGTGAGTTCATAAAGGCGATGCTTGCCAAGCATGGCCCGGAATTGGCAGGGGAGGTGGAAAAAGTTGAACTCTACCAGCAGGACCACGGCATCGACGTGCTCGCGCGTGTCCAGGATGAAGGCGGCAAGCAGCATGTGCTCTTGATTGAGGACAAGACCGACACAGGCGAACACGGCAACCAGTTGCGGAAGTATCGCGACGCGGTCAGCAGCGGAAAGACTCGCTTGGGAGAGGTGCCTGAATATTGCCCGATATACTTGAAGACTGGAAATCAGTCGCTCCACAAGGCGCGCGAGTTGGAGCGCGATACCGGCTACAGGGTTTTCGACCGAGCAGACTTTCTCGCCGTTCTGAACAGGTACCAAGGTGCCGACTCGATCATGATGCAGTACCAGGCACGCCTCCAGTCGCTTGAGGACGATTTCAACGGTTGGAAACACTGGACGCCGGAAAATCGGAAAGGTTGGTCACGGGCTGCATGGGAAGGTTTCTATCGGACGCTGGAAGAGGGCCTGCGCCACAACGAAGAGGCTATGCGCGCCATGCATGGGACGCTGAGTTGGAGAGACGTGAAACCCAGGGGTAGACCCGCTTTTCTAGGTTTCTTTTGGTATCCCTTTGGGGACGATGCACCGACGTCCTTCCTGCAAATAGAAGCTAGGCCGTCCGATCCGAGCAGCCAAAAGCTCTGCTTCAAGGTTAAGCCAGGAGACGCTCGAATGCGGCCGACAGAGTACTACGACATCCTTCACGAAGCGGCGGAGAGAACGGGCGATTCCGTGATAGCGCGGCCTTGCTTTAGGTCTGGTCACAAGACCATGACAGTTGCACACTGGGAAGGCGACTGGTTCGAGTTTGGCGAAGGTGGAACGCCAGACATTGACAAGATCGTCAATAATCTGTTGCGGGCGCAGCGGCTACTCCACTCGGCACGGAACGTGGTGGGGTGCAAGACCAACGACAAGAAGCAGGGGACCAAACCTCAGGAGAAACCCAAGAAGACCGGCAGGCGTATGGGCATCCAGCCTCTCCATCAGGTTGAGACGGACTCCTGAGGCTACGGCCTCCGAAACGAGAGAACGGATCCTGTCGCCAAGGGTTTGGTTTGACAAGCGGAAAGCAACCCAACTACTAACAGATTCGACCCGGCCTTGCTCCCGTAGAACCCGCAGCGAAGGCCGTCGCCGTGTAACCATGCAACCACACCGGGAAAGGATCGACCTCGGCCCCACCCCCTATGACCAGTTCGTGGCGCGGGAAGGTGTCCCCGTGCTCACCGGCTACCATATCCGCGACATCATGGAGGTGGAGCTGGAGCCTTGGGCGCGCATGGGCGCGCGCGGGTGCATCCTCAACATGGCCGATCAACAGGACACCGACGCGTACATTTGCGAGATCGCGCCGGGTGAGCAGACGCTGCCGCAGCGGCACCTGTTCGAGGCCATCGTCTACGTGGCCCACGGCCAGGGGGCGACCTCGGTGTGGCAGGAAGGGGTACCGCGAAAGACCTTCGAGTGGAGCGCCGGCGCCGCTTTCGCCATCCCGCTGAACGCTTCCTACCAGCATTTCAACGTATCGGGCACGGAGCCTGTGCGGCTGATGGCCTCCACCACCTGCCCGCGCCTGCTCAACATGTTCCACAACGAAGATTTCCTCTTCCGCAACCCGTTCGTGTTCCGGGACCGCTTCCGCGACGAGGACGACTACTTTCGCGCCAACACGCGGCTGGCCACCCGCTGCTGGGAGACCAACCTGATCCCGGACGTCAACGAGTTCGCCCTGGACGACTTCCCCATGAAGGGCAAGGGCGTGCGCATCATGCGGTTCACCCTGGCGGACACCACCTACGGCTGCCACGTGCAGGAGTTCCCGGTGGGGAGCCGCAGCCATTTCCACCGGCACGGACCCGGCGCCATCCTCATCGTCACCGAGGGCGAGGGCTACGTCATGCTGTGGCGCGAGGGCGATGTCGAGCAGGGGGTCTACGAGATCCGCCCGGGCACCATCTACTCGCCCGGCGACCTCATGTACCACGGCCATTTCAACACCGGCCACACCACCATGCGCCACTTCGCCATCCGCGGACGGAGCCCCAAGTACACCAGCGACCGCTTCCCCAACCCGCTGTGGAACATGCTTATGATCGACGAGGAGCCCGCCGGCATCCACGACCGCTACCTGCGGGACCTGGAACGCAACGGCGTCAGCGCGGAGGTATCGGTGGTGCGCGAATGACGGCGGTGAATGAACGGTACGGTATCGGGTAGGGGCGCCCGGCGGTCGCCCTCCGGGCGGCAAACCCGCCCGTGCCGATATGAGGCAAGAATGAGGCAAGAAACCGGAAGCGAGGATCCGATGGGACACTACCCGGTCTATGACGACCTGAGGGGCTTCATCGACGAGGCCAAGAAAGTCAGCGAGTGGCGCGACGTGGACGGCGCCGACTGGGACCGCGAGATCGGCGCCATCGTCGAGGCGTCTGCCGAGCTCATTCCCCAGGCGCCGATGCTGATCTTCGACAACATCAAGGACTATCCCCCCGGCTACCGGTTGCTGAGCCTGCCCTACGCCTCCTACAAGCGCGTGGCCGTGGCGCTGGGGCTGCCCACCGACCTGCCGAAACTGGAGCTGCTGCGGCTGGCGGCGCGCAAGGTGAAGTCGGCCCAGCCGCTGGCCCCCAAGGAAGTGGATTCCTCGCCGGTGATGGAGAACGTCTTCACCGGCGCCGACGTGAACCTGTTCAAGTTCCCCGCGCCGCGTTTCCACGAGCACGACGGCGGGCGCTACCTCGGCACCGCCGACAGCCTGGTGAACGCCGACCCCGACAGCGGTTACATCAACTCCGGCACCTACCGCATGCAGCTTCACGACCGCAATCTGCTGGGGTTGTGGATGAGCCCGGGGCAGCAGGGGCGGCTCATCTGCATGCGCTACTGGGAACAGGGCAAGAGCTGCCCGGCGGTGGCCACCTTCGGGCAGAACCCACTGGTGTTCATGACCTCCTACTCGAAGCTCCCCTGGGGCCGCTCCGAGCACGAGATGGTGGGCGGGCTCATGGGCCGGCCCATGGAGTACATCCGGGGTCCGGTGACCGGCCTGCCGATCCCCGCCAGCGCCGAGATCGCCATCGAGGGGGAGATCCCGCCGCCCTCGGAGGAAGCCCGGGAGGAAGGCCCTTTCGGCGAGTGGCCGGGGTACTACTCCGGGGGGACCATCGGCACCGGCGTGGCGCAGCCGGTGATCCGGGTCAAGGCCCTCTATCACCGGAACGATCCGATCCTCGAAGACGCCGCGCCCATGTGGCCCGGCGCCATCAAGATGGACCTGCACCTGTCGTCGGGCGTACTGTGGGACCAGCTCGAGGCCGCGGGCATCCAGGACATCACCGGGGTCTACAGCCACACCTCGTTCATGGTGGTGGTGGCCATCAAGCAGCGCTACGCCGGGCACGCGAAGCAGGCCGGAATGGCCGCGCTGAGCTGCTCGGCGGCGGCGCGGAACGGCCGCTACGTGGTGGTGGTGGACGACGACATCGACCCCAGCAACCTGAAGGAGGTCATCTGGGCGATGATGACTCGGGTGGACCCCAAGACCAACATCGACCTGGTGGACAGTGCCTGGAGCACTCCGCTGGACCCGCGCATGCCGCCGGACAAGCGCGAGTCGGGCGACCACACCAACAGCCGGGCGCTGATCTGCGCGGTGCGGCCGTTCGAATGGCGCGACAAGTTCCCGCGGGTGAGCCGTTCGAGCCGGGAGCTGCGGGAGCAGGTCATCAAGAAGTTCGGGGACATCATCCCGTTCCCGGGGATCTGAGGAGCATCCTGTCGCCACGGCGCGACCACGGGCAGGGGCGACCGGCGGTCACCCTCCGTGGCCGGTTTGTTGGAAAGGAACCGGAAAGAACTACATGTCACGGATCTTGCGCATGGGCATGGTCGGGTTGGGTGTGGCGAGCACCCAGATCCTCCCGGTGCTGCAACAGGTGGAGCACATCCGGATCGCGGCGGCCGCCGACGTGCGCAAGGACGCGCTGGCCAAGATCGCCCAGGAGTACGGCGCGGCCACCTATGACAACGTCGAAGCCATGTGCGCCAGCCCGGACGTGGACTTCGTCTACATCGCCACGCCCAACGAGCTCCACGCCGAGCACGTCATCACCGCCGCCCGCCACGGCAAGCACGCCATCGTGGAGAAGCCCATGGCGCTTTCCATCGAGCAGTGCGAGGCCATGAACCGGGCCGCGGAAGAGAACGGCACCGTGCTCCTATGCGGCCACACCCACAGCTTCGACCCGCCCATCCGGAAGATCCGCGAGATCGTCAAGAGCGGCGAGCTGGGGAAGCTCCGCATGCTCCATTCGTGGAACTTCAACGAGTTCATGTACCGCCCGCGCATGAGCCATGAGCTCGCCACCAGCCACGGCGTGGTGCTGAACCAGGGGCCGCACCACGTGGACATCGTCCGGCTCATCGGCGGCGGCATGCTCCGGAGCGTGCGGGCCACCACCGGCATCTGGGACCCCGAGCGGCCCCACGAGGGCAGCTACGTCTGTTTCCTGGAGTTCGAGGACGGCGTGCCGGCCACGCTGGTGTACAACGGCTACGGCTTCTTCGACACCGCCGAGCTGTTCGACTGGGTGGGCGAGGGCGGACAGCCCAGGGACCCGGAGCACAACCTCAAGGTGCGCCGGCGGCTCAGGAGCATCGGCAACGCCGCCGAGGAAGAGCAACTCAAGGAAGAGATGCGCTACGGCAGCGCCCGGGAAGGCGAGTTCAGCCACGTCTGGCACGGCCCCCGGCGCCAGCCCTTCTTCGGCCTCACCCTGGTGTCCTGCGAGCGGGGCGACATCCGCCAGTCCCCGGACGGCCTCATCGTCTACGGCGAGGACGGCCGCCGGGAGATCGACCTCACGGTGGGCCGCCGGGGGCGCGAGGCCGAGGTGGAAGAACTCTACGAGGCCGTGGTACAAGGGCGCCCGGTGTTTCATGACGGCCGCTGGGGCCAAGCTACCCTGGAAGTCTGCCTCGCCATGATCGAGTCCTCGGCCGAGAACCGCGAGGTGTTGCTGGAGCGGCAGGTGCCGTGCGATTGAACGTAGAGTCACAACAGAACCTATCCAAGGAGGACACAATGAAGAAACTGTTGGCATTCACCAGTCTGGTAGCGCTCGTCGCGTTCGCGGGCTCCGCCCTCGCGATGGACGACCTCCGCGCCAAGATGATCGAGAAGGCCAAGAAGGAAGGGGCGTTCGTGGTGGCCGGCAGCAACGCCGGGGAGTTCCGGGACAAGCTCAAGGGATTCCGCAAGAAGTATCCGTGGCTCAAGGTCAAGGCGTTCGACGCCAACACCTCGGCGACCATCAACCGGGTGGTGACGGAGGCCAAGGCCGGCAAGCTCACCATCGACATGGTGGGGGTGGACGAGAGCGGCACCGAGTCGCTGGCGCAGAAGGGGCTGCTCAAGGGCTACGACTACCCGCACATGAAGGACATGCTCGGCAACACCCAGCCCAGGCACGGGCTGTACGTCGACGGCTTCATGAACCCGCGGGTCCAGGGCATCTACAACACCGACTTGGTCAAGCCCGAGGACGCGCCCAAGAACTGGGACGACATGATCTCGGCCAAGTACAAGGGACTGGCCCTGCTGTCGCGTTCCAGCGAAGAGTTTCCCTCCCGGCTGGCGTGGATCTGGGGCAGCGCCGAAAAGCTCAACTGGGAGAAGAGCTTCGATTTCTTCACCAAGATGGTCAAGAACCAGAAACCCGCCATCGGCCGCGGCTATTCCGGCGGCACCAAGCGCGTGGCCGCCGGGGACGTGGGCATATTCTGGTTCCCGGCCCTGGGCCCCTACGCCAGGCTCAAGGCCAAGGGTGCGCCCATCGCGATGATCTCCTTCCCGAAGTTCCCCATGACCTTCCGCTCCTATGCGATCATGAAGGACGCGCCGAATCCGGCGGGCTCCTGGCTCCTCATCGACTACCTCATGTCCCCTGAGGGCCAGTACGAGTACACTCAGGTGGTGAGCGCCAAGGTCGTGGTCAACAAGCACGCCAAGTCCGGCAAGCTGGCCAAGCTCCTGGTGGACGGCGGCGCCACCGCGGACAAGGCGGCGCTGGTGGAGCCGGATACCGCGGCGAAAATCTACACGCCGGACGTGCTGAAGAAGTCCGAGGACTTCTTCTTCAGGCTGCTCGGCATCAAGTAGCCTCGTAGCGCGCGGGCCGTGTGGGGTGCACGGCCCGCCGGTCGAGCCATGAACAGCGCCGCGGTCAAGCGCGACACGCGCAGCGCAAGGCCCTCCCGGGGTCCTGCCGTCGATCTCCGGTTGGTGGCCTTCTGGAGCATCGCCGCCGTCATCGGCGTTCTCGTCGTGGTGCCGCTGGGCCTGCTGGTCGTCAACAGCTTTCGTGCCGCCTCGATCGGCGACCTCGGGTTCAGTCTCACGGGGCTGACCCTGAACAACTACATCGAGGCCTACAGCAGCCCGGCCACCTTCCGGATGCTGCTCAACTCGCTGTGGTTCGCCATCGGCTCCATGATCCTGGCCATGTGCATGGGCGGCGTCCTGGCGTTCCTCGCGGAACGCACGGACATGCGCTGGCGCGACGCGATCCCCATGATGGTGATGATCCCGCTGATCATGCCGTCGGTGGTCAAGGGGATCGCGTGGATCTTCCTCCTTTCGCCGCGCATCGGCCTCATCAACCAGTTCGGCCGCTGGCTCGGGCTCGACGGCCCGATCCTCAGCGCGTACTCCCTGCCGGCCATGATCTGGGTCGAGGGCGTGAGCATGAGCCCGCTGGCGTTTCTGCTCATCGCCGGCACCATCCGGCGCATGGACCCGTCCCTGGAGGAGGCCGCCCTGGGGAGCGGCGCGTCCACCTGGACCACCTTCTCCAAGGTGCTGCTGCCGCTCCTCAAGCCGGGTTTGGCGGGAGTGGCCATCCTTCTCTTCGTGCGCGGCATCGAGGCCTTCGAGATCCCCATGCTCCTGGGCTTCAGCTCGGGCATCTTCGTGTTCAGCACCACCATCTACTACTCGATCCGGGGCGCCTTCCCGCCGGACTACGGCCTGGGGTTCGCCTACAGCATGACCCTGGTGGTGGTGACCCTGATCGCCATCCTGTTCTACCAGCGCCAACTCCGGCACTCCGAGCGCTACACGGTGGTGGTGGGCAAGGGCTACCGGCCGAGAGTGGTGCCCCTCGGCAAATGGGTGTGGCCCGCCTGGGGCTTCGCCGGCTTCTACTTCGTCTTCGCCGCCGTGCTGCCGCTCCTGATCCTCGTGTGGAGCTCGCTGCTGCCCTACTACCGGCCGCCCTCGCTCAAGGCGTTGTCGGCCGTGAGCCTGGAGAACTACTGGGAGCTGTTCGCCTCCCCCGCGCTCCTGAACGTCGCCGGCAACACGATCTTGCTGGGAGGCATCAGCAGCATCGCCATCATGTTCCTGGCGATCCTGTGCTCGTGGTTCGTGTACCGCACGAACATCACCGGCCGGAAGGTGCTGGACGTGGTGGTGTTCCTGCCCTACGCGGTCTCGGGGATGGTCATCGGCGTCGCCTTCCTGGTGGTGTTCCTGTCGTTCCCCAACCCGCTCTACAACACCATCTGGATCATCGTGCTGGCCTACATCGTCAACTACCTGCCCATCGGCACCCGCTTCACCAACGCGGCCGTGGTGCAGGTCCACAAGGAGCTGGAAGAGGCCGCCTGGGGCAGCGGCGCCGGCTTCTGGACCACGCTCCGGTTCGTCTGGTTCCCGCTGCTGCTGCCGGCGCTGGTGAACGGCTTCCTCTTCGTCCTGATCCTGAGCTTCAAGGTCATGTCCATCGCCATGCTGCTGCGCGGTCCCGACAGCATGGTGCTGTCGGTCTACCTCTGGCACCTGTGGGACACGGGCAACCCTGGGACCTCGTCGGCGCTCTCCGTGCTGCTGGTGGTGGCGGTGACGGCCTTGAGCGTCCTCGCCCGGCGGCTGGGCGGGAGCGTGGCGGGAGGGCGCGAGCTGTAGCCTCCCGTCGTGTTGACATGAAAGGTCACATGCCGAATCCTAGAACGATGCTGCACGTCGTCACCACAATTCTGCCCGCACTGCTTATCGCCCTCTCACTGGCGCCGCCGCCGGCGCGCGCCAATCCTCACGTGTGGGTCGAGGCGTGGATGACGTTCGAGCTGGAGGACCACCGGGTCAAGGGGCTCGCGTTCACGTGGCGGTTCGACGAATACTACAGCTCTCATGCCATCCGGTCCTACGACCGGGACGGCGACGGCTTCTTGGTGCGCTCGGAGATGCGGGCGCTCCGTGCCGGCATGTTCGATCCGCTGGGCGAGTCCGACTACCACGTGCACGTGTGGGCGGGAGGGGGAAAACGCGAGGGCCACGAGATCGATCGCTTCACGGCGAGGATCGTGGAGAAACGGCTCGTCATCGATTTCTCCGTGCCGGTCGCACCGCCCGCCGACCCGGGTGAAGATCCCGTAGTCGTCAGTCTGCTGGATCACAAGAACGAGGTGGACTTCGGCTTCGCCCCGTCGAGGTTCCTGAGGGTGATGGGCGCGCTGAAGCCGGGTTGCAAGTTTCGGGTCGGGCGCGGCAAGGGCGAGCAGGCCGGCCATCCCCGGCCCGTTACGCTCAAGTGCGGAGCGTGAACCGTGGTCGCCGGACAGCCGCTCAGGAACCGAAGTCCGAGGCGGGCGAGCGCCAGGCTAACTGGTGCAGTGCAGCCGGTGAAAGTCCGGCGGGAAGGAGAAGGCTAGCCACCACTTCCACCCCGAGTCATGGGCAACCGCTCGTGAGGGCGGAGGTCAAGCGTTGACAGGGGCGCGTGCGGGCGGGGCTATTGAGCACCGAGAAAGGATCATCCGGGATGCCGAGGTGTTGCCTTCAACCGAAGGCCGTATCCGGTCCACCGATATGGTGAGGGGGGCCGGAATCCCGCGGTGTCGAAGAACCCATGCACGTACGTACGCACTGCACCGGGACCTGGGAGGTCTCCATGCCATCCCGCTGTCGTGGCGGGATCGCAAAGGAAAGGGAAACCGTAACCGATGATGTACGGCATGGAGAAGTCAGACTCGGTCATATTAGCTGAGAAGTCGGCGAACAAAGGGACTTCGGTTCCGGCGGAGTCGATGGAGCGAAGGACCGAGCCCAAGGGGAATCCGGGAAGCCAAAGCACGCGCCGGGCGCAGGACCGGGAAAGCGTGACACAGGCGGCTGACCGGATACGGCAATTCGTTCAACGGGAACCACGGGAGCGTCTGACGGCGCTTCTTCACCACGTCACAGTCGATGCGCTGCGCTGGGCATTCTTCGAATTGAAGAAAGACGCTGCGGCAGGCGCGGACGGCATGACGTGGCGGATGTACGAGGAAGGGCTGGAAGGCCGCCTGGCCGACCTTCACGACCGCGTGCACTCGGGAGCGTACCGGGCGACGCCATCACGGCGGGTGAACATTCCGAAGCCTGATGGCGGCACACGACCGCTCGGCGTCGCGGCCATCGAGGACAAGATAGTCCAGAAGGCGGTGACGGAGACAATCCTGACGCCTATATATGAGGCGGAGTTCCTGGGGTTCAGCTACGGGTTCCGGCCCGGGCGTGGAGCGCATAATGCACTCGACGCACTCACGGTCGGTATCGAACGGCGCAAGATCAACTGGGTGGTGGACTGTGACATCCACGCATTCTTCGACAACGTGTCAAGGGACTGGCTGATCCGGTTCCTGGAACACCGCATCGCGGACAAGCGGGTCATCAGGCTCATCATCAAGTGGTTGAACGCCGGCGTCATGGAAGCTGGAGAGTGGCGGGACAATCTGCGGGGAACGCCTCAAGGCTCGGTGGTTTCACCGGTCTTGGCGAACGTCTACCTGCACTACGTCCTCGACCTGTGGTTCCAGAAGAAGTGGCGCAGCCGCGAGGTCAAAGGCGACACCGTCATCCTGCGGTACGCCGACGACGTCGTGGTGGGTTTTCAGCACAAGCGGGACGCGGAGCGCTTCCTGAGTGCCGTGAAGGAGCGGTTCGGAAGCTTCGAACTGGAATTGCATCCCGACAAGACCCGGCTCATCGAGTTCGGGCGGTCTGCCATGAATGACCGTCGGCAACGAGGGGACGGCAGACCGGAGACCTTCGACTTCCTGGGATTCACGCACTACTGCGCGAGAACCAGACGGGGGTACTTTCAGGTCGCACGCAAGCCGGTTGCGAAACGGATGAGCCGGACACTGAAGCGGATCAAGGAGGCACTACGCAGACGAAGGCATGAGAATGTCGGGGACACGGCGAGATGGCTGGGAAGGGTGTTGGATGGATGGCTGAACTATTACGCTGTCCCAATGACCTCCCGGTACCTGTATCGCTTCGTCCTACGTCTAGAGCGGATGTGGCTCTCCATTCTGCGCCGCAGGTCGCAAAAGGACCGCTTCGAGTGGGCCAGGATCGCGCAACTAAGAGCGCGACACTGGCCCAAGCTGAAAATCAGACACCCGTGGCCGAGCGAACGATTTGCCGTCATCGCGGGTGACGGCGTAACCCGAGGGAGGAGCCGGATGCCTTAGCGGGCACGTCCGGATCTGCGCGGGGGGCGCCGGGCAACCGGCGTCCCTACCGCAATCGCGTTGCCGGTGCTGACGGTGATCGGATTGCTCGCGATCCTGCCCGCCGCGCAGCCCGTGACTTCCCAGACGACGGGCATGACTCCGGAAATTGAGATCGTCGAGGACGACCGCAGTACGTTCGCGACGTTCACCGAAACCATCAAGGCGTTCCAGCGCCGCGCCAACGCCGAGATCGCGACCTACATGAAGGCTATCGAGCGCGGTGATGACCTCCGGGCATTCTTCCTCGGCCTCGCCATTGCGTTTGCCTATGGCATCTTCCACGCGTTCGGCCCGGGACACGGGAAGTTCATCATCGTCTCGTACTTCCTGGGCCGGGAAGCGCGGGTGGCTCGCGGCGTGGTGATGGCCTTGCAGGTCGCCATCGTCCACGTCATCGCGGCCATCCTCATCGTCTGGCTGGCGGACATTGTCCTCAAGGCCGGCTTCGGGATCGGACTTTCCGAGGTGCCCGGCGTACGGGCCGCGAGCTTTCTGATCATCGTCGGGATAGGCTTGTACATGCTGTACCAGGCCGCGCGGACGTCAGGGAGTACGGTCTCCGGCGTCACGGTCGGTGACGGACATGACCACGGTCGTGAGGATTCGCACAGCCATGGTGCGGGTCCTGGCGGCGATCACGGTCACGATCACGGTCCCGGCGACGGCGGCAACCTCGAAGGCGGCCTCTTGGCCCTGGCGGCGGGCATGGTCCCCTGCCCGGGAGCCGTACTGATCATGCTGTACGCGGTGGCCAACGACATGATCTATCCGGGATTCATGCTCGTGGGCGCGATGTCGCTCGGCATCGGCCTGTCGATCTGCGTGGTGGGAGTCGGAGCCATTCTCGCAAGGCAGGCTGCCACGCGGTTCATGGAACGGTCCGGGAGTAGCCGGGGCGTCGCCGTCCTGCACACCACGCTGAACTACGCCGGAGCCACCTTCGTGACCCTCGTCGGGCTGGTGTCCTTCATCGCGTTTCTCGACGTGCCGTTGGGGTGAGGCAAGGTCGACCAGGTCCGATGCGTGGGGGGAGATCGAACCCCGGACCGGCGGGCGGACGCGCCGCGCGGGCGCAAGGAGGGTCATGATTAACGAGACCCATTATGATCAGCCGGCTCGTGGCTGCCGCGGATTCTACAAATGATACGAGTCAGCAGTCTGGAGAAGGTCTACGAAACCGCGGAACGAGACGCCGTGCGCGCGCTGTCGGGGATTGATTTCCAGGTCGAGGAAGGGGAGTTCTACGTCTTGCTGGGCCCGTCCGGGTGCGGCAAGAGCACGACCCTGCGCTGCATCGCGGGTTTCGAGGAGCCCACCGGCGGCATGATCCAGATCGGCGACCAGGTGGTATTCTCCGACGCGGACGGCATCAACGTGCCGCCGGCCAAGCGGGACTTCGGCATCGTGTTCCAGTCCTACGCCATCTGGCCGCACATGGACGTGTTCCACAACGTCTCGTTCCCGCTGGTGCACGGGCAGGGGAGCCGGCCGCCGCGCCGGGAGGTGCGGGAGCGGGTGATGCGGGCGCTGGAGTTGACCCAGCTCCAGGATCTGGCCGACCGTCCGGCGCCGTTCCTGAGCGGCGGTCAGCAGCAGCGGGTGGCCCTGGCCCGGGCGCTGGTGCGGGAGCCCGGCGTGTTGCTGTTGGATGAGCCGCTGAGCAACCTCGATGCCAAGCTCCGGGAGGAGATGCGCGTCCAGATCCGCGAGATCACCAAGCGGCTCAACATCACCAGCATCTACGTCACCCACGACCAGTTGGAAGCCCTCACCATGGCCGACCGGGTCTCGGTCATGAGCCTCGGCGAGATCATGCAGGAAGACTCGCCGCTGGAGATCTACAAGCACCCCTCGGGCCAGTTCGTGGCCCAGTTCATCGGCGTCGCCAACCTGATCCCGGGCCGCATCGAGTCCGTCGGTGATGGCCACATGGGCCGGGTGGCGACGGCCGTGGGCGCTTTTACCAGCACCCTGTCTCCGGGCCTCCGCTCCGGGGATCAGGTGTCCCTGATGATTCGCCCGGAAGACGGGGTGGTTCAAGCGGACGAGGCGGAGAACCCGGACAACGTCGTCCGCGGCGAGGTCAACTCCGTGGTTTTCGTGGGCGAGATGCTGGACTGCACCGTGGCGCTGCCGGATCTGGACATGCGCATCAAGGTGCACCCCTCCACCATACTGACGGTGGGCGAGACGGTGGCGGTTCACGTCCCGCCGGAACGCTGCCACGCCATCGCAGGGACTGCTTGAGACGGTTGCAAGTGGAGAGAACAGACGCCGAGGGTCCCGGTAGCGACATACGAGCCGCTACGGCGTCTCCGTTCTGGTGCTCACGTGTTTCTCGAGAAAAGCCTCGATCGAGGAGACGACATGGGGCGTTGTCGGGATGCTGTGAGTGGCCTGTGCAAACTCGACCAGTTCCACCGGTTTGCCCCCCTCCTTCAGCAGATGAAACATCTCCTGGGATTGCGCCACCGGAACCCGCTTGTCTCGGGCTCCCGCGATCAACTGGACCGCCGCGGTGATTCGATCGGTGTTATTGATCGGCGAAATTTCGGATAGCGCCAACACGGGCAAATCACGGCTGCCGAGGAATTCACGCCAAAGTGCGCGGCGGCGGGGGATCAGCCAGTCGGTTTTCCAGAAATCGACCGCATCGGCGATGCCATTGATTGCGATTCCCGCCCTGAAGCTGTCAGGATGATGTGTCAGCATCACGAGCGTCAGAAATCCTCCGAAACTATAGCCAAACAGCACGATCCGGTCGCGTGCGGCGTGCCCGTTCGTTATGGCCCATTCGGCCGCATCCAGCACGTCGTGCTGCATGCTCCCGAACAACGCCCCCTTCCCCGCGGCGAGGAAACTCCTGTCGTAACCGCTGGATCCGCGAAAGTTCAGCCTGAGAACCGCGTAGCCCTTGCTGGCGAAAAACTGGACCAGCGAAGAGGCCGGCCAGAAATACCGGTTCCACGGACCGCCGTGGAGCATGAGAATC
Organism: uncultured Binatia bacterium (SeqCode); assembly: GCA_965219905.1. Taxonomy (GTDB): domain Bacteria; phylum Desulfobacterota; class Binatia; order UBA9968; family JAJDTQ01; genus JAJDTQ01. The sequence continues at coordinate 2,132,055 of CBDCOS010000002.1, read as the reverse complement.
ATCGGGGCGGGACCGGGCGTTTCGGGGTCCTGCGGCAACGTCAGGTAGCCGTGGAGCTTCAGCCCGTCACGCGCCGGAAACGTAACCGGCCGCGAGGGGGACGGCGGATGAGGGTACGACGCGAGAGCGCTGGCTGACAATTCCCGGGACGTATTCTTCTCGAGATCGAGGAGGTGCCAACTGCGATGGAGTCGCGGGTTGGCTACCTCGACGACGACGGATTTCGCCATCCAGTCCGTGCTTCCGAAATCTATGCGAGAGGGTCGGCCGACTTTCTCGTACAGAGCCTCGTATGCGGCCCGGAGCCCGTCGTGAAAGTGCACGACTGCCTGGTAGTCCGGGTTGTAGGAAACCAGCAAGGGGGTGCCCTCGCCGTCCTTGTCGAAATGGACAACCGCCTTCGTCAGATCATGGCGGTCATGCTGAAAAAAGACCTCTTCCCGTCCGGTCTCGATATTCAGCCGGACCAGCGCCACCCTCTCGCGCTGCCGGTTGGAGAGTGCCCACACCGTGCCGTCTTGCTGCACGAACTGGATAGGCACCAACTCGGTGTAGTACGGAATATAGTCGAACAGCGAGGCCCATTCCCCCGACGATGTCAGCGATTGGAACACGCGGCGCCCGGCGGTCGATACCTTGATCCTTGCGACGACACGCCCCTTCGCCGTCGTGAGCCAGTACAGGACGCCCGTACCGTCTTCGATCAAGACCTGGCATCGAGTCTCCAGGTTCTGTTCGCCGGAGCCCGGGCTCAAATCGCAGCGATAGAGCCGCTGCGGCTGGCGCGAAGAGCTGGCAAGGAGAAAGGGAGCCTCGGAGACGGGAAACGGAGGACGCGCGGCGCTTCGTCCGCCGGAACGGCTTCCGGTCGGGTGAGCGCGACCTTGTCGATCCTTGCGGCATTGCCGCTTAGCGACACGCGGTATACTTGCTTCTCCTTGTCGACCGCGTAAGCGATGTCGCTGCTTTCGCCCCAAACAGCTTGAATGAAGGAATGCGCCAGGAGCCCGAAAGACCGGCCCGAAGCGGTTCCCACGATGTCGAAGAATGCGCCGCCCTCGTGATCGTTCAGGGCGATCATCTTCGTGCCGTCGTATGATAGCGCATGCGCCCTTGCCGGGGGCGGCGCATGGAGTTCGCGGTCGGCCGTGGCGTCACGACAGCCCCCCAGCGCCATGGCCGCAACAAGGCCGACGGAAGCTATCGCACGAGAAAAAATCCGCCTCGGAAGAGGTTTCCCGGTGCGCTGGTACGGCCCCGGGACACGGCGGCGGCTGCGTCACCGGGCATTCGTTCCGAGAAGCTTTTCGAGAATCTCCCGACGATCGAGCCTCCTGGCCAATCTGATGGCCGACATCGTTCCGCGTCGGCCACAGCGATCATAATCCCTCAGTTCCGGATCCTTCTTGAGAAGCACCTCGACGATATCGGGGTGCCCCCTTGAAATCGCGGCACAGATGGCTCCGGCGGAACGTCCACGGGTGGAAGCGCCCTTGTTCAGCAGGAACACGACCATCTCCGTCCGGCCGAAAAGGGCCGCCGCCACGAGCATTGGCCTTCTTATGACGCGGCCGCGCGCAAAACGCGGATGCTGAAAGGGGATAATGGTATCCGGATCGAAGTCCTTGGCCGCGACCCTGCGCAGCCCCTTGATGTCGCCGGTCGTCACGAGCGTGGTGAGTGAGTCCATGGAGGGGCGCTCCGAAGCCGGCCTCCGTGCGACCTGGAGCCCTTCCACCTTCGGAACAGCGATGCCTCGGACGCCCATGTTGGAGAGAAGGGACTTGAGGGTTCCGGCATCGACTTGACCGGAAACCGGGCAGTAGAAACCACTCAAACGGATGTTGCCGAGACTGTCGGGATTGCTGACCACTCCCTCATCGAGGTAGAGCCAAAACGCTCCGCATCGGTCCCTGTCCGCCGTGAAAACCAGAAAATCAGCCGGCCCCACCGCCGTCCCCGCGGTGCCGGTCTCAACCGTCGAGAAGGGCTTGTCCTTGAACCACCCGAACAGCTTGGCATACTGTTCGAGACTTCGCTGCCGGCTGGCGGAGAAGTAACGGGTGGGAGGCGCAATATACAGGTCGACCCAAAGGACCGGAAGTCGCCGGGAGCCGGCTTTCCATTGAGACTTGTAGTGCTCATGCGAGTTGGGGCTCTCGTCGAAGGGATGGTAATGATGCAACGCGCGGTAATCTTCCAGTTGACTTCCCGCGAACACGATCCTGTTTTCGGCTTCGGTGATTCCCCGCCAACTCTGCGCGAGAGCGTCCGTGGGTGCGGCCGGTAGCAGCGCGGGAACCAGCGCGAACAGATTGCCGAGCAGCATGTAGCGCATCGTATGCCTCGTGGAAATCGTGGCCAGTGGCCCCGCCGACCTTTCTCCTGTACAATCCGTCGTCGGGCAACCGGACGGGGGCCGACCGTGCCAGCCAATACGACAATACGGTCAACAACTACAGCATACAACTTGTTGCCGGTGCAAGACGACTCGCGTGCCACGAAACGGGGTCGTTCCCCGGCCTCTCTCAATTCCAAACGAGCAGGAGACAGCTAGTGATCATCGACATCCACAACCACATCGTCGCCGGCGAGGAGCTCAGCCGCTACCAGGCCAGCCTCATCAACAGCCGCGGCTTCCACGGCAAGCGCAAGTCCCCCGTCACCGAGGAAAGCATCAGGACGGCCACCTGGAACGGGCACAAGCACACCGAGGTGCTGGACCAGGTGGGCACCGACATGGCGTTCATCTCGCCCCGACCCTACACCATGATGCATTCCGAGAAGCCCGAAAAGATCGTCCGCTGGTACTGCGAGGCCGTCAACGACGCCATCGCGCTCCAGGTCAAGGTCGAGCCCACCCGGTTCCGCGGCATCGCCGGACTGCCGCAGAACGCCGGCGTCGGCCCCGAGAATACGTTCGAGGAGATCGACCGTTGCATCAACGACCTGGGCATGGTGGGCATCATGATCAACCCCGACCCCGGGGAAGGGGACGGGCTCACCCCCGGCATGGGCGACGAGTACTGGTATCCCCTTTACGAGAAGATGGCGGCCATGGACATCCCGGGCCTGGTCCATCCCGCGGGTTGCCGGAACCAGCGGGAATCGTTCCACGGCCACTTCATCACCGAGGAAAGCATCGCTATCCTCTCGCTGCTGAACTCCAACGTCTTCACCGACTTCCCGGGCCTGAAGCTCATCGTCTCCCACGGCGGCGGATCGGTCCCCTACCAGGTGGGACGCTGGCGCTCCCAACTCCGCGGCCCCAACAACACCGAGAACTTCGACGACCGCCTGCGCCAGCTCTACTTCGACTCAGCCCTCTACAACACCGAATCCCTGGAGCTGCTCTTCAAGGTCGCCACGCCCGACCGCTGCCTTTTCGGCAGTGAACGCCCCGGCGCCGGCTCCAAGCCCAACCCCCGCACCGGCCGCTGGTACGACGACGTCAAGTCGCTCATCGAGGAGATGGACTGGCTGAGCGACGAGGAGAAGGCGGGGATCCTGGGAGGGAATGCGGAGAAGGTGTTCAGCCGGTTCGAGGCGTAGGAATCAATCATAGAATTTGCCGGAGGCCTCTTGTCTGCACGGGATCGCTATTGGAGGGTGATGTCGCGGTCTGCGACTCGGTGTCGCGTCGATTCCGTCATCACCCTCGGCCTGTGCGCTCAAACGCATACGCCGCCCGATAAAGCGTAATCTCGTCGAAGTGTCGCCCCACCAGCATCATTCCCACCGGCCGCCCGTCGGCGGTGGCGCCGCACGGCAGGGAGATGGCCGGGTGGCCGGTGACGTTGAAGGGACCGGTGTTGGCCAGCATCTCGCCGGCTCGGCGGGAGCGTTCGGCAGCTCTCGTGTCCGGTCCGGGTAGTGGCGTGGCTGCCATGGGCGTGGTGGGCATGAGCATCAGGTCGTATTCGGAGAATATGTCCTCGTAGGCCCGGCGGATGGTGCGGCGCAGGTGCTGTGCCTTGACATAGTAACGACCGGGGTGACGGCCGCGCACGAATCCGCCGAACAGGATGAGGGTCATCAAGCTCTCGGGCAGTTCCCGCCAGCGTCGGCGCCAGGCTGAGAAATGTTCCGCCGCGCTCGGGGAGCCGAGACCTTCGGCGTCGGGCATGATGCCGCTTTCGCCCATGGACTGGGCCAGGCCTTCGACATATATGGGCTGGCCCAGCAGCCATGCCCTCTCGTGAACGGGCACCGAGACCTCTGCCAAATGGAGGCCCAGGTTGGCGATCACGTCGGCGGCGGCCCGGACGCGCTCATCCACTTCGGCTTCCGCGTTGCGCTGTCCGAAGCCTTCCTTGATGACGGCTACGCGCAAGCGCTTTGCGCCGGCGCGTCGCGCGGCAGTGTACTTCACCGGTTGCCACGAGCTTGGCTGGCGCGGGTCCATGCCGTCGCGTCCGGCCAGCACCTCCAGCAGCAGGGCGTTGTCGTGCACGTCGCGTGTCATGGGGCCGCAGTGGTCCACGGCCGAATCCACGCCGAGTATGCCGGTGTAGGGGACGAGGCCATGGCTGGGCTTGAGGCCGACGATGCCGCACCAGGCCGCGGGTACGCGGATGGAACCGGCCTGGTCGCAGCCCAGGGCCATGTCGGCGTCGCCCGTGGCCACGGCCACGGCGCTGCCGGATGACGAACCGCCCGCCGAGTAGCCGGCCTTGAGCGGGTTGATGACCGGCCCGTTGGCGCCGGTATGGCTCCCGCCCGAAAGGGAGAGGTATTCGCAGTTGGTCTTGCCGATGATCTCGGCGCCGGCATGGAGCGCTCGGGTGACCACGGTGGCGTCGACGTCGGGCACGTAGCCTTCCAGGAACGAGGCGCCGTTCATCGTCGGCAACCCTGCCACGCTGATGGGGTCCTTCACGGCCAGGGTCTTGCCCGCGAGCCGGCCGCGGTACTCTTCCCGGATGGAGGTCTTCACGAACCAGGCGTTGTAGCGGTTCAGGTCCGGCGCCGGCCGGCGCCAAGTGCGTCCGCGAACTCGAGGCCCCGGGTCCGGCGTTTCGTCCACCAGCGCATAGGCGCGGGAGAACCCCTCCATCCGCTCGAGATACCCGGCCAGCTCGTCGTCGGACAGATCGATGCCGAGATCGTCCGCGACGGCGCGAATCTGGTCGAGCGTCGGTTTCTCAAATGGCATGGACCGGGATCCCCTGCGGCCCTAAAGGCGTCAGTTTCCGGGAATGGGTTCGGCCGCGTACAGCTCGTCGATGAAGCCCGAGTCGTCCAGGTCCCGGAGGTAGTGCAGGTCCCACAGCGACATGGGGCTCAACTCTTCCGCCTTGGGTGCGTCCATGCAGCACAGCGTGTAGGCGTTGGCGACGCCCCGGATGTCGGGATAGGGTTTGGAGGCGAGCTTGGTGACGCTGTTGTAGCGGCCTCCGGACGCGGGGATGCGCTCCTTGAGATCGGCGAGCATCGCCTCGGTCTCGGCGCGGTGCGTCTTGGCGTAGTGGATCCCCATGACCATGGCCTTCACCAGCCGCTCTCCCAGCCCGGGCCGTTCCCGCAGCACGTTCATTCCGGTGGTGATGGTGGGGCCGTTGATCATGGGCAGGGGCTCCAGCGGCAGCACGTGAAGGCCGGCCTCTTCGTAGACATCGGTGTTGCCGGTCACCAGCGCCGCATCGATCTCTCCGGCCTCGAAGGCGCCCGGCAGTACGTCGCGCAACGCGTGGGTGTCCTCGGCCAGCTTGACCCATTCCACGTCGTCCAGGGTCAGACCCGCACGCATGATGTACAGCATGTGGTTGCCGCGGGGATGGTGGTAGCCGCCCGCCGAGTCACGGATGGCGGTATCGCCCAGGCGGCCACCCTCGATCTCGGCCAGGGACTGGACGGGCTTGCGGGAGATGAGGCGGTCGTTGACGCTGTTGCCGGGCGACGCGATGGAGACGATGGGCTTTCCCTCCGCCACCAGTGCGTAGGGCGAGATGTGGTTCCCGGACACGAAATCGATCTCGCCGGAGAACAGTGCCTTCTCGGTGGTGGCCGAGCTGTTGTTGAACTCGAAGCTCGTGACCTCGATGCCGACTTCTTGCCAGATGCCGGCCTTGTCCAGGACCTCCCAGATGGGGAGGTGGGTCGGGGAGCGGTAGATGCCACGGATGCGGATGGGTTCAGGTGTGCTCATGCCAACGGATCCTTTCTGGCTTTCTTATGCATTTCGGTCTTCAAGCTACCAACTCGCCGGTTTCCGGATATTGGTGCCGGGGATAGGGGTCCGGCAGTTGAGAGCGCTCCAGGGCGTTGGGCCGGATGTGTCTAGTGAAGTCCGCATGCACCATGAGCTGCCGCGATGGCTTGACGTTTCCCGGCGTCACGAGTCCGATCCGTTTGCCGTGATGCGGTCTAACCAGACGCATTGCTTCGGCGATGTCGCTGTCGTTGGTGACGACGACGGCGCAATCGTAGGCGTCCAGCCAGCCGTCGTTGAGCAGATGCACCGCGAGATTAACGTCCGAGCCCTTCTCCTCGGTCCTGATCACCTCGGCGGTCCGGCGGTTCCCGACCGGGTGCGCGAGCGGGGCACGCACCGCATGACTCAGGAAGTGACCGAAGTACACTTCAATCTGGGGCCGGTATTGCCGTAGCGCTCGCAGATAGACATCCTGACGCTGCGGCTTTGATGGGTCCACGACAGTCCCCGAAACTCTTGCTGTGAAATACTTGATTGCGAGGACATCGTGATGCGGCTGGAGCACGTTCTCGAACAATGCGACGAGGTCCAGCCACTTCCATGACGATCCTTTGACTGCTCCGTAGTAGAGATTGAACCCGTCTACATAGACATACGTGCGCATCAATGGCCGCCGAAAAAGCAAGGGCCTCCGAAGAGGCCCCGCGCCCTGCGGTCGAAACCGCAGGGGGTATTGCGGACAATCTAGCTTCGCCCGCGAGGAAGATCAATAGGTTGGTTCAACCGGGTCCTCCTCGCCCGCCAGCGTGCGGTAGTAGCGCCACGAGGACTCGGTGGCGTTGCCGCGCTTGCGCTTCGTGCGGGTGATGATGGCGATCTCTTCGTCGGGGATGGGGTGCGGCGTTCCCAGCAGTGCCGCGCGGTAGTTCATCTCGGCCAGCTCGTTGAGTTTGATGGCGGTGATGGTGGCCTCCTGGACCGTCGGGCCGGCGGTGGTGATGCCGTGGCTGCGCATGAGGCAGGCGGGCTTGTCGCCCATGACCCCGGCGAACTCCTCTCCCAGCTCGTCATTGGACACGGTGATGCTGCGTTCGTACTCGGGTATGCCCTGCATCAGGAGCCGGATGCTGGTGGGGTCGTAGGCGCCGTAGATGGGCAGCAGGGGCTTCCGGCAGATGGTGAAGAGCACGACGGTGGCCGGGTGGATGTGGATGACGCTGTTGACGTCGTCGCGGCTCCGGTAGAGCCAACTGTGTATGTAGACTTCCTGGGGCGGGTCGAGGGCGTCCGATCCCTCGATCTTCTGGCCGTCCCGGTCCACGAGGATGACGTCGCCCGGCCCCGTGTAACGCACCCCTGTCTCGGCCGGGCCGCGGGCGCGGATGAGGAAAGTGTCGGTGCCCGGAACCCGGGCGCTCACGTGTCCGCTGGTACTCTTGGTGAGGTCGAGCTTGCCCAGGATCCGCGAGGACAGGGCCACCAACTCGCGCTGCTCTTGCAACCGGTCCATGGACGCAGGACCTGCCCCTACCGGCCCGCCGCCGCGGCGTCGCGGAGCCGCTTCTGGGTCTCGGGACCCATCAGGGACTCGGCCAGCCGGGTGTCGAGCATCTCGTTCTCAGCCGGATCGCGGACCACACCCTTGGGGTCTTCCCCCGCTTCGACCCGTTCCATCTCCCGGTTCATCAGCTCCCGCAGCATCACGATGCCGCGGTCGGAGGTGGCCAGCCGCTCGTGGGTGCGGTCGGCGATGGGCCCCTGGGTCTCCCAGGCCATGTGATCCTGGCACTGCACCTCGTTCAGGCGGAAGCGGGTGAAGGGGTGGACCTGGTCGGGCGGGTCCTTGTAGGGCGCGATGTATTCCACCTCGGGCTCCGCCTCGCCATCCTCGATGCGGCCGTCCTCGTTCCTGAAGAAGCGCACGAAGAAGATCTTCGTGTGAGTGTCGTCCATGGGCACCCGGATCTGGGTGGAGTTGGCCTGCCGCAGGATGTTGGGGAAGATCAGCGGGTGCTCGTCGCTGTGGCCGCTGGCGTAGTCGCGGTGCTTCATGATGCCCAGCTCGAACTCGTAGAAGTCGAAACCGGCAACGTCGTCGGTGAAGCCCCGGGTGACGTTCACCGGGGTGCGTTCCCGCAGTGCGGTATCCTGGTGCAGGATCGGGAGGTGCGCCGGGTCCACCGAGTTCTCCATGGCCTGGAACCAGTTGCAGTCGAGTTGCGGCTGCACGAATATCTTCCGCTTGCCGTCCTTGCGCGCCCAGACGTCGTAGTTGGGGATCAACGGCTGCGGCTGAGGCCCCATGTAGGTCCAGTAGAGCCCGATGAAGCGCTGCACCGGATAGGCCTTCTGCTTGACCGTCAGGCAGAACTTGCTTTCCGGCGGTTCGGCCGGGGTCTCGAGGCAGTTGCCGTCCACGTCGTAGAGCCAGCCGTGGTAGGCGCAGGCGAGGCCGCGCTCCTCCACCCGGCCGTAGGAGAGCGACACGCCCCGGTGGGCGCAGCGGTCGTCGATAAGGCCCACGCGTCCGGTGGTGTCGCGGAACAGCACGAGATTCTCGCCGAGGATGCGCACGAACTGGACCGGGTTCTCTTCGTTGAGCTCCGCCGCCACGGCCACGGGCAGCCAGTAGCGCCGCAGCAGCTCGCCGGCCGGCGTCCCCGGACCCACCCGGGTCAAGCGGTCATTCTGTTCCTGTGTCAACATGGCGCAACTCCTTTGCCCCCGGTCAGAAGGGGCACGGCACCTGGTGCTCCAGGCGGATCTCCCGCCGTTCCTTCGACGACTGCAGCATGGCCAGGCAGACCTCCAGGCTGGCCTTGCCCCAGGTCCCGTCCGGGAAGACCGGGCGCTCCTCCACCAGGCCCGCGCGCAGCTCGATCAGCTCCGCGGCGCGTCCGTAGCGCGGTCCGCAGGCGACTTCCTCGCGGCCGTCCTGCGTGTACACATAGAGCCCGTCCGGCGACTGGCGTATGGCTCCGCGCTCGCAGCTCACGATGGTGAGCCCGAAGAAGGGCTGGTGCATGCGATCCTCGGAGGCGGCCTGCTTGGCGGCGAGCTGGTATTTCTCCTGCGCGGCGATGGGGCCGGCGAGCCGTTCCCCCTTGGCCTTCCGCTCCACCAGGTAGCCGCCTTCGCCGATGTCCCAGGTCAGCTCGGTCACGTCGAAATAGCCGTAGCCGTTGAAGCTCATGCTGGCGACGGTGCCGTCCTCGAACTCCAGCATGGCGGCGAAGTTGCCTTCGGTGTCGAAGTTCGGATCCCACCGGCCGGTGATCGCGCGCACGCTCTTGACCAGCCCGCCGCCGAGGCACCGGACGATGTCGGTCTGGTGCGGGCCCTGGCGGTACACGAGCCCGCCGCCCTGCTGCGTGTCCACCTCGGAGGCGATGCGCGGCCGTTGCAGCCAGTTGTTGTAGTTCATGGTCTGGATGTGGATGACCCGGCCCAGCCGTCCCGAGCTGATGATCTCGCGCATGCGCCGCACCGGCGGATCGTACACCTTGGAGTGGCCCTGCAACAGCTTGACCCCGTTGCGCGCCGCGGCCGTCACCATGCGGTCCGCCTCTTCCAGCGTCACCGCCATGGGCTTCTCGGTGATGACGTGCTTGCCGTGCTCCGCCGCCGTCACCGTGTGTTGGGCGTGGAACACGTTGGGGGTGGCGATCCACACCGCATCCACCGCGTCGCTCCGGCACAGCGCCTCGACGTCGTCGAACACCGTGCCGCCGTACTTCCCGGTAAACTCGTCCAGCGCCTCGGGGCGGATGTCCGCTCCCGCCGCCAGCTCCACACCTTGGGCCTTGTGGACCACCGAGAGGATCTGGCGTGAGGCGGCGCCGAGTCCGGCGATGCCGAGTCTGAGCGGTTTCAACGCGGCCCTCGCTCATCTAGTGCCGGCGGGAACATATCCTGCGCATCCTGGTCACCGATTGCATGGGACAACACGCTAACCCCGCAGTGCGCGGTAGCGCCGGATCAGCGCGTTGGTGGAGCTGTCGTGGTCGAGCTCCGGCGTCTCCGCGCTCTCCAGCTCCGGGACGATGCGTTGGGCCAGGGCCTTGCCCAGCTCCACGCCCCACTGGTCGAAGGAGTTGATGCCCCAGATGGAGCCCTGGACGAACACCTTGTGCTCGTAGAGCCCGATGATCTTGCCCAGGGTCTCCGGGGTGAGCTGCTCCGCCAGGATCGTGTTGGTGGGGCGGTTGCCTTCGAAGGTCCGGTGCGGCACCTGGAAGGCCTCCATGCCCTCGGCGGCCGCCTCCTCCCCGGTCTTTCCGAAGGCCAGCGCCTCGGTCTGGGCGAACAGGTTGGCCATCAGCAGGTCGTGGTGGTTCCCCAAGGGATTCAGGGTCCGGCAGAAGCCGATGAAGTCGCAGGGGATCAGCTTCGTGCCCTGGTGGATCAACTGGTAGTAGGCGTGCTGGCCGTTGGTGCCGGGCTGTCCCCAGATGATCGGGCCGGTCTGGTAGTCCACGACCTCGCCGTCGAGGGTGACGTGCTTGCCGTTGCTCTCCATGTCGAGCTGCTGGCAGTAGGCGCTCAGGCGCCAGAGGTACTGGTCGTAGGGCAGGATGGAGTGGGTCTCGGCGCCGAAGAAGTTGTTGTACCAGATGCCCAGGAGGCCCAGCAGCACCGGCAGGTTCTCTTCGAAGGGGGCGGTGCGGAAGTGCTCGTCCATGGCGTGGAGGCCGCCGAGCATGGCCCGGAAATTGTCCGGGCCGACGGCGATCATCAGCGACAGGCCGATGGCGGAGTCGTAGGAATAGCGGCCTCCTACCCAGTCCCAGAAGCCGAACATGTTGTCGGTGTCGATGCCGAAGCGCCGCACCTCGTCATGGTTGGTGGACACCGCCACGAAGTGGCTGGCCACGGCGGCCTCGTGCTTGAGCGCGGCGAGGCACCATTCCCGCGCCGTGTGGGCGTTCTGGAGCGTCTCCAGCGTGGTGAAGGTCTTGGAGCTTACGATGAACAGGGTCTCCGCCGGGTCCAGCCCCTGGACGGTCTCGGCGAAGTCGGTGCCGTCCACGTTGGAGACGAAGCCCAGGCTGAGGGAACGGTCGCTATAGTGGCGCAGCGCCTCGTAGGCCATTACCGGCCCCAGGTCCGATCCGCCGATGCCGATGTTGACCACGTTGCGGATGCGCTTGCCGGTGTACCCCTTCCACTCGCCGGAACGGACCCGGTCCGCGAAGGACGCCATGCGGTCGAGCACGCCGTGGACCTCGGGCACCACGTCCTCGCCGTCCACCAGGATTCGCTGGTCCCGGGGCGCCCGCAGCGCCACGTGCAGCACCGGCCGCCCCTCGGTAACGTTGATGCGCTCGCCGCCGAACATGGCGTCGATGCGTTCCCGAAGGCCGGTGGCCCGCGCCAGCTCCAGCAGTAGCCCCAGGGTCTCGTCGGTGACGCGGTTCTTGGAGTAGTCGAGATAGAGCCCGGCGCTCTCGACAGCGTACCGCCCGCCGCGGTTGGCGTCCTCGGCGAACAGTGCGCGCAGGTGCACGTCCTTGATCTTGCGGTAGTGCTCGGCGAGGTCCTGCCACGCCGGTAGCTCTGTCAGGCGATGGGTGGCGATGACGGCTCCTCCTCTTAGTCTCCGCGGTTCAGCGTCACCGAGACGTCGCCCTTGGTCACCCGCACGTGTCCCAGGTCGCTCTTCCTGGCCAGCTTCTCCACCAGCGCCACCATCGGCGGGGTGGTGCTGACGTACGCCTGGGGCGGCGCGGCCGCGCGCATCTGGGCGATCTCGTCCTCGCTCATGAGCCAGCGCAGCAACAGCTCCTCGTCCGACACCCCGTCGCCGCCCAAGCGGGCGCGCATCTCCGAGAGGGGCGTCTCCTCCGGCTCCTGCGCCGCGATCTCCCGGGCTCGGGGCCGGTCGAGGATCTTGTCCTTGACGTTGGGGTCCATGAGCCGGGCGCCTTCCTCTCCGGCGCGTCCCAGGGCGTAGCGGATCACCTGGTCGGTGACCTCCTTGTAGCGGTCGCCCACGATGACGTTGAGCGCCGCCTGGCTGCCCACGAACTGGGACAGGGGCGTCACCATGATGGGGTAACCGAACTCGGCGCGCACCTGGATGGATTCCTCCAGGGCCCGCGGGAACCGGTCGCCCAGGCGCACCTTGTCGAGCTGATGCTGCAGGTTGGACAGCATGCCGCCGGGAACCTGGTGCTGGTACTGGGCGTAGTCGTACTCCACCGGCTTGCCGATGGGGAAGCCTTCGCGTTTGGCGATGGTCATGAAGTGCTCCGAGACGGGTTCCAGGACCGACTCGTCCACCAGCGGGTTGTAGCCCAGCGCCCGGGCGTTACGGGCGACGTTGAACACCGAGGGATTGGAGGAGCTGTCCGCCAGCGGCGGCACCGCGGTGTTGACGCTGCGGATCCCCAGATCCATGGCCTCAATGCAGCACAGCGGCCCCAGGCCGGTGGTGCAGTGGGTGTGCAGCTCGATGGGGATGCCGTTGCAGTTCTCGTACATCACCGGCACCAGCGTGCGCATGCGCTCCGGCGTGAGCAGGCCGCCCGGGTCCTTGAGGCAGATGATCGGCACCTCCAGCGAGGCCGCCTCGCGGGTCTTCCGTGCGAAGTACTCGTCGGTGTGCTTGGGGGACACCGAGTAGATCATGTTGATGATGGGCTTGATGCCCACTTCCCGTGACACCTCCACCTTGCGCTTCCATCCCGCGTAATCGTTCCACTCCTCGGAGATGCGCGCCTCCCGGATGCCGTTGGCCGCCATGCGCTCCATGAACAGCCGGTACATGCACAGGGGGTTGAACTCGAAGGTGTTGACGCGGCCGGCGATGACCCGGAGTGGCGTTTCGGTGATGCGCTGCGCCACCAGCCGCACCCGCTCCCACGGGTCCTCCTTGAGCTCCCGAACGCACTTCTTGAGGTGCGACCCGGAGATCAACTCCATGGCCTCGAACCCCGCCCGGTCCATCTGCTCGGCCACCGAAAGCATCATGCCCGTGGTCATGTTCTCCGCCCACAGGCTCTGGTGTCCGTCGCGCAAGGTGGTGTCGACGAAGGTGATGTCCTTGCTCATGTGGTCCTCCAAACCTGCACCTGACCTTATTGCGCGGGCGCGCAAATCTCAAGGGTTCAATCCTGCGCGACCTTGGGTATCGACGCAGGATTTTGACGGTGCGTGTGCCCACAGCGGCCACCGTCGGTCGCCCCTACCGCGACAAGCCCGACATCTGTGGGTGCACCGGGCGACAAATCGGATCGACGAAGGCGCGAAGGAAGGAGGGCATGATCTCCGTTCCTGTAGGGGCGACCCGCGGTCGCCCCTTGGTCCGGCAAGGTGCGGGAATCCGGCATGGCTATTGCTTGGATTCGGGATAGCGGCATGATCCCCGGGGCCCCCAAGCGAGGTAGTTCATGAGAGAGCGCAACGATCCTGAAAAGCGTAGACGCCGTTCGATGCGTCTGCACGGTTATGACTATTCGCAGGCCGGCGCGTATTTTCTCACCATCTGCACGGCCGACCGCAGGATCTTGTTCGGAGAAGTCGTGGATCATCAAATGGTGCTGAATGAGGCAGGCCGGATAGTCACGGATGAATGGCTCAGATCCGCTCGAATCCGTCCCGAAATCGAGTTGGATGCCTGGGTTGTCATGCCGAATCATATTCACGGGATCTTGACAATTGCCGACGTTGGCAGCGAGCGCGACCGCCGGTCGCGCCCTGATCAGCGGTCGTTGACCACCGGTGTGTGCCTGCCGGGCAGGGGCGACCGGCGGGTCGCCCCTACGGGACCCGGACCAGGGTCCGTAGGTGCCATAGTGGCGGGTTTCAAATCGGCATCGGCCAAGCGCATCAATGCATTCCGTGGCACGGGTGGTGAACCGGTGTGGCAGCGAAACTACTACGAGCACGTCATCCGGTACGAAGCGGTGCTGAACCGTATTCGCCAGTACATCGCGGAGAACCCGGCTCGATGGGCCGAAGACCCCGAGAATCCCGCCCGACGCCAGCCCGCAGCCAACCGGCTATGATCATCTTTGCGGCGGGCGTGCCCATCCCGCGCTGTTCCTGTAGGGGCGACCCGCGGTCGCCCCCGAATCATGCGAGCCCGTAGAACCGGCGGGGATTGTCGCAGAGGATCTTCTCCACAACTGCCCGGGCTACGTCCTCTTTGCGGCGCATCACCGCCACCATGCCGTCTTCCCGGGATTGGTCTTGGTGGCCGTAGTCGGACCCCATGATGATGTGGTCCTCGCCGATGTGGGTGAGCAGGTAGGGCAGGTCCTCGTCCGCTTCCGCGGCGACGTAGAGCCGGTAGTCACGGAACAGCTTGGGTCCCCAGTCGAGGTTGGCGTCCGCGTCGCCGCCGGCGTTGAGCTTGGCGCCGCTGGCTCTTTGCAGATGGTGCAGCACGTAGGGCACCCACGAGGCGGAGGCCTCGATGAAGCCGAACCGCACTTCGGGAAAGCGCTCGGGGATCTTGTGGGCCACGAGATCCCGAAAGGCGAACAGCGGCAGCGAACGCACGTGGGGCAGGTTGTGGCTGAAGTTCCGGTCGAACACCCGGGTGATCTCCGGCGCGCCTGCCCCGGTGTGAATGCAGACGGCCATGCGGAGCCGGTTGGCCGCCTCGTAGATGGGGAAGAAATAAGATTCCGCGAGCGAGCGGTCTCCTTCGACCCCGCGGAAGAACACGCCCACGGCGCCGTGGTCCCGGGCGGTCTCGATCTCCCGCACCGAGGCCTCCATGTCCCGCAACGGCGGCACCACCACCCAGCGCAGCCGGTCCCCCGCTGTCTTCCAGGCCTCGGCCAGGTAGCGGTTGTAGGCCCGGCAGATGGCCGTCTCCAGGGCCACGTCCACCTCCAGGTAGCTCAGCAGCAGGGTAGGGTACACCACCTCCGCCTCCACCCCGCGCTTGTCCATGTCCCGCACCCGCGCTTCCGGGTCGGTGACGTACCGCACCGAGGCGGCGATGTCGGTCCGGGCGTTCTCCCTGTCCGATCCCCCCACCGCTACCAGCGCGCTGCCCTTGCCGAAACGCTTGGGCACCGCCATGCCGTCGATGAGCCATACCTGGTTGTTTTCCCCGTAGACACTGTCTTCCGTGGTCGACGCCAGCACTGGCCGTCGCTGATACATCTCCGGATCGAACAGCTCCCACATGCCCGGATGCTCGATAATGTGCGTGTCCGCATCCACGACGCCTAGCATGGCTTCCTCCTTGGGTGTTGACTCATACGAAATGAGTTAATTATACTGTACAAATGAGTAAACGCCTACAGGTCCTCTTTGACGAGGAGGAGTTTCGACAGATCCAGGGGTGTGCACGTAGCCAGAGGATGACCGTAGCGGAATGGGTTCGGCAGGCCCTGCGCAAGGCGCGAAATGACCACCCTGGAAGCATCGACGCCAAACTTCGCGCTATCGCCGATGCGTCGCGGCACGAGTTTCCGACCGCGGACATCGACGTGATGCTGCAGGAGATTGAATCCGGGCGACAAATCACGTGATCTTCATTGACTCCAACGTCCCGATGTACGTGGTGGGTGCTCCACATCCCAACAAGGACCGCGTTCTTGCGTTGCTGGCCCAACTGACCGGAGAAG
Organism: uncultured Binatia bacterium (SeqCode); assembly: GCA_965219905.1. Taxonomy (GTDB): domain Bacteria; phylum Desulfobacterota; class Binatia; order UBA9968; family JAJDTQ01; genus JAJDTQ01. The sequence continues at coordinate 2,116,314 of CBDCOS010000002.1, read as the reverse complement.
GGGAACGGCTGGTCACCGACGTGGAAGTCTACCAGGAGATACTTCATCGATACACTGCAATTCGGCGGCTCGACGCCATCGACGTTGCATTCGCGAACCTGGATGCGATCACCGACGAGATCCTCCCCTTCGGTATTTCCGAGGTGCGGGCCGCCAAGACACTCCTCGACTCCGTGGATGGGCTCTCTGCTCGCGATGCCCTCCACGTAGCAGTGATGCGGCGTGCCGGTGTTCATCGAATCCTGAGCTTCGATCAGGGTTTCGATGTTTGCCCTGGAATCGATCGATTGAAGTAGACGCGATCGGCTGCCCGGCCGGGAACGACCGCACAAATCCGGTTGACGCCCCCGCTTCAACCCGGATAATCTCGAATCGAATCCACAGCTATCCACGGAAGGAGAGCATCCAATGGGATGGGTAGACGCTGACGCGCATGTCGTCGAGAGTCCGCGTACGTGGGACTATCTGACGCCCTCGGAGCAGAAGTACCGGCCGGCCCTGTTCGACCCGAACGACGGGACGCAGCGGCAGAACTGGGTCATCGACGGGAAGATCCGCGGGCTGTTCCGGTTCGCGTTCACGGAAGAGGCCCTGGTCGAGCGTTCGCAGAAGGTCGGGAGGCAGATGACCACGACCATGGAGACCCGCGACGTGGCCAACGTAGGGGCGCGGCTGGCGCACATGGACGAGCTGGGCATCGACGTGCAGATCCTCTACACGAGCATCTTCCTGGATCAGTGCACCGAGAGGCCGGAAGTGGACGTGGCCCTTTGCGGCGCCTACAACCGCTGGCTGGCGGACATCTGGAGGGAAGGCAAGGGACGGCTGCGCTGGATGTGCGTGCTGCCGTTCCTCAGCATGCCGGACGCCATGGACCAGTTGCACTTCGCCAAGGAGAACGGCGCCTGCGGCATCTTCATGCGGCCGATGGAGGGTCCCCGCACGGTGGACGACCCGTACTTTTTCCCGATCTACGAGGAAGCCTCGAAGCTGGACCTGTGCATCGGGCTGCACCAGTCCAACGGTAATGCCAACCTGGTGGACATGCTGGGTAACGCCGATGGCACCCGCGACTTCTTCTGCCAGTACCGCATCTTCAACGTCGGTGCGTGCTTCCGGTTGGTGAGCGCGGGCGTGCCCAAGACCTTTCCCAAGCTCCGGTTCGGCTTCATCGAGACCGCGGCGTCGTGGATCCCGTGGGTGGTCTACGAGTTGCGGCGGCGGATCGACACGGTGGACGACAAGCTGCCGGAGGACCTGCTGGAGGAGTACAACCTGTACGTGACCTGCCAGATCGGCGACGACGTGCCGTACCTGATGCGACAGGCCGGCGAGGGCACCTTGATGATCGGCACGGACTACGGGCACGCCGACTCGTCCACGGAGCTGGAGGCGCTTACCTCGCTCAAGGAGGGCGGCGGTATCAGCGAGGAGATGCACACCCGGATCGTGGACGACAACCCGCGGCGGTTCTACGGCCTGTAGGAAAGCGGACGCGAAGAGGAAGACGCATGATCGGATATCCTGTAATCGACGCGGACGGCCACCTGACCGAGCCCATGACCGCGTACCGGGAAAGGATCCCGGCGCCCTACAGCTCGGCGCGCGAGCTGTTCCCCCAGGACGGCTGGGACCGCGACCTGGGGCGCATGGGGCATCGGGTAGCGGACCCCGAGCGGGAGCTGGCGGACATCGACGCCGAGGGCATCGACACCGCGGTGCTGTTCCCGACTGCGGGCCTTAGTATCGGCAACGTGCGCGATCCGGCCCGGGCTCGCGTCCTGGCCACGGCCTACAACGATTGGCTCCACGAATTCTGCAGCGCGTCGCCGGACCGCATCAAGGGCGTGGGCATCGTCGGGCTGCAGGAGGTCGAGAGCGCGGTGGACGAGCTGGAGCGGCTGGTGGAGCTGGGCATGGTGGCCGTGCAGGTGCCTACCTACGTGGCCTGGCGCAAGCTCTCGGACCGGGAGCTGGACCCGTTCTATGCCGCGGTGGAGCGGCTGGGCGTGCCCGTCGCGGTCCACAGCCAGCCGCGCGACGCGGCCGGCACCGACCGCTTCGACAAGTTCCTGGCGATCCACGCGGTGACCCATCCGTTCGAGCAGATGATCGCCATGACCCAACTCATCTTCGGCGGCGTGCTGGAGCGCTATCCCAGGCTGAAAGTCGGGTTCCTGGAATCGGGCGCCGGCTGGGTGCCCTACTGGATGGACCGGCTGGACGAGGAGTGGGAGAAGCGGGGCGACGTGGAGGCGCCGCTGTGCACGCGCGCGCCCAGCGAGTACGTGAAGAGCGGCCGGTGCTACTTCGGCGTGGAGTGCGAGGAGCTCACCATCCCCGACGCCATCCGCCATGTCGGCGACCGCTGCCTGCTGTACTCATCCGACAACCCCCACTGGGACACGGACTGGCCCCACTCGGTGGAGAAGCTGCGCAACCGCGAGGATCTCACCGAGGAGAACAAGCACCGCATCCTGTGCCGGAATGCCGCTGATTTCTATGGGGTGCCGGTGAGCGAGATCGCCGCCGTGCCGGCCTAGTCGTAGTTGTAAGGGAAGGATTCGGGGGTCAGCCTGCGTGCCTCGAGCGGGCACGAAGGCTGACCCCGGTTAAACCAGTTCTTTCGGCGAACCGCTCTACAGGGTTCCCGAGCTCTTGACCGGCGGCATGTGAGCTTCCGGCCCTTCATCCTCGTCGACCCAGCCACCCTTTTCCGCCTCGTTCAGCACATTGAGGATGGTGTCCACCAGCTTCCGGGCCGAATCGACGCTCAACTCCACGGCCACCCGCGCCCCCGGCCCCTCGGCCTCGTTGACGAAGTCGATGTTGAGGGAGTGCTCCCGGAAGACGTGGTACGGGTGGTCATAGGCCACGTTGGCCTGGTTGACCTTGAACCAGTCCTCGGAGTTCTTGCCGCTGCCCTCCATCTCGACCTTTTTGGCGATCATGGTGCACATGGTCGTCTCCTTTCGCGGCGCGGGTCCTTATCCGAGCTGCTTCCCGAAGAAGTCGAGGAGCTTCTTCCAGCCGTCCACCGCCTGCTCCTGACGGTAATTGGGACGGTCGTAGTAGAAGAAGCCGTGGCCGGCGCCGTCGTAGCGGTGGAACTCGTAGTCCTTGCCGTGCTTCTTGAGCTCGGCTTCGTGCTGGTCCACCTGCTCCGGCGTGGGGCTCTTGTCGTCGTTGCCGAAGATCCCCAGAATCGGGCACGACAGGTCCGCGGTGTAGTCGATGGGGGCGACGGGCTGCTTCTCGGTGAGGTCGTCTCCGCTCGCCACCACGCGGCCGCCCCAGCACTCCACCACCGCGTCGAAGCCCTTGGCGCGGCAGGCGGTGAGAAAGGCATGGCGCCCGCCCGAGCAGGTGCCCCAGATGCCCACCTTGCCGTTGTGGTAGGGCATGGAGCGCAGATAGTTCATGGCGCCCGTCAGGTCGCCCACGACCTGGTCGTCGGCCACGCCGCCGTCGGCCCGAATCTTGGCGGCCACGTCTTCCGGCGTTCCGGCGCCGGCCCGGTGATAAAGGTCGGGGCAGATGGTGGCGAAACCGTGGTGCGCCAGCCGGCGCGTCGCTTCACGGTACCACTCGTCCCAGCCGGGTAGATGGTGGATCGCCACCACGCCCGGGAACGGGCCCGCGCCCAGCGGGCGCGCGTAGTAGGCGTTGATGGTGTCGCCGTTGTTGCCCTGGATGGTGATGGTTTCCGCGAGCATGCCTTCGTATTGGTCGGTCGTGTACATCATTTCCTCCTTGAGATTTCTTCTTGCGGATCCGACTCCGTCACGCCGCGACGACCTGTCGGGCGTTCCCATTCGCTGACAGAACTAATAACAAGGAGAGGGGAAATTCAACCCCGCGTCATTGCCGCGTATCTTGACGGAGTGGTGGGGCCTTGAGTAGAGTAGGAGCCGATTCAGCGCGAAGGAGGACTTGCTCATGTACGTTTGTCTATCCCCCGGGGGCCAGTTGTTGACCCAAGGCGAAACCGCTTGCGACAAGTTGTTGGTGGGCACCGTTGACGGTGTCTTCTCGTTCCACCGGGCCAACGGCTCGTGGCAGCAGGACGGCGTTCACCTGCCCGGAAAGCACGCCAGCTCGGTTATCTTCGAGCCGACGACCGAAACGCTCTTCGTCGGCACCTACGGCTGCGAGATCTACGCCAGCGAGGACCAGGGCGGCACCTGGGAGAAGCGGGACAGCGGCATCGGCGAGAAGGAGATCTACTCGCTGGGGAGCCAGTTGGTGGACGGCAAGCCCAGGGTCTACGCCGGTACGCAGCCCGCGTACCTGTACTACAGTGATGATCTGGGAAAGAGTTGGACCGATCTGCCGGGGCTCCGCCAGGTGCCCGGGGTCGAGAAGTGGACCTTCCCGGCCGAGCCGCATCAGGCCCATGCCAAGAGCATCACGTTCCATCCCACCGATCCCGACATCATCCACGTGGCGGTGGAGGTGGGCGGCTTCCTGCGCACCACCGACGGCGGCCGGACCTGGGACGCGATTCCGAACATCAACCCGGACGCGCACCGCGTGTTCATCCCGTCCAACGACCCGGACAAGCTCTATGGCACGGCGCCCACCACCAACTGCGGACCGGAGGTGACGGCGGGCTTCTGCGTGAGCGGCGACGGCGGCGCCACCTGGAAGAGCATGACCCCGCGGGACTTCCGCATCGGCTACGTGGACCCGTTCTTCGTCCACCCGCAGGATCCCAAGCTGCTGTTCGTGGCCGGCGCCAAGACCGGCCCGGGTACGTGGCGCAAGCTCCACACGGCGGACGCCCGGGTGGCGCGCAGCCGTGACGGCGGCGAGACCTGGGACATCCTGGGCGAGGGGCTGCCCGAGCACATCCGCGCCAACATCGAGGGCATGTGCATGGACGCCTGGAACGGCGGCTATGCCATCTTCGCCGGCACCACCGACGGCGATGTCTTCTACAGCGACGACGAGGGCGAGCATTGGACGACCCTCGCCAAGGGCATCGGCCCGGTGTCCAAGTCGCACCACCACATCAACCTCTCCCTGGAGGGCGACGCCGCTCACCATTAGCAGTGTTTCCCGCGTGAACCCGTGGGAACAGCGGCAGGGCTCCCGCGGCCGGCTACGACGCCGGCCGCGGGAACCGGCCCGACCTTTTGCGGTCGCCGCCACGATACACCACACCGGCGGGTCTTGCTCATCCTTTCATACGTCCGGATCGCGCTCCTGAGCCTGACGCTGCTGCTCCACCTGTTGCTCGGCGAGGGCTTCCGGAAGCTCCTGCGAGCCTGGCGCAGGCACACGCCCGACGTGCGTGCGTTGACTGTCGTTTCCGGCGACCGGCGGATGCCCTCCGATCTCTATGTCGTGCCGGATGGCAGGCCCCGCCCCGGGCTGCTCGTCACTCATGGGGTGCTCGAAACGGGCAAGGACGACCCGCGTCTGGTGGCGTTGGCAACCGAGCTGGCCGCTTGCGGGTTCGCAGTCCTGGTGCCCGAGCTTGACGGCCTCAAGTCGCTTCGGCTGGATATGGACGAGTCCGGCGACATCGCGGCGTCCTTCCGCTTCATGCTCTCGCGGGAGGAGGTGGACGAGACCCGCGCGGGCCTGTTCGGTATCAGTTTCGCCGCCGGTCCCACCCTGAAGGCCGCTACCGACCCGTCCATTCGGGAGCGGGTGAAGTTCGTGGTGTCCTTCGGCGGCTACTACGACACGGTCAATATAATCCGCTACCTCACCACCGGCCGGGACGAGTATCGAGGCCACCGGCACGTGGAGCCGCCGGAGATCTACGCGCGCTACGTGTTCGTCAAGAACCTCCTGGTCCACCTGACGGCGGAAGGGGATCGCGCGGTGCTGTCCGGGTTGCTCGATGCCATGGAACGGGACGCCGCGGCGGGCGCCAAACGATGGGAGGGGGAGGCGCCGGCGATCTCGCCGGATGGGCTTACGGAAACGGGACGCGCCGTGTACGATTTGATCCGCAACCAGGATCCGGACCGGGTCCGGAGTCTGATGGAGGCGACCGAACCCGCGGTCCGGGACTACTTGGAGAGCCTCTCCCTGCGCCCGGTGGTCCTACACGTCACGGCGCCGGTGCTCATCGGCCACGGCGACACCGATCCGCTGATCCCCTCCACCGAAAGCCTGCGGCTGGCGGACGCGCTGCCCGACCCGAGCCGCGTCCACGTCGCCATCCTGAAGGTCGTCAGTCACGTCGACGCCCGCCTCTCCGTGCGCTCGATCCGCGAGTTCGTGACGACGACCCTGCCGTCGTGCTGCCGGTTCTACGGGCTGATCTTCCGAATCCTGCGGCAGCAACTCGATTAACAACCGGTTAGGGCGCTGACTAAATTTAGTCGCCGGCATAAATTTAGCGTCGTTTCTTACTTTTCGTGGATGAAACCCTTAAGATCACCTCCCATCCCTTTTCGACGCCAACATCACACAGGAGGAAACCACACCCATGAGCTTTGAGCCCAAATCGCCGGCGTTCTGGGACAAGGGTGCCTTGCGCACGGAACTCGATCGCGTGTTCGACATCTGCTACGGCTGCACGCTTTGCCACACCCTCTGTCCGTCCTTCGTGAGCCTGTTCCAGATGATGGACGAGAACTTCGGTGACGCCACTTCCCTCAAGGACGAGCAGATGAAGCTGGTGGTGGACCAGTGCTACCAGTGCAAGCTGTGCGACCCCATCTGTCCCTACGTCCCGCCCCACGAGTGGGACATCGACTTCCCCAGGACCATGATGCGGGCCACCCTCGTGGAGGCCAGGGACAAGGGCGTGAGCTGGGCCGACCGGCTGATGGGCGACACCGATCGGGCCGGGCGGCTTGCGAGCTGCATGGCGCCGCTCGTCAACTGGGCCAACCGGACCCCGTTCGTGCGCCGCCTGATGGAGAAGTACCTGGGGGTGCACCGCGACCGGCTGCTGCCCACGTATCACGGCCAGACCTTCGCCAAGTGGAACCGCAAGCGTCCGGCCGCCTCCAAGGGCAACGGCGAGGAGAAGGCGGCGCTGTTCTACACCTGCACGGTCAACTACAACGAGCCCGACATCGGCAAGGCGGCGGTGGGTGTGCTGGAGAAGAACGGGGTCGAGTGCGTCGTCCCCGAGCAGCAGTGCTGCGGCATGCCGTTCATCGACGTGGGCCTGCTGGACGAGGCGGTGAAGAAGATCGAGGCCAACGTCGCGAGCCTCAGCGAGGCCGTGCGACAGGGCTACAAGATCGTGGTGCCCACCGCGAGCTGCAGCTACATGCTCAAGCAGGACTACCCGCGCATGCTGCCCACTGACGATACGAAGCTGGTGGCCGAGAATACGCTGGATCTGTCGGAGTACCTGGTGAGCCTCAGCGAGGCCGGCAAGCTGGACGCGAGCTTCTCACGGCCGGCCGGCAAGATCCGCTATCACCAGCCGTGCCATCTCAAGGCGCAGGACATCGGCTTCAAGGCCCAGGAGCTGATGCAGCTCATCCCCGATACGGAGGTCTCCCGCATGCAATGCTGCAGCGGGCACGACGGGACCTGGAGCGTCAAGAAGGAGAACTTCGAGGCGTCGATGCAGGTGGGCCGGCCGCTGTTCAAGTTCATGCGGCCCGACGATGCCTGCACGGTGACGGACTGTCCGCTGTCGGCGGTTCAGGTGGAGCAGGGGACCGGCAGAAAGCCGGTGCACCCCATCATCGTGATGGCGCGGGCCTACGGGCTCGAGGTCGAGTCGTAGGCCCGCGCCGGGTTCGGAATATCGTCGTTCCCTGGATTACCTCGGGTCGAGGATCCAGCCGCCTTCCTTTTCCAGGCCGATCACGTACTCGTCGTCGGCTTCCGAGGGCATGACCTCCGCCAGGTGCTCCTGGTAGTCCTCGTCGGACAGCAGATCGCCGGCGACGCTGTAGGGCTGGCCGGCGTAGTTGCCGATGTAGCGGCGGAACTTGTCGCTCGGAATCGTCAGCTCGGGCTGGTCGCCGGGGATGTTGTGATTCAAGGCGTCCACCAGCGCCGACACCTCCTTGAAGAAGGTCTCGCGCGACAGCTCGTTCAGCCGGTCCATGTCCGCGGGCTCGTCGTACAGGTGCTCGTCGTAGCGCCCCTTGAGGCCCCACACATAGGCCCAGTGGGCCGAGCTGGACTCGTCCTGCCCGAACAGGTCGTAGGCGGTGGAGATCCACTTGTTGAAGTACTTCTGGATCATGGTCATGGGGATCTTGCCGGCCTTGACGATGCGCATGAGGCCGATGTTCCCCTGGGCCAGGTGGTACGCCTCCTCCTTGAGCATGGGCAGGGTGCTGCGGCCCAGCGGCGCGAAGGCGCTGCGGCTGAGCATGTTGAGCTGGTACTTGCCGTCGCGGTCGATGAAGCTCGTGTAGGTGAAGAAGTCCAGCCAGTTCCTCACGGGCTGGTTGAAGGAATCCAGCAGACGGGACCCCTCGGACGCGCGCCGCTCCAGCAGCCGCTGGGACTGGCGCTTGCCGGAGTCGCCGAACTGCGTCACCAGCACGTAGGCCATCTGCCAGCCGTGGCGCATCTCTTCGCGGTTGATGCGGATCAGGTTCTTCAGGTCCACGTCGGTGGGGGCGCGCTCGATCAGGTTGGTCTGCTGCTCCACCGAGGCGAACTCGGTGTCCCCCTGGAACTCGATCAGGTGGGCCAGGGCGTCCTGAATCCGCTGGTCGGGGATGTCGGTCACCTTCTCCCACTTGGGCCCTCCGGCATACTCCCCGAACTCGATCTCGTTGCTCTCCACGTCGTCGAGCTTGGTCTCGAAGGTGTAGTCGCCGCCGATGAGCTCCATGGGGTAGCCGATGTCGGTGTGCCACTGGTGGAACGCGTCTACCCAATCGTCGAAGGTGTCGATCCTCTCCTTCTTTATCAACATGATCCTGCTCCTTTGCTAATGAACGCTCGTACGAATTAAGGTGAGGAGTGTATATTAATGCGCCCGGCGCAATTTTGCAAGCACAAAAAGGCTACGCTGCCAACTGTCCGTGGAGGGACGGAAAGAGTTCCGCCAGCTCGCCCACGTTACGCAGGCCGAAGGCGCTGACGCAGCAGCGCCTCGTCGTACTCGTGGCACTCGGGCTTGCAGGAATCGATGCCGCCGAAGTTGATGACCACGGGGCAGGGAGTCGCCTGGCGCGTGTGTTGTTGGGGTCGCCGTCAACCGACGACGGTGATCTCCTCGATGGGGAACTGCGTGGTGACCTGAGGTCCCTCTTCGGTCACCACCAGCATCTCCTCCAGCCGGACGCCCCACTGGAGCGGCTTCCCGTGCTGGGTCTCCAGCGCGAAGCTCATGCCCGGCTCGATCACCACGGGGTGGTCCAGGGAGTAGATGCGCGACACCACCGGAGTGTCGTACTGGGCCAGGCCGAGGCCGTGCCCCCACAGGTTGGCGGCCGCCTGGTCCTCTTCCTCGTAGCCCCACGTGTCCTTGGCCGACGGCCACACCTCGGCGATGTCCTTGGTGGTGGCCCCCGGCCGCACCATGTCGATGGCATCGTAGAGCCACCTGTAGGCGAGGTCGTAGTACCGCCGCTGCTCGTCGGTGGGCTTCTTGCCGACGCAGTAGGTGCGGTACATGCAGCTCTTGTAGCCGTTCCAGGTGACCGCCGCCATGTCGATGATGACCAGGTCTCCGGGTTGGATGATGCGGTCGGAGAAGTGCCGCCAGTTGGGCCAGCTATTGGGCCCGGACGACACGATGATGTCCTCCACGTCCTCGATGCCGGGGATGTTGTAGAGGAACTCCATGGCGAAGGCCGTGATCTGATGCTCCTGCATGCCGGCGACGAGGAAGTGCGAGATGGCGGTGTGGCAGGCGTCGCAGATGGCGGCCACGATGCGCATGGCCTCCAGCTCGTCGATGTTCTTGATGGCGCGGGCGGAGACCATGGGCGACATGCCGTCGGTCCACTGAATGCCATGGGCGTTGAAGGAGTTGATCATGTTGAGGTCGATGAAGTCGACGCCTAGCGGCGCCTTGTCCACGCCGTACTTCTTCATCTCGTCCAGGATCGCCCGGGTGAACTTGGTCACCTGCTGCTCGGCCGCGCCGCCGACGGCGCCCTTGATCCACGAGTAGGCGTAGCGCACGTTGTCCCTGGGGATCCACGGGCAGTGGCGGTTGATCTGGGTGCCGATGTCGCCCTGCTCGAACAGCACCGGCTCCGCCCCCTCGCACAGCAGCGCGTAGCGCAGGCCGGGCTTGAGCCGGCACCATCCGGGTGTCACCGTGCTGGTGACGTAGCGCACGTTCTCGTCGTACATCACCAGCATGGCCCCCAGGCCGGCGGTCTTCATGGCCTCCCGCGCCCGGTTCAGGCGATACTCGCGCAGGCGGTTCCAGTTGATGCGCTGCTGCCAATCGGTTCCCACCAGACCAAAGCTCGATGTCGAACGCTCGACCATGGAAGACTCCTTTCAGGTGCGGTTACGCGCGGTTTGACTGGACCACTTCGCGGTTGATCAGGGAGTAGGGAAGCTCCCCCTTGAGCACGCTGACCACCTGCCCCACGGCGCGCCGGCGCATGTCCGCCCGGGCCTCCTCGGAGTACCAGGCGGAGTGGGGGGTCAGGATCACGTTGTCGAGGCCGGTGACGGCATCGCCCGCCTCGGGCGGCTCTCGTTCCAGGACGTCAAGGCCGGCGCCGGCGATGTCTCCTCGCTGCACGGCACTGACCAGATCGGCCTGGTTCACGATCCGGCCTCGTGCCACGTTGATCAGAAATGCCGTGGGCTTCATCTTTGCGAACACCCCCGCGTTCATCATGCCTTCGGTCGCCGGCATCAGCGGCACATGCACGGAAACGTAGTCGGACGCCGACAGCAGCGTGTCGAGGTCCACGATCTCCGCTCCCAGTTCCCGGGCCGCATCCTCGTCCACGTACGGGTCGCTGGCCAGGACCTTCAACCCGAAGCCGTGCGCCCGGGCGGCCACGGCCTTGCCGATCTGCCCGATTCCCACGAGGCCCAGGGTCTGCCCGCGGAGCCGTCGCAGCACCGGCATCCTGCTCAGGTCCCAGGTCCTGTCCCGGGCGATCCGTCCCGCCGGGAAGAGCCCCCGGGCGCAGGCCAGAAGCATCGCCATGGCCTGGTCCGCCACCTCGTCGATGCAGTACTCCGTGGTGTTGGCCACCATGATCCCGCACCGGGTCGCCGCGTCCACCTCCACGTTGTCGTAGCCGATGCCGAACCGTACGATGACCTTGCAGCGCTCCAGGCTCTCGATGACCTTCGGCGTCATGCGCGCATAGGTGTTGAGGATGGCGTCCGCGTGCCTGCAGAGGGCGATCACGTCGTCCTCGCCCTTGCACTCGCCGATGACGAGTTCGGTGTCCATCTCCCGGAACATCCGGGCTTCGTCGTCCATGGACGGGAACAGGTGGTCGGTGACGGCGACGGTGTGGCGTGGCATGGAGAGGGGTTTCCAGGTCAGCGAGTCGGGGGAGCTTACTACACGTTGATTGAGGGTTTCAATCGGCAGTTTGCCAGCGATGTAGGTGCCGCTCGAGACGCCCGGGGCCCCTACAGTAAGTCTTCATATTTTCGCCGTCCGTGTACGACTCTGTACACACGAACCTGCGAGCGAAGAACCTTGTAGAAGACCAGATATTCGCCGTAGCGCAGATACCGGTACCTGGAAGCCTTGAGAATCGCATCCCTTGGTACTCGTCCGCGCTCCGGGAATTCTCCAAGGCTGGAGATGAGGTCGAGGATCGCCTCGATCAACCCTCCTGCCGCCGCGGGGTTATCCCGCGCGATATACTCCTGGATCTCAAGCAGGTCGATCTGTGCGCGACGAAGAATCCGGACCTGTCGTGTCATCGCCGCGCCTCACGGAGAAGGGCGGCGAGGGTCTTCACGCCAATGCCTCTATCTCCGCGACGCACATCCTCTTCAGCTTCATTGAGCAGACCGTACAAACTCAGGCGCGCCTGGTCCCGTTCATAGGCTGCCGTGCTCATCACCACCAGCTCATTCTCTCCGTTCCTGGTAATGAAAACCGGTTCTCCCGAGTCATGGCATAGTTTCGAGATCTCGGGGGTCTTGTTGCGTAGATCCGAGATGGGGCGAATGACAGGCATGGTTGATCCTCCGGACGAAAGGCCGCGTCAGAGATCCTATCAGAATTCTGATAACCTGCAACATGGATCCAAGCCGTCTCGCGCGCTGCACCCCGATCTGCTAACCGGTTTCCTCGGAACGGTCCGATCCGGAGGGAACCGTGAGACCCAGGATATTCATTACCCAACCCATCCCCGACAAGGCGTTGACCCTGTTGCGGCAACGCGGCGACGTGGCGCTCAATCACGACTCCGCCCGCATCATGACCAGGGCGGAGCTGGCGGCGGCCGTGAAGGAGTGCGACTACCTGTTTTGTCTGCTCCACGATACCGTGGACCGGGACGTTATCGGTGCCAATCCGAATCTCAGGATGATCGCGAGCATGGCCATCATTCCGGCTGGCATCGACGTGGCAGAGGCTACGGCCCGAAGGATCCCGGTGACGACTATCCCGCCCATGGTCACTGAAGAAACCGCGGACTTGGCCTGGGGCCTCTTGTTGGCGGTGGCCCGCAACATCGTGGCGGGAGACTGTACGCTTCGGCAAGGGCTCTTTCCCGGCTCCCAGTCCATGCACTTGGTAGGGCAGGGGGTCTACGGCAAGACCTTGGGCATTGTGGGGTTGGGACGCATCGGCGAGGCTATGGCCCGGCGCGCCCGCGGGTTCGACATGCGCGTGTTGTACACCAAGCGGAGCCGCCTGGACGTCGGGAGGGAGCAAGAGCTTGGCGTGGAGTACGTTCCCCTGACCGAGCTGCTCCGCGGCTCCGATTTTGTTTCCATCAATGCCGCCAGCACCCCCGAGACCCATCACCTCATCGGCTCCGCTGAGTTGCAGGCCATGAAGCCCACCGCCTGTCTCATCAACACCGCGCGTGGTCCTCTGGTGGACGAAGCCGCGCTGGCCGCAGCGTTGCGAGAAAAGGTCATCGCAGGCGCGGCGCTGGACGTGTACGAGCACGAGCCGGAGGTTCATCCGGCGCTGGAGGATTGCGACAACGCCGTTCTCACGCCTCATCTCGGCAGTGCGGTGGCCGAAACCCGGGAAAGGATGGCCCTGATCGTGGCGGAGAACATCATCGCCGTCATGCAGGGCCGGCGCCCGCCCAACCTCTACAATCGGGAGATATACTGAGGAACCGTCGGCAGCCTGCGCCGGCCGGCAATGCGGCGCCGACAACCTCGGCAGCTTCAGAACAACCATCGGCCACCGTCGGTCAGCAACACGTTTCCCGTCGCGAATGTGAAGTCCGCGGCCGCGGCGACGACCGCGCCGGCCACCTCGTCCGGGGTCGCGTGGCGCTTCATGGCGTTTAGCTGAGCACGCTTGTTCAGTTCCTCTTCACCCCACATCTGCGCCAAAGGCGTCAACGTCATGCCCGGCGCCACCGCCAATACCCGAACTTCGGGACAAAAGACGCGCGCGAGGGTCTGCGTCATGCTCTCCACCGCGGCCTTGGAGGCGCAGTAGGCGACGTTGCTGCCCATGCCGGTGCGCGCCGCGTTGGAGGAGATGTTGATGATCGCGCCGCCACCCGGCGATGACTTGATGATCGGCCCGAAGGCTCGGCAGCAGCGAAACACACCGGCGACGTTGATGGCGAAGATCCTGTCGAATATGCCGTCGGTCAGACCATCCAGATCCTTGTGCGGGATGACGGTGCTCCAGCCGGCGTTGTTGACCAGGTAGTTGAGCCGGCCTTCCTGAGCCAGAACGCTCTCCCTGATTTTCCCAAGCGCCTCCGAATCCGTCACCGACGCCTGTACATGCCGATGCCCGGATCCCGGGAGTTTGCCTATGACCTCCCGGGCTTCGTCCGGGCTGCTGCTGTGCAGGACGATGACCTGCGCGCCCCGCTCGGCGAAACGGCTTGCCACTGACGCGCCGATCCCGCGGCTGCCGCCGGTAACCAGGGCCACCCGACCCTCAAGATTGTCCATGATCTTCCTTTCCGCTGGCGATGGGGCTCGACACTGCTTGCGGCCCCATCAAATCTCGGTAAACATAGAAGCCAACTCTTGAATGTCGATATTTCTTCGCGGGCAACCAAATGCAACAAGCGTACGGAACGGGAGCGATACGATGACCAAACAGGATGCGCAGCCCGGCCGCGACATCGACGCGGCTCTCCTTGAGCGATTGCGGTCGCTCGACACGCCGACGGTGTGCAACGCGCTCGAACTCGTGGTTCCCGAACGACGCGGCCACGGCTACACCGTAAGACCCCTCGTCTGCGCGCGCCCCTCGCTTCCACCGATGGTCGGCTTTGCCAGGACCGTGACGATAAAGGCGCAGCATCCGCATGACCGCACACCCGAAGAATTCCGCAAGGTTCTGGTTCGCTACTACGAATATATCGCCGCCGGCCCGACGCCTTCCGTGATCATCGTCGAAGATCTCGATGACATCCCCGGTTATGGCAGCTTCTGGGGCGAGGTGTTTACCAACGTCCACCAAGGGTTCGGCGCCTTGGGCTGCGTAACCAACGGCTCGATCCGCGACATCCCGGCCAACGCCGAGGGTTTTCAACTCCTGGCGGGCATGATCGGCCCATCGCATGCCTATGTCCGTGTCGAGGATTTCGGCGTCGACGTCGAAGTCCAGGGCATGGCCGTGAGCGACGGCGATCTGATCCATGCGGACCAACACGGGGCGGTGGTCATTCCACATCATGCGGCGGAAGCCGTCCTCGACGCCGCGGCCGTCATGGCCAAGCGGGAATCCTTCATCATCGAAGCCGCGCGCAAGCCCGGATTCAGCGTCGCCGATTTCGAAGCGGCACTCCTGCAGGCGGCGAACGTCCGCTATCCCAGGTAGAAGGCGGGCCCGTCTGGAGTCGACGGGCCCGTCCGACTTTGGGAGTCACGTTTCAGACTTCCTGAAACCGATCTCCAACCGCTATTTTTTCAACCCCACAACCTCCAGCAACGCGGCGTTGTCCTTGTACTGCTGCGCAAAGAACGCCGTAAACTCGGCGCGGTTCATAAAGCGCGGCGTGCGCCCCGATTTCTTGACGGTGCGCTTATACCGCTCGGTTTTCGTAGCCGCCTCGCAAGCCTGGCCCAGCTTGTCGAGAATCTGTTCCGGTGTTCCCGCCGGGGCAAAGAGCCCGAACCAGATCGAGTAACGCAGCGGCTTGCCGCCGAGCTCGTCGATGGTTGGAACGTCGGGCGCTGCCGGCAGGCGTTCGCCGTTCAGGACGGCCAATGGCTTGAGGCCGTAGTTGAGCGTCGAACCCAACGGATCGATGAGCACGTCGACCTTCCCGCCCAGAATGGATTTGGCGGCGCCGTGTCCGCCCTTGTGAGGCACGTATTTGAACTTTACCCCATAGGCCGCGGCGAGCGCCGCCTGGCCGATATGCGGCAATGAGCCGGGGGGCGGGCCGCCGGAGGTCACCGTTCCGCTCTTGGCCTTGTTGATGAGGTCGCCCAGACTGTTGAGGCCCGAGTCCGGTGACACTCCCACCGCCATGGGGTCTTGTATGGTCATGCAGATCGGCGCAAAGCTCTTGTCACTGTAGGGGACCTTGCGCAGATGGGGTTGCGTGGTGGTTGTCCCCACCGGCATGAAGCCGAGTTTGTAGCCGTCCTTCGCGTGACCCGCGAACTGAGCGGCGCCGACCGTGCCGCCGGCGCCGCCGACGTTCCTGACGACCATGGGTTGGCCGAGAATCTCCTCGAGGTCCGGCTGAAGCATTCGGAAGCTGGCGTCCGGTCCGCTGCCGCCGCCGAACGGCACAAGCACGTCGATCGGCTTTTCCGGATACTCGGCAAAGGCGATTCCCGTTGTCATCGCGATTGCAGCGACAAAGCACATAAAAGATTTCATAACGACCTCCTTTGTTTTTTCCTTCATTCTGAGACATCGGCACGATTCCGCTTGAAGTACTTGCCTACAAAACCACCGAGCCCGAACAGATTGAGAAGGATAAGAGCCGAGATGGCGAAGAGGACGCTGGCAATCGGACTTGCGAAGAACTGAAGGAAGTTCTTGTCGGTCAGCACCAGTCCCTGGCGAAACGCCAGTTCGAGGGGCTCGCCCAGCACGAACGCGATGATGATCGGCGCCGGCGGGAATCTGTTGAGTCGCAGCAGGAACCCGGCCAGGCCGAATACGATGACGGCGATGAGGTCGACGGGATTCGATCGGATCGCGAACGCACCGACCAACGACATGAGCAGGACCAACGGCATCAACAGCGTCACCGGCAGACGCAGCATCCGGGAGAAGAGGTTCGAACCCAGGGCGCCAAAGAACACCATGAACAGGTTCGCCACCAGGAGGAGAACGAAAATCTGCGTGACGAGATCGGGCTGTTCCGAAAACAGCCGGACGCCGGGGATGACGCTGTGAATCGTCAGGGCGCCCATCATCACCACGGTGCCGCCGTCGCCCGGAATTCCCAGGGCCAACATGGGGACCATCGCGCCGCCGCTGACGGCATTGTTGGACGCCTCCGAAGCAATCAGCCCGCTGGGCTCACCTTTGCCAAAATCCTCCGGGTTGGGCGCTCGCCGCTTCGCATCCGCATAGCTGATGAACACGGCCGCGGTTGCGCCCGTGCCCGGCAACACCCCGATAAAGCTGCCGATGCCGCAGCTCCGCGCCAGCGTCACCAGGCGCGGCTTCCAGGCCGACCACGGCGGGATCCTGAATCCGCCTTCAGGCACCGACAGTATCTTCACGTCTTTCAGCGTCGCGGCCTGGTAGAGAATTTCCGAGACGGCGAAGAAACCGATGAGAAGCGGGATGACCGTCAATCCCGCGGAGAGAAACAGATTGTCGAAGCTGAACCGAATCTGCCCGGTCATGGAATCCGGGCCGATCAGCGACAGGAAGAGGCCGATGGTCGCCGACAGCAGGCCCTTGATCATCTCACCGCTGGAGACCCACGCTACCGTCGTCAACGAAAAGAAGATGAGGGCGAAGGTCTCGATGGGGCCGAACAGAAGAGCGACTTTCGCAAGCTGTGGCGCGACCAGAACCAGGACCGCCAGCGAGAATATGCCGCCGGCGAAGGACGCCATGGTGGCGTACCCGAGTGCCAGCGGTGCATCGCCCCGCCGCGCCATGGGATATCCATCGAACACCGTCGCCGCGGACTGGGGAGTTCCTGGAACATTGATCAGGATGGCGGAGATGGATCCGCCATAGATCGAGCTGACGTAGATGGCCAGCAACAGGGCGACGGCCGTCGGCGGGTCCAGGACGAAGGTGAACGGCAGCGCCATGACAAGTCCCAGGACCGTCCCTAGGCCGGGGAGCGCGCCAATGATGATTCCCGCGATGGTGCCGATGGCGAGGGAGACCAGGATCGAGACGTCGAATGTCTGCGCCAGAGCCTCCGGAACGAATTGCAACATCGGTCGATCCTAGAACAGCACACCTGTCGGCAAGGCCACGTTCGCGAACACGCCGAGCGTTAGCCACACGATGATCGTTCCAGCCAGACTTGTACCCGCAAGCACTAGTTTGCCCGGGTATCCGAGCGCCAGACCGGTCAGGAAAATCCCGATGGGCATGGCAATGAAGAACCCGATGAACCAAACGCCGGCGGTGGTAGCCGTCGCGGCAAGGAACGTCAGAACCACCCTCGGAACGTTGACCGACTCGAGGACATCGCCGCCGCGGTTCCGCAGACCCTTGAATATCAGCGCAGCCGACAGCGCGATCATCACCCCGAGCAGCAATCGGGGGGTGAACATCGTTGACACGTCACCGAACAGGTGGGCCACTTCATACCGGCTCGAGAACGTATGGACCATCATCACCGACGCCATCACGCCAAGCACGAGGCCGTAAATCACGTCAGCCTTGGCGGCCGAAATGCCTCTGTCAGACACGCTATTCTCCATTCTGTTCGCCGTTATAGAGATGGCAGGCGACGTGGTGCCGCGGATCATCGGGCCGGGAAGCGAGCCTGGGCGTCTCCCTTTCGCACACCTCGCCGATCTTCAACGGGCACCGGGTGTGAAAGCTGCAGCCCGGCGGGGGGTTGATCGGCGACGGCACCTCCCCCTCAAGGATGATCTCCTCACGTTCGATGTCCGGATGACTCGGCAAGGCTGCCGAGAACAGGGCTTGGGTATAGGGGTGTAGCGGCGCCTCGAACAGACTCCTTGTCGGCGCCAGCTCCACCAGCCGGCCGAGATACATCACCGCCACCTTGTGCGCCATGTACCGCGTGGTGCCGAGGTCGTGGGCCACCATGAGGTAGGACATGCGGTACCGGTCCTGCAGGTCCTTGAACAGATTCATGATCTGAGAACGGATCGAGACATCGAGGGCGGACACCGGCTCGTCGAGGACCAGCAGCTTGGGTTCGGAAATGAGCGCGCTGGCGATGGCGATGCGCTGTCGCTGCCCGCCGCTGAACTCGTGGGGGAAGTTGCGTGACTGCTCGGGCCGGAGTCCCACGTCGGACAGCACCTTGGCGACGCGGTCGGCAACCTCTCCCTTGGCCACCGTGTGGTTGACCACCAGCGTTTCCGAGACGATGTCGAACACTCGCATTCGCGGGTTCAGCGAGGACCACGGGTCCTGGAAGACCGCCTGCACGTCGGTGCGGTATTGCTTGAGCGCGGTCCCGGTCATCTCATGGACGTCCTCACCCTCGAATTCCAACTTGCCGGAGGTCGGCGTTTCCTGCCGCAGGATGAGCTTTGCGGTGGTCGTCTTGCCGCAGCCGGATTCACCGACAAGCGCGAGGGTTTCGCCTTGGCCCAGGTCGAGGGTCACGCCGTCGACGGCGCGCACATGGCCGATCGTCCTGGCGAAGATCAGTCCCTTGGTCACCGGAAAATGCTTGGTGACTTCGTTGAGTTTCAGGACCGGCTGGGAATCCACTCCGGCTCCTCCAGCGCCCAGCAATCGGCGTAGTGACCGCCGCTCGCGGTCGCGGTTTTCGCGAACCTTGCCGGATACTCCGTTTTGCAGCGCTCCATGGCCACGTCGCAGCGGGGCTCGAACCGGCATCCCTCCGGCATGTCCCAGAACGCCGGCGGCTGGCCCTTGATCGAATACAACCGGTCCACGTCCTCCTCGACGGCCGGCACCGAGTTGAGGAGCGCCTTGGTGTAAGGATGCGCCGGGGAGTTGAAGATCTCGCGCACGGGACCGTACTCGACCACGCGCCCGGCGTACATCACCGCCACCTTGTCGCACATGCGCGCGACGACACCGAAATCGTGCGTGATGAAGATGATGGAAAGACCGGTTTCCTGCTGGATGTCCTTCAGCAGCCGCAGGTATTGCGCCTGGATGGTGACGTCCAGCGCCGTGGTCGGCTCGTCCGCGATGAGAACGCTCGGGAACGAGCCCAGGGCGATGGCGCCTACGACCCGCTGCTTCATGCCGCCGCTCATCTGATGAGGGAAATCGTCGACGCGGCGCTCCGGATCGGCGACGCGAACACGGCGGAGCGCCTCAACCGCCCTTTGTCCCAGCGTCTTGCGCGGTGCGTCGGCGTGCATGCCGATAGCTTCGACGACCTGGAAGCCGATGGAAAAAACGGGATTCAGCGACGTTTGCGGATCCTGCAGGATCATCGAGATGCGCTTGCCGCGCACCTTGCGCATCTCGTTCTCGTTCTTCTCCAGCAAGTCTTCTCCGTCGAGGAGCACCTGTCCCCTGGCGATGTACGCGGCGGGCTTCGGCACCAGCCGCAGGATGCTGAGGGCGGTAATGCTCTTGCCGCTCCCGGATTCGCCGACGATACCGAGAGTCTCACCGTGCTCGACCGAGAACGAGACGCCGTCCACCGCCTTGATCATGCCGAGCTTGGTGTCGATGCGGGTCTCGAGGTCCTTGACTTCAAGGGCCGGCCGTTCCGACGGGCTGCGCATCACACCTCCTTCAGCCTGGGGTCCAGCCTGTCGCGCATCCAGTCGCCGAGCAGGTTCAATGCGAAGACGGTGAGGGTGATGGCGAGGCCCGGGAAGAACGCGATCCACCAGGCGCTCACGATGAGCTGCCGGCCGTCGGCAACCATCAGTCCCCAGGCCGGTGTGGGTCGTGGGATGCCGACCCCGAGAAAGCTCAATCCCGCTTCCAGCAGAATCACTGAACCCACCTGCAGGGTCGCCAGCACGATGATGGTGTTGGCGGCGTTGGGCAGGATGTGCCGGACGATGATGCGCAAATCCGATGCCCCCGCCACGCGCGCCCGGGCGACGAAGTCCCGCTCGCGGATACTCAGGACCTCCCCCCGGACCTGGCGGGCATAGAGCGCCCACAGCACGAAGGTCACCACCACGATGATGGTCTGGAAGCTCGGCCCAACGGTCACCGCCAGCACCAGGGCCAGCAGGATGCTGGGCAGCGCCATGGTGATGTCAACGAGCCGCATGATGATCGCATCGGCCAGACCCCGGAAGTAGCCGGCGATCAGCCCGAGAGCGGTGCCTAGAACGCCGCCGGCGAGAATGCCGGCGATGGAGATGGAAAGCGACACCTTGGCGCCGTGCATGATGCGGCTCAGGATATCCCGCCCGAGGCGGTCGGTGCCGAGAGCAAACTCCCACGTGCCGCCGAAGAACACCGGCGGCTTCAGCCGGTCGGGGATGGAACCGCGGATGGGGTCGTGGGGCGCCAGCCAATCCGCGCTTAGCGCCGGGATGACGAGCAATACCACGAGCACGAACATCGGGATCAACGGCAGTCGGCGAAGCCCGCGCCAGAGGCCCGGCTTTCTCCCGGTATCGTCGTCGTTAGCCCGATCAGCAGTAAGAGGTGCGCCGGTCACTCCAGGCTCCGTTCCCGATTACTGGTAGCGGATGCGTGGATCGAGATAGGCGTAGAGCGTATCGACGATCAGGTTGGCGACGATGAAGACCCCGGCGAAGGTGACCACGACCGCCTGGATCACGGGAAAGTCGCGGCCCCGAATCGCATCGATGGCGAGCAAACCGGTGCCCGGCCAGGCGAACACGGTCTCGATCACGACCGAACCGGTGAATATGGAGCCGGCGATCACGCCGAAATAGGTCAACGGCGCGATCGCCGCGTTCTTCAGGGCATGGACCCATATCACCCGGCGTTCCGGGACCCCCTTGATGCGGGCCAGCTTGATGTATTCGCTGTCCAGCACCTCCAGCATGGCGGAGCGGGTCAGGCGCATGAAGGCCGCGACCTGGAACCAGCCCATGGCGATGGCCGGCAAGATCATGTGGCTGAACCCGCCGCGGCCGGACGTGGGCAGCCAGTGCAGATGCACCGCGAATATCCAGATCAGCACGATGCCGAGCCAGAAGTTGGGCATGGCCTGACCGAGCAGGGCGACGAGCTTGCCGGCGGAATCAAAAGGGGTGTCCTTGTAGACCGCCGCGAGGACGCCCACGGGGAGTGCGATGATCGTGCTGACGATGATGGCGAACCCGCCAAGTTGGATGGTCGCCGGCAGGCGTTCAAGCACCAAGCCGAACGCTGTCTGACCCTGCCACTTGATCGAGTCGCCGAAATTACCTTGAAGGGCATTGCCCAGGAATACGAAGTACTGCTCGTAGAGCGGACGGTCGAGGCCCCACAGTCTGGTAAGGCGCGCGGCCTCCTCGGGTCCCGCGTCATCCGGCAGCATGGCGTCCACCGGGCTCCCGGTGAGGTGGGACATGGCGAACGCAATAACGCTGATGGCCAAAAGGGCAAGCAGGCTCTGCAAACTCCGGATAACCAGGTATCGTCTCATTGGCCCCGTGGGAAGGAAGGCGGGCCCCCGGTCCCGGGTGCCCGCCTTTCGGACGAGAGATCACCCCTTTATTTTGCGGCCTTTACCGTGTGCCAGTGACCGTAGCCGGTGGACGTTACGCCGGGGAATTGCCACGACGCTACCGTCTTGGGGTTGAAGGCCAACTGGGTCCGCAGTTCGAACATGGGCATGCTGACATACTGTTCGAACAGGTAGTTGAAAATCTTGCGAGCGATGGCATCGCGCTTCTTGGGATCACGCTCAGCCCGGAACGCCTTGATGTTGCTGCTCGTGAAGTCGTCTTCCCATCCCTGGTAGGGCCCGCCCGGCTTGGAGTAAAAGGCGCGGAACGCGACTTCGGTGGGCCGCGGCGGAGCGTTCTTGCTTGGATGGATGATGTATGCCTTCCGTGCACGGCCCATGGCGCCGACCGTTGCGTGATCGATCTCCCGGAGCTCCGCCTTGAAACCGACCGCCGTCAGGTACTGATGGATGAGTTCCATCTGCAACGCCACTTCGGGCACGCCGGCGCTGGGCTTCAGCACCAGGTGGATGGCCGGGTCCTTGAAGGCATCGGGGTAGCCGGCTTCCTTCATCAGCTTCTTGGCCCGTTCCGGGTTGTAGCCGTACTCCTTCTTGAAACGCTCCACCAGGGTCGGATCGTAACCCTCGTGGCCCGGCGTCATGGCATAGCGAGGCAGCAGCTTGGCGCCGCCGCCGGGGAACAGCACCTGGACCATTTCTTCCCGGTTCAGGGCGATATTCATCGCCTCCCGGATCTTCCTGTTGTACCACGGGAGGTGCTTGCCGCATGCCTTGTCCCCCGATTCGCAGTAGAGGCCGTTGAGGACGACGTCGGTCTGGATCACGGCGCGCGCCGATTCCGCGGTCTTCATCCCGCCCGCCAGGGCGTCCTTCATCAGCTCACGGGGGAGGTCGGCGATGGCCGCCTCGCCAGACAACAGCATGGCGAGCTTGGTGGCGGGCTCATCGACGAAGCGGAACTCGAGGATTCTGAAGTCGGGCTTCACCGATGAATAGTGCTTGTCGAATCGCTCGTAGAGAATCTGGCCGGGCTCGCGCGACACGAACTGATAGTGGCCGGTGCCGGCGAACTTGCGGTCGTAGCCCTCCAGACCCTCCTTGTCGAACTGTGCCTTGCTGTAGACCTTCATCACGCTGCGTCCGCCGTGAAGGAACAGCAGGTTCTTGTTGGGCTCGGGATAAGTGAACCGCACCGTGTACCTGTCCACCGCCTCGGCCTTGGCGCCCCTCAGTTGGTCCACCGTCGGGATGATGGCATCCGGGCCGGTGTGGAGCTTGTAGCTGTGCACCACGTCGGCGGCGGTAAACTCTCCCCATCCATGGTGGAACTGGACGCCCTTGCGGAGCTTGAAGGTCCACACCTTGAAGTCGTCGCTGGCCTCCCACGACACCGCCAGGCCCTTGTCGGTGTTCTCGCCGGTGACGGGGTCCTGATCGAGCAATCCTTCCAAGGCGGGATCCATAACGTGCCACATGGTGCTGCCGGACCAGAACCGGTTGGTCTCGGTGCCCGGCTTGCTGACCGCAGCGACCAGCTTGTCCGCCTGTGCCAGGGCCGGCGACCAGGCCAGCAGCAGCAGCACCAGGCCAACGAGGGCAACCACCCCAAGATCACGCGCGATTCCGTGGGCGACGGGCCGAATGCGTCTCGGACGGTCGGTCCGCAGCACACGGTCGGCGTGCCGACGATCATTCACAATTTGTGACATTGGTACCTCCCACTTAAGGTTCAGATGCGCCAACGGTCTTCCGTCTCTCCTCCAACAAGTTCCATCACAACACGGTTACAACTCAGGTTCAGCATTGCGTCATGGCTCCAACGCATGGACGAGTCAGGGAAGCTCGACGATCTCGACCCAGACCGGTTCGTCCGACGTCCCGACGCGGCTGGTCTCCTTGAGTTGGCCCGATCCCCGGTCGATACGATAGGCGATGAGTTGGCTCGTCATCTGGCCGGCCGAGACAATCCATGTACCGGTGGGGTCGATGTCGAAGCACCTGGGGACCTCGTCCGTATCCTGGAGCGACCGCTCCGACAGGCGACCGGATTGGAGATCGATCGCGAACCGGCAAAGGGTGCTCGATCGTCGCTCGCTGCAGAACAGTTGGCGCCCGTCCGGCGTCACGTGGATCTGTGCACTCCACGGTTCGTCCTGGAATGCGTCCGGCATTATGTTCTCTCGCTGAATTTCCGCGAGGGTACCGGCGTGCGCGTCCAACGCGCAGGCGACTACGACTCCTTCCTTCTCGTTGAGCAGGTAGACGAACCGTCCGTCCGGATGATGGGCGACATGCCGCGGCCGCGATTCCGCCGGCTGCTTGAAAGTCGGCGGCGAGTTGTCCGAAAAGGTCCCGGTCCTTTCGTCGAACAACAACTGCATCACGAGAGCCGCGCCGAAATTAGGAACGAACGCGAGCCGGTTCGATGCATCGGTCATGATCTGATGCGCCTTGCTGGGCGCGGAGCGAAGATCCGAAGGCATCTCCTGGACGTAACCCCGCGTGCCGATGGGATTGACGGCAATGAGATCCGAAGGGAAGGATGCGCCGAGAAGAAACCGGCCGGTCTTGTCGACGGAGATATGAGCCATCCGTGCCGGCGCCTTCACGGTATCGAGGTGCACCAACTCTCCACTTGCCGAAGCGATGCGGAAAGTTTCGTAGCGCGGTTCCTCCCCGCCATCGACCTCCCCGATGACGGAGGCGTAGAGTCTGCGCCGGTCGGGGGAGACAGCCAACGGCAGGCCCTTCCCGGATAGCCCGACGGTTTGTTGCCGCGACATCTCGCCGGTATCCGCGTCGAGATTGAACACGTCGATCCGGCCGCCACTCAATGACGAGACATAGATGTGGAAAAGATTCTCAACCGTCATGATTGGCCTCGGAACGCATCGCAATGTCAGACGTAATGCCCACCACGCTCATGCGACTGCGAATTCGCGTAACCGGTCGAGATCCGGCTTTACACCCAGTCCCGCCTCGCTGGTCAGCGTGATTGTTCCGTCCCGCACCGCCGGCCAAGGGTCGGCCAAGCCTTCGCGCAACGGGTTTGTGCTGTAGTCCACTTCCAGGGAGCCATCCCCGCCGACTGCCGCGAGAAGATGGGCGCTGGCCACAAGCCCGATCCCGCCCCCGAGATAGTGCGGGCAGTAGCGAACGCCGGCGGCCAGGATACCCCGGACAATCGGCAGGTTCGCCGATATTCCGCCCCACTTGCAGATATCGGGCTGCACGACGCCCAGGTAGCCGCTTTTTATCTTGTGCTCGAAATCGCGCTGTCCCCGAATGTTTTCTCCAGCGGCGATGGGGATCTTCGTCTGTTCAGCCAAGGCTCGCCATTCCTCGTCCGGCCGGTCGGCTCGAAGCGGTTCCTCGAGCCAGGACAACGGAATATCGTCTATCCGGTCGACGAACCGTCGCGCCTGTTCGATGCTCCAGGCTTGATTGGCGTCGGCCATCAATCTCTCCTCGGCGGTCAGTCCGGAACATACCTCCGAGAGGACGGCCAGATCTTCGTCGTGGCCAAAACCGATCTTGACCTTGAACGCCCGGTAGCCATCGCGACGCGCGCGTTCAACCGTTTCCGGGGCACCGGTGGGATTGACGCCGCTGGCATAGACGGAAACCAACGACTCTTCGCTCCCCAGCAACTGGTGAAGGGGCGAACCCGATTTCCGCGCGGTCAAATCCCAGGCGGCGATGTCGAGGCCCGCGATGCATTGCGCGATAGGTCCGACCTCCGCGGTCTGAATTGCAAGAACGTGGCTGCGCTCGGTGAGGTAGTCGAACAACTCGGGCGGGGCCTTGAAGCTGTATCCGATCAAAAGTGGCTCGAATACCGTCTCGATCAACTTCGCCCGGTGCTCGGCTCCGCAGGTAGGATAGTTGCACCATACCTCACCCCATCCTTCGGCGCCGTCCTGGTCTTGGAGACGGACTATGACGGCCGGCCGATCCGTCATGTTGCCGAAGGACGTCATGACCGGTGTTTCGATGGGTGCCCGGTAGACAGTTACGTCGATTTGTCTGATGACGTGAGACATTTCGACCGTCGAGAAGGGCACCGGGTCCGCAAGGCGATGGTTGCACCGCAGTCGTCCGAAGGCCCTATCAGCTAGACTGCCAGAACACTAGTACAATTGTGGCAACGGATGCAATGGGTTTTGATAGCCGCACGCTCGGGGCTCTTGCGCTCCGCGGCGTGGGACAGATATGGACGGCCCCCGAAAAATTCCGGGAAGGTTCCCGGTGAACGGGTTGGTCAATCGGACGTGTCGGTCGTGAACTCCATCTCGAATTCAAGGACATCGCCGGGATAGACAAGGTTCGCCGAGTAGATCAACCGGCCACTGGGGTCGAAGAACTCTCGAAACACGCGGAATACGGGTGAGTTGACCTTGATCTCCAAGGCCTGCGCTACTTCCAGGTCCGCGTACGAGATGGTCACCCGCTGGCGCGCGGAACCGACCGGGATCCCCATGTCCTTGAGGACGCGGACGACGATTTCGGAAGAATACCTCTCCGGGGCTTGTTCGTAGAGTGCGTTGTCCACCCGCAGATCGACATGACAGAAGGGTTTGCCGTCAAGAGAGTGAATTCGCTTCATGTATCGATAGGCAACCCCGTTCTCGTCCGTCGTCGCGGCCTGGGTTTCCTCGACCAATACGGAGACTTCCAACTGAGCCACCATCGACTGGAGCTGCGATAGGTCCGCCTGCATGTTCAGAGTCTGGCGCTTGGGAAGGTCAACCCGCTTGACGAAAGTGCCGCGGCCCGAATGGCGTTCGATCAACCCCTCGGCTTCCAGCGCATCCATCGCTTGCCGGACGGTCATGCGCGCCACGCCCAACTTTTCCGTCAGTTCGCTGAGCGGCGGCAATTGCGCGCCCGGGGCAAGGGTGCCGGCCAGGATCTGGTGTCGCAGCATCGCCGCGACTTCGGCGTGTAGGGGTACCGCCTCTCGTTTGATCGTAAGAAGGTTCATGTTGAGCGGGTTCTCCTTGGTATGAAGATCCTGCCAGGCGACCGATCTTCCCGCGCTGGAGTCGGGCTCAGTCGTCCATCAGCGCCACCGCCCTGGTCGGTCCGCCGTGCGAGCCCTTGAGCCGCAGGGGAAAGCCGACGAACGTGAAGCGCTTGCCCGCTACCTCGGTCAGCACCAGGTTCTCGTAGTGGGTGATGTGGTGGAAGCGGCACATCATGTGGCACGGATAGGTCTTGCTGATGGGGTTGTCCGGAGTCGGCGTGTCCACGCCGAAGGTCTTGACGCCCTTTTCCACCAGCCACATGCTGCCTTCCTCGCCCAGGCCCGGAAACGTCGTCAGGTATTCCGGCTGCCCCTTGTAGCGGTCGTAGGTGCCGGTATAGAGCAGCAGGATGTCACCCTTTTTGAGCTCGTGGCCGGACTTCTCCACCGCGGCGTCCAGCTCGTCCGGCATGATGTCGGTGTGCGGCTCCTTGTGGGAGACGTCGATGCACAGGGCCGGGCCGTAGAACAGGTCCAGGGGCATCTGGTCGATGGTGGCCGCACCCGGCCGCGGGTCCAGGTGGCTGAAGGAATCCACGTGGGTGGGGCCGTTGTCGTTCAGCAGGATGCCCGTGGTCTGGAACGAGAAGCCGCCCTCGAACCGTTGCGCGGTTTCCTCGTGGGTGGCGTGCTGGAAGATGACGGTCTTCAGGTGCCCGGGATAGACGTTCATCCCCTGATAGATCTCCACCGACAAATCCACTAGACGAGCCATCGAATACCTCCTTTGAAATCTACGTTCTTCGCACCGGACGGTGTCCGGGTAGGGGCGACCGGCGGGTCGCCCTCTGAAACGGCGCGACCTGCGTTTCAGAGGGCGACCGCCGGTCGCCCCTACTAGTACGTCACGAGTCCCGCCGATACGTTCATGTCCTCGCCCGTGATGGACCGGGCCCCTTCGGACGCAAGGAAAACCACCGTCGCCGCCACCTCGCCCGCCTCCACCAGGCGGTTCAGCGGCGAGCCCTGGGCCAGTTCCGCCCGCACCTCTTCGACGCTGATGCCCCTTCCCTCGGCCTGCTTCCGCATCATCCACTCGATGCGCTCTCCTTCCACCGCGCCGGGGGATATCAGGTTCACGCGTACGCCGTACGGCCCGGTCTCGACGGCCAATGTCCGCGTGAGGCCTATCAGGGCGGTCTTGCTGGCGGCGTAGGGCGACCTCCCCCACAGCGGCCGCTTGCCGGTCATGGAGCCGATGATCACCACCGCTCCCGACCGGCGCTCGATCATGGATGGCAGGAATGCCCGGCAGCACAGGAAGGTCCCGGTGACGTTGACCGCGAAGGTGGATTCCCAGTCCGCGGGATCGGTTTCCCAAAGGGCCGCGGAAGGGCCTCCGACGCCGCTGTTGTTCACCAGCAGGTCCACGTGTCCGAAGTGTTCCAGTATCCTCCGCGCCGAGGTGTCCACGCTGGCGGCGTCGCTGATGTCGGTGACCGTCACCAGCGCCTTCCGCCCGAGTCCTTCCACGAGGGCGCGGGTCTCGTCGAGGGCTGCTTCGTTCCGGGCCGCCAGCGCCACGTCCGCCCCTTCCCGTGCCAGCGTGACCGCGATTTCCCTTCCGATGCCTCGGCTGGCCCCGGTCACCACTGCTACCTTGTCCTTCAACGTCGACGAGCTCAATGACGGCTCCTATGGCCCCTCGCCCGGCACGTCGTCGAACCGCCGCGGGTCGAGCCTGAGCCGGGCGGTGATGGCGTGTCCCTGCATGTGCTCCGCCTCGGAGATGGCGTCGGCGGCGGGCGCCACCCGGCGCGAGCCCTCGGCGGCGACCCGCTGGTACGTGACGGTCTTGAGGAACTTGCCCACCCACAGGCCGCCGGTGTAGCGCGCGGCGCCGGCGGTGGGCAGCACGTGGTTGGTGCCGATGGACTTGTCGGAGTAGACCACGGTGGCGTGCCGGCCCAGGAAGAGCGTGCCGTAGTTGGTCAGGCGCTCCAGGAACCAGTCGGGGTCCCGTGTCTGCACCTCCAGGTGCTCCGGGGCGAAGGCGTCGGCCTCGCGCACCATCTCCTCGTCGCTGTCGCACACCGTGATACTGCCGTAGTCGCGCCACGCCGGCCCTGCAATGTCGGCGGTGGGCCAGGTCTCCAGCCAGCGGTCCACCTCCCGCGCCGTGGCCTCGGCCAGCTCACGGGACGTGGTCACCAGCGCCGCGGGCGAGGTGGGGCCGTGCTCCGCCTGGCCGAGCAGGTCCGCGGCCACTATCTCCGGGTCGGCGGAGTCGTCCGCGATGATCAGGATCTCGGTGGGGCCGGCCAGGAGGTCGATGCCCGTCTGTCCGAAGAGCTGCCGCTTGGCCTCGGCGACGTAGGCGTTGCCCGCGCCCACCAGCATGTCCACGGGCTCCAGGTCCTCGATGCCGAAGGCGAGGGCGGCGAGCGCCTGGACCCCGCCGATGCAGAAGATCTCGTCGGCCCCGGACGATGCCATGGCGAAGAGTTGCGGCGGATGCATCCCCTGGCCCTTGCGCGGGGGCGCGCTGGCGACCACGCGGGGAACCCCCGCGGCCTTGGGCGTGACGAGGGTCATGATGGCCGACGCGATGAGGGGATAGGCGCCGCCCGGCGTGTAGGCGCCCACGGAACGCACGGGGATCCACCTCTGCCCGAGCACCACGCCGGGCATGGTCTCCCGCTCGAAGTCCGTGACGCTCTGCCGCTGAAGCGCGGCGAAGTTGCGCACCTGTTCCTGGGCGAAGCGGATGTGCTCCTTGAGCGTGTCGTCGGTGGCGGCCTCGGCGTCATCTATCTCTTCTCGCGATACCCGGAACGAGGGAGGACTCCAGTTGTCGAAGCGCTGCGAGTACCGGCGCACCGCTGCCTCGCCCTCGTTTTCCACCGCGCGGAGAATCTCGCTGACCGTGGCGCGGATCTGGTCCGTAACCGCCTGCGGCTTGGGCTTGGGGGTTTTCAGGCGTTCCGCCATGATGCTCCGTACCTGGTGTTGCGGTTCGGTCGTCCTTCCGCGCGTGGCCGGGAGCGGCCGGGTTGTACTTCTCTACCGTGCGTCGCGGCACACGCGGCGCTTGCTACTCGAACTCGAGGGTCTTGGCTTCCAGGCCGAGGGCGATCTTGCCCACGGTCTCCATGCACCGGTCGTTGGCCGGCGGCATGACGATTCCGGCCAGGGCGTCCCGGAAATGGCGTTCCAGGGGCAGCGAACGAAGCAGCCCGCGGCCGCCGGTCAGGCGGATGGCCCGTTCGCCGATCTCCTTGGCGGCTTCCGTTGCCAGGTACTTGGCCTGGTTCAGGATGAAGGTCAGCTCCACCCGGTCGGTGTTGCCGCGCAGCATTCCCAGCCGCTCCACCGCCCGCCTCGCGCTCTCCAGGAGCGTCGCCATCTCGCCGATCTGGCGCTGTATCCGGACGTCCCCGGCGAGGCTGCCGCTCATGCCGCGGAACTTCGTCTTCCTGACGTAGTCAAGGCAGAAGTCGTAGGCGGCCTCGGCGATGCCGAAATACACTCCGGTGTAGCCCGTGGACCAGATGCTCATGTCCTTTCCGAGGATCGCGCCCGGCTCGCCGATGACGTTCTCCGGCAGGATCTCCACGTCGTTGAAGTTGATGGAATTGGAGACCGTGCCGCGCATGCCGATGGTGTCCCAGTCGTGGATGATCTCGATACCCGGCTGGTCGGAGCGGATCAGCACGTTCAGGAGGCCGTC
The DNA here is from genome assembly GCA_965219905.1 of uncultured Binatia bacterium (SeqCode). GTDB lineage: Bacteria > Desulfobacterota > Binatia > UBA9968 > JAJDTQ01 > JAJDTQ01. The sequence goes on along the minus strand of CBDCOS010000002.1, from coordinate 2,085,836 downwards.
GCGGAGATCCTCGGTGCCGTCCAGCAGGCTCCAGGTGAAGTAGTAGGTGGCGCCGGTGGAGAGCGAGCAGAAGTGCTTGGTGCCGCTGAGCCTGTACTTGCCGTCCTCCTGGCGGATGGAGGTGCGGATGGCCGCCTTGTCGCGAAAGGAGCTCCCGGGCTCGCTGGTGATGGAGGCGAAAATCGCCCCGTCGTCCACCACGGACTTGAAGAAGCGTTCCTGCTGCTCCGGGCTGGCGAGTTGCAGCAGGAAGTCGACGATCGCGCAGTGCATGTTGAAGGTGAGCCCGGTGGACGCACACCCCTTGGCGACCCTGGACAGGATCACCGCGTAGGTCAGGGAGTCGGCGCCGATGCCGCCGTGCTCCCGGGGCACCATGAGCGCCAGCATCCCGGAGTCCCGCAGGTCCTCGTAATTCTCGAACGGGAACCGGGCCTCCTGGTCGATGGCCTGCGCCCTGGCGGCGAACTTCTCCCGGCTCAGGGTTTCGGCGAGGTCGACCCAGTCCTGGAACTCTTCTGGAACCTGAAATCCCATCATGAACGTGGGGGACAGGGCGCCGGTTCTAACCGCGGGCGGCCTGGTTGCAGCGGCAGGTGCCGATCTGGTGGAGTTCGATCATGTTGCCGAAGGGATCCCGGAGGAACACCTGTTGCGAATCGGCGCCCACGAGGCCGTCGATCTGCCAGTAGGCGACACCGTGGGCATCCAGTTCCCGGCGCGTCTCCACGATGTCCTCCACCGCCAACGCAACATGCGGTATCGTCGGGTCTTCCGTGTCACTGCGCGCGGGAGGCGATTTCCCCGCCGCGCCCATGAGATGGATCTGCGCGGACTTCGGGCCGTCACCGACGTCCAGCCACAAGCCGGGCACGCCGGGGATGTCAGGCCGCTTCGAGTCGACGGGGATGCCCAGCACGTCCACGTAGAAGCGCCGCGCCTCGGCCACGGCATCCACGGTGGGTTCTATGCGGATGCCGTGGTGGTGCAGTTCGAGAACCTTGATGGGCATGATGACAACCCGACGCCCCTACCCCTCACCGCCTGGATTCCCGCTTCCGCGGGAATGACGGAGGAGGCGGGAATGACGGCGAGGAAGCCGGCTCAGGCCGGCCGCTTGACGCTTCGGTCCGCGCCGATCTGGACCCGGTACACCAGGGCGTCGCTGCCCGGCGCCGAGTGGATGTTGTGGGGCTCGCCGGCTTCGAAATACACCACGGAACCAGGGCCGCAGCGCTGCTCGTTGCGCTGGCTGTCGATGCCCAGGCACTCGCCCTCCACCACGTAGTAGATCTCGATGGCGCCGGGATGGCTGTGCAGATGCGGGCCGGGGGTCTCGCCGTCGCGGAAGCAGGCGATGGTGACCGAGCATTGGTCGTTGTTGATGACGCGGTTGCGGATGTAGCCGCCCTCCGCCTTCTCCGAATAGGGTTGATCGGGATTCTGGTCCGAGAACTTGCCGACGTCCTTGACGTTGAAAACTTCCATTGGGGGTCCTTTCCTTCCTTGCGGTTCAGTCCTTGGTCAGGAACCACGTGACCAGGCTGTTGAACTCCTGCCACTGGTCCAGCCACAGGAAATGGTTGGCCTTGTCGAACACGTGCATCTGGGCGTCGGGGATGCGTTTGTACAGCTCCAGTCCGGGATCGACGCCCTTGTTGGAATTCTTGCCCCACACCACCAGGGTGGGCCGGTTGATGTCCTTGACGTGGTCGCGGATATGCTTGCCGTCGAAGCCGTACATGTCCGAGTGGCCCGCGAGGCCCTGGTCGCCCCAGTACTCCTTGCCCTTGTGGTCCATGTAGAGCTTGTTCCACTTCTTGGAGAGGTTCATCAGGTAGTCCAGGAACTCCTCCGACACCATGGACTTGTCGTAGAAGAAGACGCTGGCGTACTTCCGCAGCCCTTCCCGGGTGTCGGTCAGACCCTGCTTGGGCATCATGCTGTTGGGCTCGAAGACTTCCTTGAAGTACGGCAACTCGCCGCTGCCCACCTTTTGCTTCACGCCGTCGATCTCCACGTACTCCGGCGTCTCGGTGTCGTTCTCGGTCTTGAGGGCCGAGCCCGCGGTGCTGCCGCTGTCGATGAGGATGAGCTTTTTCACCAGGTCCGGCCGCTTGAGGGTGATGTAGGTGACGATCCAGCCGCCCTGGGACTGGCCGGCCAGGTTGATGGGACCGATGTCCAGTGCCTCGATGAAACTGATGACGTGCTCGGCGCGGAACCGCACGTGTCCCAGCGTGTCCAGGTCCCTGGGGGCATCGGTGTCGCCGTGGCCCAACTCGTCGATGGCGTAGACGTGGAAGTGTTCGGACAGCGGAATGACGTTGGGATACCACCGGTAGAGGCCCATGCCCACCTCGATGGAACCGCCGTGTACCAGCAGCAGCCGGTCCGCGTCCTTGTCGCCGGCTTCCACGTAGTGAGTCCGGTAACCGTCGGCGGTCACGAACTTGCTCTCGAACTTGTCGGGGCTGTTGAACAGGGTCTCCACGGATTCCTCCTGTGCGATTCGTGCGGCGGGATCCCCTCCGCGGTTAAGGCTTGGACAGATACCAGGTCACCAGGCTCACGAAGTCCTTCGGGTGGTCGAGCCACAGGAAGTGGTTGGCCTTGTCGAAGATGTGAAGCTGGGCGTCCGGGATGCGCTTGTAAAGGGCCAGTCCGGGGTCGACACCCTTGTTGGAGTTCTTGGCCCAGATGACCAGCGTCGGGGTCCGGATCTCGTGCACCCGGTCCCGGATATGCACCCCGTCGACGTAGAACTCCTTGGAGTGCTCCTTCATGTTGGTGTTGTCCCAGAACTCCTTGCCCTTGTGGGTGAAGTAGAGGTCGTTCCATTTCTGGGCGAACTTGTAGAGGTGCTCCACCCATTCATCGGTGACCATGTGCTTGGCGTAGATGTAGGTGCTGACGAACTTGCGGATGCCTTCTCGGGTGCTGGTGAGGCCCTCCTTGGGATGCATGGTGCCTTCTTCGAAGACTTCCTTCATGTAGGGCAGCACGCCGTCCTTCACCTCCACCATGGCGCCGTCCACCTCCACCTGCTTGGGTGACTTCTCATCGGTACTGAGGGCCGAGCCCGCGGTGCTGCCGCTGTCGATGAGCACCAGCTTCTTCACCAGGTCCGGCCGCTTGATGGTGATGTAGGTGACGATCCAGCCGCCGGTGGACTGGCCCACCAGGTTCACGGGCCCCAGGTCCATGGCCTCGATGAAGCTGATGACGTGCTCCGCGCGCACCGTGGGCCGCCAGAGGTCCGCGGTGTCCCGGGGCGGATCGGACTCGCCGTGCCCCAGCTCGTCGATGGCGTAGACGTGGAACTTCTCCGCCAGCGGCAGCACCACCGGGTACCAGCGGTACAGGTCCATGCCGATGTCGATGCCGCCGCCGTGAACCAGCAGCAGGCTCTCCGGGTTGTCCTTGCCCGCCTCGACGTAGTGGGTGCGGTAGCCGTCGGCGGTGGCGAACTTGCTCTCGAACTTGTCCGGACTGTTGAAAAGGGTCGGCGTTTCCATTGGGTTGCCCTCGTGGCGTGGTCTTGAAAGAATTTCTTGCCCCAAGCGCCAACGCGCGTCAAACCCCCGGCCCGCGCCGGCTCCGGTCTGACGCGCGTTGTGACGCTGTCTGCCTACGTTGCGGTAGGTCCCCGCAGGGGCGACCGGCCGGTCGCCCCTGCCTTCGCTACAAACGGGGACTACCGTTCCTTCCCTACTTCTCCAGCCATGCGTGGGTCACGCCGCCGTCAGACCAACGCACGTCGCCGCGGCAGTTGGTCTTCATGTTCTTCAGGTGCGTCCGGGCCGCCTGGAAGATCGGCAGGTGCCCCAGGAACAGGTGGGGCAGGTCCGTGTTGATCAGCTCCAGCGCCCTGCGGTAGATGGCCCTGCGCTTGGCGGGGTCCGACTCCGTGCGGCCGTCATCCACCAGCTTGTTGTACTCGGCGTTGTCCCACTTGGCGTAGTTGTTCCTCTGACCCACGCGGAAGAACCGGTAGTACAGGCCGTCCGGGTCCGGAACGTAGGTGAGGTGGCCGGGGTTTACGTCGAAGTCGTTCGCCCGCTGCCTCTTGGTATGCGCCGCGCGGTCCATCACCTGGAACTTCAGGTTGACGCCGACCTTCTTGAGCTGCGCCTGCGCCAGCGTGGCCAGATTCAGGATGACCGTCTCGTTACGCACGATGGTCACCAGGTCCAGGCCCTTTTCGTGACCCGCCGCCTTCAGCAGTTCGCGGGCCTTGTCCAGATTCCCTTCCTTGTAGGGGTCCGGGACGTCCTTGAAGTGCCACGTGGAGCCGGGATAGTAGGGCTGCGCCTCCGCTGTAGCGATACCCCAGGTGATGCCGTCCATCAGCGCCTGCTTGTCGATGGCGTATGCGATGGCCTGGCGTACGCGGATGTCCTTGAGGGGACCCTTGTTCAGGTTGAGGTTCAGGTAGAACCAGCGCGCGCCGGGTTTGAACGAAGGAGTGACGCCCTTGGGCGGATTCGTCTTGATGGGCTGCGCCTGCTCAAACGGCACCGTCCAGACCCAGTCCAGATCGCCGGCCCTCAGGGAGGTATAGCGCACGGTGTCGTCCAGGATGGGCCGCATGACGACCTCGTCCACGAAGGGGAGCTGGTTCCCCTTGGCGTCCTTCTTCCAGTAGTTCTTGAACCGTTTCAGCTTCACGTGCTGCTTGGGCTGCCACTCCACGAACTCGAACGCGCCCGTGCCGATGGGCTTGGGCGGCTTGGACTCGAAGCTGTCCGAGTGGGTGATGAACGCCACCAGCGGACGGAACTTCACCAGGAAACCGTTGTCCGGCTTGGCGAGGGTGAACTTGATCGTGTACTTGTCGACGACCTCCATGCCCTTGATGGAGTTGAAGTTGCCGCGCCGGGGGGACTTGGTCTTCTTGTCCAGGAAGTGCGCGTAGTTCTTTTTCACGTCCTCCGCGGTCAGCTCCTTGCCGTTGTGGAACATGACTCCTTGGCGCAGGTGGAAGGTGTACGCCTTGCCGTCCTTTGAAACGTCCCAGGACTTGGCCAGACCCGGCGCGATGTCGCACTTCTCGTCATAGTCCACCAGGCTTTCCGCCACGAGAACGCCCATCTGTGCCGTGGGGTTGCCGACGGTGCGGTGCAGGTCCGGGGTATGCAGATCGGCGTACATGCCGAGAGTCAGGGTGCCGCCGTACTTCTGCGCGGCCGCGTCGTTGGGTGCGGCCAGGCCGAACGCCAGCAGCAGGGCGGCTAACGATAGCGATAGTCTCGTACTCATGCTTGTTCCTCCTATGTTTGCTTCCTAGAGTTGCCGTTTATCCCGAAAGAAACTCCCATCACACATTTTGGCCCTTGAGGTCAAATCCCCTGTTCGACCTACTCCAGCGTGATCCTGGGATTGGCGTACTTGTAGAGGATGTCCACGAAAAAGTTCACCGTGACGAAGATCACCGCGAAGACGAGGATGAGCGCCTGCACCAGCGGATAGTCGCGGCTGTAGACCGCCCCCACCACCAGGCTCCCCACTCCGGGCCAGGCGAACACGTGCTCGACGATGACGGTGCCGCCGAGCAGGCGGCCGAACTGGAGGCCGATGACCGTGATCACCGGCACCAGCGCGTTCTTGAGCGTGTGCTTGAAGATCACCCGCCGCTCGGCCAGACCCTTGGCCCGCGCCGTACGCACGTATTCCTTGCCGATCTCCTCCAGCATCTCCGAACGGGTCATGCGCGCCACGATCGCGGCCATGCCCGTGCCCAGGGTGACGGAGGGCATGATCAGATACGACAAGGTCGTCAGGGGAGCCGTGAAGGAGGCCTGGTAGCCGGACGCTGGCAGGATCGGAAAGTACAGGCTGAAGGCCAGGATCAGCAGGATGCCCAGCCAGAAATTGGGAATCGAGATGCCCAGGAGCGCGAACGACATGGCGGTGTAGTCGCTGGCGGTGTTGCGCCGGATGGCCGCGATGACCCCGGCCGGGATGGAGATCAGGATGGAGACGATGGTGGCGAAGATGGTCAGCAGGATAGTGGCAGGGAAACGCTCGACGATCAGCTCCAGGTTCGACCGGTGGTAGTGGATCGACTCGCCGAAATCGCCCAGGAGGACCTTGCCGATCCATACCAGGTATTGCACGTACAGCGGCTTGTCGAGGCCAAGCAGCTTTTCGAAATCTTCACGAACGGACGGGTCGGCAAGGTCCTCTGTCGCGAAGATGAAGTCCACGGGGTCTCCCGGGATCATGTGCAGCAGGGAGAAGACGATCACCGACACCAGGAAGAGCACCGGAATGAGGATCAGCAGGCGGTTGATGATGTACTGGCGCACTGCGATTCGTCCTTCTAGCGCATGTGGCAGGCGACCTGGCGCCCGCCGGACTTTCTCTCCAGCGGCGGCTCCACCTCACCGCACACGGGCTCGGCGATGGGGCAACGGCCACGGAACACGCACCCCGGCGGCCGGTCGATGAGGTTCACCATCTCCCCCACCAGGCCCCGCGGCCGGAACTCCCGGCTGGGGTCGGGCTCCGGGATGGCCGACACCAGCGCTTCCGTGTACGGATGGGCCGGCTTGTCGAAAAGGTCCGCCACCGCGCCTACTTCGACGATCTTGCCGCCGTACATGACCGCGACGCGCTCACAGAAATAGTCCACGACGCTCAGGTCGTGTGCGATGAACAGGTAGGTCAACCCCTTGGTCCGCTGCAGTTGCCGGAACAGGTTGAGGATCTGCGCGCGCACCGACACGTCCAGGGCCGACACCGCCTCGTCGGCGATAATGAGGTCCGGCTCCAGCGCCATGGCCCGGGCGATGCTGATGCGCTGGCGCTGGCCGCCGCTGAACTCGTGGGGATAGCGGTCCCGGTGCTCCGCCTGGAGACCCACCATCTCCAGCAACTCCACCACCCGGTCCCGCACCTGGTTGGCGGGAACGATGTCATGAAGCTTGAGCGGGTTGCCGAGGATGTCGCGCACCCGCATGCGGGGGTTCAGTGAGGTATAGGGGTCCTGGAACACCATCTGGATGCGGCGGCGGAACTGGTGGAAGATGGACCGGGGCATTCCGAGGATTTCCTGTCCCTCGAAATGCACCGTGCCCCGGGTGGCGTCCACCAGCCGGGTGATGAGACGGGCGGTGGTGGACTTGCCGCTGCCGCTTTCCCCCACCAGGCCGAAGGTCTCGCCTTTCTCGATGGAGAAGTTGATCCCGTCCACCGCCTTGAGCTCCGCGCCCTTGCCGCCGAACAGCGAGAAGAACGAAGTCAGGGAGAAATACTTCGCCAGGTCGTCGACTCTGAGGATCTCTTCCCGCATGACGTCCTCAAGCCGTGTGGAGGTGACAGGCCACCTGCCGGCCCTTGGCTGACGCGAGCCGTGGATCTTCCCGGCCGCACACGTCCATGGCCTGGTCACACCGAGGCCGGAAGTTGCAGCCCTGGGGCGGGTCCAGCAGGTTGCACACCACCCCGGGTATGGGGTCCAGCAGCCGGTCCCGTTCGCCCCGGCGCGGCAGCGCCCGCAGGAGCCCTTGGGTGTAGGGATGGAGCGGGTTCTCGAAGATGGAATTCCGGTCCGCCAGCTCCACGATGTTGCCGGCGTACATGACCGCGATGTGGTCGCACAGCACCGCGGCCACGCCGAGGTCGTGGGTGATGAAGATCAGCGACTTGCCCAACTGTTCCAGCAACTCCCGCAGGAGGTCGAGGATCTGCGCCTGGATGGTCACGTCCAGGGCGGTGGTGGGCTCGTCGGCGATCAGCAGGTCCGGATTGCACGCCAGCGCGATGGCGATCATGACCCGCTGGCGCATGCCGCCGCTGAACTCGTGGGGGTAGCTGTCGAGCCGCTCCCTGGGGTTGGGAATGCCCACCTTGTTGAGCATGTCCTCGGCGCGCTCGTAGGCCTCCCTCTTCCGCAGGCCCTCGTGGATCACGTATCCTTCCGCCACCTGGTCGCCCACGGTGTAGGCGGGGTTCAGCGCCACCATGGGCTCCTGGAAGATCATGGAGATGCGGCTGCCGCGGTAGGAGCGCATCTCCGGTTCGGTCTTGGTCAGGAGGTCCTCGCCCTTGAACAGGACCTGGCCGTTGGTGATCCTGCCCGGCGGTTGCGGCACGAGCCGCATGAGCGACAGCGCCAGCACGCTCTTTCCCGAACCGGTCTCGCCCACGATGCCCAGGGTCTGCCGTTCCTGGAGCTGGAACGACACCCGGTCCACCGCGGTGAGGATCCCCTTGCGGAGAAAGAAACGGGTCTCGAGATCCCGGACGTCCAGAAGCGGCTCAGGCACTGGACCTTTCCTCACTCAGGCGGGGGTCCAGGACGTCGCGGAGGCCGTCCCCCAGGAGGTTGAGCCCCAGCACGGAAAAGCAGATGGCCAGCCCCGGGAAGATGGCGGCCCAGGGATAGAACTCCATGATGGAGCGGGCCTCGTGCAGGATGCTGCCCCAGCTCGGCGTGGGCGGCGGCACGCCGATGCCCAGGAAGCTCAACGACGCCTCGGCGATGATGGCGTGGGCGAAGTCGAGGGTCGCCTGGACCAGCACCGGTGCCATGCAGTTGGGCAGGATCTGGCGGAACAGCACGCGCAGGTTGGATTCCCCCTGCACCATGGCCGCTTCCACGTACTCCTTCTCCCGCTCCTTGAGCACGGACGCCCGCACCAGGCGGGCGAAGTTGGGCGTGTAGCGGATGGCCAGGGCGATGCAGACGTTGGTGAGGGAAGCGCCCAGGGCGGCCATCAGCGCGATGGCCAGGAGAAGTCCCGGGAACGCCATCACCGCGTCCATGATCCGCATCAGCACGTTGTCGAGGGTCCGGCCGGCGAAGCCGGAGACCGCGCCCAGGAAGATCCCCGCCGCCAGCGCCAAGGTGACCGAGCCGAGCCCGGCGATGACCGAGATGCGCGCGCCGTAGACCACGCGCGAGAAGATGTCGCGGCCGAAAGTGTCCGTGCCGAAGGGATGGTCGGCCGACAGCGGCACCAGCCGCGCCGTCAGGTCCACTTCGTCGGGGTCGTAGTAGGCGATCTGGGGAGCGAACGCGGCGACGATGAACACGAAGGAAACGAACAGGAGCCCTGCCACCGCCATGCGGTTCTCGGAGAACCGGACGAGCCAGTCGCGGACCGAAGCGAAGACGCCGCCGAAGCGGCCGAGCCCGTTAATGGTTGCTGCCGCAGCACCCGCCCCATTGGACATGGATAGCCCCTGACCCCTCTATGAGCCGTTTCGTCACTATGCTCCATACGTCTTCGCCGGAACGCCGTCAAGAGTATTCGCTCACGACAGCAGGTCGCCGTGGCGCGAGGCCCGCACGGCTCCGGGGGCTTGGCCGGGCAACGCCCATCGCCGTTCCAGTTGGTGGATGGCGCGCACGATCAAGAGCGTCAGCAGAAGGTAGATCAATCCCGCCACCGCGAAGAACTCCACGGCCAGGTAGGTGCGTGCGATGAGGGTGCGCGCGACGCCGGTGAGGTCGAGAAGGGTGATGGTGCTGGCCAGTGCGCTGCCCTTCAGCATCAGGATCACTTCGTTGCCGTAGGCCGGCAGCGCCTGCCGCACGGCCCGGGGGAGCACGACCAGCCGCATCGCCTGCCAGCGGGAGAGTCCCAGCGCCCGGGCGGCCTCCCGTTCCCCGCGGGGCACCGACAGCATGCCGCCGCGGATGATCTCGGCCGTGTAGGCGGCGGTGTTCAGGGCGAACGCCATCACCGCGCACCAGTACGGTTCGCGCAGGACCGGCCACAGCAGGCTGTCGCGCACCGCCGCGAACTGGGCCAGTCCGTAGTAGACCAGGAAGATCTGCACGAGCAGCGGCGTTCCCCGGAAGAAGAACACGTAGCCGTATGCCGGGGCCCGGAGCCACCTGTACCGCGATGTTCGCATGACGGCCAGCGGCAAAGCCAGCGCGGTCCCGGCGGCCATCGCCAGCGCTGTCAGTTGGACCGTGAGCCAGGCGCCGGCCAGGAGCTGTGGGAGGCTCCCGGCGATGGTCGCGTACAGCCCCGCCATCACCCGGATCCGTCCGCGCCGCGGGCGGCTCGCCGCTCCAGCGCGTGTATGCCCGCCATGGAGACCGCGGTCATGGCGAGGTAGAGGAACGCGGCGGCGAGATAGAAGGTAAACGGTTGTTGCGTGTAGCTGACCGCAAGGGCGCTCTTGCGCATCAGCTCGTCCAGCCCCACCACCGACACCAGCGAGGTATCCTTGAGCAGCACCAGGAACAGGTTGCCGAGCCCCGGCAGCGCCGCCCGCCATACCTGCGGCAGCAGCACGTGGCGGAACGCGCCGAACCGGCTGAAGCCGAGGGTGTACGCCGCCTCCGCCTGCCCTGGTGGTACGGCCAGAAACGCCCCTCGAAGCACCTCCGTGGCGTAGGCGCCGAAGGTGAGGCTCAGGGCCGACACGCCGGCGAGAAAGGGGTTGGGCTCGAAGAAGCCGGTGGCGCCGAACAGCGCGGCCGCGCGCCCGATGACGGCGGAGGCGCCGAAGTACACGATCAGCACCACCAGCAGCTCGGGTACGCCGCGCACCGCGGTGGTGTAGGCGTGGGCGGCGGCGCGGATCAGTCGCCGGCGGGACATGCGGGCCGTCGCCCCGGCGATGCCCAGGAGCAGGCCCCCGGCCAGCGAGGCGACCGCCAGTCCCACGGTCACCAGCGCTCCGGCGGCAAGCTGGGCGCCGAAGCCCAGGAGCACCGGCGGGGGCCCGTCCATCCCTGCCGCCTCTCGGGGTCCCTTAGTAGATGCTGAAGGGGAAGTACCGCGCGTTGATCTTCTTGTAGGTGCCGTCGGCGAGAATGGCCGCCAGCGCGGCGTTCAGGCGTTGCCGCAGCGCGTCATCCTCCTTGCGCACCGCGATGCCGATGCCGTCGTCCAGTTCGTAGGCCTTGCCCACAAGTTGGAAACCGGCGCCTGCCTTGGTCTTCAGCCATTCGTGCAGCACCAGGCCGTCGGCGAAGATGGCGTCGAGCCTGCGGGCGGCGAGGTCGAGATAGGCGTTGGTCTAGGTGTCGTAAAGCTTGACCTTGGCGCCGCCGGCATTCTTTTCGAGCCAGCTCGCCGCAATCGTGGCGCGCTGGGCGCCGATGGCCTTGCCGGCGAGCTTGCCGGGGTCGAAGCCGCCGTCCTTGGCGGCGACGAAGCGGACCTTGTTGCTGTAGTACTTGTCGGTGAAGCCGACGACCTTCTTCCGCTCGGCGGTGATCGACATGCTCGCGACGATGGCGTCGTACTTCCCGGCCAGGAGCGCCGGGATGATGCCGTCCCAGTCCTGCGCCACGAGCTTGCACTCGACCTTCAAGCGCTCGCACAGCGCCAGGGCGATGTCGATGTCGAAACCCTTGAGTTGCCCGGACGGGTCGATCACGTTGAACGGCGGATAGGCCCCTTCGCTGCCGATGCGGAGCGGGTCGGGCACGCCGTCGTCCGTGTGCGCCGTGTGTCCGCCGAGCATGGCCGACGCGACCAGCGCGGCCGCCAGGTATGTGATGAACCGTTTCATGGGTCCTCCGATCTGCCCACGGACCGGGCGTAAGCGTGCCATGACGGAACTTCGGTTTGCCTGCGAGAGTTTCCGGGTTTCAGCTTCGCGCGTCAAGGCGCGGGACGTCAAGGCGCCGAACGCCGGCCGGAAGACATTGACTATTGGGGACGATGGGATAACATAGCGCCCGATGCCGGCTTCAAGGTCAGAACAGATCCGCGCGCGGCTGGGCCACCCCATCATCGACTCCGACGGGCATACGGTGGAACTCACGCCGGTGTACCTCGACTATCTCAAGGAGGCGGGCGGTCCCGACATCGTCGACCGGTACGTGAAGGCCACCGCGGCGCGCGGGACCAACCGCTGGCACGACATGCCGGAGAGCGAGCGGCGCCACAACTGGACGCGCTGTCCGCCGTGGTGGGCGCGCCCCACGAGGACACTCGACCGCGCCACCGCCTCGCTGCCGCGCCTCCTTCACGAGAGGATGGACGAGCTGGGACTCGACTTCACGGTGCTGTATCCCACCGAGGGCATGGGCGGGCCGCCCGTGTTCCGGGACGAGGAGCTTCGCAGGGTATCGTGCCGGGCGCTCAACACGTTCCACGCCGACATCTACCGCGACTACGCGGACCGCATGACTCCGGCGGCGGTGATCCCGTTCGAGAACCCGCGTGAGGCCATCGAGGAAATGGAGTACGCGGTCAACGAACTGGGACTCAAGGTCATCGTCTTCACGCACCAGCGGCGGCCTATTCCAAAGGGCCAGAGCGGCTCGCCGGAGGCGGCGCAGTACGCCTGGCGCCTGGACACCTTCGGGCTGGACAGCGAGCACGACTACGATCCCGTGTGGGCCAAGTGCGTCGAGCTCAAGGCGGTGCCGACGTCCCATGCCGGCTCCCAGGGCATCGGCACCCGCCAGTCCATATCCAACTACGCGTACAACCACATCGGCCATTTCGCCGCCGCCAACGAGGCCATTTGCAAGTCGCTGTTCATGGGCGGCGTGACCCGGCGCTTCCCCGGCATCCGGCTCGGGTTTCTCGAATGCGGCGTGGGCTGGGCTTGCGTGCTGTACGCGGACTTGGTGGGCCACTGGGAGAAGCGCGGCCCCAAGGGCATCCAGAACCTGAACCCGGACAACCTCGATCAGGAAGAGCTGCTGCGGCTGGCGGGCGAGTACGGCAGCGACCGGGTCCGGGAGCGGTTGGAGGACATCCGCAAGTTCTTCGAAGGGTCCGACGCTTCGGCCATCGGCAACTACCGCAAGGCCCACGAGCTGAGGCACCCGGACAACCTCGACGACTGGGCCCGGTGCGGGATCGAGGAAGCGGAGGAGATCCGGGACCTGTTCGTGCCGCACTTCTTCTTCGGCTGTGAGGCGGACGATCCCACGGTGGTCTGGGCCTTCAACGCGCGGGTCAACCCCTTCGGCGCGCGGTTGAACGCCATGATGAGCTCGGACCTGGGGCACTGGGACGTGGCGGATATGCGGGAGGTGGTCCCCGAAGCCTACGAACTGCTGGAGCAGGGGCTTCTTACCGAGGACGACTTCCGCGATTTCGCGTTTACCAACGCGGCGCGCTTCTACACGGGGATGAACCCGGATTTCTTTGCCGGGACCGTGTGTGAAGAGGCGGTGTCCAAGGGCCTTTCCCTGAAGCCCGACATCTGAGCGGGCCGTTTCCGGAAAGTTCACGGGAGATTCATGGTGATTCGTATCGGCGTCATCGGCGTGGGATTTGGTGCGAAGGTACAGGCTCCGGCGTTCCAGGACGAAGGCTTCGAGGTGACGGCCATCTGCTCCCGGAGGGAAGAGCGGGCACGGGAGGCCGCGGCAAGCCTGGGCATACCGCACGCGTACACCGACTATCGGGAGATGCTGAAGCAGCCGGACCTGGACGCGGTGAGCATCGTGACGCCTCCCAACCTCCATCACGACATGACCGCGGCGGCGCTGGACGCGGGCAAGCACGTGCTGTGCGAGAAGCCGTTCGCCATGGACGAGGCGGAGGCTAAGGCGATGGTGGACAAGGCCCGCGGCACCAGCCTGACCGCCATGGTCGCCCACGAGTTCCGCTTCGCCCCGGCCCGGGCGTACGTCAAGGAGTTGCTGGAGCAGGGCTACATCGGCGAGTTCCAGAGCGTCTCCGTGACCCTTTTCATGAGGGGCGGTCCGCCCGGAGGCCGGCCCGGGTTCGACTGGCGCCAGCAGTACTCCTACGGCGGCGGACAACTGGGCGGTCTGGGTTCCCACTACATCGACTGCCTGCGGGACTGGTTCGGAGACGTTGCCGGCGTCAGCGGCCGGGTGTTTACGCCGGACAACGGCGCCCACGGCGACGATACCTCCGACGAGGCCTTCGGCCTGCTCATGACCTTCGCCAACGGCGGCTGGGCGTCGGTGGCGGCCAACTTCGCCGCCCCCCTGGGCTCGAAGGTGCGGATGGAGATCCACGGTACCGAGGGGAGCCTGAGCCTCTCCCATGGGGGTCCGAATCCGCCGCCCGACGGCGCCGTCCTGGGAGCGCGGCACGCCGAGGACAAGGAACTGCACGAGTTGCCGGTGCCGGAACGGTTCGCCGTGGCGCCGGACGAGCGGGACGCGCGCCTGGGCGCCTTCCGGGTTTTGGCCGGAAGGTTCCGCCGCGGCATCGAGGAGGGCACCTCGCCCACCCCCAACTTCGAGGACGCCTACCGCTGCCAGCAGATCATGGACGCCGTGCGCTTCGGCGGCGCCGACGGCTGGATCGACCTCGCGGGTTAGGTACGAACGGGAACGGCAGGGGCGGTGTTCAAACCCGCCCGCGCCCGCCTCTCGCTGTCGGCGATACGGGCGCCCCGGATCAGGAGTAGCTCCATGGCGAAGAACGGCTTCAAGGTCCTCGACAGCGACATGCACGTCTTCGAGCCCCACGACCTTTACCTCAAGTACATGGACTCCAAGTGGGGCGACCGGATCCCGCGCGGCCAGCCGCGCAAACGCCACGGCCAGATCCGCTTCACCTTCGCCGACGGCACGCCGGTGCGCCCCGGCGGCGCGGGAATGCGATCGCCACGGGGCGCCCAGGAAGAGCGCTTCGAGAAGGTCGCGCCCCATTACCGGAACTCGCTCGAGCGGGACTACGATCCGGTATCGCAGCTCGACGCCATGGACGTGGAGGGCCTGGACGTGGCCGTGCTGTTCCGTACGTTCCCGCTCCACTGCGACGACGGCCTGGAGGCGGAATACGCCATGGCGCTGTGCCGCGCCTGGAACGATTGGATTTGCGACTTCTGCAAGGAGAACCCGGCGCGGATGAAGTTCGCGGCGCTGATCACGCTCCACGACGTGGACCTGGCGGTGGAGGAGGCCCGGCGCGCGGTGGAAGATCTCGGCGCCGCGGGGCTTTGCCTTGTCCCGGAACCCGTCAACGGCAACCACATCCACGACCGCTATTTCGACCCGCTGTGGGCCCAGGCGGAACGCTCGGGAGTACCCATCTGCTTCCATCCCGCGGGCTTCCCCAGGCAGGAGCACGCGGCGCTTCGCTTCGTCGGGCATCCCAACGACGGCTTCCTGGTCAGCACCTACAGCAAGGCGGTGGAGCTGATGATGGCCATCGGCAGCTTCTGCGGCGGCGGCGTGCTGGAGCGTTTCCCGCGGTTGCGGGCGGTGTTCCTGGAGGGCAACTGCAGTTGGCTGCCGTGGCTGCTCTACCGCATGGACGAGCGCTGGCACGACCGCAAGGACCAGCTCGACGAGCCCCTGAGCCAACCGCCCAGCGATTACTTCCTGCGGCAGTGCTTCGTCT
Source organism: uncultured Binatia bacterium (SeqCode) (assembly GCA_965219905.1). Taxonomy (GTDB): domain Bacteria; phylum Desulfobacterota; class Binatia; order UBA9968; family JAJDTQ01; genus JAJDTQ01. Next base: position 2,070,573 of record CBDCOS010000002.1, on the reverse strand, counting down.
CCGTGGACCCCGACGAGCGCCTTGTCACAGACGTCATCAGCCGGGTGGGAGACGACAACCTCGTTATCTCCACCGACTATCCCCACGACGACGCCCACTGGCCCCACGCCATGGAGACCTTTCTCGGCATCGACGGGGTCACGGACGCGTCGCGGAAGAAGATCCTGTGGGACAACTGCGCCCGCCTGTACGACGTCTCCGGCCCCGAAGGGTGACCGTCTGCGCCGTCGTCTACCTGTAACCTCTCATGCTTACCCGCTACGCACGCGGCACCTTCAGCGTCGATTGGGAGGACCGCTACGACTTCCCGGCGTTGCGCCGCAAGCGCGTGGAGAAGGCCCAGCGGGAGCTGGCGGATTCCGACCTTTCGGCGCTGCTGCTGTGGAAGGACGAGAACGTCCGCTATCTCACCAGCCTGAGGGCCCAGCTCATCACCGGCAAGACCACCGCGCTGAACGGCGTGCTTCTGGTGAGGGGCGAGGAGCCGATCCTGCTCTGCTCCGGAGGCGAGTACGACAAGGCGAAGTTCGGCATGCCCTGGCTGTCGAGCGTCCATACCATCCCCATCATGGAGCAGCGGGAGCTCACCGACGGGTTCGTGACGGCGGTGTTGAAGCCGCTGCTGAGCGATCTCAAGCTCGCCGGCGGCCGCATCGGCATCGACCAGGCGCCGCTTTGCCTCATCGAGTCGTTGCGGAACCATCTCCCGGAGGTCGAGCCCGCGGACGGCGACGTGGTCATGCAGCGGGCGCGCTGGGTGAAGCTGGACGAGGAGATCGCGGTCATCGAGGAGTCCTGCGCCCTGGGCGACAGCGTCACCCAGCGGGCGCTGGACGAGACCCGCGCCGGGCGGCGGGAATGCGAAGTGGCCGGTGACGCCATGCAGACGCTTTTCCATCTGGGCGGGGAGATGGCCCACGTGATCACTCCTTACGTGGCCTCGGGTGAGCACATGTCGCCGCCGCACCGCATCTGCACCGACAAGATCATGCGCAACGGGGACCTCTGCTTCATCGACATCGGCGCCATGTGGAACGGCTACTTCGCCGACATCGGACGCACCACTATCGTCGGCAACCCCACCCGGCGCCAGAAGGAGATCTACACCGCGGTGTACGAGGGCCTCATGGCGGGCATTGCGCGGATGCGCCCGGGCAACACGAACAAGGACGTGTCCGACGCCATCGTCGCCCGGATCGGCCGCTACGGACTGGCGGAGAATTTGTTCAGCCTGTTCATCGGCCACGGCATCGGCATGGGCGCCAACGAGCCGCCCTACATCGGCGAGACTTTGCCGGGGGCCACCGTGTTCGAGCTTCAACCCAACATGGTGTTCGCGGTGGAGCCGCTGGTGTGGGTGCCGGATGTCCAGGGCGGGGGCGGCGTCCGCATCGAGGACATGGTGCTGGTCACGGAGGACGAGCCCCGGGTGCTCTCTCGCGTCGAATACGAAGACCGCCTGTTGTTGTAGCCCCGGAAGCCGGCGCCCCTACACCTTGCCCAACCGCTGTTCAGTTGGTTTACTCGACAGATGGGTCTGACGAGTCCTCGATCACGGCGCCGGAATCGGACCGCGTTGATCTCCTTCGGCGCACTCGCGTGGGTTCTCTTCCTGTCCACCGCCGCGGCTGGCGAAGGGCGGCTGCAACTTGCCTACCGGGTGCACTTGGCGGGCGTCCACGCCGCGAATCTCGGTCTCGGCGTCCGTTTCGATGCGGCGGCGTATGACTCCGACGCGGCGGCGTTCGATCTCCATGCGGCGGCGTATGCCGTGCAGGCGCGTTTCAAGACCACCGGCCTGGTCAAGGCGCTCACGCGCTGGAAGACCACGGCGTATTCGCACGGCACGCTCGTTCTCGGGGATGTCGTGCCGGTCCGGGCGGGATACAAGTCCAAGCAATGGTGGAGAAGGCGTCTCGTCGAGTTCGGCTTCGACCGGGGAACGCCGAAGCTCGTGCGCATGAAGCCCCGCAAGAAGCCCCGGGTCCCTCCCTCCCGGCTCAAGGGAGCGCTGGATCCCGCCGGCGCCTTCCTCGCGCTGCTCACCCGTTTCGACGGGGGGCAGGGATGCGGGATGCGCATTCCCATCTTTGACGGACGCCGTCTCCGCGAGCTCGTGGGGGAGACGGAAGGAGCCGGCTCCGGGCGGCTTCAGGCCGGCCGGCACTCGCCCTACGACGGCCCCACGGTCAACTGTCGGGTCCGGGTCGAAAGGAAAGCGGGATTCAAGCGCAGATCCGACGGGCAGGATCGCGAAGACATCGAAGTGCAGCTCCGGATGGCGCGCGTGTTCGACGCGATGCCGCCCGTGCCGGTCCGGCTCGCCAGCGACACAGGGTACGGAGCCCTGGTCGTGTACCTCGCCCGAGCGAAGCTGGACGCGGGCGGTCTCAAGCGGGAGCTGCGCTCAACCCCCGGGAGGAAACGCGGGCGTTAGGCGGACGCGCCGGCCGAGTTTTCCCCGATCCTACTCTTTCCCAAGGAACCACGTCGCCAAGTTGTTGAAGTCCTCCGGCTGGTCCAGCCAGATGAAGTGGCTGGCCTTGTCGAAGATGTGCATCTGGGCGTTGGGGATGCTCTTGTAGAGGTCGTAGCCGGGGTCGATGCCCTTGTTGGAGTTGCGTCCCCACATGACCAGGGTCGGGACGCTGATCTTGTGGACGTGGTCGCGGATGTGGGCGCCGTCGAAGTAGTACATCTCGCTGGCGCCCTGCATTCCGTTCTTCTCCCAGTACTCCTTCCCCTTGTGCTGCATGTAGAGGTCGTTCCAGCGGGCGGAGAGTTCCATCAGGTGGTCCAGGTACTCCTCGGTGACCATGTCCTTGTTGTAGACGAAGGCTCCGACGTACTTGCGGAGGCCCTCCCGGGTGTTCGTGAGCCCCTCCTTGGGCATCATGGTGCCGGGCTCGAACACGTCCTTGAAGTAGGGCAGGTCGCCGCTGCCGTCCACCTCCACCTGCTGGCCGTCCACCTCGATGACCTGCCGTCCCTCGCCCGGCTTGCGGATGCCCGATCCCGCGGTGCTGCCGCTGTCGACGAGGATGAGCTTCTTCACCAGGTCCGGCCGCTTGATGGTGATGTAGGTGACGATCCAGCCGCCCTGGGACTGGCCGATGAGGTTCACCGGCGCCAGGTCCAGGGCCTCGATGAAGCTGATGACGTGTTCGGCGCGCACGCGCACGTGTCCCAGGTCGTCCAGGTTGCGTGGCGGGTCGGTCTGGCCGTGGCCCAGTTCGTCGATGGCGTAGACGTGGAGGTGCTCGCCCAGCGGTACGATGTTCGGGTACCAGCGGTAGTTCCCCATGCCGATCTCGTTGGCGCCGCCGTGGCACATCACCACCCGTTCCGGGTTGTTTTCACCGGCCTCGATATAGTGGGTCCTGTAGCCGTCGGCGGTGACGAAGCGGCTGTTCCATTTGTCCGGACTGTTGAAGATGGTGGGCCTTTCCATTGACTAATCCTCCCCTTTCGTAACGAACCAGAGCACCAGGTCGTTGAAGTCCCGGACCTGGTCCCACCAGCAGAAGTGGCTGGCCTTGTCCAGGATGTGCATCTGCGCGTTGGGCATGCGCTTGTACAACTCGTATTGCGGGTCGATGCCCTTGACCGAGTTCTTGCCCGCGATGAAGAGCGTCGGGTTCTTGATGCGGTGGACGTGGTCGCGGATGTGCTTGCCCTCGAAGAAGTACATGTCGTGGTGGCCCTTGACATCCTGGTTGTCCCAGAACTTCTTGCCCCGGTGCTCCAGGTAGAACGCGGTCCAGCGTTTGGAGGTCTCCTCCAGGTAGTCCACGTACTCGTCGGTGACCATGGAGTGGTCGTAGGCGAAGGTTTCCGTGTACATGCGGATGCCCTCGCGTGTGTCCAGCAGCCCTTCCTTGGGCAGCATGGTGCCCGGCTCGAAGATCTTCTTGAAGTACGGCAGCTCGCCGCCTCCCGTCCGGATCTTCTCGCCGTCGATCTCCTGGACGTCGCCGACGTCGTTCTGGGCGCCGGTCTTGAAGCCGGAGCCCGCGGTGCTGCCGCTGTCCACCAGCACGAGCTTCTTCACCAGCTCCGGGCGCGTGATGGTGATGTAGGTGACGATCCAGCCGCCCTGGGATTGCCCGCACAGGTTGACCGGCGCCAGCCCTCGCTCCTCGATGAAACGGATGACATGCTCGGCGCGAACGCGTACGTGGCCCAGCTCGTCGATGTCCCGGGGCGGGTCGGTGAAGCCGTGCCCCAGCTCGTCGACGGCGAACACGTGGAGCTTCTCGGCCAGCGGCAGCACCGTGGGGTACCAGCGGTACAGGCCCGCCCCGAGCGCGGCGCTGCCGCCGTGCACCAGCAGCAACCTGTCGTTGGCAGGGTCGCCGGCCTCGATGAAATGGGTCTTGTAGCCGTCGATGGTTTCGTCGTGCTTCTTGTACTTGTCGGGGCTGTTGAACAATGTCTCCACGTGCGTACCTCCTCTTACTCCTTCTCGATGAACCACTCCACCAGCGCGTTGAAGTCCTGCCACTGGTCCAGCCACAGGAAGTGGTTGGCCTTGTCGAGGATGTGCATCTGGGCGTTGGGGAAGAGCTTGTAGAGCAGGAAACCCATGTCGAGCCCCTTGTTGGAGTTCTTGCCCCACACCACCAGCGTGGGGGTCTCGATCTTGTGTACGTGCTCACGGATGTGCTTGCCGTCGATCTCCAGTTGCCGGCGCTGGCCGGCCAGGGTCTGCTTGGCCCAGTATTTCTCGCCCCGGTGTTCGTCGTAGAGCCGGCTCCACCTGCCCGACAGCTCCATCAGGTGGTCCAGGAACTCCTCGGTGACCATGGACTTGTCGTAGAAGAACGCGCTGGCGTACTGGCGCACGCCTTCCCGAGTGTCGGTCAGCCCTTTCTTCGGGCGCATGGTGCCGGGTTCGAACAGCACCTTCTGGTAGGGTAACTCCTGGGTGTCGCCGGACACCGCGACGCCGTCCACTTCGGTGGTGGCGGTTTGCAAGGACGCCACCTCTGCCGGCCGGCCGGCGGTGCTGCCGCTGTCGATGAGGATCAGCTTGCGGACCAGGTCCGGCCGCAGGAGAGTGATGTAGGTGACGATCCAGCCGCCCTGGGACTGGCCGGCGATGTTGACCGGTCCCAGCCTCAGCGTCTCGATGAAGTTCAGCACGTGGTCCGCCCGCACCCGGATGTGGCTCAGGTCGTCGAGGTTCCGGGGCGGGTCGGTGTAGCCGCTGCCCAGCTCGTCAATGGCGAACACGTGGAACTTCTTCGCCAGCGGGATGATGTTGGCGTACCAGCGGTAGCAGCCCATGCCCACCTCGATGGCGCCGCCGTGCACCAGCAGCAGCTTCTGGGGGTTTTCTTCTCCGGCCTCGATGTAGTGGGTCTTGTAGCCGTCCACCGTGGCGAAGCGACTCTTGAACTCGTCGGGACTGTTGAACAGGGTTTCCATGGGTATGCCTCCTCGGTGAGTTGCATCCCCATGCATATTATTTTCCCGTGGCCTGAGGCAACCGGTCGGGTTCGGCGGAGGCGCCGGAGCCGGTCAGAAGGAAGGGGTCATGGGAAGAAGACCAGCTTCACCAGCAAGGCAAGGACGGCAGGGGCGAAAGCCAGCTTCAGGACTGCCATATCGCGTTTCAGCACGTTGACGTCTTCCTTGAGGCCGGCGATGTCTCCCTTCATCTCCAACTTGAACTCGCTGAGGTCGTGCTTGAACTCGGTCCTGAGCTCGGCGATATCGTGCTTGAACTCGGTTCTGAGTTCGGCGATGTCCTGTTTGAACTCGGCCCTGAGCTCGGCGATGTCCTGTTTGAACTCAGTCCTGAGCTCGGCCAAGTCTTGCTTGGTAGCAGCGTTCAGGTCAGCCAGGTCTTGCTTGGTAGCGAGGGTTTCCACCATCGGAATAGCGCCGGCGGCCGCTCTGGCCTTCTCATCGGGAGCGCCCGCGGCAATCAGGGCGTCGTAGACTTCGGTAACGATCAAGATCATCGGGTCGGTCTCCGTATGTACTCCGGGCCCGATGCCAATGCTTCACCCATAGCACCAGGAAACCGCGGGGATGTCAAGTTACTGTAGTGAACGATCAAAAATGTCTGTGCGCAATACAGGCTATACAGACAACCTATCGGCAAGTGGATGCCGAAACTTTAGCCTTTTCCACGTCCGCGGGGTGTCTCCCGTCGCTTCTTGACACCCCGGTTGCATTTTGTTGGTGTACGGGTCGGAGTTGATCGGCGAACGTCTTGACGGGTCATGACCAACGACACCTTGGAAATCGGCGTAGCCGGCTACCGGCAGGACCGGAAGCTGATGGCGCGCGGACAGCCGGCCGAGGACCGGTAGCATGGGCATGAAAACGGCATCGGCGGCCGGCCTTCTCGCCGGGTTGTTGCTGACCTGGGCCTGGCACGGCGTTGCCGCAGATCGGAACTTCTCGCAATACCCGGGTTTCGCGGAGTATTTCGCCGCCAACCCCCCGCCGCCGGCCGCGGGGCCGGCCGATCAGGCCTTGGCGCGCCGCCACGCACCCCGCTTCCACCTGCCCGCACGCCACGAGGGGCCCATCGACTTTTACCGGGACTACATCGCCCACGGCCACCTGGTGACCGGAGACGGCCGCCGCATCGACAGTCCCACGCCGGCGGACCTGAACCGTTACCGCGACGACGTCGGAGCCGAGTTCACGCACGTGCCGGGGACCGCCGCGCCGCGGCCGGTGGTCTACGCGGCGGTGGAGCGCACCGGCCTGTGGGCCCCGGAGGAAGCGGGACGCGCGGTCGGGGAGTTCACCGTCGTGACCTACCACCTGGTGTTCCGGGTGAGCGGTCTGCCCGCGGGACTGTCCCTGGCCGCGTCCATCCCGCTCCGCCTGGTGGCGGACCTGGACGACTGGCATCAGCTCGACCACTATACCGCCGCGTTCGTGGTGCTGGACGCGGCCGGGCGTCCCGCCGCCCTGACCCTGCAGCAGCACAACTACCTGCGCACCTACCTGGTGGGTGAGTCCGTGACGCCGGGCCACGACGGACGCTTCGACATCGACGTCGCCATCCGCTCCAACGAGCTCTACCCTCACGTGCCGGGACGGACGGTGCGGCGCGCGGTGCGCTTCCTGGACTCCGACGCCAGGGCCTTCATGATGGGATTCGGTGAGCGGCCGATGATGTCGGCCGACGACATCACCGATCCGGTCCGGACTGTCGACTACGACCTCGCGTTCCTCCCCGGCGCCGACGCCTTCTATTCGTTTCACGGCTTCCTGGGCGAGCGCCGCCGGTTGCCCGGCCGCGATGGCCCGCCGGGGGCGCGCTACAATACCATGCCCGAACTCAAGCCGCTGCCGGCCCAGATCCTCGACGGCTACTGGCGTGAGGGAAACGACGGCGACTGGGCACGGTATCGGCGGAGTCGGAAAAACGGCGCCGGCCGGGCCGGATTCGCCCGCGCCCAGGCGGCGGTCTTCCACCACAACCTGGCCTGCCTGCGCCGGGAGCGGAACGGCTGTACGCTGCGGTAGCCGGCCCTGGCTCCTGTTCGCGTCGCCGAGCGCTATGCCGAATGAAGCGAATAGTGGATCATCAACCGCTCGGCCCCGTAAAAGTCACGAAGGAATTCAGCCTGACTCGCATAGCCGCGCCTCGGAATCAGGCGGCCCTGGAACGAAACGGGCAGAGGATCGATATCGAAGGGGTAGGGAGAGACGGTTGCCCGGGATTCATCTTCGATGTCGAAAGTGAGGATCGTATCCTCCTGACCCGTCTTTACCGGAGCCGGTACGCCGCTCATGGTGTGGCTTGGGCCGTTCTTCCGGTGGGTCGCATTGAATGGATACCGATTGCAAACGAACTGGCCCATCTGATCGTAGATCTCCATGAGCTTGAAGTTCGTCCAGAGACGTTCGTCCGACACATGGTCCCGATACTCGGGTGAGGCCTTCAATCGGATCATCAGCCCCGCCCGGTACGATTCCTGCTCGCGCAGGAACGCCTGGACCGCCGGGTGGACAGAATAATCCGGCATGTACGAAAGCAGCCCCTTCCCCTGGGTCAACAAGGCTTCGGCATGCAGGGAGACGATATAGCCCGCGTATGCGTCTTGCTCGGCCAATCGGGTAATGCCGTGACGATAGAAGTCGAGCCAAACGGTCTGGCCCAGATGCTTGATGCTGCCGATATAGTCGGGCGGCAGACCTTCGTCGTCGAGCTGCGGTCTGATCTCCCAATCCCACCAGCCGGTATCATGCTCCTGGGCCGCCAGGACCATGGCGCCGTAGGGGGAGGGGGCGGCGAAATCGTCGTTTCCCCAATGGGCGGCAAGCCAACCGGTTACCTTCGAGTGGTCGACCTGAAGGATGAGCAGAAGTTGCTCGTCACTGTAGGGGCATACCATCATGGCTGAGTCTCCTTTGCGGCTCGTCAGGGCCGCCTACGCCTGCAACGCCGTCGCCACCACCAGGTACAGCGTCGTCCCCAACAGGTCGTTGAAGGCCGTTACCAGGGGGCCGGCGGCGACCGCCGGGTCGCGGTTGAGCTTGTAGAAGATGATGGGTTGCACGGTTCCCACGCAGGCGGCGGCGGTGACGGAGATGACCATGCCGATGAGGACGGCGAAGGACAGGTTGAGGATGTCCGGGCTGCCCATGTTGATGAGGTAGCTGGCGGCGGCGGTGATGAGTCCGCAGCTCGCGCCCAGGACCAGGCCGGTGGCGGCTTCGTAGGCGATGACCGAGAGGACGCGCTGGAAGGAGAGGGTGCCCAGGGCGATGGCCCGCACCACCAGGGTGGACGACTGCAGGCCCACGGCCCCGGCGGTGGCGATGATGACCGGCAGGAACGCCGCCAGCAGCGCCATCTTCTCGAAGGTGGCCACGAAGACCTTGGAGATCACCAGGGCCACCACGAGCCCCAGCAGCACGGTGGTCACCACCCAGGAGAAGCGTTCGCCGACCCGCTTGAGCACGGAGTCGTGCGCCAGGTTGATGCTCTCGCCCTCCACGCCGGCGATGGCGTAGATGTCCTTGCTGGCTTCCTCCTCGATCACGTCCACCACGTCGTCGATGGTGACGCGGCCCACGAGCCGGTCCCCGCCGTCCACCACCGGGACGGAGACGAAATCGTACTTCTGCAGGACGCGGGCCACCTCGTCCTGCGGCATCTCCAGCGGCACCGAGATCACCGGCCGGTCCATGATGTCGGCCACGGCTTCGTCCGGGCCCGCCAGCACCAGGTAGCTCAAAGGCAGAACGCCGGTGACGTGCCGTTCCACGTTCACCACGAAGACGTCGTGGACCTCGGGCACGTCGTCCTGGGCTCGCCGGATGATGCCGATGGCCTGCTCCACGGTGGCGTACTGCGGCACCGAGACGTACTCCGTCTGCATGATGCCGCCGGCGGTGTCCGGCGGGTGGTCCAGCAGGTCGCCGATTTCCTCCGCCAGCTCCGACGGCATCTCGGCCAGGACCGTGGGGGTGCGCTCCTCCGGCAGGGTCTCGAGCAGGTCCGCGGCATCGTCGGTGTCGAGCTCCTCCACCAGGCCCGCCAGCTCCCGGTCCGAGAGGTTCGCCACCAGCTCGTCGCGCACCGCCGGCAAGACCAGGCTCAGGGCCGCGGAGGCCGTTTCCGGGGGCAGCAGCCGGAGCACCCGGTGCCGCACCCCCGCCTCGTGGAGGTGGTCCAGCAGCTCGGCGATGTCCGCGGGATGGGCGTCGGCCAGAAGCTGGCGCACGTCGTCGTAGCGGCCCAGCCCGGTCATCATGACGATGTTCTTGAGCGCCACGTCGCGGGGTGGCAGGTCCGGGGACGTGTTCCCGGACCGTTCCCGTGGAGGTGTTTCCGGTGTTGAAGGCTGCATCTCGGTTCAGCGAACCCGCACCATGAAGATAACCACCAGACGTTAAGACCGCGTTAAATCTCTTGCTCTCGCCGGGGCAAAAACGCAAGGGATGGAAATTTACAGAAGACCTCGTTTAGCTATAATGGTCGGCGTCCCGCGGTCGGCGATGAGGGAGACGGACGATGGCGAGTTATGACTACGACCTGGTTTGCATCGGCAGCGGCCCCGCGGGGCAGCGCGCCGCCGTCCAGGCGGCCAAGGTGGGGAAGCGGGTCGCGGTGGTGGAGAAGCAGCGCTTCGTCGGCGGCATCTGCATCGACAACGGCACCATCCCGTCCAAGACCTTTCGCGAGGCGGTCCGCCGGGTCTACTCGAGGCCCGGCCTGGAGGTAATGGACCCGTTCTCCACCAGCGGCAGGAGCCGCCCCACCATGCAACAGTTGGTGGGCCACGTGCACCGGGTGATCCAGCGGGAGATCGCGGTGGTGGACGATGCCCTCACCCGGAACGACGTCCGGATCCTCCACGCGCGCGGCGAGTTCGTCGACGCTCACACCATACGGCTGGAGGCGGAGGGAGAGCGCCGGGTCATCACCACGGACAAGGTCCTGATCGCGGTGGGCACCCGGCCGGGAGAGCCCCGCGGCATGGCTCCGGACGGCCGGACGGTGATCACCTCGGACGACATCCTCGGCATCGAGGAACTGCCGCAGACCATGGCGGTGGTGGGCGCGGGCGTCATCGGCATCGAGTACGCTTCGATGTTCGCGGCCCTGGGGGTGCGGGTCACGGTCATCGACGCACGAGAGCGGCCGCTGGAGTTCATGGACTACGAGATCGTCGACGAGCTGATGCACCAACTCCGCAAGGCCGACGTCACGTTCCGATGCGGCGACGCGGTGGAAGAGGTGGAGATCGTCGAGACGCCGAAGCGGCAAGGACTGCTGAAGCTCCACTCGGGGAAGTTCCTGGTGGCCGACGTGACCCTGGTTTCGGCGGGCCGGCAGGGGGCGTCGTCCGGGCTGAACCTCGAGGCGGTGGGCCTCGAGGCCGACGAACGCGGCCGTCTGCGCGTCGACGAGGACTTCCGCACGCCGGTGGAGAACATCTGGGCGGCCGGCGACCTCATCGGCTTCCCCGCCCTCGCCGCCATGTCCTCGGAGCAGGGCAGGCTGGCCGCCTGCCGGATGTTCGGCGTGGACGCGGAGCCCATCGGGCACCATTATCCCATCGGCATCTACGCCATCCCGGAGATGTCCTCGGTGGGGGCCACGGAAGAAGAGTTGACGAGCCGGAAGGTCCCCTACGAGACCGGGGTCGCGCGCTACAAGGAGATCTCCCGCGGCATCATCCTCGGCGACGATTCCGGCATGTTCAAGATGCTCTTCCACCGCGACGACGGCCGCCTCCTGGGCTGCCACTGCATCGGCAGCGGCGCCACCGAGCTCATTCACGTGGGACAGGCGGTGCTGGGGCTTGGCGGAGGACTGGACTACTTCCTGAAGACGGTTTTCAATTATCCGACGCTGGCCGAGTGCTACAAGACCGCCGCTTTCCACGCCGCCAACAAGCTCGCCCTGGTCAGCCACGCCAAGACGTTCATCGACGGCAACGGCCCGGCCTGATGCGACGTTCGGGTGCGTTCCATCGCTTCGTCTCGTAACAGAGCGTCAACGAACACTTCCCGTTTCCGACGCAACCGCGTCATCGTGACAACACACTGACACGTTACCCTTGCCAAGGAGAATCCGGTGCGAACGACCCGGATTCCCCGAAGCTTTTCCATGGTCGCGCATGGAGGTGGCAACGTGTTGAATCACAACGGAACGTCTTCCCGGTTCTACCGCACGGTCTGGCTTTCCGACATTCACCTGGGCTTCCGGGGCTGCAGCGCCTCGTCCTTGCTGGCCTTCCTCCGTTCGGTGGAATGCGAATTTCTCTATCTGGTCGGCGACATCATCGACATCTGGTCGGTGCGGAAACGGCCGTTCTGGCCCCAGGACCACAGTAACGTTCTGCGGACGATCCTCGGCAAGGCCAAGTACGGCACCAAGGTGATCTACGTGCCGGGCAACCACGACGAGATGCTCCGGGACTACAACGGCATGGCCTTCGGCAACATCCGGATCGTCGACCGCATCGTCCACCGCAAGGCCGACGGCAAGCGTTTTCTCGTAATCCACGGCGACCAGTTCGACAGCGTGGTGCGCTCGTCCAGGGCCATCGCGCTGCTGGGGAGCCACGCCTACGACCTGCTTCTGGGCGTCAACACCCGGCTCAACCTGGTGCGGCGGAAGCTCGGGCTCCCCTACTGGTCCCTGGCCGGCGCCATCAAGCACAAGGTCAAGAACGCCATGCGCTACATCAGCAACTTCGAGGCGGCGATGGCGTTCGAGGCGGCCCGCCTGGGAGTCGACGGGGTCATCTGCGGCCACATCCACCGGCCCCAGATCGTTCCCCTGAACGACATCACCTACTGCAACTGCGGCGATTGGGTGGAGAGCAACAGTGCCCTGGTGGAGCACGACGACGGCAGGCTGGAGCTGTTGGAGTGGCAGGATACCCACCGCATCGCCTACGGCGACCAGGAGACACGGTCGACCGGTTCCAGCAGCGAAACGAACCGGCGCGTCCACTCCAACCAGGTGTGTCGGCGGGCATAGGCGACGCAGTCGCCGGGATCGAGCTCCAGGGCGCCGAGGACAGCGGCGCGAAGATCGTGGTCGAGCACCCCGGTCTTCCCGTTCTCCACGACGTCCAACGGTCCGGTCACGGGAAATGCGGCCACCGGCACACCGCAGGCCATGGCCTCGAGCAGGACGAGCCCGAAGGTATCCGTCAGGCTCGGGAAGACGAACACGTCGGCGGCGGCCACGTGCGCCGCGAGATCCGCGCCGAGCTTCTGGCCCACGAACCGGACGTCCGGGTACCTGGAGCGAAGGCCTTGCAGGTCGGGACCGTCCCCCACGACGTATTTCGTCCCCGGCAGGTCGAGGTCCAGGAACGCCTCGATGTTCTTTTCGACCGCCACCCGGCCCATGTACATGGACAGCGGCCGCGGCCCCGGCAGAAACGACTTGGGACCTGGCTTGAACGCCTCCGTGTCGACCCCGCGGGCCCATATGGCGAGGTTGTCGAAGCCGCGCTCCCGAAGGTGCTCCGCCAGGGAGCGGGTGGCCACGAAGGTGCGGGCGGCGCGGCCGTGATACCGGCGGAGATAGGCGTACGACCAGTTCACCGGAAACGGAACGCGCGCGCGGATGTACTCGGGAAACAGCGTGTGGAACGACGTGGTGAAGGGGATGCCGGCGCGGCAGCAGAACGAGCGGGCGGCATGGCCGACAGGGCCCTCGGTGGCTATGTGCACGGAGTCGGGCTCGAAGTCGCGCAGGATTCGTTCGACTCCCTTGCCGGGAAGGAGCGCCAGGCGGATCGACGGATAGGTGGGGCAGGGGACGGTGGTGAAATCCGATGGCGTCACGAAGAGCGGTTGGTGTCCGAGCCCCGCCAGGTGAGCCCGCGTCTGCTGCAGCGTGCGCACCACGCCGTTGACCTGTGGTTCCCAAGCGTCGGTGGCGACCGCGACCCTCATCCCGAAGGAAGCTTGGCACGCGGTCGTTAAGGACACGTGACGCCGTAGTCAAGTTATGGTCGCGTTCGCAAGACCGGCGAGTTTACGATCGCGGGGCTCTCCTTCACCCGGCCGCGGCAAGGCTGGCATTGAGGATGTCGCCGTGAAGGTCCACGGCGGTGAGCCCGCAGTAGTCGAGGTCGTATCCCGCGCGCACCTCGATGCCGTCCTCCAGCAGCCGTCGCAGCACCAGCCGCCGGAAGCTCCCGTGGCCCATGACGCCCTCGTGCTCCTTCAGGTCGGCCTCCTCGTGGGTGGAGAAGTAGACCGCCTGCTCAGCGCTGAGGCCGTAGTGGGTGGTGAGGGCCTTGAAGCAGTCCGCGGACCAGTAACCGGTCTGTTCCTCGGTGGCCCCGCCGGCATAGAACTCGGCGACGGTCCCTTCCCAGAGGATCGTCCGCTTGAAGTCGATCTTGGCCCGGAACTCGGCGAGCATCGGGTCCAGGTACACCTCGTCCTCCCCGATACCCAGGGCCCTGGCGGTTTCCAGCACGACGTGGATGTGTCCCGGGGGCTCGGGATGGAGCAGCTCGTCGGCGAGCTTCCGGGCCATGGGCGCCATGAGGTCGCGGTTCCTGCGGAAGAAGGCGATGTGCTTGTGATAGGAGGCGGCCTCCAGCGTATTGATCTCGATGGTGTACGACGCCCAGTTCCGGAAGAACGTCCGCAGGGCGGCGCGCGGCAGACTTCCCTCCATGAGCTGGACCATGAAAGGCGAGCCGGTCACCCGCTCGCTCCACCGTTGCGCAACCTTCCGGTAGTGCTCGTCCACGTAGGCCTTCGCTTCGTCGGGCTTCATCGCGGGGATGATCATGGGAGTTCCGTTCCTTTCAGTATCGCCGGGGAAGGACGAGGGTGCATTGCCCGGTCAGTATCCGCCGCCCCTCCTGGTTCGTTCCCTCCAGTTCGCACCGGATCCACGGGTCGGCCGGGTCGGGGGACTTCTCTACGGCCCGCGCGGCGAACCGCATGGTGTCGCCCTCGAAGGTGGAGTAGGTGTGCCGGACGCCGAGCCTTCGCAGCAGGCCCCGGGGGCCGACCCAGTCGGTGAGCATGCGCATGAGCAGCGCCTGCCGGTAGGCGCCGCTGGCGATGAAGGTGCGGAGCCCGGCGTGCTCCCGCACCCAGTCCCGGTCGTAGTGGAGCTGCTGGGTGTTTTCCTGGAGGCCGGCCCAGCGCACGGTGTCGATGACGGTGAGGGGGCCGTATTCGCGGGCCGCCAGCTCCGTGCCGGTTCGGACATCCTCGAAGAATCTCTGCTCGGCCATCGTCGCGCCTGCGCCGGTCATCCTTGCTCCCTCATCGCCGGGCTTGCCGCCACGCCCGGGACGGCGCCGGACTCCGCCAGTTTCTGACGGTCCGCATCGGAGTAGCCCAGCTCGGCCAGGATCTCGGCGTTGTGCTGCCCGATGGTGGGCGCGGGTCCCATCTCCTGTCCCCGGACGCGCGCGACGGCGCCCCGCGGGAACGGAATGCGCCCGAAGCGCGGGTCGTCCGCGTCGGCCAGGTAACCGCGGGCGACGAGCTGCGGGTCCGCGGTCAGATCCAGCGGCGTCGAGACCGGCGAGGAGGGGAACCGACGCCGCTGCCCCTCCTCGACGATCTCCGTCTTGGTCAACCGTTTCGACCAGGCCAGCACCCGGTCCATGATGAAGTCCTTCTTCTCGCGTTGC
Organism: uncultured Binatia bacterium (SeqCode); assembly: GCA_965219905.1. Classification (GTDB taxonomy): domain Bacteria; phylum Desulfobacterota; class Binatia; order UBA9968; family JAJDTQ01; genus JAJDTQ01. Next base: position 2,055,457 of record CBDCOS010000002.1, on the reverse strand, counting down.
ACGTCGTCCGATGCCAGCGAGGGATCGGCCGTGAGCTCGGGGTTCCCGACCCACTCCGTGAACTTCTCCCACCGGCCCGGGCGGTTGATCTGGCTCACCACCCAGTGGCCGTCCTTGCACGGCAGCGCGCCCGAGATGGCGGTGATGGTGCCGCGGTTGCCGCGCCGCTCGGTCCGGGTGCCGGAGAAGGTGTACTCGACCATGGCCTGCTCGACGAAGGTCTCCAGGCAGTCCTGCATGGAAACCCGGACACGCTGGCCCTGTCCCGTGCGCTTGAGAACGTGAAGGGCGGCGGCGGTCCCCATGGCCGCCTGGATGCCCGTGGCCAGGTAGATCATGTGGCCGCCCAGGAGCGTGGGCCGGCCGTCGCGCTGTCCGGTGAGGGAAAGCAGGCCGGAGCGGGCGTAGGCGCACAACTCGTCCTCTTCCTCCTCCACATCCGTCCACACGAGATTTGCCTTTGCCGTCTCGCGGTCCACGGGTAGCGGCCGGCTGGTCACCACGGCGCCGGCGGTCCGCGTCAGCGCCAGGAACACCTGCGATCCCGCGGGAGACTCCAGATCGAGGGACAGACTCCGCTTGCCCGCGTTCAGGAAGTGGTGGAAGGCCCCCTGTTCCGGATCGGTCGCGTCTCTCAGGAACGGGCCGGTACGGCGCACCGCGTCACCGCCCGGAGTCTCAATGCGGATGACGTCGTGGCCGGACTCGGCGAGCAGGCGTGTGGCATAGGCTCCGGCCAGGGAACCGAGGTCGATGATCCGCAAGCTCACTCCTTCACGGTCTGCTCCGGGAACAGCGCAACGGTGTGCCGCCGGGTGAAGACGATCTCACCCTCCCGGTCGCGCACTTCCTCCACCTGCGTGACGTAGATCCCCACGCCCATCTTTCCCTCCCGGGCGGTGATATCGACTACGTGGCTTTGGCAGGACAGCGGCTCGCCGAGGTGGACCGGCTTCAGCCACTCGGTTTCGCTGCCGGCGTTGCGCACGTTGGCATAGGCGGCGGGGACGGGAAGCTGCCGCCGAACGTCGATCGAGGAACCTTTCCCTTCCTCCGGCTCCTTGAGGCTGAAGGGTGTCCAGCCCACCAGGATGGGCGGCAGGAGGCGCCCTTGGTAACCGGCCGAGCGGGCGAAGTCGTCGTCCAGCCAAAGAGGATTGTCATCGCCCGTGGCGTCCACGTAGCGGCGCACATCCGAGGCGGTCAACGGCTCGAGGGAACGGGCCGGGCCCCTGTGGCCGATGCAGCGTCGCAGCTCCTCGCTGATGATCGATTCGGCGGTCTCGCTCATACCGTCGTCCCGTTCGGGTCCCGCGGCGCGCCCTACACGAGGGCTCCCGCGCCATCCAGCGCCGCCACTTCACGCTCCGGCAGCTCCAGCCATTCATGCAGCACTTCCCGTGTGTGTTGCGCCAGGCCGGGGGCCGGCGTTGCGGGCGGCAGGGCACTTTCGGAGAACTCGACGGGCAGCGCGGTGGTCAGCATCGAGCCCACCCTGGGCTCGGGCATCGTCTTGTAGGCCCGGGACTGCTCCCGGTTCTCTGCGAGGTCCTGCACCCGGCGCATCCGCGCCGCGGAGACACCGGCCTGCTTCAACCGGGCTTCCGTGTCGGCGCTCGGCAGCCCGCTGGTCCATGCCTCGATACGCTCGTCGATCTCGTCGTGATGCCGCATCCTCCCCTGCAGGTTGGCGAACCGGGCATCGCCGGCCAGATCCGGGTCCCCGACCGCCTGCGCCAGCGCCTGCCACTGCCCGTCATCGTGAACGCTTACCGCGCACCACTCGTCCTGTCCGGCGCAACGATAGACTCCCTGGGGAGCGAACCGCTCCGAGCGGTTGCCCATCCTGTCGGGGTTCCTCTGCCTCACCGCACTGAAAAGGAGCAACGGCGCGATCATGGAGACGCTGCACTCGAACTGGCCCATGTCGAGATGGATGCCCTCTCCGGTGCTCTCCCGCTCGGTCAAGGCGCCGACTATGGCGTAGCAGGTGTGGAGACCGCCGATGTAGTCGTTCCAGGAGTTGGAGATGGCGGTGGGCGGATCTCCCTCGGCGCCGGTGACCTGCATGAGCCCCGCGTACCCCTGCAGGTTCATGTTCATGCTGGTCCAGTCCCGGCGCGGGCCGCTGTGGCCGTAGCCCGACATGCTCGCGAATATCAGCCCGGGATTGTCCCCCGAGAGCATTTCGTATCCCAGGCCCAGGCGGTCCATCACCCCTGCGCTGAAGTTCTCCACCACCACGTCCGCGGCCCCTGCCAGACGCCGGGCGACATCCCGGCCCGCCGGGTGCTTCAGGTCGATGGCCACCGAGCGCTTGTTCCGGTTGGTGTTCAGATAGGAAGCGTGGCGCCCGTCCGCGTGCCGGTACGACGACGGCCACGGAAAGTCGGGATGTCTGCTGCTCTCCACCCGCACCACGTCCGCACCCAGATCCGCCAGCAGCCGGGTGCAGAACGGCGCCGCCAGCACGTGGCCGAAGTCGAGGACGCGGACTCCGGACAAGGGCGGTGCGCCGTTCGCTGTCATTCTGCCCCTCTCATGGCCCATGCCACGTGATCCCATATGTAGGGGCGGGTTTCAAACCCGCCGCAGCCGGCCATGCCGGCACCGTGGGTCCGGTGCCGGCGTTGACAGCCATAGGCCGGAAACCTATATAATCGCCACGGAACCGCCCGGCGCATCGACGGACGTGAGCCGAAAGGTCTGAGGAGAACGGTATGAATCGCGTTAACGAATTCGTTGACACCAAGCAGGGTTTGCTGAACCGCCAGGTGTTCGTCTCCCAGGATATCTACGAGCAGGAGCTGGAGCGGGTCTTCGCGCGCTGCTGGCTGTTCCTGGGTCACGAGACCCAGATCCCCAATCCCAACGACTTCCTCGCCACCTACATGGGCGAGGACCCGGTGCTGCTGTGGCGGGGCGGGGACGGGACGGTGCGGGCGTTTCTCAACATGTGCCGCCACCGGGGCAACCGGGTGTGCCGGGCGGACCAGGGCAACGCCAGCTCGCTCATGTGCACCTACCACGGCTGGTGCTACGGCAACGACGGCAAGCTCATCGGCGTCCCCGGCATGAAAGAGATCTACAGCGACGAGCTGGACATGAGCCAGTGGGGGCTGGTGGAAGTGGCCCAGCTCGACACCTACAAGGGGCTCATCTTCGCCACCTTCGACCCCGATGCGCCGCCGCTGCTGGAGTACCTCGGCGGTCAGGACCAGGAGCTGAGCTTCATGTTCGACCGGCGCGCCGGCGGCACCGAGGTCATCGGCGGCGTGCACAAGTGGGTCATGAACGCCAACTGGAAATATGCTGCGGACAACTTCTTCGGCGACGACGGCCACCATACGGTGACCCACGCGTCGGTGCGCCGGGTGCCCGTGGACGTCCGGTACTACCCGCAGACCAACGATGATGCGCGCCCCGATACCGACCGGGGACTCTCCCGGGTCGCCGAAGGCGTCATACGAGACTATCACCAGGAGCATTTCGACGAGCTGATCGAGCGAGTCGGCGCCGACTTGGCCGAACGCCCCGGGCTGGTCACCACGGTATTTCCCAACCTGTCGCCCAACTTCAGCCGGCACATGATCCGGGTATGGCATCCCAAGGGTCCGGACAAGACCGAGATCTGGTCGTATTGCGTGGTGGACAAGGACGCGCCCGACGACGTCAAGACCGCCATGCGGCTGCACCTGACCCAGACCTTCGGCCCGGCCGGGAACCTGGAGCAGGACGACATGAACAACTGGATCCAGTGCACCGACACCGCCCGCGGGGTGGTGGCCAAGCGCTACCCGCAGAACATCCAGGCCCATCTCGGACACGAGGACCGCTGCCCGCCCATCGGCGGCGGCAGGCGGCTGCGGGCGTTCTACTCCCGCTGGGAGATGATGATGAAGGCCGAGAGCTGGGACGACGTCGACCTGGAGACCCGGTACTGGTGACGGCCCCGCAGGCCATCCGGAATAAACGACATCACGGCGAGGCGGAGGCAACGTGACCGATCACGATCTTTGGCATGAGATCAACGACTTCCTCGTCCATGAGGCGCGGCTGCTGGACGACCGCGCCTTCGGGGAGTGGCTGGACCTCTTCACCGACGACATCGTCTACTGGATGCCCGAGCGGACCAATCCGTGGGAGAGCGACGATCCCGCGGACAGCGTGTCCAAGCCCGGAGAGCTGGCGCTCTTCGAGGAGACCAAGGAAACGCTGCGTACCCGGGTAAACCGCCTCGCCACCGGCATGGCATGGTCGGAGGTGCCGCCGTCCCGCACCCGGCACCTGGTCACCAACGTGCAGGTCGAGTCCGGCGAAAACGATTCCGAGTTGCGGGTGCGTTCGTATTTCATGGTGTACCGGACCCAGCTCGAGCACAGCCGGGACGTGTTCGTGGGGGAGCGGGACGACGTGCTGCGCAAGGTCGGAGACCAGTGGAAGATCGCCCGCCGGACCATCGTGCTGGACCAGGCGGTGCTGCAGTCGCCCAACCTGAGCATCTTCTTCTAGGGGGTAGCGGGATGAACCAGTTGCACGATCTCGTGGATACCCGACAAGGGTTGCTGGACCGCCGGATCTTCGTCTCCAGGGACATCTACCAGCAGGAATTGGAGCGGATCTTCGCGCGCTGCTGGCTGTTCCTCGGCCACGAGACCCAGATCCCCAATCCCAACGATTTCCTCGCCACCTACATGGGCGAGGACCCGGTGCTGCTGTGGCGGGGAGCAGACGGGACGGTCCGGGCTTTCCTCAACATGTGCCGCCACCGGGGCAACCGGGTGTGCCGGGCGGACCAGGGCAACGCCAGCTCGCTCATGTGCACCTACCACGGCTGGTGCTACGGGAACGACGGCAAGCTCATCGGCGTGCCCGGCATGAAGGAGATTTACAGCGGAGAGCTGGACATGACCCAGTGGGGGCTGGTGGAAGTGGCCCAGCTCGACATCCACAAAGGGCTCATCTTCGCCACCTTCGACCCCAAGGCGCCGCCGTTGTTGGACTATCTCGGCGGCCAGGAGCAGGAGCTCGGGGTCATGTTCGACCGACGCGCCAGCGGCACCGAGATCATCGGCGGCGTGCACAAGTGGGTCATGAACGCCAACTGGAAGTACGCCGCGGACAACTTCTTCGGCGACGACGGCCACCACACCATCACCCACGTGTCGGTGCGCGAGGTGCCGGTGGACGAGCTGTCCTACCCCCGCACCAACGAGGAGCCCCGGCCCTATTCCGACGACATCGGCTTCACCCGGGTCGCCGGAGGCATCATACGGGACTACCTGCTGGACCACTTCGACGAGGCCGTGCAACGCATCGGCCCCGACCTCGCCCAGCAGGCCGGGCTCGTTACCACCGTCTTTCCCAACGTCTCCCCGAACTTCATCCGCCACATGATCCGCGTCTGGCACCCCCGGGGCCCGGAGAAGACCGAGATCTGGTCCTACTGCGTCGTCGACAAGGAAGCGCCCCCAGAGATCAAGACCGCCATGCGCCGCCACCTCACCCAGACCTTCGGCCCCAGCGGCAACCTCGAACAGGACGACATGAACAACTGGGAGCAGTGCACCGGCACCGCCCGGGGCATCATCGCCCGCCGCTACCCCCAGAACATCCAGGCCCACCTCGGCCACGAGGAAAAGTCCGGCGCCTTCGGCGGCGGCAAGCGCCTGCGCCAGTTCTACGCCCGCTGGGCGATGATGATGGAGGCGGAGAACTGGGGGGAGGTGGATCTGGAGACGAAGTATTACTGAGGGTCTTTCTGCGATGGTTGCGACGTGGTCCTGCCTTGCCTGAACCACCGCGCGTACCTGCTTCAGTGCCAGGAACATCCGCGAGGGTCGACACCCCCGGTCCTGCAAACAATTCGCCTGACTTGTCGAAAAGACTGGAGCCACCCGCCGGACTCGAACCGGCGACCTACTGATTACGAATCAGTTGCTCTACCATCTGAGCTAGGGTGGCGGGAGTGTTTGCGTAGGCGGGCAACCACCAATCTATCAGCCGTCCGTGCATGTCGGCAAGCGATTGCCGGCGCAACCGCGTCGCCATCCGTCCTCCTTCCACGGGCAGGTTCGCGTTGGTGATGTATCCGCGGAGCAGCGGGGTGACTTGGAAAGCGAGTCAGTGGATGTTCAGGAGGGAGGTTTAGTTCGTGGTGTTGCGTCCGGCCACTGCGTCCCGCAAATCCTCCAGCAAGCCTTCCAGACGCGAAACCCTGTCGGACAGAGAACGCATGTCACGGTGAAGCGTCCACAGGAACGCCAACACCGCCACTACGCCACCAATCAGTACATACTCGGTAGCAACCACCCCTCAACCCTATGGCACGGGCTGCCCCGTGTAAAGGTTCTTGACTAAATCGTTAAAAATTATTGGAATCCCCCGTCGCTCGGTGGTTCTCAGCCTCTTCGCTGTAGCCGGATCAAGTCCGTGATGACACTCTGCGTTTCCGGGACGACGCTCCGGCCGGCCGGGATAACGAGTCTGCGGGTGCCCGCTACCGCGCCGCCATCCGCCCTCCCTCCACCGGCAGGTCCGCTCCGGTGATGTAGTCGGCCCACTGGGAAGCCAGGAACAATACCGGTCCGACGAAATCTTCGATTTCGCCTTTGCGGCCCAGGGCCGGCGGGGTGAATTCGCCGGCGGTGTGGTCCGGCTCGGGGCCCTCGCTGGCACCCTTGGCGATGGCCTCGTACTCGTAGATGGTGGTGAGGCGGTTGGGGGTGAAGCCGGGGCTCACGGAGTTGACGTTGATGTTGTCGCGGCCGAGCTCCACGGCCATCTGCCGGGTGAGCATGACGACGCCGCCCTTGGCGGCGCTGTAGGCGGAGCCGCCGGCGGTGCCGCGGTGTCCGGCGATGGAGGCGATGTTGACGATCTTGCCGCCGCCCTGGCGCTTCATCACCGGCGCCACGTGGCGGGTGGTGAGGTAGGCGGCCTTGAGGCAGATGTCGAGCACGAAGTCCCACTCGCCGGGCTCCATCTCGGTGATGCTCTTGGGTGGGTAGATCTGCACGGCGGCGGCGTTGACCACAACGTCGATCCTGCCGAGGCGCTCCACCACCCCGTTGACCATTCGGGCCACGTCCGCGTCGTCGGAGACGTCGCAGCAGGCGGGAACCGCGTCCACGTCACCGGTGAGCTTGCCGATGCATTCGAGAGCCTTCTCTTCCCTGAGGTCGTTAATGGCCAGCTTGGCGCCGTGATCGGCGAAGCCTTGGGAGAAGGCGGTGCCGAGCACGCCGGCGCCGCCGGTGATGAGAACCACTTTGTCCTTGAGTCCGAGATCTCTCATTGAATTCTCTCCGTTTACCGCTGCGCCGCCCGGAGCTGCGGGACGGCCCGCAGCGACTCGACGTGGTCAAGGGCTTCCGCACGGGTCACTACCGTCGCGTACTTGCTGTTCATCTCGTAGAGGTTCACGAGGTGCGAGAACTGCGAGCGGTCGAAAGTGCCTTCCTCCACCACGAACACGGGGAAGCCGTAGGAATAGCCGTCGATGACCGTGGAACGGACACAGCCGGAGGTGGAGGCGCCGGTGACGATCAACGAGTCGATGTTCTTGCGCGTCAGGTAGGTGATCAGGTGGGTGCCGAAGAACGCGCTGGCCCGTGCCTTGTGCACCACCCACTCGTCCTTGCGCGGACGGATCATCTGCGGGAACTGCACCGCCAGGTCGCTTGAGGTGGTGGGCTCCGCGGCGCGCTTGGTGGCGTTGCCGAAGACTGCCTTGAAGTCGGGATCGCTGGTCGAATAGACGACCGGCACCTTGCTCTTGCGGCACGCGACCAGGAGTTTGCGGATGTGCGGCAGCGCCTGCCACGCGGCCTTGCCGCAACTCGACCGGAACTCGTCGATGGCGTCCAGGGTCTCCATCGGCCTGGTCCCGGTGAAGGCGGTGATGACGTCGATGATCAGCAGCGCGGGCCGCTCGCCGAACGGCTGCTTGCCCTTGTAGCCGGCTTTTTCGTAGATCCGGCGGTCGTACTCGGGGACGATCTTTTCCCAATCTCTCATGGTGTGCCTCCTCGTGGGCTGTAACCATATACCAAACGGCGGATGACACTCAAATGTGGGGTGGTGATGACCTCTCCTGATGACGCAAAGGCATTCCGTTACGGCGTGAAGGTGAATCGTAACGCGGCCAGCATCTCCCGCGCCGCGAAGGCGGGGTCGGGAGCCTCCGAGATGGCGGAGATGAGAGCTACGCGCGTGGTGCCGTGGGCCTTGATCTCGGATAGGTGGTGCCGCTTGATACCGCCGATGGCGAAGACCGGGACGGACGCGGCGTCGGTGACGGCCTTGAGCGCGATGGGTCCCTGGGGTTTGCCGAAAGCCAGCTTGGAGGCGGTGGAGTAGACGGGGCCGAAGAGGATGAAGTCGGCGCCGGCTTCGGAGGCGGCTCGCGCTTCCTCCACGGAATGGGTGGAGACGCCGATCTTCCGGTCGGGGCCGAGTAGTTCCCGTGCGACCTCGACCGGCAGGGCATTTGCGGCGAGGTGGACGCCCGCCGCCTCCGAAGCCAGCGCCACGTCCACGCGGTCGTTGATGAAGAGCTCCGCGTCGTAGCGGTCGCACAGCCCCTTCACTTCCCCGGCCAGCTCCAGCAACGCTGCGCCGCCCAGGTCCTTCTCCCGGAGCTGCACGGCCCGCACGCCGCCCTCCAGCGCCTGCTCCAGCACCCACGTGAGCTCACGGCCCCCGGTGGTCTTGCGGTCGGTGACCAGATACAGGTCGAAGTCGATGGATCCCAACGGTCTGCTGTCCGATCGAGGTCGAAGTCTACGGCTTCAGGGACGGCTGCCTGAAGGCCGCGCCCTCGGTCAGGTGAGGAGCCCCTCGATGGGGCTGGAGGCGGTGGCGTAGAGCTTCCTGGGAATGCGGCCGGCCAGGAATGCCTTGCGTCCGGCCTCCACAGCCTGCTTCATGGCGTCGGCCATGAGCACGGGGTCCTTGGCGCCGGCGATGGCGGTGTTCATGAGCACGCCTTCGCAGCCCATCTCCATGACGATGGCCGCGTCCGAGGCGGTGCCCACGCCGGCGTCCACGATGACCGGGATGGACACGTTCTCCTGGATGATACGGATGTTGTAAGGGTTGCGGATGCCCAGCCCCGAACCGATGGGCGCCGCCAGCGGCATCACCGCGGCGCAGCCCATGTCCTCCAGCTTCTTGGCGGTGACCACGTCGTCGCTGATGTACGGCAGCACGGTGAAGCCGTCGTCGATCAGCAGGCGGGCGGCCTCGAGGGTGCCGGGCGTGTCGGGGAACAGGGTCTTGTCGTCGCCGATGACCTCGAGCTTGACCATGTCGCCGACCCCGGCCTCCCGGGCCAGGCGGCAGGTGCGCACCGCTTCCTCCGGCGTGTAGCAGCCGGCGGTGTTGGGCAGGATCGTGAACTTCTTGGGGTCGAGGTAATCGAGCAGGTTTTCCTGGTCCGGGTCGACGACGTTGACGCGCCGCACCGCCACCGTGACGATCTCCGCCCCGGAAACCTCGATGGCCTTGCGGGTCTCCTCGAAGTCGCGGTACTTGCCCGTGCCGACGATCAGCCGCGACCGGAATTCCTTCCCGGCCAAACGCAGGCAGTCGGACGATGCCGCCTCCGAGACTTGCGGTGTGGGTTGGGCCATGACTCTATCCGCCGCCGACGAAGTGGACGATCTCCACCTCGTCGCCTTCCTTCAGTTGGGTGGCGCCGTGCGCGTCACGGGACACGACCTCGGCGTTGAGCTCCACCACCACGCGTCCGGGCCGGATTTCCAGATCCTCCAGGAGTTGGGCGACGCTCAGGTCCGCCGCCACTTCGTTGTCCTTGCCGTTGATACGGATGACCACAGCAGACTCCCCGGTCGGAGTCCCTTAGGATACTAGCTAACGGTACGGGAAACTAGCGGGCGGCGGCGATTTTTATCTCCAGCACGCCGATCCCCTCGACCTCGCCTTCCACCTTGTCCCCCACGTTGAGGAAGATGGGCGGAGTCCGGGCGAAGCCGACGCCGGACGGCGTACCGGTGCTGATGATGTCGCCGGGCTCCAGGGTCAGACCGTCGGACAGGTGCTCGATGGTGGCGGGAATGTCGAAGATCATGTCCCGGGTGTTGCCGTCCTGCATGGTCTCGCCGTTGACGCGGCACTGGAGCCGGATGTTCTTCGGGTCGGGCATGGCGCTCTTGTGCACGATGCTGGGTCCCATGGGGCAGAAGGTGTCCAGGGACTTGCCCTTCCACCACTGGAGGTGAGCGCGCTGCAGGTCCCGGGCGGTCATGTCCAGGCAGATGGTGTAGCCGAAGATGTAGTCGTTGGCCTTGGCGCGGGGGATGTTCCGGCCCTTCCGGCCGATGACCACCGCCAGCTCCACCTCCCAGTCGATCTTGCTGGTGGCGGAATGCGCCAGCAAACGGCCCTGGTCGCCGATGACCGCGGTGGCGGGCTTGGTGAAGAACACCGGGACCTTGGGCGTGTCGAGCTGGACTCCCCGCGCGCGCACGCCTTCGTCGATATGCTCCTGGTAGTTGACTCCCAGGCAGATGACGTTCTTCCGCGGCACGGGGATCGGCGAAAGCAGCCGTGCGCGATTGCGCTTCACCAGGATCTCCGCCTGGGCGAGCCTGCGGATGCCCTTGGAATCCAGCCCCGCGACGTACTGGGCCGCCTTCTTCGCGGTAGTCACGGCCTTGGCGCCGGCCTCGATGAAGGACTGCATGCTGTCGAGATACGAGGCGGTGCTCCCCGGCAGGTAGCGCCGGCTGACTTCCCGGAGGTCGACGATCTGGTCGTCCTCGATCATTATCCCGAGGCGGGTCTTGCTGCGGAAACTATAGGTGACGAAGCGCATCGGCGGACTCCTCTTCCTTTCCGGCCTGGCGGCCGGATCGTGGATCCTTTGCGGGACTCTCCGGGTCTGGCTGTATCTCCGTGTGAACAGGTGTTCGGAAAGAACGCCATATCCTCATAGAGAAGCCCCGTACCGTTGTCAACCCGCGGTCGCGGCCGCATCGCCGGCTCGATGAAATTGCGTGGCCGGGTGGCGGATGGTACCTTTTCCGCTGTGAAGAAAGCCAAGGGACAGCAGGCCGTCATGGAGGTTGGAGACCGCGTCCTGGTGAAGGGCGACATGCGCAAGCAGGTCATGCTGGTGGCCAGGGTAGAGATCCCCCACTCGACCCAGAAGGTCTTCGTCACGCGCTCGGGCGGAGACTTCACCGTGGGCCTCAAGATCTGGAAATCCGACTACGCCTGGAACGAGAAGAACCAGATGTGGGTGTCGAAGCGGTAACGGCCCGTTGGCGGCCCTCGTGCGGTGCTGATGGATGGCGCAAGACCTGGAAACGCTCCTGGCAGGCCTCCGCGAAGGGAAGGGGCCAGCTATCATGCTGCTCCACGGCGACGAGTTCCGGGTCCGCGGAGCGAGCCGCGCCGTCCTGAACCTCGTCGCGCCTGATCCGGACCGCGCCCTCGGCACCTCGACATTCGACGGCCGGACCGCGTCCTGGGACGAGATCGAAGCCGCCCTTCTGACCCCATCGCTCTTTTCCCCCGCCTGCACGGTGGTGGTGGAATACGTCCCCTGGTTCGCCCCCGCCGAGCGCAAGGTAGACCTGCTGGACAAGTGCCTGAGTCTCTGGGAGGAGGGGCGGCACGACGAGAGCGGCCGGGCCTTCATGGCGTTGCTGCGGTCGGAGGGGTGGACGCGGGAGCGGTGGCAGGACGCGGAGGACGCGTCGGAGTTGGCGGGGACTCTCAAGGACTACCGGGCGCATGCCCGGGAGATCCAGGCGGTCTGGCAATACTGCCGCGAGCGGGAGCTTGTGCTCGGGAATCCCAGGGCCGACGAGCAGGGCAGGATCCTGCAACTCCTGGAGGGGGGCCTGCCGGAGGGCTCCCGCCTGCTGCTGCTGGCGCCCCAGGTGGACAAGCGCGCACGCGCCTACAAGCAACTGAGCGGCAAGGGCTGCGTCGTCGACCTGTCGGTGGAGCGGGACCGGAGCGGGCGCATCCGCCGCGAGTCCCTCGCCGCCTTTCTCGACCAGCGCCTTCGCCGGGCGGGCAAGCGGATCGATCCGCGGGCCCGGGAGGCAGTGCTGTCCCGGTGCGGGAACGAGCTCTGGGCCGTCCACCAGGAGATCGAGAAGCTGCTCCTGTACGTCGGGGACGCGGACACGGTGGGCGTTTCCGACGTGGAAGAGATCTTCACCGACCAGTCCGAGAGCTGGGTGTTCGACCTGACCGATTCGCTGGGTCAAAGGGACGCGCTCCAGGCCCTGGGCTTTCTCAGGCGCCTCATGGCCGACGGCGCGTACCCGCTCATGGTGCTTGGCGCCATCGCCAGCCAGGTGCGCCGTCTCCTGAGCGCCCGGCAGCTCCTGGACCATGAGCTCGCCAGGGTCTGGCGCCGGCGCATGTCCTACACCGAGTTCCAGCAACGGGTGCCCGCGGACACCGAAGGCCTCCCCACCAAGAGCCCCTATGCCAACTACCTGACCCTTCAGCGGGCGGAACGCTTCACCCTTCCCGAGCTCAAGGGCTTTCTCAGACTGATCCAGGAGACCGACGCCAGGCTCAAGTCGTCCGGCCACCAGCCCCAGGCCGTCATGGAACGGTTGATCCTCGAGATGTGCCGTCCGTGAACGGGCGGGACGAGGCTTTCTTTCCGCCTGCCGCTAAAGTTTCCGTCCCTCGCGCCGACTCATTAACCCATGGGGCGGGGCATCGCGACAGGGTTCTTGCGGCGGATTTCCGTCCCGTGGGCGGCGGCGCTGCTGGCGGCGTTCCTTTCGGGCCTGTTCGTCCATCTTCTCTACGGCCGTTGGACCGGGCCGCCGCCGTGCAAGGAGCCGGTGGCGGCCGCTGGCACCGGTTCCCCTTCCCCGGCCGACCTGCCGGTGGTGGACGTGATCGAAGTGGAGCGGCTCCAGGAGCTGGCGGGCGTGCTGGCCCGGGTCCGGGGCCGGGTGTTCCGGGTGGGGCACTCGCGCAAGAGCAATACCTACTTCTTGGACTTCGGCCCCTCCCGGTCCGCCTTCACGGCCGTGATCTTCTCCTCCGCGGTGGATGCATTCATACGGGAGAACGCCCACCCGAACCAGTTCCAGGGCAGGGAAGTGGAGATCACCGGGAGGATCAAGGACGATCCCAAGTACGGGCTGGAGATGATCCTCGAGGGCCCGGCGCAGATCAGGGTGCTGCCCTGAATCCGGAATGTCCCAGGAAGGGCGCCCGGGCAATTTGTTGGATCGCCGGGCGTTTTCCGATAAGCTCCGCGCTTATGGAGAGCCGGCCACCGCAGCGCTGCATGGTGTGCGCCAAGGTCGCTCCCTTGAACGGCGGCATCTGCGGACCCTGCAACGAGAAGATTCGCGCCCAGGCCCAGGGGGCCCAGCGGGACATCCGCGACCGCTCGGACCGGGAATTGCGCAAGCACGGGGGCAAGCCGGAGAAATAGCCGCGGTTCGGCCCCGCGCGGGCGGCGCGAATGACAGGGGATCCACGACACTTCGAATCCATCGGCAACCGCCTCGGATTCCGCGCGATACCCTCGGGCGGCGACGAGATCCACCTCGTCTGGCGCGGCGGGCGCTTTCCGGCCCTCCTGTGCCTGGGCATCGCCTGCTTCCTGCTGCTCCTTTCGGTGCCGGTGTTCCGCGCCATCCTCGCCCAGGGGCTCGACAGCGCGGTGGGGAACCTGTGGTATTTCCCGGCCATGAACGTGGTGCTGTTCGGGGTGGTGGTGTTCCTGTTGACCCTCAAGCGGACGATACGGATCGACCGGCTTGCCGGCAAGGTCCACCTGTCCCGCAGCAGCCTGTTCATGCGGCGCCGGCTGACCCTGGACTTCGGCGAGGTCCGGGCCCTGAAGCTCGGCGAGGATCAGGTGTACAGCGGTTTCGCCGTGGCCGGCTCCACCGCCGGGCAGAAGTCCTTCCCCGCCCGTTCCCTCCGCCTGCTCCTTTCCGGCTCGCAGTCGGTGCTCCTCGACCGGGGCGGCGGGAGGCGCCTCCACGAGCTCGCGGCGCGCATCGGCCGGTTCATGGACAAGCCGGTGGAAGAGGTCCCGCCGGGGACTCCTCCGGCCTCGGGCGGGGGTTGACCGGCTACGGGATTCTTCCTATAAACAGGGCGTCGTTCGGGTATCTTCACGGACCCCGCCAGGTAACGAGTCAAGTAACGAATCTCACGATCGGAGACGGATTTTCATGGACAAGAAGATCAAGTTTCGCGTCAACGGGACGGAGCACGAGATGGAAGTGCCCACGAACCGGTTGTTGGTGGACCTGCTCCGCTACGATCTGGGCCTCACGGGGACCAAGGAAGGCTGCAGCGTCGGCGTGTGCGGCGCGTGCACGGTGCTCATCGATGGCGAGATGGTGAGTTCGTGCCTGGCCCTGGCGGTGTTCGCCGACGGACACGACGTGATCACCGTGGAGGGCTTGGCCCAGGACGGCGAGCTTCATCCGGTGCAGCAGAGCTTCATCCGCTACGGCGGCTTCCAGTGCGGCATCTGCACCCCGGGCCAGGTGGTGGCGGCCAAGGCGTTGCTGGACCAGAACCCCCGGCCCAACGAGGAAGAGATCAAGGACTGGATGATGGGCAACCTGTGCCGTTGCACCGGCTACTACAAGATCATCGAGTCCATCGAGAAGGCGCACGAGTTCGCCAAGTAAGGGGTTCAAGGAATGATCGCTTTTGACTACCGCACTCCCGGAAGCCTCGAAGAGGCGTACTCGGACCTGAAGGAACTCGGCTCCGACGGCAAGATCATCGCCGGCGGCACGGCGCTGGTCATCATGATGAAGCAGCAGCTCCTGCAGCCCACATGCGTCATCAGCCTGCGCAACGTGGCGGGCCTGAGCGACATCTCGGAGAACAACGGCAGCGTGCACATCGGCGGCCTTGTGACCCACGCCCACCTGGACGCGTCCGACGTGGTGCAGGGCAAGCTCCCGGTGCTGGGCGCCACCTACCACCACGTGGCCACGCAGCGGGTGCGCACCATGGCCACGGTGGGCGGCGGGCTGGCTCACGCCGACCCCAACCAGGACCCGCCGCCGACCTTCATCGCCTTGGGGGCGAGCTTCGAGCTGAGCTCCGCGGGCGGCACCCGCTCGGTGGCGGCCGAGGACTTCTTCAGCGACTACTATGAGACCGTGCTTGAGCCGGAGGAGATCGTCACCGGCGTGAGCGTGCCGCTCATGGCGGCCAACAGCGGCGCGGCGTACCTCAAGTTCCTGCCGCGTTCGGCCGACGACTATGCCACCGTCAGCGCGGCCGCCGTGGTCACCCTCGACGATGCCAAGACCACTGTCAAGGACGTCCGCATCGCCATGGGCAGCGTCAACACCACGCCCGTCCGCGCCACCGCTTCCGAGGACGTGCTCAGGGGGCAGCCGGTGAAGGCCGAGGGCTTGCGCGAAGCCGGCGAGAAGGCCAAGGACCACACCGACCCGGTCAGCGACTTCCGCGGCTCGGGATCCTACAAGACGCAGATGGCCGCCGTGTTCGTCCGGCGGGCGCTCGAGCAGGCCGTCGCCAGCGCGAGCTGATCACCGGAACGGAGGACAGAGTTGAAATTCAGTCAAAGCGCAACCGTGCCCGCGGGCCGCGAGCCCCTGTGGCAGCTTCTCATGGACATTCCCAGGGTCGCCACTTGTCTCCCCGGAGTCGAGGGCGTGGAGCAGTTGGACGGGGAAACCTACCAGGGGACCCTGAAGGTCCGGGTGGGCCCCATCGCGTTGAGCCTGCAGGGCAAGATCGTCCTGGAGGAAAAGGACCAGGATGCCTGGCGCGCCGCGCTCCGGGCCGAGGCCGAGGACCGGCGCGTGGCCGGCGCCATGCGCGGCAAGTCCACCATGGAGCTCAAGGAGCTGAGCGCCGAAGAGACCGAGCTCACGGTCGAGACCGACGTCAACATCCTCGGCAAGATCGGCGAGTTCGGCCAGCCCATCATCCGCAAGAAGGCCGACCAGATGCTCAACACCTTCATCAACAACATCAAGAAGGAGTTGGCGGCAAACTGACCCGAAACCAGAGTCGAGCGAAACGGGCGGCCGGTGGATGCAGAGACTACCGGCCGCCCGTTCGTGTCTGGGGCCGGAGCATGACATGAGCCGAGGTTCCGTGAAGCACATTCTGGCAAGTCTCGCGCTGTTGCTGCCCGCCGCGGCATTCGCGGACCATGAGCTCGAGAACCGCGACCTCCGCAAAGGACGGGCGCTCTATGCCGTGCACTGCGCTTCCTGCCACGGCGCCCAGCTTGAAGGCCAGCCGAACTGGCGGCGCCCCGGCAAGGACGGCATCAGGCCCGCCCCGCCGCACGACGAGACCGGCCATACCTGGCATCACGACAACCAGTTTCTCTTCGACTACACCAGGCTCGGCGGCAAGGCCCTGTTCGAGGCGCGCGGCCTCCCCGAAATCGCAAGCGGCATGCCCGGATCCTCCGAGGACCTGACCGACGACGGGATCTGGGACGTTCTCGCGTATATCCGCTCCACCTGGCCCGAGAGGATCCGGCAGATCCAGGCCACCACCAACCCGCGCCACGGGCGGTGAGCGATTGGCTACGCTTCCGTCACCGAATTCTTGCAGGAGAGGTCCGCCCAGAGGGTAGGGATGACCGTAACGTAGGCTTCTAGGCGATCATGGTCAGCATATCCTCGTGGATCGTGCGCCAGTCCCGGGCGAGGTCAATGCTCCGGGCTCGGATCGAGAAGCCTTCCAGACGGACATCGGCCGCCAGCGGCGTGTCGACCACTGGGTAGAGCAGTATCCCCTCATGCCGAGGGCCGGGCGGTTCCGTGGCCTCGCGGTTCCGCAGGTAGGCCAGAAGTTGGTAGAGATTGTTCGAGTGCAGCTTTCCGCCGTAACGGCCGCCCAACGACTCCCGGTAGTACTTGGCATCCATGATGATCCGTCGATCTGGCGCTTCAAGGATGACGTCGGCCTCCATTCGCGGGAGCTTCGAGCGCTGGTGGTCGGGCGTGCCTTCATCAAACCATGCAATCGTGCGCCCGCGATGATTGACCCGGTAGCGGTCCTGCTCGCGGCGATAGAATTCGATGATGAAGTCCTCGTAGAGCCTTTCCATCCGCTCTTCGGTGAAGTCGGTGAACCTCGCCTCGCCCGACTGTTCGTCGACCAGCAACTGTTCGTGGATGAGCCGGCACACGGACAACAGGAATCGATAGTAGCGGCGGTTTCGGTCGATCTGCACCTGCTGAAACAGACGACGGTTCAACCGCACCGCACTCACGCCGTCGAGCTTCGAGTAAGCGTGTCGAACCTCCCTATGCACTGCGGAGTGTAGGTCCGGAAATCGCAGCAGGGATCGGAGCGTGGAGCGCAGGATGCGGTTGTGCAACACGTCGTGAGACAGCTCTCCGAAGTCGCAGGTGACTCTCCCGCGAGCGCGTAACGCCCGTTTCACGGTGTCACCCACGGCGATCTTCCCTCGGACGCCGGCGAGGTCCTTGCGCACCCCCCGATAACCGCGATCGATCCCTCTACGGATCAGTCGGAAGGTCCCTTCAGCGAGCACTTTCCCCAGGAGATCGTGCACTTTTTCCAGCCCTTCCAGTTCCTCCAGCCGCACGACGTCCCGCTCCTCGACATGGCTCCAGGCGTAGCACAGCAGGTAGTAGATATTGGCGATAGGGATCCGTCTGTCCGTCACCGGCGTAATTCCTCCACCAGCCTGTCCACCTGCTCGGGACGGTCGAACCAGTACTCGCGCAGCAAGGGCGCGATCTGCGTATCGATGATGCCCAGATACCATTCCTCGTCCACCGACTCCTCGGGCACGAAGTAGCTGTGTCCGATCCGAAAGCCGGGTCCCAGGTCCTTGTCTTCACGGATGCGTTCGTTGAGTGCCGACAGGTTGCGGTCGATTCGGTCTACGAGGGTGCGGTCGACGTCCGCCTCGAGCAGGTATTCCCGGAATTGTCTGGTGCCGAAGGCAGGTTGAAGTGTCTCGAAGGCGAACCGGCGGCGCAGCGCGTAATCCACAATCGCCAGAGATCGGTCTGCGGTATTCATGAGTCCCAGGAGGTGCACGTTGTCAGGCACGCTGAAGCGTTCTCCGGAAGCTCCGTAGGTCAGCGCGATGGCGTGCTCCGGGCCACGCTTGTCCGCTTCGATGAGCATTAGGAGCTCCCCGAAGATACGCGACAGATTGCCTCGGTTGATCTCGTCGATGATGAAGACAAAGGGCGTCTCCGGCTGCTGCTCCGCGCGTTCGCAGAACTCGAAGAACACCCCGTTCCGGAGTGTGAAGCCGCCGGTCTCCGTCGGTCGCCAGCCTTGGACAAAGTCCTCGTAGGCGTAGGATTGATGGAACTGCACCATCTCAATGAAACGCGGATCCTGGTATCCGATCAGGCACCACGCGATCCGTCGCGCGATGAAGGTCTTGCCGACCCCCGGCGGTCCCTGGAGGATCAGGTTCTTCCGCAGTGCCATGGAGTCGAGAATGCGATGAAGCTGTGATTCTTCGACGAACAGGTCGGTGAGTGCGGTGGTGATGTCGTAGACTCCAGGCTTCTTGCGGTACTTCTCGTCATAGATGTCGCTCAGATTCCGGCCGCCGAATGTCCAGCGCGGGCAAGGATTGGTGTGGTATCCCACGGCCTTAGTGGTTGCGGCCGTCAGAGACATGTTCTCGTTGCGGAAAGTGACTCTATTGTTTGGGACAACAGTCGCTTCCTCATGGGTTCTTGTGGACACCAAGACAGAACCGATGGGAATTCCCATTTCTTTGAGGTTGAAGTTCGGGCCGCGACCCGGTCCGCTGGCGGCATCGATCAATTCGAAGGCCTCCCGCAGCCACTCCTTGTATGGGGTGAACCGAGTCAACGTCTTGGTGGTGATCAACTCGTTCAGAGTGACCGGCGTATGGCACGGATGCCACTCGACCTTTCGGAGATTCCGGTATTCCGCTCGCTCGGGGTCGTGCGCGTAGTCACCGGTCACCTTTCCCCATCCGAGAATGACAGAGCGTCCTCTCTTCGCGATGAGGATGTCACCGATCTTCATTTCATGCACGAATTCCCACGCAGCGAGTGAGCGGTTGCTTGGATTTTGCCCGCGGCCGTTCTCGATCAACGCGTTGTGGACGGCCTCCTTGGATTTGTACTCGCCAAGGTCACCGAGTTCGTCGTACCCGATGGCCGCGATACCATGTTCCAGGAAATCTCCCCACAAGCGTGCGCCCTGGCCCGCGCCGATGCCCCATACGTCTGCGATGCCGAAACGGTCCAGGTACCACTCCTCATCGCTCGGCCGCTTGTCTTTGTCATTTTGTGGTGGCAGACCGTCTTTCCAATGGTCCTTCAGGGGCGCATGGTAGAATAGTACTTCCTCACCGGGACGCTCGTCTTGAAGTCGTTTCACTACCGTCTGCAACGCCTTGTCGAGGTTGATGATGTCCATGTTTTCTGCATCAGGCGTCTCTCTGGTTTTATCCGAAAAGGCTTTGACGATGGCCTTCTTGTGGCCTACCGACATGATCGGCTCGAACGCGTCCGGGAATAGCAGGAACAAGACGGCATGTCGAAATTGACGGCGGCTGCTGTCGTTCTGGCCGTCGACCCATTCGGCAAAGCTCCAAGGATCACTCAGCAGCAGTTTGCGATCGTCAGGGACGTGTGAGCACCAGTCATGCATCATGTTGATGATGAAGCCGAACTCACGCCACTGATGGGACAAATAGGCTATACCCGGCTGGACAAGTCCGCCGTCCAGAACGTCCTGTAGTGCCCAGTGTTGTTCAGGCAGGGATTCTCCTGACCACTCCCAGACTGTCCTGATCCTGTCGAGCTTCGTTACCCGCCTTATGTGCTCCACGATCAAGTAGTACAGCCACATCATTTCCGCCCACAGACGCTTCGCCTCCGGGGGTGCCGGTTCGAGTTGGCGTCGCAGCTTCTCTTCGAACGAATCCGTTCCCGTGTCGGGGTGTTCGACGAAGTGGGTATGGAGTTGTCCGAAGTATTCCCGCGTCCAGAGCCGTTCGTCGGTGAACACCGAGCCGCCGTTGAGCAGACATCGATGCTTCCATTGCTCGGCGGCGTCGAGGATGAGAGCGGCACGTTCCAGTCGACTCATAAGATCTCCTTGCAGCAACGATTATCTCTACATTCCTAAGGGATTGTGTCCGGTGTCCGCAATGGAGGGGCTATGATTGTAGCGTCCGGACGCGTGCCATCCGGCTCCCCTCGCCGCTTTGAGCCCGATCTGATAACGTCGTTGAGCAGGGCCCATGAATCATTCTGGATTGAACTCGGGTGTGCCGGTGAAGGTTGGAACGGATCAAAGCGGGGACAGTCTTTCAGCCAAGCTGCGGGAGACGATACGCCGGGAGTGCACCGGGAGCGGACCGCCCGGCCTCGTCCGCGTGGAAACCGTGATCCCTTCCACGGATGCGCTTGCATGGCTGCGGGCGCAAGCGCCTTCCGCCGCCAGAATGTACTGGGCCGACCGGGATGGCGGGGATGAGGTGGCCGGTATCGGCACGGCGGATCTCCTTGCGGGAACGAATTCGGACGGCGTCGATTCGCTGTTCGAACAGTTGCGAGGTCGGCTTGAGACCGGGGAAACGGCGGCAAGGTACTTCGGCGGCATGCGCTTCAACGGCCAAGGCGGCTCGGATGAAGCTTGGCGGGACTTCGGGAGCTACCGTTTCGTGCTGCCGCGATTCGAGTTGAGCCAGCGGGGTCCGGACAGTGTGCTCGCGTGCCACTGGCTGCACTCGGCCGATGCGGTCGACACCCTGATGAGGGAGGTCGATGCGTTGGTCTTCCCGGTCACCGAAGCCACGTGCGCATACCCGGTGGCCACCGCTCGCGAGGATCTGCCGGACAGGGCGGGATGGGACGCTGCCGTAGCGGAAACCCTGGATCTCGTTTCCGAGAAATCTGTCGGGAAGGTGGTTCTGGCCAGGAAGTCGATCTTCGGATTCCCGACCGATCTGGATCCCATTGTCTGCCTTCAGGCATTGTTGCCGGAGGCGGAGCACTGCTACCGGTTCTGCTTCGTGCCGGCTGCCGGCCGGGGATTCCTCGGAGCGCCGCCCGAGCGGTTGTACCGCCGGGAGGGGCGGCGCATCCTGTGCGACGCCATCGCCGGCACGCGCATGCGGGGCGACGGTGCGTCCCTGGACCGGCAACTGGAACGGGACCTCATGGGCAGCGACAAGGAGCGACGGGAGCAGGCCTATGTGGTCAAGGGCATCCGGGAAAGCCTCGCACCATTGTGCGGTTCGTTGAACGCCGGAGCCGATCCGTCGGTGGTAAAGCTGCGGCAGTGCCAACACCTCATGAGCAGTTTCGAGGGCGTGCTCTGTGACGGCGTCGGCGACGCCGAGTTGTTGAAAGCGCTGCACCCGACCCCGGCTGTCGGCGGCTACCCCACTGATCGCGCATGCCGGGAGATCGAGGAAAGAGAACCCTTCGACCGCGGCTGGTACGCGGGTCCTGTGGGCTGGGTGGGGCGTGACGGTGCCGAGTTCGCGGTGGCGATTCGGTCCGGTCTCGTGGAGGGCCCGAGGCTCTCGGTGTTCTCCGGCGCGGGGATCGTCGCCGGCTCGGTGCCGGGAGACGAGTGGGAGGAGCTGGACTACAAGATCAGCCACTTCACCCAGGCCTTGAACCTGCCGCGATGACTCAAGCCCCCAACCTCAACCAACTGTGGGCATCGCTCCTGGTCGAGGAACTCGTCCGCAACGGCGTCGACACGTTCTGCGTAGCTCCGGGCTCCCGCAGCACGCCGCTGGTGGTGGCCGTGGCGCGAAACGGCCGGGCCCGGAGCATCGTCCACTACGACGAGCGCGGCGCGGCTTTCCATGCACTGGGATGCGGTCGTGCTAGCGGGACGCCGGCCGCCGTGGTCACCACCTCGGGCAGCGCCCTGGCCAACGTGTGGCCGGCGGTGGTGGAGGCGTCGCTGGAGCGGGTGCCGCTGCTGGTGCTGAGCGGCGACCGGCCGCCGGAGTTGCAGGACGCCGGCGCCAACCAGACCATGGACCAGGTGAAGTTCTTCGGCGGTTACGCCGAATGGTCGGCGACTCTTCCGTGTCCGTCCGCCGACATCGATCCGGCGGTGGTGCTGACCACCGTGGATCAGGCGGTGAGCCGCTGTGGCGGAGCTTCCGGCGGCGCCGTCCACATCAACTGCATGTTCCGCGAGCCGCTGGCCCCCACGGGACAGGGGGACGACTTCGAGGCGTATATCGAGACGGTGCGCGCCTGGCGGGAGGGCGAACACGCGTACACTCGTTACGAGACCGCGCCGGTTCGCCCCGGACCGGCCCTGTTGGCGGATGTGGCGGAGTTGGTCGAGCGCCGTCCTCGTGGCCTGCTGGTGGCGGGTGGGCTGGCGGATCCGGCGGAGCGAGCGGCGGTAGCCGGTCTCGCCCGGATGCTGGGGTGGCCGTTCCTTCCCGACGTCACCTCGGGGCTTCGGCTGGATAGCAGGCCCGGGACCGTCGTCCCTTATCACGACATCTTGCTCGGCTCCAAAGAGTTCATGCGGGAACATCCCATCGAGGCGGTGATACACGTCGGCGGACGCTGGACTTCGAGGCGGCTTCCGGACCACCTGGAGGCCGCGCCGCCGAAGGACTACGTGGTGGTGAACGACCACCCGGAACGCCAGGATGCCATTCACCGGGCGACACGGCGGTTGCAGGTTCCGGTGGCGGAATTCTGCGAGGCGTTGAGGACGGCGGTCGGGGATGGGCGAGCGGCGGGCGATGCGGCGGAAGCGGGCATGACCGGCGAAGCCGGCGGCGCCCGCGCGGACTGGCTCGCCGGCTGGTTACGGGCGTCGGAGCACGTCGGCCGGCGCCTTGGTGAACTCTTGTCCCAAGACCAGGCCCTTAACGAGCCCAAGGCCGCGTGGCTTGTTTCGCGCCACATCGGAGCGGATGAAGGGCTGTATCTCGCGTCGAGCATGCCGGTCCGGGACGTGGACACCTTCGGCTGTCCGAGGCCGGACCCGGTGGTGGTGGCGGCCAACCGCGGGGCCAGCGGCGTCGACGGCACCATCGCCACGGCGACGGGTTTCGCGCGGGGCCTGGGGAAGTGCGCTACGCTCATGATCGGGGACCAGGCGTTCCTGCACGACCTGAACTCCCTGAGGCTGTGCCGGTCCCTGGACCATCCCTTCGTCATCGTCGTCTTGAACAACGACGGCGGCGGGATCTTCTCGTTCCTTCCCATCGCCGGATTCGCCGACGTCTTCGAGCCCTACTTCGGCGCCCCTCACGGCATGAACTTCGAGCACGCCGCGGCGCTGTTCGATCTCGAGTACGCCAGACCGGCGACGGCTGACGAATTCGTCGAAGCCTACAGCGAGGCCCGGGGCCGGCCCGGCGCCACCGTGATCGAGGTACAGACCGCGCGTCAGGACAACTACGACCTCCACGTGAGCCTGCGAGAATCCGCTTTGGAAGGGCTGTAGCCGTCTCGACGTTGCCCGCCCGTGCGTCGACCGGCCAATACGCAAGTACACTTGACACTCCTGTCTGAGGGGCGTCATGATGGAGTGATGTACCTCAGCATGCTCAAGACGGTGATGGCAAAGAAGGGATACCGGCAGTCCGATGTGGCCAGGGCCGCCGGGGTGAGCCGCCAGGCTGTTTCCCTCTGGTTTGCGCAGGATGATGACTTCCAGAACCTGCACGTTGCCAATCTCGTGAACCTGAGCGACGGACTCGGTATCGACCCGGCCGAGTTGCTCAAACCGCTCCCCGGTATCTCGGATCCCGCCACCGTACGGCGGCTCTACGCGGAGTTCTGCTGGGATCGCTCCTACCCGGACATCTACTGCTTTCTGGTCGCGTTGGCCGGAGCACGCCCGCGTGCAGTCGCGCGGTTCATCGAATGTCGAGGCATCTATGAGGCGGCGGCAGTCTTGGGCAAGGGGACGTGGCGCGCATACCGCGGGACCCGCAAGCACCTGGCTCCAGCGAAGCGCAGGGAGATCGACACCGTATGGAAGGTTCATCACGATTTGACCCGTCTCTAGCGGATCGGGTCCTGCCGCCGCCGCTGCTGGAATCTCTCAGGCATGTCTTCGCACAGGGAATAAGCGATTGTCTTCTCGTTGGCGGTACCGCCTTGGCCGGCTTTTATGCAGCGCATCGCCGGTCGGACGACCTCGACCTGTTCACGGGCACTGCCGTTTCGTTCAGGCAAACCGTTCTGGCCGTTCGTTCCCTGAGGTCCATCGGCGTCGAGTTCGACGAGAGGAGTGGAAGCAACCAGTACTACCGAGCCGTTTGTGGTCTCGAAGATCTCAGTTTCACGGTGGACGTGGTTCTTGACGAGCGGCTCCTTGATATCGCCGAAACCAACGCCGTCGGTGATGTCGTCGTGGCGGGCTTGCCGACCCTCTTCGCCATGAAGGCGGCGTCGCTCCTTTCGAGGTGTAGCGAAAAGGACCTCTACGACCTTTTGTGGCTGTTCGAAGCGTTTCCCAACAAGGAACTCTCCGACCTCATTGAGCTTGGGCGGACCGTCGATGCCGGAATGAACGGCGAGGCCCTTGTCTACAGTATGGGCAGTGCCGAGTTGGAGCGGCAGGCATGCGAGTTCGCCGTAGAATTCGGGGTCTCCGCGGCCACGGTATTCGCAAAGATAACAGCGTTCCGTAGGGATCTCCTGAGAGCGGTCGACCTCCTCCTTTCCTCCGGGTCAGGCGGCACACTCCGCGACGTCGTCCGCCGAATAACAAAGCTGTAGGTCTCGCTTCGCCTGTCAAGCCGCCGGACCGTCCTCCGGCGTTCAGGGGTTCAAATTGGCCAAGTTGCGCCGACTTCATTACGAGATCCGTGTCCGCGGCAGAGACGCAGACCACGGCTTCGTGCTCCTGTTCCTGCACGGCTTCATGGGCTCGGGGCGGGACTGGGTGGAGACGGTGGAGGCGTTGCCGGACTGCCGGTGCATCCTGGTGGACCTTCCAGGCCACGGGCTGAGCACCGAGTGTCCGGCCGGCCTCTATCCGATGCCTGAGGCCGCACTCGCGCTGCTGGCGGTGCTGGACGACCTTGGGCTGGATCAGTGCGTGCCGGTGGGCTATTCCATGGGCGGGCGGCTGGCGCTCTACCTGGCGTTGACGCACCCTGACCGCTGCCGCGCCCTGGTGGTGGAATCGGGGTCCGCCGGACTGGCGTCGGAGCAGGAACGCGCGGCCCGGCTGGAATGGGACGAATCCAAGGCGTCCGAGCTGGAACGGCAAGGGCTCAATGCCTTTCTGGAGGCTTGGTACCGACAGCCGCTGTTCCACTCCATCGCTCGCGACGAGACACGCTTCGCCAAGCTGCTGGACCGGCGGCGGCGCAACGACCCGGCCGGCCTCGCCCGTTCTCTCCGCCTCATGGGCACGGGCTCCCAGGATTCCTTGTGGGAACGACTTCCGGAGATGCGGGTTCCGTGGCTGGCCGTGGCCGGAGAGCTCGACTCCCGCTACAGAAAAACCATGCAGGATATGGTAAGCCTCTCCGAAAAGGGCAGGCTCGTGACCATCCCGGACGCGGGCCACAACACGCATTTCGAGAACCCCGAAGCGTTCTCCCGCACCCTGCGGGAATTCCTTGTCTCCCGCTGGTGAGCCCCCACGGGGTATCGTCTTCGAAATCAAACAGAAGCCAGAGGACAGCTATGATCGAATGGACCGAGGCGGGACAGTACACCGACATCAAGTACCACAAGACCGACGGCATCGCGAAGATCACCATCAACCGCCCGGAGGTGCGCAACGCCTTCCGGCCGCTGACGGTGGAGGAGATGATCCAGGCGCTGGACGAGGCGCGCAACGACCCGGCCATCGGCGTGGTGATCCTCACGGGCGAGGGCAAGGAAGCGTTCTGTTCGGGCGGCGACCAGAAGGTGCGCGGGGATTCGGGGTACAAGGATTCGGCCGGCGTGCACCGGCTGAACGTGCTGGATTTCCAGCGCCAGATGCGCAGTTGCCCCATGCCGGTGATCGCCATGGTGGCGGGTTACGCGGTGGGCGGCGGCCACGTGCTGCACGTCATGTGCGACCTCACCATCGCTGCGGACAATGCCATCTTCGGGCAGACCGGCCCCCGCGTGGGCTCTTTCGACGGCGGCTACGGCGCCACCTACCTGGCGCGCATCGTGGGGCAGAAGAAGGCGCGTGAGATCTGGTACCTGTGCCGGCAGTACAATGCCCAGCAGGCCCTGGACATGGGGCTGGTGAACGCGGTGGTGCCCTACGAGCGGCTGGAGGAGGAGACGGTCCAGTGGTGCCGCGAGATCCTCGCCAACTCGCCCATCGCCATCCGCTGTCTCAAGGCCTCGTTCAACGCGGACTGCGACGGCCAGGCGGGCCTGCAGGAGCTGGCCGGCAACGCCACCATGCTCTTCTACATGACCGAGGAAGGGCAGGAGGGAAGGAACGCCTTCGTCGAGAAGCGCAAGCCGGACTTCTCGAAGTTCCCCCGGCGGCCCTGAGCCGACGGCGGCAAGGGAGCCAGTGGCACAGCCCCCCCCGACCCAACCGCCGGGCGCCCTTTCCGTCTGGTTCCTGGCGGCAAGACCCAAGACCCTCTGGGCTTCCATTGCCCCGGTGGTTATCGGCACCGCCATGGCCTTCGGCGACGGCGGCTTTCACGCAGGCGCGGCGCTGGTGGCGCTGGCCTGCTCGGTGCTGATCCAGGTCGCCACCAACTTCGCCAACGATCTCTTCGACTACCAGAAGGGCGCCGACACCGAGGCCCGCCAGGGCCCCTTGCGTGTCACGCAGGCGGGGCTCGTGACCCCCGGTATGATGAAGCGCGGCATCCTGGTGGTGCTGCTGCTGACATTGCTCGGCGGCCTTTACCTGATCTGGCGTGGCGGATGGCCAGCGGTATTCATCGGCGTCTTCTCGGTGGCGTGCGGGATGCTCTATACCGGCGGACCCCGTCCCCTGGGCTACATGGGACTGGGCGATCTCTTCGTCCTGGTGTTTTTCGGTCCGGTGGCGGTGGCCGGGACCTACTACGTGCAGGCGCTGACCGTCAACGCCACGGTCATTGTAGCCGGCCTGGCGCCGGGGCTCCTGTCGGTGGCCATCCTTGCGGTAAACAATCTCCGCGACGCGGACGAGGATCGCCGGACCGGCAAGGGCACCTTGGCGGTGCGCTTCGGTCCGGGGTTCGCCCGCGGTGAATACATCGCCGCCGTGGTTGCCGCCTGCCTGCTGCCGCTCCTGCTATATCTCACATCGGGTCAACGCCCGTACTCCGTCGCCACCCTCCTCGTCGTCGTGATCGCGCTGCCCGCCTTCCGCCGCCTCTTTACCTCCCAGGGTCCGCTCCTGAACCCCGTCCTCGCCTACACCGCCAAGCTGCTCCTGCTTTATAGCGCCGTGTTCTCCGTCGGTTGGATACTGTGAGGGAGTAGGGGACTCGCACCCCTGCACCCCTCTCCGTCATTCCCGCGGAAGCGGGAATCCAGGAGTGGCTGGAGGGTTGTGGCCGCGAAAGCGCATGCCTTTCCGTAGGTCACCCGTGCCGGTTTGGATTCAAAATCCGCGCACGGTAGTGATATCAAAGGGGCAAGGCGAACCGGTGCGTGAACGACCAGCATACCAGGCCAAAGACTCGGCCAACCCGTATCCCGTGACCATCGCAAGCTCCCGTATCCTGCGCTATCGCTTGCCGCTGGTGGCGCCGTTGCCACTGGCTGGTCGGGTCATACACGAACGCTCAGGGTTGCTGGTGCGGATTGATTCGGACTCGGGCGCGTGGGGTTGGGGTGACGTGGCTCCATTGCCGGGGTTCAGCCGCGAGAGCATCGCGGATGCCGAGGCGGAGTTGACGGCTTGGGCAGACCGCATGCGAGGGGCAAGGTTCGATCTGCGCGGCGACGGCCTGGAACGGTGGCTGGGGTACGAATCGGCGGTAGCGGCGTCTCCCTCGGTGCGGTTCGGGCTGGAGACGGCGCTGTTGAGCCTGGAGAGACGGGTGGAGGACGGGACGGCAGCCGAGTTGGCCTGCTTTCAGGGCGCGGTTCCGGTCAACGGCCTGCTCGCGGGTTCGCGTGAGCAGGTGCTCGTCGACGCCCGGCGTCTCCGGGAGGGTGGTTGCCGGGCGGTCAAGCTCAAGGTGGGGAGCCGGCCGGTGGCGGAAGACGTCGAACTCACCCGGGCGGTGCGTGACGTGATCGGCGACGTCGTGAGCCTCAGGCTGGACGCCAACCGGAGCTGGAGCCTGGAGCAGGCGGTGACGTTCGGCCGCGAGCTCGTCGACGCCGGCGTCGAGTATCTGGAGGAACCCTTGCGCGACCCCGCCGATCTCCGGGAGCTGTTCGATGGCACCGGCATTCCGGTGGCCCTGGACGAGAGCCTCCTGGAGCTTCGGCCGGAGGACCTCGAAGGACGGCGCGAGGTGGGCGCCGTGGTGCTGAAGCCGACGCTCCTGGGCGGCCTCGCAAGGGCCGGGGAATGGGCGGCCAAGGCATCGGCGCTGAACATCCGTCCGGTGGTGAGCAGTTGTTTCGAGAGCGGCGTCGGGTTGCTGGCGCTGGCGGGGTTCGCCTGGGCCTCCACGGGAGACGCGGTGCCCGCGGGCCTCGACACTTATCGGCGGCTCGCCGTGGACGTGGTAGAGCCGCGCCTGCCGTTCCGCGCGGAGACCATCGAGTGGAGCGACGCCATCGCCCGCGAGCATCGCATCGACGGGTCGAGGCTGAGCGAGATTCGGCATGACTGAGATCCGTTGTCCCCTCGAAACAGCGTCCGAGCGCCACGGCGACCGGCCCGCCGTGGTAAGCGGCGCCCGTGTCGTTTCCTTCCGGGAGTTTCAACAGCGCGTGGGGCGGGTGACGGCCGCCCTGGAGCGGGCCGGATGCCGGCCCGGCGAGCGCGTGGCCATCCTGGCGCCCAACAGCCCGGACTACCTCGTCTGGTTGCTGGCGGTCCTGCGCCTGGGGGCGGTGTGCTGCCCCATGAACACGAGACTCCCGAAGCGCACGGTGGCGGACCTCCTGCGCCGCGTCGACTGCCGCAAGCTGGTGGTGCAGGGGCCGGAACAGCAGGGCTCCGGCGACGTGGAAGGTGACGCTCGATTCATGGAAGGACACGACTTGCAGGTCCTCCGGAGCCGCGACCTCGAGGTCGCCGCAGGTCGCGACACGGTCGGTGCCCAGGAGCCTCCGGAGGAGGATGCCCGAGGCTCCATGATGTCTCTCGACCGCTCCGCCACCATCGTCTTCACCTCCGGCAGCACCGGCGCCCCCAAGGCGGTGCTCCACTCCTACGGCAACCACTACTACAATGCGCTCGGCTCCAACCGGAACCTGCCGCTGGCTCCGGGCGACCGCTGGCTCCTGGACCTGCCGCTCTATCACGTGGGCGGGCTCGGCATTCTCTTCCGTTGTCTCTTGGCGGGGGCCACCGTGGTGATGCCGGACGAAGGGGAGACCCTTGACGCGGTGCTGAGCCGTTACGAGGTCACGCACCTGTCGGTGGTGGTGACCCAACTGCACCGGCTGTTGCAGCAGCCCGAGTCCGTGCGCTACCCTGCGCTCCGCTACATCATCCTGGGCGGCAGTCCGGTGCCGCTGAAGCTCCTGGAACGGGCGGCGGCCCGAGGCCTGCCGGTGTTCGCCAGCTACGGCTGCACCGAGATGGCCTCGCAGGTGGCTACGACGGGTCCGGAATCCACCACGGCCCAGCGGCTGACTTCCGGGAAACTGCTGCCGCACCGCAAGCTTCGGATCGGGGAAGAGGGGGAGATCCAGTTGGCGGGAGAGACCTTGTTCATGGGCTATGTCGACGGCGACGGCCTGAGGCGCCCGCTCAGCGAGGACGGCTGGTTCGCCACCGGAGACCTCGGACGCGTGGACGAGGACGGATACCTGACGGTCATCGGGCGGCGCGACAACCGGTTCTTCTCCGGCGGCGAGACCATTCACCCGGAGGAGATCGAGCGAGCCCTGACCGATCACGACGGCGTCGAGCAGGCGGTGGTGGTGCCCATCCCGGACGAGGAGTTCGGCCAACGTTGCGTGGCGTTCGTGCAGCCGCGCGGCGGCTGCCCCGGCGGCGAGGCGCTGGCGGCATGGCTGGGGCGCACCTTGCCGCGCTACAAGGTACCGGACGCGTTCTACCGCTGGCCGGACACCGAGGCGAATGCGTTCAAGGTCGACCGGGGACGGTTTCGCCGGCTGGCCGTGGACGGACCCAGGACGCGGTTGGGGTAACCCGGGAGGAAGCCCATGGCGGCAGCGAAGCAGGGGGGCACGGGCAGGCAGGGAAGAGCCCGCCGTACGGCGGACGGCGACGGCAACCGCGAGCTGCTGGCGCTGCTCCGGCGCATGTGGGTGATCCGCGCCTTCGAGGAGAAGGTGTCCGCCCTCTACGCGGCCCGGGAGATCGTCGGCCTGCTCCATCTCGGCATCGGACAGGAAGCCGCGGCCGTGGGCGTGTGCAGCTTGCTCGACGCCGATGACCTAGTCTACGGCGGGCACCGCTCCCACGGGCACGCCATCGCCAAGGGGGCGGACCTGAACCGCCTCATGGCCGAACTGGCGGGACGCACCACCGGCTATTGCCGCGGCAAGGGCGGTTCCATGCACGTGGTGGCCGCGGAGGCGGGCTTCGTCACCGCCAGCGGCGTCGTGGGCGGCACGGTGCCGCTGGCCCTGGGCGCGGCCTTCGCCGCCCGGGAGAAGGGCGCCGGGCGGGTGTCGGTGGTGTTCTTCGGCGACGGCGCCGGGCAGACCGGTCCATTCCACGAGTCCCTGAACATCGCCAGCCTGTGGGGCCTTCCGGTGATCTTCGTGTGTGAGAACAACGGCTATGCCGAGTTCACGCCGCTTTCGGCCCACACGCGGGTGGAGCGGCTGGCCCGGCACGCCGAGACCTACGGCATCCCCAGTGCCACCGTGGACGGCAACGACATCCTGGCGGTGCGCAAGGCCATGGGCCGCGCCGTGGACAACGCCCGCGCGGGCAAGGGGCCGACCTTCGTGGAGTGCCTGACCTATCGCCTCCGGGGACACTACGAGGGCGACCCGGGCAAGTACCGGGAGTTG
This sequence comes from uncultured Binatia bacterium (SeqCode), assembly GCA_965219905.1. Taxonomy (GTDB): domain Bacteria; phylum Desulfobacterota; class Binatia; order UBA9968; family JAJDTQ01; genus JAJDTQ01. Next base: position 2,024,414 of record CBDCOS010000002.1, on the reverse strand, counting down.
TCGCAGTTGGCCGACTGGAAGAAGAAGGACCCCATCGCGCGCTTCACGCGGGTGCTGAAGCGGCGTCGGGCGGCGTCCGCCAGGGACTTCGAGGAGGCGGAGAGCGATGCCCGAGCGCTGGTGGAAGCGGCCGCGGAGTTCGCGCTGTCGTCTCCCTGGCCCGAGCCGGAGGAGACCGGGACCCAGGTATGGGCGTGAGGTGGACATGGCCGAGCTGAGCTATCTGGAGGCGATCCGCTCGGGACTGCTGGCCGAGATGCGGGAAGACCCCTCGGTGTACGTCTTCGGCGAGGACGTGGCGCTGGGCGGTCCCTTCGGGGTCACCCAGGGAATCGCGGAGGAGCTGGGCAGCCACCGGGTGGTGAATACGCCCATCAGCGAGGGAACGGTCATGGGCGTGGCCATCGGCGCGGCGCTGTCGGGGTTGCGCCCGGTGGTGGAGATCATGTTCGTGGACTTCATCACCCTGGCCATGGACCAGCTCGTCAACCACGCCGCCAAGCTCCACTACATGTCCGGCGGGCAGTTGAAGGTGCCGTTGACCGTGCGGGTCCAGTGCGGCGTCCAGGGCAACATGGGTGCTCACCATTCCCAGAGCCTGGAATCCTGGTTCCTCCACGTCCCCGGACTCAAGGTGGTCATGCCGTCGAATCCGGCCGACGCCGAGAGCCTCATGCGCGATGCCATCCGCGACGACAACCCGGTGTTGTTCGTGGAGCACCGGGGCCTGTATTTTTCCCGGGCCGAGGTGCCCGTGGACGGAAGCGGCCTCGCCATGGACCGGGCGGCGGTGCTCCGGACCGGCGCCGACGTGACCGTCGCCGCCCTCTCCAGGATGGTGGTGCCGGCGCTGGAGGCGGCCGAAACGCTGGCGGGCGAGGGGATTTCGGTGGAGGTCGTGGACCTGCGGAGCCTCGTGCCGCTGGATGTCGACACCCTGGTGGATTCGGTCCGGAAGACGTCGCGGCTCGTAGTGGTGCACGAGGCGGTGGAGCAGGGCGGGGTGGGCGCCGAGGTCGCCGCCCGGGTGCAGGAAGAGGCCCTCTATTACCTCGACAGCCCCATCCTCCGGGTCGCCGCGCCCAACGCCCCGGTGCCGTGCGCGCCCCCGCTGGAAAGCTCCTTCGTCCCCGACAGGGAACGGGTCATCGAAGCCGTGCACCGCGCCCTGTCCGGCCAACCCGCCTGACCCGAGAGCCATTTCACCTTCTCAAAAGGAGAAAATGTATGCTTATTCTCCTTTTGATAAGGAGAGAAGCATGATAATTTCTCCTTTTGATAAGGAGAATAGGCTTGGAAGCGCTCTCTGCAACCTTTCGGCAGGTCCTGGCCGAACAACTTGCCGGTTCGGTGCGCACACCGCCTCCGTCCCATACCCCACGGCGCGTGTACGGGGTGACGCGGTTCCCCGGGAAGGCGACGGCGGTGGTGGGTATGCGCCGGGCCGGCAAGACCACCTTTCTGCACCAGTTGCGCCGGGAGTTCATGACAACCGGCGGTCCCTCGCGGGCTCCCTACGTCTCGTTCGAAGACGAGCGGCTCACCGGCCTGGACGCCCGCCACCTGGACCTGCTCCTCGACGAGTACCAACGTGTTTCGGCCGCGGGACCGGACGCTTTGCCGGTCATGTGGTGCTTCGACGAGATCCAGTTGGTGCCGGGATGGGAGCGATTCGTGCGCCGGCTGCTGGACACGGAGGCGGTGGAGGTGTTCGTGACCGGTTCTTCGGCGGCGTTGCTGTCCCGCGAGATAGCCACGGCGTTACGCGGTCGGGCGTGGCAGGTGCTCATGCACCCTTTCGGCTTTGACGAGGCACTTCGCCACGGGGGAATGGAGACCCCGGAACGCCCGGAGATGCTGCACCGCGACGAACGCGTGCGCCTCGAGCGAGAGTTTTCGTCTTGGCTGGTTGCCGGGGGGTTCCCGGAAGCTCAGGGACTGGACACCGCGTCGCGGTATCAACTGCTGCGCGATTACGTGGACGTGGCGGTGCTTCGCGACGTCGTGGAACGCCACGCGGTGGGGAACGTGACCGGGTTGCGGTGGCTCGTGCGCCAGTTGCTCGGGAACGCGGGCGGGTCGTTCAGCGTCGAGAAGTTCCATGCCGCGCTCAGGTCCCAGGGCATAGCCATCGCAAGAGACACGGTCCACCAGTTCCTCGGTTACCTCGAGGACTGTTTCCTCGTGCGTGTCGTTTGGATGGAATCGGACTCCGAGCGCCAGCGCATGGTGAATCCGCGCAAGGCGTACCCCGTCGATGCGGGCCTGATTCCCGTGTTCGACCGCACGGGCCGTGGCAACGTCGGGCACGCCCTGGAAACCGCGGTGCTGATCGAGCTGGAACGGCGGCGGCTCGACGTCACCTACGTTCGCGCAGGACAGGGATACGAGGTAGATTTCCTGGCCCGCTCCGCCGACGGCCGCCGGGAACTGATCCAGGTATGCGCGGACGCGTCCGGACCGGACACCGCGGAACGCGAGCTTCGAGCCCTGACGGCGGCAGGCGAGCGGTTTCCCGATGCCGGAATGCGGCTTCTGACACTGACCCGCGACGGCATACCGGGCACGTTGCCAGACGGCGTCGTGGCGCAGCCAGCCTGGATCTGGATGCTCGGGGCCGGCGATCCGGTTTGACGTGGCCGCGGGGTGCCTGTCCGGCCAGTGGAATCGGGGCGAGGGCACGGGCGACGACCGGTCGCCCCTGCCGGGGTCCACGCTACCGGTGCAGCCACTCCGGCTTGCGTTTCTCCACGAAGGCGCGGACGCCTTCCTCCACGTCCTCGGTTTCCAGCAACTCCTTGAGGTAGATTTCCTCGGAGCGGTCGAGGGCGGCGGAGAGCTGCTTGAGGCCGATCTCCCGCAGGCCCCTGAGGGTGATGCGCAGCACCGCGCGGCTCTTGTCGAGCAGCTCGTTCCGGAGGGCTTCCAGCGCTTCGCCGAGCCGGTCCCGGGGCACGACCCGGTTCACGAGGCCGATGGACTCGGCTTCCCGGGCCGACAGGCGGCGGCCGGTGAGGATCATCTCGGCGGCCCGGTGGTAGCCGATCTGTGACGAGAACCGCGCCAGCGCCACCGGCGGGAAGCAGCCCACCGTGATTTCCGGCGTCGCAAACCGGCTCTCCTCCGACGCGAGCACCAGGTCGCAGGACGAAGCCAGCTCGCAGCCGCCGCCCAGGCAGACGCCGTCGACCACGGCGATGGTGGGCTGGCGCAGGCTCATCAGCTTCCGGATGACGCCGTGCACGAGGTCGAGCATCTCCGGCACCTGCGCCCGGGTGTGGTCCTTTACGTCCACGCCGGCGGAGAAGGCGCGTTCGCCGGCCCCGCGAATTTCCACCAGATCTACGCCGGCGTCCTGATCGAGGTCATCGAGCGCCCGCCGCAGCTCCCGCAGCAACGCCAGGTTGAGGACATTCAGGGGCGGCCGGTCGATGACCACCGACGCTACCGGGCCGGTCTTTTCCAGATGAATCCCTGCCATGGTTACATCTCCCGAGTGTCGGCCCCGCCTCCTGCCTGTCCTGGACCCCGGGTCAGGCCCGGGGCATGCTTGACCCGGGGCCCGGGGTGACGGTTTGAGAGATCCCGCACCACCAGGCGCCGCCGCTAGAACTGGAACACCAGCGACTTGATCGTGACCGGCACCGTCCCCGACGGCTCCAGCACCCGGCCCAGGTCGATGAAGTCGAAGTCGCGCAGGGTGATGCCGTCCAGGGCCAGCACGTGGCTCTCGAGCCGGAAGTCCTGCTTGAGGATGGTGCCCACCAGCCCGGCCATGTCGTGATCGAACACCAGGTAGATGGGCCGCCCCTGCGCCACGGTCCGTGGCAGCCCCTCCATCAGCCCGCGGCAGAACGCCGCGATGCGGAACGCCGCCGGCGGTCCCTGCCACACGAACACCAGCGCCACCTCGGCTTCGTCCTCCGTCAGGTCGAAGGACCTGAAGTGGTTCTGGATGGTCTGCGCCATGGATGCCGGGTCGATGTCGGCCGCAAGGTCCACCGGCGGCCGCAGCACCTGGAGGTTCTTGCGCGGCAGCAGGTCCCCGTCGGAGCGGTAGATGGTGTTGCCGGACACCTGCACGGTGTGCTGGGCGGCTCCCATCACCGTCGCCCGGATGCACTCGCGGGCGCTCACCAACGGCCCGGGCAGCCCGCCGTCGTCGATGCGGCGCCGCAGCGCCCGGCCCAGCGGCGCTCCGAGGTCATCGTGGGACTCGCTCTCGTGGCCGTAGACGTATTCGCTGACCCCGCCCGAGAAGACCACGGCGTCGCAATCACGTGATCCGTTCAGGGGAGGAGTCACCCATAATGGCTCAAGCTCCGGACCGCCGTCGCCGCCCCGGGCCAGGGTCAGCACGACGTCGGCCATGTGGCCGGCCAGCCGCTCGATGTCGCCGGGGCTGGTCCGGTCCCCTACGTTCCAGTCCAGTCCCGCGTGGCCGGCGAGGGTCTTGCCGCCGGGCTCCAGCACCGTGATGGTGCCGTCGCCGTCGGTGGCCAGCAGCCGCCCGCCCACGTGGAAGGCGGCGGTGCCGACCACCCGGCCCGATTCGGCCAGGGCGAGCTTGGTGGTGCCGCCGCCGATGTCGATGTTGAGCACGCGGCATCGCTCGTTCGCCGAATAGGCCACGGCGCCGGAGCCGTGGGCCGCCAGCAGCGCTTCGAAGTTGTGGCCGGCGGTGGCGCAGACGAAGTCGCCGCGCTGGTCGGCAAACAGGTCAGCGATGGCGCGGGCGTTGTCCCGTCGGATCGCTTCGCCCGTGAGGATGATCGCGCCGGTGTTGACGTCGTTCGGAGTGAGCCCGGCCTCCTCGTACGCGTCGTCCACGAGCCGGCCCAGGGCCTCGTCGTCGATGCGCTCGCGGTTGGCGGTGTAGGGAGTGAAGCGGATGGGGGAGAGGTAGAGCGTCTTCCGTTCCGTCACCACGAAGCGGCTGGACAGCTCCCGTCCCAACCGCCGCAGCACCAGCCGCGAGAACAGGATCTGCGACGTCGCCGTGCCCACGTCGATGCCGACGCTGGTGAGGGTGATGGTGTCGAGCTTCCAGAGAGGGTGGTCTTCCTCTTCCTCCGGCGCCGCTCCGTCGTGATCGTGGTCCTCTCCGATGTCGTGCATGGCCTGGCCGCGCCCCGGTCAGTCGATGAAGCTGCCTTCCGCGTCGGGCAGGTTGCCCTGCTCGCCCGGCAGGTTGCCGTGCTCGTCCGGGAACAGGACCTTGACGGCCTCGGCGCCGCCCACGCCGGTGCACCACGGCACCATGTTCTTCATCCGGCAGGTGATGCCGCGCTTGGCCAGTTCGTCCTCGAAGATGCGGTGGATCTCGGGGTCCTCGTCCTCGTACTCCACCTGGTAGCCGCCCTTCTTGCCGCTGACCTCGCCGGTGCGGAGGACGGTGGATTCCTGGGCCTGCCAGCGGCTGACCGCGTACTTGCGCGACAGGCCCTGGTTCATCACCAGGTAGGTGGCCGGGGTCTCGCCCACGTTGAAGTGCTGGTGCAGCCAGAGGCCCTGTCCGGCGCCGGAGAGATAGAGGCTCCCTTCCTTCCAGTCGCAGCGGACCCGCTCCTCGTCGCCCCGCTGGGCCAGCACGTAACCCTCGCCCTCGATGATGTAGAGGTGCGCGCCCGGGCCGTGGCGGTGGGACTTCTTGTAGTAACCCGATTCGAAGCGGGACACGTGGGACTCCATCAGACCGGAGCCCATGACCATGAACGCGTTGGTGCCGCCGCCGCCCCGGCTCTTCCACTCGTACAGCGGCAGCTTCCGGATGTCCGGGATGAAGTTGGTCTCCCACACCCGGCCCTTGTAGAGCTTGGCCTCGGCGTTGAAGTAGTCGGGCTCGCCCTGGTAGCGGTCGTCGAAGTTGTAGTCGTTTTCAAAGATGAAGTGCTCGCTGTTCCACTGCCGGAAGAGTTGGGGCAGGTCGGTGACCGAGAACCACCGGGCCGGCTGCGACAGGCTTGCGTTGAAGAACTGGTGCCAGGCGTTGGTGGGGGGCACGAAGTAGCTGCCCGGGCCCCACTCGAAGGTCTGCTTCTCGCCGCCCTCGCGCCACACCGAGCAGGAGCCGTGCCCCGACACCACGTAGATGGCCTCGGTGTACATGTGCCGTAGCGGGGCGGTGTAGCCACCCGGCGGCAGCTCGACGACGTGCTCGTCGCCGCCGTTGTCGCCGTCCAGGTAGCACAAGGCGCCCTTGACGCCGTCGCCCTTGCGCGCCCACGGGCCCACCTCCACGGCCTTCATGTCTTCGATGAAGACCCCGCCTACGAGGGGGCAGCCCTCGCGCTCCCGCCACTCGGCGTAGGAGTCGGTGCGCACGAGCGCGGGTTGTTTCTCGGGGTCCAGGGGTTGGGTGGGTATGGTCACGGCAACACCTCGTGTTGGTTTGGTGCCAAACGGTATGCGATAACAGGGCCATGTTGTCAATCTGACCGGACGGTTCCCGTCCTCCGTCCCCTTATCCGTCACCCCGGGCTTGACCCGGGGTCCAGGGGCGTCTTGTCTCCGAGTACCGGTCGCCGCGCGCGGTCCGGAAACCGTACGGGCGGGCTTACAAACCGCGGGCCATAGGCGTTACAAATAGCGGGTCAACACCGTTACAAATGGCTGGTCGCATAGGTTTGGACGCGGCGGCGACCACGGGAAGGAGCAGCCATGCCTGGCCCTCTCAACGACATCCGCGTGGTGGACTTCACCCATGCGCTCAACGGTCCCTTCTGCACCATGCTGCTGGGGCACCTGGGAGCGGAGGTCATCAAGATCGAGCCGCCCCAGGGCGACAACTTCCGCCGCTCCTGGATGGCGCCGGACGCGGGCAGGGACGGCTACGAGTTCCTGTGGATCAACGTCAACAAGAAGAGCGTGGTCCTGAACCTGAAGACTGAGCGCGGGGTCGAGCTGGCGCGGGAGCTCATCGCTCGCGCCGATGTCCTGGTGGAGAACTACCAGAAGGGCACCATGGAACGTTTCGGGCTCGACTACGATTCCATCAAGGAGGCGAACCCGCGGCTGATCTACGCATGCTCCCGCGGCTACGGAGAGTGGGGACCCTACGCCGATTACGGCAACACCGCCGCCACCAACAACAGCATGACCGGCTGGACTCACACCGCTTGGGAGTATGCCGGCGCCAAGGGGACCAAGTCCCTGGGCATCGGCGACGAGGCCGCAGGCGTGAGCATGACGGTGGGGATACTGGCCGCGCTCCACGCCCGCGAGCGCACCGGCGAGGGCCAGCGGATCGTGGTGTCCATGCAGGAGGCCGTGCTGGGCTTCATGGTCAGCTCCATGCACGAGCACTTCACCGGCAACATGGTGGGCAACACGCCCATGGAGGTGGCCGACGGCTATTTCACGCTACGGATTCCGCGCCTGGATGACGGCGGCTGGGGTCGGCTGGCGGAGAGGATGGGCCAGCCGGAGCTGGCGAAGGATCAGCGGTTCGCCGACGTGGCGGCCCGGCGGGAGAACAAGGCGGCGTTGGATCGGACGGTCCGGGACTGGGCGCGGACCCGCACCCGGCAGGAGATCTGGGAAGCCGTGCGCGACCTCGGCTACTTCGGCGCGCCGGTGCTGTCCAAGGCCGAGGTCCTGGACGACCCCCACATCAAGGCCCGCAACGCTTTCATCCAGCGCGACCATCCCACCGCCGGCCCCACCACGCTGCTGGCGCCGTGGATCCACATGTCCCAAACCCCCGCGTCCATCCGCGACGACGCCCCCGCCATCGGCCAGCATACCGACGAGGTGCTCCGCACCCTGCTGGGCCTCGGCGAGGCGGAGCTGGCGGAGTTGCGGGCTGCCGCGGTCATCCGTTGAAGGGCGATGGTTTGGACTATGCGGGGACGCAACGTCACCCGCACCCGCCATTCCCGCGAAACAGGCTGTGTCCAAATCTGCTTGGACACGAAAATGGCACGACGCCCCCGAACCGTCATTCCCCACCCCCCTTCCGTCATTCCCGCGAAAGCGGGAATCCAGGGGCGGGGAAGGGTGCGGCGGCCGCGCACCCCGCTCCACCCAACCTGGATTCCCGCTTTCGCGGGAATGACGATTCCGTAAGGTCGTCGCGTGGCGAGTTTTGACACGGCTCGGGAAGCAGGAGTCCAGGTGGGTCGAGGGCATGCTTTCGCGGGAATGACAGAGCAGGAACCGGCGCGGCGGTTCACCGCCGACCGAGAGCACTCTCAACTATCCTCGGGCGTCTTGTCCGGGAACTCGCACAGGTCGGCGATGACGCAGGTCGGGCACTCGGGCTTGCGCGCCTTGCAGACGTAGCGGCCGTGGAGGATCAGCCAGTGGTGGGCGTCCTTTCGGAACTCGGGAGGTGTAAGGCGGGTGAGGCGGGTCTCCACCTCCAGGGGGTTCTTGCCCTTGGCCATGCGGGTGCGGTTGGCGACGCGGAAGATGTGCGTGTCCACGGCGATGGTGGGTTCGCCGAAGGCGGTGTTGAGGATGACGTTGGCGGTCTTCCGGCCCACGCCGGGGAGCTTCTCCAGGGCCTCACGGGTGCGGGGTACCTGGCCGCCGTGCTCCTCGATGAGGATCCTGCAGGTCTTGATGATGTTCTCGGCCTTGCTGTTGAACAGGCCGATGGTGCGGATGTAGCGCTTGAGTCGCGCGGTGCCCAGCTTGAGTATCTTCTCGGGGGTGTTGGCCACCGGGAACAGCTCGGCGGTGGCCTTGTTGACGCTCACGTCCGTTGCCTGGGCCGACAGCACGACGGCCACCAGCAGCTCGAACGGATCGATCCAGTCCAGCTCGGTGGAGGGGCTTGGGTCGCGTTCCTGGAGCCGGCGGTAGATGGCGGAGCGCTTCTCTTTGTTCATGTCGCTTTCATGCTGCCTGCCACGGCTGGGTCACGGGATGTATTTCTCGTCCTGCAAGAAGAGTTCGCTGGGAATTTCGGTCCCCAACCCCTTTTCCTTGCAACGACTATAGATGAGATGGCTGACCGCGGTAAACTGCACGCCGTCTCCGCGCAGGACGAGCCCCGTGATCTGGTCGTCGGACGTCCGGCCCGAGTGGTTTCCCGCAATGACATCGCCCAACAGCGGAAGCTTGTCCCATTCGATCCTTGTCGGCCGGGTGTACTGGTCCTTTCCGTGCTCGGGAATCGCTTCGGCGCCGCCGATGGCGTATCGCATCCAGCGCCGGCCGTGACGGTTCATGGTCAGCACGTCGCAGCGTTCCCAGCCGGCGATCTCCAGCTCGACGTCCGAGACGTTGCTGACGAACTGGCCGGGCTCCAGCCAGTCGGCCATCACCACGGGGTCCTTGGAGTTGGTCGCCATGTAGACGATGTCCGCGCCGCGCACCGCCTCGCGGGCTGAAGGAACCGGTCTCACTTCTATCCCCGCCTCCCTGGACATCTGGTCGGCGAACGTCTCCTTCTTGCCGAGAGTGGGACTGTACACCTGGATCGTTGTCAAGTTGCCGAGGGCCGCGAAGCAGTGAACGGCGCCTTGAGCCTGCCACCCCGTTCCGACAAGCCCCACCGTGCGCGAATCCTTGCGAGCCAGATATTTCGCGCCGACCGCTCCGGTTCCCGCCACCCGGAACTTCTGCAGATAGCCGTCGTGGATAATGGCCAGCAACTCGCCGGTGCGGGAGCTGTAGAGGTAGATGAGGCCGCAGAACTTTCCGTCCTTGCGGCCCGGCACCCGCCTTTGCAGCGTCCTCCCGTCCTGTTCGAAGTACGTGATAATATCGGAATCGATACGATCGGTTGTCGCATCCAGTTTGGAGATGGCGCCGCTCAACGAGGTATAGGAGTGGTGTGTCGGATCCCCTCCCCCTTCGGGAAACCGGGGGTGGTCACGGTAATCGTCGGCGTCCCTCGGCGTGAATACCCGATACGGCGGCGAATTGACGGCGCCGCCGGTTGCCAGCTCCAATGCGGCGAGCTCCAGAGCGTCGTTCACCTCCGACGGATTGAGAACTTTCTCCACGGTCGGATTGTCGATGATGAGTGTCATGTCGCCTCCTGGACGTTGTGCCGTCCGCATCAGTCGCTACGTCCGACCCCTCGGGTCCACGGTCCGATGAGCAGGGCCGTGGTGATCCCGGCGGCCCCCACCAGGGCCAAGAGCAGCCACGGCACATAGGCGTGGCTGTGGAAGTGGTCGACGAGAGCGCCGGCCGCATACGGACCGACGACGCCTCCCCACATGTAGAAGAAGCTCATGCTGCCGCGGATGGTGCCGAAACGGCGCCGCCCGAAGTAGTCTCCCACCGCGGCCCATATGACCGGTATCGATGAGTCCAGCACGCTGAACAGCGTGGCGAACAGCAGCAACCCCCAGAGCGTGGTGCTCCACATCAGGACCAGGACCGCGATGAAGGAAAGCACCATGCACCAGGCCACCAGGCGTACCTTGTTGGTCTGGTCGGCAATCCATCCCATGATGAAGTGCGCCACGATGTTCATGCCGTTGAACCACGACAGAGGGAGCGCCGCGGCGAGAGGCGTCAGGCCCTTCCACTCCATCAGGGGCACGAAGTGCACGATGACGGTGGTGTAGGCGGCGGTCCGGGTGGTCATCCACAGGACGAAGAGCCAGAAGACCGGGGTGCGCATGGCGCGGCCGGCTGCGTAGTCGGACTCGCCGCGTGCCTCCGACCCGTCATTCTCCGACCCGTCCTCTCCCTCCTCGGGCGTCGGGGCGGAAGACGACGCGGTCTCGGCGGATATCTCCAGCCCCATGCTCTCGGGAGACCGGCGAATCCTCAGGGCCAGCGGCGCGGCTACGAACAGGAACACGCATCCCGCCGTGAACGCGGCCGTCCGCCAGCCCCAGAAGTGGACGGCCACCGCCAGCAGGACCGTGACGACGGTTCCGCCCACGGGCATGGCGGCGCTCAGGCAGGTCAGCGCCCGCGCGCGGTAGCGCCGGAACCAGTTGACGGCCAGCACCGCCGGAGCGTGCACGAAGCCGGCCGTGAAGGTCAGGGAGATGACCCCGACGTAGATGATGAGGAAGCTCGCGTAGCTGTCGACGAAGGAAAAAAGAACGTAGCCGACGCCGCACAACAGCGCCGCGGTGAGTATCACGGGCTTGGGGCCGAAGCGGTCGATGAGGTAGCCCGCCAGCGGGCCCTCGATGGCGCCCTCGGCCCGGGCCAGGGAGAAGGCCAGCGAAGTGGCCGCGTGGGTGATGCCCAGCTCTTTCTGGATGGGAAGGAAGTAGACGGTGAACCCGAAGCTGTGAAGTCCGCCGCCGATGGTCCGGACGAGGGCCGTCAGCCCGATCATCCGCCAGCCGTAGTAGAGGTCCGACAGCCGGCGGCGAAGACCCTTGGTCGAGAGCAAGCGGATTCACCCGCCGGGCGGCCCGCCGCTCGACGTCCGTTTCATCGTCAAGCGCGGCAGGCCGCCCGTTCGGAGTTGCGTTACTTCCCGGCTTCCCGGAGCGCCCGCAGCACGTTCTCGGGGCTCAACGGGAGCCTGCGGACACGCACGCCGGTGGCGTTGTAGATGGCGTTGGCGATGCAGGCCATGGGCGGCACCGAGCCGATCTCGCCCGCTCCCTTGGTGCCGTAGGGGCCGGCGCCGGGATAGCCCGACACGGTGATGGCCTCGATGCGCGGCAGCATGTTGATGGTCGGCATGAGGTAGTCGACGAAGGTCGGGTTGAGGGTCCGCCCGTCGCTGTCATGGACCACCTGCTCGCACAGCGCCTGGCCCAGGCTCATGGCCGCGGCGCCCTCGATCTGGCCCTCCACCGCCTTGGGATGGACCACGAAGCCCACGTCGTGCACGGCCACGTACTTCAACACCTTCACGTTGCCGGTGTCGGCGTCCACCTCCACCATGGCCGCGTGGGTGGTGAAGGGCTGGGAGCTGCCGGTCTCGCGCTCGTGGGCCTGGGAGGCCTTGGAATCGAAGTAGCCCCGGCCGATGACGTCGCCGATCTCGTTGTGCCCGGCGTTGCAGACCGACGCCAGCGACACCGACCGCGACGGCGCTCCCTTGACCTGGATCTGCCGGTCGACGATCTCCAGGTCCTCCGGGCTTGCCTCGAGCTGGCCCGCGGCCATGCGCAGGATCTGGTCGCGGGCGTCCTCGGCCGCCAGCTTGACGGCGTTGCCGGACACCAGCATCGAACGGCTTCCCACCGTGCCCGCGTCCCAGGGACTCGCGTCCGTGTCCACGTTCAGCACGGTGACGTCGTCGGTGGGGATTCCCAGCACCTCGGCCACGATCATGGGGATGCCGAACCGGGCGGCGGTGCCGTAGTCCACCTTGCCGATGTGCACCGTGGCGGAGCCGTCCTCGTTCATCTTGACCACCGCGCCGCCGCCCGGGCCCGAGCCCTCGATCCAGGCGCCGGTGGCGAAGCCGATGCCCTGGTTCTTTTCGAGCTTCACCTTGCCCCAGCCGATCTTCTCCTTGGCAAGGTTCAGGGTCTCGGCCAGCGAGCTGTCACGCAGCTTGGGCACGCCGACGATGCTGTCGCCCTTCTCCGGCACGTTCTTCAGCCGGAACTCGATGGGGTCCATGCCCAGCTCGGCGGCGATGGAGTCCATGTGGGATTCCATGGCGAAGGTGGCCTGGGGGCCGCCGGGCCCGCGCACCGGACCGCACACCTGCTTGTTGGTGTAGACGGTGAAGCCGTCCATGTGGATGTTGGGCAGGCGGTACCAGCCGCCCACCATCTGGGTGCACCGGCCGCCGGCCTGGTTGCCAAAGCCCGAATAGCCGCCGGCGTCGTAAACCACCTTGCCCTGGCGCGCCACCAGGGTGCCGTCTTTCTTGACGCCGCTCTTGATCCAGATCTTGCAGCCCGAGCGGATGGTGGTGGAGATGGTCTCCTCGGCCTTGTCCATGACGATCATCACCGGCTGCTTGGCTTTGAGCGCCAGCAGTGCGCAGATGGGCTCCAGCGCGGCGCTGGAGGTGACCCCGCTGCCCTTGCCGCCGAAGCCGCCGCCGATGTCGGTGGAGATGACCCGCACGCTGTTGAGCGGCAGTCCGGTCAGGGCGGCCACCTCCGTGCGCACCGGAAAAGGCGCCTGTGCGTTGGCCCACACGGTGATGCGGCCGTCCTCCTCGGGCCGGGCCGCGGCGATGCGCGGCTCCAGGTACTGCGGGTGGATCATCCTGGTCTCGTAGACCTCGTCCACCACCACGTCGGCTTCCGCCATGCCCGCCTCGGCATCGCCGATGTTCACCCCGGTGTAGCCGCAGACGTTCTTGACCTGGACGCCTTCCGGCAGGTTCTTGGGCAGGGGCATGTCCTCGTGGAGGGTGGGCGCCGACTCCAGCATGGTCTCTTCGGGGTCCACCACCACCGGCAGCGGCTCGTAGGTCACCTTGATCTTCTTGAGCGCTTCCTTGACCAGCGCCTGGCTGTCCGCCGCCACCGCCGCCACCGGGTCGCCCATGTAACGGACCTTATCCTTGGCGAGGATATAGCGGTCGATGTACGAGCGGCCGTAGCGTACGTCCGGCGCATCCGCCGCGGTCACCACCGTGCGCACGCCGGGGATGGCCTTGGCCTCGCTGGTGTCGATGCCGACGATTTTCGCGTGGGCGTACTCGCTCCGCAGCACGCCGCCCGCCAGGGCGTCGGGCAGGTTCAGGTCGATGCCGTAGATGCCCTTGCCAACCACCCGCTCGACCCCGCCCATGCGGGGCATGTCGGTTCCCAGGACCGTGTATTCAGCCTTTGCCATGGGTCCTAACTCCTTCCATCCTTTCAGGACATTCGCCCGGGGTCCACGTCGCGGTGGAACCCGCCGGAGGGCGACCGCCGGTCGCCCCTACCGATTCGGCTCCTACGCCATCCGCTTGGCGGCCAGCTCAACCGCGTCGAAGATCTTGGTGTAGCCCGTGCACCGGCAGATGTTTCCGGAGATGGCCTCCTCGACATCCTCGGCCGTGGGGCTCTTGGTGCGGTCCAGCAGCGCCTTGAGGGAGACGATGAACCCCGGCGTGCAGTAGCCGCACTGCACCGCGCCGGTGTCGATGAAGGCCTGCTGCACCGGGTGCAGCTCGTCGCCGTCGGCGATGCCCTCCACCGTGACCAGGTCGGCCCCGGCCGCATCCGCTCCGAGCACCACGCAGGAGTTCACCGGCTTGCCGTCCATGATGATGGTGCAGGCGCCGCACTCGCCCGTGTTGCAGCAGAGCTTGACGCCCTTGTAGCCCAGCGTGTCGCGCAGGAAGTCCACCAGCGCGGTGGACGGCTCCAGCTCGGCCGTGTGGGTGTTGCCGTTTACCGTCAGTGTAATCGTGAGGCCCATCAGGCCACCTCCTTGCCAGTCAACGCTTGCCAGCACTGTTCCAGGCCCCGGCGCGTCAGCGCGTCCACGATCCAGCCGCGGTACTCGCCGCTGCTGCGCTGATCGGTAATGGGGCTGGACTCGGAAGCCGCGCTGGCCCCCGCTTCCTTCGCCAGGGCGGCGTCCAGCGCCTTGCCCGAAACCAGCGCCTCGGTCTTGGCGGCGCGGATGGGCGTGGGCGCCACCGCCCCCAGGCCGATGCGGACGTCGTTCAGCGCGGTCTTGTCCGCGTTGGCGGTGGCCATCACCGCCACTCCCACCATGGCGATGTCCATGGGGCCGCGTACCGCGTGTTTGAGGTACACGGCGTGGCTCCCGTCAGCGGGGAAGGGCACGTTGATGCCCGTGAGCAGACCCTTGGAGCCGAGGCTGGTCTCCCCGGGCCCCTTGAAGAACGCGCTGAAGGGCTCGGTGCGGGCGCCTTCGGAGAACGTCACTTCGGCCTCGGCCTCCAGCACCAGCAGCGGCGCCAGGGTCTCGCCCGAAGGAGAGGCACGGCAGATGTTGCCGCCGATGGTGGCCGTGTTCCGGATCTGCAAAGAGGCGAACTGGTGCGCCGCCGACCAAAGGAGCGGCAGCCGCTCGCGCACGAGGTCGCTCTCCTCGAGCTCATGGATGGTGGCCAGCGGGCCGATGTGGACGCCGCCGTTGCTCTCGCGGATGGCGTTCAGGTCCGGGATGCGCTTGATGTTCACCAGGCACCCCGGCTCGTCCTGGTACTTGATGTCCACCATCACGTCCGTGCCGCCGGCGATGACCTCCGCCTGCTCGCCGTGCTGGTCCAGCAGCGAAAGCGCCTCGTCAACGGTCTTGGGTTCAAAGTAGTCCATGGATTCCTGCTCCCCGCTGTGATCTCGAAATGTCCTTCGCCCGTGTGTCTGTGGGTTCTCTTAGCCCAGTCGCACGGTGTATGGCAAGACGCGCGAAACGCAGCCCCAACCTTTTAGGGAGGCGTAACACGCGAGGTAGTCAACGGCCGTCCGTAACCGCTATTCCCGCGAAACAGGCTGGGCCAAATCTGCTCGGACACGAAAATGGCACGACGCCCTGAACCGTCATTCCCGCGAAACAGGCTGTGTCAAAACTCGCGGGGCAGGCACGCTCCGAATGCGTCATTCCCGCGGAAGCGGGAATCCAGGCGGGGTGAGGCGGGGAATACGCCCGTTTGGCCCCTCTCCACCCCTGGATTCCCGCTTCCGCGGGAATGACGCATTCGGGCCGCGGTAGTGGAGCGACCTACTCCCCTGGCCAGAGCAGGGTTCCAGTCCCGTGGCGGTAGTGTTATTGTCGTGGCGGGTTTCGGCGGCGTCCGCCGGGCGCCATTGCCCATATCCATTCCGGAGGAACAGTCATGGCGAAGGAAGGCACGGAGTACCGGGAGCACTGGGGCAGGGAGGGCTTCGCGGGCACTGGCGTGAACGTTACGCGAACGCACCACAGTCCGGACTTCATTTCGGTCACGGGTCCGCACGTGCCCCACCGGCTGAACGTCGGCGCCGTGGCGTTGCCCGAGCGCGACGACGCGGAGGCGCTGCCCGTCGCGTTCCACGCCGGCCGCACGGGCGTCCAACTCAGCGTGTCCGGCCGCGCCCATCCCATGCCCTTCGTGGTGTCCAACGTCGAGGCCGACGAAGTGCACTTCGTGCAGGAGGGAGAGCTGGAGTTCCGCACCGCCTACGGCACCATTACGGGTGAGCCGGGCGACTTCGTGGTCATACCCCGCGGCATCCCCTACCGCATCCGGCCTCAGACGGAGTCGAGCCTGTCCGTCATCGTCGAGACCCCCGGCGCCCTCCGCTTCGAGCCGTCGCCGACCTTCGGCACCGGGCTCCGGCGCGCGGTGATCGGCGAGGACGAAGCCCAGGAAGTGGAAACCGTGCTGCTGCTCAAGTCCTTCGACGGCGTGACCCGCTACGTCAAGCCGACCAATCCGTTGGCCACCCAGGCCCTTCTGGACGGCCCCAGCCCGGTGTGGAAGCTTAATCTCAGAGACGTCCCCACCGACCCGAACGGTCCTCCGGTCCAGTTCATCACGTCGCCCGGCCGGGACGAGCTGTTCTACAACCTGAGCGCCCGCCACCGCCGTCGCCCGCCCATCCACAACAACGTGGACTATGACGAGCTGATCTACTACTTCGAGGGCCCCGGCGCCTGGGGCGGCGTGAGTGAGCCGGGCATGCTGACCTGCGTGCCCAAGGGCGTCATGCACCACGGCCCCTCCGAGGACGTGCCCGAGGGCTACTACGCCTGGATGCTGGAGTCGCGTTGCACCCTGCGCCTCACCGACGCCGGCGCCGCCGCCGCGGAGCTCATGGAGACCGACCTGTACGGTCCCCATGCCACGGGTGGGAACGGCAGGGCCAACGGCCGGTAGGCTGTCAAACCGTTGCGTTGGCGTCCCCGACGTTCCATGAACCGGGACGGCGGCCTGTCCTCCCTGGCCGTCCGTGACTTCCGGCTGCTCTACGTCGCCCTTTTCGGAACCTCGGTCAGCTATCAGCTCCAGCGAACCATCGAGCTCTGGCTGGTCTACCAACTCACCGGCTCCCCCCTGTTGACCGGTTTCACCGGCCTGGTCCGCGGCCTGGCCACGGTGGTATTCCAACTGGCCGGAGGAGTCGTGGCGGACCGCATCGACCGGCTGCGGTTCGTGATCCTGGTACAGGGCGTGAATGCCGTGATCACCCTCTCCCTGGGGACGCTGGCCCTCACCGGCCTGATCCAGGTGTGGCATATCTACCTGGCGGCATTCGTGAATTCGACCCTGACCACCGCGGCCGGACCGGCGCGTACCGCCATGATCCCCGGGCTCGTGCCGCGGGAACTGCTGGTCAACGCCTTCGCCCAAGTCGCGTCCGTGCGGAAACTGTCGCAGCTCGTCGGCCCCGCGGTGGGCGGCATCCTGATCGGCGCCGCCGGCTCTGGATGGACCTACGGGGTGGCCTGCCTGATCTATATCGTGTCCGTCCCGATCATGGTCTGCATGCGCTACCAGTCCGGGCCGCTGGACCGGGAGCAGCCGCCGGTAAAGAGCCTGCTCGAGGGGATCGACTTCATCCGGCGCAACTCGCTGATCGTCGTGTTGCTGGTGACCGAGTTCGCGGCGGTCTTCTTCGGCAGCTACCGCGCGCTGCTGCCGATCTTCGCCGTGGCCATGGGCCTCGGGCCGGAGGGCCTGGGCATCCTGCTGGCCGCGCCAGCGTTGGGCTCGCTCCCCGGCGTGGCCGCGATCATGTGGCTGGGGAATATCTCCTACAAGGGCCTGTTCATCGCGTTCAGCGTCATGGCCTATGCCGGCTGCCTCTTCGGGCTGGCGTTCTCGACATGGTTTCTCGGGTCGGTAGCGATACTGGTCCTGGTGGGAGTCTTCGATGCCTTTCAAGCCGTGGTGCGCCAGGTCGTGATCCAGGCCCGCACCCCGGACAACCTGCGAGGCCGCGCGGCGAGTTTCCAGCGCATCCTGGGCGTGGGCGCCCCCTCCCTCGGCGAGGCCCACTCCGGCGCCATCGCCGCCTTGATCGGCGCGCCGTGGACGTTGATGGTGACCGCGGCCGTCTGCATCGGGCTGACCGCGGGGCTGGTGATAAGACGCTCGGACTTGCGGGACAGGGATCTGTGAACCGCCGAGGCAGCTGATACCATGGACGCTGGTCTCACCTTCATTCTGATCGCGGCGATCTGCGCCGGTCTCTATATGGCGTGGGCGATCGGCGCCAACGATGTGGCGAATTCGATGGGGACGTCCATCGGGGCGGGGGCCATCACGGTCGGCGGCGCCATCGTGATCGCCGGAGTGTTCGAGTTCCTTGGAGCGTTTCTGGCCGGCGGCGAGGTCACCTCGACGATCCGCAAGGGCATCATCGACGCCGAGGCGCTCGAGCACGACCCGGACCTGCTCGTCACCGGTATGTTGTCGGCGCTCTTGGCCGCCGCCGCCTGGTTGACCGTGGCTTCCAGGTTCGGCTGGCCCGTATCGACGACGCACTCGATAGTCGGAGCGATTATCGGATTCGCGGTGTTAGCGATCGGATTCGAGGCTGTCCACTGGTGGGACGTGACAACGATTGCCGCGAGCTGGGTCGTCACGCCCATTCTCGCGGGAACCATCTCGTACCTCCTGGTGCTGAGCGTGCAGCGGCTGATCTTCAACAAGGACGACCCGGTGGTGTACGCGCGCCGTTATGTTCCCGTGTACATCTTTGCCGCGGTGCTCGTGACCTCGATGGTGACGTTCGTCAAAGGCTTGAAACACGTCGGCATGGACTTGAGCACGCCGACGGCGATACTCTATTCGGTGCTCCTGGCCGGCGTCGTGGCGTTGGTCGGTCGTTTGGTCATCGACCGCGGGAGCTTCCGGAGCCTCGCGGCGCCTACCGGAGGACAATCGCGCTTTACCGACGTCGAGAGGGTGTTCGGAGTCCTCATGATCGTCACAGCGTCGGGAATGGCGTTCGCCCACGGCTCCAACGATGTCGCCAATGCCATCGGACCCGTGTCCGCGATCATGGGCGTGGTGACTACGGGCGAGGTCGCCCACAAGTCGGCGGTTCCGCCCTGGGTTCTGCTGATTGGCGCCCTCGGCATCGTTGTCGGCTTGGCGACGTTCGGGTACCGGGTCATGGCGACGATCGGAAGAAAGATCACCGAGCTCACGCCGAGCCGTGGATTCGCCGCCGAGTTCGCCGCCGCCTTGACAGTCGTGGTGGCAAGCGGCACGGGACTGCCGATTTCGACGACCCAGACACTCGTGGGCGCCGTGATGGGCGTCGGTCTGGCCCGCGGGATGGGCGCTCTCGATTTTGCTGTGGTCCGCACGATACTCGTGTCCTGGATCGTTACGCTTCCTGTCGGGGCGGGACTGGCGGTGGTATTCTACTACCTCCTGACGTTGGTGTCGGCTCAAGGCGCCGGGCTATGAGATTCGCCGAAGAATTCCTGCTGCTGCTACGCGACGAGGACGGAACGCTTTCGCGAGCGCCCGAATGGTTGGTCCGGTACGCGCTCGGCGGGGCGGTATTGATGGACCTCGCGTTGGAAAATCGCATCGACACAGACGTGCACCGGCTGTTCCTTGTCGACTCGACGGAGGTCGGGGACCGTCTGCTCGATCCCATGCTCGCGGAGATCGCGCGGACCGACCAGGCCCATGACGCCCTCTACTGGGTGGAACACGCTACCCGGCACGCCGACGAGATCAGGGAAGCGGCGTTGGCGCGGCTGATCGAGAACGGCATCCTGCAGCCAAGGGATGACCGTTTCCTGTGGATATTCGGGGCGCCACGCTATTCGGTGGTGGACGTCGAGATCGAGAGCGAGTTGAGGCAACGGATCAGAGAGGTGTTGTTGAGCGACGTGATTCCGGATCCCGGCGATATCGTCATCAGCACCCTCGCGAACGGCTGTGGCCTCGTCGGCCCGTTGCTGTCCTCGGACGAACTGGCCCAGGCCGCGCCACGGATCGAACTGTTCCGTAAGATGGACTTGATCGGGAGAGCGTTCCTGAATGCCCTGGACGTGGCCGTCCAACCCGCCGCGGGCCGGCTCGATCAGAGCTGATCCAGCGGGCTCCATAAAAGGGGGACTATCGGCCCCGTGCCGTTCACTCCAACTCGGGCTTCCTCTCATACCATCCCGCCGCCTGTTCATAGGCGTGTGCCACCTGGAAAACCAAGCTTTCCTGAAAACATGACCCCACGATCTGCAGCCCGATGGGCAGCCCGCCGGCGGTGAAGCCGCAGGTCAGACTCAGGACCGGGAGGCCGGTGACGTTGAAGGGGATGGTGGCGCGGGTGCCGAAGCTGCCGCTGGGGTGGCGGAACGGGATCCGCTGGCCGGCGATTTCGGCGAAGCCCTGCTTGCACTCCTCGATGGTGGGGGCGGCCATTCCCACGGTGGGGGCGACGATCACTTGCACGTCGTTCAGGGCCTCCTCGAACTCGCGGCAGATGATGCGCCGGACCCGTTGGGAGGTGACGTAGGTGGAAGCAGGGATGGTGAGGGAGGCGATGTTCCGGTGCAGCAGATCGCGGCTGTAGTCGCGCGGCTGTTTCCGGATGTAGGGCTCGTGGGCGACGAGGTTCTCGCACCGGCTGGTGGCGGTCTGTACCGCGGGCACCATGTCCATGTGGGGAATGGTGACGTCCTTGACCTGCATGCCCAGGGACTCCAGGGCGGCCAGGGCGTCCCGGAATGCCTTGTCGACCTCGTCCACCGTGAGTTCTTGAAAGTAGCTGTCGACGACGCCGACCTTCATGCCGGCGACGGCGGCGCCCAGGCTTTCCGTGTAGTCAGGCACCGGCTCGGCGGAGCAGAGCGGGTCGTTGGGGTCCTCTCCGGCGATGGCTGCCAGCACCAGCGCGCAGTCCTCCACGGTCTTGGTGAAGGGGCCGAAGTGGTCGGACGAGAAACCGCCGGTGCCGGCGACGCCGCCCCACCGGCTCACCCGGCCGTAGGTGGCCTTGAGGCCCACGGTGCCGCACCAGGCCGCCGGGTTGCGCACCGAGCCGGCGTTGTCGGTGCCGATGGAGATCAGGCACAGGTCAGCGGCCACCGCGGCCGCGGAGCCGCCGCTCGACCCTCCCGGCACCCGGCTCGTGTCCCATGGGTTGTAGGTGGTGCCGAAGTAGGGGTTCATGGTGGTGCCGCCGCCGGCCCACTCGTGCATGTTGTTCTTGCCCAGGACGATGGCTCCGGCCTCCCTGAGCCGGGTGACCACGGTGGCGTCGAAGTCGGGCTTCCAGTCCGCCAGGATCCGGGTTCCGGCGGTGGTGGGGTAGCCCTTGACGGCCAGGTTGTCCTTGATGGACACGGGGATGCCGTGGAGCGGGCCGCGGTGGTTCCCGCGGGCGATCTCATCCTCGGCCTGCCGCGCCTCCGCCAGGGCGTCCTCTTCCATCACGGTGCTGTAGGCGTTGAGGGTGGGATTGAGGCGCTTGATCCGCTCCAGGTAGCAGGCCGTCAGCTCCACCGGCGAGATTTCCCGGGCGGCGATGCGCGGGGCGAGGTTCGCGATGGTAAGGGTGGTGGGGTCCAGTTCCGGCATGGGCCTTTCCTTTCTCGGTTCCGGTCGTCCGCTCAGGCAAGGTCGGCGCAGGCCGGGATGACCTCGCGTCCCCAGAGGTCCATGACCTCGTCCAGCACACGCATGGGCGGTGTCAGGAGCAGGTGCTTTACGCCGGCTTCGGCCAGCTCACGGACGCGGGTCAAGCACTCCTCCGGGGTGCCGGCGAGGGCGAAGCGGCGCAGCATGTAGTCGGTGATGAGCGCGGGGTCCGCCCGTTCCTCCAACGGTTTGCTGATGTCGAAACCCGCCATGAACCGCTGGACCCCGGCGAGTTCCCCGGGCGGCACACTCTCGGTCGTGAAGCGGAAGTTGTGATGGGCGCGGTTGGCCAGGCGGGCGCGCACCAGCTCGCGAGCCCGGTCGCCGTCCTCGTGGACGCAGATCATCCCCGCCAGGGCGATGTCGATGTCCGAAAGCTCGCGGCCGCCTTCCCGGGCGCCGTCGGCAATGCGGGCCTGAGCCCACTCCAGCACGTCGAGGTCGAACCCGGTGCCCAGCATGATGCCGTCGGCGTAGCGTCCGGCTACCTGAAGGCTCCGGGGACCCACCGAGGCCACGTAGATCGGTACCGGGAGCCTGCCCACGTTGAGGGAGACCGCGCCGGCGCCTTCGTCGCCCCGGGGCACCTCGATGGAGCGCCCTCCCAGCAGGTCGCGGATGGTGGCCAGTCCGGCGGCGAAATCCGCCAGCCGCGTGGCCTTGCGCCCAAGCCGGTAGGTGGAGCCGTCGCCGGTCGCCAGGCCCAGGATGGCCCGTCCGCCCGAGAACTCGTTGGACGTGGCCGCGGACAGGGCCAAGGTCGTGGGGTCGCGGTAGGCCATGGTGGTCGCGGCGATGCCGAAACGGAGACGCTCCGTCCGCAGCGCGCAGACGGTCATAGCCTGGAACCCGTCCAGGTTGTTCAGGTGGCCGTCGGCGAAGAACAGGGCGTGGAAGCCCAGCGCCTCCGCGGCCACTGCCCGGCGCGTAATCTGTTCGGCATCACGGGCGGGGCTGTGTAGAGAAAAGCGCACGGACGACTCCTTGAGGCAAGGTGCGACGGACGAGTGCGGTGGGCCAGTTTCAAATCCGCCCACGTATCAAAACAGCAGCCCCGAGGCGGGCGTTCACGAAGCCATCCCGAAGAGCCGCATGGCGTTGCCGCCCAGGATCTTCTCCTTGTCGTCGTCCGAGATGCCCTCGAGCTCCTGCACCATCCGCACCGTGCCTTCCTTCCAGGTGCCCGACGGATCGTTGTGCGGGTAGTCGCTGCCCACGGTGAGGTTGTGGTCCGTCCAGAAGTCGCAGGCGTAGCGGATGGAGGTCTCGGCCGCGAAGGCCGACACCCAGATCTGGCTGAAGAACTCGCTGGGGGCCTTGCCCAGCTTCTTGCGGGCGTCGGGATCCATGTCCAGGCGGTTCATGAGCCAGGGCACGAACGCTGCCGACCCCTCCACGAAGCAGATGCGGAGGTCGGGGAACTCCTTCAGGGCGCCGCGCAGGATCAGGCTTCCCATGTCGACGATGTAGCGGAAGGGGAACGCCAGCAGGAAGGGCAGGGCGTTGTTGTCGGCCTCCAGAAAGAGCTGCTCGATGCCCACCAGCGCGGGGTTGGGATGGCCCTGGCGGTCCGAGGCGGTGTCGTGCACCAGGATCGGGACGTCGAGTTGGCACACCTTGTCGTAGAACGGCCACAGCCGTTCCGCCCCGAGGTTGGCGTCTTCGAAGCCGCCCATGAACTTCACGGCCTTGAGCCCGAGCTGGTTCACCATCCGGTCTAGCTCCTTGCAGGACTCCTCCACGTCCGGCAGGAATACCCAGCCCACGCCGATGTAGCGCTCGGGATGGGCGCATTCCGCCAGGTCCTGGGCCACCGCGTCGTTGTAGCGGCGAGCCAGCTCGCACCCCAGGTCCCGGTCCCAGGTGTACAGCAACTCCCGGTTCTCCGGGATGAGCACGTGCTTGTCGAACCCTTCGAAGTCGGCCTGCGCCACCCGGGTGTCCAGGTCCCAGCGCCCCTTGGGGGCCTGGTTCTTGATGAGGGTGCCGTCCGGCAACACCGATTTGACCTCGTCGCCGTCGCGCACCACGCGCGGGGACTCGGGGTACTGGTCGCTGATGCCTTCCAGGAACTTCACCGGGAAGTAATGGGTGTCGCAGTCGATGTACATGAGCTGTCCTCCTAGGGTCCTTCCGTCATTCCGGTCGGTCCGTCACCCCGCCCTTCCTTCCGTCACCCCCGCCTTCCTTCCGTCATTCCCGCGAAAGCGGGAATCCAGGCGGGGTTAGGCGGGGAGTGCGCTCGGCTCGCCCCTCCCAACTCTGGATTCCCGCTTCCGCGGGAATGACGGAACGTTGGTTACGCATACGTGAAGATCGCCCGCCCCAGGATCTTGCCTTCCTCGAGGTCGGCTACCGCCTCGTTGACCTGGTCCAGGCTGTAGCGGCGCGTCACCAGTTCGTCGAGCTTGAGCTTGCCTTCCCGGTACCAGCGGACGAACGTGGGGAAGTCGCGGTCCGGGAGGCAGTCGCCGGCGTGGGTGCGGGTGAAGTAGCGGCCTCCGGCGAAGAGGTTGGTGTTGATGAGCGGTGTCGCGCCCGGGGGCGGCAGCCCGATCAGAAGGGCGGTGCCGCCGCGCTCGAGCCCCGGAGCTCCGGTGCGCACGGAGCGCAGGATCTGGTCCTGGGTGGTGGGATGCCCCACCGCGTCCAGGGCGTAGTCGGCGCCGCCTCCGGTCAACTCGGTGATTGCCTCCACCGGGTCTACCTTGCCGGCGTTGATGCAGTGGGTGGCGCCGAAACCCTTGGCGAACTCCAGCTTCTCGTCGTCCAGGTCCACGGCGATGAGCGGATAGGCGTCCACCACCGCGGCGGCCGCGATAGCGCACATGCCGATGCCGCCGACTCCGTAGACCGCCACCGACTGGCCCGGGCCCACCCTCAACGTGTTGATGATGGCGCCGGAGCCGGTGGTGACCGCGCAGCCGATGACGGAGGTCACCTCCGTGTCCACGTCATGATCCATGGGCAGCACCACCCGCTCCGATGCCACCAGATGCTCCGCCCAGGTGGACGCCGACGCCCAGATGGACTGTTCGCGCCAGACGGCCGGGATCGGCGGCCGCATGTTGAGCGCGTGGGACACGGGCGGCAGCGGCGACTCGGGCGCGTTGCGGTCGACCCAGGTGGTGAAGACATGGTCGCCTTCCTTCACGTGGGTCACGTCGCGGCCCTTGGCCACCACCACGCCGGTGGACTCGTGGCCCAGGAGCGCCGGCAGCTTGGAGCGCTGCTCCTCCGGCGAGCGTTGGATCTGATGAAGCTGGGAATGGCAGATGCCGCTGGCGAAGAGCTTCACCAGCACCTGATCCGGAGCCGGGTCCGGGAACGTGACCTCGTCCACCACCAGGGGCTTGCGCGATTCGACCAGGATTGCGGCACGGGACTTCGTTGGCATGGCGCTTTCCTTTCCGTCGGACGGCCCGCGGGGCCGCGCCGACCTGGGGCCGTGTCGCCGCATGGTAGGCGGCTTCAGCCATTTCGTGACTAGTTGCCGGCGGGTGGTTTGTCAAGGGAACGCGGGCGGCTGTTTCCGCTGGTTCCGAGGTTGAAAAGGTGGTATCCACGACTACGGAATCCGGTGCCCCGGCACCAGTAAATCGGGAGGTAGCGATCATGTCCATTATCGATGCCGACGCCCACGTCGTCGAGTCCGAGCACACCTGGGACTACATGGAACCGGCCGACCGGAAGTATCGCCCGCTCGTCGTCAAGCCCACCGGCGAGGGGGGCGGCGAGTACTGGTTCATCGACGGCAAGATCCGGGGACTGGTGCGCATCGTCATGACCGCCCAGGAACTGGGCGAGGTGGCCGAACGCACCGGCCGGGTGATGTTCACGCCGCAGGAAACCCGCGAGATGGAGAACGTCGAGGCCCGCCTCAATCACATGGACGAGCTGGGCATCGACGTCCAGGTGCTCTATCCCACCATCTTCATCGAGCAGGTCACCGACAAGGCCTCGGTGGAGATCCCGCTCTGCAAGAGCTACAACCGCTGGCTGACCGACCTTCACAACCGGGGGAACGGACGCCTGCGCTGGATCTGCGTGCTGCCGCTGCTCGACATGAGCACGGCCCTGGAAGAGTTGGAGTACTGCAAGCAGAACGGCGCCTGCGGCGTTTTCATGCGCCCCATCGAGGGCCATCGCCTGCTGACCGACCCCTACTTCTACCCGCTGTACGAGAAGGTGAGCGAGCTCGACATGGCCGTGGGCGTGCACGTCGGCAACGGCAACCCCCAGGAGCTGGACCTGGTCTCCCAGTACAACGGCGGCGGCAGCTTCTGGAAGTTCCGCATCCCGGTCATCGGCATGTTCCACTCGGTCATCATGGGCGAGATCCCCAAGATGTTCCCCAAGCTCCGGTTCCACTGGGCCGAGGCCGCCGCCCTCTGGGTGCCGTACGTGGTCAAGGACCTGCAGCGCCGCTGGGGCGCGCAGAACAAGGACCTGCCGGACAACATCCTCAAGGAGTACCGGCAGTACGTGTCGTGCCAGACCGACGATGACGTGGACTACGTCCTCAGGTACTCGGGGGAGGACAACATCGTCATCGGCACCGACTACGGCCACAACGACCAGTCCACCGAGATCGAGGCGCTGCGGAACCTGAAGGAGCTGGGCAGCATCACCGAGCCGCAGTACGAGAAGATCGTGACGCAGAACCCGAAGGAGCTGTTTGCGTTGCAGTAGGTAACGGCAGGCTGTCTTCTAAAGACCGCGAATTGCGCTTTCTCGAAACTCTCTGGCAACCATTGCCAGATCGCCAATCGGCCGCTCGGAGACGGCTACGTAGGCCAGACCGTTGCTATACCAACTCACGGCCGACAAACCGTCATCCCGGGTGACCGCGACAAGGCCGCCGTCTCGGGGAACCTCCACCCCATCTGCCGGCGTAATATAGAGCCCGACGTTCTCGCCCTCCGCATTGTAGGAGAAAAAGGCCAGTTGGCGGTCCAGGAACGAGCAGAGCCGCCCACCGGCAATCCGGAGCCCGGGGGGAGAAGCAATTCCTTCCGGCAACTCGAAATCCACCCTGGCCGTCATCCAGCGCCTGACGGCATCCGGATGAGACCCCGCCACATCCAACACATCTCCCGCGATTCGGAAGGCGTCGAAGTCCTCCACCGTCGCAGCCAGGATCGATCGGTGTGCATCGGTTGACCCCAGCATGTGCCAAGCCCCCACTGCCAGTCCGCAAACAAGAACCGCGGCGGCAACCCAGCGCCGAAATGAAATGCCAATGCGCAGGTGAGCTCGATCGGTCGGGCCTGTCCGATCATCAGAGTAGGTGTCGATTCTCGCTAACACGCGGGTCCAGATCTTTTCCTCGTCGCACTGTTCGGTCAGGTGCACGTCCATCTGCGCTTCCAACTCCCGCAGGCTCCGTTCGTATGCCGTGCAATGGAAGCAATTGTCCAGGTGACGGCGCAGCGCTGCTTCCTCGGCGGCACCGACCGCGCCGTCAAGCATGGCGGAAAGGCCCTCCCGCGTCTCTTCACACTGCCGGTCCGTAAACTTCATGGCCATGCGGATTCCAGTTTCCTCACGCCGTGGAACCGCGCCCGAGCCCTTTCCGGCCCGGCGCGTCGACAACCAACCTCAATGCAGGCGCCGGATGGGGCATGTAGTGCTTCAGGTCTTGTTGAAGTTGCTTTCGGCCGCGGTTGAGGCGCGAGCGGACGGTACCGACCGGGCAGCCGGCAATCTCTGCTATCTCCTGATAGGACAGCCCCTTCAGGAGTGCGAGAGAGACGACCAGCCTGACCTCCGGCGATAACTTGTCCATTACGCAGGCCAGCTCTTCGCGAAAGCGCTTGCGGATGAGCTGTGCGTCCGGTCCATCGGCCTCCGGGGGCACGCCCGGCGCATGGTCGCCGTCCTCGTCAAAAGGCACCAGCGCCGAGCGTGCACGCCGGCGCAGAAGATCGAGACAAAGGTTGGTCATGATCCGCAAGAGCCAGGCCTTGTAGTTCGTACCCTCCTCGAAACGATCGAAGGCGCGATAGGCGCGCAGACAGGCTTCCTGGGTCAGATCATCCGCCGCATCCCGATCACCTGTCATGCGCAGGGCGACGCGCCAGAGCGCGGCCACGTGGGGGCGGGTCAGAATCTCGAACCTGGTCCTGTTATCTCGCTGGGCGCTCATATCCTCTTACGACCTGAACGCGCCATCGCGAAGAAAGTTCCGAGAGAATTTGTCCACGGGTCCGTGTGAACTTCTGACGCGCCATGGCGTTACCCACTATACTCACGGTCCATGAGGTATCGAGCGATGAAGAACCAAAAGAACAAGACCACGAGAAAAAAGGGCGGAGCAGGCCCTGGCGTTCGCTCCGCGGGGCGAACGTCACCACGCGGAGCGGCACGCAGCCGGCGCAAGTTCCTCAGGAATGCCGCATTCTATGCGATTGGTGCGCTCCTCATGAGCGGTGGCGGCTGGTACGTTGTTCGCGGGGTCCAGGCCGGCATCGCTGAACAGGATCTTTCGCTCCTCGGAAACGGCGTCCCCACGGTCGTGCAGATTCACGACCCCCAGTGCCCGCGATGCCGCGCACTGAAACAAGAGACTCGCGAAGCGATCTCCCGATTCGAAGACGGTACGATCCAGTATCTCGTGGCCAACATCCGTCAGAGCCAGGGCCGGCGGTTTGCAGCCAAGCATCGCGTTGGTCACATTACCCTATTGCTCTTCGATGGAGATGGCCGTCGTCGCGGCATGCTTGCGGGCGAGAGAAAGAGTGACGTTCTGGTCCATGAGTTCCGGAAACTGATACGGAGCTCCGGCAAGGAGTACCCATCGGGTTAGTCGGCCTTGGTACGCACGCGCCAGCGTTGGTACCTGGCACGGGCCTCGTCGCAGTTCTCCAGGGTAAGCCGCCGTATGAGGTGCACCGGGCGCCCGCCTCCGCCCTCACGCGAGTCACCGCCCGCCACGGTCACGCACAGCTTCGGCGCCGCCTTGGCAACGATCTCGCCGTTGGCGTTCATCGAGAAGCCCTGCCCCGAAGATCCGTCACACTTCGCCAGACCCAGCCGGGCGCCGGTCTTGGCCGCCGCCGTCATGCATACGTCGAAGCCCGGCATGTGGAACCGTCCCGCCTTGATGGCGTCACTGTCGAACCCTTGGTCGACGCCGATCTGCCCCTGATAGCTGTAGCAACTGTGGGCCTGGAGCCCCCTGTCAGGCTTGGCACGCTGCTTGTAGCCGCGAATGTCCAGGCAGAAGCCCCGCTGGTCGTCCAGCCGGTCGACCAGCAGCACCTCCACCACATCGCCCGCGTACGCCAGACCGGCAAGCGGAGCGCCGGCGAGCATGGCCACCAGAATGAGTCCAAGGAATTTCATGGAGCCTCCGTTCGTAGTCAAAGGGTTCAACTTCCAGGTTCCACCAACCGTGCCGACGCACGTTTACACTCATTAGACGAAGGGATGTTTCTTCCCGAGTTTCAGCAGGCGTGCGGCCGTGCCTCCCAGGATACCCTCCTTGATCTGCTCCGAAAGCTCCAGGCTCCTGACGGTGTTGATATACTCACGGATGGCTTGGTTGCCTTTGCCTCCCTGGGTGCTCACGCCGGTGAAGTTCTGCGGATAGTCGGTGGCGAACACGAGCCTGTCCGGGCGGATGCCGAGGAGGCCGCAACGGAAGGCCGTAATCCCACCCTCGAAACCCGAGATGTCGAAGTAGAGCCGGTCGAAGTATTCCTCGAACGGATGTTTCAAGGTGCCGAACCGGTGCTCCATGGCCACGAGCCGGTCCTTGAGCGCGGAGATGCCGCCCCCGAAGTGCCCGATGACGAAGTCGAGTTCCGGGTGCCGATCAAGCACTCCTCCAGCGATCAGGCGTATGGTCGCGATTGTGAGATCGATCTCCCTGCCGATGATGCGCGGAAGGTCGTAGCCCTGAACGGAATCATACCCCTTGGGAACCAGCGCCGGGTGCACGAATACAGGAACGTCGAGCCGCGCAACCCGGTCATAGAACGGGTCCAGCTCCGGCGCATCGAGTGAGAGACCGCCGACCTGTGACGTAACCGTCACCCCATGGAGCCCCCGCTCCAGGATCGCTCGGTCCAGCTCGTCCAGGGCCTCGGCGCCTTCGAGAACGGGCGCGTGGGCCAGCCCGACGAATCGCCCGTCGTACTCCCGTTCCAGCTCCGCGTAGCGGTCGTTGATGACCCTGCAATCCTCGAGGCTACCGTCCCACCCCAGGTGGCAGGACAACACCGACACGTCCACCCCCGCCTCGTCCATGTCCCGAAGCTGCGCCTCGGCATCGTAGAGCTTGGCGTGAAGGGTCATCCGCGGCACGCCGTCCTCGGTGGCCACGGCCACCTTGTCGGAGTAGAGACCCTTCTCTCGGGCCAGCTTCTCGGGCACGTAGTGATGCTGGAAGTCTATGACCACAGGTTAGCCCATAGAGCGAAAGCCGAGGAGCACGCGTAGGCTCTCCTCGACCTGTCGCATGATTGCGTCGGAGGCTCGCGCCACCCGCTCGATGAGGTATTCTTTGTCCAAGGTGATGATCTGCGACACGTTTATCACAGACGCCCGTGGCAAGCCTGTCCCTCGCCGGGCAAGGGAGACATTGCCAGGCGCCTCGGCGAGTCTGAGGTTGGAGGTGATGGCCAGCGCGACCACGGTCCGAATGTGGCTTCGGTTGAAGCCGTCGGATTGAACGATCAGAACCGGACGGCGGGACCCGGACTCTGATCGCCCTGGAACCGGTAAGTCCGCCCACCAGATCTCACCACGGTTCACCACGCGTCCTCGGCGGGCAACGAGAGGAATTGGAGGGCCTCGAGCCGTTTGTCGAGCGTGGAGATCGAGGGGTCTTCGCTGTACACGGCGTTGAGCCGTTCCGTCAACCGGTCGCCGGCGTGCCGTGCAACGAACTCACCGACGGCCTTCGTGTAGAGCTCGCTCCGGGACATACCGAGGTCCTTCGCCGTGCGCTCCGCGGCTTCGAAGACCTCGTCTCGAATGGATATGGCCGTTTTCATAATGCCGGAGTATGACGCAGGTTATACTCCTCGGCAACCTGCGTGGTGATGACCCTCGCGATTGACCGGCAACCCGTGGACGTGGGAATATTGCGCCATGGAATTCGGCACGGCCATCATCCCCAGCACCTGCTGGGAATGCAGCGCCCATTGCGGGTCGCTGGTGACCGTCGAGGATGGGCGGGTGACCAAGGTGTCGCCTTACCCGGAGCATCCGGCGTCATTGGGGGCGTTCTGCGTCAAGGGGATCCGGGGGTTGCCGGAGTTGACTTACCATCCGGACCGGGTGCTGTACCCCATGAAGCGCACCGGGCCGCGGGGCGGCGGGCGGTGGCAGCGGGTCTCGTGGGACGAGGCGCTGGACGAGATGGCCGATGCCATGCTGGCGGTCCGGGACCGGTATGGGCCGAAGGCGTTGTGCGGGGCGGTGAGCAACGCGCACTTCAGCCGCGGGGTGATGTTGGCGCTGCTCCTGCGTGCCTTCGGATCGCCCAACTGGTTGATGAACCAGGACCTTTGCGGCGGGTGCCGGGCGCTGAGCGACCGGATCACGGGGCTGGCCATCAGCAAGGGCGAGGACATCGACAACACCCGTTGCGCGCTGGTCGTGGGTCGCAATCCGTATGCGGCCGACCCGCCGCAGTGGCAGGCGCTCAAGCGCGCCAAGGCGAAGGGCGCGAGCGTCGTCGTCATCGATCCCGGCGAAACGCCGGCGGCCACCATGGCCGACCTCTGGCTGCGGCCGCGGCCGGGCACGGATGCCGCCATTGGGCTGGCGATGATCCACTGGATCGTGGAGCACGGTCGCTACGACCGTGAGTTCGTGGATCGCTGGTGCCACGGCTTCGATGCGTTGGCGGAGCGGGCGGCGCAGTATCCGGCGGAGCGCGCCGCCGAGCTGACCGGCGTGCCGGCGGCGGACATCGAACGTGCCGCCGAGCTCTACGCCGATGGCCCTTCCTGTTTCGTGAGCGGCCACGGCATCGACGCCTTCAGCGCCGGGGTTCAGACCTTCCGCGCGTTCCATTGCCTCGTGGCCATCAGCGGCAACCTGGACCGCGAGGGCGGCAACCGGCGCGTCAAGAAGCCTGCGGGGTTCACCAACTACATCGAGGTGTTGCACAAGCCCGAATTCCGGCTGCCCCTGGAAGTGGAGAACGAGACCATTGGCGCGGACCGCTTCCCTTTGTGGGCGGGACCCGAGGGGTGGCAGACGGCGTGCCACAATCCGTCGGTGATCGAGGCGGTGCTTACGGGCAAACCGTACCCGGTGCGCGCCATGTACGTCAGCGGCGTGAACATCGTGGTGACGTATCCCGACACGCCGAAGACCCTGGAGGCGCTCCAGTCCCTGGATTTCCTCGCGGTGGCCACCCACATGATGAACCCCACGGCCGAGTACGCCGACCTCGTGCTGCCCAAGACCACCGGGCTGGAGGACGAGGAGGTGTCGCTGGAGGGCTCCGGGCCGTGCCTGAGCCTGATCCAGCCTGCGGTGGAGCCGCTGGGGGAGGCACGCGGCGACTTCCGCATCGCCCATGACCTGGCCCGGCGCATCGAAGCCCGGGGCGTCGCCGAGGCCCGGCGCTTCATCCCCTGGGACACCAAGCGCGAGTTCAACGAGTTCCTGCTTGGCGACTGCGGCGTCACCGTGGAGCAGATGCGGGAGAAGGGGTACGCGAACTTTCCCTTCACCTACGGCGACTTCGAGAAGGCGGGGTTCAAGACGAAGACGGGCAAGGTGGAGCTTTATTCCGAGCGGCTGGCGGAGTTGGGTCTCGACCCGCTACCGGACTATACGCCCACCCGCGCGGAGCGCGAGACGCTTGCGGTGCGGGACGCCTACCCGTTGACGCTGCTCACGGGAGTGCGGGAGCGCACCTACCACCACTCGCGGTTCCGCGACCAGGGCTGGGCGCGCAAGGTGTCGCCGGACCCGTGGCTTCAACTACACCCGGAGACCGCCACGCGGTACCGTCTCAACGAGGACGACTGGGTGTGGGTGGAGACCGCCGGCGGGCCGGGCCGCTGCCGCCTGAAGGTGCGGGTCACAGAGGCGACCCTGCCCGGAGTGGCGCGCACCGGCATGGGCTGGTGGTACCCGGAGGCGGAAGCGCCGCACCGGGGCGCGCTGGAGGTGAACATCAACGCCGCCATGCGCTATGATGGGCCGTGGGACCCGGTCACCGGCTCCGCGGACACCCGCGGGCTGCCGTGCCGGATCGCCAAGGTCGAAACCTTGTAAGGGAAACGAACGAGAAGAATCCAGGGCGAAGTTCGGAGGAAGACCCATGCTGAACGTCATCAGACAACCGGCCGTGCTGACCCAGCCCGTGGTGGACCCGGCGGCCTGGACCGCGGAAGATCTGGCCTCGGACCAGGGATGGATCCACCCGCTGACGGAGAGTGAGATCGCGGACCTGGACGCGGCCGTGGCGCGGGTGGAGGAACGCGGGCTCGACATCCTGGACATTACCCGGGACGACTTCGTGCTTTCGACCCTGGGAGACCGGCTTGACGAGATGGCCTCCGACGTGGTCGACGGCCGTGGCATCGGGCTCATACGGGGCGTGCCGGTAGACCGCTACAGCCGCATGCAGGCCGCCATCGCCTTCTGGGGAATCGGCCTGTTCCTTGGCGAGCCCGTATCCCAGAACTCCAAGGGACACCTCCTGGGCCACGTGGCCGATCTCGGCGGCACCCTCAAGAACCCGAAGCACCGCGGCTACCAGACCCACGACATGCTGCCCTTTCACTGCGATGCCTGCGACCTGGTGGTCCTGATGTGCCTGCACCCAGCCAAGTCCGGCGGCAGCAGCCGGTTCACGAGCACCCTCAACGTCTACAACGAGATGCTCAAACGCCGCCCCGAGCTGGTGGCCGAGCTGGCCGCTCCCATCTACCGTGACCGGCGCAACGAGATCCCGGAGGGCAAGGATCCCTGGTGGCAGCTCCCTATCTTCAACTTCTTCGAAGACTATCTGACCGTGAGCGCTGGAGGCACCTATGTCCGCTCGGCCCAGCGGTTCGAGGAGTTGCCGCGCCACACCGAGGAACTCAAGGAGGCGCTGACCCTCTTCGCCGACCTGTGCGACGAGCTGTCCTACGACATGGAGTTCCTGCAGGGCGACGTGCAGATCCTGCACAACCACGTCACCGCCCACTCGCGCACCGAGTTCGAGGACTATCCCGAGCCCGAGCGCCGGCGCAATCTCCTGCGCCTGTGGCTCGGCACACCGGGCGGGCGGCCGCTGCCGCCGGCGTACAGCGACCGTTTCGCCCACCTGAAAGAAGGGGAACGGCCGGCCGGCGGCGTCGTGGTGCCCGGAACGGTGTACAAGGCGCCGCTGTATCCGGAGTAGGGATCGCCCCGCCGCTCCCTGGCCCTCCCTCCGTCATTCCCGCGGAAGCGGGCGTGTCAAAACCCTATCCGAGAGAGGCCACGTCGCCCGAAACCGTCATACCCGCCACCCCTCCGTCATTCCCGCGGAAGCGGGAATCCAGGAGGGGTGGAGTGGGGAAACGTGGCGTAGGGACCCCTCCAGGACCCCTGGATTCCCGCTTCCGTGGGAATGACGGAGGGGGATGTCGACGCAGCAAGTGGCGAGTTTGACACCGCCTGTTTTGCGGGAACGACGGAGAAAGGCGAAGAACGTTTCCGGCGCTAGTACGGCCTGCAGAGCCGGTCGCGGCCGCCCCAGATGTCGATGCCGCCGGCGATGACGTCGCGGGCTTCGAGCACCAGCGGGTCGCCGGCGGCCACGTAGGGGGCGCCGGGATAGCCGATGAGTTGGAGCTGGTCGTAGGCGCCCACCACCCGGTCCGCCGCGGGCAACTCCACCACGATGTCGCGGTTGCCGGTGCTGATCACCGCGTCCGCTTCCTTCTCGTAGTACAGCAGGGGAGCTTCGGTGCCGTCCTTGCCGCCGTACTCATAGGTGACGAGGACGGTTTTGATACCCTTCTCCTCGCAGCCCTTCACCGTCAGCATGACCTCGATGAAGGCGTTGCCCGACCCGGTGCGTGTGATCAGGGCGGCGTCGGCTCCCAGGGACATGGCCACCCGCACGGCGTTGTGGGCGGCGATCTCCTTTTCGCGGGAGGTCTCGAAGCCGATGCGCTGGAGGATGACCCCCGCGCACCGGTAGCGCTTGTCGCGCAGGAGCCCCAGGACCAGGGGCTGGTGTTGCCAGTTCCAGGTGATGGGATGGTAGCTGACGGTGCGGATGGTGCTGGGGGTGATGGCGCCGTCGGTCAACTCGTTGGGGTGGATCACCGTGGACAGCGATTCCTGCACCGGGAAGCCGTAGTAGGCGACGTTGGATGGCCGGTTGTTGGGTTCGGTGAACACGCCGATGATGACCACGGCGCGGGGGAGATCGTCTCCGGCGGCGTCGGGGTCGTGGATTTCCACACTGTCGGGCTCGAGTCCCGTGGTAGTCTCGGCCAGGCGTAGCGCCGTGCTGAACTCCGCCCGCTGGATGGCCTGATGCGCCTCGTAGGAGGACAGTCCGTCTTCCAGGTCCAGGGTCATGACGAGGTTGTTCAGGGAGCTGAACGGGGTCATGTCGGCCCCCGGACCCCACATGTCCAGGATGGCACTGCGCTCGGCGGTTGTGCCGGTGCGGATGGTGCCCTCGTAGGCAACCGCGGTGACCAGCGCCATGCCCGACAGCCGGTGGGTGCGGCCCTGGCCGACTGGGGCAACCGGCCCCAGGATTCCTGGAAATACTTGCCCGGTGCCGGAGGTCTTGATGCGCGGCTCCACCACGTCGCGGATGCCGGTTACCCGCGCCTTCTCGCCGGGGCGCACGACGTCGAAGGCGGCTGAACGCACCCGGGGATCCTGCTCCGCCAGGGCCGCCAGTCCTTCGGCGTCCACCTCCAGGAGGCCGGAGGAATAGCGCGTCTCCCGGCCGAGGCGGACTTCGCGCACGCGGTACTCGGCGAGTTCGAGGCCGCTCATGGGAGGCCCCCGGCGTTACCACACCCCGCACCCGTCATTCCCGCGGAAGCGGGAATCCAGGGGCCGTGGAGGGGCACAGCGGTCGCGTTCCCCCGCTCCGCCCCGCCTGGATTCCCGCTTCCGCGGGAATGACGGAGAGGAGGCCGCGGAACAACGGCGAAAAGGCCGGTCATGACAATGGGGTCCACCACCTCAGTGCATGTGCTGGCCGCCATCCACACTGATGGACTGGCCGGTGACGAAGTCGCTGTCGTCGGAGGACAGGAAGATGACCGTGCCCACCAGGTCGTCCGGGTACTGGTCGCGCTGGAACGCCCGGCTCTTGCGCCGGTTCTCCAGTTGTTGGGGGGTGGTGACGCCGTCCTGGTTGTCGCTCGATATGGTGAGGCCGGGCATGATGGCGTTGACGCTGATCCCGTCGGGTCCGATCTCCCGCGCCAGCGCCCGGGTGAATCCCAGCACGCCGGCCTTGGAGGTGACGTAGTGCAGGAACATCGGCGTCCCGCCCAGGATCGTGCCCGAGGAGATGTTGATGATCTTGCCTTTGCCCTGCTCCTTCATGGCCGGATAGACCGCCTGCACGCACAGGTGCAGACCCTTGACGTTCACTGCCATGACCCGGTCCCACTCGTCCTCGCCGATCTCCATGAAGGATTTCTTGGTGAGCGCCGTGTACAAGGCCGCGTTGTTCACCAGGACGTCGATGCGGCCGTATTCCTTCAGCACCGCGTCCGCCATCTCACGGGTCTTCTCCGGGGAGGCGACGTCCACCGCCACGGGGATGGCGTCGCCGCCGTCCTTCTTGATCTCCTCCGCCACCTGGCTGGCGGCCTCCACCTGGATGTCGGCCACGGCCACCTTGGCGCCTTCCTTTGCCAGCCCCTTGGAATAGGCGCGCCCGATGCCGACGCCGCCGCCCGTTACGATCGCGACCTTACCGTCCAAACGCATGATGGAATCCTCCTTGATTAACGCCTGTGCTTGCTCGTCTCCCACCCCGCCTGGATTCCCGCGTTCGCGGGAATAACGGAGAGTGGGCGGGACTGACGGGTGCGGGGCCTTGTGGCCGTTCCGCACTCATGATGACTACGTCAATGTCTCGATAGACTCGTGATCACAAACCATACAGCTCCACCGCCGTCTTCCACAGCACCTGCTCCACGTCCTCTTCCGAGATGCCGCACTCCCTGACGACCTTGAGCCTTGCCGGATACAACGGCTCCGGCACCTCGACGCACCGCCAGGTGGGCGACCAGTCGGTGCCGAACATGATGCGGTTGGCGCCGATGGTCTCCACCGCCCGGCGCAGGTGTTCGGCGGTGGTGGAAGTGGTATCGAAATACACGTTGGGGTTGCGCATGGCAACGATCAGCGCCGATTCGAAGTAGTGCTGGATGGCGCGCCCCATCTTGGTGAGGACGATGGGGACCTCGGGATAACGGCCGGCGATCTCGTCCACGTAGATGGGGTCGGCGTAGTACATGCGGCCGGGGAACTGGGTCCAGCCGGTGGCGATGAGCAGCGGCACCCGGTAGTCCGCCAGGGTCTCCATGACGGGCCGCAGGTCGTCGGCGATCTTGACCGGATGCGTCTCGGTGGTGAAAGGGCCGCCATGGGATTCGCCGATGCCCTTGAAGCCCAGCCGTTCGATGCGGTCGGCGATCTGCCCGGGCGCCGCCTCGCGGAGCGCCGGCGCGTTCTCCCACACGCCGTTACCCGAGTAGTCTTCTCCCAGGCTCGCCAGCCCGTACAGCCGGTCCGGGTACCGCGCCACCGCCGCCGCGGTCTTCTGGTCCTTTTCGTCCGGGCTGTCGCAGCCGCCGGTGGTCATGATGAGCGCCTTGTCCACGCCGTACCGGTCCATGTCGGCGATCAGCTCGTCCACGTAGTGCACCAGCGGCTCGGTGTCCCGGGCCCGATACAACTCGGGATGGTTGCGGCGGAAACCTATGAGGTCCGGGACGCTGCGGATCTTGTCGCGCAGGTCCCGGTAGGCGGGCGGCCCGAAGGGATGGCAGTGGACCTCGACGATCATGCGCGTCCCTCGCCGTCCGCCCGCCCTGAACCGATCGCTGTCACTGCTTCGGCACCAGGATGCTCCTCAACCTGGCCATCAGCTCGGCGTCGAGCTCGAAGAACTCGTTCACCGCCTCGGCGACCCGGGGGCCGGGAATGGGGTTGATGATCAGCCTGGACTTCTTCGCCTCGGCCAGCAGCTCCGGATCCTTGAAGGTGTCGGCGAAGGCCTTGCGCAGGAGCTCCACGCGGTCCTTCGGCGTGCCCGGAGGCAGCGAGAAGGCCCGCAGGATCTCGTGGGCGTTGCGGCCCACCACGCCCGCCAGCTGCCGCTGCGCGTCGTTCTTGGCGTATTCCAGGAGGTTCGGCACGTTGGGGAAACTGGGGTGCCTTCCCACGCCCACCTGGATCACGAAGTTCAGCTCCCCCGCGGGAATCCGCTTCGGCCAGTACGAGAAGATGACGTCGGGGCTCCAGCACCCACCCATGACCTCGCGTTTCTCGATGGCCAGGCGGATCCTGGCCGCCCCGCCGTAGCCCTCGATCAGTTGGAGGGGAACCCCCGTGATGTTCACCAGCAGTCTGGGAATGTCCGAGATGGAGCTGCCCGGCCCCATGCCGCCGAGCTTGAGCGGCTTCTTGGCCGCGAGCCACTGTTCCATGTTGGTGATGCCGCTGTCCTTGGCCACGATGCACGCCGTGTAGCTGGGCTTGGGGACGGTGATCCAGTTGAACTTCCGGGCATCGAACTGGACCCGCTTGTTCCCCAGCACCTGTTGCAGCACCAGGGTTCCCACCCAGTGGCCGATGGTGAGGCCGTCGGGCTTGGCCTTGTTGTACATGTAGTTGGCGGCGATGAGGTTGCCGGCCCCGGTCATGCTGGTCACCAGGGTCCTGGGGGTCCCCGGAATGTGCTTGGGGAGGTGCCGGGCCACCAGCCGCGCGTAGGTATCGAAACCGCCGCCCGGAGCGGAGCCCACGATGATGCGGATGGTCTT
Organism: uncultured Binatia bacterium (SeqCode); assembly: GCA_965219905.1. GTDB lineage: Bacteria > Desulfobacterota > Binatia > UBA9968 > JAJDTQ01 > JAJDTQ01. The sequence continues at coordinate 1,986,038 of CBDCOS010000002.1, read as the reverse complement.
GCCCTCGTAGAAATCGGCGGCCGACGCCGCGGTGGCGGTCAGGGCGATGAGGGCGAGGCCGAGGGCTGCTCGCAGCACGGAAACAGGACTGGATCTCATGGTCTTTGCTCCTTTCGCGGGACGTCGCGGTTTGGACCGGACCTCCGGCCGGACCCCCTTATGTTTCGTCACGGATGACAAGCCGGCAGTGCACGGCTTCCGCCAACAGGTCGGTGATCAGGAACGCCTCCCGGAGGTCGCGGCCCCGGGCCACGGTGCCGTGGCCCTGCAGGATCACCACCGGGCGCCGGCGCAGCTCCTCGGCCACCGGCGCCGGGTCCGTGACCGTCGGGCCATCGTGGGAGATCACCGGCACGCGGCCCAGACTATACTCCTCTTCGAAGCTCAACGGTACGAATTCGTCATGGCCGCGGCAATAGGCGATGATCTCCGGAGGATGGACGTGGACCACCGCGCGGGCGTCCGTGGCCGCGTACACGGCCAAGTGCAAGGCGGTTTCGCTCGAGGGGCGCTGCTTCGGATTCACGGCCTTCCCCCGGGCGTCGACCTCGACCACGTCCCTTGTGCCCAGGAAGCCCAGCGCCGCGTGCTGGCCGGTGATCAGGTACCGGCTCCGGCCGAAACGGCAACTGACGTTGCCGCCCCAGCCGCTCACCAGATGGCGCTCGAACAGCTTCTCGCCCCAACGGATGACCTCGGCACGCGATCCTTTCGAACGCTCCGCCATGAATCGTTTCTGCCTCAGGCCGTTCTAGTACCAAACCCGCCGTTCGCCAAGCACGCCGGTCAGAGCCACTCCACCGCCTTGAGGGCGATCGCCATGATCCGCTCTTCGGCTTCCCGGAACGACGGGTGGCGAAAGCCCAGCCTGCCGGTAAGGCATTCGTCGGAGACCGCCAGGATCGCGCCGGCCGCGGCGTTCTTCACCTGGGCGACGGTCAGGAACGCGGCGGTCACCATGTCGATGGCGGTGATGCCTTGCCGCTCCAGGTCGGCCAGCAGCTCCGGCGTCTCCCGGAACAGGGCGTCGGTGGTGTACACCCGGCCGTGGTGCACCGCCACCTTGAGGCTGTCCGCCGCCCGTGCCAGGGCTTCCGCCACCCGCGGGTGGGGGAGGGTGGCGAAGTCTTCGGAGACGTAGCGCGGGCTCGCGCCGTCGCCGCGGACCGCGCCGCTGGCGATGACGATGTCTCCCAGTTTCACCGCGTGCTGGAGCGAGCCGCAGCTTCCCACCCGCACCAGCGTCTCCACTCCGCCGGCGCACAGCAGCTCCGTGGTGATGGCGCATTCCGCGGAGTAGCGGCCGCCGTTGCCCACGGTGATGCGGTGAGGGCCGAGGGAGCCCGTGTACATCTCGTGGTCCTCCATGGCGAGGGCCTTGAGAGGCGCCTCCAGCGCGCCCCGCAGCTTCGCCGCCCGGTCCCGGGGGCCGGGCACCAGCGCGATCCTGCCGAGAGCGCCGGGCTTGAACCCCAGCCGGGACAGCATCTTCTCGGCGGTCAGGTGGGGCTCGCGTCTCATGGCTCCCCGCCGCCGGTCCCCGAGGGCACGTCCACGGCCCGTCCCAGCCGCAGGAGGATCAACCTGAACGCGGCCACTTCCCGGTCCAGGCTCCGCCTCACCGCTTCGGTATAGACGTGCGTCTGGTGACGGTAGCCGTGCACGAGCTCCGCGATGGCACCGTCGGCCACCTGGTCGGTCTTGTAGTCGGCCACGTACAGTCGTCCCTGCCGCTCGTAGACCAGGTCGATGACGCCTTCCATGATCTGCCCGTCCCAGGGCAGGATGAAGGGCATCTCCCGGCCAAGGATCCGGGCGCCGCGCAGTTCCTCGTACACCGGCGAACGGGTCAAAGCCGCCCAGATGGTCTTCAACTCCCGGATGACGGTTGGCCGTTGCGCCTCGGGGAAGTCGGCGCCGTGCCGGGCGATGGCCCGGTCGAGGTCCTCTTCGACGCGGGAGGTCTGGAAGTCCCAGTGCTCCAGCACCCGGTGGGCCAGCGTTCCGAGCATAAGCGCGGAATCGCGCTCCAGGACGCCGTTGCGCGCCCGGTCCGCGTCGATCTCTCCCGCCTCGCTGGCGGCCTTGAGCCCGGTGGGGGTGAGGAAGAGCGGGGTCCGGCTGCGGTTTTTGCAGTCTTCCCACCGCCGGCGCCACATGTCCTCGTACCATGCCCAGTCGTCCGCATCCCGCTCCGCCGTCCGCCGTCCGTCTCCAGCCGCCGACTCCGCCACCACCACTTCGACTTCCATCCCGCCGGTGCCGCAAGGAACGACGCCCGGGCCGGCCTGAGCCAGGTTGACGCCCGTCGCCTGATCCAGCATGGCCAGGAGGCTGTCGCTCCGCGCCTTCGACTCGCCTCCGGAGGCGAAGGAAATGACCAGCCGTTCACGCGGCCGGGTCATGGCCACGTACAGAAGCCGGCTGCGCTCGTGCGCCTCCCTCTCGCGCCGTTTCGCGTCGAGAAAGACGCCGGCCAGGCTCGACACGTCCCCGATGCGCAGGCCCGTCAGCCCCGTGGCCCAATCCCGCCGCACCTCGGTCTCCGGGGACCGGTTGGCGCCGGTGCCGCCCAGGGCGTCTACCAGCACCACCATGGGGAATTCCAGCCCCTTGGCCCGGTGGATGCTCATGATCCTCACGGCGTCCAGGGTCTCTTCCTCCAGCGGGCTCTCGGGCTCGTTCTCCCGGTCCAGGACCCGGCGTTCCAGCTCCGCGACCACGTCCTTCAGGGTCCCGCTGCCTTCGGCGCTGGTCTCCTCGGCCACGAGGCGGATCTTCTCCAGGTTGGCCACCGCCTGCTGGCCGGCCCCGGAGCTCGCTGCCAGGACCGACAGGGGCAGCTCCTTGAAGATCCGCTCCACCGCTCGTCCCGCTTCCAGGAAACGCGCTTCCCGGTGCAGGCCATGGAGCCGCCGATAGAGGTCCAGGGTCGCCCGGGGAAGGTCCACCCAACGGTGGTCGGCGGCCAGGCGGTAGCTGAGAAGCCTCTTCCGGCTCAACTCGTAGATCTCGACGTCGTCGTGCCCCCCCAGCGGCGAGCGCAGCACGCCCACCAGGGCCAGCCGGTCGTGAGGGTTGTCGATGGCTCGCAGCAGGTTGACGGCGTCGACGACTTCCTGGGTGGCGTAGAAGTCGCGCTCGCCTTCCACCACGTAGCCGATGCCGCGCCGGCGCAGCGCGTCCAGGTAGACCTGTACGTTGGTGAGGGCGCGCAGGAGAAAGGCCACGTAGCCGGGGCGCGCCGGCACGGGCTTGCCGTCCCGGTCATGGAAGCGGGTGCTTCCCAGGATCTCCTCGTCGAGCCAGCGGGCCAGGGATTCCGCCTCCAGCCGTCGCGCCGCGTCGGCGTTGAGCGGCTGCCCCGTGTTCGTTATCCGGCGTAGCCGCACCGGCCGTGTGCCTGGACCGGCTGAAGGCTCTCTCCGGCTCTGCTCCGCCTGCGCTCCGCCAGGCCCGGCGTGGACGGAAGCGGCGTCCGAGGGGCCTTCGAGGCCGGGCTCGAGCGCGATGTACTCGGGTTGAAGGCCGGGCCGTTCCCGGATCAGGTGCGCGAAGACGCCGTTCACCACGTCCAGGATGCGGGCGTCGCTGCGGAAGTTGGCCGTCAGCGGGTAGCGGACCCCGCCCTGGGCCTCGATCACTTCTCCGATGACCTTCAGGTAGGCTTCGATGTCGGCGCCGCGAAACCCGTAGATGGACTGCTTGGGGTCGCCCACCACGAAGAGCTTGCCGGCAGCCAGGCGGATGTCGCGCCAGGTGGCCGCGCGCCGGGAGCGTTCCTCGCACAGCCACAGCAGGATCTCGTACTGGAGCGGGTCGGTGTCCTGGAGCTCGTCCACCAGGATCGCCTGGTACCGGTCCTTCAGCTCTTCGCGGATGCGCGGGTGGTCGCGCAGGAGGTCGCGCGCGCGCACCAGCAGGCCGTCGAAGGTCACCAGGCCCTTGCGGGTGAACTCCGCGCGGCACTGCCGGGCGAAGGGCGTCAGGAGCGCGCAGAGCCGGTCGATCTCCCCACGGTCGACCTGGGCCAGCGCGCTCGCCGCCTTGAGGACGGCGCCGGCGCGTTCGATATCGTCGTGGGTCCATCCCTTCACGGCGGAGGGGTTCCGTTTCAGGAGAAGCAGATCCTCGGGAGCGACCGGAAAGGCTTCGGCGGGATTCGAGCGTATCGACCGTATCACTTCCCGCGCCACCGCCAGCGCCTGCTCGTTCTTCCGCTGTTCCGGGTGACGCACGATGAGATCCGTTACGGTTTCATCCAGCTCGCCCAGCCACTCCCCGAGGACGCCGGCCGAGTCGCCGGATGCGCCGCCGCGCCGGATCCCCTCCAGGTCCACGTTCTCCGCGCACAGCCCCAGCGCCAGCTCCCCGATCTGCTCCAGCGGGAAGCGGGTGAGGACCTGCTTCCACTCTTCGGTCCTGGGCCCCGCCTGGGACAGCTCGCCGTCGAGCCACAGGCCCCAGGAGGTGTCGAAGTGCCTCCTCAGAAGCCGTTCGTCTCCTTCCCGGAACCCGGGGTCGAGCCCGGTCTCCAGCGGGTAGAGGCGGAGCAGCGACGCGGCGAAGCCGTGGATGGTGCCGATCTGGGCCCGTTCCAGGTCCGCCAGCGCGTCGTGCGCGCGGTCGCGGACCTCATCCGGCCTGAGTCCGTAGCGTCCGCACAGGGCCTCGACCTCTTCGGTTCCGGCGTGTGCCGCCCCGTTCCCGGCCAGCGCCTCCAGGCGGTCGCGCAGGCGCGCCTTCATCTCGTTGGCCGCCTTGTTGGTGAAGGTCAGGGCCACGAGCTCGGTCATGGCCACCGGCGCGGGCTCGCGGCGCATCAGCAGGTTGACGCAGCGCTCCACCAGCAGGGTCGTCTTGCCGGTGCCGGCGCCCGCGGTCACCACCACGTTGCGGTCGAAGGTGGTGGAGGCCAGATGGCGTTCCGCGTGGTCTGGAGGCGGAGGAGTCATGACGTACCGGTCTGGCGTTTCGTCTGCCGCATCTTCGCCAACGCTTCCGCCGCGGGATGTCTGGCGGAACGCGTGGCCGACGGGAAGTGGTCCTTGCGGCAGATCTCCGACACCTGGCAGAAGCGGCAGTAGTCGCCTCTCACCAGAGGGAACTCGCCGTTCCGGATGCCCCTCAGCAGGAGCGCGATCGCGTCGCGAATCTTCTCGCCGTCGGGCTCGCGCCACGACTGTCCCGTGAACTCTTTCGGGACCAGGGGCCCATCGTCCCAGCGGGGGGCGAGAAAGTACCAGGCCGCGTCAATGGCGCCGGCGGCAGCCGCTTCCCGGCCGATCTCATCGCCCGCGGCCAGCAGCAGGTACATGGGCAATTGCAGCCTGCGTCCCTGGACCGCGGCGAGCACGGGGTTCTTGTCCACCCCGCCGGGTTCCTTGCCGCTCTTGTACTTGTAGTCGATGACCCGGTAACGGTTGCCCCCCGCATCTTGATCGACGCGGTCGAGCCGGCCCTGAAGCGGGAGCCCGCGGAGGTCTTCCGGCCAGTCCGCGTCGAGCTGTGCGGTCAGGTCCTTTTCCAGCCCCACGGGGCGAAAGCCCGAGCCCGCCATTTCCTGCCGGTCCGCCCGCACCACTTCGCGCAGCACCGCAAGCAACTCCTCCTTGGCCGTTTCCCACGCTGCCGGGTAGCCCGTGGGGCTGCGTTTCTCGAAGGCGGAGAGGACCCGGGCGGCGGCGCTGTCGAGCCACCCGAGCCAGCCGTCCCCGAAGGCGCGGCCCGGGTCCCCGTAGAACGCCTGCAGGATCTCGTGACAGAGCTGTCCCTGCTCCAGCGCCTGGACCGGGGCCGTCCACTCGGGCCGCTCCAGCCGTTCCAGGCGAAGCACGCGGGTGGCGAAGTACTGGAAGGGGCAGCGCCCGTAGGCCTCCAGCATCGTCGGCGAGATCCGGCGCTCCAGGAGTTGGTGCCACGCTTCCGGCAACGGTCCAGTGGCGCCGTCGAAGCGGCCCGGTCCGGCGCCGCCGTCCTCCAGCGTGCGGATGGCCGCCAGGCTCTTCTCCAGGTTCTCCATGGACGCCCCGGCGATGCGCGCTTGTGGCCGCGGGTCCTCGCCGCTCAGCGCCCGCCCCACCGCCAACTCCTCGGGCAGGAGCCACCGGGGGTCGTCGAAGGGCGCCGCGTCGCGCTTGCCGAGGACGCTCTTGGGAATGGAGCGGGTGTTCGTGTCTGCATCCGTGGCGGGAGCCACCGCGCGGAGGTACCACGACGGGGCCAGCGCGCGCCCGCCCGCGTCGGCCCGGGGCCACGTGCAACAGAGGTGCTCGGCGGCCGAGTCCGACAGCAGCGCGAACAGCAGCTTCTCCTCGTCGTAGCCCGCCAGCTTCGAGGAGATCTTGTAGCCCAGCACGGTTTCCAGCGTGCGCCGGGCGCGGTCCGGCAGGAACGGGTCCTCGCGGATGGTGCGGGGGAACGCGCCCTCGTTCATGCCCACGAGGAAGAGGGCGCGGAACGGGATGCCCCGGGCCGCCCCGGCATCCAGCACCTGCACGCCCGGCACGGGAACGCGCATCAGCGGCACCGAGCCCCTGTCCAGGGCCTTGCGCAGGGCGGCGACGAAGTCCGGGAGCGGCACCCTCCCGCCGACGGCGTCCAGGGCGGCCAGCCCGTTGAAGGTTTCGTCGATGGCGTGGGTCACCTCGGCTTCGCTTTCGCCCGGAGGCGGGAGCAGGAAGCGGTCGATGACCGCGCGCCAGCGGTCCGCGAGATCGGACCAGGCGCCTTCCCGCGGCAGGCCGCTCAGATCCGCGTGCAGGGCCTCGACGGCGTCCATCAGCGCGCCGATCTGCTCCGGCTCGACCCGGAGGCGCCGGCCTTCGTCCTCCTCGTCCACCAGGTTCAGGTCGAGTCCGCTGTCACGGTGGCGTTCCAGGCGGCGCCATTCGCCCATGCCGCGGCCGATGCCCAGCCACCGCGTGGCCACGTCCCACAGCTCCGGCCTGGGTTCCGCCGCGCCGCCCGGGACGGCGGCGAAGTTGAAGTGGTGGGAGGCCATCAGGTCGATGACGCCGGCGCGCGGATAGTCCCGGACCGGCAGGTCCAGCAGCGCCAGCACGGCCCGGACCCGCTGGAAGCGGCGGAGGGGTTCCCGGGCGGGGGTGTGGAACGGGATGCCGTGGGCCGGGAAGATCTCCCTGATCCAGGGCAGGTAGGGATCGAGGGTGCGAGCCACGACCCCCAGGTGCCGGAAATCGAGTCCTTCCTCCTCCACCGACCGGAGCACCTGCTTGGCCACGGTGAGGATCTCGTCCCGCGGGCCGGCGCAACTGAGGACCTCGCGGCGGGGCGCCGGGGCCGCGCCGTTTCCCGCGCCGCCGTCCAGCAGGTCCACGACATCGTCCGCTCCGGCGAGGCCGCGCATGTAGCGGTCGTAGAAGTCCTGGGCGAAGGACCAGTCCGGGTGCCCCTGGGCAAGGGGGTAGAACAGGGTCACCGGATGGTTGGCCGCAATGCTCCGGAAGAGCTCCAACTGCGTCTGGGTCAGCTCGTAGAAGCCGTAGTAGCAGATGCGTTCGAATTGCCCGAGCCAGCGTGAGCGCGGCGCGTCGTCCGCCGCCAGGCGGTCGAGGTCCTGGTGGTCCCGGGCTTGCCATTCCAGGAAGCGCCGTGTCACCTCCCGGTGCAACTCGAAGAGCTCGTGCTGCGCGTCGCGGTCCGTGCCCGCGAAATGGCCTTCCCGCAGCGCTTCCAGCGCCGGCTCGGGGTCCACCATGGCATCCTTGAGGTCGCGCAGGCTCTGCCACAGAGCGGCGCAGCCCCCTTCGTTCTCCGCGATGCGCGCGAACCGCCCCCGGGCAGGGAGCACCCGTTTCAGCGCCTCCTCCATGAAGGTCTCGTCATGCAGGGCCGGTTTTGCCGCTCCGTGCGCCTCGTGGAACAGGGTCAGGGTGAGCTGCGAGAAGGTGAGGATCCGGAAGTTCAGCAGGTGGAGGCCGTGCTCATGGGCCAGCAGGGTCTTGACGCGCCGGCGCAGCGTCTCCGAGGGCACGACCAGGAGCAGCGGGGCGAGGCGGTCGCGCGCGCGCCGGGTCCGCACCTCCTTCGCGAGGGCGTCTTCCAGGTGAGGGTGATAAGGGCCGAGAACGATGTTCATGGAGCCGCCAGCCGGGATCCTTGGGGAATTTGGCAGACCCGGCGCGCGTTGCCAAGGTCAGTCGGGCGCTGATAGTCTCGGTCGTGTGAGAGTCCACTTTCTCGGATCCGGGGATGCCTTCGGGAGCGGCGGCCGGAACCAGACCGCGTACCTGCTGGAGGACCGCGCCCGCCTGTATCTGCTGGACTGCGGCCCGTCCACGCTCCCCGCCCTCAGGCGCGCGGGCCTGGACCCGGCGGACCTCGACGCGGTCATCCTGAGCCACCTGCACGGCGACCACTTCGGCGGCCTGCCGTTCTTCTTCATCCACTACCTGTACAACCGCCCCCGGAGCCGTCCGCTCGAGGTGGCCGGGCCGCCGGGAACCGAGGCGCGCGTGCGGGAGCTGATGAGGCTCATGTACGGCGAGAAGGATCTGTCTTTCGTCGTCTTCCCGGTGCTTGAACCGGACGCCGTCACCACCGTGGCCGGGGCCGAGGTGCTGGGCTTCCGGGTCCCGCACCAGACCGACGCCGTCTCGCTGGGGCTGCGGGTGACGGTGGCGGGCCGCACCGTGCTCTTTTCCGGGGATTCGGGCTGGACGGACCAGTTCATCACCCACAGCCGGGGCGCCGACCTGTTCATCTGCGAGTGCTGCCACTACGACGCCCCGTCTCCCTCGCACCTGAGCTACGTCGAGATCGCCGCGCGCCGGGAGCGGCTGGAGTGCAAGCGGCTGATCCTGACCCACATGGGAGAGGAGATGCTGGCCCGGCGCGGGTCGCTGCCGGTGGAGACGGCGGAGGACGGGCTGATGGTGGATCTGTAGGGGCGGGTTTCAGACCCGCTCGTGTGTGGGAACCCTGAGACACGGATGGGGCGCCGGTGCATCGGACGCAACTTCTTGACATCCCCGCGAGCGTCTCCTACAAACCCGCCATGCCTAGAGTCACTTTCATGCCGTTGGGACAGAGTTTCGAGGTCGAGGACGGCACCACCATCCTGGTGGCGGCGATACGCAACGGAGTCAAGCTGCGCCACGACTGCACCGAGGCCATCTGCGGCACCGACAAGGTGAAGATCGTTGCCGGCGAGAACAACCTGAGCCCGATGGACGACAACGAGGAGCTCACGCTGTCCATGCTCGAATCGGACCCCGCCGACCGCCTGGGGTGCGTCGCCAAGGTGCTCGGCGACGTGATCGTGGAGATTCCCGCGGAGTAGCGCCGGTCCCGGCGGTGACCGTTCTCCCGCGAACAACCCGGCTGGAGGTCCAGATGAGCAGAGTCAAGGAAGCCCTCGACCGGAACGGCACCCTGGTGATGCCGGGGGTGTACGATGCCCTGAGCGCCCGCATCGCCGAGCGCGCCGGCTTCGACGTCATCTTCACCACCGGCTACGGCATCTCGGCAACGCTCCTGGGGGAGCCGGACTTCGGCATCCTCACGCAGACCGAGATGCTGGGCACCATCTACCGCATCTGCGGCTCGGTGCCGACGCCGGTCATCGTCGACTCGGACACGGGCTACGGCAACGCGGTGAACGTGGTCCGCACGGTCAACGAGCTGATGCGGGCCGGGGCGGCAGGCATGTTCCTGGAGGACCAGGTCTGGCCCAAGCGCTGCGGGCACATGAGGGGCAAGCAGGTGGTGCCCCTGGACGAGTACCTCAAGAAGCTCAACGCCGCGGTGGCGACCAAGGACGGCGGCGACCTCTTCATCGTGGCCCGCACCGACGCGCGCCAGGCCCTGGGCCTGGACGAGGCCATCCGGCGCGGCATCGCCTTCAAGGAGAACGGCGCCGACGCGGTGTTTATCGAAGCTCCGGAGAGCCGCGAGGAGATGCGGGAGATCGCCCGCAACGTGCCGGGGCCGCTGGTGGCCAACATGATCGAACGCGGCGTCACGCCGCTGATGACGCCGACGGAGCTCGGGGAACTGGGGTTCGCGCTCATCGTCTGGCCGGTGGGCCCGCTCTACTCGGCGGCCCAGGCGCTCAAGACCTACTACACCAACCTCCGGGAGGCGGGCACCGCGGAAGCCCTCATGGACCGGCTGCTGCCGTTCGACGACTTCCACGACATCGTGGGGCTCGAGGAGAAGTACGCCCTGGACGAGAAGTACCGGACGTGATGCGGCCGCGTGGCGGCCCCTTCAGGGGACTGCCTGCGCGGTGGCATCGATGACCGCGAAGTCCTTCAGGGGCAGAGGGGTCATGGCTCCGTCGGGCAGGTCCACCAACATCTCTCGCAACGCTCGCAGATCGACGCTCAGCTCCAGCTCCAGGATCTGCCGGATGAGGTCCGCCATGAGTTTGGTGTCGCTGGCCCTGCCGTCGCGGTAGACCTGGAAGTAGGCTCTCCCTTCCATCAGACCCACCTTGGCGTGCTGGTAGATCACCCGCACGGGCGTGCCTTTCGGCACCAGCGGATACAGGTAGTCGATGTCCTCGGGATACAGCCGGATGCACCCGTGGGTCACGCGGCGCCCGATGGCCCAGGGGTTGTTGGTCCCGTGGATGCCGTAGGTGGTGTGGGACAGCCGCATCCAGTATTTGCCCAGAGGGTTGTCGGGCCCCGGAGGGACGACCTTGCGCGGGCGCTCCATCTCCGCCTGGATCGATTTCGGCACGTACCAGGTCGGGTTCGTCCGCTTCTGCCCGATGCGGTACTCGCCCGCGGGCGTCTCCTGGCCGTCGACGCCGACGCCCAACGGGAAGGTCATGACCCTGGAGTCGGGCAGGTAGTAGTACAGTCTCATCTCGGCGATGTTGAGGACCAGCCCCTTGCGCGGGCCGCGGGGAAGAATCCATCGGGAAGGGATGTTGATCTGCGAACCGCCTGGTAGCCAGGGGTCTACACCCGGGTTCGCGCGCTCCGCTTCCCGGAACCCGAGGTGGTGGAATCGGGCGATATCGAGGAGGGTGTCCTTTGATTGCGCCAAGTGTACGCGCGGTTCTCCGATGATGGTGGAGCCGGGTTGGCGATCCGGACCCTCGCCGGAGGGTTCACGGTATTCGTATACGGTGTTGCCGGGTGTCCACTCATATCCCATGGACGGCGGGGCGAGCACCGCCAACCCCACCACCGCCAACGTAGCGCACAAGATGCGTCTCATACGACCGTCCTCATCATCGCCCCAGCTTCGCGCGTTCAGTTGAAATTTGTCAACGTGGACTATACCATCTTTTGCCCAGACCGTTTAGGAAGGACCGAAAAATGCCGTTCGTCGCCGCGTTGGCCGCAAGCCACGCCCCCAACATGCTGCTCGACCCCGGGGCCGAGTGGGAAGAGTTCATGAAGCTGCACTACCGCATGGCGCCGCAGGCGGGCGGCTCCAAGCCTTCCCTGGAAGCGCAGCGGAAGTTGCGCACGGATGCGGAGGACGCCTTTTCCGTGCTTCGCTCGGACCTGGAGGCCGCCAGGCCCGACGTGCTGATCGTGGTGGCCAACGACCAGTTCGTGAATTTCTTCTTCGACAACATCCCGACGTTCTTCGTGACCCTGGCGGACGAGGTCCGCGGCCAGTTCACCCGGTACCGGTTCCACTACCGGAACCACCCGGAGCTGGGGCGGGCGATCCTCGAGGCAGGGGTGGCCGCCGGTCTGGACCTGTCCTTCGGCGAGGACATCGAGTTGCAGCACACGCAGATGGTGCCGCTGCATTTCGTCCTGCCCGAGCCGGAGATCCCCATCCTGCCGATCTTCGTCAACACCTGGATCGACCCTCTGCCCACGCCGTCCCGGTGTCATGCGCTGGGGAGCCTGATCCGGCAGGTGGCGGACGCGGCGGCCGAACGGGTGGCGATCCTCGCCACCGGCGGGCTGTCGCACTTCCCCGGGTCGCCGCGGATCGGCGAGATCGACACGAGCTTCGATGAAGACCTGCTCCGCCGGATGCGCGCGGGTGAAGGCGCCGCCCTGGCGGACCTGACGCTGGAGCAGTTGCGGCAGTCGGGGAACTCCGAGTTCCTGAACTGGATGGTCACGGTCGGCGCGGTGGGCGACACTCCGGCCTCCGATACGTTCTACATGCCCGACCACGTCGCCACCGGGTGGGGCTTCGTGACCTGGAAGATCTCATGAGCCGCTACCACCTGAACCGGTTCCTGTTCGACCTGAAGATGAAACCGGCGACCCTGGACCAGGCGCGTGCCGACCTGGACCAGGCCCTGTCGGAGTATGATCTGAGCGCAGAGGAGGTGGCGGCCGTCAAGTCCGGGGACCCGAGGCAGCTGCGGCCGCTGGGCGCTCACGGGATGCTGTCGCTCTACCTGATGCGGCTGGACCCCGAGTTCGACGACAACATCTATTGGACGCAGAAGTGAGCTTCCGTCGGCGTGAGCCCGGCGGACACGGTAACGCAACGAGGAGTCTTGGATGGATCTGGGATTGGCAGGCAAGGTGGCGCTGGTGGGCGGCGCGAGCCAGGGAATGGGGCGGGCCATCGCCATGGGGTTCGCAGCCGAAGGGGCGAAGGTGAGCATCTGCGCCCGAGGCGGTGAGGCGCTGGAACGCGCCGCGGAGGAGATCCGGCAGGCCACGGGCGGCGAGGTGCTCGCCACCGTCGCGGACATGTCCAGCTACGACGATATCCGGAACTTCGTGGCCAGGAGCGTCGAGGCCTTCGGACGCGTGGACGTGGTGGTGAACAACGCCGGCGGACCCCCGTTCGGCGCGTTCGACGCGTTGAGCGAGGACGACTGGGCCGGGGCCTACAACCTGAGCCTCATGGGGACGGTCAGGCTCACCCGTGAGGCGGCGCCGCACATGAAGAAGGCGGGCGCAGGGCGCGTCGTCAACATCACCTCCTACGGCATCAAGGAGCCCATCCCCGGGCTGATCCTGTCCAACACGTTCCGCACCGGCGTGGTGGGCTGGGCCAAGACCCTCTCACGGGAGCTGGCGCCCGACAACATCCTCATCAACACCGTCATGCCCGGACGCATCGACACGGAGCGGCATCACAACCTCAACGTGGCCCGGGCCAAGCGGCTCAACCTGCCGCTGGAAGAGGTCCAGAAGCAGAGCAAGGCGGAGATCGCCCTGGGCCGTTTCGGGCAGTCCGAGGAAGTCGCGGACCTGGTGGTTTTTCTCGGGTCCGACCGCGCCAGCTACATCACCGGGACCACGCTCCTGATCGACGGCGGCCTCGTCAGGACGCTCATGTAGGTCCGGGACGGGCCTGGCGACGGCCCGCAAGGGAAGGTCCGACAGGCAAGGTCACGACACGAGGAGGTGCGAGAGCCATGGTTTACTACATCGTCCAGTGGGACCTGCCGGACCAGAAGGCCAACCTGACGATCTACAGCAACAAGGCCAAGAACGACTGGCTGCCCATGACCCTGGCGGCGCCCGGGGTCAACGAGATCCGCAACCTCCGCAACCCCCTGGAAGTCAGCCCCCAGGTGGCGATCCTGATCGAGTTCGAATCGCTCCAGGCGTGGGCGGCCTATATCGAATCACAAGACTACATCCGGATCGTGCGCGAGCTGAGGATCCTCGGCTGCACCAACTTCAACGCAGAGGTCTGGTCCCCGTCCCGCTACTTCCCGGAATCGCTCAAGCGGGATGCCTAGTGTCGCGTGGGTCCTGACCGAAACAGATTCGACATCCTCCAGACCCGGACGCCGAAGGCCATCGCCGGAGACGACTTCCGGCCCGCGGCCGTCCTGGCTCCGGTCCAGGAGCGCCCGGACGGCGACCATCTCATCCTGACGCTGCGGTCGGCCAACCTGAGCTCCCACAGCGGCCAGGTGGCGTTCCCGGGCGGCAGCGTCGACCCGGAGGACGACGGCGCGGTGGCCGCGGCGCTGCGCGAAACCGAGGAAGAGATCGGCGTCGACCCCGGTGACGTGCGCATCCTGGGGCAGCTCGACCAGGTGGTGGCGGGCTACAACTTCCTGGTGACGCCCTTCGTGGGGCTGATCCCTTATCCGTACGAGTTTCGTCCGGATCCCCGGGAGACGGCCGAGGTGTTCTCCGTGCCGGTGGCCGCCCTGCTGCGGCAGGACGCCCTGACCCTGGACGTCCGGCTGTCCAGGAGGTCGGAGCCCATCTACCACTTCCAGTATCAGGAATGGGACATCTGGGGGGCCACGGCGCGGATGGTCAAGCAGTTGCTCGAGCTTGTGTACGGCTACGAGGCGAGGGCGGCGAGGCCGTGGTGACGGGGAGCGGAGGGAAGGGGAACTAGGCTTGTTGCGGCGCCGCTAGTCGAGGTCGATGTCCTTCAGGGGCTTTTCGATGGGCTCTTCCTTGGCCTTCTTGAACAGCTCCTGGAACTTGCGGTCCAGCACCTTGCCCTTGTCCTTTTCCGCGTGGAGGATGTCGCGGTACTTCTGATCGCGCTGGGTCGCTTCTTCCCGCAGCAGGCGTCCGGCGTCCTTGAGCTCGGGCGCCTTGTGCGCCGGCGGCGGCAGCTCGTGCCGCAGCACCACCGCCAGCGAGGGGTCCACGAACAGGACCGCGCCGCAGCACGGGCAGTCAAGCTTGATGGTCGTGGCTTCCTGGTCCGGCATGAGGGTTCCCTCGCTCCGATGCGTCCGGCGGCCGTTAGCCGCGCAGCTCGATCTGCTCGCCGTCGGGGCCGCCGAAGACGACCCGGCGCCAGCCTTCCTCCCGCGGCTCGCGCGCCGCGGTGCCGTGGGGCGCCCGCAGCAGCGGCACGCCGCGCCGTTGCAGCTCCGCTACCGTCTCGTCGAAGCTGTCGGTTTCAAGGCAGAAATGGAATCCGGTCATGGAGCCGTCGCTCCGGTGAGTCAGCTCCAGCACGGTGTCGCCCAGCTTGAGGTAGGCGATCTGCATCCCCGCCGTGGCCTGGTGCTGGAAATACGTCCGGAAGCCGAAGTTCTCCTCATAGAACGAGATGGTGCGGTCCAGGTCCGCGACATGCAGGGCTACGTGGTCGATTCTCTTGAACATGCCGGTAATCCTGCCGCGAATATAGCACGATTGCGATTCGAAATCTCAAGTTTGAACCACCATCAACCAGACCACTCCTTGCACCGACCACCTCGATTCTGCACCATGGTCCGATCCATGCCTGTCTATCGCTTGAGCCGGGAGCTCGCCTTTCCTTCCCCGCACGAGGCGGAACCCGACGGGCTGCTGGCGGTGGGAGGTGACCTGGGCAGCGCCCGTCTCCTGCTGGCGTACTCCATGGGCATCTTCCCCTGGTATAGCGAAGGGCAGCCGATCCTGTGGTGGTCGCCCGACCCCCGGTGTGTCCTCGACCTGGACGACTTCCACGTCTCCAGGCGGCTGCGGCGCGTGCTGGGCCATGAAAAGTTCCGGGTTACTTTCGATGAGGACTTCCCGGGTGTGATCCGAGGCTGTGCATCGGTCGGGCGGCCGGGCCAGGACGGCACCTGGATCACGGCGGAGATGGAAAGGGCGTACGTGCGGCTCCACGAAGCCGGGTTGGCTCACTCGGCCGAATGCTGGCTCGGCAGGCACCTGGTCGGAGGGATCTACGGCATCGCCCTGGGCAGGGGTTTCTTCGGTGAGTCGATGTTCCACCGGGAGACGGACGCCTCCAAGGTGGCGCTGGCGCGGCTGGTGGACCGGCTCGCCGGCTGGGGCTTCCATTTCATCGATGCGCAGGTTACAACTTCGCATATGCTGAGCCTCGGCGCTCGGGAGGTCCCCCGCACGGCTTTCCTGAAGAGCCTGGAGGAAGCCTTGCGTCATCCCACCCGGCGCGGAAGCTGGCGGGACGCTCACGAAGCCTGAACGCGAACACACGCCAACGACAGAGAAGGGAGGGGCCTCGGATGGCCACGGTCAAGGAAGCGTTTACCTGCAAGTATCAGTCGACCAAGAACTCGGAGATCGAGGAGGCCGAGTTCTCGCCGGGAGACGAGGTGGAGGTGGTGAAGGAGTGGAGCAACGACATGTGCCTGGTGAGGAACGGCGACGGCGTGGTCTTCAACGTGCCGACCAAGAATCTCGATCTGTAAGGATCTGTAAGGAAGCCGGGCTCAGGCCGGTTGGCCGTCACGCGCCGCGGAACTCTTCGGGGAAGAGCCGCACGGCGCTCTCGATGGGCGGGCCGGGCATATTGATCAGGCTGCAGAACCCCTTCCCCTTGTTGAAGGCGATCACCTTCCCGAACTGCTCCACCAGCGCATCGTTCCCCTCGCCCTGCTGGATCTTCTTGAGCAGGGCCACCAGCATGTTCGTCTCCATGCGGCAGGCCGGGCATTGGCCGCAGGACTCCCTGGCGAAGAAGTCCGCGATCCGTGCCACCTCGTCCACCACGGAATCGTCCTCGGTGAGGATCTTCACGACGCCGCAACCGATGGAGGAGCCCGCCTCGCGCAGGGAGTCGTGATCCAGCGGCAGGTCGAGGTTGTCGGGCAGCAGGAACCCCGATGACGGACCGCCGGGAAGGATGGCCTTGATGCCCTTGCCGTCCTTCAGGCCGCCGCCGCATTCTTCCACGAGGTGGCGCAGTGGAGTCCCGAACGGCAGCTCGTAGACGCCGGGCCGTTCCATCTCGTCCCCCAGCGAAAAGACCATGGTGCCGGGACTGTCGCCGGTGCCGAAGGAGCGGAACCATTCCGGCCCCCTGGCGACGATGGGCGCGATGTTGGCCAGCGTTTCCACGTTGTTGACCAGGCTGGGCTTGCCGAACAGGCCCTCGGTGACCGGGAACGGCGGCTTTTGCCGGGGCAGGGGTTCCTTCCCCTCGATGACTTCCAGGGCCGCGGTATCCTCCCCGGCCACGTAGTTCGATGGCGCTGCCACGGTCACGAGCTCGAGGCTGAAACCCGAACCGGCGACGTCCTCGCCCCAGTAACCCGCCTCACGGGCTTCGCGCATGGCGGCGTTCACCGCGCCGGTAGCGGTTTCATAGTTGTGGTTGATGTAGAGGTAGGCCTTCTCCGCCTGCACCGCGTAGGCCGCGAGAATGATCCCCTCCAGGAGGAGGTGGGGCACGTTCTCCATGAGCACGCGGTCCTTGTGGCTGCCGGGCTCGTCCTCGCCGCCGTTCATGACCACGTAGTGGGGCGTTTCAGGACATTCCAGGGTGAGGGCGAGCTTCCGGCCGGTGGGGAAACCGGCGCCGCCGCGGCCGCGCAGACCCGAAGCCTCCACCTTCGCGATGACGTCCTGGGGGGACAGCTCCTTCAGCCGGCCGACGGCCTCGTAGCCGCCTCTCGAGCGGTAGGCGTCAAGCCCCTCGAGCCCCTCCACCACGCCTCGCGGGAACAGGATGCCTTCCATGGCCGCTAAAAGACTCCGGTGTCCAGCAACTGATAGATGAGTTCCTTGAGGGAGGGGTCGATCTTGTCCAGCCGGTCCACGTGCGGACCGCCGGCCAGGTGCGCGACGATCTCGTCAACGTCCTCTTTCTTCACTCCGGCATACCAGCACTTGTCGGGATAGACGACCATGTTGGGGCCTTCCTGGCAGGCGCCGAAACACATGTAGGAACGCACCTCCACGTCGTCCAGCCCCTTGGCCGCCACCCGCTCCTGCAACTCCTTCATGAGTTCCTCGGAACCCCGACTCTTGCAGTCGACATTCTGACAGACGAGGCAGAAACGATTCACAGGGCTCTCCTTACCCGCGGAGGGGAAAGGCCGCACCGTCGGCAGACACGTCCAGCCGGCGGTTCCTCCGCGCACGTGCATGCTGTCCCGTCTGCGACGAGGCGGCCGACTAGTTCATCTGAAGAACCCAGTCCCTGTCCTTGAAGATCTCGTTCAGGACGCGCTCGTCCTCGGCGCCGGGAAGCACCTCGGAAAGATGTTTCTCATATTCCGGCTCGGAGAGCAAATCGCCGTCGACGCTGTAGCGCGCGCCCGCGTGGTCGCCGATGGAGCGGTTGAACTTCACGTCCGGAATCCTGAGCAGGGGCTCGCCCTCGGGCAGGAAGTTGTTGAGGTTGTCCACCAGGCCCTGGCATTCGCCGAGGTATTGCATGCGGGACAACTCGTTGAGCCTTTCCTTGTCGGCGGGCTCCCCGGCGGTGGCTTCGTCGAAGCGGCCCTTGATGCCCCATACGTAGGCCCACTGGGCCGACGAGGAATGGTCGGTGCCGAACAGGTCGTAGGCGGTGGACAGCCACTTGTTGAAGTATTTCTGGATGATCGGGACGGGGATCCGGTTGGCCCTGACGATGCGGGTGAGCCCGGTGTTCCCGGTGAACATGTGGAAGAACTCCTCCTTCAGCATCGCCGAGACGCTGCGCGCCAGCGGCGCGAAGGCGGAGTGGCTGAGCATGGTGAGCTGGAACTTGCCGTCCCGGTCCACGAACTGGGTGTAGGTGAAGAAGTCGAGCCAGTTGTTCACCGGCTCGTTGAACGACCCCAGCAGCCGTTTCTGCTCGTTGGCCCGGCGTTCCAGCAGCTTCCGCGCCTCCAGCCGGCCGGTATCGCCGAAGTACTTGACCAGCAGGTAGCACATCTGCCAGCCGTGCCGCATCTCGTCGCTGTTGACCCGGATCAGGGCCTGCCGGTCGTACTCGGTGGGGGCGTTGACCAGCAGGTTCTTCTGCTGCTCCACCGAGGCGAACTCGGTGTCGCCCTGGTAGACGATGAGGGTGAGCAACGCATCCCGGATGGACTGGTTCGGTATCTGGCCTACCCGCTCCCACTTGGAGTCGCCCTGGTAGTCGCCGAATTCGATGTCGTCGCAATGCACGTCGCCGAGCTTGGTCTCGAACTTGTAATCGCCCAACAGGTCCGCGTCATAGCCGATGTCCCTCTGCCACTCCCTGAAGCAGTCGATCCAGTCGTCGAAAGTCGATATCCGCGTCATCTCCCGTGACTCCTTGTTTCTCTTGATTTTTCTGACGAGCGTTCGGTAGTTCTAACGAGCGTTCGCTAAACATACGCCATCGCCTGGCGGAGGTCAACCCCCCTTTGAGGATTTACGTCCCGCCCTTTTCTTTGGCGCGGATTTGTGAAAGAAGAAGTCTGAGGTTTAAAGGCTTAATGTCTGTGTGGCGTCTTGCGACGCGAAAGCTCAGGAGGCTCGTTATGCATAGTCGAATTTTGCGTATCGCCATGGTTTCGGCGCTTGTCCTGGCGTTGGTTCCGTCCCTCGCAGCGGGAGCGGACGACTTCTTCAAGGGCAAGACCATTCGTTTCGTGGTCGGATTCTCTCCGGGCGGTGGTTTCGACACCTACACCCGGCTGATTGCCCGCCACTTCGGCAAACATGTCCCCGGCAACCCCAGGACGGTGGTTCAGAACCGGACCGGCGCCGGCAGCATGATCGCCGCCAACTACATCTATGCCAAGGCCAAGCCGGACGGCCTGACCATCGGCAACTGGATCGGCCCCCTGGTGCTGCAACACGTGCTCGGCAAGAAGGGCATCCGGTTCGACGGGCGCAAGTTCAACTGGCTCGGTGTTCCGTCCACGGACGACAACACCTGCGCGCTCACCAAGGCCAGCGGCATCAGCAACGTCAAGGAGTGGCTCAACTCCAAGAGGCCGGTCAAGATCGGCGCCACCGGTCCTGGCTCGACCACCGATGACGTGCCCAAGCTGATCAAGGCCGCGACGGACCTGCCGATACAGATCATCGAGGGTTACGGCGGTACCGCGATCATACGGCTGGCGGCGGAAAAGGGCGAGATCGACGGCGGCTGCTGGGCGTGGCAGTCCATCAAGCCGACCTGGAGCCAGGGTATCGAAAGCGGCAACGTCAGGCCGGTCCTCCAGGTGGGGCCCGACAAGCATCCCGACCTCCAGGACGTGGGGGTGGCATTCGATTTGGCCAAGGGCGACACCGGCAAGAAGCTGTTGGGGGTGGCCGCTGACGTCTACCGCGCCCTGTCGCGGCCCTACAGCCTGCCGCCCGGAGTGCCCGCGGACCGGGTCAAGACGCTCCAGAAGGCATTTGCGGACACCTTGAAGGACCCCGAGCTGGTCGCCGCCGCCAAGAAGTCGAAGGTGGAGTTGAACCCGCACGACGGCAATTGGGTGGCGAAGAAGATGCAGGGGCTCTACGACATGGACGCCGCCACGTTGTCCTTGTTGAAGGAGACCCTGTTGCCGAAGAAGTAGTTGTGTATTGGATGGAGGAAACCGTTTCCCGGCCGCGCTCAACGTGAGCCGGGGAACGGTTTCCTCCATTTGCCGGAGTGGCCGGCCTTGGCAAGGCAGCCGTCAAGGACGCCCTGCCGGTTGCCCGGTCACTCCTTTGCCGGACTCACCTCTTTTCACTGAAAGTCAGGGATCATGGGCGAAATGGTTCAGGCCTTCGGGGCCGGCCTAGCACAGGTTTTCACGGCGACCACCTTCACGCTCATGATGCTCGGTATCGTGATCGGCTTCGCCGTGGGCATTCTGCCCGGCCTCGGCGGACCGGTTACGCTGGCGCTGATGCTGCCCTTCATCTTCAAGATGGAGGCGGTGGAAGCGTTCGCCTTCCTCTTGGGCATGTCTGCGGTCACGGCCACCACGGGAGACATCACCTCCATCCTGTTCGGTATTCCCGGGGAGGCCATTACCGCATCCACCATTGTCGACGGCCACCCCATGGCCAAGAAGGGCGAGGCCGGGCGTGCCCTCGGGGCGTCGCTCATGAGCTCGCTGGTGGGGGCCGTCTTCGGCGCCTTCGCCCTGGCCCTGGCCATCCCCATCGTCCGTCCGCTGGTGCTCGCCATCGGATCGCCGGAGTTTTTCATGCTGGCGCTCCTGGGGGTGTCATTCCTGGCTGCATTGAGCGGTGAGGCCGTCGTCCGCGGCCTCACCGCCGCGGCCGTAGGGCTCATGATCGCCACCGTGGGGCTGGATCCGATCTCCGGCATCGAGCGCTTCACCTTCGACAATCTCTATTTATGGGACGGCATCAAGCTGGTTCCCGCGACTCTGGGCCTGTTTGCCATTCCCGAGGTCATCGAGCTCTCGGTCAAGGGTTCCAGCATCGCGGAGGAGAAGGTCGAGAAGCTGGGCGGTGTCATGGAAGGCGTCAAGGACACCTTCCGCCACTGGGCCCTGGTGCTGCGCTGCAGCGCTATCGGCACCTACATCGGGATCATTCCGGGCATGGGCGGCGCCGTCTCCCAGTGGGTCGCCTACGCGCACGCGGTGCAAAGCTCGCCTGACAAGGAGCGCTTCGGAAAGGGGGCGGTGGAAGGCGTGCTGGGCCCCGGAGCGGCCAACAACTCGAACCTCGGCGGCGCACTGGTGCCCACCATCGCCTTCGGCGTCCCGGGAAGCGTCACCATGGCCATCCTGCTGGGGGCGTTCATCATCCAGGGTCTCGTGCCGGGACCGCCGATGCTGGAACCGGCCAGTCGGGGAGGCAACCTGGAGCTTACGTTCTCGTTCGTGTGGATCGTGGTGGTTTCGAACATCATCACCGTTTCCATCTGCTTCATCTTCCTCAAACAACTGGCGCGTATCACCGAGGTGCGCGGCAGCCTCGTGCTGCCGTTCCTGCTGGTGCTCATCTACTTGGGCGGCTTCGCCCAGAACAACGCCTTCGAGGACCTCATCGTCGTGCTGGCCTTCGGGCTCCTGGGCTGGGTCATGGTGCAGCTCGACTGGCCGCGGCCGCCGCTCCTGCTGGGGTTGGTGCTGGGCTCGCTGGCGGAGAAGAACCTTTTCCTGGCCACCGACAACTACGGCTGGGTGTGGGTAGGTTTTCCCGGGGTCCTGGTCATCGGAGCGATCATCCTGGCGGGCATCCTCTATCCGGTCTACCAGCGGCGTCGCGACGAAAAAAGGAAGTCCGCCGGAGACGTGCCCGTGGCCGTTCCCGTACCGGAGATGGAGGCGGCCGAGGGCTCCAAGACCATCAGCGTCTGGCATGTCGTGTTCACGGGGGTGCTCCTGGCAGGTTTTGTCTGGGGTGTGTGGGAGGCCAGGGAATGGGGTTTCCGCGCGAGCCTTTTCCCCTGGGTCATCGGCATTCCCGGCGTCGTGCTCGCCCTGGCCCAACTCGAGATCGACTTCACCGGACTTCTCCGGCAGCGGAAGACGCCGGCCCCGTCCGAGGGGGTGAACCCGGTGGTCGTAAGGCGGACGCTGTCCATCGTGGGCTGGATCCTCGGCTTCTTCGTCTCCATCTGGCTGCTCGGCTTCTCCATCACGGTGCCTCTTTGCACCTTCCTCTTCCTCAAGGTGGGGGCCGCGGAGAAATGGTTCATCAGCGTCCTGCTGACGCTGCTGGCGTGGGCCGGATTCTATTTCGTATTCGTTTACTCGTTGAGCCTGCCGTTCCCGCCGGGAACCATCGTCGAGATGTTCACGGGCTGACGCTGTCGTGATTGACAGTGGCCGGGGGATGGGACTAGGTTAGCCGTTCAGCCTCGCCCACGCTCGCAAAGGAGATCGATCCGCATGAAAGTCTACAACTTCGACCTTTTGGCCTATCCGGAGGTCCCCGAGGACGTCCCCGGGACACCGGTGCCGAGCACCTACTTCGATCCGCCGGTGGGCTCGCGCAACTATGCGGAGCACCTGGAAGAGATGGCCTATTGCGAGGAGCTGGGGTTCGAGGGAGTGGTCTTCAACGAGCATCACTACAGCGCGTACGGCACCATGCCGTCGCCCAACCTCATTGCCGCGGCCTTGAGCCAGAAGACGGAACGCATCAAGATCGGCGTCCTCGGCAACATCCTGCCGCTGCGGCAGCACCCCGTCCGGGTGGCCGAGGAATACGCCATGCTCGACTGCCTGTCCCAGGGCCGCCTGATCGCGGGATTCGTCCGGGGGATTCCCTCCGAGTACCTTTGGTACAACGTTAAGCCGCAGGAGTCCCGGGGGCGGTTCGGGGAAGCCTTCGACGTCATCATGACCGCCTGGACCGAACCGGTATGGAGCTACGAGGGCGAGTTCTTCCAGTTCGAGAACTGCGCCATCTGGCCGCGTCCGGTGCAGCAGCCGCACCCGCCGATCTGGGTCGCGGCCCGCAGCGCCGAGTCCATCGAGTGGTGCGTCAAGCGCAAGATCCCCATCGCGCAGGTGTACCAGACCAACGACCAGATCGAGGACACTTTCAACTACTACCGGAAGGTGGCCAGGGAGGACGGCTGGGAGAGCGGACCCGAGAAGTTCGTCCTCTGCCGGCACATCTTCGTGGGCGAGACCGACGCGCAGGCCCGGGCCATTGCGGAGCCGCCGTTGAGGTACTTCTTCACGCTGTGGAACCGCGGCTTCAACGAAGCCAAGACGGACGTTGCCATCGACCAGCGCAAGGTCAAGGAGGCCATGGTCAGCGCCAGGTCCTCCAGCTACTTCCGCCCCGGCAACGAGGAGCGGGTCAACTTCCACCCCATGAGCTGGGAGCAACTCATGGACACCGGGTTCGTCATCGCCGGCAGTCCGGACACCGTCGCCCGTCAGGTCAACCAGCAGATGAGCCAGATCGGGGCCGACCACTTCATGGGCATGTTCCACATCGGGAACCTGGCCCACGACAAGGTCATCGATTCACTGAACCTCTTCCACAAAGAGGTCATGCCGAGGCTGAACGGCGCCTGAGGCCGGGGAAGCCCGCCTACGCGCCTTGGTGTCTCAAGACCGTAAGCCGTGGCGATTCTCTCAAGAGGCTGTCTCGTAGCCGCCCTGACGGTGGCGCTCGCGTCGGTTCTCGGCACAGGCGCTTCGGCGCAGGAAAGCACCCTGACCTTCGTGGTGGGCGCCGGCGCCGGCAGCGTCTTCGACCGCTACACACGCATCCTCGGCAGCCACATCGGCCGCCATTTCCCGGGCCGTCCCAAGGTGGCGGTACGGAACCTGGCCGGCGGCGGCGGCAGCGTCGCCGCCGAGTATCTCTACCGCAAGGCCAAGCCCGACGGACAGACGGTGGGCAACTGGGCGGGGGCCCTCATTCACAAACAGATATTCGGCCGGGCGGAAGTGCAGCTGGACACGCGGCGGTTCGGGTGGGTGGGCGCCGTGTCGACGCTTCACCCGGTCTGCGTCCTCACCAAGGCCAGCGGCATCGGTGACCTGGCGGCGTGGGCCGGCTCCAAGAAGCCCGTCAAGCTGGGAGGCATCGGCAGCAACGAGGCCGCCTCCAGCATGTCACGGGTCGTCGGCGCCGCCCTGGGGCTGCCGGTCAAGCTCATCGGCGGCTACAAGGGCACGGAGCACGTGCGTCTCGCCGCCGGCAGCCGGGAAGTGGAGGGCGGTTGCTGGTACTGGCAGGCAGTCAAGAAGGTGTGGCGGAAGATGCTTGCCGCGAGAGAGGCGCAGGTGGTGCTGCAGGCCATGGCCAAGTCTCATCCGGACCTGCAACAGGTACCCAACGCGATGGATCTGGCAAAGTCCGAGGACGCCCGCACGCTTCTCAGGTACGGCGTCTACGACCCGGCGAAGCTCGCGCGGGCCTACTCGCTTCCCCCCGGAACCCCCGAGACCCGGGTCACCCTGCTGCGAAAGGCGTTTGCCGACACCGTGGCCGACCCCGCGTTCGTCGCCGAAGCCAACGGCCAGGGGCTGGAAGTGCGCCCGGTGGACGGCGCGGAGATCGACAAGACCGTGAAGAACCTGTTCAAGCTGGACCCGAAGCTCATCGTGCAGCTCCGGAAGGTGCTCTTTCCCGAAGAGCCCGCGAACGAAACCCCGCCGGGGAAGTGACCCGGGACACGACACTAGGCCTCCTTCCCGCGAATCAGCCTTTCCACCGTGTAGTCCATGACCGTCTCGCCACGCTGATTGGTGACGACGTGGCGGCAGCGCACGATGCCCGCGTTGCGGGACTTGGTCCGGCGGCTTTCGAGCACTTCGATCTCGACCCCGATGGTGTCGCCCACCTTGACCGGGCGGAACAGCCGCATGCCCCGGAGGCCGACGAACGCCAGGCCCGTGCGGTGGATCATCCCGGTCTGTGTGGTCAGTCCCTCCGCCAGCGCGAAGGTGAGGCTCCCCGGAGCGATGCGTCCGCCGTAGTCGGTCTCGTCCCGCATGTACTCCGCGTCCAGGAACAGAGGCTCGACGAGGCCCGAGAGGTTGACGAACTGCACCACGTCGGTCTCCGTGACCGTGCGCCGGGCGGTCCGCATGACGTCACCCGGCTGGAACTCTTCGAAAGTCATTCCCTGTCGCATGGCGGTATTCCCGGTCCGGGTTGCAACCTGCTAACCCAGGCTTCCCCGTTTGCGGAACCCGGCGATGGCCGCGTCGCCCAGCCCAAGCCATTCGCTGAGCACCTGGTCGTTGTGCTCTCCCAGGAGCGGCGGCGCGAGCCGGATGGAGGCCGGAGTCCGGGAGAACTTTACCGGCAACCCGGCCATGCGCACCGTTCCGGCCGTCGGGTGCTGGACCTCCTCGAGCATCCCCGTGGCCGATACCTGGGGAGAGTCGAACACTTCCCGGATGTTGTGCACCGGGGAGCAGGGCACTCCCGCGCGGTTCAGGAGGTCGATCCAGTCGTGACCGGGGCGACCCCGGAACATGTCGTCCAGGAGGGCGATGAGCACGTCCCGGTTCTCCACCCGGCGCGCGTTGGTCTCGAACCGGGGGTCGGCCGCCAGCTCGGGTTTGCCGATGCCCTCGCAGAACCGGGCCCAGATGGCCTCGTTGGCCACGGCGACCACCAGGTGGCCGTCCGCCGTGGGGAAGCTCTGATACGGCACGATGTTGGGATGCGCGTTGCCCCAGCGGCCGGGCACCTTGCCGGTCACCAGGTAGTTGCTGCCGGCATTGATCAGGCTGGCGATCTCCGCCTCCATGAGGGAGGTCTCGACCCTTTGCCCCTCGCCGGTCTTCTCCCGCGCGAAGAGCGCCGCCGCGATGGACTTCCCCAGCATCAGACCGGCCACGATGTCGATGATGGCCACTCCGACCTTCGAAGGCTCACCCTCGGCCGCGCCGGTGATGCTCATCAGGCCGCCCCAGGCCTGGATGGCCAGATCGTATCCCGGCCGCTCCTTCAGCGGCCCGCTGGCGCCGAAGGCCGAAAGCGACGCGTAGATGAGCCGGGGGTTCTGCCGCCGGATGTCCGCCTCGGCCAGGCCCCAGTCCGCCAGCGTCCCGGGCCGGAAGTTCTCCATCAGCACGTCCGCCTCCAGAGCCAGCCGGCGCAGCAGCTCGATGCCGTCCGGAGTCCGGAGGTCCAGGGTGATGCTCCGCTTGTTGCGGTTGACGCACAGGAAGTAGGCGCTCTCGCCTCCCTGGAACGGCGGCCCCCAGCTCCGGGTATCGTCGCCCGTCCCGGGTTGCTCGACCTTGACCACCTCTGCTCCGAGGTCGCCCAGGAACATGCTGCAGTAGGGGCCGGCCAGAACCCGCGACAGGTCCAGCACCCGGATCCCGTGCAGGGGGCCGGCGGCCTGGCTCATTTGAACTCCATGCCCTGTTCGCGCAGGATCTCGTCCAGCGTCTCGGCTCCCAGCCAAAGTCCCGGCATGCCTCCGGGTATCGCGGCCACCTCCACCGCCTCCAGCACCTGGCGCGGCGTGGCGCCGAGCTTGAGCGCCCGCTCGCTGTGAAGCCGGACGCCGCGGGGCCGGTTCAATGCGCAGGTGATGCCCACCATGATCAGCTCCTTGGTCTTCCGGTCGAGGGCGCCCTCGCGTCCGAAGGTCCCGTCGACGAACAGCCCGGTGAGGTACCGCGAGTACTCGGGATCGAGGTCGGCGATGATCTCGTACGCCTTGTTGGTCGCCCCCAGCGACACGTCTTCGAAAGCCTTGCGCGCGTCGTCCGCCATGTGGAATCTCCTTTCCGGACCATGCGTCCGCCCGTGTGCATGATCCCGTGGTCTCTTGTAGCAGTACGTCCCCCTGCGGCAAAGGCTTGGACGGGTTGGCACGCCCCTCCGCCGTCACCGCCCTCCTCCGTCGTCACCGCCCCCTTCCGTCATTCCCGCCCCCTTCCGTCATTCCCGCCCCCTTCCGTCATTCCCGCCCCCTTCCGTCATTCCCGCCCCCTTCCGTCATTCCCGCGGAAGCGGGAATCCAGGCGGGGTGGGGCCGGGCAATGGAGCCGCCGCACCACCATCCCTGGATTCCCGCTTCCGCGGGAATGACGGAGGAGGGCGGATTTCGACGGTCATTGCCTCGCTCGGATGGCGTTCTGACCAGACTGCGGGAATCCAGGGGAGGCGGAGGGGAGAGGGCCGTGCCGGCACCACCCACAATTGACACCGCAACAGCCCGCCGGTTAGTTTGAGTCAACGCCGACAAGGAGGAGTGTTGAAATGACCGGAAGGGAATTCGTCGAATCGCTCTGGAGCCGATACCACGATGAGCTGGAGGGGCCCGTGATCGCCATCCGCAAGGCGCTGGCGGAGCTGGATCCGCGGACCGCGGAGTTCGTCGCTTTGATGCAGCGACAGGCCAAGAAGGAGCTGGCCCACGGCGTGGCGTTCACCAGGGCGTTGCTGCAATACAGCGAGCTGGAGCCCCACGAGCGCGCCGACGTGGCCGAGCAGGCGGCCGACGAGTACAAGCACTACGCCCTGATCAAGGACTACCTCGACAGCCGCGACGCCGCCGACGACATTCCCGTGGATGCCTACGACGGCTACTTCGGGCAGTTCCTCACCGGCGACGTGCGGGCGTTCCGGCTGTGCAACATCGCCGAGAAGTCCGCGGTGGTGTTCATGCAGCACCTGCGGGACGTGACGCCCGATCCGGTGGTGCGAAGACTCGCCAAGGACATCGTGGACGACGAGGAAGGCCACGAGGACATGGTCATGGAGAAGCTCGCGCGTTTTGCCGAGGATCCCGGCAATCGCGAGTTCCTGGAGAACATGTTCGTCCAGAGCTGGAGCAGCCAGAAGGACGGCGTGATCCGCGAGGGGCGCGAACTGGGCATCGACGTCGACGGGATACTCCGTCGGTTCGAAGACCGCGCCCCGGGACACTAGCAGGGCGTCCGGGGAAAACCGGTCAGGGGCGGGTTTCAAACCCGCCCGAGCCGAGCCTTCTGCCGATGCGGGGGCTTGTGTCCGGTGACGGCGTCAATGCCAGAAGCCGTGACGCCGCACCACCTCCATGTAGTCCGCGATCCCTTGTTCCAGAGAATACTGGGGCTTGTAGCCCAGGATACGTTCCGACGCGGACAGGTCCACGCGGGGGCGCGCCTTCTTCTTGCCGGCCCCGGGGGCCAGCTTGACGGCCCGGCCCGGCAGCAGCCGGCGCAGCGCCCGGAGGAAGTCGGCGGGGCCGTAGTTCTTGCCGGCGCCCACGTGGAAGGCCTTGCCGGGCGCGTCCTTGGCCGTGCAGGCCAGGGCGATGCCCCGGCCCACGTCCGCGGCGTACACGAAATCGTTGGGTCCCACGTGCCGGTCCTCGAGCTCGATGGGCCCGTCGTCCATGCACGCGCGCACCAGGTCGTTCATGGCAATGCCGCCGCCGGAGCCGCCGCGATAGTGTCCGGGGCCGTAGACGCCGGTGGGCCGGATGCGGACGCACTCCATGCCGTAGTAGTTCTCGTAGGCGTCCAGCAGCACCTCGTTGGCCACCTTGGTGGCGGGGTAGAAGCGGTTGCCCCAGCGCGGGGCGTCCTCTTTCACCGGGCCCTTGCGGATGTTGGTCCAGTCGTAGACGCCGAACGTGCTGAGGTGCACCAGCCGCTTGATCCGGGAGATCTGGCAGGCCTCGAAGACGTTCACGGACCCCACGGTGTTGGTCTGGAAGCCGCGGTAGGGCGGGCTTTCCACCTGGCCGCCGATGAACCCGGCGGTGTGCACCAGCACGTCGGGTTTGGCATCGGAGATGGCGCGAAGCAGATTGGGCAAGTCCAGGAGGTCGCCACGCACCGTCGTCACGCGTTTTTCCCCCGCGATGGCGGCGACGTAGGCCGGGTCGGGGCCCAGGTCGTAGATGTGAACGCTGTGTCCCTTCTGTGTCAGCTCCCTGGCCGTATGGCATCCGAGCATTCCCGCTCCGGTGATGAAAATCCGCATGAAATCCTCCTGTTGCTTGTTGGATCGGCTGCGACGGGCGTTTGACGCCAGGGGGCGCCCCGGTGGCCGGCCGCAAACCCGTGAAATCTGTCACAGCCGGCGTCAAGCGGTCAAGCACGCTCCGGATACGGACGCGCGTGCGCACCCGGTTCAACGCCCCCGGAAAACCCGTCCGAGCGCTGCTGAAGCCCGTCCGTGGCAGGACCTCCGGGGCGGCGAGATTTTTGTTGACCTGCCTTGGGGCGGGGTATATTCTTGCCCCAGCGAGGATGAGGGACGATGAGCAAAAAAACCACGATTGAAGTTCGAGTCAACGGTGCCAGCCGGACGGCCGAGGTGGAGCCCCGCCTGCTGCTGGTGCACTATATCCGGGATGTGCTCGGCCTGACCGGGACCCATGTCGGCTGCGAGACGAGCCTGTGCGGCGCCTGCACGGTGATGGTGGACGGCGCCGCGGTGAAGTCCTGCACGCTGCTGGCCGTCCAGGTCGACGGGTGCGCGGTCGAGACCATCGAATCGCTCGCCGACGACGGGCTGCATCCGATACAGGAGGCGTTCTGGGACTGCCACGGCCTCCAGTGCGGCTTCTGCACGCCCGGAATGATCATGGCCACGCGGCAGCTCCTCCAGGAAAATCCGAGTCCCTCGGAAGAGGAGATCCGCCACGGGCTGGAAGGCAACATCTGCCGCTGCACCGGGTACAAGCATATCGTCGACGCGGTGCAGCAGGCGGCGGAACAAATGAAAGCTGGGACGTAAGCCATGCCGGTAAGCAAGCTCGTTGGAACCAAGGTCAAGAGGCGTGAAGACCCTCGCCTGGTGCAGGGCCTCTCGCACTATGTGGACGACCTCCGGATGGCGGATGTGCTGCAGGTGGCCATCCTGCGGAGCCCCCACGCCCACGCCCGCGTCAACGGCATCAACACGGACGCCGCCGCGGCGCTGCCCGGCGTCGTCAGCGTCGTGACCGGCGCGGACATCGGCGACAGCGTGGGCTCGGTGCCCTGCGCCGCCGCCAATCCGACGTTGCGGACGCCGCCGCACCCGGTGCTGGCCCAGGACGAAGTGCGCTACGTGGGAGAGCCGGTGGCCGCGGTGGTGGCCGAGGACTCCTACACCGCCCGGGACGCCCTGGACCTCATCGAGGTGGACTACGAGCCGCTGCCGGCGGTGTCGGATCTCGAGAAAGCGCTGCAGCCGGGCTCGCCGCTCGTCCATTCCCAGTGGGACAGCAACCAGGCCTTCACCTTCGAGTGTGGCACCGGGGACATGGACAAGGCCCGCGCCGAGGCGGACGTCATCGTCAAGCAGAAGTTCATCCACCAGCGGCTCGCGCCGATTCCGGTGGAGACCCGTGGCGTGGTGGCGCGGTATTTCCCGGGCGAGGACGAGTTGACCGTCTGGAGCTCGACCCAGATTCCGCATCTCCTCCGGGCCATGCTGGCGCTCGTGCTCGGGTTCCCGGAACACCGCATCCGGGTCATCGCCCCGGAGGTGGGCGGCGGCTTCGGGTGCAAGCTGAACGTCTACCGCGAGGAGGCTCTGCTGGCCCACCTGGCGATGAAGCTCAAGGCCACGGTGAAGTGGATCGAAGGGCGGCGCGAGAACATGCAGGCGACCATCCACGGACGCGGACAGGTGGGCACCGTGGAGGCGGCGGTGAAGAAGGACGGCACCATCCTGGGCGTCACCTACGACAGCCTGCTGGATACCGGCGCCTATCACCAGCTCCTCACGCCCGGCATGCCGCCGCTCACCGGGCTGATGATCAGCGGTTCCTACAAGATACCGACCCTGAAGTTCACCTCCACCGGCGGCTTCACCAACAAGGTCGCCACCGACGCCTACCGCGGCGCCGGCAGGCCGGAAGCCACCCTGGTGATCGAGCGCACCATGGACCTGATCGCGCGGGAGCTGGACATGGACCCGGTGGAGTTGCGCCGCAAGAACTTTGCCCAGCCTTCCGACTTCCCGCTCTCGGTGGCCACCGGGCTCGCCTATGACAGCGGCAACTACCAGGCGGCGCTGGACAAGGCGCTGGAAATGGTGGGCTACCAAGACCTTCGCGCGGAGCAGAAGCGGCTCAGGGAGGAAGGCCGCTACATGGGCATCGGCTTCTCCACCTACGTCGAGATCTGCGCCATGGGCCCCTCCGCGGCGCTGCCGGCTGGCGGTTGGGAAAGCGGCACGGTGCGCATGGACTTCACCGGCAAGGCCACCGTGCTGACGGGCGTCTCGCCCCACGGCCAGGGCGAGGAGACCACCTTCGCGCAGATCGTTTCCGACGATCTCGGCGTTCCCATCGAGGACGTCGCGGTGCTGCACGGAGACACGGCCGTGGTGCCCAACGGCATCGGCACCTTCGGGAGCCGCGGCATCTCCGTGGGCGGCACCGCCGTGTACATGGCGACCCAGAAGGTCCGGGAGAAGGCCGAGGCCATCGCCGCCAACGTGCTGGAGTGCAGCGCCGAGGACCTGGAGTTCGAGGACGGCAAGTTCTCGGTCAAGGGCGTGCCCGACAAGGGCATTACCATCCAGGAGGTCGCCCTGCAGGCCCACGTGGCCACCAAGCTGCCGGCGGGCATGGAGCCGGGGCTCCAGGCGACGTCGGTGTTCGAGCCGTCGAACTTCACGTTCCCCTTCGGCACCCACATCTGCGTGGTGGAAGTGGACACCCACAGCGGCGAGATCGAGATCAAGAAGTACGTGGCGGTGGACGACTGCGGCAAGGTCATCAACCCGATGATCGTGGACGGCCAGGTGCAGGGCGGCATCGCCCAGGGCCTGGGGCAGGCGCTCCTGGAAGAGGTGGTCTACGATGAGGACGGCCAACTCATCACCGGCAGCCTCATGGACTACGCCGTAGCCCGGGCGGAAGACCTGCCGCCGCTGGATTTCGCCCGCACGGAGACCCCGTCGCCGGTGAACCCCATGGGGGTGAAGGGAGTGGGAGAGGCCGGCACCATCGGCTCCACGCCCTCCATCGTCAACGCGGTGGTGGATGCGCTGGCCCCGTTCGGCGTCACCCACATCGACATGCCGCTCAAGCCCGAGAAGATCTGGCGCCTGTGCCAGGGCGGCAAGTAGACCAGTTAGCGAGAGCCGATCATGATACCTGCAGCTTTTGATTATATCGTCCCGGACAGCCTCGAGGCCGCGGCCGCCAGCCTGGCGGACGCCGGCGAAAACGCCAAGGTGATGGCCGGCGGACACAGCCTGTTGCCGATGATGAAGTTGCGGCTGGCTCAGCCGGCGGTGGTCATCGACCTCAAGCGGCTCGACTCCCTGCGCCGGATCCAGGTGGACGGCGGCGCGCTTCGCATCGGCGCCCTGGTGACGCACCACCAGGTGGAGACCTCCGGCGAGGTGAACGAGAACTGCCCGCTGCTGGCCCTGACCGCCGGCAGCATCGGCGACCCGCAGGTGCGGAACCGCGGCACCATCGGCGGCAGCGTGGTGCACGGCGACCCGGCCGCGGACTGGCCCGCGGCGCTGCTGGCCCTGGGCGCCGAGGTGACGTTGACGAGCAGCGGCGGGTCGCGCTCGGTGGCCGCCGGGGACTTCTTCCTGGGGCCCCTTACCACCGCCGTTGAGCCCAACGAGATCCTGACGGGCGTGAGCGTTCCCGTACCCGCCGCCGGCGCCCGTTACGCCTATCGGAAGGTCAAGCAGAAGGCCTCGGGCTTCGCCATCGTCGGTATCGCGGTATGCCTGCGGACCGATGGTGATACCTGCACCGACATCGGCATCGGGGTCACCGGCCTTGCCGGCACGCCCTTCCGGGCCACCGCGGTGGAAGACCAGCTCAGGGGCAAGGCGCTGAGCGGCGACGCCGTCGCCGCGGCAGCGGCCCAAGTGGCCGACGGGGTCGAAGCGCTGGGCGACATCCACGCGTCCGGGGAGTTCCGCTCCCATCTGGCCCGGCTCAACACCGCCCGCGCCATCCAGGACGCCCTCGACGGCTAGCATCCGCAAGCGAGGCCGGCCGCCGGCCGGCCTCGTCTCAACTCCAGCAAGGACGAACCCATGCCCAAGGCGCTCAGCGGCCTGATGGGAATGCGCCACATCGCCCTCAATGTCAAGGACATCGAGCGCTCCAAGGCCTTCTACCACGATGTCCTGGGCATGGAGGTCGTGTGGCAGCCCGACCCCCAGAACGCCTACCTGAGCTCCGGGACGGACAACCTCGCCTTGCACCAGACTCCCGGTGACCGGGCGCCCGCCGCCACCTCGTCCCTCGACCACCTGGGCTTCATCGTCTCAGACGTCGACCGCGTCCAGGAACTCGAAAGCGAGTTCCGGGCCAGACAGGTGACCATCATCAAGCCCTTCAAGCGCCACCGCGACGGCAGCGCCTCGTTCTACTGCGCAGATCCGGACGGCGTGGTCATCCAGATGCTGTATGAGCCGACGCTGAGCAGGCAGAGGATCGGAGGGGAGTGACTGCCGGACGCTCCTGCGTTATCGCACGATTTTGCGTGCAGGGCTTGACCGGGAATCCAGCGAGGACGCGCAGAGGATTTCCGCCTCATCCACCCTGTACAAGTGTTTCCACCACTGTCTCCGCGGCCGTCTCACCGCCGCCGATGCAGTCGGCGATTCCGACCCCGTGGTAGCTCTTGCCCGCCAGGACAAGGGTCGGGAAACGATCCAGCAGGGCTTCGATCCTCGCGAGTCGGTCCAGGTGGCCGACGTTGTACTGGGGCATGCCGTCGGCGTAGCGGGTGGTGCGGCAGATTGCCGTGGTGCCGGAGATCCCGAGCAGCGCTTCCAGGTCCTCCCGGATCTGGGTTTCGAGGGGCTCGTCCGGCTGGTCGAGAAGGTCGGATTGCAGGGTGCCTCCGGCAAAGCAGCGCAGCAGAGCGATGTCTTCGGGCGCCCGTCCCGCATACTTCACGCTGCTGAAGGTGCAGGCCATGATCTTCCGGCCTTCCACGTGGGGGACCACGAACCCATAGCCGTCCAGGGGGTGGGCGATGTCGCTTCGACGGTATGCCAGGTTGACCGTGGCGGTGGAAGAGAAGGGGATCGCGCCTAGCTCGTCCGCCAGTTTCCGATCCAGCGTTGTTACCACGACCGCCGTGGCGAAGGCGGGAAGCGTGCAGATGACGGCATCGCCCTCGAAGCCGGCGGTGCCGGTGTCCACGCGCCAGCGGCGGGTGTCCGGGTTCCATGACAACGCCCGGACCGTCTCCCCAAAACGTGCCACGCCAGGGCCGAGAGCCTCCTCGATGCGGCGCACCAGCACTTCCATGCCGCCGTCGATGCTGACGAACAGGCTCCAGCGTGCTCCGGTCTCGTCCGTGGCGCGCGCCCGCTGCTTCTGCGCCCGGCGGCTTCCGAGGATGACGCTGCCGTGGTTTCGCTCCATGTCGGGGAACCGCGGCATGGTGGCGGCGAGACTGAGGGCTTCCGGGTCGGACGCGTAGATGCCGCCGATGAGGGGCTGGGCCACCCGTTCCAGGACTTCCCGGCCCAGCCGGCGGCGCACGAATGCCGCGAGGCTCTCGTCGCCGTCGTCGAAACGCCGGGGCACCAGGGGTTCCAGCGCCATGCGCAGCTTGCCGCCCCACGAGAACACGGGGCTTCGCAGCACCGACCCCACGCGCGTGGGCGCCATCAGCAGAAAGCCTTCGGGCAGCGGCTCCAGGCGGCCGCGGTGAACGGTGTAGAGCTTCGACGGGCCTTGCCGTGGGGCGATAAGGCGTTCCGCAAGGCCCAGACGTCCACAGAGGCGCAGCGCGGCGGGCTTGTCCGTGATGTAGGAATCGGGGCCGAGTTCCAGGAGGAAGTCCTGGATGTGCTCGGTGGCGATGACGCCGCCCAGGCGGTCGGAGGCTTCCAGCAGCGTGACCTGCAGCTCGACGGGACCGGCGCGGCTCAGCTCCGTCAGCCGGTGCGCGGCGGCCAGACCCGATATGCCGCCGCCGATGACGATGATGTGCTTGGTTATTGGCAAGGCAGGCGCCGCTGCTCACAATCCGTCATTCTCGCAACCACCTCCGTAATTCCCGCAACCACTTCCGTCATTCCCGCAACCACTCCTGTCATTCCCTCGACCCTCTCCGTCATTCCCGCGGAAGCGGGAATCCAGGAGGGGTGGGGCGGGGCCAACTCGGCCGCCGCACCCCTCTGCCACCCCTGGATTCCCGCTTCCGCGGGAATGACGGGGGAGGCAGGAATCCGTAGGGAGGACATTTTCTCTACCCGCTGAGCTCGTGCACCGCGTCGACCATGGCCCTCACGTGGTCCACCGAGGTTTCCGGCAGGATGCCGTGGCCGAGGTTGAAGATGTGGCCCGGGCGGCCTTCGGCGCGTTGCAGGATGTCGTGGACACGCCGGCGGATCTCGGCTGGGGGGGCGAACAGGGCCACGGGGTCGAGGTTGCCCTGGACGGCGACGTCGTGGCCGACGCGGCTCCAGGCGTCGTCGAGGTCCACGCGCCAGTCCACGCCCATCACGTCGCTGCCCGCCTCGCGCATCAGCTCCAGCAGGCCGCTGGTGGCGGTGCCGAAGTGGATGGTGGGGACGCCCGGCGTGACTTCCGCCATCAGGCGGCGCATGTGCGGCAGGACGTGCTCGCGGTAGTCCCCGGGCGCCAGGCAGCCCACCCAGCTGTCGAAGACCTGGAGCGCGTCGATGCCGGCCGCGATCTGTCCGTTGACGTAGGCGACCGTGGCCGTCACCAGCCGCTCCATGAGCGCGTTCCAGGCGCCGGGGTCGGTGTGGAAGAGCCGCTTGGTGTGGATGTAGTTCCGCGACGCGCCGCCCTCGATCAGGTAAGACGCCAGCGTGAAGGGGGCGCCGCAGAACCCGATCAACGGGACGCGTCCGGCCAAGGCCGCTCGGGTGCTGCGGACGGCGGCGTACACGTACGACAGGGACTCGTCCGGCGCCGGGTCGCGCAGCCCGTCCACGTCCCGGCCTGTCCGCACCGGCCGCTGGATCTTCGGTCCGCCCTCCGCGTACTCCAGCCCCACCCCCATGGGTTCCAGCAGCAGCAGGATGTCTGCGAAAAGAATGGCGGCGTCCACGTTGAGACGCTCCACCGGCGTCACCGTAACCTCGGCCACGAGGTCCGGGGTCTTGCACAGCTCCAGGAAGCCGACCCTGGCCCTCACGTCGCGGTATTCCTTCATGTAACGCCCGGCCTGGCGCATGAGCCATACCGGCGTGTACGGTGCCTTGCCGCGCCGGCAAGCTGTCAGAAACGGATGTTCCGTGGCGGTGTCGGTCATGATGCCTGCATCCGTTCAGTGCGAGCGGTCTTTCCGCGCCCCCAGGGTCACGGTCTCCTCGCCGTACTTGTGCCGCAGCCGGTCGATGCCCTTGTAGAGCTGGTCCATGGACGCCCGTTCCCGGTAGTCGAAGATGGAGTCCTGCCAGCCCTCGGTGGTGATGCCGCTGGTGCTGATTCCGAGGAGCCGCACGGCCTTGTCCGGCGCCCGGCTTCCCGCGAGCAGTTCCCGTGCAACCTTGAAGATGTCCACGTCGAAGCAGGTGGGCGCCTTGAGGGTCCGCGATCGGGTGATGGTCTTGAAATCGGAGTAGCGTACCTTGAGGGTGATGCGCCGGGCCCGGGCCTCCTGGCGGCGCAGTCTCGCCGCCACCTCTCCTGTCAGGCTCCCCAGCACCCGTTCCATTTCCGCCACCTCGGTCAGCGGTTGGGCAAGCGTGGTCTCGCTGCCGATGGAATGCTCGTGGGGCCGTCCGCTCCCCTCCGGCCGGTCCAGGTTCAGGTAGCGCCGCCCCAGCCGGGGGTGGGCGAGGAGCTGCGCCACCGTGGCGATGCCGCGGTCCGCCAGCTCACGGTGCGTCTTGGGTCCGATGCCGGGGATCACCGAGACGTCGAGGGGCCGGAGGAATCGCTCCTCCGACCCCGGCGGCACGTAGAGCAGGCCCCGGGGCTTGACCGAGGTGGCGGCGATCTTGGCCAGCGTGGGGTGAACGGCCAGCCCGCCGGACGACGGCAGCCCCAGATCCTGCCCGATGCGGCCGATGATCTCGTGGGCCGTGCGGATGGGATGGCCCATCAGCCGCTCCGTGCCGGTCAGGTCGACCAGCCCTTCGTCGATGGAAAAGGCCCGCACGTCCGGCGAGAAGGAGCGAAGCAGGTCGAACACCTTCCTGGAGAACTCGCTGTAGACCTTGCGCCGGCCGGGGACGAAGATCCCGTCCGGGCAGAGCCGGCGCGCCTGGAATCCGGGCATGGCGGACCGGACCCCGTATTGGCGGGCTTCGTAGGACGCCGAGGTGACCACCCCGCGGCCGGAACCTCCCCCCACCATCACCGGCTTGCCTTCCAGGGAAGGGTCGAGGACGCGCTCCACGGACACGTAGAAGGAGTCCATGTCGATGTGCAGGTAGAAGGCCATGTAGCACGGTCATGTTAACAGTCTTGTCGCCGGGGAGTCCATCTCGGCTCTGTCGGAGAGGGCGATTGGCATTCCTTTTGCGGCCACCCTATGATGAACCGGGGGTGGGACATGGCGCGAGCCAGGATCGTCTACGAGTGTCAGAACTGCGGTTTCCAGTCTCCCAAGTGGCTGGGCCGGTGCCCGGACTGCGGCCGGTGGGACTCGCTGGTGGAGGAATCGGTGACGCCCCGGTCCGAAGCCCCCGGGTCAGCGGATGCCGGCCCGGCGCGCGCGCCGTCACCCATCCACGAGGTCACCGCGGACGCCGACAGCCGCCTGCGATCGGGCATCGAAGAGTTCGACCGGGTCCTGGGGGGCGGCCTGGTGGACGGCTCCGCGGTGCTCATCGGCGGCGACCCCGGCATCGGCAAGTCGACGCTGCTGCTCCAGGCGGTGGCGGCCCTGAGCCATGACGGCCCGGTCTGCCTCTACGTCTCCGGCGAGGAGTCGGAGCAGCAGGTCAAGATGCGGGGCCGGCGCATCGCGTTGGCGTCGTCGAGCCTGCTGGTGCTGAGCGAGACGTCGCTGGAACGCATCCTGGAGCAGGTCAAGACCGTCAAGCCCGCGGTGCTGGTGGTGGATTCCATCCAGACGGTCCACACCGCCGCCATCCCTTCCGCTCCGGGGAGCATCGGGCAGGTGCGGGAATGCTCGGCCGCGCTGATCTCCATGGCCAAGAAGAGCGGCATCGCCACCTTCCTGGTGGGGCACGTGACCAAGGACGGCGCCATCGCCGGGCCGCGGGTCCTCGAGCACATGGTGGACACGGTGCTCTACTTCGAGGGCGAACGGGGCCACAGCTTCCGCATCCTGCGGGCGGTCAAGAACCGTTTCGGCTCCACCAACGAGATCGGCGTGTTCGAGATGCAGGAAGCGGGCCTGCGGGAAGTGCCCAACCCCTCGCAGATCTTTCTGTCCGAGCGGCCCCTCGGAGGGTCGGGCTCGGTGGTGGTCCCCAGCATGGAGGGGACGCGCCCGATCCTGGTGGAGATCCAGTCGCTGGTGACACGTTCCTACCTCAACCTGCCCAGGCGCACCTGCATCGGCGTCGACGCCAACCGCCTCGCTCTGATCCTGGCCATCCTGGAGAAGCGAAAGGGGCTGAGCTTCTTCGACAAGGACGTGTTCATCAACGTGGCCGGCGGCGTGAGCGTCTCGGAACCGGCCGTGGACCTGGGGCTCGCCGTAGGGGTGGCCTCCAGCACGCTGGACCGGCCCGTGGATCCGCACATGATCTTTGTGGGGGAGGTAGGGCTGGCGGGGGAGATCCGCACCGTGACCCGCGCCGAGGAGCGGGTGGCCGAGGCAGGCAAGCTCGGTTTCCGCAAGTGCGTGCTGCCCCAGGGCAACCGCCGGCAGCTCCGGCATGTCGAGCAGCCCGAGTTGCTGGGGGTGGGCTCGCTGGAGGAGTGCTGGGAGATCCTCTTTTGAAGTCAACGGACGGGTGCGCGGGGTCAGACCTTGGACCCAGCTAACCCAGCGCCGGCATTACGTTTTCCGAGAAGAGACCCACGGACCGCAAGGCTTCGTCGAGGGAGACGTCGCCGAAGGCGAACTGGCCGACGAGATAGCCGGCGCCCGCGGTGTCGAGTTGCGATTGCAGGAACGCCCGGACCGTGTCCGGACTGCCCGCGATGCCCTGGCCGGACGCCATGACCCCGTCGAAGTCCGGCGGCCGCGGATGCCTGGGCGAGCTTCCCCGGAGCTGGAAGAGGTGGTTGAAGCTCCGGTGCCAGATGGGATAGGCCCTGTGGGCAATGCGTAACGCCGTCGCGTCGTCGTCGGCCACCACCACGAAACGGCCGAGGCCGATCTTCGGCAGGGCCGCCTCACCGTCCCCATGAACCTCCCTCCACACCTCCCGGAACCGGTCGGTGAAGCTTCGCGTGGGCGCGGCCGGGTCCAGGCTCACGATGTTGAGTCCCCGGCGCGCGGCGCGCTCGGCGCTCTCGGTAGAGTGGACTCCGTACCACAGTGGAGGGTGGGGCTTCTGCAGCGGCTCCAGCTCCATGGGCACGTCCGTGAAGTTGAAGAACTCGCCGGTGAAGTCGAGAGTCTTGCGGGTCAGTCCCCGCAGGACGAGCTCGAGCCCCTCGGCGTAGATCCGTTGCGCCTTCTCCGGGTCCTGCCCGTACACCGACAGCTCGATGGGGGAGGAGCCGCGGCCGAAACCGATGTCCAGGCGTCCGCCGCTCATCTGGTCGAGCATGCAGATCTCCTCGATGAGCCGTAGCGGGTGGTAGAGGGGCAGGGCGTAGACCATGGGTCCGAACCGCAGCCGGCGGGTGCGCTGGGCTACGGCGGCCAGGAACACGCTGGGGGACGGAGCCATGCCCAGCGGCGTCGAATGGTGCTCCGCCACGTGGTAGGCGTAGAATCCTTCGCGTTCGTACGCCTCGATCAGCGTCAGGCGCGCTTCGTAGTAGTCCCTCAACGGCAGGTCGCCGCGGTCCAGGTGGTCGAATACGCCGAAATCCATGGGTGGGGCCGGTACTTGCCGGGAACGAATCGCGTTCTGGATTACGACAGATACGTGAATCCTGTCAACACGGCGCGAGAGCCGGGGGGCGGCGCACACGCGCCGCGCCGTCCTGGACAGCACCGGCGAACAATGCCATAAGATGAAGGAAGTTCACCCCCCGTTCCCGGTCCCGACGGCACAACTTCCTGCGGCTCCTGTCAACGGGTCCCGCTGACGCGGGCGGCAGGAACCACAATGCCCGACGTCATCCTGTCCGACATCGTCCTCTACCTCGTATCCGGCGTGGTGCTGGGCTATCTGATCGGCCTTACCGGCATCGGCGGCGGCGTGCTCACGGTCCCGTTTCTGCTGCTGGTCATCAAGCTCGAGCCCATCGCGGCGGTGGGGACCGCGGGCCTCTACGGCGTCCTCACCAAGATCTGGGCCGCCGTCCGGCACTACCGTCAGGGGACCGTCAACCTGGACGTGGGGGTCCGTTTCTTTCTGGCTTCGGTGCCCGGGATCCTGGTGGGCTCCCTGGCCGTGAAGTGGAGCCGGGTCTCGCTCTCCCCGAGCGGGGTGGAGACGCTCCAGGATGTGGTCAGCTACATGGTCATGGCGTCCATCTGCTTTGCGCTGGTGGCGCTGCTGTTCGATTACGACCGGCTGGACACCCGCTTCTTGTCTTCCAGGAGGGGCATGGTGGTGAAGTTCCCGTGCCTCTTTCTGGTGGGCGCGGTGATGGGGATGACTTCCATCGGGGGAGGCATCCTGATCATTCCCTCGCTGCTGCTCTTCTACCGGGAGACGTCCCGCTACGTCGGCACCTCGATCTTCGTCGCGCTTCTCCTGATGACGGTGATGTCGTCTCTCTACGCGTTCATCGGCCGGGGGCAGGGAGTCACCGACGTGGATCTCACCGCCGCCGTGTTCATGTCCGCCGGGTCCCTGGCCGGGGTCCACTACGGCGCCGCCCTGTGCAAGCGCATGCACCCCAGGCGGCTGCAGGCCGTGGTGATCGGAGTGATCGTGCTTGCGATGGCGATGATGGCGGCGGACCGGTTCTGGTAGAGATTTGACCCAAAGCCGCTCAGGAACTATTAGAAAAGGATTGATCGGGCACGAACACGTGCCGTGCAGGCTCGGGACGGAGCCTGCTCCTTTCATCCTGACAGATGGCGACTAACGACAGGCCGGTAAATGCCCCGGCGTCCGGCAACGGCTCGGACGCGCAACCCGCGAAATACGTGTACGCGCGCACGTATTCCGGCATGACCATCGACAAGGACCGCGACGCCGGTGACGACGCGGCGGTCCTGTGGCGGATCTTCAAGCTCGCGGCGACGGAGCGGCTGCGGTTGGCGCTGGCGACGGTCGCGATCCTGGCGGCGGGGATCTTCCAGATCATGATCCCCCAGTTCCTGGGGGAGGCCGTGGACGGCGCCCTCCGCCTGTCGGGCAGCGCGTCGGTCTCCCCGGTCGAGGCGCGGGACGCCCTCTACGGCACGGCGCTGATGCTGCTGGGCGTCTCGGTCCTGCGCGGCCTGTTCACCCTGACCCACAACTACTGCGGCGAGACGCTGGGCCACCACTTGGCCTACAAGCTGCGCATGGGCTTCTACGACAAGCTGCAGCACCTGAACTTCTCCTTTCACGACCGCGTCCACACGGGCGAGCTGATCACACGGGGGATGCTGGACCTGGAAGGGATCCGCTCGTTCATGAACATGGGGCCGCTGCGGGTGCTGCTGTTCTCCGTCCTCGTCGGGGTGGGCGCCTACGTGCTGCTGTCCACGGACATCTTCCTCGGCGCGCTGAGCCTCAGCTTCGTGCCGTTCGTGGCCTGGCGTTCCACCACCGTGAGGCGGCTGCTGCGGGAGATGTGGTTCGAGCTCCAGGAGAGGATGGCCGTGCTTGGCCGCATCATGGACGAGAACCTCACGGGCATCCGGGTAGTGCGGGCGTTCGGCGCGGAGCCCCACGAGCTGGACAAGTACCAGGGGGCCTCGGACCACGCCCTCGAGCTGGCGTTCCGGCGCATCCGTACCCGGGTGGCCTCCGCCACCTTGATGAACTTCGCGTTCTTCGTGGCCATGGGCCTGGTGTTGTGGGTCGGCGGATTGCGGGTGATCAACGGCTACATGACCGTGGGCACCCTCACCGAGTTCCTCTTCTTCATGATCATACTCCAGCAGCCGGTGCGTCAGCTCGGCATGGTGGTGAACGCGTTCGCCCGTGCGTGCACCTGCGGCTCGCGCCTTTTCGCCGTGCTGGACCTGGAGCCGCCCATACGCGACGGCGACGGCGCCAAACCCCTGGAGGTCACCGACGGCGTCCTCGAGTTCGAGGACGTGTCCTTCGCCTATGCCGGGGAAGGATCGCCGCCGGTGCTGCGCGGGGTGTCGTTCCGTGTGGAGCGGGGCAAGACCCTCGGCATCGTCGGCCCGCCGGGCAGCGGCAAGTCCACCATCGCCCATCTGCTGCCGCGCTACTACGACGTCACCGGCGGGCGCATCACCGTGGACGGCCAGGACATCCGCGGCGCCACCCTCGATTCGTTGCGCCACACCGTGCGCGTGGTGCAGCAGGACCCGTTCCTGTTTACCTCCTCCCTCGAGAACAACATCGCCTACGGCAACCCGTGGGCCGAGGACGCAGCCGTGCACGACTCCGCGGCCACCGCGCA
This sequence comes from uncultured Binatia bacterium (SeqCode), assembly GCA_965219905.1. GTDB lineage: Bacteria > Desulfobacterota > Binatia > UBA9968 > JAJDTQ01 > JAJDTQ01. The sequence goes on along the minus strand of CBDCOS010000002.1, from coordinate 1,943,567 downwards.
GATCGACGGGTTCATCGACCAGTTGCCGGAGCGTTACGAGACCCTGGTGGGGGAGCGTGGGGTGTCGCTGTCGGGCGGCCAGAAGCAGCGGGTGGCCATCGCCCGCACCGCGATGCTGGAACCGGCGGTGCTGGTGCTCGACGACTCCATGGCCGCCATCGACGCGGGCACCGAGCAGCGCATCCGCGAAGCGCTCCGGGAGCACACCAGGCGTTGTGCCACCCTCATCGTCTCCCACCGCCTCGGCGCGCTGCGCCACGCCGACGAGATCATCTTCATCGAGGACGGCCGCATCGTCGAGCGCGGCACCCACGACGCGCTGGTGGCGCGACGGGGCAAGTACGCGGCGCTGTTCGCGTTGCAGACCCTCGACGGCCCGCTTCAGGACGTCGTGGACCTGGCGGCGGAAGCAGGGGTCACGGAGGGGACCGACGCATGACTCCGACCTACACTCGGGCCTGGGACGGGCGGGCACGTCCGCCCAAGGCGGTGGTCGGCTCGCAGATCAGCCGTGACGAGGAGATATTCGGCGCCGCCTTCGACCGGCACGTGGTGCGGCGTTTCCTGGCCTATGTCTACCCCTACCGGCGGCGCCTCTATGCCGCCATCGGCGCCCTGCTGCTCTTCACCGGCGCGCAACTCGCCATCCCCCTGGTCATCCGTTACGCCATCGACCATCCCATCGCGCGTGGCGACGCCACCCTGCTGTGGCTCGTGGTGCTGGTCTTCGCCGCCGTGATCCTGGTGAACTACGCCGCCAACTATGCCCAGGACTGGCTGGTGAGCCGCACGGGCGAGCAGGTCATCTTCGACCTGCGCCGCGCCATGTTCGCGCACCTGCAGTACGTGGCCATGGCTTTCATGGACAAGACGGAAGTGGGGCGCATGATGTCGCGGCTCCAGGGAGACGTGTACTCCCTTCAGGAGTTCCTGGAGAATTCCATCACCGCCCTGGGCGACCTGCTGCTCCTGTTCGGCATCGTCGCCATCATGCTGTGGCTGGATTTCGAGCTGGGCCTGCTGACGCTGTCCGTGGTGCCCATCCTGCTGATCGTGCGCATGGTGTGGCTGCCACGGGCCCGGGTCGCCTTCCGCTACGCCCGGGAGACCAATTCCATCGCCAACGGCGCCCTCGCCGAGGGCATCCACGCGGTCCGCACCGTGCAGGGGATGCGGCGGGAAGCCGTCAACTTCCATCTCTACGACGAGAAGGCGACGGAGAACCTCAATGCCCACCTGCGGTCGGCGCAGTACGCGCAGGTCATGGTGCCCATCGTCGACACGCTGACCGGAGCGGCCCTGGGCGTCGTCATCGTGGTGGGCGGCTCGCTGGTGCTCGGCGGCTCCCTGGATCTCGGCGTGATGATCGCGTTCTCGTTCTACGTGCAGCGCTTCTTCGACCCGATCCGCTCCCTCACCATCCAGTACAGCGTCATGCAAAGGGCCATGGCCTCCGGCCAGCGCATCTTCGAGGTGCTGGACGTGCCGCTGGCGGTGCATGACAAGCCCGATGCCCTTTCACCCGAGACCATCGAGGGCCGGATCGAGTTCCGCGGCGTCACCTTCGGCTACGAGAAGAACCAGCCGGTGCTCAAGGACATCGACTTCACCATCGAGCCCGGGGAGACGGTGGCGCTGGTGGGGCCCACCGGTTCCGGCAAGACCAGTTGCACCTCGCTGCTGCACCGGTTCTACGACGTGTGGGACGGCGCCATCCTGCTGGACGGGCATGACGTGCGGGACTACTCGGGGGCGGCGCTGGGCAGACATATCGCCATGGTGCTGCAGGATCCGTTCCTGTTCACGGGCACGATACGGGACAACATCCGCTTCCGCACCACCGAAGCCACGGACCAGGACATCGAGCGGGCGGCGCGGATCGTCGGCGCCCATGAGTTCATCATGCGCTGGCCGGAAGGCTACGACACCGTGCTCGAGCAGGGAGGCGGCAACCTGTCGCTGGGGCAGCGTCAGCTCCTGAGCTTCGCCCGCGCGCTGGTGGCCGACGCCAGAGTGCTGATCCTGGACGAGGCCACCGCCAACATCGACTCCTACACGGAGTGGCAGATCCAGGTGGGTCTGGCGGCGCTGCTGGAAGGCCGCACGGGTCTGGTCATTGCCCACCGGCTCGCCACGGTCCGCGACGCCGACCGCATCATCGTGCTGCAGGACGGCCGGATCGTGGAGACCGGCACCCACCAGGAGTTGACCGCGCGGAAAGGCCTGTACGCGCGGCTCTATGCCTTGAACTACACTTCTTTCGACGACCTGCCCGAGGATCTGGTCAAGGACGCGGTGGCGGAGACGGCGCGTTCCTGAAGGCACCGGGCAAGGGGAGTGTCCGTCCGGCCTCGGCCGGGACTTGAGGGCAGTGGGAGAGGGCGGCCCCGGTCAACGTGGCCCGGGTATCAGATCGTTCGCCTGCTTGACGATGGACTGCAGCAGCACCGGCTCGGGGCGGCTACGAGCCAGCACCAGCATGCCGAGCAACAGGGTGTGAAGGGTTTGGGCCGTGGACGCCGCGTCCACCGCGGTCGAGATCTCTTCGGAGGCCTGCCCCCGTTCTATCGAGGAGCGGAAGAAGCCTTCCGCGTACGAAAAGCCGTCGGCCACGAGCGATTCGATCTCGCGGTCGTGCGGCGACAATTCGAGCGCCGTGTTGACGAGAAAGCACCCGTCGCGGGAACCCTCGTCCAGCGCCGTGCTCACGACGGCCTCGAAAGGGTTCAACACCGCCTGGCGTGGCGGCTTTGACGTGGAAAGGTCCGCGAGGTGGTTCCCGCGCTCCTTGTCGTAGTGGCGCAATGCTCTGAGAAAGAGCGAGCGCTTCCCGCCAAAGGTTCCATAAAGGCTGCCTCGGCCAATGCCCATTCCGTCCACGAGATCCTGTATGGACGTCGCCTTGTACCCATGGACCCAGAAGAGTTTCATCGCCTTCAACAAGGCTTCCTGTTCGTCGAACTCTTTCGGTCTCCCCATGGCAGGTTCCCCTCAGCCCCACTGCACCGTTCCGTTGCAAGGAAATTCACCGAACCCCAGCAGAGTGGCGTACCGATACAATCAATTACCCGAAGACTGATTATATTACAATACCGGTATGTCTTTTATCAACTAGCCGCGTAGGAATGGATGACTGCCGATTCGTGAAGTGATGATTTCGACCCATTCGCGAAGTATGTATCTTAAAACTTCACGAATATGATGATGTCCAGGTTCTGTGACGCCGGGTGCGGAGTCCGGGGGAGGCGTGCTACGAATGCAGCCGGGACCAGGCAGGGTCGGGGCCGGTCAGGGCCGGCCCTCTTCAAACGGGTAGGAAAGGAGATGGGTTTCGGCGCTCAGTTCATGGATGGAACCGCAACCCAGCAGGCGCATGGTGTCCTCGATTTCCTTCCTGAGGATTGCGAACGCCTTGCGGACACCGGCCTCGCCGCCCGCGCCGAGCCCGTAGACGTAAGCTCGTCCGGCGAGCACGGCATCAGCCCCGTGGGCCAAGGCAATGACCACGTCGGAGCCGGAGCGGATGCCGCCGTCCAACAGGATCCGGACCCCGGAGCCCTTGAGAGCGGGCGCGATCTCCTTCAGCATGTACAGGGTCGGGTAGACGCGGTCCATTTGGCGGCCGCCGTGGTTGGAGACGACGATGGCCGCCGCTCCGTGCTCCGCCGCCAGTCGGGCGTCCTCCGCGCATTGGACTCCCTTGATGATGATGGGCCTGTCCTCTCCCCAGACTCCCCGGACCCATGGCAGGTGCTCCCAGGTCACGGCGGAAGCGCGTAGTTGTGTCCCGATGTCGGTGTACGGCATGGGCGTGCCGTCGTTCAGGATGACGTTGCGGAACTGCATCATTCCACCGTCCGAATAGTAACTCTTCAGCCAGGAACGGTACCGCATCATCTCGGGCGCGAACTTGAGCTTCTGCAGCGCGGTGCCGTTGATGGCGCGCGACGCCCCCATCCATTCATGATGCGCGCGGTTTCCGGGGACGGCGGTGTCGACGGTCAGGATGAGAGCCGAGTAGCCCGCGTCTTTCGCGCGCTCGATGCCGCGGGCCGCGACCTCCAGGCCGCCGACAAGATAGAGTTGGAACCAGCAGGGCCCCTTGGAGGCAGCCCGGACTTCCTCCAGGTCCGTTCCCGTGAGAGTGGAGAGCGTGCAGATGGTTCCGGCTTCCCCGACGGCTCTGGCCGCCACCGCCTCGCCGCGGGGCCAGATCATCCTGGGGCTGCCGATGGGGCCGGCGATCACCGGCAGGTCGATCTCGTGTCCGAGAATCTCGGTGCGCATCTCCACCGACTCGAGCCGCACTCCGGACCTGGGCTTGAACCGCTCCCGCTGGAACGCTTCGACATTGTCCCGGAGGGTGACCTCGTTGTCGGCGCCGCCGCGGTAGTACTCCCTGACGATGGGCGGCACGCGCTTTTCCATCACCTGGCGGAGATGGTCCACCGTCACGCACCGCTCCACTTCTCTGGTCCAGCGCTTCTCGGCCCGCGCGTGGGCGCGCCTCAGGTAGGGTCCGAGCAGGAACATGTCAGAAAGAATAAGGGCTTACGGACACGGAGGTCAAACTTTTTCCTCACCTGTCCTTCCTCGGGTCCAGCGCGTCGCGCAGGCCGTCGCCGAGGAAGTTGAGGCTGAAGAGGGTGGCCGCGAGGAAGGTGGCGGGGAAGACCAGCGCCCAGGGCTGGGTCTCCATCTGGGTGGCGCCTTCGCTGATGAGGACGCCCCAGCTCGTCATGGGCTCCTGGATGCCCAGGCCCAGGAAGCTCAGGAAGCTCTCGAACAGGATGGCGCGGGGGACGGTGAGGGTGGCGAAGACGACAACGGGTCCCGCGACGTTGGGGATGACGTGCCGCAGGACGATCCACATGGACGGCGCGCCCATGGCCCGGGCCGCTTCCACGAACTCCCGGCGCTTGATGGAGAGGGTCTCGCCGCGCACGATGCGGGCCATGTCGAGCCATTCCACCATGCCGATGGCCACGAAGATCAGCACCACGTGGCGGCCGAAGTAGACCATCAGCAGAATCACGAAGAACATGAAGGGCAGGGCGTAGAGGATGTCCACGAAGCGCATCATCAGCGAGTCGGCGACGCCGCCGAAATAGCCGGAGACCGTGCCCCAGGCGACCCCCACGAGGACGCTGACCAACGACGCCGCGAGTCCCACCGTGAGGGAGATGCGTCCCGCGTAGAGGGTGCGCAGGAACAGGTCCCGGCCGTTGGCGTCGGTGCCGAAGAGGTGTCCGCCGGCAAGGGAGGGGCCGGTGCCGATGGCGTCCCAGAAGATCTCGTCGATGGCGTAGGGGGAGAGTGTCGGGACGGCCGCGGAGAGGACGGCAAGCACGCTCAATGTTACCAGCCCGGCCATGGCGGCACGGTTCCGCCCGAGGTGCGCCGCGGCGTCGCGCCAAGGGCTGCGGCCGGCCGCGGTCGTGGCCCGGCGGCTTGCGGTTGCGGTTCCGGTCATGGCGCTATTCACGTGACCGTACCCGCGGATCCAGGACGCCGTACAGCAGGTCCACCGCCAGGTTGAGGACGATGATGAGGGCGCCGTAGGTGACCACGACTCCCATCACCAGCGTGTAGTCGCGGTTGAGGGCGCCCTGCACGAAGTAGCGGCCAAGGCCCGGAATCCCGAAGATCTGCTCGATGACCACAGACCCGGTGACGATGGCGGCGGTGGCCGGCCCGAGGTAGGACACCACCGGCGTGAGCGCGTTCTTGAGCGCGTGACGGAAGACGATGCGCCGTTCCGGGAGTCCCTTGGCCCGCCCGGTGCGGATGAAGTCGGCGTTCAGCACCTCAAGCATGCTGCCCCGCGACAGCCGCGCGATGTAGGCTACCTGCGGCAGCGCCAGCGAGATCACCGGCAGCAGCAGGTGCCGCACGCCGCCGTCGCCCAGGCCGGCCACGGGGAGCAGGTTCAGGTACACGCCGATGACCAGCGACAGCAGCGGCGCCACCACGAAGTTGGGCACCGCGATGCCGGTCATGGCGACGCCCATGACCAAGTGGTCGGCCCAGGAGTTGCGCCGCCGGGCCGCCCAGGCGCCGAGCGCCACCCCGAGGAGCACCGCGGCGGCCATGGCCAGGAGCCCGATCTTGAGCGACACCGGGAAACCGGCGGCGATCAGCTCCGTGACGGTGAAGTCGCGGTACTTGAAGGAGGGACCGAAGTCACCGCGGGCGAGCCCGCTGAGGTAGCGGATGAACTGCTGGGGCAGAGGCTCGTCGAGGTGGTAGACGCGGTTCAGGTTGGCGGAGACCTCGGGCGGGACCACCCGTTCCCGGTCGAAGGGACCGCCCGGCGCCAGCCGGATCATGAAGAAGGCGATGGCGACGACGATGAACAGTGTCGGCACCGCCGACGCCAACCGCCGTATCACATAGGTCCACAAGGGAGGTCCACGATTTCAGGGCCGTGAGGAACCGGAGTCTTCGCCTTGGGCGCGGCCGGCGCGCCCCTGCTCCGCGAGGACGCGGTCCCCGCGGTCCGGTTCCCGGAGCCTTCCCAAAGCATCAGGGCGCCAGCGACAGGTGCCGGGTCGGGTGCACGTCCATGACGTTGTCCATCCACCCCTTCACCCGCGGGCTCACGAGGTGTTGAGTCGTGTAGTGGTAGATGGGGATGATGGGAAGGTCCTTCAGCAGGATACTCTCCGCCTTCTGCATGAGCCCGGCCCGGACTTTCAGATCGGTTTCCTTCTCGGCCTTGCGCATGAGGGCGTCGTACTCGGCGTTGGCGTACCCCGCCGGATTAATGGTGCCGACGTCGCCCTTGAGCAACTCGAGGAAGGTGTTGGCGTCGTTGTAGTCGCCGATCCAGCCGGCGCGCAGCACCTCGAACTGCTTGGCCTTCCGGGTGGTGAGATAGACTTTCCATTCCTGGTTGAAAAGCTCGGTTTGCACGCCGAGGGCCTGTTTCCACATGCCCGCGATGGCGATGGCGATGCGCTTGTGGTTGTCGCTGGTGTTGTAGAGGATCTGCACCTTCAGCGGTTTGTCCTTCGAGTACCCGGCTTCGGCGTAGAGCTTCTTTGCGCGGGCCAGGCGCTCGGCCTTGGAAAGCCCCGCCCATGGCACCTTGGAGCCCGTGTACTGGTTGACTCCCGGCGGCACCCAGGCGTAGGCGGGGATCTCGCCGCCCTTGGTGACCTTGCCGGTGAGGATCTCCCGGTCGATGGCCAGGGCCAGGGCGTTGCGCAGCCCGGGGCGGTGGCGGAAGGGCGCCTTGGTGAGGTTCAGGGCGTAGTAGTAGGTGCCGAGATACGCAGTGTTGTGGAATTGGTCGCCCAGGTTCTTCTCCACCCACTCGATCTGGTCGATGGGGACGTCGGCGGTGACGTCGAGCTCGCGGCCACGGTACCGCTTGAGCTCCGTGCCCCTGTCCTCGGTGGGGTGGTATACCACCGCTTCGATGCGCACATTGGACGCGTCCCAGTAGTGCGGGTTGCGCTCCAGACGGACGTGGCCCTGGGGCACCCATTCGGCGAGCCGGTAGGCGCCGTTGGAGACCAGGTTGCCGGCCCGGGTCCATTTGTCGCCGTGCTTCTCCAGGGTCTCGCGGTGAACCGGATACGCCTGGTGGTGTGTGAGCATGCCGACGAAGTAGGGCGTCGGCGCCTTGAGGGTCACCTTCAGGGTTTGCGCGTCCACGGCTTCCACTCCCAAGCGGTCCAGCTCCTTGACCTTCCCCTTGGTGATGGCCTCGGCGTTGGCGATGGGCCAGAGGATAAAGGCGTAGCTTGATCCCACCGCCGGGTCCACTCCCCGCTTGAGCGCAAACACGAAGTCGCGGGCGGTCACGGGATCGCCGTTGGACCATTTCGCGTTCCGCCGGAGGCGGAACGTATAGACCTTGCCGTCCTTGCTCAGGGTCCAGCTCTCCGCCACCCCCGGCACGATGGAGCCGTCCGCCGCCTCCGCCACCAGTCCCTCGAAGAGGTCGCGCTGGATGTTCGCCGCGGGCACGCCCGACGACTTGTGCACGTCGAGGGTCTCCGGCTCCGCGCCGTTCCCGCGCTGGAGGGTGTTCCTGGCCGCGTGGCCGGAGGAAATGCCAATCAGCAGCGCGAAGAGGACGATCGTCAGCGTTCGGGCGGGTGTTCCGACACGATGCCTTGCGGATTTTTCAAGCATGTCCGAGACCTCCCAAGGGTGTGGACGGTTGTTGATGGTGTACTGAAACAAAGAACAACGCAACTACATGTGGTTGTCTGACAGGCTGTCATCCCACATATACCACATTCTATTGTGCAACCGCGAAAGGCGGGAATCCGGACGGAGCCAGCGGGCCGCTCCCCGCGGCCGGCCGGGAAGGCTGGAAAAGGGCGTGGTCGGGAAGGCTTCGGTTCAGAGGCCGGGAACCGCCGGTCTTGGGCTCTCGGGGAACAGACCGTGCCTGCTGAGGAACTCGATCATGAAGCGGTTGAACAGCCAGGGCTGCTCGATCTGGCAGGCATGTCCGGCCCCGGGCAGCACCTTCAGCTCGCAACCGGGTATCCGCGCCTGCAGCGCGGCCGCGGTGGGATGGGAATTGTCCTCACTGCCGGTGAGGATCGTGACCGGGCAAGCGATGTTGGAATGGTGGCCCTCCGGTTCCGGTGCCTGCATCGCCCGGAATTGGCGAAGGATGGTATCCACATCCGCGAAGTCGTTGCGTTCCGCGAAGAGGTTGGCGAAGAAATGTGCCATCGGCGTAGCGCGAAACGCAGGGCTCAGGTCCTCGAACGTATACGCCCAACGATAGCCGATGCCCTTGGCGCCGTAGGCCTCGATGCGCCGTTTGGCGAACGCTTTCTCGGGCGTGTAGCCCGTTCCCGACAGGATCATCGCCGCCGTCCGGTCCGGATGCTGGTGATACATGTAGGGGGCGAGGGACGATCCCACGGAGCAGCCCACCAGGATGGCGGTTTCCCCGGGAAGGGCATCGTCGACCGCCTCCCAGCAGGCCTCCGCCATGTCGTCCATGGTGAGGCCTTCCTCCGCCTTGGGCGACCGCCCGTACCCCGGGATGTCGATGGCGATGCACCGGTACCACGTCGACAGGTGCGCCATCTGGAAGATCCAGCACGACTGGTCCATCGGGTTCGGATGGACGAACGCCATCACCGGCCCGGTGCGGCCCATGCGCTCGTAGTAGAGGGGTCCGTCAACGTGGTTGGCCATGATCAATCTCCAGGCGGATCTGTAAATTTCAACGTCAGAACAACTCGCCAAGCGCGAGGGTCGGCATCCTTCTTTGCTCTCCCGGCTCCAGTTCAGAAGCCGGGAACAGCCGGCTTCGGGCTCTCGGGAAACAGGCCGTGCCTGGTAAGGAACTCGATCATGAAGCGATCGAACAGCCAGGGCTGCTCCATCTGGCAAGCGTGTCCGGCGCCGGGCAACACCTTCAACTCGCAACCCGGTATCTGTGCCTGCAAGGCGAACGAGCGCGGGTGGGCGTTGTCTTCGCTGCCGGTGAGGATGGTGACCGGGCACCCGATGCCGGAGTAATGCCCCTCGGGCTCCTGCTCCTGGAGCGCCCCGAACTGGTGACAGATCGTGTCCACGTCCGCGAACTCGTTGCGTTCGGTGAACAGGTTGGCGAAGAAATGCGCCAGCGGCGTGGCGCGGAACGCCGGGCTCAGGTCCTCGAACGTGTACCTCCAGCGAAAGCCGATGCCGTTGGCGCGGTAGGTGTCGATGCGCCGCTGGAAGTTGCTCTTGTCGGTCGAATACCCCTTGCCCGACAGGATGATCGCCTTCGTCCGGTCCGGGTGCTGGTGGTACATGTAAGGCGCGATGGCCGATCCCACCGAAGAGCCCACCAGGATGGCCGCCTCCCCGGGCATGGCGTCGTCGATGGCCTCCCAGCACGCCTCCGCCATGTCATCCATGGTCAGCCCCGCCTCCGCCTTCGGCGACCGCCCGTACCCCGGAATGTCGATGGCCATGCACCGGAACCACGTCGACAGGTGCGCCATCTGGAAGATCCAGCACGACTGGTCCATCGGGTTCGGATGGATGAACGCCATCACGGGGCCTGTGCGGCCCATGCGCTCGTAGTAGAGAGGGCCGTCGATGTGGTTGGCCACGCCTACCCCGCCCGCATCCCGGCAAGCGCGTCCACGATGGCGTCCGCCTCCAGCCCCATCTCCAGGACCTCGATGTTCTCGGCGTACTGGTCGGGGTCGATGGCGGCTTTCACGTTGGGCTCGAAGACATGGTAGGCCGGGAGGCCGAGCTCCACGCCGGCCAGGGGTCCGGCGTAGGAGGGGTCGCCGGTGGTGACGGTCTCGAACTGGACCTGGCTGCTCTCGGTGGTGGGGGCGCCGAGCAGCACGACGAGGTCATCCTTTCCGTAGGCTTCCGCGAGTTCCTTGATTCGACCTTGATCCTCAAGGTCCATGGCCCCAGCGGCTGTTCAGACGAAGCACTGGGTGGCGGCGTACGCGACCTCGCCTCCCAGTCCCGCGATGGCCTGCTCGATGACCGGAGCGGGGACGCCGTCCCGCTCGCCGAGGATGATCAGCTTCTTGCCGTTGAGGGTGATGGGTTCTGCCGACATGGGATTTCTCCTTGCTCCGTGGGGTCAATACTTGGACTACTTCAGCTCTGCGTGAAATACATTTCAATTCAACGAGTTACGAACGCGCCAGCTACTCCCCGTTCCGTTCTATCAGCACCGACATACCGTCCGTCAACTCGGTCATTTGGCCCAGGAACAGGCTCGCCCTCGCCACCAGCATGCAGTTCCGGATATCGCCGGCGGCCATCTCCCGGAGCGCGTGGGGCACGTAGACGAAACCCGAGGCGATGTGCCCCTGGGTGGGGGCGTAGCCGCACACCCCCTTGGCACGGGCGAAGCCGGCGATGGCGCTTTTGTCGATCTCCTTGGCCATGGCGAGCATGGCGGCCATCATCTTGTAGTTACGGGCGGCGACGTCGCCGGCCTTGGCGGACACCGTGATGTCCGGATTGTGCACCTCGGTTACCACACGGTCAAGCCGGTCGACGCCCCATTCCAGTCGCCGAAGCGGCTCCAGGACAAGCTCCCTGAACTGCTTGTCGAGGGCGGCGCCGGCCTTGACGGGATGGCGGCCCACAGCCTGCAGGTTCACCACCGGGCTCTTGCCGTCGTCGCGGCCGATCCACACGGCCACCGCGGACAGGCCATCTTCCAGCACGGGGATGCCCTGCTCCAGGTGGTAGAGGGACTTCATCCCGAGCTTGGGAAGCGACCCGCCGCCCACCACGACCACGTTCTCGAACACGCCGCTCTCCACCAGAGAGGCGCCGATGACCATGGCGGGGATGGGGGCGGCGCAGAAGTCCTTGATGTCGATGCCGGTGCCGAGGTCGCAGCCGGCGAACTCGGCGATGGCCTTGGCCATGTTGCCGCCGCCGCGCTGGTAGCGGTCGCCCACGGCTTCCTCCGAGCAGCTCAGCACCAGGTCGACGTCGTCCAGGCCCAGGCCGTCGACGTGGTTCAGCAACTCGTGCACGGCCAGGGTCGCCGAGACCTTGCAGCAGAGGTTTTCCAGCAGCACCGCCGCCGAAAGCGCTTCGTCCTCCGAGTGGCCCGTCTTCACGACTCCCACGGGCGCGCCTTCGCCGCCGGCGAAGAGGGGGAGGCTGTCCGAGGACTCCAGCTCGGCGTCCGTCTGGGCGTCGGTGAGCAGCGCCGGCGTCCTGGAGGCCAGCGGCGCCGTGAGCGGCGCGGATTCCAGCACCGGGCCCATCTCCTCCCAGAACCGTTCCCGCAAGAGGACGTGCTTGAACGGATCCGCGCAGGCGAGCAGGGCGAGGAAACGCCGTTCCTCCAGGATGTGGCCGAAGGGCGGCTCGCCGCCGTCCGGGTCGGCGAGCTTGTCGAACCAGGGCTGCTCCACCTCCCACAGACGGGCCGGCGCCTGACTGCCGATGAACACCTGGTTGGGCAGGTAGCGGCAGGCCTCGTCGTAGCTCCAGAGACCGCGAGTCAACTCCGCCAGGAACTCCGGCCGGGCCTTGGCCTCCCGGAACGGCTTGGAGCCGTAACGGACCAGGCTCGGGGTGTGGGCGAGCGCGGTGGCCGCGCCCTTGATGACGGGTTGGTTCGTCGACATGGAGCGAACTTATAACGTGGGGCTGGCGTGGGCAAGGCCATTTGGCAACGATACCCCAGGACCGTCATTCCCGCGAAAGCGGGAATCCAGGAGGGGTAGGGCGGGGGTGCAACGGCGCGCCGCCCGGCCGCCACCCCTGGATTCCCGCTTTCGCGGGAATGACGGTTCGGTTGTCGGACCGGGTCCTCCCCTCGACGGGCCACGTTCCTTGTAATATGATCCGCGCATGCCATGAGGGAGGAAACCATGCAGGATTCCAAACAGAAGCAGTTCGCCATGGATGCCGTCGAGGAGAACGGGAACAACATCGCGCTTCTCGGGGACAACATTTTCTACTTCGCCGAGCTGGGGATGCAGGAGTTCCGCACCACGGGACTCATGACCGAGATCTTGGAGCAGGCCGGCTTCGAGATCGAGAGGAATATCTCGGGGATGCCCACGGCCTTCATCGCCACCTACGGATCGGGAAAGCCGGTGGTGGCGCTCCACACCGAGTTCGACGCCACGCCCTCGAGCTCGCAGATGGCCGGGGTGACCGAGCAGAAGCCCATCGTCGACGGCGCGCCGGGACACACGGAAGGGCACAACGTGAACGCGGCGGTGATGGTCGGCACGGCGGTGGCGGTCAAGAAGACCATGGAGCAGTTCGGCATCGAGGGAACGCTGCGGGTTTACGGCGCTCCCGCCGAGGAGCAACTCGTGAGCCGCCCGTACTTCGTGCGCGACGGCTATTTCAAGGACGTGGACGTGGCGCTGCACGATCACATCGGCTCCAACCTGGGAACCGTGTACGGGCTGCGGCAGTACGCGCTCATCTCGGCGGAGTTCACCTTCAAGGGCGAGAGCGCCCACGCCGCCACCTCGCCCTGGAACGCGCGCGACGCCCTGGACGCGGCGGTGCTGATGGATATCGGCTGGGACAAGCTGCGGGAGCACCTGGAGCCCTCCCAGCGCAGCCACCGGGTCATCAGCAACGGCGGCGACCAGCCCAACGTCATCCCCAACACCTCCACCATCTGGTGGTTCTTCCGCGAGGCCACCGCGGAGAGGGCCCGCGCCCTGTTCGAGAAGGCCAAGCGCGTGGCCCAGGGCGCGGCCACCATGACCGACACCTCCTACTCGGTGAACGTGCTGAGCGCGGTGGCGCCCACCCGCTGCAACCGCACCCTCGCGGAAGTGATCCATAACAACATCGAGGCCGTGGGCATGCCGGAATGGAGCGAGTCCGAGCAGAAGCTGGTCACCGACCTCCAGGCCAAGGTCAACGTCAAGGCAACCGGAATGCCCAATCAGGTGGCGCCGCTACGCGAAGCGGTGCAGTCCGTGTCCGCCAACGACTCCGGCGACGTCTGCTGGGTGGTGCCGTCGGGCGTGGTGAACTTCCCCTCCAACATCCCGGGCATCGCCTACCACCACTGGGGCGCGGGCGTCTCGCTGGCCACCACCATTGCCCACAAGGGAGCCGTGGCCGGAGCCAAGACCATGGCCGCCTCGGCCATCGACCTCTTGATGGACCCGGAACTGGTGGCGCGGGCCAAGGACACCTTCAAGGAAGAGATCGGCGACGTGGAGTACCGGCCGCTCCTGCCCGACGACCAGCAGCCGCCGCTGGAGCTCAACCGCGGCATCATGGAGCGCTACCGCTCGGCCATGGAAGCGCATTATCCCAAGGAGAAGCCCGCATTCAGCTAACCTTGCCGATCCAGGGGCCGGAGATCCGGCTGCGCGCGCTGCTCGACCGCGCCACCTCCGGCCAGAGGATCCACGGCAGGTCCCGGCTCCGCCCGTCCCTGGTGGACAAGGTGGTGCGTGACCCTTTCTGGGTCTGGTGCCAGTACCACGCGCCCAAGTCCGAGGCGGTCAACGAGATCAGCCGCTACGAGCAGATGCGCTACCGCCGGGGCGTCGAGCACGAGGACGCCTGGGTGGCCGCACACTATCCCGACGCTGTGGTGATCCGGCCGGACTTCGGCCACGATGCCCTGGTCCGCACCCTCCGGGCCATGATGGAGGGCGTCCCCGCCATTCACCAGCCGCAACTTTGGGACCTCGGCCACGACGTCTACGGCCGGGGCGACCTGCTGGTTCGCGACGACAGCCATGCGTCGGACCTCGGCCCCTACCACTACCGGGTCATCGAGATAAAGCGCGCGCGTAGGCTCAGGGACGGATTCGCGCTCCAGGCGGCCCTCTACAACCGCACCGTCGGCGCCATCCAGGGCTACACGCCGAGCCACGTGGCCGTGGCGCTGCGGGATGAGGTCCAGCGGTTGGATGTCGCCGGCTTCGGGGACCGGATCGACGAGGTGGCGTCGCGCTGGGCCGGTCTGCGGGACGGAGCCGTGGAGCAGCCCGAAACCAGGCGGCCCCCGGACGTCACGGACTCCCCCTGGCGCGTATACGGAAACAGGCTGGTGCGGGAGCGCCGGGACCTGGTGCTGCTGGCGGGGGTGAAGGCTCCGGAACGGGCGAAGCTCAGGGCCGCGGGAATCCGCCGTGTCGATGATCTGTGGAGCCGCTCGCCCGAAGAGATCGACGAGATCCTGGGTCCACACCACGGCCCCGCCGCCTACCACGTGGCGCAGAGCTACAAGGCCGGACAGCCCGTCCCCAGGCCCAGCCGCGAGCTGCGCATCCCCCGCGCCAGGAGGCTCCTCTATTTCGACTTCGAGACCGCCGACGACGTCCACCCCACCATCCCGCCCCACGTCTACCTCATCGGCTGTTGGGACGGAGCGCGGGACCAGTTCGTCAGGTTCCTGGCCCAGGGCCCCGAGGACGAAGAGCGCATCTTCGAGGACTTCCTCGACTACGTGGGGGGCGGCGTCGAGGCCGTGCGGCTCTACCACTGGACCGATTACGAGGTCTGGCAGATGCAGGCCGTCATGCGCCGCTGGCCGGCGCTGGAGGGGCGGCTGACGCGGTTGACAGGCTCCTGCGTCGACCTCAAGCAGTGCATACAGGACGCCGTCTACCTGCCCGTGCCGAGCTTCTCCATCAAGAGCGTGGCCCCCGCCTTGGGCTTCAACTGGCGCCAGCAGGGATTCGGCGCATACGAGGCACTGGTCTGCTACTGGGACTCTCTTGAGACCGGCGACCGCTCGTTGGCAGAAAAGGCCGTCCTCTACAACGAGGACGACTGCCTCGCCATGTGGCACGTTGACCAAAGGCTCACCGGCGGTGTCTGAACCCGGGGTCACCCCCTCCGGGCCATGGCGCGGGCCTCCCCCAGGTCCCGGGCGCCGGTCAGGCGCAGTATCTCCGCCTCGTACCCGGCCATGAGCGGCGTGACAATGCCGCTCTGCTTCGCGTCCATGAGATAGCTGATGCCGTCGCGCCTGGCTGCGCCGGACGGAGCCGTCGCGCTCTCGATGGCCAGACGCCCCAGCAGTTCGGGAGTCGGGGTTTCGATGTTGGCCCGGAGCGCGGCGTGAAACACCACGTCCAGCCCCACGAAACCATCCAGGCGCCCCAGAAAGGCGCTGTCGGCATCGCCCGGGTCCAGGTCCGCGTAGACGTCGCCTCTCCCCACGCGGTTCCGCTCCCGCCGGTAGAGCATGTCCTGGGCGGCCGTCTCCGTCACCGAGTCATGGAGCACCAGCACCACACCCGAGACTCGAGCCCCGCCCCGATCCACCGGCACCAGCGTCGGCGCCCGGTCGCGCACGCGGCTGCTGCGGGAGAACTCGATCGTGAAGGGCGTCTCCACACCGGTGATGCGCCCTGCCGTCAACGGCGCGATCTCCGCTCCGGGATCAGGAATCAACGAACCGTACGCGAGAATACCGATGGTCATGAGGGCTTCATTCTCGCAGCGAGCCCGTGGCGCTGCAAGGTCGGGTTGAATGCGCGGGTACCTATGAGGGATAGCAGGGACTGGAAGAGCTTATATTGACATCCTATAAGATACCTTTTAAGATGTCGATGTGAGGCTGGTGCTTGATACCAATGTTATTATCGCTGCCTTTCGGAGTCGTCGAGGTGCCAGCAACCTGCTTCTCGGGTTGATGGCGGAAGGGCGTGCGACGCTGCTGTCCTCTACTGCTCTCTTCCTGGAATATGAGGCCGTGTTGAGCCGTGCAGAAACACTTGCAGTCACCGGACACGAATTGGACGACGTTCCCAGGATCATGAGTGCCCTTGCCGCCGTGAGCGAACCCGTAGACATTTCCTTCCGTGTACGACCGCTGCTCCCCGACGCGGGTGACGAAATGGTTCTTGAAGCGGCTGTCAATGGAAGGGCTGACGCTATCGTGACGCACAACGTCCGGGATTTCGGTCCCGCGGGCGGGTTTGGGATCGAGGTCGCGCCACCCAACCGCATCGTAGGGAGATTGACTGTATGAAAAGCACTTTGCGATACAAGTACCCGTTGCAGTTGCCTGCCTCGTTGAAAGAGGCCGCCGCACGACTGGCCAAGGAGGACGGCGTCTCCCTTAATCAATGGATCGTTGCAGCCGTCGCGCAGAAGGTCGGAGCGATCGAAACTGCCAAGGCATTTCTTCAGGAGCGTTCTGCTGGAGCGGTTGAGGGCGATCTCAAACGTTATCTTGACAGGGCACCGGATGTGCCGCCTGAGCCGGGTGACGAGTTGCTTGACCGTTAGTGAGGCGACCAGACCCGTAAGTTGCAGGGGAGTAATCGATTCACGCCGGGAAAAGTCTACCTGACAAAAGGGGGTTCCCCAATTTCGGAGTCGTCGTTGTCAAGGACCCTCCTAAAGGCTATAAATCCGGCCATTCCCGGTCCGTGTTTTGCCGGGCGTCCGATCTGCCATGACCATTCCCGCTTTCGACCTCCTGAAACCCGCTACCGTGGCTGAAGCCAGCGAGATGCTGCTCGAACATGGCGACGAGGCGCGCCCCATCGCCGGCGGCACCACGCTGGTCATCCTGATGAAGCAGCGGGCGCTGCGCTTCTCGCATCTGGTGGACCTTCAGTCGATTCCGGGGCTCGAACGAATTGCCGACAACGACGACGGCCTGAGCATCGGGGCGTTGGCCACCCACCGGTCAGTGGAGCGTTCGCCCCTGGTGCAGCGGCGGGCGCCGGCCCTGGCCCAGGCGTTCAGTCACGTGGGCAACGTCCGCATCCGGGAGACCGCGTCCGTGGGCGGCAACCTGGCCCACGCGGACTACCGGCTGGACCCGCCGCCGGCGTTGCTGGTTCACGGCGCGGAGGTGGTGCTGGCCGGGGCCGAGGGCACCCGCGTGGTGACGTTGAAGGACTTCTACCGCGGCATGTACGAGACGGCGCTGGAGCCGGGAGAGATCCTGGTGGAGGTGCGCGTGCCGCATGTGGCCGCGTCCGCCCGGACGGTCTACTCGCGGTTCAGCTCGCTCTCGGCCAACGACTGGCCGTGTATCGGCGTGGCGGGGCTCCTGTCGCTCGACGGCGGGAATGTCGCCGAGTTGCGGCTGGGGCTCAGCGGCGTGGCGGAAGCGCCGCTCCCGGCGGCCGGGCTGGAGCGGTTCCAGGGGGAAGACTGCTCCGAGGAGCTTTGGGATGCGGTCTGTGACGTTGTCGACGAGCAGATCTCCCCGGTGTCGGACCTGCGCGGCGGTGCGGACTACAAGCGGGAGATGACCCGGGTGTGGATCAAGCGGACACTCCGGGGGCTGGCGTCTTCGTGAGGTGAATGCGTGGCGGACTATTCCATCGTCGGTAAGGCGGTCGACCGCCGGGACGCCGTCCAGAAGGTGACCGGGCGGGCGCTGCACGTGGGCAACATGGAGCCGCCGGGCCTGTTGCATGTAGCGGTGCTGAGAAGCCCGCACCCCCACGCGCGCATCGTGAGCATCGACAAGTCCCGGGCGGAGGCCGCGCCCGGCGTCGTCGCGGCGCTCGCGGGCGCCGACATCGCCGCCATGCCGGGCATCACCCCCTACCACGGGCCGGCGTTCGCGGACCAGCCGGTGCTGGCCATCGACCGGGTGCGCCACGAGGGCGAGCAGGTGGTGGCCGTGGCCGCGGAGAGCCGGCGTGCGGCGGAAGAGGCGCTGGAGCTGGTGGAGGTGGAGTACGAGCCGCTGCCGGTAGTGCTGGACGTGCTCGACGCCATCAGGCCGGATGCGCCCATCATCCACGACGACGTCCGTCCCTCGGGTGCGTTCGCCGATCTGGCCCACGTGAAGGCCGGGGATCGATCAAACATCTGTTACCACTACAAGCTCCGCAAGGGCGACGTGGACAGGGCCTTCGCCGAGGCGGACCGGATCTTCGAGGACGTCTTCACCGCGCCGCCGGCCCAGCACGTGCCCATGGAGCCCCACGTTTCACTGGCCTACGTGGACGAGGGCGGGCGCATCAACATCCACACCGCCAGCCAGTCGCCTTCCTTCGTCCGCGGGGAGCTGGCGCGCATGCTGGGCGTGCCCATGAACCGTATCCGGGTGCGGGTGCCGTACCTGGGCGGCGGCTACGGCGCCAAGCTCTACAACAAGCTGGAGCCCATCGTGGCCATCCTCGCCATGAAGACCGGCCGGCCTGTGAAGTACAGCCTGAGCCGCGAGGAAGAGTTCCAGACCGTCACCAAGCACGGCGTCGTGGTGAAGCTCAAGACCGCGGTCAAGGGTTCGGCCATGACCGCGCGCAAGTGCGAGGTCTACTGGGACACCGGCGCCTTCGCCGAGATCGGCCCGCGTATCGTGCACAAGTCAGGCTACACTTCGTCCGGTCCGTACAAGATCCCCAACGTTTCCATCGACTCCTACTGCGTCTACACCAACAAGCCGCCGGCCGGTCCGTTCCGCGGCTTCGGCGTGCCCCAGGTGATCTGGGCCTACGACTCGCAGATGGACATCGTCGCCCGGGGCCTGGGCGCGGACCCGGTGGAGTTCCGCCTGGAGCATGCGCTGGAGGAAGGAGACCTCTACGTCACCGGAACCCCGATCCACGCGTGCGGCCTGAAGGAAACGGTGCAGCGGGCGGCGGACGCCGTGGGCTGGAACAAGCCCAAGGAAGCCGCCGCCGGCACCAAGCGCCGCGGCAAGGGCATCGCCTGCGGGGTGAAGGCGGTGCTCACGCCGTCCATCTCCGGGGCCATCGTCATCCTCAATGCCGACGGCAGCGCCAACGTGCTGAGCAGCACGGTGGAGATGGGGCAGGGGTCCGAGAGCGTGCTGGCGCAGATCGCAGCCGAGGAGTTGGGGATCTCCCACGACAAGGTGCACGTGGTACAGCCGGACACTGACGTCACCCCCTACGACACCATTAGCGCCGGCAGCCGCTCCACCTACCACATGGGCAACGCCGTGCGCACCGCGGCGGCCAACGTCAAGGCGGAGTTGTTCGAGGCCGTGGCCGGCAAGCTCGAGATCGACGCCGCCGACCTGGAGGCCCGCGATGGCCGGGTGTTCGTGCGCGGCGCCGAGGAACGCGGCATGACCGTCACCGAGGCCTTCCTGGCCAGGTTCGGAAGCCTCGGCACCACCATGGTGGGAGAAGGTCTGTGCCAGCCCGTGGTGACGCCCATGGACCCCGAGACCGGCATGTCCGATAAGTGCACGGAGTACTGGTTCGCCTCGGCCAGCGCCGTGGAAGTGGAGGTGGACACGGAGACCGGCCGCCTGGAGGTGCTGCAGTTCCACGCCGCCGGCGACGCCGGCACCGCCATCAATCCCAAGTACTGCGAGCAGCAGCTCGTCGGCGCGGCCACCATGCACCTCGGGCTGACGCTGTTCGAGCAGATGGTGTTCCAGGACGGACAGCTCCTCAACGGCTCCCTGCTGGACTACCAGATTGCCTCCATCAAGGACGTGCCCGCCGCCTGCCACCCCATCGTGGTGCAGGTGCCCCACAAGGACGGCCCCTTCGGCGCCAAGGGCATCGGCGAAACCGGCGCCCTGACCGTGGCCGCGGCCGTGGCCAACGCGGTGGAAGACGCCGTGGGCGTCCGCGTGCGCGACATCCCGCTCACCGCGGAAAGGATCCATGAGGCGCTCACCGCCGCGGGGAAGACGAACGGTGGAACGTAACATCAGCCTGACGGTGAACGGGGAGCAGCGGGAGCTGGCGGTCAACGACGCCGACACCCTGCTGGAGGTCCTGCGCGACGGGCTCAAGCTCTGGAGCGTGCGGGAGTCCTGCGGCGTGGGGGCCTGCGGGAGCTGCACCGTACTCCTGGACGGGCGGCCGGTGAGCGCGTGCTTCCTCCTGGCCGTGCGGCTGGACGGCCGCTCCGTGGAGACCGTCGAGGGGCTGGGCACCGACGCCGCCCTTCACCCAATCCAGCAGGCGTTTCTCGAGAACGACGCCGCCCAGTGCGGGTACTGCACCCCCGGCTTCATCATGGCCGCGAAGGCGTTGCTGGAAGAACATGCCGATCCCTCCGACGGCCAGATCCGCGAGTACCTTTCGGGGAACCTGTGCCGTTGCGGCGGCTACCCCAACATCATGCGCGCGGTGCGCACGGCGGCAGGGAGAACGAACGGTAGTTGAATGCCTGCAACCGTTTTCTCCGTGGAACAGGCCGTGTCAAGACACCCGACGTACAACACCCCGAATCGTCATTCCCGCGAAAGCGGGAATCCAGGCGGGTGTTGGGCGGGGAAATGTGGCCGTTTACCCCTCGCAACCCCTGGATTCCCGCTTTCGCGGGAATGACGATTCGGGTCGGCGTAAGGGAACCATGACGAATTCCGCGTCCAACTCCGACAACCTCACGGCGCTGCTCAAGCCCCGCAACATCGCGCTCATCGGCGCGTCGGAGCGTGCCCCCCACGCGGCCGCGCTCATGCGCAACCTGTTCCGGTTCGGCTTTCCGAAGGACCGCATCTACCCGGTCAACCCACGTTATGAGCAGCTCTTCGACCTGCCGTGCTACCCGTCGGTGGGCGCGGTGCCGGGTGAGGTGGACTTGGCGGTGGTCGCGATCCCGCGTGACCGCACCGTGCAGGTGATGGAGGAGTGCGCCGCCAAGGGCGTGCACGCCGCGCTCACCGTGGCCACGGGGTTCGGCGAGTTCGACGAGACCGGCCGGGGCTATCAGGCGGAGCTGGCGCGCATCGTGCGCGAGAGCGGCATGGCGCTGGCCGGACCAAACACCCTGGGCTATCTCGCCCTCGAAAGCGGCGCGGCGCTGTGGTCGTCGCCGCTCCCCGAGCTCCTGACCATCGGTCCGGTGAGCGCGGTGTTCAGCAGCGCCGGCCTGCTCAACCTCTTCCTCAACACCGCCGCCGACCGTTGCCTGGGGTTCCGCTACGCCATCGCCCCCGGCAACCAGGTGGGTGCTGGCTTCACCGACTACCTCCGGGCCGCGGTGGACGACGACGGCACCCGGGTCATCGTCGCCGTCATCGAGTCCATGAGCCGCCCGGAGGAGATGGCGGGACTGCTGGACCTGGCGCGGGAGCGCGGGAAGGTGGTCGTCGCCCTGAGGCTCGGGCGCTCCCAGAAGGGCGGCCGCGCGGTCGCCTCGCACTCCGGCAACATGGCCACCTCCGGCGCGGTGTGGGACGGGCTCTTCCGGCAGAAGGGCGTCATCCCGGTGGACAACCTCGACCAGATGCTGGAGGTCACCGCCCTGGCCGTGGGGACCCCGGAGCCCTACCGTCTGCCTCGCACCGGAGGCGTCGGCATCGTCACCATCTCCGGGGGCGATTGCAGCTTCCTGGCCGACATCTGCGAGCGCAACGACGTGGACCTGCCCGAGCCTTCGGGCGCCACCTACGAGGCGTTGCGCAGCCACTTCGACAAGGAGGGCTTCAACGGCAACCCCCTGGACATCGAGGAACTGCACTGGGCCGACCGGCCCGGGTATCTCGAATGTCTGGAAACCTTCATGCGCGACGACAACTTCGCGGTGGTCTGTTGCCGGCTGAACCTGCCCAAGAGCCCCAGCGACCGCCTGACGCAGTTGTACCGGGAGTCGGCGGCAGCGCTCCGGCGCGGCGGCAAGCCGTTCCTGTTCCTCTCCCGGGCCAGCGAGCAGCTCGACCGTGCCTGGTTCGAATTCTTTGCCGAGCTGAACGTGCCCCTGCTGCTGGAGTACGAGAAGTCGCTGTGCGCGGTGCGCGACGTCCTGGCGCTGTCGCGGCGAAGCATGGACGGCTACCCGGGCGAGGCCGGACCATCCCTCGCGGACCCCGCGGAAACCGAGGCGCTGCGAGCGCTCCTCGCCGGAGGCGACGCATCCCACTCAGTGGTGCGGAGGATGCTTCGGGCGTACGGCATACCCATGGCCCCCGAGCGGTTGACCGGCTCTCGTGAGCGGGCGATGGAAGCCGCCGGGGAAATGGGGTTCCCGGTGGCGCTGAAGGTCGAGTCCGCGGACCTGCCTCACAAGACCGAGGTCGGCGGCGTGCGGCTCAATCTGGCGAGCGCCGAAGAAGTGGCGCAGGCGTACGACCGGCTGCTGGAGGAAGTGGGGAAGAAGGCGTCGGACGCCCGCATCGACGGCGTGCTGGTGCAGAAGATGGTGCAGGGTGTCGCCGAGGTCATCATCGGCACGTCGCGGACACCGGATCTGGGCATCTGCCTCGTGTTCGGCCTGGGCGGCATCTACACCGAGGTGCTCAGGGACGTGTCGTTCCGGTTGCCGCCGCTGGGGCCGGCGGATGCTCACGACATGATCCGGGAGATCCGCACCTATCCGCTGCTCACCGGCGTCCGCGGCCTGCCCAAGGCCGATGTAGCGGCCCTGGCGGAAGCCATCGTGGCGCTTTCCCGGCTGGCGCTGGACTTTCGCGACGAAGTGGACGAAATGGAATTGAACCCCCTCATGGTCCTGCCGGAGGGGCAGGGGGTGCTGGCGGTGGACACGTTGATCCGGCGCGTGGATGCGCAAGCCTCGTAGCCGCCGCGAACGGGAGACTCTTGGGGGCGGGATTCAACCCCCGCCCGTGTACGCGGATTCAAGGAGTGCGATCATGAAGATCACGGACGTGCAGGTGGAGACCCTCGAGCTGCCGTACAAGAAGCCTCTCATCACCGCCACCAACCAGTTCTACTCGTCCAACGGGTTCCTGGTAGGCGTGGAGTCGGACTCGGGGCACGTGGGCTATGGCTACATCGATGTGTTTCCCAGGACCGGCGAGACCGTGGGGTCGGCCCGCTACGCCATCGAGGAGATCATGCGGCCGCTCCTGGTGGGGCAGCCCATCGAGGAGATGAACCGGCTGAACCGGCTCATCAACTTCCGGATGATGGACAACCGGCGCGCGAAGGGCGGCGTGGACATGGCGCTGTACGACCTGCTGGGCAAGTGCTACGGAGCGCCCCTCTACGTGCTCCTGGGCGGGCTGGTGCGCAAGGAGATCACGGTCATCAAGATGGTGAGCGTGGGGCAGCCGATGGAGATGGCGCGGGAGTGCCGCGAGTTGGTGGGTGAGGGCTACCGGGCGCTGAAGCTCAAGGTCAGGGGCGAGGTCGGGCTGGACCTCGCGCGGGTGACGGCGGTGCGCGACGCGGTGGGACCGGACATCTACATCAAGGTGGACGCCAACGAGGCCTTCGACGCGAAGTCGGCCGTGCGCATGGCCGCGGGCATGGCGGAGTTGGGCGTATCGGTGTTCGAGCAGCCGGTGCCCCGGCATCACTACGCGGCCCTGGCCGAGGTGAAGGCGCAGTCCAGCATCAAGATCGAGGCCGACCAGTCGGCAAGCGCGGTGCATGATGCCTTCAGGCTCATCCGCGACAACGCCTGCGATTCCATCAACACCGGCATCCTCAAGGCCGGCGGCGTGCAACAGACCCGGCAGATCGCCGAAATGTGCGCGCTCACCGGAACCGAGTGCGGCCTCAGCAACATCGCCGCCTGCATGGTGGGCGACGCCGCGCTGCTGCACGTGGCCCTGAGCTCTCCCGGCGTCTCCGAATTCTGCGAGATCGGCGAGTGCGAGGCCCTCACCGGAGATCCTTTCACGGGCATCAAGGTCGTGGACGGAAAGCTCGGCGTCCCGGAAGGCCCGGGTCTGGGCGTCACCCGGGGTTGAGACCTTGGGCAACGGTTTCAGTGCCTCGGGCTCGGTGTCCGGTGCATGGGGGGAGGCGACGACTTCTCCGGACTTCGCGCCCCGCTTCCCGTGGCTGGGCGGCGACCTGCAGACCCTCCGGTACTATTTCTTTCCCTGCAGCGAGGACTTGTCGGCTTGGCCCGCGGAGCGCCTGAGCTTGCCCGTGCCGAACGGCGGCGGCGACACGCTGCTTGCCACCCTCCATCGCCCTGAGCGGGCCACGGACCGGCCGTTGGTGATCCTGGTGCACGGACTTACAGGCTGCGAGGGCAGCTCCTACATGTTCGAGAGCACGCGCTGGTTTCTGGGACTCGGATATCCCGTCATGCGCCTCAACCTCCGTGGCGCGGGACCGTCACGGACCACGTGCCGCCGGAGCTATTGTGGCGGCTCCGGAGACAACATCGAGGCGGCACTGTCCGTCCTCGACGTCGAAGAGGCACGCCGGGGCATCGTGCTGATCGGGTTCTCCCTCGGCGGTACCGTAATCCTGCACTACCTGGCGCAACGCGCCCCCGCGGTCTCGCCCATCTGCGCCATAACGGTGTCGACGCCGCTCGACCTGGGTGCGGTCATCCGCAGGCTGATGCGGCCCCGTAACACGCTCTATCACCGGTGGCTATTGGCGCGCATGAAGGAGGCCGTGGTCGGCGGCGCCTCCGAGATCTCTCCGGAGCAACAGGCCGCCGTCCTGGCCGCCCGCAGCATCCGCGAGTTCGACAACGCCTTCACCGCGCCGCACCACGGTTTCGCGGACTGCGACGACTATTACACGCGCTGTTCGGTCACCGGATTGCTCGACCGTATCGACACGCCGATGCTGCTGCTGCACGCCAGGAACGATCCGTGGATCCCGGCCGCTCCCTACGAGGATATTGCCCGTGACATCCCTTCCAACGTGATCCTGATGCTCACCGACGACGGCGGTCACGTGGGTTTCCACGACCGCCGCCACGCCACGCCCTGGTACAACATGGTCATGCAGGCGTACCTTGAGCACCATCCAACCGGGTGAAACCGACCTTCTCTGCTCAAGCCCGGCATCGCCATTCCCGGAGACCTACCGTCAAACCCGCCCCTTCCGTCATTCCCGCCCCTTCCGTCATTCCCGCAGCGGTTCACCTCCCGTCATTCCCGCGAAAGCGGGAATCCAGGGGCGGTGGTAGGGTGCTACAGCGGCGTTTCCCCGCCTCCCCCCTCCTGGATTCCCGCTTTCGCGGGAATGACGGAGAGGTTGGGGAATGACGGAGGAGTTGGGGAATGACGTGTGGAGCCGAGAACGGCTGTCACCGGCTCAGGATGATCGAGATCGTCCCGGTCATGACCGCGAAGGTGCCGGTGACGGTGCGGGTGTTGATGCGCTCGAGGCCGCGCAGGAAGACCACGGTCAGGATCAGGGTCCACAGGGGGCTCGAGGCGACGATGGGAGATACCACCACGACACGGCCGAGGCTCACGGCGATGAGTGACAGCAGCGAGCCGGCGGATTCGAAGAAGCCCGACAGGATGAACGGGGGTACCGCGCTGCGGTTGAGCACGAACTGCTCGGACCGGAGACGGACATTGACGTACGGGCCGAGCGACACGAACGATACGATGGCCAGGACCGCGGCGAAGTACAGGGGCTCGTTGGAGATGTCGAAGGCGATGCGCCTGATGGGGAAGGCGACGCCCGCGAACAGGGCCGCCAGGAGCGAAAAGATCCCCTCCCACCAGCGATAGCGCAAGCCCGATTCCGCCGGTTGCCAGGAGATCAGCGTGATGCCGCCCACTACCAGGAGTGTCCCGGCGATGATGCCCAGGCTGGCCTGCTCGCCCAGGAAGACAATGGCGATGACCGCGCTCCACAACGGGTACGTGTTGCGCAGGGGCTCGGCCCTGGCGGCGCCCAGGCGGTGGATACCCGTCAACTGGAGCAGGCTCGTGGCGGTCTGCAGCACCCCCAACCCCACGAACAGCAGCAGCGGCGTCCATTCGACGTGGGGGATCCCGCCCATCAGGAACACTCCGCCCCAGAAGACGACGGTGCGCAGGAACAGCAGCACGCAGGCCGCGGTCAGGGGAGAGGAGTGGCTCATCCCCATGCGCGCGGTGATGGTGCCTCCGGAGTAGAGGATGGCGGCGGCCAGGGCGATGAATTCGGGTCGCATGGATCCAGGGTCGGCTGAAGCGAACGGTCCGGGTTCGGCGCGCCCGGATCCGATCTATCGTCCTTATTGAACCAACAGCCTGTCCGGGGCAAGCCCGTGAGTCCCTGTGTCCATTGGATCACGCGTTCAGGCGGGGCCGTGTGAGGACGGGCCAGTAGGCGATGAGGAAGACCGTGAAGGCCGCGGACCAGAGGATTGCCGCGCCGTCGACGGCCAGCGTTCCTGTCTCCGGGCCCGCCAGGGTGCCCAGGACCCGAAGCGCGGCGGCCAGGTGCACCAGGACGAAGGCCGCGGTGTCCGCGGGTCCCGCCTTCAGCTCCCGGCCGGTGTGTCCGCGAGCGCTCCGGGTCATCATCCCCAGCATGAGCCCGCCCATGACTCCCACTCCGAACGCGTGCACGGACGATGCGGCCGGAATTCCGGCGCCGGCAAGCGAGAGCGTGCGCAGAGCCAGGGAAACTACCAGCCACCCGTAGGACAGGGGAAGCACCCAGAGCAGCGGTTCGCGAATCGTTGCGAAGGGGTCCCAGAGCCAGAGCCTGACACCGTGGGCAATCACGCCGCCGGCCGCCACCGCCGCCAGCCAGGGACCGCCGGGTCCGGCGACCGCAAGTACGACGAGGGAGCCGAAGGCGGCGAGGTCAACCCACCGGTTGCGCCGGGGCCGCGCCGAGGGGACAGCGTTGGCCGTGAACGCGGGGATCACCCGGCCGGCTATCAACGCGGCCATCAGCGCGAACAGATCCAGGGCGAACAGCGCGCCTCCGTTCGTCCGCGGCAACGCCGGCACTCCGGCGTACTCGAGGTGGAACAGCAGGTTGGCCCCCGCCAGCAGGATCACGACGGCAACCACCTTGAGGTTGCGCCAGTTGCGGGCCTCCACGACCGGCACCGCCACGGCCACCGCAACACAGGGCAGGAACAGGCAATCGACTACCACGGCGGCAAGGCCGGGTCCGGTTCCGGCGAGCACCCGGCCCGCCACCCAGAGGCCGCCCAGGCCCGCCAGGCGCGCTCCCGTTGGCGTGTCCCGGCCGGTCCAGGTCCGCGCCGCCGTCAAGAGGAAGCCCGCCAGCACCGCGGCTGCGAAGCCGAACACCATCTCGTGGGCGTGCCACGATGTCCCCACGAGATAGCCGGGGCCGGGCAGCGGAACATCGGCTCCGAACCGCCACAACGGCACCGCCGTCGCCGCGAAGGCAGCGGCGAGCAGATAGAAGGGCCGGAAGCCCACGTGAAGCACGGGCCATGAACGCATATGTCTTGGCTTCGTCTCCAGGCCTCAACCAGGCAATCCGTCGGGGCGGGGCCTGGTGAGGAAACTCCAGAACAGGCTCAGGTACAAGGCGAACCCCAGGCACCAGAGCAGCGAGGAGAGCCCGTAGCCTACCGGGATGACGGTCCCGACGTCCAGCCACGGGGGCACGATCCGGGCCACCGCGGCCCCCGCAAGGCACAGCAGCGGGATCCGGATGCGCCAGTGGCCCGACAATCCCCGCCCGGTATGGCGTTGGCCCGCGATGGTCAGGACGGCCAGCACGGAAAGGCCGATGGAGCCGACGGCGAAGGCGTGGCGGGCGAAGTTGGCGGGGTAGAGCTGCCACAGATAGCTTACCCCCAGGAGGCCGAAGCCGAGGGCCATGAAGACATGCACCAGGTAGAGCACCTGCACGTACGGATCCCGCCACACGCCGCGATGGTGCCAGTCATTGAGCAGGTTGAGCACCGCGGCCGCGGCCGCCAGCGCGACCCAGCCGCTGGTGGTGCTGTAGGGGAGAAGGTAGTCAACCAACAGAAAGATCGCCAACACGCCGATGGCGAAACGGCGCAGCGGCGGTCGCGCCACGAACGGTTCCTCCTCGTCGTC
Source organism: uncultured Binatia bacterium (SeqCode) (assembly GCA_965219905.1). Classification (GTDB taxonomy): domain Bacteria; phylum Desulfobacterota; class Binatia; order UBA9968; family JAJDTQ01; genus JAJDTQ01. The sequence continues at coordinate 1,915,501 of CBDCOS010000002.1, read as the reverse complement.
GGCCAGCGCCTGGTTGACGATGATCATCGAGATGCGTCCCAACGCGGCAAGGATCAACATCAGAAAGAGGCCCATCGTGACATTGAGGAGCGCGCGTACCTGGACGATGTCCCCGGCGGCCCAGTAGAGATGGATGGCAGCCTGCACGCCTGTCAGGCACAGCACCAGCAGCAGGAAGACGCGATGACGCCCCTGGGCTCCGCGCCACAGCGGCCGGGCCACGGTCGCGCCGACCGCGGCCGTGAACAGCAGGCTCAACAAGGTCATGGGCGCCGCGCCCACCAGTTCCGTGCACCAGGCTGCAAGGCGCGCCAGCAGCCACAGGGCGACCAGGCCTTGCAGCGGACGCCCGGTCACCGGGGGCGTTGCGGTCCAGCTCGGAACCGCGGTGAGCAGGAATCCCGCCAACCCGGCCCCTACGAAGCCGAACATCATTTCGTGGATATGCCAGCCGACCCTGTCGTCGGGGATCGGAAGGAGCATCCAGCCGATGATTTCCGCGGTCCAGAACGCGACGACTGCGACCGCGTAACCGGCGGCGAGCAGGAAGAACGGACGGAACCCGTAGGCGAAAAGCGTGGCGTACCTGGAAGATGGTCCGGTCATGGGGACCCGCTCTTGTCATGCGGTCAGACGAAAGGCGGCCGCGACGGCCGGCACGGCGAGCAGCGCGGCGGTGGCGGCGTACTGGTACTCGAGATCACGTTCGGCGGCCGGTACCGGACAGACATGGGAATGGACGATGCGTCCGGGTTGTCCGGTGAGCACCAGTATGCGGTCGGCCAGGTGCATGGCCTCCATGAGATCGTGGGTGACGAACAGGACGGTCAGGGAGCGCTGGGCGATCTCGCGCAACAGCAACTCGTGGAGGTCACGCTTGATCCCCACGTCCAACGCGCTGAAGGGCTCGTCGAGGAGGAGCAGCTCCGGGTGCGTCACCAGAGCGCGGGCGAGAGCGACGCGTTGACGCATCCCGCCGCTCAATTCGTAGGGAAACTTGGCCAGATCGTTGGCCGTCAACCCCATTTCACAGGCTAGCTGCCGGGCGCGTCCATCGCGCTGGGCGCGCGGGAGGCCTTGGGCCTTCAAGCCCCAGGCGATGTTGTCGCAAGCGCGTTTCCATGGCAGGAGGCGCGGTTCCTGGAACAGGCAGGCGCCGCGGCCGAAGCCGTTGCGGACCGTGCCTTCGGTGGGCGCAAGCAGGCCCGCGGCCACGTTGAGCAGGGTCGTCTTGCCGCAACCCGAAGGTCCCACCAGCGCCGTCACCTCGTTCTCCCCCACGGTGAGGCTTGCGCCGGATATGACCTCGGTGAGCCCGAAGGCGTGGCTGACGTCGGCGAGCTCCAGGCACCGGCGAGCTTGTACGTCACGGTCCATCAGTCGGACTCGCGCCACCGCTCCAGCCGGCGCTTGACGGGTTCCAGGACGCCATACTCGGCGATCAGCAGCGTGCCGACGATGGCGGCAATCCAGGCGAGGGTCGCGCTGGTGTCGAGGTTGACGCGTGCCGTGGCCAGACCGGCGCCGACCCCATCGTTGCTGGAAAGGAGCTCGGCCATGACCACGACCTTCCACGACATCCCCAGGGCCACGATCCAGGCGGGGAACAGGTAGGAAAGGATGTGCGGCAGGTGCACGTCGATGAAGACCATCCACCAGGGGGCGTCGAAGGTACGGGCCATCTCCCGCAAGTCATTGTCCAGCGTGCGTGCGCCCTGCACGCCGGCCGCGAAGGTGATGGGCACCGTGGTGACCGCGACCGTGAAGATCGGCGTGGAGTCCGTGGCTCCGAACCACAGCAGCGCCAGCACGATCCAGGCGATGGGCGGCACCCCGATGAGGATGGTCACCAGCGGCCGCACCGCCATGGCGGTGGTGGCCGACAGCCCGGCGACGATGCCGGCGCCGCTGCCCGCCAGCAGCGCGATGGCGAAACCGGCGAAGGCGCGGTACGAAGTGCTCAGCAACTCGGCCCCGGCCGAGCCCTCGCGGAACAGCTCCCCCAGACGGGCGAGCGCCGCCTGCGGCGCGGGCAGGATGAAGTCGCCGTAGATCCGGTTGCCGAAGTCCCACAGCGCCAGGAACAACAGGATGCTGGCGAGCGCGCCCCAGCCGCTCCACAGGTAGTCGAAGACTGCGCGTGTCCGGCTCATCCGGAGGAACGCTCCCGGGTCAGTCCAGATAGAAAGAGGCGTCCGGCAGTTTGCCGCCGATGATGGCGGGATTGGTCCTGGCCAGGATGGAGTAGAACCGCTCTATCTCCTGCCTGGCCGCGCCCGCGGCCCGCAACCGGAAGTTGCAGTGCGGAATCGAGCGCTGGATCATCGGCGCCTTGAGGCCCAGGTGGACCTGGCTCCACTTGCCCGCCTCCGCCGGGTTCCTGGCGACCCATTCGGTGGACTTCGTGATGGCCGCGTTGAGCCGCGCCGGCAGCTCCGGCAGTTCCTCCAGCAGGGAGTCCCGGACGGTCATGCCCGCCTGCGGAATCGTCGCCGGCCCGCCGGTGACCTCGCCCCACGCCTTCTGGAGGCTCAATGCACGCAAGAGGCGTTTGCCGGCGCCCTTCGCCTTCAGGAGCGAGGCGGTGGCAGCCGGCTCCGGCAGCACCGCGTGGTTGACCCTCCCGGAAACCAGCATCTGAATTCCCTGGAAGGGGTCGGCGACATAGTTGAGCTTGTAGTCCTGCCCCGCCTTCATGCCCTTTTCTCCGGCGATGTACTGGAACACCAGGTCGGGCATGTCGGCCTTGAAGGGCATGGCCACGGTTTCGCCCCGAAGGTCCTCGACGCTCTCGACACCTTCGTGCGCCGAGATCACGTAGAGCAGGCCCCAGGTCATGATGTTCATCAGGCGCACCGGGACACCCCGGTTGTTCAGATTGGCGGCCGCGTAGCTCGGCGTTGCCGCCAGTTCCCATCGGCCGGTGACCATGCCGGTGCGGACCATGTCCGGATTGCGGTAGGTCTCGAAGCGAAGATCCGAAACGAGGCCCCCCAGGCCGCTGGTGTCGGCGACGTGGGCCAGGATGATGGAGGGGCCGGCGGGAGGGCCGTGCATCGTCAGCTTGCGCGCCGCAAGCGCGCGCAGGGCCGGCGTCATGCCGACGAAACAGGCCGCGCCAGCGGCGGCGCCGTATCGAATGAAGCTGCGTCTCGTGTATTTCATGGCATATACCTCAGTTATGCCATTTATCAAATAAAAGAGATTTGAACAACCTAATATCCGGCTTGGGAACAGTTGGAGCTTGGAGGGTGAGTCTCGATGGAGCTGCCCCCGCTCCACACGCGGGCAGATTCGACACCTGCCCTTACAGCAGCGGCAGGATGGCGCCGAACAGCACGCCTTCGAACAGCGTCCGTTGCAGCACGAACTCCAGGCTCACGTACACCAGCGCCCACACCGTCACGGCCGCGACCGCGCACCGAGGCCACGAGAGCCGCCCGAAGCTGCGCAGGAACAGGACCATGTAGATGGGGATGGTGAGGAGGAAGCCGATGAGGAGCACCAGCACGCAGAAGACCCCCAGCCAGGCCACGACGGGGGCGGCCTTGGTCCAGGGCGCGACCTCCATCGACTCGTCGGGTGCCGCCCGCGGGGAGAGCAGCTCGCGTCCGAGGCAGAACAGGATGAACGCCAGGGTCGGGATTCCCAGCACCAGCGGCACCAGCCCGCCCTGCCCGTCGAAGCCGAAGGACGGGATCACCACCACCAGCACCACCGCCAGGTAGAGCAGGTTGACGATCACGTAGCTGTAGTTCACGCGCTTCACGGCGTCGGCGTCGAGCGGGTGCGGAGCCGGGTGATCAAGGGGACCGCCACCATGGTCAGGATGAGGATCCAGGAGATGACGCTGTTGAAGAAGCCGAGATAGCTGCCGTCGTGGATCCGTAGCGTCAGCAGGAACGACTTCTCCGCGAGGTTGCCCAGCACGAAGCCGATGACCAGGGGCAGCACCGGCACGCCCGCCCGCCGCATGCCGAAGCCCAGGATGCCCAGCAGCACCACCAGCACCACGTCCCAGATGTTCTCCCGCAGGATGTAGGTACCCGCCAGGGCCACCACCGCGATGACGGCGGACAGGTAGTGCACCGGCACCCGGGTGATGATGGCCAGGTAGCGGGCGGCCAGCAGGCCGAAGATGCTGGCGAAGGCGTTGGACACCACGTAGCCGTTGAGCAGGGTCCAGATGAAGATGGGGTTGTCGAGGATCAACTGCGGCCCCGGCGAGACCCCGTGCATGATGAAGATGCTCAGCAAGAGCGCCATGGCCAGGCTGCCGGGAATGCCGAAGCTCAGGGTCGTCAGCAGCGCGCCGCCATCCTTGGAGTCGTTGGCCGCTTCGCTGGCGATGATCCCCTCGGGGCTGCCGGTGCCAAAGGAGGCCGGGTCTCTGGAGGACTGCACGGCCACGGTGTAGGCGATGAGGTTGGCGGTCTCGCCGCCCACCCCGGGGATGATCCCCACCAGCGTGCCGAGGGACGAGCTGCGCAGCAGGCAGACGGCGTAGCGGAAGTTCTCCATCACCCCCTGCCACGCGCCCCGGACGGTGGCCTGGATGTTGTCCCGGGCGATGGTGCCGCCCTGGGCGGAGTAGTTGATCAGCTCGCCGATGGCGAACAGCCCGACGAAGAACGGGATCAGGGGGATGCCGTCCCACAGGTACTCGCTGCCCATGGTGTAGCGGATGAGGCCCGTGGGCTCGTTGAGGCCCACCAGCGACAGCAGGATGCCGACCCCGCCGGCGATGAGCCCGTTCAGGAGCGAGCCCTGGCTCACCGTGGCGGTGGTGACCAGCCCGAACACCACCAGCCAGAAGATCTCCGGGTGGCCGAAGGCGATTACCAGCGGGCGCATGACCTGGATCAGCAGCGCCAGGATCACGAGCCCGAACAAGGCCCCCAGCAGGCACGCCCCGGCCGACAGCCCCAGCGCCCGCGCCGCCTCGCCGCGTTTGGCCATGGGGTAGCCGTCGAAGCAGGTGGCGGCGTTCACCGGGGTGCCCGGGGTATTGAGCAGGATGGCGCTGATGGAGCCGCCGAAAGAGCTGGCCCCCATGATGCCCGAGAACAGGTAGACCGCGGTGATGGCGTCCCAGGTGAAGGTGAACGGCAGCAGCATGGACATCGCCAGGATGCCGCCGAGGCCCGGGACCGCGCCGAAGATGAGCCCGATGACGCTGCCGAAGAACAGCGTCAGAAGCACGTGCGGCTCCGAGATGGTGACCAGGGCGCCGCCGAAACCCTCAAACATGAACGCGGGTGTCCTGTGTCACGGGAGCGCCGAGGTCCGGATGAAAGCGGCGCGACACGGTCCGTCAAGCCGGGACCGTATCGCGCCGTCATGGGCAAGGATCACTTGATGTACTTCTTGAGCAGCGGGGTGTTGTCCCCCACCAGGGCGATCATGTCGGCGATGAGCTTGGTGGTGTTTTGTTTGCTCAACGGCGCCACGATGTTGCCGTTGGCTTCGATCCTCTCCTTCAGCGCCGCGTCGTTGTTGACCTTCACCAGGGCGGCTTCAATCACGGACGCGATGTTGTCCGGGGTCTTGGGCGGCAGCGCGTACAGGTTCTGCCCCACCAGCGAAGCCGATCCCAGCGCCGGGAACCCCTGCTCTACGCCGGTCGGGATGTTCGGGAACTTGGGGTGCCGTTTCGGCAGGTAGACGACGACGGCCTTGGCCTCACCGGACTGGACCGCCGTGGTCCAGCGCTTGGTCAGGGGCAGGTTGGTGATGGTGATGTCGCCGCGGATGATGCCCGTGATCAGCTCGGGTCCCTTGAACCCGGCGATGAACTCCACCGGGAAGCCCACCAGGTTGGCGGTGATGACGGAGATGGGGAAGGTGTTCCCGCCGGTTCCGGTGATCCCTGCCTTGATGGGCTTCTTGGCCGTCTTCATCTGCTTGAGTGACGTCCAGTGGTCCTTGCCCTCCTTGGTGGTCGCCTGCATGAAGTACGGGTTGGACACTTGGCGTCCGATCCAGGTGAAGCTCCGCAGGTCGGGCTTCATCCCCCGCGCCACCTGGTTGACGGCCTGTCCGGGCAGGTTGATGGCGGCCATGGTGTGGCCGTCGGGCTTGGCCCGGTTCAGGATGGTCACGGAGTTCCTGCCCCCCGCGCCCGGCACGTTGCGGATGAGCACGGGCACGCCCAGCAGCTTCGACATGACCTCGCCCTGGAGCCGCGCGGCGGTGTCCATGGCGCCGCCTACCGAGAAGCCCACCAGAATGGTGATGGGTTTGCTGGGCTTCCAGTCCGCGGCCGTCGCCGGCGTCGCCGCCAGCGCCAAGGCCCCGGCCACGAGCACGACCAGGCACGCCTTACTCAACGTCTTCAGAATTCGCATAACGGGCTCCTTTCGATTTGACGGGAAACTTTTTCAGGACGCATCTCCTGCGATGCGTGGCCGATTCTTGCACTCCTTCAACTCCCGGTCAAGGCGTCCCCGGAGCGGGGCCCTAACGCAGGAGCGACGGGTCGAAGGCCTTCAGCAACCCTTCCAGCCGCACCTCCCGCACCTTGTCCCGGGGCGGGCGGGCGCGCTGCGGGTACTGGACCGGCGGCGCCGGCTTGGTGGCGTCCAGTATCATCACCGCGCCCATGACGGGCTCGTGGGTTCCGTCCACGGTATAGGTCCAGTTGGAGGGGAGCAGGTCGCCGGGCCCGTTCCAGTCCGGGATGGTGAGCGCGTCCTTGTCCGGCCGCATGCGGGTCCCCACCGCCCAGGTCACCTCCGGTTCGTTGAACACGTTGATGTCCTCATCCACCACCACCACGCAGCGCAAATTCTCGGGTTCCGTGGAGATGGCGGCCATCGCCGCCCGCTTGACTTCCGAGTCCCGGGTCTTGCGTATGGAGATGTAGCAGTGGGTGCGCGCGTGGGCCGGCACGTTGACGTTGACCACGCCGGGGACGGCTTCGCGGACGCGCCGGTAGATGGTGCCCATGCGCGGCAGGCTGCCCAGCACCAGGTGCTCCTGGCCCGCCGGAAAGACGTCGTAGTAGATGGGGTCCCGGCGCATGGTCATGGCCGACACGTGCATCACCGGCTGGGCGCCGACGCTCACGTAGTAGCCGGTCCACTCGCCGAACGGGCCTTCGAGCCGGGTCTCGTCGGGCAGGAGCTTCCCCTCGATGACGATCTCCGCGTGGGCCGGCACCATGAGGTCCACGGTCTCCGCCTTGACCAGTTCGATGGGCTCCTGCAGGAGCGCGCCGGCCTCGGCGAACTCGCCGCCGATGCCCGGCAGCCGCGACACCGCCCCGAGCATGAAGGTGGGGTAGTGTCCGATCACCAGGGCGAACTCGGTAGGCTCCTGCCGCTCCGAGTTCCGCCGGTAGATGTAGCCGCCGTGGTGGCTGCCCTGAATATAGACCCCGAGGGTGCGGGGATCATGGACCTGATGCCGGTAGAGGCCGGCGTTCTGAGCCCCGGTGTCCGGGTCCTTGACGATCATGACCCCGCCGGTGATGTACGGGCCGGCGTCCAGCTCGTTGTGGAACGGGATGGGCAGGGCCGAAAGGTCGACCGCGTCTCCCTTGAGCACCACCTCCTTCACCGGCCCGTGGCCGACGGTCTCCGCCTGGATGGGCTTGGCCTGACGTTCGCCGTAGACCCGCGCCATGTCGGGCACGCTGGTGTCCAGGGCCAGCGCTAGGCGTTCATAGGTGGCGGTCAGGTTGATGACCAGCGGCATGGACGAGCCTTCCACGTCGGTGAAGAACAGCGCGGGGAACCTGCCGTCCTCGGCGAGCCGCTCGGCGATGGCGGTGATGTCGAACCTGCGGTCCACCCGCCGGGTGACCATGTGGATCTGGTCCGGCGCAGAAGCCGCCAGTTGCTCGATGAACGTGCGCAGGTCCTTTGCCATGGTATTGGTCCTCTCCGGTCCTCGAAGGCCCTGGGCCCCATCCATAACATACTCCCACGGCTGGAACGATGGTCCTTGAAATCGCGCCGCCTATGTCATAGACGGTAACCTTTCGAGAGACTTGCCCATGGGAACCTATCTGCTCCGCCGACTGATCGGGACGATCCCGGTCATGGTACTGATCAGCCTGCTGGTTTTTCTGCTGATCCAGGCGGCCCCCGGCGACCCGACGCTGATGCTGCTGGGCGAGGACAGCACCCAGGAGGACATCGAGCAGGCCACGAAACGATGGGGCCTCGACCAGCCCATCTACGTCCAGTACGTCAAGTTCTTCATGTCCGCGGTCCAGGGGGACTTCGGCCGCTCCTTCAAGTACGACGAGCCGGTGCTGGACGTGATCATCAACCGGATCCCGGCGACGCTGGAGCTGGCCTCGGCGTCGGTCCTCATCGCGGTCATCTTCGCCATACCCCTGGGGGTGTGGGCCGCGGCCAAGCCCAACTCGTGGGTGGACAACACCGGCACCACCTTCGGCCTGTTCGGCATCAGCATGCCCAGCTTCTGGTTCGGCATCATGCTGATCCTGCTTTTCGCCGGGATACTCAATATTCTCCCGTCCGCGGGACGGGATACTTACGGCATCTCCGGCGAGGTCATTACCGGGTTCTATATTCTTGACAGCGCGCTGCAGGGAAACTGGGCCGGCGTGCGCGACGGCGCGGAGCACGTGTTCCTGCCGGCGCTGGCGCTGGGCTCCAACATGCTGGGGATCCTCATGCGGGTGACCCGGTCGTCGGTGCTGGAGGTGATGCACGAGGAATACGTGACCACTGCCCGGGCCAAGGGCCTGGTGGAGCGCAAGGTGCTGTGGCGCCACGTGGTGAGCAACGCGCTGATCCCGGTGATCACCGTGGTGGGACTCGAGCTCGGCACGCTGCTGAGCGGCTCGATCATCGTGGAGACGGTCTTCTCGTGGCCCGGCAGCGGCAGCCTGCTGGTCACCGCTCTCAACGCCCGGGACCATCCGCTGGTGACCGGGCTGGTGCTGGTGTACACGGCGGCGTTCGTCGCCATCAATTTCCTGATCGACGTGCTCTATGCAATCATCGACCCCAGAATCCGGTATTGACATCGGCAACATGGGTCAACCGGCAGCCGGTCCCAAACGGCGCGGCGGCCAGTGGTGGCGCCGGTGGATGCGGACCAAGGTCTACATCGGTGGCTCCATCGTCGTGATATTCATCATCATGGGCGCCCTGGGGCCGCTGGTGGCGCCCTACGATCCCAACCAACAGAGCCTCGAGACCATGCTGCGGGGGCCCCAGTGGTTCTGGGGGCCCCACTTCCTCGGCACCGATAACCTCGGCCGGGACATTCTGAGCCGCATCATCTTCGGCGCCCGGGTCTCGCTGCTGATCGCCTTCGCGGTGGTTTTCATCTCCGGTTTCGTGGGCGTGATCCTGGGAGCCACCTCCGGCTACTTCGGCGGCAACATCGACTTCACCATCCAGAAGTTCGTGGAGGTGGTGTGGGCGTTTCCGCCGCTCTTGCTGGCGCTCAGCATCATGGCGTTCCTGGGACAGGGCCTGGGCAACCTCATCCTGGCGCTGGTGGCCCAGCGCTGGATCCAGTACTGCCGGGTCACGCGGGGGCAGAGCCTGTCCCTCAAGGCCCGGGAGTTCGTCATCTCCGCCAAGTCGCTGGGAGCCAGCGACGCCCAGATCATCGCGCGCCACATCATCCCCAACCTGATCCAGGTGTCCCTGGTCATCGGCACCTTCGCCATGGCCTCTTCGATCATCTCCGAGGCGAGCCTGAGCTTCCTGGGCCTGGGCGTGCCTCCCGAGATCCCCACCTGGGGCACCATGCTCGCTGACGGCCGCATCTACATCAGCACGGCGTGGTGGCTGGCGCTTTTCCCCGGCCTGTCGATCTTCGTCACGGTGCTGGGGATCAACCTCCTGGGAGACGCCCTGAGGGACGTACTCGACCCGAGGCTGAAGCGGGCGGGAACCGGCATTTGACATCCTCGTCGCCACGCTTGGGCATGGTGCTGTACCACGGCATCGACAGCGGTGACGAGCTCCGGAACTATGCCCGTGTCGCGGAAGAGGCGGGCTTCGACTCCCTGTGGGTGACCGAGCGCTACTTCCACGAGGAGACCTTCTCCATGCTGGGGTTCCTGGCCGCCGCCACCCGGCGCATACGGCTGGGCCTCGGTGTGACCAACCCGTACACGCGAAACCCCGCGCTGATGGGCATGAGCGCGGCGACACTGGACCGGATCTCCGGGGGCCGCTTCCTGCTGGGACTGGGCCGGAGCGACAGGTCGGTGATCGAGGGCCGCATGGGCATGCCTTACGAGCGGCCGCTGGACCACATGAAGAAGACGGTGGCGCAGCTCAGGCAACTCCTGGCCGGAGAGCGTGTCAGCGCCGCCGCCGCGTATTGGGACCTGAAGTCCGTGCGGCTGGCGGTCAAGCCCGTGCAGGAGAATCTGCCCATCTACCTGGCCGCCATCGGCCCCAAGGCGTTGCGCCTTGCCGGGGCGGTGGCCGACGGCGTGCTGCTCAACGCCTACGTGCCCGCGAGCTACGTGCGCTACGCGGTCCGGGAGATCACCGCCGCGGCCCGGGAGGCCGGCCGCGATCCGGCGTCCATCGACATCGCCTGCATGCTGATCGTGCGCCTCACCGACGATCCCGCGCGGATGATGCCGGCCCTCAAGGAACGGATGGTTCGGCTCCTGGCGGAGCCCTTCGTGGGGGAGGTGTTGCTGGAGCGGGGCGGCTTCGATCCCGGCATCCTGCCGGAGCTTCGCTCCACCGCCGAAGACAAGGGCGAGAAGGCCGCCGTCGGGCTCATCACCGAGGAGATGGTGGAGTCGTTCTACCTGCTGGGGGATGCTTCGGTCTGCCGCCGGCGCATCGATGAATATCGTGAAGCCGGGGTGGACAACCCGTTGCTGCTGCCCCGGCTCGAAGACTACGAGGGCGCCGTGGAGGCCCTCGGGCCGCGCGCGTAGAAACGAAAGCACCAGGCCATGGACACGGACCCGGGCATCATTGTTGACGGCCGACGGCGGCAGCCCCGCAATCCGCTCAACGTCCGGTTCTTCTACGGCTGGGTGGTGGTGGCGACGACCTTCACGGCGTCGCTGATGGCAGCCGGTATCCGCGCCGCGCCGCAGACCTTCGTGCGGCCGCTGGAAGCGGACTTCGGCTGGAGCCGCGGCGCGATCAACGCCGCCATATCCATCAACCTGGTGCTCTACGGCGCCATCGGCCCCTTCGCCGGACGCTTCCAGGACCGCCGGGGACCGCGGTTGGTGATGCTCGTGGCGCTGGTGCTGTTGGCGGTGGGGGCGGGAGCCACCGCGTTCATCAACGAGCTATGGCAGTTCCTGCTGGTTTGGGGCCTGATCGTCGGCACCGGCGCGGGCGGCATCTCGTCGGTGCTGGCCGCCAGCGTCGCCCATCGCTGGTTCGTGCGCCACCGCGGCGTGGTGCTGGGCCTGCTGAACGCCGCCGGCTCCACCGGGCAGCTCATCTTCATCCCGGTGGTGCTGGGCATGATCGTGGCCTGGGGCTGGCGAACCGCTGCCATGACCCTTTCGGGTGTGGCGGTGGTGGCCTTCCTGCTGGTGTTGTGGCTCATGCGCAACGATCCGGCCGAGGTGGGGGACGAGGCGCTGGGCGAGTCGGAGGCCGCGGCCGCCGCGGCTGCAAAGCCCGGCGGCGTTGCGCCGGTCACCACCACCGCGGTGCGGGACGCGATCCGCACGCGCACCTTCTGGCTCCTGGCCGGCGGCTATGCCATCTGCGGTGGGACCTCCAACGGCCTCATCGGAGCGAACATGATCCCCCACGCCCTGGACATCGGTATCACCCCCCAGGTGGCCAGCCTGACCGTGGGGATCATGGCCGGCCTGAACTTCGTCGGCACCATGGGGGCCGGGTGGCTCTGCGACCGCATGGACCCGCGCAAGGTGCTGGCCTGGATCTACGGTCTGCGGGCGGTCTCGCTGTTCATCCTGCCGTCGGTCACCGGCCCGGCCGGCATGTTCGTCTTCGCGGTGATCTACGGGCTGGACTGGTTCGCCACGGTGCCGCCGGTGGTGGCCATCGCCGGCAACACCTTCGGCAAGAACTCGGTGGGCAGCATCTACGGCCTGATCTTTCTGGCGCACCAACTGGGCGGCGCCGCCATGGCTCAGGGCAGCGGCATCGCGTACGACGTGTTCGGCGACTACGTGCCGTCTTTCCTCACCGGCGCGGTGCTGGCGGTGCTGGCCGCGGGCATGTCGATGGCCATCGCCAAGGACCCGCCGGCTCGGCTGGCGCCGCCGCAGCCCGGACTGGCGGCCACCTGAGCCACGCGGCGCCGCCGCGGGGAGCCCGGCGCGGCATCCGGACGGCGGCGGCATCATCATCGTGGACGGAAGCGAACGGAGAAGATGCATGGCTTGTGATCCCAACTACCTCAGCTTTTCCGACACGGAGTACGAACGCCGGAACACGGCGGTGCAGACCCGCATGGACGGCATGGGCCTCGACGCCGTGGTGTTCTACGGCAGCCGCACTGCGCCGGACATCCACTACCTGTGCAACTGGCTCGCCACCTCCGAGGCCTACTTCATCTATCCGCGCGACGGAGAGCCCACGCTGTTCGTGCAGTTGTCCAACCACCTGCCCAACGCGAAGCGCATGGCCGTCATCGACGACGTCCGCTTCGGCGGCTCCAGCCCCACGGGCTCGGTGGACTCGGTGCCGCGGGTGCTGGAGAATCTGAAGGAGCGCGGCCTGGAGAAAGGCTCGGTGGGCCTTTGCGGCAACATTCCCTACCGGCACTACCTGCGGCTCGTGGAAGCCCTTCCCGAAGTGAAATGGGCGGATTTCAGCGCGCAGATGCGCGACCAGCGGCAGGTCAAGAGCGCCGAGGAGATCGAGCGCCTGCGCCAGGCCGCGGCCATGAGCGACGACTCGGTGGCGGCCCTGACCGAACACGCGCGCCCCGGCATTCCCGAGCACGAGCTGGCCCGGATCGTCGAGGACGTCTACCTGGGCAAGGGCGGCATCAACGGCATCCACTTCATGATCACCACCTCGATGCACGACCCCACGGGCGGCGTGCCTCAGCAGCACCTGTCCAACCGCATCCTGCGGAAGGGCGACGTGCTGGTCACCGAGATCAGCACCAACTACGCGGGCTACACCGGGCAGGTCCTGCGCACCTTCACCATCGGCGAGGAGCCTACCGCGGAGTACCGGCGGCTCCACGAGGTGGCCATGGAGGCCTTCGACCGCATCGCCGGGGTCATCAAGGCGGGGGCCGGAGTGGAACCGGCGCTGGAAGCCGCGGACGTAGTGCACGAGCGAGGCTTCACGGTCTACGACGACGTGGTCCACGGCGCCAGCCAGTTGCCGCCGATCCTGCGGACGTCGAAGACCAGCCGCGGGACTCCGCCGGATTTCCGTTTCGAGACGGACATGTGCCTGGTGATCCAGCCCAACGTGGTGACCGAGGACGGGTTGCGCGGCGTCCAGTTTGGCGAGATGATGCGCGTGACCGACACCGGACTGGAAAAGATGCACGACTGTCCGCGAGAGCTTATCGTGTGCCGTAACGGGTGACCGAGGATAGCCTGCCGGACATGCCCGTGACCCGTTTCAGGAAAGGATACGCCGTTGGGTTGGCGTTGGCGCTGTGGGCGGTGGTGTGCCTCTCCGCGGCCGGAGCCGCGGACGATCCGGTGGCGCGAGGCAAGTACCTCGCCCGGGCCGGACTCTGTATCGCGTGCCATACCGATTACAAGAACAAGGGCGCCGAGCTTGCCGGCGGATACGCCATCAAGGTTCCTTTCGGCGTCATCTACAGCACCAACATCACGCCGGACCCGGAAACCGGCATCGGCCACTGGACCGACGAAGAATTCCTCAGGGCCATGCGCAAGGGCGTCGGCCGCCGGGGCCAGCACCTCTTTCCCGCCTTCCCCTACACTTCCTTTACTCGCATGACCGACCAGGACATCCTGGCCCTCAAGGCCTACCTGTCCACGGTCAAGCCGGTCCGCAGGGAGAACCGGGAGCCCGAGCTGACCGTTCCCTTCAACTGGCGTTTCCTGCTGGCGGGCTGGAAGTGGCGCTATTTCGAGGAAGGCCCGTGGACCCCGGACCCCGACAAGCCGGCGCAGTGGAACCGGGGCGCCTATCTCGTCCGGGCGGTGACGCACTGCGCCGAGTGCCACACGCCGCGGGACTGGGGCGGCGGGCTGCAACGGGAGCTCCTGATGGCGGGGGCCGCCGACGGCCCCGAGGGTGAGGTCGCGCCCAACATCACCGCACACCCGAAGACCGGTTTGGGCGACTGGTCCGTGGACGACATGGTGGAGCTCCTCAAGAGCAGCTACAAGCCCGACGGCGACAACGTCCAGGGCCTGATGGAGCGCGTCATCATCCACGGCTACGAGCACATGACCGACGAGGACCTCACCGCCATCGCCGTCTACCTGCGCTCCCTGCCGCCCATCGACAACCGGATCGAGTAGGACCGCACCCCCTCTCGGTCATCCCGGACCCGTTCCGTCATTCCGGTACACCCTCTCTCCGTCATACCGGACTTGATCCGGGATCCAGGCCCAGCAGCTTGGCCGCGTTCCCCCCGCAAACCGCGTCGCAGTCTCCCAGGCCGGCCTGCTCCAGCAGTCCCAGTGGATCCGTTTCGCCCATGTCGTAGGGGTAGTCGGTACCCAGGAGCAGCCGTTCCTCGCCCGCCAGGTCGCGCAGAAACGCCAGCATTCGCGGGTCGTGGAGGATGGTGTCGAAGTAGAAGCGGCGGAAGTACGTTTCCGGATCGCCCGGCACCGCGCGGGCCGCCGGTACGGCTCCGTGGCCGTGGACCACGCGGCCGAGAAGGTAGGGGAGGGCGCCGCCGCCGTGCACCAGGCAGACGTTGAGGGACGGGTAGCGCTCCAGCACGCCGCCCAGGATCAGCGAGGCCGCGGCGATGGCCGTGTCTATGGGGTTGCCCACCAGGTTGTTCATGTAGTAGCGGCCGAGCCGCTCCGGGGCCGCGACCCGGTGGGGATGCAGTTGCACCAGGACGCCGAGGTCTGCGGCGCATTCGAAGAACGGCCGGAACGCCTCGTCGTCCAGGTTCACGCCGTTGATGTGGGTGCCGATCTCCACCATGCGGATGCCGAGCACGTCCACCGCGTAGCGAAGTTCCTCCACCGCCTCCGGCGCCGACTGCATGGGGACCGTGGCCACGGGTATCAGCCCCGGCGTCCCGCGCGCCGCCTCGGCGTTGGTCTCGTTGAAGAGCCGCGACACCGCCTGCCCGTGGACGCCCTCCAGTTGATAGGTCACGATGGTCATGGGGGGCGACAGCACCTGCCGGTCCAGGCCCCGTTCCCGCATCGCACTCACACGGGCGGGAAGGTCCGAGAGAAACGGTTGCAGCGCCGCGGGGCGGCCTTCTCCCACCCGGAGGGACAGCGTGCCGGAGGCGTCCTCCTCGATGTGGCAGCCGTGCCCGGCGCCGTCCCGGCGCATGCCTTGGATCCACTCGGGCGGGGTGAAATGGGCGTGGATGTCAATCACGACCCGGGACATCTTCGGTCTCCTTTGGTTATTCCTTCTTCGCCATCACGTCGGCGGCGGCCAGGTTCTCGCCGACACGGTGGAACGGCCGGCCCGAGTCGCTGATGGCCAGTACCACCACGATCTCGTCCGCTCGCGGTGCGTCGGGCACGGAAACCTGCATCGAGTCGAAATGGCTGAACTTCCAGACGTCGTCCTTGTGGTGCAACGGGCAATCGATGCTGGTCCCGGGCCCGCCGATCTTCGTGGTCGAGGGCATGACGGAACTGGCGGGCCCGACGATCTCGCGCACCGGCTTGCCAAGCCGGGGATGCATCACCGCGGCGGCATGCTCCCGCTCTCCCTTCTCGCCCACGATCGCCGCCTTGCCGTAGCTGTGGACGGCCGCGCCGTCGATCCTCAGCGCTGCGATGGCGCGCTGGGCCAGAAGGCCGCCGAGTTCCGCGCCGGCCTTCTGCAGCTCTTCCAGCCCCTCGTCATAGACCCCCGCATAGGGGTTGGCGATCACCGCGATGGCGGCGGCCTGACGCGACGCGGGCTCCACCGGCCGGTTGAGCTCGCGCCGGGTCTCCTCGACAATGGTGATGAGCTTGCGGATCTCCATACGCCTTCCTCCTGGTCCGATGGGCGCTACAGGCCTCTCATTTACGCCACTATGCCATCAGGGATTCTCGTTGCAATGCCTCGGGTGTGGGCGTCCGAAGAATCCCGGTTTGACAACGAACCTCCGATGGTGTTTCTTAGGGAACCCCGAAAAATCGGGCAGATACGGCATTTTCGGGCAGGAGGACCGTTATGAGAAAATGGGTTGCCATCGTATTGTTGCTGACTCTGGTGGCGTTCGTGCAAGCGACCACCGTCGCGGCGGCGGACTTTCCCAAGAAAAACATCACCATCATCGTCGCGGGCTCTCCCGGCGGCGGTTTCGACCGGTTGGCCCGGGGCATCGGCAGGACCATGCGGAAGTACCTGCCCAAGGGCGTCCATCTGGTGGTCAAGAACATCACCGGTGGCGGGCTGGTGATCGGCACGGTGGCCATGTACAAGGCCAAGCCCGACGGCTACACGCTGGGTCACCTGTTCACCGACGGCATGCTCGGCAAGCAGTTGATCAGCGGCGTCGCCAAGACCGGCTACGACGTCACCAAGTTCACCTACATCGCGCGGGTCGGAGCGGAACCCTACAGCCTTATCGTGGGCAAGAACTCCAAGTTCCATACCCTTGAGGACCTCCAGAAGGCCGAGCGGGTGAAGTGGGGCGTGGAGGGTATCGGCGTGTCGCGCTGGATACCCACCTTCGTGACGGCCAAGGAGCTGGGCATCCAGATGGACGTAGTGTCGGGGTACCGCGGCACCAGCGAGGGCATCCCGGCCATGATCCGGAACGACTTCGACGTCTACCTGCAGCCCATCGACCACCCCACCACCGCAACCTACATCGCGTCGGGCGACGTGAGGCCGATCCTCCACCTGCACAGCGAGCGGCCGGTGAACGCTCCCAACACCCCGACCGCGGTTGAAAAGGGGGTCGATCTGCGCCTCTACGTCGGCCGCAGCATCGTGGCGCCCCCGGGTCTGCCCGATGACAGGAAGAAGATCCTGGAAGACCTGTTCATGAAGGCCATGACCGATCCGGAATACAAGGACTTCCTGGCCAAGTCCAAGAGCCCCATCGTCCCCGGCGACTCCAAGGTGGCGCAGGCCGACCTGGACAACTACGTGAAGACCTACAGCAAGTACACCCAGGCCATGCGCGACGCGTTGCCGAAGTGACAGGCGCCGTCTAGCAGCGATCGGGGAGCGGGGATCCGTCTTCCGAGGGGTCCCCGTTTTCACGCTCCCACAGAAAGCGAAATCGGATGAATCATCCCGCGAGCCCGCACGGGCAGCCGCGTCCGCCGATACCCTTGCCCTTCCACTACGCTTGGCTCATCGTCGCCGTCACCTTCTTCGCCAGCTTCAACGGCGCCGGCATCCGGGTGGTTCCCACCGTGCTGATCCACCCGCTCGAGGCGGACTTCGGGTGGACTCGCTCGGCCATCACTTTCGGGATCTCTCTCAATCTGTTTCTCTACGGGGCGGTCGCGCCCGTGGCGGGTTGGTTTCTGGACAAGATCGGGCCGCGCCGGGTCATGCTGACCTCGCTCGTAATGCTCTCGACGGGTCTCGTGGCCACCACTTTCGTGACCGAGTTGTGGCAGTACTGGCTCACCTGGGGAGTCCTGGTGGGGCTGGGGGCCGGCGGCATGTCCGGTGTCCTCTCCGCTTCGGTGGCCCATCGCTGGTTCAACGCCCGGCGCGGGATGGCGGTGGGTATACTCAGCAGCGGCAGCTCCACGGGGCAGATCGTCTTCATCCCGCTCATGCTCTTCGTCGTTGCTTATGTCGGCTGGCGCATGGGCGCCTACTTTCTGGTTGCATGCACCGCCACGGCGGTCACCCTGGTCTGGTTGCTCATGCGCGACAGACCCGAGGACATCGGCCTGGAGGCTTACAACGAGGGCCCGGGAGCCGAGGCGGCGTCGGTGGCCGGCAAGCCCGCGGGCAAGCCGGAGGAAGGGAAGCCCGCGGAGCCGGTCATGGGCATCCGGGACGCCGTCAAGACGCCCACCTTCTGGCTCCTTTGCGGCGTGTTCTCCATTTGCGGTGGCACGGCCAACGGACTCATCGGGACCCACCTGCTTCCCCATGCGCTGGAGAACGGGTTCGACAGGCTCACCGTGGCCGGCGCCATCGGCGTCATGGGGACCATGAACGTCTGCGGGACCCTGTTCTCGGGCTGGTTGGCCGACCGTGTCGATCCCCGCAAGCTGATCGCTGCGGTGTTCACGCTGCGAGGATTGTCGCTTTTCTATCTGCTGCTCGTGGACAACACTATGGGCTTGCTCTTTTTTACCGTCGTGTACGGACTCGACTGGTTCGCGACGGTGCCTCCCGTGGTCATGATCGCGGGCCAGACCTTCGGCAAGCAGTCCATCGGCCGGATCTACGGCTGGATCTTTCTGGCGCACCAAGTCGGTGGATCAGCCATGGCCTTCGGCGGCGGCCTGCTCTACGACTACGTCGGGAACTACGAGATGGCGTTCTTCGCCGGCGGCTGGATGGGTTTGATGGCCGCGGTGTTCGGGCTCAGCATCCGGAAGAAGAGGACGATACCGCCGCTGGGCCCATCGCCCGCGGGCGCGGCCGCCTGACCCGGCGTTACGATCGCTTGTCCTTCTTGCCGGCGGCTTCGTAGTCGTACACGTACTGCCAGGGCACGGAACAGTGGGCCCAGACGAGGGGCTCGAACTTCTCCCACCACTGCAGGTCCCGGCCCTCCATGCTCAGGACCCGCACCATGCGCACCATGTCCTGGATCTCGTACTTCTCCAGGGCCGGCTCGAAGGCGGGCATGATGCCCTTGCCCTTCTTGATGATGCGGCGGATCTCGAACACGTCAAGGTTGTCCACGGTGTGGCGGAAATCCGGCACCTTGGCCGACAGCGCCTTGGCGATGGGCCCGTCGCCCTGGCCGCCCGGTCCGTGGCAGCTTGCGCAGCGCTGGGCGTAGACCAGCCGCATCTCCTCCTCCCGGATGCAGCCGGAAAGGGCCGTCAGGGCCAGCAGGATCAGGCCGGCCTGGAGCAGGGGCGAACGGCAGCGGGAGGTCGTCGGCGTCACCCTTCCGTCCTACCACCTTCGGTGGGACAACGAAACAACGAGGCGTTTCGGCGGACGGACCGTCCGGCGCCCGCGCGGTTGGTTTTCTCTCCCCGAACCGATACGCTTGAGCGCATCCGTCCGCGGTGGGCGGGAGGTTTCCGAATGGCCATCCGTATTACACGAGTGTACACGCGCACCGGCGACGACGGCACCACCGGCCTGGTGGGGGGAAAGCGGGTGCCCAAGGACTCCGCCCGGGTGGAGGCCTACGGCACCGTCGACGAGCTCAACGCGGTGGTGGGTCTGGTGCGCGCCTGGAACGAGCAGGGGAGGGGCGAGCGCGAGCTGCACCTCGAGCTCGACGCCATGCTCCAGGAGATCCAGCAGGAGCTGTTCGACCTGGGCAGCGAGCTGGCGACCCCCGAGGATTTCACCTACGAAGGCATGCACCGGGTGGGCGAGGAGGAGGTCACCCGTCTTGAACGGCGCATCAACGAGTGCCAGAAGGAGTTGAAGCCGCTCAAGTCGTTCACTTTGCCGGGAGGCGGGCCCATCAGCGCGCAGCTCCACCAGTGCCGCACGGTGTGCCGGCGGGCGGAGCGGGATATCCTGCGGCTGTCGCGTGTCGAGGAGGTGGGCGAGTGGCCCCTGAAGTACGTCAACCGCCTGAGCGACCTCTTCTACGTCCTGGGGCGATGGGTGGGCAAGAATCTCGGAGAGACGGAGTACCTCTGGCAGAGGGGATTGACCAAGGGCCCGAAGTAGCGCGCGCATGCAGCGCGCCCGCGGGCCGTCGCCGGCAAGGCGTTCACGGGAGTGGAACATGGCGGGAATCCTCGAAGGCAAGAAGGCGCTGATCTTCGGCGTGGCCAATGACCGGAGCATTGCCTGGGGGGTGGCGCGGGAGCTCCACGCCCAGGGGGCGGAGCTGGCCTTCACCTACGCCGGGGAAGTGCTGGAGAAGCGCGTCCGGCCGTTGGCCGAGGGCATCGGCTCCACCATCGTCCTGCCCTGCGACGTCACCCGGGACGACGAGATCGAGGCGGTCTTCGAGGAGGTTGGCCGCCGGTGGGGCGGCCTCGACATCCTGGTGCACGCCATCGCCTTCGCCAGGAAGGAAGACCTGTCCCAGCCGTACGTGCAGACCGGACGCGAGGGGTTCCACACGGCTCTGGACATCAGCAGCTATTCGTTGGTGGCGCTCACGCGCCACGCGGCCGGGCTCATGAAGGGCCGCGGCGGCGCGGTGGTGACGCTTACCTACATGGGGTCGGAGAAGGTGGTCCCCAACTACAACGTCATGGGCGTGGCCAAGGCGGCCCTGGAGGCCAGCGTGCGTTACCTTGCCCACGACCTCGGCCCGGAGGGGATACGCGTCAACGCCATCTCGGCCGGTCCGGTGAAGACCCTGGCCGCCTCCGGCATCGCCGGGTTCCGGGACATGCTGCACCTGGTCAGCGAGCGGGCGCCGCTCAGGCGCAACGTCGACCCGGCCGAGATCGGCAGGACCGCCGTCTATCTCGTGAGCGACCTCGGGAGCGGGGTGACGGGGGAGACGCTCCATGTCGACGCCGGCTACAACGTGATGGGCATGTGAGATGGTCGCGGGTCCGGCCCGTGTGAGAAGAGCGAGAGGGGAAAGAGCGTGAAGGAGATATCGCCGCAGGAAGCCTACCAGACGATGCAGGAAGACGGGCAGGCCGTTTACATCGACGTGCGTACGGTGGAGGAGTTCGCCGCCGGCCATCCGGAGGGCGCGGTCAACATCCCCATCGCGTTCCTCGACCCGGCCCAGGGCATGGTGTTCAACCCGGAGTTCCTCGAGGTGGTGGAGAAGCACTTCGCCAGGGACCGGAAGCTGTTGCTGGGTTGCAAGGCGGGTCCCCGGTCCAACAATGCGGCGAACTTCCTGGAGCAACAGGGTTACCGGGATGTGGCCAGCGTGCGCGGCGGTTTCGGCGGCATGCGCGACCCCGGCGGCCACGTGCTGGCCGAGGGCTGGGCGGACCTGGGACTTCCGGTGAGCCGGGACAACGGCGAAGGGACGAGCTACGAATCGCTGGCCGCCAACCAAGGTTGAATCGACGCGCCGCGAGCCTCACCGCGGGGAGCCGTCCGTGCCTTGACAGGTTCCGGCATTTGGGCCATAAAGGCACGTTCAAACGGACCTTTTCCCAACACAAATCAAGAGGTTACCACCAGAAGGCCCTTGTCTCGGTGAGGGTTCCCTCCTTCGTTCGAACGTCTGACGTTCAGGATCAACTCTATGGATACCTTTCACGCATTCTATATCGGACTGGCCAACATCCTGCCGTTCTCGCCCGCGGGACAGGACCCGTTCCTGTTCATGCTCATTGGCATCGCCATCGGCTTCGTGGTGGGTATCCTGCCGGGACTCGGAGGCGCCACCACGCTGGCGCTGATGCTCCCCTTCATCTACAAGATGGACCCCACCACCGCGTTCGCGTTCCTCCTGGGCTCCAACGCGGTCACCGCCACCACCGGGGACATCACCTCGATCCTCTTCGGTGTTCCGGGGGAGGGCATCACCGCCGCCACCATCGTTGACGGCCACCCCATGGCGAAGAAGGGGGAGGCCGGCCGCGCCCTGGGCGCCGCGCTCATGAGCTCGCTGGTAGGGGCGGTCTTCGGCGCCTTCGCCCTGGCCCTGGCCATTCCCATCGTCCAGCCGCTGGTGCTTTCCATCGGCTCCTCCGAGTTCTTCATGCTGGCCTTGTTGGGGATCACCTTCGTGGCGTCCCTGAGCGGGGGCAACATCCTCAAGGGGCTGTGCACCGGCGCCTTCGGGCTGGTCCTGTCCACCATCGGCCTCGATCCCATCGAAAGCGTCCCGCGCTTCACCCTCGATCCGTTGATCGGGGAGGACGCCGCGCTCTTCTTGTGGGACGGGCTGTCGCTGGTGTCGGTCACCGTGGGTCTTTTCGCCATTCCCGAGATCATCGAGCTTTCGGTTCAGGGGTCGAGCATCGCGCGCCGAACGACCGGCAAGCTGGGCGGCGTCATGCAGGGCATCATCGACACCTTCCGCCACTGGAAGCTGGTGCTGGCATGCAGCGCCATCGGTTCCTACATCGGCCTCATTCCCGGACTGGGAGGGGGACCGGCCCAGTGGGTGGCCTATGCCCACGCGGTGCAGAGCTCGCCGGGCGACAAGGACCGCTTCGGCAAGGGCGCCATCGAAGGCGTCCTCGGACCCGGCGCGGCCAACAACTCCAAGGAGGGCGGCTCGCTGGTCCCGACCATCGCTTTCGGGGTGCCGGGAAGCGTGTCCATGGCCATCCTGCTGGGGGCCTTCATCATCCAGGGGATCGTCCCGGGTCCGGACCTGCTCGATCCGGCCAAGCACCTCAACCTGACGTTCTCGTTCGTCTGGATCATCGTCGTCTCCAACATCATCACCGTGGCCGTATGCCTGCTGTTCCTGAACCAGCTCGCCAGGATCACGTTCGTCAAGGGGACCTTCCTGATCCCGTTCCTGCTGCTGCTGATCTACCTGGGCGGCTTCGCCGTCAACAACGCCTTCGGCGACATGGTCATGGTGCTGATCTTCGGCGCGGTGGGTTGGTTGATGGTCCGGTTCGACTGGCAGCGGCCGCCGTTGCTTCTGGGGCTCGTACTCGGCGGCATCGCGGAGAACAACCTCTTCATCGCAACCAAGGTCTACGGCGCGGGATTCGTGCTGCGTCCGGGTGTGCTGTTCATCGCGTTGCTGATCGTCGCGGGACTCTGCTACCCGATGTTCCAGGCGTACCGGGAAAGGAAGCGGGCGGAGCGGCACGAAGCCAAGTTCGAGGTGCCCGGGGTCACCAAGATTACCGAGGCGATCTCGCGCAACGAGCGCATGGCGTGCGGCGTCTTCGCCCTGTGTTTCGTCGCGTTGTTCGCCTACGTGCTGCGCGAGTGCTTCTTCGGCTTCGGCGCCGACGAGGAACGCGCCGCGCTGTTTCCGGTGATTATCGGCCTGCCGGCCTTCGCCATCAGCATCGTGGTCTTCGTGAAGGAGATCGCCACCACCTCCCGGGTCGTGGTGCACGGCGAAGAGGGGGTGGAGGACGCAGAGGAAATCTCCCCCGAGGAAACGCGCCGGCGAACCATGGCCATCAGCGTCTGGGTGGCGGGTTTCTTCCTCTCCATCTGGCTGCTCGGGTTCGTGTTGTCGTCCCTGGTGGCGACGTTTCTCTACCTCAAGTTCGGCGCCCGGGAAAACTGGCTCATCTCCGTCATCCTGACGGCGGTAGCCTACGCTTTCTTCGCCGGCGTCTTCGACTGGCTCCTGGTCCTGCCCTTTCCGCCCGGCGATCTGTTCGTCTGGCTGGGACTTGATTGAGAGTCCGCTAGGGGGGCGGCATATTGACCCGATCCAGGGGGTCGGGTAGTCTCTGGAGTATGTGGACAACTCTCCACCGCCTCGCCGTGGCGGCGGTGGCGGCCGGTGTCGCCACGGCATGTCTCGACGCGCCTCTCGCCCACGCCCTTTCCCAGCAGGAGGAGATCCGCATCAGCCGGGAGTTCCGGCAGGAAGCTCGCCGGCACCTCAAGTTCGTCGAGGATCCGGAGGTCGAGCTGTTTATCGACGGCATGGGACGGCGGCTCCTCGATGCCGTAGGAAATATCCGGTACCCGTACCGCTTCTTCGTCATCCAGGACGACTCGGTGAACGCGTTCGCGGTGCCGGGGGGCAGCATCTTCCTCCACTCGGGACTGATTCAGCGGGTTGAGAGCTCTGATGAGCTGGCGTCGGTGGTGGCCCATGAGATCGTTCACGTAAGCGCGCGCCACTTCGCGAGTCTGTCCTCCTCTTCCGATGCGACCATGCTGGCGGGGGTGCTGGGCGTATTCCTGGCGCCGGTCCTGGGGCCCGTGGCGCTCGCCGGACCCGCCGTGGCCATGACCCAGCAACTGGAGTTCAGCCGGCAGATGGAAGAGCAGGCCGACAACCTGGGGGTCGGCTACATGGCCCGCGCGGGCTACGATCCGCAGGCCGCGGTGGACTTCATGAACCGGCTGCACCGCGACCGCGTCCTGAACCCGGTGGGCAGACCCCCCTACCTGCTGACCCACCCGTTGACCGAGAAACGGATCAGCTACCTGGTGTCGTCCATACGGGCGCTGGGGCTCAAGCGTCCGCGCTTCCGGGAGGTGGACGAGATCCAGCGGGTCAAGCTGGTGATCGAGTTGCGAAAGGAGCCGGAGGCGGTGGTGGAGCGGTTGAGGAAGGCCCACGAGAGACGTCCGGAATCCGGCATGGCCACGTATTCGCTGGGCATCGGCTACGCCGCCACCGGCCGTTGGGTCCGCGCCCGGGAGATGCTCGAGCGGGCGGCGCGGCTGGAGCCAACCATCCCGAACCTCGACCGTGACCTCGGCCGCGCCTACATCCACACCGGAGAGTTCGCCAAGGCCCACGCAGCCTTCGAGCGCATGTTGAAACGCAAGCCCGACGATCCCGTCACCCACCTGTACCGGGGGCAGCTCTTCGAGAAAGAGTCGCGCTTCCGGCAAGCGGCGCGTTCCTATCTCCGGGTCCGCCAGTTCGCGCCGTCCTGGCCGGAAGGCGCCCGCAGGCTGGGCTATGCCTACCGCAAGCTGAACCAGCCCGGCAAGGCGCATTACTATCTGGCGCAGTTCCACCTGCTGCGCGACGAGACCGGCAAGGCCATCGACTCCCTGGAGCGGGCCGCCGAGCACTACGAGCGCGACTCTCCGAGGCAGCAGGTCATCGAGGACGAGATCGCGGCCATACGCGCCGGCGGCTGACGGCTCAATCGCCGAGCGCCCGCCGTAGCCGTCTGCGCGCCTGCAGTAGAGCTGGCAGGTCCTCGCTTCGGTCACGCCCAGCCTTTCACCGATCTCACGGAACTTGAGCTCCTGGTAGTGGCGCTGGGTCACCACCAGCCGTTCACGCTCCGGCAGCATGGCCACCGCCCGTTTGAGCTTGTCCACCAGGTCCCGCCGCTCGACGTAGTCCAGCGGGTCCTCGGGACTCGCCGCCCCCCAACCGTCCCCGTCGAAGACCAGGCTTGGCCCGCAGGACGGGTCATCGAGGCTCAGGTACTTCTGCTCGCTCACCTGGTAGTTGATCCTGTGATAGCTGTCCAAGGACAGCCCCAACTCCCCGGCCAGCTCCTCCGAAGTGGCGTCGCGGCCCAGGTGCTCGCAGAGTTTCCTTCGGGCGGCGGTCACACGGCGTCCCCAGGCCCGGATCGAACGGCTTACCCAATCCAGGGATCGCAGGCACTGAATCATCTCTCCGTAAATCCGGTGCCTGGCATAGACGTGGAACGGGATGCCCCGGTCCGGCTCGTATCGCTCCAGGGCTTCCAGCAGTCCCACGACTCCGGAATGCACCAGGGATTCGACGTCGATGCTCGACGGCACGCGGCGATGGAGTTGGCGCGCCATCCGCTCCACGAGAGGGAGGCAGCCGGCAACCAGTTGTTCCGGGGGTTTGTCCTGGGCAGCCGTGGGAACGGTCCCGGGCTCCCCGCGCGGTTCCTTCATGGCGGCACAAGAGGGCAATGCCCATGCCAGCCGTGGGAACGGGCGAAGAACCCAGTGTCCACGGGCAGTTGGGGCCGGCGGTCCGGGCACCCGGCCGAAGCGGAGTGTCAACAGGCGGAGAGAACGGCGTCAGGCAGTTGGCGACACCGGCTAGCGGTAGAGCTCGAGCAGCTCCACCAGGCCCAGGGTGCGCATTTCGCTGAAGAGGTAGCGCTTGATCTGGTCGACCCGGTCCATCTCGAGGGCCGCTTCTCCGATGGCGGCGGCCTGCTCGAAGCTGACGGAGCGCACCAGTTTCCGGACCACGGGGATGGACAGGGATTCCATGCTGAATTCCTCGAGGCCCATGCCCATCAACAACAGGGTCGAGAGCGGGTCCCCGGCCATCTCCCCGCACATGGCGACGCGCTTGCCCTTGGCCTTGGCGGCGCGGATGACCTGGTTCAGGGCGGCGAGCACCGCCGGGTGAAACGGCTCGTAGAGGGGCGCCACCTTGCGGTTGCCCCGGTCCACGGCCAGCAGGTACTGGATCAGGTCGTTGGTGCCGATGCTGACGAAATCCACCTCCTCCATGAGCCGGTCCGCGACCTGCACGGCGGAGGGCACCTCGATCATGATCCCCAGCTCCATGTCGGGATCGAAGGGTATGCGGCTGCGCACGAGCTGGGCCCTGACGTCCCGCAGCATGGTCTTGACCCGGAGGATCTCCTCCAGGCTCGAGACCATGGGGATCAAGAGGCGCACCGGCCCCAATGCGCCCGCGCGCAGGATGGCGCGGAGCTGCATCGCGAAAGTCTGGGACGCCTCCAGGGATACCCGGATGGAACGCCACCCGAGGAAGGGATTGGGCTCGGAACGGGCGATGCTCACGTAAGGAGGATACTTGTCCGCGCCGATGTCGAGGGTGCGGATGGTGACCGGCTTGCCGCCCATGCCTTCCACCACCCGCTGGTAGAGGGAGAACTGCTGCGCCTCGGTGGGGAAATCGTGGTACGCCAGGAACGGGATCTCGGTCCGGTAAAGACCGATGCCCTCGGCGCCGTGGTTCTGCGCGAACCGGATGTCGGTAAGCAGTCCCATATTGGCGTAGAGCCCGACCCGGTGGCCGTCGGTGGTCTCCGCGGGCAGATCGCGCATCTCGTCGAGCTCGCGATTGACGGCGAGATAGTGACGCTCCAGCCGGTCGTATTCGCCGACGATATCCTGGTTGGGGTTGACGAAGACCACCCCGGAGTTGCCGTCGACGATCAACGAATCCTCCTTGCGGACGCTCTCCAACAGCCCCTCCGCCGCCACGACGGTAGGGATCTCGAAGGACTTGGCCAGCAGGGACGCGTGGGAGGTGACACCCCCCGTGGCCAGCACGATGCCTTGAAAGCGGTCGCCTTCGATGAGGGCCAGGTCCGCGGGAGAGAGATCTTCCGCCACCAGAATGGCTCCCCCGTCCGGGACCACGAGCCGCCTGTCGTCGGAGCCGGTGAGGTTGTCCAGCAGCCTCTGCGCCACGTCACGGATGTCGGCCGTGCGTTCCTTCAGGTACCGGTCGCCGACTTCGCTGACGGTCTTCACGTGCCGGCGGAAGATGCTGCTGACGGCATAGTATGCGGTGAGGTGCTCCTGGAGGATGCGGTTTTCGATCTGGTCCTGCAACACCGGGTCGTTCAGCAACATCCGGTGCACATCGAAGATCGCCCCTGCTTCGTCGGAGATGAGGGCGATCATGCGGGACTTGATGGCCTCCACCTGCTCCACGGCCCGTTGCACCGCGGAACGAAAGCGCTCCAGCTCGCCCTGGGGGTCGCCGGTGTGGGTCTTCTGGATCGCGCCCAGGTCCACGCGCCGTTGCAGGATGTGGGCCTTGCCGTAGGCAAAGCCGGGGCAGGCCGCCAGCCCGGTGAGACGGCTGCGGAACTTTCTCGGCGACTCGGCGGTGCGTTCCTTGCCCCGGCCCTCGAACGACCTGAGCCGTTTGAGCGCGCTCACCATCCGTTGCCGGGACTGCTTGCGTTCGCGTTCCTTGTCCTTGAGCGAGTCCACCAACCGGGCGTGCACGATAATGGTGGAGACCTGGGCGGAGATGGCCTTGAGCAGCCGGATCTCCTCCTGCGTGAACTCCCGGGGCCGGGAGGTCTGCACCACCAGCACGCCGATGGGCGTCTTCCGGGCGTGGACGGGGACCCCGAAAAAGGAGTGGTACCGTTCCTCGCCGGTCTCGGGGAAGTACAGGAAGCGCGGATGCGACGGGGCGTCCATGACCATTACCGGCTCCCGCGTCTCCACCACCAGCCCCGCCAGCCCCTCGTCGACGTTCATGGAGACGCGTCCCACGGCCACCGGGTCCAGCCCCCGCGTGGCGCTGAGGGTCAACCTCCCGGTCTCGGCGTCGAGGAGGTAGACCGAGCACACCTCGGTCTGCATGCGTTTGGCCACGATGCCGGCGATGCTGTTCAGGCACCCTTGCAGGTCTTCGGCCTCGTCGACGAACCGGCTGATCTCCTCCAGCGTGACGAGATGGGAGGCGTCGGGGTCGGTTTGGATGTCGGGGATGTGAGCCATGCCCCCATTTTACGGCGTTCAGGAGTCGATCACAATTCGGGGACGGGGTTCGGGGCCCGATTTGACCCGTTTTGGGGCAGATGTTACGTTGCCCCGATGCCCGTTCAAAGCCCCCTCAAGACCACCGAGACGCAGACCGATTCCCTGGAAGGGCATGTTCGAGCCATCCTGGCGGCCCTCGGGGAGGACCCGGAGAGAGAAGGCCTGGAGAAGACGCCGGAGCGCGTGGCCGCGGCGTTGACCTTCCTCACCAGCGGCTATGGCGAGGACCCGGATGCGATCATCAACGGCGCCTTGTTCACCGAGGACTACCAGGAGATGATCGTCGAGAGGGACATCGACTTCTACTCCCTCTGCGAGCATCACATGCTGCCGTTCCACGGCAAGGCCCACGTGGCCTACATCCCGCGCCACAAGATCGTGGGGGTCTCCAAGCTGGCGCGTCTGGTGGATGCCTACGCGCACCGCCTGCAGGTGCAGGAGCGGCTGACCAACCAGATCGCGCAAACCATCATGGACCGCATCCATCCGCTCGGAGCCGCGGTGGTGATGGAAGCCGAGCACATGTGCATGCGCATGCGCGGGGTGCAGAAACAGAACTCCACCATCATTACGAGCGCCCTGCTGGGAGCTTTCCGGACACAGGAAAAGACCCGCGCCGAGTTCATGACCCTTATCCGCGGTCCCCGTTTCTGACCCATGTCCATGGAGATCAAGATCAGAGAGGTCGCCCCGGCGCGGACCCAGACGGGCCTGCTGGCAGTGCCGGTCACCGACAAGGACCTCGAGGGGAGCCTGGTCAAACGCCTCGACCGGCAGCTCAAGGGCAAGCTCGCCGCGCTGGTGAAGAAGAGCGGCTTTGCCGCCAAGGGCGGCAGCTCCCTGCTGGTGGCGACCCACGGCGTCATGCCCGCGGGCCATGTGCTGCTGGCGGGCCTGGGGAAGCAGGATGAGGCGGACCTGCCGCACGCCTGGCGCGTGGCCGGCGCCATCGCCGCGAGGGAGGCGGGGCGGATCTGGGTCGACGAGGCGGTGTTCATGCTCCCCCCGGACCGGCAGACCGGCGCGGTCGTGGAAGCGGTGGCCGAGGGCGCCCTTCTGTGCGCCTATCGTTTCAACAAGTACCGCTCCAACGGGCGTCAAGGGGGCATGCTGCGGACGCTGATCGTGGGACGGAACGCATCCGGAGGGAGCGCCGCGTTGACGCGGGCGGCGCGGCAGGCGAGGGTTGCGGCGTCGGCCATCGGCCTGGCCCGTGACCTGGTGAACGAGCCGGCCTCCACGGCTACCGCCAGTTATCTGGCGGATCAGGCCATGGCGCATTGCGTGGGCGAGGGTCTCAAGGTGGAGGTGTGGGGCAAGCGGAAGATCCAGCAGATGAAGCTGGCGGGTCTTCTGGCGGTCAACCAGGGCAGCCGGGAGGAGCCGCGTTTCCTCCACATGCGCTACAAGCCGAAGACCAAGCCGCGGCGGAAGGTGGCTCTCATCGGCAAGGGGGTCACTTTCGATTCCGGCGGCCTTTCCCTCAAGCCGCCGCGTTCCATGGAGACCATGAAGCTGGACATGGCCGGGGGCGCCGCGGTCATCGCGGTGATGAGCGCGCTCCCGAAGCTCGCGCCGGATGTGGAGGTGCTGGGTCTCGTGCCGGCCACGGACAACCTCCCGGACGGCGGCGCCCAGAAACCGGGCGATGTCATCCGCTACCTCAACGGCAAGACCGTCGAGGTCATGAACACGGACGCCGAGGGCCGCCTCATCCTCGCCGATGCCCTCCTCCTGGCGGCTCGGGAGAAGCCCGACTGCATGATCAACCTGGCCACCCTCACGGGGGCCTGTATCGTGGCCCTGGGCAACGATCTGGCGGGGCTTTTCTGCAATGACGGAGACCTCGCCGAGACGCTGACGGCCTGTGGGCGGGATGCCGGCGAGGGTCTTTGGCGGTTGCCTCTAGCGGCCGAGTACCGGGAGGATATCAAGAGCCAGGTGGCGGACATCAAGAACGTCGGCGGCGGCTCGGCCGGGGCCATCACGGCGGCGCTGTTCCTGCAGGAATTCGTCGACGACGTTCCCTGGGCGCACCTGGACATCGCGGGCCCGGCGTTCGCGAGCAAGGACCGCGTCACGTGTCCGAAGGGGGGGACGGGCTTCGGCGTCCGCACCCTGCTGAACTTCCTCTCCGGCACCGGAGACTAACGGATAAGGGAGACACGTACCCATGGCCATATCCCACGTCGGGGACAACGAGTTCGAAACGGAAGTGATCCACGCGCCCGTCCCGGTGCTGGTGGATTTCTGGGCCCCCTGGTGCGGCCCCTGCAAGTCCATTGCGCCGGTGCTGGAAGAGCTGGCCCAGGAATATGACGGCAGGCTCAAGGTGGTGAAGATCAACGTCGATGAGAATCCCGAGACGCCCACCCGCTACGGTGTCCGCGGCATCCCGAACCTGATGATCTTCAAGGAAGGCGGCCTGGCGGGCCAGGTCGTGGGCGCGGCTCCCAAGGCCAGGCTGGTGAGCGAGATCGACAAGGCGCTCGGCTGACGAGCGGCCCGTCAGCGCGTGTAGCGCCTCATGCTCACGCTGATGAGCACCCCCATGGCCACCAGGGTGGTCACGAGCGACGATCCGCCGTAGCTGATGAGCGGCAGCGGAATCCCCACCACGGGCAGGAGCCCGGTCACCATGCCGATGTTGATGGTGAACTGCCAGAAGAGGATCGCCGTCATTCCCGTGGCCAACAGCACTCCGAAACGATCCTGAGCCCGTCGGACCACCCGGACCGCGAGCAGGATCAGCAGCGCGTAGGCCGCCAGCAGCGCCACGCAGCCCGAGAACCCCCACTCCTCGGCGAACACCGCAAAGACGAAGTCCGTGTGCTGCTCCGGGAGGAACTCGAGCCGGTTCTGGCTGCCCTGCAGATACCCCTTGCCCCAGAGGCGGCCGGAGCCGATGGCGATCTTGGACTGGACCACGTGGTAGCCGGCGCCGAGGGGGTCGGATTCCGGGTTCATGAAGGTCCAGATGCGGGTCTTCTGATACGGTTTCAGGAACTGCCAGCCGACCGGAAGCGCGGCGATGGCCGCGAGGGTGAGGTACAGCAGCGACCGCACCCGCAGGCCGGACATGACCACCACGGCCATGGCGATGAGGAAAATCACCGCCGCCGTGCCCAGGTCGGGTTGCAGCAGCACCAGCCCTACCACCGGCGCGCTCAGCAGGAGAGGCACACCGAGGTCCATCAGGGAATACCCCGGCTCGTAGTAGCACAGGGTCTTGGCCAGCACGAGCACGAGCGTGAGCTTGGCCAGCTCCGAGGGTTGGAGGGCGAAAAATCTCAGGTCGAGCCATCGCTGGGAGCCGCCGCTGGTGATGCCGATGACCAGCACCAGGGCCAGGAGGATGACCACCGCCACGTAGATCGGGTAGGCCCAGTGGGCCAGGCGCTGGTAGTCCACGGAAAACGTCGCCACCATCAGCACCACGCCGATGACGAGCCAGTAGGACTGCCGGGTGGCCAGGTAGCGCGAGCATTCTTCGTTCACGCTGCAGGTGGCGCTGTAGATGGTCATGATGCCCAGCACGGCCAGGCCCACGGCAAGGGTGCACAGGGGCCAGTCGAAGCTGGTGACGAGGCGGCGATCAATTTGCATGGCCGGCCTGCGGCGGTTCCTTGTCGGTCATGACCGCGAGTCGCCGGGGGGTCGGCTCGTCGTCTTCCGCTTCGTCCTCGTCGAGGGCGAGGTAGGCTTCGATCACGCGCTTGGCGATGGGCGCGGCGGTGGCGCCGCCGTGCCCCCCGTGCTCCACCAGCACGGTCAGCGCGATCTCAGGTCGTTTGGCGGGAGCGTAGGCGACGAACCACGCATGGTCCCGCACCTCGTACGGCAGGTCCTCGCTCTTGACGGCTTCTCCGCGCATCTCCGCCACCTGGGCGGTGCCGGTCTTGCCGGCGATCGAGACGAGATCCGAGCGTGCTCTCCTGGCGGTGCCCCGCCTGCCGTGGACCACGTCGAACAGCGCCCGCCGCACGATGTCCCAGTTCTCCTTCTTGAGGCTCACGGTGCCGGTCCGGACCGGGCCGTACTCCTCCATCACCTCGCCGTCGGGCGACAGCACCCGCTTGACGAACCAGGGCCGGTACACGGTCCCGCCGTTGGCCACCGTGGCCGTCATGCTGGTCATCTGCAGCGGGGTCACCGAGAGGAAGCCTTGCCCGATGGCCACCAGCGGGGTCTCTCCGGGATACCAGGGGGTTCCGAAGCGCCGTCTCTTCCACGCCCTGTCGGGGACCAGCCCGGGGCCTTCGCCGTCTAGGGCCATGCCGGTGGGCGCGCCGAAGCCGAAACGGCGCGCGTACCGGGCGATCTTGTCGACGCCGAGGCGCTGGGAGATCTGGTAGAAGTAGACGTCGCATGATTGCACCAGGGCCTGGTGCATGGCGATGTGACCGTGTCCGTTCTTCTTCCAATCCCGGAGGGTGCGGTTGCCCACCTTGTAGGAGCCGCCGCACCAAAGGGTCTGGTCCGGGGAGATCACGCCTTCCTGCAATGCGGCCAACGCGGTGACGATCTTGAAGGTCGAGCCCGGGGGAAACTGCCCCTGCAGCGCCCGGTTGTGCAGTGGAGTCTCGGTGTCGTCGCTCAGTTGGCGCCATTCCCTGGCGGTCAGGCCGCGGGCGAACGAGTTGGGATCGAACGACGGGGTGCTCACGAGCGCAAGGACGGCGCCGGAGTTCACCTCCATGACGACGATGGCGCCTTCCTTGCCCTTCAACGCGTCGTACACTACCTGCTGGAGATCCATATCGAGGGTCAGCACGACGTTGTGGCCCGGGGTGGCCTTGTGACGGTCGATGACGCGGACCCTGCGGCCGCTGGCGTCGACTTCCACCTTCTCGCCGCCGCTGCGGCCGGCCAGATGTTCCTCCCAGCTCTTCTCCAGCCCGGCCTGCCCGATGGCGTCCCCGCGCCGGTATCCGCGCCTGCGGAGCCGCTGCAACTGGTCGGCGTTGACCTCGCCCAGGTAACCGAGCACGTGGGCCGTCACCTCGTCGGTCAAGTAGCTGCGCCGGGCCCTGACGCTGACCTGGACTCCGGGCAAGTCGAGTTGATGCGTCTCGACGGCTACCACCGACGGCCAGTCCACGTCGCGGACGAGCGTGACGCCTTTCCCGTTGGTGCTGCGTTGCACGGCTTCGAGGAACCGTTCCCCGTCGCCATCGACCATCTCGGCCAGGCGTTGCAGGGTGTTTGCCCGCTCGCCCGCCTCGCCGGTCACGTACTGGAGGTCGAAGGACGGCCGGCTGTTGATCAGCAGGCGGTTCTTGCGGTCGAACACCATGCCGCGGACCGCGGGAATGCGCTGCAGGCGGATGCGGTTGTGCTCCGACATGACGGTGTAGCGGTTGCCCTGCAGGATCTGCAGCACCCATAGGCGGTACGTCAGGAAGCCTACGACCACCAGGACGAAGAGCGCGAAGAGGCGGATTCGCCGTCGAAACTCCGGCAGGGTCCGGGAATTCGGTCTACGAGGAGGAAGCATTGACGTACGAGGTTGATTTCCGCGGGGTTTCCATGCGCGTCTGGATCGAGCGAAGCATGATGAACAGCAGCGGGGCGATGGCCGCGGAGAACAGGGCTTCCCGCATGATGGCGTCGGCGATGACCACCCATTCGCCGGAAGGCAGCTCGAACAGCGGGGAGATGAAGATCAGCGCGCCGACCTTCAGCCACACCGCGGCGAACACGGCGAGGGCGCTCAACAGATGGCCTCTGGCCCACACGTAGCGGAACACCAGATAGACGACGAGGAACACCGCGGAGAAGGCCACGGCGTTGACGCCGGGTTGAGGGCTCGACAGGATGTCGATGGCGTATCCCAACAGGAACGTCGCCCATACGACTTCCACCCGGGGCCGGTTGAGCGCCCAGTAGACACAGAGGATCAGGGCCAGGTCGGGGATGATGGGGGTCCAGCTTGCGAGATGCAGGACGGTGGCCTGGAGGACGACGAAGATCAGGCCGATGCCGAAGAAGACCAGCGACACATTCATGGTGTAGCGGACGGTGCGGGCTCGCGTTTGTCGTTTGTCGCGGACGAGAATGCGGGTCTGGGCTTGTCGGAAATGAAAAGCACCTCTTCCATCACCAGCGGGTCCACGGCCAGTGACACGCGGACGCGCTGGAAGAGCCCTGGCGCCTCGTCCTCGATGCCGACGATGGTCCCCACCAGGAGCCCCTTGGGAAAGGTCCCGTCCAAACCGGAGGTGATCAGCCGGTCGCCGGGGCGGACATCCTCGTTGCGGCCCATGTACTTGACGATGGGTTCTCCGTCCACCGACCCGGAGACGATCCCGCGCACCCGAGTCCGCTGGGTGATGATGTCGAGGCCGCTCTTGTGGTCGGTCAACAACAGGACCTTGGCGGTGTTCTTGTCCATCGATACCACCTTGCCCACCACGCCCCTCGGCGTGATGACCGCCATCCCCTGATGGATGCCCGCGTCCGAGCCCTTGTCCACGGTAATGGTACGGAACCAACTGCTCGCGCTGTTGCTGATCACCGTCGCCGCTACCGATTCCCTCAAGATTCGGGTCCTGATCTCCAGCAGCTCCATCAGGCGGTCGTTGGCGAGCTTCGCCTCGAAGAGCCGGTTGCGTTCGGCCTCGAGCGCGGCGATCTGCGCCTTCAGGGTCGCGTTCTCGTTCCAGAGGTCCTTGAAGGCGACGTAGTTGAGCTGCAGGTTGCGCATGGTCGCGCCGATGGCGTGGAGCGCCTTCTGAAGCGGCTTCACGGTGTGGGAGAGCAGGCGGGTGACGGTATCCGGTTGATTCGGGTTGGTGGACGAGACGGTGACCACGTAGAAGGCCAGGGCCAGCGCCAGCAGGCTGTTGATCGGAACCCGATACCGGCGCAGCATGGACATGGCCACGAAACCGGCCTTGTTTGCGCGGGGGTCCGGCTGGCGGGATCTGGATTGCTGCTGCGATGCCCGTTGCGAGTCCGCAGTTCTCCCTGTCCTGGCTGCGGCCACGTGGTTGTCGTATCCTTTCAGTTGATGGTCACGTCCTTGAGCAGGTCGATCTCGTCCAGCGCCTTGCCGGCGCCCAGAACGACCGATGTCAAGGGGTCGGTGGCAAGCGTAACCGGCAGTCCGGTTTCCTCGCTGATCAGTGAGTCCAGGTTCCTGAGCAATGAACCCCCGCCCGCAAGCACGATGCCGCGGTCGACGATGTCCGACGCCAACTCCGGAGGGGTACGTTCCAGCGAGACGCGCACCGCGTCCATGATCTGGTTGATGGGCTCCAGCAGACAGTCGCGGATCTCCTCGTCGGAGATCAGCACGGTCTTGGGCACCCCCGCCACCAGGTCCCGGCCCTTGATCTCCATGGTGCGGATCTCGTCGCCGGGATAAGCCGACCCGATGGTGATCTTGATCAGCTCCGCGGTCCGCTCCCCGATCATCAGGTTGTGGCGCCGCTTGATGAACTGGACGATGGCTTCGTCCTGCTTGTCACCGCCCACGCGGATGGATTTCGAGTAGACGATGCCCGCCAGGGAGATCACCGCGACCTCGGTGGTGCCGCCGCCGATGTCCACGATCATGTTGCCGGTGGGCTCGGTGATGGGCAGTCCGGAGCCGATCGCCGCGGCCATCGGCTGCTCGATCAGGTAGACCTCGCGGGCTCCCGCCGATTCCGCGGATTCGCGCACCGCCCGCTTCTCGACCTCGGTAATGCCGAAAGGCACGCCGACGATGACCCGGGGCCGCACCAGCGAGCGCCGGTGGTGAACCTGCTTGATGAAGTATTCGAGCATCGCCTCGGTGGTCTCGAAGTCGGCGATGACGCCGTCCCTCAAGGGACGAATCGCGACGATGCTGCCCGGGGTGCGTCCCAACATCTTCTTGGCCGCGGCGCCGACGGAGAGGATCCGCTTCTCTCCCCGCCCGTTCTTCTGCACCGCCACCACCGAGGGCTCGTTGCAGACCACGCCTTCGTTCTTGATGTAGATCAGCGTGTTCGCGGTGCCCAGATCAATGGCCAGATCGTTGGAAACCAAGCCATAGACCTTGTCGAGAAACCTCATGCGACCTCTCTCATGCCGAGAATGTAAGGAAAAAACAGCTTAACGATACCAAAACTCCGTTTGCGGCACAACAAACGGCAAGGGGAAAGCGGGTTTCCGGTCCGGACCCCGCATCCCCTTCACATCACGGCGGCGGCTACCTATAATGATCCCGGTTTCATAAACGAGGAGCTTCCCGAAATGCTTGACGTGATACGGAAAAGAAAACGGTCGTGGCTGGTGCTGTTGCTGCTGGGCGTCGGCGTGCTGGCATTCGTCATGGTCGGCGTGGGCCCCCAGGGCGGCCAGAACCAGGTGATCACCATCGCCGAGGTGAACGGCGACCCCATCACCTACAGCGAAGTCGAGACGCACTACTACCGCATGCTTCAAACCTATCAGCAAATGGCCGGCGGCCGGCTCTCTCCGGCCGCCATCGAGGCGCTCAACCTCAGGAGCCAGTTGCTGGACGAGCTCATCCATCAACGGCTCTTGTTGCAGACGGCGCGAAAGCTGGGGTTTCAGGTCACCGATGAGGAGCTGGTGGACGGGATCGCCCGCAACCCCGCCTTTCAGGTGTTGGGGCGGTTCGACCGGAACGTTTACGAGCAGATACTGATGCGACAGGGCATGACGCCCGGAGAGTTCGAAACCCAGCAGCGCGAATCGCTGGTGATCCAGAAGCTCCAGGACCTGATCCAGCATTCGATTCCGGTCACGGCCGCGGAGATCGAACAGCGCTACCGGCTGGACAACGAGGAGATCGCGCTGGATTTCGTCCGGCTGAAGACGGACGATTTCCTGGACGGCATCGAGATCAAGGACAAGGAGATCAAGGACTTCTACGACAAGAACGCGTCGGTGCTGCGAGAGCCGCTCAAGGTGAAGACCCGGTACATCACCTATGGCGTGGACGATTTCGCCGCCGACCTCCAGTTTTCCGACGGTGACATTCACGCCTACTACGACGTCTACCGCGACCGCCGTTTCCGGCGCCGGGAGGCGGTGAAGTTCAGCCAGATATTCATCCCGGCGGCGCCGGAAAACGCCTCGCCGGAGGAGAAGGCGGCGCCGCGAGGGCAACTGGAGGAGATCCTGAAGGATCTGCGGGCGGGCGCCGATTTCGCCGAGCTTGCGAAGAAACACTCGAAGGGCGAAAGCGCGGCTCGGGGCGGGGACATGGGCCTCGTCGGCCGTGGCCAGTTGGTGGAGGCGCTGGATGCGGCGCTGTTCGCGCTCGAGGAGAACGAGGTCAGCGAGATCCTCGAAAGCCGTGTCGGGTTCCACCTGCTGAAGGCGTTGGAGAAGCAGCAGGACGAGGTCATTCCGCTCGAGGAGGTGCGGGAGGACATCGTCAAGGCGCTCAAGCGTGAACGCGGCGGCGCCAGGGCGGCACGGGCCGCGGAGGACGACCGCGAGCGGGGGCTCGACGGCACGCCGCTGACGGAGGCGGCCTCGCAACGAGGTATCGAGCCGTCGGTGACGCGGGCCTTCAGCGCGGGGGAGACTCTCGACGAGATCGGCGACGTGGAGGACTTTTACCGGGCGGCCCTTTCCCTGAGGGCGGGCCAGGTGGGGCCGATCATCACCACCCCGGACGCGCTGTACCTGTTGGAGGGGGTCGAGAGGATCGAGCCCGCGGTGCCGCCGCTGGACCAGGTCCGGGAACGCATCCGCGAGACCCTCGCCCGGAGGAAGGCCGGAGAGCTGGCCGGTGAGAAGGCGGAGGCCCTTCTGGCGGCGCTCAAGGAATCGCCGGATCTCCGGAAGGTGGCGGCGGACCACGGCCTCACCGTGGAGGACACCGGCCTCTTCCCGCGCAGCCAGGTGGAGATCCCCGAGATCGGAATCCTTCCGCTGCCTCTTGGAGGCCTCACGTTGTCCGCGCAAAAGCCCGTGGCGGAAGCGGCCTACGTCCAGGGCGATTCGGTGTACGTCATGGTGCTCCGGAGGACGGTCGAGGCGGACCCCGCCGGGCTGGCCGATGAAAGGGAAGCCCTGACGCAGCGGATACGGAGTGAGAAACGGCAACGGGCCCTGCGGCGGTTGATCGAGAGCCTGAAGGCCAATGCCGCCATCGAGATCCATCCGGAGTTCTCCTGACACGCCGTCCGCGGCCATGCAGATCTTCCTCCTACGACACGGTGAGACCCGCTGGAACCGTGAGGGCCGGTGCCAGGGCAGCTCGGACATCGAGCTCAACGAAGCCGGCCAGCGGCAGGCAGGCGAAGTCGCCGCCCACCTGAGCCGCCGCCGCATCGACGCGGTCTACTCCAGCGATCTGAGCCGGGCCCGGCAGACCGCCGAGATCGTCGGCGGGCCGCACGACGTGGCCGTGACCATCGAGCCCGACCTGCGCGAGCTCGACCACGGCGAGATGGAAGGGCTCACGTACGTCGAGGTGCGGGAGAGGTTCGCGGAACTGATCGAGCGATGGCGCTCGGAGCCCGTGGCCGTGCTGCTGCCGGGCGGAGAGCGGCTGATCGACGTGGACCGCAGGGTCTGGGCGGCGCTCAACCGCATCGTGGAGGACCACGACGACGAGGACGCCATCCTGGTGGTCAGCCACAGTTTCCCCATTCAGTCGGTATTGTGCCGGATCAGCGGGACGTCGCTGAACCAGTACCGCACGTTTCACCTGAACCCGTGTGACCTGAGCCACGTGAGCTTTACGCGGTCGAACGGCTGGGAGATCCGGGAGGTCGTGACCCACCCGTCGCAAGTCGGCGGGTCGGCGCGAGAAAGGAGAGCCCCATGAGAATCGTTCACACCATGATACGTGTCAATCACCTGGATGAGAGCCTCAAGTTCTACTGCGACGGATTGGGGATGAAGGTCCTGAAACAGAAGGACTACGAGTCCGGCCGCTTCACCAATACCTTCGTGGGTTACGGTTCCGAGGAGGACAACGCGGTCATCGAGCTCACCTACAACTGGGACACCCACGAGTACGACCTGGGCGACGGCTTCGGCCACATCGCCATCGGAGTCCCCGACGTGTACGCCACCTGCGACGACCTCCGGAAGAAGGGGGTCAAGATCACGCGGGACGCGGGTCCCATGAAGCACGGCGGCGGCGTCATCGCCTTCATCGAAGACCCCAACGGCTACAAGATCGAGCTCACCACGCGGAAGGAGTAGGGCGCGCGCCGGAGGGACCATGAAGTTCGGGGTATGCCTCACCCACTACGGCCGGAAGGTCGAGAGCGCCGAGCTGCTCGAGGCGGTGGGGGAGATCGAGCGGCTGGGATTCGATTCCATCTGGGTCACGGACCATGTCGTCATCCCGGAAGGTGTGCGCGAAGCGCAGTTGATCTACCGCGAGCACATGCTGGAGGCCTTTACGGTGTTCAGCTACCTGGCCGCGGTCTCCCGGCGCGCGCAGCTCGGCAGCAGCATCATCGTGTTGGCCTACCGCAATCCCATCGTCATGGCCAAGATGCTGGCGAGCATCGACGTGCTCTCCGGCGGGAGGGTCATCTTCGGGGCCGCCGCCGGGTACATGGAGGGGGAGTTCAACGCCCTCGGCGTGCCCTTCGCGGAGCGCGGCGACGTGAGCGACGAGTACCTGCGCGTCATACGCGAGACATGGACGCACGACCAGACCAGCTTCAGCGGCAGGTACTTCAACTTCGACAAGGTCTACACGTCGCCGCGGCCGGTGCAGCAACCGGGACCGCCCATCTGGATCGGCGGCAGGAGCAAACGGGCCATGCGGCGCGCGGTGGAGCTGGGGGACGGCTGGCATCCCATCGGGCTCACCGCTCAGGAGATGAAAGAGGGAAGGGCCTACATGGCCGGACTGTGCGAGCGGCGGCAGATCGCTCGGGTGCCGGCCATGTCGTTGCGCGCCAATCTCCTCATCGACCGCGTCTCCGAGCCGGTCGGTCCCTATGCGGGCCGGGCGGGCAACACGCCGTTCAAGGGGGACCCGTCACTCATCCGGGATCGCGTGGCCGAGTTCGAGGAAGCCGGGGTCGAGCACATCGTGCTGGACATGGCGACCCTGTCGCATCCGAGCTTCCTGCGGACCATCGAGGTCTTCGCGTCCGAGGTCTTGCAGGGCTAGAGCCCCAGCATCTCGCGCGAAGTCCGCTCGGTCCAGGAACGGACCTCCGCCGCGTTCTCCTGCTCGTCCACCACCGCCAACGCCCTCTTGAGAGGGCCCAATCCGCCGCAGTAGTCCGAACCGAAGACCACGCCGCCGGACCCCATCACGTCGGTGAGGAAGGGCAGGGCCTTGGGCCTGACGCTGGCCGTGTCGATGAGGAAGTGTTCGAGGAAAATGTCGGAGTAGCGCTTGTCGCCGTCCGGCCCCCTGTGCCTCCAGGACATCCTCTGGACCAGCAGGGGGATGCCGCCGCCGCCGCTCCGTATCACCACCCTCAGGTTCGGATAGCGATCGAAGACGCCGCCGGCGATCATGCGCATCACGCATTCATTCACGCTGGCGTCCGACAACACGGCGTAGGAGACCCCGGCGCCGCCGTCCTCCAGCCGCTGGAGGGTCGGGTCCTTGGCGTTGCCGCTGCCGTGCAGGAACAGCGGCAGGCCGAGCTCCGACACCTTGGCGAAAACGGGGTCGAACTCCGGCAGGTCCACCTTCATCTCGCCGTCCACCCTCGGGTAGATGAGGACCGCCCTGAAGCCCCGGGAGGCCATGCGCTCGATCTCCTCCACGGAGTCATCCACGTTCTTGAACGACAGCGCCGTGATGCCTCCGAACCGGTCGGTGTGGCCGCCGATGCGCTCCGCCAGCACATCGTTGGACAGCCGCGCCATCTCCATGGCGTCGGCCGCGCCGAGCTGGTCGGCATCTTCGCTGGCGCCCTGGGAGACGAGCTGGTAGTCGATGCCCGCCTCGTCCAGCTCGGTAAGCCGCTTCTCGAAGTCCACCGCGTCGTAGGCGTCGACCTTCGGGTCCTTGCCGGCCTTCCGGCGGAATGCGTCGACCACTTCCGGGGCGGTGTGGTGGGAGTGCCAGTCTATCAGCATGGGTACCTCCGTGGCCGGCGGGCCGGCCGCTCGATGTTGGAGTGGATTATAGGACCCGAAGCGGAACCGGGTCAACGTGCCCGGTTACGGCCATGAGGATCATCGGGCCGACGCGCACGTGAATTTGACTGGCCCATACCGTTGGGCTAATCGTTGGACATCATCACGCCAGGCCCCAAGGGCGCGTTTCGCGCGGTCCGGGGGGCGGTTCGGGAGGAACCACATGTCCACTGCCGTCATCGACGATATCGAGATCTACTACGAAACCTACGGCTCCGGGACGCCGCTGTTGATGTTCGCGCCCGGGGGATTCGATTCCACCATCGAGAAGTGGCGCGTTGCCAGCGCCTGGACCGGCATTGACGCCTTGGCCAGGCTGGGCTCGGAGCATCAGGTCATCGCCTACGACCGCCGGGAAGCCGGACAGTCCGGCGGACGGGTGGAGCGCCTTACCTGGACCGCGTACGCCCGGGAGGGCAAACAGCTCCTGGACCACCTGGGAATCGATTCGGCCTTCGTTATGGGAGGGTGCATGGGCTGCTCGGTGGCCCTTTCCTTCGGCGTCAACTATCCCGAGGCGACCCGCGGCATGATCCTCCACTGGCCGGTGGGAGGGTACCGCTGGAAGACGGCGAGCCAGGCGCGCTTCGCCGCCCACCTCGACTTCGTGCGGGAGAACGGCCTTCAGGGAGTCGTGGACCGGGCGTCCAAGGGGACCACCTTCTGGACCGACCCCGAGTCCGGTCCCTGGGCGTCGGTCATCGCCCGCGACAGCGCGTTCGCCGAGCGGTTCGCGGCCGAGGACCCCGAGCGCTACATGGGCATCATCGCCACCAGCGGCCCCGACCTGTTCGATCGCGACACCGCGACGGGCGCCGCGGCCGAGGAGGTCATGGGCATCAAGGCTCCGGCCGTCATCATGCCGGGCGACGACCCGTCCCACGCCACCTCGGGCGCGCACTACCTGCGGGAGTGCCTGCCCAACGGCGAGTTCTGGAACGTCATGCCGCCGGACCAGACCACCGAGAACGTCTGCGACCGGGCGCTGGAGTTCACCCGGGCCCACGGCTGACACGGGGTGTCCTGTCCGGGACGCCCGGGGACGCAAGCCATGGCGTTGTTCATCAAGGCCGAAGAGCTCGAGGGCCTGATCTCCATCACCGAGGCCGTCGATGCCACGGAGAAGGGGTTCGCCTCGCAGGTGGACCACCCCATCTTCAGCCTTCCCCGCCAGCGGATGCTGGCGGACAACCGCCGCATCACGGTTCATTCCGGGGGATGCGTGTCCCTGGCCGTGGCCGGCACCTTCGTGCACTACGAGCGCCACAACTACACGGCCGAGGACCAGAGCTACGGCGCGGTGGGCAAGCGGGTCTACGTCAGCTACGACAGCGAGAACGGCGCGCTGCTGGCCATCATCGCCGGCTGTCCGCCGTTCTACCGGCGCCGGGCGGCGGAGGACGAGTTCGCCACCGAGACCGCCATCACCAGCGCCGTCGGCACCCGGCGCATGGCCCGGGAGGACGCCCGGGTGCTGGGGCTCTACGGCACCGGCCGCCAGGCCCGGCGCCACCTGGAGGCCATGTGCGCCATACGGCCCATCACCGAGGTCAAGGTCCACAGCCGCAGCGCCGACAACCGGCGCGCCTTCTGCGAGACCATGCAACCCTACGTGGACGCGGAGCTCATACCCGTGGAGCGGCCCGAGGACGCCGCCCGCAACGTGGACATCATCGTCTGCGCCACCGGCAGCAACTTCCCCGTGGTCTTCGGGCGGTGGCTGGAGGAGGGGGTCCACGTGACCTCCATCGTCGGCAGCAATAAGGAGCTGCTGATGGAGGGGCTGGTGAGCCGTCCGCGGCGAGAGCTGGACGACGAGGTGCTGGCCCGGGCCGACGTCATCGTGGCGACCCTGGTACAGCAGGGGATCCAGGACGAACAGGGCGACCTGCTGGAGCCCGTCCGGAACGGCGTCATCGCCTGGGACGATGTCAAGGACCTGAGCGCGTTGGTGACCGGGAAGGTCCGGGGACGCCGGAGCGGCCGCGACATCACCCTGTTCAAGCAGAACAGCGATCAGGGCGTGGGCTACATGGCCCTGGCGCGGCTGGCCCACGACAAGGCCCGGGCGGCCGGCATCGGCATGGAGTTCTGACGCGCCATGCGGGCCCCGGCCGTGTCGTTACGCTTCCCTTGACTGCTCTCGAGCGCCATCGTTATCTCCTGCTGGCCGGGCTGGGAACGCTGCTCTACGTGACCGGTCTCGGGCCGCGGGACCTGTGGTTTCCCAACGAGCCCAACGTGGCCGAGACCGCCCTGGCCATGTTCCTGAGCGGAGACTGGGTCGTGCCCCGCCGCATGGGCGCCATCTGGCTCGACTATCCTCCGCTCATCTACTGGGCGGGGTCCGTCTCCTCCACGTTCCTCGGCGGCATGGACGAGGTGTCCCTGCGTCTCCCCTCCGCCCTGGGCGCCGTCGCCCTGTCGCTCGTCACCTGCCTCGCGGGCTCGCGCTGGTTCGGGCCCTCCGCCGGGCTGTGGGCGGGATTCGCGCTGCTGACCTTCCCCCAGTTCGCGCTCCAGGCCGTCGGCTACCGCCCCGACATGCTGTTCACGCTTTT
Source organism: uncultured Binatia bacterium (SeqCode) (assembly GCA_965219905.1). Classification (GTDB taxonomy): domain Bacteria; phylum Desulfobacterota; class Binatia; order UBA9968; family JAJDTQ01; genus JAJDTQ01. Next base: position 1,871,625 of record CBDCOS010000002.1, on the reverse strand, counting down.
CGTCGGCGCCGGCCTGCTGGCCTACGGGATAGGCGCGGACGCGGAGCTGTCGTGGAAGCCGCGGGCGGCGGCCTTCGTCCTGTTCGGCCTGGCCATGCTGACCAAGGGGCCGCTGGGGCTTCTCCTGCCGGGGCTGGTGCTCTGCCTGTGGCACGCCGCGCGCCGGGAGTGGCGCCCCCTCGCCGCCCTGATCCCCCTCGGCCTGCTGAGCGTGGGCATCTACCTGGCATGGCTCATCGCCTGCGCCTACGAGGCCGGGACTGGCCATACCCTCCGGGAGCTGTGGCTGCAGAACGCTGCGCGTTTCGGAAGCGGCAGCCAGGGCCATGCGCGGCCCCTCCACTACTACGCCCTCAGGATCTGGCACGACATGGCGCCGTGGAGCCTGATGTTGCCGTTGGCGTTCTGGTGGATCTGGCGCCGGCGGTCATGGGGCGACCCGAGGCAGCAGCTGTTGCTGTGGTGGTTCTGGGTGTTCTTCCTCTTCCTTTCCATTGCCGCCACCAAACGTCAGTTGTACCTGCTTCCGGCCTACCCGGCCGCGGCGCTGCTCGTCGGCCAATGGATTGCCGCGGCGGCGGGCGGCCGGGCGGAGCCCGGCGCCCCGGAGCGGCGTCTCTCCACGGTGGCCGTGGTTCTGGCGGCCGGGCTGCTGCTGCTCCTGAGCGCCGGCTTGGTCACCGCCGGCCTGGGGGCGGACCTGCTGGCGGAGCGGCTCGCCCTGGAGCCCCTGCACGCCGGCCTGGCCGAAAGCCTGCGCGCGCCGGGCCTGGTCATCGGCGCCCTGAGCGCAGCCGCGGGACTCTGGGTGCTGCCCGCCCGGAATGGTCCGGACCTGTCCCGGGCGTTCTTCCGGCTGGCCGCAGGGATGGTGCCGGTGTACTTCCTGGTGTTCAACTGGTTCATGCCCCGGTTCAATCCGGTGAAGACCTACGAGCCGGCGTCGCGCTGGATCGCCGGCGAGCTCGGATCGGAACCGGCGTTCGGCCTCGCCAATCCACGCCGGGGACGGGCCAAGATGGCCGCCTTCGGCTTCCACACCCGGCGCAGGGTGGAGCTTCTCAACACCGAGGAAAGCATCGCCCGGTTCCTTCGCGATAATCCGGCGTCCGTGGTGGTGCTGGCGCGGGACGCCGTGGAGAGGATCTACGGGCCCGCACGAACCGGCTGGCAGGCCAAAGTGGTGAAGAAGCTGGTGGCCGGGGGCGATCACTACTTGGTGCTGCGCGGCCTGTAGGCCGGCGGCCCGGTGCGTGGGGTGCCGCTGCGTCGTTTTCTAACGGCGTCCAGCATGTTATCTTTGGAACACGCGGTCACGCACACCGTTCACGGCTTGCCGCTCGCCGAGGGAAACGAGGCGCTCGATGCAAAAGTACCTGATATCACTCGCCGTCCTGATCCTGTTCACCACGGTGTCCGTCGTGCCGTCCGGCGCGGCGGACCGGGAGAAGCTGGAGCAAAGAGTGACCGAGGCCCAGTTCGCGTTTCGGGACTTCCAGAAGGATCCCCGGATGACGTGGTTCCGCGAGAACGTGCGTTACGCCAAGGGCCTTCTGATCATGCCGACGTGGGTCCGGGGCGGGTTCTTCCTGGGCGGGTACGTCGGCAACGGCGTGCTCCTGGCCCAGGACCGGGACGGAAGCTGGAGCAATCCCGCTTTCTATGACGTCCTGGCCGGCTCCTTCGGCCTCCAGTTCGGCATCGCCGGCGGGCAGGTCATTCTCATGATCATGACCGACACGGGCCTGAGGCGGTTCCTGGGCGACAAGTTCCAGCTCGGCGCCGACGCCAGCATCGGCGTGGGCCCGGAGGGCATCGGCGCCAAGGCCGAGCTCTTCGACATCTTCTCGTTCGCACGCGTCAAGGGGTTGTACGGCGGCCTCACCCTGGAGGGCGGGGGCGTGATCGTCAACAACAACGACAACGGGACCTATTACGGCGACGCCAAGCTCACGCCCACCGACATCCTGATCCGGAGAAAGGCCCGGAACCCGCAGGCCGACAAGCTCATCCGGACCCTCACCGAGGCGACGCGGTAGCGCGTGCGGGTCCGAGACCCGTCCCTGCACCACGCGAACCCACCGGGCCGCGTGGGCGACTAGGCCGGCGCGAACTTGTAGAGCGTCACTTCCTCGGTAACGTCCTCGAACACCACCTCCACCGGCTGGTCGCACTCGAGCTTGTCCGGCGACTCGTTCACCACGTTGCTCACCAGCCGCGGCCCCTCGTCCAGTTGAATGACCGCGAACACGTAGGGAATCTCGCCCTCGAAGCCGGGGTGGTACACTCGTTGGTAGACACCGAACGAGTGAATCCGGCCGCGGCCGGAGGCCCTCTTCCAGTCCCACTCCGTGCTCCAGCAATGGGGGCAGGTGGACCCAGGCGGGAACCAGTACCTGCCGCATTGGCGGCATTGCGGCAACAGCAGCTCGTGGCGCTTGCAGCCCTCCCAGAAGGGCTCCGACTCCACCGTGGGGTACGGCAAGGGCTTGGCGTATTCGCTCATGACGCCGCCCTCGCCAGGATCAAGGCGGACTGGCAGGCGGTGTTGCCGCCGTGGCCGCTCACCAGCGCCACCTCGGCGTCCTTTACCTGGCGGTCCGGACCGTGCTCGTGCCGAACCTGGCGGACCCCCTCCACGATCTGCAGCATGCCCTCGGTATGTCCCTCCGAGAGTTGTCCGCCCGAGGTGTTGGTGGGCAGGCGGCCGCCCAGCCTCAGGGCCCCCGAGGCGGCGAAGGGGCCGCCCTCGCCCTTCTCGCAGAAGCCGTAGTCCTCGAGCTGGAGCAGCACCATCTGCGTGAAGCAGTCGTAGAGTTGGGCCGTGTCCACGTCGTCCGGGCCGATGCCGGCCATGCGGTAGGCTGCCTCGCCCGCCTCCCGGGCTCCGGTGGTGAGCATGTTGCTCTCCTCGAACCAGCCGCTCAGCCGGTTGCCGAAACCGAAGCCCATGACATACGCCGGCGGTTGCCGCAGGTCCCTGGCGCGTTCCGCCGAGGTCACCACCACCGCGGCGGCGCCGTCGATGTAGATGCTGCAATCGTAGAGGCAAAGCGGATCGACGATCATCCGGGCGCTCAGGTATTCCTCGATGGTCAGGGGTTTCTGGAGGAAGGCGTTGGGGTTCCGGCTCGCGTGCTCCCGGAACGCCACCGCGATGTGGCCCAACTGCTCCTTGGTGGTGCCGTAGAGCTTCATGTGGCGCCGGGCGGAGACCGCGTAGTTGGACGGCGCCCCGAACCAGCCGAACTCCGGGCCGAACTCCCCCTGGTTCTGGATGCCGATGTTCACCCGCTTGCGGGCCGCCTCGGTGCGGTGTGTCCGGGACCAGGTGTCCCGCCCGAACCCGACCACCACCGTGTTGCACAGACCCGCGTCGATGGCCATGCAGGCCATGGCCACGCCGAGCACCTGGCTCGCGCCGCCGTTGTCCGTGGAGGTGCTGTAGGTGACGTTCAGGCCCAGCGCCGCCCCCACCCGCTGGTGATGGCAGTAGACGTCGTCCGGCCCGCGCGTAACCAGCCCGTCCACGTCTTCCTTGGTCAGCCCGGCATCCGCGATGGCGTTCCGCGCCGCCACCGCGAACATCCCGATGGGCCCCATCTCCGGCACCTTGCCGAGCTTGCTGTGCCCGACTCCCGCAATGGCGTACTTGCCTCGAAGGTTGTTGCTCATGGGATTCCTCCTGGTGGTCTGTCGGTTTGGTCGGTCGACCGACAGCCACGATACATGAAACCGGGAAGTTCGGCGAGGGGTGGTCGCGACTTCCGGTTCTTGTCAAGCACCGTGCCGGCAGTGGTATGAATGACGGTGCCATGAGTGTCTTCACCATCGGCCATTCCACCCATGCCATCGGCCGCTTTGTGGACCTCTTGCGGCAACACGGCGTTGACGAGGTGGCGGATGTACGTTCGACGCCGTACAGCCGCTTCAATCCGCAGTTCAACCGCGACTCGTTGGCGAACAGCCTTGTGCGACACGGTATCGGGTACGTGTCCCTCGGACGCGAGTTGGGCGGACGGCCGGACGATCCGGCCTGCTACGAGAACGGACGCGTCCGTTACGACCGTGTCGCGGCCACTCCCGTGTTTCAGCGGGGGCTGGATCGGGTCATGCAAGACGCGGCCGCCCGCAGCGTCGCGATAATGTGCGCGGAGAAGGAGCCGCTGGAATGCCACCGGACCCTGCTGGTGGCGCAGGCTCTGGGGGTCCGGGGCGTCGCGGTTCGACATATCCGGGCGGACGGCACACTGGAAGACCATGCGGCGGCCATGGACCGGCTCCTCGTCATGCACGGCGATCCGCCGCAAGGGGAGCTGTTCGGCCAACACGGCGACCGCATCCAGCGGGCCATCGTCCGACAAACGGAACGCCTGGGGGCGAGGAAGAGAAGGTAGCGGTTCCCGGCAGGAACTGCCAAAAGAAAAGCCGTCTTCGGACGGCTTTGAAGGAGTGTTGGTGGAGCCGATGGGGATCGAACCCACGACCTCTAGATTGCGAACCTAGCGCTCTCCCAGCTGAGCTACGGCCCCACGCAGTTGTAGTCCCTACAAGGTAGCACTCCCCAACTCCCATGTAAATGCGCCACGCGGGGCGCCCTCGTCCCCGGGGGATGCTTCGTCCGCACCCTTGACAGGTCACCGGCGAGTTTCGTACGCCTGCCTTCACCATGAGAACCGCGTACTTTGATCTCGTCTCCGGCATCAGCGGGGACATGACGGTGGCCGCCTTGCTGGACCTGGGGGTGCCGCGCAAGCGGCTCCAGGAGGAGTTGGAGAAGCTTCGGGGCGTGGACTTCCGGATCCGGGTGGGCAGGAAGACCGTCAACGGCATCCGGGCCACCCGGTTCCAGGTCATCCCCGCAAAGGACCCGCCCCGGCGAAGCTGGTCCGGCATCCGCCGGCTGATCGACCGGAGCAGGCTCCCGGCGGCGGTGAAGGCCCGGAGCCTCGCGGTGTTCTCGAAGCTGGCCGAGGCGGAGGGGAAGCTCCACGGCGTCGCCCCGGAGGAGGTACACTTCCACGAGGTGGGGGCTGTGGACTCCATCGTCGATATCGTCGCCGCGGCCATCGGCACGTGTCACCTGGACATCGACGACTTCGCCTGTTCCACGGTGCCGCTGGGCCGGGGCCTGACCCGTTCGATGCACGGGGTGCTGCCGGTGCCGGCACCGGCGACCCTGGAGTTGCTGAAGGGGTTTCCGGTCGAAGACGCGGGCCTGAACGCGGAGAACGTCACACCCACCGGGGCCGCCATCCTATCGGCCCTGGTCACCGAGAAGGGCGGCGCCCCGGCCATGCGCATCGAGCGGACGGGCTACGGCGCGGGCACGCTGGAGTTCCCGGACCGGCCCAACGTGTTGCGCGTCGTGCTCGGGGAGAGCGAGGCGGCCCTGGACCATGACCGCATGCTCGTGATGGAGACCCACATCGACGACATGAACCCGGAAATCTACGACTACGTCCTGGAGCGTCTGTTCGCCGCCGGCGCCCGCGATGTGACGCTGTCGCCGGTCCAGATGAAGAAGAACCGACCGGGCACGTTGTTGCGCATCCTGGCCGAGCCGGAGTTGCGGGATGCCCTGGCCGGCATCGTGCTGCGGGAGACCTCCACCCTGGGAGTGCGGTGCTACAGGGTGGATCGCATCGTGTTGCGGCGCGAGACCCGGAGGCTCGAGACCCGCTTCGGCACCTTCACGGTGAAGGTCGCGGAGGAGCCCGGAGGCCGGAAGAGGGCGACACCGGAATACGACGAGGCGCGGAAGGCCGCAGCGTCGAAGAAGGTGCCGTTGCAGGCAATATACGACGAGGTGACGCGCTGCTTCGTCGGCGGGCAGTGATGTCCGTCGATATGTGTCAAAATCTGCTCGGACACGAAAATGGCACGACGCCCCTAACCGTCATTCCCGCGGAAGCGGGAATCCAGGCGGGGTGGGGCCGGGGCAATGGTGCCGCCACACCACCACTCCTGGATTCCCGCTTCCGCGGGAATGACGGAGGAGGGCGGGAATGACGCTTCGTCCGGCGCCTCGGGTTTCCCGCTACTCACATGATCTGCTTCAGGTAGTCCAGCTCTACGTGCCGCTCGAAAACGCTGCCCAGGTCGGGGCGGGTCTCCGGCGGCGGGCCGGCTCCGGCCCGCCGCGCGCCAAGGAACGGGATCATCCCGAGGCACGGCACCTTGGTCATCTCCTGGAGGGTCTGGGCGTTGGTGGCGGTTGCCGGCGTCCTGTCGCTCCCGACCTCGTTCAGGATATAACCGCAGACGTTCAGGCCCAGGCATGTCCCGTGCTCGATGGACAGGACGGCGTGGTTGATGGCGCCGAGCCGGTTGCCCACCACCACCAGGACGGCGAGGCCAAGCTCACGGGCCAGGTCGGCGTAGGTGTAGTCGGCGACCAGGGGCACCATGATGCCGCCGGCCCCTTCCACCAGCATGAGATCGTGGGCCGCTCCCATGTCGCGGCACAGCCGCACCAGGAAGTCCGGCCGGATGCGGACGCCGGCGTGCGCGGCGGCGACGCTGGGCGCCACGGGCACTCCCAGCCGGTAGGGGCAGATACGTTCGATGGACTGATCGCTGCCCGCCGCGGCCTTGAGGAAGGTGGCGTCCTGGGGCACCAGGTGCCCCTTCTCGTTCCGGCACCCGGACTCCGCGGGCTTCATCACCCCGACCTTGAAGCCGGAGTCCCTGAATGCCGCGGCGAGGCCGCACGCCACCAGGGTCTTGCCCACGCCGGTGTCCGTGCCGGTGATGAAGAAGCCGCGGCTCATGCAGCGCCTGTCACCTGGTCGATGGAGTCCCGCACCACGGTTACCAGGGTCTCCAGCTCGGCGTCGCCGATGGTGAGGGGCGGCAGCATGATGAGGGTGTCGCCCAGCGGGCGGACGATGATTCCTCGCCGCCGGGCTTCCAGCACCACCTGGTTGGCGATGCGCACGCCCGGGTCGTAGCGTTCCCCGCGCTCCTTGTCCTTCACCAGCTCGATGCCCGTCATGAACCCGCGCTGGCGTATCTCGCGTACGTGGGGGAGGGTGAGGACGTCGTTTCCGAGCCGGTCCTCCAGCCAGGCGATCTTGGCGGGCACCTTCTCCATCAGCGCCTCCCGCTCGAAGATGTCCAGCCCGGCCAGCGCCACCGCGCAGCCAAGAGGGTTGCCGGTGTAGGTGTGGCCGTGGAAAAAGCTCTTGAACTCTCCGTACTCGCCCAGGAACGCCGAGAAGATCTCGTCGGTGGCGAAGGTGGCGGCCAGCGGCAGGTAGCCGCCGGTGATGCCCTTGCCGACGCACATGAGGTCCGGGCTGACGCCGTCGTGTTCGCAGGCCCACATCCGCCCGGTGTGGCCGAAGCCCGTGGCCACTTCGTCGGCGATGAACAGGATGCCGGCTTCCTTGCAGATTTCCTGAATGGCCCCGACGTAGCCGGCGGGCTGGGGCCACATGCCCGCGGCCCCCTGCATGACCGGCTCCATGATGAACGCCGCCAGGCGGTCCTTCTCCCGGCCGACCGTTTCCCGGGCCTCCGCCACCGACCGCTCCATCGCCTCGGCCTCGCTCAGGCCCTGCTCCCGCTGGTAGGCGTAGGGAGGCTTCACCGCCAGGGCCGGGAACAACAGGTCCCGGTGGAAGTGGTGGAACAGGTCGCTGTAGCCGACGCTCATGGCTCCGACGGTGTCGCCGTGATAGGACTCCTCCAGCCGCGCGAACCGGGTCCTTTGGGTCCGGCCCAGGAGCTGCCAGTACTGCACCGCCAGCTTGAGCGCCACCTCCACGGCGGTGGCGCCGCTGTCCGAGTAGAACACGCGGGTAAGCCCCTCCGGCACCAGGGCGTTGAGCCGGGCGGCCAGCTCGATGCCCGGTACGTGGGAGAGCCCCAGGAAGGTGGAGTGGGCGATGCGGTCGGTCTGGTCCTTGAGGGCCTGGTCCAGCTCCGGGCGGCGGTGGCCGAACAGGTTGCACCACAGCGAGGAGACTCCGTCGAGGTAGCGGTTGCCGTCGACGTCGATGAGGTAGCTGCCCTCGCCCTCGGCGATGATGCAGGGGTCTTCGCCCATCCACTCCTGCATCTGGGTGAAGGGGTGCCACAGGTGCGTGTGGTCCATGCGCTTGAGAATGTCGTATTGGTCGCTCAATTTGTCGCTCACCTTGCATGTCCAAAGGCGTCGAGTGCCTGTTCCATCTGTTCCGTGGTGTGGGTCGCCATGGTGGTGACCCGCAGGCGCGAGGTCCCCGGCGGCACCGTGGGCGGGCGGATGCCCTGCACGTAATAGCCCGAGTCCAGCAGCCTGCCCGCGAGCTGCATGCACGGCTGCTCCTCTCCCACCATGACGGGAATGATCTGGGTGCTGCCGCCCACGGTGTAGCCGAGCCGCTGGAGGCCGTTCCGCAGCCGCTCGGTGTTCCGGCGCAGCGCGCATTGCCGCTCGGGCTCCTTTTCCACCAGATCCACGGCGGCGCCGGCCATGGCCAGCACCACCGGCGGCAGCGACGTGGTGAAGATGAAGCTGCGGGCGCGGTTGACGAGCAGCTCCTTCAGCTTGCCGCTGCCGGCGACGTAGGCGCCGAAGGCTCCCAGGGCTTTCCCCAGGGTGCCCATCTGCACCAGGACCCGGTCTCCGAGCCCCAGCTCCGCCACCACGCCGGCGCCGTTGGGCCCCCGCACCCCGGTGGCGTGGGCCTCGTCCACCATCACCATGGCGCCGTGGCGCTCGGCCAGTTCCACCATCTCGCGCAGCGGCGCGACGTCCCCGTCCATGCTGAAGATGGACTCCGTGACGATGAGCCTGCGCGCTCCGGCCGGGGCGTCCTTGAGCAGACTCTCCAGGTGGTCCATGTCGCAGTGGCGGTACACCGCCACCGCGGCCCGCGAGAGCCGGCAGCCGTCGATGACGCTGGCATGGTTCAGCTCGTCGCTCAGGACCACGTCGCCCTTCTCCGCCAGCGTGGCGATGATGCCCACGTTGGCCTGGTAGCCGCTGTTGAACACCAGCGCCGCCTCGGTCCCCTTGAAGCGCGCGATGCGCTGCTCCAGCTCCTCGTGGGCGGTCATGTTTCCCGAGATCAGACGCGACGCTCCCGAGCCGCAGCCCCAGCGGTCCAGCGCCTCCCGGGCGGCTTCCTTCAGGGCGGGATGGTTGGCCAGCCCCAGGTAGTTGTTGGAGGAAAGGTTCAGCACCTCCCGGCCGTCGAGGCGGACGGTGGCGTCCTGCTCGCCGTCCACGACCTTCAACTGCCGGTAAAGGTTCCGGCTTCTGATCTCCTCCAGCCTGCGTTCGATGAAATCCGTCATGCTTCCGTTCGAGAGCGCGTTGTTGCGTAGGTATACCATGACGGAACCAGGAACCGGATACCCGCCCATGGCGGCCACGGCATGGGGCGCGTTGACTTTGGCGAATCCGTACCTAGATTTTGTAAGGCTTCCCGGGCTGCAAGACGGGGAACCGGAGGAATCGCATGGATATCAATCGTCTGACCGACAAGTCACAGGAAGCGTTGCGCCAGGCCCAGAACGTGGCATCCCGGCGCAACCACCAGGGGGTGGACGTCGAGCACCTGCTGGCCGCCTTGCTGGAGCCCGCCGACGGCGTCGTCACCGCGTTGCTGGCCCAGTTGGACGTCTCGGTGACGGCGGTGAAGCAAGGCCTCGAGCAGGAGCTCGACCGCATCCCGCAGGTGACCGGGGCCGGGGCGGCGGCCGGGCCCGAGCAGCTCTACGTCACCCAGCGGCTGTCGCGCCTGTTCACCCGGGCGGAGGACGAGGCCCGAGGCCTCAAGGACGACTACATCAGCGTCGAGCATCTGCTGCTGGCGATCCTGGAAGAAGGGGGCAAGGCGAGCCAACTGCTTCAAGCGCACGGCGTCGGCCGCGACACCCTGCTGGGCGCGCTCCAAAAGGTGCGGGGCCACCAGCGCGTCACCAGCCAGAACCCGGAGGGCACCTACCAGGCGCTGGAACGCTACGGACGGGACCTGACCCAACTGGCGTCCCAGGGCAAGCTCGACCCGGTCATCGGACGGGACGAGGAGATCCGCCGGGTGGTGCAGGTGCTGTCGCGCCGCACCAAGAACAACCCGGTGCTCATCGGCGACCCCGGCGTGGGCAAGACCGCCATCGTCGAGGGGCTGGCGTTGCGCATCGTGGCGGGGGACGTGCCCGAGGGCCTCAAGCGGAAGCGCATCGTGGTGCTGGACATGGGTCAGCTCATCGCCGGGGCCAAGTACCGGGGCGAGTTCGAGGAACGCCTCAAGGCCGTGTTGAAGGAGGTGCAGGAGTCCTCGGGCGAGGTGATCCTGTTCATCGATGAGCTGCATACGGTGGTGGGAGCCGGTGCCGCCGAGGGGGCCATGGACGCCAGCAACCTATTGAAGCCGATGCTGGCCCGCGGCGAGCTTCACTGCATCGGCGCCACCACCCTGGACGAGTACCGCAAGTACGTGGAGAAGGACCGGGCGCTGGAGCGGCGGTTCCAGCCGGTGACCGTGGACCAGCCCACCGTGGAAGACACCGTCTCCATCCTGCGGGGGCTGCGGGAGCGCTACGAGCTGCACCACGGGGTGCGCATCAAGGACGCCGCGCTGGTGACCGCGGCGGTGCTGTCGCACCGCTACATCAGCGACCGCTTCCTTCCCGACAAGGCCATCGACCTGGTGGACGAGGCGGCCTCCAAGCTGCGCACCGAGATCGACTCCATGCCCGCGGAGCTGGACCAGGCCTCCCGCCAGGTGATGCAGCTCGAGATCGAGCGCGAGGCCCTCCGCAAGGAGAGCGACGACGCCTCGCGGGAGCGTTTGTCGAAGCTCGAGAACGAGCTCGCCAACCTCAAGGAAGAGGCCAACAAGCTCAAGGCGCGCTGGGAGATGGAGAAGGGCGCCATCGCCCGCCTGCGCAAGCTCAAGGAGGAGATCGACGAGACCCGCCGGGCCATGGAACAGGCGGAGCGCGAGTACGACCTGAACCGGGTGGCCGAGCTCAAGTACGGCAAGCTGGGAGAGCTGGAGAGCGAGCTTGCAAAGCAGGAAGACGGCCTCAGGACCGAGGACGGCGGCGTGCTGCTCAAGGAGGAGGTGGACGAGGACGACATCGCGGAGGTGGTGTCGCGCTGGACCGGCGTGCCGGTGTCGAAGCTGCTGGAGGGGGAGCGGGAGAAGCTGCTGCGCCTGGGCGACCATCTGCACAAGCGCCTCATCGGCCAGGACGAGGCGGTGTCGGCGGTGGCCGACGCGGTGGTGCGCGCCCGCTCGGGGCTCAAGGACCCCAACCGCCCCATCGGCTCGTTCATCTTTCTGGGCCCCACCGGCGTGGGCAAGACCGAGCTGGGGCGGGCGCTGGCCGAGTTCCTGTTCGACGACGAGGCCAACATGGTGCGCCTCGACATGTCGGAGTACATGGAAAAGCACACCGTGGCGCGGTTGGTGGGCGCCCCGCCGGGATACGTGGGCTACGACGAGGGCGGGCAGCTCACCGAGGCGGTGCGGCGCCACCCCTATTCGGTGGTGCTGTTCGACGAGGTGGAGAAGGCCCATCCCGACGTGTTCAACGTCATGCTGCAGATCCTCGACGACGGCCGCCTGACCGACGGCCACGGCCGCACCGTGGACTTCAAGAACACCGTGGTCATCATGACCTCCAACATCGGCAGCCAGCTCATCCTGAACTACAGCGGCCGCGGCGACGACAGCGGGTACGAGGCCATGAAGCGGGAGGTTCTGGATGTCCTGCGGCGGGAGTTCCGGCCGGAGTTCCTGAACCGCGTCGACGACATCGTGGTGTTCCACGGCCTCACCCGGGAGGACCTGCGGGAGATCGTCGAGATCCAGCTCGGCCACCTGCGGGAACGCCTGGGAGAGCGCCACATCCGGCTGGAGCTCACCCAGAAGGCCAAGGACCACTTCGCGGACACGGGCTACGACCCCGCCTACGGCGCCCGGCCGCTCAAGCGGCTGATCCAGAAGGAGCTGGAGACGGCCCTGGCAAGGAAGCTCCTGGCCGGCGAGGTCAAGGACCACAGCCGGGTGGTGGTGGACCACGACGGCGACGGGCTCACGGTGTCGGCGTCGGCGGTGGCGGACGCGGCCTAGCAACGGAAAGCTGTTTGGGCCACCTCACTCCCCCAACAGCGGACCGAGACTCGGTCATCACGCCGGTGAGCATTGTCCAGAACATCTCGCGCCGGGAACGATTTGCAATGGCTGCGAGGGCTGGCTAGAATCTCCGGATGCAGTCCCTCCTCAGAAAAAACATCGAAGATCTGGAAGGTTACACGCCCGGAGAGCAGCCCAAGCGGGCCGACCTCATCAAGCTCAACACCAACGAGAACCCCTATCCGCCGTCCCCCAGAGTCCTGGCCGCGGTGCGCAAGGAACTCAACTCGTCGTTGCGTCTGTACCCCGATCCGGTGGCGCTGGAGCTGCGGAAGCGGGCGGCGGTGCTCTACAACGTCCGGCCGGAGAACGTCATGGCGGGCAACGGCTCCGACGAGCTGCTGTCCATCCTGATGCGCTGCTACGTGGGCGATGAAGACACCGTCGCCTACCCGGTTCCTACCTACAGCCTGTACGAGACGCTGATCGCCATTCAGGACGGGCGGAACCTCACGGTCCCGTACGCCGACGACTTCGCCATCCCGGCACCGCTCTACTCCCAGTCGAGCAAGGTGACCATCCTGTGCAACCCCAACGCTCCCTCGGGCACCTTGGAACCGGTGAGCGAGATCGCCCGCCTGGCGCGCTCGGTGGCCGGGTTGCTGATCGTGGACGAGGCCTACATCGACTTCGCGGACAGCGACGAAAGCGCCATCGCGCTGGTGAATCGGTTCCCCAACCTGGTGGTGCTGCGCACCTTCTCCAAGGCCTTCTCGCTGGCCGGTATGCGCGTGGGACTGGCTTTCGGCAGCGAGGACATCGTGCGCAACATGCTCAAGGTCAAGGACTCCTACAACCTGTGCCGTCTGAGCCTGACAGCGGCGGTGGCGGCCCTGGAAGACGTGGAGTGGATGAGGCGGAACGTCGGACGGATCCAGCGCACCCGCAGGACGCTGATCCGGGGGCTCCGCAAGCTGGGCTTCGAGGTGCAGCCGTCCCGGGCCAACTTCGTGATGGCGAAGCTGGGCAACGACAGCATCCGGTGGCTGCACGAGGGGCTCCGGGACAGGGGCATCCTGGTGCGCTTCTTCGACACCCCCGAGCTTCGGAACATGATGCGGGTAACGGTGGGGAGGCCCGCGGAGATCCGGGCGCTGCTCAAGGAGACACAGGCGCTGCTCCAGGGCCGCGGCCTGATCCGGAAGGCGTCGTAGCCGTGAGCTACCTCTCTCGGAAAGCGTCCTGCCAGTAGCCGCGCAGGGACTGAAGCACGTACCCGATGAGCCGTTGTCTGCCCGGGATGACCGCGGCCTTCGCACTGGTTCTAGCTGGCTGCGGAGGCGGCGGAGCCATCACGATGCCAATGCCGGAACCCGCGGAATTGGTACGGAACCCGGTCGACATCGCGTCTCATCCCGTTCTCCCGGTGAGCGCGTCGGTCACTTGGGAGGAAGTGCGCATTCCCACACGCCAGGACGTACGCCAACGACTGTTGCTCGCCAAGGGTGCGAATCCAGGAACCAAGGCCGTCATCCTCTTCGCGGGCGGCAACGGAACGCCGATCTCGGTGGAGAAGGCGGGAGGTTCCCGGCTCACCGGGAATTTCCTGGTGAGAAGCTCTCCGCTGTTCGCCAAGGAGGGCTTCGTTACAGCCATTGTCGATGCGCCCTCGGACAAGCCCGAAGGGCCGGCAGGGGGCAGAGACGGCGGCATGGACGATGCTTTCAGGCAATCATCGAGGCACCTCACGGACATACGCGCGTTGGTGGATTTTCTGGTGAGCGAGGGCGCGCGCGAGGTGTTCCTGATCGGCACGAGCAGGGGCACGCTGTCGGTCGCGTACCTGGCGACCCGGATAACGAACGCGAACGTCCAGGGCTACGTTCTCACCGCGAGCCTGGACCGGATATCGTCTTATGCGGGGAGCATCACCCGCCCCGTCTTGATGGCGCATCACGCGGACGACGGGTGCTTTGTCACGACCTACGCCGGCGCGCGAGCCACGTACGACGCTTTGGCGAACAGTCCGCGCAAGGATCTCATCACCGTAACCGGAGGGGCCGCACCGATAGATGACAATCCCTGTCGGGCGAGGACCGCGCACGGGTTCCTGGGAAAGGAGCGTGAGACGGTTGCGGCGCTCGTCGAGTGGATGGGTGGGGGGACAGTGGCGAAACCTTAGCTCGTCGATGTGCCTGGTGCTGTCGATTGACAGGGAAGTTTGAAACCCGTCCCCACGTCACCGGCCCGAAGCCCGTTGCTACACCGCGGCGTTCAGCCGGCGGTTCTCCTCTACCCGGATCTTCACGATCCTCCGGCCTTCCACGTCGACGATGGTGAGCCGGTGGCCGTCGGTTTCGATCTTCTCGCCGCCGCGGGGGATCCGTTTCAGCTTGGCCAGCACGAAACCCGCCAGGGTGTGGTAGTCCACCGACTCCTCGAAGGGTAGCTCGTAGTCGGACTGGAGGTCCCTGAGCAGGGCGGAGCCCGACACCACCAGAGAGCCGTCCGGCAGCCGTTCCACCGGGCCGCGCTCCTCGGCGTCGTACTCGTCGCGGATCTCGCCGACGATCTCCTCGATCACGTCTTCCAGGGAGACCAGCCCCTCCACCTCGCCGTACTCGTTCACCACCAGGGCCAGGGCCATGCGCCGCCGCTGCAGGTCCTTCAGAAGCTGGCTGATGGGCAGCGAGCTGGGCACGAAGAAGGGCGGATGCATCATGTTGCGCAGGTCGATGGGCTCGTTGGCTTGCATCGCCCGCAGGATGTCCTTGTTGTAGATGATGCCCTGGACCTGATCGAGGTCGTTCTCGTACACCGGCATACGGGAGAAGCCGCTCTCCACGAAGTTCCGCAGGATGTCGTCCGGCTCCGTTTCGACGTCGATGGCGTGAATCTCGGTACGGGGGATCATCACCGCCCGCACCGGCGTGTCCACGAAGTCGAAGACGCTGTGGATCAACTCTTTTTCGGTCTCGTCGAAGATGCCCTTGGCGGTGCCTTCGCGGATGAGCGACTTGACCTCTTCTTCGGAGATGAAGCTGGCGGTGCCCGTTTCCTTGCCGCCGAAGAGTCGCAGCACTGCGTTGCTGGAACGGGTCAGGATCTGCACGACGAACGACGTGCTCCTCGAGGTGGCGTCGATGGGCAATGCCACGAAGAACGCGATGCGTTCGGAGAAGCGCAGCGCCAGGGACTTGGGCACCAGCTCGCCGAGGACCAGGCTCAGGTAGGCGATGGGCAGGACCACGATGAGGATGGCGGCGTAGTTGCCCCAGGTCTCCGCGTAGGGAATCGGCAGCGATTGCAGGTGCGGTTTCAGGAGCTGGATGGCCCCGGCCCCTCCGATGGCGGAGGCCAGGGTGCCGACGAAGGTGATGCCGATCTGGACCGTGGCAAGGAACCGGTCGGGCTCGTCCTTGAGCCGCACTAGGGCCGCCGCCGAGCGCGCGCCGCGGCCCCGGACCTGATCGATACGCGTCCTGCGGGTCGCGATCACGGCGATCTCCGCCGCGGCGAAGAAGCCGTTGGCCAGGATCAACAGGAAGATGATCGTGGCACCCAACCATATGCTGTCAAGCATGAATCTATCTCCCGTCCGGTATGCCGGGACGCAAAAGGGCAATGAGGAACCTCGCCCCCGGGCGAGCCGGGCGCGGAGGATTCCCGCGGACGTTCAGTTCAATCTAGGGACACATGAGTCCCGGTGGAGCAATCGAGACTTTGAGGGAGCAGGGGAGGACGATGGAAGCCTTCAGGGGCAAAATGCGCGACGGAGGCTTACTGTCATCTTGTGGGTCATCGGACATGGACGGACTCCTTGTCTCCGTTACGCCGGAGACGGGGTTGACACTTGACAGAAATTTCCTTCATCTGCGGCGAAAATGCAAGACCCCCTCCACGGCTCGGGACCGGAGAGTCTCCGAGTTGACCTGCCAACCCTTATCCGTTATGCAAACCATTTTGAGCGTTTGGCCAATGACGACGCGCCGAGTCCCACGACTGCTGAAGGAATGTCTCGACGGCGGGGCCTTGGCGCCGGGCGACGCCCTCCTGCTGTCCGGTGTCGAGGGAGACGAGTTCACGGCGCTGCTTCGAGCGGCCGCGGAGTTGCGCGACCGCCACAAGGGCCGGACCGTCACCTTCTCCCCCAAGGTCTTCGTTCCGCTGACCAATCTCTGCCGCGACTTCTGCGGTTACTGCACGTTCCGCAAGGCTCCCGGCGAAGCGGGCGCCCGCACCATGACCCTGGAGGAGGTGTTGGAGACGGTGCGGCGCGCGGGGATGATGGGCTGCACCGAGGTGCTGTTCAGCCTGGGGGACAAGCCCGAGGCCATCTACCCCGAGATGCGGGAGTTCCTCGGCCGGGCGGGTTACCGCAGGACGCTGGAATACCTGCACGATGCCTGCCGGGTGGTGCTGGAGGAGACCGGCCTGTTGCCCCACGCCAACCCCGGGCTCATGGCCCGCGGTGACCTGGAACGGCTCAGGCGGGTCAACGTCAGCATGGGGCTCATGCTCGAGAACGTCAGCGAACGCCTCATGGAGCCGGGCGGCCCCCATGCCGACGCGCCGGACAAGAAGCCGGCGGCGCGGCTCCGGACTCTGGCCGAGGCGGGCCGGTTGCGCATCCCGTTCACCACCGGGATCCTCATCGGCATCGGCGAAACCTGGGAGGAGCGCATCGCATCGCTGTACGCCATCCGGGATCTGCATGACCGCTATGGCCACATACAGGAAGTGATCGTGCAGAACTTCCGCGTGAAGCCCGAGATTCCCATGCGCGACCAGCCGCACGCGGACTATGACGAGGAGGCCAGGACCATCGCGCTGGCGCGGCTGGTCCTGGGCGGCGACATGAACATCCAGGCGCCGCCCAATCTCACGCCGGAATGTTATGAATGGTACCTCAACGCGGGCATCAACGACTGGGGCGGAGTGTCGCCCGTGACCCGCGACTTCATCAACCCCGAAGCCCCCTGGCCCGAACTGGTGGAGCTGGCGGAGCGGACGGCGGCGGCCGGTTTCACGTTGAGGCCCCGGCTCCCCATCTATCCCGAATACATCGCCCGGGCAGAGCGGTTCATCGCGCCCGAGCTGCTCCCTTATGTAGAGAGGTTGTGCGGCGAGGACGGCCTCGTGCCGCCAGGCGCTGCTGGAGGAAATCATGAGCCACATCGAAGCGATGTTCGACTATGACGACGGGGCCGGGCGGCTGAACCAACTGTTGCCCCGCATCGACGGTCGGGTCGCGCGGATCCTTGAAGATGCCCTGGCGGGCCGGGAGGTCACGCGGGAAGAGGGGCTGGCGTTGTCGGAAGTGAGCGGCGACGAGCTCGCCGCCCTGGCGGTCACGGCCGATCTCATGCGGCAGGCCAAGGTGGGCGACCGCATCACCTACGTGGTGTGCCGCAACATCAACTTCACCAACGTGTGCTACGTGGGCTGCAAGTTCTGCGCGTTCCACACCGGGCCCAACAAGCCCGGAAGCTGGGACAACTCCCTGGAAGAGGTGGCGGACAAGGCCGAAGAGGCGTGGAACCGCGGCGCCACCGAGATCTGCATGCAGGGCGGCCTGCCCAAGGGCATGTCGCCTTTCTACTACCGCGACCTGTTGCAGGCCATCCGCTCCCGGGTCCCCGGCATCCACATCCACGCCTACTCGCCCATGGAGATCACCTACGGCGTGGAGCTCACCGGCATGCCCGTGGACGAGTACCTGAGAATGCTGCGGGACTCCGGTCTCGACAGCGTGCCGGGCACGGCCGCGGAGATCCTGGACGACGAGGTGCGGATGGTGCTGTCGAAGAACAAGGTCAGCACCGAGCAGTGGACCCGGGTGATCCGGACCGCCCATGAGGTGGGCATCTTCACCACCTCCACCATGATGTACGGCCACCGGGAGGACGGCAGCCACTGGGTCAACCACATGCTGCTGCTGCGGGACATCCAGAAGGAGACCGGCGGTTTCACCGAGTTCGTCCCGCTCGGGTTCGTGCACGAAAACACCGCCCTCTACGCGCAGGGGCTGGCGCGGCCCGGCCCCACCGAGGAGGAGGACATCCGGGTGCACGCCCTGGCGCGGGTGCTCCTGAACGACGCCATTCCCAACGTCCAGGTCTCCTGGGTGAAGATGGGCCGGCGCATGTCGCAGCTCTGTCTCAAGTCCGGCGCCAACGACTTCGGCGGCACCCTCATGGAGGAGAGCATCTCCCGGCTGGCGGGCTCCACCGAGGGGCAGATGATCTGGCCCCATGAGTTCCGCTCGCTGATCCGCGGCATCAACCGGATTCCGGCGGAGCGCTCCACGGGCTACGAGATTCTGAGAACCTGGGAGGACGAGGCCGATCTTCCCGCGGCGGGGTTCGGAGGAACCGACAGCGCTCCGGACCAGCCGGCCGCCGGTTTGTAGGAAGATGGTCGTCCTCCTCACGGGAGGCACGGGCGGCGCCAAGCTCGTCCTGGGCTTTCACGAGGAGACGGCTCCCGAAGACTTGGTGGTGGTGTGCAACACCGGCGACGACTCGCTGGTGCACGGCCTCCACGTATCCCCCGACGTCGACACCATCGTCTACACCCTCGCGGGCCTCATCGACCCGGCCAAGGGCTGGGGCATCCGGGACGACACCTTCACGGTGCTGGACCAGCTCCAGCGCCTGGGCAACGAGACCTGGTTCCACGTGGGCGACCGCGATTTCGCCACCCACCTGACCCGCACCCGGCTTCTCGCCGAGGGGCGGCCGCTGTCGGCGGTCACCGCCGAGCTATGCCGTGAGCTGGGGGTGGGATCCAACGTGCTGCCCATGTCCGACCAGCGAGTGGAGACCCGGCTGTCGACCACGGGCGGCGAGATCTCCTTCCAGGAATATTTCGTCAAGGCGCGCTGGCAGCCCGATGTCCTGAGCCTGCGCTACCGGGGCATCGAGGGCTGCAGCCCGGCGCCCGGCCTGCTGGATGCCATCCACGGCGCTTCCATGGTGGTGGTGTGCCCCAGCAACCCCGCCACCAGCATCGGCCCGATCCTTGCCGTGCCCGGCGTCCGGGAGGCCCTGCGGGCAACGGTCGCGACGGTGGCGGCGGTGAGCCCCATGGTGGGCGGGCGGTCCTTCAGCGGGCCGGCCCACAAGCTCATGGCCACGCTGGGTGTGGAGGCGTCGGCGGCGGGCCTCGCCGCGGCCTACCGGGACTTCGTGGACGTGATGGTCGTCGACACGGAAGACCGTGACCTGCAACCGGCCGTGGAGAAGCTCGGCATCGACGTACGGGCCACTCCCATACGCATGGACACCCTCGACGACAAGAAACGGCTGGCCCGGGAGCTGCTCCGGCTCACCGCTTGAGACAACGCCCGCGCATCCGTCACCAACCTTGGGACAGGCACCGACCCCCGGGCGCCGGGACGGCACCGAGCCCCGCACACCCCATCCCGCCTCTCCTGTCATTTCTGCCTCTCCTGTCATTTCTGCTTCTTCTCGTCATTCCCGCCTCCCTTCCGTCATTCCTGCCTCCCTTCCGTCATTCCTGCCTCCCTTCCGTCATTCCTGCCTCCCTTCCGTCATTCCCGCGAAAGCGGGAATCCAGGGGTGGTGGTGTGGCGGCTCCATTGCCCCGGCTCCACCCCGCCTGGATTCCCGCTTTCGCGGGAATGACGGAGGGGGTGGGCGGGAATAACGGGAGAGGCGGGAATGACGGAAAAAGCGCAGGAATGACGGAACGGCAAGTTTCAAAATTGCCCGGTCAGGTGCTATGGATTTCTGTTCGGTCATGAAGATTGGCGCGCTCATACCCGTCAAGGGGTTTCACGGGGCCAAGCACCGGCTTTCCCCGCGGCTCAGTCTGCTCGAGCGCTCGGAACTGATGAAGGCCATGGTGCACGACGTGCTGGCCGAAGTGACCCGGGCCCGGGGACTCCACGAAACCTGCGTGGTCACCGGCTCCACCGAGGTGGTGGACTGGGTCTCGGGCATGAACGTGGATGTCATCCGGGAAGCCGAGGAGACGGGCGAGACCGATGCGGTCCACTTCGCCCTCGACGTGATGAAAGGGGCGGGCATGGACGCCGCGCTGGTGCTGCCGGGGGATATCCCGCTCTTGCGCGCCGAGGACGTGGAGTCCGTGCTCCGGGCCGCGCCCGCCGATCCCGACAGACCCTTCGCCGTACTCACGCCTTCCCACGACCGCATGGGCACCAACGCGCTGCTGTTGGCGCCGCCGGACGTGCTCCGGCTCCGGTTCGGCTACGACAGCTTCCGCTATCACCAGGACGAGGCGGCTTCCCGCGGCGTCCTCGTCAACGTGGTCGAGAACCCGCGCATTGCGCTGGACATCGATGAGCCCGCCGACCTCCGGCAGCTCATCCAGCGGCTGGACGGCGGGCGCACCCATGACCGCCTCGCCGCCATGCGGGACAACGGCAGCAGCTTTTTCGCCGAGGCGGGTTGAGCCGTCCTGCGCGACCGGCGCGTCTCTTGGTGAGCATGTGCATGGCGCGGCGCCTTGAAATCATTGCCGTGGAAGGACTCGGCGAGATCGAGTCCGGCGACCCGCTGGGCCGGCTGGTGGTGGAGGCATGCGCGCGGGCGGGAGTCGCCCTGCTGCAGGGCGACGTGCTGGTGCTGGCGCAGAAGATCGTCTCCAAGTCCGAAGGCCGGGCCGTGGACCTGAGCGCTGTCAGCCCATCGGCGGAAGCGTCACGGCTCTCCGCCGAGCTCGACGGCAAGGACCCTCGCCTGCTGGAGCTCATCCTGCGGGAGAGCCGCCGCATCGTGGCCAAGGGACGCAGCACCATCGTCGTGGAGACCCACCACGGCTTGGTATGCGCCAACGCCGGCATCGACCTGTCGAACGTCGGCGTTGACCGGGCGCTGCTGCTGCCCGAGGACCCGGACGGGTCCGCCCGGCGCCTCCGGGAAGAGGTGCAACGGCTTGCCGGGGTCACCGTGGGCGTCGTCATCACCGACACCTTCGGCCGCCCCTGGCGCCTGGGCACCACCGACGTAGCCATCGGCGTCGCCGGTTTCGCCCCCCTCATCGACTACCGTGGAGGCCGCGACCCCTACGGCTACGAGCTCAAGGCGTCGGTCACGGCGGTGGCCGATCAGATCGCCGGAGCGGCGGAGCTGGTCATGGGAAAGACCGACCATATCCCCGCCGCCATCGTCCGCGGCTGCGAGCTGCCGCCCCACGACGGCACGGCGCAAGATCTCATCCGCCCCGCCGCGGACGACCTGTTCCGCGGCGGCCGGTAGCCGATCAACGCAACGCATCACGGCAGTTCCATTGGCGCTGCCCGGACGCCCCTCTTCGCGCATCCCAGGCTCGTATTTGTCGGACCTGACGCGAACATGCTATGAGCCTTCCCATGCAAGACTCCATTTCAATCGCAATCGTCGGAGGGACCGGAAGTCTGGGGATGGGCCTGGCGAGCCGCCTGGCACGGCCCGGCGTGAAGGTCCTGATCGGTTCGCGTGACGCGCAGAAGGGCGCGGACGCCGCCAGGGATTTGAACGAGAGACTGGGCACCGACTTCGTGGAGGGGATGCTCAACGCCGACGCGGTACGGGAGGCGGAGCTGGCGGTCATCTCGGTTCCCTATGAAGGCCAGGAGAAGATGGTGAGCGACCTCGCCGAAGAGCTTCGGGGGAAGATCGTCATCGACGCGGTGGTGCCGCTCGCCAAGGGCAGGCCGTTCGTGCCCGAGGCCGGCTCGGCGCTGCTGGAGGCGCAGAAGATCCTGGGGGACGGCACCCCGGTCATCGGCGCCCTGCACAACATCTCGGCGCTGGACCTGAGCGCTCCGGAAGAGCCCCTGGGCGACGTCCTGGTCTGCGGCGACAGCCGGGAGGCCAAGGACCGCGTCATCGAGCTGCTGGAGCGCATCGGGGCCACCGGCCTGGACGCCGGTCCGGCGGCCAACGCCTACGTGGTGGAAGGGCTCACGGGAGTGCTGATCGCCCTCAACCGCCGTTACAAATCCAAGCATGCCAGCGTCAAAATTACCGGTATTCACTGAGCTGCCGCGCAGTAGCCGAATTTCAGCGCCAAGGCTCGTATAGAATCATTTTTCAGGAGGCCGGACCCATGAGCCTACCCGTCATCGACGCCGACGGCCACGTAATCGAGGACGAGTCCATCGTCGATTACATCGAGGAGCCCTACCGCAGCCAGGCGAGCAAACGCATCCTGACGCGGGTCTTCCCCTCCCTGGACCATCATCACCTGGGGCTCAAGTACCTGAGCGAGGGCGCCTTCGGCGGCGGGGAGCCGGTGACCCCCGAGGACTGGCGGTCGTTCGTGGAAGAGGCGGGGTTCGAGTGCAGTGTGCTCTACCCCACCTGGGGCCTCGCCATGGGCAACATCAGCATGCCCGACTGGGCCTGCGCCGTGGCCCACGCCTACAACAGTTGGCTCCACGACCGCTACCTCAAGGACAACCCGCGGCTCAAGGGCATGGCGCTGATCCCGCTGCAGGACCCGCAGGAGGCGGTGAAGGAGCTTCGTCGCGCGGTGACCGAGCTGGGCATGCTCGGAGCCATGCTGCCCTCGCGCGGCCTGCCCATGGACCTGGGCCACAAGACCTACTGGCCCGTCTACGAGGAAGCGGAACGGCTGGGCTGCGGGCTCGCGGTGCACGGCGGCTGCCACCACGGCATGGGCCTCGATACCCTTGAGGCGTTCGTTCCCATCGCCGGGCTGGGACATCCCTTCAGCCTGATGATCGCGTTTTCGGGCATGGTCTACCACGGCGTGTTCGACCGCTTCCCCAACCTGCGGGTGGCCTTCCTGGAAGGGGGCGCCGGTTGGATCACCTTCTGGATGGACCGGATGGACCGCTCCCACGGGTTTTTCGGGGAGTGGAACTCCCACGGCAACTACCACGGCCCCGATCCGGAGCATGAGCCCAGCCGGTACGCTACGCTGGACAATGTCTTCGTGGGCTGCGAGGGCGGGGAGAACGGGCTCGACTACCAGATCCAGCGGGCCGGCAACGGCCGGTTCCTGTTCGCCAGCGACTTCCCGCACGAGATCGGCCCCGGCGATATCGGCCACGAGATCGCCGAGGTGGCCGAGAACCCGGCGCTCAGCGACGAGGACAAGGCCGCCATCCTCGCGGACAACGCCCGCCGCTTCTACCGGCTGGGCCAGTAGCACGGCCAACGCGGACGCAACGTGTCCGGGGTCCGCGCACGGCACCGCGTTGTCGGCGTAGCCCGATCGACCTCACTCCTTCTCGCCCGCGGCTGCGTCATCCAGGGTGTTGCCGCGCCGATACGCCTCGCGTTCGCTGAGCCGCGACCAGTAGGCCTCGAAAGCAGGACGTTTTTCGATCGTGTCGTACTGCATGCCTCAGCCGATGTGCGACCCCACGTACACGTCGGCGGCGGAGAAGGCTTCACCGGCGACGTAGCCTTCGCCCTCGACGGCTTTCTCAAGGGCGTCCATCACAGTGGCGTAATTGCCGTAGCCCACCATCGATTCCTTGTCCGGCGGCACGGTGAAACCGAACATGCGGTTGGTGACCGCCGCCTCCAATGGACCGGCGGCGAAGAACAGCCAGCGGTAGTAGGCGCCGCGCTGTCCGCTCGGCGGCGCCAGTCCGGCCTCCGGGAAGGCGTCGGCGAGGTAGGCGCAGATGGCCGCGCACTCGGTGACCACCGTCTCGCCGTGGCGGATAGCCGGCACCTTGCCCATGGGGTTGACGGCCAGGTACTCCGGCGACTTCATCATCGGGCCGAACTCCACGAGTTCGGTGCGGTACGGGACGCCCAACTCCTCCAGCATCCAGCGCACGATGCGTCCACGCGACATCGGGTTGGTGTAGAAAACGAGCTCCGCCGTCACCGTCATCCTCCTTTTGGTCCGAAAGCCGGGAGCCTGTCCTGCTTCCTTGCGTGTACGCCACGGGGCGACCGCCGGTCGCCCCTACATTTGTCGCGGCGCATCTCGATATGCGGATTCAGGGGCCGCCGGCTCAGGTGTCCTCGGCGGGCATGTACTTTCCCTCGTCGTCCAGCGTGATCTGTTTGCGCTCATTGAGGCGCCCCACCAGCGCCATGACGGTGGCGAACCCTTCGTCCGAGTATGCGTCCAGCAGTTCGCTGAAGGTGAGCCGCTTCTCGCGCAGCATGTTCAGGGTTTGTTCCGCCAGCCGCTCGATGGCGTCTTCGCCGGCGGCCGCCGGTTGAGGCGCGGCCGGCGACTCGCCCAGGTAGTCGTCCAGCACCGCCCTCCCCTGGTTGTGGTAGACGATGCGGTTGTAGCGGTAGCGCGGCACGTTCTCCGGGATGGTGGCGTCGATGCCCATCTTGGCCGTGGTGGGCACGCCGTTGGCGCTGGGCGGGATGGACGGGTCCAGCGGCTTCGAGCGGGCATTGGACAGGATCACCGTGTCCCGGTCCGCCTGCACGCGGGTGGCGATGGCCCACTCCACCTCAACGGGGTCGTAGATGTCGATGTCGTCGTCGGTCACCACCACGTACTTGATGTCGGCGATGGACAGCAGCGCGGCGATGGCGTTCTTGCCGTCGCCCGGGCTCTTCTTGATGGACGCCACGATGTGCCAGTGACAGCAGCCTCCCGGCGTCACGTTGATGGCGGTGACCTGCACGCCGGTCTCCGCCATCACGCGCCAGGCCGCCGCCTCGTAGATCGGCGCGCTCATCCACAGGTTTTCCCAGGGCATGTGCAGCGCGTAGTAGATGGGGTCGCGGCGGTGCAGCACGGACTTGATGTGGACGTTGGGGTTCCGGTGGGTGCCGCCCACCAGGCGCGAGAACTCGCCGAAGGGGCCCTCGGGATGCACCCAGCCCTCGGGCGGAATCTCGCCTTCCAGGACGATCTCCGAGCCGGCGATGAACGGCACCGGCCCGGCGACTCCCGGCGTCAGCTCCACCGGGCGTCCGCCGAGGCCGCCGGCAAAGCCCAGCTCATTGGTGCCCAGGGAGGCCTTGAAGAGCGCCCCCATGAGCTCCCGCGGGTGCACGCCGATGGAGATGGAGATGGGCAACGGCCGGTTCTCCGCCAGCGCCCGCCTGGTGAAGTTGTGGAGGTTGTTGGGCGTGACGATGTCGATGCCGGTGACGTTGCGCTCCTTGAGCATCAGGCGGTAGCAGCCGGCGTTCATGCCGTACTCCGGATCCTCGGAGATGACCACCGCGGCGGTGATCATGGGCGCGCCGTCCAGGGTGGAGAAGATGGGCACCGGCAGCTTGAACAGGTCCACGTCCGCGCCCAGTTGCATGAACTCCTTCACCGGGGCGTCTTCCACCATCACCGGGTCGATGGAGTTGGACATGGCCCACTGGAAGCGCTTGTGGATCTCCGGGTAGGGCGCATCCAGGGCGATGGCGAGACGTTCCCGCTTCTGGAGCATGCCGCATGCCACCGGCATGGAGTAACCGACGGGATTCTCGAACAATAGCGCCTTGTCGCTCTGGTCCGTGAGCGCCGCCACGTCCCTCAGATCCACCGGCTTGCGGATGTCCAACAGCTCGTCGTTGGCCCGCAGGAGATCGATGTATTCCCGAAAGGTCCCGTTCATGGCTCGCCACCTCCAGACGGCAACATAGCCAAGAGGCCAGGCTGCATCAACCGGGGCAGCCGCCACACCACCACCCCTGGATTCCCGCTTTCGCGGGAACGACGGAGGGTGCGGAACAACCTGGAACAGACAGTAGCTGCATTTTCATCTCCCTTTGTGTCGGCTGCAAGCCGACATCGGTGATCCGCGCGGAAGCGGGTGTGCGACAGCTCTGCTCGGACACGAAATGGCACCGGGCCCCCGAATCGTGATTCCCGCGAAAGCGGGAATCCAGGGGTGGGGAGGGGCGGGCATTGCCGGCCGGATTGACACGGGCGGGCCGGAGGGGAATAGTGGTTCAGCGTCATTGACACGGGAGACACACGCGTGATCGATCAACAATTGCTCAACATCCTGGCCTGTCCCGAGACCCGGGAGGCGGTATCCCTGGCCCATGGCGCCCTCGTCGAGAGCCTCAACCGGAAGATCGAAGCCGGTCAACTGGTCAACCGCGCGGGCGAGAAGGTGACCGAGCCCATCGACGGCGGGCTCGTCCGCGAGGACGGCCGGTACCTCTACGTGATCCGCGACGGAATCCCCGTGATGCTCGTGGAGCAGGGGATACCGTTGGAGGAAGCCGCCGGCGACCGTTGAGGCCCATTCCGACCTTGACCTCTCCTCCCCCATGGGCTAGTCAATTCTTCTCCGTGCCGGAGTGGTGGAATTGGTAGACGCGCTGGACTCAAAATCCAGTAGGGGCAACCCTGTGGGGGTTCGAGTCCCCCCTCCGGCACCAACCCGTTCAGTGAACGACATTTCACGGAGGTTCCCATGAGCATCGAGCTGTACTATGCCCCCGCCACCTGCGCCATGGCGCCCTACATCACGCTGACCGAGGCCGGCGCGGACTTCGAGGTGAAGCCGCTAAACTTCCGGGCCGGGCAGAACCGGACCGAGGAGTACATGAAGCTCAACCCCAAGCACAAGGTGCCGCTGCTGGTGGTGGACGGGAAAACGCTGACCGAGAACGTCGCCATACAGGTCTGGATCGCGCGCCGTTTCCCGGACGCGGGGCTGCTGCCGGCGGATCCCTGGGACGAGGTCAAGGCCATCTCGATCATGTCCTGGTGCGCATCGGGCATCCACCCGTACCTCAGTCGCATCAACTCGCCGGCCAAGGTCTGCGACGTGGAGGCGACCGAGGAGAGCGTGTCCCGCATCGCGGGCGAGTTCCTTGCCGAGGTCTACGGCATTGCCGAGGGCATGCTGGAGGGGCGCGAGTACTTCTTCGACCACTTCACGGCGCCTGACGCGCACTTCTTCTGGTGTGTGCGCCGCAGCACCCAGTTCGACATCGACCTGGAACCCTATCCCAACACGCGGGCGCATTTCGCGCGCATGCAGACCCGCCCCAGCGTCCAGAAGCTGCTGGCCTTCGAGAAGGAAACGCAGGCGTCGTTCGCCGCGTGAGGGGCTGTCGGCGGGAGTCCTCTTCCCGCCGGCTGCCGCGGGCGGGTTTGGAATCCGGCCCTACGTTTCGCTGCCGTGCCGTGCCGCCCTGGGGCGCACCAGCCACGCGCCCAGGGCCGGCAACAGCACCACGGCGGCGATCATGTTCACCAGGAACATGAACATCAGCACCGTGCCCATGTCGGCCTGGAACTTGAGCGGAGCGATGATCCAGGTGGCCACGCCCGCAGCCAGGGTGAGGCCGGTGAGGACCACGCCGGCGCCGGTGATGTTGAGCGTGCGCTCGTAGGCGTCGGCGAAGTCGAGCCCCTGGTCGAGGTGGGTGCGCAGCCTGCCGTAGATGTAGATGGCGTAGTCCACCCCGATCCCCACCCCCAGGGCCACCACCGGCAGGGTCGAGATCTTGAGCCCGATCTCCAGGATCGCCATGAGCCCGTAAGCCAGCAGCGACACCGCGGCCAGCGGCACGATGATGCACACCGTGGCGGTGACCGAGCGGAACGAGATCAGGCACAGCAGGATGACGCCGGCGAAGACGTAGCCCAGGATCGGGAACTGGGAGGCATCCACCTCTTCGTTGGTGGCCGCCATGACGCCGACGTTGCCGCCGGCGAGCCGGAAGTCGATGCGGTTGAGGGTTTTGCGGCGCTGGAATTCCTTGGTGGCGTCGACGATGCGCTGGATGGTCTCGGCCTTGTGGTCGGCGGTGTAGATGAGCACCGGCAGCACGCTGCAGTCGTTGTTGATGAGGCCGCTGCTGGTGGGCACCGGGGATACCGATTGCACCAGGGAGTAGCGGTTGCGGGGCAGCGTGCGCCACTTGAGATTGCCCTCGTTCCAGCCGGCGTTGATGTTACGGGCGACTCCGGCGAGGCTCAGCACGGACTGGACGCCGTCCACGTTGCGCACGTGCCAGGCGAACTCGTCCAGGGCGGTGAGCACCTCGTAGTCGATGCAGCCGTCCGGCACGGTCTCGGCGAACACGGTGAGCACGTCGACGCCGATCTTGAATCGGTCGGTGATGACGGCGATGTCCTGATTGTACACGGACTCGGCCCGCAGCTCCGGAACGCCTTGATGGCTGTCCCCCACCCGCACCTGAACGGCGTAGTGCGCCCCCACCGCCACCAGTATGGCGGCAAGGGCCACCGTCACGGCGGCAGGACCCCGGCGCGCGAGCCGCGCCACCCGGGACCACAACGGCCGCAGGACGCTGTCCCGCTCGCCCGCCGCCTGCCGCTGCGCGTCGCTCATGCGGAAATACGAGAGCAGTACCGGCAGAAGCGCCAGATTGGTGAGGATGATGGCCACGATGCCCAAGCTGGCGGTGATGGCGGTCTCCCGGATGACCTGGACCTCGATGAGCGAAATGGTGATGAAGCCCACCGAGTCGGACGCGAGGGCCACCGCGCCCGGCAGGAGCAGGCGCCGGACGCTGGCCCGGGCGGCGTCGAGGCCGGTGGCCCCCGCCACCACCTCCGCCCGCACCGAGCTGACCATCTGCACGCCGTGGCTGACGCCCACCGCGAATACCAGGAACGGCACCAGGATGGACATGGGATCGATGCCGAATCCCAGGGCGGTGACCGTGCCGAGTTGCCACACCACCGCCACCAGCGAGCATACCAACGGCGGTATGGTGAGACGCAGCGACCGGGTGTAGAGAAACACGAACAGGGCGGTAATCAGGAACGTGATCCCGAAGAACGCGACGACCCGGACCGCCCCCGCGGCAACGTCCCCCACCAGCTTGGCGAACCCGATGACGTGCACGTGCACGTCCACGTCGGCGTCCTCTTGCCCCTTCACGCGGATGTCCTCGAGCTGTCGCGCCACCTCGATGTAGTCGAGCCGCTCGCCGGTATGGGGGTGGAACTCCTGCAGCCGGCCGCTCACGATGGCGCCGGTGAAGTCGTTGGCCACCAGCCGGCCCACGATGCCGGCCTTGATGGCGTTTTCGCGCACCCGAGCGAGGCCCTCCTTGGTGGGGCGGAAGTCCGCCGGCAGCACGTTCCCGGAAGTCACCCCATCCTCCACCACCTCGATGTAGCGCACGTTGGGCGTGAGGATGGAGGCGACCTGGGTGCGGTCGATGCCGGGCAGGAAGAACATCGCGTCGGTGATCTGTTTCAGCACCTCGAAGAACTCGGGGGTGAACATGTCGCCTTCGCGCGCCGTGATCGCGATCAACACCCGGTCGGCGCCGCCGAACTCGTCCCGGTGCTTCAGGAAGGTCTGCATGTACTCGTGCTTGAGAGGCACGAGCTTGAAGAACCCGGCATCCACCCGCAACTGCGCGGCGTACCATCCCATGATGATGGTAATGAGCGCGAAGGCGGCGAGCACGAGCCCGCGGCGCGCGAAAAGGCACCGTTCGACACGGGCGGTGAACGGGTTCGGCGGAGAGGGTTCCGGTGCGTTGGGCATGCGCGGCGGCTCGGGAATGGGAGTCACTCGGGCAGAGGCTGTCGCCGGACGCCGAACTCACCGGTCAGCAGAACGCCGCCGTCGGGCAAGGCCAGTGCCGATGTGATGCCCTGGCGTGAGGGCAGGCGGGTGGCGGTTACGCTGCGGCCTCCGTCCCGGCTGGTGAGCAGTGTTCCTTCAAGCCCGGTGAGGAACACGAGCCCGGACGGCAACAGGATGGCGTCGGTGAGGGTGGCGGTGGTGCCGGTAGCCACCCGCGTCCAGTTCTCGCCGGCGTCCTCGGAGCGGAACAGGTGCCCTCGGAGCCCCAGCAACAGCATCCGTTTCTCGTCCAGGACCAGGGCGCCGTACCACGAGCCGGTATAGGGAGAGGGCAGTTCGCTCCAGGTGTGGCCGCCGTCCCCGGAGTGGTACGCCACCCCGGCTTCCGCTGCTATGTATAGCCGTTCCGCCCCGGCCGGCACGACCTCGTTCAGGTGGAAGTCGTCCTTGCTGACGGCGCGAGAGGTCCAGGTCTCGCCGCCGTCCCCGGTGGCCAGGAAGTAGCCGTAGGCGCCCACCGCGAAGCCCGCCTGCTTGTCCCGGAACCAGACGTCCAGCAGCGGCCGCTCCTCTTCCGGCGCCCGGTGCAGCAGCCGCCAGGTGTCGCCGCCGTCGTCGGTGCGGAGAATCACCGCGTCGTGCCCCACCGCCCAGCCGGTGTTCTCATCGTGCATGTGCACGGCGGTAAGAAGCGCCCGGGTGGGGACCCGTGCCTGTTTCCAGTTCTCGCCGTTGTCGTCGGAGACCAGGATGTGGCCGCGCTGGCCCACGACCACGACACGCGGACCGGCCATGGTTGCGTCCACCAGCAGGGAGTGAATGGCCAGAGGCGCCTCTACCGCCGGTTTGGCGTCGCCGGACGCGTGCGTGATCAGGAACAGGATCAGGACCGGCAGCGAGGCCGCCAACCCCCAGGGGGTCTTGTGCGATCGGAATTTACAGATGGACACGGGCCGGTATATTGCCTGCATTCTCCTGGTGGGTTCGTGAAGCGGAGGACGGGCGTCATCCACCGGGCGGTTCTACCGCCTGCCCGTGCGGCGCAGGGAGCTCGGCTTGAAGTCCCGGTCCCTGAACTCGATGCCGTACGTGCACATGGGGAACTCGTTGTCGAGTCCGAGGGCAAGGTAGCGTCCCGCTTGCAGATCGTGGTGGATCTCCAGGGTCGGCCACGTGAGGGGCTTTTCGTAGAAGTTGATCACGTGGCCCTCGGATACTCGCCAGAGCTGATCACGGTTGTCGTAGACGTCCGCCAGCATGACCTGCCAGGAGTCCTCGTCAATGTAGAAGGTCCGCCGCTTGTAGATGTGGCTCGCGCCTTCCTTCAGCGTCGCGTCCACGATCCAGACCCGGTGCAACTCGTAGCGCAGATGCTCGGGGTTCACGTGAAGCGGCCGGATGATGTCGTCGAAGGTGAGCTTGTCGCTGTGCGCCCGGTAGGCGTTGTACGGTACGTATATCTCGCGCTTGCCCACGAGCTTCCAGTTGTAGCGGTCCACCGCGCCGTTGAACATGTCGAACTGGTCCGCGGTGCGCAACCCGTCCGAGGTGGTGCCCGGGTTGTCGTAAGCGATGTTGGGCGCGCGCCGCACCCGTCGCTGGCCCGGATTGTAGGTCCACGCCCGCCTCGGCGATCGAGCCTGGTTCATGGCCTCGTGGACCAACACGATACCGCCCGCAAGCCGCGCCGGCGCGGTCACCCGCTGCTTGAACAGGATCATGGTGTCGCCGAGCTTTTCCTGCGTCATCCCCGGCAGCGAGTAGCGTATACGGACATTCACGGCGTACTTGACCAGCGTGTAGTCGCCGCCGCGGGTCACGGCCGCCTGGCCCAGCGTGCAGGACACCGCCTCACCCCGATAGCGCAGCAGATGGTTCCAGATCACCTCCAGGCCGTTCTTGGGAATCGGGAAGGGAATACCGATGACGGCACCGTCGACCCCGTTGCCGTCGTCCACGAGCTTCGTCACGGATGCGATCTTCCGGGTGGCGTCGTAGATGCGCTGCGGCACCGAGGCGCTGCGCCGGGTCGGGTACACGGTCAGCTTGTAGGTCGGGTAGGTTTCCAGCAGGCGCTGGTGGCCCACGGAGAGCTTGTCCCGATACTTGTCCAGGTTCGTCTTGTCGATGACGAAGAGGGGCTTGTCGCTACCGTACGGATCGCGGTGGTGTTCACCCAGTTGGTAGCCCGCGGGAGGCTTGGTGATGCCTCCGGTCCACTCCGGGATTGTACCGTCGGCATTGCCGGCCCGTTCGGCTCCGAGAGGAGTCAGGTCCTTCCCGAGACGTGCGATCTCGTCGGCGGAGAGTTCTGCTGACGCGGGAGAGCTCAACGCACATGCCAGCGCGAGGGCGATGCCGAATCGAATCGTGAGTGCTTTCATTTTCATGCGCCTAGAATGAGTATTTGACCGTGGCCGTGACGAAATCACGGTCCCTCAACTTGTCCCTGTCGCCGGCAAACCGGGTGTAGGCGAGGTCCGCCTGCCAGCGGCTAAGATAGTCGGCGTTAAGGCCGATAGTCAGCGCGGTCCGGCCCTCCACGAACGGTCCGCTGGGCGCGGGGCTGTTGCCGCCGACGTCGTGCCCGAAGCGAAGATACGGGAAAAGGTTCACCGGGCCGACCGCCCTGTTATAGTCGAGCCGGACCGCCAGCCGGTAGCCCCAGGATGTGGCGTCGGCGTCGTTGTCGTCATCCCCGACCGCGCCGGCGGGGCTTTCCAGGGGTTTGTCGTTTGCGGTCAGGGACGTGGAGGGCACACCTTTGCCGGGAGGGATGTCATGGACATGCATTAGCGCCGCTTCGGCCACGAATACCCCGCCGTCCGCTCCCAGAACGGGGCCAAACACCTTGGTGGCAGTGGCCTGGGCCTGGCTTACGTCGCGCAGGACGTAGCCCACGGTGTCCGCGTCGTACAGGCCGGCAGCGGCGTTCTCCCCGATGCACAAGGGAGCTGCCTGTTGCGGCGGAACCCCGCCCGCGATCTTCCGTCCGATACATGCGCTCAACCCCGTGAACGGCCCCAGGGCGTCGGCAAACACCTTGCGTTCAGCGAGCTGCAGCGGCGCGTCGCGGCGATAGGTGTACTCACCCTGCAGCGCGAGGCCCGTCGGTCCGAGCGAGGTGTTGAAGCTGACGCCGTAGAGCTGGATGTCCTCCGGATACTCGATGAAGTAGTACCCCTTGTCGGCGTAGGCGTTGATACCCACGGCTCCGGCGGCGCCTCCCGCGAGAGGTGTGAGCAAGGCTGTCGTCTCGGTTTGAACTCGTTGTGCGAGGGCTCCGCATTCCCGGCTTTGCATTGGGGAACGGCACTGCGCTTGGGCCAAGGCCTGGGTGACAGCGCCGGTCACGATCTCCCGCACCGCTGTGGGCGCAGCGGCGCCGATAGCGCCGGCCTTCGCCAAGCCGATCCCTGCGTCCGTCGCGGTTCCGGTATGCGCGCTGACCACCGGCAGGCGGCTGTGGTAGTTCATGAAATAGAACCCGATCTCGGTGTTGCTCAGTTCCTCGAAGAGGTAGCGGAACGCGATTCCCCATTGCCCCGAGTCGCGGGGGTCGTGGTCCGCGTGGCGATCCGCTATCAGGAAGTCGGGATCGTCGCGGAGGACATCGCTGAAAACGCTGGCGACCGACGTTCGGGAGAAGACGAGGAAGGGATTCTTTTCAGCGGTCAGCCCCATGTCGCCGAGGTCCAGTCCGGGCAGGGTGATCACGGCCCGTTTCGCGCCCGGTCCGACGTAGTCGGTGACCGAGAAGTAGCTGCCTACCGCGTCGATCTCGGTCTTTTCCCAGGCGAGCTGGTAGAAACCCTCCATCGACAGGTTGAGGGCTCCCTCCACGGACGCAGAAATCAGGGGGACCGGGAGCAACGCCTCTCGCAACTCGGAGCCTGGGACCCTGAGCTTGCTTACGTCGAACGGGTTGACGGCGTTGACGCCGTTCTGGATGAACGTGCTCTCGCCCCAGTTGAGCACGTGGTTGCCCAACCGGACGTCCATCCCAAAGTCGTCAAAGTCGAGGTTGGCCGAGACGTAGGCGTCCAGCAGGGCAAGGTCCTTTCCTACCACGGCCTTTGCGTCTGGGTGGAGCGGCCTGTATTCCCGGGTTCCGTTCTCGGTTTCGTGGTCGAAGAACCCGGTCGCGCGCAGGAACAGCCCGATGTTCTGGTAACCCACATCGAGATCGCTCGTAAACTTCGCGGTGTTGCTGACGATTCCGCGCTTGTAGTTGCTATCGCCGTCGTTGTCGTTGGCGCCCGAGGTCAGCTCCTTGTCCTGCCCCTCGACGCGGACGGTTGCCCCGTATGAGATGGTCGTATCGAGGCTCGCCTCCACCTCATCCGAGCTCAGGTCCAACGCGTGCGCTTGTCCCATCCACGGCGGGCCGTTCACGGCAAGTAGTGAAACAACCAGAACAACAACCATTCCGATACGCTTCAACAACATCATGACCGGCGAGTATCATTTTATTGCCTTGAATGTCAAGACGAGATCCCAGTGCAGTCAAGCATACATGCCGATGTGTTATTATTAATTGTATAGTAAGTATAGTTTGGAATATTTGGCAGGAACGAGAATGTACACACGGTGAAGCATGCCGTATCGACCCCAGGACGGCTTTTTTCGCAAGGCCAAGCGCGAGGGCTATCGTTCCCGGGCGGCCTATAAGCTGTTGGAGATCAACCAGCGGTTCCGGGTGATCCGGGCAGGCCACGTGGTGGTGGATCTGGGGGCGGCGCCCGGTGGTTGGCTCCAGGTGACCGCCGAGGCTGCCGGTCCACGGGGAAGGGTGCTGGGCTTCGACCTGCAACCCATCCAACCCCTCTTCCGGCCGCAAGTGGAGACGTGCGAGTTGGATATTCTGGCGCAAGATGCTGCGGAACGCATCGGCACCCTCGGCGGAGGGACGGTGGACTGCGTTCTCTCCGACATGGCGCCGCGTCTCTCCGGAATCCGTGATGCCGATCGCCGGAACGCCCTGGAGCTTACCCGGAAGGCCCTCGACATTGCCCGCGCGATCCTGAAACCCCGCGGCTCGTTCCTGTTCAAGACCTTCACCGGAACCGAGATCGAGGCTCTCCTCAAAGAGATGTCGGAACATTTCGAGACGGTGCAGCGAGTCCGGTCCGCGGCCACACGCAGGGGCTCGTCGGAGATCTACGTGGTGGCCAAGGGTTTCAGAGGCTGACCGCCTACTCCACGGTCACGCTCTTGGCGAGGTTGCGCGGCTGGTCCACGTCCGTGCCCCGGTGGACCGCGATGTGGTAGGCGAGGAGTTGCATGGGGATGGTCAGCACCACGGGCGCCAGGTGGTAGGGGACCCGGGGAACGACGAGCGTGGACTCCGGTGCCATGCTCTCGTCGGGCTCGTCGGTGACGATGAGCAGGTTGCCGCCCCGCGCTTCGACTTCTTTCAGGTTGCCCAGCGTCTTCGGGTAGTAGTGGTCCCTGGGCAGGATCATCACCACCGGCATGTTCTCGTCGATGAGGGCGATGGGGCCGTGCTTCATCTCTCCGGCGGGATAACCCTCGGCGTGGATGTACGAGATCTCCTTCAGCTTTAGGGCTCCCTCGAGTGCTATGGGGTAGTTGATGCCCCGGCCCAGGTAGAGCACGTCGTCTGCGTGGCTCAGGCCATGAGCCAACTCGGCGATCGCGTCCTCGAGCTTCAGGGCGGCCTCGATCCACCCGGGCAGCCGGGTTGCGTCCTCCAGCAACCGCGTGGCCGCTTCCGGCCGGAGCTGGCCGTTGAGCCGCCCCAGTTGCACGGCGAGCAGGTAGAGCGCGGTGAGCTGGGTAGAGAAGGCCTTGGTGCTGGCGACGCTGATCTCGGGGCCGGCGTGGGTGTAGAAGACGCCGTCGGACTTCCGTGCCAGGGACGAGTCCACGACGTTGCAGACGGACACGGCCCGGGCGCCTTGCCGCCGCCCCACCTCCAGGGCCGCCAGCGTGTCCGCGGTCTCGCCCGACTGGCTCACGGGCACAAGGAGCGAATCCGGCCCCAGGAGCGGCGTTCGGTGCCGGAACTCCGAACCGTAGTCCACCTCGGCGGGAATGCGGGCCAGCTCCTCGATCAGGAACTTGCCCACCAGCGCCGCGTGCCACGCGGTGCCGCAGCCCACCAGGTGGATCTTCCGCGTGCTTGCCAACTGATCCTCTGTGAGGTTCAGACCGGCGACGTTGATGGCGCCGGTTTCGAGGGAAATGCGCCCGCGCAGGGTGTCGGTGACCGCTTGGGGCTGCTCGTGGATCTCCTTGAGCATGAAGTGCCGGTAGCCGCCCTTTTGCGCTGCCACGGCATCCCACGTGATCCGCCTGGTGGGCCGCGAGACCGTGCGCGCCTTCGAGTCGAGGATGCGGTAGCCGTCGGCCCGGACCTCGGCGATCTCGCCGTCCTCCAGGAAGGCCACGTCCCGGGTGTACTCGAGCAGCGCCGGGATGTCCGAGGCGATGAAGGTCTCCCCGTCGCCCGCGCCCACGACCATGGGCGAGGCGCTCTTGGCGACGATGAGCCGGTGGGGCTCGCGTTGGCTCAGGAACACCAGGGCGTAGGAGCCGTGGATCTCGCGAATCGTCTCGCGGACGGCGTCCAGCAGGTCCATTCCCCGTGCGAGCTTGGCCTCGGTGAGGTGGGCGACAAGTTCGGTGTCGGTATCCGATGCCAGTTCCGCGCCACTTCCCAGCAGGGCTTCCTTGAGCTCCAGGTAGTTCTCGATGATGCCGTTGTGCACCACGACAGTATCCCCGGCCCGGTGCGGGTGGGCGTTGGCCTCGGAAGGGCCGCCGTGGGTGGCCCAGCGGGTGTGGCCGATGCCGGCATGCCCCGCCACGGGGGCCTCGGCCAGGAGCGCCTCCAGCTTGGCGAGCTTGCCCTCGGCGCGGCGCAGCGCAATCCCGCCGCCGTTCAGCACGGCGATGCCCGCCGAGTCATAGCCCCGGTATTCCAGCTTTCTAAGGCTGTCGATGAGCACCGGGGCGGCGTCCCGGCCGCCGATATATCCGACAATTCCGCACATGGCTCGCTACCCGGTTCCGGACCCGCTCCTACTTGCTCTTCCGCTCCCTGAACCTGGCCACCCAACCGGCCTTGAGCTGTTGCGGCGCACGGCTCACCGCGAGGGCGCCCGCGGGCACATCCTTGGTGATGGTGGAGCCGGCGCCGATGTAGGCGTCGTCGCCCACCGCCACCGGCGCCACGAGCTGGGTGTCGCTCCCCACCTGGACGCGGTCCCCGATGGTGGTGCGGTGCTTGGCGAAGCCGTCGTAGTTGCAGGTGATGGTGCCGGCGCCGATGTTGGAGTCGCGCCCGAGGTCGGTGTCGCCGATGTAGCTCAGGTGGCTGGCCTTGGTGGACTCCCCGACCGAGGAGTTCTTCACTTCAACGAAGTTGCCGATGTGGACGTTGCGCTCGAGCACGGTGCCCGGGCGCAGGTGGGCGAACGGGCCCACGCTGACGCCCTCCTCGATGGCGCAGTCGTCCAGCACCACCGAGAAGCGCAGATGGACCGCGTCGCCCAGGCGCGCGTAGGTGACGTAGGCGCTGCCGTCGATGCGGCACCGGGCTCCCACCACGGTGCTTCCCAGCAGGTGCGTGTTGGGGCCGATGACGGTATCCTCGCCGATGGTGACATCCGCGTCGATGTAGGTGCTGTCGGGATCCTTGAGAGTCACGCCCCGCTCCATCCATTTGCGGTTGATGTCTCGTTGCAGTGCCTTTTCCATCCAGGCGAGCTCCTCTCTGTTGTTCACGCCCCGGAATTCACGCGGGTCGTCGATGGTGAGGCTGCCGATGCGCGCCCGCTGTCCGGCGGCGAGACCGGCGATGTCCGGGAGATAGTATTCCCCCTGGTCGTTGTGGTTGTCGAGCGCCGCCAGGGCCGCGCGGAGGAATTCCCCCGACGCCAGGTAGAGGCCGACGTTGATCTCCCGGACCGCCCGTTCCGCCTCGTTGGCGTCGCGTTCCTCCACCACGCCGACGATGTCGCCGCCGGGGCCGCGCAGGATCCGCCCGTACCCGGTGGGGTCGGCGAGCGTGGCCACCGCCAGGGTGAGGTCGCAGCCCCCCGACCTGTGGGCCGCCAGCATCCGGCACAGGCTCCGGGGCGAGAGCAGGGGTACGTCGCCGTTGAGGACGAGCACGTCGCCGGTGAAATCGCCGAGGGCGTCGGCGGCGCACCGGGCCGCATGGCCGGTGCCCAACTGCTCGCGCTGCAGCACCCAGCCGCCGGGGTCCAGCCCCGGGAACGCCTCCCGGATGCGCTCCACGCCGTGGCCCACCACCACCAGGACCCGGTCGGGCTCGAGCACCGTGCAGGTTTCCAGCACGTGCGACAAAAGCGGCTTGCCGCCCAGAAGATGCAGCATCTTCGGGGTGGCGGATCGCATCCGCGTGCCCTGGCCCGCGGCCAGGATGATGACGCCGAGCCCCCCCATACGCAGGAGAAACTATAACCCAAGGCCGGTTTTGTGGCCAGAGAGACCGGGGTGGCGGCGAAACCGGTCCGTACATTGACAAGCACGTGATTTTCCAATAACTCTTACCGTACTTCGAAGCCTTTCCGGCGTCGTTCCCGCGAAGCGTGTCCCGACCCCGATCGGGGAGCGGGATTCCGCAACGTGCGCGTGCCGGAGAGGGTTCAATCCGCTGAAGGTGGTCAGTTCGTATGGAAGAACATTCCGGCTGGTATTACTTCATGGAGATCGTGACCAAACCCGACAACATTCCCATCGTCGGCATGCTGATTCTCGTCCTGTTCTTTTCCTGGGTCGGCCTGAAGCAAGCTCTGAGGAACGACAAGCTGATCGATGAAGGCCGAGAGGACGAGATCCCTGACAAGATGTGGAAGTAGATGTCGGGGCCTGGGGTTCCCGGCGGTCCTGATCGCCGTTGCGGTCCTGAGCATCGGCGGAGAGACCCGTGCCGCGCTGGTGGACGAAGAGCTGTGGCGGACGGGCCGGACGGACCTGGCCGCGGGCAAGGTCGCGGATGCGTGGGAGAAGTTCGAGAAGCTGCTGGAGCGCTACCCGGATGAGCCGCGGCTCCGGCAGGTGGCGGGCCTGACGGCCCTGAGGCGGAACGACACCGAGGCGGCCCTGGCCCACGTGAGAAAGGCCGTGGCCCTGGCTCCGGATGACGCCGAGGCGCTCA
Organism: uncultured Binatia bacterium (SeqCode); assembly: GCA_965219905.1. Taxonomy (GTDB): domain Bacteria; phylum Desulfobacterota; class Binatia; order UBA9968; family JAJDTQ01; genus JAJDTQ01. Next base: position 1,832,936 of record CBDCOS010000002.1, on the reverse strand, counting down.
CGCTGCTGGGCTGGCTCGACATGGAGGTGGGCGGCGACGTCGACACGGCCATCGCGTCGTACCGCAAGGTGGCGGCGCTCAAGCCCCAGGTCCCCGAGGTCCACGATAACCTGGGCGTGGCGCTCAAGCGCAAGGGAGACCTGGAGCCGGCCATCGAGAGCTTTTCGCGGGCCCTGGAGTTGAAGCCGGACTTCGCCCAGGCCGCCAGCAACCGCGGCTGGGCCTACGTGGAGCAGGGGAACTGGCGGGCCGCCAACGCCGACTTCGAGAAGGCCCTGGCGCTCCAGCCCGACGACGAGGGGGCGCTATACGGTCTGGCCCGGGTCCGCAAGGAGTTGCGCGACTATTCCGGGGCCCAGGACGCCCTGGCCCGGTTGAGCCGCCGGTCGGGAAATTTCGTCTACTGGCTCGAATGGGCCACGGTCGGTATCGTACGTTACTATTGGGTTTTCCTGTTGCTGGCTTTGGGTTTGTTCTTCCACTTCCGGTACAAGGCGAGGAAAAGGGTGAAGGTCGATGGCTGAAGCTGCAAAACGCAAGGGCACGGCCCTACTGGCCGTGATGAACGAGAACTGCACCAGTTGCGCCGGGGCGCCCCTTTGCGAGGTCCATTGCCCGGTGGACGACTGCATCAACCTCCTCTACGAGGAGATGCCGGGTGGCGGCCTCAAGCCCTACCGGGTGTGGGTGGACAACGAGAAGTGCATCGGCTGCCAGATGTGCTACAGCGACGACCTCACCAAGATCCACGAGCACAAGACCACCGGCGTGGTCTACTTCGAGTACGGCAACCGCATGTACGACACCGACAAGAAGCTCCTGGAGAAGGAGCAGGAGCCCAAGAAGAGCGAGCTCCAGCTCATCGGCACCGACTCCGAGGACCGCCTCGACAAGAAGATCTGCCCCTGGGACGCCATCAGCATGGTGGAATACGAGGACGCCCTGGAGCTCTCCAAGCTCTACTACGACCCCGAGCTCATCTCCACCGAAGGTGGCGTCTACTCCATCGACGACAAGGGCAAGGAAGAGCTGGAGGACCGGCAGATGGAGGGGTTCTAGCCTCCGTCAGATCACCTTGTTCAGCGGGTACTCCACGATCCCCACGGCGCCGTTGCGGGTGAGCTCGGGGATGAGCTCGCGCACCACGTCCTCGGCGATGATGCTTTCCACCGAGAACCACTTCTTTCCTTTCAGGGCCGGGGTGTCGTAGAGGGTCGCGACGGTCGGCGCGGTGACGCTGGGGATCAGACCGATGATCTTCTCCAGGTCGTCGTCCATCACGTTCATCTTGATGCCGACCTGGTGCTCGGCCGCCAGGGCGCCCTGCAGCAGCATGCTGATCTGCTCGATCTTGGCGCGCTTCCAGGGGTCCTGCCAGGCGTCCTTGTTGGCGATGAGCTGGGGCGCGGACTCCAGCAGGTCGCAGACGATGCGGAGACCGTGGGCGCGGATGGTGCCGCCGGTCTCGGTCACCTCGACGATGGCGTCGGCCAGGCCCTCGGCGGCCTTGGCCTCGGTGGCGCCCCAGGAGAACTCCACGTCCACGGGCGTGCCGTGCGACTCGAAGAGCCGCCGGGTGAAGTTGACCATCTCGGTGGCGACCTTCTTGCCCTTGAGGTCCTCGATCTTCTGCACCGGCGAGTCGTGGGGCACGGCCAGCACCCAGCGGGTGGGCCGGAAGCTCGTCTTGGCGTAGACCAGCTCGGTGATGTACTCGACCTGCGAGTCGTTCTCCTGGATCCAGTCCCTGCCGGTGATGCCGGCGTCCAGCGTGCCGTCCTCGACGTACCGGGACATCTCCTGGGCGCGCACGACGCTGCAGTTCAGGGACTTGTCGTCGATGGACGGGAAGTAGCTCCGGTCCATGCCGGTGATCTTCCAGCCCGACTTGCGGAACAGCTCGATGGTGGACTTCTCGAGGCTTCCCTTGGGGAGCCCCAGCTTGAGTTGGCTCACTTCTTGTAGACCTCCTCGGGGTCGAATACCTTCTCCGCGCAGATCTCCCAGTCCTCGCCGTCGTCGCGGCGGAAGAAGCAGGTGCGGTAGCCCAGGTGGCAGGCGCCCCCGCCCTGCTGGACGATCTTCAGGATCACCGTGTCGTTGTCGCAGTCCACCAGGATGTCCTTGACCACCTGGAAGTGGCCCGACTCCTCGCCCTTGAGCCAGAGCTTGTCCCGGGAGCGGCTGTAGTAATGGGCCTTGCCGGTCTCGCGCGTCAGATCGAACGCCTGCTGGTTCATGTAGGCCAGCATGAGCACCTCCAGGGTCTCGTGGTCTTGCACCACCACCGGGACGATGCCTCCACCCTTGGCAAAATCGATGCTCTCCATTCGGGTCTCTACCCCTTTCTCGGATCTGTGTTCGGGAATGCGCTGGTCACCAGGAGCCCGCGAGGCGGGAGGGGTCTGAGTGGTTCGCACTATGCAAAAAAAGGAAATAAAACATACAAAGGTTGGGCGCGCAAATGGGCGCCCGGCGGCCCTGGTTTCGGGGAATCGGGAGCGGCGACATGAGCGAATTCCTGGTTGTGTACATCACCGCGTCGGGGGAGAACGCGCGGGATCTGGCGGGCGCGCTCGTGCGCGAAAACCTGGCTGCCTGCGTCAACCGGATCCCCGGAATCGAGTCCACCTACACCTGGGAAGGCCGAGTGGAGCACGACACCGAGGACCTGCTCATCGTCAAGACCCGCGCCGACCTCTTCGACCGCCTCAAGGAAAGGGTCCAGGCGCTCCACGCCTACGACGTGCCGGAGATCATCGCCGCGCCCATCGTCGAGGGCAGCGAGAGCTACCTCGAGTGGATGACGGAGGTCCTCTCCAAGAAATGACCCCGTCAAGCGCGCGACGCCGGCGAAACCTTGCGCTCCAGGCCGCCATTGTCTAAGTGTCCTGTATCCGCAAGCAGACAGGGAGTACCGACCATGAGAGACCTCCAGGAATTCATCGCGGCCGAGGAGAAGCGCCGCCCGGGCGACCTGATCCGGGTGACGGACCCCATCGACCCCAACAAGTGCGAGACCATCGCCTTCCTCAAGCACCTCGACGACCGCGGGCTCGAGAAGATGGTGCTGTTCGAGAACGTGACGACGCTCGAGGGGAAGCCGTCGCCGTTCCCGCTGTTCTACAATCCTTGGGTGAGCCGGCAGTTCTGCGCCGACGGCATGGGCATGGGCGACCTCACGTCCAACATGGAGCTGAGCCTCGAGGTTTCCCGGCTGGAGAAGGAAAAGGGGGACACCGAGGTCATCGCGCCCGACACGGCGCCTTGCCAGGAGGTTGTGCTGAAGGACTCCGCGGTGGATCTGGCGAAGTTCCCCATCCCCATGCACCACGACCTTGACGTGGGCCCCTACTGGACCATGGCCTGCGTCATGAAGGGCGAGTCGGCGCCGTTCTACGACATCACCTTTACCAAGAACCTGTACTACGACGGCCGCACCATGAGTTTCTCGGCCCACAAGCACCACCACCTGGAAGCCATCGTCAGCGAGAACGAGGCCAAGGAACAGCGCGCGCCGGTCATCATCGTCATGGGGCATCACCCGGCGTTCTACTTCTCGTCCTGCTGCATGACCCCTTACGGCAACGATGACTACCAGAGCGCCGCGGCGTTCATGCGCGAGCCGCTAAGGCTGACCCCGTCGGTGACCTGGGGCGAGGACTTCCTGGTGCCCGCGGACGCCGAGATGATCATCGAGGGCGAGGTCCCGCCCAACGTGCGGCGCTCCCAGAACCCCTTCGGCGAGGTGCTGCGCTACTACCAGGTGACCATGGACGTGCCCATCGTCGAGGTCACCGCGGTCACCCACCGCAAGAACGCGATAGTGCAGGATATCTGGGCGGGGCAGAAGGACCACTGGAACCTCGGCGGCATCACCAAGGAAGGCAGCGTCTACAACTCCATCAAGCGCAACATCCCGGGCATCAAGGCCATCCACCTGCCCCACTCGGGCTGCGCCCGGGTGATCTGCTACATCTCCATCAAGAAGGAGTTCCCCAACGAGCCCAAGAAGGCTGCGATGCAGGCCTTCGCCGACATGCCCAACCTCAAGCTGTGCGTGGTGGTGGACGACGACGTCGACGTGTTCAACGAGCGCGAGGTGATGTGGGCCGTGGGCACCCGCACCCACTGGGACAAGGACCTGGACGTCATCCGGGAGGTCCAGAACTTCCGCGGCTGGCTCGGCGACAGCGTCGCCGTGGTCGACGCCACCCGCCCGCTGGAAGGCGAGTTCCCCATCAAGAACGAAGTGCCCATCGAGGCCATGAAGCGGGTGGACGTGAGCAAGTACGTCGGCTGACTATCTGAGGGTACATTCGACGCCTCCCGAATCGTTATTCCCGCCTCCCCTCCGTGATTCCCGCCTCCCTCCGTCATTCCCGCGAAAGCGGGAATCCAGGCGGGGTGGGGTCGGGGCATGGGACCGCCATACCACCACCGATGGATTCCCGCTTCCGCGGGAATGACGGAAAGGGGCGGGGCGAACATAATGGAAAGAAGGCCATGGCCAAGCTGAAATTCTACTACAAGAACACCTGAACCACCTGTCGCAAGGCAAGAAGTTTCTTGCAATCACAAGGGGCGGAGCTGGAGGAGAGGGAGTACGGCAAGCAGCCGTTGACCGAACAAGAGTTGGATTCCATCATCGGCGCCGGGCCGGTGACCGATTTCCTCAACACGCGCACCCCGCTCTACCGGGAGCGGAAGATGAAGGACAACCCTCCGAGCAAAGAGGAGGCCATCCGGCTGATGCTGGGTGACCAGAACCTCCTGCGGCGCCCCGTCACCATCAAGGGGAAGCGCAAGGTCGCCGGCTTCGACGAGGCCGCCCTCAAGACCCTCCTCTGACCCGATCCCGATGGGCGAAATCACCTTCGACGACTTCCTGAAGGTCGACGTCCGCGTCGGCACCATCACCCGAGTGGAGCCCTTCCCCGAGGCGCGCAAGCCCGCCTACAAGCTGTACGTGGATTTCGGCCCCGACATCGGCGAGCGCAAGAGCTCCGCCCAGGTCACCCACCACTACACCGCGGAAGAGCTGGTGGGCCGGCAAGTCGCCGCCGTGGTCAACTTCCCGCCCAAGCAGATCGGTCCGTTCCGCTCCGAGATCCTCGTGCTGGGTTTCCCCGACGCCGGCGGCGAAGTGGTGATGATAGAGCCCAACCGCCCGGTGCCCAACGGCGGCAGGCTCTTCTGAAAAAAGCCGCCCGCTCCGGATACGGCGCAGGCGGCTTTCGTGAGCATGCCCTGACGCTTCAGGTGCGCCGTTTCCCTACGGCGCCGTCTTCTCGTCCGTCTCCACCGCCCGGTAGATCTCGCTCCCCGACTTCTTGAACTCCTCGGCCTTCTCCTCCATGCCCTTGGTCAGCGCCTGCTCGGCGGCAATGCCCTTGCCGGCGGCGTAGTCGCGGACGTCCTGGGTGATCTTCATGGAGCAGAAGTGGGGGCCGCACATGGAGCAGAAGTGGGCGACCTTGGCGCCCTGGGCGGGCAGGGTCTCGTCGTGGAATTCCTGGGCGGTCTCGGGGTCGAGGCTCAGGTTGAACTGGTCCTCCCAGCGGAACTCGAAGCGGGCGTCGCTGAGCGCGTCGTCACGGACCTGGGCGCCGGGGTGTCCCTTGGCCAGGTCGGCGGCGTGGGCGGCGACCTTGTAGGTGATGACGCCGTCCTTGACGTCCTTCTTGTTGGGCAGCCCCAGGTGTTCCTTGGGAGTCACGTAGCAAAGCATGGCGGTGCCGTACCAGCCGATCATGGCGGCGCCGATGGCGCTGGTGATGTGGTCGTAGCCCGGCGCGATGTCGGTGGTCAGGGGCCCCAGGGTGTAGAAGGGCGCCTCGTGGCACAGCTCGAGCTGCTTGGTCATGTTCTCCTGGATCAGGTGCATGGGCACGTGGCCCGGACCCTCGATCATCACCTGGACGTCGTGCTCCCAGGCGATCTTGGTGAGCTCGCCCAGGGTGGCCAGCTCGCCCATCTGCGCCTCGTCGTTGGCGTCGGCGATGCTGCCCGGACGGAGCCCGTCGCCCAGCGAGAAGGCCACGTCGTAGGCCTTCATGATCTCGCAGATCTCCTCGAAGCGGGTGTAGAGGAAGCTCTCCTGGTGGTGCGCCAGACACCACTTGGCGAGGATGGAGCCGCCACGGGAGACGATGCCGGTACGGCGCTTGGCGGTGAGCGGCACGTAGCGCAGCAGCACGCCGGCGTGGATGGTGAAGTAGTCGACGCCCTGCTCGGCCTGCTCGATCAGCGTGTCGCGATAGACCTCCCAGGTGAGCTCCTCGGCCTTGCCGTCGACCTTCTCCAGCGCCTGGTAGATGGGCACGGTGCCGATGGGCACCGGCGAGTTGCGCAGGATCCACTCGCGGGTCTCGTGGATGTTGGCGCCCGTGGACAGGTCCATGACCGTGTCCGCGCCCCAGCGCGTGGCCCAGATCATCTTCTCCACTTCTTCCTCGATGGAGGAAGTCACCGCCGAGTTGCCGATGTTGGCGTTGATCTTCACCAGGAAGTTCCGCCCGATGATCATGGGCTCGGTCTCGGGATGGTTGACGTTGCAGGGGATGATGGCGCGCCCCCGAGCCACCTCGTCGCGCACGAACTCGGGAGTGACGAACGGCGGGATCGATGCGCCGAAATGGTTGCCGGCATGGTGTCCCGCCCCCTCGCCGTTGAGCGCGGCCTGGCGGCCGATGTTCTCGCGGGCCGCGATGTACTCCATCTCGGGAGTGACGATGCCCTGGCGGGCGTAGTGCATCTGGCTCACGTTGCCGCCGGGCCTGGCCCGGAGCACGGGCCTGCGCGCCATTTCAGGGAAGCGCAACGCCACATCGTCCTTGCCGTTGGGCCGGTAGTGGCATGCGGTCTCCACGGTGTCGTCACGGGCCGTGATCCAGTCCAGGCGCAGCGGCCCGAGCCCTTGCCGCACGTCGATGTCGGCCGAGGGATCGGTGTAAGGGCCGGAGGTGTCGTAGACCCGCAGGCGCGGACGTTCGGCGCTGGCGCCGTTGCCGCCATGTCCGTTGCCGCCGGACGCGCCGTGGCTGATCTCGCGCATCGCGACCTGGACCCCGTGGGATCCAGCCCCCGAGACGTACACCTTGCTGGAGGCGGGGAACGGGTCCGTGGTGATCACGGAATTCCGGTTGACCTCTCCGTTCTTCTTGGACATGACTGGCCTCCCTTCCGGGGCTCGCCGCGTTCTTGTCTGGTTCGCGTCGTCCGCTCGAACCAAGGGAATATTGGTTCCGTAAACTACCACTTCTATCCCAATCGCACTCTTTGCGTCAAGGAAACCGGGGCAGGGCGGCGGGTCGGGTCCGGAAAGCCGGAGGCTATTCCGAATGGTATTGGATGAGCGAGAACAGCTCCTGCTGGAGCTTCTCACGGGGCTTGAGGAAGCTCAGCTCGATGATGCAGGCGTGCTCGAACACGGTGGCGCCGAGCTTTTCCACGAGGTCGGCCGCGGCGACGGCCGTTCCCCCGGTGGCTACCAGATCGTCCACCAACAGCACCCGGGCGCCGGGGATCAGGGCGTCGCTGTGCACTTCCAGGGTGTCGGTGCCGTACTCCAGCTCGTAGGTGGCCGCCAACGTCTCGTATGGGAGCTTGCCGGGTTTCCGTATCACGCACAGGCCCTTGCCCAGCCGGTAGGCCAGCGCCGCGCCGATGATGAACCCGCGGGATTCGACGCCCACCACCGTGTCCACCGGCGCGGCTTCGTACCGTTCTGCAAAGAGGTCGATGGTCTTGCGGAACAGCGATCCGTTGCCTACCAGCGGGGTGATGTCCTTGAACACGATTCCGGGCTTGGGAAAGTCGTGGATGTCGCGAATGACGGAGCGAATCTCGTCGAGGTTGCAGGTCATCCGGGTTGGGCTAACACAGTCAGGGTAAATAGGAAAGTGGGTTCCGGGCGACGTTGTTCCGGCGGATCTCGAAGTGCAGGTGCGGTGTGGTGATCCGTCCGGTGTCGCCGACTTCGGCGATGACCTGCCTCTGGGTCACCTTCTGTCCCTGCCGCACGAGGTTCTTGCGATTGTGGGCGTAGACGGAGGCATAGCCGCCCCGGTGGCGCACGATGATGAGGTTGCCGTAGCCGCGCAGCCTGTCGCTGTAGATCACCTGCCCGGCCAGCGTCGCGCGGACCGGGGTGCCGGGGGGCGCGGCGATGTCGATCCCGTCGTTGAGGCTGTCGTGACGCGGGTCGAATCGTGCGGTGATCTTGCCCCGCACCGGCCAGATGAACTGTTGTCGCCGCGACCGCGGCCGCTTGGCAGGGGCGGTAGCCCGTGGAGACCTGGGGGTGGCGGCCCTGGCGGATTTCCCGGGGGCCGCTCGGGCCGGAGGACGTTTCCGGGGCGTGACCGCGCCCCGGGGCGCCATTGCGGGAGCAGGCCTGACCGAGGGGGTCTTGCGGGGCTTGCCGCGTGCGGCCCTGGCCGCGGGCGCACGCGGCACCGGTTCCTTGATGGGGGTAATGATCTCCACCGGCAGCAGCCGGGTCGCGCCGGGAACGAACAGCCGGCGCCCGATCCGGAGGTCACGGGCGTCCCGGACGCGGTTGGTGCGGGCCAGCGTGACGTGGTCGATGCCGTAGGCCTTGCCGATGCGGTAGAGGTTTTCGCCCTTCTTGACGACGTGGTAGATGCCGGGTCCCTGGGGCGCCTTGCGGACCGCCTTCCTGGGCGTACGGCTGGGCGGGTCGCGGTTGTCGACGTAGCTGCAGCCGACCAGGGCAGGGATGACGAGGATGTGGAGCAGCCCGAGAGCGCGGAAGGCTAGCCCGGCCAACCGTACCTCCCCAGAAGCTTCACGAACCGGCACCCTCCGAGGTTCGTCTCCTCGAGACCGCTGGGGGTCCGGGCCGTGAGTTTGAGGGTCTGGGATTGGTGGTCGCCGATGGGAATGATGAGCTTCCCGCCGGGGGCGAGCTGCTGGGCCAGCGGCTCCGGCACCCTCGGCGCGCCCGCGGCCACGATGATGGCGTCGTAGGGGGCGTGCTCCGACCATCCCAGGGTCCCGTCTCCCATGTGGATCGCTACGTTGTAATACCGGAGCTCGTCGAGGCGAGCCCGCGCCTGCGCGGCCAGTGCCCGGAGCTTCTCCACGGAGAACACGTTCGCGCACAGCTCCGCGAGCAGCGCCGTCTGGTAGGCGGAACCCGTGCCGATCTCCAGCACCCGCTCGGTGCCCGTCAGCTTGAGGGCCTGCAGCATGTAGCCGACGATGTAAGGCTGGGAGATGGTCTGCTTCGCGCCGATGGGCAACGGGTCGTCGTCGTAGGCCCGGTTCACCAGCGCGGGCTCCACGAAGAGATGCCGCGGCACCTTGCGCATGGCGTCGAGCACGCGGGAGTCGTGGACTCCGCGTTCGAGCAACTGGGTGCGGACCATGCGCTCCCTTGCACCTTCGAACCCTGCAATGCTGCGGTTATTGGAGCTCACGGCCATTCGATCTGAGGTGACGGCCGCCGGTGACAGGCTGCCATGGTCCCGGTAAGAGTGGTCGGGGCGACTGGATTTGAACCAGCGACCACACGCACCCCAAGCGTGTGCGCTACCAGGCTGCGCTACGCCCCGACACTAATGAAAATTCTTAACACCCAACCGGCAACGGGTCAATTCTAGTGTGGTGTCCCGGCTTGAACCGGCGCAGCTCCGCCGGGGCCGGAAGCCGGTGCGTGCCGCCGGAAGAAAGGGGGGATGCGGGCTGTCAGGAGATCAGGTCCCGCAACGAAATCAGCTCGTTCTTGATCTTGAGGAGGATTTCCTTGCGGCGGGCCGGCGCTTGGCCGTCATCCGCGTCCCGCTGCTTGAGCTTCTTGCGGGCGCCTTCGATGGTGTACCCCTCGGTGTACAACAGCCGCTTGATGTCGAGCAGCAGCTCGACGTCCTCGCGGCGGTAGAGGCGGTGGCGGGACGGGGCCTTGTTGGGCTTCAGGACATCGAACTCCGTTTCCCAGTAGCGCAGCACGTACGGCTGCACCTCCAGAAGGGCGCTGACCTCCCCGATCTTGAAATAGAGCTTGTCGGGAATGACGACGGCCATGACCCCGATGGTATCATGAAATGGTGAGGTTGTCCGTGTCCGGGAGCTCGGCGTCGCCGGCGTTCATGTTCTTCTTCAGGGTCTGGCTCGGCTTGAAGGTCAGCACCTTGCGGCCCGCGATGGTGATCTCTTCCCCGGTCTGGGGGTTCCGCCCCTTGCGCGGCTGCTTGCCGTGGATGACGAAGTTGCCGAAGCCCGAGATCTTGACCTTGTCGCCTCTCTCGAGGTGGGCCTTGATGATCTCGAAGGTGGCCTCGACGACGTCCGTGGCTTCCTTCTTGGAGAAGCCCACCCGCTCATAGATCCGATTGATGATATCGGCCTTGGTCATGGTTGCCCTCCTCCGGGCGCCTGCCGGGGTCCGCTACCGCAACGTCGCGTCGAACTCGGCGCAAAGCCGGCGGGTCAGATCCTCGTGCACGGCGTTGACCTCGTGGTCGGTGAGGGTTCTTTCCGGTGATCGATAGAAGACCTTGTACGCCAAGCTCTTCCTTCCTTCACTGATGGGAGCGCCGGTGTACTCGTCGAAAATATCCACTCGTTCGATGAGAGCCTGGTCCAGCCCGCCGACCCAATCGATCACGGTCCGGCTCGGGAAGTCTTCGGCCACGACGATGGCCAGATCCCGTTCCACCGATGGGAAACGGGGAATGGGACGCACCCTGAAATCTGGCCGAGCATAGTGAACGATCGCATCGAAGTCAAGCTCGAACAGGAAGCAGGGGGGGAGGTCCAATTCCTCGCTAACTCGCGGACTTATCTCCCCTGCATAGCCCGCGTGGAGGTTCCCGGCAAAGACCCTGGCGAACCGTCCCGGGTGCAGCACGGACGGGGGAGCTTCGGCCGCCCACCGGGAGTCGGCACAGCCGGCGCCTTCCAGCAGATCCTCCACGACCCCCTTCATGTCGGCGAAGACGAAGTCCCGGCTCTCCACCTTGAGGCCGCGCCGGGGCCGGCGGCCGCGGATGAGTCCGGCGATGTTGACCCGTTCGGTGTAGCCGCCGCCCTCCGCGAGCGAGAAGACCTTGTTGAGCTCGAAGATCATGGAGCTTCGGCTTCGGCGCTCGGCGTGGTAGTGCAGGTTCTCGATCAGCCCGGGCAGCAGGCTGAGGCGCATTTCGTCCGTTTCCTGGCGCAGCGGGTTCACGATCCGGACGGGCCTGCCCTCGTCCTCCCATAGTCCGGGGAAGGTGCCGTTCATCCTCGGGGAGCAGAAGGGCAGGGTCACCACCTCGCTCAGCCCTGCGGTGGTGAGCAGCGAACGGGCCTTCCGCATCCGGCTCAGCAGCAGGTCCCCCTGCCCGGCTCCCATGCGCACCGCGGGCAAGGTGGCGGGTATCTTGTCGTAGCCGTGAATCCGCGCCAACTCCTCGACCATGTCCGCCTCCCGGGTGAGGTCGAACCGGAACGACGGCGGGCACACCACGAGGTCCTCTTCGGAAGAGCGCTCGATCCGGATGCCGAGGGATTCGATGATGCCGTGGATCCGCTCCGGGGTGAGCTCCACCCCCAGGGCGCGCTTCACGCTGGCGTACCGGAGGGTTATCTCGGGCGGCTTGCGGGCGCCCGGGTAGGCGTCGGCGAACCCCGGGACCACCCGGGCCTCGCCCATCTCTTCCCACAGCGCCACGGCCCGGTCCATGGCATAGCGGGTCCCTTCGGGGTCCACGCCCCGTTCGAATCGATGGGAGGCCTCGGTGTGCATGCCCATGCGCTTGGCCGTGCGCCGGATGGTCAGCGGATCGAAGTGGGCGCTCTCCAGCAGCACGGATTCCGTCACGTCGGTGACCTCCGAGCCCGCGCCGCCCATGACGCCGGCCAGAGCCGCCGGGGTGTCCCCGTCACAGATCAACAGGTCGTCGGGATGGAGCGCCCGTTCCGATCCGTCCAGGGTGGTCAACGTGCCCGCCTCACCGGCGGTGCGGACCACGATGCGCCGGCTGGCGATGCTCTGGGCGTCAAAGGCGTGGAGGGGCTGCCCGGTCTCCAGCATGACATAGTTGGTGACGTCCACGATGTGGTTGATGGAACGGATGCCGCACGCCTCGAGCCGGAACCGGAGCCACGGCGGCGCCGGCGCCGGCCGGAGTCCCTGGATCAGCCGGGCCGAGTAGCGCGGGCACAGGGCCGGGTCCTTGATCTCCACCGATACCGGGATCTCCGGCGGGTGGCCGCGGAGGTGGTCCGGGATGACGGGGATCCGGAGCCTGCCGCCCGTCAACGCGGCGATCTCCCGGGCCATTCCGAGAACGCTGAGGCAATCGCCCCGGTTGGGTGTGACGCTCACCTCGAGCATCCAGTCGTCCAGGCCCAGGTACCCGTGCAGCGACGCGCCCGCGGGGGCGTCCACGGGCAACTCCATGATGCCGCGGTGATCGTCGGACAGCCCCAGCTCCTTCTCCGAGCAGAGCATGCCCTCGGAGGCCACGCCCCGGATGGGGCGCCGCTCGATGGCCTGGCCGGACGGCAGCACGGAGCCCACGCGCAAGAGCGCGGTCTTCATGCCCGGGTGGACGTTGGGGGCGCCGCACACGATGGTCAAGGCACGGCCGTTGTCGGGCACCTCGCATACGGACAGCCGGTCGGCGTCGGGATGGGGACGGACGTCCTGCACCTCGGCGATGACCGCGCCGGCGTCGTCCGACAGCGGCCGCACCGCTTCCACCTCGAGGCCCGCGTCGGTCAGCCGCTCGGCAAGTTCCTCGGGGCCGAAAGGCCCCCCGCCGGCCGTGTCCGGGAGCTCCACCAGCTCCATCAGCCAGTTGAACGTAAGCTTCATGACAGGATCGGAATCAGGGCGGGAACTGTCTCAGGAACCGGATGTCGTTCTGGAAGAACATCCGGATGTCGTCCATCCCGTATTTCAGCATGGCGATGCGCTCGACGCCCATGCCGAACGCAAACCCCGAGAAAGCCTCGGAATCGTACCCCACGAAGTCGAAGACGTTGGGGTCGATCATTCCCGAGCCGAGGATCTCCAGCCAGCCCGACCCGCGGCACACGCGGCAGCGGCCCGCGTTCCCGTCGCCGCCGCACAGGATGCAGCCGATGTCCACCTCGGCGCTGGGCTCGGTGAACGGGAAGAAGCTCGGGCGGAAGCGCACGCGAACCTCGTCCTGGAAGATCTGCTCCAGGAAATGGGTCAGGACGCCCTTCAGATCGCCGAAGGTGATGTCGTGGTCCACCATGAAGCCTTCCACTTGGTGGAAGACCGGAGAGTGGGTGGCGTCGTCGTCGTGGCGGTAGACCGCGCCCGGTGCGATGATCCGCAGCGGTGGTCGGCGCTGCTCCATGACGCGGATCTGCACCGGCGAGGTATGGGTGCGGAGCACGTGGTCGTCCGACACGAAGAAGGTGTCCTGCATGTCCCGCGCCGGATGGTCCCTGGGTATGTTGAGTGCCTCGAAGTTGTGGTAGTCGTCCTCCACGTCCGGCCCCCGGGCGATCTCGAAGCCCATGCCGGTGAAGACGTCGATGATCTCGTCGGTGACCCGGGTGAGGGGATGCACCCGGCCTCGTTCCACGCGGTTTCCCGGCAGGGTGACGTCGAGGCGGGGTCCGCCGTCCAGCAGGTTTCCCCGGTTTTCCCGGAGGTCCTTGAGGCGCGCGTCGAGAAGCGCCTCCAACTCCGTCCGCCGCCGGTTCAGCTCCTGGCCGGCGCGCGGTCGCTCTTCGGCCGGCAGTTCCCTGAGCCCGCGCAGCAATGCGGTGAGCCGGCCGCCCTTCCGGCCCAGGTAGTCGATGCGGATCTGCTCGAGCTCGTGCTCCGAGACGCACTGCTCGAGCCGCCCGGCGACCTCGTCCTGGAGCTTCTCGAGGGTCTCGATCATGGGGGTCGGTGCAAGAGGTTTATTCGGTGTCGAGGGCCTGTCTGGCGCGCTGGGCGAGTTGGTCGAACACCGCCGCGTCGCGCGCCGCGAGATCGGCCAGGATCTTCCGGTCCAACTCCACGCCGGCCTTCTTCAGGCCGTGAATCAGGCGGCTGTAGGACAGGCCGTTCACCCGCGCGCCGGCGCTGATGCGGATGTTCCACAAGCCCCGGAACGTCCGCTTGCGCACCCGGCGGTCCCGGTAGGCGTAGACCAGCCCTCGCTCGACGGTCTCTCTGGCGACGCGGTACAGCCGGCGTCGGCCGCCGACGTACCCCTTGGCCAGTTTCATGATCTTTCTTCGGCGCCGGCGTGAAGCCGGTCCGCCTTTGACTCTAGGCATGACGTGTGCTCCTTGAACCAATATCAACAGGGACGCTGCCGGGGAGGCCGCGCCCGAGCGTCTCGTCTCAACGGGTTGAAATGTCGGTGGATCCCGGTGCCGTTCCGGGACGCGGGTCGCTGCCCGGCCCTAGTGTGGTGTCTGGTTAATTCGCAACATAATCTGCGGGTCTTTTTCGCCGTCGGCTGCGTTGCTCTTCCTCGCGTGGTACCCGCCACTGCTCGTCATCGCGCCTTGCCGACGACGAAAAATCCTCCGCAACTTACGTTGCGAATTAACCAGACACCACACTAGAGGTACGGGATGAGACGCCGCGTGGTCTTCTGTTCGTAGCTCGATACCGACTCGGGCTGTCTCAGGCGGCGTTTCCGCTTGCGGCTCTTGGTGGACAGAATGTGGCTCTTGAAGCCACGCCGCCTCATGACCTTTCCGCTCTTGCTGACCTTGAACCTCTTGGCCGCCCCCCTCTTGGTCTTTATCTTGGGCATCCTTGCTTTCCTTGTCCCTTTCGCAATCCGTGCATCACGCGTTGGCCTTCGGCGTCAGAAGCATGGCCATGTTCCGCCCTTCCAGCTTCGGTGACACGTCCAGCTTGGCCAGGTCCTGAACCTCGTCGAAGACCCCGTTCAGCATGGCCCGTCCGAGCTCCGGGTGCGTGATCTCCCGGCCCCGAAAGAACACCGACACCTTCACCCGCTGTCCCCGCTCCAGGAAGCGGCGGATGTTCCTCACCTTGAACTCCAGGTCGTGCTGGTTGGTCCGGGCGCCCATCTTGACTTCCTTGACCGCGACGAAGGTGGCGTTGCGTTTCGCCTCCTGCGTCTTCTTTTTCTGCAGGTAGCGAAACTTCCCGTAGTCCAGCAAGCGGCATACCGGAGGCTGTGCGTCCGGCGCCACTTCCACCAGGTCGAGCTCCTGTTGCTCCGCGATGCCCAGGGCCTCGTGCAACGGCATCACCCCGAGCTGTGTGCTCTCGGCGTCGATGACCCGGACCTCGCGTGCCCGGATCTGCTGGTTGATTCTCGTAGGCCGCGCTATAAAGCACCTCCTGAAAAGATAGCGGCGCCCGGTTTCATTGCACCGGCTCCGTTTCCTCCCGCACGTCCTCCCGGAGCCTCTCGGCGAACGCTTCTAGCGACATCGCCGGGAGGTTTTCCCCACCCCGTTTTCTTGCCGACAAAGTCCCGTTCTGAGCTTCCTTGTCCCCGATCACCAGCGCGTACGGTATCTTGGCCATCTGCGCTTCCCGGATCTTGAAGCCCAGCTTCTCGTTGCGATCGTCCAGTTCCACCCGCCATCCGTCCGCCAGCATCCGGTCGCGGACCGTGGCGGCGTAGGTGTTTTGCTGATCCGTAACCGTCACGATGCGCGACTGCACGGGAGCGAGCCACAGGGGGAATGCCCCCCCGGTGTGCTCGATCAGCAGCGCCATGAAGCGTTCGATGGAGCCGAGTATGGCCCTGTGAATCATCACCGGCCGCTCCTCCGCTCCGGCGGGTGAGACGTAGCCGAGGTCGAACCTTTCGGGCATGGAGAAGTCGAGCTGGACCGTGCCGAGCTGCCAGCCGCGCTTCATCGCGTCCTTGACGAGGAAATCGATCTTGGGGCCATAGAAGGCACCGTCGCCCGGGCTGATCTCATAGGCTACGTTCCGTTTCTCCAGCGATGCGGCCAGGGCAGCTTCGGCCCGTTCCCAAGTCTCCAGGGCCCCCAGGTATTCGTCCGGTCGGGTGGAGAGGAAGACCTCCAGATCCTCGAAGTTGAACCTATGATACACCTCGCGAAGCATGTCAAGCAGGCTGGCGATCTCCGCCTCGATCTGCGACGGGGTACAGAAGATGTGGGCGTCGTCCTGCGAGAAGCTGCGCACCCGCGTGAGTCCGGCGGTGACGCCGGATTTCTCGTAGCGGTGCAGCCGTCCGAAGTCTGCCAGCCTGAGCGGCAGATCCCGGTAGGAGCGCTTCTTCGAGGCGTAGATGAGCGTGTGGCTCGGGCAGTTCATGGGCTTCACGCCGAACTCGCGCTCGTCGATGTAGGTGAAGTACATGTTGTCCTTGTAGTGATCGTAGTGCCCCGACCGGTGCCACAGGCCGGCGTCGAAGATCTGCGGGGTGATCACCTCTTCGTAGCCGTAGCGCCGGTACAGGCCGCGCATGTACTCTACGAGCGTGTTGTAGACGAACGCCCCCTTGGGATGGAAGAACGGGCTCGCCGGGGCCGCCGGATGGAAGCTGAAGAGGTCCAGCTCCTTGCCCAGCTTGCGGTGGTCCCGCTTGCGCGCCTCCTCCAGGAGCGCCAGGTGCTGCTTCAACTCCTTTCGGGACGGGAACGCGGTGCCGTAGATGCGCTGGAGCATCTCGTTGTTCTCGTCGCCGCGCCAGTAGGCGCCGGCCACCGATGTGAGCTTGAAGGCCTGGATGAAGCCGGTGCTGGGCAAATGGGGGCCACGGCAGAGATCCACCCAATCCCCCTGGCGATAGAGCGACACGATGTCCTCGGGGATCGCCGAGAGGATCTCGACCTTGTACTCCTCCCCCATGCCGCGGAACAGCTCGATGGCCTCGGCCTTGGGCAGTTCCTCCCGGGCGATGGGCAGGTCCTGTCCCGCCAGCTCGCGCATCCGTTCCTCGATCTTCTCGATCTCCTCGGGCGTGAACGGCTTGTCGCGCTTGAAGTCGTAGTAGAAGCCCTCCTGGGTGGTGGGGCCGATGGTCACCTGGGTACCGGGAAACAGGCTCTGGACCGCCTGGGCCATGAGGTGGGCGGTGGAGTGGCGCAGGATGTCGATGCCCTCGGGGCTGTCCAGGGGAATCCATTCGACGGCGCAGTCCCCGGTGACGGGCCTCGCCAGGTCCACCGCGGCGCCGTCGACGACCGCCGCGACGATACGCCTGCCGCCGGACGGGGGCGTGCCGATTTCTCCGGCCGGGATACCGGGGGCGGCCTCGAGGGTCTCGCCCCCGGGCATGGTTACGCAAATCTTCTTCATCTTACCCTGTTATAGTCGGCAAACGACGACTGTTCTTGATGGCAGGCAACCGCGGGGAATGGTAGGCACGGGCGGGATTGAACCGCCGACCTCTTCCGCGTCAAGGAAGCGCTCTCCCACTGAGCTACGTGCCTCGATACACCTTCGCAAAGGTTTGATTTCATTACCAAAGCAAGGGGCTTCTGTCAACGCGTCAGGGAACCGCGAGATCGGCGCCGCTGGCGGCCGCCAGCTTCCGGACCTGCCCCGAGACCTTGGCCGTCACCAAGGCCGTGATCCGGATCTCGCGCTCGCCGTATTCCTCGCTGAGCACCTGTCCGCGGGATCGCAGGAACTGTACGATGACCGTCTCGGATTGCGGCAACGTCAGAGAAATACGTTGCTTTCCCCGATCCAGCACCCTCCCGATGGTCTCCAGCAGCCGCTCGATGCCCGCTCCGGTGTGGGCGGAGATGGGGCAGAGGCCCTCGTGGCCGTTTGGCGGGTAAAGGGGCAGGCGCTCGGCGATGTCGGTCTTGTTGGGCACGACGAGGCGGGGGGTCTCGGCCGCCCCGATGTCGTCCAGCACCGACTCGACGATGGCGAGCTGCTGTTCGGCCAGAGGGCTGGTGGGGTCCATTACGCACAGCAGCAGGTCGGCCTCGTGGATCTCTTCCAGGGTTGCCTTGAACGCGTCCATGAGGGTGTGGGGGATCTTGTTGATGAAGCCCACGGTGTCCACCAGCATCACCTGCTCCCCGTTGGGCAGCCGCAGCGCCCGGGTGCGCGGATCGAGGGTGGCGAAGAGCTTGTCCTCCACCAGCGCTCCGGCCCGGGTGAGGCGGTTCATCAGGGTGGATTTGCCGGAATTGGTGTAGCCCACCAGGGCCACCGTGGGGTAGGGGATGGACTCGCGCTCCTTGCGCTGCAGCCGCCGGGTCTTGGCCACGCCGTGCAGTCGCCGCTTGAGGCGGCCGATGCGTTCCCGGACGCGCCTGCGGTCCACCTCGAGCTGGGTCTCGCCGGGACCGCGGGTGCCGATCCCGCCGGCCAGCCGGGACAGGTGCGACCAGAGCCGGGTGAGCCGCGGGAGCAGGTACTCCAGTTGCGCCAGCTCCACCTGGAGCTTGCCTTCCCGGCTCTGGGCGCGTTGCGCGAAGATGTCCAGGATAAGCTGCGTGCGGTCGACGACCCGGAGGTTCAGGGCCGACTCCAGGTTCCGTTGCTGGGCCGGGGTGAGGTCGTTGTCGAAGATGACCAGGTCCGGACAGTGCTCCTCGGTGAAGGCGTGGATCTCCGCGGCCTTGCCGGAGCCCACCAGGGTGGCGGTATGGAAGCGGGCCGCGTTCTGGTTGAACACGCCGATGACCCTGGCCCCGGCGCTGGCGGCCAGTCCCCGGAGCTCCTCGAGGCTGTCCTCCAGCGGCACGCCGTCGCCGGAGGCCGGGGTCTCCGCACCCACCAGCACAGCTCGCTCGGCTTGCCCGATGGAGAGGTCGCGTCTGCCGTTCTCCGGTTCCACTAGCCTCTTCTCGCCGTTATCCGGGCGCCGAACGTACGGTACACGGTGTCCAGCAGTGTTCTCGACGGGTTGATGCGGAAGTCGGCCGGTCCGATGACCTTGGTCTCCTGACCGGGGGTGGTCAGGTGCAGGTAGACGGAGGCCGGCCCCTGTTCGCGGGCGATCAGGTCGCGGAACGTCTGCAGTTCCCGCCGGGTGACCTCCTTGAGGTAGAAGTGCACCTCCCGCGGCGTTGCGCTCGAAGGCGTCGCAATGGCCTGGGCGCAGGCGTCCTCCAGTGGAAGGATGTCGTTGGCGATCAACGTGATGCGCTCCTCGCCCACGTCGAGCCTGCCCTTGACCCGGATGGGGTCGTCCCGTCCGATGCTCTCCGCCGCTTCCCGGTAGGTATCGGGCCACGCGATGGTGTCCACGAAACCGGACTTGTCTTCCAGGTTGAAGTTGGCGTACCGCTCCCCCTTCTTGGTGTTCTTGAGCTTCAGCGCCGTCACCACCCCCACCATGGCCACCTCGCCGTTGCCGCCGTGTCCCCGCACCTGGTTCGCGGGCAACACGCGCAGGCGCTTGAGGGACTCCTCGAACCGGTCCAAGGGATGGCCCGTGATGTAGAAACCCAGGGTCTCCTTCTCGAAGGCCAGGAGCTGTCCGCCGGTCCATTCCTCCACCGACTCATACGCGTCCGTGGGCTCGTCGGCGGGCCCCCCGAGCAGTTCGAACATGCCGAACTGGGAGCTGTCCCGGTCCCGCTGGGAGGACTGGCCGGCCTTCAGGGCGTCGTCGAGGGAGGCCATGAGACGGGCGCGGTAGAGCCCGGTGGAATCGAAGGCGCCGCACTTGATGAGGCTTTCCGCCACCCGCCGGTTCACCACCTTGAGGTCGACCCGCCGGCAGAAGTCGGCGAGAGACTTGAACGGACCGGTCATCTCGCGGGTCTCCTGGATCACCTCGACGGCCTTTTCGCCGACGTTCTTGACCGCCGAAAGCCCGAAGCGAATCCGCTCGCCCACCACGGTGAAACGGGCGCCGCCCTCGTTGACGTCCGGGGGCAGCACCTCCACGCCCTGCTCCCGGCACTCCGCGAGGTTCTTGATGACCTTGTCGGTGTCGCCCATCTCCGAGCTCATCAAGGCCGCCATGAACTCCACCGGGTAGTGCGCCTTGAGGTAGGCCGTGTGGTAGGAGACCAGGGCGTAGGCGGCGGAATGCGACTTGTTGAAGCCGTAGCGCGCGAAGGTCTCCATCTGGTCGAAGATCGCCGTCGCGTGCTCATGCCTTATGTCGTTGGCGTGCGCCCCTTCGACGAACCGCTGCCGCTGGCTGGCCATCTCCTCGGGGTCCTTCTTGCCCATGGCGCGGCGCAGGATGTCGGCGTCCCCGAGGCTGTAGTTGGCCATGGTCTGGGCGATCTGCATGACCTGTTCCTGGTACACGATGACGCCGTAGGTGTCCTTCAGGATGGGGCGCAGCGCCGGGTGCAGATACGAAGTCTTCTCCTGGCCGCTTTTGCGCTTGATGTACTCTTCCGCCATGCCGCTATCGAGCGGTCCCGGGCGGTAGAGGGCGAGGATGGCCACCAGGTCCTCGAAGCAGTTGGGCTTGATGCGCACGCTCATGTCCCGGATGCCCGTGCTCTCCAACTGGAAGATCCCGGTGGTGTTGCCGCTGCCCACCAGACCGTAGGCCCCCTGGTCGTCCAGGCCCACGGTCTTGAGATCCGGCGCCGTGCCGCGGCTCTCCCGGATCAGGTCCAGGCAATCGTGGATCAGGGTCAGGGTCTTGAGCCCCAGGAAGTCGAACTTGATGAGCCCGATCTTCTCCACGCTCGACATGTCGTACTGGGTGACGATGCCGCCGTCCCGGTCCACGTAGAGGGGCAAGGTATCCATCAGCGGCATGTGGGAGATCACCACCCCGGCGGCGTGGGTCGACGAGTGCCGGGTGAGGCCCTCGAGGCGGAGCGCGTGGCTGATGAGGTTGGCGATGCGCGGATCGTCGTCCGCCAGTTGGTTCAGCCGGGGCTCCTGCTGGAGGGCATCGGTGAGCGTGCAGTCGAACCCCTGCCTGGGCGCCGGCACCAGCTTGGCGATGGCGTCGGTCTCCGCGAACGAGAGCCCCACGGCGCGGCCCACGTCACGGATGGCGGCCTTGGCCTTGAGGGTCCCGAAGGTGGTGATCTGGGCGACCTTGTCGGCGCCGTACTTTTCCTTGACGTACTGGATCACCTCGTCGCGGCCGCGGATGCAGAAGTCCACGTCGATGTCCGGCATGGAGCGCCGTTCCGGGTTCAGGAAACGCTCGAACAGCAGGTTGTGCCGGATCGGGTCGAGGTCGGTGATGCGCAGGGCGTAGGCCACCAGGCTGCCGGCCGCGGAGCCGCGCCCCGGACCCACGGGGATGCCCTTGTCCTTGGCGTAGTTGATGAAGTCCGCGACGATGAGGAAGTAACCGGGGAACTGCATGCTCTTGATGACGTCCAGTTCATAGTCGAGCCTTGCCCGGTAGGCGTCGCGGTCGACCTCGCCGGCGTCCTTGAGGCGGTGATCGAGCCCTTGGCGGGCGCAAGCGTCCAGGTAGTCGTCAAGGCTCTGGGAGTCGGGCGCCTCGTAGTGCGGGAAATGGTACTTGCCGAACTCGAGTACCACCTCGCAGCGGTCGGCGATGGCCACGCTCTGGTCCACCGCTTCCGGTACGTGCGCGAACCCCTCCAGCATCTGCTCGGTGGACTTGACGAAGAGCTCCTCTGTGTCCATCTTCATCCGGTCGGGGTCGTTGTGCCCCTTGCCGGTCTGGATGCACAGCAGGATGTCGTGGGCATGGGCGTCCTCGGGGTTGAGGTAGTGGCAGTCGTTGGTGGCGACGATGGGAAGGGACAGTTCCTTGCCGAGCTCGATGATGCCGGCGTTGACCTTTTCCTGCAGCGGCAGCTTGTTGTCCTGGGCCTCGAGATAGTAACGACCGTCGAAAATGGCCCGGTAGTCCTCCGCCACTTTCCTGGCCTGGTCCATGGACCCCAGGGTGAGGGCCTTGGCCATCTCGCCGCTCAGGCAGCCGCTTAGGGCGATGATGCCCGGGTTGAACTCGCGGAGGAGCTCCTTGTCGACCCGCGGCTTGTAGTAAAACCCCTCGGTGAAGCCGTGCGTGACCAGCCTGCAGAGGTTGCGGTAACCCTCGTCGTTCATGGCCAGCAGAATCAGGTGGTGGTTGTGTTCCCTGTTGCCGCGGTCGATCCCCTGGCGCTCGTAGCGGCTGCCCTGAGCCACGTAGACCTCGCAGCCGAGGATCGGCTTGATCCCGACCTCCACCGCCTTGCGGTAGAACTCCACCGCCCCGAACATGTTGCCGTGGTCGGTCATGGCGATGGCCGGCTGTCCCAGGCTCTTGGCCCGCTCGATGAGCGGATCGATCTTGTTGGCCCCGTCGAGCAGGCTGTATTGGGTGTGGCAGTGAAGGTGTACGAAGCTGTGGTCGCTCATGAGACTGTGTCCTCGGCGGACCGGCGAGTCGCGCCGTTTATCCTGTTTCCAACCGTCGCGGCAGTGCCTTCATTCCCATTCGATGGTGGCCGGCGGCTTGGACGATACGTCGTAGACCACCCGGTTGATGCCGCGCACCTCGTTGATGACGCGATTGGAGATGCGGCCGAGGAGCTCGGCAGGGAGCGGGACCCAGTCGGCGGTCATGCCGTCCTGGCTCTCCACGGCCCTTACGGCCGCGACGTTCTCGTAGGTCCGCTCGTCGCCCATGACGCCCACGGTGCGGATGGGCAGGAGGACGGCGAAGGACTGCCAGATCCGTTCGTACAGTCCGGCGTTGCGGACCTCCTCCACCACGATGGCGTCCGCCGCCCGCAGGATCCGAAGGCGCTCCTCGGTGACATCGCCGAGGATGCGGATGGCCAGCCCGGGCCCAGGAAACGGCTGGCGGTGGATCCACCGGTCCGGCAGGCCCAGCTCCCGGCCGAGTTCGCGGACCTCGTCCTTGAAAAGCTCCCGCAAGGGCTCCACCAGCTCGAACTTCATGCTCTTGGGGAGCCCGCCGACGTTGTGATGGCTCTTGATGAGCGCTGACGGGCCGGCATGGGGCACCGATTCGATGACGTCGGGATAGAGGGTCCCCTGGCACAGGAACGGGAAGTCGCCGAGCTTGCGGGTCTCGTCCTCGAATACGCGGATGAAGAGGTTGCCGATGCGCTTGCGCTTCTCCTCCGGGTCCTCCACCCCTTCCAGGACGTCCAGGAACCGCCGGGACGCGTCCACGTAGCGGAAGCCTTCCCCGAAACGTTGCCCCATGACCTGGGACACCGCTTCCGCCTCCCCCTGCCGCAGCAGCCCGTTGTTGACGAAGACGCACACGAGACGGTCGCCGATGGCGCGGTGCACGAGGGTGGCGGCCACCGACGAGTCGACGCCGCCGCTCAGCCCGCATAGCACGCGCGCGTCGCCCACCTGCCGGCGGATCTTCTCCACCGCGGCCGTGGCGAAGTGGTCCATGTCCCAGTCGGCCGCGCACCGGCAGATGCGGAACAGGAAGTTCTCCAGGATCGGCCGCCCGTTCTGTGTGTGGACGACTTCGGGATGAAACTGGACGCCGTAGAAGCGGCGCCGTCCGTCGGCGAAGGCGGCGATGGGGGAGTTGCCGGTATGGGCGATCACCGACCAGTCGTCGGGCAGGGACGTCATGCGGTCGCCGTGGCTCATCCATACGCTCTCGACGCCTTCCGGCTCCAGGCCCGCGAACAGGTCCGAGGCGTCGTCGATGGTGAGGTCCGCGAGACCGTACTCGCGTTCGACGGCTTCGGCCACGCCGCCCCCCATGGCCTGGTTGATGATGCCCATGCCGTAGCAGATGCCCAGGAAGGGCACGGGCAGCCGGAACAGCTCCGGCCCCACCGTGGGCGCGTCGCTACGGTAGACGCTGGCCGGCCCGCCGGACAGGATGACCCCGGCGGGCTCGAGCCGCGCCAGCCGTTCCACGGGGGTATCGAAGGGGTGTATCTCGCAGTAGACGCGCGCCTCGCGTACACGGCGCGCGATGAGCTGGGTGTACTGCGATCCGAAGTCCAGAATGACGATCATTCTCTGCGATAGTTGGGCGCTTCGTTGGTGATGAAGACGTCGTGGACGTGTCCTTCGGTGAGGCCCGCGGCGGTCACCTGCATGAACCGGGCCTTGGTTTGCAGCTCCTCGATGCTGGTGCAGCCGACGTAGCCCATGCCGGCGCGGACCCCGCCGATGAGCTGATAGACGTTGGCCGCCAGCGTGCCGCGGTAGGGCACCTGGCCCTCGACCCCTTCCGGCACCAGCTTCACGTCCTCTTCGATGTCGTCCTGGGCGTAACGGTCCTTGCTGCCCTCCCGCATGGCGCCGATGGAGCCCATGCCGCGGTACACCTTGTAGGTGCGGCCCTGGTAGAGCACCGTTTCGCCGGGGCTTTCCTCGCAGCCTCCGAACAGCGTACCGATCATCACGGAGTTGGCGCCGGCCGCCAGCGCCTTGGTCACGTCGCCGGAATACTTGATGCCGCCGTCCGAAACCAGCGGGACTCCGGTGCGGGCGCCGACCCGGGCGCAGTCGGCGATGGCGCTCAACTGGGGGACGCCGACGCCGGAGACCACCCGGGTGGTGCAGATGGACCCGGGTCCGACACCCACCTTAACGCCGTTGGCGCCCGCGTCGATCAGCGCCTGGGTGCCCTGGGCCGTGGCCACGTTGCCGGCGATGATCTCCAGCTCGGGATAGTCGGCGCGGATCCGCGTCACCGTCTCCAGCACCTTGGCGGAGTGGCCGTGGGCCGTGTCCACCGCGATCACGTCGACGCCGGCCCGCACCAGCGCCTCCACCCGCTCTTCCCGGTCCGGCCCCACGCCCACGGCGGCCCCCACCCGCAACTGCCCGCGGTCGTCCTTGCAGGCCATGGGATGGCGGGTCTTCTTCTCGATGTCCTTGACCGTGATCAAGCCCTTCAGCCGGAAGCGCTCGTCCACCACCAGCAGCTTCTCGATCCGGTGCCGGTGCAGGAGCTCCTGGGCCTCGTCGAGGTCGACGCCGTCGGGCACCGTGACCAGGTTCTCCTTGGTCATCAGCTCGTCGACGCAGCGCTCCAGGTTCTTCTCGAAACGGAGGTCGCGGTTGGTCAGGATGCCCACCAGACGGCCGCCCAGGGTCACCGGCAGACCCGAGATGCCGTGCTGTTCCATCATCTCCCGCGCCTCCGAGATCTTCTGGTGCGGGTTGACGGTGACGGGGTCCGAGATCATGCCGCTTTCGAACTTCTTGACCTTCTCCACTTCCCTGGCCTGCGCCTCCGCAGACATGTTCCGGTGGATGAAGCCCATGCCGCCTTCCTGGGCCATGGCGATGGCGGTCCGCGCCTCGGTGACGGTGTCCATGGCGGCGCTCAGGAGGGGAATGTTGAGCCGGATGCGCTCCGTCAGGCGGGTGGAAACATCCGTGTCCCGTGGCAGGACCGACGATTCCGCGGGGACCAAAAGCACGTCATCGAACGTGAGCCCAACGGGCAAGATCTCCTGGTCGAGCATCCGTCACCTCGAAGCGAAAGGTACAAAAAAAGCCCAGACGTCCGCCTGGGCTTGGTGTTCTTCGAGCCTCATCCTGTTGTCCATGACACCTCCTAGCAAGATTTGTTTGCGCTGGCAAGTTCCTTTTCCCGCCGGACCCGGAAACGGCTCGTCCGCCCAGTGATTTCGGAGGGTTACGTTCCTTCGAGCCAGGGCGTCCTAAAGTTCCGGGCCGACGCGCCGATATCATACTAGAAGATGCTTGCAAGGATTTTCGGCGCGTCGCTGCACGGCATCGAAGCGCTCAAGGTGGCGGTGGAAGTCGACATCGCGTCGGGACTGCCGAAGCTGGTCATGGCGGGGCTGCCCGAGGGCGCCGTGCGCGAGAGCAAGGTGCGCGTGCGCGCGGCGTTGCGGAACTGCGGTTACGCGTTCCCGTCGCGCAGGATTACCGTCAACCTCGCGCCCGCGGACGTCAAGAAGGAGGGATCGGGTTACGACCTGCCCATGGCCATGGGCATTGTAGCGGCCCAGGGGGCCGTCCGGCCGTCACGTCTCGGCGACTACCTGTTGGTGGGCGAGCTGTCGCTGGACGGCGCCGTCAAGCCCGTGCGCGGTGCGCTTTCGATCGCGGCGGCGGTGCGGAGCCAGGGTCTCAAGGGCCTGATCCTTCCCCGCGCCAACAGCGCCGAAGCGGCGGCGGTGCAGGACATCGAGGTATTCGGGGTGGAGAGCCTCGCGGAGGCCGTGGAGTTCCTGAACGGAGAGCGGGAGATCACGCCTACCCGGGTGGACCTCGAGGGCCTGTTCCGCAGGCACGCGGTCCACGACGCCGACTTCAGCGACGTCCGCGGACAACCCCACGTCAAGCGGGCGCTGGAGGTGGCCGCCGCCGGCGGGCACAACGTCCTCCTGACGGGGCCGCCCGGCTCCGGCAAGACCATGCTGGCCAAAAGGCTTCCCAGCATTCTCCCGGACCTGACCCTGTCCGAAGCCCTGGAGACCACCAAGATCCACAGCGTCACCGGTGTCCTGGGCGACAGCCCCCTGGTGGCGGTCCGGCCGTTCCGGGCTCCGCATCACACCATCTCCGATGCCGGGATGGTTGGCGGCGGCACGGTTCCCAGGCCCGGGGAGGTGTCGCTGGCCCACAACGGCGTGCTCTTTCTCGACGAGGCGCCGGAGTTCCGGCGCAATGTCCTCGAAGTTCTGCGGCAACCCCTGGAAGACGGCCGCATCACGGTGGTGCGGGCCGCGGGCTCCATCGACTATCCGGCCGCGTTCATGCTGGTGGCGGCCATGAACCCCTGTCCCTGCGGGTTCTTCGCGGATCCGCAGAAGGAGTGCCGCTGCACCCCGGCGCAGATCGCCCGTTACCGCTCCAGGATCTCCGGGCCGTTGCTCGATCGCATCGACATCCAGGTGGACGTGCCGGCGGTGGCGTTCGAGGCGCTGGCGTCACGGGAGCCTGGCCAGCCCTCCGAGGCCATCCGCGAGCGGGTCAACCGGGCGCGTGCCGTACAGGCGGGGCGCTTCGGGCGGACCGGGGTCCACGCCAACGCCCGCATGAGCGCCCGCGACGTCCGGCGCCACTGCCGCGTGGACCCGGCGGGCGAGCAGCTCCTGGAGACCGCCATCACGAGGCTCGGACTGAGCGCCCGCGCGTACGTGCGGGTCCTGAAGGTCGGCCGCACCGTCGCCGACCTCGAGGGCGCCGAGGAGATCCGGCCGCCGCACATCGCCGAAGCCATCCAGTACCGGGGCATGGACCGGCCGCCGGTGTAGCCAGAGGGCGTCAAAAACGGATATGGCCGGTATGGGTTTACTTCGAGGATCTGGACGGGTGAGCGGCGGCGAGGGAAGCGATCTCCGACACGCGCCGGACCCCATCCAGATCCATGACCTGCAAGAGTTCTTCCTGCATCTTCCGGGCGGTCATCGGTCCCCGGTACGGAAAGGCGCTGTGGACCTGCACCAGCGGGCAACCGCTCTCCTTCATCATGGTGTAGGCGTCACGCCCGTCGTAGATGCCGCCGTTGCCCACCAGCGTGAGGCTCCCTTCCAGCCGGGCCGCGGCGCCGCGGACCTGGTCCCGCGCCTTCCGGAAGAGCGGCGGGCCGCTGTAGCCGCCTTTGGCCGGGTCCGGGTTGACGGCGGGGTCGATGGTGGTGTTGCCCATGACCACGGCGTCGATTCCCGGATCCAGCAACTCGCGGCACTTGGCCAGGGCGATGTCGCGGAGGATCGGCGGCATGTCCGGTGCGAACTTGGGCCATAGCGGCTTTCGCCGCGCCATGCCGGCGGACCGTGCCAGATCCTCGGCCTTCTTCACCAGGTTGGCCAGCAAATGGTCCAGCCGGCTGCCTTCCTGCAGTTCACGGAGATGCAGGGTGTTCGGAGAGCTGATGCAGATTTCGAAGAAGTCCGCGTACGGATGGAGCTTCTCCAGGGAGTAGGCATAATCCTGGAAGGCGTCGTCGATGGGCGTCTGCAGCGCCTTGCCGAGGCTGATGCCCAGGGGAACCGGCAGCGCGGGCTGGCGTTCCAGCAACTCGGCCAGGGTGTCCGCGCCGCGGTTGTTGAACCCGAGACGGTTCCACAACGCCCGGTTCGGGACGTCCCGGAACAGGCGCGGGCGCGGGTTCCCCGGCTGGCCGTCGCGGGGCGTCACGGACCCCACCGTGATGAAACCGAAGCCGAGCGCCGCCAGCGCGGGTGCGGCGATGCCGTTCTTGTCGAACCCTGCGGCCAGGCCAATGGGGTTCCTGAAGCGCATGCCGCACAGCGTCTGTTCGAGGCGGGGCTCCGGCGCGCAGTCGCGCCCGGCCAGCAGCCCTTGCAGCCACGGCCGGGAGTTCGCCTGCCGCAGCAGGCCCAGGGCACCGTTGTGCGCGGTCTCGGCGTCGAGGCGGAACAGCAGCGGCGCCAGTATCTTCTCGTAGAACATCGACGGAGAGAGCCGGGCGGTTCAGTCGTCTTCGAATATCCACTCCAGCAGCGACATCCTGATGAACATGCCGTTGCCCGCCTGCCGGAAGTACCAGGCCCGCGGGTCCGCGTCGACCTCCGGTGGAATCTCCGCCAGCCGTGGCAACGGATGCATGAGCACGGCATGGGGCTTCATGAATTGGAGTTGCGCTTGGCCGATGACGAACTGGGCGTGCAGCTCTTCGTGGACCGACTCCGGGGCGAGACGCTCCTTCTGCACCCGGGTCCAGTAGACCACGTCGCTCTCCGGCAGGGCGTCCTCAAGGCGCGACTGCTCGCTGAAAGCCACGCCCTTCTCATGGAGGTGGTCCTTGATGTCCGAGCCCATCCTGAGGGCGTCCGGGGCGATGAACAGGATGCGGATCCCGTCGAACTTCGCCAGCAGGTAGGCCAGCGAGCGTGCCGTGCGCCCGTTGGCCAGGTCTCCGCCGATGGTCACGGTCAGACCGTCGACGGCGCCCAGGGCCTGGTGGATCGTGTAGAGGTCCAGCAACGCCTGGGTGGGATGCTGTCCGGCCCCGTCGCCGGCGTTGATGATGGGTACGGAGCTGTACCGGGCGGCGCGTTCCGCTGCCCCGACTTCGTAGTGGCGCAACGCGATCGCGTCCGGGTAGTACTCGCACAGGACCCGGATGGTGTCCTCGAGGCTCTCGCCCTTGATGGCCGAGGAGAACTCGCGCGCGTTCTCGGTGGCCACGACGCTCATTCCAAGATGCTGGGCCGCGGCGCCGAAGGACATCCGTGTCCGGGTGGAGGGCTCGTAGAAGACGCTGAACAGGGTCTTCCCCCGGTGAAGCTGGGTCAGTGCGAGCTTCTCGGAGGGGACGGCCATCCGCCGGCGGAACTCGTCCGCGCGCCGGAACAACCCGTCCAGGATGGAGCGGTCGAACTGCTGGGAGTACAGGACGTGTCGCATTGCCGGCTTGGCTGACGGTCGAGACGCAAAAACCCGGCCCGGCAGTGAAGGCGATTCGCGCCGGCGGGTTCGCGGATAAGTCGAAGCGAACTATAGGTGCTTGCGGATTTCACCGCAAGAAGCCGTTGCCCGGGCGACCTGTGGCGGCAGAGCGGGCGGGGGTCCGGCCCGGACACGGAACCACCGGCAGGGGTTACCCCGCTTCGTCGAGTGCCTGTTGGGGCAGCAGGGTTTGGGAGGTGACCACCACGGGTTCGAGGGCCGCGTTCGGGCCGAAGTCGATCTTGCAACCGGCGAGGTCGCCGGCCAGCTTGACCTTGCCGCTGTTGACGAGGTGAATGACGACGGCCTTCAGTTCGTTAGGGGTACTGGCGTACTCGCCTACCGCGTTGATGACATCGAGCAGCGTGAGTGACTTCATCGTTGGTTCCTCATTCGACATTTTCTTGATGTCCTGGAGACGCAAACGCCGTGCCATGCAATCCGCCCCGCCAAACCGTTGAAATCGCGTGATTTCAATGATCTTCCGGACATTACGGTCGACGGGATCGTCGATCAGGGACGTTCTCGTCGACGGATTTGTGTCGTCCGGTTCGCGGGCAACGAGCGACGTCGTATTCGGAAGAGCGCGGATGCAAAAAACCCCTCGGTGGCCGGTTACGGCTCGATCCCGAGGGGGATTGGCTGACGAGTCAGCAGAACAGCCCGAATTTACTACAGATCGGGCCTCGATGTCAACAGGCTTTACTTGCGCCCCTTGATCTCTTCGATCAACTGGGGGACGACCTTGAAGACGTCGCCCACGATGCCGAAGTCGCACATCTGGAAGATGGGCGCGTCGGCATCCTTGTTGACGGCGACGATCAGCTTGGAGTCCTTCATGCCGGCCAGATGCTGCACGGCCCCGGAGATGCCGCATGCGATGTAGAGATCGGGCTTGACGGTCTTGCCGGTCTGGCCGATCTGCAGCGAGTAGGGCACCCAGCCCGAATCGACCACGGCGCGGGTCGCTCCCACGGCGCCGCCCAGCAGGTCCGCCAACTCCCGGAGCATGTCGAAGTTTTCTTCGGCGGCCAGCCCGCGTCCACCGGCGACGATGACGCTGGCGCTGTCCAGTTGGGGCCCCTCGGCCTTGGCGGTGACCTTCTCCTTGAGCCGGACCTTGCGGAGCTCCGCATCCTCCGGTGGCGCGACCTCCTCCACCACGGGGGTCCTGGGATTGGGGGCGGGCTCGAAGGCCTTGGGCCTCACGAGCAGCAGCTTGACGCCGTCGTGCACCAGCGTGGACGTGTTCCAGTAGCTGGCTCCCAGGGCCGGGATCTTGGCCTCGACAGCGCCGTCGGTCAGCGTGAAGTCCGCAACGTCCGTGATGGCGCCGCAGTCGAGGCTGGCGCTGAGGGCCGCGGCCACGTCGCGGCCCCCGTAGCTCGAGGCGAACAGCACCACGGCGGGCTTGTGCTCCCGGATCAGGGACTCCACCGCCGCCGCCGCCGGCAGTGTCAGGTAGTCGAGGAAAACCGGGTCCGGCGACCGATAGACCTTGCTGGCGCCGTGTTGGCCCAGCAGCTCCACCGAGTCCTCGGGCGCCGGGCCGAGCAGGACCACCTCGGCGGTGCCCGCTTCGGCGGCCTTGGTCGTCATCTCCAGCGTCGTGGAGGTGACGGCGTCATCCACTACCTCGCCATAGACCCAAATGATGTCAGACATCTACAGAACCTTGACCTCGGCCAGGAAATCGGCGATCCGCTTGCCCCCGTCCCCGTCGTCCTCCACCACGTCGCCGGCCTCGCGTTGCGGCGGCCTGCCGATCTCCAGCACTTTCTCCCGGGCTCCCTGCTCGCCCACGTCGTCCGCCGCAAGCCCCAGGTCCTCGACCGACATTTGCAGGATCTCTTTCCGCTTGGCCGCCATGATGCCCTTGAGCTGCGGGTAGCGGGGCTCGTTGATGCCGCTGGTGACCGTCACCAGCGCCGGAAGGTCGGCCTCCACCACGTCGTAGCCGCTCTCGCTCTGGCGCTTGATGGTGAGGGTCGACCCCTCCACGCTCATCTCGTTGGCGAAGGTCACCGGGGGAACGCCCAGCAGCCGCGCCAGTTGCCCGGGCACGATGCCCGAGTAGCTGTCGCTGCTCTCGGTGCCGCAGATGATGAGGTCGAAGGGCTTCTTCCGGATGGCGGCGGTCAGGGCCTTGGCGGTCGCCAGGGCGTCCGACCCCGCGAGCGCGTCGTCGAAGATGTGCACCGCGGAGGTGGCTCCCATGGCCAGCGCCGTCCGTATGCCGATGGTGATCTCGTTGAAGCCCATGGTCACCAGGGTGACGGTGCCGCCCTCCTTCTCCATGAGCCGCAGCGCCTCTTCCACCGCGCTAGCCGCGGCCGGGTCCAGCTCGTGGGCGACCCCCTTGCGGATCATCCGCTTGGTGGCAGGGTCGATCTCGACGGTCACGGTGCTGGCAGGAATGATCTTGCCGCAGACCACAATGTCCAAGGTGGGAACCTCCGGTAAGCGGTGCTGGAGCCGGCGGGCCGGCTATGTCGCGGGTTCGAAGACGATGGCGGGAGAGGGTCGGGTTTCCGGCACGGCTATTCGAGCCACTCGGATACCTTCCCCTCCATCACCATGTCCAGGACTTCCTGGCAGTCCTTGAGGGCCTGGTCCACGATCTTCTCGTCCTTGATGTTGGGTATCGCCTTGCTGACGGCCCCGTGGATGGCGGTGATGCAGTCCTTCAGGTGCTCGTCCAGCTCGTCGGTGTTGGGTGCCTTTTCCATGTCGGTCTGAAACCTCAGGTGTAGAGGCGCCCTTCGTTGGGATCGGGGATCTCAAGGCCCATGTCCGTGATGAGAGCGTTGACCTCCGTGGTGTACTCCTCCCGCTGCTGGGCGTTGGTGCGCCTCTTGAGCCCCCAGTAGCGGTACCGCTCGGAGCGCCTCGACTCGTTCCGGCCGAACATGTCCAGGCCCTTGACGTACCAGTAGTCGATGGACTTCTGGACGCGCTCCTTGGACTCGTCTCCCTTGCTCGCCATCTCGCGGGTCAGGTTGGTGCCGTAGTCGATGTGGCCGACCTCTTCCTGCTTCATGGTCGGAAGGATTTCGGCAAGGGGCACGTAGCTGCAGTCCTCGAACTCCTCGAGCTGGTAGCTCCCCACCCGGTCGATCAGGAAACCGAAGACGGCGAAGTCTTCCCACGTGGTGATCTTGCCGCGGAAGGCCTCCACGTAACGCTTCTGGTTCGGCCAGCTCAGCACGTATGAGACGTCCTCGCCCACGTCCCCGGCCAGACGCGCCATCTTCCGGTAGTGGTCCAGCTCTTCGGCCGCGGTACGGGCCACCACGAGCTGGTCCAGCTTCGTCGGCGCATTGGGAAGCATGTCCTCGATGTAGAGATGCGGCCCGCCGATCTCGCAGTCGCACTGGATCGCAAGCACCCGCTTCAGCAGATCCTGGTACTCCGGATCGATCTTCTCGAAGTCCTTGAGCTCGACTTTATCGGTAAACATGGGAGTCTCTCCTATGTGATCTTGCAACTGAGTTTTGGGTAGCAGAAGCTGCTGTCGAACGCAAGCCAGACGGGGCGAGGCTTTACTCCTGAGCATCCGCGCCATACACTGACGTGCGCACGGAGGGCCAGCACACGGGAGCAGACATGCCAAGAACCATTCTCAGCAGCGTGACGGTGCCGAAGAACTCGGGCCACGCCGTTGCCGTGGAAAAGGGGCAGTGTGTTCGCGTGGCGGGGAAATCGGTGGTGGACTTCGTCGCCTTCAACCTCCACGACCTCACCGAACGGTTCGATCAGGCCAGGACCAAGACCAACCAGGCCAAGCTCTTCATCAGCGCCGGGGACCAGCTCCTGTCCAAGCTCAACAACCCGCTCCTGACCATTGTGGCGGACACGTTCGGCGAGGGGCGGCACGATCTCCAGAAGGGCATGTGCAGTCGCAAGCGGTTCGAGCTGGTGGCCGCGGGTCTTGCCCAGCGGAACTTCATCGAAGGCATCGACCCCAATCCCAAGAAGCCGGAGGATATTCCCACTCACGGCTGCTACGAGAACCTGTCCGAGGCCGTGCGCCCCTGGGACATCGCCCCGGTGGACATACCGAGCCCGTTCAACATCTTTCAGACCATGCGCATAGACGCGGACACGGGGGCGATGTTCGACACTTTCATCCGTCCGAAGGAAGAGGCCCACGTGGACTTCCGCGCGGAGATGGATTGCCTGGTGGCCGTCAGCGCGTGTCCTGAGTCGGGCCGGGGACAGGCGATCCGGGTGGAGCTATTCGAATCCGAACCGGAGGGCCGGTGACCATGGACGTCCGCGAAGCCTTCCGCATTGCCGACGAGCACGTCGACGATCCCGAGCTGGACGCGCTGTTCACCGAGTTGCTGCGGGTCCCATCGGAGCACACGGAGCTCATGGAGGCGGATCCGGCGGTCACGTCGTTCGTCGCGGAGGTGTTGGCGCCGAGGCTCGAAGCCCTCACAGGGGTGGCGCCGCGGACCGACGGCATGGGCAACCTGTTGTGGCAACTCGGCGGAGCGGCGTCGAATCCGGCGGAGGGTCTGCTCTTCATGGGCTACGCCATGACCTTCCCCGCGGGCTCCATGCCGGATCCGTTCTCGGGAAAGGTGGTGCCCGGCGAACCTTACGGGTTTGACGGACCCTGTGTCTGGGGCCGGGGCGGGTGCGAGCAAAAGGCGGCGCTGGCCGCCATGCTGGCGGCCGCGGCCGCGGCGGCGCGATCGGGCCGGGAACTGGCGCGGCCCCTGTCCCTGGCCGTGAGCACGGCCGGGGAGACCGGGCGGCACGACGCGGCCCGGTACATGCTGGAGCAGGACGGTCTCACGGCCCGCTACGGCATCGTCGGGCTGGGCACCACCAACCGGGTCTGCCTGGGCAACAAGGGCCGGATCGACGTGAACGTGGTGGTGCGCGGCAAGTCGTGCCACAGCAGCACGCCGTGGGCCGGGGTCAACG
This sequence comes from uncultured Binatia bacterium (SeqCode), assembly GCA_965219905.1. Classification (GTDB taxonomy): domain Bacteria; phylum Desulfobacterota; class Binatia; order UBA9968; family JAJDTQ01; genus JAJDTQ01. The sequence goes on along the minus strand of CBDCOS010000002.1, from coordinate 1,798,783 downwards.
CGGTGGACGGTGCCCGCGCGGTGCTGGAGCGTCTTGACGGCCTGGTGGACGGCCTTTCCCACCCGGAGCTGGGCGAGGCGAGCCTGGTGGCCACCCACATCGAGAGCGGCCCCGACATCCTCCACACCATCCAGGACCACTGCCGTCTGACGCTGGACCGGCGCCTCCTGCCGGGCGACGACCCCGCGGAGGCCCTGGGCGCCATCACCCGGGCCCTGGCCGACCTGGAGCCCTGGGAGGTGGAGGTCACCCAGGGTAACTTCATGTATCCTGCCGAGGTGTCCGAAGACAGCGAGGTGGCCGTGGCCCTCGCCGCGGCGCGCGAGCTGGCCGGGGAGACCGGGCCGCCGCTCTGGTTCCCGGCGGCGCTGGACGCGGGCTACCTGAACGAGAAGGGCATCGAGACCGTCATGTTCGGCCCGGGCGACCTGGCCTTCGCCCACACCGACGCCGAGGTGGTGCCGCTGGAGCAGGTACGGCGAGCGGCCAGGGTTTACGCCGCAGCCGCGCTGCAACTGCTCGCCTGACACGGGTCCCCGTCCCCGCTTCTCGATTCCCGCTTCCGCGGGAATGACATCTGTACGAAAAAGGGACCCTCCCGATGTCTCGCGACATCGAAAGGGTCCCTTTCGTCGTTGTGGCAAGGATGCGAGCCCGTGGGCCTACTTCTTCATCCAGCCCTTGTTGTTATACCAGGCCAGCGCCTTGTTGTAGAACTCCTGGAACATGATGTCCTTCATCGCCGGGATCTGGGTGTCCTTGGCGATGGACTTGGTCCAGAAAGCCGAGTCGATGTACGCCTTAATGCCCGCTTCGGTCGCCTGGCAGCGATCGGGGATGGATTTCGCTTCCACCACCTCGATCTCGTACATCTTTTGGGCGATGTGCGGCTTGTTGCGCATCACGTCCTTGTAGACGTGCAGCACTTCCTCGGCGTTCTTGGGGTCGTTGACGAAGGCGCATCCGCGAATGAGCGTGCCCATGATGGCGACCGCCTTGTCGGGGTTGTCCTTGATGAAGTTCTTGTTCATGGCGAGCTGCAGGAACGCGTATTCCTTGACGAACTGTTCCGCGGCGCCGAGGACGGTCAAGCCCGCGTCGCGTGCCGCCAGCATCTTGCCGAAGGTGAGAGAGCCCACGTCGATCTTGCCGGCCTTGACGCCCGCCAGACGCGCGGACGATCCGCCCACCTTGACCAGACGCACGTCCTTTTCCGGGATACCCGCGGTCTGCAGCAGCTTGAGGGAGACGTAGACGTTGCCGGACGTGGGCGAGCTGATGCCCACCTTCACCGGCCGCGGCAGGTCCTTGTAGGACTTGACGTGTTTCCCGCCCACGAGCCAGTAGGGCAGGGTGTTCAACTCGGTGCCGACGATGCGGATGTTGCTGCCCGGTCGAATGGCCAGCGCGATGTTGTCGTCCGATCCGAAGAAGGGGAGCTGGCCCCGCTCCAGAGCGAGGACCGCGGCGTTCTCACCGCCCGAAACCGAGTAAACCCTCGCGTCGTAGCCGATGTCCTTGAAGAAGCCCTTGTGGATGCCTACCTGCTCCACCAGCGATGTGGTGGAGTTGGTCTGCGCCACCGGGATGCGGAGCTTCTCCAACGCGAGCGCCTGACTGCCAAACAGCAGTCCCACACCCACCACGGCCGCGACGATTCCCTTGACGATGCACTTCTCCCTATGTGTTTTCCTCCTTGGTTAGCGGCTGCCGTGCAGCGCTTGCAAAAAAGGCTGCCCCCGACGTCATCACGCCGGGGGCAGCCCGTGCTTCGTTACTTCTTCATCCAGCCCTTGTTCTTGTACCAAGCCAGCGCCCGGTCATAGAACTCGGGAAACATGATGTCCTTTGCGGGTGGAATCTTCGTTTCGGCCGAGATGGACTTGCTCCAGACGGCCGACTCGATGTACGCCTTGATAGCCGACTCGGTGATCTGGCACCGGTTGGGGATGGACCCTCCGAGCACCTCGATCTCGTACATCTCCTTGCCGATGTCGTCGGGGTTGCGCATGACCTTCGTGATGACGTGCATCACCTCTTCCTTGTTCTTGGGGTCGTTCACGAACGCGCACCCGCGGATCAGGGTGCCGAACATGGCCTCGGCCTTGTCCGGGTTGTCCTTGATGTAGTTCTTGTTCATGGCCAGTTGCAGGAACGCGTATTCCTTGACGAACTGGTTTGCCGCGCCAAGGATCGACAAGTCCGCCTTCTTGGCCCGCAGCATCATGCCGAAGGTGAGCGAGCCGACGTCGATCTTGCCGCCCTTCACGCCCGCCAGCCGCGCCGACGATCCCCCGACCTTGACCAGGCGGGTGTCCTTCTGGGGTATGCCGGCCGCCTCGAGCAGCTTGAGGGACACGTAGACGTTGCCGGAGGTAGGAGAGCTGATGCCGACCTTCACCGGCCGTGGCAGGTCCTTGTAGGACTTGACGTGTTTCCCGGCCACGAGCCAGTACGGCAACACGTTCATCTCGCTGCCGATGACGCGGATGTTGCTGCCGGGTCGAATGGCCAGGGGGATGTTGTCGTCGGAGCCGAAGAAGGGGAGCTGGCCCCGTTCCAGGGCGAGGACGGCGGCGTTCTCGCCACCGGATACCGAGTAGACCCTGGCGTTGTAGCCGATGTCCTTGAAGAAGCCCTTGTGGATAGCCGTCTGCTCCACCAGGGCCGTGGTGGTGCTGGTCATCGCAACCGGGATGCGGAGGTCCTCTTGTGCGAGCGCCTGTCCGCCAAACAGTAGACCGGCTCCCAAAAAGGCTGCGGCAATGGTTTTTGCAATGCGCTTGGTACTCATGAGTAGTCCTCCTTCGCTACTTCAGGGTCGGCGTCCGCCGGCCCATGACAGGCACGTTCCCAACTAGACAACGGCGACTCTTCTTGCGACAAGTTCAGGTTTCATCGGCTTCCCTCCTTGTTTGTGAGACTCAGCCCAGAACTTCGCGTGGTTGTCGGTGGATAGGAAACGGGGTGGGCGCCTGCCTGGCGAAAGGCACGCTACTCCTCCATGGCCTTGCGGGCCTCGTCCGCCAGGAGTTCCCAGATGTCGTGTTTGATCTGCAGGAACTCGGGTTCTTCCTTGACGCGCAGGGTGCGAGGAGTGGGGAAGGGGACCTTGATCTCCTTCATGATGGTCCCCGGCCTGAAGCTGAAGCAGAACACGACGTCGGAGAGGAAGACGGCTTCCTCGATGTCGTGCGTGACGAAAATCACGATCTTCCCGGAGTTCTTCCAGTCCACCATGCGCTGGAGCTCCTCCTGCATGAGCAGGCGCGTCTGCGCGTCCAGCGATGCGAAGGGCTCGTCCATCAGGAGAATTTCGGGGTTCACCGCCAGCGCCCGGGCGAGGTTCACCCGCTGTTGCATGCCGCCCGAAAGTTCATGGGGGTAGTGGCTCTCGAAGCCACGCAGCCCCACGATCTGCGTGTACTTGTCACAGATCTCCATCTTCTCCGTGGAGCTCTTGTCGCGGTCGTTCTCGATGCCGAACTTGATGTTGTCGGTCACGTTGCGCCAGGGCAGCAACAGGGCCTGCTGGAACACCACGGCCTTGTTGGGCGTGGGGCCGACCACCTCGTCGCCGTCCAGAAGGATGCGGCCCCTGGTGGGGGGGAGCAATCCGTGGATCATGTGCAGCATGGTCGTCTTGCCGCATCCGCTGGGCCCGACGAACGAATAGAACGTCCCGGGCCGGAGATCCATGTCGATGCCGCCCACGGCATGGACGGTCTCCCCGGTGGGTTTCATGAAAGTCTTGTGGACTTGCTCTACCTGAATCTGTGACGACACGGACTACTCCTGTAGTTGGGTATCACGCCAGGGCGCCATCCGGCGCTCGATCATGAGGATGACCTGGTTGAGGATCACGCCGGTGCCGGCGAGCATGGCCGCGCACGACATCATGAGCGGCATGTTGAAGGTATCGAGGCCCTTGAACAGTTGATAGCCGAGCCCCGCGTAGGCGCCGAAATACTCTCCCACGACGACGCCCACGATCCCGCGGGAGATGCCGAGGCGCAATCCGGTGACGATGTAGGGGAGCGACCCCGGAATGAGGATCTTGTAGAGGACCTGCCTCTGGGGGATGCAGAACGAGTTGGCCAGGGTCTGGAACTCCTTGCCGACGCTCAGGACCCCGGTGTAGGTGTTGAGGACGATGGGGACCACCGCGGTGATCAGGACGATGACGATCTTGGCGGTCAGGTCGACGCCGAACCAGATGATGATGAGCGGGGCCAGGGCCACCGACGGCGTGGCATAGATGGCGCTGAGCCAGGGATCGAAGAACTCGCGGAAGATCCGGCTGATGCCGAACACCATGCCGAAGCCGATGCCCGCGGCGGCGGCCACGGCGTAGCCCCAGAAGAACTCGATGCCGCTGATCCTGAGGTCGTCGAGAATCTCGCCGCTGGCGAACAGGCTGTAGGTGTAGGTCACCACCCGCCACGGGCCCACGAAGAACAGCTCGCTGTCGACCTGCCAGTTGGCGAACATCCAGAACACCGTGACGATGGCGATGCCAAAAATGGCGTTCATCCACTTACGCTGCTGCTGATAGACGTTTAACAAGGCTTCCATGGGTCTGCTTCCGGCTCTCGTCCTAGACCAGGGTCTTTCTGTAAGGCGTGGCCCAGCGTTCGACGCCCTTCAGGATTTCGTTGCCCGCGATGCCCATGATGGTCAGGAGCGAGATGCCCACCATCATTTCGGCCACGTGGAACGTCTGAGTCGCGTGGTCGATCATGTAGCCGATACCGGCCTCGGCCCCGAACAGCTCCGCCACCATGATGGTGACCACCGATCGCGAATAGCCCAGCCGCAGGCCCGCGATCAGGAATGGCAGCGATCCCGGCACGATGATCTTGGTCAGCATGGACCAGAACGAGATGTTGAAAGCCCGTCCCAGCATGCGGAACTCGCCCTGGACGTTCTTGATGCCGGCCTGGGTGTTGATGATCACCGGGAACACCGAGGCGAGGGTGATGACGCCGACCTTGGAGGCGATGCCGAGGCCCAGCCAGATGATGAACAACGGCGCCGCCACCGAACGCGGCGTGGCGTAGAGGCCCACCAGGATCGGGGAGAACATCTCGTCCAGGGTGCGGCTGAATGCCACGGCCGCCCCTATGACGACCCCCAGGATCATGGCGAGGCCGAAGCCGTAGACCAACTCGGTGCCGCTGTACCGGATGTTCTCCCAGAACCGCGGTTCGTGGATCAGCACCCCGTATTCGATCACCACCGCCACCGGGCCGGTGAAGAAGTCCGGATCGTCGAAGACGTAGTCGATGAACTCCCAGGTCAGCAGGGCCAGGACCACCGACAGGCAGAAGTTGATGCCGATGCGGTGGCGGTTGTAGACAGCCTTCACCGACGCGACAAACGACGAATCTTGGGTGTCTTCGAGGGGTATTTCTTGTGTCTTGCTCATGGAATTGGATGGGCGCGGAAATGTGGACCGAAACCGATCAAACCCTGCCTCATACGGGTATTGGCACCATATGTCAAGCGTTTCGAGCGGCGTCGTCGCCGCTCTTTTCGCGCAAGACTCGTATCGTCGTTTTTGCCCTGAAACCGCCATCGATCACGGCGGCAAGTCAGCCCATGACGACCTCATCCACCGTGTCGATTTCCGCGAGCCTCACGCGGACATCTCCGCCCCTGGCCATCTCGACCTGCTTGCCGACGAAACGGGCCTCGATGGGGAGTTCCCGCCCGCCCCGGTCCACCAGGACCGCCAGAAAGATGGCCCTGGGCCGTCCCAGCGCCATGAGGTGGTCCACCGCCGCGCGGACGGTGCGTCCCGTATGCAGCACGTCATCGAACAGGATCACGGTCTTGTCGGTCACCTCGAAGGGTATGCGGGTGGCGTCGATGCGGCCCTTCGGCAGCAACGTGTTCAGGTCGTCGCGGTAGAGCGTGGCGTCGAGCTCGCCCACGGGGACCGGCAAGTCGTGCCTTTCCTGCAGGACCTCGGCGACCCGCCGGGCGAGGGTCGGGCCGCGGGTCCGTATGCCGATGAAGGCCAGCGACCCGGAGTCGGCGTACTCGTCGGAGATGCGTTTGGCAAAGCCCGCCAGGGTCCTCTTGATCTGTGCTCTGCTGAGCACCTGGGTTCTCTTGGTTGCCTTAGATCTTTGCATGAGCGGCTCGAAGCAGGGTCTCGACCAGAAGCTGGGTTCCGAGGCAGATGTCCTCGGGATCGGTCCATTCGGTGGGGTTGTGGCTCACGCCGTTGATGCTGGGAATGAAGATCATGCCGGTGGGCGTGATCTTGGCCATCTGCATGGCGTCGTGGCCGGCCCCCGACGGCATCACCTCGAAGGGGACCTGCCGTTCCTCGCACAAGGCGCGGATGAGCGCGATCAACCGCGGATGCAGCGCCACCGGCTCCTCGTCCCGGATCGTGAGCAGCTCCACCTTGATGCCCCGCTCCCGGGCGATCCGCCGGGCCCGCTTCCTGATCAGCCCGGCCACCTTGCGCTTGGAGACGGAGGTGATGCTGCGGACGTCCACCTGCAGCTCCGCCCGCCCCGGTATGGCGTTGATGACGCCGGGCTCCACCTTGAGGGCGCCGACCGTGCCCACCACCCGGCCCTTGTCCGTGGAGGCGTGCTCCCGGCAGACCTCGTCGATGTAGGTGATGAGGTGTCCCGCGGCCACCAGCGCGTCCTTGCGCATCTCCATGGGGGTGGTGCCGCTGTGGTCCGCCTGCCCCTTGAAAACCACCCGGAACCGGCTCGGGGCGGCAATGGCGGTGACCACGCCGATCTTCTTCTTCTTCGATTCCAGGATGGGGCCCTGCTCGATATGGAGCTCGAAGTAGGCCTTGACGGTCTCCGGGTCGCGTTTGAGCGAGGCGAGGTTCTCCCGGTAGATGCCCAGGCTGGAAAGCACGTCCTCGAGGCGGTTGCCGCCGGCGTCCACGGCGTTGGCGAAGTCGTCCATGGTGACGTCCCCCGCCACCAGGCTGCTGCCCAGCGTGGCGAAACCGAACCGGCTGGATTCCTCCCCCACGAAGCACACGCTCTCCAGCGGGGCGGGCAGCGGCAGACCGCTTTCCTTGATGGTCCGCACCGCTTCGAGGGCGCCGATGACCCCTACCGGCCCGTCGTACCTGCCGCCCTGGACCACGGAATCGAGGTGGGACCCGGCCAGCACCGCCGGCCCGTCCCCTCCCCCCGGCAGCCGCCCGAAGATGTTGCCGGCGGCATCCACGCGCACGTCGAGGCCGGCCTGGTTCATCAGGTGCACGAGCAACTGGCGGGAGCGCAGCTCGTGCACCGAGAACACCAGCCGCGTGACCGAGCCGCCCTCGCCCAGGCCGATGCGGGAGACCGCGTTGAGGTCGCGCAACAGCCTGTCTTTGTTGATCTCGGGGACTTTCATCCAACGACTCGACGGGTTCGGGAAGGTGTGCATGGTAACAAAAATGCGCCGGAGGGAACAACGGCTGGCAAAGCCCCATTCACCGTGTTAAGAACCGCATCCATGTCGGAGACCGGAACGAGAATCGCCCAGTTGCTGCTGAGCACGCAGTCCATCCAGGTGTACGAGGACAGGCCCTTCGTGTTCGTCTCGGGCCGGGTCTCGCCGGTCTACATCGACTGCCGCAGGCTGCTTTCCTATCCGGAGGCCCGGGACGAGATCCTGGAGGCGCTGGCGCAGATCGCGCGCCGCGACATCGGCCTCGACAACATGGACGTGGTGGCCGGGGGCGAGACCGCGGGCATTCCCTATGCCGCGTTCGTCTCCCACTACCTGCGGAAGCCCATGATCTACATCCGCAAGAACCCCAAGGGCTACGGACACACCAACCAGATCGAAGGGGTGCTCGGCGAGGGGCAGCGGGTCACGCTGGTCGAAGACCTGGTGACCGACGGCTTCAGCAAGCTGCGCTTCAACATCGGCGTGCGGGCACAGAAGGCCCGCATCACGCACTGCCTGTGCGTGTTCGAGTACAGCTCCGACGAGCTGGACCTGCACGAAGGCAAGAAGAACCTGGGCGACCACGACATCAGCCTGCACACCCTGTCCAACTGGGACGATGTCCTGAGCGCCGGCGCTGAGACCGGGTTCTTCTCGGAGGAGAGCCGGACCCAGATCCTCGATTTCCTCAACGACCCCTCCAACTGGGGCCGCCGCATGGGCTTCGAGTAGCCCTCAGAAACCGAATCCGTCATTTGTATGTTGAGGAAGCCTCTCAAATCGGCCAATTTGAGGGGAAGGCATGCTGGGGAGTCGCACGTCATAGGGTGAGAGCCCAAGGGGTTCTGCACCGGGCGGGAGTAGGACTCCCGGCATGCCAGTTGTCGCTCCGAACAGATACCGGGGGTTAGGGCCCCGCATAAGCAAGTGTGGAGGACAGCGTCATGGTAGCAGAAGAGGAGGCGGGCATGAAGGTAATTGCAGGGATAGATGTAGGCAAGCGGGAGTTGGTGGTGTGGGTGTTGAGCAAGGGGTTACGGCGGTTCAGGAATGAGGCAAGGGGTATCGGGGAGTTGCGGAAGTGGCTGAGAGCAGCGGGGGTGGGGCAGGTGGTGTGTGAGGCGACGGGGGGCTACGAGCGGGGTGTGGTGGAGGGGTTGAAGGGGAGCGGGGTGGCGGTGCACAAAGCGCATCCGACGCGAGTAGGGGGGTTTGCACAGGCGTTGGGACGGGAGGCGAAGACGGATCCTATAGACGCGGAGGTGCTGGCGCAGTACGGGGCGATGATGAAGGTGGAGGGGGAGGAGGAACGGGACAGCGCCAGTGAGGAGTTACGGGAGGTGTTGGGGCGTAGGCAGCAGTTGGTGCAGCAGCGAGTGCAGGAACTCAATCGGCTGGAGAAGGGACTTAGGGGGGCGAACAAGAAGTCCTGTGAGCGCCATGTGGCATGGCTGGACAAGGAGATCGCACGGCTGGACAAGGCCCTCCAGGCGCTATGGCGGCGTCACCCGGGGTTGAGTGAACGGGCAGCCTTGTATCAGAGCGTGAAGGGCGTAGGAGAGCTCACCGCGGCCACCTTGCTCGGGTACTTGCCCGAACTGGGCCAAGGGTGCGGCAGGGGCTTGACCTCGTTGGCGGGCTTGGCGCCCTGGTCTCACGACAGCGGCCAGCGTCAAGGCTACCGAGCCATCCGCGGTGGCCGCGGGACGGTCCGTCGCGCCTTGTACATGGCTGCGCTGTCAGCCACACGGTGCAACCCCGAACTGAGTGGCTTCTATCGTCGGTTGCGGCGCCGTGGCAAGCCCGCAAAAGTGGCTCTGGTGGCGGTGATGCGAAAGCTCTTGTTGCAGCTCCATGCCATCGCACGCCGCGGTACCCCGTGGCTGCCCACCCTCAACCCGCTTAGCCCTTGATTCCCATCACAGATACTCCCGCGAGAGCCTGCCCTCGACCCCGATCCGGGGCGGGAATCCAGGCGGGGCGGGGGTTCAGCCTCACTCTTCCTCGTAGATCTCCACGTCCACCGGCTTGCCGCCCACCGGCATGTCCGGGCACGCGCTGAACGCCGCCAGCAGGTCCCGCTCGGCGCGCATGTCGACGTTGGTCGGCGCCGCGGGCCGGATGTTCGTGTGCTGCATGAGGCCGGTCTTGCCGTCGATGATCATGTGCTGGAAGAGGTTGAAGGGACTGGGGATGTCCTCGGGGGCGATGTCGTAGGGGGCCAGCGCCTTGGACAGGTTCTCCCAGCAGCCGTGGTCCGGGATCTCGTCGTCCCGGTAGTCCCGGTGGTAGTACTCCCGCAGCCGCCCCTCCTCCTTGGCCAACTGGAAGCGCCGTCCGCTGCACATCCCCTTCTGCAGGTCGTGGGTCCCTTCCTCGAAGGTATCCGCCACGATGGTCATGAAGTGCCGGTTGTCCCGGGACATCAGCTTGTCGCCGGTGCTCAGGAAGATCTTCCCGTTGTAGACCTTGGTGCGGGCCTGGTCGAACCGCTCCCGCAGGTTGGTCCGGTCCAGCACCAGGAAGTCCACCGTGGACATGGCGATGATGCGGATGATCTGCCCCTGCCCGAGGTCTCCGGACCACCCGGTGTTGGCGGGGACGTGCTCGCTGAATACCTTTTTCATATCGGCCTCCTCCGTAGCGGGACTGTGGCCCCGCGCGCACGAATTTTCAATACTCCGCGTGGACGCCGGCTCCGGCGGGTTGCTCTCCGGCGCTGTTCACCCGCTGTTCACCTTATCGCCGTAATCAGCACCACCCCCAGCACGATCAGCACGGCGGCCACGACCTTCCGCACCGTAATCACCTCCTCCTCCCGCAGGAATACCGCGGACAGCACCAGGCTGTACAGCGGGCTCAGGCTCGACAGCGGAGCGACGATGACCACGTCCGACAGGTACAGGGACATGTAGATGCTGGCCACGCCGAGGGTCACGGCGCAGCCGGCCAGGAGGAACCAGCCCAGGGAGCGGCGGTCGAAGGTGACGGCGGACCACTTGCGCGAGACGGACAGGGAAACCGCCACGGCGACCAGGGAGGTGCCGGTGGTGACCGCGGCGCCGAGGATCGGCAGGGTGATCTGCGCAAGGCCGACCTTGCGGATGACCTGGGTGGAGCCGGCGACGAAGGCGCTCAGGAGCGGCAGCGTGACCAGGATGTTGAGCCACGCGCCGCTCTTTTCCTCCCGCAGGCTGAGCACGATGATGCCGACGACCACGAGCGCCGTTCCCGCGCCCACCGCGGGCGTGAGCTGCTCTCCCAGCACGGCGATGGCCATGAGCGACGAGAACAGCGGCGTGGTGGCCCGGATCGGGGAGGTTACCGCCACCCCGACCTTCTCCACGCTCAGGTAGGCCAGAAAGCGGGTGCCGCCGGGCTGAATCAGCCCCACCAGCACGAAGATCAAGAGCTCCGGACGGATGATCCGGTCCCACGGCACCACGATCAGCACGAAGCTCCAGAACGACAGCACGTTGATGGCGAGCGAGATGACGGTGGCCGTGATGGGGTTCCCGTGGGCCATCCCCTTCTTCAGAAGGATCAGGTTGATGGCGGTGAAGAGCCCGCAGGCGAGGGCGAAGGCTTCGGCCGGGATCACGTGAGAGGCGGGGATTCCGTGGGGCGCGTGGAGGTCAGAAACGGATGACCGCGGCGCCCCAGGCGAAGCCGGCGCCGAAGGCGTTCAGCAAAACGATGTCGCCGTCGGCGATGCGGCCCTCCCGCCGGACTTCGTCCAGGGCCACGGGGATGGATGCCGCCGAGGTGTTGCCGTACTTGTGCACGTTGACGATGACCTTCTCCATGGGAATGCAAAGCCGCGAGGCCAGGGCGGTGATGATCCTGCGGTTGGCCTGGTGGGGGACGACGAGGGACAGGTCTTCCACCTCCAATCCAGCATCGTCGAGGACCTGGCGGCTGATCTCTTCCATCGAGCGGACCGCGACCTTGAAGACTTCCTTGCCGTTCATGTAGATGGAGTGCAGGCGTTTCTCGACGGTCTCCGGCGTGGCCGGCGTCTTGGAGCCGCCGGCCCGGATGTAGAGGGTCTCGGCATAGGAGCCGTCGGTCTGGAGCCGGGCGCTCAGGATGCCCCGGTCCCCGTTGTCGCTCGCGCTGACCACCGCGGCGCCGGCGCCGTCGCCGAACAGGATGCAGGTGCTGCGATCCTGCCAGTCGAGGAAGCGGCTCAGCACGTCGGTGCCCACCACCAGGGCGTTGCGGATGCGTCCGGAGTGGATGAACATGTCCGTCACGGAGAGCGCGTTCAGGAAACCCGAGCAAGCGGCGTTCACGTCGAACGAGAACACTTCCCTGGCCCCCAGCTTGGCCTCCAGCACACAGGCCAGACTGGGGAACTGGTAGTCCGCGGTGCAGGTGCCGCAGATGATGGCGTCCAGGTCCTCGACTGCGATGCCGGCGTCCTCCAGCGCTCGCTCCGACGCGCGCAACGCCAGGTCCGAGGCGGCCTGGTCCCCTTCCAGCACGCGGCGTTCCCTGATCCCCGTGCGGGTGGTGATCCACTCGTCGCTGGTGTCGACGATCTTGGCCAGGTCGTGGTTGGTGACCACCGTGGAGGGAACGGCGGAGCCCGTACCCCGTATGACGCTTCGCGGTGCTGATTGTGTCATGTCGCCTTCCTGAGCAGGATGCACGCGTTGGTGCCGCCGAATCCGAAGGAGTTGGAAAGGGCGACTCCGATGTCCGCCTGCCGCGGCTCGTTGGGCACGTAGTCGAGGTCGCAATCGGGGTCCGGTGTTTCGTAGTTGATGGTGGGCGGCAGCACCCCGTGGTGGAGCGCCAGCACGCTGTAGATGGCCTCCACGGCGCCGGCCGCGCCCAGCAGATGGCCGGTCATGGACTTGGTGGAGCTCACCGCGAGGTCGCGGGCGTGGTCGCCGAAGACCGCCTTGATGGCGGCGGTCTCGTTGGCGTCGTTGTACGGCGTCGAGGTGCCGTGGGCGTTGATGTAGTCCACGTCGCCGGCGGCGACCCCGGCGTCGTCCAGGGTCAGCGCCATGCAGCGGGCGGCCCCTTCGCCGTCCGGGGAAGGGGAGGTGATGTGATAGGCGTCCCCGTTGGTGGCGTAGCCGATCATCTCGGCGTAGATCCTGGCGCCACGTCGGACGGCGCGCTCGCGCTCCTCCAGCACCAGCATGCCCGAGCCTTCCGACATGACGAATCCGTCCCGGTCCTTTTCGAAGGGCCGGCTGGCCCGCTCAGGGTCGTCGTTGCGCGTGGACAGGGCCTTCATGGCCGCGAACCCGCCGAGTCCCAGCGGGGTGGTGGCCGCCTCGGTGCCGCCGGCGATGACGGCGTCCTGGCGGCCTTCGCGGATCAGGTGGAACGCCTCTCCCAGGGCGTTGTTGCCCGAAGCGCACGCGGAGGTGGGGGTCCAGTTGACCCCTTTCAGGCCGTAGCGGATGGCGATCTGGCCCGGCGCCAGGTTGGAGATGACCTTGGGGATGAAGAACGGGGAGATCCTGCGCGGACCCTGCTTCATGTACACTTCGTGGTAGTGCTCGATGGTGGCGATGCCGCAGAAGCCCACGCCCACGATGGACCCGGCCCGGAACGCCTCGTCGCCGTCCACGGAGAAGCCGCTGTCCTCGACCGCAAGCTGGGCCGCGGCCAGCGCGTACTGCATGAACAGGTCCATCTTCTTGACTTCACGCGCGTCGATGAAGTCCTGGGGGTTGAAGCCGTCGATCTGGCCGGCGATCCGGCTCGAGAACGATTCGATGTCCTCGAAACCCTTGATGGGGCCGATACCCGAGCGGCCGGCCTGAATCGCCTCCCAGTTGGCGTCCACGCCGATGCCCAGGGGCGTCAGCATCCCCATGCCGGTAATGACCACTCTGCGTCCGTCAGCGTTTCCCATGGCGTGCGTTTCGGAATGAGCCATTTCGTGGTTTTCAGGGGCTCTACCAATACTTCTCGTGGATTTGAAGCACTTCCCGGATGCGCGGCGCGATGCGCTGTCCGTCGGCCTCCAGGGGGGCGGCCTCCTCGGACCGCATGCGGTCCAGCACCGTGGCTACGGAGTTGCGCAGCGCGGACAGGTCGTAGCCGCCCTCCAGGAGGAAGGCGATCCGGCCGCCGGCATGTTTCCGCGCCAGCTCCAGCAGCGCGTCGGCCATCACGCCGAACCCCGGCTCGGTGACGGCCATGGCCGCCAAGGGGTCGTCGCGGTGCGAATCGAAGCCCGCCGACACCAGCAGCCAATCGGGCGCGAAGCGATCGATGGCCGGCACGATGACGTCCCTGAACACGGCCAGGTATTCGGCGTCGCCGCAGCCCGCCGGCAGCGGGACGTTCACGGTGTAGCCCTCTCCCTTGCCGCTCCCCACCTCGTCCGCGGCCCCGGTCCCGGGATAGTAGGGGTACTGATGCGTCGACAGGAAGAGCACCGAGGGATCGTCGTAGAAGGCGTCCTGCGAGCCGTTGCCGTGGTGCACGTCCCAGTCCACGACGGCCACCCGCCGGGCGCCGTGGGCCTTCTGGAGATACCGCGCGCCGATGGCCACCGTGTTGAACAGGCAGAATCCCATGGCCCGGTCCCTGAGCGCGTGATGTCCCGGCGGCCGCACCATGGTGAAGCCGTTGGCGTATTCGGAGGCCGCCACCGCATCCAGCACCTGCAGAAACCCTCCCACCGCCATCAGCGCCACGCCGAAGGAGTCCCGGCAGGTGATGGTGTCCCCGTCCAGCGCGAACTGGTTGTGCTCGGAAGTGGAACGGACCAGGTCGATGTAGCCCGGGCCGTGGCACAGCTCCAATTCCTCCTGCACCGCCGCGCGAAGGGGCAGAAGCTCGTAGCCCGCGCCGCTGCCGGCCACCTCGCCGGCGAGGTCGAGGAGGGTCTTGAGACGTTGCGGACTCTCGGGATGATAGGGCCCGGGCTGGTGCTTGAGGAACACCGGGTCGGCCACGATGGCGGAACGGGGCATGTTGCGGCCAAGCATACCACCGCCGAACAGACGGAGTCAAAGTGCGAAACCGCGCCGGCGCCCCGGTCCGGAGGACGCTTTGACTCGCCCCCGCAAATGCCTTAGCCTAGCTTCTGGGAGTCGGAATGTTTGGTATCGGCATGCCGGAACTGCTGTTGATCCTGGCGGTGGCCCTGATCGTCCTCGGGCCCAAGAAACTGCCGGAGATCGCCCGTGCCCTTGGAAGGGGGCTTGCCGAGTTCCGCCGGACCACTGACGACGTGAAGCGGGAGATGCAGGCCGCGGCGGACGAGCTCGACGTCCGTCCCGAGAGCGAGGACCCCGCCGATCCCGAACCGTCCGGAGAAGGCGCACCCGCCAATACCATTTCTCCAGCAGGCGATCCCGCCAAAAAAGAGTGAACGCGGACGACGGAGTGAGCGGCGAGGAGGGGCCGCGGCTGTCGGATGACGCCAGCATGCCGCTGACGGCGCACCTGGAGGAGCTCCGGTCCCGGCTCATCCGGTCGTCGCTGGCCGTCCTGGCGGCGTTCATCGTCTGCTACCTGACCGCGGAACGGCTCATCACCTTCATGACCGCGCCCCTGCTCCGGCTCGAGGCCTCCGGCCTCACCGTCATCGGCACCGGGGTCGCCGAGGCCTTCTTCGCCAAGCTCAAGGTGGCGTTCGTGGCGGCCATCTTCGTGGCGCTGCCGGTGCTGCTGTGGCACGCTTGGCAGTTCGTGGCCCCGGGCCTCTACCGCCAGGAGCAGCGCTATGCCAAGGGCTTCGTGGTCTTCGGCACGCTGTTCTTTCTGCTGGGCGCGGCCTTCTGCTACCTGGTGATCTTCGACATCGGCTACCGCTTCTTCCTGGAGCAGTACCAACAGCTCGACATCCGTCCCGCCATCCGTGTCAGCGAGTACCTGTCGTTCTCGGCCAAGCTGATGCTGGCCTTCGGCGTGGTCTTCGAGTTGCCGGTGGCGGGAGTGTTCCTGGCCCGGGTGGGGCTCATCGACCACCGCATGATGATCCGCCGGTTCCCTTACGCGTTTCTGGGGATGGTGGTGCTGGGCGCGGTCCTCACCCCGCCCGACGTGATCTCGCAGGTGCTGCTGGCGCTGCCGTTGACCGTGCTTTACGGTCTTACCATCGTGCTGGTCTACTTCATGCGGCGGAAGGGCGCCGGGGAAGAGGACGATCAGGAGGAGGAAGACTTGTAGGGCGGATTCGAAACCCGCCGTTGCAGGCCTATTCGACGATAACGAGCACCTGTCCGGATTCCACCGATTCTCCGACCTTGACCCGGATATCCTTGACCTCGCCGTTGCCGGGCGCCCGCACCTCGTTCTCCATCTTCATGGCTTCGACGATGACCAGGCCCTGTCCCTTGGCCACCGTGTCGCCTTCGTTCACCAGCACCGCCACCACCTTGCCCGGCATCGGTATCCGGATCTCCTGCCTGCCGGACACTTCGATGCCGGACTGCCGGCCGCCGACCCGCGCCTGCCGCTCGTCGGCCATGCTGATGCGGTAGGTCCGGCCGTCCAGCAGCACCCGGTACTCGTCCTCGGTGGTGTCCACGTCCACCTCGAAGGACCGGTTGTCGATCAGCAGCGAGTAGTTGTTGCGGCCGGTCCTCCTGCCGTCCACCATGAACTCCTGTCCGTCCACCGACACCTTGTAGACGGACTTCTCGGTCTCGGTGATCCGCACCACGGAGGTCTGGCCGCCGAGTGTCGCGATGAAGGCCATGGAGCTACCAGCCGCGCCCGGCGCCCGGCGCGCCCGCGTGGCGTTGCAGCGCCTCGCGCCGGCCCGCCTCGCGCCATTCGGATTTCTCCGCCGCCCCTTCCTCCACCATCCGGAGCGCGCGCTCCTGCTCCCGGTGGAGCGCCACGATGGCCGCCGAGGCCAGCGCGACGTGGCGGTCGGGGTAGACCTGTTCCATGGTCATGAAGCCGCGCTGCTCGTCCACGAAGCCGGTGTGGACATCGGCCTCGATGAACTGGGGATGGCGCAGCAGCCATTGGTGAAAGGGGATGTTGGTCTTGACGCCCCGGACCTGGTACTCGCGCAGAGCCCGCTTGAGGCGCCGTATGGCCTCGGCGCGGTCCTCGCCCCAGACGATGAGCTTGGCGATCATGGGGTCGTAGTGGATGGGGATCTCCGCGCCCTCGTAGACGCCGCAGTCGTTGCGGATGCCGAAACCCTCGGGCAGCCGCAGTCCCTCGATCTTTCCGGGGCACGGCATGAAGTCGGTCTCCGGGTCTTCGGCGTAGATGCGGCATTCGATGGCATGCCCGGTGGTCCGGATCTGGCGTTGCGACCAGGGCAGGGGAGTCCCCGCCGCCACGTTGATCTGGGCCTTCACCAGGTCGATGCCCACCACCCGCTCGGTGATGGCATGCTCCACCTGCAGGCGGGTGTTCATCTCCAGGAAGTAGAAGTTCTTGTGGCGGTCCACCAGGAACTCCATGGTGCCGACGCCGGTGTAGCCGAGCGCCTTCGCTCCCTGCGCCGCGGTCTTGCCCATGGCTTTCTGCATGCGGAGGTCGATGGTCGGGGCGGGACATTCCTCGATGATCTTCTGGTGGCGCCGCTGGATGGAGCACTCCCGGGTGAACAGGTGCAGCACCTTGCCGTAGATGTCGGCCAACAACTGGACCTCGATGTGGCGGCAGCGCTCCAGGTACTTCTCGACGTAAAGCCGGGAGTCGCCGAAGGACGACGCCGCCTCGGAGCGGGCCGCGCGATAGGCCGAGCGTATCTCGTCGCTGGACTCCACCCGCCGCAGGCCCTTGCCGCCGCCCCCCGCCACCGCCTTGAGGACGCAGGGGTAGCCGATGGCGGCGGTGGTCTCCAGCACCTCCTCCTCGGAGCTCAGGATGTCCTCCGAGCCCGGGATCACCGGCAGTCCGGCCTTCTTCATCAGCGCCCGGGCGTGGACCTTGTCGCCCATCTGCCTGATGACTTCCGGGGCCGGTCCCAGAAAGACGACGCCGGCCTCCTCGCAGGCCCGGGCGAAGCCGGGATTCTCGGCGAGAAAGCCGTAGCCCGGGTGGATGGCGTCGGCCCGGCTCTTTTTGGCGGCGTCGATGATCCGGTCGATGCGGAGGTAACTCTCCGTGGACGGGGCCGGCCCCACCGGATAGGAGTAGTCGGCGTACTTGACGTGAAGCGCCTCGCGGTCCGCCTCGGAGTAGACCGCCACGCTCTGGATGTCCAGCTCGCGGCACGCCCGTATGATGCGGACGGCGATCTCGCCGCGGTTGGCCACCAGGATCCGTTTGAACATCTTAGGGTTGCGTCCTCAAAGCGGGATGTTGCCGTGTTTTCTGGGCAGGCTGTTGTCGCGTTTCTTCTTCAGCATCTCGAGCGAACGGATGAGCGTCGGGCGGGTGTCCTCCGGGACGATGATGGCGTCGAGGTTGCCCAGCTCGGCGGACCGGAACGGGTTGGCGAACATCCTCCGGTAGTCGTCCACCAGCTTCTGCCGGGTCTTCTTCTCGTCCTTCGCGTCCTTGAGCTGGTCGCGGAAGACGATGTTGATGGCCCCTTCGGGTCCCATCACCGCGATCTCCGAGGCCGGGTACGCCAGGTTGATGTCGCCCCGCAGGAACTTGCTGGCCATGACGATGTAGCCGCCGCCGTAGGCCTTCCGGGTGATGACGGTGATCTTCGGCACCGTGGCCTCGGCGTAGGCGAACAGCAGCTTGGCGCCGTGGCGGATGATGCCGTCGTACTCCTGGCCGGTGCCCGGGAGAAAGCCGGGCACATCCACGAAGGTGATCACCGGGATGTTGAAGCAGTCGCAGAAGCGCACGAACCGGGCCGCCTTCACCGAAGCGTTGATGTCCAGGCACCCCGCCAGATGGGCGGGCTGGTTGGCGACGATCCCCACCGTGCGGCCGCCCAGCCGTGCGAACGCCACCACGATGTTGGCGGCGAACTCCTTGTGGACCTCGTAGAAGTAGCCCTCGTCCACCACCGCCCCGATGAGCTCCTTCATGTCGTAGGGGAGGTTGGGGTTCTCCGGCACCACGTGCTGCAGGCGCTGGTCGCGCCGGTAGGGGTCGTCCTCGGTGGGACGGAACGGCGGCTCCTCGAGGTTGTTGCTGGGGAGAAAGCTCATGAGCTCGCGCATCATGAGCAGGCAGTCCTTGTCGTTGTCGGCGGAGAAGTGCGCCACCCCGCTCTTGCGGGTATGGGTCTCGGCCCCTCCCAGCTCTTCCTTGGTGACCTCCTCGTGGGTCACCGTCTTGATGACGTCGGGGCCGGTGATGAACATGTACCCGGTGTTGCGGGTCATGAAGATGAAGTCGGTGATGGCGGGCGAGTAGACCGCGCCCCCCGCGCAAGGTCCCATGATGGCGGATACCTGCGGCACGACCCCGGAAGCGACGACGTTGTTGGCGAAGATGCGGGCGTAACCGTCCAGGCTGACGACGCCTTCCTGGATGCGCGCGCCCCCGGAATCGTTGATGCCCAGGACCGGAGCGCCGTTCTGCATGGCCAGCTCCTGGACCTTGCAGATCTTGTCCGCCACCACTCCGCTCAGGCTGCCGCCGAACACGGTGAAGTCCTGGGCGTAGACGAAGACGGTGCGGCCGTCGATGGTGCCGGACCCCGTGACCACGGCGTCGCCGGGTATCTTCTGGTCCTGCATGTCGAAGTCGTTGCACTCGTGGGTCCGCAAGCGGTCCAGCTCCACGAAGCTGCCCTGGTCCAGCAGGATCTCGATGCGTTCCCGCGCCAGCAGCTTGCCTTCCTTGTGCTGCCGGCGAATGCGCACCTCGCCGCCGCCGAGCTCCGCGCGACGGTCCAGTTCTTTCAGTCGGAGAAGACGATCCTCTACAGCCATCAACGCCCCTTGCCGGCGGCCTTCCCGTGGTTTTCCCCCGGCCTCATGAGTGCCCCGTTGCCGAGGCTCGACCCGCCGGCCCCGTGCACGGCTCCGTCGCTTGACCCGGAAAGGTCGCCACAGTTATCAATGTCGGTGGTTTCCAGTGGTCCGTCACACACAAGAAAACCCCAAGGATCATAGGCGCCGCAGCGCAAAAATTCAAGGATTGCCCCGGAGTCCATCCCTTTTTGCCGAGCAACGCAAGCCATGGCCGGAGCACCCTCATTTCCATTCTTCTCGGACCCGCCGCCCAGAATCACCGGACATCGCGGCGCCGCCGGGACCATGCCGGAGAATACCCTGGTTTCGTTTCGCCGGGCGCTGGAGGAAGGCGCGACATACCTGGAGCTCGATGTCCACGCGACCCGCGACGGCGAGATCGTCGTCATCCACGATGACACCGTCGAGCGGACCACCGGCGGCGCCGGTACGGTGCGGGAAATGACCCTGGAGGAGATCAAGCGGTTGGACGCCGGTTTCCGGTTCACCCCCGACGGCGGCGCCACCCATCCGTTCCGGGGGGAGGGGATCGAGGTCCCTACCTTGCGCGAGTTCTTCTCCGAGTTCCCCGAGGCCCGGGCGACGGTGGAGATCAAGGAACTGTCGCCGCCGGCGATCGAGACGTTGTTCGACCTCGTCGAGGAGTTCGGCAAGGCGCCGCAGGTGCTGGTGGCCGCGGAAGCGGACTCCATGATGGAGGCCGCGCGGGCGGTCATCCGCGGCCGCGGGCTGGCGGTGGCCACCGGGTTCTCCGTGGGTGAGATCCTCGCCTTCATGACCGCGCTCTGGACCGGACAAGGGCCTCCGGAGGAGGCGCCCGGCCAGGCGCTCCAGATCCCGCCGCTGTACCAGGGGACGCCGCTGGTGACTCAGGCGTCGGTGGCGGCCGCCCACGGCCTGGGCGTCGAGGTCCACGTCTGGACCATCAACGAGGCCGACGCGATGGAGGCCCTCCTGGCCCTCGGGGTCGACGGCATCATCACGGACTACCCGGGCCGCCTGAGGGACGTGGTCCAGCGGTCCGCGCCCGTCTGACCCGGCCTGCCCATGCAACGCGAGAAGCCGGACGGGCGCATCGTGCCGCTGCTGGAGGCGTTGCAGGACACCGACAAGGCGGTGATCCGCCGAGCCGTGGAGGCGCTGGTGGCCCTGTCCGCGGAGCTTCCGGAAGTGGCCGGGGCGCTGGAGGAGCGGCTGCGGACCGCGCCCCGGTGGCCCGTCGCCTACGTCCTCGGCCAGATCGCGCGTCCGTCGGCGCCGTGCCTCGAAGTGCTCGCATGGGGTCTCGGGAGCGGCGACCAGGACCTTCGCTGGGCCACACAACTGCTGCTCACCGACCTCGGCAAACGCTATCCCGAGGTCGGCGCTCGTCTGGAGGCTCTCCTGAGCGAGGGCTCGGCCACCCAACGGCGAATGGCGGTCTACTGCCTTCGGGACATCGCGGCGGACAGGGCGGCCTTGCCGGCCGCGTTGCTGGGAGCCATTCAGGACCCCGAGCCGCTGGTCCGGGTGGCCGTCGTGACGTCCCTGGCCAAGGCGCCGGGGGTCGACGCGGAAGCGCTGGACGCGCTGAGGAGGGTTGCCGTGGAGGATGCCGACGCCCGCGTCAGGAACGCGGCGGCGTTCGCCGTGAAGAAGCTCTCGGCGGGCGAAGCGTCCTAAACCATCAAAAAGTTTGACAAGTGCGTTCCACTCCCCTAGGATAGGGGGCAGCAGGGAAAGGAGGTGGTCAAAATATGAGTGATATATGTAGCTGCGAGGTGACTGAGACCTAGGCTCTCGAGCCTTTTCGGAATTGAGGGTCTTGGTCAATTCCGACAGTACACCGAGCCCTGGCTGGCCAATGCGTCAGCCAGGGCTTTGTCATTCAAGTTTGTGATCCAACTTTGTCATTCAGTTCCGTTTTTTCGATCTTGTCTTGCGCGATCCCTGTCAATCCGTCTCCGCCCAGCCGATGAAGCTCGCCTGACGGCCGGTGACGCCGGCGCCGTCCATTGATTCCCGCCGGTAGGAGAAGAACTCTTCCGCGCTGCACGCCGTGCAGGGGCCGGTCGAAGCGATCCGGTCCTCCGGCACCCCAGAGGTCGCCAGCAGCGAGGCGTTCAGCCGGCGCAGGTCGAGGTAAGTCCTGCCGTTCCTTTCTCGCAGCGCGGCCTCCGCCTTGTCTCCCCATGTCCGGATCAGAGGGTCCGAGACGTCGGCGCCGATCTCGTAGCAGCAGGGGCCGATGGCCGGTCCCAGGGCGCACAGCAGGTCCCGTGGTCCCATGCCGTACCGGCTTTCGATGTGCCGGACGGCCTTCACGGCCACGCCGGCCAGGGTGCCGCGCCAGCCCGCGTGGATCACCGCCGCCAGCTTTCCACGGGAGGACCGCGCCCAGCAGACGATGGGTACGCAGTCGGCGGTCAGCACGCCGAGGTACACGCCCGGCGCGCCGGTGACCATGGCGTCGCCTTCGCCGGCGTCCTTGCACGGTTCGGCGACGTCGATGACGTTGTCGCCGTGCCGTTGTCGCATGGTGACCATCCGTGTCCCGGCCATGCCCACGGCCCGCTTCATGTCGCAGTAGTTGTCCTTGACGGCCAGGGGTTCGTCGCCCACCGTGAAAGACACGTTGAGGCCCGCGTACGCTCCCTGGCTGTTGCCGCCGCCCCGGCCCAGGAAGCCGTGCCTGAGGCCGGGCTCCGTTTCCCACCCGGGGACCCGATAGACCGTCAGTTCCATGGACCGTTCTCCTCGCATCGCGTGGCGCGGGCGCCGGCGGGTTTGAAGCCCGCCCCCGTTAGAATCGCGACAGCAACGCGCCGAAGCCGTCCAGCTTGTCGGACAGCCCGTTCTGCCGCAGCGCGTACCAGTAGATGGCCGTGTTGATGGCGATGACCGGCTTGCCCAGGCGCTGTTCCGCTTCGCCGGCCAGCCGCGCCATGGCCAGGTTGGTGCCCACCTGGACCACCGCGTCCACGTCGCTGCCGTCCACCTCCCGGATCGCCGCCTCCAGGGCGTCCGCCTGCACGTGGGCGATCAGCACCGGACTCTCGCACTTGAGCCCCTTGAGGCGCGCCACCTCGTAGCCGCAGTCGGTGAAGAACCGCACCACCTGGGCGTCGCCCACGGGCATGTACGGCGTGATTACGCCGATGCGCCTGATGCCGCCGTAGGCCTCGAACGCCGCCTCGCAGGCATAGGAGCCCATGGCGACCCGCACGCCGGCCCGCCGCTCCACCGCCTCGAGAAGCCGCCGGCTACCCTCGGCGCCGTCCCAGAAGGTCTCGGACGACATGCCCATGATCAGGTAGTCCGGCCGGCAGGTCATGACCCGGTCGATGGCGTTGTCCACCTCCGCGCGGATGTTCCGCATCAACTGCTCGAAGTCCGCGTCGTCGTGGATGGGATCGTCGGGAATCCAGATCCGCCCGAAGTGGTTGGTCACCCCGTATGGCCGCATGTCGTCGAACTCGGGCTGGACCGCGGTGTTGGTGGAAGGGGCGATGACCGCGAACTTTCGCCTCCAGCCCAGCGCGTCAACCATTTACGTTCCTCCCGATCGGGCGAGGGGCCCGGAGTTGGGGGCTGCTGGACGCATGTTCATGCCGCAAGGTATAACACCACGGGCCGCGGTTTTCATGAAGGGATTCGGGCCGGGGTCCCGGAATTGAAGCAGAAGGGCGTCGGGGAAGGGACGAGATGGCGATACCGGAACGTTACAACACGGGTTACAACATCGGCGTGGGCGGAGCGGTGGTCCGGGACGGAAGGCTGCTCTTCGTCCGGCGCGCGTCGCGCCGCGGGCGCGGCAACTGGCAGGTGCCGGGCGGGTTCGTCGAACCGGACGAGACCATCGAGGACGCGGTGGTCCGGGAGGTGGCCGAGGAGGCCGGCGTGGAGGCAGAGGTCGAGGGGGTGCTGGGCGTGCGCAGCCGGTACGACGAAGACTCCGGCAACAGCCTGTACGTGGTGCTGCTGCTCCGGGGCCTGACCGAGGAGCCCACGCCGGACGGACGGGAGGTGGACCGGGCGGTTTACCTTTCGCTGGACGAGATCCGGGCGCTGGATCCGCTTCCGCAGACCAACTGGGAAGTGGCGCAGAGCGCCCTGGCGCCCGTGCCGCGGCTGCTGATGCCCAAGAGGGCGTCGAACCAGCGGGGCCAGATCTTCAACCTTTTCATCGGATAGCGACCCCCGGCGTCCGGCCGTTTGGTTGCAAGTCCGGACCCCCCATGTTACACGAAATCCCCATGAACAACGTGGAACCGAGGTACGCTGAACTTGCGGAAAAGTCCCTCGCCGGTGACCTCCTGTCGCCGGCGGAAATGAAGTCCGTCATCGACGGCGCCGACGAGAGGCTGCCGGAACTGCTCGAGGCCGCGTTCCGCGTCCGCTACCACTACTACGGCAAGAAAGTCCAGATTCACGTCCTGATGAACGCCAAGAGCGGCCTCTGCCCGGAGGACTGCGGCTACTGCTCCCAGTCGTCGGTTTCCGACGCCGAGATCGACAAGTACCCGTTCCTCTCCAAGGAGGAGCTGGTGAACGCGGCGGTCAAGGCCAGGGAGGCGGGGGCCATGCGCTTCTGCCTGGTCAACAGCGGCCGCGGCCCCACGCTCAAGGAAACCGAGAAGATGGCCGAGGCCGTGGCCGAGATCAAGAGCAAGGTCCCCATCAACATCTGTGCGTGCATGGGGCTGCTCACCGAGTCCAAGGCGCGGATCCTCAAGGACGCCGGCGTCGAGCGCATCAACCACAACCTCAACACCAGCAGCCGCTATCACCCGGAGGTGGTCTCCACCCACACCTATGACGACCGGCTGGCGACCCTGGAGAGCGTCAAGGCCGCGGGGCTGTCCACCTGCTGCGGCGGCATCATCGGCCTCGGCGAGCAGGACAACGACGTCATGGATCTGGCCGTGTCGCTGCGGGCGCTGGACGTGGACTCCATCCCCGTCAACTTCCTGCACGCCATCCCCGGAACCCCCATGGAGGGGCGCTCGAACCTGACGCCGCAGTACTGTCTCAAGGTCCTGTGCCTGTTCCGGTTCGTGAACCCGAGCAAGGAGATCCGCGTGGCCGGCGGCCGTGAGGTCAACCTGCGCTCCCTGCAGCCCCTGAGCCTCTACCCGGCCAACTCGATCTTCGTCAACGGCTACCTGACCACGTCGGGCCAGGCCGCCACCGACGCCCACCGGATGATCGAGGACCTGGGCTTCGAGATCGAGACCTCCGAAGAGCACGAGCTTCCGGAGCAGCAGAGCATCGCGCAATAGGAGAAAGTGCCGTGGCACGAATTACTGTTGAAGATTGCCTCAACGAAGTAACCAACCGCTTCAAGCTGGTGATGCTCGGCTCCCAGCGCACCAAGCAGCTCCTCAAGGGCGCCAAGCCCCTGGTGGACTCCGACAACCGCGAAATCGTCGTCGCCCTGCGGGAGATCGCCGCCGGGAAGGTGCGGGAAACGCAGCCTGAGACGACCGAAGTCGAGTAACAGACTGCGTCGTGAGGTCAGGCCCTCTGCGGCTCGATGATGACCTTCAGCGAGTCCTTGGCGTTGGCCACGAGTTGAAAGCCCTTTTCCGTCTCGGCGAGCGAAAGCCGGTGGGTGACGAGCTCATCCACGTTGACCTTGCCACTGTCCAGCAACTCCACCGCATCCCTCAGGTCCTGCGGACTCGCACCGTAAGAAGTCACGAGGCTGACCTCGTCGCGCCACATCTCGTATAACGGCACGGGCACCTCGTGCCCCGCGGGGGTGGAGGCGAAGAAGAGCAGCTTGCCGCCGCGCTCGACGCTCTGAAACGCCTGACGGATCGCAGGCGCGGCACCGGTGCACACGATTACCAGGTCCGCGAGGCGTCCGTCGCAGACTTCCCGCAGGCGCGCCGGCACGTCTTCTGTGGCGTGGAAGGTATGGTGGGCGCCCAGGGACCGCGCCAGGCGCAGGCGCTCCTCGTTGATGTCGGTTGCAACGAGGGTCGCGGCCCCGCGGCTCCGCGCCACCTGGACGTGCAGCAGGCCGGCGATGCCGGCCCCGATGACCAGCACGTTTTCCTGCATGGGCGCGCGGGCATGGTCCTGTGCCCGGATGACACAACCCAGCGGCTCGACGAAGGAGCCCTGCTCGAAGGAGAGCGAGTCCGGAAGCAGGAAGGTGCCGGAATCCACGTTGACCTTGGGCAGCCGCAGGTACTCGGCGAAGCCGCCGGGGTCGAAGTGGGTCTCGCGCATGAGCTGGCAGACCGAGGCGTGTCCGGAGCGGCAGTGGTGGCACTCGTTGCAGGGCACGTGGTGGGTGGTGACGATGCGGTCGCCGGGCGCGAAACCGGTCACGCCGGCGCCCACCTCGGTCACCTCGCCGGTGACCTCGTGTCCGAGCACCCTCGGCGCCTGCTTGCGCCGGTACCATTCCAGCACGTCGGTGCCACAGATGCCGCTGGCCTGCACCCGCATCAGCAGTTCGCCCGGACCGGCCTTGGGCACCGGCAGCTCCTCCAACCGGACGTCATCGTTGCTGTAGTACATGGCGACGCGCATGGCTGGTTCCTGAAGTTGGCTGTACTCGCCCGAGTCCTCAGCCGGATAACGCCGCAACGTCATTCCCGCACCCCCTCCGTCATTCCCGCGAAGGCGGGAATCCAGGGGCGGGGAGGGGCACCCGAGGCCTTAGGCCCCGCTCCACCCCGCCTGGATTCCCGCTTTCGCGGGAATGACGGAGGGGTGCCGGAATGACAGAGACGTGCGGGAATGGAGCGTTGTAGCGGCTGGTCACCGAGGAGAGTCTTGGCGTTCGCTATCCCGCCGCCCGCTCCGCCCCCGACGGTCTCGACGACTCGTAGATCTGGTAGGCGTCCTCGACGGAGGCGCCGCCGTGAACGATGGCCCGCACGGCCTGGATCATCCCCGCGGGGCTGTCGGACTGGAAGATGTTCCGGCCCATGTCGACGCCCACCGCGCCGTGGTCGACGGCATTCTTGGTGAGCTCCAGCGCTTCCATCTCCGGGGTCTTCTTGCCACCCGCCACGATCACGGGAATCGGACAACTGTTGACCAGGTTCTCGAAGCCCTCGCAGTAGTAGGTCTTGACGATGTGGGCGCCCAGTTCGGCGGCGATGCGGCACGACAGGCTGAGGTAGCGCTCGTCCCGGGCCATGTTCGTGCCCACGGCGGTGACCGCGAGAACAGGGATGCCGTACCGCTCGCCCTCGTCCACCAGCTTCGCCAGGCTCACCAGCGTCTCCTTCTCGAACTCCGACCCCACGAAGATCGACAGCGCCATGGCCGAGACGTTGAGCCGGATGGCGTCCTCGATGGACACGGTGATGTCCTCGTTGGAGAGTTCCTTCAGGATGCTGGTGCCGCCGGACACGCGCAGCACCACCGGCGCCTGCATGTTGGCGTCCACGGCGGTGCGAAGCACGCCGCGGGTGAGCATGATGGCGTCGGCATGGGGCAGCAGCGGTTCGATGGTCTCCCGCGGCTGCTCCAGACCGCTCGTCGGGCCCAGGAAGTAACCGTGATCCACCGCCAGCATCACGCAACGCCCGTCCGCCGGCTGGATGATGCGCGCCATTCTGTTTTCCATACCCCAGTGCATAAAGGCCTCCCTGCGTATTCAAGGCTGTTTGTGTCTCCCGCGAGACAGGACAGACACTAGCACATCCGCATTCCGCCTGCGAGTCCGAGGAGCCCCCCACGTCATCCCGGGACCCTTCGCCGTCGGCCGCAGCCCCCGTACCGTAGCCGCCGGCCCCATCACCGTCGGCCGCGAGCCTCCTCACCGTAACGGCTGCTCCCTCACCGTAACAGCCGCCCCCCCACGTCACCCCCGGCCCCCCTCACCGTCACCCCCGGCCCCCCTCACCGTCACCCCCGGGCTTGACCCGGGGGCCAGGAGGCGAGGGGCAGGGTCCGTCCGCTACCCCCCGATCTCAAGTTGACAGCTATAGGCCTATCGGCTAGGCAGGCTTCCATGACCGATCTCCCTTCAGGCGTGAGCAGCCACTTTGTCCAGGTAGGCCAGATCCGCACCCACTACCTCGAGGCGGGCGTCGGCCGCGGCCCCACCGTGCTGCTCATCCACAGCGGCGAGTTCGGCGGCCGGGCGGAGTTCAGTTGGCGCGACAACATCGCGCAGTTGGGCGAGCATTTCCACGTCTACGCGCCGGACCTGGCCGGCTTCGGCCGCACCGATCTCGTGTACAGCTTCAGCGATGCGCTGGGCTTCCGGCTCAAACACATCGATGCGTTCCTTCGGACCCTGTGCCTCGGTCCGGTGCACCTCATCGGCAACTCCTTCGGCGGCGGCTTCTGCCTGCAGATGGCCACGGACGCGCGTTTTGACGTGGCCTCGGTCATCGCCGTGAGCGGCGGCGGCAAGGCGCCCGACAACGACGAACGTAAGGTGCTCACCGGCTACACCGGTGAGCGGGAGCAGATGCGCGAGATCCTGAAGGTGTGCTTCTACAACGAGCGCTGGTGGGCCGACGACGTGGTGGAGGAGCGCTGGAAGGCCAGCCTGGAACCGGGGGTGTGGGAAGCCTGCGCGGCCGCCCGCCTGGCGCCCTCGGGACAGCCCCGGGGATTCCGCCCGGTACGGCCCGACTACGGCAGCATCCGCTGTCCGGTGCTGATCGTCGCCGGCGACCAGGACCCGCTGCGGTTTCCGACCTACGCCACCGATCTGCAGAGTGAGATACCCGGATCCGAGGTGAAGGTGTTCGAGAACTCACGGCACTGCTCCCACGCGGAGCACCCGGAGGAGTTCAACGCCTTAGCCATCGACTTCATCCAGCGGCACGCGGCGGGGGAGCAGGGTTCATGACGTGGGTTTCGGAGATCATGGAGGTGGACGGCGTAAAGCTGGGGGTCCGCCAACACGGGGACGGCGCGCCGCGGGTGATCCTCTACGGGGACCAGCTCGACACGCAGGTCCCACCCTTCGACGATGCCCTGGCCAAGCGTTCCCGGGTGCTGGTGCCGTCGCTGCCGGGGATCAACCAGTCGGAGCTGCCCGACTGGATCGACACCATGGAAGATCTGGCCTTCCTGGGGCTCGACCTTCTGGAGAGCCTGGACGCGGGTCCGGTGGACGTCATCGGCCACGGGTTCGGCGGCTGGGTGGCGGCGGAGATGGCCGTGCGCGCACACCAGCAGATCCGGCGGCTGGCGTTGATCGATTCGGTGGGCATCAAGGTCTCGGCCCCCACGGTGCGCGACGTGCAGGACGTCTATGTCTACACGGCCCAGGAGGTCGCCGAGTTGGCGTGGCACGACCCGGCGGCGGCCCGGGCGCTCAAGTGGCCGGGCCGGGAGGACGTGGAGGGCGAGGTGCTGCTGGCACTGCTGCGCAACCGCCAGTCGGTGCTGAAGTTCGCCTGGCGTCCCTTCATGTACAATCCCAAGCTCCTGCGGCGGCTGGCCCGGGTGCGGGTCCCGACCCACTTGTTCTGGGGCGCGAGCGACCGTGTGGTGACCCCGGACTACGGGCGCGCGCTCCAGCAGGCCATTCCCGGAGCCGGCTTCACCGCCATACCCGACGCCGGCCACTACCCGCAATGGGAGCAGCCCAAGGCCCTGGCCCGGGCGGTCACGGAGTTCCTGGAGAGCTAGAGAGCCAAAGGAGGAACCGGAGATGCTGGCCTATCACTTCACCGAAATGCCGTATCCGTTTCTCCCGGACGACGCGGAGGAAACCTACGGGGCCATGCGCGTGACCCTGCCCAGCCGCTACTGCGACCCCAAGATCGCCCACGATCTCTACAACCGCTACCTCGACGAGTACGAGTACGCCGACGAGCTGGGCCTGGAGATCATGCTCAACGAGCATCACGCCACCGCCACCTGCATGGCGGCCAACGTCTCCATCACCGCCGGCACCCTGGTGCGGCGCACCAAGCGCGCCAGGATCCTGGTGCTGGGCTTCCCGCTGGCGCACCGGAGCCCGATCCAGGTGGCCGAGGACGCCGCCATGCTGGACGTCATTTCGGGCGGCCGCCTCATCGCCGGCTTCGTCCGGGGCGTGGGGACCGAGATCCATCCCGCCAACACCAACCCCTCCGACACCCGGGAACGGATGCAGGAGGCCCACGACCTCATCATCAAGGCGTGGAAGACCCAGGACGTGTTCAACTGGGAGGGCAAGCACTACCACTACCGCTACGTCAACCCGTGGCCGCGCCCCTACCAGCAGCCCCATCCGCCCATCTGGATCACCGGCAGCCAACCGGCGGCCGTGCCCTGGGTGGCTGACCACCACTACACCCTGGCCACTGTGCTCACCTCCTACGAACAGACCGAAGCCCTCTTCACCGCCTATCGAAAGCGCTGCGAGGAGATGAACTACCCCGAGCCCGGCACCGACAGGTTCGCCTACTGCGCCCTTACCTTCACCGGAGAGACCGACAAGAAGGCCGAGGAGGGCGGCCGCAAGCTCCTCTGGTACCTCAACAAGCGCCGCCCCGTGGGCTTCTTCGCCCCGCCGGGATTCGTGCCGCCCCAGGGCCTCACCCGTTTCTTCGACCCCAAGGGCATGGCCCGCTACAACCGCACCTACGAGGACCTCATCGACCAGGGCGTCATCATCGCCGGCACCCCCAAGAAGGTCATCGAGAAGGTCCGGTACCTCCACGACCGCTGCGGCGTGGGGCACCTGCTGATGATGAACCAAGCGGGGTTCATGACCCACGAGGAGACCAAGCGGAGCATGGAGCTGTTTGCGACGGAGGTTTATCCGGAGTTGAGGACGTGGCAGTGAGTAGCGTTAGCCAGGCATACGACCGATGGTCGC
Organism: uncultured Binatia bacterium (SeqCode); assembly: GCA_965219905.1. Taxonomy (GTDB): domain Bacteria; phylum Desulfobacterota; class Binatia; order UBA9968; family JAJDTQ01; genus JAJDTQ01. The sequence goes on along the minus strand of CBDCOS010000002.1, from coordinate 1,768,747 downwards.
AGGTCGGCGCATTGCTCACCAAGCTCTACTCCATCGTCGAGGAGTTCGAAACGCTCTTTCCTTGCCGCAAGTTCACTCCCGACGGCCATCTCGTCGGCAGCATTGGAGAGGTAATCGCTGCGCATATGTTCGCACTCGAACTCCTGCCGGCTGGCGAACCTTGCCACGACGCCGAAGCCAGCGACGGCAGAAAGGTCCAGGTCAAGTTCACGCAACGCAGTCAAGTAGGCCTGCGAGGTGAGCCAGAGCACCTGCTCGTCATTCGCCTAACGCGAGAGCGTCGTGTTGATGTCGTCTACAATGGGCCGGGTCGCGTCCCATGGTCTGAACCAGGCAGAGTTCAGCGTAATGGCCAGAAGTGGGTATCACTCAACCGTCTCCGCGAATTGGACGCTCAAGTTCCCGAACCAAAGCGGCTGCGCTGCTCAGTTCCCTACGTGACGCTCGGCAAGTAGCTCCTGCCGATGGGTTTGGGTCATCGTGAGGTAAGGTTGCCGTCGATTTCCGCGCTGAAGTCCGGCAGGATGGCGTGCGGTTAAACTCTCGTTCGGCTAGCGGCGACTTTCGGCAACCAGTTCGTAGCTTGTACTACGACCGCCAGCCCGGCTTCGGACCAGGATATCACGATCGATCAGGTCGCGGATGTCTCGATTCGCCGTGTCTTGGGAGCAGCGGTTCATCGCCGCCCACTTCGACGAGGTGAGCTTCCCCTCGAAACCATCTAGAAGCCGGTTGAGGATCTTCACTTGGCGCTCGTTCAGCAACTCGTGGGCATGGGCCTCCCAAAAGGCGGCCTTCGTCAGGACGGCGGCGAGGGTATGTTGAGCGTTTTCGATGGCGCGTGTGAGGCATTCGAGAAACCAGACCTGCCACTGGGTGATATCCAAGCCGCCTTTCTGAGTGGCCTCGAGAATGTCGTAGTAGGCCTTACGCTCCAAGCGGATCTGAGCCGACATGCTGTAGAAACGTTCAGGGCTCTCTTCGGACCGGGTCAGCGCCATGTCCGCGATCGCTCGCGCGATGCGTCCGTTGCCATCGTCGAAGGGATGAATGGTGACGAACCAGAAATGGGCCACTCCGGCGGCGAGCACGGGTTCCATGGACTGTGTGTCTTCGAACCATTCCAGGAACCTGGATATCTCGTCTCCGAGGCGCTCGGCCGGTGGAGCGGTGTAGTGGACGCGTTGGCGGCCGATCGGGCCTGAGACGACTTCCATCGGCCCGTCTGCGTCATCGCGCCACTCGCCAACGCGAATCCGGCGCATGCCGCTGCGCCCGGTCGGGAACAGGGCCGCGTGCCACGACAACAGCCGTTCTTCCGTCAAAGGCGCGGCGTAATTCCGTGTGGCGTCGAGCTCCATTTCGACGACGCCGTCGACGTTGCGATCCGGCGCAGGCAGGCCGCCGATATCCAGACCGAGGCGGCTCGCAATCGACGAGCGGACTTGGTCGGGAACAAGTACCTCTCCCTCGATCTCGCTCGTTTTTACGACATCTTCGGTGAGCGTGCGCAACGTGGCTTCGCTGCGCATCTCGAAACCCAGAGCCTCCATACGGCCGAGCAGTTTTCCCTGGATGTGGCGTGTGCGCGCGAGGTGTTTGGCGAGCCGGGCCGTATCCTGCTGGTACTGAGGCCATTCCGGGCGTTGCCAGATATACGCAGGGTATTCTCCGTACAACATGCGGGGAATATAGCGCCTATTCTCCGCATCGACAAGCTTATCTCCGCTTATTCTGCGGAGATGGTGATCTCATTCTCCGCGCCGTCCCACAGCGTCTTCGCGATTCTACACTCTCAGGACTGGCGGTTCACTTCGCTCTCCACGTCCCGGATGCTTTCGATCAAGGCATCGAATTCCGGCGCGTCATCGCGAACGATGCCGGCGGTGCGCATGGCCTCGTAGTCGGATCTGAGACGGTGGAGTTGGTCTTCGTCGGGAACGAGCCTCAGTCGGCCGTCGAGGCAATGATTGTAGTTGGCGTAGCTCGCATGGAAGAAAACCGCCTTTAGCCGGACGACATCTTCGAGAAGAGCGCGGTCGGAGAGGGCTGCCCGGCTGGCGTCGTGGTGGGCGAGGCATGCCAGGTCGAACCAGTGCCGAGATATCCGTTCCGGACTGTGCGAAAGCCTGCGCCTGTGGCATTCGACATGGATGAGTGTGGCTTTCTCCCAGAAGGTTCGAACAGGGGAGAGGACCGTCACCGTAGCTTTGGGATAGTCGAGGTCGTTGGTCTGGGCCGCGATGTCGGGCGTGATCTCGTGCAATTCGTTGGGGTCGATGACGTTGCGGCCGCCGAACTCAAGAAACACCTCGCTTGTAAGGTAGCCGACCGTGTTTTCGACGGTCGATGGATATGCAAACCACACGCCCTCGCCATTATCGCTGATTCGGACGCTATGCCGGCCGGACATTGACAGCTCTTCGGCTGCGGTCTCCAGAGCCGGACCGACAACATCCCGAGTGTAGGTCGCTACGGAGGATTTGAGCCGGTCGCTGAGGTGCCTGATTCGAGACCTGCTCACCCCTGGGGCGAAGGGGTCGAAAGCGTCACCGAAAGCCCGGTAATCGAGGGTGACGTCGACATCTTCGGAGAAACGGTCGATGATTCCATAGACCTTCGAAAGGGACGTACCGCCCTTGAACGCCATTGGGTGACGTTCGGGGATGGAGAAGAGGGTCTGCAGGACCCAGCAGATCCAGATGTCTTTCTCCAGGATGACCGCCGGCCGCCTCGACCGGACGGCTACGGTCTCAAGGATGTCTCTCTGGTCTCCGGCATTCAGGGAGAGGAAGGCTTCAGCCATGGGCGTTGTCCTGGGTGGAGGCGTTGAGTGCGATCGCCATCCACGCCGGAATGTCGGCCAACCGTAGTTTCTCGAACTCCTCCGCGCCCACGGCGGACTCGATCATGGCGACCGTCTCTGGCGTCACGTTGTCCTTGCCGAGATACCAGAGGGCGGAGAGCGCCAAGCCTGCGGTCTCGCCGGCAAATTGAAGCCGCCGACGGTTCGAAGTGTGGATCATCTTGACCGTGGTGTTGCCAATCCGGATCGAACGGCTCGACGCACTGGTATGGAACACTGCCACGGTAGGCGCCTGGGTGCTGAGCCCTAACCGCCGTGCGGCTTCCGCGCCATGAACCTGTACGGTCTCGCCATTGTCTCTGGCGATTGTCTGAACCACCTCGGCAACACCGGGGACGATGTTACCGACGAACCGGTTCTTTCGAGGACGGACGAAGACGCCCCGGGATAGACGCTCGATTTCGCCCTCGTGGACGATACGCGAAAGGGCCCGGTCGACGGCCCCGCGCGGTCCGCAGTTGGCGAAGCGCGACGTCGTGAAGGGCTTGCCCTTGGGCAGGCCGCGCATACGGCTTCTAATGGCTTCCATGGTGGACATTGCAACAAATCCTTTGTCCGAAAATATAATAGTTTTTCAGACTAACGTCAAGGAGCCGGCCTTGTCGCATGCCACTTGACCGATCATCGCGAAAGTTTTCTTTGATCCTGGCTGCGCCGTGCCCGTTCACCCGACGAGCGCCCTGAACCCCACCCCGCTCAAGATCGCGCCCACGACGCCGAAACCCACGTAGGCGGCGAACACTTGCCAGCGCACCAGCGACCATACGGCGACCATGGATGGGACGCAGGTCACGGCGCCGGAAACCATGAAGGCCAGGGCGGCGCCGGCGCTCATGCCTTGTTCCATGAGGCCGGCGACGAGGGCGGGCGCGGCATAGCCGTTGAGGTAGGCGGGCGTACCCACCAGGGCGCCGATCACGATGGGGCCGGCCCCGGGTCCGCCCACCAGGCCCGCGATCAACGCGGCCGGCACGTAGGTGACGAGCAGGGCCTGGATCAGGTAGGCGAACGCCAGCCACTTGACCAGGAACCGCGCGTTCTCCAGCGCTTCGGAACGGAAGGTGGCCGCCCGCAACGGCTCGCGCCAGAACGGCCAGACAATATCGCCCGTCTCGAGGATGCTGCCGCAGGCGCCGCAACCGCCCGCTACGTCTTCCCGCAGGGGGACGGCGAACGCATGGTGCCGGACGAAGAGGCGGACCCCGAACCCGCCGAAAAGGCCGATGGCCACGGCCGCGGCCGCCTTCCCGAACGCGAAGTCCCAGCCGAGGGCGGCGGCGGTAATGAGCGCGGCGGGAGGATCGATGACGGGGGAGGACAGCCAGAAGGCCATGATGGCGGAGAGCGGCGCGCCGATGGCCAGCAGCGCCGCGATGAACGGGATGACCTCGCAGGCGCAGAAGGGGGCGAGGCCGCCGACAAGCGCCGCCAGGAAGATCATGCGCATCTCGCGTCCCTCGAAGGCGCGCGCCACCAGGGCCGTGGTTCCCGTCGCCTTGAGATACGCGATGAACAGCACCGCTGCGGCGATGAAGGGCACCGTTCCCGCGAACGCCGCCAACGCGATCTCCAGGATGTCCGGCAACCGGGTGGCGTCGAGCGTCGCCACGGCGAGCGGGATCGCCAGCATCAGCCCCCAGGCCGACGCCATGCCCCTGAACCCCACGCGCAGCCCGTTGAATCCGTTCATGACCAGTTCCGTCATGACGCCTCCTTCGCCAGCGCAGCCCGCGCCGCACGGGCCGGCAGCGATGGGCAGGCATCGACGCAGCACTCTTCGAGCAGAAACGCGGCAAGCGCCTCGAGACGGCCGTAGGCGGCACGGTTGATCACGGTGCGGCCCCGACGCTCCTGCTCGACCAGTCCGCCCGCGGCAAGGAAGCCGAGATGATGGGCGAGCGTCGAGGCCGGCAAGCCCGAGCGCTCCTGGACCTCGCCGACCGTGAGCCCTCCGGCTCCGGCGCGTACGAGCAGGCGGAGCACCGCGAGCCTCGGCTCGGAGCCGCACGCGGCGAACCCTTGCGCCGCTTCCTCAAGCGCGGGCGCGGAGGCTGGGTAAGCCTTGGGAAGAGTCCTTATATCCATAAAACTAGTATAATAGTTATTTAGGGCAAGTCAACCTCTCCCGACGCGGAGAGACAGGCAGTTCGTCTCCCCGCGGCCGTCCCGCGACGTCCTCAGTAGCGTTTCGGTCAGGAGTCCGGCACGAGCACGGGCTTGAGCGCTTCCCCATCCCGGATGAGCTCAAACCCGCGTGGCGCGTCGGAGAGCGGCAGGAGGTGGCTGCGGACCGGGGCGAGATCGACGGCGCCCGTCGCCAGGAGCTCGGTGGCGTGCTGCCACGTCTGCCAGATGAGCCGCCCGTGGATGTTGTGCATCACCGGGCACTTGAGCAGCCAGTAGGTGAAGTCCACGGGGATGGCCGACGGCGGTGCGCCCACGAGCCGAAAGTCGCCCCCCTTGGCGAGGGCGGCGAAGACGGCGTTGAATCCCGCTTCGGTGCCCGATAGTTCGACGCCGACGTCGACACCCGCGCCGCCGGTCATATCGTCCACGACGCGCGCCAAGTCCTCCTTGCCGGCATCCACCGCGCGGTCGGCGCCCATGGTTTCGGCGGCGCGGAGACGGACCGGGTTGATGTCGCAGGCGATGATCCTGGCGGCGCCCAGCGCACGCGCCACCGCCACCGCCATGAGCCCGATGGGCCCGCAACCGTTCACCAGCACGGACAGCCCCGCCACGCCGGCGCCCGCGAGGCAGGCGTGGACGGCGATGCCGAACGGCTCGAGCATGGCCGCGGTCTCGTGCGGCAGGCCCGGCGGGTTCACCCAGGAGATGGACGCCGGCACGGTCAGGTACTCGGCGAACGCGCCGTCGATGTCGATGCCGGGGTAGCGGGTCCGCTCGCAAAGATGGGCGCGTCCGAGCCGGCAGGCCCGGCAGCGTCCGCAAAAGATGTGGCTCTCGAGGCTGACCCGATCGCCCACGGCGAGGCCCTCGATCCCCGGACCGGTGGCTTCGACCGTGCCCGACACCTCATGGCCGAGGACCCGCGGCAGCACCATCCGGCGCGCCATGCGCGGCGCCCAGTTGTAGATCTGCATGTCGGTGCCGCAGATCCCGGCGGCGCCCACCCGGATCAATATCTCGCCGGCGCCGGGTTCGCGCGGCTCCATCTCGCGAAGCGCGATGCCGCCCACCTCGGGGGCGATCTTCTGAAGGGTCAGCAAGGCTCTCTACAGGTGATAGATGTCCACCGGCCCTTCGAGCCGGTCGTCGATGAAGGTGATCTTCTTCCGCGCGATCCTGAGCGCGCCGTCGATGCGCCTGAACGCGAAGTCGTAACGGCTGCCGCGGGTCTGGGCCCCTTTCTTGCCGTAGACGTGCACGATGCAGTTGGCGGTGGCTTCGACCGCGTCTCCCTCCGCGCTCTCCACCAGCACGTTGCCGATGACGTGCACCGTGCGGTCGAGGGGAAGCGAAGCCCATGACTGGCGCGACTCGATGCGGAACACCCGGTCTTCGAGCCGGCCGCGGTCCTTGAGGTAGAGCAGGTTGAGCTGGGTCTCGGGCTCGGTGGTGGTCTCCTCCTCGCTTGCCCAGGCCGGCGCCCAGTACACGGCATCCTCGGCATAGAGCTCGAGCCACTCCTTCCAGCGGCGCCGGTCGAGCAGCATCGCCTCGCGGTTGATCAGCGCGGCGACCTCGCGCTCCAGGGCCGCGTCGATGCCGTTCGTGCTCATCCGGCGTCCCGCTCCCTCTCCAGGCGATCCAGCCAGGCGCGGTAGAAACCGTGGAACATTCCCTCGTGCTCCCAGTCGGGGCAGGACGACACCGGGTCGAAGCCCAGGTCGCGGGCGTCCCGGTCGGGGCCGGCCACGAGGGCGGGCAACCCGCGGGTCATGTCGTTCCACTGGCTCGGCGGCCCGAGAGAGCCGTCCTGGATGGCCTCGAGCGCCGCGGCATCGTCCGAGGTCGCCATCCCGGCCGTGAGGTAGAAATCCTCGAACTTCCTGAGCCGCGCGGACCGTGCCGCCCGGCTCTCTCTCTTCGGGGCGATGCAATAGACCGAGACCTCGGTCAATCCGGTCGAGACCGGCTTCACCAGCCGGATCTGCGTCGACGGGTTGTCCATCAGCATCACGTTGGGGAAGAGATACAGGTTGCGGCCGCGGTTGAGGATCCAGTCGACCTTCGCCGGTTCGAGATTCTCTTCGAGCCACGCCCGCGCCTCGTAGATCGGCCGCACATGCGGCGTGGTGTGCAGCGCCCACAGCCCCATGTGTCCGTTCCCGAAGTCGTAGGTGCCGCTGGGCACCTTGCCCCTTATGCGCCCGGACTCGGTCCGGCCCATGCCGGCCGTGCCGTCGCGTGCCTCGCGCTGGGCCGTGGTGGCGGCGAAAACGCTGTGGAGCGTGGTCACGTGGTAGCCGTCCACGCTGTTCTCGGCCTGCAGTTTCCAGTTGCCGTGGACCACGTAGGTGGAGCAGCCGGGCACGACCTCCAGCCCGTGTTGCGCCTGATCCGCCAGGAGGTCGATCCAGCGCCCCGCCGCCGCCAGGTAGTCCCGGAGCGGGGGCACGTCGCCTCTCAGGCTCCCGAACACGAACCCCTTGTACGAGTCCAGGGCGCCGATCCGGGGGAGGTCGAAGCGTCCGCCCGAGCGTTCCGTCGCGGCGTAGCCTCCCTCCTCGTTCTTGATCCGGATGCAGCGTCCGCCGCGGTCGTACACCCAGCCGTGGAAACGGCAGGTGAGCACGTTGGCGTTTCCCTGCTTGAGCGGCGTCACCAGCGCGCCGCGATGGGAACAGACGTTGAGGAAGCAGCCCAGCGCCCCATCCGTCTGGCGCATCACGAAGACCGGCTGGCGGCCGATCTCGGTGGACCAGTAGTCCCCCGGCTTCTCCACCTGGCTCTCGTGGCAGAGGAAGACCCATCCGCCCTCGAAGATGCGCTGCATCTCCGCCTCGAAGACCGCCTCGTCGTTGTAGACCGCCCGGTCGACGCGGAAGACTCCCTCGTCGACCCGGTCATCGACCAGATCGCGGAAGCTGCGTCGATAGGGGGTACTGTCCATCACATACTCCGACCGTTCATTCCGGACATCCGGCTGCCGGCATCCGCTCCTGTCAAGTACCGGCGTACACCCCCTCGATGGCCCCTATGGCATCCGCTACCGGAATGTCCGCGCCCTCTTCCTTCAGTATCTGTCCGAGCGCCTGGACGAGCGCGACCACGTTCTCCCTCCGGCTCGACTCCCCCATCAGCCCGATGCGCCAAGTCTTGCCGGCGAGGGCGCCGAGGCCGCCGCCGATCTCGATGTTGAAGTCCAGCAGCAGCCGCTTCCGCAGGCCGGCGTCGTTGACGCCCTCGGGGATCTTGACGCTGTTGAGCATCCACAGGCGGTGGCCCTCCTGGGAGGCGAGGGGAATGCCCAGTACCTCCAGGCCCGCCACCAGGGCCCGGTGGTTCAGCTCGTGCCTTGCGAACCGGGCTTCCAGGCCTTCCTTCTCCACCTCGCTCAGGGCCGCGTGGAGCCCGTAGTTCATGGAGATGGGGGCGGTGTGGTGGTAGGCGCGGTCCTCGCCCCAGTAGCGCTCGATCATGGTGAGGTCCAGGTACCAACTCTTGACCTTGCCCTTGCGCCGGCCCAGCTTGTCGCGGGCGGCCTGGTTGAAGGACACCGGCGAAAGGCCGGGGGGGCAGCTCAGGCACTTCTGGGTGCCGCTGTAGGCGGCGTCCACGTTCCAGGCGTCCAGGGTCACGGGACAGCCGCCGAGCGAGGTCACGGTGTCCAGCACCAGCAGGGCGCCGGCGTCGTGGGCGAGCCGGGAGATCTCCTCCACCGGCTGCCACACGCCGGTGGAGGTCTCGGCGTGCACGAGGGTCACCAGGTCGACCTTGTTCTCCTTCAGCGCCTGCTCCACCTGCTCGGGCCGGATGATCTCCCCCCAGGGGGCCTCGACCTTGACGAGGTTCCCGCCCAGGCGCTCGACGATGTCCGCCATGCGGGTGCCGAAGACGCCGTTCACGCATACCAGCACGGTGTCGCCTTCCTCGATGAGGTTCACGAGGCAGGTCTCCATGCCCGCGCTGCCGGTGCCGGACACCGGGAAGGTCAGCTCGTTCTCGGTGTGGAACAGCCGGCGCAGCATGGCCTTGCTCTCTTCCATGATCTTGAAGAATTCAGGATCCAGGTGCCCGACCACGGGTGCGGACAGCGCCTCCAGCACGCTTGGATGCGGGTTGCTGGGGCCGGGTCCGAGAAGGATTCTCCGGGGTGGGTTCAACGGTGAGGCCATGCGGTTCTCCTTGGGTTGTTGGCGATTTCCCTTGGCTTTCTTTGTTTGTGGGCGGCTCCGGCGCGGTGTATCCTGAAGTTTTTCAAGGTAATAGCACCCGCGAAGCGGGGCGACAAACCTTTCTCCCCTCCATGAGCCTCGATACACAGTTGGCCGAGACACTCGTCCGGGACGGCATGCTGGCGCCCGGTGAGGCCGTGCTCGTGGGCGTGTCCGGCGGCCCGGATTCCGTGGCGTTGCTGCACCTCCTTCGGGAGATCGGATTGCCCCTCGGTCTCCGCCTGGAGGTGGCCCACGTGGACCACGGCATCCGCGGACACGAGAGCCGGGAGGACTCCGAGTTCGTCCGCGACATGGCGGCCCGGCTTTCGTTGCCCTTTCATCTGACGCGTCCGGAACCGACGCGGTCCGGCCGGGACTGCCCCGGCGCCAACGTGGAGGCCCTGGCCCGGGAGGAGCGTTACCGGTTCTTCGCGGAGCTGGCCGCGAGCCGGGGTATCCGCAAGGTGGCGGTGGGCCACAACCGCGGCGACCAGGTGGAGACCATGCTGATGTGGCTGCTCCGCGGCTGCGGACCGGATGGCCTGATGGGCATGCCGGCGGTGCGGCCCCTGGCCCCGGACGTGGCCGGTGCCGAGGAAGCCCTGTTGATCCGTCCGCTGCTGGAGGTCTCCCGGGACGAGATCCTCGAATATCTGGCCGCCCGGGGGCTGGACTACCGGGAGGACCGCACCAACCGCGACACGCGGTACCTCCGGAACTGGGTCCGCCGGTCGCTGTTGCCCGAGCTCGGGAGCCGGAGCGACGGCGGCCTGGAGAGCCGGCTTGCCAGGCTCGCCGTGATGCTGCGGTCCGACCACGCGTGGCTGGAGCGGCAGGTAGCGGATGCTTATGGCCAGGTGGCCCCCGGGGACGCGCTGGACCGCGCCGCCTTTCTGGCGCTGGAGCCCGAGCTGCGGCCCCGGATGGTGCGATTCTGGCTCAACCGCGGACTGGGGACCCTGCGGCGTATCGGCTTCGCCCACGTGGAAGCCGTCTTGCGGGTGGCCGCCGGAACCCGCCCCCACGGCAGGGTGTCCTTACCGGGCGGCTGGACGGCGGTCCGGGAGTATGATTCCGTCCGGCTGGTCCAGGCCGCTGCCGTGCTCCCGTCGGGGAATTACTCCTACCCGCTCCCGCTGGAGGGCGAGGTGGCGGTCCCGGAGGCCGGGGTCCGGGTCACCGCGTGGTGTACCACAGGGCGGGAACGGCCGGAGAGTCCTTTCGAAGCCGCCTTCGACCTCTCCGGGGTCCAGCGCGACGGCGGGGAGCTCCGCCTGCGCAACTTCCGCCCCGGCGACCGGTTCCGGCCGCTGGGCATGACCGGCCACAAGAAGCTCAAGGACCTCTTCATCGACCGGAAGGTCCCCCGTTCCCGGCGCCGGACCCTGCCGCTGCTGCTGGCCGGGGAGGAGATCCTGTGGGTTCCGGGCTGCGCCCGGAGCGATCTCGCCAGGTTGGAGCCCCGCACCCGGACGGTCTGGCGGGTCAAGCTCCGGTAGCGGCGTCCCGGTGGCCGCCCGTCGCCCCGCCCGCGCCGCTCGGTTGACTTGGGCCGTTCCGGTTCTTATTGAATTGAAGTAGGCATACCCCTATGTTAACTTTTTCCGGGGAAGCAGAAGGTTGGAGAAACCCCCTTTGAACCAAGCGACCAAAAACCTTGCCCTGTGGCTTGTCCTGGGGCTGATGTTCCTGTTGTTGTTCAACGTCTTCACCCGCCAGCAGGGGCGGGAGCCCGAGATCATCTTCAGCGACTTCTGGTCCGCGGTGGAGCGCGGCGACGTGCAGGAGGTGACGATCCAGGGACAGCACGTCCACGGCAAGTACCAGAGCGGCGAGCGCTTCCGGACCTTTTCTCCCAGCGACCCGGACATGGTGAAGACATTGCGGGAGAAGAACATCCGCATCGCCGCCAAGCCCGAGGACGATTCCCCGTGGTATTTCGTCTTGTTGGTCAACTGGTTCCCCATGCTGCTGCTGATCGGCGTCTGGATCTTCTTCATGCGGCAGATGCAGGTGGGAGGCGGCAAGGCCATGTCCTTCGGCAAGAGCCGGGCGCGCCTTTTGAACGAGAACCAGGCGCGGGTCACGTTCAGCGACGTCGCCGGGGTGGACGAGGCCAAGGACGAGCTCCAGGAAGTCATCGCGTTCCTCAAGGACCCCAAGAAGTTCACCCGCCTGGGCGGCCGCATCCCCAAGGGCTGCCTGCTGGTGGGCCCGCCGGGCACCGGCAAGACCCTGCTGGCGCGGGCCATCGCGGGTGAGGCCGGGGTGCCGTTCTTCAGCATCAGCGGCTCGGACTTCGTCGAGATGTTCGTGGGCGTGGGCGCCTCGCGGGTGCGGGACCTGTTCGTGCAGGCCAAGAAGCAGGCGCCGTGCATCGTCTTCGTGGACGAGATCGACGCGGTCGGACGCCAGCGCGGCGCCGGACTCGGCGGCGGCCACGACGAGCGCGAGCAGACCCTGAACCAGTTGCTGGTGGAGATGGACGGGTTCGAGGCCAACGACGGCGTGATCCTCATCGCCGCCACCAACCGGCCCGACGTGCTGGACCCGGCGCTGCTGCGGCCGGGGCGGTTCGACCGCCGCGTGGTGGTGCCGCGGCCCGACGTCAAGGGCCGCGAAGGCATCCTGGCGGTGCACAGCCGGCAGGTGCCGCTGGACGGCGACGTCGACATCCGTGTGCTGGCCCGGGGGACCCCGGGTTTCGCCGGCGCGGACCTCGAGAACCTGGTGAACGAGGCGGCCCTGCTCGCGGCCCGGAACGACAAGGACAAGGTCAACATGAACGACTTCGAGTTGGCCAAGGACAAGGTCATGATGGGGACCGAGCGCAAGAGCATGATCATCAGCGACGAGGAGAAGCGGAATACCGCCTATCACGAGTCCGGCCATGCGCTGGTGGCGAAGCTCCTGCCGGGGGCGGACCCGGTCCACAAGGTGACCATCATCCCGCGGGGGATGGCGCTGGGCCTGACCCAGCAGCTTCCCATGGACGAGCGCCACAGCCAGGACAAGCAGCATCTCCTGAACAACGTCACGATCCTGTTCGGCGGGCGGGTCGCGGAAGAGTTGATCCTCGACCACATGACCACGGGCGCCGGCAACGACATCGAGCGCGCCACCGAGATCGCTCACCGGATGGTCTGCGAGTGGGGCATGAGCGAGAAGCTGGGGCCCATGACCTTCGGCAAGAAGGAAGAGCAGATCTTCCTCGGCCGGGACTTCACCCAGCAGCAGGACTACTCGGAAAGCACCGCGGTCGAGATCGACAAGGAAGTCCGGCACATCATCCAGGAGTGCTACAACAAGGCCAAGGAGATCCTGACCACCCACCTCGACCTCCTGCACCGGGTCGCCAGGGAGTTGCTGGACAAGGAAGTGCTGGACGGCACCGAGATCGACGTCATCGTCAAGGAGTACATGGCGGACAGCGGTCCCGACCTGCCCACGACACCCGTTCCCGCGTAGGGGCGGGCTTGAAACCGCCCGCGCCCGCACACGGGCGGGTCCGAACCCCGCTCCTGCCCGTTCCCAGAGTCCAATCATGCGTACCAAGGCAAGCTGGCCCGAGCCGTCACCGTTCGCCGACTTCGGCCCGGCGACGGACGCGGTGCTGGCCATGCGCCACGGGCAGGTGGACCTGCGCGGCCGCACTGCGGTGATGGGGGTCCTCAACGTGACCCCCGATTCCTTCTCCGACGGCGGCCGGTATCCGGACGTCGAGTCCGCGGTGGCCCGGGGCGTGGAGATGGCGCGTCAGGGGGCGAGCATCGTGGACGTGGGCGGAGAGTCCACGCGTCCGGGTGCGTCCGCGGTTTCGGCCGCCGAGGAGCTCGAACGGGTGCTGCCGGTGATTCGCGGGTTGCGGCAACGGACCCCGGTCCCCATCAGCATCGACACCTACAAGGCGGAGGTGGCCGGCGGAGCACTGGAGGCCGGCGCGGACATGGTGAACGACATCAGCGCCCTGCGGTTCGATCCGGCCATGGCCGGCCTGGTGGCGCGCGAGGAGGTTCCGGTGGTGCTCATGCACATGCAGGGCCGGCCCCGCACCATGCAGCTCGCGCCGCGCTACGGCGACGTGGTAGGGGAGGTCGCCGCGTTCCTCCGGGAGCGGGTGGCCCACGCGGTGCGGAGCGGCATCGCGGCCCACCGGATCGTCGTGGATCCGGGCATCGGCTTCGGCAAAGAGCTGCACCACAACCTGGCGTTGTTGCGGCACCTGCGCACCCTGGGGGAACTGGGGCGGCCGGTGCTGGTGGGCCTGTCGCGCAAGTCGTTCCTCGGCCGGCTGGGGGGACCTGCGGCGCAGCCGGAAGCCGGACCGGCGGGCCGGCTGGAGGGAAGCCTTGCCGGCGCGGTGGCCGCGGTGCTGGCGGGAGCGCGCATCGTGAGGGTCCACGACGTGCCGGAGACCTGCAGGGCGGTACGCGTGGCGGATGCGATCCGCGCGGAAACGGGCACGGGCGGGCGCTCCACGGGTTCGCCGTCCGCCGATGGTCCGGAAGGGATCCCATGACATCCGACCGACCCCAGGCGGCTCCGGGCCGGCCCCGGCTGTTCGGCACCGACGGCATCCGCGGCACCGCCAACCAGGAGCCCATGACCTCGGAGACGTCCTTGAGGCTGGGCCGGGCCATCGCCCACGTGGTCGGCGATCAGGACGGAGGGAAGGCGGCGCGCGGCGCCCTGGGAAGAAGGCGCACCCATCGGCGGCGGATACTCATCGGCAAGGACACCCGCCTGTCGGGCTACATGTTCGAGACCGCCCTGGCCTCCGGGATCTGCTCCATGGGCTCGGACGTCCTGCTGGTGGGCCCCCTGCCGACCCCGGCCGTGGCGTTCCTCACCCGCAGCATGCGGGCGGACGCCGGGGTGGTGATCTCCGCGTCCCACAACCCGTATCAGGACAACGGCATCAAGTTCTTCTCCGGCGACGGCTTCAAGCTCCCCGATGCCTGGGAGCGGCGCATGGAGACCCTGGTCCGGGACGAGGAATACGGCCCGCACCGGCCGGCGGCAACGGACATCGGCAAGGCCCACCGCATCGACGACGCCGTGGGAAGGACCATCGCGTTTCTCAAGGGGACGTTTCCCGGGCACCTGACCCTGGAGGGCGTGAGGATCGTCGTGGACTGCGCCAACGGCGCGGCGTACCGGGTGGCGCCGGACGTCCTGCGGGAGCTCGGGGCCGAGGTCATTCCCGTGGCGGCGGAGCCCGACGGCACCAACATCAACCTGGACTGCGGCTCGACGCATCCCGAGAAGGCGCGGGCGGCGCTCCGGGAGCACGGCGCCGACCTCGCGGTGTGCCTGGACGGCGATGCCGACCGGGCGCTCTTCATCGACGAGGAGGGCGTACTGGTGGACGGCGACGAGGTGCTTGCCATGTGCGCCATCGAGATGAAGTGCGCGGGCCGTCTGCCCACCGGGGCCGTGGTGGCTACGGTGATGAGCAACATGGGGTTGGACGTTGCCCTCCGCGGCCACGGCATCGAGGTCCTGAGGACGGGCATCGGCGACCGTTACGTGGTGGAGGCCATGCGCGAGGGCGGACACAACCTGGGCGGCGAGCAGTCGGGACACCTGGTGTTCCTGGACCACAACACTACCGGCGACGGCTGTCTCACGGCGCTGCAGGTGCTGGCGCTGATGGTCGAGCAGGAAAAGCCCCTGAGCGAGCTGCGCCGGATCATGGGCAAGCTGCCGCAGGTGGTGATGAACGTGCCGGTCCGCGAGCGGCGGCCGTTCTCCGAGCTGGATCAGGTGCAGGCGCGCATCGCCGAGAGCGAGCACCGGCTGGACGGCCGGGGCCGGGTGCTGGTGCGCTACTCCGGCACCGAGCCGCTGGCCCGGGTGATGATCGAGGGCGAGTCGGAGGTGGAGATACAGAGGCTGGCGCAAGGGATCGCGGACGCGATCCGGTCGAAGCTGGGGGTTGAGGAGTGACGCGGCTCGGAGTCAACGTGGACCACGTGGCCACCGTGCGCCAGGCCCGGATGATCGACATCCCGGACCCGGTGGAGGCGGCGCTCCTGGCTGAGCAGGCGGGGGCCGAGGTCATCACGGTGCACCTGCGCGAAGACCGCCGGCACATTCAGGAGGAGGACGTGGCCCGTCTGCGGCAACGGTTGACTGCCGCGCTCAACCTCGAGATGGCCGGCACCCCCGAAATGACCCGGCACGCCCTCCGGCTCAAGCCCGACGACGCCTGCCTGGTGCCCGAGCGGCGGGAAGAACTGACCACCGAGGGCGGCCTTGACGTGGCCGGCCACCGGAAGCAGCTCCGGGACGCCGTGGCCCGTCTGCGGGATGCCGGGATTCGCGTGAGCCTCTTCGTGGATCCGGATCCGGCACAGCTCGAGGCCAGCCGGGAGCTGGGCGCCGACGCGGTGGAACTCCACACCGGGACGTATTGCAACGCCACCGGCCCGGGGGTGGCGCGGGAGCTCGAGGCGGTGCGCCGGGGCGCGGCGCTGGCGGCGGGCATGGGCCTCGAGGTTCATGGCGGCCACGGCCTCAACGCCGGCAACGTCGCGCCGATCGCGGCCATCGAGGAGATCGTGGAGCTCAACATCGGACACAGCATCGTCGCCCGCGCCGTCATGGTCGGGATGGCCCAGGCGGTGAAGGAGATGAAGGCCCTCATCGAGGACGCCGGGAAGGCGGCTGGTTGACCCATGCACGTGGTAACCGCAGACGAGATGCGCCGCCTGGACCATCTCACCATCACGGCCCACGGGGTTCCGAGCCTGACGCTCATGGAGCGGGCGGGGCAGGGCGTGGTGGATGTCATTCTCAAGCGCTGGACCCGGCTGGCGCAGCGCGGCGTGCTGGTGGTGGCGGGCAAGGGCAACAACGGCGGCGACGGGCTGGTGGTGGCGCGGCTGCTGCAAGAGCGGGAGTTCCCGTGCGAGGTGGCCTGCGTCGCCCGGGCCCATGAGCTGTCGCCGGACGCGTCGGCCAACCTCGAGCGCTACCGCTCGGTGAAGGGGGCCTTCACGGAAATACCGCCCGGCGACATCGAGACCCTGGGCAAACACATCCGGGACAAGGGCCTGGTGGTGGACGCGCTCCTGGGGACCGGGCTGCGGAAGCCGGTGGAGGGATTCCTGGCCGACGTGGTGGAGCTCGTGAACGCGTCGGGCATTCCCGTGGTGGCGGTGGATACGCCGTCCGGGCTGGACTCCGACCGGGGGTTACCCCTCGGAGCAACGGTCCAGGCCGAGGTCACGGTGACCTTCGGCTACCCCAAGATCGGACAGGTGGTCTACCCCGGGGCGGCCTACTGCGGCGAGCTGGTGGTGGCCGACATCGGCATCCGCGAGGAGGCGGTGGCGGAGGTGGCCCCCTCGGCCGAGTTTCTGGACCCGGCCGACGTGGTGTGGTTCCTGCCCGGCCGGACGGAAGACTCGCACAAGGGCAGCTACGGCCATCTGCTGGTGATGGCCGGGTCGCGGGGAAAGACCGGCGCCGCGGTGCTTTCCTGTCGCGGGGCCATGCGGGTGGGCACCGGACTGGTGACCCTGGCGGCGCCCGGCGGCCTCAACGACGTCCTGGCGGGGGCCCTGGTGGAGCCCATGACCGAGGCGCTGGGCGGACCGGACCAGGAGCAGTGGCCGGCGCTGGGAGCCGATGGTTGGGAGGGTCTGGCCGAGCGCAAGAGCGCGGTGCTGTTCGGCCCGGGCGTGGGCGTGCACGCGTCCGCCCAGAAGACGCTGGACACGCTGTTGGCGCATTGCCGCCTGCCGTGGCTCATCGACGCCGACGGCCTCAACAACCTGTCGGCGGACGTGGGCCGGCTTCGGGAGGCGCGGGTTGCGCCGGTGCTGACGCCGCACCCGGGGGAAATGAGCCGCCTGACCGGAATGAGCACGGCGGAGATCAACGGCGACCGTGTCGGCGTCGCCCGGGCCTTTGCCGCGGAAAACCGCTGCCACCTGGTCCTCAAGGGCGCCAGGACGGTGATGGCCACCCCCGAGGGGCGGGTGTCCATCAACCCCACCGGCAACCCCGGCATGGCCAGCGGGGGCATGGGCGACGTCCTCGCCGGCATCGTCGCGGGGTTTCTGGCCCAGGGGCTGGCGCCGGAGGATGCCGTCCGTCTGGGCGTGTACCTCCACGGCCGCACCGGCGACCGGGTGGCGGACGACCGCGGCGGCGTCGGCCTCATCGCCTCGGACGTGGTGGACGACCTGCCGCGGGCCATCAACGAGCTGAAGCAGATCAAGGAGATGATAGGGCCTTGAACGCCGGCGAGTACCATATCACCACCGGCTCGCCGGACGAGACCCGGGCGCTCGGGCGGGCGCTGGCGGGCCTGCTCCGGGGCGGAGAGATCCTGGGACTCTCGGGCGACCTGGGGAGCGGCAAGACCTGCTTCGTGCACGGGTTGGCGGAAGGGCTCGAGGTGGGCGGCAACAGTTGGGTCCGGAGCCCCACCTTCACGCTCATCAACGAATACGAGGGCCGGTTGCCGGTGGTCCACGTGGACCTCTTTCGCGTCGCCCCGGGACCGGAGATGGAGGACCTGCACCTCGAGGAGTACTTCGCCTCCGGCAGCGTCTGCGTGGTGGAGTGGTTCGAGCGGCTGGACGCGGTGGGGGCCGAGGAGTTCATGGGCGTCCACTTCCGCTACGTGGACGAGAATCGACGGGAGCTGCGCTTCGCGCCCCACGGCGTCCGCTACGAGGAGCTTGTCGCGGCGCTGCGGGGGGCCGACCCGGCCGGGCAGGCGGATACCATGGTCCGCGGGGCAGGACACTAGTCATGGCGTTGATCGTGCAGAAATACGGCGGCACCTCCGTGGGCATGGTGGAGCGCATCCGCCACGTTGCCCAGCGGGTGGCCGCCGCCCGCGCGCAGGGGAACGAAGTGGTGGTGGTGGTGTCGGCCATGTCGGGGGAAACCAACCGGCTCCTGAACCTGGCCAACCAGGTTTCGTCGCACGTGGACGACCGGGAGATCGACGTGCTGCTGGCCTCCGGCGAGCAGGTCTCCTGCGCCCTGCTGGCGCTGGCGCTCAAGGACCTGGGGCTGCCGGCGCGCTCGTTTCTCGGCCACCAGGTGCGCATCGCCACGGACAGCGCCCACGGGCGCGCGAGGATCAAGAGCATCGACTCGACTCGCGTGCTGCAGTCGCTGAAGCGCAAGGAAGTGGTGGTGGTGGCGGGCTTTCAGGGGGTCGACGAGGCCGACAACATAACCACCCTGGGGCGGGGCGGGTCGGACACCAGCGCCGTGGCCATGGCCGCCGCCCTGGGCGCCTCGGTGTGCGAGATCTATACCGACGTGGACGGCATCTACACGGCCGATCCCTTCGTTTGCCAGAGAGCGCGCAAGCTGGATCGGATCACCTACGACGAAATGCTGGAAATGGCCAGTCTGGGCGCCCGGGTGCTGCAGATCCGCTCGGTGGAGACGGCAAAGAAGTTCGGCGTCCGGGTGCATCTGCGCTCGAGCTTCAGCGACGTCGAAGGCACCTGGCTGGTCGAGGAGGAAGAGCAAATGGATTCGGTTCTGGTTTCGGCAGTGACCTGCGACAACGACGAAGCCAAGATCACCATCCGCAGCGTGCCGGACCGCGCCGGACTGGCCGCGCAGATATTCGGCCCCATCGCGGATGCCAACATCGTGGTGGACATGATCATTCAGAACGCCGGCGAGGACGGCACCACCGACGTCACCTTCACCGTGCCCAAGAAGGACCATTCAAAGGCCATGGAATTGATTGAAAAAACCGCGCCCTTGATCCAAGCTAAGGGAGTGACCTCCGATACCCGCATCGCCAAGGTGTCGGTGGTGGGCGTCGGCGTCCGAACGAACGCGGGCGTGGCGGCGAAGATGTTCCAGGCCCTTGCTGAGCAGTCCATCAACATCGAGATGATCTCGACCTCCGAGATCAAGGTGTCGGTGGTGGTAAACGAGAAGGACAGCCACAGGGCGGTGGATTCGCTACACGCTTCGTTGATCGAAAGCAGGTGAGGGCATGAGCGACTTGTTGTTGTACGATACGACCTTGCGGGACGGGTGCCAGAGCGAGGACATCTCTTTCAGTCTGAAGGACAAGCTGCGAGTCGCCGAGAGCCTGGTCGACCTGGGCATACACTACATTGAAGGCGGTTACCCCGGATCCAACCCACGCGACGCCGAGTTCTTCAAGGAGGTCGGAAAGCTGAATCTCAGGAAGACCCGGGTGGCGTCCTTCGGCACCACCCGCAGGCCTTCGGTCAAGCCGGCGCAGGACGCCAGCCTGAAGCTGCTGCTGGCGGCCAAGACCCCGGTGGTGACGCTGGTGGGCAAGACCTGGGACCTGCACGTGCGGGACGATCTTCGCATCAGCAAGAAGGCCAACCTGGAGGTCATCGCCGACTCCATCGCCTACATGAAGAAGCGCGTCGACGAGGTGATCTTCGACGCCGAGCATTTCTTCGACGGCTACCGCAGCAATCCGGAGTTCGCGCTGGAGTGCCTCCGGGCGGCCGCGGAGGGCGGCGCCGACTGGATCGTCCTGTGCGACACCAACGGCGGCAACATGCCGGGCGACATCGGCGCGGCGGTGGCCCGGGTCAAGCAGGAGGTGAAGACGCCGCTGGGGATCCATTGCCACAACGACTGCGAGCTGGCGGTGGCCAACACCATGGTGGCGGTGCAGAACGGCGTCCGGCAGGTCCAGGGCACCATCAACGGCTTCGGCGAGCGTTGCGGCAACCTGAACCTGTGCTCGGTGTTGCCCAACCTCCAGTTGAAGCAGGGTTACAAGTGTGTCCGGGCGTCGCAGTTGCGCCGGCTGCGGGAGATCTCGCACCTGGTGTACGAGCTGGCCAACGTCGTGCCGAGCAAGCGGCAGGCCTACGTGGGCGAGAGCGCCTTCGCGCACAAGGGCGGGCTGCACGTCTCGGGCATCATCAAGAACCGCGAGACCTACGAGCACATCGAGCCGGAGCTGGTGGGCAGCCGCCAGCGCGTGCTGGTGTCGGATCTCTCCGGCCGCAGCAACATCGTCTACAAGGCGCGGGAGTACGACATCGACCTGAACGGCCAGGACCAGGCCGTGCACCAGATCCTCAACCGCATCAAGGAGATGGAGAGTCGGGGCTACGAGTTCGAGGCGGCGGAAGCGTCCTTCGAGCTGCTGATCCAGGAGGCGCTGGGACGGAAGAAGCGCAACTTCCGGCTCGACGGGTTCCGGGTCATCGACGAGAAGCGGGTGGAGAACGAGCCGCCGCTTTCCGAGGCCACGGTCAAGGTGGAGGTGAACGGCGTGATGGAACACGCCGCGGCCCTGGGCAACGGTCCGGTCCACGCGTTGGACCAGGCTCTGCGCAAGGCGCTCACCGGGTTCTTCCCGTCCCTGGAGGAGGTGGAGCTCCTGGACTACAAGGTCCGGGTGCTGTCGTCCGGGGAGGGCACCGGCGCCGTGGTCCGGGTGCTCATCGAGTCGGGCGACGGCCACAGCCAGTGGGGCACCGTGGGAGTCTCCCAGAACGTTATAGAGGCAAGCTGGCAGGCGCTCGTGGACAGCATCGACTACAAGCTCTACAAGGACATGAAGAGGAGGGGGCCCGCGAAGGCCCGCGCCGGAACGAGCCAGGCCGCGTCGGCTCCCGCAACCTGACGGAAGGGCGCCGTGTCCCGCGCCACGGCCCGGGTCTTCCGCGAGAACAGCAGCCGCCCATGTGGAATATTCTGAAAGAGGATGTCCGGGTGCCGTTCGAGCGAGACCCCGCGGCGCGGAACCTGTTCGAGGTCCTGGTCAGCTATCCGGGCGTGCACGCGCTGCTGTTCCATCGCTTCGCCCACCGGCTGTGGCGGCGCGGCTGGAAAAACCTCGGGCGCCTGCTGAGCCACCTGAACCGCTTCCTTACGGGCGTCGAGATCCATCCCGGCGCCACCGTCGGACGCCGGTTCTTCATCGATCACGGAATGGGAGTGGTCATCGGCGAGACCGCGGAGATCGGCGATGACGTGACCCTGTTCCAGGGCGTGACCCTGGGCGGCATCAGCATGCGCAGGGAGAAACGCCATCCCACGGTCGAGGACTTCGTCGTCATCGGCGCCGGCGCCACCGTGCTGGGACCGGTGGTGGTGGGGCGGAACAGCAAGATCGGCTCGGGGTCGGTGGTGGTGAAGGACGTGCCGGCGAACTCCACGGTGGTGGGCGTGCCGGGAAGGGTG
Organism: uncultured Binatia bacterium (SeqCode); assembly: GCA_965219905.1. Taxonomy (GTDB): domain Bacteria; phylum Desulfobacterota; class Binatia; order UBA9968; family JAJDTQ01; genus JAJDTQ01. Next base: position 1,747,360 of record CBDCOS010000002.1, on the reverse strand, counting down.
GTGGAGGGGGACGGCGAGCACCGGAGTCCGGTGGAACGCCAGGTCGCGCTGGACCACGACCGGATGCCGGACCCCATGGCCAGGTCCCTGCGGAACCTGTCGGAACACGTCGAGAAGCTCGAGAAACGGGTGAACGAGCTCGACGCCAAGCAGGGCGGCCTGGAGCAGCGGCAGCGGGAAGAGGTGGAAGAGATCCGCCGGTACAAGAACTAGAACAAGACGAAATCCGTCGTGCGCCCGCAAGCGTCATTGATATGAAAACAAACAATTGCCCAAATAAATCGGTAGGATACAAAACTCAGCGTCTCATCGCCCGTCATTCCCGCGGAAGCGGGAATCCAGGCGGGGTAGGGCCGGGGCAACGGAGTCGCCACACCACCACCCCTGGATTCCCGCGTCCGCGGGAATGACGGAGGGTGGGGAACAACCTGGAACAGACGGTAGCTGCATTTTCATCCTCCCTTTGTGTCGGGGGCAGGGTCGGGCGGAGGCAATGCAGTTGACGCGTGGAAACCCAGTTGGAAGCATCAACGGACAGAAAAGTGGCGGTTGCCATGAGCGGCGGGGTGGACAGCTCGGTGGCGGCGGGGCTCCTGGTGGAGCAGGGGTACCGGGTGGTGGGAGTGTCCCTGCGTCTTTGGGAGGGCCGGAACCTGGGGCCGCGCAACTGCTCCGACCACCGGGGAGCGGAAGAGGTGGCGGCACTGCTGGGCATCCCGCACACGGTGCTGGACGAGCGGGCCGCTTTCCGCAAGGCGGTGGTCGCGCCGTTCGCCCGGAGCTATCTCGACGGCACCACGCCCAATCCGTGCATCGCCTGCAATCGCCAGTTCAAGATCGAGAAGCTGCTGGCCTGGGCCGAGGCCAGGGGCATTCCGCGCGTGGCCACGGGCCACTACGCCCGCACCGGACGCGGCGGCGCCTCGCTGCTGCGGGGGTCGGACCGCAACAAGGACCAGTCGTATTTCCTGTTCTCGCTCTCGCCGCCCCAGCTCCGGCGCACCGTGTTCCCCCTGGGTGAGCTTCACAAGGAGGCGGTGCGCGCCAAGGCCCGGGCGCTGGGGCTCCCGGTGGCCGAACGCCCGGAGAGCCAGGACATCTGCCTGGGGGACCACCGTGCGCTGGTGGAATCGCTGGCCGGGCCGGACCGGCCCGGGTCCGGGGAGATCGTGGACCGCCGGGGCAAGGTGCTGGGACGTCATGACGGCGTGCACCGGTTCACCGTCGGGCAGAGGAAGGGCCTCGGCATCGCGGCGCCACGGCCGCTGTACGTGCTTCGAATCGACGCGGAACGGAGACGGGTGGTGGTAGGCCCGCGCGAGCAACTGACCGCGGCGTCGTTTACGGCGAGTCGCCTGAACTGGATCGAGCCGCCCCTCGGCGAGGAAACCGCGGCGGAGGTGCAGGTACGGTACCGCTCGAAGCCGGTGCCCTGTACCCTGAAGCCCCTCGAGGGCCACGGCGTCGAGGTGTGCCCCGACGAGCCGCTGCCGTCCGTGACACCGGGTCAGGCGGCGGTGTTTTACCGTAACGAGCAGGTGCTGGGCGGCGGCTGGATCGACAGGGCGCCGGTTGCCCCGCCGTTGTCCTGATCCTCGAAGGCCTACGGAATCTCCATGCGCGTGGCCATCAAGACACTGGGTTGCAAGATCAACCAGTACGACTCGGCGGTGATCCAGGAACGGCTTGCCCGGGAGTCCTGCGCCTTCGTCCCCTTCGAGGAGGCGGCCGATGTCTACGTCCTCAATACCTGCACGGTGACCGACCGGGCCGACTGGGAAGCCCGGCAACTCGTGCGCAAGGCCAGGCGGCGGAGCCCGGCCTCCCGGGTGGTCGTGACCGGCTGCTACGCGCAGGTCAGCCCCGAGGAGGTGTCCGGGCTTCCGGGCGTCGACTTCGTGGTGGGGCTGAACCGCATGGACGAGCTGGTGCGTTTCGTCACCGGCCCGGAGCCGGAACCCGCGCCGGCGGTTTCGGTCGGCGATCCGCGGGACGAGCGCGGCGTGGGCGTCCTGGGCGCGCGGCGTTTCCTCGGCCGCACCCGGGCGTTCCTCAAGGTCCAGGAAGGGTGCAACTTCGCCTGCAGCTATTGCATCATCCCCACCGCCCGGGGCCGCAGCCGCAGCGTGCCGCCGGAGCGGGTGCTCGATCAGGTGCGTGGACTCGTGGACGCTGGTTTCTCGGAGGTCGTTCTCACCGGCATCCATCTCGGCGGCTACGGTTACGACCTGTCGCCCCGGCTGCCCCTGGGCGCACTCGTGCGGCGGATCGCCGAGAGCGGGTTGATCCGCCGCCTGCGTCTGAGCTCCCTGGACCCGCGGGAGGTGACCGACGAGCTCCTGGAGGCGATGGCGGGCTCGGAGGTGGTCTGCCCGCACCTGCACGTGTGCGTCCAGGCGGGCGACGACGGTGTCCTCAAGAAGATGCGCCGCAACTACGACACCGCCTATTTCGCCCGGGTGATGGCCCGCGCACGGCGCAAGCTGCCCCGGGCCGCCCTGGGGACGGACGTGATCGTGGGGTTCCCGGGAGAGACGGAGCAGGCCTTCGGGGCGTCGCTGGATTTCCTGGCGGACCTGCCGTTGACCTACTTTCACGTGTTCCCCTACTCGGCCCGCCGGGGCACGCCGGCCGTTGACATGCCCGGCCAGGTCCCGCCGGCCGAGAAGAAGGAACGCTCGCTGCGGGCGCGTGAGCTGGGCGCCCGGAAGAAGCACGAGTTCTACCGGAGTCAGGTGGGGCGCCGGGTGTCGGTCCTGGTGGAACAACCCGTGGCAGGCGAGCCCGGCCGGCTCAAGGGCTACAGTCGCAATTACCTGCCCGTGCTCTTCTCCGGCGGCCCCGACCTGGTTCACCGCGAGGTGCCCGTGAGACTCCACCAGTGGTCGCGCGGACGGCTGTGGGGGGAGGTCGAATGCTGACGGCTGGTTCCACCGAGCTGGAAAGGCTCCAGAGCGCTCTCGGGTACCGCTTCCGGGACCCCGCGCTGCTGAGCCGCTGCCTGACCCACGTATCCTGCGGCGGCGGCATGGATGCCCACAACGAATCCATGGAGTTCCTCGGCGACGCGGTGCTGAGCCTCGCCATCAGCGACCTGCTCATGCGCCGGTTCCCGGAGCGGAGCGAGGGCGATCTTTCGCGCATGCGGGCGTCGCTGGTCAACCGCAGGGTGCTGGCGGAGAAGGCCCGTCTCTTGCGGGTCGGCGAGGTGCTGCGGGTGGGGAAGGGCGAGGAACGCACCGGCGGACGGCACAAGGAGTCCATCCTGGCGGCGGCGCTGGAGGCGTTGCTGGGCGGCATCTACTGGGAGACCGGGTATGACGCGGTGAGGCCCGTGGTGGAGAACCATTTCGGCGCGGACCTGGGCCAAGGGGGACTGGGGCTCGACGACTACAAGACCCGCCTGCAGGAGGTGACCCAGCGTCTCTACCGTGTTCCGCCCAGCTACCGGCTGGTAAGGGAATCCGGTCCGAGCCACGACAAGTATTTCGAAACCGAGATTCGGGTGGACGGCCACCTGGTGGGCCAGGGGGAGGGCCGGAGCAAGAAGCAGTCGGAACAGGAAGCGGCGCGCCGCGCCCTGGAGATGCTCCAGGGGCAGCAACAGCAGTAGCGCCGGGGGTTGCGGCTCGATCCATTCATGGCGAAGCTCACCTACAAGGACGCCGGCGTGGACGCGGAAGGGGCCGGCCGGCTGGTCCGATCGATTGCATCCATGGCCCGCAAGACGGCCCGCCCGGGCCTCGTGGGCGGCATCGGCGGATTCGGCGGGCTCTTCGACCTCACCCGCATCCGGGGCCAGCGGCCGGTCCTGGTTTCGTCCACCGACGGCGTGGGCACCAAGCTCAAGATCGCGTTCATGGCGGACCGTCATGACACCGTGGGCATCGACCTGGTGGCCATGGGCGTCAACGACGTCGTCACGCAGGCGGCGGAGCCGCTGTTCTTCCTCGACTACTTCGCCACCGGCAAGCTGGAGCCCGCCACGTTCCGGGCGGTGATGGCCGGGGTCGCGGAGGGCTGCCGTCAGGCCGGATGCGCGCTCCTGGGCGGGGAGACCGCGGAGATGCCCTCCCTCTACCGGGACGGCGAGTACGACCTGGCGGGTTTCGCCGTCGGCATCGTCGAGAAGGACCGCATCCCTGACCCCCGCCGCGTACGCGCCGGCGACCTGATCATCGGCCTGCCGTCCACGGGTCTCCACAGCAACGGCTATTCGCTGGCGCGGAAGGTCCTGCTGGAAACCGCGAAGCTCCGGCTGAAGTCCCGAGTGGCGGAGCTGGGGCGCTCCCTGGCGGACGAGATGCTGGAGCCCACCCGGATCTACGCCCGCCTGATCCGCGGCTTGAGCGCACGGCACCGGATAAAGGGCATCGCCCACATCACCGGCGGCGGCATCGTGGAGAACCTGCCACGGGTGCTGCCCACGGGGCTGCGCGCGTGGATCCGCCGTGGGAGCTGGGCAGTGCCGCCGATCTTCGATCTCATCGCGCGCCTGGGGGGCGTGGACCAGGCCGAGATGGACCGCACCTTCAACAACGGCATCGGGATGGTGTTGGTGGTGGGCGCGGCGGACGCCTCCGGGGTGGAGCGCGCACTGCGCCGCCGCCGCGAGCCCTATGCCCTCATCGGCGAGATCCGCAAGGGCCGCCGCGGGGTCTCGTTCATCAGGTAGGTGTTCCCCATGAGCCGCAAGGTCCCCATCGGCGTGCTGCTTTCCGGAAGCGGCACCAACCTCCAGGCCATCGTCGACGCGGTCGAGCAGGATCGGCTGGACGCCGACATCCGCACCGTGGTCAGCAACCGCGAGAACGCCTACGGTCTCACCCGCGCCCGCAACCACGGCATACCCGCGACCGTCATCGACCACCGCGGCCACCCGTCACGGGAGGCCTACGACCGGCTGGTGGTGGAGCACCTCAAGGAACAGGGGGTGGAACTCGTGGTGCTGGCAGGCTTCATGCGCCTGCTCTCGCCGTTCTTCATCCGGAGCTTCCCCGACCGCATCATGAACATCCACCCCGCGCTGTCGCCCTCCTTCGCCGGTCTCCACGGCCAGCGCCAAGCCTTCGAGTACGGCGTCAAGTTCTCCGGCTGCACCGTCCACTTCGTCACCGAGGGCTGCGACGAAGGCCCCGTCATCATCCAGGCCGTCGTCCCCGTCCTGCCCGACGACAACGAAGAGACCCTCGCGCAACGGATCCTGGTCCAGGAGCACCGCATCTATGTCCGGGCCATCCAGCTCTACAGCGAAGGCAGGCTCGTGATCGAGGGCAGAAAGGTGAGGGTGACGGGAGGGGATGGTGGCGACTGTAACAACGCGCTGGTGAATCCCTCCATCCCGGAATAGGTCTCCCAATCGCGGGGTCGACCTAGACCAACGAGAGTGTATACAAGCATGAACCTCACTTTCCAGGATATCGTGTAAAATCCTTGAAAATTGCGCATTCAGAGCGTAATATTCAAGGAAATGACCTTCATCGAACGAGAAGCGGCCGAGTCCCAGGTCACACGAGCGTTGAGACGCAGCAGAGGTGTGGCGCTCTTGGGTCCGCGTCAATCGGGCAAGACTACCATCGCACGCCGTATCGCCGGTCGCGAGCAGGCCGAGTATTTCGATCTCGAGGACCCCTCCGACGTGGCGCGGCTGGCGGTACCCAAGATGGTGCTGGAACGCGCGCGGGGTCTCGTTGTACTGGACGAGATTCAGTTGCGCGTGGATCTCCTGCCCTTGCTGCGGGTGCTCCTGGACCGGCAGCCGCTTCCGGCCAGGTTTCTGCTCCTGGGCAGTGCCGCGCCGGAAATCGTGCGGGGCGCTTCCGAGACCCTCGCCGGCAGGGTCGAGATGGTTGCCATGGCGGGTTTCCGACTGGCCGAGGTAGGCCTTTCCAGCCGCGACAGACTGTGGCTGCGTGGCGGCTTCCCGCCCTCGTTCCTGGCCGGCTCCGACGAGGACAGCTTCGCCTGGCGAGAGAGTTTCATACAGACTTTCGTCGAGCGGGACCTCCGTCGCCTGGGTTTCGAGATGGCGCCTGCCGCGATGCGCCGTTTCCTGACGATGTTGGCCCACCTTCACGGACAGCGATGGAACGCCTCGGCCGTGGGTTCTTCGCTTGCCGTATCGCAGAACACGGTGCGGCGATATCTGGACCTCCTCTCGGGCGCCTACCTGGCTCGCCAACTGCATCCGTGGTTCGAGAACGTCGGTAAGCGGCTGGTCAAGTCACCGAAGGTCTACGTACGGGACAGCGGAGTGCTGCACGCGCTGCTGGGCCTGGAGCGTCCGCGCGATGTGGAGTCCCATCCCGGGCACGGCGCCTCGTGGGAGGGGCTCTGCGTCGAGGAGATCATCGCCGTTCACGGTGAGCGCCGCTGCTGGTTCTGGGCAACCCACGGGGGAGCCGAACTGGACGTGTTGGTGCTCGACCGCGGTCGACGCATCGGCTACGAATGCAAACTGACGGACAGCCCGAGAATGACGAAGTCGATGCACGTGGTGCTGGCCGACCTCAAGCTCGACCATCTGTTCATCGTCTACCCTGGGGAGAATCGGTTCCCACTGGCGGAGCGCGTGACTGCCATCGGACTGGCCGACATCGGGCGGGACCCGGCCTGACCGGGACCGGGCCGCTATTGCTTGTCGTTGGTTCCCACCACCACGGTATAGAGCGAGCAGCGGGAGTAGCGGTAGTGCCTGCAGCCGGTGAACGAGGTCTCTTCCAGGAACGGCTTGAGCTTGAGGTTGGTGCTCCAGCCCAGCCGCCGGGTGATGGGGTCCAGGGACTTGGTGATGGTGCCCCAGACGCGGGACTCGCTGGTGAAGTGGTTGACGATGACGATGGTTCCGCCGGGACGGCAGACCCGCTGCATCTCGGCCATCATCCGGACCGGGTCCGGCACCACCGACACCACGTGAAACGCCATGACGTAGTCGAAGACGTTGTCGGAGAAGGCGAGGTCGAGGGCGTCCATCTCCCGGACTTCGAGGTGGCGCCAGTCGTTCTGTTCGATCTTCTCCCGGGCGTGGGCGAGCATGAGGGGCGCCTGGTCGATGCCGATGACGTGGCAGTCCCGCGGATAGGCGGGGAACGAGGTGCCGGTGCCCACGCCCACCTCCAGGATCTCGGCCCCGGCAGGCAGTTCCAGGGTCTGTATCACCTTCCGTTCGCGAGAGTAGAAGAACTTCGCGAACGTCTTGTCGTAGAGCGGGGCCCAGTCGGAGTACAGCTTGCTCTCGTGCGCCCCCGCCTCGGCCATGTTCTTGCGTGAGTCCGTTCGCGACATGCGGCCCGTCCGGTGAGATGGTTGGAACTCGCTAACGACGTCTGTTCTCAAGGAAAAAGTGACGAAACAACATGAAACGAATATCAAATTCCCCGTCTCATTGTCAAGGTGTGGGTCTGTGCGCGGTTGGAAATCGAGCGGGTTCTCGGCTAGATTGAAGCAAGGCCGCCTTCCGGTGTATCCGTTCCCGTGAGGCTTACAACTGCCCGTTTTTACAAGGGGTTCCGTTTCTTCCCGTCATGCCCGGCATCTCCCGGTTGATCGAATATCTCTGGCGGTACCGGCGGCGCTACCTGCTGGGAGGGTTGTGCCTGCTGGGCACCACGAGCCTGCTCATGCTCGTGCCGTGGTGGATCCGCGGCGCCATCGAAGTCATCGAGCGGGGCGACCCCCACGCCGAGCTGGGCGGCTACGTGCTGTGGATCGCCCTGGCCGCCGCCGCCGGCGGCCTGTTGCGGGGGGTCTCCCGGTCGATCATCTTCAACGCCGGCCGCAACATCGAGTACGAACTCCGCAACGACCTCTTCGCCCATCTGGAGAAGCTTCCCCTGGGCTACTACCAGTCGCAACGCACCGGCGACCTCATGTCCCGGGCCGTCAACGACATCAACGCCGTGCGCATGCTGCTGGGGCCCGGCTTCCTGAACCTGGTCAATACCCCCCTCTACGCCGTCTACGCGGCCATTTTCATGTTCGCCATGGACGCGCGGCTGACGCTGGCGGTGGCCGCCTGCCTGACGCTCCTGGGGTGGGTGTTCGGGCAGTTCCGCGGCCGTATCCGGCGCGCCTCGCTGCGGGTCCAGCGGCAGATGTCACGCATGAGCGCCCACGTCCAGGAGAACCTGAGCGGAATGCACGTGGTCAAGGCCTACGTCCAGGCCGGGCCCCAGACCGCGCGCTTCACCGGGCTCAACGACGAGTACCAGACGCGCAGCATGGACCTGGCGCGCGTCCGGGGCCTGATCAACCCCCTGATGGTGGCCCTGCACGGTCTCACGGTGCTGGTGGTGTTGTGGTACGGCGGCTGGCTCGTCCTCCATGAGCAGGCCGGAGTGGCCGACCTGGTGGCGTTCGTCTTCTACCTGAACGTGCTCGCCTGGCCGATGGCGGCCTTCGGCTGGATGATGTCGATGATCGAGCGCGGCCGCGCCGCCATGGAGCGGCTCGAAGAGATCTTCGCCGTGGAGCCGTCCATCACCGATCCGGAAACCCCGGTGCCCCTGGAGAACAGGGAACGCGGCATCGAGTTCGAGAACGTTTCGTTCGCCTACGACGGCGGCGGGGCGGTGCTCCGGGACGTCAGCTTCGAGGTGCCGCCCGGCCGCAAGGTGGCCGTCGTCGGACGCACGGGCTCGGGCAAGAGCACCCTGATGCACCTGATCCCGCGGCTCCACGACGTCACCGCCGGCGCCGTCCGCATGGGCGGTGTCGATATCCGTTCGTTGCCCCTGGAAGAATTGCGGGGCGCCATCGGCTACGCGCCGCAGGACCCCTTCCTGTTCTCCACCTCCATCCAGGAGAACCTGAAGTTCGGCGACGCCGGGGCAACCGAGCAGGAAGTCCGCCGGGTGCTGGGCGTGGCCGACCTCGATAGCGAGGTGGAGATCTTTCCGGAAGGCATCGACACCCGGGTGGGGGAGCGGGGCATCACCCTCTCGGGCGGCCAGAAGCAGCGGGCGACGCTGGCCCGGGCGATTCTGGCGGACCCCGAGATCCTGATCCTGGACGACTGCCTCTCGAGCGTGGACTCGCAGACCGAGCGGCGGATCCTCCACGGCTTCGAGAGCGCCCTCAAGGACAGGACCTGCATCATCATCTCCCACCGCATGGCGGTGATAAGGGAAGCCGACGAGATCCTGGTGCTGGAAGACGGCCGCATCGTCGAGCGCGGGAACCACGAGTCGCTGATGGAGGCCGACGGGGTCTACGCGCGGATGTACCGCCGGCAGCAGGTGTCCGACGAGCTGGACGAGATGTAGCCGCCGGAGCTCGAGAAGTCCGTTCCGATGAATGCGCGCGACGACCAGGAAAACGTATCCGGCAAGGCCTACGACGTAGAGCTGGCCCGACGCCTGTGGCGGTTCATCCGGCCGCACCGCAAGGTGTTCTTCCTGTCGCTGCTGCTCCTGCCAGTGCACCAGCTCTTCAACCTGGTGCAGCCGCTGCTCCTCAAGGCCGCCTTCGATGCCGTCGGCGCCGGCGACGGGTTCACGCTGCTCACCACCGGCGTGCTCTTCGGCGTCGCGCTGCTGGCGGAGGCCGGGACGTTCTTCTTCCAGTACTATCTGGCCATGCTGGTGGCGCAGCGGTGCCTGGCCGACCTGCGCGTGGCGGTGTTCTCCCACGTGCAGCGGCTGCCCATGAGCTACTTCGACCGCAACCCCGTGGGCCGGCTCATGACCCGCATGACCACGGACGTGGAGGTGCTCCAGGAGATGTTCGCGGCCGGGGCCATGAACCTGGTGGCCGACCTCGTGCTGATCGTGGCCATCGTCGCCATCATGCTGTCGCTGCACCCGGAGCTGGCGCTGGTGTCGCTGGCGCTGGTGCCGTTCCTGTTGCTGGGCGTCAACGTCTTCCGGATCAAGGCGCGTCAGACCTATCGTCTGATCCGCACCCGCATCGCCCGGGTCAACGCCTACCTGGGCGAGGCCATACCCGGCATGGCCGTGATCCAGCTCTTCAACCGGCAGGCCCGGAGCTTCGAGGAGTTCGACGACCTCAACCGGGACCACCGCGACGCCATCCAGCGCTCCAACGTCTACGAGGCGTCGCTGTTTTCCATGGTGGAGGCCGCGGGCTCGCTCAGCATCGCGCTGTTGCTCTGGTACGGCGGCGGCGAGGTGCTGCAGGGCGTCGTGGGCATCGGCACCTTCGTGGCCTTCAGCGAGTACATCCGCCGGCTGTTCGTGCCGCTGCGGGACTTCAGCAACAAGTACGCCGTGATCCAGGCGGCCATGACCGCGGCCGAGCGCATCTTTGAGTTGCTGGACACGCCGGTGGAGGTCCCGGGCCGGGCCGCCGCCTCGACGGACGCTCCCGTGGCCGCCGCTGCCCCGCCCGCGGCTGCTTCCCCGACCGCCGCGGCTGCCGCCCCCGCCCTGGTCCGTCCTGACCGGGGGGCGGTGGAGTTCGACGACGTGTGGTTCAGCTACAGGCCGGGCGACCCCGTGCTCAAGGGCGTATCGTTCAGGATCGAACCCGGCGAGCGGGTGGCGGTGATCGGCGCCACCGGCTCCGGCAAGACCACCACCATCAAGCTCATGAGCCGGTTCTACGACGTGGACAGCGGCGTGGTGCGGGTGGGCGGCCGGGACGTGCGGGACTGGGACCTCGACGCCCTGCGGCGCCACATGGGCGTGGTGCTCCAGGACGTCTTCCTGTTCTCCGGGGACATCGCTTCGAACCTCAAGCTGGGCAACCCGGACGTTCCCGAGGAGCGGATCCGGGCGGCGTTGCGCAACGCCAACGCCGAAGGCTTCGTCCGGCGCCTGCCCGGCGGTCTGCAGGCTCCGGTGCGGGAGCGCGGCAACAACCTGTCGGCGGGACAGCGCCAGCTCCTGGCGCTGGTGCGCATGTTCGTCGTCGATCCGGAGATCCTGGTGCTGGACGAGGCCACCTCCAGCGTCGACACCGAGACCGAGTTCCTGGTGCAGGGCGCGTTCGAGAAGATCATGGCCAACCGTACCTGCCTGGTCATCGCCCACCGCCTGTCCACCATCCGGAACGCCGACCGCATCGTGGTGTTCCACCGGGGGGTGATACGCGAGATGGGCTCCCATGCCGAGTTGATGGAGAAGGGCGGCGTCTACCACCGGCTTCACCAGTTGCAGTTCCAGGGCGAGGGCGGCGGTGCGGACGCCCGGGAAACCGGGGAGCTGGCCCCGGCCGATTAGCCCGGCGCCGGAACACTTGCCGTGGCCTCGATCCTGAAACGATGGTTGTGGGTCTGCCTGCTCCCGGTGCTGTCCGGGTGCTCGGCGGAATACTACCTCCGGGCGGCCTGGGAGGAGGGCCGGATCCTGTGGCGGCGCGAGCCCATCGCAACGATGCTGGCCGCGGAAGGGCTCGCGCCGGACGTCCGCCGGAAGCTCGAGATGGTGCTGGAGCTGCGGGACTTCGCCAGGGACGAGCTTCGGCTGAACGTCGGCGGCAGCTACTCCGACCACTCGTACGTGGACCGGCGGGTGCTCCTCCACGTGCTGACCGCCGTGCCCAAGACCGCCCTCGAACCCCATACCTGGTGGTTCCCGTTCGTGGGGCGCATCCCCTACAAGGGCTACTTCGACCCCGACCACGCCCGCAGGGAGGCCGAGTCCCTGGCGGCCCGGGGGTTCGACACGAACATCCGTCCGGCCGCCGCCTTCAGCACCCTGGGCTGGTTCGACGACCCGTTGCTGGAGCACCTGCTAAAGCTCGACCGGGTGACCCTGGCGGATGTCGTGCTGCACGAGCTGCTCCACAACACGCTGTACGTGCCCGGGTCCGTGGCTTTCAACGAGAGCTTCGCCAACTTCGTCGGCAAACGGGGCGCCATCGATTTCTTTACCTGGCGCCGGGGGCCGGAGAGCCCGGAAGCCGGGGCGGCGCGCCGGGCGTGGCGGGAGGAGATCGAGTTCTCCGGGCTGATGATGGAGCTGACGCGGTGCCTGCGCGCGCTCTACGCGGAGCCGGTGCCGGAGGCGGACAAATTGCGCCGCCGGGAACAGGTGTTCGCGCGAGGCCAACGGCAGTGGGCGAAGGCGCTGGCCGGTCGACCCCACCACCGGCACGCCTCCTTCAGCCGCCGCCCCCTCGACAATGCCGTGATCCTGCAGGACCTGCTCTACGTCACCGACCTGGCGCGGTTCGAGGAGCTCTACCAAAAGGAAGGACAGCGCCTGCGGGAGGCCGTCGAGGCCGTGGGCGCCGGTTCCTGGGATGCAGGTGACCCGTTCAGCGCGTTGCCGGCGGCGGGCGCCGGAGCCAGGGGGGACGCCGCCGGGTACGCGATATGCGGACAACCGCAAGCACAAGCCGCGACGCCGTGAGGAAGCCGGTGACGAACGTGGACGGCCGGCTCCGGGAGGCCGGGTGAACAAGTTGTCCGCCATCATTCGGGAGCGCTGCCCGCGGTGCACGGTCGGGCGCATCTTCACGAGCCTCTTCAGGATGAACCCCCGTTGCCCCCGGTGCGGCCTTGAGTTCGAGCGCGAGCAGGGTTACTTTGTCGGCGCCATGTACTTCAGCTACGCTCTGGCCCTCGTAGCGGTCCTGCCCGTCATCGTCGCCATGCTGCTGCTCGGTTTCGGAGCCGCCCCCATCTACGCCGTCTCCTGTCTCGTGCTGATCGCGTTGTCGCCGTTCCTGTTCCGCTACTCCCGTGTCATCTGGATCCACCTCGACCAGGTCATCGATCCCCAGCCCAGCCATCCCGGCACCTCCGGTCATTCCGGCACCGGCGGTCATGCCACGCCCTCCGGTCACGTCACCACCTCCGGTCATTCGGGCACCCCGGGTCATTCGGGCACCTCCGGTCATTCCCGCACCCCAGATCATTCCGGCACGTCCGGTCATTCCGCCTCCCCCTCCCGTCATTCCCGCGAAAGCGGGAATCCAGGGGCGGGGCGGGGCCCGACCCGGAGGTCTCCGTGAGGCTCCGTTGTCCGATCACGAGGCCGCAACGTGGCTGATGCAGGGCAGGCAGAGTTGCGCTTCGCCGCCGACAAGATGCTGGGACGGCTGGCCAAGTGGCTCCGCATCATCGGCCAGGACGTCATCTACGGCCACCATCTCTCCGGCCAGGGCTTGGTGCGGGCGGCGACGCGGGAGCGGCGGATCATGCTGACCCGGGACCGCAGGGTCTGGCGCCGGAATCGGGACCAGAGCATCTTCATCCGGGACAATCATTTTCGGGGCCAGTTGAGGCAGGTGGTGGAGGAATGCGGGCTGGACCCTTTCGAGGGCCTCCTGACCCGGTGCGTCGAGTGCAACGAGCCGCTGGAGCCCATCGCCAAGGAAAAGGTGCGGGACACCGTGCCGCCGTACGTATTCGAAACCCAGGAAGTGTTCTTTGCCTGTCCGACCTGCCGCCGGGTCTTCTGGCCCGCCACCCATCAGCGGCTCATGATGCAGGAGCTGGAGCGCCTGGGATTCGCCGCACCTGGAAATTGAGGCGGCCGTATGCTAGGTTGCGTGTGCTAGGTCTAACCAGTCGTGCCAATCATTCCCGGGTAGCTCAGTCGGTAGAGCAGGTGGCTGTTAACCACTTTGTCGGGGGTTCGAGTCCCTCCCCGGGAGCCAGATTTTCCGCCGCGAACCTTCGCGGCGTTTCAGTTCGCGCGAGACCCCGGAGGGCGATCCCTTCGGGGTCTCGTCGTATTTCGCCGCGCCTACTTCTGGATGGTGATGCGCGCCTTTGCAACGCGGTCATTCACGCCGCCACCCAAGCCTTTGGTGCCGCACGGTGCGACTCCATCCTGGGGATATTCGTCCTTGGGCCCGCCCCAGCAAGAGGTGATCCGGAGGTCGTGGTCGCCGGCGGGCAGGTCCTTGGGCAACACGACCTTGGCGGTGAATGCGCCGTCAGCTTTGGTGTCCTTGGGATCGATGTCGATGTGTTCGGCAACGTAAAGGCCGGACTTGGTGGTCCTGCCCGCGTGGAGATTCCCGGACGCGGGGTCAACGCTCGCTACCTTGCCAATGCTCACGCCGCCGATGGTGATGGTCGAGGTATAGATGAAGGAAGCTTCCGTTCCCACCCTGAAACCCGAGCCCTGGACCGTAATGGTGTCACCGGGTTTTGCTTTGCTTGCACTCAGGCTCAACTTGGCCGCGCCGCCCTCCGCCTGCACCGAGTCAGGAAAAGCGGTCAGCGCTACCGTCAAGGCCATGGCACCGATGACGGCCAGTCCCATTACCAGCGACGCTGGCCGGATGTGTCTACTAGTCATTGAAGAAACCCTCCTTGCTTGTTGACTCCCGACGAAGCCGATATTAGGTTAATCGAAATAATTTACTTTATTCTTACTAAGAAGTGAAGCCCCGAGATCGTTGGATATTCGGGAGCGACGCTGGGGTATGGTTGAAGAAGAACTACGCGGGACAGGACACGAGGGCGGGATGACCGGCGACGACAAGGGGGGTGCCCACCCCAGGCCGCGGGGCAGAATCCCGGCGGTGAGAGTCATGAAGACGCGGGCGGAGCTATTGCTGCCCGCGAATTCTTCCCGCTAACACAAGGCCCCGATGGAGAACCCATCGGGGCCTTGTCGTTTCCGGCGTTGTGGAACGGGTTCCTGTTCAGGATCCCTTGGGCCAGACGAAGTCGGGGCGAAGCCCTTCATAGACCGGGAGGCCGTCGTCCGGTCTCGGAGCGCCGGTGGCCGGATCGTAGAAGGCATGATAGGTTGCCGGCATGCTGGCCGGGTCGAAACCCATCAGGCTCGGGGCGACGGCGCGAATACGCTTCTGCTTGTCATCGAGCATGATGGGCGCGCCGCAGTCCTTGCAGATGCAGAGCTCCAGGGGACCGTCCGGGTTTTGATCGTTGAACGGCTGGCGGTTCAAGTTCTCGGGGTTGTCCACGGTGAGGTCCCCGTGAGCGAAAAACGCGACATGGGTCGTGGGTTGTCCCGTAACGCGCTTGCAGACGGAGCAGTGACAAGTGTGGACGTCGATCGGATCGTTTTCCGACCTAGTGCGTATACGATCGCATCCTCCAGAATATGCCATTGCGTACCTCCTTGTTTGCGCCCGCCAGTCTCGCCCACGATGAGCCCACCTCCCCGTGGGCATGCCCTCGATCAGCGGCGCATTTTATCGCACGCGGTGTTTCCAATGCAATAAAACAAATGGTTGTAGCCGTCCCGCGATCCTGAGCCTGGTATGATCACATGACGCTGGCCCAAGGCTTCCAACACCGGTCCCGGTTTCGACGGCAAGACCCCGGTCGAAATCATGTGCGAGGGCGGCATCCCCGCGATGATGAAGGTCCGGCAGCACATCGACGCGCTGAGGGGTGGAGCATGATCCGTGCCGCGGACCTCCCGGTCTGCGAGTTCGTCGAACCGTTTCGACCCAAGATTACCACGGTCGAGGACCAATCCGGCGCTTATGCCGCTGCCAAGCTGAAGTGGTCAACAACGAGGAGCCGCTGCCGTTCGTCTACGAGTCCACCGGCGCGTTGACCCGTTTCACCGACGGGCGCGATCCCAAGCCCCGCTCCCGCGAGGTGTTCGCCTTCCCCAGCGTGGGATCGTTCGGATTCTCGACGAGATGATGTCGATTGCCGATGATGCTGAAGCGAAGATCCGTGCGGAAGTCGAGAGATCTGTTGTCCTCCGCCAAGCAATCCTGAGGAAAGCCTTCGCCGGTCAACTAGTCGCCCAAGACCCCAATGACGAGCCTGCCTCCATCCTGCTGGAGAAGATCAGGCTCGATAGGGAGAAGGCTGGCAGAGGCGCTCCGACCGCCAGAAGAAAAGGAAGGCGAAGCCTGTCGAATTAGCACCGTCCCCACCGTGCCGTAAACTTGGACTAAAGTTCTGCCCAACCGAGCCGAATATCCCTTGAAAGGGGACGTGGGTTGGCGTTCCCGGAGGTCACGTTCGGGAGGGCGGACGGATGGCTCACGAGGTCGATCACCCCCACGACCGGTTGTTTCGCGCGGTGTTTTCCGATGCGGCGGAAGCCGGCGGGCTGTTGCGGAGCGTGCTGCCGTCGGAGGTTCGCGAACGAATCGATTGGGGCAGTCTGAGCCTGCAAGAGGGTACGTTTCTGGACGACGCCCTGCGCGAGAGCGAGTCGGACCTCTTGTACGAGGCGGGGCTTTCCGGCGGCGACGGGCGCGTATGTGTGTATCTGCTGTTCGAGCACCAGTCGCGGCGGGACAAGTGGATGCGGTTCCAGTTGCTCAAGTACTGCTGTCGGATCTGGGATGCGGTTTTGCGGGGGGAGCCCGGGCAGTCGGAGTTACGCCCGATCGTGCCGGTGGTGTTCTATCAGGGGAGTCGCGGCTGGCGGCACTCGGCTGAGTTCGCAGAGTTGTTCCCCGAGGCGGTGCGGAGGTGGCGGTGGGTGCCGCGGTTTGAGCACGTGCTGGTGGACCAGACGGGTGCGAGTCCTGACGAGGTGGAGGGAGGGTTGAAGGGGCGTATTGCCCAGTTGTTGATGATGGCTGCGTATGGGCGGCACGCGGGCGCGGCGATGGAGGGGGCGGCGCGGTTGCTGGCGTCGTTGTCGTCCGGTGGCGGGGTGAACTATCTTCGTCTATTCTTGGTCTACGTGATGGCGACGCAGGATGAAGCGGCGGCGCAGGCCTTCGACGTAGCGCTGCGCAGCCATGGCCGCGAACGCGGAGGAGAGATCATGTCCTATGCCCAGCAACTCCTGGAGGAAGGCGCACGACAAGGAAAAATAGAAGCGGTTGAAGGTTTTCTGAGGGTCGGAGTGTCTTGGGATGTCATCGAGTCGGCGACAGGACTGAATGAAGCCCGGTTCCACGCTCTCAAGGAGCAGTTGTCGGCGTCCGACCGATCCGACAGGCAGGGGGTGGAGTAGAGGCCGCAGCGGGGCCATGGCATGACCGCAAGATCCTGCGACGCGTGCGGGAAACGGCTCTCCGGCCCCGATCTTCGAGACCGCACAGCACGCGGCCCGCAACACGTTCAACAAAACTCGGAGAGTCAACCTAAGGGTCACCGAGCGCGCCTTCAACCTCGCCCACGCCCGTGCGCGCGAGGAGGGAATCCCTTACCAGACGCTGTTGTCGAGCGTCATTCACAAGTACCTTTCCGGGCGGTTGACCGAGAACCGATAACCAGTGTCATCGCGCAGGATCGGCAGCAGGAAGCCGGTAGCGCGTCATCGCCG
The DNA here is from genome assembly GCA_965219905.1 of uncultured Binatia bacterium (SeqCode). Taxonomy (GTDB): domain Bacteria; phylum Desulfobacterota; class Binatia; order UBA9968; family JAJDTQ01; genus JAJDTQ01. Next base: position 1,730,225 of record CBDCOS010000002.1, on the reverse strand, counting down.
GCTCTGTGGCCGGCCTTTCCTCCAGCATGGACTCACCCGCAACAGTCCTCGTCACCGGCGCCACCGGTTACATCGGCGGCAGGCTGACCCCGCGTCTGCTCGCTGAAGGCCACCGCGTACGTGTCCTGGCCCGCAACGCGGCACGTGTGCGTTCGCGTTCCTGGGCGGAACAAGTGAAGATCATCGAGGGCGACGCGCTGGACCGCGATACGCTGACACAAGCCCTGGCCGGGGTGGACTGCGCGTACTACCTGATCCACAGCATGGGCAGCGGCTCGGGGTTCCACGAGCTGGACGTGGAGGCGGCTCGGCGGTTCGGGCAGGCGGCCAGGGAAGCGGGCGTCCGCCGGATCGTTTACCTGGGTGGGCTGGGAGACTCGCAGGCCGACCTGTCGCAACACCTGCGCTCCAGGCAGGAAACGGGCCGGGCGCTCCGCGAAGGCGGGGTGCAGGTGACGGAATTCCGTGCGGCGGTGATCGTGGGCTCCGGCAGCATCTCCTTCGAGATGATTCGCTATCTGGTGGAACGTCTGCCGGTGATGGTGTGCCCGCGGTGGGTCTATTCGCGGGTCCAGCCCATCGCGGTGAACGACGTGCTGGACTACTTGGCGACGGCGCTCACCAACGCCGCCTGCGGCGACAAGGTCATCGAGATCGGCGGCGACGGGGTCACCACCTACAAGGGGATGATGCTGGGCTACGCCCGGGCCAGGGGCCTCAGGCGCTGGCTGGTGCCGGTGCCGGTGCTGACGCCGCGCCTGTCGTCCTACTGGGTTCACTGGATCACGCCGATCCCTTCGGGCGTTAGCGGTCCCCTCATCGAAGGGCTCCGGAACGAGGTAGTGGTGACCGACCATCTGGCCCGGGAGCTGTTCCCCGCAATCTCGCCCCGGGACTACGCGGGCGCCATCGCGGAAGTGATCGAGGACCTGGAGCGCGGGCGCATCGAGACCGCCTGGAGCGACGCCCATGGCGCTCCCGGAGCGCCCGACTCCTTCTCCCGCGTGGAGTCCCACGAAGGGATGATCTTCGAACGCCGCACGCGGCAGGTGGCGGCGCCCGCCCGGGAGGTGTACCGGGTGTTCACCGGCATCGGCGGCGACCGGGGATGGTTCTATGGCAACTGGATGTGGCGGATACGCGGCATGGTGGACCGCCTGCTGGGGGGCGCGGGGTTGCGCCGGGGACGCCGTCATCCCGACGAGCTGCGGGTCGGCGACGCGCTGGATTTCTGGCGGGTGGAGGCGCTGGAGCCGGGGCGGCTGGTCCGCCTGAGGGCGGAGATGAAGCTGCCGGGGCGCGCCTGGCTCCAGTTCCGAGTGTCGGAGACGGACGACGGCAACACCCAACTGGAGCAGACCGCGGCTTTCCTTCCCAAGGGGCTGGGCGGCCTGCTTTACTGGTACGGGCTTTACCCGGTCCACGCGAGGATCTTCGACGGGCTGGCGCGGGAGATCGCCAGGCGCGCCGAGGTCTGACAAGTCTGTAGCTCCAGCTACCGGAGGTGTCACATGGCAGAAACGACAGTATTCGAACCCGGCGGTTACCGCTACGTGCGGGGGCGGTTCCAGTATTCGGGGGGCGTTTCGGCGGAGCCGGGATTTACCATCGAACGCGCCCGGTTCGCGCGCCCCGTGCCGCTTGACGAAGGGTTCCGCCGGATCGAGGTTTATCTCGACGCTCTCGGACGGCCGCCCACCGCGTTCTGCGCCTGTGAGCTGCGCTCGCCGGGGCAGTTCACGGAGGAAGGCTTCATTGCCTTCAATCGGGTCTACGTGGGCACGCTCGAACGGTGGGGCATCTTCAAGGACGAGGACAATCCGGTCGCGCGGTCGAACGTATGTCCCGAGGTGCATCCTCCGACGGAACCCAGCTTCCACGCATTTTCGTACACGGTGCCGGCGGAGGCGGGCGACGCGGCGGGGCTGAAGAGCTTCGTGATCGCGGGTTCCGGCGAGGCGCCCGAAGGACCGGGAGGGTACGGGGACCGGATCATCCGTCTCGGGGACACTTCGCCGGATGCCATGCGGGAGAAGGCGCGGTTCGTCCTCGAAGCGTTGGAGCTTCGGATGGCGGCGTTGGGCCTGACGTGGGCGGACGCCACCACGAGCCAACTCTACTCGGTCCACGAAGTCCACGGGTTTCTCGCCGACGAGGTCGTCCGCCGGGGTGCCGCGCCGGACGGTGTGACCTGGACCTACGCCCGGCCGCCGGTCCAGGGGCTGGAATTTGAGATGGACGTCCGGAGCGTGCCGGTGGAGCGGGTAATTCGCTGAATTCCGTGAGGCGTCTGGCGGCCCAGGGATCGGAGCGAATCGGTGAATATCGAGCATTGGAAATGCATCATATTCACCTGGTGATCGGGTGAGAGGACGGGAGGTTTCATCATGCGTTTTGGCATCGCGTTCGGCAGCTATCCCTCGGACCTGGACCGGGCGAACGTCGTCCGCGACTTCACGGAACGGGCGCGGGTGGCCCACGCCAGCAACTACGAGGCGCTGTTCGTGGCCCAGCACTACTCCACCGGGCCCGACGCGGCGATGCTTCAGTCCCTGCCGCTGCTGGCGTACTTCGCCGGGCTGACCCCGGGCATGTACCTGGGCACGGCGATATTCCTGCTGCCGATGCACCAGCCGCTGATGGTGGCGGAGTACACCGCCACCCTTGACAACCTGTGCGACGGCAGGTTCCTGTTCGGCATCGGCCAGGGCTACCGCGACGTCGAGTTCACCTCCATGGGGGTGTCCTTGCGCGAGAAGCGCCCGCGGCTGGAGGAGGGCATCGAGGTGGTGAAGCGGCTGTGGACCGAGGACGAGGTGCACCACGACGGCCGTTTCTACCGGATCGACGGCGTCACCATCCACCCCAAGCCCTTGCAGAAGCCCCGGCCGCCGATCCTGCTGGGGGCCGACAAGGTGGCTACGGTGGCGCGGGTGCCGGAGGTGGCCGACCACTGGATCGCCAGCCGCCGCCACACGAAAACGTTCCTGCGCGAGGCCGTGCCCGCGTACAAGCGCGCCCTGGAGGCGCAAGGCAGAGCCTTCGAGGGCCTCTACATCTTCCGCGACCTCTGCGTCGCCGACAGCCGCAAGGAGGCGGAGGAGCGCATCCGCGAAGGCTACGAGCGGCGCTACGAGCGCTACCAGCGTTGGGGCCAGCCGGGCGAGCGCTACGACCTGCCGTTCGAGCAGTTGCAGCAGGACCGGCTGGTGCTCGGCAGCCCGGCCGAGGTGGCGGAGCAGGTGCTCGCCTACCACCAGGAGTTCGGCGCGGAGATCATGTGGTTCATGGTGGACTGGCCCGGCATGGAGTCCGCCGTCACCCTCGAAACCATCCAGCGCTTCGGCGAGGAAGTCATCCCCGAGTTGAAGCGGCTGACGCCGGAGTGTCCGCTGCCGTAAGGGGGTCAGGCCGCTATTGCAATTTTGGGGGCCAAATTACAATAGTGCACGTGCCAATTGTCGAAGGGTGCAATAGCGCATGACGAGATGGTCCACATTCGGACGCGCCGTTCCGGGAGAGATGAAGGCGCCCTGGTCCGGCACCGTCGTCTCCGTGCAGCCGCGGATCCGGCTGCTGCGTTCTCTCGACGAGCGCTCCCACAGCTATCACGGCTACGTGTTGCGGATCGACGGGACATGCGCCGGCGAGCGCGGGGAGGCCAGCATCGCGGTGGGTCGGGCGGCGCACGCGAAGCACCGGTTTCGCGCCGGCATGGAGGTGAGCGGCGTGGCGGTGCCCGTGGCCAATCCGAACATCGAAACGGCGGGGTGGTACAGGGCGAGCCGGCTCAAGGTCCTCCGGGAGGCCGAGGTTGAGGAGGAGACCGGACCGCCGTTCCATGGCGTGCCGCCGGACCTGGAAACCTTCCGCGAGCGCGGGCATCGGCGGTTGGACCCGCGCACCTACGAAAGCCGGTGTGCGACGTGCATGTGGGGTTGCCGGATGCCGGTGGGCATCATACTGGATCAATGGAACCCTTCGCGGCAACGGTACAGGACCGAGACTTTCTGCTATGGTCCCAAGAGTTGCCGTTTCTATCGGGCCGGGCGCGAGCGCACGGTCCCGGCGAAAGACGGGTTGTCATACACCGAGGGCGACTGGGTCGACGAGTCGGCCACCGCGCACAGAGGGCCCGACGACTGACTGATAATTGAACATGGCGGACCTGTCTGAGGAGCAGGGCATCATGAGCGAACACTCACACTCGGCAAATGCACAGTTCCACGATCCCGCGCACGCGGCGGAGTTCGACAGGCGCGCGGCCGTGTCGGACATCCGCGGAGAGTTGGCGGAGCGCTTGATCGAGGCCATGGCGCTGCGCGGCGACGAGACCGTGCTGGACGTGGCCACGGGCACGGGCCGCTTCGCCCGGCCGGTTTCCGGCTGCCTGGCCGGCGGGAGCGTCGTCGGCATCGACCCGGCGCTGGCCATGCTGCGGGTGTCGCGGGAATCGGACGCGGACCCCATTCCGCGTTACGGTCGGGTCGCGGCCACGGCCGAGCGCATGCCGCTGCGGGAGGGCATCTTCGACTGCGCGTGGGTGGCCTTCAGCCTGCACCACTTCGTCAGCGGCACGGACATGGTGCGGGAGGCGGGACGGGTGCTCAAGCCGGGCGGCCGCCTCTTCATCCTCGATCCGATCATCGCGGCGGCGGACGACGCGCTGGACGCGGCCGTCAACAGCCTCATCAACGACGTCTTCCAACGCTCCCACGGCGCGGGATTCCGCTTCTTCGCCCAGGAGGAAATCCGGCGCCTCATGACCGGCGGCGGCATGGAGGTGGTGCGAGACGACCTTCACACTTACCCTGTCGATCAGGACGGCACCGACGGCATTCCCACCGGCCGGCACTGGATCGAGGTAATGGACGAGCTGGAACATCGGCCGCCGGAGTTGAAGGCGCGCTTCCAGGAGAGATACTTCCGCTACGAAAGGTCCGGCGACCAGGTTCACCTGAGCGGCGGCTTCCACTTCGGCCTCGTCGCCGGGGAGAAGCGGTCCGGCACCGACTGAAGGAGCACCCATGAAAACGCCATCATCACTCATCACCCTGGGCACGTCGGGCGGCCCTTCGCTGACCCCGCACCGGGCGCAGACGTCCCACCTCCTCACGGTCAACGGCACCTACTACGTGGTGGACGCGGGCGACGGCGTGTCCCGGCGCATGGCCCGGGCGGGAGCGGACGTGCGCAAGGTGGGGATCATCTTCCTCACGCACCACCACGACGACCACACCGCCGGCCTGGGAACCCTCATGTCCCTGGCGTGGGACGGCCAGCGCACCGACCCCATCAACGTCTACGGCCCGCCCCGCACCAAGGAGCTGGTGGATGCGACGGTGGCGTACTGCAGCATCAGCGCCGACATCCGCATCGCCGACGGCGGGCGCAGCGTACCGCTGGACAAGGTGTTCTTCGGCCATGACCTGGGCACTGGCGAGGTGTACCAGGACGACAACGTGCGCGTGAGCGCGGTGGAGAACACCCACTTCAGCTTCCACCGGGGCGACGCCGCCGGCCGCTACAAGTCTTACTCCTACCGCTTCGAGACCCCCGACCGGGTCATCGCGTTCACCGGCGACACCGGCGCCAGCGCCGCGGTCGCGGCCTTGGTAAAGGACGCCGACGTGCTCGTGACCGAGACCTCCTCGTGCGACGAGCGCAAGAACGCCATGATCAAGGACGGGCGCTGGGACGCCATGAGCCCGGCCGAGCAGGAAGGCATCATGCGCCAGGCCACCCAGGGGCACATGGGCCTTGAGAACATCGCCACGCTAGCGACGCAGGCCGCCGTCAAGAAGGTGGTGCTGTCCCACTTCACCCGGCGCGTGGACAGCACCGATTACGAGCCCTGGGCTGAAGAGGTGCGCAAGGGCTACGCGGGCGAGGTGGTGGCGGCAGAGGACCTGATGGAATTTTGAAGAAGCACCGGTCAACTGCGGTCGAGCAAAGAGATGGCGTTCTGAGCGTAGCGAAGCGAGGTTGAAGGACGCCATCTCGTTCGGCGGGACCTGACAATCATGGACATCATCGGCACCGCTGCCGCTCGCGTGGACGGCGCGGCCAAGGTCACGGGGCAGGCCGAGTACGCCTCGGACATCACCGTGCCGGGCATGCTGTGCGGCAAGATCCTGCGGAGCCCCCACGCCCACGCACGCATCCTTTCCATTGACGCCAGCCCGGCGGAGCGCATCCCCGGCGTCCGCTGCGTGCTCACGCGCGAAGACTTCCGCGACCGGAACCCCTGGTTCAGCGGCCGGATTCAGGACCATCCCATCGTGGCGCTCGACCGTGCGCTCTTCGCCGGCCAGCCGGTGGCCGCGGTGGCGTCGGACGACGAGGCGGCCGCGGAGGACGCGCTCCGAGCGGTGGCGGTGGAGTACGAGCCTCTGCCCGCGGTGGTGGGCATCGAGGAGGCCGTCGCCGGCGGCGCGCCCCGAATCCACGAGTCCGCGCCCGGCAACATCTGCTTCAGCGACCGGCTGGAGAAGGGCGACGTGGCGGCCGGGTTCGCCGAGGCCGACACCGTGGTGGAGGACACCTTCACCTTCCCCATGGTGTACCACTACGCCATGGAGCCCCACGTGGCCATCGCCAAGGTGGATGCCGACGGCGTCACCGTGTGGAGTTCCTGCGCCCATCCCTTCGGCGTGCAGCTAGAGCTGGCGCACATCTTCGACCTGCCGCTGGCCGCCGTGCGCGTGATCATCCCCTACGTGGGCGGCGCCTACGGCAGCAAGTCCGGCGCCAAGATCGAGCCCTTGACCGTGGCGTTGGCGCAGAAGTGCGGGCGGCCAGTGCGGGTGGCGCAGAACGTCTCCGAGGCGATGATGACCGTGCGGCGCCACTCGGCCCTGTGCCGCGTGCGCACCGGCGCCAGGCGCGACGGCACGCTGGTGGCGAAGCAGGCGGAAGTCTTCCTCAACACCGGCGCCTTCGCCGAGTTGGGCCCGGTGGTGACCAGCCGCACGCTGACGCGCATCCTGGGGCCGTACCGCATTCCGCACATCCGGGTGGAGTCCCACTGCGTCTACACCAACACCGTGTCCGCGGCGTCGTTCCGCTCCATCGGCGGCCCCCAGACCTCCTGGGCCAACGAGTCGCAGATGGACATCCTCGCCGACCGCCTCGGCATGGACCCGCTGGAGTTCCGCCTCAAGAACTTGCTGCACCGGGGCGAGGAACTGAAGCCCGGCGGCAAGCCCCTGGACGCCGACCTCCGGGAAGGGCTCGGGTACGTCACCCGGCGCATCGGCTGGGACGGACCGGTGGCCCCCTCCGGCGCGGGTCGGGGCCTCGCCTTCGGCGTCACCGACCCTGGTGCGCCGCTGGCCTCCACCTCCACCGTGCACGCCCTTTCCGACGGCAGCGTGGTGCTGCTCATTGGCACGTCGGAGATCGGCCAGGGATCGCGCACGGTCATGAGCCAGATCGTGGCCGAGGAACTGCGCGTCCCCTTCGACAAGGTGCGGGTACGGCCGCCGGACACCGCCTATACCCCGTATGACCGCTCCACCGGGTCGAGCCGCTCCACCACGGTGATGGGCAAGGCCACCCAGTCGGCCGCGGCCGACGCCCGCGAGCAGATCCTGGAGCTGGCCATGGAGCACTTCGAGGCCCCCCGGGAGGCCGTCGAGCTGGCGGACGGCGAGGCCCGGGCCGGCGGCCGGAGCGTCTCCTACGGCGAGCTGATCCGCAGGCACTTCGCCATGCAGGGAGGCGAGATCGTCGGCCGCGGCTACGCCCACAGCGGCATGGCCACGACCCCCGCCAACCCGCTCTTCTGGGAGATCGGCATCGGCGCGGTGGAACTCGACGTGGACCGGGACACGGGCGAGGTGCGGCTTGAGCGCTACGTCATGGCCGCGGACGTGGGCAAGGCCCTGAACCCGCTCCAGTGCGAGGGCCAGGACGAAGGCGCCGCCATGATGGGCATCGGCCATGCGCTGATGGAGTCCATCGAGTACGGCGACGGCCAGATCCTGAACCCCAACCTCGTGGACTACCGCGTGCCCGGCTTCGGGAACCTGCCCGCGACCTTCGAATCGATCCTGGTGGAGAACGGCGACGGCCCCGGACCTTACGGCGCCAAGGGCATGGGGGAGGGAGGCATCATCCCGGTGGCGCCGGCCGTGGCCAACGCCGTGTTCCGCTGCACCGGCGCCCGGGTCAGGGACCTGCCGTTGACGCCGGAAAAGGTCTGGCGGGCCATGCGCGGCGCGGGGTGAAGCAACGCAAAAGGGCGGGTTTCCAAACCCGCCCTTGCGCATTCACAAGAAGAAACCGCGGCTCCTACAGTCCGTAGAACACACGCGAGTTGGTGTTGAGGATCTTCTCGGCCTGGTCCTTGTCGATCCGGCCCTCGTCCACCCAGTTGTGCACCTCGTTGAGCCCGCTCAGGTTGGCGGAGATGTCGGTGTGGCTGTAGTCCGTGCCGATGATCAGGTTGTCCTCGGTGTGGAACTTCAAGAGCGATTCGACATCGTCGATGGGGTCGATGGTGATGTAGCAGCGGTTCTTGCGGAAGATGTCGGGGTCGAGGTCGCACAGTTGCGGCAGGGCGGTCCCCGTGCCGCGGAGCGCGGCGCGCTTGGTCGCTCCAAGTTGCGACATCACGTAGGGAATCCACGACGCTCCCGACTCGATGAAGCCGAACCTCAGATTGGGGAACATCTCCGGCACCTTGGAGGTCACCAGCTCGGCGAAGGCGTTCATGATGGGGAAGCCACGGTCCCACTCGCGCGACGGCAGCGGATGGCCCGTGTGGATGCACAGCGGCATGTCCAGACGGTTGGCCTCCTCGTACACCGGAAAGAAATGCGGGTCGGTGACCTTGCGGCCGATGTCGAAGCCGCGCTTGAAGATGCCGCAGGCGCCGTGCTCCTTGGCCCAGCGCAGCTCCTCGATGCCCATTTGGGGATCCAGCCACGGCAGCACCGCGGCCCACTGCAGCCGCCCGTTGGTGGGCGCGCACTTCTCGGCCAGCCAGCGGTTGTAGGTCGTGGTCAGCGCCCACTCGGCTTCGGCGTTCTGGGTGTTGTGGCGGATGAAGAAGGTCGGGAAGATGACCTGGATGTCCACGCCCATTTCGTCCATGTGGGCGATGCGGCCCTCTACGTCGTCCAGCTCCCGGCGCACCCGCGGCGGATGGTTGATCTCGTCCCGCACCGCGCGGTTCTGGAGCCTGCCCTCCACCACCCAACTGCGCCGGGTCGTGGTGTTGAAGCCGGCCCGGTTGGCCTCGTCGTCGGACATGTGGACCGTCACCGGCATGTACTTCGCATAGGGCGTCCCCTCCAACGCGGCCCAGGTGGCATCGGACTCGTCGACATGGGTATCGGCATCGATCACGGACATGGCAAAACCTCCTGCACTGGCAGCGCCGGACTGTGTTCAGCGGCGCTTCTCAGAGTGGTCGAAAATTTTTTGTAGCCTAGCAGCAATCACGGATGGCGGCAATTTCCGCGCGCGGGTGACGAGGACCGGAGGTGATCGTCCGCGCCAGGTCCGTCAAGATCCCTCCCCGATCCCCTCCCGCGTCTCCTCGATCACCAGGTCCACCACCGCCCGCATCGCCTGGGCGTCGGTGTCTCCCTCCACCTTGCGGAGCCGGAACAGGTCGATCTGGCGGTCGGCCCCGGTGCCCTCGCGGATGATGGCGAGGGCGTGTTGCAGCTCCTTCTCGCAACCCAGGGCGCGGGCGTCGCCGGCCAGCTCTTCTACCAGTTCCTTGGCGTAGTCCTCGACGTCCTTGCGGCCGCCCTCCCGGGTGTCGCCGTGGAAGCCGAGCACGCCGTAGCGCTGGGCCAGCCAGCGGTTCTCGGCGATGATCTCCGTTGGCGGTTCGGCGGGCAGTTCGCCTTCGCGGTCGAGCCGTGACAACCGCCGGATCAGGGAGGCGTACAGGGCGGCGATGCACATGGCGTCGTCGACACGCGGGCACAGGTCGCAGATGCGCAGCTCGATGGTGGGGAAGCGTACGGACGGGCGGATGTCCCACCACAACTCGCTGCCGTCGTCGATGAGCTGCATTCTCTGGTAGTCCGCCACGAGCTGGTCGAACTCCGCTCGGGACCACATCGGGCCGGGGAGGCCGGTGCGCGGCAGCGCTCCCATGATGGTCAGGCGGTAGGACTTGTACCCGGTCTCGCGGCCGGCGTTGAACGGCGACGACGTGGAGATGGCGTGCAGCAGCGGCAGGTAACGCCGCATGGCGGTCATGACCCGGATGCGCGAATCGGCGTCGCCGAAGCCGGCGTGGATGTGCATGCCGCTCACCAGGAGCCGCCGCGCGTTTTCCTGAAGCCTCGTCGTCAGCCGCTCGTACCGTTCCTTGGGCGTCGTCATCTGCGATTCCCAGGCCGCGAAGGGATGGGTCGAGGCGGCCATCACCGAGGCGCCGTGCCGCTTCGCGGCCTCCACCGCCACCCGGCGGGTTTCCCGGAGCGCACTGCGCAGGTCCGTCACCGATTCGCATACGCGGGTATTGGTTTCGATCTGGGAACGGAGGAGCTCGTGAACGAACCCGTGGGGCCCGCGGTTCGTCTCGCACCAGTCAAAGATACCGGGATCGGGATCGGCGATGATGTCCCGGCTGTCGGGATCGACCAGCCAGAACTCCTCCTCGATGCCGAAGGTGATGTCGACGTCCCTCTGGGCTTCCGTCTTTTCGTCGTCGCCCTCGCCCACAAGTTTTCGTAGTCGCTCGAACGCCATGTTTCGCCTCGCTTGTGTTCGTAGCCTGTGACATGCAGGTCGCCGGAACCGCTCACGGGCAAGTGCGCCTGCGGAGAGATATCGCACGGCCGGTGTCCATAGGCAAGGCTGCACCTGCGCCGGCGCGCTCCGACACCGGGCGTCCGACATCGCGACACCCGCGCCCGGCATCGGTTCGCCAGGGAAGGCGCCTGCCTCGGTCTGAATTTTGCGTTTCTTCGCCCATTGGTTACCAGGATGTAATGGACGGTCACCTGGATGTAACAGATCCCGGTTAAGCGTGGACGTATTGACGGTTCCGGTCTTCCGGGCGCTGTCCCGTCCACGCCCGGTCGATCGGCTTGGCAGGAATCGCAACAATCGAGGAGGTGAAAATGCGAAGCACACGCATGGCCGCGAGGCCGGAGACGTTACCAGAGGAGTTCGAAGAAGCCCATGATTCCCGGCTCGTCGAGACCGACTTCGGCAAGCTGGCCGCCAAGGCCATCTCCCGGCGGGGCTTCCTGAGCGGCAGCGCGGCGTTCGCCGCTTCCGCGTTCGTCATGAGCACCGGCGTGCTGAGGCCCCTCGCGGCCCTCGCCGGCACCAGCCGCTTCGGTTTCGAGGCGGTGGCGGCCAACGGCCTCGACACCGTCACCGTTCCCAGGGGATACGGTTGGCACGTGGTGGCCAGGTGGGGCGACCCCCTGTGGTCGCGCGGCACCGAGTTCGACCAGAAGACCCGCGGCACCGGCGCCAGCCAGGAGTTGGCCTTCGGCGACAACAACGACGGCATGGCGCTGTTCAGCCACCGCGGCCGAAACGTCCTGGCGGTGAACAACGAGTACGTGAACCGCGGCATCATCTTCGGCGGCGAGGGCAACATGCCCCGGAACGCCGATGACGTGCGCAAGAGCAAGGCCGGACACGGGGTGTCGGTGATGGAGATCCGGCGCGATGGCGGCAAGTGGTCCATCGTCAAGGATTCGCCCTACAACCGGAAGATCACCCCGGATACGCCCATGGAAATCACCGGTCCGGCCCGCGGTCACGATCTTCTGAAGACCGCCGCCGATCCCGCCGGCGCCCGCGGCCTCGGCACCTGGAACGACTGCGGCAACGGCCGCACCCCGTGGGGCACCTACCTCGCGTGCGAGGAGAACTTCCACGGCTACTTCTCCTCGAGCGACGCCGGCGTGAAGATCAGCCCCGAGCTCAAGCGCTACGGCGTCAGCGTAAAGGACCGGTACGGCTGGGCCATGACGGACGAGCGGTTCGACATATCCCGGCATCCCCACGAGCCCAACCGTGCCGGATACATCGTCGAGATCGACCCGCTGGATCCCAAGTCCACCCCGAAGAAACGCACCGCCCTCGGGCGCTTCAAGCACGAGAACGCCGAGGTGGTGCTGGCCGCCAACGGGCAGGTGGTGGTCTACATGGGCGACGACGAGCGCGGCGAGTTCCTCTACAAGTTCGTGAGCGAGGGACGCTACGTGGAGGGCGGCAACAATGCCGACCTGCTGGAGACGGGCCGGCTGTACGTGGCGAAGTTCGCCGACGGCGGCCGGGGCCGGTGGCTGGATCTGACCCCCGAGTCCACCGGGATGGCCTCCATGGCCGAGGTCTACATCCACACCCGCATCGCCGCCTCCACGGTGAAGGCCACCACCATGGACCGGCCGGAATGGGTGGCCGCCAACCCCAGGAAACCCGAGGTCTACTGCGCCCTCACCAACAACAAGAACCGCGGCAAGAAGCCCAACGCGGGCGGCGACGCGACTCCCGTGGGCGGACCCAATCCCCGAGCCGGCAATCTCTACGGACAGATCGTCCGCTGGCGGCCGGACGGCGGCAACCACCTGGCCACCGGTTTCGCCTGGGATCTCTACGTGGTGGCGGGAAACCCCTCGGTCCACAAGGACGCCGACGCCGGCTCCAGCAATGTCAATGCGGGCAACATGTTCAACTCCCCCGACGGTATCGCCTTCGACCGTAACGGCATGCTGTGGATCCAGACCGACGGCAACTACTCCGACGCCAAGGGCTTTGCCGGCCAGGGCAACAACCAGATGCTGGTAGGCGACCCGGCGACGGGCGAGATCCGCCGCTTCCTGGTGGGTCCCAGGCAGTGCGAGGTCACCGGCATCGCCTGGAGCGCCGACGGCAGGACCCTGTTCGTGGGCATTCAGCACCCGGGTGAGAAGGGCGACAGCCACTTCCCCGACGGCGGCGACACCGTCCCCCGCTCGGCGGTGGTCGCGGTGACCCGCGACGACGGCGGCCTCATCGGCTGAGCCGTTGCTTCCTTCCCCTCTTTCCCCGGGAGGGCGCTTCGGCGCCCTCCCGGTTTATTTCCGCCGCCCGCCCGGGTTGCGGGCCGGGAGCGGACGTTGTATAAGCGCGTTGTTCCTCGGGCTCGGGTTCTTCAGGCATCGGACCGCATCACCGACGTCGGCATGATCACGGCCAATCAGGCAATCTTCCCGGTTCTCGCCCTGGCGCTTTCGCTGACCTTGTTCGACTCGAACGTCGAGGCCTGCACGGACGATGCGGGTTCGGAGGTTCCCTGCCATCATTCGGAGGGCTTCGGGGACCATGACGCGGGGCGCATGGTCCATATCGGGCGGATGACATGTGAAGATGGGGCGGTGGCCCGCTGGAACCCCGTGGACCGCGACGTGGTTACGTTCAAGGTCAACGACTGGGCCGGCGTGTCCCTTGAGGTGGCGCTGGCGGTGCGTCGCGGGGTGCTGCAATGGAACCGGGTGCAGCCGTTCTATGCCATGTGGGAGACGGGGAACGCGGAGGCCGATATCACCATCGAGCTGTTCAACGATGTGTTGCCGGGGATCGTCGGCGCCACCAAGGTGAAATGCCGCAACGGACGGGAAGGCATCCGCAAGGCCTACGTCTATCTCGGGCTCAGGGACGTGGCGGCCGTGGAGGCCCAGAACATGACGGCGCACGAGATCGGGCATGCCATGGGGTTGGGCCATTCGAGCCACAGCCATGACCTCATGGACGCCAAGCTGGCCGAGAAGGAGATCGGCGAACGGATGATCTGCCCCAGCAACCTCAATCGGGCCGGATTGATCGCGGGAACGCACACCTATGCCATTCCCGAGAAGGAGTGGACCGAGGTGGCCTGCTGGGGACGGATTCGCGGATGAGGGCCGCCGACCGGGCCATTCCGTCCGCCTTGACCCACTTCCCTGACATCCAGAAGGCCCTCGAAGGCCGTCAGGCCGCCGTGTTCCTCGACTACGACGGGACGCTGACTCCCATCGTGGACACCCCCGCGCAGGCGGTGCTTTCCGACGAGATGCGCACCACGGTGCGGCGTCTGGGCGACCGGTGCGTCACCGCCGTCATCAGCGGCCGCGGCCGCGCGGACGTCCAGGAGCGGGTCCGTCTCGACAATCTCTTCTACGCCGGGACTCATGGTTTCGACATCGTCGGCCCCGCGGGGTCCGGCATCGGCCACCAGGTGGGGCGGGAGTTCCTGCCGGTCATGGGCGAGTTGCATCAGCGGCTGGAGGGCGCCCTTGCACACGTCCCCGGCCTGCTGCTGGAAACCAAGGGCTACTCCATCGCGGTTCACTACCGCCTCGTGGACGACGCGGCGGTATCCGACGTCGAAGCCGTGGTGGACGGCCTGCTGCAGGACTATGCCGGGCTGCGCAAGACCCACGGGAAGAAGGTGTTCGAGATCCGGCCCCGGTTCGACTGGAACAAGGGCAAGGCGGTGGAGTGGATTCTCCAGGCCCTGGGCGTCGACCACGTACCCTTGTACCTCGGCGACGACACCACCGACGAGGACGCCTTCGAGGCGGTGGCCGGCAGGGGTGTGGGGATTCTCGTGGCGGAACAGCCCAGGCCGACGGCGGCGGGCTACCGGCTCAGGGACGACGCGGAGGTGGGACGGTTCCTTCAGCGCCTGACACGGACGCTCCATGAGCCCGCTTGACGCGAACCCGGCCGGGTCACGCGCCGCCGGGCGTTCCCCGAAAACCGCCTGCTCCGACAACTGATGGACGACCGGCGCCAAGAGTTCTGGGGCCGGCTTCGGGCGGCGGGTATCCCCGGCGTTCCGGACGAGTTCTCGGTGACCTTCGCGCACCAGGCCATCCCGGCCCCGGTGATGGCGGAGATCGACGATTTCATCCGCGTGTTCGAGGACGTGACCACGCGGCCGGCGTGGCGGGAGAGTGTCATCGCCTCGTCGGGCCACGGCCTGCCGGTGAAACGGCCGGAGGTGTGCTTCTTCAGCGCCTGGGACTTCCATCTGCCTCCGGACGGGCCGTGGCAGGTCATCGAGTTCAACGACAACGGCTCCGGGCTTCTCTACGCCGGCTTCATCAACGAAGGCTTCCACGCGCTCCTGGAGCCCGACCGGCAGGCCGCCCTCGAAGCCCCGCCGACGGCCGCCGAGCTCCGGGAGCGGATCAAGCACATGGTTCGCCGGGAGGCCGAAGGGTTCTTCGGCGCCTTCCCCGACGGCCTGTTCCTCATCCTGGACGAACCCGAAGCCCTGGAGCGGGGCAAGTTCGGCGGCGAGATGGAGATGCTGGGGGAGCTTTTCCGGGAGCAAGGGTGGCCCGCGGCCGTGGCGTCGACGGCGGAGCTCCGCTGGGACGGGGAGCGGCTGTGGCGCGGCGGCGAGCCGGTCTCGTTCATCGTGAACCGTTCCACGGACTTCTTCCTGGAGAAGGAGACCACGCGCCCCTTGCGGGAGGCTTTCCTGGACGGCGGCGTCTACGTCGCGCCCAATCCCTTCACCTACGCCACCCGCAGCGACAAGCGGCTGCTGGAGTTTCTCTCGCTGCCGTCGTGGGACCGGGAGCTCGGCATCGAGGCTCAGGAGCGGGCGGTTCTCAGCCGGCACATCCCCGAGACCCATGTGCTGAGGCCGGACAACATCGACGCCATCGTCGAGGACCGGGACCGGTTCGTGTTCAAGCCGATGCGCAGCCACGCCAGCCGCGGGTTCCTGCCCAGCGCGCGGGTCGGCCGCTCGCGGCTGCAGCGGCTGGTGCGGCGGGGCGAGGGCTACGTCGCCCAGAGGAAGGTGGGGCGCCCGCGGATCGACCTCGACGGCGATTCCTTCGTGTGGGCGGACCTGCGCGTGTGGGCGTACCGGAGCGAGCGGGTGCTGTTGTCGGGCCGCACCTCCATCGACGCCGACTCGCTGGACTTGAGGCCCCCCGCCGGATGGATGCCCACCTTCGCCGCGGTAGTCTGAGGAGTTGACCGCCCCCGGCGGCGTGGTCTACCTATGGACGAGTTCCGGGAGCCGGGAGGGCCGTGGTCCGCGCGGGCCCGTCTCCCGGCCCCAATTCCGGCTCCGATGCCGGTGGACCTGCCCAACGGAGGAACCGAAAATGATTGAAGTCAATGGACTCACGGGCGCCGAGGCCTTCTTGCGTGTCCTGTCGGGCATGGGGGTGGAGCGGATCTTCGCGTCGCCGGGCTCCGAGTGGTCGCCCGTGTGGGAGGCCCTGGCCAAGCCCGACGAGAGCATGCCGGTCTACCTGAGCTCGCGGCACGAAGAGATCGCCCTGGCCATGGCCAGCGGCTACGCCAAGGCCACCGGCAAGCTGCCCGGCGTCATGATCCACACCACGGTGGGGGCGCTGCACGGCTCCATGGCGCTGCGCGGGGCGCTTCACGAGCAGGTGCCCATGGTGGTCTTCACCGGCGAGTCCCTCGCCTTCGGCGAGGACGACGGCCCCGACCCCGGCGGCCAGTGGATGCGGTTCCTCTCGGACGTGGGCGGCCCGGCCCGGCTGGTGGACCGGTGCGTCAAGTGGAGCTTCGGGCTCAACGACAAGCACATCCTGTCCTCCACCATCCAGCGCGCCTGCCAGATGGCCATGAGCTCGCCCCGGGGGCCGGTGTTCGTGTCCATGCCCATGGAGTACCTGTTCGATAAGGTCACGCAGGAGGCGCCGCTGAAGGTGTCGATGCCGTCGATGCCGAGCCCGGACGCAGGCGCCATCGACGAGTTGGCGAGCCTGCTCCGGACGGCCCGGAACCCGGTCATCGTCACCGAGAACGCCGGCACCAGCAGCGGCATCGTGGAGCGCATGGTGGAGTTGGCGGAGCTGCTCAACGCCCCGGCGGTGGAAACCCGCAGCAGCGGCTACTTCAACTTTCCGCGGGACCACGAGCTGCACGGAGGCTTCGAGCCCGGGGAGTACATGGCCGATGCCGATGTGGTGTGTCTCATAGGCGCCACCCAGCCGTGGCATCCGGCCTCGGCCGCCGTGGCCCACGGCGCCAAGGTGGTGGCGCTGGACGAGGAGCCGCTGCACATGAACCTGCCCTACTGGGGCGTGCAGGTGGACTTGAGCATCGCCGGAGAGCTGGGGGCTTCACTGGACGCGTTGCTGGAGCGGCTGCGGGAGGGCGGCGTGGAGGGCGGTGCGGCGGCCGTGGAACGGCGCGCAAGGCTGCGCGAGCAGGGCGCGGCGCGGCGGGCGGCGTGGGCCGAGCAGGCCCGAAGCCTCGAATCGAAGGAGCCCATGGACACCAACTGGGTCATGTACCAGCTCAACCAGGTGCTGCCCGAGGACGTCTACCTGGTGGAGGAGACCATCACCCACCGCATGGCGCTGCACCAATACCTGAACCGGGTGAAGCCGGGCCACTTCTTCAGCGGCTGCATCGGCGGCCTCGGCACCGGCCTCGGCACCGCCCTCGGGGTCAAGGCCGCGTATCCGGACAAGCCCGTGGTGCTGGTCATCGGCGACGGTTCCTTCAACTACAATCCCGGCATCGCGGGCTTCGGCTTCGCCCAGGAGTTCCGCATGCCGATCCTGATCGTGCTCATGAACAACCACGGCTACAAGTCCATGAAGCGCGGCGTCCCCGCGTACTATCCCGACGGCTGGGCCGTGCGCACCAACCAGTTCGTGGGCACCTCCATCGCGCCCGCGCCCGACTACGCCGCCATCGCCCGGGCCTTCGACGGCTTCGGCGAGCGGGTCCAGAGCCCGGCGGAGGTCAAGGGAGCAATCGAGCGCGGGCTGCAGGCCGCCCGGGACGGCCGGGTGGCGCTGGTGGACGTGTGGCTGGAACCGGTGAACGACTAGGAGGGCGGCGCAGGCCGGCAAGGAGCCTTATTCGTGAAGATCCTTCGCTTCAATGACGATCGTGTCGGCGTCCTCAAGAACGGCGCCAACGTGGTGGACGTCAGCGGCATCATCCAGCACCGGGTGGAGAAGGGCCCCCAACGGGTGATGGAGGAGGTGATCGCCGACTTCGACGGCTACCGGAAGGAGTTCGAGCGCCTTTGCCGGGAGGGGTCGGGCTTTCCGCTGAGCGTCGTCAAGCTGCTGGCGCCCATCCCCCGGCCGAGCAAGTGCCTGGCCGCCTTCGTGAACTACCTGGACTCGCCGGAGCGCACCCCCGACACCCTGCCCATCGAGTTCTTCTACAAGGCTCCCGAGCTCCTGGGGCCGGAGGGAACGGTGGAACTGCCGGACATCCCCGCGGTGGCGGTGACCCAGCCCGAAGCCGAGCTTGCCTTCGTCATGGGGCCGTGCGGCCGGAACCTCGCCGAGTCCGACGCGATGGACGCGGTGTTCGGCTACGTGCCGTTCTTCGACATCTCGAACCGGGGCATGGTGCGCCGCTCCCAGTTCCTCCCCAAGGGGCAGGGCACCCACAGCCCCTGCGGCCCCTGGATCACCACCGCCGACGAGGTCCCGGACCCCCACGACCTCACGGTCAAGTCCTGGGTGAGCGGCGAGGCCCGGCAGGACTACAACACCCGCCACATGGCCCACAAGATCCCCGAGCTGGTCGCCTGGCTGTCCCGTTTCGTCCAGCTCCAGCCCGGCGACGTCATCGCCACCGGCACCTACCACGTGGGCCTCGGCCCCATGAACAACGGCGACACCCTGGAGATCGACATCGAGAAGCTCGGCAAGGCCCGCTTCACGGTCAAGGCCGACGGCCCCCGCAAGGACGTGGAATGGATTCCGGGCAAGTCGCAGCCGCCCGGGGGGAGCGGGGTGTCGAAGGTATGATGCTGGGTGCCGGCGCTCCGGCAGGCAGCGTGCGCCAGGTGGACCCTGGTAGGGGTCACCCGCCGGTGGCTTCTGGATCCTAGTTCCGTTTCAGTTCCGTCAACTCGGCCCGCATAGCGCGAATTTCGGCCTGCAGGTCCGCAAGGGTGGGCTCCGGGTCGGACGTGGCGGACGCTTTGGACGTTGCCGTTATGCTCTCCCCATGCCCGTGGGTCTGCATGGCGTCGACGATGATGCCGATGAACAGGTTCAGCACGGCGAACGACGTGATCAGGATGAACGGCACGAAGAAGAGCCAGGCATGGGGAAACACCTCCATCACGGGCCGCACGATGCCCATGGACCAGCTTTCCAGGGTCATGATCTGGAACAGGGTATACGCAGAGCTGCCGATGTTGCCGAACCAGTCGGGGAAGCGTTCGGCAAAGAGGTTGGTCGCCATTACCGAGAACACGAAGTAGATCACCGCCAGGAGCATCACCACGGACCCCATCCCGGGCACCGCGTGGAGCAGCGCTCCGACCACGCGGCGCATGGAGGGCACGGCGGAAATCAGCCGGAACACCCGGAGGATCCGGAGCGCGCGCATCACGGAGAGGAACTCGGTGGCCGGAATCAGCGCGATGGCCACCACGATCGTGTCGAAGTGGTTCCAGGCGTCACGGACGAAGTCGCGCCGCTGCCCCACCACCTTGAGCAGGATCTCTACCACGAAGATCGCGAGGATCACCCGGTCGGCCAGCTTGAGAAAGCTCCCGGCCGCGGCCATGGCCGCCGGGCTGGTTTCCAGCGCCAGCACCACGGCGTTCAGCACGATCAGGGTGGTGATCCAGCGTTGCGTCGCACGGTGCTCGACGAATGAGCGGATACGTTCGGTGCCGGTCAACTTCCCTCGCCCTTGGTGGTCTTCGTTTCTCCCATACTCGTCGATAGGGGTAGCCTTGCCATGCAGCGCGATTCGCCGCAACCAAGGATGTCCCATGACGCCCGCTCAGACATCGAGCGGCTCGAACACCAGCTCCGGCACCACCACCTCCCATGTGTCGCACTTGACGGTGTCGCGGTATCTGGGGTCCGATATATCGCGGTTCCACGCGACGATGGCCAGCACCTTCGCGGATCGGCAACGCATGCCGGGCGGCGGTGTGAAGCGACCGGCGAGACGGCCCACCGCGGAGCCGTTCCTGTCCAGGAGTTCCCAGCGCCCTCCGTTGAGGACCCGCGTTTCGAGCGGGTCACCGGACGACAGCGCGGCAATCGCCCGGTGCGTCGGATGACCCGCGTTGCGGCGTCCGGCGAATCCCAGATCCACCTCTCGCAGCGTGGCTTGGACATGCCGGTATTGGAGCGCGGTGGGGCAGGGCGAAAGCGCCACCGGTTGCCGGCACAGAACCGACGGGCGCTTGAGCAACCCATCGTGCAGCGGCGGTTCCTCCTTGAACCACGCCAGCGCCAGGGTCTCGCGAGCCCGCGTCATGGCCACGTAGTACAGCCGCCGTGGCGCGTCGGAGTCCTCGTCGCGCCCGACCCGCTTCCAGCCCCCGTCCAGCACCACCACATGGTCGAACTCCAGTCCCTTGGCTCGGTGGGCGGTCAGCAGCAGGAGCCCGCGCTGGCGCCGCCGTATCTCCCGGCCCCACTCGGCCAACCACTCGATGAAGTGGTCGACGGGGACTTCGCCGCCGCCGGTTTCCAGCGCGTGCTCGTCGATGGCCTGCCGCAACAGTTCGTGCCAGGGATTGGACGGTTGCGCCCCGGCCCAACCACGCAGTGTGGCCCCGTCCAGCAGGCCGGTCTGGCGTTCACGAAGCCACCCGACCAATCTCCGGGTCTCGCGCAGCCGCCAGAAGCCCGGAATCTCTTCGTCGCCCATCTGTACCCGGATACCCGTGGCTTCGCAGAACGCCCGCACCGGGACCAGATAGCTCCACTCGCGCGCGATCACGGCGCAACGCGACCAGTCCCAGTCCGATGACTGGTCCGAGAGTCGCTGCAACTCCGCCATGACGGCCCTTGCCTGCGCCACCGGATCCCGCGGCACGGGCAGGATCTGCACCCGTCCCCGGCCCACCGGGTCCAGCTCCCGCCACGTTCCGCCCGGCACGTCCTCGGCGCGCGCCGCGTTGGCGCGGATGGGGTGTTCCCTCTTCATCCGCTCGCGCGCCGGCTCGATCACGGCGTTGGCCGCGTCGACGATGTGGGCGGTGGAACGGTAGTTCTCGACGAGGTGAATGGGCTTCGGCCCGTAGTCCTGCTCGAAGCGGCGGATGAACTCCACCGAGGCGCCGTTGAAGGCATAGATGTTCTGGTCGTCGTCTCCGACTGCGAACACGGTGAGCTTCCCGTCGTCGTCCTCGAGGGTGCGGCCGGCCAGCGCCGAAATCAACTCATACTGTTCCGCGGCGATGTCCTGGTACTCGTCCACCAGGATCCAGCGGAACCCCGCCAGGAGCCGCGCGCGCTGCTCGTCGGCATCCTCCGGCGGCAGCCCTTGGCCGCGCAGCAGATCCACCGCCCGGTGCATGACCTCCCGGAACGTCTCGTCATCGGGACGTTCCGCGCGGCCTGTGAAGCTGGCGCCCGTCAACCGCATGGCCAGGGCGTGGCAGGTGAGCACGGTCACGCCCCTGGCGTCGTCGCCGATGATCTCCCCGAGCCGGCGGCGGATGTCCACGGCGGCGTGCCGGTTGTAGGCCAGCGCCAGGATGCCGCGGGCGTTCTCGCGCCGTACCCGGATGAGATAGGCGATGCGGTGGACCAGCACCCGCGTCTTGCCCGAGCCCGGTCCGGCCAGCACCAGCACGTTGGTCTGCTCACGGTCGTCGGTGACGATGCGCTGTTGTACCGGGTTCCCGAGGTCCTCGACGATGGCCTGCCACGACGCGGGCGTGGTCTGCCGGCCGATCTCGCGGGCACGTCCGGGCAGCCAGCGTTTCAGGAACTCCTCCTGCTTGAGGGCGAAGTAGTCCAGCGCCATCCGGGTCGCCTCGACAACGGCCGCCAGGCCGCGCTCGGCGAACTCCACCATCACGTGGATCTGCAGGACCTGTCCCCGGTAGTGCAGCGTGAGGGGCTCGAAATCGGCGTTGGTGAAGCCCCGCCGGTCCCTTTGCAGATGGATGGTCATGGCCGGGCGGAACACCGCCAACCCCTTGTTGAGGCGGATGACCTCCAGCTCGTGCAGCCACAGCAGCGCCCGGTCCAGCAGCTTGGCCGGGTACCTGATCCTGCTCTTGATCTCTAGGTCGGATTCGATGGCACGGGTCAGCTTGCCCAGCGTCGTCTCCGCCAAGAGGTCCGTGCCGCGGGCGCCCCGCGGCAGACATTCGAGAAGGTGCGCCAGCAAGAGCTTGGCGCCGTTCCGCCGGATTCGCGCGGTCTCCTCCAGGTCCTCCCATTCACGATGCAGCGTCACACGCCCGATTTCGGCGTCGAGCTTGCGCGCGGTGAGGCTGCCGGCGGCGCCGTCCTCGCCCCGGCCGTCGTATGCGATGCCACGGACGATGCGCCAAAGCCGCTCCGGCAGCGGCTCCGCCAGACCCTCGTCCCGCAGCACCTGGGAGGCCACGCGCAAGTGAAGCGGCGCCGTGTCGCCCTTGCCCAGGTCCGGCGCCGCCTCGCGCATGTGGCGGATCAGCGCGGTCTCCAGTTCGGCGGCTGCCTCCAGGCGCCGCGAGGAGGAGCGTTCCACGCCCGCGTGGACGAACGCGGTCAACGCCGTGTCGTTGCTGGCAATGCCCAGCCGCTCCAGGTCGTAAAGCGCGTGACGGACGCCTTCGGGGCTGAGCCCGGACACCACCATCAAGTCGTCGGTGCTTAGTCCCTCGGCCGGCCTGGCGTCGATCAACGCCAAGGCCACTTGTTCCAACCGGTCGCGGTAGTCCCTCGCCAGGGGCGCCCGCCCAAGGCGCTCGCGGACTTCCTCCGCCGATCGCACCCGCAGCGACGACGGGAACACCTGCACCCGGTTCTCTTCCCGGGTCAGCAACTTCGCCTCTTCGAGCCAGGCGACGGCCGTGCGCACGCGGGTATCGTCGGTGGTGGAATCGCGCTCGAACACCTGCTCCTCGTCCTCGCCCAGGATCTCGCCCGCGGTAGCCACCACCTCGCCGCCCAAGCGCTTCTTCCGGTCCAGGTTGCGCAGCGCCCGCAGGATGCCGTGGATCTCCACCCGGGTGAGGCGTGAGCGCGCGGACATGCCGAACTGCCGCTCCACGTCGTCGCGCGCATACAACAGCACACAGCGCGCGGCGGCCCGGTCGCGGCCGGCGCGGCCCGCTTCCTGGAGGTAGTTCTCCAGCGAGCCCGGGATGTCGGCGTGGATCACCAGCCGCACGTCGGGCTTGTCGATGCCCATGCCGAAGGCGTTGGTGGCGGCGATGGCGCGCAGCTCGCCATTGATGAAGCGCCGCTGCACGTCCTTCTTGGTCTCGGGCGGCAGACCGGCGTGGAAATGGTCGGCGGCCACTCCCTTCAGTTGCAGGTACTCCGCGACCTCTTCGCTCCCGCGCCGCGTGGCGCAGTAGACGATGGCGCCCCCGGACGCATCCGGCGGCAGGTGCCACGCCAGCACCTGGTGAATGTCCGCAAACTTCTCGGCTCCCGACGTAGGCATGACCTCGAAGGTCAGGTTGGACCTCTCGACGCCGCCGTTGACGACCCCCAGCTCAATGTCGAGCCGGTCGCGGAAGTAGCGGGTGATGTCATCCACCACATCCGGTTTTGCGGTGGCGGTGAGGCACAGCACCGGCGGCGGTTCGCCGCCGGCACTCTCCCGGATGAAGCGCCCCACGTAGAGGTAATCGGGCCGGAAGTCGTGTCCCCAGCGCGACAGGCAATGCGCCTCGTCCAGCACCCAGGCGCCGATCTCGCGCTGGCCGAGGGCGCGGCGCAGCGCAGGCGCCCGGAGTTGCTCGGGAGAGACGAGCAGGATGCCCGCATCCCCTAGCCGCACCCGGTCCAGTGCGTCGGAGCGCTCCGGCATGGACAGCAGCCCGTTCACCGTCACGCAGCAGGCGATGCCGCGGGCCTCCAGCCCCGCCACCTGGTCCGTCATCAGCGCCACCAGGGGCGAGATCACCACCGTCAGCGCGCCGGTCTTGTCGTAGCGCGACAGCGCCGGGATCTGGTAGCAGAGCGACTTCCCCGTGCCCGTGGGCAGGATACCGAGCACGTGCCGCCCCGTCATGGCCGCCTCGACGATGGTCCGTTGCATCGGCCACCCTTCAAGGTCCACCGGCTCGGGCCGGAAGTCGTCGAACCCGAACCAGCGCTTGAGCTCCTTGCGCGGGTCGTGGCGCTCCCGGCACCAGCCGCAGGCGGAATCCGTGCAGGCCCTGTCCCGCAGCCGCCGCACCAGCCGTCCCGCCTCCGGGAACTGGTGGCGCACCCACGGCGGCATCACCGAGTTGCCGCCGGCCACCGAGAGCCACGCCAGCGCATAGGCCAGGGGCCAGCCGGCGCGGGCCTCTGCCACCACGTGCCGGGCGTAAACCGCGCAGCCGGCGCCTTCCAGCCTCTGGCGGATGGCCGCGCGGGCCTCCGCATCCGACGGGCGGTGCGCGCCGCGGAGTCCCGAGAAGAGTTCATCCAGGGCACGGTCCCCGCGCTCCGGCGTCGGCGTGACGAGCCAGTGCCAGGCCGTCAGGAGGTCGGGCTCGGCTTCCCGCAGCGCACGGCGCTGGTCGCCGAAGACCTCAAGCGCCAAGCGGGCGTCCAACTCGGGATCGTTCAACTGCCGGCGCCTCAATCCGCCGTCCTGGTAGTGCTTCACGAGATGGTGATAGGGATTGCGGGGAAAGGCGAGCGGGCTGAGACGGAGGGTATCGATCGCGGGCAGCTTGAGCAGTTGGAGATCGGGTTTGGTCGCTGTCAAGTGGGGCAGGTCGAACTCAATGAGGTTGTGGCCGAGAATACAGGATGCGCCACGTGCGAACTCGTCAAGCCGCTTCAGGGCCTCCGTGAGGCCCTTGCCCGAATGTGTCAGAGTCTTGTCGTTGTCAGTGCGAATCGCGCCGAATGCATGAATGACCCCACTCTCCTTGCCGACCTCCAAGTCCAAAGCCAGGCATCGGGGAAACGGGGAGGGGTGCTGGGGTGGCGGCGTGCCGGCGTTGGTTGACGACTGCATTGAGGGTGGTTGTGCCGGGAGCCCGTTCGAGCTTCAAGAGACTGTTCGGGCCATGGAAAGGGACAGAGTGAGTTTCGTCAAATTCCCCTCGATATGTCAAATAAATGACGGAGGAGAGGCGGGGAACGACGGCTGGATGGCCCGCCGCATGCCGGTGCGGCGGCGTGGCTAGAAGCTCAACGAAATGTCGCGGTGGTGCGACAGGCAGGCCGCCACGGGTTTGGCGATGTGGGTGGGCAGCCGTTCGAGTTGCCGGATGCCGATGGTTTCGCGGAGGGCTTCCTCGTAGGAGGCTAGACCGGGGTCGAGTTCGCGGGCGGCCCGGGAGCGCCACTGCAGCTCGCTTTCGAGGAGAGCGACCGCTTCGCCTATGCGTTTCGCTGCCCGCTCCCGGCCGCGCTCGCCACGCCGCAGGTCGGAGCGCGCCTTTGAGAGAGCGTCCCGCAAGTCGTGGGTCCCGGGAACTTTTCGGAGCGCCCGCTCGGCGTCACGGATCACGGGGCCTGCCTGCTTGGGCGTCTGCGTCCGAAGGACTTCCGGCAGCGCCCTGACTTTCGCTCCGACGGCCTCCAGGGCCGGCGCCTTCGCCAGCATTTCCCGCACCGATCGCACGGAGCCGGCGGCGTCGTCGACATTGCGCCGGTAGTTGCGGCGGGCGGTGGTTTCATTCTTCTCCAGGGAAAGGTAACGCTTGCGCAGCTCCTTCTCACCCTCCGGCCGCGTCGCCTCCACCTGGGCCCTTCGCTCCACCAACTCTTCGACCTCGTGGCGCAGCGGTGCCACCACGTCGGGGTCGGCATTCCTTCCCAGCCGCCGGATGGTGTTCCGAAGCTCGCGCACCTCGCGGTCGATCCGCCGTTCGTCCGCGTTGATTCGCCGGACCACCGTATGGGTGGGCTTGTAGGTCTGCCCGAACGCGTCCCGTTCCGCGGTGGTGCGGCGCACTTCCGAAACCAGGTCGAAGGTCCGGCCGGCCTTCTCCATGCCGCCGGTCAGGCCGCGGCGCACCTTCTCCGGCAGATAGCTCGTGTCGAGGCCCTGCGCCGTCCGGATGCTTGCGCGGATGGTCTCGCCGTCGCGGTCGTACTGCTCGAACAGGTGCTGCTCCAGGCAGCGTTGGAGGCGCGGGTTCCGGGGCGGCGGCGCGGTCTCGCCGGTGAGCGATGTGCGCGCCGGCAGGTAGTTCACCAGCGGAGGATAGAACCCGACGATGCCCAGGGCCACGAGCTGCAGCGCGATGAACGCGACCACGCCCCGGTAGATGTCGGTTGTCAGCACGGAGGGCGGTGCGACGCCGCGCAGGTAGAACAGCGCGAAGCCGAACGGCGGCGTCAGGAAGGAGGTCTGCATGTTGACGCCGATCATGACGCCGAGCCAGACCGCGGTGATGTTGGCGGAGGGATCCGACAACAGGATGGGGGCCACGATAGGCACCACCACCACGGCGATCTCGATGAAGTCGAGGAAGAAGCCGAGGATGAAGATCACCGCCATGACCACGATGAACTGGGTCCAGAATCCGCCCGGCAGGGTGGTCAGGAACTCCTTCACCAGCTCCTCGCCGCCGAAGCCCCGGAAGGCCGCCGTGAGCATGGCCGCGCCCAGCAGGATGATGAAGACCATGGCCGTGGTCTTGGCGGTCTCCACCATGACGCCCGCGAGCATCCGCTCCGTGCGGTAGGCGCGCCAGCCGCTCCACACCACCGCTACCAGCAGCCCGGTGACCGCGATGGCTGCGGCGGTGACGCCTACCGCCTCGTAGGCGCCGTGGATGGTGCGAATGTTCAGGTCGAAGGTCGCCAGCAGGACGAAGAGGGCGATCAGGGAGAGGCCGGCGATGATGGCGGGCGTGAAGGACCCGCGCTGTCCCTCGGTGAGGCGGTATCCCGCCATGATGGTGGCGCCGACGGCGCCGATGGCCCCGGCCTGGTTGACCGTGGCAATGCCCGCGATGATCGATCCGAGCACCGCCAGGATCAGGGCCAGGGGCGGGACCAGCGCCAGCACCACCTTGACGGCGAACTCGCGGTCGAAGCGCCCCTCCATGGGGATGGCCGGTGCGCTGCTGGGCCGTATGAGCGCCACCGTGAGAATGTACGTGACGTACAGGCCCACCAGCACCAGCCCCGGCACGATGGCGCCCAGGAACATGTCGCCGGCGCTGGCCGAGGTGATGTCGAACTCCGTGGGCATGACGAAGTTGCCGGTGGCGGCCTTGTATTCCACCTGGCGCAACGTGCTCGCCTGGTCGGTGGCGTTGGAGAGCTGGTCGGCCAGGATGATGAGCACCACCGAGGGCGGGATGATCTGGCCCAGCGTCCCGGCCGCGGAGATGGTCCCGGTGGCGAGCTGCCGCGAGTAGCCGTTGCGCAGCATGGCCGGCAGCGAGATCAGGCCCATGGCCACCACGGTGGCGCCGAGAATCCCCGTCGTGGCGGCGAGCAGCGCCCCCACCAGCACCACCGAGATTCCGAGGCCGCCCGGCACCGGTCCGAACAGCCGCGCCATGGTCACCAGCAGGTCCTCGGCGATCTTGGACCGCTGCAGCATGATGCCCATGAACACGAACAGCGGCACCGCGATGATGGTGTCGCGTTCCACCTCCCAGTAGACGCCCCGGAAGTTGGTGACACCCGCCGTAAGCCACTGGATCGGCCCGTCCTGGGCGAAGAAGGAGCTGGCGTCCCCGGTGAAGACAAAACCGGTGACGGCCGCGAGCGCGATGGTCAGGATGGCCGAGCCGGGTAGCGCGAAGGCCACCGGGAACCCTGATGCCAGGGCGCCGGCCATGGCCAGGACCAGCAGTGCGAGGAAGAAATGTTCCACGGTCAGGACGTTTCAGGTGTGGGGTAGGTGTCGATCTCCCCGCGAAGAACCGCCATGCTGTGCAGGAAGTACGCCAGGAACTGCGTCATCATGGACACGGCGTACACGGCCAGGAATCCCGCCATCAGGTACTTGACGTAGAGGCCGAAGCCGCTCTGGGACGTCTCGAAGTAGAGCAGCGGGCTGTTGATGACGGATGCCTTGCCCGACATGCCGACGCCGAGGATCGTCCAGCACAGCGGCACGCCCAGGACCATGGAGCCCCACGCGTTGACCAGGGCCTTGCGCTTTTGAGTGAAATGGGTGAACAGCACGTCCACCCGGACGTGGCCTTCGGCCACCAGGGTATGGGCGCTGGCGAACAGGAACAGCGCGGCGTACCAGAAACGGACGAGATCTCCCATGAAGGCCTGCTCATAGGAGAAGATGAAGCGGGCGATGACGATCTGGAACTCCGCCACCACCACGAGCAGCGAGAGCCAGATGAAGTCGATGCCCCGCTTGAAGCCGGCCACCACGAGTGCGACCAGCATCAGCGGGAAATGCACGTAGGTGCCACGGAAGCTCGAGACGCCCAGCCGCTGGGCCAACGTCTCGCCGAACACCGCGGGCAACAGCCCTTCCACGCGCAGGAACGATATCGCTCCGTCGACGATGCCGATAAAGAACACCGACCAGAACGCGGTCGAGATGATATAGGCCGTGATGAAGCTGAGCAGCGCCGCGTCCGACGCGAACGGCCGCTCCCGTGTCCAGAGGGCAATGATGACGACGGCGACCACCGTCAGGATATAGCTGGCGAGCTGCAGCCACGCCTGCAGGATCGCCGTCCCGCCAAGCGGCTCCTCCCCGAACATGCCCGCCGCGCCGGGCCAGTTCTGCCAGAAGTCGAGATAGTTGTTGAAGAGGTAAACGAAGGTCGTCGCGGCCAGCGACAGCGCCAACGCCCGGTAGAGCGCATCCGCCGTGCCGGGCTGTCTTCCACCCGCGTCCGACCGAGCCTGTGTCACAGTGGAAAAACCTGGCGACCTGTCATACTACGGGCCGGCTCCCGGCACGGAGCCGGCCCGTAGTCCGGATGTCTAGGAGACGCCCAGCACGCGGTTGCGCTGTGCCACGTATGCCTGGTCGGACAGGTTCGACCAACCGCCGATCTCCCGGCGCGCCTTGTCGAAGCTATCGTGGATGCGCCTGGCGAGCTTGCTGTGGGTCACCACCCCCGCGAACACTTCCTCGGCCGCCTTTCCGAACGAGTCGTAGACGTCGTCGTTGAACTTGCGCACCGTGACGCCCTGATCGCGCGTCAGCCGGGCCAGCGCCGCGCCGTTCTTGGCGTTGTACTCAGACATCATCACGTCGTTCTCCATGCCGGCCGCGGCCTCGATGAGCGTCTGGTCGGACTTCGACAACGACTCCCAGAACTTCTTGTTGAAGGAGGCCGCCAGCATCGAGCCGGGCTCGTGCATGCCCGGATAGTAGTAGTACTTGGCCGCCTCGTAGAACTTCATGACCTCGTCGTTCCACGGCCCCACCCACTCGGTGGCGTCGATGGCGCCTGAAACGAGGTTCTCGTAGATCTGACCGCCCGGCAGGGACACCGGCGAGGCGCCGAGCTTCGCCATGACATCGCCGCCCAGGCCCGGGATACGCATCTTGAGGCCCTTGAGGTCGTCGGCGTCGTTGATCTCCTTGCGGAACCAGCCGCCCATCTGGACGCCGGTGTTGCCGCACATGAGGCCCTTGAGCCCGAACTCGCCGGCCAGCTCGTCCCAGAGCTCCTGTCCGCCGCCGAAACGGATCCATCCGTTCATCTCGGTGTAGGTCAGGCCGAAAGGCACCGACGTGAAGTAGGCCCAGCCCGGATGCTTGCCCTTCCAGTAGTAGTCCGCGGCGTGATAGGCCTGCGCGTTGCCGGAAGCCACCTCGTCAAACGAGTCGAAGGCGCCGACGCGCTCACCCGCCGCGAAATAGGTCACCTGGATGCGGCCGTCGCTCATGTCCTGCAGGCGCTTGGCGAAACGCTGGGCCCCGGTGCCGAGACCCGGGAAGTCGCGCGGCCAGGTGGTGACGATGGCGATCTCGATACGGTCTTTCATGGCCGCGGGGGCCTTTTGAGCCTGGACTAGTTTGCCGCTCGACAAGACCGTAGCGGCCGTGCCGACCGCGGCGCCGGTGATAAAGTCACGACGTTTCATGGGATCCTCCTTGTTGAAGAGTTGCCTTTCCGATTGAGACGCGTTTGACCGCCTTCTGACAAATTAAACGGTTTACCGTCTTACCAAACTCACTGACAAAGCACACGTCCTCGCCCGGAAATCACACGGAAATACTACGTCAAGCGGAATTCCGGTGCAACGAAAATAAATACCGGACGCGGGCCGTCAATTGCGTTCCCGGACGCTGGTTATGAGCAGGCCGAACGTGGCGAACGCTACCGCGGAGCCCATGAGCATGGCCAGCGTCATGTTGTCCAGCCACGCGATCAGCAACCCCATGGCCACCGGAGTGGTCTGGGCTGCCACGTAGTGCATGGACATGATGAGGCCGCTAGCCTCGCCTACCCGGCCCTTGGCGGAGGAGTCCTGCGCCAGCGCCACCACCAGCGAGGGGACCGGCGACTTGGACAGGCCCAGGAGACAGATGCCCGCCGCCAGAGCCAGCGGGTGGGTAAGCCAGCCGTAAACGGCCAGCACCACCAACACGCCGGGGAAGGCGCCCATGAGAATGATGCGCTTCCGTCCCAGGCGGTCGGACAGTATCCCCAGCACCATGGCCCCGAGTATGGGGGTGGCGCCCCATGCCGCCATGACCAGGCCCGCCTCGTCGAGGGTCAGTTTCACGGCCTCCCGCAGAAACGTCGGGGTCCAGGAAGAGGTGATCCAGAACACCGACCCGCCGAAGAACTGCGCCGCGGCCAGAAGGACCATGTTCCGGTTCATCATCCGCGGTTTTCGGATGCTCGCCGTGCGAGGGGGCGTTTGGGCCCGGGCCGGTTCCCGGACGCGCAGCCACTGGATCACCGCAATGGTGGCGGCGATGCAGCCCACGGTGGCCATGGCGCCGCGCCAGCCGAACCGCTGGATGATGGCGGCGGCCACGATGGGGCCGCTGACGCTGCCCAGCCCGTAGGTGGCGGAGAGCATGCCCATTCCCAGTCCCCGCCGCGACGGCAGGAGGTCCGACACCAGGGACAGGACCGAGGCGGTGATGGCGCCGTATCCCAAGCCGGCCAGAGCCAGCAAGGGCACCGCGGCCCAGTAGCTCTGGACGGTCGATACGAGCCCGAATCCGCCGCCCAGGGCGAGGCCCCCGAGAACCAGGACCCGGCGCCGGCCCAGGTTGTCGGAGAGGCGTCCAGCCGACCAGCTCGCGCACGCCGCGACTACGAAGATGGCGGTAAAGAGGGTGCCCGCCCCGACCTCGGAAAGTTCCAGGCTTGCGCGGATCTCCGGCAGGCCGATCCCCAACACCGCCACCACCATGGCCGGTCCCACGGCGGAAAGGGCCGCGACCAGTACGGACCCCCAGTCGGTCCGGGTGGACTCGGGAGTCGCGGCAGCTGGCACGGGTCAGCGGTCCCGGGCTGAAATGGTGTACGGCCCCGCGGGCGGGGCCGTACTGTGGGTGTGGTGGGCCAAGTTATGCGCCGAGGGCGATCTCGTTGATGCACGGCAGCCCGCTGGCGATCGTGCGGCAGCCCGACTCCTCGACGATCAGGATCTCGCCTTCGGAGGTGGCCGCGATGATCCCGGGGCCGTCGGGGTCGGGCACGGTGTCCATGATGCCGCCCGGGAGGTCCTCGGCCAGGGTCCTCCAATCGGCGGCCCCGCGCTCGCTCCGCAGGATGGCCGCGCTGGCCCGCACCTTGCGCACCCAGGTGTTGGGCCGTCCCAGCGTGACGCCGAGATACAGGCTGCCGTCATCGGTCTCGGTGACGGTGGTGCCGTAGGTGCGGGTGTCGGACGGGGTGATTTCCTGCCAGTGGGCGGCCCGGTCGAGGCTCCGGAAGATCCCTTCGCCGCAGGCGGCCACCACCATCTCGGGCTCATGCTTGCAGTGGTGCAGTTGATGGATGTCCTGGTCCCACAGGCCTTCGTTGGCGGTGCTCCAGTCCTCGCCGTTGTCGTCGCTCACGAGCAGTCCGCCCACCTCGATGCCGGCGTAGAGCCGCGACGGCGAGGAGGGATCGTTGGTGAGATAACGGGTGCGGGGCGCCTGGGCCGGGTTGGGCGGAAAGACCCCGCAGGCGCCGCCTTCGCGCACGCCCGGCAGCTCCGTCCAGCCCTTTCCGGGAGCGCCGTGAAACAGCGCCGCCGGACGGGTGCCGACGAACAGTGATCCCGGCAGGGCCCACAGCGAGAAGATGTCGAGGTGCGGCACGTTGGGGCTGGAGCGGGTCCAGGTCTCGCCGCCGTCATGGGTGTAGAACAGCCCCGAGTGCTCGGTACCCCCGTACACCGTCCGCGGGTCCTCCGGATCGACGGCGATGCAGCTCAGGTTCCAGAACGTCAGGTCCCGTTCCACCTGATTCCAGGAATCGCCGCTCTTCTCGAAGCGGTACCACCCGGAATGGGTCATGACGTGAAGCGCCTTCGTATGACCGTTCGTGTCGCTCATGGGGGTCTCCTCCTGCGGGGTTGGCTAAAGACGTGGGCAGCCGCGTAGGAACGCGGACAGCTTGCCGACCTCTATCAATCTTGCGGCCGGAGTGTCAAGCCGGCCTCGGGCCGTCAGGCGTCGGCCAGCAGCGGGTTCAGCTTGCGGAAGAACTCGCCTATCTCTCCCTCGTAGCTGTAGTCCGCCAGCGAGTCGATGTGGGTGGCTTCCCGGTTGACGACGGCGAGGAGGGCGCCGGCCTGCTTGGCGATGACGGGAAATGACGCGGCGGGTTGCACCACCAGGGACGAGCCCACCACGATGAAGACGTCCGCCGCTTCACTCCAGACCTGGGCCTGCTGCATGGCGGCCTGGGGCATGGGCTGGCCGAAGGAGATGGTGCCGGACTTGAG
The DNA here is from genome assembly GCA_965219905.1 of uncultured Binatia bacterium (SeqCode). Lineage (GTDB taxonomy): Bacteria > Desulfobacterota > Binatia > UBA9968 > JAJDTQ01 > JAJDTQ01. The sequence continues at coordinate 1,697,526 of CBDCOS010000002.1, read as the reverse complement.
CAACCCGTCGCACGCGTCGCAGCGCGGCGAGGTGAACTCTTCGCCCAGGCTGGCCAGCACCGCGTCCGGGTCGAAGATCTTGCCGCAGGCGAGGCACACCACCGTGCGGTCCGAGCCGTGTAGCTCCACGATCTTGTCGTCGGAGACGCCGCCCCGGCTGTGCAGGCCGTCGATGTTCTGGGTGATGAGCCCCAGGAGCTTGCCGCGCTTCTCGAAGTCGCTGATGGAGGTGTGGCCGATGTTGGGCTTGACCTCCTTGTAGAGCTGGTGGCTTTCCTTCTTGCGCTGCCATGCCTGGACGCGCGCTTCCTCGCTGTTCATGAACTCGTCGAAGTACACCGGCCTCATGCGGGTCCACTTGCCGCCCGGGCTTCGGAAGTCGGGGATGCCCGATTCGGTGCTGATGCCCGCGCCGGTGAAGAAGACGATGTCGGTGGCGCGCCGGAGTGCTGCGGCGAAGTCGTCGAGGGTCATGGTTATCCCCTTGGAAGGTTGCGTCCGCGGCCGAGCGCAAAGTCTCCCGGATGTGGCTCGCGAAGTCAAATCGCCGCGGCCCCGCGGCGGTGCTCCGTTGACTCGCTCCATCCGGGGCGATATGCCATCCATGGTGCGACGTTTGCCGGTCCCCGTGCGGTACACGCGACGCGGGCAGGTTTGAAGACCGCCCCCTACACCAGACGACCGAGGTAACCAATGGCAGCAGGCAATATCGTGGGAGTTCCCACGCCCCGGGTGGAGGGCGTGGGCAAGGTGACGGGCGAGGCGGTTTACGCGGTGGACGTGACCCTTCCGGACATGCTGTGGGGCAAGACGCTGCGCAGCCCCATCCCGTACGGACGGATCAAGCGCATCGACACGAGCCGGGCGGAGCAGGTCCCGGGGGTACGGGCCGTGGTCACCGGCGCCGACGTGGCCGGGCTCAAGATCGGCCGGCGGCTGTGCGACATGTCCATCCTGGCGGAGGACGTGGTCCGCTTCGTGGGCGAGAAGGTGGCGGCGGTGGCGGCCGACAGCGAGGAGGCGGCGGAACGGGCGGCGGAGCTCATCGAGGTGGAGTACGAGGACCTGGAACCCGTGTTGGACCCGTTGGAGGCGGTGAAGCCCTCGGCCCCCCTGATCCATCCGGACGTGACGAGCTACGACGGCCTCATGGCGCCGCTGGAGTCGCCCACCAACACCTTCGTGTACCTGTCCTGGGGCAAGGGCGACATCGAGACGGGTTTCGCGGAATCGGACGTCATCGTCGAGAACACGTACTACACGCAGCCCGTGCACCAGGGCTACATCGAGCCCCACTCCTGCGTGGTCAACGTGACGGAATCCGGGACCGCGGAGATCTGGTCCTGCAGCAAGACCCCGTTCGCCCTGCGCCAGCAGATCGCCAAGGCGCTCGAGGTGCCGTTCGAGAGCCTGATGGTGCATCCGTGCTACATCGGCGGCGACTTCGGCGGCAAGGGCGACTTCATGGACGTGGCCGTGGCCTACGTGCTGTCGCGGAAGAGCGGCCGTCCGGTGAAGATGGTCATGGACTACGACGAGGAACTCATGGCCGGGAACCCGCGCCACGCCTGCACCATCAAGGTGCGCACCGGGGTCAAGCGGGACGGCCGCATCATGGCGCACCACCTCGACTTCATCTTCGACAGCGGCGCCTACGGCGCCTTCAAACCCATCGGCTTTCTCTTCGGCGCCCAGGAGGCCGGGGGCGCCTACAGGATGCCGCACCACCTGAGCGAGGAGCGGGTGGTCTACACCAACAAGATCCCTTGCGGACACATGCGGGCGCCGGGCGACCCGCAAGGCTTTTTCGCCACCGAGAGCCAGATGGACGCGGTGGCGAAGGAGTTGGGCATGGACCCGGTGGAGTTCAGGAAGATCAACCTGATGCACGACGGCGACGAGTCGCCCACCGGCCACGTGCTGCACCACATCAAGGCCGAGGAAACCCTGGACAAGGCCATCGCCGAGTCCGGCTACCGGACCCCCAAGGGCGCCAACACCGGGCGCGGGGTGGCCGTGGCCCAGTGGCTGCCCCTGGGAGGCGAGTGCTACGCCTTCGTGACCATCGACACGGACGGCTCCGTCACGGTCTCGTGCGCGGCCATGGACCAGGGCAGCGGCACCTACACGGTGCTCCGGCAACTGGTGGCCCAGGAGCTGCAGGTGCCGCCGGAATCCGTCAACCTCGAGACCCTGGACTCCACCCAGGTGGAGAAGGATCAGGGCCTCGGCGGCAGCCGCGGCACCCGGATCTACGGCAACGCCGCCTACCGGGCGGTGACAGCGGCGAAAGAGGAGTTGCTGCAAATCGCGGCCAAGGCCATGGGCACGGACGTCGACAAGGTCGCCGTGGCCGAGGCGGGCGTGACGCAGCTCGACGCGGAGCGGCGCATGACCTTCGCCGAGCTGGCTCGCGCCAAGGGGGCCGCCATCAAGGGCGAGGGCCACTACAACGACACGACCATGGGTCCGGAAGCGTCCATGTGCGCCCAGGTGGCGGAAGTGGAGGTGGATCCGGAAACCGGCCAGGTGGAGCTGCGCAAGGTGACCGCGGCGCTCAACACCGGCACCATCATCAACCCGCTGATGCACCAGGGCCAGATCGACGGCGCCATCGTCATGGGAGCAGGCTACGCGCTGATGGAGGATGTGCAGTTCGACGACGGCAAGGTCACGACGGCCAACCTCGGCGACTACAAGATCCCCACCATCCGCGACGTGCCCGAGTTGCGCACCGCACTGATCCAGTCCGACACCGGCAGCGGCCCTTACAACAGCATGAGCATCGGCGAGACCCCCATCATCCCGTTCGCCGCGGCGGTGGCCAATGCCGTGGCCGACGCCACCGGTTCGCGCGTGCATTCGCTGCCCATCACCGCCGAGAAGGTGCTGTCGAGGATGTCGGAGCCAAGCGCGGCGGCCGCTGGAACCGCCCGCCAGGGCCTGGACAGTGTCCTGCCGCCCCGGACTTAGTGCCCGTCCGTAGATTCGAACGCCGGTCATGAAGCAGGGCGCCAGGTTCAGGTCCCAGGGCACGAGGTTCGTGTCCGCCTTTTGGGTCGCGTTCGCGGGCTCCTTCGCCCACGCCGTCAGCACCGGCCTGGCCTACTTCGGCCTGAGCGCCTATTTCCCCTCCTTCGAGCGCGAGTTCGGCTGGAGCCGCGGCGCCATCTCGGGGGCCTTCGCCATGGCCCGTGTGGAGTCCGGCCTGCTGGGACCGGCCGAAGGGTACATGACCAACCGCCTCGGCCCCAAGCGGGTCATGTACCTCGGCACCGTGATCTGTGCCCTGGGCTTCCTCGGCATGAGCCTGGTGAACTCCCTGCCGATGCTCTACGTCACGGTCGTCGTGGGCATCGTGCTGGGTTCGAGCATCGGGTTCTACATTCCCGTCAGCGTGGTGGTGGCGACGCTGTACCGCGCCCGCCGAAGCCTGGCCTTCGGCATCTTCCGGATGGGACCGGGGCTGTCCGGACTGCTGGTCCCGGTGGTGGGCTTCATGATCGTGTGGTGGGGCTGGCGCACGGCGTCCGTGGCGTCGGCGGTGATCATCGTCGTCATGGGCTTTCCACTGGCCCGGGCCATCGGAAACGCCTACGAACGGGGTGCCGGTGTGACGGAACCGGCGTCAGACACGCCTGGACGCGACGCTGCCGCCAAGGCCCCGCCGCCGGAGGTCTCGCTGACGCTCAAGGAGACCCTGCGCACGCGGTCGTTCTGGCTACTCGCAGCGGTCATGGGGCTGCGGCAGATGGTCACCGAGGGTATCTCGGTTCACCTCGTGATCCTTCTGACGGACAGGGGCTGGCGGCAGGAAGTGGCGGCCTCGCTGCTCGGAACCTCCGCCGTCATCGGCGTCCCCGCACGCCTGGCCTTCGGCTGGATGGGAGACTTCATCGACAAACGCCGGTTGATGATCGGCCTCCTCGGCTCCCTCAGCGCCTCGGTCCTGGTCATGGCCGTCACCGACTCCTCCGCCTGGTTCATGACGGCGCTGGTGGTGTACTCGCTATGCTACGGCGGCCTCGCCTCGCTCCAGGAGCCCATCCGCGCCGATTACTTCGGCATTCGGCACTTCGCCAGCATCCAGGGCTACAGCCGCCTGTTCGTCACCGCCGGCAGCGTCATGGGCTCCATCGGCGCGGGCGTCCTCCACGACCTCACGCAGAGCTACACCGTGGCCCTGATGATCTTCGCCGGCTCCGCCTTCACTTCCACGGTGCTGATGTTCTTTACGCTGCCGCCGGCTCAGGGCCAACCAAAGGAGCAATAGGCCTCGATGGCCCGCATCCGTCATTTCCGCGGGACAGGCTGTGCAAAATCTGCTCGAACACAAAATGGCACGACGCCCCGAACCGTCATTCCCGCGGAAGCGGGAATCCAGGCTGGGAGGAGATTGGGGGGTGTTGCCGCCGCGGCCCCGCCGCCCCTGGGTTCCCGCCCCCGATCGGGGTCGAGGGCATGCTTTCGCGGGAATGACGGAACGGCAAACCGGGAATGACGGAACGGCCAGCCGGGGTGCCCGGCGCGCGAGTTGCAGCACGGTGGCGTTCATTGTACTCGTGTTGGCGATGACAAGAACCGGATTCACCGTCCCCAGAGAGGAGCGGTATTTCGAGGATTACGTGGCGGGCTCGGTGCACGAGTTCGGTCCGGTGAGCCTGGACGAGGACGAGATCGTCGACTTCGGCAAGCGTTTCGTGCCGCAGCCGTACCACATCGACCCGGAGCTTGCGAAGAAGACCATATACAAGGGGCTCATCGCCAGCGGCTGGCACACCGCCGCGGCCATGATGCGGGTCTATTCCGACAACTATCTCTCGGCGGTGGCCAACCTCGGATCGCCGGGGGTGGACGAGCTGCGCTGGAACAAGCCCGTGCGGCCGGGCGACCGGCTGACGGTGCGGGTCACGGTGCTGGAGACCCGCCGGTCGAGCTCGAAGCCGGACCGTGGCATCGTCAACTCGTTCCTCGAGACCCTGAATCAGGACGGCGAAGTGGTCATGAGCATGAAGATGATCAACTTCATGACCGCCCGGCGGGTGCCCGCATAGCATCCCGTGCGGCGGGCGAAGGGCGGCAGGCTTGGCCGCGCAAACGGAGCGAGGAGGGGCGTTGATCTACGATATCGAAATCAACTCCGCGGCGCATTACCCCGCGGCGGACGTGGTGGGTCTGGTGGAGCGGGCGGAGCAGGCGGGTTTCGGGGCGTTCTGGAAGGGCGAGTCCAACAGCACCGACCCCATGGTGCTGATCTCGGCGGCGGCCAGCCGCACCAGCACCATCAAGCTGGGAACGGCCATCTACCACATCTACGGCCGTAGCCCGGTGACGCTGGGGTTGCAGGCGGCGACCCTCCAGGACCTCTCTGGAGGGCGCGTGCTGCTGGGGGTGGGGGTTGCCAACAAGGCCATCGCCGCGTGGCACGGCGGCGTCTTCGACCGCCCGTTGCGGCGCGCCCGGGAGTACATGGACATCGTGCGCAAGGTGGTGGCCGGGGAGCGGGTCGAGTACGAGGGCGAGGTCTACGGCACCGGCAAGCGCTTTCAGCTCTCGTGGAAGCCGCGGCATCCGCGGATGCCCATCTATCTGGCCGGACTGGGGCCGCAGATGACGCGGCTCGCGGGCAGGATCTCGGACGGCGTGTTCATCAACATGGCGACCCCGGAGAAGATCCGCGAGATCGCCGAACGGACCCAGGCGGCGGCGCAATCCGTGGGACGAGGCCCGGTCGACGTCATCGGCAAGGTGCGCGTATCCCTCAATGCGGATCGCGAGGTGGCGCGCTCCAAGCTCCGCCAGGCGCTGACGTTCTACAACATCGCCGACCACTACAGCGACATGCTGCGGGATCAGGGGTTCGTCGCGGAGGTGGACGCGGTGCAGGAGGCGTTCCGGAGCGGCGGCTTCAAGGCCGCCATGGGCGCCCTCACCGATGACTACATGGACCGGTTGCCGGTGATTCCGGCGACGTCGGTGGAGGAGATCAAGGACCGCCTCGCGCCGTATGCGGAGGCGGGAGTGACACGGATGGTGGTGCCGTACGTTCCCGTCAGCGAGCCTGCTGCCGAGGACGCAGAGCGGTTCATCACCGCTTGGGAAAAAGAGGCCGGCGTCTGATACGGGCGCGCGGGCCGTTTGTGAGTCAGTGCAATGAGTCAGCCGGATTGACCGTGCGCCGGCCCGCCTCCGTCATTCCCGCTTGCGCTGGAATGACGAAAGGAATGCAATCACGGAAGAGGCGCGGAGAGTCGATTCGGCCTATTCGGAAAGCGAGGAAAGAATGTGTGACTTTGCCGCAGACGCCGAGGCCGCCGGAATCCTGGTGGGCCGGACCCTCACCCTGGAACGCGTCCGTCAGCTCAACGCCAAGGATTATTTCTACCAGATGCTCAAGGACAACCCCGAGATGCTCAAGATCTACCCGGGCATCGAGGACGAGTTGCTCGAGAACGCCATCGACTGTCACATCCATGCCTATCCCGACTTCGTCCACCGCTCCCAGGACATGATCGAGATCGCCATCGATGCATCCAAGGCGGGCATGCGCGCGCTGGCCTTCAAGGACCACTGGAACGTCAGCGCCAACGCCTGCTACGTGGTGCAGCGCCACGTCGACCACCTCGTCGAGACGGGGGAGTTGGAGCACCGGGTGGAGGTCTACGGGGGCTGCGGCATGTGCTACGGCATGAACCCCGAGTACGTCCGGATAGCGCTCCAGTACCCCAACGCCAAGATGATCTGGTTCCCGACCTTCACCTCGTTCGGCTTCTGGCGCAACGCCGGCCACCCGGAACGGGGCGGCGTGCGGTTGGTGAGCGAGGAGGGCGAAGTGCTGCCGGAGGTGGTGGAGATCATGAAGATGGCGGTGGAGAACAAGGTGGGCATCGGCTTCGGGCACACCGACTTCGAGGAGCTCCTCCCGCTGTGCAAGAAGGCCAGGGAGCTGGGCGTGCGGGCGACTCTCGATCATCCGCTGCTGGAGCTCAACAAGCTCCTGCTGGAGGAGATGAAGGAGCTGGCGGACCTGGGCGTCTACGTGGGCACCTACTGCCAGCCCATGATACCGAGCCTCTACCAGCCCATCGCCGATCCCATGGAAACCGTCAAGACCATCGCCGAGATCGGCCCCGAGCGCTGCATCATCGGCAGCGACTTCGGCCAGGTGCTGCACCTGAAGGCCGTCGACGGCATGCGCGTATTCATCCGCGCGCTGCTGGGGTTTGGCATCACCAAGGAGCAGATCTCCATCATGCTCAAGGACAATCCCGCCAAGCTCATGTGGCTGGACGACTGAACGCAAACAGAGAAGGAGTCGACGGAAATGGCCGAACCACTCAACCGGCACAGCCGGGCCATCACCCAGGGGCCGGATCGGGCGCCCTCCCGGGCCATGTTCAAGGCGGTGGGGTTGACGGACGAGGACCTCGACCGGCCGTTGGTGGGCATCGCCAACACCTGGATCGAGGTCATGCCGTGCAACTTCCACCTGCGCCGGCTCTCGGCCAAGGTGAAGGAGGGGGTGCGCGCTGCCGGCGGAACGCCCATCGAGTTCAACACCGTGGCGGTTTCCGACGGTATCTCCATGGGCACCGAGGGGATGAAGGCCTCGCTCATCAGCCGCGAGGTCATCGCCGACTCCATCGAGCTGGTGACCCGCGGGCACCTGTTCGACGCGGTGGTGGCGCTGTCCGGGTGCGACAAGACCATCCCCGGTACGGTGATGGCGCTGGCGCGGCTCGACCTGCCGTCGCTGATGCTGTACGGCGGCTCCATCATGCCGGGACGCTTCCAGGGACGCGACGTCACCATACAGGACGTGTTCGAGGGGGTGGGGGCCCACGCCGCCAAGAAGATGACCGACGCCGAGCTGCTGGACCTGGAGAGCAACGCCTGTCCGGGGCCGGGGGCCTGTGGCGGCCAGTTCACCGCCAACACCATGGCCACCGCCTTCGAGATCCTGGGGATCTCGCCCATCGGCAGCGCCAGCGTGCCGGCCATGGACGACGGCAAGGACGACGTCGCCTACCGCGTCGGCGAGATGGTCATGGAGCTCGTGCGCAAGAACCTGACGGCGCGGCAGGTCATTACCCGCGAGGCGCTGGAGAACGCCGTCGCATCCATCGCGGCCACCGGCGGTTCCACCAACGGCGTGCTGCACCTGCTCGGGGTGGCGCGCGAGGCGGAGGTGGACCTGCGCATCGACGACTTCGACCGCATCAGCTCCAGGACCCCGTTGATCGCGGACCTGAAGCCCGGCGGCCGCTTCGTCGCCAACGACCTCTACCGGGCCGGCGGCATTCCGCTGGTGGCGCGCCGCCTGCTGGACGCGGGCAAGCTCAACGGCGATTGCCTGACCGTCACCGGCAAGACCCTGGGGGAGGAGGTACGGGACGCGGGGGAGACCCCCGGGCAAGAGGTGGTGCGGTCCGTGGCCGAGCCGCTCAAACCCACCGGCGGCCTCGTCATCCTCAGGGGCAACCTCGCGCCCGAAGGATGCGTGGTCAAGGTGGCCGGACACGAGCGGACGCGCCACAGCGGTCCGGCGCGGGTGTTCGACCGCGAGGAAGATTCCTTCAAGGCGGTGCAGCAGGGCGAGATCAAGGCGGGCGACGTGGTGGTGATCCGCTACGAGGGTCCCATGGGCGGTCCGGGCATGCGCGAGATGCTGGGGGTCACCGCGGCCCTGGTGGGGGCCGGCCTCGGCGAGTCCGTGGCGCTCCTCACCGACGGCCGTTTCTCCGGCGCCACCCACGGACTCATGGCCGGCCACGTGGCTCCCGAGGCGGCCCGCGGCGGGCCCATCGCCGCGGTGCGGGACGGCGATACCATCACCTTCGACGTGGACGCCCGGCGCCTCGACGTGGAGATCTCCGCAGAGGAGATGGACAAGCGCCTGCGCGAATGGAAGGCGCCGGCGCCGCGCTACGCCAGCGGCGTCATGGCCAAGTACGCGCGCTTGGTGTCGTCGGCGTCGGAGGGCGCGGTCACACGGTAGACGGGCTGCTCGAACCGAGGGGGATGCTCGCACCCGTCATTCCGGCGGAATCCGGAGACGGGGCCGGGGCGGCATTGACGGGTGCGGTTATTGGCGGGCTATTTGTCATGGAGGTGCACGATGGCCAAGTACAACAAGATGTCCATGCCCCTGAAGGACGTGAAGGACAAGGAGTTCCTGGCGCGCAAGCTCAATTGCACGGGGGTCGGCTTCGGCATCGTGCGGATCAAGCCGGGGAAGGGCGCGGAGTACGTGCACCAGCACAAGGTGCAGGAGGAGGTGTTCATGACCCTCAAGGGCGACGGCACCATCATCCTGGACGGGCGCAGGATTCCCATGCCCGAGGGTACCGTCATCCGGGTGAGCCCGGAGGTCAACCGCGCCATCGGCAACGACTCCAAGCGGGACGTGGTGTTCCTGTGCATGGGCGCGGTTCCGCCGAAGAACTTTCCCCTGGGCGGCCGCACGCTGTTGGGCGACGGCATCCCGCACCGGGACAAGGTGCCGCGCTGGAAGAAGGCGTAGATCTCCGTTGAACCGTCGCGTCCGCCGTATTAACATGGTCGCTACCAAGGGTTCGGGAGGCCCTCTCGATGAGCAGGCGTGAGCACGACCCCGATCGCGAAGTCGTCGTCGAGACCGAGAAGAAGCTCAAGCGGCCCTCTCTTTACAAGGTGCTGCTGCACAACGACGACTACACCACCAAGGAATTCGTGGTCCAGATCCTGGAGTACGTGTTCAACAAGGACAACACCGAGGCGGTGCAGATCATGATGCACGTGCACCGGAACGGCATCGGGGTGGCCGGGGTCTATCCCTACGAGGTGGCGGAGACCAAGGTGAAGACCGTGGAGAGCCTGGCGCGCCAGTACGAGTATCCGCTCAAGTGCAGCATCGAAGAGGAATGAGGCAGGTAGAGCGCATGGGCATCGAAGGGGCGGGAACGTGATCACCAAGAACCTGGAAGCCGTACTCAAGGCGGCGTACGACGAGGCCAAGGAACGGCGGCACGAGTTCGTCTGCGTGGAGCATTTGCTGTGGGTCCTGCTGGAGGACAAGCACGCCAGCGACGTCATCGTCAACTGCGGCGGCGACCTCGACCGGTTGCGGCGGGAGTTGGAGGAGTTCTTCGAGACCCGCCTGGAGACCCTTCCGGAAGGCGCCGAAAAGGAGCCGGAGCAGACGCTGGGGTTCCACCGCATCGTCCAGCGCGCCTTCATTCACGCCCAGTCCTCGGAAAAGGCCGAGATCCAGGGCAGCGACCTCCTGGTGGCCATGTACCGCGAGCAGCAGTGCTACGCGCGCTACCTGCTGGAAGCCCAGGACATCAGCCGCTTCGACCTCATCAACTACATCTCCCACGGCGTCTCCAAGCTGCCGGAGGAGGAGCCGCAGCAGGCGCCCGGGGCGGAAGAGGACGAGGAAGGCGGGCAGGGGCCCCAGCGCAATCCCCTGGAGGCCTTCACCACCGAGCTGGTGGAGAAGGCGGAAAAGGGGCTGCTGGACCCGCTCATCGGCCGCAACAACGAGATCGCCCGCACCATCCACGTGCTGTGCCGGCGGCGCAAGAACAACCCCATCTACGTGGGCGACCCGGGGGTGGGGAAGACCGCCATCGCCGAGGGGCTGGCGTTGCGGATCCATGAAAAGACCGTGCCGGAGGCGCTGCACGAAACCCGCATCTACGCCCTGGACATGGGCGCGGTGCTGGCCGGGACCAAGTTCCGAGGCGAGTTCGAGGCCCGGCTGAAAGGCATCATCACGGCGCTCAAGGGCAATCCCGACGCGATCCTGTTCATCGACGAGATCCACACCGTGGTGGGCGCCGGCGCCACCAGCGGCGGCTCGCTGGACGCCTCCAACATCCTGAAGCCGGTGCTGGCCTCGGGGGAGCTCAAGTGCATCGGCTCCACCACCTACCACGACTACCGGAGCTACTTCGAGCGGGACCGGGCGCTGTCGCGCCGGTTCCAGCGCATCGAGGTGCCGGAGCCCAGCATCGACGAGACCTTCAAGATCCTCCAGGGCCTGAAGCCCCACTACGAGAAGCACCACGGCGTGTCCTACAGCCAGGCGGCGCTCCGCACCGCGGCGCGGCTCTCCGCCAAGCACATCAACGACCGCTTCCTGCCGGACAAGGCCATCGACGTCATCGACGAGGTGGGTGCCTCGGTGCGGATCCTGCCGGCCGAGAAACGCAAGAAGACCATCGGGCCCAGGGACGTGGAGCAGATCGTCGCCACCATGGCCAAGATCCCGCCGCGCAGCGTCTCCACCTCCGACAGGGAACAGCTCGGCAACCTGGACCGGGACCTGAAGCTCGTGGTCTTCGGACAGGACGAAGCCATCGACGCCCTGGCCAGCACCATCAAGCTTTCGCGCTCCGGCTTGGGCCAGCCCGAGAAGCCCACCGGCTGCTTCCTGTTCTCCGGACCCACCGGCGTCGGCAAGACCGAGGCGGCCAAGCAGTTGGCGCAGATCATGGGCATCGAGTTCCTGCGCTTCGACATGAGCGAGTACATGGAGAAGCACACGGTGTCGCGCCTGCTGGGCGCGCCTCCGGGGTACGTGGGCTTCGACCAGGGCGGGCTTCTCACCGACGCCATCCGCAAGACGCCCTACGCCGTGCTGCTGCTGGACGAGATCGAGAAGGCGCATCCGGACCTCTTCAACGTGCTCCTGCAGGTCATGGACCACGCCACCCTCACCGACAACAACGGCAAGAAGGCAGACTTCCGCAACATCATCCTGATCATGACCACCAACGCCGGCGGCCGGGAGATGAACGCCACCGCCCTGGGCTTCGCCCACAACTCCAACGTGGGCAAGGGCAAGGAAGCGGTCGAAAAGATGTTCAGCCCGGAGTTCCGCAACCGCCTGGACGCCACCATCTTCTTCAACTCCCTGAGCCCGGTGGTCATCGAGAAGGTTGTCGACAAGTTCATCACCCAGCTCGACGCCCAGTTGAACGAGCGCAAGGTCACCATCCAGCTCGAGCCCGCCGCCCGCACCTGGCTCGCCGAGCGCGGCTACGACCCCCAGTTCGGCGCCCGCCCCATGGCCCGCTTGATCGACAACGAGATCAAGAAAACCCTGGCCGACGAGATCCTGTTCGGCCAGCTCCAGAACGGCGGCCGCGTCCGCGTCGACGCCAAGGACGGCGAGCTGGTGTTCGAGTACGGGGTATAACCCCACCCACGTCAGACCATCCAGTCGTGTCGGGACGCACACCCCACACCGATCGCCGCGGGTTCCTCAAGGGGGCCGGCGTAACGGCCGTGGGAGCGGTGATCGGCGCGGCGGTTCCCTTTCACCGTTACCTGCCGGCCGGTTTCATCCCGGAGGCCATCGCCTCCGATCCGGTGAGAATCGTAGGCAAGGATAGTCTTGCCGTCCTCAGTCGTCGGCCGCTGAACGCCGAGACGCCGCCGCACCTCCTCGACGACGAGGTCACGTCGACATCCCGGCACTTCATTCGGAACAACGGCATCGCGCCCTCGGAGATGGACCCCAGCACTTGGCGCCTGCGGATCGACGGCCTCGTGCACCGGCCGATGGACCTGAGCATCGAGGATCTGAGGACACGATTTGAGGTCGTGACGCGGCGGCTGACCATCGAATGCGGCGGCAACGGCCGTGCGTTCTTCGACCCGCGGGTGGGCGGCAACCAGTGGACCCTGGGCGCGGTGGCCTGTTCGGAATGGACGGGCGTCCGTCTCGCCGACGTCCTGAAGGCCGTCGGGGTCAAGGACAACGTCGTCTACACCGCGCATGTGGGGGCGGACACGCATGTGTCCGGTGCGGATGGAAAGCTGCCGCTGTCCCGCGGCGTGCCCATCGGGAAGGCCATGGACCCGGACAACCTCATCGCCTTCGGCATGAACGGCGGACCGTTGCATCCCATGAACGGGGCGCCGCTACGGCTGGTGATTCCGGGTTGGTCGGGCTCGTGCTCCCAGAAGTGGCTCACGCGGATCTGGTTGCGTGACGTGGTGCACGACGGGGCCAAGATGACGGGCAGTTCCTACCGTGTTCCGGAAACTCCCGTTGCGCCCGGCGAGAAGGTGCCGGACAGCGCTATGACCATCATCCACTCCATGCCGGTCAAGTCCCTGATAACGACCCCCCGGACGGGATTGGCCGTCACCGGCCGCACCCTGCGGGTGGCGGGCCACGCCTGGGCGGGCGACGGCGAGGTGGCGCGCGTCGACGTATCCATCGACTTCGGGGCTACCTGGCAGCGGGCCGATCTGGGGCGTCCGGCCAACCGCCACGCGTGGCAGCGATGGTCGGCGAAGTTAGAGTTCCCCGAGAAGGGGTACTACGAGGTCTGGGCGCGGGCCGCCGACGACAACGGAATCAGCCAGCCCTTCGCCGTCGCGTGGAATCCCAAGGGGTATCTCAACAACGCAATGCACCGGATCTCGGTGCGCGTGAGCGGATAGCGCCGGCTGCTCTCTCAGCCCTCCGTCTCATCCTTCTTCAACGGGCTCCCATCCAGCAGGTACTCCTGCCGGGCCAGGGTCTCGGAGCGCTCTTCCTGCAGGTAGCGCTCCAGCGCCTGCCGGAAGCGCTTGTCCCGGATGTAGTGGGCGCTGTAGGTCGTGGCGGCTTCCAGGCCCCGGAGGTTCTTGAAGCTGCCGCCGGCGCCGGCCTCGAAGCGGCCCAGGGACTCGTCGATGCAGTGCTCGATGGCGGCGTAGTAGCAGACGTTGAAGTGCAGGTAGCGGTGGTCCTCGAAGGCCCCCCAGTAGCGGCCGTAGAGGGCGTCGGGGCCGCGGATGTTGAAGGTCCCGGCGATGATGCGGCCGTCGCGCTGGGCGACGATGGGGCACAGGAACGGGTAGGGGCGCTGCAGCAGCTCGTCGAAAAAGCGGCGGTTCAGGTACTGCCGCCCGTAGTAGAGGCGGTCGATGTGGTGCTTGTAAAGGTCGAACAGGGTGCGCTGGACGTCCGGGGTGATCTCGTCGTAGGGCAGGGCGCGGACGGCGATCCCCTGTTTGTCCAGCTCCCGCCGCTCGTGCTTGATCTTGTTGCGCCGTCCGCTGCGGAACGCTCCCAGATAGTCGTCGAACGTTTCGTAGTCGCGGTTTTCCCAGTGGAACTGGAGCCCGATCTTGGGGATGTAGTCCAGGTCCTCCAGCGCGTCCATCTCTTCCCGGCCGCAGAAGTTGATGTGGATGGACGACAGCTCGTTGCCGTTGCAGATCTCCACCAGCGCCCGGCCCAGGATGGCGATGACGCTCCGGCGGTCGATCCCCGGAGCGGTGAGGAAGCGCGATCCCGCCACCGGCGTGAAGGGCACGCCCACGAGCATCTTGGGATAGTACTCGATGCCCGCCTGCATGGCGTAGCCGGCCCACTGGTGGTCGAAGACGAACTCCCCCATGCTGTGGGACTTGAGGTACATGGGACAGGCGCCAAGGATCTCCGTGCCCTTTTCGACCACCAGGTGGTGCGGCGCCCAACCGGTTTTGTCACAGACGCAGCCCGAGTCTTCCAGGCAGTCCAGCCAGTCCCAGCGCATGAACGGCGAGCCGTCCCGCAGAAGCGAGTCCCACGCTTCCCGCGGCACCTCGTTGATGCGGCGGACGATGCGGACCGAGAGCCGTTCCTCCTCCATGGCCCCACCTTCTTGCCAGAAGGACCGGAGCAGGTCTAGTGAGTAGAGACCGTGACTCCTTTCGCTCTCACCCTCCTCCTGGCGGCCGCCTTCATTCACGCCACCTGGAACCTCCTGCTCAAGCGGGCCCAGGGCGGGCCCGCGTTTCAGTGGCTGTTCGCCGTGCTGTCCGTCGGCCTTTACTTCCCGGCGGTGCTGGCCTGGGGCTGGTATCGGCCGGTCCCCTTCAACGCGACCATGGTGGCGGTGATCATGGGCAGCAGCGTGCTGCACACGCTCTACTACGCCGTTCTGCAGCGTGGCTATCGCGCAGGCGACCTGTCCGTGGTCTATCCCCTGGCGCGGGGCACCGGGCCGTTTCTGGCGGTCGTCGGAGCGGTGCTGATTCTGGGGGAACGTCCCGCCGCCGGCGTGTTGGCCGGCGGGTTGCTGATCATCCTGGGCGTGCTGGCGTTGAGCGGCGCCGGTGCCTGGTCCCGACAGGGTGGACCGTCCCGGGCCGCGGTGATGTACGGCCTGGCCACCGGCGTGGTGATCGCGAGCTATACGCTATGGGACAAGAACGCCGTGAGCGGGATGGCCATCGCGCCGTTGCTGCTCGACTGGGGCACCAACTGCGGGCGCGTCGTGCTGTTGGCGCCCGTCGCCTTCCGCCGCCGGCGCGAGGTGCGCACCCACTGGCTGCGAAACCGCCGGGAGGCCCTGGGCGTCGCCTTGCTGAACCCGCTGGCCTACATCCTCGTGCTGACGGCGTTGCGGATCACCCCGGTGAGCCACATCGCCCCCGCTCGCGAGGTCAGCATCCTGATCGGCTCGCTCATGGGGATACGGCTGCTCCGCGAAGGAAACGCCAGGGTCCGGCTGCTGGGCGCGGCCAGCATGACACTGGGCCTGGTGCTGATCGTGGCCCTCGGATCGGCGCCGTAGATGGCATTGGGACCAATTCGACTGAGCCCCCGCCACCGTCGTTCGGAGTCCCCCTCTGTCGTTCGGAGTCCCCCTCTGTCGTTCGGAGTCCTCCTCCGTCGTTCCGAGTCTCTCACCGTCGTTCCGAGTCTCCCACCGTCATTCCCGCGAAAGCGGGAATCCAGGTGGGGTGGAGTGGGGCAAGGCTTACCGTCGCCGACGCTTCTGAAAGCTGGGGTCGGGGGTCCCTGTCCAGCAGCGGGCGACGAAAGGGTAGCCTTCGGTGATGAAGTAGGCGTAGGAGCCGTCGGGGAATTCGGCGGACCGGGTCACGGCGCCGTTGCATTCATCCAGGTCGCCGCTGCCGGCGACGTATTTCCAGTCCTGCACGAAGGCGCCGTCATGGGCGCCGCCGGGTTGATCCCCGCCCGGGCGTGTGCCGGGCTTCAACAGGTAGGAGCTCCGCACCTTCCGCACGCCGTCCCCCAAGTCCCCCGTGATCGCGTAGATCGGAAAGCCGTCCGCCGCCCAGCCGATCAGGGGGGAGTGCGCGTCCGCCTTCCAGCCCAGTCGCCGCATCAGCCCCGTAGGGAGCGAGTGATAGTGATAGGCGCCGCTGCGCTGGACATGGGCGTGGTTGGCGTCCAGCCCCAGCCGGACCGCGCCGCCAAGGGCGTCGTAGTTCCAGCCGCCGCGCCGTTCGCTGTGCCAGTACTCCGCGGTCGGCGCCTCGAACGGAACGCCGTTGACCGCTACGCCCCAAAGCCAGCGCCGCGACGCGGTGGTCTCACGCGCGGGCGCCGGCTCGGTGGTGACGGTGAACGTGTACTCCTGCGGAGTGATGGTGTGGGGGTTGCCCCGGTTGGGGAAGGTCCCCACCGGGTGCGACGGAATGCCGTTGGAGGTGATCGTCCGGGTGGTGCCGGAGACTTCGATGGACACGCGCGGGGAGCCGGCGGTTTCGTTGGCAGGCACCAGGGTCACGGCCGCGCTTTCGGTTGCGGTGTGGAAGCGGGCGCGCCGCCGGCCTTCCCGTTGCGCCATGACCGTCGTTGCCAACAGCAACGCAGTTAGAACTGCGACGACAGTGACAATCCGTGCCATGAGAGTTAGACCGAACTGGGTTCCCGGAGAACGCTACCCAAAACTCTGATTGGGTACAGGAATGGCACCGACGCCCGCATCGTCATTCCCGCCTCCATCCGTCATTCCCGCTTTCGCGGGAATGACGGATGCGGGAAGTCCCTGCCTCTGACAACGGCTCAGGCGTTTCCCGCCAGTTGCCGCAGCACGTACTCCAGGATACCGCCGTGGTGGTGGTACGACAGCTCCGCCGGGGTGTCGATGCGGCAGGTGACCCGGAAGGTGGTCGCCTTGCCCTCGGCGCTCGTCGCGGTCACCTGCAGTTGCTTGCGCACGCTCAGGCCGTCGGCCACGCCGGTGATGTCGTAGGTCTCGAAGCCGGTGAGTCCCAGCGACTCGGCGTTCTCGCCCGGCATGAACTCCAGCGGCAGGATGCCCATGCCGATGAGGTTGCTCCGGTGGATGCGCTCGAAGCTCTGGACGATGGCGGCCTTGATGCCCAGCAGGCGCGGCCCCTTGGCGGCCCAGTCGCGGGACGATCCGGTACCGTACTCCTTGCCGGCGATGACGATGAGCGGCGTGCCTTCCTCCTGGTACTTCATGGCCGCGTCGAAAATCGACATCTGCTCGTTGTCGGGCTGGTGCACGGTGAAGCCACCCTCGGTGCCCGGCGCGATCTGGTTCCTTAGCCGCACGTTGGCGAAGGTCCCGCGCATCATCACCTCGTGGTTGCCCCGGCGGGCGCCGTACTGGTTGAAGTCCCTGGGCTCCACGCCGTGCCCGGTGAGATAGCGCGCGGCCGGGCCGTTCCGCTCGATGGAGCCGGCAGGGGAGATGTGGTCGGTGGTCACCGAATCGCCCAGCAGCGCCAGTACCCGCGCTCCCTTGATGTCGCCGGGCGCGTCCGGCTCCGCGGGCATGTCGGAGAAGAACGGGATCTGCCGGACGTAGGTGGAGTCCTCGTCCCAGGCGAACAGCTCTCCCTCGGGCACCGGCATGCTCCGCCACATCTCGTCTCCCTCGAAGACGTTGCTGTACTCCTTGCGGAAGGCGTCGGCGGTGACGCCCTTGGCCACCTCCGTGCGCACCTCCTCGGGGCTGGGCCAGATCTCCCGCAGCATCACCGGCTTCCCGTCGGAGTCTTCGCCGATGGGGTCGTTGTAGAGGTCCACGTCCATGTTGCCGGCGATGGCGTAGGCCACCACCAGCGGCGGCGACGCCAGGTAGTTGGCCCGGATGCTGGGATGGATCCGTCCCTCGAAGTTCCGGTTGCCGGAAAGCACGGCGCTGGTGACGAGGTTGCCTTCCTGGATGGCGTTGTTGATGTTCTCCGGCAGCGGCCCGCCGTTGCCCACGCAGGTGGTGCAGCCGTAGCCCACCAGGTGGAACCCCAGCTCTCCAAGGGGCTCCAGCAGCCCGGTCTGCGTCAGGTACTCGGTGACCACCTTGGAGCCGGGGGCGAGGCTGGTCTTGACCCAGGGCTTGGCCTTGAGGCCCCGGGCCGCGGCCTTCTTGGCCAGCAGGCCCGCGCCCACCATCACCGACGGGTTGGAGGTGTTGGTGCAGCTGGTGATGGCGGAGATCACCACCGACCCGTGGGTGAGGTCGAAGGAGTCGCCGTTCTGCTGCACCGGCACGGTGCTCGGGGTGTCGCCCCCCTTCATGGTGGGCAGCGCCTCGGCGAAGGACTGCTTGACGCCGCTCAGCGGCACCCGGTCCTGGGGCCGGCGGGGGCCCGCCAGGCTGGGCTCCACCTCGCCCAGGTCGAGCTCCAGGGTGTCGGTGAAGACCGGGTCGGGCGTGCCGTCGGTGCGGAACAGGCCCTGCTCCTTGCTGTAGGCCTCCACCAGGCTGATGAGCTCGGGGCTCCGGTTCGACAGCTTCAGGTACTCCAGGGTCTCGTTGTCCACCGGGAAGAAGCCCACGGTGGCGCCGTACTCCGGCGCCATGTTGCCGATGGTGGCCCGGTCCGCCAGCGCCAAGCTCGACAGCCCGGGTCCGTAGAACTCCACGAACTTCTCCACCACGCCCTTGGCCCTGAGCATCTGCACGATGGTGAGCACCAGGTCGGTAGCGGTGGCGCCCTCGGGCAGCCGGCCGTGGAGCTTGAAGCCGATGACCTCGGGGATCAGCATGATCAACGGCTGGCCCAGCATGGCGGCCTCGGCCTCGATGCCGCCGACGCCCCAGCCGACGACCCCCAGCCCGTTGATCATGGGAGTATGGGAGTCGGCCCCCACCAGCGTGTCGGGATACGCCAGGGTGTCGCCGTTGGATTGGGCGGTAAACACCACCTTGCCCAGGAACTCCAGGTTCACCTGGTGGACGATGCCGGTGTCGGGCGGCACCACGCTGAAGTTGTCGAAGGCATTCTGCCCCCAGCGCAGGAACGCGTACCGTTCCTGGTTGCGCTCGTATTCGATCTTCGAGTTGGAGGCGAACGAATCGGGGGAGCCGAAGTGGTCCACCTGCACCGAGTGGTCGATGACCAGGTCCACCGGCTGCAACGGATTGATGCGCTTCGGGTCGCCGCCCAGTCGCCGGATGCCTTCGCGCATGGCCGCCAGGTCCACGATGGCGGGGACCCCGGTGAGGTCCTGCAGCAGGATCCGCGCCGGCATGAAGGCGATCTCCTTTTCCGGCTTCGCTCCCGGGTCCCAGCCCGCCAGCGCCCGGATGTCGTCCGCCGACACGTGCCGGTCGTCCTCGCACCGGAGCAGGTTCTCCAATAGGATCTTGAGCGAGAACGGCAGCCGGTCCACCGGCAAGGAGGTCTCCTTCGCCAGGGCGTCGAGGCGGTAGATCTGGTAGCGGTTGCCTCCCACCTCGAGCGGCGAGGCGGTGTGAAACGTATCGATGCTCTGTGCTGCCATGTCAGGCTCCTTGAATGGATTTCGGTTTCAGGCGGTCCGGAAGGACACAGGCGGATGGATGCCGCGGGGCCTTGAAACCCCTCTTTCTAGCGTAACCGGTGCGGCTTTCCAAATCGCTTTCCGTCATTCCTTCACCCTCCGTCATTCCTTCACCTTCCGTCATCCCTCGCGCCTTCTCCGTCATTCCCGCGAAAGCGGGAATCCAGGCGGAGTGGGGCGGCCGTAGTCCGCGAACCCCTCCACCGCCCCTGGATTCCCGCTTTCGCGGGAATGACGGAGAAGGTGCGGGAATGACTGAGGAGGTGAAGTGGATGACGTTTGCGGAACGTTGGGGCGGTCGGGTGCGGGATCTACACCGCCTGATCCCGGTGCAGGCGCGCGATGGCCTCGGCGTCGTAGCCGAGCTCTTGCAGGATCGAGTCGGTGGCGTCGCCGAGCTCCGGGATGGGGTCGTAGCGGGCGGGACTGCCCGATAGGTTCAGCGGGCTGCCGATGACCGGCACCTTGCCCACGGGGGAGTCCACCTCCCGGATCACGCGGCGGGCGGCGGCCTGGGGATGGGCCAGCACCTGCGCGATGCCCCGGACCTTGCCGTTGGGCAGCTCGGCCGCCTGCAGGCGTTCGAGCCAGGTCTCGTGGCCGTGCTCCAGGAAGAGCTGCTCGATGGTCTCTTCCAGCACGCCGCGGTTCTCCTTGCGCGCCTCCACCGTGGCGAAGCGGGGGTCTTCCATGAGCGAGGGGCGCTCCATCACCTTGAGGCAAAAGGTCTCCCAGTCTCTGGGCGTGGCCACGGCGAGATTCACGTACTCGCCGTCCCCGGCCATGTAGGGGCCGTAGGGGGTGACGTAGTGGTGGCGCATGCCCACCCGGTCGGGCTCCTCGCCCCGGTGCCAGTAGTGGTGCGGGAAGTAACCCAACCAGGAGAGGATGCTCTCGAACATGGAGATGTCGATGACCTGCCCGGCGCCGGTCTTCTCCCGCTGGAACAGCGCCAGCACGATGCCCAGGGCGGCGTACATGCCGGAGGCAATGTCGGAGACGGACACGCCTGCGCGGGCGGGCTTGTCGGGGTAGCCGGTGGTGGCGATGATGCCGGCCTCGCCCTGGATCAGCAGGTCGTAGGCCTTGACGTCGCGGTAGGGGCCGTCCTGGCCGTAGCCCGAGAGCGAGCAGTAGATGAGCCGCGGGTTCAGCTCGTGGAGGGTGTCCCAGCCCAGCCCCACGCGCTCGGCCACGCCGGGGGCGTAGTTCTCGAAGAAGACGTCGGTGGTCTTCGCCAGCTTGTGGAGGACCTCCAGCCCCTCCGGCTTCTTGACGTCCACCGTGAGGCTTCTCTTGTTGCGGTTGAGCCACACGTAGCCGGACGACAGCCCCTTCACCGCGGTGTCCCAGTGGCGGATCAGGTCGCCCACGCCCGGGCGCTCGATCTTGATGACCTCCGCCCCCATCTCTCCCAGCAGGCCGGTGCCGAAGGGGCCCGCGAGCACCTGCTCGAAGGCCATGACCCGCACGCCGCTGAGCGCCAGGCCGTCACTCACCGTCGACGATCTCCGGGAAGATGTCCCGCCGGGGAGCGAACTCCTTGCGCCACACCATGACGCTGCGGGCGTAGTCGATGACCACCTTGCCTTCCTGCTGCACGCCCCGGGTGCGCACCTTGACGATGCCCCACTGAGGCTTGGACCTGGAGTCGCGCTTCTCCAGCACCTCGGACTCGGAGTAGAGGGTGTCGCCGGCGAACAGCGGGTTGGGCAGCGTGATCTGGTCCCAGCCCAGGGCGAAGCCGTTCTCGCTCACGTCCGCCACCCCCATGCCCGCCACGATGGCCAGGGTGAGGGCGCTGTTGATCAGGCACTTCCCGAACTCGGTGCGCTTGCCGTACTCGTTGTTGAAGTGGATCTGGTTGCTGTTGTTGGTGAGCAGCGTGAACCAGATGTTGTCGTTCTCCGTCACCGTGCGCCCAACCCGGCACCGGTACACGTCGCCGACGTTGAAGTCCTCGAAATAGCGGCCTTCCCAGCCCTTTACGACTGCCATGGGCGAATCTCCTTCCACCTGTGGTCCGGCTGTCGTCATTCCCGCACCTCTTTTCCGTCATTCCCGCGGAAGCGGGAATCCAGGAGGCGTGGGGCGGGGAATCGTACCTGCGACGACCAGCCACCCCACCCCTGGATTCCCGCTTCCGCGGGAATGACGGACTCGGGTGCCGGCATTTTGGCCACAGGGTAGCACACGCGGTATGGAAGAGTGAAAAACCCTGCCCGGCTTCAACGCGCCTTGAAGACGATGTCGCCGAACCAGGCGATTGCCGACTCCTGGGTGTTGTCGGTGTCGGTCATCACGGCCACGCCGGAGACCCGCGGCGGATCCCCGCCGAATGCTCTCCGGTAGTCGTCGAGGAGGTTGCGCGACTCGGTCACCCACTCACCCGCCTTGCCGTTGCCGCTTTGCAGGACCAGCATCATGACGCGGTCGGTGTAGGGGTTGGGGACAATGGTTCCCACCGGGCTCTTGCTCTCCCAGATGTAGGTGATGGCGCCCATGGGCGGGTATTCGCCGCGGGCGAGCCGGATGGCCTCGTACTTGGCGCGCTCCATGAACCCCACCTTGTCCGGGTCGTACCTGAAGGTGATGTACAGCCGGGCAGGATAGTCGTCGCCGTCCTTGCGAGTGACGTCGCCTTTCTTCAGGATGTTCTCCACCTTCCAGCGCCACTCCACCACGGGGTACTGCATCGGGTCGATGTCCACCTGGCGCACCAGCCCCGACGCCGAAGCGCGGCTCACCGCCTTGACCGCCACGGTGCCGTTGTCGGCCACCAGCGAGTATTCCGTGTGCTTCTCGATCTTGTCGAAAGTGAGTGGCTCCCAGCCGTCGGGGAAGGGTCCGCCGGCTTTCGCGGCGGAGAATTTCCCGATCTCCAGAGTAGTTGCCGGTTGACCTGGGAGAGAAGAGGCAAGGAGGGCAATCGCTGCAGCAACGATTACCAGACCGATAGCGAACCCGGGAGTCCCGGGCGTTTCGATACCTTTCGCGAGCACGGTCTCGTCATCACCACGCCAAGATGCGACGATACCGCTTTGTCTAACCGCCCGCCAAGAACTCATCAACAGTCAGGCCGGCGGCACGAATGAGGCTTCTCAAAGTGCCTTTCGCGACTTCCTGGTGAAGGGGGACGGAGAGCGTCGCCATTTCTCCTTCCTTCGTCATGATTGTGTGACTCCCCCTCTGACGCGCAACACTCCAACCGAAGGTGCAAAGCGACGGACGACTTCTTTTCCGCTCAAGGAGCGCAACCCCGCCATCAAAC
Organism: uncultured Binatia bacterium (SeqCode); assembly: GCA_965219905.1. Lineage (GTDB taxonomy): Bacteria > Desulfobacterota > Binatia > UBA9968 > JAJDTQ01 > JAJDTQ01. The sequence goes on along the minus strand of CBDCOS010000002.1, from coordinate 1,674,733 downwards.
TGCGATCTCAATTTGCCGGGTCTCGATGGTCAGCGGCAATCCTTTTTCTGCCCGCACCTCCAGGCACAGAGCGATGGCCTCCTTTATGTTCTCGAGCGCCTGACTCTTGGTATGCCCCTGGCTGACACAACCTGGAATCGACGGGCATTCAACGATCCAAACCCCGTCCTCATCCCGGTCGACCGTCACGTTGAATTTCACCTGCTCACCCCCAAAGTTGAAGACCAGTTTGAAGCTTGCCACGAGCTTCCGAACCATTCAACAAGTGGTCCATCGCCAGGTTGTCCTTAACCACTTCTGTCACGGCAAACGGCAAAGTGGCATTCCCGTTTTCCTCTCTGTATAGTACCGCACACCCATGATGGATTTCACCCTGACCGAGGACCAGGTGCAGCTCCGGGAGGAAATCCGCAAGGTCTGCCAGGACTACTCAGACCCCTACTGGCGGGAGGTGGATGCAAAGGGTGAGTACCCGGAGGCGTTCGTCCGCAAGCTCACGGAGCTGGGCTGGCTGGCGGCGCTGATCCCGGAGGAGTACGGCGGCATCGGCCTCGGGATCACCGAGGCGAGCATCATCCTGGAGGAGATCAACCGCTGGGGCGGCAACGCCACCGCGTGCCACGCGCAGATGTACACCATGGGGACGGTGCTGCGTCACGGCAGCGAGGAGCAGAAGCGGCGCTACCTGCCCGGGGTGGCCAGCGGTGAGATCCGGCTCCAGGCGTTCGGCGTCACCGAGCCCGACTCCGGCACCGAGACCACGCGCATCCGCACCACGGCCGTCCGCAAGGGCGACCGCTACGTGGTCAACGGGCAGAAGATCTTCATCTCACGGGTACTGCAGTCGGACCTGATGCTGCTGCTGGCCCGGACCACTCCCTATGACGAGCTTGAGGACAAGACCCGGGGGTTGTCGGCTTTTCTGGTGGACCTCCGGGAGGCCGGAGACGCACTCGAAGTGAAGCCCCTGGACATGATGATCAACCATCATACCAACGCGCTGTTCTTCTCCGACCTGGAGGTGCCTGCGGAGAACCTCATCGGCGAGGAGGGCATGGGCTTCCGCTACATCATCGACGGCTGGAACGCCGAGCGCATCCTGATCGCCGCCGAGGCGGTGGGGGACGGCCGTTGGTTCGTGGACCGGGCCTCGCGCTACGCCGGCGAGCGGGAGGTGTTCGGACGGCCCATCGGCGCCAACCAGGGGGTCCAGTTCCCCATCGTCCAGGCCTACGCCCACGTCGAGGCCGCGGACCTGGTGCGCTGGCAGGCGGCCTCGAAGTTCGACCGGGGCGAGCGCTGCGGCGCCGAGGCCAACATGGCCAAGCTGCTGGCCTCGGAAGCGTCGTGGGAGGCCGCCAACGCCTGCATGACCACCCACGGCGGCTACGGCCTGTCGGTGGACTACGACGTGGAGCGCAAGTTCCGCGAGACCCGGCTGCTGACCATCGCGCCGGTGAGCAACAACCTGGTGCTGGCCTACCTGGGGCAGCACGTGCTGGGCATGCCGCGGTCGTATTGAAAGGGCCGGAAGACCTCGTATGGACCTGCAACGTTCCTGGATGTTCGTGCCGGGCCACCGGCAGCGGATGATCGACAAGGCCCTGGGGCTGGACGCCGACGCGCTCATGCTGGACATCGAGGACGGCGTGGCTCCGGCGGAGAAGGACCAGGCGCGGCAACTCATCGGCGAGGCCCTGGGACGGGAGCGGGGACCGCGGGAGCCCTTGCGCTACGTGCGCATCAACGCCATCGGCCATCAGCGCATGGCGGACGATCTGGCCGCGGTGCTAAGGCCGGGGCTCGACGGGCTGGTGCTGCCCAAGGTGGAGTCGCCGGAAGAGATCGCCACGGTCGAGTCCCTGGTGGCGGACCACGAGACGGCCACCGGCGCGACGGTGAAGCTGCTGGTGGCCATCGAGAGCCCCAGGGGGCTCCTGGCGGCGCCGGCCATCGCCGCGTGCTCGCCGCGCGTGGTGGGGCTCATGTTCGGCGCGGAGGACTTCGGCCGGGAGCTGGGGCTCCCCACCTCCAGGGAGGGGGAAGCCCAGGAGCTGCTCTACGCGCGCTCGGCGCTGGTGGTGGCGGCGGCCTCGGCCCATGTCCAGGCGGTGGACGGGGTCTGGGTGGACTTGCAAGACCCGGACGGACTGGTGCGGTTCGCGCGGCAGTCGCGACGCCTGGGCTTCAGCGGCATGTCGTCCATCCATCCGTCCCAGATCGCCCCCATCAATGCCGCCTTCAGCCCCGGTCCGGAAGAGATCGACTACGCCCGCAGGGTCATCGAAGCCTACGAGGAAGCCCAGGCCCGGGGCGACGGCTCGGTGGCGTTCGGCGGCCAGCTCATCGACCGTCCCATCATCGAGCGGGCGCGCCGGACCCTGGAACTCGCCGAAGCTCTGACTCGCACATGAGGTTCCCATGCCCAAGGTAGAAAACGCCGATAACATCCGCTGCCTCACCGCGACCAACCCCGGCTACATGACTCTCCGTGGCACCAACCAGTATCTGATGGGCCGCGACGAGATCACCGTCATCGACTGCGCCCTGGGTTCGGACGACAACATCGACGGCCTGCTGGCCGAGGTGGAGGCGCTGGGCGGGAGCCGCATCGCCCGCATCCTGTTGACGCACATCCACCTGGACCACTGCGGCGGCGCCTTGGCGCTGAAGCAGCGGACGGGCGCCGAGGTGGGCATCTCACGGGTGCGCGCGGGTCATCTCGGCGGTGAGGACTTCACCTACGACGAGGGCGACCGCATTCCCTATGACGGCGGCGAGCTGGAGGTGGTGTTCACCCCGGGGCACGAGGCGGGACATTGCTGCTTCTACGAGCGCGAGAAGAAGATCCTCTTCTCCGGGGACCACATACTGGGCAAGGGCACCACCGTGGTGCCGGCGGGCGAGGGGAACATGCTCCACTACATGGAGTCCCTGGAGAAGCTCCTTTCGCTTGACATCCAGTTGCTGCTCCCCGGCCACGGCCCCTTCGTGACCGAGCCCATGGCCAAGATCCGCGAGTACATCGACCACCGGCTGATGCGCGAGGAACAGATCCTCCAGGGGCTGCGGGAAGGGCGCCAGACCATCGGCGACCTGGTGGCCGTGATCTACGTGGACTACCCGCCCGCCCTCATGCGCGTCGCCCACTCCTCGGTCGAGGCCCACCTGTTGAAGCTCATTACCGAGGAGCGGGTGCATCGGGAAGGAGACCGGTACTTCCCGGGAAGCTCTCCCTCCGTTTGAACCTTGTAAATCAGGCGCCATGGTGCCTGATTCGCAACCACCCCCTGGACTCCCTGATGGACGAATTGGCCGTCGAGGCCGGCGAAGCGGCCTGACGCCGGCCGTGTTCACTGCCCCGCTACCGCCGGCCACACCTCCACGAGCACGACGGGCAAGCCTTCCCGGGACAGGCGGGCGCCGTATTCCCTGGCCGCCTCCTCGCCGGTGAAGGTGCCGAGGCGGACCCGGTAGTAGCCTTCGTGAGACTCGATCACCACGGGCCGGTCGAAGCGGCTCTCGAGGCGGGTCTTCAACTCATGGGCCTTCGCCGGGTCCGAGAACGCCCCGACCTGCAACGTGTAGTCGAGGTGGTCGGGAATGGCGGTGAGCGGGTATCCGCCGGTATCCAGGACATCCACGCGCACCGGCGCCGTTCCCGGCCCTATCATGTCCACTTGCCGAGCCGCGGCGTAGGAAAGGTCGATGATCCGTCCCTTGGCGAAGGGTCCCCGGTCGTTGATCAGCACGGTCACCGACTTGCCGTTGGCGAGGTTGGTGACCCGCACGTTGGAGCCCAGCGGCAGGGTCTGGTGCGCGGCGGTCATGGCGTACTGGTCGTAGACGGTCCCGCTGGTGGTCTTCTTCCCGTGAAAGCCGGGTCCGTACCAGGACGCGACGCCTTCTTGCGTGAGCTGCACGGCGGGAGGTGTGGAAACGACGGGCGGCGGAGCCTCCGGCCCGTAGGGGGCGCAGGCGGAAACCAGGAACAGGGCGGCCCACGGCATGAGGCCACGGAGGCGTGCACGAACCATCGAGGTCGGATTATAGCGCAATATCGGCTGCATGTAAGCCGCAACCCGGGCGGCGGTTCCGTTTACGGGGCGTGTCGTATTGTGGTACTTTTTCGCTTGCGGGTCCGGTCCGGAGGGCGGGTCCGCGAGCGGTCCCGGCGACGGGACCAGTCCCGTTCGAGGAGAGTGTCGCGTCATGTCCGGACATTCCAAGTGGAGCACCATCAAGCACAAGAAGGCGGCCAAGGACGCCAAGCGGGGCAAGCTGTTCACCAAGTTCATCAAGGAGATCACGGTGGCGGCCCGCATGGGCGGAGGCGACATCACGAGCAACCCGCGCCTGCGCACCGCCGTCCAGACCGCCCGTGACAACAGCATGCCCAACGACAACATCGAGCGCGCCATCAAGAAGGGGACCGGCGAGCTCGAAGGGGTGTCCTACGAGGAGGTGAGCTACGAGGGCTACGGCCCCGGCGGCGCCGCCTTCCTCGTGCAGGTCCTGACCGACAACCGCAACCGGACGGTGTCGGACATCCGGCGGCTGTTCAACAAGCACGGCGGGAGTCTCGGCGAGACGGGTTGCGTGGCGTGGATGTTCGACAACAAGGGACTCATCGTCGTGTCCAAGGAGGCGGTGGAGGAGGAGGCGCTGCTGGGGCTCGCCCTGGAGGCCGGCGCCGAGGACGTCACCGAGAGCGACGACGTGTTCGAGATCGTCACCCAACCCGAGGACTTCGCCACGGTCCGGGAGAGCCTCGACAAGGGCGACGTCCCGGTGCTGTCGGCCGAGGTGACCATGATCCCCAAGAGCACCACCACGCTCGGCGGGAAGGAAGCCGAGCAGACCCTGGGCCTCACCGAAGAGCTCGAGGACCACGACGACGTTCAGAGCGTCGCGGCCAACTTCGACATTCCGGACGAGATCCTGGAGAAGGCCGGTTGACGCCGCCGGAGACGGAGATATCGAAACCATCCTGGGCATAGACCCCGGAACCCTCAAGACCGGGTGGGGCGTGATCCGGGCGGAGGGAAACCGCCTGGAACACGTGGCCCACGGCACGGTCCGAACGTCCCCCAGCCAATCCCACGACCGGCGCCTCCACCGGATATTCACGGAGCTGGCCAAGGTCATCCGGCAGCACGAGCCCGGGCACGTCAGCCTGGAGAAGGTGTTTCTGGCGCGTAACGTCCAGAGCGCGCTCAAGCTCGGCCATGTGCGCGGGGTGGCCCTGCTGGCCGCGGCGGAACGCGACGTCGCGGTGTCGGAGTACAGCGCCAACCAGATCAAGAAGGCGTTGACCGGGTACGGACACGCGGCCAAGGGCCAGATACAGCAGATGGTGACGGCCGTCCTGGGGCTGCCCGACGAGCCCGCGGAGGATGCCGCCGACGCTCTGGCGGCCGCCATCTGCCACGGCCATCTGCTCGCTTTCGGGGCTGGCTTCCTCGCTGCCGCGGGCCGGAGGGGGAGAAGCTCCAGGGGGTTGCGCTGGCCGGCGGACGCCCTGCCCGGCGGCAAGGGTTGACGGATGCGGTTCTTCCAGCGTCCGCATGGGCCGGACGGAGTCCCATCGTGATCGCCAAGGTCCGCGGCATACTGGACCACAAGGCGCCGGGCGAGGTCATCGTGGACGTCGGCGGCGTCGGCTACCAACTGTTCACGGCGCTCAGCGTGTTCTACCGGTTGCCCGAGGTGGGCCAGCCGGTGACCCTGCTGGTGTACACCCACGTCCGGGAAGACGCCCTCCAGTTGTTCGGCTTCTACGACCCCGCGGAGAAGCAGGCTTTCATGCTGTTGACCGGGGTGTCGGGCATCGGCCCCCGGCTGGCCCTCAACATCCTGTCGGGGATGGCGGCGGGGGAGCTGTTGGACGCCCTCCGGGACGGCGATGTCGCCCGCCTCGTGTCGATCCCGGGGGTGGGAAAGCGGTTGGCGGATCGCATGATCGTGGAGCTGCGTGATAAGATAGAAGCTCTGCCGGAAACCGCCCCCGAGGCGGCGTCCGATCCGGGGGTCCGGGGCGACGCGCTGTCGGCGCTGGTGAACCTCGGCTACCGCCGCGCGGATGCGGAGCGGGCCGTGCGCCAGGTGCTGGGCAACGGCGCCTCCGAGCTGGAAACGGTGCTCAAGGAAGCCCTGCGTCTGCTCAGCCTCTAGCGCGGAGGCCGGGTTCAGCAGGACCGCGTTCATGGAAAACAGGACCATCTCGCCCGCGGGCACCGAGGAGGATGTCCTCTACGACTCGAGCCTCCGGCCCCGGCGGTTCAGCGAATACTTCGGACAGGAGAAGGTCAAGGCCAACCTCGCGGTGGCCATCACCGCGGCCAGGCGGCGAGGCGACGTGCTGGACCATCTCCTTTTCCACGGCCCCCCAGGCTTGGGCAAGACCTCCCTGGCCCATCTGATATCGAGGGAGATGGAGGTGGAGATCCGGCCTACCTCGGGTCCGGTGGTCGAGCGGCCGGGAGACCTGGCCGCGCTGCTCACCAACCTCGGCGTCGGCGACATCCTGTTCATCGACGAGATCCATCGCCTCAACCACGTGGTGGAGGAGGTGCTCTACCCGGCCATGGAGGATTTCCAGGTGGACGTCATGATCGGGCAGGGGCCCGGCGCCAAGTCCATCAAGCTGGAGCTCAAGCGGTTCACGCTCATCGGCGCCACCACCCGCTCCGGCCTCCTCACGCCGGCGTTGCGCAACCGGTTCGGCGCCGTGTTCCGCCTCGACTTCTACGAGCCGGAGGTGCTGGCGAAGCTGCTCGCCCGCTCCGCGGCGCTCCTGGGCGTGGGCGGCGACGACGCCGGCTTCATGGAGATCGCCCGCCGCTCCCGCGGCACACCGCGCATCGCCAACCGGCTCTTGCGGCGGGTGCGGGACTACGCCGAAGTCCACGGTGACGGAGAGATCACGCGGGCGGTGGCGTGCCAGGCGTTGGAGATGCTGGAGGTGGACGAGCAGGGCTGCGACAAGATGGACACGCTGATCCTGACCACCATCATCGACAAGTTCGACGGCGGGCCCGTGGGGCTGGATACCCTGGCGGCGGCCATCGGGGAGGAACGGGGCACCGTCGAGGACGCCTACGAGCCGTACCTCATCCAGGCGGGCTTCCTGGAGCGGCGGCCCCAGGGCCGGGTGGCCACGCCGGTGGCGTACCGGCATCTGGGAAGATCGCAGTCCGCGTCGCGCGTGGACAGGGAGAAACGGCAGAAACGGTTGTTGTGAAGGCTACGGTTCCGCCGTCCCGGTCCGTCGCATTCCCTTTGTGCTTTGGGGGTGGAAACGATAGAACGGTGTGACGCGGGAAGCGGGTTGCTCCGATGAGCACGGTCAAGAAAGACGCAGAGACGCTTCAAGCGGAGGAACGGAAGCGGCGCAGACGCGAGCGGTGGGTGATCCTCATCGCCGCCCTGATGATCCTGCTGTTCGCGTTCTTCGAGGATCTCCTGCCCGACGTTGCGCCGGACTACGCGCTCACCAGCAACATCGCGTTCTTCCTCCTGGTCAACATCAACATCATCCTGTTGGTGCTGCTGGTCTTCCTCGTCTCGCGGAACCTCCTGAAGCTGGTGCTGGACCGGCGCAGGCGCATCCTCGGGTCCCGCCTGCAGGGCCGGCTGGTGCTCGCCTTCGTCGGCATCTCGCTGGTGCCCACCGTGACGCTGTTCCTGATCGCGGAGAGCCTGGTGACGCGCTCCGTGGACAAGTGGTTCGATTCGCAGATCGTGAACGCGCTCAAGGGCTCCCTGGACATCAGCGCAACCTACTACCAGAACTCCGCCGACAACGCGCTTTACTTCGCCCGGCAGTTGAGTCAGCGCGTGGGCGACGGGCAGCTCCTGGAGGCGAAGAAGCTAGACGGGCTGAAGCGCCTCGTGGAGGACAAGCAGAGGGAGTACAATCTCGGCACGGTGGAGGTCTACAAGCCTGACGGGACCGCGCTGGTGAAGGCCTTCAACGACCAAGTGCCCACGGGGGTCACGGTGAGTCCGCAGGCGGACTTTCTCAACAGCGCGTTGCGGGGCCTCGAGGTGACCCGCACGCAGCCGCTGGGGAAGGGGGATGTGCTGCGGGGGGCGGTGCCGGTGTACGGGGAGGGCAGGAGGATCATCGGAGCCGTGGTGGTGGACTACTTCGTCCCCACCAGCGTTACCAAGAAGGCGCAGCAGATTGCACGCTCGTACGAGGAGCACAAGCACCTGGCTGTGCTCAAGGAGCCGGTGAAGAATACCTATGTCCTGACGCTGCTGCTCATCACCCTGGTCATGATCTTCGCCGCCACCTGGTTCGGGCTCGCACTGGCCAAGGGCATCACCGTGCCGATCCAGGAATTGGCGGAGGGCACGCACGAGGTCGCCCACGGCAACCTGGACTATCGCATCGAAAGCGGCGGGGACGACGAGATCGGTTCGCTGGTGGCGTCCTTCAATCAAATGACCCAGGACCTCAAGCGGACCAACTCCGAGCTGGAGCAGCGGCGGCAGTACATGGAGACGTTGCTGACCAACATCACGGCGGGGGTGGTCTCGGTGGACCGGTCGGGGAAGGTGAGCATCGTCAACAAGGCGGCCGAGCTGATGCTGGGTATCCGGGCCCGGGACGTGCTCCACCGGCCCTACGATGAAGCGCTGCAGGCCCCAACCCTCGTGCCGCTGCTCGAGGTCATCGAACAGGTCCGGGAAAGCGTGGGCGTGGAACGCGATGTCCGCGTCATCGGCCACGACGGAAGCGTGGCGCTCATGACCGTGGCCGCCAACCTGCGGGACGACGACGGCAACACGCTCGGCATCATGGTATTCATGGAGGACGTCACCGAGATCCAGAAGGTTCAGCGGGTGGAGGCCTGGCGCGAGGTGGCGCGCCGCATCGCTCACGAGATCAAGAATCCGCTGACGCCGATCCAGCTCTCGGCGCAACGTCTCCGGAAGCGCTATGAGAACGTTCTGGACGGAGACGGGTCGGTGCTCGACAAGTGCACGGCCACCATCATCCAGCAGGTGGACGAGCTCAAGACCCTGGTGAACGAGTTCTCCAACTTCGCCCGGCTGCCCACGGCGCAACTCATCGCCCACGACCTCAACGAGGTCGTCCGCGAGGCGTTGTTCCTGTTCAAGGAAGGACACCGGGACGTCGAGTTCGAGTTTTCGGAGGACCCCTTGATTCCGCTCGTGGAGCTGGACCGGGAGCAGATCAAGCGCGCCATGTTCAACCTGCTGGACAACGCGGTGGCCTCCCTCGGCGGCGCGGGGCGCGTCGAGATTGCCACGCGCGTCGACGAATCTTTCGGCATGGTACGGCTGGAGGTGGCGGACGAGGGCGAGGGCATCGCCCGGGAGGAGCGCGGCCGGATCTTCGAGCCCTACTATTCGACCAAGAAGGAAGGCACGGGACTCGGCCTGTCCATCGTCGGGACCATCGTCGCCGACCACCGGGGATACATCCGGGTACGCCAGAACCAGCCCCGCGGGACGCGTTTCACCATCGAGTTTCCCTCGGCGCTGCAAGCGGACGCGCCGGATGTCCCCGCCAGCGAGGCATCCTGAGGCCGGAGCTGTCCGGCGACCGGCGACCGAACGGAAACAATCATGGAGGATCCAGGAAACATGGAGTCAGGCCAGAGAACGGTGCTGGTGGTGGACGACGAGGACGGCATTCGCGAAACCGTACGCGAGATCCTCACGGACGAGGGATACCGCGTGATCGCCGCCTCCAACGGGTCGGAGGTCCTGGGCCTGGTGGAGAGGGAGAAGCCCGACGTCATCCTTCTGGACATCTGGATGCCGGAGATAGACGGGATCGTGCTTCTGAGGCAGATCAAGCGGGGACATCCCGAAGCCCGGATCGTCATGATATCCGGCCACGGGAGCATTCACACGGCCGTGACCGCCACCAAGCTCGGGGCTTTCGATTTCATCGAGAAGCCGCTTTCCCTGGACGGGCTGCTTGCCACCGTGAAGCGGGCCTGCGCCGGCACCGGGCGCGAGGCGCCGGCGGCCGAAGAGGATCTCCGGGCGCCCCGGGTGTCCTCCCGAGTGGGCTTCCGCGGCGGTGACGGCGGGGTGCCGCAGAGGACCCTCAAGAAGAGCGTGGTGGCGTGCGGCCTGGGCCTGCACTCGGGCGTCAGCACGGGCGTGATCCTGCACCCGCTGCCCGAGAACAGCGGCATCCACTTCGGCGGGATCTCCGCCGACGACACGGTTCCGGCGCATCTCGACTACGTGCGCTCCACCGATTTCGCCACCTCGCTCCAGCGCGGCCGCGTGGTGGTGGGCACGGTGGAGCACCTGCTGGCGGCGCTCCACTCCTACGGCGTCACCAACCTGCTGGTCAAGATGTACGGCGAGATTCCGATCATGGACGGCTCGGCCATCGAGTTCTGCCGGCTCATCGAGGAGGCCGGGGTCGTGGAGCAGGCGGAACCATGCCCCGAGATCGTCATCGACCGCACCTTCCGCGTCAACGGAAACGGGCAGGAGGAGATCGTCGTCGAGCCGGCGGACACCTTCACCGTCCACTACCGGCTGCACTACCCGCCTCCCGTGGGGACCCAGGAGTATACCTACGTCCACGAGGGCGCGCACTCGTTCCGCGAACAGATCGCCCCCGCGCGCACCTTCGGTTTCCTGCGGGATTTCGAGAAACTCGAGCGCCTGGGGCTGATCAAGGGCGGCCGGCTCGGCAACTGCATCCTCATCGACGAGGAGAGGGTGATCAACACCACTCTGCGGTTCGACGACGAGCTCGTGCGCCACAAGATCCTGGACATTGTCGGGGACTTCTCGCTCATCGGCCGGCCCGTGCGGGGCCGGGTGACCGCCAACATGACCGGTCACGCGGACAACATCGCGTTGTTGCGGCAAGTCGCGGAGGTCTTTTGCGCTCCGGATCACGGCGAAGTGCTTCGCTCGCATCCGGAACCGCCGTCCCCTTGACGCCCTTGCGTCCCCTGTAGGCGGACAAAATAAATGACGAATCGGGACAAAATAAATGAGAAATGGCCTGGAAAAACACCCCGTTTTCCAGGCCATTTTACGGGGGAAAATACCTCCGAAAACCGGCGACCTTCTTCGAACCGATGCGGCCTCAAGTTTGGTTCACTCCGGCCAGCCCGAGTGTACGTCCACGGCGAGGACGGCCTCCACGGTCGTGGCCTTCTCAATGCGATCCTTCAGTCGCCTCGCATGGATCCGCCTGCCCTCCATCGCCTGGTAGTGCGCGGCGAGGACGGCCCGCAGTTGCCGCACCTCCACGGTGCGCACCTTGTTTCGGGCATCGATCCACTTGACCTTATCCGCGGGATCGAGACTGGTCACCGCCACCAGCATGCGCCGTTGCGAGTCTTCGCCGACGTCCCACTCTAGCCCGCCCACCGTGATCACGGCGGGTAGCGACCCGCCGCGCCGGATCTGCTCGACGAGGTTGGTACGAGCCGTCATGACTTCCTCAATCGTCGCCATCTTCGCATTCTTTCCGCCAAGCCCTCAGTCCGGCATAGCGCTTGGCCGCGCGCGTAGCCGCGGCGTCCAGGTCCGCACAGTCATCGCTGTATCCCCCGGCCGCTACGACGCCCGACACCACCACCAACCCGCCCACGGTGTGGGGCGTGATGGTCAACATGCCCCCTGCGGGCACCTTGGCCTTGAACGCCTCCACGCGATCGACGCGGACGGGGCCGGACAGGCCCTCGAGCAACGTGCCGGCCTCGATGAGCGACCGCTTCGGCTGGTCGCCGCGGCTCCATAGCTCGCGATGGCCGGCCACGTCCACGATCGGCTGGAACAACCGGCCCTGGGTGGCATCCCGCTCCACTGGCGCGCACCATCCGTCACCGCCCGCGCGCAGGAAGCCGTGGTTGGCGGTGCAGACGACGACATCCCCCGTATTGAGCCACAAACGGACAAACCGCTGCCAGGTGGGCGTCGGCGCCACAGCGGGCGTCAGCGCGATCACCTCGCGCGGCCCGTGAGGCGTGGCCACCATGTCGCCGATTCCTATCAGTCCGGCTGCGACGCTACGCCCGTTTGCGAGCTGCACCGGCTGGAGTGGCGAAAAACATGGATCGGTGCAGGAGGGCAGGCAGTCCGGTACCGCCGTCGGCGCCGGGATCGTGACGCTGTGCGCCGTCAGCAAATCCACGTGCGTGCCGTCGTCGAATGTGGCCCGGACGATCCTCCCTGTCACGCTGCCGGAACCGCTGTCCTGGGCCACCAGGGACACCACCTTCTTTGACGGCGACCCGACGGTGAAGCCCACGCTCGCCCACGCCGATTGCCGGCCGCCCTCGACCACCCGCGCCCGGAAAGTGTGGTTGGTTGCCATGCCGGGAGTGGCCTTCGGCCTCCCGTCCGTATGCGGCGAGGAGACGAGGCCCGACGCCAGCGCCCGCCCGTCCAGTTGCAGCTCCACGCTCCGGCCGGGCGCACGCGTGAACTGGAACGCGTATATCCGGGCCGAAGCCCGCTCCTTCGATTCGGGAATGGTGACCGACAGCCCGGTGGGCGCGGCCAGCGCGCCTATCGTCAGGGCGACGCGCAGCTCCTCGCCCAGGTCCCCGGACGTGGAGACCAGCCGCGCCACGACGTCGTAGGCGCCGTTCGCGGACGGCGCCTTGGCGGTGTAGGGGCTCTCCGTCAGATAGCCGGCGTGGATCGGCGTCATGTCGTCCCACATCGCGCCGGACGCCCCGTACCGCAGGATGACCCCGTCGACGCGGTCCTCGGCCTCATAGGCAAACGTGTAGATCCGGTCTTCGCCGTCGACCTCGATCGTCAACGAGTCCGGTACCTCGGGAGTGAACACCTCGGGGTCGTACTCGAGTATATGCGGCTCGCCGCCCCCGAACGGCGTTACCGTGACGATCACCGCCTCGATAGGTCCCCGCCACCTGAGGCTACGGCCCGACCCAACCAGCCTGCCGACATCGGCCACCTGTCCGGTGTTGGCCTTGTCATCGGGGTCGAACCCCGTGCGGGCGGTCACCTCGGCTCCCGTCCAGGGGCCGGCCGTCAGAACGTTCAGGACGAACTCCGCGAGCGACGGGTTGATCTCGACGTGCGTCACGGCGGCCGATGCCACCTCGGGCCGCACGATGTCGATCGTCGGCCGGCCGTCCTCGTAGGCCTTGATCTGTGCGGGTGTCGCCGGCAGCGCCGCGAAGTAGCCCGCCAGGTCCTCCTGTCCGGTGAGGGTGAAGCGGCCCTCGCCGGCGCGGCGGATGCCGTCGATGCGGACCCGCTTCGGCGGCGACGATGCGGCGTAGAGCCGCCACAGAACGGACGGCATGTCGCCGCCCATATTGTCGACAGCCGCGACGGTCACCTGTCCCTTGCTCGGCACCGCGGCCACGGCGCGCGAGACCAGCGACCCGTCCGGTAGCCGGAGCTCTATCATGTCCCCGACCTCCGGCGTCACGGCCTTGCCCAGTTCGTCGATCTGACCCTCCGAGGCCAGGATCAGGTTCTTGTCGGTCGACCCGGGCTGAAGCCTCCCCGTCTCGCCGCCGCCCATGAGGCCGTGAGTCAGGTGCGCTACCGAGCCCCGCAGCACCAGCATCCCCTCGCGCGGGACTGTCCACTCCATCCGGCGCCGCAGCATGGTCTGACGCGCCGCCACGGCGTTCATCTCGCGGATGGCATGCGCCGGCGTGGTGATTCCGGTGAGATCCACGTTGACGGACCGTAGCGGCGTCCCCGTTCCGGTTCCAATGCGGCGCCGCAGCGGCTGCCGGGTCCAGTCGGCGTCCGGGTCCAGGAAGTGGCCGACCACTTCATCGGGCTCCTGGGGACTGCCGAGATAGGTGACCTTCATTGAGCCGGCAATGATGTTCTCCGGAGAGAACGCGCCCGAGACGGCATCGGTCGCCTGGTCGAACAACACGGCGAGGGTCCCGCCCTGCCACGTCCAGGATCCCTCTCCGCACCGGGCGACGACGGAGAGGGCGTCGCCCAGCGTCTGGTTGCGCCGGAACACGTGGTCGCAACGGAGCCCCGCGGCCACGCAGTACTGGTACCACCGCCCCAGCTCCGCATCGTTGATCCGCGCCGCCGCGATGCCGCCTCCGAACAGCCCGGCCTCACCGAGCGCGAGCCACCGGAAGATCGCGGCCGGGTTGCTGCTCTGGCTCTTGTCCGTGGTCCATGCGCCGGCGTCGGCGTCCCACGTCGGAACAGGCTGGTACCCCACCACGGTCAACACGGGGAGCGCGCCGGTGAACTGCCGGGAGGCGCGGATCCGGAACTCGATGCGGTTCTGGTTCGCCGGCGGCGTGGGCTCCTCGCCGAACGCGCGGATCGCTCCCACCAGCACGTTGTTGAGCCGCGTGGTCCGCTTCGGCTCGTTATTGCGCGTGATCGCGATCATGTATTCTCCGGTCGCGCCCGGTTCGATGACCTCGCTGTGCCTCGTGGGCTCGGGCGAGCTGCCCTTCACCGTGACGGTTCGGGCTCCGCTGGCCGCCCCGGACCACGCGATCGTGACCTCGACCGACGCCGAGCGGGTGCGGCCCTTCTTGTCGACCGACATCAGCGTCCCGGACAGGTCGACGGCGAACTTCGTCGTGCCGCTGGGCGTGGTCCGCTGAATGGACGCCTCGGTGAGCTCGCCAACGTCGATGGTGGTGATCGCGGAGCTCACCAGGCTGCCGTCCGAGGGGTAGACGTATTCGGCGTCCGAGAGGTCCGCGAGGTCCTGGTTGCCGGCGTGAACGCTCTCTATAACCGGAGAGCCGAGCCCGAGCGACGCCACCAGGTGATAGTACTCTTCGTCGGCGTCGTAGGACCGGTAGGGCTGCGCCACCAGATCCGGGACCATGCGGTGGGTGCCCACCAGCAACGGCACGGGCTGGTAGGGCCGCGCGCGGTTCTGCGACCCCGTGATGCTGTAGATCTCGGCGGATTCCTCGTCGCCACCGCCGAACGGAGTAGCCGACCCGCCGAAGATCAGCCCTACGCCGATGGCGATCCCGGCGCTTACGAGGCTGCCGAGGAGCGTCCCGGCGATGCCCAGCGCGCCCGGGATGAAGATGGCCGCGACGAGCCCCAGGATGCCGGCGATATTCCTGTCGTGCGCCTCGGCGCGCGTGACGACGACGTCCTTGTCGCGCAGCCGGATACATCCCCATTCCGCTCGCGGGATCGTCTCTCCGGAGATCTCCACGGTGTCGAGCAGGCCGGGCAGATCGGCCACAAAAGCGCCGGGGTCGAGCTCGAGCTCGGACGTCTCCCGCGTGTCATCCAGGGGGTGTGGCCAGCGCTCGAGGGTCACACGCATCGGTAGATCCCTTCGAGGCGCATCCCGGCCGTTGCCAGCCCGTCCATGGGCGTCAGCACCGTCCCGGTGATCCTCGCGCAGTGAAGAACAGACGGGCGGCCGCCAGGGGCGCACCAGACGCCGAGATGCCAATTCGGCGCGCGCATGAGCACCACGTCGCCGTCGACCGGCGGCGCTTCCGCCAGGGGCCTGGCCATGGACCGGACTGCCGCCAGCGCGGCCGCCAGGGTCTCGCGCGCGCGGGGAGGCTCCTGCAGCGCGCGCCCGAATTCGATGCGCTGCACCTGCAGCACCAGGCTGACGCAGTCGTGGATGCCGTCGATCCACGGCCGCCCTATGTATTTCTCGGTCCAGTGCACCAGTCACCACCTCGGCAGATACGGATGTCGTGGAAACAGGCGCGGAGACCGCCAGGCTCGGCGTAATAGCTCAGCCCGGCGGTGCATGGGGATCTCGAGGCCGCACCACCGCATGACAATGCTCCATCCCTTGACCGCGGACACCGCGAGGGGCGACCGCCACAGACGGAGGAACCAGAATAGGGTGCGCAGTGTCCTGTCCCAGGGGCCGTGTTGGTCGCACGCGCTGTAGGGGCCGCACTGCCGGCAGGTGATGGCCATCCGGATCTTCGACCCCATCACCCCAACCCAAACAGTCCCGGCGTGGAAACCGGGTCATAGCGTAGCTGTACCAGCGCCCGGTCCATGGCCACGGCGTAGCCGAGCGACCAGACGGCCCCCTCGGCGGCGAGGACGCCGGCGATGATGTCCAGTACCCTCTCGTACCCCACTTCGCCGGCTGGACCGATTTCTCGGTACGTGACGGTGCCCCCAATGCCGCCGTCGACCGAGTCCATCCAGTCGGCCAGGGCCGAGCCGACGTGGGGGATCCCGATATCCGCGTGAGGGGCCTGGCCCTCCACCTCGTCCCCCAACCGCGCCGAGAAGCCCCCGACCGCGGTATAGGTCTCGCCGCCAGATGTCCGGTCGACGACGTCCTTGACGAACCGCAGAACGGTGGTCGTGTCGGGATGCGAGACTTCGAGCGCCGGCACCCAGGCGTTTCCCGGGGTCAGCGAGCGGAAGGCGATGCCCATGCGGGCCGCGGGGGTTGCCTGCGCCATTTAAGCGTCTTTCACGACCAGCGTGCACTGGCCGGTCCACGTGCGCTCCCCGTTCACCGCACGGGCCTCGTACTGGATGCCTCCTGACCCGCCGAGCACGAATGCATCCCGGACCTCGCCGTCGAAAGGGTCGCTCCAATCGAACCACGTGTGTGCATTGACCCGAGCCCACTTCCGGAAGGCGTTGTAGTCCGCGTCCGAATCGAAGAGCAGACGTATCTGCCTCTGACTGAGACCCGCGGTGGTGATCCGTTCCTGGCGGATCGCGCCGTCATCGAGCTCGTCCACGCGGACGTCGGAGCGGTCCTGGACACGCAGGTCGCCCGCGATGACCTGAGTGCCCTCCGGCCAACGGATCGGGTTCAGGATAGCGGCCGCGGAGATCGGGTTCAGGATAGCGGCCGCGGAGTCGGCGTGCGCGGCGCTCGTATCATCGGCGATGGTCTGGATGTCGGTGGCGTCCAGGATCGCGAGGATTAGGGTGTTGCCGGCGAAGTCCGGCGGGATCGGCGTGGTCCAGTAGATTTCGTCGGTATCGACGGCACCCCCGGCAGTCGCATTGGCGGACACGTAAGTGTGATCTTGGTGCCACGCGGTTTTGTCCCCGGTCCCGAGACGGACGGCCCACGCGTCGGCCGTGAGGTCGAAAAACTGCCCGCCTGACTGCGACTTGCCGTACCCATCCGCCCCGATCAGAAACCGCGCGTCGTTCCATTGCAGCGCGCGGATCGTGCCGTTCCCCGCGACGCGCTTGAAGGCACCCGGCCAGTTGACACTCGGGTTCCGCGCCGCCCACCGAACTTGCCTGTTGGAATGCGTATATCGCGTCAGTTCGACCAGGGTCGCCATCTACTGCGCCCTCCTGCTGAGTCCGTAGCCCTGCTCGAGCGCGCGGCTGATGTCGCCGCGGCGGTCCACATCGTCGACCACGATGCTGACCAGCGTACGCCTTCCGTCAGTCTCGGCCGTCCGCGAGGTCTCCTGCACCGGCGCCCCGTTGTTTTCGATGTTGACCACGACCTGGGTGGGGGCCGATGGCCCGAGAGCGCGCATCTGATCCGGCGTGAAGACGCCCTCGCCCCGCTTGAGGATGTACGGGACCTCGTCGCTGGCAATGCCGCCCTGGTGCAATCGCTCGGCCCCAACGATGCCAACGCCCGAATACCTCCGCACGGCCGTCCCGGCACCCGCGACAGCGCCGGCGTGGGCGATGGCGGGAAAAAAACCGCCGATCGCGTTGAAAAGGGGCTGAACGATGAACCTCTGCAGCTGGATCCGGGCCAGATCGATCAGGACCGCCCGGACGAAGTCGCCGATGCTGGCCTTGCCGGTCGCCACGAACGCCAGCAGTGCATCGGTCGCCCGGTTCATTGACTTGTCGACCAGGTCGCCGATATCGTCCCAGACGGTGCGTTGCTTCTCGCGGAGATCCTCGGCCTGCCGAACCATGCCGGCGTAGACGTCCTCGATACGGTCCGCCAGGGATTCGTGATCCTCCTCCACGGCGCCCAGCGTCCGGTGCATGGCCTCGCGCCACTCCTGCGCAGCGAGGATTCGTTGCTGGTAGAGCGGCAACTGGGCGCGCTCCTGCGCCACGAGGTCCTGCACGGCAGCGCCAACGCCGGCGTTGGCCTCCTCGGCTGCCCGTTGCTCCTCTCGCCGGGCGTCCGCGGTGGCCTTGATCTGCTCCCCGAGAGTGACTTGCCGCGCGGCTTCCGTCGCCAGCCCCCGCTCCGCCGCGGACAGCCGCTGGACAAACTCGTCGTAGGCCTCAGTCTGGCCGATCACCGCTGTTGAGCCGGCCCGCCTGAGCGCGTTGAGGGCCGCCTGTTGGGCGCGGGAGCGGAACCGGATGCGGTTCTCGTACTCCAACGCCTCCGTCATCTCGCGGATCTTCTCGGCCAGGTTCTCCGCGTTGGCCACGTCGACAGGGTTCGCCACCGGCGCTTCGACGCCCGCCACCCGCTGCTGCTGACGCAACGCCCCCGTCAGGTCGCTGCCGCGCGGCTGACGTTGATCGAGGCGCCCTCGGGTGGTGGTGCCGATCAGGTTGGCCAGCGCCTCGTCTCCGTCGATCAGGCCCAGGGCGTCGCCGGCGCGGGCCGTTGCGATGGCGGCGCGCGCCGCCAGCCTGCCGACCGCAGCCCCGACCCTGTCCGGCCGCAGGAAGGCGGGGAGGGCGTTGCCGACAAGCCGCAGGGCATTGCCTATGCGGTCGAGGTTCTTGAGCAGCGTCTCCGTGACGCCGATCGTCCGCTCGAAGCCCGAGATCATGGCGTCCGTCAGCCGGCCCGATGCTTCGGCCGCCTCCGGCGACTGAAGGACCTCCGTGAGCCGCTCTATCGCCCGGCTGGCGCCCGGGATCGTGCCGCCGTCGCCTTCGAGGAGATCTCCGAAGGCGTTCTTGAGCCCCGCAAGCGCGCCGCCGAGGGTTTGCCGAGCCGCCCGCGCCGCGCCGCCGTACTGGACCTCCAGTTCCGCCAGGATGACGTTCTGAGCCTCTGCCAGCCGGCCGGATTCGACGAGCGCCTCGACCAGCTCCTTCTGCTCGTCGGTGAATGTCGTGCCGCTTCGACTCAATGCCGTGAGCCCGCGCGCCGGGTCCTCCAGGGCGCGGCCTACCTGGAGCACGGTGGTGCGGAGATCCTGGCCAAGGGCCGTGGAGAGGTTGAGGACAGCCTCCGTCGCCCGCTCGAAGTTGTCGCCGCGGATGTTGCGGAACGACAGCAGAAGCGACTGCATGGAGATGATCGCCTCATCGCCGTGCGTCGTGACGTTCTGGAGTCCCGCCGCCATGCGCTGAAGCTGTTGCGAGGTGAAGCCGACCACAGATCCGGTCGACTGGAGGCGGGCGTTGAGCTGCGCTACCGCGCTTTCCTGCTCGATGGTGGCGTCGAGGACCGCCTCGAAGCCGCGCTGAAGCTGCCGAATTCCCCTGACGAGCGCGGCGCCGATGGCGATGTTGCGGACATCGCGTATCGCGGCGCCGAGCCGGTCGACGTTCTGGCGCGCCCCGCGGAGCGCCGGGCCGGTGCGGTCCTGCGCCCGCAGCCTGAGCGCGACGTCGAGGTCAGGCAAAGGGGTTCTCCTCGAAGAGCATCTCTATCGGTCGCGCCCTGGCCTCGCCGTCCACGTATGTGGATGCATAGGCGCCGTCCAGCGGCCGCAGGACCGCCCACTGGGCCACGATGCGCTGCTCCCGTTCCCGCGACACCATCGCCTCCATGTTGGACTCCAGGAGGGCGCACAGGGGCCAGTACCAGTCACGTCCCTCGACTCCGCGGGTCGGGGTCTCCAGGTAGCGGATCGCCGCCATCGGCGTCGGCGCGACCATGGCTTCGACGCATCTCGTGGTGCGGCCCACGGCCGTGGCAGCGACCGCGATGCTGTCGCCCGCGGCGACCGTCCCGCCGGCCGGAAAGTAGATGCGGCCCCGCCGCAGGTCCGCCTGGTAGTCCACGCCGGCCATGAGTCTGTCTCCGGACGCGGTCACCGTGAGCCCCGTCACCGGGCCAGGTCCGAGCGGGGCGTCCAGCTGGTACCACCGGTCGAGCGTTTTGACCGTGATCGTCTCCTCCAGCGGCCGGCCGGCGCTCACCCGCTCGGTCGTGCCTTCCGAGAGCGCCAGCAGCGCCATGTTGTCCATGGCCATGTCCTGAATCTCGATCTGGAGCAGCTGCGTCAGGCGCACTACCGAGGACGCCAGCAGCGTCGCCAGCTTGCCGCCGCCGCTCATGACCCGAAGCCGGTCGGTCGAGGTGGCCAGCGTCACCGACGTGACGGAACCCAGATACCGCTCCCCATCGAGCGCCTCGGGCTTGAGCATGTCCAGCAGGTTCGCGCCGCGCCGCACGTCCAGGAACACCTCTCCCGTCCCCACAATGACGTTGTTGCGCCACCTCGGCGCCGGGCCTGGGTCAGACAGGTCCAGGAACACGTGGACCGGCACGCCGGAGAGATGGGCATCCACAAACACGAATCGATAACTGATCCGGTACGACACGGTGAATGCGACGAACCGGACGTCATCGCCGACGTCGTACGCGACCTGCAGCCCCTCTGCCACCGCCGTAGCCCAATCAACGAATGCGAATTGGCGGAACGCGGCCCCCCCCTGCCCGGTGATCTCATTTACCCTGATGGAGACGTCCGAAAACGAGAAGTTCTCCCCCGGATCGAAATCCTCCGCGATGGGGCGGATCTCGGCGACCGTGACGGTCCGCGACCGGCTGCCACCGATCAAACTTACGGGCGCGCCATCGCGCGGCACGACGACCTCAGCGGCCGCGTACACCGCGAGAAAGTCCCAGGCTGCCAGCGCCGGCGTGGCGATGTTGTCGGCATCGACATCGGCAGCGTAGACGAACTTCCGCCACCACATCGCACCGCCCATATCATTGGGAAACCGGCTCTCCGACCGGAAGTCACGCACGCGCAGAGTCAGGGACGGCCCTTCACGGTCCACATCGGTATCGACCGTCACTGCACCGTCCTCTCTGGTGGAGGTGAAGAACAATCCTGCTCCCGGCACCGGTATTGGCACTGGCGCGTCCGGCACCGTGACGGGCGTGACGATCCTCCTCGGGCTCGCATCCTGCTCCCGCCGCAAGCTGCCGTCGAAATTGTCCTTTCTGTAATTTTGTCCATTTAAGGTAAACAGCCTGCCCCGCTCATTAAGGCGGCTGAACACCCACCGGTACTGGAGCCCGTCGCGCTGCGTGTCGCCTGTGAGTTCGTCGAGACCGCTCAGCACGATCTCGTCGCCCAGAAACCCGAGGGCATACTGCTGTTCGACGCCCGGGGTGGCGCCGTCCACGACGGAGATCGGATTGCTAACCGTTTTGTTGATGATGACGGCCATCAGCGCTCATGCTCCTGCCGGCGCTTCTCGGCGTGCTCCGCCACCCGCCGGAAGTGCTCGCGGGCGCCCGTCTCGATGGCGAGCACGCCGTCCATGAGTTGAATGTCAGGGGTGATGCCGCACATTCGCCAAAGCGACTCCGTCTGAGCCCAATCGACGCCCTCGTTCCGCCAGCAGCGGGCTGCCAGAGCCCATGCGTGGAGGGTTGGCTCCTCGTCCAGGGGGACGTCTACGTCGTGGATTCCTCCAGCCCATTGGCGGCCAACGGCGTGGAGTTTTTTTTCCTGCCGTTCAGGAGATGCTCCAGCAGGGCGTCGCCCACGGCGTTCTGGAAGTACCGGATGTCCATCGCAGAGGCGAGAGCCTGCTCGGAGAACGGGATCTCATTCCCCTCTTCGTCGCCGACGCGCCCCCATCCAACCACGAGCCGCTTGGCGAGGTCGAAATCGGACATGATGGTCGGTAGTTCGCCGTCTTTGGGTTCGCGGATCAGGCGGCGCGATTCGAAGACTTCACGAAGCAGGACCTGCACCTCGCTGTTGGTGAGGTACTTGACGCGGAGCACGATGGTCGCGGCCTCCCCGTCCGGGACTTCGACCGGCACGGGGAGGTTGATGGTTGCGGGCTTGACGAGTCGAAAGATCATTGGGTCGCGTCCTCTCCGTCGATATAGACCGAAGCCTGACTGCCGCCCGGGTTCTGAATGGCGGCCGTCAACACGATCTGCTGTTCCGTCTCGCGCGACATGAGGGCCATCTCGCCGGACGGCGCGATCGTGGCCTTGGGGATGTAGTAGTCCCGGCCCTTGCCGGTGGCGGTGTCTTCGAGGTATCGGATCGCGCCCACCACCTCTTCGATTTCGCCGGTCTTGACGGTCTTCCGGGCGGGGGCCGCGGGCGTGTAAGTGACAGTCACGGCCGTCGCGGCCACGATGGCCTTGCCTTTGGTCGAATCGGTGATGTAGAGCCGGCCGCGGTCGAGGTCGAGGCGGTAGTTGAAAGTGCCATCGGACTCCGTCTGCGCGACAACCGTTCCGTCCGCCTTGACGCCAAAATCGGTTCCGACGATCTTTCCCACGCCGCGCGGATTGTCCTTCGTGGCGCCCAGCTGGTACCAGCGGAGGGTGTTCGGGATAGCGATGGCCTGATCCGCCACCTTTGTCGCGGCGGCACCCACTTCCGTGACGTTTTTGGTAGCGGACAGGAACAGCGCCAGGTTATCCGGGCTCATGTCGTGGAGCGTGATGGTCATGGTCCGCGCGATCGAGCGGACCTTGTTCACCAGCTCCTGCGCGACCTGGCCGGACCCGCTGAAGACCTGCAGCCGCTCCGACTCCGCCGAGAGACTGGCAGACACGGCATCGCCCAGATAGCGCTCGCCGGTTAGGGCTCCGTTCTTGTCGTGCACGTCGATGAAGAGCTCTCCGGAGCCGATCTCGATGTCATTGACGTGGAATTCCGATGGTTTCGGCATAGCGTTTCCTTTCAATCCGTCATTAGGGACTCGACCCGGGTGTCACGCCCTGGGCTCGCGTGCCACCAGTACAGAAGGTATTCGTCGCGCCAGGCCACCCACGAACCGTCAATCTCCACGAGCGCGCCGCGGCGCAACTGCAACGCCTGCCTCACGCCCGGAATGGCCGAGCCGTCCGCCCGCACCGGCCGCCACCCCGCGCACAGCGCGCGGGACTGCCCGATCACCTCCCCCAGGCGGCCCCGCGACCCCGTTCCCGTCCGGTCGTTGGGGGCCTTGATGAGCGTCTCGACGGCGATGATCATGCGCGTGTACTGCGGCGCTACGGTCGCCTGCGGCGCCACGGACTCGGCCGCGTCCTCAGAGGTGGGCACGACGACGGCCGCCGGCGACTTGAGGTTCCGGGCGAGCCCGGCGACGTCCAGGGCGCCGAGCGCCACGACGTAGGGCGTCGAGATGGCCGGACGGTTCAAATCCGGCGCGGCCGACTGGCCGTCCCGCAGCCGGTCGATCAGGAGGTCCGCGACCTCGAACTCCGCGGCGACCAGCCTGTCGCTCATCGCACCGCCCTGTCCACTGCGCGCCGGATGATGCGCAGGATGCTGACCTCGTCGTCACGGTCGATCCCCAGGAAGGGCCTGGCCGGGATGGTGGATCCGGGGTGGTCGACCTTCGCCACGGGGTGCCCCGCTCCGGGGAAAAACAACGCCTTCTTGTCACGCGGCACGATCGTCCGGGCCGCCGTCTTGCCTCCGAGCTGGTGGATGGCCCCGTATTCCACATTGGTGCCCACTACCACCTCATCGTTGTCGGCGATGTGCGTGATCGAGTCCTTGAGACGCCCGCGGTCCACGAGCGTCTGACCCCCCTGCCGCCGCGCGCGGCCGCTGATCGGCCAGCGGCGGCCGCCCGGCCCGGCTCCGGTCTCGAACCGGTGCAGGGTCGAATTCTCAAGGCTCGACCCGATGTCGTCCAGGATGGGGCGCATGTTCCTGAACCGCCGCCGCAGGCGCCGCAATGCCGCGCCGACCACGGAGACGTCGGCGTCGACTTCGATGCGGATCCCGGAGCCTGCCATATCAGAAACCCTCGAAGCCCTTGTCCGTGAAGACCTGCCTGGTCGAAGCCCCGCCCGCGGCGCTCACGATGGCCGGCAGGGGGCGGCCGTCCGCCACGAGCTGGAGCTTCCCGTCGCGGATGGCTCTCAGTGTTGTGAGGGCGTTCCGCCCGGCCTCCGTCACGACGTCCGGCGGACTCTCGTCGTACAGGCGCATCCGCGCCACGTCGCAGGCTATCGCCGTGAGGATCTTCGGCACAGACGGCAAGGGCAGCCGGTAGCGGGAGGAGATCATGGTGTCGATCCTGGCCGTGGCATCGTCCAGCGCCGCCTGGATGGTGGAGCCGTCGGCGGCCGTGTCGAGACCTGCAACCTCGTCCGCGCCGAACCGTGTCTCCAGGTCCTGTCGCGTTGCGTACGTCACTTCCCGGCCCTCTCCGTCGCCAGCCGCGCCACTTCGGCCCAGTCGCCGCGCGCTATCGCATCAGCCAGACCCGCCGGGGTGTCGCAGGGAGCCTCAATGGTGGTTGTGGCGGACGGTTTGCCCTGCATCCGGGCGAACAGGTCCGCGTTGTGCTCCCAGTTGGACACGCCGCCCTGAGTCGGGCAGATGCCCAGCGGGTTGCCGTCCGGGTCATACTGCACATAGAGCCGGAACGCCTCGAAGCGATCCTCCACGGCGTTCTTGCGGCGCTGATTATCGGCGTATTCGGCGTCCGTCAGGACCCGCCAGCCGGCCGCTATCAGCCCCGGCACATCGCGCGCCTCGACCATGCGGGTCGCCTCCGCCTTCTCCTTGTCGTAGTGCGGGAGCACGCACAGGCAGCCTTCGTAATTCAGGGCGAGCCATGAAATTTGCCGCACACCATCCGGGCGCTCGCAGTCGAGCCGGTAGCGGACGTTCTCCGCCGTCAGTTCGGCGCGCCTCATCGACACCTTGTCGAACGGGATTAGGCATTGCGAGCGCGCGTCCAGGACATAGACGCCGTTGAAGGGGAACATTGCCTTGTTCTCGCGCCGCCACTCGTCGAAGCCCTGCTCCGCGCCCGCCACCCCGGCCGCGGCCGCCGCCTGGAACCGCGCAACCTCTTCGGCATAGGCGTCCTGCTCGGCCTTGAACGCCGCCTCGCTGTGGTCGCCCTCGCTGCCGTCTGCCCAGAGGGTCGTTTCCTTGGCCGTCCTCTGCCCGTATTCGCCGCGCAGCCAGCCGAGGAATTGCCCGTAGTTGAACATGATCTGCGAGTGGACGCGCTCGCCCGACCGCACGTCCTCGATGTAGCCCTCGTAGACCTTGCACTTGATCGCCGGATGCCCCGAGCCGCATTCCTTGGCCACCAGGGCGCGCTCCCGCTCCAGGTACTCGCAGAAGCGGTCCACGTGCTCCGGCGCGATCTGCGAGGTTTCGGCAGGTGGGAGCAGGTCCAGCGTGTTGGTCTCCGGGTTGTACTCGAGGACCTCGACGTCGGGCCGCTCGTTGATGACCTTCAGGGTTTCCTCGAGCTGGGCGTCGACGGTCCCGCCGCCGGTGAAGCCGATCTCCCGGTCGCGGATCGCGCGGGCCGCGGGATCCCATCGGGACGCCATGAAGCGCACCGCGTACTCGGACGCCTCTGTGGAGGTCATGGTCGCCGCGTCCGGGAAGGTGCCGGGCACGATGCCGTTGGCCGCTTCCTGCCACCGCCGCACGTGGTCAGCGCCGTGGTGCGTCTCGGCGGCCCAGCGCTTCACCTTGTCGAGGATAGTCTGGCTCGCCTGCCGCGCGCGCCATGCGTCCTCGGCCTCATCCGGGTCCTCGCCGCGCGAGATCGCCTGCCGGCGGATGCCGCCGCGGTTGTCGTCCCAGCGCCCGACCGTCTCGCCCTTCTCGTCCAGGACCCGGCCGTCGGCATGGTTGCGGGTCGACCGCACTCCTCCGCCGCCTGTCGTCGCCTTGTCGTATTCGTCCCAGGCGTCTTCCGGGGCGGCGTTCGGGTCGGTGCCGTCGCGCATGACGGGCAGGAGCCAGCGGTCGATTGCCAGGACCGGCTTGATGTCGTGGCGACCGTATTCCTTGACCAGCTTCTGCATCGCAAGCTGCCAGTAGGCGATGAAGTCGCGGTCCAGCTCGTCCCACTCCGGGCGGATCGGGTAGGAGCCAAACGGCCGGAAGTCGTTGTAACGGCGCTCCCAGGCCGTCATGTGGGCCTGCCCGATGTAGCGGTCCGTCGAGGGCTGGTCGCCCCGTCCGGGAATCTTCGGTGCGAGGTATCGGTTGGCCATGCTACGCCCCCTCCGGGTCGATCTGCGCGCCGTACAAAGGCGGCGTGCGGTGGACGAAATTCGCCATGCCCACGACGTTCCCGTTCTGGTCGACCTCGAACACGACGGGCAGCCGCAGATCGGAAGCGCCGCCGACAAACACCCACTGCCGCCCGCGCGCCTCGACCGGCACCATCAGCGGAATCGACGTCCCCGGCTCGGGCCCGATCTGCATCTGGCAAAGCTCCTGCGCCACCTCGGCTTCGTCCTTCGGCAGGACCACCAGCCACGGCTCCTCATGATGGAGCGCACCCACCAGCGTGCCGTCGCCCTCCACTTGCTTCTGGAACGCTACGGTCTGGACGGCGCCGCGGATTCTCCCCGCCCGGACACCGGCCGGGTTCCCGTCTGCCAACGCCTCGAGACAGAGATCCAGCATTGCGTCCGGGGCATCCTCCACGCCCTGCAAAACCGGAAGTTCCTCACCGCTCAGATTGATGATTCTCATATTTCCACCCTTCATTTTTCCACCCTTCATTTTCCGATCCGCAGGCCTCCCACGCCCCGCGCACCGCTGTGTCCACGGCGGCGCACTTCCTGAGGGCGGCGATGATCTTCTTCAAGGACGTGGGCCGTTCGGGTTCCACGCACCGCAGTTCCGGAAGCGCCGGCGGGCAGCGCTCCACGACGGTCCTGACCACCACGCGGCTGCCGCATCCGGACAAGACCAGGCACAACGCTACTGCAGAATACAGTCCGCGGGGCACGGTGGGATTTCCTCCTGAGGGGCCAACGGCCGCGCGTCCCGCTCGGCCTTGACGGCCGCCAGGTGCGCCTTTTTTTCCGCCCGGCGAAGCGCCGCCCAGCTGGCCTTGAGCCGCGCCTTTGCCTCCTCATTATCCCGGGCAACATCCTCGAGCCGGTTAAGTTCGGCGCGGGCGGCCGAGCCCTCAGCAATGCCGTGGTCCCGCCAGGCCAGATAGGCCGACAGGGCGATCAGGCCGGCCCCCAGAAGGGGCAGGGCCGCGCCCTTCAGGGAGAGGCCGGAGATCGCCGGTACCGCCATTCCGAACAACGCCCTATTCTCCTATCGTCCAGCCCCGCAGGCGGCGCCAGGCGGCCCATATCCGCGAGACGTAGGCCAGGGTTTCATGAGAATGCCTGCCGGTCACCTTGTGCAGGTGCGGAGCGATGTCCGCCCAGCAGCGGCGACCGCCGCTCTCCTTCTGGGCGTCGATGATCCTCCTGGCTCCGGCGTTGTAGCTGGCCTGCGCAAGCTCGAGGCGGCACTCGTGGCTCCGGGGCGCGGCCCATATCCCGACCTGGCGCGCCAGGTGCAGCGTTCCCAGGCGGATCGAAGTCCGGGCGGCGAAGCGGCTGCCAGGCACGTCGTGCAGCTGCTGGAGCTCACGGAAAGTGGCGGGCATGATCTGGGCGATGCCGCCGGCGCCCACCGGCGACACGGCCCCGGGATCGAGCCGGGACTCCACCCAGAACTGGGCCTTGACGATGCAGAAATGCCTCTTGTAGGGTGCCTGCATGTAACGCGAAACGGCCTTGCGGATCGCGCTGTCGTAGTCGCCGGGGATGCCCGTGGCGCCGCAGGGGAGAGACGCCCACCCCGCGGCCGCGGCCGCCGGCAGCCACAGCGCTACTGCGCAGCCAGATAGGAGAGCGCGTAGAGCACGGCCCATATCCGGAATCCTTCGCAGAGTGCGCAGGCCACCGCGAACCACGCATCCGCCTCGGTCAACTCCCCGGCGCGCCACTTCCGGGCACAATCGACAA
The DNA here is from genome assembly GCA_965219905.1 of uncultured Binatia bacterium (SeqCode). Lineage (GTDB taxonomy): Bacteria > Desulfobacterota > Binatia > UBA9968 > JAJDTQ01 > JAJDTQ01. The sequence goes on along the minus strand of CBDCOS010000002.1, from coordinate 1,646,907 downwards.
GCTCATCATGAAAGGGTATCGCGATCTCCTGGAGGCTGGTGCGACAGAGCGCCCACAGCGCCCACACCAGGGCGCCGAACGCCATCAGCCCAAAGATCAGGGTGTCGATCACCGGCCCCAGGGGGCCGGCGCCCGGAATGAACCGCGAACCCCCGCCCACATCTCCGGGCGAGAAGTAGGCGAGGACCTGCATTGCGGCCGCGACCAACAGGGCCGCCACACACAGCGGCTTCCACAGGCCCCTGGCGGACCCCGGCCGATCCCTCAAGGGGCTTTCTAGCGTGTCCGGTCTATCGTCCATGCGGCCCCCCTATTCGCCCGCGGCGAGACAGGCGAGCAACGCCGTGGCTTCGGTGCGCCACCCGCTGCCCCACAACCTGGCCACCTTCTCCTCAAGCGCGCTCCGCTCGGGCCGACAGACGGCCGTCCCGTTGACCACGGCCTTGAGCTTCCGCTCCATCACGGCCTCGCGCCGGTTTCCACCTCTCCTAACACCCGCAGCATGGCTAGGACCGGCACGAGAGTGTGACTTTCCCCGGCGCGTCCGAGCATCTGCAGTGCTCCCGCCGACGGGTCGTAACGCAACTCGAAGAAATTCCTGTCCCGGTCGGTTCTGTCGGGCATGGACATCACGACATGCGGGCTGTCTTGGTCCTGCCAGTAGCTCCACCCCCCGTTCATCAGATGCGTCCTGGAGAAGGCCTGCCCCCGTGAGTACCAGCCCGTCCCCATGCCACTATCGATCACCCTGGGCGCGTTCGAGGCGTCGATATTCCAGAGATCCCAGGCGGCCTCGAACGCGCCGGCGCCCGGCAACGCCAGCCTGGCGCCATCGCCGACCAATGCCGCCGCGGCCACGCCAATCCCGTCGGCGAGCGCCGCAGTCAAACCCGGTTCGATGGTGACCTCGTTTGCGTCTTCATCGACGGCGGTGATTTGCGAGGTGGTGACCGATCCGCGCGCATGCCACTTCCAAATGCCCATGCCGACACGGACGCCCTCAACACTGTCGACTGCCAGCGTGGTTGCTCCCAGGTTGTGGTTGCCGAGCAATTCCAGGGACACGGACTGCGCCTGATAAAGGACACGAACGCCCCCACCGCCGTCACCTCCCGTTCCAGCATTCAGCGGAAACGGCATCAGGCCTCCACGAAAAGAAGGAGCGAGCCACGCGAGCCCGACCGTGCATACAAAAAGAGCCCCATGGACTGCTCATACGCCCGGCCGTTCAGTGAGTCCCTGGTCGACGGAAACAGCGGCAGGCCGCGCGAGATGCTGGCATGGGCGCCGGCGGAGATCTCCGCTGCCGCGGCGGCCGCCTCGGTGGCGTCGGCGGCCTCAATCTCAAACAACTCGATCGGCGCGTGGTCCTGGGCACACTCCAGCAGATAGGTCTTGCCCCCGGTCAACTCCGCCGACACGCTGGTCATGCCCTGGGCCGCGATGGGCAGATTGCCGAGCCCCGCCATTCAGGCCTATTCCTCCCCTCCGTCCTCGGCAGCCGGGTGCGCCGCGGAGTAGAGTTCCCACGCTTCGTCACGCTGCGCTGCCGATACCTCGCCGCCCACGATATCGAGGGCGCTCACTTTGGGCAGGCCGTCGATCGTCCAGAGATCTTCGGCGTCGGGATCCAGCGCGGCGCACGCCGCTACCAGCTCCACGCGGCGCGCGTGTCCGCCGCCTTCCGACTCGCCTGCCTTCGCCGCCGCGGCCTCCACATCGGGCCCGCGCTCGATGACGCCGTCGTCCAGCAACTCCTGTATGAACTTTTCGGCGCCATCCTCGCTGGATTCGAAGAGGATCTCTTCACCCTCCTCGTACAGCCGGCCGTTGTAACGGATCCGGCCCTTGGCAATGTACATGCGATCTCCTTCCTGGCCCCTGAAGGCCCTCGGCTGGCTACGAGATGACCGTTCTCCAGAGGTAGCCGAGCATCCTGAAGGAGATTACCTCACGGCAGGGCGCGATGACCTTCACCACGTCGCTGCCGATGACCCCGCGGCTCTCGTCGAAGTAGACCGTGACGCCTTCCAGATCGCCCCACATTGCGGTGAAACCGAAGGTGCTCTTGCCTTCGTCGGTGGCCGCCACGTTCGGGTCGATGTAGAGCAGCGCGGCATGCTTGCCCCACATGAACTGATAGGACGGGGTCTGCCCGCGCCTGGAGGCGTTGTACTTGACCGCGCCCACCACGATGCGGTCGACCTCCAGGAGCTCCGCTACCGCCATCTTCGTCGCCCGCCCGGCGGCGTCGGTCCTGCCGGCGCCCGAGTGGTACACCGACTCGACGATGGACGGATGCTGGCTCAGCTCGGTCCAGACCGGCTGGCTCAGCACCATCGTGTTCGCCGGCATCAGCAACTTGTCCCTGGCGTCCAGAATCGCCCCCTTGGGGTCCGAAAGGGCATTGTCCCAACGATCTCTCCCGGCGGCCACTGTCTCGGACAGCGCATAGCTGTCGGTGGACGTCACGAGGTCCGCTACCCGCTTCTCCCGCGCCAGCTTCACCCGCCGCGCCACGTTCTCGGTGGCCCGCGCCATCGGATCGCGCCGCACCATCTGGGCCCGCGCCGTCGCCTGGTCGCGCCTGGGGACCGGCTCCTCCAGTCCGTAGTCGAGGATCTCGTCCGTGGCGTTCACCGCGCCGTGCTCAACCTGGTTGGCCCTACCGGTCCGTCCGATCCTCACGTCAGGGACCGTGAAGGCCTCGTCGGTGATGTCGGTCGCGTAGGCAAACAGCGGCCCGTCCACCGGCACCGGCGGCAGCACCTCGTCCGCCACCATGCCCACCGGCATCACCGCCTGGCTGATTTGCGTCAGCCGCGGCTCGATCCCGAACGGAGCCTGAGTTCCGCCATCCGCAAATTCGATTCTTTCGCCTTCCAACGACATATTCCGTCCCCTTCCGAGTCCAGCTCGTAGCCCAGCCTATACGCCCGGCGCGATCAGCATCGGGCCGATGTCGCCGGCCGCAGCGGCCTCGTCCAGCAGGCAGATCCCCAGCGTCCGGTGCCGGCGCCGGAACTGCACGATCAGCCGTTTGCCCGCCGTGCTCTCGACGCACTGAACCTGTCCGTCCTCGGAGACGTGTGTGGCGCCCACATCTGCCCCGTCCGTTGCGATGATCGAGACCAGCTCGTCCGTGGTCAGGATGCCTGCGATCGCGATGTTCGTCGCCGCGGCAGCGCCGGCGGCCCCCACCTGAAACAGCTTGTCCTCGGCCGCCACCGCCTTGCCGTCCTCGTCCGACGTGATCCGGTCGCCGGGATTGACCGCGGCGCCGTACTCGACGTCCGCAATCCCCACGAATGCGGGCTCGATACGCTCGCCGTCCGCCGCCGCAGGGAGCCGGCCGCACACCGCCACCAGCAGGTCGCGCGGCCCTTCGGCCTGCACGAGCTTGCCGCCCGAAGGCTTCAGGATGCGGTACGCCGCGACGGCCGCGCCCGCGGTCTTCGCCTGATAAAGAAGCACCTGGCTCATTGTTGTTTCCTCCTCGGTCCGCGCGCCGGCGGGCGCCTACTTGTCCTTGCCCTCGCGCACCGCGTCGACGGCTTCGGTCATGCTGATGTTGATGCCGACGCCGGCCATCTTCGCGTGATACAGACGGGCCCGTTGCGGCACCGTGGGATCCGAGTCCGCCGGATGTCCCTGGCCCTCGGGACGGTACCCTCCCGAGGGCGCCACCTCGTGGTAGTTCACCCGCACCGGCAGGGCCGCGAAGAACCCCTCCAGGACCTCGCGGGGCGATTTCTTCGCCTCGGCGCCGTCCGCCGCCGCGAACGTGATCTCGCCCTCCGGCAGCGCCGCCATCACCGCGGCCAAGCCGGCCCGCTCCGCCGGCAGCACCCGGCTTTCCTTGACGTGCACCTCGAGCGCCGCATCGGCGTCCCGCAGGCGCTGCCGCCCGGCGAACTCCGCCTTCTCCGCCTCGAACTCGGCGCGCTCGGCGGTAAGTCGCTGATTTTCCGCCTCGAGCTCGGCGGCAGTCCTTTCACGCATAGCTGGTTCTCCTTGCTCACCGAAGGCGGCGGACGGCCCCGCGGAATGTTCTGCGGGCCCACCGACACCGCCTGCGTCGTCTGTTTGTATGGTTTCTGTTGTTTGGCTTGAGTAGCCGGGCCGGTCCGGCGGCGACTCGAGATCCCGCCGGGCGTTGGCGATCTGCTCGAGGTCGTACCGGCCCACGATGCGGTCCGCGGCCTCGACCCCCTTCTCCGCTATCAGCCAGTCCCGGAAGTCGCCCAGGACCCGGTGCAGCACCCGCCAGCCCCAGGCCTGGGAGACCCGGGCATCGCCGCCGGCGTAGTCGTAGGTGAAGTCCGCGGGGGCGCTGAACTGCGTCGGGGCCAGGCCGTCGACGGCCGGCGGCGTGCCGCCCAGGAACCCGATGTGGCGGACGCGGAAACCTGTCGCCGTGCGCATGATCGACACCGAGCGGCCGGCGTAGCTGCCGGCCTCCACGGCCTCCCGGAACTTGGGGTTGATGCGACCCAGGCGCGCCTGGAGCCTGTCGCCCACCCGGCGGAAAGACGTGGACCAGCCGTAGGCCGGCGAGTCCACCGACGGGTGCCCCACCACCACCGGCGCGGGGTCCCCGTGGTCGTGCGCGTGCACCATCCCGTCGAGCTCCGCCTCCGTCCAGGTTCGCGTGTTGCCCGCCGAGTCCGTGTGCTCGCCCGTCCGGAATATGTCGATCCAGCCGTCCAGTGCTGACATGGGATGAAATGCTGGCACATTTCACGGACTTTGTTCAGGTGACAAATGTCTTAGAAACTTCCGGAGGCGGGAGAGGCGCGGAACCTGTCCACAGGTCGCCGGCGCCGCCGGCTGCCACGACGCCGGAAGCCCCTGTCCATGGGGGTTTCAGCGTTGTGGCTGCCAGCGATTCCGGCAGCCGTCATTGTGTGCAGAAGCGTGCAGATATGCGCAGTATTGCACACCAGGATGGGTATGGTGCCCCTACGAATTCTTCCGGGGACGCTTCCTGGGGGGCTTCGGGGGCTTTGCGTCGAGCATCTCGACGATCCTGCCCACCGCATCAAGCATCAGGTCGATCTTCGCTTCAAGCTCAGCAAGCGATACCTCCCGCTCACCAGCCACCGTCCGTTGCTCTCCTTCACCCTCTCCAATGCGAAACTCCAGACCGAGGGCCCTGCAGATTGCATCCGCACGCTCAAGGCCCGGCATTCGCCCTTCGAGCACGGTGCGAATAGCGTACGACGGCAATCCGCCCTCTCGCGTGACGCGGTACTGCGTCTTGCCCTTCTCAGTCTCCAGGTACAGCAGGCGCTGCCGGATGAGATACTGGAACCGCTCAAGCGTCATCCGGAATACCCTGCCAAGCCTGAAATAAATTCACAAGCTAGACCTTGTGAATTTATCAAACCAAACCCCGGCAGGGGGGGGGTTGACAGTGGGGTTTGGTTTGTGCAAATAAAATTACATGTTCTCTAAAAATATTTACAGGCTGGCGAGCCGTTATGCCGTCCTCCGGGGAATGTCCTTGGCCTCCCTGGGCACGTACGCAGTCCGGGATGGGACGTTCCTCAAGCGCCTGCCCGTTGGCCGCGTCACGCTCCGGCGCGCCGAACTCCTAGTCCAGTACATCTCGGAAAACTGGCCCGAGGGCATCGACTGGCCTTCATACATCGACCGCCCGAAGCCCGCGCGCCGGCGCAACAAGAAGGCGGCATGAGCGATGGCGCGCACATCGAGCCGTGGCTATGGCCCTTGCGCTGGCGCTGGGACGGGCGGTACCGGACACCCGAAGAGGCGCTGGCGGCCGGCGCTTACGCCGAGCGGAAGATGCAGGCTCTCCTGTGGGCGCATGCGGCCATCCTGAAATGGGTGGTGGTCGGCGGAGAGAGCGGACCCGGGGCGCGGGAAATGGACCCGAAGTGGGCGCGGGAGATCCGCGACCAATGCGCCATGACCAAGACGCCCTTCTTCATGAAACAGATGTCCCGCAGGGAGCCGATCCCGGCGGACCTGATGATCCGGGAGTTTCCAGCATGAGCGACACTTACCCCGCGCCCGAGCACGGCTGGACGTGCTTCCACTGCGGCGAGTGCTTCACGACGCACAACGAGGCGCGCGACCACTTCGGCATGGACGGCGACATCCATGCGACGCCGGCGTGCCAGATCCCGGCCGAGCACGTGCGTGCCGAGCTTCGCCGGTACCGCGTCGTGGAGAGCGCCTTGCGCGGGATCGCGAACGAGCTGCTCGACATCCGGAGCTACGGCGACGGCGCGCCGTTCTTGGGGCGCGACCACGACCGCTTCTACGACCTGTGCACCAAGGCCCTCGAAGTCTTGTCGGAAGGGTCCGTCCGGCTGCAGGTCTGCTTCGACGATCGGCGAAGGGAGACAGCATCATCGACACCCAGAAACCCCGGCGGCTCCTGTTGACATCTGCCTGGGGGCGCCTCCTGCGCGAGGCGGCCGGGCGCAAGGACGGCAAGGTGCTGCACGACATGCGCGGCGCCGCGCGGCTCCAGACGCAGAACAAGCTCATCAGCCTCGGGCTCATCCGCGACCGGTGCGGCGGCGACTGGCGCACCGAGATGGGTACGATAACCGACCTCGGCCGGCTGTGCGTCGCGAGGGGGTACGTGGAGATCTGATGCACAACGCGCGGCTTGAGACCTCCGAGCGCCTGGCGCGGGTGCACGAAGTCCTGAAGGACGGCGAAGAGCACTCGACGCTGGATCTCGTGCAGCGCGCGGGGGTATGCGCGGTCAACAGTTGCGTGGCGGAGCTCCGCGAGTGCGGCGCCGAGATCGGCTGCCGCATGATCGTCTCTCCGGACACCGGCAAGCGGACGTTCCTCTACCGGATGACGCGGCGGGCGCCGGAGCCCCGTGCGGAAATGCGATGGCAGGCCGCCATGGACCCACGGGAGCGGCCTTTTCCAACCGATGCCAAGGGCGGCGACGGCCGCCATTCAAACGAGCCCGGGGCGACCATCGGTCAACGCGAGCTGCCGCTCGCCGGCCGGGCTCACGGGGGCGGTGATCCGGGCGGCCGGACACCGACCCCCGATTCAAGCGAGGATCTCCGATGATGGTCACGCCCGCCCAGCTCGAGGAGACGAAGAGGTGGTGCGCCCTTGATGACCGGCCGTGGATCCGGCTGGAGGTCGAGCGCCGGCACCGGGCCGGCCTGTATTCCGTGCACCACGATCCGCAAGGGTGGTTTTCTGCTGCTGCTGCTGCTGCTGCTGCTGCTGCTGCTGCTGACGATGCCGCCTTCGATGCGGCGATGGAGGTGCTGGAATGCGCGAAGAGGTGCGCGAAGGCCATGGAGGAAGCCGCGTGAAGGCGAAACTGTATCTCCATCCCACCGCCATCCCGCACGCGCCGGAGGTGGAAAAGGCCACCGGGACGGTCGCCGTGCCGACGCCCTCGGGAACCGCCGTCCAGCTCCTGCGCCGGATGCCTCCTTCCTGGGAGGCCCTGGTGGATATTGGGAAGGCCCTGGGCGCGGACGAGATCCGCGTCTGCCGTGGGCCCTACCCATGGGAGGAGGAATGATGGCGAGCCCTGGCGACTATGTGGCTCCCGGCCGGATCCATATGTGCTGCCCGCACTGCCTCAAGGTCTTGCCGCAGGCAGTGCGCTGGCAGGTGACCTGCGCGGCCTGCGAGCGGCGCGGCCATACAACGGACTTCCCGGACGATTGCCCGGCGTGCACCGGCCTCGGCGCAGAGGCGGGGCATGCATGAGCCAGCCGTCCCTGTCGGATCGGATCTCGGCCGCGGTGGAGCGGCTCTACCAGCGGGATCCCCGGCGGTACAACAAGATCGTGGTCTGGGGGCGCACGGTCAAGAAGCAGGGGCACAGGGCGATCGACGTGGCCGAGGCCCTGGAGCACATGGAGCAGCTCGAGGACCGGGGCGTCCGGCCGGAGCCGTGGTGGCCGTACATGATGAAGATGATCGACGGTATCCGGCGCCGCCGGGAGCTGGCGGAGCACGAGCAGCGCAAGAAGCTGGAGCCCGGGGGCGCCAGGAAGCTGTTGAGATCGCTGCTGGACTGGGTGGACAGGCAGGAGGGGGGGCGATGAAACAGTTGAGCCTGCCGTGGCCGCATCGGCACAGGTGGTGGACCCCGCCGCTGTGGTCGGCGTTGCCGTTCGGCGAGTACTGCGACTGCGGGGCCGAGCGGCGATGAGTCACGGTCTCGACATACCCGAGGATCTCTCCCGCGAGGAGTGGCTGGCGATGGGCCGCGAGCTGGGATCGCGGCAGGACCTGGACCGCTGGGCGCTGGGGGACTGGGCGCGCCACGGCGACCGGAAGTACGGGGATCTCACCGAGGCGGCCGCCGAGATCGGCCTGGAGCGCGCCACTTTGTACCAGCTGGCAAGGGTTGCCCGGAAGTTCGAAATAGCTAGGCGCCTAGCTATTTCATGGTCCCACCACCTGGCCGTGGCGGCGCTGCCTGCGGACGACGCGGACCGGCTTCTACAGCAAGCGGAGGCGGAGGGTTGGTCCCTGGGAGTGGTCCGTGACGAGGCCAGGGAGGCTTCCGAGCTTCACCGGCTCCGGGAGGAGAACCGGCGCCTGCGTCGGGCGCTGTCGGACGCGGGCACGAGCCGCGCGGCCGCCCGGCGGACGGAGCGCCAGGTGCGCGACGGCTGCAAGGCGGCGGTGCGGACGTACCGGGACCTCGCCGCGGTGATCCGGGAGGCGGCGGGATCGCCGGCGTTGGCGGCGCTCCACGGGAATGCCCGGACGGCCCTGGCGATCCGCCTCGAGCAGGTGGTCCGGGCGGCCGGCGCGGATATGGCCGAGGTCCTGGAGAGCGCGCTCATGCCGGCCATCGGGGAGCTGCGCGAGGGGGGGGCAGAAATGACCCCGGAGACTGAAATGTCTCGACGTCGAGACATTTAGACTCACGCCTAAATGCCCATGCAACTCGTCTCAAAGACCCTTTCACCGCCCGTGCAGGACCCGGAAAACGCTCCGGACAGTTCGCATCCGGATCCCGGCGCGTGGCTCGCGGCCACCGATGAGCAACGCGACCGCGCCCTGGCGCGGCTCCGGATCGTGGAGCGGTCCGACAAGCTGGCGCTGGGCGGGATCCCCAGGGGGCGCGCCGACGCGATCGCGGCGGAGGAGGCGGGCGTGTCCGCGTCCACGGTGGCGCGGTGGCGCAAGCTTTCCCGCAACGCCCCGGATCCCGCGGCGGAACTGCTGGACCTGCCCGGGCGCGGCCGGCGCGGCCACGACTGGAGCCGGCCGGATCTCGCGGAGCTGTGGGACCTCTGGGTCACCAACTATCACCGGCCAGAGCTGCCCACCGCCGAAGAGGTCTGGGGCTTCTTGGCGGACGTGGCGGCCGAGCGGGAGTGGCCACCGCCGCCGTCCATCAAGACCTTCCTGCGGCGCGACACGGCCGTCGTCTCCCGCCGCGAGCGCGTGAGGTCCCGGGACGGCGCGATCGCGGCGATGGACACCGCGCCGCACCAGACCAGGACCATCGAGGGCATGCTCCCCCTCGACGCCGTGAACGGCGACGGCAAGACCCATGACGTCATGGTGGTCCTGCCGTCCGGCGCGGTGGGGCGCCCGACCGTCTGGTACTGGCAGGACGTGTGGTCGAGAAGGATCCTCGCCTGGGCCGCGGGCGAGTCGGAGTCCTCGGATCTCCTCCGACGGTCGCTGCACCAGGTTGTGACGGAGTGTGGCGTGCCGCACCGGGCGATCCTCGACAACACATGGGCCGCCTCGGCGCGGGACATCACGGGCGGGCAAGCGGGACGCAAGCGGTGGCGGAACCCGTCTCCGGAAGACGAGCTGCCCGGGCTTCTGAAGCTCCTGGGCATCCGCCCCCACCACACGAAGGTCGACCGGGACGCCGCCGGCCGCGGCGTGGGCCGCGGACGCGCCAAGCCCGTCGAGCGGGCCTTCGGCGACGTGGCGGGGAGGATCGACCGGCACCCGCGCCTTGCGGGCGCCTACACGGGCCCGTCGACGCAGAACCGCCCGGAGACGCACCGGCAGCGGGCGGCCGACTGGCAGACGTTCCTCGACGTGGTCGCGGACACGGTGGCCCGCCACAACGCGCGGCCGGGGCGGCGCTCCGAGGCCGCAGCGGGACGGAGCCTGGACGCCACGTGGGAGGAGGGCATCAGCCGGACCGTGGTGCGGAAGATCACCGCGGCCCAGGCCCGCGTGCTGCTGTTGTCGGCGGAACGGGTCCGCGTCGACCGTTCCGGGTGCGTCACTCTCAGGGCCGGCGCCGTGCCGCACCGGCCGGCGAACCGGTACCATCATCCCGGCCTGGTCGAGCGCGCGGAAGAGCAGCTCGTGGCGCGGTACGACCCGGAGCGGCTCCACGATCCGGTCCAGGTGTACGACGACGCGGGCCGGTGGATCTGCGAGGCCGAGTGCCTGTTGCCCGTGGGGTTCCTGGACGTGGCGGGGGCCAGGTCGTACGAGCGGGCCCGCAGGAGCGGCGAGCGCCACGCGCGGAAGTCCATGGAGAGCCGCCGCGACATGGACCGTCTCCTGGAAGCGCAGGGCGAGTTGACCACTCCGGAGCCGCCGGCCGCCAGACCGGCCGCCGTGCAGATGGTCAACGGTCCTCATCTGCCTGACGCGCCCGGCCCGCGGCCGGCGCGCAAGAGTTCGTTGGGAAGCGCCCTGCGGGCGCTGCAAAAGGAAAGGGACGGCAGCGATGTGGATGCTGGTGATCATGCTTCTGACGTCTGACCCCGCGGCGGTGGCGGTGCCCATGCCGGACCGGGAGAAGTGCGGGCAGGCGCTGGAGCGTTTGCTGAAGGCGCCCCTGGCGCCCGTTTCAGCGATATGCGTGGAGATGCCGCCAGCGCGGCAGGCGAATTAACACACACAGAAGAGGAGGAGGAAAGACCATGACGGACACGACCAACTTGCGCGTGGTGGGCGCGCAGGACCCATGGGCGGAGGCCGACCCGGTCATCGCCGAGTGCCGCGGGGAGATGCAGGCGTACGGCCTGTCGATCGCCGCCGCATCGAAGGAGATGGGGCGCGGCGTCAGCACTGGCACGCTGAGCCGGTGGCTGGCCAGGACCTACGACGGCGACATCCCGGCCGTGACGGCGCGCGTGCAGCGCTGGATCGACACCAGGCGGGAGGCGGCGCGGCGCGACGTGTCCGCGGCCGGTCTCGACCGGCACGTCGACCTGGGGGTTACCGAGGAGATCTCCGCCGTTCTGTCCCACGCCCAGGCCGCCGGCGACGTCGTGCTGGTGCACGGCCGCAGCGGCGCCGGGAAGAGCTGGGCCGTGGAGCGCTACTGCCGGACGCACACCCAGGCGCACCGCGTCACGGCGACCGGCGCGGTGGTGACCCTCTCGGGCCTCCTCACGAGGGTGGCGGACGCGGTGGGGGCGGGATCGCGCCACGGCAGCGCCCTGGCGGCCGAGACGGCCGCGGTGGAGCGGTTGAGGGACCGGCGGGCGCTCCTGTGCGTCGACGAGGCCCATCACCTCTCGCCGAGGCTGCTGGATGAGCTCCGGTGCGTGCGCGACCTCTCCGGCGCCGGCCTGGCGCTGGTGGGCGGAGACGAGCTCTGGACGGCGCTGGCATCGAGCCGCCGATGCGACCAGATCGTCGGCAGGATCGGGGTGCGGCTGCCGCTCGGTGTTCCGGCCGAGGCGGACATCCTTGACCTGGCGGAGTCGATACTGGGCCGCGCACCGGCCGGAACGGAGGTCAAGGCCATCCTGGAGTGCAGCCGGCGGGCCGGCGGGCTCCACGCTTTCAGGCGCTTCCTGACGCGCGCCTGGATGCTGAGCAGGGCGCACAAGCGGGCGATCACTGCGGCGGACCTCGCGGCGGCCGCGGAGGAGGTGGCGGCATGAATACCATACTGTGCGCTGATGCGCCGGAGCGCCTCGAGGCCCGCCGGCCGATATTGAAGCGGGGAGACTGGGGAGACGGCGTCGAGGCCGTGTGCCTGATGTCCGCCCTCGTGCCGGGCGCGACCTCCATGGAGGATTGCGTGACGGCCGGATGGCCGGAGTGGTTGCCGGGCCTCGTCGTCACCCTCTACGACGAAACCGTGGGCGCCGAAGACGAGCAGGCGGCTGCCGACATCTGGGCCTTTCGGATCGCGGAAGCGATCCGAGGTCCCGTCGATTACGAACGCGCGCGGGACAGGTTTCTGGTGGCGACGCTGGAAACGGTTTTGGAGCATGACCGCGCCGGCGTGGTGCAGCCGGTCATAGACCTCCTGCACCGCCGGCTGGCGAGGCAGGACGCCGGGGCAGCCGCCTGGGAAGCCGCCAGGGAAGCCGCCAGGGAAGCCGCCTGGGCAGCCGCCTGGGCAACCGCCGGGGCAGCCGCCTGGGCAGCCGCCTGGGAAGCCGCCGGGGCAGCCGCCAGGGCAGCCGCCGGGGAAGCCGCCGGGGCAGCCGCCAAGGCAGCCGCCGGGGAAGCCGCCAAGGCAGCCGCCTGGGCAGCCGCCTGGGCAGCCGCCAGGGAACGCCTGCTGGGGGTATTAAAATGACGTTGAACGACATCAGCAGACTATGCCAGGCATACGCCGACGCGCGGGAGCGCCTGGCGGACACGGTCGAGGAGGTCCGCGAAGCGCAGCGGTGGGCGATCCGGATGAAGCAACGCCGCATCCGCGCGCAGGCGGCCTCGGTTTCGGCGGCGAAGGCCGCGCTCAGGGAAGCCCTGAAGGACGCCCCGGGGCTCTTCGAGAGGCCCCGGACGCGCGAGCTCGCGGGGATCGAGGTGGGGTACCGGAAGCGGCCAGGGCGCGTCGACGTGCCCGACGCCGGCGCCACCATCGCGCGGATCCGCGCCAAGCACCCGCATCTGGCGGCGTCGCTCATCAACGTCACGGAGTCCGTCGACAAGGCGGCCGTGCGCAAGGTGGACGCGGAGACGCTGGCGGCGGTGGGCGTCACGATCACCGACGTCGACGACGAGATCGTGATCCGCGGCGCCGGCTGCGACGTCGACAAGTTGGTGGCGGCGCTGCTGGACGACGTGAGGGAGGAAGCCGATGATGCCGCCGCCTGAGGCGCGAAGGGCGCTCCCCCTGCGGAGCGACCGGTGGCTGAAGCTTCTGCGCGCGGTGCAGGTGCGGCGCCGGCAGCTGGATCTTGCCGAGGATGATTACCGGGACGCGATCGAGCGGGCGACCGGTAAGCGGTCCTGCCGCGAGCTCGGCACCGTGGGCCTGGGCGCCGTCCTGATCGAGCTCGGGAAGCTTCGTCCCGCCGAGGCCCTGCCGGACCTGCCCGGCACGTCGAAGCTCCGGGCGCTCTGGATAGCGGGCTGGCACCTGGGCGTCGTGCAGGACCGCCGCGACTCCGCGCTCGCGGCCTTCGTGCGGCGCGAATGCGGCGTCGACGCGGCCGGGTGGGCGAAGTCGCGGGGCCTGGGGAGGGCGATCGACCGGCTGAAAGCCTGGCTGAGGCGCGACGCCGGGGTGGTGTGGCCCACGCATGCCTGGGCACGACCTCCCGCGAGCGGTCGGGAGCGAGCCCACGCCGAAGCGATGGCGGTGCTGGACGCCCAGTGCCGGATACTCGGGCTGGATCCGCCGAATGCCAAGACGATCGAGGCAGTCAACCTGCGAATAGCCTCCCTGGGAGACGCCGTCCGGAATGCCCGCACCTGAACAACCGACTGCCTGGTGCGGCGCTCTCCGCAGGGTGGCGGAGGCCCACGGTGACGATGCCGCGGTTGCCGTGGCCGAAGCCTACGGCGGCACCACGGTCTATGTCCCCGCACGTCGGATTCTGGACGAACATCCGCTGGTCCTTCGCCTGGGCCGGGAAATCGCCGAGACGCTCCAGCGGTCTACCGCCGGCGAGCAGGTCTACATCCCCACCTCACGCGCCCTGCGCTGCCGCACCCTCCATCGACAGGGCCGCCCCGTGCGCGAGATAGCGGGACTCCTGGGAATCACCCAACGTTCGGTCCGCCGCCTCCTAAGACATTTGTCACCTGAACATCCGCGCTGATCCGGGTTACCATCTTTTCCTCATGTGGGAGGTAGTCGGGCAGATCGTGGGGTGGGCCCTTGGCGCCATCGGAGCGGTCGCCGCCACGGGCCTCATCGTGCTGGCGCGATGGGTGCGGGCCGCCGACAGGGAAATCCAGCTGCTGAAGCGCGAGGCGGAGGGCAACAGGGAAGGGCGCCTCGAGCTGGACAGCCTCAGGATCGACCTGGCCGGGCTGCGGGCGGACCGCGGAAACTGGGTGCCGCTGATGAGCCGCGCGATGGGAACGATCGAGCGGCACGGCGAGTCAATCGCGCGCCTGGAAGAACGCACGGAAAAAAGGGGGAGGTAACGGGAGGCAAGCATGTCCATGAATAGAATATCACTGCCCTCGGCGAGGTGGGACGCTCTGCGCACGGTGCGGGTGGCCGGCTATCTGGGCGCCACGGAATCCATGGTCCAAGACGTGCTCGTGGTGCAGTACCCGGAGGTCGAGAAGGACTGCATCCGCAACATCCTGCACTACCTGGAGGACCGCAAGCTGCTCAGGATCGAGCGCTCGGAGACGGAGCCCTGGCGCGCGTACATCGCCCGGTACGGCTACGACGTGTGCGATTACCAGGTCGAGTGCGACCCCGGCATCCGCCGCCCGCCGGCGGGGTGAGCAATGAGACGGAGCGCCGTAGCGCAACTGCCCGAGCCCGTGCGCGAGGCACTGAACCGGCGGCTGCTGGACGGCGGCTTCGCGGGCTACGAGGGCCTGTCCGAATGGCTGTCCGGGCAAGGCTACGAGATCAGCCGGTCGGCGATCCACCGGCACGGCCAGGCGCTGGAGCGGCGCATAGAGGCCGTGCGCCTGGCCACCGAGCAGGCCGAGGCCCTGGTGAAAGCGGCGCCTGACGACGGGGGCGCGGTCGCCGACGCGATCCTGCGGCTCAGCCAGCAGAAGATCCTGGACGTGCTCCTGGCCTCGGAGGGCGGCGACCTCAAGGAAGTCGCGGCCGCGAGCCGCGCGGCCGCAGACACGGCGCGGGCCGGCACGATGGTGCGCCAGGAGCGCCGGCGCGCCCTCAAGGACGCGGCCGACGCCGCGGCAAGGACGGCGCGGAAGAAGGGCGTTTCGCCCGACGCGGTCGCCGCGATCCGCGAGGCCATTGAGGGGGCAAGCGAGACGGCATGAACCGGGACCTCCTTCCATACCAGGCGCGCTGGGTGCAGGACCGGTCCGGCCTCAAGGTCATCCAGAAGTCGCGCCGCATCGGCCTGTCGTGGGCCGAGGCCTACGACAGCGTGCTGCACGCCGCGGCCGGCGCCGGGAACGTCTACTACCAGTCCTACAACAAGGACATGACCCGCTCGTTTATCGACGACTGCGAGGGTTGGGCGAGGGCGCTGGAGCTCGGCGCCGCGGCCGTGGGCGAGACCCTGATAGACCTGGACGCCAAGGACTCGGTGCTGGCGTACTGCATCAACTTCCCCTCCGGCAAACAGATCCTCGCCATGCCCTCCAGTCCCCGTGTCTTCCGGAGCAAGGGCCGGCCGGGGGACCGCGCGGTGATAGACGAGGCGGCTTTCGTCGACGATCTCGAAGCCTCGCTCAAGGCGGCCATGGCCTTCCGCGTATGGGGCGGCGTCGTGCACGTGCTGTCCACTCACAACGGCGAGGCCTCGCCCTTTAACGAGCTCGTGCGGGAAGTCTCCGAGGGCGGCCGCCGCGGCCGCCTGTACACGGTCACCTTCGGCCAGGCCCTCGACCAGGGCCTGTACCGGCGCATCTGCGACGTGAAGGGGGAGGAGTGGACCGCCGAGGGCGAGGCGGCCTGGGAAGCGGAGATCCGCACGGAATACGGCGAGGACGCCGAGGAGGAGCTCGACTGCATCCCTTCTGCCGGCGGCGGATCGTGGCTGTCCTGGGATCAGATCCGGGCCGTGGAGCATCCGGACGCCGGCAGGCCCGACCTTTACGGAGGCGGCCTCACCTTCATCGGCAACGACATCGCCAGACGGAAGCACCTGTGGGTCGCATGGGTGCTCGAGGTAGTGGGCGACGTCGTCTGGACCCGCGAGATATCGGAGCTCCGGAACGCCAGCTTCAGGGATCAGGACGAGGAGCTGGACCGGCTCGTGGCGCGGTACAGGCCGGTGCTGGTCTCCATGGATCAGACCGGCATGGGCGAGAAGCCCGTCGAGGACGCCAAGCGGCGATACGGGGAGAGCCGCGTGGAGGGGGTGCTGCTGACGTCTCCGAGGCGTCTGGACGTGGCGATCGCGCTCAAGGAACGGTGCGAGGATCGCCGCCTGCGCATCCCGTCCGACAAGGCCGTACGCGACGACTTCCACTCCATCCGGAAGGAGCCGGGCGCCACCGGCGGCCCGCGCCTGGTGGCCGACGATGACGTCGAGAGCCACGCCGACAGGTTCTGGGCCGCGGCCCTGGCCTGCGCCGCGGCCGCGATGCCGCGCGGTCCCGTGGAGGGACGCGCCACGGCCGCGCCCGCAAGCGCGGGGTTCGAGCGCGGCGGAGGCCTTGTCGAGGTCGACGCCGGGATCGGCATCGTGCGGCCCGCGAGTCATGAGTTGAGGTACATGTAATGGCGATGACCCGGAGGCCGGGCAGGCCGATCGTGGAGGAGGTGGCGCCCAGCGCCGTGCAGGGCCGGATGGCGCTGTGGATCTCCGAGCTTCCCCTCGATCCCCGCTACTCCAACGTCCGGTACGCGCAGACCTACCGGTACGAGGAAACCGCCCTCCACCTCTACCGCGAGACACTGAGGGACGATCGGTGCTACAGCGCCCTCAACCAGCGGATCGATGCGGTGGTGGCCCACCCGTGGATGGTGGAGCCCGGCGGCGACAGGCTCAGGGACCGGCGCGCGGCCGAGGATATCGAGCGGCAGCTCGCGTCCATCGGCTTCAAGCGCATCTGCCGGCAACTGCTCCACTTCAGCTGGTACGGCTATGCGGTCGCCGAAGCGATATGGGCCAGGGAGGCGGGCCGGGTGCGGCTGAGCGACCTGAAGGTCCGCGCTCCGGAGCGGTTTCGGTGGGGACCGAACGGCGAACTGCTGTTGCGGTCCCACGGATCCGCAGCGGGCGAGCCGGTTCCGGAGGCGAAGTTCTTAACACTAGTGAGAGCGAACGATCACGGGGACCTGCCCCACGCACCGGGTCTGGCGCGGTGGTGCTACTGGCTCGTGTGGCTCCGCCGCAACGGGTTCAGGTTCTGGGCGATGGCGCTCGAGAAGTTCGGGGCGCCGACGCCCAGGGGCAAGTATCCGCGGGCGGCGACCACAGAGGAGAAGGAAAAGCTGCTCACGATCGTCAACTCCCTGGCGCAGGGCTCCGGGGTGATCGTGCCCGAGGATCAGGACATCGAGTTCCTCGCCCAGATGACGCGCATGAGCGGCGATTTCGGGTCCTTCCAGGGCTACATCGACCGCGCCATCGCCGGAGTGCTTCTCGGCCAGTCGTCGACCTCGGATCAGGGGCCGTGGCGCGGCACGGCCGAGGTGCAAAAGGACGTCCGCGACGAGACCATCGCGGCCGACGCCGACGTCCTCGACGAGGCGCTGACCTCCACCATCGCGGCCTGGCTGACCCGGTGGAACTTTCCCGGCGCCGCAACGCCGGTCATCCGGCACGACGTGGATCCGCCCGAGGACCTCGACAGCCGCTCCGAACGCGAGGAGAGGGTCGCGCGGACCTCGGGCCTCCAGCCCACCCAAAGGCATGTCGAGGACATCTACGGCGGGGAATGGGAGCCTGCCCCCAACAGGGAGATGCCGGCCGGCGGTGGCGCCGGCGGGGATGCCCGCTTCGCCCGTGGCGACGATCCGCCCGATGACGCCATCGCGGCCGCCGCGGTGGAGATCGCGGCCGACTGGGAGCCCCTTGTCGAGCCGGTGGTGCAGCCCATCCTGGACGCGGCCGCCGAGAGCGACGGCTTCGAGGGTTTCATCGAGCGGCTTCGGTCCCGCTCCAGGAGCGAACGGCAGATCGCCCCCGCTACGAACAGGCTGCACCGGAACACCTTCTCCGCGGAGATCTCCGGCCAGATCGGGCTTGAGGAGGATGCCTGACGTGTCGGCCTCGGCCTCATGGCCGGTGCCGCGGTGGTGCTGGGTATAGACGCCCATGGCCGTTCCCGAGATCCTCAACGTCCCGCCGGTCGAAGCCATCGAGCACTTCGAGCGGAAGGGCTACCACATAGGTTTCGACTGGCGCGAGACCGAAGCCGCAAATCACATCCGGTCCTTCACCGTCGCCAAGGCCATGGAGACGGACATCCTCGTTGAGATCCGCACCGCGGTCGACGGCGCCATCCGCGACGGCGAAACCTTCAACGACTTCCGGAACCGCCTTGAGCCGTTCCTGCGCAGAAAGGGATGGTGGGGCCGCCAGCCGATGATAGACCCCGAGTATCCCCGGGAGCAGCCTGACGCCCGCATCGTCCAGCTCGGAAGCGCTCGCCGGCTGCGCACGATCTTCGAGACCAACCTCCGGACGTCGTACGCCCACGGCCGGTGGCAACGGATCCAGCGCGTCAAGGAAACGCGGCCGTTCCTGCGTTACGTCTCGGTCCTGGACGGCCGGACACGGCCGCAGCACCGCGCCTGGCACGGCACGGTTCTTCCCGTGGATCACGACTTCTGGAACACCCACTACCCGCCCAACGGCTGGGGGTGCAGATGTATCGTACAACAGCTCTCCGAGGATGATCTCGAGCGGTACGGATACGATGTCTCCAAGGGACCGCCCCCCGGATCGCTCGAGGCGCGCCCGTGGCACAACAAGCGCACCGGCGCCACGGTCCAGGTCCCCCGCGGCATCGACCCGGGATTCCAGCACAACGTCGGCCGGCACACGCCCGGGCGCGACGCTTCCAACCGGCTCATCCAGAAGATCGACGACGCCCCCGAAGACCTGCCGGTCATCGGTAAGCCCTGGAACACACCCGAGTTCCAGAGGCACCTCGACGGCATGGCCGATGACCGTAGCGCGGCCTGGCCCATTGCGATAGTCCCGTCCGGCATCCTTGATGCCATCGGCAGCCGCAGTCGGACGCTACGGCTGACCAGGGAGACCGCGGACAAGCAGGGGGGGCGCGTGCCCGGCAACCCTGGACACGACGAAGTGGGCGCAGAGGATTACGCCCGGGCGCAACGCATACTCAACGACGGGGAGGTCTTCCTATCCGACCGCGAGGGCCGTGAGCGCACCGCCGTGGGTTTCCTCGCGGGCTGGATGATATCGATCAAGAGTTCAATGGACGGGAAGGAAACTTATTTGACCAGCTTGCGGCGAGCCAGAGCCAGAGAACTGCGAGCAACAAGGAGGCGCCTGGGGGGTCGCCAAATATCCCCCGCGCGGCCGTAGCCCCGGTATGACGAAAATGACTCAGGCGCCGTCATCCTTCTAGCAGAGGTACGCTAACCATGTCAAAGCCCGAGAATTGGTACGTGGTCCGTTACGATGACCCGCCGGCCGTCATTGCGTTGCGCAGCGAGCGCGAAATAGAGAATCTGACCCTGGGCCGTACCGTGGCGGAGCGGCTTGCCTCCCTCCTGACGACGGTACTACTTCCACGACACGCGCCGGCTCCTGAGCGTCGATAGCAACACGGATCAGGCGATCCCCATCAACCAGCCCCTGACAATCCCGCTCCTGGCTCCCACCGCGATCCCGGGCAGGATGGCCCCCGGCGAAGACCTTGTCGTCGAGTGGGACGGCGCCATCGCCGGCCGAATCGACACCGCCGGAACCCTGCATCTTACACTGGCGACCACGCACACGATCGGCGGCCGCAGTTTCACCCACCGGCGCTCTCACGCACTGGACGTCCCGGCTAGCACCACATTCTGCGTGCCAATGAACACTTTCAACTCCCGTTCGGTGGTGCACATCGGTGAAAACTACGACGGTGAGATGTTTGATGCGGCGGCGTTCGCAGGGCCAACGACGATCGCCTACGACCTCGAGGTGACACTGACGACACGGCGGACTGACAAACGCATCGCCGGCGTCGTCACTGAAATTTACGGAGAGAACCTAAGCACCACGGCGTACCAGATTTAGACCGCCCGAAAAGCTCGTTTTTCCCGAGCAAAATCACCCATTCAAAACCCCTGGAAAAACCTTTCACGGGGCCGGTTATCCACAATTTTTCGTCATTTATTTTGTCCGCGGCGGACGCTACCTTTCTTTCGGACGACGCCCCCGAAAACGCTTACCCTGTCCCGACTTATCCCGGATAGTCCCGGATCAACCCTCATTTTCGGCCACGTCCGCGCTCTACTCATTTATTCTGTCCCCTCACATCCCCTTCAGTCGAGCCCGAGCCGGCTGGCGTAGGGTCCGGGGAGCCTGATGAGCTTGCGGTCGCGGTTGAGGCAGGCGTGCTTGGTCCAGCCCGATGCCAGGGCCGTGCGTTCTCCATCCAGGGCGATCCGGTAGTTGAACCGCAACGCGAGCGGGTTCAGGGATTCGACGGTGGTCTCGATCCGCAGCAGGTTGTCGTAGACGGCCGGCTTGCGGTAGCGGCACTGCACCTCTGTGACCGGGAAGAAGATCCCGTCCCGTTCCGCCTGATCGTAGGGCACGCCCGCCTCCCGCATGAACTCTGTCCTGCCGATCTCGAACCAGCGGAGATAGTTGGCGTAGTAGGCGACCCCCATCTGGTCCGTGTCGCCGTAGATGACACGATAGGTGGTGAGGTTCTTCACGGTCCGCGCTTGCCTGGTGTTCGGGCTCCGGGATTTGCGCGAGGCGGTTCCGGGGCCCTCCGGTCAGTGGTCGGCTTTTCCGCCCGGCGGGGCGGGCTGATTCCAGTCCCAGCGGTCACGGCTGGCCACCTTCACGTCCAGGGAACCTTCCCCCCGGATCACGTGGAAGGTGATGAGATCTCCCGCCCGCTTCTTCCAGACTTCCCGGTAGAGCTGGGGACGCGTCTGCACTTCCTGGTCTTCCACCGTAAGGATGATGTCGCCCTGCTTCAGGCCGGCCGCCTCCGCGGGCCCCGACGGCGTCACCCCGGTGATCACCACATGGCCTCCGAGAGCCTGAGGATACATGCCCAGCCAAGGGCGCGGCGGGCGGCTCTGGACCCGTCCGAAGCGTCTCAGTTCCGCCGCGTCCCGCAGGTAGTACTCCACCGGTATCGCCAGCGTGAACTTGCCGATCTCGTTCAGATTCAGCGACACCACGCCCAGGAGCCGTCCGCGGGAGTCGGCGAGCGTGCCTCCGCCGAACCCCGGATTGAAGGCGCTCACCCGGATGGAGCGCTCGAGCAGGTATTCCCACTGCCCGTCGTAGCCTTCGAGAGAGGTCACGTTGCCGTCGCTGACCCGCCGGTTGTTCTGTCCGCTGCTGGCGATCATGAACGCGGGCTGGCCCACGGTGACGGACTCCGCCGGCCGGAGGAACGGGAGGTCGGCGGCGTCGATGTCGACCAGCGCCAGTCCGGTGTCGAAGTCCTGCGCCGCCAGGCGTCCCGGGTACTGCTTTCCGTCCGACAACGTGACGGTAATGGCCTCGGCTCCGTTGACGACGTAGTTGACCGTGAGGATCGTGCCGGCCGGGTCGACGATGGTCCCGGAGCCCATCCTCTCGGTGCCCAGGTTCCGGGCGGAGGGATGGTCTGACGGAACCTTCGTGTTGAGGTCCACCGTGGCCAGGAGCACTGCATGCACCAATCCCAACCGTGCGTTCACGCGCTACCTCCGACGGGCCCGGTCCGGGGAACGGGCATCCAGGCTCAGTGGCCTGCACCGCGCACAGGGGGCACTCCCATGGGCGGTGCAGGCCAATAGTGCGTTAGCAGAAACGTACCTGGTTCACAAGGTACGGGGCTTCCGCGCCACGTTGACAAGCGCGGCTCGCGCCGGGTATCAAGTTCTCCTGGAACGGGAGCAGCCTTGAGAATCCCCATCAACCGGATCGACACGGTCCCCAGCGAAAGCCGGTTTTCCGAGATCCCCGACATCCCCCACGAGGAACTCGCGTCGACGGTGCGTTTCACTTCGCCGATGGAGGTGAGCGTCACCTACTACCGGTCCGGCCGGGACCTCTTCTTTCAGGGAGGACTCAAGGGAGAGGTGGTGGCGGACTGCAGCCGTTGTCTGGAAAGCTTCCTCTTCGTCATGGAAAAAAACTTTGACTTCGTGTTGACCCCCGAACCCCTACCGACTAATAAAAACAAGGAACTCACGGAGGACGAGATGGGCTTGAGTTTCTACTCCGGGGACGACATCGACCTCTCGCCCTACGTCCGTGAGCAGACGTTGCTCGCCTTGCCCCTCCGGCCGCTGTGCAGCGAGAGCTGCCGTGGCCTGTGCCCCGGTTGTGGTGCCGAGCTGAACCGGACCGGTTGTGAGTGCACGTCGCCGGGTGACCCCCGTATGGCCGTTTTTCGTAATCTTCGAGTGGACCGGTAGCAGTCGCGCGCCGGCGAGAATGAACAGGCAGGACGGAAACCAGACATGCCCGTACCCAAGAGACGAACCTCCAACAGCAAGCGGAACAAGCGCCGGTCCCATGACGCCATTGTTGCGCCGCAGTGGATAACGTGCCCGCGCTGTGGTGCAGCGACCCTGAGGCACAGAGTCTGTGCCGCTTGCGGCTACTACAAGAACCGGTCCGTGACCCCCGGCGAAGAGACGTAGTACCTGCCCGTTGCTTGTCCGTGATGCGACGGATTATCGTTGACGCGATGGGCGGTGACCACGGTCCGGGCGTTGTCGTCGCGGGCGCCCTTGAGGCTGCGGACGAGTACGGGGTGGAGATCACCCTCGTCAGCGAGTCGGACGCCGTCGAGTCCGAGTTGTCGCGCCGCAAGTTCGACCCTTCCGCCGTGCGGGTCGTGCCCGCCACGGCCTCCATCGACATGCACGACTCCCCTTCCCGTGCGCTGAAACGGAAGGACTCGTCCATGAGGGTCGCCTTCGACGTCCTGAAGGCGGGTGAGGGGGACGCGGTGGTGAGCGCCGGGAACTCGGGCGCCATGATGGCCATCGGCATGTTCGTGCTGGGCCGGCTGCCCGGTGTCGACCGGCCGGCGATCCTGACGGTCAGCCCGTCGTTGTCCGGCGGAACGGTGCTCCTGGACGGGGGAGCCAACACGGACTGCAAGCCCCGGCAACTGGAGCAGTTCGCGCATATGGGCGCCATCTACGCGGAGAGAATCCTCGGCATACCGAATCCCCGGGTGGGTATCCTTAGCAACGGGGAAGAGGACGAAAAGGGAAACGAACTCACGCGGGAGGCGGTCCGCGAGCTGCGCGGGGCCGGGCTCAACTTCGTGGGCCATGTGGAGGGGCGTGACATCACCAACGGCCGGGTGAACGTGGTGGTCTGCGACGGCTTTACCGGCAACGTGGCGCTGAAGACCATGGAGGGGCTCGGACAGTTCGTCTCCACGGTCCTCAAGGAGGCGTTCCGCGGCAGCCTGCTGAGCCGCGTGGGCTACCTGCTTTCCCGGAACGCCATCACCCGCGCCTACGACCGCCTCGACTACGCGCACTACGGCGGCGCCCCGCTGGTGGGCTTGAACGGCATCGCCATCGTCGCCCACGGGGGCTCTTCCGCCAAGGCCATCAAGAACGCGGTGCGCGTGGCGGCGGAAGCCGTGTCACAGGACATCAACAGCTACATCGTGAACGCTTTGAATCGGGATGCCTGATGCCCGACGGACAGAACATCGCTTTCGTTTTTCCCGGCCAGGGCTCACAGACGGTGGGCATGGGGCAGGCCCTGTGCGACGAGTTCGCCGAGGCCCGGGCCGTTTTCGAGGAAGCCGAGGACGCCCTGGGGCTGGGGCTGCGCGAGTTGTGCTTCCGCGGGCCCGAAGCCGACCTGAACCTTACGGAATACACCCAGCCCGCGATCCTCGCGGTGTCCGTGGCCGCCCTCCGGGTCCTTGAGCACCAGGGCGGGCTCAAGCCCGCGTGGGTGGCCGGGCACAGCCTCGGCGAGTACAGCGCGCTGGTCTGCGCCGGGGCGTTCGGGTTGGCGGAGGCGGTCACCGTGGTCCGCGAGCGGGGCCGCCTGATGCAGGAAGCCGTGCCCGAGGGCCAGGGAGGCATGGCGGCGGTTCTCGGGCTGGCCGCGGCCGCGGTGCGCGAGGTCTGCGAGGAGGTGGCGGACGGCGAGGTATTGGCGCCGGCCAACCTGAACGGCGGCGGCCAGGTGGTCGTGTCGGGCGCCCGCGCCGCGGTGCGGCGGGCGGCGCAACTGGCGCGGGATCGTGGCGCGAGGCGGGTGGTGGAGCTGGCGGTGAGCGCTCCGTTCCACTGTGCGCTGATGCGGCCCGCGGCCGAAGGGCTCCGGGAGGTGCTCGAGCAGATCGAGGTACGGCCGCTTTCGGTGGGGGTGGTGACCAACGTGGAGGCGGCTCTGAACTCCGACGCCGAGCGGGTCAAACCCCTTCTGGTGGAGCAGGTGGTGGCGCCGGTGCGGTGGGAGGAGTCGGTGGAGGCGCTCGGCGAGCTCGGCTGCGAATGCGCCGTCGAGCTGGGACCCGGAAGGGTCCTGTCCGGGCTCATCCGGCGCATCGATCGACAGATGAAGAATCTCAATCTGGAACAGCCTGGCGACCTCGACGGGGTGCTGGCGGAGCTGGGAGGCTGACCATGGCCGCGGGACCCCTGACGGACAGGGTCGCGCTCGTGACCGGCGGCAGCAGGGGCATTGGGCGGGAGATCGTCCTGTGCCTGGCCGGGCTCGGCGCCCGCGTCGTCATCAACTACCGGGAGAATCGCGAGGCGGCCGAGGAAGTGCTCGGGAAGGTGCTGAACGGGGACGGCCTCGCGGAGCTGGCGCCCTTCGACGTTGCCCGGCAGGACGAGGTCGAGGATGCCGTCAAGGCAGTCATTGACCGGCATGAAAAAATTGATATTTTAATCAACAATGCGGGGATGACCGTAGACGGGTTGTTGCTGCGCCAATCGGCCCCCGATTGGGACAGGATCATCGACGTCAATCTCAGGGGCGTCTTCCATTGCACCAGGGCCGCCAGCAGGCGGATGATTCGGCAGCGGTACGGCCGCATCGTCAATCTCACCTCGGTGGCGGGCCAGATGGGAAACGTCGGCCAGTCCGTATACGCCGCCTCCAAGGCGGGTATCGTGGGCTTTACCAAGTCCATGGCCAGAGAGTTGGCCCCGCGGGGGATTACGGTCAACGCGGTGGCCCCGGGTTTGATCGAGACGGATATGACGGCGAGCCTGAACGAGGAGACCCGGAGCAAGTACCTGGATGCGATTCCCCTGGCCCGGTTCGGAAGCGGGGACGACGTCGCCCGCACCGTGGCGTTTCTGGCGGGCCCCGGGGGCGGTTACATTACCGGGCAGACCATCGCCGTCAACGGCGGCCTTTACATGTGACTCCGCGAGGCGGAGTGACGCAACCGGTGACCCGCGGGACCGCCGGACTCGTACGACCATTTGGGATGCAGGACACCCGTGTCCTTTGGGTGCAGGGATGTCGGACACGGGGACGCGGGCCTTGCGGGAGCGAAGGACATTTCCAGCGGCGCGATACGGAACAGGAGGTACAACAATGGCGACAGACGTCGAGGCGAGGGTCAAGGAGATCATTTGCGAACAACTGGGAGTGAGCGACGGGGAGGTCAGCCCCGAAGCTTCGTTCATTGAGGATCTTGGAGCCGATTCGTTGGACATCGTCGAATTGGTCATGGCGTTGGAGGAGGAATACGAGATGGAAATCTCCGACGAGGACGCCGAGAAGATCAAGACGGTCCAGGACGTCATCGAATACATCGAGAGTCACCGTTAGCGCCGTGGCGTCCGTTGCCGCAACCGGCGTGGGCTGCGGTTTGCGGGTCAGGGATGCCGGACGTCCCCGGACCCGTTGCCGCCCGAACAAGCATTGAGGCGAGGATACGAGATTGATTACCGCCAGTCTGGAGCAAGTCGATCCGGAAGTGTTTGAGGCGATTCACAACGAGGCCGAACGGCTGGAATCCAACCTGGAGCTGATCGCTTCCGAGAACGTCGTGAGCGAGGCCGTTCTGGAGGCCCAGGGCTCCCTCATGACCAACAAGTACGCCGAGGGTTATCCCGGCAAGCGCTACTACGGCGGCTGCGAGTACGTGGACGTGGTGGAGCGCCTGGCGGTGGAGCGGGCTCGGGAACTATTCGGGGCGGAGCACGTGAATGTCCAGCCGCACTCGGGCACCCAGGCCAACATGGCGGTCTACTTCGCGGTCCTCAAGCCCGGCGACACCTATCTCGGAATGGACCTCTCCCACGGCGGCCACCTGTCCATGGGAAGTCCGGTGAACTTCTCGGGACGGCTTTACAACGTCGTGACCTATGGCGTGTCGGAGGAAACGGAGACCATCGACTACGACGCCCTGGCCGAACTCGCCCGCGAACACCGCCCGCGGCTCATCGTGGCGGGAGCGAGCGCCTATCCGCGGACCGTGGACTACGAACGGTTCCGCGCCATTGCCGACGACGTGGGAGCGTTGCTGATGGTGGACATGGCGCACATCGCGGGCCTGGTTGCCGCGGGCTGTCATCCGAGCCCGGTCCCCCACGCGGATTTCGTGACCACCACCACCCACAAGACCCTGCGTGGAGCCCGCGGCGGAATGATCCTCTGTCGGGAAGAGCATGCCAAGACCCTCAACAGCCGCGTCTTCCCGGGCATGCAAGGCGGCCCCCTGATGCACATCATCGCCGCCAAGGCGGTGTCCCTGAAGGAAGCGGCCACTCCGGAGTTCGCGAGCTATCAGCGGCAGATCGTGGCCAACGCCAAGGCCCTGGCCGGGGCCTTGACGGCTCGCGGTTTCCGTCTCGTTTCGGGCGGCACCGATAACCACCTGATGCTGATGGACCTGCGGGGCTCCGAGCTCACCGGAAAGCTGGCCCAGGAGACGCTCGAGCAGGCGGGGATCACCGCCAACCGGAACACCGTGCCTTTCGAGACCCGGTCCCCGTTCGTAACCAGCGGGGTCCGCATCGGCACCCCGGCCGTCACCACCCGCGGCATGAAGGAGCCCGAAATGGAGGTGATCGGCGAGCTGATCCGGCGGGGCCTCGCCCTGGTCGGGGACGACGACGGTCTGGCCGCCATCGCCGCCGAGGTCCGGGCCTTGTGTGAACGCTTTCCCGTCTACCGCAAGGGCTCGCCGGCCCGTTAGCCCTGGACGCGGCGTGCCGTCGCGTCCCGGAACCGCAGGCATGCCATGAAATGCCCTTTTTGCCGCCAGTCCAATAACCACGTCATTGATTCCCGCCTCGGGAAGGACGGGGAGATGATCCGGCGGCGGCGGGAATGCATCGCGTGCGGGCGCCGCTTCACCACCTACGAACGAGTGGAGGAGGCCATGCCCATGGTGGTGAAGAAGGACGGACGCCGGGAGGCGTTCGACCGGCTCAAGATCATCAACGGCCTCAAGCGCGCCTGCCAGAAACGTCCCGTCAGCATGGACGCCATCGAGGCCATCGCCGACCGCATCGAGCGCGGGCTCCAGGAGCGGGGGGAGAAGGAGATACCCGGCTCGATCATCGGCGAGGAGGCGATGCGCGAGCTCCACGAAGCCGACCCGGTCGCCTATGTCCGGTTCGCCTCGGTCTATCGTTCCTTCAAGGACATCAACGAGTTCATGGTGGAGTTGGAGGACCTGCTCAACGAGCGCAAGCACCGGGCCGCGCCCAGGCCTCCCGGCAACGCGGGCGGCGCCCGCAAGGC
Source organism: uncultured Binatia bacterium (SeqCode) (assembly GCA_965219905.1). Lineage (GTDB taxonomy): Bacteria > Desulfobacterota > Binatia > UBA9968 > JAJDTQ01 > JAJDTQ01. Next base: position 1,619,239 of record CBDCOS010000002.1, on the reverse strand, counting down.
GCGCCGGAAACCCCTGCCCGCCGACGGCGCCTGATCCGGCAAACCCTCCTCTCGACGACACGCCATGCCTCGGGAAGCGGATGAGCGTTACATGCAGGCGGCCCTCAGGCTGGCCCGCCGGGCCGCCGGGCGGACCAGCCCGAACCCCATGGTGGGGGCGGTGGTGGTGCGTGGCGGCCGGATCGTGGGGCGCGGTCACCATGTCCGGGCCGGCGCCGACCACGCGGAGGTCGTAGCACTCAGGCAGGCGGGCGCCGAGGCCCGGGGCGCCACCCTCTACGTCAACCTGGAACCCTGCAGACACTTCGGCCGCACGCCCCCCTGTGCCGGGGCGATCATCGAGGCCGGCGTGGGACGGGTGGTGGCGGGCATGGTGGACCCCAATCCCGCGGTGGCGGGCCGCGGCCTGGCCGCCCTGAGGGACGCGGGGATCCAGGTCGAGGCGCCGGTACGGGAGGAGGCCTGCCGCCGGCTGAACGAAGCCTTCGTCAAGCACGTGACGCAGGGGCTTCCGTTCGTCATCCTCAAGCTGGCGGCTTCGCTGGACGGGAAAATCGCCACCGCTACCGGAGACTCCCGTTGGGTGACCGGGCCGGCGGCGAGGCAGTACGTCCACCGGCTGCGCAACGAGGTGGATGCCGTGCTGGTGGGCTCCGGGACGGTGCTGGCGGACGACCCGCAACTTACCTGCCGGATCCCGGGAGGCCGCGACCCTTGGCGGGTGGTGCTGGACCGCAGGCTGCGGACGCCGGTCACCGCCAGACTGGTCCGCGATCCACGGCCGGAGAAGACCGTGCTGGTCGCCGGCAACGGCGTTCCGGCGGCCCGCAGGAAGCGCCTGGAAGACCTGGGCGTCCAGGTCTGGAGCTTTCCGGTGAGCCGTGGGCGCATCTCCCTCCGCCGCGTGTTCCGAAGGCTGGCGCGCGCGGGCGTGATGAGCGTGATGGTCGAGGGGGGCGCCGTCACCGCGAGCCGGGCGGTGGCGGACAAGGCCGTGGACAAGGTGCTGTGCTTCTACGCGCCGAAGCTCATCGGCGCCGAGGGACTGCCGATGATCGGGGACCTCGGGCGGACCCGGATGCGTCAGTGTCCGCGCCTCTCGGGGCCGCCGGCGGTCACGCGAATGGGGGAGGATATCCTGGTATCCGCCTACCTGTGAGTGGGCCTCGCAACGGTCGCCGCCGGGGGCAATGCCGGAGTTTCGGGCAACTCGACCGCCAGTTCGGAATTTGATAGGCGTGAAAAATCGGACTCATCGACCATGTTCACCGGACTCATCGAAGATGTCGGCAGGGTTTCCCGCTGGCGCGCCGGCGCGGAAGGGGGAGAGCTGGTTTTCGAGACCGCGTTGCCGGCGCGGGAGATCTCGCTGGGTGACAGCATCGCGGTGAACGGCTGTTGCCTGACGGTGGTCAAGAAGACCGGGCGGCGGCTCACCGTGGACGTCTCGCCCGAGACCCTGCGGCGCACCAACCTCGAGCGCCTGCGTGTCGGCGACGGCGTCAACCTGGAGCGGCCCCTCAAGGTGAGCGACCGGCTGGGCGGTCACATGGTCACCGGACACGTGGATGCCGTGGGACAGGTCGCGCGCATCCACCAGAGCGGCGACTTCACCGTCTTTCGCTTCCGCGCGGCGGGGCCCGTGGGCGGGCTTCTGGTGCCCAAGGGCTCCATCGCGGTGGACGGCATCAGCCTGACCGTCAACGAGTGCACCTCGCGTTCCTTCTCGGTGGCGATCATACCCTTCACGCTGGCGCACACGAATTTGCAGACTCGTGGTGTTGGTGATAGAGTCAACCTTGAAGCCGACATCATCGGGAAATACATCCTCCAGTTCGTGAAGCCCTATCGAACGCGCACACCGAAGTCCTGACTGGACACGCGCCATGTCATCCAGCCCCATCGAAACCATTCGTGAAGAGTTCCTCAAGGGTCGCCCGGTGCTGCTCCTGGAAGACGCGGGCGACGATGCGTCCGGCCATGTCTGCATACCGGCGGAAAAGGTGACCGCGGACCAGGTCAACTTCATGCTGCACCATGCCAGGGGGGTCCCGTATCTTGTGCTGGACGCCCCGCGCATGCAGAAGCTCGGATTCCACGTGGAGTCCGGGGCGAATTTCCTCCCGGGACAGTCACCGGTCGGAACTCCCGTCGGCGCCAACTCCGACCTGGGGCTGGAGGTGTCGGCCGCCGGGCGGGCTCACACCATGCGGGCGACCGTCCGGGAAGATGCCGAGCCGCGCGATTTTCTGACCCCAGGCAACGTCCTGCCGGTCCAGGCGGACCCGGGGGGCGTGCTGGTCAAGGCAGGCGCGCCCGAGGCCGCGGTGGATCTTGCCGCGCTGTGCGGGTTGCCCGCGGTCGCGGTGATCTGCCAGGTGCTGAGCGAAGACGGCTCCATCGCGGTGGGAGACGGCCTCAAGGCCTTCGCGGGAGAGCACCGCCTCCAGATGGTGTCCATCGTGGATCTCATCGCCCACCGCCTCCGCAACGAAGCCACGATACGGAAGGTGTGGGAGGGAGACTTCCCGAGCATTCACGGCAAGTCGTTCAAGGCGATCCTCTACCGGACCAACCTCGACCCGTTCGAGCACATGGCCCTGGTGAAGGGCGATGTGAGGGGCCGGGATGACGTGGTGGCGCGGGTGCATTCGGAGTGCCTGACCGGGGACGTATTCTCGTCGGAACGGTGTGACTGCGGCGACCAGTTGCGGGCGGCCATCCGCATCATCGACCAGGAAGAGTGCGGCGTCATCGTGTACATGCACCAGGAGGGCCGCGGGATCGGCCTGACCAACAAGATCAAGGCGTACGCGCTGCAGGACCAGGGGCGTGACACGGTGGAGGCGAACCTGGAACTGGGGTTCGACGTGGACTTGAGGGATTACGGAGTAGCGGCGGAGATACTGCGCCATCTCGGCGTCCGGCGGCTTCGCTTGTTGACCAACAATCCGCGCAAGATCGTCAGCCTGGAGGGTTACGGCCTGTCGGTGAGCGAGAGGATCCCGCTGGAGATCGGCCCCACCGACAGCAACGCGGGCTATCTGCAGACGAAGCGCGACAAACTCGGACATCTCCTGACCAACGTCGAGGACGAGCCAGCCCGCTGAAGGTACCGGCCATGGGTGTGATCGAAGGGAAACTGGACGCCACGGCGATGAGGTTCGGCATCATCGCCAGCCGGTTCAACGGCTTCATTACCGAGAGACTGCTCGATGGCGCCCTGGGCGCCTTGAGGCGGCACGGTGCGGACACGGACGAGAACGTGGACGTGGTGTGGGTCCCCGGCGCCTTCGAGATCTCCTTCAGCGCCCACAAGATGGCCGCGAGCGGCAAGTACGACGCGCTGATCTGCATCGGCGCGGTCATCCGGGGCGAGACGCCTCATTTCGACTACATCTGCGGGGAAGCCTCCCGGGGCGTGGGCCATGCCATGAACCAGTACGGCGTTCCCATCGCTTTCGGCCTGCTGACCACGAACACGGTGGAGCAGGCCGTGGACCGGGCCGGGGCGAAGATGGGGAACAAGGGATTCGAGGCTGCCGTGACGGCCATTGAAATGGCGAGCCTGAGCAAACAGCTCTCCTGATCCCACGCCACTCGAGGACACTGGCGTTCCGCGGTTTCGAGCCAATGGTGGGTGTCCGTCGCAGGGCGAGGGAGCTGGCGTTGCAGGTGCTCTACCAGATGGAGATCACCGGCGACCCTTCACCCGCCGGTCCGGACAGCTTCTGGGGCCATTTCCCGTCGCGGGCCGGAGCCCGGGATTTCGCCCAGCGCCTGGTGGCCGGCACCGTGGAGCACCGGGCGGCGATCGACGGGTCCCTCGAGGACGCCGTCGAGAACTGGAAGCTGGGCCGCATGTCGAAGGTGGACCTCATCATCCTTCGCCTCGCCACCTACGAGCTGCTCTTTTGCCCGGACATCCCGTTGAGCGTCAGCATTGACGAAGCCATCGAGATCGGCAGCCGCTACGGGTCCGATGATTCCCCCACCTTCATCAACGGGGTGCTCGACCAGGTAGCGCATGCCAACGGACTCAAGGAGAGCGAGCGGTCGGAGCCATGATCGATAAGTACGAGTTCTGGAATATCGAGGAGAGATGGCAGGGCGAGTGGGAGAGGCAGGAGAGCTTCCGCGTCGGCGAGGACGCCGCCCTCCCCAAGTACTATCTGCTGGAAATGTTTCCCTATCCGTCGGGCCGCATACACATGGGGCACGTGCGGAACTATTCCATCGGCGACGTGATCGCGCGCTACAAGCGCATGCGCGGGTTCAACGTGCTCCATCCCATGGGCTGGGACGCCTTCGGGCTGCCGGCGGAGAACGCGGCCATCGCCAACAACGTCCATCCGGCCCGCTGGACCGTGGAGAACATCGACTACATGCGGGCGCAGCTCAAGAAGATGGGCTTCAGCTACGACTGGGCCCGGGAGCTGGCGACCTCCGACGCGAGCTACTATCGCTGGGAGCAGTTGTTCTTCCTGGAGATGCTCGAACGTGGCTTGGCGTACAAGAAGAGCTCGGCGGTCAACTGGTGCACCAGCTGCCAGACCGTCCTGGCCAACGAGCAGGTGGTGGACGGGGTCTGCTGGCGCTGCGAGCAGGAAGTGGTCACGCGCGAGCTGCCGCAGTGGTTCTTCCGCATCACGGCCTACGCCGAGGACTTGCTGGCGGGGTGCGACGAGCTCCAGGGTTGGCCCGACAAGGTGCTCACCATGCAGCGCAACTGGATCGGGAAATCCATCGGCGCCGAGATCCGCTTCCCGCTGGCGGACCGGGAGGATGACCTCACCGTCTTCACCACGCGGCAGGACACGGTCTACGGCGCGACCTTCGTTTCCCTGGCCGCGGAGCATCCGATGGCCCTGGAGCTCTCGCAGGGTACGCCGCAGCAAGGCGCGGTGGAGGAGTTCGCCCGAAGGGTCCAGCGCATGAGCCATTCGCGGCGCGGTGACGTGGACACGGAGAAGGAGGGGATCTTCACCGGGTCGTATTGCATCAATCCGTTCACGGAAGAGAGGATCCCCATCTTCGTCGCCAACTTCGTGTTGATGGAGTACGGGACGGGCGCGGTCATGGCGGTGCCCGCCCATGACCAGAGGGACTTCGAGTTCGCCCGGAAGTACGACCTCCCGGTCCGTCCGGTCATCCACCCGCGCGGCACCACGCTGGCGGCCGGGGAGATGACCGAGGCGTACGTGGCCGACGGGGTGATGGCCGACAGCGGCAGCTTCAGCGGTCTCGGCAGCGAGGAAGGGCGGAACCGGATCGCCGCCTTCCTGGAGGAGCGGGACTGGGGCAAGGGCACGGTCCGCTACCGGCTGCGGGACTGGGGCATCTCCCGCCAGCGTTACTGGGGCGCGCCCATCCCCGTGGTCTACTGCGACCACTGCGGCATGGTGCCGGTTCCGCGGGACGAGCTGCCGGTGCGGCTCCCCACCAACGTCGAGTTCACCGGAGCGGGGGGCTCGCCGTTGGCCAATCTCCCGGAGTTCTACCGAACCGTCTGCCCCAACTGCCGGAGACAGGCTCGCCGCGAGACGGATACCATGGACACGTTCGTGGAATCGTCGTGGTACTTCGCGCGCTACGCCTGTCCGGACGAGGACGGTCAACCGCTGGACCGGGGGCGGACCGGCTACTGGATGGCCGTGGACCAGTACGTGGGCGGCGTCGAGCATGCGGTGTTGCACCTGCTCTACGCGCGCTTCTTCACGCGCGTCCTTCGCGACATGGGCTGGCTGTCGGTGACCGAGCCCTTCACCAACCTCCTGACCCAGGGCATGGTCATCAAGGACGGGGCCAAGATGTCCAAGTCGAAGATGAACGCGGTGGACCCGGACGAGCTGATCCACCGTTACGGCGCGGACACGGCGCGCCTGTTCACGCTGTTCGCGGCCCCGCCCGAAAAGGACCTGGACTGGAGCGACCAGGGAGTCGAGGGCGCCCACCGGTTCCTGAACCGGGTGTGGCGCTTCGCCCTGAGCCATCGGGAGCGTCTGGCCGGAATCGCCGCGGATTCCAGCCGCGTGCCGTCCTCGGAAGCGCTCAAGGAGTTGCGCCGACGGATCCACTGGACCATCAAGAAGGTCACCGACGACATCGAGCAGCGGTTTCATTTCAATACCGCCATCGCCGCCATCATGGAGCTGCACAACGCCCTGAGCTCGTTGGCGCCGGAAGATCTCGACGGCGAGGGCGGCGCCGCGCTGGCCAAGGCCGCCCTTGAGACCGAGATCGTCCTGCTGGCGCCGTTCGTGCCGCACATCACCAGCGAGTTGTGGCGTCAACTGGGGCATGCCGAGGATCTGGCCGACGTCGGGTGGCCGGACTACTCCGAGGAGGCGCTGGTTCAGGAGAGCCGTCTCATCGTGGTGCAGGTCAACGGTAAACTGCGGGGGAAGATCTCGGTCCCGGCGGACGCCGGCGCGGATCAGATCGAGTCCGCCGCCCTGGCGGACCCGCGGGTGGCGGGCTTCGTCGACGGCCGTTCGGTGCGACGCATCGTGCAGGTGCCCGGCCGGCTCGTCAACATCGTCCTGGAGGGATAGTGTCGAGCCGTCCACGCATCCTGCCGCTGGGCTTCGTGCTGGTCCTGGCGCTACTGGCGGGGGGGTGCGGCTACCGGTTCGTGGGATCCGGCGCCGGGCTGCCGGACGACGTGCGCACGGTCTACGTGGAGCCGTTCCTCAACCGCACCCGTGCCGTGGGGTTGGAGGACGGTCTGACGCTGGCGGTGCGCCGGTTGTTGTCGCGCCAGCGGTCTCCGCGGCTGGTGGAGCGGTTCGAAGACGCCGATGCGGTGCTCTCGGGGGTCATCCGGCACTACGGCATCACCGACGTCGCGGTCAACCGGTCCGACCAGGTCCTGCAGTTGGAAGCCCGGCTCGACGTGGAGACGACGCTGAGACGCCGGCAGTCCCGGGAGCTCCTCTGGCCGCGCCGCGTCATGAGGCTCCGGGAGGTCTATCCCGCCGCGAGGGGGGCCGTGGTCCCGACTTCCTCCGGTTTTCACCAGAACACGTTGAACATCGAGGACGTCCGCCGGTTGACGGATGCGCGGCTGGCGGAGGATTCCCGCACGGCAGCGAGGAAGCGGCTGGTCGAGGAGTTCGCCCGGATGGTGCGGGAACGGATGGCGGAAGGGTTCTGAGGCGCGGTGCTATGCCTGGGTCCCGGCCGGCTCTGTCTGAGCGGCAGCCCCGGGGGCGGCGCGATGCGCGGCCCGGGCCAGACGGGACAGCTTTCTCGATGCGGTGTTGCGCTTGATGACTCCTTTGACGACGGCCTTGTCCAGCAGCCCGTTGACTTCCCGGATCTTCTCCGCGATGGTCTCCTGGTCCTTGGTGTCGATGGCGGCCCGCACCTTCTTGACCAAGGTCTTGACCCTGGTCTGGAGGGCTTGATTGCGCTGGTGGCGCCGGATGCTTTGCTGGTGCCGCTTGATGGCCGATTTGTGGTTCGCCAAAGTCTACCTCCTGAAAGTGTTGGTTTGTAACACCGCATGAACGAGGAGTCAACGGTCAGCGAGCTTGGCAAGGTGGCCAAGGCGACGGGTGTCGTCGGCTCCCTGACCTTTCTGAGCCGCATTACGGGGCTCGCCCGGGATATCGTGATCGGGTATCTGCTGGGGGCGCAAAGCGCGGCGGACGCGTTCTTCGTCGCCTTCCGGATCCCGAACCTGCTGCGCCGTCTCACCGCGGAGGGGGCGCTTTCCGCCGGATTCGTACCCGTCCTTGCCGACTATCTGGCCAACCGGGGCCGCGAGCAGGCGGTGGCGGCCAGCCGCGTGATCATGACCTTCGCGGTCCTGTTCCTGGTCACGTTGACCGTCGCGGGCCTGATCTTCCCGGGGCTCCTGACCCGTCTGTTCGCCCCCGGCTTTGCCGCCACGCCGGAAAAGTTCTCACTCACCGTGACGCTGGTCCGGATCATGTTCCCCAGCATTTTCTTCGTCAGCCTCGTGGCCCTGGCCATGGGCTACCTGAACACTTTCCGCCATTTCATGGCCCCCGCGGTGGCGCCCGTGCTGCTCAACCTGTCGATCATCGCGTCTGCCTTCCTGCTCATGCCGCTGGTGTCCCGGCCGGTCATGGCCCTTGCCTGTGGCGTTCTCCTCGGCAGCGCCGCGCAGCTCCTGCTGCAGCTTCCGTTCCTCCGCCGCCACGGCTTCTCCTGGCGCCCGAGCCTGGACTTCCGCAACGCGGCGCTGATCCGTTTCCTGCGGCTCATGGGGCCCGCGGTCATCGGCGCCGCGGTCTACCAGTTGAACGTCTTGGTGAGCACCATCCTGGCCTCGTTGCTGGAGCCGGGCAGCGTATCCTATCTCTACTACGCCGACCGCCTGTTGCAGTTTCCGCTGGGGGTCTTCGCCGTCGCCCTGGGCACCGCCGCGCTGCCGAGCTTCTCGTCGCTGGCGGCGCGTGGCGACATATCCGGCTTGAGGACGACGCTGTGCTACTCGCTCCGGATGGTGAATTTCATCTCGCTTCCCGCGGCGTTGGGATTGATGGTGATCGCCGTGCCGGCGTTCTCGTTGTTCTTCCAGCGCGGAGCCTTTGGGGCCGAAGACGTGTCCGCCAGCGCCCGCGCGCTGGTTTTTCTCGCCATGGGCCTGTGGGCGGTCTCCGCCGCCCGGGTCCTGGTCCCCATGTTCCACGGCATGCAGGACACCCGGACGCCGGTCCGGGTGGCGTTCTGGACCTTCGTGCTGAACCTCTTGCTGAGCGTGGCGTTGATGGGCCCGGTCCACGTGAACGCGGGGGACAACGCGTTCGCGCTGGCGGTCGCGGCCCTGGGGCAAGGCATCGGCGTGCTGAGCCTGTCGTTCGCCGGGTTGGCGTTGGCCAACTCGTTGTCCGCGACGTTTCAGTTCGCGGCGCTCATGTGGCTGGTGACCCGCCGTCTTGGAGGGTTCGAGTGGGGCGAGTATCTCTCGTCGCTGTGGCGGAACCTCACCGCCGCCGCGGTGATGGCGGGTCCGCTGCTGCTGTTGGCGCAGCGAATGAATTGGGGCGCCGGCACGCTGACCGGGCAGGCGCTGGGCTTCGGCGTCCTGGTTGCGTGTGGAGTGGTGCTGTACGCAATGGCTGCAAGGCTGCTGAGAAGCCCGGATTGGCCCCTGGTGCGGAGCATGGGGTCCGCGGTCATGCGGCGGCTTCCCAAAAGGGCGAAGGTGTGACGTGACGCCGCGTGACGCCACGCCGCACCTTCCGGAGGGATGCTACTTCGTCATGGACTTTTCGAACGCAGCCTCGGCCTTGTCGGCGGCCTTCTCGGCCCGCTCCGCGGCGGCTTCGGCCCGCGCGGCCGCATCGCCGGCCTTGTCGGCGGCGGCTTCAGCCCGCTTGGCCGCGGCATCCGCGGCGCCGGCCGAGTCCCCGGCGTTCTTGGCGGCCGCTTCCGCCTTGGCGGTGGCGGCGTTGACCGCCTGCACGTCGACCTTCAGATCGGGGTGCTCGTGCGGAGTCGGCGCGCACCCGCTGCCAAGCAGGGTCACGACCCCCAGGCACAGGACCGATCTACCGAAGATTTTTTTGTAGTTGGCTGAAAAGTTCACGGTTGCCTCCTTCCAAATGGTTGGTGTTTCCGGCTTCGCGTAAGGCAGCTCGTTCTCAGGAACTCATAAGCAGATACTAATACCCTCATTCGTTTCCGAGTTCAACCATTATGGCCGAGAGTTTAGTCTTATCGCAGCTCATTTTTGAGATGGAACGGGCGCGTTCGTGCCTGATCCGCGCCCTGGCGACGGTATTCGTTCTGTTCGTTGCGGCATTCCTGCTCGCTCCGCAACTCTTCGATTTCCTGGTGGAGCCCCTCAGGAGCCGTCTTGAACCGGGACAGAGCCTGATCGGCACCGGTGTGGCCGAGGTGTTCTTCGTGGAGATCAAGGTCGCGTTCCTCGCCGCCTTGCTGGCGGGAAGTCCGGTCATCTTCTACCAGATATGGCGGCTGGTGGCGCCGATGTTCGGCGCGGACGGGAAGACAAGCTATGTGGTGGGCTTTGTCGGAGCCGCCTCGCTGTTTTTCCTGTCCGGCGCGTTCTTCTGCTACCGGACGGTGTTGCCGCTGGCGTTCCTGTATTTCCTCGACCAGTACGGCTCCATCGGGGTCAATCCGGAGATCCGCGTGGCGGAGTATTTCTCGTTTTTCTTCCGTATCGTCATCGCCTTCGGAGTCGCCTTCCAACTGCCGGTCTTCACTTTCTTCCTGGCGCGCACGGGCGTCTGGACCCACCATTTCCTGTGGCGCCATTTCCGCTACGCCCTGATGGTCATGTTCGTGCTGGCGGCGGTCCTGACCCCGCCGGACGTGGTCTCGCAACTCCTGCTGGCCGGCCCGCTGATCGCGCTCTACCTGCTCAGCATCGGCATCGCGTATCTCTTCGGGCGGAAACCGCCGGAGTGAACCGTCCTGTGGGAACGCCGTGGAGGAGGGTCAGCTCGCGTAGTCGGGCTCTTCGCGGTCCAGGATCCGTTTCAACGCGGCGAAGTGTCGCTCCGCCGCCAGACTCTCTCCGCCGGCGCGTTGCCGGCGCAGCCAGTCGGTGGTTTCCGGGGACAGGCGCCGGAGCGGGTGTCCGCCGGCGTCCGCAAGCACCTGGACCTGGCAGGCCCGTTCGAGGAAGTACAGGCGATCAAAGGCCTCGGCCACCGTCCTGCCGGCGGTGATGACGCCGTGGTTGGCCATGAACAGCACGTTCTTGTCGGCCATCACCTGTGCGATGCGTCCGCCCTCGACCCGGTCCAGCACCAGGCCGTTGTAGTCCTCCAGATAGGCGACGTCGTCATCGAACCGGGTGCTGCTTTGGTGCACCATCTCCAGGCGCCCTCCCTGGCGGCAGGCGACGGCGGTTGCGTAGGGCATATGGGTGTGCAGGAGACAGCGGAAGCCCTCCGGGTTCGCCCGGTGAAGAGGCGCGTGTATGTGGAGCGCGGTGGGCTCCACCTCGTGCGAACCCTCGAGCCGGTTGCCCTGGAAGTCCGCGAGGATGAGGTTGCCGGCGGTGATCTCCGACCAGTGGAGCGGGTAGGGGTTCAACAACATGAGGTCGTCTCTCCCGGGCAGGAGAAGGCTGAAGTGGTTGTCGATGGCCTCGTGAAACCCGAAGCGGACCGCGAGCCGGTAGGCTGCGGCCAGGTCCACGCGCGCCTGTCTTGCCGCTTCCGGGTCGCACCAGAGCTGCTCTCTCCTCTTTGCCACGCTGGGAAACCTCCGTCGTCTCGACCTGATTCGCAGTCGCACCGGGCGCATCGCGCGATGTGCCCGAAACCCGTGCGGGCGATTGTGTAACAATTGAGCGGCGGGCGCAAGCACGGACCCGCGGACGCCCCCACCGAACCCGCCAAACCGGGCCTGCGTCGCTGCGAAACAAGGGCGCCGGCCGCCGCTCCGGAGCCGCTTGATTACCGGCGTGCCAGCCCCTACACTGGCCCTCAAGTTCCTCCCGACGCCTCAAGTGCTCCGGAATGCGTACCCTCGAACAGCTCTACAACAACTCCCTGGCGCTGCTGACGGACCTCTACCAGCTCACCATGGCGTACGCTTACTGGAAGTCGGGCACCGCGCAGAAGGAGGCGGTGTTCCACCTTTCCTTCCGTGAAAACCCCTACGACGGCGGGTTTGCCGTGGGTTGCGGCCTCGGGCACGTGGTCGGAGTGCTGACGCGTTTCGGGTTCGAGGCGAGCGATCTCGAATACCTGTCGCAACTCCGGGGCAACGACGGACAGCCGCTGTTCGAGGACGCCTTCCTGGACTATCTGCGGGACTGCCGCTTCGCCTGCGACGTGGATGCGATTCCCGAGGGGACAGTGGTGTTCCCGCACGAGCCCCTGGTGCGGATCCGGGGACCCATCCTGCAAGGCCAGATCCTGGAGACGGTGCTGCTCAACATCCTCTGCTTTCAGACCCTCATCGCCACCAAGGCGGCGCGGGTGTGCCAGTCCGCCCGAGGCGAGCCGGTGCTGGAGTTCGGGTTGAGGAGGGCGCAGGGGTTCGACGGCGCGCTGGCGGCGAGCCGGGCGGCCTACGTCGGCGGCTGCGCGGGGACCTCCAACGCCCTCGCCGGCAAGCTTTTCGACATCCCGGTGAAGGGCACCCACGCCCACAGTTGGGTGCTGTCCTTCGATGACGAGATGGAGGCCTTCGAGACCTACGCCGAGGCCATGCCCAACAACTGCCTCCTGCTGGTGGACACCTTCGACAGCCTGAACGGCGTCCGCAGGGCGGTGGAGATCGGCCGCAAGCTGCGGGAGCGTGGCCACGAGATGGTAGGCATCCGGCTGGATTCCGGAGACCTGGCGTTTCTCAGCATCGAGGCACGCCAGATCCTGGACCGGGGCGGTTTCCCGGACGCCGTCATTGTCGGCAGCAACGACCTCGACGAGCACGTGATCGCTTCGCTCAAGGAGGAGGGCGCCCGCATCAACGTGTGGGGCGTGGGCACCAAGCTCGCCACCGGTTTCGACCAGCCCGCCCTGGGCGGCGTCTACAAGCTGTCGTGCGTGCGTTCCGAGGGCGGTGAGTGGATCAACAAGGTGAAGCTCTCGGAGCAGGCCATCAAGGTGTCCACGCCGGGCATCCTGCAAGCGCGGCGCTTCCAGCAGGGCCGCCGGTTCGTGGCCGACGCCATCTACGACGAGACCCTGGGCATCGCCGACGGCTGCACGATCGTCGACCCCATGAACATGACCCGCAGAAAGCACGTCTCCGCCGGCACCGGTTTCGAGGACCTGCTGGTTCCGGTGTTCCGCGGGGGAGAGCCGGTTTATGAAGTGCCGTCGGTGCACGCAGCCAGGGAACGGGCCCAGAGGCAGTTGGCGGGTTTCCACAACAGCATCAAGCGCAGGGTGAATCCGCACGAGTATCCGGTGGGTCTCGAGGCGCGGCTCCACGAGATGAAGACGCGGCTGGTGCTCCAGGCCCGCGGGGTCAACGGCGCGGGTTAGCGGCCGGCGCTGCCTCTTTCGCGTTTCCCTGAATCACGGCGCTCTATGAACACGCTTGCATCGCTTCGCGCAATGGCCGTCCAGGGAGGCCGGCGGCGCCTCAGGCTCCTGGGCTTCATCACCCTGGCGCACGTCGCCATCCACTGGTTCATGCAGATCCTGCCCGTGCTCGGGCCGACCCTCAAGTCGAACGTGGGTCTCAACGACGTGCAGTTGGGCGGTCTCGCCTCCATGCGGATGTTCGCCCAGGCCGTGCTGGACGTGCCGTCGGGAATGCTCGCGGATACCTGGGTGCGCCAGCGCGCCCTCATCGTGACCTCGTCGTTGGTGTGCATGGGGCTCTGCTACTGGGTGTTCGGGGCCCTGTCCGGCTACGGGTGGTGGCTGCTGGCCGTCGCGCTGCTGGCCGTGGGGACCACGCTGTTCCATCCGGCGTCGGTGGCGTCGCTGTCGAACCAGTTCCCGGAGAGCCGGGCCACGGCCATCGGCATCTACGGCATGGGCGCCACCCTGGGCAACACGCTGACCCCGCCGGCCATGGGTCTCCTGCTGGAGAACTTCGCGTGGCAACGCGTGATGGAGAGCCAGTTCCTGGTGGGGCTGGCGGCGGCGGGGCTGGTGTGGCTCTATGCCGCGCGCATGTTCGAAGGGGACGAGGTCCCGACCAAGAAGCCGAAGCCGTTTCAGGAGATCAAGGAGCTGGCGCGGAATCCCGTCGTGCTGGTGCTGATGCTGGTCCGGAGCTTCAACCAGATCGCGCGACAGGTCACCATGACGTTCCTGCCCATCTACCTCGTCGAGTACCTGGGTTACGCCGATTTCGGAATGGGCGTCTATCTCATGATCATGAGCGTGTCGGGCCTGGTGGCCCAGCCGGTGATGGGGGTCCTGTCGGACCGGCTGGGACGCAAGGCGGTGCTGGCGCCCTCGTTGCTCATCCTCGGGCTGGTCTACTTCCTTCTGCAATGGGCCACGGCGGGAGTGGCGTTGGCGGTCGTGGTCGTCGCCATCGGTTTTCTCTTCTACACGGTGGCCAACGTGACGACGGCGGCGGCCCTCGACGTGGCGGGAAAGGGCAGCCAGGCATCCTCCTTCGGTTTGGTGTCCCTGGGTACTCACATCCTGGTGGTGCCCGCGCCCACGCTGGCGGGATACCTCATCGGACGCTTCGGCATCATGGCGGCCTTTTTCTTTCCCGGGGTCTGCCTTTTGGCGGGCGCGTGCGTCGTGTTCCCGCTGAGGTTCCAGAGGGACTGAGCCGCTCTTTCCTCCGTCGTTCCCGCTCTTTCCCCTGTCAATCCCGGTCTTTCCTCCGTCATTCCCGCGGAAGCGGGAATCCAGAGGCGCTGCAGGGGAACCGGCCCGGTTGACCTTGATGGCGTCCGGGTGGTAGTGGCATTCCCGAACCCTGACCACGCGGGAGGTTGAAAATGAGCGAGATTACCGTTGTCGACGCCGACGGCCACCTGATCGAATCCATACCGGAGATGGCTGAGTACATGGTCCCGGAGGCCAAGGACTACGCGCTGAATCCGCCCCGGAACCGGGCGGGCGTATTCCCCTCCATCGACGGCATGCACTACCCGGAGACCGAGGAGATGACCGCGCAGAGCCGTGTCAACCCGGTCCGGGCCAGCGATGAGCGGACGGGCTCCGGCGAGGACATCTTCGAGTTCGTCAAGAAAGCCGAGATCACCGACTCGGTGCTCTACGCCACCGAGGGGCTTTCGCTGGGCTTCATCCAGCAGCCCAGCTATGCGGTCAAGGTGTGCCGCGCCTACAACGACTACGTCATCGACCGCTATCGCGGCATCAGCAAGCGGCTGCATCCCATCGCGTTGCTGCCCATGCAGGACCCCAAGGCGGCGGCCGCGGAGTTGCGCCGGTGCGTGAAGGAGAAGGGGCTTCTGGGCGGCATGCTTCCCTCAACGGGACTGGAGCTGAACCTGGGCCACGAGTTCTTCGCACCGGTCTACGAGGAGGCGGCGGAGCTCGGCTGCGTGCTGGGAATCCACGGCGGCTCCAACCGCGGGGTGGGCATGGATTCGTTCAGCAGCCGCCTGGGCTCGCGGTTGCTGCACCACCCGGTGCCGCTGATGATCGCCCTGGTCTCGTTCATCTACCACCGTTGGTTCGACCGCTATCCGACCCTCAAGGTGGCCTTCCTGGAGGGAGGGTGCGCGTGGCTCACCTGCATCGCCGACCGCATGGAACGGGACGCCGAGCTGGAAGGGCTTTCGTGCAAGCCGCTGCCGGAGTACATCGCCAGCGGCCAGATCCTCATCGGCTGCGAGGGGAACGACGTGAGCCTGCCGTACCTGGCCGGGCGCGTGGGCATTGAGCCGTTCGCCTACTCCTCCGACTATCCCCACGAGGTGGACCTGCCGGCGGCGCGGAAGATGATCGAGGAGACGCGCAACCACTTGGAGCTGTCGGAGGATCACAAGGCGGCCGTGCTGGGCGACAACGCGCGCCGCTTCTACGGACTCAACTGATGCTCCGTCCTCCGCCCGCACGCGCGTGATCGTCGAAGTCTCCGGCGTCACCAAGCGCTTTGGCGATCGGGTGGCGGTGGACCAACTCACCCTGAACGTCCCGCCGGGCGTCTGCTTCGGTCTGCTGGGCCCCAACGGAGCCGGCAAGACCACAACGCTCCGTATGATCTACGGCGTCACCCTGCCCACCGCCGGCGAGGTCCGCGTGTTCGGCATGGAAGTGTCGAGCAACGTACGCGCCGTGCGCCGGCGGCTGGGCGTCACGCTGCAGCAGAACGTGCTCATCGAGACCCTGTCCCCCCGGGCCAACCTCACCATCTTCGGACGCTACCACCTCATGGACGGCGCCGGGCTGGCGCAACGGGTGGAGGAGCTCATCGACTTCATGGAGTTGCGCTCCCACGCGGACGTGCCGGTGGACAAGCTGTCCGGCGGCTACCAGCGCCGGCTGGCGGTGGCCCTCTCGTTGATGAACCGCCCCGAGCTGCTGATCCTGGACGAGCCCACCACCGGGCTCGATCCGGCGGTGCGGCTGGGCCTCTGGTCCCGGGTACGCGAGCTGCGCCGCGGCGGCGCCACGGTGCTCCTGACCACCCACTACATGGACGAGGCCCAGCGGCTGTGTGACACCGTCGCCATCATGTCCGCCGGGGACGTCATTGCCCAGGGCGCGCCCGAAGAGCTCATCGAGCGGTACCTGGCCCGGCAGGCGGTGGAGATCGAGGCGACCCCGGCGCAGGAGTACGCCCTGCTGCGTGGCCTGGACAAGAGCCCGCCGCGGTGCCGGCTGGGGAACCGCAGCATGATCTACCTGGACGATCCCGCCGCGCTGCTGGATCGGATCAGGCGCCTCTCCGGTGTCGGCGCGAGCGTCATGGCGGTGCGGCCCACCGACCTGGAGGACGTGTTCCTGACCCTTACCGGCACCAGCCTCGAGGACAATCCGTGACCCTGTCCTGGCGGCACGCCCTGTCGGTATGGCGGCGCAACGCCACCATGTACCGCCGCACCTGGAGCTGGAACATCCTGCCCAACTTCTTCGAGCCGGTCCTCTACCTGGTATCTCTCGGCGTAGGCCTCGGCGCCTACATCACCACCATGGGCGGCACCTCCTACATCCAGTTCCTGGCGCCGGGGCTCGTGTGCGTCGCCGCCATGAACGGCGCGAGCTTCGAGGTCACCTACAACATCTACGTGCGCATGAACATCGAGAAGGCCTACGACGCCATGCTGACCACGCCGATCCAGCCCGTGGACGTGGTGGCCGGCGAGCTGCTGTGGTCCATGACCCGCTCGTGCGTCTACGGCCTGTGCTTCGCCCTCGTGGTGGCCGCGGCCGGCCTCGCGCCGCTGCCGCAGGCCCTCTGGGTGCTGCCGGTGATACCCCTCACGGGCCTGCTCTTCTCCGCCATCGGGCTGGCCTTCACCCTGCGCATCGCCACCATCGAGCTCTACAGCTTCTACTTCACCCTGTTCCTCACGCCCCTGTTCCTCTTCTCGTCGGTGTTCTTCCCACTGGAGGAACGCCTGTCGCCGTCCTGGCTCTGGGTGGCCGAATGCCTGCCGCTGCTCCACCCCGTGCGGCTCGCGCGCGCCGCCTTCTTCGGCCCGGCCTCGCCCGCGCTGCTCTGGGACGTCGTCTATATCCTGGGCCTCTCCACCGTCCTGGTGGCGTACGCCGTGCGCCTCATGCGTCGCAAGCTGACCCTGTGAGCGCTCGTGTTCGGCACCTTGCCATGCGGAGCGGAGCAGCCCTACGCCCTTGACAGATGCCCAAGGGAAGGAAGGCGAAGACGATGAAGTCCATCGGGATCGTCGCTGTTTCTTGTCTGATACTCCTGGTGTGCGGAGTGTCCGAGAGGCCTGTCGTCGCTGTATCCGATATCAGTGCGTCTTGGGTGGGTGCCTTTGTCGTCGCGGCAGCATCCGCCTCTGAGGCACCTGCCTCTGGCCCCCTTGTCCCGAAGCCGGGATTCGTAGCCGTTGACCACGTTGAGAGAAAGAAGGAACTGGAAGAGACGGGAGGCCTGTCGTCGCTCTGTGACCAAGGCAACCCATGGAAACCCGAAGGCGTGATGGATGCCATCAGCCGTTCAACCGATAAGAGGTTCAACCCTGTCAGCAAGTACTTGAGAGCCGCGGGCGCGAGTTGCTTTGCCGGCAGGAAGGACGTGTGCAAGGAGATTCGGGAATATGCATTGGAATGGGCCGACAGCGGTGGACCCAGCATCCCAAGGTCATGGGGCGGCACCATCACCGCGAATATGCGGCTCCTGAATCCGCTGATCTCGGCTCTGGCATTCGCCGAGGCCGATGAAAGCCTGTCAACGGATGCGAGGGAGAAGGTGGATGCCTGGCTGAAAGAGAAGGTGGATGAAGCCACGCACGGGATGCGCCACGACGGCTACTATGAAGGCCGGAGGCACGGGATCGCCGATGGAACATCGGTTCGCAAGGCCGCCCACAATCATGCGATTCAATCGTCACTGGCAGCCATGTCCTTCGGCGCCTGGGTCGGCGACGATGAGTACTTCAAGACGGGCCTGGAACAATGGCACATCACGCTCGGTTCGATGCGTGAGGACGGCAGCCTCCCGATCGAGACGCGCCGAGGGGCCGCAGCGCTGTACTATCAGGGAAGGACAATCAGCGGCCTGATCCAACTGGCCGAGAGGGCGCGAGCTCAAGGTGTGGACCTGTACGGACAATCGCCCCGTCCCGGCGCAACGATTCACAGAGCCGTCCAATTCTTCGTGGATGCCGTGGAGAACCCGGAGTTGGTCCTGCCGTATGCGGTGGCGAACCATGCCCCAAAAGGAGGGTCGCGCTTCAGCGACTACAACAGGCAGCACCTCGGGGGGTTGGGGTCCACAATGGGCTGGTTTGCTCCGTATGCCCGTCAATTTCCGGATCATCCGAACGTCCGGCGGATACGGAACTTCGACCCGAACATCAGCTATCTCGCCCCGAGCCTGGTTCGAGCAGCGAGAAGAAACGGGTATTCCGCCGAATGGATCGGGGTGAACGCGTCTTGCTTCTATTCGGCGGTCCGCGGGAAATGAAACGGTTGGGTGAGACAGGATACTAGGCGCCGCCCGTGCCCCGGTACAACGTGGAGTCCTTGTAGCGCCCGATGAAGAAGCGGGTGAGGACGCCGATGGCAGCGGTGGCGGGTACGGAGAGCAGCAGTCCCACGAAGCCGAAGAGGGCGCCGCCGGCGAACAGGCCGAAGATCAGCCAGAGGGGATGGACGGCGATGCGGCTGCCCATGACCCGCGGCGTCAGCACGTAGTCGGCCAGAAGCTGCCCCACGAGGAAGATCCCCAGGACCAGGGCGATCCGGACCCATTCCGGCCAGAATTGAAGGACTGCGACGCCGACGGACGCCACCAGGCCGAAGATCGCGCCGACGTACGGGATGAAGGACAGGGCGCCGGTGAGGAGTCCGATGGTGAGGCCGTAGTCGAGACCCGCCAGCGAAAGGGCCACGCCGTAGAAGGCCGCCAGCGCGGCGCAGATGATGACGGAGCCGTGGAGGAACCCCTTGAGCACCACGTCGATGTCGCGCATGATGCCGCGCACCGTGTCGGCGTGGTCCCGGGGCAGCCAGTCGTCCACGGTGGTGACGATGCCGGGCCACTGCCGCAACAGGTAGAAGGTGGTGAGGGGCGTGATGGTGAGGAGGGTGGCGATGTTGACGACCGCGGCGCCGCCGCTCGCCAGGCCCTGGAACAACCCCACTCCCAGCCTGGTCAAGCGCTGCAGGTTCCCCGCCATGGTCTGGTGCAGGCCCTCGGGCTGGTCGGCGCCGATGGCGTTCAGGGCCCGGGCGAGGAGCGGCCCGACGGCCTGGACGAGGCGGGAGACCAGCGCCGGAAGCCGCTGGAGCAGGTCCGTGGCCTGCTCGGCCACCGGCGGGATGAGCAGCAGCAGTACCAGCAGGCCGGCGCCGAAGAAGCCGGCGCCGATGAGCACGGTGGCGGCCGTGCGCGAGCAGCCGTGCCGTTCCAGCCGGGTGGCGGCCGGATCCAGGGCGTAGGCCAGGGCAATGCCCAACACGAAGGGGAGCAGGACGGCGCTCAGGAGCCAGATCAGCAGCAGCGCCGCCGCCAGCACCAGAAGCCAGAACCATGCCTGTGTGCGCGCGTTCATGAACCAGCGTCGTGTGCGGTAAGTCCAGGCGACACTCTACCGGATCCCGAGCCCCTTGGCGCCGCAGAATTGCACCACCTCGCGTTCCAGCGCCTCGACGTCGTTGCAGTTGACGATCACCGACGAGTCACGGTGATCGAGCGCCCCGCCGGCGAGCCGGTCGGACCAGCCGCCGGACCCCTGCAGGACGTAGATGGGCCGTCCGTGAACCCATGCGAAGCACAGCTCCGAGAGGGTGCCGGCGCCGCCGCCCACGGCGACGATGAAGTCGCCTGCCAGCGCCGTCAGGACGTTCCGGGCGTGGCCCAGGCCGGTGGGGATGACCACGTCGCACCACTCGTTGGCCGCGGCCGCCTGGCTCCCGGGGGTGATCCCCACGGTCAGGCCGCCGGCCTGAGCGGCTCCGCGGGAGGCGGCTTCCATGACCCCGCCCCGGCCGCCGGTGATCAGGGTGATGCCGCGCCGCCCGAGCATCGCGCCGGCGTCCTCGGCCAGCGCCAGGTTGTCATAGGAGGCGTCCGAGTCCCCCACCAGCGCGGCCTGGGCGAAGCGTGCGGCGCCGGGAGTCACCGGTTGGTCCGTCCGGCTTGGCCGGCTTCAATCCAGCAGGTAGCCGAACTTCTCATGGGCCTTCCGGACCACCTCCGGGCTCGGCGCGTTGACCTTGGGATACTTGTCGAACCACTCGAAGGGACGGCAGGCGTCGACGATGACGCGGGAGTTGGTGATGTCGTGGGTCTTGCGCTGGTCCGGCGTCACCCGCGGGTCGGCGGGGGAGGTGCGCATCTTGCGCAGGATCTCGATGGAGGTCTCGGGATCGCAGCGGGTGAGCATGGCCCAGATCAACTGGTCGAGGTTGGACACATCGATGTCGTCGTCCACCACGATGACGAACTTGCAGCCGTACACCACCGAGCCGCAGGTGGAGGCCAGCGTGCCTGCCTGGCGGGCGTGGCCGGGATAGCGCTGCTTGATGCCGATGCCGTGCAGCAGGCGCGAGGCGCCGACCTCGTGACACCACACCTGGGTGACGTCCGGCACGCCGGCGTTGGTCAGCTCCTGCTTGAGCATGGCCGAGCGCATGATGGCGCGGTAGCGGGCCATCTCGTCGGAGCCGGCGCCCAGCGGCGGGACGCCCAGGATGATGGGATCGTTGCGGTGGTAGATGGCCCGGATGTCCAGGGTGGGCTGCTCGCTGGCGCCGCCGGCATAGTAGCCGGTCCACTCGCCGAACGGCCCTTCCACGGCGCGCTTGTCCGTGGTCAGGAATCCTTCCATGACGATCTCGGCGTTGGCGGGGAAGGGCAGCCCCGTCACCTTGCCGCGCACCACCTCCACGGGGGTGCCGCGCAACCCGCCCACCACGTCGAACTCGCACACGCCGTAGGGAAACTCCGTGCCGCCGACGAAGAACGACATGGGGTCGCTGCCCACCACCAGGGCCACGGGCATGGGCTGCCCCTTGTCGAAGTACTTCTTGCGGTGCATGTAGGCGTGCTTGCCGGGAACGAACAGCAGGCTCACGGACGTCTTGTCCTGCACCATGGCCCGGTAGGTGCCGACGTTGATCCAGCGCTCCTCGGGGTCGATGGTGACGCAGAAGCAGCCGGTGCCGATGTAGCGACCGCCGTCGTCCGCGTGCCACTTGGGCGTGGGGAACCGGGTCACGTCGATGTCGTCGCCGGTGAGGATGTTCTCGAAGACCGGTCCGTCGTCCACCACCACGTGGGGCAACCGCCGCTGCACCTTGATGTAGTGGTCGAAGAAGGCTTGGCTCAGCTCCTGCTTGGTGAGGTGTTCGGGAAACCCCAGTGTCATGTTCCGGCGTTTGCCGGCGAACGTGTTGATCAGGACGCGGAACCCCTTGGGGCAGCCCGGGACCTCGTCGAACAGCACCGCCGGCCCGTCATCCACCCGGATGACCGCGTCGGCGGCCAGCCCGATGTCCTCCTCCCAGCTCGCGCCGGTGACGGTGCGCAACTCGCCCAGGGCGTCGGCCCGGGCCATCCATTCGCGGAGGTCGTGGTAAGGCAGCCTGGCTTCGTTGGCATCGAGCGTGGACATGACTTTCGTTTATCGGAGAAGGCAGATGCGTGTCAATCTTGGCACGACCTGACGCCGTGATCAGATACAATTGTCAAATGCCGAAATACATGTAATATTGAATCAACAATGGCAAAATATCAGCGCCTCCTTGAATTCGGCAAGCCGAAGCCGGCCACCTTCTTTCTTTGGGGGCCGCGTCAGGCCGGCAAGAGCACGCTTCTCGCGGAGCAATTTCCCGATGTGCCGTGGGTCGATCTGCTGCGGCCCGAGTCCTACCGGCGTTATCTGCAAGCGCCGGAGATGCTGATCGACGAGCAACGCCGGCACGGCGCCGATTTCATGGTCATCGACGAGATTCAGAAGGTTCCCTCGCTCCTCGATGCGGTGCACTGGCTCATCGAGCACCGCGGCGTGAGCTTCGCGCTTTGCGGGTCGAGTGCGCGCAAGGTCCGACGCGGGCACGCCAACCTCCTGGGCGGACGCGCGGAGCGCCGGGAGCTTCACGGTCTGTCGGCGATGGAAATCGGAGCGGAGGCGGACCTGGTCCGACTGCTGAACCACGGCTACCTCCCCAGCATCTACGACGCGGAGCGCCCGTTGCCGCTGCTGGACGGCTATGTCTCGCAGTACCTGAAGGAGGAAGTGGCGGCCGAGGGGCTGTCCCGCAGGCTGCCCGCCTATGCCGATTTTCTCGGCCTCGCCGCGCTTTCCGATGGCGAGGTGGTCAGCTACACCGCGGTCGCTCGCGACACCGGCGTCGCCAGCCACACGGTCAGGTCCTACTTCGAGATCCTCGAAGACACGCTGCTCGGCCGCTTTCTGCCGGCCTACCGGCGCCGCCCCAAACGCAGGACCGTTGCGGCGCCGAAGTTCTACTTCGGCGATGTCGGCGTGGTGAACTTCCTGGCCAAGCGTGGCGAACTGCGGCCCGGCGGCGAGCTATTCGGGAAGGCGTTCGAGAACTGGGTGTTCCACGAACTCTGCTGTTACAACTCGTACCGTGGCCGCTATGCGGATTTCTTCTACTGGCGTCTCAGTTCCGGCATCGAAGTCGATTTCATCGTCAACCACATCGACTGCGCCATCGAAGCGAAAGCCGTTCATCGTGTCCGCGACGATCACGCCCGCGGTTTGCGGGAACTGGCCGTCGACCACCCGGAAACAAAGCGCCGCGTCGTCGTCTCACTCGATCCTCACGACCGCACCACCGACGACGGCGTCGAGTTGCTCCATCACGCCACGTTCCTCGCGATGCTCTGGGAGGGAGCGCTCTTCTAGTGCCTGTCCGGCCGTCAGGCGGCCATGGATTTGATGCGTTCCACCGCCTCGTCCACCAGCTCGTCGGTGGTCTCGTTGGCGCCGACGATGCCCACCCGTGACTTGCCGGTGAACCAGGACCGTTCCAGGTCCTCGATCTTCTCGATGCGGTAGACGTTGTCGTTGAAGGCCTTCGCCACTTCCTCCATGCGGTTGGTCATGCCCTCGGTCCAGCCGAAGATGACCACCGCCTCCACGTCCCGCGCCAGTTCCTCCACCTTGGGGAGCCGCTGCAGCGAGTCGATGCAGGCGGTGTTGCGGATGCGCACGTTGGCAAAGCGCTCCAGGATGCGGGTCATGATCTTCGTGTAGCTCTCCATCCAGAACGTGGTCTGGACGATGACGCCCACGGGCTCGAAGCGGGTCAGGCGGATGTCGGCCACGTCCTCTTCCTTCTCGACGATGAACACCTCCCGCTCTTTCTCCTTGGCAATGCCCATGAGGCGCGGGATGCCGTGGTGGGAGCGGCTGCTGAGGATCACCAGGTGGCAGCCCTGGTCCAGCAGCTCCAGCTCGGCTTCCTCCTGCTGGACCACGAACGGGCAGGTGGCGTCGGCCAGAAGCTCGAGGCCCTGCTCCTTTGCCTGCCGGCGCACCTCCGGCGGCGCGCCGCGGACGCCGTAGATGAGCTTCTCCTCCCTGATGGAGTCCATGTCGTTGGTGGAGCGGATGCCCTCTTCGTCCTCCAGGCTCTTGAAGGCGATGAAGTCGTTCTCCGGCCTCAGGGACCACACGGCGATGCCGTTGCCGTGCTTCTCCACCATCTTCTGGTGCATGGCGCCGGCGCGGTGCACGCCCACGCAGAGACCGCTGGGCGGGATCCCCTTGGTGTTCTTGAAGTCGACCTTGACCACTTCCATGAGAGCCTCCTGACGGAAAAACGACCTTGGTTGCGGAATGTTTGCAAATCGGAGGGGGTTTTTCAACGGTTTACAGGCCGCCCGTCTCGATGATGAAATGGACGATTTCCCGTAGCCCGGTCTTTTCCCTCAGGTTCGAGAACACGAAGGGACGTTCGCCGCGCATCTTGCGGGCGTCGCGGTCCATCACCTCGAGGCTGGCGCCCACAAGCGGCGCCAGGTCGGTCTTGTTGATGATGAGCAGGTCGGAGCGGGTGATGCCGGGGCCGCCCTTGCGTGGGATCTTGTCGCCCCCGGACTCGACGAGGACCAGGTCCAGGTCGCCGAACCTCTCGGTCAGGCCGTGGATGGCGGCGAGGTTGATGGACGCGTCCTCCCGGATGGCGGTATGCGGGCAGCCGCCGGTTTCGACTCCCACGATCCGTTCCGCGGGCAGCGCGCCCGCGCGGACCAGGAATTGGGCGTCCTCCTGCGTGTAGATGTCGTTGGTGACCGCGGCGATCCGGTAACGGTCCCGCATGGCCTTGCACAGGGCGTTCATGAGAGCCGTCTTGCCCGAGCCCACGGGTCCGCCGATGCCCACCCGCAGAGGGCCGTGTTCGTGAGTGTTCATGAGCGGAACAGCCTCGTGTGTTGTGTTTCGTGCTTCATGGAAGTCCAGTCCACCATGGGGGTCGTGGTGCCCATGTCCTCCAGTGCCGTGGTCCGAGAGCGCCGCGCCGCCTCCAGCACGACGGGTTCGAGCCGGGCCAGCACCCGCTGGCCGTCGCTCTGTCCAAGCGGGATCAGCCGCACGCCGGCGGAGACCAGGTTGGCCGCGAAGGCCTGGATATAGGTCTGTAGCGCCGGTTCGAGAGGAATGCCATCGGCGCCGCAGACGCATCCTACCGCGACGCAATAGGCGGCCGGGACATCATCGCCGGCCGGCCGTGCCGGCGTGCCGGTGATCCAGGCCTGTTTCACCGCGTTGAGGAAGGCCTCCCCCTGCGCCCCGCTTTCCAGTGCCAGCTCCCGGGTGCCGCGGAACGCCGTGGCGATCTCCTCCAGCTCCCGCAGCCGCCGCCCGTCCCGGTCGCGGGCGGCCTGCCAGGCGTTGCGGAACAGCACGGCGTCGACCTGGCAACTGCCGTGGAGGAGGATGTCCCGGAGCCAGTGTTCCAGCCCTGCCGCGTCGGATACCAACCCTGCCTCCACCGCGTACTCCAGCCCGTGGCTGTAGGCGTAGGCCCCCACCGGAAAGGACGGGGACAGCCAGCTCGTCAGGCGGTAGAGGTCCCTCTCACGCATGGCCCGGGTCCGGATCGGGATGCGGTTCGTAGGCGCCGCCTTCCGGATCGAAGGGCGCCACGATGACGCGAACGGCCCCGCCCAGAAGGCGTACCATCTCCGTAATCACGCGATCGTCGCGAATGCGCAAACGGCCGGGTTCGACCTGCGTCGGCAGGTGCCGGTTGCCCAGGTGCCATGCGATGGCCGTGAGCCGTTCGGGGATGTCGCTGGTGATCTCGGCGAGTGGCTCCGGGGCCGCACGGACCGCGAGCCAGCCGCCGCTCTCCAGCATGATGCCGTCGCCGTCGCGCATCCGCGTCGCTTCGGGAAGCTCCAGCATGACCCAGGCCCGGCCGTCGGTGCGCAACCGCGTCCGTCGCCGGTGCCGCGCCTCGAAGGGCAGGGTGAGAGTGTCGTGTGCCGCTTCCGCCGGCCATTGCCCGGCGTGGCATACTCGAATTCCTCGTTTCATGACCACCGTCGGTTCGCGGGTGCGTCCGTTAGAACAGGAAGTAGCGCTGCGCCATGGGCACGGTCTGCGCGGGCTCGCAGGTCAGCAGCACGCCGTCGGCACGCACCTCGTAGGTTTCGGGGTCCACTTCCATGTGGGGTGTTGCCGTGTTGTGGACCAGGCTTTCCTTGCGGAGCTGCCGCGTGGCGGAAACCGGCAGCAGCGGCCGTTGAAGCTTCAGCGCGCCGGCCAGATCGGCAGCCAGCGCCGCGCCGCTCACGAAGGTCACCGCGTTCTCCCGGCGCGAGCCGCCGAAGGCGCCGAACATCGGACGGTAGTGCACCGGCTGCGGCGTCGGGATGGACGCGTTGGGGTCCCCCATGGGCGCGGCCACGATGGTCCCGGCCTTGAGGATGACGTCGGGCTTGACGCCGAAGAAGGCCGGCGACCACAGCACCAGGTCCGCCAGCTTCCCCGCCTCCACCGAGCCGATGTGTTCCGACATGCCGTGGGTGATGGCCGGGTTGATGGTGTACTTGGCCAGGTATCGTTTCACCCGGACGTTGTCGTTGTCCCCCTTCTCCTCGGGGAGCGGCCCCCGCTGGCGCTTCATCTTGTCTGCCGTCTGCCAGGTGCGGATGATCACCTCTCCCACCCGGCCCATGGCCTGGCTGTCCGACGCCATCATGCTGAACGCTCCCAGGTCGTGCAGGATGTCTTCGGCGGCCATGGTCTCCTTGCGGATTCGGCTCTCCGCGAACGCCACGTCCTCGGCGATGGCGGGGTCCAGGTGATGGCAGCACATGAGCATGTCCAGGTGCTCGTCCACGGTATTGACCGTGAACGGCCGGGTCGGGTTGGTGGAGGAGGGCAGCACGTGGGATACGCCGCAGAGCTTGATGATGTCGGGCGCGTGCCCGCCGCCGGCCCCTTCGGTATGGAAGGTGTGGATGGTGCGGCCCTTGAAGGCCCGCAGGGTGTCCTCCACGAAGCCCGACTCGTTCAGCGTGTCGGTGTGGATGAGCACCTGGACGTCGTGCTCGTCGCCCACGGACAGGCAGGTGTCGATGGCGGCCGGCGTGGTGCCCCAGTCCTCGTGCAGCTTGAGGCCGCAGGCGCCCGCCTTGACCTGCTCCTCCAGGGCTGCGGGCCGGCTGGCGTTGCCCTTGCCGAAGAAACCCAGGTTCACCGGGAACGCCTCCGCCGCCTGAAGCATGCGCCCGAGGTGCCACGGTCCCGGCGTGCAGGTGGTGGCGTTGGTGCCCGCGGCCGGTCCGGTGCCGCCGCCCAGCATGGTGGTGACGCCGCTGTAGAGGGCGTCGTCGATCTGTTGGGGGCAGATGAAGTGGATGTGGACGTCCAAGCCGCCCGCGGTGACGATCTTGCCTTCGCCGGCGATGACCTCGGTGCCGGGCCCGATGACGATGTCCACTCCCGGCTGCGTGTCCGGGTTGCCCGCCTTGCCGATGCCGTGGATACGTCCGTCCCGTATGCCGACGTCCGCCTTGACGATGCCCCAGTGGTCCAGCACGAGGGCATTGGTGATGACGGTGTCGACGGTGCCTTCCTCGCGGGTGGCCTGACTCTGCCCCATGCCGTCGCGGATGGTCTTGCCGCCGCCGAACTTCACCTCTTCGCCGTAGACCGTCCGGTCCTCCTCGACCTCGACGAACAGTTCCGTGTCCGCCAACCGCACGCGGTCTCCCACGGTAGGCCCGAACATGGCCGAATAGGCTTCACGGTCTATTTTTCTTGCCATGGGATGCCCTTCCCAAGTGATAGGAGCCCGGGCGGGTTTGTAAACCGCCCCCGCAGGTCAGCGCGCCTTGCCGCCCTTCCGCGCGAAACGCGCGACGCCACACCGGCGGTCATTCCAGCGGTCCGTCGATCTTGCCCTGGAAGCCCACCACCGAGCGTCTGCCGGCATAGGCCACCAACGTAACGGTCCGGGTTTGCCCCGGCTCGAAGCGCACCGCGGTGCCGGAGGGAATGTCGAGCCGGAAGCCGCGGGCCTTCTCGCGATCGAAGACCAGCGCCGCGTTGGTCTCGTGGAAGTGATAGTGGGAGCCCACCTGCACCGGGCGGTCGCCGCTGTTGGCGACCGCCAGCGTCACGGCCTCCCGACCCGCGTTGAGCGTGATGGGCGTCTCTCGGGTCCGTATCTCTCCGGGGATCATCGAGCTTCCTCCTTTCGCCGCTACCGGATGGGGTTGTGGACGCTCACGAGCTTGGTGCCGTCGGGAAACGTGGCCTCCACCTGGATGAGATCGATCATTTCCGGCACGCCTTCCATGACTTGACCACGGGCGATGACGGCGGCGCCGTCACGCATCAGGTCCGCGACGTTGGCGCCGTCGCGCGCCCCCTCCACCACGAAGTCGGTGATGAGCGCCACCGCCTCCGGGTGGTTGAGCTTGACGCCCCGTTCCAACCGGCGTCTCGCCACCATCGCGGCGGTGGCAACCAACAGCTTGTCCTTTTCTCTAGGCGTCAGATTCATGGTTCAATCCATCTCCATTGTGGCTTCCCGTTTGCCGAGCCGAGTCGAACCCCCCACCGTCATTCCCGCTAGCATTCCCACACCCGTGGGGCCCGCGCCGGCAGCCCCGCGACCGCACGACGAAAGCCGGTCCAGAAGCGCGTGTATTCCGCACGCAGGGCTTGCGGGTCCCGCGCCAGGAACCGCGCCACCAGCACGCCGTTGACGCAGGTCACGCCGCAGCGGCAGTGGCTTCCCCCGAGCAGCGCGCGGGCCGTCTCGATCCGCTCCGGGGCGTCGTCCGCGACGTAGATCGCCGTTGCCAGCGATCGTGCTCCATCCATCCCAGCAGGGCGGTCGAGAAGATTGCTTTCCGGCGTGCCGAAACGCAACGCTTCCATCCAGACGCGCTTGCCGTCGCGCTCGACGGTCCAGGCATCCCGCAAGGCGCCGTTCCGGAACACCTCGCCGCCGGCGAGGCGTCCGAAAACGAGGATCTCCCCAGCCATGACCCGGGCGTCGCCGGCGGTGCGGATGGTGGTGGCGCGGCGCAGCCTGGCGCCGTCGAAGAGGATGGTTTCCTGGGGCATCCATTCCAGCCACGTGCCGTCTTCGGCCGCGACCCGCACGTCGATGGTGCAGAGGTCGCCGGTGGAGCGATAGATCTTCTCGGCCGCCTGTGTCGTCACCACCGACCGCGCTCCCTGCCGGACGGCGATGTCCAATCCGACCCGGTCGCCGCCGGTCAGCCCGCCGGAGGTGGTCAGCACCACCGCTGTCGCGAGGTCGGCGGTACCCGGAAAGAACACCCGGCAAGGGTTCCTCTCGTACAGGTGCCGAAGCCGGGTCGCCCCGTCCCCGGCGCTCCAGGCGATCTCCGCGCGGCCGTCGCCGCGAGGCAGCCGTTGCCCGACGCATCCGGCTTCAGACAGTGAGGTGTTTGCGGACGTCCCGCTCAACGAGATCTCCCTTGTTTCCGGCCAGCACGCTTTGGCCGCGGTCCATGACCACGAGCCGGTCCGCGAGGTCATGGGCGAAGTCGAAATACTGCTCCACCAGCAGGATCGCCATGTGGCCCTCTTGCGCCAGCCCCTGGATGACCTGCTTGATGTCCTTGATGATGGAGGGCTGGATTCCTTCGGTGGGCTCATCGAGTATCAGCAGTTTGGGCCGGAGGACCAGGGCGCGTGCGATGGCGAGCTGTTGTTGCTGGCCGCCGGAAAGGTCGCCGCCTCGCCGTCGCAACATGTCCTTGAGCACGGGAAAGAGCTGGAAGACCTGGTCCGGGATGGTGCGCAGGGGCCCGGGCAGGGCCGGGAACCCGGTGCGCAGATTTTCTTCCACGGTCAACCGGGGAAAGATCTCCCGCCCCTGGGGCACGTTGCCGAATCCCAGACGAGCACGCCGGTGGGCCGGCAGGCCGGTGATGTCCTCGCCGTCCCAGCAAATCCGGCCTTTCTGCACCGGCTGCAGTCCCAGGATCGCGCGCAGCAGCGATGTCTTGCCGACGCCGTTGCGTCCGAGGACGCAGGTGACCTGGCCCTTGTCCACGCCGAGGCTCACGCCGCGCAGCACCTGGCTCGCGCCGTAGTAGAGTTGGATGTCGTCAACCTCGAGCATGGTGATGAGTCATCGTCATGGCCAATTGGGGGTTAGCGCCCCAGATAGACGTCCGCCACCGTGGCATTGCTCTCCACGGCGTCCATGGACCCTTCCATGAGCATGCGGCCCTCGTGCAGCACGGTGACCCGGGCCTCCAGGGAGCGGACGAACTGCATGTCGTGCTCCACCACCACCACGGTCCGCGTCTCCGCGATGCCGCGGATCAGCTCGGCGGTCTGCTCCCGTTCGCCGTCGGTCATCCCGGCGACGGGCTCGTCCAGCAGCAGGAGCTCCTGGTCCTGGACCAGCAGCATGCCGATCTCCAGCCACTGCTTCTGGCCGTGGCTTAGGCTCCCCGCCAGGGTCTCGCGGCGGGACGCCAGTCCGATGGTCTCCAACGCGGCCTCCACCGGCTCCGACCGCTTGCCGGATGCCGGGGTGAAGAGCGTGCGGATGATGCCGCGGTCGGCCTTGCGGGCCAGCTCCAGGTTGCCGGACACGGTCAGGTTGTCGAAGACGGTGGGTTTCTGGAACTTGCGGCCGATGCCGAGGTTGGCGATGGCGGTCTCGTCGAGCCGGGTGAGGTCGTGGGAGTCCTTGAAGAACACGATCCCGTTGTCCGGTTTGGACTTCCCGGTAATGACGTCCAGCAGGGTAGTCTTGCCGGCTCCGTTGGGGCCGATAATGGTCCGCAGCTCCCCCGCGTCCACGATCAGCGAAAGGCCGTCCAGCGCCTTGAAACCGTCGAAGCTCACGGTGACGTTGTCCAGGTAGAGGATCGCGCGGGGGCTCCCCGCGCCCGCGGCCTGGCCCGGCCGTTGGCTGCCGGGCAACTCATGCATGCCCCGCCTCCAGCCCCTCGTCCGAGCCGTCCTCCGGCTCCCTCGTGTCCCTGCGCACCAGGCCCACCAGTCCGCGGGGCAGGAACAGCGTGACCAGCACGAACAGCGCGCCCAGGAAGAACAGCCAGAACTCGGGCGCGACGCCGGTGAAGTACGTCTTGGCGGCGTTGACGGCCACTGCGCCCACGACGGCCCCGAGGAGGTATCCGCGTCCGCCCACGGCCACCCATACGGCCACCTCGATGGAGTTGGCAGGGGAGAACTCGCTCGGGTTGATGATCCCGACCTGCGGGACGTAGAGGGCGCCGGCGAGCCCCGCGAGGACTCCGGACACAGAGAACACGAAGAGCTTCGCGTGGGTCACGGAGTAGCCGAGGAACCGCACCCGCGCCTCCGCGTCGCGGATGGCCGGGAGCAGCAGGCCGAGCTTGGAGCGGGTGATGAACCGGCAGACGAGGTAGCTCGCGCCCAGGGCCAGGACCGACGCCGCGTACAACCCGATCCGGGTCTCGGGCGACTGAAGCGGGAAGCCGAGCACGTCCTTGAAATCGGTCAGCCCGTTGTTGCCGCCGAAGCCCATCTCGTTGCGGAAGAAAGCCATCATGAGCGCGAAGGTCAGGGCCTGGGTCATGATGGACAGGTAGACGCCGGTGATGCGGGAGCGGAAGGCGAACCAGCCGAAAACGAAGGCCAGCAGACCGGGCACCAGCAACGCCATGAGCAGGGCGAAGGCAAAGTGGTCGAAGCCGTACCAGTACCACGGCAGCTCTTTCCAGTTGAGGAACACCATGAAGTCGGGAAGCACCGGATGCCCGTAGACCCCGCGGGTGCCGATGGCGCGCATGAGGTACATGCCGAAGGCGTAGCCTCCCAGGGCGAAGAAGGCTCCGTGGCCGAGGCTCAGGACGCCCACGTATCCCCACACCATGTCGAGGCTCAGGGCGAGGATCGCGTAGCAGATGTACTTGCCCAGCAGCGGGACCCAGTGATCCGGCACGTGGAGCAGCGAACCGGGCTCCATGCCGAGGTTCAGCGCTGGCACTCCGATGATCAGGGCGAGGCCGACGGCAACGAACCCGGTGCGACCCCGGCGGTCCGGAAGAGAGTGCTCCATGGGCTTCGTCAGGCCTCGGCCGCGCGACCGCGCAACGCGAACAGTCCTTGCGGCCGCCGTTGGATGAAGAGGATGATGGCCACCATGACCACCACCTTGCCCAGCACCGCGCCGGCCACGGGTTCGAGAAACTTGTTGACGACGCCCAGGGTCATGGCGCCGAGGAGCGTGCCCGCCAGGTTTCCGACGCCGCCGAAGACCACCACCATGAAGGAGTCGACGATGTAGAGCTGCCCCAGGTTCGGGCTGACGTTGCCGATCTGGCTCAGGGCCACGCCCGCCATCCCGGCAAGGCCCGACCCGAGGCCGAACGTCAGGGAGTCCACCCTGGACGTGGGGATGCCCATGGTGGAGGCCATGGCGCGGTTCTGGGTGACCGCGCGCACGCTCAGGCCGAAGGGGGTGGCCCGAAGAAGCAGCGCCATGGCGCCCAGCACCAGGAAGCAGAAGACGATCAGGTAGAGGCGGTTGTAGGTCAGCACGAACCCTCCCACGACCTCGAAGCCGCCGCTCATCCAGGAAGGGTTGGCCACCTCCTTGTTGGGCGCACCGAAGATCGAGCGCACCAGTTGCTGCAGGATCAGGCTGATGCCCCACGTGGCCAGCAGCGTTTCCAGGGGGCGGCCGTAGAGCCAGCGGATGACGCCTTTCTCCAGCACCACGCCGACGAGTCCGGACACCAGGAACGCCGTGGGGACCGCCACCGCCAGATACCAGTCGAACAGGGCCACCGGGAGGAACGCGCGGAACAGCTCCTGGACGACGAACGTCGAGTAGGCGCCCAGCATGATCATCTCGCCGTGGGCCATGTTGATGACGCCCATGACCCCGAAGGTGATGGCGAGGCCGACCGCGGCCAGCAGCAGCACCGAGCCCAGGCTGATCCCCTGGAAGAGGTTGAGCCCCAGCCCCAGGAAGAAGAGCTTGTCCTCGATGCGCTTGATGGCGGCGGCGGCGGCTTCCCGGACCGCGTCGTCCTGCTTCGGGTCCGCGGCGAGAGCGCCCAGGAGGGAGCGCACACGGGGAGCGGTGGACCCGGACAGCGCCTCGATGGCCGCCAGGCGCTGGGTCCCCGAGCCGGCTTTCAGTTGAGCTCCCAACAGGGAGAATTCCATGGCGTCACGGACCGCGCCGTCGGTTTCGGCCGCCAGCGCCGTTTCGATCAGCCTGATCATCTGCGCCGAGCCGTGGTTCAGGGCCGACCGGGCGGCGGCCAGCCGCCTGTTGGGGTCGGTGCTGAACAGCTCGAGCTGGCTCAGGGCCGCCTTGATGGCGCCCCGCATCCGGTTGTTGACCCGGATCTTCCTGACCGCCCGCCGCGTCGCGCCGCCCAGAACTTCTCCGGTCAGGGGGTCGGTCAAGCGGTAGCCCTTTCCCGCCTTTTCCGTTGCCACCAGCCTGCCATCGGCCTTGCGGTAGTAGAGACGCCCGTTCCGCAG
The DNA here is from genome assembly GCA_965219905.1 of uncultured Binatia bacterium (SeqCode). Classification (GTDB taxonomy): domain Bacteria; phylum Desulfobacterota; class Binatia; order UBA9968; family JAJDTQ01; genus JAJDTQ01. Next base: position 1,586,223 of record CBDCOS010000002.1, on the reverse strand, counting down.
GGCTTCGAGCAGTGGAATGACCTTGGGGTCGCCGAGGCCGGCCAGCTCCGCGACCACCCCCGCCTTCTTCTTGAAGCTCCCGGCCTTGAGCCCGGCCGCGACCTCCGCCACGTCCGCGGCGTGGAGGCCGCCGGTGAAGGTGAGCGTCGTGGCCGCGCACATCAGCAGAAGAAGCGGCAGCCGCACCGGCGGCAAACGTTTCATCGGGTTTCCTCTGTCATTCCCGACCGTCCGTCATTCCCGCCCCCTCTGTCATTCCTGCCCCTCTGTCATTCCCGCGAAAGCGGGAAACCAGGGGTGGCGGGGCGGGGCCGCACTGGCGCCAGACCGTTCCACACCGCCTGGATTCCCGCTTTCGCGGGAATGACAGAGGGGCAGGGGCGGGGATGTGACGGGGGGATGACTTTGAAAGTGCCCTGCAGTGGACTTTGAAGTGTCCTGTCCGCAGTGCGCTCAGTTGGTGAACTTCGGCTTCTCGCAGTTGCCGCAGACCCAGGGATACGCCCAGTTGGCGGTCAGCTTGGCGCTCTCGGGAATGAAGGGGCTCCAGGCATCGGCCTTGATGGGGCCCTCGGTCTCCCACACGATCTCGAACTGCCCGTCGGGCTGGATCTCTCCGATCATGACCGGCTTCGAGAGGTGGTGGTTGGTGTTCATGACGATGTCGAAGCCGCTGGGCGACTTGACCGTCTGGCCGTACATGGCCTGCCGGACCGCGTCCACGTCCGCGGTGCCCGCCTGCTTCACCGCCTGGGTCCACATGTGGAAGCCGATGGCGGTGGCTTCCATGGGATCGTTGGTGACGCGCTTGGTGTCCTTGATGTAGGCGTGCCACTTCTCGATGAAGGCCTCGTTCTCGGGCGAGTCGACGGACTGGAAGTAGTTCCACGCCGCCAGATGGCCTACCAGGTTGCTGGTGTCGATGCCGGCCAGCTCTTCCTCACCCACGGAGAAGGCCACCACGGGGATGTCGTCGGCGTTGATGCCCTGGTTGGCCAGCTCCTTGTAGAACGGCACATTGGCGTCGCCGTTGATGGTGGAGACCACCGCGGTCTTCTTGCCCGCGGAGGCGAACTTCTTGATGTCGGCCACGATGGTCTGCCAGTCGGCATGGCCGAAAGGCGTGTAGTTGATCAGGATGTCTTCGGACTCGACGCCCTTGGACTTGAGGAATGCCTCCAGGATCTTGTTGGTGGTGCGGGGGTAGACGTAGTCGGTGCCCGCCAGGACCCAGCGCTTGACGCCGCCGCCGTCCTCGCTCATGAGGTACTCGACAGCGGGGATGGCCTGCTGGTTGGGTGCGGCGCCCGTGTAGAACACGTTCCTGGAGCTCTCCTCGCCCTCGTACTGGACGGGATAGAACAAGAGCCCGTTCAGCTCTTCGAAGACCGGCAGCACCGACTTCCGTGACACCGACGTCCAGCAGCCGAACACGACGTCGACCTTGTTCTTGGACAGCAGCTCCCGGGCCTTCTCCGCGAACAGCGGCCAGTTGGAGGCCGGATCGACCACCACCGCCTCGACCTTCTTGCCCAGCAGGCCGCCCTTCTTGTTGAGGTCGTCGACCATCATCAGGACGGTGTCCTTCAGGGTGGTCTCACTGATGGCCATGGTCCCGGACAGGGAGTGGAGCACGCCCACCTTGATGGTATCCGCCGCCTGCACGGTGTGGGCGGCGAGCAGGGCCATGGCGGCCAGCACCGGCAAGAGCCGGTAGAAGAGTCGCAATAAGCTTCGGGGGTTGTTCAGAGACTTTCGCATTGGGTTCTCCCTCTGGTGTGAATTTCTCCGAGGGTAAACAGCAACACGCGTGCCAAGTGCCGAATTGTCGTGTGCCGGGCGCTCGAAGGGGCGTAAACACGGGACTTGCGTTGCAGCAGCGGAGTCCCGGCTGCGCGGCCGGGAAGCGGTTCCGGCTATCCAGAATCTAGGCAGATGCGCAGAAGTTGGGCAGGCGGGCAAAAGGACCAGCAGATTGTCGCAGGAGTTTACGGGACACGACACTAGCTAGACGAGCGTCGAAAGCAGCGCCAGCGCCGGCGCCACTCGGATGCCTTCGGGCGTCACGTAGTCCTTCACCCCGGTGGCCGAGATTTGCCAAGCATCGGCGGCGGGGAACTTCGCCTTCAGGTACTTGAGGCTTCGGTCCGGGTTGGCATCGGACCATTTGCACTCCACCAGCAGTGACGGTGCTCCTCTCCGCTCCACCACGAAGTCCACCTCACGGCCGTCCTTGTCGCGAAAGTACCGAAGCTCGAGGTCCAGTCCCTCGATGTCCTGCTGATGGTGGACCCATTTGAGCAGGTGGCATGCGGTGAGGTTCTCGAAACGTGCGCCGTCTTCGGGCGCCAGGGTCCAGTCGAAGTGGTAGTGCTTGGACTGTTTCTTGACGGCGCGCAGGAGCGACGAGCCGAATGGCAGCAGGCGGAAGATGGCGTATAGCCGTTCCAGCGCATCGAGCCAGACGTTGGCCGTCTTGTGGCTGATCTGCAAGTCCTCGCGTAGCGCGTTGACGGAAAGCGGCGAGCCGACCCGCTCCGGCAGGGACAGCATCATCAACTCCAACTGCCCGAGGTCCTGGATTCGTTCGAGAGTGGCCGCTTCTTCCCGCACCAGCAGAGCGCCGTATTCCCTGGACCAGCGCCTGGCCTCCCGGCGGCTGCCGGACAGCCAGGGTTCGGGAAAGCCGCCGAGCTCCAGCAGGTCGCGCAGGCCCGCGGCCGTATCGATGTTCAACTCGGCCGCGGAGAAGGGGTGCAGCCGCAACAGATGATAGCGTCCCTGCAGGGAGTCGCCTCCATAGCGGTAGAAATCGAGACGCCCGCTGCCAGTGACGAGAATCTGCTGTCTTTCCCGGCGGCCGTCGTACAGGCCCTTGAGGTAGTTGCGCCAGCCCCGGTATTTGTGGATCTCGTCAAAGACCCACAAGTTCGTCGCCGGCAACTCACGCCGGAGGATACGTTGCCGGTGCTCGGCGATGTCCCAGTTGAGATAGGCGTCGGCGGCGCCGGGCAGGCTGCGCGCCAAGGTGGTCTTGCCGACCTGGCGCGGGCCTGCCACGAACACCATCTTGCGCTCAAGGTCCGACAGGACCTGCGCGGTGAGGTATCTGGGCGTCTCGGCCATGGGTCGAGTGTACGCCCATTTTTGACTCCAGTCAAAATCAGCCGCGGCTAATTTTGGCTAGGGGTAAAAACAGCCGTCAGCCTTGGGCGGCTCGCACCTTCTCGGCCTCGACGGCGACGTCGGTGAGGTACTCTTCCTGCTCCACAATGGTGTAGAGGGCCAGGGAGCCGTCGTCCTTCACGGGTTTGCCGCCGAAGAAGTGGAACGCGTGCCCGTCCCAGTCGTAGAACTCGTCGCCGCGTTCGAACATGGCCTTCCAGCGGTATCCCACCGGGCTCCGGTGCAGGCCGGTGCGCGCGGGCAGGGCGTCCTCCTCCTCCAGGGTGAGGGTATCCTCTTCCTTCGCCATGGCCTCTTCGGGGAGGGTCTCCCACATGCGGCGGTAGTTGGGCATGAACTCTTCCGCCCGCACCGTCAGCGCGGTGTGCATGTCCCACCAGGGGCCGTGTCCGGCCACGCGCTCGTCCACCTTGTCCGAGAGCTTGTAAATGAGCCGTCCGCCGGCCTGAAGGCGCAGCACCAGGTTGCCCTCGGCCACGTTGGGGCTCACCTCCGGTTGGAGGGCGCAATACTTCTCGAAGAAATCCGCGGTCCGGCCCAGGTCACGGGAGCCGTACACAGCGTGGCTGATGCGGCCGACGCCTTCGCTGGTGCAGACCTCCATGGCGCCCTCGGGCATGTGATCGGGGGCCCAGAACTCGAACTGGTTGCCGTCGGGATCGGCGAAGTAGATCACCGTGCCCTCGTCGCCGCCGTCCGCCGTCCGCACCGGGTCGGTGTGGGGGATGTCGTGACGCTCGAGCCGCTTCACGTGCCGGTCCACGTCCTCGGGTCGGATGTAGAACCCGCACCGCGGCAGTTCCTCGCCCAGCGGCTTGGCCGACGGGTAGACCTCCGGTTGCAGGAACGCGCCGATGCGGCAGGACTCGCCGTCCCACCAGAGGAAGCACATGATCGGGACGTCCTTCTTCCGCGCATTGGTGGTGATGCCGCGGATCGGCCGCCGGGTGATGCCGGTGGCGTTGACCGCCCAGTCGACCCAGGTCACCATGTCGTTGGTGCCCACGATAAAGTGATCGATCCAATGCACGACGCCGCGCGGTTCATCTCTGTCCATCGGTCACCTCCCCCGGGCCGTCGGACCCGGAATCCTTCGAATGGACCCTTGCCGGCCCATGACTCGCCGATACCAAACCGGGTCCGCAGTGTCAACGCAACCCCGCTCAGTCGCCAAGGGACTTCATATACTCGATGACGTTACGGCGGTCCTTCTCCCTGAAGTACTTCATGGTCATGCGCGACTTGACCTTGGGATCCTTCAGGAACTTGCGGAGGTACTTCTTGGGATTCTTGAGGTACTGGAGCAGGTGCTCCTCATTCCAGACCAGGCCCTGCTTGCCCGCCCGTACGTACGCCGCGGAGTATCGGAACCCTTTGGCGGTTCCCGCGGGCCGGCCCAGGACCTTGTGGAGGGTAGGTCCGGTCTTGTGCTTGCCTTCCACGTCGGTATGGCACACGAGGCAACGTTTGAAGACCTTCTTGCCGGCCGCCGGGTCGCCCTCGGCAAAGGCCGCGCCGGCCCCGGCGGCCGCCCAGGCCAGGAACGCGGACAAAAGGAAAACGACTGGTACCATGGTGAAACCTCCCGTGCTCACCGTGGATGCGGTCAACGCCGGGTGCCCAGGGACGTCGAGGGCCACCCGCGCACCTGTTCCTCTCGACAATTTAAGTCCTGTCGCCGCCGATTGGAAGAGACACAGGCTGCCCGGCCTCCCCTCCGTCATTCCCGCGAAAGCATGCCTTCGACTCCGATCGGGGGCGGGAATCCAGGGGTCCTGGAACCGGGTTTATATTGTTTCGTGGCGTATCGGTGTTATAATCATGGCATCCCGGGTCGGTTCCGGGCGATGCAACCGGAGGTTCGGCAAGTGGTGCTCATCAGAACGATTCTCGGGTTGATTCTCGCGTCAATGGTCGGTCTTGCCGCCCAGCCCGGCAGCGCGGCCGGGGACGTCGCTTCCGCCCAGGCCGCGCTCGGCAAGCGGCTGTTCTACGACGAGCGGCTCTCCGGCGACGTCAATTTCGCCTGCGCTACCTGCCACCAGCCCGACAAGGCGTTCACCGACGGCAAAGTCCTGTCCGCGGCCTATACCGGCGCCGCCCATTTCCGCAACACGCCCACCCTCGCCAACGTCGGCCGCCGCGCCGCGTGGATGCATGACGGCCGCCTGGGCACGAACCTCAACGACGTCGTCCGCGGGATGATCACCGAGACCTACCTCATGAACATGGACATGAGGCTCATGCAGGAACGTCTCAAGCAGGACCCTGTCTACGTGAAGATGTTCGGCGCGGCCGGGTTGGGCGAACCCTCCAACGGCGGCGCCCGCAAGGCCCTCGCCGTGTTTCTGGGCACCATCGTCTCGCGCGGCGCGCCTGTCGACACCGGGACACTGTCCGCCGCCGCTCGCCGGGGGCAGGCGCTGTTTCAGGGTCGCGCCGGCTGCGCCGCGTGTCACTCGGGCGCGCGTTTCACCGACGACCAGCCGCACAATACGGGTGTCCCTGACAATCCGGAGATCTGGGCCGATCCCAGGAGACATTCCGCCTTCGTGACCTATGCCAAGTTCATGGGCATCAAGAACTACATGAGCCTGCGCGAGGACCCCGGCGCCTACGTGCGCACCCACCGGCCGGAGACCCGCCGCAGCTTCCTCACCCCGACCCTGCGCGAGCTCAAGTGGACGGCCCCCTACATGCACAACGGCGTGTTCGGTTCGCTGGGGGAGGTCGTGGATTTCTATGACGCCGGCGGCGGGGACGATCCGTTGAAGGACCCGCGGCTCAAGCCTCTCGGGTTGGCGCCCGAGGAAAAGGCCGATCTCCTGGCTTTTCTCGAGGCGCTGAGCGGCGAGACGTTCAACACGGACGAATTCGTCTGGCGTGCGGACGACTACGACTACCAGCCGGTCCAGAACTGGCGCAAGGCGCCGAACTGAGGGAGACGGCGGTGAAGGGCGTTCGAACGATTCTCGTGATTCTCGTCATTCTGACGGCCGCGATGGCGGCGCCGGCCGCGTCGGCGGAAGCCGTGCGGCCGCCGGAGCTGGCGCCTCTGGGTCCGCCTCCCATTCCGGCGGACAACCCGATGTCGGCGGAGAAGGTGGAGCTCGGCAAGCTGCTGTTCTTCGATCCCATCCTGTCGGGCAACTACGCCATGCCGTGTGCCGTATGCCACTTTCCCGAGGCGGGCTGGTCGGTGCCGGAAGCCGTCAGCACGGGCTACCCCGGCACCATCCACTGGCGCAACAGCCAGACCATCATCAACGCCGCCTACTACGGCAAGCTTTTCTGGGCCGGTTCCTCCAAGTCGCTGGAGTCCCAGGCGCGCTCCGCCGCCCGGGGCGCGGTGGCGGGCAACGGCGAGGACGACATGATGGAGGCGCGGCTCGCCTTCGTCCCCGAGTACCGGCGGCGGTTCAAGGAGGTCTTCGGCGACGACTGGCCCAACATCCGCCACGCCTACATGGCCATCGCCGCGTTCCAGCGCACCCTGGTCCAGACCGACACGCCCTTCGACCGCTACATGCGCGGCGACGACGGCGCCCTGAACGCGTCGCAGAAGCGGGGCCTCGGGCTGTTCGCCGGCAAGGCCAACTGCATCGCGTGTCACAACGGGCCGCTCCTGACGGACGAGAAGTACCACAACGTGGGCGTGCCCCCCTACACGGGCTGGGAAGACGACGCGGTGGCGCAGATCACCTTCCGCTTCGAGCTTTACGCCAAGGGCGTCACCGAGGCCATGTACCGAAAGACGAAGGACGATCCGGGCCTCTATTTCCGGGCCAAGGAAAAGAAGCACCTGGGCAAGTTCCGTACCCCGAGCCTCCGCTACACGAAGTTCACGGCTCCCTACATGCACAACGGCATGCTGGCGACCCTGCGCGACGTGGTGGAGTTCTACAACCGCGGCGGCGGCAAGAACGAGTTCGCCGCCACCAAGAGCCCGCTGATCCGGCCCGTGGGCCTCAGCGATGCCGAGATGGACGACCTGGTGGCGTTCCTGGAGAGCCTTTCGGGCAAGGAGATCCTGATGGAGACGCCGGATCTCCCTGTGATGCAGCCGTTGCCGCCTCCGGGCGGGAAGGGGAAGTAGCGTCCGCGGACGCCGGAGGAAAGTGCCATGACGATATCCTGCGGAAACCTCCCTCGGCAGCCCGCGGGCGACGGGGCAAACGACGGCTCGACACCCTGCCTGGTGAGCCGGCGCAGCTTCCTCCTGTGGAGCGGCATCACCACCGCGGTGATCATGGTCGGCATCCCCGGGCGTCCCGGGGCGCAGACGCCGGCGGTGGTGTCCACCTACCCGCGCAAGCTCATCGGCAAGCTGTCGTCGCTGGAGCTGAACGAGCCCGTCGACTTCGAATATCCTGACGAGGGAGACTACGCGGAGTCGATCCTGGTGAAGCTCGGCACCCCCGCGGGCGGCGGCATCGGCCCCGGCCGCGACGTGGTGGCGTTCAACTACACGTGCACGCACCAGGGCGGCCCGCTCCAGGGCACCTACCGGCCCGAGGACAAGGCGCTGGGTCCGTGCCCGCTGCACCTGACCACCTTCGACCTCACGCGCCACGGCATCTTCATCTCGGGGCAGGCCTACCAGTCGCTGCCCCAGGTGCTGCTGGAGCTCGACGGCGACGACATCTACGCCGTCGGCATGTTCGGCCTGATCTACGGCCGGTTCGACAATCTCCAGTCCTGAGGACCCGTTGCCATGGCTACTCCGTATCACATCCCCGAACAGAGCGTTCCGCTGCCGCCTCCGGACGCGGAGGTCATCTCCACGGCGTGCGACTACTGCGTGGTGGCCTGCGGCTACAAGGTGTACCGCTGGCCCGTGCGGCGGGGGAAGGACGGCGGTCCGAGCGCCGCCGAGAACGCCCTCGGCGCGGACTTCCCCGTGGAGCCCCTGGGTTCCTGGGTCAGCGGCGACCAGCACAACATCGTTATGCACGAGGGCAGGCCGCACCACGTGGTCATCCTCCCGGACAAGGACACCGACTTCGTCAACCACACCGGCAACTCCTCGGTCCGGGGCGGCCTGATCGCGCAGAAGGTCTACAATCCCGACAAGCCCACCCGCGACCGGCTGCGGTCGCCGCTGGTGCGGATCTTCGGGGTGCTGATGCCGGTGACCTGGGACTTCGCCCTCGACGTCGCCGCCGAGGTGGGCAACTACGTCCTGGCGAAGCACGGCACCAACGCCTACGCCGTGAAGACCTTCTCCTACGGCTATCTCGAGAACACCTACGCCATCACCAAGTACGCCCTGCGGAACGTGCGGACGGCGAACTTCACGTTCCACGACACGCCGTCCGACGTCACCTCCACGCCGGGCTTCCGCGACGCCGGGTTCGACAACTTCGGCCCGTCCTACGAGGACTGGCGCGACGCCGAAGTGCTGCTGATCTGCGGCACCGACCCCTACGAGACCAAGACCATTCTGTTCACCGACTGGATCATGCCCGGCATCCAGAACGGGCAGAGGACGATCTTCATGCTGCCGCGGCGCACCGCCGGCGTCGCCTACGCGGAAAGCCAGGGCGGCCTGTACATCGACATCCAGCCGGGCACCGACCTGCCGGTGCTGATGGCCATCGCCCGCGTGATCGTCGAGAACGGCTGGGAGGACGGGGAGTGGATCCGCAAGTGGGTCAACTCCAAGTGGGAAAGCTCGTCCGGCTTCGGGCAGGGGACGCGCAACACGCCGTGGCAGTGGCGTACCACCTGGGGGATGTTCCAGACCGACGGGTTCGAGGACTGGAAGAGGTGGCTGCTGGCCCAGGACTATTCGGTGCCGGAGAAGGCCGCCGCCATCGCCGGCATCGACGTCAAGAAGATCCATACCGCCGCCGAGTGGATGGCGAAGCCGCGCGAGGACGGCTCCCGGCCCAAGACCTCCATCATGATCGAGAAGGGGTGCTACTGGTCCAACAACACCGGCAACACCAACGCCATCGCCTCCCTGGGCATCGTCTGCGGCGCCGGCGGACGGCCCGGCCAGGTGGTGGGGCGGGCCGGCGGACACCAGCGCGGGGGCCTGCGGGGCGGCAGCTACCCGCGCAACAAGAGCCCGGAGAAGCTGCCGGGCCGGCGCCGGCGGGCGCTGGATACCGACCGCTACCTGATGGCCGGCCATACCCGCCTGGCCCACGTCATCGGCAACACCTGGGTCCAGGGCATGTGCGGCACCCAGTCCCTGCAGGAGAAGTTCGACGAGTTGACGACGCGCAACCCGCACCAGGTACGGAGCTTCGACCGCGAGGACGTCGTAGAGACGCTGAAGCAGCGGACGGACTCGGGCGGCATGGTGGTGTGGCACCAGGACATCTACCTGGTGGATCCCATCGGCGCGCGCTACGCCGACATCGTGTTCCCGGCCGCCGGCTGGGGCGAGGAGACCTTCACCCGGGCCAACGGCGAGCGGCGCATCCGCCTCTACCCCAAGTTCTACGACGCGCCCGGCGCGGCCCGGCCGGACTGGTGGATCATCGCCCAACTCGCGCGGAAGATGGGCTTCGAGGGCTTCGACTGGCAGGACTCCAACCAGGTGCTCGAGGAGGGCGCTCGCTTCTCCCGGGGCTCGCGCAAGGATTTCTTCGCGGTCAAGGTGGCCGCCCGGCGCGAGGGCAAGACCCTTCACGACAAGCTCCGGGAGTTCGGCACCAACGGCATCCAGGGCCCGGTGCTCATGCGCGCCGACGGCACCCTGGAGGAGACCAAGCGCCTCCACGACGTGAACCGGGTGCTGCCGGACGACGGCCCGGCCGGCTCCACGGTCTTCAACAAGAAGCTGACGCACTTCAACACCCAGACGGGGAAATTGAACCTCCAGAAGGCGCCGTGGGAGCTTTTCTCCAGCTACTGGGAGTGGATGAAGCCCCGGGAAGGAGAGATCTGGATCACCTCCGGCCGCATCAACGAGCGCTGGCAGTCGGGCTACGACGACCGGCGGCGCCCCTACATCGAGCAGCGCTGGCCCGAGAACTGGATCGAGCTCCACCCCGACGACGCCGGCGCCCGCGGGTTGGAGTCGGGCGACTACGCGATGATCTACTCCGACCGCATCCCGGTGCAGAAGGAAACCATCCTCGGCGTCGAGCCCGACGACTTCGACTTCGCCGCGCTCCTCCGCAACGGCTACATCGAGCTGACCCGCGGCGCCATCACCGCGGTGGTGATCGTGACGCCGGCCATCAAGAAGGGCGTCGGCTTCACCGACTTCCTGCAGACCAGCCAGCCGGCCAACGCCCTCTCGGGCCGGGTGGTGGACTGGATCAGCGGCAACTACAACTACAAGATGGGCGTGGGACGGCTGCGGCGCATGGGCGAAAGCCCCTACAAGCGCCAGTTCCGCAGCATGTCGTTCGGCCGCCGCGACATGGCCCTGGAATAGCCACACCACCATCCCTGGATTCCCGCCCCCGATCGGAGTCGAGGGCATGCTTCCGCGGGAATGACGAACCGTGTCCGATCCCACTAGTGTAATCTCCCCGTATCTTCGTGCGCCGGAGGAGCCCGTCCGCTGTGCCGCGGCCCGCGCCCTCGGTGCGCTGGGCGACGGGAACGCGGCGCCGGCCTTGGTGGACGCGTTGCTGGACCCGGACCCCGACGTACGCGCCGATGCCATGGGGGCGCTGGTGCGCTGCGCCCGGCCGCAAGACGCCGCGGCCGTCCGGCGTTCGCTGCAGGGCGACCCGGTGGGCGAGGTCAAGACGGCCGCGGTGCGGACCTTGGGCCGGCTCGGGGACGAGGCGTCGACGGAGTTGCTGCGGGCGCTGGCGCGGGATCGTTGCGAGTCGGAGGTGGCGTGGGAGGAGGGTTCGTGGGATGACTGGCTCGACGTGCAGGTGGCCGCCATCACGGCTCTGGGGGACATGGGCGCGGAGGCCGCGGTGGATGACCTGGTCCGCGCCCGGAACGACGAATCCGGCCAGGATCTCGACCACGCGGTCTTCACCGCCCTGGCGAAAATGCCGGGGCGTGGGATCGCGGCTCTCCTTGATTTCCTGAAAGACGGTGACGCGCAGGTCCGGCGGCGTGCTCTTGGGGCGTTGCCGCATGCCGGCCGGAACCGGTTGGCGCCCCTGCGTGACCGCCTGGTCGACGACCCGAGCCCGGGCGTCCGCCGGATCGTCGTGGATTGCCTGGAAGACGGAGATGGGGCCCTCGCGACCTTCGCGCTGAAGGATCCGGACCCCTCTGTCCGTGCCGCCGCGCTGTTGCGTGTGGCGCCGTCGCGGCCGGATATCGGACTGGCGGGCCTTTCCGCTCCGGAACCGGAGATCCGCGCCGCGGCGCTCGAAGCGCCGGGCGCACACGCGACCCTCGCCGCCGAGCCGGGGTTCGCCGCGAAGCTGGAAACATGGCTTGGTGACCCGGACGCCCGGCTCGCGGCCGCCAGCGCGGCAGCGCTGCCCAACGTGATGGGTTCCGCCGCGGTGCGCCTGCTGCGGGAGACGGCCGCGGATAAGGACAGGCCCGCCGAGGTGCGTCTCGCGGCGCTCGAATCGCTCGGAGCGATGGACTCGGTGGAAGCCGTCCCGGCGTTGCGAGCGGCGGCGGCGGATACGGCCCGGCAGGTACGGTTGGCTGCGCTGGCGGCGGCGGGCGCGTTGACCCGCGCCCGCTCCGCGGACGTCCGGAGGGGAGCGCGGGACGTCTTGATCGATGCTCTGCGCGGCAGTGTCCGGACCCGGGAGGCGGCCGGGGGCATGGACGCTGCCCATGCCGGCCATGCGGCTTCCAGGTCCGGCGTGAGCGGGCGGATCGCGATCACGTCCAAGGGCGGCTTGGTCCCCGCGGACACGTCGGCGCCCGAGGCCCCTGCCACCGGTTCAGGCGATGCCGGGGGCCGGACGTACCCCCGGTCCACTCTGGATGCGATTCAGGCGACGGGCCTCCCGGCGGCCATGCCGTTCGACGACCCCCCGCGCTCTCCGGCCCCGGGCGGGCGGGCGCGTTCCCGCCGAGTGCCGGTGGAGGGCGCGGACGATGTCGAGGCCGACATCCGGCTGTTGGCGGTCCGGGTGATGGCGGACTGCGCAATCGACGGCGTCGACGAGCCGCTGGCAGAGGCGGCGGAGTGCGCCATACCCGACCTCCGGGTGGCGGCGCTCGAAGCCATTGCTCAACGCACACCGCTTGCGCCCGCCTTGGAGGCACTCCTGGTCCGGTCTCTCGAAGCCGGCGATGCCCGGGTACGATGCGCCGCGGCCCGCGGACTCGCGCACGCGGACCGCGACGCCACTCCACACCTCGTCGCGCTGCTTGACGACGCCGATGCTTCGGTTCGGGCGGCGGCGTTGACGGCGGTTGCCGCGGTCCATCCCACGAGAGTCGCGGCGGGTTTTCGCGACGCCTCGCCCCTGGTCCGCCGGGCCGCGGTGGACGCCGTCATTGCGGCAGGTGACGATCGTTTTCTTGAAGATGGCCTGAGGATGCTTGTGGACGGCGGCCAGCCCGACAGCGTCATGGATGCATGCTCGCGTCACGTCGAGGTGACACGGAGGCTGATCGGGATGCTGAGCGCTTGCGAAGTCTCAAGGCCGGGGCTTCGGACGATTCTGGAAGCCCTGGGCGGAACTCCCGCGCATCCTGGTGCCGATTCGGACGCTACAGGCCGCTAGTCCTCTTCATAAGTGATCCGACCGCCCGTCATGGTGAGGATGGGCCGGATAGCGGCGATTTGTTCGGGCGGGACCGTCAAATAGTCACGGTCGAGTACGACCAGATCAGCCAGCTTGCCGGTTTCCAACGACCCGAGACTGTTCTCCTTGAACAGCAATTTCGCGTTGTTGATCGTATGGGCGATGAGGGCGGCCTTGCGGGAGACGCGTTGATCTTCGCTCCAGGCCTTCTGTCCCGCGATATTACGGCCCGTCACGGCCCAGCCGAGGGTCAGGAAGGGATTGATCGGCGCGACGATGGCGCCGTCCGAGCCCAGCCCCCATAGCACTCCGGAACGCTCGATGCTGCCGAGAGGCGGACGGTTGCGTGACCGCGAGTTCATCATCGCCTGGGAGTGCACGGCAACGGCCACCCCCAGCGCACGGGCCCGATTCAGGTCCGGTTCGGTGATGCCCAACGAATGCGCCAGCGTCCAGCGCAGCTCCTTGACCTCCGGGGTGTCGAACGCGATCCCCTCGACCAGGTCGATGAACTGGGAAATGGTAGGCCCGCTCATGGTGTGTTCGTGGATCGGCCAACCATGCCTGGCGGCGGCGCGCGAAATGGTGCGTACGGGACCCCAGACGGAGTCTTCCCAGCGTTCCCGGCGGTTGGCCCGGTCGTGCATCGGCCCGTATATGTGCTCGCCCAGTCCGATCACGCCGAATTGATCCGTCGCACTGAACGGCCTCGCGGTTCCATCGGTTATGAGCTTCAAGGCATGGTCCGTGCTTTCCGGATCGGTGGCGCGGTAGCGCAGCGTGTGGAAGACCCGCAGCGGCATCGGCCCGGCGGCGGCCAGACTTGCAAGCGGCGCCAGCCTGCCCTCGCTCGGCCTTCCGATATCGTAGACCGTCGTCAGGCCGACCCGGTTCAGCGCGGCCATGTAGGCGAGTATCGCTTTTTCGCTGGAGCTCTTGTTGCGCCAGCCTATGAAGCGCCCGAAGGGCCGGAAGCTTTGCCGCCCGCGCATCCGGGCGCCTTCGGCGGGGTCCCGGCCCACCGCCTTCAGGGCCACGCTGTTGGCATAAGCCGTGCGGTAGCTTTGCTGAATATAGACAGGGTTGTCGGGCGCCGCCGCATCCAGCTCGGCGAGAGTGAAGCCGCCCGGCTCGTCCCGGAACTGGCCCGGCGACCAGCCGCCGAGCACGGTAATCCAGTGTCTCTTCGGCGCCGATTTCGCACGCGCGGCAATCATCGCCAAGGCCCTGGCCCGGCTCGTGACGCCATCGAGGCGGACCTCGCGCTGGTAATTCCAGACACTGCGGATGAAATGAAAATGATTGTCGATCAAGCCGGGGATCACCGTCTTGCCCCCAAGTTCGATGATCCGGGTATTCGGACCCTTGTGGCGGGCCACCGTCCCAGCGGAACCGACCGCGACAATCCGGCCGTCATCGATGGCCAGACTGTGGGCGATGGAGAATTCCGGGTCCACCGTCAATATTCTTCCGTTCGAGACGATGATGTCCGCCGGTTGCGCCGCAGCTTCGGGCACCGGAACAAGCGCCCACGTGATAACCGCCAACGCGGTGAGAAAATGCCGTAGCGACATGGTCGTATCCTCCCGGTTGTCCTGGCAAGCATCGCCGGAACCGTACTCTCTGCCCCGGTTCCCTATCACGAAAGCACCACTTCATTCAGTTAGACGGTAGCGAGTTCCCGGCGGTGGATTCAGACTTCCCTGTTCCCGCCAGATCCGGTATTCTCTCGGACGCTGAAATGCGCATTGTGATCCACGGACAGCAGGGGTTCGGCAAGGGCGTGCTGGAACGGCTGGTGGCGGGTCCCGATGAGGTGATCGGGGTCTTCTGTCCGCCGGACCAGCAGGGCCGGCCCGTGGACCCGCTCAAGGAAGCAGCGCTGGAGCGCGGGTTGCCGGTGCACCAGCCCGCGACCTGGAAGACGGACGAGGCGCTGGAGCTCATGGAGTCCTTCCAAGCCGACCTGTGCGTCATGGCCTACGTGACCATGCTGGTGCCGCAACCGGTTCTCGACGCGCCCGGACTGGGCACCATCCAGTACCACCCTTCGCTGCTGCCGTTGCATCGCGGACCCAGCTCCATCAACTGGGCGCGCATCCAGGGCGATGGCAAGACGGGACTCACCATTTTCTGGCCCGACGAGGGCCTGGACGAGGGTCCGATCCTGCTGCAGAAGGAGGTGGAGATCGCCGAGGACGACACCGTCGGCAGCCTCTACTTCGACAAGCTGTTTCCCATGGGCGTCGACGCCCTCGCCGAGGCGGTGGACCTCGTGCGCGCGGGCACGGCGCCGCGCATCGAGCAGGACCACGGCCGCGCCACCTATGAAGGCTGGTGCGGGGAGGACGACGCCGCCGTCGATTGGACCAGACCCGCGGAAGAGGTGCACCGGCTCATCTGCGGCACCGACCCCCAGCCCGGCGCCTGGACCACCGTGGACGGCAACCGCCTCAAGCTGTTCGGCAGCCGCCTGGGCGCCGCCTCGGGCTCGCCCGGCGAGGTCCTGGACTTGTCCGATGCCGGAATGACCGTGGCGACGGGAGAGGGCAGCGTCGTGGTGCAACGGGTGAGGGCCCATGACTCCCGGGCCAAGGTCGCCGCCGCCGAATACGCCGGCGGGGCCGGGATCCGCCCCGGCGGGCGTCTGGGCTGACCGCCTCCGCCCGGTCTGTCCCCCGTTGGTTCGGCGCCCCTGAAAGCTTGAGCCGCGTCAGTCTTCCGTGTCAAAGTTGACGGGAGACCATGGAACGCGCCCGGCTGGACAGGCTCAACGACATGCTCGGCGAGGTGCTCCGGACCAACGAGTTCTATCGCCGCAAGCTCGAAGGTCGCTTCGAGCTGCCGCTGGCGGGGCCGGAGCCGTTGTCCGGGCTACCCTTTACCACCAAGCAGGAACTGGTGGACGACCAGCTCCGGCATCCGCCGTTCGGCAGCGACCTGACCTATCCGGTGGAGCGCTACGTGCGAGTTCACCAGACCTCGGGCACCACCGGACAGCCCATGTACTGGCTCGATACCGAGGCGTCGTGGGACTGGTGGGGCGAGTGCTGGAAGGCCGTCCTGGAGGCGGCCGGGGTAGGCCCGGAAGACCGGATCTTCTTTCCGTTTTCCTTCGGGCCGTTCGTGGGCTTCTGGAGCGGTTGGGAGGGTGCTCGCAAGTTGGGCGCGCTGGCCGTTTCCGGCGGCGGACAGACCACGCAGCAGCGGCTCAGGAGCCTCGTGGACTACGGCGCCACCGTGCTGGTGTGCACACCGACCTACGCTCTGCACATGGCCGCGGAAGCGCGTCGGACGGGCATGGACCCGGCGCGGGACTCGGCCATCCGGGTTACCGTTCATGCCGGCGAGCCCGGGGCCAGCATCGCCTCGACGAAGCAGCGCATCGAGGAGGCGTGGGGCGCCCGCTGCTTCGACCACACCGGGGCCACCGAGGTGGGTGCCTTCGGCTTCGCATGCGAGGCGCTCGCGGGAGGCGTCCACGTCAACGAGGACGAGTTCATCGCCGAGGTGGTGGACCCCGGGAGCGGCGCTCCCCTGCAGGATGGCGGCCGGGGTGAACTGGTGCTGACGAATCTGGGCCGGGTAGGGAGCCCGGTCATCCGCTACCGCACCGGCGACCTGGTGGAGCCCCGCCGCGGCGCCTGCGCTTGCGGGCGCGATTCCCTGGTGCTGGACGGAGGCGTTCTGGGACGCGTGGATGATATGGTGGTGGTGCGGGGAGTCAACGTCTTCCCGAGTGCGGTGGAGGGCATCGTCCGGCAGTTTCCCGAGGTGGAGGAGTTTCGCGTCGACGTGTTGCAGACCGCCGGGTTGGCGGAGCTCAAGATCACCCTGGAGCCGGCCGCGCGGGAGAGCTCGACGGGCCTTGGGGAGTGCGTGACCGAGTCCGTCAGGGACAACCTGCACATCCGTCCGGTGGTGGAGGTGGTGGCGCCGGGGACCCTGCCCCGTTTCGAGTTGAAGGCCAGGAGGTTTTTCCAGAGTTGAGCGGCGAGGATTTCAACAGCGAGACCATTACCGGCAAGCGCCTGCTGCGGCTGCGGGTCAACGGCGAGCTGCACGAGGTGGCGGGCCACGTGACCCACAGCCTGCTGGAGGTGCTGCGGGAGGAGCTGGGGCTCACCGGCACCAAGCACGGCTGCGAACTCGGGGAGTGCGGCACCTGCACGGTGCTGGTGGACGGCGAGCCGATCTATTCGTGCCTGATGCTGGCGGTGGAAGCCGAGGGGCCGGAAATCACCACGGTCGAAGGGCTCGCCCTCCCGGGCCGGCCGCACCCGTTGCAGCGGGCCTTCTCCGACCTGGGCGCGGCCCAGTGCGGCTACTGCATTCCCGGCATCCTGCTGGCGGCCAAAGCGCTGCTGGACAAGCAGCCCGATCCGGCGCGGGCGGACATCGAGGAGGCGTTGTCGGGCAACCTGTGCCGCTGCACCGGCTACACGAAGATCATCGAGGCGGTGGAGCGCGCCGCTAATGAAATGAACGGGTGACACGCCACATGGGTGAAGACGGCTCGAAGAAGAACGGCTTCTCGGTCATCGGCAAGCCCTTGCCGCGCATCGACGGCCCGGCCAAGTGCGCGGGCGATACGCGGTACGCCGACGACATGGTCATGCCCCGCATGCTGTTCTGCCGGCTGTTGCGGAGCCCGCATCCGCACGCGCTGATCCACGACGTGTCCGCGCGGCGGGCGCTGGAGCTGCCCGGAGTCCACGCGGTCATCACCGGCGAGGACGTGCCGACGAAGTTCGGCATCATGCCGTCGACCCAGGACGAGGAGGCGCTGGCGGTGGACAAGGTCCGCTACGTCGGCGACCCGGTGGCGGCGGTGGCGGCGGTGAGCGAGGACGCGGCGGAGGAGGCGCTCCGGCTCGTCGACGTCGACTACGAGGTGCTCGATCCCATCCTGTCCATCGAGGGCGCCCTCGAGGCCGAAGACCACCGAATCCATACGTGGAACCGGCGCGCCAACATCCAGAAGGCCGTCTCCTTCGAGTTCGGCGAGGTGGACGCCGGCTTCGAGGAGGCGGACGAGATCTTCGAAGGCACCTACTTCTTCCAGGGCAACACCCACCTGCCCATGGAGCAGTACTGCGCGCTGGCCAACTACACCCCCGACGGCAAGCTCACGCTGTGGTCCTCGACCCAGACGCCGCACTACGTGCACCGCGCCCTGTCCCGGGTGCTGGACCTGCCCATGGGACACATCCGGGTCATCGCCACCCCGGTGGGCGGCGGCTTCGGCGGCAAGAGCGACCCGTTCTCACACGAGATCGCGGTGGCCAAGCTGGCGATGATCACCGGCCGCCCGGTGAAGATCACTCTCAACCGGGAAGAGTCGTTCTACGTCCACCGGGGACGTCACCCGGTGAAGATGTGGATGCGCACGGGGGTCAAGCGCGACGGCACGCTCAAGGCCATGTGGTTCCGTTCCTTTCTCGACGGCGGCGGCTACAGCAGCTACGGCCTTGCCACGGTCTACTACACCGGGGCGCTGCAGACGGTGACCTACCAGTTGCCGGCCTACAAGTTCGAAGGGGTGCGGGTGTTCACCAACAAGCCGCCCTGCGGCCCCAAGCGCGGCCACGGCACCCCGCAGCCGCGGTTCGCCATGGAGGTGCAGCTCGACGAGATCGCGGAGAAGCTGGGGATGGACCCGGTGGAGCTGCGGCTCAAGCAGATCGTCGAGCCCGACAGCGTCACGGTGAACGGCCTCCGGGTCAGCACCATCGGCCTGCGGGAGTGCATCGAGAAGGTCGCGGAGCGCTCGGGGTGGAAGGACAAGCACCGCTCGTTGCCCCGGGGGCACGGCATCGGCTTTGCCGCCAGCTCCTACATCAGCGGCGCGGGGCTTCCCATCTACTGGAACGACATGCCCCATTCGGGGGTCCAGATCCGCGCGGACCGGGGCGGCGGCGTGACCGTGTTCTGCGGCTCCACCGACATCGGCCAGGGCTCCGATTCCATCCTGGCCTTCGCGGTGGCCGAGGAGCTGGGGCTTCAGCCCGAGGACGTGCGGGTGTTCACGGCGGACACCGACCTCACGCCGGTGGACCTGGGAAGCTATTCGAGCCGGGTCACGGTGATGACCGGCAACGCCGCCATCCAGGCCTGCGGCAACCTCAGGGAGCGGCTGTTCGAGGTGGCGGCGGAAGTGCTGGAGGTGCCCGCCGACGACCTGGAGATGGAGGAGGGCCGGGTCCGGAGCCGCAGCCTGCCGGACCGCGGGCTCGCCTTCGCCGAGTGCGTCGAGCAGGCGGAGGCCCGGTTCGGGACGCTCGGGGCCACCGGCAGCTACCGCCCGCCCAGGCATCCGGGAGACTACAAGGGCGCCGGGGTCGGGCCCACGCCGTCCTACAGCTACTCCGCCGCCGTGGTGGAGCTCCACTGCGACGGCGACACCGGCGAGTTGCACATCGACAAGGTGTGGATCGCCCACGACTGCGGACGCGCCTTCAACCCGCTGTGGGTCCAGGGTCAGGTGGAGGGGAGCGTCTACATGGCCCTGGGCGAGGTGCTGATGGAGGAACAGGTATTCCGCAAGTCGGGCGTGCACAAGATCCCGTCCATCCTCGAATACAAGAGCCCGACGACGTTGGAGACGCCGCCCATCGAGACCATCCTGGTGGAGACCGACGACCCGGAGGGACCCTTCGGCGCCAAGGAGGCGGGCCAGGGCCCGTTGCTGCCGGTGATACCGGCCGTGTCCAACGCCGTCTACGACGCGGTGGGCGTGCGCATTCACGAGATACCCGTGACCCCGGACAAGATCCTGCGGGCGCTGGACCAGCGGCTCAAGGAGCCCACGGTGCCGGACTTCGCGTTCCCCACGCCCATCCGCTGGGCCCCGGGCCAGGGGGTCGAGGTGCCGCAGAAGAGTTGACCGATGCTGCGACTTCCCGATTTCACCTACATCCGCCCGCGCACCCTGGCGGAGGCGTCGAGCGCGCTCCAGGAGCTGGGCGCCGAGGCCATGGCCGTGGCCGGCGGCACCGACGTCTATCCCAAGATGAAGCGCGGGCAGTTCACGCCCCGGTACCTGGTGTCGCTGGGCCATGTCGAAGAGCACCGGGGCATACGCCGGGAGGAAGGGCGCGGTCTGTGGGTCGGCGCCGGAGAGACCCTGAGCGCGGTGGCCGGCCATGAGGTCGTGCGCCGCGAGTTTCCCGCGCTGGCCGCCGCGGCCGGCCTGGTCTCGACGCTGCAGCTCCGGAACGCCGGCACCATCGGCGGCAACCTGTTCGTGGACACCCGCTGCAACTACTACGACCAGTCGTTCTTCTGGCGCCAGGCCGTGGGCTTCTGCCTCAAGAAGGACGGCGACATCTGCCTGGTGGCGCCCAAGAGCCGCGTCTGTCTGGCCATCTGCTCTTCGGACACCGCGCCGGTGCTGAGCAGCCTGGGCGCCGAGGCCGTCCTGGTCAGCGGCGGGGGCAGCCGCCAGGTCCCGCTGGACACCCTCTACCGCGACGACGGCATCGACTACCTCGCCAAACGCCCCGAGGAGTTGTTGCGGGGCGTGTGGATCCCGGAGGCGTCTTTCGGCTGGCGCAACGTCTACCTCAAGCTGCGCCGCAGGGGTTCCTTCGACTTCCCGGTGCTGGGCGTGGCCGTGGCCCTCCGGATGGGGGCCTCCGGGACCTGCGAGGCCGCCAAGATCGTTCTTACGGCGGTGGCGTCGGCTCCCAAGGTGGTGGAAGATGCGCCCCGGGTCCTGTGCGGGAAGCCGGTGGATGCGGCCGCCATCGAAGAAGCCGCGGAGCTGGCCATGCGCGTGTCCCATCCGCTGGACAACGCGGACATGGATTACTGGTATCGCAAGCGCATGACCCGGGTGTACGTGACGCGCGCGTTGCGGCAACTGACAGCCGCCGGCGAGACCGCCGGCGGCCCGGAGCTGGCCTCCGCGTAAGCGGGCCGGAAAGGGAAGCCATGGCGGTACCCGCCGAGCTGGAAGCAAGGCTGCGGAGCCTCGAGGATCACCTGCGCACGGAGAATCCGCTTCTCCTGAGCGCGGTTCAGAGTTTCCGGAAACTGGACGACATCTCGCGCCGGCTGGGTTTCCTGGGCCCCGACGAATCCCATGCCACCCGCATCCCGTGGTGGCCTCTGGTGGCCATTCTGGGCACCTACTCGTCCGGCAAGTCGACGTTCATCAACGGTTTCCTGGGTCAGGCGGTGCAGGCCACCGGGAACCAGGCGGTGGACGACCGCTTTACCGTGTTGTGCTTCGGCAAGGAACAGGACATCCGCGTGTTGCCCGGCGTGGCCCTGGATGCCGATCCCCGGTTCCCGTTCTACAAGATGAGCCGGGCCATCGAGGAGATCAGCGCGGGCGAGGGAGGCCGCATCGACGCATACCTGCAGCTCAAGACCTGCTCCAGCGAGGCGCTTCGAGGCCTGATCTTCATCGACTCCCCGGGTTTCGACGCGGACCAGCAGCGGACCGCGACGCTGCGCGTGTCGGACCGCATCATCGACCTGGCGGATCTCGTGCTGGTGTTCTTCGACGCGAGGCACCCCGAGCCCGGCACCATGCAGGACACCCTGCAGCACCTGGTGGCGGAGACCATCCACCGGACGGATTCCAACAAGTTCCTCTACGTGCTGAACCAGATGGACCACACCGCCCGGGAGAACAACCCCGAGGACATCGTGGGGTCGTGGCAACGGGCGCTGGCGCAGAAGGGGCTGACCGCCGGGCGGTTCTACTGTATCTACAGCCCGCAGGCGGCGGTCCCCATCGACGACGAGGGGTTGCGGGCCCGCTTCGAACAGAAGCGCGACGTGGACCTGGCGGAGGTCCACGGGCGCATGCGGCAGGTCGGAGTGGACCGGGCCTACCGTATCATGGGAAACCTGGAGCACACCGCCCGCGATATCGAGATACGGCTGGTGCCGCGCCTTCAGGCCATGATCACGGAGTGGCGCGGGCGGGTCCGCCGGCTGGACGGCATCGTTTTCGGTGCGCTCGTGGCGGTGACCCTGGTGTGGACCCTCTGGACCGGGGAATGGAACGGGCTGAAGCTCACCCATCCCTTCTGGTCGGCGCTGTTCGGCGAGCCGTTGTGGATCTATGCCGCGCTGGCGGCGGTGTCGCTGGCGGCGGGCTACGTTCACTTCTCGGTGCGCCGGCTTGCCGCCGGCCGCGTCCTCAAGACCCTCCGGCGTCAGATGGGGGAGGGCCGGGACACCGAGGTGCTCGATTCCCTGACCGCGGCCTTCCATCGGAACACGCGTCCGTGGCCCCCGGTGTTCGGATCCCGTCCGGCCGGGTGGAACCAGACTACCCGGCAGCAGCTCTCCCAGGTGATTACGGAAGCCAACGGTTACGTGCAGGCGCTCAACGACCAGTTCGCCGATCCGGGTGGTGCGAAGGAGGTCCCGTCCCCACCCGCCGAGCCATCGGTGTGAACCGGCTCCCACGCGCGGGCACCGCTCCTTTCGCCACCGGCCCGTGGGGCGACGCACCCGGTACGGCTTCGCACGGCCTCGTACGGACGCGCAAGCTCCTGAAACGCGGCGCCGTCCTCGCCGCCCTGGTGCTGGTCCTCTTCCTCGCCAGCCCCTACGCGCCGGCGCCGTTGGTGGGGTCCGGAGAGGGCGACGGCTTGTCGCTGACGGCCTCGTACTGGAGCCAGGGGGAAAGCCGCCAGTTCCTGTTGTCCCTGGGTCCTTATTCCGCCGTCACGCTGGTCTTGTTCCAGGCCAGCCAGGTCGTGCTCCCTCCCGTCCCGGCGGAGCTGATAGGGATTGTGGCGGGTTACCTCTACGGCGCGTGGTTCGGGTTCCTTCTCTCCACCATCGGGCTGATCCTCGGCTCGTGGGTCGTGTTCGAGCTGGCCCGCGTTCTCGGCCGGCCGTTCGTGGAGCGGGCCATGAGCGCGCGGGCCCTGACCAGACTGGGGTTCTTCGCCTCCAACTGGGGAGCCGTGACCTGCTTCGTGCTGTTCGCCCTGCCGGGCTTTCCCAAGGATTACCTCTGCGGCCTGCTGGGCATGAGCCGGATGCGCTTCGCCACGTTCATGATCCTGGCGAGTCTGGGACGGATGCCGGCCACCTACGTGCTCGCGTTGCAAGGCGCGAAGTTTCACGGCCAGGGGTATCTGGCGGCCGGACTGGCGGTGGCGGGGTTTTGCGCCGTCGTGGTCGTCGCCTATCTTTGCCGTGACCGCCTGTTCCTGTGGCTGCAGGCTCGGGCGGATCGCCGGCCTGCGGGACGCTAGGTCTTGTCCGAGGCGGCGGTCAGCGCCGAGGCTTTCGACAGCTCGGGGTGGTCCGGTGGGTTGAAATCCCTGCCGACGATGCCGGAGGAGACGATGAACTTGAACGCTTCTTCCACGTTGTAGTCCGTCTCGATGACCTCGTTCTCCGGCACCAGCACGAGGAACCCGGACGTCGGGTTCGGGGTGGTGGGGACGAAGACCGACAGCAGGGTTCCGGAAGGCGAAAGATCGAAAGGATCGTTACGGGGGGTTGCCACGAGCCCCATCATCCAGACGCCCTCTTTGGGATACTCCAGTAGCACGACCCGCTGGAAACTGCGGTGAGGGCCCTGGAGCGTCTCCACCACCTGCTTGACGGCGCCGTAGACGGTGCTCACCAGCGGCAGGCTCATGACGACTTGATTGACCGTCCCCAGGACGCGCCGGCCGACGATGTTGGTGCCGATCACGCCGACGATGAAGATGAACCCCAGGACCAGGAGCAGGTTGATGAACGGGACCAGCGGCGTCAGCCAGCGAAGCCGGTCCATGTCCAGGAAGGAAAGCATGCCGCGAATGAACGGCGTGCCCGCGCTGCTCAGCAGGTTGAACAGGAACGCGATGAGAATATAGGTGACGAACAGGGGGATCAGGATCAGCACCCCCGTGATCATCGTGTTCCGCAGGAAATGAGGCTTTCTGGCTTGCATGGGCGGGTGTCGGCGCGGATGATGCACCAGAGAATACGTGAACCCTCCACCTCTGGCAAGGGGTCGGCACGGGGTGTTTTTGTACGCGTGGTCCACCTGTTGACATTGTCTCGTAACTCATTCTAAGTTCGGGTAAATCATTGCCCGGTTTTGCAGCACAGGAGGCGAAGTCTTGACGTTCCTGAACGACACCCCCGATGCGTTGGAGTTTCCGCCGCCCCCGTCCGAAACCCCGAACGGCAAGCGCCGAAACGGGGCGCTCACCGGCCTGGAAGAGCATCAACCCGACGGCCCCTTCAGCCTGTCCGACTACGAGGCGGTCATCGGCAGGGAACGCGTGGACGAGCTCAGGCGGCTGGCGGAGCCGTTGACGGGCCGCGGATGGGTGAACGTCAATTCCACCGCGGTGGGCGGCGGAGTGGCCGAGATGTTGCGCAGCGTCGTTCCCCTTGCCCAACGGCTGGGCGTCGGCGCGCGGTGGTGCACGATCCGGGGCAACTCGGAGTTCTTCCAGGTCACCAAGAAGTTCCACAACCTGCTGCAAGGCGCGGGGGCGCCGATCTCCCTCCAGGAGATTTTTGGCGCCTACCTCGACACCATCGACGAGAATGCGTGCGAGACTTTTATCGCCTCGGACCTCACCGTCATCCACGATCCGCAGCCGGCGGCCATGATCATGAACGCGCCGATCCGCGGCAACGTGCTATGGCGTTGCCACATCGATACCTCGGCGCCCGACAAGACGGTGTGGCGGTTCCTTCTGCCGTACATCAACCACTATGACGGGGCGGTCTTCACCATGCCCGAGTTCGTCGGCCCGGGGCTCAAGATCCCCGTGTACGAGATCATGCCGTGCATCGACCCCCTTGCGGAAAAGAACCGGCACTACTCGCGGAACGAGGCGCTGGACATCCTGCAGCCCCTGTTCAAGGCGCATGACGTGGACCCTGGCCGTCCGATCCTCGCCGCCGTCTCCCGCTATGACCGCCACAAGAACCAGGGGACGATACTGAAGGCCTTCCGGCGTCTGGGGGACGAGCGGCGGCGCGACCCGCGGCCCTACCTCATCTTTATCGGCAATACCGCTTCCGACGACCCGGAAGGCGGCGAGGTGCTGAATGAATTGAGGCAGCAGGCCGGGGACCACCCCGACGTCCGGTTCTGCGTCAACGTGGAGGACAACGACCGGGTGGTGGGGGCCCTGATGAGCGTTGCGCGTGGATTCGTGCACGTGTCGACCCGGGAAGGGTTCGGGCTGGTGGTGGCGGAAGCGCTATGGCAGGGGGCGCCCGTCATCGGCTCCCGCGCGGGCGGCATCAAGCGGCAGGTGGTCGACGGCGTAACCGGGTATCTGGTGGATCCCCTGGATGTCGACGCCATCGCTTCGCGCATGGCCGCCGTGCTGGACGACGGCCCGTCCGCTGCGGCTCTCGGCCGTGGGGGGCGGGAGCACGTCCGCCGGAACTTCCTGCTGCCGGAACTGCTCAAGCGCTACCTGATCCTCATGAGGTACTATTGCCGGCTCGGCCCGGAAAAGCCTTCGTTCCGGTACGCGGCCCATGGCGGCGCGGACTCCCCGGGCGGAGAGCCGGTTTGAGGTCCTCGGCCGCAAAAATGCCCGGGATTGCCGTCTTTTGTCTTTACAATTTCCTTAAGTTTTCATATCTTAATGGAGATTAACGACACGGTGCCCCTTGCCACGGGGGGTGCAGAAGGGAGAGGTATGGCAGCAACGAAGATGACTCAGGCGCAAATCGTGACCGATCTTGCGGCGAAGTGCGACCTCAACAAACGAGTCGCGAAGGATTTTCTGGACAACTTGGCCGCCCTCGCCGTGAAGGAGGTGAAGAAGAACGGTGTCTTCATCGTCCCCGGCATCGGCCGGCTGGTGAAAACCGCTAGAAAGGCGCGCATGGGGCGCAATCCGGCCACGGGGCAGGCGATCAAGATTCCGGCAAAGAGAGTCGTCAAGTTCCGTGTTGCCAAAGCCTGCAAGGACGCCATCGTCCCGCCCAAAAAAACCCGCTCCTGAGAGGTAGCCGGCAGGAGGCCACGCGGGGAGTGGCCTCCTGCCGTCTGGGCGGCCCGTCGGACTTGGCCGACGTTCTGAACCATGGGGGGCAAGTCCGAACAGGGCAGGGTGATGGCGGTCTATCACCTGAAGGGTGGTGTCGGAAAGACCGCCGCCGCCGTAAACCTCGCGTATCTCAGCGCCACGTCCGGGCTCAAGACACTTCTCTGCGACCTTGATCCTCAAAGCGCGGCCACCTACTACCTGCGGGTGAAGCCGAAGCTCAAGCAGGCCAGGAAGGTCCTCCTCAAGGGAGGGGCCAGGGTTTCGCGCAACATCAAGGGAACCGACTACGACGGTCTGGACCTTTTGCCCGCGGACTGGTCCCACCGGCATCTGCCCGCTTCACTGGAGCGCGTCAGGAAGTCCCGGGGACGGTTGAAAGCGATACTGGCCCCCTTCCGGGTCGAGTACGACCTGATCGTGCTGGACAGCCCCGCCACCGCCACGCTGCTGGCCGAGAACATCTTCGTGGCGTCGGACCTGCTGCTGGTTCCGGTGGTCCCGTCGACACTGGCCGCCCGTGCCTACGCCAACCTGCGGGTGTTCATCAGGCGCAAGGGATATGACGAAGACAAGGTGCGGGCCTTCTTTTCCATGGTGGAAGCGCGCAAGAAGATGCACCGGACGACCATGGCCGCCATGCAGGAGCAGTTCCCCGGGTGGTTGCGGACGACCATTCCCTACGCCGCGGGCATCGAGAGCATGGGGTCGGCCCGGGCGCCGCTTCCCGCCTTCCTTCCCGCCGCCGCGGCGACCGGGCGTTATCGTGAGCTCTGGAAGGAGATCGCTGGGCTGATGGACGGCGGTGGAGTGCACGCCGGCGGATGGAAAGCCGGATGACGAGAGTGTCAAGCGTTTCCGCAAAGACGGAGTCCACCTTCTACTTTCCCGCGGGCCAGGCAGGCCGGCAATGGCTGCGCGAGTTGAGCGCGCGCCATGGTCTTCGCGAAGACCCGCGCCACGGCCGCGAGGCCGTCTACTTCGACACCTTCGACGGAAGGCTCTTTGAGCAATCGCGCGCCTTGTGGAGCTCCGAGGGGTTGCTGTGCCTCGAAAGGATCGACCCCCCGGGTGAGCAGACGCGGATCCGCCTCGACGGGTTCCCGGCGTCCGCCGACACGCTCCCGTCCGGGGAGCTGAGGGACCAGCTCGTATCGCTCACCAGGAACCGGGGGCTGCTCAAGCTCTTCTCCATGCGCTCGGAGCTGCGGACCTGGAGCAAACGGAATCGCGACCGCAAGACGGTGGTGCGGGTCTCGTCGAGAGACGATGAAGTCTCGGACGGGAAGCGGAAGGCGCGGCTCACTCCGTGCGTGGTGGTGCGGCCGGTCCGGGGCTATGACAAGGCCTTCCGGGAAGTTTGCGACTGGTGTGCGGAGCGGGCGGTTCAGGTGGAGCCGGACTCCCGCTACCGGCAGGCGCTCGAGGCCCTGGAGGTCGACCCCGCGCGGGCGGCGTCCCTGGGCAGGCTGGAGCTCACTCCCGCCATGACCGCCGCCGATGCGGTCCGGGCCATGTTGCGTGCCCAGTACCAGGTGGTGCTGGGCAACGAGGCGGGCATCCGCGACGACGCGGACACGGAGTTCCTGCACGACTTCCGGGTGGCCGTAAGGCGCGCCCGGTCCTTTCTGGGACAGTTCCGGGACGTGTTCGCGCCGAAGCCCACCGCCGCCCTCCGCAAGAGGCTCTCATGGTTGGGCCGGTCCACCAGCGCGCTGAGGGATCTGGACGTGTACCTCGAGGAGCGGGCGTACTACCGGGGCATGCTCACGGAACCGCTGGTGGAAGACCTGGACCCGTTGTTCGACCATGCCCGACGGGAACGGGAGGCGGCGCTGCAACAGTTCCTGAACGTGATGGGCTCCGACGCCTACCAGGAGACCCTGCACCGGTGGCGCGCAAGCGTCGATGGAAAGGCCGTCCTGGCCGCAGGCCGCCGGGGTCCGGAACCGTTGCTGCGGTTGGCGGGGGCCCGCATGGCAAAGAAATGCCGGGCGGTCCTGGAGCAGGGGTTCCAGCTCGAGGAGCACGCCGGACCCGACGCGTTTCATGCCCTTCGGATCGAGTGCAAGCAGCTTCGTTACATTACGGAGGCCGTGGCCGGCCTGATGCCGGAGACCCGGGGTGCGGTGCAACGCCTGAAGAAGCTCCAGGACGCGCTGGGGCGGATACAGGACCTCACCGTGCACGAGACCCGGAGCCAGGACTTCGCCCGCGACCTGTCACGGGCCGGGGACCGGCGGGCGTTGCCGGCGGTGGAGGTGCTGGCGTCACGCATGCGCGTGGAAAGGGAGCTGGCGTGCGCCGAGGTCCCGGGGTTGTTCGAGCAGTTCAGCCGGAGCCTGCGCGAGACCGAACCGCCGTACGCCATGCTGCTGCCCTGGTTGCGTCGACTCGAGGACGGCTAGTCCCGTGTCCGGTTCTTTCGGACCGGACACCACGCTAACGTTCCGTAAACAGCGCGGCGCCGATGATGCCGGCGGCGTTTCCGAGGCGCGCGGCTTCCACGCGGCAGCCGACGTCCTTCAGGTAGGGAAAGAACTTCTCGGGTTTCTTGCTGACTCCTCCGCCGACGATGAACAGATCGACTCCCAGGAGGTATTCCACGTGCACCAGGTAGTCGTTCAGCCGGCTCGCCCACTTCTTCCAGCTCAGGGCCTTGCTGGCCCGGATGCTGGCGGCGGCCCGCTTCTCCGCCGCCTTGCCGTTCATTTGGAGGTGCCCCAGCTCGGTGTCGGGCAGGAGCACCCCATCCCGGAAGACGGCGGAACCGATGCCCGTTCCCAGCGTGACCACCATCACGGTGCCGTCCACGCCCCTGCCCGCGCCGAACCGGAACTCGGCCAATCCCGCGGCGTCGGCATCATTGCCGATGGCGACCCGCGGCGCTTGCAGCTCGGCCTTGAGCTGGCCGGCAAGATCGTAACCGATCCATGACGGGTCCAGGTTGGGAGCCCGCTGCACCCGGCCGCTCTTGACCAGGCCGGGGAAGCCGCAACCTGCCGGCCCGCGCCATTCGAGCTGCCGCTGGAGCTCCTTGACGGCTTCCATGACCGCCGCCGGGGTCGCCGGTTGGGGCGTCGGCAGCCGTACGCGTTCCGTCGTCATCTGTCCGCTTCGGGTGTCCACCAGCGCCGCCTTGACTCCGGTGCCGCCGATGTCGATGCCCATGGCCCTGTTTTCCTCGCTCATCGTCTCCTCGTCCGCGCCTATTCATGGAGTGGGTAATCGTCTATCATCATTGAAGCAACCCCGGAATTCAACACCCGGCCGGGCCAGCGCCGTCGGTGCGTCCGCTCGTACCGCCGTTCACCGACTTCGGGTGCAGGACGCCGATGGCGAGCGCCATCCGGAACGCGGCATGCTCAACGTCCTTACGAGTCTCGTGACCGTCCTGGCCCTCACCGTGGCCACGGTCGTCGCCTTCCACAAGCTGAGGCTGCCCACGGTCATCGGCTTTCTGGCCGTGGGCGTGGCGATGGGGCCCCACGGCTTCAGCGTCATCGGTCATGGGGAGGAGATCGAGCTCCTGGCGGAGATCGGCATCGTGCTGCTGCTCTTCTCCATCGGCCTGGAGTTCTCCATCGAGCGGTTCCTTGCCGTCAAGGAGTCGATCATCACGGGCGGCCTCCTGCAGGTGGGTCTGACCGTGCTGGCGGTGACGGCGGCGGGTGTCTACCTGGGCTATCCTTTGCGCATCAGCTTCTTCTTCGGCATGCTCGCCTCCCTCAGCAGCACCGCCATCGTGTTGAAGATATACAGCGACCGCGACGAGCTGGCGGCTCTTCACGGGCGGCTCGCGTTGGGCACGCTCCTGCTCCAGGACATCATCGCCGTGCCCATGATGCTGTCCGTGCCGGTGCTCGGAGAGACCGATGCGTTCTCCCTCCAGGTGGTGGGCCTCACCCTGGGCAAGTCCGTGCTGGCGGTGGCGCTCATCTTCACCGCCTCGCGCTTCGTCGTGCCGTGGTTCCTTCACCAGGTGGCCCGGCTGCGGAACCAGGAAATCTTCGTGCTGTTCGTCCTGCTCATCTGTCTCGGGACGGCCTGGCTGGCTTTCCAGTCCGGCATCTCGCTGGCGCTGGGAGCGTTCGTCGCCGGCCTCCTGATCTCCGATTCCGAGTACAGCCACCAGGTGGAGGCCGACATCCACCCGCTGAGGGACAGCTTCGCGGGCATCTTCTTCATTTCCATCGGCATGCAGGTGGACCTTGTGTTCGTGAGCGAGGAGCTCTCGCTCGTCGGCGCCGCGTGGCTGCTGCTGGTGCTCATCAAGGCCGGCCTCATCACCACCATCTTCTCGTTTCTGCAGCGTTCGTTCCGGCTCGGTCTGTTGCTGGGCCTGGGGCTGGCCCAGGTCGGCGAGTTCTCGCTCATCCTGGCCCGCATGGGAGGCGAGTTCCAGCTCCTCTCTCCGGACCAGGAACAGCTCTTTCTGGCCACCGCCATTCTCAGCATGCTGATAACCCCCGCGCTGATCCTTGGCGGCAGCCGCCTGGGCTTCGCGCTCCACCGCGGAGACGCCGCCGAGAGGCCGTCCGCCGGTGACTTGAGCGGACATGTCCTGATCGTCGGATACGGCCTCAACGGGCGGAACCTTGCGCGGGTCCTGCGGGAGGTGGATGTTCCTCACCGGATCCTCGACTTGAACCCGCGGGCAATGCGGCAGGCCGGGGACGACAGCGAGAGGATCCACTTCGGAGACGGCACGCGCCCTTCGGTCCTGGCGGGAATGGGCGCGGCGCGGGCACGCGTGATGGTGGTGGCCATCAGCGACCCCATGGCGACGTCACGCATCGTGTGGCACGCACGGCGGTTGAACCCCGACCTCTACATCATCGTACGGACACGATACGTCGCCGAGATCCCGCGCCTCACCCGCCTCGGCGCTAATGAGGTCATACCCGAGGAGTTCGAGACATCGATAGAGATCTTCGCGCGGGTGCTTCAGGAGTACCACGTGCCGCGCAACGTCATCACCATGCAGGTGGAGCTGGTGCGCCGGGAAGGCTACCGCATGTTGCGCGGCCTCAGACTGGAAGGCAAGAGCCTGACCCGGTTCAGCCAGTTCCTCACCGGAGCCACCGCCGACACGTTCCTGGTGCAACAGGATGCTCCGGGGGCGCACTACAGCATCGGGGAACTGAAGGATCACTTCCAGGGCAGGACCAGCGTCCTCGCGCTGGTGCGGGACGGCGTCTCCGTGGAGAGTCCCCCCATGGACCACCGGCTGCGCCCCAACGACATCCTGGTGCTGCTGGGGAGCCACGCCGACCTGGACCGCGCCGTGCAACTGCTCACGGCGCCGGCTCCGGACGAAGAAGAGGTCTGACCGGACACTCCGCCGGAGATCCGTCTCCGGCAGAAAAAGAAAGGGGCGGCGCATGCGCCGCCCCTTTCCGCTTGCGGAGGGTGGTCGGTCGGATGTCTTAGATGTCGTAGTAGAGGGCGAACTCGTAGGGGTGGGGCCTGAGCCTCATGGGCTCCACCTCGGCGTTCCGTTTGTAGTCCAGCCATGCCGCGATGACGTCCTTGGTGAAGACGTCGCCCCTCAGCAGGAAGGCGTGGTCCTTCTCCAGGGCGTCCAGGGACTCGTCCAGGCTGCCGGGCAGCGACTCCACCTTCGCCGCCTCCTCCGGAGCGAGGTCGTATAGGTTCTTGTCCAGCGGCTTGGGCGGCTCGACCTTGTTGGCGACGCCGTCGAGCCCCGCCATCAGCATGGCCGAGAAGGCATAGTAGGGGTTGCAGCTCGGATCCGGGCTGCGGAACTCGAGCCGCCGGGCCTTCTCGCTCGTGGAGTAGGTGGGGATACGCACGGCCGCGCTCCGGTTGCGCTGCGAATACATGAGGTTGATGGGCGCTTCGTAGCCCGGCACCAACCGGCGGTACGAGTTGGTGGTGGGGGCGATGAACGCGCACAGCGCGGCGGCGTGCTTCAGCAGTCCGCCGATGTAGAAACGCGCGGTGTCGCTCAGCAGTGCGTAGTTCTTGGCGTTGTAGAACACGTTCTTCTTGTTCTTCCAGAGGCTCTGGTGGGTGTGCATGCCCGAGCCGTTATCCTGGAAGATCGGTTTGGGCATCATGGTGACGGTCTTGCCGTTGCGCAACCCCACGTTCTTGACGATGTACTTGTACTTGAGCACCTGGTCCGCCATGGCCGTCAGCGTGGTGAAGCGCATGTCGATCTCCGACTGGCCGGCCGTCCCCACCTCGTGGTGATGGACCTCGCAGATGATGCCGCAGGCCTCCAGCGTCTTGACCATCTCGGAACGGATGTCCTGCAGGCTGTCCATGGGCGGCACCGGGAAGTAGCCTTCCTTGTACCGCGGCTTGTAGCCGAGGTTCTGCTTGTCGCCGTTGCCCGAGTTCCACGCTCCCTCGTCGGAGTCGATGTAGTAGAAGCCGTAGTTGTAGCTCTGGTCGAAGCGGACGTTGTCGAGGATGTAGAACTCGATCTCCGGACCCCAGAAGCTCGTGTCGGCGATGCCGGTGGACTTGAGGTACAGCTCCGCCTTCTGCGCCACGTAACGCGGGTCCCGGGTATAGGGCTGACCGGTCAGGGGGTCCTTGATGTTGCACACGAGGTTCAGCGTGGGCAGCGAGGTGAAGGGGTCCATGAAAGCGGTGTCGGGATCCGGGAACAGCAGCATGTCCGACTCGTCGATGGTCTGAAAGCCCCGGATGCTGGAGCCGTCGAACCCGATGCCGTTCTGGAACAGGCCGGTGTCGAATTCGTTGGTGGATATGGAGAAGTGCTGCCACAGGCCGGGCAGGTCGGTGAACCGCAGGTCCACGATCTCCGCGCCGTTCTTCTTGGCGAAATCGATCACTTGTCTCGGTGTCATGGCGTCTTTCCTTTCAAGCCGAAAATTCGCGGGCGAAGTCCCGCACGCGCCGGATGGCTGTTCGCGTCGCTACGTATAAGTACAAACGCAACCTTCGTGCCAAGCGCCTTTCCGGCCCGAAACCCAGGCTTTCAGCACGGTTGTGGGCGGATGGTCGACGGCCGGAGGCCGGGGGTGCACAAGTTTTGTTCAGCAGCCGCCCAAGGATTAGGCAGCCGTATTTGCCGGGCGCGACACTAGGGTCCGGGCGGATGGGAAGACTTCCCGGAGCCCCTGAAGCTCAGGCTGAGGAAGATCACGGGGACGAGGCCCGTGGCGACGATGGCGAGGGCGGCGAGCGCGGCCTGCTCGAAGGCCTCGTAGGAGGCGTATTCGTAAACGTGCGTGGCCAGCGTGTTGAAGTTGAACGGGCGCAGGATCAGGGTCATGGGAAGCTCTTTCATGGCGTCCACGAAAACGAGCATGGCGCCGGTCAGGAGGCTCCCGCGCAACAACGGAAAGTGGATATGGGTCAGCACCCCTCGGGGAGGATGGCCCAGGGAGCGGGCCGCGGCGTCCATGCTGGGCGTGATCTTGGTCAGGCCGGCCTCCAGGGAACCGAAGGACAAGGCCAGGAAACGGACCGCGCATGCGAAGATCAGCGCATAGAGCGTGCCGCTGAACAGCAGTCCCGTCGAGGTGTTGAAGTACGTCCTCGTGAACGCGTCGATGGAGTTGTCCAAGCCGGCCGCGGGGATCAGGACCCCTATGGCCAGCACCACCCCCGGGATGGTGTAGCCGATGCTCGCCACGCGGGTGGCGGCCTTGACCAGCGGCGTTCCGGACAAACGGGCTCCGTACGCCAGGAAAAGGCCGGCGCACAGGCAGACCAGCGCGGCCATTCCGGCCACGGCGACGCTGTTGACGGCCAGCCCCAGGGTGCTGACGCCCACCACGGTCTCGCTGCTGCCGACGAGGGAGGCGGCCATCAGCACGGCGGGGATGGCGAAACCCAGCACCACCGGCGTGGCGCAGGTCAGCAGCGCGAGCATGCCCCGGACGCCGTCGAGCCTCGCCAGGGGTTGGCGTCTCGGCCCGCTGTGGCTGAACTGGTACCGCCGCCGTCCCCGGGCGACCCGTTCAAGGGCGGCCATCACCAGCACCAGGGCCAGCACCATGGTCGCGAGCTGCGCCGCGGCGGGCGGGTTGTTCATGCCGAACCAGACGCGGTAGACGCCGATGGTCAGGGTCTGCACCGCGAAATAGTCCACCGTCCCGAAATCGTTCAGCGTCTCCATCAACGCCAGCAGCACGCCCACGGCAATGGCCGGCCGGGCCAGCGGCACTCCCACCCGCGCGAAACATCTCCAGGTGCCGAGCCCGAGCCCCCGGGCCGCGTCCCACAGGTTCTGGGACTGCTCGACGAACGCCGCGCGGGCCAACAGGTAGACGTACGGGTAGAGGACAAGGGACATGAAGGTGACGGCGCCGCCCAGGGAGCGGACCTCGGGAAACCAGTAATCCCCGGGCCGTTGCCAGCCGAACAACTCCCGCAGGCCCGTCTGTACCGGACCGGCGAACTCGAGCACGTCGGTGTAGGTGTAAGCCGCGATATACGCCGGCATGGCCAGAGGCAGCAGCAGGAGCCACTGAAGGACGCGCCGTCCGGGAAACTCGAACATGGTGATCAACCAGGCGGTGCTGACGCCGATGACCAGGACGCCCGCTCCGACGCCGGCGATGAGGAGAAGGGTCTGGCTGATGTAGGTGCCGAGAACGGTCGAGGCGAGATGCGTCCACACGTCGCCGCTGCTTTCCAGGGCGATTCCCAGCACCGCGAGGAGCGGGCTGGTGAAGAGTGCCGCCATGACGAGAACCCCGACGGTCCAGGCATCGACCCGGGGAAGTCGAGAGAGCGTGGGTATGGCGGAGATCCGCGGCACCGCGGGCGCCGCGCTTGCGGGGCTCGTTTGCATGTCCTGCACCTGTTGGCTGTTCCAGATGCACGACCCTAGCACAGGGGTTCCTGTTGCTCAAACCATCAAAATTAGGGCACGGGAACTTTTCAGGAACCGCTTGCCGAACGCGCCTGTTTTGTGCTGCCTACCGTTCGGGTGCGGGCGCTGCGGGGTTTCCCCATGGAGGCGTCCAGCTCTCCGGGGGCGGCGTTTGCCGCTTCGGCGTTATGCCGATCGAGGTAGGTGCCGCCGGTGAGGATCCGGGTCAGGACCCTCTCCAAACGGGCGGAAGGCGAGTCCGAGCGAGCGGGGTCGGGCACCGCCCGGAGTTCCCCGGGCACGTGGCTCTGCACCAGCTCGCCGAAGCCCCAACGGGTCAGCATGTCGCCGCAGGTGTCGGGTTCCCGCACGTCGAGGATCTCAACGGCGCCGTTGCCGTCGGTTTCCACGGTGACCTCCGCCGGCCGGCCGAAGAGATTGTGGTCGCTGCTGAGGGCTTCCTGGTAGGCGCCCAGGAAGAGAATCGCCAGAGCGTAGCTGTCATCCCAAGGCAGGGCGTGGAGCTCGAAGGTGGAGCGGGGCTCATGGGGGTGGGAGAACTTGTTGATCACCCCGTCCGAATCGCAGGTCAGGTCCGCCAGGATCGCCTTGACCGCCGGTTTCTCCTTCAGCCGGCAGGTGGGCATGATGGGAAACAGCATGTCGAGGATCCAACTGTCGGGCAGCGACTTGAAGATCGAGAAGTTGAAGGCATGCAGCCGGGCGGCGATGCGTTCCAGCGCCGCCTTGTCCTCGCCGTCGAACCGTCCATGGCGCGAGTAGCGGCTGGCCAGCTCGACGATGCGGGAGAACGCGGACTCCGCCTGGGCCCTCTGCTTCAGGGAGAGGAAGCCCAGGGAGAAGGCCGAGAGCATTTCGTCCTTCTTCTGGTAGGCATCGTGCAGGTACTCGCGCCAGTTCTTGCTGTTGATCTCCACCACCATGTCGTCGAGCTCGTTGACCGCGTCCACGTTGGAGGCCCGGGCCCGAGGGCGGCCGGACTTCGGCGTTGTCTGCGGCTGCTCGAGAGGATCCACCAGCAGGGCCGCGTGGTGGGTCACCAGGAAGCGGCCGGCTTCGGTGATGATCGCCGGCTCGGCGATGCGCGCCCGGTCCAGCACCTCCTTGGTGGTGTAGATGATGTCGTTGGCGTACTCCTGGACATTGTAGTTGACGCTGGAGTCCGCCGAGCTGTTGCTGCCGTCGTAGTCCACCCCGAGCCCGCCGCCCACGTCAAGGGTGTCAAGGGGGACCCCCAGCTCCTTGAGCTCGACGTAGAAGCGAAGCGCTTCCTGCAACGCCTGCTTGAAGTTCCGTATGTTGGTGATCTGGGAGCCGAGATGGAAGTGGAGCAGCCGGAGCCGGTCCAGCAGCCTGCAGTCCTTCAGCAGCCGGGTGGCGTCCAGCAGGTCGGAGGCGCTGAGGCCGAACTTCGACAGGTCTCCGGACGACTCCTCCCAGCGGCCCATGCCGCTGGCGTTGAGCTTCACCCGTGCGCCGAGGGTGGGGCACGGCAGCCCCTTGGCCCGCAGCTCGCTGATGAGCTCGTATTCCCGCGGCCGCTCGAACACCACCACGATGTTGTA
Source organism: uncultured Binatia bacterium (SeqCode) (assembly GCA_965219905.1). GTDB lineage: Bacteria > Desulfobacterota > Binatia > UBA9968 > JAJDTQ01 > JAJDTQ01. Next base: position 1,549,988 of record CBDCOS010000002.1, on the reverse strand, counting down.
GCCGGCCTCGCCGGCAACCGCCGCCAGCTCGATGTAGTCGGTGTCCTTGTAGCCGTTGCAGATGATCGGGCCGCCGCCGTGACCGAGCATGGACAAGGCGATGCAGAGCTCGGCCTTGGTGCCCACCTCGAGGCCCACGCCGTGCTTGCGGCCGGTCTCGCAGATCCGCGCCACCGTGGACCTCCGGCTGTTGACCTTCAGGGGATAGACGGAGGTGTAGTCGGCGCGGTAGTCGAACGTCCTGGTGGCGGTCTTGAACGCGCGGTGAAGGGTCTCAAGCTGCCGGTCGATGAGTTGGGGGAAGCGGACGAGAACGGGCGGGTGTATGCCCTGCTGCTGCAACAGGGTCACGAGCCCGTGGAGGTCGACGTTGTGCCGCGCGGCCGGATCCGTGATGATTTCGAGGTGCCCGGCGTCGTTGATGTTGACGAACCCTTCACCCCATGACCGCCATGCAAACGGCTCCTCGGCTCCCAGTGCCAGCTTTTTCATCTTCCCGGCCTTCCCTCCTTGTCCTCGCTCGCCCCGCGCACCGTCGGTACGCAAACGAGCCGCAGCCCCTTCCCGGGGGCGCGGCGGCCCTCCATCTTAGCATAGTTCGCGGCTACTTGCGGGCCTTGGGAGGCTGTCGCGCCTATTGCGCCAGACGCAGCGGCGCCTGGGGTTCCGGCCGTGCCGCGTGAAGTTGGTTGAGGTAGGTGTAGATGGCTTCCTGGGCCCGCGTCCGGCGGTCGCCGGCAACGGGCCTGTACTGGTTCCGGAGGTCCTTGTCCAGCAGTCTCGCCTTGACGTTGTCCTGCCACACGATGTCCAGCACGTCCATGAGCTGTTGCCTGAGGGCCGGGTCATAGATGGGGCAGGCCACTTCCACGCGGTGGTCCACGTTGCGTTCCATCCAGTCGCCGGAGGCGATGAACAGTTTCTCGTCGCCGCCGTTGGCGAAGGCCATGACCCGGGAGTGCTCGAGGAAGCGGTCGAGAATCGCCGTGGCTTCGATCCGCCCGCTGAAGTGCTTGACTCCCGGCACCAGCGAGAACATCCCGCGCACCATGAGCCTCACCTCGACGCCGGCCTCGCTGGCCTCGTAGAGTTTGCGGATCAGGCCGGCGTCCTCGAGGTTGTTGACCTTGAGGAAGATGTGGGCCGGCCGGCCCTTGCCGGCGTTCTTGATCTCGGTGGCGATGAGCTTCGTGAGCTTGCGCCGGGTGTCGTAGGGCGACACCATCAGGTGCTTGAAGGTGGTGCGCTGGTAGTTGCTTTCGAGAAAGCCGAAGACCCGGCTCACTTCGCCGGTGATGCGCTCGTCGGCGGTGAACAGGCTGTCGTCCGTGTAGATCCGGGCGGTGGTCTCGTTGAAGTTGCCGGTGCCGACGTTGGCGTACAGCACGGTCTTCCGGTGCGAGACCCGGGTGATGAGGATCAGCTTGGCGTGCACCTTGAGACCCGGCATGCCGTTGATGACCCGGACCCCTTCTTCCTGGAGGCGTTCCGACCAGTACACGTTGTCGGCCTCGTCGAACCGCGCCTGCAGCTCCATGACCACGGTGACCCGCTTGCCGTTGCGGCTGGCGTTGATCAGCGCATTGACGATCTTCGAGTTCCGCGCCACCCGGTACAGCGTCATCTTGATGGAACGCACCTTGGGGTCGATGGCGGCCTGGCGCAGGAACTCGATGAGGTAGTCGAAGGTCTGGTAGGGGTAGTGGACCAGGATGTCCCGGCGCCGGATGGCCTTGAAGAAGGTCGCCGCCGCGTCGAAGTCCCGGTGGGCCAGCGGCGGCAGCGGAGCTTCCGACAGCTTTTTCGGTCCGATGCGCGGGAAGCCCATGAAGTCCTTGAAGTTGTGGTATCGTCCGCCGGGGATGAACGGACCGGACTCGGTGTCGAGGCCCATCTTGCCCTGCAGCAGCTTGAGCAGCCGCCGGGGGATCTGGTTGTCGTAGATGAAGCGGACCGGCGCCCCGGACCTCCGCTGCTTGAGGCCCTTGGAGATCTTCTCGATGTAGCTCTCGTAGAGGTCGTCGTCGAGGTCGAGCTGCGCGTCCCGCGTGAGCTTGATGGTGTAGGCCTCGAACTGGTCGAAGGGGAAGATGGAGAAGATGTCCTTCAGGCAGTAGCGGATGACGTCGTCCAACAGGATGACGTATTCCCGGTCCCCCATCTTGGGCAGGATGACGAAACGCGACAGCACGTCGGTGGGTATCTCGATCAGCGCGTACTCGGACCGGCCGGATTTGTTGCTGTGGAGGGAGATGGCGAGATAGATCGCCTGGTCCTTCAACTGCGGGAACTCCGTCAGGTGATTGATCATCAGGGGGATCAGGGTGGGCCGCAGCTTCTGTTGATAGAACTCCCTGATGTAGGCTTCCTGGCCCGGGTTGAGCTCGTTCTCCCTGACGATGGAGATGCCGTGCTGCTCGAGTTCCTGGAGGATGCTCCGGTAGGTGCTTTCGAACAGCGCCTGCTGTTTCAGCACGATGGCGTGGATCTCTTTCAGGACCGCGGAAGGGTCGTCGCCCATCAGCCGCCGCGCGCCGGCGCCGAGTTGTTCGAGACGACGGAGATGGGCCACGCGGACGCGAAAGAACTCGTCGAGATTGGACGAGAAGATCCCGAGGAAGGTGAGCCGCTCCAGCAGCGGAACGGTGGCGTCCGACGCCTCCTGGAGGACGCGGCCATTGAACGCCAGCCAGCTGAGCTCCTTGTTCCGCAGCGGCGGCTTGGTCTTCTGTTTCACTCTCGGCATGGCAACGAAGGCACAAGACCCTACTACAAACGGGCGTGGGCTTCAATACAATTCACGGACGCGGTTGCAGCGCGACGGGCTGCGGCCGGTGTGGGTCGGGCGTCCGTGGCAGCGGCCAGGACGGCCGCTAGGCCGTGGCTTCGGAATGGTGCCGGAGGTCGTAGTAGGCGGCGAGGTCCGTGCCTTTGCCCGGCGCCATGCCGAACGACACCCGGAGATCCAGCGGCACCTGCAGGCCGGGAAGGTCGAGCTCGGTGGTGCCGGGCAGCGCCGCCAACTCCTTGGCCGCCCCTTCACCGTCGATCCCCAGCGCCTCCCGCAACATTTGCAGGGCGGCGTCGCGGTTGACGGGATCGCCGCCCCAGCCGACGGCCTCCACCAGGCATTTCAGAAACGCGACGAGTTCCGCGCGATGGGTTTCCGCCCAGGGCGCGGCAACGGCGAAGACCCCTCCCGGGTAGTTGGGCAACACCTCGCGGTAGTCCGCGATCCGTCTCATGCCGGCCTCCTCGGCTTTCCGGTCCCAGGGCGGGTTCAGGATCCCGGCGAAGGTCTTGCCGCTGTTCATGGATTCGAAGCGCGGTCCGGTGGCGCCGACGCCGTCGAGCCGGTAATCGCCCCGGTCCAGGTCCAGTCCGTGGGCCAGCAGGATCTTCCGGAGCACCAGCGCATAGGCCGTGTCCACCGCGTCCACCGCCAACAGCTTCCCGCGCAGGTCCTCCCAATCGCGGATCTCGGGCCGCACGTACACCGGCAGGGCCATGCGTTGCGACGCCCGCGCGACCGCATGGATGTCGGCGCCCTCGCGTCCCGACCATGCGAGAACGTTGTCGAAGGCTGTGGAGGCGATGTCGTAGGTCCCGTCGCCCAGGCCGCGCATCTGTTGGGTGGAGCTGCGGGTAAGGGTGGTTTCTACTTCCAGGCCGCGGGCGGCGAAGAGCCCGCGCGCGCGCCCGATGACGACGGCGGGGTTTTCTCCGAAGGAGATGAAACGTACGAGCATGGACCCTCCAGGCGGACGGGGAAACGCGGCGTGTCATGTTCCTGTACCGGCACGCCCGGATTCGCCAGTCCGCCGTCCTCGTCCCCGCCGCCGGCGGGCACACCCCGCGCTACCGGATGGCTTCGTCGCCCCGCTCGTTGGTGCGGATGCGGATCACCTCGTCCACGCTGGTGACGAATATCTTGCCGTCGCCGATCTTGCCGGTCTGGGCCGATTCCAGAATGGCGTCGACGGCGCTGGACAGCAGCTCCTCCGGCAGCAGCACCTCGATCTTCACCTTGGGCAGGAAGTCCACGGTGTACTCCGCGCCGCGGTAGAGCTCGGTGTGCCCCTTCTGCCGTCCGAACCCCTTGACCTCGCTGACCGTCATGCCGGAGACGCCCACCGCGGTCAGGGCCTGCTTGACCTCGTCCAGCCGGAACGGCTTGATGATCGCTTCTATCTTTTTCATGAACTTTCTCCTTGCGCCCCAGAACCGAAGATGCGTCTACCAGCTATAACCCCGTTCCTCGTGTTGACTCAAATCCAGGCCCATCTGTTCGTCGTCGTCCGACAACCGCAGACCCATGGTGGCGTTGAGGATGCCGAGAATGACCAGGGTGCCCACGAAGGCGAAGATCATGGTGGCCGCCACGCCGACGAACTGGATCCAGAGTTGCCCGGGGTTGCCGAAGAAGAGGCCGTCGGCCCCGCCGGAGTTCACCAGGGTGGAGGCGAACAGGCCGGTGGCCAGCGCCCCCCAGATGCCGCCCACGCCGTGCACGCCCACCACGTCCAGGGAGTCGTCGTAGCCCAGGCGGGCCTTGAGGTTGCAGGCCGCGTAGCACAGGATGCCGCCGCCCGCGCCGATGATGATGGCCGAACCCGGGCTGACGAAACCGGCCGCCGGGGTAATGGACACCAGGCCCGCCACCGCGCCGGTGGCCGCCCCCAGGAGGGTCGGCTTGCCCCCGGTGGCCCACTCCGTGAACATCCACGCCAGTGCCGCGGCCGCCGCCGCGGTGTTGGTGGTGACGAACGCTACCGCGGCCAGGCCGTCGGCCGCCAGGGCGCTGCCGGCGTTGAAGCCGAACCAGCCCACCCACAGAAGCGAGGCGCCGATGACGCTGAACGGAAGATTGTGGGGCATCATGGCGTCCCGGCCGTAGCCCCTGCGGGCGCCGTAGACCATGGCGGCCGCCAGGGCGGAGATCCCCGAGCTGATGTGCACCACGGTGCCGCCGGCGAAGTCCAGGGCGCCCATGGCCCCCATCCAGCCGCCGCCCCATACCCAGTGGCACAGCGGGGCGTAGATGAAGGTGCTCCACAGGAGCACGAACACGATGAAGGTGCTGAACTTGGCCCGCTCGGCGAACGCGCCGGTGATCAGGGCGGGCGTGATGATGGCGAACATCATCTGGAAGACCATGAACGCCAGGTGGGGAACGCCGGCGACCTTGTCGGGATCGGGCTCGGCTCCGACCCCGTTGAGCGCCAGGAAGTCGAGGTTGCCGATGAGTCCTCCGACGTCCGGGCCGAAAGCCAGCGTATAGCCCCAGAGGACCCACATGATGCTGATGAGCCCCACCGCGGTGAAGCTCTGCATGATGGTGCCCAATACGTTCTTGGTGCGGACCAGTCCGCCGTAGAAGAGAAAGAGCCCCGGGATGGTCATCATCAGGACCAGAGCCGAACAAGTCAGTATCCAGGCGGTGTCGCCGCTGTTGATCTGCGCCACTTTGTCCCCCGTGTGCAAGTGTTGTCCCCCGCGGCCCTATCCGCGGGGCGTACTGGGGTACGGATGACGCAAATCAGGTGCCAACGGCGCGGGAGCGGCGCGGCCTCGCGCCAGAAGGCACGGCAGGCTCGTTGGGGTGTTCCGTGCGGGGTGCGGGGAGCGTTGTGACTGCCCAAAAAGCAGGCAAATGCGTAACCAGTAGGCAGCCGGAAGCCCGGGTCGTCCCCGGCTATCCGGACCTGAGCCTTTGCCTCAGGCCCGCGTGCTGCTCCTGAATCCCGGACGGCAGCCGGTCTCCGAACTTCTCGAAGAACTCCGACTGGCTTCGCAGGTTCGTGCGCCAGCCGTCGCGGTCCACGTGGAGCAGGCGGCGCATGACGTCGCTCGAGACGTCGGCCCCCTTGCGGCTGATGCCGGAGGGCTTGGGCAGGTAGCCGATGGGGGTCTCGTCGGCTTTCCCGTCGTCCCGGGAGCGCTCGATAATCCATCGGAGCACGCGCAGGTTCTCGCCGAAGCCCGGCCACAGGAACCCGCCCCGGTCGTCCCTCTGGAACCAGTTGACGCGGAAGATCTTGGGCGGACGGGTCAGGCGCTTGCCCATGGAAAGCCAGTGGTTCCAGTAGTCGCCCATGTTGTAGCCGCAGAATGGCAGCATCGCCATGGGGTCGCGCCGGACCACTCCCACCGCTCCGGTGGCGGCGGCGGTGGTCTCGGACGCCAGGGTGGCGCCCAGGAAGGTCCCGTGGGCCCAGTCGAAGGCCTGATAGACCAGCGGCACGAGCTTCTGCCGCCGGGCGCCGAACAGGATCGCGCTGATGGGGACGCCGTTGGGGTTGTCCCGCTCGGGGGATATGGACGGGCACTCGGACGCGGGCACGGTGAAGCGGCTGTTGGGATGGGCCACGGGCCCCTCCTTGTTCCACGGCCGTCCGCGCCAGTCGGTGACGCTTCGGGGGAGGGGGTCGTCGTGCCCTTCCCACCACACCCCGCCGTCGGGCTTGAGCCCCACGTTGGTGAAGATGGTGTTCTTCTCGATGGTGCGCATGGCGTTGGGGTTGGTCCGGGAGTTGGTGCCCGGCACCACGCCGAAGAAGCCGGCCTCGGGGTTCACCGCCCACAGCCGGCCGTCGTCACCCACCCGGAGCCAGGCGATGTCGTCTCCCACCGTGAACACCCTCCAGCCGTTCATGGACTTGGGCGGCACCAGCATGGCCAGGTTGGTCTTGCCGCAGGCGCTGGGCAGCGCGCCGCACACGTAGGTGGTCTCGCCCTCCGGGCTCTCGATCCCCACGATCATCATGTGCTCGGCGAGCCAGCCCTCCCGGGCGCCCAGGGCGCTGGCCAACCGCAGCGCCATGCATTTCTTCGCCAGTAGCGCGTTTCCGCCATACCCCGACCCCACGCTCCAGATGGTGTTCGCTTCCGGGAAGTGGCAGATGAACCGGCGGTCGATGTGGAGGTCCGCCTTGGAGTGGAGCCCCCGGGTGAAGTCGTCGGAGCCGCCCAGGTGCTCCAGGGCCACGTTGCCCATGCGGGTCATGGCGCGCATGCTCAGCGCCACGTAGACGCTGTCGGTGAGCTCGATGCCAACCTTGCTGAACGGGGAGCCGGCAGGGCCCATGAGAAAGGGGATGACGTACATGGTCCGGCCGGACATGGAGCCGTCGAAGAGCCGGCCGAGCCGGTCGTAGGCCTCATCCGGCGCCATCCAGTTGTTGGAAGGGCCGGCGTCGTCCTGTTCGCGAGAGCACACGAAAGTCAGGTGCTCGGTGCGCGCCACGTCGTTGGCGGCGCTGCGGTGGAGGTAGCAGCCCGGAAGGCTCTCCTGGTCCAGGGGGATGAGGTCGCCGACCCGAATCGCCACCTGGGTCAGTCGTTCCCGCTCTTCTTCCGAGCCGTCGCACCACACCACGTCATCGGGGCGGCACATGGCCGCCGCTTCCTTCACGAACTTCCGAACAGACTCATTCACTACCATGGTTCCCCTTTCCGGATCGGGTGGACTGGAGGTTCATGCCGCATCAGGAGCATCGTAACGGAGGGTCCGAGTTGGTGGGAGTTACCGCTCTCGACTTTGGAAGTCAAGGTGGTCCGGACCGGGCAAAGGCGCTACTTCGTCCGTTTCTTCCTGGCTGGGGTGCGGCTCGAGTCCTTCCTGGCCGCCGCCTTGGAAGGGGCTGTCTTTCGAGGCTTGTCCTGGGTGCCGCCCTTGTCGTTTTTGGGCGGCCTGCCGGTGGGATCGTTGGTGATGAAATGGCCGCAGTTGATGCAGTAGACGGTGTATGCCGGCTCTCGCCGATGGTGGATGGTGTGAAAATGGCCCTGGGAGCTGTTGATGCTGATGTCGACCTGATAGAGCTTGATGACGACGTTGTGGTTACAGTTCGGGCAAACTACCGTTTCGGGTACTTCCGTTGTGGCCATCCGAACTCCCGGAAAGTGGGCACACTCTGTAAAGTTTCATAAATGATACGAAGTTATCCTATATAACGAGGTATCCGGCTCATGTCCAGTAGTCCTCCCGGCCGCCCTGGACCCACCAGTTTTCCCGCGGCCGTATGTCCAGCTCGAACCCTTTCCGGTGCTCCCGGGCGAGATCGTAGAGCTTCCTGGCGAGAGCGATGTCGACGATGCCCTGGCCCCCCTGGTTCTTGTACAGGATGATCTGGTCGTCGCTGGTGCGGCCCGGGGCCTTTCCGGTCAAAATATCAGAAATATCAATGACTTTGTCCCAGGAAATGACGCCGTCCTGGACCGGCCAGTAGATGTCCCCCTGCTGGGAGTCCACCGCCTGCTCCCGGGACAGCGCGACGATGAAATCGCACCGCTTGAGGGTGCCGTCATCGATCTCTCGCCGCGGCTTGTCGAGGTTGCCGCTCTTCACCAGCTCGATGTTGCTGCCGATCACCGAGATGATGTACTGGCCCGGCTCCAGCCACGAGCCGTCGATGACCGGGACGTTGGTGTTGGTCATGCACAGGACGATGTCGACATCCTGTGCGGCGCGCGGCGCCTCTTCCACCGGTTCGACCGGAACCCCCGTGATTTCCCTCATCTTTCTGGCGAAAGCCTCCCGGTGCGACGGCGTGGGGCTGAAGACCTTGGCGCTGTCGATCTGCCGCAGCTCGGTCAGACCCACGAAGGTGGAGTAGGCCTGGTTGCCGGAGCCGTAGATCCCGACCCTTCGGGCGTCGGCCTTGGCCAGCCGGTCGAGGCCCACGAGGCTCGTGGCCGGGGTCCGCAGGTCGGCGACCCCGGCCGCGTGCTTGGGGCGATGCGCCATGACTCCCAGCAGCGTGCCGGTGTCGGCGTCGTAGATCACCGCCAGCTCGGTCTGGTCCGGGTTGTAGGGCGGCCGCCTCTGCTGGTCGCCCACGATGGCCTTGCGGTGGAGCGCCACCTGGGCGCCCACGGCTCCGTACGTCGCCGCCCCGCCGGCGTAGATGTTGAGCACGGTGTCGAAGGGCGCTTCTCCCACATTCCGGTGCAAATTCAACCGCTTGCGGGGTGCGTTCACCCCCTCGGGGGTGGCGATCCTGCTGAGCGCCCCCTCGGTGATGGAGACGGCTTCCGGGAACGAAACCAGCTCATCCACGTCCTGCGAATGGAAAAACAGCGCCATGGTACCTCCGGGTATAGGTTGCCGCGGGATCGTCAGGGGATGCATCGCGGGAACTTGCGCGACACCGACACTTGTCGAAGCTATCAGATAGCCCGGGGACCCGGGAAACGCAAGATGGAGACACGTCCGTGGTCAGAACACCATCTCGACCCTGGATACGCAGCGGAAGCCGTAGTACGCGTGCCCCCTGGCCAGCCTGCCGGGGTCCACGGTGTGCCGGGAGGTGGCGGTGAGCCCCTCGTGATCGCTGGCGGCGCTGCCGCCCCGGGTCACCCTGGGGTGGGGCGCCGAGAGATCCTCCCGACCGTCCCTGGCGTTGTAGGGATAGCGCGTTGCGGTGGAGCGGGTCCACTCCCAGACCTGGCCGGCCATGTCCAGCACTCCGTAAGGACTGCGCCCCTTGGGATACCGGCCCACCGGCACGGACTCGCCGCGCCAGCCGCCGAAGAAGGCCAGCTCCGGCGTGGGCGGGTCGTTGCCCCAGGGGTAGAGCCTCCGGTCAGTGCCGCGCGCGGCCTTCTCCCATTCGGCCTCGCTGGGGAGTTGTTTCTCCAGCCACTTGCAGTAGGCGACCGCGCCGTGCCAAGCCATTTCCGAGGCGGGGTGGTCCTCCCAGCCGGGCTCCACCTGCCAGGTGTCGCCCACCTGGTGGATGCGGTTGTCATCGTCCGCCACGTCCAGGTACTGCTCGCCCTTGGGCCCCACCGGCCCCTTGGCCCGGATGAACCGTGCGTACTCCTTCATGGTGACCAGGTTCCGGTCGATACGGAATGCGGGCAGGAAGAGCTTGTGTGCGGGCCCTTCTTCGGGCGGGCCGCCGTCGCGGCCCATGGTGAACTCCCCGGCGGGGACGAGGACCATGCCGGCGTGCTTGTCTTCGGCGGCGCCGGCGATCCCGGAGAGGAAGATAGTCGCGGCCAGGGCGAACACCGGCGCAAGGGACCGTAGGGTAGGTGCCATGGCATCGGCCTCCATGTCGCCCGGGAATACGCCCGGGCGGACACCACACTAGTACGGAACGGGTGCGCCGGTCCAGTCGCGCGGCCCCGCTGGTGGCCCGCGTTGGGCGATCGTGTTACGAGGAACCCTGAACCCACGCCTTCGGGAGAACCGTCATGGATGCAGTGCAGATGGAAGTCGTCTACCGGGCCACCGCGCAGATCGCCAAGGAGTTGGCGCTGAACATGCTCCGCACCGGCTATTCGAGCGTGATCAAGGAGAGCCAGGACTTCACCTTCACCATCTTCGACGGCGACGGGCGCATGGTCACCCAGGGGTTGCCGCAGCCGCTTCACATCGGGGGCATCTCGGCCCAGGTGGGGGAGGTGATCCGGGTATTCGGCGAGGACAACGCGGAAGGCGACGTCTACATCCTCAACCACCCCTATTTCGCCTGCCAGAACCACGCCACCGACGTGACCGTGGTTTCCCCGGTCTTCCACCAGGGCCGGCGCGTGGCCTTCATCGCCAACACGGCCCACAAGCCGGACCTGGGCGGGAAGGTGCCGGGCACCAACTCGCCGGACGCCACCGACGTGATCCAGGAAGGGCTGCTGTTGCCGGCGCTGCGGCTCTACCGTGGCGGCGAGGTCAACGAGGACGTCAAGACCATCATCATGGCCAACACCCGCACCCCGGAGATCACCTGGGGGGACATCCAGGCCCAGGCCCAGACCAACTTCTACGGCCTCAGGAAGCTCGCGGAGCTGATGGACCACTACGGCTCGGAGGAGGTCACCGCCTGCTGGAGCGAGTGGATGGACATCTGCGAGGCGGAGGTGCGGAAGGCCATCGAGAAGATCGCGGACGGGGACTACGGTCCCTGCGTCGACTTCGTCGACGACGACGGGCTGGACCAGGAGCGCTCCTATCGCATCGCGGCGTCCCTGCGGGTGGCCGGCGACGAGCTGCACTTCACCCTGGAGTCGTCGGAGCAGGCCCGGGGTCCCATCAATCTCCGGCCCTGCGTCATCCGGAACTTCATCGACTGCCTGGTGGTGGCCGTGTTGTGCCCGGACCTGCCGGTCAACCAGGGCATTTCCCGGCCCATCAAGGTGACCTTTCCGCCCGAGGGCTCGATCCTGAACCCCCGCTATCCGGCGCCGGTGAACATGTACGTGCGTCCCGCCCAGATGGTCACCTCGGTGGTCCAGATGGCGCTGGCCGAGGCCCTGCCCGAGGTGGTGCCGGCGCCGGACAGCGGCGCCGGGGGCTCGGTGTCCATCTCCGGACAGGATGCCGACCGGGGGCGGTGGTTTTCGCTCTACGACCTCAACTGTGGGGGCGGCGGCGCGCGCGCCGGGTCCGACGGCCCCGCCGTGCTGAACTCGCTGGTGATCAACGTGATGAACACGCCGGTGGAGCCCTTGGAGACGGAGTTCCCCATCCGCATCGAGCGCTACGAGCTGTTCGAGGAGTCGGGCGCCGCCGGGCGCCTCCGGGGCGGCCTGGGCATGGTCCGGGACTGGAAGATGCTGGCGGACGAGGCTTACGTCAACCTGCGCAGCGACCGCTTCAAGCATTCCGCCCCGGGGCTCCACGGCGCGGGCCGGGCGCTGCCGTCCTCGGCCTTTCTCAACCCCGGCACGGAGGGTGAGCGGGCGCTCCCGTCCAAGGTCAGCCGGCTCCGGATGGGGAAGGGCGACGTCTTCCGCATCCAGTACGCCGGCGGCGGCGGCCGCGGCGACCCCTTCGAGCGGGAGCCGTCCAAGGTGCTGGACGACGTCCGGGACGGATACATCAGCGCGGCGACGGCACGGGAGGTCTACGGCGTCGCCGTCAGCGGCTGGCCGCCCGAGATCGACGAGGCGGAGACCCGCCGCCTCCGAAGCGCGCCCCGGAACGGCAACGCCGGACCGGGACAGGCGTAACCTCTCCGTGGAACAGCAAGCTTCCGCCCCGCGAGGCTGGCTCCGTGACTTCCTCCTGACCTGCGGCGCCCGCTTCGGGCTGTTCTTCGCCATGTTCCTGATCGAGCCGGTGTTCCCGGTCTACCTCAAGAACATGGGCACGAGCCCGTTCATGATCGGTGTCGTGATGGCCGCGTTCCCCCTCGGCGCCACCTGGGTGCGGCCGCTGGTGGGCGCCTACATCGACCGCCTGGGCAGCAAGGTCTTTCTCGTCGGCGGACTGACCATCTTCATCACCGCCGCCACGGGCTACATCTGGACCGGCTCGGTGCTGGTGGCGCTACTGCTGCGCACGTACCACGGCTTCGGGTGGTCGGGATGCACCACGTCCATCGGCACGCTGGTGGCGGACATCTCTCCGGACCACCTGCGCGGCACTCTTATCAGCTACTCCGGGGCGGTGAGCACGGTGGCCTACTCCATCGCGCCGGCCGTCGCCTTCTGGATCGTCGGCCGTCTGGGATTCCCGACGGTGTTCGCCAGCGGCGCGGCGGCGGCGGGGTTCGGCCTGCTGGCGGCGGTCCTGATCCCCTCGCCGGCGCGGGACAAGCCCACCCCCCGGCGCCGGCGCTGGTTCGACACCTTCATCCTGCCCCAATCCATCATGCCCGCTCTGAGTATGGGTCTTCTGGGAATCTCCCGCGGCAGCATCATCGCCTTCCTGTCGCTCTACGCCCTGGAGATGGGGGGAGACCCGGGCATCTGGTTCAGCGTCTTCGCCGTGGCGGTCGTGGTCGGCAGGCCCATCTTCGGCCCGCTCTCCGACCGCAAGGGCCGGCCGTTCGTGGTCATCCCGACCTACCTGCTGGCCCTGGTGGGCATGCTGGTGCTGGTGCTGGCGCGCTCGCCGATGATGCTGCTGGTCTCCGCGGCCATCCTGGGGTTCGGCTACGGCTCGGTCCACGCGGCGCTCATGACCATGGCCATCGACCTGGCCCCGCGCGATCGGTGGGGCCTGAGCATGGCCCAGTACCACCTGTTCTACGACCTCGCCATCGGCGGTGGCGGGGTGCTGGCCGGCATCATGCTCCACTTTACCGGCAACAACTATCCCGCTATGTTCCTTGCCACCACGGCGGTGGGGCTGGGCGGGTTCGTGCTGTTCCTTGTGAAGTATCGGCAAAGCGCGCCGCCCCCTTCGGTATGACCGGAAGCTCCGCCAGGGGAGAACATGGAGGAATCGGGACAGGGACTGCGCATCGGCATCGACGTCGGCGGCACCTTCACGGACGTCACGGTCCTGGAGGAGGCCACCGGGCGGATCCGCGAGGTGCGAAAGGTGCCGTCCAATCCGGCGGCGCCGCTGGAAGTGCTCGACGGGGTGCTGGCGGACCTGCGCGCCAAGTGGGGCGCCGATGCCCTGTCCTACCTGCTGCACGGCTCCACCCATGCCCTCAATACGGTGCTCGAGGAGAAGGGCGCCCGCGCCGGCCTTCTCACCACCCGCGGGTTCCGCGACGTTTACGAGATCGCCCGCCAGTGGAAGGGCCACGAGGTCTTCAACATCTTCTATCCCGGGGCTACCCGTTTCGTGCCGCGCCGCCGCGTCGCGGAGGTCCCGGAGCGCCTTGACAAGTCCGGCGACGTGATGGAGCCGCTCGATCTGGCCGCCGTGGACGATGCCGTGGCCGGCCTCGTGGAGCAGGGCATCGAAGCCCTGGCCGTCGCGTTCCTGTTCTCCTATGTGAACCCGGCCCACGAGCGCCTGGCGGCGGAGCGCATCCGCTCGCGCCATCCGGACCTGTTCGTGGCGCTTTCGTCGGAGGTGAACCCGGTCTGGCGCGAGTACGAACGCACCGCCACCACGGTGCTGAACGCCTACCTCGGCCCTCGCATGGAGCAGTACTTCGCCGGCATGGAGGAGACCGTGCTGCGCCACTTCCCGGGGGCGCACGCCTTCCTGATGAAGTCCAACGGCGGCATCGGCGCGCCCCGGGCCATGGCCCGGTTCCCGGTGCAGACCCTCATGTCCGGCCCGGTGGCCGGGGTGGTGGCGGCCCACGAACTGGGGGCCCGGACCGGCACTTCCAACCTCATCTCGCTGGACATCGGCGGCACCAGCAGCGACATGTCGCTGATCCCGGGAAGGCCGCTCTTCCGCACCGAATGGCACATCGGGCGCCACCCCGTGCGGGTCGATTCGGTGGAGGTGGAGAGCCTGGGGGCCGGGGGCGGCAGCCTGGCCCAGGTGCGCTACGGCAAGGTGCTGCAGGTGGGGCCGCAGAGCGCCGGGGCGGTGCCGGGACCGGCCTGTTACATGCGCGGCGGCGACCAGCCCACGTTGACCGACGCGCTGGTGCAGCTTCGCCACCTGAACCCCCGGACGCTGCTGCAGGGCGAGATGCCCATCGACGCGGAGTTGTCGGCGGAGGCCATCCGCCGGGAGGTGGCCGGGCCCCTGGGCATGTCCGAGGACGAGGCGGCCCTGGGGATCCTGCGCGTGCTGGTGGCCAACATCGTCTCCTCCATGCGCACCATCACCATCGAGCGGGGATTCAATCCCGCGGACTTCGTGCTCGCTCCCTTCGGCGGCATGGGGCCGACGCTGGCCACCGCGGTGGCCTCTTCCCTGGGCATCGGGCGGATCCTGGTGCCCGCGGACCCGGGCAATTTCAGCGCCTTCGGCATGCTGCTGTCCGACCTGCGCTCGGACGCGGTCACCACCCGGGTGGTGGCGCTTACTCCGGAGTCGTTGAAGGAGGCCGTGTCGGCTCTGGGCGATCTCGAAGACGAGGTCCGGCGCGACCTCGCCGCCCAGGGGCCGTCTCCCGACCAGATCCGTGTTGATTGGCTGCTGGACATGCGTTACCGTGAGCAGGCCTACGAGTTGACGGTCCCCATCGCCAAGGATCCCGCGAAGCTTAACGTCGACGAGATCTGCGACCGTTTCGGCCAGGCCCACGAACAGCGCTACGGCCACCGGGCGGATGACGAGGTCGTCGAGGTGGTCAACCTGCGGGCGTCGGCGTACGCCTCGCTGGGCAAACCGGAGTTGTCGCAGGATGCGGGCACCGGGCAGCACCCACCCACCGAGCACCGCCGGGCCCTCATGCTGGACGGCTCGCACGAGGTGCCGGTGCTTCGCCGGAACGATCTGGCCCCGGGGGCCGTGTTGAGCGGGCCCGTCATCGTCGAGGAGAAGACCTCCACCACGGTGGTGGAGCCGGGCTGGACGCTGCGCGTGGACCCGGAGGGAAATCTGGATATCACCCGCGTGAACTGACGGGCATGCAGAGGCAAATTCAGGGCGGGTTTCAGACCCGCCCATGTCCGGGCCGGGGAACGGCTCGGGACGGAGGCATCACATGAAGATTCTGATTACGGGCGGCATGGGCGTGAACGGCGCGGTCACCGCGAGGCACCTGATCCGGGACGGCGTGCGGCCGGTGCTGATGGACAACCGGATGGACACATCGCTGATCTCGGACATCGAGAAGGACGTGGACCTGGTGGTGGGGGACATCCTCGACCCGGAGGGCCTGGACAAGATCGTCGTCGATCACGGCATCACCCATGTGGCCCACCTGGCCGCACTGATGCCGATTCCGGCGGAAACGGACCCGGCCCTGGGCATCAAGGTGGGCGTCGACGGAACCCTCAATGTGCTCGAGATTGCCCGCCACCGCGGGCTCGAGCGGGTGGTGTTCACCAGCTCCAAGGCGGTGTACGGCGAGATCTTCGGAAAACACGCCTATCCCGAGTACGTGCCGGTGAACGAGGAGCACCCCCAGAACCCGGCGGACCTTTACGGCACCATCAAGGTGTGCTGCGAGACCCTGTGCACCTACTACCAGAAGAAGTATGGCGTGAGCTCCGTCGTGCTGCGCTTCGGCTCCATCTACGGTCCCGGCAAGGAGGTGCGCCACGGCGCGCTGTCGCTCTACGGCCAGATGATCGAGAAAGTCATGTCGGGCGAGGGCTTCACGGCGGAGGGCGGCGACCAGTCCAACGAGGCGCTCTACGTGGGCGACGTGGCCCGCTCCATCATCCTGGGCCTGCAGGTCAAGGACCCCGCCGAGCGCACCTTCAACATCGGCACCGGCGTGGGCGTCACGCTCCACGACTTCAAGCGTATCCTCGGCGGGCTCTATCCCGACAGCGAGATCGAGATCAGTTCCGGGCTGGAGTTCCGCATGACCGAGAAGAAGAGCTACTGCATCTTCGACATCGGCAAGGCCAGGGAGCACCTGGGCTTCACCCCGGCCTACGACCTCGAAGCGGGCATCAAGGACTACATCGCGACCATCGAGAGGCTGCGGCCGCAGTAGGGCTTCGTCACGTCAGACGGGCTTCGTCACGTCAGACCGACGGGCTTCGCCACCTGCCACCCGTCATATACCGCCCCTCCGCCGTATACCGCCCCTCCGTCATTCCCGCGAAAGCGGGAATCCAGGAGGGGCGGCGTGGCGCGGCCTACGCCGCCCCCTGCCGTTCCAGTATATGGGCCATGTCCACCTTGGCGCCGGAGGCGCCGCAGGCGTCGACGAAGAGCTGGATGACGTCGTCGTCCTCGTCCTCGTGCTCGATCTGCCAGCCGCCCTGGTTCAGGGGGACGTCGGACTGGATCGGGCCGGGCGCCAGCTTGAACATGCGGCTGAGCATCTTGAGGGCCAGGTAGCGGGCCGGCTGGGGGCCGGAGTTGAAGTGCTGGTGGAACCAGCCCTCGGGCGGCACCACCAGGGAACCGGGCTTCCAGATGAACTGCTGCTTCTCCTCGCCCTCGGGCCACATCAGCGAGTAGCCTTCGCCGGAGAGGATCATCACGTGGGCGCCGGGGCCGTGGCGGTGGGCCTTCTTGTAGCGTCCCACCGGGAACTCGGAGACGTGGGCGCCCATGTGGCTGTTCACCAGCTCGAAGAACACGGTCCGGCTTCCCTTGCCCCGCGCCTCCCAGGCGATGGGCTCGATGTTGGCCACGTCGGGGACGAAGTTGGTCTCCAGCACCCGGTCGTTGTAGAGACGCGCGTGGCCGCGGAAGTCCTGGTCGTCGCCGAAGCGGTCCCGGAAGACGTAGGAGTTGCCCATGACGAAGTCCACGTTGTGGAAGATGTTGTGGACCAGCGGCGCGTTGGTGACCCCCAGGAGTTTGGCCTCCCGTTCGCCCGAGCCGTTGAAGTGCTGGTAGGTGGCGTTCACCGGGATGGCGAACAGGCTCCCTTCCTGCCACTCGAAGCTCTGGCCTTTGCCGTCACCCTGCCACAGGGTGGTAGCCCCCCGGCCGGACAGCACGTAGACCAGCTCGTCGTAGATGTGCTTCTCGGGGTTCAGGCTCTTGCCCGGGGGAATCGACACCACGAAGGCGTCGTCCAGGTAGCCCGCCCCTTCCAGGTTGATGTAGACCCCGTGGCCGCCCTTGCGGTCCCACCACTTCATCGGCACTTCCTTGAGGTCCTGGACGAAGTAGCCCCGGACCACGTCCACGCCCTGGGATTCCACCCAGCGGTCGTAGGGCGTGTCCATCACCTCGGCGTTTTGGTCCACGCGCTCGAAGTTGCCAAGACTCTCGATCTTCATTCGACTCTCCGGGTTGAACGCCGGGCTTACATGCCCTTGGTTTCCGTGGCCTTGGGCTCCATGCCTTTGGCTTCCGCGGTTTGAGCTTCCTTCGGTTTGATGCCGGTGTCCGGGGCGGGAGCGGGCGCCGCCGGCACCTCCGGGATCTCGCCGAGTTGGGCACTGCCCAGGTGCCGGAACAGCCGCGACTCCTCCGACAGGATGGCGGTGCTCTTCTCCGGCAGGAACTTCTCGTAGGCTTCCAGGCTCCGGGTGAAGCTGTAGAACTCCGGGTCCTGTCCGTAGGAAGCGGCGTAGATGGCCGTCGCCGCGCCGTCACCCTCGCCGCGCAGCTTCTGGCTCTGGCGGTAGGCTTCCGCCAGCAGAATCGTCTTCTCCTTGTCGGTCAGGGCGCGGATCTTCTTGGACTCCTCCTCGCCCTCCGAGCGATAGCGCTTGGCGATGCGCTCGCGTTCGGCGCGCATGCGCTCGAAAACGCTCGCCTGGACCTCGGAAGGGAGATCGGCGCGCTTGACCCGCACGTCCACGACGGTCACGCCGTACTCGCTCTTCGCCTTCTCCGCGGAGCGTTTGGCCACGGCTTCCATGGCCGCCTCGCGCTGTTCCGCGATGATGTCGGCGAAGTTCCGCGACGCCAGTTCCTGGCGCAGCTCGGAAAACACGATGTCGTCCAGCAGCAACCGTCCCCGTTGCTCGGTCAAGGCGGTCTTGAAGAACTGGAAAGGATCGCTGATCTGCCACCGGGTCACGTGGTCCACCACCACGCGCTTCTTGTCCAGGGTCAGGTAGTCCCGGGGCTGCGCGTCGCTGGCGAGGATACGCCGCTCGTACATGGTGACGTCTTCCACCAGCGGCGTCTTCCAGTGAAGTCCCGGCTCCCGCACCGCGCGCTTGAACTTGCCGAACTGGGTGACGATGGACTGCTGCCATTCGCCCACCACGAAGAACGGCCGGACGGGCGGGAACAGCAGCACCACCACGATGGCGCCGACGATGATGCCGACAATGTAGGAACGGTTCATCACTTGCCTCCCACTCCCGGAAGTCCGGACATGCTCTTGAGCGGCAGCAGCGGCACCACGTTCTTTGCCCCCTGGGCGTCCACGATGATCTTGTCGACTTTGGGCAATACCCGCTCGATGGCCTCGAGGTGCATGCGCTCCCGCGTCACCCGCGGCGCCTTGCGGTATTCCGTCAAGACCGCGTTGAACCGGGAGCCGTCGCCCTTGGCCCTCAAGGTCCGCTCCTCCTTGTAGGCTTCGGCGGCCTGGACGATCTCCTGGACCTCGCCTCGGGCCTTGGGGATGAGGTCTTCGCGGTAGCCCCGGGCCTGGTTGATGAGCTTCTCCCGGTCCTCACGTGCCCGCACCACCTCGTCGAAGGCGTCCTTGACCTGGCTGGGGGCCTCCACGGTCTGCAGCTTCACCTCGGTGATCTGAATGCCGGACTGGTAGGTGTCCATGAGCTGCTGCAGGAACTCCTGGGTCTCGGTCTGCACCCGGTCCCGGCCCACCGTGAGGACCTCCTCGATGGTGGTGTTGCCCACCCGGCTGCGCAGCGCCACTTCGGTGGCCGCCTGCAGCGTGGTCACCGGATCCCGCAGCTTGAACAGGAACTGTTCGGGGTTCTTGACCCGGTACTGCACGGTGAGCTGGGCGCTGACGATGTTTTCGTCGCCGGTGAGCATCAGGGATTCCTGGGGAATCAGCCGCACCAGGTTCGGCCGCTGCGGGTTGCTCCGGAATCCGACCTCCAACCGCCGGATCTCCGCGACGTTGACCTTGCGCAGCTCCTCGATGGGCCACGGAATGTGGTAGTTGAGCCCCGCGGTGGCGATGCGCGTCACCTTGCCGAACCGGGTCACCACGCCTTCCTCGCCGGGCTGGATGGTGTAGAAGCCGCTGGCCAGCCAGATGACGGCGATGGCCCCGGCGATGAGAAAGGGCACGCCCGACTTCAGGAAGCCGGGCAACTCGGGCAACCGCGAGAGCAGGTCCTCCCAATCGGGCCCGCTCTGCTGCCGGCGCCCCCAAGGGCCCTCGGATCCGCCTTGCATGAATAGCTCCTTTGTCTGGGTCCCGAGTCACGTCATTCCCGCACTTGCGTCATTCCCGCGAAAGCGGGAATCCAGGAGGGGCGGGGTTGGGCAAGCACAGTCGCGGCGCCCCTCCTCCACCCCTGGATTCCCGCTTTCGCGGGAATGACGGGCAGGGGATGGACGGGCTCTAAGGAGACTCTACCATTGCCTTCCGGGGGTCTCAAGCAACGTCGTTCAGCGCCGCGGACCAGCTCTCGGCTCCCGCCGATCCCAGTCCGAGCCTGACCGTGAGCCAGTACCACTGGTCCGGATAGCGGCGCACGAGCTCTTCCAGCAATCTCATGATGCGGTCGGTGTTGGCGGTCAAGTCGGCGCCCAGGTCCCCGGTCCGCACCATCTCCATTTCCGGCTCGATGACCAGTTGCAGCCTGCCGTCGTGGCCGCGCACCAGGTACACCGGCACGACCGCCGCGCGCGTTCGCAGCGCCAGGCTCACGAATCCACGGGCCGTCCGGACGGGTTGCCCGAAAAGGGTCGTTTCCAGTTCGCCACGCTTGAGGTTGTCGGCCAGCATCACGACGATGCGGTTGTCCCGGAGCACGGCCAGTATCCTCTTGACGGCCTCCCGCCGGGGAAGGGAAGGAATGAGCCTGGTGTGGAACGACCGGCTGTGGTGGAGCACGAGGTTCATGAGCCTTTCGTCGTCGAGAAAACGTAGCAACCCGTGGACCGGGTGTCCGGCGACTCCCATGGCGGCGGTGAGGAGGATGAAGTTGCCCAGATGGAACCCCAGCGCGATCACGCCGCGGCCCTTGGACACCGCCGCCTCCAAGTGCTCGAGGCCCTGGATATCGAGGACTTCGCGCAGCCGCTCGGGGTAGCCCATCTGTATCAGGCAATCGAGGACGTTCTCCACGATGCGCCGCTGCACGCCCCTGGCGAGGCCGCGCTTGGCGGCGGCGGTGTAGGAGCCGCCGAAGGCCGCGTCCATGACGGCGACGATGCGCCGGCGCGGGACGGCGCAAACGACCAGCGATACGACGACCGGCGTGAACAGCCGCTTGAACCGGTCCGGCGGCATCACCCGCAGCACCCGGACAAGGAGCCGCCAGAGCCCCTCGCCCAAGCGGTAGGCCAGCCAGCGGGTAGTCTTGACCGGGCGCGTCGCTTCTTCCGCCACGGCGCCGGCGGAGGGGTCTCGGGCGCTGTCAGCGGAGGGCGGCACAACTGTCTCCAAGGGTCCGGGCGCGCGTGTCGGGCCGAGAGAAAATACCAGGTTTTATGGTGAGTTGACACGTATTCGGCTGTGCCATAGGCTACTCGGGCGCAAGCGGTCAAGGTGACACACGGGAAGGGAGATGGCAATGCCTCCAGTCATCGATTCCGACGGACACTATCACGAGCCCCACTACCTCTTCGATGAATTCATCGAGAAGGAATATTTCGCCAAGCGGCCGCGGGTCCTGGCGATCCGCGATCATCCCCTGGAAGGGGGGCGGTGGGTCGTGGAGGGCCGGGTGGTGCCGCGGATCCCGTTCTCCAGGGGCGTGAGCGCGGGCGGCTTCGAGTTCATGAGCCCGCGCCACAAGCAGATGCACATGAAGGACAACACGCTGGACGACACGGAAGGCCGGCTCAAGGACATGGATCTCCTGGGCGTGGACATCCAGGTGATCTATCCCACGGTCATGGTGTTCGTCTCGGACGTGGAGGACAAGGATCTGGCCACGGCCATTTGCCGCGCCCACAACAACTATGTCGCCGACCGCTGCAACCGGGCTCCCGACCGCCTCAAGGGCATCGCGCTGGTTCCGCCGCAGGACCCGAGCTCGGCCGTGGAGGAGATGCGCCGGGCGACGCAAGAGTTGGGCCTCGTGGCGGTGACCATCCCGGGCATCGTGGGCACCCGGCCGCTGCACTCACGGGAGTTCGAGCCGTTCTTCAAGGCGGCCAACGATCTCGACTGTCCCATCGGTTTCCATGCCGTCACCGGCATGCACGATACCCCCTGGGCGGACTGCTTCAAGGACTTCTTCTCGACGCACATCACCGCCATGCCGTTTTCCATGATGGTGGCGCTGATGTCGGTGACCCGCATGGGGCTGATGGAAGACCTGCCGAACCTGCGTTTCGCGTTCCTGGAGATCGACGGACAGTGGCTCCACTACTGGGCCAACTGGGTGAACCGGCACGTGCAGGACCTTCCGCGGGTGTCCGGAGGCCATCACCGGGAGGCGGGCTGGGGCGACGAGCCCTACCTGCTGCCGGAGGGCGTAAAGAACCCCCACGACTACATCCGGACGGGCCGGTTCCTGTCCGGCTACAGCGAGCACGAGGACCTGCGCTACCTCATCGACCATCTCGGCCCCCGCACCTTCATGTACGCCAGCGACTACCCCCACGGCGATACCGAGTGGGAACGGGTACACGAGACCCGCGAGTTGACGACCCTCACCCAGGAGGAGAAGGACGACATCCTGGGCAACAACGCGGCCCGCTTCTACAAGCTGTAGGGGGCTCTGCGGCGGATCCGTAACGATCCGGGATAGACAACGGCGTTGCCGGGCAAAACCATAGCTTCGCACGTCGCCCGGCGTTGACACGCCGCAAAGCCGTATGATAGTCTCGCCACCCTTCGCGTGCGGAAAATAGGCCAATTCCAAAGCATTTCCGGGAGGTTGTCATGATACGCCGGTACTCATTTGCGTTGCTCGCCGTGCTGCTCCTGTTTCTGCTGTCAGCCCACGGCTCCCTGGCCGCCAGTGACGACAAGTTCCCCAACCGGACCATCACGTGGCTGATCAATGCCGCTCCCGGGGGCGGGTTCGACCTGCACAGCCGGGCGGTGGCCCGGGTCATGAGGAAGAAGCTGGGCGTCAACATCATCGTCAGGAACGTGCCCGGCGCGGGCGGCGTGATCGCGTGGAACCTGCTGACGGCGGCCAAGCCCGACGGCTACACCATCGGCATCGTCAACCTGCCCGGCGCCATCGTCAGCCAACTGTTCAAGGAGACCCAGTACAAGCTCAGGGACTTCAGTTGGATCGGCCGCATTTCCGCGGGGAGGTACATCTGGGCGTCGGGAAAGCAGTACAACCTCCGGAAGCTCGAGGACTTCCAGAAGGCCAAGGAAGTGCTCATCACCTCATCGGGGGTGGGCACCACCGGCTGGGTCACCGCCACACTCACGGCAGCCACCATGGGGTTCAAGCCCAAGTTCATCATGGGTTACGCCGGAGCGCCGGCGTCGAACATGGCCATCGTGCGGGGCGAGGGGCACGCCCGCGGCCTCGGGCTGGATTCTCCGGGCCAGATGGCGTTCGTCAAGGACGGCTCCCTGGTCCCCACCTGGGTCTATCTCAAGAAGCGTGACCCCAGATACCCGGACGTGCCCACCGTGGGCGAACTGGGTTTCCCGCAACTGAGCGTCCTGGCGGCCAGCCGCGTGGTGGCCGCGCCCCCGAAGGTTCCCAAGGATCGCATGGCCGTCCTCATAAAGGCCTTCCGGGAGGCCATCGAGGATCCCGAAACCCAGGCGGCCTTCAAGGCCATGAAGGCCATGACCCTGCCCATCTACGGCGACGACTGGCTCGTGGAGATGAAGACCATGTTCGACCTGATCCAGGCCAACGCGGAGGTCTTCGACAAGGCCCTGAAGAAGTAGCTCCGCCCGTCACGGCCGGCCTGTCACGGGTTGCGGGCCGGGAAGGGCAAGTCCGGAAAGTTCACAACAACCCAGGAGGTTTTCATGATGCATCGGTACACGCTTGCCGCGCTCGCCGCGCTTTTCCTCGTTGTGGCGGCAGGCCAGAACGCCCTGGCGGCCAAGGAAGACAAGTATCCCAGCAAGACCATCACATGGCTGATCAACGCCGCCCCGGGAGGCGGGTTCGACCTGCACAGCCGGGCGGTGGCCCGGGTGATGAGGAAGAAGCTCGGCGTCAACATCATCATCCGGAACGTCCCTGGGGCGGGCGGGGTGATCTCGTGGAACCTGCTGACGGTGGCCAAGCCCGACGGCTACACCATCGGCATCGTCAACCTGCCCGGGGCCATCGTCAGCCAGTTGTTCAAGGACACGCAGTACAAGCTCAGGGAGTTCAGTTGGATCGGCCGCATCTCCGCCGCGCCGTATATCTATGCCGCGGGAAAACAGTACGGCCTCCGTACGCTGGAGGACTTCCGGAAGAAGAAGGAAGTGCTCATCACCGAATCGGGATACGGCACGACCGGCTGGGTCAACTCCGCGCTCACGGCTGCGACCATGGGGTTCAAGCCCAAGTTCATCATGGGCTACGCTGGCGCGCCGGCGTCGAACATGGCCATCGTGCGCGGCGAGGGGCACGCCCGGGCCCTGGGGCTGGATTCTCCGGGCCAGATGGCGTTCATCAAGGACGGGTCCATGGTCCCGACCTGGGTTTACCTCGACAAGCGTGACCCCAGGCATCCGGACGTCCCCACCGTGGGCGAGCTCGGATTCCCGCAGTTGAGCGTGCTGGCGGCCAACCGCGTGGTGGCGGCGCCTCCGAAGATGCCCAAGGACCGCATGGCGGTGCTCATCAAGGCCTTCCGGGAGTCCATCGAGGACCCCGAGACCCAGGCTGCGTTCAAGAGCATGAGAGCCAAGACCTCGGGTGTCTACGGCGACGACTGGCTGCCCGTGATGGAGACCATGTTCAAGCTGATCGAGGACAACGCGGACGTCTTCAAGAAGGTGCTCAAGTAAGCGCGCCGGCAACGGTACGGCTGGCTCGCGACGTGAAACAAGGGGGCAAGTCCGGTCCGGACTTGCCCCCTTTTCTGTCGCGGCCAAAATGCTATGAACATATCGCTCACCATCGTTTCCACAGGAGGAGTTCATGAAGATCGAAGGCAGCTATCAGTTCAACGCCCCGCGCGAGCGGGTCTGGGAGATCCTGCAGGACCCACAGATCATGGCCCAGTGCATGCCCGGTTGCGAGAGCATGGAGGAGGTCGGCCCGGACCAGTACGAGGCCACGGTCAAGGTCGGCATCGCCGCGGTCAAGGGCAGCTACAAGGCCAAGGTGGCGGTCAAGGAGAAGCAGGCGCCCAGCCACTACGTGCTCAGCGGCTCCGGCTCCGGCGGGCCGGGCTTCATGCAGGGCGACCTGGTCATCGACCTGGAGGAAAACGGGGCATCCGCTACGACGCTGCGTTATAGCACCGACGCCAAGATCGGCGGCCTGATCGCCGGCGTGGGCCAGCGCATGCTGGGCGGCGTCGGCAAGATGATGGTGGACCAGTTCTTCAAGAAGATGGAGGGTTTCGTGTAGGAGCCGCCCGCCTTGTCGCACGTCGGGATTTGTGGTGTAATCGCGCCCCCATTCCGGAAGACCGTTCACAGGGAGGTCGATGATGTCGAAACTGCGTCTGAGTCTCTCTTTCGCGGCCGTGGTCCTCACGGCCTGCATGGCGCTCGCCGCCACGGCGGTTGCGCAACCCGTCACCATGAAGATCGGGCACGCCACTACCAAGGGGGCGTACGACAACTGGGCGGACACCTTCAAGGCCGGCCTTGCCGAGCGGGTCGGCGACCGCATCAAGGTCGAGGTCTATCCGCTCAGCCAGCTCGGGGCGATACCGGCCATGGTGCAGGGCGTCCAGCTCGGCACCATCGAGATGGTGATGACGCCGCCGGCTTTCCTGTCCGGCGTGGATCCGCGCTTCGGGGTGCTGTCGGCTCCCGGCATCTTCGAGGATCTCATGCACGGTTTCCGCACCGTGCACGATCCCGCGTTCAAGAAGGCGTACTGGTCCATCGGCGACGCCAAGGGCCTCAAGCTCGTCAGCATGACCTGTGACGCGCCCACGGACTACGCCACCTCGACGCCGATCCGCAAGCTCTCGGATTTCAAGGGCCGCAAGCTCCGGGTCTTCGGCAGCAAGCTGGAGATCGAGACCCTGCGCCGGCTCGGCGGCGCGGGCGTGCCCATGCCGCTGTCCGAGGTGGTGCCGGCGATCCAGCAGAAGACCATCGACGGCAACAAGGCGGGCATCACCATCTTCGTGCCGTTCAAGTACCAGCGCATCGCCAAGTACGTGCTGAAGCCCGGGGAGGGGCTGATCTGCAGCGGCCGCTTCGTGAGCAAGGTGTGGTTCGACAAGCTGGCCGCCGACCTCCAGAAGGCGATCCTGGACCAGGCGCTGGCCACCGATCCGCTCAACCAGGCGTGGACCCTCAAGTTCGTCGAGCGCATGTACAACATCTGGACCAAGGCCGGCGGCGAGCTGGCTGAGCTGTCGCCCGAGGACCAGGCGGAACTGCGGAAGCGTCTTTCCACCGTGGGCGACGACGTGCTGAAGGACCGCCCCGCGGTGCTCGAGACGTACCGGGTCATGAAGGAGGCGGCCAAGCGGACCCGTGGCGGCTGAGGCATCCCCAGGTAGTGAGCTTTGCCCGACCGCCGCGCCTTCCTGACGAAGCGCGGCGCCGCCGATTTTGCGCGCGGAGGGGCCATGTCCAGGAATGAAGTCCCCGGGCCTCTCCGTTTCGTCATCGTGACAGTGCCGAGGGCGATCGTCGGCGTGCTGATCCTCGCCGGCATCGCCGTCAACTTCGCCAACGTCATCGGGCGCTACGTTTTTCTTCAGCCGCTCATCTGGGCCGACGAGACCATGGTCTACATCATGGTCTGGACCGTCTTCATGGGCGCCGTCCTGGTTTCCTTCGAGGGGCAGCACCTGAAGATGGACTTCTTCTCGATCCTGCTGCCCTCGCCCTGGAAGGAGATCATCAACGGCATCGCCACGGTCTCGTTCCTTGCCGTCTGCGTCTTCGTGGTCCCCCAGACCTGGACCGTGGTGAAGCTCGTGTGGAACTTCGGGCAGCGTAGCGTCGTCGCCGAGATCCCCATGGTGATACCGCACTTCGCCCTGCTGCTGGGCTTCGTGCTCATGTTCCTGGCCGTGGTCCTGCGCTTCCGCTCATACGTGAAGGGAGAGTTCGTGCAGCAATACGGCAGCGGCGACCAGGATGGCTGAACCGGGGCGGCCGGAGGGGATGGTCTCGTGGAATGGATGATGGCCGTCGTGCCGGTGATCCTGCTGCTGCTGGGATTCCCGATCTTCGTCATCCTGCTGGCCACCTCCGCCATCGTGCTGCTGCTGTTCGCCCCGGTCCCGCCCACGGCTGTGCACATCAAGATGTTCGACAGCGTGGACAAGTTCGCCCTCATGGCGGTGCCGTTCTTCATCTTCGCCGGCGACCTCATGGGGCGGGGCGGCATCTCCAGGCGCATCGTCGCCTGGGTCCTCGCCGTCATCGGCGGCGTCCGCGGCAGCCTGGCGCTGACCGCGGTGGGGACCTGCACCGTCTTCGGCGCCATTTCCGGTTCCAGCCCCGCCACCGTCGCGGCGGTCGGGCGGCTGCTCTACCGGCCGCTCCGGGACGCCGGCTACGACGAGAAGTTCTCCACCGGCCTGCTGACGTCGTCGGGCTCCATCGCCATCGTGATACCGCCGTCCATCGGCATGATCCTCTACGGCGTGTCGGCGCAGGAGTCGGTGGTGCTGCTGTTCGTGGCCGGCATCGTCCCCGGCCTGATCATGGCGCTGCTGATGGCCGGCTACATCTACGCGTTCGCCATCAGGCACGGCATCCGCGAAGCTTCCGGGTTCTCGTTCCGGGAGTTCCTGGCGGCCAGCAAGGAAGGCGTGTGGGCCCTGGGCATGCCCGTCATCATCCTCGGCGGCATCTACGCCGGCGTCTTCTCGCCCACCGAGGCAGCCGGCATCGCCTGCGTCTATGCCATCGTGGTGACGCGTTTCATCTACGGCGACATCGGCTGGAAGGGGATCTGGGAGGTGTCCGTCAACTCCATGTACCTGACGGCCCAGGTGCTGATCATCGTGGCCGCGGCCGGAGTCTTCTCGCAGCTCCTGACCATCAGCGGGGCGCCGCAAAGCATGGTCGGGACGATCCGGGACATGGACCTCCCACCGTGGATGTTGTTGCTGGCCATCAACATCTTCCTGCTGTTCGTGGGCTGCCTGCTCGATCCCGCCTCCGCGATCCTGGTCCTCACGCCGCTGCTGGCGCCCATCGCCGTCGCCATCGGCGTGGACCTGGTCCACTTTGGCATCATCATGACCGTGAACCTCGCCGTCGGCATGTTCACGCCGCCCTTCGGACTGAACATCTTCGTCACCCAGGCGCTGTTCAAGGCTCCGCTGGCGAGCATCTACCCCGGGCTGGCGCCGTTCATCGTCATCAACATCGTGGCGCTCCTGATCGTCACCTACGTCCCGGAACTGTCGCTGTTCCTGACCCGCCATCTCGGCTGAACCGTCTCATTCCCCATGGCGAAGGATCCTCGAGCACGCGTCAGCGTTGTCATCCCCGCGTACAACCGTTGGCCCATGGTCGGAGAGGCCGTGGACTCGGTCCTGGCGCAGACGGAGTGCGACTACGAGCTGATCGTGGTCGACGACGGCTCCACCGACGAGACCCCGCGCCGCTTGCGGGACTACGGCGCCCGGCTCACGGTGCTGTCCCAGAGCCGCCGCGGCGTGGCGGCCGCGCGGAACCTGGGGGCGAGCCGGGCCGCGGGAAAATACCTGGCCTTCCTGGACTCCGACGACCTCTGGCATCCGCGGAAGCTCCAGCGGCAGCTCGCTTTCATGGAAAGAAGCCCTGACGTGCAGATCTGTCAGACCGACGAGATCTGGCTCCGCAACGGCGTGCGCGTGAACCCGAGGAACAAGCACCGCAAGCCCTCGGGCGACATCTTCCGCGCCAGCCTTGAGCTCTGTCTGGTCAGCCCCTCGGCGGTGATGATGCGGCGGGAGCTGTTCGAGCGTGTCGGGGGGTTCGACGAGTCCCTTCCGGTGTGCGAGGACTACGACCTGTGGCTGCGGATCTCCAAGGACACCGAGGTCCCGTTGATCCCCGAGGCGCTGGTCACCAGGCGCGGCGGCCACGCGGACCAGCTTTCCCGCTCCACCTGGGGCTTCGACCGCTTCCGCGTCACCTCCATCGCCAACCTCATCGAGGCGGGTCTGGACCCGGAGAAGGCCGGTTGGGCCTTGGAGGCCATGGCGAAAAAGGTTACGATTTTGGCGCAAGGGTTCCGCAAGCGCGGCAACGAGGCCATGGCGCGGGAGTACGAGGAGCGGCTGCGCCGGGCCGCCCGTCTTGGAGGCTGCCCCCCTCCGTCATTCCCGCGGAAGCGGGAATCCAGGTGACGTGGGGCTGGGGTGCTACAGCGGCGTTTCCCTCCGCCCCCACCTGGATTCCCGCTTCCGCGGGAATGACGGAGGGGGGCGGGAATGACGGAGGGAGCGGTGGAATGATGTCGTTGGTACTTCGTTGCCTGGAACCGCCCGTGAATGAGATGACACTCTCCGAAGAAATCACGAACTACGGCCGGGAGCGGGGCATTCGCGCCCAGGACGTGCAACGCTGGCTGGCGCTCGGCGAAGCGGATCAGGCCGCGATGCTGCGGCTCGCGCGCAACTTGCGTCTCGGCGGCAACCACTTTAACGACTTTCTGGAATGGTGCGTGGAGATTTCCCTGCGGGACGCTTGCTCGATCGCGTCCGTGATTGACGGAGCGGCGCTGGCGCCGACCCTGTCCGACAGCCGCATGGGGCGGAACGACAAGCTGAAGCACGCCAAGGAAGCCCTGCGGCGGCTGCGTTATCCCCGCCTGACCCGGATCGAGGACGAGGTCCGCGGCCGGCTCCGGAGCCTCAAGCTCGATCCCCGCATCCGCATCACGGTGGCGCCGGGACTCGAAGGCGGTCTCAAGGTGGAACTGCAGGCCGGCGACGTGGAAGCATTGGCCCGGCTGGCCCGGGAGGTGGAATCCCTGGCGGACGACGACACCGCGAAGGAGGTGTTCGCGCTCATGGAGGGGCAAGAGGGTGCAGGCATACCGGCCTGAAAGGGTCATCGTGGAGAGCGGCTCCGAGGGGTCGGTGATCTTCGACAACCTCCGGAGGGCGCTCCCCCACGTGCCCTTCGTCACCGTCCCGGACCCCCAGCGCTACTGGGCGGAACGCGACGGCGGCGCCGACCCCATCTCGCGGGGCAAGCGCGACCTGCTGCTCACGCGCCACAAGGGCAAGTTCCTGAAGGTCTGCCCGGGCAGCGACGGCCAGGTCTGCTGCAACTACTTCATCATCAACTTCGCCAGCAACTGCCCCATGGATTGCACTTACTGCTACCTGCAGGACTACCTCGCCGAGAACCCGGCCCTCAAGGTGTTCAGCAACGTCGACGACCTGCTGGCGGAAACACGGGACCTGCTGGCGAAGCACCGGGACTATTTCTTCCGCATCGGCACCGGCGAGATCACCGACAGCCTGGCGCTGGAGCCGCTCATCGGCTTCGCCGAGGCCACTGTGCCCTTCTTCGCCGAGCAGCCCAACGTCCTGCTGGAGCTCAAGACCAAGAGCGACCACGTCGACGGCCTGCTCGGCCTCGACCCCAAGGACCGCGTCGTGGTCTCCTGGTCCATGAACCCGCAGGCCGTCATCGACGCCGACGAGGGTCTCACCGCTTCGCTGGAAGAGCGGCTTGACGCCGCTTGGCGCTGCCAACAGGCCGGCTACAAGCTCGGTTTCCATTTCGACCCCATGGTGGAGTACTCCGGCTGGGAAGAAGACTACCGCGACCTGTTACACCAACTCTTCACCCGCCTGGACCACCGCCGCATGGCCTGGACCAGCATGGGCGTGCTCCGCACCACTCCGGCGCTCAAGCGCGTGATGCGCTCGCGCTTCCCCGCCACCCGGATCCTCTCCGGCGAGCAGGTCCCGTGCCCCGACGGCAAGATGCGCTACTTCCAGCCCCTGCGCGTGGCCATGTACCGCAAGATGCGCCAATGGATCCGCGAGGCCGCCCCGCTGGTCCCCATCTACCTCTGCATGGAAACCCGCGAGGTCTGGGACCAGGTGTTCGGCTATTTCCCGAGCTGCGGCAGGGAGTTGGGGGACGAGCTGGCGGGGGCGGAACCGCGCCTGTAGCGCGAGGGGCGGGAACCGCCGCCACGAGGTCGGGCGCAACGGACGGCCAGCTTTTCCGAAAATTGCATCCCGCCCCCGTAATCGCTATCCTGAAGCAATGTTCGGCAGCAACATCGTCAGGAAGGTCTTCGGCACCAAGAACGACCGGGAGGTCAAGCGGCTCTCGCCGGTGGTGGAGCACATCAACGGACTGGAGCCGGAGTTCGAGAAGCTGACGGACGCGGAGCTCAGGGGGAAGACCGACGAGTTCCGGCGGCGGCTGGACGACGGCGACACCCTGGACGATCTCCTTCCGGAGGCGTTCGCGGCCACCCGGGAAGCATCCCGGCGCACCATCGGGCTGCGCCACTTCGATGCCCAGCTCATCGGCGGCATGGTGCTCCACGAGGGCAAGATCGCCGAGATGAAGACCGGCGAGGGCAAGACCCTGGTGGCCACGCTGCCGTTCTACCTGAACGCGCTCACCGGCCAGGGCGTTCACCTGATCACGGTCAACGACTACCTGGCCCGGCGCGACGTCCAGTGGATGGGCCCCATCTATCACGCACTGGGACTGTCGGTGGCCTCCATCGTGCACGACACCAGCTACGCGTTCGACCCCGCCTACATCACCAAGGACTACCGCTACCTCAACCTGCGGCCGATCTCGCGCCAGGACGCCTACCGGGCCGACATCACCTACGGCACCAACAACGAGTTCGGCTTCGACTACCTGCGGGACAACATGAAGTTCGCACTGGAAGAATACGTCCAGCGGGAGCTCAACTTCGCGGTGGTGGACGAGGTGGACAACATCCTCATCGACGAGGCCCGCACCCCACTCATCATCTCCGGGCCCGCGGAGGAGTCCACCGACAAGTACTACACGCTCAACCGCATCATCCCCAAGCTCCAGCGCGGCGCGGTGACCCAGGGCGATCCCTCCCAGGAAGACCGGGAGGCCATCCTGGCCCAGGGCGACTACACCATCGACGAGAAGGCCAAGACCGTGTCCCTCACCGAGAGCGGCGTGGCCAAGGTAGAGCGGTTGCTGGGGGTCCACAACCTCTACGACCCGCGGCACATCGACATGCTGCACCACGTCAACCAGGCCCTCAAGGCCCACAGCATCTTCAAGCGCGACGTCGATTATGTGATCAAGGACGGGGAGGTGATCATCGTCGACGAGTTCACCGGCAGGCTCATGCCGGGGCGGCGCTGGTCCGACGGGCTGCACCAGGCGGTGGAGGCCAAGGAGGGGGTGCACATCCGCGAGGAGAACCAGACCCTCGCCACCATCACCATCCAGAACTACTTCCGCATGTACACCAAGCTGGCGGGCATGACCGGCACCGCCGACACCGAGGCCCCGGAGTTCAAGAAGATCTACAACCTCGACGTGGTGGTGGTGCCTACGCACCGCCCCATGGTCCGGCTGGACCACCCGGACGTGGTGTACCGCACCGAGCGGGAGAAGTACGAGGCGGTGGTGGAGGAGATCTCCGAGTCCCACGCCAAGGGACAGCCGGTGCTGGTGGGGACGGTGTCGGTGGAGAAGTCGGAGCTCATATCCCAGCTGCTCAAGAGGAAGAAGATCAAACACAACGTGCTCAACGCCGTGAACCACGAGGCGGAGGCGTCCATCATCGCCCAGGCGGGCCGGTTCGCCGCCGTCACCATCGCCACCAACATGGCCGGCCGGGGCACCGACATCCTGCTCGGCGGGAACCCGGAGTTCCTGGCCCGCTCCGACATGGAGAACGAGTGGATCACCCGGGCCGCCAAGCTGCCGCTGCAGGGAGCGCAGCGCTACGAGGACGCGCTGCGCGATCTCAAGGAACGGTACGACGAGCAGATGCGACAGGCCACTGAGCGCTACAAGGCCGAGTCGGAGGTGTACGAAAAACAGCGCGGTGACGCGTTGCGGAGCTTTACCGAGATTCAGGGCCGGCTCATGGCGCTGTCGCCGTTCCGTGAGCTGCGGCAGGAATACGAGAGGGTGTCGTCGGACGAGCTCATCGACGCGCTGCACAGCTTCCGCGCCATCCCGGAGTCGTACATCGAGGTCAAGGAGACGCTCGACGAGGCGGTCATGGCTCACGAGGATCGGGAGAAATCCCAGGCCCGGCGCGAGTTCCGGGAGGCGTGCGAGGCGTTCGGCTCGTTCGTGGAGCGCTGGCAGGGCGCCGACGGACAGCGGCAGCAACTGCTGGAGGCCATCGACGACAGCCGGCGCCTGTACGAGCAACGGCTGGAGGAGTACGAGTTCGTGGTCACCCGGTCGGTGGTGTCCCAGGGCGAGGACGCGGCCCTGGTGCAGGAGTTCGAGGCCAACCGCGCCGCCTTCGAGGAGGCCGAGGCCCACTGCGAGGCGCTGCGGATCCCCTACGAGAAGGAGACCCGCGCCGCCCACGATGCCTACGAGTCCAAGCGCCTGGAGTATGTGCAGGCCGTGGAAGAGGTGCGGGAGGAGCTGGAGAAGGCGCCCGAGGCCTACAGCAACCGCTACGACGAGATCCTCGAAGGCTACCACGCCACGTCGGCGGGCGAGCGGGAGCAGGTGGTGGCGGCCGGGGGGCTCCACATCCTCGGCACCGAGCGCCACGAAAGCCGCCGCATCGACAACCAGTTGCGCGGCCGCGCCGGACGCCAGGGCGACCCCGGGGCGTCGCGTTTCTTCCTGTCGCTCGAGGACGACCTGATGCGGATCTTCGGCGCCGACCGGATGCAGGGGATCATGAACCGGCTGGGCATGGAGGAGGGCGTTCCCATCGAGCACGGCATGGTGAGCCGGGCCATCGAGAACGCCCAGAAGAAGGTGGAGGCCCACAACTTCGACATCCGCAAACACCTGCTGGAATACGACGACGTGATGAACAAGCAGCGCGAGTTGGTCTACGGCCAACGCCGGGACGCGCTGGCGGGCGACAAGCTCAAGGGCGAGGTGCTGGAGATGGCCACGCAGCTCGCCCAGGAAACCGTCGACCGCTTCGTGGACAAGCAGGCCATGGCGTCGGAGTGGGACCTCGCGGGGCTGGCCGAGAGCGTCCGGGGCCGTTTCAACCTGCGGCTGGAGTTCACCCCCGAGGAGCTGGAGGCCATTACCGCGGAGGAGATCGAGGAGAAGGTCGTCGACCTGGTGCAGAACAGCTACGACTCCAAGGAAGAGCGGCTGGGCGAGGAACTGCTGCGGCAGCTCGAGAAGATCATCATGCTGCAGACCATCGACGTCCTGTGGAAGGACCACCTCCTCAACATGGACCACCTCAAGGAGGGCATCGGCCTGCGCGGCTACGGCCAGAAGAACCCGTTGCACGAGTACCAGCGGGAAGGCTTCGACATGTTCCAGGACATGTCCGACCGGATCCAGGAGGACGTGGTCAACAAGCTCTTCACCGTGGAGGTGGACCTCGAAAGCACCGCCGCCGAGTTGGAAGAGATGGAAGCCCGGCAGGCGCCCCGGCAGATGATGCTGAGCCACGGGGACGGCGAGGGGCCGGAACGCGTGTCCACGGTGCGGCGGGACGGCGACAAGGTCGGCCGCAACGCACCCTGTCCCTGCGGCAGCGGCAAGAAGTACAAGCGATGCTGCGGCAAGTGAAGCCCCCGCGGGGCGTGCCGGGGTTCCGCTTCGCCGGGGTGGCCTGCGGCATCAAGGAGAGCGGCCGGAAGGATCTGGCGCTGATCGTGTCCGAGCGCCCGGCGTCCGCGGCGGCCGTGTTCACCAGGAACCGCATCAAGAGCCCGAGCGTGACCGTGGGGGCGCAGAACGTGCGCCGGGGGCTCCTCCAGGCGGTGGTGGTCAACAGCGGCAACGCCAACGCCTGCACCGGCCCGGGCGGGCTCCGTGACGCCGAGGCCATGTGCGCCGAGGCCGCCCGGCACCTGGGCATCGGCGCCGCGCAGGTGCTGCCTTCCTCCACCGGCATCATCGGCGTGCGGCTCCCCATGGACAAGATCCGGCAGGGCATCGCGGACGCCGCCACGGCGCTCTCGCCCGATGCCCTCCAGGACGCGGCCCAGGCCATCACGACCACGGACAACGGCCCCAAGATCGCGGCCGTGTCCTGCCGCATCGGAGGTCGCACCGTGCATGTCGCCGGAATCGCCAAGGGCGCCGGCATGATCGCCCCCAACATGGCCACGATGCTGTGCTACGTGCTCACGGACGCGGACGTCGCCCCGGCCGCACTTCGTCCGATGCTGCGCCGGGCCGCGGATGCGACGTTCCACGCCATCACCGTGGACGGCGACACCAGCACCAACGACACCGTGTTGTGCCTGGCCAACGGCGTCGCCGGCAATCCGCGGATCACCCGCGGCGGCGAGGGCGAGGAGGCGCTGGAAGGAGCGTTGACGCGGGTGATGAAAGCTCTGGCGCTGAAGGTGGTGGCCGATGGGGAGGGCACCACGAAGCTGGTGGAGGTCCGGGTGGACGGCGCCCGGACCGTGGCCGAGGCCCGCAAGGTGGCGTTCACCGTGGCCAACTCCAAGCTGGTGAAGACCGCCTTCTTCGGCCAGGACCCCAACATCGGCCGCTTCATGATGGCGGTGGGCAACGCCGGCGTGCCCGTGGTGGAAGAGACCATCGACGTGGCGCTGGGGGGCGTCAAGGTGGTCCGCCGGGGCCTGGCCGTCGGCACCCGCGAGGCCGCCGCCGCCAAGGTCATGCAGCGGCCGTCCTTCACCGTCCGCATCAGCCTCGGCATGGGCGACGCCCGCACCTCGGTCTGGACCTCCGACCTGGGCCACGAGTACGTCCGCATCAACTCCGACTACCGCACCTGACGCGAATCCGTCATTCCCGCACCCCTCCGTGATTCCCGCACCCTCCCGTCATTCCCGCACCCTCCCGTCATTCCCGCACCCTCCCGTCATTCCCGCACCCTCCCGTCATTCCCGCACCCTCCCGTCATTCCCGCACCCTCCCGTCATTCCCGCACCCTCCCGTCATTCCCGCACCCTCCCGTCATTCCCGCGAAAGCGGGAATCCAGGCTGGGCGGGGTTGGGGACGACGAGGGCGTCAGCCCTGCAGCTTGCCGCGCAGGATGTCGTTCACCATCTGCGGGTTGGCCTTGCCCCGGGTGGCCTTCATCACCTGACCCACCAGGAAACCGAAGACCTTCTCCTTGCCCGCGCGGTACTCCTCCACCTGCGCCGCGCAGGCCGCCAGCACGTCGTCCACCGCGGCATCCAGCGCACCCGTGTCGGAGACCTGCTCCAGGCCCTTCTCCTTGACGATGGCGTCCGGCTCCTTGCCGGTCTCCAGCATTTCGGTGAAGACGGTCTTGGCGAGCTTGCCGCTGATGGTGCCCTCGTCGACCAGTTGCACCATGCGTGCCAGGTCGGCGGCCGCCACCGGCCAGTGCTCGATGCGCAGCGCGGCGTCGAGCTTGCGTTCCTTGAGCACGCGGAAGAGGTCGCCCATGAGCCAGTTGGCGATGGCCTTGGGATTGGCGTGGGTCCGGACCGCGGCCTCGAAATAGTCGGCCACGTCGCGCCGCTGGGTGAGGATGTCCGCGTCGTAGTCGGGCAGGGCGTATTCTTCCACGAAGCGGTTCCGGCGTTCTTGAGCCAGCTCGGGCAGGCTGGCGCGGATCTCCGAGACCCACTCCTCGTCGATCTCCAGCGGCAGCAGGTCCGGATCAGGGAAATAGCGGTAGTCGTGGGCGTGCTCCTTGGAGCGCATGGACCGGGTGACCTCGGCGTCGGGGTCCCAAAGGCGCGTCTCCTGCACCACCGTTGCCCCCTCCGACAGTGCCTGTCCCTGGCGCCGGATCTCGTACTCCAGCGCCTTCTCCACGGCCTTGAAGGAGTTCAGGTTCTTGATCTCCACCTTGACGCCGAGCGCGTCGTCGCCGTCGGGCCGGAGCGACACGTTGGCGTCGCAGCGGAAGCTGCCTTCCTCCATGTTGCCGTCGCACACCTCGAGGTATTCCAGGATCGACCGCAGGGTCCGGAGGTAGTCGCCGGCCTCGTCCGGACTGCGCATGTCGGGCTCGCTGACGATCTCCATGAGAGGCACGCCCGCCCGGTTCAGGTCCACCAGGCTGTGGTCGCCGCGCGCGTCGTGGATGTTCTTGCCCGCGTCCTCCTCCATGTGGATGCGGGTGAGCCGCACCCGCTTGGAGGCGCCGTCCACGCTCACGTCCACATGGCCGCCGGTGCACAGCGGCAGCTCGTACTGGCTGATCTGATAGCCTTTCGGCAAGTCGGGATAGAAGTAGTTCTTGCGCGCCCAGCGGCTGCTCCTGGCGATGGCGCAATGGGTGGCCAGCCCGGTGCGGATCGTATGCTCCACCACCTTGCGGTTCAGCACCGGCAGCACCCCCGGAAACCCCATGCACACCGGGCAGGTGTTGCGGTTCGGCGCCTCGCCGAACCGCGTGGAGCAGCCGCAGAAGATCTTCGACTCCGTCAGGATCTGCGCGTGCACCTCCAGCCCGATGACCGTTTCGTAGCCCATGTTTCCGCAGGTAACAGAAAGCCCGAGGCTCCGCAAATCACGCCCGCGCCAACGACCCTGACTCGTCATTGTCGCGTCCCCTCCGTCATTGTCGCGTTCCCTCCGTCTCTGTCATTGTCGCACCCCTCCGTCATTTCCATACCTTTCCGTCATTCCCGCACCCCTCCGTCATTCCCGCACCCTTCCGTCATTTCGATATCCTTCCGTCATTCCCGCACCCTTCCGTCATTCCCGCGAAAGCGGGAATCCAGGGGCGGAGAGGATGGGTGAGCGGCCATTATTGACGATGTTCGCAGTTTACTGTTACGGATTCAGAATCATTTCTGCCGTGTGGGGCAAGGAGGAACCATGGCCAATCTTGCGGGGAAATATGCCATCGTGGGCGTGGGCGAGACGCTGGTGGGCAAGCGCCCGGACGGCACGACGCACTCGTTGCATCTCGAAGCGATCCGGGAATGTCTCGATGACGCGGGCGTCCGCGGGGATGCGGTGGACGGGTTCCTCACCAACCAGCCCCTGAACGACGCCCACCGCAGCTACGCGGTGCGGCTGGCGCACATGGCCGGCATCACCCCGGTCTACGCCACCGACCTGGCCCTGGGGGGAGCCACGCCCATCGCCATGGTGCAGCACGCGGTCATGGCCATCGACGCCGGCATGTGCAGCACGGTACTGTGCGTGCACGCGCGCAAGCGCTCCACCGGCGACGCCACCCCCGGCTACCCCATCCGCCGGGGCGACGAGCACTGGGAGCGGCCCTGGGGGCACTTCGCGGCCGCCGCCGGCCACGCGCTGGCCGCCCAGCGCCACATGTACGAGTTCGGCACCCGCAGCGAGGACCTGGCGGAGATCGCCGTGTCCACCCGCCGTCACGCGTCGCTCAACGCCAACGCCACCATGAAAAAGCCCATCACCATCGAGGACCACCAGCAGTCCCGCATGATCGTGGAACCGCTGCACCTGCTGGACTGCTCGCTGGAGTCCGACGGCGGCGGCGCGGTGCTGGTGACCAGCCTGGAACGCGCCAAGGACTTCCCCAAGCCGCCGGTGGTGATCCTCGGCATGGGACAGCACCATCCCCACTTCAGCCTGCTGGACGCGCCCACCCTCACCACCCTGGGCGGACGCAAGTCCTCGCGCATGGCCTACGACATGGCCGGGCTGGAGCCCAGAGACATGGACTTCGCCGAGCTCTACGACTGCTTCACCATCACCGCCATGATCACCCTGGAGGACTACGGCTTCTGCGAGAAGGGCGAGGGCAAGGACTTCGTCAAGGACGGCCGCATCGGCATCAACGGCGAGATCCCCCTCAACACCCATGGCGGCCTCCTGTCCCAGGCCCACCTTGAAGGAATGCTCCACCTCACCGAAGGCGCCCGCCAGCTCCGCGGCAACGAAGTCGAGCCCGAACGTCAGGTCCCCGACGCCAAGGTCGGCATCATCAGCGGCCACGGCGGCAGCCTGGCCATGCACGCCAGCCTGATCCTCGGGACGGCCTGAGCCGGGTGCTCCGTTATTCCCGCACCCTGCGTCATTCCGGCACCCTGCGGTCATCCGGGCACCGCACCGCCGTTCCCGCACCCCTCCGTCATTCCCGCGAAAGCGGGAATCCAGGGGTGGCAAGAGGCCAAACGGCCATATTCCCCGCCTCACCCCACCTGGATTCCCGCTTTCGCGGGAATGACGGAGGGGGCGGGGGATGACGGAGGGGGGGACGGAGGTGCGGAATGACGCTTCGGAAACGGGCTAGCTAGATCGCCGGCCGGCGCCTGTGCCACTCCGTGGCCTGCTCGTAGGCGTACCCCAGCCGCAACACCGTGGCCTCGTCGAAGTGCTTGCCGATGATCTGCAGGCCGATGGGGAGGCCGTCATCATCGAAGCCGCAAGGCACGGACAGCGCGGGCAGGCCGGCCAGGTTCACCGAGATGGTGAGGATGTCGGAGAGGTACATTTGCAGCGGGTCGTGGGTCAGTTCGTCGAGCTTGAAGGCGGTGGTGGGGCAGGTGGGGGCGACGATGGCGTCGCAATCCTTGAGCACCGACTCCATGTCCTGCTTGAGCAGGGTCCGCGCCTTCTGGGCTTTGAGATAGTACGCGTCGTAGTAGCCGGCGGACAGCACGTACGTTCCCAGCATGATCCGCCGTTTCACCTCGGGCCCGAATCCCTGGGCGCGGCTCTTCATGTAGGTGGAAGTCAGGTCCTCGGCCTGGGCCCTGGGGCCGTAGCGCATGCCGTCGTAGCGGGCCAGGTTCGAGCTGGCCTCGGCCGCGGCGATGACGTAGTAGGCGGCCACGGCGTAGTCGTTCCGCGGCAGCGACACCTCGGTCACCTCGGCGCCGGCCTTCTCCAGTTCGGCGATGGCCTGCCGCACCGCCCCCTCCACCTCGGGCTGGAGCCCGGCCGCGAAGTATTCCTTCGGGACGCCGATGCGCAATCCCTTGATCTCGCCCGTGAGCGCGGCGGCGTAGTCGGGCACGGGTGCGTCCACCGACGTGGAGTCCGCGGGGTCGTGGCCGGCGATGGCCTGGAGCATCAGCGCGCAGTCGGTGACGTCACGGGTCATGGGCCCCACCTGGTCCAGCGACGACGCATAGGCCACCACGCCGTACCGGCTCACCCGGCCGTAGGTGGGCTTGAGGCCCACGACGCCGCAGAAGGACGCCGGCTGGCGGATGGATCCGCCGGTGTCGGTGCCCAGGGCGGCGACGCACTGGCCGGCGGCCACCGCGGCCGCCGAGCCGCCCGACGAGCCGCCAGGCACGTGATCGGGGTTCCACGGATTGCGGGTGATGGAATATCCGGAGTTCTCGGTGGAGGAGCCCATGGCGAACTCGTCCATGTTGGTCTTGCCCAGCAGCACGGCGCCGGCTTCCCTCAGGCGCCGCACGGCGGTGCCGTCATAGGGCGGCGTGAAGCCCTGCAGAATCTTCGACGCGCAGGTGGTGGATACGCCCTCGGTGAGGAGCACGTCCTTGAGGGCCACCGGGATGCCGAGGAGCTTCGAGTCGGCGTCGCCGCGGGCGAGCCGTGCGTCGGCCCGTCGCGCCTCTTCCATGCCCTGCTCGCGGCACACGGCGAGGTAGGCGCCGATGGTTCCGTCCGTCGCCTCGATGCGGTCGAACAACGCTTCCGCCAGCTCCACCGCGCTCAACTCACGAGCTCGCAGCTGGTCGTGCAGCTCGTGAAGGGTAAGGTCGTGAACCGTCATTCAATGATTTTCGGGACGCTCAGAAAATCGTGGTCCCGGGCAGGGGCGTTGCGCAGCAAGTCCTCGGTCCGCGGCTGGTTGACGGCCCGGTCCGGGCGTAGGACGTTGACCACGTCCACCGCGTGGGACATGGGCTCGACGTTTTCGGTGTCGAGCTCGTTGAGCTTGTCCATGTAGTCGAGGATGCGGTCGAGCTGGCCGGTGAGTTGTTCCTGCTCGTCCGGAGTGAGGTCCAGACGGGCGAGGATGGCGACGTGACGGACCTCTTCGCTGGTGATTTTCACGCCGATTTTCTATCATACGCCCCGAATGCCCGGCAAACGAACCCCGCCCGAACCGAACCGAAACGCCCGCCTCCTCGCCCCGGAGGACCGCGGACCCGACGGCAGGTCCTACGAAACGGAAGCGCTCTCCCGGGGCTTCCGGCACGTTGCGGGCGTGGACGAGGCCGGGCGGGGGCCCCTGGCCGGACCGGTGGTGGCCGCGGCCGTGGTGTTCGACCCCGGTTCCTTCAACCCGGACATCCGGGATTCCAAGCTGTTGAGCCCGAAGAAACGCGAGTCGCTGGCGGAATGGATCAAGGAGCGGTCGGCTTCCTGGGCCGTGGGAGTGGCCGATCCACGCGAGATCGACGACCTCAACATCCTGCGGGCGAGCCTGCTGGCCATGGCCCGGGCGGTCCGAGGCCTGATGGTCACGCCGGACTACCTCATGATCGACGGCCCCCACGGCATTCCCGCCGCCAGCCTCGTGGGGGATGGCGGGCCGTGGACCGCGGCGCCGGCGCAGCGCACCGTCAAGGGCGGCGACCGGCTGTGCTTCTCCATCGCAGCGGCATCCATCATCGCCAAGGTGGCTCGGGACCGCATGATGGTGGAGCTGGACGCCCTGTACCCGGAGTACGGTTTCGCCAGCCACAAGGGATACCGCAGCCGCCGCCACTCCGCGGCCCTGGACCAGCACGGCCCCTGTCCCGTCCACCGCCGCAGCTTCAAGCCCGTCAGGGAGTCCTGGGAGCGACGCGCGCCGGGTGCCGTCCCGGCCCCGGGAGGAGGCTTGCCGGTGCCGCTCTTTGGTGCCAGAAATAGGGATGGGTGATGGCCGGAAGTCCCTGGGCAAGGCCGGAGAAGATCTCGCCGAGCGCTACCTCAAGCGGCAGGGTTACGCCGTCGTCGAACGCAACTACCGGTGCCCCCTGGGCGAAATCGACTTGATCGCCGTCAGCAAGCAGGCCGTCGTGTTCGTGGAGGTGAAGACCCGCAGGGTGGACACGTCCGGCACGCCGCTGGAATCGGTCAACGCCGTCAAGCAGCGCCGGCTGAAGCGCGCCGCGCTTCACTATCTCAACAGGCACCGTCTGCATGACCGGGACGTGCAGTTCGATGTCGTCGGGATCTCGCTCGGTGCGGATCCGCCGACGGTTCACCATGTGCGTCATGCGTTCGATTTCTCCGAAGGGTAGGTTCCGTTCATGTGGGAAGGGATGAGGGATGATTGACGTCAGGATCCTGCGCGAGGACCCGGAAGGGGTGCGGGAACGCATGGCGGCGAGAGGGTCGGACATCGACTGGGAAACGGTGCTGGCCGCGGACCGGGAAAGGCGGGAAACCCTCGCCCGCTGGGAGCGGCTCAAGGAACAGAAGAACAAGCTGTCGGGGGAGATCGGCCGGCTCAAGAAGTCGGGAGGCGACGCGTCCGACCTGATGGAGGAAATCGGCACGGTCAGCAAGGAGCTCGACGCACTGGATCAGCCGCTCGCCGAGACCGAGCGTCGGTTCAGCGATTCCATGCTTGACATCCCGAACCTTCCGCACACCGGGGTTCCCGTGGGCGAGTCCGAGGCCGACAACCCGGTGCTGCGGCATTGGGGCGAGGCGCCCGCCTTCAACTTCACGCCGAAGAACCACTGGGAGATCGGCGAGGAGCTCGGCATCCTCGACTTCGCCCGGGGCGCCAAGCTCACGGGCGCGCGCTTCACGCTCTACCGGGGCCGCGGCGCGCTGCTGGAGCGGGCGCTGATCGCCTTCATGCTCGACCTGCAGACCCGCGAGCACGGTTACGAGGAGATCCTGCCGCCGTTCCTGGTGAACCGGGACACCATGACCGGCACCGGCCAGCTTCCCAAGTTCGAAGCCGACATGTTCCACACCGCGGACCCCGACTACTTCCTCATCCCCACCGCCGAAGTGCCCCTCACCAACATCCACCGCGAAGAGGTCCTCGACGCGTCCGACCTGCCTCGGTAC
Organism: uncultured Binatia bacterium (SeqCode); assembly: GCA_965219905.1. GTDB lineage: Bacteria > Desulfobacterota > Binatia > UBA9968 > JAJDTQ01 > JAJDTQ01. The sequence continues at coordinate 1,507,547 of CBDCOS010000002.1, read as the reverse complement.
TACTGCGCCTACACCCCCTGTTTCCGCAGGGAAGCGGGCTCCTACGGCAAGGACATGCGCGGCCTGATCCGCCAGCACCAGTTCAACAAGGTGGAGTTGGTGAAGATCGTCGAGCCGGAGAGCTCGTTCGAGGAGCTGGAGAAGCTCACCCGGGATGCCGAGGCCGTGCTCCAGCGCCTGGGGCTGCACTACCGCGTGGTGGAGCTTTGCACCGCCGACCTGGGCTTCTCCGCCGCCAAGACCTACGACATAGAGGTCTGGCTCCCCGGCCAGGGCGCCTACCGGGAGATCAGCTCCTGCTCCAACTGCACCGACTTCCAGGCCCGACGCGCCGCCATCCGCTACCGCCCGGCCCCCAAGCAGCGCCCCCAACTCGTCCACACCCTCAACGGCTCCGGCCTCGCCGTCGGCCGCACCCTGGTGGCGATCCTGGAGAACTGCCAGCAGGAAGACGGCAGCGTCGCGATACCGGAAGCGTTGCGCCCGTACACGGGTGGGTTGGAGCGGATTGAGTAGGAGCCACCACGTACTCCGTCATTCCCGCGCAAGCGGGAATCCAGGGGCGGAGGGGGGTCGGCGAACCGTCTGTGCCGGTCGTCGTCCAGGGTGATGAACGGGCGCCCGTCGTCATCGGCGATGCAGCGGGCGAGGGTGGTCTTGCCGGACTCGGCCTTCTCTGCGCGGGAACGAAATCCCGCCGACTATTTCCGGCGCAAGTCCGGGTCCGCGAGGGTGGTGTCCTGTCCCGGCGGCGTCTCGTCGAGCGCCTCTTCGAGCGAAGGCCTCGGCGCCCACTCCTCGGGCGGCCGCGCCTCGCCGTCCCAGTCCACCTGATCGAGGCCCCAGAAGATCTCCAGGCTGTGGCCGTCCGGGTCCCGGAACTCCACCGATACCTGGCAGCCCGCGCGCCGCCGGCCGTGGAAGTCGATGGGTACGCCGTGCTTCTCGAGGTGCGCTCGGGCGCGGAAGACGTCGTCGAGGGTCGGGACCTCGAAGGCCAGGTGATGCAGTTCGCGGCCAGCGGACGCCTCGTCGGCCTGGCCGATGAGCCCGAGGCCGTGGTGGTCCCGGTTGAAGCGCATGAACACCATCCGGCCCGGCACCATGCTCTCGGGGTAGACGTCGGAAACCTTGAAGCCCAACACCTGGGTGTAGAACCGGACCGACGCGTCGATGTCCCGGACCACGAGCACCGCGTGTCCCATGTTGCCGATGCGGAAAGGCATGTCGGCCGGCGGCTGGAGGCTTTTCATCGCCTGCACCTTCGGACCGCGCAGCCCCTCCAGGTCGACCTTGCCTCTTTGAGTCATGTTCTTTGCCATGTCCGCGTTCCTCCCATTGCAGCAGTGGCGTCGTCGGGCAGGTGCGATGGACCGCACCGACCTTGTACATATAGCCAATGAGCATGCTCCGGGCGAACAGGGTTCGGCGGTTGCCTCGAATTCTCGCTATGAATCGTCGAGTAAGTCTGGTTGCCGGAGCGGTTCGATTGTGACACGATTCGGCTAGACTTCGTGCCCGGTGCGGAGGCGGCCGGATGGGTTCCGGCGACTAATACGGGAGGCTGACATGAGCGCAATTCCTCGAAATGGTTTTACGGCGTTGGCCGTGGCGTTCGCCGTGCTGCTGGCGGCGGGTGCCGCCTCGGCGCAGACCGTCAAGGTGGCGGTTCCGACGTTTCTTACCGGAGGCGGCGCGCCGACCTACGGCGTCCCTGCCAAGAACGGCGTGGAAATGGTTGTCCGCGCCATCAACGAGGGCACCCTGCCGGCGCCCTACAACAGTGTCGGGATGGCCGGCCGCAAGGTGGATCTCGTGGTCTACGACGAGAGCGGCGGCGGCACCAAGCAGGTGACGGAGCTGCGCAACAAGGTGCAGAAGGAGGGGGTAGATGTCGTCGCCGGCTACATCTCCTCCGGGAGCTGCGCGGCCATCGCCCGGGTGGCCGAGGAGCTTCGTGTCCTGACCCTGCTGTCGATATGCGGTACGCCGCGCATCTTCGAGGAGTTGGTGAAGGAGCCGAAATACCTCTTCCGCATCATCAACCACAGCACCGGCGGCAACGTGGGCGCCGCGCACTACGTAGTCAGGAAACTCCGGGGGGACGTCAAGGACGGCTACATCGGCATCAACCAGAACTACGCCTGGGGCCAGGATGCCTGGCGCGATTTCAACCTGGCCATGCAGACCCTGGCGCCGGAATTGAAGCCCGCCCAGAAGCAGCAGTTCCCCAAGCTGTTCTCCGGCCAGTACGGCACCGAGATCTCGGTGCTGCTCAGGGCCAAGCAGAAGCTCGTGCACTCGAGCTTCTGGGGCGGCGACCTCGAGGCCTTCATCGCCCAGGGCACGGCCAGGGGACTGTTCACGCGCAAGAAGTTCGTCCTCCCGGTGGGCGAGATCACGGCCAACCGGCTCGGCAAGAAGTTCCCGGCGGGACAGCTCGCGCGCGGTCCCTATGGATTGTACGCGGAGGGTATCGACACTCCGCTCAACAAGTGGTTCCGGAGCGAGTACCGCAAGGCCCACAAGCGGCCGCCTTCGTCGCCGGCCTATCACTATGCGGACAGCATTCTGGCGGCCAAGTACGCCTACGACACGGCCATGAAGGCCAACGGCGGCAAGTTCCCGTCCACGGACCAAGTGATCAAGGCGCTGGAGCACGCCACCTTCGACATCCTGGCCGCCAAGGTCAAGATGTCCATCGGCAAGGGACACCAGGCGGTCACCTCGGACCGTTGGGGCTATGCCGAGTGGGACAATGCCAAGGGCGAGATCGTGGTCAGGGACGTGGTGGAATTCAAGGCCGAGTGCGTGAACCCGCCGGAAGGGGTCAATGCGGCCGACTGGGTCAAGGGCGGCATGAAGGGCGCGAAGTGCGACTGAGGAACCGTTGGATCTAGAGCTTCTACTCATCATCCTCGTCGACGGACTCGTCTACGGTTCGTACCTCTTCATGGTGGCGGTGGGCCTGACCGTCATCTGCGGGGTCCAGAAGCTCCTCAACGTCACCCACGGCGCCCTCTACGCCTTCGGCGCGTACCTCACGGCCACGCTGCTGATCCTCTATTTCCAGGTGGATTGGCCCCAGTTCGGCGCGTTCGCGGTGATGCTGTTCGCGGCGCTCTTCCTCGGCGTGGTCTTCGGCATCATCATCGAGCGCGGCCTGCTGCGCCATCTCTATCACGAGGACGAGCACATCATCGTGCTGGCGACCTTCGCGGCGTTCCTGGTGCTCGAGGACGTTCTGCTGCTGATCTGGGGCACCGACCCGTATCTCGCCCCGGAACCCCTCGGGCTGCTGGGTCAGACGGAGATCGCCGGACTTCCCTTCGACAACTACAGCCTGTCCATGGTGCTGCTGTCGGCGGTGGTGGCGGCCGTGCTCTGGTACGGGCTCAACCGCACCCAGTTCGGCAAGCTGCTGCTGGCGGTGATCTATGACCGGGAGCTGGCCCAGGCCATGGGGATCAACGTCAACCGGATCTTCCTCCTGACCTTCATGTTGGGCTCGTTCCTGGGCGCCCTGGGCGGCGCCTACCAGGCGCCGGCCATTTCCGTGCAGCCGGGCATCGGCGTGGAGGTGATCGTGCTGGCCTTCGCCGTGGTGGTCATCGGCGGCATGGGCAGCATTCCCGGCGCCCTCATCGGCTCGGTGATCGTGGGTGTGGCCCGGGCCTTCGCGGTGCACCAGGAGCCGGTGCTGGAGCTGTTCGTCATCTACATGATCATGGCCGTGGTGCTCATCGTCCGGCCGCAAGGGCTTTTCGCGCCGGCCAAGGCGAGAACGATATGACCTGGCGCCGGGACAAGACGCTGTGGGGCCTGACCATCGGCCTCGCCGCGCTGTTGCTGCTCAACTTCGTGGTGCCCGACTGGTTCCGCAACATCCTGACGCTCTCCCTGGCCCGGGGCTCGGTGGCGTTGGGTCTGCTGGTGCTGTGGCGCTGCGGTCTGATCTCCTTCGGCCACGCGCTCTACTTCGGCTTTGGCGCCTACACCGTCGGGCTCATGAGCCGGTACCTGGGCATCACCGATGCCTTCCTGACCATCGCCTGCGGCGTGGTAACGGCGGGCCTGTTGGCGTACCTCCTGGGGTTCCTGCTGCGGCAGTACCGGGGCATCTTCTTCGCGCTGTTGAACATGGCGTTCTCCATGATCCTCTACGGCGTGCTGGCCAAGCTCGAGGAGCTGGGCTCCACCGACGGCATCAGCCTGGAGGCGACGACCTACCTCTGGTACGCGCCCCTGGGCGCCGAGAACAAGACCGCGCTGTTCGTGTTCGCGGCGCTCCTGACCTGGGGGGTGGCGGTTCTCGTGCACCTGTATCTGCGTTCCACCCTGGGCAACATGACCACCGCGGTGCGGGAGAACGAGATCCGGCTGGGTTACCTGGGCTACTCGGCGGAGCGGGCGGTCCACGCCAAGTTCGTCGTCTCCGGACTCCTTGGCGGTTTCGGCGGCGCCATCGCCGCCCTCACCATCGGCCACGTGGATCCGGACTCCATGGTGTATTGGCCGGTGTCCGGGGACTTCGTCTTCATCGCCATCCTGAGCGGCACCGGCAACGTCGTCGCGCCCTTCATCGGCGCGTTGATGTACGAGCTGATCCGCACCTACGCCTTCGACCAGTTTCCGGGTATCTGGCAGTTGATCATGGGCGGAACCCTGCTCGCCATCATCATGTTCCTGCCCAACGGGCTGTGGTCGCTGGTGGACCGGTGGCGTAGCAGGAGAAGGGCGGGCACGGCGCTGCAGGCCGGGAAGGAAGAGGCATAGCCGGCCATGTCCACGGTCCTGGAAGTCCACGATCTGGAAAAGTCCTTCGGCGCGGTGGTGGCCGCCCACGACATCAACGTCGTGGTGGAGGAGGGCGAGACCATCGGCGTCATCGGCGCCAACGGCGCGGGCAAGACCACCTTCGTCAACCTGGTCACCGGCCACCTCCCCCCCGGCGGCGGAACCGTGGAGTTCATGGGCCGCGACATCCTCGGGCTTTCGGTGCGCGCCATCGCGCGCATGGGCCTCTGCCGCTCCTTCCAGGTGCCGCAGGTGTTCCTCTCCGAAACCGCCTTCGACAACCTGATGATGGCCTACGGCGTCGCCGAGCAGGACGGGGCGGGGCTGCTGACGCCGCTGGTGGAGGAAGAGCGGGCGGCCAGGGTGGAGGAGCACCTGGCGCGCTACCAGATCGCCGGATATCGGGACGTCATCGGCTCCGCCCTGCCCCAGGGCATACGCAAGCTGCTGGACATCGCCATGGCCACGGTGCGCAAGCCCAGGCTGCTCATGCTCGACGAGCCCACCAGCGGCATCAGCGCGGAGGAGAAGTTCGCCATCATGGACATCCTCATGCAGGCGCTGAGGGAAGAGCGCACGACCGTGCTGTTCATCGAGCACGACATGGAGATCGTCGAGCGGTACGTGGACCGGGTGCTCGCCTTCTACCAGGGGGAGATCATCTGCGACGCCCCCACCGCGCAGGCAATGCGGGACGACGGGGTGCGGGAATATGTGCTGGGCCGGGGTCATGATGCGGGCGCGGAAGCACGGGCGGCGGCATCGGAGGGTTCCTCATCCGGGGAGGAGACCCTCGCCGTCAGCGGCCTCGACGTGAGCATCGGCGCCACCCCGATCCTGCGCGGGGTCCATCTGAGCGTCCCGTCGGGATCCATGTGCGGCCTCATCGGCCGCAACGGGGCGGGCAAGACCACCTTCATGCGCGCGGTCATGGGCGCTCTGTCGATCCAGCGGGGCAGGGTTCAGCTCGGCGACCTCGACCTGGCCGCAACTCCGGCCCACCGCCGGGCGCACCTCGGCATCGGGTTCATGCCGGAAGACCGCCGGCTGGTGCCCGAGCTGACCGCCGAGGAGAACATCCTGTTGCCGGTCTGGGCCACCGGCGCGGAAAACACCCGGGAACGCCTGCAATGGATCTACGGCCTCATGCCCGAGGTCGAGGAGTTCCGCCACCGCGGCGCCACCAGCCTGTCCGGCGGCCAGCAGAAGTTCGTCGCCTTCGCCAGGGCGCTCATGTGCGGCACCCGGCTGCTGTTGCTGGACGAGCCCGGCGAAGGCATCGCCCCGATCTTCGCCCAGCGCATGGTGGAAATCCTGGACGACCTCAAGCAGGAAGGCGCCTCCGTGCTGGTGGCCGAGTCCAACGACGTCCACATCGCCCGCCTGCTGGACCGGACCTTCGTCATCGAGCGCGGCAGCATCGTGGACGACGGGTAGAGGAAGGTTGGTGCCATGGAACGTGGGTCGACGTGAACCCTGCGGGGACTTGTGGTAGCCTACAGGAGAGAAAGGAAGAGGAAGTATTGAATGCCGACACGAACCCGTAGCCGTTTGAACATTACGTTGTTCGCCAGTGTCGTGGGAGGCGCAGTCGTCGGGCTGCCGACCTACGCGTACTTTTATGGTTATTCCTGGGTCGATTGGACCATGTTCGTGATCCTCTACATCATCACGGGACTGGGCATCACCGTGGGTTACCATCGCTTGCTGGCTCATCGAAGTTTTGCCTGCCCCGATTGGGTTAAGGGCTCGTTCCTGGTCGCGGGAGGATGGGCTCTACAGAATTCAGGCCTCAGATGGACAGCAGATCATATCCGCCATCACGCCCGGTGCGACCAGGAAGAAGATCCCTACAGTGCCAAGCGGGGATTCTGGCATAGTCATTGCGGTTGGCTGTTCTGGGCGGATCCCCATCGAGACGATCGGTTTGCCCGCAAGCTGCAACAGGACGCCGTCGTGATGTGGCAACATCGTTACTACATCCCTATCGTCCTGTCCGGCCTGGCGTTTCCCTTCGTGGTAGGCTTTTTGTACGACGGCTGGTTCGGGGGGCTGGGGTGTTTCCTGCTCGCCGGAGTTGGGCGGACCTTCTTCGTCTTGAATTCCACGTTTTGCATCAACTCCATTTGCCACCTGTGGGGTTCCCAACCTCACGGCGCATTCGATTCCAGCCGTGACAGTTGGTGGGTCTCGCTCATCACCTTCGGGGAGGGCTACCACAACTATCACCACCGGTATCAAAGTGATTATCGGAACGGCCCCCAGTGGTACAATTTCGATCCGTCAAAATGGCTCATCTACAGTCTTTCCCTGGTGGGTCTCGCCAGTTCCTTGCGTCGATATTCCTGATCGGACAGGCCACTAGGCGGTGCCGGGCCGGTCACCCGGCAGGTCACGCGGTTTGAGAACGCGGATCGCCAGCGGCCCCACCAGCAGCACGATGGCGATGTGGCCGAAGCCGATGCCCCAGTTGAGCACGCTTTCGCCGCCGAGAACGTGCAGGATCAGGCCCATCGCCAGCGGTCCAACGAAGCCGCCGCCGTAGCCCAGCATCGCGTGCACGGCCAGCGCGGCGCCGCGCCTCTCCGGGTCGGCATTGCCGACCGTGCCGGCGGTCAGCGACGAGGAATCCGCGTAGATGGCCGCGTTGTAGAGGAGGCAGACGGTAGCGGCCGCGCCGTATCCCATCCCCGCGGTGAACCCGACCAGCAGCGCCAGTACCATGGATGCCGTGAATACGAGCAGGATCCAGCGCTTGCGCCCCATGCGCCGCGCCATCTCGTTGCCGAGGACGCTGGAAACCGTGCCGAGCAGGCTCGCCAGGGTCGCCACCATGGTCGGAACCAGGAAGTTCGGCGCACCTTCGCCTTGTGCCGCCGCGAAGGTCAGGAAGGTCACGACCCAGGAACGGACGACGAACATCTCCCATGTGTGCGCGCAGTAACCCAGCGCATAGGCCATGACCGAGGCGTTGCGCAGCACCGGCTTGAAGTCCCCGAACCGCACCGTCGGAGCGGGTCTCTCCCGGCGCGGACCTGCCGGGAACAGCGTAACGGCCACGAGCAGCGCACCGAAAGCCCCGCCCGCCCCGACCATGAACGCGGCCTGCCAGCCGAAGTACGACGTCACCGCGCCGGCGATGACGAAGGAGAACGAGCTGCTGATCCCGGTGCTGGCGCCATGAACGGCCACGGCGCGCGATTGCGCCGGCCCCTCCACCTGGTCGGACAACGCCTTGAGCCCCACCATGTAGGTGCCGGCCCAGCCGATGCCGTTCAACGCGCGAAAGATCATGCCGGTCCAGAAGCCGTCCGCAAGGAAAGCCATGCCGAGATGGGACAGCATGGTTGCGGAGACCGCGGCCGCGTAGACCCTGCGCGCCTCGACGCGGTCCGTCATCGGCAAAAGGACCGGCACCGCCGCGGCGTATGCGCCGAACATGATGCCGGAAAGCCAGCCCGCCTCCGCGTGGGTGAGGGACCATTCCGCGAAGAAGGCCGGCAGCAGCGCCGCAAAGGCCATGGCGCCGATCTGGGCCAGGGATTGCGCCAGGCAGAAGGTGGCGATGATGAACCCCGGCGAGCGTGAACGTCCACCGGCGCTGCCGTCTGTCGCCGTTCCGGTCATGAGGAGTGGGCTGCCGAATCGGGCGGGTCAGGATATCGGCGTCGTCGGGACTCCCGGGGCCGGGGGCCTTGCCCTTCTGCTGAGACGGTATGCCGCATAGCCGCCCAAGGCGCCTGCCGGGATCATGAGGACCAGAACGACGATTTCCCACTCGTCGAGTCGCACCCTGCCGTCAACGGCAAGCTCCAAAGCGAAAGCCAGGAGGAGTGAGGTCAGGGCGACGACCACACCGTGCAACACCCGTCTCCGCCGCGCCATCCAGCCGGCCACGAAACCACCCAGGGCGGTGGCCAGGGCTCCGATCAGGACGAAGGCCAGCAGGTCTCCTTGCGTAAACGCGTGTTCGGGGACCTTGTCGGCGCCGCCGTACTTCTCGACGGCTCTCGCCATGAAAACCAGAATATACGCCGCCAACATGACCTCTGTGGCGAGCCAGTCCACGATCACGCCGATGATCACGGCACGGGTTCGAATTCCCTTGGGCGGAGACGCGGCAAGAACGTCCTGCGACATCTGCGACGCCCAGTAATTCTCTTCCGCTTCCTGGCGAGCCTTGTCATCCACGATTCTGATCCATCAGGTCATGGCTCCGATCCGAACGGCCTGATTGGGGATGTTCGTCAATTTGACTTTGCGTGTCAATTCGTGGCGTTTATGTCGCCTCATGGAAGGAGGTCCGCCATGCCCAAGCCAGAGCTCGAGTTCTTTCCGGTAGACGACCTGCCCTGGGTGCCGGTGGAGGGCGCGCCGCCGGGTCACTATCAGAAGATCCTGACCGAGGACCCGGAGATCGGGTTCGTCACCCGGCTTCTCAAGGTGGATCCCGGCGGGGCGAGCACCGAGACCTTCGTCCACGACTTCTGGGAGGAGGTGTACATCGTGGAGGGGAGCCAGTGGGATGGCGACCGGCTTCTCGAGAAGGGGATGTATGCCTGCCGTCCCCCGGGCATGAAGCATGGTCCCTACCGGACGGAGGAAGGCTGTACCACGCTGGAGTTTCGCTACGTGAGGTAGGCTGCGCGAGCGGTTGAATCAGGCCGGAGCGAGCACGAAGTCGAAGCGTCCGAGCCAGCCTTGCGGGCTGCGGCTCAGGTCCAGCAGCAACTCGTCGTGATAGATCGAGTCCCGGGCGTTCTCGCCGGGCACGTCGGGAAAGTAGAGCTGGGTGGTGAGCAGACGCGTGGACGGGCCCTGGACCTTGACGTGGATATGCGGCGTGCGGCCGGTATAGCGCACGGGCCGGATGGTCTCGAAGCGGAACGCCCCGGCGGCGTCGGTGTACTGATGGCCGCGGTACCGGAAACCGGAATTGTCGTAGCGGCCGTGCTCGTCGGCATGCCAGATGTCGACCACGGCGCCGCCGATGGGACGGCAGTCCGGCGAGAGCACCAGGCCCTGCACCACCAGCGGTCGGCCGCTCGTGTCCGGTTCCCGCAGATTCGTCCGGCGCGGCGTCTTCGGAGTGTAGAACGGTCCCTCGGTGAGCTCGGGCAAGGCGCGCGTGCAGGCAAGCGGCGGAGCGAGTCCGAGGGAGCGGTCGGCGGCCGGACCGGAGAAGGGATACCCCAGGAGCGTCGCCCGGGTCCGGGCCAGACAGGACAGGGTGGTCACGCCTGCCGCCGCCACGGCAATCAAGGCGGCGCGCCGGGAGTAGGTTCGCTTGGACATGAGAAAATCATAGGCTGATGCAGGAGGATTGTAAAACGGACTCCAACGAACACGACGACTTCCTGCTTTACGACGGCGAATGTATCTACTGCCGGACGTATGCCCGGAAGGCCAGGATCAGGACCCCCGCCGGAACGCGGCTGCGGTTCATCGACGCAAGGAAGGTGCCCCGGCTCGTCGAGGAGCTTCGGCGGGACGGGTGCGACATCGAGGACGGCATGATCCTCGTGCTGGAGGGCCGGCGTTTCCAGGGAGCCGAGGCCATGGAGGTGCTGGGCTCCCTCGCCACTGAACCCGGTTGGGTCAACACGTTGACCCGGTGGGCGGGTTCCAAATCCGAACGAGCGCGCTTCCTGTACCCGTGGTTCCGGCGGTTGCGTCGGGTGGGTCTGTGGATGGCCGGCAAGTCCGGTTTCCATGAGCGACGGCGAGGTTGAATTTCCTTGCCGGGCGGCAGGACCTATACTGGACCCTCATGGCACGCGGATGGGACCGGCGCAGCGACAGGGAGCTGGTGGAGCTATGCAACCGCGGCAGCCGCGATGAGGCGGTCCAGGCGTTCGAAACACTGTATCGGCGGCACCGCGACTACGTGACGCGCGTGTCCCGGCGGTTCGGGGCCGACCGGGAGGGAGCCGTCGATGTGTTGCAGGAGACTTTCCTCTATCTGCTGAAGAAGTTCCCCCCCGAGGGGGAAGGGCTGGTGCTGACGGCGCAACTGCGGTCGTTGCTCTATCCGGTAGCCAAACACCTGACCCTTTCCTCCCTGCGCCAGCGCACGCGAATCGACGATTCCGAGGAGTTCGACCCGGACCGGCTGCCGGCACCAGGCGGGACCGATCCGGCGGAGCGGGACCCGGCGCGGCTGTCGGCGGCCCTGGCCCGGTTGTCCGTCGAGCGGCGTGAAGTGGTGCTGCTGCGCTTCGTCGACGACCTGTCCCTTCAGGATATTGCGGATACCCTTTCCATCCCCCTGGGCACCGTCAAGTCCAGGCTCCATCTAGCGGTCCGGGAGCTTCGGGAAAGCCCGGAGATCAAGGATTTCGGCAAGCCGTGAACCTGCCGGCGCTCTCGCACGCTTAACAGGATGAAACATGCAGCGCGATGACGACAGAACCGTTGTGAGCGAGGAGGAAGACCTCCACCTGCCCGAGGAGTTGATGGAGGGCCTCGCCGGTCTGGACAAGGCCGTGGCCGTGCTGTCTCCGGAGACGGATCGGCGCATCGCCGAGGCCGTCAGGGCGCATTTCGGGGATCGGCCGTCACGGCGCGCCCCTACGGCCAGGCGGCGCTGGGCCCTGGCGGGGAGCGTGGCGGCGAGCCTCCTGGTTGGCCTCCTCTTCTGGCGAGCGCAGACCCCGGTGGACACTCTCCAGGTCGCAAGGGTTGCCGACGTTGCCGACGACATCGACGGCTCCGGCGCCGTGGACATCCTCGACGCGTTCGCCCTGGCCCGAACGGAGCCGGACGGCCGCACCGCCGCCTTGCAGGCCCGGATCGATGCCCTGACGGCCAGCATCGTAGCGTTGGACGGTTCCGCGGAGAAGCTATGAACGGTTGGTGGGCAAGGCTCGTGCTCTTGCTGGTCCTGTGGACTGCCGCATGGCCCGGTTCCTCCCTCGCGGAGGGCATGAAGCCACGGTTCGTGGCCCTGGACGTCCACCTGGAATCCGCCCAGCCCGTGGCCGCATGGCAGTTCGAGCTGTCCGAGACCGGCGGCCGCATGCGGGTGGTGGGTGTCGAGAACGGTGACAGTCCGGCGTTCGCCGAGGCCCCTTACTTCGACAGGAAGGCCGTCAACGACGGACGCGCGGACCGCATCATCGTGGCCGATTTCACGTTGCGGCCCGAGAACGAGCTGCCCGTGGGCAAGGTCCGCATCGCCACCGTGCACGTTCGCCTCACCGGCGATTCCAAGCCGGAATACGTCCTGCGGCTGGTCACGGCGGGCAACGCCGCGGGCAAGCGCGTACCCGCCTCCGTCCACCTCGACATCCATTGAGGGAGACAGTTGTAATGAAGAAACCGAATATCGCCAACTCATGGACAGCCTTGGCCGCCTTGTGTCTGGCGTTGATGGTGGGGGCCTGCTCGGTCCGGGAACCTGACTCGGGGAAGAGGGGCGCCCTGTCCATACCGACCTCGCCCGGGGAGGTGATCAAGCGGCTTCCCGGGGTGCCGGCTCCGCCGGGGCCGGCCTCCCTGGAGCGCAGGGGAAAACGTGCATGGGGCGGAGGGATGCTTCGGCAACAGGCGGTTCCGGCCGTCCTGGGGGACATGCGTGCCCTTGAGATGGCTCCGGCGGCCGCCGCGCGGCGTTCCCCGGCGACGGGCGAAGAGCTCTGGATCATCGTGGCGCGCCGGCCGGCGGCTTCCGGAGCTCGGCCCGAAGCGCCGGACCACCCGGGCTCGGGCGCATTGGTGGCGAACCGTCCCTCCGACGGGGAGGACAAGGCGAAGGTGCCGCTGCCGCTCAAGCACACCGAGGTCCAGGCGGCCGTCACCGGCTACGTCGGAACGGTGGACGTGACCCAGCAGTTCCAGAACCCTTTCGACGAGAAGATCGAAGCCGTCTACATGTTCCCGTTGCCCGAAAAGGCCGCGGTAAGCGAATTCGTCATGACCATCGGCAAGCGCCGCATACGCGGCATCCTGAGGGAGAAGGAGGAGGCCGAGGCCATCTACCGGGAGGCCCGCGCCCAGGGTTACCAGGCCAGCCTGTTGACCCAGCACCGGCCCAATATCTTCGAGCAGAAGGTCGCCAACATCGAGCCGGGCAAGCGTATCGACGTCAACATCCGGTACTTCCATTCGCTGGCGTACCGCGACGGCTGGTACACGTTCGTGCTGCCCACGGTGGTCGGCCCTCGCTACAACCCGCCCGGCTCCGGAAACCCGGTGCGTGCGTTGCCGCGCTCCCGTGTCCAGCCCGTCTCCACCGGCGCCGGCGTCCGCTACCTGCGTCCGGACGAGCGGTCGGGGCACGACATCGGCATCACCGTGAAGCTGGACGCCGGCGTGGCCATCGAGGCCATCGAGTCCAGCCACCGGATCGACGAGAAACGCACGAGTCCCGGGAAAGCGGAGATCAAGCTCGCCAACCAGGCGACGATCCCCAACCGGGACTTCGTCCTCAAGTTCAAGGTGGCCGGCGGCCGGGTCAAGTCCAACCTGCTGACCTATGTCGACCGCAAGACGGGCCAGGGATACTTCACGATGATGCTGTATCCGCCCGAACATCCGGAGAACACGCCGCGCCATCCCATGGAGATGGTGTTCGTCCTGGACTGCTCGGGTTCCATGAACGGCGAGCCCATCGCCCAGGCCAAGGCCGCGGTCCTCGAAGCCCTGGACCTGCTCGAGCCCGGGGACACCTTCCAGGTCATCCGCTTCTCCAACAACGCCAGCCGGTTCGGAGCGGACCCGGTTCCGGCCACGCCCGAGAACATCGCCCGGGCCAAGCGCTACGTGCGGCGGCTCCAGGGGAGTGGAGGCACGGAGATGATCGAGGGCATTCGCGCCGCCTTGAACTTTCCCCACGACCCCCGCCGCCTGCGCTTCGTCACCTTCCTGACCGACGGCTACATCGGCAACGAGGTCGACATCCTCGAGGCCATCCACAAGTCCGTCGGGGCGTCGAGAATCTTCAGCTTCGGCGTGGGCGATTCCGTCAACCGCTACCTGCTGAACCGCATGGCCAAGGCGGGGCGCGGCGCCGCCGCGTACCTGGCGCTGGACGACTCGGGCGTGGAGGTGATGCGGTACTTCTTCAACCGTATCAGCCGCCCGGTGCTCTCGGACGTTGAGATCGACTGGGGAACGATGAAGGTGACGGACACGTACCCGAAACGGATGCCGGACCTTTTCGTCGGCCGAGCCGTGGTGGTTACCGGCAAGTTTCAAGGCGAGCCAGGCGAACCGGAGGTGCAAGGCCGTGCCGGGGGACAGCGTGTCGAATATGCGGTCCCCCGCCGTGGCGACGAGAACGCCCACGCGTTCATCCCCAGCATCTGGGCGCGGCTCCGAATCGCCGACCTCGAGGACCGCCAGGCCTGGACTCGCGACCCCCACCACGAGCTGGCCGGCGCCATCAAGAAGACCGCCCTGGAGTACGGCCTCATGTCCGACTACACGGCCTTCGTCGCCGTGGACGCCAGTCGGCGCACCGAGGGCAAGCACGGCACCACGGTGCACCAGGCGGTGCCGGTGCCGCGGGGAGTGCGTTACGAGACTACGGTGAAGGAGGAGCGTACGGTGAGAGAGGAGCGGTGACTACGGGCTCAGCCACAGATGAACAGCAGGGTACGACGGAGTTCGAGGCCATGGTGGAAATCGCTTGCGTTCCACGCAGCCCTCTCGATATAATTATCATTATATAGGAGGGTTCCATGCTGTCATTCAAGGTGACCACCGTCGGTGCATCTTCGGGTGTTATTCTTACCAAAGAGGCGCTGTCTCGCCTGAAGGTGAAGAAGGGAGACACTCTCTACCTCACCGAGTCGCCGGACGGAGGCTACCGGCTTACCCCCTACGACCCCGAGTTCGCGCGTCAGATGGCCCTCGCGGAAGACATCATGCATGAGGACCGCGAGGTGCTGCGGGCTCTGTCGAAGTGAGCCGGGACGATCTCAGCCAGTGGCGCTGGATTGGCCTGAGCGTCGTCCTGGCCATCCATGACCGTCAGCTCGCCGAGCACGGCGGACCGGACGGTATCCGTGACCTCAAGGTTATCGAATCCGCCCTCGCGCGTCCCTTGAATCTTGTGGCGTATGGTAACCCGGATGCGGCGGACTTGGCCGCGGCGTATGCCTATGGCCTCGCCAACAACCACGGCTTCGTCGACGGCAACAAGCGGACGGCATGGGTTGCGGCGCGGCTGTTCCTGGCCGACAACGGCCAGCGCCTCGAGTTCGACCCCATGGACGCAATCCGGACGATGGAGGATGTCGCCGGGGGCCGTATTCGCGAAGCCGATCTCGCCGGCTGGTTTCGCCGTCATCTCAAGATCTGAGGATTGCCCTCAAGCTATGTGCGGCAGGCGTGGTGCGGCGGTACTTCCCCTCAGCGCGCCCCCGCCGTCTCCGCTGCCACCGCCGCCGGCTTCTCCTGCCCCCTCCGTGTCTTCAGGAACGACACCATCACCACCAGCCCCAGGTACATGAGGCCGATCAGGATGAAGAGCTGGTGGTAGGCCAGGGTCACGCCCTCGCTCAGCAGGCTGAATCCCAACAAGGACTGTGCCCGCTCCTCCAGGCCGATGCCGAACTGGCCGGCGTGCTGGAGCAGCGCGTGGAGCTGGAGCATCACGTCGCCCCGCAGGCTTTCCGTGAGGCGTGCGCCCAGCTCGGGCGTCATGGCCTCGACCTTGTAGAAGATGTGGCGTTCCAGGAGGAAGCTCAGGGTGGCGATGCCGAAGGCCTCGCCGAGGCCGCGGGCCAGGCCCAGGATGCCGCTGCCCATGCGCGACTCGCCCTCGGGGAGCGCGCCCAGGGCGATGGAATTGAGCGGCGCGTTGATGGTGGACTGGCCGATGCTCTTGAGGATCACCAGGAAGTAGATGACGCCCATGCCGGTCCAGATGGTGACGTTGGCGAGGCTGAAGAGCGTCACCGTGAGGAGCACGAGCCCCGTCACCAGCAGGATCCTGGGTCCGAACCGGTCCGACAGCATTCCGGCGAAGGGCGACACGATACCCACGGCGATGGCGGCGGGAAGCATGAAGATGCCGGCCTGCAGGGGCGGGTAGAAGAGGGCCTTCTGCAGGAACAGGTTCAGGATGAAGCTGGTGCCGCGGAAGCCCATGACCCGGATCAGCACGATCGTGCTGGAGATGCTGAAGTTGAGGTTCCTGAAGTAGCGGATCTGGACGTAGGGGTGCTCGGACCGTAGCTCGGCGATGATGAAGAGCGCGATGAGCAGCGCGGCGGTCCCGAACAGCGACAGTATCTTCTGGCTGGTCCAGCCCGCCTCCTGCCCCTGGGTGAGGCCCAGGAGCATGACCACCAGCCCGCCGGTGAGGGTGAGAAATCCCAGCAGGTCGAAGGCGGACGGCTTGTGGGACGCGGACCGCCGGGGAAGGATCAACAGGGCCGCCATGACGGCCAGGATCAGGGTCGGCAGGGGCAGGTAGAAGATCGTCCGCCAGCTAACGTACTGCGCCAGGTAGCCGCCCGCCGGAGGCCCGAAGAACGGCCCCAGCGACCAGCCGGTCATGAAGAGCCCCATGGCCAGCCCGCGCTCGTTGCGGGGAAAGGCCTCGTACATGATGGACATGGACACGCCGATGAGCGGCCCCACCCCCACGCCCTGGATGATGCGGAAGAAGATCAGCGAGTTGACGTCCCAGGCGATGGAGCAGAGGAACGAGCCCGCGCCGAAGGTGGCGGCGCTCAGGATGAACAGGTTGCGGTCGCCGATGCGCTGCCCGAGCCAGCCCACGCAGGGAATCAGCACGGTGCGGGTGATCATGAACGCGATCAGCACCCACTGGATCCGGTGGAGCGAGGTGCCCAGGGACGACATCATCGCCGGGATGGCGGTGTCGACGCCGGTGATGCCCAGCCCGACGCTGATCATCCCCAGGGAGAGGGTGATGGTGACGGGCCACTTCCGGGCGGGGTCGTAGACCTGGACGGGGGGCTCGGGCGTCATGGCGCGGCGGGCCGGCCGTTACCGGCCTGTACCACTGGCCTGCAGCCCATCCTGCCGGCCTTCGGGCTTCTCGATCCGCACCACCGCGAGCATGCCGACCCGGAGGATGCCGTCGGTGTTCTTCACCGCGATCTTCACCGGCAGCTTCTGCGTGGACTTGATGAACACCCCGGTGAGCTTCTGGGGCGAGAAAAGGGAGAACTCGGAGGTGGTGGCGCCGCCCACGTCCGTGACCTTGCCGTCGAACTGGACGCCGGGGTACGAATCCAGCCGCACCGTGGCCTTGTTGCCAGGCCTGACGAAGCGGATCTGGGTCTCGTCCACGTTGGCCTCCACCCAGTAGCGGCTGGAGTCCACCACCATGAACACGGGTTGGCCCGGCTGCACGACCTCGCCCGGGTGGGCGTTCTTCTTGACCACCAGGCCCTTCACAGGACTGCGCAGGGTCATCAGCCCGAGCCGGAATTCGAGTTCCCGCAGTTCGGCTTCGGCCTCCCGCACCCGGGCTTTCCTGGCCAGCAGGCCGGCTTCCCCGATCTCGCGCCGGCGCGTATCGCCCGCATGGCCGAGTTGCCGCTCCGCCTGCAGCAACTGGCTGCGGGCGTAGTCCACCGCGGCCTTGTGCTGCTCGATGCCGATCCGGATCTCGCGGGTGTCGAGCTTGACCATAACCTCGCCGGGCTCGACGGCGTCGCCCTCGTCCTTCCGGAGAGCGGCGATCCTGCCGGGCACCTCGGTGCTGATGGTGACGATGTCGGCCTTGACCCGGGCGTCGTCGGTGGTGATGTAGCCCAGCGACGACCACACCCAGACGCCGAAGGCCGCGATGACCAGCAGCATGACGGCCGCGGTCCCTGCGAGCCATCTTTTCTTGCTCGATTCCGTTGTAGCCATGCTCGTCGGCGCCTGTGCAGAGGCGTTGGAGGCGAGGGTTCGGGTCGACGGGAACGGGACGGTTCGGCGCGGCGGCTTCGACCCTGTCTTCGTGAACCACTAACACGTCCGTTGCCGATCCACAACGCGGCCGGAAGCGAGTACGGACGCCGGTACGACCCGGCCTGCTTGCCCGGCGGTCGCTGTCCATCACCTCCCTAATTTTATATGCTGCCCGCCATGAAAGAGATCCACTTCGTCGACACCACCCTTCGCGACGGCCCCTCGAGCCTCTGGGCCATGGGCATCCGCACCGACATGATCCTGCCCGTGGCCGCGAGGATGGACGAGGCCGGCTTCCTGGGCATGGAGATCATCGCCTCGGCCTTCTTCAAGAAGTGCGTGCGCGAGCTCAAGGACGACCCGTGGGCACGGGTCCGGCGGGTCAAGGAGCTGGTGCCCAAGACCCCTCTGAGGTTGATCCGCAACCGCTACATGGCGGCCTTCCAGCACACGCCGCCCGCGGTGCAGCAGCTCTGGCTGGAACGGCTGGCGGCCAACGGCATCAGCGAAGCGCGGACGTCCGACCCGTCCAATACGCCCGCGGTGTGGGCGGAGCAGGTCCGGACCGCCACCGCCGCCGGTCTCGATACCATCGTCAACCTGATCTTCTCCATCTCGCCCAAACACACCGACGAGTACTACGCGGAGCGCACCCGCGAAGCGGTCAAGCTGCCGGTGAAGCGCATCTGCCTCAAGGACCCGGGAGGCCTGCTCACGCCGGACCGCACCCGCTCGCTGGCCCCGGTGGTGCTGGAGAACGCCGGCGGCATCCCGGTGGAATTTCACACCCACTGCAACAGCGGCTTGGGACCTCTGTGCACGCTGGACGCCATCGAGGCGGGCATCCCCATCATCAACGCGGCGCTGCCGCCCTTGTCGGACGGGTCGTCCAACCCGTCGTTGTTCAACATCACGCGCAACGCCCGCGCCCTGGGCTACACCCCGGTCATCGACGAGGAGGGGCTCCGGCCGGTGTCGGAGCACTTCACCCGGGTGGCGAAGGAGGACGGCTTCCCCATCGGCGAGCCGCTCCACTACGATGCCTACCACTTCCAGCACCAGGTGCCCGGCGGAATGATCTCCAACCTGCGGCACCAACTCGCCAACATCGGCATGGGCGGGCGCCTCGGCGAGGTGCTGGAAGAGGCGTGCCGGGTGCGTGAGGAGTTCGGCTATCCCATCATGGTCACGCCGTACTCCCAGTTCGTCGGGAGCCAGTGCGCCATCAACGTGATCCTGGGCAAGCGCTACGAGCAGGTCACCGACGAGGTGATCCAGTACGCCATGGGGCTGTGGGGCGAGGAGGAGGCCTCCTCCATGGACCCGGACGTGCGCGACCGGATCCTGGACCGGCCAAGAGCCAAGGAACTCGCCGGGTGGCAGCCGCCCGACACCTCGGTCCAGGAGCTGCGGGAGAAGATCGGCGGCCCGGGCGTGTCCGACGACGAGCTACTGTTGCGCTACTTCACCTCCGAGGAGGACGTGCGCGCCATGCAGCAGGCCCCGGCCCGGTCCCGGAACGGCGGCGGCAATCTCGTGGGGCTGATCAAGTCCCTCACCGAGCGCTCCGAGACGAAGCAGATATTCATCCGCAGGCCGGACCTCTCAGTGCGCCTGGGCTGACGGCTCCACCCACGGGGCGCGTATCGTCATTCCCGCGAAACAGGGCTTGCCAAAACTCTGCTCGGACACGAAATGGCATTGACCCCCGAACCGTCATTGATATGAAAATAAACAATTACCCAAATAAATCAGCAGGTTACAAATCAAGCGTCTTATCTCCCGTCATTCCCGCGGAAGCGGGAATCCAGGCGGGGTGGGGTGCGGCGACCGAGCCTCCACCGCCAAGCCCCGCCCCTGGATTCCCGCTTGCGCGGGAATGACTCGGAGGTGGAAGTCTCCTTTTCATTCCCCTTTGTGTCGGCTGCAAGCCGACATGGGTGATTCCCGCGGAAGCGGGAATCACGAATAGGGGAGCGGGGCTGAGCCCCGTCTCTGCTAGATCCCGTAGAACCGCTTGGCGTTGTCGTAGAGGATCTTCTGCTTGAGACCCTGGGACAGGTCGGGGCGCTCCAGGAACTCGGGGATATCCGTGCCGAACTCCGTCACCGCCTTCTCGTGAGGATAGTCCGACGGGTACATCAAGACGTCCTCGCCCATCTCCCGGGCCACCACGTCGAGGATCTTCTCGTCCAGCTCGCAGGTGACGAAGACGTTGCCTTCCTGGATGTACTCGCTGGGCAGCTTCTTCAGCGGGAAGTGCTTGCGCTTGCGGTCCACGTGGAACTTGTCGTCCATGCGCTCCATCATGTACGGCACCCAGCCGGCGCCGGCCTCCAGGTAACCTACCTTCAGCTTCGGAAAGAGCTCGAACACGCCGTCCAGCACCATGCTGGCCATCTGGATCATCTGCGCGATGGGGTGCTCCAGGGTGTGGATCATGGACATGGTCTTGAGGAAGTCGAACCCGAGCCCCTGGCTCGGCGCGCCGTGGATCGCCAGCGGACAGTCCAGGTTCTGGGCCTCCTCGTAGAGCGGGTGGAAGTCGGAGTGGCCGAAGCCCTTGTTGAGCACGTTGACCGCGGGCAGGAGGCCGGCGACCATTCCCTGCTCCGTGACCGCGTGGCGCAGCTCTTCCACCGCCTGGGGCACGTCGTGCACCGGCAGAATGGCCACGCCCTTGAGACGCGGGCTTTTCCGCGTGTACTTGTCGTGGAACCAGTTGTTGTAGGCCCGGGCCAGCCCGCAGGCCCAGTCGGAGTCCTGGATCAGGCCGAAGGCCAGGCCCGCGGTAGGATAGAGCACCGCCGCCTCGATGCCCGCCCCGTCGATGAATTCCAGCCAGCTCTCGGGCGAGGTCTGGCTGGCCTTCCGGACCCCCTTGACCGCGCCCCGGGGCCAGCCGTCCAGCGACGGGAACAGCCCGAACACCTTGTGCCTCCGGTGGCCCTCGTAGGGGCCTTCGAAGTATTCTTCCAGCTCGTCGTTGTCCTCGAGAATGTGTCCGTCGGCATCGATGATCGGGACGCTTGCCATGGGTAGGTCCTCCTCCCTCGTCCCGAATGCGTACTCCAGTTGCAACGGCGTGTCAAAGCGCGTCCTTGACTTTGCGGGTGAGTCTTTCTAACTCTTCGCACTGGACCGCCGCATCCGCCGTTCCGGGCCGGACCCGGGAAATCCTCAGCACGAACAGGAGTGAACGTGAGTCTCAAGCTTGGCATCACCATCCCCACCTACACCTGGCCGGACATGGACTACCGGATGGCGCAGACCGTGGTGCAGGAGTACTCCAAACGCACCGAGGCGCTGGGGTTCGAGTCGCTGACCGTATGGGACCACCTCACGGACGCGCCGGGGCTCTACGGCGGCTCCTGGATGGACCCGCTCATCTGCCTTTCCGCGGCGGCGGCGTGCACCGAGCGCATCAAGCTGGGCACCCACATCCTGGTGCTGCCGTTGCGCCATCCCGTGCTGCTGGCCAAGGAGATCGCCACCCTGGACTACATCTCCGGCGGGCGTTTCTTCTTCGGCGTGGGGCCGGGCTGGAGCAAGCCCGAGTTCGACGCCATGGGCATCGAGCTGCGGGAGCGGGGCCGCCGCACCGACGAGATCCTCGACGCGTGCAAGCTGCTGCTCACGGAGAAGCATGTGTCCTTCAAGGGCGAGTTCTTCCAGTTCGACGACGTCACCATCGACCCCATGCCGCCCAAGTATCCGGAGGTTTGGGTGGCCGGGGGCTCGCGCATCCCCGACGAACTGTCGCCGGACAAGCCCTACATGGTGAAAACCGTGATGCAGCGCATCGCCAAACACGCCGACGTCTTCACCTGCCGCGCCTCGGGCAAGCTGGAGTGGGTCAAGCGCGACCTCGAGACCGTCAGCGAGTTTCTGAAGTCGGCCGGCCGGGACCCGGCCACCCTGGGCTTCGCCCACGTCCAGGCCATCTACGTGGTGGACACCCAGGACCCCGAGGAGGCGCTGCGGCTCCAGCGCCCCCACATCGAGCGCATGATGGGCACCAACCGGAGCTGGGACCACCTCCAGGAGTGCTACATGGTGGGCAGCGTCGACCAGATCGTGGAGAAGCTGAGGATCCTGGAGAACGCGGGCATGGAGCACGTCACGCTGCAACCCGCCGGCCCCGACATCGAGCAGGTCGACCTGATAGCGGAGAAGATCGCGCCGCATTTCGTGTAGGCGCCGGTTATCGCCAGGGAAGCGGGCCGACAATGCCCGCGAACCGCTACAATGCCCGCGCCCTCTTCGTCATTCCCGCGAAAGCGGGAATCCAGGGGTGGAGAGGGGCGCATTGCCGCAATTCCCGCCCCGTCTGGATTCCCGCTTTCGCGGGAATGACGAAGAGGCCGGGCGGTAGGGGATGTTCATGAATCGGTCATTACAGGAGAATCGAACGTGCGTACGCTAAATCTGACAATGGTTGAGGCCAACGGCGGCCGCTCGGCCCTGGAGTTCCCGGTGGCGCGGGTCCTGGACGCGGGCTTTACGGGCAAGAACCGGGAAGGGGCCATGAAGCACGTGGAGGAGCTCAAGGCCCACGGCGTGGCCGCGCCGGACCGCATCCCCGCCTATTTCGCGGTGACCCGGGAGCTGGTCACCACCGACGACGAGATCGAGGTGCTGGGCGACGACACCTCGGGCGAAGTGGAGGTGGTGTTCCTGTTCAAGGGAGACCAGACCTACATCGCCGTGGGCAGCGATCACACCGACCGGGAGCTGGAGAAGGACAGCATCCCCAAGTCCAAGGTCATCTGCCCCAAGGTGGTGTCGCGCGAGGTGTGGAAGCTCGCGGATGTGGAGCCCCACTGGGAACGGTTGAAGCTCCAGAGCTGGATCGAGGTGGACGGGCAGCGCACGCTCTACCAGGAGGGTTCCCTGGCCGACTTCCTGACCATTGGCGACTTTCTCGACGGCGTGAGGTCGGTGGTGAAGGACGGGGCGCTGGACGGCATGGTGCTCTACATGGGGACCATGCCCAGCCTGGGCGGTCAGCTCCTGTTCTCGCCCACCTTCGAGGGGCGCCTGTCCGATGACGTCCTAGGGCGCGAGCTGTCGTTCCGCTACAGCATTCGCCCCATGGACTGGCTCGCGTAGCCGTCGCCGGGCGTGAACATCCGAGGCAAACGATGAGTGACCATCGAGAACGACGGCTTCGCGTCGCATCCATTCAGATGGGCATGGACGACGGGGGAAAGGCCTCCAACGTCCAGCGCGCCGCCGATCTTATCGACGGCGTGGAGGGCGCCGACCTGATCCTGCTGCCGGAGATCTGGAATGTCGGCTACTTCGCCTTCGACGACTACGGCGCCCAGAGCGAGAGCCTGTCCGGCCCCACCGTATCCATGCTGCGGGAGAAGGCCGCGGCCAAGGGCTGCCATCTCTTCGGCGGCAGCATCGTCGAGGAAGACGGCGGCGCCTACTACAACACCAGCGTGCTCATCGACCGGCAGGGCGAGGTCATCGGCACCTACCGCAAGATCCATCTCTTCGGATACCAGTCCGAGGAGGCGCGCCTGCTCAAGCGCGGCGAAGCGCCGACGGTGGTGGACACCGAGCTGGGCAAGTTCGGGCTGTCCACCTGCTACGACTTGCGGTTCCCGGAGCTCTACCGCCAGATGGCCGTGGCGGGAGCCGAGGTCTTCCTGGTGGCTTCGGCCTGGCCGTATCCCCGCCTGGAGGCCTGGCTCTTGCTGAACCGCGTCCGCGCGCTGGAGAACCAGTGCTACCTGGTTTCCAGCAACTGCACCGGCAGCAACCGGGGAAAGGGTTTCGCGGGCCACAGCACGGTGGCCGACCCCTGGGGGACGCCGCTGGCGGCCGCCGGCGACGGCGAGTGCGTCGTGCGCGCCGAGCTGGACCTGGGCCGCATTCCGGAGATCCGGACCACGTTCTCGGCGTTCCACGACCGGGTCCTGATCGACTGAGACACCAGGAAGGCCGGGGGGAGAGGTCGTTCCAAGCCCGCCCGTGCCCGGGGCACCCGATACGGATAAACGACGACGGAAGGGAGAAGCGAGAGATGCCGAAGGAAGAGAGAGAGTTTTTCGATACCGACACCATCGACTGGCGCCCGGTGGGCGCGGGCTCGGGAGCGACCGCCGAGGGGATCATGGAGAAGATCCTGAGCGAGGACCCGGAGACGGGGGACTACGCCCGCATGGTCAGCTTCCCCGCCGGCGTGGAAACCGACGAGTCCGTCGTGCATGACTTCTGGGAAGAGGTCATTATCCTTGAGGGCAGCCTCGTCGACACCCGCCTGAACCAGGAGTTCACCAAGGGCATGTACGGTTGCCGCCCGCCGGGCATGGTACACGGGCCCTACAAGAGCCCCAACGGCTGCATCACCTTCGAGTGCCGCTACTACAAGAAGTGACGGGCACGCGGGAGCCTTGTATGGTGGCGGATCCCTTGTAGGGGCGACCGGCGGTCGCCCCCTGCCACCAACCGGTCACCCGGACAGGCTCCCGGTGCACCACGGCGAACATGCCGCAATTCACCACCGTCGGCCGATCCATCCGCCGTGCGGAAGGGGTGGAGAAGGTTACCGGCAAGGCCCGGTTCACCGCCGATCTGGAGTTCCCCGGGCTGCTGGAGGGCAGGGTCCTCCGCAGCCCGTTTCCGCACGCCCTGATCGAAAGCATCGACGTGAGCGGCGCCGAGGCGCTTCCGGGCGTCCACGGCGTGCTCACCCGCGAGTCCGTCAACGACATCGATCCCTACTATGGCCACTGCCTGCGGGACCGGCCGCTCATCGCCACCGACCGGGTGCGCTACGTGGGCGAGCCGGTAGTGGCGGTGGCGGCCGAGAGCGGCGAGGCCGCCGAGGCGGCGCTGGCGCTGGTGCGCGTGCGCTACCGGGAGCTTCCGGTGGCGGCCACCGTGGAGGCGGCGTTGGCGCCGGATGCCCCCGTGCTCCACGACACCAACGCCCTGGTCGGGGAATACCACGAGATGGCGGCCGTGGAGGAAGAGGCCCCGCGCAACGTCTGCCACCACGAGCGGCTGGAGGACGGCGACGTGGCCGCGGGCTTCGCGCACGCCGACGCGGTCTTCGAGGAGACCTTCGAGTTCCCGATGATCTGCCACTACTCCCTGGAGCCCCATACCGCGGTGGCCCGGTTCGAGGGAGACGAGATCGCGTTGTGGACCTCCTCCGCCCACCCGTTCCTGATCCGCGCCGAGATCGCCCAGATGTTCCAGGTGCCCATGCCCAACGTGCGGGTCACGGTTCCCTACGTCGGTGGCGCCTTCGGCGGCAAGTCCTACTTCAAGATCGAGCCCCTGGCGGTGGCGCTGGCCCGCACCGCCGGCGGGCGTCCCGTACGGCTGGCCCAGAGCGCCTCCGAGTCCATGCTCACCATCCGGCGCCACTCCGCCCGCTGCCGCGTCAAGACCGGGGTCCGGCGGGACGGCACGGTGGTGGCGCGGGAAGCGGAGCTGCACCTGGACACCGGCGCCTACGCCGACAACGGCCCGCGGGTGGCCAAGCGGGTGGCCACGCGGATCCACGGGCCGTACCGCATTCCCCACTACCGCATCGACGTCTACGCCGTGTACACCAACACCGCGCCGGCGGGCTCCATGCGCTCCATCGGCGGCCCCCAGTCGATCTTCCCGCTGGAGTCCCACATGGACGAAATCGCCCGGGGGCTGGAGATCGACCCGCTGGCGTTCCGCCTGAAGAACCTGCTGCACTCCGGTGAGCTCCTGAAACCGGGCGCCAAGCCCATGGACGCGGACCTGCACATGGACCTGCGCAAACTGGCCTCCATGGTGGACTGGGACGAGAGCCAGGGTCCGCCGGCGGAAAATCTCGGGATTGCGGTGGGCGTCACCGACTCCGAAGCAATGCCCGTGTCCACCGCCATCCTGCGCCTCCTGAGCGACGGCAGCGTCGTGCTCATGGCCGGCAGCACCGAGGTGGGGCAGGGCGCCCGCACCGTGCTGAGCCAAGTGGCGGCCGAGGGGCTCCGCCTCTCGCCGGACCGCATCGTCATGCGCGCCACCAACACCGACGTGACGCCGTTCGACCGCTCCACCGGTGCCAGCCGGTCCACCACCGTGATGGGGACCGCGGTGAAGTTCGCCGCCGAGGATCTTGCCGAGCAAATTCGGAAGGCCGCCGCCGAGGCCATGGGCTGCGACCCGGGCGACGTGAGCCTGGAGGACGGCTTTGCCGAAGCCGGCGGACAACGCATGGACTACGGCGCGGTGGTGCGGACGTACTTCGCCATGCCCGGCGGCGAGTTCATCGGCCGGGGCTACGTGCGCGCGGGAGGCGGCATTCCCAACCAGTTCCCGGTGTTCTGGGAGACCGGCATGGGTGCCGCAGCGGTGACCGTGGACGAGGAGACCGGCGAGGTGCGGGTGCCGCACTACGCCAGCGTCGCCGACGTCGGGAAGGCCATCAACCACTTGCAGGCCGAGGCCCAGGACGAGGGCGCGGCCATGATGGGCATGGGCCACACCCTGTGCGAGAACCTGCTCTACGACGGCGGCCAGCCCCTCAACCCCAACCTCATCGACTACAAGGTACCGGGATTCGCCGATATGCCGCGCCGGTTCGAGGTGGCGCTCACGGAGAACCAGGACGGCCCCGGCCCCTGGGGCGCCAAGGGCATGGGCGAGTCCGGCATCGTCGCGGTGGCGCCGGCCGTAGCCAACGCCGTCGCCCGGTCCACGGGGGTGCGGATCCGCGAGCTGCCGCTTGCGCCGGAGCGCGTCTGGCGCGCCCTCAACCGAAAGCATCGACGATGAGGCGTTCGGGTTCAAACCCACCGGCGCCGAACCCCGCCGCGCGAACCCGGCCGGGGGCAGATCCCGCCGGCGCCACGGTCAAGGTCCGTGCAGGGGCGGGCGGCGCCCGCCCCTGCTATGGTTCAGCACGACACCACAGGAGCACACCATGAAATTCGGCATCCAGCTCAACCCCCAGGTCTCCATCGAAAAGCCCCCCGAGACCCTCTTGCCCACGCTGGCGGAGCAGACCCGCGTGGCCGACGAAGCCGGCTTCGAGGCCATCACCATGGGCCAGCACTACAACATCCCGGGCTTCCAGCGGCTCCACCAGGTGCCGCTCCTGGGACGGCTCTGCGCCGAGGCCAAGCGGGCCAGCGTCGGCACCGCCGCCACGCTGCTGGGCCTCCACGACCCCGTAATCATCGCCAAGGAACTGGCCACCATCGACGTCATGAACGAGGGCCGCGCCGTGTTCTCCTTCGGTCTCGGCTACCGGCAGCAGGAGCTGGACGCCTTCAACCTCACCAAGAAGCAACGCTTCGACCGTTTCGTTGAGGGCGTGGAGATCGTCCAGCGGCTCTGGACCGAGGAGCACGTCTCATTCTCAGGCAAGGCCTTCGAGTTGAAGGACGTGACCATCGCCCCGCGCCCGATCCAGAAACCGCGGCCGCCCGTGTGGATCGCCGCCAACGGCGACAAGGGCGTGCGCCGCGCCGCCCGCATCGGCGACGGCTGGCTGGTGGGACCCCACTCCGCCATCGAAGAGCTGAAGGACCAGGCCGCGCTGTTCCGCCAAGCCTGGGCCGAGACCGGCAAGCCCGGCGCCGGCGCCCTCGTCATGGTCCGGGAGTGCTTCGTCGCCTCGACCCGCGAAGAGGCCGTCGCCAAGGCCCGCCCCTGCCTCGACAAGCTCTACCGCGACGTCTACGTCAAGTGGGGCCAGGACGAAGCCATGACCAACCCCGACGAGCTCACCTGGGACTTCGACCGCCTGGCCCGCCACCGCTTCATCCTCGGCTCCCCCGACGACTGCATCGAGGAGATCCGCTCCTACGAGGAATCCCTCAAGCCCGACCTGCTGCTGCTGCGCTTCGACTGGACTCCGGGCCTGGACCAGAAGGACATCCTGGACGCGATGGAGCTGTTCGGCACGGCGGTGTTGCCACGGATGTGAGTACGCCCCTCTTGTCGTCCGCCCCTCCGTTATCCGCCCCGCACCCGTCGTTGATATGAAAATAAACAACTGCGCAAATAAATCGGCAGGTTACAAATCCAGCATCGCATCTCCCGTCATTCCCGCCCTTCTCCGTCATTCCCGCGGAAGCGGGAATCCAGGCGGGGTGGGGCCGGGCATTGGAGCCGCCACACACCACCACCCCTGGATTCCCGCGTGCGCGGGAATGACGGAGGGGAGGAAATGACGGAGAGAGTGCGAAGTATGACGGAGAGGCTGTGGAGGTCGTGTTTGGCGTCCCTTGCGGGGGAGTGGTGCTGCCTGGTCAGGGCTTCAGATCCCCCTCCTCGAACGGAATCGGCTTCACCACCGCCTTCACCCCATCCCCGTCCTTCTCCACCGTGATCCAGTTGAGGCAGGTCTGGTCGTCCCTTTCAGGGTAGTCGTCGCGGGTGTGCTGGCCGCGGGATTCCCTGCGTTCCAGCGCGCAGGCGGCGACCATTTCGCCGACCCATGAGAGGTTGGAGCATTCCAGGGACTTGATGAGGCCGCGGAGGTCGTCCGCCTTGAGTCGGGGGACCTTTTCATTGCGGATTTCCCGGAAGCGCTCCAGGCCGCCGGTGAGGCCGCGCTCGTTCCTCACGACTCCGGTGCTCTCCCAGGCAATTTCTTTGATCTCCTCGTGCAGCTCGGCGGGGTCGAGCCCGTCGTCGCGCTTGAAGGATTCGATCCTGGCAACCTCCGCGGCGGTTTCGTCGGGGTCCACCTCGCCCATCTCGGCGTCCGCGCCGTAGATGGCGGCGTACTTGCCCGATCGGGCGCCCAGGGCGAAGGCGCTGGCGATGGCGTTGCCGCTGAGCCGGTTGGAGCCGTGGGTGCCGGTCGCGGATTCTCCTGATGCGTACAGGCCCTCCACTCCGGCCACCTCGCAGCGCTCGTTGATGTCGAGGCCGCCCAGGAAGGTATGCAGCGCCGGCACCCATTCGAAGCGGTCGGAGCGGGCGTTGACGCCGGCCTTGCCGAGCTTGGGGGTGTACTCGAACTGGATCTCGTCATCCCACTTCTCGTCCGGGATGTAGGACGGGTCCAGGTAGACGGGGCCGCGCCCTTCGAGCATCTCCTTGTAGGTGGCGCCCACCAGGATGGCCCGGGTGGTGCCCTCCAGACGCTCAGGGTCGTATTTCTCCAGGAAGCGCTCGTTCAGGGCGTTGAAGAAGCGGCCGCCCTTGCTGGTGAACGGCGACAGGCCGGCCATGGAGATGGCCTCGCCGCCGGGCGCCGGGATCAGCGTGAACTCCAGGAACTCGAGGTTGGCCAGGGGCGCCCCGATGTCGAACGCCGCCACGTAGGCGTCGCCGGTGGTGAGGAAGTTGGCGCTGGTGTACTTCTGGATGCCGATGGCGCTGCCCGCGGCCAGCACCACGGCCCGGGCGCGGAACGCCTCGTAGGTTCCTTTCTGCACGTTGATGCCGAAGGCACCGGTGACCCGGCCGTTCCGGCGCAGCAGCTTCGTGACCATGGTCCACTGGCGCACCTGGACCTCGCGGTTGAAGACCTCCTTGCGGAGCGAGCCCAGCATGCCCACGCTGCCGCCCACCGGCGGACAACTGCGGGCGTAGGAGCTGCCCAGGCGCTTCTCCTGGTAGAACTGCTTGCCGTCGGGGGTCTTCTTGAAGTGAAGTCCCATCTCCTCGAGCTCGATGACCCGGTCCGTGACCTCGTCGACGATGGCCCGGACGATCTTCTGGTTGGGGATGTAGTCGCCGCCGAGGATGGTGTCGCGGAAGTGCTGGTCCTTGCTGTCGCGGGGGTCGGCGTGGGCGAACGCCGCCTGGGGGACGCCGCCGGAGGTGGGGCTGGAACCGCTGCGCCCGAGCCGCCCCTTGTCCACCAGCACAACCTCCATGTTGCGCTTGGACGCTTCCAGCGCGGCCATGCACGCGGCCAGCCCGCCGCCGATGATGAGGACGTCGCAGTCGGTGGTCGGGATGGAATCGCTCATGTGCCGGCTCAGGAATCTGCCGCCGCGGCGGCCTTTCTCTTCTTGGGCCGCAGCACCACCTCGATGGCGTCTTCCGGACAGACGAGCTCGCAGAGGAAGCAGTTGACGCAGTACTTGTTGCCGAAGGGAAAGACCTTGTCCTTCTTGTTGGTGAAGCGGAAGACGTCGGCGCCGCAGTCGTAGACGCAGATGCCGCAGCCGTCGCATTTGTTGGGGTCGACTCGTATCACGCTTGTGTCCTTTACACCGACGATCTATAGCCGAATTGAAGGGTCAATGCCATTGAAGACACATGAAGGAGCGGGGACGCCACATGGACAACGACGCCTACGTCACCTACCACGGCAATACCGAGGCCGATAGGGAGATCGCGAAGCGAAGCGTGCTCTTCATCGACAACGAGACCGCGGCCCAGGTCCTCACCATGGAGGACACCATCGACGCGGTGGAGGAGTCCTACCGGGAGTGGGGTTTGGGGCGGGCCACCGCGACCCGGGCGACGCACTCGGTGCCGCGGCCGGGCGGGGACGGCTGGTACACCTGGGACCCCATGGCCTCCGCGCTCCCCAAGATGGACGCTCTCGCCGTCCGCATGAAGTCCGACATCCTTCCGCCTTCCGGGGCGCAGGTGAAGAAATACTGCGTCGCCCCCGGCAAGTTCTGCGGCCTCATCGTGCTCTTCAGCACCGATGACGGTGCGCCTCTGGCGATCATGAACGACGGCCACATCCAGCACATGAGGGTGGGGGCCGCCGGGGCCATCAGCGTCAAGCACATGGCGCGCGAGGACGCCGCGGTCCTGGGCCTCTACGGCACCGCCGGCATGGCCACGGCCCACGCCCTGGCCATCGCCAGGGTGAGGCCCATCCGCGAGATCCGCGTGTACAGCCCCAATCCGGAGCACCGGGCGGCGTTCGTGGACCGCACGAGCGAAAACCTGGGTGTGTCCGTGGTCGCGGTGGACGAACCCCGCCAGGTGATGGAAGGCGCGGATATCGTCGCGGCCTGCACCAACTCGCTGGCGCCCGTGGTCAAGGGGGAATGGCTCGAACCCGGCATGCACGTGCTGGCGGTGTTGCCCAACGAGATCGACGACGACGTCTTCCGGCGCTGCCACCGGTACGTGTACTCCCGCACGCCCCGTACCGACTATCACGTGGCCGACCCGGAGCGGCGTCCGGCGGTGGGCTACGAGCCCATCGACCAGGAATGGCTGGAGCGGGAAGAGCGGCTGCTTGCCCCGGAGAAGAGGGTCTTCCTGTCCGACGTGGTCCTCGGCAACTATCCGGGGAGAGCGGATCCGGAGGAGGTCACCTGCTTCGTAACCCAGGGAATTGCCATCCAGTTCGCGGCGGCGGCCCGCAGGGTCTACGACGGTGCCCGGGCCCGGGGGTTGGGCCACGAGCTGCCGCTGAGCTGGTTTCTGCAGGATATCAGCGACTGACCCTCGCCAGAGTTGCGGCGAAAGTTAGCGATCTCGGGTAACCTTGGGGAAATTCGGACCATCTGTTCCACCAGGCCCCCTCTTCTCAATGCGATTGTAGAAAACAAATTGGTATCCGCTATAGCGGATAAACAGCAAATATACGGTTTCCCGTATACGGTCTACGACAAGACCGGCGCGCCCACGCCCTACCGTTTGTAGAGCTTGGGTAATCTCAGCGAAGCTGGCCGGCGCATCTCGCCGTCGAACACCCCCCGCTTCCCGCCCAGGAACTCCATGGCGTCGGTCCACGACCTGGCTTCGGCCGGAGTGATCTGCTCGCGCGCGCGGTGGTCGTGTTTCTCGGTGAACCGGTCGAGGGTGTCGTGCAGGGACTGCGCGGCGCGGATCTGGAGTTCCCGGAGCGTGGCAAAGTGCGGGTGACCGATGTGGGTTTCCTCGGCCACGAGGAAATGCGGGATGCAGATGCCTGAAGAGTCGCGGTACTTCGCGGAGAAAGTCTCGTCTCCGAGCAGGTCCAGCAGTTGTCGAAGGTGGACGGACTCGGACCGGCCGGCGATCACGCAGACCGGGCAGGCGGCCCTTTTGAGCCGGGCGCGCAATCCGGAGCCGGCCCGTGTCAGCCAATCCCGCAGGGCGCGCCATCCGCTGGCACGCCGTGAGCCGGCCATGCTCTGGAACCGGTTCAGCAGGTCCCTGGCGATGATCGCGAAGCCTAGATCGGGTGCGCTGGATGCCGGCAGGTCGCGCAGCAGCCACGTGTGCGGGTTGCAGAGGCCGAAGGACTCCCGCAGCCCCATGCGCGTGGGTACGTCGGTGATCCGTTCGTATAAGACGCTGTCGAGGTAGGCACGGCTGTCGTCGATGACGATGCCGCAGATGGGACAGCCGGGCGCGTCAAGCCGTTCGAAGAGCTTGAAGTAGAAGCTGTCCTGGCGCGCCTGTTCGTTCACGTTACGCTGGCCATGCTTCCCCCGCCCCGGCCCCTCCTGGATTCCCGCTTCCGCGGGAATGACGGAAGGTGGCGGGAACGACGGAGTTATTTCTCTGGCGCGCGTTGTTTCCCCAGCGCCCTCCAGATCTTCTCGCCGGTCACGGGCAGGTCGGTGACGCGTACGCCTACGGCGCAGTCCACGGCGTTGGCGATGGCGGACGGTACGGGGATGAGGCCGCTCTCGCCCAGGCCCTTGGCGCCGTAGGGGCCGGCGCCGTTGCCGTTCTCGAAGAGGATGTTGACCTGCTCCTCCGGTAGGTCGGAGATCTTCGGCAGCCGGTAGGTGAGGGCGTCGGGCGTGAGCATCAGGCCGTTCTCGTACACGGTCTCCTCAAACAGCGCCTGCCCCAGCCCCTGCAGAAAGGCTCCCTGTTCCTGGGTGTGGCAGACCTGGGGATTGATGGCCTTGCCCGCGTCGGCGATGGAGACGTACTTGAGCACCTTCACCTCGCCGGTCTCGCGGTCCACGTGGACCTTGGCGGCACCCCATCCCACTTCCCAGAACGGCGACCGGGCGCCGAGCGGGGCTTCCGGGACGCGTTCGGTCACCTGCCGGCCTTCTCCCGTGATGACGCCGCCCGTCCCCTTGACGTGTTGCACCAGCGCCGCGAAGGGGAAGGCGATCTCCCCCAGGCGCACCTCGCCGTTGGCGAGGGTGGCGTCGGCCTCGGGGCTCTTCCCCATGGAGCGGGCGGCCTCGACGAGCTGGTCGCGGACGGCCTGGGAGGCCTTCTGCACCGCGAGCCCCATGACCGTGGTGGCGCTGCTGGCGTAGGTGCCCATGTCGTAGGGGGTCCAGTCGGTGTCCAGCGGCGCAACCTGAATGGCGGTGGGCCGCACGCCCAGTTCTTGCGCGGCGATGCGCGCGAGGGCGGTGTTGGAGCCCTGGCCGATCTCGATGGTGCCTTCGTGCAATGTGACCTGGCCGCCGTCGTCCACTTCCACCCGCGCGGACGAGATCTTGAAGTTGCCGCCGCCGTCCTTGCAGGCGCAACTGACGCCGATGCCGCAGTCCGGCTCCAGCTCCTCGCCCCAGCCGATCTCACGGGCGGCGCGCAGGAGCCCCTCCCTCAGGTCGGTGTCCAGCGGGGTCTCCCCGGGGGCGAACTCCTCGCCCTTTTCCAGGAGGTTCTTGAGCCGGAACTCCACCGGATCCCAGCTCATCTCCCGGGCGATGATGTCCATCTGCGATTCGTAGGCCCACGCCACCTGGGGCGTGCCCATGCCGCGGAACGCGCCTGCCGGCACCGTGTTGGTGTACACGGAGTAGGCGTGGGAGCGGATGTGGGGGATGCGGTAGGGGCCGGGCGCACGGAAGCCCGTCTTCTGGGCGACCCGGGGACCCGAGTCGGAGTAGGCGCCGGCGTCCACGTGCACCAGGCAGTCGCGGGCCACCAGCTTGCCGTCCCGGTCCACGCCGGTGCGGAGCCTGACGCGGGCGGCCGGCTTGCTCACCGTGCGCGACTCTTCTTCCAGCGACAGGTGCAGGAACACGCGCCGCCCGGCCTTGCGGGACAGGGCCAACGCCACGGGCTCGAGCTTGGTGTGGTTCTTGTTGCCGTAGGTGCCTCCCACCAGCGGCACCACCACCCGCGCCTTCTCCCGGGGCACGCCGAACATCTCGGCCAGCTCGTTACGGACGATGAACTGGTGCTGGGTGGAACACCACAACGTGAACCCGTCGTCGCGCCACTCGGCCACGGCGAGCTGCGGCTCCATGGAGTAGTGGGCGATCTTGGGGAAGTCGAAGGTGTGCTCGAAGATCCGCTCCGAGGCGGCGAACCCCTCGTCGACGTCGCCTTGGCCGCGCTCGTAATGAAAGCTCACGTTGGCGTACTTCTTGGCCTCGTCGTCGACGCCGGGATAGCCCGGAAAGCTCGGTGCGTCGTCGCTCACGGACTCGTGGAGGGGCGGGGCATCGGGATCGAGCGCTTCGTCCATGGTCATCAGCGACGGCAGCGGCTCGTACTCCACGTCGATGAGCCCGAGGGCGGCGGTGGCCGCCTCCAGCGTCTCGGCCGCCACCGCGGCCACCGCGTCGCCTTCGAAGCGGACCTTATCCATGGCCAGCACGGGCGTGTCCTTCACCAGAGGGCCGTGGAATTGCGCGATGTCCCCGAGGTCCGCGGCGGTGAGCACCGCGACCACGCCGGGATGGGCCTCGGCCGCGGACGTGTCGAGGCCGAGGATGCGGGCGTGGGCGTGGGGGCTCCGGAGGACCCGTCCGTAGAGCATGCCCGGGTGCGTCAGGTCGGCCGTGTACACTGGCTCGCCGCGGACCTTGGCGGCGCCGTCGAGCCGGCGCTCGTCGAGGGGCCGCGGGGCCGGCGCATCCTGCCCGCGCCGCAACTCGGCGGCCCGGTTGACCGACCGGATGATGGAGAGGTAGCCGGTGCAGCGGCAGATGTTTCCGTCCAGGGCGGTCTTGATGTCCTCCTCCGAGGGGTCCGGGTTCTCGTCCAGCAGCGCGCGGGCGGAGAGGATCATGCCCGGCGTGCAGAAGCCGCACTCGAAGCCGCTTTCCTCCCAGAACGCCTCCTGCACCGGGTCGAGCGCGGTGTCGTCCCCGAGCCCCTCGATGGTGGTCAGCGAGCGCCCGTCGACCTCGTGGGTCAGGGTGGTGCAGGCGCTTACCGGGCGCCCGTCCAGCAGCACCGTGCAGGAGCCGCAGACCTCCACCTCGCAGCTTGTCTTGGTGCCCTTGAGCCCCAGGGAGTGGCGCAGGAAATCCGCCAGCAGCGACTCCGGCGCCACGCTGGCGTGGCGCGCCTGGCCGTTCAACTCGAATTGAATCTCGATCTCGTTCATGGGTTCCTCGGTGCGGATGGCTCGCGCATTCTCGCGGTGGGTTGTTTCATCTGTAGCAGATCGCCGGTCGGGCCGCGAGAAGGAGATTACGAGGGAGACATCTTAATGGTTGGGTGCCAACGTCCCGCATCCGTCATCCCCGCACCCCTGCGTCATCCCGGCACCCCTGCGTCATCCCGGCACCCCTGCGTCATCCCGGCACCTCTGCGTCATCCCGGCACCCCTGCGTCATCCCGGCACCCCTGCGTCATCCCCGCACCTTTCCGTCATTCCCGCGAAAGCGGGAATCCAGGGGTGGTGGTGTATGGCGGCTCCATTGCCCTGGCCCCGCTCCGCCTGGATTCCCGCTTCCGCGGGAATGACGGAGAAGGGCGGGAATGACGGAGAAGGGCGGGAATGACGGAGAAGGGCGGGAATGACGGAAGATGACACGCCGGATTTATAACCTACTGATGCGCAATTGTTCATTTTCGCATCAATGACGGCGGGATACGACGACGGAAAGGACGCGACGGATGCCGTGTGGTTTTCCCTCGGTGCGAGGGGGTCCGACACGGCTCAGGACCAGTACGTGGTGCGGTCGATCGGGATGTGCGCCAGCACTTCGCCGGGGATGTAGTCTTCCACCTTGATGCGGGCCATGGCCTCGTCCGGGACCTTGGAGACGGGCGAGAAGGGGCGGTCCAGCGGGCGGGTGGCGTCGACGATCATCACCGAGGTCTTGGTCTCGTCCACCACCGTGGGGTCGAGGTAGTTGCCCGTGAAGGTGGGCTGCATGATCGACACCTGCCGGTGGGGTTGCACGCGGGTGGCCACCGCCCACAGGATCTCGGTGGGGTTGTAGACGTCGATGTCGTCGTCGAACACGAAGATGTGCTTGGCGTGGAGCTCGGTGAGGGCGGCGGCGGCCGCCCGGCCCGGGTCGCCCTCGGACAGCTTCTTCATGGCGATGAAGATGTTGTAGTGGGCGTGGCGGCCGGCCTTGCACACGGCCGTGACTCCGGGCACGGCCTCGCGGATCCGCCTCAGGTAGGCGCCCTCGCGCGGCAGGTCCAGCCAGGGCTTGTCGCCCTCGGGGGTGATGACCGACTGGTACATCCCGTTGCTGCGGAAGTTGATGGCGCGCACCTCGTAGCGGCAGGCCGAGAAGAAACGCTGCGGGCCGAGGTAGCCGGGGGCTTCGCCGAAGGGGCCGTCCACGATCCGCTCGCCGGGGATCAGGGCGCCCTCGATGACGATCTCGGCGTCCGCCGGGATCAGCAGGTCGTCGCCCCACGTCGTCGACGGGGTCACCCGCAGCGGCTCCCGCAGGTAGGCGCCGATGACGTCGTACTCGCTCACCTCGAACGGCCCGGTGTAGCAGGCGCCCATGTAGAACGCCGGGTGGTGTCCCAGCACGGTGGCCACCGGGCACGCCAGCCCCTGGTCCTCGTGGTCCCGGAAGATGATCCACTGGTGGTGTTGCGAGTGGTAGTGGGTGGTGAGGTTCCGCGACTTGATCTCCATGCGGTGGTAGGAGGCGTTGTAGATCCCCTGGCGGCGGTCCCTGGCGATGGTGCAGAGGGTGATGTAGGGGCCGCCGTCCATGTAGTGGTGGCGCATGATGGGCAGTTCGTAGAGGTCCACGGCGTCGCCGCTCCGGACGTTCTCCATCACCGGCGCCTCGCGGTTCTCCACCACCACCGGCGCCACGCGGTTGCGTTCGATGTCGACGCAGGCCTCGGCCATCTGCGCCCGGGTCATCTCCTTGGGCAGCCCCAGCGCGATCTGGGTCTTCCGCTGGGAGATGGTGAAGTTCATCACCAGCTTGAAATCGCTGACCCGGCCGTGCAGGTTGCGCGGCCGGTCGAAGACGAGCAGCGGGAACTTCCGGTCGGCGCCCAGGTGCTTGATGATGGCGCTCACGTCATAGTGGGCGGGGTCCACCTCCCGCTCCACGTGGACGACCTCGTTGGGGATCTCCCGGCGGCAGTCCTCCAGGAAGCTGCTCAGGCTCTTGGGCATGCAGGTGCTCCTTCGTCCGGGGCCCGGCCGCGGTCGGGCCCCGGGGGCGTTCTCGCCTTGCGGAGGGATTTCCGGAAGCTATTCGATGTCCGAATGGCGTCGCGGCATCACTACCAGGTTCGCCGTGACCTCCGAGACTTCGGGAATGCCCTTGATGGCTGCGACCACGCCCTCGACCGTTACCGGTGAGGAAACCATGCCGGAGACGGTCACTGTCCCGTCGTGAGCCTTCACGTCGATGGGCAGATCGCGGTACAGGTCGGAGCGGAGCAGCGTCGCCTGGGTCTTCCTGGCCAGCGCGAGGTCCTGGAACGCCTGCATGGAGTCCGGAGTCTCCGCGAACGCTTCCTGCCGGGCGGCGGTGGTGACCACCTCGCTCGCCGCTTCGGTGCCCATGGCCAGGTTGAGCATCAGGTGGTACCGGCTGGGGTCCTGCCAGTCGTTGCCGAACAGGGCCATGAGCCGCCGGCTGCGCGCCCTGTCGGTGTGCTCGAGTTGCCTGCGGATGACGCCCTCGTCCACCGCGAGGCGCGACCGGAGCCGGTCGACGCGCAGCTCCATGGGGCCGGTCACACAGACCTTCAGAACATGGGCGACGTCCGGGAGGAGCTCGTGTCCCACGTGGCCGTGGTAGACCATCGGGCCGACCTGGGCCATCTCGCACATGGCGGCCTGGAGCGCGATGCGGTAGGGCCGCAGGTCATGCAGCCACTGGTCCCACCAGTGCGGCTCCTTCTCCGTGATCTCGTCGAGCTTGGCGCGGGGGACGCCGTAGTTTGCCAGGGTGGCGGCCAGGTCCTGGCGGCCGAACAACTTGTAGTCCAGGGACTGCGCTACCCGGTTGGCGACTTCCTCAGCCCCGGAGATGCCTTCGTAGATCACAATAACGGACATGACAGGCCTCCTTTCCGCAAGCAACGAACCGTACGCCGAGCACAACTCGCATCCACCCTGAGCATACTGGCAGTGCAGGGAATAGGCAATGGGGCCGCAGGCCCGCGAGCCCGTCATCCCGGGCTTGACCCCGGATCGAGTCCGGGGCAGGCTCCGGGACCCGAAGGGGGTGGCAGGCGGCCCCGCCGCCTGTCAGGTCGTCGCTGCACTCGGGCCGTGCTATGCAGTTTGGGCGATGGTGGACAGCCTGATCCGAACAGTTACGTCCTGGACCTGTCTCCCGGTGCTTTGCGGTCTGCTGCTCGCGGGCTCGGCGGAGGGGTCGCCCCCTTCCGGCAGAGTGGGTCCGGTCCCGGAAGCGCGCATGGCCCAGGCCGCCGCCACCGTTCCCATCGGACGCATTCAGGGTCGGAGCCACATCT
The DNA here is from genome assembly GCA_965219905.1 of uncultured Binatia bacterium (SeqCode). GTDB lineage: Bacteria > Desulfobacterota > Binatia > UBA9968 > JAJDTQ01 > JAJDTQ01. The sequence continues at coordinate 1,469,369 of CBDCOS010000002.1, read as the reverse complement.
CGCCGTTGCGCGGCCAGCGGGTGACCACCGTCGGAATCGTCACGGCCGTCGATACCGAGGGGCTCTACCTCCAGGACCCGGCGGGGGATGGCGACCCCCTTACCTCGGACGGCGTCTTCGTCTTTACCAGGCGCGCTCCGGCGGCGGCCGTGGGCGACGCGTTGCGCGTGCACGGGGTGGTCGCGGAGTATCAGCCCGGCGGCGCGGCCACCAACAACCTGACGATCACCCAGATCACGCGCCCGAGGATCACGCGCCTGTCCCGCGGGAACCGGCTTCCCGCTCCGTCGGTGCTGGGCGCGGGCGGGCGCGTTCCGCCGGACCGGATCATCGACAACGACGGGTTCGCCGTCTTCGATCCGGACGAGGACGGCATCGACTTCTACGAGACCCTGGAAGGCATGCGGGTCACGGTCAGGGACGCCGTTGCCGTGAGCCCCACCAGCCGCTTCGGCGAGGTCTTCGTGCGGGCGCGGGGCACCTCTCCTTCCGGCCTGGGCCAACGCGGCACGCTGACGATCCGGCCGGGCGACTTCAACCCCGAGCGCGTGCAGATCGACGACGACTTCGGACTCAGTCCCGTGGCCACCCCACACCTGAAGGCAGGCGATTCGCTGGGTGACGTCACCGGCGTGATGGGCTACGGCTTTGGCAACTACGAGGTGCGTTTCACGGAGGCGTTCTCGGCCAGGCCCGGGCCGCTGAAACCGGAGACCACCCGTCTGAAACCCATCGACGGGCGTCTCACCATCGCGTCCTTCAACGTGCTCAACCTCGACCCCAACGACAGCGACGGGGACACGGACGTGGCGGGCGGCCGCTTCGACGCGGTCGCCGCCATCATCGCCGGGAACCTGCAGTCCCCCGACATCGTCGCGCTCCAGGAAGTGCAGGACAACGACGGCTCCGCCAGAACGCGGGTCAAGGCCGCCGACGCGACCCTGCGGCTGCTGGTGGACCGCATCGCCGCCCTGGGCTCCGTCCGCTACCGTTTCATCGACCACCCGTTCATCGGCCGCGGCACCAGCGGCGGCCAGCCCGGCGGGAACATCCGCGTGGCCTTCCTCTACAACCCGGCGCGGGTGGAGCTCATCCCGGGCTCGCTGGCCACGGTCACCGACCCGGCGGACCAGCGAACCAACCCGGGGAACCCGTTTTTCAACGGCCGGTTGCCGCTGGCGGCCTCGTTCCGGTCCCGTGCCCCGGGCGGTGGGGCGGTGACCGTGGTCAACAACCATTTCAATTCCAAGCGCGGCAGCGCACCGCTGTTCGGGCGGGTGCAGCCGTTCGCGGAACGGCAGGAGGATCCGTCGGTCAACGGCGGGGTCGTGCACCGCCGGAGGCAGGCCCGTGCGGTCCGCGATTTCGTCGCCCGGAAGCTGACGGCCGGCCGGGACGTGCATGTCGTCGTGGCCGGGGACTTCAACGAGTTCGCGTTCGTGTCCCCGATGAAGCTCCTCGAAGAAGGACTCCACAACCTCACCAACGACCTGCCGCCCGACGAGCGCTACAGCTACATCTTCGAGGGCAACGCCCAGTCCCTCGACCACGTCCTGGTGAGCCCGTCGCTCAAGGCGGCGGCCGAGGTGGACGTCGTTCACGTCAACGCGGAGTTCGCCGAGACCTCGGCGCGGGCCAGCGATCACGATCCGATCGTGGTGCGGCTGCGGTTGCCCCCGCGGTAACAGCGCACCAGCCGGCCGGCCTGAAACCACGATCCTCAGCGATCCGGCTTTTCCAGGTTGACGAGTCTACGGTTTGTCGGATAGGTTCCTGCCCGGCTTCGGCCTGTCATTGACCGCACTCTGCTTCTCACTGGGGACCCTAGCAATGAGCCTGCCCAGAATCGCCTTGATCCTTACCGGAGGCACCATCGACTCGGTCGGCGCCGACCGCCTGGACCTCGCCTGGTACCTCGAGAACAACAAGCGGCTGGGCGACGGCGAGCTGGTGGGCGCCGTGCCCGAGCTGGCGGACGTCGCCACGGTGGAGCCGGTGCCGTTCCGGCGGTTGCCGAGCCATGCGCTGGTGGACCGGGACTGGCTCGACCTGGCGGCGGTGCTGCACGGGATCTTCGAGCGCGACGAGGCCGACGGCGCCGTGATCACACACGGCACCAACACCCTGGAAGAGACTGCCTACTTCCTGAACCTGGTGCTCAAGACCGACCGGCCGGTGGTGCTGGTGGGGTCCATGCGGCCGGCCTCGGCGCTGGGAGCGGACGGCTACCTGAACCTGTTCAACGCCGTCCGGGTGGCGGCGGATCCGGATTCGCGCGGACACGGCGTGCTGGCGGTGCTGAACGACCGGATCTACGGCGCCCGCGACCTGACCAAGACTGCCACCTACCGGGTGGAGGCGTTCCAGGGACGGGACCTGGGACCGCTGGGCTTTGCCGACGCTGACGGCCGGGTGCGTTACCACCATCGCGCGGTCAAGCCCCACACCACCGATACCGAGTTCGACGTGACCGGGCTCGATTCGCTGCCGCGGGTGGACGTGGTGGTGTCGCATGCGGGCGCCGACGGCGCCATGATCGACGCCTGCGTGGCCGCCGGCGCCAGAGGCATCGTGTGCGCCGCCACCGGCGCGGGTCGCCCCACGCCGGCTCAGGACGAGGCCTTCGAACGCGCCCGGGAGAAAGGTGTGACGTTGTGCATCGGCAGCCGGGTGGGCTCCGGGAGGGTGGCGCAGAGCCCCGGTCTGCGGGCGCGCGGCGTCGTCACCGCCGACAACCTCCAGCCCTGGAAAGCCCGGGTGCTCCTGGCGCTGGCCCTCAGCGTCACCCGGGACCCGGACGCCATTCAGCGGATGTTCGATACGTACTGACCCCGCCCCCCGTCATTCCCGCCCCCCGTCATTCCCGCCCCCTCCGTCATATTCCCGCCCCCTCCCGTGATTCCCGTCTCCTCTTGTCATTCCCGCCCTCTCCTGTCATTCCCGCGAAAGCGGGAATCCAGGGGTGGGGACGGGCAAACGACAGCGCGTCTCCCCGCTCCACCCCACCTGGATTCCCGCTTTCGCGGGAATGACAGGAGGAGACGGCAATGACCGAGGGGGTGTAGGAATGCCAGGTCCGAGGAAGGTGAGCGCCAGGCTAACTGGTGCAGTGCAGCCGGTGAAAGTCCGGCGGGAAGGAGAAGGCTAGCCACCACTTCCACCCCGAGTCATGGGCAACCGCTCGTGAGGGCGGAGGTCAAGCGTTGACAGGGGCGCGTGCGGGCGGGGCTATTGAGCACCGAGAAAGGATCATCCGGGATGCCGAGGTGTTGCCTTCAACCGAAGGCCGTATCCGGTCCACCGATATGGTGAGGGGGGCCGGAATCCCGCGGTGTCGAAGAACCCATGCACGTACGTACGCACTGCACCGGGACCTGGGAGGTCTCCATGCCATCCCGCTGTCGTGGCGGGATCGCAAAGGAAAGGGAAACCGTAACCGATGATGTACGGCATGGAGAAGTCAGACTCGGTCATATTAGCTGAGAAGTCGGCGAACAAAGGGACTTCGGTTCCGGCGGAGTCGATGGAGCGAAGGACCGAGCCCAAGGGGAATCCGGGAAGCCAAAGCACGCGCCGGGCGCAGGACCGGGAAAGCGTGACACAGGCGGCTGACCGGATACGGCAATTCGTTCAACGGGAACCACGGGAGCGTCTGACGGCGCTTCTTCACCACGTCACAGTCGATGCGCTGCGCTGGGCATTCTTCGAATTGAAGAAAGACGCTGCGGCAGGCGCGGACGGCATGACGTGGCGGATGTACGAGGAAGGGCTGGAAGGCCGCCTGGCCGACCTTCACGACCGCGTGCACTCGGGAGCGTACCGGGCGACGCCATCACGGCGGGTGAACATTCCGAAGCCTGATGGCGGCACACGACCGCTCGGCGTCGCGGCCATCGAGGACAAGATAGTCCAGAAGGCGGTGACGGAGACAATCCTGACGCCTATATATGAGGCGGAGTTCCTGGGGTTCAGCTACGGGTTCCGGCCCGGGCGTGGAGCGCATAATGCACTCGACGCACTCACGGTCGGTATCGAACGGCGCAAGATCAACTGGGTGGTGGACTGTGACATCCACGCATTCTTCGACAACGTGTCAAGGGACTGGCTGATCCGGTTCCTGGAACACCGCATCGCGGACAAGCGGGTCATCAGGCTCATCATCAAGTGGTTGAACGCCGGCGTCATGGAAGCTGGAGAGTGGCGGGACAATCTGCGGGGAACGCCTCAAGGCTCGGTGGTTTCACCGGTCTTGGCGAACGTCTACCTGCACTACGTCCTCGACCTGTGGTTCCAGAAGAAGTGGCGCAGCCGCGAGGTCAAAGGCGACACCGTCATCCTGCGGTACGCCGACGACGTCGTGGTGGGTTTTCAGCACAAGCGGGACGCGGAGCGCTTCCTGAGTGCCGTGAAGGAGCGGTTCGGAAGCTTCGAACTGGAATTGCATCCCGACAAGACCCGGCTCATCGAGTTCGGGCGGTCTGCCATGAATGACCGTCGGCAACGAGGGGACGGCAGACCGGAGACCTTCGACTTCCTGGGATTCACGCACTACTGCGCGAGAACCAGACGGGGGTACTTTCAGGTCGCACGCAAGCCGGTTGCGAAACGGATGAGCCGGACACTGAAGCGGATCAAGGAGGCACTACGCAGACGAAGGCATGAGAATGTCGGGGACACGGCGAGATGGCTGGGAAGGGTGTTGGATGGATGGCTGAACTATTACGCTGTCCCAATGACCTCCCGGTACCTGTATCGCTTCGTCCTACGTCTAGAGCGGATGTGGCTCTCCATTCTGCGCCGCAGGTCGCAAAAGGACCGCTTCGAGTGGGCCAGGATCGCGCAACTAAGAGCGCGACACTGGCCCAAGCTGAAAATCAGACACCCGTGGCCGAGCGAACGATTTGCCGTCATCGCGGGTGACGGCGTAACCCGAGGGAGGAGCCGGATGCCTTAGCGGGCACGTCCGGATCTGCGCGGGGGGCGCCGGGCAACCGGCGTCCCTACCGCAATCAGGAACGAGACTGGGCGGATTCGTACCGCCGACGTCTGCCCGCCTCACCCCAGCACGATCTTGCTCTCGTCCTCCCGCACCTCGATGGCGTTCTGGACCAGCGCCGCGTAGCGGTACACCGCGTGGGCGAACTTGCTGTAGGGGATGGTCAGGAACAGTCCGGCCACCACGCCCAGGTGGATCACCAGCAGCGTCCCCATCATCGCGGTTTCCCGGAACACGAGCAGCAGCAGTCCGGTGAAGCTCGTCAGGAACAGCATCCACAGGAAAGTCCTGTCCAGGGTGAGCATCTTTTCCTCGGCCGGTTCCAGGTCGCTCTTGGACTTGAGGTAGAGCAGTCCCACCGTGCCGATGCACATCATGACGCCGCCCACGGTTCCGAACACCACCGGAAGGCTCAGGTAGGGGTAGGGCGAATGCCAGTGGAGGATGTTGTGGTAGAAGGCGGCGATGCTGGTGGCGCAGAAGTCCAGCGCGAAGCCGTAGAACACCAGGTGGTGGTGCCACATGCGGCTCTTGGAGAACTTCTCGTCGGGATAGTTGCAGCCGTCGCCGCCGCCCTTCATGTACTGCAGGCCGAAGGCTTCCTTCACGGCGCGTGCGAAGGCGGGCACGTCGATCAGGTCCGAGATGCTGCCGCGGGTGCGCCGCCAGAAGCTCACGAAACCCGCCAGCAGCGCGAAGATCGCGTAGAAGAACATCACCATGGCCGGGAACACCATGGCGCCGTAGGGAACCACCGCGAAGAACGCGCCCTCGCCCTGGTGGGCCGAGAACAGCGTCGTGCTGCCCTGGAACGCCAGAGTCAGCACGAACGCCAGGACGATGCACACCGTGGTGACGAGTCCCACCAGGAAGGCGTTGTTTTTGTAGAAGCCCTTCAGCACCCGGGGCCAGGCGTAGTCCTCGTAGGTGTCGGCGCGCAGCCGCGACAGCGCCTGGGGCACGTTCACCGCGAACTCGTGAGGCGGCGCGTACTGGCAGGCGTAGTAGCAGGCGCGGCACTCGAAGCACAGGTTGGACATGAAGACCAGGTCCTTGATGTCGAAGGTGCGGCGGCGCTCCATGGCCGGGAACACCGCGCAGAAGCCCGCGCAGTAGCGGCAGGCGTTGCAGATGGTCATGACCCGGTCGGCTTCCTTGAGATGCTCAGACGACGGCACGCGCGGCCTCCCTTCCTGCGATGCGGCCGAACACCGTGCCGATGGTCATGCCGAATCCCGCCAGATAACCCTTGCCGAGGATGTTGCCGGACATCATCTCCCCGGCCGCGAAGATGTTGGGCGACGGCGTGTCCTCGCCGAACAGCACCTGGCACTGCTTGTTCACGGCGACGCCCATGTAGGTGAACGTGATCCCCGGCCGCAGCGGGTAGCCGTAGAACGGCGGGGTGTCGATGGGACGCGCCCAGTGGCTCTTGGGCGGGTCCATGCCCTCGGTGGAGCAGTCGTCCAGGATCGTGGGGTCAAAGGTGCCGGCCTTGGCCGTGGCGTTGAACGCGTTGACCGTCTCCTCCGCCTTGGCCGGGTTCAAGTCCAGGGACGCGGCGAGTTGCCGGACCGAGTCCGCCTGGAAGGGCGGAAAGACCGAAGGCAGGAACAGGTCGATGGACTTGGCGTCGACGATGCAGTAGGCCTCCTGCTCCGGCTGGCCGGCGATGAGGGTGCCCCAGATGGCGTAGCGCTTGGGCCAGAAGTCCTCGCCCTCGTCGTAGAAGCGCTCGGCGTTCTTGTTGAGCACGACGCCGAAGGGGACGCAGTCGAGCCGCGTCACAATGCCGCCGTCGAACTTGGGCGCGCGTCCGTCCAGCGCGATGGCGTGAAATCCCTTGGCCCGCCCCGCGGGCTTGGCGCCCGCGTCGAACAACTGCCGCAGCACCCGGCCCTTGTTGTAGGGCGTGCCGCGGATGATGAAGTTGTCCGCCGCATCGCCCCAGTACTCCTTGAGCCACGGCACGTTGGCCTCGAAGCCGCCCGAGGCGCCGATAAAGGCCTTGGCCGCCACCTCGCGCGTCTGCCCCTCGTGCTCCACCACCGCGGAGCGGAACACACCGTCCTCGATGTTCAGGTCCCGCACCTCGGTGTCGTACTCCGCTCGGATGCCCATCTTCTCGGCAGTGTCGTAATAGGCGTTCACCAGCGCCTTGCCGCCGCCCAGGAAGAACGCGTTGGTGCGCGAAAGCTGCAGCGTGCCACGCAACGACGGCTGCCACTTGATCCCGTGAGCCGACATCCATTCGCCCGCGTCCTGAGACTCGCGGATGCAGAAGCGCGCCAGCTCCTCATTCGTATCGCCGCCGGTCACCCGCAGCAGGTCCTCGTAGAACTCGTCCTCCGGATACGTGCCCGTGAGGAACCCGTCCTCGCCCTCGTGCATGTAGCGAAGGTTCCGCGTGTGCCGGCTGTTGCCGCCCCGGAACGCCTTCGGCGCCGCCTCCAGCACCAGCACGCTGGCGCCCCCGTGACGGGCCATGATGGCCGCGCACATCGCCGCGTTGCCGCCGCCCGCGATGAGCACGTCGACTTCGGGAGCCCCTCCAGTGGATGATGAAGCCATGACGCTACCTGTTAGTGGACGCACCTGTTTCTGTCAACTTGCGGATTCCGCATGCCTCTCCATCGTTGCCCATCCCCCTCCCTCAGTCTCGCATCGCCTCCGCTAATCTCAGTACCCCTCCGCGAATCCGGCACCCCTCTCCGCCAATCCCGGTATCCCTCTGCAGTCCGGCATCCCCTCCATGGTCCGGTACCCCTCCAGTCATTCCCGCCACCTCTCCCGTCATTCCCGGCACCCCTCCTGTCATTCCCGCGAAAGCGGGAATCCAGGCGGGGTGGCGTGGGGCACCCGCAATTTGACAACCCCACCCCGCCCTTGCCATGAAGTAGGTTCACCATTCAGGAGGACTCCAGTGGAACTTGGCATCTATTTCCGTTCTTTCTTCACCAACCCCGCGCGCCCGCTGCACGAGCAGATCGACGACGCCGTGGAGATCTGCCACGTCGCCCGCGACTGCGGCTTCGCCGCCATCACCATGCCCCAGCACTGGGTCTCGCACCCCACCATCTGGCCGCAGCCCTTCCCGATGCTGGCGCGGCTGGCCCCGGAGGTGGGCGAGATGCGGCTCCAGACCGGCATCGTGCTGCTGCCGCTCCACAACCCGCTCCAGGTGGCGGAAGACGTGGCCACCCTGGACCACATCGCCAAGGGCCGCTTCGTCCTCGGCGTGGGCCTTGGCTACCGCGACACCGAGCTCGAGGCCATCGGCTCCAACCGCAAGCAGCGGGTCTCGCGCATGAGCGAGTCCATCGAGGTGATGAAGAAGCTCTGGACCGGCGAGGAGATCGACCACGAGGGCAAGTACTGGACCGTGCACGGAGCCAAGATGGGATTCACGCCCATCCAGAAGCCCCATCCGCCCATCTGGATCGCCTGCCAGAGCGAAGGCGCGGTGCGCCGCTCCGCCCGCATCGCCGACGCCGCCTACCTGGCGCCCCAGGTGGGCTTCGACGACGTCGCCCATCTCATCTCCATCTACCGCGACGAGCGCAGCGTCACCGGCCAGGACGCCGGCCACATCACCATTTCCCGGGGCGTGGCCCTCGCCAAGGACAAGGAGACCGCCATCGCCGAGGCGCGGGAGTCCGCGGCGTCTTCCTACAAGATGTACAGCAGTTGGAACATGCAGGAAGACACCATGGTCAAGATCAACATCGCCTCCGACTCGGAGGTCAGCGCCTGGGCCGTGTCCGGCAACGGCGACGACTGCCTCCACGACCTCGGGCGGCTGGCCGCGGACGGCGTCGAGTACGTGGGCATGACCCTCCTCAACATGCCCAAGGACCTCTCCGGCCGGAAGGAATACATCCAGGCCCTGGCGGAGAACGTGCTGCACCGGATGAAGTAGGCCGCGCGGGGTCGCGGTAGAGGGTAGCCGTCCGATGTACGGACGGTATTAAACCCGCCTTTTCATCAAACGACGCCAATACACACGCGTGCGCTGAAGAGAAGCCCTGGATCGCCTGGGACGACAAGCTCACGGGCTTCGGTGTGCGCGTATTCACCCTCTGGGCGCCAAATCCTTCCTCATAAATTGCCGCGTCGGGCGGGTCACGCCGGACCATGCGTGAAGCCCGACAATTCTTTGACAGTCCCCGACAATTCCTTGACAGTCGCGGTTGGCGCCTGACACCATGGTGGAATGTCGATCGTGCCTTGCGCCGGTTGGGGAGCGTGTCAGCGCCACCGCCGGCGAGGCTCGTGGTCCCCTTCCGGTGACCTCACACGCCGCACGGTCGTCCTCTAGGAGCCTGTCCGAGTAGTGGTCAAGGCGACTTTCGTTTGTTTTGCCAAGCGCCGCTCAGGAGGGAGACTAGAGAGTTTGATAACGGTGGGTCATGAGCGTAGCCAAAGGCCGCCGTTTTCGAGTCTCCAGGTGGCCGTGCTCATGGCCGGAGGAAGCGAGACGAGGGTCTTTCAGGCCTGGGCCGCGGCACGGTGGGCCGCGAGCTTGTTGAGGTTGTGGGCGATGCATACCAGCGCCCACTCATGCCGCACCTGATCCAGGCCGCGCAGCAGGAACTGCCGGAACCCGCGGCCATGCTTGATCTGGCCGAAGACCGGTTCGATGGTCACCTTGCGAAGACGGTAGCGGCTGCGCCGCCCGCCGTGTTTCAGGCGCCCCGCCATGGCCTCCCGCAAGCTCCCGGGCGGTAAAGCCTTGCCGCCGGCCGCGGTCGCCGTGCCGTGCTTCTGACGCCCGGTGGCCACGTAGCCCCGAATGCCTCGCTCCTTCAGGATGCCGAGATTGTCCTCCGAACAATAGCCGGCGTCCGCCGACAACTCCTTCGGCAACGCTCCCGCCGCTTCCTTCATCGCCTCGATCATGGGCTGCAACTGCTGCTGGTCGCTGCCGCTGTCGGTCAGCCCGTGGGCCACGATCACCTGGTGTCCCGCATCCGCCGCCGCCTGGGCGTTGTAGCCCTGGATGAAGCCGTCCCCGGTCTTGAGGATGCGGCTCTGCGGGTCCGTGAAGTTCCGCTGCGCCTTCTCCGGCACCCTGGGCTCCTCCCCGGTCTTCCCCGGCCCTCCCTTCTCCCTGGCCTGCGCCTCCAGCGCCTCCTTCGCCTCCCGTATCCGCGCCAGCCGCTGCTGCTTGTCCGCCACCCACTCCGGCATCTCGTCTCCCCGAGCCTCCGGACCGTGCTTCCCGTCCTCCCGTGCGTCGGTGGCCTCCGCCTGCTCCAGCCACCCCCTCACTTCCGCCTCCAGCCGCTTCTCCGCCTTCCCCATCCGCCCGTACGACATCGCCTTGTGCTTCGACGCGTTCGCCTTCACCTTCGTCCCGTCCAGCGCCACATGCCCCAGCTTCACCAGCCCCGCCGCCCGGCACAGCGCCAACACCTGCCGGAACAGTCCCGCCAGTGCCTCCAGGTGTCGCTTGCGAAAGTCGCTGATGGTGCGGAAGTCCGGCCGCTGAAGTCCACTCACCGCCATGAAGTCCACCCGCTCCTCGCACGCCCGCGCGATCCGCCGCGACGAGTACACCCCGCAGCTGTACCCATACAGCAACAGCGCCACCATCATCCCGGGATGGTACGGAGGCTGCCCGCGCTCCCCCTCGTACGACTCGTAGATCGCCGACAGGTCCAGCGTCTCCCGTACTGCGTCCCGAACCAGGTGCGCCGCATGTCCCGCAGGAACAAAGTCATGCACCGACGGCGGCAGCAGCCACGTCTGGTCCACATCCCAGCTGCGAAATCGCTTGCTCATCTCCCCATTCAATCACACCCCTCCCATCCCGTCGATCCATAGCTGATTACTCGGACAGGCTCCTAGAGAACTGATGGTTCGCGCTGTACCGGCACTCAGGACTCCATGCGGCGAAGGGCTTAACGGTTTTCGGGGCTGCAGGAAGCGATGGACTGAGGATCTTGGAAAGAGGTCGCTCGTAGTTCAAGTCGGTCTATTCGGCGGGACAGGTCAATGAACATACAGACGCACGAAGAGTTGAAATCCAAAATTTGGGAGATCGCGAACCGGCTTAGAGGGCCGTACCGGCCTCCTCAATATCGCTTGGTCATGCTTCCCATGGTCGTCTTGCGTCGTCTTGATTGTGTCTTGGAGCCGACCAAGGGTGCCGTTCTCAAGCGGCGTGATGAGCTAGAGGCGCAACAGATGCCCGAAGCGGCAACGGATCGCCTGCTCGGCAAGGCCGCTGATCCTAAGCGGAGGTATCCGCTCTACAACACGAGCCCCTACACCTTTGCCAAGTTGCTTGGCGATGCCGAGAACATCGCGCCGAACCTCGTTTCGTACATCAACGACTTTTCCCCGACCGCGCGGAGCATCTTCGAGCGTTTCAAGTTCGCTGATCAGATCGAGAAGCTCGACGCCAGCAACCGGCTCTTCACGATCGTCAAGGCGATGACGGATGTCGATCTTCACCCTGACAGGATCGACAACCTCCAGATGGGCTATCTGTTCGAGCATTTGGTGATGCGCTTCAACGAACAGGCCAACGAAGAAGCCGGAGATCACTTCACGCCGCGCGAGGTCATTCGCCTCATGGCGAACCTCATCTACACGGGTGAACAGGATGTCTATAAGCCCGGTATCTACCGTACGATCTACGATCCGGCGTGCGGAACGGGCGGGATGCTTTCCGAATCCGAAAAGCTGATCCTCTCGCAGAACGAGCGGGCGGAGCTCGCGCTTTACGGCCAAGAATACAACGACGAGTCCTGGGCAATCTGCTGCTCGGACATGTTAATTAAGGATGAGGACACGGCCAACATCGTCCTCGGCGACACCCTTGGTGACGGCAAGACCAAGGACGGCTTCGAGGGTGAACGCTTCCACTACCTTATGGCTAACCCGCCTTTTGGCGTCGAATGGAAGGACCAGAAGGAGGTGGTCGAGCGCGAGCACAAGATTTTGGGCCTTTCGGGCCGGTTTGGCGCCGGGCTCCCGGCCATCAACGACGGGGCACTCCTCTTCCTTCAGCACATGATTGCCAAGATGCACCCCTACGCGGAAGCGGACGAGGACCAATCTGGCTCGAAGATCGCCATCGTCTTCAATGGCTCGCCGCTCTTCTCCGGAGACGCCGGATCGGGGCCGTCCAATATTCGCCGCTGGATCATCGAGAAAGACTGGCTCGACGCCATCGTGGCGCTGCCCGACCAGCTTTTCTACAACACTGGCATCTTCACCTATGTTTGGCTTGTGACGAACCGCAAGTCGCCGGAGCGGCGCGGCAAGGTGCAGCTCATCGACGGCACTCGTTTCTTCCAGAAGATGAAGAAGAGCCTCAACAACAAGCGCAACGAGATCACTGAGCAGCAAATACGCCACCTGACGCGCGTCTATGCCAACTACCAGGACGGTGAGACAGCCGAGATCCAGATCAACGGCAAGACCGAGACTCGCGTCATCTCCCGCGTCTTCGAGAACCGGGAGTTCGGCTTTCTCAAGGTGACGGTCGAACGCCCCTTGCGCATGAACTTCGAGGCGACGCCGGACCGCATCGTAGCGCTCGACGGGCAGACCGCTTTCGCGAATCTGGCGACATCAAGGAAGCGGAAGGACGCGGTCGCGGCCGAACGTGAGATCGCGGAGGGGTGGAAGCAGCAGGAGGACATCCGTGCTGTAGTCGCGACGCTCGAAGGCAAAGGGCGCTACATGGACCGGGAGGCGTTCGATGCCGATTTGATGAAGGCCGCGAAGCATACTCACGTTAAGATCTTCGGGCCAATCAAAAAGGCAATCTTCGCGGCCCTCGGTGAGCGTGATCCGGATGCCAAGATTTGCCGGGACAGCAAAGGACGGCCGGAGCCTGACAGCGAGCTTCGGGATACCGAGAATATTCCCTTGCCGACGGGCGTGGCGCTGCCTCTGCCTCTGGACTTCGGGCCGGACAAGCCTAACGACCGGCTGATTGCGGCCTTTCGGGACGACATCGACGTTTACATCGGGCGCGAGGTACTGCCCCATGCGCCCGATGCCTGGGTGGACTACGACAAGACCAAGGTTGGCTACGAAATCCCGATCAACCGGCACTTTTACGTCTACGAGCCCCCGCGACCGCTCGACCAGATCGAGGCGGACATCAAAAAACTTGAAGGGGAAATCGCCGGGCTGCTGAGAGGGCTGGTGGCATGATCGGGCTTGCCCTTCCACCGGGCTGGTCGTCAAAGCGGCTGAAGTACCTCGCCACTTACAACGACGAGGTTCTTGCTGAGAGTACGGATGAAGAAGAGGAGATCGAATACGTTGAAATCTCGGGGGTTTCTTTGTCCCACGGCATTGAAGAGATTGAAAGCACCACCTTTGGTCAAGCTCCGTCGCGAGCTAGGCGAAAGGTACGAAGCGGCGATATCCTGATCTCCACAGTTCGGACCTATCTGCGGGCAATTGCAAAGGTCGATGACGTATCCCCCGACTTGATTGCCTCAACAGGCTTCTGTGTTGTCCGCCCGAACGATGACGTAGACAGCGGGTATCTGGGCTGGGCCGCAAAGTCAGAGTCGTTCGTGTCGGAGGTCGTAGCGCGCTCCGTCGGTGTCAGCTATCCGGCCATCAATGCCAGCGAGCTTGTCACCATTCGTATGCCCCTACCGCCGCTCGACACGCAGCGGCGGATTGCACGGTTTCTGGACGAGAAGACCGGGCGGATCGACGGGCTGATCGAGAAGAAGCGTGCGCTGCTGGACCGGCTGGCCGAGAAGCGCCAGGCCCTGATTACTCGTGCCGTCACCAAGGGCCTGGGCGCGCAAATCCCGATGAAACCCTCGGGCATCGACTGGCTGGGTGAGATTCCAGCTCATTGGGAAGTGCTGCCTCTGAAGCGTGTAGTTCGATATAAGGAAGGGCCGGGCATTCTGGCCGTTGATTTCCGGGATGAAGGTGTGCCGTTGTTGCGAGTTGCGTCTATTGGTGGCCGCTACGCAACGCTCGACGGAGTGAACTACCTCGAACCGGAAATGGCCCACGGGAAATGGGGCCATTTTCTAACCGAGGTTGGAGACCTTCTCATCAGCGCAAGCGCAACATCGGGAATCGTTTCTGAGGTGACGGAACAAACTTCGGGATGTGTTCCGTACACCGGTATTATCCGGATTAATCCGATAGACGGAGTGGCCGCTTCCGTGTTCGTGAGACACTTGCTGGTCTCCGACGTTTTCCTCTCTCAAATTGATCAGTTGAAGGCCGGATCGACAATTCAACACTTTGGACCGCATCACCTCGGTCTTATGGTCATTACAAGACCCCCACTCTGTGAGCAGCGAGCTATCGGTTTAGAGCTCGATCAGAGCCTAGGTGACCTCGAACAAAATGAAGCTCGCGTTAGTTCGAGCATTCAGCTGCTGTCCGAGTACCGGTTAGCAATCGTCACCGCAGCCGTAACAGGGCAACTCTTGGAGCTGAGATGATCCTGGACGCACAAACATATTTCGAGCATCTCAGAGCTTATGTGAACGACAGCTACATAATGCACGACGGTACCGGCGGCGAAGTCGTTCTTCAGGAGAAATACTTTCCGCCACCGCCCGCAACACACGCCAAGACCCGCAAATTGCGCCTTCTTCTGCCTGGTCCAGGTCTCGCATTCAAGCTCGACCATGATCGGCTGGGTGAGGGAAAAAGAAAGCCGCCTCTATTTCACTTTCTCGACGACAATGCGAAACTTTGGTCGAAACGTTGCGATTTCGTGATTTTCTATGTGAACGGCAGTGCGTTTTGCGCTGACTGTATTGAGTTTAAGTCCGGTAGCATTGCCGGAAGTGCGGTAAGAGAGCAGCTTCGAGCGGGCGCCTGCTGGGTGAGATCCCTCAAGAAGACAATTGAGCACTACACTGAAGATACACGGAGGATACGTGTGAGAAAGTTCCTGTTCGGGGACAAAGAGGACGCCGACACATATCTCGACACCAATCGGCAGCTTAATGCCGATCCATCCATTCGCTACTATCACTTCAACGAGGTGAACGGGCAGCCCTTGACCGCCCTTCAAAACATCTCGGAGCATAACGTTTAATCGATGTCCGGCCATACCGAACGCGATTTCGAGACCGCGATTGAAGCTGCGCTGACCAGTTACGGCGGCTACGAGAAGCGGAACGCGAGCGCCTTTGATGAAGCGCTCGCCCTGATCCCCGACGATGTGTCCAGGTTCCTGAGGGACAGCCAACTGGCTAAGTGGGAGGCGCTTGAGAGGCTTCTTGGGCCGAAAACGGTCGGGACCGTGCTGGACGGTCTCTCTAAGGAACTGGAAGTTAAGGGCGCGCTGCACGTTCTGCGCCACGGGTTCAAGTGCTACGGCAGGACCTTCCGCATGGCTTATTTCCGGCCCAACACCAGAATGAACTCCGAGGCGGCCGCGAACTACGCCCGAAACCGGTTAACGATCACGCGCCAAGTCGCCTTTACGTCGGTTATGAGGAACGCGGACGGCAAGAACCGCCGCTGCATCATCGACGTGACGCTTGCGGTCAACGGAATCCCGGTCGTTACCGCTGAACTCAAGAACCCGTTGACCGGACAGCGCGCCGCCCATGCAATCCGCCAGTACGAGGACGAGCGGGACGAGCGTGATCTTCTCTTCGCTTTCAAGAGGCGTGCGCTTGTCCACTTCGCGGTGGACCCGGACGAGGTGTGGATGACGACTAGGCTAAAGGGCAAGGATACCGACTTCCTGCCCTTCAACCGCGGCCACAACCACGCGGCAGGCAACCCAGCGGTGGAGGGGAACTGGAAGACCCATTACCTTTGGGACGCGGTGTTACAGGCCGATAGCCTGTTGGATATCCTGCAACGTTTCATGCGCCTCGAAGTGAAGGAAACGCAGGTCAAGACCGACAAGGGCGTGCGCACCGTGCGGAAAGAGACGATGATTTTTCCGCGCTATCACCAACTCGATGCGATTCGGAAACTCGTCGTTCATGCGAAGGCTCATGGCGCGGGCGGGAACTACCTGATCCAGCACTCGGCCGGTTCCGGCAAATCGAACTCGATTGCATGGCTTGCGCACCGACTGGCCAGCCTGCATGACGAGCATGACGGGAAGGTATTCCATTCGGTCATCGTCGTGACCGACCGGCGCGTGCTCGATCAGCAGTTGCAGACGACGATCTACCAGTTCGAGCACAAAATCGGCGTAGTCGAGAAGATCGATGAGGATACGCAGCAGCTCGCCCGAGCGCTGTCCCAAGGTACCCCCATCGTTATCACTACGATCCAGAAGTTCCCCTTCATCTCGCAAGCGCTCTCGACCCTTGAGAAGAAGGGCTCCGGCGTAAAGATCGAAACGGCGGGGAAGCGCTTCGCGGTCATTGTCGATGAGGCGCACTCGTCCCAGAGCGGAGAGACCGCGACCGCTCTTAAGGGGATGTTGAACAAGGACGGGATCGAGGCGGCTATCGCGGCGCAGCTCTCTGACGAAGAGGACGAGGATCTCTCCGACGACGCGAAGGCGGCGATCCTTCGAGACGCCCTGAAACGCGCTCGACAACCGAATCTCAGCTTTTTTGCCTTCACAGCCACGCCGAAATTTAAGACGAAAGCCCTGTTCGACGAGCCCGGTCCGGCCGGCGCGTCACCCTTCCATGAGTACACCATGCGGCAAGCCATCGAGGAAGGCTTCATCATGGACGTGCTTCAGAACTACACCACCTACAAGCGCTTCTTCGGCCTGATCAAACAGGTCGAGGATGATCCCACTGTGTCGCGCAAGAAGGCCGCGAAGGCCCTCACGCGCTACCTAGAGCTTCATCCCGTCAACATCGAGCAAGTCGCCTCCGTAATTGTCGAGCATTTCCGGCTTTATGTGATGCACGAGCTCGGCGGGCGCGCGAAGGCCATGGTTGTTACAGAATCGCGCATTGCCGCTGTGAAATACAAGCTCGCTTTTGATCGCTACATCAAAGAGCAGCGCTACACGGGCATCCGTTCGCTGGTAGCGTTCTCGGGCACGGTCGAGGACCCTGACGATCCCGGATCATCATACACCGAAGTGGGAATGAATAACGGACTTACAGAAAGTGAGCTGCCGGAGACCTTCGAGCGCGACTATTACCGGGTTCTTTTGGTCGCGGAGAAGTACCAGACCGGCTTCGATCAGCCCTTGTTGCAGACGATGTATGTGGTGAAAAGGCTGGATGGTGTTCAGGCGGTTCAGACCCTCTCGCGGCTCAACCGCATTGCGCCCGGAAAGTCGCGCACCTTTGTCCTAGATTTCGCCAACGAGGAAGATGGCATCTACCAGGCGTTCAAGCCCTACTATGAGACCACGCCTGTTGGAGAGAACGCCGATCCGCATCGACTGTCGGATCTGCAACACCGCTTGCTTGAATGGGCTATCTTCACGCCGGGCGATGTGACTGCGTTCGCCGAAGTCTGGTATCGCGGCAAGCGCGATCACTCGGCGACCGATCATCGCGTCATGAACGCCGTCCTTGATGTGGCCGTTCAGCGCTTCCAAGATTGCGAGGAGGAAAAGCGAGAGGAGTTTCGCGGCCAGTTGAAGGCCTATCGAAACCTCTACGCCTTCCTGTCACAGATCATCCCCTATCAGGACACCGATCTTGAACGCCTCTACGCCTTCGTTAGGAATCTTCTGCCAAAACTCCCACCGCCAGGTGATGGTCAAGCTTTCGTTCTGGACGATGAGGTGGCGCTGCGGTTCTTCCGGCTTCAGCAAATGTCCGAGGGCTCTATCGATCTCTCGGAGGGCGAGGCGGACCCCCTGAAAGGGCCGACCGATGTCGGAACAGCCCGCGCCAAGGACGAGGAGGTAACGCTTTCGAGCTTGATTGATCGCCTGAATGAGCGTTTCGGCACCGACTTCACCGAGGCGGATCAGTTGTTCTTCGACCAGATTCGAGCTTCGGCGGAGAACGACGAGAACATCGTGGAAGCAGCTCGCGCCAATAACTTCACGAACTTCGCCGCTTATCTGGATCGTATTCTGGACGAACTGTTCATCTCACGAATGGAGGGCAACGAAGGGATCTTCTCTAGGGTGATGACGGACGCCGAGTTTCGTTCGGTTGCACACGATCATCTTGCCCGAGAGATTTTCCGTCGAGTTCGGGAGGAGCAAGGTAAGACCGTATCTTCTTCTGCGCCTTCCTTGTGATAGGGCGACTCGCCTATCTTGAAATCTGACAAGGGGAAACGTCTGTATGCCTACCCACCTCACAGCGCGTCTTGCTTGGCACAATGACGGTTGGAATGGCGCTATATGCAAAGCGCCGGAAAAGAACACCTATTGTGTCGGATGCAAGTCCTACCCCGGTGACGTCATCGCCCGTGAGCGCGATCTTGAAATGGAGAAGCGCCTGGCGGGACGCTCCGGCATGCAGCTTGAGGGCTATGTGCCACCGTGTAGCTATAGCTACAACGCCTTCAGCCGAGACGAAGCACCAAGCGCGTCCAATCCGCCGGGCTTCTTCTATGGGGGTGCGAGGCGGCACGAATGGATGTTATCCGCGGCAACCGTCAGCGTATGGCCCTATGAGGCTATGTACACGGAAGAGGTCAAGGCTGAAGGCTATTTGGACAACGACAGACGCCGTGCGCTGACACAGGAATTTTTCCTGCCGATCGAGGACGATTGTGGAAGAAATCTTGTCTTCTACTATGCCAACTATTCGAACCCGCTCTCCGAAGAGGAAGCACCACGCTATGTCCTAATAGGCGTGTCCCGTATCGTCAAGGTGGGCAAGGAACGCTTCTATGAGAACGTCTCGGAAGAAATCGCGACAAGGTATGCCGGCGGCCTAATTTGGGCGCGCGACATCAGCGCAGCCTTTCCTGAGGAAGGGGTGCGGCTGCCCTACCACCGGTACTTGAACGAGCCAGACCGGCTTGCTGAGATCGCGCTCTTTCCTGAGAACCCCCTCACCTGCAAATATGGCTCCAAACATCTCACAGACGATGAAGCTGTCGGCCTCCTCGAGCAGTTTCTTGCCAAGGTCCGCTTCCTCCGCGAGACTGGAGACGAAAGCGAGGATTGGAGCGTCCGTGAGGCATGGTTGCTCGAGTCCATCAGCAAACTGTGGCGGAATCGAGGACTCTATCCTGGCCTCCTTAAAGCATTGAAAGTCGGCAAGGCCACGCCCCTGATTGACGCTGTGAAGGACCTAGCCATTCGGGAGGGACAAGAAAAGGCATACGCCGCAGTGTTCGAGTTTCTGGAGTGTGGGATTGACAACGTCCTTACGACCGGCCTCAACGAGGCGGTGCGTAAGAAGATTGCCCGCAACTGGATGCTCAACGAGGATGGCAGTCGCCTGCTTCTTCGTGATGTTCTGCCGCGCCTGGATTTGACGGTCGAGGCGATGGGCGCGGTTGCCTCGCCACAGCGCGACGACTGCGGAATCACGGCATCTGCCGAGGAGATTGCCGCCAATCCGTACCTGATTGCGGAGATGTATTGCGGCGCTGATGCTAGCGACCGTGTGCCGTGGAGTACGGTGGATCGTGGTGTGTTGCCATCACCGGAACTCGGCGGAAAACCTCTGGCAGATGTCGATTTTAGTGACGAGCGCCGTTTTCGCGCATTGTGCGTTGAGCATGTGCGACGGGAGCCAAAGCACAGCCTCCGCTTGGTTAACGACCTGCTGGTTGAAATAGGGCGGCGCATGGACCGCCTTCCAGCTTGGAAGTGGGCAGACTTCAACGAACGTTACTTCTCGGTGGATGCAGACTTCCTTTCGGATGCGCTTACGTTGAGGCCTACGGACCTTGGTCTTGCGGTTTATCTCAAGGCCGTGTTTGAGGACGAACGCCTGGTCGAGAGCACTTTGAATGAGTTGGCATCGCGGCCGGAGATCGAATTGCGCCGGCCGGTTACCTTAAAGGATTGGTCGGAATGGGTATTCCAGGCTGATAGCCAACTCGCCCTCAAGGCGAGCACCGAGTATGCGGAAGCCGCCCACGAGCAAGCTGAGGTCTGTGAGCGTCTGTTTCGCCTGCCGCTTTCGGTAGTCACCGGCCCGGCTGGCACCGGCAAGACGACAGTCATCGAGGCCCTTATCCGTGGCGTGCGCAGGGCAGAAGGCGAGGGCGCAACTGTGTTGGTATTGGCGCCCACTGGCAAAGCTGCGGATCGGGCGAGGGAGGTGTTTGAGAAGGCGTCTCTTCAACGTATTGAGACCGTTACCGTTCATTCTCATCTCGCAGCGAACGGTTGGCTAAACGACAATCTCACCTTTAAGCGTCGCGGCGGCAAAAAGGCCGCGCTTGGGACACTTATTCTTGACGAAGCCTCAATGCTCGACCTCGAGCTCGCGGCCACCTTGTTCCGTTCCATCGATTGGCATCATATCCGCCGGCTAATCTTGGTCGGCGATCCGGGTCAATTGCCACCTATTGGACGCGGTCGTGTCTTTGCGGATTTGATCAAATGGATGTCGACTAGGCACCCAACCAATCTTGGGCGTCTGGAACGCAATCTTCGGCAGTTGCTCAATAAGGTCCATGGCGAAGGAACCGCCATTGTTGCACTCTCGGAGCTCTTCATTGTCGATGACGAGGACAAGGGCGCTGATGGCGGGGACAATTCGACGCGTCCCGATCAGGAAGAGCTCATCGAGCGTGTTCATGCAGGTGGCACGGTCGATCACGATCTGGAGGTGATTTACTGGGATGAGCCGGAGCATTTGGCCGAGATTTTGATTTCAGCGATAGAGGCGCGAATGACGAACGGTGCGGGTCTTGGCGAGCAGCAACCTTATCAGATCTGGGGTGAGGCTCTCCGTACGGATCCGACCGCCTTTCAGATTCTGACGCCAAATCGGAGCGAGTTGCACGGCGTCGAGGCGCTCAATGAAGTCTGCCAGGAACGAATTTCGAAGTTTATTATCGAGCGGATCGGTACTGTCGATGGAGTCACTCTCTCTGACAAGGTCATCCAAATTCGCAACCGCCCGAAGTCTAACGCCATTTGGGCCTACGAAGCGAGGACGCAAAAGAAGCTGAAGGTCGAGGTGTTCAACGGTGAGATAGGGACCGTGCAGGCCTTCGGCTTCGATAGGAAGCTCTGGAACACAGTGAGGACTGGCTACGGCCCGCGGCTGAGGCGCTTCGCTGTGCAGTTTGCTCGGAAGCGGGGCATCACGGTCGGATACGGGCGCGACGTCCCACACGACAAGAACTACAAGCGCAACGAGCGTGTTGAGGAAAACCTCGAACTTGCCTATGCGGTTTCAATTCACAAGGCGCAAGGCAGCGACTTCGCCCATACCTTCGTCATTCTCCCGTCAAGCGCTAAACGGACGGTTTCAGCCGAACTGGTCTATACGGCGCTGACGCGGGCGAGCCGCCACTGTACACTGCTGCTGCAACGAGATATTTCGAGTCTCCTGGATGCACGCCGCCGCGAGAACGCGCAGACCCCCCAAAATCAACTCCTTCCTGTTCGCGCTTCATGTCGCCAAAGAGGCTCTTGCCTACCGCCGTGGTTGGTATGAGGCGGGCAAGATTCACGAAGCGTTGAGCGGCGACATGCTCCGCTCCAAGTCCGAAGTCATCATCGCAAACTTGCTCCATGAGAGGAACGTCCCGTTCAGGTATGAGCAGCCACTTTTCGCGGGAGATGGGACGATTCGCCTTCCTGATTTCACAATTACGTGGGCTGGGAAGACGTACTATTGGGAGCATCTCGGTCGGCTGGATCTCGCCGATTACGCCGGAGAGTGGAAGCGAAAACGTGCTTGGTACGAGCGCTGGTTCCCGGGTCAACTCGTCACGACAGAAGAGGATGCTAAGCTGAGCAATGCAGCCGCCGAACTGATTGCAGAGATCATACAGTGAGCGTTCCTGCACACGCACGACTGGTCGGACACACTCTGAACGACCAAATCCTAAATCCGCGCGTGCCCGCACCACCTCCTTGTTCGCGGTGGCCGCACCTCATGAAGCGCGCGCGGCGGCGAGGACCCCATGGCGCTTGAGATCGAGCGCAAGTTCTTGGTCACCGGAGACGAATGGCGCAGGGCCGATGGAACCGTCCTACGCCAGGGCTACCTCAGCACCCATCCCGAACGCACCGTCCGCGTCCGCGTCGAGGGCGACAGGGCCACCCTCGACGTCAAGGGCATCACCCGCGGCGCCACCCGCTCCGAATACGAGTACGACATCCCGCCCGAAGACGCCGCTGAACTGCTCCGCCTGTGCGAGCCCCCGTTAATCGAGAAGGTACGCCGCCGCCTGGAGCACGACGGCCTCGTTTGGGAAGTGGACGAGTTCTTAGGCGAAAACCAGGGCCTCGTCGTCGCCGAGGTCGAGCTCGACCGCGAAGACCGACCGTTCACCAAACCCCCATGGCTAGGTGAGGAAGTCACCCACGACCCCCGCTTCTACAACGCCAACCTTGTGGCAAATCCCTTCACCAAGTGGCAAAATCCCGATTAGCGCTCCCGGCACCGGGGCGCCTCGGGTCTTCCCGAACACGGAGGGGTGGCCGAGCGGTTTAAGGCACCGGTCTTGAAAATCGGCGTCCGCCTAAACAGCGGACCGCGAGTTCGAATCTCGCCCCCTCCGCCAACCATATTCCCGTACAGTATCTGGGCGCGCTATGCGCGACATTTGATTGCGCATAGACTTGACTTTTGCGCGTAGGATTCTAAGCGCAAGCAAGGGCATTACCGGATGCAGCCGGCTGGCTTGATCGGATGAGGCTTGTGGCACTGAAGATATGAGTGCTTGACCTTTAGTCTAGAACGGACTAGTCTTAGACTAGTATATAACACGGAAGGTTCGTCACATGCCCGAAATCGGTGCCTTTGAAGCAAAAACCCACTTGCCTCGCCTACTGCGCCGCGTTCAGGCGGGAGAACGCTTCACCATCACCAGGCATAACCGGCCTGTCGCCGAGTTGATTCCCTTTCAGCCCCACGATGCGGGGAAGGTGCGCGAGGCGATTGCCAGGCTGAAGGCGTTTCAGGAGAGTCACAGTCTCGCAGGCCTTTCCATTCGCGAGATGATTGAGGAAGGCCGCAAGTACTGATGGCATTCGTTCTCGATTGCTCCGTCACCATGGCTTGGGTCTTCCCCGACGAAGCGACGGAAGCCACCAACCAGTTGCGAGACTCGCTTGTGGAAAGCCGCGCATTCGTCCCTTCCCTTTGGCCCGTGGAAGTCGGCAACGTGCTCTTGGTCGCCACGCGGCGAAACCGGATCCGTGTAGACGACTGGCGGGAAATACGCGCAAGCCTTGAGGCATTGCCCATTGAAATCGACCCCGTGACGACATCCCGGGCATGGGGCGCCTCCCTCGAATTGGCCCGAACGCACCAGCTATCCGTCTACGACGCGATGTATCTGGAGCTTGCCATGCGGCTGCAATTGCCGCTGGCGACACTGGACCGCGCGCTCCACGGCGCGGCGCGGACCGCTGGTGTCGAAACTCCGTAACGGCAACCGTCGCCAAGTGGAAGCAAGTCGGCTAACTTGGAGATAGGACCATGGCGAGAGCGCGGGAGGAGAGGAAACGTGACCGTCAGTGAGTTGATCAAGCTGCTTCAAGAATGTCCCACAACTCTCCGAGTGGTCGTGAACGGTTACGAGGAGGGCTACGACGACCTCTCACCGGAGCAGATTTCTATCGCGAAGATCAGTCTGAATACGGGGCAACATTCATGGGAGGGACGGCATGGAGATCCGCGTGACCTGAAGGAAGGAAGCTCTAACAGGCCCGAAGTGGTTGACGCTTTGGTTCTCCGGCGGGTCTCCCACTGATGCTCGACCTTTCAATTAGCCGAACCATAAAGTTGCAATCAGCCGACGGCTGATGGTGGCTTACCACGGTACATCGGGCAGCGAGAGTTGGTATCGCAAGCCCGCCTCACGTATGCCGCAGCCCCTGCAACCCGCCGCCCCCGGTGAGCAGCCGCACCAGCACGTTGGCGCCGACGATGATCAGGACGAGGAAGAGGGTCACGGCGCCGGAGTGCTGGGTCATGTCATGTTCGTTGTAGGTGAAGATGACTCCGGTGAGCACCATGTTGGCCGGCGACAGCAGCAGGATGATCAGGGACAGCTCGCGGGTCGCGGTGATGAAGGTCAGCAGCATTCCCGCGATCACGCCGCTTGACGACATGGGGAGGATGATCCTGGCCATGCGCCGGAACCAGCCGATCCCCTGGACCCGTGCGGTTTCCTCCAGGGACTTGTCGATCTGCAGGATGGCGGCGATGCCGGTGCGCGAGGTGAACGGCAGGTTCTTGACCACCGTGATCAGCACCAGGATCGTGAATGTGCCGTACAGCGCGGGCAGCGGCCCCCAGGGTACCGAGAACATGCCGATGTAGATGGCGCCGAGGGCGATGGAGGGGAAGATGTAGGGCGCGAAGGCGACGCCTTCGAGCCACCGCGCCAGCAGCGTGCCGCGGCCGCGGACCGCCGCGTAGCCCACCAGCAACCCGAGCAGGCCGTTGCACAGCGCGGCCAGCACGCCCAGCTTGATGCTGTTCCACAACGCCGTCAGGATGCCCGGGGAATGCCAGATGCCGGGTTCGCCGTTGGCGATGTCGATGTCGCTCTCGCCGATCCAGAAATGCGCCGTCAGGCCGCTCAGGGAATACTCCCCCGGCGTGATGACCAGGGATTCCCAAAGCAGGATCAGCAACGGCAGCACCACCGTCACGGCGAGGAAGGCGGCGACCCCGATGGTGGCGGGCCAGACCCAGGTGCCGAGATCGATCTCGCGCTGCCGGAAGCCCTTGCCGGTCAGCGTCACGAAGCTCCGGCGAATGCCGATGACCCGGCTGTTGATCCAGATGAAGGTGATGGCCATGACGATCAGCACCAGGGCGAGGACGAAGGCGTCGCCGCTGTTGCGGGCGTTCAGCGAGGCGTAGATCTGGGTCGAGAAGGTAAAGAACCGCACCGGCAGGCCGAGCAGGGCCGGCGTTCCGAAGGTGCCGAGGATGCGGATGAAGGTCAGCACCACGGCGGAACCCAACGCCGGCAGCAGCAACGGGAACGTGATCCGCCACAGCCGCTGGCGCCGGTTCATGCCGGCGATGGCGCCCGCCTCCTCCAGCTCCGAATCCACCGTCGCCAGGGCCCCCGACATCAGCAGGTAGCCGTAGGCGTAGTAGTGCAGCGCCAGGCAGATGACGATGGGGAAGAAGCCGTAGCTCACCCAGTCGGGCGGCTGCACGCCGAAGAAGCTGGTGACCATGCCTTCGGCGCCGCCGATCCGGTCGTTCTTGAAAAGGCTCAGCCACGCCAGCGCCAGCACCCACGACGGCATCATGTAGGGCACCACCACCAGGGCCCCGAACACGCCCTTGAAGCGGATGTTGGTGCGCACCATCAGCCATGCCAGGCCGCTTCCGATGCTCACGCCCAGAACGGTCACGCAGACGCCGACGGCGACGCTGTTGAACAGCGGCTTCAGGAACAGCGCCCTGGAAAGAGGGCCGGTGAAGACCCGTTCGAGATGAAAGAGGGTGAAGCTGCCGACCTTGGCCTCCGGCCGGTAGGCGAGGTCGTAGCTCTGGTAGACCAAAGCGTCGTGGATGATCTCGAAGAGCGGCACCAGCACCAGGAAGGACAGCACGGCGAGGCACAGGACGCCCAGGACCTTCTCCGGCTGGTTCACCACCCGGTAGACGTGGTAGCGGAGGTTGCTCGTCGAGAAGAGGGGGGGCTTGCTTCCGGAAGAGGCCGTATCCAGCGACATGTGTCAGGGCTTCCGATTCGCTCCGATCAGGCGGGCGGGGATTGATTGAAGAGGTTGTCCTCCGATTCGGCATCGAAGAAGTTCATCGCTTCCGCTTCGAGGTCGACCCACAGCGGGTCGCCGAGGTCCATCCGTATGAACCCTGGTTGCAGGAGCGTGATGGAATGGTCCTCGGCCCGGACCTGCAGGATCGTGTCGGATCCCTTCGGCTGAATCGATTCCAGTGTTCCCCTCAGCCAACCCTCCCTGGCCTCGGTCGACACATTGATGCTTTCCGGGCGGATGGTGGCTACGAGGTCCCTGGCGTTCGGGGGCGGGTCTTCGGGGATCGGCAGCCATAGCTCTCCGCAGTCGAGCCCCACCGCGCCGTTCTTCCGGCCGATCGTCCCGCTGAACCGGTTAATGCCGGGATCGCCGATGAAGTCGGCGACGAAGAGGTTCGCCGGGTGGTGATAGATCTCGTAGGGCGTGCCCTGTTGCTTGACCAGGCCCTTGTCCATGACCACGACGATGTCCGAGAGGGTCAGCGCTTCGATCTGGTCGTGGGTCACGTAGACGGTGGTGGCTTCGAGATCGCGGTGCAGTTTCTTGAGTTCGCCGCGCATTTCCGTGCGCAGCTTGGCGTCGAGGTTGGACAGCGGCTCGTCCATGAGCAGGATGGACGAGCGCGAGGCGATCATGCGCGCCAGGGCCACCCGCTGTTGCTGGCCGCCGGACAGCTCCGAGGGGTAGCGGAGCTGGTACGGCTTCATCTGCACTTTCTCCAGGGCGGCCTCGAGGCGCTCGGCGGTCTCGCCCGCATTCAGGCCCATCTGCTTCAGGCCCAGCGTGATGTTCCGCTCCACCGTCATGTGGGGCCAGAGCGCGTAGCTCTGGAAGATGAGCCCCAGGTTGCGGTTCTCGGGGGGGACGATCACGCCTTTCTGGCGCGAGAAGATGAGCCTGTCGCCGAACCGGATCTCCCCCGCTTCGGGTTCCTCCAGCCCGGCGATCACGCGCAACGTCGTCGTCTTGCCGCAACCGGACGGTCCGAGAATGGTCAGGAACGCGCCCGGCGCGACAGTCAGGTCCAGATGCCGTACGGCGACTTCCTTGCCGTACGACTTCCGGATCCCTGTCAGGTGGATTTCCTCCATGCTTTGGTTATTTGCTCGAATGCAACGTCCAGAAGTCGCGGACCTTGGGGCCCTGCTTCCACATGTAGTCGGCGTCCACGCTCCAGCCCGGCATCTCGTCCCAGATCTCGCCGCCGGCCGGCAGCGGCACGTCGCTCCGGGGGCTGACCGTGCCCGGGTCGAAGTAGGGCGCGAGACCCTGCAGCAGGTCCATGCTGGCGCCCTTGTCGTAGGGTTTCTCGAGCTTCGAGTTCTTGTTGAGCTCAAGGCTGCCGAGCAGGTACGCGGTGAAGAGCTTGGCCGCGTGCGGGTGCGGCGCCTGGCGCGCGATGGCCATGAAGGTCGGGTAGATCAGCTTGCCCACCGGGTCCACCTTGGCCAGGATCTTGTTGACGTAGCCCTTGGAATCGTTGCGCGCGATGTAGGTCATGTTGGCGAAGGCGATCAAGGGTTTCGTCTGGCCCTTCTTGCCCGAGGCGCGGGCCAGCTTCGAGCCGGACTTGAAGATCACCAGGTCGTTGGCGAGCAGGCGCGCCCAGAACTCGCGGCCGGCGTCCGTGACCCCCTCGCTCAGCTTGATGGGCTTGCCGGCGTGGCGCTCATAGGCGGCGGCCATGACGTCGGGACGCTGCATTAGGGTCATGACCCCCATCAGGGTGGAGCCCGACGACAGCGGGTTTTTCATGCCCACCCGGCCCTTGAACTTGGGCTCGGTGAGCTCCCACACGTTCTTGAAGGGCGGCGCGTCCGGGTAGGCCTCCCGGTTGTAGAGAAAGACCATGGCCTCGTTCACGCGGATCAGCAGCGGGTCGCGGTTCTCCTTCGGAATCCGGTCCTTGTAGTGATGCGGCACATAGTTGACGAGACGGTTCTTCTTCAGCATCTCGTGGATCACCTGCCCCGAGTTGCCGGTGGTCACGATGTCGGCGTTGAAGATGTTCGCGTTCTGTTCGCGGATGGTCTTCTCCACCGACTTGACCGACCCGAGGTCGTGCACGGTCACCTTGATCTCCGGGTGAATCTTGGCGAACGGCTTCACCAGCTTGGCGATGCGGCCGGACGACGTGTAGACCACCACCTCGCCTTCGGCTTTCGCCTTGGCGACGATCTCCTTCCAGTTCTCGTCCTTGTCATAGGGGCCGAGCTTGGTCGCCTTGAGCCAGGCCTCCATCTCGGGCGGCGGCTTGGAGGCGGCGTTGGCGGCGGTGATGAAGGAAAGGGTGAACACGGCAGCCAAAAGGACCGCCGATGAACGCGTTATGAGGTTCTTCATGGTATTCTCCCTGTGGGTGAAATCATCCGGTTCATGGACGTGGATGAAAAGAAACTTCGTTCGCCGGTATCGAAGCCGCACACTACTCCGATTCAGGTCGTAGGCGCAAGGCGACTCAGCCGCGCCCCGGCACGTGTCGGCCGGGGGCGGACGAGAGTGTGGCAGGACAAGGCATGGCCGTTTCCCTCCCTTTACTCAGTCTGATCGCTCAGGGCCTCGAACCCTACGGTGCGGATGTCTTCATCGGCGGGACGGCGGCGGCGAGCGACATCGGTTTGTTGCGCCGCCACGGCATAACGACCGTCGTAAACTGTGCGGTGAACGCGGATGTGAACTATGTCGCCGCGCGGGAAGAAGGCGATGGGGAAGGGGAATCCGACGCGTTGTGCCGTTCCGGCCTCGCGCCGCTCCGCGTCTACAAGCTGGGGCTGGTGGACGGCGAAAACCCGCGCGGCATGATGCTCGGCGGCTACTGCATTCTCCACGGCGCCCTCCATCAGACCATGCCGGAAAGGGAGAGCTACCCCCCACAGGAGTGTGGCAACGTGCTCGTCCACTGCCGCGAGGGCCGAAGCCGTTCCGTTGCCATGGTGGCGCTCTATCTCCATCTGCAGGAACCGGCTCGGTTCCCCCGGCTAGAGGAAGCCATCGCCCTGGTGCGGGAGAAGCGCGGACTGCCGCCCGAAGAGTGGTACGAGACGCCCAAGCCGGAGATGATCGCTGCCGCGGCGGACGCGGCGCGGGGCGTCCGGTCGCTGCGCGAGAGGGGGATTCTGTGATCGGAGGGCCTCCCTGGTCAACCGCCGACACAATTGATCAGAGGCTTCCTACAGGGGAGAATGGGAGCTATGTCCAAGACTCGTGAAAAATTCGCTACCCACGTTGATTCTGAAGTCCTTTCCGCCATTCGCGCGATTGCGGAGCAGGAGGGCTGTCAGCTTCAGGCCCTCGTGGAAGAGGCGCTTGTCGACCTCGTCGAAAAACGAAAACAGGCCCGGCTCCGGCCGGGTGTCAAGGTTGCCTACTCCGCCAGTCACGACAAGTACGGCGAGCTTTACAAGAAGTTAGCCGAGTGAGTGACATCCTCACGGCAAGGCCCGTGTCTGACCGCGGATAGCCCATCACCGTTCTATGGGCATCACGTTGCCGGCCATGCAACAACCAACCCGGGAACCTCGATGAACATCAAATCCAGACCCTGCCAACGGCTGCACGGCTCCATCCGCATCATTTCGTCGAAGTATCATTTCACCCGGGCCATGATCATGGGGTCGCTGGCCCACGGGCGGACTACCATCAACGACGTGTCCGGGGCCTTCGTCGGCAAGATGACTTCGACCACCGAGAACATTTCCGCGTTCGGTCCCACCATCGAGTTCACCGGGGACACCTGCGTCATCGACGGCGGCGACTATCATACCCCCGGGAACGTGATCGATGTCGATGACTCGGGCACCACGCTCCAGTTCCTGCTGGGGGTCGCGGCGGCGACTCCGGGGTGGACGGTGTTCACTGGCAACCAGTCTCTGCGCAGACGGCCCATCAAGTCGTTGCTGGACAGCCTGTCCGCGCTGGGCGTCCGTTGTCACTCTGCCCAAGGTGACGGAACCGCGCCCATAATCGTCCAGGGCGGCGGCGAAACGGAGATCTCCGGCTTTATTTCGCAGTGGCTGTCGGGGGTGTTGATCTGCGCGCCGCTCAGTCGCGACGGGGTAACGGTCCGGGTCACCGATACGTTGCGGGAGAAGCCCTATATCGACATGACGCTGCAGATGCTCGATACGTTCGGGATCGAATATACGAAGATCAGGGCTCTCCGGCGGCGCATCGGTCCTGTCCTGACGGCGCTCCCGTTTCCCTGTCCTGCACGAAGCGTGTTCCTTCGGAGCCCCTAGGCCGATCCTCCCAAACTTGTTAAACTCGTCTCTTCGGCATCACACGCCGTCGAAGCTCCGTTTCGAGCCGGAAACCGTCCGGAAATTCCGGCCATTTCCAGGGCCTCACGAACGACCGCAACCGGATTTGCATGTCCGCACCCGCCCGGACTTTCTGTGGGGTGCGTGCGAAAGGGGAGGGTACAGATGGACCTCGTCGCTTGCCGCGAGGCGGCGAATCTTCGCAACATCGCGATCATCGCGCACGTGGACCACGGCAAGACCACGCTGGTGGACGCCATGCTGTGGCAGAGCGGGACGTTCCGCGAGAACCAGGACGTGCGCGAGCGGGTGCTGGACTCCATGGACCTGGAGCGCGAGAAGGGCATCACGATCATGGCGAAGAACGCCTCCGTGACCTACCGGGGCGTCAAGATCAACATCGCCGACACGCCGGGCCACGTGGATTTCGGCGGCGAGGTGGAACGCACCCTGCGGATGGTGGACGGCGTGATGCTGCTGGTGGACGCCGCCGAGGGGCCGATGCCGCAGACGCGCGCCGTGCTGGCCAAGGCGCTGGAGCTGGGCCTCCCGCCCATCGTGGTCGTCAACAAGATCGACCGCCAGGACGCCCGCCCCTCCGAAGTGCTGAACGAAATCTACGACCTCTTCATCGACCTGGGCGCCACCGAGGAGCAGATTGAGTTTCCGGTCATCTACTCGGTCGCCCGGCAGGGAAGGTGCACGCCGTCGCCGGGCGGCGAGCTGACCGATCTCCGGCCGCTGTTCGAGGCCATCCTCGAGCACGTTCCGCCGCCCGCGGGAGACCCGGAGCACCCGCTGCAGGTCCTGGTGACCAACGTGGCGCCCGACGACTACCTCGGACCGCTGGCCATCGGCCGCGTGGTCGACGGCACGGTGCGGAACCGCCAACCGGTGACCCTGTGCCGGCGTGACGGGTCGCAGACCCAGGCCGCGGTCGCGGAGCTCTTCATCTACGAAGGCCTCGGGCGCGTCCCGGTGCCATCGGCCGGCCCCGGAGAGATCGTCGCGCTGGCGGGCATGAACGGCATCGGGCTGGGCGAGAGCATCGCCGACGGCGAGGACCCCAGGCCGCTGCCGGCCCTCGACGTGGAGGAACCCACGCTGTCCATGGAGTTCTCCATCAACGATTCCCCGTTCAGCGGCAAGGACGGCCGCTACCTGACCTCCCGCCACCTTCGGGCGCGCCTGCTCAAGGAGGCCGAGCACAACCTCGCCATCCGGGTGGAGTCCATCGAATCGTCGGACCGTTTCCTGGTGTACGGCCGGGGAGAGCTGCAGCTCGCCGTCCTGATCGAGCAGATGCGGCGGGAAGGGTACGAGTTCTCGGTGGGCATGCCGCGGGTGCTGACCCGCACCGTCGGCGGCGCGGTCCACGAGCCCTACGAGCTGGCGATCATCGAGGCGGATGAAGAGTACCAGGGGATCGTGGTCCAGAAGCTCGGCGCGCGCAGGGGCGTCCTGGTCAAGATGGCGGACCGGGGCTCGGGAAGGGTCCGTCTGGAGATCGAGGTGCCCAGCCGCGGGCTGATCGGATACCGGACTGAGTTCCTCACCGACACGAAGGGCACGGGAACCCTCACGCACCTGTTCGTCGGGTACCGTCCTTGGGCCGGCGAGATCGTCCACCGTTCCACCGGCGCACTGGTGGCCGACCGCAACGGCCGCGTCACCGGCTATGCGATGTTCAACCTGCAGGAGCGGGGCGAGTTGTTCGTCGAGCCCACCGAGCCGGTGTACGGCGGCATGCTGGTGGGACAGAGCAGCCGCGACAAGGACCTGGACGTGAACATCACCAAGGAGAGGAAGCTGACGAACATGCGGTCCTCCGTCCTCAAGGGCATCGAAAAGATCGTGCCTCCGCTGCGCATGTCCCTGGAGCAGGCCATCGAGTTCATCCGCCACGACGAGCTGATCGAGGTCACGCCGTGCAATCTCCGGCTTCGGAAGCGCCACCTGGACCCCAACGAACGGAAGTACCAAGCCCGCCAGATCGACGTTTCCGCCGGCGCACACGAATAACCCGCCGGCGGCAAACCTTTCAATCAGCCGTGCCCTGAGGTTTCAATCAGCCGAAGGCCGGACGTCAATGAGTCTTCACATTTCATGATGATGAACGCCAGGAAGCTGATCTTGGGAACCGCGGCCTATACGGTCGGCACGTTCTCTCTTGCCGTGGGCTGGCATGTGTTGCTTTTCAAGGAGAGGTACGAATCGTTCGGCTACTTCGAGGGCGAGCCGAACTTTCTTGTCGGTTTGCTGAGCATAGTGCTTCAGGGCATTCTGCTTTCCACCCTGTTTGCAATGCTGAAGACCAAGGGAAGCAGTTTTCAGCGAGGGATCAGGTTCGCCTTCATTGCGGGAGCCTTCTTCTGGACCTCTCATGTGCTCGCCTTCGTCGCCAAGCAGCAGGTGGCGGGAACGTCGGCGTTCATCTGGATGGAAACGCTCTATCTTGTGCTTCAATTCGGACTGTTCGGCGTTTGCATCGGCTTCATCCACCGGGGAGGGAATTCAGCCTGACGCCGTCCCCTCCGTCTCCTCTTCCACGTGCCGCCCCAAGAGCCTCACCTGCGCGCCCGCCAGCATGTCCCGGAGCTTCCCCCGGATCGCCCACAGGCAGATCAACGACGGGATCACCATCAGGGTGGTGATGACGAAGAAGGTGGCCCAGTCCCCTTCCAGCCAGTCCACCAGGGCGCCGGAGGAGCCGGCCAGGAGGGTGCGGCCGGCGGTGCCGATGGAGGCCATCAGGGCGTACTGCGTGGCGGTATAGGTGCGGTCCACCAGCATGGAGATGAAGGCGACGAAGGTGACGGTGGCGAAGGCGCTGGTGAGGTCGTCCATGATCACTGCGGTGGCGAACAGGGGTTCGGACTTCCCCACCCAGAACAGCACGGCGAAGAGGAGGTTGGTGGCGGCCATGGCGATGCCGGAGAGGAACATGGCCCGTATGAGGCCCATGCGGATGGCGAAGAAGCCGCCCAGCACGGTGAAGGCCACGGTGGTGACCCAGCCAAGGCCCTTGGAGTAGAGGGCGATCTCGGACTTGGAAAAGCCGATCTCGCGGTAGAAGAGGATCGACATGCGCCCCATGAAGGCCTCGCCGATCTTGAACAGGAAGATGAACCCGAGAACGGTGAGGGCGATGGCGAAGCCGTTGCGCCGGAAGAAGCTCATGAGCGGGCTCACTACGGTGCCGCCCAGCCACGCGGTGACGTGGCCCATCCGGCCGGACACGCCGATACTCGAGGCGATGCGGTCCTCCTCCGCGGCTTGGGAGGCGATGCGTTCCGCGGTGCCCTGTTCGTGCACGAATAGCAGGCCCACGTTGGTGAGGATGACCAGGCCTCCGAGCACCAGGAAGGTGGCCTGCCAGTAGTCCTCGACCCCGGCGTTCTGAAAGGCGGTGGCCGACTCCAGCGCAACGATGCCGCCGAGCTTGTACCCCGTCCACCAACCCACCACCGCGACGGCCGCGCCCGCGGCCATGGCCTCGCCTTCGGTGGTGCCCACCTGCTCGATCCTGAGCGCATCCACGGCGATATCCTGGGTGGCGGACGCGATGGCGATGGCGAGGCCGATGCCCACCACCACGGCGAGGTTGGCGGTGGGATCGGCGAGGCTCCAGAACGCGAGGCATGCCAGGATCACGGCCTGCAGCGTGATGATCCAGGCGCGCCGGTGGCCCAGCTTGCCGGTCAGCCAGGGGATGCGGATGCGGTCGATGAGCGGCGCCCACAGGAAGTTGAAGGCGTAGACTCCGAAGATCAGCCCGGCGAAGCCGATGGTGGTGCGGCTCAGGCCGTCCTCCTTGAGCCACAGCGTGAGGCTGCTGCCGATGAGCACCCATGGGAAACCGCTGATGATGCCGAGGAGCATGATGCGGGCCATGCGCCGTTCCCAGTACACCGCCAGTGACTCGATGATTTTCTGCATGGGGCTCCTT
The DNA here is from genome assembly GCA_965219905.1 of uncultured Binatia bacterium (SeqCode). Classification (GTDB taxonomy): domain Bacteria; phylum Desulfobacterota; class Binatia; order UBA9968; family JAJDTQ01; genus JAJDTQ01. The sequence goes on along the minus strand of CBDCOS010000002.1, from coordinate 1,435,413 downwards.
TGGGGGTGAGAGGTTTTGCGTCCTCTAATGCTTGTTTATAACGGACCCGACGCTGTTTTGCCCGTCCCGCCGCGCGGTTGACACTTCTTCGCTTCTTCGGCTAGTCTGCGTCCGCTTGTGAACATGCACATCTCGAAAGGAGAACGGACCATGTCCCTATTGCTGAAAGCCTGTTTCAAGAGGTTGGCGGTCGCGTCGGCGGTTGGCGGACTGCTCCTGGCGGCTGCCGCGTCGGTGCAAGCGGTGGAGCTCAAGCTCGCCCACTTCACCTCTCCCAAGCACCCCATGGACCGGCTGGTGATGCGGCCGTGGGGCAAGGAAGTCGCCGAGCGCAGCAACGGCTCGCTGACGGTGCGGATCTATCCCGGCGGCGAGCTGGGCAAGGGGCCGGTGGCCCAGTACAAGCGGGCGGCGGACGGCGTCGCGGACATCACCTTCGGCTTGCAGGGGTACAGCTCGCCGCTGTTCCCGAGGACGCTGCTGGTGGAGTTGCCCGGTCTCGCGCCGGACGCGGTGGCGGCCACCAAGATGATGTGGAAGGCCATCGGCGCCATTCAGGGCGAGTACACGAGGACCAAGGTCCTGGCGCTGTGGACCAATGACAAGGCCGTCATCATGACCCGCAACAAGGCGGTGCGGACCCTGGACGACGTCAAGGGCATGAAGATCCGCACTCCGTCGAAGCTCCAGGGCGACATCATCAAGGCCCTGGGGGCGACCCCCGTGGCCATGCCGGTGACGCGCATGTACAACGCCCTCAAGACCGGCGTGGTGGACGGCCTCATGGTGGCGCCGAGCGTCATCCGGAGCTTCAAGATCGGCGAGGTGGCCAAGTACTACACCGTCGGGCCGTTCGCCAACACGGCGTTCTTCCTGGTCATGAACAAGAAGGCCCACGACGGGCTTTCCGCCGAGCACAAGAAGATCGTCGACGAGACCTCGGGCGAGGCCCTGAGCGTCAAGGCCGCCGGCATCTACAAGAAGGCCGGAGCCGGCTCCCTGGCGGGCGAGAAGAAGAGCGGCCGCGGCGAGGTGATCACGCTTTCGGACGCCGAGGACAAGCGTTTCCGCAAGGCCCTGAACGGGGTCCGGGCCGCGACCGTCAAGGCGCTGTCCGCCAAGGGCATCGACGCCGAGAAGATCCTCGCCGCCATGGGCGGATAGGGCACCAGCCTGATTCCACGCACCCATGGGTGACGACACGCGTGCCGCGTTGCCGGGGACCGCGGTGGCCGACTGGACCACCCGGTTCCTGGCCTACGCGGCCGGCGCCGCGCTGCTGTGGCTGATGCTGCTGACGGTAGTGGCGGTGGTGATGCGCTACGTCTTCAACGCGCCCATCCTGGGCGCGCAGGACATCTCCGAACTGAGCCTGGCGGTGGTGGTGTTCCTGGGAATCCCCTACTGCGGCTGGACCGGCGGCCACGTGGCCGTGGACCTCATCAGCACGGTGGTGGGGGAGGCCCGGCTCCGCTACACCGACACCCTCATGCGGCTGCTGGGCGCCGTGCTCTTCGCCATCGTCGCGTGGCAGGCCATGCACCAGGGGCTGGACGCCCTGGAGTACGGCGAGGCCAGCAACCTCGTGGAGATCGCCCATCATCCCTTCATGTTCCTGATGAGCTTCGGCTGGCTGCTGTTCGCCCTGGTGCTGCTGCTCCAGGCGGCTGCCGGCATCTTCCGGCTGCCACAGATTCCCCAAGAGAAGGCCGAATGAGTCCCACCGCCGCGGGTCTTCTGGGGTTGGCGGGGCTGTTCGTGCTCCTGGCGCTAAGGATGCCCGTGGGCATCGCCATGATGCTCATAGGGGTGCTGGGATTCGGCACCCTCCACGGCTGGGGGCCGGCGATGGCCGTGCTCGGCAGCGAGCCCTTCGTCATCTCTACCAACTACGAGCTCATCGTCATCCCGTTGTTCGTGCTCATGGGGAACTTCGCCACGGTTTCCGGCATGAGCCGCGACCTCTACGCCGCCGCCTACGCCTGGTTCGGCCACTGGCGCGGCGGGCTGGCCTCCGCCACCATCGCCGCCTGCGCCGGGTTCGCCGCGCTCTCCGGCTCGTCGGTGGCCGCGGCCGTGACCATGGGCAAGGTGGCGCTGCCGGAGATGCGCACCTACCGCTACGACTCGCGCCTCTCCACCGGCGCCATCGCCGCCGGCGGCACCCTGGGCATCCTGATCCCGCCCAGCACCGGCTTCGTGATCTACGCCATCCTCACCGAGGAATCCATCGGCCGCCTGTTCCTGGCCGGTTTCTTCCCGGGGCTGCTGCTGACCGCGCTGTTCATCCTGTCGATCTTCATCCAGACCCGCATCAACCCGGACCTGGGACCGCCGGGGCCGGCTTCCACCGTCATGGACCGCATCCGCGCCTTCCGCCAGGCGAGCGCCATGATCGGTGTGGTGGTGGTCACCATCGGCGGCATCTACGCCGGCCTGTTCACCCCCACCGAGGCCGCCGGCGTGGGCGCCTTCCTGGCGGCCCTGCTGGCGCTGGTGCGCGGCCGGCTGACGGTGTCTTCGTTGTCGTCGCTGGCGCTGGAGAGCACGCGCACCACCGCCCTGGTCTTCCTCATCCTGGTGGGCGCGCACATCTTCAACCCGTTCCTGGCGCTGACCCACATTCCCAGCGACCTCGCCGAGCTGCTGGTGGGCATGGAGCTGCCGCGGCTGGCCGTGCTCGGCATCCTGCTGGCGGCCTACATCGTGCTCGGCATGTTTCTGGAGGGCTTCGCCATGCTGGTGCTGACCCTCCCCATCGTGCACCCCATCATCCTCACCCTGGGCTACGACCCCATCTGGTTCGGCGTGGTCATGGTCATCGTGCTGGAGATGGGCCTCATCAGCCCGCCGGTGGGGGTCAACGTCTTCGTGGTCAAGGGCATCGCCGAGGACGTCCCAATGAGCCGGATCTTCGCCGGCATCTTCCCCTTCTGGATCGCCATGGCCGTCTGCCTGGCCATCCTGGTGGCGTTCCCGGAGATCGCGCTGTTCCTGCCGAATACGATGATCCGGTGAGTCGGGAGGTGACGACGATGAGGTCCTTTGAAGGGCAGCCCAAGACGGCAGCCGGTCTCCAAGAGGATTTCGCGACGATCGGCGTCACACCCGGGATGACGTTGATGGTCCACTCCTCGTTGAGTTCGATCGGATGGGTTGTCGGTGGCGCTCCGACCGTGGTGCGTGCACTCCTGTCCGTGCTCGGAGAAAGCGGTACGTTGGTCATGCCGGCTGCAACGCCTCTTGGGACGGACCCTGCGAACTGGTCGAGTCCTCGACTCCCTGAGGCCTGGTTGGCGGACGTACGAGAGCATCTCCCGGTTTTCGATGCTCGGACGACCCCTACCACTCTGGGCGCCATATGCGAAAGCTTCCGCACCTGGCCGAACACCCTGCGGAGCGATCACCCGGTGGAGTCTGTCTGTGCCCGCGGCGTTGCCGCGGCCACAATTGTCAGCGAACATCCCTTGGCATTTTCCGAAGGTCCGGGCGGACCGTTCGAGAAGCTCTACAACCTGAATTGCCGGATATTGCTTCTCGGAGTGGGTTTCAATCGGTGCACTGCATTGCACTTCGCTGAGTCGCTGGTCGACAGGCGAAGGGTCAAGACTCTGCGATTCCCGGTGTTGGACAACGGACAACGCGTGTGGACGGAAGTGCCTAATGTTGCGGACGACAACGGTGCCCATTTCCCTGTTGTCGGACAAGAGTACGTCGCTCGAGAAGAAGTGCGACGAGGCAAGATTGGCGATGCCCCATCCATGTTGTTTCCGATGCGTAATCTGGTCGATTTTGCCGCACGCTATTTTGATGATGCGCTGTAGGGGAAGTGTGGATCCAACCCTTCGGTGGCGACTACCTCACAAGGCCTTCCGGCGGGAGCGGGCCCTCATCCCCCTGTGAAGCGAGGTGCGCCGCCAGCGCACCGTCCGGCGTCCTTGCCTCCACGGTCGCCACCTCTTCGTATCCGAGGCCGCGCAGCCGTTTGACCCGTAGTTCATTTCCTTTCGCGCCCATCGCGATGGAAATGATCAGGTTGCCGACCAGCCAGACCTCCGGGGACGGGATCGAGCTCAAGGCCATCACGAGCAACAGCACAAGCCAGCCGATCAGGAATAGTCGTTTTATGAACGCCCAGATCCAGGTTAGGAGGAACGCGGGCCAGCTCCAGCCGTTCTTGACCGCTTCATGGCCTAGGTCAGGGTGTTGGAAATGGAAAACTTCGTCATTCGGAATGCTCCTTTTCCAATGGTGCGACGAACGCGGCTGGCCGGCGCGAACTACCTGACGATACCTTCCGGCGGGATGGGGTTCTCACCGCCCTGTGAAGCGAGATGTACGTTGAGCGCGTGGTCGGGTGTCCTTGCCTCCACGGTCGCCACCTGTTCGTATCCGGAATCGCTCAGTCGCTTGACCCGCAGTTCGTTGCCCTTCAAGCCCATCACGATCGAAATGATCAGTTCGCCCACCAGCCAGGCCTCCGGGATGGAGCTCGCGAGGATCCCGAACAGGAATACGATCACGCCGACCAGCCAGAGTCTTTTCACGAACGCCCAGATCCAGGTGAAGAAGAAGGCGGGCCAGCTCCAGCCGTTCTTGACGGCCTCATAGCCCGACGTGGGGTGCTGGAACACCGCATACTGCTTCATTCGGGTACCTCCGTGTTGAGGCTTGACAACGTAATGGTCCGGAGTCGGTTGTTCGGACGCCGGAGACTTCTCCATGCGGGAACCTCCATGTCTAGTCCGACGTGAGCGCCTCGATGCTCGCCACCCTCACACGTTGAACCTTATGTGCATGACGTCGCCATCCTGCACCCGGTACTCTTTGCCCTCCAGCCTTAGCTTCCCGGCGGAGCGGCAGCCGGATTCGCCCTGGTGCTCGATGTAGTCGTCGTAGGAGATCACCTCGGCGCGGATGAAGCCGCGCTCGATGTCGGAATGGATCTTGCCGGCGGCGTTGACGGCGGCGGTGTCGCGGGTGATGGTCCAGGCGCGCACTTCCACGGGGCCGGCGGTGAAGAAGCTCATGAGGCGGAGGTGGTCGTAGGCGTGGCGGATGAAGCGGTCCCGGGCGGTCTCGGCGAGCCCCAGTTCGGAGAGGAACTCGGCCCGCTCTTCGGCGTCGAGTTGGGCGATTTCCATCTCGAGCTTGCCGCACACCGGCACCACGGTCAGGTCCTCCGCCCGCGCGTATTCCGCCACGTCGTCGGGCAGCGGCTCCTGCAGCGCCTCCTCCTCGGAATTGTAGACCACCAGCAGGGGCTTCTCGCTCAGGAAGGCGAAGCCCGAGAGCAGGGTCCGTTCCTCGGGCAGGAAGTCCAGGCCCCGCAGCGGACGTTCCTCCTCCAGTGTGCTCTGGCAGCGGGTCAGGAGATCCTTTTCCATCTCCCGCTCCCGGGCCTTCATGGCTTCCTTGCGGATCCGCTCCAGGCGTTTCTCGATGACGGCCAAATCGGCCAGTATCAGCTCGGCCTGGAAGGCGTTGAGGTCCCGCACCGGCGCGGCCGGCTCGTCGGCCAGCGGGTCGTCGAAGGCCCGGACCACCTGGACCAGGGCGTCCACTTCGCGCAGTTGCACCAGGGAGTGGTTTTCCAGCGCCGCCTTCCGTTCCTGCGACGGCGGGAAGTCCAGGAACGTGACCTCGGCGTACTTCTTCTCCTTCGGATGGACGATCTCGCTCAGCGCGTCCACGCGGGGGTCCGGCACCTTGACCACGGCCATGGCCGCCTCGTGGCGGGTCTCGAAGCCGCCCACCGCGGCGCTGAGGCCGGTGAGAGCGTTGTAGAGGGTGGTCTTGCCCGCCCGGGAGAATCCTGTGAGTCCGACTTTCAAATTTATCCGCCCTTCTTTTCGTAGACTTCATCCCGCGCCAGGTCAGCCCCGCTCGCGGCCGCCACCGCCAGCTCGTCGCAGCGCTCGTTCTCCGGGTCGCCGGCGTGGCCCTTGACCCAGCGGTACTCCACCTGGTGGCGTTCCGACAGGTCCAGCATCTCGGCCCAGAGATCGGGGTTCAGGGCGGGAGCCTTGTCGCGCTTCTTCCACCCCATCTCGCGCCAGTTCCGGGCCCATCCCTTGGACATGGCGTCCACCACGTAGCGGGAGTCGCTGTAGAGGGTCACCCGGCACGGTTCCTTGAGGGACCGCAGCCCGGCAAGCACGGCCATGATCTCCATGCGGTTGTTGGTGGTCCAGCGGTAACCCGCGCTCAGTTCCTTGCGGTTCCCGTCGTAGAGGAGCACGGCGCCGTAACCCCCCGGTCCGGGGTTCCCGAGGCAGGCTCCGTCGGTGTAGATGGTCACGTGCTTCATGGCTGCGTGTTCAAGGAGTATAGAGGGCGCCCGCTTGGCGCCGCAAACGCCCGTAGACGCTTGACATGGAACCGCATGTCTTTTTTAATCCGACACACGCTCTACTCTTGGCTCCACAAGTCCTTTCGCGGCGCACAACACCGGCCCCAAGGAGACAGACCATGCAAACCGGTTCGTACATCAACGGCGAGTGGTACCAGCCCAACTCCGAGAGACAGATCCGAAACGTCAATCCCGCCGACACCCGCGACGTCATCGCCGAGTTCTCCATGGCCACGGCCGAGGACACGGAGCGGGCCATCGACGCGGCCGCGGAAGCGTTCCAGGGATGGCGGAAGACCCCGGGACCGGAACGCGGCCGGGTGATCTGGCGGGCGGCGGACATCGCGCGCCGGCGGGTGGACGAAATCGCGGAGATGATGACCCGCGAGGAAGGGAAGATCTTCAAGGAGGCCCGGGGCGAGGTGCTCAAGGGGATCTCGCTGATGGAGTACAACGCCGGAGCAGGCTACCGGCTCGGCGGCAAGACCCTCCCGTCCGAGGCCCGGGACACCTTCACCTACACCATCCGGCAACCCATGGGCGTGGTGGGGCTCATCGCGCCGTGGAATTTCCCCTGGGCGATACCGGTGTGGAAGTCCGCGCCGGCGCTCATTGCCGGCAACGCGGTGCTGCTGAAACCGGCGTCCCTGACCCCGGCCACCGCGGGCCTCCTGGCCGAGGTCTACGAGGAAGCGGGCGTTCCCAAGGGCGTCTTCAACGTGGTGGTGGGCTCCGGCGGCGACGTGGGCGAGACCATCGTCAACTCCCGGCGCATCCCGGTGGTGTCGTTCACCGGCTCCAACGAGATCGGCAGCGACCTCTACGTCAAGGCGGCCTCCCGCGGCGCCAAGGTCACCTGCGAAATGGGCGGGAAGAACGCGGTCATCGTCATGCCCGACTGCGACCTCGACAAGGCCGCCGTGGCCATCCGCGACGGCGCCTTCGGCTCCACCGGCCAGCGCTGCACCGCCACCTCCCGGGTCATCGCCATCGGCGACACCCGGGGCGAGCTGGTGGCGCGGCTGGAGGAACACGCCAGGAAGATCCGCGTGGGCCCGGGCCTGGACGCGGAGGTGGACATGGGGCCCGCGGTGGACGAGGGCCAGTGGAAGACCGACCTGGAGTACATCGAGATCGGCAAGCAGGAGGGCGCCCGGCTGGTGGTGGGCGGCAACACCCCCAAGGGGCTGGACCACGGCTACTACGTCGAGCCCACGGTGTTCGACGACGTCACCCCGGACATGCGCATCTTCCGGGAGGAGATCTTCGGCCCAGTGCTTTCGGTGGCGGCGGCCTCGGACCTCGATGAAGCCATCCAGTTCGCCAACTCGGTGGACTTCGGCCTCACCACCTCCATCTTCACCCAGGACGTGGACAAGGTCATGCGCTTCGTGGAGGAGGTGGAGACGGGCATGGTGCACGTGAACGAGCCCACCATCGGCGGCGAGGCACAGCTCCCGTTCGGCGGCATCAAGGCCACCGGCGTGGGCGAGCGCGAGATGTCCGAGGAGGGCGTCAACTTCTTCACCGAGCTCAAGACCGTCTTCATCAACTACTCCGGCCAGTCCGGCCGGCTGATGATCCGCTGAGGCACGCGGCGCGCCTCGGATCCGGCAGGGGAGACCGATCATGGAATATGAACACGCTATCATCGACGCCGACGGCCACGTGGTGGACCAGGACAAGGACCTGCGCAACTACCTGCCGGCGCCGTGGAACGAGAAGGACTGGACCCGCGAATATTACCTGTTCCCGCTCACCGACGGCTGGATGCGCGGGATGTCGTCGCGCCACAAGGCCGAGGTGCCGGACGCGGCCAACTGGCTGAGCTTCCTGGACGAGTCGAAGATCGAGCAGACCATCCTCTATCCCAGCAACGCGCTGTTCCACGGCCAGATCCGGAACAAGGGCTGGGCGGTGGCCGTGGCCCAGGCCTACAACGACTGGCTGTACGACTGTTTCGGCCGCCAGTCGGACCGGCTCAAGGGGGTGGCGCTGCTGCCGGTCCAGGACATCGACGCCGCGGTCGCGGAGCTGCGCCGGTGCGTGGAGGAGCTGGGCATGGTGGCCGGGGTGATCCCGTCCGTGATGGCGCCGCTGGTGGGGCTGGGCGGCAGCCAGTTCGACCCCATCTACGCGGAAGCCGAGCGGCTTGACTGCGCCCTGGCGGTCCACGGCGGTCCGGTGGCGGGCCTCGGCCTGGACATCTTCGAGAGCCTGGCCGAGGCACGGCCCCTGGAGCACGCCATGCCGCAGATGGTCCAGATGATGAGCATGATCAACGCCGGCGTGTACGACCGTTTCCCCAACCTGCGCGTGGCCTACCTGGAGTGCGGCACGGGGTGGGTGCCGTTCATGATGGACGCGCTGGACGAGAACTGGGAACGCCGCGGCCACGCGCTGGCGGTGAAACAGCGCCCCAGCGACATCATCCGCGGCGGCAACATCTTCTTCACCTGCGAGGTGGACGAACGGAGCCTGCCGTACGTGCTGGAGCAGCTCGGCGGGGACCAGGTGCTGTGGGCCTCGGACTATCCCCACGAGCGGGCACGCGCGGACTTCTTCCACGATCTGCCGGACTTCTTCGCCCGGGAGGACATCAGCTCCGATGTGCGCAAGAAGATCCTGTGCGACAACCCGAAGCGGTATTACGGGCTGTAAGAGCCGGACGCAGTTTTGCCGGGTCGGGCGCTCGGCCCAGCCCGGTACCCCAGACGCCCGCCGGAACGTATGACGAACTCCAATGACACCGTCGACCTCGAACGCGCGGCGGCCATGAGCCGCGCCGACCGGGACCATCTCGTCCATGGCTTCGTGCCGCTGTCGAAGCATCAGAAGGACGGGTTGCCGGTGTTCGTCCGGGCGGAGGGGGTCTATTTCTGGGACTCGCTGGGCAAGCGCTACATCGACGGCCTCTCCACCCTGTGGAACGTCCACGTGGGCCACGGACGGAAGGAGATCACCCGGGCGGTGGCGGAACAGATGGACCGTCTGGCCTACGCGCCCACGCTCATCGGGCCCACCTCGGAGCCCACCGTCCGGTTGGCGTCCCGGCTCGCCGAGATGGCGCCGGAGGGGTTGACCCGCGTGGTGTTCACGTCGGGGGGCTCGGAGACCAACGAGAGCATGATCCGGCTGGTGCGGGCCTACTGGAAGGCCATGGGGCAGCCCGGGCGGACGCGGTTCGTCACCCTGAACCAGGGCTACCACGGCTCGTCGAGCGGCGCGGCCATGCTCACCGGGATCCCGCTGTTCAACGAACAGATGGCGCCCGGCCTCCCGGACGTGCATCACATGGCGCGGCCCCACTGCTACCGCTGCGAGCTGGGGAAGACCTGGCCGGACTGCCGGCTTGCCTGCGCCGACGAGCTGGAGCGGTTGGTGGAGCGGGAGGGCGCGGATGCCATAGCGGCCTTCGTGGCCGAGCCCGTGCAGGGCGTGGGCGGGGTCATCGTGCCGCCCGAAGGGTGGCTCGCAAGGATTCGGGAGATCTGCGACCGGCATGGCATCCTGATGGTCTGCGACGAGGTGATCACCGGGTTCGGACGCACCGGCAGCCTGTTCGCGTGCGCTGGCGAGGGCGTCACGCCGGACGTGCTGGTGACCGCCAAGGGCATCACCAGCGGCTACCTGCCCATGGGCGCCATGCTGTTCCGGGAAGAGATATTCCAGACGCTGCTGGCCAAGGCCGACGACGCGTTCTACCACGGCTACACCTACACCGGGCATCCGGTGGTGTGCGCCGCGGCGCTGGCCAACCTGGACATCATCGAGCGGGAACGGCTGGTGGAGCGGGCGGCGGAGGTGGGCGTGTACATGCAGGAGCGGCTCGCGGCGCTTTCGGAGCTGCCCATGGTGGGGCAGGTGCGCGGCCGGGGGCTCATCGCTGCGGTGGAGCTGGTGAAGGACAAGGAGACCCGGGAATCCTTCGCGGTGGAGCAGCAGGTGCCCCGGCAGGTCTACGACCAGTGCCTCGCCAACGGCCTGTTGCTGAGGGTATGCGGCACCCACGCCCTGGCGGTGTGCCCGCCGCTGGTGGTCACGAAAGAGCAGATCGACGAGATCGTCACGATCCTGCGGAACGCCATCACCACGGTCGCAAAGGCCGTGCTGTCGTAACGACACCCCGCGATCCGCCAAAGGTCGTATCGTCCGACGATCGTATCGTCGGACGTCCGGATCGTCCAGCGTTCGTGTCGTCGGGCAGCGGTATCGTCGGACAGCCGTATTGTCGGACGGCCTATCGTCAATCCCGCCTCTCCTCCGTCATTCCCGCGAAAGCGGGAATCCAGGCGGGGTGGTGGCGGAAAGCGCGGCCGCAACCCGCTCCGCTTCTGGATTCTCGCCCCCGATCGGGGTCGAGGGCATGCTTTCGCGGGAATGACGGAGGGAGGCCGCCGGAAATGACGCGAGCGGGCGCAGCCGGAAATGATGAACTAGGCGAAGGAGGTGCTTCAGTTGATCCGTTTGACTAGGGAGGTATCCGCCGATGGTTGAGTGTCCGGTTTGCGGAGCGGTATTTGAACTGGAGGGCGACGCGGTGGAGGGCGAGTTGATCACGTGCGCCGAGTGCGGCACCGAGCTGGAGGTGACGAGCCTCGATCCGCCCGAAGTGGAAGAGGCGCCCTCCGAAGAGGAAGACTGGGGGGAATGAGCTTGAAGATCGGTTTGCTGCATTCACTGGTCCGGCCCGAGGAGAAGCTTCTCATCAAGGAGTTCCGGAAGCATCCCGGCGTGGAGCTCCAAATGATCGACGACCGGAAGCTCTCGTTCAACCTGGGCCGGGACGAGTTCGACCTGGACGTGCTGCTGGAGCGGTGCATCAACCATTCCCGGGCGCTGCACGGCCTGCGGCTGTTCGAGAGCGCGGGTGTGCGCTGCGTCAACGCGTCGTCGGTGGCCACCGTGTGTGGCGACAAGATCCTCACCTCGGTGCACCTGCAGGAGCATGGCGTGCCCCAGCCCGAGGTGCGCATCGCCTTCACCGAGGAGTCCACCCTGGAGGCCATCGAGGAGATGGGCTATCCCGTGGTGCTGAAACCCGCGGTGGGCTCCTGGGGCCGGCTGCTGGCCAAGGTGAACGACCGGGACGCCGCGGAGACCATCCTGGAGCACAAGGCGATCCTGGGCAGCTACCACCACTCCATCTTCTACATCCAGCAGTACGTCGAGAAGACCGGGCGCGACATCCGGAGCTTTGTCATCGGCGACGAGTGCGTGGCCGCCATCTACCGCTACAGCGACCACTGGATCACCAACACGGCCCGAGGCGGGCGCGCCGAGAACTGTCCGGTGACGGACGAGTTGCGGGACCTCTCGGTCGGCGCGTGCCGCGCGGTGGGAGGCGGCATCGTCGCCGTGGATCTCTTCGAGACCCCGGACGGACTGCTTGTCAACGAGGTGAACTACACCATGGAGTTCCGGAACAGCATCGACACCACCGGGGTGAACATCCCCGGCCTCGTCGTCGAGCACGTGCTCAAGGTGGGCCGTGAGGAGCAGGAACGAAGGGGCGCGGCCTGATTCGGCTGCGCGGGAATCGATGAGCGCGACGGACCGGAAGGAAAAGGGGCAGCCGTGGCCGAGAAGTTGAAGGTCTCCATCGTGGGCGCGTCCGGCTACACCGGCGGAGAGCTTCTGCGGCTGCTGCTCGGGCACCCCCGGGTGGAGGTGTGCGAGGTCACCTCGGAGCGCTTCGCCGGCAAGTTCGTGTTCAAGGCCCACCCCAACCTGCGCAAGCGGACGCAGCTTCGCTTCTGCAAGATGGACGAGCTGAACCCGTGCGACCTGCTGTTCCTCTGCCTGCCCCACGGTCAGGCCCAGCAGCGCATCGATTCGTTCCGGGAGCTGGCGCCGAAGCTGGTGGACCTGAGCGCCGACTTCAGGCTGAGCGGCGCCGACGAGTACCAGCGCTGGTACGGCAAGCCGCACCAGCGCCCGGAGCTCATGAAGGAGTTCGTCTACGGGGTCCCGGAGCTTCACCGCGACGAGATCCGGGGAGCGAACTTCGTCACCGGGGCCGGCTGCAACGCCACCGCCACGATCCTCGGCGTCTACCCGTTCTTCAGGAAGGGGTTGGTGGACCGCGAACGCACGGTGGTGGAGGTCAAGGTGGGCTCCAGCGAGGGCGGCAACGCCGCCAGCGACGCGTCCCACCACCCGGAACGGAGCGGCGCGGTGCGTTCGTTCATGCCCACCCTGCACCGCCACAGCGCCGAGATCTACCAGGAGCTGGGTTTCGGCGAACCGATCCGGTTCTACTTCTCCGCCACCTCCATCGAGATGGTGCGGGGTGTGCTGGCGACGGCGCACCTCTTCCTCCGTGAGCCGCTGGAAGAAAAGGACGTGTGGAAGATCTACCGCGAGGCCTACGGCAAGGAGCCCTTCATTCGCATCGTCAAGGAGGCCGACGGCATCTACCGCTACCCGGAGCCCAAGCTCTTGAGCGGCACCAACTACTGCGACATCGGCTTCCAGAAGGAGAAGGGCTCGGACCGCCTGGTGGTGCTGAGCGCCCTTGACAACCTGATGAAGGGGGCCGCCGGCCAGGCGGTCCAGGCCTTCAACCTCATGAACGGCTTCGAGGAAACGGAGGGCCTCGAGTTCCCGGGGCTCCACCCCTAGCAGGCAAGCGCCATGTGCCGCCTCATGTGCGTCAAGAACCGTGAGCCGTTCGACATCGGCGAACGCCTGGCGGAGCTCGCCGGTATCGCCCGCAACAGCCCCGAGTACCAGGGGCACGGCTGGGGTTGCGCCTACATCGTCGACGGGGAGTGGAGGGTCTATCACAACATCAAGCCCATCTGGGAGGACGACCTGGACCAGTTCGGCGCTACCACGCTGCTGGTGGGTCACGCCCGCAGCGCGTTCCGGGACGAGAACATCGTGGTGGAGAACAACATGCCGTTCGCCGATGACCGTTACGTGTTCGCGTTCAACGGCGAGTTGCGGGGTGTTCGAATAACCGCGGAGGGCCGCATCGGCGCGGAGAAGGTGTTCAACTTCGTCAAGCGCTTCGACAAGGGCGACATGGCGGCGGCCATGCGGAAAGGGATGGACGTCATCGTCCGCAGAACCCGGTACGTGCGCGCCATGAACATGGTCATCGCCGACCGGGAGAACGTCTACGTGGGGTCGGTCTACAATGAGCAACCGGAGTATTTCAGGCTTCGCGCCCAAGACGACGAGGGCGGCTTCGTGGTGAGCTCGGAGACCGTGCCCGAAAACGGATCGTGGCGCATCATCCCCAACGACACGGTGGAGCAACTTCGATGATACTCGTGAAGATCGGCGGCGGCAGCGACATCAACCTGCCCGGCATCGCCGAAGACCTGGCCGAGGTGTCCGCCCCTTTCATCGTGGTGCACGGCGCCAACGCGGTGCGGGACGCCATCGCGGCCAAGCTCGGCAACCCGACCCAGGTGGTGACCTCGGTGTCGGGTTACACGAGCGTGCTTTCCGACAAGGCCGCGATCGACGCCATCCTGATGGGCTACGCGGGAGTCCAGAACAAGCGCATCGTCGAGCTGCTGCAGCAGAACGGTGTCAACGCCGTGGGCCTTTCCGGCATCGACGGACGCGCCATCCAGGGACAGCGCAACAAGGGCATCCGGGTGCGGAAGAACGGCAAGACCCTCATCGTGCGGGATTTCTCGGGCAAGCCCCGGAGCGCCAACAAGGAGCTGTTCCAATTGCTGCTCGACGGCGGCTACGCGCCGGTGCTGTCCATCCCCATCATCGACGAGCAACACACCGCCATCAACTCGGAGAACGACGACATCATCAACGTGCTCCAGGCCGCCTTTCACGCCGAGGTGGTGCTGCAGCTCATCGAGGCCCCGGGCTTTCTCGCCGACAAGGATGACGAGAGCACGGTGGTGCCGACCATTCGTGCCGCCGAGCTGGAGCAGCGGGAAGCGCAGGTGGAGGGGCGCATGAAGCGCAAGATGCTGGCGCTCCGGAAGCTGTTCGAGGAGGGCGCGGAAAAGGTCATCATGAGCGACGGCCGCACGGAACATCCGGTGCGGGACGCCCTGGCCGGGAAAGGAACGGTGATCCAGTGACCGATTTCAAGGAGTTGCAGCAGCGGCACGAGTTCGACGTCTATCCCAAGCGCGACATCGTGCTGGTGCGCGGCGAGGGGGCCAGGGTCTGGGACGACGAGGGCCGGGAGTACATCGACTGCGTGGCCGGCCACGGCGTCGCCAACCTCGGACACTGCCACCCCAAGGTGGTGCAGGCGGTGTCCGAGCAGGCCCAGCGGCTCCTGAGCTGCTCCGGGGTCTTCTACAACGACGTCAAGGCGCGCCTGCTGGAGCGGCTGGCCGGCATCGCCCCCGGCAACCTGAACCGCGCCTTCCTGTGCAACTCGGGCACCGAGACCATCGAGGCGGCCATCAAGTTCGCCCGCTTCGCCACCGGCAAGCAGGAGTTCGTGTGCGCCATGCGCGGCTTCCACGGCCGCACCATGGGGGCGTTGAGCGCCACCTTCACCAAAGAGTACCGCGAGCCCTTCGTGCCCATCGTCGAGGGCTTCCAGTACACCCCCTTCAACAACTTCGCCAAGCTGGAAGAGAAGGTGAACGACAACACCGCCGCCGTGATGCTGGAGATCGTCCAGGGCGAAGGCGGCGTGAACCTCGGCAAGGCCGAGTTCTTCGAGCAGGTGGGCGAGCTGTGCCGGGAGCGCGGCGTCCTCCTCATCATCGACGAGGTCCAGACCGGCTTCTGCCGCACCGGCAGGATGTTCGCCTGCGAGCACTTCGGGGTCGAGCCCGACATCCTGTGCCTGGCCAAGGCCATGGCCGGCGGCATCCCCATGGGCGCGGTGCTCTGCTCCGACAAGCTGGAGGTGCCGGTGGGCCGCCACGGCAGCACCTTCGGCGGCAACCCGCTGGCCTGCGCCGCGTCGCTGGCGGCCATCGACGCCATGGAGGAGGAAGGGCTGGCCGAGGCGGCGGCGGAAAAGGGCACCTACCTGCTGGAGCGCCTCCAGGCCGCGGATCTGCCCAAGGTCCGGGAGATCCGCCAGCTCGGCCTGATGATCGGCATTGAGCTCAAGGAGAAGTCCCAGCCCCACTTGGTGCGCCTCATGGAAAAAGGCGTCCTGGCGCTGCCCGCGGGCGCGACCGTGGTAAGGTTGCTGCCGCCCCTGGTCATCACCCACGCCGAGCTGGACACGGTGGCGGAGAAGCTCATCGAGGTGCTGTCGTAAGGCTCGCAGCGCGCCCGTCCCATCGACCCTGCACCGCTGCCGTCAATCCCATACCGCTGCCGTCAATCCCATACCGCTGCCGTCAATCCCATACCGCTGCCACCAACCCCATACCCTTTCCGTCGACCCAGTCCCTCTCCGTCAACCCGGTCCCTCTCCGTCATTCCCGCGCCTCCTTCCGTCATTCCCGCGCCTCCTTCCGTCATTCCCGCGAAAGCGGGAATCCAGGCGGGGTGGAGTGGGGAAACGTGGCGTAGGGACCCCTCCAGGACCCCTGGATTCCCGCTTTCGCGGGAATGACGGAAGGGGGCACGGGAATGACGGAGAACTAGGAATGACCGGGAAACAGGGCAAACGACGGAGGGGTTCGACGCGTGATCAACGCGTCACTTCACGGATCAACCCTTGCCAGGTCCGGATCTCCCGGTCCGGGTTCACCAACGGCGCGACCTCGGCGCAGTGCCGTGCGAGGCTCTCGTAGAACGCCGGGTCGGTCTCGGCGCGGAGCAGCAGGCGTTTGAGCCCCGCGGTGTCGCCGAGCTCGTAGTAGCCCGGATAGTCGTCGCCCAGGGTGCCCATCAAGCCGGAAATCCGGGACGCCGCTACCGGAACGCCGGAGGCCAGCGCCTCGCAGAGGACGTTGGAGCTGCCCTCCATGCGTGAGGTGATGGACAGGATGTGGCTGCGGGCCATGAACCGGCGCGTCTTCCAGTGAGGCCACTCGCCGACCCAGCGGTAGCGCGGGTTGCGCTCGGCCTCCTGCTCGGCGCGGCGCAGGAAGTTGTCGCTGAACGCGGCGCCGATGTGAACGACGCGGATCCGCGACGCGCGCGGCAACGCGCGTACTGCCATGGCTGTCCGGAACGGGTCCTTTTCGGGGCGCATGTGGCCCACCACCGCCACGGTGAACTGTTTTTCGGGATTGCCGGGCTGCCCGGGGCTGGCCGGCGCGGACTGGTAGATGACCCAAGTTTTCTCGTGCAGCGCCGGCTCGAGCTCGTCAAGCCCCTTGCGTTGCAGCACTACCAGGCGGTCGGCCAGCCGGAGGGACTCCCGTGAATCTTCGTCCTCGTGGATGTCGCGGTACAGGTCGGTTCCGGTCAGGACCACCACTATGGGCTTGGCGGGGTGCAGGTCGCGGAACCGCCGGACGGAGTCATGACTGCGCCGGGCGTGGAGCGCGATCAACATGTCGCAACGCTCGTGTTCGTAGCGGTCCAGGGGGGTGACCCGGTGTCCCGATGCCCGCAGGATTCGCGCCCACCTGTTACCCGAGATACGGTTGCCCGTGCGGCGGGTTGGGCCGGCCGGTGTTACGAGGGCGATTCGGGTCGTTTCGGTGTTCTCCCGTGCCAAGTCGTTTTCCAATCCAACGGCCGTGTTCAGCTGGAGACCGGCGGGGCCGTCGCCGAAGCTACGTCCCTGGCCGGTCCCGCGCGCACGTGCGGAAACCCGCCAGCACGTCCCGGCGGTCCGGCGTGAAGAAGTTCCGCCAGGTGTTGCGGATCAGGTGGGAGCGGGTGGCCCAGCAGCCGCCCCGCAGCACCTTGCGGTCGCCGAACCAGGGCTCCGAGTATTCCTTGTAGGGGTCCCGGACGAAGCCGGGGTAGGGGTGGAAGGCGTCGGCCGTCCACTCCCAGACGTTGCCGATCATCTGCCGGCAGCCGGCGGCGCTGTCGCCGGCCGAGAGCGCGTTCACCGGCAGCCGGCCTCCGCCGGCCCAGTCGAGGTTGCCGCAGGACGGGTCGGGCGGCGCTTCGCCCCAGGGGTAGCCCCGCTTGGCTGCTCCCGGCTCCTCTTTGCCGGCCGGATCCACGGCCGCGGCCATCTCCCACTCCGCCTCCGTCGCGAGCCTCCGCCCGGCCCACCCGCAGTACGCCTCGGCCTCGTACCAGTTGACGTGGATCACCGGCAGCTCCGCCTGAAGCGGCCCCCACCGGTCGAAGATCCGCTCTTGCCAACGTCCCTGCACCTCCCGTCGCCAGTAGACGGGGTGCGTGCCGCCCTCGGCTTGGCGCCAACTCCAGCCCTCGGCGCTCCACCAACGCGGATCCTCGTAGCCCTTGTCGTCCACGAAGGCGGCGAACTCCTCGTTGGTCACCGGGGCGCGGGCGATGCGGAAGGGCGCCACGGTCACCGGGTGGCCCCACTTCTCGTTGTCGAAGACGAAGGGAAGGTCCGGAGTGCCGCCGAGAACGAACTCGCCCCCCGGCACCTCCACGTCGCCGGGGCAGGCCCCGCCGGACACGGCCCTGGGCTCGCCCATGAACGGCGGCGGGGGATAGCCCAGGGTCTGGCGCGTGTAGGTCATGGCCTCCGCGTGCATGTCCTCGTGGAAGATCACCAGCTTGTGGAAGTAGGTCTCCTCCGGGCTCAGCCGCTCGGCCGGCAGTTCGTCGGTGATTTGCCGCAGCACGCGCTCCTTGTAGGCGAGGGTTTCCGCCAGAGGCGGCAGCGCCAGCACCCAGCGGGTGTCATGGTGCACGGCCGCGGAGTCGTAAAGCTCGTCGCCGTTGGAGATGATGGGCTCGCGGCCGCGCAGGTGCCGCAACGCCCACCGTTCGTGAAACCAGGACACGTGCCCGATCTCCCAGAGCGGCGGATTGACGATGTTGAGCATGGGGACGGTGAGCTGCTCGCCGGAGAGGTCCTCCACCAGGCCCAGGGTCCGGGAACGCACCTCGTCCAGGGTGTCCAGTATCTCTGTGGTGGTTACGGTCTTCTCGTCCATGTCTCTACCGGAGCGCCCGCTCCAATCGCTCCCGCCACGGCTCGAACTCCCGGCACCATCCTTCGCTCCGGTGGGCCAGCAAGTAGCCGTTGGCGGCTTCCAGCGCGCCGCGCTCCAGCTCCGGGAACGTCGCCTTACCGGCGGCCTCCGCGTCCCTCTCGCAGAAGCGCCTGAGCGCGCGCCAGTGCTCCAGCCCGGCCTCGCCGGCCCTCTCCACCACCGCCGTTTCCCAGCTCCCCTCCGGGTCGTAAGCCGCCGGGTCGCGTGCATAGTCGAAACAGGTGGCCAGAGGGATGAAGCTCAGCTCCTCCTGCAGCAGCGGGTTGGCGAGGTGCCCGTGCACCCGCTCCGGCAGCCGCGGATCGCGGCCGGTGAGGGGGCCGATGTGCATCTCGTCCTTCATGCTCAGGTCGTTCACCGGGTAGTTGTCCCACAGCAGCAGCCGGTGCCCCATCCTGTCGGCGGTGCTTCCCATGTGCTCGAGCGTGATGCTCCGGGGCACCACCTTGGGGCCGGTCCAGAAGCAGGCCACCGGCGCCGGCAGGTAGCGTGCCACGGTCTCGGGAAAGCCCGGCTCGAACTCGCCGAACGCACCGGACAAGTAGGGGTCGGGGGTGTAGTACGAGGGACAGAACCACCACTCCGCGTCCCAGTCCGCGGGTTGCCGCTCCAGCACCGCCTCGAGCCAGAGGGATTCGGCCATGGCCAGGCTGCCGTCGAACCTCTTCACGTCGCCGGCGTCCGTGAGATGAGAGGGGATGTCGTCGAACAGCACGGCGAACGTGCGCACGCCCCGGTCGTAGAGCCGCGCCGCCTTGTCGAGCAGGACCCCTACCGGTTCCGAGGCCGCGAAGCAGAGGTCCTTGCCCGGGTGAAAGCCGTAAACGAAGTCGATGCCGTGGGCCTGGGCCGTGTCGACGAGCCGGCACAGCTCCCGCCACTCCGGCTCAGGGTAGGGCAGTTGCCAGCGCTCGCGGTGGTAGGGGTCGTCCTTGGGCGCGTAGAGGTACGTGTTCATGCCACGCGCGGCGCCGAACGCGAACATCGCCGCCCGGTGCGCCATGCTCCACGGGGGACCGAAGAAGCCTTCAACGATCCCCCGCCGCTCGAATGTGGTTGGTGGGCCCGGGATGCTACTGACCCATGTTGTACAACCGGGCGCAGTTGTCCCAGAGGTACTTCCGCTTGGACTCGTCGGAGAACGGCATCTCCAGGAAGGTATCCAGCGAGTGCGGATACTTGACGTCCAGGTGCGGATAGTCGGTGGAGAACACCACGTTGTCCTCCAGGCCGAAGTCCGGGATGTTCCTGGCGGTGACCTCGTCGCATTCGACGGCGCCGAAGCACTGGCGCTGGAAGTACTCCAGCGGCTCGAGCTTCAAGTCCGGGTACTCGGCCTTGCCCACCGATTCCATGTAGTCCCCCATGCGGTACAGGAGCCACGGGAGCCAGGAGCAGTTGCCTTCCAGGAAGGCCACGCGGAGCTTGGGGAAGCGCTCCATGACGCCGCCGTAGATCATGTCCGCGCACGCGAACATGTTGGCCAGCGGAAAGCTCAGGGTGTTGAACATGGAGAAGGACGGGATGAACTGCGAGATGGCCGGCTGGGGCTGGTAGACCCGCCCGGCCTCGTGGAAGCCCACCGGTATGTTCAGGTCCTGGCACACCTCCCACAGGGGATCGTAGTAGGGATCGCTCCAGCATAGTCCGTTGGTCTGGTTGGGGCGCATGAAGATGCCCCGGAACCCCTTTTCGTTCACCGTGCGCTTGGTCTCGGCCACCGCCGCCTCGACGTTCTGGGGCGGCACCATGGCGACGCAGACCATGCGGTCGGGCGCGGTCTGCGCGAAGTCGTAGAGCCAGTCGTTGTACGCCCGGGAGATGGCCGCGGCCAGTTCCGGGTCGAGGCCGTCGATGCCGAGGACGAAGAGGCCGCGGGTGGGGAAAAGGAACGCCACGTCGAGCCCTTCCTTGTCCATGGCCATGACCTGGCTGACGCCGTCGAAGTTGCGCGCCGCCACGTCGGAGTACTTCTCTTTGAGGGTGGTCAGGCGGTAGTCCCTGAGACCCGGGTTCTCCGGCCGCCTCGGGATCGGGAGGATCTTCCCTTCGACCTCGACGCCGAGGTCGCGGAAGTCGCGCTGCAAGCCCTTGGGCGCGCGGTCCTTGAACTCCGGGTCGATGTAACGGTCCCACAGGTCGTGGGGCTCGAACACGTGCATATCGGAGTCCATCGCCTTGAAGCCTTGTTTCGCCATGTCTGTCTCCTCCGCGGACGAAAATTGCCCCCCGAGGGCGGGGCGGGCCGCAGTGCCGGAATGCCCGAATCGTAGGCCGTTGCCGGAAGGCTGTCAAGCGGCCGCGCGCCTTGCCCGGGGTGCCGCCGGCCCCGGTCGGGGCCGGGTGCCGAGCCCGCCTAGCGCCACCGCAGGATGCTCTTCTCCGCCTTGCCGATGAGCCAGCTCACGGTCAGGCCCATGATGGACAGCAGCGCGGCCCCGGCGATGAGCTGGTCGGTGGCCATGAGGTTGCCGGCCAGCAGGATGTAGGCGCCCACGCCGAATTCGGCGCCGATCATCTCGGCGGCCACCAGCAGGATGATGGCGATGGACGTGGATATGCGGAAGCCTGAAAGGATCGCCGGCATGGCGCCGGGCAGGATGATCTTGCGCACGATGGAGGACCACGTGAGGTCGAACGACTGGCCCATGCGGATCAGGGTGCGGTCGACGTTGTCGACACCGCCGTAGACCGAGATGACCGTGGGGAAGAAGGTGCCGAAGAAGATGGTGGCCACCTTGGATTCCTCGCCGATGCCGAACCAGATGATGAACAGCGGCAGCAGCGCGATCTTGGGGATCGGGAAGATGGCGGCGACGAACGGGACGATGCCCGCGCGGGCGAGGGAGAACAGGCCGGCGGCGAAGCCAACCAGGAGTCCGGCGGCGGTGCCCAGGGTCCAGCCCAGGACCAGCCGCTGAAGGGAAGCCGCAAGATGCAGCCAGAGCTGGCCGGTATTCACCAGGTCGACGAGAGCGGCAAAGGCCAGGCTCGGCGCCGGGACGAAGATCGGGCTGATCCACCCCGCTTGGGAGGCGATCTCCCACAGGCCGATGAACGCCGCGAAGACCAGCGGGCCCACCACCCCGACGGGCCTGGGCTGGAATCCGCCGCCCCGGTAGGGGACCGGCGCGCCGCCGTCAGACATGGACGATCTCCTGGTCCGCGGCCAACGCTTCTTCGCGCATCAGCTCCCAGAGGTAGCGCTGGCGGTCCCACAACATGCCAGACTGCCCCTTGCGCTGTTCCAGCGGCACGTCGAGCTCCACGATCTCGCGGATACGGCCGGGCCGCTTGGAAAGCACCACGATCTTGTGGCCGAGACGGACGGCTTCCTCGAGGTTGTGCGTCACGTAACAGGCGGTGAAACGCTCGCGCAGCCAGAGGTCCAGGAGGTCGTCCAGGAGCAGCTCCCGGGTCTGCCCGTCCAGCGACGACAACGGCTCGTCCATCAGGAGGCAGGCGGGCCGCACCGCCAGCGCTCGGGCGATGGCCACCCGCTGCTTCATGCCTCCGGAAAGCTGCTTCGGCAGCGCGTTGCGGAAATCCGAGAGCTTGGTCCGGGCGAGCACGTCGTCGATGATGGCGTCGGCGTCGGCGCGCGAAAGCCCGTGCCGTTCCAGCACCAGCGAGATGTTGCCGGCGGCGGAGCGCCACGGCAGCAAGGCGAAGTCCTGGAATATGTAGGTCAGCGGATTGAGGCTGTCGGGCGGCGGCGGGCTCATCTGCAGGACGGCGCCCCGGGTCGGGCGCTCCAGCCCGCCCAGGAACCGAAGCAGCGTCGACTTGCCGCAGCCGGACGGTCCGATGATGCAGACGATCTGTCCGGAGCCGATGCGCAGGTCGATGTCGGTCAGGATCTCCGTCCGGCCGTACCAGTGGCTGATGTTGTCGACGTGGATGTCCATCCACTCACCGCGCCCGGTCCGGGAGGGAGGCCTTTCCGCTTCCCTCCCGTCGGGGTTCCCTCGCTACTTCTTGACGAAGCTGGAGTCGATGTACTTCTCGGTGGTCAGCGTCTTCGGCGCGAAACCCTGGGCCTGGAACCAGGCCAGTTGCCGCTTCAGGTCGGCGACGTCGAGGGCGGCGCCTTCGGTCATGTAGACCGCGCCGGCCTTGATGGACGGCGCCGCCTTTGCGCGGGGCCGGGACGTGTAGACATACTTGTGGATGAGGTCCACCATGGCCTCGGTGGCGGCCGGGTCCTTTTTCTGGTCGAGCATCACCGCCCGGTAGTCGCCGATGCCCTTGCTGTAGGCGCGCATGAAGCGCTCGACCTTGGCGCGATGGTTCTGCACGTTGTCGGTGGAAGTGAAGATCGTCGTCACCTGATAGCTGCCCAGGTCGCGCACCCAGCCGATGATCTTGGCGGCACCGGCCTTGCTGAGCGGGATGGCCACGTGCGGCACCATGGACATGGCGTCTACCTGGCCGGACTTGACCGCTCCGATCATGGAGCCGACCTTCTGGAGCGGCTTGACCTTGACGTCGGCGATGCCGAATCCGTGCTTGGCGCCGATCATGCCGATCATGTAGTGGAAGGACGAGCCCTGCTGCGTCATGGCCCAACTGCGGCCCTTGATGGCTTCGGGCGAGGTGACCCCTTCCTTGTAGGCCTTGTTCGAGACCATGATCGCCATGCCGTTGTGCTTGGGGTTCTCGGTGTAGAGGCCGCCGATGACCTTGAGCGCGCCCTTGTCCGCGAGGTTGTAGAAGCCGCCGGTGAGGGCGGTGACGCCGAAGTCGATGTCCCCCGAGGCGATGGCCACGGCGATGGGCTGGGCCGCCTGGAAGAACTTGAGCTCGACGTCGAGCCCCTCCTTCTTGAAGTAGCCCCTTTCCTTGGCGATGAACGTGGGCGAGTGCGAGGTGAAGCGTAGCGCGCCGATGGTGATCTTCTCCGCCGCGGCCTCGTTTGCCCACAGGGCAGCCAGGCCGAGCATTGCGATCCCGGCGAGACTACCCGCGGACCATCGCCAACTCTTCTTGTCGATTCTGTGGAACATCTGACTCCTCCTTTACGGGAACATGAACGGCTGCTGTTGCCCCTTCCTCCTGGAACCGGGCCGCCGGAACCATCGTCATATCATGAGGGTCGCAAGATGGCCGAACGGTCCAGGATGGCTCCTTGATCGGCCAGCGCCCGGCGGACGTCGGCGGCTTGCCAGGGACTTCCGTTGGCCGTGTGGGCCGCGGCCACGCCGGCCGCGTGGCCGGTGGCGAACGCCGTGCCCATGACCCGGATGGCGGCCCCCGCGAGACGGTCGCCGTCCGCGACCCGACCCGCCGCGAACAGGTTCGTGGTGTCCCGGCTGGTCAGGCAGGACAGTGGAATGTCGTAGGCCAGTCGTTCCGGGGGATAGTCGTAGGTGCTGGCGTAGGTCTTGCGGTCGTGCCACTCGGCGCCCCAGGCGCCCAGCGCGACGCAGTCGTCGAAGCGCCTGCTCTCCTCCACGTCCCGCCACCTGAACTGCCGCACCGATTCGATGTGCCGCGACTCGCGGGTGCCGAACTCGTGGCCGGTAGCCACCAGGTAGGCGCCCTCGCAGCCCGGGATGGTGCGGATGGCCTTGAGGTAGGTCCAGGCCTGCTTCCGTCCCGCGCGTTCCGCTCCGGAGACCGACAGCGCATCCCGCGGGTCGAAGTCCTCCGAGACCAGGTAGCACGCCAGGTCGCCGGAGTGCGGAAGGCGGGCGATCACGCCGCGGTCCTTGGTGACGAACTCGCGTTCGGTGCCGAGCCGTGCTACCGCGGCCGCGATGTCGTCGGCGGTGACCGTCAGGTCGGCCGGTATCCCGCCGAAACGCGTGCCCAGGCTTCCGAGGTTGACGCCGTCGTCGTTGCCGTAGCGGGTGCCGGCGCCGGCGTGGGCTGCCAGATTCCCTTCGCCGGTGCAGTCGACGAACGCCTTGGCGCCGACCTGGTGCAGGCCCGCGTGGTCCGCGACGGTCACCGTCGTTATCACACCGTCCTCACGCTCGGCGGCCACCACCATCGTGCCGAGCATGACGGTCACGTCCGCCTCCTGGCAGATATCGTCAAGGACGACCTTGACCGCCTCGGGATCGAACACCGCGAAGACGCCGCGGAAGCGGAACGGCCCGGTGAGGGCGTTGCGCTGCTTGAGACGGCCAACGACTTCAGCGCCGACGCCGCCCACCACCATTTTCGGCTGCTCGTCGAGAGTATAGAGGCCGCAATAGGTGAGGACGTTCCGCATGGTGGACGCCCCGCCTAGGCAGTAGTAGCGTTCGATCAATAGCGTCCGCGCGCCGCTTCTCGCGCTGCCCACCGCGGCGCCCACTCCCGCGCTGCCGCCTCCGGCAACGATCACGTCGAACTGCTCTCCAACCTTGCTCATTCGGTTCCGGTGAACCTCTCCCCGACGTTGCTACCCGGCCACCCGCGAAACAGGCGGGGCCAACGAGGCGGGGCCAAAGCATCTCGAACGCATGTGCGGGGTTACCACAATCGGGGCGGGATCGGGGGTATCTTTCGAGGAGAAACGTACTGGTTCAGGGCCGGGAAGTCCAGGGTTTGTGAGCGTCGGGATGCCGGTGGAACGGGGGTCCGCGCGGAGCCCCAATGCTCCGAAGGCAGTTGCCCCATCTCTCAAAAAGCCCTATTCTCGGCCATGCCCGCGTCGTCCGCACCGAATGACAAGGGAACCCCGAGTCGTCTAAACTAGGGTCCTGTTTCAAACCGACCGCCCGGACCAGAAACAAGATGTCAACGTATTCCCCGCATCCTCGATCCGCCACCCGGCCGTTGCTCCTGGTCGCCTGCCTGCTGACGGCATTCATGCTGGTCGCCGATCAGGCGTGGCCTCAGCGCTGGGGGCCGCGCCCGGTAGCCGTCAAGACCGCCCCGGTGCAGTCGAAGGCGATCCCGCAGGAGGTCTCCTTCATCGGCACCATCGAGCCCAACGTCGCCACCACGGTGGCCGCGGTGGTGGCGGGCCGGGTGTCGGCGGCCGGTTTCCGGGAAGGCGACGCCGTCACCGCGGGCAAGAGCGTCCTGCTGCAACTGGACCGCGGCCGGCGCGAGATCGCGCTGCGGGAGCGCGCGGCCGCGGTGGCGCGGGCGAAGAAGCAATGGGAGAAGGTCCGAGAGGGTTCCCGCTCGGAGGAGGTGGAGCAGCGGCTCGCCGCGGCCAAGGAACAGGAGGCGCTGCTGGAGCGCGCCCGGCGCGATTTCGAACGGGCCAAACGGCTCTATGACGACCAGCTCGTGAGCCTGGCGGAGTTGCAGAAGTCCGAGAGCGACTACCTGGCCGCACGGGAGAAGTACGGCAGCGCCCGCGCCGCCTTGAAGCTCACCCGCTCGGGCGCGAGGGCCGAGGATATCGCCATGGCCGAGGCCGAGCACGAGGAGGCCCGTGCGCGCATGGACGCGGTGTCCTACGAGATCGAGAAGAGCACGCTGCTCGCCCCCATCTCGGGTTTCATCGTCAGGAAGCACGTGGATGTGGGCGACTGGGTGAACGCCGGCGAGCCGGTGGCGGACCTGGTGGACCTGGAGCCGGTCTTCGCCGCCGGGCCGGTGGGGGAGCGCAAGATCGCGCTGCTGCGCCGCGGTCAGCCCGCCACGGTGGCTCTGGACGCATTTCCCGGAGAGGCCTTTTCCGGGGAGGTGGCGCACATCGTTCCCCAAGCGGATACGCGCAGCCGCAGCTTTCCGGTGAAGATCCGGCTCTCCAACGCCCAGGGACGGCTCAAGGCCGGAATGCTGGCGCGCGTCGCGGTGATCGTTTCGAGCGGCGAGCCCAGCGTGCTGGTTCCCAAGGACGCGGTGGTGCGCCGCGGCCCGGACGAGATGGTCTTCGTCGTGTCGGACGGTCAGGCGAAGGCGGTGAAGGTCAGCACGGGGCGCGGCTGGCGGGCGTTCCTGGAGATCTCCAACGGGGCTCTCAAGCCCGGCCAGCAGGTGGTGACGCTGGGCAACGAAGTGTTGCGGGACGGCGCCAAGGTCCTGCTGGGCAGCGGGCGCGGGCCCGGCGGAAGGCCCGGAGGAGGGAGACCCGGAGCGAAGCCGGGAGCATGGGCCGGCCGGCCCGGAGCCAAACCCGGGCCAGGCGCCGGACCGGGACCCGGCGCCAAACCCGATTCGAGGCGCGATGGGAATCGTTGACTTCTGCGTCCGCAACCCGGTCTCGGTCACCGTCGGCATCATCCTGGCGGTGCTGTTCGGGACCATCGCGTTGCTGCGCCTGCCGGTCCAGATGATCCCCACCGTGGACCGGCCCGAGATCACCGTCGAGACGGAGTACTCCGGAGCCGGGCCCCTGGAGGTGGAACGCGAGGTGACGGACCGGCTGGAGGACCGGCTCAACGCGGTGGAGGGCCTCAAGCAGGTCTCTTCCAGCTCCATCGAGGGCCGCTCCCGCGTCGTCCTCAAGTTCGACTGGGGCACCAACAAGGACATCGCCCGCCTGGGCGTGTCCGAGAAGCTCGACACGGTCCGGGACCTGCCGCCGGACGTGGGCGAGTCGCGCATCCGCGCGGTCAACACCGACGAGGAAAGTCCGATCTCGTGGATCATGGTGGACACGGAGCGCGACCTCAACGAGGTGTGGGAGGAGCTGAAGGACGTCATCGTGCCGCAGATGGAACGGGTCCCCGGGGTCGGCGCGGTGTGGCGTTTCGGCGGGCGCGACCGGCAGGTGCACGTGACCCTGGACCCGCGCGCCATGGCCGCCCGCGGCATCACCGTGGCCGAGGTGCGGCAGGCCATCACCCGCGAGAACCGCAACGTCAAGGGCGGCGATTTGAGTGAGGGCAAGCGCCGCCACGTGGTGCGCACCCTGGGCGAGTTCGAGGAGCTCCGTCACATCGCCGACGTGGTGGTGCGGCACGACGCCCAGGGACCGGTCTACGTGCGCGACGTGGCCGCGGTCTCCTTCGGGCACGAGGACCGGGACTTCGCCGTGCGCATCGACGGCAAGCCCGCCCTCGGCATGGGCGTGCTGCGCCGTTCCGGGGCCAACACCATGGAGGTCATGGAGGGCGTCCGGCAGACCCTGACCCGCCTGGACGAGCGCTACCGCGACAAGGGCATCCGCCTGAAGATGGCCTATGACGAGACCGACTACATCCACGACTCCATCGACCTGGTGACCCGCAACGTCTACTTCGCCGTGACCCTGGCGGTGCTGGTGCTGCTGCTGTTCCTGCGCAGCCCGGCCAGCATCATCGTGGTGGCGGTGGCGATTCCCGTGTCCATCGTCACCACCTTCGTGGTCCTCAACATCGCGGGCTCTTCCCTCAACGTCGTCATGCTGGCCGGCCTGGCCTTCGCCACCGGCATGGTGGTGGACAACGCCGTGGTGGTGCTGGAGAACGTGTTCCGCCACCGCGACATGGGCAAGGGCCGCGTGCGCGCCGCCGTGGACGGCGCCCGCGAGGTGGGCGGGGCGATCCTGGCGTCGACGCTCACCACCGTGGCCGTGTTCGTCCCGGTGCTGTTCGTCCGCCAGGAGGCCGGGCAGCTCTTCCGAGACATCGCCTTGGCGGTGTCCGTGGCGGTGGCGCTGTCACTGGTGGTGGCCCTCACCGTGGTCCCCATGCTCTCCGCCCACATCCTTCCGGAACAGGCGAAGGAGCGGTTCCGGCGCCTGCGCGCGGCCATGTCCGTGCTGGACCGGGCGGGGTCCGGGTTCTCCGGGATGGTGCTTGGCCTGCTGGCGTGGCTCCAGCGCGGCGCCGTCCGGCGGGTAGCGGTGGTGCTCTTCATCGTCGGCGGATCGGTGGCGCTGGCCTGGTGGTTCGCGCCGCCGCTGGACTACCTGCCGCGGGGCAACCGCAACTTCATCTTCGGCGTGGTGAAGATGCCGCCGGGTTTCAACACGGACCAGAAGGAAGCGATCATCAAGGAGATCGAGTCGCGGGTCCGGGCCATCCCGGAGATCGACCGCATGTTCGCGGTCATACGCCTGGACACCCCCATCATGGGGGCCATCGTGAAAGAGCCGTATACCGACTTGAACGGCATGCGCCGGGTGGTGGGGACCATGCGCCGCGCCGTCGGCGGCATTCCCGGGACTCAGGCGGTGTTCATCACCCAGGCCTCGCTCTTCCGCCAGCGCGGGGGCTTCATCGGCGGCAACAACGTGGCCCTCGACGTCAAGGGAGACGACCTCCAGGCCATCCGGAACATCGCCCGCGGCCTCGAAGGACGCATCCGCGGCGTGGAGGGGGTGAACTTCGTCAACTCGTCCTTCGAGTGGGGCAACCCCGAGATCCGCGTGCTGCTGGACCGGGACCGGGTCTCGGCCCTGGGCCTGCGGGCCTCCGACGTGGGCGACGTCATCGAGACCGCGGTGGAGGGCACCCGCGCCGGGCGTTTCCGCGAGCGCGGCAAGGAGATCGCCATCATCCTCAAGGGGCCGCGCGGCGAGATGGCGCATACCCAGGACCTGGGCGCGCTGATGCTCGCCGACGGCTCGGGCCGGCTGGTGCAGCTCTCGGACATCGCGGAGATCCGGCCGGGCGACGGTCCCACCAAGGTCGAGCACGTGGATCTCGACCGCGCCATCAAGCTGAACGCCAACATGCACCACGCGCTGCCGCTGGAGGAAGCCGTGCGCCTCGTGCAGAAAGGCGCGGTGGAGGAGGTGCGGCGCAACCTGCCGCTGGGCTACTCGATTGGGGTCAGCGGCCAGGCCCAGAAGCTGGCGGAAACCTGGGACGCCTTCAAGTGGACGTTTCTGCTGGCCGTCGTGGTGGTCTACCTGGTGATGTGCTCGCTGTTCGAATCCTGGAGCTATCCGCTGATCATCATGTTCAGCGTGCCCCTGGCGGCCACCGGCGGCATCCTCGCCGTGAGCCTCGGCCACGCCACCGAGCCCACCATCAAGATGGACACCGTCACCATGCTGGGCTTCATCATCCTCACCGGCATCGTGGTGAACAACGCCATCCTCATCGTGCACCAGACCCTCAACTTCATCCGCGCGGGCGAAGAGCCCCAGGCGGCGCTCCTGGCCAGCGTGCGCTCCCGCATCCGCCCCATCTTCATGACCACCGCCACCACCGTGTTCGGCATGCTGCCCCTGGTGCTGTCCCGCGGCGCCGGCTCCGAGCTCTACCGCGGCCTCGGCTCGGCGGTGCTGGGGGGACTGGCGGTCTCCACCTTGTTCACGCTGGTGCTCACGCCGACGCTTTATTCCCTGTGGCTGGACGTGCTGGCCAAGGTCCGGCGCAGGCGGGCGCCGGAGGCGGAGGCAACGGAGACGGTGCCCGCACAGAAGGCCGCGCCCGGTGAGACTTGAGGGCCGGTCCCCTTGAACTCACCCGCCGACCGTGGCGGCATGGCCGGTGCGGGTGCTTGAAGCATTATAGCGGATGCGCGGCGAGCGCTCGCGACGGCCAGGGAACGCATGAAGCAGGTGACGCCATGACGAAACTGAAGGATCTGAAGAGACGCTTGATGGAAGACCCGGAATTCCGGGAGGAGTACGGGCGGATAGATGACGAATTCAGGTTGATTGAGGCACTGGTTCGTGCCCGCACAGCAGCGAAGCTGACACAGGCGGAACTCGCCCGGCGCCTGGGCACGACTCAGTCGGCTATCGCGCGGCTGGAGGGTGGTGGCGTGTCGCCGTCTTTCACCACCTTGCGTCGCTACGCCGAAGCGACCGGTACGCGGCTGACCGTCGGATTGGTACAGGCGGACCGCTGAACGGTTCAGCGCAAAGGGCAGAGCAGTTCGGTCCCCGAGATGACCCCAACCCAGATCCAATGACTTATGGGTGAGGGCAAATACGACAAGCGAGTCAGGGATCAAGAAATGACTACCGGAGTACAGGGATTTATGATGTCTCTGTGCCTTGTTGCTGGCGTGGCGCAGAAATGTAAGACACAGTGCTTGGTTTCTGGCACGCAAATCACCAACGAACACGGAACAGGAGCGCATCGTGCCCAACGCTGAAATCGTCGCCATCGGATCGGAACTGCTGCTGGGTCAGATCGTGGACACCAACTCCGCGTGGATGGCCCAGCGCCTGTCGGACTTGGGCGTCAACCTCTTCTTCAAGACTATCGTCGGCGACAACCCCGGGCGCATGAAGGACGTCATCGGCCGGGCGCTGGACCGGGCGGACTTCGTCATCACCAGCGGGGGTCTCGGGCCCACCCAGGACGACCTCACGCGGGAGATCATCGCCGAGGTGTGCGGCCGCAAGCTGATGCGGGACCCCGGCCTGCTGGACCAGATCGACCGCCGCTTCCGCCGCCGCGGCATGATCATGACCCCCAACAACGAGCGCCAGGCCGATATCCCCGAGGGCGCCATCCCGGTGGAGAACCCCAACGGCACCGCGCCGTCGTTCATCGTCGAGCACGAGAAGGGCGTGATCTTCGCGCTGCCGGGAGTGCCCCACGAGATGAAGTGGCTCTTCGAGAACGAGGTCACCCCGTACGCGCGGCGCAAGTGGGACCTCTCGGAGACCATCACCTACCGGGTGCTCAAGGTAACGGACATGGGCGAGAGCTCCGTGGACCACGAGATCGGCGACCTCATCGCCAACTCCAGCAACCCCACGGTGGGGGTGCTCGCTCATCCCGGACAGGTGGACGTGCGCATCACCGCCAAGGCGTCGAGCCGCGAAGAGGCCATGAAGCTCATTGCGCCGGTGGAGGCGCAGGTGCGCGAGCTGCTCACCACCCACATCTTCGCCGTGGACGACGAGACCATGGAGGACGCGGTGGGCCGGCTGCTTCGGGAGAAGGACTGCAGCGTGGCCGTGTTCGAGGACATGACGGCGGGCCTCGTGGCCGACCGCCTGCAACGCGCCAGCAAGGAACACTTCGTGGAGGGCATGGTGGCGCCGGGAGAGCGGGGGACGCGGCGGCTGCTGGCGCAGTCGCGCCGGCCGGACGACGCCGAAGCGCTGCTGGAGCAGCCCGAGGCGCTCACCGAGGAACTGGCCTGGACCATCCGGCAGCAAGCCGGCAGCGACCTGGGCCTGGCGCTCCACGCGGTGGAGAACCCGGGCGACACTGCGGTCAACCTCGCCAGGGGCCAGACCTACATCTCGGTGACGGACGGCGAGAAGTTTCAGACCCGCACCTACAACCTCGGCGGCCGCGGCGGCCCGGACCGCACCCGCATGAGCCTCAACGCCATCTCGATGATCCGTACGGTGCTGCTGGAAGGGATGTAAGGCGGCCTCCGCCAATCGGGGAACAAGTGCCGTTTCGGACACGTGGGTAAAATAGCGGCTATTTTACCTACGTACAGGAATTCCGGCGGGGGCTAGTCCTCCGACGCCAAACGCGCCCAATCCCTGCGGTCCTTCTTGGTGGGGCGCCCCCCGTGTTGCCGGAAGGGGACGGCCTCCGCCTGCATCCGGGCGCGCGCCGCATCCCGGTTGCGCACGCTTTCCTCAGTCTCTTCGTAGAGCAGTGCGGCCTCCTTGGCCGGCCCTCGTCTTGTCGACAGGCCCTTGACCGTCACCACCCACTCGTAGGGCCCGCGCCGGATCTGCAGTTCGTCCCCGACGCGCACGGCCCGGGCGGGCTTGGCGCGGTCGCCGCCGACCTGGACCTTGCCGCCCTGGGCAGCCGCGGCCGCGAGCGAGCGTGTCTTGAAGAAGCGCGCGGCCCACAGCCACTTGTCCAGGCGGACGTTCTCGTTATCCGGCATGCCGCTTCTATAGCATGGTTTGTTTGCAGTGCGGCTGTTTTCGTGGTTGGAACGACCCAACCGTCCCCGTGGCCTGTAACGAGGTCGATGGCGCCCACGGGCGGGTTTGAAAACCGTCCCTGCATCTTCGTTCGAGGTGTTCCATGCCGTATGCCGATTCCGATGGGGTGCGCATCTACTACGAGGTCTCCGGAGAGGGCGAGCCCTTCATCTGGGTGCACGCCAACCCGTTCGACCACAACCTCCTCCTGTACCAGGTGGCCCACTTCTCCACCTACTTTCGGGTGATCTCGCTGGACATCCGGGGCTACGGCCGCTCCGACAAGCCGGAGACGCCGTTCTCGCTCGGGGACATGGCGGACGACGTGCTCGCGGTGTGCCGGGCCGAGGGCGTGGGCGAGGCCGTCATCGGCGGTGTCAGCGTGGGTTCGGGCATCGCGCTCCTGCTGGGGCTGGACCATCCGGAGATGTTCCGCGGCGTGATCCTGGTGGGCGGAAGCAGCGGCGGGGGAGGGCGCACCGGCGACCGCATCGAGGGCTACACGGACGACGTGACGACCTACCACGAGGAGCACATCAAGGAGCTGGTGGCGCCGGGTTTCGAGAGCACCCGGCTGGGCAAGTACCTGCTGGACATCTTCCTCGAGCGCAACCCGTGGCTGTCGGGTGAGTCCATCGCACAGATCTTCCGCGCCCGCGCCGGGACCGACATGACCCCGCGCCTTTCGGAGATGAAGGTGCCCACCCTGGTCATCAACGGCGAGCACGACATGTCGCTGGAGGGCGGCCGGAAGACCGCGGCCCTGACTCCCGGAGCGGTGCACAGGGTGCTGCCGGGCACGGGCCACGCCTGCTGCATCGAGGACCCGGCCGGGTTCGACGCCCTGGTCACGGAGTTCCTGCGGGACAATGGTTTGATGAAATAGAATGGGCGTCCTCGAAACCCTGCGATCGGAAGCCCGCGAACCCTATAGCGGTACGAAGTTCTGGGCCGATTCAAAGGCCGGCATGATCGGTTTCGCTGCTGCGCTGCCGGTCACCATGGCCCTGGGCGTCGTGTCCGGCATGGGCCCGGTCGCGGGCGTTCACTGCTTCATCATCGTCGGTCTCGTGGCCGCGGTGTTCGGTGGTGCGAGGATACTGGTCTGCGGTCCGAGCGTCGCCATAGCCGTCATTGTCGCCACCATCCTCGCCGACAACGGCGGGGATCTGGGCGAACTCGCCCTCATCGCCGTCCTGGCCGGCGTCATGCAGGTCCTGTTGGGGCTCTTCGGGATCGGACGCTTCGCCTCCTACTTGCCGCATATCGTGATGGCCGGATTCCTGTCCGGCATAGGAGTGCGTATCCTGTGGACGCAGGTAGCCAAGATAGTCCCTCTCGGCATGGACGACGCCGCCATCGTCGGCGTCTCCCTCGCGGTGATGCTGCTCTGGCCGAGGAAGATCGAAAAGTACTTTCCGGGCCCGCTGGCCGGCGTCGGGTCCGGTATCCTCCTCTCCCTCTTCCTCCCGGGAGCCGCGCTGCTCGGCGAATTGCCGACGGGGCTGCCCGTGCCTGTCATATCGATACCGTCCGCCGGCTCCCTGGGCAGTGCGCTCCACTCGGCCATCGTGTTGGCCCTGATCAGTACCGCCTACACCCTCCTGCTCGCCATTACGGCCGATACCTTCACCGGCGGCCAGCATAATTCAAACCGGCAACTGGTCTCCCTCGGGGTCGCCAACATCACCGCCGGTTTCGTCGGCACGATGCCCGGGTCCGGCAATCTCAACACGCTGACGGTCATCCGCTTCGGCGGCCGCACGGTCATGGCCGGAGTCATCACGGCGCTTCTTCTGGCGGCCGCCCTGGCATTCTTCGGCCCCTATGTCTCATGGGTTCCCATTGCCGCGCTCTCCGCCATCATCCTCCGTGTCGGAATGGGCCTGGTCGAATGGCGGTTCCTGCGCAGGATCTTCACGATCCGGACCGACTTCGTTGTCGTCATGCTCATCACCATGGGGTTGGCGTGCTTTGTGGATCCGCTCATTGCCGTCATCTTCGGCGTGATCGCGGCCAGTGTCATCAACACGGACCGCCTGGAGCAGCTCGAGCTGGACAGCGTGATCTCGGTCCCTCTGCTCGACAGCGTCTTCTTCGGGACGGAGACCGAAGGCGATCCCTACAGGGCACGCGCCGGGCTGCTGGAGTTCCGCGGCGCCTTCACGGTCGCATCATCCAGGAAGCTCGTGCGCATGATCGGAGACGACATCAGGGAACACGATCTCGTGATCTTCGACCTGTCGAACCTGACCCATATGGACGACAGCGCGGCGCACCTCATGGCCCTCCTCATCGGCCGCGCGAGACAGTCGGGAACCGAGATCGTATTCGCGGGAATCCGGCAGAAGGTCCGCGAAGTGTTCTACGCCTTTGACGTGCTCCAGCACGTAGCCGCCGAGCGGATCGTCGACACCCGCGACGAAGCCCGGGAACTGGCGCGCCGGATTCTGAAATGACCTTCACAAGCGTGCGCAGCTTCAGCGTGGTGAGCGAGTCTCCTCCTGCGATGCTGACTCCTAGTGTTAGTTGAACTCCGTTCCCCCCTTTCGCAGAAGATAACTCTCGGAAACGCTCTTGAGGATTCGCCGCCCGATCTCGAAATCCCTCCCTTCGGCGCGATCCCGAATCACGACCCCCTCTCGCATCTGGTCAACCCCCTCTCCCCACAGGGTCTTGCCGGTGGTCCACTCGGGGACAAGTCCTTCATCGAACGGACCCCGATACAGGGCCGGAACCATCGGGAAGTCCTCGCCCGCGAATTCCAGCACCTCGGACCAGGTCAGATACCTGCCGGAACCGGGGTCTCCGACGTACACGTCGAAGACGGCGAATGCCTGCGCCTTCTCGCCGTATCGAAGGTCCTGGACCGAACGTCCGAAGATCTCACCGAGGACGTACACCGACCGGCCGAGGTCCTCTGCCCGCTGCCTTACGACGTCGCCGTACTTCTTCCACGTCCGGACGTACAGGTTGTCCGCGTTGTCCGGGTCCTCGACCTTGAAGGACAACCCTTGGGAGGACAGCCCCTTCGACGCCACGATCGGCCCGCGCTCCCGATTCCAGCCGAGACAGCACCAGGTCCCGTGGATCTTCTCCGTGACTTCCACCTCTTCCCCGGCCTTGAAGACCTCCGGGTGCTTCTTGATGTCCTCGATGTCGTAGTGAAGCGTCGCCCCATGAGCATTCTGCACCTTGCCGGACAGGTGGACCGGGATCGGAGGCTCCCACTTCTCCACGCCGAGAGCCTCCATCACGTCGTCGCCCTCGTTCACGGAAATCCCGTGGAGGCGGTTCCCCGTCACGGGGTAGACCAGGCCCTGTGACAGGACGCCGCGAAGCCTGATCGCCTTGACCCGGTTCTTCGCCTTTCCGGCCAGGCGGCCCTCAAGCCCGAGCTCCTGAATCACGTCCTCGGGAACGATGGACGCCTCGGGAATGTAAACCGCCACATCTCCGGTCGAGAAAGAGTCCTTCTTGACAAGGCTCACGTACCCGCCCACACGGGCCAGCTCCAAGGCATCCGCGTTCGGATGTTCCTCGACCTGAATCCGGTAAACCTTCACCTCGAAAGAAGCCATCTGTTTCCTCCCGCGGAAAGGATCCGATTTCGGGAAAGCGCCGGCAGAGAAGCGTGTCCGGGCAGCGGGACGGGTGTCAGTCCTCACGCGCGAAACGACCCCGATCCCGGTGGTCCTTCGTGGTGGGCCGGCCGCCGCGCTCCCGGAAGGGGACGGCCTGTACCCGGGCGCGCACGGCGTCCCGGTTGCGGACGCTTTCGGTAGTCGATATGAGACCTTTATAGCATGAATTGGATGGATCGGTCCAGATCGCTTCCCATTCTAGTGCGTCAGATCCGCGCTGACACACTTCAGTGCAAGGGAACCGAAGTCAAGGTCGAACGGTTATCACCCGCGGCCTGACGCGGTGAAGCTCCGTTCTAGTTCCTGCGGGACAACGGTCTGATGGGTAGGCGAATGTTGGAGGGGTCACACGGAGGGGGAGCGCCGCGTGTCCCAGCGCCTTCCGGCCGCGGCCGCGCAACGCTCCACGTCTTCGGCCAGCAGCAGACGTTCTTCCTGGAGGGCGGCGGCGGCGGCCCGGACGGCGTCCAGATACGCTTCCCTGGAGGGGTAGCGCCCGTCGATGGAGGGACGCGGGTCGCCCTGCGCGGCGCGCGCTTCCTCCGTCTCGGCGAAGGGGAGGGCGCTGCCGACGATCCCCGCCATGACCTCGGAGTCCCGTCGCAGGTTCCAGCCCATGTAGGTGGCCAGAGGCGCGGACACCTCCGGCACCCGCACGCCGGCGCTTTCGTTGCCGTCGGCGTCCACCGAGGGCACCAGGACCGCGTACTCCCGGCTCCTGTCCTCCACCGGCGGTTCGCTGGCGATGATGCCGTCCGCGAAGTCCGTTCCGCGGTCCAGGTAGTACAGTGCATGAGGGTCGGGACAGGCGCTTCCCGGGACCGCCGGGAACCCCTTCCGGAATGCGCCGCCGTTGACGAGCGTGTCGTCGGAGCGCCGCGGCACCCGGCTGTCGGGGGGCGCGACGCCGTCCGTCACCCACTCGTCCAGCGCGCTCAGCAGGGCGCGGAGCACCGGGTTGGCCGGCAGCGGGTTCAGCGGGTATCGCGGGACGCCGCCTTCCAGCGCGGCGGCCGCGTCGTTGTGCTGCAGGGACGAGAGCAGGTAGACGCGGGCGTCCTGGTGCTCCGGGAGGTCGTTGCCGCCGGGGTCCGTGTGCACCAGGGAGCCGCGCCGCTGCCAGTACTCGGTGGCGGTCTGGGTATGGACGACCCGAGGGTCCGTCTCCGGTCGTTTCAGGATCGCGTCCTGTTCTCCGGTGAACGGGTCTTCAGTATGGGCGTAGGCGAAGGGGAACTCCTCCGAAGGATAGTGATGGTCCTCGTGCTGGCGCGGGTAGCGGTCGGGCTGTGCGAAGCGGTAGTTGAGCCGCAGCCGTCCGCCGCCGGCCACGTGGGAGAAGATGCCGTCGAAGATGCGCCGTCCGCCGTCCGAGACGTTGAACCCTTCGTACACGAACCCGCGCAGGAAGCGGCCGCTCTGGGAGCGCCCCCAGCCGTAGGCTTTCTCGATGCCCGGCGATCCTTCGCGCAGCGGATTGGCCTGTCCGGCCGCGTCCTCGTCGGCGTGGCGCAGGAAGTCGAGTAGGTCGCGCACGCCGGCAAAGCCGAGCCCCAGCACCAGCGGGTCCCTGGCGGTGTAGATGAGCTCGTAGATCCAGCCGGGCCGGAAGCCCCCGGGAAGGTGGCAGCTCGTTTCCGACGGCCAGACGTTGCCGGCCGCGTCCACGGAGGCAAATCGCCAGTCGCTCGCGGGTACGGGCTCGCGCGCGTCCTGCTGGAACCGCCGGCACGTGAGTGTGGCCCGCTCCGTACTCGGGTCCACGGCCGGACAGGGCCGGATGTAGTCGTGTCCGCCCAGGGACACGGTGGTCACGCCGGGCTCCTCGATGATGTACTCGGCCCGGAGAGGTCCGGTGACCGGCCCGTCGGGTCCGGTGGCGACGGGCAGCTCCATGGTCAGGCGCCCGTCTCCCGGCAGCAGGTCTCCCTGCCACCCGCACCACACCACCGTGTAGCCCCCGCGCATCAGGAACCCGTGGCCGGCGTCGTCCGCGGTGCGCGGGTCGTTGTTGGGCGGAGCGTCGTTGAAGAACTGGAGCGCGCGCTTGTTGCCGCGGTTGTTGACGTCGTAGAGCAGCCGCTTGTTGCCGCGGTCCATGTCCACGGGCTTGATGATGAAGAACTCCGTCGAGTACTCCACCAGGCCGCGTTCGTTCGCGGGCGCAAGCGCCAGGTCCACGATGTGACGGTTGGCGGGCAGGAGCGGGTCGATGGCGAACCGAGCCCGTCCCTTGATCCGTTCATACGCTCCGACAGGGCCGAAGTCGGCCCCTTCGGCAAAGGGCGAACGCTCTTCAATGTTCAGGGTGATGTTCATGGGCGTGGGTGTCCGTGACGGGGAAACCTCCCGGTCAGCCTCCTGCCTCCGAGAAGCTCTCCCCGCGGTAACTCTTCGCCAGGATCTGCAACGGGTTCAGCGGATGCTTCCCGGTGGCCTGCTCGATCTGGATGGCGGCCAGCGGACAGTCGGAGCAGGCGACCTCGGCCTCGGCGCCCTCGATACCCCTGAACGCTTGCCGCCCCCATCGCATGGAGGCCTCGAAGTTCTCCCGCTTCATGGCCCAGGTGCCGTCGTGTCCGGAGCAGGCCTGTATCATGGTCACCTCGGTGTCCGGCAGCAGCGACAGCAGGGCGCTGGTCTTGTTGCCCAGCCGCTGCGCGCGCAGGTGGCACGGCATGTGGTAGGCGATCTTCCCCGGGCCGGTCTTGAAGGCGCGGTTGAGCTTGCCCTCGG
The DNA here is from genome assembly GCA_965219905.1 of uncultured Binatia bacterium (SeqCode). Lineage (GTDB taxonomy): Bacteria > Desulfobacterota > Binatia > UBA9968 > JAJDTQ01 > JAJDTQ01. Next base: position 1,396,992 of record CBDCOS010000002.1, on the reverse strand, counting down.
CGTGGAGCGAGGCCAGGAACGCCGTGGGGTCGGTGCTGTGCTCCGCCACCTCGCGGGCTTCCGGGGTCCCCAGCAGGCGGGGGTACTCGTCGCGCAGGGTCATGGAGCAGGTGGGGTTGGTGGCGACGATGGTCCGCCCCTCCTTGACGAACGGGAGCAGCAACTCGACGTTCCGCTGCGCCTGGGCCTTGGCCTTGTCCATGTCGCCGTTGTGCCACGACGGCATGCCGCAGCACTCCCGGTAGGCGAGCGCCACGTCCACCCCGTTGCGGGCCATCACCTCGAGCGTGTCCATTCCGATGCCCGGCTCGTTGTAGTTGACGAAACAGGTGGCGAAGTAGGCGACCTTCGCCACCGGCTCTCCCTCGGGTTCCCGGCGCGCGGAGCGGAACCGGGACGCGAAGGTCTTCCACGCGAACGGCGGCAGCTTCTTGTCCTTGTGGATGCCCAGGGCGCCCTGCATGAACAGCCGGTGCACCCGGTTTTCGTTGCCCCAGTTGGCCATGGGGGCGGTGGCCGAGCCGAGCTTGCCCACCAGGTCGGGGTTCCCCAGCATCCGGTCGGTGAAGGACACGCCGTGCTTCTTCACGTGCTGGGCCTTGGCCCGGGCCATCAGCCGCGGAAAGTCGATGACCCAGTCGTGGTCTCCCGGCGTGTAGGGGCAGTTGATGTTGCAGAGCTTGCACTGGAAACAGAGGTCCACCACCTCGTCCACATCCTCCGGCTTGAGCTTGGTGGAGTCCACTTCGGCGAACTCTTCCTCGGTGCAGTACGAGTCGATGGCGTCGAAGAGCTTCGGGAAGCTGCCGCAGAACTTCACGCACAGCCGGCACTCGGCGCAAAGGTGGAAGACCCGCTCGACCTCGGAGCGCAGGTCCTTCTCGTCCCAGAACCGGGAATCGGTGAGATCGTACGCGGGTGTCGTATCGGGGATTTTCTTCATTTCGGCTCCATCCCGCCCGACGGCGCGTTCCGGCGGAAAAGCAGCAGGGAAAACCACTGTTTCGGGTCGGTCCAGTGGCCCAGGCTCTCGAGCCCGAAGGAGCGGAGCAGCACCTGCAGGTCGTCGGGGTCGAACTTGCGGCTGGTCTCCACCAGGATCCCTTCATCCTTCTCCCAGACGAAGGACGCCGAGTGCCGGGGGAACTCCACCCGGTGGGTCTCGGTGGCGACCCCGTACATCTCCACCCGCTCACGCATCCGGCTGTAGCTGCTGCGATAGGCGATTTTCTCCGGCCGGAAGCCGGCCCCGGTGGCGCGGGTGACGTTGGTGAAGGCGTTCAGGATGAAGGCGGCGGTGACGCCGCGGGAGTCGTTGTAGGCGCGCTCGATGATCTCCGGCTCCTTGATGCGGTCCACCCCGAGCAGCAGGTAGTCCTCGGGTCCCATGTGGTCGCACAGGTGCGTGAAGAAGTGCAGCATGTCGGTGGGGGTGAAGTTTCCGATGGTGCTGCCCAGGAACACCACGAGCTTGGGAATGTCCGGGGTGATGCTGGTGATGGCGTCCTCGAAGCGGGCCTCGAGGCCGGTGAACGCAAGCTCGGGGAAAAGCTCCTCGGCCATGCTCCTGGATGCCATGAGGGCCGTGGCGCTGACGTCCACCGCGGCGAAGGTTCCGCGGCCCCGGGCGCGGCTCAGCGCCTTGAGCAGGTGGACGGTTTTCTTGGAGAAGCCGGCGCCGAGTTCCACGATGCATTCCACCGGCGCCAGGCTCATCAGGGTGCCGGCCTCGCGTTCGAGGATGGCCGCCTCGGTGCGGGTGGTGTAGTACTCGGGCAGCTCGCAGATCTCCTCGAACAGGAGCGAGCCCCTCTCGTCGTACAGGTGGCAGGGTTCGAGCCACCGCGGACGGTCGAACAGGGTCCGGACCATGCTGGCGGCGACCCGGTCCGGGGGCCGCCGCCGGGGAGTCAGAATCGACGGAGCGGTGACGCTCCAGGTGGCCCGGTCGTCGGTCGAGAGGATCTCGGCGGGCTCGCGGGTCTCTGCGGCTCGGGGAGTCATCCGGTCAATATAGAGAACGGCGGGGATTTGTCCACCGGAGAAGCGGCCGGGGCTACGATCCCCTTGCCGGGACAGGCTTCTCCGCCGGGACGCCGCCGTACAGGGTCCGGTAGGCGTGGTAGTTCCGCAGCACGGCCTTCACGTACAGGCGCGTCTCCCGGTAGGAGATCCGCTCGATGAACTCCATGTCGTCGCCGGACGCGAGGTCCCGGGTCCAGCGGGCCACCGCCTCCTTGCCGGCGTTGTAGGCCGCCAGCGCCCTGGCGCGGCTGCCGGCGTAGTGTTCCAGAAGCCCCTTGAGGTGGTGTGTCCCGAGCTTGATGTTCAGCTCCGGATCGAAGAGCTGCCGCGTCTCGGGCTCCGGCAGGCCCATCTTCGAGGCCTCGCTGCCCGCGGTCTCCCGGATGAGCTGCATGAGTCCGAACGCGTCGGCGGGGGACACGGCTTGCGGCTTGAACCGGCTCTCCTTCCGCATCAGCGACAACACCAGGTAGGGGTCCAGGCCGTTGTCGGCGGCATGCCGCCGCACGGTGTCCCAGTATGCCAGCGGATATCGGAGCCGCAGCGTTTCGGGAGAGGCCGGCGACTGTAGCGCCAGGGAGAGGCTGCGGTGGTGTGCGTGGCTCCGCGCGTACTCGCGCATGAGGAGGAGCCGGACCCCGGCGGTGCGTTTCGCGTGCCTGCGGACCCGGTCCAGCTCGGGATGGGCGAGCCGGTTCAACCCGAGCCGCGCCAGCGCCCGCGCCCGGGCAAGGTGCAACCCGGCCCGGGCGCCGAGTTGCGGGGCGCCCGGCTCCTGCCCGGAGCGCTTGGGCGGAGAAGGATCGGGCACGGTGACGCCGAGCTCCGCGAGCCGCCGGGCGGCCAGCACCGCGTAGTAGGACTCGGGATCCTTCCGGAGCACGCGCCGGTACAGCCGCCTGGCGGCCGTGGCGTCCTTCAGCTTCTCGGCGGCGCGGGCCTCCCAGAAAGCCGCCGCCGGCCGGTAGGTGCCGCGCCTGCGGGCGAGGTCATGGAACCGGGTCCTTGCCGACGCATAGTCCGACGCCAGATAGCGGATCCATCCCAGGCGCCACGCCGCGTCGTTGCGGAACCGGCTGAGGCGGTGCTTCTTGGCGAGGAGCTGCCGGTAGGTCCGGACCGCCGCCTCTTGCCGGCCCATGGATTCATGGATGCGGCCGATGACGTAGACGGCGAAGCGCCGCCGGAGATGCCCGGGATATTTCCTCCGGAACGTGCGCAGGGTCTCCAGGGCTCCCGCGTTGTCGTTGCGGTTCCACTGGATGATGGCAATCCGCGTGAGCGCCGTTCCGGCCCGCGCACGTTGCGGATAGTGCCGGACGTAGCGCCGGAGGACCCGCTCTTCCTCCTGCCGCAGCCGCATCTTCCGGTAGACGGCGGCGAGCCCTTCGAGGGACAGCCGGCGAAAATTGGTTTCCCGCAGGATGCGCCGGTAGAGGTCGGCGGCCGCCGGGTAGTCCCGCTCCCGCCGAAGCTGCCCGGCTTCCCGCAGCATGGCGTCGCCGCTTCGCAACCCGAGCCGCTTGGGGTGTTTCCGCCGTAGCTCACGGACGCGTTCCCGGGCGTGGGCGGCCCAGGTGGAACGTGGCGCCCGGCGCCGCGCCTCCTGGTGGAAGGTGAAGGCCTTCCGGTCCTCGCCCAACGCTTCGTGAGCCCGGCCAAGGTAGTACGCGGCCCGGGACCGGTCCTGCCCTCTCCGCGATTTCTTCTTCAGCTCGGCGGCGCGGCGGACGGCTGCCTGGTACCGCTTCCGGGCGAGATCGATCTCGATGAACGCAAAGGAGACCTCCCCGGTCCAGATGCTGCGGGGGTACGATTTCCTCAGCCGGCTGAAGTAGCTCCAGGCATCGTCGTGCCGGTCAGCCTCCGCGGCGATTCGTCCGAGATAGTACAGGGCATGGTCCGCGAGGACCAGGGTGTCGTCGGCCAGCGCCGTCCGGAAGAGCGCGTCCGCGCGGGAGTGGTCGCCCTCGGAGTAATGGCGGTAAGCCCGGCCGAACTCCTTCTCGGCCCCGGTCTGGGCATGGACGGAACTCGCCGGCAAGGAGAGCAGCAGGAACAAGACGAAAACGTGGAGTCGTTTTTCCATCCGCATGCCGGTCCGTATCCCGGATTGTAACAGGCACGGCGGCTGCGGGTAAGGAGCGCGGGGCTGTGGTATACTCGAATCCTGTCCGGCAGCCGGAGGAGCCCTTGGGCTCCGGGGCCGGGGTGGGCTGATGGTCGACATCGCGGGTAACTGTAGACGGGTCCTGGAAGGAGTCCGCCGTGCCGCCGAGCGGAGCGGCAGGGACCCGGGGCAGGTCAAGCTGCTCGCCGCCACCAAGACGCAACCCGTATCCGCCGTACGCGCGGCGGTGGAAGCCGGCGTGCGTCTCTTGGGAGAGAACTACGTCCAGGAAGCACAGGCCAAGAAGGAGGTCGTCGGCGGCCATGCCGAGTGGCATCTGATCGGGCACCTGCAGCGAAACAAGGCGCGCGCCGCCGTGGATCTCTTCTCGGTCATCCAGACGCTGGACAACTTGCGGCTGGCCCGGATACTGGACCGGGAGGGCCGCGAACAGGGCCGGGACATTCATGTGCTGGCGGAGGTGAACCTCGCGGGAGAGCGCTCCAAGACCGGCGTGGCGGGTGAAGGGCTCGTGCCGCTGCTGCGGGAGGTGTCCGAGCTGGAACGCGTGAGGGTCCGGGGGTTGATGATCGTCCCGCCGTTCGCCGAGGATCCGGAGGCAAGCCGGCCGTACTTCCGAAGGCTCCGGGAGTTGCGCGATTCGGTCAACGACCTCGGCCTTCCCAACGTGGCCCTGGAAGAGCTTTCCATGGGAATGACCCACGACTACGAAGTGGCCGTGGGTGAAGGATCGACGCTCGTACGGGTGGGGACCGCCCTGTTCGGGCCCAGGAGCCCGTAGGCGGGCCGCAACCAGAGGCGGGGGACATGTTCGTGGCAGGGAATTTTCTGGAAGCCGTCGCCGGACTTCTCGACCTGATTCTGACGCTTTACGTGTGGGTGATCGTCGGGCGGGCCGTGATCTCGTGGGTCAATGCCGATCCCTACAATCCCATCGTGCGCACGCTTTGCAACCTGACCGATCCGGTGCTGGACCGGCTGAGGCAGATGCTTCCCATGAGCTTCGGCGGGATCGACATTTCTCCCGTGGCGGCCATCTTCATCATCTGGTTCCTGCGCGCCTTTCTCGTGACCTCGCTCTACGACCTCGCGCGGTCGGTGAGCTGACCTCACGGAACATGCGGCTTGGCCTGCCGGGAGCCGGGGGGAACGGGAGGGTTGTGGTGCGAGGAGGGGGACTTGAACCCCCACGCCATTGCTGGCACTAGCCCCTCAAGCTAGCGCGTCTGCCTATTCCGCCATCCTCGCACGTCTCGGTGACATCTTTCAGGGAGAAGCCGGCGGTTCCGCGGGCCTCTCGGGACTCGGCGTCGCGGCTGGAGCGGGCGCGGTCTGGGCCTGGGGCGTGACGCTCTCGAAGATGCTGGCGTCCGGCCTCTGTTCGGCAAAGTAGCCCAGCGTCAGGCTGGTCAGCATGAACACCACCGCCATCCCGGTGGTCAACCGGGTCAGGAAATTGCCCGCGCCGCTGCTGCCGAAGACCGTCGTGCTGGCGCCGCCACCGAAAGCGGCGCCCATGTCGGTTCCCTTGCCCGTTTGCAGGAGCACCACGACGATAAGGCCCAGGCAAACGAGAATGTGAACGGTTGTCACCAGGATGATCATGCGTCTACTGTCCGTTAGTCTTCCTGCTCCAGGAACGCGCCTACGATAGCGGCGAAGCTTCGATGATCGAGGCTTGCGCCCCCTACCAATACGCCGTCCACCTCCGGCAGCACGGCCAACTCGGGCGCGTTGTCCCGGTTCACGCTCCCGCCGTAGAGGATGGGAATTTCCCGCGCCCGGGCCGCTCCGAACCTGCGCGCGAGCGCTTGCCGGATCCAGCGGTGGGCTTCCATCACCTGCTCCGGGGACGCGTTCCTTCCCGTGCCGATGGCCCAAACCGGCTCGTAAGCCACCGTGAGAGAACCACTAACACTTTTCGCAACGCCCTTCAACGCGCCCGACAGTTGCGCGGAGAGGGTACGCCGCGTGCGTCCGTCGCGACGCCGCTCCAGGGTCTCGCCGATACAAAGGACCGGCTTGAGGGAGGCGTCGAGGGCCGCGGCCACCTTGCGTCCGAACTCGGCATTGGTTTCGCCGAAGATCTGCCGCCGCTCGGAGTGGCCCACGATCACGTGGCTGCAACCCGCGTCCCGCAGCATGTCCGCCCCCACCTCTCCGGTAAACGCGCCTTGAGGCTGCCAGTGGAGGTTCTGTGCGCAGAGGAGCAGGCGGCTCCCCTGTATGGCCCGCCGCACGGTCTCCAGCGAGGTGAGCGGGGGCGCCAGAACCACGTCCACGGCGGCGGAACGGTTGCCCACGAGCCGCCGGACGCCCCGCGCCAGGACGCGGGCCTCCGCCTGGCTCCCGTGCATCTTCCAGTTGGCGATGACTGCGCGTCTTGCCATGGGCCACCCGTCAGGCGGGCTCGTCGGTTTCCAGGGCCTGGACTCCCGGGAGCGTCCTGCCCTCGAGAAACTCAAGCGCGGCCCCTCCGCCGGTGGACAGGTGGGTCATGTCGCCGGCGGCGCCTGCCAGTCTCACGGCGGCCACCGTGTCGCCCCCCGCGATGACGCTGGTGGCTGCCGACGCCCCCAGCGACCGGGCCACGGCCGTGGTCCCGTGACGGAACGGTTCCCGTTCGAACAGCCCCAGCGGACCGTTCCACAGCACCATGGCCGCGTCCATCAGCCTGTCGGCGAAGAGGGCCGCCGTCCTGGGGCCGATGTCGAGCCCCATCCGGTCCTCGGAGATGCTCGGGCCGGGGGTCGCGCCGCAACCGTCGCCGTCCGGGTCCGCGGCCGCGATGTGGTCCACCGGCAGCAGGAACGGCACCGCAGCCTTCTCGGCCTCGTCCATGATGTCCCGGGCCACGGCAAGCGACCCCTTTTCCAGCAAGGACCGTCCGACGGCCACGCCCCGAGCCTGCAGGAAGGTATACGCCATGGCGCCGCCCACCATGATCAGGTCCACCCGTGGAATCAGGTTCTTGAGGATGCCGATCTTGTCCGAGACCTTCGCGCCCCCCAGGATGGCAGCCACCGGACGTTGCGGCGCCTCAAGGACACGGGAAAGGTAATCCACCTCCCGGTGGAACAGGAGACCGGCCCCCTTCTCCCGGAAATGTGCGGCCATGCCGGCGGTCGACGCGTGGGCCCGGTGCGCGGCGCCGAAGGCATCGTTCACGTAGACGTCGGCCAGACCGGCGAGCGATGCCGCGAACTCCGGGTCGTTGGCTTCCTCGCCGGAATGAAACCGCAGGTTCTCCAGCAGCAGGATCCCGGCGCCCCGCGGATCCGCCAGCAGTTGCCGGACTTCGGCGCCCACGCAGTCGGGCGCGAGGCGCACCGGCCGCGGCAGCTTCCGCTCCAGGTAGCGTTGCACCGGCGCCAGGCTCCACCGTGGGTCGGGGGCCCCTCCGGGCCGGCCCATGTGGGAAGCGATGACGAGCCGGGCGGATTTCTCCAGCAGGAACGCGATGGTGGGCAGCGCGCTGTCGATGCGGTGGGGCTCGGCGATTTCGCCCTCCGCCAGCGGCACGTTGAAGTCCACCCGAAGAAAAACGGTTTTTCCCTCCAGGTCCAGTTGTGAAACGCTGCGGAGCATGGGTTCCCTGTCGATCCGCACGCGGCAAATACGCGGGGTCGGGGCGAGGCCAATTGACTAGGTACAGCGATTATAATAACTTTTCAAGATGGCAGGGTTTTGATGCTGTACTTCTCGCTTTACCAGTTGGCAGTCCAGCCCGAACACTTGAGAATGCAGCAACAGGGGATCCTGGACCTGGTCATGGGATCGGGTCCGGTGGTCCAGATGGTGCTCTACCTGCTGATCCTGTTCTCGGTGGTCAGTTGGGGTATCATTCTTTACAAGTTCAGGCACGTGCGGGAGGCAAAGGCCCAGTCGGCCCGGTTCATCGAGATCTTCTGGGAAAGCCGCAACCTGGCCGAGATACGCAAGGCCAGCCAGGAGTTGCCGGCGAGCCCGGTAGCGCAGGTCTTCATTGCCGGATACGAGGAGTTGCTGCTGGTGTCCCGTCGCACCGCGGCGGAAGCCGAGGGCCTTACCACCGACCTGAGCGGGGTGGAGAACGTGGCGCGGGCCATGAAGCGCGCCGCCAACGTCGAGCTGACCAAGCTGGAGCAGACGCTGACGTTCCTGGCGACCACCTCCGGCTCGACCCCGTTCATCGGCCTCTTCGGCACCGTCTGGGGCATCATGAACGCGTTCCGCGGCCTCAGCGTTACCCGCTCGTCCACGATTCAGGCGGTGGCGCCCGGAATCGCCGAAGCGTTGGTCGCTACCGCCGCCGGGTTGCTGGCGGCGATCCCGGCGTTGATCGCCTACAACCACTTCCTTCAGGAGATACGTGTTCTGACCACGGACATGGAGAACTTCACGCAGGAGTTCCTCAACATCGCCGAGGTGCATTTCGCCAAGAAGCCTTAGCGAGGAGGAAAGCGGAGCATGGCCGCCGACGTGAGCGTGGGAAAAGACAAGCTGCCCTTGTCCAACATCAACGTCACCCCTTTCGTGGACGTGATGCTGGTGCTGCTGGTGATTTTCATGGTGACGGCGCCGATCATTCAGCAGGGAGTGGAAGTGAATCTGCCGCAGGCCAAGGCCGTCCCGGTGGTGGGCGAGGCGCAGCCGCTGATCGTCACCGTTGCGAAGGACGGCACGGTCTACCTGAACGACAACGAGGTGACCGCGGACGAGCTCGGGACGAAGCTCCAGGCCATCCGGAGGCTGGACGCCGGAAAGCCCGTGTACCTGCGGGCGGATCGTGACGTCCGCTACGGATCCGTGATCACCGCCATCGGCGAGATCAAGGGCGCCGGCATCGAGAAGCTCGGCATGATGGCCTTGCCCCTGGGCGATCGATGAGGCGCGTTCCTCGGGGAGTTCCATACCGGCAATGATCCGGGATTTTCTCGACAGAGTCCTTGCAGGAGCGGGCCCCAACCGTCTCAGGTGGTGGGTCTGTTTCTCGGGAGCGCTGCATCTGGCCATGATCGCGACGTTGCTGGTAGTGCCCACGAGCACGGCGCGCCGCGACCTGCCGGTTCCCGTGTACACGGTGGACCTCGTCCCCGGTCCGCCCCCGGCGCCCGCGCCTCTACCCGTCAAGCCCGCGCCGCGGAAGCCCGCGCCGGCGCCGGTCGAGACGCTGCCCCTGCCGGAGGAAGACGATCTCGATGAGGTACTTGTCGAGCCGGTGGTGCCGGAGCCGCCCAAGACCGTCAAGGCCCCGAAGGAGAAGAAGCAGGTCAAGAAGCCCCCGGAGCCGAAGGTAAAGGAGGCGCCGCCCAAGGAGCGGAAGAAGAAGGTCGTCAAACCCAGGAAGAAACCGGTCAAGCCCAAGAAGGTCGTCAAGCGCAAGAAGCCTGTCAAGCCCAGGAAAGTGGCAGTCAAGACCAAGAAAGCACCGAAGAAGCCTCGCGTGAAGGTCGCCAGGAAGACCGCTGCGAAGCCGAAGCGAAAGGAATCGCGAGCGGTCGAGAGGGTGAGGCAGACGCGCATTGAGGACGCCGTGGCCATCGCCAGGGAACGGGCCAAGCTGCGTCAGAAGATCGGCGTGGGAGAGAGCGTCGGCGCCGCGGGGCGCGACACCGGTACCGGTCGGGGCGGGCTCCTGAAGGGAAGGGAGTTCGTGGTCTACCTGAACGAGATGCGCGACATCTTCAAGGAACGCTGGACCTGGATCGGCAGGCGCAAGGACCTGGAGGCGACGGTGAGTTTCGGAGTACGCGCCGACGGGGAGATCTTCGGGCTCAAGTTGCTCGAGCCCTCGGGGGACGCCGCGTACGATGAGTCGGTGGTGCGGGCGGTGCGCCGCTCCGTCCTGCCGCCCCCGCCACGGCAGTATGTCCGCCAGTTTGCGGAGGTCGAGTTCACGTTCCGGCCGGACCCCGAGGGTTAGAGGCCGCTGGTTGGGAAGGACCGTTTGATCATGGGAGGAAGTTGCAGACCGTCGCCGCCACGAAGACGGGATGGGTCCGCGCGTGACCCCGGACGCACGCCGGTGGGGATGTGGCGGTGGATCATTGCCGGGCTGATGGTTTGCTGGCTGTTCCCCGGGCAGGCCCAGGCGCAGGTCAAGGGCCTCATCGTCGGCCCGGGCGCCGAACGCTACCGGCTGGCGGTGTCGCCGCTCAGGAACCTGGGGACCGGCGCCGACGTCCATCGGCTTTCCGCCCGGACTGCCGATGTCATCGCGGACGACCTCGACCGGTCCGGCTGGTTCAAGATCATCGACCGCTCCGCGTATATCGAGAACCCCCAAAGGACCGGGATCCGGCTGGGCGACTTTGACTTCAGGGACTGGGCCACCATCGGAGCCGAGGGACTCGTCAAGGGGGGCTTCCGCCACCAGGGGGACCGGGTCCAGTTCGAGTTCTGGCTCTACGACGTGTTCCGCCAGGAATCGGTCATCGGCAAGCGGTACTCGGGCGACATCAAGGACGCGCGTCGCATGGCGCACAAGTTCGTGGACGAGATCATCCTGAAGCTGACCGGCACTCGGGGGGTATTCGATACCAGGATCGCATACGTGTCCACCGGCGGGGACCGGTTCAAGGAGATTTACGTTTCGCACCTCGACGGGACCGAGAAGAAGAAGGTCACCGACAACCGGACCATCAACCTTTTCCCGTCCTGGGCGCCGGACGGCAAGGGGGTGGTCTACACGTCGTACAAGAAGGGCAAGCCGCACTTCCTGAGCTTCGATCTCGTGGCCAACCGGGAGAAGCCGATCTCGACACGCGCCGGGCTGAACCTCGGCGGGCGCTGGTCACCGGACGGACGGTCTCTGGTCATCCCGCTGGAACAGCGTCGGAACGTCGACCTCTACCTGCTGAACGCGGGGGGCGGCATGGTGAAGCGGCTTACCAGGCACCGGGGGATCGACGTCTCGCCGACCTGGGCTCCTTCCGGGGACGAGATCGCATTCGTGTCCGACCGGTACGGCTCCCCGCAGATCTACGTCCTCGACCTGGCCTCCGGCGCCATCAGGAGGCTGACGCGCAAGGGCTCCTACAATCAGTCGCCGGACTGGTCGCCCACGGGAGAACGGATCGCGTTCACGGGAAGGTCCAACGGCGTCCTGAACATCTTCACCATCCGGCCCGACGGCAGTGAGCAGCGCATGATCACCTCCAACCGCCACAACGACGAAGACCCGTCGTGGGCTCCGGACGGGAGGTTCATCGCGTTCGCGTCGGACCGGTCCGGTTCCCGCCGGATCTACACCATGCGGATGGACGGTGAGAGCCAACGCAGATTGACAGGGTCCACGGGAGATGATACAGATCCTTCGTGGTCACCTAGGCTTCCATAGCCCGGTACAAACCTCACACCTTGATTCGCTCCAATACAGCTTCGGGGAAGGCAGAGAGTAAACGGATGAAAAGAAACACGTTTGTCTTGCTGTTTTGTTCCCTTCTTCTCGGTATCGTCGTCTCCTGCGCACCACCCCCGGTGGATCCGGACGGTGAGCTTTCGACCAATCCGCCCGGGGCGGACAATCCGGCTCAAAACGATCCCGGCTCCATCACCGAGGGCAATCTGACGCAGAAGGGTCCGGAAGAAACTCCCGAGGACAGTATGAAGGCTCACCAGGAAGGCACGTTGCCGGCAACCGGCCCCTTGGCGGACGTCTTCTTTGACTTCGACCGCTCCGAGCTCGCCCCGGACGCCCGTGACGTCCTGCAACGCAATTCGGACTGGATCAAGCAGAACCCTGCCGTCAACATCGAGATCGAGGGGCATGCGGACAGCAGGGGCACCGCCGAGTACAATCTGGCCCTGGGCGCCAGAAGGGCGCAGGCCGTCAAGGACTATCTCGTCACCTTGGGCAACGCTCCGGAACGCCTGTCCACCATCAGCTACGGCGAGGAGCTTCCGGTCTGCGGCGTGGACGCCGAGGAGTGCTGGCAGAAGAACCGGCGCGCCCATTTCGTCGTACGGGCTCAAAAGCCGGCCTCCTGAGGAGGGCTGCTTGCCCGGGGTTCTCCGTCAGTTCCCGCTAACGGTTCTTCCCTATGCAAGAGGGCTCCATTTCGATGCGGATCGTTGCACCGGCCGTGCTGGCTGTCCTGTTTCTCGTTGCCATGTGGGGGTGTCAGGTCGACTATCATGCGGCGCCGCTGGTGCCCTATGATCGAGCGCCCCTGACGGAAGCCGAACGGCAAGAGTTCAACAAGTTGAAGGCGGAGCTCGACGAGACCCGAAAACAGTTGGCCGACACCCGTGCCGAATTGGCCGCCGTGGACGGGCGCCTGAACGCCGCGGAGGGTGCGGTCCAGGAGATGAGAAGCGGAGCGGCGCCGGGCACCGGCAGTTTCGCGGAATTCAGCGACCGGTTGGCGGCTGTCGAGAAGGAAGTCCAGAACCAGCGGGAGCTCCTGCAGGTGCGCGAGGAAGAGTTGCGGCTGTTGCGGGATGCGGTATTCCCGAAGGACAAGCCGCCGGGCGAGACGGAGGTCACGGCTCCGGCGGCCCCGGGCCCGGAAGCACCGGCGCCGGACGGCCCGCCGAAGCCGGTCGCACCACCCCAGGCGCCGGCGGTTACGGCGGTGGCTGAACAGGACTACGAGAACGCATGGAAGCGGCTGAGGGAAAAGGACTATCGCGGCGCCATCCAGCAGTTCAGGAAATTCGTCGAGGACCATCCGAACAGCAGCCTGACCGACAACGCCCAGTACTGGATCGGTGAGAGCCACTATGCGCTCAGGGAGTTCGACCAGGCCATTCTGGAATTCGACGAGCTTCGCAAGAAGTACCCCGACGGCAACAAGGCCCCGGACGCCTGGCTCAAGATAGGGCTTGCCTTCGCCGAGCTGGGAAATCGCGTGGACGCCAGACTCATTCTTCAGGAAGTCATCAATCGATACCCGCAATCCGACGCAGCCAAAAAGGCTCGAGAGAAGATTCAAGCCCTGGACACCTGACCCGGATTCCGTGGCTCTCACGCGGGTTCGCGAACCGGACATCCGGGCGCGGCCCCGAACAGGCCCGCAGGGCCGCGGGATTGAGAGCACGATGCAGATTCTGCGACACGGCAAACGCAACATCGTTCGTCCCGTCATGACCATCGGGAACTTCGATGGCGTGCACCTGGGCCACCAGGATCTCCTGCGCCGGGTGATGGAAGACGCGCGGTCACGGTCCGGATCGTCGGTGGTGTTGACCTTCGAGCCCCATCCGCTCAAGATCCTGGCGCCCCGCTTCGCGCCCCGATTGATTCTGACGCGCAGGGACAAGCTCGCCCTGCTGCGCGGCGTCGGCGTTGATTGTGTTGTGATTCAGCGGTTCACCCCCGCCTTTTGCGCGTTGTCCGCGCATGACTTCGTGAATCGGTATCTGGTACGGCTCGGGGTGGAAGTCCTGTGGGTCGGGGAAGACTTCCGCTTCGGCAAGGACCGGGCCGGGACCGTCGACGAGCTCATGGAGTGGGGACCCGCGGCGGGGATGGAGATCAAGGTCATCCCGGAGGTGTCGGACTCGGACCAGGCCATCAGCAGCAGCCGCATCCGCAGGCTGGTGGAGGAAGGACGAGTCGATGCGGCGCAACGGCATCTCGGCCGCAGCCATTTCATCACCGGCCGGGTCGTCAAGGGACATCAGCGGGGCCGGGAACTGGGTTTCCCCACCGCCAACGTGCATACCCGGACGGAAGTGGTTCCGGCCAACGGAATCTATGCGACGCTGGTCCAGGTCGGAGGACGGTACCTCGACAGCGTGACCAGTGTGGGCGTCAATCCCACCTTCGGGGCAGGACCCAGAACCATCGAGACGCACATCCTGGACTTCGAAGAGGATCTTTACGGCCGCGGGCTGCGGGTGTTCTTCGTCCGGAGGCTCAGGGAGGAGCGGAACTTCCCTTCCGTACAGGAACTCGTGCGGCAGATCGAAGCGGACATCGTCGATGCCCGCCTCGTGCTGGGCGGCATCGGCGCCGAGAGCCTGACCGCGCCGTGCTTGACAAAGCCGCCTGTTTCACCTACTATTTAGCCGTCTCGCGAAGACGTGACCCAATCAGTCCCGATCCAATCCGTTTTTATCAATCATTGCTACATCAGGCCCGTTTGAATCGACCCGTTTCGCGGTTTCGCAGCCGTTTCTTTTACGGTTCCAGGGACCGCCGACAGTGTGACTGAAAGGAACTTTCATGGCTAACGTACGCACGCGCTCCGCGGCAGAAAGCGACCCCAAGGCGGAAACGCCCCAGAACCATCGCAGGAGTCGGGCGGCTTCCGCAGCCGAGCCGGTGCAACAGAACGGCTTGAACCTGAGTTCGCTCAAGTCCAAGAAAATCGCCGAGCTGGCCAATATCGGCAAGGGCTTCAGCATCGAGAGCGCCGCGAACATGCGGCGGCAGGACCTGATATTCGCCATCCTGCAGGCACAGACCGAGAAGAACGGCTACGTCTACGGAGAAGGGGTGCTGGAGACGCTGCCCGACGGGTTCGGCTTCCTGAGGGCGCCGGACTACAACTACCTCCCCGGACCCGACGACATCTATGTTTCCCCCAGCCAGATCAGGCGTTTCGGCCTGCGCACCGGCGACATCATCTCCGGCCAGATCCGGCCTCCCAAGGACGGCGAACGCTACTTCGCGCTCCTCAAGGTCGAGACCATCAACAACGGCGACCCGGACAAGGTACGGGACAAGATCCTCTTCGACAACCTGACGCCCCTCTATCCCGACAAGCGCATTACCCTGGAGCACCAGGCGGACGAGTACACCACGCGGTTCATCGATTTGCTGACACCCATCGGCATGGGGCAAAGGGGGTTGGTGGTGGCGGCGCCCCGGACGGGCAAGACGATGATGTTGCAGAACATCGCCAAGGCCATCGCCGACAACCACCCGGATGCCGTCCTCATCGTCCTGCTCATCGACGAGCGCCCGGAAGAAGTGACCGACATGCAGCGGTCGGTGATCGGGGAGGTGGTGAGTTCCACCTTCGATGAGCCCGCCACGCGGCACGTGCAGGTGGCCGAGATGGTCATCGAGAAGGCCAAACGCCTGGTGGAGCACGGCAAGGACGTCATCATCCTGCTCGACAGCATCACCCGCCTGGCCCGGGCCTACAACACCGTGGTGCCGCCCAGCGGCAAGATCCTTTCCGGCGGCGTCGATTCCAACGCGCTGCACAAGCCGAAGAAGTTCTTCGGCGCCGCGCGCAACATCGAGGACGGCGGCAGCCTCACGATCATCGCGACGGCCCTGATCGACACCGGGAGCCGTATGGACGAGGTGATCTTCGAGGAGTTCAAGGGAACCGGCAACATGGAGATCAACCTGGACCGCCGGTTGATGGACAAGCGCGTGTTCCCGGCGGTGGACATCAACAAGTCCGGCACCCGGAAGGAAGAGCTCCTGATCCCCAAGGAGGACCTCAACCGCATTTGGATCCTGCGCAAGGTGCTGTCGCAGCTCAACGTGGTGGAGGCGATGGAGTTCCTCATCGACAAGCTCCACGGCACCAAGAACAACAAGGAATTCCTGGAGTCCATGAACACCTGAACGGCCCCCACGGCCTCCGGAGTTCTCTTGCGCGGTGATGGCGTTTTTGTTAATAGCCTTCCTTGCTTTCTTCCATTCCCGGTAGCGCACAGCGGGTGGTGGCCTCGTATGGTACGGGCCACCGTGGACCGGCAGCTCATTCCACAGGTTGGCGAGGCAGGACAACAGGATGTTGAGCTACGTAAAATTTGAGGTTCTGGCGTTATGACGGATGTAACCATGAAACAGCTGCTGGAGGCCGGGGTCCACTTCGGACACCAGACCAGTCGCTGGAATCCCAAGATGAAGCCCTACATCTTCGGGGCGCGGAACGGGATTCATATCATCGATCTCCAGCAGACCGTGCGGATGGTGAAGGACGTCTGCGGCCAGGTCCGGGACCTGATCGTGGGCGGGGGGCACGTTCTGTTCGTGGGGACCAAGAAGCAGGCTCAGGATTCGGTTCGCGAAGAGGCGGAACGTTGCGGCATGTCCTATGTCCATCACCGCTGGCTGGGCGGCACGCTGACCAACTTCCAGACGGTCCGGCAGAGCATTGACCGCCTCAAGAAGCTCGAGGAAATGGCCAACGATCCCAAGATCGTCGAGGCGTTGACGAAGAAGGAGATGCTGGCCCACAGCCGTGAACAAGCCAAGCTGGAACGCGCTCTCGGCGGCATCAAGGACATCAAGAAGCTGCCGGACGCCGTGTTCGTCATCGATCCCGGACAGGAATCCATCGCCGTGCGCGAGGCGCGGAAGCTGGGCATCAAGGTGATCGCGATCATCGACACCGATTGCGACCCGGACCTGGTGGACTACAAGATCCCGGGCAATGACGATGCCATTCGCGCCATCCGCCTTTTCTGCAACCTCATGGCCGAGGCCGTCAACGAGGGCAAGGCGCTTTGCGACCAGGCCAGGATGGAGGCAGAGGCCGAGGCGGCCCAGGCGGAGGCCGAGGCGGCTTTGGAAGCGGAGGCGGCCGGCGAGGAACCGGTGGACGAGGCGGCAGCCCCCTCGGAAGCGTCGCAAACGGAACCGGCGCCTCCGGCCGAGCCGGAAGGAGCCGCCGGACCGGCGGCAGCGGTGGAACCGGCGGCGACCGAACCGGCCGCAGCGGCGGCGGAGCCTGCGGCGGCGGCGCCCGCAACCACAGCGGCGCCCGCAACCACAGCGGAGCCCGTTCAGGAAGATTCCGATACCGAAAAGTCCACGGACGCGCCGACCGCGGCGGGGAGTTGAGCGAGCATGGCCATCGATGCGAGTGTAGTCAAACAGTTGCGGGACAAGACCGGCGCGGGGTTCATGGATTGCAAGAAAGCCCTGGTGGAGTGCGAGGGTGACTTCGAGAAATCCGTGGATCACCTGAGGGCCAAGGGATTGGCGCTGGCCGCGCGCAAGGCCGAGCGCGAGGCGAGCGAGGGCCTGGTGGGCGCCTACATCCACGGCGGCAACAAGATCGGGGTGCTCCTGGAGGTGAACTGCGAAACGGACTTCGTCGCGCGCACCGAGGAGTTCCAGGCCCTGGTCAAGGATATCTCCATGCAGATCGCGGCGGCCAGCCCCCGTTACGTGCGGCGTGAGGACGTCGGCGAGGAGGAGTTGGAGCGGGAGAAGGCCATCTACCGGCAGCAGGCCGAGGAGCTGAAGAAGCCCGAACCCGTCCTGGCCAAGATCGTCGACGGCAAGATGGAGCGTTTCTTCGAGGAAGCCTGTCTCATGGAGCAGGCCTTCATCAAGGAGCCGACCCGTCGGGTCAACGACCTGATTCAAGACGCGGTCGCGCGCCTGGGCGAGAATATCCGGGTCCGGCGTTTCGTTCGCTACACCGTGGGCGAGGGGATAAAGGAGTAGGTCCTCCCAGGAAAACAGGGTCCCACCGAATGACCGGCGTGGAGCTGAGATACAAACGAGTCATTCTGAAGATCACAGGGGAGGTCCTCGCCGGAGAGCGCCAGTACGGCATTGATCCTGCCACCGTCGCGCGGTTCGTGGAGGAGATCCGGGAGGTTCACGAGCTCGGCTGTGAGATCGCCCTGGTCATCGGGGGCGGCAACATTCTGCGGGGCGCCGAGGCCAGTGAGCACGGCATCGACCGGGCCAGCGCCGACTACATGGGCATGCTTGCCACGGTCATCAACAGCATCGCCCTCCAGGACGCACTGGAAAAGATCGGAGTCTCCACCCGTGTGATGTCGGCCATCGAGATGCGGCAGGTGGCCGAGCTGTACATTCGCCGCCGGGCGGTTCGCCACCTCGAAAAGGGCCGGGTGGTGATCTTCGCGGGCGGGACCGGCAACCCCTACTTCACCACCGATACCACCGCGAGCCTGCGGGCCATGGAGGTGGGCGCCGAGGTGATCCTCAAGGCCACCAAGGTCCGCGGGGTCTACGATACCGACCCATTGAAGAATGACGGCGCGAAGCTCTTCCGGGAGCTCACCCACATGGAGGTGCTCAGCAAAGAGCTCAAGGTCATGGACGCGACCGCCATTTCCCTGTGCATGGACAACAAGCTTCCCATCATCGTCTTCAACGTCATGGAGCGGGGCAACATACGCAAGGTGGTGAGCGGGCAGCCCATCGGCACCCTGGTGGGGGTGGGTGACCGTGACGCGTCGCGCCAATAGGTGAGACATGGACGAGGTCTTCTACAGCATCTTCCAGGAAGAGTTGGAGAGAACCATGGCCGCCATGCGCCGGGAGCTCTCGCGGGTGCGGACCGGACGGGCGTCGGCGGCGCTTTTCGACGGGGTCACCGTGGAGTACTACGGGACCGCGACGCCGCTGAACCAGATCGCCACCATCGCGATCCCGGAGCCGCGCCTGGTAACGATTCAGGCATACGATCCGAGCGCCATCGCCGGTATTGAGAAGGCCATCCTCAAGGCTGATCTCGGGCTTACGCCCTCCAACGACGGCAAGCTGATCCGCGTGCCCATACCGGAGCTCAGCGGCGAGCGGCGGAACGAGCTGGTCAAGCAGATCCGCAAGACCGCGGAAGAGTACCGCGTCTCGGTGCGGAACCACCGGCGCGCCGCCATCGACGACCTGAAGGGGATGCAGAAGGACAGGGAGATCACCGAAGACGACGTGAAGCACGCCCAGGAGCGCGTCCAGAAGATCACCACCGACTTCGTCGCCAAGGTGGACGGGTTCCTCAAGGCCAAGGAAGAGGAGATCATGGAGGTCTAGTGTCGGAATTCGCGGGACACGACACTAGCAGCCGCCTCTCGATCTTTCCGGAATGGAGCTCCACGGGCTAGAAAAGAGTCGATTGCCCACTCATGTCGCAATCATCATGGACGGCAATGGACGTTGGGCGAGGCTGCGGGGCAGGAGCCGTCTCGAAGGTCATCGCGAGGGGACGGAATCGGTCAGGGCCACGGTGGAGATGAGCCGCAACCTCGGCATCCGCTACCTCTCCCTTTACGCCTTTTCATACGAAAACTGGAACCGGCCGCATGACGAGGTCGAGGGGCTGATGGGGCTCCTGGAGGACTACCTGCAGTGCGAGCAGGAGCGCATGATGCGGGAGGGGATCCGCCTCATGGCCATCGGCGACCGCGACCGTCTCCCGGTTTCGGTACGCCGGGTGCTGGACCACAACATACGTCTTACACGCAACAACACCGCCATCACCGTCATCCTGGCCCTGAGCTACAGCGGCCGCCGCGACATCGTCAAGGCGGTCCGGGACATCGCCCGGAAGGTCAAGGCCGGACGCTGCAAGCTCACGGAGATCGACGAGTCCATGATCTCCGCCAACACGGAAACCGGACCGATCCCGGATCCCGACCTGTTGATCCGCACCAGCGGCGAGATGCGCATCAGCAACTTCTTCCTGTGGCAGATACCGTACACCGAGCTGTACATCACCCCCACGCTCTGGCCGGACTTCTCCGAGCAACAGTACATCCAGGCGCTGCTGGAGTTTCAACGGCGGAAGCGCCGGTTCGGCAAGACGGACGAGCAGATCCTGCAGGGTTGAGGCCCGAGACCGATGCTCACCCGGGTACTGACGGCGCTGGCCGGGATTCCCGTCGTCATCGGCATCGTGGTGCTGGACCGCGCCTGGCTGTTCTCGTCGTTCGTCGGGATACTCACCCTCATCGCCCTTTACGAGTACTTCCGGATGGCGTTTCCGGACCAGGGATGGGTGCGTCTGTCGGGGATCCTGGCCGGCATGCTGCTGTCCGCGACCCTGGTGGTCCCGGGCCTTTCGGGCCTTCTCCCGGTCATCGTGGCCGGGCTGTGCATGGTGTTCATCTTCACCGGCGGCCCGGTGGAGGAACGGTACCGGCGCCTGGGTTTGGCGCTCGCCGGAGCATTGTACCTGGGCTATCTGTTCCCTCACTTCGTGATCGTCTACCGTAGCGGGTACGAATGGGTGCTGTGGGTGCTGATCGCCGTCTTCACCGCGGACAGCGCCGGCTACTTTGCCGGTGTGGCCCTCGGTCGAAGAAAGTTGTATCCTTCCGTAAGCCCGGGGAAGACGGTCGAAGGGTCCGTCGCCGCCACCGTGGCGGGCGTCGCCGCCGGTTGGCTGTCGGGTTGGTGGCTGCTCGCCCTGCCGCCCGTTCCAGCGCTGTGCTTCTCTTTTGCGGTGGTGCTGGCGGCCCAACTCGGCGATCTGTTCGAGTCGTTGATCAAGAGGGGCTTCGCCGTCAAGGATTCGGGCGGGATCCTTCCCGGCCACGGCGGGCTGATGGACCGGCTCGACAGCCTCATCTTTCCCGGCGTCCTGAGCGCCTACTGGCTGCGGTTGCTGGCATCATGAAATCCATCGTCATACTGGGATCCACCGGCACCATCGGCGTCAATGCCCTGGACGTGATCCGGACCTTCAAGCGCCGGTTCAAGGTCAGCGGGCTGGTGGCCGGACGCAACCTGGAGTTGCTGGCCCGCCAGATCGCCGAGTTCGCCCCGCGCATCGTCAGCGTCAGGGACCGGGACGACGTCGACACCCTGCGCAAGCTCATCGGCCGGCGCAGGGTCGAGCTCGTCTGCGGCGAGGAGGGGGCGGTGGCGGCGGCCACCGAGCCTACGGCCGACTTCGTCCTGGCGGCCATCGTGGGCGGGGCGGGACTCGTGCCGACCTTCGCCGCGGTGCAGGCGGGCAAGGACGTGGGGCTTGCCAACAAGGAAGCCCTGGTCATGTCCGGCGAGGTCTTCGTCCGGGAGGCCCGGAAGCGCGGCGTGCGGCTCCTGCCGGTGGACAGCGAGCACAGCGCGGTGTTCCAGTGCCTCGAGGGCAACCGCCGGGAAGACGTGGACAAGATCATCCTGACCGCGTCCGGAGGACCCTTCCTGCGGACGCCGCTCCGGGAGATGCGCCGGGTCACGGTCCACCAGGCGTTGCGGCACCCCACCTGGAAGATGGGGCCGAAGATCACCATCGACTCGGCCACCATGATGAACAAGGGACTGGAGGTGATCGAGGCCCGCTGGCTGTTCGGCGTGCCGGCGGAACGGGTGGAGGTGACCATTCATCCCCAGAGCATCGTCCACTCCATGGTACGCTACCGCGACGGCGCGGTCATGGCCCAACTGGGGATCCCCGACATGCGCATTCCCATCGCCTATGCGCTTTCCTACCCCGAACGGCTGGATACCGGCCTGGCGCCGTTGAACCTGCAGAAGGAAGGGGAGCTCACCTTCATGAAGGTGGAGAGCCGGCGCTATCCGGCGCTGGGCATGGCTTACGAGGCCCTGGCCCGGGGTGGCACGGTCCCGCCCGTTCTCAACGCCGCCAACGAGGTGGCGGTGGCCGCCTTCCTGGACGGACGCATCGGTTTCCGTCAGATCCACGAGATCAGCCGGAAGACCGTCGAGTCCCACGAGTCCATCAAGCCCAGGAACCTGCAACAGATCCTGAAGGCCGATGAATGGGCCCGTGGGTTCGCCGGGGAACTCGCCCAGGGCAACGGTCCGGTGCGGTGATCGACGTCGTCTACATGGTCGTGGCCGCCGTCATCGCGTTCGGCGTGCTGGTGTTCCTCCACGAGCTGGGCCACTTTCTGGTGGCCAAGAAGGCCGGCGTGGGCGTATTGACCTTCTCCATCGGCTTCGGTCCCAAGGTGCTGATCCGCCGGCACGGCGAAACGGAATACTGCGTGAGCGCCTTCCCCCTGGGAGGCTACGTCAAGATGGTGGGCGAAGACCCGCAGGAGGATGTGGGCGCCGCGGACCTGGACCGGTCCTTTGCGCACCGGAGCCTGGGCAGCCGGACCGCCATCGTGGCGGCGGGACCGGGCGCGAACTTTCTGCTGGCCATGGCGGTGTTCCTTTTCGTCTTCATGGTCTTCGGCGTTCCGTACCGCACCGCGGAGATCGCCGGCGTCAAGGAAGGTTCCCCCGCGGCCGGCGCCGGGCTGCAGGCCGGGGACCGGGTGGTCCTGGTGGGTGACCGGCCCATCCGTTCCTGGGACCAGTTGGCCGCCGAGGTCAGGGCGAGCCAGGGCCGTCCCATCCATCTGGGCGTGGCCCGGGACGGACGGGAGTTCGCGGTCACGCTGAGCCCCGCGCGGGGTCAGACACAGAATCTTCTGGGCGAGGCCGAGGAGACCTGGCTGATCGGCGTTCAGAGCGCCGGGACCGTCGAGGTGGAGCGGAAAAATCCGCTGGCCGCGGCGTGGCTCTCGGTCTCCCGCACCGTGGAGTTGTCGCTGCTGACGCTGGAAGTGCTGGTGAAGATGGTGGTGGGGCGCGTCGACTCCTCGAACCTCGGCGGCCCGGTGATGATCGTCCAGCTCGCCGGGGAACAGGCCCAGAGGGGGCTCGCCAACTATCTGTTCCTGGTGGCGCTGCTGAGCATCAACCTCGGCGTCCTGAACCTGCTGCCGATCCCGATGCTGGACGGCGGGCACCTGCTGTTCTTCCTCATTGAAGCCCTGCGCGGGAAACCTCTCGAGATGCGGCAGCGGGAGCGGGCGCAGCAGATGGGCCTGGTGTTGCTGCTCTTCGTCATGGTCTACGCGTTCTACAACGATCTGGCGCGGATCTTCGGAAGCTGAATTTACGGGACAGCACGGCACTGACTCATGAAGGTACTCGGACTCGACACGTCAACGGCGTTGCTGAGCGCCGCGGTCGTGGATGACGGCAGGCTCGTGGCCGAAAGCGTGCGGGAGTCGATACGGGCGGGAGACCGCCGGCCGGGCCGGTCGAACCACGCCGAGGGGTTGATCCCGCTCGTCGACGAGGTGCTCCAACGCGCCGGCACCGACTTTTCCGGCCTGTCCCTGGTGGGGGTTGCTGTCGGACCCGGCTCGTTCACCGGATTGAGGATCGGCATCAGCACGGCCAAGGGCCTGGTCTACGGTTCGGATACGCCGGTGGTCGGGGTGCGCACCCTGGAAGCCGCGGCGTATAGGGTACCCGTGGCGGGCGGCACGACTTTCGTTTGCCCGATGCTGGACGCGCGCAAGGGCGAGGTGTACGGCGCCCTGTACCGCCGCACGGCGACGGCGTTCGAGTGCCTGATCGAGGATTGCCTGGAGTCGCCGGAGTCCCTGGTCCGGCGGGTGGACGCGACGGCCAAGGGCCCTTGTGTCTTCGTCGGCCCGGGCGCGCAGGCTTACGCGGCGGTGATCGAGCGGTGCGCCGGCGGTCGCGCCCGGGTGACCGCGGGAGCGGAGTTCCCGTGCACTGCGGTTGCCGTTGCGAGCATCGCGGGAGAGAAGTACCGCACGGCCCCGACGACTGCGGAGGAGCCGCTGAGCCCCCACTACATACGTCCTCCGGACGCCGTGGCCAAGAGCCCTGCGGCCTCCTAGTGTGGTGTCCGGTTAATTCGCATCATGAGATGCGGAGGATTCTTCGTTGTCGGCAAGGCGGGGTGACTTGTAGGGGCGACCGGCGGTCGCCCCTGTGGCTCATCCTGTCCGCCAAACCGTCACGCCACCCCGGGCGTCGAGTGCGGCCAGCGCGCGTCCGTCCGGCCGCCAGTAAAGTCCCGCCCCTATGTCCGCCAAGACCGCGGTCCCGACAGAACGGCCTTTTCCATCCCTCTGAAGCGACCATACCACTACGGCGCCATCCCGTCCTGCCGAGGCCAGGCGCATCCCGCGGCGGGCGAAGGCGAGCGTTGTGACAGGTTGATCATGACGTTCCAGAACGCCGGGGCGCGTGCCTTCGGGACCACGCCCCTGGAAGCTCCAGACCGTCACCGCCTCGCCTCCGCCGGTGGCCAGGAGGGTGCCGGTGTCATCGAAAGCCAAGGCCGACGGTTTGGCGGGATATCCTGACATCATGGAGTCCTGCTCCGTGGAGCGACGCCAGAAGTGCACCGAGTTGTCCTGGCTGCCGCAGGCCACGATATCCCCGTCCGGGCTCAGTACCATCGACACCAGGGAGCCCTGCCACTCCAGCTTCTGGCGAAGCTCCCCGGTGGAGACGTCGAAGAACGCCACTCGACAGTAACAGGCCGTCGCCAGCTCCCCTGCGCTGGACCAGGCGATGGCGCTGACGGTGCTGGGATGATCGTCGGATCGCCAGACTTCTCCGCCGTCCGCACCATACGCGCGAACCTGCCGGGAGCAGGAGGCCGCCAGCCATTGGCCGTCCGGCGACCACGCCACGTTCTCCACCCAGCCGTTGCCGACGTCGATGGCCTGTTTTACCTGACCTTCGGCGACATCCCAGATGAGGACTCGTCCGTCCTGGCCGGCCGTGGCGAAGGCGGTTCCGCTCGGGTGGATCCCCATCGCGAGCACGCCGCCGTCATGAGCCCCTTGCCGCGCCCAGGCGCTTGCGCCGGACTTGCCGTCGAACGCGTAGACCCCACCCGCGACATCACTGACTACCAGGGACTCACCGCCGAGGGTCCAGCCCCCGGCGATGGCGTAGTCGCCGACCGCCGCGGACCAGCCCTGGCGAAGAGCACCCCTTGGGCTGTCGACACTCAACTCAGACATGCCTCGAATCCCTGCCGCATGCCCTGCTCATCGAGGTTGCGGCCGATGAAGACGAGCTGATTGCGCCGGGGCGAATCTCCCCATGGACGATCCGGCTGGCCGTCGAAGAGCATGTGAACCCCCTGGAAGACGAAGCGACGCGACTCACCCGCGAGGCTGGTGAAGCCCTTCATTCGGAAGATATCCACCCCGCGGTCACGGAGCAGTTCGCCGAGCCAGGCGTTGAGCTTTTCGGGATCGACGTCGCCGTCCTTCTCGATGGAGATCGAGCCCACCTCGTCGTCGTGCTCGTGCTGTGCGACCCAGGTGCGCTCGACCTCTTGCCTGACTGGCGCTCCTTCCGCGTTCATCAGTTGGAGATCGAACTCTTCCGCGGTGTGCTGGGTGTAGAGGCCAACCCGCACCGGCGCATCGACCTCCAGGAAGAACGACTTGCGCCCGGGGGAATCGAGCGGGAGGTTCACGTGCTTTCCGACAGGAATCACGTCCCCCGGGCAAACGGTCTCCGCGGGTTCGGCGTACCGCCGCACACACCACTCCGCACCCTCGCGGAGGGCAGCGTCATCCGTGTCCTGGTCGGACACGACGACGAGCGACATCGCCGGATCCGGTCCGTCGGCGAGGCTGAGTTCGTAGCGGCCGATATCGAGCGAATAGACCCCGGTCCATTCGAACGGATACTCCGGCTCGAGGAAGGTGGGACGGCGCTCGAGCACCTTGTCCAGGTCGAAGGCGCCGAGGTTGAGTACCGTATCGACGGGGACGTCCGCCCGCTCGCTGCGCACGACTCGCGCCATTCGGTTCATGCCCCGGAGCCTGGCTTCGAGTCTGTCGAGTGCTTCGCCGTTGACGAGGTCCGTCTTGTTAAGAACGAGGACGTCCGCGAACGCGACTTGCTCGGTGCTCTCGTCGCTGCGCCCGAGCTGCTGCTCGATGTGGGCTGCATCGACGAGCGTGACGATCCCGTCAAGGGAGAACTCCTCGCGAATCTCGTCGTCCATGAAGAAGGTCTGAGCGACCGGGCCGGGATCGGCGAGCCCGGTGGTCTCCACCAACACATAATCGAACTTGTCGCGGCGCTTCATGAGATTGCCGAGCACGCGAATCAGGTCTCCGCGCACCGTGCAGCAGATGCAGCCGTTCGACATCTCGAAGACCTCCTCGTCAGCGTCGATGACGAGCGCCTGGTCGATGCCGACCTCCCCGTACTCGTTTTCGATCACGGCAATGCGCTTGCCGTGCTCCTCACTCAGGATCCGGTTGAGCAGGGTCGTCTTGCCGGAGCCGAGGAAGCCGGTGAGGATGGAAACAGGTATTTTTTGTGGCGTGTCCATATCTAGTTCTCCTGGAGCAGAGGTACGAGTACCGGAGTTTGGACGTCGAACCCCCACGCCTTGCAGACCTGGGCGAGGTCTTCGGCGTCAACGGCGTCCGTGGTCTTGTGAAGCTTGTGTTGCAGCGGCGGGGCATCGGGCCGAAGCAGGCCAACCACGGTCTCGATGGGCGGACAGCCCTCTTCGAGACATGCCAGCTCGGTGACCGTCACCGTCGTGCCGTCGGGAAGGCTCAGCGCTGTGCGCAACGCCTCCTTGATATGGCGAACCCGTTGGCGATTCGGGCTGCGCGGTGATGTGTTGATCAACATGTTCTCTCTTCTCCCTGCGACACGGCCCCCGCTCAGTTCGCGAAGGCCTTGACGATTTCGCCCGCGTTGTGGCGGAACATGTCGAGATAGGTCGACGCCGGACCGTCGGCACCGGAAAGCGAGTCCGAGTAGAGCGTACCGCCAACGACGGCCTCGGCTTCACGGGCGAGTTGCTGCACCAGACGGGCGTCGGTGATGTTGTCGACGAACAATGAGCGGATGCCCTCATCCCGCATCTGGCGAATGAGAGCGGCCACTTCGCCCGCCGACGGCTCGTCTTCGGTGCTGAGACCGACCGGGGCATGAAAGCCGATGCGGTAGGCGCGCCCAAAGTACTGGAACGCGTCGTGCGAGGTGATCACCTTGCGCCGTTCCGCCGGGACGTCGTGGAGCCGGCTGCGGATGTCCCGATCCAGCATCACCAGTTCATGATCGTAAGCTGCGGCACGGCGGCGGTAGTCGTCGGCACGGGCCGCGTCGGCCGTGGCAAGTGCACGAGCGATGTTGATCACATAGAGGCGTCCGTTGACGAGGTCCTGCCAGGCGTGAGGGTCGAACTCGCCCTCGTCGTGGTGGCCGTGGTCATGGCCATGGCCGTGATCCTCTTCTGTTCTCAACAGGGCAATTCCTTCGCTGGCCACGACAACCGGCCCCTTGTAGCCGGATGCCTTGACGAGCCGGTCGATCCAGCCTTCGAAGCCAAGGCCGTTGACGAGGACGAGGTCCGCTTCGGCCAGCGCGCGCGCATCGGCCGGAGTCGGTTCGTAGACGTGGGCGTCACCGTCCGGCCCGACCAGCGTGGTGAGGGCGACGTGCTCCCCGCCGACATTCTTCACCATGTCTCCGAGAACCGTGAAGGTGGCAACGACCTTGAGTTTGTCGGCTGCCCAGGAAGGAGACGTCGCGGCGACGGCGAGGGTGACGAGCGTGACTAGCGCAGCAAGAAACAGGCGGCGCGAAAAGCGATGCATGGTTTGGATCCTCCTTGTGATTCAAGCTTCAAGATGGCGGCGCGGCAGGAACCGCGCCCACAGGCTGCCGCGCGGACCCGCGACAACCGAGACGATGTAGACGCCCCCGGCGACCAGGATGATGGCCGGTCCGGACGGGAGGTTTACGTGGTAAGAGAGCAGCAGCCCCGTATAGGCGGAAGCGAAAGCGATGGCGCTGCTCGTAGCCGTGAGTGTCGCAACTTCGCCGGCCCAGAACCTCGCGGCCGCGGCCGGGAGCATCATCAACCCCACCGCCATCAGCGTACCGAGCGCGTGGAACCCGGCGACGAGGTTCATGACGATCAACACCAGGAATACGAAGTGAACGGTCGCGCCGGGGCCGCCCACGGCGCGCAGGAAACCGGGGTCGAAACACTCGACGATCAATCCGCGTCCGATGACAGCCAGGATGAAAAGAGTCAGCGTCGCGATCGAGACAATGAGCAGCAGGGACGCATCGTCGACAGCGAGAATGGTTCCGAACAGGACATGCATGAGATCGACGTTGCTGCCGTGTGTGGAGACAATGAGCACCCCAAGCGCCAGCGAAATGAGATAGAAGGCGGCGAAGCTGGCATCCTCGCGCTGAGGCGTCACACGCGCCACGAGACCGGACAGCCCCGCCACGACGAGGCCGGCGATGAAGCCGCCGAAGCTCATGACGACGAGCGAGAGCCCGGCGATCATGAACCCGATGGCCGCACCCGGCAGCACGGCGTGGCTCAAGGCATCCCCGACGAGGCTCATGCGGCGCAGAACAAGGAGAGTGCCCGCCGGGCCGCAGCCGAGGCTGAGCGCCAGGCAAGCCGCCAGCGCCCTGCGCATGAACCCGAACTCGATGAAGGGCTGGATCAGAGCGGCATGGAGGTCCATCAGGCAACGCCTCGCCAGCAGACCTCCGCACGGTCGTCCCACGCCTCCGCCATCTGTCGCGCCCGGAAGAGATGTTCTGCCCGCAGAACATCGGTAGTCGCCCCCCAGCCAACGGGCTCCCGGGCAATCAGCAGGGTGTCGGGAAAACTCTCCCGTACCTGGTCGAGGTCATGCAGCACGGCGATAATCGTTCGTCCTTCGCCATGCCATCTCACCACCACCCTCAGAAGGTCGGCCGTGGTCCTGGTGTCGATGGCCGTGAAGGGCTCGTCGAGCAGAATGACAGGACAGTCTTGTAACAGCATGCGGGCAAACAGGACCCGCTGAAACTGCCCCGCTGACAGGGAGGCAATCGACCGTCGACCGAAGTCACCGAGACCTACAGCCACCAGTGCTTCCTCGGCTTGCCGCCGCAGGGTACGCGTGAGCCGGCGGAACAGACCGATGGTCTGCCAGTGACCCAGCAACACCGTCTCGATCACCGAAATCGGGAAACTGCGGTCGATCTCTGCCTGCTGGGGCAGATAGGCAATATCGCTCTGGCGCAGGCCGTTGCGTTCCAGGCGGCCATCAAGAGGCGCCTGGAGCCCCATCAGTCCCTTGAGCAAAGTGCTCTTGCCGGATCCATTGGGGCCGACCAGCGCCGTCAACGAACCGGTTGCAAAACTGCCGGTCAGGTGATGTACAGCCGGATGGCGGTCGTAACCCAGGGTGACGTCGTGGAGGGAAAAGGCGGTTGTCATGGCAACCACCCCATCGCCCAGGCCGCGACGACCCACAGCAGGGTCGCGAGGGTGCCTGCCCAAACAAGTTGGACGGCCACGCCACTGCCCAGAGGCGAGAGGGCACGTCCGAACCGCGTCTCTCCCGCGGAGCCATTGATTCTGATTGGCCTAGGCACAGTCCTCTTTCTGATTTCAGACATTACTGATAGTATATTATCAATAGCGGGGTTTCTATTATCAATAAGGAGGTTTGTCAAGCACCCCTATCCACAGACCCTCCTGCGACCTGCTCCATCCTCCCCAACCGATTCGATGCCTTCCGGAAACGTCGAGCTGTTGCACGTCGTGCACCCGAGCGGTGCCCGCGCATTGACAAAAATCCGGCCGTTGGATAAATTTGACCGCTTGCCCAAACCAACGATCAGGAGGTCGTCCAATGGAGGAGAGAGAGGAACGAATGATTGCCTCTGTCTTGGATAAGGACCCGGAACTGCGTAAATACTATGAAGAACACCTCGAATACGAGAAGCGGTTGGTGGACCTGCATGACAGAGGCTACTTGTCACCGGAAGAGGAGATGGAGAAGAAACGCATCCAGAAGCTGAAACTCGTCGGCAAGGACAAGATCATGCAGATTCTCGACAAGTACAAGTCGACGAGTTGAGGCAGCTGGAGAGAGCCAGGGAGAGGAACCATGAAGTTGAACGGGTCGGAAATATTTGTGGAATCGCTCAAGCGCGAGGGAGTGAAGACGATCTTCGGCATTCCCGGTGGAGTGGTCCTCAAGCTGTTTGACGTCTTGCACCAGCAGAAGGACGTCGAAGTTATCCTGACCCGGCACGAGCAGGGCGCGATCCACATGGCGGAGGGCTACGGCAAGGCCACCGGCAAGGCGGGTGTCGCGCTGGTGACCTCGGGTCCCGGCATGACCAATATCGTCACGGGCCTCCAGGACGCCATGATGGACTCGGTGCCGCTGGTGGCGTTCACCGGGCAGGTCCCCACCACCCTCATCGGCAACGACGCGTTCCAGGAGGCCGACAACATCGGCATCAGCCGGCCCTGCACCAAGCACAACGTCCTGGTGAAGGATGTCGCCGACCTCGCGGCCACCATCAAGGAAGCCTTCTACATCGCCAACACCGGGCGTCCCGGCCCGGTGCTGGTGGACATCCCCAAGGACGTGAGCACCGAATCCGCCGAGTTCCGTTATCCCGACAAGGTCGACATCCGGGGCTACCGCCCCACGGTGACCGGCAACCGCTACCAGATCAAGCAGGCGGCGGGGGAGATCCTGAAGGCCAAGCGGCCGGTCATCTACGTCGGCGGCGGGGCGATCTTTTCCGGCGCGGCCAACGAGGTCAAGGAGTTCGCGGAGCTGACGCAGATCCCGGTGACCATGACGGTCATGGGGCTGGGGGCTTTTCCGGGAACGCATCCGCTCTGCATGGGGATGCTCGGCATGCACGGCACCTACTGCTCCAACATGGCCATGCACGAGGCGGACCTTCTCATCGCCGTGGGCGCGCGCTTTGACGACCGCGTCACCGGCAAGCTGTCGGAGTTCTCGCCCAGGGCCCGGGTCATCCATATCGACATCGACCCCACGTCCATCAAGAAGAACGTCCATGCCCACATCCCCATCGTGGGCGACGTGAAGACGGTGTTGCGCGAGCTGGTGGGCGTGCTGAGCTCCATGGACGGCAATCCCGACAGCGTCAAGGCGCAGCGGCGGCCGTGGCAGAAGCAGGTGAACGAGTGGTCGGCCCAGCATCCGCTCGCCTACCAGCAGGAAGGCAAGAAGGAGACCAAGCCCCAGTACGTCATCGAGAAGGCGTACGAGCTCACCAAACACAAGGCCATCGTCGTCACCGACGTGGGCCAGCACCAGATGTGGGCGGCGCAGTACTTCAGGGGCGCCACCCAGCGCACCTTTCTCACCTCGGGGGGGCTCGGCACCATGGGGTTCGGTTTCCCGGCCGCCATCGGCGCGCAGAAGGCCTATCCCAACAAGACCGTGCTCTGCATCACCAGCGAAGGCAGCTTCCAGATGAACCTCCAGGAACTGGCCGTGGCCGCCATCCACAAGCTGCCGGTGAAGATCATCCTGCTCAACAACCAGTTCCACGGCATGGTGCGGCAATGGCAGGACCTGTTCTACGAGGGGCGCTACGCCTCCAGCGACCTGGGAGCCACCCCCGACTTCGTGAAGCTGGCGGAAGCCTACGGCATCCTCGGGCTTCAGTCGGACGGCCCCGCGGACGTGGAGGCGGTGTTGAAGGAAGGATTCAAGCACAAGGGGCCGGTGTTGATGAACTTCGCCATCGACCGGTTCGAGAACTGCTATCCGATGATCCCGGCAGGGGGGGCTCATCACGAGATGGTACTGGAGGATCCGCCGCACATGAAGACCGCGGGCAAGGGCTCGCGAAAAAAGGGAGAGGATGCGGACGCCGTCCTGCCGGCGTAGGGGTTTGGCGGATGGAACACATCATTTCGGTTCTGGTCGAGAACAAGGCGGGTGTGCTCGCACGGGTGGCCGGCCTGTTCAGCGCCCGGAACTACAACATCGAGAGTCTTTCGGTGGCGCCCACCCCGGATTCCACCGTCTCCATGATCACGATCGTGACCTCCGGCGAGGATCTCATCATCGAGCAGATCATGAAGCAGCTCAACAAGGTCATCGAGGTCCTCAAGGTGGTCGACCTGACCGAAGAGGACCACATCGACCGGGAAACGGCGCTCATCAAGATCGGGGCCAAGCAGTCGCATCGGGACGAGGCCATCCGGATCGCGCAAATCTTCCGTGCCAACATCGTCGATTCGACGCCACAGACCTATACCCTCGAGGTGTCGGGAGATTCCGGCAAGATCCAGGCGGTGATCAACCTGTTGAAGCCCATGGGCATCAAGGAGATCGTCCGCACCGGCCGGATCGCCATCGCGCGCGAATCCGCGTAACCCGATCCTCCGGGCTGCGCCGGAGTCCCGGACCAACCGTACGGAACAGGGAGGTTAATCATGCAGGTCTACTATGACCAGGACGCGGATCTGAGCCGGATCCGCGACCGCAAGGTCACGGTGCTCGGTTACGGCAGCCAGGGGCACGCGCATGCCAGCAATCTGCGCGACTCGGGCGTGGACGTGGTGGTAGGGCTGCGGCGCGACAGCGCGTCCTGGGCCAAGGCGGCGGATGCCGGCCTGACGGTGATGGAGACGGCCGAGGCGGCCGAAGCGGGCGACGTGGTCATGGTGCTGCTGCCCGACGAGCTTCAGGGCGACGTCTACCGGGACGTCATCCGGCCCGGCCTCAAGCCGGGCAACTACCTGGCCTTCGGGCACGGTTTCAACATCCATTTCAAGCGCGTGGTGCCTCCCGAGGACGTCAACGTCTTCATGGTGGCGCCCAAGGGGCCGGGCCACCTGGTGCGGAGCGAGTTCGAGCGGGGCAGGGGAGTGCCGTGCCTGCTGGCCGTCGAGCAGGATCCCACCGGAGACACCACGTCGGTGGGCCTGGCCTATGCCGCCGCCATCGGCGGCGCCCGCGCCGCGGTCATCGAGACCAGCTTCAAGGACGAGACGGAAACGGACCTGTTCGGCGAGCAGACCGTGTTGTGCGGCGGCCTGACGGCGCTGATCCAGGCGGGGTACGAAACCCTGGTGGACGCGGGCTACCCGCCGGAGATGGCCTATTTCGAGTGCTGCCACGAAGTCAAGCTGATCGTGGACCTGATCTACGAGGGCGGCTTGGCCAACATGCGCTATTCCGTGAGCAACACCGCGGAGTACGGCGACCTCACCCGCGGCAGCCGGATCGTGGACGAAGGGACGCGCAAGGTGATGAAGGAGATCCTCGCGGACATCCAGTCCGGGAAGTTCGCCGACGAGTGGATGAACGAGCACCGCGCCGGATCGCCTCGCTTCAACGAGCTGCGCCAGACCTCCCGGAGCCACCCCATCGAGCAGGTGGGCGAGCAGCTCAGGTCCATGATGCCGTGGCTGGCGGAGAACCGGCTGGTGGACAAGAGCAAGAACTGACGCAACGCGCGTGACGCCGGCGGCGGCCCGGCGCACCGGCGGAGGACAGTCCCATCAGGATCGCAAGAGAAGGTTACCGGTTCGTTTTCGCGGCGCTCGGGCTGGCCGCCGCGGCGCTGGCGGTGGGCTGGCTCGCCCTCGGGCTGTTGCTGGCGGCCGCGGCCGCCGCGTTGGCGGGTTTCTTCCGCGATCCGAAGCGGGTTTCGCCCAAGGGCGAAGGGATCGTCGTTTCCCCGGCGGACGGCAAGGTGGTGGACGTCGGCGACGCCTCCGACCCCGAGGGCCGCAGGCTCAGCATCTTCCTGTCGCCCCTGGATGTGCACATCAACCGGGCTCCCATGAACGGACGGGTGGCGGACGTCCGTTACCAGACGGGGCACTTCCTCGCCGCCTACAAGGGCAAGGCGTCGGACGAGAACGAACGCAACGCCATCGAGCTGGTGGACGATGAGGGAAGGACGCTTCGCATCGTCCAGATCGCCGGCTTCCTCGCGCGCCGGATCGTCTGCTACGTCGGCCGCGGCGATTCCTTGAAGCGGGGCGAACGGTTTGGCATGATCATGTTCGGCTCCCGGGTGGACCTCTACCTGCCCCGGGACGCCGCCGTCGAGGTGGCCGCGGGCCAGCGGGTGCGCGGCGGCGAGACCATCGTGGCCAGGCTCTGACCGGAGATCATGGAACGTTCCGAGAAGACCGACGCGCCGTTCAAGAAGGTCCGGCTGATCCCCCGAGGGAAGGGGATTCGGCGCGGCCGTATGAAGCGGCGGGCGCCGTCCAACCGGCTGCGCCGAGGCATCTACCTTCTTCCCAGCCTTTTCACCGCGGGCAACCTCTTCTGCGGCGTGTTCGCGATCCTCCTTGCCTTCGGCGGCGACTACTTCATGGCGGCGGCGCTGATCATGGCCGCGAACCTGCTGGACGGAGTCGACGGCGCCGTGGCGCGGCTGACCCATACGACCAGCCAGTTCGGCGTCGAGTTCGACTCGCTGGCCGACGTGGTCTCCTTCGGCGTGGCCCCGGCGGTGCTGGTCTACATATTCGCGCTGGCTCCCTGGGGGACCTGGGGAGGGTTCGGCGCGGCGCTGTTCGCGGTGTGCGGCGCGCTGCGGCTGGCGCGCTTCAATGTCCAGACGTTGACGGCCGAAAAAAGCTACTTCACCGGGTTGCCGATCCCGGCGGCCGCCGGCATGGTCGCCGCCGCCGTCTTCATGTACCTTATGATGGGACTCGAAGGCACCGCCAGCAAGCCGGTGGTGTTCGTCGTGATCGCGTGCACGCTGGCGGGCCTCATGGTGAGCAACTTCCGCTATTTCAGCTTCAAGCAGCACCACTTCAAGAAACGCAGCACCATTTGGCTGTTGCTTTCCGCGCTGGCAGTCATTATACTGACCATCGCTATGTGGCAGATCGTGCTGTTCTCGGCGTTATTAACGTACACCCTATCGGGTCCCCTGTTATGGCTGCTCGCCGTGCGGAAGCGACGGAGGGAAGAGCAGGCACTGCTACACGCCTGACCAGATCAACTCCCTACTGAACGACCGAAACTCCCGCCGGACCCCCGCGGGAGTTTTTTTTTGAGGAGGAAGACCATGGGCGCGAAAGACACTGTGAACATTTTCGATACCACCCTGAGGGACGGTGAGCAGTCGCCCGGGGCGAGCATGAACATCGACGAGAAGGTCCTCATCGCCCGTCAACTGGAGAAGCTGGGGGTGGACGTCATCGAGGCCGGCTTCGCCGCCTCCTCGCCCGGTGACTTCGAGTCCGTGGTGCAGGTGTGCAAGGCGGTCAAGCGCCCCATCGTGCTGAGTCTGGCGAGGGCGCAGCAGGGCGACATCCGCAGGGCCGTCAAGGCGGTGGAAGGGGCGCGGAAGCCCGGGCTCCACACCTTCATCGCCACCTCCGACATCCACCTGAAGCACAAGCTCCGGATGTCCCGGGAGGAGGTGCTGGAGTCCGTGGGCACGTCCGTGGTGCAGGCGAGGCGGTATCTGGACTACGTCGAGTTCTCGGCGGAGGACGCCTCGCGCAGCGACCGCGACTTTCTGGTGGAGGTCTTCAGCGAGGCCATCCGGGCCGGCGCGAAAACCCTCAACATCCCGGATACCACGGGCTACGCCATCCCGTCGGAGTTCGGCGAGCTGGTGCGGTACCTGATCGAGCACACCGAGGGCTCGGAAAAGGTCACCTGGAGCGCCCACTGCCACAACGATCTGGGGTTGGCGGTGGCCAACTCCCTGGCGGCGGTGGCCAACGGGGCGCGGCAGGTGGAGTGCACGGTGAACGGCATCGGCGAGCGGGCCGGCAATACTTCCCTGGAAGAGGTGGTCATGGCCCTCAAGACACGGCAGCCGGTGTTCGGTCTCGACACCCGCATCCACACCGAGCAGATCTATCCCACGTCGCGTCTGCTGTCCCAGGTTACCGGCATCTCCGTCCCTCTCAACAAGCCCATCGTGGGAGACAACGCTTTCGCCCACGAGGCCGGGATCCATCAGGACGGCGTGCTGAAGCAGAAGCTCACCTACGAGATCATGAAGCCCGAGACCGTCGGCATCACCGGCAACCGGCTGGTGATGGGGAAGCACTCCGGCCGGCATGCCTTCGGAGAGCGGCTGAAGCAACTCGGTTTCTCGCTGAGCAAGGACGAGGTCAACCGCGCCTTCGAGCGCTTCAAGCAACTCGCGGACAAGAAGAAAGAGGTGTTCGACGAGGACATCGAGGCCCTGGTGGCCGACGAGGTGCTGAGGATTCCGAGCCAGCCGGACCGCTATGAGCTGGTGTACATGAACATCGCGTCGAGCTCGTCCGCGGTGCCGTCGGCCACCGTGCGAATGCGGGTGGACGGCGAGGAGAAGGTCGCCCACGATACGGGTGACGGGGTGGTGGATGCGTGCTATAAAGCCATCGCCAAGATCTCGGGCAGCCGCGCGAAGCTGCAGCGCTACTCGGTTTCGAGCGTCACCGGCGGCACCGACGCCCAGGGCGAGGTGTCGTGCATGCTGCGGGACAAGGACGTCGACATCTCCGGGAAAGGTTCCCATACCGACATCATCATGGCGAGTGCGCTGGCGTACGTGAACGCCCTGAACCGCCTGGAATATCGCAAGCGGCACCGTCAGGTATCCGTACAGGGGGGTCCATGAGTCACAAGATAACCGTGCTTCCGGGCGACGGCATCGGCCCGGAAGTGGTGGCCGAAGCCCTGGCCGTGCTGACACAGGCCGGCGACATCTTCGGCTTCGGCATCGAGGTGGAGGAGGGGCTGGTGGGCGGCGCGTCCATCGATGCCCACGGCAAGCCCTTGACCGACGAGGTCCTGGCCATGGCCAAGTCCAGCGACGCGGTGGTGCTGGGCGCCATGGGCGGACCCAAGTGGGACGGCCTCGACTATTCCATCCGTCCCGAGCGGGCGCTGCTGGCCCTGCGCCAGGAGCTCGGGCTGTTCGCCAACCTGCGTCCGGTCAAGCTGTTCGCGCCGTTGGCGCAGGCCTCGACCCTCAAGCCGGAGGTGGTGGAGGGCACGGACCTCATCGTCGTGCGGGAGCTGACCGGCGGCATCTACTTCGGGCAGCCCAAGGGCGTCACCACCGAGCCCGACGGCACCGAGCGGGGCGTCAACACCCTGGTATACACCACGCCGGAGATCGAGCGGATCGCCCGGGTGGCCTTCGAGGCCGCCCGCAGACGGCGCGGCCGGGTGACCTCGGTGGACAAGGCCAACGTGCTGGAATCGACGGAACTGTGGCGCAAGGTGGTGATACGGGTGCGCGACGAGGAGGGCTATGGCGACATCGAGCTCGACCACGTGCTGGTGGACAACTGCGCGATGCAGCTCATCCGCGACCCCAGGCAGTTCGACGTGATCGTCACCACCAACATGTTCGGAGACATTCTGAGCGACGAGGCGGCGATGCTGACGGGTTCCATCGGCATGCTGCCGTCCGCCAGCCTCGGCGGCAAGGTGGGCATGTACGAGCCGGTGCACGGCAGCGCTCCGGACATCACCGGGCAGGACAAGGCCAACCCGCTGGCCACCATCCTCACGGTGGCGCTCATGCTGCGCCACTCCTTCGACCAGGGAGCCGCCGCGGACTGCATCGAGCAGGCGGTGGAGCGGGTGCTGGAGGCGGGTCACCGCACCCCGGATATCCACGAGGGGGAGGGTCCGGTGGTGGGCTGCAAGGAAATGGGCGCGCTGGTGCGGCAGGAAATCGCGGCCGGCCGCGCGGCGTGACGCGACCATGACGGGCAAGGAGAAATACAACGTTGCGGTGGTGGGAGCCACCGGCGCGGTGGGCGAGGAGTTGCGGAAGATCCTCGAGGAGCGGCTGTTCCCCGTGGACACGCTCCGGTTGCTGGCCTCCGAGCGGTCCGCGGGGCAGCGGCTCGACTTCCGCGGCCGGCAGATCCTGGTGGAGGTGCTGGACGAGGATTCCTTCCAGGACGTCGACATCGCGCTGTTTTCGGCGGGC
Source organism: uncultured Binatia bacterium (SeqCode) (assembly GCA_965219905.1). Taxonomy (GTDB): domain Bacteria; phylum Desulfobacterota; class Binatia; order UBA9968; family JAJDTQ01; genus JAJDTQ01. Next base: position 1,359,673 of record CBDCOS010000002.1, on the reverse strand, counting down.
GGGTCGGTCAGCGCCCGGTACGCCCAGGCGGCGGTGGACGCGGGCGCCGTGGTCATCGACAACACCAGCTTCTTCCGGATGGACGACGACGTCCCGCTGGTGGTGCCCGAGGTGAACGCGGACAAGATCGCCGACCACGTCAACCGGGGCATCATCGCCAACCCCAACTGCTCCACGATCCAGATGGTGGTGGCGCTCAAGCCCCTTTACGACGCCGCGGGCATCAGCCGCATCGTGGTGTCCACCTACCAGTCGGTTTCCGGGGCCGGACGGCGGGCCATGGAGGAGCTCGGGAGGCAGACCGCGGCGCTGTTCAACAGCGGTGAGGTGGAGTGCGAGCAGTTCCCGCACCAGATCGCGTTCAACTGCATCCCCCACATCGACACCTTCCTCGCCGACGGCTACACCAAGGAAGAGTGGAAGATGGTCCAGGAGACACGCAAGATCCTGGACGACCCGGAGATCCGCATCACCGCCACCGCGGTGCGCGTGCCGGTGTTCTGCAGCCATTCGGAATCCATCAACGTCGAGACCCGCAGCAAGCTCTCGGCGGGCGATGCCCGCGCCATCCTCAGGGAGGCCCCCGGCGTGCTGCTCCAGGACGAGCCCGGGGGCAACGACTATCCGCTGGCCACCGAGGCGACCGGCAAGGACGCCACTTACGTGGGGCGCATCCGCGAGGACGATTCGGTGGAGAACGGCATCAACCTGTGGGTGGTCGCCGACAACCTGCGCAAGGGCGCGGCCCTGAACGCCGTGCAGATCGCCGAGATCCTGATCCGGGACTACCACTGACCGGACTTTGTCCAAGCGGGCGCTACGAATCCGTCATTCCCGCGCGTCATTCCCGCGAAAGCGGGAATCCAGGGGCGGTGACGCGGGAAACGCCGCTGTAGCGCCACACCACCGCCGCTGGATTCCCGCTTTCGCGGGAATGACGGAGGGGACGTGGGAACGACGTCCGGATAGCGGGTACCCATGAACGTCAGACTGACCCTCGAATACGACGGCACGGAGTACCGCGGATGGCAGGTCCAGCCGGAGGGGCCGACGATACAGGGCATTCTGGAGGACGCCCTGGCCGTGCTGCTGAAGCGCAGGGTACACGTCCATGGCTCCGGACGCACCGACGCCGGCGTTCACGCCCTCGGCCAGGTGGCCAGTTTCGAGTGTCCTGACGGCAGCGAGATCACCCGGCTCCAGCGGAGCCTCAACGCCCTCACCCCCGAGGACATCACCGTGAAGGCGGCGGAGAAGGCGCCGCCTTCCTTCGATGCCCGGAAGGATGCGAAGCGGCGGGTCTACGAGTACCGCCTCTGGAACCACCCCTGGCGATCGGTGTTCAACGACCGGCACGCGTGGCACGTCCCCAGGCCGTTGTCCGTCGACGCCATGCGCGAGGCGTTGGCCGCTCTGGAAGGGGAGCACGACTTCTCGTGCTTCCGCGCTGCCGGCTGCGGCGCCGCCACCCCTGTCCGGCGGATCTACCGCAACGGATTGTACCGGTGGGAAGACCACTGGGTGTATCGCGTCGAGGCCACCGGGTACCTCCGGCACATGGTGCGGAACATCGTCGGCACGCTGGTGCAGATCGGGCTGAACGAGAGGGATGCCGGCGACCTGCCGGTGTTGATCGACAGCCGCGACCGTACGCTGGCTGGCCCCACCGCCCCCGCGCGCGGCCTGTTCCTGGTGGAGGTCCGCTACGATTCGGGCCTTGCTTGAATTAGCGCAGGCCGCTGGCTATAACTTCCCGCCAAGGAGAGAACGTATCCATGTCCGAACGTACACTTTATGACAAGGTTTGGGATGCCCATGCGGTGACGACGCTGCCCACCGGACAGACCCAGCTCTTCATCGGATTGCACCTGGTCCACGAGGTCACCACTCCGCAGGCGTTCGATATGATGCGGGAGCGCGGGCTTTCCATCGCCTACCCGCAACGGACTTTCGCCACCGCCGATCACATCATACCCACGGATACCCAGGTCCGGCCCTTTGCCGACGAGCAGGCCGAGGCGATGATGTCGGCGCTGGAAAGGAATGTCCGCGATTTCGACATCGAGTTCTACGGCCTGGGAAGCGACCGGCAGGGCATCGTCCACGTCATCGGCCCCCAGCTCGGGCTGACCCAGCCGGGAATGACCCTGGCCTGCGGCGACAGCCACACGAGCACCCACGGCGCCTTCGGGACCCTCGCCTTCGGCATCGGCACCAGCCAGGTCCGTGACGTGCTGGCCACCCAGACCCTGTCCATGGACCGGCTCAACGTGCGGCGCATCAACGTGAACGGCAGCCTCCCGCTCGGAGTGCACGCCAAGGACGTGATCCTGACCATCATCCGTACGCTCGGCGTCGGCGGCGGCAAGGGATTCGCGTACGAATACGGCGGCGCGGTGCTGGATGCCATGAACATGGACGAGCGCATGACCGTCTGCAACATGAGCATCGAGGGCGGCGCGCTGGTGGGTTACGTGAACCCGGACGGCACCACCTTCGACTACCTGCTGGGACGGCCTTTCGCGCCCAAGGGCGAAGCCTTCGACCGGGCCATGGCGTACTGGCGCTCCATGGCGTCGGATCCCGACGCCCGCTATGACGACGTGGTGGAAATCGACGGCTCGGCCATCGAACCCACGGTCACCTGGGGCATCAATCCCGGGCAGGCGGTGGGCGTGCTGGAAAACCTGCCCCGGCCCGAGGAGCTGCAGGACCCCAAGACCGTCGAGAAGGCCTACCAGCACATGGGCTGGACCCCCGGCGCCCCGATTCTCGGGACTCCCATCGATGTGGCGTTCATCGGCTCCTGCACCAACTCGCGGTTGTCGGATCTGGTGGCCGCGGCGCGCGTCGCCAAGGGGAGGCAGGTATCGTCGGACGTGCGGGCCCTGGTGGTGCCCGGGTCGGTGGAAGTGAAGAAACAGGCGGAGGCGGCGGGGCTCGACCGGGTCTTCACCGAGGCCGGCTTTCAATGGCGGGAGGCCGGCTGCTCCATGTGCCTGGCCATGAACCCGGACAAGCTCAATGGCCGCGAGGTGTGCGCCTCTTCGTCGAACCGCAACTTCATCGGCCGCCAGGGGAGCCCGGGAGGGCGGACGCTGTTGATGAGTCCCGCCATGGTGGCGGCGGCCGCCTTGAACGGCAAGGTCGTGGACGTGCGCGAGTACAACTGATCGGGAGTCCCATGAGCGAGATCAAACAGGTTGGCGGCAGGGCGATGGTGGTCCGGGGCCACGATATCGATACCGATCGGATCGTGCCGGCGCGCTACCTCAAGGAGATCACCTTCAGCCGGATGGGTGAATACCCGTTCATCGACGAACGGTACGACGCCGACGGCAACACGGTGGAGCATCCCTTCAACGAGGACCGCTTCCAGGGCGCCGAGGTGCTGGTGGTGAACCGCAACTTCGGCTGCGGGTCGTCACGGGAGCACGCGCCGCAGGCCTTGTACCGCTGGGGCATCCGGGCCATCATCGGCGAATCCTTCGGCCCCATCTTCGCCGGCAGCAGCGTGCTGCTGGGCATGCCCACGGTGATGGTTTCGTCAGAGGACATCGGGAAGCTGATGACGCTGGTGGAGTCCGATCCCCAGGTGGAGCTCATCGTGGACCTCGATGCCCGCAAGGTCCGGCTGCCGGACGGCAGCGACATCGACCTCGACATCAGCGAAGGGCACCGCAACGCCCTGACCACCGGATCCTGGGACTCCACGGCCCTGCTCCTGGGCAACATGGCCGAGGTAGCCCGGACCGCCGAGAAGCTCCCCTATACCAAGAATTTCGAGGGGCCGGCGCCGCTGTAGGTGTCAACGCCCGTCATTCCCGCCCACCTCCGTCATTCCCGCCCACCTCCGTCATTCCCGCGGAAGCGGGAATCCAGGCGGGTGAGGCGGAAAACGACGGTTCGGGTGACCGTCTATCCCTCCACCTGGGGCAGCACCTTCTCCACGAACGTATCCAGTTGCGCCAGGTCGGAGATGGCCAGGCCGATGATGAGGGTCTGGAGGCCGCCGGCGAAGATCCGGTTGATCCCGTCGGCGCACGCGTCGACGCTCCCCACCAGCATGTACTTCTCCACGTCCATCCGCACCTTGCCGTAGTAGCGGATGAGGTAGTTCTCGCACGCCTCCACCGCCTTGCTCTTGTCGTCGTCGATGGCGATGAACGTGAGGCCCGCTTTCTCGATATCGTCCGGATTCCTCCCGGCGGCGCGGGCATGGGCGCTGATCTTCTCCCACACCGCATCGAAGCCGTGCACCGCGTTGCTGCCGCAGATGTAGCCGTCGGCGTGCTGCCCGACGCGCTTCAGGACGGATTCGGCGCCGCCGCCCATCCAGATGGGAGGGTGGGGCGACTGCACGGTAGCGGGGCCGAAGCGGGTGCTGTGGAGGTCGAAGAACCGGCCGTGGTGCTCCACCTCCTCCTCGGTCCAGAGCCGCTTCATGAGCGCCAGCGACTCCGCCGCCCGGCTCCCCCGGTGTTCCCACGGAACCTCTACGGAGCTGAAGTCGCTCTCCCGGCTGCCGAAGCCGATGCCGAGGGTCATCCTGCCGTTGGACAGGAAATCCAGGGTGGCCACGGTCTTGGCCAGGAGCGCCGGATGCCGCAGCGCCGACAGCAGCACCGAAGTCCCCAGCCGGATGCGCTCGGTGGCGGCGGCGGCCGCGGCCAGTACGGTCAGGGCCTCGAGGTTGTCATAGGCGATGCGGTCGATGGTCCAGAACGAATGCAGCCCTGCCTGGTCGCATTTCCGCGCCATGGCCGTGACGTAGCCCGGCTCTATCTGAGGGGCCGGATTGACGAAGCAGATGCCCAGATTTCCCATGGTGACGATCCTTTCCGGGGTTCAGGGGGTTCGCCGTCGCGGACCCCTCCACGTACGTTCTCGTATCGGAGCTCGAAACCGAGGACACTAGTAGTCGTTTTGCCGGGTTCCCGCAACGGGAACGGGCGCCGTGAAAGGACGGCAGTCGCACGCAGCGGCTTGACAGCCTGTCCAGACCTCGTTATATCCCTGTGGATTTTCCAAGGGGCAGAAGGGAGTTCGTATGCTGGAAGCCGCCACCGTGGCGTTTGAGAACCTCCTGGTGCCGACCCGGCTGGGGTATCTGTTCATCGGGGTGCTCATGGGGCTGGCCCTGGGGGCGATCCCGGGTCTGGGGGGCCTCGTGGGGCTCGCCATCCTGCTTCCTTTCACCTTCGACATGGATTCCTTCGAGGCCTTCGCCATCATGATTGGCCTCATCTCGGTGACGAGTACCTCGGACACCATCCCCTCGGTCCTCTTCGGCGTCCCCGGCACCTCGGCGTCCCAGGCCACCATCCTCGACGGCCATCCAATGGCCAAGAAGGGCGAGGCCGGGCGCGCCTTCGGCGGCGCCTACATGGCTTCGCTCCTGGGCGGGGTGTTCGGATCGCTGATCCTGGCGCTTTCGATCCCGGTGCTTCGCCCGATCGTGCTCGCGTTCGGGTCTCCCGAGTTCTTCATGCTGGGCCTGCTGGGCATCTCCATGGTGGCGGTCCTGAGCGGCAACGCGCCGGTGAAGGGGCTCGTCGCGGGAGCCATCGGCCTGTGCGTGGGCATGGTGGGCATGGACCCCCAGACCGGCGTGCTCCGCTGGGTATTCGGCCAACTGTACCTGTGGGACGGCGTCCCGCTGGTGCCGGTGGCGTTGGGCATCTTCGCCATCCCCGAGATCGTCGACCTGACCATCCGGGGAACGCGCATCGCCGACGTTCCCAAGGAGCGGCTGAAGGGGGTCATGACCGGGATCCGTGACACCTTCCGCAACTGGTTCCTGGTGCTGCGCTGCGGCGTGGTGGGCGTCTTCGTCGGCGCCATCCCGGGGCTGGGCGCGTCGGTGGTGGACTGGTTCGCCTACGGCCACGCCATCCAGACCGAGAAGGGCGCCAACGAGACCTTCGGCACCGGCGACGTGCGCGGGGTGCTGGCGCCGGAGGCCGCCAACAACGCCAAGGAGGGTGGGGCGCTGATCCCCACCATCGCCTTTGGAGTGCCGGGCAGCGCCTCCATGGCATTGCTCCTGGGGGCCATGACCATCCAGGGACTGACCCCGGGCTCGGCCATGCTCACCAAGGACCTGGCGGTCACCTACACGATGATCTGGAGCCTGGCCATCGCCAACATCTTCGGCACCGTGGCCTGCATGCTGCTGACCAACACCCTGGCCAAGATCGCCATGGTGCGGATCAATCTGCTGACCCCGCTGGTGGTGGTCATCGTGTTCCTGGCGTCGTTCCAGGCGACCCGGCACTACGGGGACCTGTGGTCGCTGCTGTTCTTCTCGCTGCTGGGATGGTTCATGAAGCGGTTCAGTTGGCCCCGGCCGCCGCTGATCCTGGGCCTGGTGTTGAGCGGCATCATCGAAAACTACCTCTTCATTTCCATCAGCCGCTACGGCGCCACGTGGATGCTGCGTCCCATCGTCATGATCGTGATGGTGCTTATCGCCGTCAGTCTCTACTACGGCATCCGCAACGCCCGTAAGCAGCAGGAGCTGCAGCAGATGCGCACCGCCAGGGTCGAACGCGAACAAAGCGAGGGAGCCGATGAAGTTTAAGGCCAACCCTGGCGCGCTGTTCACCGTTTTCGTCCTGCTGCTGATGATAGGGCTGGTGGTCACGGCAAAGCAGTGGCAATACCAGGCGCGGCTGTTTCCCTGGACCATCGGCATTCCCACCATGGTGCTGTGCTTCCTGCAACTCGGCCTCGACCTGTTCCGCGGCAAGGACGACGACGAGGACGTCGCCGGCATGATGGACCTGCCGGTGGACCGCAGCGTTCCGGTGGCCGTGGTCATCAAGCGCGCAGTCAACATCTTCGCATGGATCTTCGGCCTCTATCTCTCCATCTGGATCATCGGCTTCATCCTGAGCGTCCCGCTTTTCCTGCTCCTCTACCTGGGCATACAGGCGGGCGAGACGTGGAAGGTGGCCGTGGCCTACATGGTGGTGATGGTGGTGTTCATGATCGGGGTCTTCGAGATGGTGCTGCACATCCCGTGGCCGCCGGGGTTGATTAACGGGCCTCAAGAGTTCATTCTGGGGCTGGTGGAAAGGTACTTGTCGGCTCTGGTTCCCATCTGATCGAGGGGCCGGAATTTGGGTCGAGATGGCACTTGACATTTGCCGCAAGGCTTACGTATAAAAGGAGCCGTCTGGATCAGCGGAGCAAAAAACCAAAGGGAGGTAGCGTATGGCAAGGAAAAGTCTAGTCGGTTTGGCAGCGGCCCTGGGAGCATTGTTTCTGCTGTCGACGGTCGCCATGGCGATGGGCCCCAAGCTCATGGTGGACGTGGGTGGTACGAAGAAGGGCCGGCTGCAGGTCAAGATCTCCGCGGAAGGCCTCAAGGCTGGCCAAGAGGTGGGTATCCGCACCATGATGGGCGGCGTGCTGTCGGACGTCAGCTTCCTGGCGAAGCCTGCCGTGGAGAAGGCGGACGACAAGGGCATGGTCTCCACCACGTGGGGGATCCGGGGACGGACCATCAAGCGGCTGCTGAAGCCCGGCGACCACGAGGTCATGCTGGTGGACGCGGACGGGAACACGCTCGCAAAGGCGAAGCTGACCATACCGGCGCCGAAAAAGAAATAGGTTCGCGCGGAAGGAGTGTCGCTGGTTTGGACCAGCGACACTCTTTACGCAGGTCGGCTCCGGCAGGAGCGGCCCTCAATTACAGACGGGCTGAGGATCTCGGTTTGAACTCGAGTCCTCGGCCCGTCTGCGTTCAAGGCCGGCTTTGCCCGGATATTCGGGTGGGGTCCCGGCGGCCCGTGGCCGCTGTCGAGGAGGTAAACGGATCATGAAGCGATCGCGAGTGGTGAGTTGGTGCACCCTGTTCTTTCTGCTGTTGTTCGCGGGTCTGGTTACGACGGCCTACGCGGCCAAGAACGTGACCATCCTGATCGGCTATCCGCCCGGCGGGGGCCATGATATCGAGGCGCGCGTCATGGGACGCTACCTCGGCAAGTACCTGCCCGGAAACCCCAAGGTCCTGGTCCAGAATATGCCCGGAGCCGGCGGCATGATCATGTCGTCCTACGTCTACAACCGGGCCAAGCCGGACGGGAATACCATCGGCCTGTTCGGTAGCAGCCACGGGATGCAGGCGGTGCTGGCGCCGCCGGAGATGGTCAAGTACGACCTTTTGAAGATGCCGATCATCTGGTCCGTTGCCGGCATTCAGGTCCATCTGACCCGGGACTTTCTCGGGGCGAGGAACGCCAACGACCTGGTGACCAAGGTCGACCGCTCGAAGATCGTCGTGGCCGGCCGTTCCAAGCAGGGCTCCTCGTGCCTGCGGGGGCAGTTGGCGTTGCGGCTCCTGGGCATCGAAAAGTACAACGCGGTGTGCGCTTACGGGGGAACCTCGCCCATCAGGGCCGCCATGGAACGGAGCGAGGTGAGCTACTTCGTGGCCAGCGACGCCCACCTGGTGGGGGGCGGCGCCTTCGTGGACCTGCACAAGCGCGGCCTGGTGTTCCCGATGTACCAGAGCGGCATCCTCAAGAGCGACGGTAGCGTCGCCCGGTCCGCCACGGTCAAGGGGGACGTGCCCACGCTGTACGAGGTGTTCAAGGCGGTCCACAAGAAGGAGCCCTCGGGGCCCGATTGGGAGGCGTGGCGAGCCATCGGGCTCGGTATCTCGAACCTGACCCGCACCCTGGTGCTGCCTCCGGGCATTGCCGGAGCCAAGGTCGGGGAGTTGCGCGAGGCGGTCGGGAAAATGGCCAAGGACCCGGGCTTCATCAAGGACTGGGAGAGGGTCTTCGGCCAGAAGCTCGCTCCGGTGCTTGTGACGCCGGAGGCCGCGACCAAGATCCGCGACGAGACCATGGCGCCCGCCGAGTGGCAGACGCATCTCCGCAAGTTCGTCGGCGCCAAGTAGCATTCCGGCGGGGGGCGGGGCATCACGCCCCGTCCCGGAAGGGAGAAATCTCATGACCCTACGCAGAGTGTCGTTGTTGTTCGTGTGCTGTGCGGTGTTGGCGGTTCTCGCCTTGGGCTCGGCGCATGCCTTCACCGAAGGCAAGAGAATCCAGATCCTTTCCGGCTATTCGCCCGGCGGCGGGCACGATACCGAAGGCCGGCTCATCGCCCGCCGCATCAGCAAGTACCTTCCCGGCATGCCCAAGAAGGTGGTGAAGATCAATATGCCCGGGGCGTCCGGCCTGATTCACGGCGCCTACATCCACCACAAGGCCAAGAAGGACGGCCTCACGTGGTCCATCATGGGCACGACCCACCTGAGCAGTTCGGTCCTGAAGGAGCCCAAGCCCAACTTCGACCTGACGAAGATGCCGGCGATCTACGCCACCAGCGGCGCCTCCGCCGCCATCGTGCGGGACTTTCTCAAGGTCAAGACCGGGGTCGAGCTGACCAAGATCGACCCCACCAAGATCGCGGTCTCCGGGCGCTCCATCACCGGATCGTCCTTTCTGAACGACGCCATCGGGCTCGACCTGCTGGGCATCAAGGGCTACACGTTCGCGGTAGGCTACCCCGGCACCGCCCAGATGGCTCTGGCGTTCCTGTCCGGAGAGGTCTCCTACGTCGGCGGCACCGGGCTGCATCACGTGCTCGGCAGCGGCGGACGGTACTATTCCTCCATCAAGGAGGGGGTCGCCATCGCCATCTGGCAGGGTGGCGTGCTGACTCCCGACGGGAAGGTCATCCGCTCTCCCGGCACCGACATCCCGACCTTCGAGGAGGTCTACAGGCAGGTGAAGGGCAAGGCCCCGTCGGGCCCGGCCTGGGAAGCGTACAAGCTGACCGGTCCCACCCTGCGCACCCTGAACCGTACGCTGGTGGTGCCTCCCGGCACGCCCGCGGATCGCGTGGCAGCCATCCGCGCCGCGTTCGACAAGATGTACTCCGATCCGGTGTACGTGAAGGAGTGGGAGAAGATCTTCGGGCTGAAGCTGGACTACATCAAGGGGCCCGACGCGGACAAGATCACCAAGACCCTGCTCCAGCCCTCACCAGGGTGGGATTGGCTCAAGAACGAGTACATCCCGGCGCTGCTGGCGCGCAAGAAATAGACCAACCCGGTGTCGTGTCCCGCACGCAACTTGTTGCAGGAATTTGCGGGACACGACACCAGTTGCCGTCCGGCGCGGATCGCGCGCCGGACGGCAATGTTTCCCAACGACGAAACAGCCAATGAAAAAGGATATACGCACCTGGATCGACCAGTTGCGGGGCGCCGGCGTGCTCGACACCATCTCCAAGCCGGTGGACCCGCGGACCCAGATGGGGGCGCTTCTGTGGCAGTCCCGTGAACGGGCGCTCCTGTTCGAAAACCTCGACGGCTTCCCGGGTTGGCGCTGCCTCGGGCAGGCGCCCGGCGACGTGCGGCTGGCGCCGCTGGCCTTCGGCGTCGACCGCAACGAGATGGTGCCGGAGTTCGTCCGGCGCACGCAGACGGCCGGCACCACCCGCATCGTGTCCTCCGGTCCGGTCAAGGAGCGCGTCTTCAAGGACGACGAGGTGGACATCACGAAGCTGCCCATCCACCAGTGTGGCATCCGCGACGGCGGCCCTTTCATCTCCGCCGGCCTGATGATCTCCAAGGACCCGGACACCGGCAACCGCAACCTGAGCTTCCACCGCCTGCAGATGAAGGGACCGCGCAAGACCGGTATCCTGCTCTATCCGCGCCACGGCTGGGCCAACTACCAGAAGCACGAGTCCAAGGGCGAGGGCATGCCGGTGGCCTTCATGATCGGCCACCACCCCATGTTCTACTTCGCTGCCGCCACCACCACGGACTACGGCCGGGACGAGCTGACCATCGCCTCGGGGCTGCTGCAGGAAGAGGTGGAGATGGTGAAGTGCGAGACCATCGACATGGAGGTGCCGGCCCAGGCCGAGGTAGTGCTGGAAGGCGAGATCCTGCCCCACGTGCGCGAGGAGGAGGGCCCCTTCAGCGAGTTCCAGGACTACTACCTGGCGGGGGCGGGGCAGAACCCGGTGTTCCAGGTCAACGCCGTCACCATGCGCGGCGACGCCATCTTCAAGAACATCCAGAACGGCGCCGAGGTGGAAGGGTGCGTGTACCACAAGGTGCCCATGTCGGCGCAGATCCTGCGGCGGATACGGAGCGTGGGCGGCGGCGCCCAGGTGAAGAACGTGCTGGTGCTGCCGGGCATCTTCGGCCTCGTGGTGCAGATGAACGCCCGCTACTACGGCGAGGCCAGGAACGTGCTCATGGCCGCGCTCTCCAGCGAGTACCAACACCCCAAGGTAGCCATCGCCGTGGACGAGGACGTGGACATATTCAACTACGCCGACGTGCTCTGGGCCATCTCCACGAGGGTGAACCCCGCGGAGGACATCATCACCATACCCGGCGCCAAGATCCACGCCATGGATCCCTCCTGCCAGGAGGTAGGCAAGCCCGGCGCGCCCGGCTGGCACCGCGTGGGCGGCAAGGTGATGATCGACGCCACCAAGCCGCCGGAGTGCGACCCGGGGCGGCGGTTCGAGTTCGACCGCCTGCAGCCCATGGGTGCGGGCCAGGTGCGTTTGGAAGATTTCCTTTAGGATTCCTGGCGGGGGAATTGGCTCGCAGCAACCGTAGGGGCGACCGGCGGTCGCCCTTGCAGGGGTCCGCCACAGGCAGAAAGAAGGAGCCTAAATTGAGCGACGTGGCTATCATTTCAGGCGGCGGCAACGGCATCGGCCGTTGCGTCGCGTTGCGGTTCGCCCGGGAGGGCATCGCCCTCGCCATCGCCGACGCGGACCGTGAGGGGGCCGAGCGCGTCGCGGGCGAGCTGGCCGCGGCCGGCGCGCAAGCGCGCGCCTACGGCGTCGACGTCACCCGGGCGGCCGAGATCAAGGACGTGGTGGCGCAGGTCCGCGAGGATTTCGGCTCGGTGGACATCCTCTGCAACCTGGCCGGCGGCACCATCCACACCAAGGCCGTGGAGGACCTGTCCTGGGCCGAGTGGCGGGAGGTGCTGGACGTGAACCTCAAGGGCACCTTCCTCTTCTGCCGCGAGGTGGCTCCCCTCATGATGGAGCAGCGGCGCGGCCGCATCGTCAATACGGCGTCCAACTACGGCCTCACCGGCTGTGCCCTGCGCACGCCTTATTCGGCCGCCAAGGCCGGCGTCCTCGGGTTCACCAAATCCCTGGCCCTGGAGCTGGCGCCCTACGGCGTCCTGGTCAACGTCGTCGCCCCCGGCCCCACGGACACGCCTCGCGTGTTGGCTCACGCGGCCCCCGGCTCCCGTGAGGCCTGGAAGCCGCTCATCCCCATGGGCCGCACCGGGCAGCCCGAGGACATCGCCGAGGGCTTCTACTTCCTCGTGAGCCCCGAGAACACCTACATCACCGGTTACACGCTCAACGTGAACGGCGGCCTGGTGATGAACTGATCCGTGAAGCGTAATCCGACAAGGGCCTGACGCCAGGCCGAAAGGAGACCTTGATGAGCGACGACAAGACCAAGATCGTAACCGGATTGGGCAAGGCCGAGCTGCACCGGGTGCTGGTCCGTAACATCGACATGACCCAGGACATCCTCGGCAAGCTCAGCTTCGGGCAGATGACGTTCCTGATGCTGGTGGGGCGCATTCCCACCGAGGACGAGGGGCGCATGACCGACGCGCTGCTCAACGTGTTGGTGGAGCACGGCATGGTGGGCAACATCATCGCCGCCCGCTTCACGGTGTCGACGGCGCCCGAGGCCATTCAGGGGGCGGTAGCCGCCGCCCTGTTGGGGGCCGGCAGCGTCCACCTGGGCTCGTCTGAGTACTGCGCGAAGATGCTGCAGGACGCGCTGCCGCAGGGAAGCGACGGCGCCGACCTGGCGACCACCGCCCAGGGGGTGGTGGAAGACCACGCCGCCCGCAAGCAGCGCATCGCCGGCATCGGCCACGCCACCCACTCCGAGGGCGACCCCCGCGCCGACCGGCTGTACGAGATCGCCGCCGAGACCGGCGTGCGCGGGCGCTACTGCGAGCTGCTGGAAGAGATCAAGAAGGCCGCGGAGGCGCGCTACAACCGGGGCCTCCCCATCAACGTCACCGGCGCCATCGCCGCCATCGCCTCGGACATGGGGCTCCAGTGGCAGATGGCCAAGGCCTTCGCCCTCATCGGCCGCACCCTCGGCGCCATGGCCCACATCGGCGAGGAGCTCAAGAACCCCATGCACCGGCGCATCAGCAACCTGGTGCGTTCCAACTTGTCCTACGAGCCATAGAGTCCCGGCTTGCGTCCTTCGACTCCGCTCCGCTACGCTCAGGACGAACGGAAGGTTCATTGCCGTTCGTCCTGAGCTTTTGGAAGGGCACATGACAACGGATCGGACTTGCCCGGGAGGGCTGTCTTCCGATCCTTTTCTTCGAGGGGAGGGAATGCCATGAGATACGGTTTACGCGCCCTGTTGGGTTTGATCGTCGCCGCGGTGCTCGCGTGGGCGCCGGCGCTCCATGCCGCCAGCGTGACGGAGCTGGCCACCAAGTACCAGGGGAAGGACCGCGAGCAGAAGCTCCTGGCGGAAGCCAAGAAGGAAGGCAAGCTGGTCTGGTACACCTCCATGGCCGGAACCAACTACAAGGCCTTGGCCAAGGCCTTCGGTGACAAGTACGGCATCCAGGTGGAGGCCTTCCGGGGCAGCAGCAAGCGGCTTCTGCCGCGGGTTTTCGGTGAGGCGGAATCGGGCCGGCATATCTTCGACGTGCTCGAGACCACGCCGCCGACCCTGATGATCGTGCGTGACGCCAAGCTCTTGGCGCCCTACACGTCGCCGCGGCTGGGCACGTATCCGGACGTGGCCAGGCACTCCGCCGGCAAGGGGCTGGTCTTCTGGGCCACGGACCGGGAATCCTACATGTCCCTCACCTACAACAAGAAGGCGATTCCGGCCGACGCCGTCCCCAGGGGGTTCGGCGATCTTGCGAATCCCGCCCTCAAGGGGAAGATCGGCCTGGCCACGACCTCCAGCGGCAAACGGGCCATCGGCGCCCTGATCCACATCAAGGGCAAGGAGTTCGCCGAATCGCTCAAGGGCCAGGGGATCAGCCTGCACGCGGTTTCCGGTCGCGCGTTGCTGGACATGGTGGTGTCCGGCGAGGTGGGAGTCTCGTTCAGCACCTTCAGGAACCACGCCGTCACCGCCATCGCCAAGGGCGCGCCCATCGAGTGGCTGCCGCTGGAAGCCGTGGTGGCCAATGCCGGAGGTTTCGCCATCTCCAGGAACGCGCCTCACCCCCACGCGGCGTTGCTGATGGCCGACTTCGTCCTCGGCCCCGAGGGTCAGAAGATCCTCCAGGAGCACCACAACGGCAGCGCCTGGAAGGACCCTGGCTTCAAGCGCTGGTACCCGGAGGCGGGCATGACCCGAGAGCAGTACCTCAAGACGGAGAAGGCGTGGAACAAGACGCTTACCACCATCGGGCGGAAGTAGCGGCCTCGGGGCGGTGCGGCTGATTTCACCGGTTCAGGAAGCCGCACGGCCTTTCGGAGGGCCGTGACCTTTACGCATGACGGGCCGGGAGGGCGCGAGGCGCTTTTCCGGCCCTTCCATCGAGAACCGTCTTGCAACTCATAACCACCCTTACGGGTCTGAGAAACCGGAGCCGGGGATATCCGCTGTGGCTGTTCGTGCCGCTGGCGGCGGTGTTGCTCTACCTGGTGGTGCCGCCGCTGTTCTTCATCGGCTACTTCAGCCTGACGGTGGAGCGCGGCGCCGACGTCGGCGCCTTCACCGTCACCCATTTCCTCGAGATCTTCGAGTCCTTCTCGGACTTCGCTCTCCTCTCCTGGAACTCCTTCGTCTTCTCGTCCGGCAGCGCGCTGTGGTCGCTGCTCGTGGGCACGCTGATGGCGTGGCTGGCAGAGCGCACCAATGCCCCTTTCCGCGCGGTGGCCTACGTGTCGGCGTTCATGTCGTTCGCGATACCGGGCATCGTCAAGGTCATCGGCTGGATCCTGTTGCTGGGTCCCAAGGCGGGGTTCCTCAACGTCGCGGCGAGCTCCGTGACCGGCATGGGCCCCTTCTTCGACGTCTTCTCCATGGAGGGGATGATCCTCACCGAGGGCTTCCTCTGGCTGCCCATCGTCTTCCTGCTCATGGCCACGCCGTTCCGCTCCATGGACCCGGCGCTGGAGGAGGCGGCGGTGGTGGCCGGGAGCACCGACTGGCAGGTGTTCAAGCGGGTGACCCTGCCCATGGCCACGCCCAGCGTGCTGTCGGTGTTGATCCTCACCTTCATCCGCACGCTGGAGGCCTTCGAGATCCCCGCCCTCATCGGCATCCCTGCCGGCGTCGAAGTGTTCACCACCGAGATCTACCTGCAGCTCACCGACGGTTACCTGCCGGAGTACGGCAACGCCAGCGCCTACTCCGTGCTGCTCATCGCGTTGGTGGCGCTGGCCATGGTGCCGTACTACCGGGTGACCCAGCACGCCCACCGCTTCACCACCGTCACGGGCAAGGGATTCAACCCGCGCCGGAAGGACCTGGGCCGGTGGCGCTGGGCGGGTGGAGCGGTGCTGCTGGTGCTGCCGTGCCTCCAGTTGCTGCCCATCGTCGCCATGGCGTGGTCGTCGCTGGTGCCATACCTTCAGGCTCCCTCCATCGAGGCCCTGGGGAACCTGACCCTGGAGAACTACGTCACCGCCTTCAGCAACGACACCATCCTGCGGTCGGTGGTCAACAGCCTCACCATCAGCCTCACCTCGGCCACCGGGGCGATCTTCCTGGCCTTCGTGACCGTATGGCTGGTGGCCCGCACCAACATCCGCTGGCGCTGGGGCCTGGACCAGCTCGCCATGCTGCCGCTGGTGTTTCCCGGCATCGTCATGGGCGTGGCCATCCTCAAGATGTACCTGACCGTGCCGCTGCCGGTGTACGGCACCATCTGGATCATGGTGCTGGCGTTCGTGCCACGGTATCTGCCCTACGCCATCCGCTTCAGCCACGCGGGGCTCCTGGGCATCCACCGGGAGCTGGAGGAGAGCGCCACCACCAGCGGCGCCACCTGGGGCCAGGTGGCGTGGAAGATCGTCGTGCCGCTGATGCTGCCCGCGCTCTTCGCCGGCTGGATCTACATCTTCCTCATCACCATCCGGGAGCTGTCCGTGGCCCTGCTGCTCTACAGTCCCGGCTCGCAGGTCATCGCCGTGATCATCTGGGAGCTGTGGGAGAACGGCAACGTCAGCACCCTGGCCGCCTTCAGCCTCGGCGTCACCGCCGGCACCGTCGTCCTGGCCGTGCTGTTCCACAGACTTACGCGGCGATACAGCCTGCAAGTCTGACGCCGCCGGTACATAATCGGAACGGAAGGCGCCGCTGCCCCACAAACGCCGTTCCCGCGCCCCTCCGTCACTCCAGCGCCCCGTCCTCCCGGAGCTGCCGGATCCGTGCGTCGTCGTAACCCAGCACGTCCCGCAGCGTGCGGTCCGTGTCGCGGCCGAGCTC
Source organism: uncultured Binatia bacterium (SeqCode) (assembly GCA_965219905.1). GTDB lineage: Bacteria > Desulfobacterota > Binatia > UBA9968 > JAJDTQ01 > JAJDTQ01. Next base: position 1,343,220 of record CBDCOS010000002.1, on the reverse strand, counting down.
GGGGAAGGCCCAGTCCTGGGCCATGTCGCTTCGGGCGAAGCGTATGGGGAGGCAGGGTAGGGTGAGGCGCCCGAAGCGCGGATTGTCGTGGGTGCCGAGGAAGCCGCGGGCCTGGAGGTGCGGGTCGTTCATCACCAGGTCGGCGCCGTTCTGCACCGCGCCGCAAGGGACCCCTTCCGCCTGCAGCAACCGCATGGCCTCGTGGCAGTCCCGCGAGCGGGTCCATTCCTCGATGACGGCATCCAACGCATCCCGGTTGTGGACCCGGTCCGCCACGGTCCGGAACCGCGGGTCGCCGGACAGCTCCGGCCGCCCGATGGCCGCGGCCAGCCTGTCCCACTGTGCATCGTCCTCGGTGGCGATGACGCACCAGCGGTCGTCTCCCTTGCAGGCGTAGATGCCGTAGGGAGCGTGGTAGGGGGACCGGTTGCCCACCGCAACGGGTTCGGCGTCGGTGTTGGCGGCCTGGATCATGGCGGTGCCGATGAGGAACGCGGCCGCCTCCGCCTGGGCCAGGTCCATGGCCATTCCCCGGCCGGTGCGCCGGCGGTAGAGGGTCACCGCGACGGACAGGATCGCCGCCATGACCCCCGACACGTAGTCCGGCAGCACGGTGCCGGACCCCACCGGGGGACTTACCTCCGCGGACTCGTTCCACAGCCAGGTGAACCCGGTGAATCCCGTGATGATGGTGCCCAGGGTCAGGGAGTCCTTCTTGGGGCCGGTGGCGCCGAGCCCGGGCATCCGCAGGGTGACGATGTCGGGCTTGAGCTCCACCAGGTGATCGTAGTCGAGCTCCAGGCTCGGCATGACCCGCGCCGCGAAGTTGTCCAGCACCAGATCGCAGTGTTGGGCCAGCTCCCGGATCAGGCCGGGTCCTTCGGGATGCTTGAGGTTCACCGTGACGGAGTGCTTGTTGCGGTTGAACTCCAGGAAGCGCGGCGACGCGTTTGGGTCGTCCCCGGTGCCGAAGAAACGGAAGGGATCGAGTCCGCCCTTGGCGGATTCCACCTTGAGCACCTCTGCGCCCAGGTCCGCCAGCAGCATCATGCCGAAGGGCCCCGCCAGCACGTGGTCGAAGCTCAGCACCCGCATGCCCTGCAGCGGCAGGCCCTGTCCGCCGACGTCCGCGTCCCCGTGAGCGGCCGCGGACGCATCGTCATCTCCGGCATGCGTTGTCCCGGACCAGGCGTTCTGCACATCCTGGGCGAGGGGCCGCGGAGACGCCACGCCTGGCCGTGACCCGCTGAACAGGCAGGGAAGGGCCGGCTGGGTCAGCGACGTCCCGTCCGGATAGGTTACCTCCTGGACGAAGCGCCGTCCTTCCACGTGCGGGTCCCGGAGAAAGCCCAGCGGCGGGTTCACGGGCAGGCACGGGATGCGGTTGGACTGGAGACGGCGGGTCAGCTCGTCCACGGAGTGCTGCCGGGTGAACTCGCTCACCGCGGGATTGATGACATCGGCGCGGGATCGCCGGAAGAGGTTGTTGAGGTACTCGGGCGCGTCGAACTCGTCGGGGTGGCCGGGCCAGATGCCGAGGAACCTCTCCCAGTGCTGCCGGCTGACGTACATGTAGACGTAGCCGTCCCGGCACGGGAATATCCTCGCCGGCGCCACGTGCTGGTGCTGGCTCCCGGCGCGGGTGTGGATCTCCTGCTCATTGGCGTAGAGCCGGACCATGTGCTCCTGGGTGGCCAGGGCCTCCTGCATGGAAACGTCGATCCAGTCGCCGGCGCCGGTACGCTCCCGGCGATGGAGCGCCGCCACGATGCCCAGGGCCGCCACCAGGCTGCCGAAGTAGTAGGCCTGGGTCTCCGGCGGCACGCACGGGGGCTTTTCCGGATCGCCGGAGATGGACATCAGGCCGCACATGGCGAACACCACCAGGTCGTTGTAGGCGAAACCGCTGTGGGGACCCCACTGGCCGAAGCCGGTGATGGACGCCATGATAAGCGTGGGATTGATCTCCCGGAGCCGGTCGTAGTCGAGCTCGAGCCCGGCCATCTCTCCAGGGGCGCCGCTTTCGATGAGGATGTCGGCCTCGGCCGCCAGCCCCCGCAGCCGGTCGCGCCCCCCGGGCGTTTGCAGATCCAGCTCCAGGGTGCGCTTGTTGGCGTTGAGGTGGGCGAACGCAAGGCTGGTCTTGCCTACGAAGGGTGGCGTGCGCCGCACCGGGTCGCCGCCGGGCGGCTCGATCTTGAGCACATCCACCCCGAGGTCGGCAAGGAAGCGCCCGCATATCTGGCCCTTGCGGTCCGTGAGGTCCAGCGCCCGGTATCCCTCCAGCAGGCGAGGGGCGCCGCCGTTTCCCGACTTGTCCTTGGCCATGCCCGCGTCCCGCTCCCTAGGACTTCTTCGCGTCGGGCTTCTCGTAGCCCACGTTGCCGCCGCCCTTCTGGGACTGGAGGTACCCCTCGACGTCGTTCAGCGGGTTCGTGTACACGCGCATGCGGTGGGAGATGATCTCGTCCACCAGCAGCCCGCGGCTGTTGTCCAGGTCCATGGCGGTGTAGGCGGCGATCTTGGCGTGTTCCAGGGTCGCCGGGTGACGGGTGGCGATGGTGGCGGCGAACTCCCGCACGAACGGGATCAGCTCCTCCTCGGGCACGGTCTTGGACACCAGCCCCAGGCGCTCGGCCTCGGCCCCATCCAGGTTCTCGCCGGTGAGCTGGATGTAGAAGGCCTTCTTGAAGGGGATGCCGCTGCGGAAGAGCGTGGGAGTGGCGGTGGCGCCGTAGCTCCCGCGGATGATCTCCGGCATGCCGAACTGCGCCGTGTCCGCGGAGATGGCCAGGTCATGGCCGTTCACCAGCACCAGGCCGCCGCCCAGGGCCCAGCCGTTGACCGCGGCCACGGTGACCTGCGGGGCCTGGCGCAGCAGCGTCACGATCTCCCGCGCGGAGCCGCCTTCGTAGAGCCGGCGCTTCCCCTGCCACGACGCCCGCAGGTCGTACAGGTCCAGCCCCGAACTGTAGGCGTTGCCCGACCCGGTGGTGACGATGCAGCGGATGTTGTCGTTCACCGACAGGGTCTTGAGGCTGTCCGCCAACTCCGCCAGCAGCTTGCGGCTCAGGGCGTTCTTTCGCTCCGGCCGGTTGAGGGTGATCCAGGCGACGCCTGTTTCCTCGTCGATCTCCTCGATGATGGTTTCCCTTTCAGCCACGGGGTTCCTCCAATCCGTTCAACGGGCGCCGAACCGTTCGCGCCAGGAATCCACACTCGCCGGGTTCACCACGGTCTCCGGCACCTCGCCCGCCAGCACCGTGAGGATGCTCTGGGCGGCCATGCGTTCGCCGGACACCTGGGACTGCGGGTTGGTGCCGATGATGTGCGGGGTCATGATCAGCCGCTCGGGGTCCACCTGCCGGATGGGGTCCGACAGGGGCAGCGGCTCTTCCTCGAACACGTCCACGGCCGCGCCGGCGATGACGCCTTCGTTGAGCGCCTGCACCAGGTCCTCCTGCTTGACCACGCCGCCGCGGCACGTGTTCACCAGGTAGGCGGTGGGTTTCATCTTTTTCAGCTCGGCCAGGGTGATGAGCCCGCGCGTCTCCGCGGTGAGGGGCGTGTGCAGGGTCACGAGGTCGGATTCGTGCAGCACCGTGTCCAGCGACACCAGCTCCACCCCCAGGTGCTCCACCGAATCCTGGGTGATGTAGGGGTCGCAAGCGATGAGACGCATCTCCCAGGGGCCGAGGCGCTTGGCGACCTCCTTGCCTACCCGTCCCACGCCGACGATGCCGACGGTGCGGCCCACCATCAGGTTGCCGCGATGCTCGTTGCGCTTCCAGCCGCCCTCGCGCAGGAGCGTCTGGTTGTGCACCAGCCGTTTGAAGAGCATGGACATGAGCCCGACGGTGGCCTCGGCCACGCCGGTGAAGTTCTCCCGCGCCGGGCTGTTGCACACCAGGATGCCCAGCTCGGTGGCGGATTCCACGTCGATGGTCTCGTAGCCGATGGCGGCCTTGATCACTCCGCGCAGCTTCGGGCAGCGGGCCAGCACCGCGCCGCTGATGAAGTCCCGCTGGGCCGCCCAGACGGCGTCGCTGTCGCCTATCAGCTCCACCAGCTCGTCTTCGGTGTAGCGGTGCTTGGGATGTTCGTCCTGGTCCATTCCCAGCACGAGCTCGCACCCCGCCTCCTCCAGCACGTCCCGCCCCACCGACAGCTTGTGCGGCGCCGGGATACAGACCTTGTTGCCTTGCATGGTGACTCCGAATGCCTGGGTGTCGTGCCGGTTGCCTTTATCGAACGAGCCTACGGGTGCTGTCCCGTTTCGCTTGGCCACCCGGCTACAGGCGGTAGAGGCGCCGCGCGTTCTCGCACATGATCCGGCTCAGGGCCCCTTCCGGCAGGTCCTTGCGCTCCAGCATGGAGCTCACCGTGTGCGGGAACTTGCAGTCGCCGTGATTGTAGTCGGACGCGAACACCAGCCGGTCGTGTCCGACGAAGTCGAGCACGAACGGCAGCGTCTGCTCGTCGGGCTCGAAGGAGTAGTAGACCTGTTCGCCGCGCATGTACTCGCCGGGCGACTTCTTGAGCCACGGCACCGCCGGCTGCATGTACTCGTAGTGCTCGTCCATCCGCTCGATCCAATAGGGCACCCAGCCGGCGCCGGCTTCCAGGAAGGCCACGCGAAGCCGAGGAAATTCTTCCAGGATGCCGCCGGCGACGATGCACAGGCAGCCGATCATCTGCTCGAAGGGGTGGGTGAGCACGTGGTTGAAGAACGCGTTGGTGGAGCGCTCGGTGCCCGCGGCCGGTCGCCCCGCGCCGACGTGGATGCACACCGGCACGTCCAGCTCCTGGGCCGCCGCGAAGAACGGCCGCAGCGCGGGGTTGTCCAGGTTCCCGCCGGCGGTGGAGTGCGCCGGCGTGCCCGCGGCCACGAAGCCGAGCTCGTCGACGCACCGCCTGAGCTCCTTGGCCGCCTCCTCCGGCTCCTGGATCGGCACCAGCGCCACCCCCTTGAGGCGGTCCGTGTCTTCGCCGCAGTATTCCGCGAGCCAGTTGTTGTAGGCCCGGGCCAGGGCGCAGGCATTGTCGGCGTCCTCGTAGTAGGCCAGGCTCAGGAACACGTTGGTGCCGAACAGCACCGCGGTGTCGATGCCCTCCAGGTCCATGTCCTTTAGGCGTTGCGCCGGGTCTTCCATGCCGGTGGTGGGTTGGGGCCGGCGGCTGTAGCCCGCCCCCACGTTGCCCACGCCGGGCCCGGACGGCTTGGGCCAGAGCTTCCCCTCCACCATCAGGAAGTCGACCCCGCGGTTGTCCTTGACCACCCGCGGCGCCTGGGAACGGTAGGGCTCTTCCAGGTAGTCCTCCCAGCGAATATACTTCTCTTGCACGTGCCCGTCGGCATCGATTACGGTTGGCCTGCTCAATGGGGGCTCCCTCCAGGCGTTGTCCGGTCGGATTGCTAAAGACCCGCGGATTCACGAACGAATCTATGAGACGCCGCACGGGGGTGTCAAGCTGGTTGATTTCGAGGAGTTGGAATGAAGATCACGGACATCCGAACCATCCGGCTGCGCGCGCCGATGGGTGCTCATGGCCGGGTGGAAAGCCGCACCGGCGTGCGGACCCATCGCTATGGACTCCTGGTGGAGGTCCATACGGATGAGGGAATCACCGGCGTGGGCTCGTGCTCCGGCAACGGTCTGGTGCTGGAATCCATCGTCGCCCACGTCCTCAAGCCCCTGCTCGTAGGCATGGATCCCCTGGCCGTCGAGGAGGTCTGGGACACGGCCTATTTCCGCGCCGGTGTCCGCGCCTTCGGCTCCAGAGGGGTAGGGGTGGTGGCGCTCAGCGGCGTGGACATCGCCCTGTGGGACATCGCCGGCAAGGTGAAGGGCGTGCCGGTGTACGAGTTGCTGGGCGGCAAGCGCCGGGACCCGGTGGAGGTCTACGCCACCGCGCTCTATCCGGAGGAAACAGCCGCCGCGGTGGAGAAGGCCGAGAAGCTGGCGGAACGGGGCTTCCACGGCATCAAGATCAAGGTGGGCTTCGACCTGGCCCAGGACGTCGAGATCGTCAGCGCCGTGCGGTCCGCCCTGGGAGACGATTTCCCGCTCATGACCGACGCCAACATGGGCTACGGGCTGGAGGTGGCGGTGGCCGCCGCAACGGCGTTCGAGAAGCTCGGCATCGGCTGGCTGGAGGAGCCGCTCTTCATGGAGGACGTTGCCGGCCACGCAGAGCTCAAGGCCCGTTCCGCCGTCCCCGTGGCCCTGGGCGAGAACCTCCACACCCGTTTCGCCTTCGAGTCGTTCATGGCCCGTGACGCCGTCGACGTGCTCCAGCCCGACGTCGCCCGCGCCGGCGGCATCAGCGAGGTGCGCACCATCGCCGCACTGGCTGCCGAGCAGGGTCTTCCGGTCTCGCTCCACACCTACGGCGACGGCGTTGCCCTGGCCGCCAGCCTGCATCTGGCCGCCGCCCTGGAGAACAGCGCGGTCATGGAGTTCGACTACAACGAGAACCCGCTCCGCAGCGACCTGCTCCAGGAGCCCCTGGAGCCCAGGAACGGGTTCATGCATCCGCCCGACGGTCCCGGACTTGGGGTCACCCTGGACCCGGAGGCGCTCCGGCGGTACCACTTCGACGGCGGCGGCGACCTCGCGCTATGGCGGCGGACGTTGCGCGACCCCACACCCGTCATTCCCGCGGAAGCGGGGATCCAGAGGAGGAAGAGTGGGGGAGGCGCCCCCCGGGGACCGTCCCGTGCGTGACGCCGCCCATTGGATCGATCATCTCGGCCTCGAACCCCATCCGGAAGGCGGCTACTTCAAGGAGGTCTATCGGTCCTCGGTCGTGGTGCCGGGCGAGGTACTGCCGGGCTACGACGGCCCCCGCAACCTCGGCACGTCTATCTTTTTCCTGCTACAGGACGAAGAGTTCTCTGCCCTCCACCGCATCAAGCAGGACGAGCTGTGGCACTTCTACGTGGGCTCGACCCTCACCGTGCACGTCATAGACGCCGCCGGCCGATACGCCCCCATCCGCATGGGCCCCGACCCGGAGGCGGGCGAATGCCTCCAGGCGCTGGTGCCCGGCGGTTCCCTGTTCGGCGCCTCCATGGACGGCAACAGAGGCTATGCCCTGGTGGGTTGCACCTGCGTGCCCGGCTTCGACTTCGCCGATTTCGAGATGCCCGGGAGGGACGAGTTGGTCCGGTGCTACCCGCAGCACCGCGAACTCATCGAAGGGCTCACGCGTGCTTCGTAATTTCCCGTCAAAGAGTTAAAATTGACCAAATCAGACGACGGGGGACAGTCCCATGACCACCACACGCGAAGTGCGCATCGGCTGCGTCCAGACACCGGCTCTGGCGACCTTTGACGAAGCCATTGACGTTGCATGCCGCCTGGCTGGCGAAGCGGTAGCGGCGGGCGCCGAGTTGGTGTGCCTGCCCGAGTTCTGCGGCGGCCTCGCCACCGAGGACGGCGTGCTCAAGCCCCCGGCCGCGCCGGAGTCGAGTCACCCCGTGCTGGAGGCGCTTCGCGCTTTCACCCGCGATGCCGGCGTGTGGATGCTCATTGGCTCGGTGGCAGTGGATGGACCCGACGGCCGCCTCATCAACCGCGGTTTTCTGGTGGACGACACAGGCGGGATCCGCGCGCGCTACGACAAGATCCACCTGTTTGACGTGGATCTGTCCGAGACCGAGCGCTACCGCGAGTCCGCGGTGATCAATCCCGGCAAGCAGGCCGTGGTGACGGACACCCCCTGGGGCCGTCTCGGTATGACCACCTGCTACGATCTGCGCTTCCCCCACCTCTACCGCGCCCTGGCCCAGGCCGGCGCCGAGATCCTGGCGGTGCCCGCGGCCTTTACGAAGGTAACGGGACAGGCCCACTGGCACGTGCTGAACCGTGCTCGCGCCATCGAGAACGGTGCTGTGGTGGTGGCCCCGTGCTCCGTCGGCCCCGTCCCCGGCGGAGGCGCCGTCTACGGCCACTCGCTCATCGTGTCGCCTTGGGGCGAGGTCCTCGCCGAGGGCGGCGACGAAGCCGGCACCATCGTCGCTACTGTGGACATGGGCACCGTCGCCAGCGTCCGCCGGCGCGTGCCGAGCCTGCGGCACGACCGGCCGTTCAGCCAGCCGGCTCTACCGGAACCGGGCCGGCGGTCGGTGGCCTGATCACGGACTTGACCGGAGATCGGCTTTGTCTGAAGCTGCTACCTCCGACATCAAAGGTCTGATTCCGTGCTGAAACTCCACCCAGACGAACAGAAGTGGCTGGACCAGTACCGTGAGGCGCTCGCCCAAAAACACCCGGGAATGGTGTTACGGATGCTTGTCTATGGTTCCAAAGCACGAGGCGACGCCCGAGAAGACAGTGATCTCGACATACTCGTCGTCGTCCGGGACGAGGCCATCGACCTTAAACGGCCACTGCGGGACATTGGTTACGACTTGGCCGTGACTTCGTGGGCGGTCCCTTCGATCATGGCGTACACCGAACAAGAGTGGGATCGACTGAAAGCCCTGCAGTCTCCTTACAGAGATGCCGTAGAGCGCCACGGGGTATCGGTGCTGTGAATAGGCCGATGTTGTTCGGAGAGTGGCGGCTCGCTGTGCGGTCTCTGGGTGCGGCGGAGACTTTGATGCGATCCTGATGGCGGACTACAGCGTGCATGTTCGATTCTCCCGCGAAGAAACAATTCAGGAGTACCAACGGGCAGAAGCGTTCCTCAACCGTATGAGACGTTACTTGATCGAGAATGGAATAAGCGAGGAGGAACTCGAAGTGGAGCCGAATGGTGGTTGAGTCATTCCGCGATTACCCGAAGCCAACTCAAGCGAGACGGGAAACAGAAGCTGGAACCTCGTGAAGGACTTGATCCTCATACGGCACGCCAAGTCGAGCTGGAAGGATTCCAGTCTCGACGACCGTGAAAGGCCTCTCAACAAGCGGGGCGAACGGGATGCCCCGGAAATGGGTGCCCGACTTGCGCGGCACAGGAACAGGCCCGATCTGATCGTGTCGAGTCCTGCGGTGAGGGCGCTGGAGACGGCGCGGATCATTGCCAGGAAGCTTGGCTACCCGCGTAAGGATATTGTGGTGCAAGAACGCCTCTATGGCGCCGGCATCGTCGAGCTGCTCGATGTGATTCGCAAGGCGGATGATTCGGTGGCTACGCTGATGCTGTTCGGCCACAACCCAGGGTTGACCGAGCTCGCCAATCACCTCGGGCCGCGTCCGATCCCCAACCTGCCCACCTGCGGCGTGCTGCATCTCGGGTTCGATGCAGACACCTGGTCCACCGTGGGGTATGCCCGGGGCAACGAAATGCTGTTCGACTTTCCCAAGAATTAGCGTGCGACGGGTGCTTGCTCGCCGCCTCCTACTGAAAATCCCGGCTCTTTCTCCTGACCGGCTCCACCCCGAACTTCGGCTGCCAGACTGACTCCGCCACGAGATGGACGACGGTGGACTCGCTCTGCAAGGGGCCGCTGACGCCCATGAATGAGAGGGTCTTGGTGGCGATCCGGAACCTTTCGTAGACGTCGCGCCACAGGATGACGTTGACGAAGCCGGTCTCGTCTTCAAGGGTCATGAAGATCACTCCCTTGGCGGTCTTGGGGCGCTGGCGGCAGATGACGATGCCGGCGTAGTCCACGCGGCTGCCGTGGGGCATTCGCTGCACGGCGGCGGCGTCGGGAAGCCCCAGGGCGGCGAGTTGCCGGCGCAGATGGGTCAGCGGATGGCCACGGGGGCTGTGGCCGGTGGTCCGGTAATCCCACACGATGGACTCGAGATCGCTCAGGGGCTCGAACGGCACCGGCGCCTCGGGGGTTTCGAGAGGCAGGGCGTCCCTCCCGGCCTCGTGGGGTCCCTGCATCTTTGCTCCGGGTTCTGGTCGTCCGCGTGCCGCGTCGCCCCCGGCCGCGTGAACCCCCCGGACCTGCCAGAGGGCTTGGCGCCGCCGGGGACTGCGTGAGGAGAGCGCGCCGGCTTCGGCAAGGCGGTCGAGGACGTCCTGGCGCAGCCCGGTGCGGGAGGCGAATTCGGTCACGGACCGGAACGGGCCGGCGCGCCGGGCGTTGTCGATGCGCTGCCAGTCCGCTTCCCTGAGCCCTTTCACGTAGCGCATGCCGGTCCGTACGGCAGGGGCAAGGAGCTCTCCACCTCTCTTTTCCAGGGTGCAGTCCCAGTCGCTGTGCCGGACGTCCACCGGCAGCACGCGGACCCCGTGCCGCTTGGCGTCGTCCACGATGGTGGCCGGTGCATAGAAGCCCATGGGCTGGGCGTTGAGCAGCGCGCAGGCGAAGGCCGCCGGATAGTGGCGCTTGAGCCAGGATGACGCGTAGGCGACAAGGGCGAAGCTGGCGGCGTGGCTTTCGGGGAAGCCGTAGTCCCCGAAGCCGCGGATCTGCTCGAACACCTGGGTCGCGAAGTCCCTGCCGATGCCCTTGGCTTCCATCCGGGAGATGAGCCGATCCCGGTGCCGCTCGATCCTTCCCGACCTCCTCCAGGCGGCCATGTCGCGCCGGAGCTGGTCGGCCTCGCCCGGAGTATAGTCCGCAGCCACCACCGCCAGCCGCATGACCTGCTCCTGGAACAGCGGGACTCCCAGCGTTTTCCTGAGCACCGGCTCGAGGGAAGGGTGGGGGTACGTGACCGCCTCCTCGCCGTTTCGGCGGCGCAGGTAAGGGTGCACCATGCCTCCCGCGATGGGTCCCGGCCGGACGATGCTGACCTCGATGACGAGGTCGTAGTATTCGCGCGGCTTGAGCCGGGGCAGCATGGACATCTGCGCGCGGCTCTCGATCTGGAAGACTCCCACCGTATCGGCCTTGCAGATCATGGCGTAGGTCTCGGGATCGTCCCTGGGAATCGTGGCCAGGGAGAAGGTCCTGCCCCAGTGTTCCCGGATGAGGCGGAAAGACCGGTCGACCACGGTCAGCATGCCGAGTCCGAGCAGGTCCACCTTGAAGAGCTTGAGACTTTCCAGGTCCTCCTTGTCCCACTGGATGACCGTGCGGTCGGGCATGGTCGCGTTCTCGATGGGGACGAGGTCGCGGACCGGTTTGTGGCCCAGGAGAAACCCGCCGGGGTGAATGGACAGGTGGCGGGGAAAGTCCTGGATCTCCGCCACCAGCTCAAGGAAATCCTGATGCACCCGGCTCCGCGGATCGAAGCCGGCGTTTTCGAGGAGCTGCGGGTCCACGCTCTCGAAATGGCCCGCCAGCTTGCTGAGGCGGTCCAGGGCGGTTTCCGCAAGCCCCAAGACCTTGCCGACGTCCCGGATCGCGGAACGCCCGCGGTAGCGGATGAAGTTGGCCACCATGGCCGCGTGGGTGCGGCCGTGCTTGCGGTAGAGGTACTGGATGACCTCCTCGCGGCGGTTGTGCTCGATGTCGAGGTCGATGTCGGGCGGCTCGGCCCGTTCCATGGAGATGAACCGCTCGAACAGGAGGCCCATCTGCACCGGATCGACGGCGGTGATGCCGAGGCAGTAGCACACCGCGGAATTGGCCGCGGAGCCGCGTCCCTGGCAGAGGATACCGTTCTGCCGGCAGAACCGGACGAGGTCCCACATGGTGAGGAAATAGCCTTCGTAGGCGAGTTCCCCGATGACCTGAAGCTCCCGCTCGAGCTGTGCGCGGAGCTTTTCCGGAACGCTGCCGCCGTTGCGTTCCCTGGCCCCCTCGAAGGTGATCTCCCGGAGCCATTCCCTGGAGGTCTTCCCGTCCGGAAGCTCCTCGGAAGGGTAGCGGTAGTGGAGTTCGTCCAGGGAAAATTCGCAGCGGGCGGCCACCTCCAGGGTGCGGGCGACCGACCCGGGGTCATCTTCGAAAAGCGCCCTAAACGCATCCGGGGACTTCAGGTCGTGCTCCGCGTTGGGCTTGATCAGACGTCCCGCGCCGGCGAGCGGGACTCCGTGGCGGATGCAGGTGAGGACGTCCTGCAGCCGGCGCCGCGAGGCGTGGTGATAGAGCACCTCGGCGGCGGCCGCCGTGGGGATGCCGTAGCGGCGTGCCCGCTCCCGCAGCCGCCGCTCCCGCGGCGCCTCGTCCGCCCGGCGGTGGCGGGTCACCATCGCGTAGAGCCGGTGGCCGAAGGCGTCCCGGAGGTCCCGGGCGACGAACGCCGGTTCCGGCTCCCGCACCAGCAGGCTCTCCTCTCCGCCCCACAGGGCCACGAGCCCGCCGGCGTGGGCGCAGACTTCGCGCCATTCGACGACGCTCTTTCCCTTGGGAGAGCGGAGGCGTCCGGCGGAGATGAGCCGGCAGAGATGGGCGTAGCCGGTGCCGTCGGCGGCCAACAGGACGATGGAAGAGCCGTCGGCCACGGTCATGCGGGCGCCGACGACCAGGTGCAGGCCCAGTTCCCGGGCTTTCACGTGGGCGCGCACGGCGCCGTAGACGCCGTCCCGGTCGGTCAGGCAGAGCGACTTGATCCCCAGTTCCGCCGCCCGCTCCAGCAACTCTTCGGGATGGCTCGCCCCTTCCAGGAACGAGTAGTGGCTCTTGCAGTAGAGGGGCGCGTAGGACACGGGTGTCCGAGACTGCGCGGCCATGGTCCTTACTCCACCTTCCCGTGCAGGAACCAGCCGTGCCGCCTGGAATCGTAGTAGACCCACAGCCAGGGGCCCTCGCCGTCGCGGACGAAGTGGTACTCGCGGTGCACCCCGGCGCCGGAGCCCCACCATCCCCCGGAGATGATGTAGGGGCCGGCGCTTGACGTACCCGCCGTGTCATTCCCGCGGAAGCGGGAATCCAGGGGCGAGGAGGGGCTAGACGGGCGTGTTTCCCCGCCGCACCCCTCCTGGATTCCCGCCCCCGATCGGGGTCGAGGGCAAGCTTCCGCGGGAATGACGTATTGATGTGGCTGCGTCGCCAGTTTCGACACGGCTTGGTGCGAAAGCCGTACGGGCTTCGAGAAGAAGCGCCGCACCAGCGGACGCAGGCGGACCCGGCGGGGCCTGGGTGGCGGCACGGCTTCCATGGGCTCCCAGGTGAAGCGCGCCTCGGGAAGGTGACCGGCGCGCGGGCGCACCCGCAGGAGCGCGGCGTCGCCGAACCGGGCCCGCAGCCGCGCCAGGGCGCGGTTGGCGGCGTCGTGGTCGCGCGCGGAGGCGCCGCGGAAAAGCTCCCCCTGCCGGATATCCGGCGAGGCTCCCCGGATCTCCATGAGGATGTCCGTCACCCCGGCCGTCAGCGCCGTAGCCTCCAGGCGGAGCCGCAGGAGGTCCAGGATCTGCGTCCGGTCCAGGGTGGGCCGGGCCGGCCTCAGGGTCTCGGCCCTCTCCGACTTGTCATCCAGCCGGAGGTGGAGCAGGAGCGCGGTCATCACCTCGTGGCGTTGCTCCAGCGAGTCGAGCAAAGGCTCCAGCATCTCCTGCAGGAGAACCGCCAGCCGCTGATGGTCGCTCTCCGGGTAGTCGAGGAAGACCCTCGCGGCGGTGGGCTCTGACGGGGTCTCCGGGTGGAGCGGGCTCCAGAGGTCGCCCGTGGCCAGCCGGTGGAGCCGGTGGGCTTCCGGTCCGAGACGCGAGCGCACCTGGGAGGCGGGCAGGTCCAGGAAGTCCCCCAGGGTGTGGATGCCGAGCCGGCCCAGCAGGTCACGGACCTTGGGAGCGAAATCGAGCCGGTCCAGCCGGACGCCGCGGACATGGTGGTGCTCTTCCTCGGGCGTCCGGAAGACCGCGATCCGGTCACAGGTCTTGGCCGCGGCATAGCTGCCGAAACGGGAGAACCCCACGGCCACGGTGTTGTGGAGGGCGTCGCCGGCGAGGTCGCGGTGGATGAGCCCGGCCCATTCCTCCAGGCGGGGATGGAGCAGGGAAAGGCCCGAGGCCCCGAGCCAGAACACCCCGGGCTCGTCCCGGGAGGGCTCCACCTCCGCGGCGAAGCGCCGCAGCCGCGGCACCAGGCCGGCCACGGCCTTGTCGATGGCCGCACGGGAGATGACATCCGCCCGGAGATGGCGCGAAAGCGCGAGCCCCGCGCCGTAGCGCATGCCCGGAAGGATGCCCGTGGCACGCGCCCGGGAGTTCACCCAGAGAATGGTCCCCTGGGCCTTGTCCCGGTCCACCACCGCGGCGGGATGGTCCTTCCAGTGGGGATGGTCCCGGAGCAGCAGTTGCAGGGGAAAGGCGGCAAGGTTAACACAGGCCATCCGTTCCACGGCACGACTCCGTGTGGCTCCATCCCGGAGATCCCCACTTGTCCTTGACTATGCGGATTTCCCAATCGAAACGGCTGAAGCCAGTCCTCGTGATGCGGCCCTCGCCATGCAGCGACACCAACGGCCCCAGCGAGGGCGCGTCCTTCTTCTTGCGAGTGAGGCAGAGGAGCGCCGCGTGGTGCTTCCGGGCCAGCGCCGCCAGCCGGCTCTGGACCGCCATGTGCATTTGTGTCTGCGCTTTCAGGTCCAGCACCACCAGCCCGAACGCGCCGGAGCGCAGCAGTTGGTCGGCGGCCCGCGATGCGGCCAGGGCGTCGGGAACACGGACCACCGGCAAGGCGTCGAGGTCGATGCCCCACTCGACCAGGTCCGGCGGGAAGAAGATGGAGTTGCCGAAGCCGACCCACGCCGCGGGTTCTCCCCGCTGCTGGGCCTGGAGGATCAGGGAGGCCGCGGCCGTGAGGGCAGGGGCCGCGCCGGAGTCCGAGACCTCCGTAAGGCGCCCCGCGAGCAAGGAAAGGTTCCAGGCCCCTGGAGCCTTGCGGACAGGCTGGGGTCTAGGCGCGACAGGGATCGGGACAGCGCCCGCAGCCGCCATCCGTTCGTGGGCGGGAACGGGCATCCGCTCGGGGCTTTTTTCAGCGGAAAGGTCCATGAAAGCTTCCTCACCCTTCGAGATAACGCCTCACCTCCACCACCTTGCCCAGGACGGTGCATTCCTCCGCTCTCGGAACGATCGGCGTGAAGGCCGGGTTCTCCGGATGAAGCTCGATCCGGTTCCGGCGCAGGCGGAGCCTCTTGATGGTGGCCTCATCGCCCACCAGGGCCACGACGATGTCTCCCGAGGCGGCTTCCCCTTGCTGCCTCACGACGACGATGTCGCCTGGAAGGATGCCCGCTCCGGTCATGCTTTCTCCCTGGACCCGGAGCCCGAACAGTTCGTCCGAGCCCCGCGACTGCACCGGGAGGTAGCCCTCGCACTCCTCGATGGCCGCCCGGAGGCCGCCCGCCTGCACCCGCCCCAGCAGCGGAACGAACAGCGTCCCGGGCTCCTGGGGAAGGCGATAACCCCTGGATTTCCCTTGCGCCTTGACCAGCCGCCCCTCGGCCACCAGCCGTTCCAGGTGCTGCCGGGCCGTCTGCACCGCCTTGAAGCGGAACGCCTCCTGGACCTCCCGCACCGTCGGCGGCAGCTCCTCCAGGATCCGCCTGCGCACGAACCGGTAAACCTTGTCCCGGGTCTCTCCCGGTGGAGTGAAGGGTGTCATGAAGGCACGCATACCAGACTTTTGTCTGGTATGCAAGAAGAAATCACCTTGCATCACATGTTTTGCTAAAGCGCAGTCTTAGGGTGTCGAACTTGGACTTTGGGAGGATGTGAAACGCCGGCTCAAGGACGAAATCCTCAGCCGGGAGATTCTTGCGGGTACGAGCCCTTTCAGCCCTCTTGCGCTTGTCTCTCGCCCTCGCGCTTCGCGGCCTTTCTTTCCCTTTTCCAGAAAACACGTTTCGTCCAGCGAAGATGTTTCCACCACTCGGGCGGACTGGTCAGGGTCCCTTTCTTGACAGTCGCCATACCGTTGTCCTCACGGGTCATTTCGTGGCGGACCAGTCGGAGGGACCGGCCGCCGGCCGTCCCCACCTGGTGATAGTCACCTTCTTGCCATTCGTGTTTATTTGTCTAATCACACGGAGGCATCTCGCCTTGAACTCCGCCGCTCCGATCATGGTTGTCATCAGAGGTTCCTCCCAAGGGCTTCTCCTGAGAAATATATGTACATTTTTAAATGTTCATTATCAAACTTGAATAGCCGTCGGATCGGCGCCTGCTCCGGCCCCGATTCGCACCCCGCGTCCTGATCTGCTAGAAATTTCAATCTCGCTCCGAAACCCACGAACAGTCCCGGGCCGGGAGGCTGCAGCTTGATCGAGGTCGAAGGTCTCACCCGAAAATATGGTGATCTGGTGGCGGTGGACGATGTTTCCTTTTCCATCGGGAGAGGGGAGGTCGTCGGTCTGCTGGGGCACAACGGCGCCGGGAAGACTACCATCATGCGGATGCTCACCGGCTACATCGAGCCCACCAAGGGGTCGGTGGTCATCGACGGCATGCCGCTTTACGAAGCGCGACTGAGCATCCAGCGCAAGATAGGCTATCTGTCCGAGAACGCGCCGCTCTATCCGGACATGTCGGTGGTGCGCTACCTCGAGTACGTGGCCGACCTGCGCGGGGTTCCGCGCGCCGGCCGGGCGGCGGTGCTCAGGCGGGCGCTGGAGCGGACGTGGCTGCTGGACCGGGCGCTGGATCCCGTGGGCACGCTCTCGAAGGGCTACAAGCAGCGGTTGGGAGTCGCCCAGGCCATCGTGCACGAGCCGGAGATCCTGATCCTCGACGAGCCCACCAACGGGCTGGACCCGGCGCAGATCTTCCAGATGCGGTCGCTGGTCAGGGACTTGAGCGAAAACGTCACCATCATTGTCTCCACGCACATCCTCCAGGAGGTGGAGGCGGTCTGCGAGCGGGTGATCATCATGGTGCAGGGACGCATCGCGGTGGATGCCCGGCTGAGCGAGCTGCAGCAGTCCCACCGGCTGGTGGTGGGGCTCGGGAATCCGTCCGACGACGCCGCCGAACGGCTCGGGGATATACCGGGAGTGGGCGTGGTCACGCCGGCGGAGGGGCCGCGCGGGGAGAGCTACGGGCTCGAGCTCCAGGCCCCGGTGGACGAGGTCGCGCCCGGCGTTGCCAGGGAAGCGGTCGAACGGGGCTGGGACCTCTTTCGCATGAGCGAGGAGGCCCGTACCCTGGAGACCGTGTTCCGCGAGGTGGGGGAGAGAGGCGGCCATGACGGGTAGTGTCCCGTCCCACGCGAGGAAGAGCAACGCAGCCGACGACGAGAAAGACCAGCAGATTGGTAAAGGACTACGTGGGACGGGACACTAACATCTGGAGCATCACGAAGAAGGAGTTCTCCACCTACTTCTCGTCGCCGGTGGCATTCATCTTCCTGGGGACCTTCTCGGCCGTGTGCCTGTTCATCTTCTTCTGGGTCGAGCAGTTCTTTGCGCGCAACATCGTCGACTCGAGGCCGTTGTTCGAGTGGATGCCGATCCTGCTCATCTTCCTGAGCGCGGCCCTGACCATGAAGATGTGGAGCGAAGAACGGCGCATGGAGACCCTGGAGTTCCTCTTCACCATGCCGGTCAAGACGCTCCACCTGGTGCTCGGCAAGTTTCTGGCGTGCCTGGGCCTGGTGGCCATCGCGCTGGCGCTGACGGTGGGGATTCCGGTTACGGTCTCGTTCATGGGGCCCCTTGACTGGGGCCCGGTGCTGGGGGCCTACACGGCGTCGCTGCTGCTGGCGGCGGCCTACTGCTCCATCGGCCTCTATGTCAGCTCGCGGAACGAGAGCCAGATCGCGAGCCTCATCCTCACCACGGTCATCGGCTTCGTGTTCTACCTGTTGGGCTCGCTGACGTTCGGGTTCCTGGTGGGCGTCCAGTGGGCCGAATACCTGGGGCTGGCGGCCACGGGCGTCCGCTTCGAATCCATCACCCGGGGCGTCCTGGACCTCCGGGACATCTACTACTACGTCAGCGTCGTCGGCGTTTTCCTTGCCTTGAACGTCCTCTCCCTGGAGCGGCTGCGGTGGTCGCGGGAGGGGCAGAGGACGCGCCACCGCGCCTGGCGGGCGGTGACCGCGCTGGTGGTGGTCAATTTCGTCCTGGCCAACTTCTGGCTGCACCGGGGGCTGACCGCGCGCGCGGACCTCACCGCCGGAAAGGACTACTCCATTTCCCAGGCGACCCGGGACCTTGTCGCCCAGTTGCGGGAGCCGCTGCTCATCCGCGGTTACTTCAGCGCCCGCACCCACCCGTTGCTGGCTCCAATGGTGCCCCGGATCCGCGATACCATCCGCGAGATCGAGTCCACCAGCGGCGGCCGTATACGTGCGGAGTTTGTGGACCCCCGGGAGGAGCCCGGCCTCGAGGAGGAAGCTAACCAGCGTTACGGCATCCGTCCGATCCCTTTCCGCACCGAGGACCGCTACCAGACCTCGCTGGTCAACTCGTACTTCGACCTGCTGCTTCAGTACGGCGACAAGCACGAGGTGCTGCGGTTCACGGATCTGATCGAGGTCAAGAGCGGCCGTACGGGGACCAACATCCGCCTGCGGAACCTCGAGTACGACCTTGCCCGGGCCATCAAGAAGGTGCTGTACGGATTCCAGGACATCGGCGCGCTGTTCGCCGGCATCGATCAGGCCGTGGAGTTCCGGGGCTACATATCGCCGGACGAGAAGCTGCCGAAGTCCATGGCGCTCTTCAGACGGCAGTTGCTGACGTCGCTGGGGGAACTCCGCAAGGAGTCGGAGGGAAAGTTCGAGTACGAGATCATCGACCCCGAGGCCGGGGGCGTCACCGAGCAATTGGCCCAACAGTACGGCTTCCGCCCCATGGCGGCGGGGCCCTTCGATCCGGAACGCTTCTACTTCTACATGGTCATGACGAACAACGGCAGCACGGTGCAGGTGCCCCTGCCCGGGAAGCTGAACCAGGAGTCCGCCAGACGGAGCGTGGAGGCGGCGCTGCGCCGGTTTGCCCCGGGGTTCATCAAGACCGTCGGCTTCCACACCCCGCCGCCGGAGCCGCGCCAGCCGGGAGCGCGTTTCCAGCCGCCGCCCCGGCAGTTCCGGTTCGTGCTGCAGAAGCTCAGGCAGAACTACCGCCTGGCGGAGGTGGACCTCAAGTCCGGTCTGGTGCCCGAGAACGTGGACCTGCTGCTGCTCGCGGCGCCCAAGGAGCTGACGCCGAAGCAGCGTTTCGCCGTGGACCAGTTTCTCATGAAGGGCGGCTCCGTGGCGGTGTTGACCTCGCCCTATACCGTGGCCCGCACCCAAGCGGGCCTGGCCGCCAGCCGGTACACCTCCGGCCTCGAGCCGCTGCTGGAGCACTACGGCGTGACGGTTCGGAAGACCCTGGTGCTGGATCCACAGAACGAGCCCTTCCCGGTGTTCGTGAACCGCAAGGCGGGCAACTTTACCGTCCGCGAGCTGCAGCTCGTCCCGTACCCCTATTTCGTCGACGTCAGGGGCGAGGGCCTGAACCAGGACAATCCCATCACCTCCCGGCTGCCCCAGTTGACCCTGAGCTGGGCCTCGCCGCTCACGCTTCCCGAAGAACAGCCCGGCGGCCTCACCGCGACTCCGCTGCTTTCCAGCTCCCGGGCGTCCTGGGTCTCCAGCTCCCTGAAGGTCCATCCGAATTACAAGGTCCACCCGACGCTCGGGTTCGAGAAGGAGGGCCAACCCGAGGGGCAGGTGCTGGCCGCGGTGGTGGAGGGCAGCTTCCGTTCCTACTACGCGGAAAAGGAATCGCCGCTGTTGGCCAGGGAGGAAGGCGAAGAGAAGCCGGCGCCGCCCCAGGGCAGCGAGGCCGCGGAGGAAGAGGACGAGGCGCCGGTGGTGACCGGGCTGATCGGAAAGTCGCCGGAATCGGCCCGCATCATTCTGGTGGGGTCCAACGATGCGTTCACCGACCGGACGCTCCAGTTGTCCAGGGCCGCGAACAACGACCGGTTCGTGAACTCGCTGCAGTTCCTGGAAAACGTGGTGGACTGGGCCCTGGAGGACCGGGCCCTCCTGTCCATCCGGAGCCGCGCCCACTTCGCCCGGACCCTCGTGCCCATGACCCGCGAGCAGAAGGCGTTCTGGGAGTACCTGAACTACGGTATCGCGTTGATGGGCCTGGCGTTGATCTACGGAGGCTACCGGTATCATCTGCGCCGGCTGCGGGACCGGTACGAGAGGATGCTGGCGGCGTAGCCGCGATGGAAGGGTTTTCCGCGTGAGCCGATCGACCAAGCTCTTGCTGCTGTTGCTGGTCCTCCAGGCCGGTCTGGTGGTGTGGGTCAACCTCCCGAGCGACGACACCGGCGCCTTCGAGGCGGACAAGCCGCTCCTGGCCGTGGACGCGGAGGGCATGGACGCGGTGACCATCGAGCAGCAGGACAAGACGCGGTTGCGCATCGTCCGCAAGGACGGCGGCTGGGTGCTGCCCGACAAGGGCGACTTTCCGGTGTTGCCGGCCAAGTTCGAGAAGTTCGCGGACAAGCTCCTCAACGCCAGGCGGTCCTGGCCCGTGGGCAAGACCCCGGTGGCGGCCAGGCAGTTCAGGGTGACTCCGGACGGCTTCGAGCGACGGGTGCGGTTCTTGCGGGGGACCGAGGTTCTGGGCGATGTCTTCCTCGGCTCGTCGCCCGGATTCCGCAAGGTCCACGCGCGTCTCGACGGCGGCGAGCACACCTACTCCATCGATTTCAACGCCTTCGAGGCCCCGGTGGAGGCCGACCAGTGGTATCATACCGAGATCCTCAAGACGGCCGTGGAGGATATCGGCCGCATCGACCTGGGAGGCTACGCGTTGAAGGCCGGCGACGGCGGCTTTCAGGTCGAGGCGCTGCTGGAGAACGAGCGGACCGATGAAGAAGCGGTCGGGAAGCTCGTGCGCAACGTTTCGGAGGTGGGCTTCGTCGACGTCCTTTTCGACGACGGCCGGGCGCTCTTCGATGCCGGCAAGCGGGTCGTCGAGTACACCATCGAGATGAAGGAGGGGCCGCCCGTCACCCATACGGTGGTGGCGCCGGACGAGGACGGCGACTACATCCTCAAGAGCTCCGCGAATCCCCACTACTTCAAGGTGGTCCGGGGCCCCTTCGACGACCTGCGCGATACCGGCCGCGCACAGCTCGTCAAGGCGGCCGAATCAGGTTGACAGGGCGTCCGGTCCTCCGCTACCTTCGTCGGGTTGCCCGATCTGTCCCGATGCCACGAAACCAGGATGGAGGAGACACCATGAGCGCACGTCCCATGCCGACACCGGAAGCGGAGCAGTCGGCTGCCAAACGATTCATCGCGGCCATCCGACAACTCCATGAAGACGAGCCGGATATCGACAGACGCTGGGAGAAGATGGGTTCTCTTCTCAGCGAGCTGCTGGCGGACCCCAGCGTAAAGGCGCAGTCCGAGAAATGGCCCGACTGCGATCAGGGCGGACTGACACCGCCCGAGGGCGGCCAGCGGGCCCAGAACCTCCTGCTCTACGAGGACCCGGACCACGGGTTCGTCATCAACGGGCTGGTCAAGGCGCCGGGGACCCGCACCAGCATCCACGACCACGCCCACAACTGGACGCTGTACGGGGTATTGGACGGCCGCGAGACCATCGAGCGTTACGAGCGGCTGGACGACGGATCCAGGGCGGACTACGCGGAAGTCCGGAAGACCGAGAACGCCCAGGTGGGCCCGGGCAAGATCGATCTCGTGCACCCCTGGCAGATTCACGCGGAAGAGAGCGGCGAGCAGCGCACCGTCGCCATCATCGTGCGCGCCGAGAAGCCCGGGAGCTTCCTCCAGGGCCGGTACGATCCGGAAACCTGCAAGTACTGGCAGGGATACGGTCCCACGCAGATCCCGTTCGAGTTCGAATAGCGCCGCCGGCTCCCGCCTACCCGTAACCCGTCAAGCCGACCATGGTGATTGACGCCGACGGGCACCTGTTCGAGACCGAGGCGGTGTTCGAGAAGTACATGGCGCCCGGGTTTCGCGCGTACCGGCCGCGACTCATCACCGACGACGAGGGCCACAGCTTCTGGGTCGCCGACGGGTCCACGCGCTATCGCCGGCCGGGACAGCCCGGGGCGCGCAACCCGGGGACCGCCGCGCCTCCGGGCGGGAAGGTCGGGAAGAGCCGCCGCGCCTCGGTGGGCAGCCAGGTGCTCTCCAGCGTGGCCGAGCGCCTGCGCGACCTGGACAAGGAAAGCATCGACGTCCAGTACCTGTATCCGAGCTATCTCCTGCACATCAATGCCTGGGCCGACGGCGTGTTGGGAAACGAGGTGTGCCGCGCGTACAACACGTGGCTGGCGGAGGTGTGCCGGGAGGCGCCGGACCGGCTGAAGGGCGTCGGCCTCGTGTGTCTGGCCGATCCCGAGGGAGCGGCGGGCGAAGCCGTCCGTATCAGGGAACAGGGCCTGTCCGCGGTAATGGTCAACGGCACCGTGGGTGCGCATGCCCTCGCTCACCCGGACCACGAGGTCTTCTTTGCCGCGGCGGACGCTGCGGCGTTGCCCGTGGCGGTGCACTTCAGCTACGAGTTCCCGGGCGTGAGCGACCTCTTCGCCGACTTCTTCCCCACCCGTGTGCTGGCGGGCCTGTTCCCCATCATGGCCGGTTTCACCAGCGTGCTGTGCACCGGTCTCATGGACCGTTATCCGCGACTCCGCTTCGCCTTTCTGGAAGGCGGCTGCAACTGGGTGGCGTCGTACGTGGAGCGCATGGACGAGCACTACGAGAGCCCCACCTACAGGGCCTCGGAAGTGATCTCGCAAAGGCCGGGAGACCTGCTGGACTCGGGCCGGATATTCTTCGGTTGCGAAGGGAACGAGCCCGGGCTCGGCAAGGTGGTCGAGGAGATCGGCGAGGACAAGCTGCTCTATTCTTCCGACTACCCCCACGGGGACCGCACGGAAGGAACGGTAGCGCTGCTCCGGCAGCGGAGCGACGTGTCGGCGTCCGCGAAGGCCGGGATCCTTGAGGAAAATGCCCGGAACTTTTACGGTGAATGACGTCCCCGGAGGCCGTTTCGGGCCCCGTGGATGTCAAAGTTGACAAACCGGTTTACACCGTGTACTCTAAGCCAATGCTTTTAAAGGAGTTCCGCATGACACGCCGCTTCGTCGTCCTCGCGAGTCTTCTTTTTCTCCTTTTTGGCGGCTTGTCATACACCCCGGCCGCGTGGGCGCGGGGCACCGTTCCGGCGAAAGCGGATCCATTCACAATCCCTTCGGGCCTCGAGCCCGCCGTCGAGTTCTGGAAGGCGATCTTTCTCGACTACGACTCGAACGAGCTGGTGTTCTTCGATCCCGGGAACATGTCGAAGATCCACCAGGTGGTGAAGGTCAAGAAGGGCGCCAGCACGCGGCGGGTGGTCCGTTCCGTGCGCGCGCGGCTCAACCGGCGCGGCATCCCGTGGCACCGGATCAAGGTGCAGCGGGGGATCAGCGAGCGTTTTGCCGCGGGTGTGCGCCGGTCCGGCCGCTACATGGAGCACATGCGCAAGATCTTCGTGGCCCGGGGACTTCCGGTGGAGCTGGTCTATTTGCCGCTGGTGGAGTCCTCGTTCCGTAACGACGCGCGTTCGTTCCGCGGCGCCGTGGGCATGTGGCAGTTCATGCCCGGCACCGGACGCATCTACATGCGAGTGACGCGCTCGCTCGACGAACGGCGGGATCCGATGGAGGCCACCCGGGCGGCTGCGCGCCTGCTGCAGGACAACTACCGGGAGTTGCGGACCTGGCCGCTGGCCGTGACCGCCTACAACCACGGCCGCGCGGGCATGCGCCGGGCGGTGCGCCGCGTGGGCACCCGGGACATCGTCACCATCATCCGCCGCTACCGGAGCCGCACCTTCAAGTTCGCGTCCAAGAACTTCTACGCGGAGTTTCTCGCGGCGGTGCACATCATGCGGGACGTGGAGCGGTACCTGCCCCACGTCCGGTTCGATAAACTGGTGCACCTCGACGAGATCAGCCTCCACAAGCGCGTGAGGGTGTCCTCGCTGCTCCGTCACAGCCGGGTTTCCCGTGCGGAGCTGCTCAAATGGAATCCGGCTCTGAGCCGCCGTGCCGCGTGGCTGCCCAAGGGCTACCGGTTGAAGGCGCCCAAGATGCAGAGCCACAGGTTCCGCAGCGCGTTGTCGGACATGGGCCCGACGCCGTCGTTCCCGTACCACGTGGTCAGCCGGGGCGACACGCTTTGGGAGCTCGCCAAGATCTACGGAACGTCGGCTCACGCCATCCAGTCCATCAACGGCTTGAGCAGCGCTCGTCGTCTGCGGGTGGGACAACGGCTTGAGATTCCGGACAAATCGTCCGTGAGGCCGGTGTCCGCGCGCAAGGCGTCGAAGAAGGCGGCGAGCCAGCGGCGCGTCTACCACCGCGTACGCCGGGGCGAGACGCTTTCGACCATCGCCGACCGCTACAGGGTATCGCTGGCGGCTCTCCAGCGCGCCAACTCCATCCGCAACCGGCACCGGATCCGGGTCGGACAACGTCTCAGGATACCGGGCACGCAGTCCTGACGCGACACTAGGAGCCTGTCCGAGTAGTGGTCAAGGCGACTTTCGTTTGTTTTGCCAAGCGCCGCTCAGGAGGGAGACTAGAGAGTTTGATAACGGTGGGTCATGAGCGTAGCCAAAGGCCGCCGTTTTCGAGTCTCCAGGTGGCCGTGCTCATGGCCGGAGGAAGCGAGACGAGGGTCTTTCAGGCCTGGGCCGCGGCACGGTGGGCCGCGAGCTTGTTGAGGTTGTGGGCGATGCATACCAGCGCCCACTCATGCCGCACCTGATCCAGGCCGCGCAGCAGGAACTGCCGGAACCCGCGGCCATGCTTGATCTGGCCGAAGACCGGTTCGATGGTCACCTTGCGAAGACGGTAGCGGCTGCGCCGCCCGCCGTGTTTCAGGCGCCCCGCCATGGCCTCCCGCAAGCTCCCGGGCGGTAAAGCCTTGCCGCCGGCCGCGGTCGCCGTGCCGTGCTTCTGACGCCCGGTGGCCACGTAGCCCCGAATGCCTCGCTCCTTCAGGATCCCGAGATTGTCCTCCGAACAATAGCCGGCGTCCGCCGACAACTCCTTCGGCAACGCTCCCGCCGCTTCCTTCATCGCCTCGATCATGGGCTGCAACTGCTGCTGGTCGCTGCCGCTGTCGGTCAGCCCGTGGGCCACGATCACCTGGTGTCCCGCATCCGCCGCCGCCTGGGCGTTGTAGCCCTGGATGAAGCCGTCCCCGGTCTTGAGGATGCGGCTCTGCGGGTCCGTGAAGTTCCGCTGCGCCTTCTCCGGCACCCTGGGCTCCTCCCCGGTCTTCCCCGGCCCTCCCTTCTCCCTGGCCTGCGCCTCCAGCGCCTCCTTCGCCTCCCGTATCCGCGCCAGCCGCTGCTGCTTGTCCGCCACCCACTCCGGCATCTCGTCTCCCCGAGCCTCCGGACCGTGCTTCCCGTCCTCCCGTGCGTCGGTGGCCTCCGCCTGCTCCAGCCACCCCCTCACTTCCGCCTCCAGCCGCTTCTCCGCCTTCCCCATCCGCCCGTACGACATCGCCTTGTGCTTCGACGCGTTCGCCTTCACCTTCGTCCCGTCCAGCGCCACATGCCCCAGCTTCACCAGCCCCGCCGCCCGGCACAGCGCCAACACCTGCCGGAACAGTCCCGCCAGTGCCTCCAGGTGTCGCTTGCGAAAGTCGCTGATGGTGCGGAAGTCCGGCCGCTGAAGTCCACTCACCGCCATGAAGTCCACCCGCTCCTCGCACGCCCGCGCGATCCGCCGCGACGAGTACACCCCGCAGCTGTACCCATACAGCAACAGCGCCACCATCATCCCGGGATGGTACGGAGGCTGCCCGCGCTCCCCCTCGTACGACTCGTAGATCGCCGACAGGTCCAGCGTCTCCCGTACTGCGTCCCGAACCAGGTGCGCCGCATGTCCCGCAGGAACAAAGTCATGCACCGACGGCGGCAGCAGCCACGTCTGGTCCACATCCCAGCTGCGAAATCGCTTGCTCATCTCCCCATTCAATCACACCCCTCCCATCCCGTCGATCCATAGCTGATTACTCGGACAGGCTCCTAGGGGTTCCACCCCCGATCCGATATAATGGCCGGAGGTTATGTACCAGAGCCTCCTCCAGGCCACGGCCGGGTTTTACCTTCTGGCGGCCGGGGCGTTCATCCTCTACCTGTTCTCCCCACGGGAATCCTTCTCCCGAGCGGGCCAGGGCTTCCTGCTGGCGGGCTTCGCCGGTCAGGCGGTCAAGTTCGCGTTCCTCTTCCACGACGCCGGCTTTCCGGCACTCGCCCAGACCGCCGCCACCCAGTCCTTCTACGGTTGGCTGATGGTGGGCGTGTACCTGACCGTGCAGCTCCGCTACCGGCTCCCCATCCTGGGGTGCTTCGTGGCGCCCCTGGCTTTCCTCATGTCGCTTCGGTCCATCGCCCTGGGCGACCCCGGCCTGGAAACGCCGCCGGCGCTGCTGACCTACTGGCTGCCGCTGCACGTGACCCTGGCGCTGCTGGGCAACGCGGTCTTCGCATTGGCGTTTGCCGTGAGCGTCGTCTACCTGCTGCTGCGACGGCAGCTCAAGAACAAGCGGATGACCGGCCTGAGCCAGGCCCTGCCGTCCCTGGAGACGCTGGACCGTCTCAACAAGGTCTTCCTCGTCTGGGGATTTCCCTTCATGACCCTGGGGATCCTCACGGGCAGCGTGTGGGCCCACGCCCAGTGGGGCACCTACTGGTCCTGGGACCCGCGGCAGATCACCTCGGGCCTGACCTGGTTGTTGTACGGCATCCTTCTCCACGGCCGGCTGACCGCGGGCTGGCGCGGCAGGAAGGCGGCCCTGTGGACCATCGCGGGTTTCATGATCGTCCTGGGCTACTTCCTCTGGGGAGACGTCTTCTTCCTCAGCCGTCACGGGGGTCGCTTTGAGTGAGGCGGGACGACAGATCCTCGTCGTCGGCGTCAACCACCGGACGGCCCCCGTCGAGGTGCGCGAGCAGTTCGCGTTCTCGCCCAAGCGTCTCAACGGCTCGCTGCAGGATCTCCTGGCGCTTCCCTCCGTGGACGAGGGCGTGATCCTGTCCACGTGCAACCGGGTGGAGGTGGTGGCGGTGGCCCGGGACGGCGGCACGGGGTTCGCCGAGATCGGGGAGTTCCTCAGGCGCCAGCCCGGCGTCCGCGGCGACCCCGCCGACGGCCATCTCTACCACCACGCCCGCAAGAGCGCGGTGCGGCACCTCTTCCGGGTGGCGTCGAGCCTGGACTCCATGGTGGTGGGAGAGCCCCAGATCCTCGGGCAACTGAAGGAGTACTACTCCATCGCCCAGCAGGCCGGCACCGTCGGCACCATCCTCCACCGTCTGTTCCACCGCTCCTTCTCCGTGGCGAAACGGGTGAGGCAAGGGACCGGCATCGCCAGCCGGCCGGTTTCCGTAGCCTCCGTCGCCGTGGACCTGGCCAGACGGATATTCGACCGGCTGGAGGAAAAGACCGTGATGGTCATCGGTTCCGGCGTCATGGGCGAGTCGCTTATCCGCCACCTGGTGGAGAACGGTGTGCAGGGCCTGATGATCACCAACCGCACCTTCGAAAAGGCGGTGGAGCTGGCGGACCGCTTCGAGGCGAGTCCCATCCGTTTCGAGGACTATACCCGTTACCTCAAGCTGGCCGACGTGGTCATCGGCTCCGTGGAATCGGAGCAGGCTCTCATCACCCGTGAGACCGCGGCCGAGGTGCTCCGGGAGAGAAAGCAGGACAACATGTTCCTCATCGACCTCGGCGTGCCCCGGAACTTCGATCCCCTCATCAACGACCTGGACAACGTGTACCTCTACCACATCGACGACCTCACCGGCGTGGCCCGCGAGAACCTCAAGGGGAGGGAGAGCGAGGCGGACAAGGGAGAGTTGATCGTCGACCAGGAGGTGGAGACGTTCTATCAGTGGTTTGCCTCCCTCGACCAGGTCCCCACCATCGTCGCGCTGAAGCGGAGGTTCGAGGAGATCCGGCAGGGAGAGCTCCGGAAATCCATGGAGTCCAACCTCAAGGATGTTTCCGAACGGGAACGCAAGGCCATCGAGGACCTGACCGCGGCCATGATCAACAAGATCCTCCACGGCCCCCTGATGCGGCTCAAGGAGCGGCCCGACGAGGACGCGGCCTACCATGACACGGTCCGGGCGCTGTTCGACCTGGACAAGGAGCCGGGTCCGGGGCGGGACGATCCGTGAACATGGACAGGATTCGCATCGGCACCCGGCGCAGCCCGTTGGCCCTGGCCCAGGCGGAATGGGTCCGGGAGCGCGTCCGGGAGCGCCACCCCCGGGCCGTCGTGGAGGTGGTGGCCATCCGCACCAGCGGCGACCGTTTCCAGGACGTTCCCATCGAGAAGATCGGCGCCAAGGGGGTGTTCATCAAGGAGATCGAAGAGGCGCTCCTGGAGGGAAGCATCGACGTGGCCGTGCACTCCATGAAGGACCTGCCCACCGAGATCGCCGAGGGACTGGCCATCGCCGCGGTGCCGGAACGCGAGGACCCCAGGGACGTCATGGTCAGCCGCCTGGCCGCGAGCTTGGCCGAGCTGCCGGCTGGAGCCCGGGTCGGCACCGGCAGCCTCCGGCGGCGGGCGCAGGTGCTGAACCAGCGCCCGGACCTCACGGTGGTGCCGATCCGGGGAAACGTGAACACTCGGCTGGCCAAGCTCGCCCGCGGCGAGGTGGACGCCCTGCTGCTGGCGCTGGCGGGGATGAAGC
Source organism: uncultured Binatia bacterium (SeqCode) (assembly GCA_965219905.1). GTDB lineage: Bacteria > Desulfobacterota > Binatia > UBA9968 > JAJDTQ01 > JAJDTQ01. Next base: position 1,314,721 of record CBDCOS010000002.1, on the reverse strand, counting down.
GGCTGGGCCGGGAGCACGAGGCCACCCAGGCGCTGCCCCTCGAGACGTGGTTGAGCGCCGTCGCCCAGGGAGCCCTGGGGCTTGAGACCCGCCGTCATGAAGTGGAGCGCCTGCAGTTCCTCAACCATGAGGCGTCGGCGCTGGAGGTGGAAGCGGAGCGGGCGTTCCTGCGGCGCCTGGAAGGGGGGTGCCAGTTGCCGGTGGGAGCACGGGCGGTGGCGGGCCGGGCCGGGGTCACGCTTGCCGGGATGGTGGCGGAAGCCTCCGGCGGAAGACTCTTCAGGGGCGAGATTTCCGGCGCCCGCGCCGACGCGGCTTCCCTGGGGGAGGAACTGGCTGCACGGCTGCTGGACCAGGGTGCCGGCGCGGTGCTGGAGGAGGCCAGGCCGTGAGCGATTCGGCGATGCCGGCGCCGGTTGAATCCGGCCGCCCTCCGCTGTCCGGACAGCGGATCCTGATCACGCGGCCCCGCGAGCAGGCCGACGCCTTTGTGCGCGGCCTGGAGGCCCTTGGAGCCCGGGCCGTGCTCTTCCCCACGGTGGAGATACTGCCGCTTCCGGACTCCGCGGCCCTGGACGACGCCGTCCACGGCCTGCCGGAACAGGATTGGCTGGTATTCACCAGCGCCAACGGCGTCCGGCATTTCCTGGCGCGCTGCGAGGCGCTCGGCCGCATGGACAGCCTCAAGCGGCTCGACATCGCGGCCATCGGTCCGCAGACCGCGCGTCTGCTGCTGGACTGCGGCCTTTCGGTCGGCCTCGTGCCCGAGGAGTATCGCGCGGAGGGCATCCTGGCGGCGCTGGGTCCGGATCGGGTCCGGGGGCGCCGTTTCCTGCTGGCGCGGGTGGCGGGAGCCCGCGACGTGCTCCCCGAGACGCTCCGCCGATGGGGCGCGACGGTCACGGTGGTGGAAGCCTACCGCAACGAGCCCGTGCGGCACGGCGCCCGCCGCCTGGCGCGGATCCTGAAGCAGGTGGACTGGGTGACGTTCACGAGTCCGAGCACCGTGAACGCTTTCGCGGATTTGCTCGAGGCGGACGGCGCGGAACCGCCGGCAGCCGGGTGCCGGGTGGCCTGCATCGGCCCCGTCACCATGGACGCGGCCCGCCGGCGCGGCCTGGAGGTGGAGGTCGCGGCCCGGGAATACACCGTGGCGGGACTGATCCAGGCTCTGGTAGAATCCGGTGTCCCGTCCCGAAAATGACGTCCGCCCGTGCCGCGGTCCAGGGTCCGCGATACCAGGAGGCAACCATGGCGTTTCCGGTCACCCGACCTCGAAGACTTCGACGAACCGGCCTGCTGCGTGATCTCGTGCGCGAGACCGCGCTGAGTCCGCGGGATTTCATCTATCCACTGTTCGTCTTTCCGGGGCGCGACCGGGAGCAGCCGGTCACTTCCATGCCGGGCGTCTCGCAGCTCTCGGCGGACCGCGCGGCCCGGGAGGCCGAGACGGTCTGGCACCTGGGCATCCCCGGCGTGATCCTGTTCGGCATCCCCGAGACCAAGGACGGGACCGGGTCGGAGGCCTACGCCGATCACGGCGTGGTGCAGGAAGCGATACGGGCCATCAAGGACAAGGTCCCGGATCTGCTGGTGATCACCGACGTCTGCCTGTGCGAGTACACCGACCACGGCCACTGCGGCGTCGTCGAGCACGGCGAGGTGGACAACGACGCGACCCTGGAGCTGCTCGTCAGGGAGGCCCTTTCCCACGCCCGGGCCGGGGCCGACGTGGTGGCGCCGTCCGACATGATGGACGGCCGTGTGGGAGCGATCCGGACGGCGCTCGACCAGGACGGGTTCGAGAACGTCATCATCATGGCCTATGCGGCCAAGTACGCGTCGGGCTTCTACGGGCCGTTTCGCGAGGCCGCGGAATCGACGCCGCAGTTCGGCGACCGGCGCTCGTATCAGATGGACCCGGGCAACAGCGACGAGGCGCTGCGGGAGGTGGAGGCGGATATCGCGGAGGGCGCCGACATCGTCATGGTGAAGCCCGCGCTCTCGTACCTGGACGTCATCTCCCGCGTGAAGCGGCGCTTCCGCCACCCCACCGCCGCGTACAACGTGAGCGGCGAGTACGCCATGATCAAGGCCGCCGCCCAAAACGGCTGGATCGACGAGAGCACGGTGGTGCCGGAAGTCCTGCTGTCCATCAAGCGGGCCGGCGCGGACCTGATCCTCACCTACTTCGCGAAAGAGATGGCGGCGGGGCTGTAGTAGTTTCCGGGCGCCTTATTCCGCCCGCCCCAGCAGCCGGCGCACTTCCTTCACCCGGTTCCGGAGGGTCTTCTCGCATTCGGGCTCCCGCCCGGGGGTGTGCACCTGCGCCTCCGAGAGCCGGAAGAGGAGCACCCGGGCGCCGCGGGTCAGGCGGATGACGTACGTGTTGGAGTCCGCGTCATGGTAGGACTCCACCGCCTTCACGGTGTCGTCCTCCGAGCGGATGATGGCGTTGGCCCAGGCTTCGAGATCGGTAAGGGCCGCTTCCCCGACGTGCTGCGTTATCATGCGGAGCGGAAGCTAGCTCCTTTCCTTGGGTTTCCGGAACGGCCGGTGGCAGCTTCCGCAGGCGTTCCGGCCGAAGCCTTTGACCAGCGCGGCCGTGTCCTCGCCCGCCCGTGCCTTTGCCGCGAGGCCCTTGGCCAGCTCGGCGGCGCTCTTGGCCGCGCCGGCGAACTTGTCCCACTGTTCCCAGATCTCCGGCTTGGAGCGCGAACCGTCGGAGCTTCCCTTGGGGAAGGTGTCGGCGTTGATCCTGGCGAACAGCTCCGCCAGCTTGTCCGCGCTGGCGGCCACCGCGGCCGCGTCCGCGGCGGAGCGCATCGCCTTGCTGGTCCCGCCGATGGTCTTCATCAACTGCTGGCGCTCTTCGATGACCTTGTCGAACTGCGCGGCCGAGATGGAGCTCATTCCGGCTACGAGGAATGTTCCCGCCAAGAGGACAAACAGGCAATGGGCCTTCCGCATGGATCTTCCCTCCGCTATTGCTCGAACTCGTGTTTCTGAAGCTCCCGGACGAGAGCCGACAGGTTGGGGTCGCTGTTGACCACGTCGTTGACCTTGTTCTGGAACTCGCCGGCGGCGCGCTCCAGCGGACTCGTGTCGATGCGGATGCCGAGCCACTGGGTCAGGCGAAGGACCAGGGCCAGGGTTCCGCGCGGGTTGGGTGAAGGCGCCAGGTAGTGGGGCAGGGCGGCCCACAGGCTCACGTGCGGCACGCCTTCCTTGCGGAAGGTGTCGCCCAGTATTCCGACGATGCCGGTAGGGCCCTGGTACCGCGACGGCGTAAAGTCCAGCTCCTTCATCAGCTCCGGGTCGGACGAGAACCCGTTCAGGGGAACGGGCTTGGTGTAGAGCACCTCGTCGAGCAGGGCTCCCAGGGTGATGATGCGGGCGACCTTCCACTCGCGCGCAAGGTGCAGCATCGTCTGGGAGAAGGACTTCCAGCGCAGATGGGGCTCAGCGCCCGAGGCGAAGATGAAGTCCCGGTCCAGCTCGCCGCCGGTCTTGTAGTAGTGGAAGTCGTAGGAGGGCCACTCGATCTCGCGCTGTCCGTCCACCAGGCGTACGTGGGGCCGTTGAACCGAGAAGTCGTAGTAGTCCTCGGGATCGATCTTGGCCAGCTCCGAGGCCAGGAGCTGCTCGATAAGATACCGGACCGCGGAGGTGGCCGAGGACCCGGCGTCGCTCCAACCCGAGAAGGACAGGATCAGGAACGGTTGCCGCAGACGGGGCCGGCGAATATGGGAAATGGCGTCGGAAGCCATGGTTCTTCTCTAGCACATCTGCCGGCAACATAACCAGCAGGGCGGCGAAAACGCGCCTCCGCGGGCCCGCACCCGACAGTTCACGTTACGGTGGGGTCCCCGATCTGTTAGAAAGTCCGTCGGGTGGACCCATGACACGCGATTTCACGCCCCCATATGACGAGGTGCTGTTCGGCCGGGACGCCACGCCGGCGGTGGTGGCCGTGGAGCTGGAGGGAAATCGCCACGTCCGGATCTTCTCCCGGACGTCGTCCGGGCTGGATTCACGCGACGTCCCCTTCGAGCCGTTCCTGTGGCTCGCGTCCGAGGACAGGCTCGCGGGCTGGAAAGGCCCCTGCCGCATCGAGCCGCTGTCCGGAACCGGCACGTTCCGCCGGTTGGCCCTTTTCCCCGATGTCGACAGCCTGGAGTCGGCCAAGTCCTGGCTCCAGCGCAGGAGCGGCAGGGCCCTGGGCGCCCCCGGCGCGCCGTACCGGTTCCTGCCCGATCCCGTGCAGCAATACCTCCTGTGGTCCGGGACCACGCATTTCCTCGCCATGGGGTTCGACCGCCTGGTGCGCATGCAGATCGACCTGGAGGCGTACCGCACGGATGGCTACGAGTTTCCCAATCCGCTTCGGGAAGGCGACCGCATCACCGCCATTGCCATGTCGGACAGCCGCGGCTGGGAGCGCCTCATATCCGGCCGGGACTGCGACGAAGGGGAAATGCTGGAGGAGATGGTCCGTGAGATCCGCTCCCGTGACCCGGACGTGATCGAGGGTCACAACTTCTTTCGCTTCGACCTCCCCTACATCGACGCGCGCGCCCGGCGGCACGGGGTGAGCCTGGCCGTGGGCCGGGACGGCAGCGGGCTCCGTTACCGCCGCGCGCGGTTTCAGGCCGGCGACCGGCTCATTCCCTTCCGGGAATACCGTATCCACGGACGCCATGTCATCGACACCTGGTTCCTCGCGCAACGCTACAGCCGGGCGAATCGCGACCTCAGGCGCAACGGCCTGAAGGACGTGGCCCGCCACTTCGGCGTGGCGGCCCCGCAGCGCACGTACATCCCGGGTGAAAAGGCGAGCTGGTACTTCGATCACGAGCCGGACACCCTGTTCCGGTATGCGCTCGACGACGTCCGCGAGACACGCGAGATCTCGGCGGCGCTCTCGCCCGGCGAGTACGTCCAGACGCAAATCTTCCCGTGCCGCTACCAGGAGACGGCGCTGGCCGACGACGCCGCGAAGATCGACGGGCTTATGCTGAGGGAGTATCTTGCCCGGCGCCACGCCATTTCCACCCCGACGGCCGGGGCGGCCGTTGCCGGGAAATACACGGACCTCAAGGTGCGGGGGGTGTCACGGCCGGTCCTGCATTGCGACGTCACCGCGCTCTACCCGGCGGTCATGCTCGCCCGCGGTTGCCGTCCGGAGACGGACGAGCTGGGGGTATTCCCGAGCCTTCTGCGCGGGTTCAGGGATCTGCACGGACGGGACGGAGGGAGCGGCACCGGGGTCCCCGCGGGGGACGACGGCCGTTTCCTCGCGACGGTCCGTTCCGGCCTCAAGGTCTTGCTGGACTCGTTCCACGATTACCTGGCGTCCGCCACGAGCCATTTCAACGACTTCCGTGCCGCGGACGGCGTAACCGCGTCGGTGGCGGAGCTGACCCGGGGATTGGGCGTCCGGCTCGCGGAGTCCGGCCACCGGGTGGTCACCGTGGATCCCGGCGGCATCTACCTGGTCCCCGGCACGGGGCCGCCCGGCGGACGGCCGGAGGACGCGGTGTCCGCGGAGGCAGCCTCGTGGTTGCCGTGGGAGGTGGAGCTCCCGTTGACCCGGTACCCCGCGATCTTCTGCTACGCGGCGGGGAACCACGCGCTGCTGGACGAGCAGGACGAACTTCTCGTGGTGGGCCCGGACCTGAGCTCCCGCGGCCTCGAGCCCTACCGGCGCGAGTGGCTGCGGGAAGTGCTCCGGCTCTTCCTGCAGGGCCGCGAACAGGAGGTTCCCGCGCTGTACGAGCGGTATCGTGAGGCGGTCACGCACCACCGCCTCGACCTGCTGCTGCTCAAGCGGACCGAAACCCTGCGGGAATCGCTGGACGACTACCAGATGAAGGTCAAGGGCGGGAAACAGCATCCACGGGGCGCCTACGAGGTGGCGCTCCGGTCGGAACGGAAGTACCTGCCCGGGGACCAGGTCTCCTGCTACGTCGCTGGGGAGGGGGCCAACGTCATGGTGAACGAGAACTGCCGTCACGTCTCGGAATGGGACCCTGCCAACCCCGACGAGAACGTGGATTACTACAAGGCCAGGCTGCGCGACGTCTACGAGCGGTTCGGCCCGTTCATGGACGACGAATGAGGACGGCTCCGGCACTTTTCATTGACCATTTGGCCCGTTACGGCATATAATGCACAAAGTTCCCCATCTTACGAGAAACAGCGAACAGGAGGTGCTTGATGGAACTCATTGAATTCCTACTGCGTTGGGTGCATTTGTTGGCCGGCGTCACCTGGATCGGCTTGCTGTACTACTTCAACTTCGTTCAGACCCCGTTCTTCGCAGAGACCGAGGCAGGGACCCGCACCGGCGCCATACAGAAGCTCGTGCCGCGTGCCCTCTGGTGGTTCCGCTGGGGCGCCATGTTCACCTTCCTGGCGGGCATTCTCATGTGGCTCATCAAGCTGGGGCAGTTCGGCGCCGACTTCTTCGTGATCGGCTACGGCATGGCCATCACCATCGGCGGCACCATGGGCACGATCATGTTCCTCAACGTGTGGCTGGTCATCTGGCCCAATCAACAGGTGGTCATCGCCTCCGCCAACAAGGTGGCCGAGGGCGGCGAAGCCCTTCCCGACGCGGCGAGCAAGGGCCAGTGGGCCGGTTTCGCCTCCCGTACCAACACCCTGTTCTCCATCCCCATGCTGTTCATGATGGGGGCGGCGAGCCACTATCCGCACGGCGAGTACGGGGGCGGCGTGGCGGTCTACTGGATCGTCACCCTCGTGATCATCGCGGTCGTCGAGCTGAACGCATTGGTGGGCAATGCCGGGGGAGGCACCAAGAAGCTCCTGACGTCCATTCCGAACGTGATATGGAGCGGCCTGGTCCTCACCGCGATCTTCTGGATTCTCCTGGAGATGGCATAGGAGGAGGCTACTGCTGCGCCAGATAGGCTGCGATATCGGGTATTCTCTTCCTCAACTGCGGGTAGGTGGGCATGGCATTGGTTGTCCGTTGCGGCTTGTAGCCTTCCGGATAGCGCTTGTGCAGGACCTTGGCCTCCAAAAGCTCCATTGAAGCCCCGTTGATGGGCGGCCCCTGGGAGCCCGGCTTGCTCGGGTCTGTGTTGTGGCAAACAATGCAGGTCGCGAGGTAAAGTCGCCTCCCTCGGGCCGGATCCGGTCCCTTCACCTCTTCAACCTTTTCCCCGCAGGCGCTCAGCAGCGCCAGCGCAAGGCCAACCGCGACGATCAATCCCAACCTGCGCATCCCTGTCGAGTTCCTTGTCGTTCCCGCTCCCCACTCCGCCATTACCGGCATCCCTCCGCCATTCCGGCACCCTTCCGTCACTCCCGGCACCCTTCCGTCACTCCCGGTACCCTTCCGTCACTCCCGGCAACCTTCCGTCACTCCCGGCATCCTTCCGCCACTCCCGGCATCCTTCCGCCATTACCGGCATCCTTCCGCCATTACCGGCACCTCTCCGTCGTTCCCGCCCTCCCCTCCGTCATTCCCGCGAAAGCGGGAATCCAGGGGTGGTGTGGCGGCTCCATTGCCCCGGCCCCACCCCGCCTGGATTCCCGCCCCCGATCGGGGTCGAGGGCAAGCTTCCGCGGGAATGACGGGAGATGAGACGCTGGATTTATAACCTACCGATTTATATGGACAATTGTTTGTTCTTATATCAATGACGAGAGGGGTGCCGCCGCGGGGCGGCTACTCGGAGGCCACGGGCTCGCGCATGGTGACGAACTCCTCCGCGGCGGTGGGGTGTATCCCGACGGTCCGGTCGAAGTCCGCCTTGGTGGCGTTGCAGTTGAGGGCCACGGCAAACCCCTGCACAATCTCGCCGGCCTCCTCCCCCACCATGTGGCAACCCACCACCCGGTCGCCGGCGCGCTCGACGATGAGCTTCATCATGGTCGTCTCGTCCCGTCCCGAGAGCGTGTGCTTGAGCGGCCTGAAGTCGGCGCGGTAGACGTCCACCTCCCCGTAGTGTTCCCGGGCGGCCTCCTCGGTGTAGCCCACCGTGCCCACCGGCGGCTGGCTGAACACCGCGGACGGAATGTTCCTGTAGTGCATGGAGTCGACGTCGCCCTTGAAGAGGTTCCGGGCGAAGACCATGGCCTCGGCGAGGGCCACGGGGGTGAGCTTGATCCGGTCGGTGACGTCGCCCAGGGCCCAGATGGACGGGACGCTGGTGCGGTAGCGCTCGTCCACCACCACCGCGCCGTTGCGGGCAAGCTCGACGCCGATCTCCTCGACGCCAAGGCCGCGGGTGTTGGGCAGCCGGCCGGTGGCGAACATCACCGCATCGGCCTTCAGGGTCTGTCCGTCCTTGAGCGCGGCCACCAGGCTCCCGCCGTTCCGTTCGATGCCGGCGATGTCGGCTTCGAAGCGCAGGTCGATGCCCTTCTTTCGCATCTCGCCGGCAAGGGTGTTCCGCACGTCGAGGTCGAAGCCGCGCATGAACAGCGGGCCACGATAGAGCTGGGTGACCTCGGCGCCGAGGCCGTTGAAGATGCCGGCGAACTCCACCGCGATGTAGCCGCCGCCGACGATGACCACGCGCCGGGGCATCTCCGAAAGGTGGAACGCCTCGTTGGAGGTGATGGCGTGCTCCCTGCCGGGAACGTTCGGCACCGTGGGCCAGCCTCCGGTGGCCACGAGGATGTTGGCCGCGGTCACCTGCCGGCCGTCGACCTCCACCGTATGCGGGTCCAGCACCCGGGCGCGGGACTCGAACACCTCGACGCCGGCGTTCCCGAGAAGCTGCCGGTAGATCGAGTTGAGGCGCGCGATCTCCTGGTCCTTGTTGCGGACCAGCGACGGCCAGTCGAAGACGCTCTCTCCCACGGTCCAGCCGAAGCCGGCGGCGTCTTCGAAGTCGCCGCCGAAGTGGGAGCCGTAGACCAGCAGCTTCTTGGGAATGCAGCCGACGTTGACGCAGGTGCCGCCCAGGTAGCGTTCCTCCGCCACCGCCACCCGGGCGCCGTAGGCGGCCGACATGCGGCTGGCGCGTACGCCTCCCGAACCCGCCCCGATGGTGAACAGGTCGTAGTCGTATCGTGTGTCCTTGCTCACAGGATGCCTCCCTCCTCCGACTGGTGGAATAGAAAGGACGCCCCCAGGGCTTCGGCCCCCGGTATGCGCAGGGAGTCGCCGTCAGGGGTTTCGTAACGGATGCCGGCGCCGTCGAAGTAGCGCCGCGTGGCGGCCAGGTCGTCGGTGCGGAGCGACACCTCGGCGATATAGGGAGTGCAAGGCAGTTCCCGTTCCGGGTAACGCTCCCCGAAGCGACCGCCTCCGATGAAGACCACCCGCCCTTCCTGGAGCCCCATTTCCCAGGTGCCGGCCTTTTCCACCGGTTCCACTCCTACGAAGCGGCAGAAACGCTCGCACGCCTCCCGCGGGTCGTCCACGCACACCAGGACGCCGGTGAGGGCGGTCGTGCCGTTGGGCTGGTGCTGGTAGCGCGGCTGCCACACCAGCTCCGGCGTATGGTGGGTGACGATCTGGATGCGGCCCTCGGGCATGACCTCGGGCGGCACCCGTATCACCGAGAAGCGGCACGTTTCCTCTCCGGCGTCCGTGGGCACCGGCCGGGCCAGCCGCACCAGCGGCAGCGGCTTGAAGCCGTCCCCGCCGATGCGCTCGTGGTTCTCCTCGGGGTGGTTGGCCGCGAACGCGATCAGGTGCCATCCCGGGTAGCGGTCGAGCTGCGCCCGGAGCTGGCGCGACAGCGGCGTGTCCACGGTGGGCCCGAGCATCTCGAGGTAGCCCTGGCCGAAGATGGCGCACTGGTTTCCGGTGCCGCTGGGCGTGGCCGCGACGCCGGGCTCGGTGCTGGCCATGTGCGCCACGAACGGCGTCAAGGAGAAACCCAGCTCCTGAAGCCTGCGGGGCGAAGCGTCGAAGTCGGGGACGAAGAGCCCCACGTGGTCCAGGTAGACCTCGCGGTCGGCGGGGACGAGACTGCTTGACGGCATTACAGCTCCTTGGTCACCACCTCGGTCAGCCGTTCGATCTGTTCCGGCGCGAGGGTCGCGGGCTTGAAGATCAACTCGTCGGTGCCCAGTTCACGGTGGAACGTGATGGCCTCGCGGATGGCTTCCGGGGTGGTGAGGTTGGCTCGGGCCACGCGGGCTTCGAGACGCGCGGGGTCGCTGCCGTAGTAGTCGGCGAACGCTCCGCGCACGGCGTCCTCCGCTCCGGGCCCCAGCGCCGCCAGCATCGACGCGACAATGCGGGGCCGCCCGTCGCGGCCGTGGCCCCGCCACGACTCGTCGATGGCTTGCAGGATCCCCTGGGCCCACTCCCGGTCCAGCGCCCGGCCGCCCATGACGTAGCCGTCGGCGTATTTTCCCACCCGGTCCAGGGCGCGCGGCGCCGTGCCTCCGATGAGAAGCTCCGGTCCGCCCGACCGCGCCGGCTCCGGACCCACGGGCCGCTGGGCGTCGTTGACGATCTCTCCTCGCCAGATCCGGCGCATGAGATCGAGCTGGCGGTCGAAGCGGCGGCCACGGTCGTGGAAGCCCGAGGGGGCCACCAGAGCGTCGTCCTCGCGGCTCCCCACGGCGATGCCGAGACTGAGGCGGCCGCCGGAAATGGCGTCGATGGTGGCGGCCTGCTTGGCCAGCACGCCGGCGTTTCTGAGCGGACCCACCAGCACGGCGGTCATGAGCTGGATGCGCGTGGTAACGGAAGCGACCGCAGCCAGCATGACCAGGGGCTCGTGGTTGTCGTAGGCGAGCCGGTCGATGACCGCGAAACTGGAATAGGGGCCTTCGTCCGCCTTCCGCGCCAGCGCCTCGATGGCCGGCCAACAGTCCCTGGAGGTCTTGAACGGCAATCCGATGCCGATCTTCACGATGTTTGCGGCTCTCCCTTCAAGGCGTTCGACGGGGGCGAATACGCCCTTCCTGTATCAAAACGTAGCCAATAGCCGGAGTGGTCGCAACTGTGCACGTCAACGACAAGTCCTCCATCTCTTCTGGATCGCGATCGACCGTGTCTCCATACCCCGCTCGCCGGAGGATCGCCCGCTAGGCTGCTGGTACTGGCCTAAGTTGAACTCGCCGGGTCTTGACTCCTGACGGTAGCCTTGTCAGGAAAGGAGGACCAACCTACGCTCAGGATCTCGATTCGCGGCAACACCCTGTTCTACCGTGAGCCCGAGCACACCGATGTCATCGGCGTCGTCGATGGCCAAGGAGACGTCTGGCTCAAGGACGTTCCCAACGGCGAAGCCCTCTACCGCGAGGGCCACTACATCGGCCTCCGCGACAAGAAGATCGCCAACCACGTCAGGGATTGGCAAGCGGCGCTCAGGTACAAGAGGCCGACTGCTGGTTGACAGCTTGCCGTCATCCCAGTAGAGAACAGGCAACGGGCGACGCGTGTGGCAGTTTAGGATACCTTGCCCGCTCAAAGACAAAGGCCGGAATGGCAGTTCCGGCCTTTGGATGTCGGCCCGAGAGAGTCGACGACGATGCGCGTTTTTCCTTCCTTATACGGGACGGATACTTCTTCGTCAAAGCCCTCTCTTCGCACACCCGGAGGTCCTTGATGTCAAGAAAATCGATCCCGGATCCCGCTGATCCCACCAAGGAAGTAATGGCGACCACGGTAAAGATCGTGGCCGCGGAAGAGCCGTTTGCCTACATCTCTCTGGAAGATGGGAGCAAGCTCACCATCAGGCACACCTTCCTTGAAGTTGTCCGGGTCGAAGACAGATGGGATGGCCAAGGAAATCCCATGTACACCGTGACGAGCCAGCTTGCCATGATGGTAGAGAGCCCCGAGGAATTGCGCAAGCCGTCATGTTAGCCTTCGAAGAGTACCAGGGACCCGATGGGGAGCGGCCTGTAACGGAGTGGATTGAAGATCTATCGCCAGACGACTATCAATTGGCTCGCAAGTTCATGAGAATTGCACGGGCCATCAATTGGGAAAATAGGAATGGATGGTTCAAGAAATACCATACCGAGAAGAACGAGCCGGCTCTCTATGAAGCACGATGGCGTGGGATGCAGCGCGTTCCCCATCGGATTTTCTGTTATCCTGACGGTAGGACACCTGAGCAGGTATTGATCGTTGTTTTCCTGTGTGGATTTACCCACAAGGACCAACGGATGTACCCCTCCGGCGCTCAGGGTACGGCTAGTCGATACTATAGAGAGATCGAAAACGGGGGTGAGACCGATGAGTTTACTTTGGGACAAGCTGAAGGAGCATAAGAAAGCGCGGGACGGCTACTCCCGCGCCCATTTCGATATCGAGCTCCCCTTCCAGGTCGCGAAGCTCATGGAAGATCGGGGGATCACCATAGATGATCTGGTCGAGGTCGGCATCCCGAAAGCCGAGCTCGAAGGCGACGAGGAGTATTCGCGAGAAACGCTACATCGACTTGCAGCGATTTTCGATGTAGGACTTCTGATCACCTTCGCTTCCTTTAGCCACCTGGTGAAGCGCGAGAGGAACTTTGATCTGCACCGTTTCTCTGTCCCCTCCTTTAAGGACGATACGGATCCAACAGAGATCGAAGCTCTCCTTTCTGATCGAGTGGCGACGCTGCGAAGCATCGTGCATCACGAGTTGGCTCATGTCCAAGTCTCGCAGTGGATAGAATCGTGGCGGCTAAGCCCTCCTGATCCCCTTCCTCTCCCTACCGGGAGACGGATTACTTTTAGCGATTACACGACCTTCCACCTGGAATCGATGTACTCGCCGGGACACCTACCGTCGCTTGAGACCGATCCGTAACGCAGGCATAAGCGCGCATCCTTCTTCTGTGGGGCGGCCGACCGGACCCCGGTCACCCCACCTTCATCATTGCGCTGCCTCGAAAGCACCTATGGCCGTCGGGTGATCCCCCCGGGGACCCTCCGCATGTCCTGGGCCGTAGAACGTTCGATGATGCTGTTCACGGAGCTGATGTCCTGTCTGAACGACCTGTCGCTCTCTGCACCGATACCCCGCTGCACCTTAGTTCCGGACCGGTTGAAGTATTCGGAGTTCTCGGACTGAACCGGTCTCAGCAGGGTTGATTGGCGGGTCCAAGGAGGCCCAGTAGACTTCCCTGAAACGACGAAAGCCGATGCTCGCAAAAAGCCTCGGCTCCTGATCCGAGGGCCGCAAGGTCGGATACGTTTCGACGACGTTCCTTCCTTGTACCGGAGTTGGTTTGTCCAGTCAGGCCTTCTTTAACTCGAAAAAGAGGGCTCTATGCTCTACATCAAGTTCGCGGACGGCGATGTGATCGCCTACGGAAGGCGACCGTCTGAAACGCAGCATGGCGGTCTATCTGCTCTACAAAGGCGACGAGGAGATCGGCAGGTTTCTGGCCAATTCCGTCCTCGCGCATTGGACGGAGGAAGAGAATCACGGCAGGAAACGGCCCGTAGGGTATCTGGCGTAATGCCACAGGTAACGCCAGGGGAGCGATGAACATGAAGCGGGATGCCGAGTATTTGAGACAGATTGTTCTCGAAATGGAGGATTCGGAGTCTAACGTTGTTGTTCTCCGAAACTACATCGGGATGCGAGGCGAGCATTTGAAGCGGTGGCACCATTTCGAACTACTGTGTGATGCGGGGCTCGTAAGAAGGGTGAGTGATTCGGGGTTTCGCCTGACCGCCGATGGGCATGACTTCGCTGAAGCGGTCCGAGACCCAGGGCGGTGGCGTAAAATGCAGGAGTGGATGAGTACGACGGGGGCCAGTTGGACTATGGATGGTCTTAAGCTGTTGGCTCTCGAACTTTTGAGACAAAGCCTCACAGGAGGATGACATGAAGAGAACTCGACGTTCTGATCGCCAACCGGATCAGGGCGAGATCTCGCTGAACTTAAACCATGAACTGCTGCCGAGACTGCTACTTCCTTTACAAGACGGAGGTTGCGACTGATGGTATCATCGGAATTTTTTCATTCCCTTTGCCCCAGGAGGATCGCGTACAACTCCCAGAAAATGAGGGAGGGACACTGTGGTGCAAGAAGGGAGTATGGGGTTCCGGGTGCGTCGATCTGAAAAAGGAGATTCTCCGAAATCGACGAAATACATGTTACTTCATCAAGTATAGGAAAGGCATGCGATACGAGACGGCCGAAGATCTTCAGTCGAGAAATACGGAAGCACAAAGATGGAAACGGAACTTCGCTCTAGCTGTAGTAGGTTTGATTGTCTCTATACTCGCCCTAGTTTTCCGACCGTGACGGCGAACTTGAGTGAGGTGGTCTGTACAGATAGGGTATTCACCTGACACCGGCCGCTCCTGGTCTGGGGTATTCTAGGCGGCCTTTTCTACTTTGTCCTCCTTTGGCTTGTTGGTTTTGGGCAGGCAGCGGGCGAAGACGTCGGCAGGGGTTCTGCCGTTCATGCCGCGGCCCTGATGGGGCCGCTTCGTGTTGTAAGTGACCAGATAGGCGTCGAGGTCGGTCTGCATCTCCTGGATCGTCTTGTCTCCGCGCAACGCCTCCAGCGCTACCTTTGCCTTGATATCCGGGCTGAACTGTCGCGGTGTACTCATCGCGTATCCCTCCTTCAGTCGGCGGAGTACACCTTAGCAACCTGTCCGTTTTTCCGGGACTACCTCAAACTGAGGCTACGGCCTCTATCCTGAAAGGTTGGTTGTTCCCCACTATCCCGGCCGGCCCTCCACGGGCGGTTCGACTCGGCTGCACCGGTTGACGCGGCTGGTGCAAAAGGAGATATTCAGACGTCGAATCGAAGCGGAGGAGCACTGCATGGCCGGCCAACCGGGACCGCAGATGATCGTCGAAGGGCTCAAGGAAGCCGGCGTCGACCTCGTCGCGACCCTGCCCGACATCAACCTCCACGCGCTGCTGGAGCGGGTGGAGGCGGATCCTGACATGGTCCACGTGCCGCTGTGCCGGGAAGAGGAGGGTATCGGCATCTGCACGGGCGGCTATCTGGTCGGCAAGAAGTGCGCGATGATCATGCAGAACGGCGGGCTGTTCAACAGCGTCAACGGCATCGTGTCCACGTTGCTGCAGTACAACTTCCCGCTGCTGCTTCTGGTCTATTTCGCGGGAGACGTCGGGGACCGCTCGTTCAGCACCAACGGCGCCATGACGCAGCCCGTGCTGGACGCTCTCGGCATCCGCCACTTCGTTCTGCGGGACCCCGACGAGGCCAGGACGCTGATCAAGCGGACCCAGGTGCTCACCCAGGACTACAAGCGGCCGGTGGCCGTTCTGCTGACCAAGGACGTGCTGGGCCGGCGTCGTCCGGGGGAGTGACGGGAAGCACGGGGCGGACGGTCTGATGAACCGCATTGATTGTTTCAAGGTCATGGCGGAACTGGCGGCGGACGCCCTGGTGGTGACCGGCGCCGGCGGCAACACCGTCGAGTGGTACGCGTGCCGGCCGGGAGACGGCAACTTCCGCGTCCGCACCATGGGCCTGGTCTCTTCCATCGCCCTGGGCATGGCGCTTGGACTGCCCCACCGGCAGGTGGTCGCCATCGACGGCGACGGCTCGCTGCTGATGAACCTGTGCAGCCTGCCCACCATCGCGCGCAAGAACCCGCCCAACCTGACCCACGTGGTCCTCGACAACGAGGTCTACGAGGCTTCGGGAGAGATCGATACCGCCACCGGCGCGGGTACGGATCTCGTGGCCATGGCGCAGGCGGCGGGGATCCGCCGGGCTTCATGGGCCAAGAGTCCGGATGATCTGCGCACGGCTTTCTCCGAAGCGCTGGAGGGCCGGGACGCGGCCTTCATCGGACTCAAGGTGGAAACCTCCCGCAGCGAGGTGCCGCCGTACCCCATGGACGAGGTGGAGAACAAGTACCGGTTTATCCGTCATGTAGAGAAGACCGAGGGCATGAATATCCTCAGCATGCCCATGCCTGTCAGCTTCCTGAAGGATTGAGCCCGACGTCCCTGCCCCCGGTACGCATCACCGAGCAACACCATGAACATCGACTGTCACGCGCACTATGTACCGCCCGCGGTGATCGAACGGCTTCGCAAGGATGGCTCGTCCTTCGGCGTCGAGGTAGGGGAGGAAACCCCGCAAGGGCCGCGCCTGCGGCTGGGAGGGCCGGAGCGGCCGCTGGCCCGGCCCATCCTGGCGCCGGCCACGGACCTGTCGAAGCGCATCGACACCGTGCGGGAGACCCGGCTGGACCGGCAGATCCTGTCCGCGTGGATGGACATCGTGGGCTACACCCTGCCGGTGGAGCAGGCGGTGAACTGGAGCCGCATGCTGAATGACTCCAT
The DNA here is from genome assembly GCA_965219905.1 of uncultured Binatia bacterium (SeqCode). Classification (GTDB taxonomy): domain Bacteria; phylum Desulfobacterota; class Binatia; order UBA9968; family JAJDTQ01; genus JAJDTQ01. The sequence continues at coordinate 1,298,489 of CBDCOS010000002.1, read as the reverse complement.
GCGCGAGGCCCTGGCGGACGGGGACAGGGACGGGCTTTTCCGCGGCACCGCCACGGTGCCGTTGCAGGACGGCGCGCGCGCCGCCGATGAGCTGGAGTACGCGGTCAAGGAGTGCGGCCTCATGGGCGCCATGATCGGCCCCAGCATCGGCAGCGCCAACCTCGACGACCCGGGACTGGACCCCTTCTGGAAGGCCGCCGAGCGCATGCAAGTGCCTCTGATCATCCACCCGCTGAACCCTCTGGGGATCGAGCGGCTGGGCAAGTATTTCCTTACCCACATCGTGGGCCTCCTGGCCGACACCACCGTGGGGGTGGCCAGCATGTACTTCAGCGGCGTGCTGGACCGCTTCCCCGACCTCAAGATCATCCTTTGCCACGGCGGCGGGTTCCTGCCCTACCAGTTCGGCCGCATGACCCGGGGCAGGGAGATCCAGCCGGATATCCAGAAGACCACCGCCCTCATGGGGCGTGACGTGCTGCGCTGGTTCTACTACGACACCATCGTGTTCGAGACCGACGTGCTGGAGTTCCTGATCGCGGAGGTGGGAGCGGACCACGTGTTGCTGGGCAGCGACTGCCCCTTCGGCATCGGCGATCTCAGGCCGCTGGAGATCATCGACAGGATCCGGCTGGACGAGGCCGACAAGGACAAGATCGTGGGCGGCAACGCGGAGCGGCTGTTCGGCACGGGCTGATCGGGAGCGCACGGAGAAAACCGTATGATGGACCTGCGGTCGTTCATGGACCGGCTGGAAGGCGAGGGCCCCGAGGAACTGCTGCACATCCGCAAGCCGGTGCGGCCCGAGCACGACGTCACCGGCCTGCTCATGGAGCTGGAGTCCTCCGGCCGGTTCCCCGCGCTGTTCGTCCATGAGGTCCGGGGTTTCTCCATGCCCGTGATCACCAACCTTCACGCCACCCGCCGGCGCCTGGCCATGGCGCTGGACGTGGACGGAAGCGACCTGGTGGAGGAATACCGCCGGCGCGAAGGCAACCCCATGACGCCGGAGATGGTGGCAGACGGGCCGGTCAAAGAGGTGGTGCGTACGGGCGCGGACGTGGACCTGGGCGAGATCCCGCTGCTGACCCACTTCGATATCAGCACCGCCCCTTACGTGACCGCCGGCATCGTCGTCGCCCGGGACCCGGTGAGCGGAGTGCGCAACCTGAGCTTCAACCGCGCCATGATGGTGGAGCGGAACCGCCTGCGCATGCACCTCGCCCCCGGCATGCACCTCATGCGCTGCGCGCGCAACGCCGAGGAGAGGGGCGAACCGCTCGACATCGCCTTCATCGTGGGAGTCCATCCGGCCTTTGCCATCGGCGCGCTTTCGCTGGCCCCTTTCGACGTGGACGAGTACGATGTCATCGGCGGCATGATGGAGCAGCCGGTGCCGCTGGTGCGGTGCGAGACCGTTCCCCTCGAGGTTCCGGCCCACGCGGAGATGGTGTTCGAGGGGAGGATTTTGCCCAACGTGCGCGAGGAGGAAGGGCCCTTCGGCGAGTTCACCGGCCACGCCGTGGGCGTGCGCAGGAATCACGTGTCGGAGATCACCGGCGTGACGCTTCGGGAAAAACCGCTCTACCAGGACATTTTCACCGGCCACTCGGAGCAACGGCTCATGGGTTCCATTCCCCGGGAGGCGGCGATCTTCCGGGCGGTGAAGGCGGTGGCCGCCGGCACCCGGGCCGTGCACATGCCGCCCTCGGGCAACTGCCGCTTCCACTGCTACATCTCCCTGGACAAGCGCTCCGACGGCGAGGTCCGCAACGCGGTCATGGCGGCCATGGCCACCGACCTCTACCTCAAGCTGGTGATCGTCGTGGACGGCGACGTGAACGTCTACAACGAGCGCGACGTCATGTGGGCGGTGGCCAACCGCGTGCAGGCGGACACCGACACGCTCATCCTTCCCCGTTGCCAGGGTTCGGAGACGGACCCGTCGAGCGGCCAGGGAGGCACGACCGCGAAGATGGTGATCGACGCCACCAAGAAGAGGAAGGACTTCCCCAAGCGGCTGGCCGTGCCCGACGCGGTTCGCGAACGGATCCGTGTGGAGGACTACATCGACTGAGCACCTTTCTTCGGTTATTCCCGCAGAAGCGGGAATCCAGGCGGGGTGGGGGTGGTCGCATGAAACGGTAGGAACAAAATGGGCTGATCAAGGAGGTACACGATGGCAGAAACCAGCAGAGCGGCAACCCTGCTTGCCCCCGACAAGATCGAGATCCGGGAATATCCCATTCCCGACATCCCCGACGACGGCGGGCTTCTCAAGGTGGAGGCGGGTGGTGTGTGCGGCTCGGACGTCAAGTACTATCACGGCCGCATCAACCTGCCGCTTCCCATCATCCTGGGCCACGAGATCCTGGGACGGGTGCACAAGCTCGGCTCCAAGGCGGAGAAGATCCACGGCGTCAAGGAAGGCGACCGCGTGATCATGAAGGGCGCCATCGGCTGCGGCCGCTGCGCCGACTGCCGGCGCAACGCGCAGCGTTTCTGCAGGAACCGCACCAACTACGGCGGCCGCACCACCTCCGCCAACCCGCCGCACCTGTTCGGCGGCTTCGCCGACTACCTCTACCTGGCGCCGGATGTGCTGATGACCAAGATCAGCGAGGACCTGTCGGCGGAGGCGGCGGCCCTCATCGGCTCGGTCATGGCGAACGGCTTCCAGTGGGCGCTCAGGCGCGGCGGCGTCAAGATGGGCGACTACGTGCTGATCCAGGGCCCCGGCCAGCAGGGGCTGGCGTGCACCTGGGCCTCGAAGCACGCGGGTGCCGCCAAGATCTTCGTGTCCGGCATCGGCCGGGACCTGCCCCGCATGGAACTTGCGAAGAAGTGGGGCGCCGACCGCATCATCAACGTCGAGGAAGAGAACGTGGTGGATGTCGTCCGGGAAGAGACCGACGGCGCCTTGTGCGACGTGGTGGTGGACGTGTCGGGAAGCCCCAAGGCGATACTCGCCTCCATCGATTGCCTGCGCCGCCAGGGGACCATGGTGCTGGCCGGCCTCACCGGCGACAAGACCATCACCGAGGTCCACATGGACAAGCTCGTGTGGGGCGAGATCAAGCTCCAGGGCTGCTTCACCGGCGACAACGACGCCGTGGACGCGACCTTGCGGCTGATGGAGGCGACGAAGTTCCCGGTGGAGGAAATGGTGAGCCACGTGTTCCCGCTGGAGGACACCGAGAAGTGCATCCAGGCCGTGGCCGGCGAGATCCCGGAGATGTTCCCGACCAAGGCGCTGATCAAGCCGTAAGGATCGAACCCGTTAGCGATCGGTCCATGGCGGTCGGTCCCATTCGCCGTGCCTGCCGCTCTCCGTCATTCCCGCCCCTCTCCGTCATTCCCGCGAAAGCGGGAATCCAGGGGGGCGGGGCCGGGGAGCCACGGCGTCAGACTGACGGAGAGGCCCCATGAGCGAAACCTGCAGAGCGGCGACCCTGGTGGGTCCGGCCAAGATTGAGGTCCGAGAGTATCCCGTGCCGGACATCCCACCCGACGGCGGGCTCCTGAAGGTGGAGATGGGCGGGGTGTGCGGCACGGACTACAAGTACTACACCGGCAAGTTGAACCTGCCCATGCCCATCATCCTGGGCCACGAGATCCTCGGCCGGGTGGAGAAGCTCGGCGCCCGTGCGGCCCAAATACACGGCGTCAAGGAAGGCGACCGGGTGATCATCAAGGGGTCCATCGGGTGCGGCCGCTGCGCGGACTGCCGGCGGGGCGGCGACCGGTTCTGCAAGCAGCGCGCGGCCTACGGCTCGAGGATGTCCTCCGCCGACCCGCCGCACCTGTTCGGCGGCTTCGCCGAGTACCTCTACATCACCCCCACGGCGTTGCTGACCCGCATCAGCGATGACCTTCCACCGGAGGCGGCGGCCCTGGTGGGAGCGGTGATGGCCAACGGCTTCCAGTGGGCCCTGCGGCACGGCGGCGTCAAGATGGGCGACTACGTGTTGATACAGGGCCCCGGCCAGCAGGGGCTCGCCTGCACCTTCGCGTCGAGCCACGCCGGCGCCGCGCGCATCTTCGTGGCCGGCATCGGGCGCGACAAGAGCCGGCTGGAGGTAGCCGAGAAGTTCGGGGCGCACCGCACCATCAACGTGGAAGAGGAGAACGTGGTGGACGTGATCCGCGAGGAGACCGGCGGCGCCATGTGCGACGTCGTCGTCGATGTCTCGGGCAGTCCGGCCGCCATCGTCACCTCGGTGGACTGCCTCCGGCGCCAGGGCAAGCTCGTGCTCGGCGGGCTGACGGGCGACAAGACCCTCACCCCCATGCTCATGGACCGTCTCGTGTGGGGCGAGATCTGCGTGCAGGGAGCGTACACCGGCGACAACGACGCCATCGACGCCACGCTCCGGCTGATGGAGACCACCGGTTTCCCGGTGGAGCAGATGGTGAGCCACATTTTCTCGCTGGATGAGACGGAAGACTGCATCCGCGCGGTGGGAGGCGAGGTGCCCGAGATGTTTCCCACCAAGGCGCTGATCAGACCGTGACGACCCCGCCCCGCCGGTCCCCCGCCGGCGGGACGGCCGGGGCCTCCCCCATGAGACTGTTCGCTCCCGCCAAGGTGAATCTCTACCTCCGGATCACTGGCCGGCGTGACGACGGCTACCATCTGCTGGACTCCCTGATGGTGCCCATCAGCCTGGGCGACGACGTCGAGGTTTCCCTGATCGACGAACGCCTGGGCACGTTGAGGCTGTGGGCCGACGACCCCGACCTGCCCCTGGGGGAGGAGAACACGGTCTGCCGGGCGGTTCATGCGTTCCGGGAGCGGACCGGGCGCCGGGAAGCGGTGGCCCTCGGCATCCGCAAGCGCATCCCCGTGGGCGCCGGTCTGGGAGGTGGCAGCACGGACGCGGCGGCCGCCCTGCGCGGTTTGAACGAGCTCCTCGGGGCGGGCCTTTCCACCCGGGACCTCGAGGCGCTGGCGGTCTCGGTGGGCGCGGACGTACCCTTCTTCATCCGCGGCGAGGCCGCCCGGGTCCGGGGAATCGGAGAGGAGTTGAGTCCGGCGGGGCCGCTGCCCAGGCTCTGGTTGGTGGTGCTGTTTCCGGGCGTCCCCGTCTCCACCGCCTGGGTTTACCGTAACTTCCGGTTCAAGTTGACAAATTCATCTAACAATAATAACTTGGTCGAAAAATTGGACACTCCTCACGAGGTGGCTCAGGTTCTGGTCAATGACCTTGAAACGGTAACCATCGGCCGCTATCCGCGCATTGCCCATCTCAAGGATCGCCTTGAGGAAAGCGGGGCAATCGGCAGTCTCATGTCCGGGAGCGGTTCGGCGGTTTTTGGGCTGTTCGTTGGCGAGGCGGATGCCAAACAGGCGTTTGCGGGCTTCGAGGGCGAAAAAGACATCCGAGCAGATCTGGCTTTTTCGCTGACATAAGGGCAGGCCATCCGTCACCTGACGGAAAGGAGGTCCCTGTGGAGGTCACCGAAGTCAAGGTCTTTCCTGTCGAGGAGGATAAGCTCAAGGCTTATGTGACCATCACCCTGGACGACTGCTTCGTGGTTCGGGATCTCAAGGTCATCCGCGGGACCTCGGGCCTTTTTATTTCCATGCCCAGCAAGAAACGCCGGGACGGAACCTACAAGGACGTGGCGCACCCGCTCAACAGCGAAACCCGCCGAATGATCGAAGAAAGGATTATCGCGGCATACAGGGAAGTTACAACGGGCGATGCGGGCCAGGGTCGGGACGACGTCTAGTCCTCCTCGGGCGAGGCGCTCGGACGCCGACGGGACGGGATGGGCGGTCGCCAAGTGGTAAGGCCCCGGATTTTGGATCCGGTATTCGAAGGTTCGAATCCTTCCCGCCCAGCCAAGCTCTCTCCTTCGACAGGCCGGTGAGCCGTCACGGCACAAGTCACCGGCAAGTTCTCCACAGCGATGCAGGTACAGGTAGGTAGAACATGGGATCGTTGCACGATGAAATGAGGATTTTTGCAGGTAATTCCAATTCCCCGCTTGCGCGCGACATCTGCAGCGGTCTTGAGGTCCCGTTGGGGGAAGCGTTGGTGGAGAACTTCAGCGACGGCGAGATCCGGGTGGAGATCAAGGAGAACGTGCGCGGCTGCGACGTCTTCGTGATCCAGTCCACCTGTGCCCCGGGCAACGACAACCTGATGGAGCTGCTCATCATGCTGGACGCCTTCAGGCGGGCGTCGGCCAAGCGGGTGACCGCGGTGATACCGTACTACGGTTATGCCCGGCAGGACCGCAAGGTGGCTCCCAGGGTGCCCATCAGCGCCAAGCTGGTGGCCGATCTCATCACCACCGCGGGCGCTTCGCGGATGCTCACCATGGACCTCCACTCGGGCCAGATTCAGGGCTTCTTCAACATACCGGTGGACAACCTCTACGCGGCGCCGGTGCTGCTCCACTACATGGAAAGCCGCATCGGCGAGGAGAAGTCGATCGTCGTGTCGCCGGACGCGGGCGGGGCGCAGCGGGCGCGGGCGTTCGCCACCAAGCTCAACGTGGCCATGGCGGTCATCGACAAGCGCAGGGCCGACGCCAACGTGGTGGAGGAGATGCACATCATCGGCGATGTGGAAGACAAGACCGCCATTCTTATCGACGACATGGTGGACACGGCCGGGACCATCGCCATGGCCGCGGAAGCGCTCGTCCGGGCCGGCGCCAACAAGGTCATCGGCTGTTGTACCCACGCCATCCTCTCGGGGAAGGCGCTGGACAGGATCAACGACTCGCCGATGGAGGAGATGGTGGTCACCGACACCATTCCCTTGAGCGCCAAGATGGCCGAGTGCGGGAAGTTGAAGCCGTTGTCGGTAGCGCCGTTGATCGGCGAAGCCATCCGCAGGACTCACTTGGAGCGATCCATCAGCTCCCTGTTCTGATCGACACGTTCGCAGTACGTCGCCAGGAGGTTCAGGTTTGGAAACGGTAGAAGTTTCGGTAGAGGCAAGGGAGGCCGGCAACAAGCGCGACGCGCGCCGGTTGCGTCGCGGCGGGAAGCTTCCGGGAATCGTCTACGGGCGCGGGACCGAAGGTTTCGCCATGCAGGTGGACGACCGGGACCTCAGGAGCCGCGTCGGCAGCCTCGAGGGCTCCCATCTGCTCCGGCTCAAGTCGTCGGCCGACAATCTCGACGGCAAGCTGGTGCTCATCAAGAACGTGCAGTACCACCCCGTGACGCACGCCGTCGCCCACATCGACTTCTACGAGGTCGACGTGTCGCGGAAGATCACGGTCATGATCGGCCTTCACTTCGTGGGGCGGGCCGAGGGGGTCATTCAGGGGGGAGTGTTGCAGCCCATCGTGCGGGAACTGGAAGTGGAGTGCCTGCCCATGGACATCCCGGCGGAGATCGAGGTGGACGTGTCGTCACTGGACATCGGCCACGGGCTCAAGGCCGGCGATCTCACCCTGCCGCCCAACGTGGTCAACAACACTCCGGATCTCACCCTGGTGTCGGTGCTGGCGCCCACGGTCTCCACCAGGGAAGAGGAGGAGGCCGAGGCTGCTGCGGAGGCCGCGGAAGGCGGCGAGGAACAGGCCGCGGCGCCCGCGGAACAGACCGGCGAGTGATCTCCGCGCGCGTTGCGGATGACCGGACGTCCGCGGGCTTTTTCATCGGGTCGCCGTCGTGAAGCTTGTCATGGGCCTGGGCAACCCGGGCCGGCGGTACGCGCGCACGCGGCACAATCTCGGGTTCATGTTGCTGGACCGCATCGCCGACGCCCGCGGCATCGGCATCGGCAACGAGCGGTGCGAGTCCCTGATCGGCCGGGGCCAATGGGAGCGGGAAACCCTGCTGCTCGCCAAGCCCCAGACCTACATGAACCACAGCGGCCTGGCGGCCGCGGCCCTGGTGAGGCGCTTCAAGGTCGGGGGTGGGGACCTGGTGGTGGTCTACGACGACCTGGATCTGCCCTTCGGCCGCCTGCGGATCCGTTGCGGCGGCTCTGCCGGCGGACACCGGGGCATGGCGTCCATCCTGCAGCACGTGGCCGACCGCGATTTCGTGCGGCTCCGCATCGGCATCGGCCGTCCGCCGGCGGGCGTGGACCCGGTGGAGTACGTGTTGCGCCCGTTCCTGCCCGAGGAGCAGGAGTCGCTGGAGGGCGTGTTGGCGAGGGCGGCGGAGGCGCTGGAAGCCATCGTGCTGAACGGTCCGGTCCGGGCCATGGAAGATTTCAATCGAGTTCAATAGAGGAGGAGCGTTATGGAAGGTTTGGCGGTCTGGGCCCCGATACTGGGCGCGGTGGGACTCATCATCGCGTACGCGGCGTACCGGGGCATCATCAAGGTCGGAGTCAAGGATGCGGGCATGCAATCCGTCAGCGACTCCATCTACGAAGGGGCCATGGCCTTCCTGAAGCGCGAGTACATCGTTCTTTCGATCTTCGTGGTGGTGGTGGCGTTGCTGCTGGCGTGGCAGCTCGGAGTCGATACCGCGCTGGCGTTCTTCGCCGGCGCCATCTGCTCGGTGATCGCCGGGTTTCTCGGCATGAAGGCGGCCACCCGCGCCAACGTGCGCACGTCCCAGGCGGCCGCGGAGGGCGGCCAGGCCGAAGCGCTGCTCATGGCCTTCAACGGCGGCTCGGTGATGGGTCTCTCGGTGGCCAGTCTCGGGCTCCTGGGCGTGGGCATACTGTACCTCGCCTACGGTGACCCGGATAATGCCAAGTACATCAGCGGGTTTGCCATGGGCGCCAGCTCCATCGCGCTCTTCTCCCGCGTGGGCGGCGGCATCTACACCAAGGCCGCCGACGTGGGCTCCGACCTCGTGGGCAAGGTCGAGGCGGGTATTCCGGAGGACGATCCGCGCAACCCCGGCGTGATCGCGGACAACGTGGGCGACAACGTGGGCGACGTCGCCGGCATGGGCGCCGACCTGTTCGAGTCCTACGTCGGCTCGGTCATCGCCTCCATCGCCATAGCCAGCACCCTCACGCCGAACGGCCTGGGGGGGCTGTTCTCGTCCGGGGCCGAGGCTTCCCGGGCCACCCTGATGGCGCTGCCGCTGATCCTGGCCGTGCTGGGCCTCATCGCCTCGGTGGTGGGCATCTATTCCATGCACGTGTTCAAGAAGATCGACCCGCAGTCGGCGCTGCGCGGCGCCACGATCCTCACCACGGTGTTGTTCCTGGCGGGGGCGCTGGCGCTCATTCTCGTCTACGGTGTCACCATCGGCGTCTTCTGGGCCGTGCTCGCGGGTTCGCTGGGCGGTATCCTCATCGGCCTCATCACCGAGTACTACACCTCCGCCAAGCCGGTGGAGCGCATCGCCGAGGCCAGCCGCACGGGCCATGCCACCAACATCATCCACGGACTGGCCGTGGGACTGGAAAGCGTCGCGCTTCCCGTGGTGGTCATCGCCATCGCCATCTGGGTGTCCTACGGCGCGGCCCAGCTCTACGGCATCGGCATCGCCGCGGTGGCCATGCTGGCCACGGTGGGCATCACCATGAGCGTGGACGCCTACGGCCCCATCGCCGACAACGCCGGCGGCATCTCCGAGATGTGCGGTTTGGGCCCCGAGGTGCGCAAGATCACCGACGGGCTCGATTCGCTGGGCAACACCACGGCGGCCATCGGCAAGGGCTTCGCCATCGGTTCGGCGGCGCTGACCGCGCTGGCGCTGTTCTCCGCCTACACGAGGACCGTGGATACCGAGCTGGCGGCCATGGGCAAGGAGCCGCTGCAGATCCTGGTGACCTCGCCGGAAGTGGTGGTGGGCCTGTTCATCGGCGGCCTGATCCCGTATCTGATCGGCGCCATGACCATGACCGCGGTGGGCAGGGCGGCCGGACGCATGATCGACGAGATCCGCCGGCAGTTCCGCGAAATCCCCGGGCTGCTGGAAGGCCGCGAGGGGGTCAAGCCCGACGCGGCGAGTTGCGTGGACATCTCCACGCGCGCGGCCATCAAGGAGATGGTGGTGCCCGGGCTGGTGGCGGTGGTGGTGCCGGTTGTCGTGGGCTTCGCGCTGGGGCCGGTGGCCCTGGGCGGAACGCTGGCCGGGGCCCTGGTCTCGGGCGTGCTGCTGGCGCTGCTCATGTCCAATGCCGGCGGTGCCTGGGACAACGCCAAGAAGTACATCGAACGGGGAGATCTCAAGGGCGAGGAAAAGGGCGGCGAGGCGCACAAGGCCGCCGTGGTCGGCGACACCGTCGGCGATCCGCTGAAGGACACTTCCGGCCCGTCCATGAACATCCTCATCAAGCTCATGTCGGTGGTTTCGCTGGTGATTGCGCCGTTGCTGGTCTGATCCGGCAGGTTGTAAAGGGACCACCCCTGTGTTAAGAAAATCCGACGAATATGGCTGAAGAAACGACCCATTACGAGACGCTTTTCATCATCCACCCGGTCCACAGCGGCCGGAACCAGGATCTCTGCGAGAGGTTCCGGGGAGTGTTGGAAGGGCAGGGTGCCACCGTGACCCACTTCGAGGAGTGGGGGATGCGCGATCTCGCCTATCCCATCGAGAAGCAGGGCAGGGGCTTTTACAACCTGGTCCAGTACGAGGCTTCCGCGGGCGCGAGCGGCGAGCTCGAGCGGGTGATGCGGTTGAGCGACGAGGTCATGCGCTGCATGACCGTGGTCCTGGACGACGACGTGCGGCCCCTGGCGCGGGCGGTCGAGACCACCGCGGCGGCGGAACCTGTAGCTGCCTCCGAACCTGCGGCTGCTTCCGAACCTGAGGCTGCTTCCGAACCTGAGGCCGCGCCCGAACCGGCGGCCGCTTCCGAACCCGCGGCCCCGGAACCCGTGGCCCCTGAGTCTGCGGCGGTCTCTGAATCCGCGCCGGCCTCTGAAGCCGCAGCCTCCGAATCCGCGGCCCCTGAATCCGGCACGGCTGAAGCCGAGGCACCGGAAGCGGGGACACCGGGAGCTACCGAGAAAACCCAGGAAGCGTAGCGGTTTCCCCTGGTTGACCGGCAGGGAACCTGACGACTAGAAGAGCGGGACGGCAAAAAGACCATGGCAGAATATCGCGGGAGAAGAGGCTCGGACGATCACGATTCGCCACCCCGCCGGCGCGGAATTTCACGCCGGAAGGTGTGTCGCTTCTGTGCCAACAAAGACCTTCGCTTCGACTACAAGGATACCAAGCTCCTGAGCGGGTTCATGACGGAGCGGGGCAAGATCACGCCGAGCCGCATCACCGGAACCTGCTGCTGGTGTCAACGACGCTTGTCCAAGGCGATCAAGCGGGCCCGTCTGGTAGCGTTGCTCCCCTATACCACCGTCAAGCTCTGATCCGGCATCTCTCCGCCGACGGATCGGCTTATGAAGGGGCTTGAGACTCTCACGGGAGTGGGCCTTGGGCTGGCCGCCACCCTGCTGCTTTTCTTTGCGGGCCTGAGGGTGCCGGTGGCCGGCTTGGTCGTGCTCCCTCTGGTGATCTTTCCGGCCCTGTACGTCGGCATCCGCGTGGGAAAGCAGGCGGGACAGCTGCTGCCCCTGGCGGCCGGGGCGTGCGTGTTGGCCCTGGCCGGGCTGGAAGCGGCGGTGGCGTACCTGGTGTTCGCCCTGGTCGCGTACCTGCTGTTCTTCTCGTTCGGGCGGGGATGGTCCATCGCCACCGTCGTGAGCGTCGGCGCCGTCGGCACGCTGGCGGCCATGCTGATGACGGCCTGGGCCTTCGCGGGCTCCCTCTCGACTCTGTGGAACGTACTGCATGCCGGGGTGGTCGCCCAGGTCCTGGCAACCCTCGAAGTGTACGAGCGCATGGGGCTGTCGGGTGAGACCACCGAGTTCCTGAGGGAACAGGCGGGACAGATGGCGACGCTCTTCGTCCAGATGCTGCCCGGCATGATCTTCGTGGCGTTGGGCGGCATGGTGCTGGTCAACCTGGCGCTGCTGTCGTGGCAGTTCCCGCAATACCGCGCCTTTTTCTTCGAGGCCGGAGACCTCAAGGAATGGAAGTCCCCCGACCACATGGTGTGGTTCCTGGTGGTGCCGAGTCTGGCGCTCTTCCTGCCCCTCGGATGGGCGGTGCGGACGGTGGCGGTCAACGTGGTGTTGGTATGCGCGGCGTTCTATTTCTTTCACGGGCTGGCCATCGTGGCATACTATTTTCATCACAAGAAGGTCCCGATGTTTTTTCGCGTCCTGGGGTATCTGCTCATCGTCTTCGAGCAGGTGCTCACGGTGCTGGTCATCGGCCTGGGGTTCTTCGATCTCTGGGGCGACTTCCGTCGTCTCAAGCGGCGCCCCGCGGGCCAGACCTGAAGGAGAATCGATGGAAGTCGTTCTGAAGGAAGATATCGAGAACCTGGGCCACATGGGCGACGTGGTCAAGGTCAAGGACGGTTACGCCCGGAACTACCTGCTGCCCCGCGGCCTCGTGGTGCTCGCCAACAAGAAGAACCTCAAGGCCCTGGAGCACGAGCAGCGCATGATCGGCCAGCGCCGCGAGCGCCTCACCAAGGAAGCCCAGGGCGTCGGCGAGAAGCTGGCCGGCGTGTCCCTCGAGTTCGCCGCCAAGGTGGGCGAGGAGGGCCGGCTCTTCGGCTCCGTCACCACCATGGACATCGAGAAGGCGCTTAAGGAGCAGGGCTTCGAGGTCGAGCGCCGCAGGATCGTCCTGGACGCCCCCATCAAGAACGTGGGCGACTACGAGGTCCCCATCCGGCTGCGTCCGGAGGTGATGCCGAGCATCAAGGTGAAGGTGGTGTCCGAGGACGGACCGGAGGCGGACGAGGCGGAAAACGCCGCTGCCAACGCTCAATCCGACGAAGCCGGCGGTGGCGAGGCGCCGGAAGGTGAAGGGAAAGAGGTTGCCCCCGCCGGCGAAGAAACCTCTACCGAGCCCCCGGCCACTTCAGGCTAGTCCATCAACTCCACCGCCGCCGCGCTGATGTGCTCGGCGGACAGTCCGTACTTCCCGTACAGTCCCTCGGTGTCGCCGGATTCGGCGAACTCGGTGACGCCCACGCGCCGGACCCGGCCGCGGCCGAGCTCGGCCACGGCTTCGGCCACGGCGCTGCCGAGGCCGCCGGAGATGCCGTGGTCCTCCACGGTGACGATCCGGCCGTGGCTCGACGCCACGGATTCGATGAACCCGGTGTCGATGGGCTTGATGGTGTGGATGTTGGCCACCTGGGCGGAGATGCCTTGGGCGGCCAGCAGGTCGGCGGCCTTGAGCACGTTCTCCATCACGGCGCCGGTGCCCACGAGCGACACGTCAGCGCCTTCCCGCAGCACCACGGCCTTGCCGAAACGGAACTCGTAACCCTCGCCGTTGACGTCGGCGACCTTCTGGCGAGTGAGGCGCAGGAACACGGGGCCGTCGTGCTGCGCGATGTACTCCACCGCGCCACGGGTCTCGATGGCGTCGGCGGGCTGTACCACGGCCATGTTGGGCAGCGTGCGCATGAGGCCCACGTCCTCGGTAGCCATCTGGCTGTAGCCGTCCTCGCCGATGCCGATGCCCGCGTGGGTGCCGACGATCTTCACGTTGGCGCGATTGTAGGCCACGGCCATGCGGATCTGCTCGAAGCGGCCCACCACGAAGCAGGCGAAGCTGCAGATGAAGGGGATCTTGCCGGCCAGGGCCATGCCGGCGCCGACGCCCACCATGTTGCCCTCGGCGATGCCGACGTCGAAGAACCGCTCGGGATGCTTCCGGGAGAACTCGTCGGTCATGGTGGATTTCCGGAGGTCGGCGTCGAGGACGACGATGTCCGGATTGTCGTCGGCCAGCCGGGTCACGGTCTCGCCGAAGGTGACGCGTGTCGCGATTGCGCTCATGTGTTCTTCCAATCCCGCGGACAACCGTAGGGGCGACCGGCGGTCGCCCGATGGGCGGTTCGCTGTGGCAGCCGGGGCGACCGCCGGTCGCCCCTACAGGCCGTTGACGATCTCTTCGATGGCGCGGTCGCCTTCTTCCCGGCTGGGAGCCTTGCCGTGCCATTCCCAGCGGTTCTCCATGAAGCTGACCCCCTTGCCCTTGACGGTCTGGCAGACGATCATGGTAGGGCCGTCGCGATGCTGTTCCGCGGCCTTCAGCGCATCGAGGATGGCGGGGAAGTCGTGGCCGTCGATCTCCAGCGTGTTCCAGTTGAAGGCGCGCCACTTGTCCAGCAGCGGCTCCAGGCTCATGATGTCGTCGGTCACCCCGCTCAACTGGATGTGGTTGTAGTCCATGAGCACGCAGAGGTTGTCGAGCTTGAAACGGGGCGCGGACATGGCCGCCTCCCAGATCTGGCCGGCCTGGCACTCGCCGTCGCTGATGACGCAGTAGGTACGGTAGTCCTTGCCGCCGGTCTTCCCCGCCAGCGCCATCCCCACGGCCACCGACAGGCCCTGTCCGAGGGAGCCGGTGGAGGCCTCGACGTAGGGGAAGCGGTGCCGGTCCGGATGTCCCTGCATCCGGCTGTTGAGCTTGCGGAGGCTCAGCGTCTCCTCCCGTTCCAGGTAGCCGGCTCTCGCCAGGGCGGCGTACACCGCGGGCACGCAGTGGCCCTTGGAGAGCACGAAGCGGTCCCGGTCGGGCCAGTCGGGCTGGTCCGGACGGTGGCGCATCTGGTGGAAGTACAGCGCCGTCACCATGTCGGTGCAGGACAGCGAGCCGCCCGGGTGGCCGGAGCCGGCCTCCACCAGCATGCGGATCACGTCGACCCTGATTTCCTTGGCTATGGCCTCGAGTTCCGGGATCGTCATAGGTTACACCATGGTCTGCCCGCCGCAGATGTTGAGGGCCTGTCCGGTAATGCCGGACGCCTTGTCCGATGCCAGGTATACCGCGAACCGGGCGATTTCCTCCGGCTGCAGAAAACGCCGGATCGGCACCGCCGATAGCGCTTGCCGCTTGAAGGACTCGGGATCCGTTCCCTGGCTCGCCGCGATCTGCTCGATGCCGGCGCGGGACATCTCCGTGTCCACCCATCCCGGGCACAGGGCGTTGACGGTGATGCCGCGTGACACCAGCTCCAGCGCCAGCGCCCGGGTGAAGCCGATGAGGCCGTGCTTGCTGGCGCAGTAGGCGGCATAGCCGGGAACGCCGAACTTGCCCAGCACCGACGACATGTTGATGATGCGGCCGTCGCCGTCGTCGCTCATGATGGTCAGCGCTTCCTTGGTCAGGAGGTAGACGCCGGTAAGGTTCGTGTCGACGATGGTGTGCCACAGGGCGTCGTCGTCGTCATCCATGGGCGTCATCCCCGAGACGCCCGCGTTGTTCACCAGGATGTGTACCCGGCCCAAGCGCTCCCGGACCGTGTTCACGCAATCGCGGATGCCGGCCTTGTCCGTCACGTCCACCGCGACGGGCAACACGGAATGGCCTCCCGCCCGCAACTCCCCCGCCACGGTCTCCAGCCTCGCCCCGTCGCGCGCGGCGATGACGATCCGGGCGCCCTCCTGGGCCATGGCCCGGGCGACGGCCTTGCCGATGCCGGTGCCGCCGCCCGTGACCAGCGCTACCCTTTCCGACAGTTCCATGCCGTGCGGACGGATCGGCGGACCGGATCGGCCGGCGTCAGGACCGTTTCCCGCCCAGCGCCCCGAGCAGCCGCGCGATGGGGTCGTAGAACCGCGTCACCACGCGTTCCTTCAAGGGGATGATGGAGTTGTCGGTGATCTTGATGTGCTCCGGGCAGACCTCGGTGCAGCACTTGGTGATGTTGCAGAAGCCCAGCCCGGCCTCCTTGCGCAGGAACTCCAGCCGGTCGTCGGTGTCCAGCGGGTGCATCTCCAAACTGGCCACCCGAACGAAGAGACGCGGCCCGGCGAAGCTCGGCTTGTTGTCGTCGTGGTCCCGGATCACATGGCAGACGTTCTGGCACAGGAAGCACTCGATGCACTTGTGGAATTCCTGCACCCGGTCGATGTCCTCCTGGTACATGCGCCGGGTGCCGTCGGCCTCCTTGGGCCTGGGCTTGAAGGGTGGGACGGTCTTGGCCTTCTCGTAGTTGTAGGAAACGTCGGTGACCAGGTCGCGGATCAGCGGGAAGGTCTTGATGGGCGCCACCGTGATGGTCTCGTCGGGCTCGAACGTGTTCATGCGCGTCATGCACATGAGCCGCGGCTTGCCGTTGACCTCGGCGCTGCACGAGCCGCACTTGCCGGCCTTGCAGTTCCAGCGCACGGCGAGGTCGCCGGCGTGCATGGCCTGGATCGCGTGGATCACGTCCAGCACCACCATGCCCTCCTGGAGGGGCACGGTGTAGTCCCTGAACTCTCCGCCGCCGGCGTCGCCGCGCCAGACCCGCATTTTCGCTTCGCCACCGTTTCCTGCGACCGCTGCTTCAGACATCAAACTTGCTCCTCGACGATCTTCCTGAGCTCCTCGGGCATCTCGGGCAGGGGTTCGAGGGAGACCGAGATGGTGCCGTTCTGCTTGCGGGTGACCACGTTGACGCTGCCGTACTTGGGGTCGGGGTCGGGGTAGTCGTCCCGGGTGTGGCCGCCGCGGCTTTCCTTGCACTCGAGGGCCGACAGGGTGGCGGCCTCGGCCACGGCCAACAGGTTCCGCAGGTCCAGCGCCAGGTGCCAGCCGGGGTTGAAGCGCCGGCCGCCCTCGACCTTCACCCGCTCGGCACGGTCCTTGTACGCCTCGACCTCCTCCATCGCCTTCAGCATCTCGCTCTCGGTGCGGATGATGCCGACGAGGTTGTGCATGGTGCGCTGGAGATCGCTGTGGATGGCGTAGGGGTTCTCGTTGCCGCGGTCCGTGAAGGGTTCCAGCATCAGCGTCGTGACCCGGTCCACCTCGGCCGGATCGGCCTTTGCCGCCGCCCCCGCGCCCAGGGCGTAGTCCGCGGCCGATTCACCGGCGATGCGGCCGAACACCAGCAGGTCGGACAGGGAGTTGCCGCCGAGCCGGTTGGCGCCGTGCAGTCCTCCCGCCACCTCGCCGGCGGCGTAGAGGCCCGGTACCGCGGTGGCGGAGGTGTCCGCGTCCACCCGGACGCCGCCCATGATGTAGTGGCAGGTGGGCCCCACCTCCATGGCTTCCTTGGTGATGTCCACATCCGCCAGCTCCTTGAACTGGTGGTACATGGACGGCAGCCGCCGCATGATGTACTCCGAGTCGCGGCGGTTGGCGATGTCCAGGTACACGCCGCCGTGCTCGGTGCCCCGGCCCGCCTTGACCTCGGCGTTGATGGCCCTGGCCACCTCGTCCCGTGGCAGCAGGTCCGGGGTGCGGCGGTTGTTCTTCTTGTCCTGGTACCAGGCGTCGGCTTCCGCCACGTTGTCGGCGGTCTCCGCCTTGAAGAACTCCGGGATGTAGTTGAACATGAAACGTTCGCCCTCGGAGTTGAGCAACGTGCCGCCGTCGCCGCGCACGCCCTCGGTCACCAGGATGCCGCGCACGCTGGGCGGCCAGACCATTCCGGTGGGGTGGAACTGCACCTTCTCCATGTCGATGAGGTCGGCCCCCATCTCCATGGCCATGCCCATGCCGTCGCCGCTGTACTCCCAGGAGTTGGAGGTCACCTGCCAGCACTTGCCGGAGCCGCCGGTGGCCAGCACCACGGCCTTGCAGTTGAACACGATCAGTTCGCCGCTCTCGCGCCAGTAGCCCACCGCTCCGCTCACACGGCCGTCGTTCATCAGCAGGTGCTGGATGTTGCACTCCATGAAGACGTCGATGCCCAGCGCCACCGCCCGCTGCTGCAGCGTGCGGATCATCTCCAGGCCGGTGCGGTCGCCCACGTGAGCCAGCCGCGCGTAACGGTGGCCGCCGAAATCGCGCTGCAGGATCAGCCCCTCGTCGGTGCGGTCGAACAACGCGCCCCACTCCTCCAGCTCCAGCACCCGGTCCGGCGCCTGCTGGGCGTGGATCTGCGCCATGCGCCAGTTGTTCAGCAGCTTGCCGCCCCGCATGGTGTCGCGGAAGTGGACCTTCCAGTTGTCCTCTTTCCAGACGTTGCCCATGGCGGCGGCGATGCCGCCCTCGGCCATGACCGTGTGGGCCTTGCCCAGCAGCGACTTGCAGATGATGGCGGTCCTGCAGCCCTTGTCGTGGGACTCGATGCCGGCCCGCAGCCCGGCGCCACCGGCCCCAACCACCACCACGTCGTAGTCGTGCGTCTCGTAGCTCTCGCCGGCCATCAGATGATCCTCAGATCCTGGATCACGCCGTGGGCCAGCAACCGCACGTAGACGTCGGTCAGGCCCACCCACACGAGGCTCGTCCAGGCGATCTGCATGTGCTTCTCGTTCAGCTTGGTGACGATGCCCCAGGCCTTGTAGCGTCCCGGCGCCGCCTTGAAGCTGTTGAGCCCGCCGCCGCACAGGTGCCGGCACGAGTGGCAGGAAAAGCTGTAGAGGGACAGCAGGGCGGCGTTGGCGATGAGCACCAGCGTGCCCAGGCCGATGCCGAAGCTGCCGCCGAAGTTGAACGCGATGATCGCGTCCCACCACAGGAAAGCCAGGATCGGCAGCGACGCCCAGAAGAAGTAGCGGTGGACGTTCTGCAGGATGAACGGGAAGCGGGTCTCGCCGGAATAGCTGCTGGCCGCGTCCCGCACCGCGCAGGCCGGCGGCGACCAGAAGAATGAGCGGTAGTAGGCCTTGCGGTAGTAGTAGCAGGTCAGCCGGAAGCCGCCCGGGATCCACAGGATCAGGATCGCCGGGGACCAGTTGTACCACGACCCGAACAGCGGCACGCTCACGTGCTCGCAGTTGATGGCAAGGCACGGCGAGTAGAAGGGCGACAGGTACGGCGCCGCGTAGTAGTTGCCGTTCTGAAGCGCGGCCCAGGTCGAATAGACGGCGAAGGCGCCCAGACCCAGCACCACCAGCATGGGCTCCACCCACCAGGTGTCCTGCCGCAGGGTTCTCTTGTTGTCGATTGCTATGCTGTTCATGATTCGACCGTGTCCGCGCTCCTTTTCGCGTGTGGCTTCACTGCTTCTTCCGGACCACCTCGTAGCCCAACTCGTCGATGCCGGACAGGATCTCCGCCAGGGCCGTCTCGTCCTCTACCCACGCGTGGCCGAGCCGGACCTTCACGGCGTAGTAGTAGCCGAAGGGACGCTGCGCCTTGCGGAACTTGAACAGTTCCCGGGCCAGGTTGACGGGATTGGGCTTGTACTCGTCCTTGCCCATCCTTAAGTGAGCATGTCGATCTTGTCGTTGACCGCCTTGGTGGACACGATGTGCCGGCCGAGTTGCATTTCGTCGGGGTCGAACCCCAGCGCCAGCCCCACGAGCTGCGGCAGATGGATGATCGGCAGGTCGATCTTCTCACCCGTCTGGCCCTCGGCTCTCGGCTGGTTGCCGTCGAGGTTGAGATGGCACAGCGGACACGGGGTCACCATGCAGTCGGCGCCCTTCTGACTCGACTCGCCGGCGTGCTTGGACACCATGCCCAGCGACGCCTCCTCGTTGGCGGTGAGGATCGGGAAGCCGCAGCACTTGGTCTTGCCGCTGATGTCGACGTTCTCCGCCCCCAGGATCTGGGTGAGGTCCTCCAGGTAGGTGCGGCGGCCGCCCACCTCCTTGGTGGGCACCATGATGTTCCCGGGCCGGCGCAGGAAACAGCCGTAGAACGGGGAAACCTTGAGGCCGTTCAGCGGACGCTGGATCAGCGTCTTGAGTTTCTCGATGCCGTAGTCCTCGAACAGCACCCACAGCATGTGCGTGACCTCGGTGGTGCCCTGGTACGAAAGCCCTTCCTCGGCCAGGTACTCGCGGTTGATCTCTTCCCGGTACTCGGCGTCCTGCAGCCGGTGGTTGGCTTGGCTGAAGACGCCCTGGCAGGTGCTGCAGATGGTCATGATGGGCAGTCCCATCTGCTCCGCCTTGGCGAAGGTCCGCGCGTTGATGGGGTCCGACAACTGCGTCGGCATGCAGCCGGCGCCGGTGCACGACACGTCGGTCATCTCCTCGAGCTCGATGTCGAGCTTCTCGGCCACCTTGACGGCCGCGGAGTAGAGCTCGGGACAACCGCCCTTGGCCACACATCCGGGATAGAACGCGTATTTCACTTGGAGTCCTCCGCTTTCTCGAGAATGCGCTTGATCTGGTCGGCCCCCGGGCGTTTCTCGTGACGGCCCGGCATCTTCCCTCGCCGCAAGGCGCGCACCGCGGTGGGCAGGAGCTTCATCAGCCCGGTCACGTTGGTCATGCCCTCGGTCTCCATGGCCAGCTTGCGCTCGTCGAGCCAGCCGGTCTGCTTCACCGAGTTGATGAAGCTGGCGTGGTGCCGGCCCACCTTCTCGTGCTTGATGCCTTCCTTGAAGGCCACGTCGCGTATCTCCATGATCTTGCTGGACGGGGTCAGGCCGCGCGGGCACTTGCCGTTGGCCTCGTAGCAGTGGACGCAGTCCCACAGTCCCTGGGGCTGCTCCACCACCTTCATGCGGGCCTCCATCTTGGCCCCGGTCTCCCTCGGGTCCATGACGAAGCGGTAGCTCTTGACCAGGGCGGCGGGGCCGAGGAAGTCGAAGTTCACCGGCAGCACCGCGCAGCCCTCG
The DNA here is from genome assembly GCA_965219905.1 of uncultured Binatia bacterium (SeqCode). Lineage (GTDB taxonomy): Bacteria > Desulfobacterota > Binatia > UBA9968 > JAJDTQ01 > JAJDTQ01. The sequence continues at coordinate 1,278,057 of CBDCOS010000002.1, read as the reverse complement.
TCGCACAGGCCGCACTGGTGGCAGCTCATGGTTTTCCGCACGTCCGCCATCACCGACTCGGAGACCAGGTTCTCGGTGGGCGCGAACTCGTCGTCCGGCTCCATCCACGGCTTCATGGCCGCCATCTTGTTCCAGGCGAAGCGGTCCATGTCGAAGACCAGGTCCTTGATCACCGGGATGTTGCGCACCGGGTCCAACAGGATCTCCGGACCCTTCTTGGTAACGTCGGCGATCTTGGCGGTACAGGTGAACTGGGCCTTGTAGTTGACCCGCACCGAGCACTCGCCGCATGTGCCCTGGCAGCAGGAGGCCCGGAAGGCCAGGGTGTCATCCTGCTCGTCCCGGATCTTCTGGAGCCCGTCCAGGACCGTGGCGTCCTCGGGCAGATCCACCTGGTAGGTGGAATAGCTCGATTCGCCGCCGTTTTCCGGGTCCTTGCGATGAACCTTGTAGGTGACTTCCATGGGTCCTCCTCGGCAGGCGCCTCTCTCCCGTGTCCTGTCCGGACGTACGGGCCGCGGCACCCGCGCTTATGCCGATACCGCTCGGGTATCGAGCTTCGGCGAGCCGTCCTGCGAGCGCACCACCGTGTGCGCCTTCCAGTTCGAATCGTCCTTTTCCGGATGATCGCTCCTGAGATGCGCGCCGCGGCTCTCGGCGCGGCCCCGGGCCGCCAGGGCCGTGGCCTCCGCCAGCTTCAGCAGGTTGCCCAACTCGAGATAGCCCGCGAGCGCGTAGTTGTAGATGCGGGACTTGTTGTTGACGCGGAGCCCGGCGTGCCGCTCCTGCAGCGCGCGGATCTTCTCCTGGGCCTCGCTCAGCCCCGCGTCCGTGCGAGTCACTCCGAGGTTGGCGCTCATCAACTCGCCCAACTCTCGATGGATGGCCCCCATGGTGTCGCCGGAGGAGCCTCCCGAGGTGATCTCCGCGAGCCGCTCGTTGTCCTCGGAAACCCTGGAGCCGGCCGCGGCCTTGGCGCCCGCCGCCTTGGCGTGGGCCGCCGCTGCCTCTCCCACCCGCCTGCCGAACACCACCGCTTCGGTAAGGGTGTTGCCCGGGAGCCGGCCGGCGCCGTTGAGCCCGTTGTGGGCGCACTCGCCGACGGCGTAGAGCCCGGCCACGGAGGTTTCGCCCGCGGCATTTGTCTCGATGCCGCCCATGGGACGATGAGCAACCGGCTTTACCGGCACCGGATCCTTGGTGACGTCGATCCCGGCCATGAGCTTGACCACCTCGGCGGCGCCGGGAAAGCGGGACGCGAGGTTCTCTACCGGCCTGAGATCGAGGGAAACCGGCCCTCCGCCGTTCTGGCCGGCCTTGTAGACCTCCGCCGCGAGCTGAGCCCGGGAGAGTCCCGCGGCGTTCACCAGAGTTTCACCCCCGGCGTTCACCAGCTTCGCGCCTTCGCCAAGGGTCGCCTCGCTGATGAGCGCGGTCCGGGCGGCGCTGTAGACCGTCGGGTGGAACTGCACCATCTCCAGGTCCACCAGGCCCACGCCCGCGTCATAGGCCAGCACCAGGCCGTCGCCGGTGGTTCCCACGGCCGAGGTGCACGGATGGTACAACCGGGTGGCGCCGCCGGTGGCGAGGATGACCGCGCCCGCTCCGAAGGTCTCGAGCTGGCCGCTCCGGTGCCCCAGCGCCACCGCTCCGGTGCACGCCCCGCCGTCCCGGACCAGCGACGTGGCGACCCACTCGTAAAAACACGGGATGTCCTCTCGCTGAAACTGTTCGTGCAGTACGTGGAGGACCATGTGTCCGGTGCGGTCGTCCGCGTAGGCCGCGCGGCGAACGCTGCTGGAGCCCAACGAGCGGCGGTCGATGCGCCCGTCGGCATCCCGGTTGAAGGGTACGCCGACGCGCTCGAGCCAGACGACCTCGCGGGCGGAATCCGCCGCCAGTATGTTGACGGCCTCGGTGTCGCACAGCCCGTCGCCGGCGTTCCGAATATCCTGGGCGAATTTTTCCGCGGAGTCGTCGTTTCCCAGCGGCGCGTTGAGGCCGCCCGGCGACAGCGCCGAGTTGGTTCGCAGCGGATGGACCTTGCTCAGCACCGCCACCGACGCGCCGGCGCGCTTGGCGGCAATGGCCGCGCGCAGACCGGAAGCGCCGCCACCGATAACGAGAACATCATATTGCGGCACTGGGAGTCCCCTTTTCGTTGGTGAGAGGCACGCAAATTCCTTGCGTTTTCACGGGGTATAGCAAAACCCGCTCGGACGCGTCAAGGTGGGTTTTCCGGCGCTCTCCGGGGCCTTGCGGCGGCCCGGGCGAAGACCTCGGCGAGGGCCTTCCGGTAGCACGCGGGCGACCGATGCGCTATGCCGGGGAGCGTATGGGAAACGACTCCCTGGCGCGCGTCAACCGGGCGGTGGTCCGGTGCCGAAGGTGCCCCCGGCTGGTGGCCTGGCGGGCCGAGACGGCCGCCAATCCGCCGCGCCGGTACCACGGCCACAAGTATTGGGGCCGGCCCCTGCCGGGCTTCGGCGACCATGCCGCGCGGCTCCTCATCGTGGGCCTGGCGCCCGCCGCCCACGGCGGTAACCGCACCGGCCGGATGTTCACCGGAGACCGCAGCGGCGACTGGCTCTACCGCGCACTGTTCGAGCACGGCTTCGCCAACCAGGCCGAGTCCGTGGACCGAAACGACGGCCTGGAACTCACCGACTGCTACATCTCCGCCGCCGTCCGCTGCGCACCCCCCGCCAACAAGCCCGCCCGGGACGAATTCGACAACTGCCGCGGCTACCTTGTGCGGGACCTTCGGCTGCTCCGCCGCCTCCGGGTGGTCATCGCCCTGGGCAAGATCGCCTTCGACTCCTACCTCAAGGCGGCGGCCGAGGCGGGCCACCCGCTCCCCCGGCCCCGCCCCAAGTTCGGCCACGGCAGCCGCCACGAACTCGGCGACGGCGTGACCCTGCTGGGTTCCTACCACCCCAGCCAGCAGAACACTTTCACCGGCAAGTTGACCGTGCCCATGTTCCACGATGTCTTCCGCATGGCACGGATATTGATGTGACTGCGTTGACGAACTGCTTCTCAGATCAGATCATCAACATCGACGTCCAGGGCTCCGGCGATTGAGGCAAGTGTTCTCGCCGAACCGGTGCGCTTGCCGGTCTCGATTTGCGACAGGTATACGGGATTGATGCCTGCGGCGGCGGCTAGCTGCTTCTGGGTCAGGCGGCGATGGTCGCGGTACACCCGGATGGGGCTCTCTCCCGCCAGAAGACGGTCCACCACGGTGGCGGGAAACGACTCACCTCCGGCAGACTTCGCAAGGTCGTAGAGTTCATCGTCCGTCATTGCGCCTTCATCGTCACCGGAAACCAGTCGCTTGTACTCGCGCCACGGGATGACCGCGTAGGCTGGCTGCCCCTCGTTGTCAAGAATGACCTGAGGTTTGTTCATGGGGTTCTCCCTGGACGCGTGAAACAGGCAAACATCAAGATGCGAACGCTATACTTTATATAGCAAATTGTATAGCAGAGCGCTTTCGTGATGTCGAGTCGCGTATATCTCCGGTTCTGGGCCCTAACGCACGCCGGTCCGTCATCAACATCCGAAACGCTTGCGGTATACGGAAGAGTTGCAATAAACCGTAACAGACAACCGTAAGAGACGAATCGCAAACAGGAGGAATCGCAATGTCCATCGTCAGACTGATCCATGTCAACGTCGATCCCAGCCAGGCTTCCGAAGCGGAGCGCATCTGGAAAGAGGATTGCGGCCCGCGCATGCTCGCGCAGCAGGGCTGCAAGTCCGAGCAGTTGCTGAAGTGCATGGATTCCCCGGGCGAATACATCTCCTACGCCGAATGGGAGAGTCAGGAAGACATCGATCGCTATCGCGAGAGTGAAGACCACCAGACCATCCAGACGCATGCGCGCACGCTTCAGGGCGCCCGCGCCGTGGTCAAGCGGTACGAAGCCATCGACTGAGTGGCATGCGGGGCGGTCCCGAGCGCGGGCCCGCCCGATTCGCAACCGGGTGACCGTGAGGAGGATGTCCAATGGCGCGTGAAGGCTTGCAGGATTACCGGGAAACCGAGGCCGAGCTCCGCAAGCGCGTGGAGGGCGAGGTCCGGTTCGACCACTACTCGCGGCTGCTCTACGCCACCGACGCGTCCATCTACCAGATGGAGCCGGTGGGCGTGGTGATCCCGCGGCACAAGGGCGACGTCCAGGCGGTCATCGAGGTGGCCAACCGGCACCGGGTGCCGGTGCTGGCCCGGGGCGGCGGCACCTCGCTGGCGGGCCAGACCGTGGGCCACGCCATCGTCATGGACTTCTCCAAGTACATGAACCAGGTGCTGGAGGTGAACCGGGAGGAGCTCTGGGCCCGCGTCCAGCCGGGGCTCGTCCAGGACGGCCTCAACTCCCACGTGGCGCCCATGGGGATGCTCTTCGGGCCGGACACCTCCACCTCGAACCGGGCCACCATCGGCGGCATGATCGGCAACAACTCGTCCGGCGCACATTCCGTCGTCTACGGCAAGACCCTGGACCACGTGCTGGAGCTGACCGTGCTCCTGGCCGACGGCAGCGAGGCGGTGCTGGGTGATCTCTCGGCCGACACCCTGGCCACGCGGCAGGCGGGGAGAGGGCTGGAGAGCCGCATCTACCAGCAGCTCCCGCCGCTGGTGGAATCGGCCGGGAGGCTCATCGCGGAGCGTTATCCCAAGCTGATGCGGCGGGTTTCGGGCTACAACCTCGACGAGTTCGCCAAGGACCAGCCGTTCAACCTCTCGCGTCTGATCGTGGGGTCCGAGGGCACCCTCGCGTGCGTGGTGGAGGCGAAGATGCGGCTGGTGCCCAAGCCCAAGTTCACCGCGCTGGACGTGATCCATTTCCATGATCTCCAGGACGCGCTGGGGGTGTCGCAAGTCATCCTCGCCACCAACCCCTACGCCATGGAGCTCACTGACAAGCCCATCCTCGACCTGGCGCGCAACAACATCGAGCAGTCCAAGCGGCTGGGCTTCGTCCAGGGCGACCCGGACGCCATCCTCATGGTGGAATACGACGGCGACACCGCCGAGGAGGTCCGGGACAAGGTCGACAAGCTGGAGGTGATCCGGAAACGCGAGCACATGGGCTACGCCGCCTCGCTGGCCTACGAGCCGGGGGAGGTGCAGCGGATATGGGGCGTACGCAAGGCGGGCCTGGGGCTCCTGCTGGGCGTCAAGGGCGAGAAGAAGCCCATCGCCTTTGTCGAGGACACGGCGGTGGACCCGGTGAAGCTGCCGGAGTTCATCAAGCGTTTCCGCGGCATCCTCAGTAGCCACGGTGTCCGCGCCGGTTACTACGGCCACTGCTCGGTGGGCTGCATGCACATCCGCCCCTTCATCAACCTCAAGGAAGCGGGCGAGGTGAAGAAGATGACGCAGATCTCCTGCGAGATCTCGGACCTGGTGATGGAGTTCGGCGGGGCCATGTCCGGCGAGCACGGCGATGGCCTGGCCCGCAGCCACCTGAACGAGAAGCTCTTCGGCCCCGAGCTCTACCAGGAGTTCCGCAAGGTCAAGCGCCTGTTCGACCCGGACAACCTGATGAACCCTGGCAAGATCGTGGACGCGCCGGCCATGACCGACTCGCTCCGCTACGGCACTTCCTACAAGACCTGGCAGCCCGACACCATGCTGGACTTCAGCGACCAGGGCGGCTTCGTGGCGGCGGTGGAGATGTGCAACGGCACCGGCGCCTGCCGCAAGACCCTGGGCGGCACCATGTGCCCGTCCTACATGGCCACCATGGAGGAACAACACTCCACCCGGGGTCGCGCCACCGCGTTTCGCGCGGTGCTGTCCGGCAAGGTGCCGCGCTCGGAGTTCACCGGCGAGGGGCTCCACGAGGTGCTCGACCTCTGCCTGGAGTGCAAGGGGTGCAAGGCCGAGTGCCCCTCCAACGTGGACATGGCCAAGCTCAAGTACGAGTTCCTGCACCACTACCAGCAGGTCCACGGGGTCCCGCTCCGGAGCCGCCTGTTCGGGCGCATCGGTTCCCTGAGCCGCTGGGGCTCGCTGCTGGCGCCCGTCGCCAACCGCGTCAACGGCAACTTCGTCAACCGCTGGTTCCTGGACCGCTTCCTGGGCATTGACCGCAGGCGCCCGCTGCCGAGCTTCGCCCGCAACAACTTCGAGACATGGTGGAGCCGGCGCGATGCCGGGGGCAGCGGCGCCCGGGGCTCGGTGATCCTGTTCCACGACACTTTCAACACCTACAACACGCCCGACGTGGCGGTGGCCGCCACGCGCCTGCTGGAGCATCTGGGTTATCGCGTGATGACCGTGCCCCGGCGCTGCTGCGGCCGGCCGATGATCTCCAAGGGCATGCTGCAGGAGGCCAAGGACAACGCCGCCTGGAACGTCGCCCGTTTGCTGCCCCACGTGGAGCAGGGCGTGCGGGTGGTGGGGCTGGAGCCGTCCTGCATCCTGACCCTCCGGGACGAGTATCCCGACCTGTTGCGGAACGAGCCGGCGCGCCTGGTGGCGGGCCACACGCTGCTGGTGGAGGAGTTGCTGATGCGCGACGAAGTAGCCGGCACGCTGAAAAACGGCGGTGCTCCCAAGCCGCCGGTGCTGCTGCACGGCCACTGTCACCAGAAGGCGCTGGTGGGCATGGCGCCCACGGTGTCGGCGCTGCGGGAGGCGGGCCACGAGGTCCGCGAGGTGGACTCCGGCTGCTGCGGCATGGCCGGCTCCTTCGGTTTCGAGAAGGAACACTACGACGTGTCCGTGGCCATCGCCAACCGCCGCCTGGTGCCGGCGGTGGAGGCCGCCTCGGAGGAGGCGCGGGTGGTGGCGTCGGGCATTTCCTGCAGACAGCAGATCGAACACCTCACCGGACGCCGGGCGCTCCACCCCGTGGAGGTCCTGTGGGAAGGCGCCGGGGAAGCCGGGGCCTGAGGACGTCATGGGAAGGATCGCGGCTTTGCGCTGTCCGCAGTGCGGCTGGGAGGCCGTGACCGACGACACCTTCGCGTGCGGTTCCTGCGGCGGCGTGCTGGAAGTGCAGATGGACCTCACGCACCTCACCCGCTCCGACGTGCGTGTCATCCGCGCCAGCACCGACCATACGCTGTGGCGCTGGTTCGATTTCTTCCCGGTGAAGAGCCGCGGCTCGGTGGTGTCCCTGGGGGAGGGCTACACCCCGCTCACCCGCTGCCGCCGGCTGGGCCGGCACCTGGGGTTGGATCGGCTCTACCTCAAGAACGACACGCTGCTGCCCACCGGTTCCCTCAAGGACCGCAGCAACGCCGTGGGCATCTCGCGCGCCGTGGAGCTGGGCTTCGACACCGTGGCGGTTCCGTCCACCGGAAACGCCGCCGCGTCGGTGGCCGCCTATGCCGCGGCCGCGGGCCTGCGCAGCGTCGTCCTGGTGCCCGCCGGCACCGACATGGCCAAGGTGATCCAGGCGGTTGCCTGCGGCGCGGAAGTGGTGACGGTGGAGGGGAATCTGGACGAAATCGGCCCGTTGTACCGGCAGGCGGTCCAGGAGTTCGGCTGGTACGACTGCCTTTCCACCAACCCGTACCGCAACGAGGGCAAGAAGTCCTACGCGTTCGAGCTGTTCGACCAGCTCGACGAGCACGTGCCCAACTGGATCATCCATCCCACCGCCGGGGGCGCGGGCCTGGCGGCCATGTGGAAAGGCTACCAGGAGCTGCACGGCCTCGGCTGGGCGCACCGGTTCCCCAGGCTGGTGGCGGCCCAGAGTGATGCCGCGGCCCCCATCGTCGCCGCGCTGGAGAGCGGCAGCGCCACGGTGGAGCCCGTGGCCGCGGGCGCCACGGTGGCGGAGAGCATCCGTGTGGGCAATCCCACGGCACTGGGGCAGCGGGCCCTGCGCGCGGTGCGGGCCAGCAACGGGAAGGGCGTGGCGCTGGCCGACGACGAGATCCTGGACGCCCAGTCTCTCCTGAGCCGCATGGCCGGCATATTCGCCGAGCCGTCCGGCGCCGTCTCGCTGGCGGCGGCCGTGCGGCTACGCCAGCAGGGCGTCATCGCCGCCGACGACATGGTGGTGTGCAACGTCACCGGCCACGGCCTCAAGCAGGCGGGCAGCGTGGGCGTGCCGCCGGAGCACTTGCAGATCGTCGAACCGGACCCGGATTCGTTGAGGAAACGGCTGAAGAGCACCGCGCGGACCGAGGCATCGGAGAATCCCGAAAGCGAAGGACAGCCATGAAGTTCGGTTACTACCTGCTCAATACCTACGTTCCCGAGCTGGACGGAGATTCCCGGGAGCTCTACGCCCGCTGGCTGGAGCAGATCGACGCCGCCGAGGACATGCGGTTCGACAGCCTCTGGGTCACCGAACACCACTTCCGCCTTTTCGGCGGCATGATGCCGAGCCCGCAGATGCTCCTGTCGGCGGCCTCCCAGCGGACCCGGCGGCTCCAGCTCGGCTCGGCCGTGTCGCTGGTGCCCATGCACCACCCGCTGCAGATCGCCGAGGACTACGCCATGCTGGACCTCCTCTCCGGCGGGCGCCTGCTGTTCGGCGCCGGCCGGGGCATGAGCCCCCACGAGTACGAGGTGTACGGCCACGACTGGCCCACCGCGCAGCCGCGCCTGGTGGAGGCCCTGGACGTCATCCGCATGGCCTGGACCGAGGAGACCGTGGAGTGGGAGGGCGAGTTCTTCAGCTACCACGGCATGACCGTGCGGCCCCGGCCGCACCAGCAGCCCCATCCGCCCGTCTACGTGCCTGCCAACCGCGACCTGGACAACTTCCGCATGATCGGAAGCCACGGCTACCACCTGATGACCCTGCCGTGGATCGGCAGCAACGCCGAGCAGCGCCCCCGCGTCGAGGTCTACCTCGACAGCCTGCGGCAGGCCGGATTCTCCGAGGACGATCACGACGTCTTCGTCATGTATCCGATCTACGTGGGCGAGGACGACGCCCAGGCCCGCGCCGAGGTGGAGGACGCGTGGCACCGCTGGCGCGAGTTCGCGCTGGATGAGGTCCGGCTCGACCCCGCTCGGGCGCCCATGGTGGACAAGATCTACGAGCGCCTGGCCTACGACCTGATGGTGCAGGACAACCGCGGCGTGTTCGGCGGCCCCGAGACCTGCATCGAGCACCTCAAGGTCATCATCGACGTCGTGGGCCCCACCCACATCGGACTCTGCTTCCACTTTGGCGGCCTCAAACAGGACAAGGTCCTCGCCTCCATGGAACGCTTCAGCCGCCACGTGGCCCCTGCGTTCTGACGCGCCGTTGCACGCACCCCGCAGTGTCATTCCCGCGAACGCGGCTGTGCCAAAATCTGCTCGGATACGAAAATGGCACGACCCCCCGAACCGTCATTCCCGCGAAAGCGGGAAACCAGGGGTGGAGGGGGCCAAACGGGCGTATTCCCCGCATCACCCCGCCTGGATTCCCGCTTTCGCGGGAATGACGGAGGAGGCCGGGAACGGCGGAGAGCGCTCCCTGCTCAGGCCCGCGGCTTTGTGTTAGACTCGATAGAATGACGTGGATGGGAAGTACCGGGCGGGCCGGCTCATGAGGGTCGAGGAGTTCCGCGGCGAGGCGGCCGACGTCATCGCCCGGCACGCGGAGATGGACCGGGAGGCGGTGGAACGGATGCTGACGATACCGCCCAAGCCGGACATGGGCGATTTCGCCTTCCCGTGCTTTACGCTGGCCAAGAGGCTGCGCAAGGCGCCGCCGGTAATCGCGAAGGAGATCGCGGAGAAGGCGTCGGCGGACCTGGATCTCCTGTCCGGCGCCGAGGCCGCCGGCGGTTACGTCAACCTGTCGGTGGACCGGACCCGCTTTGCCGACGCGGTGCTGCACGAGGCGATATCGGCCGGCGAGGCCTACGGCACCTGCGAGGACGGGACCGGTCAGACCATCGCCATCGACTACTCCTCTCCGAACATCGCCAAGCCCTTCCACGTGGGGCATCTGCGCTCCACCATCATCGGCGGCGCGCTGGTGCGGATCTTCGAGGCGCTCGGCTACAAGGTCGTCGGCATCAACCACGTAGGCGACTGGGGCACCCAGTTCGGCCGGCAGATCGCGGGGCTCAACCGGTTCGGGAAACCGGAGGATGCCGACGACCTGATGAGCCTCAACCGTCTCTACGTCCGGTTCCACGAGGCGGCGGACAGCGACCCGGCGCTGGTGGAGGAGGCACGCGAGTGGTTCCGCCGCCAGGAATCGGGAGACCCGGTGGCGCTGACGCTCTGGCGCCGCATACGCGATACCAGCCTCGACTACTTCAAGCGGATCTATGATCGGCTGGGGGTGCGTTTCGACTCCTACACGGGCGAGTCGTTCTTCAACGACAAGATGGACGTGGTCATCGAAGAGGCCCGGGCCAAGGGCCTGGCGGAGGTGTCCGAGGGCGCTCTCATCATCGACCTGTCGGAAGAGGGCATCGACACGCCGGCGCTGCTGGAGAAGGCCGACGGCACCACCCTCTACCTCACCCGGGACGTGGCCGCGGCCCGGTACCGCCACGACACTTACGGCTGCGACCGCATCGTCTACGTGGTGGCCAGCGGCCAGTCGCTGCATTTCCGGCAGCTCTTCACGGTGCTGAAGATGCTCGGCCACGCGTGGGCCAAGGACTGCGTGCACGTGAACTTCGGGCTGGTCCAGGGCATGTCCACCCGCAAGGGCAACGTCATCTACCTGGAAGAGCTGCTGGACGAGGCCTGCGACCGCGCGCTGGCGTACATGCGGGAGCACATCGAGAAGCGGCTGGATCTGGAGGATGAGGAGACCGTGGCCGAGGCCGTGGGCATTGCCGCCATCTTCTTCGCGGACCTGTCCAAGCAGCGGATCAAGGACTATCGCTTCGACTGGGACCTGGCCATCTCCTTCGATGGCGATACCGGCCCCTACCTCATGAGCGCCCACGCGCGCATCGCCGGCATCCTGCGCAACTGCGGCTTCGACCCGGACCCGGATGCCGACGTGACACCGCTGGTGGAGCCCGAGGCCCATCGGCTGGTAAGCCTCGTGGCCCGCTACGCCGATGTGCTGCGTGAGGCCGGGCGGCAGTACGAGCCATCGGTGCTGGCCAACTACCTGCTGGAGCTGGCCCGGGCCCTGCACGCCAGCTACGCGGTGCTGCGGGTCAAGGGCGAGGAACCCGGCAGGGCGCAGGCCCGGCTGCGGCTCTTCACCGCGGTGAAGCAGGTGCTCCGCAGCGGCCTTACCATCCTCGGCATCCAGCCCCTGGAGCGGATGTAGCCCGTGAAGTTGTTGCTGACCAATGACGACGGCATCGACGCGCCCGGCCTGGAGGTGCTGGAGCGGGCCGCGCGCGAGTGGGGCGAGGTCGTCGTGGTGGCGCCGGCGGAGGCGCAGTCCGGCGTCGGTCACAAGCTCACCACGGACCGCCCCATCCCGGTGGAACGGGTCGATGCGGGACGGTACAGCGTCCAGGCCAGCCCCGCGGACTGCGTCCGGATCGGGCTCACCGAGATCGCGCCGGATGCGTCCTGGGTGCTGTCGGGCGTGAACCGGGGAGCGAACCTCGGCGCCGACATCTACACCTCGGGCACGGTGGCGGCGGCGCGGGAGGCCGCGCTGCTCGGCTGCCGCTCCCTCGCCATCTCTCAGTACGTGGCCAAGGGCCGGCCGGTGGATTGGGAAGTCACCCGTCGCCGGGGGGCGCCCGTGCTCGGGCGGTTGCTGGCCCGCGACTTGGCCCAAGGCGAGTTCTGGAACGTGAACCTGCCCCACCCGCCCACCGAAGGCGCGGTGGACCTGGCGTTCTGCGCCCTGGACACGGGGCCCCTGGGCGTGGCCTACCGCAAGGAAGAAGGGGCGTTCGTCTACGAGGCGGTGTACCACGAGCGCCCGCGCCAGCCCGGACGGGACGTGGACGTGTGTCTGGGCGGGCGCGTTTCGGTGACGAAGCTGGTGCTGGATATCGCGGGGCCGGCCGTGAACCCCCCGGAAGAAGGACCCTTGCCGTGACGGTTCCTTGGGAGAGGTGCCCGGCGCCTTCCCTCGCCGCGAGATTCGGAGGCAAGCCGTGAACTATGTGGACGTGTTCCGGACGGTGGACGTCTCCACCCTCGCGGTGGTCAAGTCGGTCCTGGACAGCGCCGGCATCACCTACGTGGTCCAGGGCGAGTCGGCGCTGACCCTGTTGCCGGTGGGGCCGCTATGGGGCGGCTTCGGTTCGGCCGGCGTGGCCGCCGTAATCCAGGTGCCGGAAGACCAGGCCGAGGAGGCCCTGGAGCTGCTTGGCGAAGTCACCGACCCCGACGAAACCGATTCGGACGAAACCGACCCGGATACGGAATGACGCCGATGCCGGATACGTTATCCCCGCCCCTCCTCCGTCATTCCGCCCCTCCTCCGTCATTCCCGCGGAAGCGGGAATCCAGGGGCGGGAGGCGACGCCGGGCGAGAGTCCGGCGGGCCGCTAGCGCCGACGCTCGGCGACCAGGCGGAACAACTCGGGGTAGAGTGACGGATTGGCGGCGATGACGCCGTTCCGCAGCGTGTCGGGCTGATTGAAGACGAAGGGCTTTCCGTCCAGGTCCGTGACCCTGGCCCCGGCCTCCTCCGCCAGCAGCACTCCCGCGCATACGTCCCATTCGTTCTTCGGCGCCAGGCTTACGGTCAGGTCGGCGCGTCCGCCGGCCACCTCCGCCAGCTTGTGGGCGATGCTGCCGGTGGGCCTGATCTCCAGAGTGTCCCTGAATGCGTCGAACAGGCCCCTCCGGGTCTCGCTCCGGCTGGCCACCACGGTGGCGCCGTCCAGTTCGGCGCGGCCGGACACGCGCACCGGCCGCCCGTTCCGGAATGTTCCCGCGCCGCGACAGCAATGGGTCATGGACCCGCTCGCGGGATTGTAGGTCACGGCCACCACCGGCGCCGCGTCCCGCACCAGACCGACGGACACGGCGAACTCGTCGATTCCCCTGATGAATTCCAGAGTCCCGTCCAGGGGGTCCACGATCCATACCCACTCTTTCCGAAGCCGCGCGCTGTCGTCGGGCGACTCCTCGGAAAGCCACCCGGATTCCGGGAACGCGCCGAGCAAGGCTTCCCGCAGCAGCTGGTTGGCTTCGGTGTCGGCGGTGGTGACGGGGTTTCCCCCGCTCTTGTGCCGGATGGTGTATTGCGACGTATAGTACGAGAGCAGCTTCTCGCCCGCCCGGTGCACCGCGTCGCGCGCGGTTTGCAGTGCGTCCTGCAGGTTCATGTGCGTCCGGAGTCCGTCTTGCGCGGCACAGGCGCGCGGTCAGACCGCGAGCTCCACCAGTCTCGGTCGCAGGCCGCGCCGGCCCAGCAGGATCGTCGCCACCGCCACGGGCAGGGTGAAACGCCTCGGTCCGGCGCTGCCCGGGTTGAGGTAGACGACGCCGTCGCGCCGCTCTATGGACGGTTTGTGGGAGTGGCCGCTGATCACCACGCGGCAGCCCTCGGGCCGGGTGGGCATTTCCTTGAGGTTGTGGACCACGTGAATGCGGGTGCCGCCCAGCTCCACGGTGCGTTCCCCGGGCAGCTCGTCCGCCCATGCTCCCCGGTCGACATTGCCGCGCACGGCCGCAACTGGAGCCAACGAGGCAAGACGCTCCAGCACCTCCGGCGCGCCCACGTCGCCGGCGTGGATGATCACGTCCGAGCCCCGCAGCGCCTCGAGCGCCTGAGGCCGCACCAGACCGTGGGTGTCCGAGATGACGCCGATACGGCAGCGCTCCGGGCTCCGGGTCGCCATGATCGGCACCTTCAGACCACCCGGATCACCCGCTTGCCCTGCATGAGCTCCGGGTCATGGTTGGGAAAGGCCAGATCCGGACTCGACGCCGCCCCAAGCGCCCGGTCCAGCGCCACCACCGAGTCCGGCAGGTTGAAGTACCAGCCCACCGGGATGCGCTCGCGCAGGTTCCGGTAGTTGTAGGCGATGTCCCCGCACAGCACCGCCTTGCCCCGGGCCGTCTCCACCGCCACCATCTGGGACCCGGGGGTGTGGCCGCCGGCCTTCAGGAGCTCCACTCCGGCGACCAGCTCGTGGTCCCCGTCCACCAGGGTGACCCGGCCGCCGTCCACCAGTTGCTGCAGCGCCGGACGCACCTTGGGGCGGATCAGTCCGTTCAGGTAGTCGAAGCGCATCATCGGACCGGTCCAGAAGTCGTACTCGTCCTTCTGGATGACGAAGTTCGCCTTGGGGAAGAAGTCGAAGCCGGTGAAGTGGTCGATGTGAAAGTGGGTCACGATGACGGTGGCCACGTCTTCAGGGCGAATCCCCAGTTCGCCCAGCAACTGCGCCGGCTCCCGGAACCCCTTTCCCTGGGCCCACTCCGCGGGGACGTAGTCGGGATGGTAGGCCGTATCCACCACCACCGGGCCGTCCGGGGTCTCGATGCACCAGATGATGTAGGGCACCGGCTCGTCCCGCTCGGCGTCGCTGCGGATGCACGGCATGATGCCCGAGGGGCGCCAGTTCTCGGCGATGCCGACGGTCATGGCGAAGATTTTGTGGTCCATGAAGCCCTCCCTGTCGCCTGCCGGCGGCCCGAGCCGCCGTGGGTAACCCTAACAGCGGCACCGCCGCCCGTCCACCGTCACCCTTGCAAGCTCACGCCGGGGCCGCCCTTGTTTCCCTGCGTCCGGGGCAACGTGTATACTCCGCCCATGGGTTCCGGGGAGGCCATGGCAGCGCCTGCGTGGAGGGTTTGCCGGTGAACGCCGCGGAGTTGCGGGAGATGCTGTCAGAGGCCCGCGGGATCGTCGAGCAGACCCGGGCCGTGATCGAGGCCGCGCTGGAGAAGGGTTTCACGCACCGCTCCAAGGCCGACGGCACCTTCGTGACCGACGTCGACATTGCGGTGGAGGAGAAGGTCCGGACGCTCCTGGCCGCACGTTTCCCCGCCCATCGCGTCATCGGCGAGGAGCTTCCCGGGACCGACAGCGGCCACGCGCTCACCTGGGTCGTCGATCCCATCGACGGCACCAAGAGCTTCCGGCACGGCGTGCCACTCTACGGCACGCTGCTGGCGCTGCTTGACGGCGAGGAGCCGGTCCTGGGGGTCATCGACTTGCCGGGCCTGGACAGGACGTACAGCGCGGCAAGGGGTTTCGGAACCCGGTGCAACGACCGGCTCCTTACGCTGGAGGATCTGCCCGGGGACGAAACCCTGGAGAAGGAGATCATCGGCATCGGCGACCGGCAACAGTTCGTCAGCGCCGGCCGGCCCGACGTGTTCGACACGTTGATGCGGGCTCATCCCGCCGTGCGCACCTATACCGACTGCTTCGGCCACGCGCTGGCCCTCCAGGGCTCGGTCGGAGCGATGGTGGATTTTGACCTGCGGCTCTGGGATACCATGGCCAGCAAGGTGTTGATGGAGGAGGCCGGCGGTCGCTACGTGTGCTTCCAAAGGGAAGGGACGGAGCTTCGCGATCGCCGTTTCGATGTCATACTGGGCAAGCCGCGGGTCGTGGACTGGATACTCGACCGCATCGCGGCGGGCGACGCATGAATGGAAACACAGTCAGGAGGTCATTCTTGAGACAGCACGGTGCGGCACTGAAGTGCCTTGTAGCGGCAATCGTTCTATTCCTGGGCGCCGCGGCGTTCGGCCCAACAGCAGAAGGAGGAGACAGACCTGTGGTGATTTTTTCCACGTCGATGGGCGATATAACGATCGAGCTTCTTTCCGAGGAAGCCCCGATCACGGCAAAGAACTTTCTCGACTACGTGGATGCCGGATTCTTCGACGGCACCATCTTTCATCGCGTGATCCCCGGATTCGTGATCCAGGGCGGCGGCTTTACCGCGGACATGAACCAGAAGGAGACCCGGGCGCCCATCAAGAACGAGGCCGACAACGGCGTCAAGAACTCCCGTGGCACGCTGTCCATGGCGCGCACCTCGGACATCAACAGCGCCACCTCCCAGTTCTTCATCAACCTGAAGGACAACGAATTTCTCGACCACGGCACCCGGGACTTCGGCTACGCGGTGTTCGGCAAGGTAGTGGAGGGTATGGACGTCGTTGACAAGATCGCCGGCGTCAAGACCGGTGACCGCGGCCACCACAGCGACGTGCCGATGGAGCCCGTCGTCACCAACACCGCCCGCCGAAAGGAAGCCGCGCAGTAGCCCGAGGCGCCCCGAATCGTCATTCCAGCGAAACAGGGCGTGCCAAGACTCTGCTCGGACACGAAACGGCACCGACCCCGAATCGTCATTCCCGCCTCCCCACCGGCATCCCCGCCTCCACTCCGTCATTCCCGCCCCACTCCGTCATTCCCGCGAAAGCGGGAATCCAGGCGGCGGGGTGGGGCCGGGGACGCGCCGGCGTCGATTCATCCTATGCCGGCGCCGGCCTCACGCCACCGGCAGATGGCTTCCACCACTTCCTGCCAGATGTCTTCGGGCTCCCGGCCCTGCCGCTTGGGGACCCGGAAGTCGTGGTTGCCGCCCTCGATCAGGTGGGTATCGGCGGCGGCCGTCACCCGCCCCAGCACCTCGTCCAGCAGGTCCAGCCGGCAGAAGGGGTCGTTGGTCCCCTCCACGAACAGCATGGGGGCGGCGATCTTCAGGAGGTTGTCCGCCCGCAGCTTGTCGTGGCGCTTGGGCGCGTGCAGCGGGTAGCCCAGGAAGACGAGGCCGGCCACGCCGGGCCGTCCCGCCTCCGCCTCCGCCTCCTTCGCCGCGACGTTGGCGGCGATGCGGCCGCCCATGGACTTGCCGCCGATGAAGAGCCGGTCCGGCGCCGGCCGGAGAGTTCCGCGTACGTGCTCCAGTACGCGCTCATAGGCGTCCTCCAGCCGGGCGGCCGGGTCCGGTGCCTTCCGTCCCAGCTCCTTGTAGGGGAAGTTGAACTTCACCGAGAGCCAGCCCGCCCGGGCCAGCGCATCGTGGAAGAAGGTCATGAACGGGTGGTGCATGTCCGCGCCCGCGCCGTGGGCGAGGACGATCGCGTCGGTTTCGCCGGCCCGGTATTCCGCGGGCTCCGCGACCACCGCGGACACCTGCATTCCCCGATCCACCGGGATCATCGCCGTGTGCCGCCGCGGTGTGGTCACGAGCCTTCCTCCCTCAGGCGGCGCATGGCCTGGATGTCCTCCAGCTTGAGCGTGTCGTAGAGGTAGTCGTTGAGCGGCGTGGCCACGCCGTGGACCCGGCCCATGCGCGAGACGTAGCCGCACAGCGCGTCGATCTCGAGCCGCCGTCCGGCCTCCACGTCGTGGCACATGCTGCCCTTGCCCGAGGGATCCTGCTGCGCCATGAAGCGGTAGTTGGCGGCGTCGGCCCCGGGCTCCAGCGGAATCCCCATGGCCAGCGCGAGTTGGTAGACTTCCCGCATCACCTCCCTCGCCATGCGCGCGGTGCCGTCGTAGTCGAGGATCTCGCCGAGGGGCCGCCGGGTGAGCGCGGTCACGCCGCTCACCGCGCAGATGAGGATGAACTTGTTCCACAGCTCGATGCGGATGTCGGCGGAAAGACGGGCGTCGACCTCGGCCTGACGCATCACGTCGACGATCTCCTCACCCTTGGGGCTGTTGCCTCCGCCCAGGCGGCCGAACACGATCCGCCGCGGTCCGGCGGTCTGATGGATCTTCCCCGGCGCGGCGATGGCGCTGAAGACGTAGGCGGCCCCCTCCATGACCCGGTCCTCGCCGAACTCGCGCGCCAGCAACTCGCCGTTGTCGACCCCGTTCTGGAGCGAGATGACCACGGTGCCGGGGCCGATCAGCGGCCGCATGAAGGAGATTGCATCGTCGTTGGCGGGGGTCTTGACGCAGTAGAGGATCACGTCGCACGGCCCGGCCTCGGCCGCGTCGTCGGTGAACAGCGCGTCGCGGACGTTGAACGCGCCGGGCTCCACCGACTCCACGGCTAGACCGTGCTCCTTCAGCGCCGCGAGATGGCGCCCCCGCGCGATGAAGCACACCGGCAACCCGGCCCGCGCCAGCAGGCCCCCGAAGTAACCCCCGACGCCGCCGGTGCCCATGATCCCGAACCGCATGATTGTCCGCACCTGTTCTACGGCACCAGCACGATCTTGCCGAAGAACTCGCTCCGCTCCATGAGTTCGTGGGCGCGCCCGGCCTCGCGCAGCGGCAGCACCTCGGACACGACCCCGCGCAGCTTTCCCCCGCGCACCAGGGTCATGACCGCGGGCATGTCGTCCCGCGGCCGCATGGTGGTGCCCATGAGGGTCAGTTCGCGGGTCCAGAGCTGCCCCAGGTGAAGCTCCACCCGGTGGCCCGCGGTGACTCCCGAGTTGATGAAGCGGCCGCCGCGCCGCAGGCTTGCGAAGCACTCTCGCCACACCGGCGCGCCGACGTGCTCGAAGATGACGTGCACGCCCTCACCGCCGGTGAGCTCCAGGACCTTCTTGCTGAACTCCGGGAACTCCTTGTAGTTGATGCCCGCGTCGGCGCCGAGTTCCGCGGCCTTGTCGAGCTTCCACTGCGCGCCGGCGGTGGTGATCACCCGTGCTCCCAACAGCTTGCCGAGCTGGATGGCGCCGGTGCCGATGCCGCTGCCGGCGGCCATGACCAACAGGTCCTCGCCGGACCTGAGCAACGCTCGGCGCACCAACATGCGCCAGGCGGTGCCGAAAGGGATGGCAACGCAGGCGGCCTCCTCGAAAGACATCCATTCCGGAAACGGGTAGGCGTCGGCCGCTTCCACCCGTGCGAGCTCGGCATAGCCGCCGCCCCGGCAGCGCCCGAGCACACGGTCGCCGATCTTGAGATCGGCGACACCGGGCCCGGTCCGCACCACTTCGCCCGCGACCTCCATGCCCGGGACGTGGGGCAGCGCGGGCTTGACGCCGTGGCTGCCTTCCCGGGCGAAAAGGTCCCGGCGGTTGAGGGCGGCGGCCTTGACCCGGACCAGCAGGTCGCCGGCGCCGATGGCGGGCTCGGGAACGTCGCCGTAGGTCAGGACCTCCGGGCCGCCTGTTTCAGGGATGTAGACCGCCTTCATGGTTCGGGTGTCCTTGCGGAGGGATACGAACACGCCTCAGAAGCGCGCCTTCTGAAGCTCCTCGAGGAAATCGGCATACCTGCCTTCGCCGCCGTCCTCCCAACGGTCCAGCAACGCCGACCCCACGATGGCGACCTCGCAGCTTCCGTGGAGCTGCCGTACGTCATCGCCGCCGGCGATGCCGAAGCCCAGGCCCAGGGGCACGTCCGTGGCGGCGCGGTAGCGCGCCACGAGTGCTTCGATGCCGGCCTTCAGGTCCGTGCGCCTGCCGGTGACGCCCCGCCGCGCCACGCCGTAGACGAAACCGCGGCCGTGGCGCCCGATCTCGGCCAGCCGGGCATCGGTGTTGGTGGGAGTGAACAGCGCCACCGGCGTCAACCCGTGGGTCTCGCTCAGCGGAAAGAGGTCGTGGTACTCTTCGATGGGCAGGTCGGGGACGATGAAGCCCGTCGCTCCCGACCGGCTCAGGCGTTCGCAGAAGGTGCGGTGGGTCAGCCGGAACACGGTGTTGTAGTACCCCATCATCAGTTGCGGGAACCCGAACCGCTCGGTGGCCCGCGCCATGAAATCGAAGTACTGGCCGATGGAGAGGCCCTGCCTGAGGGCTTCCTGGTTGGCCCGGGCGAACACCGGCCCGTCGGCGATGGGCTCGCTGAAGGGCATCTGCAGCTCCACCAGATCCACGTCCGCGCGCTCCATCCGCTCCAGCATCCGCCAGTTCACGTCCAGCGACGGATAGCCCACGATGACGTGGGTCATCAGCAGGATCCGTCGCGAGCCGAGGCGGCTCTGTATGTAGGTGCGGAGGTTCAACGGCCGGCTTTCCGCTCGAGGAACCGCCGCCAGCCGGGGTCGTTCAACGCCTCGGCGATGGTGAAGATGTCCTTGTCGCCCCGGCCGGATAGGGTCACCAGGACGTTCCGGTCCGGGCCCATGCCCGGCGCTTCGCGGATGGCGCCGGCCACGGCGTGGGCGCTTTCCAGCGCCGCGATGATGCCTTCGCGGCGGAGCAGGGTCTGGAACGCGTCGAGCACCTCGGCGTCGGTGGCCGCCTCGAACCGGGCCCGTCCGCTCTCCCGCAGACAGGCCAGGATCGGGCTGACCCCGATGTAGTCCAGCCCGGCGGCCACGGAGTGGGTGTGGCGCATCTGGCCTTCGTCGTCCTGGAGAAAGTAGGTCTTGTAGCCCTGGGCCACGCCGGGGCTGCCGTCCGAGCCCGCCAGGCGCGCGGCGTGGCGGCCGGTTTCGAGGCCTTCGCCGCCGGCCTCGATCCCCACCAGCTCCACCTCCTCGTCGTCCAGGAAGCCCAGGAACGTGCCGGTGGCGTTGGAGCCGCCGCCGACGCAGCAGTACACCCGGTCCGGCAGGCGGCCGGTGGCGGCGAGCATCTGCTCGCGGCACTCCTGTCCGATGATCTGCTGGAACCAGGCGACCATCTGCGGAAACGGGTGCGGGCCGCAGGCGGTTCCCAGCACGTAGTGGGTGTCGTCCATGGAGAAGGCCCAGTCCCGGAGGCACTGGTTGATGGCGTCCTTCAGCGTGGCGGAGCCGTCCTCCACCGACACCACTTCCGCCCCGAGCCGCTCCATCCAGAAGACGTTGGGCCGTTGCCGCTCCACGTCCACCGCCCCCATGTAGATGGTGCACTTGAGCCCGAGCCGGGCCGCCATGGTGGCGGTGGCGACGCCGTGCTGTCCGGCACCGGTCTCGGCGATGACACGCTTCTTGCCCATGCGCGTCACCAGCAGCCCCTGGCCCATGACGTTGTTGATCTTGTGCGAGCCGGTCTGGTTGAGGTCCTCCCGCTTCATGTAGATGGCGGGACCGCCCAGGGCCGCGCTCAGGTTCCTGAGGGGCGTAACGGGGGTCGGCCGGCACGAGTAGGTCTGCATCACCGTCCGGAACTCCTCCCAGAACGACGGGTCCTTGCGTGCCTCCTCGAAGGCCGCGATCAGCTCGTCCAGGGTGGTGCGCAGGATCTCCGGCGTGAACGCGCCGCCGTAGGCGCCGAAGTAGCCGGTGCGCGCTTCCACGTTTTTCAGCAAACTATCCAGCATGGTTCTGAGGACGGACACGCGAGGAGGAGTCGGTTTGCCCGCTTACGGAACATTTAAGGAGACTGGGCACTTAAGTCAAACAGGCCGCGGGGTCCATGCAGACCGGTCGCAAGTGCTATTATGGAACCAGGAGTCGTCATGTTGGCGAGGCCGGCCCGCTCCCCCCTTTCCGTCATTCCCGCGAAAGCGGGAATCCAGGGGTGGTGCGCCGGCCGGCGCCGCCGCAAGCTAAGGGAGGTCCGCTGATGAGGATAATGGTGACCGGAGCCACGGGACTGGTGGGCGGCGCCCTGGTCCCGTTTCTCGCCGCCGGCGGCCATGAGGTGGTGCGGCTGGGGCGGTCCGCGCCGGCGCCCGGCGACATTCGCTGGGACCCCGCCGCCGGAGTGCTTGATAAAATTGCGATGGAGGGTCTCGACGGGGTGGTCCACCTGGCCGGCGAGAACATCGCCTCCGGACGCTGGACGGCGGAGAAGAAACGCCGCATCCAGGAGAGCCGGGTCAACGGCACGCGCTTGCTGGCGGAGACTCTCGCGGCCCTGGAGCGGCCGCCGCGGGTCCTGGTATCGGCCTCGGCCATCGGCTTCTACGGCGACCGTGGCGGGGAGGAGCTTGCCGAGGGAAGCCCGGCGGGCATGGGCTTCCTCCCCGAGGTGTGCCGGGAGTGGGAGGCGGCCACCGGGGCCGCGGAACGGAAGGGAGTCCGCGTGGCCCATGCACGGCTGGGGATCGTGCTCAGCAAGGACGGCGGGGCCCTGGCCAAGATGTTGACGCCCTTCAGGCTCGGCGCCGGCGGCAACATCGGCAACGGCCGGCAATACATGAGCTGGATCACCCTGGACGACACCGTGGCGGCCATGGGACACCTGCTGGCCACCGAATCGGCGGCCGGCCCCGTGAACGTGGTGGCGCCGGCGCCCGTCACCAACGGCGAGTTCACCAGGACCCTCGGCCGCGTGCTGCGGCGGCCCACCCTGTTCCCGATGCCCGGGTTCGCCGCCCGGCTGGCCTTCGGCGAGATGGCCGACGCCTTGCTGCTGGCCAGCACCCGGGTAAAGCCCGCCGGCCTGCTGGGCTCCGGCTTCGCATTCCGCCACGGCTCCCTGGAAGAGGGTCTGCGCCACGTCCTCGATGCCGGGTGATGGACGCGGCCGCGCTTACCTTCACCGGCGTCTCGAAGGTGTACGACGGGGCGGGCTCCGCCGAGCGCTACGCTCTGCGGGACGTCACCTTCGAGATCGCCTCGGGCCAGACCGTGGCCATCGCCGGCCGCAGCGGCAGCGGCAAGTCCACGCTGCTGCACCTCGCGGCCGGCATCGACGTGCCCACCCGCGGGTCGGTGTCCGTGCGCGGTACGCCCCTGGAGGGTCTCAACGAGACCGCGCGCACCCGGCTCCGCCGCCATGAGATCGGCTTCGTCTTCCAGTTGTTCCACCTCCTTCCCCATCTGACGGTGAGGGACAACGTGGCCCTGCCGGACCTTATCGCGGGCGTGCGGGAGCGCGCCTACCGCGAGCGGGTGGCGGCGTTGCTGGAGCGGGTCGGCCTGCCGGACCGGGCCGACGATCCGGTGGCCGGGCTGAGCGGCGGCGAGATGCAGCGGGTGGCCATCTGCCGGGCGCTGCTGCGCCGGCCGCGCCTGCTGCTGGCGGACGAGCCCACCGGCAGCCTGGACGACGCCAGCGGCGAGGTGGTGATGGATCTCATGCTGCGGATGGTGACGGAGGAGGGCGCCACCCTGGTCTACGCCACCCACAGCCGCGAGCTGGCGGCCCTGGCGGACCGCACGCTAAGGCTCCACAGCGGGATCCTGGAGACGGAGCCGGAGGCCGCGGGGTAGGCATGCTGCGCTACTTCTGCAGGACCGTGTCGGCCCACTGGCGCACCAACCCGGTGCTCTACGCCCTGACCGTCCTGGGCGTCGCCCTGGGGGTGGCCTCGGTCATCAGCATCCGCATCCTCAACCAGAGCGCCGTGGCGTCGTTCGCCGCCGGCGTCCGCACCATCGGCGGGGCCGCCGACGTCGTCGTCACCGGCAAGGGCGGGAGCCTTCCGGACGCGGCCTACCCGCGGGTCCGGGGCACGCCGGGAGTCGCCGCGGCCTGGCCGGTCTTCGAGACCACGGTGGCCCTGGAGGGGCGGCCCGGCACGTTCGCGCGGCTTCTGGGGGTGGACCTGCTGGCGCCCGCCCCGGAACTCTGGGAGGCGCTTTCGGGATTCGCGCCGGGAGCGGCGGCCGTCGGCCGGCGCGGCTGGGTGGCGGCCACCCCGGAGCTGGCAAAGACCATGGGATGGGTGCCGGGAGACCGGTTCAAGGTCCGTGGCGGCGCCGGCGTGCGGGAGCTTCGGGTCGGGGCGTTGATCGACTTCGAGCGGTGGGGGGCCTCCGGCAGCGGCCGGGCGCTGGTGATGGACATCGCCGGCGCCCAATCCCTGTTCGGCGGCGCCGGGACCCTGCACCGCATCGGCGTGACCGCCGCCGAGGGCGTCGACGTCGCGGCGCTGGCGACCCGCATCGAGGAGCGTCTCGGCGGCAGGGTGGACGCCGTCACCCCCTCGGAGCGCACCGGCCAGGCACGGCAGCTCCTCGGCGCCTTCCGGTTGAACCTCACCGCCCTGAGCCTGGTGAGCCTCGTGGTGGGCACGTTCCTGGTGTTCAGCAGCATGCGCGCCTGCCTCGTGTGGCAGCGCAGGGAGTTCGGCGTGCTGCGCTCCCTGGGCTCCACCCCCGCCCAGGTGCTGGCCCTCATCCTGGGCGAGGCCGCGCTGCTCGGGGTCGTGGGAGTGGTCCTCGGCATCCTCGCGGGCTACTGGACCGCCGTCTGGAACCTGGACGCGGTGAGCTCCACCCTGACCAACGTCTACATGCTCCGGGAGATCGAGTCGCTGGAGGTCTCCGGCGGTACCCTGGCGCTGGCCGTGCTCGCGGGCCTGGGAGGAGCCCTGAGCGGCACGCTGCTGCCCGCCCTGGACGTGTGGCGAAGGGATACGCGGACGCTGCTGGACACCCTGCCGGCGCAGTCCGCCGGGACGGCCCTCACCCGGACGCTCTTCCGTATCGGCCTCCTGCTGGTGGCCGGAGCGGTGGGGTGGTACTGGTTCATCGGCTGGCGCTGGCGGCTTACGGGATTCGTCCTTTCCACCACCGTGTTGCTGTGCCTGCCGCTGGTGACCCCCTGGCTGGTGCAGCGCCTGACCGGGCGGGTCCGGGTGCCGGATTTCGGGTTCCGCTACGGCGTCCGGAGCCTCGGCGCGACCCTGGCCAACACCTCGTTCTCCGTATCGTCCCTGGCCATGGCCGTGTGCCTGCTGGTGGGCATCACGCTGCTGGTGGAAAGCTTCCGCGAGACCCTGGTGCGCTGGGTGAACCGTTCGCTCACCGCCGACGTCTTCGTGACCGCCACCGTCGGGGCGCGGCCCGGACCCGACGCCACCCTGAGCCCGCGACTCGTGGAGCGACTGGCCGACGGCCCCGACGTGGAGGACGTCGCTCCTCTGCGCCGCCTGGTCCTGCGCGTGGAGGGCCAACGCCTGGCGGTGGTGGGGGTAGACCTCGGCCGTCCGGCGGCGCGGCGGCGCCTGGCGCTGCTCTCGAGCGGGGATGCCGTGGGGCGCGCGGTGCGGGACCGCGGCGTCCTCATCGGCGAGCCGTTGTCCCGGGGCGCGTCCGTCACCGTTGGGGATACGGTGGAGATCGAAGGCCCGGAGGGACCGGTACGCCTGCCGGTGTCCGGGGTCTACCGCGACTACACGCAGGGCGGCTCGGTCACCATGGACCTCGGCCTCATGGCGGAAACCCTGGGGAGAGGCTCCCTCACCAGCGTCGCGCTGGTCCTGCGGCCCGGCGCGGATCCGGAAGCGGTGGCCGCGGCCATCGAAAGCCGGTACCCGCGGGACTCCCTGCGGGTCCGCAGCAACCGGCGCCTGAAGGAGGACATTTTCAACGTCTTCGACCAGACCTTCGCGGTGACCCGGATCCTCCAGGTCATGAGCCTGATCATCGCCGCCTGCGCCATCACCCTGACGCTGCTGGTGGTGGCGCAGGAGAAAGCGAGCGAGATCGCCCTCTACCGCACCCTGGGCGCCTTCCGCAAGCAGGTGTTCCTGCTGTTCGTGAGCAAGGGAACCGCCATGGCTTTCCTGGGCCTGACCCTGGGCTTCGCCGGCGGCATCGGCCTGGGCGCGATCCTGATCTTCGTCATCCAGAAGAGCTACTTCGGCTGGAGCATCGAGTGGACTTGGCCCTGGCTTCCGCTGGCCGGGGAAGCCTTCGCCATCGTCTGCGCCGCCGTGCTGGCAAGCCTCTACCCGGCGTTCAGGGCCAGCCGCACCCCGGCCAACGAGTTGTGCCATGCGGATGCGTGAGGACAGCGCCACCGGGGCAAGGCGGACTTTCCCAACTCCGTTCGTCCTGAGCGTAGCGGAGCGAAGTCGAAGGACGCCAGTTCGCCTGCGCCGGATCGGTCTCGTGGGCTGCATCCTCGCGCTGACCTGTGTCATCCTCTGGGTTGGCGTTGTCGCCCACGCCTGGACCCCGGCCCAACCCGGTTACGTCTGGTCGTTCCCGCGGGACCATTGGGCCCGCGACGGGTACAAGACCGAGTGGTGGTACTTCACCGGCCACCTGCGCACTGCCGGGGAGCCCGCGCGCCGTTTCGGATTCCAGTTCACGTTCTTCAGGATCGGCGTGTCGCAGGAACCGCCCGAGGGCGGCTCCGCCTGGAGCGCCGGCAACCTCATCATGGGCCATGCCGCGCTGACGGACCTGGAGACCGGCCGGCACCGCTTCAGCGAGCTGGTGGTGCGGGCGGCCCCGCTGCTGGCCGGTTTCGGCCGCCACCCGGACCCGCGTCTGGCCTGGAGCGTCGGCCCTCCGGGGACCCCGGAGCCGTGGGAGCTCCGGTGGAACGGCACGGGCTTCGACTTCACCATGGCCGACGCCGGGAAGTCCTTCGGCTTCAGCCTGTCCACCCGCCCGCTCAAGCCGGTGGTGTTCCAGGGCCCCGGCGGCCTGAGCCGGAAAGGGGGGGGCGCCACCGAGGCCAGCCACTACTACAGCTTCACCCGCATGGCGACCAGCGGCACGGTCCGCGTGGACGGCAAGGAGCTGGCCGTCAGCGGGACAAGCTGGATGGACAAGGAGTTCGGCTCCAATCAGCTCGGCGAGGACACGCAAGGGTGGGACTGGTTCAGCCTGCAGCTCGATGACGGCCGTGAGGTGATGCTCTATCTGCTCCGCAGCCGGAGCGGCAGTACCCGCTACGCCGGCGCCACCCTGGTGGATCCCGTCGGCGCGGTCCGCTACCTGAAACCCGGCGAGTGGAGGTTGAACGCAACCGGTCAGTGGACCAGCCCCGCCACCGGCGCCCCCTATCCCGCCGGCTGGACCCTCGACATCCCGGTCGCCGACATCCGCACGGTCATTATTCCCAAGCTCGCGGACCAGGAGAACCGCAGCGAGTTGATCCCCAACCTGTTCTACTGGGAAGGCTCCGTCCGGGTCAAAACCGAGAACGGGGAGCGTTTGGGGCAGGGGTACGTGGAGCTGACGGGTTACGGCGACAACAGCCGGCCGCCGATTTGACCACGGTCCAGCTGATCGGACCTGCCCTGACCCCGAAATCGTCATTCCCGCGAAAGCGGGAATGACGGAGGTTGTCAGGGCAGGGCGACAGGCGGAGGTCGACAAAAGGCCATCGTGACGCTGGGGTTTCAACATCAACGGCGGTCGTGGTATCGGATTCGGGGCGTGGTAACCGGCGCGTGGTCAGGAACGGAGGAAGCGCAGAGTGGTCAGCGGAAACGCGAATGCAGCCGGAGGCCGGCCATGACGGATCCGGCGTGGTTTCCGGCAACACGTCTGGCGGGCCTCATCCGCCGCCGCAGGATCGGCTGCCTCGAACTGCTGGACCACTACCTGGCGCGGGTCGAGCGCTTCAACCCGAGCCTCAACGCCATCGTCGCCACGGACATCCCGCGGGCGCGCCGCCGGGCGCGGCAGGCGGACCGGGCTCTCGCCCGGGGCGACCTTTGGGGGCCGTTGCACGGCCTTCCCATGACCGTGAAGGATTCCTTCGACGTGGCCGGACTGCCGACCACCTGGGGGGTACCCGCCCAGCGGGATAACATCGCCCGCGCCGACGCGCTTTCGGTGAAACGGCTGCGTGACGCCGGCGCGGTGATCTTCGGCAAGACCAACGTGCCCGTCTGGCTCGCGGACGCCCAGAGCTTCAACGACATCTACGGCACCACCCGCAACCCCTGGGACCTCGACCGGGCGCCGGGGGGCTCCTCGGGCGGCGCGTCGGCCGCGCTGGCGGCGGGCCTGACCGCCCTGGAGATGGGCAGCGACATCGCCGGCTCGGTCCGCAACCCCGCCGCCTGGTGCGGGCTGTTCTCGCACAAGCCCACCTTGGGCATTTGTCCCACGGAGGGACACGCGCTCGACGGCAACCGCGCCCCCCTGGACATGCTCGTCATCGGCCCGCTGGCGCGGAGCGCCGCCGACCTGTCGCTGCTCCTTTCGGTGATCGCCGGTCCAGACGAGATCGACGCGGCCGGGCTCCGGCTGACCCTGCCCCCGCCGCGAAAGAAGAAGCTGGAAGAATACCGGGTGGCGCTTCTCCTGGAGGACGAGACCGTGCCGACGGCCAGCGCCATCGGCGCGCTCCACCGGGCGCTGGCCCTCTTCCTCCGCCGCAACCGGGTGAAGGTCGCCACCGGCGCCCGCCCCGACTTCGACGCGTCCGACTCCCACCGCGTCTTCGACGTGCTGTTGCGGGCCGCCACCTCGGGGCGCCAGACGGACGAGGAACTCGCCACGAACCTCAGAGCGCGGCAAAGGCTGGCCCCCGGCGACGACGGCAAGCGGGCGCGCATGCTCCGCGGCGTCACCTTGCCGCACCGGGACTGGCTCCGGCTCGACGAGATACGGCACCGGATCCGCTGGCAGTGGCACGCGTTCTTCCAGCGCTACGACCTCCTGCTGGCGCCCATCACGGTGTCGGCCGCCATGCGCCACGACCACAAGCCGCCATACGCGCGCACGGTGCCGGTGGACGGCGTGATGCAGCCGTTCATGAACCAGGTGTCGCTGCCGGGCTACGCCAACCTCGCCTGGCTGCCCTCGGCGGTGGCGCCCATCGGCGTCGACGGCGAAGGGCTGCCGGTGGGCATCCAGATCATCGGGCCGCAGTACGGCGACCTGAGCTGCATTCACTTCGCGCGGCTGCTGGAGAAGACCTACCGCGGCTTCGTGCCGCCGCCGGGATACGATTGACGCTGGGGACGGGCCGCTGCAACGCCGGGAGCCGCCAAACGGTGTGGCGCCGCTGGAAGACCAGGTCGGCGTCCGTCCGCCTCCGGCGGCGTGGAACAGGGAGGATACCATGAAGACGCCCGTGGCAATCGTCGTTGCGGTGTTCGCGTGGGTCGCGGCGGGCGCTTCCGTGGCGGCGGAAGCGCCCGCCGGGCCGGTGGTGTTGATCGTCGCGGGCAACATCGCCACGGCCAACCGGCCTGCCTATGACGAGGAGCGCGACATGTTCCTGAAGTATCACAAGCGCACGTTCGACAAGGCCTTTGCGTTCGACCATGCCATGCTGGAAAGCCTGGGCGTCAGAAAGGTCCGTGCCGGCGAGGGATGGACCGGCCCCAAGACCATGGCGGGTCCCCGTCTGGCGGACGTCCTGGACGCCGCGGGTTGCCATGGCAGGGCGCTCGAGATGCTGGCGCTCGACGGATTCCGCTTCCGGTTGTCCAGGGAGGACCTCGGGGCGCGCGAGTGGGTGGTTGCGACCCGGGCCGACGGCCGGCCTCTTGGCCTCGGGGACCGGGGTCCGCTCTGGCTGGTCCTCGATCCCCCCGGTGACCGGCCGGCCACGGCAAAGGAGATCGGCCTGGGGCCCTGGGCGCTTTTCTTCATCGAGTGCCGGTAGGCGCGGTTCCCGGCGGGTTTGTACGGCGGCCCGGAACGGTCTAAAATTTTCGTGAAGGTCAGATAGTTCGCTATTTCTCGACGCAGACCAACGGGAGGGGATCGATGTCGGACATCAATGAAGTCGGCGCTACCGCCTTTTTCATCGCGGGCATCCGGGAGCAGGAGAAAGACCGGGACCACCCGCTTTTCGAGGACCCTTACGCGGAGTGGTTCGTCAACGACGAAATCCGCCAGAAGGTGCAGCAGGTGTTTGCCCTCCTGCCGGAAGGGATGGAGCTGGTCCGTTACCGTTCCGCCCTGTTCGACGATATCATCCGCCGCGAGATCGGCAACGGCATGCGCCAGGTGGTCATTCTCGGCTCCGGGTTCGACATGCGGCCGCAGGTCTTCCAGGCCGAGGGCGTGCGGTTCTGCGACGTCGACCAGGCCGCGGTGCTGGCGTTCAAGGGCAAGGTGCTGGAAGCTCACGGAGTGACCCCCTGCACGGGCATCCCGTGCAACTACCTGGAGGTCGACCTGCCCACGAAGCTGGCGGAGGCGGGGTTCGATCTCGATGCGCCGATGCTGATCGTCTGGGAGGGAAACACCATGTACCTGCCGGAGGAACTCATCCACGGCTTCCTCAACCGGCTACGCGAGGGGATTCGGTCCTTCAGGATCGCCTTCGACTTCTTCGACAGGAGCGTCATCGACCGCACTACCGGCGACGAGAACATCACCGCCACCACCGACGCCTTCGAGAACACCCTGAAGGTGAAATGGGTGACGGGCTTCGACGACCTTTCCGTTCTGGAGGATCGCACCGGCTTGAAAGCGGTGGAGTCCGGCAGTCTGCTGGACTTCGGCAAACGGGTGGCGCCCGACTACCCGACCGACATCCCGCAGTTGGAGCTGTACCTTTACGGAATCATGAGTCACGGGGCGGCCTGAAGGCGGCCGCGCGACGCTCCATGAGCCCGCCATGCCGATACCGGAACCCCTGTCACCGGATCAGCTCTACACGAAGTGTGATCCCGAGGAGCTGACGGCGTCGGGCGAGGCCGGCGGCGTATCGGACGCCCTCGGCCAGGAGCGCGCGCTCGACGCCGTCCGGTTCGGCGTCGGCATCCGGCGCCACGGCTACAACATCTTCGTCCACGGCGCCCCGGGTACGGGCAAGTACCCGCTCGCCCGGCGGCAGATCGAGCAGGCGGCGGCCGCCATGCCGGCGCCGCCCGACTGGTGCTACGTCCACAATTTCCAGGAGACCCACAAGCCGCGGGCGTTGCGGCTCCCGGCCGGCCGTGGCTGCGCGCTGCGGCGCGACATGGAAAAGCTGATACGGGAGCTGCGCGCCGCCATTCCGGCGGCCTTCGAGAGCGAGGACTACCAGGCCCGGGCCCAGGCGCTGCAGTCCCAGTTCAGCCTGCGTCAGGAAAGCGCGTTCAACGGACTGCAGGAGCGCGCCAATGCCCGGAACGTCGGCCTGATCCGCACCCCCGCGGGCCTGGCCCTGGCTCCCACCGCCAAGGGCGAGGTGGTCAACCCCGAGGCCTTTCGCCAGTTGCCCGAGGAAACGCAGGCCGCGACCCGCTCCGACATTGCCGAATTGGAGAAAGAGCTCCAGGAGATCCTCAAGAAGGTGCCGCAGTGGGACCGCGAACGGCGCGAGCAGCTGCGCGTCCTGAACCAGGAAGTGGTCAGCCACGCGGTGGGTCAGTTCATCGAGGATCTGGGCGGGGACTACGGTGACCTGCCCGAGGTCCTCGACTACGTCGAGCAGGTGCGGGCGGACCTGCTGGAGAACGCGGAGGAGTTCCGGACGCCCGAGACCCGGGAGCCGCAGCAGGGCATGGCGATGGCCCGAAGCGGTCCGCGGGAGCCGTCCTTCCGCCGCTACGAGGTGAACGTCATCGTGGACAACAGCGGACGTGAAGGCGCGCCCGTGGTCTACGAGGACCTGCCCACCCACGGCAACGTCATCGGCCGCATCGAGCAGATGGCCCAGTTCGGCGCCCTTACCACCGATTTCACCCTCATCAAGCCCGGCGCGCTGCATGCGGCCAACGGCGGCTACCTGATGGTGGACGCGCGCAAGCTGTTCATGCAGCCCATCATCTGGGAAGAGATCAAGCGCGCGCTCCAGTCCAGCGAGATCCGCATCCACGGGCTGACCGAGGCCCTGGGCTTCGCCAACACCGTCACCTTGCAGCCCCAGCCCATTCCGCTCGACGTCAAGGTGGTGCTGTTGGGCGATCCCACGATCTACTATCTGCTGAGCCAGTCGGACCCCGACTTCCCGGAGCTCTTCAAGGTGGCCGCGGACTTCGACGACCAAGTGCCCCGGGATCACGGCAACACCGCCCGCTACGCACAGATGATTGCCGATACCGCCCGTCGCGAGGGGCTGCGGCCGCTCTCCAGTGAGGCCGCCGCCCGGGTCATCGAGCAGGCGGCCCGGCTGGCCGCCGACTCGGAGCGCCTGACCCTGCGCCTGCGGTCCATCGAGAATCTTCTTTACGAGGCCGACTACTGGGCCGGCCAGGACGGCAACGGCGAGATCGCGGCGCGGGACGTCGAGCGCGCCATCGAGGCCCAGACCCGCCGTGCCGACCGCATCCGCGAGCGCAGCCAGGAGCAGATCCTGC
Organism: uncultured Binatia bacterium (SeqCode); assembly: GCA_965219905.1. Lineage (GTDB taxonomy): Bacteria > Desulfobacterota > Binatia > UBA9968 > JAJDTQ01 > JAJDTQ01. The sequence goes on along the minus strand of CBDCOS010000002.1, from coordinate 1,246,504 downwards.
GGGAGACCCTGCTCATCGACACCGACGGCGAGGCGGTGGGGCAGGTGAACGGGCTGTCGGTGCTGCAACTGGGCGAGTTCGCCTTCGGCAAGCCCAGCCGCATCACCGCCCGGGTGCGCCTGGGGCGGGGCGAGGTGCTGGATATCGAGCGGGAGGTCGAGATGGGCGGGCCGCTCCATTCCAAGGGCGTGCTGATCCTGACGGGCTTTCTCGGCGCGCGGTTCGCCCGCCGCCATCCGTTGGCGCTGTCCGCCAGCCTGGTCTTCGAACAGTCCTACGGCGGCGTGGACGGCGACAGCGCGTCGTCCACCGAGCTCTACGCGCTCCTGTCGGCCCTTTCCGGGGTTCCCATCCGGCAGTCCCTGGCGGTCACCGGATCGGTCAACCAGCGCGGGGAGGTCCAGGCCATCGGCGGCGTCAACGAGAAGATCGAGGGGTTCTTCGACATCTGCGCGGCGCGCGGGCTCACCGGACGCCAGGGCGTGTTGATCCCCTCGGCCAACGTGAAGCACCTGATGCTGCGCGGGGACGTGGTGGAAGCGGCCGCGCAGGGGAAGTTCCACGTCTACCCGGTGGAGACCGTCGACCAGGGGATCGAGATCCTTACCGGCGTTCCGGCGGGCGAGCCGGACCCGCAGGGGGACTTCCGTGCCGGCACCGTCAACGGTCTGGCCCAGGCCACGCTGCTGGAGTTTGCCCTCAATGCCCGGAACTTCGCGGCGGGCGGCGGGTCCGACCCGGAGGCGCGCTCATGAGCCTGCCCGCGCCGGGGTTCGACATCCGCCGGATCGTGGTGGCCATGGACGCCTCGCCGGATGCCGCGGCGGCCCTGGAGGAGGCGGCGGGACTGGCGGCGCGGCTTCACGCCGAGCTGGAAGGGGTCTATGTCCAGGACATCAACCTTGTGCGCCTGGCCGGGCTGCCCGTGGGCCGGGAGGTCCACTTCGTTACCGGCAAGGGCCGGGACTTCACCGCCGACACGCTGGAAGACGAGATCCGGGCCCAGGAGTTCGCCGCCCGGCGGGCGGTGGCCGCGGCCGCGGCCCGGGCCCGCGTGGCCTACGCGTTTCGCACCGCCCGAGGCCGGGTGGACGCCGAGGTCATCAGCGCGGCGGAAAACGGCGACCTCCTGATCCTGGGCACCGGGAATCGCTCGTCGTGGCGCGGCGTCCGGCTGAGCCGCACCACGCGGACCGTGGCCGCACGCGCCGCCCGTTCCGTCCTGATATCCAAGCCCGGAACACGGGCCGCCGGCGTCCCCCTGGTCTGTTACGACGGGAGCGGCGGTTCCCTCCGTGCCCTCGAGGCCGGGTTGCGCATCTTCGGCCTCCACGAGAGGCGGCTCGCGGTGCTGATCCTTGCCGACGACGCCGCCGACTCCGAGACATTGCGCAGGCAGGTGGAGGACCGGCTCGGGCCGCTCGGCGTTGCTCCCGGATTCCTCCATGGCTCGCGGCCTCTCGCCCATGAAGTGTGCCGCCTTGCCGGCGACTCCGGCGCCGGCGTGCTGGTGATGCCGGCCGATTGCCCCGCCCTCGACGGAACCCGCCGGGAGGAGGTTCTGGACTCCATCGCCTGTGCCGTCCTGATCGTGCGCTAGTGTGGTGTCGGCGCAGGATCTTCGCCTACCGGAAGCAGCGGCTCCGGGAGTTGCTGGGGAGTCAGCGCGGCGTGTGACGGGGCCTACGGGCCCGGCATCCAGTCCTCCTGGAGGAAGCTCTGGCGCAGGACGTACTCGGCCCCGTGCTCGGCGGCGTGGCCGCGTATGGCGCGCAGGGGAGCCGAGAGGGGGACCCGTCCGCGGCGATAGTCGTCTACCAGCGCGGCGAGCCGCCCGCGGTTTTCCCGGTCCAGCCGGCTCGACAGGAAGCCCGTCAGGTGCTGGAGCGCGTTGGTCCGGGTCTTCCTGGTCGCCGGCTGCTCCAGAGCCTCCATGAAAGCGCTGCCGTACCGCGCTGTCACCGCCTCCAGCGAGCCGTTGTCCGCTACCGCCAGCAGGCGCCCCAGAAGCCGCAGGTGCCTTTCGCTGTGGGCCAGCAGGGTCAGCTTGTGGGACGCGTGGAAGTCCATGAGTTCCGCCAACGACGGCTTCTCGCGGGCACAGTCGCGCCATTCCCGGTACCCGTGGACGCGCCCGACGAAATTCTCGCACAGAGACGCATCCTCCAACCGGTCCTCCGCTTCCACGGGCAGCAGCGGCAAGGCGTCGGCGAGCACCCGCGCGAACAGGCCGCTGCCGGCGCGGCGAGCCTTCCCGGATTCCGCGTGGACCGGTACGCGGTCCGGCCCGCAGCTCGGCGAACCCGCCTTGAGGACGAAGCCCGACACCTCCAGCTTCTCGATCTCGGCCGTCCGCCGCCGTCCGTACCGCCGCATGACCGGTGTCCAGTCCCGGCCGGAGCCTTGTCCGATCATGCGGGGCGCCCGTGGGTCTCCGACCAGATCCACGGGCTCCCGCGGCACCCCCATTCCCGCCTCCATCTCGGGACACACGGCAACGATCTCGAACAGGCGCGACAGCGTACCGGTGACCGCCCGGTGGCGCTTGTGGCCGCCGTCGTGGCGGACCCGGTGGCCCAGGAGGCAACTGCTGACGCCGATGCGGAGCTTGGCAGGCATGGTGGAACGAATACGTGTGCGGGCTCGTGGGAAGCCGTCCCGCACTCGTGTATCCTATCACCGGAACGGTGGGCGGCAATAACGGAATCATGAAGGGACGGCCGGCGGCGCGCACCGGCTCGACCGCGCGGGCTTCGCAGCGGGAACGTTAAGCGGTAAGATAAAGGCGAGGGTCGGCGCCCGTGGAGCCGGAGGTCCTTCGGCCGGCGGTGACCCGAAGTCGAGCGGCCTGGAGGTGTCTTGTGAAAAAGAGAGGTCTCCTTGTCATTCTCGCTCTCGTGCTGGCGGTTCCGGCACACCTGAGCGGCCAGGAATTCAGCGCCGATACCTTCAACTCGGTGGTCAAGATCCGGGCGGAGGTCCCGGCGGACGCGCGCACCGCGGCTTCCCTCGGGCCGCTACGGGAAGGAAGCGGCATCGTCATCGACTCCAAGGGCCTGGTCCTGACCATCGGCTACCTGATTCTCGAGGCGTCGCGGGTGCAGGTCACCGACTCCGCCGGAAAGACGGTGTCGGCCAGGGTCCTGGGTTACGACCACGCCACGGGTTTCGGCCTGCTTCGGGCCGCGTCCTCGGCGGCGGCCGCCCGGCCGGTGCCGCTGGGGTTGTCCGGGGACTTGGCCCGGGGCGCCGAGGTGCTGATCCTGAGCTGGGCCGACAACGGGCCGGCGGGGCAGGGTGCGTACGTGGTATCGCGCCGGGAGTTCGCCGGCTACTGGGAGTATCTGCTGGAACGGGCGATCTTCACCGCGCCCCACAACGCCAATTTCGGCGGCGCCGCGCTGCTCGACCGGAGCGGAAGCCTGCTGGGCATCGGTTCGCTCCAGGTGCCGCAGGCGATTCCCGGTCAACCCGTGCCGGGTAACATGTTCGTGCCCATCGACCTGCTGAAACCGATCCTTTCGGACCTCACGCACAAGGGGAGGTCCGGCGCCGGGCCCAGGCCGTGGCTGGGCGCGCAGATGGAAGAAGCGGGTGGACACGTCATCGTTCGTCGTGTATCCAGGGGAGGGCCGGCCGCGCAGGCCGGCCTTCGCGCGGGTGACCTTATCGCAGGAGTCGGAGGCGCCCCGGTGGAGGGGCTTGCCGACATCTACCGCAAGGTATGGGCGCTTGGCGCCCCCGGGGTCAGCGTCCCGCTCAACATCCTCAAGGGGGTCCGGGTCGAAGAGGTGCGCGTCGTGTCGGGCGACCGCTACGACTACTTGAGACTGGATCCAAGCCACTGAACCGCGCGGCGTGGTGTTCGGGCTCGGCGGAGCGCGCAACACTCCGGCCGTGTCGAGGAGAACGCCGTGACCGTCACCGAATGCCGCCGGTCGTACCGCCAACTGCTGCAGGACGGCGCCTGTTACCACCCTGCTTCCGTCTTCGATCCCGTATCGGCCAGGCTCGCCGAGGCCGCCGGCTTCGAGATCGGCATGCTGGCCGGCTCCATCGCCTCGGCCACGGTGCTGGGGGCGCCGGACATCGTCGTGCTCACGCTGACGGAGCTGGCGGAGCAGGCCCGTCGCATCGTCCGGGCCGGCCGGCTGCCGCTGATGGTGGACGCGGACCACGGCTACGGCAATGCCCTGAGCGTCATGCGGACGGCGGCCGAGCTGGAGGCCGCCGGAGTGGCGGCCCTGACCATCGAGGACACGCGGCTTCCCAGGAGTTTCGGCGCGGAGCGGGACGAGTTCATTTCATTGGAAGAGTTCGCCGGCAAGCTGCGCGCGGCCGTGGCGGCGCGGTCGGACCCGGAACTGGTGGTCCTGGGCCGGACCGGCGTGCTGCCGAGCCAGGGCGAGGAGTCTCTGGCGGAGCGCGTGGAGGCGTGCGAGCGGGCGGGCGTCGACGGCGTCTTCTTCACCGGCGTCCGGACGCGCGAGCAGGTGGCCGCCATCCATGCCATGACGGGGCTGCCGGTGGTGCTGGGCACCACGCCGCCGGAGCTCCATGACCGGGAGTTCCTGGCCGCCAACGGCGTCCGCATAGCCCTGCAGGGCCACATGCCGTTCCAGGTGGCGGTGCAGTCCCTCCAGGCGTCGTACGCGCATTTGCGGGAAGGGCGCCCGCCTGCCGGACTGAAAGAGCAGGCCGCTTCGCCCGATCTGATGAAGGTGGCGTTGGGCCAGGATCGCTACGACGCCTGGACCGAAGAGTTCCTGTAGTTGCCACACCGTCATTTTCGCGCAAGCGGGCATGACGGGTGCGGGCATGAGCGGATTCGTGCAAGGGGCAGACGAAAATCAAACCGTGACGACCACCAACGCGCGGCGAATCGGCCAGGTCGCCCTGGGCTTCCTCCACATGGGCTTCAATCGCGGCATTCGGGGCACCTATGCGGTGTTCTATGTCGCCCTGTTCCAGGCCTTCGGGTGGTCTCGCGGGGTCACCGCCACGGCGCTGTCCATTTCGGTTCTGGTGGAAGGGTTTTCCATGCCGGTGGCGGGCTCCCTGGTGGATCGCTGGGGCTCGCGCAAGACCCTGGTGCTGGGGGGCCTGCTGCTTGCCGCGGGACTGGCGTTCAGCGGCACGGTCTCGTCGTTGTGGCAGCTTTACCTCTGGGTCGGAGTGGTCACGGCGCTGGGTCTCGGCCTCATGGGCATGGTGCCCCACGTGGCCATCATCGCGCGGCAGTTCACCCGGCGCCGGGGACTGGCCATGGGGCTGGCATGGGCGGGCGGCGGCCTCGGCATCGCCGCCCTGCTGCCGGTGGCGCAGTTCCTGGTGGACATCTGGGGTTGGCGGCTGGCCTACGTGGGCATGGGAGCGCTGGCCTTCCTGTTCGTCGTGCTGCCCTCGGGGGTCCTGATGCCTCGGGACAAGCCCGTGCCGAAGAAGACGGCGGAGCAATCGGCGGCGGCGGCCGGCGAGTGGACGGTGTGGGAGGCGCTGACCAGCACCATGTTCTGGTTGCTCTTCGTCTCGCGCGTGGTCGCCAGCATGGGCAATCAGGTCATCACCAACCATCAGGTGGCCCACGCCATCGACATCGGCTACAGCCCGATCTTCGCGGCCGCCGTCCTGGGCCTGATGGGCTTGTTCAGCATCTTCGGCCGGGTCCTCTTCGGCTACCTGACCGACGTGCTGAGCCACCAGATGGTCTATACGCTGGTCCAGGCGGTTTCGTCGTTGGGGATACTGGCCCTGGTCGCGGCCGACAGCACCGACTACCCCGTGTTGCTCTACATGTACGCGGCCTGCTACGGCCTCGGTCAGGGATCCAGGGCGCTGGTGCTGTCGGCCATCTCCGCCGACGTCTTCCTCGGCCGCAACTTCGGCGCCATCTACGGCTACTTCACCATGAGCATCGGATTCGGAGGCGCGGTGGGCATATGGCTCGGGGGCTTCCTGCACGACGTCTACGGCAACTACACCGTGCCGTTCATGATCGCTTTCGGGAACTTCATGGTCTCCATCCTGATGGTCTGGGGGATTCGTTTCCTGAAAGGTACGCGGGAACAGGCTTTCCGATGAGCCGTCCCGAAGTTGTTCGGACGCAACCCGTTCGGTGATCGCGGATGTTCTACCGGTTCGAATTCGAGGCCGCCTTCTATCCCGCCCTGGAGCGGTTGCCGTTCCATGTACGGATGAAGCTCGACCTGGCGGGCGTCCGCGTGTCGCTGAACACCTGGCGCGCATTCAGCCTGGAAGAGCGCCGGGCGCTATGCCACCTTCCGGCGGATACGGACGAGGAGAAGGATGTGTTCGCCGCGTTCCTCTCGGCCCTGGCTCGGGCCCGGGCGGGCGTCGAAGCCGAGCGCTGTCCGGCGCTGGACCCGGACGAATGGTCCGCCGCCGCCATGCCCGAGACCGTCGGCGTGCGCAGCGAAGCGGAGGGTGTGCGCGTGACTCCCGCCGAGTGGAGCCGCTGGGCGGGTCACGAACGGTACGCCCTCTACAAGACCGCCCTGTCCAAGGACCCCCAACTGTTCCGGCAGGCCCTCAGGGAAATGCGCCAGAGGCTCAGCTCCTGACCGGGCCGCGCTGTCCCGTCCCGGTTCCCGTCTTCGCTTGTGCTCGTGCAACCATCGTGAAATCATGCAGTTGAGTTCCACGGGGTACGGTTTCCCATGGGGCTCGAGGCAAGCGGACAAATGAGCGGTGAAACGGACAAGGTGGGCTCGGCCATCGTTCTGGCCGGGGGCAAGAGCAGTCGCATGGGGCGGCCCAAGGCCATGCTGCCCTTTGGTGGAGAGCCCCTGATCGTGCAGGTGGTCCGGCGGCTGGGGCTCCTGTTCCCGGACATCGTGGTGGTGGCCGCGCCGGACCAGGAACTGCCCGTGCTGCCGGTCACGCTGGTGCGCGACCAAGTGGCGTACCAGGGCCCGGTGGGCGGCATCTGCTACGGACTCGGAGCGTGCGGCAGCGCCGCCGCGTTCGTGACCTCCTGCGACGTGCCGTTTCTCAGTCTTGCCATGGTCTCCCATCTGGCCTCCCGGCTTCCGGACCACGACGTGGTGGTGCCTTGCTGGGAAGGGCGCCTGCAACCGTTGCACGCCGTGTACCGCCGCTCGGTGCGGCCGTTGCTGGAGCGGCAGCTTGAACGCGGCGAGCTGCGGCCGGTCTTTCTCTACGACAAGGTCCGCACCCTGAAGGTCGATGAGGACGAGATCCGCACCGTCGATCCGGACGGGTCGAGCTTCTTCAACATGAACACTCCGGAGGACTACGCCGCCGCGCTGGCGCGTTGGCAGGACACGGACTCGGGACCGGGGCGCTGCGAGGTGGAGCTGCTCGGCGTGGCCCGGCTGCGGGCCCGGACCGGCCGGGTCTCGGTGGAGCTGCCGGACTCGGCGACGCTGGCGCAGGTGCTGTCCGAGCTGGCCCGCAGGCTGCCGGCGCTCGTGGGCCCGGTCATCACCGCGGCGGGGGACGGCCTCACCGCCGGCAACGTGTGCAACCTCAACGGACGCGACTTCGTGCGGGACACCAGCCGCCCGGTGGTGCCGGGGGACCGGCTGCTCATCATGTCCAGCGATGCCGGGGGATGACCGTGCACGGGTTTCACGACAGCCTGCTGCACGTGGATCTGGGCACCGGCCGTCACCGCCGGCAAGCCATCGGTGAGCATCGTCTGCGGGCCTTCCTCGGCGGCATCGGCCTCGGCACGAGCCTGCTGTACGACTTCGCCCCGCCGGGCGTGGAACCGCTTGCGCCCGAGAACCCGCTGATCCTGGCCAGCGCGCCGCTGGCCGGAACCGGACTCACCACCACCGCCAAGTACGCGGTGGTGACCAAGTCGCCCCTCACCGGGTTCATCGCCGACTCGCTGTCGTCCAGCTTCTTCGCGCTGGAGCTCAAGGCGGTGGGCGTCGACGCGGTGGTGGTTACCGGCCGGACTCCGGAGCCGTCCTTTCTGTACATCGGCAACGGCGGCGTGGAGGTGCGGGACGCGCGTCACCTCTGGGGGCGGAGCGCCGCAGACTCCGAGGCCGCCATCCGCGCGGAGCTTCGCAACGACGCCGTGAGGGTGGCTGCGGTGGGCCCCGCCGGCGAAAACCGGGTGCGTTTCGCCACCATCAGCAACGAGGGCCGGCACGCGGGGCGGGGCGGCGTGGGCGCGGTCATGGGCTCCAAGAACCTCAAGGCCATCGCCTTGTCCGGCAACGCCCGCGTCCCGGTGGCGGACCCGGAGGGTGTGGCCGCCGCGGCCGCCGCCCTTCGGCGACGGAGCCTGGGGGAGCACACCGCCAAGTACCGGGAGATCGGCACCGTGGCCAACCTGGCGGCGTTCGACCGGCTCGGCGCGCTGCCCACCCGCAACTTCCAGCGGCCGACCTTCGACGGCGCCGACAGCCTCAGCGGTGAGAGCCTCACCGAGACCAGCTTCAGCCGCAGGCACGGCTGCGCCTCCTGCACCATCCGCTGCGAGCGGCTGTTCAAGTCGCTTTCCGGGAACGAGCAGCGCATGGAGTACGAGACCCTGTTCGCACTGGGGCCGCTGTGCGGCCTCGAGGACCCCGAGGCGGTGCTGGAGGCGGCCCGGCTGTGCGACGCGTACGGGCTCGACAGCATCAGCACCGGCGGGACCCTGGCCTGGGCCATGGAGTGCGTGGAGCGGGGGTTCCTGCCGGAGGCCGGCGACCTGCGCTTCGGCTCGGCGGAGGCGGTGCTGGCCGCCATTCCGGCCATCGCCGAGCGCCGGGGCGCCGGCGACCTCCTGGCCGAGGGCTCCCGGCGCGCGGCGCTGGCGTTGGGCCACGGCTCCCTGGACTGGGCCATGCAGGTGAAGGGGCTGGAGCTGCCCGGATACGAGCCCCGGAGCCTCAAGACCATGGCGCTGGGCCTGGCGGTGAGTCCCCGGGGCGCCTGCCACAACCGCTCCGGCGCCTACGAGGCCGATTTTTCGGGCGAGGTGGACCGTCTGAGCTCCGGGCCGGGCCGGGGGGCGCTGGTGGCGGCTTCGGAAGACCATGCCGCGGCGCAGGATTCCCTCATCGTGTGCAAGTTCCTGCGGCGTTGCTTCCACGACTTCTACGGCGAGGCCGCGGACCTGCTGGCGAAGGTCACGGGCTGGGACTACACCGCGGACGAGCTGCGGCGCACCGCCGAGCGGATCCACACGCTCAAGCGCTGGTTCAACCAGCGCGAGGGCTGGCGGCCGGAGGATGACGGGTTGCCGCCCCGGGTGCTCACGGAATCCCTGGCCACGGGCGTGGCCCAAGGGACACGCCTGACCCGCGACGAGCTTCAGGGGATGATCCGGGACTACTACCAGGCCCGCCGGTGGGACGAGAGCGGCTGCATCCCGGAGGCCAGGCTGAGAGAGCTGGATCTGCCGGCCGGCCCGGAGGGGGCCTGACAACATGGCCGCCGAACAGCCGCCGCGACGCAGGCACCCCGGCGAGGGCCGGCGCCGCGGCCGGAACCGTCCCAGGGGGCGGCAGGTGGACCCGGAGGCGCTGGAGCAGGTCCGCGCGCTGTTGGGAGACCGGCCGCGGCGCCGGGACCTCCTGATCGAACACCTGCATTGCATCCAGGACCGGTACCGCGCGCTGTCGGGGGCCCACCTGGCGGCGCTGGCGGACGAGATGCGCCTGCCGCTGGCGGAGGTCTACGAGGTGGCGACGTTCTACGCCCACTTCGACGTGGTCCGGGACGGGACGGCCCCGGCGCCGGACCTCACCGTGCGGGTGTGCGACGGTCTGGTGTGCGAGATGATGGGGGCCCGGGGACTGCTGGAGGAGCTGCCCGGCGCGCTGGGAGACGGCTTTCGAGTGCTGCCGGGGCCGTGCATGGGCGGCTGCGACCGCGCCCCGGTGGCCCGGGTGGAGCGCCGCACCGTGCTGCGGGCCACCGTGGACGATGTGGCGGCGTCGGTCCGGCGGCGGGAGGTGGAGGCCGAGATCCCGCCGTACCGGGATTACCGGGAATACGTCGCGGACGGCGGCTACACCCTCCTGAAGGCGTGCCTCGGGGGCGCCCCGAGCCGGGAGGATGTGGTGGAGAAGGTGACGACGTCCGGCCTTCGAGGTCTGGGCGGCGCCGGCTTCCCCACCGGCCGCAAGTGGCAGATCGTGCGCGGCTATCCCGGTCCGAGGCTCGTGACCGTCAACGCGGACGAGGGCGAGCCCGGCACCTTCAAGGACCGCTACTTCATGGAGGGCGATCCGCACCGGTTCCTGGAGGGGGTGCTGATCGCGGCCTGGGCGGTGGAAGCGGAGGCCGCCTACATCTACCTGCGGGACGAGTACGCGGAGGCCCGGGAGATCCTGTCGCGGGAGCTGCCGCGGCTCCGGGACGCGGGGCTGGACGCCCACGTGGAGGTACACCTACGCCGCGGCGCCGGAGCGTACATCTGCGGCGAAGAGTCGGCCATGATCGAGAGCATCGAGGGCAAGCGGGGGCTGCCGCGGCACCGGCCGCCCTACGTGGCCGAGACCGGCCTGTTCGGCCGGCCCACCCTGGTGCAGAACGTCGAGACCCTCTACTGGATCCGGGACATCGTCGAGAAGGGACCGGAGTGGTTCACGGCCCAGGGCCGCAACGGCGGCGCCGGCCTCCACGCCTACTCGGTGTCTGGCCGGGTGGCGCGGCCGGGGGTGAAGATCGCGCCCACCGGCATCACCGTGCGCGAGCTGATCGACGAGCACTGCGGCGGCATGCTGCCGGGCCACCGGTTCAAGGGCTACCTTCCCGGCGGCGCCTCCGGCGGCATGCTGCCGGCCTCCATGGCCGACCTGCCGCTCCAGTTCGGGTCCCTTGAGAAGCATGGCTGTTTCGTCGGCTCCCACGGCGTCGTGGTCCTGAGCGACCGGGACGACGTGAGGGCCGTGGTCCGCAACCTGATGCGCTTCTTCATGCACGAGAGCTGCGGCCAGTGCACGCCGTGCCGGGTGGGGACGGAGAAGGCGGTGACGCTGCTGGAGCGGCCCTCGTGGGACGAGCCGCTGCTGGAGGCGCTCGGCGACGCCATGACCGACGCCTCCATCTGCGGCCTCGGACAGGCGGCGCCCAACTCGGTGCGCTGCGCCTACCGGTATTTCCGGGAGGAGCTGTCGTGAGCGGGCCCGTACGGTTCATCCTCGACGGCCGCGAGGTGGAAGCGGCGCCCGGCGAGACCATCTGGCAGGCGGCCGAGCGCCACGGCACGGTGCTCCCGCACCTGTGCTACGACCCGCAGCCCGGCTACCGGCCGGACGGCAACTGCCGCGCCTGCATGGTGGAAGTGGAAGGGGAGCGTGCGCTGGCGGCTTCGTGCATCCGGCGCCCGGCCTCCGGCATGACGGTGAGCACCGGCAGCGAAAGGGCCCGGAACGCGCGTGGGATGGTGCTGGAGCTGCTGATGGCGGACCAGCCCCGGCGCGAGGCGGCGCACGATTCACGGTCGCGTCTGTGGCAGTGGGCCGAGCGGCTGGAGGTGACGGGCAGCCGGTTCCCGGCCCGGGAGGCGCCCGCGCCCGACGCCAGCCATCCGGCCATGCGGGTGGCGCTGGACGCCTGTATCCACTGCACCCTGTGCGTGCGCGCCTGCCGCGAAGTGCAGGTGAACGACGTCATCGGCATGGCCTACCGCGGCGCCGGCGCCAAGGTGGTGTTCGACTTCGACGACCCCATGGGGGAAAGCACCTGCGTGGCCTGCGGCGAGTGCGTGCAGGCGTGCCCCACCGGCGCGCTGACGCCGGCGTCGCTGGTGGACGCCGCCGGCGTGGACAAGGGCGAGGCTCTCGAAGCGGTGCCCAGCGTTTGCCCCTACTGCGGCGTGGGCTGCCAGATCGACTACCTGGTCAAGGACAACGCCATCGCCGCGGTTCGGGGACGCCAGGGACCGTCCAACCGCGGCCGCCTGTGCGTCAAGGGGCGTTTCGGCTTCGACTACATCACCCACCCGCACCGGCTCACCGCGCCGCTGATCCGCCGGGAGGACGCGCCCAAGGACGCCTCGGCGGACGTCGACCCGGCGAATCCCTACAGCCATTTCCGGGAGGTCACCTGGGAGGAGGCGTTGGACGCGGCCGCCGGCGGCCTCCGGAAGATACGGGACCGGGACGGCGGCGGCGCCCTGGCGGGTTACGGTTCGGCCAAGGGCTCCAACGAGGAGGCCTACCTGGTCCAGAAGCTGGTGCGCACGGGTTTCGGCACCAACAACGTGGACCACTGCACCCGGCTCTGCCACGCGTCCTCGGTGGCGGCGTTGATGGAGGGCATCGGCTCCGCCGCGGTGACCGCCCCCTTTACCGCCTGCGAGGAGTCGGACGTCATCGTCGTCATCGGCGCCAACCCCACGGAGAACCACCCGGTGGCGGCGACGTATTTCAAGCAGGCGGCCAAGCGCGGCGCCGAGCTTGTGGTCATGGACCCTCGGGGCCAAGCGCTGCGGCGCCACGCCACCTGGATGCTCCAGTTCAAGCCGGGCGCGGACGTGGCGCTGCTCAACGCGCTGCTCAACGTCATCATCGAGGAAGGGCTCTACGACCGCGACTACGTGGCCGCCCACACCGAGGGCTTCGAGGAGTTGAATCGGCACGTGGCCGGCTTCACGCCGGAGGCCATGGCGGAGGTCTGCGGCATCGACGCCGGGACCCTGCGCTCGGTGGCGCGGCTCTATGCCGGCGCCGGCGCCGGCATGATCTTCTGGGGCATGGGGATCTCGCAGCACATCCACGGCACCGACAACGCCCGCTGCCTCATCGCCCTGGCTCTGGTCACCGGGCAGGTGGGACGGCCGGGTACCGGGCTGCATCCGTTGCGCGGACAGAACAACGTGCAGGGGGCTTCGGACGCTGGCCTCATCCCGATGTTCTATCCCGACTACCGCTCGGTGGAAGAGGCGGATACGCGCCGGCGTTTCGAGGAAGTCTGGGACATGGCGCTGGACCCGCGCCGCGGCCTCACGGTGATGGAGATCGTGGACGCGGTGCATGCGGAGCAGATCAAGGGCATGTACATCATGGGCGAGAACCCGGCCATGTCCGACCCGGACGTGCAGCACGCCCGCGAGGCCCTGGCCAGGCTCGAGCACCTGGTGGTGCAGGAGATCTTTCTCACCGAGACGGCGTTTCACGCCGACGTGGTGCTGCCGGCCTCGGCGTGGCCGGAGAAGGACGGCACCGTCACCAACAGCAACCGCCAGGTGCAGATGGGCCGGCCAGCGCTCGAGCCCCCGCCCGGTGTTCGCCAGGACTGGTGGATCGTCCAGGAGATCGCCCGGCGCATGGGCCTCGACTGGGACTACGCCGGTCCGGCCGATGTCTTCGCCGAGATGAAGCGGGTGATGCCGTCCCTCGACCACATCACCTGGGAGCGGGTGGAGCGGGAAAGCTCCGTGACCTATCCGTGCACGGCGGCCGATCAGCCGGGAATCGACGTGGTGTTCGGCGACGGCTTCCCCACCGACAGCGGACGCGGGAAACTCATGCCCGTGGACATCATCCCCCCGGACGAGCAGCCCGACGAGGCGTTCCCGATGATCCTCAGCACCGGCCGACAACTGGAGCACTGGCACACGGGCGCCATCACCCGGCGCGCCAGCGTGCTGGACGAGCTGGAGCCCGAGGCGGTGGCCAATATCGCCCCCGCGGAGCTGCGCCGCCTCGGCGTGTCCCCCGGAGAGATGGTCCGCGTATCGACCCGCCGGGGCGTCATCGAGATCAAGACGCGGGCCGACAGCGCGGTCCCCGACGGATGCGTCTTCATTCCCTTCTGTTTCGCCGAGGCGGCGGTCAACCTGCTGACCAACCCGGCGCTGGACCCCTACGGCAAGATCCCCGAGTACAAGTTCTGCGCGGCCCGGGTAGAGCCGCTGTAGCCGGGGGCGCGATCAGTAATGCAGCAGCGCGGCAATGGTGAGGCTAACGGCGATGGACAAGACTATGACGAGCCAGACTTCCAAGTGAAACCTCCTTTCACCAGGAAGTCTAACAAATAAAATCAAGTAAATCAAATTTACGGCCGGAGGCACTACCCTTGAAGGCGCCGAATGGCCGGCAAGCTCAGAAGCTCACCCGCGGCGTTTCCCTGGCCGCCTCCTCCACTTGGAAGTACTCGGCTTTCTCAACGCCGGCAAGGTCCGCGTAGAACCGGCCGGGGAGCCTTCGCACGAATGTGTTTACCGCGGTGACGCTGTCATTGAACCGCTTGCGCTCCACCGCCAGGCGGTTTTCGGTGCCTTCGAGCTGATCCTGGAGCTTGAGGAAGGACTGGTTGGACTTGAGCTGCGGGTATCGTTCCCGAAGCACCAGCAGACGGGACAACGCACGCTCGAAGCCGACGGCGGCCTGGGCCTTCTGGTTGACCGTGTTCGCCTGGAAGTAGGCCTTGCGGGCGTTGGCCACTCCCAGGAAGATCTTCTCCTCCTGCTTGGCTACCCCCTTGACCGTTTCCAGCAGGTTGGGAATCAGCTCGAAGCGCCGTTGAAGCTGGTTCTCCACCTGGGCCCACTGGTTCTTGACCCCCTCGTCCAGGGTGATGGCCCGGTTGTAACCGTTGAGGACGCAACCCCCCGCCAGCAGCACCATCCCGACGATGGCGGCCAGCGCCACCAAAATTACTCTCGATGCGCTCACGGCATTTCCCCCTTGCGAGTAACCACCCTTACGAATCTCCAGTATGCACGATCATCCGCGGCGTCACCAACCGGCGCCGCCCCCTCCTCCTCCGAAGCCTCCGCCGCCCCCGAAGGAGCCGCCGAACCCGCCCCCAAGGCCTCCTCCGAAACCGCCGCCGAAGCCCCCGCCCATGGGCGCGCCCCAGGAGCGCCCGCCGCCGAGAAGGCTCCCGAGGACCGCGCCCATCAGGAAGCCGGAAGCCGCCCCCCGGCCGCCCCAGGCCGTGCGATGGCGCCGGCGGCGCAGGGAGCCCAGGAAGAACAGCATCAGCAGCAGGGGCATCAGCGAGCCGCCGATGCCGGTGCCGGTCATGCGCCGGCGTCCGCCGCGGATCCGGTAGTCGGGCGCTCCGGTGAGCTTCACCTGCGCCGCGTCCGCCACCCGGTTGGCCGTGGCGACGGTGAGCGCCAGCAACCCCTGGGCGTATTGCCCCGTCCTGAAGAAATCGTTGGCGACGCGCCTGGAAGCCGTTCCTATCCAGGAGTCCGGCAGCACCCCTTCCAGCCCGTAGCCCGTATGGACCCGTACCCTTCGCTCCTTGACCGTCAGCGCGATGAGGGCGCCGTTGTCCTTGCCCTTGCGCCCCAGCTTCCAGGCCTCCGCGTGGCGTTGCACGAACCCGAAGAAATCCTCCCCTTCGGTGGTGCGCACGGTGAGGACCTTGACCTGGGCCGTGGTCTTCCGTTCCAGCTCGCGCAGCCAGCCCTCCATTCTGCGTTGGGTGTCGGCGTCGATGAGGCCGGCGGTGTCCACCACGTACGTGCCGGGATCCTTGACGGTCACCGCCGTGCCCGCCGCCGGGGCCAGCAAGGCCAGTGCAGCAAGACACACGGCCAGCGCCGGACCGAGCGGGGAGCGGGCGCGCCTACCACGCATTGATGTGGATCCTCAGCGCGTCCACGTCCGCGTACAGGGTCTTGAACTCTTCCCATCCGTGACCGCTACGGTTGTCCACGGCGCTTCGAACCCCCGGCAGCGACCGCTGAATGCCGCTCTCGACGGCGGCCACCGCGTCCAGCGCGGCCCTGGGCTCGGTGTCGCCGTGAAGCCACAGCAATCCGCGCAGGGACCGCAAAAGACGCTCCCCCACGTCCACCTCCACGGTGGTCAGGGCCTTGTCCCGGCCGGC
Organism: uncultured Binatia bacterium (SeqCode); assembly: GCA_965219905.1. Taxonomy (GTDB): domain Bacteria; phylum Desulfobacterota; class Binatia; order UBA9968; family JAJDTQ01; genus JAJDTQ01. The sequence continues at coordinate 1,230,721 of CBDCOS010000002.1, read as the reverse complement.
CGCGGCCAGCAGCGCCTGCCGCATGCCGAGCTGGATGGTCTTGATCTCCCGCTCGCACTCGTGCCGCACGTCCGCGGCCTCCAGGGGCAGCTCCCGGAAGTAGTCCTCGCCGAACACGCAGATGTGGTGCTGGGCGATCTCCAGGAACTCGAGCGGAAAGGTGTCCATGGAGGCGTCGATGTATTCCGGCGTCATGATCAGCGGCGCGGCGATGCGCGCCTTCCCCAGCCGCGGACCCTGCCGCGCCAACCGGTGCAGCATGTCCAGATCCACATCGCCCACCACGAACACGCTCCGGGCCGTGTGGGACCGGGGATTGAAGGTGCCGGCGGCAATGGCGCCGAACAGCGCCAGCGACCGGGCGTTGTCGCCGGCGAGCTCCTTCAGGGTCTCGGCGTAGCGCCCGAGCGGCGCGCGCATGGATTCCGGTATGCCTTCCAGGTTGTGGTCCTCCGACATGGACTCTCGCCTCCGTTGACCATTGTTTACTCACGGTGCACGTTGCTTCACTTTACCGGACAAATTCCCGTCGCGACAGGTGGTGTCGACATTGAAAACGGGTAGCTCGCCGGGATATCCTGCACCGCGAGCTAGAAAGGACGCAGTTGCCCACTACCGGTATCCGCTACCAGCCCGACGAACATCCCCCGACGGCGGTCTCCTTGGGACTCGGTCTGCAGCTCGCGATCATCAGCGTGACCGTAACCGTGCTGATCCCCACGGTGGTGATGCGTGCGGGCGGCGCCACCGAAACCCACCTGGGATGGGCGGTGTTCGGCGCCACCGTCATCAGCGGGGCCGCCACGGTGTTGCAAACGGTTCGTTTCGGACGCATCGGCATGGGCCATGTGCTCATGATGGGCACCTCCGGGGCATTCATCGCGGTCTGCATCGCGGCGTTGGCCCAGGGCGGTCCGGCGCTTCTGGCCACCCTGGTGGTGGCGGCGGCGCTTTTTCAGCTCGTGTTATCCGCGCGGCTCGCCCTGTTCCGGCGGGTCCTGACGCCCACCGTCTCCGGAACGGTGATCCTGCTGATACCGGTGACGGTGATGCCGGTGGTCTTCGACATGCTCGGCGACGTGCCGGACGGGACCCCGGCGGCCGCCGCTCCGCTGAGCGCGCTTGCAACGGTCCTGGTGGTCGTCGGCTTGACGCTGAAGTCCACCGGCGCGTTGCGTCTGTGGGCGCCGGTGCTCGGCGTGGTGGCGGGATCGGCGGTGGGCGGGCTCTTCGGGATCTACGACCTGGAGCGCGTCACCGGAGCGTCGTGGGTAGGACTGCCCGCGGGACCGTGGCCGGGCTTCGCCCTCGACTTCGGCCCGGCGTTCTGGGCGCTTCTGCCGGCTTTCCTGCTGGTGGCGTTGATCGGCTCCATCCGCACCATCAGCAGCTCCATCGCCGCCCAGCGCACGTCCTGGCGCCGACCCCGGGCGGTGGACTACCGCGCGGTGCAAGGCGCCGCCGCGGTGGACGGCCTCGGCAACCTGGTATCGGGCTTCGCCGGCACGGTGCCGAACACGGCCTACACCACCGGTGTATCGCTGGCCGAACTCACCGGGGTCGCGGCGCGGATCCTCGGGGTGGCCGCCGGGGTGATCCTCATGGCCCTGGCCTTCCTTCCAAGGATCCTCGCCCTGCTGCTGGCGATCCCCAATCCGGTGATCGCAGCCTACCTGGCGGTCATCGTCGCCATGCTCTTCGTCATCGGCATGAAGATGGTCCTCCAGGACGGCATGGACTATCGCAAGGGATTGGTCGTGGGGGTCGCTTTCTGGCTTGGGGTCGGGTTCCAGAGCGGTGTGGTATTTCCCGAGCATGTCGCCGGCTTCGCGGGCGGCCTTCTCCGGAACGGGATGACCGCCGGCGGTCTGACGGCCATACTCATGACCGCGTTCATGGAGTTGACGGCGCCTCGACGCAGTCGGTTCGTGGGCGAGCTGGGCGTTGCGACGCTGCCCAGGATCAGGGCGTTTCTCGGCGATTTCACTTCCCGGAGCGGCTGGAGTACGACCATGGCGGAGCGTCTCACCGCTGCCGCCGAGGAGGCGTTGTTGACGCTCATGCGGCAAGACGAGGTCGGCGGCGAGGGCCGGAGGCTGCGGCTGGTGGCGTACAGCCAGGACGGCGGGGCGATCCTTGAGTTCGCGGTCGCACCCGGAGAGGAGAACCTTCAGGACAGGATGGCGTTGCTCGCCGAACACGCCGGCGATGGGCCGAACGAATCGGAAATGTCGCTTCGGCTGCTACGGCATGTTGCCGCATCGGTTCGCCATCAGCAATACCATGACACCGATATCCTTACCGTGCGGGTGGAAGCCCCTCCGCCGATGCGCGATGGCTAGTACGGACAGGGCCGTCAGACAGCTATAGATTCCACATTACATACCGTTAAAGATACACTACATATCGAAGTTGGTATGCAACCTACCCGGGAGACGTGCTACTCTGCCGTTCCGTGAAAATGAACAATCGATCCTCCCCAGCGCTGAGGCAAGGGCACCAGGGACCTCGATATCCCATGCCTGGAGAAAAAGATGAACGATGAGTCTTCTGTTCCTTCCCGCGGGGGCGCCCGCACGGAGCGCGGTGATCGCGAGCTTTCCCGGACCGGAGAGCCCATCGCCATCGTGGGCATGGCGTGCCGGTTTCCGGGCGCACCGGACCTCACCTCCTTCTGGCGCCTGCTCGAGGCCGGCGGGAACTCCATCACCGAAAACACCCCGGGTTCCGGTGTCGGGCGTGTGGGCGAGATCTTCGCCGACGGCACGATCCCCAGCGAAGCCTGCCGTTTCGGCGCCTTCGTCGACGACATCGAGCTGTTCGACGCGGGTTTCTTTCGAATCTCTCCGGTGGAAGCGCAACTGCTGGACCCGCAGCAGCGCATGATGCTGGAGACCAGTTGGCAGGCCCTCGAGGATGCGGGGATCGATCCGGACCGGCTCAAGGAGAGCCTCACCGGCGTGTACACCGGCATCAGCAACGACGAGTACCGGATGCTGGTGGTGGATTCGACCAAGCCTTCCGGGGCCGCCGAATGCCTCTATGCCCTGAGCGGCACCAACCTGAACGGCACCAGTGGGCGGGTCTCTTTCGTGCTGGGCCTCATGGGACCGGCGAAGGCCGTGGACGCCGCCTGCGCGTCATCCCTCGTGTCGGTACACGACGCGGTGGCGGACCTTCAGCAGGGGAAGGCGGACCTGGCCATTGCCGGCGGGGTCCAGGCGATCCTGAACAGTCGCATCTACGAGCTGCGGGCGGACGCGATGATGCTGTCCCCGGACGGACAGAGCAAGGCGTTCGATGCCTCCGCCAACGGTTACGTGCGAGGCGAAGGCTGCGGGGTCGTGGTGCTGAAGCGGCTGAGCGAGGCCGAGGCGGACGGCGACCGCATCTGGGCGGTGATCCGGGGGGCGGCGGTGAACCACGGCGGCGCCAGCTCCGGTCTGACGGTGCCGCACACGCCCGCCTTGGTGCAGGTCATCGAAACGGCGCTGTCGCAGGCGGGAATACGACCGTCGGAGGTGGACTACCTGGAGGCCCACGGGACCGGGACGGCGGTGGGCGACCCCATCGAGATCGAGGCTGTGGCCGATGTCTACGGCAGGGGACGCGACGCCGACCACCCGCTCCTGGTGGCTTCGGTGAAGACCAATATCGGCCACTTGGAGTCGGCGGCCGGGATTGCCGGATTGATAAAAACGGCGCTTGTCGTGAATCGGGGCGTCCTTCCGAAGCATCTCCATTTCCAGGATCCCAACCCCCGTCTCGACTGGGAGCGTCTGCCGTTGCGCATTACCTCGACCATGATGGACTGGCCGAGCCGTCCCGGCCGGCCGCGACTGGCGGGCGTGAACTCCTTCGGGATATCCGGGACCAACGCCCATATCGTGGTGGAGGAGTACCGCGCCCCGGACGGGACGTCCGGAGAGGAAAACGTGGTCGCGGGTCCCTCCAGGGTGGTGCCGGTTTCGCTGCCGGCTGCCTTAGCGGACCTGCCGTGGCCGGAGGAGAGGCTGGGTCCCCGGCCGATCCGCTTCCTGCCGCTCTCGGGCAAGTCGCCGGGCGCGCTCCGGGAGCTTGCGGCGCGGCACTTGTCGTGGCTCGACGAACCCAGGGAGAAGCCGTCCGTCGAAGGCGCCGCTTCGGGGCCGGTACTGTCGGACATGGCATGGACCGCGGGCGTGGGGCGCAGCCACTTCGATCACCGCGCCGGCGTCATCTTCCACGATGCCGGCGCGGTGCGCGAGGGCCTGAAGGCGTTGGCCGAATCGGCCGAGGACGCCGCGCCGTCGGCGGCGAGCAAAGTGGCCTTCGTCTATACCGGACAGGGAAGCCAGTGGGTCGGCATGGGCCGGACGCTCTACGAGACCGAGCCGGTCGCGCGGGCGGTCTTCGACCGTTGCGAATCCGTGGTCCGGGAGGAGCGTGGGGCCTCCCTGCTGGACGTGATGTTCGGCCGGCCGGGAGGGGAAGGGGAACTGGGCGATACGGCCTGGGAACAGCCGGCGCTCTATGCCCTGGAGTGTGCGCTGACCGCCCTCTGGGCGAGCGTGGGCATCCGGCCGGCCGCGGTCCTGGGGCACAGCGTGGGCGAGCTGGCGGCGGCGCAGGCAGCGGGCGTGTTCAGCCTGGAGGACGGCATGAGGCTGGCGGCGACGCGAGGCTCCCTGCTGTCGGCCATCGAGCCGGGCGCCATGGCCGCGGTCTTTGCCCCGCCGGAGCGCGTGGCGGCCGTGGTGGAGGCGGCGAACGAGGCATCGGCGGGCGTCGGCGTCAGCATTTCCGCGGACAACGGAACCCACCAGGTGGTCAGCGGACCGGTGGCGGGCATCGAAGACCTCTCGAAGCGTTTCGAGTCGGAGGGGATCCGGGTCAGGCGGCTCAACACGGCCAAGGCGTTCCACAGCGCTCTGGTGGAGCCGGCGCTGGACGCGCTGGAAGCGTTTCTGGGCAGCGTGTCCGTCGAGGCTCCCTCGCTGGCGGTGGTCAGCAACCTGACCGGCCGGGTGGTGGAAGCCGGCCAGAGGCTGGACGGGGTCTACTGGAGGCGTCATGCACGGGAGCCGGTGGCGTTCGCGGCCGGCGTGGGGACGTTGGCGGAACTCGGCGTGGACCTGGTGGTGGAGATCGGTCCGCATTCGGTGCTGGCCCCGATGGCGGTGTCGGCTTGGCCCGAGTCGCCGCAGACACCGGCGCCGAGGGTGCTGTCGAGCCTGTGCCGGCCGTCCGGCGACGCGACGGCCCCGGCGTGTGACGGCTTCGTCGAGGCCGTGGCCGGTGCCTACCGGGCCGGCCTGGCGATTCGTTTCGAGGGGCTTTTCGCGGGAGAGGCGCGGCGGCGCATCTCGTTGCCGGGATATCCGTTCCAACGCGAACGCCACTGGCTCGAGGCCCAGAAGCAACGGCGCGGAAGCGCCGGCCACCCCCTGCTGGGCGTCCGGCACGAATCCGCCCGCGGCGAGGTCTCCTTCGAGGCGGAAGTCTTCCCTTCGGATCCGGCGTGGCTGAGCGACCACCGGGTATTCGGGCGGGTCCTGGCCCCGGGCGCGCTCTACGGCGCCATGGCGGCAACGGCGGCCCTTGCCGACGGTATCGGTTCGGCGGTGGTGGAGGACATGCAGCTCCACAATGCGCTGGTTTTTCCGGAGCAGGACTCCGGGGACGGAGCGGGTGAAGACGGCCGGACCATGCAACTCGTGCTCGACGCGCCCGGGCGGGCGGCGTCGCGCGGCGTCCAGATCTTCAGCAAGGGGAGTGAAGGGGAATGGACGTTGCACGTGGAGGGACGCGTGCCGTCAGGTGTTCCGGCGCCGCAACCCGTGACCCGGGTGGATATTGAAAGCCTGAAGGCCGGCATGTCGCCGGTGGAGGTGGCGGACTACTACCGGGCCAGGGCCGAAACGGGGATCGACCTCGGCCCGTCCTTCCGCACGCTCGGGAGGGTCTGGGCCCGGCCGGGCGAAGCGGTGGGCGAGGTCTTTTTTCCGGAAGCGCTGGGCCGTAACGGGCTGGACGTCCACCCGCTCGTGCTGGACGGTTGCTTTCAGGTCGTGGGGGCTGCGCGCGGCCTGACCGGAACCCAGGGCGCGACCACGTACCTTCCGTTCGGGTGGGAGCGGTTGTGGCTCGCGGGGCGGCTGCCGGAGCGGGTGGTCTGCCACGTGCGCATGAACATGCCGTCCCCGGGGGTGGAAGCGGGCGAGCCGCCGGAGGTCTTGAGCGGGGAACTGACCATCTACGATACCGATGGGGTCCTGCTCGGGGTGTTGAGCGGGTACACGGTGAAGCGGGCCACGCGCGAGGCGCTGCTGTCGGCGGTCGAAGGCGTGAAGGAGCTGCTGTACGAGGTCGTGTGGCGCGAATCCGCCCTGGCGCCGGGCCTGGTGCCGGCGGACTTCTTCCCGAGTCCGGCAACCGTCGCCGCGGGTGCGCAGTCGTTCTCCGGCTACCTGACCGGCGCCGACGTGGATCCGGAGGACAGGTGCGCCCTCTTGGCGGACCTGGAGCGGTGGTCCCGGTCCTATGCGCTTGCGAACCTGGACAAGCTGGGGTGGGAGCGCAGGGCCGGCGAGGTGGTGGACCCCGACGACCTGCGGCAACGGTTGAACGTCAATGAGGAACACAGGCGCCTCTTCCGCCGGATGCTCGAAATGCTCGCCAGGTCAGGCGTCCTGGAGGAAACCGGCGATGGCTTCAGGGTGGTGGTGGCATCGGGGGATCCGTGGCCAGGTGAAATGCCGGGGGATCCCGAAGCGTTCGCCACGCGGATGCCCGAGCTGTATCCCGACGGCCTGGTCGAGATCGGGCTGTTCAAGCGGTCGGCCGACGCCCTCGCCGACGTGCTCCGCGGCGGCGCGGATCCCCTGACGCTCCTGTTCAGCAGCGGAGAGCCCACCGCGGCCGACCTGTATCTCAAGGCGCCGGTGGCGCGGGCGGCCAACCGGATGCTCGCGGACGCGGTCCAGGCGCTGTTGGCCCGATTGCCGGAGGGACGGCGGTTGCGGGTGCTGGAGATCGGTGCGGGTACGGGGTCGGCCACCGCCTCCGTGCTGCCGGAGCTTCCCGAAGGACGTTTCGACTACACCTACACGGATATCTCCGCGGGCTTCTTCGCGGAAGCGGAGGCGCGCTTCGGCAACGACGGCATCGACTACCGTCCGCTGGATATCGAGAAGGACCCTGTCGCCCAGGGTTTCGAGTCCCACGGCTACGACCTGCTGATCGCCTCCAACGTGCTGCACGCCACCCGGTATCTGCCGGAGACGCTGGGGCACTGCCTTGACCTGCTGGCGCCGTCGGGACACCTGATCGCCCTCGAGAACCTCAGCGGCCTGGGCTGGATGGACCTGACCTTCGGACAGTTGGACGGGTGGTGGCGGTTCGCCGACGATTACCGTCCGCACCACGCCCTGGCGAACCCGGCGGTGTGGCGCCGGGCGCTCGGCGACGCCGGTTTCACCGGAGCGGAAGTCCTGGGGCCGGACGAGTCCGAGACGGACAGGATGCCCGACAAGGGAGTCATCGTGGCGCAGGGTCCGGCGCAGGTGACGGAGCCTCCGGGCGCGTGGGTCCTGGCGGCGGACCACGGCGGTGTGGCGGCCGAGCTGGCAAACGAGCTGGCGGCGCGGAACCAGACCGTCGTGCTGGCGGACGGCCAAGCGTCGGAGAATCCGAAGGTCCACGGGCCCGGTGTTTTCAGGACGGCCGTGGAAGCGGAGGATCGCGAGGCGTGGCGATCGCTGGTGGAGGGCTTGCCTCAAGACATACCGTTCAACGGGGTGGTGCACCTGGTGGGGCTGGACGGCCACGGGGCCGAGGCTGCCACCACGGAGATTGCCGAAGACGTGAGGCGCGCGGGGGCAAGCGCGCTCGCGCTCACGCAGGCCGTGGCCGATAGCGACGTCACGCCGGCCAAGGGCGTATGGTTCGTGACGCGCGGAGCCCAGGTCCTGGAACGGGAGCGTGGCGGCGAGCTTGCCGGGGCCACGCTCTGGGGTTTCGGCAAGGCGGTGGCGCGGGAAGCGGCGCACCTGCAGCCGAGGATGATCGATCTGGAACCTGGAGGGACGGCTCCCGCAACCGATGTCCTCAATGAGCTGCTGTATCCCGACCCTGAAAATCACATCGCATACCGCTCGGGACGCCGGCGCGTGGCGCGTCTGGTCCGGGCGGGAGCGGGGGTGGAGCGGCTGGCCCTGCCGGAGGGCCCGGACTGGGCGCTGGCCCCGGATCCGGCCGGCGTGTTCGAGAAACCGTACGTCATGCCGCTGCCTGCGCGTTCCCTGGAGCCCAGGGAGGTCCGCGTCGCGGTCGATGCCGCCGGGCTCAACTTCTGGGACGTGTTCCGTTCGCTCGGCTTCATCGAGGAGGGGAATCTGGGCCGGGAGTTGTGCGGCAACGTCGTCGAGGTGGGTTCGGAAGTCTCGACCGTTTCCGTCGGCGACCCCGTGGTCGGCCTGGGGTTCGGCGCGTTCGCGGCGGAGATGATCACCCACGAGGAGCTGGTAGCGCCGGCGCCGCCGGGAATCCCGGTGACGGGGCTCGCCACGGTGCCGAGTGCGTTCGTGTCGGCGGCGCTGTCGTACGAGTTCACCGGTCTGGAAGCCGGCGACCGCGTGCTGATTCACGCCGGCGCCGGCGGCGTGGGGTTGGCGGCGATCCAGTTGGCGCAAGCGGCCGGAGCCGAGGTCTTCGCCACCGCGAGCGCGCCGAAGCAGGCGTATCTCCGGTCCTTGGGAGTGGAACATATCTACGACAGCCGCCGGACGGCTTTCGGGGAAGAGATACTCGAGGACACCGACGGCGCGGGCGTGGACGTGGTGCTGAACAGCCTGACGGGAGAAGGCTTCATCGATGCCAGCCTGTCCTGCCTGAGGCACGGCGGCCGGTTCGTGGAAATGGCTAGGCGCGACATCCTGAGCGTGGACGAGATGGCGGCGGCGCGTCCGGACGTGGCCTACCTGATCCTGGAACTGGACGTTCTCAAGAAGACCGACCCGGCGTGGGTGGGAAGGGTCCTGCGGGGGGTGATGGAGCGCCTGGTGGCGGGGGAGCTGGAACCTATCATCCACAGCAGGTGGCCGCTGGCCGAAGCGGGGGCCGCGTTGAGCTTCATGCGCTCGGCGCGGCACCTCGGGAAGATCGTCGTGACCGCATCGCCGCTGGCGAAGGGCCGGTTGCGGCAGGATCGGACCTACCTGGTGACCGGCGGTCTGGGGGGCATCGGGTGCGCCGTGGCCGGTTGGCTGGCGGACCACGGAGCCGGGACCATCGTCCTCAACGGGCGCCGGGCGCCCGACGACGCGGCCGAAGCGGCCATCGGCGCTCTGAGGGAACGCGGTGTGGCGGTCCACGTGGAGTTGGCGGACGTCACCGACGCGGCCGCGGTGGACGGGATGCTGGAGCGGATCGACGGGGAGCTGCCGCCCCTCGGCGGCGTGATCCACAGCGTCGGTGTGCTGTCGGACGGCGCCCTCACCAACCAGAGCTGGGAGCGGTTCGAGACGGTGCTGTGGCCGAAGGTGCTTGGCGGCTGGCACCTGCACCGCGCGACCGCGGACCGCGATCTGGAGTTCTTCATCCTCTTCTCGAGCCGGGTCGGCGTCATGGGCAATCCGGGCCAGGCCAACCACGCTTCGGCCAATGCCTTTCTGGACCAGCTTGCCGGCCATCGCCGGGCGCTGGGGCTCCCGGGACAGAGCATTGCCTGGGGGGCGTGGTCCGAGATCGGCGAAGCCGCGGAACAACGCGAACGCATTGACCGGCAACGGACGGCCCTGGGCGGGCGCTGGTTCACCCCGCAGCAGGGTCTCCGGGCGTTGGACCAGTTGGTGCGGCAGGATGCCACCACCTCGGTGGTGATGGCGATGGACTGGTCGATGTTCGAAGAGGCGGTCGAGGACCGTCCGCTTTTCCTCGAGGAACTGCTGTCCACCACCGCCGAGGACGATGCCCGCGCCGAGGCCCCGTCGGGGGACCTGCTATCTCAACTGCGGGGGACCCCCGCGGGGTCGCGCGAGCAGTTGCTCGTGTCCTTCCTGCAGCAGGAGGTCCGGGCAGTGCTGAGGCTGCCGGCCACACCGGCGCCCACGGTGGGATTCTTCGACCTGGGGATGGATTCGCTGATGGCGGTGGAGCTGCGGAACCGGCTGAACCGGGCGTTCGCGGACGTGTACACGGTGCCCAACACCGCGGTGTTCGACTACCCGGACATCGCCACGTTCGCGCGGCACCTGGTCGGGGAGCTTGCTGAAATCGGCAGCGCGCCCGCCCCCCAACCCCGGCCCGAAGCCCAACCCGAGGCAGGGGCGGAGACCCCGACAGGGACACGGCCGGCAATGCCCCCCGGAGACGACGGAATCGCGATCGTCGGCATGGCGTGCCGCCTCCCCGGCGCTCCCGATCTGTCGGCCTTCTGGCGCCAGCTCGAAGCGGGCGAGAACGCGGTGACCGACAGACGCCGGGATGCCGCTTCCTCGGCCGATGTCGCCGGGGGCCTTCCAGCCGGGTATGAGGCTTACGGCCGCGGCGGGTTCGTGGAGGAGATCGACAAGTTCGACGCGGATTTCTTCCGGATCACGCCCATCGAGGCGCGCATGATGGATCCCCGGCAGCGCATGATGCTCGAGACGACCTGGCAGGCGCTTGAGGATGCCGGGATGGACCCGGACCGGTTGAGGGGAAGCCGCACCGGGATATATGCCGGCATCGGCACCAGCGAGTACCGGGACCTGATGACGGCCGGCGCTTCCAGCGTCAGTTACCTGGGCACCGCCGCGAGCATGGCGGTCGGGCGGGTGGCCTTCCATCTGGGAGTGGAGGGGCCGACGATGCCGGTGGAGCTCAACTGTGCGTCGTCGCTGGTGGCGGTGCATCACGCGGTCGCGGGGTTGCGTGGAGGCGAAGTGGATATGGCCCTGGTCGGCGGCGTGGCCGCGGTCCTGTCACCGGGGATAACGCGGGAGATGGCCGATCTGGGGATGCTGTCTCGAGGAGGTCAGTGCCGGGCCTTCGACGCCTCGGCGGACGGCTTCGTGCGGGGCGAGGGCTGTGGAATGGTGGTCCTGAAACGGCTCGGCGATGCGGTGGCCGACGGCGACAGCATCTGGGGGGTGATCCGCGGCTCGGCGGTCAACCAGAACGGTGCGAGCGCGGGACCGACGGTGCCCAACGGTCGGGCGCAGGAGCGGGTGATCGAAGAGGCGCTGTCGCGGGCGGGGGTGCTGCCGTCGGAAGTGGACTACCTGGAAGCCCACGGGGCCGGATCGGAATTGGGCGACACCATCGAGGTGCAGGCGGCGGCAGCGGCGTACGGCAAGGGACGCAAAACGGCGCAGCCGCTCTTGATCGGCTCGGTCAAGACCAATATCGGGCACCTGGAGCCGGCCGCCGGGGTCGCGGGCCTGATCAAGACGATGCTGGCGATGAGGCGAGGGGTGATTCCCAGGCAACTTCACTTCGAGAATCCGAATCCTCAACTTGACTGGGACCGGCTCCCGGTGCGCGTGACTTCTGAGGCGGTGGACTGGCCGGTTCATCCCGACAGGCCGCCGCGCGCGGCGGTCAGTGCGTTCGGGATCTCGGGGACGAACGCTCACGTCGTCGTGGAAGGATACGACGCTCCGGGCGATGGGTCCGCGGGAATGGACCAGGGGCAAGGCCCCGCGGGTTCCGAGTTGTCCGTGCCGGTCTCGCTGCCGGATGCGGTTTTGCCGGCAGCGGAAGAAGGACCCGCGGTACGCGCTGCCCGGTTGCTGCCGCTTTCGGCAAAAACGAGCGGCGCGCTCCGGCAGTTGGCGGGACGGTATCTTTCGTGGCTGGACGAGCGCGACGGCGTGCTTTCATCGGCGGGCGCAGCCTCGGGACCCTTGCTCTCGGACATGGCATGGACGGTTGGCGTGGGGCGAAGCCATTTCGACTACAGGAAGGGCCTCGTGTTCCGCGATGCCGTATCACTTCGGGAGGCGTTGAAGGCCCTCGCGGACGGGAGCGAGGAGCCGGAGCCCGCGGCGGCCAGGAAAGTGGCGTTCGTCTACACCGGTGAGGGCAGCCAGTGGGCCGGCATGGGGCGTGCGCTGTACGAGGACGAGCCGGTGGTCCGGGCCGTTCTGGACCGTTGCGACATGGTGGTCCGGGAAGATCGAGGAAGCTCGCTGCTGGACGTGATGTTCGGCCGCGCGGCCGCGGCCGGGGACCCCCGATCAAGAATGTCGGGGGCAAGCCTGGACGATCCGGCGTGGACACAGCCGGCGATCTATGCGCTGGAGTGCGCGCTGACGGCGCTTTGGGCGAGTCTGGGAGTCGGCCCGAGCGTGGTGGCGGGGCATGACCTGGGCGAGCTTGCAGCGGCGCAGGCGGCCGGAGTGTTCGGCCTGGAGGACGGGCTGCGTCTGGCCTGCGCACGCGCGGTGTCGGCGTCGTTGCGCGAAGACGGAGCAGTGGAGCCGCCCTCGGACGACCTGGGAGCGGCGCTCGCCGATGCCGCGTTGGCGCCGCCGTCGCTCGTCCTGGTGAGCGGCCTGACCGGACGGGCCGTGGAATCGGGCGACACGCTCGATGGACCGTACTGGCGCCGGCAGGCGCGCGAGCCCGCGGCGTTCGCGGAATGCGTCGGGACGTTGGCCGCCCTGGACGTGGAGATCGTCGTGGAAGTCGGCCCGTCCGCGGTCCTGGGTCCGGCGGTGGCCGGGGCGTGGCCGGACTCGGCGGAGGCACGCCGGGCGCCTGTCGTGCTGTCGAGCCTCCAACAAGAAGTGTCGGCGTCTACGGCGGACAGCGGGTTCGTCGCGGCGGTAGCCAAGGCCTACGAGTCCGGGATCGATGTCTCGTTCACCGGGCTCTTCGCGGGGGAGACCCGGCGCCGGGTCTCGCTTCCGAGCTACCCGTTCCAGCGCCGCCGCCACTGGATCGAGGCGTCCAACCGGGCTCTGAAGTAAGCGTCGGGCGCCAATGTGTGTCCGTGGAAGCAGCGAAGCCTGGCTTGGGGGGTCGTTCGTTTGACATGCCCGCTTGAAGCCCTATAGTGACAGCAGCATTTTTCGGATCGTGGAGCATGAGTTCCATTTAACCTTGTCCTGTGTGGAGCGCAGGTCGTCGATTGAAAGGAGATCCACCAATGGCGTCGAGTGAAGATCGTATCAAGCAACTGTTCCAGGAAAACCTGGGCCGGCCGGCGAATGTTTCTGCCAGCGTGGCCGATTCCGGCGTTTCGTCCGTGGATGCCGTGGCATTCATCAAAACGGTCGGCGAGGACTTCGGCATCACGATTCCTCCCGAAGAGGTGGCGAAATTCAACACGATCGGGGATCTGATCGCGTACGTGGATTCCCACTCCGGTTGAGGCGGTTTGGGAAACCGTGTGGCGAGTACCCGAGCCGCTTTCCACCCGTGACGTCCGCGTGGACGATGACACTGTCATCGTCCTGCGACGTCACGGGAATCCGGCCGGCCCCCGGCTGGTTCTGAGCCACGGCAACGGTCTCGCCGTCGATCTCTACTATCCTTTCTGGTCGCTGCTGGCCGACGATTTCGACCTGGTCGTCTACGACTTGCGAAACCACGGTTGGAATCCGGTCGGCAGGCCGGAGAGTCACAACGTGGCAAGATTCGTCCGTGACCACGATCTGATTCTCCAGGCCATCGACCACCATTTTGGAAGCAAACCGAAGATCGGGGTCTTCCATTCCGTCTCGGCCCTGGCCTCGCTCCTGTCGGCCAACCTGGGAAGCGAGTTCGCGGCGCGCGTCCTGTTCGATCCGCCCGTATGCAAGCGCGGGCTCGGCTATGAGGCATTCGATGCCGCCGCCGAGCGTGTGTCGGCTATGGCCCGCCGTCGTGCGCCCCGGTTCGAGAGCATCCAGCAGTTCGCCGAGGTCCTGCCCTACCTGCCGCTCTATCAACGGGCCGTTCCCGGCGTGTTCGACCTGGTCGCGAGGACGACGCTCCGCGAAAGCGCTGACGGGGACGGCTACGAGCTTCGCTGTCCGCGGGACTACGAAGCCCAGATCATCCAATATGCCGCCCCGTTTGCGGTCATGGTGGAGCTGGAGAAGCTCCGCAGCCCGACCAAGGTCATCGGCGCCGACCCTACCTTGCCCTTTTCCTACCTGCCGACGCTGGACCTGAGCCATATCCTGACCGTGGACTACGACTTCGTGCCCGAGACGACACACTTCCTGCAGCTCGAAGAACCGGAGAGTTGCGTGGCAATCATGCGTGAGTTCCTGGATCGGCACGGGCTCTTGAATTCGTGACGATGGGGTTTTCCATGCCGCTTCGAACGCCAATACCGATGCGAAATCAAATCGAGATACCCACGGTGGTGGAGGAGAGCGGGCGCGGCGAGCGCGCCTATGACCTGTTCTCCCGCATGCTGCGGGACCGCATCGTGTTCCTGGTGGGGGAGATCGACGATCCGGTGGCCAACACCATCGCGGCCCAGCTCCTGTACCTGGAATCCGAAGATCCGGAGCAGGACATCTACCTCTACATCAACTCGCCCGGCGGACTGGTGACCGCGGGGCTGGCCATCTACGACACCATGCAGTACATCCGGCCGGACGTCGCCACCGTTTGCGTCGGCGAGGCCGCGAGCATGGGAGCCCTGCTGCTCGCGGCCGGCCGGTCCGGCAAGCGGTTCGCGCTGCCCCACGCCCGGGTCATGATCCACCAGCCCCTGGGGGGCTACCAGGGCTCGGCGGCGGACATCGACATCCACGCCAGGGAGATGCTTCGGGTGCGCCAGGAGGTCAACGACATACTGGTGAAGCACACCGGGCAGACTCTCGAGACCGTCGAACGGGACACCCAGCGGGACCGGTACATGACCGCGCCCATGGCCCTGGAATATCACATCATCGACGAGATTCTGGTCAAGCGGGAGCAGCGCTAGACGCACCCACCACCACCCCTGGATTCCCGCCCCCGATCGGGGTCGAGGGCATCTTTCGTGGCAATGGCGGAAAGGGGCCGCGGTTCAGCCGAAGCGCGCGGGCGAGAAGTCCGGGTCCTCGTCGGCTCCGAACAGCACCCGTCCGGCCAGCGAGCCCACGGCGGCGCTGGTGGTGACGCCGTGGCCGGCGAGGCCGGCAACCCAGAAGAACCCCTCGATCCGGGGGTCCCACCCGATGACGAACCGGTTGTCATCGCTGAAGGTCCGAAGCCCCGCCCAGTAACGTGCGATGGGGACATCGGGGAAGTTGGGGTGGGCGGCGGCGAGCCTCTCCGCCAGAAGCTCGAGGGCCTCGGGCTGCGCGGCGGCGTCGCACGGCGGCACCTCTGCCTCGTCGCACGGGCACAGCATCAATCCGCCCGAGTTCGGTTGGAAGTAGACCTCGTCGGAGACGTTGAGGACGAAAGGCCAGTCGGGCTTGACCCAGTCCAGCGGCGGGGTCACGAACAGGTGCCGACGGCGCGGATGAAAGGCGATGGGCGCGGCTCCGGCCATGGCGCCCACGGGTCCGGCCCAGGGTCCCGCGGCGTTCACGATCACGTCGGCCTCGAAAAGCCCCTGGTTGGTGGCGATGCCCTGCACCC
This sequence comes from uncultured Binatia bacterium (SeqCode), assembly GCA_965219905.1. Classification (GTDB taxonomy): domain Bacteria; phylum Desulfobacterota; class Binatia; order UBA9968; family JAJDTQ01; genus JAJDTQ01. The sequence goes on along the minus strand of CBDCOS010000002.1, from coordinate 1,215,187 downwards.
GCCCGCCGCTTACCCGCACTTCCTCCACCGTGACGCCGTACCGGACCGTGGCGCCGCCGTCCTGGGCCACCTTGAGATAGCCGGACAGCAGGGCGTGGATGTCGATGACGCCGTCCGAAGCGCACCATACGGCTCCGTCGAGCCTGGCGTCCTCGAGCAGCGGCATGGCTCCGCGGGTCTTCTCCGGCGACCAGCACTCCACCGCGAGGCCCCTCCGGCGCGCCAACTCCACGTCGTGGCGCAACGCGTCCCACTGCTCCCCGCGTCCGAGGATCAGGGAGCCGATGGCGTTGTAGGAAACCGGCACGGGCCAGTCGGGCGGGGGATTGCGGATGAACCGGGCCGATTCCGCGGCCAGATCGGCCACGGAAGGCTCGGCCAGCACCTGGCGTATGAACCCGGCATTCCGGCCCGAGGAATGGAACCCCGCCACCGCTTCCTGCTCCACGATGACCATCTCCCGCGCGCCCTGGAAAGCCAGGTGACAGGCGGTGGCGGCGCCCGCGAATCCGGCGCCTATGATGACGTATCGTGCATCTTCGGGTCGCATGTCCGCGTCCGGGGTCCGACGTTGGCGACGGAGTCGTTCGGTTCTAGGTCAACAGTGCTTCGCGGATTCGCCGGACCGCATCGTGGATATCCGCGTCGGAGACCTGGAGATGGGTGACGGCCCGGATCCAGCCGTTGCCCACGTGGTTCATGAGCACGCCCTTGCGTCGCAGCCTTTCCACCACCTCCTGGCCGTCGGCCACGCGCCAATAGACCATGTTGGTGGGCGGATCCGGGATGTCGACCTCCAACGGCCGCCCGTCGTGGACGAGTTCCTTCAGTCCCTCGGCCAGCGTGACCGCGCGCCGGTGGTCCTCCGCCAGGCGCCCGCGGTGTTGCCGGACGCCATGGAGGGCCGCGGCGGCCAGAAACCCCGCCTGGCGCATGCCGCCGCCCAGCCGCTTGCGGACCTTCCGCGCCCGGGCCACGTCCTCGCGGCTGCCGGCCAGAGCCGAGCCCACCGGCGCCCCCAGCCCCTTCGAGAAGCATACCGACACCGTGTCGAAACCGGCGGCGAGCTCGCGTTCGGAGTCGCCGGTTGCGGCCGCCGCGTTCCAGAGCCTGGCGCCGTCGCAGTGCGCCTTGAGCCCCAGACCGTGGGCGGTGGCGACGATCCGTTGCGTCTCCCGTACCGGCAGGGCGCGGCCGCGCCCGCGGTTGTGGGTGTTCTCCACCAGGATCAGGGTGGACGGCGATTCATGGAGCCCGTCGGCCCGGAACCTGCCCTGGATGGATGCATCGGACAATTTCTCGCTGAACGGGATGAGGTCGAACTGCACGCCCGAGAGGGCGGCGCCGGCGCCGGCCTCGTAAGCGAAGGTGTGGGAGCCCTCCTCGCACAGCACCGAGTCGCCGGGCCGGGTATGGAGGACGATCGCGATCTGGTTCGCCATGGATCCGGACGGCGTGAACACGGCCGCTTCCTTGCCCAGGAGTCCGGCGACCTCTTCTTCGAGACGGTTGATGCTGGGGTCCTCGCCGTAGACGTCGTCGCCCACTTCGGCGGCGGTCATCGCCCGGAGCATTTCCGGCGTGGGCGTGGTGACGGTGTCGGAACGCAGGTCGATCATCAGGGGGTGTCCCGGGGCGTTGCCGGGAGCGTGTAGTCCCGCAACACCTGGCCCGGCCTTCCGGCGCGGGGAAGCTCTACGCCGTTCAGTGTAAGAAGAACACCTCCGGCGTTGCCGAAGGTGATGCGGAAGCCCGTCTGGGCCGACATGGTCCTGGTCTCGCCGGGTTCCAGGAGCATGTCCCGGTACGGCCTGTCATCGACCCAGACCCGCAACCACGCCTTCTGTTCGGCTGAAATGACCAGGCTGTGTGTCGCGGCCGGGTCGCCCTCGGGGGGGACCGGGGGCTGTGGGACCGCGGCCACCGCGGCGGGCTCCGTCGCGCCGGGGTCGCGGGTTTCGTCGCTGCTCCGCTCCGGAGACGATGGCTCGGGCGCCCTGTCTTCAACCGCGGCGGTTGCCGGCGTCTCCGGGGGGTCCGGGGTGGACGCCGGTTTCTCCGCTGTGGACACGAGGGCTTGTTGCCCCGCGGGCGGGGCGGGTTTTTCCGGCGGCTCGGCGATCGATGACACGGGCGTCACCGGGGCGGCCGTCGCGCCGTGAGGGGTCTCCACGGATGGCGTGGGTTCGGGGTTGGGGGCGGAGGGGTTTTCGGCCGGCGGCGGAGCCGCCACCAGATTGGGTTCCGAAGGAGCGGTTTCGTCTGCTTCGGGTTGCAGGACGGAGTTGTTGGGGTCGTCCGGTCTGGGCGTTGGGGCGGCCACCGGCAGCGGCCGCGGCGAGGGTTCCTTGGCCGGCGGCGGGGGACTCGACACCAGGTCCGTCCAGCGGAAGTCCACCATATCCGGGTTGAGCACGTAAGTCCCGGCGGCGACCAGCAGCACGACCGCCAGCGCGGCGGCCATGACGGGTTTCCACGACCGGCGACGCACCACCGGAGCGGCCACGAGGGCCTCCGCGCGACGGTTCTCGCGCACGAACTGGGCCGCGAGGGTCTCTACCTCCACCTCCAGGTATTCCGCGTAGGTGCGGAGGAAGTGGACCATGTAAAGACGGTCCGAAACCAGACGGTCGTCGCCTCCGCCTTCGAGGATTTCGAGGTAGTAGCGCGGGATGCGCGTCGCCTCCTCCACCTGCCCCAGCGTCAGCCCCTTCTGCTCTCGCGCTTCACGGATATAGTCGCCAGTCGCGCTCACGAATCCCGCAATCCCTTTCGTGGTTTGTGGTAAATGGATGCGTTTCCAGTCAGATATATAAGAGTTTTCCTATGGACACTAGTTGGCGCCCTCGTATATGGGCGCACCCGGATAGAAGGCGGCGAAGCGGTCGTTCAGGATCGGGTTGTAGAGAAGCTGCCGGAGTTTCCGTCCCTTGAGCTCGCCCTCCACGGCTTCCCCGCGCAGCCACGACCACAGGCTTCCGGTCTCCTCGTCGCGCAGCAGCACGTTGCCGTCGGCGTCCTTGCGATCGGACTGCGTGAACGTCAACACCCGTCCGTCGAGCTCCCGGCGCCAGGCGGTGCCCGTGGCGTCGGCCGCCGAGTAGTACACCACCACCTTCGCCCCGTTGAACTCGTCGTTGACCAGGTTCTTCCGCTTCAGGACCTTGTAGGGATAGAGCTTGGCCTTGAGTTTGACCACCACCGTCAGACCGAGGCCGTCGCTATCGTAGGGGGCGATGTAGGTTCCCATGAACCCGCCCCGGCGGTAGCCGGGCAGCACCCTGGTGTCGGGGTAGCTTTTCTTCCAGTTGGCCCAGGTCGTCACCGTGGACGGCATGAAGTCGAGGCGCTTGCCCTTGAGGGGTCCGTGCGCGGCCTCGCCCGTGACGTGGACCCACAGCGAGTCGGTTTCCCGGTCGTACATGACGAAGGACTGTTCATAGAGAATGCCCGCGTGCCCGAAGCTCAACACCCTGTCGTCGAGTTTGCGTCTATACACGATAGACGTTTGGCACAGCGGTCACCAGGAGACCGCGATGGGCACTCCTCCGATGAAGTCGTTGCCGAGCTCGTGGACGCCCATGATGGTGATGGGATACGCCTTGGCCTCGCCGTTGTGGGCCACGCCGATGACCACGTCCCGGTCGAAGATGACCTGCTGCTTTTCCGCTTCCGTGGCGCTCAGCATCTCGGGGTCGTCGAAGACCGGAAACGCGTCACGCGGCACCGCCTGGAAGCCCAGGGGCGGAGCCGCCGCCGTCGCCGCCGACAGCACGGCGACCACGATGGCGGCCAGCCAGGCCGCCGCTGTTGCTCGGAGCATGGGTTCACCTCGTTTCTGTCACGTCGTCTGCTGACGATAACGGATAGTCCTGCACCTATCATTATGAACGATTGACGGGCACGATCAACGCGTCGGGCCACCGGGCTCACTTCCGGTGGAACCCAAGGACCTCTCCGGTGATGTAGTCGCTGTCGCTGGACGCGAAGAAGACGAACGCCGGCGCCACGGTCTCGGCAGGGGCCGGGTTGGGCCGGACGTCGGGAATCCCCTCGCGCTCGCGGAACTCGGCAATGGCGTCGGTCATGCGCGTGTCCGCTATCGGCGAGATGCAGTTGACCTGGATGTTGTGAGGCTTCATTTCGTTGGCGACGTTGAAGGTCAGGGTGATGATGGCGCCCTTGGCGGCGGCGTAGTCGGATACGCCGTTGGACGGCCGCAGCGCCGCCGGCCCGGTGAGGTTGATGATCTTGCCCGCCCGTTGCCGCTTCATGATGGGCAGCACGGCCTGCATGCCGTTGAAGGTGCCCTTGAGGTGGACCCTCACGGTCTCGTCCCACTGTTCTTCGGTGATGTCCTCGAAGCGCTTGAGCGTGAGGATCCCCGCGTTGTTGACGAGGATGTCGACGCGGCCCCAGCGTTCCTCCACTTCCCGCACCAGCCGGTCCACCTCCGTGCGCCGGCCGACGTCCACCAGCCGCGCGATGCTTTCGACGCCCAGGGCCGAGATCTCGTCCCGAACCGAGTCGAGGGCGACCTGATCCCGGCCCCCCGCAATGGCCAGGATGGCGCCCTCCCGGGCGAAGGCCAGCGCCACCGCCCGGCCGATGCCGCGGCTGGCGCCGGTGATGATGGCGACCCGTCCCTCAAGCCTGCCCATGGTCTTTCCTCCCGTCCCGCGCAAGCTCGTTCACCGTCTGCGCCAGTCTCCGGCACAGTTCCGGCAGGTCGTCGCTCTCCACGCTGCAGAAGGCGATACGGAGCCCGTTCATGCTTTCCGTGTCGAACGGCACGGTGCCCACGCCGTGCCGGTCCAGCAAATGGTTGGCGACGTCCGTGGCCCTCAGTCCCGACTCGGGGCGCAGGGTGATGAAACAGAAGAAGCCGCCCTGGAACGGCTCCACGGTCACGAGATCGGTATCCATCTTTGCGAGCTCGTCCTTCAGGGTCCGGTACCGTTGCTCCAGGAGCTCGAAGGTCCGCTGCCGCTCCACCACCAGCCGCTCCATCTGCTCCATGGCCTTGGCGGCCACTGCCTGGGTCACCGTCGAGTTGTTGGAGAAGAGGCCCCGGTTGACGCCCGCGAACTTGTTGTCCAGCTCCGCCGCCACCGCTTCCGCGTCGTCCCCCGAGAGCCACTCGTCGGGACAGGCCAGCGTGATGGTGCCCGCGCGGGCGCCGTACCAGAGGAGCTCCTTGGTGACGCCGTCCAGCTTCACCGGCAGCAGGTTGGGCCGCGGACGGCACAGGTAGAACAGCGACGACTGCATGGCGGCGGGGTCGTAGACGTAGCTTTCGTAGGCGTCGTCGAACAGCAGCACCAGCCGCTTCGCGGTGCCCTCCGCGAGTCGGTCCAGCGACTCCACCAGCCGCTGTCCGGCAGCGGCGGACGGGCAGAAGCCCGTAGGGTTGTTGGGGAAGTTGAGCAGCACCACGGCGTTGTCCTGCTCGAGCCATACCCCCCGGATGGCCGAGACGAGGCCGGCGACGTTCAGGTCGCCGTCATCGTAGAGCGGGAAGTCGGCGATGCGGATGCCGAGGTTCTGTCCGAGCACATGGTCGTAGTTCTCCCAGCGCCGGTCGGCCGTGATGATGGACCGGCCCGGGTCCACGAACATCCGCGCGGCGATGCTGATGGCGGCGGTGATCCCCGGGGTGAGGACGGGCGGATGCAGTTGCCGTCCGAGGCGCTCGGAGTGGGCGCCCGCCCGGGCCAGGATCCACTTCCTCCATGCCGAGCGGAAGGCGGGGGTGCCCGCTTCCGGCGTGTACGGAAAGATCTCCTCGGTTTCCAGCCCGTTGAAGAAAGAATGGATCAGGGGCGCGCAAAGGGTGATCTCGCGGTCGCCGCCGTCCGGGTAGACCGTGCTTTCCGGTCCCCGGGCCGAGCCGATGGTGGCGTTGATCCGGGCCTTGGCCTTGGCCTTGCGGGTCCAGTAGAGGATGCCTTGCGGGTTGTGGATCGTCTTGCCGAACTCGGAGAAGAACGCCATGGCTCCGGTCCGGGTCAACGCGGGGAAATCCATCGGTGGCCTCGATTCTCGACGGCGCGCCGGAACCGCCGGCCGCCGCACTCTGCCGCGTGACGCGGTCAGGCGAAGGCCCGGTCCAGCCGGGCCATGTCTTCAGCGGACAGACGCCAGTCGGAGGCGCCGCAGTTCTCGGCGGTCCGGGAGACGCTGTCGGACTTCGGGATGGCGATGACGCCGTCATGGCAGATGCACCAGTTCAGCGCCACCTGGGCAACCGTCTTCCGGTGCGCTTCCGCGATCTCCTGGAGCACCTTCGCGCCCCGCGACGAGAACAGCCCCCTGCCGGCCGCCAGCCTGCCGCTGTCCAGGGGCGTGTAGGCGATGATGGTGACGCCGTGGCGCTGGCAGTAGGGCATCAGCGTCCGCTCGATCTCACGCCGCCGGAGGTTGTACAGGACCTGGTTCGACACGATGGGGTGGTGGCTCAGGGCGGCCTCGGCCTCCGCCAGCTCCTCGGTGGAGAAGTTGCTGACGCCGATGTAGCGGATCCGGCCGGTATCCACGAGGGTTCCCATCGCCCGCATGGTCTCCTCGATGGGGGTGCTGCGGCTCGGCCAGTGGACCTGGTAGAGGTCGATGGTATCGACCCCCAGCCGCTGAAGGCTGGCGTCCGCGGCCCGGAGCACCTGGTCGTATCCCAGGTGGTCGCCGGACACCTTGCTGGCGATGAACACCCGTTCGCGCATGCCCCGCACGGCTTCCCCCACCACGTCCTCGGTCCGGTACATCTCGGCCGTGTCGATCAGGTTGGCGCCCAGTTCGATGCCGTGCCGCAGAGGCTCCACCCCGCCCCGGTATTGCCAGACTCCCAGGCCGATTTCGGGCACCTGGACCTGAGTGCGGCCGAGTGGTTTCGTCTTCATCGGGTGCCTGTCATGGAGCCCCGGCGAGGCCCGTGTGCGGGATGCCGGCGGTGTTTGAAATACGTGCCGGGCGCGGCGGACGGATCGGAGACGGGCAAGGGTGCGACGTCACAACTAGGATGCCGTGCTGGTCGCGCTGTCGCCGGACGATGACTTGTCGGACTTCTTGGTCTCCGTGGACTTGCTGGAGTCGGTCGAATCCTTGCCGCCGTTGGACTCCTGCTTGTCTCCGTTCGAACCCTTGCCCCGTCCGTAATCGGTGATGTACCAGCCGGAGCCCTTGAGTTGAAAGGACGTGTTCGAGATTAGCTTCTGGACCTTGCTGCGACAGGACGGGCACTTCTTCAGAGGATCCTCCGTGATCCGCTGAGTCACCTCAAACACACCGCATTTTGAACAGTTGTACTCGTAGATGGGCATACGCTGGCCTCGCGCAAGGTGGGTTATCGGAAACATAGACACTGGCCATGCGGTTGTCAATCACGCCCTCCGGCGTCATCACCGCAGGCGGACCCCGGGGGTGCGGAGCCGGTGAACGGCCGTACGGCACCGGCTTGACCTCCGGCCGGGCGCGGGCTTATGTTACGAGCCATCATTCAGCCGGACCGACGCCCGACAAGGAGGAAAGAATGGATTTCGAGCTTCCCGAAGAGGTCAAGATCATCAAGAAAACCATGCGCGATTTCGTGGACCGGGAGTTGATCCCGCTGGAGCGGGAGTTCGTGCCCGAGGGCGAGGAGATGCCCGAGGAGTTGTACAAGCCGCTGCAGGAGAAGGCCAAGGCGCTGGGGTTCTGGATGCTGGACGTGCCCGAGGAGTACGGCGGCGCCGGGCTCGACCTGCTGACGCGCTGCGTGATCCAGGAAGAAGTATCCCGCACCAATTGCATCCCTTTCCGCAACAACCCGATCTTCGGCCCGGAGGCCCGCGGCATCCTGTTCGAGCTCAACGACGAGCAGAAGGAGCGCTACCTCTACCCCGTGCTCCGTGGCGAGAAGACCGCGTGCTTCGCCCAGACCGAGCCCGACGCCGGCGGCGACCCCGCGGGCATGAAGACCCGGGCGGTGCTGGACGGCGACCACTGGGTCCTGAACGGCACCAAGCGCTTCATCAGCAACGCGGGCTTCTCCGACTTCGCCCAGGTCATGGCGGTGACCGACCCCGAGAAGCGCGCCCGCGGCGGCATCACGACCTTCCTGGTGGACATGGACACCCCGGGCGTCACCATCGAGCGCCGCTGGCCCACCATGATGGGCGACGCGCCGTTCCAGATCCTCTTCGAGGACGCCCGGGTGCCGGTGGGCAACGTCGCGGGCGAGGTGGGGCAGGGTTTCCGGCTGGCCCAGGGCTGGCTCCAGGAAGGGCGCGTCAAGGGCCACGGTGCCCGCTGTATCGGCATCGCCGAGCGCGCCCTGGACATGATGATGGACTACTCGCAGATCCGCACCACCTTCGGCCAGCCGCTGTCCGAACGGCAGGCGGTCCAGTTCATGATCGCCGACTCGGTCATGGAGCTGCACATGGCGCGCAACCTGGTCTACGAATGCGCCTGGCGCCACGACCGCGGCGAGGACGTCCGCAACCTGGCCTACATGGTCAAGTGCGTGTGCACGGAGATGGCCAGCCGGGTGGTGGACCGCTCCATCCAGGTCCACGGCGGCATCGGCCTCACCAAGGAACTGCCGCTGGAATGGTGGTACCGGCAGTTGCGCAGCATCCGCATCACCGAGGGCGCCACCGAGGTGCTGCGCTGGCGCATGGCCCAGAACCTGCTGCGCGCCCGCGCCAAGGGCCAATGAGCGCGGAGTCCCTGCTTCCCTCGGGCTTCCGGGTGCTGGACCTCGGCACCGCCATGGGGGCCTTTTGCGGCAAGGTGCTGGCGGACCTCGGCATGGACGTGGTCAAGGTCGAGCCGCCGGCCGGGGACGACCTCCGCGCCGAACCGCCCTTCGCCAAGGGCCACAGCAACCGCGAGGGCAGCCTCCGGTTCGCCTACTTCAACTCCGGCAAGCGCGGCATCACCCTGGACCTGTCCCGCGAAACCGGACGCCGCATCCTGCTGGACCTGGTGGAGCAGTCGGACGTGGTCATCGACAGCCACGACCCCGGCTATCTTGAAGACCTGGGGATCGGCTACGGCGAGATGGTGGCGCGCCGCCCCAAACTGGTGCTGGTCTCCATCTCCGCCTTCGGACAGGACGGCCCCTACCGCGACTACCGGGCGCCGGACCTGGTGGCCAACGCCATGGGCGGGCTGCTGTTCATCAGCGGCGACCCCAGCATGACCCCGTGCGTGCCCCCGGGCGGCCAGTCCTACGTCTACACCTGCCTTTACTCCGCCCTGGGCACTCTGCTGGCCCTCTGGCAGCGGGAGACCACGGGCCTGGGGGCGCATATCGACGCATCGGTCCAGGCCAGCATGGCGCTCCACGAGCACGTGGCCTTCACCTGGTCATCCGAGGGCCGGCTCATGAAACGCGCCGGCAGCCAGCACCAGCACGTGGCCCCCGCCAACCTGTTCCCGTGCAAGGACGGCTGGATCTCGTTCTTCGCCACCCAGCGGCACTGGCCCATCTTCCTCGACATGTGGGAGGGGCACCCGACGGAGCTGGACGACCCGGAGCTCCTGGTCAACCTGAACCGGCGAGCGGCCGCGGACTGGCTCAACCCCATGGTGGCGTCGTTCACTTCCCAGTACGGCAAGGAGGAGCTGTCCGTGCTGCTTCAGAAGCACGGCCTGCCGGCGCTGCCGGTGAACTCCCCGCGGGACTTCATGGAAGATCCGCACATCGTGGAGCGGGGCTTTTTCGGCACGGTAGAGCATCCTGTGCTGGGCGCCTTCTCCCAGCCGGGGGTGCCGTTCCTGCTGGACGGCGAGCGCCGAGGGCCACGGCCCGCGCCCATGCTGGGCCAGCACAACGCGGAGGTTCTCGGCGGCGAACTCGGGTTTAGCGAGGGGGACATGGGAGTGCTGGCCGCGGAGGGAGTCATCTGATGCCCAGTTCCAACCGGATTCTCGAAGGCGTCCGGATCATCGCGTTCACCACCGGATACGCCGGACCCTATGCGGGCCGGCTGCTGGCGCAGTACGGCGCCGAGGTCATCAAGGTCGAGTCGTACCCCGGCGGGCTCGACACCTTCCGGCACTATGGCGCGGAGGGCGACATCAACGCCGCGCCGCGCTTCATCGAGTGCAACCTGGCCATACGCTCCATGACCGTCAACATCAAGCACGACGACGGCAAGCGGATCATCAAGGAGCTGGCGGCCAAGTCCAACGCGGTGCTGGTGAACTTCCGGCCCCAGGTGTTGGGCCGCCTCGGGCTCGGCGACGACGAGCTCAGGAAGGTCAACCCCTCCATCATCATCCTCAAGCTGCCGGGGCTCGGCGAGACCGGACCCAAGAACTGGTACGGCACCTGGGGGTTCAATCTCAATTCCTTCAGCGGCATGACGTACCTCTGGAACCATCCCGGACAGGACCGCCCCATCGGCAGCCAGGGCGTCTATCCCGACCATCTCGGCTTCATCTCCGCGCCCACCATCATGATGGCCGCGCTGCTGCGCCAGCGGCTCACCGGCAAGGGTTGCTCCATCGACGTGTCCCAGGGCGAGGTGACCGCCTATACCCTGGGCACGAGCTACCTGGAGTCCAGCATCAACGGCGTCGATCCCCAGCCCCAGGGGAACCGGAGCCTCACCGCGGCTCCCCACGGCTGTTATCGCTGTCAGGGTGACGAGCGCTGGTGCGTGGTGTCGGTCAACAGTGATGACGAGTGGCAGCGACTGTGCGGCGTCATGGGCAACGAGGCGCTGGCCGGCGACAACCGCTTTGCCACCTGCGTCGAGCGGCGGCGCCATGCCGATGAGCTGGACGCCATCATGTCCGACTGGCTCGCGACCCAGACCGTCGAGGATGTCGCCCACCGCCTGCAGGCCGCCGGGGTCCCGGCCGGGGTGGTGCAGAACGGCACCGACCTCTGCAAGGACCCCCAACTCCGCCACCGGGACTATTTCCAGAAGTACGACGACTCCCCCATCGGCCCCTTCGAGCTGCCCCGCGGCGGCATCATCTTCAAGGACATGCCCGAGGAGGAGATCCCCCTCACCCCGCCCCTCGGCGCGCACACCGAGCAGGTCATGCGCGACGTGCTCGGCTACGACGACGACGCCATCGCGAAGTGGAAAGAGGAGGGGGTGCTGGAGTAACGGCCTCGTCGGGGACGGGATCAACCCTCCCGGGAAGTGGCTGCGGCAACACCGGCGAAGCTACCGGATTCTCCGGGTTTTGAGAGGGAACACGGAGTGGCCTCGCGGTATATCGAGAGAAAAGGAGTGTGCGAGTATCGTGTTTTGGCGACGCAAGAACAAGAAGGTGGACGAGCAGGTTGTGCTCTACCCGTGGGTGGCGTGGTCGGAACAGGACACGGAGGACGCCAGGGAGACGATCAGGGCCGTATTCGAAAAGGAGCCCTCGGAGCTCGACAGCGGCGAGGCCAGCACGGTGTTGGTCATGATCCAGTCGAACCGTGAGGGTATGGCCGGAATGTTCGTGGATGGCGCGACGGCCGAAAAGCTCATGAACGATGAGGGAATTTCCATGGACCCCGATGCGCAGGACCCATCGGGCCGGCTGCGCTACCCTGAGATCGTGCGGGAAATAGGCTTCTCCCAGGAAGTCATGGATGAGTTGAAGATAGGGTTTTGATCGCGTGTGCGCCGCACTTCATCGGACGCGGGCCACGAAAAACGCATAGCCATAGTAGTCCGAGTACGCCTTCCAGATGTCGATCTCGCGCTGGCACTGATCGGCCAGCTCCTGCGCCTCCGGGCGGCCGCCGTGGCGTGCTCGAAACTCGGTCACGTTCCGCTCGAGCGGTCGGTAGTAGTCATCCCACCATGTCGACCGCGGCAGCATGAAGTGCCCCACCGTCTCGTACCCGCACGCGTCTATGGCGGTCAGGAGGGCTGCCGCGTCGCGTATCGCGGGGTATTCCTGTTCCCAGAACGAGACGCACTCCGCCGGCGGATCGGGTTTCGTCCAGCAGACCTCGGTAAACGCCACATGCCCGTCGCGCACGAGCAGGCGGCGCCAGTCACGCAGGGAGGCCTCGACACCCGCGATGTATATGGCGCTTTCGCACCAGATCAGGTCGAACGAGGCCTCCGCGAAGTCGAGGCTTCGCATGTCGGCGACACGCGCCTCCACGCGCTCGGCGAGGCCAAGGCGGCGGGCTTCGCGGTTCAGCTCGTCGACGAACGGTGGATGGTTGTCAACGGCGACGATGCGGGCAGGGGAGTTCTGCGCCAGGACCCGCGTCTGCCGGCCGGTTCCGCAGCCGATGTCGAGAATACGGGTCTCGGGTCCGACGCCGGGAACCAGGGAGAGGGCCCGGATCGTGCTGGCGGCATCGCCGGGTCCCTGCTGCGGCAAACCGCTGAACAACTCGAAGAACAGCGCCGTCGTCAACCCGACTCCCAGGGGGCGTCGTCCAGGGCGGCCCGCAACTGCGGGATCGAGATGTTTCCGCCGCTCATCACGAGGGCGATCCTCTTCCCGCGCAGCCGCTCGCGGACCTTCAACGCTCCGGCGAGAGAGGCGGCGCCCGCCTGCTCCGTCAGATTGTGGGTCTTTTCGAGGCACAGCACGATCGCCTGTTCCAGCTCCGTGTCGGTTACGAGGATGAAGTCGTCCAGCAGGTCCCTCAGGATGCCGTTGGTCATCTCGTAACCGGAACCGGTTGCAAGGCCCTCGGCAATGGTCCGCATGGGCGACTCGACGATCCGGCCTTCCTTCCACGACAGCCAAGCGGCCTGGGCCTGCACGGACTGGACGCCCAACACCTGGATGTCCGGATTGACCGTCTTGGCGACGATGCAGGCGCCGCACGCACCGCTGCCGCCGCCAATGGGGGTCACGATGACCTGCACATCCGGCAGGTCTTCGAGGATCTCCAGTGCGACCGTGCCGACGCCGGCGATCAGGTGGGGCTCGTTGGCGGAGTGGATGAAGCGGTACCCACGCTCGCGCGCCAGCCGCTCGGCATGGGCGAGGCAATCGTCGAAGACCGCGCCGTGGGAGATGACCTGGGCGCCGAGGTTCCGCATCGACTCGACCTTGCCCGGGTTGGCACCTTCGGGTGCGACGATGGCGGCCTCGACTCCGAAGATACCGGCGGCGTAGGCGATGGACTGTCCGTGGTTGCCCGTCGACGCCGCGGTCACGCCGCGACGCTTCTCGTCGTCCGAGAGCTGGGAAATCAGATTGACGCCACCCCGCACCTTGAAGGCCCCCAGGCGCTGGTGGTTCTCGTGTTTGACGTAGACCTCGGCGTCCAGGAGGCGGTCCAGGGACAGGTAACGGTGAAGTGGGGTCCTGGTCACATGCGGGGCGGTGCGGCGGCTCGCCCCGATGACGTCCTGCAACGTGGGTCGCCACACCGTCGTCCCCTTGTCCGCGTTACCTTCGATTGCTCTACCGTGACTCATGGCCATCCAATTGCGTTGTGTCCACAATTCCTCCTTTCGCCACCGGTTGCAATGATTTGATGCGCGGAATGGGACCATCGTCGAAGTTTTCGTTGTGCCTTGTCTTTCCTCGGACGGTTGGATAGGCAGGGAAATCATGGCGCTGTTCCTGACCAACGAGGAAGTGGAGCGGCTTGTCACCGTCGAGGACGCCATCGAGGTGCTGGAGCCGACCTTTGCCGACCTCGGTGCCGGCCGGTTGTCGAGCCGTCCGCGCACGCTCAACTATACCGGTCTTGGCGATGGCGAGTTCTATCTTTACTCCTGCATGGATGCCTCGGTGCCGCGATTCGGAGTGCATTTGATCAGGATGACCTCGGAACACCTGTCGCGCAAGGTGGTGAAGGGTTTCCCTCGGCGTTACCAGATCCCCAATCCGGCAGGGAAGTTCTCGGGCCTGATCATCATGTTCAGCATCGAGGACCACGCGCCGCTGGCGATGTTTCAGGACGCGGTGCTCAACCGCACCATGATCGGGGCCACCAGCGGGATCGCCGCCAAGCACCTGAGCCGGGCCGACAGCGAGGTCATGGCGCTGCTCGGCGCCGGGTGGCTGGCGCCCACCCAGGTGATCGGCCATTGCGCGGTACGACCGATCCGGGAAATCAGGGTCTACTGCCCGACCGAGGAGCACAAGCTCGGTCTGTGCGAGGCCATGGAGGGACGGGTCTCCGCGAAGCTGATCCCGGTGGGCAGCACCGAAGACGCACTTGAAGGCGCGGACATCATCGCCTGCGCCACCAACTCCTACGAACCCGTGTTCGACGGCGCCATGCTGAAGCCCGGCCACTACGTCGGCTCGCTCCAGGTCGGAGAGTTGGACGACCTCACTCACGAGACCGCCGACACCATCACCGCGCGCGCCCGCGAACCGGCCACCATCTGGCACATGCAGACCGGCGAGACGCCGCCCGATCAGCTATGGCTGGAACGCTGGAAGCCCCACTGGAACCGCAAGCTCAAGTTCCTGGGCGAGATCGTCGAAGGCCTCGACCAGGGCCGCACCAGCGACGACGACATCACGCTGTTCGGCGGCGTCGGCACCGGGCCGTCCAGCGGCTTGGGGCTGCAGTACATACCGGCCTGGGTGGCCTACCGGCGCGCACGCGAGCAGGGTATCGGGTTCGAGATCCCGGACGAGTTGTTCCTGCAGGACGTGCATCCTTAGGAAGCCGGATTTTTGACCCCACAAGCTCCATTCGACCAGCGAATTATTCTGATTCAGGGAGTTACGCCCGACCAATTGAAGGTCTACATCCGACTGATTGAAAGTCTGACGCCGACCGATTGAAAGTCTGAGGCGGGAATCGGCCGCGGATGCGGGATCTACTCGCTGACGACGCAGGCCTTCAACCCCTCCCGCGAGCCCCGGTCCCATTCTTCTTCGTAGTTGGGCCAGTCGTTCAGGAAGAGCATGTCGTCGTAGGTGGCGTGGCCGGAGCCCCAGCGGCGCTCGGGGTGCACGGAGTCGTGGTGGGGGAAGGGCAGGCGGTATTTCTTCCAGCTCTCGTAGTAGCGGCGCATGATCTGGATGTAGAACTCCAGCGGAATCGCGGGCTGCTCGTGCTGGGAGACCAGGTCGGAGCCGGGCTCCCGGCGCCACTGGTTGAAGCGCGGGAAGACGCCGTGGCGCATCATGAAGTCGACGCCGTCGCCGGTGGACTTGACCGCGTCGGCGATGTTGTCGAACCCGTAGGGCCGGGCCAGCTCCACGCCGCAGACGAAGTTGGGGCGGGCGTTGCCCTCGCCCAGCACCTCCACCGACTCGATCATCCACCTGACCCAGTTGTCCCAGCCGATGCGGCGGTTCTTGCCTGGGTTGATCCACTCGAACAGCCGCTTGTCCCAGACCTCCATGTTGGCGTGGTGGCAGTCCACGCCCTCGGCGCGGTAGCGCTTCATGGTCTCCTTGTCCTTGGCGTTGGTCTGGATGTTGATATAGCGGCGGTGGCCGCCCCACTTGAGGGCCGAGGCGTACTCCAGGTAGAAGTCGTCCTCCGACTTGCGGTGCAGGGTCTTCAGGATGGTGCCGCCGGAGATCAGGAAGTCGATGGGCGGAGCGTAGCCCACCTCGTCGATGGCGTCCTGCTCGATGGAGCGGGCCACCTCGGCCACGTAGGACACGGGCTTCACCGGCGTGTTGAAGGTGAAGTCCCGGGACTCCTTCATCTGGCGCACGTTGACGTTGATGTCGCAGAAGCGGCACTCCTCGTCCGGCCCCCAGTACTGGCAGTTGCGGAACACCGTGGCGAAATAGCCGAAGGCGATGATCTCGTGGTACTTGGTGCCGTCCTCGAAGGACCGCGTGTAGTACTTGAGCGGCTTGGGGAAGCTCACGTCACAGAGTTCGCGGCCGTCCAGCAGCAGCCGGGCTTCCCCGTCCACGACGTCGATGACGTACGGCGAGTCCGGGTTCAGGGTGGTCTGGACGATGACGGGGCGGAGGTCCAGGTAGCCGCCGCGGATGGCGAACCACTCGGGCGTGCGACGGTGCTCCTTCCGCTTCATGTCCTTCATGGACATCAGGTCGTAGGAGAACAGCCGGTAGGACTTGACCAGCGCATCGGAGCACAGCTCCAGGGCGGCGTCGGTGAACCAGTGGCCCACCCGCAGCAGGTCCATCTTGAGGATGACCTCGCGCGGCATGTCCTCGTAGTTGCGCAGGTGCCACTCAAGGTATTCCGTCTCGCTCGACGACGTGACGTTGTCCAGTTCGATCGCGGTGGTCATGGTTCCGGTCTCCCCGGCTAGGAATCCCGGGGCGACCGCCGGTCGCCCCTACAGCGCGCGCTGCCGGTGCGCTACCCCGCGTAGCGCGGCACGATGTTGGTCGGCGTGTATTCCGCCGGGGCCTCGGTCACGAACAGTTCCGGCTCGATGCCATAGAGCCGCCGGGCGTTGCCCCCCAGCATCTTTTCCTGCACCTCCCGGGGCACGCCGTGCTTGTCCATGTTGTCGACGGCTTCCCAGGTGTCGGAGGCGTCGTGGTGCGGCATGTCGGACGACCACAGGGCGATGTCCTCGAAGATGTCCCACAGCCTGAGCGTGATGTCCTCGTCGCTCTCGAAGGCGATGAAGCACTGCCGGGCGAAGGTCTCCCGCGGGTCGCCGACCTTCTGCGGCGGCTTGGCCTGCTCGCGCACGAAGCGGTAGAGGTCCAGGTAGGTCTCCGCCTTCTCCAGGATCAGCGGCAGCCAGCTCGAATTGGATTCGAGGATGGCTACCCTGAGCTTGGGAAACTTTTCCAGCCAGCCCGTGAGCATCACGACCATGGTCCAGGTCTGGGCCTCGCTGATGAAGCTCAGGGATTCGGAGCCGGGCTGCACCGATCCCATGCTGCGCATGATGTTCTCAACGAACTGCCCCGGCGAATACACGTAGACGTCGTGGGCGGTGAACGGCGAGCGCTGGGCGCTGCTCTTGCCCAGGATGCCCGCGGACATGCGCTCCGCCATGGCCTCGGTGACGGCCTCGCCGCCCGAGGGGAAGGTGTGCATGCCCAGGGCCAGGCCCAGCTCCTCGAACTCCTTCCACAAGGGGTCGAACTCCGGGAAGGTGGGGTAGCGGTCGTTGACCAGCACCGGCCGCACCACCGCGGACTTGAAGCCCAGCTTGGCCACGCGCCGGAGCTCCTGGACCGCGTAGTCCACGTCCTGGACGGGCAGGACGGCGCAGGGATAGAGCCGCTTGCGGTCGGCGGCGCAGTAGTCGTTGACCCAGTCGTTGTAGGCGGCGGCGCAGATCCGGGCGGCGTCCGGGTTCTTCACCAGCGGCATGCGCACGAACGTGGACGGGAACACCATCACCTGGTCGATGCCCGAGGCGTCCATGTCCTTGAGGCGGACCTGCGGGTCCCGCTGGCTCGCGTTGCGGCCGATCTCCTCGTCCCACCTGGGGTCGTCGGGCGCGATGGACCCCAGGACCTTCTTGTTCATGCCCGGGTGCCAGCCCTGTCCGGGATAGGCGTAAGTCTTGGGGTTGCCGTAGCTCACCTGGCCGTTCACGACCATCACGAGCCGGTCCATGTCCCGGTAGAAGTGCTGCTTGGCGAAAGCCCGCTGCTTCTCCGGAATGTACTCGTCCCACACCTCCCGTGGCTCGTGGATGTGGCTGTCGCAGTCGAAGACCGGGAAGTCCTTGGTGCGCCCTTGTGCCGTGTAGGCCATTGTTCGACTCCTCTACGCGCTCGGCTTGAATTTCGGCAGCGTGAACCCCTCGTGGTCCTCGAACACCACCTCCACCGCCATTCCCACCTTCACCTCCTCCGGCGCGATGTCGACGACGTTGCTCACCAGGCGCGGCCCTTCGTCGAGGTCCACGAGCGAGACGTTGTACGGGATCTGGTCCTGGTAGGCCGGATGCCATGCCCGGTGATAGGTGACGAAGGAATAGACGGTGCCCTTGCCGCTCACCGGTACCCACTCGTTGTCCGAAGACAGGCACTTGGCGCACATGGCCTGGGGCGGGAAGTTGAAGTAGGTCCCGCAGACGTTGCAGCGCTGTACCGTGAGCTTGTGCGCCTTGAGGTTGTCCCAGAAGGGCTGGGCCTCCACCTCCGCCAGGAACGGTTCGTTGCGCGGCGCCGCGCGTCCGCGCTTGTCGTGTGCTTCCGACTTGCTCATTGTACCCCCAGTACGAGTGATGCGTGCATGCACAGGCTGCCGCCGTGCCCGCTGATAACGCCGGCCTTGGCGCCCTGCACCTGCCGCTCGGGCTCCACCGCGTTGCCGCGCAACTGCTTGACTCCCTCGGTGACGTGCATGATGCCCTCGAGGTGGGCCTGCGACAGCAGCCCGCCGTGGGTGTTCACGGGGATCTCGCCGCCCACCTCGATGCGCCCCTCCTTGATGAAGTCCTTGCCCTCGCCCTTGCCGCAGAAGCCGTAGTCCTCGATGGTGATCAGCGTCGTGATGGTGAAGCAGTCGTAGAACTGGGCGAAGTCCATGTCCTTGGGCTCGAGCCCGGCCATGCGGTAGGCCGCCTCGGAGGACTTCCGGCTCCCCAGAGTGGTGAGGGTGGGCGCGTCCATGACGCTGGAGTGCGGGTGGTGCTGCCCCATGCCCAGCACCTGCACGGGCTTCCTGGGCATGTCCTTGGCCCGCTCCATGCTGGTCACCAGCAGGGCGGCGCCGCCGTCCGATTCCAGCGAGCAGTCGAACAGGTGCAGCGGCTCCACGATCAGGCGCGAAGCCTGATGGTCATCGATGGTCATGGGCTTCTGCATGGTGGCGTTCTTGTTCATGCAGGCGTGCTTGCGCGTGGACACGGCGATCTGCCCCAGGTCCTCGCTTGTGGTGCCGAACTCGTGCATGTGACGGGTGGCCGCGAACGCATGGTTCGCCACCGCGGAGAAGTGCCCCCAGGGCTGCTCCCAGTGCTCGTCGCCGCTGCGGATGGGGTAGCCCGGGGTGGGATCCGGCGTCGCCCGCTTGCGCGCGTGCACGCACACCACGTAGTTGGCCATGCCCGCCTCGATGGCCATCACCGCGTTCTGGATCATGGCGATGGGCGTGGCGCCCCCCAGCGCGAGGTCGGTGGCGTAGCTGGGGTCGATGCCCGCCATGTGCGCCAGCCGCACCGCGTAGCTCCGGTGGGCGTCCGTGAGCGGCTGGTTGGTCAGCAACCCGTCCACCTGGGACGCCTCGATGCCGGCGTCCTCCAGGCACAGGCGGATGGCTTCGACGTGCAGCGAGTTGGTGGTGGCTTCGGGCCGCTTTCCCACCCTGGTCTCGCCCACGCCGACGACGGCGTACTTGCCCGAGAGATTTGACATGACAGCCTCCTTGTGCCCGGCGGGTTCGGCACCCGCCGGGATCGGTCACAAGCCCTTGCCCGAAGGTCCTACTTGTCCAGGCCGACGATCCTGCGGGCGCGGCTCACCACTTCCGGCGTCATCTGCTTCTTCATGTCGGCGATGAGGCCCGTAAGGTACTCGCCGCTCCTGGGGTTGATGTCCAGCCGCGCCCGCTTGGCGTCCTTCAGGAACGCGGGGTCCTTCAGGATGTCGTCGAAGGCCTTGCGCAGCACCGCCACCCTGTCCTTCGGGGTCTTCGGGGGCAACGCCCAGGGCCGCACCATGGCGGCCGGAAGCAGCAGGACCTTCATGAAGGCCACGTCCGCGGGCTTGGTGATCCTGTTATTCAGTTGCGGAACCTTTAACGCCTCAAGCTCGGGGTGACGTTCCTCGCTGATGTAGGTGATGAGCTTGATGGAGCCCTCGTTGAGCATGGACATGCCGGTGGACTTCACCGAGTCCCAGGTCCATCCGGTAAGGGCGTCCACCTCCTTCTGCAGCAGCCCTGCGCGCACCGGCGCCGTCCCCTTGTAGCCGGGGACGATCTTGGATGTCTTGCCGAAGATGTCGTTCATGGCTAGGGGGATGCTGCACGTCAGGCTGTTGCGCGCGGTGCAGCCGAAGATCAACGGCTCGGTCTTGGTGTCGAGCCACTGGTCCATGCTCTGGATGGGCGAGTCCTTGCGCACCGCCACGGTGATGGGGCTGGTATTGGCCAGTCCCAGCCAGATGAACTGGTTGACGTCGTACCGGATCCCCGGAAAGTTCAGGAACTGCGCCTGCGCCACGGTCCAGGTGGGATGCACGAGGGCGAGGCCGTCCCGCTTGGTGATGTTGTACACGTAGTTGGTGCCGATGAGTCCGCTGCCGCCGGGGATGTTGATCACGATGACGTTGGGGTTGCCGGGGATATGCTTTCCCAAGTGGCGCGCGAACAGCCGCGAGTAGGTATCGTAACCGCCCCCCGGGGAGCTCACCGAGATGATCTTGACCGTCTTGCCCTCGTAGAAGGACGCGGCTCCAGCGGCCCCGCCAACCGCCGCGATGACGGCCACGACAAGGCCCATGAAAATTCGTTGCAGGAACATGTTGGAATTGCCTCCTGTTTCTCCGGTCCGATTATCGTTGCCGCGGGAATACCGCTGTTACCGTCCGGCTATTTGTCCAGGCCGATGATCTTCCGCGCCCGGCTGATGATCTCCGGCGTCATGCGTTTCTTCATGTCGTTCATTAGATTCACGAGGTACTCGCCGCTCTTGGGGTTTATGTCCAGCCGCGCCCGCTTGGCGTCCGCCAGAAACGCGGGGTCCTTCAGCACGTTGTTGAACGCGCTCTGCAGGATCTGGACCTTGTCCTTCGGGGTTCCGGGGGGAACCGCCCATGGCCGCAGCATGGCCGCCGGCAACATGAGGACCTTCATGAACGCAATGTCGGCCGCCTTGGTGACCCTGGGGTTCAGGTACGGCACCTTTCGCTCTTCGAGCTCCGGATGCCGTTCCTCGCCGATGTAGGCGATGATCTTGGCTTCGCCTTCGTCGATCATGGACATGCCGGTGGACTTCACCGAGTCCCAGCTCCAGCCTGTCAATGCATCCACTTCCTTCTGCAGGAGCGCCGCCCGGATGGGGGCCGTGCCCTTGTAGCCCGACACGATCTTGGATGTCTTCGGCCCGAAGATGTCGTTCATGGCCAAGGGGATGCTGCAGGTGGGGCTGTTGCGCGACGTGCAGCCGAAGATCAGCGTCTTCGTGTCGGGGTTCAGCCAGTCGTCCATGCTCTGGATCGGCGATCCCTTGCGCACCACCGCGGTCACCGGACCGGCGTTGGCCAGTCCCAGCCAGATGAACTTGTTGACGTCGTACTTGATGCCGGGGAAGTTCAGGAACTGCGCCTGCGCCAGGTTCCAGCTCGGCTGGACCACGGTGAGGCCGTCCGGCTTGGTGACGTTGTAGACGTAGTTGGTGCCGATGAGGCCGCTGCCGCCGGGGATGTTGATGACGATGACCTTGGGCTTCCCGGGGATGTGGTTGCCAAGATGCCGCGCGAACAGGCGGGAGTAGGTGTCGTAACCGCCGCCCGGCGAGTGCACCGAAACGATCTTGACCGTCTTGCCTTCGTAGAACGACTTCGCCGTGGCCGCGGTCCCGCACGCCAACAGCAGAGCCATGATGAGCCCGATCCATGCCATTCGTCGAAACATGTTTGTCCTCCTTGTTGGCTAGACAGATCTCACCCGATTTACGGAGGGTACGATAGAACAGCGGACGGGGCATTTCAACCGGCTTTCTTCCTGCCAGGAGCCGGGCTCCGACGCGCCCCTCACCTTGCCCCGAACGGCCCGTTCCGTCTATCTTTCGACAGCATCGAACCTGTTTGCGTGACTCATGGAGGCCACATGTCCAAGCCGATTCTTCACGGCGTCAAGGTCCTGGACCTGAGCCACATGTATCCGGGCACGCTGTGCACCTGGCTTTTGGCGGCCCTGGGGGCGGAGATCCTCAAGGTGGAGGCGCCGGGTGCGGTGCGCTCGGGGGCGCCCTTCCTCAACCGGGGCAAGAAGAGCATCGCCCTCAACCTCAAGGCCGACGCGGGGCGTGAGGTCCTCTACCGCTTGGCAGAGGTGTCGGACATCGTGCTGGAAGGTTTCCGGCCCGGGGTGGCGAAGAGGCTCCGGGTGGACTACGAGACGCTCCGGCGGCTGAACCGGAAACTGGTCTACTGCTCCATATCGAGCTTCGGACAGACCGGCCCGTCGGTGGCGTACTCGGCCCACGACATCAACTTCCTGGCGCTGAGCGGCATGCTCGGCATCGGCCGGGAGGCCGGCCGGAGGCCGCTGCCGCCGGCCGCCCAGGTGGCGGACGTGGCGGGCGGCGGCTACCCGGCGTTGAGCGCGATCCTCGCCGCCTACATCGCGGTGCTGCGGGACGGGGAGGGACGCTACATCGATATCTCCATGTTCGACTGGACCCTGCTGATGGTGGCGCGCTACCTGATGCTCGATCCGCCGCCCCGCCGCTCCCGTCCGGAGGTGAAGCGGGAGCATGCCACCTTGGCGGGCACCGCGGCCTGCTACGACACTTACGAGGCGTCCGACGGCGGCTTCGTGTCGTTGGCGGCGCTGGGGCCCGGGCCGTGGCGGCTCCTGTGCAAGGCCCTGGGCCTGGAGCGCTTCGCTGATGCCGCCCTCGATCCGGAGAAGGCCCCGCGCATCAAGGCGGCCATGCGCCGGGTCTTCAAGACCCGGCCCCGGGACCACTGGGTGGAGCTTCTCAGGAACGAATACGGCCTCTCGGTGGCGCCCGTGTACGAGCCCGAGGAGGTGCTGGAAGATCCCCACGTCCGATTCCGGAAAACCCTCGCCCCGGAGAAGGACACCGGCGCCGTCGAGTTCACGCCACCGTTCTGGTTCGCCGGGGCGCGGAAACCCGGAGGACGGATCTGCCGCGTGGGCAAGCACACCGGGGCGGTGCTCAAGGGACTCGGCTACACCGCCGCGGAGATCCGGGGACTGCGGAAGGCCGGGGCCATCTGATCGCGGTTGAACGCGGTTCCTGATAGGAGTAATTTTTCGATAGCCCCCTCGAGGAGGCCGTCAGGGCGCCGCTGCACGGCGCGGATGGAGGAGCGATGTCAGAGGTAAAGCCGGGACTGGAAGGGGTGGTGGCCGGGGAGACGGCCATCTGTTCGGTGCGGCCGGAGGGCGAGTTGGTCTACCGGGGCTACGACGTGCACGACCTGGCCGAGCAGGCGAGCTTCGAAGAGGTGGCCCACCTGGTGCTGTTCGGCAAGCTTCCCACCCGGTCCGAGCTGGAAGCCTTCGACGCGGAGTTGCGCGCGCAACGGGCGCTGCCGCCGGGGGTGGCGGAGAGCCTCGAGCTGCTCCCCTCGGACGCGGTGCCGATGGACGCTCTGCGCACCGCGGTGTCGACGCTGGCGCTGTACGACCCGGATGCGGGAGACGACACCCGGGAGGCCAACCTGAGGAAGGCCACCCGGCTTTTGGCGCGGCTGGCGACGGCGGTGGCGGCGCTGCACCGGCTGTCGCAGGGGCTGGAGGTGGTGGCGCCGGATGCCGGGCTGAACCACGCGGCGAACTTCCTGTACATGCTCCGGGGCGAGCGGCCGGAGGAGTTCGAGGCCCGGGTGCTGGAGGTGACGCTGATCCTGTACATGGAGCACGAGTTCAACGCCTCGACGTTCACGGCGCGTGTGATCGCGTCGACGCTGGCGGACCTGTACGGGGCGGTGGTGGGTGCGATAGCGGCGCTGAAGGGACCGCTGCACGGTGGGGCGAACGAGAAGGCGATGGACGTGATCCTGGAGATCGGGGAGCCGGAGCGGGCGGAGGCGTGGGTGGAGGAGAGCCTGCGGGAGAAGAAGCGGGTGATGGGGTTCGGGCACCGGATCTACAAGACCGCGGACTCGCGGGTGGAGGTGGCCAAGAAGTGGGGCACGCTACTCGGCAGGCAGCTTGACGACACCCGGTTGAGCGACATCTGCATCACGGTGGAGGGGGTGATGCGGCGGGAGAAGAACCTGTGTCCGAACGTGGACTTCTACGCCGCGCCGATCTACCACATGATGGAGATCCCGATCGCGCTGAACACGCCGATCTTTGCCATGAGCCGGGTGGTGGGGTGGTCGGCGCACATCATCGAGCAGATGGACAACAACCGCCTCTACCGGCCCAACTCGCGGTACGTCGGCGACACCGGCCTCCAGTTCCTGCCCCTCGACCGGCGAGGCTGAGCCGGAGGAAGCCCGAGCCGATGGCGGAGCCGCAGACCGCACCACAGGCGCTGGACGGCGTGAGGGTCCTGGAGCTGGCGGGCGCCGAGGGCGAGTACTGCGGCAAGCTGCTGGCGGACTTCGGCGCCGAGGTGATCAAGGTGGAGCCGCCCGGCGGGAGCCCCTCCCGCAACGAGCCGCCGTTCAAGGACCACCGGCCGGGACCGGACCGGAGCCTTCCCTTCCTCTACTTCAACGCCAACAAGAAGAGCGTCACCGCCGATCTCGGCACCGAGGCGGGCCGGGATCGCGTCCGGCGGCTGGCGCGGACCGCGGACGTGGTGGTGGAGAGCGCCGTGCCCGGGACGCTGCCGGCCATGGGGCTGGGCTACGCGGACTTGCGGCCGGCCAATCCCCGGCTGGTCTACGCGTCGGTCACGGCGTTCGGCCAGACCGGCCCCTACAGCGGGTACCGCTGGTCCGGCCTGGTGGCGTTCGCCATGGGCGGGCTCATGTACGTGAGCGGCAAGCCGTCGGCGCCGCCGGTGAACGCGCCGGGCGCGCAGGCTTTCCTGGTGGGTTCCGCCCATGCCGCACTGGCCGTCCTCATGGCGTTGTGGCGCGTGCGGCAGGGCGGCCCGGGACAGCACATCGACGTATCGATGATGGACTGCCTGGCGGCCATGGAGAACATGGTGTCGCGTTCCGCCTCCACCGGCGTGCATCCCCGCCGGGACGGCACCCAGCACCGCTTCGCCACCCCGGGTACCATCTACCGCTGCCGGGACGGCTTCGTGCACATCTTCGTCACCAACTCCCAGCCGGGAGCCTGGGACCGGTTCGTGGACTGGCTGGGGCGGCCCGAGGCTTTGGCCGCCGGGGAGTTCAACGACCCCGTTTTCCGCCGCGCCCACGTGGCGGAGGTGGACCGGGTGGTTTCGACGGTGCTGGCGGAGCTGCCCAAGGAAAAGGTCTACGAGGAGTTGCAGGCCCGCCACATCCCGTGCGCCCCGGTGAACACGCCGCTGGAGTTCGTGCGCGACCGCCACATCGAGTCCCGCGGCTTCGCGGTCGGCACGGTCCACCCGCGCCTCGGTCCCATGGAGTTTCCGGGACGGGCCTACAAGACCGTGAGCTGGCGGTTCCGGCACCACGCTCCGGCGGTGGGGGAGCACGACGCGGAACTGCTCGAAGGGAAACGCTCGGCGCGGGACCCTTGGCCTCGCGCCGAGCCGGCAGCCCCGGGCGCCGCCCCGGACGGGACGGAGCGGGCCGCGCATCCAGCCCGAAACGCCGCGACGCCGGGGGCGCTTCCCCTGGAGGGGATTCGCGTCGCCGACTTCACGCACATGGTGGCCGGCCCCTACGGCACCATGCAGCTCGCCTATTTCGGCGCCGAGGTGATCAAGATCGAGTCCCGGTCGCGGCCGGACACCTGGCGCATCCGGGAGGGCAACAAGGACGTGGAGGCGTCGTTGCCGTTCGCCGACCACAACCGCAACAAGCTGTCGATCACCGCCAACCTCAAGACCGGGGAGGGCAGGGAAATGGCCCGCCGCATCATCGCCGCGAGCGACGTGGTGGTGGAGAACTTCAGCGTCGGGGTCATGGACCGCCTGGGCCTCGGCTACGAGGAGCTCAAGGCGGTGAAGCCGGACATCGTCATGATCCGCCTCCAGGGCCTCGGCACCACCGGTCCCCGCAAGAACTACGTCACCTGGGGCCCCAGCCTGATGCCCTTCTCCGGCATGACTTGGCTGTGGAATCATCCGGACGGCGGCGCGCCGGTGGGGTCCCAGACCTCTTACCCCGACTACATCGTCTCCATCCACATGGCGTTCGTGCTCATGGCGGCGCTGCATCACCGCGCCGGCACCGGGGAAGGGCAGTTCATCGACATCGCCCAGGGCGAGGTCACGGCGTCGCTCATCGGACCGGCGCTGCTGGACGGACTGGTCAACGGCAGCGCCGGCGAGCCCGTGGGGAACCGCGGCCACGCGGGCGCCCCCCACGGCTGCTATCCCTGCCGGGGCGATGACGCGTGGTGCGCCATCTCCGTGGGCGACGACGAGGAATGGCGGCGTTTCTGCGTAGCCACGGGCAACCAGGCGGTGCTCGGGGACGAGCGGTTCGCTACGGCGGCGTCGCGTCTTGCCAACGCCGAAGACCTGGACGCCCTGGTGTCCGAGTGGACGCATGGGCGGAGCCCGCGGGAGGTCATGGAGACGCTGCAGGCGAGCGGCGTGACCGCCGGGATGGTGTCCGACGGCACCACGCTCGTCACCGACCCGCACCTGCGGTCAAGGGGCTCCGTGGTGCAGCACGAGCATCCGCGCCAGGGCCGGCTCACGTTGCCGGGCATCGTGATGAAGCTGTCGGAGACGCCGGGCGAGATCCGGCGCCATGCCCCGTTGCTGGGTCAGGATACGGACGCGGTCCTGAACGGACTGCTCGGACTGACCGACGAGGAGATTCGCGGCCTGGAGGCGGCCGGGGCGTTCTGACGGGGCGGCTGTTCTCACGGTAGCGAAAGGAGTAAAGGAAACGGATGGATTACAAAGCGATCATATTCGAACGCAAGGACGGCATCGCCTATGTGACCCTGAACCGTCCGGAGGTGCTGAACGCCCGCAACCGGCAGATGCGCGAAGAGCTCATCGACGCGGTGACGGCGATCCGGTCGGACCCCGAGGTGCGGGTGGTGATCCTCACCGGCGCGGGGGAGCGGTCGTTCTCCGCGGGCCGGGACCTCAAGGAGGCGGCCCAGGAGAAGGTGGGCGTGGTGGCCGCTCGGCAGGCCAAGATGGAGGTCGGCGATACCGAGATGATCGCCCGGCTCAACAAGCCGGTGATCGCGGCCATCAACGGCTTTGCCCTGGGCGGCGGCTGCGAGCTGGCGTTGGCCTGCGACATCCGGGTGGCGGTGGAAGGGGCCAAGGTGGGCCTTCCGGAGGTCTCCCGCGGCATGATCCCCGGCAGCGGCGGCACCCAGCGCCTGTCCCGTGTGGTTGGCCTCGGCAAGGCGCTGGAGCTGACCCTCACCGGCAGCGTCATCGATGCCGAGGAAGCCTGCCGCATCGGCCTCGTGAACAAGGTGGTGCCGCGCGAAGGGCTCATGGCCGCGGCCGAGGAGTATGCCCGGGCCATCGCCACCAAGGCGCCGATAGCGGTGGTGTTCGCCAAGGAGGCGGTGCGCGAGGGCTACGAGATGTCCCTGGACGACGGCCTGCGCCTGGAGACCGATCTGTCCGCATTGCTCAGGACCACCGAGGACGTCAAGGAAGGGGCGCGGGCCTTCGTGGAGAAGCGCGCGCCGCAGTGGCGCGGGCAGTAACCGCCCTTGATCCTGCACGGGAGACGACATGGCTGAATACGGCTCCGACATCATCGTGGACATGCTCAAGAGCCTGGGCATCAAGTACGCGGCGCTGAACCCGGGCGCCAGCTTTCGCGGCATCCACGATTCGCTGGTGAACTACAACCACAACAAGAACCCGGAGATGATCGTGTGCTGCCACGAGGAGATCGCCGTGGCCGTGGCCCACGGCTACGCCAAGGCCACCGGCGAGCCCATGGCGGCCATCGTGCACGACGTGGTGGGCCTCCAGCACGCCTCCATGGCCATCTACAATGCCTGGTGCGACAAGGCGCCGGTGCTGGTGCTGGGCGGCACCGGGCCCATGGACACCACCAAGCGGCGCCCCTGGATCGACTGGATCCACACCGCGCTGGTGCAGGGCAACTTCGTCCGCGACATCGTCAAGCTCGATGACCAGCCCATGAGCCTGGGCGCCCTGCCCAACTCGATTTTGCGGGGCTACCGGGTGGCCATGACGGAGCCCAAGGGGCCGGTCTACCTGTGCTTCGACCTCGACCTGCAGGAGTCGCGGCTGCCGGAGGCCATGGCCTCCGGCATGCCGGCGCCGGACCGCTACCGGCCGCCGGTGCCGCTCCAGGCCGAGCAGGGGGCCATCGAGGAGGCCGCGGAGTGGCTGTGCCAGGCCCGGAATCCGCTCATCATCGCGGACTACCTGGGCCGCAACCCGCGGTCCATGCTGTCGCTGGTGGAGCTGGCCGAGGCCCTGGGAGCGCCGGTGGTGGACCGGGGCGCGCGGCACAACTTCCCCAACACCCATCCGCTGGACCTGAGCGGCAGGGAGAAGGAGCTGGTGGCCGAGGCCGACGTGATCCTGGGCCTCGACGTCATGGACCTCTACGGCGCGCTGCACCGGCACGACGCCAAGACCCAGACCTCGACGCCCGCGTTCCAGCCCGGCTGCCGCATCATCAACGTGACCCTGGCCGACTTCGCCATCAAGAGCTGGTCCACCGAGTACATGGAGCTGTCGCCCGTGGACCTGCCGATCCTGGCCGACACGAGCGTGTTCGTGCCCGCCCTGACCGAGGCGGTGAAGCGGTGCGGCGGACCCGAGCCATCCGTGAAGGACGACCGCTGCCGGGCGCTGGAGCAACGTCACCGGGAGGTCCGCGAGGAAAGCCAGGCCATGCTGCGGAAGCGCTGGGACGAGCGGCCCATCTCGCCGCCGCGCATGTCCCAGGAGATCTGGGAGGTCATCAAGGACGAGGACTGGACGCTGGTGGCGGGCTCCTTCCGCGGCTGGCCCCGGCGGCTGTGGGACTGGGAGAAGCCCAACGCCTTCCTCGGCGGCTACGGCGGCGGCGGCCTGGGCTATGCCCCCGGAGCGTCGGTGGGCGCGGCCCTGGGACTCAAGGACACCGGCACCGTGTGCATCGACCTGCAGCGCGACGGCGACCTGCTGTTCACCAACAGCGCGCTGTGGACCGCGGCCAGCTACGACGTGCCGCTGCTCATGATCATGACCAACAACCGCACCTACTACAATGACGAAGAGCACCAGGAGCGGGTGGCGGTGGCGCGCAGCCGTCCGGTGGAGAACAAGGGCATCGGCATGCGCATGGAGAAGCCGCCGGTGGACTTCGCCACCTTGGCCAAGTCTTTCGGCGTCTGGAGCGAAGGGCCCATAGAGGATCCGGCCGACATTCAGGCAGCGGTCCGGCGGGCGCTGGCCGTGGTCAAGGAAGAGCGCAAGCCGGCGCTGCTGGACGTGATCATACAGGCGATCTGACACCAAGTCCCGGCAACCGTCATTGCGCGGCCCCGGCATCCGTCATTCCCGCGAGACAGGCTGTGTCAAATCTGCTTGGATACGGAAATGGCGCGACGCCCCGAACGGCCATTCCCGCCTCCCATCCGTCATTCCCGCGAAAGCGGGAATCCAGGAGGGGGGACGCGGTGGGGCTGGCCGTCACTGCACTCAATAAGGAGGGTTGATCATGGCATACGATATGGTAATCCGCGGCGCGACCATCTGTGACGGCTCGGGACAGCCCGGCTACACCGGGGACGTGGCCATCGACGGCGGCACGATCCGGCAGGTGGGCGGCAAGGCGGGCCCCGCCGCACGCGAGGTGGACGGCGACGGGCTGGTGGCGGCCCCGGGCTTCATCGACGGCCACACCCACATGGACGCGCAGCTCCTGTGGGACCCCCAGGTGACCAGCTCCTGCTACCACGGCGTCACCAGCATCGTCACCGGCAACTGCGGCCTGAGCCTCGCGCCGTGCAAGCCCGAGGACCGGGACATCCTGCTCCAGACCTTCTCCCACGTCGAAGGCATGGACATCGAGCTCCTGCGCCGCGCCGTGGAATGGAGCTGGACCGACATGGCCGGGTACATGGACGCGGTGGAGGCCATGCGGCCGGCGCTCAACGTCGGCATGCTGGTGGGCCACTGCCCGCTGCGCCAGTACGTCATGGGGGACGACGCGATTAAGCGCGCCGCCACCGCGGAGGAGATCGCGGCCATGCAGGCGCTCCTGCGCGAGGCGCTGGACGCCGGGCTGCTGGGCTTCTCAACCAACCGCAATGAGCGCCACTTCCGCGAGGACGGCGAGCCCCTGCCCAGCCGGCTGGCGGAATGGGAGGAGCTGGAAGCCTTCGGGCAGGTACTCACGGATCTCGGCCGCGGGGTGATCCAGATGAGCTCGGCGTCCCAGAACGCGGCGCGGGTGGCGTCCCTGGCGGACTTCTCGCTCCGCACCGGCCGTCCGGTGGTGTGGAACTCCATCCTCCACCGCTGGTCCAAGCCCGACGAGTGGCGCGAGCTGCTGGACGCCACGGTGGCGGGCTTCGAGCGCGGCGCCCAGGCCTGGGCCAACACCAACGTCCGGCCCTTCAACAACCGCTTCAACCTCATCGACGGCCAGGAGTTCGACGAGTTCCCCACCTGGCGCGGACTCATGTTCAGCCCCATCGAGGAGCGCCGTGCGGCATTCCAGGCCCCGGAGGTGCGGAAGAAGCTCCGCTGGGAGGTGGTGGAGAACCCCACGCCCTCGGCCTTCCACAAGCGCTGGGAGCTGGTCTACATCGTCAAGCCGGCGACCGAGAAGAACGCCCACCTCAAGGGCGCCAACGTGGCCGACTACGCCCGCTCCCAGGGCAAGGACGTGTTCGACGCGTTCATGGACCTGTGCCTGGAGGAAGACCTGGCGACGGGCTTTCAGACCGCCCACACCAACGGCGACGCCGACGCCGTCGGCGCCATCGTGTCGAACCCCTACACCGTGCTCGGCCAGTCCGACGCCGGCGCCCACGTGGCCATCGACGCGGGCTTCGGCTACTGCACCCTGCTGCTGGCCAAGTACGTGAGGGAGCGCGGCGACCTCACCCTGGAGGAGGGGGTCCGCAAGCTCACCTCCATGCAGGCCGACATCTGCGGCATCACCGACCGGGGCCGGTTGGAGGAGGGGATGGCCGCGGACGTGGCGGTGTTCGACCCCGCCACGGTGGCGCCCCGGGAGCCCGAGCTGATGCACGACTTCCCGGGCGGCGCCGCCCGGCTGGTGCAGCAGGCCGACGGCATCCACACCGTCATGGTTAACGGCCAGGTGTTGCTGGAGGACGGCGAGCCGACGGGGGAGCGGTCCGGGAAGGTGCTCCGAACCCCCTCCGCGTCATCCTGATTCCCCTCCTGGTCATCCCGACCCCTCTTCCGTCATCCCGGACTCGATCCGGGATGACCGGGGGAGGCGGCGGGGGAGAAGGCAGGCAGGGCCGCATCAACCACTACAAATCGAGAACGGGCACGTCCATGGCGCGGGCGACGTCCGTCATCCGGCGGTCGTAGCTGGCCAGCGCCACCGCTTGGCCTTGGCTGCGCAAGTACTCGCACGATGCCAGGTGCAGCGCGTCGAGCGTACGGACGGGTAGGGGAAATGGTTCCAGGGCCCGCGCGAGCACCGGGGGCGAAAGCTCAAGCATGGCGATCCGTCCCAAGAGCCCGCGGGCCGCATCGCCATGTGATTCGCCGAGCTTGCGCGCGTGCACCCGGGTCCAGAGTTCGTACTCCAGCAGTCGGCTCGCCACCAGGGTCTCGTTCCAAAGCGACGCAGGCGGACGCCGGTCTTCGGCCAGGAGTTGGGCGAGGGCGACGGAGGTGTCGACGTAGATCACCGTTCGCTTCTGTCGGCGTCCAGCTCACCCAGCAGTTCGCTCAGCGGCGCCACCGGTCGCGATACGGGGGGTTCTCCGGACGCCGGCAATACCGGCGGTGTCAGCCACCCCGCGCGTACCGCCTCCGCCAGCAAGGCATCCGCGAGAAACGGGCTCCGTGTCTCCTTCGGAGGGCCGATCTCCGCTACCACGCGGTCCCGGTCCGTTACCAGGACGGTTTCGCCGGATGCGGCCAGCCGGATGTATTCGCTCAGCCGATTGTTGAGTGTTTTGATGCCGACCGATCGCATGCCGACATAGTAGCTACTAGTAGCTACTATGTCAATTCGTCCGGTCGACAGGAGCCGCAGGGAGGGAAGACTGCGCGGCGGGCGGCCACGGCCTTGGGGGTCGACCCCTTGCCGCCCGGCCGCCCGCCGTTCGAGTCGCGAAGACGCCTTCAGGCTATTTCATCTTCAGGGTCTTCTTCATGTCGGGCGTGTACTTCCGGTAGAGTGCGGCGAGATCCGCGATATCCTGGTTGGCCCGCTTGGAGCCGCCCGGATCCAGCACCAGGCCGGACTTCTTGATGAACGCGTTGTACTCCTTGTCGTTCATGGCCTTCAGCAGCAGCGTCTCCAGGGCCTTCACCCGGGCGGGCGGCGTTCCCGGAGGGGCCGCCATGTGCCGGGATGAGGACAACGTGAAGTTGTAGCCGGCTTCCTTGGCCGTGCGAACGTCGGGAGCGTTGATGGCCCGCTTGGGTCCGAGGGTCAGCACCGGCCGGATCTCGCCGGTCTTGAGGTACGGCACGATGGACGGATGGTCGATGGGCTGGAGAAAGACGTCGTAGTCCCCGCGCAGCAGGCCGGGAAGGTTTTCGCCGGTTCCGCGGTAGCCGGACACCACCTGGAAGTCAACGCCGAGCTCCTTGGCCGCGATGAAAGCGTCGAACCAGCGTCCCGCGCCGATGGCCTCGACTCCCCAGGCCACGCGTTTCGACTTCTGCAACTCCTCCAGCGATTTGTACTTGGAGTCCTTGCGCAAGAGCAGGGCGTAGGGCTCGCCGCCCACCCGCGCCACCCAGGTGAACTTCTCGAAGTCGTAGCCGGCCTTCGCGGCGCCCTTGAGAAAGGGCACGGGCATCATGCCGCCGTACATCTGGCCGATAGTGTAGCCGTCGGGCTTGGAGCGGTACAGATAGACGGTGCCGGTGACGCCGCCGGCGCCGGTGACGTTCTTGACGATCATCTTGACGCCCTTGGGCAGATACTTCTCGCCGAAGCGGGAAATGGCCCGGGAAATGGTGTCGAAGCCCCCGCCCGGCGAGAACGTCACGATGCTGCTGATGTTCTTCTCGGGGAACTCCGCGTGGCTCGGCGCGGCGAGCAGCAACAGTGCCGCGGCACCGATCATCACGACGCGTAACAGACGATTCATGGATCTACCTCCGTCAAGGCGGTAACCGCCGGGTTTGCCGGCACGGATGACGATCCCCGCGCCGTTTGAAAATCGCCATGTTTATTCAGGTGGGGGGCTGGTGTCAAGTCGTGTGACGGCGCCGAAACCCGGCATCACCTCTTCGCCCAACAGGCGCACCGAATGTTCGGCGTCCTCGAGGCTCATGTCGTTGAAGTTGACCTGAAGCGAGGCGTCGTCGATCCCGCCCACCGCCTCGTCGTAGGCGGCGATCCGGTCCACCAGTTGACTCGGCGTGCCCACCCAGGCGGCGCCCGCCTCGACCTGGGACTCGAAGGTCTCGCGCTTGAGGGCGGCGACGATCTTGTCGTAGCCCTTGTAATCGGCGGAAGATGTGCCGGTGATCCACCCCGAGGCGGCCTCCACCAGTGCGGCGAGATAGCGGTTCAAGGGGCCGCGCGCGATCCGCACCGCTTTATCGGGGTCTTCGTGGCAGTACATGTGGAAGGCGAGCATCACCCGGCCCTGGCCCGGATGGCCGGCCCTGGCCCACGCTTCGCGGTAGATGCCGCAGAGCTCGCGCATGGCGGAGCGGGCGATGGGGATTGCCATGATCCAGTTTCCCTGAAGGCCGGCCTTTTCGAACGACCGCGGGGTGGCGAGGGCCGCCGTCCAGAACGGGGGGCGCGGCTTCTGGGTCGGCCGCGGCAGCGAGGTGATGTCCTCGAAGCTGTGAAACCGCCCCTTCTCGGTGACGTTCTCCTCTTCGAGCAGGCGGCGCACCTGCGCCATGCCCTCGTCGAAACGGGCCACCGACTCGTCCGGCGAGATGCCGAAACGCCGGTACTCATGGGGCAGGAAGGCGCGCGCGAAGCCGACCTCGAGCCGTCCGCCCGAGATGGCGTCGAGCATGCCGATCTCGCCCGCGAGCTTGAGCGGGTTGTTGAACACCGGCAGCACCGCGCCGGTGACCAGGCGCGCAGCCCTGCTGCGCTGCGAAGCCGCGGTCAGAAACACGATCGGGTTGGGGCTGTAGCCCCCATAGAAGTGGAAATAGTGCTCCACCGTGCGGATACGCGTATAGCCGTACTCGTCGCACAGCTCGCACAGCTTCAGACAGTCGTCGAAATACGCAGCCGCGGTACGGTGCTCCGGCCCGACGCAGGGAAAGAACTGCATCCCGAATTCCATGATCTCGCTGCTCCGCTCCCCTTCGGCCCCGAAGTGGACAGGCACTCTAACGGATGGTCCCTGTCTTGACAATGTACCGGCGATGGCCATAGAGTCGAGGTATTCGCTCACACGGGGCCGGATGCACTTCAGCTCGCGACCGAACGCCGTATCCAGTCAACTCCACGCGCCCCGGCGTTCTTTCAACGACCAAACCAATCGAGGAGGAAACCATGGCCAGGGACATCGAAGTCATCGATGCGGACGGACACATCACCGAGACCGACGAGCAGCTCAAGAAGTACATGGAGGCGCCGTGGGTGGACCGGACGGCGACCCTGTATCCCATTGACAACTGGGACCGTTCCATCGGCGGGACCCTGGGGACGACCGCGTGCGACGCCAAGACGTGGCTGAACGCCATGGACGAGGGCGGGCTCACCACGGCCTACCTCTATCCGACCGGCGGCCTGGGCATCGGCTGGATTCGCGAGCCGGACCTTTCGGTGGCCCTGTGCAAGGCCTGGAACGACTTCGTCTCCGAGGAGTTCCAGAAGGTCAGCCCCCGGCTCAAGGGGGTGGCGCTGGTGTCCTTCCAGGACGTGCCCGAGGCGGTCAAGGAGCTGCGCCGGGCGGTCACGGAGCTCAATCTCACCGGGTTGATGCTGCCGGCCATCGGGTTGCGCCTGCCGCTGGGACACAAGGACTACTGGCCCATCTACGAGGAGGCGGAGAAGCTCAACTGCATGGTGGGCGTGCACGCCACCGTCCGCGGGCCGCAGGCTTTCGGCGCCGACGGTTTCGATCAGTTCATCGAGGTCCACACGCTGTCCCACGCCTTCGCCCAGATGATGCAGATGACCAGCATGATCTTCCAGGGGGTGATGGAGCGCTTCCCCAACCTCCGGGTGGCTTTCATGGAGGCGGGCTGCTCCTGGGCGCCCTACTGGGCCGGCCGCATGGACGAGGAATGGGAGAAGCGCGGAGAGGCGGAAGCCCCGTTGTGCAAGAAGAAGCCCAGCGAGTACGTGCGCAGCGGCAACATCTACTTCCACGCCGAGGACTACGAGCCCTTCATCGGCGAGACGGGCAAGTGGCTGAGCCCGGACGTGCTCTACTACGCGTCCGACTACCCCCACTGGGACATGGAGTTCCCCGAGAACATCGACCACCTCGGCCGGCGCGAGGACCTGTCCCCCGACGACAAGAAATGGCTGCTGGCGGATTCCGCCAAGCGGCTGTACGGCGTGACCGACTGAGTTCGGTTTCTTGGGCCAGCCTTCCGTGGCCCCCGCTACTGCTCCCGTCGTCCCGCCGCCCCACCGTCGCCCTCCCCTCCGTCATTCCCGCGGAAGCGGGAATCCAGGAGGGGCAGGGCGGGGAATGGGAGGAGAGGCGGGAATGACGATGGGGGCGTGGGCGTCCCTCCTAGAACTCGGAGATCTCCCTCAGCGGCATCTTCTTCCGCAACGCCTGCCGCAGCACGTACGTCCCCACCGCCAGGTCCTCGTCCGGGATCCCGTTGGACTGGAACAGGACCTTGCGGGGCTGGCCCGGGACACCGTCCGAAACGATGGTTTCCAGCGGCACCACGTCCCGCCAGCGCAGTTGCTTCTTGGCGCACGCCTGGATCAGGTCGCCGCTGTCGTTCTGTGCGGTGGCGAGGTCGTCGGTGACCACCAGGTCCATGGACCGGATGAGCCGTCCGGACACCTCGTGCTTGACGGGCTGATTGGCGCCGATGGTGGCGACGAGGACGTCGTCCTTGAGCCGCCGGCCGTCGACGATGGGCGTGGTGGAGTCGGTGGATATCACCAGGATGTCGGACTCGCCCTCGACCTCGTCCACGGAGCCGGCCACCCGGAAAGGCGTCCGCACCACCTTGCTCATGGTGTCGATGAAGCCTTGCCGCCGCCCGGCGTTGCGGCCGTACACCAGCACCTGCTTGGGCCGGCAGGCCTTGACCACGGCTTCCACCTGGAACGTGCCCTGCCATCCCGGGCCGATGAGGCCCAGCACCGACGGCTTGGCAGGCGCCAGGTACTTCGCCGCCACCCCGGTGGCCGCGCCGGTCCGGAGGCTGCTGAGATAGGCCGCGCTCATGACCACCTTGAGGCCTCCGGCGCCGCCGTCGTACAGGCTGATGGTATTGGCCTTGCCGACGTAGCTTCGCAGCGCGATGAGGTCCGAGGTCTGGTGCCACGCGGCCATCACGTTGAGCTGCTTGCTGCTTCCCTTGAGCCGCCGGCGCGGGACGGCCCGCACCTGGCCCGCGGCGCGGTCGCGGAACATCCTGTCGAGCAGCCGGATGCAGGTCGCCATGTCGATGAGCTCGCGGGTCTGCGCCGCGCTGATGATCAGGGCCATGGGGCCTCCTTTCTTGCCTGCGTGATTCCGTTCGAGCTACGGATCCGGCGTCAAGCCGGGGATGCCGCCTCCGGAAACACGTGCCATCCCTTGTCCGGCAGCGACACGGCGACGGTTTCACCTCTCGCATACTCCGCGTCGCCCACGGCCTTGACGGTCAACTCCACCTGGCCGACCTGCACCTGGCAGTGCAGCGCGTCCCCAAGGTAGGTCTGACGCAGCACCTGCCCGCGTGTGCCGGCCGCGGGGCCGGAACGCGCGATAGCGATGTGCTCGGGCCGGATGCCCAGGATCACCGCCGAGCCGGGGCCGCAGACCGGCGGCACGGCGCAGGCGATGCTGCCCAGGCGGGACTCCACGTGACCCGCGTCCACCACCTTGCCGGGGATGAAGTTCATCTCGCCGACGAAGCGGGCGACGAAGAGGTTGGGCGGCTCCGAATAGACCTGCTTGGGGGTGCCGAGCTGGAGAATCTCGCCCTCGTTCATGACGCACACGCGGTCGCCCAGGCTCAACGCCTCGGCCTGGTCGTGGGTAACGTAAAGGGAGGTGACGTTGACGGACTCGGCGATGCGTCGCAACTCGTCGCGCATCTGGTCCCGCAGGCGCGCGTCGAGGTTGCTCAGGGGCTCGTCCATGAGCAGCACCTTGGGCCGGGTCACCACCGCCCGGGCGAGCGCCACGCGCTGTTGCTGTCCGCCGCTCAGGTCGGTGACCGGGCGTTCCTCAAGGCCCTCCAGCCGTACCAGCTTCAACGCCTCCAGCGCCCGGTCCCGCACCTCCGCGCGCGGGATGCGCCGCTGGCCTTCGGTGAGCGGCAGGACCACGTTCTGGAACACGTTCAGGTGCGGCCACACGGCATAGCTCTGGAACACCATGCCGATGTCCCGGCGCTCGGGCGGCACGTAGCTCCCGCCCCCGGCGCTGTCCACCAGCTCGCCGTCGATCTCGATGGAGCCGCCGTCCGGCCGCTCCAGTCCTGCCACGCAGCGCAGGGTGGTGGTCTTGCCGCAGCCGCTGGGCCCCAGCAGCACCATGAACTCACCCCGGGCCACTTCCAGGTCGATGCCGCCGACGGCGCGCACCGGCCCGCGTGCCGAGTCGAAGATCTTTTCCAGCTTGCGAATGCTGATCAACGTTACCTCATTGCTCCGCCAGGGCGCTGCGCCGGCCGAAGATCCAGAACAGTAGCAGGAGCGGCGAGAAGAACAGGATCATCAAGGTCGTCACCACCGAGGCCTCGGTCATGCCGGCGGCCGCCCAGTAGCTCCACACGACTGCGGTAAGGGTGATGTTGCTCTCCGTCGCGAGGAACACGGCGACGGTCACCTCCCGGTACACCAGCAGGGCGGTCCAGATCCAAACGGACATGAGCGTCGGGCGCAGCAGCGGCAGCAGCACCCGCCGGTTGGCCCGCAGCATGGTGAGCCCGGACACGTAGGCGGCCTCCTCCAGTTCCTTGTGCACCTGGAGCAGCGCGCCGTTCAGGGCGCGGGTGGCGAAGGGCAGACGGGTCACCAGGTACACCAGCGCGATGAGCCACACGGTGCCGTACAGCGGCACGTAGTCCTTCAGCACGAACAGCGCCACCAGCAGAGCGCCGATGGCGAAGAGCAGCTCCGGCACGGTGTGGGGCAGGAATGCGCCGAACTCCAGGGCGTAGCGCCCGCGGCTGCGGGTGCGCACCACCAGCCAGGAGATGGCGAAGGCGCACACCATCACCGCCAGCGGCACCACGAGCATCAGGATGATCGTATGCGTCATGCCGCGCCACACCAGCTCCCAGTTGACGTTGTAGAAGTTGTTGAGCGAGAGCTGTTCCCACATCTCCAGGGACGGCGGCGCCACGTAGGGGGCGAAGGCGATGAAGCCGACCAGCGCGATGGGCACGAGCTTGGAGATGAGGGCGTAGACGCCGATCATCGCCCAGGCGGCCCAGTTCCAGCTCCCCAGGTCCAGCATCTTGGGGCGGTACCCCTTGCCGGTGATCACCTGGTAGCGGTTGCCGCGCTGCAACACCCGGCCGTACCAGGCCGTGAGCCCCAGCGCCACCACGATCATGAGCACCCCCACCGCGCCGGTGATGCCGTAGCGCGGCTCCATGTCCTCCGGGAACGTCAGCGTGAAGAGGTAGGTGCTGAAGAGGTAGACGCGGTTGCCGAGGCCGATGACCGCGGGCACGTCGAAGGTCGCGATGCCGACGATGAAGATATAGATGACCGCGGCCAGGATGGCGGGCATGGCCAGGGGCACGGTGACGCGGCGGAGGGTGGCGGCCGCGCTCATGCCCGCGGTGCGCGCCGCCTCCTCCAGCATGGGGTTCATGGCCCGGAACATTTGCGTGGTGAGGATGAACGCCAGCGGCGCCAGGTTGAGCCCCTGCACGAAACCCATGCCCACCGGCGTGGCGATGTTCACCGGGCCGTCGTCGAGCGCCAGCAGCTCCACCAGCCAGCGGTTGATGAAGCCGATGCGCGGGTGGGCGATGAAGGTCCAGCCCATGGCCACGAAAATGCCGGGGATCAACAGCCCCAGCGTCATGATGACGTAGATGGCCGGTTTTCCGGGGATGGTGGTGCGCTCGGTCAGCCAGGCGATGGGAAGCCCGATGATCAGTGCGAAGAACACCGTGGAGCACGCGAACCACAGTGTGTTCCAGATAACGCCGTAGATCTCGGAGTCCCCCAGGACGTCCTGGTAGTTCTCCAGGGTATAGCTGGAGTGGACGGTGCCCAGGGTGCCGGTCTGGACGCTCACCCAGACGATCACCAGGATGAACATGATCACCAGCGCCATGGGGGCCAAGGCGATGGGCAGCAGAGGAGAAACCTGGCCGTTAAGACGCGGCAGGCGCAAGGCTACGGGCCTTTCTCAGCTCGGGTGCGGACAACTTGTTCCCGACTGGTCGGGGGATGCCTCGGACTCGATGCGAAGCATGCCCCCGACGCTGATCGGGCAGCGGGAGACTCGTGGCCTCCCGGGTCGCACGGCGGCTACTTTCCGCCGTCCTTCAGGATCTTGCGGAACTCCGCCTGGATCTTCCGAAGCGCCTTGGGGTCATGCGTGTTGTTGCGCTCCACCGTGTCGATGAAGAGCAGGCCGCCGCCCTTGACGATGTCCAGGACCGGCTTGCGTGTGTTTGCCTCCGGGTAGATGTGCAGGTCATGGCCGCCGAGGTCCCACTGGAGCTTTTGCCCCTCTGCCGTGTTCATGAAGTTCGCGAACAGGATGGCGGCGTTGGGGCGTTGCGAGTGCTTGGGCACGCCCAGGTACATGACGTTGATCCGCGAGATCTCCTTGATGGTGGCCTGCTTGACCGGCGCGCCCTTGCGGGTCATGCGAATGGCGTCGTCGTGACCGCAGTCGAACACCAGCATCAGGAACTCGCCGCTGGCGATGCGCTCCTGGGCATTGCAGAGCATGAGTCCGCCGATGTGTGCGGCCAGGCGCTTGGTGTAATCGGTCATGCGCTCGCGCCCGAGCATGTCGTCGGCGGCGAACTGGTAGAGCCCGGTGGCGTAGGGCGTGGACGCGATCTTGCCCTTGAACTTGGGCTTGAAGACATCTTCCATGCTCTTGGGGACGTCATCGCCCTTGACCAGCCGGGAGTTGTACGAGATGCCCACCACCCGTGAAGCGATGGCCACCGCCGCGCCCTTGGGGGCCGTCCGGTTGATGTTGGCGTCCTTGGGGTTGGGCCGCTCCAGCAGCCCCTCCCAGTCCAACAGCGTGAGCATGCCCTTGGCGGTGCCCTGGGAGATGTGGTTCGAGGTGCCAAGGTGGACATCGCTGCTGGCGGGCTGGCCGGCGGCGTGCTCCTGCAGCAGCTTGGCGGTCATGCGCGGGAAGCTCGGTCCGGGCGTGAACCGGAGCTTGAGGTCGGTCCCGTAGCGCTTGTTCAATGCCGCGACCATCTTGCGGAGCCCCACGTCTCCGCCCAGCCGCCCGGGCGTCCACTGGATCTTGATCTCGCCTTCCTTTTTGGCGGCTTCGATGACCTTATGCAGCGCCGGGGAGATTTTCTCTGCGGCGAAAGCGGGCAGCGCCAAACCCAGCACGACCAATGCAACCAGCACTCTTGAAAACATGGGTATTCCTCCCTTCCTTTTTGACTCCGGGGCCGCGCGACTCGGCGGCCCCGGGACTCAGTCCTTCGAGCCCAGCTTGCGGTCCAGGTTGAACGCCGCGCTGATGAGCCCCAGGTGGGTGAACGCCTGGGGGAAGTTGCCCAGGGCCTCGCCCCGGGGGCCGGTTTCCTCGGAGTAGAGCCCCAGGTGGTTGGCGTAGCTCAGCATCTTCTCGAAGATGAAGCGGGCATTCGGGAGCCGGCCGGCCCGGGTGAGTGCTTCCACCAGCCAGAAGGTGCACATGCTGAAGGTGCCTTCCTCCCCGGCGACCCCGTCGGCCGTCTTGGCGACGTCGTAGCGGTAGACCAGGCTGTCCGACACCAGTCCGTGTTCGTGCGGCGGGCAGTTGATGGCCTCCAGGGTGGAGAGCATCTTGGGGTCCGTGGGCGACACGAAGAACACCAGCGGCATGAGCAGGTTGCTGGCGTCCAGGGTGTCGCTGCCGAAGGCCTGCACGAAGGCGTTCCGCTCCCGGTTGAACCCTTCGGCCATGATCTTCTGGTAGATGGCGTCCCGGTTCTGGAGCCAGCGCTCGCGGTTGGCCGGGAAGGAGCGCTTCTCCGCCAGCCGCACGCCCCGGTCCAGGGCCACCCAGCACATGAGCTTGGAGTAGACGAAGTGCTGGCGCCCGCCCCGCACCTCCCAGATGCCCTCGTCGGGCTGGTCCCAGTGGTCGCAGACCCACTCCATCAGGCGCGAGAGGTTGGTCCACAGCTCCGAGTCGATGGGGGTGCCGTACTTGTTGAACAGGTAGACCGAGTCCATCATCTCGCCGTAGATGTCGAGCTGGAGCTGGTCGGCGGCCGCGTTGCCGATGCGCACGGGAGTGGACTGCCGGTATCCCTCCCAGTGGTCGAGGGTAGACTCCGGGATGTTCTTCTCGCCCCGGATGCCGTACATGATCTGCAGCGAGCCGTCGGGCTTGAGGTCGCCGCAACGCTCCTTGAGCCAGTCCATGAAGCGCCCGGCTTCGTAGGTGAAGCCCAGCCGCATGAGGCCGTAGAGGCTGAAGCTGGCGTCGCGGATCCAGGTGTAGCGGTAGTCCCAGTTGCGCCCGCCGCCGATGTTTTCCGGCAGGCTGCAGGTGGGCGCGGCCACGATGGCGCCGGTGGGCTCGTAGCACAGGAGCTTCAGCACCAGCGCCGAGCGGTCCACCATCTCGCGCCAGCGGCCGCTGTAGCGGGACTGCCGGAGCCACTGGTGCCAGTACCGCTCGGTGTCCTCCAGCAGCTCGAGACAGCCCTCCACCTCCGGGCAGTCGCAGTCGATGCCGCGGTCGTCGACTCCCTGGAACACCGCTGCCAGCACGCTGTTCTCCCGCAGGGTGCCGCTGGCCACCACGCCGCCCTCGCCGTCGGGGCGGACGGATACGACAGTCCGGTGGCCGCTCTGGGATACCTTGAGCATGCAGCCGAGTCCGTCGCTCTGGAACACCGCCCGGTTGTCGCGCACCTCCACGGTGTGGTCCGCGCGCCCGTAGTCGAACGCCGGGGTGCACTGGAGCTTGAGCGACATGGTGCCGCGCACCACCTTGGCGATGCGGATGATGCGCCCGTGGTAGCTCTCGTCGGCGGGGCCGGGGGGCATGAAGTCCATGACCTCGCTGACGCCTTCCTCGGTCATGAAGCGCGTGATCAGGATGTTGGTGTCGGGGAGGTACAACTGCCGGCAAGTGACGTTGTCCACGTCCGGCCCGATGACGAAACGTCCGCCCCTGGCGTGATCGAGCACGGCGCCGAAGACGCTGGGCGAATCGAAGCGAGGGTAGCAGAACCAGTCGATGGAGCCGTCGTTGCCCACCAGGGCAACGGTGTGAAGGTCGCCGATGACCCCGTAGTTCTCGATGGGAGCGTACATGTCGCGGTCAATCTAACGTATCCGGAGGGGTAATACTATCGGGCTTGCGCGGCGGTTCGGGGGGCTCTCGTGTCATGTCGGGCAGGTTCCTGTGCTAAGATTCAGCCAGAACGAAAACGCGCCCGTGAAGCCGGTTTCACGACAGACAAGACACCCTGTCCAAGGAGGTTCGTATGCAGTTGGGCATCATCGGTTTGGGAAGGATGGGCGGCAACATGGCGAGGCGGCTGATCAAGGCCGGACACGAGGTGGTGGCCTTCGACAGGCACGCCGACGCGGTCCAGGGACTGGTGGAGGACGGTGGTGTTGGGAGCGCCTCGCTGGAGGAGCTGGTGGCGAAGCTCGAGAAGCCCCGGGCGGTGTGGATGATGGTGCCCGCGGCGGTGGTGGACCGGACCATCGAGTCGTTCGTGGAATACCTGGAGGAGGGCGACATCCTCATCGACGGCGGCA
This sequence comes from uncultured Binatia bacterium (SeqCode), assembly GCA_965219905.1. Lineage (GTDB taxonomy): Bacteria > Desulfobacterota > Binatia > UBA9968 > JAJDTQ01 > JAJDTQ01. Next base: position 1,172,371 of record CBDCOS010000002.1, on the reverse strand, counting down.
ACTCCTACTACATCGACGACATCCGCCGGGCCGGGGAGCTGGCGGCCAGGGGCATTCACTACGTGGACGTGGGCACCAGCGGCGGCGTCTGGGGATTGGAGCGGGGCTACTGCCAGATGATTGGCGGCGAGCCCGAACAGGTGAATCATCTCGATCCGATCTTCGCGACGCTGGCCCCCAGCATCGACGAGGCCCCGCGCACCCCCGGGAGGGAGCCGGGCAAGGGCACCGCGGAACACGGCTACCTCCACTGCGGCCCCAACGGCGCCGGGCACTTCGTCAAGATGATCCACAACGGCATCGAGTACGGCATCATGGCGGCCTACGCCGAGGGCTTCAACATCCTGAAGCACGCCAACGTCGGCAAGCAGGGGCACGAGGCCAGCGCGGAGCAGACGCCGTTGAGGGACCCCGAGCACTACCAGTACGACTTCGATCTGGGCGAGGTGGCGGAACTGTGGCGCCGCGGCAGCGTGGTGGCCTCCTGGCTGCTGGACCTCACCGCCAATGCGTTCCTGGAGGACCCCGGGCTGGAGCGGTTCGCCGGCCGGGTGTCCGATTCCGGGGAGGGCCGCTGGACCATCCATGCGGCGGTGGACGAGGCGGTGCCCGCCCATGTCCTGACCGCGGCCCTGTTCGAGCGCTTCAGCTCCCGCGGCGAGGCGGACTTCGCGGACAAGCTGCTGTCGGCCATGCGCTTCCAGTTCGGCGGCCACGAAGAGCTGCCCCCCAAGAAGTAGCGGGCGGGAGGCATGAACATCGAGGTGCTTTCCGACGCCGACGCGGTGGCGCGGCGGGCCGCGGCCTTCATCGCCGAAGCCGCGCGCGGGGCGGCGAGCGCCCGCGGCCGGTTCGTGTTTGCCGTAAGCGGCGGCCGCACTCCCTGGGTCATGCTGAGGGCACTGGCGCAGGAGGACGTTCCCTGGCAGGCGGTGGAGATCGTGCAGGTGGACGAGCGCGTGGCGCCCGAGGGCCATTCGGACCGGAACCTCACGCATCTGCAGGAAAGTCTGCTGGAGCAGTCCCCGATCAAGCGCGCACAGATACACGCCATGCCGGTGGAAGCGGCGGATCTGGACGCCGCGGCCGGAGAGTACGGGGAGACGCTCGATCGTCTGACCGGGTCGTCGGGCCGGCTGGATGTCGTGCACCTCGGCTTGGGGCCGGACGGCCACACCGCGTCGCTGGTCCCCGGCGCGCCGGAGCTGGGTGTCCGCGACACGCCGGTGGCCGTGACCGGCGTCTACCAGGGGCGGCGGCGCATGACCTTGACCTATCCGGTCCTGGACCGGGCGCGACAGATCCTTTGGGTGGTCACCGGCGACGACAAGCGGGAGATGCTGTTGCGGCTCCGGGACAGCGATCCCGCCATCCCGGCGGGCAGGGTCGCATCCGACAACGCGGTGGTTATGGCGGACCGCGCCGCCGCCGTCTTCCTTCCGGACCGGTCCTAGCTAGTCCGAGGCCGCCCTCAACGCCGCGAGCATGTCCTCGGTGCGCGTGAGCTTGATCCGCGGGCGTCCGCTCTCCTTGCCGCGGGTGGTTTCGATGTCGTCCAGACGCAGCCAGTCCTCGTAGGACACGTAGTCGGGCTGGCGCTCCCGCACCAGCGCTTCGGCAGCGACGACATCAGGGCGGACGGGGTCCAGGGTCGCGCTGGCCCGGAGATCCTCCAGCATGCGTTCGACGGTTTCCGCGGCATCGGGCTTGTTGGTGCCGATGACGCCGGTGGGTCCGCGTTTGATCCATCCGGAGGCGTAGAGGCCGGTGAGCGGCTCCTTCCCCGCTCCCGCCAACACCCGGCCCCTGTCATTGGGGATCACTCCCCGGCGATCGTCGAAGGGTACCTCGGGCAGGGCCACGCCGAGGTAGCCCACGGAACGGAAGACGATGTCGGCGGGGATGGTCTCGTGCGTGCTCGTGGCGCGCGGCCGCAGGGAGCCGTTGTCGGCATAGAGCTCGTTCCGCGTCAGCCGTATGGCGTGCACCCGCCCTTCAGCGTCGCCGATGATCTCCGTGGGCGACAGCAGGAAGCGGATGCTGAGCCGGCGCGATTTGCCGGTGGCCGGCCGGCCCGCGTAGCTCTGGAGGATCTCGATCTTGCGGAGCATGGCCTTGTCCGGGTGTGCGTCCACGTATGCCTGACTGAGGTCATCGAGCCGGGCCTCGTCGGGGAGAATCTCCACGTCGGCGTCGGCCAGCTCGCCCATCTCCTTGATCTCCGGATTCGTGAAGGCGGCCTGGGCCGGGCCCCGGCGGCCGATGAGGTGAACGTTGCGGATCTGGCTGTGTCGAAGCTCTTCGAGCGCGTAGTCCGCGATATCGGTGACGGCCAGCTCCTCGTAGCTCCGGCAAAGGATGCGGGCCACGTCGATGGCCACGTTGCCGACGCCGATGACCGCGGCGTTCTCACCGGACAGGTCGAAGCGGCGGTCCCGGTAGTCGGGGTGTCCGTTGTACCAGGCCACGAACTCGGTGGCGGCGTGGCTGCCGGCGAGATCCTCTCCGGGAATTCCCAGACTGCGGTCGGTCTGCGCGCCGGTGGTGAAGCAGATCTGGTGGTAGTGGGCTTCGAGGTCGCCCAGGTGGAGGTCCCGGCCGTAGCGGACGTTGCCGTAGAAGCGGAAGTTGGGGTTGCGGGCGTTCCGGTCATAGACCCGGACCACCGACTTGATCTTCTGATGATCGGGGGCCACGCCTCCCCGCACCAACCCGAACGGGGTCGCCAGTTCGTCGAACATGTCGATCTCGACGCACAACCCTTGTTCCTTGAAGAGTCGTTCGACGACGTAGAAGCCGGCCGGCCCGGAGCCTACGATGGCTACTCTGAGGGGATTGTCGTCGGTTCCCGGGTTGGGCATGAAGGTCTCCCGATGTCCGCGGCACCATGAGGGGCGACGGTCCATCCGGTCGCAGACCACCCCCCGGGGCTTCATTGTACGGCATTGGCACGGCGGTTGCCAGTTGCTTCTTTGGCCCTGCCCAGAGGGCCTTCGGAGCCGATTCGCCTTGATGGTCCCGGGTTTTCGTGTTACTGAACCGCGGTCATGCGCATCATCTTGCTGGGTCCGCCCGGCGCGGGCAAGGGGACGCAAGCCGAGTCCATTGCCGCGGCTTTCGGCATCCCCCAGATATCCACCGGCGACATGCTGCGGGCGGCGGTCAAGGCGGGCACGGCGCTGGGGCAACGGGTCCAGGCGGTGATGGAATCGGGCGCGCTGGTGTCCGACGACATCATCGTGGAGCTTATCCAGGTGCGCATCCGGGATACGGATTGCCGGAACGGGTTTCTCTTCGACGGCTTCCCCCGGACACTGGCCCAGGCCGAGGCGTTGCGCGACAACGGCATCCCGGTCACCCATGTGGTGGAGATCGACGTGCCTCCCGAGGAGGTGATCGCGCGGCTCAGCGGGCGGCGCGTGCATCCGGCGTCGGGGCGCGTCTACCACGTGGCGTTCAATCCCCCGCAAGCGGAAGGCAAGGACGACGTCACCGGCGAGGACCTCGTGCAACGGGACGACGACCGGGAAGAGACAGTGCGCCGGCGGCTGGAGGTCTACGGCGAGCAGACCGCCCCGTTGGTGGACTACTACAGCCGGTGGGAGGGCCGGGGCGATCCGGCGGCGCCGCGCTACATCCGGGTGTCCGGATTGGGCCGGGTCGAGGAGGTGCGGGACACCATCCTGGCGGAGTTGAGGGAGGAGGCGCCATGACGCCGCCGCTCCCGCGCGTGACCACGGACGACTTCGACGCCGTCCTGTTCGACCTCGACGGGGTCCTGACCTCCACCGCCCGGGTCCACTCCGTGTGCTGGAAGAAGATGTTCGACGAGTTTCTCGAGCGGCGCGCGGCGGACGCCGGCGCGACCTTCGTGCCCTTCGACATGGACGGCGACTACAAGCGCTACGTCGATGGGAAGCCCCGTTACGACGGGGTCCGGAGCTTCCTGGAGTCCAGGGGCATCGAGCTGCCTTACGGCGATCCGGGCGATGCGCCGGGGACTCTGACCGCGTGCGGTCTCGGCAACCGCAAGGACCGCCTGTTCAACGGGGTGCTCAAGGAAGAGGGGGTGGAGGCCTACGAGGGAACCATCCGTTGGGCCAGGGAGCTCCGCGGCCGGGGAATGAAGACGGCGGTCGTGTCGTCCAGCAAGAACTGCAGGAGCATCATGGAGGCCGCCGGCATCGAGGGGTTGTTCGACGCGCGCATGGACGGAGAGATCGCCCAGCGGCTGAAGATCCCGGGCAAGCCCGCTCCCGACACCTACCTCAGGGCCGCCGAAGAGCTGGGCGTGCGTCCCGAGCGAGCGGTGGTGGTGGAGGATGCCCTGTCCGGCGTCGAGGCCGGCCGCCGGGGCGGGTTCGGGTTGGTCATCGGGGTGGACCGGCACGGCGACGCCGACGCCCTGCGCGACAACGGCGCCGACATCGTGGTGAGCGATCTGGCGGAGATGCTGGAATAGCGTTCCGGCGCAGCCGGGTCCCGGAGTCACCGGGCGTCCGGAAAGAACCTCTCATAGCACGCGCGGATACGCTCCCTGCGTTTCTCATAGTCCCGCAACAGGGCCGCGCCCGCGGACCTCCGTCCCTTCTCTTCGTATCCCAGGGCCAGGGCCACGGGCCGGAGACTTCCGGGCTCGCGTTCGAGCGTGTGGGTATCGTGGTCCCGCTCAAGCCTCAGGCGGTGCCCCAGGCGTCGCAGGAACGTGTAGCCCTCCACCAGGAGGCGGTGGTCCCGGGCTCCCAGGAGGCGTCGTTCCCGGAGCGCGGCCGCGGCGCCGAGAGTGTCCCGCCGGCGCAGGGCGGCATGTTCGTGCCCGAAACGCAGTTGCAGCATCTGCACCAGGAACTCCACGTCGATCAACCCGCCGCGCCCGGTTTTCACGTCGAAATGGGAGCCGTCCTCCCGGGCCAGTTCCCGCTCCATGCGCATGCGCAGCCTGTCGATCTCCCCCAGGTCCTCCCGGCTGAAGTCGCCCTGATAGGCGAAGCGCTGGGCGATGGCCTCCGCCTCGGCGCCGAGTTGCGGGTCGCCGGCCACGAAACGCGCCCGGATCAGGGCCTGCCGCTCCCATAGCTGCGAGCTTGCCTCGTGGTAGCGGCGAAACGCCTCGATGGAGGACACCAGCGGCCCCGACCGTCCCGAGGGGCGGAGCCGCATATCGAGTTGATACGCAATCCCTTCCTCGGTGGGCGCGGAGAGATAGGTGACCAGCCGCTGCCCGAGCTGCATGTAGTAGTCGTGGACGTTCGTGCTGCCCGCGAGGCCGCCTCCGGTCTCGGCCCCGTCGGCGCTGTCGTAGAGGAAGATCAGGTCCAGGTCGGAGTTGTAATCGAGCTGCCCCTCGCCGAGCTTGCCCATGGCCAGCACGGCGAAACTTCCGTCTTCCGGAGCGCCGTGCCGGCGGTCCAGTTCGCCCCGGGCCAACGTGAGGGCGGCTTCGAGGCAGGCCTCGGCCAGGTGGGTCAGCTGCGTGATGGCGGCGTCGAATCCCAGCTCGCCGCCGAGGTCATGGAGCCCCAGTCGTATGAACTCCTCGATGCGGTAGCGTCTCAGGCGGTCGAGCCGGTCCTCGATGTCGGCGGTTTCCTCGATGGATGCGCTTAACTCGTCCAGCATTTCGGCCCGGGTCTTGGCCACCCGCGTGAGGTCGACCCGGATGAGGGTGTCGAGCAGTTCGGGGCGGTTGATGAACAGGATGGACAGGAAACGGCTGTTGGCGAACAGGTCGATGAGCAGGCGGGTGGTCTTGGGGTTCTCCGCCAGCAGGGTGAGGAAGCCCGTGCGGGCGCCGATGCGGCGGCCAAGGTCGGCCATGTGGTGCAGCGCCTGCTGCGGCTCCGCCGAGTCCAGGATGGTCTTCATCAGGGATGGCATGAGGTCCCGCATGACCTTGACCCGCCTGGGGCTCGGAGGCGTGGTGTCGCTGCCGTCCCGCACCGCCAGCAGGTCGCGGTAGCCTTTCTCCGGATCCGGGAAGCCGCGTCCGCGGAGTTCCTCGATGACCCACTCCCTGCGCTCCAGGTCCTGCCAGACCTCGGCCTCGGGCTCGTCGCCCCGGGCGGACATTTCCTTTTGCGCGCTGTAGAAGAGCCGGTCGAACGAACCGTGGACCACCTCGGTCTGTTTCCGGTAGTCCCTCCAGAAGGCATTGGCCTCCCCGCCGGGTTCGTCGACGTAGCCCAGCCGTCGCGCCAGGGCGCGTTGCCGGTCTCCGGTCCCGGGGATCTCATGGGACTGGGCATGGGCGAATATCTGGATCTTGTGCTCGACGTCGCGAAGGAACCGGTAGGCGGCGCTCAGGGCCGCGCTTTCCGCTGCCGGGATGTAGCCGTGGCGGGCCAGCTCCGCCAGCGCCTCGAGCGTGCTCCCTTTCCGGATGCGGGGGTCGTAGCCGCCGTTCACCAGTTGCAGGGCCTGGGTGAAGAACTCCACCTCGCGGATGCCGCCGTGTCCGAGCTTGAGGTTCCGCACCCGGCGGTCGGGGTCGGGGAGGTGCTGCCGTTCGATGCGCGTTTTCATGTCCCGCAGCTCCTCCACCGTGGAATAGTCCAGGTAACGGCGGTAAACGAACGGCCGGACGCTCTCGAGGAACGCTTCGCCCAACTCCCGGTCCCCGGCCACCGGCCTGGCCTTGATCAGGGCGGCGCGCTCCCAGGAAAGGCCCCAGGACTCGTAATAGAAAAGGGCCGCGGCCAGCGGCTGGGCCGCAGGGCCCCGGCTGCCCATGGGACGAAGCCGCAGGTCCGTGCGGAACACCAGCCCTTCCTCGGTGACTTCGCCCATGGCGTGGGTCAGCCGTTCCGCGAGCCGGCTGAAGAACTCCAGCGGCGGCACGGCGCGGCGGTTGGCCGGCTCGTCGGTTTCATACAGGTAGATGAGGTCGATGTCGGAGCTGAAGTTGAGCTCTCTGCCGCCCAGCTTGCCCATGCCCAGGATCACGAAACGGTTGTCCCGCGACGTGCCCGGCACCTTCACACGGCCGTGTTGCCGTTCGAGGTCCGCGCGGCAGAACCGGTAGGCCGTGTCCAGCGCGAAGTCCGCGAGGGTGGTCAGCTCCCCCATGGTCTCTTCCACCGTCGCCAGCGATCCGAGGTCCCGAGCGCCGATGCGCAGGAACTCCTGCTGTTTGTAACGCCGCAGCCTGCGGTAGAATCGTTCCGGTGTCTCCTGGCGGGTGATCCGGCCGAACTCCGCCGCGTGGGCGTCCGCTGACCTGGGCCCCGTGCGTATAGACCGGAGGAAGGCCTCCGCCCACGCACCCCCCTCGTTGATGAGGATGTTGCCGAGGTAGTCGCTGCCGCCGAGGATGCGCAGCAGGATCCGAAGCTCGGGCGACGTGAGGCTTGTCAGGTGCTCTCGGCCGCCGGATTCCACCAGCCGGACGAGTTGCACCAGAGCGGCGTCCGGAGATGCCGCGGACCGGGCCAGACGTCTGAGCCGGCGTCGCTCGGTAGGTGGGAAACCTTTCAGGTCGGGCCCGCTCATGGAGGTGTTTGCCGGCTGAGAGGGGTCTCCGCGGCCGGAGCCGCCGGGACAATTGACGCAGTATCGCCGAAGATTATAAAAAGGAAAAGAGATCGAAAGGGGGTCCGATGAAACTCGAACTGCAAGTGACCTTTCGCGACGTGGAACCCTCTCGCGGCATTGAGCAGGCCATTCGCGAGAAGGCAGCCAAGCTCGATCAGTTCTATGACCGCATCACGGGGTGCCGGGTGGTGGTGGCCGCGCCCCACCGTCACCATCACAAGGGCCGGCTCTACAATGTCCGCATCGACCTGACGGTGCCGGGCGGAGAGCTGGTGGTGAACCGCGACAACAGCCAGGCCGCGGCGCACCACGACGTCCACGTCGCCATCCGGGACGCGTTCGATGCGGCGAAGCGTCAGGTGCAGGAGTTCGCGCGGCGGCGGCGGGGCGAAGTGAAGGCGCACTCGGTGACGCCGCCGCGGGTCACCGAGGAGGCTCCTAGTCCTGAAGATTCAGTCCCGCCACCGCGGTCCTGAGCTTTCTCAGCGCGCGCTGCTCGATCTGGCGGATGCGTTCCCGCGTCAGCGAGAACCGCTCCCCGAGCTCCTCGAGGGTGTAGTCCCGCACCTCTCCGATGCCGAAGCGGAACCGCAGCACGGCTTCCTCCCGAGGCGGCAGCGTCGCCAGGACCCTCTTGACCTTGTCGCGCAGGTTGGCGTGAATGGTCTGGTCCAACGGCTTGGGGATGTGCTTGTCCTCGACGAAGTCGCCGAGGCGGCTCTCCTCGTCGTCGCCCATGGGGGTTTCCAGGGAAACCGGCTCCTTGACGATGCGCATCAGCCGCCGGATCTCGTCCGTGGTCAGGCCCATCTCTTCCGCGACCTCGTCGGGCTGCGGCTCTCTTCCGAGCTTGCGGTGTAGCGACCGGTGCGCCCGGATGAGCTTGTTCCGGGTCTCGATCATGTGAACCGGGATCCGGATGGTGGGGGCCGAGTCGATGATGCCGCGGGTGATGCTCTGGCGAATCCACCAGCCCGCGTAGGTCGAGAACCGGTACCCGAGCCGGTAGTCGAACTTCTCCGCCGCCCGCATGAGCCCCACGTTGCCTTCCTGAATCAGGTCCAGGAACTGCAGGCCGCGGTTCCCGTACTTCTTGGCCAGGCTCACCACGAGCCGCAGGTTGGCCTCGATGAGCACCTTCTTCGCCGATGAGGCCTTGTACTCGGCGGCGTTGATCGCCGCCACCTGGCCGGCGATGTCGGCGGCGGAGGACTCGAGGGTCTCCTCGATGGCCGCTATCTCGTCGGCAATCCGCTTGGCCGCGTTGCCGCGGGTATGGGTGCGAGCCTGTTCCTGCAGGTCGACGATGGTCCGGTGCGATTCCTTGAGGCTGGCGCCGACGTCGTCGATCCATTCCTTGGAAAGACGCAATCCCTTTACCGCGTCGTTGATCCGCGTCTGCTTCTTGGCCAGATCGGCTTCCAGCAGCGCCTGGCGCTTCTGGGAGATCCTCTTCCGGGCCAGCTCCTTCCGGATGCGCTTCTGGTCCGCGACGAGGCCGCGCAGCACCGTGATTCCCTTGAGGAACCGGCGGCGTTCGATGGCCTCGTCGAACGCGTCGCCGTCATCCTCCACCATCAACACGCGGTCCAGCGCCGTCTCGTTGCTCTTGATCCGCTCGGCGAGGTTGAGCACGCGAAGGACCGTGTAGGGCGAGGCGATGACGCTGGCGATGTACTCCTCCTGCCCCTGCTCCATCTGCATCCCGAGCTGGACCTCGCGCTCCCGGGTCAGCAAGGGCGTGGAGCCGATGTCCCGCAGATAGAGCGACACCGGATCGGTCTTTTCGTCCACGCGGTCGCTGTCCACCGGGACGTGGCTCTGCGGGGACTCCTCCGAGAACGACGCGGATCGTTCCTCTTCGTCGACCTCTCCCATGGAGATGTCGTCAAGCTCGTCGATCGAGTCGTCCATCGCCTCCTCGGTGTCTTCGATGTTCAAGGCTCTCTCCATCATCGTTGGCTTCCACTATATTCATTACACCGTTGCTCAAGTAACCTGGCTTCCTTGAGCAAGCCGGCATTCCAACCATTCGCAGGTGAAACGTGTCCGCCACCCTCGCGAAACCTCGATGATCCGGTATTGCTGGCCGACCGGAGCGTTATCGGGGGATCGGCGGTGCAGACACGAAAGAGTAATTGAGCGTTGGGACAGTCCCTGCGGACCCAACAAGACTGAGTAGCGGTCCTTGAGGAGTATCAGCAACAACCTACGGTATCACGGAAAAAAATCGTTGTCAAGCACCCGGTTACGGACCTTCCGGGGGTTATTTGTCGTCCCGGAGGCCGTATTTCCGGAGCTTGTACCGCAGGGCCCGTTCGCTGATTCCGAGGTTGTCCGCCGCCTTGGTCTGGACCCCTCCGGCGGCTTCCAGGGCCTCGACGATCATGCGCCGCTCCATCCCTTCCACGACGGCCGAAAGGTTGGTCTGGTCGTCCGCGCCAGGCCGCGTTTCCTTGATGGTGAGCGGCAGCTCGCCCAGGCTCACCACGTCGTCGCGGGTGAGCACGATGGCGCGCTCCACCAGGTTCTCGAGTTCCCGCACGTTGCCGGGATAGTCGTAGCGCAACAGGGCGTCGCGCGCCTCACGGGAGAAGCCCTGGATCGTCTTGCCGTTCTTTTCGGCGAATTTGCGCAGGAAGTGCTCCACGAGCGCCGGGAGATCCTGGCGGCGCTCGCGCAGCGGCGGCAGGATGATGGTGACCACGTTGAGGCGGTAGTAAAGGTCCTCGCGGAAGCTGCCCTCACGCATGAGCTGCTCGAGGTCCCTGTGGGTCGCGGTGATGATGCGCACGTCGGTGGTGATGGCGCGGTTGGAGCCCACCCGCTCGAATTCCTTCTCCTGCAGCACCCGCAGCAGCTTCGCCTGCAGGTGGGCGGGCAGGTCGCCGATCTCGTCCAGGAACAGGGTGCCTCCGTCGGCGATCTCGAACCGGCCCTTGCGCATGGCGAAGGCACCGGTGAAGGCTCCCTTCTCGTGCCCGAAGAGCTCCGATTCCAGCAGGGTTTCCGGCAGCGCCGCGCAGTTGACCTTGACCAGGGGGCCGTTCCTGCGGGCGCTGGCATAGTGGATGGCCTTGGCGATGAGCTCCTTTCCGGTGCCGCTCTCGCCGCGAAGGAGCACGGTGGCATCGCTGGGGGCCACCCGCCGCACCAGGTCCAGGACCTCCTGCATCTGGCCGCTCTCCCCGATGATGCCTTCGATCCGGTGCCGTTCCTGGAGCAGTTCCCGGAGCTGGGTATTTTCGCGTAGGAGTTGATGGCTGCGCTTGACCCGCTCGATGCGCAGCAGGAGCTCCTCCAGGTTGAGCGGCTTGGTGAGGTAGTCGGTGGCGCCCTCCTTCATGGCCGATACGGCGGTCTCGATGCTGCCGTAGGCGGTCATGATGATGACGGCCACCTCGGGATCCACCCCGCGGCATTGCTTCAGGAAATCGACCCCGGACATCTCCGGCATGCGCTGATCCGTCAGCACCAGGTCGAACGGTTCCTTGCGGAATCGCTCCAGCGCGCCGGCGGCGCTCTCCATCAGCACTACCTCGAAGCCGGCCTTGCGGAGAAAGCCGCCGACGAACTCGAGCTGCGTGCGTTCGTCGTCCACCACGAGGACGTGGAAGCGGTCGCCCTGGACGGCGGCCCCCTGGCCGGCTACCCGCAACCCGGAGTCTTCGACAACTGCCTGTTCGGTCATTTCAGCGCTCTTCAACGGCGTTTTCGGTCAGGGTCTTCCGGTCGTTCAAGCGAGCGTGTGGTCCAGCGGAAAAACGATCTCGAATCGGCTGCCGCTGCCCGCCTTGCTCGTCACCTCGAGGGTTCCGCCGTGACCCTCGATGATCCGGCGCGCGATGGCGAGTCCGAGCCCCGAACCGTCGGTCTTGGTGGTGAAGTAAGGTTCGAAGATCCGCGTCAGGTTCTCCGGTTCGATGCCGACTCCGGTGTCGCTGACGGAAAGCCGCATCCTGCTGTCCCGCACGGACGTCTCGATGGTCAGGTTGCCGCCTTCCGGCATGGCCTGAAGACCGTTCAGGATGAGGTTCAACAACACCTGCTTGAGGTAGTCGGGGTCGGCCTTGATCACCGGGCGCGGACCGTGGTTCACGACGGCGATCTCGACTCCGGCCGCGGCGGCGTCGCTCCGGGTCAGCGTGGTCAGCTCGTTGAGCAGCTGGTCCACCTTGACCAGGTCCGTCTTCATGCTCAACGGCCGCGCCAGGGTCAGAAATTCTTCGACGATAGCGTTCAGGCGGTGGACTTCCCCCCGCATCAGCTCGATGAAGTGGGTGTACTCGCTTTCGTCCTGGGTGGGCTTGAACTCCCCCTTGAGACGTTGCAGCCCCATGGAGATGGCGTTGAGGGGGTTCCGCACCTCGTGGGCCACCGTGGCCGCGAGATTGCCCATCATGGAGAGGTGCTCCCGCCGTTCCACCTCCGCCTCCAGGGCCTTGATTTCCTGCATGTGGAACCGCTGGTTGTACAGGATCGCGGTGAACCCCAGCATCCCGAGGGCCAGGATGCCGAAGCCCAGCCCCACCATCGACCACAGGCTCTGCCACCACGCCGCGTCCACGGCGGCCATGGACAGGCCGATCCTCAGAAAGCCCATGGGATCGTCGTCCAGCGTGATGGGCTTCACCAGCTCGTAACGGCGGCCTTCCGTTTCGGTCCCCACGATGCGGTGGGCCGAACGCTCGGTGGCGCGGGCCCTGGCGACCAGATCGTCCGCCATCCGCGTCCCCACCACCGAGGGGTCGGTGTGCGCGAGCACCGTGAAATCGTTGTCCAGCAGCGCGAGCTGGTGGATCTCGTCCTGCCGGCCCAGGTCCTGGATCTGGCGTTGCACGCCGATTTCGCGCTGGAGCTTCAGCATGTAGGACGCGTCGGCGTGAACGGCGATGAAGCCGGGGAAGCTGCGGGCCTCCAGGGCCACGCCGAAGACGCTGTCCTCCCAGAACTTGTTCTCGGGCAGGGCGGGCACTTGCCCCGGAAACTGCGACCAGAGCTTCCCCCAGATATGGACCGCCGCCTCCCGGCCCGTCCACCGTTCCCGGAACCCGGCCAGGAGATCGCCTAAGCCGGGGGGTTCGAATCCGGTGTGCGACACCCAGGGGCGGCCCTGGAGGTCCAGGAGCTCTACCTTGTAGAGGTCGTTGATGGCGCTGATGCGCTGCACCAGAACCTCGGGCGGATTGGCGGTCAGGAGCCGGTCGATGACGCGCGCATTGTCCAGCAGACGTTTCCTTACCAGCTCCTCGATCAGCGCGTTGCCCTTGATGGACTTCTCCGCGCTGGTCTCCATGGTCTTGGTCAGGGCCAGGGCCTTGACCTCCACCTGCCGCACGAGCTCGTCCCTCAGCCAGCGGCTCTCGTAGAAGACGTAGAGCGAGAACAGGACCAGCAGCAGCAGAACCGAGGCAAGGAAATAGGGGACCAGCGAAGCGCGTTTCATGGCCATGCGTGGACGGTTTCAGATGGCGGGGAAGGACGGAACGGACCCCGCCACTCCATTATACAAACGGACTCCGGCTTGGCAACAACCGACAAGCACGCGCGGCGGTCCCGCCGAGGGCGCGAAAAAGGGGAGGGCCGCGGGACGGTACTTCGCCCTACGGCCCTCCCCGGGATGTGTTCGGCCGTTGCGGCCCGAGACTCCGGACGCCGCCTGGGTTCAGGTCTTGGCGGCGAAGAACCGGGTGACATCGCCCCGTTTCACCAGAAACAGGGTGCTACGGCCCTTGTCGGCCCCTTTCAGCGCCTTGCCGTAGTCCGCCAGTGTGCCCACGCGGTTTCGATTGACCTCGAGGATCACGTCCCCCTGGCGCAACCCGGCCTCATCCGCGGGACTCCCGGGCTTCACCGTGGTGACGACGACTCCCTCGGCACTCTTCATGGACAGTTTTTTGGCGATCTCGGGGGTCACCTCCTGCACCGTGAGGCCAAGGTCGGAAACCTGCTGCTCCACCGCGGCGGCGGTCTCCTTCCCCTGGAGCTTGCCGATGCGCACCGTCAGCGTCTTTTCGCCGCCGTCGCGTAGGACCTTCACCCCGACTTCCTTCCCCACCGGGGTCCTCGCGACGATCATGGGAAGGTCGCGGGCCTGCTTGACCGGGGTGCGGTCGAACTCGACGATGACGTCGCCGGCCTTGAATCCCGCCTCCTTCGCCGGAGTGTCGGGCAGCACCTTGGACACGAGCGCCCCGCCCGACTCCTTCACGCCCAGGGACTCGGCCAGCAGCGGCGTCATCCTCTGGAAACCGATCCCCAGCCACCCGCGGGTCACCTGTCCCTCGTTCTGGAGTTGCGGGAGCAATTCCTTGACGAGGTTGATGGGGATGGCGAAGCCGATGCCGACGTTGCCGCCGCCGCGGCTGTAGATGGCGGTGTTCACGCCCACCACCTCGCCCCGGTGATTGACGAGCGGACCGCCGGAATTGCCCGGGTTGATGGAGGCGTCGGTCTGGATGAAGTTGTCGTAGGGGCTGCTGCCGATGCGGCGTCCCTTGGCGCTGACGATGCCGGCGGTGACGGTGCCGTCCAGTCCGAACGGGTTGCCGATGGCCAGCACGCCTTCGCCGATTTCCAGCCTGTCGGAATTCCCCAGCGGCACGGTGGGCAGCTCGTAGCCGGCGTTGATCCGGATCAGCGCGACATCGGTCTTCTCGTCGGTGCCGATGATCTTCCCTTCGAACTCGTTTCCGTCAGGCAGGGTCACCTTGATGGTGGTGTTCTTTCGGCCCGCCACCACGTGATGGTTGGTCAGGATCAAGCCTTTGGAGTCGATGACCACGCCGGATCCGAACGACTCCGTCCGCCGGGGGGCGGAGGGAGGTCCAGGGTTGGCGAAGGGGCCGGGGTTGCTGAAGGGGTCCTCGAAGAACTTGCGCCATGCGTCGGGCCAGGGATGGGTAAAAGGTTGAGACCACCGCGCCGGCCGCGTCTCGCCCTTGGTGGTTATATTGACCACCGCCGGGCTCACGGCCTTCACCAGGTTCACGATGGTCTTCACCGGCCGGCGGTCTTCCGCTGCCGGTTCGGTGGAGGCGTCGAGAGACTGCTGGTTGAAGCCTGAGAACAGGGCGAGCAGGGCGAGCAGGGCGAGCAGCAAGGCGCCCACGCCCAACGCCTTCACATATGTGGAACGGGATTGTTTGCAGAGCATTGAGCTTCCTCCTTCCAAAGTGGGTAACTTGGTCAAAGTGGGTAACCTGGTTTGAGCACGTTTCATGCCAGATCTCCGAGCTCTACAAATTGTCTGTTTTTCAAGGAGTTGCGTCAGTCCCGCGTGCCCGGGACCACGCCAAAAGGGTCGAATGTCCTCGACCATTTGGTCGATCCCGGGCGAAGCCGGGGTCGGGTCGAAGGGAGAATTCGGGACGAATGGGCCGGGCGCCCGCTCATTCGACCTCGTAGATGGATTCGATCTCCACGGGTATCCCGTTGGGCAGCGTCGCCATGCCCACCGCCGAGCGTGCGTGCTTGCCGACGCTCTCGCCGAACACCTCCACCATCAGGTCCGAGAAGCCGTTGATGACCTGCGGCGTCTTGTGGAACTCCGGGTCGGCGTTGACCATGCCCAGCACCTTGACGATGCGGCGGACGCGGTCGAGGCTCCCGAGCTGGGCTTTCAGGGTCACCAGCGAGTTCAACGCCGTCTGGCGCGCCGCCTGATAGCCTTCCTCGACAGTCAGGTCCCGGCCCAGCTTGCCTCGCGAGATGGGTTTGCCGTCGTCGCCCAGCGGGCCGTGGCCGGCAAGATACAGCAACGAGCCCGTTCTCACCGCGCTGACGTAGTTGGCCATGGGCCTCGGCAGGGGCGGCAGACTCAGGTCCAGCTCTTTCAAACGCTCTTCTGCGCTCATGGGTCCTCCTACATGCCCCGGAACCAGATGTTGTTCGGGTCCAGGCTGAGAAGCGCCGGCGTGATGTCCGGGATGGCGGGGGTGCCGGTCATGATCATCACCCGCTTCAATTCGTCCGTGAAGATGGAAAGCACCCGGGCCACGCCCTCCGGCCCCGCGGCGCCGAGGCCCCAGCAGATGGGCCGTCCCAGCAGGACCGCCCTGGCCCCCAGCGCCAGGGCCTTGGCGATGTCGCCGCCCCTGCGGGCGCCGCTGTCCAGCAGCACCGGGACCCGGTTGCCGGCCGCGTCGACGATCTCCGGCAGCACCTCGATGGCGGCGCGGTTGAAGTCGAGGATGCGGCCGCCGTGGTTCGAGACCACCAGACAGTCCGCGCCCGCGTCGATGGCGATGCGCGCGTCGTCGGGGTTCATGATCCCCTTCACCACCACCGGAACCGACACCTCGTTCTTGAGCCAGGCGACGTCGTCCGGCGATGACAGGTGCACCGTGCGGGGCTTTCCGTCCGAGGACATCGGCACCCGGTCTCTCAGCTTGGTGGGCTGCAGCGTGTCCATGGTGAGGCCCACGGCGGCGTAGCCGATCTCGTCCGCCCGGCGCACCGCGCTCAGCACCTTGTCCCGCCCCTTGCTGAGGTAGGCCATGTATACCAGCGGCGAGGAAATCCCTTCCGCCCACTGGTCCACGGTGGACGCGGTGGCGCCGCTGATGAACACCATGGTCCCGAACAGGCTGCCGCCTTCCGCCACCTCGTGCTCGCCGTTCTTGCGCAGCAACCGGAAGCTGCCCACCGGCCCGATCAACGTCGGCGACGGCAGCCTGTGGCCGAACAGCTCGATGGAGGTGTCCGGATCGGTCACGTCGTGGAAGATCCGTTGCCGGAAGAGCAGCCGGTCCAACGCGGTGCGGTTCCGCTTGAGGGTGGATTCGCTCTCGGCGGCGCCCATGACGTGCTCGATGGCCTCGGGCTTCACCCGGAGGCGGAACAGCGCGTGGAGCTCGTCGAGGCTCAGTTGTTCCAGCGGTTTCTGTTCAAGCTTCTGAAGGCTCATGGTTCCTCCCGGCAGTGGATGCAGGAACAAATCCTAAAACCAATCTCACAATTCGGCAATCATCCGGAACTGGAGCAACAGGGTCCGCTGGAACGGCAGGAAGTTGTTGTCGGACACCAGGTAAAGGAGCGTCCTTCCCGCGCGGTCCCGCCTGAGGGCCAGGCCCTCGAAGTTGTCCACCGGCAGCGGATCCGTCCAATCCGCCACGGCCTGTCCGCGAACCCGGACTCCGGCGCGCCCGCGGGCCTCACGCAGACGGCCCTTCGGTAGCCGGACGATCCGCGCGCGCCTCGCCGACAGGGTGAAGCGCCGTTCCAGCAGCAGCACTTCCCCGCCGGGCATGGCGGCAAGGTCGGTGGGGTGGAGGCCGCCGTCCGGCACGTAGGCGATCTCACGGAACGCGCCGTCCCGCATGAGCCAGGCCTTGAGGCTGCCGTCCGGGTTGGCGTGCCGTTCGGTCACGCCCAGCAGCGTGCCGTCCGGCAGCGCGGTGATGGCTTCGAGGCCGCCGTTGCCGGGCGCGTCGTCGAGAGCGCGGGGCGTGGCCACCGGGTTGGGAGGCGCATCGAAGGCCGCCGGGTATCGCCAGATCCGGTGATGCCCCTCGAAAGAAACCACAAAGGCGTTGCCGGCGATTCGCTCCAGCCCTTCGGCGTCCCGCCAGCGGCCCCGGACCGGCTTGCCCGCCGGGGTCAGCATGGGGGCGTCGCGCCATGAGCCGGCGCCGACGAGACGCCCGGCGCGGTCGTGGACGAGATCCGCGGCGATCCAGCGGCCGCGGTCCGAGACGGCCCGGAGCCGCCGTCCGTCCGCGCTGACGTCCAGGCCCGAAAGCCCGCCGAACCGCGGGTGCTCCGACACCAGCTCGAAACCGCTCATGAATACCAGTTTGCCCACGGTCCGCAGGCCCGGCCGTTCCGGGTCCAGCGCCAACGGCACCGCCTTCACCGCCATCACCCCGGCGGAGGCGCCGCCGGCCAGGCCGAGGAGCAGCGTCAGCGCGTGCGCCGCCGCGCATGCCGGTCGGATGCGCCGCGCGTCAGGGCCTCGACGAATCACAGCCTCAGGTCCGGAAGCACCGCCAGCACGGCGTGGCGCAGATAGTCCCGGGTGTAGAGGTCCGGATCGATGACCTGGCCGTTCCACACGACGATGTCGAGGTCGATGGTGCGCGGTCCGTACCGGTTCATCCCGGGCCGGCGTCCGAGCGTGACCTCGATGGCCTTGAGGTCGGCTTTCAGCCGCTCGCGATCCGCGCGCGTTTCCAGCAGCAGCGCGCCGTTGGTGAAGTCCGGCTGGTCGGCATAGCCGACGGGACTTGTCTCCACCAGGGGCGACTCGGCGAGGATGACGTGACGCTCGGCGATCCGTTTCCGCGCCTTCGGCACGTTGACCTGGGGCTCGATGTTGGACCCCAGCCCGATGACGGCGCGGTTCATGCCGGTCCGGCCCCCGTCGGCGCCCTTTCCGCCGAGCATTCCACGGAAACGGAATCGGTGAAGCGGAGGGCGGCCGGCTTGGCCACCCGGACCCGCGCGCGCTGGACCCGGCGGTCTTCCATCACCAGCGCCAGCAGGTGGTCGCACAGTTTTTCGAGGAGGAAGAACGATGACCGTTCGACCTCGGCGATGAGCCGTTTGTTCAGCCGCTTGTAGTCCACGGTCTCGTCGATGGCGTCGCGGGTGAAGACCGTGTCCGGCGCGAGCTCCAGCTCCACGTTGACGACCACGTCCTGCCGGGTTTCGCGCTCCCAGTCGTTGATGCCGATGATGGTGCGGAGCCGCAGGTTCTCGATGATGATCTTGACCGGATTTCGCTGGATCATGGAACCACGGGCAGGCGTTACAGGTGTTCCCCGCCGTCGACGTGGATGCTCTCGCCGGTGACGAAGGGGTTGTTCAACAGGAACCGCACGGCGGCGACCAAGTTATCCGTGTCGCCGATGCGTTTCAAGGGGAGGGCATGGCTCCGCCGCTCCAGTTCGTCCACCACGCCCCCGGGCGGCGGCAGGATCATGCCCGGGGAGACCCCGTTGACCCGGATGGCGGGGCCGAGTTCCCGGGCGGCCATCTTCGTCAGCTCGAGGAGCGTCTTCTTCGACAGCGTGTAGGCGGCGTGGTGGGGGTCGGAGCGGCTGACGCGGGTGTCCAGGATGTTGATGACCTGCCCCGCGGCGCAGCTTTCGGCGAACGCCTGGATGAGAAAGAACGGCGCCTTGAGGTTGATGTTGAAGTGGCGCTCGAACAGGTCGCGCCCGGTTTCCCGGAGCGTGCCGCGCTCGAAAATGGAGGCGTTGTTGACCAGCACGTTGAGGCCGGCGAAGTGCTCCCGCACCGCGGGGACCAGGGCGCTCATCTCCCGGTGATCGTTGAGGTCGCAGCGGAACAGCCGGCATCGCCGCCCCAGCGCCTCGACTTCTGCCGCGACCCGTTCCGCCGGCTCCGCGGAAGTGAAGTAGTGAAGCGCGACGTCATATCCGTCTTCGGCCAACGCCCTTGCGACGGCGGCGCCGATGCGCCGGCCTCCGCCGGTGACGAGGGCCGCCCCCTTCGGCGTGGACATGGCGGTCATCATACCCCGTCCGCGTCGGACCCACCACCGGCCCGACATGGGCGGGGCCGCAACATGCGGCAGGGTGATTACGAAAATCTGGCTTGTGGACGAGCAGGGTGCTGGGTTGCTTGACCAAAGTCTGATCGAGGCAGCTATCTCAGAAAATATTTAACAAATCCAGGTCGTGGCGGGCGCTGAGGGCTAGGTGGTCCGGTCGCGGAAGCAGTTAAATGCGGTTGTCGGACTTGATGCGAGTTTAGGCGCCGTGGCGCCTTGCATCCCCCGGCGATGGGCGCATGCATGTGTAAATTGCGGCTTCTCGATGGAGAGGTCAAGACATGGAGGAGAAGGAGGTGTTGGATGTCCAGATCCTTGGCGCTGGCGTTGATAATGTTCTTGGGGAGCTTAACGCTCTACGCAGGCTGTACAATCAATCACAACTACCAATATGCGCTGCCCTCAGAGTTGGAACGGCGTCTTGAAAAGGTCGAGGGAGCCATTCTAGACCAACGCATTCACGAATTAGAGAAGGCGCTCCTAGAACAACGTCTCCACCAGCAGCGGAAAGTAGACAACGCTCCGCCGAAAAAGAAAAGAAGCGTTCGGGAATGGCTCAGAACAGTCATCTATGGGGACTCAACCTGAGGATTTCCCGACATGTCCCCGTTCGACATGATGATCACCATTATCCTGGGGGTTCTGTCCACCCTCATCGCACCATGGCTCATGGCACGTTGGGCCAAGCGCGACAAAGAGATATGGGGATCGGTCTGGAACCGTGCAGGGGTGCCTATTCGCGGTATCGTAGTATTTTTGGTGGGCGCCGGAATAGTCGGCCTACTTCTTGAGACCGATCCGGCAGCCCTTCGCCAACCCGCCTTTGCCTTTTTTCTCGTCCTTCTGATGTTCACCGCCCTCCTCATGACCTTCGTTGGAGCACTTGTACTTTTTATCTTGGTGGGGCGCCGGCTCGTCGTCTTCCTGAAAGCTGCCTGGTGGTGGTAATCTCTTGTTCCATGCGCGTGTTCGGGTTCGGAATCCTGTAGGGCTGCTCCCCAAAAAAAAGGGGGCTTCCCTTTGATTTCAAGCACTGTCTGCGGGTCAGCCAGGGAAGGCATCGTCCAAAGGCTCTATGGGAAGTCGGGGCTGGTGGAGGGTGCCCCTGAGCGTTATTCGACCACCACGCCAAACTACGGACTGCTGCTCCACCAGGCTGAAGTCTTCCTCCCGCGATACGTCTTCCGTGTCGTCGAAGGGCGAGACGAATGCCAAGTGCGGTTAACTGATCTTTCAGGTGGCTGAGATCGACACACCCTGCCAGGACGTGTTCGACGACGCGACGGGCCGCCCCGCGTGCATCGGTGATCAAATCGCGGAATCTGGCCGGACAAAGTTTCTGACGATGGCAATTGAGGGCTTCCCGTGGTAACCATAAATATGTGGGTAGCTTAGTCTAGGGTCGTCGTCGGCATCTGGAGACCCCGGGCCCATGGTGTGCTGCCACTTAACTCACACATGATCGATTTTGCAGCGGTGGGAACCAGGATGTCTGTCGACGATAAAGTATTGTTGTTTGAAACCTACAAACTCCACGCCGAACTCGCGGAAAGAGTAGCTGCTCTTCGGGAGGGAATGAACAAACTGTATTCTGGTATGGTGGCAGGTATCGTTGCGGCATCGGTAGTGCTGCATCGCCTCGTGCCAAATGCTGAGACGACGTGGATGTTGCCGATTCTAGGTGTTGTTGTATCCCTGTCGTGGATGTTGGCGCTACATTCAGTTACCGGGCGACTGTCTGCTAAGCACAATGTGCTCATCTCCTTAGAGAAGAACTTACCATTCAACTTTCTCGACTGTGAAAGTAAGGAGTTTGAACAGCGTCGCTTCGTAAGACGAAAGCACACTGGGTTGTTGATGCCTAGTGCTTTCTTGGCCCTTTGCATTACGTGGCTCGCTGTCCTGTTGGCAGCGAGTCGACAGCAATAGCGACTGGAGTTATCGGACGTGTCCATTGGTTAGAGTAGGGGCCTAGAATGGCAAACGATAAGAAGAACATCTTCGTCAGCCACATACACGAAGATGATGCCGGACTCTCGGACCTGACGAGTCTTTTGGCGAGACATGGTCTGGAAGCTCGGAACTATTCGATTACCTCCGATAAGGAGAACAACGCAAAATCTCCAGAATATATACAACGCGAAATCCTGGCGCCCCGAATTGACGCATGTAGTGCTCTGGTGGTTTACATCACGCCCGATACCAAGGCTAGTGAGTGGGTTAATTGGGAGATCGAGTACGCCTATAAGCAAGGAAAGACCATCGTGGGAGTTTGGGAACGGGGATCCAACGGGTGCGATGTTCCGGAAGCCTTGGAGGAATTCCACGACGCGATCGTCGGATGGAATGGTGACAACATTGTTGACGCAATAAGCGGAGACTACAAAGGGTCGACTAATCCTGAAGGTAGTCCTGCAGACAAACCTACACCGATCACGAGACACCCTTGCAACTGACGAGATGGCGCGAACCCTCTTTTCTTACATTGTTCGGTACGATAGTGGGTTCGCGCCAAACCCCTTTCATGGTTATTGCACGCTAGCGACTTGTAAACCACGAATTCGTCGACACGCGCAACCAGGCGACTGGCTGGTCGGAACCGGAAGCAACGCGAGGTCTGTCCGGCGTGGTGAATATCTCGTCTACGCAATGTGCGTGACGGAGGTCCTTTCTACGGAAGACTACTGGCGTGACGCGAGATTCGAAGGAAAGAAGCCGAACTTGTACTACAACTGGATAGCGGCATCTGGAGACAACATCTACGAGCCTAATGGGGTAGGTCAGTGGAGACAGTTGGGGTCATATCACAGTCAGGCTGACGGTAGTCCTAGCGAAGCTCATATTGAGCGAGATACAGGCGTCGAGAGAGTCCTAATTAGCGATGACTTCGTCTATTTTGGCGGAGAAGGTCCGAGACTTCCGGCCCGATTTCGCAATGGCGGAGAACAGAGCGTGCTTCACGGGAACCGTAACTACCAACGCGTGAGGCGTGAAGAGGTCGTAGCCGCGTTTGAAGAATGGGTCAGGTCGCTGGGAGTCCAGGGGTTTCGAGGAAAACCTTGGGACTGGGTAAAGAGAAGACGGTGACGATTGCCAACGCAAAACGTTAGGGCTTGCGTCCGGCACCCCGTCCACGGAAAGGCGCTTCAACCGACCGTTCTCCGCCTCCAGGCTCCGCGGCCGCTTCGCGACCCACACGCCCAGCACGCGGTACTTCGGCCGTGACTTGTAGAACGTCGCGTCACTGATGCCGTATTTGCGACACAGCGCCGTGGCCTCCAGCCCCGCCTGGTGCTCCTTCAGTATCCCGACGATCCGCGCTTCGCTGTACCTGCTCTTGCGCGTGGGTTCCCTCCTCTTCCGTCAAAGACTAACCCCTGAGTGAGGACATTCAAGGGGAGCAGGTGACAGGGCACTCGGCATTTACGAAACGGAGGCGTCAGATGAAAGTGACGGAGTATCAGCAGGTCGTAAGGGATACTGACCAGTTCACGGAACATGAGCGAAGCAGACGGAAACAAATTTCGCTCTACGGTCTAGTTGGGGAAATCGGTTCATTAACGTCCGCAGTCAAGAAGGCGCTCCTCGCCGGATACGAGACGACGTTTAATGCGGAGGTCGCTGAGGAGCTCGGTGACGTCTTTTGGTACCTGTTTAACCTCTCAACAATATTGGAGGGTTCTGAGAATCAAGACATATTAACAAACGACATCCGCCATGTGAGGAACGAGGTGAATGAAAAGGGAGAAAGAGGCGACGGCATTCGCGCGGCGCTGGAGAATCTCGATGGCGACCGGCTTTTACAATTCCAAAGAAGAGCGGATGATTTCTTAGCCAAGGGAGAAGTGACGTTTCGTGAGTACCAGGAGACAGCTTATCTAACTGCGCGGACGGAGGGTCACGTTTTAACAGATGTCTGCGTAGCAGTTCTTTGGCAGTTGAGTGCCGAACTCCTTCGCAGTTTCACGATGCCAAGCATGGAGTTAGCAATTAATCGGAATATTGTCGCTCGATCGGCCGACGTGGTGATTGGAGAAATTGCCTGGCACCTCGCCGCGATAGCAAGCGTACATAATATTTCGCTCGATGACATTCTCGACAAAAATGCAAAAAAGGCGCGCTTTAGGTCATCTGTGGGAGCAAGGCGTCGTTATTACGACGATACCTTGGAAGACGACGAGCAATTGCCGCGAAGAATGCAGGTAGCCTTTGTAAGTGTCGATCGCACGCACGCGAGAATGTACTATCATGGGCGCCCGTTGGGTGACGATTTAACTGATAATGCCCACGAGGAGGATGGTTACCGATTTCATGACGTAATGCACTTGGCGAACGCAGCGTGTTTGCACTGGTCACCTGTTTTGCGACGCCTTTTGAAGCGAAAGAGGAAGTCAATTCGGAAGACGGACGAGGTTGAAGACGGCGCCCGTGCGGCCATAGTCGAAGAATTGGTGATTAAGGCGATTCATTCAGAGGCGAAAAAGCTTCGACCGACCAACGAAGATAGCCTCGCACCGCTGTTCCCAACGAAGAGCCACATCACGTTTGGCTTGATAAAGACGGTGATCGGTTACGTGAAAGGCCTGGAGGTCGACGACGCGCACGAGTGGCAGTGGCGCAACGCAATATTTTACGGGCACCAAGTATACCAGCGCCTTCGGGAAGAAGGACAAGGGACTGTGACTGTGGACTTGGAGGAAGGCACCTTGTCCTTCGATCCGCGCGTGGAGATCGGTATCGCCGGGGTTGTACGCGAAATGGGCACGGCTCGGCTAAACTCCGACAACGTCGCGATCCCTACTGGCTGGCTTAACACGGAGGAGGCGGAGGAGAATCGGAATACGGTGCGCCAGGCGGAGCTAGTGTCTACAAAAGGAGCGATTCTGAATGCGTTGGGGTATTTGGAAGACGACTGGGAAGCGGCGGGGGCCGAGTTAGTATTAAGTCGTATGGATACCGGTAAGTTTAGCGTGAAGGCTACCGGAAAGGTGCAGGAAAGGATCTGGGCCTTGGGTATCATTGAGTTCAAAATCACGATGAATCACGTGGGTGACACGGTAGTGTGTACCGCATTGGGGCTTACAGACACCAAGGATGTTAAACCGTAATGGTTGAATCCGCATCGATCGCGGAATTGATTTGCCACTTCGGTGGATACCAGGGTCGCGGAAGCGGGTTGCGTACATTGTACCGCTGTTTGATTCGACGCCTGCGAGCCACGCCGATAATGTGCGGAAAAGCGATACGGGAATACTTGGAAACTTCGCAGAAGATATTTTGGCAGTCAACAGGTTGAAGCGGTCGGCCCCACAACGATTCGAATCGATGAGAAAAGCCGCCAAAGTAACGATCCTGGTGCAAGTACATATGGTTGATTATCTGTGTGGCACCAACAGTTATTGGTGGGATAAAACATTTGGCAATGCCGTCTAAGGCCCCGGGGCCCGCAACCACGAAATCTGATTCAGGATAGTCGATCAACGTGCTGTAGTTGAGGTCGATGGCGTACTGAAAAGCAAGGAATGGACCAATTGACGGCGCGGACCGCAGAGTTTCATAACACTCGGCGAACGACGTTGCCGACCGGAGTTTTGCCGGGAATCGCTTGTCTAACATATACTCGATTAGTCGCAAGTGATTTTGATGCTTGAGTCGGTGGCCGAACGGCGCTCGGGCCGTTGGCATCATATACGCAGCGGAATATATTGGGTACCCGCGGTCCTTTTGGCGACGCAAGGTGCGGTCGAAGTCGCTGTAAGAAAAGTTGGCCAGAGTCAGGGCGCCGAAACGTTGTTCGAGGTACCGCCAGGTAGCGATGCTATTAAAGACTTTGAACAACATAATGCGAAAGAACAGCTCATCGGGATCGTCCGGCAAATCAGGTCTATAGATCACATGTCGGATGAGGTATTGGCTCGCACGATCGGACGCGCGATATGCGTTCGTGAACTTATAGTCGGATAAAATCGGATCTGCCGTCAGCGGACCGGCGGTAGCCTGTCGAAGGCGACGGTAAAAGATATTCTGACGTTCGGCGGCGAAATACCAGTATGCCTGAAACACGGCTGTAGTTGTTAATGACTGGCCCGATATTCGCAATTCACCATGATGACGCGCGTCAAAGTGCGGACGGTTGGAAGCGCGAAACAGTTCTAATTGGTGGGAATTAGAGCGTAGGCTAGTCAAAAGAGGCTCCGTGCAAGGACGGCTTAGTGTCGGAAACAGAGTACGACAGTAAAATAAACAGAGTTGTCGAGCCGGTAAAAGGATGATGTAGTATAATCATAAGTTATATAACTCTGAGATCTGGTTGCGAAACTGGTAGCGGCCACCGAAGCTAGGATGACGCACGTGATGGGAAATCAGTCCAGGTAATATTTGTTGAGAGACATGGAAAGCATGACGACCGAGACAAATAAATTCGAGCGGGCTGCAACAAGGAGCACAAAAGTGAGAGTAACTTGTGACCGATCGCGGCGTCTACGGAACTGTGAATGCGATTCGCGAATGGTCGGTCGGTAGGGAAAGGATGTAGGGGAAAGACGTTCCACAGGAAAATACTCTCGTGGATCTGGTCCAGCAACTCCCAGACGGACCGCGCCGTTTGCTCGACGAGAGGCGGCCCCGTGGTCGGACTTGGTTCTGCTATGCGCCACCGTTGGAGATGACGGGCAAAGTGAACATCGTCGGTCAATGCAAGGCCAGTGCGGCGGCCGCCGCGGTGGCCGAGATCTCTACCGAGCCATATTGATTCACGAGTTGTGCGTTGGGTGGCGATAAGCGTCTTCTCCAATATTTTGGCGCGCATGGTGGGAGCGTCGCTGCGGTCGTATATTGGGCAGCGGTTAAGGTAAGGGTTGAAGGTATTCGGAAGCTTCAGCGCCTTCAGCCGCGAGACGTATGAGTCTGGGGTCATTTGAGCATCCAGTTGTCGAGTTCCCGTAGGCGGCTTTTCAGTTGGGCCTGATCGGCTAACAGGTGTCTGATCTGATCATGTAACGGGAACGGAAATCCGGGGGAAGCACGATGTTACCGTCCTCGTCGCGCCGCTTCTTGGGCAAGGTCTTCTCAAGCCGTCGGGATTTGTTGGCGAGGCAGGCAAGGCGTCCCTGCACTTCCTGCCGCTCGACGTACAACCGGGCAATCTCGCTGTGCTCATCTTCTGTGGTCATTGTTGGGTCGCCCTTCTATCTGTTGGATACCTCACCTGACAGTCAGAGTCCACCTGTCTTACCATCGAGCCTAGGACCGTTGGCGTGGGTGGGATTATCCGCTGAATACAGGGCGGTTCGCCCGGCGAGGGGGATACCCGAGGTCAGTACATGGTCGGTGTGGACGTCGGCAGCACCCAAGCACGGTGGGGACAGAATCTCCTACGCAAGTTTTCTTCCTACTGGGCAACGATCTCGCAGGTTGTCAGCGCTTGCCGCCAAAGTCGGCTAGGTTGACGTAGAGGACTGGTGCGCCCGGGGGCGCGGCGAACATGCTCGGCACCACCATGCGCCGGTTTGCCAAGTAAGACTCTGACCCAACGGTAGGGCATCGGGGGGACGATGTAGCCAATGACGGAAAGAGGCACCGCGAAATGCAGGATTTGAAGGAAGTCCTCGACTCGGTATTGGCCGAGGCCAAATTCGATATGGGGCGAGACGAGCTGAATCACACCGGGCTGAGTGTCACGTACAGCTGCAATCCAGACGAAACCGTATCGGCGGATGGGCTACGGAGCCTTGCTGCGAGACAGAGTTGGGTCGACCGGGCTGCGACACTGGCGAGGCGCGCAAAAGTCATCGTGCTCGATGAAGCATTCGCCCCGTGGCTGTCAGCCATCAGGGAATTGCTTGGGGACTACATCAACCAGGAAACCGGGAAGATCGGCCATGCATTCCCGATGGAATCATCGCGCGACAGTTGCGAGGCCTTCAGCGAAGTCGGCGTAACGAGCCAAAGCCAAATTTCTCCAGTAGATGGCTTTGCCAAGACACTCATCCGCGGCGCGGCCATTTTGGGGACCGTAAGGTTGGTAGAGATGTTGAGGCGGTGGGTAGATGAACAGTCCGTGCTCTACCGTACTTCGGCAGTGCTCAACGGACTGTACATCGACGATAGGCTTGCCCCGCTGCCCCATATTCGGATCGAGCCTCTACCGCGGTCGACGGACGGCGCATTCGGCTGTCTGCCGATACCTCGCGCGTGTTCCATCGAGGATTTCCTGGGTCGCACGTTGCTGGCCATCGACTCGATCGCCCGGCCGGCCTTTTTTCGTCCTGAAGAAGACCGCAATGTCTGGCCGGTCCAGGCGCAGTTCGCTTCGAGTGTGGGGATGGACACGGTGTGCCAAGCTCTGGCACTAGAGGCCGATACCGACGTGGAGATGGCCTTCCAATGGAACGATTACGACGAAGCATCGCTATACCTCGATCCAGCGAGTAGAAGCCATCACAGCACGCATCGGGGAGGACTAGAACCGCGAGGCACCGGAGTCTCCTTGCGAAAGGATTGGATTTCCGGGGTGACGACAGCTTCGATTGAGGAGCAGAAGATTCCGGCACCCTTCGGAAGACAAGCTGAAGAGCATCCTCTTGGCGATGGCTGGGAAAAAAGAGACGAGTGCCGGTGTGGCGATCTCGCGTTGGTGTAAGTCGAAGGAGGCATTCCGGCACCCTTCGGAAGACAAGCTGAAGAGCATCCTCTTGGCGATGGCTGGGAAAAAAGAGACGAGTGCCGGTGTGGCGATCTCGCGTTGGTGTAAGTCGAAGGAGGCATTCAGAACACTGCCGGATCGATTTATCGATCTTCGCGTCGCGTTGGAAGCGCTGTTTTTGAGGAATTTCGATTACAAGAACCGCGGGGAAATGAAATTTCGCCTCGCGTTGTTCGCTGCCTGGTACATCGGAGCGAATTTCGCGGAGAGGAAGCAGATACGACAAACACTCGGGGACTCCTACGATGTGGCCTCCCGAGCGGTGCACGGCGCCCCATTGCCGCGCGACGGCAACAACTGGGCATTGTTGTCGAAGAGCCAGGAGTTGTGCCGCAGGGGAATCCTGAAGTTCCTTGATGAAGGCGTCTGCGAGGATTGGGCCGACCTAGTCCTCGGTGCAGCTCTCGAAAAAAGGGAGGATCGGGAAACGGACCGGCGCGCCACATGAATCGATTCAGCGTCCCCGGCGAAGGCGGGCACCAGATGCACGAGAGGCACTGCGGCACCGGCTGTTACGGCAACCGCGGTCGTGTGAGCAGCGCAAAATGACGCCATTTACATACCGAGCTATGAGCCCCCTGATGAGCGGTTCGGACAAGCAAAGCTCACCTTCTTTTGTGCAACTCTGGGTGGGCCGCATTCTCTTGGCGACTTTCGTTGTCGGCGACGTCCTCGGCTTTGCAAGTTGGCGAGACAAACCTGGAGCTTCGGTTTGGTATTCCACTACGCGGACAACATGGTGTCGGGGCGGCGAGTGGTCGACGCCATAACGGTCGTCAACCCGCACGGCAGAGCGCCGTCGGGCAGTGTGCGAATCGCATGGCTTTGACTGCGCAGGTCGCCGATGGGCTCAGCAACGGAGAGAGCCGACAGTGAGTGACGAAGAGGGACCCAAATTCTTTCCCGCCGAAGGGAGCATCATCGGCGGGTTCTCGCGGGACAAGCGAGGGCGCATCACGGAAGCGCTGCAAGACATGCAGCTGGCCGTCAACGGGATGGCGATGCAGTGTGCGGAGAACGGCGGCGGGCAGGGCGAGGAGTGGACGACGGCGCTTGCCGCTTTGGCACGCGCCTGTTCGATATTCCTCCGGAAAACCGTGCTGGGCGACTTCGGCAGGCGAGAGACGCGTCTGCTCGACGACGACGTGCTGGACGCGCTCGGTCTGCGCTTCCACCGTATCTTGACGATCCCGCGCGAGTTGCGAAGACCCATCCGGATCGAGTTCGGGGGCATCCAGGGCGGCGAGTTGCACATCACGAAGCTGAATGACGAAACACTGGAGCCGGAGAGGACCTACATCGTGCCAGCGGGCCCTCAGACGTTGGAGATCGTCATCCAATGGCCCCTTCCGGGAGCTATTGGATGGATCGGGGAGCCCACCGAGCAGCAGCCCTGGCAGATTGCGCCGGAGATGCTGTTCCGCCTTGACCAGGAGCCCGCGATGGACTGCGACGAGTGGCTCGGCCAGCAGGTTGTGCGGTTCGACAATGGCGGAATATCGCTCAAGGAGATCATCCAGACCGTCGTCAACTTCGAGGCTGCACACTCGGTGAACACCAGCAGACTCGCGGGTATCGGAGGCGTGGAGCCGAGCAGAGCGGCTCGGAACCCGGCACCGCACATCCTGAATGCGGTGACGTTCTGCGGCATCAGATTCGCCCATCTCGTCGTGATCGAGTCCGGGATGTACCTCTACGATGTTCTCATCGACCACAAGTCTGTCGCCCGCCCGAAAGGCGACCTCTACCGGATGAAGCTAGGCGTCGGGTGGGACGCCGGCCAGAGCGAATCCCAAACGCCCAGTTGGGCGTGCTTCCAGGGCACCATGATGGTCGCTTTCCACAACACGCCAACGGTGATTCGCCATGAGATCAGCCCGGTGGGGAAAGGGTAAGCCATTCCTCGAAGCCCTTGTTGGCGTAGGAGAACGACCAGTGGAAGGTCTTCGACGACAAGGGATGACAGGTTGGTCGCATGGCAAGGAAGTAGTCTAAGCGTATGACATGCACATCGCCAAAGCGGTCGTACACGGCATCTTTACCCGATTGGAGAGAGACGAGAACGACGAAGGCTCCACTCCGTCTGACCTGACCCGCTTGATTGTCCTCACTTGAGGGTTAGTGTTAGCCTCTAGAGGGACACGCGTAGGAGCGGTGATACAGCGAGGAGCGGGTGATCGGGATTCTCAAGGAGCATCAGGCGGGGTTAGGGGTGGCGGACCGTTATCGGAAGCGAAATGACCAAGAAAGAGTGAAACCACATGAATCTCTTTGAAGACACAAATCCCCGAGCGCTGAAGGACCTCCTGTCTGAGATCCACAACCGCACAACGGTCCTCCCGGACTTCCAACGCGATTTCGTGTGGGAACCGAGCGCGACGCAGGAACTCATCGTCTCAATCGCGAGCAATTATCCGGCTGGGAGCATCCTGCGTGTGCGCGATGCCAAGCGTCTATTCGCTGCCCGTGAGTTCGAAGGCGCGCCCCCGCTCGACGGAGCGAATCACACCTTCCTCGTCCTGGATGGGCAGCAGCGTCTCACCTCGCTATACCAAGCTTTTTATGGCGTCGGGGAGCACCGTTACTTCCTCAGCCTCGACAAGCTCATTGAGGGGGCCGACTTCGAGGAGGCGATCTTTCACGTACGAGCTACAACCAAGTGGGCAAGGGACCATGAAGACCTTACACTGCAGGCCAAGGAACTGATGCTGCCGCTCTCCGTGTTGAAGGGCGGCGCTGGTGGGTTCAGTGATTGGTCTCTCAAGGTGGCGCGCCAACTGGCGGACAAGGAACGCATCGCGCTCGAAGATGCCCTCCATGATAGGATCCAGAACAAGTGGATTAACGTCATCGACAACTATCATTTCCCGGTGGTGACGTTGTCGGACAAGACCGAACCCGACGCGCTTTGCACAATTTTCGAAACCCTGAACCGCACCGGCGTGAAACTCAGCGTTTTCGAGTTGCTGACCGCGCGTTTTTGGCCGCAGAACATCAAACTGCGCGAATTATGGGAAGAGGCACTTAACGACTATCCTGCAATCGCTGACTTCGCGGTGGACCCATATTACGTTCTGCAAGGCATCTCGCTCGCGAGCCGTAACGCTTCGTCATGCAAGCGCAGCGATGTGTTAAACATGTCCGGGTCCGACATCAGTTCTTGGTGGGAGAAGGTCGTGTGTGGGCTCGCCACCGGGCTTGAAATTCTGCGCGACGACTGCAAGGTGATGCTGCCCAAGTGGATGCCCTATCAAACCATGTTGCCGCCGCTCGCCGCGGTGCTGGCTCGGGCGGGGAGCCCGAAGACAGCGGCGGCTGGTGCGCACCGTGAGAAGCTCAAGCGTTGGTTCTGGTGCGCGGTCTTCGGTCAGGTTTACGAGAGCGCCGCGAACAGCAAGGCTGCTAAGGATGTGGTTGAAGTCCTGCAGTGGCTTTCGGACGGCGACCTACCGGAGTCTGTCGCGTCTTTTCGCTTCGACCCACGGGTACTTCGCGACGTGACGCCTCGCCAACGCGCAATCTATCGCGGTGCAATCTGCCTGATCCTTGGCGGCGGCGCGCGCGACTTCCACACCCAAGCCGTAATCACTGGTAAGCTCATGACGGAGGAGGGGATTGATGACCACCACATCTTCCCAGGTGCGTACCTAGGCGACGCCGTGTCGGCCCGCCAGCGCGACTGCGTACTTAACCGTACGCTTATCGACCGTACCACCAACCAGATGATTGGGGCTCGTGCGCCCTCCGACTACCTAGCCGAAATCCGTAGCACGTCTGGCTTCCCTTTCGAGGAGGTGTTGAACTCGCACGGTCTGCCCGTCGGCGCAGATTCGCCGCTGTTGTGCGACGACTACAAGGCTTTCCTGGCGTTGCGTCAGGAGCGCATGTGGCAGGAGATTCGGCGTGTTACAGGCGCAACGGTGGCGGCGGATCTCGAAGTTGACGACAAGGCTCTGGAACGAGGGACAGAAACTCCTGATCGAGATCACCCGTGATTTCGACGGTAGACTGATGATCGTGGTACGAAGCCAGGATTATGGGGACCGTTGGAAGTGGCGGGAAGACGCGGCGGGGTCCGATGCACGGGTCGTCCATCACGGTACGACCGAAGGATTACCCCACGTCTACGTCCATACGTCTGTAAGTGTTCGGTCACGGGGTGATGGCGGTGAGGGAACCACCGAGCCTAGCTGGCGCATTGTCGTGCAGAACCCGAAATTGCCGCTGTCTCGCTGCCGGCATTACCCTTTGACCGAACGAAAACTACAGCCGCCCGATGCGGCGTGTTGACCATGTGTGATTGTTCGTGAGCGAATCATCTAGTCCTCAAGAGGGACGTTTTAATTTATTGTTTTCAGGTAGTTACAGGCGGCGGGCGGTAGGATAAACTCTACACGGCCAAGTTTCAAACCCTCCCGTTAGTCGAAGGCGCCGATGCCTGGACTTTCGTTGTGAGCGCCAATCCCCCCGCGCTCCGGCGGATTTCGCCTGTATTCGTATCACCCCGAATGATGTATGGTCCTTTGCTCTACGGAGGGCTGT
Organism: uncultured Binatia bacterium (SeqCode); assembly: GCA_965219905.1. Classification (GTDB taxonomy): domain Bacteria; phylum Desulfobacterota; class Binatia; order UBA9968; family JAJDTQ01; genus JAJDTQ01. Next base: position 1,140,077 of record CBDCOS010000002.1, on the reverse strand, counting down.
TTGGTGTCATCGATCACGAGTCTGGTCTCCGAACTCCGCGCCGACGTACGCGCGGGCAAGCTGTTGCCGGCGCTGTCGGCCGGAGTGATCCTGGGCCTGATTCAGATCGTCTACGAGATCTTGTTCGGAGCCCTGGTCTTTTCAGGTCCGCTGGCGCCGTTTCTGTCCCAGGGCATCGGCATCATGCTGTTCGGCTCGTTCGCCGTCTGCCTGGTGATCGCCCTGACCGGGAGCTACTCGGGAACGATCTCGACTCATCCGACGGTTGTCGTGATCGCGTTGGCGACGATCAGCGCCGCGGTCCCGCTGGAAGGGAACGCGCTGTTCGTGACCATGGCGGTCATCGTGATCGTCGGCTCGCTCGTTACGGGTGCGTGCCTGGCGGCGATCGGGTATTTCCGGTTGGCCGATCTGCTCCGGTTCGTTCCCTATCCGGTCGCATGCGGGGTTCTCGCCGGCGTTGGCGGGCTCCTCACTCTGGCGGCGTTGTCGATGATGAAGGCGACGCCGGGCTGGCAAGCGCTTCCTTCGCTCCTGGAAACCGCCGTGCTGTGGAATTGGGGTCCCGGCGTGGTTTATGGCCTTGGCCTGTTCCTGTTCACCAAGCGCTGGAGCAGCCCCTGGATACTGCCGGCGAGTTTCGTGCTCGGCGCCGTGCTTTTCCACATGAGCCTGCCCCTTTTCGATATCTCGCTGGAAGAGGCCGGGGCGGCGGGCTTGCTGTTCGCGAACACGATGGAAGGGACCCTTTGGCCCCCTTTCCAGCCGGGCGATCTGGCGTATGTGGAGTGGGTCGCGGTGGCCGGACAGATTCACAACCTGCTGGCCCTGGTCGCGATCACCCTGCTCTGCGTGGTCATCTATTTGAACAGTTTCGAGGTGGCCACGAACCGGGAGATGGATTGGGACCGGGAATTCAAGGCGGCGGGTGGAGCCAGCGTCATCTCCGGTCTGGGCGGCGGTCCGCCCGGGCTCATAAGTTTGCCGTATTCGATGCTCAACTACCGGTTCGGAGCCGAGACACGGCTCACCGGCGTCTTGACCGCCCTTGTGGTGGGCTCCGTGCTGCTGGTGGGCGACGCGTTCGTGAGACTGGTCCCGGTGCCGTTGTTGGCCGGTATGGCGCTGTTCGTCGGCCTCGGCATGCTGGACGAATGGCTCGTGAGAAGCCGCAAGCGGCTGCCCCGGCTGGATTACGCCATCGTCGTCGCCATCTTCGTCGCCGTGGTGTTCCTTGGTTTCGCCGAGGGCGCGGGCATTGGGATGGCGATCACGACCGTTCACTTCACGATCCGCCTCAGCCGCGTGGAACCGATCGAGGACGTGTTCACCGTGCGCGAGCGCCGCAGCAACCGGACCCGCAGCATCGCCGACCGGGCGATACTGCTGGCGGAGGGCGACCGGGTCCATGGATACCGGCTGAACGGCTATCTCTTCTTCGGAAGCGCCCACGCCCTGACCAGTCGGCTCAAGCAGTCGCTGAGCCGTGACCAGCCTCCGGTCTGCATCCTGCTCGATTTCGAGGCCGTCTCGGGTCTGGACTTCTCGGCCGTCAACGCTCTGTGCGGGTTTGTCCATGCCTCGCACGGCTCCGGAGTGCGGGTCGCTCTGAGCGCCGCGCCCGAGAATTGCCGGGCGGAGATGGAACGAAATCTTCCTCCTCCGGTATTCGCCGACATGCTGTTCGAACCAGACACGGACCGCGCTCTCGAGCGATGCGAGGATATCGTCATCGCGGCGCGAAGGGAGGACCTCCGCCGTGAGGACGGCGCCGGTGACACGTTGCTGGACCGTTTCGCCGGCGATATCGAGAGCCACCTGGACAGACGTATCCTGTTCGAGGACATGGCCCACGAACTCCGCAAGTGGCTGGAGGTTCGCGATTACAACCCCGGCCAGACCCTTGTGGCCATGGGTGAGCCGCAGGACGGATTGCAACTGCTGCTGATGGGGCGGGTTTCCGTCTACGATGCCGGAGGCACGCGGCTTCGCCAGTACGGCCCCGGCGATGCGATAGGGATCGGCGCCGCTTTCGAGGTCCACGCGTCCACGACGGCCGCGGTCGCGGACGAACCGTGTCGAACATTGACGCTCACGCCCGCCGTCCGGCGGCGGCTGGAAGAGGATCAAGAGCCGTTGATGCTGGAGCTATACGGCTATCTTCTCACCGCCGGAGCGGACGCCGCCGATCCCCCGGAATCGGACGCCCGGTAGAGCGGTTCCGACCGAAACGGACACTAGCTGTCCCGGGGCCGCTTCTTCTCCAGGCAGTCGCGGACCCGGTCGCGCAGCAGGGTCGGGTCGAAGGGCTTGGCAAGATAGTCCTCGGCGCCGAGCTCGATGCAGCGGGCAACGCTGTCCATCTCGTCCAGTGCCGATATCATGACGACCGGGATGTCGCGCAGCGCCGGATCGGCCTTCATGGTCTCCAGCACTTCGTAGCCGTCCATGTCCGGCATCATGACGTCGAGCAGGACCAGGTCGAAGGGACGCGCGGCCAGAAGCTCCAGCGCCTGCCGCCCGTGCCCCGCGGTGGCCACGTTGTCGTAACCCTGCCGCTTCAGCCGCCGCGTCAGCGTGTAGCAGTTGTCCTCGTTGTCGTCGACGACGAGAATGGCGGGACCGTCGCCGCTCACGCCGGGGCCCCCTTCGGCAACTGCGCCTCGATCTTTGCCAGCAGGCGTGCGAGATCGACCGGCTTGGTGTCGTAGTCGTCGCAGCCGGCGGCGATGGCGCTTTCCCGATCGCCTTCCATGGCGTGCGATGAAAGCGCGATGATCGGAATGTGCCGGGTCTCGGGCGCGGACTTGATCCGCCTGGCCGCCTCCCAGCCGTCCAGCACCGGCAGGTTCAGATCCATCAGGATCAGCGACGGCGCGCCGGAACGGGACATCTCGACCCCCGCCTCGCCGTCGGTGGCGATGACGACTTCGTAGCCCTTGCGCCGCAAGCGACGTTCGAGCATGTAGATATTGTCGTCGTTGTCCTCGACATAAAGGATTCTAGTCATCGGTCCTTGCCATCGTTGGCCGCTCCGGGTCATTCCCGCCCAATTGTGCCAAGTCCAGGGTCACCGGAAGCCGCGCCGTGAACGTGCTGCCGACGCCCGGCTCGCTGATCAGCTCGATGTCCCCGCCCATCATACGGCAGAACCGCCGGCTGATGGCGAGGCCGAGGCCGGTGCCGCCGTATTTTCGGGTGGTGGAGCTGTCGGCCTGGGCGAACTCCTCGAAGACCTTGGCTTGTTGCTCCGGCGTCATGCCGATGCCGGTATCCGCGACGGCGAACTGGATCCAGTCCTTGCCGCGCGTCCTCTTTCGCGAAACGGTCAGGCTGACCTCGCCGCCCTCGGTGAACTTGCAGGCGTTGCTCAGCAGGTTGAGAACGATTTGCCGCACCCGTGTCGGGTCGCCGTGCATCGCGCCGGATTCCTCGGGGCAGCGGACCGCCAACCGGTTGCCCTTCTTGTCGGCGAGCGGCTGCGCGGTCGTCGCCAGCTCTTCCGTCAGTTCGGCGACGTCGATGGCCTCGACGTGGAACTCGACCCGGCCCGCCTCGATCTTGGAGAGGTCGAGAACCTCGTTGATCAGGTGCAGGAGGTGGGTCCCCGCGCGGGAGACCCGTTCCAGGGGCTCGATGTAGTCGTCCAGGGCGTCGTCCCTCGCGTCCTCCTCCAGCATCTCGGTGATGCCGATGATGGCGTTCAGGGGCGTGCGCAACTCGTGGCTCATGTTGGCGAGGAACTGGCTCTTGGTCCGGTTGGCCTCCATCGCCTCGTCGCGCGCTTGCAGCGCCTGGTCGCGCGTCACCGCAAGCTCGTCGACAAGCTCGCTGAGCTGCCGCTCGCGCCGCTTCATCTCGGTGATGTCGAGGTAGGTCAGCATGCGGCCGCCGTTGGGCAGCTCAATGCATTGGTACTGCAGGACTTTGCCGTCGGGACGGGTCCACTCGAAAGGCGGTATGGCGCCCGCCCGGACAGCCGCGATGCGGCCGTTCAGATAGTCCTCCCATTGGTCGTCCGGAACGCCGTAGCGCCCGGTGTGCCGGTTGTAGCCGATCATTTCCGCCAGCGTCGGACGGCTGTCGAAGAAATCGTCAGGGAAGCCCCACAGGTCGCGGAAGGCGCGATTGGCGACCCGCGCCCGGAGGTCGCGCCCCATGAAGCAGATGCCGTACTCGATGGTGTCGAGCACGGCGTTGAGTTCTCCCTCGCGCTGCTTGACCTCGGTGATGTCCGTGTAGACCGCGACCACGCCGCCGGCCTGTGTCCGCCGTTCGGTGCTCTGGAGCCAGACGCCACTGGACAGGTGGAACTCGACGGGAACTCCGGAGCGGTCCTGCCGGTCGCGCCGCCGTTTCAGGTAGCCGTCGACGTCGAGCGCGGCGTCGGGGGAAAGGCCGTGCTCGAAGAACGTCCGAATGACATCCTCGTACAAGGCGCCCGGCTCCAGCCGCGTCACGGCATCCTCGCCTACGGCGTCGGCGTAGTAGCGCCGGTAGGTTGCGTTGCAAAGAACCAGACGGTCCTCGGAATCGAACAGTACGAAGCCTTCGGAGATGGCCTCGATCGCTTCGTTCAGCCGCCGTTGCGCCCGTTCCAGCTCCTGGGCGAGATAACGCGCGTCGAGAGTCTGCTCGATCCGTTGCGCTTCCGTCACATCGCGGCAGGTCATGAGCAGTCCGCCGTTCGGGATCGGATTGTACCGGGTCAGGAGAACCTTCCCGTCCGGCATTTCGTGCTCAACCCGGCGAAGCTCGTGGCGAGAGATCCGGCGCATTCTTTTCGCGACCTGTTCCTCGACGGCCTCGGGCGCGCAATCGCCGCGCATCACATCGTGGCGAAGCAACGCTTCGAGCGTTGCCCCGGGCTGACACAGATCGTCCGGAAAGCCGTAGAGCCTGCAGAACTGTGCGTTTCGTGCGATCAATGTCAGATCCTGATCGAAGATGCCGAATCCTTCCTCAAGCAGATCAAGCGCGGATGGCAGCAGGGCGTCGTTGTCCCGCTGTAGCGGTAGATCGATCCGGGTGTGTCCGGTAACTGCCTTTGTCGCCATGGTCCGAAAATGCACCGGCGCGAGTGCGCATCCGGCGACTTGACCGACATGCATACGGCCCGTCGCCGTTCGCCCTTCCCGACGGATTCGAGTAAAGGCTGACTCATTTACGCGGGTCAAAATGTCCTTGTCAATGGCATGGATGCCGAACCCGCCGGTTGCGCTTTGACAGTGGCTCCGGCCGGTGCTAGCGTCCGGGACGTGAGCCTTGTCCCGTACCTGGAGGCCGGACCGTGACCCCGATACCCGAGATCGAAGAGATCGTCGGCAAGTTCCGCGCCGGCGAGGCCGAAGTGGCGCGGCGTTTCTTCGAGGAGAAACGGCCGTTGCGCCAGCACCTGGAATGGCTTCGCTTCCAGGTGGCGCGGGAGGCCCGGAACCTGGAGGAGATCGCCTCCCATCAGCGGTGCGATCTGGTGGAGAAGGTGGACCGGTCCGTGTCCCGGGAAACGCTGGTGGACCAGCTCACCGAGGACTATCAGGAGGTCCGCCACTACGGCATGCTCGCTTACGTCTACGAGGGCATCAGCGGCGAGCGGGTGCAGTGGCGCGAGCTTCGGGAAACCGCGCAGCAGGCATCGTGGTACGAGGTGTCCCGCCGGGAGCACCGGCGGTGGGCGGAGATCGAGGCCGGCGGCTCGGAGCTTGAGCTGGCGGCGGCGCTCTTTACCCGCGGCGGGGGCGGCTCGCTGTTCTACGGCATGATCCCGCTCCGGGGCGGCGACTACGAGGAGGCCCTTTCGCGCGCGTCGAAGACCATCCTGCGGGACGAGATCGAGCACGGCGCCTCGGAAGGGAGGGACGACCTGTACCGGCTGATCCGTGGGGGCGACGACGTCGAGACGGCCTCGAAGATCATCGCGGAGATGGGCGCGATCCGGCTGGAGATGCGGAACGAGCAGTACGGCCGGCCCATGCCGGCGGCGCGCCTGCGGGAGATCCGCGAGGGCGACATCGAGCCCGTGACCATGGAGGCGATGCTGGCGGCCTGCCCGCGGGACGGCGAAGACTGGTTCGAGTGGTATCACCAACGGCCGAAGCCGCTTTCCGCGGCGTCGGTTCTCTGATGCGGCCGGGGTTCGACCAGCCGCTGCCGAAGGGGGCATGCCGTGGACGCGTTGGAAGTACTGGCGGTCATCTTCGCCGTGATCGTTCTGGTGAAGTTCGCCGGTCTGCTGATCGCCCCCGTATCATGGATGGATACCGCCGGGGCCATGCTGAACCATCCCCGTGCCTGCACTTGGGTCTACGCCGTGCTCGCCGCGGCGGTGGGATACCTCGTTTTCACCCGCATGGATGTCGTCGAAGTGGTTTCGGTGATGCTGCTCACCTCCCTGCTGATGGGGGTGGCGCTGGGTCCCTGGTCCCGTACCCTCCTCAGGCTCGGCCGGGAGATGGCTGGCGAAGGGTTCGGCCGGTTGTGGCCGTCCATGGTCATCTGGACCGTCATTGCCGTTTGGGCGCTCTATGAGGTGCTTGTTTCAGGGTAACAAGGGAAGCGGAGAGCTTATGGAGATCAAGACCGTCACGCTGTTGCATCCCGGCAATATGGGCGCCACCATCGGCGCCGCCGTGCAGGGCGCCCGGGTGTTGTGGGTTTCCGACGGACGGAGCGAAGGAAGCCGGCAAAGGGCCTCGAAGGCCGGCCTGGCGGAGGTGGCGACACTGGCCGAAGCCGTGGGCGAGAGCGACGCGGTGTTGTCCGTGTGCCCGCCCCACGCCGCCGAGGAAGTGGCCACGACCGTGGCCGGACTGGGCTTTGGCGGGTTGTACGTGGATGCCAACGCCGTGTCGCGCGCCACCGCTCAAGAGGTGGGGAAGACCGTCGGCAAGGGCGGGGCGACCTTCGTCGACGGCGCCATCATCGGCCCACCGGTGACCAAGCCGGGCCGGACGCGCCTCTATCTGTCGGGCGCCGGGGCGGAGGGCGTGGCGAAGCTCTTCTCGGGGAGCATGCTGGATGCCCGGGTCATCGAGGGCGGCCTGGGGGCGGCCTCCGCGCTCAAGATGACCTACGCCGCCTGGACCAAGGGCAGCGACGCGCTGATCCTGGCCATCCGCGCGTTGGCGGCCCGGGAAGGCGTGGAGGAGGCCCTGCTCCAGGAATGGGCCGGGTCCCAGCCCAATCTCCCCGGCAAGAGCGAGCGCGCCGCTTCGGTCGCGGCGCCCAAGGGCTGGCGTTACGTGGGCGAGATGGAGGAGATCGCCGCCAGCTTCGAGGCCGCCGGGCTCCCGGCGGGCTTCCACAAGGCCGCGGCCGACCTTTACAGCCGGCTTGCGCCGTTCAAGGACCGCACCGATCCCGGCCCCGAGGTCAAGGAAGTGCTCGACGCACTCCTTGCCCTCTAGCTAGTGGTCCTCGTCTTCCACCTCGCTGGCCTTGACCCGCCTTGACTTGAGCTTCTCTCCGGTCTCGAAGTAGCGCCCTTCCACCGCGAGCCGGGCTTCCTCGTCCAGCTCTTCGTCCCACTGGCCCAGGGAATAGCCGTACCACGGCATCTTGGGCTTCAGGGGCGGGAGCATGAACTCCTCCCACAGCTCCCGGGCGTGCTCCATGTACTCCCGCTTGGGCAGGGACACGGGCGGGAAGGGCTCCTTCTGGATGGCGTTGCACAGCATGCCCGACTCGTCGGCCGGCAGGTGGTAGGACACCACGTCGGTGCCCTTGGCCTCGTGCTTGTAGAGGAACGGCGGGGCGTGGCCCTTCTCCATGCCGCCGATGATCTGCACGTCCTGGTGGGGCTTCATGCGGTAGCACATGGCCCAGAACACCGCGGCCTCGTCCGAGGGGTCGATGTCCTCGTCCACCGCGATGACGATCTTGCCGACGCCGGGATGGAACGACGCCGCGGCGTGGAGCGCGCGCCACACCTCGGCTTCCTTGGGCTTGCGCATCTGCACGATGACGAGCTTGTAGGTGTTGGTGAGGGGCTCGTGCATCTCCACCCGGATGACGCTGGTGATGCGGCAGTGGTCGCGCAGGTGCACCAGCATGAGGCGGTCGTAGCCGATCTTGCGGATGACCGACGACTCGCTGGGGGTGAGCTGGCTCAGCCACGACACGTAGATGGCGTCCTTCCGGTGGGTGATGGCGGTGACGTCCATGAACGGGTTCAACTGCCGCGGATGCATGTAGCCGTGGGACTCGCCGAAGGGTCCCTCGGGCTCCACGAACTCGGTGTTGAGGTGCCCCTCGATGACGATCTCGGATTCCGCCGGCACCTGCAGGTCCACGGTCTTGCACTGGGCCATGCGGATGGGCTCGCCCACGAAGCCGCCGGCGATGGCCATCTCGTCGACCCCGTAGTCGACCTTCTGCACGGAAACGTAGGAGACCACCGGCGGCGCGCCGATGACCAGCGCCGCCTCCAGCGGCTCGCCGCGCTTCTGGGCGTTCTTCCAGTGGAGGTAGATGTCCTGGCCCAGTCCGGACGGGAACACCCCCACCCGGGAGTTCGACTTGATCTGGCCGCGGTAGTTGCCGATGTTGCCGATGCCGGTCTCGGGGTCCTTGGTGATCCAGTGGGAGCAGGTGGTGTAAGGGCCGTTATCGAAGCCCGGGGTGGAGATCGGAACCGGGAACTTGTCCAGCCCCTGGTTCTCCACGGCATCGCCGGTCATCACGACCTCATGGCACGCCGGGTTGTCCACCACCTGGGGCTTGATGGGGTTGGAGAGAGCGTGCTTCCACTTGGCGTCCATCTCGTCGGCGCTGTTGCAGCCCATGCCCAGGAAGTAGATGGCCTTGCTGCCGGCCAGGGCGCCCACCACCACGGGGAAGTCGAACTTGCGTCCGCGGGAGTCGGTGACGTTGGAGAAGTACCACGCCTTGCGCTCCTCGTCGGGGATACCGCCCCGGTACTGCCAGCGCACCAGCGGATGCAGCTCGGTGTCCTTGTTGATGGTCTGGTTGATGCGGCGCAGGTGCCCCGCCTCTTCGAGCATCCTCAGATGCTCATGTAGATCTGCATAACCCATTACCTGCCTCCTGTTCGCGTCGATTTCTCGAAATGTCGCGGTGAGTTCCCGTAACCCCGTGCAGCACAAGCCCGGATAGCGGGGCTCCAGGCGATCGGCGGAAAGAAACGGATGGCTCTCGTGCGAAGAGTGAAAAATAGCCGATGGCATTGGACCCTGTCAAACCGCGCGCCCCGGCGGTGTTCCGGGGTGCGGAACGGATCAACAGCAGAGGATTCGGGCACTGTTTTTGCGCGACTGTTGAGGTATCTTGAGTGAACTTGGGGAAAGCGCTAGGGTGGACGGAACCGGTCCATCGCTCGATGGCAGATGCCTACGATACTGAGGCAGGGGCCGTACCGGTTCTTCTTCTACTCCGGTGATGGTGAGGAACCCCGTCATGTGCATGTGGAGCGAGACGACAATGTGGCGAAGTTCTGGCTCGCCCCTGTTCGGTTGCAGAGGAACGATGGGTTTCGTCCAGCCGAAATCAGGCGTATTGCCGGTATTGTCGAGGACCATCGAAGGGAATTCTTAGAGGCGTGGAATGAGTATTTCGGCAGATGAGATGAAAATACCGAACGCCGTAAGCGTAGAAGTGTCCGGGAAGGCGCTCAGCGTCAAGTTAAGCGATGGCAGGACGGTTTCCATTCCCGTGGAACAGTATCCGAGGCTTGCCTATGCCACGGAGCAAGAGAAGGCCAACTGGCGAATCATGGGCACGGGTCAAGGGATACATTGGGAAGACATCGACGAAGACATCAGCGTTGAGGGCCTGGTGGCGGGCAATCGATCGGGCGAGAGCACGGCCTCCTTGAAGCGGTGGCTCGCGGCGACGCGTCGACCGGAATTTCAGCCCTGGAAGGGAGAGAGCTACGGTACTCCGAACGACCTTGGCCTGCCGGCGAGCCTGTTGATTCTCGGAGAATCCCACTACGGTGACCCAAAGGACTGGGGTCGCGGAATCACAGTACGTGTTGTCCGCGAATACTGCGAAGGAGCTGGCTATGCCTTCTTCACGAAGATCCTGCACACCGTCCTGGGACCGGATGCGCCCACAGACACATCTGAACAGCGGTTCGGGTTCTACGGCTCCATCGCTTTCTGTAACTATGTCCAGCGCAGTGTCGGCCCGACTTCCGACTGCCGTCCAACGCCGGAGATGTGGGAAGAGGCAGCCGCTCCGTTTAGTGTGACTTTGGAGTGCTTGCGTCCAACCCACATCGTGGTATGCGGAATGGATCTCTGGGACAAGATGCCGGCGTTCGAGGGAGTCTGGGCGCCGCCATCGGATACTCTGATTCGGTGCTTTGACTCCGTAGAACTACCGACAACTTTGGCGTCATGGAGGCAGCCAAGCAATCTTCTGGGCTGCTACGGAAATTCTGAGGGGCAGAGCGTCGCTCTAGCCATCCATCATCCGTCCTGGGTAAGCTATGAGCCCTCCGCGTGGCATCCGGTGGTTAAGCGGTTCCTGCAGTACCGTGCCGAGTAGGGTTCCGGCTGCGGTCCGGACAAGCGGGAGTATCCACAATGCAGACTGACCAAGCGACCCTCGAGAAAGTCTTCTCCCACATCGACCGGGAGGAGCTGGCCAGGCTGGCCATGGACGTGGTCAGCATCCCAACGCCCACGGGCAGCGAGGAAGAGGTGGCGCGGTTCATCCACGACTGGCTGCAGAAGCAGGGCATCGAGACCTTCCTCCAGCACACCGAGCCCGGCCGGGCCAACGTGGTGGGGGTGATCCCGGGCACCGGGGAGGGGCCGACGCTGCTTTTCAACGGGCACATGGACACGGCCCTGTCGGGGGGTCAGGAAGATCTCTGGATCACGGGGACCAGCCGTCCCGAGTGGCAGGCGCTTGCCCGGCGGGAGGACGACGTCATCTACGGCAGCGGCATCGTCAACGACAAGGGACCGCTCACCTGCACGCTCGCAATGGCCAAGGCGCTCAAGGAGAGCGGCGTCAGGCTCAAGGGCGACGTCATCGTCACCGGCGTGGCGGGGGAGATCGGCCGCTCGCCGGTGGACCACTACCAGGGCCCCGCCTACCGCGGCAAGGGGCACGGCGCCCGCTACCTGGTGACCCACGGGGTGGTGGGGGACTACTGTATCGTGGTGGAGCCGTCCCAGTTCCGCATCACCTGGGCCCAGTGCGGCGCCGTCTTCATCAAGATCACCACCTACGGCGAGCCCATGTACGGCCCGTTCGTGGACCATCCGGTGGACCCAAAGGAGAGCAAGAACGCGGTGGTCCGCATGGCCTCCATCATCCCGGCGCTGGAGGAATGGGCCCGCCGCTACGAGCAGGAGCACCGCTACGAGTTCGCGGCCGCCACCATGGTCCCCAAGGTCAACATCGGCTCCATCTTCGGCGGCGCTCCCTTCAAGCCCAACTTCTCCCCGGCCATCTGCAACCTCTACGTGGAGGCATTCATGACCCCGGACCAGCGCGCTATCGACGTGCTGCGGGAGGTCCGGGCGGTGCTCGCCGACACCGGCATCGAGGCCAAGTCCTCGCTCTTCCTTTCGGTCAACGGCTACGAGTCCAAGGGCGCCGAGCCGTTGGTAGAGACCATGCAGGAGGCCCACGAGTACGTGCGCGGGCGCAAGGCGGAGCCCATCCGCAACGCTTTCACCAGCACCTACGCGGACCTGACGGTGTTCGCGGAAGTGGGGATCCCGGCCATCAAGTGCGGCCCCTCGCCGGAAGCCGCCGACGCCAAGCCGGCCACCGGGGAAATGCAGAAGGTGGACGACCTCGAGGCCGCCGCGCGGATGTACGCGTTCGCCGCCCTGGAGATCGCCGACCGGGACCGCGCGTGAGCCTGCTGGCGCCTTGGCCCGTGCGAATGGTATGAACGTTCCGTTGCCTGGCCCGCGCGGTGAGCAGGCGCAGCGGCGGGTTTCAATCCCGCCCGCGTCCGTGCACGCGAAGATGGACGAGTCGGGTGACGAAAGACGGATCGGCTGAAAGGAGCAAACCATGAGCATCGACACGGGCCTTTACCGCCGGACCTTCAGAGGCGAGGGCGGGGTCGCCACCGATGAGGTCCTGTTCTCCTCGGATTCCCACGTGATGGAGCTCGCGGACACCGTCGTGAGCCGCGTCCCACAGGCTATGCGCGACAGCGCGCCGCGCTTTCCCGAGCTGAAAGTCGGGGAGGGGTTCCAGACCCATCCCGGCGGGTCCGATCCCAACGCACGGCTCAAGGAGATGGCGGTGGACGGCGTCAGCGCCGAGGTCCTGTACCCCACCTACGCGTTGAGCCTGTTCTCGCAGGAGGATGTCGCGCTCCACGAGGAATGCTGCCGGGCCTACAACGATTGGCTCATCGAATACTGCCAGGTGGACCTGGACCGGCTGGTGGGCGTGCCGATGATTCCCACCTTCAACATGGACGTCGCGGTAGCCGAGCTGGAACGCTGCAAGAAGGCGGGGCTTCGAGGAGCGCTGATCTGGCAGGTGCCGCCCACGGAACTGTCCTTCGCCTCCGACCACTACGAGCGTTTCTGGGCCGCCGCCCAGGAGCTGGAGATGCCCGTCAGCGTTCACATCCTCACGGGCTTCGGCTACGTCAAGACCCGCTACGACCGCAAGGGGCTGGAGCGCTACCGGGGCAGCGTCAACCTGAAGCTGGGTGAGATCATCGACAGCCTCATGGACATCATCTTCTCGGGCGTGCTGGAGCGCTATCCGAAGCTCAAGATCGTGCTGGTGGAGAACGAAATCGGCTGGCTGCCCTATGTCCTGGAGCAGTGGGACTACTACTTCGACCGCCACCGCCCCACCGACCCGCTGACCATCGACAAGCTGCCCACCGAGTACTTCAACCGGCAGGTCTTCGCGACCTTCTTCAACGACGCGGTGGGCGCCCGCAACCTGGTCTGGTGGGGGCACGACAACTGCATGTGGTCCAACGACTTCCCCCACGCCAACTCCACCTGGCCGCATTCGCGGGACGTGGTGGCGCGGGATCTCGGCCATCTGCCCGACGACGTGCGCGCGAAGCTCTTGCGGGACAACGTGGCGAGGCTCTACAACATGCCGGTGCCCGCGGCCATGGTGGTGGGGGCATAGCCGCCCCGCACCGGCCGCCCCTGGATTCCCGCTTCCGCGGGAATGACGGAAGGGGCGGCAATGACGGCGAAGGGGCCGGAATGACGGAAGGGGCGGGACGGACGTTCCGGGGTCGGCGGTGGCGCGCCGGCTTCAGGGTGTTTCCGCGGCGGAGTCGTTCTTCCCCAGCGCCAGCGAGAAGCCCGGCTTGCGGATGTAGACCTGGGTGTATTCCGTCTGCTTGGTGAGCTCGTTGACGAGCCGCACCAAAGGCTGGCTCGCGCTCAAATACTCACGGGGCCGGCCGGCGTTCTGCAACTCCTCTACCGCTTCATCTCCCGCGAACACGCGTAGTATCAGCTCGTCATCGGACATGGAGGAGCTGCCGAGTTGCGTCCGCACCTCCGGCAGCGACGGGTCCGGCTGTTGCCAGCCTTCCCAGTCCCTGGCCCGGGGCCGCCCGAGGATGCGGTCCTTGACGTCGGGGTCCATGAGCTCCGCGCCTTCCCGCCCCCAGATGCCGTGGGCGTACTGGATGGACTGGTCGGTGACCTGCTTGTAGCGCTCGCCCATGATGATGTTGATGGCGGCCTGGGTCCCCACGAACTGGGACAGCGGCGTCACCATGATGGGGTACCCCCACTCGGCGCGCACCCGGGCGGCCTCCTCCAGCGCCGCCGGCAGCTTGTCCAGCATGCCCACGAGCCCCAGTTGATGGCGGAAGTTGGCGATCATGCCGCCGGGCACCTGGTGGGCATAGACGGACTGGTCGAACGCGGCCGGGGCTCCCATGGGCAGCCCGTCCCGCCTGGCGACGAAGGTGAAGTGGTCTTGCACCGGTTTCAGCACTTCCTCGTCCACCGAGGCGGTGTGGCCCATGGCCCGGACGTTCCGGAGCATGTTGAAGATCGAGGGCTGGGCCGAGCCGTTGGCCAGCGGCGGCACGCCGGTGTGGATGGTGGTCATGCCCAGCTTGATGGCTTCCAGGTAGTTGAGCGGGGCCAGGCCGTTGTTGCAGTGGGCGTGGAACTCCACCGGCGTGTCGCCGATGTTGTCCAGCACCAGGGGCACCAGCGCGCGGGTGCGCTCGGGGGTCAGCAGTCCGCCCACGTCCTTGAAGCAGATGCGCCAGGGTTTCAGGGCGGCGGCTTCCCGTGCCTTCCTCGCGTAGTACTCGTCGGTGTGCCGCGGCGACACCGAGTAGATCAGGTTGACCACGCAGTCCATCCCCACGTTGCGGAGCGCCTCCACGTCCTCCTTGAAGACCGAGTAGTCGTTCCAGGGGTTGGAGGTGCGGGTCAGCGTGATGCCGCTGTCGATCACGTGCTGGACCACCAGCCGCGCCACCGACGTGGGCTTCTTCTCCAAGCCGCCCTTGATGCCGCCGTGGAGCCTGAGCGGGGTGTTGCGCGCGCGCCGGCTGCCCTCGCGCAGCCAGTGCCACGGGTTCTCCTTGTGCTCCCGCACGTACTTCTTGAACATGGTGGCGGTGAAGAACTCCATGGACTCGAAGCCCGCCCGGTCCATGCGCTCGATGGCCTCCAGCATGGCCGCGGTCTTCATGTTGAAGGCCCACAGGCTCTGGTTGCCGTCCCGCAGCGTGGTATCCACGAATGTGACGTCGCTCATGGGTCTCCTCAGGCGGCGGCCTCGTCCGTCGCGTCTGCGTTGCGCCCCAGGGTGAGGGAGAACCCGGGCTTGCGGATGTACACCTGGGTGTACTCCTGCTGCCGGGTCAGCTCGTTGATGAGCCGCACCAGCGGCTGGCTCGCGCTCAGGTACTCCCGCGGACGGCCGGCGTTCTGCAGCGCCTCCACCGCCTCGTCCCCCGCGTACACCCGCATGATCAGCTCCTCGTCAGAAAGCGAGGACCCGACCTGCGCCCGGACTTCCTCCAGGGACGGATCCGGCTGCTCCCAGTTCTCCCAGGCCTTGGCGCGCGGGCGGCCCAGGATACGGTCCTTCACGTCGGGGTCCATGTACTCGGCGCCCTGCCGGCCCCAGATGCCCAGGGCGTACTGGATGGACTGGTCGGTGACCTGCTTGTAGCGCTCCCCCATGATGATGTTGATGGCCGCTTGGGTGCCCACGAACTGGGACAGGGGCGTCACCATGATCGGATAGCCCCACTCCTCGCGCACCCGGGCGGCCTCCTCCAGCGCCGCAGGCAGCTTGTCCTCCATGCCCACCAGGCGGAGCTGGTGCACGAAGTTGGAGATCATCCCTCCCGGCACCTGGTGGCTGTAGACGGACTGGTCGAAGGCCCGGGGCGCGCCCACCGGCAATCCGTCCCGCTTGGCGACGAACGTGAAATGCTCCCGCACCGGCTCCAGGGCCTTCTCGTCCACCGCCACGGTATGGCCCATGGCCCGCACGTTCCTGAGCATGTTGAAGACCGACGGCTGCGCCGAGCCGTTGGCCAGGGGCGGCATGCTGGTGTGGATGGTGGTCATGCCGAGCTCGATGGCTTCGAGGTAGTTGAGCGGCGCCAGGCCGTTGTTGCAGTGGGCGTGGAACTCCACCGGGGTGTCGCCGATGTTGTCCAGCACGATGGGCACCAGCGTGCGGGTGCGCTCCGGCGTGAGCATTCCGCCCACGTCCTTGAAGCAGACGCGGTAGGGCTTCAGGGCGGCGGCTTCCCGCGCCTTCTCCGCGTAGTACTCGTCGGTGTGCCGCGGCGACACCGAGTAGATGATGTTGACCACGGTGTCCATGCCGAGCTCGCGCAGGTCTTCCACCTCCTGCCTGAACACGGAATAGTCGTTCCACGGGTTGGAGTTGCGGGTCAGCCGGATGCCGCAGTCGACGATGTGCCGGATCAGCAGCTTTGTCACCGCGGTGGGCTTCTTCTCCAGCCCGCCCCGGATGCTCCCGTGGAGCCGCAGCGGGGTGTTGCGGGCGCGCCGGGAGCCTTCCCGCAGCCAGTGCCACGGATTCTCCTTGTGCTCCCGCACGTACTTCTTGAACATGGTGGCGCTGAAGAACTCCATGGACTCGAAGCCCGCCCGGTCCATGCCTTCGATGGCCTCCAGCATGGCCGCGGTCCTCATGTTGTAGGCCCACAGGCTCTGGTTGCCGTCCCGCAGCGTGGTGTCCACGAAAGTAACGTCGCTCATGGGTGTTCCTCGGTGGTCTTTGCAGTGGGGGTCACGGTTTCGGCAGTTCAGTTGTTTTTGCCCTCGTCGGGCGCGAGCGTTGCAGGCGTAAGCGCATCGAAGATGCCCATAAAGCGTCCGAGCGAGCCGTCGTCCTCAGCGAAAAGGACATCGGTCGAGCCGACCACGCGGCGAGGGTTTCCGTCGACATCCGGCACGTTCGAGAACTGGCCGCGCCACGTTCCGGCGGCGTGCGTGATCGTGCGTTCGGGGTGGGTGACGGTGACGGCGGTATCCTCGAATGCGCCGGTAGCGTCAAAGGACGCGGAGAAGCGCAGGTCGTAGCCTGCCGGCAACGCGGCGGGATCGGGGTCCCGCCAAGTGAGGATCGGATAGAGGTGGCGGCCGGGGTCGATCTCGATCGGCCCGAGGCACCCCAGGCAACCGGTGAGGAGGCTTTGGTCGAAGTCGGCGACCAAAGCCATCGGCCCCGTGAACTCTGTCACGTCGGTAGTGTCGGCCAACTCGCCCCAGGCGCGGCCGTAGCGGTACGCGTACAGGCCGCCGGCAGCGCCAACGTAAGTGGCCGTGCCGGCCGGTGGAAGTTCGGGCGGTGCGGCGGGGTCGAGTTCCGGCCCGTCGATAAAGACCCCGCGCCTGGCCTCGTCCTCCATCCAAAGGGGTACGCCCGGCGGGTAGACGAGCCACCATCCGGCTGCGAGGTAGTCGGCGGGGTCGGCGTCGTCCCATGAGACGACGGCGTAGGCCAGGATCTTGCCGTCGTGGTGGTTTTCCGCAAGCAGCCACTCACGACTGGAATGGTTGGGTTGCAGAGGTTGGGGGAGGAAACGCGCCCACGTCCCGTCCGAATGTCGGACGGTGTCGAGCGTGCGGGTATGGCCGTCGTGGTAGCGCACGTCGACGCTGAGCACGTTGTCGACGAAGGTCGTCCGTGCACGAAACGGCTGGGGGGTGGGCGTGAGCGTCGGGACCGGAATCGGGGGCGGTGGCGGGTCGGAACCGCCAGCGGAACCGCCGGCGGAACAGCCCGTCAGCGAGATCAAAGCGCATAGAAGCAGCGGCCAAGAAATTCTCGAGAATCTCATGAAGCTCGTAATAGTGGCTGTCCCGGGAAACATCAAGATGCTGACGACGTATGGCGCCCTGGAAGCGTAGCGTCGTGTCTACCGCCTAGTTTCCGTTGGCGCTCCGCCCCAGGGTGAGGGAGAACCCGGGCTTGCGGATGTACACCTGGCTGTACTCCTTCTGTTTCGTCAGCTCGTTGATGAGCCGCACCAGCGGCTGCCGCGCGCTCAGGTACTCGCGCGGCCGGCCGGACTCCATCATGGTCCGGACCTCGTCCACGCCCGCATAGACCCGCAGCACCAACTCCTCATCCGAGATCGAGGGCCCGCCCACCTGGGACCGGAGCTCCGCCAGCGACGGCTCCGGCTGCTCCCACTCGGTCCACGCCTTGGCGCGCGGCCGGCCGAGGATCTTGTCCTTGACGTCGGGGTCCATGAGCTCAGCCCCTTCCCGGCCCCAGATGCCTAGTGCGTACTGGATGGACTGGTCCGCCACCTCCTTGTAACGTTCGCCCAGAATGACGTTGAACGCCGCCTGGGTGCCCACGAACTGCGACAGCGGCGTCACCATGATGGGATAGCCCCACTCGGCGCGCACCCGGGCGGCCTCCTCCAGCGCCGCCGGCAGCTTGTCCTCCATGCCCACGAGCTTGAGCTGGTGCACGAAGTTGGAGATCATGCCGCCGGGCACCTGGTGCAGGTACTGGCCGTGGTTGTACTCCACGGGTTTGCCGATGGGGAGCCCGTCGCGCTTGGCCACGTACATGAAGTGGTCTTCCACCGGCCGCAGCGCCTCCTCGTCCACCAGCGGCTCGTGGCCCTTGGCGCGGATGTTCCGAACCATGTTGAAGATGGAAGGCTGCGCCGAGGCGTTGGCCAGCGGCGGCACGCTGGTGTGGATCGTGGTCATGCCGAGCTCGATGGCTTCGAGGTAGTTGAGCGGCGCCAGCCCGTTGTTGCAGTGGGCGTGGAACTCCACCGGGGTGTCGCCGATGTTCTCCAGCACCAGCGGCACCAGCGTCCGGGTGCGCTCGGGGGTGAGCAGGCCGCCCACGTCCTTGAAGCAGATGGCGTAGGGCTTGAGGGCCGCGGCCTCCCGGGCCTTCCGGGCGTAGTACTCGTCGGTGTGCCGCGGCGACACCGAGTAGATCAGGTTCACCACCGTCTCCATACCCAGCTCGCGCAGCCCCTTCACCTCCTCGCCGAAGACCTCGTAGTCGTTCCAGCTATTGGACGTGCGCGTCAGCGTGATGCCGCTGTCCACCACCTTCTCGATGATGAGCTTCAGGATCGATGCCGGTTTCTTCTCGAGCCCGCCCTTCAAGCCCCCGTGGAGCCGCAACTCGGTCCTTTGCAGCCGCTTGGTGCCTTCCCGCAGCCAGTCCCAGGGGTTCTCCTTGTGCTCCCGGACGTACTTCTTGAACATGTTGGTGACGAAGAACTCCATGGACTCGAAGCCCGCCTGGTCCATCTGTTCGGCGGTCTCCACCATGGCCGCCGTCTTCATGTTGAGCGCCCAAAGGCTCTGGTTGCCGTCCCGCAGGGTGGTGTCGATGAATCGGATCTCGCTCATGGGGTCTCCCGAATCGGAATCTTGGAAGCCGGTGTTGACTGCTCATAGTGGCGTGAATGCCGAAACGGGTCAAGACGGCCCGGCGCTCCTCCGCGTCATTCCCGCGCCCGCCACCATCATTCCGCACCCGCCACCATCATTCCGCACCCGCCACCGTCATTCCCGCGGAAGCGGGGCCCCAGCCCGCGGACTTGATACAGTGTGGCAAATCCACTAACGAAACCATTCAACCCTTGGGGAAGGAACACGCGGTGGCAGCAATGGAAACGCTTCCGGTCGAAGAACGCATCATCGGGCTGCTCCGGCATCTGGGCATCGCCAGGGCCCACGTGGCCGCCTACCTGCCCGGGGACTGGGGCGGGTTGCTGGAACGGCACCCGGCCGCGGTCGCGTCGCTGACCCTTATCTGCCCCCGTGGCATGAAGACCGAGGTGCTGCGTCCCCATGCCGGGCGGCTGCTCATCGTGTCGGGGGACGGGGGCAACGTCGTGGCGGATCTGATGCGCGCGGTGGACGGCCTCCCGGGCGCCACCCTCACGATGCTGCGCGACTACTTCAGCCCCATGTGGGCGGACGTCATGGCGGACCGCACGGGTGAGGTGCGGTCGGCCATGCTGGAGTTTCTCGCGCTGAGGGACAAGGCGAGCCCGCTCCCGTCGGTCCGGCTCCCGGAGGGGGAGGGCGAGGAGGCCGGCATCTCCTACACGGTGAGGGGCTCGGGGCCGCCGCTGCTGCTGTTCCCGCTGGGGTTGGCCGCTTCGCAGTGGGACCCGTTGCTGCCGGCCCTGGCCGAGCATTACACGGTCATTACCCTGGGCGGGGCGTACCTGGGCATGGTGGCTTTCCTGGAAACCCGCGGCCCCGGATACCTCCGGGCGGTGCGCAGCGTGGTGGACGAGGTCGGGCTCGAGCCCGGCCAGAGCGTCCTGGAGGTAGGCTGCGGCGCCGGCACGGTGGCGCGCTGGCTGGCCCGCTACACCGGGAAGCGGAATCCCATCGTGGGTGCGGACATCAACCACTATCTGCTTCGTGAGGCGGGGAAGCTGGCGGCGAGCGAGGGACTCGGCGACGTCATCGAGTGGCAGAGCGCCAACGGCGAGGAGTTGCCGTTCGCCGACGGGCGGTTCGACGCCACGCTGGCCTTTACGGTCATGGAGGAGGGGGACGCCGACGCCATGCTGGCGCAGTTCACCCGGGTCACCCGGCCCGGCGGCAAGGTGGCGGTGATCGTCCGCTCACTGGACATGCCCTGGTGGGTAAACCTGCCGCTACGGTCCGACCTGAAGCACAAGGCTCAGACCGGCTATGGCGACGTGGTGCCGGGCGGCTGCGCCGACGCGAGCCTCTACGAACGCATGGAGCGGGCGGGTCTCGAACAGGTGGTCATGTTGCCGCAGTGGGGCACCTACGCCTCGGGAGAACGGCTGCAGCAGCAACAGGAACGCATGGCCAGCCGGCTGACCCCCGAGGAAGCCGAGGAGTGGCGCGACGCCATCGCCGCCGCCGGCGACCAGTTCTTCATTTCGCAGCCGTTCCACTCCGCCGTGGGCACCAGGCCATGAACCCATTTACGGAGGAGTCTACGTCACCCATGCGTCGAGCCCGTCATTCCCGGGCTTCTCTCCGTCATTCCCGCGAAAGCGGGAATCCAGGTGGGGCCGGGGTGCGGCCGGCCATAAACGCGGCTCTTTGCCTGTTGGCACTCTTCGTGTTGCTGCCGCCCGCCTTCACGCTGGCGGCCGACTCCGGTGTTCAACTCGACGGTCCGCGTGTGCAGGGCGGCCTCGTGCGCGGACGCGTGCCTCCGGGTTCCACCGTGCTGTTCGAGGGCGAACGGGTGCGGGTCTCCGGGGGCGGTTGGTTCCTCATCGGGTTCGGGCGGGACGCGCCGCCGAAGGCCGTGCTGTCGGTGACCTTTCCGGACGGCCGAAACCAGCGTTACGGGCTCGCGGTGAAGCCCCGCAAGTACAACATCCAACGCATCGACGGCCTGCCCCCGGGCAAGGTGACGCCCAGCAAGGAGGACCTCAAGCGCATCCGCAGAGAGGTCGCCCTGGTGAAGCGGGCCCGGAAGATCGATGACCCGCGTACCGACTTCCTCGGGGGCTTCCGCTGGCCGGTGAAGGGCAGGATCAGCGGCGTCTACGGCTCCCAGCGCATCCTGAACGGCGAGCCGCGGCAGCCCCACTACGGCATCGACATCGCCGCGCCGAAGGGGACCCGGGTGGTGGCGCCCGCCGCCGGCGTGGTCACCCTGGTCCACCACGACATGTACTTCTCCGGCGGCACCATGATGGTCGACCACGGCCACGGGCTGCAGTCGGCGTTCCTGCACCTGTCCCGCATCCTGGTCAAGAAGGGCCAGCGGGTGAGACAGGGGCAGGCCATCGCCGAGGTTGGATCCACCGGTCGCTCGACCGGGCCTCATCTCGACTGGCGCGTCAACCTGTTCGGCCGCCGCCTGGACGCCGCGCTGCTGGTGGGGCCGATGCCGAAGTGAAAAGCCGGCGGTGAACGTCAAAGGGGGTGAAAGCACCGGCGCTTTCACCCCCTTCCATCCTGGCGGGACTTGGCGAGCTAACCTTCGTTGACCGCCGCCTGCCGCTTCTGATTGGCCTCCGCGGCCGCCTGGGCCTTCTGGAAGTCCTCCTCGTCGAACTTGTAGAGCCCGGCGCCGCCCATGAAGATGGCCGCGGCGGTCTCCCGCGACACGTTGCTCAGGAGGTTGTTGGAGACGTTGGGGAAGTTCGAGTCGAAGTGCGGGTAGTCGGTGGAGATGCACATCCGGTCCGCGCCGATGAGCTCGGCGGTGCCGGCGATCTCGGGCTCGCTGCCTTCCACCGCGGCCCAGCAGTTCCGCTGGAAATACTCCTTGGGCGTCAGCGACAGGTACGGCGCGTGAGAGTCGCGATAGTTGGCGTAGTCCCATTCGATGCGCGTCAGTATTCCCGGCACCCAGGAGTTCTGGGCTTCCAGGTAGCCTACCCGGAGCCTGGGGTGGAACTCGAAGACCCCGCCGATGATCATGGCGATGAGGGCCTGCTGCATCTCGATCCAGTGGCTGGCCACGTGGCGGTAGAACCGGTTCTCGCCGTAAAGCTCGTTCATGTGGGAGTTCCACGCGCCGGTGCCTTCATGGAAGCACCAGGACACGTCCAGCTCCTCGTGCAGGGTGTACAGCGGATCCCAGTAGTTGGAGTGCCAGAAGTGGCCGTTGACCATGTTGGGCCGGATGAACGAGGCCACCGCCCCGAGCTCCTCCACCGCCCGTTTCAGCTCCTGGCAGGCAAGGTTCACGTCGTGCAGCGGCAGCATGGCGGCGAACTTCATGCGTTCCGGGCAGTGCTGGCAGAAGTCGTGGATCCAGTCGTTGTAGGCCCGGCTCAGGGCGTGGGAGAGATGCGGGTCCATGTTGTCCCGGGCCAGCAGCCCCAGCCCGCCGGTGGGGAAGAGCACGGCGATGTCGATCCCCTCCAGCTCCATGCCCATGATCTGGGCTTCCTCGTCGTATCCCCGCTCGATGGCGAAGTCCAGGCGCCCGGTATCGGCGATCCGCGACGCCGACAGCACCCCGGTGGCTGCCCCCATGATCGGCCCCGTGGCCTTGGATGAGGCGGCCTTCTTGCGGTGCTGCTGCAGCTCGGAGTCCGCGCCGGTGGGCAGCCCGTCGATGGTCCAGGTGCGCCGGCTGATCTTCCCCTTGCCATCCACAGCCCAAGTGACCCGGCTCTTGAACTCGGGGTCCAGGTACTTCTCCAGCAGGTCTCCCGGTTCCTGAATGTGCATGTCGCTGTCCACGAAACGCAGGCCGTCTTTCATCTGATTCCTCCTTGTCGGAGCAGGTCGGGGCTACACCGGTCATGTGTTCCAGGACGTTGGGCGTCCTGCTCGAAAACGACCGTACAGCAAATCCCGGCGCACGGTCAATCCGTGCCGATCTCACCGTCGGCCACGCGTATGTCTCGGTAGCAGACCGTGGCTACGACTGCCCAGTATGCTCTGATCGGTCCCTTCACCAAGAGGATCCCCACTGACAACAACACGGTCAGGTCGTGCTCTTGAAGGTAGCCCGACACGCCTTTGAGCAGGGTCCTTGATGAATGATCCAGCGCCCCGGTGAAGCATCCGACCAACACGAGCACAGCGAGCACTCGGGGCCAATGACGCGAGGTTAAACGCCAGGTTCGTTTGAAGCTGTCGAGGACTCCCGTTCGTTCGACGGCCGCCACCGGCAAGAGCACGAGCAGCCGGCTGTCGACGAGACCGTCGAATACGATGCCCGCCACCGACAGGGCAAGGAGTGCCCCTTTCGCGTGCGGACCCAGCTCCGAAGTGACGACCAGAACAGCGGCCGCCTGTTGCGGAAGGTAGAGAAGTGCGCGCAGGATTGCGACCGCGGACACTCTTGAGACGAACAGGTAGAACGGACGACGCAGGATGCCCGGAACCCCTCTTGCGACGGTGATCAGGGAGTCCTTCAACGTCAACCGGCGGCCACTCAGGTCGCGCCAGACCGCCATGGCGATCACGGCTTCCGCCGCAACTCTCGACGCGGCATGCAAGGTGATGGAAGCGATCTGTCTGTAGTACAAGCCGGCGATATCGATCTTCCCCAGCACAAGTTTCCCCAGGACGAGAAAGGGGGCAAGCCCGGTGAGGAACAACAGGATTCCCACAGTCCACGCGACAACGGACACCAAGACGACGAACGGCACCGCATGTCGGAGGAGCAACAAGAAGGACAGGCGCACGACGGGCCAGACCGCGATCTTGCCGTCGTGGACAGACGTCTTGAGTGGGCTTTGCTCCGACGGGTCAGGCTCCATGGTCTGGTTCTCCGGCTGCTTGCGGATCCTTAGACTTTCCGGTCGTTCCATGCAATAAGGAACGATCGACTCATAGTCTGACGAGCAGCGGTGCAGGACGGCCCCTTGCCGCCGGTTGCCGTTGCGATTTCACGAGCGTGAGGGATCTCATCATGAAGACAAGGGGCTTGCGAGCCTTTCATATCCACGCTTGTCGCATCCGCCTGCTGCCCGTGTTGGCCCTGGGGCTGGCGGCCGCGGGCTGCGCGTCGTCCACGGATACGGCCCGTCTCGACGAGGTCGCCAAGGCGGGCATCGCCTATGCCGACAAGGTGCCGCGGTTGCTCGATCGGGCATTCGAGCTGGCGGCGGCGGTGGATTCGGGCGCGTTGGTGGAGGCGCGGCCGGGGCTTTCGGCGGAGCAGCGCCGGGAAGCTTTGCGGGAGTTCAACGCGGCCATGGCCGAACGCCTGGAGGAATACGTAGCGGCCAAATCCCACAACGACTTGTTGAGATCCTACTTCCTTGCGATGCAGGCCCTGGTCGAGCCTGAAGGGCGGAAGGGCATCGGCAACGCTGCGAAGCGGCTCACGACGGAGTTGGGCAAGCTGTCGCCAAGGCTCAAGAAGGCCCGCATGGGCGATGTGTCGGTGGGCGGTCTCGTCGAGCCGGCGACGGAGATTGCGGTGGCGTCATTCCGTTCCACAGCGCTGCGCCGTGAGCTCGAAGCGCGCGGCGCAGCCATCGAACGGGAGCTCGCCGTGCAGCAAGCCCTTGTGAACGCCCTGGCACGTCAGGTCCGCGCGGACCGGGAGGTGCTGTCGGCGCGTTTCCGGGATGACGAGGTGGAAGAGCCGTACGTGAGCGCGGCGCGGCTGCCCAAGACCTGGCCTGCGCGGCGGCTTCGGAGCCTGCGAGGCGCGGGTGATGTGGAAGCGGCGCGGGCCGCGGAGCAGGCCATTCGGTCGTTGCGGCAGGCGTACGTGGCCGCGCTGGAGGGACGCCTGGATTCGACCCGGGCGGCCGAGCTGGCCACCACCGTCGGGGGTTTCGTCGAGTTGGTCTCGCGACTCGGTGCCGCGGCCAGGGGGGCCGTTCGATGATGTCGGGAGAGATTCGAGGCAAGACGCTGTCGGAGTTGCGCCGGGCGCGAAAAAACATGATGTCGGCGGAATGGCTCGCGGGATTGGAGGGCCTGTCGGTGGCCGAGCGCACGGTGGCGGCCACCACGCTGCTGGACGTCTGCATGGCCATCCGGCGACTCGAGAACGTCGGCGTCGTGGCCATCCGGCGGCAACTGGCCGACAACGAAAATGAGCTTGAACGGGGCATTCGCGGTCTTCAGCGGGCTTCGGAGCGACTCCACCGAGTGAAAACGTACCTCAGGGCCGCCGCCGTGCTCGCGGCGACCGTGGGCAAGGTGGTCAAGCCTTGACCTGCGTCACCGCGGAGGATGGCTCGGAGCCGGCCTGGAGGCCGGGAGTGTAAAAGGGGAGAGGGTGACGTGGGGTGCAGGCAGCGTGTCTTCGGTGTAGGCTTGTCAGGCCATTGTGGGGTCAAGCCGCCATGGTGGCTACGTCGTATCGAGGGATGTGTTGATCGCGGGTGACGAGTATCAATCCCTCGGCTTGGGCCTGGGCGATCAGAAAACGGTCGAACGGGTCGCGGTGGTGCATCGGCAGTTTGCCCGCCTGCTCGGCATGACGGAAGGTCAACGGCAGGTGGGTGAAGCGCTTTTCTTCGACCATCGCCGACAGATTGTCCGGGGCGGTCATGGTCCCCTTCGCCCGCTTGACAGCCACCTCCCAACCGGTAATCGCGCTGACGAAGACGTCGTTGCCGGGGTCGGCGATCGCGTCGCGGGCCATTTGGGTCAGCCGCACGACATCGGAGAGGCAGCACACCAATACATGGGTATCCAGCAAAAGACGCGACACCGTCGATCTAATCCTCGTCCGGAAAGATCTTCGAGTTCTCGATCAGATCCATGAGCTCTTCATCGGGTTCGTCGAAATCGGGGGACATCCAGAATTGGCCCTCGTAGCCGCCGAGCGGTCGTGCCTCGAGGCGTGTCCTATAGGGCTCCAGCCGCAGGTAAGGTTCGCCGGCTTTGGCGATCACGATTTCCTCGCCCTCCCAGGCCAACTTGCCCAGCCTGGAAAGTTGGGACTTAGCCTCGTGCATGTTCACCTGTTTCATTTGACGACCTCGCTAGCTAAGTTGAGCTAAGTTCTATCAGGGGTGCCCATCCTCGTCAAGACCGAGCCCCGATGCGAGACGCGTGGCCCGGGTCATGTTTCGCCTGCTCGGGCGATTGTAGGTCGACTCGCTCCTCGTTCCAAGCCGTCGCTCATCGGTGAGCTAGGCCAAGCCCGTCGGCGGCCGTTTCCAGGCGTTTGTCTCGCGTCCATAGTCGCGCTGGGGGAGCGAGGGCCGTGGCCGCCAGCAAATGCATGTCGATGTAGCCGATGCCTCGTCTCATCAACTCGTTTCGGCCAATGAAATAGAGCACTTCGGAGTCTTCTGCGGCGGGGATGGCGGGCAGGTCCAGCAACATCGCCAAGATCTCCCGGCGTCGGGCAAGGTTGCCGCAGGCCAACTCGCCGATGACGAAAGGATGGACAAGCGCCTGATCGCTGTTGAGCAGGCCCGCCAATTCGCGGTCTCCGGCGCGCAGATGCTCGATCCATACCGAAGTGTCGATCAGGATCATTGGCCGGACGGGTCGTCGTCCGTGGGGCGGCGTCGCGGAACCGGCTGCAAGTGAGGCTGACTGCCGCCGAGCCTGGCGAGCCGTCGGGCGCTCTCCCGTTCCACGAGGGCTCGAAGCGCTTCACGAATCAGCGCCGGTTTGGTCGTGATGTTGGTAAGCTCACGTGCGCGCGCCAGCAGGTCGTCGTCTATGTTCAGGGTGGTTCTCATAGCTATGCTCCGAAGCAAGAGCGATCAAAAGTCCAATGGTAGCATCAACTGATGTCGGAATCAATGTCAGGGGATTTCAGGGTGTATGGAGGGAGTTGCCATGGATGTGGTACCTGAGCGATCCGGCTTGGCCCGCACCCAATCTCGCGCTGCTCGACGCGGCGTTGCGGCAGACCGGGTGGCAAGGCGAGGCGCCGCGCGCCGAAAACTGGCGGGGTACGATGCTCCGCCGTCTCGACGCACTGGCGTGGGATCGGGTAGCGGCGGATGTACGCCCGTTCCTGGAACGAGCCGAGGACGTGGACCTGCTCACGCGGGAGAATGCGGTGCGGCTCCTGAGCGAGCGCCCCTGACACCCGAACGGCTTCTCACTTCTTCCTGGCTGTTGTATGATGGCTCCACTCTACGGCCGGTTATGCTCTTGCGGGGCGACCGGCACGGAAGCAGGTTGTTTATGAGCGATACGGATTCAGGCAGCGTCCTTTCCGATCACGAGCGCGCCACCATCGAGGCGGCGGCCGCGCGCATCGTCCCCACGGACGAGGATCCCGGCGCGCGCGAGGCCGGGGTCATTGACTACATCGAGGGCCTGCTGGCCACGGACGACGACGTGGACACGGACATCAGCCCCCGGGAGAAGAAGGAGTACGCCAATTTCCTCCTGGGGAGCATGGGCGGCCGCACCGAGGAGCAGCAGGCGACCCTGTTCAAGCTCAACGGTATGGGCAGCCGCCACCGGCAGGCCTACCGCGACGGCGTGGCGGAGCTGGATCGGCTGGCCGGGGAGCTGGAGTCGGGCAAAGACTTCCGCGGGCTGGGCGACGCGGGACAGGACCAGGTCCTGACCCTCCTGGATGACCGGAAGGATCCGTTCTTCACGCTCCTGGTCACCCACACCATGGAGGGGTTCTACGGCCATCCGCGCCACGGCGGCAACAAGGACGGGGTCGGCTGGCAGGTGTTGGGATACCCCGGTCCGAGCTTTCCCCACGGGAATGAAAGCCCTTACGGGTGGTACGACGCCAACGAGCCCGACGAGTTCCCTCACCCCACGAAGGACCGCTCGTCCTAGGCCGGCGCCTGGAGGCACAGAGGAGACAGATGGCAAAGCGCGAAACAGTCGACGTCTGCATCGTGGGTGGCGGGGCATCGGGTCTCGTAGCGGCCAAGGAGCTCACCGAGGCGGGCATGACGGTGTGCGTCCTGGAGCGGGGCCCCTGGTACAAGCGCGAGGACTTCGCCCTGGGCGATGAGCTGATGTACAAGCGGCGGAACTTCTTCTGGCCCACGGTGGAGCTGGAGCCGCGCACCTGGCGGCCGAACGCCGAAAGCCCTACCGAGATCCTTTCCAACAAGACCCAGACCTTTTCCAACGTCATGTGCGTGGGTGGCGGCACCATCCACTACAGCGGGCTTTCCTGGCGTTTCCACGAGTCGGACTTTCGGGTGAAGTCCGAGGACGGCCCGGTGGCGGGCACCACCATCGAGGACTGGCCCATCTCGTACGACGACATGGAGCCCTTCTACGAGAAGGCCGAGTGGACCATCGGCGTGTCGGGCAAGGGCTGGTCGAGCCCCTTCGATCCGCCGCGCAAGCGCGACTATCCGGTGGGGCCGGCGGCGCGCAACAGCCCGGGAGCGGCCCTGGAGAAGGGCGCGCGCAAGCTCGGCCTGCATCCGTTTCCCACCCCTCTGGCGATCCTTACGGGCGACTACGACGGCCGTCCCGGCTGCATCGGCAAGGGCATGTGCTCGTCCTACGGCTGTCCGGTAGGGGCCAAGTCCAGCACCTTGGAGTCGCTGCTGCCCAAGGCCCTGGCCACCGGGCGGCTGGAGATCCGGCCCCTCTGCCTGGCCCGGGAGATCACGCTGGACCGGGACGGCAAGGCCTCCGGCGTCACCTACTTCAACGGCGAGGGCGAGGAGGAGCACCAGCCGGCGCGCCTGGTGGTGATGGCGGCGGGCGGGGTGGAGACGGCGCGGCTGCTGCTCATGTCCGAGTCCGCGCGGTTCCCCCAAGGCCTGGCCAACCGTAGCGGCCTGGTGGGCAAGAACCTCATGTTTCATTCCCCGGGCGTGACCCTGGTGGTGACCTTCCCCGAGCCGTTGGACGGCCACAAGGGAACCTCCAGCACCCGGGTGCTCCACGACTTCTACAAGACCGACACCAGCCGCGGCTTCATCCGCGGCGGTTTCATGCACCCCCGGGCCCACGGCGGAGACCCCATCGAGCTGGCCCTTCGCCCCATCCACGGCAAGCGCTGGGGCAAGGAACACAAGGACTCGATGCGCGAGACCTGGAGCCACTACCTGCACAGCCACTGCACCGGCGAGAGCCTTCCGGTGGAGAGCAACGCCGTGGACCTCGACCCGGACGTGACCGACTGCTACGGCCTGCCGGTGGCCCGCATCACCTACACCAGCCACGAGAACGACGTGCGCCTGGCCACCTACCTGGGCGAGCGTTCCCGGGAGATCTACGAGGCCGCGGGAGCCACCCGGATCATCGTGCCCAAGCCCGAGACCCGCAAGCTCCACAACCACCAGATGGGCTCCTGCCGCATGGGCAACGATCCCGAGTCGTCGGTGGTGGACAAGTGGTGCCGTTCCCATGACGTGTCCAACCTCTTCGTCGTCGACGCCAGCGTCTTCGTGACCGCTGCCGGCCTCAACCCGACCCTCACCATCGAGGCCAACGCGTTTCGCGTCTGCGACTACATGGTGGCCGAGGCGCGCAAGGGCAATCTCATCCACTGAAGTGCCAGCCGTTGCGGTGGCTCTCTTTTTGCGTGCTGATCCCCGTGGGCCTTTGGCCCGGCGCCGCGGCCCCCGGTCGGCGGCGTGGCCGGTAGGGGACCGATGAGCGCCGCACAACGGGTACTCAAGGATATCTTCGGGTTCGACGGCTTCCGCCCCGGGCAGGAGGCCGCCATGGAGGCGTTGCTGGCCGGGCGTCACGTGCTCACCGTGATGCCCACGGGTTCGGGCAAGTCGCTGTGCTTCCAGGTTCCGGCCCTGGCGCTGGGCGGCCTCACCGTGGTGGTGTCCCCGCTGGTGGCGTTGATGCAGGACCAGGTGGCTGCGTTGAGGCTCGCCGGGGTTGCGGCGGACACCATCAACTCCGGCAATACGCGCGCGGACAACGTCGCCGCCTGGCGCCGGGCCGCGGCGGGCCAGACGCGGCTCCTGTACATGGCGCCGGAGCGGCTGATGACCGAGCGGATGCTGGAGGCCCTGGCCCGGCTTCCGGTCAGGCTGTTCGCCGTGGACGAGGCCCATTGCATATCCCAGTGGGGCCCGTCCTTCCGGCCGGAGTACGAGGACCTGTGCCGGCTCCGGCATCTCTTCCCCGGGGTGCCCATCGCCGCGCTTACCGCCACCGCCGATGCCATCACCCGAGAGGATATCGGGGAGCGGTTGTTCGGGGGCGAGGTGGAGTCCTTCGTCCTGGGCTTCGACCGTCCCAACATCCGGTTGGCGGTGGAGATGAAGCGCGACTGGAAGC
Organism: uncultured Binatia bacterium (SeqCode); assembly: GCA_965219905.1. Lineage (GTDB taxonomy): Bacteria > Desulfobacterota > Binatia > UBA9968 > JAJDTQ01 > JAJDTQ01. The sequence goes on along the minus strand of CBDCOS010000002.1, from coordinate 1,110,018 downwards.
GCCAGTGCAGGAGCTTCGTCGCCCGTCACCCCGGCGAAAGCGGCATCGTCTATTGCCTGTCGCGGCGGAAGACCGAGGAGACCGCGACGCTTCTCGAGGCCGACGGCGTCCGGGCGTTGCCCTACCACGCCGGCATGGACAAGGAAGACCGGGAGGCCCACCAGAACGTCTTCATGACCGATCCGGGGGTGGTGATCGTTGCCACCATCGCCTTCGGCATGGGCATCGACAAGGCGGACGTGCGCTACGTCCTTCACACCGACCTGCCCGGCAGCATCGAGGCCTACTACCAGGAGATCGGCCGGGCCGGCCGCGACGGCGAGGCGGCGGAAGCCCACATGCTCTATGGCCTGGCGGACATCCGCATGCGGCGCCAGTTCATCGAGGAGGAGGACGCGGGCACGGAGCGCCGGCGCCGGGAGCACAAGCGCCTCGACGCGCTGCTGGGCTACTGCGAGGCCCCGGCTTGCCGGCGGGTGACGCTGCTGGAGTACTTCGGAGAGCGGATCGAGCCGTGCGGCAATTGCGACGTCTGCCGCGACCCGGCGGAGCGCGTCGACGGCACCGAGGACGCGCGCAAGATCCTGTCGGCGGTCTACCGCACGGGCGAACGGTTCGGCGCTGCCCATGTCATCGATGTCCTTCGCGGGGCCTCGACGGAGAAGGTCGAACGCGCGGGCCACCACCGGTTGCCCACCTTCGGAGCGGGAGCGGACAGGGGCAAGAACGAATGGCGTTCCCTGATCCGGCAGATGGTGGCCACGGGCCTGCTCCAGCTCGACATCGGAGGGTACGGGGGCATCTCTCTCACCGGCGCGGGACGCGAGTTGCTTCAAGGCGAGAGCGTGTTCCTGTACCGCCCGGACACGGTGCCCGCCCGCCCGGCCGAGCCCGCGCGGGAAGCAGGAGGCAGGCGCAGGAAGGATCTCGTGGACGGCCCGCTGAGCGGCCCCGAGGCGGCGCTGCTGGACGCGTTCAAAGCGCTCCGGCTTCAGCTCGCCAGGGAGCGCGGCGTGCCGGCCTACATCGTGTTCTCGGACCGAACGCTCATCGACATGGCGCGGCGCAAGCCCCGGACGGAAGAGGAGTTCGCCGAGGTGAACGGGGTGGGCGCCGCCAAGCTCGAGGCGTTTGCGGCCCCGTTCCTGGCCGTCATCGAGAACGCCCTGTCGGGCGATGGCTGATCATCCCGCACCCCCCCTCCGTCATTCCGGTACCCCCTCCGTCATCCCGGTACCCCTTCCGTCATCTCGTACCCTTCCGTCATCCCGCACCCCTTCCGTCATTCCCGCGAAAGCGGGAATCCAGGTGGGGTGGGGTCGGGGCATCACTGTCGCCACACCTCCCCGCCAACCCCTGGGTTCCCGCTTTCGCGGGAATGACGGAAGGGGAGGCGGGAATGACGGAAGGGGAGGCGGGAATGACGGAAGGGGAGGCGGGAATGACGGAAGGGGAGGCGGGAATGACGGAAGGGGAGGCGGGAATGACGGAAGGGGAGGCGGGGAATGACGGTTTGACGCGTTGTCGACGGGGGACCTCTTCCCTCAGCGGTTCCGCGTGAGCTTGGGGTCGAAGATGTCGCGCAGGCCGTCGCCCAGCAGGTTGATGCCCAGGACGGTGACGAAGATGGCGATGCCGGGGAAGATGGTGAGCCAGGGGGCGCGGTACATGTAGCTGCGGCCCTCGCTCAGCATGGAGCCCCAGGTGGGGATGCTGGGCGGAACCCCGAGGCCCAGGAAGCTCAGGCTCGCCTCGGTGATGATCACCACCGCCATGGCGAAGGTTGCGATGACCATGACGCTGGGCAGCGTGTTGGGGATCACGTGGCGCAGGATGATGTAGCGGTTGCTGGCCCCCAGGGCCCGGGCGGCCTGGACGAACTCGCGCTCCTTGAGCGACAGCACTTCTCCCCGGACCACCCTGCAGTATTGCACCCACCGGCTGAGCACCAGCGCGATGATGAGATTGACGAGGCCCTGTCCCAGAAAGGCCATGATGGCGATGGCCAGCAGCAGGAACGGGAAGGCCAGGAAGATCTCCGTGGTCTTGTTGATGGTCTCGTCGATCAACTCGCCGAAGTACCCGGCCACCGCGCCCAGGAAGCAGCCCAGTATACCGGCCAGGAAGACCGTCGCCGCCCCCACCATCAGCGAGATCCGCGAGCCGTAGATGACCCGGCTCAGCAGGTCTCGGCCGAGGTTGTCCGTGCCCATGACGTGGGGATTCTCGGCCAGGTCCATCGAGGGCGGGCGGAGCCGCTGCTCCAGGGCCTGCTCCTGAGGATCGAAGGGCGCCAGCCAGGGCGCCCCCAGCCCGCAAATGCACAGCAGCAGCACGATGGCCCCGCCTGTTGCGACCTTTGCGTAGCGCCGCCAGCCGATCACAGCCGTATCCTCGGGTCGACCCACGTGTACAGCAGGTCGACGGTCAGGTTGACGACGAAATAGACCATGGCGAAGAAGAAGATCACACCCTGGGCCAGCTTGTAGTCCCGGGTGGTGATGGACTGGATGAGCAGGCTGCCGATGCCGGGCCAGGAGAACACCGTCTCGGTGATGACCGAGCCGCTCAGGAGCGCGCCGAGCTGGAGGCCCAGGATGGTGATGATGGTGATGAGGGCGTTCCGGAGCGTGTGCTTCCAGATGACTTTCCGTTCACTCAAGCCCTTGGCCCGGGCGGTGGTGATGTAGTCCTGGCGGATGACCTCCAGCACGCTGGAGCGCGAGATGCGGGTGATGATGGCGGCGAAGCTCGTTCCCAGGGTGATGGCGGGCAGCAGGATGTGCTTGAACGCGTCCCAGAAAGCCGGGAGGTCTCCCGCGATCAAGGCGTCCACCAGCACCAGTTGGGTCACCGGGACCACGTCGACGCCGTAGGTGAGACGTCCCGCCACCGGCAGCAGGTTCCACTGACCTCCCAGGAAGAAGATCAGCATGATGCCGAGCCAGAAGTTGGGCACCGAGATGCCTATCAGCGCCACGGTCATGCCCGAGTGGTCCCACAGGGAATTGTGCTTGATGGCGGAGTAGACGCCGATGGGGAGCGCGATGATGATGGCGACCAGGAGGCTCGCCAGCGCCAGCTCCACGGTAGCGGGCAACCGCTCCACCACCAGTTGCGTCACCGGCTCCCCGTAACGCATGGACTCGCCGAAGTTTCCCCGGACGGCCTTCGACACGAACTGCCAGTACTGGACGATGATGGGCTGGTCCAGCCCCCATTCCCGGGTGACCTCCTCGATCTCGTGGGGCTCTGCGTCCTCCCCGAGCAGGAGCGTCACCGGATCTCCCGGCGCGAGCTGCATCAGGAAGAAGACCAGGAAGGACATCCCGATCAAGACGGGGATGGCCCCGATAAGCCTGCGCCGAATCATGAAGCTACAGTCCCATCTGCGCCAGCGACCGGTCGAGCCGCTCCAGCGCCTCTTCCACGTGGTCCTTGGTGACGGTCAGGGCGGGGGTGATGCGGATCACGTTGCCCATGAGCCCGCCCTTGCCGATCAGCAGCCCGTTCCGTCTGGTCAGCTCGAAAAGCCTCAGCACCGCTTCCGGGCTCGGAGTCTTGTCCGGCCCCACCATCTCGATGGCCTGCATGAGGCCCATGCCGCGGATGTCGCCCATGAGGGGATACTTCTCCCTGAGCCCTTCCAGGCCGTCCCGCAGCTGACGGCCGCGGTCGGCGGCGTTGGCCACGAGCCCCTCGCTCTCGATGATCTCGATGGTGGCGAGGGCCGCGGCGCTGGTCACCGGGTTGCCGCCGAAGGTCGAAAGGGACAGCCCCTTGATGCTGTCGGCGATCTCCGGGCGGGTGATGGTGCCGCCGATGGGGACGCCGTTGGCCATTCCCTTGGCGAAGGTCATGATGTCCGGTTCCACGTCCCACTGCTCGATGCCGAACATCTTGCCGCCGGTCCGGCCCCAACCCGTCTGCACCTCGTCGCAGATGAACAGGCCGCCGTACTTGTGCACGATGTCGGCGACCTCCCTGAAGTACTCCCTGGGCGGGGTGATGAACCCGCCGACACCCTGGATCGGCTCGGCGATGAACGCGGCGAGCTTGCCGGACGTGGCGGTCTGGATGGCGCCTTCCAGGTCTTTCGCGCACCTGAGGTCGCAACTCGGATAGGTGAGGCCGAACGGGCAGCGGTAGCAGTAGGCGTTCGGGATGTGATGGACGTTGGGGCTCGCGGTGGGATTGAGCCGCCAGGTGTAATGCCCGGTGAGGCTCATGGCGAGCTGGGAGCGCCCGCTGTACCCGTGGCGCAGGGCGATGACGTCCTGGGAACGGGTGTAGAGCTGGGCCACCAGCACTGCCGTCTCGTTGGCCTCGGTGCCGCTGTTGGTGAAGAAGGACTGCTTCAACGCCCCCGGGGTGACGGCGGCGAGTTTTTCGGCCAGGCGGACGTGCGGCTCGTTGGGGTACAGGGTGGAGGTGTGCTGGACCTTGCGGATCTGCTCCTGGATGGCGTCCACGACCTTGTCGTTGCAGTGCCCGACGCTGATGGTTACGATGCCGCCGAAGAAGTCCAGGTACTCCCGGCCCTCCACGTCGTAGACCAGGGAGTCCTTGGCCCGGTCCACCACCAGGGGCTCTTCGTAATAGTTGGCGACGCAGGAGAACAGGTACTCCTTGTGCTTGGCCAGGATCTCCTGCTGCTTGTTGTTTTCCATGCCGCTCATGGGGAACGCCAACCTAACACAAAGCCGGCGAAACGGTCAAAGTTGGGGCCTCCGTTCAAAGCCTTCCGTGCCGGTGCCGCGCGAGGCCCCTAGCGGGCCTCGCTATAGAGCCGCTTCAAGGTAGCCGGCGGCACGCCGGCGAGGTAGAGGAGCTTCAGCGCCCACATGAGCAGGATGGTCCGGACCGCGCCGTTCTGCTCCCACCGCCGGGCCGAGCTCACCACGCGAGAACGGAGACACGCGATGCGGCCCTCCTTCTTGAGTGCGCGCGAGAACGCCAGGTCCTCCATGAAAGGGATGTCGGGGAAACCGCCGAGGCGTTCGAAGACGGAGCGCCGGACGAAGATCGCCTGGTCTCCCGTGGCCACCCGCGTCAGGCGCGAACGCAGGCTGATCATGCGGCCCACCAGCCGGAGCAGCGGGCGCACGCTGTCCAGGCGGATGTCGAACCGGCCGCCCACGCACCGCGGATCGGCCATGCAGCCTTCGACGTCGGTCCTCGCGGTGGCGGGCAGGGTGGTGTCGGCGTGTAGGAACAGCAGCGCGTCGCCGCCGGCGTGCCGCGCCCCCTCGTTCATCTGCGCGGCGCGGCCCCGGGCGGAGGTGACCAGCCGGGCGGCGCGGTCGCGCACGATCTCGGGCGTGCGGTCCGTGCTGCCGCCGTCCACGACGATGATCTCCAAAGGTCCGATGCAGCCCAGGTCTTCGATGGTGCCGCCGATGGTGCGTTCTTCGTTCAGGACGGGAATGATGACGGAGAGCCGCATGGACGGGTCGTCCGCGGGCCGGTGAGACGGGGACACCCCACGCCTCGTCCGCTCATATCAACGCGCCGCCGCAACTGCTGCCCGTGCCGGCGGTGCAGGCGTAGCAGTGATTGCCGGTGAGGATGGGCTGGTCCTCGAAGTCTGCGGCCGAGAATTCCCGGATGTGAGGCTTCTTGCCGTTCGAACGGCCCAGCGGCATGTCGAGCATCTGGTTGAAGTCGCAGTCGTACACCGAGCCGTCCCATGCCACGCTCAGAAGGTCGCGGCACATGACCCTGTCCACCGTCTCCGCGTTGAAGTTGTCTTCCAGAAGCTGCAGGTAGTCGTCGTACTGGCCCCGCTGCTTCAGGAACTTCTTGAAGCGGGTGATGGGCATGTTGGTCAGGCAATAGAGGTTGTTGAAGACGATCCCGAAGTCGTCACCGAGCATGCGCCGGTAGTCCCCCTCGAGTTCTTCCTGCGGCGGCGGCAGGTAGTTGCCCATGGGGTTGTACACGAGATTGAGCTCGAGACCGGAGTCGCGCTGGCCGTAGCCCAGGCGGTTGAGCTCCTGGAGGCCGCGCACGCTCAGCTCGAAGGTGCCGTTGCCGCGCTGGCTGTCGACGTTCTCCCTGGTGTAGCAGGGGAGTGAGCAGATCACCTCGACCCGGTGTTGCTTGAAGAACTCCGGCAGGTACTCCTTGCCCTCCTCGTAGAAGACCGTAAGGTTGCAACGGTCCATCACGTGGCGTCCCAGGCCTCTGCAGGACTCCACCAGGTAGTCGAAGTGGGGGTTCAGCTCCGGGGCGCCGCCGGTTATGTCGACCGTGGGGATGTTCGAGTTCTGGAGAAACCGCAGCACGTCGTCCACGGTGGAACGCTCCATCATCTCCTTGCGGCCCGGCCCGGCCTCGACGTGACAGTGGAAGCACGACTGGTTGCAGTACTTCCCCATGTTGATCTGGAGCACCTGCAGCTTCTGCTTGCTCAGTGTCCGGCCGCTCGTAGCGACCTTGTCGTCGAAGTTTACCGTAACAACCTCCCGGGCAGCGGATTGACCAGCGCTGTCGGCGTCTCGGCGCAGTGTTGCAATTGGACCTGTCTTGGTCAAGACTTGCAGCGATTTTTCTCAGCAGCCGGCACCGGTGAAACGCTGCACCACGAAGGCCTCGGGGCTCTCGTGACAGCCTGACTAGCGGAGGCCTCGTGGATCCCCTTTCAAGAGAAATTCTGACCTTCTGGTTCGGCACCGTCGACCTGAGCGTCGAGATGGAGAAACGCCAGGTATGGTTCCGGGCGACTCCGGAGTTCGACCGGTATCTCGTCGAACACTACACGGAAGTCCACGGACGGGCGGCCGCCGGAGAGCTCGATCACTTCAAGCGGACGCCGGAAGACTGCCTGACCCTGATCATGGCCCTGGACCAGTTCCCGCGTAACATCCATCGTGGCACGCCCCGCGCCTTCGCCACCGATCCCAAGGCGCGCGAAGTCGCGGGGTATGCGCTGGACGCGGGTTACGACCAGGGGTTCTCCCGCTGGCCCAGGACCTTTTTCTACCTGCCGTTCGAGCACAGCGAGCAACTGTCCGACCAGGAGCGCGCGTTGGTCCTCTACCGGAGCCTCGGCAACGAGGATTCCATGCGCGCTGCCGTCGGCCACCATGCCGCCATCAAGCGGTTCGGCCGCTTCCCGCACCGCAACGCCGTGCTGGGACGCCCCAACACGCCGGAAGAGGAGGAATACCTCAAGGACCCGCCCCTGTGGGGCAAGACGGCGGCGGAGGCGGCGGAGCTGGAGGCGCGGAAGGCGGCCGCCGGCGCCAAGCCATAGAGAGTTTCCGTCCGGCCCCGATGCAAGAAAAACACGTAGAGATTCCGCTGACGCGTGTCCGGCGGCCCAAGCCCAAGCCGCGCGACGACCAGCTTGGCTTCGGCCAGGTGTTCACCGATCACATGTTCCTCATGGACGGAGCGGCCGACGCCGGCTGGTCCGACCCGCGCATCGTGCCCTACGGCCCGTTGCCGCTGGAGCCGGCCACGGTGGCGCTGCACTACGGACAGAGCATTTTCGAGGGACTCAAGGCCTACCGTGGGGAGGACGGCGTCGTGCGCCTGTTCCGCCCCGAGCGGAACATCGCCCGCTTCAACCGCTCGGCGACCCGGCTGTGCGTGCCGCCCGTGGACCCGGGCCTGTTCCTGGCCGCCCTGAAGCGGCTCGTGGCGGTGGACCGGGAGTGGGTCCCGCGGGGGCCCGGCGCCTCTCTGTACATCCGGCCGGTGGCTTTCGCGAGCGACCCCGACCTGCACGTGCGACCCTCCCGCACCTATTGTTTCTTCATCATGCTCTCGCCGGTGGCGGCCTACTTCGCCGAAGGCTTCAGGCCGCTGCGCATACGGGTGGAGGACCGTTACGCCCGGTCGGTGCGGGGCGGGACCGGCGCGGCCAAGACGGCCGGCAACTACGCCGGCAGCCTGCTCGCCGGAGAAGAAGCCCAGGCGGCCGGCTTCGCCCAGGTCCTTTGGCTGGACGGGATCAAGCAGGAATACGTCGAAGAAGTCGGCTCCATGAACATCGCCTTCGTGATCGGCGACGAGCTGGTCACGCCGCCGCCTACCGGCACCCTGCTGGAGGGAGTGACGCGGGAATCCGTGCTGCAGCTTGCCAGGGACTACGGCATGACGGTGGCAGAGCGCCCGGTGACCATCGGCGAGCTGCTCGCCGCCGCACGGGACGGGACCCTGCGCGAGGTCTTCGGCACCGGCACCGCCGCGGTCATCTCGCCGGTGGGCGAGCTGGCCTACAAGGGCGAGCGGATCCGGGTCCGGGACGGTGAGGCGGGTGCGCTGTCACAGCGGCTTTTCGATGATTTGTCGGCCATCCAGCGGGGGCGCCTGCCGGACCGCCATGGCTGGACGGTGCCGGTGGAAGATTGACGGACCGGCGTGTCCGGGGGAGACCCATGAACTACGATTGGATGGAAAGCCCGGTGGGCGAGTTGCTGATCGCGGCCGACGAGGCGGCGGTGACGATGATCGGCTTCCGGGAGGGACGGCATTCCGGCAGGGTCGAGGAAGGCTGGCGGCGGGGCGGGCCTGTGGTGGCGGAGGCCAGGCGACAGCTTGGCGAATACTTCCGGGGACGGCGGCGGCGGTTCGACCTGCCCCTGGCTCCGTCCGGCACGCCGTTCCAGTTGCGGGCGTGGAAGGCGCTTGAGGACATTCCCTACGGCGCCACCCGTTCCTACGGCGAACAGGCCCGGGCCATGGGCCGGCCCCGGGCGGTGCGCGCGGTCGGCGCGGCCAACGGGCGCAACCCCATCGCCATCGTGATCCCCTGCCACCGGGTCATCGGCGGGGACGGCGGGCTTACGGGCTACGGCGGCGGGCTCGACGTCAAGCGGTTTCTGATCGAGCTGGAACGGCGGGGCATGAGCGAGCAGCCGTCGCCCCGTGGTGGCGTGGCCCCGGACCTGTTCGCCGGGGCCGAGGGAGCCGTGCCATGAGACTCGAGAATCGTGTTGCGCTGGTGACCGGCGCGGCCACGGGACTGGGGCGGGCCTACGCGGTGCGCCTGGCCGAGGAAGGCGCTCACGTGTGCGCCACGGACGTGAGCTTCGCCGGGGTCCAGGGAACCGCCCGGCTGGTGGCGGCGGAGGGGCGCAAGGCGCTGGCGCTGGAGATGGACGTGACCTCGGAGGAGCAGACTCTCGAAGGCGCGAAAAAGGCTTTCGACCACTTCGGCAGCATCGACATCCTGGTGAACAACGCCGGCATCGTGCGCAACACGCCGAGGGTTCCCATCGAAGAGGCCGATGTGGCGGACTGGCACAGGATCATCGCGGTGAATCTCACCGGAACGTTTCTGGCTTCCCGGGCGGTGGTTCCCTACATGAAGCGGTCGAGCAAGGGAAAGATCATCAACATCAGCTCCAGCGTGGCGCTTCACGGCCGCACCCTGAGCCATCAGTACGCGGCGTCCAAGATGGGTGTCATCGGGCTCACCCGTGCGCTGGCCGCGGACCTGGGCCCCTTCAATATCAACGTCAACGCCATCGCGCCGGGTGGGGTGGACACCTCGCAGGTGCGCGAGGCCCCGGAGACGCCGTCCGAACACATGCTGCGGCAGCGCTGCATCGAACGGCACCTCTTGCCCGCGGATCTCGACGGCGTCGTGGTCTTCCTGGCCTCCGACGACAGCGACATGATCAGCGGGCAGCTCATCAACGTGGACGGCGGCCGGGTGTTCATCGCCTGACCGCGCCAGGGAGAACGCGGTAGGGGCGGGTTTCAAACGCCGCCCCTACCGCACGATACGGAAACCTATCCCGGGTAGGTGGCCTTCGCCTGCCGGCCGTGGCCTTTCTTTCCCACCACCTTGCCGTCGCGGTACACCGTGGTCCCGCGTACGAACGTGCGCACGGGCCAGCCCTTCAGCGTGCGGCCGGTGTAGGGCGACCAACCGACGAGGCTGAGCACGTCCTCGTCGCGGATCTCCTTCTCGGCGTTCAGGTCCACCAGCACCAGGTCGGCGTCATAGCCCACCTCGATGCGGCCCTTGTTGTGGACCCCGAAGATCTCCGCGGGCCTGGTGGAGGTGGCTTCCACCACCCGTTCCTGGGAGATCTTGCCCTTGGACGCGGCATCGAACAGGAGGCTCATGTAGTACTGCGCGGACGGCGTCCCGGTGTGGGCCTTCCAGCCGTCCACCCAGCCGATTTCCTTTTCCTCGCGCGTGTGCGGCGCGTGGTCGGTGGCGACGGTGTCGATGGTGCCGTCGCACAGGCCGTCCCACAGGGCCGGGGCGTTCTCCTCCGGCACCCAGTAGGAGAGGGCGTAGGAGCCCAGGCGCTCGATCTCGCTCCAGTCCGATCCCAGGAAGATCCCCCAGGGGTTGACCTCGGCGGTCACCCTCTGGCCGGCGTCCTTTGCCCGCCGGATCATGTCCACGGTGCCCGCGGTCTGGACGTGCAGCAGGTGCAGGTGCACGCCGGTGGCCGCCTGCAGGCGGATGAGGAACTGGATGGCGGTCTCCCAGATGACCCCGTCATAGGCGGCATAGGCCTTGGCGTAGGCCAGGCAGTCGCGCTCGCCCCGGTCCCAGTACTTTTTCTCGATGTAGTCCATCAGGGGCTGGTCGTGGGGATGGAACATGATCGGCACGTTGGCCGCGGCGCACGCCTCCATGATCTCCATGATCTTGCCGTGGTCGTGGACGCCGATGCCCGGCATGTGCGGGTAGTCGCGTCCCGTGTCCACCACCATGAACACCTTGAATGCGCCGATGCCCATCTTGGCCAGCTTGGGGATCTCGTCCGGGATGGTGCCGGCCGGGTTTACGTTGAAGTCGATGATCGATTCGCGCTCGTAGACCGAGAACAACTGTTCGAGACGCGGCACCGTGTTGGGCGGCGGCGTCACGTTGGGCATGGCCACCGAGGTGGTGACGCCGCCGGCGGCGCACTGCATGGTGGCGGTTTGGATGTTCTCCTTGTAGGCGTAGCCGCCGGGCTCGCCGCCCTCGCGGTGGTGCGAATGCATGTCCACCGCGCCGGGAATCAGCGCCAGCCCGGAGGCGTCCACCACCTCACCCGCCTCGGGCTCGGCCCCGGGCTGGTAGATTCCGGCGATGAGGCCGTCCTTGACGCCTACCGAGCCGCTGTAGCGGCCTTTGGCATGGATAATTTCGGCATTGGAAATCAGCACGTCGAGCATGGAAGTTCTCCTTGGTTGTTTCGTAGGTAAACGGTCGTCTACGCGGCGGGCGGAGCGTACCCCCCGCGAGCCGCGTCATTGTTGTTTCAGCAACCGGGCCAACGCCGGGTAGTCCCGCGCCACCGGGAAGGCGGGGTAGCGCTCGGCGATGGCGTCCGGTGGGTTGAAGAGCACGCCCCGGTCTGCGGTGCGCAGCATGCTCAGGTCGTTGTAGGAATCTCCCGCCGCCACTACGTCGAAACCGATCCTCTTGAATGCCCTCACAGCCTTGCGCTTGCCGTCCTTCTGGCGCAAGACGTAGCCCGAGATGTAACCCGACCGGCTCACGGTGAGCCAGTTGCACAGCAGCGTCGGGTCCCCCAGCTTGCGGATCAGTGGCATGGCGAACTCGTAGTAGGTGTCCGACAGCAGCACCACCACCGGAAAGTCCCGCCGGAGGTCGTCCAGGAAGGACTTGGCGCCGGGCAAGGGCTTCATTCCCTCGATGACGTCCTGGATGTCGGCCAGCCGGATCCGGTTCTTCCGGAGGATCTTCAACCGGTACCGCATGAGCTGATCGTAGTCGGAGATATCCCGCGTGGTCAGCCGGAGGTCGTCGTTGTGGAAGTGCTCGGCGACTGCGATCCAGATTTCCGGCAGGAGGACGCCCTCCAGGTCTAGGCAACAGATTCGCATGGGTTCCGTGGTTCCGGGTTGGTGTGGGTGTCGGCCAAGCCGTTTCTAGCATATGACGGAACGGGAGCAAAACCTGAGGCGGCGCAGCCGTCCTTGACAGCCTCGCGAGCCCCATGTCAATGAGAACACTCACTGATCAAACATCCGACAGGAGGAAAAACGATGAGCATCAATACCGCCACGGTGGGTATCTCCGCTGAAGACGGCAAGTCCATGGACCTTTACGTGGCCGCACCCGACGGTGACGGCAAGAAGCCGGCGCTGCTGGTGATCATGGAGATCTTCGGCGTGAACGCCCACATGAAGGATGTCACCGAGCGGTTCGCCAACGAGGGCTACGTGGCCATGTCGCCGGACCTCTACTACAGGCTGGACGAGCGGGTCATTCCCAGCACCGATCGCGACGCCGCCTTCGCCGCCCGCGGCACCCTCTACGACACCAAGATCATCGATGACCTGAACCGCGCCATCGCCTACGCCAAGGGGCGCGACGACGTGGACCCGGACCGGGTGGGGATCATCGGCTACTGCTTCGGCGGCAGGGTGTCGTGGATGGCCGCGTGCAACTGCCCGGGCCTGGCGGCCAGCAGCCTGTACTACGGCGGCCAGATCGTCGGCGGCCAGCGCGGCGAGAAGAGCCCGGTGGAGCCCGTGACTCAAGCGAACAACATCAACATCCCGATGCAGTGCGTGTGGGGCGGGCAGGACCAGGGCATCCCGCAGGAAACCCTCGACACCATCGAGGCGACGCTCAAGGCGAACAACGTGGACTACGAATGGCACTTCTACGAGGATGCGGGCCACGCGTTTTTCAGCGACGACCGGCCGAGCTACCACGAGGCCTCGGCCAAGGACATCTGGCCCAAGAGCCTGGCTTTCCTGGGAAGGCACCTGAAGGCGTAGGGACCCAGCTTTTCGAGGAGGCGAGTCAATGGCAACGAAGGAATACAAGACGGTGCTGGTGGAGAAAGAGGACGGCATCACCTGGGCCATCCTCAACCGTCCGGAGAAGCGCAACGCAATGAACCCGCAGCTCCACTTCGACATGTACGACGTGGTGACCGAAGCCGAGGGCGACCCGGAAACCCAGGTGCTGGTCATCACCGGCGCGGGCAACAGCTGGTGCGCGGGCATGGACCTCAAGGAGTTCTTCCGCGAGGGCGACAGGAACCCCGAGTTTCAGCGGCAGGTGGGCTGGGCCAGCCAGGAGTGGCGCTGGCGCAAGCTCTTCACCTTCCCCAAGCCCACCATCGCCATGGTGAACGGCTTCTGCTTCGGCGGCGCCTTCAGCCCCATGATCGCCTGTGACTTCGCCATCGCGTCGGAGGACGCGCTCTTCGGGCTCTCCGAGGTCAACTGGGGCATCCTCCCCGGCGGTCTGGTGAGCCGCGTGGTCACCGACGTGTTGAGCCTGCGGGACGGTCTGTACCATGCCATGACCGGCGACCCGTTCGACGGCAGGAAGGCGGCGGAGATGAGGCTGGTCAACTACGCGGTGCCGGCGGACCAGCTCCGGGACGAGACCGTGAAGCTGGCGAAGAAGCTCATGGAGAAGAACCCGTGGGCGCTGCGGGCCACCAAGCAGGCCTACAAGCTGGTGCGCGGCATGGACTACTCCCAGGCCGAGGACTATCTGGCGGCCAAGGGCGCCCAGATCAAGATCCAGGACCGGGAGAGCGGCTACGACGAGGGGATCAAGCAGTTCATCGACGACAAGACCTACAAGCCGGGTCTGGGTCCCATGGCCCGGGTCAACAAGGGTTCCTGACCGGACGAGGCGAAACTCGCGCCTTGACTCCGTCAGCGCGACTGCATAGAGTTGGCAGACATTTCAATCACCTGAAGGTTCCAAGGAGGTATCGTTTTAATGGCGACGAAAGAATACAAGACAGTGCTGGTGGAGAAGGAGGACGGCATCACCTGGGTCATCCTGAACCGTCCGGAGAAGCGGAACGCCATGAGTCCGCAGCTCCACTTCGACATGTACGACGCGGTGACGGAGTGCGAGGGAGACCCGGAGACCCAGGTCATGATCATCACAGGCGCCGGCAATAGCTGGTGCGCGGGCCAGGATCTCAAGGAGTACTTCCGCGAGGGCGACAAGAACCCGCAGCTTCGCCGGCAGGCAAGCTGGTGCAGCCAGGAGTGGCGCTGGCGCAAGCTCTTCACCTTTCCCAAGCCTACCATCGCCATGGTGAACGGCTTCTGCTTCGGCGGCGCCTTCACGCCGCTGGTGGCCTGTGACTTCGCCATCGCTTCCGACGACGCGCTGTTCGGCCTGTCCGAGGTCAACTGGGGTATCCTGCCCGGCGGTCTCGTGAGCCGGGTTGTGACGGACATGATGAGTTTGCGGGACGGCCTCTACCACGCCATGACCGGCGACCCGTTCGACGGCAAGAAGGCCGCGGAGATGCGGCTCGTGAACTTCTCGGTGCCGGGGGACCAGCTCCGGGACGAGACCGTCAAGCTGGCGCAGAAGCTGATGGAGAAGAACCCCTGGGCGCTGCGGGCCACCAAGCAGGCCTACAAGCTGGTGCGCGGCATGGACTACTCGCAGGCCGAAGACTACCTGGCCGCCAAGGGCGCGTGGATCAAGCAGGCGGACGCGGAGCGCGGCTACGACGAAGGGATCAAGCAGTTCATCGACGACAAGACCTACAAGCCGGGTCTGGGCCCCATGGCCCGGGTCAACAAGGCTTCGTAGCTCGATAGGGATACCGACGAGTGTCACGTGGCGGGGCAACGCTCCGGACGATCCCGGACCGACGCCCCCAACGCCGGACGACGGCAATCACTGACCCAAGGAGGAGCAAGCGATGAAGTCCACTCTAAAGAAGGCCGTGCTTTCCATATGTGCCTTGTTCGTATTTGGGCTTTTGTTCGGCAGCCAGGCGTCCGCGGCGGACAAGCCCTTTTATCAGGGGAAGACGCTGAAACTCATCGTCGACTATTCGGCGGGCGGGCCCACGGACATCGAGTGCCGGATCTATGCCCGCCATCTGAAGAACCATCTGAAGGGCAACCCCACCATCGTCATCCAGAACCGTGCCGGGGGCGGCGGCAACCTGGCGATGAATTGGCTGTACGAGCGAGCACGCCGGAACGGCAGCGTCATGGGCTGCCAGACCGCTAGTGGCCGCTACCAGGAATGGTTCGTGGGCGACCCCAAGAAGGCGGGCCTGCGGGCCAACATGGAAGAGATCCTTCCGGTGATGTTCACTCCGGTGGTCAGCGTCGGCGTGGCCAGGAAGGACCTCGATCCGCCGCTCAACAAGCTCGAGGACATCCAGAAGGCCAAGAGCTTCAACGTGGGCGGGTTCCGCGCGGACAGCAGCAAGGACCTCAAGTTCCGGACGCTGTTCGACCTCGCGGGCGTCAAGTTCAACTACGTCACCGGGTACCAGGGCTCGGCGGACCTGCTGGCGGCGTTCCTGCGCAAGGAGCTCGACTATGTGGATGGCAGCACCCCGTTTTACATCCCGCGGGTGAAGCCTATCGCCGTGGACAAGGGGACCGCTATTCCGCTGTGGTACGGCAGTGACGCCCAGATCCCAGCCATCGCGCCGGGCGTGCCCGCGCGTGAGTTCGTCAAGCGGCTCTCGGGCAAGGAACCCGCCGGCCCGCTGTGGCAGCTCTTTCAGATCCTGACGAGCTACCGGCAGATCCTGGCGCCTCCGGAGACCCCGAAGGCGGCGGTGGAAGCGGTGCGTTCGGCCTTCATCGCCATGAACAAGGACCCCGCATTCCGCGCCGAGTACAAGAAGTCCGTCGGTATCGAGCCGCATATGTTGACCGCGGCCAAGGATATCGAGAAGGCCATGGTGCCGTGGAAGACGGCGGGCGACGAGATGAAGAAGTTCCGCGCCAACTATGTGGAAGAAGGGCGCAAGCTCGCGGCCAAGAAGTAGACCATCAACCCGTGTCCCGTTGCCGGCCCTTTGGTGGGCCGGCAACGGGACCTTCCAGCTTAACGCCCACGCAGTATGCTAGAAGCAGCCCATCTGGGACTTCAGGGTATCCTCGCTTGGCCGGCCTTCGGCTATTTGCTGCTGGGTATCACTCTGGGTGTCTTCTTCGGAATGGTTCCGGGCCTCTCGGGACTCTCCGGGATGGCCATCCTGCTGCCGTTCACTTTTGATCTTCAACCGTACGAGGCTATGGCGCTGCTCATGGGCATGTACGCCATTACCTCGACCTCGGACACCATCTCCTCGGTTCTGCTGGGCGTTCCCGGCACTGCCGGCTCCCAGGCCACCATCATGGATGGCTACCCCTTGGCGAAGAAGGGCGAGGCAGCCCGGGCGTTCGGGGCCGCCTACACCGTCTCGGGTTTCGGCGGCGTCGTGGGCGCATTCCTGCTGGTCTGCTCCATACCGATCCTGAGCCCGCTGGTGCTCTCCTTCGGCGCTCCGGAGTTTTTCCTCCTGGGCGTGCTGGGTATGGCCATGGTGGGCGCCTTGAGCGGCAACGCGCCGGCCAAGGGCATCCTGGTGGGCCTGCTTGCGTTGCAGCTCTCCATGATCGGCTATTCACCCCAGGACGGCATCCCCCGCTTCTGGTTCGGAGCGCCGTACCTCCTGGAAGGGCTTCCCATCGTCCCCTGCGTGCTGGGCCTCTTCTCGCTTCCCGAGGTGGTGGAGCTCGCGGTACGTCGCGGCACCCTGTCGGAGGTGCCCGAGATGGGGAAAGGACTCTGGGACGGGGTGCGCGACGCTGCGCGGAACTGGTGGCTGGCGCTCCGGTGCGCGGTCATCGGCGCCTACATCGGTTTCATCCCGGGTCTCGGCGCCAGCATCGTCGACTGGGTGGCCTACGGCCACGCGGTCCAGTCCAACAAGGATCCCGAGGCCGAGTTCGGCAAGGGCGAGGTACGGGGCGTCATCGCGCCGGAGGCCGCCAACAACGCCATGAAGGGCGGCTCACTGATCCCCACCATCGCCTTCGGCATCCCGGGAAGCGCTACCATGGCCATCCTGCTGGGGGCGTTCCTGATCCATGGCATCTACCCGGGTCCCGAGCTTCTCAGCACCCGTCTCGACGTCACCTTCTCGGTGATCTGGGCGCTGGTCATCGCCAATGTCCTGACCGCCATGCTGCTGATGGGGTGCACGAATCAGCTGGCCAAGGTCACCACCATACGCGGCAGCATTCTGATCCCCATCATTCTGGTGCTGGTGTTCATGGGTTCCTGGATGGCGACGCAGGAGTTGGGCGACTGGCTGGTGCTGATGGGCCTGGGGGCGCTGGGCTACCTCATGAAGCGGTGGGGCTGGCCGCGGCCGCCCATCGCCCTGGGCATCGTCCTGGGCCCCATCATGGAACGCTACCTCGACATCAGCGTCAGCCGTTATGGTTGGGGGTGGTTGTGGGAGCGGCCCATCTGCATCGTCCTTATCCTGATGACCCTGGCGACGCTCTACTACGCGACCCGGGCCCAG
Organism: uncultured Binatia bacterium (SeqCode); assembly: GCA_965219905.1. GTDB lineage: Bacteria > Desulfobacterota > Binatia > UBA9968 > JAJDTQ01 > JAJDTQ01. The sequence goes on along the minus strand of CBDCOS010000002.1, from coordinate 1,092,766 downwards.
ATGCGCCGGAGGACATGAAATGCGCCGGATCCGTGAGCACTACATCGAGAGCCTGTTCATACTCGCCCTGGCGGTCATGTTCGCCGCCGGCGTGGTCACGGCCAGGGAGTGGCCGGGGAAGACCGCACTGTTCCCGACACTGATCGGCGTTGCCGGTTGCATCATCGCCGTGGTCCTTTCGCTGTGGACGGGGCTCCGGGGCGGAGAGGATAAGACCCCCGAGGGCCCCGGCGGGGCGGCGGACATTTTCCTCGACGTGAACCTCCGCAGCGGTGAGGCCCTGAAACGAACCTTCTTCATCTGCTTCTGGCTGATGGGCATTTTCGCGGGCACCTGGCTTCTTGGACAGCTCATCGCAATGCCGCTGTTCGTCTTTCTCTATTTGAAGGTGGGATCGAAGGAAGGGTGGCTCCTGTCTCTGGGGCTTACCGCCGGCGCCATTGCTTTCCTGTATGGCGTGTTCGATCGGGTCATTCACGCCTCGTGGTACGAGGGGGAGCTGTTCCGCTTCCTCGGCATCGAGTTGTTCTAGGAACTTGTCGCGGTAATCGAATCGTTGCGGGCAGGGGCGACCGGCCGGTCCCCCTACGGGGATTCACCGCAACGCAGGCTTCCGGAAAGAAGAAGAGACATGACCGAAACGACGGAAAGAACCACCATTCTCCCGGCGGCAAACCTGCTCCACGCCAGGAGCGTGGCCATCGTCGGCGCCTCGCCCAAGGGCAACTGGCCCAACCTGCTCTTCCACAGCCTCAAGGCGGCGGAGTTCCCCGGCAACGTCTTCCTGATCAATCCCAACTACGAGGAGCTATGGGACGCGCCGTGCTACCCGAGCCTGGAGGCGCTGCCGGAGCCGCCCGAGCACCTGCTGATGCTGGTGCCGAGCCGGGCGGTGATCCCCACCCTCAAGCAGGCCGCGCCCCTGGGGGTCAAGGCGGCCACCATCTACAGCGCGGGCTTCGGCGAGGGCACCGATCCCAAGAGCCATGAGCGCGGCCGGGAGCTGGCCGAGTTCTGCGAGGAGAGCGGCATCGTCTGCTGCGGCCCCAACTGCATGGGCGCCGCATCGGTGAACCAGCGCATGATGACCTACGCGCAGCGCCAGCCGTTGCTCAAGCCGGGCCCCGTGGCCGCCGTTTTCCAGAGCGGCGGTTCCTTGGGCAACTGGATGAAGGGGGCGGCGGAGCGGGGCGTCGGCTTCAGTTACGCCATCTCCAGCGGCAACGAGGTGAGCCTGGACGTGGTGGACTACATGTCCTTCCTCATCGACAACGACGAGACCCGGATCATCCTGCTCATGGTGGAGGGGATCCGGCGCCCGGGGATGTTCCTGGAAACGGCCAGGCGGGCGCTCGAGAAGGACAAGCCCGTCATCGTGGTGAAGCTCGGCCGCTCGGAGATGGGCAAGCGCCAGGCCATCTCGCACACCGGCTCCCTGGCGGGCGACGACGAGGTCTTCTCGGCGGCGTGCGACCGCTACGGCATGGTGCGGTGCCACAGCCTGGAGGATCTCACGGAGATGACCCTGGCGTTCCTGCCGGGCCGGCGTCCCCGGGGCGGGCGCGCGGCCATCGTGGTGAACTCCGGCGGCATGAAGGGGATCCTGCTGGACCACATCGAGGAGGTGGGCATCGAGCTGGCGAACCTGAGCGACGCCTCCAACCAGGCCCTGCGCCCCCTCATCCCCGACGACCTGGTGGTGGAGAACCCGCTGGAGTGCGGCGTGGCCGGCTTCGGCAACGAGAACACCTTCGCCGAAATCGTGCGCATCCACGCCGAGGACGACGGCGTGGACCTGCTGGCGATTCACGGGGAGCTGCCGCGCTTCGGCGAGAAGCGCAACCCGGAGCTGCTCAAGAACATCTCCCGGAGCATCGACAAGCCCATCGTGGCCCACGCCCGCTCCACCTACAGCCTCATGGACGAGAGCCGCGCCTTCCAGGAGGCTTCGGAGATCCCGCACCTCCAGGGGATCAAGGCGACGCTCCGGGCGCTCAACGGACTGGGGGCCTACGGCCATCGCCGGCGCGTGGGCATCCCGGAGCTGCCCGCCGCCGACGGCAGGCCCGAAGACCTCGAAGGCGCCGCCTGGCGGGAGCAGTTGGCCGCCTGCGGCCTCACCCCGCCCACGGAAGCGGTGGTGGATACTCCCGCGGACGCGGCCGCGAGGGCAGGGGAGATGGGCTTCCCGGTGGTGTTGAAGCTCCAGTCGCCGGAGGTGGTGCACAAGACCGAAGTGGGCGGCGTGGTGCTGGGACTGGAATCCGCCGCCGCCGTGGAGCGGGCAGGGTCCGAGCTGCTGGCCAAGGGGCCGGCGGGGTCCAGGCTGCTGGTGCAGGAGATGGTCAGCGGCACCGAGGTCATCCTCGGCGCACGGGTCGACCCCCAGTACGGCCCCTTCGTGATGGTGGGCCTGGGCGGGATCTTCGTGGAGGTGCTCAAGGACGTGGCGTTGCGTCTCGTCCCGGTCACCGCCGCCGACGCCCGTGCCATGCTTCGGGAGCTCAAGGGCTACAGGATCCTCGAGGGAGTCCGGGGACAGAAGCCCCGGGACGTGGATGCGGTGGTCCGGGCGATCACCGGCCTGTCGGGACTCTTCGCCGCGCATCGCGGCCACCTGAGCGACCTGGAGATCAACCCGCTGATGGTCAAGGAGGCGGGCGCGGGCGTGGCGGCGGTGGACGTCAGGATCGTCAGATACCCGTAGGACTACCGGCGCCGGACCCCGACCACCGGGCTCTCCGGGCCATCGGCAGGTTCTCAACCTGAAGCAGCGATGGATTCGAATCCGGCGCCGGGCTACCATTGCAGCCGCGGCCATGCGCCGGCTCGACGCACGACGACATGACCATTCTCGAGAAGATCGCCGTGGTGCTGATAGCAGTATCCTGGGTGGTGACCGCGGGAATCCTGCTGCTGCCCTTCCGGGACCTGGAGCACAACCTGCTGGTGACGGCGGCCGGAGTCTACTTCGTCAGCCAGGTGATCTTCTGGGCCGGCTGCCTCATCGGCGGCGGGGAGCTGGTGCGGCGCTACCGGCAACGGTTCCCGTGGCTTTCGTGGGGCCGCTGGTTCGGGAAGAAGGGTGGGGAGGACTCCGGTTGATCAGGTCTCGAAGTCCGGGTACCCTACGGCAGCGGCCTTCGCCTTGTAGTCCTTGACCAGCTCCTCCCGGTCCATCTCCCTGCGCCACACCGCCTCGGTGAAGCTCCAGAGCAGGAAAGGGTGCGCCCCCATGGCGTAGAGGCTGCCGTAGTCGCGCCGCTCCAGCGCGCGACGCTCCTCCGCGGTGAACTCGAGCCGTTCGCCCTTCTCCCACTGCGCCACGAAGCCCGGCGGGTTCTCCACGTAGGCGTCCTCCGCCTCCTCGTTCATGTTCACGACGTGCATGAACTTGTTCACCAGATACTTGCTCACAGCCCCGCTCCTTCCTCGTCTTTCTCCCAGGCAAAGAACGGTACCGCGGGGAACCCCGCGTCGAGCCCTTCCGCGTGCGTGGGGGACGCTCCGCTGGCCACGCCCATGGCCATCAGGAAGTTCAGGAAACCCATGGTCATGTTGCCCGAGGGCACCATCTGCTCCAGGTTGCAGTCGCGCGCGGCCGCGTCGATGTCGCCCGTGGCGATCCATCCCACCGCCCGGGCGTCGAAATCCGGGTCCATCAGGCGCCGTTCGAACTGCCTGGGGCCTCCCACCTCCAGCGACAGGTGGCCGCTCACCAGGACGCCTACCCGCTTGCCGTCCGGCAGGCTGTCGATGACCGAGCGGATGGCCTGTCCGACCTCGTAGAAGCGCCGCGCGGTGGGCAGGGGCGGCGCGATGCAGTTGGTCAGGATCGGCACGATGGGGATGTCCATCTCCGGCCTCACGAACAGCATCGGCACCACGATGGAGTGGTCCACGGTGAGCTCGCTGGAGTAGGCGAAGTCCACGCCCCGCTCGTAGGCGCCCTCAAGCAGCCGGTTGCAGAGGTCCAGGTCGCCGGGCAGGTCGCACTCCGGCAGCCCGAACTCCCGCACCTCGTCGTAGAAGGTGCCGTGGAACCGGTCCATCTTGCCGATCATGAACGCGGGCATGTTGTCCATGAAGAACTGGTGCAGGTGGTCGTTGCCGATGGTGATGAGCACGTCCGGCCGGTGACGCGCCAGCTTGGCCCGCATCATGGCGATCCGTTCCTGCACCTTGGCCGCACCCGGCGGCTGCTGTGCCTGCTTGAACAGCTTGGGCATGAAGGGGTTGTGGGTGATGCCGAGCATGGTTACGAGTTGCGCCATCCTTCTTCTCCCTGGTCTCCTCGATACGGCTGCACCGGCTCAGGGACCGGCGGGTTCGACGATGCCCGTGGGCGCGGGATTCATCGGGACGTGCCCCGGCTGTCCCGCGACGCGGCCGAGCCAGGCCTTCACCGCCGGGTAGTCGGAGAGGGCGAACCCGCCTTCGTCCGCGACGTGGGTGTAGGCGTAGAGGGATATGTCGGCAATGCTCATGGCGTCGCCCACGAACCAGTCCGACGCGCGGAGGTGCCGCTCCATGACCGCCAGCGCGGCCCGCCCGCCCTCCTGCCTGGCCGGAAGCTGGGCGCGCTGCGCCTCCGTCATCTCGACGTGTTGGATCCAGTGGCGCGCCACCGCGATGAAGGGCTCGTGACTGTACTGCTCGAAGAACATCCACTGCAGGCAGTGGGCCCGGGCCAGGCGGCTGGAGGGAAGAAAACGCGAGCCCTCGGCGAGGAAGAACAGGATCGCGTTGGATTCGGCGATGCGGGCCCCGTCCTCCAGGACCAGCACGGGGATGCGTCCGTTGGGATTGACGGCAAGGAACTCGGGCGTACGGGTTTCGCCCTTCAGGATATCCAGCTCGACCCGCTCGTACGACCGGCCCAGATGGGCCAGCAATAGCCGCGGCTTGTACCCGTTGCCGGAAAGATGGTTGTCGTAGAGTCGAAGCATCGCGGGTTCCTTGTGGAGGCAGGCAGCACGGCGGTTACGGGCCGGTACGGACTGACGAGTAGCGGAATTGCCGGAGCGGCACAAGCCGACAGGGGAAGGGTGCTCGATGCCCTCCGTTCTAGCCGAGAGTGGGGTCGAGAACGATCTTGCCGATGATCCCGCCGCTTTCCAGCAGCTCGTGGGCCTCCCTTACGTCCGCCAGGGGCATGATGCGGTCGATGATGGCGCGTACCGCGCCCTGGCCGGCCAGCGACAGGGCCAGTTCCACATCCTTGCGGGTCGCTCCGGGCTGCCCGGTGATGCGGATGCGCTTGAGATAGAGGCGTTTTACGTCCAGGGGCACGGTGCCGCCGCCGTGGGCGCCCGCGGTCACCAGACGGCCGGCGAAGGCGAGGCTGTTGAAGGCCCCGGGCCACAGCGTCGGGTCGGCGATGTTTTCGAACAGCACGTCCACGCCGTGGCCGTCGGTGATGCGGAGCACTTCCCGCTCCAGGTCCCGTTCCCGGTAGTTGACCGTGAACTCGGCGCCGTACTCCCGGGCCGCCTCCGCCCGCGAGTCCGCGCCCGCGGCGGCGATGACGCGCGAACCCTGGTGCCGGGCGATCTGCACCCCGCAACTGCCCAGGGCTCCCGCCGCTCCCATGATCAGCACCCACTCGCCCTTCTCGAGCTTTGCGTGGTTGAGCAGCAGGTTGATGGCCGTGGGAAAGTGGCGCGTGATCACCGAGGCTTCCGCGAAGGACAGGTTGTCGGGGATCGGGAAGACGTTCTCCACCGGCACGGTCACGTACTCGGCGTAGCCGCCCCAGCGGTCGAGCCCGAGATGCCTGCTCCGGGGGCACGAGTCCTCCCGGCCCATGCGGCAGAAACGGCACTCGCCGCAGCGCATCGATGCCACCACCGACACGCGCTCGCCGCAACGCGTCCGCGGCACGCCCGCGCCCGTGGCCACGACCACACCCGCGGGATCGGTGCCGAGCACCAGCGGGAACCGGAGGTCGGTGCGGTAGCCGCCCTGGCGCACCGCGATATCCAGCGTCTGGTTGACCGAGACGGAATGCACCTCGATCAACACCTCGCCGTCCGCGGGCGACGGGGTGGGGAGTTGCTCCATCCGCAGCACATCGGCGTCGCCGAACTCCCTGACGGTAACGGCCTTCATGGGAGAGCGCATCAGCGCGGCCCGGACTTCCGCATGTCCCATCCTCCTTCGGCGGCAGGGCGCCGCGAAGGAATCTACTACGAAACCGCCGGCGGTTGAACTCCATCCCTCCGTTGACCCAGCCGTTCATGCTGTAGTATCCCCGCACCCCATGAACACACGAAGCGGAACCATTGAAGCGATCCTGGCAGGCCTGGGGTCCGAGGAGCTGCTGCTGGAGATGGACTGGGAAGGCTGGCTGGCCATGCCCCCGCCCTATGGCGAGACGGCCTTCGGGACCCGGGAGGTGGCCGCGCGCTACGAGCGCAACGGCTATCAGTGGGACATCCATGGCACCCTCTACACGCCGGAGCGGGAGGCGGACCCCGGCCGCGCGGTGGTGGTGTTCCACGGCGGCGCCGGCAGCGAACGCATCATGGACACCACCCCGGACGGCCGCCCGGGGCTGGCGCGGGTCCTGGCCTCGCAAGGATTCATGACCCTGGCCGTCACCTACCCGGGCCACTATCCCCCGGGCGGTGTGTGGACCGAGCCGGTGCCCGAGCGCATGCCGGTGTACCTCCTCGACCGGGAGCTCCCCGTGAAGGAGATCCTGGACCGCAACCTCAGGTGTACCTTCAACACGATCCTGCAGGGTGCCGGGCTGCTTGCCGACACGCACTTGCCGGATCGGGACGTGCTCGCCTTCGGCCATTCCACGGGCGGACCCATGGCGGCGCACCTGCATCGCTTCGTGCGGCGCGCACGCGTGAGCGGCCTCCTGGGTTTCGGCTCCGGCGGTCCCGACGGCTGGCGCAAGGAATGGCGCGAGCACACCGGCGCGGAGGAGTACAGCGAGATCCCGGTGGAGCAGATCTCCCGCCGGTCACCCGAGAGCTTCCGCGCGGCGCGGTACGAGGACCCGGAAGACCTTACTCCCTGGGGCGGCCCCGAGGAGTACATGGCGTGGGCGAATCCCATGCGCTCACAGATGAAGACCAGCCTTTGCGACAACCAGCACAACGGCGCCGTCGGCATCCTGGACCGTTACGTGGAGCTCACCGGCCTCCCGCGGGAGGAGTACTACGATCACCTCCGGGACCCGGATCCCGAGTGGCTCCGGGCCATCGGCGTGCTGCTGGTGGTGGGGGAGAACGACAGGGGCCACTGGATCCGGGGCGATCATCCGGAGGACAAGCGCGAAATGTTCATGGGCGCGAAGTACGCCGCAACCGCCCGTGGAGCCCACGTGGTCCTCATTCCCCGCTACGGCCACGTGGGTTACGCGGAGTTGTACAACGAGAAGATCGCCCACCTGTGGCTGTGGGCCGTGAAGGAGGGGTTCTTCGACGGATAGCGGCGTCTGCCTACGCCGTGAGCTTTCGCTGCAGCCACGTGGTCAGCACGTTCAGCGCCGGCTCGTTGGACTTGCCCGGGACCCGGCCCATGTGCCCTCCGTCCGGGAAGATGCAGACCTCCTTGGGATCGCCGTGCTCCAGCAGCAGGTAGAAGTCGTCGATGGGATGCTGGTCGTCGAGCTTGCCGTTGATGAGCAGCAGCGGGGCGCACGGCTGGTCGATGAGGCCCTGGGTCACCAGCGAGAGTTGCGGCGCCAGCATCAGGATCTCGTCGAGGTCGCGGGTCCGGAAGATGTAGCCGCGGGCGTCCAGCAGGCTGGCCGGTCCCATGAGGTACTGCTCCGCGCGTGTCGTCAGCGCGGGTCGCAGCCACTCTTCCTGAAACGTCAGGTGCACGCCGCCGCCCCAGTCCACGACTCCCTTCAGCCGCTCCGCTTCCACGTGGGCGACCTTGGCCGCCCAGTAGCCGCCGAAGCTTCCGCCCATGGCGCCGAGGCGTGAGCCGTCCACGTCCGCGCGCGTCTCCAGGTAGTCCAGCGCCGCGGAGAAGGTCCGCTCCGCCCTTGGATCCGAGCCCAGCACGGGACTCTCGCCGACTCCGGGCATATCGATGGTCATGGTGGCGAGTCCAAGTCGGTGGAAAGCCTCACTGGGCCTGCGCCGGTCCTCCTTCCAGCCGTCCACGCCGCCCCAGTGGAGCACCACCGGCGGCCGGTCGGCGTCGCGGGGGATCTGCAGGTAGCAGATGATCGACTTCCCTTCGAAGGGGATCTCCACCCGCTCCACCGGTGGATCCATGTGCGGCGCCGCCTTGAGGAAGTTTCGCAGCGATGCCTCGTAGCAGGCTTTCTTCCCGGGCGTCGAGGCCACCGGGTAGCGGCCGATGCGATAGTAGTCGTAGGCGAGATAGTAGGAGTCGCCGCACGGTTCACCGCTCTTCTCCTGTTCCTCGCCCAGCGCCTCGTACCGGGCGCCCATGCGGCCCCAGGCCTCCGCCCAGTGGTCGTCCTCGGTGGATTCCAGCCATTCCACCACCTCGGCGGCGTCGTCCGGCCTGACCCATTCGAAGGGGTTGGCGCGTCCGGCGCGCCGCAGTATCTCCGGCTTCAGCTCTTCCAGGGGACGCATTTTCGATTCCATCATCACCTCCGTCCCCGTGGTTCACGCGGGGCAAGACCAGGTTCTCACGTCTATTGGAAAGGCCGGCGCGGGTCAATCCCGTTGCCGGCGACGGACGACAAGCCCGGGACCGCCGCGGGTTGCATTGTGGGGTTGCGGCGACTATCGTAGCTTGGCCGGCGACGGCAGGAAGCGAGCGGCATGATGGCGGAACGAAGAGTCGGAATCGAGTTGCCCGGGTCCGACATCCACGGGTTGCTGGCGGACATCCGCCACGCCGAAGACCTGGGCATACAGGCGGTCTGGATGACCACCGGCGGCCCCAGGACCGCCGACAACAACATCCGCCGCGACACCCCCACCATCCTGGCGGCGGCGGCCATGTCCACCCGCGCCATCCAGCTCGGTACCGCCATCGTCCTGACCTGGCCCCGCCACCCCCTGTCCTTCGTCGAATACTGTGAGGCCATGGCGCAACTGGCTCCGGGCCGGTTTCGCCTGGGCGTGGGTCCGGGCAACAAGGCGCCCATCGAACGTACCTACGGTTTCGCGTTCGAGCGTCCCCTGGGTCACCTGACCGAGTACGTGCGGATCGTGCGGTCGGTGCTGCGCGAAGGAGGGGTGGATTTCGAAGGGCGTTACTACCGCGCCCAGACCGCGGACAACGAACCCGTGGACGTGCCGGTGATGATCTCGGCGGTGAGGCCGAAGTCCTTCGAGCTGGCCGGCCGGCACACCGACGGCGCCATAAGCTGGCTCTGTCCCGGCACCTACCTGCGCGACTTCGCCGTGCCCGCCCTGGCCGCCGGGGCGGACAAGGCCGGGCAGCCGGCGCCCCCGCTCATCGCCCACGTGGGGCTCAGCGTGCACCAGGACTGGGAAGAAGTCGAAGCGGTGGCGCGCGAGCGCTTCGACTCCTACATGCGCCGCGACCCTTACGTCGAGATGTACCGGATGGCCGGCTTCGCGGAAGCCGGCAAGCGCGAGTGGAGCACGCCGATGCTGAAGGCCCTGGTGGTCTCCGGCGATGAAGCGGAAGCGGAGCGGCGCCTGCGGGAGCTTTTCTCCTTCGGTGCCGCCGAGCTCATGGTCAGCGTCATTCCCGCCGGCAAGGACGTCGAGGCCAGCCGGCAACGGACCTTGAAGTTCCTCGGCGAGTTCGCGCGCACCCTGTAGGCAGCACGGTCAGACGCCGGGGCAGGTGGCGGTCACGCCGCCGTCCACCGGCAGCATCACGCCGGTGATGTAGTCGGCGTCGTCGGACGCCAGGAAAACGGCCGCCTGAGCCACGTCCCAGGCGCTGCCGGCCCGCCCCAGCGGGACGATGCCGTCGCGAGCCTTGCGGTATTCGTCCGCCGACGTGAACCCCTTGTACTCGTAGCTGGGCTTTCCCCCCACCAGCCGGCGGGTGAACGGCGTGTCGATGTAGCCCGGCAGCACGCAGTTGGCGCGGATGTGCTTGTCGGCGTACTGCAGCGCCAGGTTCAGGGTGAGCTGGTTGACGGCGCCCTTGGCCGCGGAATAGGAGGCGGTGGGCACGTTGAGGTGGCGCATGCTGGCAATGGACGAAATGTTGACGATGGCGCCGCCGCCCTGGCGGATCATGATGGGGATGACCGCCTTGCAGGTGAGCAGGACGGACGTGACGTTGCGGGCCAGCACGGCGTCCCAGTCGTCGCGCTCGAGTTCCAGCACCCACCGCCCCGGACCCTGGCCGCCGACATTGTTGTGGAGGATGTCGATCCGGCCGAAGGTCTCCATGCAGGCGTCGACCATGGCCTTGACGTCGGCTTCCGATGTCACGTCGGCCGCGTAGGTGGCGCACACGCCTCCCTCGGCCTCGATGATCTCCCTGGTCTCCTCCGCCGCCTCCGCGCGGTAGTCCACCGCGAATACCTTGGCCCCCTCACGTGCGTAAAGCACCGCCGATGCCTTGCCGTTGCCCCATCCCGGGTCGATGGAGCCCGCGCCGGCCACCAGCGCCACCTTGTCCTTGACCCGTTCACCTCTCTTGATGTCTTCCATTGATGATGTCTCCCGCCGTCAGCTTTTAGATGTAGTACATGTGAGGCCGGTCGTCCGGCTCACAGATGTCGGCCAGGGTCACGCCGTCGATGACCTCTTCCATGGCGGCGTTGGCCTTCCTCCAGGTCTCCAGCACTTTACGGGCCGCGACCGAGTCGGTCGTGTACTTCCGCAGGCTTTCTTCCGGCCCGGTCACCGGTCCGCTCAGGACCTCCAGCACCTCCCGCAACGCGATTTGATCCGGCGGCCGGGTGAGATAGTACCCGCCGCCGGGGCCTCGGTTGGCCCGCACCAGGTCCGCCTGTTTCAACGAGATCATGATCTGGCCGAGAAACTCTTCGGGAATCGCCTTTCGTGCCGCGATCTCCTTCACCTGGATCGGCGTCCTGGCGTCCGACAGGCGGACCAGTTCTTCCAACGCAAGTATGCCGTACGTGCCGCGAGAGCTGATTTTCATGTCCCAGTTTACCTTCGCGGGACATTTTAGCACCTTTTCAAAAACGGCCCTAGTTGATTGGTTAACTCAATTTCACCACTCCCCTATGGCGGAACTTCGATCTCGTCCAGCGCGTCCGGGTTGGCGATGGCGTCCCGGTTCCGCACCGGCTGGCGGTCGAGGATGGCCGACACGGCCTTTTCCACTTTCTTGCCGTTTCGCGTGACCGGCACCTGGCTGAGCCGCCGGACGAGGGCGGGGACGTGGCGCGGCGTGGCCTGGGCGCGGATGGCCGAGCGGATGGTTTCGGCCGTCTCCGTGTCCAGGTCCCGATCCAGCACCACGAACAGCGCAACCAGGGTCTCGCCCCCGCGCCGGTAGCCGGCCACGATGCTGTCCTGGACGAACGGGAGCCGTTCGACGATGCGGTAGATCTCCGCGGTCCCGAACCGGATGCCCGCGGGGTTGAGCGTGGTGTCGCTGCGGCCGTAGATCACGAACCCCTCCTCGGGGGTGGCCTTCACGTAGTCGCCGTGACGCCAGACGTCCGGATAGGTGTCAAAGTAGGTCTCGCGGTACCGGCGGTCGCCGGGGTCGTTCCAGAAGCCCAGGGGCATGGAGGGGAACGGCTTGCGGCACACGAGCTCACCCTCTTCGCCGGCCAGCGACCGGCCCTCGTCATCGAAGACGGCGACGTCCACCCCCAGGGCGGGTCCCTGGATCTGGCCCGGGTACACGGGCGACAGGGGGTTGCCCAGGACGAAGCATCCGACGATGTCCGTGCCGCCCGAGATGGAACAGATCTGCGCGCCGGGCCGGATGGCCTCGTGAACGTAGTGGAACTGAGAGGCCTCCAGTGGCGAGCCGGTGGACAGGAGCGTGCGCATTCCGGCGAGCGGGTAGTTGTCCGTCGCCCGGAACCCCGCCTTCTCGCAGGCGGCGAGGAGCTTCGGGCTGGTGCCGAATACGGTGATGCCGTGGTCTTCCGCCAGCCGGAACAGCCTGTCCTCGCGCGGGTAGGTGGGGCTGCCGTCGTACAGGACGATGGTCGCGCCCTGGGCGAGTCCGCTCACCAGCCAGTGCCACATCATCCAGCCGCAGGTCGTAAAGAAGAAGACCGTGTCCTCACGGCCGACGTCGGTATGGAACTTGTGCTCTACGTGGTGCTTGAGAGCCGTGCCGCCCGCGCCGTGCACGATGCACTTGGGCAGTCCCGTGGTCCCGGACGTGTAGAGGATGTACACCGGGTGATCGAAGGGAAGCTCGGCGAACGTCGCCTCGGCCGGTCCTTCGTCAAGAAAGGCATCCCACGGAACCGCGCCTTCGGGGACGCTCTGCTCCGTGGCGGATACCATGACCCAGTGTTCCAGGCCGGTAAGCGAATCCACCAGCCGCCGGGTCTTTTCGATACAGTCGTGCCGCTTCCCGTTGTAGAAGTAGCCGTCCACCGACAGCAGCACCTTCGGTTCGATCTGCCTGAAGCGGTCGAATACGCCCTGAAACCCGAAGTCCGGCGAGGTGGCGCTCCACACCGCCCCCAGTGAGGCCGTCGCCAGCATCGCCACGACGGTTTCCAGAGTGTTGGGCAGGTACCCCGCGACCCGGTCGCCGGGCTCGACGCCCACGCGCCGAAGGGCGGCCTGGCAACGTCCGGTGAGCGCATGCAGGTCCCGGTAGGTCACCGTGCGGCATCGGCCGGGCTCGTTCTCCTCGATGATGGCGACGCGGTCGTCCCGGTGCCGGAGGAGTTGCCGGGCGAAGTTGAAGCGGGTGCCCGGGAACCACACTTCGCGGCTCAGGCGCCCGGCCGGGGGCATGGAACCGTCGGCCAGCACCGCTCCCGACGGCTCCTGGCCGGTGGCATCCAGCCACGCGGCTTGCCAGAACTCCTCCAGCCGCGACACGCTCCAGCGGTGCAGCTCCCGGAAGGCATCGCCGGGAATGTCGTGGGCGGCCCGCAGCCGTTCCCGGAACCGGTACAGATGGGACTCCCGCATCCGCTGATCCGTGGGTGACCAGAGGGGTATCATCGTTCACTTCCCCGCCGTGGTCCGGTCAGGAGCCGCGCCGGCGGTCGCGCTGTTCGCCGGCCTTGTGGGGCTCGGCGAACGGGCAGAGGCGGTTGCGCATGACGATGGCCCGGTTGGGTGCGTCGAAGCCGGTTCGCGAGCCGAAGTCGAGGTGCATCACCGATTCCGGATCGTCGGTGTGGACCGCCCCCAGCAGGTGCCCCATTTCGTGGACCAACGCCAGCACGTCTTCGGTCAGCTCACGGTCATCGTACGTGTAGGATTCGCCGACATGGCTCACGATGTAGTTCCCCAGTCCCTCCGTGCAGTTGCCGAAGCGGTCGGCGCGCGCGCGGCCGCCGCTGTAGAAGTCGAGCGGCTGCTGGGTCAAGCCGATGACCACGTCATGGGGAAGCGCGCCGCCCGCCTCCGGATACGAGCGCTTGAGGCGTTTCATCAAGGTCACCGACGACGAGGTCGTCCCCTCGACGCGCCACGCTTCCATAGCCTGGAGGGCCAGACGGATGCCGAAGAGGTCCTCGTAGTAGTCCGATGCGGCCCGCAGCAGGTCCCTGGCGGTCTCGCGCCAGAGCGGGTCCGACCGCCGCAGGGCCGGATCGGCCACCAGCTTGACCCGCACCACCCGGACCGTTGGGGAGGTGCTGTCCTGTTGCCTGGCGGTGCAGCCCGCCAGCAGCAGGGCGCTAAAGACGAACCAGATTATCAGGCGGCGCATCATCATCGGAAAGGGGCTCTACGTCGTCGTGATCCAGGGGGCCGGAATAGTAGGACCTCCGAATCTTGCTGACCGGATCGGGAAAGAGTCCCCGGCCCAGGCGGACGGCCCGCCGTTCCATCTCTTTCATGCTCATGCGGTCCGGCGCCTTGCTGCCCAGCACCACGATATTCTGTATCTCGCCCAGGACGTGGGCGCGGTTGCCGAAAGTCGGAAAGGTATAAACCTGGGAGAACACGCTCGCCAGGGTCTTGATGGCGGCCCGGATGAGCCTGCTGTCGGGTCCGTTCAAGGCGCCGATGAGGTTGACCACCAGCACGCCGTCGGACGTCATCTTGCGCCGGGCGGTGTCGAAGAACTCGCGCGTGACCATGTGGAAGGGCATGTTGTCCGCGTAGTAGGCATCCAGCAGGATCAGGTCGAAACGCTCTTCGGTCCGGGCCAGGAACTCGCGGCCGTCGCCGCGGTGCACCCGCTGATGCGCGTCCTCGCGGAAGTGGAAGAACTGCCGCGCGACTTCGACCACGTCCGGGTCGATCTCGATGGAGTCGATCTCCATCTCCGGGAACTCCTGGTGGTACTTCTTGGCCATGGAGCCGCCGCCGAGGCCGATGATCAAGGCCTTGGCGGCGTCCGGCCTGAGCGCCAGCCCCAGGGAGGCGAAGCGGGAGTACACGAGCTCCAGCGCCGTGGGGTCCTGCCGGTCCATGGAGCTTTGCAGGGTGCCGTCGAAATACAGGTAGCGGCGCTCCCGGGTCTCCTCCACCCGGATCCGGTGGTAGCCGGTGTCCTTCTCGTAGAGGGTCTTGGCCCAGCCGCGTCCCAGCGGCTTCAGCATCGCGGACATGACCGCTCCCGGCGCCGACGTCACCGACCGCCGAAGCCTGTGCCCGCCGTCGGCGAGCCATCCCAGCAGGTGCTGCATGGAGCTCACGGGCTCGGGCCGTCGCCCGCGGGGTTACAGCTGACTGTAGTACGAGTCTTCATGGACCAGCGACATGGGCTCCAGCAGCTCCTCCGGAATCCCCTCGATGAACTGCGACGGCCGCGAGAACACCATCCCCAGGCCGCGGTCGTAGACCCGCGCGGGATAGGCGAAGAAGAGGTTTTCCTTGGCCCGGGTGGCGGCCACGTAGAGCAGCCGCCGCTCTTCCTCCAGTTCCTCGAGGCTGTTGGTGTTGTAGTACGAGGGGAACCGGCCCTCCAGCGCCCAGATGATGAACACCGAATGCCACTCCAGACCCTTGGCGGAATGAACGGTGGAAAGCACCAGGGGGCCTTCGTCGGGGTCTACCGGGCTGACCTCGTCCACGCTGGCGGAAGGCGGGTCCAGCGCCATGTCGCTCAGCAGGCGCTCGATGCTCTGATAGCGTTCGGTGATCTCCAGGAAGTGCTCCAGGTCCCGCAGCCGCTTGGGGTAGTCGTCGGCGTGTTTCCGCTTGAGGATGGGGAGATAGTACTGCATGAGGTACTGCGCCAGGTCGGCCGGCCGGGTCCTCTCCGAGCACTCGCCCAGGACCTGGGCCAGGGTCTTGAGCCCCTGCTGCGCCCGGCCCCGCGGTTCGATCTCCTTCAGGCCCCGGCGAGGATCCGGCTCGGCCAGGATCCGGTCGATGAGCTTGCGGCTCATCTGCGGGCCGACGCCCTCCAGCAGCATCAGGACCCGGCTCCAGGACACCGCGTCCAGAGGATTGCTGACGATCCTCAGGTGCGCGAGCAGGTCCTTCACGTGGGCCGTTTCCATGAACTGGAAGCCGCCGCGCTTCACGAAGGGGATGTCGTGCCGGGCCAGTTCGATCTCGAGGTCGAACGAATGGAAGCTCGAACGGAACAGCACCGCCATGTCCCACAACGGCACTCCCTCTTCCCGCAACTCCAGCACGCGCTGGCATACGAAGCGCGACTGGGTCTGCTCGCTCTCCGCCTGGACCAGCGCCGGGACATCGCCTTCGCTCTTGCTGCTGAACAGGGTCTTCTCGTAGCGCTCCGATGCCCGGGTGATGATCTCGTTGGTGAGCCGCAGAATGGGCTGGGTGCTGCGGTAGTTTTCCTCCAGCGCGATGATCGTCGTCCCCGGAAACTGGTTCGGGAAGTCCATGATATTCCGGAAATTGGCGCCCCGGAAGGAGTAGATGCTCTGGGCGTCGTCGCCCACGGCCATGACGTTGTCGTGGGTGGAGGCCAGCCGGCGGACGATGTCGGACTGAAGCCGGTTGGTGTCCTGGTACTCGTCCACCATGACGAAGCGGAAGCGCTCCGACAGCCGGCGCCGCAGGTCCTCCTGAGAGTCCAGAAGGTCCTTGAGGCAGGTGAGCAGATCGTCGTAGTCCAGCAGGGACTTCTCGCGCTTGTAGACTTGGTAGCGTTCCGCGATGGTCGACAGCTCCTCCAGGAACTCCGCGAGGTGCGAGTACTCGCGTTCCACCAGGTCGGGCAGGGGCACCTGCTTGTTGCGCGCCAGGCTGTGGATCTCGGCGATGGTCTGCTTTCTCGGGAAACGCTTCTCGCGGCTGGCCAGGCCCATCTGGGAGCGCAGGAGCTGGATCACGTCTTCGCTGTCGGAGCGGTCCATGATGGTGAAGCCGGGCGCGAGGCCCAGGAGTTGACCGTATTGCCTCAGCACCATGTTGCCGAAGGAGTGGAAGGTCCCGCCGGCGACGCGTTCGCAACGGGAGTCGGTCAACAGGCTGGCGCGCCGCAGCATCTCCTCGGCGGCCCGGCGGGTGAAGGTCAGCAGCAGGATGGTCCGCGGGTCGATGCCCCGTTCGATGAGCCGCGCCACCCGGTAGACGAGGGTGCGGGTCTTGCCGGTCCCGGCGCCGGCGACGACCAGTAGCGGGCCCTCGAGGAACATCGCGGCTTCGCACTGCGCCTCGTTCAGCTCTTCATGGTAAGCGATGGCGGACGCGGTGCGCGGAGGTGCCGAGTCGTTCCTGAGGACGTATTTGCGCGCCAAACGTGGTCTCCAGATGGTTGCGGGGCCGGGCGCGGCCTGGTGGAAGCCGCGGTCCCGGGCGTTCGATTCCGGGACAGAAGGCAAGGGTAACACAACGCGCGTGCCGCGCAAAGATTGGTTGTTGCAAACCTAAGAGTAAAGAACTAGAACTGCTGGAGCACTCGATTGGATGGAAGCCATGCTGGCAGTCCGGTTCCGTCGCTGTTTAACGATCCTTCTCCTCGGTTCCTCTCTCCTTTCGGGCTGGTCTCCATCCTCCGGACAGACCCGTCTCGACGGCGTGGTGGTGGCGGACCACGACGCGGCGGTCCGGGCCGGAATGGAGACTCTGGAGCAGGGCGGCAATGCCGTCGACGCCGCGGTGGCGACGGCGTTCGCCCTGGCGGTGGTGGACCCGGCTTCGTCCGGCCTCGGCGGAGGCGGCGTCATGGTGGTCTACCAGTCCGCGGAGAAGAAGGCCCACGCGCTGGATTTCACCGCGGTGTCGCCCGCGGAGGCCCCGGAGCTCTATCGGACCGGGGCCGGCGTCGGGCGGTCCCGGCTGGAGAGCGCCGCGCTGGCGGTGGCCGTTCCCGGGACCGTGGCCGGACTTGCCGAAGCCCTGAAGCGTTTCGGCCGTCTGCCCTTGGAGACGGTGCTGGCGCCGGCCATCCGTTACGCAACCGAGGGGTCCCGGGTGACGGCGGGCCTCCACCGGGCCATCGCGGACAACCTGCCGGCGCTGCGGCAGCGCGCCAACTTCTCGCGCATCTTCCTCAATACCGCCGGCGCCCCGCACGAGGTGGGCGGGATCATCCGCCAACCGGAGCTGGCGGAGAGCCTGAAGACCATAGCCCGGGAGGGTGCGGCGGCCTTCTACGAGGGCGCCGTGGGACAGGCCATCGCGGCCCGGATCAAGAAGGACGGCGGCGCGGTCACCCTGAACGATCTCAACAGCTACAGGCCCGTGTGGCGCCGGCCGGTCATCGGGAGCTACCGGGGCAGGACCGTGATCACCGTTCCGCCGCCGAGCGCGGGCGGCCTGGCGCTGGTGGGGCTTCTGAACGTCATGGAAGGCTACGGACCGGACCAGTTCCGCCACAACTCCGGGGCCTACCTGCACCTGGTGGCGGAAACGACCAAGGCGGGCACGGCCGACCTGCTGGAATTCCTGGGAGACCCGGATTCCGGCGAGGTCCCGGTTCAGCGGATCACCTCCAGGGAGCGCGCCTCGGCGGTGCGCAAGCGGATCTCCCTGGAACGGGCCGTCACCTTGCCGCGGGCCCGCCTGATGGAGAACGGCGGGACCGACCACATCGGGGTGTTGGATGGCGACGGCAACGCGGTGTCCATGAGCCTCGCCCTGGGCAGTCCCTTCGGCGCCCGGGTGCTGGTGCGGGAGACCGGCATCATCCTCAACAATCAGATGCGGAACTTCTCGCTGGACGGCTCCGGGGGGTCCGCGGACAACGCGCCCAATCTGCTCAAGCCGCGGAAGCGGCCGGTAAACGGCATGACCCCCGCCATACTGCTCGAGGACGACCGGCCGGTCCTCATCATCGGCGCTTCAGGAGGATCGGAGATCACCGGCGCGGTGCTCCAGACCATTCTCAACGTCCTGGATTTCCGGATGCCCCTGACGCCCGCGGTGGCCGCGCCGCGCATCCACGTGCCCGCGGGTGAGCAGCGGACCGTGGAGGTGGAGCCGGCCGTGAGCGGCGAGGCGGTCAAGGCGCTCGAGGGCAAGGGACACGCGGTGCGAAGGAAGCCCCGGCTGGGAGCGGTCCAGGCGATCCGGGTCGAAGGCAAGCGCATCACCGGAGCCTCGGACCCGCGGAAGGCCGAAGCCGCACGGTGACGGACACCCGGGGAATGGCCCCGGCGCCGATCATTCGGCGGTGAAGGGGTGCTTGAGAAAGATGGTCTGATCCCGGTCCGGGCCGACCGAGGCGATGATGATCTCCGTTTCCACCAGCTCCTCCAGCCGCCGCATGTAGCGCCGTGCGTTCTCGGGCAGGTCCTCCGGGCTCCGGGCGCCCGAGACGGGCTCTTGCCAACCCTCGAATTCCTCCCAGACGGGTTCCACCGACTCCATCACCTTGAGGCTCGCGGGAAAGTGGCGCAGCAGCTTGTCTCCGGCGCGGTACGCCGTGCACACGCGGATCTGCGGCGACCCCGTGAGCACGTCCAGCTTGGTCAGGGCGATGCCGGTCAGGCCGTTGAGACGGACGGCGTGCCGCACCGCCACCGCGTCGAACCACCCGCAACGCCGGGGCCGTCCGGTGGTGGCGCCGTACTCGTCGCCGTCCTGGCGCAGCTTGTCGCCCTCGGGGCCGGTGAGCTCGGTGGGGAACGGTCCGCTGCCGACCCGGGTGGTGTAGGCCTTGGAGATGCCGATGACCTCGTGGATGTGCCGCGGCCCGATGCCGGCGCCCGAGCATATGCCGCCGGTCACGGTGTTGGAAGAGGTCACGTAAGGGTAGGTGCCGTGGTCGAGGTCGAGCAGGGTGCCCTGGGCGCCCTCGAACAGCACGTTCTTCCCGGCCCGGAACATCTCCTCCAGGAGCACGCCGGTGTCGGTGACGAACGGCGCCAACCGCTCGCGATAGCCCCCGTAGGTCCGGTGGATGTCGTCGAAGTCCAGCGCCTGTTCCTTCAGGATCGCCTTCAGGTAGACGTTCTTCTCCGCGATGTTGTGCTTGAGCTTCGCGCGGAAGGTGTCTTCCTCCAGCAGGTCGATGACCCGGATCCCGACCCTGGCGGCCTTGTCTTCGTAGGTGGGTCCGATGCCCCTGCCGGTGGTGCCGATCTTGCCGGCGCCGCGAATCCGCTCCCGGGCGAGGTCGATGGCCTTGTGGTAGGGCATGATCAGGTGCGCCTGCTCGCTGATCCGGAGCTGGGAGTCGTCACGCAGGTGGCCCTGCCGCCGCAGCTCTTCGAGCTCGTGCAGCAGGACCTCGGCGTCCAGCACCACGCCGTTGCCGATGACGCAGACCTTGTCTTCGTGGAGGGCGCCCGACGGGATCGCGTGCAGGATGGTCTTCTCGCCGCTTACCACCAGCGTGTGGCCGGCGTTGTTGCCGCCCTGAAACCGCACCACCACGTCCGACTGCCGGGCCAGCAGGTCGACGATCTTGCCCTTTCCCTCGTCGCCCCACTGGGCGCCTATGACCGCAACGTTCGCCACCACTGCTCTCTTGGGGTTGCCGGATGGTCCGACCGCGGTCGCCGCTAGAGCTTCACCGCGGTGGTGGAAATGACCTGAGGCAAGGCCCGGAACTTTTCCAGCACGTCCCGGGGCACGGCGTTGTCCACGCGGATGAAGGAGATGGCGCGGCCGCCGGCCTTCTCCCGCCCCAGCTCCAGTCCGGCGATGTTGATGCCGTTGTCGCCGAGCAGCGCTCCCATGGCGCCCACCACTCCGGGGACGTCGTGGTTGTAGGAGACCAGGATGTGGCCCTCGGGGACCGCCTCGAAGTAGAACTCGTTGAGGCGCACGATCCGGGGATTGTTGGCGCCGAAGAGCGCGCCCTCGATCTCCGTTTCCCCGTCTCCGGTACGGGTGCGGACCTTGATGTAGCTGGCGAAGTCCCTGGCGATCTCGCTCCTGGACTGGACCACCTTGATGCCGCGTTCCTGCGCTATGAACGGCGCGTTCACGTAGTTGACGGTTTCTCCCATGGCGAAGCTCAGCACGCCCTTGAGGACGGCCAGGGCGATGGGCGCGACGTCGTACTGCGCCACTTCGCCGCCCCCCTCGATCTGGATCTCTTCGGGGAACCTGCCCAAGAGCTGCACGTGCAGGCTTCCGAGCTTCTCTCCCAGGGTCAGGTACGGCTGCAGTTCGCGCAGCAAGTCCTGGCTCACGCTGGGGGCGTTCACCGCGTAGCGGATGACGCCGTCCACGAGAAAGTCGCGGATCTGCTCGGCCACGGCGATGGAAACGTTGAGCTGGGCCTCGTCGGTGGAGGCGCCCAGGTGAGGGGTGGTCACCACCTGGTCCAGTTGCACCAGCGGATGATCCGGGCCCGGTGGCTCGTCGACGTACACGTCCAGGGCCGCCCCCGCCACCTTGCCCTCTTTCAGGGCCTCGGCCAGGTCGTTCTCGTCCACGATGCCGCCCCGTGCGCAGTTGATGATGCGCACGCCGTCCTTCATCTTCGCGATGGCGTCCCGGTTGATGAGCCCCCGGGTCTCGTCGATCAGCGGCACGTGGACCGTGATGAAATCCGAACGCCGGTAGATGTCGTCAAGGCTGGCGGATTCCACGCCCATCCGCGCGGCGGCCTCGGCCGGGATGAAGGGATCGTATCCCAGCACCTTCATGCGCAGGCCCAGGGCCCGCTCGGCCACGATGCGTCCCACGTTGCCCAGCCCGATGACGCCGAGGGTCTTGTTGCACACCTCCACGCCGGTGAACTTCTGCCGGCTCCACTGGCCGCTCTTGAGCGAGGCCACCGCCTGGGGGATGTGCCGCGCCAGGGCCAGCATGAGCGAGATGGTGTGCTCGCCCGTGGTGACGTTGTTGCCCCCCGGCGTGTTCATCACCACGATGCCCTTCTTGCTGGCGGCGTCCACGTCCACGTTCTCGACGCCCACGCCCGCGCGGCCGATGATCTTGAGCCGCGCCGCGGCATCGAGGACCTCCGCGGTCACCTTGGTGCCGCTGCGAATGATCAATCCGTCGTATCCGCCGATGATCTCCCTGAGCTCTTCGGGCTTGAGGCCGGTCCGGACGTCGACGTCGATGTCCTCGGCGTTGTTCAGCACCTCCAGGCCCACGTCGGGAAGCGGGTCGGAAACCAGCACTCTGATCATGTCGCTCTCACCTCTGCTCTCACTTGCGTCCGGGCCGTTCACGGACGCCTCGCGGTGATCCATCAAATTCATGGTTCAGTCCAGTGCCTCCAGCAGGATCTCTTGCGCCGCCGCCACGCCTTGGCCCAAGGTCGCCGGCAAGCCGAATTTCCGGAAGGCCATCTCCAGCGCGCTGATCGCCACGATGACGTCGAAGGCCCCCATGTGACCCACGTGGGCGATGCGGATCACCTTGCCCTGCAGGTGGTCCTGTCCTTCCGCGAGGGTGACTCCCATGCGCGCCCGGAGATATTCGAGCAAGGCATCGCCGTCGGCTCCCTCGGGAACGTACAGCCCCGTGGCCGCGGGGCTGGGGTGGTGTGGCGACAGCAGCTTGAGCCCCATGGCCGTCACCGCCGCGCGGGTGGCCCGTGCCATCCGGTCATGGCGCGCGTAGACCCGGTCCAGCCCCTCCTCGCGCATGAGCTTGAGGGCGGCGCACAGCCCGAATACCAGCGACACCGCCGGCGTGTAGGCGGTGGAGCCCTTGGCCTGGCCCTTCCGCTCGCTGTTCAAATCGAAGTAGAAGCGCGGGGAACCGGTTTCCGCGGTCCTCTGCCAGGCCCGGTCGCTGAGGCCGATGAAGGCGAGGCCGGGAGGCAGCATCATGGCTTTCTGGGAACCGGTCACAAGCACGTCGATGCCCCAGTCGTCCATGGGCACCGACAGCACGCCCACCGCGGTGACGCCGTCCACCACCAGCAGCGGCCCGCCGTCCCGCGTGAGGGCCGCGATCTCCCGCACCGGGTGAAGCGTGGTGGTGGAGGTCTCGCTGGCCTGGATGAGCACGCCCCTGGTGTCCGGGTGAGCCTGGAGCGCTTGTTCGACAGTGCTGACTTCCACCGCCGTGCCCCACTCCACGTTGATCTCGACCACGTCGAGGCCGTAGGCGCGGCAAATACGCAGCCAGCGCTCGCCGAACTTGCCGCCGTTGACCACGATGACCTTGTCTCCCGGAGAGAACAGGTTGGCCACCGCCGCCTCCATGGCGCCGGTGCCGGACGAGGCCAGGATGATGACGTCGTTCTTGGTGCCGAACAGGGTCTTCAACCCTTGCCGTGCCTCCTCCAGGACCACTGCGAACTCCGGCGTCCGGTGGTGGATCATGGTCTGCGCCATGGCCAACTGGACTTCGTTGGGGATGGGCGTCGGCCCGGGAGAAAGGAGATATTGCTTGATCATGGCTTACATCCAATGGCCGCGTGCATCGTCCTCCAACAGACACGAACGAGACGGGATTTGCACAAAAAAAAGCCTGAACCTCTCTGGCTTAGAGACCCAGGCGTCCGGCCGTCCAGCAACTATGCACTCCCTCGTGGTGAACTCCACGTACACGCCAGTTGTGCGAACTTATTCGTAGCTTGAGCGGGCGGTTTTGTCAATTCCGGCCGTCCCTTTCCATGCGACCCGCGACCGGCTAGATTTCCAGACCCATGGCCACGACACGCAAGATCGTCTTCTTCGACCTCGACGGCACCATGCTCCGTTCCCAGGACGGCCACGTCGCCTTCAACGAGGCCATCCTCAAGACCTTCGGCTTTCCCGGCGATATCCGCACCATCCGCCCCGACGGCAAGACCGATCCGATGATCCTTCAGGAGATTTTCGACGTTGCCGGCCGGGAAGTGGGGTGGGGGCCGGCGGACTGGGCCACCTTCAGCGCGCACCTGAAGGAAAGCTACACGCGCGCCATCTCCGAGGGCCCCACCCGGGTGCGCGCTCTCCCCGGCGTCCCCGAGCTGGTGCGGGAGCTGAGCCGCCTGCCGGACGTCTGCCTCGGCGTCGTCACGGGCAACATGGAGGTCACCGCCCGCCTCAAGCTCCAGGCCGCCGGCGTCGGCGAGCACATCGGCCCCGGCGCCTTCGGCAGCGATTCGGCCGTCCGCAACGACCTCCCCGCCATCGCCATGGAACGCTGGAGCCGCCACCTGAACCTGCCGGTGGAGCCCGAGCACTGCGTTATCGTCGGTGACACCCCCAGGGACCTCGAAGCCGCCCGGACCAACGGCATGAAGTGCCTGCTCGTTGCTACCGGCCGGTACAATCCCCTGGAAGAGCTGCGGAAGCTGGACGCGGACTGCCTCCTGCCCGATTTGTCCGATACGCGGATGGCGGTGGATGCGTTGATGGGGTTGTTCGGGTAGGGCGGGAAGGTATTTATAGCAAGTTTAGGCAGTTTATCGGATCTTTATAAGCTGATATCGTTCTATCAAATTATCATAGCCCGTCATCGCGCGGCGGAATCTGCAACCCCCGCTGCACCGCCGGCCGGGCGCCGACCCGGGCCAGCCATTCCCGGACGTTGGGATAGCGGTCGAGGTCGATCTCCTGCATCTCCCAGCGGTAGATCCACGGGTAGGCGGCTACGTCGGCGATGGAATAGTCGCCGGCCAGATAGTCCCGTCCTTCCAGCCCGCGGTTCAGCACGCCGTAGACGCGGTTGTTCTCGGTCTGCCAGACGTCCAGGTGGGCGTGTTCCTCGCCGGCGTCGCGGCAGCGGACCTGCCAGTGCACGCCCAGGCCTGTGTGAGTGATGTGGCCGGAGGCGAAGAAGAGCCAGTTGAGCGCCTCCATACGTGCCGCAGGCTCCTGGGGCAGAAGGCGCCCCGATTTCTCCGCGAGATAGATGAGTATGGCGCCGGACTCGAACACGGTGACGGACTCGCCCCCGGGACCGTCATCGTCCACGATGCAGGGAATCCGGCCGTTGGGGTTGATGGCGAGGTACCAGTCCTCCTTCTGCTCCATGCTCTCCAGGGCCATGGGCCGGACCGTGTAGCCCAGCCCCGATTCCTCCAGCATGATGGAGGCCTTGCGGCCGTTGGAGGTCGCCTTGCTGTAGAGAGTGATCATGGGTCCGTCCTTTCGAATGTCCGTTTCTTCAGACTTTATCGATTTCCTGTAGACTGAATGCAGGGAATACATCTACCCCAAGGCTCTGCGTCAAAGGACTCGACTCCATGTCTACACCCTATCGCGACATCCTGGACAAGGTGCGGCTGGCGTTTCCACAGCCCGTCTCCGATCCCATCCACGATTCGTACTTCGTCCACTCGATCATGCGCGCCCTCGACCAGGTGGACGCGTTGAAGTCCGACTTGCCGATACTAGGCGAGCTGGCGCCGGGTGACTTCGAGGCGGCGCGGAGGGCGGAGTTGCCGGAAAGCCCGTCTTCGGTGGAGACGGTGACCGCCGATCTCGTGAACTATCTCCAGGGCATGACCATCTTCGGCCATCCCCGCACGCAGCAGAACGTTATCCCGCCGCCCACCATCCCCAGCGTCATCGGCGTGCTGCTGGCCGCGTTGTACAACGCCAACGTCGCCTGGGACGAGTACAGCCGGCTGGTGGCGCTGGCCGAGGTGGAGGCCACGGGGATGACCGCGGGGCTGGTCGGGTACGACCCGGAACGGGCCGGCGGCGTGTTCACGTTCGGCGGCACCGGCACGTCCCTCTACGGGGTGAAGATGGGGCTGGAGAAGGCGTGCCCGGACACGATTCAGAACGGGGTGTCCCAGGAGGCCGTGATCCTGGTGTCCGACACCGGGCACTACTGCGCCGCCAACATCGCCGGCTGGCTCGGGCTGGGCACGCGTAACCTGATCACGGTCCCGACGACTCCGGAGAACGAGATCGATCTGGCGCAACTGGAGGAAGCGGCGCGCAAGGCGCTGTCGGAAGGCAGGAAGATCGCCGCCATCATCGCCACCATGGGCACCACCGATTCCTTCGGCCTCGACGACCTGGAGGCCATCGCGACGTTGCGGGATACACTGGTGGACGAGTTCCAGCTCGCCTACCGGCCGCACATACACGCCGATGCGGTCATCGGCTGGGCCTGGTCGGTGTTCAACGACTACGATTTCGAGGGCAACCCTCTGGGGTTCCGGCCGCGCACCCTGCGCGCTCTGGCGGGGGCGTGCCGCCGCATCCGCCACCTGTCGTTGGCGGATTCCGTGGGCGTGGACTTCCACAAGACCGGCTTCACGCCGTACATCTCCAGCCTGGTGCTGGTGAAGGAGCGCGCGGACCTGCAGCGGGTGGCGCGGGACCCGGAGCAGATGCCCTACCTCTACCACTTCGGTGAGCACCGTCCGGGCATGTACACGCTGGAGACCTCCCGGGCCGGCACCGGGCCGCTAGCCGCCATCGCCAACTACCGCCTGTTCGGGCGCGAGGGCCTGCGGGTGGTGCTGGGGCACATGGTGGAGATGGCCCAGCTCCTGCGCGAGCACCTGGAAGGACGCGAGGGAACCACCGTGCTCAACCGCGACAATTTCGGCACGGTGACCCTGTTCCGCGCCTATCCGCCGGGCGTGGACACCTTCGCCATCAAGCGCCAGGAACTGGAAGATCCGGCCTTCCGCGACACCCTGCTGGACCACAACGGCTTCAACCGGAAGATCTTCGAATACGTCCACTCCGAAGCAATGGCCGGCCGCGGCGTGGTCATCTCCTCCACCGACTGCTACCGCCGCACCGCCTACGGCGAGCCCATCCACGCCTTGAAGTCCTACATCATGTCGCCGTTCGTGGACGAGGCGGACGTCGAGGCCGTGGTCCACAAGATCATGGAAGCGCGGGAGAAGGTCGGGTAGGGCGTCTTACGGTCACTCCCCGTCAAGCTCCCTGTGCAGCCACCTCAGGATCGTCGGAAAGACGTCCGGTGACTCGCCCATGTGGCCGCCGGGGAAGAGGCGCATGGCCTTGGGGCTGCCGCATTCCAGCAGCATGAAGAAGTCCTCGATGGGGACCTGGAGGTCGTCCTTGCCGTTGACCAGGAGCATGGGGGCGCAGGGCTGGTCGAGGAGACCCTGGTCCTTGAGGGAGAGGATGGGCATGACCTCGCAGAGTTCCTCGAAGGTCCGCTTGCCGAAGAGGTTGGCGCGCGCCTCGATGAGGTCGAACAGGTAGGACGAGGCGTTGCGGGAGCGCTGCTGCCATTCGGGCTGGAAGAAGCCGTGGATGCCGCCGCCCCAGTTGACCGCGGCGCGCAGCCGGTCCGGCTCTACGTGCGCGAGCTTGGTGGACCAGTAGCCGCCGAAGCTGCCGCCCAGTGCGGCGATGCGGCCGGAGTCCACTTCCGGCCGGGTGACGAGGTAGTCCAGGGCGACGCTGTACACCTCATGGGCGGTGTCGGACGCCAGCACGGGAGACTCGCCGGTGCCGGGACTGTCCATGATGAAGCATCCCCAGCCCTCGGCCAGGATAGACTCGACGAAGCTGTGGCGATCTTCCTTCCAGTTGTCGATGCCGCCCCAGTGCATGATGACCGCCGCCGGCCGTTCGGCTGGGAGCCGCAGGTAGCCTACCACCTCCTTGTCCCGCAGGGGGAGGGCGATGCGCTCCAGCGGCGGGTCGAAGTAGCGGGCGGCGGCCAGGTAGTTCTCGATGGTCTTGCGGTAGGCTTCCTGCTTGCCGGGAGAGCTGGGGAAGGGGTGGCGCGCCGTACCGTAGTAGCCTGCGGCCTGGAAGTAGGCATTTTTCGCTTTGTCCGTTTGCCCCTGGGCCTCCGCGTCCCGGGCCGCCTGTTCCCAGCGGGCTCCGGGCCGGCTCCAGGCCTCGGCCCAGTGGTCGGCGTCCAGACCGTTCAACTCGGCCAGCACGCCTTCGGCTTCGGCCGGGTCCATGAGGTGGAACGGGCTGCGTCTGCCCACGCGCTTCCGGATGCGGTCCTTGATTTCGTCGAGGGTTGCGGCTTCCGCCATGAAGTCCTCCAGGTTGCCGGTATTGTTGCGTTGGCCCGATACGCGACGAATATGCACAGGAATTCCTGTCGTCGGCAAGACGCGACGACGAGCATTTCTCAAATCGGACGAACCAGGGGCTGCCCACATGCGCCGGTATTGTTAAACTGCAATCCGTGAAGACCACCATTGACCTTGACGACAAGCTGTTGGCGCGTGTGAAACAGCACGCAAAGAATACCGGCCGCCCGTTGCGCGCGGTGGTCGAGGACGCCCTTTGTCGGCTGTTGGCCGAGTCGGAATCCCTGCGCACATATCGAATGCCCGACATGAGTGTGGGAGATCCAAGGTCTGCCGACCCTCTTGAAGCGTATTCGTGGCAGGGTTTGCGTAGTGTGATCTATGGAGAGCCGGCCCAGTGGCGCGGGTAGCTGTGAACCCATCGGAGCGTTGGGAAGGCGACGCGCCTCCAGTGCCCCTTCGGTTGAGAATGTCACGATTTCGTAATACAGAATAAGTCCATCGGGTTAGACCGACATGACGAAAGAGGACCATTACATCCAGGGCATGGAGTCCTATGCCGACGACCGGGTGGAGGACGCCATCGAGTCGTACAAGAAGGCTCTGGCCGACGACCCCGACTATGCCGACGCGCTGCACGCCCTGGGGATGGCGTACGCGAATCTGGACCGCCTGGACGAGGCCATCGAAACGGGCAAGCGCCTGATCGAGGTGAGCCCCGACGATGAGCTGGCCTACACGAGCCTTTCCATCTTCTACCAGCGCAAGGGGATGATCGACGAGGCCGAAGCCGTCGGCGCCAAGGCCCGCACCCTGGGGTGGAAACGGCAACTCGCCGAGAACAAGTAGCGCCGCTATCCGTACCGCCCGCAGCGCGCACGAACAGCACACAAACTCACGGGGCCGTCCGCGAAGAGGGGATACGCATGAATCTGGACAGCATTACCGTCGAATCGATCCGGGACTCCCTGAGGGAGCGCAAGTACATCTGCGACCGGAGCCTCGCCACCGTGGTCTATCTCTCGGTGCGGCTGGGCAAGCCGATCCTGCTGGAAGGGGAGGCGGGCGTGGGTAAGACCGAGATCGCCAAGGTGCTCGCGGACGTGCTCCAGACCCGGCTGATCCGGCTCCAGTGCTACGAGGGGCTGGACTCCAACACCGCGCTCTACGAGTGGAACTATCCCAAGCAGATGCTGCGCATCAAGCTGGAGGAGATCGGCTCCCGGGACCGCGAGTCGGTGGAGACCGAGATCTTCTCCGAGGACTACCTCATCAGCCGGCCGCTGCTGGACGCCATCCGCACCGACGGCTCCGAGCCGCCGGTGCTGCTCATCGACGAGATCGACCGCGCCGACATGGAGTTCGAGGCGTTCCTGCTGGAGGTGCTGTCGGACTTCCAGATCAGCATCCCGGAGGTGGGCACCATCCAGGCGGACAAGCGGCCCTACGTGTTCCTGACCTCCAACCGCACCCGGGAGATCCACGACGCGCTCAAGCGCCGCTGCCTCTACCATTGGATCGAGTACCCCACCTTCGAGAAGGAGTACGAGATCATCATGACCAAGCATCCGGAGATCCAGAAGCTCATGGCCGAGCAGATCTGCGCGTTCATGCAGCAGGTGCGGCAGATGAACTTCTACAAGCGTCCGGGCGTGGCCGAGACCCTGGACTGGGCGTCGGCGCTGCTGCTGCTGAACCGGGCGGAGTTGGACCCCGAGATCGTGAAGGAGACGGTGGGCTGCGTGTTCAAGTACCGGGAGGACCTGCACCACCTGGAGGACGAGTTGACCGGCGACAAGCTCGATATGGACCGCATCCTCAAGGAGCCCGCCACGGTGGTGGGCGGAAACGCCCAGTAGCGCCGCCGCCGGCCCGGACCGCATCATGGCGAGAGAGCTGAACGAAGAAGAAATCATTCGCGCGGTGGAGCGCTACAAGCCCCTGCGCGGACAGGGCACCCTTGCGAACATGCTCATGTTCGGCCGGGTGCTCAAGGACCTGGGGTTCCGCCTTGGCCTGAGCCAGGTCATCGACGCCAACCGCTCCATGCCCCTCATCGACATCCGTAGCCGTCCGGACTTCCATCGGGCGCTGGCCGCCAACCTGCTGCACGACCACGAGGACATCGAGTTGTTCGACCAGGTGTTCGAGGCCTTCTGGCAGGGGGACATGGAGATCGAGCAGGGCATCGAGACCATGGAGGTGCCGGCCCAGAGCCCGGACGAGGGGCTGGAGTCGTCCGACGACAGCGGCGGCCCCGTGGAGGAGACCCTGGCCGAGCAGGAAGGCGCCAGCGACGAGGGTCCCGACGACCCCGACCCGCTGATGGTGCCCACCTACAGCCCCAACGAGCAGCTCAACGAGAAAGACTTCAGCGAGATGGGCATCGAGGAGAGCCGGGCCGTGACCCAGGCCATCCTGCTGATCGCCTCGAAGATCGCCACCCAGGTGAGCCGGCGCAAGAAGCGGGCGCGCCGGGGCACCGAGATCGATCCCCGCGGCACCATGCGCCGCAACATCAAGTACGGCGGCGAGCTGGTGGAGCTGGTGGCGCGGAAGCGCCGCATCAAGAAGACCCGGGTGGTGCTCCTGTGCGACGTGAGCGGCTCCATGGACTGCTACAGCCGCTTCCTGATCCAGTTCATGTACGGCCTGCAGAACGAGCTGTGGGGCGTGGAAACCTTCGTCTTCAGCACCACCCTGAGCCGCATCACCCACCTGATCCGCACCAAGAACATCGGCAACGCGCTGGAGAAGATCTCCAAGAGCGTGCTGGGGTGGTCCGGCGGCACCAACATCGGGCGGTCGCTGGAGATCTTCAACCGCGACTTCGCGGTCAGCATGGTCACCCACCGCACCGTCGTGGTCGTCATCAGCGACGGCTGGGACCGGGGCGACGTGGGCGTGCTGGAACGGCAGATGCAGGCCCTCAAGCGGCGCTGCGGCAAGATGATCTGGCTCAATCCGCTGCTGGCCAGCGAGAACTACGAGCCCTTGTGCAAGGGCATGCAGGCGGCGCTGCCGTACCTGGACCTGTTCCTGTCGGCCCACAATGCCAACAGCCTGGTCCACCTCGGCCACACCATGCGGAGGCTGGTGGCCTGAGGAGGGCGCGCCCGCGGCTACACCGGCAGACGCCGGAGGCGCGCGCCGCCGCAAGGAGGCATCGATGGAAGATATCTACGACGACGTCAAGGAATTTCTCGACAAGGGCGAGACCGTGGCGGTGGCCACCATCGTCTCCACCAAGGGCTCGACGCCCCGGGAGGTGGGGGCCAAGATGGTGGTGACGGCGTGGGGCGAGATCCTCGGGACCATCGGCGGAGGTTGCGGCGAGGCCGACGTGCGGCGGGAGGCCATCGAGGTGGTGCGCACCCGCAAGCCCCGCACCGTGCGCGTGGACCTGCTGGACGACATCTCGTCCGACAGCCCGGCGGTGTGCGGCGGCATCATGAACGTCTTCATCGATCCCTGGTGGAAGGACGAGGAAGGAGAAGGGGCCGTCTCCAAAGGTCAGGGATGAATGGACGCACTGGTTGAAGAGCTGATCAAGATCAAGAGCGCGGGCGCGGGCGCGGTGCTCGTCACCGTGGTGGAGTCCGAGGGTGTGGACGGGTTCGACAGCGGCGCCAAGTGCCTCATCCGCGACGGCCGCATCGTCCTGGGTGAGGTGAACGACGCGGAGCTCGAACAGACGCTGCTCCGGGAGGCCGCGGAACGGCTCTCGGAAGAGCGTTCCCGGCTGGTGTCGCTGGAGACCTCGTCCGGGGGCCAGGCGGACGTTTTCTTCGAGGCGCTGCCGTCGCCGCCGAAGCTGATCGTCGTGGGCGCCGGGCACATCGCCGTGCCGCTGGTCAGGATGGCCAAGCTCATGGACTACCACGTGGTGGTCGTCGACGACCGTATCCTCTTCGCCAACCGCGAGCGGTTTCCCGATGCCGACGAGGTGGTGGTGGGCGACATGGCCGAAACCGTGAAGGAGATGGACATCACCTCCACGACCTACGTGGTGCTCATCACCCGCGGCCACAAGTACGACGAGCCGTGTCTGCGCGAGCTGCTGGACCGGCCCGCCAAGTACATCGGCATGATCGGCAGCAAGCGGCGCATCAAGGCCTGCTTCGAGCGCTTCAAGGAGGAGGAGCACATTTCCGAAGAGCTCATCTCCCGGGTGTATGCTCCCATCGGGCTGGACATCGCCACCGAGACTCCGGAAGAGATTGCGCTGGGCATCCTGGGCGAGATCATCAAGGTCCGGCGTGGCGGCAAGGCGCGGTCCCTTTCCGGCAACAAGTGAACGGTTCCCGCGACAACCGGGTGAAAGGGGTCGTGTTCTCGGACCTGGGCCGGGCCGGGGCGTTCTTGGGCATCGAATGGGTTCGGGAGGCCATCCGGGAGCGTGTGGGCTTCGATCCCTATCCCGGCACGTTGAACATTCGCGCCGACGGCGCCGACCTGACCCGGTGGGGCGAGGTCCGGCGACACGCCGGCAAGATCGTCCTGCCGGCGCCGGATCCGGGTTTCTGCAACGCCTTCCTGTTCACGGGCTTCGTTCAAGGATGGGAGTCCGGCGCGGGCGCGCGGGAACGGGTCGCGGTGGTGGTGCCGGAGGTGGCGGAATACCCCGCCGACAAGCTGGAGCTCATCGCCGCGGTCTCGTTCAAGCAGGCCCGCTCGGTGCGGGACGGGGACGAACTGACGGTCGTTTTCGACGGTTAGCCGGCAGGAAGGTTACAGGAGGTAAGTCCGTATGCGTCGTCTCATCGTAGGCATGTCAGGGGCCACCGGATCCATCTACGGGATCCGCATTCTCCAGGTGCTGGCGCGGATGCCGGACGTCGAAACCCACCTGGTGATGAGCAAGGCCGCCAAGATGACGGCTCAGGTGGAGACGCCGCACTCGGTGAAGGAAGTGGAGGAGCTGGCGGACGTGGTGCACGACATCAACAATATCGGCGCCAGCATCGCCAGCGGCTCTTTCCGCACCGCCGGCATGGTCATCGCGCCGTGCTCCATGAAGTCCATGGGCGGCATCGTGCTGTCGGTGGGAGGCGACCTTTTGGTGCGCGCCTCGGACGTGATCCTCAAGGAGCGCAAGAAGCTCGTGCTGGTGGCGCGTGAAACGCCGCTGCACCTGGGCCACCTCGAGAGCATGGCCCAGCTCACCCGCATGGGCGCGGTGATCTTTCCGCCGGTGCCGGCCTTCTATCACCGCCCCAAGACCCTGGACGACGTCATCAACCAGACCGTGGCGCGCATCCTGGACCAGTTCGAGATCGAGACGGACATGTTCCACCGGTGGGACGAGGAGTCCCTGAGCCGCTTTCCCGGAGAGAAGGAGTAGGGCGGCGCACCCGTGGAGACCGACTCCCGCGCGCGCGTTTTCTCGCCATGGCCGATCTTGAGGAACAGGTTCTCGAGTATCTCCGCACCCACAACACCATGACGCTGGGCACCTGCGCCGACGGGGTGCCGTGGAACGCCACGGTCTTCTACGCCAGCGACGGGCTCCAACTGTACTTCTTCTCGGCGCCGGACTCGCGCCACTGCACCAATCTCGCGGCCAACCCCCGGGTGGCGGTGACGGTCCAGGAGGACTACAAG
The DNA here is from genome assembly GCA_965219905.1 of uncultured Binatia bacterium (SeqCode). Lineage (GTDB taxonomy): Bacteria > Desulfobacterota > Binatia > UBA9968 > JAJDTQ01 > JAJDTQ01. The sequence goes on along the minus strand of CBDCOS010000002.1, from coordinate 1,059,889 downwards.
GACTGGCGCGAGATCAAGGGGATCCAGCTCGAAGGGACCGTGGATCTCGTGGATTCGGTGGTGACCAAGGCCAAGGCCATGGCGGTCTACGCGCGAAAGTACCCGGGCGTCATCAAGCTGTTCACGGACCCATCGAGCGGGGTCTATCACCGGGCGTTCCTCAAGGTGAAGTTCTACCGGGTGATCCCGGAAACGCTGTACTACATCGACAACCAGCAGGGGTTCGGCAAGCGGCAGGAGCTGGCGTTGGGCGCTCGCTGACGCGCCGAACCGGACAAGGAGGATTGTTCCGTGTCACGACTAGTGGGCAAGGACATGCCGGACGACCTGTTCGCGCTGATGAGCGGCAAGGCCGTCGAGGCGGGCAAGGTATTCATCATGGCGACGGTGGACGAGAAGGGCTGGTGCCACCCGGCCATGGGATCCTACTACGAGCTGGTGGCCAAGAGCCCGGGACGCATCCACCTGGCCGTGGGCAAGAACAGCACCACGGAACGGAACCTCGTGCGCACCGGCGCCCTGACCCTGGTGGTCACCGACCACGGTCTGAACTACTACCTCAAGGGCGACGCCAGGCGGACCCGGGAGCAACTGGAGGACACCCCTTTCGCGCTGTTCCAGGTGGAGCTCCACACGGTGCTGGAGGACCAGGAACAGGGGGTCACCATCGTCTCCGGCGTCCGTTACGAGTTGAACCAGGGCGAGGGTTCGGGATTCATGGCGCGGATCCTCGACAAGGCCCTGGCGGCGCTGACGGCAGCGCCCTGGGAGGCGTAGGGGCGGTTTCGACCTCCCTCGTGTTCGCCCGGCCCGCGCCGCGCAATGCGCTGGCCAGCCGGCGCGGATCGTGTTAGCTATTCTGGGGCAGCGGCGTTGCCGCCGCGGAAGTTCGTGAAACTTCAAGGAGGTTTGTTGTATGGACCCGATTACGGACCCGATTGCGATTGACGTGCACGTGCACCTTTGCGACGAGCTGACCCTGAGCTCCAAGGGCGACCGCCCCAAGCAGATGGCTCAGTACTTCAAGCGGGAACGCAAACCGGTCTCCATCGACGAGATGGCCGACGAGTACCGCGCGCGCAACATGATGGCGGTGATTCAGAACACCACCGACGAGACCATCACGGGGTTGACACCGGTTCCCAACAAGCACGTGGCCGACGGCGTGAAGCGGAACCCCGACGTCTTCATGGGCTTCGGGGTCATCGATCCGTGGCAGCAGAAGGTGGCGCTGCAGGAGATCCAGCGCATCAAGGATCTCGGCCTCCACGGCGTGGGCGAGATCAACCCCGCCCGGCAGCAGTTCTTCCCCAACGACACCCGCTTCTATCCCCTGTGGGAGGAGTGCCAGAAGCTGGAGCTGCCGATCCTGTTCCACAGCGGCATGGCCGGCGCCGGCGCCGGCACTCCCGGCGGCATGGGCAACAAGCTCAAGTTCACCCAGCCGATCCACCTCGACGACGTGGCCGCGGACTTCCCCGAGCTGAAAATCATCTGCGCCCACCCGTCGTGGCCCTGGACGGCCGAGAGCCTCGCCATCGCCCGGCACAAGAGCAATTTCTACATCGACCTCTCGGGCTGGTCGCCCAAGTACTTCGCCGCCGAGCTGATCCAGCAGGTGAACTCGATCCTTCAGGACAAGGCCATGTTCGGCTCCGACTGGCCGGCCATCGGCGTGGAACGCTGGCTGGATGACTTCGAGAAGATCACCATCAAGCCCGAGGTCAAGCAGAAGCTCATGCTGGACAACGCCAAGAAGTTCTTCGGCATGGACTGAGCGCCGTTGACAACCGCGGGGGCGACCGGCCGGGCGCCCCCGCATTCTTTCCAATGGCGATCGAACTGATCAAGCCCGTTCCGCCGCCCGCCTCCCGCGGCTTCCAGGTCATGGCGAAGCCCACCGGCGCCATCTGCAATCTGGACTGCGTCTACTGCTATTACCTCCAGAAGGAAGACCTCTATCCCGAGACCAAGTCGTTCCGCATGGAGAGCGACGTGCTGGAGGACTACGTCTCCCAGCACATCCAGGCCTGTCCGGACCCGGTGGTTGACTTCGCCTGGCACGGCGGCGAGCCCACCATCCTGGGCCTCGAGTATTTCCGGGAAGTCGTCGCGCTCCAGCGCAAGCACTGCCCGCCCGGCCGCAAGGTCCGCAACGGCATGCAGACCAACGGGGTGCTGCTCGATGACGAGTGGTGCCGGTTCTTCGCCGAGGAAGGTTTCTCCATCGGGCTCAGCATCGACGGTCCGGAGAAGCTCCACGACGAGTACCGCGTCACCAAGGGGCAGCAGCCCACCCACCGCAAGGTGGTGCAGGCGTTCAAGCGGCTCAAGGCCCACAAGGTGCCCTGTGACGTGCTGTGCGTGGTGCACGCCGGCAACGTCGGCCATCCCACCACCGTGTACCGTTACTTCAAGAGCCTTGGCGCGGACCACCAGCAGTTCATCCCGCTGGTGGAGCGGATGCCCGGGAACGCGGCGGCGGGTCCCCGCAGCGTGCCGGCGGAGGCTTTCGGCACGTTCCTATGCGCCATCTTCGACGAGTGGATCCGCAACGACGTGGGCCGGGTCACCATCCAGATCTTCGACGAGGCCGCCCGCACCGGCCTGGGCATCGAGCACGCCTTGTGCATCTTCCGGGAGACCTGCGGCGACGTGCCGGTGGTGGAGCACAACGGCGACTTCTACTCCTGCGACCACTACGTGGACCCGGAGTACCGCCTCGGCAACGTACGCGAGACTTCCCTGGCGCGCATGATCGACAGCGACGCCCAGCGGAAGTTCGGCCGCGACAAGTGGACCACGCTGCCGCGCTACTGCCGCGAGTGCGAGGTGCGTGCCCAGTGCAACGGCGGCTGCCCCAAGGACCGGTTCATCAAGACCCCCGACGGCGAGGACGGCCTCAATTACCTCTGCGCCGGCTACAAGAAGTTCTTCATCCACAGCCGCGAGCACCTGAGCACCATGGCCGGCCTGTGGCAGGCCGGCGAGTCCATCGAGAAGGTCATGCGGCTGGTGCGGGAGGCCGACGCCGCGGCCCGCCCCGAAGCGGGCCGCAACGACCCCTGCCCCTGCGGCAGCGGCCGCAAGTACAAGCGCTGCTGCATGCTCCGGTAAAGAACTACGTGGGACAGGACACTAGTTCAGGGTGCGTGAACCCGCGTCCGAAGGCGGCGCGGAGGTCTCGCCGCCGAACTCCAGCAGACTGACGAGGATCTTCTCCCGTTCCCCGATGGAGCCGGCCTCCAGGATCGCCTGTTTCTCCGATGGATGGAACGGCATGGCCACTCCCAGGAAGTTGACGAGGTCGGTATCGGGTATCGGGTTGAGCTGCTCCAGGTCGATGGTCAGGCCCCGAGTCTCGGCGTAGCGGTCGAGCGCGTGCGTGAGGCGCGGACGGTCGATGGCCGGGGAGCCCGTCTCTTCCAAATCGTCGAAACAGGCATAGTCGGGCCGCACTCGCCGGTAGCCCCGCTCCAGGGACAGCTCTTCCTTGACGCGGAAGCGGCTGACGCCCCGGAGCTGCACCATGTACCGGCCGTCGGGGGCCTTCTCCCATCGCTCGATGTGTCCGGCACAGCCGACGGGATACAGCTCGGGCATGGTACGCTCGGCTCCCGGCCGGGGGAGGTTGTCGTGCTGGGGGACGAACGGCTGGATCATGCCGAAAACGCCCTCGGCCTCCAGCGCATCGTGAACCATGTTCCGGTAGCGGGGCTCGAAGATGTGCAGCGGCAACCGCGTGCCGGGCAAGAGCAGCACTCCGGTGAGCGGGAACACGGACAGGACTTCGGGCAACGAGACGGATTCGGGTTTGTCTTCCATGCGGCGTCCCCTCCTCACCTGATTATAGAGCCCCTCCGACGGCCGTCAACCGGCCGGATGCCGTGTCCGCGGACCGGCATCACCGGTAGGCGTCGTAGATGCCGTCGAACTTCGCCAGCTTGAATCGGACCATGTTCCGCGCCGCATGGGCGACCACCCGGCGGTCGCGCTCGGTGGTGCAGTAGCGCTCGACGACCCTTGCCGCCAGCGCCGTGTGCTCCTGGTCCGCCACCGCGTGTACGGTGAAGAACTCCCGTTCATGATCGGCGATGCCGTATTTCTCGGCCAGGCAGGTGTCGAACTCGACGGCGTAGCGGCCCACCATGCTCTCGTTGACCAGTGCGCTCGTGCGGCTCTCGGCCGGCGAGCCCAGGAACATGCCCCGGAGGATGGCGGCCGCGTGGGCCTGGCACTCGAAGATCGGCAGGGCTTCGTCGAAGTCTTCTTCCGTCAGGCCGATGGCAAGGCCGAAACGCTTCATGAGGTCGGGGTGCGTCTGCTCCTCGGTGAAGGCGTGGAGAAAGAGGTCGTAGAGTTCCTGGTTGTGCGCGTTCTTGGCCATGCACAGCGTGAACCCCTTGTTGATGGCCACGTTCAGGAGGTAGTGCTGCAGCGCGAAGCCCTGGAGGCGGCGGTTGGTCAGAGTCCCCTCCCGCAGGTCCGTGAAGTAACGGCTTCCCATCAGTTGCTCCACGCCGGGACGGATGACCTCCTCCACGACCGAGGCGACGAAGGCTTGGGTTGTCATGACGCCCGCGAACCTAGAAGAATCTCCGCCGTCCTGTCAAGCGGCGCGGCGCCCGCGGTTGAAGCGCAAGGCGAAACAGGGAATAGTAGCAGGCGTACCGTGCCGGGGCCGCCCCAGGGCCTGGCCTGAAAGGAGCGCCATCATCATGTGGAAGGGATTCAAGGTCATCGACGCGGACGCGCACATGCACGAGCCGCAGTACCTGTGGGAGCGCTACGTCGAGCCCGCGTACCGGGACCAGGTGCCCAAGGTGGCGTTCATGGACGGCGCCTTCATGGTCTACGAGCCCGACGGCCGGATCATTCCGAAGACCGAGAAGCAGCCCAAACTGCCGGCAACGGCGTGGGCGGACATGGAGGCCAAGTACGGCGACGGCTACCGCACGTGGTGGTCCGCGGAGACCCGGCTCAAGGACATGGATACGCACGGCTGGGACGTCCAGGTGCTGCTGCCCACGGGCAACAACGGCAACTTCGCCTACCGGGTGGCGCTCAAGGACGCCAGGCTGGGGGCCGCCATGTGCCGGGCCTACAACAACTGGTGCCGGGACTACTGCGACGCCGACCCCAAGCGGCTCAAGTTCGTGGCGGTGCTTCCGGGATCGGATACCGAGGCCATGGTGGCGGAGGTCCGGCGGGCCGTGGACGAGCTTGGCGCGGTGTCGGTGCGGAATCCGTTCCTGCCCGAAGGACGGTGGTTGCACGAGCCCGAGTACGACGCGCTGTGGGGCCTGGCCTGCGAGCTGGATTTCCCCATCTCGGTGCACGGCGAATACCGCCAGCGCCGGTTTCACCCGTTCGCCGGCGGCAACCGCGGCAACGTGGACGACCGCGACATGCAGATGTTGGCGCTGCGCGGCCTCGACCACGCGCTGGGCTTCCCGTGCGACAACATGGCCACCATGGGCGAGTTCATCTTCACCGGCATCCTGGAGCGTTTCCCCACGCTGCGGCTGGGGATACTGGAGTCCAACGTGGGCTGGGTGCCGTTCTGGCTCGGCCGCATGGACGAGCACACCCACGGGCGCAACAGCGTCATGGGCAACGCGGTGGAGCGTCTGCCGATGCTGCCGAGCGAATACTTCACGCGCCAGATCACCGTGACCTGCGACAGCGACGAGCGCGCTCTGTCCTACGCCGTGGATCATCTGGGCGGCGACAACATCGCCTGGAACACCGACTACCCGCACCCGGACGCGCCACGGCCCGAGAAGGCGCTGCCGGACCTGGACGCGCAGCCGATACCGGACGAGGCCAAGGCCAAGATCCTGTGGGACAACGCGGTGACGCTGTTCGGTCCCCGCATACTCGATTAGACATGGAAGAGATTCGGTTCGTAGACACCACGTTGCGTGACGGCCACCAGAGCCTCTGGGCCGAGCGCATGACCACCGGCATGATGCTGCCCGTGGCCCGGACCATCGACGAGGCCGGGTTCGACGCCATCGAGCTCATGTCCGCCTCCCACCTCAAGAAGTGCGTGCGCGAGCTCAAGGAAGACCCCTGGGACCGGGTGCGGATGGTGGCGGAGCGCGTCACCCGGACGCCGTTGCGGCTCATGGCGGGCCGGGTCAACGCGTTCGAGATCACCCCGGTGTCCGTGTACGAGCTGTTCATCGAGCGGATGGCGGCCAACGGCATCCGGCAGGCGCGGATCTCCGAGGAGTGGAACGAGCTCGAAGGGTGGCAGCGCAAGGTCGCCATCGCCCGCAGGAACGGGCTCCAGCCCATCGTCAACCTCATCTACTCGGTGTCGCCGAAGCACACCGACGAGTACTACGCCCGCAAGACCCGCGAGGCCGCCTCCCTGGGGGTGCCGTTCCTCTGCCTCAAGGATCCCGGCGGCCTGCTGACCCCCGAGCGCACCCGCACGCTGGTGCCGATGATCTTCGAGAACGCCGGCGGCATCCCGGTGGAGCTGCACACCCACTGCACCACCGGGCTCGGACCCCTGTGCTGCCTGGAAGCGGTGAAGCTCGGCATCCGCACCGTGAACACCGCGGTTCCTCCCCTGGCCAACGCTTCCTCCAACCCGTCGGTCTTCAGCGTCGCCGCCAACCTGCGCGCCCTGGGCTACGCCTGCGCCGTGGACACCGGCGCCCTCGAGGAAGTGTCGGAGTTCTTCACGGCCGTGGCCCGACGGGAGGGCTTTCCCATCGGCGCTCCGGTGGAATACGACTACGCCCAGTACCAGCACCAGGTGCCCGGCGGCATGATCTCGAACCTGCGGCACCAGCTCGCCAAGGTGGGCCTGGAGCACAAGGCGGAGGAGGCGCTGGAGGAGGTGGTGCGGGTGCGTGCGGACCTCGGCTATCCCATCATGGTGACGCCGCTTTCGCAGTTCGTCGGAAGCCAGGCCGCCATCAACGTCATCGTCGGCGCCCGCTACGAGGAGGTCACCGACCAGATCATCCAGTACGCGCTGGGGCTGTGGGGCCGGGAAGGCGCGGAGACCATGGACCCCGACGTCAGGCACAGGATCCTGGACCGGCCTCGCGGCCAGGAGATGGCCCGGTGGGAGCCGCCGGACCTGACCATCGAGGAGGTGCGGCGCAAGCTCGGCGGCCCGGGCGTCACCGACGAAGAGCTGCTGCTTCGGTGGATGCTGAGCGAGGAAGAGATCGCCGCCATGCGCGCCGCCGGCCCGCCCCGGGAATACCTGAGCGCCCGCTCCTCCATGGTGGGCCTGATGGAACAGCTCACCGACCGCGGCCGGTACGCCGGTATCCGCGTCAGCCGGCCGGGATTTTCGTTGTCGTTGCAACGGGGCGACGCATGATTGCCGGGAATCACGCCCACTACTCCCGTCATTCCCGCGGAAGCGGGAATCCAGGGGGAAGGGCGGAGGGCGACGGGCGCGGTTCCCCACGTGGCGGAAAGGAGGACCCATGCCGGATCTGATAACCCTCGGCCGTTCCGTGGGCGAGCTGCTCAAGGAGAGGAACGAGACCGTGGCCGTGGCCGAATCGTCCACCGGCGGCCTGATCTCCGCCGCGCTGCTGTCGCTGCCCGGCGCCTCGGCCTACTTCGTCGGCGGCGGGGTGATCTACACCCGTCACGCCCGGGCGGGCCTGTTGATGATGCCACAGGGCGAGGTAACGGTGCGCGGCAGCACCGAGCCCTACGCGCTGAACGCGGCGCGGCTGATCCAGGGGCGCCTGAACACCACCTGGGGCCTCTCGGAGAGCGGCGCCACCGGCCCCACGGGGAACCGGTACGGCGACGCCGCCGGACACAGCTGCATGGCCATCGTCGGGCCGGTGGAGAAGGCCATCACCATCGAGACCGGCGACGCGGACCGGGAAGCCAACATGTGGGCCTTCACCAGGGCCGCGCTGGCGTTGCTGGAAGACGCCCTCCGGCAAAACCCATGACCTCCAGGGAGGATCTCAAGGCCGAGGCCTGCCGGGTCATCGACGCCCGCAGGGAGGAGATCATCGACCTCGGCGAGACCATCCTGCGTAATCCCGAGACGGGCTTCAACGAGACCAGCACCGCGGACCTCGTGGCCGCGCGGCTCCAGGGTCTGGGGATGGAGCCGCGCCGGGGTCTGGCCATCACCGGCGTCAAGGGGCGGAAGGAGTGCGCCGCTCCCGGTCCCACCCTGGCCCTCCTGGGAGAACTGGACGCGCTCCGGGTGCCGGATCATCCCCATGCCGATGCCCGTACCGGCGCGGCTCACGCCTGCGGCCACAACGCCCAGGTGGCCGGCATGGTGGGCGCGGCCATGGGCCTCCTGTCCGGCGGGGTGTTGCCGGAGCTCAGCGGCTCGCTCGTCTTCTTTGCGGTCCCGGCCGAAGAGATGATCGACGTGGACGAGCGCATGGAGCGCAAGGCGCGCAACGAGCTCGAGTTCCTCTCGGGCAAGGCGGAGCTCATCCGGCTCGGACACTTCGACGACGTGGACATGGCGATGATGTTCCACACCAAGACCGACACCCTCGCCTCCCACGTGGCGCGGTCGTCCAACGGCGCCGTCATCAAGAAGATCCGTTTCATCGGCAAGGCCGCGCACGCGGGCGGAAGCCCGCAGAAGGGCGTCAACGCCCTCAACGCGGCCTCCCTTGCCATGACCGCCATCGCCTACCAGCGCGAGACCTTCTACGACGAGGACACCATCCGCATCCACCCCATCATCACCCGGGGCGGCGACGCGGTGAGCGTGGTGCCGGCGGAGGTGACCCTCGAGACCTTCATCCGCGGCAGGACCCTGGAGGGCATCCTCGACGCCAACCGCAAGGTGGACGACGCCCTCCGCGGCGCGGCCATGGCGGTGGGGGCGTCGGTGGAGATCACCACGGTGCCGGGTTATCTGCCTCAGACCAACAACGAGGCCATGGCCCGTCTCTGGGGAGGAAACGCCGAGGAGCTGTTCGGCGCCGGCCAGTTCCGCCTCGGCACCGAGCACCGCACCAGCAGCACCGACTTCGGCGACCTGGCCCACATCATGCCGGCGATCCAGCCCTACGTCGCCGGCGCCGCCGGCGGCGGCCACACCAACGCCTATCTCCTGGTGGACCGGGACTCGGTCTACGTGAAGTCGGCCAAGCTGCTGGCCATGACCGCCATCGACCTGCTCCACGACGGCGCCGCGGCGGCCCGCCGGATCCTGGCGGAAGACAAGCCGCGGATGACCCGGGACGAGTACCTGGAGTTCCAGCGCAAGCTCGACGCGCGGGACCGGTTCGAGCCCTGAAGCCCCGGCACGCGGGGCGGGGTCACTGCCGCCCGGCCGATTCCGGGGTTCCTTGCTCCGGAGTCGCCATGAACGAGCGCCAGGCCTCCCAGTACGGCGCGCCGCCCGCCAGCCAAGTGTCGTTGTGCCCCGATCCGGGGATGACGTAGAAGCGCTTGGGCGGGTTGGCCCGTTCGAACAGCCGCTGCCCCTGTATAAGGGGGACGATTCGGTCGGCATCTCCGTGGAGTATCAAGACGGGGATCCTCACCCCGGGAAGGTAGCTCAGGTTGTCGAACTCCTGGGAAACGAGCCAGCTCACGGGAAGGAAGGGGAAGACGCTCCTCCCCATGGCCAACAGGCTCTCGAAGGGCGCCTCGAGTATCAGACCGCGGGCCGCGGCGCCCTCCGCGACGATGCGCACCATGACGGCCGCGCCGAGAGAGCGCCCGAAGAGGAAGATCCGCTCCGGCGGCACCCGTTGGCGCAACCAGGCATACGCCCCACGGGCATCCTCATAGAGCCCGGGCTCCCCGGGCCGCCCCTCGCTCCGGCCGAAGCCCCTGTAGTCGAACAGGAAGACTCCCGCGCCCAGCTCTTGGTGGATCATGGCGATGTTCTGAGCCCGGTGGGATAGGTTGCCCGCGTTGCCGTGTGCCCAGAGCAGCACGGGGCGGTCCGGACCGGGGGGTTCCACGTACCAGCCGTGCAGGCGGACGCCGTCCCTGGCCTGGAAGCGCACGTCCTGGAAGGGCACGCCGTGGTCGGCGGGGGTGACGTCGATCTTCCGGACCGGGTGGTAGAGGAAGAAGTTCTCGACGAAGCCGGTAAAGCCCATCAGCAGCATTGGCGGGAAGGCGACGAGGAGGAGCCGGCCCCAGATCGATGTGCGGAACAATGCGCGTCAAGCCCCGTCGTATCACCCGTGCCGTGGAAACCCTCGGAGGCTTCGTCCGTCTACGTCGAGCCCGCCGGGCCTACCCGTTCTCCGCCTTGTCGAAGTACTCCCGCGTCACCTTGAAGACCATGGGCGCCAGCAGCAGCAGGCCGATGAGGTTGGGCACCGCCATCAGGCCGTTGAGGGTGTCCGACAGGTTCCAGACGAAGGCCACCTTCACGTTGGCGAAGGCCAGGGCCGCAAGCACCCAGAGCGCGCGGTAGACCAGCAGGCTGTTCTCGCTGAACAGGTACTGCCAGCAGCGCTCGCCGTAGTAGGACCACCCGAGGATGGTGGTGAAGGCGAAGACCGCCAGTGCCACGGTGACGATGTATTGCCCGCCGGCGATCGAGCTTTGGAAGCCGGCGGAGGTGAGGATCACGCCGGTGAGGCCGCCGCCGTCCGCGCCGGTCATGGTCCACGCCCCCGAGGTCAGGATCACCAGGGCCGTCATGGAACAGACGACGATGGTGTCGATGAACGTTCCCAGCATGGCGATGATGCCCTGCCGCACCGGGCTGTTGGTCTGCGCCGCCGCGTGGGCGATGGCCGCCGACCCCAGCCCGGACTCGTTGGAGAACACGCCGCGGGCCACGCCGAAGCGGACCGCCGCCGCCACCGCCGCCCCGGCAAAGCCGCCGGCCGCGGCTGCGGGCGTGAAGGCGTGGGTGAAGATCAGCGCGATCGCCGCCGGCACCGCCGTGATGTTGATGAAGATGATCAGCAGGGCGGCCCCGATGTAGAGCACGATCATGGCCGGCACCAGCTTGCCCGCCACCTCGCCGATGCGTTGGATGCCGCCGATGACCACGATCCCGACCAGCACCGCCACGATGATCCCGGTGAGCCAGGTGGGAACGCCGAAGCTGTCCACCAGCGCCGTGGCCATGGAGTTCACCTGCACGGCGTTGCCGATGCCGAAGGCCGCCACCGCCCCGAACACGGCGAACCCCAGCCCCAGCCACTTGCCCAGCTCGGGAGCGAACTCGCCCACGCCGTTGCGCAGGTAGTACATGGGGCCGCCGACGTGATGGCCTTTGGCGTCCACCTCGCGGTAGGTGACCGCGCACACGGCCTCGGCGTACTTGGTGGCCATGCCGAACAGCGCGATGAGCCACATGTAGAAGATCGCGCCCGGACCGCCCAGCGCGATGGCCGTGGCGACGCCGGCGATGTTTCCCGTTCCCACCGTCGCCGACAGCGCCGTCATCAGGGCGTTGAAGGGCTTGACCTCGCCCTCGCCGGCGGCTCCGCTCTTGTCGAACAGCAACCGGAAGCCGTAGCCGACCTGGCGCCACGGCATGAACACCAGCCCGAGGGTCAGGAGCACGCCGGTCACCCCCAGCATGCCCAGCATGGGCGGACCCCAGGCGAAGGCGTTGACCGAGCCGATGATGGCGTTCAAGCGGTCCATGGCATCCTCCCGGGCGCGGTCGAGGGGCTCTAGCCCGACAATGTCGCGTGCACGGCGCGGCTTATCTCGAACAGCCGGTGATCATGACAGCGGTGACCCACCAGTTGCAATCCCACGGGAAGGCCCGAGGGGCCCTTGAAGAGGGGCAGGGTCACGCATGGCACGTGGGTCCAGGTGGCCAGGATGTTGAAGGCGGTGTCGCCGGTGCTGTCCAGTCCCTCGGGGGCCTCCCCGGTGGCGCTCGGCGTCACCAGCACGTCGAGCTCCCTCGACGCCTCCTCCAGGTAGGCGCGGCACGCCACCATGACCTGCTCCGACTCCCGGAATTCCTCATAGGACACCACGGGCCAGTCCTTCATCTTGCCCTGCTGGTACTCGCTCAACAGCTCGAAGTGATGCGTGCGCTCCCACGTCAGGGCGCGCGCGATCTCGTAGTCGCTGAGGCGCCGGCCCATGGCCTCGAAGTCGGCGAACGGCCCGCCGAGGTCGACATCCGACACCACCGCCCCTGCCTTGGCGAGGTCGGCCACGGCGCCTTCCACCAGGGCCTTGGTGTAGTCCTGCGCACGGTCCCAGAGCGGCGTGCGGCACAGTCCCACCCGGAGCCCCTTCATCGAAACCGGGGCCAGCGGCCGCACCGGCTCGCCGGTGACCGCCGCCCGAAAGAGCGGGAGGTCTTCCACCGCCCGGCCGAAGAGCCCCACCGTGTCGAAGGAGCCGGTGTTCTCCTTGACTCCTTCGGCGCTGATCTCTCCGAAGGTCGGCTTGTACGCCACGCAGCCGCAGAACGACGCCGGCCGGATCACCGAGCCGAGGGTCTGGGTGCCGAAGGCCATGAAGGCCATGAAGTCCCCCACCGCGGCGGCCGAGCCGCTGGAGGAGCCGCCGGGCGTGTGGGCCGGGTCGTGGGGGTTGCGGGTCTTGCCGGGATGGCGGCTCGCGAACTCCGCGGTGACGGTCTTGCCCAGCAGCACCCCGCCCGCCGCCCGCATGAGCGCCACGCACGCGGCGTCCGCCCGGGGCCGGAAGCCCTCCCAGATGGGCGAGCCGTAGCCCGTGGGCATGTCGGCGGTGTCCATGATATCCTTGACCGCGAACGGAAGGCCGTGCACGGGGCCGCGGTCGGATGCCCGGTCGCGCTCGCGCGCCTGGGCCAGCGTGTACTCGGCATCCAGGTGGACCCAGGCTTGCACGTCGGGCTCCCGCTCCTCGATCCGCTCCAGGCAGGCCCGGGCCAGCTCCTCGGCGGTGACCTCGCCCCGGTTGATGCGTTCCACGGCTTCGCTGGCGGAAAGTCGGCACAATTCGTTCATCGGTAGTATCCTCTGGCTGGTATTTTGTCCGGTGATAACGGAGACTCAGCCATAGCACGTTTCTTTCCGGGATTCGATTGAGCGCAAGGCCCGGGCGGGCCGGGAGGTCGGACATGATCAAGACCAAGGGACTCTACCACAGCGGCATCCCCGTCAACGACATCGACCGGGCGGTGGCGTTCTACCGCGACGTGCTGGGCATGGACGTGGCCAACGTCGCCCGGGACGACCTCCGGGGCCTCGGCCGCGCCGACATGCGCTCCGGCAAGAGCATCGTCGTGCTGTTCCAGCGCCCCGAGCCCATCGACCGTGACGCCCTGGCCGAGGACGGGGTCACCCACCAGGCCTTCTACGTCGACAGCGACGACTTCGACACCGCCGAGGAACGCATGCGCGCCGCCGGCGTCCGCATCCACGAGGTCCCGGTGGTGGAGCGCCGCTCCGGCCGCGGCTTCTACTTCTTCGACCCCGACGGGAACCTGCTGCAGCTCTACGCGCCGCCGAAGCGGAAAGAGGGGTGAGGCGCCGCAGGTTCTCGATGCCCACCCGGGCAACGCGTTCCGGAAAGGTGTACTTGTAGATCCAGCCGCCGCCGAGCTCCCGCTCGGCGGCATTCACCAGCAACCGTGATCTTGCCAGCGAGGCCGTTCATTATCCGTTTGAACCGCAATAGGGTGCCTGTGGTATACGGTAGAAACTTGACCCGTTGTTTTTAACATCCCGTCAACCGGGACGACACTGGAGGACGACATGACCCGGAAACTCGCGCTTTCGTCGTTGGCCCTGTTCGCGGCCCTCGCCATGGCGGCCTCGGCGGCGCATGCCGCCGACAACTTCTACGCCGGCAAGACCATGCACATCATGGTCGCCGCCTCACCCGGCGGCGGTTTCGATGCCTACTCGCGGCTCCTGGCCCGACACATGCCCAAGCACATACCGGGCAACCCCGCGATGATTGTCCAGAACCGCCCCGGAGCCGGCGGCCGCATCACCGCCAACTACCTCTACAACAAGGTCAAGCCGGACGGGCTGACCATGGGCATGTGGATCGGCGGTCTCATCCTGCAGCAGTACCTGGGCGACAGAGGGGTGAAGTTCGATGCCGCCAAGTTCGAGTGGGTCGGCGCGCCGGTGCGGATACACAACGTGTGCATGGCCCACAAGTCGAGCGGCATCGTCGACCTGGCAACTTGGGGCGCGGCCAAGGCGCCGCTCAAGTTCGGCGGCCAGCGGCCCGGCTCCACCATGTCGGACATCCCGATGATCCTGAGCCGGCACTCGGACCTCCCCCTCAAGCTCATCGAGGGGTACGGCGGCACGGCGCCGGTGCGGCTCGCGGCGGAGCGGGGCGAGGTAGGCGGCGTGTGCGCGAGCTGGGAAGGACTCAAGAACCCCTGGGCCGCGGCGCTGGCGAGCGGCGACGTGCGGGTGCTGCTGCAATTCGTGGACAAGCCCCACTACGCTCTCACGAAAGTGCCCCTGGGCATCGACCAGATGAAGACGGAGGAGGGAAGGGTGGTGATGAAGACCGTGGTCCACGACATCGGCGGCTCCCTCAACCGGCCGTACTCGTTGCCTCCGGGGACGCCCAAGGACCGGGTGATGATCCTGCGCCGCGCCTTCGACGCCGCCACCAAGGACCCCGAGCTCCTGGCCGAGGCCAAGGGCAAGTTCGACGTCACACCCGTCTCCGGCGAGGAGGTGGAACGGCTCGTGTCCAACGTTGCCAAGCTGCCGCCGGAGCTGATGGCGACCATCAAGAAGACCTTTGCGTCCAAGCAGTAGCGGACAGGGCGCACCGGGAACGAGGGGAGGGGCCTCAGGGCACCGGGACATGGCTCGCCCCTCGGGACTGGCATACAGCATTCACACGCCTCGTTTGATCCTCCGTTGCTGGCATCCGACGGATGCCAACCCGCTGCAGCGGGTGATCAACGACAACCTGGACTACCTGCGTCCGTGGATCGACTGGGCGCGCCAGGAGCCCGAATCGCTGGAGATGAAGACGGAGCGGCTGCGGCGGTTCCGGGACGACTTCCTGTCGCGGCGGGACTACGTCTACGGCATCTTCGGCGCCGACGGCGTCCGGATCATCGGCGGCACCGGCCTGCATACCCGGGAGAACAAGGACGCGCGGGAAATCGGCTACTGGATCGGTCGGGCTTACGCCAACAAGGGGCTGGCGACGGAGTCCACGGCCGCGCTGACGCGGGTGGCCTTCGAGGTCAACCGGGTGGAGCGGGTGGAGATCCGCTGCGACCCTCGCAACCAGGCCAGCGCCCGGGTAGCGGAGAAGCTCGGCTTCACCCACCGATCGATGCTTTACGGCAACAAGACCGACGCGGAAGGGCTCGTTCGGGACACCATGGTGTGGACTCTGGACGCGGCGGAGTACCCGTCCAGTTACGCGTCGGCCATGTCGGTGGCCGTCTACAACCGCGCCAAGGTAAAGATACTGTAACCTCCGCCCCCGACTCTGCCACCTGGACCCCTGGGTTCCCGCCCCCGATCGGGGTCGAGGGCATGCTTTCGCGGGAATGACGGGAGGGGCTCTTTACTGGATATTGTACAGTCGCGCCACGTTGTCCGCGGTGAGCCGCCGGCGCATCTTCTCGCTCAACCCGCCCATGGTGTGCGCGATGAACTCCTGGGAGTCCGGCCAGATCCCGTCCCGGTGGGGATAGTCCGAGGCCCAGCAGAAGTTCTCCGGGGCGTATTCTTCCGCCAGTTGGGCGCCGACCTTGTCGTCCTGGAAGGTGGCCCACATCTGGCGCTGGAACAGCACGCTCGGCGGGGTGTTGATCATCCCCTCGTACTCGCCTTCCCGGAACTTGGTGTCGAGCCGTTCCAGCACGTAGGGGATCCAGCCGATGTGGCTCTCGGCCATCACCACCTTGAGGGCGGGATGGCGCTCGAGCGCGCCGCACAGGATGATCGACACGAGGCACTCGTCCGCCTGCATGGCCACCACCGCGATGTGTGCCTCCTTGGATACCTTCGGGGTATCCCCCCTGAGCTTTTCCTCGGCGGTCCGGGGCCCCACCGTGGTGGTGCCGTGGCCTGCGCCGATGTGGAAGGACAGCGCCACTTCCTCCTCTTCCGCGGCGGCCCACATGGGTTCCCACATCTCGTGCCAGATGGGGGCCGGGCCGTTGAAGAAGTCGAACAGCGCGCCCTTCAGGCCGAGGCCGTTACTGCCGATGCGGCGGAGCTCCGCGGCCGCGGCGTCCGGAGAGTGGGCGGGGATGTCGGCGATGCCGATGAAGCGGCCGGGGTCGTGCTCGCAGAACTCGGCGATGAAGTCGTTGTAGGCCCGGTAGGTGGCGGTGATCACGTCCGGGTCCCTGATGCTGTCTTCCACGAAGCGGATGCCGTAGATGACCTCCACCTCGATGTTGTCGATCTCCATGTCCCTGGCCCGAAGCTTGGGATCCGACGGGTGTGTGGGCTCCCAGCCCGCCTCGCGCATTCGCCGGCCCCGATGGTTGGTCATGGGCTGCCGGCCCATCCAGGCCCGGTGCCCGCCCATGGCCGCGCCGTCGCCGACCCACGTGGGCTTGCCGTCTACCGTGCGCACGTTGGGCACGCGGTCCTTCATGTTCGCCGGCGCGCGAGACCGGAAGGTATCCTCGTCGAGATAGAAGAGATCCATGTGTCCGTCGGCAGAAATAATACGCTCGCTCATGATCGTTCCCTCCGGCTTCCACTTCTCTCACAGTCTTCCCGGCCTGACAAGACCGCCCGTACTGCCTCTGATTGACTCGCTCCACCGGGCGTGCAACCATCCTCGAACCCGAGAGGAGGACCATCCATGCCGACGACGGCCGACGATCTCCAGGGCGAGTGGCGGGACCGCTGCGCGATACCGGACCACGTTATCTGGGGTCCCGGATCCCACGAGCGCCTGAGAGGACTGCTGGAAGAGATGGGCTGCGGCCGGGCGCTGCTGCTGGCCAGCGGTTCGCTGACGAGACGCACCCCCTGGGTGGACCGGATCGTGGACGGGCTGGGCGGCCTGGTGGCGGCGGTCCGCAGCGACAGCGCGGAGTTCACCCCCGACTGGCTGTGCTTCGACACGGCGCGTCAGTCCCGCGAGGTCGAGCCCGACGTCATCGTCACCGTGGGCGGCGGCAGCGTGGCGGACTGGGGCAAGGCGGTGGCCTTCATCCTCGCCCAGGGCCTGGAGTCGGTGGAGGAGCTGGACGGCTACGTGGCCTCGCCGGATAACCAGCGGCTGGCCGCACTGCCCCGCCCGCCGATCCCCCAGGTGGCGATCCCCACCACGCTGTCGGCGTCGGAGGCGACCTGGTCGGTGACCATCAACCGGCCCGAGCGCAAGTTCAAGGACCACGTGCGGCACCCGGATCTCGTGCCCAGGGCGGTGATCCTGGACGCCGCCATTGCCTCGTCCACTCCCGCCGCCCTGTGGTGCGCCACCGGCCTCAAGGCCATGGAGCACGTGGTGGAGAAGCTCTACACCGTGGACCGCAACCCGGTGGTGGACAACATGTGCCTCAGGGCCGGCGAGCTGCTGCACCGATACCTGCCGCGCTGCAAGGACAACCCGGAGGACCTGGAGGCCTTCACCCAGTGCCACGTGGCGCTGGTGGGCGTGGGATTCCACGGACGCGGCGTGCACAAGGGGCTGTCGCAGGTCATCGGCTGGCAGCTCGGCGCCTACGGCGTCGCCCACGGCCACACTTCCTGCGTCATGCTGCCCCACGTGATGGAGTTCAACCGCCCCGTCAGCCTGTCCGCCCAGGCCGCCCTCGGCCGCGCCCTGGGAGGCGACGGCGCTACGGACGAAGAGCTGGCTCAGGGCGCCCAGGCGGCCGTGGCCGGTATGGTCCGCGACATGGACCTGCCTTGCCGGCTGCGGGACGTGGGCGTCCCCCGGGACGATCTTCCGGACATCGCCGGAAAGGTCATCGTCTCGCCCAACATCATCTTCAATCCGAAGCCGGTGACGGATCCCGGGGAAGTCCTGGCGGTGCTTGAGAAGGCTTGGTAGAGGAGCCCCCGGAACCGCCGCCTCCACCTCCCTCGGCCCATCTCATTGCAGCGAAGGCCGCTGCCCCGAAGACCGCGAAGGCGGCAATCTGGGCGTACACGGTTCCATCGAAGCTTTGGCCCACGAGCGCTCCGAGGGGCAACGCGATGAAGGTGGAGAGCGCCGCGACCACTGCCGCGCCCACGCCGGCGATGTGGCCGAGGGGCTCCATGGCGAGCGCATTGAGGTTCCCGAAAAGGAAGCCGAAGAAGAGGAAGACGACCAGCAGGCAGGCCATGAACAGCCACAACGGAGGAAGCCCGTCGAAGGCAAGGGCCAGCGTCCAGGCAACCACCGAGACCAGTGAAATGCACACCGCTGCCGTCTTCGAGAGCCGGCGCATCCCGTGCTTGAGCACGAGACGGCCGTTCATGAGCGAGGCGCCGCCGATGGCAAGCGCGAGCACCCCGAAATAGACCGGGAACAGCGCGCCGGTTCCGTAGGAATCCTGGAAGATCTGCTGGGCAGAGCTCAGGTAGGCGACGAAAGGCGCCAACGCGCATCCGGTGGCGACGGTATACCCGCGTGCGGCTCGAATCCTCAGGACTTCCAGGACGCCGCCGCCGATCGCCCGCGGGGAAAGGGGTCGCCGGCGGGCGGCAGGCAGGGTTTCCGGCTGCCGAAGCGCAACCCACGTGAAAGCGACGGCGGCGATGGCGAAGAAGGTGGCGAATATCGCGGACCAGTCTCCCAGCCACAGGATCCCCTGCCCCAGGGCCGGGGCGACGGTGGGGACGAGGATGAACACGGCCATGGCGAACGACATGAGACGAGCCATTTGGCGTCCTTCGTACTGATCGCGCACCAGGGCCACGGTCACCACGCGCGGCCCCGCCACTCCGAAGCCCTGCAGCACCCGGCCCGCGATCATCACGTCGAAGGTGGGCGCAAAGACGCTCATGAGACATCCGGTCATATACAGGGCGAGGCCCGTATGGATGGCAGGTTTGCGCCCGATGCTGTCGGAAAGCGGGCCGAAAACCATCTGCCCGAGGCCGAGCCCGAGGAACAGAGCCGTAACGACGAACTGGGCGTCGTTCGAACCCGAAGCCCCCAGGTCGTGGGCGATGGCGGGCAGCGCCGGAAGCATCGCGTCCGTGGAAAGCGCCACAAGCGATATCAGAAGGGCGATGAGGGGAATGAACTCGCCGGGACGCAGGGCGGGTGTTCGGCTCATGGGTCCTTCCCGGGCGTCACGGTCGGTTGCATCATGATGGGGCAATCGCTCATTCCAGTGCAGATGTCGAAAGCTTTCAACTGTCCTCGGAAACGGGTTAACCTTGGAAGCGTAGCACGCCAACGCCAAGAATAGGGTAACGGGTAGATCGGTGGCGGGGGATTCGTCGGATGAATCGTCATGAGTGATTCCCGGGGTCGATACATGGCGGGCGTGGATGTCGGCGGCACCTATATTGATAATAAAATTTAGGGCAGTCGCCGGATCCCGCCATGCGATGACACCAGTCGCCGTCCACGGACATTTCCTCATAACCATAAGATAATAAAGAGCAAATAGTATCCGGAGCCCTCTTGTAAGGACGCCTCCGATGCGCTTCAATGGCCATAGCATTACGACCCGGTCGCTTTCGCTCCGCTTACGCTTACGGCGAGCGAGATGATCGAGGCGCGTTTTTGTTCGTTGTTCGCTGGCGGGCCGGGCGGCTCCCGCGGCGGGAAGGAGGCATCGCAAATGGCCAAGCTGAAGTACCGGACCATCTCCAAGCGAACGGTGGATGGGCTGCCGGTGGAGGACCGGGAGGCTGTGTACTGGGACGACAAGCTCCGGGAGTTCGTAGGCGAATAATTTCCTACACCCTGTCGCATGAGCGGAAGGTTCCATAACCTATCGATAACAAATGATAATTGAGTAACAAGCCAAGCTCGACAGGCTGTCCTGATTCTTGTCGTCCAAATCCGTAAGCAAAAGGCAAGCGAATTCGATCCAATTTCCGCGCATCGGAGCGCGCCCCTGTCCTCATGTCCGGCACCGTTCGTGACGACTCACGCGCTTACGCTCTACTGCCGTGGAGCCCCCCAGTCCTCGCGTCCGCGGGTCATTATCCACGCCGAGCCGATGGTGCGCAAGGAAGGACGCTTGCCAACAAAACGATCAACCATTGAACCCGCAACGCTAGTGACCCCCGGCGGGACGTTCCGCGAGCCGGACGTCGAACGACAGGAACCGGTCGAAGAGCGCGGTCTTCCGCCAGCACCGGGCATCACCGAGGAAATCCAGCGGCAACCGCCATTCGAGCAGCCCGAACCAACGCAACGGTCCGAGAACCCGTCCCGCAAACATCGTGCCCTCCGCATTCCAGTGCATGGCCGCCACCGAGTCGTCGCGGACGGCGCAAAGCGTGGCGAGCGTGTCGACGCTCTGCCACTCGCCAGCCATGTGGGAGAGGCCCCACAGGATCACGCCCACGTCGTCCTGCGGCCATCTACCCGGCAACCCGCGGGGAAACGTCTGGATGAAGCGCCAGAGTTCGGCGTGCCAGAACACGTGCCGGAACAGGATCGCCTGAAGCGCACCCCGTCTCCCCGGCCCCAGCATCTCCCGCCCCAGGGCGGTCACCTGGCACACGCCCGCCCGTCCCTCCAGCAGCCCTGCCATGTCCAGCAGACGGTGCAGCAGATGGAGTTCCCATACATCGCCCTCGCGGAACGCCTTTCCGACGCGGAAATGCTCGGTCGCCTCCATCCCGGGCCAAGTCATCGACTCGCGCATCGCCGCTACGGCATCCCGCCCGAAGTTCCCCTTGCCGGTGAGCCGCAGCCGCCCGTCCCTGTCCACCCGCTCGAGCACAATCAACGCGTTGCGCACGAACGCGGACTCGCCGAGCGCTTCGTCCGGAAGGTCGGCCGCGAGCCTGAGCGTGCGGTTCGCGGCCGACGGCTCGGCGCGAAGCGCTTCGACGCTCCCCGGCTCAAGAAGCCTCCACACCGGTTCCACGCCGCCGGGCCACTCCGAAAGGTCCGTCCTCATCGCGGTCTCCGCCACGCCTTGCGGTTCCGGGCCGCGCTCCGGTCCCGGCGCCCGTACAGCGCTTCCTTCCCGCCGGTTCGGGCCTACTCCGTCATGCGTTTGAGCCTGCTCAAAGGCTGAACCTTCACCGCCCGTGAGGCGGGCTTCGCGGCCACCGTGATCTCCTGCCCGGTGAAGGGCGACATCATCTTGCGCGCCTTGGTCGCGGGCTTGCGCACCACCTTGATCTTCAGCAGGCCGGGAAGCGTAAACGTTCCCACCGCGCGTTTCCTGACGTGGCGCTCGATCACCGCTCCGAGCCGGTCGAGCACCGAGGCCACGTCCTTCCTCTGGAGCCCGGTCGATTCCGACAGGGCTTCCAGGATCCGGGTCTTGGTCATGGCCTCCTTGAGCGCCGTGCTCTTTCGATTCGAGGCTGTCGCCATCTTGCGTCCCTCCTTCCGTTGCCTGCCGGAACTCGGCTCCGCCGGTCCCGTCCGGTTGTTGACAGGAATCAGGTCTTCTCGTACATGCCCCGGCCGGTGCGCCTGATCCGGCCGTCCTTCGTCCACCGCGCGACCACCTGCCTGTGGTAGCTTCGCGGCTTCTCGCCCGCCGTCTCATGAGCGCTCATGGTTTCCAGAGTGAACTGGTCGGGCAGTGTCGCGAGAACTGCGGTCCAATCGATCATCGCGCCGCGCGGCCCCCGTTTCAACGCTCCAGCCCCGGAACGGTCCTGCCGGGACCTCTTGGGGGTCCTGCGTCCATCGAGCATGTCCTGAACCGTCTCGTGCCTCTTGATCTCGTCCCGCAACGCGGCGACTTTCCCCGTGGCCGCGGCCAGATCCCTCTTCAACCGCTCGATCTCTCTCCTCACGCCGACTTTCAGATCCTCAGCCATTTATCCTCCCCGTTTTCATATGCCCACGCCGCAGCGTTGGCATCCGGTGTCCCGCCCGCAAGTTCACCGGACGATTCAGCCTATCCGATTCTGCGAGCAGCAGGCAATCCGAATGCCTCTGCATTGCCGCATAACCTCCCGGACGTTCCGCCCCGGATGCGCCAACGGCCCGCAAAGCCGGAGGTCGGCCTCCGGCCGGGGCGCGGCCGGGGTGCCCCGAGGGTGTCTCGCGCTGCTCCGATTCCATGCCCACACGGAGGACGCGATGACCCTTCCCGAGAACATTTCCGCGGACTACACGCTCTGCCCGAGCGAGCTCGCTTCGGTGCTCGCAGTCCTGGTCGAGGCCCGCCAGCCGGCGGTTGTCTGGGGGCCGCCCGGCGCGGCCAAGAGCCAGATCGCCCAACAGGTCGCCGCGGCCGCGAACCGCCAATACGTGGACGTCCGGGCGCTGCTCCTCGACCCCGTCGACCTCCGCGGCATCCCCTGGCGCGACCACGACGACCGCACCCGCTGGGCGCCGCCCGTCTTCCTGCCCCCGTCCGACGATCCTGGGCGCTGGCTCATCAACCTCGAGGAGCTGCCCTCTGCGGTCCCCATGGTGCAGGCGGCCCTGTACCAGCTGGTGCTCGACCGCAAGGTCGGCGAGTACGAACTGCCCGAGGGAGCGTCGCTCATCGCCTGCGGCAACCGGGAGACGGACCGCGGCGTCGTCCACCGCATGCCCACTCCCCTGGCCTCGCGCTTCGTCCACCTGGAGATACGCGTCGACACGGAGGACTGGCTCGCCTGGGGCGCGGCCAACGGCATCGTCTCACAGGTACTTTTCTTCGTCGCATACAGGCCCGACCTCCTGCACCGGTTCGACCCGCAGTCCGCGGAGAAAGCTTTTGCCTGTCCCAGGGCATGGGAGGCCGTGAGCAACATCGTCAAGCACCGGAACGGGCTCGATCCGGCAACGGAGCGGGCGCTCTTCCGGGGGACCGTGGGAGAGGCGGCGGCGGTGGAGTTCTCGGCGTTCCTGAACGTCTGGCGCGAGCTGCCCCATCCCAGAGCAGTGTTGAACGACCCCGGGAACGCGGACATCCCGGAGAACGCGAGCGCGCTCATGGCCCTCTGCGGCTCTCTCTACCGGCTCGCGACGGACGTCACCATGGACGCCGTCGTCACCTTCGCGGAGCGGCTCAGGCGGGAGGTGGGAGAATCGCTGGTGGGGGCGTGCGTGCGCCGCGACCCCGGGCTCCAGCGCTCCCCCGCCTTCATCCGCTGGGCCGCCGCCAGGACCCGGTGAGGAAGGAAGCTCATCATGCACTGCTGGAGGATAACCCACTACCCGGCGGGCTGTGCCAACTCCCGCGAGTACACGGTACGGGCGCGCAGCCGCGAGGCGGCACGGCGCAAGCTCGCCGCCGCAATCCAGGTCCCCCTGTGGACCCTCAGGTGACCCTACAAGAGGAGGTACGCATCATGGACCTCAGCAGAGACGCCATGCTGGTCGGGCTGCGCATCAGCGCCTGGTCCGGCCGGCTCTACGACCGCGAGGCGAGCGACCACGTCGCCGCGCACCACGAAGCGAGTACGAGCGCCGGCCGGTACAACAAGCGGCTTCTCCCCAAGGCGGCCCTGGCGCCGCTCAACGCCGTCATGAGCGAAAGCCGCACGCAGCACTACGCCCAGTCGCTGCCCTGGGACGACAAGGGCTCGCGGCTTCTCACCGTCGCCAACTACGAGCGCTACACCCAGGTCATGGACGGGCTCCGGGAGCGCCTCGTGCGCCAGCGCGCCCGCTTCATCGAGGACTACGATGACTACGTCGAACAGGCCCGGATCGACCTGGGCAAACTCTTCCGCATCGAGGACTATCCCTCGAAGGACCAGCTCCGGGACAGGTTCTCCATCCGCTACCGCATCACCCCGGTGCCGGACGCCGACCACTTCATCGCCAGGCTCGCCTCGGACGACACCGAGCGGGTGAAGCGAGACATCGAGCTTCACATAGAGGAGCAGCTCCACGACGCCGTGGGCGACCTCTATCGGCGCCTGGCCGAGGCGGTGGAGCGGGTCTCGGAGCGCCTGACCGAGGACGACAACGGCAAGCCGCTGGTGTTCCGGGACACCATGATCTCCAACATCCGGGACCTGGTGGATGTGGTTCCCCGGCTCAACATCTTCGGCGACCACCGCCTCGCAAGCCTCTGCGAGCAGGTGAAGGACAGGATCGCGGGCGTGGAGCCGGACTCCCTCCGTCCGTCCGGGGCCTTCGACCCCGTTGTCCGGGCGCAGGTGAAGCGCGACGCCGACGCGCTCATGGAGCAGTTCACGGGATACTTTCCGGCGCCGCAACCCGAAGCGGCCCGGGAGGTGGCGTGATGGCCGCGAACGTGCTCGGCGAGTCCGCGCTCCGCATGAGCGACTGCGTGACCGAGCTCCTGCGGAAGCAGCCCTTCTTCGGGAGCCTCGTCCTGGGGCTCCCGCTCCGCGCCGATCCCACACGAAAGACGCTCGCCAGCGACGGACAGGAGATCCGCTACTCGCCCGGCTGGGTGGCGGAGACCGACGCCCACCTGATCGAGACCGCCATGGCGCGCGTGGTGATGGCGTGTGCTCTCAAGCATCACACCCGCCGTGGAGAGCGGGATCCGGAGCGGTGGCAACAGGCCTCGCAGCTCGTCACCCACGCGCTTCTGCGCGATGCCGGCTTCACGCTCCCGCCCGATGCCGAAGCCTGGGAGGACGTAAGCGTCGAGCAGGCATATGACCGCCTGCCGGAACCCGGGGACGGCGATCCCGGTAATGACGGCAGTCCAGCCCAGAGTGGCGCCAACGGCGATGAGTCCGGAGAACCGTCCGATCCAGCCGACCAAGGCGAGGACGGCCCCTCCGGCGCACCGCCGAGCCACGATCCTTCAGGCACCGGCGAGGTGATGGACGCCGACGCCCGCGGGGACAGCGACTCCGGTTCCGGCGAGGCATCCGTGGACACCGCCGCCGAGGAACAGGCCTGGGACGAGGCCATGCACCAGGCTCTCAGCATCGCCAGGGCCGAGGGCAAGGCGCCGGGAGGCGTCGAGGAGACGGTCCGGAACGCCCACGCAAGCGCGCTCGACTGGCGGACGCTGCTGCGCCGCTACATGACCGACGCCGCAAGACGCGACTACAGCTGGAGCGTTCCCAACCGCCGCTTCATCGACTCGGGCCTCTACCTGCCCTCGATCCGCTCCGAGGCCATCGACACCATCGCCGTCATCATCGACACCTCGGGCTCGCTCCCGGCCCAGACCCTTGCCTGGTTCTGGGCGGAACTCCGCGAGATCGCCGCGGAGATCAGGCCGGAGCGAGTCTTCGTGCTCCAGGTGGATGCCGCCCTGCGGGACGCGGCGGAGTACTCGGCCGACGACCTCCCCGACGAGATCACGCTCAAGGGCCGGGGCGGCACCGACTTCCGTCCGGGCTTCGAGTGGCTCGACGAGCAGGGGATACAGCCGGCGGTGTGCCTGTATTTCACGGATCTGGAGTGCTCCAGCTACCCGGAGGCCGAGCCGGTCTTTCCCGTCATCTGGGTCGACCATTCGGAGTCGTCATCGGACGCGAACGCTCCGCCCTGGGGCGACCGCATCGTCGTCGGCGACTGATGTCCGGGAGAGAGGCGGGACGCTGCCCGCGGCAGGGGAGGCCATGAACATGACGACGACACTCAGGACCCGGGACGGCAGCCCGGCCCGAACTACCTGGCGCGCCCGCGCCTTCGTGCTCGGCGGGCTCGCCTTCGCCGCCGTCTACACGGCCGCGGCGCTCGCGCTCGGCGCGGGCGCGGAGCGCATCGCCCCGCTCTGGATGGCGGCGATTGCCTGGACCTTCGTTTCAAGCCTGGCAAGCGCCCTGTGGCAAGGGCTCCGTCACCGGGACTGGTCCGCTTTCTCCCGTTACGAGCTGCCGGAAGACGACGGCGAGTTGGACGAGTGGCTGTCGCGCACAGGCCGCTACTCCTCGCTTCGCGACATGGAGGATGAACTGCTTCACGACGGTCACCTTCGCTGATCCGGCTCGCGCGGCGACTGTGCCGTCCGCCGGAGCCCGGACGCTTCGGCCTCCGCCGCCGTGCCGTGCGCCTCCGGGAGGTGGCGGCCAGCCGGGGCGGGGCGAGTCACGGGGGGCCGAGGACGGGCTCCCCCGCGCCACGCCACCGCCAAGGAGGTCGCCGCCATGCCTGCCACCAACATCACCGCCGATCACCGCCGTGCGTTCGAGGCCCTGACCAGCGACCGGTTCCAGAACTTCTGCCTCGTCAGTTGCTTCGTCGACGGCGAACCGACCGCCGCCATCGCCGCCGTCAACATCAGTCCCGGCCAAGACGGCGGCGAACCGGAATATCTCATCAGTCCGCTCTTCGTGTGCCCGACCGCGGCGATGACGCTGACCGACCATGACGGGACGGAGGCATGAGCGCCGCCCCGCGATGCGGCCGGCCCGCCGCCGACATCTACATTCCTCCCGAATGCCGCGACATGATCCGCCGCGGCGCCCTCGTCAGCCTCAGTGTCTCGGGGGGCAAGGACAGCCAATGCATGACGATCCTGCTCGCCCGGATCGTCCCCCGCGACCAGTTGGTGGTGGTTCACGCCCCGCTCGGAGAGGTCGAGTGGCCGGGCACGATCGAGCACATCGAGAACACCATGCCCGCGGGCGTTCCGCTGATATTCGCGCGCGTGGCGTCGGGCAAGTCGCTTCTCGAACGCGTCGAGGAAAGGGGCATGTTCCCTGGCCCAAGGGCACGATTCTGTACCCGCGACGCCAAGGTTTCGCCTATCGAACGCGAGCTGCGCCGCTACCTGAAGGCCCACCCCCGCTTCGAGGGCCGCCTGGTCAGCGCCATGGGACTGCGACGCGACGAGAGCGCCGACCGCGCCAGGCGTAGTCCCTGGAAACACAGCGACCGCAACTCCCGGGCCGGCCGGGAATGGTTTGACTGGCTGCCGATCTTCGACCTCACCGCCGACGACGTCTTCCGGGTCATCCGCGAAGCAGGCCAGTCGCCTCATTGGGTCTACGAGCAGGGGCTGTCGCGGTGTTCGTGCAGTTTCTGCATATTTTCATCCAGATCCGACATGCGCCGGGCCGCCGAACTCCGGCCGCTTCTGTATCGCCGATACGCAGAGCTTGAGAAGCGCATCGGCCACACGCTGTCGCCGTCGGGCATCCCGCTTCCGGCTCTCACCGGCATTCCAACCGACCCCGCCGCTCAAGGTCTCGGCCCGTCCGACCGGCTCCGCACCGAAGGCGGCGCCGGGCAATAACCACCTGCACTCGCGCAAGCGCCGCCCAGAGGCGGAGCCCGGCTCCGGGCGGCGGAGCACGGTCGGAGAAAGTTGCCTCGCCCACAACCCCATTCACGGAGGAACACATGAACCACACCGCTCCCATCCAAGAGCCGGCGATCCGCTCGATCCCGCTCGACCGGCTGTACGTAGCGCTGGAGAACGTGCGCAAGACGCCGCCCGACGCCAACGCCGAGGCCGAACTGAAGGCTTCCATCGCGAACCACGGGCTTCTCGAGAACCTCGTTGTCCGGAGCGATGGCCCGGACGGCGGCTACGCCGTGGTCGCCGGCGGTCGCCGCCTCGCCGCACTGAAGGCTCTCGCCGCGGACGGCGTGCTCGATGCCGCGCATCCCTTGGCCTGCCTGGTCGTGGACAGCGATGCCCCGCCCGCGGAGCTGTCCCTCGCCGAGAACGTCATACGCATCGCCATGCATCCGGCCGACCAGGTGATCGCCTTCACGAAGCTCACCCAATCCGGCGTCACGGCGGCGGCCATCGCGGCGCGTTTCGGCACGTCCGAGCGCCTGGTCGAACAGCGCCTGCGGCTCGGCAACGCCGCGCCCGAGCTGCTCAACGCCTACCGGGCCGGCGACATCGACCTGGAGACGCTGAAGGCCTTTACCGTCACCACCGATCACGCCCGCCAGATGGGGGTGTGGGAGCAGGTGGCGGACCAGGGCTACCGCCCGGCCGCCTGGCAGGTGAAGCGCATGCTCACCGAGGAGCGGGTACCGGCCAACTCCGCCATGGCGCGCTTCGTGGGCATCGAGGACTACGAGGCCGCGGGAGGACCGGTGTTGCGGGACCTCTTCGCCGACGAGGACGAGAGCGGGATCTGGCTGGAGGACCCGGTGCTGTTGCAGAAGCTCGCCATGGCGAAGCTCGGAGAGACCGTGAAGGATCTCCAGACCCGCTGGCGCTGGGCGACGGCCGCGCCGGAGGTGGACTGGACGGAGATCGCCCGCTACGGGCGCATCTCTCCGGAGCCCTCCGCGCCGACCGCGGAAGAGACGGCCGAGTTGGAGCGGCTGCGCACCCGCGAGGACGAGATATCCGATCTCGACGAAGAGGACTGGACCGAGGCGCTGGAAGAGGAGGCCGAGGCCATCGAGACCCGGACGTGCGAGATCAACGCGGCGGTCGAGGCCCGGGCAACCTACCGCAGGGAGGACTGCGCGATGGCGGGCTGCATCGCCACTATCGACTGGAGGGGCGAACTCCAGATCGTCGCGGGCCTGGTCCGCCCCGAGGACATGCCGAAGCCGGCAGACTCCGGCGACAGCGCCGGCGGTGATGCCGATGACGGCGACGACGACCGGGTCCGGAGACCCGCGATCTCCGCGCCCATCGCCTCGCCTGCCGACCCGCAGGTCGAGGCGCGGAAGGAAGCGGGCGTGGGGATCGGGCTTTCGGACGATCTCCGCTCGATCCGCACGGCACTGGTCAAGGCGCATCTCGGGGAGAACTTCGAGGCTGCCTTCGACCTCATGCTGTACCAGCTCGGCCGCGCCGTGTTCACCCACGGCTACCAGGACCACGCACTCGACATCGCGATCAGGGAAACTCCCGACCGGCCGACCATGCGCATGAACGACGAAGAGTTCGGTTCCTGGAGCCCGGGCGAGGCGATGCTCGCCGACCGCTCCAGCCTGCCGCTGGACTGGCTCACCGTCGAGGACGGCGGCGAGTCCTTCGCGGCGCTCCGCGCGTTGCCACAGGACGACAAGCAGCGGCTCTTCGCGGCCTCGGTCGCGCGCACCGTAAAGGGACAGCTGGCCTTCGAGCCACAGGCGCGTCCCGAACTCGAAGCCACCATTGCCCGTCTCGACATAGACTTCGCCGGCCAGGTGCGCCCGACCGCCGACATGCTGTGGTCCCGCATCAACAAGGGCCGCATCCTGGACATCGCGAAGGACACCCTGGGACCCGCATGGGCCTCGGCCCGGGCCAAGAGCAAGAAGCCCGCGATCGCCAGGGCGATGGAGGAGGCTTTCGCGGCCGGCAGCCCTCCGCTGGGCGTCACCGCCGACGCCCACGCGGCCGCGCTCGCCTGGACCCCTCCCGGCTTCAAGGCGTTCGACACGGGCCGTGCCGGCGCCGAGGATGCGAGTGCGGAGACGGCGCCGCCCGCCGACACAACGGACTCCGCCACCGTCCCCAAACCTTCGTCGGAACCGCAGGACACCGTCGCCGCGGAGCAGGTGGAACCGGAGCGTGCCGACCCACCCGCCGATCCGCCGCGGCCAGTCTCCGTGACCGGGACCGTCGAGATCCCGGAGGCGTTTGAAGACCATCCCGCGCCCATCGCCGCCAACGGCCACGACAACGGCAACGGGCTCGACATCCCCGAGTTCCTTCGCAACGTTTGAACCGCCCTCCGGCCATGAAACGCCCCGTCCGGTACACCGCCGGGCGGGGTGTTTTCGCTTTTCCACCCATCATGGAGGCCGCGCATGACACACACCGCCATTCCTCCCGGCGCGACGATCCGCGCGCGGGTCCACCAAGGCGCGCTGAAGCGCGTCACGCGATCTTTTGCATCGACCCTCACCGATGTCTTCGTCGAGGCGCTCCAGAACTCGCGCCGCAGCGGCGCCACCCGCGTCCGCGTTACCGTGGGCACACCCGCCGGCCATCCCGGCAACGGTGCCGCCGGGCCGCCGGAGACGCGCCTGTCGGTGACCGTCACCGACGACGGCGCCGGCATCGCGGACCCCGCGGTCCTGCTGAGCTTCGGCGAGAACGGGTGGGCCGACGACCTCGTCGCCCGCGAGGACGCCGCCGGCATGGGAATCCTCAGCCTGGCCCAGCGCGGCTGCCGGATAGCCTCCCGGACGCGCACGCCGGACGGCCATGCCGGGCACGGGTGGTCCGTGGACCTTGAGCCGCAACACTTCACGGGCCAAAGCGACGCCCAGGTTCGACAAGACGACACCGTGCCGCGTCCGTCCGGCACCGCCGTCCGGTTCCATGCCACGGAATCCGCCGATGCGATCCACACAGCCGTCGCCAACGCGGCGCGTCATTACCCTTTGCCGGTCGTGCTCGAGGGCATTCCGGGGACCGAACCCGTCACTCTCGAACGCCGCGCCTTTCTCGACCGCGCCGTCCATGCCGAGGGCTGGAACGGCCTCGTGTTCGGCGTTTTCTGCGACCGCTGGCGCGGTTCCTTCGAGCCCGACCTAAACTTCTTCGGGCTGACCGTGCCCGCACGGCTGCCCACGGTGGAAACTGTTCATGGCGGCATCTGGTCGGTCCGCGCCGATGTGAGGGACTGTCCCGGCCTCGAACTGGTGCTGCCCGCCCGCAAGGAGGCGGTCGAGAACCTCTTTCTCGCTGGCATGAGGGAGGCTGCGCGCCTGGCGATCTACCGCGCCATGGCGGCCGACTCCGACCCGCGCCCGGCGTTTGCAGACTGGACGCGGGCGCGCGACGCCGGAATCGAACTCGCTCCGCCGCCCCAAGTCCTCCTTCCCTGGCGGCCCGGCATCGCCGACATCGACGACTGGCGAGAGCCGCCCAGGCCCGCGCCGGTTGGCGGCGATGCACTGGTGATGGCCTGCGATCCCGACCCGCCCGAGGCCCAGGCGCTGTGGCGCGCCGCCGAGAGAGGGGGCATGGCGGACAGACTCTTCGAGGCCGACAGGCGCCTCGAAGGCTACGGTTGGTATGACGCGCTCGAACGCGTCACGGGCATCGACACCGAGGTCACCGCCAACGGCAAAGCCTGGCCGCTGGACAAGTTCCCCGTGCCCGGGCGGACGGGGGCGCCTGCCGCGCCTCTGCCGGCGCGTCCCGACGCGGTCCGCATGGCGCTTGCGGTCAGGACCGCCGGCGGGCGGACCCACGCGCTCCATCTCCCCGCCGACCTCGCCTTCGCGGGAGAGGCCTGGAGCTGGGTCGGCGAAGCGCTGCCGCTCGTCACGAGGGACAGCAACCTGGAGCCGCACCGGCTCGCGGAGCTGCTGCGCCTGGGCTTCTTCTCGAGCTCCGACGATGTGGATGCCGACAGCCGCGAGACCCAGGCCGTTCGGTTCGACGAGGAGGCGCTCCACATCGCCACCAGGCTCCTGTGCAACGAGGACTCCGCGCTTGTGCTCTCCATTGCCGAGACCGTCCGGCGTGAGATCTTCTGGCTCGTCCCGCACGGCCGCAAGGTGGAGATATCCATCACCCGCCCCGACGTCCGGGTAACCCTGGGCGATCCCGCCGAAACCGCAACCTGAGCGTTTCGGCCGCCGCAACGCGTTTGCCCCGGCCGCCACTCGACCCCTCCCGACGAGATCGCCCCGCGACGCCCGGAGCCGAGACCGGCTGTTTCGGTGCGGCCGGGCGGCCGGGGCGCGGGAGCGGCCGTTGCCTGCTTCACCATTCATCCCGACCACAAGGAGACCGTGCATGGAAAGCGCGAACCCGATGGAAGAACTGATCGGCCCGGAAAGGACCGCCAGGCTCGAAGGCCTCTCCCTGCTCGACCTCGACTCCATGACCGTCCGGGAACTGCGGCGGCAGGGGCTCACCCCGGCGCAGGCCCGCAGGGTCAAGGCGGCGTTCGAGATGGGCCGGCAACTGCTCGAAGCCGAAGCCTGCATGCACGAGAACGCTCCGACGATCAGCACTCCCGAAGAGGCCTACCGCTACATGAGGCCCCGGTACGTGAACGAATACCGAGAACACTTCGACGTGCTGATGATGGACAACCGGAACAGGTTGATCGGTCATCACCGGGTGTCCACCGGCAGTCTGACCTCCGCCGTTGTTCACCCACGCGAGGCGTTCCGCCCCGTCATCCGGGAGAGCGCCGCCTCGGTCATTTTTACCCACCCACATCCCAGCGGAGACCCCTCACCCTCGCGCGAGGACGTGGAGATCACCCACCGTCTACGGCAGGTGGGGGAGGTCATGGGGGTCCGCATCCACGACCACGTGGTCTGCGGGCACGGCCGCTTCTTCAGTTTCGCCAGGGAGGGCCTTCTGTGACTTCCCGCAGGAGGCGCCACCCGGACGGCTGAGAAGATGTACGTACCGCCGTCGACGGCCGGTCGTTGAGCGGCTGCCGCACCCTGTCGCTTCCACACATTCCAGGAGGGAGACATCCATGCTCGACGCACACACGGCGCCGGACGCATCCGTGCGCGTCCCGGTCCCCACCACGCTTCCGGCCTCGCCGGCCACACGCCCCAAGCCTTTCACCCATGACGCGCTGTTCACCGCGGCCAGGACCCTCCTGCCGATCCTGGAGGCCGGCCGGGCGCTCGACGCCCCGATCCTGCGCAACGCCATGACGCGCGCCTTCGGCGCAGGCGATGCCCAGGGCGCCTGGGTCTGGAAGGACGCCTACGAGGCCGCCGAGGCCGCGGTCGTGCTGTTCATCCGCCGCCACGGCCGGGCCATGCGCCGCCACGCCGGGGCCGGTCCGGACGGACCGTTCGCCATGCTCAAGATGCTGGAGGCCGTGGCCGCCCTGGAGCCCTCCCACACGAAGCGCTCCGAAGAGCAGATCCGCCTCCAGCAGTTCTCGACGCCACTGCCCCTCGCCTACACCGTGTTGCGCGCCGTGGCCATCCGGCCGGGCGACATGGTGCTGGAACCGTCCGCGGGCACGGGCATGCTGGCGGTGATGGCGGAATGCGCGCTCGGGAGGCAAGCCGCGGGGAATCTCCATCTGAACGAGATCGCGGACATCCGCCGCGCCCTCCTGTGCCGGCTGTTCCCCGAGACCCTGGTCACCGCCGTGAACGCCGAGAACATCGCCGACCGCCTGCCGGGCGCCCGGCCCACCGTCGTCATCATGAACCCGCCGTTCTCGGCGACCCCGGGCGTCCACCGCATCCGCCACGACGCCGACCTCCGGCACCTGCGCTCCGCGTTCTCCATGCTGCCGCCGGGCGGCCGGCTCGCGGCCGTCACCTCCGCCAAGTGCGTTCCGGGCGATTCGGACTGGAACGGCGCCTTCGGCCAGCTTGATCCGCCCGCCCGGGTCGTGTTCACCATGGCCGTCGACGGCCGCGTCTACGCGCGCCGGGGCACCGGCTTCGACACCAGGCTCACCGTGCTCGACCGCACGGACCAGGCCGGCGTCGACATCGATCCCGGCGCCCGCGCCGAGAACGCCGCGGAGTTGCTCGACGCCGTCATCGCCGGGGTTCCGCCCCGCCTGCCCGTGGAAGTCCGCACCATCACGGGCGCACCCGGCCGGGACCTCTTCGGCAACACGGCCACGCCAAGCCCCTCGAAGCGAAAAAACGCATCGAACACACCGCCTGCATCCGCGCCGGCCCATGACTGGGGAGCCGTGTCCGAGTTGATCGTGGAGACCGGCGCGGCGGAGGTTGCCGCAGACGCCGGCAACACCGCCTCCGGACCCTACGAGTCCTGGCGGCCCGGCGCCTTCCGAGTTCCGGAAGCGGTAGCCCATCCGACCCCGCTGGTGCAGTCCGCGGCAATGGCCGCCGTCCCGCACCCGGCGCCGTCCTACCGCCCAATGCTGCCGGAACGCATCGTCGCGGACGGTCTCCTGTCGGACGCCCAGCTCGAAAGCGTCGTGCTGGCGGGTCAGGCCCACGAGGGCCACCTCGCGGCGAGCTACCGCATCGGCTCCGGCTGGGAGACCGTCCAGCGTTGCGACGTCGAGGACCAGGGCGAGGCCGCCCTCACCGACGAAGGCGAGACCCTGTCGGCGCCGGTCCGCTTCCGCCGGGGCTGGATGCTGGGCGACGGCACGGGCTGCGGCAAGGGACGCCAGGTCGCGGCCGTCATCCTCGACGGCTGGCTGCGCGGCCGGAAGCGGGCGCTTTGGCTCAGCCAGTCGGACAAGCTCCTGGAGGACGCCCGCCGCGACTGGACCGCCGTAGGCGGACGCGAGGACGACGTGATTCCCCTTGGCGACTTCCGCCAGGGGGACGAGATCCCCTTCTCCACCGGAATCCTCTTCACGACCTACGCCACGCTGCGCTCGCCGTCCCGCCAGGGGCGGCCTTCGCGGCTCGACCAGATCGTGGACTGGCTCGCCGGGGGACCCGACGAGGACGACCGCCACGCCTTCGACGGCGCCATCGTCTTCGACGAGGCCCATGCCATGGCCAACGCCGCGGGCGGCAAGGGCGCACGCGGCGACGTCAAGCCTTCGGCCCAGGGCCGCGCCGGGCTACGGCTCCAGAACGCGCTGCCCGACGCCCGGATCACCTACG
The DNA here is from genome assembly GCA_965219905.1 of uncultured Binatia bacterium (SeqCode). GTDB lineage: Bacteria > Desulfobacterota > Binatia > UBA9968 > JAJDTQ01 > JAJDTQ01. The sequence goes on along the minus strand of CBDCOS010000002.1, from coordinate 1,025,554 downwards.
TGTCGGCCACCGGCGCCACGACCGTGCCCGGACTGGCCTATGCCGGGCGTCTCGGCCTGTGGGCAGCCGGCGAGACGCCGTTCGAGACCCGGACCGACTTCGTGTCGGCTATGGAAGCGGGCGGCGTCGCCGCAATGGAGGTGGTCGCAAGGGACCTGAAGGCGCTCGGCCTGTATCAGGCCCGCGCACTCGCCTATCACGGCGTCGAGGTGGACATCCTCGTGCATGAGCTCTCCGACGAGCAGCGGCGTATCTACGACTCCTACGCAGGCGCGTTCAAGGTCATCCACGCCAACATCGAAGCAGCACTGGAGGCCACGGGCATCATGCAGGGACAGTCAACCCTGAACAAGAATGCGAAGTCGGCCGCGCTGAGCGCCTTCGAGAGCACGAAGCAGCGCTTCTTCGGCCATCTGTTGACGGCGATGAAGTGCCCGTCATTGATCCGCGCCATCCAGGCAGATCTCGACTCCGGCCGTTCGGCCGTCATCCAGCTCGTCTCGACCGGAGAGGCGCTGATGGAGCGGCGCATCGCGGAGATACCGGCGTCCGAATGGGACGATCTCGGCATCGACCTCACGCCCCGCGAGGCGGTCCTCGATTTCCTGGCCCACGCATTTCCGGTGCAACTCCAGGAACCCTACACCGACAGCGACGGGAACCTCATGAGCCGCCCCGCGGTCGATGCCGAGGGCCATCCGGTCCTCTGCCAGGAGGCCCTCGCGCAGCGCGACGCGCTCCTGGAGCAACTCGCGTCCCTGCCGCCGGTGCCCTCGGCCCTGGACCAGGTGGTCCAGCACTTCGGCCACGAAGCCGTGGCGGAAGTGACGGGGCGCTCCCGCCGTGTGCTCAGGATATCGGATGCGGGCGGCGAACGCCTGGCGCTCCGCGGCCGGCCCGTCTCCGCCAATCTCTCCGAGACCGCCGCCTTCATGGAAAGGAGCAAGCGCATCCTGGTGTTCTCCATGGCCGGGGGCACCGGGCGGAGCTACCACTCGGACCTCTCGTCCGCCAACACCGAGCGCCGGGTCCACTACCTCCTGGAGCCGGGCTGGCGCGCCGACCAGGCCATCCAGGGACTGGGCCGCACCCACCGCACGCACCAGGCGTCGGCGCCGCTCTTCCGGCCGGTCACCACGGACGTGAAGGGCGAGCGGAGGTTCATCGCCACCATCGCCCGGAGGCTGGACAGCCTGGGCGCCATCACGCGCGGGCAGCGCGACTCCCAGACCGCCATGGGAGGGAGCGACGCAACCCTGTTTCGGGAGAGCGACAACCTGGAGAGCCTCTACGCGAAGGCGGCCCTGAGGCGGTTCTACCTGGCGCTCTGGCGCGGAGACATTGCCGGCTGGCCCCTGCAACGCTTCGAGGACGCCACCGGGCTGAAGCTCACCTGGGAAGGCTCGCTCAAGGAGGACCTGCCGCCAATGCCCCGCTTCCTGAACAGGCTCCTGGCCCTGCCCATCGACGAGCAGAACCAGCTCTTCGCGGAACTGGAGGACCGCATCGCAGCCGGAATCGAGCAGGCCATGGAGGCCGGCACCTACGAGGTCGGCGTCGAGACCGTGCGGGCCGACTCCCTGGCAGCCGCCGGCCGGGAGACGCTGTACACGCATCCCGGAAGCGGAGCTGCCACCGAGCTCGTAGAGATCGTGCGCCGCGACAGGATGGAGCCCACATCTGCCGACGCAGCGCTGGAAATCGGCAAGGACACGCACGACGGGCCGGTTCTGGTGGTGAATGCCCGGTCCAACCGGGCCGCGGTCGTGCTTCCCGCGCCGTCGGGCCTGTTCGACGACGGCGGCGTGCAGGAGCGCGTCCGGCTGCTGCGTCCCGCCGGGCGGGACACCATGGCGAAGGCCGAGCTCGATGCGTCCAACTGGCGGAAAGCGGCCGAAGCCGACTGGAGGACGCTCTGGGAGGACGAGATCGCCGGCCTGCCTTCGCACAAGGAATCGCGGTTCTGGCTCGCGGCAGGCCTGTTGCTGCCGGTCTGGGACCGTCTTCCGGCCGAGAACATGCGGGTGCGGCGTCTCAGGACGGACGACGGCGAGGCGCTGATCGGGCGCGTGCTCGATTTCGAGCAGGTCCGCGCCGTGCGTTCCGCATTCGGCCTCGCGGGGGGTCCCGCCATGACCGGCGCCGAAGCCTTCGAGGCGGTCATGGGACGCGGCGCGGCGCTCGCTCTAGTCAACGGCTGGCGGCTCGCCAGGCGCCGCATCATGGGCGCCGACCGGGTCGAGATCGAGGGACCCGTCGATACCGACACCGCAGTCTTGAAGCGAATGGGCTGCACGGTCGAGATCGTCTCGTGGCGGACGCGGGTCTTTGCCCCGGGTCCGGATCTCCTCGAACGCATCATCCAGCGCTGGCCGCTCGCCGCCTGAGCCCGTCGCGCATCCGTATCGCCGTCCGTACGGCCGGCGGCCCGTCATCCACACCCACTGACCGCTCGCCGGGGGTCCGTACCGCCGGACAGCCGTCGTGCCTGTCACTGGCCGCCCACCGGGGCCGGGGCGCCTCACTCACCGAAGGGAGCCTTCATGGCTGCACAGACCCTGCCGGACGAACCCAACTACGCGTTCTGTCCAAGCTACGAGCTCGGCGACGAGCCCCAACAGATCCGCATCGTCTTCGAGGGCATGGACGGCTACGTGCCCACTGCGCTTGTCGCCCTGAACATCGATGCCGCGGAGCGGCTGTGCGACCGCCTGAACGCCAGGCTCGGGCACTCACGGGACGACTGGACCGCGCTCGCCGCCCGCTCCATGCGCACCGGGGGCACGGAGAACGACGGCGGAGCCCGGCACTGAACCGGATGCGGCCCGCGCTGCTGCGCACCCACCCAGCCAACCGCCGCGTTCAGCGCCGCCGCGCGAACCTCCATTCCGGCCGCCATGACCGTGAGGGCCGGAGGCGGGGCGGCACTGCCGGGTCCCGCAGCCCTCCGAACCCGCATCGGGGCATGGGCATGCGCATGCCGTCGACCCCGGCAGCGTCCTGCCGATCCGGGCGTGATGCCCCCGGGCGGAGTTCTCCGGGCGCCCGAGGGCAATCCCAGGGGCCGGAGCCTCTCCCCGGAGCCGGAGAACAGCGTTCGCGGGGCGAACGCCCGGGAGGAGAGGGAGAGGGTCTCCCTCGCGCAGGCCGGGCACGGCAAGCAGCAAAGGAGGCACGGCCATGTTCGGAACCAACTTCGACCTTGAGGACACCCTGACCGGCAGCGATCTGCTCGCAGAGATCGGCCTCAACCCCGGCGCCGTCCGGGACGTCATCGACGACGACCGCGACAGGCGCTGTCCCGACCCCCGCGTCGCCGGCGGCGGAGATCCTCTCACCGTCACCGCCGCGCTGAGCGCCGGAACGGAGTGAGAGGAGATCCTGAGAGAAGTGAACCGAAGGGGACGGGGAGGGAGGACCCCGGGCCTTCGACGTTCACAGGCCATCGTCATTAACCAGGCAAGGAAGGAGAACTGCCATGAGCTTCGGACTGAATCGAGCAGAACTGATCGGCCGCCTCGGCGCCGACGTCACCGTCAATCACCTCTCCAGCGGCGGCCGCGTCGCCAACATGAGCATCGCCACCGACGAGTCCTACATCAGCCGGACCGGCGAGAAGGTGGACAAGACCGAGTGGCACCGCGTGGTGACCTTCCAGGACGGCCTCGTCGACATGCTCCAGAAGCACGCCCGCAAGGGCCGGCTGGTCTACATCGACGGCAAGTTGCAGACCCGGCGCTGGTCGAAGCCCGGCGAGGACAGCGACCGCTACTCCACCGAGATCCTGCTGGTTCCCGGCGGAAAGGTCCGCTTCCTCGATCGCCCCAACGGCAACGGCGTGCAGGCTGCGCCGGACCCGTCCATGGAGGCCGGCGACGCCGCCATGGAGGACGCCGCGACCTCGTCCCAGTCCGCGGACCAGGACGACAGCGACATCCCGTTTTGAGTGGACCCGTCCACTTCCTCTCCTCCCAACCAGGGGCTGGCGCTTCGCGCGTCAGCCCCTTTTTCGTGCAGTTCGTCCCGAGCAAGCACCCTCCGGGCTTCGCGCCCTCGCTTCGCTCGGCCCTCTCGCCCTCCGACCCTAGCCGACTGTCCCGTCCCATCAAGGAGTGTTCCCATGTACGACCATCTCTCGCCCGCGGCCGCCATCGCCGCCGCTCTCGGCGCCCGCGCCGAAGACGTCTGCCGGCGCTACCTCCCCCACGGCCGCCGCCAGGGCCGATACTGGGTCGCGGGCGACCTGGACGGCGCCCGGGGCCGCTCTCTCTTCGTCCGCCTCCAGGGTCCCGGAACTCCCGGCAAGTGGACCGATGCCGCCGAAGGCAGTCATGGCGACCTGCTTGACCTCATCCGCCACCGCACGGGCGCGCCGACGCTGCGCGTGGCGCTGGAACAAGCCCGTGCCTTCCTCGCCCTGCCGGCTTCGCCGGCCGCGGGCGATGCAAGCCCCTACGACGCCACCCGGGCAGCACGCCGCCTGTGGCGGCAGTGCCGGACCATCGATGGCACCCACGCCGAAGCCTATCTCCGGGCCCGGGGCCTCGCGCGCTGCCGCTTCCCCGCGCTCCGCTTCCACCCCCAGCTTCGCTACCGCGAAGGCTCCGCGATCCTCCGCCTCCCGGCTCTGGTCGCCGCCGTCACCGGCGACGACGGCGCCGTCCGCGGCGTTCAACGCACGTGGCTCGATCCGCGAAGACCTGCAAAAGCCAATGTTCCTTCAACCCGAAAGGCCCTCGGCCGCGTCTACGGCTTCGCCGTGCGCTTCGGTCTGCCCGCCCACTCGGTCGCTCCGCTCCTCGTCGGCGAGGGCATCGAGACCGTGCTGTCCCTGGTCACCGCCGTGCCCGATATCACTGCGGCCGCAGCCCTCTCCGCCGGAAGCCTCGGCGCCTTCTTGCCTCCGCCCGGCTGCCGCCGCCTCGTCATCGCCCGCGACAACGATCCGGAAGGCGAACAGGCCGCCCAACGCCTCGCCCGGCGCTGCGCCCGGGCCGGCGTCGCGGCCACGGTCATCGTCCCTGACGGAGGCGACTTCAACGACGATCTGGTCGCCCTCGGCGCCGATGTCCTCACCGCAAGGTTCGGCCCGCTCTTCCGGTTCCCGGGAGTCGGAGAGAGGGAGCCTGAGTGGGCAAAGCCTTGATGGAAGGAGAGGAAGAATGGACGAAGTCACCTTCAAGAGGATCACCCCGCACGAGTCCCGCATCTACGACGCCGACGGCGACCACGTCGGCGACGTCTACCGCCACGACGACATCCTCGTGCCCGGCCAGGTGTTTTACGTCCTGCACCTGTTTGACGATCCCCGGGGACCCCGGCGCGTCCACGACCGCGGCCGCATCCGTGACGTCGCACAATCCCTCCTCGATTCCCACCCGCTGTTCTGAGCCCGCAACAGCCGCGCGATGCCCTTGCCTCCGAGAAGGGAAGTTTGAGCTTCGAAGGGGACGGTGCTGTTCCGTACAAGTCCTCTCCTACGTGTTGTCCCATCTTGTCACACGTGCTCTCTGCGCCAACCCCGTTGGGGTCCTCCACTTCGTTCCGGCCGGGACTCCGTCCCGGTGGCTCCGGTGCGCGCGCGTGAAAAGAAGGGACATCACTTCGGAGCGGACACGCGCTCCAGTCACGGGCCTCGGTGGGTCCTTAACGAGACAAGGAGGAAGTCATGAACACCATAGAGAACATCGCGGATCAGGGTCAGTCCGTCATGGAGGCGTTCTGCGAAAACGCTCAGCTCTTCGGCGCTACCCCAGGGAACGATGAGTTCGATTCCAGGGATGTCTGGGACGAAGACGACGCTCTCGACGCGGTGCATGCTGCCTTCGAGATCCTCGCGGGCGGCATCGGTCCCGACGGCACTCAGCTCGCCGACGAGCGCGAGAGCCTCCTCTGGGGCTTCGTCAATCTCCTGGATGCCCAGACACAGCGCCTCGATCGCTCCGCCGACCGCCTCATCCCGGACCTGCGCGACCTCCAGCACGAGCAGGACGGCTCCGAGATCAAGTCCCGCGAGCTCGAGCTCATCACCGACCGGGTGCAGAACCTCTCCGCTCGCCGCGACGCCTTCGAGCGGATGCGCGACGCTGCTGCCGAGGACTACCTGAACGCCACCGGACAGACCTGGCGGCCCCGCAGCGGATCGCACACCAGCCAGACCGGCAAGCTCACCTCCGCCGCCATCGACGTCCGTGATTTCGTCCGAGCACGCAAGGACCGCAAGACCCAGGCCCACCTGCCCGAAGGGACCCTCGTCGCGGTAACCGGCGGCAAGGACATCACTGACCCGGCCGCGGTCTTCAACAAGCTTGACAAGGTCCGTGCGAAGTATGCGGACATGGTGCTGGTGCACGGCGGCGGCCCCGGCGTCGAGCGCATCGCCGCAAGCTGGGCGGAGAAGCGCGGCGTCCATCAGGTCGTGTGCAAGCCCGACTGGGACCGGCACGGACGGGCCGCTCCGTTCCGCCGCAACGACGACCTCCTCAACCTCCTGCCGAAGGGCGTCATCGCCTTCCCCGGCAGCGGCATCACCGACAACCTCGTCGACAAGGCAAGGCAGCTCGGGATACCCGTCGACAAGATCGCTGCCTGATCCGCACACCACGGGGTCGCGTCACTCGTTGGCGCGGCCCCTTCCTCGCATCATCTCCTGCGCCGTCGCTCCCACACCGGGTCTTCACGTCCATCGTTGCCACGCCTTTCATCTCCACCAACGACGCCGACCATGACGACAATCCCCGCGGTGTGCTCGTGCTCGGCTCGGCCCCTCCCCACGGCCCACGTCGCCGAGTACCCGCTTCGCGCCTACCCTATGCCACTCGGCGACGTGGGCCTCCCTCCACCTTCGGGCCGGTCTGTCCTTCCGTCTGCGCCTCGCTGGTGCGGCTCTGCCCGTCACCGGTCTTCACATCGCCGTCGCTGACGGTGACGCCCTTCATCTCCACCATGACGGTGCTCCAGCTTGACCGCCGTACCTCGACGCGTGACACGGCTCGCCGCCTTCGGCAGCATCGCCCCGTTCGTGCCGTCCGACTCGCTGCGTTCGTCCTCGGCGTCAACGCTCGTCATCCGCGTCGCCCGGTGCGGGCTTCGCCCGTCACCGGCTTCCGCATCACGTCCTCCTCCGGTGTCCTCGCCGCTGAAGGCGACGCCGGCAGCGTGCTCCGCACGTCTGCCGTCACCACCTCAGTGCTCCCCGCCGCGTGCTGCCGACCACGCCGATCACCACAGCCCTCGTCAACACCTCCGTGATGTCCACGACGGTGCAGCAGCTCGACCACTGCGCCGATTCACTTCGTACCGGCCAGGTGTCGGCTCGGCTCGTCGCCTCCGGCGTCATCGCATCGCTCGTGCTGTCCGACTCGCTGCGCTCGTCGTCGGCGCTGCCGCTCCGCGTTCGCTTCGCCCGGTGTGGGCTCCGCCCGTCACCGGCCTCCGCACTACCCCTTGCACTTGTGTCCGGGCCACTGCTCGCGCCTCCGTCAGTGTGCTCGACACGACCGCCTTCACTACCTCCCGCACTCTTCGCCACTCAGTCGCCGTGGCGGCTCCCCGCCGCCGGGTCCTCCGGCGCCGTTTCCCCTTCGCTTGTGCCCCTGGTTTCTTCGTTCCGGACCGCCTTCGCGGGCTCTGGTTCTCACACCCGACGCACCCTTGGTGCTGTCGTGACAACGGCACGCTTGACTGCGCCACGAACTCCTTTGACCGCCACCTTTGCGTTCTGCTATGGTGGAACAGTGTAAGCGTTTTGTAATCGCCTACCTATCTGAAATACAAAGAGAAATTTTCGTGTAAGCGCAAAGTATTACAGCGTTGTTCCTGCTGTAGTTCCCGGAGACTACACCGGCGTCGCCCTTCGCTTGGGAGCGGTCCCCGTGGGTCGGGCCAATCGCCGGCGAAACAGGAAGGCTATATGGGGGACAGAATAAATGGCTAAGCAGGACGAACTGAGATTAAACGGGACGAGGCGGGATCGAGGGCAGGGAAACGGGGCCAAAGGAGTTGAAGCACAAGCCGGAATCGGGCAGAATTTCATCGTCTATCACATCGGGTCCGGGCTAAAATCTGCCTCCCGTCATCTCCGAACGCAGACCCGCACATCACCATTACCCCATTACCTTGCCGACCACTCCTACTCGATCAGCGGCGCGACCCGCTCCCGGCGTCCGATTGTGGCGTCGGGGAGCTGACGTTTCCGCTTCGCGCATCCGTTCTTCCAGTCTCCAGGCCAGGCGCCAACTCCAGAGCGCGTTCCACGGCGCGCGACGCGTCGGAATGGCGGGCCATTTGATACAGGATCATGCCGAGTTCGAGGTGCGTCTCCGCCACGAAGGGCGCGACTTTGACAAGTTGCCGGTGCAGCGGCAGGGCGGCCCGGTAACGTTTCTCTCTGACATGGAGTCGAGCCGGGCGCTCCAGAGCCTCGGCATCGAACGGATAGATGTCCAGCGCGCTCTCGTAGTGCGCGGCCGCCTCGTCGACCCGTCCCTGCTTCTCGCGAACCTCGCCCAGAACCCGGTGCGCCTCGCGCTCTACCGGACGGCTCGGCGCCAACGCGAAGGCCTGTTTGAGAGCCTTGGCCGCGGTTTCGTATTCGTCCATCCGCAGAAGCACGGTGCCGAGCAGAACACGGACGAGGGCGAGTTCCGGCTTTCTGGCGATGACCGTGCGACACCCTTTCCGCGCCGCGGCAAGCCACGCGTCGGTACCGCGTCTCCCCGTTGCCGCGCCCCCGGCGACAGGGCCCTGGGGTTCGGACCACTCCCCAGCGGCGATTGCACGTCGGCGGTCCGCTTCCAGGTCGGACCGCGCGATGAGCGTCGGGATGTGGTTCGCGTTGAGCGCCAGCGCCTTATCCAGGTGCGCGGCCGCGACATGAAACCGCCGCTGTTTGCGCAAGGCTTCGCCGATCAGGGCGTGCAGTTGAGGCTCGGTGTCGGGATGGCGCACCACGGCGAGCGCGCTCTTGAACGAGTCGACCGCGTGCTCGTAGCGGCCGGAAGCCTGAAACGCGCGTCCCCTGTCAAGATGCGCCAGATCATTGCCGGGATCCTCAGCAAGGAGTTCCTCATAGAGCGCTAGGCCTTCGTCGTAACGCGTCTGTCTAACCAAAGACCGGGCAATCTCGAGACCCTGATCGGCCGCGGCTTCGGGCGCTTCCTCTACGTCTACGACTTCGGCGACGATTGGCGGCACGATGTGATCGTCGAAGGGATTCGCGACGGCGATCCGGTTATGGAATATCCGGCCTTCGTCGATGGCGCCCGGCGCTGCCCGCCCGAGAACGTTGGCGGTGTAAGCGGCTTTATGGAGTTCCTGGAGGCAGTGCTTGATCCGTTTCACAAGCAGCATGCCCGCATGGTCGAGTGGTATGGCGGCCCGTTCGATCCCGGCGACATGGACGAGAAACGGGTACGGATGTTTCTTGCGGACATGGCTGCTCGCCGCCGCGGCCCGTTGGCCAGCCATCGCAGTGGTGGCCGTAAGGCGCGGGGCTGACCGCAAGGCCGGATCGAGCCGGTTGCCAACGGCGCTACGGGCGACGAAGCTGTCAGTAAGTCCTGAAGGTGACCGTCCCGTCACGCCAGAGGTGCTCAAGGAAGATACTGCCATACCCCGGGCGCTCCACGGAGTTGGCCCTGCGGCCGTTATTGATGGGAGCGATGAGGTCGAGGCCGGTGAACCGGGTGGATTTGGCTGTATTGGGACCGTTTCACCTGACAGTCCGACCGTCAGCGCGGATCATTCAGGAGGGATTCTTTCCCTGAGGAACGAAGCCCATGTTACCGTCGATGATGTGGGGGCGTTGAATCTCGCCCAACTCTCCTTGACGCTGTTTTCTATCTCGTCAAGCAGGCCGAACAGTAAGCCTGTGGACATAGTGAATGGGTCTCCTTCATCCCCTCCACCGCCCGCTGCTTCCAAGTGCTCATAGCGCATCCCTCCTTCTCTCGGTGGAATACACCTTGGCAACCTGTCCAACTTGCGGAACACACTTCAGTTTTCGCTGGAACTTTGGTTTTAAGTTTAAGTATATATGGAGTTACAATGGTCAAGAGGGCTTTTCCACGCCCGAGAGGATCATGGCTGCGTCAGGAATTGTTGAATCCGCTACCCGGCGGCAGGTTCGCGGCGCGACAGTGGAACCGCAGGCGCGCGTTCGGGCTCGGGCGTTCAGCGACGGGTCCAGAGAGCTTGGGGAAGAGAAATGCGGGACTTGACAAACGCGAAATGCACTAATCCTGATTGCCGGGTTGCCGGGTTGCCGGGTTGCCGGGTTGCCGGGTTGCCGAGAACGTCGAGCTGGGCAAGGCGGTTACCCGGAACTTCATCGACACGCGTCTGCTGCGGCGTCTCCCCTGCTGCGGCGTCTCCCGGTCCGGGCGTGAGCGTCATGAGAGAGGTAGTAGGATTCCGCGCCTGGCGCGGACTGCTGCTGTCGTGTGCGCTGTTCCTGCTGGGAGGAGTCCTCGCGTCCAACGCCGCGGGCCAGACGGAGAGCGAGAGTCCGGTGAAGCTGACGACGTCTTTGTTGCGGGTGGATGAGGGGGGGAGCGTCAGCTACTCGGTGAGCCTGTCGTCACAGCCGTTCGTCGACGTGAACGTGGCCGTAGATCCTTTCAGTTCAGTTGGGAGGGGGTCGAACAATAATCGTTGGAAGCCGCCGCATTTCAAGGTGAGCAGGGACTATCTGACGTTCACGCCTGAGAACTGGGACACGCCGCAAAAAGTGACCGTGAGCGTAGCCGAGGACGACGACTGGGCAACAAACTGGAGCGTAAAGGTCAAACACGTCGCGTTCATCCCGTTCACCGACGAAAACTTCTTCTGGGGTGAGGCCGCAGATCTCAACGTGGAGATTCGGGACAACGACGCTGTGAACCAGGGGACGGTCACCATTACACCCGTCGCCGGTGAAGTGACCGAGGGCGATCCGGTGCAGTTCCTCGTGCGGCTTGATCCTGCGCCAACGGAACTTATCAATTCCGGAAGCGTTAACGCAGAATGGGTTGGCGACTTCAGCGACTCCGTCTTTGACGACCCGATAAGTGGGGTGAACTTGCAAATCGAAGCGAACACTTCGACCAAGATCTTCACCTTCCACACGGTCGACGACAAAGTCGACGAGCCGGACGGTTCGATCAGGGGGGTTCCTAGCGGACTAAGTTTCGATGGGTACCGAGTCGGTTCTCCCGATTCCGCGACGGTCTTGATCAAGGACAACGACGGCGGGCCTCCGATGGTCGAGATCACCGGGGTGCCGCCGAGGATCAACTCGACGGCGGCGTTCACGGCGGCGTTCGCGTTTTCCGCGGACGTGACGGGGTTCGCGACCGGGGACGTGAGGGTGACGGGCGGGACGAAGCGCGACTTCACGGCGGGGAGCGCCACGGAGTACACGCTGGAGGTGACGCCGGACGGCACGGGGGACGTGACGGTCGAGGTGGCGGCGAACTCTGCGACCGCCGGCTTCGACACGGGTCCGGCCTCGCCGGTCTCGGCCACGGCGACGTGGGACGCGACGGCCCCGAGGGTCACGATCGGCGGTGTGCCGCCGAAGATCAACTCGAAGGACCCGCTGACGGTGACGTTCACGTTCTCCGAGGACGTGACGGGGTTCACGGCCGGGGACGTGACGGTGACGGGCGGGACGAAGGGTGCGGGCTCCCCCGGCGAGGGGACGTACACGCTGGAGGTGACGCCGGACGGCTCGGAAGACGTGGTCGTCACGGTGGCGGCGAACGCGGCGACCGACGGCCTCAACACGGGTCCGCCCAACGCCGTGAGCGCCACGGCGGAGTGGGACGCGACGGCCCCGACGGTGGCGATCGGCGTGCCGCCGAAGATCAACTCGACGGCGGCGTTCACGGCGGCGTTCTTGTTTTCCGAGGACGTGACGGGGTTCGAGACCGGGGACGTGACGGTGACGGGCGGGACGAAGCGCGACTTCACGGCGGGGAGCGCCACGGAGTACACGCTGGAGGTGACGCCGGACGGCGCGGCGGACGTGGTGGTCGAGGTGGCGCAGGCCGCGGCGGCCGACGCCGTCGGCAACAGGGGTCCGGCCGGTAAATCCATAGTCGTCGTGGCGGAGTGGGACGCGACGGCTCCGACGGTCGGGATCGGCGGCGTGCCGGCCAGGATCAACGCGACCTCCGTGCTGACGGCGACGTTCACGTTCTCGGAGGCCGTGACGGATTTCGTCATCGCGGACGTGAGGGTGACGGGCGGGACGAAGGGCGACTTCACGGCGGGGAGCGCCACGGAGTACACGCTGGAGGTGACGCCGGACGGCGCGGCGGACGTGGTGGTCGAGGTGGCGGCGAACGCGGCGACCGACGGCCTCAACACGGGTCCGGAGTCGGCGGTCTCGGCCACGGCGACGTGGGACGCGACGGCCCCGTCGGTCAAGATCGGCGGCGTGCCGGCCAGGATCAACGCGACCTCCGTGCTGACGGCGGCGTTCGAGTTCTCGGAGCCCGTGACCGGATTCGTCACCGCGGACGTGACGGTGACGGGCGGGACGAAGGGGCAATTCTCCGGCAGCGGGGCGTCGTACGCGCTGGAGGTGACGCCGGACGGCTCGGCGGACGTGGTGGTGACCGTGGCGGAGGACGCCGCGACCGGCGGCCTAGGCAACACCGGCCCGGCCAACGCCGTGAGCGCCACGGCGGAGTGGGACGCGACGGCCCCGACGGTGGCGATCGGCGTGCCGGCCAAGATCAACTCGACGGGGGCGTTCACGGCGACGTTCGAGTTCTCCGAGGACGTGACGGATTTCGTCACCGGAGACGTGACGGTGACGGGCGGGACGAAGGGCGACTTCGCCGGCGGCGGGTCGTCGTACACGCTGGTGGTGACGCCCTCCGGCTCGGTGGACGTGACGGTCGAGGTGGCGGCGAACGCGGCGACCGACGGCCTCAACACGGGTCCGACCTCGGTGGTCTCGGCCACGGCGGAGTGGGACGCGACGGCCCCGACGGTGGCGATCGGCGTGCCGGCCAAGATCAACTCGACGGGGGCGTTCACGGCGACGTTCGAGTTCTCCGAGGACGTGACGGATTTCGTCACCGGAGACGTGACGGTGACGGGCGGGACGAAGGGCGACTTCGCCGGCGGCGGGTCGTCGTACACGCTGGTGGTGACGCCCTCCGGCTCGAAGGATGTGGTGGTGACCGTGGAGGCCAGATCGGCGACGGACGGCGGCGGCAACACCGGTCCGGCCCACCGCGAGAGCGCCACGTCGAGGTGGGACGCGACGGCGCCGACGGTCACGATCACCGGGGTGCCGCCTGCTTTCAGGGAGACGTCGTCGTCGTTCAGGGCGAAGTTCGAGTTCTCGGAGCCCGTGACCGATTTCGACACCGATGATGTGGAGGTGCGGGGCGCGACGAAGGGCCGGTTCTCCGGCATCGGGGGGACTTACTACCTGCGGGTCACGCTGCCACGGCCACCGCGCCGGGAAAACGTGGTGGTCACCGTGAAGGCGAACGCGGCGACGGACGACGGCGGCAACACCGGTCCGGCCAACGCCGTGAGCGCCACGTCGAGGTGGGACACTACGGCCCCGACGATGCGGCTCGGCGGGGTGCCGGCGAAGATCAATTCGATGGACGACTTCACGGCGACGTTCGAGTTCTCGGAGGACGTGACGGGCTTCGTCAAGGCGGACGTGACGGTGACGGGCGGGACGAAGGGCGATTTCTCCGGCGGCGGGTCGTCGTACACGCTGGTGGTCACGCCGGACGGCTCGGCGGACGTGAAGGTCGAGGTGCCGGCGAACGCGGCCACCGACGGCGTCAACACCGGCCCGGCCAACGCCGTGAGCGCCACCGCGACGTGGGACGCGACGGTCCCGACGGTCCAGGTCACCGGGGTGCCGCCGAAGATCAACTCGAGGGCGGCGCTGAGCGTGACGTTCGAGTTCTCCGAGGCGGTGACGGAGTTCGTCACCGGGGACGTGACGGTGACGGGCGGCGCGAAGAGCGCCTTCACGGCGGGGAGCGCCACGTCGTACACGCTGGTGGTCACGCCGGACGGCTCGGAAGACGTGGTGGTCACCGTGGCGGCGAACGCGGCGACCGACGGCGTCAACACCGGCCCGGCCTCGGCCGTGAGCGCCACGGCGGAGTGGGACGCGACGCCCCCGACGGTCGAGATCGGCGGGGTGCCGGCGAAGATCAACTCGAGAGCGGCGCTGAGCGTGACGTTCACGTTCTCGGAGGCGGTCACGGATTTCGTCACGGGGGACGTGACGGTGACGGGCGGGACGAAGGGCGCGTTCACCGGCAACGGGTCGTCGTACACGCTGCCGGTGACGCCGACGGGCTCGCAGGACGTGGTGGTGAGGGTGGCGGCGAACGCGGCGACCGACGGCCTCAACACCGGTCCGGCCTCGGCGCAGAGCGCCAGGGCGGAGTGGGACGCGACGCCCCCGACGGTCGAGATCGGCGGGGTGCCGCCGAAGATCAACTCGAGGGCGGCGTTCACGGCGACGCTTGAGTTCTCCGAGGACGTGACCGATTTCGTCACCGGGGACGTGACGGTGACGGGCGGCGCGAAGAGCGCCTTCACGGCGGGGAGCGCCACGTCGTACACGCTGGTGGTCACGCCGGACGGCTCGGAAGACGTGGTGGTCACCGTGGCGGCGAACGCGGCGACCGACGGCGTCAACACCGGCCCGGCCTCGGCCGTGAGCGCCACGGCGGAGTGGGACGCGACGCCCCCGACGGTCGAGATCGGCGGGGTGCCGGCGAAGATCAACTCGAGAGCGGCGCTGAGCGTGACGTTCACGTTCTCGGAGGCGGTCACGGATTTCGTCACGGGGGACGTGACGGTGACGGGCGGGACGAAGGGCGCGTTCACCGGCAACGGGTCGTCGTACACGCTGCCGGTGACGCCGACGGGCTCGCAGGACGTGGTGGTGAGGGTGGCGGCGAACGCGGCGACCGACGGCCTCAACACCGGTCCGGCCTCGGCGCAGAGCGCCAGGGCGGAGTGGGACGCGACGCCCCCGACGGTCGAGATCGGCGGGGTGCCGCCGAAGATCAACTCGAGGGCGGCGTTCACGGCGACGCTTGAGTTCTCCGAGGACGTGACCGATTTCGTCACCGGGGACGTGACGGTGACGGGCGGCGCGAAGAGCGCCTTCACGGCGGGGAGCGCCACGTCGTACACGCTGGTGGTCACGCCGGACGGCTCGGAAGACGTGGTGGTCACCGTGGCGGCGAACGCGGCGACCGACGGCGTCAACACCGGCCCGGCCTCGGCCGTGAGCGCCAGGGCGGAGTGGGACGCGACGCCCCCGACGGTCGAGATCGGCGGGGTGCCGGCGAAGATCAACTCGAGGGCGGCGCTGAGCGTGACGTTCGAGTTCTCGGAGCCCGTGACGGGCTTCGTCACCGGGGACGTGACGGTGACGGGCGGGACGAAGGGCGCGTTCACCGGCAACGGGTCGTCGTACACGCTGCCGGTGACGCCGACGGGCTCGCAGGACGTGGTGGTGAGGGTGGCGGCGAACGCGGCGACCGACGGCCTCAACACCGGTCCGGCCTCGGCGCAGAGCGCCAGGGCGGAGTGGGACGCGACGGACGGTCGAGATCGGCGGGGTGCCGGCGAAGATCAACTCGAGGGCGGCGCTGAGCGTGACGTTCGAGTTCTCGGAGCCCGTGACGGGCTTCGTCACCGGGGACGTGACGGTGACGGGCGGGACGAAGGGCGCGTTCACCGGCAACGGGTCGTCGTACACGCTGCCGGTGACGCCGACGGGCTCGCAGGACGTGGTGGTGAGGGTGGCGGCGAACGCGGCGACCGACGGCCTCAACACCGGTCCGGCCTCGGCGCAGAGCGCCAGGGCGGAGTGGGACGCGACGCCCCCGACGGTCGAGATCGGCGGGGTGCCGGCGAAGATCAACTCGAGGGCGGCGCTGAGCGTGACGTTCGAGTTCTCGGAGCCGTGACGGGCTCGAGTTCTCGGAGCCCGTGACGGGCTTCGTCACCGGGGACGTGACGGTGACGGGCGGGACGAAGGGCGCGTTCACCGGCAACGGGTCGTCGTACACGCTGCCGGTGACGCCGACGGGCTCGCAGGACGTGGTGGTGAGGGTGGCGGCGAACGCGGCGACCGACGGCCTCAACACCGGTCCGGCCTCGGCGCAGAGCGCCAGGGCGGAGTGGGACGCGACGCCCCCGACAGGTCGAGATCGGCGGGGTGCCGGCGAAGATCGGCGACCGTGACGGCCTCAACACCGGTCCGGCCTCGGCGCAGAGCGCCAGGGCGGAGTGGGACGCGACGCCCCCGACGGTCGAGATCGGCGGGGTGCCGGCGAAGATCAACTCGAGGGCGGCGCTGAGCGTGACGTTCGAGTTCTCGGAGCCCGTGACGGGCTTCGTCACCGGGGACGTGACGGTGACGGGCGGGACGAAGGGCGCGTTCACCGGCAACGGGTCGTCGTACACGCTGCCGGTGACGCCGACGGGCTCGCAGGACGTGGTGGTGAGGGTGGCGGCGAACGCGGCGACCGACGGCCTCAACACCGGTCCGGCCTCGGCGCAGAGCGCCAGGGCGGAGTGGGACGCGACGCCCCCGACGGTCGAGATCGGCGGGGTGCCGGCGAAGATCAACTCGAGGGCGGCGCTGAGCGTGACGTTCGAGTTCTCGGAGCCCGTGACGGGCTTCGTCACCGGGGACGTGACGGTGACGGGCGGGACGAAGGGCGCGTTCACCGGCAACGGGTCGTCGTACACGCTGCCGGTGACGCCGACGGGCTCGCAGGACGTGGTGGTGAGGGTGGCGGCGAACGCGGCGACCGACGGCCTCAACACCGGCCCGCCGTCGCTGGTCTCGAAAACGGCGACCTGGGACGCGACGGTCCCGACGCTGACGATCGGCGGCGTGCCCTCAAAGATCAACGCGACGGCCGCGTTCACGGTGACGTTCACGTTCTCGGAACCGGTGACGGAGTTCGTCAAGACGGACGTTACGGTGGGCGGCGGGACGCCGGGCGCGTTTGCCGGCAACGGGACGACGTACACGCTGGTCGTGACGCCGGCGAGCGGGGCGAACGTGACGGTCAAGGTGGCGGCGGAGGTGGCGACGGACGGCGTCAACCGCGGCCCGCCGTCGCCGGTCTCGGCGACGGCGACGTGGGACGCCTCGGTCCCGACGGTCGAGATCGGCGGCGTACCCTCGAAGATCAACTCGAGGGCGGCGTTCACGGTGACGTTCACGTTTTCGGAACCGGTGACGGAGTTTCTCAAGGCGGACGTGATGGTGAACGGCGGGACGGCGGGTGCGTTTACCGGCAGCGGGACGACGTACACGCTGGTGGTGACGCCGGCCAACGGGTCGAATGTGACGGTTTCGGTGGCGGCGGAGGTGGCGACGGACGGCGTCAACCGCGGCCCGCCGTCGCCGGTCTCGGCGACGGCGACGTGGGACGCGTCGGTCCCGACGGTCGAGATCGACGGGGTGCCGGCCAGGATCAACTCGACGACCCCGCTCAGCGTGATGTTCCAGTTTTCGGAGGCGGTGACGGATTTCGTCAAGGGGGACGTGACGGTGGGCGGCGGGACGGCGGGTGCGTTTGCCGGGAACGGCCGCAGCTACACGCTGGTGGTGACGCCGGACGGCTCCGAGGACGTGGTGGTCACGGTGGCGGCGAACTCGGCGACGGACGGCCTCAACACGGGTCCGGCAAGCGCCGAGAGCGCCACGGCGACGTGGGACGCGACCGCCCCGTCGGTGACGATCGGCGGGGTGCCGCCGAGGATCAACTCGAGGGCGGCGCTGAGCGTGACGTTCGCGTTCTCGGAGGCCGTGACGGGCTTCGCGGCCACAGACGTGACGGTGGCCGGCGGGACGAAAAGCGCGTTCTCCGGCAACGGGGCGTCGTACTCGCTGACGGTGACGCCGGACGGCTCGGCGGACGTGGTGGTCACGGTGGAGGCGGGCGCGGCGACCGACGGCGGCGGCAACACGGGCCCGGCCAGCGCCGAGACGGCCACGGCGACCTGGGACGCGACGGCGCCGACGGTGGAGATCACCGGGGTGCCGACGACGATCAACGCGGCGGCGGCCTTCACGGCGACGTTCGCGTTTTCGGAGGCGGTGACGGATTTCGTCAAGGGGGACGTGACGGTGGGCGGCGGGACGCCGGGCGCGTTTGCCGGGAACGGCCGCAGCTACACGCTGGTGGTGACGCCGGACGGCTCCGAGGACGTGGTGGTCACCGTGACGGCGAACTCGGCGGCGGACAGCGTCGGCAACACGGGCCCGGCCAGCGCCGAGACGGCCACGGCGACCTGGGACGCGACGGCGCCGACGGTGGAGATCACCGGGGTGCCGACGACGATCAACGCGGCGGCGGCCTTCACGGCGACGTTCGCGTTTTCGGAGGCGGTGACGGATTTCGTCAAGGGGGACGTGACGGTGGGCGGCGGGACGGCGGGTGCGTTTGCCGGGAACGGCCGCAGCTACACGCTGGTGGTGACGCCGGACGGCTCCGAGGACGTGGTGGTCACGGTGGCGGCGAACTCGGCGACGGACGGCCTCAACACGGGTCCGGCAAGCGCCGAGAGCGCCACGGCGACGTGGGACGCGACCGCCCCGTCGGTGACGATCGGCGGGGTGCCGCCGAGGATCAACTCGAGGGCGGCGCTGAGCGTGACGTTCGCGTTCTCGGAGGCCGTGACGGATTTCGTCAAGGGGGACGTGACGGTGGGCGGCGGGACGGCGGGTGCGTTTGCCGGGAACGGCCGCAGCTACACGCTGGTGGTGACGCCGGACGGCTCCGAGGACGTGGTGGTCACGGTGGCGGCGAACTCGGCGACGGACGGCCTCAACACGGGTCCGGCAAGCGCCGAGAGCGCCACGGCGACGTGGGACGCGACCGCCCCGTCGGTGACGATCGGCGGGGTGCCGCCGAGGATCAACTCGAGGGCGGCGCTGAGCGTGACGTTCGAGTTCTCGGAGGCCGTGACGGATTTCGTCAAGGGGGACGTGACGGTGGGCGGCGGGACGGCGGGTGCGTTTGCCGGGAACGGCCGCAGCTACACGCTGGTGGTGACGCCGGACGGCTCCGAGGACGTGGTGGTCACGGTGGCGGCGAACTCGGCGACGGACGGCCTCAACACGGGTCCGGCAAGCGCCGAGAGCGCCACGGCGACGTGGGACGCGACCGCCCCGTCGGTGACGATCGGCGGGGTGCCGCCGAGGATCAACTCGAGGGCGGCGCTGAGCGTGACGTTCGCGTTCTCGGAGGCCGTGACGGGCTTCGCGGCCACAGACGTGACGGTGGCCGGCGGGACGAAAAGCGCGTTTGCCGGAAACGGTGGCAGCTACACGCTGGTGGTGACGCCGACCGGCTCGGCGGACGTGGTGGTCACGGTGGCGGCGGACGCGGCGACCGACGGCGGCGGCAACACCGGTCCGGCGTCGGCGGAATCGGCCACGGCGGAGTGGGACGCGGCCGCCCCGTCGGTGACGATCGGCGGGGTGCCGCCGAAGATCAACTCGAGGGCGGCGCTGAGCGTGACGTTCGAGTTCTCGGAGCCCGTGACGGATTTCGTGATCGGGGACGTGACGGTGGCCGGCGGGACGAAGGGCCAGTTCTCCGGAGGCGGGGCGTCGTACACGCTGGCGGTGACGCCCTCCGGCTCGGCCGACGTGGTGGTCACCGTGGCGGCGAACGCGGCGACCGACGGCCTCAACACGGGTCCGGCGTCGGCGGAATCGGCCACGGCGGAGTGGGACGCGGCCGCCCCGTCGGTGACGATCGGCGGGGTGCCGCCGAAGATCAACTCGAGGGCGGCGCTCAGCGTGGCGTTCGAGTTCTCGGAGGCCGTGACGGGGTTCGCGACCACCGACGTGACGGTGACGGGCGGGACGAAAAGCGCGTTTGCCGGGAACGGTCGCAACTACACGCTGGCGGTGACGCCGGCCGGCTCGGCGGACGTGACCGTCGAGGTGGCGGCGAACGCGGCGACCGACGGCCTCAACACGGGTCCGGCGTCGGCGGAATCGGCCACGGCGGAGTGGGACGCGGCCGCCCCGTCGGTGACGATCGGCGGGGTGCCGCCGAAGATCAACTCGAGGGCGGCGCTGAGCGTGACGTTCGAGTTCTCGGAGCCCGTGACGGATTTCGTGATCGGGGACGTGACGGTGGCCGGCGGGACGAAGGGCCAGTTCTCCGGCGGTGGGACGTCGTACACGCTGGCGGTGACGCCGGCCGGCTCGGCGGACGTGACCGTCGAGGTGGCGGCGAACGCGGCGACCGACGGCCTCAACACGGGTCCGGCGTCGGCGGAATCGGCCACGGCGGAGTGGAACGCGGCCGCCCCGTCGGTGACGATCGGCGGGGTGCCGGCGAAGATCAACTCGAGGGCGGCGCTGAGCGTGACGTTCGAGTTCTCGGAGCCCGTGACGGGGTTCGCGACCACAGACGTGACGGTGGCCGGCGGGACGAAAAGCGCGTTCTCCGGCAACGGGTCGTCGTACACGCTGACGGTGACGCCTTCCGGCTCGACCGACGTGGTGGTCACGGTGGCGGCGAACGCGGCGACGGACGGCCTCAACACGGGTCCGGCCAGCGCCGAGAGCGCCACGGCGACGTGGGACGCGACCGCCCCGTCGGTGATGATCGGCGGGGTGCCGGCGAGGATCAACTCGAGGGCGGCGCTGAGCGTGACGTTCGAGTTCTCGGAGGCCGTGATGGGGTTCGTCACGGGAGACGTGACGGTGACGGGCGGGACGAAGAGCCAGTTCTCCGGCGGTGGGGCGTCGTACACGCTGGCGGTGACGCCGGCCGGCTCGGAAGACGTGACGGTCGAGGTGGCGGCGAACGCGGCGACGGACGGCGTCAACACGGGTCCGGCGTCGGCGGAATCGGCCACGGCGACGTGGGACGCGGCCGCCCCGTCGGTGACGATCGGCGGGGTGCCGGCGAGGATCAACTCAAGGGCGGCGCTGAGCGTGACGTTCGAGTTCTCGGAGGCCGTGACGGGCTTCGCGGCCACCGACGTGACGGTGGCCGGCGGGACGAAGAGCCAGTTCTCCGGCGGTGGGGCGTCGTACACGCTGGCGGTGACGCCGGCCGGCTCGGCGGACGTGACGGTCACCGTGGCGGCGAACTCGGCGACCGACGGCACCAACACCGGCCCGGCATCGGCGATCTCGGCCACGGCGGAGTGGGACGCGACGGCTCCGACGGTCGGGATCACCGGCGTGCCGGCCAGGATCAACTCGACCGCGGCGCTCACCGCGACGTTCACCTTCTCGGAGGCCGTGACGGGGTTCGCGACCGGGAGCGTGACGGTGAGCGGCGGGACGAAGGGCCAGTTCTCGGGCGGTGGGACGACGTACACGCTTGCGGTGACGCCGGCCGGCTCGGCGGACGTGGTGGTCACCGTGGCGGCCAACTCGGCGACGGACGGCCTCAACACCGGCCCGGCGTCGCCGGTCTCGGCCACGGCGACCTGGGATCCGCCGCGGCTGGTGCTTTCGCCCACCGCGCTGGTGATTGCGGAGGGCGCCAACGCCGACTACGCGGTTTCCCTGGCGACCGAACCCACGGGGCCGGTCACCGTCGCCATTACCCGGCAGGGCGACGCCGCTCTGACCCTGGACCGGACGAGCCTTCGATTCACGCCTGAGAACTGGCGGCGTCCACAGACGGTGCGGGTGACGGCGGACGCGGACGCGGACGAGAACGACGCCCGCGCAACGCTCAGGCATACCGCATCCGGAGGCGGCTACGCAGATGTCACGGCAGACCTGCCGGTTTCGGTGAACGACGGCCTGCGCATCTCGATCGACGACGCCGAGGGGGTGGAAGGCGATTACATAGAGTTCCGGGTGCACCTGTCGGGGCCCTCGCCCGGCGGCGTGCGGGCGAGTTGGTTCACCCATCCAGCCCTCCCGCAAACCGCGGACCCGCACACCGACTACGGCGACACCGGCGGCGATGTGATCTTCAATGCCGGGGAGCAGGAGAAAACGGTGAGGGTGTGGCTGTTCGAGGACGACGTCAATGATCCCTGGGAGACGTTCGAGGTATGGCTGACCGAACCGGTAGGCGCCATTCTTTCCGATCCCGAGTACCGGACCACCGCGACGTGTTGCGAGGTTGAACTGGCCACCGGGCGCATCCTTCAGACCCGGCCCGATCCCGCTCCCGTGGAGGTGTCGCTTACCGCCGTGCGCACGAGCGTGGCCGAGGGCGGCAGCGTGCGGGTGACGGCAACGCTGGCGGAACCGCTGGAGGTGGAGTGGAGCCCCCGCATTCCGCTGGTTTACCGCAACGGCACGGCCGAGTCCGGCGACTATGAAGGACCCACGGAGTTTCGGATCTTCTTCGAGAGCGGACACGAGACCGGTCACGCAAGGATCGATATCCGCGAGGATGCCGATGCCGACGACGAGACCTTCACCGTTTCGTTCGGCGAGTTGCCGCCGCAGGTGCGTGCGGGGTCGTTCACATCGGTTGAATTCACGATCATCGATGACGATGGCGATTCCGGCGAACTCGCGGGGCTGACGGTATCGATCGCGGACGCCACGACCCACGAGGGCAGGGGGGATCTCGAATTCGCGGTGACGCTCAATCGCCCGGCGCCGGAGCCGGTGAGCGTTCTGGCCACTTTTGTTTCGGGCACCGCCACCCGCGGCCAGGACTTCCGCGGCACCGGGAGCGCCGTGGGGTTCGGCGAGGGGGAGCGGTTGAAGTGGATCACGGTGATGGTGGATGACGATCTCATTGACGAAGGGACCGAAACCATGACGGTGGAGCTGCACAGCGCGAATCCCGAAGGCGTTATGATCGCGCGCGCCGCGGCCACCGGCAGGATCATCAATAGCGATCCGATGCCCAAGGCCTGGCTGGCCCGCTTCGGCCGCGCCGTTGCCGAGCAGTCGCTGGAAGGGATCACGGCGCGTATCGAAGCCGTTCGCGGGGCTGATCGCACGCCGGGATTCCGGGGCATGATCGCCGGACAGCCCGTCGGCGGCGGATCGGCCGAGGACGAGGCCGAAGACGAGGACGGTATCCCCGCCCCGACGGATCCATGGACCCGGCAGGCGCCGCGATTCGGCGGCGCTGCGGGAATTGCTTCGCGCTCGGCAGGATTCGGTGGCGCCGGCGGCATCGCATCGCACTTCGCGGGCTTCGGCGGCAGCGCTGGCGCCGCGCCGCGCTCCGCCGGATTTGGCAGCAGCGGAACGCCACCCGGAGGCCGCTCAGGCATGGGAATGAGCGCGGGTTCGGGCGGGTATGGCGGCGAGCAGGACGACACGCGGCGGCGATTGTTGCTCGGCAGCAGCTTCGACTACACCCGCGAGGAAGACGAACGCGGCGGTGTGCTGGGAATATGGGGCCGCGGCGCCGAGACGCAGTTCCGCGGAAGCCAGCAAGCATTGCAAATCGACGGCAAAACGCGCAGCGCCATGCTCGGCGTGGACTATGCGCGGGCCGGCTGGCTGTATGGCGTCACGCTGATCCATAGCACCGGCGAAGGCAGTTACCGGAGCGCCGATATTCCCGCCGGCGATATCGACGCAACCCTCACAGCCGCTGTTCCCTACGCCGCGTGGCACGCTTCCGATCGATTCAGCGTTTGGGGAGCGGCCGGCTACGGAAACGGCGAACTGGAGCTGCGTGCCGGCGAACGAAGCGGCGAGGCGTTACCGCTTGCCGCGGAACCCCTGCGGGCCGATCTCCGCTGGGCCATGGCGGCGGCGGGGCTGCGCAGCGAATTGTTCGGCCAGTCGGCAGCCGGCGGTCCGGCCTTGGCGGTGATTTCCGATGTGCTGTGGACACGCACGGAGTCGAGCCGCACCGATGGCATGGTGGCGGCGGACGCTTATGTGAGCCGTCTTCGCGCCGGAGCCGAGGGAAGCTGGACTTTCAGTATCGACGGCTCAAGCATTACGCCCAAGCTCGAAGTGGGCCTGCGCCACGACGACGGCGACGCGGAAACCGGATTCGGCGTGGAAGTGGGCGGCGGGCTGGCCTGGAAGGCTTCGGGAATCGGCCTGTCGCTGGAGATCGAAGCCCGCAGCCTGGTGGCGCACGAGGCCGAGGGCCGCACCGACCGCGGCCTGTCGGCGGCGCTGAGCTGGAGCCCCAAAGCGGAAAGCAGGTTCGGTCCGAAATTCAGCCTGCGCCAGGAGCTCGGCGGGCAGTCCTCGGGCGGCGTGGATGCGCTGTTCAACTCGAACTCCATGTCCGAGCGCACGTTCGGCCAGGGCTCGGAGGCGCGCTGGACCGCGGAGACCTCCTGGGGAATGCCGATCCTCGAGCGGCGATTCCGCGCCGAGCCGAAACTGGGCTACAGCGTTTCCGGCCAGGGCCGGAACATCAGCCTGGGCTGGCAGTTCGAGCCGCTGGCCGAAGACGCGGCCGATCTCCGTGTGAACCTCAGGCTCAGTCGGCGGGAAAGCCCCATGGCGGCGCCCGAGCACGGCATTGTCATCGAACTGAACACAATCTGGTAGCGGTAGCGGAGCGATATGTTTTGCGATCCGATTCGAGCCTTCACATGCCGGTTGCAGCCCAGTTCCGGATTGCGTACACGCAGTGCGGCCCGAGGATGTGCTGGCGCCGGGATATCGCCAGAACAGAACACGAGCTTGATCGATCTGCAGTTCCGGGTGAGCATTTGCCCTTCGCCGGTGATTCGTGCGAAGGTTGCGTGAGGCTGGCGTGCGAACTTCCGGCCGACTGCACAGCGCATGGGCCGGGGTCGCCTTCAACGGGTGGACACGGTCATGAGCGGACTGTCGGGCAGCGGGTGGAAGACAACGAAACCTTCCGCTTGATCATATCGAGCTCTCACCTGCCCGCCGGCGTGACCGCTGGCTCGCCTTCACTGGCACAGGCCACCATCGAGGACGACGAGCCCGACCCGGCGCTCTCGGTCAGCGTGTCCCCGGCCTCGGGCGCCGAGGGCGATTCGGGCCACGCCCATGCGAGGGTCGACGTCACGCTGAGCCCGGCCAATTCGGCGCTCACCCCCTTCCTGCTCTGCGTCAAGAGCACCGGCACCGCGACCTTCCGCACCACGCACGGCAGCGATGCGGCGGACTTCGACCTGGTCCTCGAGACCAGCGCGACCACGGGGCTGACGGTCATCAGCGCACAGCGCAGCTAATCCGATCCACCCTGCAATTTCGCGAAGAAACATGCGGGCAAGATCGAGCAGCCCCTTGTCGCTACGCCGTCGCAAGCCCCATTGTCGCACACGGCGCCGAAACGCCTTGAGCGCGATCGGGCTGGCAGCCGGAAGGAACGAGACCCCGAACAACCCTCCGCGCCACGCCGCAAACCTTGGCTGGAAACGATAGCCGAGGAAGTCGAACGCGACCGTCGGGTAGTCCCCCTTGCGGTTGGTGTCTTTGCAATAGACCACCTTGGTCTTCTGCGGGTGCATCTCCAGGCCGCACTCGGCCAGACGGTCGGCAACCCGCCGCCAGAGGGTCTTTTGCCGCTTCCTCCGTTCGACAGTGGCAGATGATATCGTCCGCATACCGCTCGAACGGAACATGCGGCATTGACCTTCTCATCCACTCGTCCAGCACCATGTGCTGGACGAGTGGTTCGAGAAAGTGGCGAAGCCGCGCCTGAATGGACGGTGCCAGTTGGTGCGTTTCGCCGATGACTTTGTCATCGCCCTCGAAGACCGCCACAGCGGCAAGCGGCTGCTTGACGTGCTGGGCAAACGTCTCGGTCGATACGGGCTGACGCTCCATGAGACCAAGACGCGCTATGTGGACTTCCGCCGGAGACGCCCCTACGGGCGTCACTGGATGGCGTCGTTCACGACGTTCGACTTTCTCGGCTTCACCCATGTATGGGGACGGTCGATGCAGGGCAAGGACGTCGTTCGCCAGATTACGGCGAAAGGCCGCTTCGCTCGCGCGCTGAAATCGGTGCACCAGTGGTGCAAGAAATACCGGCACCTGCCGGTCACGGCGCAGCAAGACTACCTTGCCAGGGTGATACGGGGCCACTGCGCATATTATGGTCTGACGGGGAACGGCAAACGTCTGGAGTGGTTCCGCTACCAGGTCGCCCGCATCTGGCAGAAGTGGCTTGCACGCCGCAGCCGCCTCCGGCGCTTGAACTGGGACCGGATGAATGTACTCCTCAAGAAATATCCTCTGCCGTACGTCACGTTCTCGCACTCATGGCGACGTGTATTGAGCGAACCTGTCAGGTGAGGAACCGGGTGCTGTCAATGTCAGCCGAAAATGTCCGATTTGTCTCAATCGAGAATGTCCCACTTCTGAGGAGAGGGTCTGTGTGGGACTGACGCCCTCCGGTTGGTTCCGCTCCTGGGGGAGGGGGTGGACGGAGGGAGCGTAGCGACCGGAGTCCAGCCCCTCCCCCAGGAGCGCCTGGCGAGGCACGGCCATCACAGCACCGCTTCCTCGTGGCGTTGTTCGGACGCGGACCGCATGAGCTTCTGGTGCTCTCGCATCCGGTAGCTGTTGCCGCGGATGTTGACGATGTGGCAGTGGTGCAGCAGCCGGTCGATGAGGGCTGCGGCCATGATCTCGTCGCCGAGGACACCACCCCATTCCTCGAAGCCCTTGTTGGAGGTGAGCACGGTGGAGGCACGTTCATGGCGGGCGTTGATGAGCTGGAAGAAGAGCACGGCGCCGTCCTGGCTGACGGGCAGGTAGCCGATCTCGTCCACCACGAGCAGGGCTGGATGAGTCAGCACGCGCAGCCTTCGGGAGAGCTGGCCCGCGGCCTTGGCATCGACGAGCGACTCGATAAGCGCAGCCAGGGTTCCGTAGTAGACGCGGCGACCGGCCTGGGCGGCGGTGATGGCGAGGCTTATGGCAAGATGAGTCTTCCCGACACCTGGCGGACCCGCCACATACTGCCCGCTATCACGGCCGCGAGATAACGATTCGCTACCCGTTCCATCCCTGTGCCGGCGAGACCGTGGAGGTCGTCCGACGCCACCGATTCCGCGGCACGAGCGTGTTCGTTGTCAGGCAGCCCGACGGAACGCTCGCGCAGGTCCCGACATGGATGTGCGCCGCCGAAGCGGGCAAGATGTCGGTGACGAAGTCCCCACGCCTTCCAGTGGCCGATCTGCGCACGCTTCGCATTACCGTCGACGCCCTTCTATCATCGCTCTCCAAACCCAACGAAGGAGAGCCACATGGGCAAGAACGGGATTCGTCGTCAGAGAGATCTGCTGAAGCTGTTGGAGTCAGGGCCGGTGCTCGCACCCGAGGTGCTCAAGTCGGTCGTGCCGCTGTTGGCGACGCTGCTGCTGGAAGCGGTGGAAGCCGAGGCGCAAAGCGCCGCGGAAGAGGTAACGGGGGAGGCAAGGGATGATGGATAGGATCTCGTCTGACCATCTATCTCGCCAAGCATTTGTCTACATCCGTCAATCCACCCCGGACCAGTTGAGACACAACCACGAGAGCCGGCGCCGGCAGTACGGCCTGACGGTGAGAGCCCGGAAGCTGGGATGGGGCGAGCCGGTGGTGATCGACGAAGACCTGGGCCGGTCTGGCGGCGGCACGGCCCGGCCGGGGTTCGAGCGGTTGTTGCTGGCGATCTGCGAGGGACGGGTGGGCATTGTCCTGGCGTTGGAGGCTTCACGCCTCGCCCGCAACGGCCGCGACTGGCACACCCTGCTTGAGTTCTGTGGGCTGGTAGGGTGCCTGCTCGCCGACGAGGAGGGCGTCTACGACCCGCGCCTCCCCAACGACCGTCTCCTTCTGGGCATGAAGGGGACACTGTCGGAGCTTGAGCTGTCCACGATGCGTCAGCGCTCGCTGGAGGCGTTGCGCCAGAAGGCGCGCCGTGGCGAGCTCTTGCTGAACGTCGCCGTGGGCTACGTCAAGGTTCCGCGAGACCGGATCGTCAAGGATCCCGACCGGCGCGTGCAGGAGGCGGTCAGCCTGGTGTTCCGGAAGTTCTCAGAGTCCCAGAGCGTTCGGCAAGTCCATCTTTGGCTTCGCCAGGAGGAAGTGCTGCTGCCGGCGGTGGCGGTGGACGGCGAGACCCGGCGAGTCGTCTGGAAACCGCCCGTTTACAATACCATCCATCACATGCTGACGAACCCGGTGTACGGCGGGGCCTACGCGTTCGGCCGGACGGGGAGCCGGGTGACGGTGGAAGGCGGCCGCAAGCGGGTCAGCCGGGGCCACCGCCGGGACCGCGAGGCCTGGGACGTGTTGATCGTGGATCACCATGAGGGTTATGTTTCCTGGGAGGAGTTCGAGAGGAACCAGCGTTTGATCGCCGACAACGCCAACTGCAAGGGGTTGATGACACGGGGCGCGGTGCGCCGTGGCGATGCGCTGCTGGCGGGGCTCTTGCGCTGTGGTCACTGCGGCCGGCGTTTGCATGTTTCCTATACCGGTACCGACGGCTACTGCGTTCGCTACAGTTGCCGCGGGGCGCACCTCAACCATGGGACCCGGCGCTGCATCTCGTTCGGTGGCGTTCGTGTGGATTCGGCGGTTGGCGAGGAGGTGCTGCGGCTGTTGAGCCCGTTGGGCATCGAGGCCTCGGTGGAAGCCGTGGCGATGCGGGAGGACGACGTCGCCGAGACGCGGCGCCAGATGGAGCTGGCCTTGACCCAAGCGCGCTACGAGGCGGATCTTGCGCGTCGCCAGTACGATGCAGTGGACCCTCAGAACCGGCTGGTGGCGGCGGAGCTCGAGCGCAGATGGAACGAGGGGCTGGCGGAGGTGGCGAGGCAGGAAGAGCGGTTGGCGGGCAGGCCCGCGGCCGGAACCCCTAGTGGGACGCAAACCGCAAGAACTCCGCGTTCAGCACCAGTTCGCCTTCGTCCGCGCGCCCGTCCGACACCACCACCGAACGCATCTGGTCGAACAACAGCTCCCTCGGCACGCCCCCGAACCGCTCGAACGCCCTCTCTCCAGCCCCTCCATCAGCACCGCCATCGTCTGCCGGCGGTAGAACCGCAGCCACAACAGCCGTGTGTACCCCAGCACCGTCACCAGCGCATGGCGCCGCCCCCACGGCAGCTTGAACGTCGCAAAGTCCACCTGCCCCTGCCGCCCCGCCGGCGTCTCGAACCGTACCACCTCCTCCTCCGCCTCCCGCGGCCGCACCCACCGAACGTAGTCCCTCACCCGGCCATATCCCCCCGTGTACCCCGCCGCCCGTACCTCGTCGAAAAGACGACTGGCCGACAACCGCGGATACTCCTCGACCCGCGCCTCGATGATCCCCTTGTACGGATCCAGCTTGTGCTCCACCGCTGGCCGAGCCCTGTACTGCGTCCCCTCCCCAGCGTCTCGCTCCAACTGGCCTCCGGACACCCATCGATGGATCGTCCGTCGGTCCACGCCAAACCGTCGCGACAGCTCCGCCCTGGTCGCGCCTCGTTCCAGATAGTGCCTTAACAGCATCCTTGTCTCCCATCCGTGCATCGGTTCGCCGCTCCATTCCTGTTGGCTTTCGCCAACAGACTGGCCCGACGTACTCGTCCTCGCAATGTCCAATGTGGGACATTTTCGGTTGACACAAATGGGACATTTACAGTTGTCCGCTACAGGTGCGTCAGTCGCGCACGCTCGGCTCTGTGGGGGGAGGGGCTCGGTGACGACCCCTCCTACCCGGCCGTCATGTGCCTTTGGTACGCTTGCCAAGACTGGATCTTGATCGAATGAGGTTGCATAGCGATTACTGAGTAAACGGGAAATTCATTAACATGTTGATAAATAAGACAAAAAATCGAATTCAATGCAGAAATGTCCCGCAGGGACGAGAACACCTGTATCCCCAGCACGAAGCAGCCGCCGAACTGGCGGGACTCCGCAAGCCCCGGCTGGAGGCTCGGCACCTGTTGAAGCGTCGGCAGCTCGTCCAGGACGATCCATATCCGGCGCGAGCCGTCCTGCTGGAGCGAGAGGAGCGCGTTCACCGCGATCTCGAGCCACGTGGAGATGAGTCCTCTCAGGCTCGCGTGCTGGTCTCCCCTGGAAGTCAGGAACAGGAATCCGCTCTCGTCCTCGCGGCCCACCCAGTCGCGGATCGAGAAGCGCTCGCCCGTGTCCGGCAGGAACTCCAGCGCCCCCAGGTGCGCGGTCAGCATGGCGCGAACCGAGAGAGCGGTCTTGGGGTTGTCGGGGCTCACGATGGACTGGGCCACGGTGCCCTCCATGGCTTCCGCCAGCTCCGACAGCTCGGTCTTGAGCAGGTCCTCGACGAGCCTCCGGTTCTCGGTCACCTTCTGCCTCCAGAGGACGCCCGCGCCGTTGGAAAAGAGTTGCCTCGCGGCCGTCACCCAGAACGGGTCCACGGTGTCCTTCTGTTGGGGGATCAGGGCGGCGGCCATCATGTCGAAGTCCCGAGGCGTCCTGGCCTCGAAGAAAGGCGACCAGCGAGGGGCGCGGGCATCCAGGGGGTTCATGAGCACATCTTTGGCGGGATCGAAGAAGGAGCGGGTGTAGGCGCCCATCTTGTCGTAGAGGATGCAACGCTCGCCCCGGGCGCGGATCTGGGCTACGAGGTCGGAGATCAGCACGGTCTTGCCCGAGCCCGTGGTGCCCGAGACGATGGTGTGCTGGGTCTCGGCACGCCTGGGCCAGGGGATCCCGGCGATTCGGCACGACGCCCGCCGTGCCGCCGGGAACACCGCCGTCGCAAGACGCACGGTGAGAGGCTGCACGCGCCTCCGGAGCTCGCGCGCGGTGGCCATCTCCGCGCCGCGCACACGCCTGGTCCGGGCCAGGCGCCGGCCGAGCATCCAGAACCCCAGGGTGCACACAACCATGCCGCTGACTCCCCATTTCGCGCCCGTCCATGCCCAGGAGTGGACCGTCTCGAGCATGCGTTTGCGTGTCCGTTCGATTCTCCGGTCCGCGACGATGTCCAGGAGCGGGTTCGGGGTCTTCCGTCCCTCCAGCCACTCGTGCATCTGGCCCGAACGGGGGGAGTATCCAATGGACAGCTTGATCTCCGCCAGGGTCCCCATGCCGACGATGCGCCATTCGTAGGCGGTGGTGGTGAGAAAGAGCGCCATGGAGGGCGTAAGGACGACCACGAGAACGAAGCCGATGATCTCCCAGCGCACCAACTGGCCCCACATGTGGACGTCGTGGAGCAGGGTCTGGCCTCCCCTGAGCGTCGCCTTGCCGAACATCATCGAATTCCTCCGTGTACGGATTCCACCGCCTGCTGCACCCGTGTCTGTCACGGTCCAAGGACTTCATCGCGGCCCATCGGGCCGCCGTCCGCCCGTTCCTTCTTCCCGCCCGTGCTGCCCGGCGACGCGTTGCGGGCCGTGCCGTAGAGCTTGCCGCCGAGCCACTCGCCCGCCAGAGGAACCGACTCGGCGGCGTGCTCGCCGAAGGGCCGATCGGTTTCCGCCGCGACCCTGGCGCGGCCCTTCTCGCTCCGCTCGCCCGCCACGCCGCCCCGCGCCTCGCGTTCCGCCTCCCGGATATCGAGCTCGGTGTCGGTCTCGGCTTGCAGGCCCTCCGCCCGTCTTCCGATGCTTCCCCGCTCATGGCCTCCGCGTCCGTGGTCCCGGGCCCAGCCCGACCATTTCTCCCAGGCCGCCGTGGCCCTGCCTTGGTGAGACTCCTGCAGCCCTTCGAGCGCCCGCCCGTAGGCCGCCAGGTCCGGCGCCGAGGCGGGGTCCGGGCCCCCGGGCGCCGGAAAACGTTCCGCGATGAAGGCGGCGGCGTGGGCGCGCAGTTCCTCGGCGTCCTCCGGGGTCCGGGGCTGCGCCAGGCGCATGGCGCCCGCCACGCCAATCTCGCGCCCGCCGGCGCCCGTGCGGGCCGTCAGCCACGTGAAGAAGGGCTGCCCCAGGTCCCGGTCGATGGCCTGGGCCTCGCTCCGCACTTCCGCGGCCTGCCTGCTCCAGCTCTCGGCCTTGCGGTGGCTTACGGCTTCCTGTTCGCCGTAGCGGCGCATGCGCGTCAGGTTGGCCCCGAAACTCTCCTCCAGGCTCCTGAGCTCGCTCTCGCCCGATGCGGTGGAGTAGCGCCTCGATGCCTCGGCCGCCCGCGACCAGACATCGAGCACGCTCTGTTGCTCCGCGTAGTCCGTCATCCGGTTCCAGGCCTCCCGGCTGAGCGTGTGGCCGCGCCAGCTCACCGACCCGTCCGCTCCGAACTTGACGATGAAGTCGAAACCCCCGCCGGCCCTGGCCTCGCTGGTGAGGGCGGCCGCCTGCTCCTTCGTGATTCCGCCCGCCTCCGAGAGCCCCTCCAGGCGGGATTCCAGGCTCTGCACCGTCTGGCTCTCGCTCTCCGTCACTCCCCTGGAATGGGCGACGCCCGTGCTCACGTCGCGCGAGAACCGCTCCACCATCGCCGCCGAGTCGGTGGCGGCCGCGGTGCGCGCGGTGGCGGCCTCTGCCGACCAGTGCCGGGCCTGCTCCCGGGCCGCGCCCGCGCGGCTCTCGTGGCTGGCGGCAAGCGATTCGGAAAGCCTTATCCCCGCTGCCGGTATCCGGCTCGTGGCGGAACCGGCGTCCACCACCGCGGCGCCGTCGCCCGTGACGGTGAAGCCCGCGCCTCCGGGGGCGAACCCTGTGTAGCGGCCTGTGTCGGCGTGCAGGGAGGTCCGGACCTGGTGTCCCTCCACCGTTCCGAAGCGGTGGGTGTCGGCCTGGGTATTGGCGAGCGAGACGTTGCCCGTGGTGCCCTCCTGCGCCGCCGAGGACGCCGCTTCCTGGCCCACCGCCAGCACCGAGGTTGCGAGCCCCGTCGCCCTCCCTACACCGTAGGCCAGCGCGGCGGCCAGGAACGGCACCGACATGGACAGGTAGCCCGACATGACCGCCACGTCCGAGGCCACCGCCTGGATCCCCGCCTGAGCCACGAGCGAGACGCCGACGTCGCCGCCGGGCATGAGCGCCCCTGCGCTCATGCGTTCCGCCGCTTCTCCCATGGAGATGCGGTGAAGGACCGCGTAGAGCGGCCCCCAGCTCTGGAGCCAGACGAGCCCCGAGAAGTAGGACCGGAAGATCGCGCCGCCCGCCGGCGTGAGCATGAGCAGCACCGCCATGGGGAAGGCGCCCACGTAGAGGCACTCGAACACGATCCGGAGCATGGGCACCCAGGTCTCGGCCTGGCGGCCGATGGCCCGGTAGGCGGAGACGGTCTGGGTCTCGGCCCGGGCCTCGGTGTAGGCCGTGAGAGCCGCGGCGTTCCCGGCTTCCGACGCCCACTGCTCGCCGGCGTCGTGGACGGCGTTCAGCACCATCTGCTGGCGCAGGATCTCGGCGGCCGTCCTCGACGCGCCGATGAGATAGGTGTGGGCTGCGGGCAGCGCCGCCACGAGCTCGGCCCGGGCCAGGGCCTCGGTGGCCGCTCCGGGAAAGAGCCTCCGGCCGAAGATGCCCGAGGCCCTCGTGATCTCGGCGCCCCAGAGCGCGTTCAGGCGCGTGGCGGCCTGGGCGCAGGTTACGATCTCGCGGTCGACCGTCGTCGCGCCCGTGCCGGAAGGAGCGCCGCGGGTCGCGTACTCGACCATGCGCGCGGGAGACGCCCCGGCGGACGGCGAGCCCGTGGCGGTGACGAGCCGCCAGATGTCCGTGCTCTCCCTGAGATCGTCGGCCGAGATGTGGCCCAGGAGGAGGGCGTGGAACACGCACTGCCGCGCGTAGGCCCGGAGGTTCCGGGCGAACACCGCGTCCGTCACCTCCATGCGGGTCGCCTCGGCCGCGAGCCTGGCGCCGAAGATGAGCCCGTGCCGGCGGTAGGTGAGGTCGTTCGGAAGGGAGAAGGCCTGCTCGGTGAGCCGCGTCAGGCCGTCGCTCACCTGGCTCGTCACCGACGCAAAGAGCGCCAGGCCGATGGGGACGTTGGCCACCACCGCCGGCGCCAGCGCGGGGTCGAGCCGGTCCACCACGCGCACGGTGGCCTTGGGAACCACCATGGCGCCCCAGACCGCCATGAAGAGCAGCATCCACCTGGCGTTGTCCTTCCAGGAGCCGCCGAAGGCGGTGCGGAAGAGAGCCCAGGCAAGCCCGGCCACCCCGGCCAACTGCGCCAGCGTCAGGAACGCGCCGCCGCCGGTGATGGCGGCCACCGCGTTCAGGAGGTCCACTAGGTAGGTCCCGCCGCCCAGGGTGAAGAGTTCGTACACGGCTGCCTTTCGTCAATCCGTCTGCGCCAGACGCTACCGCGACCCCGTGGCGCCGCGGGAGAATGCGAGCGCCGCGCGGAGATCCGCGGACAGCGCTCCGGCAAGCTCGGTCTCGATGAGCCTTAGCTTCTCGACCACGGCGAGAGCGGTGTTGAACCGCTGAAGCCCCTCGTGGCGGTGACGCGCCAGGGCGGACCGGTTTTGCCGCAGTCCCTCGCGCCAGCGCTCAAGCTGGTCTCCGTCCGCGATGTCCAGCGTCCCGGCGCGCTCCTGCACTGTCCGGTGAAGATCGGAGATCCAGACCTGGAGCACGTCGAGCGCCACGGCCTCGGCCAGGGTGTCCACCTCCTGCTCCACCACCGCGCCCCGGTAGGCGGCCGCGGTGTTCACGACCCGGTAGACCGGGAGGGTGGTGAGGTTCACGAGCCCCAGGGCGTCCGGCGGCGGCGCCGTGTCGGTTCGGACCGACTCCACCAGGCGGCGGAGCAGGTCCGCGACCCGGTTCCGGAAGCCGCGCGCCGCCGGGACCGTGAGCCGGCCCAGGGTGGGGTTGAGGCAGTCAACGGACGTGTCGCAGCGGTAGACCGGGAGGTCGCCGCCCCCTTCCATGAGGATCTCCGTCACGCGGCGGTCGAGAGCCAGGGGCTCCAGGACCCGCACCTGGGGACCGGATGGGTCCGAGTCCGAGACCGGAGCGGTGACGATCACCGTCCCGGAGATCGACATGGCGAACTCGCCCAGGTCCCGGTCCGATCCAAGGAAGCTCGATGCCCGCACCGCGCGCCAGGCGTAGTTGACGTTCACCGGAACCTGCTCCTTGAGCGGTCCCGAGGCCGCGGCCAGGGTCGAGTTCCGCTTGCCGTCCGATCCGCAGCCGTGGCGCGCGGCGGCGTAGTCCGAGAAGATCCCCTGCCGCGTTCCCACGGCCGCGCAGATGGCCGCGCTCGCCCGGTCGTTCCTCGACCACACCGCCCCCACCAGGGCCTGCGCGGTCTCGCAGGAGTCCAGGTTCTGGTTGTTCACCCACTGGGCCAGGGCCCTGAGCTTGGACATGGTCTCCGCGATCACGGGCGAGATGGTCTCGAGGGCCAGCTCGAAGGCGAACCCGGCGGCATTCTGGGCCACGGCGCGGCCGAAGGCGATCACCTGGTCCGAGTCGATGAACGAAAACGACCCCGCAAAGGCGTCGATGCCGCCGCAGCCCGCCCGGAAGGACGGCAGGCTCACCGTTGCGATGGGCTCCTGGCGCACGGGCGCGCGCAGGTAGAGGTTGCCGAGCGTCCAGTGGCCGGAAGCCTGGCCGTCGAAGGCCGTGGGCCCGGTGGTGTTCACGGCCGCCCCCCTCCAGAAGTTCTCCATCTCCGAGAGAACGTCCGCATGGACGGACGGCGCGAGGAAGAGCCCCACTGCCATCAGCGCAGCCGCGAGTCTGTGTCTAGTAGTCACTTCCCACCTCCCGTGAGGTCAGGGCGAAGATGCGCTCGGCCAGCTGGTCCTCGGCCACCACGCCGAACGACACCGCCAGCGCCCTCGACGTCTGCGTGTCGTAGAGGAAGACCGCGGGGACGACCCTGGTCGTAAGGCCCAGCCGGGCGGAGCGGCCCTGGTCCGGAACCGCCTCGGGCCAGCCTTCGAGCGGCTCGCCGGTCAGCGAGACCGCGAGCACGTCCAGGCCGTGCCGGAGCGCGAAAGCGCGCAGGAGCGGGCCGAACACGCGGCACTCCGAACATTGCGCACTGCCGAGGTAAATGAGCCCGTAGCGCTCTCCGAGCCTGGCCAGCACGGCTGTTCGCTCGGCCCGCCGCTCGTCCGACCAGACCCTCTTGGCCAGGGCGCCCACCGGACGCCTGAGCGTGTAGTCGAGTTCCGGGTTCCCCCAGACCGTGCGGCGGAAGGCATCCGAGAAGGAGGCGGCGCGCTGAAGGGTTTCCTGCTGGAGGTGGAGGTAAGCGGCAACGTTGTCTGCGCTCGGATCGAGGATGGCCTTCGCCCGGGCCTCCTCCAGTGCCCGGCGCATCTCCAGAATGCGTTCCATGGGACTTGCGGGCCGGGCGGGCGGCTGCTGCTTGGCACGGACATCCTCCTCCGCGTCTTGCCGGTCCCTATCGCAATAGAAATGCCAGCCGAGAGACGTCGACGGGTCTCCATCCGAGTCCGGTGCAGGACCGCACCACGGCCGCCATTCCCGCGCGTTCACGGGCAGCGCCGCGACAATGCACAGGAGGCAGACAATGGTCAGCACGCAAACCCTGTTCATGGCCGTCTCCGTCACTCGCTTCTCCGGTAGAAGTCCCGGATGCGCGCCCGCATCACCGCGCCTGCCTCGCCCGCTTCCGGAAGGTCGATGGACGGCTCGCGCGACCCGTCCACCAGGTCCTCGGTGAACTCCGAGAGGTCCACAGCCTCGAAATCGATCCTC
This sequence comes from uncultured Binatia bacterium (SeqCode), assembly GCA_965219905.1. Classification (GTDB taxonomy): domain Bacteria; phylum Desulfobacterota; class Binatia; order UBA9968; family JAJDTQ01; genus JAJDTQ01. The sequence goes on along the minus strand of CBDCOS010000002.1, from coordinate 989,035 downwards.
TCCATCTCCCCGACCGTGAAGCCCCGGCAGCTTCCCCAGCCGATTCCGAGCTGCCTTCGGGCCGCTTCCTGGAGGATGCGCCCGAGCTTCGAGCCGAACACGCACCAGGAGCGCTCCCGGCGGACGCACACTCCAAGGATCCGCCTCGTGCACCGCCAGCCCAGGTAGTGTGTGTTCCCGGCGTGACGCTCCCTGGCCAGAAGGCGTTCCTTCTCGGTGCAGTTCCCAAGGCCCACGAGAACGCCCGAGTTTTTACAGCAGTCCGCCAGGCCTCCCCAGCGGATGCGGCAGGAGCGGCGCTTGCCGTTGAAGAACCGGAGGTTGTCGCGGTCGAACTCCTCTCCGCCGAGTTCCAGCACCATGTTGAGCCGGGCCGCCGACTCCACGAACCCCGTGTTGGCCCGGGACTCCGCGGTTTCGCAGTCGGCGCCAACGCACCAGGACACCGAGCCGCAAGCGCCGCCGGTCCCGGCGTCCTCCACCCCGGCACCGCAGCCCGTCGCCGATCCCGAGGCGAGCCCATCCGCGCTCCAGCGGGGAGACTGCGCGTCGCGTTCGATCCCGTCCCCGCGCCGCACGATCGGGTCCCCGGTCTCGACGGACTCGTCCGGACGCACGGCGGCGCCCTCGATCACCGCGCGGCCGGCCCGGCCGCCGGGATCGGCGGGGTCGGCCAGGACCCGGTTGGCCGCCGTTTCCAGCTCGCCGGCGCTCATGCCCCGCTCCGGCAGGTTCGTTCCGACATAGCCCGGCACGCGAGCGGTGGAGCCCGAGTCCCTCGCAATGGCGGCCGCGGCCGCGCGGCCCGACTGGCCTACGGCGCGGGCCGCCGCCTTCGGGTCTTCCGCCCCTGCGCGGGCGGCGGCGAATTGCCAGGCCAGAAGGACGCTCACGATGACCGCCTTCCTTCCGTATCGGAAGTTCATGGCAGATATCCTCTCAACGCGGCCAGATGGCGGCGCGCGGCCGCTCGACCCGGTTCGCCTTCCGCGGCGACGGCTTCGAGGGCCGCCCCGAGGCCGATGTTGCCCGCGACCCGGTCGTGAGGCGGGGCCTTGTCCGACAGGCAACCCCGGCTCGCACACGGCGGAACCCCGCCCGGAACCACGGCAACCGCGGGGATCACCGTGATGCCGAAGAGGCGGAACAGGCGCGGGTCGATGGCGGCGCCCCCCTTGCGGTCCATATACGGGCCGATGCGTTTCACCGCGGCTTGCAGCCCATCCGGACCGAAACCCCGCAGAACCAGCGGCGCGCCGATCCGCGCCGCTTCGCGGCTCCACTGCCGCCAGCTCTCCGCCGGCGCCGAGAGGCTCATGAAGACGACGACCTCGGGAGCGCCGGCGCGGCCGGAAAGGCTCGCCGGCAGGCGGCCCGCGTGGCCCTCGGCCGGGAGCGGATCGGGTCCGCCGGAGGCCTTCCGTCCCGCGCGTTCCAGCGCGCGCTCGATCACCGAACGCGACCAGCTCTCCAGGTCGCGGCGACTGTCCGGCTCCGCTTTCCGCAGCACCAGGTCCACTACTTGCCGCGCCGCGTCTCCGGGAGTCTCCTGCGCGCGGCCCGGGGTGCACCAAACCGCCAGGACGAACGCAAGGATCAACGAGGCAGCGGTTGCGAGATTCTGTTTGCGGTTCATGCCGACGTCCTCACATCAAACAACACGTCCGTTTGCGCCAGAGCAGGTAGCCAAAATTCTCCCCGGCGACGGGAACCTCGCGGAGCGCTTCCCACAGCACCGAAGACCGCCCCGTCGGATTGCAGCCCGTGAGCGGGGAGGTCGCGGGCACCGGCTGCGTCATCTGCCAGCGGTACTGGGACTTCTTCATGACCGGCATCGGATAGCGCCCGCACAGCGCTCTCGTCCCGGAGGTGCCCCAGGCCAGCAGCAGCCGGTGCAGGCGGAACACGAGCCGCTCGGCCGCGAGCAGGGAAGCCTGTACTCCGCCGACATGTGCGGCTACGTTGCCGGTCAGAGGGTACATCCCGCCCTGGCAGCCGGCGCACCAGAAGAGCGGATCGAGCGGCAGCCCGGCGGAGGCGGCCGCGCAGTCCGCGGCGCAGGCCGCCTGGGCCGGAAGGTCCGCGAACAGCGCGGCTTCGGGGTTCATCAGGAACGACAGCTCGTCGTCACGCCAGGTGGGGTCGAGCTCCGAGACCCAGGCGATGTCCAGGCTGCCCCCTTCGAGGCAGCCGAGGTCGAGCAGCGCCCCGATCCAGGACAGCAAGGGATAGACGTAGTAGTGGGCGTGCCACGTGGACCCCGAGGCGCCGTCGCCGCCCGACGAGGCCGTGCGGCCCCGGCCCGCGGGCAGGCCGGGGTCGATGGTCATGCCGCCCAGGTTTGGGAAGCACCAGGGCGCCCGGCTCACGTCGAGCAGACGCGCCGGTTCCCACACCCCGAGCGAGATCCCTATGCGGGGGATCGGGCTGCCGCAGAGGCAGATGGGCGATCCCGGATTGGGCGTGTCCGGCGCGCCGGCGGCGCTGCCCATGCGGATCGGCCCGATGGAGATGGGGAACAGGCACTCCCAGCACACGTCCGTGACCGGGTTCACGAAACGCCCGGTGCAGGATTGGGCGTGCGCGGTTCCCGTGAAAATGACGCCGGCCAGTACGAGCACCGCGCCCATGGTCTTCCAGAACGTCATGGCTGCTCTTCCGTGGTTGCCGAGTCCCCGTCGTCTTCAAGCGGCACCTCGGTGATCCGAAGCACCTGTCCCTCGGCCTCTACTACCGATGGCGTGGCGCGGAGGCCGAACCGCTTCGAGAGCCGGCCGCCCTGGTCGAAGAAGAAGGGCCGCCCGTGGGTCCGCATGAGGTCCAGGGGACGGCCCGCCACGAGCACTATCCGCGTGGGCCGCTCGTGGCCGAGCGCCCAGCCGACCTCCACGGGCCGCGCGCCGTCGATGAAGAGCAGGTCCCGGGTCAGCGGCTGCGCGTGGAGCGGGTTGACCCGTGCGCCGCGGGCCGCGATCAGGGTCCCGTCGGTTGCCCGGACGTCCCGGTCCAGGGTGATGGAAGGATCGAAGAGCCGCGTGCGACGAACGCGCGTCGCCCCGATGCCCTCGACGCGTCCCGGCGCCTCGATCCGTTGCCGCGCCCTCTCCACCGCCTCGCGGCGCTTGCGGGCCATTTCCCCGGAAGCTTCCAGCTCTCCAAGCCGGGCCTCTATCTGCGCGAGGAGGTCGGGCTCGGCCACCGGCCATACCGCGCCACGGACCCCGAGGTCCTTTGCCGCGCCGTGTGCTGCCAGCGTCAGCACGCAACCCGCCGCGGCGAGCAGAACCCGGATAAGGGACGGCCGCCGCCTCACCACTGTTCCTCCCCCGTTCGGACCAGGGGTCCTTCCAGGCCCAGCCACGGAATGTCCGGCAGCGCCAGGGCGCGGCCTCGGATACGTTCCCGCGCCACCAGCCCGACCTCCGCGTAGCGGCTGTCGTGGCTGTCCACGTGATCGGCGTGAACGTAGAAGCGGCCGGGCGGAATCACTCCCGGCCGGGAGATCTTCAACGGACGCCCGTCGCGGGCATGGGTCTTGGCGACGCCCAGGACCTTGCCGTTCACCCGGACACGGCGCTTGCCGTCCACCTCGACATGGTCTCCCGGCAGGCCGCGCACGGTCTTGAGGTAAGGGACCGGAGAACCCAACGCCTCCGGAGGGTCGAACACAACCACATCGCGTCTCCCCGGAGCGCCCCGAAGCGGCAGCACGACATAGCCCCAGGCCCCGTCCGACCAGCTCGCGTTGACGTAGACTCGCGAGGCCAGAGCGAGCCACACGAGGGCCGCCGCCACTGCCCAGAAAAGAAGCCTGTTGCCGCGTCGCTTCCGGCCTTCCAGGACTCTGATCCTCCTCATCGTTTAGCCTCCCGGCTCGCGGGAGAATCGCCTTCCCGCGCCATCGCCCGCATCGCCGCCTTCACCTCGGCCGTGAAGTCCTCCGCGCCCGCGGCGACCGCTCGTGCGGGGAGTAGCACCACGCCATGGCGGGCCGAGGTCCGGACCAGCGCCTCGTCAAGCCGACTGGCCCACTCGCGCGCCGCTTCCGCCGCCTCGTCCCGGTCTCCGCGTTCCCGGGCCGCCCTCGCCATGTAGGCCGCCGCAAGCTCGGCGAGCCGCACGCTCCCGGTGCGAGGCACCTGCTCCAAGACCGTGCGCACGGTGATCGCCGACACCGCCGCAGCTACGCCCGCAGCGAGCAACAGGGCGGCGCCCAGGGACTCCAATGTGCTCATGACCCGTGCCCGGAATCTTCAGTCAGGGGCGCCGCGCCGCTCTCCGCCGCATCCCGAGGCTCTCTCAGCTCGTTCAGGCGGTCGAGCCAGAGCCTTGCGGCCCGGCCGGGCTCCACGGTCCGTATCCGGCCGGGGAGCGGCGGGAACGAGACCGCGGGAGCCGCGCCGTCGCGCGCTCCCGGAATGTCCCGGTCCTCCGCACTCTCCGCCATGCGGGCCACGAAACGAAGCAGTTCCGACTGTTCCGGGGAGGGCTCTCCCCGGAGGCCGGCCGCTTCGCGCACGGCCCGGTTCACGGTCTCCCGGAGCCTTTTGAAACGCTCCGCCCCGCGCTGCGATGCGGCCGCCTCGACGCCTATCCACGCGACGCTGGCGTCGGCCAGAAGCGCGTGGAGCGCCACCGTCCTTCCATCCCCGGCTTCGGATTCGCCCAGGTTCCCAACGGCTTCGCTCACGAGAACCGCATGGGCCGCCAGGGAGTGGAACCGCCTGAGCCTGCCGCCGCGGCGGCAGGTGTTGGCCAGCACGTGGGCCAGGGCCTCGAAATCGACGGCGTCCGCCGTAAGCGACGCCGGATCCCCCGGCCAGTCGAGGCGCCCCTCTTCGGCCCGGATCTTCTCATCGCGAGTCGTGCCCCGCGACCGCGCTCGTCTGTTCTCCTGTGCGTTCATCGCGTCTCCCCGTGTTCGCGGTTCTCTTGCCAGTGTCTGGATTCGGCGCAGTCCGTCACGCCGGACCGTCCGCTGCACCGCCCCCGACGATGCGGTCGATGGCCTGTTCCGTGGTGAGGCCTTCCTCATCCTTGAGCCGCTCCACCGCCGCGAACGCCGGTCCGCGCGAGGAATAGAGCGCCGTCGACCAGCGGTCGAGGGCAAGCCGCGCCACCCGCCACCCGTCCGGGCCGTGCAGCAGGACCTCGGCATGGCGTCCGTCCACGGTGGCAAGGCTCTTGAGCGCCCGCTCCATGCCCGGATCGCAGTGGATGCGCTTCTCCTGTTTCAGGAGCTCCACCGACTCGTCCTTCTGGGCCAGGAAGATCACCCAGTCCGAGTTCTCCCAGGCGGCGCGCGCCGCCGGGTTCGCATAGTAGTCGTTGACGCTCTGGGTGCCGGTCACCAGCGCTCCCCGGTACTTCCGCGCCCGCCGGGCCGCGCCTTCGAGGAAGGCCTTGCTGTCCTCGCCGGACAGGAGATCCCAGGCCTCGTCGATCACGATGGCCTTGGGCCGCGTGCGCGGGCCGTGGTACATGCGTTGGGTGGCGAGGAAGATGACCAGCATCAGCACCACCCCCTGGAGGTCGCCCCGGCCTTTGAGCTCCGCCAGCTCGAACACGGTCAACGCCGCGTCCAGGGCTGGAGTCTCCGACCCCTCGAAGAGCCGCCCGAAGGCGCCCCCCGGCCGCCAGGGTCCGAGCGCCAGGGCCATGTCCGACGCCCGCCGGTCGCCCGCGGCCTCCAGCCGTTGCTGCACGGTCCCGAGGTCGGCGCCGTTCCCGGCCTCCTCCCAGGCCGCCGCGATGGCCTCGTCGATGAGCGCCGCCTCGATGTCGTCGATGCGGCCGCGCCGCCGGCACATGCGGCCGATCACCGCGGCCAGCATCGCAAAGCACTCTTCGCGGTAGTCGCTGTCCCGGGCCGCGACCTGCGCGTCGATCATGGCGAAGGGGTTCAGGCGGGCCGGGTCCTTGCCGAAGGCGATGAACGTTCCTCCGAGGGCTTCTGCCGTATGCTGGAAGGAGCGCCCGTCGTCTATCACCACGGCCTCGCCGCCCGCGCCCGCGATCCCGGAGACGAGCTCCTGCATGAGCACGGACTTCCCGGACCCGGACTTGCCGGTCACCGCCACGTTGTAGTTCCCGGCCTCGTTGGCGAAAGGCGACCATCCCGCGGGCTGGCCCCGCCTTCCGATGAGCAGCAGGGCAGGCGGCGCATCGCGGACCGCTTCCTGGCCGCGCCACTCTCCGTGAACCGGCGCCAGGTTGACGGCCGACGAGGTGAGAAGCGTCCTCATCCGGCCCATTCGGGCCAGGTCCGAGTCGAGCCCTCCCGCCGGGACCATCGGCAGGCACGAGAGCCAGGCCGGCAGGTGGGCGTAGCGTTCCGCTCCCAGGCGCCACCCCTGGCCGTGGTAGATGGCCCGCACCGCCTGCTCGGCCTCGTCGATGGCGTCCAGGGGCGCGTACACCGCAATCATGTAGCAGGCCCTGACCAACCGCTCGCCCTCCTTGAGCCGCTCGGTGACGAAGCGCCAGTCCCGGGCCTTCTCCGGCAGTCCCGGGAGGTAGCGGGCGATCCCCGTGCCTGCCTGTTGCATGGCCCGGGCGGATTTCAGGAACGCGCGCTCGCCGTCCGCCGCATCGCCCATCATCACGGTGAGGGCGGTCAGCACCGGGGCTCCGGGCTGAAGGAAGTCGCGGTGGAAGTCGCCGATAAGCGCGTTGCCGCGCCACCCGGGCCAGACTTCCGGAAAGGCCCGCGCCGAGAGCACCCGCACCGCCACGTCGGTCCCGTCCGGGTGGTGGAACACCAGTCCCGCGGGCGCGACCGAGAGCGCGCAGCCCGGGGCACCGCACTGGAGGTGGATCGGATCCCTTGGCGACCAGCGGCGCCGGGGCCGGTCGAGTTCCCCGTCGTGTTCTCCCTCTGGGTCCGGCGCCGTGAGCTCCGCTGCGAGCGAAAGCAGCGTGTCCGGGTCCACCCGCCGCGCCTCGGCTCCGGCCGAGGCCAGCGTCCCTTCCAGGGCCCGGCGGAACCCTCCGAGCGCGGTCTCCGCGGCGGGCCCCGGTCCTCCCGCGAGGCAACAAGCCAGGAACACCCGGCAGTCCTTGAGCGTGAACGGAGGGCCGCCCCCGTGGAGCGGACGCCAGCCCGCATGCGTGAAGAGCGCCCTTCGCCGCGCCGCCATACCCGCCTGCACCCCGCCCGTCAGGAGCCGCGGCTCGGCCCAGCTCCGGACCGCGGCCCCGTAGCGCGGACTCGTCCAGTGGATCACCTGGACCACCGAACGCTCGGGCGCCGCGTCGGCCATGGTTCCCGCCAGCGCTTCCAGGGTTCCGTCGTCGATCCCGGCGAAGGGAGGAAGCTCCAGCAGGAAGCCGCAGCTCGCGGCGTTCAGGTAGAGATCGCTCCCCTCGTCCCATGCACGCCAGGGCAGGAGGTCCACGAGCGGAGAGGGCAGGGCCGGAAGGGTCCAGGGCTGGAGAGCGTCCGGCCCCGCGAGCTGGTCCCTGAGTCTCTCGATCACCGGAGCCTCCACTGCGCCGGCTCCAGCACCGTCCGCACCCAGTGACCCTCGCGGTAGGTCCCGCCGGAGTCCACGAAGGGAGCGATCCAGATGCGCGCGATCCTCTCCTTCGCGCGGAGGTCCTCACTGACCGGGTCCGCGGCTTCTACGCCCTGCGAAACCGGCGCTGATTCGGCAACAGCCGTGCCGTCGTGAGGCCCGTCGAGGGCGCCGAACCACTTCACCAGCCAAGCGAGAGGATCGCAGCCACCGGTGCACTCCGCGTCGGACCCGCCGCCATCGTCGGCTCCCGGCGGTTCCCGAAGTTCCGGCGGCTCCGGCAGCCTAAGCGGCCGGGTCTTCCCACGGATCTTCACCGCCGGATCGGCCTCCGCCACGCTCGTGCACGCCGTGCCCTGCGCCACCGGGCATTGCCAGGCGTCGCCCACATGCGTGGCCGAGCAGCCGCCCAGGACCAGCACCGCCGCCAGAAGCGCCGGGACCGCCCTCCGGGTTCCCGCCGTTCGCCAATGGATCGTCGTCCGTGTTCTCATCCGCTTGCCTTCCTGTTGTTGTTCCCGCTCCCGACGTCCCCGCGTCCGTCGATCCGGGCGCCCTCGATGAAGATCACCGTGACCCGCGTGCCCGTCTGCAACTGAATCACCGGCTGGTACTGCTCGGCGCGCCGGATCAGGTAGTCCGCGACCCTGCGGCCGGCCGAACCCGCCCCGGCGCCCAGGCCGGCCCGGCCGAGATCGGCCAGGCTCGCAGCCCTTTCTTCGCCGGTTCCGCCGGCCGGGGTCTGAAGCATGTTGGCCGCTGTCTCCCCCGCGCCCGAGACGAGCCCGGCCAGGAACGCCTTCTCGACCAGCGCCCCCTCGCGGCTCACCACCGGACCCCGCACCCCGGCCTTGCCGCTGCCGGCCACGAAGCCCGCCACCTCCGTCTCGATCACGGTCTCCGGTTCCGGCCCAGCGCAGGTCAGGGTCCTGAGCCGCACGTACACCTTCTCCGAAGAGAGGTCCCCGTAGGCCGCGCCGGTGAGCGTGCATCCGGCCACGTCCGCGTCGAGCGCTTCCCCGCCCTCGGCGGCGCTCCACGCCGGGCTGGTGAGCCGAAGCAGCACGGGCCGAGGATCGCCTTGCGAGCTGACGCCGGCGGAGGCGTCCACCCCGGCCAGCACCACGGCATCCGCGTAGGAGCCGGCCGGCAGCCAGGACTCCAGCGGGCGGGGTCCGGCGGGGACGCCTCCCGCGGCTGCGGACGGATCGTCGACGCTCTCGAATTCCTGGATCATCGGCCCGGCCGGTGCGGCGCCGTCGCCGGGGACATCCGCCGCACCGGTCCGGACCTCCTCGACCTGCGAAGCCGCCGGAGCTTCGAGCCGGCGCGTCAACGCCTCTATGGTCGACGCCAACCCGTCGATCATCGCCCGGCCGTCCTCGGCGTCCTTCGCAAGGCGCGCCCTGAGACTCGTGTTCTCTTCCTCGAAGCGCCGCCCCCGCGCTTCCGCCTCCCGCAGGCGCGCGTCCAGCTCGCCGATCCGGGCCTCCGAGCGCCGCACCCAGCTCGCCTCCGCCGTCCCGTCCCCCACAAGCTCCGCCTCGATTCCGCCCGGCGGCGCCGGTCCCTTGCCGCCGCCCGCCGAGATCCACACCGCGAACACGATCAACGCTGCCGCCGCCAGCCCCGAGAACAGCAGCAACTGCCTCTGGCGGTTCCGCCGGGTCTCCGGGTCCATCCGCGTCCTCTCCCCGCCCGTCATGGCTTCCTCCCCACCGAACCGTTCCCGGAACGATCCGCCACCGCCGCCACCAGCCGCCCTCCCGAGGGACCGCTTCCCGGCGGCCCCACCCAGACCGCGGCCGTGTCCGGCTCAAGACGGCCGGCCAGGTCCCTGGCGTCCGGATCCGATCCCGCCTCCGCTTCCAGCAACCGCGCGATGAACCGCGGCCCGCGCCAGGTCTCCACGACCGCGAGACCGCCTACATCGGGCTTTCCGGCTGCCGCCTCGATCGCGTACTGTGGCAGCGGCTCTCGCCGGACTACCGCCCGGACCAGAGTCACCACCGCTTCCACGCGCCCATGGGTCCGCGTGGCGAGTTCCTCCCTGGACTCCGCGGCCGCATTGCGGATCAGGATCTGGGCGGAGCCGCGGTCAGTGACCGTCAACGCCAGCCGGTAGGTGAAGCCCGCGACCGTCCCGACGAAGAGGGAGAGCGGCTCACGAGCGGCAAATCCGTCAACGCCAACGCTTAAGGGGTCCCCGGGACGCAGGTAGACATCTCCTCTCGCCGCGTCGTGCTCCACCACGAAGCTGTCCGGTCCCCGGATGACACGCGCGATCCGGTCCCCCGCGAGCGCGATGCGGCTCACCGCGCGGTCCGAGATCTCCGCCTCGAGTTCCGCGTGGTCCACGGCGTCGAGGATCTGCATCGCCGGCACCAGGGCGGGCATGCTGAAGATCAGCGCCGCCCACACGAGCGCCGGGATCGGCACATGGTGGAAGAACTTCAGGGTAGGTCCCGTAGCCTCCTCCCTGGCCCTCCAGCTTCCTGTTCGTCGTTTCATTTCCCGTCCTCCAGTTCCTCGAACCGCAGAAGGCCGATCCGGCCCGCGTCCACGCGAAACGCCATCCGGTAGCGCTTCCGCTCCCGCGACACGGGCTCGCGCCCGATCCAGGCCGCAAGCTCCCCGGTCACGGTCACCGTCAGACCCTCGGCGTCCGCCTCGATCCTCTCCGGATAGAACGCCGTCGCCAGGTCGCGCCGTTCCATGCGCCCGGCCTCGGCCGCCACCCAGGCGCCGATGGCGCCCCGGGCAGACGCGTGGCTCAGCCGAGCCGCCGCCTCACGCACGTGCTCCGCGTTCTCCGGCGTCAACGTCAGGAGCGTCACCGCCACGGTGCGCCCCATGTCCTCCAGGTAGCGAACCCCGGCGCGGCTTGTGCCGACCTCCCACGAAGGCCCCGTGACCGCCGGAATCAGTACCGCCATGCGCTCCATCGACGCCAGGCCCAGGCTCAACCCCAGGTTGGCCAGGAGCGAGAGGCCCAGCAGCACCGCCAGCGCCGCCCGCCCATCCCGGACCCGGCGGCGCTCCGCTTCCATGATCTCCCGTCTCATCCAGGCATCCTCATCCGATGAACCGCCGCAGGTGGCTCGGAGACGCTCCCCTCATTCCCGACGCGAAGGACGGCAGGAACCAGTAGAGCGCCGGGAGCGCCGCGTCGGCGCCGCCGCCCCGCTTGGCGCGACGCAGCAGCGCCCACGCCCCGGCTCCGGCCAGGAGCCCGGTCACGAACGCGTTGGCGGCCAGTCCCAGGACCGCCGGCCCCAGGAGCGCCGCCGCCTCGTCCAGCGTCCAGAAGAGCCAGCGCTCCGGATCGTCCAGGCGCGAGGGGATCGTGTGCCGGGCCAGGTCGCTCATCACGGGCCTCACACGATCGCCGTGCCCACGAGGCCCGTGACGATGCCCGTGCCCGCGCCGGCGGCGATGCCCACGCCGACCGCGCCCGCAAGCTGCGACGCGTTGAAGCGCATCACCGAGCCCACCAGGGCGGCTCCCACCGCGAGCGCCGCGGCGAGTTGCCCTCCCGTGCCCGAGACGATGCCGGTCACCGTGCCCAGCGGTCCCGCGAAGGTCGTGTCCGTCGTGGCCCACGCCACGTCCGCGCCCCAGATCGTCCAGGCGAACGCCAGGAGCACCCACTTCATCAGAGACAACGCTCTCATGGCCTCGCCTCCCTTCCGGCGGTCCCGTCGTCCGAGGTCGACAGCCGCCGCCGCGCCGAGGCCCATGCCTCCAGGTCCCCGGCCAGGTACCGCACCCGGCTGCCGAACCGGTGGAACGCAGGCCCGTCCCCGCTCACCCGGTAGCGGTCCAGCGTCCGGGGCGAGAGGCCCAGCCATTCCGCCGCCTCCCGCGTGCTGAGATACTTCCTGCCGTTTCCGTTCATGCTTCTTCCTCCTTCCTCTTCCAGGTTGACCCCGGCCCCGGCCGACAGTGGCGGAGCCGTGGTGGATGATCCGGGCCTCGCGGCCTCGGCAAGATCGCGCTTGTCCTCAATCCTGGTGCGCATGGCGTCCATCTCTTCCACGCTCGCATGGGCGGCCATCCAGGCCCGGACCCGATCGACGGTCCCGAGCCGGGGCGATGCTCCCCGGCGGAGCCTGACCACGAAGGAGCGGTTGCCCGCCGCCTCCGCGCCCAGCACCGAAGCCTTGATTCCGGTTGCCTCCAGGAAGGCCTCCACCTCGCGCCGGAATGCCGGCCCCAGGGGCGCAAGGCCCATGTAGGCCAGGACGCGGTCCGCCGTGGCCAGCCGCACCGAGCGCCCGCGCTCCTGCGAGAACACGAACCCGGGGTCGCCCAGGGCTTCGGTTCCGAAACGCCGGGCGCTCACTCCGTGGCGCTCCCGAAAGGCCGCTACCAAGCGGCGCAGAAGGTCGTCCAGAGGGGTGTCGGGGTGGATGTCAAGCGCTGCCATGGGTCCCAACATAGGGGAGAAGTTGACGCTTGACAATAGGTTTCGGTAGTGGTTACCCTACGCAAGACGGCGCAGGCGCGTCGTCATGCGCTCATCTGCGCTGCGATACGGCAAGTTTTTTTGGTGTTCCTGGCGAGGACATGGAAGGAGACCGGATGGGTTCCGACAACACGGCTGACAGGGAGGCGGTCCGGCAGGATCCGGTCCGGCTGAGGCTCAAGGAACTGCTCCGCCAAAACGACCTCACCCTGAAGGCCGCATCCTTGGCCATCGGCCGCAACCAGACCTACCTTCAGCAGTACGTGGACCGGGGCATCCCCGCCGTCCTGGGCTACCGCGACAGCGAGGCCCTGGCCGGGATGGTCGGATGCGACCCCTCGGAGCTTCGCCACGAGGTCGTGCCGAAACGCAGCCCCATGAAGCGCAGGCCTCCGCGGATTCCGGCAGGGCTCCCCGGAGCGCCGCTCGTGGCGGTTCCGGAGGTCACGGTGGAGGTCTCCGCCGGGGCAGGAGCCGTGGCCGAGGAGTTCGTCTCCGAGACCGCCCGCTGGCACTGGCCGGAGAACATGATCCGGCACGAGGCGGGCGCCGAGCCCGAGAACCTCCGCATCCTGAGAGTCCGGGGCAACTCCATGGAGCCTGAGGTGCGCGATGGCGACCGGATCGTGGTCGACGTCTCGCGGCGGCTCCCGGCCACGGGCGAGACCTTCGTGCTATGGGACGGCATCGGGCTGGTGGTGAAGCACGTCGAGGTCGTGCGCGGCGATGCCGTGGATGACGACGACCCGCCCCGCCTCAGGCTCATCTCGGCCAACCCCGACTATGCTCCGTACTCCTGCTTGGCCCAGGACGCGCACATCCTCGGCAAGGTGGTATGGGTGGTGAGGCGGGTGTGAGACCCCTGACTGCCATCAGGCGGTGTGGAACCGACGGATTGTCGTACAACCGGGAGGGTCGGGGAAGCACTGAGATCATGCCTTCCGGGGCGACGTAGCGGCGTGTGAACGGGAGACGGGACGGAAGCGCGAAGGTGGTGTTGGCGCACACCGTCGAGACCACGGCAGCCGGAGACAGCGCATCGGCCACGGCACCGACGGCAATGAAGTCGATCGGGTGGAGGAAACTTGCGGCCCGGAGCCGTACCGGGACGACTTTCTACTCGATCAAATCGAGGTCGTTCCCGATAGAAGCTCCAGACATGACGACGGTGACGCCCGCGGGTAGTGGTAGTGTTTGCGGCGCACGGCGCGCGGCGCTACGCTTGCGGGTGAAGATCCGGCGCGGGCCAGGATGACGTCGGCGCAGCCGGTTTCGGGTCTATCCCGCTACAGCAGCGGCAGACGGTGAAGGACCCGGATCCGGGAGGGAGGAAACCACGAGGAAGTTCGACATCGCGCCCACGTGGCCCGCCAGGCCTCTGTGCCGAAGTCCTCGGCGAAGAGTACCGTAGACGCGGTTTTCGAGGCCGTCGAGGACGCTCTCGCCGGGGGGACACGGTCACCTTTCGGGGGGGTCGGCACGTTTGCGGCGAAGAGCCGGGAGGCGCGGACGGGGCGGAACCCCCGGACGGCGGGAGCGTTGCGGTCGCCGCCTCAAGGGCGCCGTCGTTCAAGGCAGGGAACCCGCTTCGGGACAGGTTGCGCAAGGCGCGGGCCGGGGGAGTGGGTCAAGGAGACCAAGACCCAGGTGTCTTCCGACCTGATCGCCGAAAATAAAGGGGGCGGAATCGAAGGAGACAGCCATGACTGAAGAGGGCGAGCTGCTTGACCGCATTACCGTCCACGCGGACATCTTCGGCGGCAAGCCGATCATTCGCGGCATGCGAATCGCGGTGGAGCATGTCTTGGGAAAGCTGGCGGCAGGCGACACCGCGGAGACGATACTCGGCGAGTATCCTTTTCTCGAACCGGAGGACATCCAGGCGTGTCTGGTCTTCGCTCATCGTTTGCTGGCAGGCGAACATGTGTATGATCGTCTCCCCATCCCGGATGCCTCATGAAGTTTCTGCTCGACGTGTGCGTCGCATCAAGCGTCCTTCGCACAACGTTGACCGACCTCGGACACGATGTCCTCTCTGCCCGCGACGGATACTCGACCGCCTCCGACCAGGCGTTGCTCGATGTTGCATATCGGGAAGATCGCGTGCTCGTGACCGAGGACAAGGACTTCGGGGAGCTTGTCTTTTCGTTCCGCCGGCCCCATCCCTGCATCGTGCGGCTGGACGGATTGACTGCCCGGGACGAGGCAGCCGCCATACAGGATCTGATCTCGCGCCATCGCGATGCGATGCGCGAAGGCGCAATCATCGTGGTCACTGGAACGCGCGTGCGGATAAGATCGCCGAGGAACATCGAGCCCAACGACTGAGTGATGCGGTGGATTGACGATCTGTTTCTGATCCAACCGTTCTGTGTCTCGAACTCCTTTTCGCCGCCGTGCAACCAAGAGTCCAGATCAAGGGCCGTTCCGGGCTCGTCGCTCACTCTCGCGACGCGCATTCCCGGACGACCGCTACCCGCCAGCGTGCGTCCAGCAGTTCGTGTGACGGTTTCGCTGGTGCCGGGAGATGTTCAGGGTAAGTTTGACCAGCCGACTCTCCTTGCGCGTGGTTGGGGTGGTCGCCCAAGCGGCAGCCCGAATGTCCATCCCCGTGCGTGCGAGGTAATCAGGTCGGCGTGCCGCAGATGCATCGCGGGGGTTCGGCGGCAGAGCCGCCGTGGCGGTTTGAGCGGGGCCGGGCTCGCGGTGCCGAGAATGTTGCGGCACCGTTCGAGCGGCTCGACCAGCGTGGACTCCGGCACGCTGTCGCTCCTGATGTCGACGCGGGCGCCGGAATGGCTCGTGGGCAGGCATGCGCCGGGTCACGTCTTCACGTCTTTTTTGTTTGTCCAGCCTCGCCGTATCGGTATATTAGTCAGTGTCACTAACTTGAGAGTGCAGTGAGCGATGCGTGCCGGTGCAGGCGCACCGCGGGCGCGGAGTCTTGATTGATTGGCAAGGAATGAGGCGACGATGAAAATCCTGAACACGCTGAGCAATGGCCGGGCGACGTTGCGTGAACTCGGGTCGAAGTTCAACATCGACGGGCAGGGCAGGACCGGTGAAGAAACCCGGCCCGAGGGGTTGACAAATCAACGTGAGGCTCATTCCATGGCCGAGCCGAGCCGAGCCGAGCCGAGCCGAGCCGAGCCGAGCCGAGCCGAGCCGAGCCGAGCCGAGCGTCACGGCGGCACCGTCTCCGCCGCCTTGCGGCCGGTCTAACCAAGGCATTCCGTTCCGCCAATCACCTCCTCCCCCACCGTCGGCACTCATCTTCCCCGACAGTTTCAACTCCACTTCTGCTCCCCTCCCCGACGGCAGCAGAACGATGATCGAGTCCACGCTGGCGGCCCGCCTTTCCTGCATCCGCCGAGCGCGCGGCACGGGTACCCGTGAGCCGACGCGGGTCGGTCCCTGGCGCAGGGGGCACCTGCGCATGGTGGGCTGGGCCATCGCCGTCCTTGGCGTCACCATGGTCGCGTTTACGGGCACCGCCGCGGCTCAGACCCCTCGGCTCGACGTGTTCGATGAGAACGTGCTGGAGGGCGGCGACATTGTGTTCAAGGTATTGCTGTCGAGTTCGAGCAATCAATCGGTGACAGTTCAATACGCGACCGAGAATGGCGCGGACAGATTGAGCTCGAATGTCAACGCGCAGAGCGGGAGCGACTTCACCGCGGCGTCCGGAACTCTGACTTTTGCCCCAGGCGAGACCAGGAAGACGGTGCGCGTATCGACAACGGATGACAGGGCGTACGAGTGGAACGAGATATTCTACTTGCGCCTGTCGAACCCGACGAATGCGCGGCTGTTCGGCTCAACGGCGACGGGCACCATCGACAACGATGATTCGCCGCCCACGGTGCACATATCGGATCGGAGCGCGACCGAGGGAGACGATGTCGAATTCAAGGTTTCCCTGTCGGCGCCCACCGGGCGGGCGGTGTACGTGGATTTGAAGCCGGAGGTGGGATCCGGTGACACGGCGAAACCTCTGGACGACTTCGACGACCGAGGAGCGGAATTGGGCATGGTCGGCGGTACGGACCAGAAGCCCCCCTCGTTCACGGTGCGCGTAGCCACGGTGGATGACGACATCGACGAGTCGAACGAGACGTTTACGGTGAGGTTGTCGAATCCTCGCGGCCTGGTTCTTGGCGACGCCACGGCGACGGGAACCATCGTCGACGACGACGACGGGACGCCGCCCCCGCCGAAGGACTTGCCCACGGTCCGCATCCTGGTGGACCCGAATGCGGCCGAGGGTCGTTGGATGACGTTCTACGTGAACCTGTCGAAGCGCAGCGACCGGCAGGTTTCGGTCCAGTACGCCACGTCGAGCGGGACCGCGCAGAGTGGGACGGACTTTACGCCTGCGTCGGGTCTGCTGGTGTTTCCGGCGGGCGACACGGGCAAAGTGTTGTACGTGAAAACGACGCGCGACAGCGTGGACGAGGGGAACGAGACGTTCACGTTGACGTTGTCGAGCCCGATACACGCGACGCTGGGCAAGGCGACCGCGACAGCCACCATCACCGAGGCCGACACCGACGTCGACGGGTCACCGTTTGTGGCGGTCGAGGCATCGACGGACGCCGCCGAAGGCAAGCCGGTCACGTTCACGGTACGCCTGTCGGCTCCAGGCAAGAAGCAGGCGACGGTCCAATATGAGGCTCAGGGACGCACATGCGGGGTTATCGTTGTCAACGGCAAGGCCAGCGCGTGCAGAGTGGCGAAAAGCGGGGTCGACTACGTCGCGACCTCGGGAACTCTGACGTTTGCGCCGAGCGAAACCGAGAAGACGGTGAGCGTGCCGACGATCGATGATGCCGAGTACGAGGGCAAGGAGTATCTCAAGCTGCAATTGTCGAATCCCACGAACGCCGCGTTTCGCACGTTGCGGACCGGCAAGGGGAGCGGACTCGTAGAAGCCGGAATCCTCGACAACGACCCCGCACCGGTGGCGTCGTTCGCGTCACAGGCGTCGAGCGTGCGGGAGAATGCGGGCACGCACAACGTGACGATCAACTTGTCGTCAGCGCAGAGCGCCGCCATCACTCTGAACTACACAGAAGAAGGCGGAACGGCAACGCACGGTTTTGATTACGGCCTCTTGTCCGGCGAGGTATCGGTGCCGGCGGGCGCGACGACGGCGACCATACCGGTGGAGATCATCGACGACAGCGTGGACGACAGCGGCGAGACCATCGTCCTGAAGCTGACCGCAGGCGAAGGCTACACCGTGGGCACGAGCCACACGCATACGGTGACCATCCAGAATCACGAGCCGGCCGTGCCGACCGTCACGGTCGCCCGCAAGGCAGGCACGGCTTCCTCGGTGACGGAAGGCGCTTCGGCGTCCTTCACCGTCAGCGCCAGTCCGGCGCCGTCCGCGCCGCTCACGGTCGATCTGACGGTCGAACAAAGCGGGGACTATGCCGCCGCCGGCGAGACCGGCGCCAGGGAGGTCATCGTCCCGACAGGGGGCAGCGCGACCGTGGAGGTCGCGACGGTGGCCGACACGACAGACGAGGCGAACGGTAGCATCACGGCGGCCGTCGATGCCGGCACGGGCTACAAGGTGGCGGCGGCGCCCAACGATACCGCCACGGTTGCGGTGGCCGATGACGATGCGACCACGGTCACGCTCTCAACGCCGGACACCAGTGCTGCGGAGGGCGACACGGCGGACACGGCGGAGATCGTCCTGACGCTCGGGCGCGGCCTTGCGGACGGGGAGACGCTGGTTGCGCCGCTGCAATTTGTGGGCGGGGCGGCGGGTACTCTCTTCACGCTCGCCTGTCCCACGACATTGCCGGCGGGCGTGACCTGCCAGACGCTGGACAGCGCGCCGCAGGTGACCTTTGCAGGGCCGTCTTCGGGGGTCAGCGCCACGGCGGTGACGCTTTCGTTCACGGCGCGCGATGACACGGACAGCGATAGCGAGACGGTGACGGTGTCGATCCCGGCTTCCTCGACGGGCGGCGCGCCGACCCTGACGGCGACGGGGCTCGGCGGCGGCGCCACGGGATCGCGCACCGGCGACGGGCAAATCTCCATTACGGACAATGACGTCCCGGCGCCAAGCAACCCGGTTTCGCTATCGGTGAGCGGCAATGGCGCCGTCGACGAGGGCGATCCGGCGCTGACGATTACGGCGTCGCTCGGGACGGCGAACGCGACGGGCTCGGCGCTCGCCATCCCGGTGCAGGTGCGTACGGCGGGCACGACGGCGGCGGCCGCCGACTACACCCTGGCGGGCACGATCTCGATCGCCGCCGGCGCGAGCAGCGGCGAGACGGACTTCACGGTTGAGGATGACGATGATGTCGAAGCCGTGGAGACGGTGGTCGTGGAGCTGGGAAGCCCGCTGCCTTCGGGCCTCAAGGCGGGCGCGACGGACCATGTGAAGATCGGGGTCGGCGACAACGACGCACCGGCGCACGCCTGCCTGACGGGGACGGTGCTTTCGGACGTAAAGGGCTATGCGAAGGAAACGGGGAACGGCGATGCGCATGTAACCCGTTGGAAGCAGGCGCTCGCCGCCTTCGGGGTGAGCAACGGCGAAACAGCTATGACCGCCGCCACGGCGCAGCAGAATGCGGGCCTGTACTGGGCGGTCCGCTGGGACCCGGTGGTGACGGCGATCAAGTGCATCGAGAAGGCCGCCAACACGGATCCCGAGATCGCCGTTATCGCCGGCAGCGCCGTCACCGAAGGCGGCAACGCGGTCTTCACGGTTGCGGCGGATCCGGCTCCGACGGCGGACCTCGACGTGACGGTCAACGTCGCCGATGACGCGGCGGGCGACTTCCTCGCCACGAGCGACGAGGACTCGCATACGGTGACCATCCCCGCGAACCAGGCCTCGGCCACGCTGACGCTCTCCACGACGGCCGACACGACAGACGAGGCGAACGGCAGTGTGACGGCGACCGTCGAGGCCGGGACCGGCTACACGGTGGCGGCGGCGCCCGATGACGCGGCTTCGGTCGCGGTGACCGATGACGACGCAACCACGGTCACGCTGACGACGCCCGACGCCACCGCCGCGGAGGACGATGCGGCGGACACGGCGGAGATTACGCTGACACTGGGGCGCGGCCTCGTCGACGGCGAGAGCCTGGCGGTGCCGCTGCAGTTCGCGGGCGGCGCGGCGGGCACGCTCTTCACGCTGACCTGTCCGAACTCCTTGCCGACGGGCGTGATCTGCCAGACCCTGGACAGCGCGCCGCAGGTGACCTTCACAGGACCGGATTCGGGCGCGAGCGCCACGGCGGTGACGTTGTCGTTTGCAGCGCAGGACGATACCGGCGCGGTCGACGAGACGGTGACGGTGTCGATTCCGGCGTCCTCGTCGGGCAATGCTCCGATCCTGACGGCGACGGGTCTCGGCGGCGGCGCCACGGGCACACGCACCGGCGACGGGCAAATCTCCATTACGGACAATGACGTCCCGGCGCCAAGCAACCCGGTTTCGCTATCGGTGAGCGGCAATGGCGCCGTCGACGAGGGCGATCCGGATCCACTGAAGGTCACGGCGACGCTCGGGACGGCGAACGCGACGGGCTCGGCGCTCGCCATCCCGGTGCAGGTGCGCACGGCCGGCACGACGGCGGCGGCCGCCGCCGATTACACGCTGGCGGGCACGATCTCGATCGCCGCCGGCGCGAGCAGCGGCGAGACGGACTTCACGGTTGAGGATGACGATGATGTCGAAGCCGTGGAGACGGTGGTCGTGGAGCTGGGAAGCCCGCTGCCTTCGGGTCTCAAGGCGGGCGCGACGGACCATGTGACGATCGGGGTCGGCGACAACGATGCGCATGCGCACGCCTGCCTGACGGGGACGGTGCTTTCGGACGTGAAGGGCTATGCGAAGGAAACGGGGAGCGGCGCTGCGCATGTAGTCCGTTGGAAGCAGGCGCTCGCCGCCTTCGGGGTGAGCAATGGCGAAACAGGTATGACCGTCGCCGAGGCGCAGCAGAATGCGGACGACTTCTGGGCGGTCCGCTGGAACCCGGTGGTGACGGCACTCCAGTGCCTGGAGAATGCCGGCACGAACACCGATCCCGAGATCACGGTCGAAGGCGGCAGCGCCATCGCCGAGGGCGGCGATGCGGTCTTTACCGTCAAGGCAAGCCCGGCCCCATCCTCGGACCTCGACGTGACGCTGGACGTCGCCGACGACGCGGCGGGCGACTTCCTCGCCACGAGCGACGAGGGCTCGCACACGGTGACCATCCCCGCGAACCAGGCCTCGGCCACGCTGACGCTCTCCACGACGGGCGACAGCGCTGACGAGCCGAACGGCTCGGTGAGCGTGACCGTCGATGCCGGCACGGGCTACACGGTGGCGGTGGCGCCCGGTGACGCGGCTTCGGTTGCAGTGACCGATGACGATGCGACCGCGGTCGTGCTGACGGTGCCGGACACCACCGCTGCCGAGGACGATGCGGCGGATATGGCGCAGATTACCCTGACGCTGGGGCGCGGCCTTGCGGATGGCGAGAGCCTGGCGGTGCCGCTGCAGTTCGCGGGCGGCGCGGCGGGCACGCTCTTCACGCTGACCTGTCCCAGCCCCCTGTCGGCGGGCGTGACCTGCCAGACCCTGGACAGCACGCCGCAGGTGACCTTTGCGGGACCGTCTTCGGGGGTCAGCGCCACAGCGGTGACGCTTTCCTTCGCGGCGAAGGAGGATGCCGGCGCGGTCGACGAGACGGTGACGGTGTCGATCCCGGCGTCCTCGTCGGGCAATGCGCCGATCCTGAGGGCGACGGATCTCGGCGGCGGCGCCACGGGGTCGCGCACCGGCGACGGGCAAATCTTCATTACGGACAATGACGCCCCGGCGTCGGATGCCTGCTACGCGCAGGTGAAGCCGGACGTTGAAGGGTACGCACAGGAGACGGGCAACGGCACGGCGCATGTAACGCGCTGGAAGAGAGTGCTGGCCGCATTTGGTGACCAGAACGGTCATACGAAGATGACCGTCGCCGAGGCGCAGCAGAATGCGGACGACTTCTGGGCGGTCCGCTGGAGCCCGGTGGTGACTGCGCTCCAATGCCTGAAGAATGCCGGCACGAACACCGATCCCGAGATCACGGTCGAAGGCGGCAGCGCCATCGCCGAGGGCGGCAATGCGGTCTTCACCGTCAAGGCGAGCCCGGCCCCGGCGGCGAACCTTGCGGTGACGCTTACCGTCGATGACGACGCGACGAGCGATTTCCTGGCCCAGGGCGATGAAGGCACGCATACGGTGACCATCCCCGCGGGCCAGTCCTCGGCCACGCTGACCCTCGCCACGGAGAACGACACGACCGACGAACCCGACGGCAATGTGTCCGCAACGGTGGCGAACGGGACCGGCTACACGGTCGGCAGCCCGAACACGGCGACGGTAGCGGTGAGCGACGACGACGATCCCCAGGTCGCCACACCGGCGGTGAGCATCGCCGCCGGCGGCGCCATTACCGAGGGCGGCAACGCGGTGTTCACGGTCGAGGCGAACCCGGCCCCCGCGGCGAACCTCGTGGTGACGCTCACCGTCGATGACGACGCGACGAGCGATTTCCTGGCCCAGGGCAATGAAGGAACGCAGACAGTCACCATCCAGGCGGGCCAGTCTTCGGCCACGCTCACGCTCGCCACAGTGAATGACAATGCGGACGAGCCCGACGGCCGCCTGTCCGCAACGGTCGAGGCCGGCACCGGTTACACGGTCGGCGGTGCCGCGACCGCCTCGGTGGTCGTGGCGGACGATGACGATCCGGTTCCGGACCCCGTGATGCCCGAGCTCCGGCTTTCGGCCGGCTCTGCCGTGGACGAGGGCGGCAACGCGGTCTTCACTGTGCATGCCGACGCGGCGCCGGCGGCCGACCTCACGGTCGGGCTCACGGTTTCCCAGACCGGCGACGTGCTGAGCGCGCCCGGCGCGGGCGGCCGGCAGCTGACGCTGGCGGCGGGAACCACGAGCGCGACGCTCACCCTTGCCACGGCCGACGACGGCGTGGACGAGCCCGACGGCTCGGTGAGCGTCACGCTGGATGCGGGCGCGGGCTACACGGTGGCGGCGGGCCAGGCGGCCGGCGCGGTCGCGGTGCGCGACAATGACGAGCCGGTGGTGAGCATCGCCGCCGGCAGCGGGGTAACGGAAGGAGCCCCGGCCTCGTTCACCCTGACGGCGAACCCGGCGCCGCACGCGGCGCTGACGGTGAGCCTCGCGGTGACCCAGAGCGGGGACTACGCGGCTTCCGGCCAGACCGGCACGCGGCAGGTCACGATCCCGGCCGGGGGCAGCATCGCCTTCGAGGTGGCGACGGTGAACGACGGGGCGGACGAGCCCGACGGCTCGGTCACGGCCACCCTCGCCGCCGGCGCGGGCTACGCGGTGGCGGCGTCTCCGGACGACGCGGCCTCGGTCGCGGTCGCTGACGACGACGCGGCGGCGTTGCCGGAAGGCCCGAGCCTGTCGGTGAACGACGTCGAGGTGAAGGAGGGCCCGTACCGGCGCGTCACGTTCACGGTGACGCTCAGCGAGGCGTCGGACAGGTATGTGTCCTTCTACTACCGGATCCGGGAGTCGAGTCCGGTGTCGGCGAAGCGGGGCAAGGACTTCTGGGCACCCACGGACAAGAACTGGGCGGGCATCAGGCCGGGCCAGACCGAGTACCGGATCAAGGCGGGCATGGTGATCGACGACAGCCACGACGAGGACCCGGAGACCTTCGAGGTCGTGCTTTCGGACGCGCACGGCGCGGCGATCGCTGACGGGGTGGGCGTGGCGACGATCGTCAACGACGACCCGATGCCGGCGGCATGGCTGTCGCGGTTCGGGCGCACGGTGGCGGAGCAGGCGCTGGACGGGATCGCGGGGCGCATGGCGGCGCCGCGCAACCCGGGCGTCCAGGGCGCGTTGGCCGGCCAGGCGCTCACCCCCGGCGGGACGGGGACGGGACCGGTGAACGGCAGTGGGGCCATGGGCGGCAGCGGCCCGCGGGCGCTGTCCGGCCTCGACACGCCCGCCGGCCGCTACGGCAACGGCGGCTTCGGCCGTGACGTTCACGGCTTCGGCGGCGCCCGGACCCTGACCCTGCGCGAGGCGCTGCTGGGCTCGCGCTTCACGGCCACGGGCGGGAGGGACGCGACCGGCGGCAGCCTAGCCTTCTGGGGCCGTGCGGCGCAGTCGAGCTTCGACGGCCGGGAGGGGACGTTCTCGCTCGACGGCGAGGCGACCACGGGGATGCTGGGGGCGGACTACGCCCGGAACCGCTGGATGGCGGGGCTGGCGCTCACCCACGGGGCGGGCAAGGGCGACTATGCCGACAGCGGCGCGGAAGCCGTGCGCTGCCTCCAGCCCCTGGACGCGGAAACGGGGAGGGTCCTGTGCGACGGTGCGGTGCGGCAGGGGGACGGCAAGGTGGAGGCGAAGCTCACGGCGGCGGTGCCCTACGCGTCGTTCATGGCCTCGGAACGGCTGAGGCTCTGGGGGGCGGCGGGCTACGGCGCGGGGGAGGTGACGCTGGAGCCGGAGACGGGCGGATCCATCGGGTCCGACATCTCCTGGACCATGGCGGCGGCGGGGTTGAGGGGCGAGTTGGTGGCGCCGCCCGGGGAGGGCTACGGCCCGGGGCTGGCGGTGACCTCGGACGCGTTGTGGACGCGGACGAGATCGGAGAAGACCACGGAGCTTGCGTCGTCGGACTCCGGAGCGACCCGGCTGCGGGTGGCTCTGGAGGGGAGCTGGCGCATGGCGCTGGGGGGCGGCGGGAGTCTCGTGCCGAGGCTGGAGGTGGGGGCTCGCCATGACGGCGGGGACGCGGAGACGGGCGCCGGAATGGAGCTCGGCGGCGGCATCGCCTGGAGCGATCCCACGCTCGGCCTGAGCCTGGACCTCTCGGGCCGCGCGCTCGTCGCCCACGGCGACGACGATCTTGAGGACCGGGGCTTTGCCGCTTCGGTGGCATTCGACCCGGATCCGGCCACGCAACGGGGTCCGTCGCTGACGCTGCGGCAGGACTGGGGCGGGGCCTCGCGGGGCGGTCTCGACGCCCTGTTCGCGTCCGACCCGCTGTCGGACCGCAGGGGGAACGAGGCGGAGGCGCGGTGGACGGCGGAGGCGGCCTGGGGCTTCGCGGCCTTCGGCGGACGCTTCACCGCGAGCCCGCACGCGGGAGTCGGCCTCGCAGAGGGCGCCCGCGACTACACCCTGGGCTGGCGGCTCTCGCCGGCGGCCAATGCCGACGCGCCCGATCTCTCCTTCGGCGTGAAGGCGACGCGGCGCGAGAGCGCCACGGCCGCGCCCGAGCATGCGGCCGGGTTCGAGGTCAGGATGAGCTGGTAGGGGAACCCTGCGCCGACGTCCGGTGCGCCGGCGCCGGACGTCGGCAACGGGCGCTTGCCGCTGCCGGCTGAAGACGATCCGGCACGGCGGGCGTTTGGTCCAGGACCTTGTCGGATGAGCCACACCACCAACGCCTTGGAAACAAGGAACGAAGGAACGGATACGGACGTGCAGACGGGCCCAACGGGCAAGGGCCCCGCTGGAGGGAAGCGGGGCGTCATGGGAAACGCTGGAGGAAACCCTGAGTTCACACCAACACGTACACGAAACAGCAGTGGAAAGCCGAACAGGCGAGGGAGCATCCGGAGCGGTGTTCACGTCCCTGCATCATCTGATCGACAGCGAGTGGATGCGCGAAGCCTACCGGCGGACGCGCAAGGACGGGGCGACGGGCATCGACGGCGTGACGGCTGCGGACTACGAGAAGGACCTTGAGGGCGACCTTGACGGCCTGCTGGACCGGATCAAGTCTGGCCGCTACTTTGCGCCGCCGGTGCGGCGGCGCTACATCCCCAAGGCGGACGGCACGAAGCGGCCTCTGGGCATACCGACGCTGGAAGACAAGGTGGCGCAACGGACGATCCTGATGCTGTTGGAGCCGGGTTACGAGGCGGACTTTCTGCCGTGCTCTTACGGCTTCCGGCCCGGGCGGTCGGCTCACGATGCCCTGAACGCACTGCGGAACGACGTCATTGGGCAGCGCCAACGGTGGGTGATCGACGCGGATCTGAGTTCGTACTTCGACTCGATCCCGCACGGCCCATACTACGGTCTGACGGGAAACGGCAAACGTCTGGAGTGGTTCCGCTACCAGGTCGCCCGCATCTGGCGGAAGTGGCTCTCACGCCGCAGCCGCCTCCGGCGCTTGAACTGGGACCGGATGAATGCACTCCTCAAGAGATATCCTCTGCCGTACGTCACGTTCTCGCGCTCATGGCGACAACGTGTATTGAACGAACCTGTCAGGTGATGAACCAAGTGCGTCAGTCGCGCACGCTCGGATCTGGTGCGCCAGCGAACTGGCAGAAGGTAGGGGGTGGAAGTCCCCCGGAACGAAGGAGTAACCGAACCACGTTTCTCCGCGAGCCGTGCGTCGGCTTCGTTGACCCTCTACGACAGCGTAAGCAACCTCAACGGGAAACGTGTAATATAATACGATTGCGCTCACGGCGAGCGGCGCGGAGTACGAACGCCTGACCGGCGCGATCAGTGTCCGCACGCTTGATGACGATCAGACAGTTCCGGTTCCGTTCCATACGCCGAGCCAGCAACGGGCGGGCGGAACAGAGCTGACCCTCGACAGAACGATCCTGACCTTCACGAGGTTGAACTGGAACATTTCGCGGATGGCGCCGGCGTCGGCGGGCCAGGACGACGATATGAACCACGACGTGTTGACCCTCACGGCAGCGGGCGGCGACTACGATCCGCAAACTTCCTGGAAGTGACTAGGCGCGACCGCCTGTTCGCTCAATCACGGTTTCCACCCCCTTGATGAGAGCTTCGAGTGCGCGCATCGCCTCCTGGTGACGAGCATCTTCGCGCTTTTCGCGCTGATCGCCTGCACGGCGCATCTGGCGAATTCCCTGCCATACAAGCGTGACCCCGGCGGCCCCGACCGCAAGTTGCCCGGCTGCTATCCATTCCGCTGGCGTCATTTGTTTCTCCCGTCCGTTGTCTGATTCGAGGCAGCGTTTACCTCGTTGGAAACCACCTTGGAGCGCAGGCTCATCGACACAGAAACTTCGCGAACAGCGGTCCTTGGTTGCCCGTATCTGCCGAGTCGGACAGCGGCAACCGGTCCGTAGCCGATTATCCAGCGGTCACTCGCCATCGGTCAATAATCATCCTCCAAATGGCTTGGTCATCATCGAAACAATTTCTACGACATGAGTCAATGACCAGTCAGTTTGCAACATCGTTACGCCCACAACGATTATCTTTCGGTGTGTTGATCCGCTTGTGGTCGGATACACGTCTTTTCCTTTCCCCTTCTCGATTACCATGCACTCTCGAAGTTTGGTGATTATGCTTCGGCAGTCGTTCTTCGGATGCCGGGACACTTCAGGCGATCAATGAGGTCAGGTTGCGGGTGAAATCACCCCAGGAAATCCCCGGCGATGCTGGCGGCCACGCGCGCGGCCGAGGCCTTGACCGACTCCCGCGCCAGATGCGCATAGCGCGCCGTGGTCCGGATCTGGCTGTGGCCGAGCAGCTTCGCGATCACGGGCAGGCTCTCGCCGAGAGCGAGTGCCCGGCTCGCGAAGCTGTGGCGGCAGTCGTGAATGCGGGCCTTCTCGATCCCGGCGCGCTCCCGCACCACCTCCCACGGGTCGTTCAGGTTGGTCATGCGGCTCCCCGGCTTCTGTCCGGATATCACCCAGGGAGAGCCGGGAACGCGCGGCAACTCTTCCAGCACCTTCACCGCCACGGGCGAGAGCGGCACCGCGCGCGGCCCGGTCTTGCTGTCCGGGAGCTTCAGCTCACGGGCCTCCAGGTCCACGTCCTTCCATTGCAGGCACAGTATCTCGCTCTTGCGGCAGCCGGTCAACATCAGGAGGCGGATCGCCGCAACCGCATGGACCGAGACCCCGCCCTTGACCGGGGCTTCGGCGAGGACCTCGCCGAGACGGCGGAACTCGGTGTCGGTCAGGAACCGCTCGCGCTTGAACTCCCGGTGCCACGCGATGCCGCGGCAAGGGTTCACGCCGTCCGGGACCATCTCCCAGTCCGCGGCCATCCCGTACATGCGCGACATCAGCGCCACCGCCCGGTTGGCCGCACGGGGAACCCCGCCAAGCCGGGCGTGGAACGCCGCGACCCGTTCGCGCTTCACCGCAACGAGCGGCAGCTTGCCGAACTCGGGCAGGACGTGCTTGTCGAGCAGTTTCCGGATGCCTTCGGCCGTCGAATCCTTGCAGTGCGAAGCGACGTGCTGCTCCATGTAACGCTCGGCCAGGTCGGCCACCGTCGGCCCGCCCGCGAGCTCCACCGGCAGCTCCGGGAGCGGTTCCTCGCCCGCCTTGATCCGGTTGACGATCCGCGCCGCGCGGCCGCGCGCCTCGCCGGCGGAGATCACCCCGTGCCGGCCCACCGTCACCCGCACCGACTTGCCCCTGTGCCGGGTCTGGACCACGTACACCTTCGCGCCCGAGGCGTAGACCCTGATGCCGAACCCCGGCTGGTCCCGGTCCCAGAACACCGTGTCCTTCTCGACCTCCAGCGCTTCGACCGTGCGCCTGGAGATCGAGCGGCGGTTCAGCTTGGCCATGCCGCCTCCTCCGTTGGCGCCGGCAGGATGTCGGCGCCGATGCTGCCGCCGACCCTGGCCGCCGAGGCCCGCTCCGTGTCCCGGGCAAGATGCGCGTAGCGGGCCGTGGTGTCGATCCTGTTGTGGCCCAGCAGCTTCCCGATCATGCTCAGGCTCTCGCCCAGCGCCAGCGCCCGGCTCGCCCAACTGTGCCGCAGGTCATGGATGCGCACGCCGTCGAGCCCGGCCCGCGCACGTATGATGAGCCACGGATCGTTGATGTTGATGAGATGAGTGCCCGGCTTCTTCCCCGTGATCACCCAGGGGTTGCCCGGAACCCGGGGAATGTCTTCCAGCACGCCCACGACGGTGGGGGTCAGCGGCACGAGGCGCGTGCCGGTCTTGCCGTCCCGCAACTGCATCTCGCCCGCCGTCCGGTCGATGTCGTCCCACCTGAGTTCCAGCACCTCGTTCCGCCGGCAGCCGGTCAGCACCAGCAGCCGGACGGCTGCCGCCGCCGGGCGCGAAACCTTTCCCTCGGCCTCCAGATCGTCCACCGCCCGGCCCAGCCTGTGGTACTCCTCGTCGGTCAGGAACCGTTCCCGCGGCCGCGTGCCGTACTTGCGCACCGCCCGGCACGGGTTCGAACCGTGTTCCCGCAGACCCCACTCCATGGCCAGCGACAGCATCTTGCCCACGATCTTCAGCGCCGCGTTCGCCGCATGGGGTTCATGGCGCATCGCGTAGTGCAGTTCGGTCACCTGCTGCCGTCCCACCTCGCCCACCGCCATGTCCCCCAGCGCAGGCAGGATGTGGTTCGCCAGCGCCGCCCGGTATACCTCCGCGCTCGACGGCTTGCAGTGCGAAGGCACGTACTCGCGCATGTAGCGCTCGGCCAGATCGGCCATGGTGGCGTCGGGTTCCGGCGGCGGGGGCATCGGATCCTCCCCACGCTTGATGCGGTCGATCGCCTCGGCCGCCAGCCGCCGCGCCTCCTCGGGCGAGATCCTGCCGTGACGTCCCAGTGTCGCTCTCTTCGAACCGACCGGGCCGCGGGACTGCGCCACGTACTTCTTCAGGCCCGAGGGATAGACCCTGATGCCGAAGCCCGGGAGGTCCCTGTCCCAGAATACGGCGTCCCTGTCCTCGACTGACAGCGTGTCGACGACGCGTTTGGTGATGACCCTTTCCTGACGTTTCGGCATGGCGTTCCGGCGTTCCGGGTATTTGTTGGTCAGCAAGTGATGAACCGGGTTGCTTCCACCGCGAAGCAACGAAAGCACCGGTCTACGGGGACCTCGTTAAGGACACCCAACTGCATGAGCAGCGACTATCACTCGTTCAGCGAACGAAAACCGTTCCGGGTAATTGTTCGTTCATCGAGTGATGGCACAGGTTTGGGGGATGCCATCCATCTCCACCACCACATGTAGTTGTTGAGGGACTGGTAACGCGATTCGACATGCGCTAGCATGGGTGCATGGCGAGTCGCGGCGAAGACTTCGGTCCGGGACTGACGCCGGCCGAGGCGGACGGCGGGCTCTGGCCGCCTCCCGGGCCGGCGCCGGCATCGGAGCCGCGCGACTGGCGGTCTCTGTACGAACAGGCGCAGGCCCGTGCGGAGACGGAACGGGCCCGGGCGGACTCGGCGGAGGCGCGCGCCCGGGAGTTGCTCCAGGCCGAGCGGGCCGCCCGTTCCCGGGCGGGCCTGCTGAGGACACGGCTCGACAGGGGCCGGGACATGGTTTCCCTGACCCGGGAACTCCGCCAACTGGCGCGGGAGAACGCCCGGCTGAGCAGGGCGCTGGAACGGACGCAGCCCCACAAGGATGAGCTCGTTGCGTTGCGCAGGAAGGTCGAGGCGCTCCGTCGCAGGTTGAAACGAGCGGCACAGGCTTCGCCGCCCCAGAGAGCGAGCGCCCAACTGCGCAAGGCGCTGGAGCGGGCGCAACGGCAGAAGGACACGATCAGGGCGTTGCGCGGAGAAGCCGGTTCCCTCGGCCGGGAGGTCCGCCGGTTGAACCGGGAGGCCCACCGGCTGCGCCGCGAGCAGGAGCGGTTGCAGGACCTCAAGACGACGGTCCGCCGGCTGACCTTCGAAACCCGGTTGCAGCGCGGGGAGCTGGCGGGATACCACGACCAGATGCACGTCATCGCCGGGCTGAGGAGGCGCGTCGACAATCTGGGAATCGCCCTCAGGCAATCCGCCGTCAAGGCGGGCCTGGAGGCCGAGCTCGACGGGCGTCCTCTGGTGTCTGCGCTCATCGGGAGAGTGCGCGCCCGGGACGAGGCCATCGAGGCGCTGCGCAAGTCGAACGGACGGCTGGGCAGGAAGATCGAGGACCTTCGCGCCCGGAACGCGTGGCTGGAAGCCCGGGTTGCCCAGCTCCGGTCGAGCCGGGCCGTCTTGTCGAAGACGGTCTTCGGGAGCAGGAGCGAGAAGCAGGAGACGCCCCGCTCGGAGCGCAAGCGGGGCCAGCAGCGCGGGGCGCCCGGCCACGGCCGCACCCAACGGCCCAAGCTCGAAGAGAAGGCCGAAGAGCACAACCCGCCCGGGGACGCGCGCGTGTGTTCCTGTTGCGGGATGCCCTACGTGGCCAACGGCGAGAACTCCTCGACCGTCATCGAGATCGAAGTCAAGGCGCACACGCGCAGGATCGTCCGTCCCCGCTGGCGCCGCGGTTGCCACTGCGCATCGTCGCCTCTGGAGGTGTCGGCGCCCGCGCCGCCGCGGCTGTTCCCCAGGACGCCCTACGGAACCAGCGTGTGGGCATGCTTCCTGTTCGAGCGCTACGCCTGCCTGCGGCCCCTGCACCGGGTCGCCGCATGGATGTCGGACCAGGGATTGCCGATCTCGGCCGGGACCCTGGCCGACAGCGTGCCCCGCTTCCTGCCGCTGTTCGAGCCGGTGGCCAGGGCGGTCCTCGCGCACCAGAACCGAGCGGCGGTGCGCCACGGCGACGAGACCGCATGGCGCATCCAGGAGCTTCGCCGGACGGGCCGGTCCAGCCGCGCGTGGCTGTGGACCTCGGTCAGCGAAGACGCCGTCTACTTCCACATCGACCCCTCGCGCAGCGCCGCGGTGGCCAACAAGCTGTTCGGCGATGCCGGCGGAACCCTGTTCCTGGTCTGCGACCGGCACTCGGCCTACCGCAAGATGGCCCGCGAAGCCGCCGGCAAGGTGGTTCTCTGTTGGTGCTGGGCTCATCAGCGGCGCGACTTCCTCCACTGCGCGGCAGGCCACCCGAGCCTGACCCCCTGGTGCGAGGGATGGATCGAGCGCATCGCATCCATCTACCGTCTGAACGAGGCGAGGTTGAAGCATTACGACCCCGCCCTGAAGCGCCAGACGCAGGCCTTCGCCGCCGCCCAGCGCACGCTGAAGGAGGAGTTCCACCGCCTGTTCGCGCATGCCGGGCAGGAACTCGACGGATTGCCGCCCGGGGCGCGCCAGGCCGGGCCGTTGCGCTCGCT
The DNA here is from genome assembly GCA_965219905.1 of uncultured Binatia bacterium (SeqCode). GTDB lineage: Bacteria > Desulfobacterota > Binatia > UBA9968 > JAJDTQ01 > JAJDTQ01. The sequence goes on along the minus strand of CBDCOS010000002.1, from coordinate 957,986 downwards.
GCTGCGCCATCGCCAGGGGCTGGGCGTCTTCATCGATCACCCGTACGTGCCCCTCGACAACAACGTCGCGGAACGGGTGCTCCGGGGCCCGGTCATCGGACGGCGCCTGTCCTTCGGCTCCGACAGCGAGACCGGAGCCCGCTTCACCGCCGTCATGTACTCCGTCGTCGGCACCCTGGCCACCAACGGCATCGATGTCCGGCGCTGGCTCGAGGCATGGCTCCGGGCCTGCGCCTCCATTGGCCGCAGGCCCCCGCAAGACCTCTCGCCGTGGCTGCCCTGGTCCATGAGCCCGGAACTTGGGCGCGCCCTCAGGGCGTCGGCATGACCGCCGCCGTCGAGTGCCGCTACTACGGCCGCGACTTCACCACGGAAGAGATGGCGCTCCTGCGCGAGCTGCTCGCCGCCTCTCCGCCCCCCAACCGCCATGCCCTCTCCAGGGAGTTCTGCCGCCGCATCGGCTGGCTGAAGCCCGACGGCGGCCTCAAGGACATGATGGCCAGGGTCACCATGCTCGCCATGCACAACGACGGCCTCATCGTCCTGCCGCCCCCCAAGTGGCCGCGGCCCCCGCGCCGCCCCATGGTCTTCGGCTCCGACACCGAACCGCCGCTCTTCCCCCCGCCCACTACCCTTGACGAGGTCCGCCCCCTCAGCCTCCATGCCGCCGTGCGCTACACCCGGGAGGGCAGGCTCTGGAACGAGTTCATCGCCCGCTACCACTACCTTGGCTACAAGACCCTGGTCGGCGCACAGATGCGCTACGCCGTCCACGACCGCCTCGGCCGCCCCCTGGCCATGCTCGGCTTCTCCACCGCCGCCCGCAAGCTCGCCCCCCGGGACCGCTTCATCGGCTGGACCCCGCAACTGCGCCGGAAGAACCTCCCGCTCGTGGTCGACAACCCCAGGTTCCTCATCCTCCCCTGGATCACCATCCCCAACCTCGGCTCCCACATCCTCTCCCTCGTCCGCCGCCAACTGCCCCGCGACTGGTCCGAGCGCTACAACACCACCCCCGTCCTCATCGAGACCTTCGTCGAGACCCCGCGCTTCACAGGCGCTCTCTACAAGGCCTCGGGATGGATCCGCGTCGGCGCCACACAGGGCCGCGGCCGCTACGACCGCCACACCAGGCGCGACCAGCCCGTAAAGGACATCTGGCTCCGATCCCTGCGCAAGGACTGGCGCCGAACTCTCAACCGGTGATACCATCATCCTCCGTCGCACCTTGCGGTCCTTCATCCTTCATCACTCTGTGACCGAACGAAAACGTTCCGGAGTTTCTACCAGAATCCGTCCGTAAGCACAAAGCAAGCGGATGGCTTCCAATCACGTCGCGTTCCAGCGCACGGCTGGCAGGAGGAGGAAAGAGTACATGGGGCATCAAACACCTACAAATAAGTGATTATGAAGGATTTATCACACTCCGTCGTATCCTTGTCTGTCCGTGGCTTGGCGGGCAAACTTCTGCATCATGATATCCCGGGGTTCGGTGTGAGGGTGTATCCGTCGGGATCGAAGGTCTACGTGGTTCAGACCCGGCACCGGGGGAAGTCGACGCGGGTGACGCTGGGGCGGCACGGGGTGCTGACGGCGGACGGGGCGCGACGGGAGGCGGCGCTGGCGATCTCCCGGATCAAGAGCGGCCAGGAGCCGGTGGAGAAGGCGCCGGGGACGGTGACGGTGGCGGAGTTGGCCGTACGGTATCTCAGGGAGCACGTGGAAGTCCGCTGCAAGGAGAGCACGCAGAGGATGTACCGGAGCGTGGTGGAGCGGTTCATCTTGCCTGCGTACGGGCACGTGGCGGTGGAGGAGGTGGAGCAGCAGGACATCGCGAAGCTGCACTTCGAGCTTCGCGACATCCCGTACCAGGCGAACCGCGCGCTGGAGATCGGGGTGAAGCTGTTCAACCTGGCGGAGGAGTGGAAGCTGCGCACGGCAGGCAATCCGTGCAGGTTCGTGCGCAAGTACCGGGAGACGAAGCGCGAGCGGTTTCTGACGGACGAGGAGTTCCGCCGCTTGGGCGAGGTGCTGAACGAGCTGGAGTCGGAAGGTTCGCTGCCGGTCCACCCGGCTGCGGCGATCCGGCTGTTGATGCTGACGGGATGCCGGCGGAACGAGATCGTGGAGCTCCAGTGGAAGGACGTGGACTTGGGTTCGGGGGAGCTTCGACTGCGGGACTCCAAGAGCGGTGCTCGGCTGGTGCCGCTGTCGCCCGCGGCGGCGCGGGTGCTGGCGGAGCTACCGCGCGTGGAGGGCAACTCGTGGGTGATAACCGGAACGAAGCGAGGGCGTCATCTGTCGGACTTGAACCACTACTGGGAGCGGGTGCGGGATAGGGCGGAACTCCCGGAGGTTCGGCTTCATGACCTGCGGCACAGCTTTGCGAGCAGGGCGCTGGCTCTGGGGGAGAGCCTGTCGATGATCGGGAAGCTTTTGGGGCACAACAAGATCGACACGACCTCGCGGTATGCGCACCTGGCGCGGGATTCGATCAAGGCGTCCTCGGCGCGGGTGGCGGACAGCATCGGAGCGGACATACTGACGAAGGAAGCGCTGGCGGGAGCAGGCTGAGGCGGCGACCACAGGCGTTCCGCTCCCGCCTTGCCGGGCTTGCGGGGCCGCGGCGCCGGCCGGTCATTCCTCCCCCGGCCGCGGCATGCGGTAACCGACTCCGCGCTAGTTGAAGATCGATTTGGGATTGGCGGCGTCCTCGCCGAGTTTACGGCGGAGGCTGCGGATGACGATGCGGACGAGGTTGGCGCCGGCGCCGTTGCGCCCCCACCACACCCGGCGCAGCAGGGTGTCGTAGGTCACGACCCGTCCAGCGTCGAGCGCCAGGACGCTCAGGAACCCGTACTCGCTGGCGGTGAGGGGGAGGGGCTCGCCGCCGACCGTGACCCGGCGGCGTCCGTGGTCGATGGCGAGGTCTCCGAGCACGAACGGCCCGGGCTCCTCGCGGCGGCGGAGCGCGGCGCGGACCCGGGCCACGAACTCGGTGGGCGAGAAGGGCTTGACGATGTAGTAGGCCGTGCCCGCCTCAAGCGCCGCGGCCACGGTCTCGTCGTGGCCGTAGCCTGAGATGAAGATGATCGGCAGGTCGGAGAGTTCGGGGACCTCTTCCATCAAGTTGATGCCGTCCCGCCCGGGCAGGATCAGGCCGAGGATGACGAGGCGCGGCCTCCCGCTCCGGATGAGACGGGCTAGGTCCGTGGGCTCTCCGGTCACCAGTGTGGCGTAGCCGGCCTTGGCGAGTGCCGCGCGCACGAAGCGCAGCATGCGTGGGTCGTCGTCCACCGCCAGGATGCGGGCCGGCTGCGGGTCCGGGGCCGTTCGCTTTCGCCCGTGGGCTTCAGGGAATGCCCTATCAGCACAGATCATCTATCCGGCTCCCTTGTCTTTGCCTCTATCCTGCAACAAGCGGGGCCGTTCTGATTCCTTTCCAGACGATTCATCCGAAGACTGATCGGAGGCTTCTCCATCCTTGTTGTTTCCCATCGATCTTCCGAGTTGTTTGAGTATGTGTTCAATTCCTGAGGGTCTGCTCTTGTGTCCAATCCACATGTAGAATGCAATCAAGCCTACCAACAGGAATATCACGAGACATAGAACGCCATAAACTATCCCCGGATGCTGGGCGGTCTCGGCATGTGCGAATGTGATCTTGAGCATTTCTGGAGAGAAAGCAATCAGAGTCGCGCCGAGGATTGCTGCGAGAAATTTCGGCATCGGTCGAGTCCTTCTTCCTGTTTCTCCGTCTTCTATCCACCACCCTTCTGCGGCGGACCAGTTCACGAAACTTCCGACCTTCTTTACTCTATGTACCCAAGGCGCCCTCGGGGAAATTCGAAATCTCAATATCCAATACAGACTCTTCAACTCGGCACGAATATAGAAACTCTCCCGCGTGAGTCTATATCCGTCCTTTCGCTGGAGTTTGATCCCAGTTCCGCAAACTAAGGAATACGGAATCGCTCCAAGGACACGATTGATCGGACCGAGAGGTTCCGGTTCCCATTCGTTTCCCATATCGGGCACTCTGTTGGGTCTTCGACTAATTTCCCAACATCCAAGAAGTCGTCGTGTACGTTACGAGTTTCCGGCCCCATGAACCTTCGAACACGCAATTTGATCCGCTGGCTCTGGTCGGGCAAGAGCCTGGGCGACTTTGAGTAGCGACCGGAGGCGAACTCAGCTTCCGCGGTTCTCTCTGGGTCATCCGGCATACGTCTCCGCTCGGTCGCACATCTGCCGAAGAAATCCGCTTGGGCCTTCTCCCACACGCGAGTTCTCAACTTGCTTGGGAGTCTACACTTTTTCTGGTGAAGTATATGTGAAGGATGGTATCAAAAAGTGTGGACAAAGCGAATTCTGAGAACTCTTGACCCGATCTCCGACCGAATCCCTCCGGCGGCGCCGCACCATGCGCCGCGATCGCCAGACGGATGAGGATCCGCACCGCAACGCAGGAGCCGCAATGAGCGAGACCGACCAACTGCGCGGGGAGATTGCGGCGAGCCTGCGCATCGGCTTGAGCCTCGACCTCGACACCGTGCTGAACGAGATCGCGGAAAGCGCCCGCGCGCTCACCGGCGCGCGCTTCTGCGCCATCGCCACCATCGACGATCTCGGGCAACCGGTGGACTTCGTCACCTCGGGCTTCGCCGCCGCCGAGCACCGGGCGACAGAGGAGTGGTCCGACGGACCTCGGCTCTTCGAGCACTTCCGCGACATGGACGGGCCGCTTCGGATCACCGACGTGCCGGGCCACATGCGGGCGCTCGGCTTCTCCCCGGGGCGCCTCCCCCGGGCACCTTCCAGGGCGCCCCGATGCGCCACTACGGCAGCCATGTCGGCAACTTCTACTTGGTCAAGGAGGTAGGGAGCGGGGCGTTCGCCGACGGGGATGAAGGGATCCTGGCGCTGTTCGCCTCAAGGGGCTGGTGGAGGCCCATGGCGGGCGCATCCGCGCCGAGAGCTGCCTGGAGTTGACAAAGATGGCCTATCTGGAAATCTTTTTTGGCCGAGCCGAGCCGCACGCCGGCAAGTCACGGTCGGGCGAAGGGTAAGCCGCTGGCGCGTGGCGCCGGCCCCCCTCCCCCCGCGGCGGCGGCCGGCCGGAGCCCAGCCGTGACGGACGGCGGGACAGGCGCTGTTACGGCCGATGTCGAGTTATCCGATATCGAGACCGTCGAACGCTGACACCATATGGCGTGGCGCGGCATGACGGTGGTGAACGGCGGCTTCGCCGGCAGGAACGCCCTCAACGACACGACCTCGGGGCGGTTCTACAGCCCCTCGCGAGGAGGAGGTCGGCGGCGTTTTCGGGCGTGACGGCAGCGCTGGGGCATTCGGCGGCAGGCGCGCCGCTGACTGACTGTCACCCGCCGGTGGGCGGCTAAGGGGGAGACCGACATGAAATCGTATTCCGCCTGCGGCTTGGCGCTGGCCGCCCTCCTCTCGCTCGCGGCCTGCGGCGGCGGTTCGGTGTCCGAGCGGACGCTCACCCCGGCCGAGATACGGGCGTTGACCGGGCTCGCGGCGCCGACCGATACGCCGGAGGCGCATCAGGAACGCAACCTCGACATCTTCGCCCGCGCCGATTCCCTGATGCTGTCGACGATGCACGGGGAGACGGGCGACGCGGAGGTACCGGCCTTCCGTCTCCTGACGCGGTGCAGCGGAACGCAGTGCACCGTGACCGAGCCGCTGTCGGGCGCCATCGACACCATCGATCTTGTCAACACGCCTCTCAGGCAGGGCGCCGCCACGGCCATCGGCTCGAAGCACGGCATCACCCTGTGGTGGGAGTCCTCGAACCATACGGGCGCGGACCTCGCCAGTCTCGGCGCCTGGCTGGAGCACAGCTCGTTCGCGGTCCTGAACGAGAGCCAGACGAGCGACGAGGGCACGGTGGATGTCTGGTACGGGATCGCCCTGGGCGAGCTCGCGGGCACGCCGCCGGCCGGAAGCGCGACCTGGCTCGGCATCATGGTGGGAACGTCCGCCGCCGGGAAGGCCCGCGGCGAGCGGCTCGTGGGGGACGCGGCCCTGACGTGGGAGCTCCCCTCCGGAGGCGAAGGGTCCGGCCCTTCCCTCGACGTCGCGTTCGGTGGCATCACGAACATCGATCGCGGGGCGGCGCACACGGTCGAGACGGTGTTGTTCGAGAACCTCGCGGTCGGCCCGGACGGGACGTTTTCGCGCGGCCAGTCCGGCGCGCGCATCCACGGCGGCTTTCACGGTCCCGGCCACGCCGAGGCAGCGGGCATCTTCGAGCAGTCCGGCATCGTCGGCGCCTTCGGCGCGGCGCGGCAGTAGGCATGCGGCTCAGGGGAGTGGGCGGCTCCGCCGTGCAGCGAGGCCGTCGCCCGCGGGCCGGTTCGGCCGGAGGACGATGCCCGTCTCGGTTTGCGGTGCGGGTTGGCCACCTCGGCACCGGTCTGGGGGGCGAAGTGCATCAACCTCTGCCAGCCCCGATTGAGCGTGCCGATCAGCCGGTAGCGACTCCTCCTGAGATCCTGGGTGACGGGTCGGCGCGCCGCCGTTGCCCGGGTGCGCGCGGCGTCTCGGCTTCTGCCGGGGACGCAGCCGTCCGCGCCGGGCGGTAGCGCGGCACGGCGGTCTCGTCGGCCCGCGCCCGCATCTGCACGGCGTCATGCCATGCCTGCATTTTCAGCAGCAGGCCCATGCTGAGGACGAAGGCCTTCTCGACCCGAAACGCCCGTTCGGGCGGGACGACGCATTGCCGTTCCGGAGGTCGTGTCAATGGAAAGCGTCGCACGGCGCACGCCGAGAACGCGCCCCGCCGCCCGGCCTTAATGCTGGCGATCACCCCTGCAGCCTTGCGCTGCTTACCCTCCTCGGGTTTTTCTTTCTTGAGGCAGCAAATCCTTTTCAGGGAATTTGTCCATTGACAAACAAATATCGCTAGAGTTAAGAGATGAGTTGATAAAAGTGTCAAGTTGGTCATTTCGATAATTATAGTTGACAACATGCCTGCCTGGGATTGACAAAATGACTTATCTGGACATCCTTTTAGCCGAGCCGAGCCGAGCCGAGCCGAGCCGAGCCGAGCCGAGCCGAGCCGAGCCGAGCCGAGCCGAGCCGAGCCGAGCCGAGCCGAGCCGAGCCGAGCCGAGCCGAGCCGAGCCGAGCCGAGCCATTCCTGCGCCCGCGCGCCGGGCGGCTTCGTGCGTCGCGTGGCTGACGCCATGGGGCATCGACAGGCTCGGGGCAGGCTCCGGGCCGCGCGCCGGAGCGCCACCGCCGGCTGAGCCCGCACTCCTCTCCCCTTCTCCGTCTCCTTCCTGCATCCGTCGCCCCGGCCCCGCGCGCGCCTGGCGGGTGGGGATGCGTGCGTTCGGCGCCACCCTGGCCGCCGGTCTCGCGCTGCTGCTCGGCGTCGGGACCGCACAGGCGCAGACGCCGGGGTTCTCCAGCGCGACGGCGAACCGCAACCACGTGACGGTCAACTTCACGGGGTCCCTCAAGATCGGCCCCTGCGCCTCCCTGGACGCCTGGACCATCAAGGTGGACGGCAAAAGCTACAAACCCAGTAGCAACCGTTGCGTGGGCCGGTCCGTGGTTCTGTATTTTTCCGCGCCGGGTATCGGCCACTGGAGCAAGTTCACGGTGAGCTACGACAAGACCAGGGCATCGCAAACTTATGGTGTTGGCCAAGCTGCCGTCACCGTCGGCGCCCCGCTTACCATCGGCACCACCGAGGTAGCCAGCTTCACCGACCAGCCGGTGACCAATGTGACCCCGGTCGTGTTCGAGCTCCCCCCGCACGTGCCGGAGTATTCCAGCGCGACGGTGAACGGCAAGGCGCTGACGATCGAGTTGCGCAAGCCCCTGGACGAGGACTCGGTGCCGGCGGGCGGCGCGTTCGATGTGGTCACGATTCACGGCGGCGGGCAGGGCATTCGAAGCTGCCGCTCGTCCTGCACGGTCGCGGTGTCGGAGGTGTCGGTCTCCGGCGCCACGGTGACGGTGACCCTGGACGAGGCGATCCCTCATGGCGCCGAAGCCAGATTCAGGTATAGGCGGCCGGCGACGAACTGGCTGCGGTACCGGTCCGGCTCCGACGTGGAGCTCAAGTACCCCGTGTGGCCTGCCGTGCGGACGCCGGACACGGCGCCTGTCTTCTCCAGCGCGACGCTGCTGCACACGGTGAAGGATGAGCAGCGCAACCTGTATGTCCTCTTCAACGAGAGGCTGGACGCAGGCTCGCTGCCGGCGGGAAGCGCCTTCAGGGTGACGGCGAGGCCGTGGGGCGGAAGTGCCCGCACCATCGCGGGGACGGGCACGGTGAGGGTCAATGGCGAAACGGTCTGGATAGAGCTCGCCCAGCCGGTAGCGCGCGCCCAGACGGTGACGGTGCGCTACGTCAAGCCGTCCGCGAACCCGCTGCGCGACCGCGCGGGCAAGGCGGTGGAGAGCTTCTCCGGCAAGCCGGTGACGAACGGGAAGCCGCAGATCCTTGCGGTGGCGCTGTCTTCCGACCCCGGCCGGGACCGCACCTACGGGCGGGGCGACAAGGTCCGGGTGCAGGTGACCTTCAACGGACCCGTGAGGGTGAGGGGCACGCCGCGCCTGAAGCTCTCCATGGGCCAGAGCAATTGGCAGCAGAGGAGTCCCGCCCGAGGGGGGGACTACTTCCCCTGGGCGGACTACGAGAGCGGCAGCGGGACGCCGACGCTGACCTTCGCCTACACCGTGAAGGAGCTGGACCGCTCCGACGGCGTTGCGGTGTGGCACGGGGGGGTGGACCTCAACGGCGGGAAGATCTGGTCTGGCGGGTTCACGGCTTACCCCGCCGAACTGTCGTACCCGCAGAGGTGGCTGCCCTACGACGCCAGACACAAGGTGGACGGCGGTCTGCCGACGTTCCGGAGCGCGGCGGTGAACGTGAAGACGCTGACCGTCTCCTTCACCGGCAATCTGGACACGAGCTCGGTGCCGGCGCCGGGCGCGTTCCGCGTCACCGTGAACGGCGCCCGGCGCGCCGTCGCCGCGGACGGCGTGGCCGTCTCCGGCGCGGACGTGACGCTGACCCTGGCCTCGGCGGTGTCGCACACCGACACCAACGTCAAGGTGCGCTACACCCGGCCGTCCACCAAGCCGCTGCAGGGCACCTTCGGCAGCGGCACCGTGGCCACCTTCGCCGACCAGGCGGTGACCAACAGCACTTTGGCAGGCGTCTGGTCGGCGACGCTGTCCGCCAAGGATCTCGTTCCGGGTTTCGGTTGCGACGACTCCGTGGCTGCTGGTCGTTGCAGCGCAGGTCTAATGCCCAGCACCTTCGAGTATGGAGGTGCTACTTATCGGGTCACTGAGTTCTGGACGACCGTGGGCGGTGGCGGTGGTCATGTATTGCATTTCTCTCTTGATAAGGCATGGCCCGAGTCGCTGCGGAGCAACGGTTCGGTGCAGATTGGCACGACCAGATATTCTCTTGCCAACGCATCGTTCTCAACGGACGGGACAAGCGCAACGCTTGCGGTGGAGGGGCAGCTCTCGGGCAGCGCTTCAATCGGCCTGGGAACGGTGGCCGGGCCGCGGCCGACGTTCCGGAGCGCGGCGGTGGACGGGAAGACACTGACCATGACTTTCACCGCGAACCTGGACCCGGGCTCGGTGCCGGCGCCAAGCGCCTTCCGGGTCACCGTGAACGGGGCCCGGCGCAACGTCGCCGCGGGCGGCGTCGCCGTCTCCGGCGCGGACGTGACGCTGACCCTGGCCTCGGCGGTGTCGCACACCGACACCAACGTCAAGGTGCGCTACACCCGGCCGTCCACCAAGCCGCTGCAGGGCACCTTCGGCAGCGGCACCGTGGCCACCTTCGCCGACCAGGCGGTGACCAACAGCACTTTGGCAGGCGTCTGGTCGGCGACGCTGTCCGCCAAGGATCTCGTTCCGGGTTTCGGTTGCGACGACTCCGTGGCTGCTGGTCGTTGCAGCGCAGGTCTAATGCCCAGCACCTTCGAGTATGGAGGTGCTACTTATCGGGTCACTGAGTTCTGGACGACCGTGGGCGGTGGCGGTGGTCATGTATTGCATTTCTCTCTTGATAAGGCATGGCCCGAGTCGTTGCGGAGCAACGGTTCGGTGCAGATTGGCACGACCAGATATTCTCTTGCCAACGCATCGTTCTCAACGGACGGGACAAGCGCAACGCTTGCGGTGGAGGGGCAGCTCTCGGGCAGCGCTTCAATCGGCCTGAAGACAACGAGCGCTGGCGGCGCCAGCGGGGACAGCGACGGTGCCGACTCGGTGTCAGTGACCGGGGTGGAAGTGGTCTCGGGCGCGGGCCCGGACCAGACCTACGCCCTGGGCGAGACCATCAACGTCCGCGTGACCTTCAGCGAGACGGTCGACGTGACGGGCGCGCCGCGGCTCAAGATCGACATGGACCCGGCGCACTGGGGCGAGAAGTGGGCCGCCTACGCGAGCGGCAGCGGCACGAGCAGCCTCACCTTCGCCCACGAGGTGGTGGAGCCGAACATCTCGACGCAGGGCATCGCGGTGCTCGCCAACACGCTCGAGCTCAACGGCGGGACGATCCGATCGGGCGGCGCGGACGCGGACCTCGCGCATGACGGCCTCGCCCACGACGCGAACCACAAGGTCGACTGGCAGCTGGCGCCGGAGAGCGGCGGCGGCGGTGGCGCCAGCGGGGACAGCGACCCGGGCGGAGCGAGCGGGGATAGCGTCGACAGCGGGCCGCCGACGGTGACCGCCGTTGCCGTGTCCTCGGACCCGGCCGCGGACAAGACCTACCTGCTCGGCGAAAAGATCCGGATCCAGGTGACGTTCAGCGAGGCGGTGACGGTGACCGGCACTCCCGGTCTCAAGATCGACATGGACCCGGCGCACTGGGGCGAGAAGCGGGCGGCCTACGAGAGCGGCAGCGGGACGAGGAATCTCACCTTCCTGCACACGGTGGTGGAGCCGAACTACTCGTCGCAGGGGATCGCGGTTCTCGCGAACACGCTGGCGCTCGGCGGCGGCACCATCCGCTCGTCGTCGACGGGGACGAACGCGGCGCTTGCCCACAGCGGTCTCGCGCACGACGCGAACCACAAGGTGGACTGGCGCCCCGAGATCTCGGTGGCGGACGCGCAGGCGAACGAGGGCGCGGGCTCGATCTCGTTCGAGGTGAGCTTGAGCCGCGCTTTCACCACCGCCGAACACTCGGTGACGGTGGACTACGCGACGGCCAACGGCACGGCAACGGCGGGCGAGGACTACACGGCGACGAGCGGCACGCTGACCTTCGCCAAAGGCGAGTCCTCGAAGACGGTGAGCGTGCCGATCCTCGACGACGCCGTCGATGAGGGCGAGGAGACGTTCACGCTGACGCTCTCGAACGTGGAAGGCGCGCGCGAAGGAGATCTCGTGGCGACGGGCACGATCGCGAACGACGACCCGCTGCAGAAGATGTGGCTGTCGCGCTTCGGGCGCACGGTGGCGGACCATGTGACGGGGGCGGTCTCGGATCGTCTCTCAAATCCGCTCACGGGGGCGCAGGTGACGGTGGCCGGGCAGACCATGAACCTCGCGGAGGTGGAGGACGACGCGTTCCTCGGCCGGACGCTGACCTCGATCGCGCAGATCATGGGCGCCCCGTCGGGGCCAGCGCCTGGGAGCGATGACGGCTGGCCGGGCGACCCCGGACCGGGCTCCCCGGGCACGGGCCATGCGGGGGCGGTCCCCTGGCCGGGCACGGGCCTTGGACCGCGCGATGCCCCGGCGTCCGCCGGTACGCCGGGGCGGTTGACGACGGGCCGCGAGCTGCTGCTCGGAAGCGCGTTCCATCTCGCCCGCGAGGGCGACGGCGGCGGGCCGGGTCTGGCCGCGTGGGGCCGGGTGACGGTGGGCGGCTTCGACGGCGAGGCGCCGGCGGATAGCGGCAACGTAAGCATCGACGGCGAGGTGGCCACCGGCATCCTCGGCGCGGACGCGGAATGGAACCGCCTGCTGGCGGGCGTCGCGGTCTCGCTGAGCGAGGGCGAGGGCACGTTCGCCCAGGCGGGCGTGGATTCGGGCGTCATCGAGAGCACGATGACCACGGTGAGCCCCTATGCGCGGGTCAACCTGAACGACCGGATCTCGGTCTGGGGCCTGGCGGGCTACGGCACGGGCGACATGACCATCGTGCAGGCGTCGCGCGCGGCGACCGACTCACGGCCGGCGCGGGACAGGATTGTGACGCGGACCGACCTCTCGATGCGGCTCGCCGCCCTGGGCGGCCGGGGCGCGCTGCTGACGGCGGGCGAGGCCGGCGGCTTCGACCTCGCGCTCAGGGGCGACGCGTTCTACGTCGAGACGACGGCGGAGGCCATCTCGAACGAGGGCGACACGACGGCGGATGCGAGCCGGGTGCGGCTTGCGCTCGAAGGCAGCCGTGCGTTCGAGATGCGCGATGGCACGCTGACGCCGGGCCTGGAGCTAGGGCTTCGCCATGACGGCGGGGACGCGGAGACCGGCACGGGCGTGGAGCTGGGCGGCCGCCTGTCCTGGGCGGACCCGGGCTCGGGCCTCAGCCTGGAGGCGAGCGTCCGCGCGCTGATTGCGCACGAGGACTCGGACTACCGCGAGTGGGGGGCGTCGGGCGCGGTGCGCCTCGCCCCCGGCGAGCGCGGACGGGGGCTGTCGTTCAGCCTGGCGCCCACCTATGGGACGCCGTCCAGCGGCGTGGACCGGCTGTGGTCGGCGCGCGACGCGCGGGGCCTCGTATCCACCGACGGGACGTACGAGCCCGAGAGCCGGCTGGAGGGCGAGATCGGCTACGGGCTGGCGATGTTCGGCGGCCGTTTCACCGGCACGCCGAACCTGGGCTTCGGGCTGTCGGAGGTCGGCGCGCGCGACTACCGGATCGGCTGGCGGCTGACCTCGGCGATCGAGGGCTTCTCCGGCTTCGAGGTCAATCTCGACGCCACGCGCAAGGAGCCCGCGAACGCGCCGGTCGAGCACGGGGTGATGCTGAGAGCAGCGGTCCGCTGGTGACGGGGGCGGCATGAGACTTGTGAGGACCTCGGCCGCCGACTTCGGGCGGTGCGGGAAGGACGAATGACCGGGCCCGTACCCTGCACGACCTCCTCCGCAGGGCGCCGAGGGCCGGGGAGGGGCGAGCGCGAATGCCGGTTGCGGTCGCGCCCGCGTGGAGTCTCACGCCCGCCGCACCACCCACAGCACGGCGCCGATGACGTGGACGTCCTGGGCGAGTCGGTCGTAGGGGGCGTAGTCGGGGTTGGCGGAGATCAGCCTCAACCGGAGCGATTCATGCTCGTCGAGCTCATCGCCATGCACGGTCTCGACATGCTTGACCACGAGCCCGTTGCCGTCCCAGAGCACGAAGGTCTCGCCGGTGGCGGGCGTTCGGCGCGACACGTCGACCACGATGCGGTCCCCCTCGCGCATCTCCGGCTCCATGGAGTTGCCGCGCACTCTCAGGATGCGCAGGTCCTCGGGCGCGGCGCCGCCCTCGTGGCGGATCATGTTCTCGGGCCAGTGCCAGCGGGCGGTCTCGGTGACGAACTCCTGGGCGATTGCGCCGGCCCCGGCGGCGACCTCGACCGTGATCTCCGGAATGGCCGCCGCGGGAGCGCCCGGGAGGCCGACCGGCTGCCGCGGGCGCCTGGGCGGCATGGGCCTCCGTTGGGGCACGGTGTCGTGGAGCAGTTCACGGGGGTCGCAACCAAGCTTTCCGGCCAGGGTCTCGCAGTCGACGTAGCTCAGCACCGCGGGCACGCCTCGGTCCACGTACTGGTGCAGATAGGCCCTGTTGCGGCCGATGGCCAGCGAGGCCGCGGCCAGGGTGAGGTCGTTCCGGCGGAGCAGGTCCCTGAGCCTGAGCCGGACCGGATCGCGCCGGAGGGCTTCCCTCTCATCGGTCCTGCCATGCGGTTCCATCGCACTCCCTTCCGTTCCCCGTCCGGGAACCCCTGTCATTCTATCCACACTGCTGCGTAGCCTGCCGCAGGCGGACGCGCATCTGTAGGCAAGTGTAGGTTATACACTACAACTTCCTATTGTCAAGCGCGAAGTCTTGTCCTATGTTCGGACGCATGACTGCGCTTGACCCACACGCGGACATGCCCCTGGACGAACGCCTGCGCAGGGCCGTGACGGCCTGGCGGGCGCGCCGAGGCATGAGCGCCCGGCGCTTCGGCGCCGAAGCCCTGGGGGACCCGGTCTTCGTGTGGTCCCAGGCGCGCGGCCGCTCCGTGCGGCTCGGCACCGCGGACCGCGTGCTGGTCTTCATGGGCCTCCCGCCCCTGGGTCCGGCCTTCCGTCACGAAGTCGAGACTTTCCTGGACGTGACAGGAACCAAGGTCGCGATGCTGGGCGAGGAGGCCGCGGGCAACCCGTCCTTCGTGGGGAGGCTCCGCCGGGGAGCGTCCCCGCGGCTCACGACCGTGGACCGGGTGCGCGCGTGGATGGCCGCCAACGCGAACGAGGAAGAGGCACGGGAGATCCGCGCCAGGGTCGCGGACGAGAACCCATTTACGGGGACGATGACGGCCGATTCACTGGATGCTCCGCCCGCGCCCGCAGGGCGCGGAGCGGACCTGGAAGAGGAAGGAGGAACGTGCATGAACGGCAACGGCAGCAACTATCTCAACACCCGGGAGGCGGCCGCGTGGCTGAGCCTCTCGCCGAGGACGCTGGACCGCTACCGCGTGAGCGGCGACGGGCCGGCGTTCCACCGGTTCGGAGGCCGGGTGCGCTACGCGGTGGCGGACCTGGAGGAGTGGGCTTCCGCCCGCCGGCGGGCGTCGACTTCGGACGACGGAACGGCTCTGCAGGGGGCGGCGCGATGAGGGCGCATTCTGTGGCTGTACGGATGGCGGTGGTCCTGGCGTGGACGCTCTTGAGCGCGGACGCGGGCTGGGCCACCACGGACACGACCTTCACGGGTCCGCTGGACACGGTGACGGGCATCGTCGGGGGCACGGGCGGGCAACTCGCGGCGGCGCTTGCCGTCGGGGCGGCGCTGGTGGGCTCGGTGCTGCGCTTCAACGCGGCGCAGTTGGCGGGCGCGGTGGGCGTGGGCATAGCGGCCGGGGCCGGCACGGGCATCGTCACCGGCCTCGTGGGCACGGCGATCGTGTGAGGGCTGAGGATGAGCGACGCGGTCAAGCACGCGATCCCGTCGCGCCTGGACGATCCCGAGCGCTGGCTCTTCTGGACGCTGGACGAGGCCGCGGTCCTTCTGGGGCCGGCGGTCCTGGGGCTTGCGGCCAACGCCTTCGTGACCGGCTTGGTTGCCGGTCTCGTGGCGTGGGCGCTGCTCCGCAGGGTCAAGCGGGGCGGCGGCGCGGACGTGGCGGTCTCGGCGCTCTACTGGTTCCTGCCCGACTTCGCCCTGGGGTTCAGGGGCGCGCCTCCGAGCCATCTGCGGCGCTTCGTAGGGTGAGGCGGAGACCATGAGGCGGGACCTGATGGATGCGGAGCGCCGGCGGGTGCGGGACGGCCGTGCGGTGCTGGCCGGGCTCCTGGGCCTTTCGCTCCTGGCCAACCTGGCCCTGAGCGTGGGCCTGGCCTCGGTGGAGCGCATGGCGGTGCTGATCCCGGCGGTGGCGGGGCCTTCCTGGGAGGTGGGCGGAAGCCGTGCCGGGCTCCGTTACCTGGAGGACATGGGGCGGACCGCGGCCGTGACGCTCCTGACGCTCACGCCCGAGAACGCGGAGCACGTGCGGGAGGCCGCGGCGCGGTTGAGCCACGCCTCGGCCCGGGGAGCGATCGGAGCTTGGGTTGCGGCGGAGGCCGGGCGCATGGAGCGGCGCGACCTGGCGACCGCGTTCTACCCCGAGCGGGTGGAGGCGGATCCGGAGAAGTTGACGGTGGTGGTGGCGGGGAAGCTCGCCATCTGGATCGGACGGGAGCCCGTGTCGCGCGTTCACAGGCGCTACCGGCTTGTGTTCCGCGTGGACGGCGGCCGGATCGGCCTGCTGCGTTTCGAGGAACTGAAGGAGGACCGGGAATGAGACCGATGTTGGTAATCGGACGGATGAAGCGCCGGGCGGCGCCGGCGCGGCTCGGGAGAGCGTTCCGCGGTGCGGCCGCTCCGGCGCTGCTGTCCGCGGTCGTTCTTCTCTGCGTGCCGGCAGGGGCTGCGGCCATGCAGATCCTGGAGGCCGTGGACCACGCGGAGCTGGAGGCGGAGATCTCGGACCGGGCGGTGAGCCGCATCGCGCTGGCGGGCGACCGCATCGCGCGGGTGATCCGGGGTCCGGACGGGTTCGTGGTGGAGCACGACGCGGCGCGGGGAGACCTTTACCTGCGGCCCGCTGACCGCCCGGGCGCAACCCTCGGCGAGTTGCAGAAGCCGTTGACGCTCTTCATCGGGACCGCGGCCGGCTTCACCTACCGGCTGGCCTTGACCCTGGCGGATCGCGGCTCCGCGCAGATCCTGATCCGCAATGCGGCCACGGCGCCCGAACCGGACGCCGCGCAACCGCGGGCCGGTCGCGTGAACGAGCTCGTGGCATTGATAGACGCAGTGGCGCGGCGCGAGATCCCGCCGGGCTACGCGGTCGAGACGCTGTCCGAGACGGCCGATCAGAGCGGTCTTGCGGCCATCGAGATCTGGCGCGGCCCGAAGTTTACGGTCCGGGTCCTGGAGGCCGCTGGCCCGGAACGCGACGCCGAGTCGCTGGCCGGCCGCCTTGGACTGCCGCCGGCCGCGCTCTGGCTGGCGCCGCCGGGGAGCGGTCCTGCGGGAGGAAGGCTCGTGGTGGCGGTGGATGCGGATCGGAGCGGTCCGGCGGAGGCGGCCCGATGAGTGCTGCGGACAGGGCCCCGATGGATCCGGAGACCCGGCGTACCCGGCAGCGGCAGATCCTGCTGTTCTCGGGCGTGGCCGCGGCGGCGCTGATCGTGTTTGCGGTCTGGATCTCGTCGGGCGGAGGCGGCGGATCGCCGCCTCCCTCCGGGATCGAGGCGGAGCTGGCCGGGCCGGACACCGCGGAGGCGAGCTGGGTGCGGCGCTCGGAGGCGCGGATCGGCGAACTGGAGACGCAGATCAGGGACATGGAGACGCGGCGGCGGCGGTTCGAGCAGGAGAACGCGCAGCTCCGGGAGCGCCTGGCGCGGGACGCCGAGGACGGCCGGGCGGTGATCGACCGGCAGGCCGCGGTGATGGACGAGCTCAGCCGCCGGCTCGAAGCCCGGGCGGCTGCGCCGGTTCCGGCGACCGGGGCCGGTCCGGCTGCAGGTGACTCGGCCGCGCTGGCCGGCCCGATGATTCAGGAGTTCGAGAGCGATGCGGGGCAGGCGGGACGAGACGGCGCCGCCGCGGGCCCCCGGCCGCTGGAGTCCTGGCTCCCGGCCGGGTCCTACGCGGACGCGGTGGTGCTGGCCGGCGTCGACGCCTCGGCGGGCGTTTCCTCCCAGGGCGATCCGCGGCCGGTGCTGCTCCGGCTGACGGGTCCGGCCCGGAGCGCGGCGGAGGGCGGCGAGGCCCTGGAGGTGGACGTGGCGGGCTGCACCCTGACGGGTGCGGCCTTCGGAGACCTCTCCTCGGAGAAGGTCTACGTCCGGCTCAGGACCCTGACCTGCGCAGGCCCGGAACCGGAGACCGTGATCGAGACCGAAGTCGCGGGCTTCGTGGCAGGAAGCGGCAAGGTGGGGGTGCGGGGTCCGGTGGTGAGCCGCGAGGGGGCGCTGGTGGAAAAGGCGTTCCTTGCGGGCCTGGTCTCGGGCGCGGGCGAGACCGCGGCCAACGCGCTTCAGCCCGGGGCGTCCGGAGAGGACGGATCCGCGAGCCTCTCGGACTTGGGCCGCGCCGGCCTGGGCGCCGGCGCCGGCTCGGCCGGCCGCCGGGTGGCGGACTACCTGATCCGCAGGGCCGAGCAGTACCAGCCGGTGATCCAGTTGCAGACGGGCACGCCGGTGACCGTGGTCTTCATCGAGGGCGCCCGCATCGACGGGCGCGGGGACGAACCAAAGGCAAGCAGCCATCGGAGAACGAGCAAATGAGCACGCGAACGACGATCCATCCGCGAATCGCAGGATACGGGCACGCAGTCCCCGCGCTCCTTGCGGCTGTGCTGTTCCTGGGCGGCTGTGCGGCGACCTACGTGGACGACACGTGGCAGTGCCCGCTCGCGCAGGGAACGGCGTGCACGAGCGTGGCCGAGGCCGATCCGGCGGTGACGCCTCCCGGAGAAGCGCAACCCGCGAAGCGCGGCCTGCCCCGTGTCGCGGAGGCCGCCGAGGCCGGAGAGTCCGCCCCGGGTTGCGCCGGAGGCTGTGATCCCCTTACGTGGCTCCGGGGACTGTTCACCAGCGAGGAGCGCGGAGGCGTCGCAGCCTCTCCCGGACCGGAACCCGTTTCGCCTGCCGAAGGGTCACCGGGCTCGGCGGGCGAAAGCCTTCGTACCAGCGAGCGGATCGCACGGATCTGGATCGCTCCCTTCGTGGACGCCGAAGGGGTCTACCGCGAGGGCCACTGGGTGTGGACGGTGCTGGAGCCTGCGCGCTGGAGGCTCCGGTGATCGAGCGGCTCAGGGACCTCCTCGGCGGACCGGAGGCGCTCCAGCCCTGGACCCTCCCGGTCCTGCCGGCGCCGCTCGCGGACATCCTGCCCTGGCGGGCCTGGGACCAGGGGAGCGAGCTCTATGTCAATGCCGCGAGTTGCGGGTTCCTGCTGGAGCTTCCGCCCTTTGCCGGGATCGACGACGGGACGCTGGAGGCGCTGGCGGGGACGCTTGCCGACGCGGCGCCCGAGCGCGCGGTGGTCCAGGTGATCCACTGGACGAGCCCGCGCTACGGGGCCGCGGTCCGGAACTGGGCCGAACCGCGGCAGCGCACGGGCGGCGTTCAGGCGGGGATGGCCGAGCGGCGCCGGGATCTCTTCGTCCACGCCGGCTGGCGACCGCTCCACGCGGGCGGGCCGCCGTTCACGCTCAAGGACTGCCGGGTGTTCCTGGCGGCCTGCCTGGCGGGACAGCCGGGCCCCGCGGCCGAGACGGCGCTCGGGGGCTTCCGGCGGGCGCTCGAAGGCGCCCTGGCCTCGGCCGGCGCCGGCGTGCGGCGGGTCGATCCGGACGCGCTCCTGTCGCTCATGGCGGAACTCGTGGCCCCGGATCCCGAGGGAGAGCATGACGGAGGGCTCGACCGGCCTCCGCGGCGCTGGTCTCCCCGGGACCCGATCCATCTCCAGTGCGCCGCGCCGGGCCGCGCCCTGTCGGTCGCTCCCGCGGGCCTGGTCTTCCACCACCCTGACGGGACCGACGTTGCGGTTCGGGTGCTCTCGGCCCGGGCCTTCCCCGAGGTCTGGCCCGGCTGGCGCGGCAACGCGCTCATCGGCGACTTCCACCGGGACTTCCTCCAGCCCGGCGCTCCGGTCCTGACCGCGCTTACCGTGATGATGGGGGACGCCGCGGACGGCGAGCGTGCCTTCCTCAAATCCGCGCGGGCCACCCAGCAGGCCGGGACCGGGATCTCACGCTACCTCCCGGGCCTTCCGGAGAAGGCCCGGGACTGGCGCTTCGTCACCGAGCGGCTCAAGGACGGCGAGCGGCTGGTGAGGGCCTGCTACATGATCGCGGTCTACGCGCCCCTGGACGCCATAGAGGAAGCCGAGCAGGCGGTGCGGGCCATCTACCACGGCCAGGGCTGGCGCCTGGGCGCCGAGCGCTACGCGCATCTCCCGGCCTGGCTCTCCTGCCTGCCCATGGTCCCGGCCGGCGGGCTCGACGCGGACCTGGCCAGGATGGGCCGGATGAAGACCTTGCTTACCTCCTCGGCCGTGGATCTCGCGCCTGTGCACGGCGAGTGGCGCGGACAGGAGGCGCGGGCGGACGCTCCGCCTGCGCTGCTCTTGATAGGACGGCGCGGCCAGCCGGCGTGCTGGTCTCCGTTCGCCAACGAGGCCGGGAACTACAACGTAGCCGTGACCGGCAAGTCCGGGTCGGGGAAGTCGGTGCTGATGCAGGAGCTGGTGGCGGGGATCGCGGGCGCGGGCGGCGAGGCCGTGGTGATAGACGACGGGCGCTCCTTCCAGCACACGGCCGAAGCGTTGGGCGGGGCCTTCATAGCGTTCGGCAAGGACCCGGCCAGGCTGAACCCCTTCGCCATGATCGACGCCGAGACCGCGGCCCGGGACGGCGACTACCGCGAGGAATGCTTCGCAATGCTGGCCGCGGTGATCGGCCGCATGTGCCGCAGGCGGGGCCGCATCGACGACATCGAGGCGGCGCTCATCGACGAGGCCATCGCCGCAGCCTGGGAGGAGGCGGGGAACGGAGCGGACCTGGGGACCGTGCAGGAGAGGCTTCAGGCCGCGGGCGACCGCCGTGCGTCGGATATGGCGCTGGCCCTGGGGCCGTGGCGGCCTGGGGGAGCGCTGGGGCGGCTCTTCGAGGGAGCGGAGACCCCGGCCCTGGACGCCGCGCTCACCGTGTTCGAGTTGGCCGAGCTCAAGGGCCGCGGCGACGTGCAGGGCGTGGTGCTCATGCTGGTGATCTTCCTGGCAACTCAGCGTATGTATCACGGCCCGCGAACGCGGCCCAAGGCCATCGTCATAGACGAGGCCTGGGACCTCTTGTCCGGGGAGGACAGCCGGGCTTTCCTCGAAGGCGCGGCCCGCCGCGCGCGGAAGTACCGGGGAGCGCTCGTCACCGGCACCCAGAGCGTTAACGACTACTACTCGAACCCCGCAGCGCGCGCGGCCTGGGAGAACTCGGACTGGGTGATCTTCCTGGCCCAGAAGGACGAGTCCGTGGAGCTCCTGAAGCTGGAGAAGCGCATCCACTGCGACCCCGGCATGGAGCGGGCGCTCAAGAGCCTGGCCACCGTGGACGGGCGCCACGCCGAGCTGGTGCTGCACGGGCCGGACGGCTGGCGGGTGGCGCGGCTGGCGCTGGACCGCTGGTCCACTGCGCTCTACTCCTCGCGCGGCCCGGCCTTCGCCGAGGTCGAGCGGCTCAAGGAGGAGGGCCTCACCACAGAGCAGGCCATCGACCGGATCGCCGCCTCCGGCGCAGACGGCGCGCCGTGAAGGCCCCTGGTTTCGTCACCGGACTGGAGAACTCAAGGAGACGCGAATGAGCGCAGACATGAAAAGAGGAGACCGGCCGGTTTGCTGGCCGGGGGACCCGGAGTCGTTGACCGCCGATGGTGTCGACTTCGAGGCCCTGGCCCACGTGCTGGCCAACACCTGCCGCAGGGGCGGACGGCTCAGGCGGTTCCACTCCGTGGCGGCCCACGCGGTTATGATGAGCGAGGCGGTCGAAGACCTGGGCGAGGAGGGCTCCGGGGGCAACCGGACGGTGGCGCTCCATGCGCTTCTCGCCGACGCGAGCGTTGCCTGGCTAGGCGCGGAGGCCGCTTCGTCGCAGCGCGGCGCGGACCGGCTTGGACGGCTCAGGGAGGGCGTAGACCGGGCCGTGCGGGAGTCCGCGGGGCTGGACGCGGAGCTTTCTCCGGAACAGGCGGAGCTTTTGCGTTTCGTGGCCCGTATGGCCGAGGCGGCGGAGGAGCGGGATCTTCCGGGAGCGCGCGGCGGCGCCGCCCCCGCGGTGGCCTTTCCGCCTCTCAAGCGCCGCATCCGGACCGTGGACCCCGACCGGGCGGCTGCGCTCTGGCTGGAGCGTCTCGAGGCTCTCGGAACGCCCGCGGACAAGGGACCGCGTGCCTCTTCCCAGCCGTCAGCGCCGAACGCCGGAGGGACGAACGATGGGGACTGAGGGCGGATGGAGCGCACGAAAAGGCCCGGTCATGAGCGAGGTGTCGACGCTCGTGGCCGCCCTGCTGCTCGCGGCCGGCGTGTCCGCGGCGGTCTCCTCGCTCTCGGCGCGCCTGACCCTGGAGAGGGTCCCGCGCATCGCCAGTGTGCGGCTGGCAGAGTTGACCGCGGACTACGTGACCAAGGCCGCACGGGAACACGGAGACGGGGACGAGGCGGTGGCGGCCGTGCGCGAGTGGGGGAACCGGCTCGAGGAGGCGCTCGCGCGGACCGCGGCGCGCCACCGCGCCGTGCTCCTTCCCTCGACCGCGGTGGCGGCGGGCGCGCCGGACCTGACCGCGGAGATCCGAGCGGCGCTCCAGGCGCCGCCGTCAAGGGACGATCCTGCGGCGGATCGGGAGGAGGAACGGTGAGGAAGGACACGAAGGCCATGGGCTGCAGGCGTGGACGGGGCAACCGGATTCTCGTCTGGGCGGCCGTCCTGGCCGTCGTGTGGCTGGCCCTGGCCTCGCGGGTCCACGTCAACGCGAGCTGGTCCGACGGGGCGTGGGGCTACCTCGTGCTGCCGCTGTTGGGTGCGCCCGAACGCGGCGATGCGGTCGTGTTCGACCCGCCCGAGGCCGCGGGTTCGGCGGTTCCCTACCTCAAGACCGTGCGCGGCCTGCCCGGAGACCGGGTGGCGCTGGACGGCGACCGCCGCGTCTCGGTGAACGGAGCCGTCCAGGGGATAGCCAAGAGCCATGCACGCGACGGGCGCAAGCTGGAGGCGGTGCGTCCGGGGCTGATCCCTCCCGGCCGCTACTACGTCCACGCCGATCACGCGGACAGCCACGACAGCCGCTACGCGGAGATCGGGCTGGTGGCGCGTGAGCGCATCCGCGGCCGTGCCCTGGCCCTCCCGGACATTCCCTGGCTCGGGCTGGAAGGGCCGCTCGCCGGCCCGGAAGACGTGCGGCCATGACGCGGCGGTTCCTCTTGTTCGGCCTGATGCCGGCGGCGATCGTTTGCGTGCTGACGCTCTCGCCGCGGCCCGGGGCGGCGAAGGACCTGGGCGTGCGCGGCGCGGTCTGGCCGGTCGCCGAGCCGGACCTGCTGGCCGAGATCGAGGCGCGGCTTGGTGCCATGGAAGCCTCCGGCGAGATGGCCCGCATGCGGGGCGAGGCGATAGAGAGTGCGCGAGGGCGCATCGAGGCGCCCGGACGGGTGGAGGGCATCGGCCCCGCCCGTGTCCATCACACCCGGCTGTTCGATCCTTCGATCGAGCTGGAACGCGACGTCCGGGCGGCGGACGGGACCCTGCTCGCGGCCCGCGGCGCGCGGATCAACCCGCTCGAGGTGCAGCCGCTTACTCGCGACCTGGTCTTCATCGACGGCGCGAGGCCGGTCGAGGTGGCCTGGGCGCTCCGCCGCGAGCGGCCGGCGCGGATCGTGCTCCTGGCGGGCCGGCCGCTGGACCTCATGCGCACCCACGGCCGCCGGTTCTTCTTCGACCAGAGCGGCCGGCTGTCGAGACGTCTCGGGCTCCGCGCCACGCCGTCCGTGGTAACGTCCGAGGGGTCGGTGCTCCGCATAACGGAAGTGCCGCTGGAGGACGAAGCGGTCGCCGGAGCCCGGCCATGAAGTTCCGGATAGTGATGACAATGGGCGCGGCGCTGGTCCTGGCCGGCGTCCTGTTCTCCGGGACCGCATCGGCCCAGTCCTGCACCGGGCGTTTCGTGAACCCGGTCACGGACGTGTGCTGGGAGTGCCTCTTCCCGATCTCCATCGGCCCGATCAGCATGGGCAGCGCAACGGGGGCGCCGGACACGCCCAACCCCGGATCGCCCATCTGCTTCTGCGGCAGCCCCATCCCTCGCATAGGGCTCTCCCTCGGCATGTGGGAGCCGGCGCGGCTCCTGGACGTGAGCCGCGCTCCTTGGTGCTTCCCCAACCTGGGCGGCATGACCGTAGACCCGGGCCTTCCGGCCGGGCGCGGCCGCACGGGCTCCTCGGGCGGCGACGGCGCCTCGGGCTCCACCTGGCACGCCCACTACTATGTGTATCCGCTTCTTTCCTGGATCGGCGCGCTCCTCGATCTCGGCTGCCTCGAAGGCGGCTCGCTCGACATAGCCTGGGTTTCGGAGCTCGACCCGGCCTGGCGGGATGACGAGCTGTCGTTCCTGCTGAATCCGGAAGCCGCGCT
Source organism: uncultured Binatia bacterium (SeqCode) (assembly GCA_965219905.1). Classification (GTDB taxonomy): domain Bacteria; phylum Desulfobacterota; class Binatia; order UBA9968; family JAJDTQ01; genus JAJDTQ01. Next base: position 934,101 of record CBDCOS010000002.1, on the reverse strand, counting down.
GTTTGCGGACCTGCCGGCGCAGGCGGCGTGCGCCGCGGACTGCGCCGCGGCGTCGGCAGGGCTGCCGCTCGATCCGCTGTTCTGGTGCGCGGGCTGCCAGGGCGGCATGTATCCGCTGACCGGGAACGTGTCCGCACACGTGGGCGGGGTCCAGGCTTCGCTGCTCGTAGCCCAGCGGCTGGTGTTCCGCCTTCACCGTCTCCTGCTTGCCTGGGGCACGTCCGGGACCGCGGCTCTGTGCGGGCGCTACCCCATGCCGGTGATGAAGAAGTCCCAGTACCGCTGGCAGATGACCCAGCCGGCGCCGGCGACGTCTCCGCTCACGGGCTGCAACCCCACGGGGCGGTCCTCGGTGCTCTGGGAGGCGCTCCGCGAGCTTCCGGTGGCGGGAGAGAACTTCGGGTATCTGCTCTGGCGAAAGCGCACATGTTGTTTGCTCTGAGAAGGTTTGAAATGAACTGCGACCCGCTTCGTGTGACCGCCGCTTTGCTGGCGTTCGTGTTGCTGCTTACGGCCTGGTCCGGCTTGGGCCGGGCTCAGGGGACGGCCGAGGACGCTGCTCGAGACGTCGTCGACCGGGTCCTTCGGAACGCCGAACGTGCTCCCGGCGGCGACCTGGACGCCTGGTCGCGCTCGGTGATGGAACGGGCGCTGGAACGCGCAGGCGGGCAGGCCCGAAGGGCCTCCTCCCCGCTTCCGGCCGAACACAAGGCCCGGCGCGTTGCCCGCGGTCTTTCCGCACGTCGGCACGGCCCCGAGGTGATCGTTTTCATGAGCCTCTCGGCTCCGGCGGCGGCATGGCGGCAATGGAGCCGCGAGGCTGCACGCGTCGGCGCGCCGCTGGTCCTGCGCGGGTTTGGCCCGGGCGGCTTGCAGGCCACGGTAAAGCGCATCGGACCGTACCTGGGCGGCGAGAGAGGCGCCGCCATCGACCCGCGTTTGTTCCGGCTGTTCGGCGTGACGGCGATCCCCACCGTCGTGGTGGCGCCCGGCGGAGTCCCGCCCTGCGGGAGCCTTGGCTGCGCCGCCGATCCGGCGCCGCCCCACGACCGCATCGCGGGCAACATCGGCCTGGAAGCGGCGCTGGAGGCTGTAGCCGCGGAGGGAGGACCCGGCCGGGAGACCGCGCGCCGGCATCTCGCGAGCCTGAGAGGAGACCCGCGATGAAGCGCAGGGACGGCATGAAGCCCGTGGTCCTGATCCTGGCGATCCTGGTGCACGCCGCCGCAGGCCGCACCTGGGCCGAAGACCCCGCAGCGGCCGCCCGCGCCGTCGGCCAGGCGGGCCGTGCGGCGGCGGCCGCCGTCGCGAAGGATGCGGATTCCGCGGCCGATGTTCCCGGCTATGCCGGAACGAGCCTGCCCGAACGAGGCCTGAGCGCTGCCGAGCTCGATGCCGCCGCTGCCCGGGCCCTGGCCGATCCGGACGATCCCGGGGGACGGGCGGGCCGCCACGTGATCGAGGCTTCCGTTGCGCGGCCGGAGGCGCCGGTCGGGACGGGCGATCCTCTTGTACAGCGAGCGGGCGGGATCGAAGGCAATCCGCAGTCTTCCGGTTGGGGCGCGGGCGGGCTCGCTTCCGGATCGGTGGCGGACTGCGCCGCCGGGGTGGCGGACGCGGAGGCCGGCGGCCCTTGCGGCTCGGTCTCCTGGTGCGTGGGTTCCGGCTGTGAGACCGCGGCATCGCAGGCCAACACCGGGTTCGTCGAATCGACGGCCCGGCTCAACATGGTGCTCGACATGGGCGGCGAGGAGTTCGACCGCGAGAACCTGCGGTTCTTCCACGGCGCGCGGCGTTCCTGCCGCATCCGCTGGGGAGGGCTCGCGAACTGCTGCAAGAACTCGGGCGTGCTCGTGGGCCTCGCGAATTGCAGCGAGAGCGAGCGCCTCCTGGCCGAAGAGCGTCACGCCGGGAACACGCACTACCTGGGCAAGCGATGCACGAGGCGCATCCTGGGAGTATGCGTCCGCAAGGAACGCGCCTGGTGCGTGTTCGGCTCGAAGCTCGGGCGCATCCTCCAGGAGGCGGCTCGGAGCCAGCTCGGGATCGGCTGGGGCAGTTGCCGGGGTTTCACGGTGGAGGAGATGGAGCGCATTGATTTCGAGGCCGTGGACCTCTCGGAGTTCGCCGAGGACCTGGTGGACGGCTCGCGGGAGCCCTCGATCGAGCTTCCCGACGCGGACGGGACCGGCAATGTCATGCAGGCGCGCATCCGGGACTTCTACGGGAGGAACGAGTGAGCCGTCCGGCCATGATCCTTCTCCTTGCCCTGGCCATCCCCTTCCTCCTCCCGGTCCTCCCGGCGTCCTCCCCGGAGGCGCGGGAATGGCGGCCCTGGTGCGGCTCGGACCCGGACGCGGACGCGGCGCCCGCGCTCGGCTGGCACTTCTACTGCGACCCGGACGAGGAAGACCCCGGAGACGACACGGCGCCGGCGGACCCGTCGGCGCCGCAGCCCACGACCGCGATGGAGCGCATCCGGGAGATGCGCCGGGTCCTGGAGGAAGCCCGCGCCCGGGCGGTCATCGACCCGAGCGAGGAGAACGTAGCGGCCTACCTGCATCTACAGCAGGAAACCCTGCAGCGTGCCGCCACCTTCTCGGACGCCTTCCGCCGCACGGTGTGGGCGAGCCCGGACCTCGACTACACGCTGAAACGTCCGGTGGGCGCCCTGGCCAAGAGGCTCTGGTCGGACGAGCGCCGGGCCGCGCGCGCAACGGTCCTCAAGCGGCTCGGGCGGCGCTACGGCCTCATCTACCTGGGCGACGCGCAATGCCCGGCGTGCAAGGTCTTCGGACCGCTCCTGCGGGCCTTCGCACTGCGCCACGGGCTGGACGTGCTCGCGGTCTCGCTGACGGGCGCGCCGCTCGAAGGCTGGCCCGAGGCCGTCCCTGATGAGGGCCGCGCCGCGCGGCTGGGCCTCACGAGCAGGGTCGTTCCCGCCGTCTTCCTCTACGACACGCGAACGTCCAGGGCGCTGCCGGTCTCCTTCGGCGTGGTCGCCGAGGACCAGTTGGCCGAGCGCATCTTCGCGCTGACCACGCGGGAGGTGGGGCATGACTACTAGGCACGGGACAGGTGGCATCGCCACAGCTTCCCGCACCTTGGCGGCTGTGTTGGCCTTAGCCGGGCTCTTCGCCGCGACGCCGGTCCCTGCGGACGTGCTCTCCGAGATGGAGAACTTCTGGCGGGGCGCCGCGGTGAACACCACCGGGCCGACCGCCTTCGACGGCCAGGCCTCGGGCCACTGGACTTTGGGCAACCTCTACCTGCGTGCGCCCGTGCGCTCCGAGCCCATCGCGACCGTCAGCCTGCCGTCCTTCCGCGCCGGCTGCGGCGGCATCGACGCCTTCGCCGGCGCCTTCTCCTTCATCGACTCCGACCAGCTCATCGCCTTCGGCCGCGCCGTTGCGCAGAACGCCGCGGGGTTCGCCTTCGAGCTGGCCTTGGAGACCATCTCGCCGGTGATAGCCGAGACCATGTCGAAGCTCCGGGCCCTGGCCCAGTGGGTGAACAGCCAGAACCTCGACTCCTGCGAGACCGCGCAGGCCCTGGTCGGAGCGGTCTGGTCGAAGAACGACCGCGCGAGCGCCGCCATCTGCGCGGCCGTGGGTACCCGGCAGGGCATCTTCTCGGACTACGCCGCCGCGCGCCACGGCTGCGGCGCGGACGGCAAGCGGAACTCGACCCTCGCCGCGGCCTCGGGACCGCTCAAGGACCAGGCGCCGGTCAACGTCAACTACGCCTGGCGCGCGGTGCGGGCGTCGGCCCTTCTCGGCTCGGACCGGGACCTGGGCGAGTTCGCCATGTCCGTCTCCGGGACCGTGATCGTGACCGCGCCGGTCTCGGACGCTGACGCCTCCGGGCCGCGCGTGCGCGTCCTGGAGCCCCTGGCCCTCGATCGCCGCGTGACCGAGATCCTGATGGAGGGCGGCGGCGACCTGCCGGTCTACCGCTGCGACACGGCCTCGGACTGCCTGAACCCCACCCTCGGGCGGCTCACCGTGCCCGCGGCGCGGGGCTTCCGGAACCGGGTCGCCGGCCTGCTCCGGCAACTGGTGGAGGCGGTCCGCACGGACACGGCGCCGCCCGCGGACGCCCTGGCCCTCGTGAACCTCACCACGCTGCCGGTCTACCGGGTGGTGAACACCGCCGCGGCCTACCGCGGAGCGGTGGTGGAGCAGGAGGTGGACTCTCTGGCCGAGGCCGTGGCGCTCGACGTGCTCCAGGTGTGGATCTCGGACCTCCACCGGACGGTCCAGGAGCGCGCCGGGACCCTGGACATCGCCGACGGGGACCAGTTGGAGCGCTGGCGCGAAGGGCTCCGCCGGAACCGGACGGCGCTGGCGCGCCACCGCCACCAGGGGCTTGAGCGGTTCAACACGGCCCTGGCCGTGGTCGAGAAGCTGAGGCTCATCGAGACCGAGCTCGCGGGCGCGCTCTCGGCCGACCTCCGCGCGGCCCTCGCCTTCTCCCGCGGCGCGTCCGTGTCGCGGTAAAGGCGGCGGGGCCGGGGAAGACCAGCCGTGTACGAGATCTTCACCCTGGGCGGCGGCACCTACCTGGTCGACCTCCTGAACGCCGTGGCCGCGATCACGGGCGGCGGCGCCTTCGTGACCCTGGCGCAGTTGGCCGGGGTCTGCGGGCTTGCCTGGGCTCTGTTCCGCACAGCCTTCGGGGGCTCCTGGAAGGACAACGCCAGGTGGATGCTTCTGTTCGTGGCGGTCTGGGGCGCCATGGTGGTGCCCAAGGCGACCGTGCGGGTGGTGGACCGTCTCGATCCGGCGCTGGCGCCCGCGGTGGTGGCGAACGTGCCCATCGGCCTGGCGCTCTTCGCCTCCCTCACGAGCCAGGTAGGCGACGGGCTCACGCGGCTCACCGAGCAGGCCTTCTCCCTTCCCAACGATCTGACCTACCGCCGCCACGGGCTCATCTTCGGGGCGAGGCTCGCGGCTGCGGCCACCCGCATGGAGGTGACCGACGCGGTGTTCGCCCGGAACCTCCGGGCCTACGCGCGGCAGTGCGTGTTCCACGCGCTCCTCCTGGGCCACATCTCCGCGGACGATCTCCGCGAGAGCACCGACGTCTGGCGGCTCGTCACAGCCAGCGGTTCGCCTTCCGCCGGCGCCTCTCCCGCGCGCATGGTCGAGTACGCGACTCGGGGCGCTCCTTCCGGCACGGGCGCGACCACGGTGGACCGCGAGATCGTCACCTGCGCGGTGGCGGCCTCGCGCCTGGACGCACTCTGGAGCGCGGAGATCGCCAGGGCATCCGGGATCTTCGGGCGGAGGCTCTTCCCCGGAGCGGCCACGGAGGCCCTGGCCCGGGCCGAGCTTATGGCGGCCCTGCCCGCGGCCCACTCCTACCTGATAGGAGCGTCCAGGACCGCGGCCGAGATCCTGCGCCAGCAGATGGTGCTGAACGCCGTCCACGACGCCGGGGAGCAGTGGGCCTCGGAGGCAGGGAACGCGGCGGCGCTCAGGGCCTACACCGAGGCCCGTGCCGAGACCCAGACCGTCTCCGCCTACCGGGCCATCGGCCGCCAGGCCGAGACCTGGGTGCCGATGCTCCGCATCGTGTTCGAGTGCCTCTACGTGGGCGCGTTCCCCATGGCCGTGCTGCTCATGCTCACGCCCGCGGGCGCCGGGATCTTCCGCTCCTACCTGGCGGGGCTCGTGTGGCTCCAGAGCTGGGGTCCGCTCTACGCGGTCCTCCACCGGATCTCCATGGGAGAGGCCGCCGAGCGCATGAGCGCCGGGGCGCTCATGCCGGGCGGCGACGCGGGCGTGTCTCTGGTGGCTCAGGCCGGGATACAGGCGGTGGCCTCGGACGTGGCGGTCATGTCGGGCTACCTCTCGATGTCGGTGCCGTTCCTGGCCGCGGCCCTGGCCTACGGGGTGGGCAGGGCCACCGCGCTGGCGACCTCGGTGCTCGCGGTGGGTCAGGAAGCGGCCTCGTCCGCAGCCCAGGAGGGCACCACCGGCAACGTCTCGCTCGCCAACACACAGTCGGACACCCACCGCTTCGCTACGGTCGAGGGACACCAGGTCCGCACCTCGCTGCACGCCGACACGGACCGCTACACCGGATACGCCCCGGAGGGCGCGGGCTTCACCGTCACGGGCGACGGCACCGCGGTGGTGGACGCCGGTTCCGCCACGAGCCGGATCCCGGCGGCCGGCGTCAGGCTCTCGGAGTCCCTCGCCGTGAGCCACGAGAGCCGTGCGGGCGCGGCCCGGGAAGCGGCCCGGCACTGGTCGGCCGAGGCCGCGGTGGCGCGCACCGCGGTTGCGACCGACTCCGCCGCCATGGTGGAGCGGTTCTCGCGGGATGTGAGCACCGGCCTGGCCCATTCGAGGGGAGTCACGGAGAGCGAGAGCCAGAGGGTCCAGAGCCTGGAATCGCACTACGAGAAGCTGTCCGAGGCGGGCGGCATCTCGAAGGAGCAGGCGGCGGCGCTCACGAGCGAGGCCAAGGCCGGAGGGGGCTTCGACTTCATCGTCAAGTTCGGAGCGGACGGCTCGGTGAGCTGGCGCGGCCATACGCTCAGCCGGGAGGCCTGGAACCGGATGACGGACTACGCGGAGCAGCACAGCGTGCTCGATGTCTGGTCGCGGGTGGCCGAGGCGTCCCGGCGCTACTCCGCTTCTTCGGGCGAGAGCGAGCTCAGGAGCCTGGAGGAGAGTTTTGGGGCCAACCTGGCGCGGATGCGCCGCTACGGGGAGCAGGAGGCCATAAGCCACCGCGAGGCCGAGAGCTGGAGCGAGCAGGCGGCGGAAGTGCGGAGCGAGGCCCAGGCCATCGACCGGGAGCTGGGCCAGCCCTTCTTCACGTGGCTCACGGCCCGCACCGGAGCGGGCGGGCGGGAGATCGGCGTGGCGGGCGCCATGCGGCTTTCATCACCCCAGACCCCTGAGGACGCCGAAGAGCTCCGGGCGCACGCCGCGGCCTTCATAGCCGAACGCTTCCCCGCGCCCAGGGGCCCGGACCCTGCATCGGCGCCGGATCTGGCGGGCTACGGGCGGGCGCTCGAAGGGCTGCAGGAGTCTCACGAAAACAGGCCCGCGGCGGCCTGGTCGGAATGGTCGGGCTGGGCGCGGGACAGCGGACGCGGAGAGCATGCGCGGGGGAGCGTCGGGAGAGATGCCGGGATCCTCCGCGCCGAGACCGACACGGAGCTGGACATCCGGGAGGCCGAACGCGAGGCGCGTGGAGGCGTTGCGGGCGAGCAGAACGAGCGGGGCCGCGCCAGGGTGGCGGCCGAGACCGATCGGCCCTTCGGCGAGCACGCCGCCGAGTCGGTCCCGCTGGTCGGCGAGTGGCTCGGCGGAAAGCTCTACGGCACGGCCGGGAACGCGGCGCCGGATGCGGAAGGGCAGAAGGAACGCGATCGCGGCGGTCCGATGGGCCGGGACGAAGTGCTCGGACCATGAACGGGGAATGATGATGTTCGGCAAGGCGACGCTCAGGGGCGGCCAGACCCTGCTCCACGACGTTCACATGTGGGGCCAGCTGGTGCGCTGGCAGGTCATCGGCTTTGTCCTCGTGGTCGTCCTTGCCCCCTCCATAGCGCTCTACTTCACCACCACCGCCTACGAGTGGCGCATCGTCGGCATGGGGACCCTTGCCGAGTTCAAGCTTTCGCTTGGCTACTCCCCCCGTTCCGGCCAGTTGCACGAGTGGCGGGAGGGACGGAAGAGCCCTACCCCGATCGTGGAGATCGTCGCGGACCGGAGAATCGAACGGATACGCAGACGCATGCTCAAGACGGTCCACTCCTGGGCATGGACGGGCGCGGGATGGGGAATGGGCGGCATGGTTGTCTGCACCCTGGGGTTCTGGATGCTCGGCCGGCGCTTGGCCCGGACCCGGCGCGTGCGCGGCGCGGAGATGGCGACCGCGCGCGAACTCCGGAGGCGCGTGCAGCCTCTGTCCGTGCGTGTGGCGACGGCCCTGTTTCCGGCGGCCCGGCGGGCCTCCTGCCGCATCGCCGGGATCCCCTGGCCCAAGCGCGCCGAGACCCAGCACACCATCGTCTCGGGCACCACGGGCTCGGGCAAGACCGTGCTGATCTCGGACCTCGTAGCGCAGATCCGGGCGCGGGGGGAACGCTGCATTGTCTACGACAAGATGGGAACCTACACGCGCTCCTTCTTCGATCCCGCCAAGGATGTGCTCATGAACCCCCTCGATGCCCGCGCTCCTCGGTGGTCGCCGTTTTTCGAGGCCAGGACGCCGCGGGACTTCGACATGATGGCTGCGGCCCTGATCCCCCAGCAGAAAGACACCGTGGACCCGTTCTGGGTGACGGCTGCAAGGCAGCTCTTCGCCAACGGAGCCGGAGTGCTTTGGACGCAGGGAGTAACCGAAAACCGAAAACTCGTCGAGGACCTGCTCAAGACCGAGCTGTCGGAGCTGGCGGAAGCCATGGAGGGAACCGTGGCCCAGTCCATCGTGAGCCCCGACAACCCCAAGACCGCCCTCTCGGTGCGCGCCATGCTGACCGCGCACCTGGGCGCGCTGGAGTTCCTGCCGGACACGGGCGAGCGCTTCTCGATCCGCGACTGGGTAAACCGCGAGGACGAGACCGGGTTCCTGTTCCTGACCTCCAGGGGAGACCAGCACGCGAGCCTGAGGGGACTCATCTCCACCTGGCTCGAGATCGCGGTCAACGCGCTCCTCTCGCTCCAGCAGGACAGCGCGCGCCGGATATGGATCGTCCTGGACGAGCTGCCGACGCTCCACCAGGTGCCGAGCCTCCAGCCGGGTCTTGCGGAGTCCCGGCAGTTCGGCGGCTGCTTCGTGCTGGGGATCCAGGTGTTCTCCTCCCTGCGGGACATCTACGGGAAGAACGGCGCGGAGACGATCTCCGGGCTCTGTGGCACCCGGGTGGTGCTGTCAGCGCCCGACCAGGAGACCGCGCAGTGGTCGGCCGAGAGCCTCGGGCGGGGCGAGGTGGAGGAGTACACGCAAGGCATGAGCTACGGCGCCAGCACCATGCGCGACGGGGTCTCCCTTACCCAGCACCGCCAGATGCGGCCGCTGGCCCTGCCCTCGGAGATCATGCGGCTGGACAACCTGCACGGGTATCTGAAGTTCCCCGGCCCCTTCCCGGTCACCGAGATCAAACTCCGGTACGTGGATCGCCCGGCCTCGGCGGAACGGTTCGTGGCGCGCGTGGACGATGCCTCGGCGGAGGCGGAGACCGCCGATGCCGCGGCGGAACCCGTGGGCGGGGAGGCCGTTTTGCCGGAAGTGATGGCCGATGGCTGGCCCGAGGACCGGGAGCCGCAGTCCGAGTTCGACTTCCAGGCGCCGGAAGACGGCGGAACGGAGCCCGAACAGGTGGGTGGCGGGGCAGGCGGCGCCGACGCGGCCGGCATCGATGTTCCAGATCCGCTGGAATTGCCGCCGGAGCAAGCCGACGCGGAGCGAACGGACCGGGGTCCGGCCGTCGACAGTGAAGAACCCGGCTCTGCGGAACTCGCGGCCCCCGCGGGCAGCCGGGCGCAAGACGGCGGCGGTTCGGCGCCGCAGCATCCCGTTCCGGGCCCTTCCAGGGCGCGCGTGTGGTTCTGAGATGCTCTCGATCGGGGCGCTCGGCTCGGCCGCCCAGGGCGCGAGCTACTACGAACGCGACGGCTACTACGCGAAGGACGACCCCGGGCACAAGTCCGCGAGCGCCTGGGCCGGCAAGGGCGCGGAGGAGCTGGGGCTCGAAGGCCCGGTCGACGCGGACGTCTTCCGGACAGTGCTGGAGGGCAGCGTGCCGGACGGCTCGGGGCGTCAGCTCGGACGCCGCGGCAAGGACGGGGAGTTTCTCCACCGTCCGGGGCGCGACCTCACCTTCTCCGCTCCCAAGTCGGTCTCCATCGCCGCGCTGGTGGGCGGCGACGCGCGCATCACAGGCGCCCACGACCGCGCGGTGAAGGCGACGCTCGACTGGGTAGAGGCGAACGCCGCCGAGACCCGAGTGCAGGACCCCGAAACCAGGCGGATGGTCCGGGCACGCGGCCAGGAGATCGTCGCCGCCACCTTCCGCCACGACACCTCCCGGAACCTCGACCCGCAGCTCCACACCCACGCCGTTGTGGCCAACATGGTCAGAAGCGGAGACGGGAAGTGGCGCACCATGGCCAACGAGGGCCTCTACGAACGGCAGAAGCTCGTCGGGATGCTCTACCGGAACGAGCTTGCGCGGAGCCTGCTGGATCTGGGCTACGGCATCGAGAAGACCCATGCGGACGGACGCTTCGAGATCGCAGGCGTTTCGCGCGGGGTGATCGAAGCCTTCTCGACACGCAGGGCCGAGATCGAGGCGGCGATGGAGGAGCGCGGCCTGGGCGCCACCGCGGAGAACCCGCGCATCGCCGAGCGCGCGGCGCTGATGACCCGCGCAAAGAAACGCGACGTGGACCGCGACGCGCTCCGGGGCGTCTGGGAGAGGCAGGCGGCGGATTTGGGGTTCGACGCCAAAGATCTCGCTCGGGAGGCGGCGTCGAAGGCGGCGCCGGACCTGGACGCCGCGGCCCGGGAAGCGGCCGGGCAGGAACCCGCCGCCAAGGCCGTTGCCTGGGCGATGGATCATCTCTCGGAGCGGGAGGCCGTGTTCGCCCGCGCCGATCTCTTCGCCGCGGCGCTTGCGCACGCGCCGGGAAGGGTGACCATGGCCGAGGTCGAGCGCGAGGTGGTGGGCCTGGAGGCGGCGGGCGCGCTCCATGCCGTGAGCCTGCCGGCCGCAGGGGACGCGCTCGCGACGGACCGGACCGTGGGCGAGGAGCGAGAAACCATCGCGCTGATGCGTTCGGGCGAGGGCCAGGGGCGCTCTCCGATGCGAGGCTGGGCGGTCCAGGCCCGCCTCCACCGGGGGCCGCTCACGGCCGGACAAAGGGACGCCGTGAAGCTGATACTGTCATCAAGGGACCGCGTGGTTGGCGTTCAGGGCTACGCCGGCACAGGCAAGACCACCATGCTCGACAGGGTGCGGGCGCTCGCGGAGAAGAAGGGCTGGCGCATGGCGGGCCTGGCGCCCTCCGCATCGGCGGTGAAGACGCTCGCGTCCGAGGCCGGCATCGAGTCCGAGACCCTGCAGCGGTTCCTTGCCCGGAACGCCGGCGCCGCCGAGGGCAGGCTCACGGAAAAGGGCGAGCGGGCGATGCGGGCGGCGTTCGACAGGACCATCCTGGTGGTGGACGAGGGCTCGCTGGCGTCCACCGTTCAGGCCCGCGACCTCCTGCGCATCGCCAACGCGTTCCGCATCCCCCGCGTGGTCCTGGTGGGCGACTCGAAGCAGCTCGACGCGGTCGATGCCGGCAAACCCTTCGCCCAGCTCCAGGCGGCGGGCATGAAGACCGCGGTCATGGACGAGATCATGCGGCAGCGCGACCCGGCCCTCAAGGAAGCGGTCGAGGCGAGCCTAAAGGGGGAGATCGAACGCGCCTTCGAGAAGCTGGGCTCCAACGTGGCCCAGGTGAAGGCGGACAACATCGGCGGCGCGGTCGCGGCGCGCTGGCTTGCGCTCTCCCCCGAGGCGCGCGAGAACACGGGCGTCATGGCCCCGAGCCACGAACTCCGCCAGGCGATCAACGGCCACATCCGCGAGCGCCTGACCCGAGAGGGGCTCATCCGTGGCCCGGCGATGGTTTCCGAGCGGCTGGTCTCCAGGGGCTACACCAATGCCGAGAAGGCCCTCGCCGGCAACTACGCCGTAGGCGACGTGGTCGCCTTCCATCGCCCCTACAAGCGCCTGGGTGTCGAGAAGGGCGACGAGCGCCTCGTTGTGGGCGTCGATCACGAGGCCCGGTCGGTGATTCTGGAAGGGGGGGACGGCGGGACCGTCGCCTGGAAGCCTGCCGAAGTGGGCGGCCGCAAGGGCGGAACCGAGGTCTACCGCATGGAGGAGATCGAGCTTCGCGCCGGCGACCGCATCCGCTGGACCCGCAACGATGCGGATCTCGGGCTCGTCAACAGCCGCACCGCGGAGGTTTCCGAGGTGGGGAACGGGCGGGTGAAGCTGCATCTCGAGGAGGGGCGGAACCTCGAACTCGGCCGGAACGATCCGCAGCTTCGCCACCTCGACCATGCCTGGGCCTCGACCGTGCACGCGTTCCAGGGCCGGACGGTGGACAACGTGATTGCCGCGATGGAGGCGCGGCACCCGCATCTGACCACGCAGAAGTCGTTCTACGTGGAGATCAGCCGGGCACGCGACCGCGCCGAGCTCGTCACCGACGACGCCAAGGAACTCCGCGCGCAGCTCCAGGCCGTGACCGGCGAGCGCATCGCGGCGCTCGAAGGCATCGGCGAGGCGCCCCGCGAAGCGCCGGGGAAGGATGAAGAAGCGGCGCGCGGCAAGGGAAAGACGCCGGACGCGGCCGCTGCAACCGACAATGCGAAGCAGCGGGACGACGCTGGGACGCCGCCCCTTGACCGGGAAATGCCGCCGCCGGAACGCAGCAAGATCCGAGACATGGATCTGGAACTGTGAGAAGCGGCGCGCATTGCGCCGCTCAGGGTCTTTAAGAAACCACCACGGCGTGAAGCCGTCATTGGAGGAACAGCACGATGAGTCAGGAAAACACGGATATCCCGGCCGTTGACGCCGGCAAGGCGGAGACGCGCACGGCCCACTCGATCCGTTTCCTCGATACGGAGTGGGACCGCATCAAGGCGTTTGCCGAGGACCGCGGACTGGCGCCGCCCGAGTTCGTCCGGTTTGCGGCGCTTGCCACCATCGAGGACGGCGCCGGCGGTCCGGCCGGCCGGCTCGCGCCGCTGATCGAGATCACTTTCCGGGCAACGTACATGCTGGCCAGCAGGATGCGCGACGAAATGCTCGACCGGGGCCGCGGCGAGGAGCTGGAGGCGCTGATCCGCGCGGCCCGCGAGTTGCAGCACGAGCTGACGGGCGTCGCTCCGGAATGACGGCAGCCCGGTTCCTTGCCGTGGTGTCGAGTCCGGACATGACGCTGGACCGGGCGTCGCGGTTGCAAAGAAAGGGATTAAGTCCGCGATGCAACAAGTGAGTGTCGGAATCACAGCAGGTCGGTTGCAGCTATATTTCCGGCCTCTCGTTGCCATCACTGCACTCCACTCGGCAACCTTTCGTTAGCCCGCGCATTTTAGGAGTCGTTCTTCCCACCCTGCGCCAAGATGGCCGGGCCTGTTCCTGGCCAATCCCTCAATCTCTCTGTACGCTAGAGAGTAGCGTATTCACCCATTGTCGCTGGATACAGGAGGCACAATGGCCGGGCTTGCAGAATCGAAGCAACTCCGCGTTCAGTTGCGCTCGGACGGCACGACCAAGCGCAAGCTGGAAGGACCGGCAGCCTATGAGGCAATGCATTAGTGCACTTCACAGTCCGGTCGAGGGGGACCTGACAGGGGCCGGTCGGGTGGGCGGAATAACCAGGACTACTCTAAGAGGCGAGGGAAATGAAAAAAGCCATGGGCATCAACTACCCACTGTTTGTGCTGTGGGCGGCAACACGAATGCTTGACGAAAAAGGACGCTCGTGGATTGGACTTAAGGAACTAATGGACGGCATGAGGAAAGAGGGGTTGATCGAATATCTGTACAGAAGGGCCGCAGAATTGACGGACGGACAATTCATACAAGGGTCCATTTTGGGTCTTCTCCGTGAGAAGGAGAAAGGAATATGGGGGGAGCACCAAAGTTTCTTCGAAGAACAGATCGACGCGGTAATGGGGGATTATAGCGGACCAGAAGAGAATGGATTGACATGTCTTATTGCTTCCGTTGGGCAGATGCTGCAGATGGAAGATGAGCTAGACGGGAAATGGAAACACGGAAACGATACAGGACATCACGAACAACGGAAATACACCTTCGAGAGAGCGCAGGATTGTTTTACTGAGGTAGAGTATGGAGGGGAAATAAAGGACACGGACACCGTGTGGAAGTACATGGACCTCCAAAAGCTAGAAGATATCGTGAACAGGAGGCGACTCTACATGAGACCATTCTGGAGGACAAACGACGCCGCAGAAGGGGAAGTGCCTTGGGGAAATCGGTGGCAACTTCAGATTGCGTCTGAGAACACAGCGGCGAAAACGAGCGGAGGGAAGAACCTTCATGATAGCACAAGAGAAGAGAATGAAAGAAAGAGGCTTATGTGGGTTCTGAGCTCTTTGATAGTCAAGGAAGTAGAGGACGTGGGGATGTGGAACTCATACACAACACCCGGGAGCGGGGTCGCCATAAAGACACGGTATTGCGCAGTGAAACGGGCGATTCGGGCGTGGCCAGAGAACATGGGGAAAGGCATCGTAATCGGAAAGGTGAAATACATAGATATAGGACGAGAGAGAATGCAAGACTACGACATCTGGGGAAAGGGCCAGGTGGAAGTGGACACGCTGATGCCGCTGTTCCACAAAAGGAAGGAGTTCTCTGGCGAAAGAGAATTGAGAATAGCGAGGGAGATAGATCCGGACAGGGAGCCGGAGATGACGGAAGTCGAGATGACGGAAGTCGAGATGACGGAAGGGCGGCGCCGCCAAAGAGCAACGCACGGTTACATACGGGTAGATCCAGGTGAGTTGATCGAGGAAGTGGTACTGGGTCCGGAAACCGAAGAGTGGATCGCGAATAGCATTAGAAGCATGGACTGGGATGGAAGAGTCCCGCCAAGGATTGCCAAGAGCGTAGTAGGCAAGCGCTAGCAAATGGAGGGGCAAAGAATGGCAATCCGCCGGAGTGTAGTCGGAGTTCAAGAGGAGAAACCCTATCCCAAGTATCCGGGAAGAGCACAGCCGATGCTTGACCTGCGGGAGGGGGATTTCGCCGCACGACTTGATGCGACAGGCAGATTCCACTGGACGATATTCCAAGCAGACACACCACGCGAGCTGCTACCCGTGGGGCGGACGGACGGAGGGGCTTGGAGACCGAGCGAATATAATCCAACGACCGGAGAATACGATCAGGCCGACCACATGCCCAACAAGACCGGTTACGGAGTCTTCCTTCACGATTTGGTCTTGGAGAATGACGAACAGAATACAGAAAAGCTGAAGAGTTGGGAGTTGGCGCCAGACGGCCGAAGGGGTTTCCGGATTGGAGAGAAATACTACCGGCGGATGTTTCTAGGAGACTTTGAGGCTAGTGAATCACACCGCGGCGAACGGGAGGGACAGACAATGAAGTATCCCTGGACTCTCGATGACCTGACGTTGGTTCTCGATTTCTATCGGCGCCATAATGAGAACAAGGACCTCTCCTCCGAGTTGGTGGCCCTGACGTTCCCTCATCCAAAAAAGAGTGTGGAAGCGCAGATCAGAAATTTCTCAGCCCTTGATCCGAAGAGTGGGAGCGGCGGTCTTCCTCACGTGTCGCGAAAAGCCAGGTTAGTGTGGGAAATCTTCAAGGACGATTCGAAGCGGCTCCGTTCTGAGTCTCAAAACATCGCGAAGAATAGGCAGTCATGGTCCCCATGAGCCGCGGCGAAGAGGTACGAGCAGCCGTTCAGGTGGCACTTCCGCCACGGGCATTCGAGATCCTCGACGTGGCGATCCGCTCTCTTGACATTCGAGCGGCCCACGTCCTGGAACACGCTGCGACGTTTGCTCAGTTCATGTGCGCGTCGGACATCCTGGCGTGGTGCGACCGTGTGAAGGAGGACGAGAACGGTGGCGAGGTAAAAATGTTGGTCTCCACCTCAAATTTTCGGCCTACTTCTTGAAGTCGACCCGCAAGCCACGCGCCAACCCGGTGTTGCCGCTGCTCTTCGCCCTCTGATTCTCACCGCCATCCTGTCGACTTCGCCACTTCGCTAACAGTACCAACGCAGGAACAACCGTTGCACGAGGGAATCCGAGACGGCTGACACCGCCCGTCGGCCCTTCGGGAGCGAGCGAAATCGGGCGGTTCTCGAGAGAACCCGGGGCGTTCTCCAGAGAACCGGGGCGTATTCCCTGGAGAACCGCGGTCAAGAAATATGAACGAATTCAATGTGATAGGCCCGGTTCTCCAGAGCATACACTCGATCCAACAACGCCCAGGCGCTCGAAGGCGGCGCTTGTCCAGGACAAGGCGCGCATTGGTAACAATGGCACAACCAGCATCGGAGGTGCGTGGGGTGTGAGAACCAGAGCCCGCGCAGGCGGTGGGGAACGAAGAAACCAGGGGCACAAGCGAAGGGGAACGGACGCCGGAGAACCCGGCGGAGGGAGCCGCCACGGCGATTGAGTGGCGATGAGTGCGGGAGGTAGTGAAGGCGGTCGTGTCGAGCACACTGACGGAGGCGCGAGCAGTGGCCCGGACACAAGTGCAAGGGGTAGTGCGGAAGCCGGTGACAGCGAAGCCCGCACCGGGCGAAGCGAACGCGGAGCGGCGGCGCCGACGACGAGCGCAGCGAGTCGGACGGCACGAGCGATGCAATGTCGCCGGAGGCGACGAGCCGAGCCAACACCTGACCGGTTCGAAGTGAATCGGCGCAGTGGTCGAGGTGCTGCAGCGTCGTGGGCATCACCGACATCTTGACCGGCGCTGTCGTGGTCGGCGGTCGGCAGCACGCGGCGGGGAGCAGTGAAAGCGGTGACGGCAGACGTGCGGAGCACGCTGTCGGCGTCGCCTTCAGCGGCGAGGACACCGGAGGAGGACGTGATGCGGAAGCTGGTGACAGGCGAAGTCCGCACCGGGCGACGCGGATGACGAGCGCAGCGAGTCGGACGGCATGAGCGGGGCGATGCTGCCGAAGGCGGCGAGCCGTGTCACGCGTCGAGGCACGGCGGTGAAGCTGGAGCACCGTCATGGTGGAGATGAAGGGCTCACCTTCAGCGATGGCGATGTGAAGACCGGTGAGGGGCAGAGCCGCACCAGCGAGACGCAGGCGGAAGGACGGACCGGACCGACGTGGGCCGTGGGGAGGGGTCCGGAGCCCAGGGCGAGCGCACCGCGGGGATTGTCGTCATGGTTGGCGTTGTGGTGGAGATGAAAGGCGTGTGCGGTAATGGTGGCGTCGGAGCGATGGCGAACGTAGTGAAGCGAGGAAGCGAGGCGGAGCGAAGCGACGCGCGAGACGAGAGCGCGCTGTCGGGAAGGGGCCGCGCCAACGAGTGACGCGACCCCATGGTGTGTACGGATCAGGCAGCGATCTGTTCGATCTTGTGCACCGGTATCCCGAGCTGGCGGGCTTTGTCGACGAGGTTGTCGGTGATGCCGCTGCCGGGGAAGGCGATGACGCCCTTCGGCAGGAGGTTGAGGAGGTCGTCGTTGCGGCGGAACGGAGCGGCCCGTCCGTGGCGATCCCAGTCGGGCTTGCAGACGACCTGGTGGACGCCGCGCTTCTCGGCCCAGCTCGCCGCGATGCGCTCGACGCCGGGGCCGCCGCCGTGCACGAGCACCATGTCGGCATACTTCGCACGGACCTTGTCGAGCTTGTTGAAGACCGCGGCGGGGTCCGTGATGTCCTTGCCTCCGGTGACCGCGACGAGGGTTCCTTCAGGCAGGTGCGCCTGGGTCTTGCGGTCCTTGCGGGCGCGGACGAAGTCCCGGGCGTCGATGGCGGCGGAGGTGAGCTTGCCGGTCTGGCTGGTGTGCGATCCGCTCCGGGGCCGCCAGGTCTGGCCGGTCGCGTTCAGGTAGTCCTCGGCAGCACCGTCGCGCATGCGCTCGAAGGCGTCGCGGCGAGCGGAGAGGTTCTGCACCCGGTCGGTGATGAGTTCGAGCTCACGGGACTTGATCTCGGAGCCGTCCTGCTCGTGCTGGAGGTCGCGGAGGTCCGGGATGAAGCGATCCGCAGCCCGGTCAAGCCGCTGTGTCTGAGCATCCATTTCCTCGATTGGGACTTCCACGCCGTGCCGGAGGATCCGGATGACTTAGGTTAACTGACCAATTTATATGCACTAATTCTGACTATCGACGAGCGAGAGACAGCCCTTGAAGATCTGGCAGACTCGTCGATTCAACACTATTTCAACACCGATGCCGGGATTCATAACTTTTTCATAACCCGGCGTAACCGTGTCGCTTCATGGCGCGGAATCGCGAACCTTGATGCCTTGCGTGTGGAAGACGGGCGGCGTTAGAGAAGTTTGACGAGGGCTACGATCAGGCCGCCTTGGGCGATCAGCGCGCCGAACAGCCATTTCACGAGGTCGGCCTTCACCGACTCGATGGCTGCGGTGGTTTCGTGCCGCACGGTTTCGATACCGGCCCTGGTTTCCTGTCGCAAGGCTTCGATCTCGGCCCTGGTTTCTTGTCGCAGGGCATCAATGCCTGCCTCGACCCTGGCGATGTCGGCTCTGGTCTCTTGTCGCAGGGCTTCGATGCCGGCTACGGTTTCCTGCCGCAGAGCATCCATGCTAGCCTCGACCTTGGCAATGTCGGCCTTGACCGCGGCGATATCGGCCTTGGTGGCAAGGTTGGCGTTCAGGAGGGCGACATGCTCTTCGGCGAGGGTCTCGGCCTGCTTTTCGGTGAAGCCGCTCTCCGTCAGGCGTTTGACGAAGCGATGGGTGTCGAAGGCGATGGCCTCAGCCATGGTTCGATCATAGCAACCCCACCGATGCACGACAAGGATAACGTAAAGTCTATCGTCTCCGTCGGTGGCCCGAGCCGGCACCAAGTGTGGCTGCACGCTGAGCGGATCGAACGTCGCACAGGGTGAGGCGACAAGAGCCGTGTACAGTGCTTTCTACTATTGGTGGCGTCTGAAGCGGCGGATGTGGCGGATCGTGGTCCTCACGGTCCGTGCTGTGGTGGTCGTGTCGCTGCTGTTGGTTTCGGCATGGTGGTATTGGCCCGACGAAATGCGTCGGTTGGTTGTACGAACCGGGAACGCGGTTCTGCCGGTCACGGAGCGTACGGTACGTCGGCTCGGTGAAGCGCTCGAAGATGGTGGGCGTATACCGACCCGCCCGAATCGCCCGATACACGACCGGTCCGGTGAAACCGGAACCGGCGTCAGAGTAGCGACGGCGCCCAGGGTCGAGGGCAGAGTTCGAATTTCCACAGGCGACCGGGTCGAAGTGCTCAACGGGCAGGCTGAAGTGCTCTCAGGGCGGGCCAGGGCGGTCGACGGAGACACCCTCGACATGAACGGGGTGCGTGTTCGCCTCCACGGCATTGATGCGCCGGAGAGTGCGCAGACGTGTATCGCCGATGGAAGGCGCTGGCGTTGCGGCCAGCGGTCGGCTTCGGCCCTCGCCGAACGGATCTCGGGTCGATCGGTCTCCTGCAAGGAGATCGACCGGGACCGCTACGGACGCGTGGTGGCAAAGTGTTCGGTGGGCGGCAAGGACCTTAACGCCGAGCTGGTCTCGGAGGGATGGGCGCTTGCATACAGGTGGTATTCGACGGACTACGTGGACGAGCAGGCTACGGCAAGAACTGCGCAGCGGGGCGTTTGGCGCGGCAGGTTCGTGGAGCCCTGGAATTGGCGCGAGGGAGTCCGCCTGGACTCCCGCCGAGCACCCGTTCAGCAGAACAGGGATCGAACTGCCCGCCCGGGAGCCAGGCGATGCCGCATCAAGGGGAACATCAGCCGCAAGGGCGCTCGCATCTATCACGTGCCGGGCGGCCGGTACTACGAGAGCACGCGCATCAGTCCGTCCCGGGGAGAGCGCTGGTTCTGCACCGAGGCTGAAGCCCGGGCGGCGGGTTGGCGGCGGTCGCGGCGGTGACGCCGATCGAAATTCTCCAGCGATGCAACCGGCCGAACGGGTGACCAGAGTGCGACTTCCGGGGCGCTCGAACCAAGAACGAGCGTGGCGAGGGACGACGCCACGCCGCGCTTCTGGACCTTCATGTCGTATTGACCGGCGGTGTGGAGATTCGGCGGCCGATCTCCTTCGGCCCCGTGGGAGGCGCAGATTACTGAGGCCCTCCGCCTTCCCCTCCGTATCTCCGCACCCGTAGGTAGACCGCCATGACAACGCTCATCGTCGCTGGCACTCTCGCCATCCTGTTCGTCATCGTATGCGTCGCCATTGTGTTCCTCATGGGCTCACACCAATACAGCAAGACGCGGAATCTCGGCCGCAGCATTCGTCGGGAGGCCGAAGTGGACGGGCCCGAGCCGAACAAGGAAGACGGACGACAATGGACAGCTCTACCGGACCGCCACACCTTGTAGCCGCGTCATACGTACTTTGTTCCCATAGGCACCGTGTCCCGGCGGGCATGACGCCTATCGATGCGGCGTGTACCACCCCGCAAGCCCTTCCTGAAGCCGGGCGCCGAGTTCCTCGGCGGTCGAAGCGCCCGTGATCGCGGCGACCGAAGCATCCCAGTTCGCCTGTTCCAGATTCGGCGCGCCCCGTGACAGGAGATGGGAAGCGAAACGAATGGTCGAACGGCAGCGGCCGCGCCACGACAGGAACGCCCGGGCCAGAGGGTCGTCGATCTCCACCGGATGAGCGGAAAGCGGGAAGAAGCCGGGCAGCGCCGTGGCATGGAGCCGGGCGAACCCGGCCGAAGCGACCCACTCCAGAAAGGCGCGGGCGGCCGCCTTGTTCCGGCTGCCGGCGTTCAGACCGATGCCCATGTCCGTGTGGTCCGAGATGTAGCACGGGTCGCCGGCCTTCCGCACGGGCGGCGGGAAGGCGCCCATCGCGAAACCTGCGCGCGCGCCCAGACCGGCGATCTCCCAGCCCCCGGCGGGGTAGACGGCCGCGCGGCCACGCGCGAACAGCGCCTGGCTGTCCCGGTAGGACCGCCTCCCGTATCCTTCTCCCAGATAACGGCGCCACCTGGCCAGCGTCCGGTAGGGCGCGACCCACGGCTCGTCGGTCAGCTTCTGCCGACCTGCAATCAGCGCCCGGCGGCCTTCCTCGCCCTTCCAGTAGGCCGGGCCGATGTTGTTGTATCCCATGGTGGCGGCTTCCCACCGGTCACGGACCCCAAGGGCCAGCGGTATCCAGGCGCCATCGTTCCGGACCGCTTCCAGGATTGCGAAGAACTCCGCTTCCGTTTCGGGCGGGTCGAGACCGAGGGCGCGGAACGTCTCCCGGTTGTAGAGGAACCCGTGAATCACGGCCGCCACCGGCACACAGAAGGTCACGGACCCGTCATCGGTCTGCCAGGCCGATTTCGCGGCGCGCGGGAAATGGGCCATTCCCGACAGGCCGTCGATTCCGTCGAGGTGTCCGGCCTTGTAGAGCGCCAGGGAGGCATCGAACGGGCGGCAGGCGATCAGGTCCCCGGCCGTGCCCGCCGCCAGCCGGGCGCTCAGGGCCGCATCGTAGTCCGCCGGTTCGGACGGCCGGAACCGCACACGGACGCCAGGATGGGCGGCCTCGAAGCCGGGAGTATCCTTTCCCGCCAGACGGCCCGGTCGTCATACCGCCAGCTTTCGAGGACCAGCACCGTCTCGCCAAAGGCGCCGCCAGCGATCATGGGGATTAGCAGCAGAAACTTGAGCCCGGACAGTTTCACGTCGATGCATCCTCCCAAGTGAGTCTCGCGCAACAACGAATCAGCCCGCCAGTCACCTATCAACCGGAAGAATCAAAAATGCAACATAAGCCGTCGGAATGATCAGTCCCTGGAGAATGTTTCTCGCGTGTCGCCAATCGTTTGGCAAATCGGCAAATTTGCGGCGCTTGTCACCCGACTTCGAGATGCGTTACGGGTATCGTGCTTGGGTGTCGATGCGCTTCTTCTGTCATAGGTTGCCCGCGCTTCGACCGTGTCGTTGGGCTTGGGAAGACATCGAAGAGCGCCGCCGGACAGGCAGCGCGGCTTGGCGTTTGGTGCTCAATCCGGAAGACTACCGCATGATCGGAACAACAGGGGGTCGGGGAAGGATGGAGCCGGCGTCAGGAGGATGGTCCAGATGGCGACTATTCTAATGGCTCAACCGAAATATTCATGAGACTACAAGGCATGGATGACCGAGAGCTTAGGATTGAAGAGAAAAAACTCGCCGTCGAAAGACGGGGACAAAACCTATCTGCGGGCAAGTTTTTGGTTGGCCTGGTTCTGTTGGGTCTCTTGGGTTTTGGCCTAGACCTAAAGTCTTTCCTCTATACGCAAGATAAGGATGATCGAACTTTCCTAGCCGCCCATCGCATCCTCTTACAAGAAGAGAACTTGGGGAAACGACTAACTCACATAGCGTTTCTACACGAGATAAGTGGAGGAAGAATCGAGTTCCTGTCCCAACTCGAAAAGCAAACTCAAGCAGAATTGGACGAAGCGAAGAAAAATAGAGAGAAGGAGCAAAAGGTAAAGGAGAGAGTAGCGGCAGAGACACAAAAGGCGGGCGCCGAAAAGATAAGGCAGGCGAAAGAAGCGGAGAAGCAGGCCAAAAAGGCGGCTGAAGAGGCGAAAAGGCGAGCGGAGGCTTTACGCCTCGATGCACAGAAGTCTTATGACAGAGCGCTACAAGAAGCTTATCCGGGTCAAGACTTGTTTGAACTAAAAAGGAGAGGCGCCCTAATTCCATGAAATGGGTGCGCGTGACCTAGAAGGTGTGAAGTCCTGCCTACATGGTTTCAACGTTGTTGATTAAAACGGCGCGGTAAGCAGCGTAGACAACGACTGTAGTGTACATATAGGGTATTCACTTGACACCGCGCTCCTGGTCGGGAGCATTTGACCTGCGCCCCATTTCGTCCTCCTTTGGTTTCTTGGTTTTCGCCAACCATTGCAAACCCGCCCGGAATCGGCTGAAATCAAACCATCTTCCTACGGTTCTTCAGGAGTCACCCATGAGTTGCGCACAGCGAATCCGGCGGTCGGTCGTGCCCATGCTTTTGATCGCCGCCCTGCTTGCGCCGGCGGGCGCGGCCTGGGCCGTCGATCCGGTGTTCTCCACCTTTTTCGGCGGCGCCATCCGGGGATACGACCCGGTGGCCTACCACACCGAGGGCAAGCCGGTGTCGGGCAAGCGGGCGCACCGGGTGGAGTGGAAGGGGGCCACATGGTCCTTCGCCAGCGCGGAGAACAAGGCCCTGTTCGAAGGCGATCCCGAGAAGTACGCGCCCCGGTACGGCGGCTACTGCGCGTGGGCGGTGAGCAACGGCGGCACCGCGTCCATCGATCCGGACGCCTGGACCATCGTGGACGGCAAGCTCTACCTCAACTACAGCCTGGGAGTGCGGGAGCAGTGGTCCCAGGACATCCCCGGCAACATCGCCAAGGCCGACGTCAACTGGCCCAAGCTCCTGGCGGGCGACTAGGAGCCTGTCCGAGTAATCAGCTATGGATCGACGGGATGGGAGGGGTGTGATTGAATGGGGAGATGAGCAAGCGATTTCGCAGCTGGGATGTGGACCAGACGTGGCTGCTGCCGCCGTCGGTGCATGACTTTGTTCCTGCGGGACATGCGGCGCACCTGGTTCGGGACGCAGTACGGGAGACGCTGGACCTGTCGGCGATCTACGAGTCGTACGAGGGGGAGCGCGGGCAGCCTCCGTACCATCCCGGGATGATGGTGGCGCTGTTGCTGTATGGGTACAGCTGCGGGGTGTACTCGTCGCGGCGGATCGCGCGGGCGTGCGAGGAGCGGGTGGACTTCATGGCGGTGAGTGGACTTCAGCGGCCGGACTTCCGCACCATCAGCGACTTTCGCAAGCGACACCTGGAGGCACTGGCGGGACTGTTCCGGCAGGTGTTGGCGCTGTGCCGGGCGGCGGGGCTGGTGAAGCTGGGGCATGTGGCGCTGGACGGGACGAAGGTGAAGGCGAACGCGTCGAAGCACAAGGCGATGTCGTACGGGCGGATGGGGAAGGCGGAGAAGCGGCTGGAGGCGGAAGTGAGGGGGTGGCTGGAGCAGGCGGAGGCCACCGACGCACGGGAGGACGGGAAGCACGGTCCGGAGGCTCGGGGAGACGAGATGCCGGAGTGGGTGGCGGACAAGCAGCAGCGGCTGGCGCGGATACGGGAGGCGAAGGAGGCGCTGGAGGCGCAGGCCAGGGAGAAGGGAGGGCCGGGGAAGACCGGGGAGGAGCCCAGGGTGCCGGAGAAGGCGCAGCGGAACTTCACGGACCCGCAGAGCCGCATCCTCAAGACCGGGGACGGCTTCATCCAGGGCTACAACGCCCAGGCGGCGGCGGATGCGGGACACCAGGTGATCGTGGCCCACGGGCTGACCGACAGCGGCAGCGACCAGCAGCAGTTGCAGCCCATGATCGAGGCGATGAAGGAAGCGGCGGGAGCGTTGCCGAAGGAGTTGTCGGCGGACGCCGGCTATTGTTCGGAGGACAATCTCGGCATCCTGAAGGAGCGAGGCATTCGGGGCTACGTGGCCACCGGGCGTCAGAAGCACGGCACGGCGACCGCGGCCGGCGGCAAGGCTTTACCGCCCGGGAGCTTGCGGGAGGCCATGGCGGGGCGCCTGAAACACGGCGGGCGGCGCAGCCGCTACCGTCTTCGCAAGGTGACCATCGAACCGGTCTTCGGCCAGATCAAGCATGGCCGCGGGTTCCGGCAGTTCCTGCTGCGCGGCCTGGATCAGGTGCGGCATGAGTGGGCGCTGGTATGCATCGCCCACAACCTCAACAAGCTCGCGGCCCACCGTGCCGCGGCCCAGGCCTGAAAGACCCTCGTCTCGCTTCCTCCGGCCATGAGCACGGCCACCTGGAGACTCGAAAACGGCGGCCTTTGGCTACGCTCATGACCCACCGTTATCAAACTCTCTAGTCTCCCTCCTGAGCGGCGCTTGGCAAAACAAACGAAAGTCGCCTTGACCACTACTCGGACAGGCTCCTAGTGTCGCGTCCCGTAGATTCCAGGCACAGATTGCGCAGGATTTCTTGTGGTCTGCAAGGCGCGCTGACCTGTAAGGGCGACCTGCAGTCGCCCTTGACCGGGACTCGGCGTTCGACCGGCCTGCCTTCTCCAGTCGGCGCCTGGCGAGGTAATCCCGGACGGCGGGGCAATCAACAGCCCCCGCCTACATCGGGTAGACCGTTCCGTTGCCGTGGAGGTGCCAGTACTGGAAACCCCGGCCGGTATGGCGGGCGAGCAGGTAGAAATCGTCGGGAGCCGTCTCCAGGCACTCCATCATCATGCCCACCAGCCATTCCGCCACCGCCGGATCGTCTTCCTCCCTGCCGTTTTCCCATATCATGCAGCGGACGCGGGCCCGTCCAACCAGGAGTTCCTGGAAGCCGTCCCTTATCCGCCCCAGATCCCTGCCTCCGCCCGCCCACTCACACTCCAGGATCAGAACAGCCTCGGTCAGGCAGTCAAGCGCAGGGTCTGCATGAGACTCCCCCAGCGGAGCAGCTTCTCCATACCTGAGCCAGCAAACATCGTACAGCCACTCCCCGCTGTCGGTGGCTTCGATGCCCGAAGCGCAGACGTAGAGCGGCGGCTGTTGCGACGATCCGGCAAGGCACAGTTGCGTCTTGATCTCATTTGTCCAGTCCCCGGCGCCGGCGCCCTGTCTGTGCAGGGCTCCGAACGCTTCGTTCAGGGAATAGCGCACGATTGGTCTCCCGGTCCACGCGGCACTCCTTCGATTCAGTGTGCTGTGGGATGCGGTCCAGCACGGATTCCTGAGAATGGCAACCTTAGGGGTCACCTCTGCGGTATACGGCCCTGTGGGCTCATAGCCATCCATCCCTTCCCGGTTTGTCGTCACGAACCCTTCAAGCCACGAAACTTCACCCAGCCCTTTGGAGTCTTCACCAAAGTCGGCAGGACTGGCCGGGTGAGTGTCGCTGCCCGTGTCGCTCCGGCCGGACACTGGCGCGAAGATGACGGTCAGGGCCACAGCTGCCGGCTATGGCCCGGCACGCGGCGGCTGACCCGGGCGGCTGCCGGGACGACCAGGAAGCCCCGGCGAGGCGCGGGATTCCTCCGCGGGATTCACCGCTCGCTACGGAACGGCTTGAGAGCCCGTTCGATAAGTTTCAGGATCGGATCGGTGTCCGCCTCCCCGAGTTTCTTCGGAGTCTCCGTTCCGCCCTCCCCGGTCTCCTTTCCGCGTGTGTTGGAATCCGTCCCCGAGATCGCGTCCAGGAGCCCCTGCACCCCGTTGCGCACGCTTATTCCCAGCAGGGTCCTGAGGGGGATGGGTTCGAGCCGCGGTCGAAGCTTCAGGGCCGGGATGGTTCCCCGGAGCGTGAAGGGAACCTCGATCTCGCCCTTGTCGTTGGTGATGGGCGCCGGGCGCGAGCCCGGCAAAAGGTCGGAAGAGAGATCCTCCGATACCGTGAGCAGGCCGTCGAGATTCGTCTCCCCGTCCAGACCCACCCAGCCATTGCTCGCAATGTCGTAGTCCCTGGCCGTCAACGTGACTCGGTTGACGACGATCTTCCCCCCCGCCGCCCGGAGTTCCGTATCGATGTGTTGGAACGCCGCGGTTTCCGTCCCGAAGATGTGCGGATACTTGTCCTTGATGCCGCGGGTGAACAGCGCCGTCAGCCCCTTGATGCCGGTGACGCCCTGCAGTTCCCGCTCGCCAAAGTTGAAGTCCGGGACCCGGCCTCCGGTCACGGCTGCCCTTGCGGTTCCCGTGAGAGTGGGTTTGACGGCTTTCCAGGTCCGCCCCTGTCCGGCCACGTTGAAATCGGCGTCCATGGCGCCCTCCACGTCCGGAAAGCCCGCGATGCCGGCGAGGCACTGCCGGACGTCGATGCCCCGCAGACGCCCGGCGGCCTCGAAGCGCGGAGCAGCGCCGCCGAGCTGCATCCGGCCGTTGCCGTCCAACCAACCCCCGAGGGTCTTGAAGCGAAGGGGTCCGATGGCCAGCCACGGCCTCCGCACGGCGAAACGCATGGCCACGTCGGCGACGTCGAGTCCGAGAAAGACACCCCTGGCAGCGGTGAGGCTGCCTTCCCAGGACGGGCCTCCGCGACGCCCCATCTGGCCAGAGCCCCGGACGCCTTCCAGTACGGCGCCGTCGGGACGGAGTCCGAGATCCTCCAGGCGGAGCGACGGAGAAGCGAGCCGGTAGGTCATGGCGAGGGGCGCGAGACTCTCCACGGTGACCCTGCCGACGAGCCGGGTGCGGCCGATGCGGAAGGACAACTGCCTGAACGTCGTGCCGCGGTTGGAGAAATCCACTTTCGCTGACAGCGTCTCCAGCCGCTTGTCCCAGGCCGGAATTCCGGCGAACGCCTTCCGGAGCGCCGCCGTGCCGTGAATGCGCGGAACCGACTCGCCGTCCAGTCTCGCCGCAACCTCCGCCGTGGCCGAGGCGCGGCCGGACAGCCCGTAGCCGGCCAGCAGGGGCGCCCAACGGTGCAACCCGCCCAGTTCCGTGCTCCCCACGCTCAGGCTCAGATCCAGGGTCGCCGGACTGTCGAAATCGAGGTCCCCCCGTCCCTTGAGGGCGACCCTGTCCAGGGTTGCGTCCAGGCGTTTCGCCGCGATGCCGCCGGCCGTCACACGGGCCTCCGTCTCGATCCGCAGCACCATGGAGCGGGGCTTGTTCGGCACGCCGGCGTATTTCAGCCCGCTGTCCGTGAGGTCCAGGGTTCCCGCCACATCGAGTCCCGCGAGGGTGCCCTTGACGGCGACACCCTCGGCTTTCAGGCTTCCCGCAAGATCGAGGGCCTTCGGCCGGCTCCGGTCCATCCGCGGCAACGCCCGCCGCAGGGCCTGCCATGACAGCCGGGCGATATCCAGGGATCCGTCCACGGGAACGGCGTCCACCCTCGGACGCCTTCCCAGGGGTCCGACAAGGCCATTGAAACGCAGGTTCTGCTTGTCGGACAGGAACGCCGCGGCCATCTCGGTCCTGAACGGCCGGTCCGTGGTCAGGCCGTCCACGCCAAGGTCCAACTTCTTGAGCTCTACCTGGCGCTGTTGCCCATGGCCGCGATAGGTCACGGTCCCTCCCGACACCTCCACGCGCTCGACCGCCAGATCCACCGCCAATCCGGCCAACCCCCCGGGCCTCGACGGCGGTCCGGATTCCGGTCCGGCGGGCGCGGCCAGGGCCGCGGACACCGCGGGGAAGCTCCACGGCAGCGAAGACCGTCGGGTTGCGGCGATGCGCGAGCCCAGGCTCGAGAAGTTGTAGACGCCCCGGGCGTCGCGCATGATGCGGACCACCGGCTGCCCGAGCCGCACGCGCGTGATGGAGATCCGTCGCTTGAGGGGATGAAGCCTGAGGTTCAGCCGGACGTCGGGGGCCTGGAGAAAATGTCCGGCGCCGAAGGCGGGGTCTTCCGCCAGGGAGAACCCGTGGATCCGGACCACGATGCCCCCGCGAAACTTGACGGCGATGCGGTCGAACGCGACCGTTCGCCCCGTGCGCCGCTCCGCCGCCGCGACGATGCGGTCCTTGTAGGACGCGATCACCGAGTCGACGTTGTACAGAGCCCATCCCGACAGTGCGGCCACAAGTACAACAAGCACCAACACGGCGATGACGAGTCTACGCATGTAGGGCGGTCGAACGCGAGTCCTCCGAACGCAAGTTTACACCATCATGCCGGTGAGCTGAAGGGGAAGGAAGGGGGAAGCCGGCATTGGTCGGGTTCGAGCGCTCCGTCAACCAGTCGGCGCGTTGACGAAGTCAATCAAAAGGGAAGCTCGGACTGACTGCCATCCTTATCCGCTCGGTAAAGCGTTCAATGGCTTGTGTACGGCTGTACGGCGTTGCTCTCTTGCTGTGGCAACGCGGTCGCCGTTTCAGGAGAGTTCCAGGGCCCGCCTTTCCTCCTTCAAGTTCGCGGCCGCTTGTGCGCTCGACGGTATTCGCGCAGGTACTTCAGCCGCCGCTCACGAAACTCCGGATCCTGGTGGTAGCGCCGCCCGTGGTACTCCCGGTTGTACTCTCGGATCTTCTCCGGGTTCTTCTCCCGCCACTCCGCTTGTCTCGCACGCCGTTGGCGCCGAAACTCGAGGTCCTCTCGACACCGCCGCCTCACGTATTCGCGCATATAGACCGTTCGCTTCCTGCTCGGCGGTGCCGTGTCTACGCGGCCCTCCGTCAAGTCGCTGAGCGGGTGCACGCGATCCCCAAGCTCACACCAGCGGCGCGTCTCCGCAAGCTCCTGGGGCGTCACTTGGGCGATTACCGCCAGCACTTGTTCGCTCAGTGCCATGGGATCATCCGGTCATGACCGGGGAGCGCGGGACAAGGAAATCGAGCCTCCAACCAGGGTCGCCGGTTCTGCGAAAAGACAATCGACGCCATGCGGGGACAGGACAATGAAGCGCTCGTTTGCGCCTTGTCCTCTGCCGCGAAAGCGGGTATCCGGGCTCCATGGACATGAAAAACCGGTGTGGCCTCGCGGCCGGTGGAAGGAGCCCGAGTTGGTCGCTTCGATCGGCGTGATCGCTTCGCCATCGCAAGGCGTTTCCTACTTCGAGAAGGACGGCTACTACGCCAGGGACGACGCGATCCACAGGGAAGCTAGCGCCTAGGCGGGCAAGGGCGCGGAAGCGCTCAGGCTCTCGGGCCCGGTAGACTCCGCCACGTTCCAGGCGATCCTGGAAGGCAGGGTACCGGACGGCCCGCACCTGGGCAAGAGGGGTGAGGACGGGGAGATCCAGCACCGGCCCGGCCGCGACGTCACGATGTCCGCGCCCAAATCGGTCTCTTTGGTGAGCCAGTGCCAGGCCGTCAGCAAGTCTGGCTCCGCTTCGCGCAACGCTCTCCGCTGATCCCGGAAGACGTCCTGCGCAAGGCGGGCGTCAAGCTCCGGGTCGTTCACTCGCCCGCGTCTGAGTCCGCCGTCCTGGTAGTGTTTGACGAGGTGATGATAGGGATTTCGGGGAAAGGCCAGGGGACTGAGGCGCAACGTGTCCACCCGCGGTAGCTTCAGCAGGCGCAGTCCGGGCTTCGCGGCCTCGAGATAGCGAAGATCGAAGGCGATCAGGTTGTGGCCCAGAACGAAGTCGGCGCCATCGGCGAGTTCGTCCAGTCTCGTCAGCGCCGCCGCCAGTCGGTCCCCGGAACGCAGAAGACGCTGGCCGGTATCCGCGCGCACCGCTCCGACGGCATGTATGCGGCCGTCCTCCCTGCCGACCTCAAGGTCAACCGACAGGCAGCGAGGCCGAAAAGAGTCATCCTCTACCTCTGCCGGTTTCGACCTGGCGGGAGTCCGGTCGCTTTCGCCCTTATGCCGGACGGCCGCGATGTCTGGTCGTGTTGCCATGGTGATGCTTCCGGGATCGGCCAACGGCGGGACAACATCCTCCCTCCGTTTTCAGTAGCAATGCAGGTGATGCGTCGCAAACGAGCAGCCCCCTGGTCCGGACGCTCCCGTCTCCCGGTATCGCTACGAAGCCGCTTCACGCCAACCGCGTACCCGGCAGCCGCTCCCCGGCAGTGCGCTCCCGGCGCGCTTGCGCCAGATCATGGCTCGCCTGCATCCGCATCCAGTGCTCCGCTGTGCCCCAGCCGACTTCCTCCAACGCCAGCGCCATGTTCGCGGACACGCCCGCCCTGCCGTTCAGCAGGCGCGAAAGGGTTCCGCGTTCACAGCCCAGGCGCGTCGCCGTCTCGGTCACGTTCCAGCCGGTCTCTTCCATGCTCTCGCGGATCAGTTCGCCCAGATGCGGCGGGTTCAGCATGGGGCCTGCTCTCTCGCTGTCGCGGTCCTTCACCGTCATTGCTCCCTCCCCGTCAGTGGTAGTCGATCAGATCCACATCCACGGCCTCGCCTTCCACGAACCTGAACACTACGCGCCAGTTGCCGGATACGCGAACACTCCACTCGTCTGCCCGGTCTCCCTTCAAGGGATGCAGCCGGAAGCCGGGCGCGTCGGCGCTGCGCGGATGCGTTGCCTCTTGCAGCCTGAACAGGATGCGCCGAAGGCGCGGCACCAGGTTGGCGGGCAGTTGAGCCCGGTCGTCCCGCTCGTGCAGCGCACGCAAGCCCTTGTGCCGGATCTTCACGGAGTGACTGTAGCGCACCGCGTTACACGTCGCAAGGAAGCCGCCATTGGTCGAGCGCCCCGTCAACGAGTCGGCGTATTGACGAAGCGAGCCAAAAAGGGAAGCTCGAAAGTCGGATACTCCCCGGTGTCGTCTCGATGTCCGCAACCCCTGAGCCCGGAACGACTGTAGCGCCTCACGTTGCGGCTCGCGATCGCGCCGGTCGTGATGCCCGAACCCGTGGCGCCGAGGTGCGGTGAGCGCTGTTACTTCCACAGGCCAAGTGTCACGGCGTTTCGGCAACGCCAGTGTCGTCGTCGAAGACATCCTGCACCTCGACTCCGAAGACAGCGTGCCGGGCATGCTGTCACGGCATGCCGCACCACTCTGTTCACTGCCGACTTCTGGAATGTCCGGCACATCTGCACCGCCGCCGACAGCAACGGTCGAGTGAGCGTCGCTGCCGCTGGCTGCTCCGCCGGACAGTGGTTCGGCGATGACGGTCGCGGCGCCGCGCTTGCCATCAACATCGGCTCCCGCCCCACGCCACGCCACGATTGCGGCGACGGACCCGACGCCCCGGCTGTGAGCATCGCCGTCACCGCGCTCCGCACGGGCATCGGCCCGAATGCCGAGGCCGGCGCCGATCTCGCGCGGCGCATCCCGGTTGCCGTCTGCATTCGCTTCGCGCCTGCGCGGCCGGCGGCGGCGATGACCCGGTCCGGCTGCTGTAAGTGGCTTGTAAGCCTGTGTAAGTGCATTGTATTACAGCCGTCGCACGGCGTAACAGTGTGCCGTGGAAAGGCACCAACCCTCAGCGGGTGCGAATCCCGCCCGGCAACTGTCGCTCCAGCCGGTAGCAATCGGAGCGGGTTATGGAGGTAACGACATGGCCTGAAGCACTCCGATGTAAAGGGCCGCCTTGGGCGGCTTGGCGACCATGCGGGCCGCAACGCGAGTGAACGCCGAGCAGGCCTCGAAACGTGCGATGCGAGGGCCGACCCGCCTGTTACACGGGGAAGGCTGGCATCGGCCGGGAAGCGAGCGACGGATGCACCGGCTGGTCTCGCCGGGGTAGTGGCGGCGGCACGCATGGAAGAGGGGGAAGGTAGCAACACGGGAAGCCCTGTCGGTGGTGCGCACACACCAACCGGAACCCCGCGAGGGGCAGGCCGGGCCGGCAGGGTGGCGGAGGGGCTTGCAGTACCGCGGAGGCTGGGCAATGCCGGCGGAGGGAAGGAGCCCCGGTTCGAGAGGGATACGGAAAGGAAGGAAGGCATGACCACTGGCGAGAGCCTACCAGGGTCGGAAAAGGTCCGGGAACTCCAGACCGTATTACATGCGAAAGCTAAGGAAGAACCCGAGCGGCGTTTCCACGCGCTGATCGACAAGGTATGGCGCAAGGACTTTCTCGCTGAAGCCTGGAGGCGGGTCCGCCGTAATGGCGGCGCTCCCGGAGTGGACGGAGAGACCTTCGCGGATATCGAGTCGTACGGCGTGGGGCGCTGGCTTGGCGAACTGGCGCGGGAACTGAAGAATGGGACGTACACACCGAAGCCGGTGCGTCAGGTTCTCATCCCGAAGAAACAGCCCGGCAAGTTCCGGCCCTTGGGCATCCCCTGCATACGGGACCGGGTGGCGCAGACGTCGGCCGTGCTTGTGCTTGAGCCGATATTCGAAGCGGACCTGCAACCGGAACAGTACGCCTACAGGCCGGAGCGGAGCGCCCACGAC
Source organism: uncultured Binatia bacterium (SeqCode) (assembly GCA_965219905.1). GTDB lineage: Bacteria > Desulfobacterota > Binatia > UBA9968 > JAJDTQ01 > JAJDTQ01. The sequence continues at coordinate 901,615 of CBDCOS010000002.1, read as the reverse complement.
GCGGTAAGACGTGTCTGGCATCTCCTGTACAGGGGGCACAACGAGGTGGTCGATTGCGACCTGTCCAACTACTAGGAAGCGTCATCATACTGCCCCCTGGCTCATGCGGATTGGGCGAACAGGCTCGGTTGATCGTCTACAACCTTGATACGCAAGGCCTTTTTCCTCCCGGCGCGGATGTGTATTGCGTTGAGCTCGCCGCGCTTTACACGCTGCAACACCGTCTGGCGGCTTACGCCGAGGACGGTCATGGCCTCGAACATGGGCACGTAGCCAGGCGGCGCCTGCTCCATGAACTTCGGACGGAAGGCGTCGGTGATGCGGATGCGCCAGGGGGCGCCGGGTGTGGTCTGCTCTCCGTCGATAAATCCATCGTTGAGCCAGCGATGGACGGTCGAGGTTGCAACGCCAAGGATCTCCGCAGCCTGCCTGACGTTGACCAGATCGCCGTCGGTGGCGGCGGTTTCCGGGTCAAAGCACGGGATCTTCCACGAGCGTCTCAAACTTCCGACCCGACCGGCGTTGAAGCGATGGCCGTAGGCGGTGGTCTTGCCTTGGCGATTGAGGATTCCGGCAATGACCTCATCGGCATGCAGCGGTGCGAGACGGCGAACAAGATCAACCGTATTCTCGTCGGTGCGAAGGGTTCCCTTGCGGGCACGGGGACGGTCCAGTTCGATCCCGGTCAGCAGGCCGGTGCACCAGCGCAGAGTCAGATGGAGCCGGTCCTCGTCGCGCGGCGCCCGGACCATCACTTCCTCAAGCACCGTGCGCAGCAGTTCCTTCCTGTCACGTACCGTGGTCGTGGGGGCGTCCCAGACACGACGGAGGTCCGCACCGAGCGCGAGGATTGCATCGCGGTCGGCGGCATCGAGCAGACGGGGGCGATCACGCTGACGGCGCTCCAACTCCTGTTCCGCGCCGTCGAGCGCCTTCAGGCATCGCTCCCATTCCGCTTCCAGTCCACGCGCAACCAGGCGGTTCTCCGGATCGACCGCGCGATAGCGGCGTTCGGCCCTTGCCGCCTCGTAGCGTGCCCGTTCGACCGCCAGCCTCCATTGCTCAAGGGCCTGATCGTGATCGCTCTCGATATGCTCGGCCGCTTTCAGCGCAGCCTCGAGCCCGGCGGGTTCGATCGCTTCCAGCACAGCCTTCGCCACAGCGCAGTCGATCTGAACAGCGCCGACATACAGACACAGGGACGCTCGGTCCTCGAACGGCGTTTCGCCTCGACAATGATAGCCCGGCGATGCGGTTCGACCCGTGTAATGGGTCGACAGCCGGCGGCCGCACTCACCGCAGACGGCGAGGCCTTGCAGCAACGCGGCGCCTTCACGCACCGCGCCTTCGCCTGCCCCGTGCGGCTGCGGCCGCGCGTTTCGCGCGATCCGCGCGAGAATCCCTTCGTGGTCTTGCCAGTCGATATAACCCTGATGATGATCGTGAATCAGGATCGGCCATTCGGACCGCGGCAGCTTGCGGATGCGTTTGCGCACCGTGCCGGCCTCGTCGACTTCGGTCTCCTGCCGGGTCCTGCCATAGACGTAGGCGCCCGCGTAGACCGGGCTGGTCAGAACCCGATGGATCATGCCGTAGGACGGCGGGGTCCAGCGGACCTGCTCACCCGACATCCGAACCGGCAACTGCAGCTTCTCCCGGTCGAACCAGCGCCAGACCTGGCGAATCGAACCGAACTCGGCGAAGCGCGCAAAGACCGCGCGGACCGCGCCCTGCACCTGCTCGTCGGGATCGATCAGCAGTTCGCCGTCATGGTCGCCGCGAACGTAGCCGGGCGGCAGTCTGCGGTAGAGCTCGCCGCGTGCCGCCTTGTTGCGGATCCCTCCGTCAAGCCGGGCGCGAAGAATATGAAGCTCCGCCTCTGACATCGTACCCTTGAGTCCCAGGACGAGTCTGTCATTGAACAGGCTTGGATGATAGACCCCGTCGGCATCGGCGATCAGCGTGTCGGTGATCCCGCACAGGTCGAGCAACTTGTACCAATCGGTGTTGTTGCGAGCAAGCCTCGAAGCCTCGAGACCGAAGAGGATGCCGACTTCTCCGAGAGCCACTTCGGCGATCACGCGCGCGAACCCCCCGCGTCCGTCGGCAGACGCGCCGGACAGGCCGAGGTCGTCGTCGATCACCGTGATCTCGCCGCCTTGCCATCCCAGCTCCCGGGCTCGGTCGGCAAGCGCATATTGCCGGCGCGTCGATTCGCGGTGATTCTCCACTTGGGACGGTGTCGACTGGCGGACATAAACCAGCGCCCGGCGTTGAAGATGCGACGACGTTATCTTGCTGTCAGTCATCGTTCGTGCCCTCCTCGTCCGTCCGCACCTCCACGACCTGCGCCATCATCGCGACGAGGCGGTCGAGAACGACCAGGCGTGTCCCGTGGTCCAGAACCTCCCATAGGTGGGCATGGGCTTCCGACGCCCGCGCCAACGGCAGTTTCAGTTGCATGGTGCTGCTCCCGTTCAAGACGATGCAGCAGACCATCGACGATCGTTCGCAGGCGCAACAGACGCGGCACTTCGATCGCCAACCCGCTGCCGCAACCAAGGCGCGGCGATTCGTCCGCAGTCACGTCGGTCCAGTCAGCGGGAACCATTCGGCGGCTTCCGTCTGGAAAAAGCAAGAGAAGCCGAAGCCGCTTGCCGCGATGAAGTTGCCCGAGGACCTTCAGGGATTGCCCCTCGCAGACGTGCGCCTTGCGGGTGATCCTGACCGAGGCCGGAAGGTCGCGGAGGTGGGTAGTGTGTCGGGTAGTCCTACGGCGAGATACCGCACGCCGAGCTTATGAAGAGCTTCGCACGGCGCATCAGCGACGGACGGATGCTCAAGCTCATCAAGGCGTGGCTGGAAATGCCGGTGGAGGAGGACGACGGCAAGGGCGGCAAGCGCCGCACGAACCGGGCGCGCAAGGAGCGGAAGGGAACCCCGCAGGGGTCCCCGTTTTCGCCGCTGGCCAGCAACCTCTACATGCGGCGCTTCGTGTTGGGCTGGAAGGTGCTGGGCTATGCCCGGCACTTCCGTTCGGAAATCGTGAACTACGCCGACGACCTCTGTGTGCTCGGCAAAGCCCCGGCGGCGGACATGCTGGCGGCGGTGGAGCGGCTCATGGCGGGTCTGAAGCTTGCGGTCAACGAACGGAAAACCCGATGCTTGCGGTGCCCGGAGGAATCGTTCGAGTTCCTCGGATACCGCATCGGACGCATCTATCGCCCGACCGGCAAAGGATCCTACATTGGAACCCGACCCGGCAAGGCGAGCGTCCAGAGCATCTGCCGCAGGGTCAGCGACATGACCGCGAAAGGGTACGGGCAACCAGCGGAGGCGATTGTGGAGCGCCTGAACCGGACCATAACGGGATGGGCCAACTACTACAGCCTCGGGCAGGTCAGCCCAGCCTACCGCGCGGTTGAAAACCACGCGGCCCGGCGGCTGCAACAGTGGCTCTGTCGGAAGCACAAGGTGAAAAGCGGGAAGACTGTGCGCTTCCCGTTCCAGAGGCTCTACGACCAGTATGGCCTCTTCCGCCTGACGCGAACGGCAATGGGCCTTCCGAGCGCGAAGGCATGATCTCGTCCGAGAGCCGTGTGCGGGAAACCCGCATGCACGGTTCGATGAGCGGGGACTGGAAACGCGGCCAAGGGAGCCGGACTGAGGCCCGGAGCGAAAGCGACGGAAAAGCCACCGGACCCTAAAGCTGGCGCGCCAGTCCTCGACTCTACCGGGAAAAATGCCGAAAAAACAGGGAGGTATGTCTCTCTGTACTACGCCGCGATTCTCTTGAGCATCGGCCCGGTTCTCGGCAGCATCGCCCCGGTTCCCGAGAGAATCAGCCCGGTTCTTTGGAGAATCTTCGCTGCCAGACCTGCGCTCGCAACGCCACGGCTACTTTTCGGCATGGACGCCCTGAAACCGCCAGTGATCCACGACTTCGGCCCTGTATGCTCTGACCTCTCTCTCCCGCTCAAGCGCCGCTCGGGCTAACCCATTGATATTACGGCATTTCCCATCTCCCGTCGCCAATGTCCCGCCATGCGGCTCGGTCTCTACGGCGGAGCCGGTATTCTTCCACACCTGCCGCAGTTGACTGCCTGTCGCGCCCTGTCTGCGTCCCGGTGCGCACATCGTGCCCCTCCGACTTGCTCGCACCATGGAAAAGGTGTGTTCTCTACGTAACACGGGCGTGGAGCGGGCGTGTTACAACCAAACACATTCCCATGATTTCAGGGACTTGGCGAACTCCAGGCTGCGACGCAAAAAGCGACGCAACGCTATTCAGGTGGAGAAATCCTGTAGCTTGTCTCCTACGGCCGGCCCGGGCGATGGCGCCCACTGGATGGCCGGGAGCGGCTTTTCCAAGACAGCTACGGCGTGACAAGGATGCCCGGACGAGGCGTCGTTCCGGTCATGCCTGCGCCCGGCATTGAACCCCCCCGCGTCAGCGCCCTCATGCGCAGGAATGCGGAGAATCCGTTGCCGGGATCGCGGTTCCCTGGGGAACCCAACCGGGCAGGCGAACTACAGGCTGCGCATGGGCATGAACGGCGGCGGGCCGCCCGGCCCGGGAGCGGGAGGGGGTGTTGTGGAATCCCTCCGCCGGCCCCCGTGGTGGGAGCGGGCATTCCGGATCGATTCGGCGATGGGTTTTCTGGCGACGACGAAGGATCTCGGGGGTCGGCCGCAGGGAGGGAAGGTGTCTACAGTTCGAGGTCCTGTTCCTTGTCAAGCAACTTTACTTCCGGTTCGCGCTCCTCTTCCTGCACGGGATCGCGTTCCGGCCCGCGCGAGCCGTCCTCCTCGGGTTCGGTTTCCCGTTCCGTTTCCCAGGATCCGAGGCCATCCGCGTCCAGTCCGGCGCTTCGTTCTGGCGATTTCAGATCGTCCTCCCAGTCGAGTTCCTGCCACGGCTGATGCCCGCCCCCGTGCCCCGCGTCCGCCCCAAGCTCGGTTTCGTGCTCGGGATCGATGCGCTCCACATGGCCGGCGTCCCGCTCCTCCGGCGGTTCGAGGCCCATCTCCGCCTGTTGCGCGGCCTCTTTGGCGACTCCATCCAGCGCCGAGATTCGCTCTCCGGTGGCTCTCTCCAGTTGCTTGGAGAGCTTCCTGGCATCGTCGGTGACCAGCTCCGCATGGTCCCGGGCTCGGCTGATGGCGACGTAGAAGGCTTTCTGGTTCGTCAGATTCGGATTGCCGGCGGGCATTGCGGCGACGATATGGTCCACCGTCCTTCCCTGAAAAGAGTGAACCGTAGAGGCCCAGCCCCGGTCCATGTGGCGGAGTTGCGGGTCGTCTTCGTCCAGTCCGGCTTCCTTTCCGTTCTCCAGCCGGAACCGGACTCCCTCCTTTCCGATGGATTCCACCAACGCCGCCTCCCCGTTCACGAGCCCCGAGCCCGGATCGTTGCGCGTCCACCGGACCCAATCGCCCGCCCGAAGCTCCATCTCCTCGCTCCTGTAGACCTCCACTCCGCCCTTGGCGGCGGCAATCCGGTACGGCCGCCAGGCCACGGGATCTCCACCATCGCCGTCCAGCCAGACCGTGTTGCGGTCGTAGTCCACCCGCGCGACCTCGCGCTCGTCTCCCTTTTCCACCCCGAGGGTCTTGTACTGGCGGTTGAAGATCACCGTGTCTCCGGCCGAGTAGTTCGAGGCCCGGGCCATCTCCGCCCGCGTCAGGCCCCTCGGGACCAGCTTCTTGCCACGGCTGGCGGGACCCGAGACCGTGCCTTCCACGATCAGATTCTCGCGTATCCTTGTGTTGATCTCGTCCCGCAGAGCCCGAGTCGGCGCGATCACTCCGGCCCTTGTGCGCTGTTCTTGTGACAGCGAGAGCCACCTTTCCGCTGCGTCGACGCCGATGTCCTCCCGTTCCACCTGCACGATCCGGTCGCCGAGCTTGTCGAAAGCGGTCTTCACGTCGCCTGCCAGGCCCGCCCGCACCGCTTCCTTGATCTCCATGTCCCGCTGGCGAAGGATCTCGTCCATCACCGCGGTCTGCATCCCGGCGCGTCTGAGTTGCTCGAAAGGCTTGCCCGCCTCCACCGCGCCAAGCTGCTTCTCGTCTCCAACCAGCACCACCCGCGGAACCCGGAGCGTCGTCGCGGCCTTGAGGAGACCTCTCATCTGCTCGCTCGATGCGAGCGAACTCTCGTCCACCACCAGAACCGTCTTCGAGAACGAGGCGCGCAACTGGCGAAGACCCTTCACCGTGCCCCGGCCCTTGATGACTCCCGCATTGCGGGCGAGGAACCGTTGCAGCGTCTCCGACTCGATTCCCGATTCCTGGTGCAGGGTGCGGGCGGCGGAGGCCGAAGGTGCAAGGCCCATCGCCAGGTAGTCCCGGCTCACCGCCAGCGTCCTCAGACGTTTCAGCATGGTCGTCTTGCCCGTTCCCGCATAGCCCTGCACCCCGACAACCCGGTCCTTCGACGCGAGAACCATCTTGACCGCTTCCTTCTGTCCCTCGTTGAGACGTCCTCCGTGGAGTTTGGTTTCCGCAATCCAGCGCCGCATGATGGGTTTTCCCGATCCCTGGCCCGCGTGCATCAGCGCGATGGCCTCGGACTCCCGCCCGATTGCCGCGTCCGTCGTCCAGTGCCTGCCGTGGTCGAGACCCCTGGCCGTGTGCAGTCCACCTTCGCGTTCGAGTTCCGAGACGGCCCGCTCCGCCGCTTCCACCGTGACCGCGGCCGGCTCCCGGGCCAACGTTGCTGCCAGAAGATCCCCATGGCCGAACACCGCCTGACGTTCGGAAAGATGCTCCACCGCCCAGCTTGCGGCCTCCGCGGCGGGCCGTCCCCGGTCCGTGAACAGGTCCGGTATGGGGCGTTCCCGCTCGCCCCGCATTGCCTTCGCCCGCACCGTGTCCGGCAAAAACCCCAACTCCGCCGCCTGGCGCTCCCAGGACCGGCGCAGTTCGCCCCGTTCCACGTCGCGCTTCGCAGCCCGCGTCATCAGCGTGGCCCGCGCCGCCAGGTGCGGGTTGTCTCCTGTCCTGCCCAAGCCATGCTCTCTCATCGCCGCCTCTATCTCCGACCGCCGGGTGGAAAACTCCTCGATCACTTCCCGAGATACCCCTGCGATCTCGAACCGCCCGTCCGGGTGCGTCTTCTCTATCCCGTACCCGAGCTCCTGGAGACCTTGCGCCAACTCCGCCCGGTAGATGGCTCCGATCGTCATCTTGCCTTTGAAAAGACCGTCATCCACCATCGTGCGCCACTTCTGATCCTCGCCTTGCACCATGTTGGCGATGACGGCATGAGTGTGGAGTTGTGGGTCGAGGTTGCGGGATGTGTCGTGGCGGAAGGTCGCGGCCACCATCTTCTGGCCGCCGGCCCGGACCATCGCCCCCGTCTCCCGGTCCTGCATCCGGGTCTCGACGGCGTTCTTCTCGATCCATGCCAGCGTCCTGCCAACCGCCCTGTCGTGCGCGTCCACGATCCGCTCGTCTCCGCCCACCATGGCCATGAGCGACACCGACTTGGGCGCGGACAGCGTCACGTCCCGGCCCGGACGGTGCTGGATGTTGCCGTCGAGGTCCTTGCGGCCGAGCTGCCGTCCGCCGGGAACCTGGCCCTCGAGGATGGCCCGGAACGCATCGGAGTCGACCGGGCCGGAGAGCCCCAGTTCCTCCGCGCCCCGGCCGGCCCAGGCGCTCGCTTCCTTGTGGGCCGGGTCGTCCCTGCCGTAGTACCCGTCCCGCTCAAAGTAACTCGCCCCCTGCGACGGCGAGGCGATCTTGCCGATGGAGGCTACCACGGCCGCCTCCCGGTCAGTCGCTGGGTTCGATGTTCTTGGCTGTCCATGAGGCCCGGATACGCGCTTTCCGAACCTGGGGCAAGGGACAAAACGGCCGGTTCACAGGCATGGCGGCGAATGGCGGCCATTGTCTTCGGGCGGTGGATGGCCTCCCGAATCCACCGAACGGGACAGCGCGCTTCCACACGCCTCTCGGGCCTGTTATCAGGTTCTTCTTGACACGTTCGGGACGCGGACTGTTCAGGAGAGTCCTCTGAGGCTCGGTATCCGGATTCCCGATGGTTGCGGGAGGATCCCGCCCGCCATCATCGCGGACCCGGCGGCGGCCGGGTCTTCAGGCGGAAAGGGTGAAGATGCATGGAGAGCAAGGCTGGTTCAATCCATAGGAGGCCTGTTCGGGCCAATGCGAGAAACAGCCTGGCCTGGGTTGCCCTCAAGGGCCGGGAAACCAAGGATGTTCGGAGCCGGCGGCAGGAAGTGACCGAGGCGGAAGAAGCACTGCTCCGGGCCATCGGCAAGCGGGTGGCCGGACCCCGCTTCGTGATGAACCTGGACGCGGACCCGAAGACCCTGGAGCTGGTTGACGACCTTGTGGCGAAGGGCCTGGTGGAGCCAGCGGGGTACGTGTTGCGCCCTGGACGCCTGGTCCGCGTCCGTCTCACGGGCAGGGGTTGGGCGCGATACAACGAGCAGCGGAAGCAGAGTGATCCATTAACCGACAACCGTGTATGAGGGTTCGGCTTCCGTCGCCGTTCGTGGGCGTCCATTCGCTGCCGGACCGACTCGCCGAACATCCATGCCAACTCCCTTCGAGTGCCGTCGGAGGACGTGCCTGAAGGCGGCCGCAAGCATTTTCCGGCCCGTATCCCGCGCCCTCGCTGACGCCGCTTGACATCCCCACAGCCGCGCGACACTTACCTTTGCCGATGAAAAGAACGTCAACGGGCAAGCAGTCCCTCACGCAAGCGCGGCGGGCTCACATACTCGATGTCGCTGTCGAGGTGCTGGCCGAACGCGGCTATCGCGACGCCACCATGCTTGAGGTGGCCCGGCGGTCTTCGGCGTCCAAGGAAACCCTGTATGCGTGGTTCGGCAACAAGCCCGGGCTCTTCGAGGCTGTCATCCGGCGAAGCGCGGAACGGATTCTCCGTGGGCTGAACGGACATCTCGACGGCGACGTCCCGGTCGAGGCCGCCTTGACCGGGTTCGGCCGCGCAATGGCGGCCCAGCTTCTGGGCGACCACGCGGTGGCGATCGACCGGGCCGCCATTTCCGAGGCGTTCTCCGGCCCGGGGCTGGCGGGCAGCCTGTCCAGGTTGTGCCGCGAGCCGATTCACGGGACCCTGGTCCGGTATCTGGAGCAATGCGACGCGCGCGGTCTCCTCAATGTCGAAGATGCAAACGAGGCCGTGGGTACCTTCCTCGGGCTGCTCCTGGGAGATGCCCGGACCCAGCGCTTGCTGGGGGTTCTGGATGCACCTTGCGAGAGCGACATTGACGTGCGCGCGACGCGGGCCGCGGGACAGTTTCTTCGGCTGTACCACGCGTAGCGAACGCTGTTCAGGGAGAGTTTGCCGCTTCGCCCAACTTGTGGGTCCTTTCCTTGTCGTTCGTCAGCCCTGTTGGTGGTTTCCGGGAACAACACCACCAAGCCTTGGTAACGGATTCTTCGCACTCGTGGCCGGTCGCAGACAAGGCGCGTCAGACCCCAAGGTGCGGCGGGTGTGAGAACCTTAACGGGCGCCAGCCCGTCGGAGCCGGTTCGGCGTTCATTCAGAAATGATGGTGAACGCTCGCAGGTCATGCTGCGAGGGCAAAGCCACCGTGGCGATTTGAGCGGGACAACCGGCCCGCGAGCCATGAGAGTATTCCACGTCATCTTCCGGTGGCCGGAGGTAACATGACGCCTGGTGCGAAGCAAGCGGGCAAGGGAGTGCTGCACACTTCGCACAGCACGATGTCTACGCGGCTGCCGGGGCCGATGCATCGGTCAGCGATCACCGCGTCGGCGCGAATGGTTCCGCACATGTTACCGCTCCATGCGGAGGGATGACCGAAGCCGCGGCTTGCAACCGGCACGAGGCCGCTGCATGGTGAAGGGAACGTGATGGCAACGAGGAGTCATGCTTCGATGACCGAGGCCACGTCATCCAGCGCGGTCTATCGACGCTGCCGGCCCGCGTCCACGTCCCCGAAGCGGTGGGCGCCATGACGCCAGGGGAGTTCATCGGAAGTGGCGAGTGGTCGAGCTCAAGGAACGCTCGGCGTCGCAGTCGCACTTCAACGACCTGTGCGCGTTGGTAGGCGAGCCCACGCCGACGGACGCCGACCCCTCGGGCGAATGGTACTGCTTCGAGCGCGGCGCCCGGAAGGACAGCGGCGGCGACGGCTGGGCCGACGTGTGGAAACGCGGCTGCTTCGCCTGGGAGTACAAGGGGCGGCGCGCGGATCTCGACGCGGCGTTCAACCAGTTGCGGCAGTACGCGTTCGCGCTGGAGAACCCGCCGCTGCTGATCGTCTCCGACATGGCGCGGTTCCGCATCCGCACCAACTGGACCAACAGCGTGAGCATGACGCACGAGTTCACGCTGGAGGACCTGGCGGACGGGGCGACTCGGGACAAGCTCAAGTGGGCGATGTCGGATCCGGAGCGGCTTCGTCCGGGGGAGACGCGGCAGGGGGTGACGGAACGCGCGGCGGCGACATGCGCCGAGCTTGCGCAGTCGCTGCGGGACCGGGGCCACGATCCGCAGACCGTGGCGCATTTCGTCAACCGATTGGTGTTCTGCCTGTTCGCGGAGGATGTGGGTCTGCTGCCCGACAACATGTTCACGCGGATGCTGGAGCAGGCGCGCCGCCGGCCCGGCGAGTTCGCCGAGCTTGCCCGTGACCTGTTCAGGGCCATGTCTGCCGGCGGCCGCGTCGGGTTCGAGTCAGTGGCCTGGTTCAATGGACAAGATCATGGCCATCGTCGAGCCGGTGATCGTCCGTCCGCTGCTGGCGGAATGGGAAGTCGAGAAGGAGAAGATCGCCGCCGCCATCGCCAAGGAAGGCAAGGCGGGGTCTGTGTGGAGGCGCCGACGGACCAGTTCCGTGAGGGTCCGCCCCTCGCAACGTCTGCTCAACGCCTTCCTCAGGCGTCTGCAGGACTTCACGGTGTTGGATCCGGCCTGCGGGTCGGGCAACTTCCTCTATCTGGCGCTGCATGCGCTCAAGGACGTCGAGCACCGGGTGAACGTCGAAGCGGAGTCGATGGGCCTTGAGCGGTCGTTTCCGGCGGTGGGTCCCGCCAATGTCAGGGGTATCGAGGTGAACGCCTACGCGGCGGAACTCGCCCGCGTGTCGGTCTGGATCGGAGACATTCAGTGGATGCGGCGCAACGGGTTCCGGGAGTCGCGCGAGCCGATCCTGAAGCCGCTGGAAACCATCGAGTGCCGCGACGCGATCCTCGCGCCGGACGGCGCAGAACCGGACTGGCCCGACGCCGATGTCGTGATCGGCAACCCGCCGTTTCTCGGCGGCAAGCTCCTGATCGGCGGATTGGGGGAGGACTACGTCTCCGGGATGTTCGCCACATGGAAGGGGCGTGTACCGCCGGAAGCCGATCTCGTCTGCTACTGGTTCGCGAAGGCGGGCAGGCAAGTCGGGGCGGGCAAGGCGAAGCGCGTCGGCCTCGTCGCCACGAACTCGATACGCGGCGGCGCGAACCGCAGGGCCTTGCTGGCTGCAACCGAAGGATGCCCGATATTCGACGCATGGTCGGATGAGCCGTGGGTGATCGACGGCGCGGCGGTGCGGGTGTCTCTCGTCTGCTTCTCCGGGGCGGCTGACAAGTTCAGGCCGGGGACGCGTCTCAACGGCGAGCCCGCCGACGAAATTCATTCCGACCTTACGGCCCGGCGCGGTGGAGCCGGAATCGACCTGACCGTGGCGAAACGCATCCCGGCGAACATGGGGGTTGCCTTCATGGGCGACACCAAGAGCGGGCCGTTCGACGTTCCCGGTGATCTCGCTCGGGAATGGCTGCGCCTCCCGGCGAACCCGAACGGGCGGCCCAACTCCGATGTGCTCAAGCCCTGGGTGAACGGCATGGACTTGACCCGCCGTCCTGCGGGCAAGTGGATCGTGCATTTCGGCTGGGAGATGCCGGAAGCGGAGGCTGCGCTCCACGAAGCGCCTTTCGCGCATGTCAAAGAACATGTCTGGCCCATGCGGCAGCGGAACCGGCGGGAGTCGTATCGTCTCCACTGGTGGCGGCATGTCAAACCGAGACAGGGCATGTGGAAGGCGCTTGACGGGCTCTCGCGCTACATCGTCACGCCGACCGTCGCCAAGCATCGGCTGTTCGACTGGCTGGAGGCGGGTATCTGCCCGGACCATCAGCTCATCGTCATCGCGCGCGACGACGATGTGACCTTCGGGATCCTGCACAGCCGGTTTCACGAGGCATGGTCGCTGCGGCTAGGCACCAGCCTTGAAGATCGCCCACCCTACACGCCGACCACGACCTTCGAAACCTTCCCCTTCCCGGAAGGAATCTCGCCCGACATCCCCGCCGCCGACTACGCGGACGCCCCGCGCGTTGCCGCCATCGGGGACGCGGCCCGGCACCTGGTCGAACTCCGCGACCGCTGGCTTAACCCGCCCGAGTGGGTGGAATGGGTGGACGAGCCGGCGCCAGGGTATCCGAAGCGCTCGGTGGCCCGGGACGAGGCGGCGGCGAGGGAGCTCAGAGGCCGTACGTTGACGAACCTCTATAATGTCAGACCGCAGTGGCTGGCCGATGCTCACGAGACGCTCGATGCCGCTGTTGCAGCGGCGTACGGGTGGGACGCGGGGATATCGGAGGAGGACGCGTTACGGGACATGCTGGCGCTCAATGCGGTGGCAGGTAAGTAGGGCAACCGAATTCTTCAAGCAGAAAATGAAAACCCTTCCCGAAGGCGTCAAGGCCTATGCTCGCACGGCAACGTTCTCGGCGCGGACGACTCCGGAAAAACTCCTCAAGTCCCATCGCACCAAGGCCGGGACCTGGGCGAAGATCGTCGTCCTGGAGGGAAGTCTGCACTATCGCATCCTGGAGCAGGAAATGCGTGAGTTCGACCTGTCGCCCGACCGCCACGGGGTAGTGGAGCCGCAGGTGCCGCACGAGGTCGAAGCCGTGGGCGATGTGCTTTTCTACGTGGAGTTCTATCGTTGACAGAGACGGACCAGACTGCCATGTTCACGCTCCGGCTGCGGTAGCCACCGAATACGAAGCGGAGCGGAGTAACGCGAACAATGGGACCTCTGGCTGACTTTCTCGTCCTCGCGGTGGTGTTGTACCTTGTTCTCCGGGTATTGTTCAGAAATCGTTGCGCCGGCACGCTAGTTGGGAGAGCCTATGTCACCGACGGTGACGGGATTCGCGTATCAGGGCAGGAAGTGCGGATCGCCGGTATTGATGCACCCGAGTTCGACCAGGTGGCGAAACACCAGGACGGATACTGGTTCTCGCATGGGAAGCGCGTGAAGAGCGCATTGATCCGGGAGTTCGGCGGCAGGAGGGTTCACGTCGCGATCGAGGAGTATGACCGCTTCGGGCGTGCGGTTGGGATCGTTACCTGCAACGGCAAGGATGTCGGTGAGTGGCTCGTCCGCGAGGGACACGCGATCGCTGCGTATGGCCATAGGTACAACCATGTGGAGCGGGAAGCGCTAAAAGCAAGGCGCGGTATGTGGGGCCATGCTGTCAACATTGACCCGAGGCAATGGCGGCACCGCAAACAGTCGCGGAACTGACCGCCGTGGCTGTGCATGAAATGTCGGGTGCGTCCCAACAAGTCCCTTTTCGCTTTGCCATCGGTTTTTCTCGATGTATCGGATGCGCTCTCTGGAATGCGCACCTGCACGGTTTGTGCCAGTCCATGAAGCCCACATACGGGCTTTTCGGATCAGGTACAACAAGGGCCGAAAAGGCCGTTTCATGGGTGTGTCGGACATCTGGCTGACGTCAATTGTCGATGGCCGGGACTGCTGGCCCGCTGACGGCGACCGCTACGGTCGCGCATGTAGTCGGCTTGGAAGCGCTACGACGCTCCCGAATCGGGCCATGAAGTTGCCCGAGAAGCGGTCTGTGCGCCGTGTCGCAGAGATGCCGACTATCTCCCTGGAAAACTTTCAACTGGTCTTTGGAAGATCATCTTCGAGCCGCACCTCAACACCAACCCCGCCACCGAAGCGGATATCACCGCCACAAGGCCGACCAGCCCCTGCTGCCGAAGATCAAGGCGGAGATCGAGAGCCTGCGACAGCAGACCGGCACCGGCGCCACGATCAACGATCTCGGCAGATGATCCCACAGACACTACGCCGGCGAATCGGGAAACGGTCGCGGCCCGCTCGTGACATCCCCGCGTGCAACCTGCTATGGAGAGGCTTCGGGCGACTCGATGGCGGATCGCTCCCAGCCGGACATGCCGGCGGCCCGGATCCGGAGCGGGACAGGCTGCACCGATCACAGGAGTGATGCAGGCTTTCGACTACGACATAATCGTCATCGGCAGCGGTCCCGCGGGCTACACGGCGGCCATTCAGGCATGCGAGATGGGCGCCAGAGTGGCCGTTCTGGAGCGTCAGGAGAACCTGGGGGGAACAACCCTCCTTTCCGGCACCATCCCCAGCAAGACCTTGCGCGAGGCTATCATCTACCTCCGCGGGGTGCGGCAGCGGCCATTCTACGGCGCCGGGTTCACCGAGAAGAAGGACATCGCGCTTTCCGACATCTTCGTCCGGGTCCGGAAAGTGGTGGAGCGCCGGATCGCCGCCATGGGAGACCAACTCCAGGTCTACCACGACCGGATCGATATCTTCCGGGGCTACCGCGCGACCCTGGACAGTCCCAACTCGGTGCATGCGTGGGTGCTCAGGAACCACATGGAATCCATCAACATGAAGGCGGAGAAGATCATCATCGCCGCCGGATCGAGGCCGCGCTTCACGCCGGACATCCCGGTGGACAACGAGGTCATCTTCGATTCCGACTCCGTGTTCACCCTGGAGCTCAAGCGCAAGTCACTGCCCGAGTCGATCATCGTCGTCGGCGCTGGGGTCATCGGCGCGGAGTACGGCTCGGCCTTCGCGGTCCTGGGGCGCAAGATGTCGCTGATCCAGCGGGACCAGAGCTTCCTCACCTTCGCCGAGCGCCCATCGTCGACATGCTCATCCGGCGCATGGAGGACTACGGCGTCGAGTTCGTCTGGGGCAACTGGTACGAGAGGATCGAGCGCCTGGCCGGATCGCAGGAGAGGGCGCGGGTCACGCTCGCCGACGGCCGGGTGCTGGAGGCGGACGCGGTGATCGTGGCCAGTGGCCGCGAGGTGGCCACCAGGGTGCCGGGGATCGAGGACGTCGGCGTCGCTTTCAATCAGTACGGCCTGATCGAGGTGAACGAGCTGTTCCAGACCTCGATTCCCAACATATACGCCGCCGGCGACGTGGTGGGCTTCCCGGCGCTGGCCTCCACCAGCAGCGAGCAGGGCCGCATGGCCGCCAACTACGCCTTGGGACGCCGTGCGGGCGGACGCCGGACCTTGTTCCCCATGTGCGTCTACACCATCCCCGAGATTGCCATGGTGGGCTACACTCGGCAGGAACTGGAAGACAAGCGCATCCCCTACGCCAAGGGGGTGGCCACTTACGACGAGGTCACCAAGGCCGGCATCATCGGTGATCCGCACGGAATGTTGACGCTCTTGTTCGAGCCCAACGGCTGGCACCTGCTGGGCGTTCACATCATCGGCGACCAGGCCTGCGAGCTGATCCACATTGGGCAGGCGGTGTTGAGCTACAACGGGACCATCGCTTACTTCATCGACAACGTTTTCAACTTTCCCACCATGGGAGAAGCCTACAAGGTGGCGGCTCTGAACGGGGTGAAGCAACTCGCGCATTCGGGGGAGTGAGGCAGGTCCGGACCAGGTCGCCGCCAAGTATGGCTTCAAGCTGAGCGGACCGAGCGGCGCATAAGGTGAAGTGACAAGACCGGTGTATAGCGCCTTCTACTATTGGTGGCGTCTGAAGCGACGGGTGTGGCGGGCTGTGGTCGGCGCGGTCCGTGCTGCGGTGGTGCTGGTCTTGGCATGGCTGCTGCTGTCGTGGTATTGGCCCGAAGCCGGTGACGAAGTGCGTCGGTTCGTTGTACGAACCGGGAAGGCGGTCCTGCAGGTCATGGGGCGTTCTTTACGTTTGGTCGGTGAATCGCTCGAAGATGGCGGGCGTGTACCGACCCGCCCGATACAAGACCGCTCCGGCGAAACCGGAACCGGTGTTAGAACAAGAACAGTGACGCCCAACGTCGAAGGACAGATTCGGATCTTCAGAGGCGACCACGTTGAAGTGCTCAACGGGCAGGTTGAAGTGCTCTCAGGGCGGGCCAGGACGGTCGACGGAGACACCCTGGAGGTGAACGGGGCGCGTGTTCGCCTACACGGCATCGATGCGCCGGAGAGCGCGCAGACGTGCATCGCCGATGGAGGGCGCTGGCGTTGCGGCCAGCGGGCGGCTTTGGCACTCGCCGAACGGATCTCGGGCCGATCGGTCTCCTGCAAGGAAAGGGCGCGGGACGGCTACGGGCGCATCGTGGCAGTGTGCCGGGCGGGCGGCAAGGACCTTAACGCCTGGCTGGTCTCGGAGGGATGGGCGCTCGCATACAGGCGGTATTCTCTGGATTATGTGGACGAGGAGGCTTCGGCAAGAGCTGCGCGGCGGGGCGTTTGGCGCGGCAGGTTCGTGGAGCCTTGGGATTGGCGTGCGGGAGTCCGCCTGGACTCCACCCGGGCGCCCGTTCAGCAGCACAGGGGTCGAACTGCCCGCCCGGGAGCCAGCAGATGCCGAATCAAGGGGAACATCAGCCGCAAGGGCGCTCGCATCTATCACGTGCCGGGCGGTCGATACTACGAGAGCACGCGTATCAGCCCCTCCAAGGGGGAGCGCTGGTTCTGCACGGAGGCCGAAGCCCGGGCGGCGGGTTGGCGGCGGTCACGGAGATGACGCCGTTCGGAACTCTGGTGATGCAACTGGCCGAAAGGGGGCGTCCAGAGTGCGGCCTCAGCGTTCCCGCCGGAGTCTTCGTACCCGTGGATCGACATGACAACGCTCATCGTCGCCGGTACTCTCGCCATCCTGTTCGTCATCGTCTGCGTCGCCATTGTGTTCCTCATGGGCTCACACGAATACGGCAAGACGCGGGATATCGGCCGCAGCGTTCGTCCGGAGGTCGAAGTGGACAGGGACAGGCTCAAGCCGGACAAGGAGGATGGACGATCATGAACAACGAACCGCTCCACTGGATGGGTTCGGCATGAACGAGATGCTGACGGAGCAACTGCGGGAAGTGGCCGAGACCTGGTGGTGGGTGATTCCGGCGGTTCTCGCCCTGGGGATGCTGCGGGGCAGGCGGCGGACTCGCTGGAGACGACGGACTCGCTGGCGGGGGGGGGGGCAGGCCGGAACCGTAACAGGCCGACGCTCCCGGGTTTGGGCCATGCGGGCCTTGGCGACCCGAAGCAACAGATGGAGTACATCTCCAGAGTCGAGTTCGAGCCCCGCCGCCTTCTCAACAGGTCGGAATACGGGATTCTCCGGATCCTTGAGAAAGTCGTGCGGGAAACCGGCAGCGGCCGTCGCGTGATGGCCCAGACCAGCCTCGGGGAAGTTATCGGGACACGGTCTGCGTCCGGAACGGAAGAGGCCCGCGACCTTGCGTTCCGCTCGATCAACAGCAAGCGTCTGGATTTCCTGGTCATCGATCGTTCCGGCATGCCGATCCTGGCGGTGGAGTACCAGGGGCACGGCCACTACCAGAACAACGCCTTCATGCGCGATGCGGTGAAACGGGAAGCGGTGAGGAAGGCGGGGATCAGGCTCGTGGAGATCCCCGCGGAGTACGACGAAGCGGTTCTGGAGAACCAGCTTCGCTCGGAATTGCGGCCGGGTTCGGAGTAATCGGTTATGGACACGCCTGCTCATGGGCGGGCATGACGCCTATCGATGCGGCGCGTACCAGCCCGCAAGCCCTTCCTGAAGCCGGGCGCCGAGTTCCTCGGCGGTCGAAGCGCCCGTGATCGCGGCGACCGAAGCATCCCAGTTCGCCTGTTCCAGATTCGGCGCGCCCCGTGACAGGAGATGGGAAGCGAAACGAATGGTCGAACGGCAGCGGCCGCGCCACGACAGGAACGCCCGGGCCAGAGGGTCGTCGATCTCCACCGGATGAGCGGAAAGCGGGAAGAAGCCGGGCAGCGCCGTGGCATGGAGCCGGGCGAACCCGGCCGAAGCGACCCACTCCAGAAAGGCGCGGGCGGCCGCCTTGTTCCGGCTGCCGGCGTTCAGACCGATGCCCATGTCCGTGTGGTCCGAGATGTAGCACGGGTCGCCGGCCTTCCGCACGGGCGGCGGGAAGGCGCCCATCGCGAAACCTGCGCGCGCGCCCAGACCGGCGATCTCCCAGCCCCCGGCGGGGTAGACGGCCGCGCGGCCACGCGCGAACAGCGCCTGGCTGTCCCGGTAGGACCGCCTCCCGTATCCTTCTCCCAGATAACGGCGCCACCTGGCCAGCGTCCGGTAGGGCGCGACCCACGGCTCGTCGGTCAGCTTCTGCCGACCTGCAATCAGCGCCCGGCGGCCTTCCTCGCCCTTCCAGTAGGCCGGGCCGATGTTGTTGTATCCCATGGTGGCGGCTTCCCACCGGTCACGGACCCCAAGGGCCAGCGGTATCCAGGCGCCATCGTTCCGGACCGCTTCCAGGATTGCGAAGAACTCCGCTTCCGTTTCGGGCGGGTCGAGACCGAGGGCGCGGAACGTCTCCCGGTTGTAGAGGAACCCGTGAATCACGGCCGCCACCGGCACACAGAAGGTCACGGACCCGTCATCGGTCTGCCAGGCCGATTTCGCGGCGCGCGGGAAATGGGCCATTCCCGACAGGCCGTCGATTCCGTCGAGGTGTCCGGCCTTGTAGAGCGCCAGGGAGGCATCGAACGGGCGGCAGGCGATCAGATCCCCGGCCGTGCCCGCCGCAAGCCGGGCGCTCAGGGCCGCATCGTAGTCCGCCGGTTCGGACGGCCGGAACCGCACACGGATGCCAGGATGGGCGGCCTCGAAAGCCGGAAGGATCCTTTCCCGCCAGACGGCCCGGTCGTCATCCCGCCAGCTTTCGAGGACCAGTACCGTCTCGCCAAAGGCGCCGCCGGCGATGATGGGATTAGCAGCAGAACCGCGAGTCTGAAAAGTTTCACCTAAATGCACCCTCCCGAGTGAGTGTAGCGCAACAGGGAATCGGCCCGTCACGCTTTCTTCTCCGCCGCGAAAGCCCGTATGTGGGCTCTATGGCCCGGTACAAACCCCTCAAACACGCGCCTTCCGGGGGACACAACGGATGGTAGCCTCAGTGCCAAATCGCAGCACTGCCTGCCCAAGGTGTCCTCGTATCAGTCAGCTGCCAAAGCCCGTGCTTCCCAACAACCCCACAATGCAGTTGTGCAAACGCAGTGCACGACCGGACAGTCTCTCCCGGCCGAAGCAAGGACCTGCGGTCGCGCGCGCTTCCGAGCGTGACCGCAGCAGTCCCTTCCACAAAACCACTTGACGATTGGCAGATTGGCAGGCAGTGTCGTTGGAGCAGTAGGCATAAGCATGAGACTCCTTTCACTGATCGCCCTTTTGTTGGCCTCGCTGACGTTGGGCTGTTCGGTCGGCAGTTCCGGCCCTCCGGAACCTCCCCCGATTCCGGTTCCGGCGCTTGAGCCCCGCCCCCAACCATTTCGTACGAGCACCACCTTCGTCGACAACGTCCTCAGTGTCGACGTGCGCTACCACGACGGCCGTACCCGTACGCTCGATACCGTCCGGCACCGGGACGCGACTTGGGGGCTCTACCTCCCCGGGCCTTCGCAACCGGACCATTCCAGCCGTGAGTGGCTGCTTGCGGAAAACCACCACGACGGCAAGATCATGCTCTACGCCGTGGTTTCGTGGAACGACGCCGACCCGGCCGACTACCTTGCGGCGGGATGGTGGCTCGTCTACCCGCCTGGCGCACCCTACGACGCCGTAGACGCCGCCACGCGCGGGGTCTTCATCGACGGCCCGGAAATCGACACCGCTGCGTCGCCCGACCTTCCTGCGACCGGCACGGCCACCTACGCCGGTAGCGCGGGCGGCCTGTACCGGTACGAATACGGCCGCGGCTGGGGGGAGTTGGCCGGCGCCTCGGAGTTCACCGAATTCACGGGGCCTGTTTCGTTTACCGCGGACTTCGCCGAGAACCGCATCGCCGGTTGCCTCGGGTGTACCGAGCCGATCGAGACCGCACCCGGCCGCCACCTTGTTTCGGTCGTGCCCTGGCAGGGCGCGGATCCCGCTGCGCTGCCGGCCGACTACGACCTGCACTTCGAAGCGTCCTTCGACGCCAGGGGCGCATTCGAGGATACCGCGATTACGGTAACCCACCCCGAACGGACCGTCACGCACGCCGCCGGGACGTGGCGCGGCCAGTTCTCGAACGTGCCGGATGCCGACGGGCGCCCTCGCCGGGTGGTCGGCACGACCGACGTTCAGTTCGCCGAGGCGGACGGCTCGCTCGGAAGCTTTACGGGCATCTTCGATGCGCTTACCCCCGCAACGCTGGCGCCGAATGAAGTAGACTCGCCGAACGCGGACTGAAGCCCTGCTCGATGAATTCAAGCTGGTGAGACAGTGGCAGGGCGGTTGACCAGGAGCGTTGAGAGAACAGGCCGTGCGGACGGCAACGGACATGGGCAGGACACGGACCCGGGAGGGGAATGATGGAGAGTGTGATGGCGTCCGCGCGATACTGGCAGGCCCTGAGCCTGTTTCTGGTGCTGGGGGTGGCGGCGGTCTCGGGGGCGGCAGAGCAGGAATGTCCGAAGGGACTGGAACCGGTAGGCGAATTCCGGCTTTTCTTTGGTTTGTCCGATTCCCGGGGAAGGACCGTCAGCGACGACGAGTGGCAACGCTTCCTTGCCGACACCATCACGCCGCGATTCAGGGCGGGGCTGACCGTCCTGGAGGGCCGGGGGCAGTGGCTGGAGCCGGGCGGGAACCTGCAACGGGAGCCGGTGCGGGTGGTGATGGGCGCGATCGCGGCCGGGACCGGCCGCGGCATGGAGATGGTCGACGAGATCTCGGCGGCGTTTCAGACGCGCTTCGGTCAGGACCCCGTGTTTCGAATGTGGAACCGGGCCTGCGCCGGGATATACCGGCGGTAGCCGCCCGGAATTCGCGAACGACAACCAATGCGCATGGGAGGAATGCATGGGCAAGTACATGTTCCACACGACCTACACGGGCACGGGGCTCGTGGGCCTTCTCAAGGAGGGCGGCAGCCGGCGGCGGCAGGCGTTGACGGACACCATCGAGGCGATGGGCGGGAGCGTAGAGGGACTCTACTATGCGTTCGGGGACACGGACCTCTACATCATCTGCGATCTTCCCGACGACGCCACGGCGACGGCGGTATCGCTGAACATCGCCAATGCCGGAGCCCTCGAGATCAGGGCCACCGTGCTGATCACGCCGGAGACCGTGGACGAGGCGGTGAGCAAGAAGGTGCCCTACCGGCCGCCGGGAGCCCGGGCCGCTCGCGGCCGCAAGTAGGGGTGGAAGCGGCGGCGCCGGCTTGTGAGCGGACGCGGATGGTCCCTGACAGCGGCTGGTCGGTCAACGCAGGACACGACGGAACATGATCCGCCTGCTCGCGACAGCGATGCTGACGTGCTGCCTGTCCGCTTCGCCCGGCATGGCCGGCGAGGGGATGGTCGGCCTGATCACCAAGACGGACAGCAATCCGTTCTTCGTGACGATGAAGCGGGCTGCGCGCAGGACGGCCGGGAAGCTCGGCCTTGAGCTGCGGACCCACGCGGGCGAATACGACGGGGACTGGAAGGCGCAAGTCGAGGCGCTCGAGAGTCTGGTTGCCGCGGGTGCCAAGGGTATCCTGATTACGCCTTCGGATCCCGCGGCGCTTCTCGATGCCGTCATGAAAGCGCGCAAGGCCGGCGTGCTGGTGATCGCGCTCGATACCCCCTTCGATTCGGCGGACTCCGTGGACGCCACCTTTGCCACCGACAACTTCCGGGCGGGGGAACTGATCGGTACGTGGGCCAGGGCAAGGATGGGCGATGCCGCAAGGAGCGCAAGGATCGCCACTCTCGATCTGTCCGGGGCGGCGGTCACGGTGGAAGTCTCGCGCAACCAGGGTTTTCTCAGGGGCTTCGGCATCGACATCAGGAACCCGGGGAAGATGCGTGACGAGGACGACGCCCGCATCGTCGGCAGCGCTTCGACCCTCGGGACGGAAGCGGGCGGGCGCACCGCCATGGAGGCCCTGATGCGGAAGGAGCCGGGGATCGATGTCGTGTACGCGGTCAACGAGCCGGCGGCGGCCGGCGCCCATGCGGCGCTGCGGGCGCTCGGCATGGAGAAAGACGTTCTGATCGTTTCGATCGACGGGGGCTGCGCGGGGGTGAGGAACGTTGCTTCGGGCGCCATCGGCGCGACGGCCATGCAGTATCCCTTGAGGATGGCATCCCTTGGGGTCGAAGCGGTGCTGGAATTCTACAGGACGGGCAGGAAGCCGGAGAGGCCGCCCGGGGTGGACTTCCACGACACGGGGGCGACCCTGGTGACGGATCGACCGGTATCGGGAATCCCGTCCATTTCCTCCGGCCAGGGCCTTGAACAGTGTTGGGGATGAGTCCTTCGGAGCGAGCGGAGCCGGGATCTTCTTCACACCCGCTCTGTTTTTCGATGGTCGTGCGAAGAGCGCACCAGGACGCACTGGGGGATGTCCGCGGCGTGGTGACGCACACGCATCGGGAAGGCATCGGACGGCAAAAGAGATTGCCCACGATCCCGTTGAGCGGGCCAGTCGTTCGAGGTCTCGTTCGGGAGACCCCGGAGTTCTCATGAAACCGGCATCATCGGCCTGCTCCTCATCCTGTTGTCACTGTCGCCAGCGCCTGCGAGCCGATGTGGCGCAAGAAGGTGATGAACTCTTGGCTTCTGTGTCGGCGATGCAGCTTGTCCACCACTCGACCCGTAGCCACCTCCAGTGCCGCGAACAGCGTGGTGGTGCCATAGCGCCGATAGTCATGGGCCGAGTCTCGGGTGTTCCATAGTTCAGCGGTAACCCGGGTTGGGTACGGTCCAATGCCTGAATCCGGTTTTTTTTCCACGCACAACACCAGAGCCTTGTCCGGCGGATTCAGATAAAGACCCACCACGTCCGGCACCTTGTCGATGAAGTGCGGATCGTTGGATAGCTTGAAGTTCCGCGACAAGTGAGGTTTGAGCCCGAATGCTCGCCACACACGATGAACGAAATCCCGTGGCACAGCCAGGTCCTCGGATAAAACTCCGAACGCTCCAGGTTCCTTCCATGAACACATAGCGGCCGGCGAGGAAGCCGCGAGGGTTTCGGCAGTGCACAACCGAGGGGGCACGGGAACCGGCCAGTGTTCGACTTGGGGGCGAACACGGACCACCCGAACCTTGCGGGAATGGTATACGGGGGCGGGCTCGCGACCGGCGACTCAGAACTGGCGGCTGTAGCGCATCAGCAGCACGGCTTCGGTCTTGCCCTGAACGTGTCGCGCGTCGCGGGAGGCGATCACGGCCACGTGGGTTTGTCCTCCAGCCCAGGGACGGGCGTAGATCAGTTCCAGGTCAAGCTGACGGCCCGAAGGCTCGAGTTCCAGGACGGCTTGTTCCACCTCGACTTGCCCGCCGGGAGTGCGCCCGGATACCCATCGGAGTTGCGCGTGGCCTGCCTCGACGCGCAACGGTTGAGACAGCATGAACGCCAACCTGCCCCCCGCATGACCGATCTCCTCGCCCATGACGCCGAACGCAAGGGAACTGGTCCGCAACGCGGACAGGCGGCGCACCATGCCGTGCCCCCGAACCCCGGCGCGGCTCACGCCCGCGTGGGCGCTGGCAAGGAGAGTCCAGCCATGAGTGAGTTGCCGATGCGCCGACACTCCCACGATGCTTGTGTCCCCGCTCAGTCCGCCGAAAGCTCCCCTGGAACGGCTGCCCAACAGCCCCCGCTCTTCGGCCAGCCATCCCGTCTCCACGGCGAGGCTGAAGGATCCGGAATGGCCGAGCCGGTATTCCATCAAAGCGCCCACGGTCTTGCCGGAGCCGGCGTCCCGCCGTTCGCCGTACTGGGCCTTGCCGTGGACGGCGGCAATGCCGAGATAACCGGAGCCAACGACCGTCTCATACCCGATGCTGGCGCCGTCGCGGGCGAAGCCCAGAAACGGGTTGGCGAACGCGCCGTCATCGGTGAAGGCGCCCGGTTCAACCGGTCCCGGTCCGTGGCGTGATCTGTTTGCATGCAGTCCGAAGCGCCAGCCCGGGTGACTGCGGTAACCCAGCAGCAACCGGCCATTTCCCAGGTCCCGCGTCATCGACAGGGAGCCGAGCGAGGCGAGGCCGGTCGGAGTCGAGGCGGCGTTCAGGCGCGCGCGGAGTTCAGCGCCGTCCATGCGCCAGCTTGCCCCTCGGGGATCCCGGCCCAACCTCCCGAGACGCTCCGAAACCGAGGATGCAGCGAGGACGTTGGGTCGAAGGTGATCGCTCAACGGACGGAAGAACGGCGCATCCAGCTCGTCGAAGCTCGCCACCTCCCTCACCGCCAACCCTCGCGTCAGCGAGTCCCCGAAGGCCGCCCCCGGACGGAACGTGCTGCCGAGGCTCGGCGCCGAGGGGCCGGAGAGCGACCTGCCGGTCAGCATCCGCGTCTCCCCCACGGGCCGGGTCGCCGCGTCCAGATCCAGGAAGCCCTGGCCGTAAACATCCGAATCTCCGTAGATGCCCTCCTTGTCGGCGGTCTCGAGGATACGTTCCACGATCTCGTCGTTGCCGAGTTGATTGCGGTAGTGCTGCGCGAGCAACGCGATCCCGCCCGTCACGAAAGGAGTTGCCGAGGACGTCCCGGATTCTTCGAACGTGAGCCAACACTCGCCGGCGCCGGCCGGACAGTAGGGGCCCGGCACCGGGCCGGTGATGCCGACACCCGGGGCCGCCAGGCAGAACTCCTTCGCGATGCCGCAGCGATTGGAGAAGTCGGCAATCCTGCCTTCCGGGTCCGTTGCCGCCACGGCCAGGGAATGGCCGCGCAACTCGGGGACCCGGACCGGGAGCCCGGCCGCGATTTCGACGGAAGTCGCCGACTCGACTGAGCCGTCAAGACCGGTCTCCCCGCGCGCGTTGCCCGCCGCCCACACGTAGATGCTGCGGGCGCTAGCCGGGGTGTCCGCCTGCGCGATTGCCCTGATGACGTTGGGGAACCGGCGGCGCAACTCCTCGGCGCCGAAGTCCTCTATGTTCCCTGGAAGACCGAAACTGCAATTGACAGCCGTGACCCGGGAGTTCAGACCGTTGAACGCCGATGCAAACTGCATCTCGAGCACGGACTCGATACCGCGGAGCCGCTCGGGAAGATCACGGATTTCTTCGGGAGTGGGATTCTCGGGCAGGATCTCTTCAAGGATCTCATCCACACTCCGGAAACCCACCGAGATCACCTTGGCATCGAAAGCGACTCCGTGAATGGCCGCCGCGCTTCCGGCGCCGTCCGCATGCTCTCGGCGGTTCGCCGCCATGATGCCCGCCACGAACGTCCCGTGGCCGAGCGTGCTCAGGCACGAACCGTCCGGGGCGCGGTCCTCGCACGAGTCGAAGTCGGGTTCGTAACCCTCGACATTGTCGGTCTCAAGCTTTCCCTCGAAGCTGGAATGGCCCGGGTCGACTCCGCTATCGACGATGCCGAGGGCGACCCCCTCGCCAGTCGCGCCCCGGGCATATGCGTAATGCGCTCCGATCCGAGACAACGCGGCCTGGTTTCGAAACTCCGGGTGCGCCGCATACTCTTGCCGAAGGTCCTCCTCGGACACGGCCCCGTCCGGCTTGGGCGAGATCCCGGGTGAGGAGGATCTGCCGCCGCCTGCGTTGCAACCCGTGATGAAAAGCGCCGCACAGGTCAAGAGCAGAACGCACTTCATGATGCGACTATACGCGTGAGCCGCTTCGCAAACCCGTCGATTGACGACATCGTGTCCTTGCATCGACGAATTCCATGTAGAGCCTTGCAGCGCGTCCCGCCATTCTTCAGGACGTGCGATAACGCCGTGACGTCTGCAAGGCACGGGAGCGGTCACGTCCGGATCTGGTGCGCCAGGCGAACTGGCAGAAGGTAGGGGGTGGAAGTCCCCCGGAACGAGGGAGTAACCGAACCACGTTTCTCCGCGAGCCGTGGAGCAAGCAACAGAAGGGCGATCAAGAAAGAACAAGATATCATTCTGTATTCTCTTATCCGACGGTCTATATCATGCAGCGACTTGAAGGGACCACCGATGGCGAGGAACGCATCCTGGCAGCGACGAGAGGCTACGTCGGCGCGGGATTCGAGGGCACCCGCCTCGATCGCTGTTCCGCACCACCCCGAAATCCTGGAAGGACACACTTGTCCACGACGTCGGCCGCCCGCACCGCTGCATCCGGAGAAGCGGGAGGTGTTGGTCGACGACCATCTCGATGGTGCGGCGCATGACGGGGAAGCGACGCATGGGTACTCGCTCTCACGCCCTCCAACCGCCGCAGTTCCCAGGTTCTCGCCATGTTCCATTCAGGACCGCCATGGCCTGAGCGCGTCACAAGCCGAAGTACCTAACGGCGCTCCAGAAGCAGCTAAGTGCTTGCGAGTTTTGTGCCGGTTCATTGGGGGGCTTTCCGAGACGAGAACAAGGAGCGAAACCAGGGATTCAGCAGCCCTGTTGCCCGCTACAGCGTGGCGGCGATTGTCTTTTCGCTGGAGCAGGGGCCTAGGATGGAGGCCCTTGAGTTTTCCTTGTCCCGCACCGCTGGGGTTGCTATGATCGCAGCACTGTCGGGGTGTTTCATGGAGTTTCCATTCCTTTCACTGGTTTTTTCGTCGTAATAATTGCGATTGCTGCGGATGTCCTCGCCCACGACGAGAACCGGAAGCGGCAACGCCCCGACAACGAGAATTCAAATTCACCGCACCATGACAACGACTACGGCGCAGACTTCCCACCGGACTAAGCGGCATTGACGACATCCAGTTACTTCGCATCGCCACCAGCACGAACTTCGGAATGCGCAGTTCGCTCGCGATCCTGAGCAGGTTCCGAGCCTGCGCCCCGATCTCCGAGCTTGGGAATGCCATCATCGCTTCATTGGCCAGATTCGCCCGCACCGCCGCCTTAAGTCTTCCGCAAGGGATCAAGGTTCGAGATGTCGCGCCGTGCAACGAAACGGAAGGCGGGCCAAGGGTCACGGGCGTCCGATCCGTGTTTTACGGTGAGGGTGAGCGTGGTTCGAGGCCCAGGGGATTGGAGCAATCACCTGACCAAGTGTAGGAGTTCCTAGGGAGCCATTTCATGGCGAACTCAAGCACATCTTCTACCTTGGGGGTCCATGGGAGTCGTCCGGGTGGTACGGCTTCCGCGATTTTGGGAGCGACCATCTTTTGGCCGAGCTTCTTAACGAAGTGACATTCCGCTTTCACGGCGGTTCTTCCGGCCTTCGCCAACTCCTCGTAGCTTTGATAGAAAGGGGTGGTGACCGTGACTCTGAGGCTATGGGCCTTGACCTCCGTGTTAATTTGAGTGCAACCTACAAGAACGAGGGTTACCAAGGCGATTCCACGCTTCATCATCTGGATCTCCTTTCTGGTTGGCGGACACAAAGCGGCAACCGAGGCTCAGTCGGCCGCCCCTCCTTACTCTTTGGCGAAACTGTCAGCGACTTTCTTCCCCCAAAAAGGCTTGGATGAGCTGACTGTCAAGCAATTTTCAAAAATCTGTGATAATGCAAGATCCCATACAGGGAGGTGTGACCATGTTCCAAACGATGGCAGATCTCACACCGGTGATGATCGGCATGGTGGGGATCGGACAAGTCGGAGTCGTGGCTTGGGGCATCCGCGTGATGCGGGATGCTTCTCGTGAACGGAACAAGCAGACCGAGGTACTGATGGAGGCCCTGCTGGAGATGGCTCGCGGCATCCGTGAGTCGTCGAACGGCATCCGTGAGTTGCTGGACCGCGATAGGGGTTGAAGACTGATGACAAAAGCAGCGTATCACAACAACAAGAAGATAGGCCGTCCGACTCCGGATTCTGCAGTCCGTGCCTGCTTTGTTGGTGCGAGGACCACGAGGTAGGCTACGTCATCGGCATGGCCAAGGACAACCGACTCCTGGCCTTGGCGGCATCACCCATGGCTCGGGCCGAGACGGACTTCCAGACGTCGGGGCACAGGCAACGCCGCTTTGCCGATCTCACCTACGGCTCCAAAACCTGGGGGCGCCAACGCTGGGGCATAACCCCAAGAAGGGTCAACCCGCGCTTCGTCGTCACCAACCTCTCAGGCCCCGCCGCCTCCTCCATGGAATCAGCGAGCCGGGTAGTCGCCATCTGTGGCCGTCGGCGAGGTACATAGAGGATTGTCCGGTCGCCCAATCGGCTACATGCCACCGAGGGAGATCCCAAGACTGTCCGGCTCGCGGTAACGTCGGACGACCCTCGCCGACCGCGACCCCATGTAGGGCCGGGATGGAAGGGTTGACGAAGAAGATGACATGGGCGAATTGGGATTGGACGGAAAGCGGGCGAGGAGAAAACCAAACGCCTTGAGCCGTCGGGAAGGCAGGCCGCCTCTCCGAGACGAGATCCTGAAGACCCAAGCAAATCTCCGCTTGTGGCGTTGAAGTCAAAGGAAAGCGCACAGGCATCGTGTGCGGAGAACCCCCGAACGAAAGCCATGATTCGTAGCATTGTTCGTGTTGCAGTTCGCGTCCCGCCAATGTGGTCCCTCCCGGACCCTACACCCAAGGTTCGCTCGGTCATGACGGTTACCCTCATCGTGGCCTCGCTGCTCCTTGCCGTAACGGCATCGGCACAGTCCTACGACGTGTCCGAAGAGAAACAAAAGCTTATCGCCAAGCTCAATAAGAGGGTATGCCGATACGCCAGCGAGAACAAATTCTACGACATCAAGAAGTTGCTCAAGACGCTTGGCGAGCGCCACGTCGGTGAGGCAATCACGGTCGAGGAAGCGTATCCCTACATCCGGTGTGACGAGATCACCGCCCCCAATATAGACCTGTTCAGAGTCGCGGTGGAATATCCTCACCTGAAACTTTTCATTTTAAATTTCCTATTTCACTTCGTTGAGGTAGTTGATGACAAGGCACTCTTGGGCAAGATTGTCGGTTGCAAGCGGGACTTCGGATACGGATGCCTCGACGTGTTTGAGCACATAGAGAAGAATCGACGCAAGATGAGCGGTATTAACGAAGTTCTCGTTGAAAAGTATGACTGGCTGGAACACGTTCTCTGGAGGCACACGAACTACGGCTTCATTCGAGACCCCAAGTTCTGCCGGGAAGTTCTCGACGAGCTTCCTCACTGCCAAGCTAGGGAGAAAAGTCTCGAAGCCAAGGCTGGTACAATAGCGGTGCTGGCGCTTCGGAAACAACGAGACGAAGCCGCGTCTCATCTGAGGGATGTCAGACGTCCCACGTATGCCAAAGGTGCGGCTTTCGCGGAAGTGTTTCCTGAAAGGTCGTCTGACTTCGGCGAGCACGCGGACATCGTCTCGTATTGCAAGCGCGTGCGTCGTTTGTCCTCGCAGGCCTGTGAAGACAAGCACAAGGAATTCTTGAGCCGGGTGGCGGAAATATATTTGGAAAGCGAAAGACTGATTTCGGAGGCCGAAGCCGAATTCACGCGGCTTGAGGCTCGACTGCGCGAACGGTGCAGGAATGCTCCTGACGGCGTCCACGGATGCGGGGGGCTTGCTCGGGAGTAGTGAAGACATGGCGATACGCCAGCCTCGGCGTAGAAAATGATGTGGTCGCGTTTGCAGGATAGGTGGCGGCGAAGACGGTGTGTATTCCCGGCAGGTCCCGTTGGCTGCCGAGTCCGCTTGTCCGGTTCGTACCGGGTCTTTCCGGCTGGCCGTGAGAGTGAGGGGGCCGGAAAGATGGCGGGAAATCCACTTCCTGCCATTCATGCTCAAACCCGCCTTACAAGGACTTGGCCGTTCCAACTCACCTGATATTGAATCTCAACATTTCATCAGCGCTTCGATTCTATCAGCCATGCGCTGGGCGGGCTCGCGGAGTTGCTCGACGGTCCAGTCTGCGGCGTATCCCTCGGTGATGTCGTCGTCGCGGGCGTGGTTGACCAGCCGTTTGGTCAACGGGCGCGGCAGCATCAGGTCGCGCTCGGCCACGGTGATGAAGGCGTTACGGAGCCCGTGGAACCAGAACCGGGTTCCGGCCGCCCTGCTGATCTCAACGTGATGGTGACCAATGCCCTTCAGGTGTCCGTCCACGCTGGTGCGGGACGGGAACACCCAGCCCTCCTCCCGGGCTCCGCCGCTCTCCTTGCGGCGGCGCTCGAAGACGGCAACCAGTTGGCGGGTGAGCGGAAGCTCCAGCGGCTCGCCGGTCTTGGTCTCCTCCACCCGCAGGATGCGCCGGCCGAGGTCGATGCGCTCCCAGCGGAGCGATACCACCTCGCCCAGACGCATGCCGGTGTAGGCGCCGACGGTGAAGATGTCCCGGTGGTCGGTAGAGAGCCTCACGGCTTCCACCCCGGCACGCCAGCGCGGCAACACCTCGGAAGGCGCGGAGATACGCCGCCTGCGGTTCCGGTTGAGTCGCCCTCCGCCGGCGATCCAGAGATCCACCGGGTTGCGGAGTTCCTCGTGGTCGATGCTGGAGCGGCGGTAGATGGAGCGCAGCATGGAGACGGCCTGGTTGGCTGTGGCCCAGCTGTTCCGTTCGGTGACGCGGTGGAAGCGGGCCTCGACGTCGCGGTGGTCGATGGCGTCGAGCGGCCGGGAGAGCCAGTCTCCGAAGCACACCCGCAGGTTCATGCGGTAGATCTGGACGGTCCTGGGCTTGCGCCTGGGGTTGGCCTCCATGTAGTCCTCGAATGCCTGGGCCAAGGTGGGCATGCTGCGGGCCTCGGCTCGCTCGCCGGCCGGGTCGGAGCCGCCGGCGACCTTGCCGAGGGTCTCCTGCGCCATGCGCCTTGCCTGTTCGGGGGTGATGCGTCCGAAGCGTCCAAGTGTGACGCGCTTGTTGGGGGCCTTGCGACCGCCGGAGCCCGCGCGGTAGTTGACGACGAAGGTCTTGGCGCCGGAGGGCTGGACCCTGACGCCGAAGCCGGTCAGGCGGTCGTCCCATGCAATCCAGGGTCTGTGGCCAGGCTTGAGGGCCTCGACAGTGCGCTTGGTGAGGGTGGTCTTGAGCTTGGCCGTGCGTTTTTCAGTAGGAGCGTCCATGAAGACAGTATGACTCAGGATACGGTTAGGTTCAACCCCACATTCAACACCAGAAAAGAAATCGGAGCGCTGACAGAGGTGCGCTTGACTTGCCAGGGCCTCGGGAAACACGGATCAAAGCCTTTGTTTATAGTGTTTCTGTCGCTTCTGGCGCATTTCCGCGCATTATGGTAGATAAAAGCATCCAGCAGATTGACGAACCCCCACAGCAGGCTCTCTCGTTCGTCAGCGAGCTGTGTGCCGTGGGGGCCGATGCCGTCCGCGAGGATGCTGAAGGCGGCGTGCACCGCGTCGAGCGCATCGTCCTCGTCCCAGACGTCCCTGGAATCGAACTCGTCATTCCCCGGGGTTGCGCCAAAGAGTTGCGCACTCTCGCAGAACGCCTCCATGATGGACTGCCCCTGATCCGCGATGTTCTCTATGATGCTGTTCATGACTTCCTCCTTCTCCTGTTAAGGACCACCGAGGTCCGTGACTGGGGCGCGAGTCCGCCCCGAAGTGATGTCCCGTCTTTTCACGCGCGCGCAACGGAGCCACCGGGACGGAGTCCCGGCCGGAACGGAGTGGAGGACCCCAACGGGGTTGGCGCAGGGAGCACGTGTGACAAGATGGGAGATCACGAAGGAAGGACTTGTTGGAATCACCACCGACCCCTTCGAAGCTCAAACACAGGCCGGGAGGTGCCGAGGGCCTGGCTGGCTACAGCCAGATCGCCCAACGATCGTTCTCCTTCGGCAGGGAGACCGGGGATCGGGCCTTGGGAAGGGAGAGGGGTCCTGTGGCCTGGGCGGAGGGGGCAAAGCGAAGGGAGGAATCAGGAGAGGCCGGAACGAAGGTGTAGGCCGAAGCTGGCCCCAATAATCCTGGAGTCGCAGCGGAAGTGTTCCCGGCCGGAACGGAGAGGAGGACCCCTTCAACGGGCTCAGAACAGAGGGTGGGAATCGAGGAGGGATTGTGCGACGTCGCGGATGCGGCCGCGGTCGTGGACGCGCCGGGGTCCCCGGGGATCTTCAAACAGATGTACGATGTAGTAGAACCGCCCGGCGGCGAGGATGTCGTCGTGGCGGTAGACATCGCCGACATGGTCGCCGTCGGCGTCGTAGATGCGGGACTCGTGCGGGGTGATCCGCTTGAAGGTGATGCTGCCCATCACCCTCCCCTCCTTTCGGCCAGCGCGGATGCGGCCCAGGCCGCGGCCCGGGCGAGCACGTGTCCGTGGCAAGGCTCAGGATGGCACCAGCAGGCCAGCCACATGCCGTCCAGTTCGGCGAGGTCTTCGAGCGTGATGATGCCGGAGCGGATGCGGAGCCAGAGATAGGCGCGGTATTGCGCGACGACCTGCCTGCGGGTTCCATCGGGCCCGATGCGGAACATGTTGCCCCACCTGGTGCGGCGGTCGATGAGGACGGTGTTGTTGTGCACCTCCGCGTGCTCGAATATGTCGCGGAGCGCGGGTTCGTGTCTGAGGTTGATGACGGTGTCCATTCTCCCTCTCCTTCCATCAAGGCTTCGCCCTCTCAGGCTCCCTCGTCTCTGACTCCAGCGAACCGGAAGAGCGGACCGAACCTTGCGGCGAGGACGGCGGCGCCGAGCGAAGCGAGGTCGTCGTTGAAGTCGCCGCCTTCCGGAACGATGACCGCGGCGGCGACGCCCGCCCGCGCGCAGCGCCGGGCGAGGCGTTCGGCGGCCCATGCGCCCTCGAAGTCGTTGTCGCGGGCGATGACGACGCGGCGGCAGGCGGGCGGGAGCGAGAAGGCGCCGAGGCTGCCGGCGGAAAGGGCAGCGGCCGCGGTGATCTCAGGCACGGCGGTGACCAGCGACAGCACGGTCTCGATGCCTTCGCCGACGAGGAGCGGAGCGACATCGTCGGCGGGTGCGCCGAAGCGCACGGCGAGGCCGTGGATCCGGCCGAGGGCTTTCCTCGGCGAAGCGACCTCAGCCTTGGTCGGATGGTGCGGATCGAGCCATGTGCGGTGCACGCCAAAGACGGCGCCGTCGTCGCCGGTGACGGCGGCGACTAGTGCTGGCAGGCGTCGGACCGCGGAGCCTTCGCGGTAGCGAAGCTCCGGATGGAAGCGCAGCGCCGGGAACCGGCAGCGCGCGAGACCCCGGGCGAGCAGATACTTCTCCGCATGCGTGCCGTCAACGGCGCGGCATCCCCGCCAAAGCCGCCGGGCCGCTTCGGTGGCGTCGTAGTCGCCTGTATCGCCCTTGGCCGGCGAAGCCGGCAGGGCGAGGAAGGCGCGGGCCTCGTCCAGCGCCGCGCGAAGCGTCGGCGCGCCCGTGCGGTGGCGGATGATGTCGAGCAGGTCGCCGTGGGTGCCCACGGCCGCATCGGTCCACTTCCCTGGAATGCCGGGGCCGTGGAGGCGGACGAAGAAAGACCTTCCGCGGGCGCCGTCTATGTCGCCCGCGACCCAGTAGCGGCCCTGGCGGCGGCCGTGAGGGAGGTAGCGCTGACAGACCTCTTCGGCGCGCGCGGCAAGCGCCGCGGCGACCGCGGCGGCTGGGGACGGAGCGTAGTGCATGGCGGTTCTCCTTCTCACGGGACGGGACGCCCGGCGCCGGAGGGCGAGCGGGCCGAGCGAAGCGAAGGCGCGAGGCCTGGAGGGTGGTTGCTCGGGACCGGCAGCATGAAAAAAGGGGCTGACGACGAAGCGCCAGCCCCAGGGTGGGAGGAGAGGAAGTGGACGGGTCCACTCAAAACGGAATGTCGTCGTCCGCGGGCGGGGACGAGGTGCCGGCGTCCTGCATGGCCGCGTCGGCCGCCGCCATCGACGGGTCCGCCGCAGCCGGCGCGCCGTTGCCGTTGGGCTTGTCGAGAAATTTCACGCCGCCGCCCGGGACCAGCAGGATCTCGGTGGAGTAGCGGTCGCTGTCCTCGCCGGGCTTCGACCAGCGCCGGGTCTGCAGCTTCCCGTCGATGTAGACCAGCCGGCCCTTGCGGGCGTTCTTCTGAAGCATGTTGACGAGGCCGTCCTGGAAGGTCACCACCCGGTGCCATTCCGTCTTGTCGACCCGCTCGCCGGTCTGCTTGCTGATGTACGACTCGTCGGTGGCGATGCTCATGTTGGCCACGCGCCCGCCGCTGGAGAGGTGATTGACGGTGACGTCGGCGCCGAGGCGGCCGATCAGTTCTACGCGGTTCAGTCCAAAGCTCATGGTAATTCTCCTTCCTGGTTAGTGACGATGGTTGATGAACGTCGAGAGGCCGGAGTCCTCCCTCCCCGGCCCCCTTCCGGTCACCTCTCTCAAGCCCTCCTCTCACTCCGTTCCGGCGGTCAGCGCGGCGGTGACGGTGAGAGGATCACCGCCGCTGGCGTCGCGGGGGTCCGGACAGCGCCTGGCGCGGTCGTCGTCGATGACATCCCGGACGGCGCCGGGTTGGAGTCCGATCTCTGCGAGCAAGTCGCTGCCGGTGAGGGGTTCCTCGAAGTCGAAGTCGGTAGGGAACATGGCCGTGCCTCCTTTGCTGCTTGCCGTGCCCGGCCTGCGCGAGGGAGACCACCTCCCCCCTCTCCTCCCGGGCGTTCGCCCCGCGAACGCTTTTCTCCGGCTCTAGGGAGAGGAAGCGGCCCGGCGGATGGCCAGCAGGCGCTCGCAGACAGCACGCGGAGTCATCGAGCCCAGGTTGAGCACGGGGATGCCG
Source organism: uncultured Binatia bacterium (SeqCode) (assembly GCA_965219905.1). Classification (GTDB taxonomy): domain Bacteria; phylum Desulfobacterota; class Binatia; order UBA9968; family JAJDTQ01; genus JAJDTQ01. The sequence continues at coordinate 866,819 of CBDCOS010000002.1, read as the reverse complement.
GCCTCGATGGCAATGCGGATGGCCATTCCGGTTCCGCCCGTGACCGTTCCTCCCGGCGTCCAGGCCACGATGGCATCGACGGGACGGCCGACACCGACGCCGAGGATGGCCGCGTTCCTGGCGTGGAGCTTGCGGACGGCGGGTGAGCAGCGGTCCCAGGCGGGATGGAGGCGGGCGGCGATGGCAAGGCAGGATTGGAGCTCGGACGGCGACGGCACCCGGCAGTCCGGACCCGCGCACCCGTTGTAGCCGGACCAGGGCAGATGGAGCGTCCGTCGGCCGGCCGGCGCGCCTTCGGCAAACGCGCTATCCGCTCCGGCTGCACCGCCGCTGTTGAGATGCCAGCCCTGCCGCGCGAGCCATCCGGCCATCACGGTCATCGCGGCCAGGACGGAAGGCGGCGTGGCGCGGGCTCCGATGCCGGCGTACGTTAAAGTGGTCATGTCTCGGTCCCCCCTGTGATGGTTCGGAGCCGCGCCTCTCTCTGCGCGTCTCTCTCGCCCCTCCCTCGCTGTCCTCGAACGCGGGCCGACCGTCGGAGCGGACATGAGACGGCGCTAGGATTCGAGCCGGGTGGGAGTTGGAAAGGGGGATCGATCGTGGAGCGGCCGGTTCAGTGCCGGGTGCCGTCGCCGGTCTCCGGGCCCCCGGCGGCCATGGAGCGGGCGGCGAGTGCGGTCCAGTCCTCCCTTGAGTGTCCGAGCCTGGCGTTCAGGCGATCGCACAGCCGCTCTGCATCGGCCAAGGACAGGGCAATGAGGGAGGTTGGCACGTAGCCCGGCATGCCCTCGAAGACGATGCGGATCTGCTGGGGCTCGTCGCCCAGCTCGTAGCTTGGACAGAACGCGTAGTTCGGTTCCTCCGGCAGGGTCTGTGCAGCCATGAATGCTCCCTTCGGTGAGTGAAACGCCCCGCCCCCGTGGCCGCACGGGGTACGGCCGACCGCCTTCCGGCTGTACGGACCCCCCAGCGGCCTCGGCAGCGGGCGTGGATGACGGGTTGCCGGCTGTACGGACGCCCGGAGGCCGGCGATACGCATCAGGCGATGGGCTCAGGCGGCGAGCGGCCAGCGCTGGATGACGCGTTCGAGGAGATCGGGGCCGGGTGCGAAGATTCGCGTGCGCCACGAGACGATCTCGACCGTGCAGCCCATGCGCTTGAGGACCGCGGTGTCGGTATCGACCGGTCCCTCGATCTCGACCCGGTCGGCGCCCATGATGCGGCGGCGTGCGAGTCGCCAGCCGTTGGCGAGGGCGAGGGCCGCGCCGCGTCCCATGACCGCCTCGAAGGCTTCGGCGCCGGTCATGGCGGGACCTCCCCCGAGGCCGAAGGCGGCACGTACGGCGCGGACCTGCTCGAAATCGAGAACGCGGCCGATGAGCGCTTCGCCGTCGTCCGTCCTGAGACGCCGCACTCTCATGTTCTCGGCGGGTAGACGGTCCCAGACCGGCAGCAGCAGCCCGGCTGCGAGCCAGAACCGCGATTCCTTGTGCGACGGCAGGCCGGCGATCTCGTCCTCCCAGAGCGTCCTCCATTCGGCTTCGGCCGCTTTCCGCCAGTTGGACGCATCCAGCTCGGCCTTCGCCATGGTATCCCGCCCGGCGGGACGCAGCAGGCGGACGCGCTCCTGCACGCCGCCGTCGTCGAACAGGCCCGATGGCGCGGGAAGCACGACCGCGGCCCGGTTGGAGCGGGCATTCACCACCAGAACCGGCCCGTCGTGCGTGTCCTTGCCGATTTCCAACGCTGTGTCGGCCGATGTGGGCTCCAACCTGTCCCGGCGGACGATCTCGACCAATTCCGTGGCGGCTCCGCTGCCGGGATGCGTGTACAGGGTCTCCCGGCCGGCCGCGGCCAGGGAGTCGGCCCTGACGGTCTCGACGCCGACCTCGTAGGTGCCGGCCTCCATGGCCTGTTCGATGCCCGCGGCGATGCGGTCCTCCAGTTCCGCGAAGAGCTGGTTCTGCTCGTCGATGGGCAGGGCCAGGAGCCTGTTGAGGAAGCGCGGCATGGGAGGCAGGTCCTCCTTGAGCGCGCCTTCCCAGGTGAGTTTCAGGCCGGTGGCGTCCTCGAAGCGTTGCAGGGGCCAGCCGGCAATGTCTCCGCGCCAGAGCGCCAGGTAGAACCGTCTCAGGGCCGCCTTGGCGTAGAGGCTCTCCAGGTTGTCGCTCTCGCGGAACAACGTGGCGTCGCTGCCGCCCATGGCGGTCTGGGAATCGCGCTGCCCGCGCGTGATGGCGCCCAGGCTGTCCAGCCGCCGCGCGATCGTGGCGATGAACCGCCGCTCGCCCTTCACATCCGTGGTGACCGGCCGGAACAGAGGAGCCGACGCCTGGTGCGTGCGGTGGGTGCGGCCCAGCCCCTGTATCGCCTGGTCCGCGCGCCAGCCCGGCTCCAGGAGGTAGTGGACCCGGCGCTCGGTGTTGGCGGATGAGAGGTCCGAGTGGTAGCTCCGCCCGGTACCCCCGGCCATGGAGAACACGAGGATGCGCTTGCTCCTTTCCATGAACGCGGCCGTCTCTACGAGATTGGCGGAGGCCGGCCGGCCGCGGAGCGCCAGGCGTTCGCCGCCCGCGTCCGATATCCTGAGCACCCGGCGCGAGCGCCCCGTGACTTCCGCCACGGCGTCATGGCCGAAGTGGTGGACCACCTGGTCCAGGGCCGAGGGCACCGGCGGCAGGGATGCGAGCTTCTCCAGCAGCGCGTCGCGCTGCGCGAGCGCCTCCTGGCAGAGGACCGGATGGCCCTCGGCGTCGACCGCGGGGCGGCTCATCAGGTTCCCGTCGCTGTCGGTGTAGGGTTCCTGCAACTGCACGGGAAAGGCGTGGGCCAGGAAGTCCAGGACCGCCTCGCGGGGGGTGAGATCGATGCCCAGGTCGTCCCACTCCGAGGCCGGTATCTCGGCGATGCGCCGCTCCATCAATGCCTCGCCGGTGGACACGAGCTGGACCACGGCGGAGCGGCCGGCGTCGAGGTCGGCCTCGATGGCGCGGATCAGGGAGGGGCACTTCATGGCCGTCAGAAGATGGCCGAAGAAGCGCTGCTTGGTGCTCTCGAAGGCGCTCAGCGCGGCCGACTTCGCATTCTTGTTCAGGGTCGACTGTCCCTGCATGATGCCCGTGGCCTCCAGCGCCGCTTCGATGTTGGCGTGGATGACCTTGAACGCGCCGGCATAGGAGTCGTAGATGCGCCGTTGCTCCTCCGAGAGCTCGTGCACCAGGATGTCGACCTCGACGCCGTGATAGGCCAGTGCGCGGGCCTGGTATAGACCCAGGGCCTTGAGGTCCCTTGCGACCACCTCCATGGCGGCGACTCCGCCGGCTTCCATGGCCGAAACGAAGTCGGTCCGGGTCTCGAACGGCGTCTCGCCGGCTGCCCACAGCCCCAGGCGGCCGGCGTAGGCCAGTCCGGGCACGGTGGTGGCGCCAGTGGCGGACACGTAGGTGATCCGCGCGTCCGGGAGCGCGTTCTGGAGCCGGAGGCCGGCGCGTCCCTGGGCGGACGGCTTCACGTCGCCGCGCGCGCCCTTGCCGCCGGCCGCGTTGGCCATGGCATGGGCCTCGTCGAAGACGATGGCGCCATCGAAAGCGTGGCGATCGTCCTCGTCGGGTCCCCCGGCGAGCCAGTCCACGATCTGGTCGAGCCGCGAAGGCCGGCCCTGGCGGGACGGCGAGCGCAGCGTGGCATAGGTCGTGAACAGGATGCCGGTGGAGAAGGGGATCTCGTCCCCCTGGCGGAAGTTCCCGAGCGGGATCACGTCGTCCTCGCGTCCGCCCAGGGCGGTCCAGTCGCGGCGGGCGTCTTCCAGGAGCTTGTCCGACTGGCTCAGCCAAAGCGCGCGCTTCCGGCCGCGGAGCCAGCCGTCGAGGATGACGGCCGCGACCTGGCGTCCCTTGCCGCAGCCGGTGCCATCGCCGAGCATCCAGCCCCGGCGGAAGCGGACAGGCGCCGACAGGGTCTCGCCTTCGTCGGTGAGGGCGGCCTCGCCCTGGTCGTCCTCGCTGCACCGTTGGACGGTTTCCCATCCGGAGCCGATGCGGTAGCTGGCCGCGAGGTGGCCCTCGTGAGCTTGGCCCGCCAACACCACGCTCTCGAGCTGGGCGTCCGACAGGAGGCCGTCCGTAACGATGCGTTCCGGCAGCAAGGGGCGGTAGGACGGCGCCGGGTGCGGGACGGCGGCCATTGCCGCGGACTGCACCAGGGGCGTCGGATGGGCTACCGCTTCCGGAACTCGGAAGGCGCCAGGCCTCCAGGGCTCATAGGGTCCGGAGGCGGCGTTGCCGGCGTCCGTGGCGGAGTCCACAGGACCGGTCTCGACGGTGAGTTCGGACACCGATCCCCAGTCATGGGCAGGTGTGGACGCGGGCGTGGCAGGCGCAGGAGCGGTTTTTCGTTTCGAGGGGCGCGGCGTGGCCGTGTTGCCGAAGAGGTCCCGGCCGGGTGTGCCCGTGATGGTGCGGGCTTCCACCGGCAGGCGGGGCGGAACCCGGGCGATGACGGCGTCGAGCAGCTCGGCGGCGTTCTCGGCGCGGGCGCTGGGATCGACGTCGACGCCGGCCTGGTCCGTGCGGTCGAGCACGGTGAGCCTCGTGTCGAAGCCGGTCCCCCGGCGCGCATACGCGCGGCCGTCGACGGCCATGGTGAAGACGGCCCGGGCGGGCGGATCGAGGCGGCCGAAGGCGGCATCCCAGTCGGGTTCGCCCGGAACGCAGTTGGCGGAGGTGACGGCCGCGAGCCGGCCGCCCGGCGGCAGCATGCAGAAGGCGGAACGCACATGACGGAGGTCCGCGTCGTGGCGGATGCGGTCGACGCCCGGGGTCGCCGAGAACGGCGGGTTCATGATGACAACGGTGGGCCGGGCGCCGGGCAGGCGGTCGGCGGCGTTCTCGGCGTTCACGCCGGTGACCAGGGTTTCGGGGAACAGCCGGCACAGGAGGGCGCGGCGGACGTCCGCGATCTCGTTCAGATGGAGGTTCCCGGCGGCTTGCCTCCCGAGCGCGCATTCCGCCATCACCGCGAGCATGCCCGTGCCCGCGGACGGCTCCAGCACGACGTCTCCCGGCCGGATCGCCGCGGCCTGCAACGCCGCGTAGGCGAGCGGCAGTGGCGTCGAGAACTGCTGAAGACGAATCTGCTCTTCCGAGCGCTTGGTGTGGGACGGCTCCAGCGCGGCGATGGCCTCCAGCATCTTCAGCATGGCGAGGGGTCCGTCCGGACCGGCTCCGGCGTGGCGGCGCATGGCCCGGCCGTGGCGCCGGATGAACAGCACGACCGCGGCCTCGGCGGCCTCGTAGGCGTCCTTCCAGACCCAGGCGCCACGGGCGTCCGTGGCGCCGAAGGCGCGTGTCATGGCGTCCCGCAAGATGGCGGCGTCGAGCGCCCGGCCGGCCTCCAGGACCGGCAACAGGGTTGTGGCGGCGCTGAACAGCGCGTCATGGGCGGAAGGCTCGGAGCCCTGGGCGGCGGGGACGGAAGGAAGGGTGCGGGGAACGGGAAGGCGCGCGGACGCATCCGCCGCCGTATGGGCGTCGAGCATGGATCTCTCCCTCCTGGATCGAATTGCGTGAGAGTGCCGGGACGCGGCGTGGGATGAAGGAAGACCTCCCACGCCGCGCCCGCGGCCTGACTTCGACCGGCTGCCCGGGCTCCTCGCGGCGTGGAGCAGATGTGCGGAGGATCAGGCGGTGGCGGTGGCGTTGTGGCTGGGGGCGTTCCTTCGTTCGGCCGCACGGGCGCGGCAGGCGTCCATCAGCCGGCGGTACTCATCGAGGTCGAGATCGGAATTGCCCCGGACGAGGAAGGCCAGCTGGGTGGTCATGAGGCGGACGGCGGGGTCTTCCCGCTGATTGCCGCCTTCGTGGATGACCTGCGTGCATGCCTGGTGGATGGCAAGTGCCACACCGGACGGGTTTGACGCCCCCGGATCGACGATGGCAAGTGCGTCCTTGTGGCGGTCGTAGCCTTTTGGAAGCTCGGGAAAGCTCATCGATCTGTCCTCCTCATGCGGGCGACGAGGCTTTCCACCAGGCCGGCATCGGCGCGGCAGGCTTGGCCCCAGCTGCGGATGTTCGCCTCGAAATCCTCAAGCGATCCGAGATGCTGGTCGAACAGCGGGTTCTGGTCGGTCGCGGCCAGCACGGCGTTGCCGGAGACGGCGATGCCGGTGATGGCCGGGCTGGTCATGGGTTCGAGACCCAGGAGCCAGCCCAGGAATGCCGCGAACATGGGCGAGAGGCCCCGGCCGCGGCGTGGGTCCATCGGGTGCATGGCCGGCGGCGGGCCGGCGGGATGTTGGCTGGTCATAGCAAGCCCTCCCGTCTGAAGCTGAAGAAACGGTCGTGTCCGCAGACCACGTGGTCGTGGACCCGGATTCCCATCACCTCGCCCACCTGGCGGAGCCGGTGGGTGATCTCAACGTCCTCGCGAGAAGGGTTCGGATCTCCTGTCGGATGTCCATGGCAAAAAATGACCGAGGCGGCGCTCTCCCGGATGACCGGCCTGAATACCTCGCGCGGGTGAACGATGGAGGAGGTCAGGCTGCCGGTGGACACCCGGTGATGACGGATGAGCCTGTTCCGGTTGTCCATCATCAGCACGTCGAAGTGTTCGCGGTACTCGTTGACGTACTTGGGCCGCATGTAGCGGTAGGCATCCTCCGGAGTGCTGACGATTGGAGCGTCTGAGTGCAGGGAGGCTTCGGCTTCGAGGAGTTGGCGGCCCAGGTCGAACGCGGCCTTGACCCTGCCGGCCTGTGCCGCGGTGAGGCCGTGGCGCCGCAGTTCCCGGAGCGTCATCGAATCGAGGTCGAGCAGGGAAAGACCGGCGACCTTGGCTATCCCGTTCGCGCCGATCAATGTCTCTATTGGGTTCCGGAACTCCATGGCGTCCTCCGGCCGGATTCGTTCGGAATCTGGCCTCTTGCCCCATCGGGGGATCAGGCAGTGCAAAATGAGTGCCGGGGAATCGCATCCCGGCGGCGGTGTCGAAGCGGTGTCGTGGCTGTGGGGAGGTTGCGGCATCGGGGCATCGGCAGACCCCGGTTCCGGGGCGCCCGGGCCGGGGGTCGGCCGATGCAAGGACGATCCCGGCGTCCTCAAGACCGGCGACCGTGACGAGCCGGGTTTCCGTCCCGGCGGAGTTGGGAATCCGACGGCGGTGTGTGATCGTTGACAGGGCTCCGGGCGCTACGGCGCCCCGGCCGTCGAACGGCGGCAGCCCGGTTCAGGTCGCGGTGTCGGCGGGATCGCCCAGGACGACCCGGATGTCCGGGCGGGTGATGAAGATCTCCACCTTGCGGTTGCGTGGAACGAGCCAGAAGAGCTCCCGCCGGACGGTCTCGGTGATGGAGATCTCCAGCGCCGAATCCTCGCTGCACAGGAGCCTTGTGGCGATGTGGAGCGCCTCTTCGTCGAACCGCGCGGCCTGGGTCTCGCGGCTGTCGGCGTCGACGTCGTCGGAGAACGAGAAGAAGGAGAAGCGCAACAGCTCCGCCAGGCGGCGCGGTTCCAGGGTGCTGTCCGCGGTGACCAGCGGCAGCGCGTGGCAGACCCAGTCCCAGGCCTCGCCCGCGAAGGCGAGATCCGCGGGGAGATCGAGCGTCCGGCTCCGGCCGCGGGAGGTTTCGATTGCAAGCGCCGTGCGGATGGCGGCGGGACGTGGCGCCAGCGGGGCGGCGGCTGCGCCTGTGCGCTCGGGCACGGGAAACTCGTGGAGCGGCCACGTCCTGCCGTCGCCGTCGGTGACTTCGGTGTCGATGCCCGTGACGCGGTCGAGCCGGTCGTACCAGCCGTAGCCGTTGAGGCGCTTGTCGGCCTCGAAGAGCCCCTCCGCCAAGCCGGCGCGCTCTACGGCGCGCCACAGCGCCTGCGCCTCGGGAGGATCGGGATCGCAGGCCATGACCAGCGCATCGGGGCCGGCCGGCGCGGGCTTGGGCGGGTCCCGCCAGTCGTCGATGTCGGCGATGGCGGGGCGCCAGGGGTGAAGGACCGGCGGCGGGGGCGTTAGGTTAATGCCTGCGTCGCGGGCCCGGCTCCAGTCGGCAAAGGCGGGCCGCGGGTCGGAATCGGTGGCCATGGCGCGGTAGACCACCAAACGCGCCGCCTCGCGCACCTCGTCCAGAAACGCGTTCTCGACGGCTTCCCGGCGCGCGGGCAGCAGCAGTTCGAGGCCGGGGCAGTCCACGACGTCGGCGCGGACGGACCAGATGCCGCGGTGAACGGTTTCGACCGTGGGCAGCTGGACGGGCACGGTCAGCCCGAAGAAGTTGAGGTCGGGCTCTAGGTAGCCGCGGCCGCGGTCCCGGTAGACGCCGAAGGTCAGACCCTTCCAGTCCTCCGCGTGGATGGCGCCGTCGAGGAAGGCCTTGCGTTCCAGCGTCTCGCCTTCGAACGTGACCGGCAGCGGATAGTGGCGCGCCGCACTGGCGACCGCGGCGCGGATCATGTCGGCGGACTCGGTGGCCTCGAACTGCACGGCGGCGCCGGATGGATAGGGGGCGCCGTCGTCGTAGCGGACCTGGGCGTCGCTCCGGCCCATGAAATGTTCGGGCTCAAGATCGACCGACCAGCCATGCCCGACATGGCCGTCCGGCGTGCGTGGCCGCGAGGCGATCCGGCAACCGCGGTGCGCGAGGCTCAGGATCCCCATGCCCGCGGCGTCCTCGCGGGCCACCAGGTCGTCGCTCCAGCCGTTCTCGCCGAAGCTCAGCAGGACGGCGGGATCCTCGATGCCGGCGCCGTCGTCGGTGACGGTCACGGTCAGGGGTGTTTCGGACGGCTCGGACGCGCCGGCGGCGGGCCGGCCGGTGGGTGTGGCGACAGTGACGCGTACGCGGGTCGCGCCAGCCCTGCGTGCGTTCTGAAGAGTCTCGGTGAAGATGTCGTAGAGAGTGGATGCAAAGAACCTCGTGACGCGCTTGAGTGCGCTGTCGTGGACCCGTGCGCGAATCGTCGCTCCGGGCGGAATGGCGGTGTGTGTCATGTGCGGTCTCCCCGATTGGGTGGGATAAACAAAAAAAGCCCCACCCCGCGGTGTGCGGGACGGGGCGCTTTCGGGCCGGAGGGCGGTTCAGACGCCGCGCAGGAACTCGGGAATGTCGAGTCCGTTGCCGTTGGCGGCGATGGGTGCGCCATGGGGTTCGGCCACCTCCGGAACCTCGATGCTTGCGGCCACGGGCTCGGGCGGTTCGGCGGGCGCGTTGGCGCTTTCCGGTTCCACCGGCTCCGGGGCGCCGGCGTCTTCCGGTGCGGGACCGGCTACGGAGTCCGGCGCCTCGGTTGCGGGCGCTGTCTCCGCACTCGCATCCTCGGCGCCGGCACGGCCCGCGTCGAACGCCTTGAAGCCCGGAGGCGTCCAGGCGAGCGCGGCCGCGTGGGCGTCCGCGGTGACGCCCAGCGGAGGACTGCCGGCGGCGAAAGCCTCCTCCATCGCCTTGGCGATCGCGGGCTTCTTGCTCTTGGCCCGTGCAGACGCCCATGCCGGTCCCAGGGTCTCCCTGGCGATGTCGAGGATGCGCCCCTTGTTGATGCGCGACCACAGCATGTCCGCGGTCGGGCGCACCTGGCCGGCGAAGTCGATGTCGAGCCGCGCGATGGTGGCTTCCAGTTCGGGACGCGCCTGGGGCTCGAAGGCCAATTGCCCCTTCACCGTGCGCGCCACCGTGGCCGCGAAGAGCCGCTGCTTGTCGTCCTGTGGCAACGCACGCAGCGCCGTGAAGGACTCGCCGCCGTCCTCGACGGTCAGCCAGTCCAGCGGCAGGTCGGAGCGGTCGGCGAGCATCGCCTCGCCCGGGCTCCAGGCCCCGAAGTCCTCGTCGTTCATGCGCAGGGTCGGCCGGTCGGGGGTCTCCCGGACAGCGATGTCGAGCGCATGCTCCTGGTAGCCGTGGGTGAACACGGCGCGGCCGAGCTGGAACAGCATGAGATCGAAGGCGGCCTGGAAATCGTTCCCGAGATGCGCCTTGACCAGTGCCGTGCGGATCGAGCGGAGATCGTCCGAAAGCCCGATCCCCACACCTGCTTCCTTCCGCGCCTCGGCCTGCGGGTCGGCGGGCGAGGCGATGGGCGCGGAGATTGCGGGTCTCCGGACCCGGTCGTCGCTATCGCCGTTGTCGGTGTCACTGCTGTCGGGCGAATCTGCCGGCTTGGGCATGTCCTCGGGACGGACCAGACCCGCGACGATCTGAAGGTCGCCCCTCCAGTCGATAGTGGCGATGGCGCCCGCCATCGCGCAGTCCTCCGTGCGGAAGGTTGCCCGGGCCTCGACCGCCGCGTTGATCTCGCAGGTCCGGGTCTCGATGGCATGGGCTTCCCGTTCGAGCTCCTCGGTCCAGTCTTCCTCGTCGAGGTTGGAGAGCTCGTCCTCGCGGGTGCGCAGGCGCTCCAACTCGGCGGTCTCCGCCGCGGTCGGTGCGGAGGGCTCCGGGGAGATGCGCCCGTAGCGGGCGATCTCGGTCCAGTCCACCTCCGGCGCGGCCGTTGCCCAGCGCCAGCGGGTCTCGAGGTCCTTCACGGTCTCCCCGAGCTTCGCCATGGCGAGCTTCTGCAACAGCACCGGATCCTCCAGCCAGATCCCGCTCTCGTCCTCGGCGGCAAAGAGGTCCCGCAACACCGGTCCGCCTGCGGCCTCGTAGTCCTTGATGCCGACGAAACGGGCCATGGCGGAGTTGGCGGGAACCCGCTCCTCGGTGAGCATGCGCTTCACCTGCCATGCGGCCGGACGGTAGCCCTGGTCCGCCACCTCCTCCCAGACTGCCATCTGGCGGGCGTGATCGGTGGTGACGGCGAAGGCCTTGAGCGTCTCCAGGTCGATGTCGCCGGCCCGGTAGGCGTTGAGCAGCTCGGGGGCGGCGTTGCCGAGCCGCAGGCGCTGTTCGACCAGGCGCTCGGACGTCCCGAACCGCGCCGCGATGGCCGCCGCCGTGACGCCGGATTCGGTGAGCTTCGTGAAGGCGATCACCTGGTCGGCGGGGTGCATGGCGATGCGTATGACGTTCTCGGCGAGCGACAGCTCGCTGGACGAGGCGTTACCGTCGACCACCAGGCAGGGCACCGGGTGGGCGGTGTCGAGCACACCGTCGGCGGCGAGAGCCTTCAGGGCCGTGAGGCGGCGACCGCCCGCGACCACGGCGTAGGCGCGCTCCAGGCCTTCGCTCCGGACAACGAGGTTCTCGAGAAGTCCGTGGTTTGCGATGGAAGCCTTCAGTTCGGCCTCGGCGACTGCATCGGGCGGCGTCTTGCGCACGTTCTCCGGCGCGACGTACAGGTGGTCGAGCGAGATCGTGCGGATCGTCGGCTCGTGGATGGGAGCGGTGTGGTTCATGTGTTCCTCCGTGAATGGGGTTGTGGGCGAGGCAACTCTCTCCAGGCTCGGCCCGCCTCCGGGCCTCGGGGCCAAGCTCCGCCTCCGGGCGGCGTTAGTGGGGGGACGGGTGGTTCATGGGCGGGCGCTGCCGTTGGCACGGAGCCGGTCGGACAGGCCGGACGCTCCGGCGTCGGGATCGGCCGGAATGCCGGTGAGAGCCGGAAGCGGAGTACCGGACGGCGACAGGGTGTGGCCGATGCGCTTCTCCAGCCGTGAGTACTTCTTGTAGAGGTCGGGACGGAGTTCGGCGGCCCGGCGCAAATCGCTCCGTGATGCAAAAAGGCACAGAGAGCACGAACAACGAGACATCCCCTGGGCATAAACCCAATGGGGAGACTGGCCTGCTTCGCGGATGACCCGGAAGACGTCGTCAACCGTCAGGTCGAAGATCGGCAGCCAGTCAAACCATTCCCGGCCGGCCCGGGAGTTGCGGTCGCTGCGTTTCCAGGGAACGCGCTTGGCGCGGTCGGCGCTCTCGTCGCGGCGCAGTCCCATGGCGCTGACCAGGCGGCCCTCGAAGCGGGGGTGAGCCTTCAGATAGCGGCGAAGCTCGCGCTCGATAGGGCCCCGTTTCTGGCCGCTATGGTGACAAGATCACTATGGAGAGTAGAAGTGCCAAGGCCCTGATATCATTGACACCAGGGCCAAAGCACTCTCCATAGTCAAACTCGTTTGAGTCTGCCCAGCATAGCCAGGAGCGGGTCGGATGGGCTCCTGAAGTTGCCTTTCCGGAGCTGAGGCGGGACCCTGGCCGCGAGCACCCGCAGTCGTTCGATCGGGTCTCCACGCACGTACGTCTCGGTAGACCTGAGACTGGCATGCCCCAAGTACATCGACACCTTCCGAAGGTCATTGTCCACTGCATCCAGAGTGTGCAGGGCGCAGGAATGCCGGAGGACGTGCGGGCTCACCTGCTTCCCGACCAGCGACGGCACTGTTCGGCTTGCCGTGTTGACGTGAACTACCAGGCGATGCGCGAAGCCGTGCCGGGTCATTCCCCTGCCTCGGTTGTTCAGGAACAGGTGCTGGTCCGGGCCGTTCTGTCGGATCGCAAGCCACTCTCTCAACAGGGGTTTCGCGATTCCCCACATCGGAAGCACACGTTCCCGCCGTCCTTTTCCCACTACGTGAACGGTTTCCAGGTTGTGCCCGAGATCTTCCAACTTCAGTCCCACGAGCTCCGACACCCTCAGTCCCGCGGCATAGGTCAGCAAGAGCATCGCACGATCCCGTACGCCGTTCGCCGTTCTGGTATCGGGCGCGTCGAGGATGGCCTGTACTTCCTCCAGGGCGAGGGATTTGACCACACCTCTGTCGAACCGCTTCTCTGGAATCGCGTGGACCTGTTGTGCAAGTTCGAGGCAAGCAGGAGCTCTGAACTCCAGGTAACGGAAGAACGACTTGATCGCCACCAGCCGGAGATTTCGGGTGCGAACGGCGTTGTCCCGCTCCTTCTCCAGTCCATCGAGGAAGTCAAGGATCAGCGGGACGGTCAGTTGCTCGACCGTCAACCGGATCGGGCGTTTCTTCAGCCTCTTTGCGGCAAAGGCGACGAAGTACTCGAACGCCAGGGAGTAACTCGCTATGGTATGCCGACTGACTCGCTGGTCGCGCGGCAAGTGTTCGTTGAGGAACTTCGACAGGTTGGGCGCCAGGCTGGTCATGGCAAGGCCCTCCCCGTGTATGCTTCCTCGGCCGCACCGGCAACGGACTTGAGCAGGGCGGGCGTTGCTTCGAGGTACCAGTAGGTGTTCGCAACGGAACTGTGACCGAGATAGGTGCTCAAAGCCAGCATGTGCCTGTTGACGCTGTCGCGATCGGGAAGACTCGCACGCTCGAGCGCTCTTACCGCGAACGTGTGACGGAGGCTGTGGAGCCGAGGGCCGGGCTCTCCCGTTTTCCCCCTGAGGCCGGTTCGTCGGGCGAGTTTGACGAACATCGTGGAAAGGTACTCCCGTGTCGGAGGCTTGCCCGTCCAGAGAATGAGCAAGTGGTTGTCCAGCCCTCCGTGGCTGTTCCGAATCTCAAGATAGCGATCGAGCGCTTCCCGTACGGTGTCGTGCAACACGACAAGGCGGCTCTTGCGGTACTTGGTCTCGCGAATGACCAATCCTTCGGGAGTGATGTCGGTCAACCGCAATGAAGCTGCCTCCGAGCGCCGCAGTCCGGTCGCCGCCATCAGGCCGATCACGAAGCGGCAGGTATGAGGCGTGATCGTGTCCGCCGGCGGGAGCGAAAGGGCTGCCTCCATCAACCGCTCGATGTCGGTCGGCGTAAGGAGGTATGGAGTCCGCCGAACTCTCTGCGGGCGGCCGAAGGCATGCCGCGGCGGCACCTCGTGACGTTCGTCCTCGGCCCGCAGCCATAGGGCGAAGTCCCGAAGTTGTCGCAGCTTCTCCCTGGCAAAGTGGATGGAGCTCGTTTTCGCAGCCCACTTGATCACTCGATCACTGAGGATGAACTGATCGCCATGCTCCGCGGCGTATCGCGCGTACGCTCGCACGACGCAGCCTTGAGAGCGATACCTGAGGCCGACATGGCGTTTCAGCCCGACGAAGCGTTCCGCATGTTCGACCATGATCATCGGACATCTCCCATCCATGGCTGCGCCACCTGTTGCAGCATGGGCAGGTCGACCTTGGCGTAGATCTGCGTGGTGAAGGATGTCTCATGTCGAAGCAGGGCGCCGACCGTCTCCAGGGACGCGCCCGACCGCAGGAGGTGGGTCGCCGCGGAATGGCGGAAGATGTGTGCGCCTCGTCCGCTTGGGCTATCGACTCCGGCCCGTTTCAGCGCGAAGTACACCAATCGGGAGATTGCCGTGGAATAGGCGAAGGGCCGATGGGGTGCACGCGAACGAAGAAAGACTGTTTGTTCCGGCACCCGGGGACGCGCCGTCTCAATGTATGCCAGCAATGCGTCGCCCACGTCCTGGGGAAGAGGCAGCCGTACGGAACGCCTCGATTTGCCCCGGAGATGGAGTTCTGCATTGGTCCAGTCGATGTCGTTCAGTTGAAGGAAACGAACGTCGCCTGCACGAAGGGCGAGTCTTGCGAGAAGCAGGAGGATCGCGCGATTGCGAATGTCGACCGGCTGGCCGCGGTTGCAGGAAGCGACCACCTTCTCGATGTCTTCCATGGGAAGGTAGCGCGGCAAAGTGGCCAAGCTCCACAGTCCTGCTCTTGGAACGGCTCCGACAAGGGACGCTGGACAATCACCAGTCGACGACAAGAACCTCAGGTACACCCGCATGGTCGACGCCAATCTCTGTGCATGTCTTCTTGAGACATTGGCGAACCGACGGAGCAGAACCTGCCTCACAAGCGCGGCATCGTACTTGGTCGGGTCGTCGCCAAGGTCGCCAACGAGTACGGTAACCTCTCGGTCATGTTCTTTAACGGTAGCTTCGCTGACGCCGCGGTGCTGTCGCAGCCAGGTGTGGAAACGTCGCAGGTTGGGATTCAGCGGCTTTTTTCGCACAAGGTGTGCGTCCGGAACCGTTCCGCGCGCCGCAAGGAACCTTACAAACTTCTTGACCCCAAAAACGGTGTCGGCGCCTGCCCTTGAGTTCTTGAAGCGAGCATAGATGCCGGGGCACAGGCAGTCATGCTCAAAGTAGCGCCCCAGCACCTCCACCGTGAGGGCCTTCATTGGAATGCGGGACAGGTGCAGCCAGATGAGAAGATGGCGCGAACGCCGGCCATAGGCCACGAGCATGTTCAGCGTGTGCCCCTGCGCCAAGGCCCATTCCTGGAACTGTTCCACGAGGCGGTATCCCTGTTGAAGTTCCCCAGGGTGCGCTGTGCGGCCGGAGTTCTCGAGAAAGCGAACGAAGCGATGAACCCCGGCCATTGTTTTTTGCGGACGGGGGGCATGCAACTTGTAGAGACCACTGCACCCCTCACGTGGTGGGCACATGCAGTCATGGTCTCGGAACCGACGAATTGCAGCATCGTCGACCGCGCTTGGCTGGATCCCTTCACTTTCCAGCCAGACGAGAAAGTGCCGGGCCGCACCTAGGCGTCTGGCAACCGTCCCGGCGCGGTGCTTCTCCTGAAGCAGCTCTGTTCTGAACTCCGCAAGGCATTCTGCGGACCCCTTTCTGAGCGCCTTGGCCGGCAAACGGAGTTTGGTTTCTGGTCGCATGTCGATCTCCTTTCCGAATCAGTTGAACGGAAGAAGACCACAGCACTATGGAAAGTACTATTGCCGGAAGTCCCGTGATGTCAGGGCCTTAGCGATCTTACTCTCCATAGTGATCCTGTCACCATAGGTCTTACTATGGTGAGCTCACCATAGTGGCCGGCCGTACACCAGCGCTGCCTTATTCCGGGCCATTTCCCCCGCTCCTCGACCTGGTCGAGCAAGGTCTTGCCGGACGCCACGCGCGCGAATATCAGTGGAACGCCGGCGGGAAGCGTGTTCTCGATGTGCTCGATCGTGCCCGGCCACTCGACCTCTCCGAGCGGGGCGTGAACCACCACCAGTTGGTCGCGGGGGACGATACGGGCGAGCAGGATGGTCATGCTTTGGCTGTCCTTGCCTCCTGAATGATTGACAGCGACGAGCGCGCCGCGGCGGATCATGTCATGGCATTCGGGTGGGACGTGGAGGTCGGCGGCGCGCCGGCGGCCGTTCACGCCTCCCTCCCGTCATGGTCGGTCAGGGTCATTGCCCCGGTCGGGAAGATGAAGAGCGGACTGATGAGATATTCCGGCTCGCCGCCGTCTTCAGCGGGAGGAGTGATGTTGACGGCGGCGATGGCGGCGGTCGGTTCGCCGTCGACGAAGCAAGAGACGAGGCAGAAGTTTTGGAACCGGCCGCTGGTCAGGGCCTCGAACGCACGGCGATGATCTTCGGTAATGTTCGTGTCGGGCATGGCGGCGACCTCCTTGGCGGTGGCGTGGCGTGGGGGAGCCCGTCCTCGGACCCCCGGGACTCGCCCCGCCCCGCCGGCCACTACCTCCCGGCGGCCGGCGGCGTGTTGGTGAGGCCGGAGCGTCCGGTTGCCACCGGCGTGACAGTCGCCGCGAACCGGATTAGCGAAGGTGATCGTCGTGGAGCAGCTCTTCTTCCATGTCGCGAAGCGAGGAATAGCGGCCTGTGCGCAACAACCATTCGTGGATTTCGCCGTCGTCTTTCGGGATCTCGTAACGGGAGAAGGCGGACCAGTCGCGGCGACGGAACCCCCGCCACAGTGCGCCCGCGAGGCTTGAAACGAAGGTCCAGGCAATCGCCGCCATCCAGAGCGGGCCGATGTGCTCCAAGCCCGCGCCGAGCGCGAGGGTTGCGGCCGTGTAGACGGCGGCGAGGGCAAGTCCGCCGAGCACGAAGGCGCGGGCGCGCCAGGTGGCCGGGCGCACGCTCCGGCCCGGAGCCGGGTTGCCGTCCTGATCTGTGAATGTTCCGGTCATGTTCATCGCCTCCGTTCTGCCGGCGGGACCGGCGCGGCCGCCTGTCTCCCGCCTCCCGGGATCCACCCGGCCCGGGCAGGCCACGGCCTCTCCGCGGCGGGGTGCGTGCCGGAGGAGGTTGAAGCGTCAAGTGGATAGATGGCTGAAGACCGGACGGCCACGTTTGTTCAGCCCAGGGCCGTCCGGTCGTGCCGATGAGTCATTCCCGGGCTGTAACGGAGACGAGGACGGGCCGTGGCCGATCACCTCGACTTGGTCACGCTGGAGGTTCGCGGAAGCGGAACAGCGCGAACCCGACCCTGTTACCTGGCGTGTCCTGGATGTCCCCGCAACAGGGATTGCCCACGCGACGCCGGGTGCGGACGAGACGGAATGGAAGGGATCGCACCATGGCGAACGGAACGAAGATCACGATGACGAAGACGACGCCTTCAGGCTGGCGGACGGGCGCGAGGCGGTGATGAACGGCGAGAGACTGCATGTCGCCGGACGCCTTCTCGGATATCGGCAGGCAACCACTACGAACCGCTACGTCCATCTGGATGACGTGACGCTGAGGCGGGCTGCCGAACGTGTGGCGGTGGCGATTCAGGGCAAGCCAAGTCATACTGCTTGCTGGAAAGAACCCTACTGGCCAATGATGTGACAATTTCCATCGAGCCCACGCTCCGAGGGTGATAGGCCAGGCTTCTTGAAGATTCCCAGCAAATTGGCGGCCGAAACGAAGGGGACACTCTGCACAATGACGACGAAACCGAGAGTGCCCTTTGTGGCAGGGGAACATGGTCCGGTCGGTGTGCATCTGAAGGCGTTGGCAAGTCTGGTTAAGCAGGAATGGCCGGATGTTGAAGTCGGTACGAGCAGCAGAAAGTCCGGAGGCGGCGAAATCACGCTGTGTTTCTGCAAGTTTACTGTATACGTCCGGAAGCACTTGCGAGGCGACACATGGAATTTCAACTGTCGTTGGCCGGGCGGTCGAGTTTCCCCTCGCAAGCTGATCCTCAATAGCGGGGACGAGGTTCTCGCGGAGATTCGCAAATTGAATCCATGCTAGAAGCCCGCGACTGGCGGCCGCGAAATGGTGCTCGGCAGCGCTCCCGCCGGACGGCGGCCTTGCGCCCGCACGGTACGATGGCGGCCCAACGTGTATTCGTCGAAACCCCCAGGACCGGCGCCACGCCGCCCAGTACAGGAGCCAGTACAATGATTGCGGGCGCGTTCCTTCGAGAAAAACTCCTCCGAACGGCCATGTACGGTACGGCCCGTGCCGGGATAGTCATCGGTCTTGGAATCGGAATGGTGTTCTACGTTGTCTTTCCACAATGGATCGGCTTCGGTTGGGGAGTTGTCGCTTACGGAACTACGGCAACAGCACTGTGGATTGCCGCACGGTACACGTTAAGTCCTGACAACTCATGGAACGTTGAAAACTTGGCGAAAGGCGCGGCTGCGGAGACCCGAGTAGGTCAGATCATTGAAAGGGCCATCACCGCAGAACACTGCGCGGTTGCTCATTCGGTCACGGAAAACGCGATCGCGAAAGTTGGCGACATCGATCACATTGTCGCAACACCGAAGGCGGTCTGGGTGATCGAGACGAAGTACAAGGCGGTGCCGCCGAACCGCTTGTCCGGTACAGTGAATCGCATAGGGGACCATATGGGCGCAGTGCGCGAATGGGCGGGCCAATTGGCGCCCGGCACGGTGACGCCCGTCCGAGGCTGTCTCGTTTTGGCGTACGATCAGACGCTCTTCAAGAAGAAGATCTATGACGCCAAGAAAAAAGACGGCGGCAAAGAGAAGGTCGAGTTATTCACCAAGGATTCGCTCAAGCTTCTTTCCGAAGAGATGGCAGGGGAAGCACGGGAGACGCGGTCGCTCGATGAACGAATCGCAGAAGAAATTCGAGAGCTGAACGGAACTTGCGTCTAAAACGTGTCCCGATGGAATGGCCGCTACATCCCTGCTTTAGCATTCGGGAAACGGATACGGTTTCCTGACGGAAGTGAACGCAGATCCGGGATCATGTGCATGGAGAGTCTTGATCGGTGACCGCCGGCGTTCCCGAGGGGCTCTCAGCCTGGGGCAGCATCCCGTCGGAGCAGTCCTCGAAGTAGCCGCAGCGGCCGCACACCAGGTGGCAGTGAGCCGAGGCCATCTCCGCGCCGCACCCCGGGCACGTCATCGGTCGAGTGCCGGGTCTGGAGGCCGTTTCTCGTCGAAGGGAACTCTGCAACCTGAATTTCATCCCCATCCCTCAACAGGAACCGGTGGTGTCGGCTCAGCAGCCGGTCAGTTACTCCCAGGACCCGTTGTACGAAACAACTCCTGGTACACGAGGTTTTCGGAGCATTCCATCAACCATATGTCCTCTAGGCCAACCGCCGCTCTCCCGGCTCCCGGCCGGGCGTGTGGGGCTTTCCGCGAATCTTAAGTCGATGGTGGGATTCCCTTCAGATTCAGCGAAGATTCAGCCCGAAGTGACAACCCGTAAGATACTAGCAGACCAATGTGTCCCTGGGTATGTCTGCCCGGCGACTTGCGGGAAGACGCCGGGGTTGCCGGGACCGGGAGCCGGGCTGAGGAGCATGCGAGCGGCGCACGGTCTCGATTAGCGTCCCGGGCCTGTCCCCGTCGAGCATTGGGCCATCGCGGAGGCGCCGCACGTCGGGCAGCCGCCCCTCTCGGACATCAGTTGCCGATGTCGATCCGTTCGCCCCACGGTTCCCGGTTCCGCTTCGATGGGGGAGGCCCGTAGCTCACCCAGATCACATCGAACGAGGGCTGGCTCTCAGGGTAGCTGGAGCACTCCATGTCCGTGAAGTAGAGGCACACGGCTGGCTGTATTCCCTGCTCGTCGAGCCACTCGAAGCCCGGACGGAAGTCGGTGCCGCCTCGGCCCTTGAGCGCGACCTCTTCGGGGAGGTCGTCCGGGCCGTACTCGGCCGTGTCCCGCAGGGCGGCGTCCACCTGGAGCACGAAGACTCGTTCCGGCCTGATCTCGGCGGCGATCTCACGGAGCTCCGCCCAGAACTCTGCGAGAGTCTGGGCCGGGAGCGAGCCCGACGTGTCGATGATGACCGCGATCGTGTCGATGCCTTCGGAGCGGATCGAGGGGAGGTAGAGGCCCGAGTCGATGAAGCGGCGGTTGGGGACGCTCCAGCTGTAGTCGCGGCTGGCGGCGTCGGTCATGTAGCGGCGGAGCAGCGTCCGCCAGTCGAGCACGCTTGTGTGGGCGTTCCGGACAGTCTCCTCGACGCCTCCCGGCGCCTTGCCCTCGGCCCTGGCGATGCTGAGGGCAAGGTGCATGGCCTCGTCCCACGCCTGCTCCTCGGCGGCGGTATCCACGGGAGCCTCGCCGGAACCGGAGCCGTCGGCGGCGCGGGAGTCGGCGTCCATGACTTCTCCGGTGCCGGAAGGATCGTGGCTTGGCGGCGCGCCGGAGGCGTCGTCCCGGCCCTCGCTGTCCTCGTCCCGATCGTCGCCCTGGTCGGTTGGATTGGACGGATCGCCGGACTCATTGCCGTCGCCGCCGGTAGGCGGCCGCCCGCCCGCCCCGCCGGCATCCTGGGGTTGGTTGACGTCGTCACCGGAGTCGTCCTCCCCGGGTTCCGGCAGGCGGTCGTACGCCTGCTCCACGCTCAGATCCTCCCAGGCCTCGGCTTCGGGCGGGAGCGTGAAGCCCGCGTCGCGCAGGAGCGCGTGGGTGACCAATTGCGAGGCCGTCTGCCAGCGTTCCAGGTCCCGTTCGCCCCGGCGGGTGTGATGCTTTAGCGCGCACGCCATCACCACGCGAGCCATCGCGGTCTCGATCAGGTGGGCATCGGTCTCCGCCACCCAGCCGGGCGAGTAGCGGATCTCCTGTCCGTCGCTCGCAAGCGTCTTCCGTGTGGGGTCGGCGCGGAGCGGGAGCCTCAGGACCAGGCTCCCGAAGAAGGGCTGCTTCCGCAGCAGTTCGGTCACGCAGTCGCTCACCCGGAGCGCGGATTCCTTGAGTGCGCCGGGTGACATCACGCCACCTCTCGGGCCGCTTCGGGTTGCGGCGCCGGGAAGTAGCCGGCGAACTGCTCCATGAGCGCGTCGGCGTCGCGCTTGACTTGGTCGCGGGCAGCGGGGTCGAAGGTCTTGGACGGCCTGAGCGAATCCGGCTCCACCCCCGCGATCCTGTCCTTCACCTGCTCGCAGAGGCTCGCGAGCTTTTGGTCGCCGAAGATGTTGAGCCGGGGAACCACGTCCACCAGGTCCCGGATGTTGGAGATCATGGTGTCCCGGAACACCAGCGGCTTGCCGTTCTCGTCCTCGTCCAGACGTTCCGAGACCCGTTCCACCGCCTCGGCCAGGCGCCGGTAGAGGTCGCCCACCGCGTCGTGAAGCTGCTCTTCTATGTGGCGCTCGATGTCGCGCTTCACCCGCTCGGTGTCGTCCGAGGCGAGACTGGCGATGAAGTGGTCCGCGTCCGGCACCGCGGTGATGCGGTAGCTGATGGAGAACCTGTCCCGGAGATCATCCTTCGAGGGGTACTCCTCGATGCGGAAGAGCTTGCCCAGGTCGATCCGGGCCTGCTCCACGTAGTGGTCGTAGTCCTCGATGAAGCGGGTGCGCTGGCGCACCAGGCGCTCCCGGAGCCCGTCCATGAGCTCCGTGTAGTGCTCGTAGTTGGCGACGGTGAGAAGCCGCGAGCCCTTGTCGTCCCAAGGGAGCGTGTTGGCGTAGTGCTGGGTCCTTGCTTCGCTCATGACGGCGTTGATGGCGGCCAGGGCGGACTTGGGCAGCAGGCGCTTGTTGTAGCGCCCGGCGCTCGTGCTGGCGTCGTGGTGGACGGCGACGTGGTCGCTCGCCTCCCGGTCGTAGAGCCGGCCGGACCAGGCGGTGATGTGCAGGCCGACCAGCATGGCGTCGCGGTTGAGGTCCATGGGTTCCTCCTTCCGGGCTATCTGAGGGTCAACAAGGGGACCTGGATTGTGGCGGCTAGTTTCCGCCGTGCCGCCTCGCGGCTGCGCGCCCGCACGACGTAGCCGCGCGAGGGGACGTCGCCCGCCGGGTAGTGTGCGATTCTCCAGTGCATGGCCTTCTCCCTCACTGTGTCTTGGCGGCGGCCCAGCGGATGAAGGCGGGCGAGTGCTGGAGCGCCGGCTCGCGGCGCACGCAGGCGCCGACCAGGGATTCGCCCACCTCTCGCCGAAGCCGCTGCGCGAAGGTGACGATGGGGTCCACGGTGACGTCGCTCGCGAGCCGGTAGAGCGAGCCGCAGAGCGCCATCTGGGCGCTTGCGTTCTGCGGGATGTCCGCGTTCTCGGGGTCGTTCAGCACCGCCCTCGGATGGGGCAGTTCGCGCCAGACGTTCAGGAACGCCGAGAACTCCACTGCCGCGGTCTCGCCCACGGCGCCCCGGAACAGCGTGCGCTCGACCGCGGGTTCGAGGCCGTTCCGGTACTTGACGATGTTGCTTGCGAACTCCCAGGTCCGCGGGCACGGGAAGGCGCGCTCCCCGGACCGAGGGTCGAACCGGTGCAGGAGTTCGGGCTCGTAGGTGATGAAGAACAGCACCTCGGGCGCGATTCCGTTGGCCGCTCCCCAGTGGAGCCAGTCCTCCGCGTCGACGCGGATATCGAGGTGGACGAAGCGCGAGGCCAGAGGGGTCGGCATGCGGTGCACGATGCCGCGGTCCGTCTCCCGGTTGCCGCAGGCGATGAGCGACGCGCCCTCGGGCAGCTCGTATTCGCCGACCTTGCGGTCGAACACCAACTGGTAGAGCGCCGCCTGGACCATCGGGACCGCGGACGGCAGTTCTTCGAGGTTGATGAGCCAGCGCCCGGGATCGTTGGACGGCGGCAGGAAGACCGGCGGTGCCCAGCGGGTGCGGTTGGCGGGGTCGCGCCAGGGGATGCCGCGCAGGTCGACGGGGTCGAGCAGCAGCGCCCGCACGTCGACGTACTGGCGGTTGGTGGCCGCGGCGATCTGCTGGGCGATCTGGCTTTTGGCGGCCCCGGGCGGTCCCCAGACGATGGTCGGCTGGCGGGCCTCGATCAGGAGGGCGAGCGCCTTGGCGAGATCGCTCGGGCGGAGCGTGTAGTCCGCGGAAATCTTCTCGGGTAGGGTCATGCGCAAACCTCCGTGTGTGGCGGGAATTCGGCGCAGCCCGGGACCCCCTCGGGGCACTCGGCCGCGCCCCGCCGGAGGTCCCCTCCACCTTTTCATGTGTTGACACGCACGACACGGATCGCAGGAGAAGTTACGCGGCAAGGCATGGGCCGATGCTTCCTCCGCATCCGGATTGCCTGCTCCTCGCTCAATCAGATAGGCTGTAGTTCTGCTGCAGAACGAACGATTGCGCAGGAGGCCGGACGCGCTTTGCTGTGCCGACGTTACGGCGTGGACATTCGAGAAAGGGGACGGGAAATGGCTACGGACCTGAGAGTCAGCGTCAAGAGACAGATCGAGCGGTTGGAGAAGGAACTCGCCGTGGCCACAGGACGAGTCGCCGCGTTGAAGGATGAGATCAAGAGGCATGAGCTGGTCTACGACATGCTCGATGGACGAAAGACCGGCAAGGGGTCTCGGCGGGGCCGTCTCGGGGCTGGAGCGTTGAAGCGGGGGCCGCGCGGCGCGATGATCGATTGGACCGCGGTCTTCGCGACACTGCCCGACCAGTTCACGCTGGATTCCCTGCGCGCCCACGAAACTGCGGGCGAGAAGTCGCGAGCTTGTGCGCCAGGCTAACTGGTGCGAGTGCAGTTGGTGAAAGTCCGATGGGAAGGAGAAGGCAAGCCACCACTTCCACCCCGAGTCATGGGCCGCCGTCCGTGAGGACGGAGGTCAAGCGTTGACAGGGGCGCGTGCGGGCGGGGCTATTGAGCATCGAAAGGGTTATCGTTCGGGATGCCGAGGCTTTATGCTCAGTCGAAGGCAGTATCCAGTCCACCGATATGGCGAGGGGGGCTGGAATCCCGCGGTGTCTAGGAACCCAGCACGTACGTACGCACTGCACCGGGACCTGGGAGGTCTCCATGCCATCCCGCTGTCGTGGCGGGAGCGCAAAGGAAAGGAGGGAGCTCCGTAACCGATGATGTACGGCATGGAGAAGTCAGACTCGGTTATAGTAGCTGTGAAGTCGGCGAACAAAGGGACCTCGGTCTCGGCGGAGTCGATGGAGCCAAGGACCGAGCCCAAGGGGAATCCGGGAAGCCAAAACACGCGCCGGGCGCAGGACCGGGAGGGCGTGTCACAAGCGGCCGAACGGATACGGCAATTCGTTCAACGGGAGCCACGGGAGCGTCTGACGGCACTCCTCCACCATGTCACGGTCGATGCGTTGCGCTGGGCGTTCTTCGAACTGAAGAAAGACGCTGCGGCAGGCACGGACGGCATGACATGGCGGATGTACGAGGCAGGGCTGGAAGGCCGCCTGGCCGACCTTCACGACCGCGTACACTCGGGAGCGTACCGGGCGACGCCATCACGGCGGGTGAAGATTCCGAAGCCTGGTGGCGGTACACGACCGCTCGGCGTCGCGGCCATCGAGGACAAGATAGTCCAGAAGGCGGTGACGGAGATAATCCTGACGCCTGTATACGAGGCGGAGTTCCTGGGGTTCAGCTACGGGTTCCGGCCCGGGCGTGGAGCGCATACTGCGCTCGATGCGCTCGCGGTTGGCATCGAACGGCGCAAGATCAACTGGGTGGTGGACTGCGACATCCGCGCATTCTTCGACAACGTGTCAAGGGACTGGCTGATCCGGTTCCTGGAGCACCGCATCGCGGACAAGCGGGTCATCAGGCTCATCATCAAATGGTTGAACGCCGGCGTCATGGAAGCTGGAAAATGGCGGGACGATCTGCGGGGAACGCCTCAAGGCTCGGTGATGACGCCCTGAACGCAAAAGGTAACCTTCGCCTTGGGAGCCGTCCGTGGCGGATTTCGAGGGGTCCAGACCGCCTCCTGGCGAGCCCGGGATCGGTATTGAATGGCGGATGGTGATCTTGTCTTCGCTGACCAACACCTCCTTCACGAGGAGCCGTACGATGCGTTGGCGTTCCGTGATGTCGAGGGTTTCGGCGGACGAACGCAGCCGCTCCAGAAAGCCGGTCAGGGTCTCGGCGAGCCGCAGGTAGGTCTCACGGTCCTTGGCCTGATCGACCGCGGCTTGCAGTTCGCGATGCAGGGCCTGCTCCTGACGGCGAAGCTCGGGCGTTCTGTCACGCAGTTCGTCGATGGTGATCAACTCTTCCTGGTAGGCATTGACCAGGCGGTCGATGCTCTTGCGGATCCTGATCAGCTGGCGCCGCAGGTCGGCCTCGCGCTGTTGGTTGGGGTCGGAGGCGCGGGCCGCCTCCAGTCGCCGGTCGATTTCCGCGCTGATCAGTGCAGGGTTCTCCAGCAGGCGGACCACCTCGGTCCAGACGACGTCATCAAGCAGTTCCTGGCGCACCGGACGGCTGTCGCACAGCGGCCCGTTGAGGTGGCGCCACGAATCGGATCCCAGGCAGCGGTAATAGGAGATCTTGCGGGCGCTCGTCTGGGCCGAGGTGCGGTACCACGCGTAGCCGCATTTGCCGCAGGAGACCAGTCCCTGGACCACGCTGAGTGTCTTGGTGCGGCGCGGCGCGTGGATCTTGTTTCTCTCCAGCCGCTCTTCGGCCAGGGCGAAGGTCTCCTCGCTGACGATTGCCGGCACCGGGATCTCGATCCACTCCTCACGCGGTTTCTCGTGACCGCCGGTGGTGGCGCTGGCGAAGCCTCCGCTCAGGCGTACAGGACGTGTCACGCTTTTTCGCGGCATCTGGCGGGTCTTGCCGAAACAGGCCGTCCCCTTGTAGGCGGGGTTGCGGAGAATCGCCCACACGGTCGAGCGTTCCCAGCGCGAACGCCCCGTGGCCGTAGGGACCTCGCGCTCCTTGAGATTGCGCGTGATCGCGCCGATGCTCATGTGGTCGCAAGTGTAGCAGCGGTAGACCTCGCGAACCACCGAAGCCTGCGGTTCGATGATTTCGTAGAACGCATCGCTGTCCGGGGTCTTCTTGTGGTAGCGGTAGCCATAGGGCGCGCCGCTGAGGACGGCGACTTCGCCGCGTCGCGCCCGGTGACGCTTGCCGCGCCGGGAACGCTCCAGAATCTGGGCGCGTTCATATTCCGCGATCATGCCCTGGAACTGGACCAGGAGGTGGTCCTCGGGGGTTTCCATCGACGGAGCGTTCACAAACACGGTCTCGACGCCCTGGCGGGCGAGCTCCTCGATAATCACGACCTGATAGGCATAGCGCCGGCTCAAGCGGTCCGGGGCATGCGCCACCACCGTGTCGATGCGCCCTTCCGCGGCGAGGTCCCGGACCCGCTCGAGTCCCGGGCGTTCGAGAACGGCGCCGCTGTAGCCGTCGTCCTCGATGATCATGTCGGGCGCGACGCGGTACCCGTGACGCTCGGCGTAGGCGACCAGGGCTTCGGTCTGGCTGGCGATCGTGCGGCTATCTCTCTGCTGCTCGCCCGAGACCCGCGCGTACAGGGCTGCGATCCTCATGTTCGTCTCCTATATCGCGCGCCCGGGCCGGGATCTTGTGAGCCTGATCCGGCACCAGGATCGCGTAGACGTTCTGGAGCTTGGCGTCGAGCAGACGATCGAAGGCATAGGCGAGTTGAACGGTGGGCCGGGAGCCCGCGCGACGTTCAGCCATGCCCACCCGCATGCGAGAAGAAGCGCCTCAGAGCCCGGGTGACGATCTCCGCGATGGAGCGGCCGCTGGTCCTGGCATGTGCCCGCAACGTTGCCGCCAACGTGCCCGGAATCTTGATGGTGACGGGGGTCAGCGCTTCGCCCGGCTCGGCCGGCTGGTTCATGGCGCGGGCGTCCTGGACGTAACGGTACGACTGGCGCTGGGACAGCCTGAAGCGCTGCGACAGGCGCAGCACGGCTTCGCTCGCGGAGACGCCTTGGGCGAGGAGTGTGTAGGCGGCGTTGAGCCGCTCGACTTTTTGGGCTCGTGTCGACCGAACCATTTGTCATAAGAATATTACCCTTTGCGACCCAGATCAACCAGAAGACGATCCCGCCACTGCACAATCTCACGTTCGAAGCGGAAGTTACCTTTTGTGTTCAGGGCGTCGTCTCACCGGTCCTGGCGAACATCTACCTGCACTATGTCCTCGACCTGTGGTTCCAGAAGAAGTGGCGCAGCCGCGAGGTCGAAGGCGAGACAATCATCGTGCGGTACGCCGATGATCTCGTGGTGGGTTTCCAGCACAAGCGGGACGCGGAGCGCTTCCTGAATGCCGTGAAGGAGCGGTTCGGAAGCTTCGAACTGGAACTGCACCCTGAGAAGACCCGGCTCATCGAGTTCGGGCGGTTTGCCGTGAAAGACCGTCGGAAACGAGGGTTCGGCAGACCGGAGACCTTCGACTTCCTGGGTTTCACGCATTACTGCAACAAGACCCTGGAGGGGTATTTCCAGTTGGGGCGCAAGCCGGTGGCAAAGCGGATGACACGCACCCTGAAGCGAATCAAGGAAGAGCTACGCTGGCGAATGCACCACGATGTGGTGGCTACGGCGAAGTGGCTGGGAAGAGTGGTCAACGGATGGCTGAACTACTACGCAGTCCCGACCAGCTTCCGATACCTACGCTGCTTCTGCCACCGCCTGAAGCGTCTGTGGCTTCAAAAGTTGCGCCGCAGGTCGCAGAAGGACCGCTATAAATGGGACGACCTCGCAAGACTGCGAGACAAATACTGGCCCAAACTGGAGATCCGACACCCATGGCCGAGCCAACGATTGGCCGTTACGGCAACCCAAGGGAGGAGCCCCGTGCCTTAGCGGGCATGCGGGGATCTGTGCGGGGGGCGCTGGGCAACCAGCGTCCCTACCGCGATACCACAGGCAGGTGGTCGCGCGGTGGTCGAAGGAGGGCCGGATCAGGCGCACCGGCCGGGGTAGGTACGAGAAAACCTGATTCCGAACAACAACCGGACGGGACCGGCAGAGCCGAGTCTCGAGCCGCCCCTTCGCGCCGGCTGTTTCAACGTTGCGCATCCGCGCATCGCCGCTGCCCGGACTTGGCTGGAACGACTCGCTTTTCAACGGCCGGTCGGCTACCTTGAGGGTTTTCCATACGTTGCCCACAAAGGCCGCAAGCCACGGAAGGACAAATCAGATGGCGACAACCGCAAATCGCAGGAACACCGCGCTCAAGGAGGCCATGACCAAGACCCAACTCCTGGAAACCCTGTCCGAATCGACCGGGCTTCAAAAGAAGGACGTGGCCGCGGTGCTGGATCAGCTTGGATCAGTGATCGAGCGTCACGTCACGAAACGCGCGGTGGGGACGTTCACGCTTCCCGGCCTGCTGAAGATCAAGGTGGTGCGCAAGCCCGCGACCAAGGCGCGCAAGATGATGTCGCCCTTCACTGGGCAGGAGATCACCGTGGCGGCGAAACCCGCCTCGCGGGCGGTGAAGGTTCAGCCTCTGAGTCGGCTCAAGCGTATGACGGAGTAGGTCCCGGGCCAGCGGAAAGGGGACACGGTTGTGAGTGCATGCGGCAGCCAGTCCGGGCGAAAATTGCCGACAGGCTAGTGTCTGATTTCCCGAGAGTGGGTTAGCGGCATCCGCGCGAGCTACGACTAGACAGCGGTCGCTTCGATCATCCAGACTTGAGCAATTTTCGCCTAATCTTCTGGTACACTCCGGGTTCTACGAAGGCGTTCACTACATCAAGAAGCTCCTGCAACACCTCTTGGCGAATACGCGACCTGAGACCTTCAAGCCGTTCCTCTTCTCCTAGGTATCGACCGACGAGCATTCGTGCCTGAGACTCGACGCTCTCCACGTTCCGCACCGCGTTCTGCAGAGCAGGTGAGACTTGTTGTTGAGGCATTCCATCGGCGACCGCGGTTTCGTCTAGGTCCGTGACTACTTTTAGGGCTGATGCCGCGCGCCGTCTCAAGCGTTTGGCGGTATTCATCAAGTCGACCACTTGGTCATAAGTCGTTCGAGAATTGCCGGCGAGGCTCGTACTTCGAGCGACGAGCTTATCGATATCCTCTACCAGCTTCGTGACATCCGACTGTCCTTTTTTAGAAGCCTCATAGGCATCCGACGCCAGGGGTTGGCAAATGTTCGCCATTAGGCTGCTCTTGATATCGATCCAATCTTGAGTCTCTTCGAACCCGTCGCGTCGCGCGTTGGGGACCACTCGCTCAGGGTCGATGTGGATCTCCCCGATGTAGTAGCTACTGAACCGTCCGTATGACGGTTTGACTTCAGTGAACAGAGTTTCGAATATTTCGGTCCCACCGACTTGGATATTCCGCACCCTGACGCGCAGGCCCCGTGTCTCCCAGTCCGTCACGGCGGCTGATTCGCTGAGTCGGCCCACCCAACCCCAGTAGAGGTTGTTTTCCCCGGGTTCAAAGTCGACGCTACGAAGCTTCATCTTTCCTTTGGCATGACCATACTCGTCACTATATGGCTTGAAAACCTGTTGCGTGTCATTGTCGACGACGACGAACACGTCGATTGTCTCAAGCGGCGCACCGAAATAGGTACTGTACCCTGATTCGATGTCCTCCTTGTGGGCCCAATCGGCCTCGAAGTCGACAGGAACCGTCTGGGAGAGATAAGCTTTCACCTGCTCCGCATCCGTCAAAGCTTCTGGTGCATTCGCTAAACCTTTCAGGATCACCTCGAAGAAATGATCGTCTTCCTGTCCCGGTGCTTCCTCTGCTGTAAGTTTGATTGCGTTCCCAAGAAGCTTCGCCAGTTCAATGTCTCCACCATCGTCAGGGCCCATGGCGCTCAACAACTTGACGCAGTCGAAAACAACTTTGGTTACTGTCGTTTCGCCTGGAAACGTCGTGCGGAAGACCAACTCGTCACAATATGCCATGCCGGCCAGCCTTCCAATACCACGGAAGCCGGCGTCTCGCTGGCGATCCTTCTTAGACGCGCCAACAGAAGTTAGTGTCTTCCAAGCGTGGGCGGCGGAAACGCCAAGCCCGTTATTAAGCCTCTCGAAATAGTTGCCACTGCCTAAACGCTCGCATATAACGTGGTGGGGGTGTGAAAGAAGCTGGCAACGAGCCGGGGGAGTTGCTGGAGCCGGCGTAGATGCGAAACGGCGAGCTTTCGCAAGCCTTCCCTGGAAGTGATCACCTTTCTCCCCAAGGCCTTGTTCTTGAGATCGTTCCACACCAGTTCGTCGGGGTTCAACTCGGGAGAATACGGCGGCAGATAGTACAACTCCAGGGCTCCGTCCCGTTCCTCTACGAAACGCTTCACCACCTTGGCCTTGTGAGTCGGGTGGCCGTCGACAATGAGGAAAACCGGCGAAGGGGCGTTCACCAGCAGGCGCTTGAGAAACTC
Organism: uncultured Binatia bacterium (SeqCode); assembly: GCA_965219905.1. Lineage (GTDB taxonomy): Bacteria > Desulfobacterota > Binatia > UBA9968 > JAJDTQ01 > JAJDTQ01. The sequence goes on along the minus strand of CBDCOS010000002.1, from coordinate 836,697 downwards.
GATGAACACCGCGGCCGTCACCCGGCCGGGGGTCACCATGAAGCGAAGCTGTCCCTGGGCGCTGATGGCGGAGATGAGGTTCGCCCCGAACCGTGCTCCGGTCGTCGACACCACCGGTGTCCGCCCCCGCGGACTCCAGGTCCCGCCGCTGTGGAAGTCCGACCGCACCCCCGCCTCGTCGCCAAACAAGATCTGCGCTCCTACCCGCTTCGCCCGGCGACGGATCCGCGGGTACTCCTCTTCCTGCCACCGCCGCACCGCTTGCGGGTCCTGTTGATACGCTCGCCACAGCGGCCGCTGCACGCTCAGTCCCATCTGTCCCAGCAAACGGCACACCGAGCTGTAGCTCAACCGCACCCGGAACTGCCTTGCGATCAACTCCCGCACCATCGCCGCCGTCCACAGCGCAAACGGAAACTTCAACTGCATCGGACTCTTCTCCGCCACCGTCTCGTACACCCACCGCAACTGCGTCCCGTCCAGCTTCGGCCGCCGTCCGCCGCGCTTGCGCGCATCCAGACTCCCCCATCCCCCGCTCCGATACAGCGCCAGCCACCGAAACACCGTCCGCAGATTCACCCCTAGCACCCGCGCCACCGCCCAGGGCTTCTCCCCGGACTGGATGCCTGCCACCGCTCGCTGGCGCAGCTCCGTTAGTGTCTTATGATCCAACTTCCGGCCGTCTGTATCCATGCAGCCAGTATAGCTTCATTCGTATTCAAATGGCAACTATTATCGGAGTCTTAATAAGTCCCACGATTCACGCCATCGACCGCGACGTGACGATTGGGAGAGGATTATGAACCTCTCAATTTTGCACATCTCTGATTTACATCGTGAAAGAAACAATCCGATTCGGAATGATGTTCTGCTTGATTCACTTGAAAATGATCGTCGCCACTTTTCTGCGGAAGAGGACTCAAGAGTCCGTGTCCCCGACGTGATCGTCGTTAGTGGAGACATTATTGAGGGTGTGAGTTCTGATGTTCCAAAACCTGAAGAAAGTCTCCGCGAACAGTATAATAACGCGGCGGGCTTCTTGACCGAACTTGCGGACCGGTTTGTCGGAGGTGATCGAGAACGGGTGATCATCGTGCCCGGCAACCACGATGTGAGCGCGTATCATCTAGAGAAGAGCCTCGAGCCTGTTGACATTCGGCCGGATCGGAAAAAGGAGCTGATCAAACAACTCTTTTCGCCTGGATCGGCGCTGCGATGGTCTTGGCGTGAACTAAAACTCTACAAAATCGCTGATCCGACTATGTATAGAGCGCGCATGGCCGCGTTCGCTCAATTCTATTCAAATTTCTATAATGGCACGCGAACCTATGACCTGAATCCGGCCAACCAAATCGACATTTTCGACTACCCGGAGTTGAATTTGACGATTGTAGGCTTTTCGAGTTGTTACAACAACGACCTTTACAACAGACCCGGCGCGATACACCCCGGATGCATAGCCGAAGCGGGAACTCGGCTTCGCCACCCGTCTTTCTCCGGCCGCCTTCGTGTCGCAGTCTGGCATCACAATACCGAAGGAGCACCCGGTCGCTCCGATTACATGGATCCGGACCTCATACAGAATCTTATTGATCGTGGCTTCAGCCTTGGATTACACGGGCATCAGCACCGGCCGCAGTATCTGGATACGAGGTTTCGGCACGGAATCGACCGGAAGATCACCGTCATCAGCGCGGGAACTCTCTGTGGAGGCCCGGAATTCAGGCATGGACGGGCCTACAACGTCATTGAGCTTAACACCGCCGAGAGAGCTGGACGCCTGCATGTTCGCGAAATGCAGAACGACAATCCGAGTTTGCCGATATGGGGCCGCCGGCCGCTCCCTCCCAACACCTGTCCATATTACGAGTTCGGGTACGACCCACCACCGCCGTCCTCCGCGACGAGAAACGCTACAACTGTGCTGATTGATGCGCAGAATCTGCATATCCGCGGCGAATTCAAGAAAGCGGCAGATCTTCTCATTACTGTCGTCCAACAAGAGGAGCTAGCGAGGCAGCTACTGCTGGATTGTCTTGTCAAGATTGGTCACACAGAATCCTTGCTCAGTATTTTTGACCCGCCGGTTAGTGAAGCGGAAGCCATTCACGTGATGGATGCCCTGTGGGACGCCGGAAGGCGACAACGATTATCTGAGATTATTGCCGCCCCTCCAATCGCCGACTCCACCGACCCCTCAGTGGTCGAAATACGAAACAAGTATGGCGCGAGGCTCAAATGACCGAACTGCTTAAGGAACGTATAGCCTTCGATGTCGAGACCGAAAGAGTCCTGCAGATCCTCTCTTGTGAAATCTATGACTCACCGAAGGCATTCTTGCGTGAGAACGTTCAGAACGCGTACGACGCAATTCTTATGCGCTGTATGGCTCAGGGGCTGCCGATTACCGACAGAAGTATCCACGTCGAAGTAGGCGATGGACGTATATCGGTCCGTGATGACGGTATCGGCATGACGGAAGAGGTCTTGAGACGTAACTTCTGGAGGGCGGGGTCTAGGAGCCTGTCCGAGTAATCAGCTATGGATCGACGGGATGGGAGGGGTGTGATTGAATGGGGAGATGAGCAAGCGATTTCGCAGCTGGGATGTGGACCAGACGTGGCTGCTGCCGCCGTCGGTGCATGACTTTGTTCCTGCGGGACATGCGGCGCACCTGGTTCGGGACGCAGTACGGGAGACGCTGGACCTGTCGGCGATCTACGAGTCGTACGAGGGGGAGCGCGGGCAGCCTCCGTACCATCCCGGGATGATGGTGGCGCTGTTGCTGTATGGGTACAGCTGCGGGGTGTACTCGTCGCGGCGGATCGCGCGGGCGTGCGAGGAGCGGGTGGACTTCATGGCGGTGAGTGGACTTCAGCGGCCGGACTTCCGCACCATCAGCGACTTTCGCAAGCGACACCTGGAGGCACTGGCGGGACTGTTCCGGCAGGTGTTGGCGCTGTGCCGGGCGGCGGGGCTGGTGAAGCTGGGGCATGTGGCGCTGGACGGGACGAAGGTGAAGGCGAACGCGTCGAAGCACAAGGCGATGTCGTACGGGCGGATGGGGAAGGCGGAGAAGCGGCTGGAGGCGGAAGTGAGGGGGTGGCTGGAGCAGGCGGAGGCCACCGACGCACGGGAGGACGGGAAGCACGGTCCGGAGGCTCGGGGAGACGAGATGCCGGAGTGGGTGGCGGACAAGCAGCAGCGGCTGGCGCGGATACGGGAGGCGAAGGAGGCGCTGGAGGCGCAGGCCAGGGAGAAGGGAGGGCCGGGGAAGACCGGGGAGGAGCCCAGGGTGCCGGAGAAGGCGCAGCGGAACTTCACGGACCCGCAGAGCCGCATCCTCAAGACCGGGGACGGCTTCATCCAGGGCTACAACGCCCAGGCGGCGGCGGATGCGGGACACCAGGTGATCGTGGCCCACGGGCTGACCGACAGCGGCAGCGACCAGCAGCAGTTGCAGCCCATGATCGAGGCGATGAAGGAAGCGGCGGGAGCGTTGCCGAAGGAGTTGTCGGCGGACGCCGGCTATTGTTCGGAGGACAATCTCGGCATCCTGAAGGAGCGAGGCATTCGGGGCTACGTGGCCACCGGGCGTCAGAAGCACGGCACGGCGACCGCGGCCGGCGGCAAGGCTTTACCGCCCGGGAGCTTGCGGGAGGCCATGGCGGGGCGCCTGAAACACGGCGGGCGGCGCAGCCGCTACCGTCTTCGCAAGGTGACCATCGAACCGGTCTTCGGCCAGATCAAGCATGGCCGCGGGTTCCGGCAGTTCCTGCTGCGCGGCCTGGATCAGGTGCGGCATGAGTGGGCGCTGGTATGCATCGCCCACAACCTCAACAAGCTCGCGGCCCACCGTGCCGCGGCCCAGGCCTGAAAGACCCTCGTCTCGCTTCCTCCGGCCATGAGCACGGCCACCTGGAGACTCGAAAACGGCGGCCTTTGGCTACGCTCATGACCCACCGTTATCAAACTCTCTAGTCTCCCTCCTGAGCGGCGCTTGGCAAAACAAACGAAAGTCGCCTTGACCACTACTCGGACAGGCTCCTAGCAGCAAGACGTCCGAACTCGCACAGCGATCAGGCGTAATCGGGACATTCGGGATTGGGGCAATGGCCAACTTCGGTGTGTGCACGGCCTTGCAGGTTGAGTCTCGGAGTACCGAGTCCCGCGTCACACTGATCAGTTCTGCTAGGCGGGCCGACCTGCGCATCGCGCAGGATTGTATCGACCTTGAGCGAAAGGAAGATGGTCGGGAACCCGGAACGATCATCAACGCTGAGCTTGACGCAGCCTTCCCGATCAGTGACGTAGAGGCAACAGAGTATCTCAGGCAATATGTCCGCTTTCTGCCAGTTCCGGTCTTGGTCAACAATAAGATTATCAGTCGGGAGAAATTTGAAGACACGCTGGGCCAAAGGGCCGCAGGTTTCGACGAAATTTCGGCTAGGACTGTGTCTAACGACCACTTGTCTTGTGTAATTCGGACATTTGTCGGTGGACAGGCACGGGTTCTCGCTCGGATCACGGATATTGCGTTGAATGGCAATGCCATCAAGGGTGAGGCGTTTTTCGTGCAAGGAGGAGGCCAGACGCTCGGCTTTCGGAACTTGTTCGGTCTTGCACCAATTCCCATTTCGGGCGTCTACGAGTTTGGCGGTTTTGTAAATCTTAACATTCTGAATCCGACGGCAGGCCGAGAGGCACTCAGCCGCGAAAGCATTCAGTTTGTTGGCAATCTCATCTCTTTAATTGAGCTTGAAACCTCCAAGGACATTGCGCAAACAGCTTTAGCGGATCAGAACCAACAGTTCCAACAGTATATTTTGTCACACGGGCTTACTTCGTTGGCGAAAAACGTACAGATCGGCGTTCTTCCAGGGCATGATAGACAGGTATCCCTCGGCGAGGTGACGGATTTCGACGCCACAAAACCCAAGTTTTTCTACGCGGGCCGAGATTCGACGACAATACGGCAGTTTTCCGGCGAAGGAACAAACCTGCTTCATGTCAGTCAGGTCAACCCGAGACGTAAACTTCAACTGAGGTTCTTACGTCAGTTCGCGACAGTGGAGGAAGTTCCAGAGCAGGTTCGTGTCGAGCGCATTCCGCAGACGCAACTTGAGTTGGAGGAGGCTATGTGCTTGGTGCGACTCAAGAGTGTGCTTCTTGACGACTACTTCATGCCCGACGTCGATCCAGCGTTTGCCACCATTAGTCACGGTGTGTCGCTGTATGTCGAAGAGTGTGGAAGCGTTCTTCAGATTTCTGTAGCGCGTCAGATGCCGGCGGTTCGTATGGTTGTAGAGGCGTATAGGTCAGCGCCGGAGGTGTTCCACGGGTTTGTGATTGACTTTGTACGACACCACGTTTACCCCGAAATCCGCGATTATGTTCCGTCTTCGATGAGACAAGGACGAGACGCACTCCTTCTGCGCCTCAAAGAAAACGAAGACCTCTTCAGGTACGACTTGAGCGACTTTGGCGAGGCAGAGTCCTTGTTGGCAGACTATCTCTCCGGGAAGGCTAACTTGGAACAAGTCATCAAGTCGTCGGCGGGGCGCACGGCCGGGCAGCGGCAGGAGGTCCGAATGGACCAGGTTGGCACGGTCGAGGAGGAATTGCCCGACATTCTTGGTATCGGTACCAGCGGTTCTCCCGTCAGCCCATATGAAGCGGCGCCACCGCTTCTGCGACCAGAACTCACGAGTGAAATGAAGGTACTGACGGTCGGAGAGCAACATCCGAGACTGAATGGCTTTCAGATGTTTCTTTCACTTTCGGAGCGCTTTGCCCGGCGAGAGGGAGAATTCCTCCGCCAGTCTCATACTACGAAACTAATGTGGGGCTCACACCGCGTGATCTATGTTTTTGCGGACGGTACCGGGGAGCTTAGTCTCTATTACGATCTCAAACTGAAGGAGCCACTTGAAACAGAGACGACAGGTGGCGCGATGTTCCCGACGACAACGATCATTACCAAGAACCGAATCTTTGTACCTGTTCCAAAGGAACTCGAACCTGCGTTTCGTATTTCCGAAGGCACAAAAGAATTTTTTGTGAGGTTTGACACTATCCCATAATTTGGTCTTCTCGCGCTTCTAGCCTAACGCAGGGGTAGTCGTCGATTCTGCCCTGCGCTGTTACGCCCCTACGGGCGCTGAAGTCACCGGGACCGCGCGGGTTCCGGTCCAGGTGGTCGGTGCGCAAAGGGCATCGCAAGGGAACCGTCCTAGCTAGGTCGCCTGTGTACCCATGACCTTGCTTGGTGGTACCGACACGTCTACGACGCAGATCGAGATCAGGCTCCGGTCTCGGTCGCACAGTGTGTGCTGGAGCCTCTGTTCCATCTCGCCGGCCGTCGTCGGACGCCAATCCCCAGATTTCGTTGGTCGGCACGCTTCTGTGTCCCCGAACCAGAACACCAGGTAGATTCCGAAGCCCCCGGCGCCGGGGTCGGGCGTGTAGTTCGCCGTCAGTTGTTCGCTGACCGCGGTCCAAACGTAGTCGTGGCAGCTTCGCTTGATTTCCACAGGGAGATTGAAGCCGCCGAAACTCACCCGGATGTCCGCCCGCCGGTCGTTGGCATAGACGCTTTCGGGTTGCGCATCGATTCCGCGCGGCGCAAGCCGGTCCTGCAGGTCGGACAGGATTGCATCCCGGCACGCACCCTCAGGTTTAGGGGCGGTGGGGCGGTTGTGTCGATCTACGTTCCAGTACTGGCGCCAGTCCGACGTGGAACCTTGACGTATCTTCTCCGACAGCGACGTCAGCTCATCGACGACTAGTGCCGCTAGGTCCCCGACGTTGGCCGGGCTCCGGTTGTTGAGCGTCTCCACTACCTGCTGAATGGTGCAGTGACGGAACTCGTGCTCTCTTCGTCGCTGGACGTGACGCAGCCGCGTATCCGCAATGCTCCCTAGCCAAGCTTGTGCGTTGGGGGAGCCGGCAAGTGCCTGCAGTACGTCCGTTGCCGCAGCACTTGTCTCGGTCGCGAGGCTCGAAATCGCATGGGACACCGCCCTATAGGCATATTCGGGAATCTCGCGCGGCATCACAGTTCCTGCGAATTCGACCAGCGCCCTTACGTCGGAAGGTTCCAAGTCGCGAGCGACATCCTCTCGCGGGACACGGGCGGATGCCAGGAACATCCCGGCGCCCGTGGAACACGCCTCGTCGTCGGGTAACGAACGGAAGTCGTCCCGCCAATGCTGTGGATCCGCCAAGAAGCCAGCTAATGTCCAGCAAATCCTCTCATTCAGTTCGGGGCGACCCCGATCGAGCCGATCGCGCGCGAGACGGCTGACCTCAGCTCGGTTGCCGTGGACTAGCGCGGAATGAAGGGTCCAGCACAACGCCCGCAATTCCGAGTCCGACTTGACCGGCGGGAACCGCTGGAGTAGCGGGACCGCTGCCGCCCTAGCCACCTTCTCATGGTCGTCCGCGTACCGCAGCTCGTGGAGTTCGATGGGCGTCTGCACGCCCGTTTCGAGCTTCATCACCGCGACGTCGGACAGGATGCGGGCCACAAGCCCGGGTTGCCTCTCCAACAGCGTCAGGAACCACTGCGGTCGGTAGATAGTGGTTGAACTGGTGCTGCCGGGGTCGACCGCTCCGGCCGGCAACGTGTAGAGAATGGTCACAGCCAGACGAGCTCGGTCTTGGGTCAGATCGCCGTTCACGAGTCGGCCCGACTGCTCCAGGCTATGAAGTCCCGCAACGAACGGCAGCACGAGCAGATTGATCTCCTGCGTGTCGAGCGACCGGACCACCTCCTCGCAATCGGGCAGATCCGTGTGTCGAATCGTTGCTTCCATTTCCGCGAGGAGCACATCGGCCACTTCCGGTGAACCGCTGGCGAACGCGCGAAGACGCTCCCGCGGCGTTTCGCCGGCAAATCGGTCGTCGATGCCGAGGTAGGCGGTGGCGGCCCAATGCAACTGTTCTTTGTCAACCTGTCCGGCCATCGCCACCGATGGCGGAGAGTCTGTGGGCGCTGGTTGGCTTGAGCGATGCTCGTGCTCGTCCGGCGAGTCCAAAGGCATCTGTCCTTTGTGGCGTGAAATCGGCCCAGCTCGAGACTCCAACATCTGATTGAAACGGTGGAGCAGCGACTTGTCGGACGACAACGCCGCGCGCGCTTTCTCGACGGTGAGGTCGAGCGCACCCCACCCTCCGGTCAGGCAGTCGACGAGCTCGCTGAGGTAGAAAGATTCGGCATCCGGTTGCCCGCTGGCCGCGAACGCCTGATCCACACACCAGGGTCCGTAGTCGAACGGGCGTGCCCCGTACAGGTGACGGTCGACCAGTCCGGTGCACTCCTCGCCACGGGCCATACACTCGTTGACGCCGTGGGCAATCAAGGCCTTTAGTGTCTCCCGGTTCCGCCGCAAGTCGAACTGCAGGAGGACGATGTCCTGGTCTGACGTTTCGAATCCGCTGTCCGACAGCAGGCGGAGCCAGTTATAGAGGCGGTGAGCGACCACCTCCCCCCGGGAATCCATTAGGAACTGCTCCAAGGTCTCGACAGGTAGCCGCGCCATTGGCGTAAACTTGCCAACCTCGCCGGGCATGAACGACTTGAAGCGATCACTGTTTGCGGCGACGGCGTCCAGGAGCTCAGCGAGTTGCTCGGGTGTCGACTGCCTGACGACATGCTCTGTCCAGAACCTCGAGAATTCGCCGGAGTGCCCCGTGAGGCGTGGTGCACGCAGGTAAGGCAATACCTCCTGCATGGTCAGTATCCGAGGAAAGAGGTGCTTCAGCAGGATTCCCAGGAGTTCGTCCCCTAGGTCTTCGACCAAGCCGCCGTCGATGTCGCGCATCAATGTGTTCAACGCGGCAGAGTTGAAGGAGCCTCGCTCCGCATAGCCGGTCAATACATCGAGGGCTCCGGACCTGATGCTCGGATACCACGTGCTGTCACGCACGGTCGCCTCCAGCACGTCCGCCAGGGCCGTAAGCGGGTCGCCGTCCGCCAACATTTGCACGAGGAGGAGGATGTAGCACTGCTGTACATGATCGCGTTGGTCGCCCGAAAAAATTTCTTTCAGGGTTTCCTCGAGTTCCGGCGATACGATCACGCCAATGCCTGTCACCATTCCCACTGAGCGCGAAGCGTACGAGTTGTGGTCCCACTCCCGGCGAAGGTTCAGAACGATCTCGCGCTTTTCCTCCGGGGAGTAGGTGTCCCGATCGGCAGCGTAAATCATGCCGCTTGGATCCAGGCGACTGAGGCTTCCTCTGGATCCCTTGTTGTGGACGGCCAGCCAACACGCGAAGTTCCTCAGTCCCGGCAAGAGCTCACCGTCGAACCCTGTAATAAGCGAGAGGACTCGGGCTAGTGGTAGTCCATCGTCCAGGCGACTGGAGATATGGCGCGCTGCAAGGTACTCCGCGACCTGCCGATGGACCGGCGCCAGTTGTCCTTCGGAAACGCCAGAGAAGAGCCGCGTTCCGAGAACCCGTCTACTCCTGCCATCGGTGTCAGCGGCGACCTCTGCGACGGATGGGTATTCTTGGTCAGGCTCCGCAACGTCCGGCAGCGTGTAGCCTGCGTTGCCAGCCAGTATCTGGACCGCGCAGAGTCGCCCCGCTGCCTCAAGTAAGGCGTTGGCGTCCGCCGTCGAAGGGTCCGCCGCCAGGTGTTCGCTGTTTGGCTCGCGCACGAGAATCCTGCAAGCCTGCTCAAAAGTGTCCTGCCGGGACTCGGGCCATTTGCCTTGAGCGACCGCTCTGGCCAGCAACTCCAGGTTCTGCGGGTTCGTCAGCAGGTTGTCGATTCCGCGCTGGCCCGCTGCATCGACGAAGCCTTCAGGGTCCGCGATGCCGTGGTTCTTGACGAGAATCTGCGTGATGTCGCTCTTCGATAGGGGGTCAAGTCGGATCACGGCTACGGCGCGATCGGGGGAGACCTCCTTCAGTCCTTTCTTGTCGTTGGCGGCCAGCCAGTCACGCCATCGGCAGGAGAGTCGAAACGGCGGGCATCCGAGGCTGTCCAGCTTCCTGATGACGTCGTCGAGCGGAGTCCGCGCATCTCTCGGTCCCGCCCGAGACTCGTCGAGACCGTCGAGGAACAACGTCTTGCCGCGCCACTCAGGCTTGTCGAGCCTGAGAAAGTTGCGAACCGTTTCGCAAATGCCGCCCTGCCTCGCCGCCTCGGTTTCGAACGCTGTTGTCTTGCCCGCCCCTGGCTCGGCGATGAGCACGTAGGCTGCTGTGTCGGAGTAGACGCCGAGAGGCGCGTGGCGGACGTCGCTGACAGATCCTGCGGCTTCATCGACCACCGAGCATGTTCGCGGGGCGAAGTACTTCGTTGCGGCAAGAGTCATTTCCGGATCAGCACATTGAGAAGCTGGCCTTCGTCTCGACCTTGCCATTGAAGGCATGAAGGGTTGCCACATCGACCTGGGTATTCTTCCATCTGGCTTCGACCAGATAGGCGTGATCGCCGAGCACTAAACTGCCGTCGATCTGCTCGCCCCTGAGACGAAAAGAGGAGCGCGCGGACATCCCGTGAGCGTCTAATACGTCTTTCAGAAAGGTCTCGAAGGCATAGCCGCAGGCCTGCGGATCCATGGTGGAGATTTCGAGCAGACGGGCGGCAAGGGCGGAGGTTGCGGCCGGATCGATAAGTCGATCTTGCTGCGCTGCGGCGGGCGCCTTCGGCTCGGGCCGCCTGCCCCCGAGGTGTTGGATGATCCGGAAGTAGGCGGTGCGCACCGAGTCTCCGAGTTCCGAATAGTTCGAGGTGATGCTGCTCGCTTCGCAATACCCAAAACGCCTTGAGAGTTTGGAGCGCTGTGCGGCGGTCTGCCCGCCGAAGGTAGCAGCGAAGGCGGTTGGCCTTGCTATTGCCTTGAGCCGCCCACCGGTCATCGTAGACGTCGACGCGGAACTCCTCGTGAAAGCAGTTCGCGAAGGTCCGGTTGGAGAAGTTGAGTACAATGCCGTTCTCCATGCCGGACACTCTGTCGATGATCGGTATGTTCATTGAGCGGATCCTGGCATTCGGTGCGGCAGCCACGGATCACCTCAAACCCAGCGCCGAGAGCCAAGCGTCGACCTGACCGAATGCGTCCTGCTGCCATTGATCGGCGGTGCGCTCTTCGAGCATGTCGGGCCGGTCGACAAACTGCCGCACGCTGGTCGGACCGAAATCGTCCGGATGGCGGAATTTCTCCGAAATATGGAGATAGCCAGTCCTCGCCGTCTCGAATTCAAGGAGCGGCTCAGTTGCTGCGACGAGCGCCTCGACGCCGCCTGGGAAGTTGCGGATGCTGTGATGGATATCGTAGGCGTCCTTCTGCTTGAGCCGGTTCGCGATGGCGTAGCCCTTCATGGCCAGCAGCGCGGGAATGGACGCGACGGCGATTTGGACGCGGTTGCCCCGGCCGTCGGGCATGTCGCCGTCGATGGCGACTAGCTGATAGAACCGCAATGCGAGATCCACGCCGTGGGCGCGCTGAACCGCGAAGTCGGCCACGAGCGGAGGAGTATTTTTCGCGATCGTGGCGTCGCGTGGCATCAGGAAGTCGACGATGATGTCAATGTCGTCCCCGCCGTCGCGGGCGGGCACGGTGCGCACCAACTGAAAGCGGGGCCGATTCTCGGGTTGGTGGTAACCCTGACTCAAGAGGGACTGGACGAGCTGAGCGTATTCGCCGTCGCCCAAGGCTTCCGCATCCAGGCTGAGATCCACGTCCAGGGTTCCGATATGCGGCACGTCGGACTCGTTGAGCAGCAGCCAGGGAACCGCGCCGCCGATTACGGCGAACTTGCCCCGGTAGCTGCCGAGGATCTGACCGATTTCGACGAGCACCGACTTGACCGCAATAGTTGTGCGGTCGTCGTAGTTGGAGGCGTGTTGCGGTTCTAGTTCAGCCATGGGAAGAACTCGCCGGCCAGGTGTTCGGCCGCTTCACGGTCGCGGTCGCTGCCGGTCCAGAGATCGAGATAGGTCACGATGGGATTGGTGCAAAACACGTTCGGACCGGGTTCGGTGGCGTCGTGAAACAGGCTCTCGTCCATCGGGATGAGCAGCACCACGTTCGCGCCCCTTGCGGTGTGCGTCAGCTTCAACACCTCTTTCAGTGCTTCGGCACCCGGCTGGTCGGCGTAGAACGTATGGGTAGCGCTCCGGCCGAAGGGCGCAAGCCATTGCGCGGCCGAGTGCAGCGCGCAGATGGCGCGCGGGCGCACGGGGTGCGGATTGAGTGTGCCCCGCAGCCGCTCGTCGAGCTGCTTTCCATGGAGATGGGTATATCCGGTAATTAACTCGCCGGCCGGACGGCGATAGCTCTCGCGCCAGGTTTGCAGCAAGGCGTCCGGTTGAACGAGGACGACGCCGTCCTCCCCGACCTCGATCCATTCGCGTGCCAGCAGGGCCTTGCGGACATTGCTCACATGGCCGTAGCTCGCGCGGGCCTGCGCCGCCAGATCGGCGACGTGCCATGCGCGTCCCGGTTCGTGAAGCATGACACGCAGGATCGCTGCCGCCTTCGGAGAGAAGATCGAGCGTAGCGAACGCGTCTCCGAGGCGGGGCTTTCAGCGACGGCGCGCTCGATGTAGACGGTGTCGAATGCGAGCCTCGCGTTCCCGACCAAATCGAGATAGGCGATATCATGGTCCAGGCAAATGGCGCGCGACTCCGGGGACAGGTAAGGACTGACGATCATTGGAATGAAGATCTTGCCGCCATCTGGCTCGCCGGATCGGCGCAATCGAGCCACGCAACTCTCGAGCTGATAGACCCCGGAGCGGACGAAGCGGGGGGCGCCGTTCGACCTCACCTCGACGACGAGTGTGTAGTTGCCGCCGCGGTGGTCAAATGCGACTAGTCCGTCCATGCCATAGTCGCGGCCGATTTGTCGTTCATGCTCGACAGTCTCGACCTGCACGCTCGGCACGTTGCGGAGTAGGTCGCGAACCGCATCGATCGCGCGGACCTCCAGTGCTTTCACCAATTCTGCGCTTTTCATCACGCGATGAATATAGCCATTAAAGTGAAAAAAGCAAGGGTGGTCGCTGCTGGGTACTGTGTGATTTCTGGCCGCACCTGCCCCCCGTGGCTGCCCCTATCGGCTCAAGGGACTCGCCATTGAGCGATCCAACCACGTCTGGACCGCGGAAATCACCTACATCCCTGTCCATAAGGGCTTCCTGTACCTGGTGGCGGTCATGGTCCCGCACGGCTTCCGGTCCAGCTCCAGGGACTGGGCAGCAGAGCGAACTGACGTGTCGCGCGAGGGTCTGCGAGCTCACCCTGGCCCACGTTAACAGCGACCGCGTGGAGGCCGCCTACCACCGTAGCGACTTGTTCGAGAAGCGCCGCGATCTCATGGAAGACTGGTCCAAGTACCTTGCCGCGGAGGACTAGCCTCGCCTCCATGCTCTTCCGCTCCTACCCGGCGGCGTTTCTCCTCTTGGCAACTGGCGGCCGCAGCAAGCACGACAATCGATGACGGCCACTGCCTTGGCCGGTACACCAGACCAAGCCGTTGAGATTCTCGTGGCTTCCGCCAGATGTCCGCTTGCCGTTCGTCATGGAATTCAACATCGCTCTTGCTACTTGCTCGCGCACTCAGGCATCCGCGCCTGGGGCATCGCCACGCTCAAATGCCTCGCGGCGTGCTCTTTCCGCTTCTTGTTGCGCCAGCAGACGCTCCCAGTTGCGTTTTCCGTGCTCCTCGGACCACACGAGCTCGAGCCCCGTTCCCGCATCGATGCTTCCGGGGCGGATCTCTGGAGGGTGTGCAGGATCCGCCAATGTCTGGTTTAACTGTTCCTGCGTGAGTAGGCATGGCACTTTCACTTCCTCCAGTTCGCCGTCGGGGTTCATGCGCCTTCCCGGTGTGATCGTGGCTCCGCTTAGGTCCGCCATTTCGAGATCCGATTCCCGAAAGTCCACGGCGCTCAGGTGCGCTCGGGTTAGCTTTGCGTACTTTAGATCTGACTTGGACAGGTCTGCGAAGTGCATGTTGACCCGGTGGAAGTTCACCCCGCGGAAGTTCGAATTGGAGAGAGCGGAGTAGAGGACCAGCGCGAGAAAGAAGTTGCATCCGCCGAATCGCCCGTGGCGGAGGTCACAGTGCTCCAGGCTGCTATGAGAGAAGTCCGCTCCCTCCGCGTACGCATGAGAGATGTCGACCTGCACGAAGTGGGCTCGCGCGAACTTCGACATCCTCAGAGCGGATCTCGACAGCCGCGCCCCGCGGAGATACAGCTGGAAACTCTCCCGCTTCTCGAGTTCTAGGTCCGAGTCAGATCTGAGTTTGAGCAGCCGCAGGATCGTCTGGATGTCATCCCTATCGCCCGGCGGTAGCTCGCCCCCATCGCCGGGCCGGAGGCCGCCAGAGTCAGCGGGAGGGTTGCACAGGAACGCGAGAAACAACTGCATGACCCGAATGTGGAACTCCTCGGGCCTGTGTTTCGCAAGACGCGCCAAGGCGTGAATCCCGCCGATCCGAACGGCTGCCACCTCGCTGCCAAGCATGTCCGTTGCGGACTGAAAGAGATTTGTCAGTGAGTGCGCTTGCGCCAGCGCGCTTTGCTCCTGGGCAGCCTTGGCCTGTTCAAGCGCGGCGCGGGCCTGCCTGTTCGCGCTGGCGGAACGCCACCAAAGCAGCGCCAGTGCTGGAATGCCGAGAGCCACATACAAGGCGTCACGGACATCGTCGATGCCGTCGATGTGGCTCCCCAGCCAGGCCAGGACATCCATTGGTCTCGACCACTTCCACTTTCAAAAGCCGCTCGCCTGCGTCCCTGGACCAACCGCTCCACTGTTGAGGCCATCAATGTCCGTCAACGGTGTGCCGATGGACACTGAGCGCAGGTCGGAGGAGCTCCCCAAGAGGCGTCTACGCGCGGTAGTGTGAATCACTCCCCCGGGAACTTACAACATCACGGTCCTGCCGTCTTCCCTACACGGTCAAGTTTCAACAGGCGACGGTTTCCCTCGAAAGGCCGCGCGGGACCTCGCACGCGTCGGGCGGATGAGCGGCTGTGGGCCGGATGCCGGTCATGTTGCCTTGTGTCGGCGGGAGACGCACCAAATGGCAAGAGTACAGACGACTATGGCATACGTCGATCTCGATGGCGGTTATGGGCGGATCGCCGTATACGGTGGCGCGAAGACCGTGTATTCTAGCAGGTTGTTGAAAAAGACTGTCTGACGCGGATACATATCTTCTATGTTCGTGCTGGGACGGCGGAGTCAATGAGAGGCACGGATCCGCGTCAAGAAGGCATGTTCAACGTACGGGTGTCGATGTGGTGTCCGCATTGCCTGAAGTCGTTGGGGTGACTAGTTCGAGGGGTCAATCGGTGGGGACTGGAGGACGTAGAGGGAGGTTACAGTGGCCTTGTAGAATAGGTCGGTGTTGGATGATTTTGGGGACAGAGCTGCGCTGGTACGCGCACAAATTGGAGTGATTCCGCTTACAGTATGCTTACGGAGAGGATCAAGCCGCTTGCCAGATTTAGTTCATTGATCCGTAGAAACGGCATGTATATCAAATAGTTATGAGTGATTCCCAAGGTCGATACATGGTGGGCGTGGACGTCGGCGGCACTTTCACCGACTGCGTCACCATGGACGAGCTCGGCACGGTGACTGTGGGCAAGTCCCTTTCCACTCCCGAGGACTACTCGGTGGGCGCCCTGAACGCGGTGCGGAACGCCGCCGAGAGCCTGGGACTGGCGGACGATGCCGAGCTTCTCGCCTCCACCCGGCTGTTTTTCCATGCCTGCACCATCGGCGACAACGCCCTGATCACCGGGTCCGGTGCGTTGACCGGACTGATCACCACCGCCGGGTTCGCCGATACCCTTCGCATCATGCGCGGTCGTTTCACCGACGGCGTCCCGGAGTCGGAGATCTTCCACCTGGCCACGCTCGACAAGCCCGAACCCATGGTGCCCCGCCCGCTCATCAAGGAAGTGGACGAACGGGTGGACTACAAGGGCTCGGTCCTCGTGCGGCTCGATCCGGCCCAGGTGGAGAAGGCCGTGGCCGAACTGGCATCGAGCGGCGTGGAGGCCGTCGCCGTGAGCCTCATCTGGTCCGTGGCCAACGACCGGCACGAGCGGGCCGTCGCCGAGGTCGTCGCCAAGAGGCATCCGGGGGTCTTCCTCAGCCTGTCCAGCGAGGTAGCGCCCTACCTGGGCGAGTACGAGCGCACCGCCACCACCGTGTTCAACGCCTGCATCGGACCGCGGATCTCAGCCTATATCCAGCGGCTGGGGGGCCGGCTCCGGGAGCGCGGCCTCGACGGCGAACCGCTCATCATGCAGTCCTACGGTGGGGTCCTCGGGGTGGAGGCCACCGCCCGGAACGCCATCGGCACCATCGAGTCCGGACCCGCCGCCGGGGTGTCCGGCAGCGCCTGGCTCGGAAGGCTCATGGACCTCCCGGACATCTTGGCCACGGACATGGGCGGCACCACCTTCAAGGTCAGCGTCATCCGTGACGGGGCCATCGAGATGGACTACAAGCCGGTGCTGCTGCGCCACCAGATCTTCGCCACCAAGATCTGGGTGGAGTCCATCGGCGCGGGCGGCGGCAGCATCGCCTGGACCGATCCCAAGACGGGGTTGCTCAAGGTGGGGCCGGAGGGCGCGGGGGCGCAGCCCGGACCCGCCTGCTACGGCCTGGGCGGCGCCGAGCCCACGGTGTCCGATGCCGACCTGGTGCTGGGCTACCTCAACCCGGACAACTTCCTGGGCGGGCGCATGTCGCTGGACCTGGAGCAGGCGCGCCGCGCCGTCGAGCAAAGGATCGCCGAGCCGCTGGGTCTGTCCGTGGAAGCGGCGGCCGCCGGCATTTACCGTATCATCAACGCCCACATGAGCGACCTCATCCGGCGCGCCACGGTGGAGCGGGGCTACGATCCCCGAAATTTCACCCTGTTCGCGTTCGGCGGCGCCGGGCCGGTGCACGCGGCCCGCTACGCGGCGGAGCTCGGCATCAAGCAGGTGGTGGTGCCGCTCACGGCGTCGGTGCACAGCGCCACCGGCCTGGTCAGCTCGGACATCGTCTACCAGTACGGCAAGTCGGACCGCCTGCTGGTGCCGGCCGACCGCGGCCGCGTCAACGAGAACTTCGAGGAACTGGCGCGGCGCGCCCGCGCGGACCTCGCGGCCGCCGGGTTCGGGGAGGACGGCGTCCGCATGGAGCGAAGCCTCGACATGCGGTATCGTTACCAGGTGCACGAGCTGAACGTGGACATGCGCCAAGGCACGGAACCTCTTTCGGAGCAGGAGCTGGAGGGCGTGTACGAACGTTTCGACGGCCTGTACGAGCGGACCTACGGCCCCGGCTCCGGCTACCGGGAGGCCGGCAAGGAGATCATGAACTTCCGGCTCACCGCCACCGGCATGCTCGACAAGCCCCGGCTCCAACGGTACCCGTTGTCGTCGGATGACGCGGACGGAGCGGTCTCGGGACGCCGGAAGGTCTTCTTCGAGGAGTTCGAGGAGCCGCGCGAGACCCCGGTGTACGGCTTCCAGAGGCTGCGTCCGGGGAACCGGATAGGTGGCCCGGCGGTCATCGAGACGCCGGTGACCACCATCGTGGTCAACCCAGGCGACCGGGCCGTCATGGACGAGTACCGGAATATCCGGCTGTTCATCGGGAG
Organism: uncultured Binatia bacterium (SeqCode); assembly: GCA_965219905.1. Classification (GTDB taxonomy): domain Bacteria; phylum Desulfobacterota; class Binatia; order UBA9968; family JAJDTQ01; genus JAJDTQ01. The sequence goes on along the minus strand of CBDCOS010000002.1, from coordinate 819,060 downwards.
CTGAGAGAGGAAACCATGGACACCCGAATCCGCGGCGTCGATCCCGTGACCTTCGAGATCCTGTCGCACCGGCTGCACCAGGTGACCCGTGAGATGGGCATCACGCTGGAGCGCACGGGCGGCACCGTCAACACCACCCAGCAGCGGGACTACATGGCCTCCCTCTACCGCCCGGACGGGGAGATCCTCTGCGCCGGCGCCACCCTGGGGCAGCACGTGGCCTGCGCCAGTTGCGCGGTGAAGTGTATCATCGAGCGCTTTCCTGCCGACGAGATCTTCGAGGACGACGTCTTCCTGCTGAACGACCCTTATCTGGCCGCCATCCACCAGTCCGACGTCTACGTCATCGCGCCGATCCACCACCGCGGGCGGCTGGTGGCCTGGAGCGCCACCTTCGTCCACGTGAACGACGTGGGCGCCCAGTCGCCCGGGGGAGACTCGCCCGACGCCACCGAGATCTTTCACGAAGGGCTGCGGGTCCCGGGCATCAAGCTGGTGGAGCGTGGTCGGCTGCGCCAGGACGTGTTCGACACCCTCACCAACATGACCCGGCAGCCGGGCATGGTGGGACTGGACTTCAAGTGCGAGATCGCCGCCAACAACGTGGCCAAGGCGCGGTTGGGGGAGATGTACGACCACTACGGCCCGGAACTGCTGGAGTCGGTGGGCCGCGAGATGATCCGTTACACGGAGGCCATGCTCCGCGAGCGCATCGAGTCGTTCGAGGACGGCGAGTGGACCGAGGAGCTGGCGCTGGAGGCCCAGGACACCTGGCGCATGAAGGTCACGCTGCGAAAGCGCGGCGACCGGCTGGTCTTCGACTTCACCGGCACCGACCCCCAGGCGGTGACCGGCGTCAACCTGCCGTTCCATGGCACCGCCGGGTTCTGCTTCGCCGCGGTGCTGACGACGCTGGTGTACGATCTCCCCAAGAACCACGGCGTGCTGCGGCCCCTGGAGGTCATCGCCCCGGAAGGGACCCTGGTGAACGTAAGGTACCCGGGTCCGGTGTCCATGAACACCACTTCCTGCGGCTTCGGCATCGGGTTCCTGGCCAGCTCGGTGCTGATGCAGATGCTCGGCACCCACCAGCGCTGGAAGGACGAGATCGTGACCCCCAACGCCAGCCACCGGAACGGCAAGCACTCCGGCATCAACCAGTACGGCCGCTACTGCGTGTTCAACCTGGCCCACGGGGCCATGGACGGCAATGGCGCCCGCGCCTACCGCGACGGCATCGACTCCGGCGGCACCTACATGAGCTGTCCCAATGCCGAGTGGTTCGAGCTGAACTTCCCGGTGCTCTACCTGTTCCGCCGCCACGCGGAGGACTCGGCCGGTCCGGGAAAGTTCCGCGGCGGACTGGCGGTGGAGACGGCGCACACCCCCCACGACGCTCCCGAGGGCAGGCTGGGCGGCGTCGCCTACGGCGTGGCCGGGCTCCGGAACTCCGGCCACGGCATGCACGGCGGCTACCCCGGCGCCCCCAGCGTCATCGTGCTCAGGGAAGGCGCCCGGGTCCGCGAGGTCATGGCCGGCGACCGGAACGCCGTGGACCTCGACGAGGTCGACGGACGCGAGCGGGTCCTCCCGTACTGCAACTTCGAGTTCAACGAAGGGGACGTGCTCTACATGCGGGTGGCCAGCGGCGGCGGCTACGGCGATCCGCTGACGCGGGAGCCGGTCCTGGTGCAGGCAGACGTGAAGGACGGCGTGGTCTCCGAGGACGCGGCCAGGGACATCTACGGCGTGGCGTTCAGGCCCGGGACCCGCGAGGTGGACCCCGGCGCCACCGAGGAGTTGCGGCGGCGGCTCACGGGCGGCAACGGGGCGGCCGACGGTACGCGCGGCGAGGCGAACGGAGAGCAATCCTGCCCCTGGTGCGCTTCCTCGCCGGGCGAAGCAGCCGGGGAGGGCGCCCGCAACGCCCGTGCCTTTCCGCCCACGGAGGCGGGGCTGCTCATGGCCGACCTGGAGGGGCGCTATCTGTTCGAGAAGGTCTACTGTGCCTCATGCAACGCGCTCCTCAAGGCCCACATGGTGCCCGCGCCGGAAGGAGGGTGACGGTTCCCGTCAGAACCCGAACTGCGCCATGTCGACCAGGGCTCCGCTCTTGCGGCACTCGTCCTCGAACACCCGATGGATCTCGGGGTCCTGGTCCTGGTACTCGATCTGCGCGCCGCCCTTCTTGACGTCCTCGCCGGTGTCCTTGAGCTCTTCCACCTTGTACTTGAAGCCCCAGGGCTTGAGCGCCAGGTAGCGCGCGGGCTCGGCGCCGTTGTTGAAGTGCTGGTGCCACCACTGGATGGGCGGCACGAACATGCTCATGCGGCCCCATTCCACGCGCTTCCGGGGGGCGCCTTCCTCCCACAGGAAGGAATAGCCGGAGCCGGTCAGCATGATGATGTGCGCTCCGGCACCGTGGCGATGGGCCTTCTTGTACTTGCCCACCGGGAACTCCGAGAGGTGGGCGCTCATGGTGTTGTCGACGAACTCGAACAGCGTGGTGCGGTTGCCGCCGCCACGCTCCTTGTAGTCCTTGGGCGAGAACTGCCACAGGTCCGCGATGAAGTTGGACTCCCACACGCGGCCCTTCTTCACTCCCTCGAGATAGCGTCCGGGCCTGCCCCACTCGTTGGCGTCGCCCTGGTAGCGGTCGCCGAAGGTGAACGGGTTGTTGAAGATATAGTCCAGGTTCCGGTAGCGGTTGATGATCACCGTGGCGTCGGTGAGCGAGATCATCCGCACGGGTTCCCGCCCCTGCGCGTTGAAGTGTTGGAACCAGGCGTTGAGTGGTATCGAGAACAGGCTCCCCTTCTGCCACTCCAGGGTGTGTTTCCGGCCGCCCTCGTTCCAGAGCGTGGTGGCCCCCTGGCCGGAAAGGATGAACACGGCCTCCTCGTAGAGGTGGTGCTGTGGCCTCAGTTCCCCGCCCGGCGCGATCTCCTGGATCACAGTGTCGCAGGTGCCGCCGGCGCCGTCGAGGTTCACGAACGCGCCCTTGCCGCCGGTGCGCGCCCAGTCGCCCAGCTCCAGTTCCAGCAGGTCGTCGATGATGAATCCCTTGTACACCGGGATTCCTTCCCACTGCTGGTAGATCTCGTAGGGGCTGATGGGGGCGAAGCCGGAGGCTTCGTTCAGGTTCCGTTCCGAGCCGTTGGCTGTGTCGATGGCGGCGGATTTGCTCATGGCTGTGCTCCTTCCTCTGAACGCCGATCCTTAGCCGGTTGAAGCATCTTTCGACTCTAACCGCGGTCCTCCCGATAAAGCCCGAAGGCCTCCTTCACCGGGCGGTCGTTGACCGAGAACAGGATGGCCTCGTCCTTGTTGCCGTTCTCGTGCTGGTGCCAGGACCACAGCGGCACGGTGAAGAAGTCGCCCTCGCTCCATTCCATGCGCCGGTCGTCGACCACGGTGGAGCCGCTGCCGCGGAACACGTGGTAGATGGTCGTGCTGGTGTGGCGGTGCGAACGCGTCTTCTCGCCGGGCCGGATCATCTGGATCTCGCAACCGATGGTGCGCAGCGTGAAGCCCCCGTTCCGGGGGTTGACGTAGCGCAGCAGCACCCCGTCGCACTCGTCGCCCGGGGTCGATGCCAGCGCCTTCAGCGATTCGTAGGTGGTCTCCCACGGATAGCGGAAGGGCGGGTCCGGGAACTCCGAGAGCTGCTCGGGCGGACGCGCCCAGCCGAACTGGTGCAGGCTGAAGTCGGGCATGGCCTCCACCGGCTGCTGCTTCTGGCTGAAAGGCTCCACGGCCATGACCTCCAGGGCCTTGAGCAGGGGGCCGTCGTGGCCGTCCAGCCACATGATGTTCTCGCCGGTGCCGTTGTAGTGGTCGTGCCAGGTCCACTGCGGCGTGAGGATCAGGTCGCCCGGATGCATGGTGAAACGCTCGCCCTCCACCGTGGTGAAGGCGCCGCCGCCCCGGAGCACGAAGCGCAGCGCGGTCAGCGTATGGCGGTGGGCCTTGGCGATCTCGCCCGGCTTCACGAGCTGCACCGAGGTATGCACCGTGTTGGTGGCGCCGGTGGTGCCCGGCACGCCAGGATTGAGGAGGCGGATGGTGCGCCTCTCCGACTGTTCGAGGCTGACCAGCTCTCCCGCTTCCAGCAGCCCGTTGTAGATGTGGTCCCACTTCCACAGGTAGGGGACCACGGTGGTCCTGGGCTCGATGACGTCGCCGTCGTTGCCCGTGATGTTGGAGGCCCAGAAGCCCGCCAATTGCTTGGTGGCCAGGTCCTTGTCGAGTTCGTCGAGGCTCATGTTCGTCTCCCCGCGTTCAGCCCTCGATGCGCCGCATGGCGTAGGCCAGACCGCCGCGGTAGGCGCGGTCGATGACCATGCACTGTCTGGCGGCCCGAAGCACCGTGTCGTAGTCCTCCTGTGTGCGCACGTGCTTGTCGTAGACGCCGTCCATCATGTCCGAATGCTCGGTGTCGGCGGTAGAGTGCACGTTCAGCGAGACCATCCGTTTCAGGCTGATGCCCAGCTCGTTCTCGAACTTCTTGCCGATGCGGTAGGACATGCCGCCGTCCTTGACGATGTCGGGGTTGTTGCGGCGCTCGAGCATCTGGGAGGAGGTGAACGAGGCCAGCCACGGGCCCTTGACGGCGATGTGGTGCCAGGCCAGGAACGCGGCCTGGGCCATGGGCGGCAGCTCCGCATTGTCGAAGTCCTCGCGCTCGAGGCCGATGACCTCGCCCTGCTTGACGGTCAGGGAGTAGTGGTCCATGCCGGCGCGCGGGTCGTTGATCAGTTCGTCGCTCTCGTGCTGCCACACCAGCGCCTTGACGTCGAGGGGCGCGGCGGCCTGCACGTAGCCCCAGCAGTCCCGCCGGTTCCTCGTGTAAAGGGCGTTCTGCAGCACGTAGTAGCGTCCGCGCTCCATGGTCCAGGGCAGCGTCAGCAGGTCCTGGAACTCGTCGGTCGCGTACTGGCGGTTGCACATCTCGTCCAGAGTGTTCTTGAGCTTCGCGATGTCGGGCATGTCTTCGGACTCCTCTGCGGGCTTCGGAGGCATCCGTCATTCCCGCGAAAGCGGGAATCCAGGTGGGGTGGCGTGGCGGGACAACGCCGCAGCACCTCGCCACAGGCCCTGGATTTCCCTTCGCGGGAATCACGGATCCGAGGCCTCACGTGACACTAGTCGAGCGCTTCCATCATGTTGGCGAGCTGCTCGCGGTAGGCCCGGTCGATCATGAGACTCTCCCGGGCGCCCCGCAGCAGCGCCTGCCGCTCATCTTCGGTGTGGCAGTGTTCCCGCGCCACCGCAAGCAGGAGCTGGCCGTGCTCTACGTCGGCGGCGACGTGCTCCGCGTTGTTGATCTGCCGCTTCAGCGGAATTCCCAGATCCCGTTCGAGGTTCTTGCCGACCCGGTACGACAGCGAGCCGCCGCGCACCAGGTCGTCGGAGTTGCGCATCTCCAGCACCGCCGATGCCGCGATGGCCTCGCGCCACGGGCGGTCCTTGGCCAGGTGGATCCAGGCGTAGAAACACGCCACGGCCGCGTCCAGCGGGCGCACGCGCTCGTAGTCCTCGGGAGACAGGCCGAAGATCCTGCCCTCCTGGACGGCCAGGGTGATGTGGTCCACCTTGCCGGCGGCCTTGTCGCCCATGAGCTCCTCGCCCTCGTGCTCCCAGACGAGCCGCTTGACGCTCAACGGCGCCGCCCCGGCGACGAATCCCCAGCAGTCCCGCCGGTTGCCGACGTAGTGCTTCATCTGGATGGAGAGGGCCTGGGCGCGGGCCTGCGAGAACCGGAGCCCCAGCAGCCGCCGGAATGGCGGGGTCTCGAACTGCCGGTTGACCAGTTCCACGAGCTCCTCCCAGACGCCCTCTACGCCGTTCCGTTCCGCTGCGTGCGTTTCCATACGGTTTCCTCTGACGCGCTACTTCCCCTTGACCAACCGCTCGAGCCGCGCCTTGGCCCCCGGCCCAATGGAGAAGACCTGCTTCACCAGGCCCAGGATCTCGGCGCCGGACAGGTAGGATATCTCGATGCCGATCTTTTTGGACGCCGCCTTGAACTCCGGGTCGTCCAGGGTGTTCTTGAAGGCGGTCTGGAGCGCCTCCAGCCGTTCTTTCGGGATGCCCGGCGGCGTCACGTATGCCCGGAAGAGCTTATACGGCGCCAGCCATGCTTCGTAGGCCGCGCGCTCGTCGGCGTTCTTGATGTGGTCCGCGAACAGCGGCAGGTCCTTGAGCACCGGCTCTTCCTTGTCGCCGCTCGTGAGGAAGGGAATCAGCCGGTCGCCTTCCTTGCCCTTGAGCATTTCCGTGGCCTGGATCCGCACCGACTCCCACGAAGAGCAGTACCCGTCCACCTCCTTGCGCCCCACCGCCGCGCGGATCTGCGCCGTGCCGTTGTATCCCCTGACGACGTTGATCTTGCCGCCTACGAAATCCCGCAGGATCAGCGGCGTGTCGCGGGTGAGGGTGCCCGCGGACCCGAAGTTGATGGGCTTGGGGGCGTTCAGGACCCCCTTGAGGTCGGTCACCCCGGTGCGCGACATCACCATGCACGTGGGCGTGGCCTTGCCGGCGCTGCCCAGCCAGCCGAACTTGGCATTGTCGAACCGGATGCCCTTCTCGCCCAGCACCTGCTTCATCACCAAGCCGCTGTTGGTCGCCCCGATCACCGAGCCGTCGCGCTTGGCAACGTTGTAGAGGTAGTTCATGGCGATGGCAAAGCCGGCGCCGGGCATGTTCTGGACGATGATCTTCGGGTTGCCAGGAATGTGCTTGGTGAGGGTGCGGGAGATGGTGCGGGCGTAGGTGTCGAAGCCTCCTCCCGGAGACGCGCCCAGGATGAACCGCAGGGTCTTGCCCTTGTAGAACTCCGCCACGTCGGCCCATGCCGTGGCCGGAACGGCCACGCACAGGAGCAATGAGAGGGCGGCGGCGAACCGGTACGGATGTCTCATCGGAATCTCCTTCCCTGTGGCCGGGTACGAGGTCGTGAGCCCGTCACGTCCGGTCCCCCGGCATTCGTCAACGCGGTGCCGGTCTCCCGTGTTACAGCCGGTCCGCCCACTTCGCGCGGACCCGCGCCTTGTAGTCCGCGCTGACGCCGGAAATCCCCGGGAAGGCGTCCTTCCAACTGTAGGGCCGGCAGGCGTCCACCACCATGCACGAGGTGGTCAGCTCCCGGCGCTGCTTGTCCTCGGGCGAGAGCCGCGGGTTGAGGATGCTGGCGGCTACGTCGAGGATCTCCGAGTCGGTCCTGGGGTCCCAGCGGGTGGACATGGCCCACAGCACCTCACCGATGTTGGTGATGTCCACGTCCTCGTCCACCACGATGACCATGCGCACGTCCCGGCCGCCGTCGCGGGTGGCGAGGACGCCGTATCCCGCCTGCTTGGCGTGGCCCGAGTAGCGTTGCTTGACGGCCACGGTCACCACGAAGCGCCCCTGTTTCGGGAACCACACGCCGTGCACGTCCGGGATGCCGGCGCGCTCCATGGCCGACCAGATGTTGGCGGAACGGATGTATTTGTGGGTCTCGCTGTTGAGGAAGGTCCTGAGCGGCGGATCGCCGGTGATGATGGGGTCGTTCCGGTGGTAGACGGCTTCCACCTTCACCACCGGAGCCTGTCTTGACCCGGACGCATAATAGCCGGGCCACTCGCCGAACGGCCCCTCCTCGTGGGTCTCCTGCTCGGGCGGCGGAATGGACCCTTCGAGGACGATGTCCGCGAAGGCGGGCACGGGCAGCCCGGTCTTTTGTCCCTTGATGACCGGGACCGGGGTTTCCAGGAGTCCGCCCAGGAAATCGTACTCGCTCATGTTCCAGGGGATGCCCACGGCGCTTGCGGTCATCATGCCCGGAGGGAGGCCGCAGATGACCGCCACCGGGCAGCTCTCGCCCCGGGCCCAGTACTTCCGGGTGATCAGGTCACCGTGCTTCCCGGGTATCATCCACACGCCCATGGTGTTCTCGTCGTGGACCTGGATCCGGTAGGTGCCGACGTTGACGTAACCCGTGTCGGGATCGCGGCAGACCGTGGCGGTGAAGGTGCCGATGTAGCGGCCGCCGTCGTCCGCGTGCCATTTCGGCGTGGGGAATTTCAGCAGGTTGACGTCGCCGCCGAAGGCGACGTTCTCCAGGAGCGGCGATTCGCCGATCTCGGCCGGGGGGACGGGTTCGAGATTCTGTAGGCGGCCCTTGACGGCCTGCACGACGTCCAGTCCGCGGACGTCCGGCGGCATGCCCAGGGCCAGGGCGTCGGACTCGGGCGACCGGAGAACGTTGCTGAGAACGCGGTAGCCTTGCGGGTGATCGGGGACGGCGTCGAACAGCAGCGCCGAGCCCTCGCCGGATTCGGCCGCAATCTCGGTGATCGCGCCGATCTCCAGGTCCCAGTGGGCGTCGCGGATCTCCTTGAGCTTTCCCGCCTGCCTGAGCCGGTCGATGAAAGTCCGGAGGTTCAGGGCCGCTTCAACGTCCCGTGGCTCGCTCGTCATGTATCCATCTCCATGCGGCTCCGGACCCGACGTCCGATCCGCAACCATCCATAGGCCCTATAGGCCCACCGCGGGCGGCTGTCAACCTGGACATCCGCGCCCATTTTGTCTAAGCGTGTAGGGGCGGTTGCAAACCCGCCCGAGCCCGGTCACGACCGACACCGCCAACGGCCGGGGCCCAGGACACAGCCACTCCACAGGAGGTCGAGAAGCAGACATGGCACAGATCACCGACCCGTTGCGGCAACACGATTGGAACTCCGAGGAATACGTCGAGGACTGGGCGCAGCGCCAGATGCGCAACGAGACGCTCCGGGCCAGGCAGTTCGCGTTGCTGGCGAGCCTGCTGCCCTTTGACAGCGAGGCCGCCTTCCGGTTCATGGACGTGGGGTGCGGCTACGGGGCGCTGAGCAAGTACCTGCTGGAAGCCTTTCCCCACTCCACCGCCGTGTGCCACGACGGCTCGGCGGCCATGGCCAAGCTGGGCGGCGAACGCATGAAGGAGCTCAGAGGGCGGTTCGAATACGTGATTTCGGACTTCAGCAAGGAGAACTGGAGCCAGGTGGCCGACGGCGAGTTCGATGTCGTGGTTTCCTGCAACGCCATCCACAACGTCCGGGTCGGAGAGACCATCAAGGCCGTCTACGAGGAGATCTTCGGACGGGTCCGGTCCGGCGGCCGGTTCTTCAACCTCGACCGCGGCTCGGCTTCGATGGAAGACCAGCTTGCCTGGTTCGGGAGCGCCGGGTTCCAGGACGTGGCCTGCCACCAGAAGAGCTCCGGACTCTCGCTCTACGGCGGTTCCAAGCCCTGACGCTTCCCGGCCGCTGGGCTTCTCGATGACGGGTCCGCGGGCCGGCAGCCTCGCACTGTTATACAGCACGGTCCTGGTCATGAGCCTGGGGCAGGGCATGGTGTTTCCCACCATTCCGCTGCTGGCGTCATCCTTCGCGGTCTCCGCGGGTCTGGCGGTGCAGGTGGTGACCGCCCACGCGCTGGGCCGCACCATCATCCTGATCCCGGCGGGCCTGCTCCTCGACCGGTCGGGGGCCAAGATCACCATGCTGGTGGGAAGCGCCCTGGTCCTGTGCGGCGCCTTCCTGACCGCCGTTACTCCTTACTTCCTGTTGCTCTTTGTCGGACAGTTCCTCGCCGGCGTCGGCGACAGCGTCTGGACCATGGGCCGGGAGGTCTCCGGCGTGGAGATGGTGCCGCAGCACCAGCGGGGCCGCCTGCTGAGCGGTTTCATGGGGGTCAAGTCGGCCGGCATGGCCATCGGCCCGGTGGTGGGCGGGATCCTTACCCAGTGGGCGGGGTTTCGGATGGTGTTCACGGTCTACGCGGCCGTGGCCCTGGCCGTGTTCGTGACGGCGCTGCTGGCTCGGAAAGACACGGTCCGGGCCAGAGTCGGCAAGATCGCCTGGTGGGGAAGGGTCTCGGACGTCCTCCCGCACCTCCGTGCCACCTTCGTGGCGCTGGTGTTCGCGACCTTCAGCATGCAGATGTACCGTACCACCCTGCAAGGCATGCTGCCGCTGTACGCCGGGGTGGAGCTGGGCTTTTCGGCAGCCGCCGTGGGGGGCCTGTTCGGCGTCTCAGGCGTGTTCGTCCTGCTCATGATCCTGCCTGCCGGCTTCGTCACCGACCGTGTCGGGCGCAAGTACTGCAGCGTTCCCAGCACCGCGCTGCCGGGCATCGCGTTCCTGGCCTTCCCGTTCGCTTCGACGCTGCCGCAACTCGTGACGATCATGCTGGTGATCGGCCTCGCCCAGGGCATGTCCCTGGGCGCCCTGGCGGTGTCCACCTACGACGTGATCCCGGCGGAGGCCCGGGGGCGCCTTCAGGGGCTGCGCAGGACCGTGGGCGAGTCCGGGGCCGTGATGGGTCCGCTGGTGGGCGGTTGGCTCGTTGACCTTGTCAGCGCCGGCAGGACGTTCCTCTTCTACGCTCCGATCCTGCTGGCCGCCGCCGCCGGGTTGGCGTTCGTGGCAAGGGAGACGCTGGGGCGGGACTGACGGCCGGGCTGTATGGAAGCGTCGGCGGTTTTGTGACAGAATGGCCGCAGATCCCTTGTCTGGACCATGAGTCGGACGGCCGGGCGGAACGCACCCGATGGAGGCGGCCATGATCAATACCATCATAGTTCCAACGGACGGTTCGGAGCACGCCAACAAGGCCATCGAGATGGCGGGTGAGATCGCCGCGAAATTCGGCGCCCGCATCGTGGTCGTGCAGGCTCTCCTGCATCATGCCACGGCGCCGGATCTCAAGGCGATATGCGAGGACATCGGCATCGAAGGGGACGTGGTGAAGGAGATCGACGACCTCGCCGCGATGATCGCGCGGGTCGCCGCGGCGGGCTACGGACAGGGTCCCATTCCGGTGCCGCCCGAGAGTTTGCGCAAGGTCGGCGAAGGGATCGTCGAGAAAGCCGCCGAGAGACTGCGCGCGAAGGGCGTGGGGGATGTGAAGACCCAGGTCGTGGACGGCGACCCGGCGGGGAACATCATCGCCGCGGTCGAGCATGAACAGGCGGAGCTGGTGGTCATGGGCCGCCGCGGTCTCGGCGACGTGGCCGGCCTCGTGATGGGAAGCGTCTCGCACAAGGTGGCGCACCTCGCCGAGTGTGCGTGTCTCACGGTCAAGTGACCGGCCGCTGTCGGACGCCCGAGGGACTGCCGGACCGCGGGCAGGCGTCCCCGGGGCCGGGAGAGACCGGCTACGCATGGTTCCGGCGGATGACGTCGCGCCGGCCTGACCTGCCACACAGGAGGACTCCGATGCACAAGGACAGGATCGATCCGAAGGTTTTCGACCTCTACGACGAGTACTGCCACAGCATGATGGACCGGCGCGAGTTTCTTCGCCGCGCCGGCGCCCTGGCCGTCGTTGGAGGGTCCGGGCTGCTGATGGCGCGGGCGCTGCTGCCGGACTACGCCGCGGCGCAGATGATCTCGTTCACCGACAAGCGCATCAAGGCGCGCTATGTCCAGTACGATTCGCCCGGCGGCAACTCCGGCAGGATGCGGGGTTATCTGGTCCAGCCGGCCGGTCCGGGTCCGTTCCCCGCGGTTCTCGTCGTTCACGAGAACCGCGGCCTCAACCCGCACATAGAGGATGTCGCCCGGCGCGCCGCGGTGGAAGGGTTCCTCGCCCTGGCGCCGGACGGTCTGGCGCCCATCGGCGGCTATCCGGGCAATGACGACGACGGCAAGAAGATGCAGCGGAGCCTGGACAGGGGCAAGCTCCGCACCGACCTTCTCAACAGCGCCAGGTATCTCAAGGCCCACGCGCTGTCGAACGGGAAACTGGGGGCCACGGGCTTCTGCTTCGGCGGCGGGGTGGTGGGATTCCTCGCGGTCCGGATGGGAAGCGAGCTGAACGCGGGCGTGCCGTTCTACGGTTCCGCCCCAAGAGAGGCGGCCGATGTCGCCAGGATCAAGGCGCCGCTCCTGATCCACTACGCGGAGAACGACCCGCGCATCAACAAGCAGGCCCCCGGCTTCATCGCGGCCCTGAAGGCCAACGGCGTACCGCACGAGGCGCATACCTACCCGGGCACGCGCCACGGCTTCCACAACAACTCGACGCCGCGCTACGATGAGGCCGCCGCCAAGCTCGCGTGGGAGCGGACCGTCGCCTTCTTCCAGAAGCATCTGTCGTCGTAGGACGGCACCATTCCAACGGCAGGCAACCGGCGGACCCGCGGCCGCCGGTCCGGCGTTGACAGCGGTCCGCGAATCGAGACGGAATGACCGGGCAATGGCAATACCAGCTCCGCGTCAATCTCGCGGATGAGTCCGCCGGGGCCGCGCGGCATGGTGACGACAGTCCGCACATCCGGCCCCTTGCCGACATACTGAGGCGCCATAACGCGGCGCTGAAATGCCAGTACGACGCTTTCGCCGGCTATTGCGCCGAAGCGGAGCAACGGGGCGTCGACCGTTACCCTCTCTACGCCTGGACCAAGGCCACCATCGAAGACCCCGCCAAGAAGGCGAAGTACCTCAAGTCCTTCACCATTTACCTGGACGGCGAGGAGGTCTACGACAAGGCCAAGGCCGATGCGCTCGAAGCCGACCTGCGGCCCCTGGTGGGCGGTACGGTGGTGACCGCCATGGCCAGGCACGATACCAATCCCGCCAACAACCCGCAGCCGCCGAAACGGTACCGCTCGCGATGACGGGACCGGGGCGAGGCCGTACGCTTCTCCTGGTGCCGGGTGCACGAAGCGCAGTGTTGACAACCTCACCCCGCTCAAAATATGGATAGCTGGGTTCCTTGCAGCGACGAAAGGCCGCAGTGACTCTGGGAGGCAACGGTGATGAGAGTTCTTTCCGGGCTATTCGACAGGGGGCTTCTTGGGCGGCGCGTTGCCGTCGTGGCATTGGCGGTGGGTGTGGCGCTGGCGTCAATCGGCGGTATAGCGGGGCCGGCGGCCGCCCAGGCGGGAAGCGAAGCGCTTAAGGAGCTCGCCGCCGCGGCTCAACGTGAAGGTACGCTGAACGTCTTCGGCTCCGGAGACTGGAACTCTCCAAAGCTCATGGCGGCTCTGGAGAAGGGGCTCAACAAGGCTTACGGCATCGACGTCCGCCTCAAGACCACGCCCGGGCCCAGCGCGTCGAAGCTGATGCCGCGGATCATCGACGAGGCCAAAACCGGCCGCGCCGCGAGCACCGATATCTTCTTCGCCCCGTCCCGGCAGCAGATCCCGTCGGATCAGGCCGGGGCGCTTGAGCGGGTGGATTGGAAGAAGCTGATGCCCGGGCTCAAGGATGAGGAGATCGGCATCAACGGCGCTGCCGTGGTCATCGGCGCCTCCATCCACATCATCGGCTACAACACCAACCTCGTGAAGGCCGCCGACCTGCCGAAGTCCTATAAGGATTTCACCGACCCCAAGTACAAAGGCAAGATCGGCACCACCGTCTTTGCCGTGGGCTGGGTCGAGGCGGCCATCCATCTGGGTGAGGAAGAGGCCACCCGCATCGTGGACGCCATGGTGGCCAACGGCACCATCATCGGCACGACCCGCACGGGCGTCCACAACCGCGTCGCCACCGGCGAGTTTCCCATATTCGCTTTCGACACCAAGCCGGTGGCCTACTCCCGGCTCAAGGCCAAGGGGGCGCCGGTGGACTTCACCACCATGGACGATTTCATGTCGGGCACCGCGAGCGAGGTCAGCGTGCCCAAGACCAGCGCGCATCCCAATCTGGCCAAGCTCCTGTCTGTCTACATGCTCACGAAGCAGGGCCAGGATACGATCTGGAAGGTCATCGGCCGCGACTCGCCGTTCCGCGAAGGCTCGCAGCTCAACAAACTGGTGGAGAGCAAGCGCGCCGCCGGGGCCAAGATCTACTTCGGCACAGATCAGAACGTGGTGAAGAACGCGTACTTCTACCGCAAGGTCTCCCGGAAGCTCGCCAAGAAACTGCGCGGGAACTGACGCACTTCAGTTTTTGGCGTTTGCTGTTCTATGCAGCAACAAGAACACAAAAACCGACCCGATGGACGTGGTGACGATTCCGACCGGTAATTCTTGCGGCGCAAGCAAGAGCCTGCTGAGGATATCTGAACTGGCCAGCAGCGCGTCCAGCCACCGGCTGCGATAAAGAGAATAAGTCAGAATCAGCAACAGGCCCGTGCAGACCAGAGGGAAGGTTTCCCATCTGGCGAGGCCCAGACCGCCCAGCATCCAGAAGATGACCGAATGCGCGGCACGGCTGTCGCCCGCGAAAATCAGGTAATTGGTGATCGCGGAGAACAGGAGAGAAACCGCAAGCCCTGCGAGTATCAGCTTTTCAGGGGCACTCGTCCGCAGCCCGTGGACAAGCGCCAACACGATACCGGACGCCACAATACCGCCACAAAACGCGGCCAGAGGCAGGGTCCAAAATCCGAGGACGTCGCCGGTTACGGTGATCACGAACACCGCCCCTGCGGCCGCACCAGAAGACAGGCCGAACAGGAATGGGTCGGCCAGATCGTTGCGTGTCGTGGTCTGCAGGACAACGCCCACGATGCCCAGGCCAGCCCCGATCACAGCGGCGAACAGAGCCCTGGGCAGCGGCAGGTCAAACACGATCCGATGCAGCGGAGACATATCGCCATCAATAAACCCGAGGCCCAGTCCAATGGCGCCAAACGCGTCAGAGACCGGAATGGACGTGGTGCCGTAGATGGTCGAAACCAGCAAGAGGGCGACCAGAGTGGCCGCCCCCAGAAAAAGCACAAGGCCGAGTCGGCCCATGTCAATTAAGACGGGGATGCATGGCCTGTGCCATTTTCGAGATCGCCTGGATGTTCGCCGGTCCGGGGGTCAGTTCTTCGTACCGCAGGCCGATCCAGCGTTCGTTCTTGACCGCGTCCGTCTGGGACATCACCGGATGTTCTTGCAGGAACTTGAAGATATCCGATGCCCATTGCCGGTTTGATAGTCGAGCAGGACCAGGAATTCCGGGTTCGCGGCTGCGACAGCCTCCCACGATGTGCGGCCCCAGCTTGTGTTCATATCATGGGTGATGTTCTCACCCCCTGCCGCGGCAATCATGGCGTCCGGGATGGCGAACCTGCCGGCGGTGAACGGAGCATCCGCCGGGCCATCCAGCAGGAACACACGGGGTTTGGGCAAATCGGCGGTTTGCGTCTCGATTGCGGTCAGTTCTTTTCTCCAACCTGAGACCAGTTCCTCTGCCTTGTCCTCGACATGCATGACCTTGCCCAGACGCAGGACGTCATTGAACAGCAGGTCCATGCTGGCCTCGGGGCGGTCCTTATCCAGATGCACGCAACTTTCGGTCAGGATCATCGTCTTTATGCAACGGTTGGGTGTACGACAGAATCTTGATCCGTGAGATCACAAACGCCGCTTGAGCCGGTGGACGACCCGGGCGCGCCCTTCGTTCTGTTGACAGGTCGGCCCGCTGGGCCTATGACCGGAATATATCAGCTAGTTATGGATGATTCCCGAGGTCGATACCTGGTCGGCGTAGATGTCGGCGGCACCTTCACCGATTGCGTCGCGGTGAGCGGCGAGGGGAGCATGACCCTGGGCAAGGCGTCGTCGACGCCGCACAATTTCGCCTTGGGCGTGCTCGATGCCGTGCGGGACGCGGCGCGCAACCTTGGCATGGACGACGAGCGCGGGCTGCTGAACGCCACGCGGCTCTTCTACCACGCGTGCACCATTGGCGATAACACGCTGATCACGCGCAGCGGCGCGCGCACCGGGCTCATCGCCACCGCCGGGTTCGGCGACACCATCCTGATGATGCGCGGCGGCGTGGTGGCGGGACTGCCCGAGTCCGAGGCGCACCACATGGCGGCCCTCACCAAGCCGGACCCTCTCGTCCCCAAGCCGCTCATCGCCGAGGTCAACGAGCGGGTGGACTTCGAAGGCGACGTGCTCGTGGGCCTGGACGAGGCCGAAGCCGACGCCGCGATCCGAAAGCTCGTGGATAACGGCGTCGAGTCGGTGGCGGTCTCGCTTCTGTGGTCCGTCGCCAACGACCGCCATGAACGGATGCTCGGCGCACTGTTGCGGCAGCGGCACCCCGACCTGTTCGTCGCCCTTTCCAGCGAAACGGCCTCCTTTCAGGGAGAATACGAACGCACGGCGACCACGGTCTTCAACGCCTACATCGGCCCCAGGATCGGCTCTTACCTGGAAGACCTGCGCGCGCGGCTGCGGGACCGGGGGCTGCGCCGCGAGCCGCTGATCATGCAGGCCTACGGCGGCGTCCTGGGCGTCGACGACTCGGTCCGGAAGGCGGTGGGCACCATCGAGTCGGGTCCGGCGGCCGGGGTCGCGGCGTGCCACTACATGGGCCAACTGAAGGGCATCGACAACATCGTGGCCGCGGACATGGGCGGCACCACCTTCAAGGTCGGCATCATCCGCGACGCCGTCATGGAGCGGGACTACCAGCCCGTCTTCCTGCGTTACCGCCTTCTGTCGCCCAAGATCTGGGTGGAATCCATCGGCGCGGGGGGCGGCAGCATCGCCTGGATCGAAGAAGGCACGGGCCTGCTGAAGGTCGGTCCCCGCGGCGCCGGCGCCAGCCCCGGGCCGGTGTGCTACAACCGCGGCGGCAGCGAGCCCACGGTCACCGACGCGAGCCTGATCCTCGGTTATCTGAACCCCGAGTATTTCCTCGGCGGACAGATCGCCCTCGACGTGGAGGCGGCGCGCCGGGCGGTGGCGGAGAAGGTGGCCGGGCCCCTGGGCATGGGCGTCGTCGAGGCGGCGAGCGCCATTCATCGTATCGTCAACGCCCAGATGAGCGACCTGATCCGCAACGCCACCATCCAGCGGGGGCATGACCCCCGGAACGACACGATGTTCGCTTTCGGCGGCGCCTGTCCGGTGCACGCAGGCCGGTTCGCGGCCGAGTTGGGGATCGAACAGGTGGTGGTGCCCGTCACCGCCTCGGTCCACGGCGCGGTGGGTCTGGTGTCCTCGGACGTGGTGTACGAGGAAGGGGTCTCGGACCGCTCCCTGGTGCCGGCGCCCGCGGACCGCATCAATTCGTCCTTTGCGCCGGTCCTGGCCAAGGTGCGCCGCAGCCTGGAAGACGCGGGTTTCGGCGGCGCGGACGTCACGCTGGCGCGGAGCGTGGACATGCGCTACCGCTACCAGGTCCACGAGATCAACGTCCCGATTCCTCCGGGCGAGGCACCCCTGACCGACGATGATCTGGAGGCCGTCTATGCCCGGTTCGACCGGCTCTACGAGGCCGCTTACGGCAAGGGCTCCGCGTACCGGGCGGCGGGCCGTGAGATCGTCACGTTGCGGGTCACCGGTTCGGGGGCGTTACCCAAGCCTGCCCTTCGGCCCCTGGAAGGAGGCGGCGAGGTCTCGGCGGCCCGGAAAGGGACGCGGGCCGTCTATTTCGAGGAGTTCGGCGACTTCGTGCCCACCGCGCTGTACGACATCGCCAGGATGCGGCCGGGAATGGTCATCGCCGAGCCGGGTGTCATCGAGACGCCCATAACGACGGTCCTCATCAATCCGGGCGACCGGGCGTTGATGGACGACCTCGGGAATGTCCGTATCACGGTCGGCTCGCGCGCAGCCCTGTCCAGGAGAGATGACGATGGAACATGGCGGTAACGGCCGGACCGTGGATCCCGTGACCTTCGAGATCCTCTCGCACCGGCTCCAGCGCATTGCCAAGGAGATGGGCACGACCATCGAACGGGTGGGGGGCACGGTGAACACGACCCAGATGCATGACTACATGGCCTCGCTCTACCGCGCCGACGGTGAGATCCTGGCCACCGGCGAATCCATGCCCTGGCACGTGGCCTGCGCCGGGTTTACGGTCAAGTGGATCATCGAGCGCTTTGCCGAATACGACGGGGTGAACGAGGACGACGTCTTCCTCCTGAACGATCCCTACGTCTCGGCGGTGCACCAATCCGACGTCTACCTCGTCTCCCCCATCCACGTGGAAGGCCGTCTCATCGGATGGAGCGCATCGTTCGTCCACGTGATGGACATCGGCGCCATGTCTCCGGGCGGCGATTCCCCGGAGGCCAAGGAGATATGTCACGAGGGCCTGCGCGTTCCCGGAATCAAGTTGGTGGACCGAGGCAACCTGCGTAAGGACGTGTTCGACACCTTGATCAACATGACCCGGCGTCCCGACATGGTGGCCCTCGACATCAACTGCCAGCTTGCCGGCCACAGCGTCGCCAAGGCGCGGATGCAGCAGTTCTACACGATCCACGGCGTCGACCTCATGGACGCCGTGGCTGCCCAGATGATCGACTACTCGGAACGGGCGTTGCGCAAGCGCCTGGAGGCGATCCCGGACGGCGAGTGGAGCGACAGTGCGGCCATCGAGTCCAAGGAGGGTTCATGGACCGTCCGGCTGACCTTGAAGAAACAGGGCAGTCGCATGGTCTTCGACTTCACCGGCACCGACCCCCAGGCGAACGTCGGCGTCAACCTCCCTTACCACGCCACCTTCGGCACCTGCTTCGAAGGCATTGTGGAGACCGTGGCCTACGATTTTCCCCGCAACCACGGGCTGTTCCGGCCCATCGAGGCCATCGCGCCGCCGGGGACCCTGGTGAACGTCACGCATCCGGCGCCCGTCTCCCTCAACACCACCTCGGGCGGCGCTACCGCCAAGTACGTGGTGGTATCGGTGCTCAACGGCATGCTGGCGGGCAGCGAGGCGTGGCGTGACGAGATCATGGCGCGGATCTGGGGCGGGCGCCGGGTCCGCACCTCCGGGAAGAACCAGCACGGCATGTTCTACTCAACCAGCCTGGCCATGTCGCCCCTCAGCGGCAGCGGCGCCCGGGCCACCATGGACGGGGTCGACACCACCAAACTGGACTTCATGACCTGTCCCAACGTGGAGTGGCTGGAGATGAACTGTCCGATGCTGTTCCTGTTCCGGCGCCACGCCAGGGACCAGCAGGGAGCGGGCCGGTTTCGCGGCGGTACCGGAGCGGAGATGGCGTTCTCGGTGCACAAGGCGCCGGAGGGCAAGATCGAAGGGGTCGCCTTCGGGGTGGCCGGTCTCGTCAACGGTGGCCGCGGCATTTTCGGCGGCTACCCCGGGGCGCCGAGCATCCTGGTGCACCTGGAGGGGACGGCGCTGGGGAAGACTCTGGACGCCAACCGGATGCCGCAGGCGCTCGAAGAGCTTGGCGGCACGCCGCGGGTGCTGCCCTACGTCAGCTTCGAGCTCTCGCCGGACGACGTGCTGTATTACACTCTGGGCATGGGCGGCGGTTACGGCAGTCCGCTGGACCGTGACCCGGGGGCGGTGCTCAAGGACGTGGAGAACGAGCTGGTGTCGGTGGAGACCGCGCTGCACGTCTACGGCGTGGTCATCGACCCGGATTCGCTCGTCGTGGACCGCCGGGCCACCGAGGACCTCCGGCGGCAGCGCCTGCGGGAGAATCGCGGAGCGGGAGGGTGAGCCGGCCGCTGCGGGAAAACCTGGAGCTGGTGGAGGAGCGGGGCAGGGAGTGGGTGCAATGCGCCGCTTGCGGCTACCGGCTCTGCGCCGCCGGCGAGGACTGGCGCGAGGCCTGTGTCACCCGGCTGCTGCCGCCGGGGCGCATGGGGCCGTTCCACGAGATCATGGAAGGCCGTGCGTTGTTGGAGGAGCGTTATTGTCCCGGCTGCGGCGTGTCGCTGGATGCCACGGTGATCGTGGACGAGAACCGCCCCGCGGTGCGGGCCGGGCCCAACCGGGTGGCCTCCGAGCCGCTTGTCCTGGACGCAGGTGGCACGGCGGTCGTGGTGCTCGATCTCAACACCAAGGCCGAGGACCCGACCCAGCCCGCTCAACCGCTGATCCGCCCGGCCCGGGGGTTCCTCGACAGGGCCCGGGCGGCGTCGGTGCCGGTGGTCTACACGGTGGTGGTGTGGGAGAAGGATACGCCGCACGGCGCGGCGGCGACCGCGCTGGCGCGGCGGAGCGACGAACCGATCCTTTAGGCCGAGGACCCGACCCAGCCCGCTCAACCGCTGATCCGCCCGGCCCGGGGGTTCCTCGACAGGGCCCGGGCGGCGTCGGTGCCGGTGGTCTACACGGTGGTGGTGTGGGAGAAGGATACGCCGCACGGCGCGGCGGCGACCGCGCTGGCGCGGCGGAGCGACGAACCGATCCTTTACCCCAACGGCTACGACAAGTTCCTCGGCGGCGACCTGCGGGAACTGCTGGAAGGCTGGGGAGCCCGAACGCTGGTGTTCCTGGGCGGCGCGGCGAACTTCGCGCTGCTCTACACCGCGACCACGGCCGCGCGCACATTCGGCTACACGGTGGTGGTCCCTCTCGACGGGATCTACGCCCTCTCCGATTATGAGATGGAATACACGCTGCACCAGTTTACGGTGCTGCCCCGGGTCGCCGACAGGTTCCGCTTCTCCAGGCTCGCCGCCATCGACTTCCGCTAGGAGCCTGGGCCGCAGGACGACCCGGATGTAGGGGCGGGTTTTGGGCCGCCCCTCGCCCGCAACGCGCCTTGAGTGCATGAGCAGACCGCCAACAACCCACCGGGCAACCCGGCACCAAGTGCGCTGGCGGCGGCTGGCGTTGGGCGCGCCACCCTTCGTTTCCCTGGCCCTGGTGGCGCTCGTGGTCATCGCCTTGCTGTTGGCCGTCGTGGTCCAGGTGGCGTTCCTGGAGGAAGGACGGGTTTCGGGCGGCGTCTGGACCTTCGACAACTTCCGCGAGATCTCCCGCGACGACTCGGCCTTCCGGGCGACGGTCAACACGCTCTGGTTCACCCTCGTGGTCGTGGTGACCTCGCTCGTGCTGGCGGTCCCCATCGCGTTTCTGGTGGAGCGTACCGACCTGCCGGGGCGTAGCTGGGTGGTTGCGCTGCTCACCCTCACCCTCGCGGTTCCAGCCTTCTTCCCGGCCATGGGCTGGCAGTTCCTCCTTCACCCTCGGATCGGCATTGTGAACCGGTGGTTGATGGATTTCCTTTCGCTCGACGCGGCGCCCTTCAATATCGGCACCGTGCCGGGAATGGGTTTCGTGCAGGGCCTCAACTTCGTGGGGCTGGCCTTCATCATGATCGCGCCTGGCTTCCGCAACATGGACCCGGCTCTCGAAGAGAGCGCCCAGGTGCACGGCGGCGGGTTCCGTGATCGGCTGTGGTACGTGACGCTGCCGCTGATGTGGCCGAGCCTTTTGGCGGCGGGTCTCTACGTCATGGCGCTCGGTATGACGACCTTCGACGTTCCGGCGTTTCTCGGCATGGGGAACCGGATCTACACCTTGAGTACGTTTCTTTACGTCCGCGCGCAGCCGCTGGACGCCCCGCCCGACTACGGCATCGTCGGCGCCATCAGCGTCTTCATGATGGTGTTGGCGCTCTTCATAAGCTGGTGGTACCTGCGGACCATCCAGCGCGGCGAGCGGTACCAGGTCATCTCGGGCAAGGCCTACCGGCCGCGGCCCCTGGAGCTGCGGCGGTGGTGGATCGCCGGATGGGTGTTCATCGGGTTGGTCATTTCGCTCAACCTGTTGTTCCCGCTGTTGATGCTGGTGTGGGCGTCGCTGCTCCCGTTCCTGATGGCGCCGTCCTGGCCGGCGCTGCAGATGGTGACGCTGTCCAACTTCAAGAACATTCCCTGGAACACGTTCTGGTTCGTCCTGGCCAACTCGGCGATCCTGACGCTGGTGGTGCCGACCCTGGCAACCATCGTGGGAGTGGCTCTTTCCTGGAACATCATCAAGTCGAAGAACCGCCTCTCCGGACTGTTCGACGTCGTTTCCTTTCTCCCGCACGTCATACCGAACATGATCTTCGCCGTGGGCGCGCTGTTCATCGCCCTCTTCTGGCTGCCGACCTACGTCCCGTTCTACGGCACCATCCTCATCATCATCCTGGTGAACGTCGTTGCCCGAATTCCCTTTGCGACGCGCATGTACAACTCTTCCCTGTTGCAGATCCACAAGGATCTCGAGGAGGCGGGCTACGTCTTCGGGCTGGAAACCATGACCGTGTTCTGGCGCATCGTGCGTCCGTTGCTGGCTCCGACCCTGCTCTACGCTTGGTTGTGGATGGCGCTCCTGGCCTACAGCGAGCTCACCATGGCGGCCCTTCTGGTGACCCGCGACAACACCACCCTGCCGGTATACATCTGGGCCATCTGGGGGGACGGAGAGTTGAATCAGGCGGCGGCGGTCTCGTTGGTCGCGCTGCTCCTGGTGGTCCCCTTGATCATCATCTACTTTGCCCTCGGCCGGCGCAGCGCCATGTGGCAGGGGTGACGATCGAGTCGGATGGCGACTTCGGCCGACCGGAGCCGCCGCGACCTTGCGCATCGCGGGAAGAACCCGGTAGAAGGTGCACAGGGGGAGGTACGGCGGTGTCCGATATTGACAGTCGAAGGCGCAGGGAAGGGATCCTGTTTCTCGTCGGGTTCGGGTTGTGCATACCCGCCGCCAACTGGCTCATCGGCAACGTGGGCACCGTGTGTCCGCCGGACTCGCCTTGCCTGATTCCAGTGGCCCCCGGGGTCATGGCCCCAAGCGGGGTCATCACCATCGGGCTGGCGTTCGTCCTCCGGGACCTGGTGCAGCGCCGCATCGGGGTCCGGTGGGCGGCGGCGGCGGTGGTGGCCGGCGCGGGCCTGTCCGCGTTCTTCGCGCCGCCGGCTCTCGTGGTGGCGTCCGGGACGGCGTACCTGTTCTCGGAAACCGCCGACCTGGCCGTGTATACACCGTTGCAGCGGCGGCGATTGGTGCTTGCGGTGTTCGCCAGCAGCATCGTGGGCCTCGTGGTCGACAGCATCCTGTTCCTGTACCTGGCGTTCGGAAGCATCGAGTTCCTGCTGGGACAGGTGATCGGGAAGGCCTGGATGGTGTTGCTCGCCTTGCCCTTCATCGTCCTGCTGCGCCGGCGCGACGAACGCCTGGGACTGACGCCCGCCTGAGAAACGCGACGTCCCGCTCCCACGGGTTGCAAGGCGCCCGCGAATCGGACTAGAGTGCGCGGCGGGACTGGCCGCCGGGCGGGCGCTGCTCCTGACCTCCCATGGACCCGCAAGCGTTCCGCCGCCGGCCGCGGGACTCGACATGCTTGAAGACGCGCTGCTTTCCACCGGGTTGCTCGTTGTCGTCGCCAAGCTGGCAGAGGGCATTCTCCAGCGTTTCCGGTTGAACTCCATCGTCGCCTACACGGCGACGGGGATACTCCTGGGCCCGGTTTCCGGCATCGTCGAGATCAACAGCTACCTGCAGATCCTCCTGAGCATCGGCATCTTCCTCTACTTCTTCCTCATCGGCCTGGACGAGCTCGACGTCTCGGCGTTCATGCAGTCCATCCACCGGCGGTTCTTCATCGCGGCGGTGATATCGGTCCTGATCCCGATCATGGCCTCGCTGGTGGTCACCTTTGACCTGATCTTCGACTTCGGTCTGGGCCTCGACTTCAGCGGCTCGCTGGCACTGGCCGGGGTGCTGTCCCTTACCAGCCTGGGCGTCGTTGCCAAGGTGCTGATCGACGCGGATCGCCTGCGTCAACCCATCGGTATCGAGATGTTCACCGTCGCGCTCATCGCCGAGTTGCTGGTGCTGCTGGTCATAGGGTTCACCATTGGCGAGCACGCTCAGCACGTGAGCGTGGCCGGGGTGCTGATCCTGCTGGGGCAGATCGCCGCCTTCATCGTGGGGACCTGGGTGCTGGCCGGACGGGTGATCCCGCCTCTGATCGAGTTTCTGGAACGGCTGCTGCGGGTCCCCCAATTGTCGTTCGGGTTGATTCTCGGCGTCCTGTTCATCGCGGTGGTGGGGGCCGAGAGGATCGGCCTGCACGGCTCCCTGGGAGCCCTGCTCCTGGGCGTCGCGCTGTCGCGGCTGCCCCATCAGGTGCACCGGGACATCATCCCGGGCATGAAGAGCGTGGCCGACGGTTTTTTCGTGCCCCTCTTCTTCAGCTCGGCGGGCCTCCATCTCAGTCTGTCGTTCACCGAGTTGCCGGCATGGACCATCACTGCGGTGATCGTGGTCCCGCTGATCGGGAAGTTCGCCGGGGCGTGGATCGGTGCATCGGCGGCCCGGTTCGAGATGCCCTTCACCATCGCCACCGGCCTCATGGCCAAGGGGGTCGCGGAGATCGCCGTGTTGCTGGTGCTCCTGGAGAACGGCGTCATCGGGAGTGACATCTTCTCGTTGTTCGTGCTCATCATGCTCGCCTACATCCTGTTGACCCCGCCGGTCATCAACCTCGCCGTGAGCCGCGCCAAGCCCGCGGATCCGGTCCCGCTACCCCATCCCGTGCCGCCGTCCTTGATCCGCTTCGCCCTCGACGACATCAGGGTTGGTGACGTCATCGACCCGAACCACAACCATCCCGCCTCGAGGCTCACGGTGCGGGAGTTCGCCGACGGGTGGATCGTGCCGGGCCAGCAGGACTACGTGATTACGGACGGAGACGAGTTGGCCGGGATCGTTTCGCTCGCCATGCTGCGGTATCTGCCCAAGCACGCATGGTCCGACACTCCCCTGGGGAAGATCGCGCGCAGCACCACACCGAACACCTGGATGGACGAGCCGGTGGAGGATGCCCTCCAGCAAATGACGGAGAGCTCCCTGACCGCGATACCGGTAATGGACCGGGAGTCGCGCGCCTTCGTCGGCTCCATCACCAGCCAGGACATCCTGGACCTCATCACGACAGAGCTCCGGGGCGCGCGTTAGGGCACGGAAGATCGCCTCGAAGTTGAAAAGTCTGCCGATATGGCACACATTTGAATAAATCCATTGAGCCGAGGAAAGAGTCATGAAAGAGCCCTTCAAGACGGACCTCG
This sequence comes from uncultured Binatia bacterium (SeqCode), assembly GCA_965219905.1. Lineage (GTDB taxonomy): Bacteria > Desulfobacterota > Binatia > UBA9968 > JAJDTQ01 > JAJDTQ01. The sequence goes on along the minus strand of CBDCOS010000002.1, from coordinate 794,300 downwards.
AGGCGATCCAGAAGCGCGCGCGGGAGAAGATGGAGCAGGGGGCCATCACGGGCGCCTATCTGGCCGACCGGGAGCAGGTGCTCGCGGTGCTGAACGAGGTGCTGGCCACCGAGATCGTGTGCATCCTGCGCTACAAGAACCACTACTTCATGGCCAGCGGCATCAACGCCGGGCCGGTGGCGGCCGAGTTCCTCCAACACGCCAACGAAGAGCAGATGCACGCGGACTGGGTGGCCCAGCGCATCACCCAGCTCGGCGGCTCGCCCAACTTCAGTCCCGAGGGGCTGGCGACGCGTTCCCACGCCGCCTATGAGGAGGGCGACACCCTGGAGGCGATGATCAAGGAGGACTTGGTGGCCGAGCGGGTGGCCATCGAGACCTATTCCGAGATCATCCGCTGGCTCGCCAACGACGATCCCACCACACGCCGCATGATCGAGGACATCCTCAAGATGGAAGAGGAGCACGCGGATGACCTCGCGAGCCTGCTGGTGACGCTGGGAAAGACTGGGTGAGGCTCATCATCGTCGTGGCGGCCGGGGCGGTGGTTGTCGCGGTGGCTGCTTGGGTGCTGTGGCCGGGAGGTCATGGCAGGCACCGGCCGGCCGGCCGCCCAACCTCGGGAGTAGAAGCGCCGTCGACGGCGGGAATCCCGGGCGAGGCGACATTCAATCAGAAGTGCGCCGTGTGCCACGGGCTGCAAGCGGTGGGCTCTCTCCAGGGACCGCCGTTGGTCCACCGGTACTACGAACCCGGCCATCATTCCGACATGGCGTTCGTGCTGGCGGTGAGAAGAGGGGTTCGGGCGCACCACTGGCGCTTCGGCAACATGCCGCCTGTTCCGGGTCTCTCGGATGCCGACCTCAGGGCCGTCATCGACTACGTGCGGGCATTGCAACGGGCGAAAGGAATCTACTGAGTGACCGGAAAGGTTGCCATGACACGGAGCCTGCGTCTGGCCGTCGCCGTTCTGGTGCTGGTCCTGGCTTGCGCCACGGCGAATGCGCATCGCAACGCCACCGGCATCGTCAAGCAACGCATGGACGCCATGACGTCCATCGCCGGCGCCATGAAGGCACTGCGCGCGATGATGCGCGGAAAGCAGCCCTACGACATCGAACGGGTCAGGCTTCACTCCCGGACCATCGCGGCGCACGGCGGCGAGAGGATGACGGTGCTGTTCCCCGAGGGGAGCATGCAGCACCCGACGCGGGTGAAACCCTCGATATGGCGCGACTGGGACCGTTTCTCCGCCATGGCCGGGGAGCTCGCCCGGTACGCGGACGCCCTTGCCGCGGCGGCTTCCAACGAACGGCTTCCGGGGGGAGGTGGCGGAGGGACGGGCGCAGGCTTGACGCCGCTGCCAATTGGGTCCGAAGATCTCGCGGCCGCGGCGCCGGACGCCGTCTTCGAGCGTCTGCAACGGACTTGCTCGGACTGCCATCGGGCGTTCCGAAAGAAGGGCCAAATGCCGGTTCTCCAGCGCTGGGCCGCCGTGCCCGGTCCGCCGGCGTTCAGTCCAGCTTCGAGCGGAGCAACTCGTTGACGAGGCGTGGGTCGGCCTTGCCGCCGGTGGATTCAATCACCTGGCCCACGAAGAACCCCAGCAGGTTGGTCTTGCCCTCGCGATAGCGGGCGACGTTCTCCGGGTTGGCGGCGAGCACGGCGTCGATGACGGGAGCGAGCCGGCCCGCGTCGGCCACCTGCTGTAGCCCGAGCCTCTCGACGATGTCCGCGGGGTTCCCGCCTTCGTCCAGCATCACGGCGAAGACCTGCTTGGCGACCTTGCCTGAGATGGTCTGGCCGTCGATGAGAGCCACCAGATCCGCCAGGCCGGCCGGAGTCAACCGCGACGTCTTCAAGGGTGTTTCCTTGAGTGCCGGGCGCAGCTCGTTCACGACCCAGTTGGCCAGCGATCTGGAGTTGTCGTGGCAGCGGACCGCTTCCTCGAAAAAGGCGGCGAGTCCGTCGTCCGAAGCCAACAGGGACGCGTCGCCGGCCGTGAGTCCCAGCCGGTCGCGGTAATGCTCCATTCTTGAGCGTTGCGCTGTCGTCAGCTCCGTGTCCGCGCCGGCTCTCCTTTCGGCAGGCGCCTCGGCCACGTTCTTCGGAGGGGCCTGCGTCCTTCGCGGCCGCCGGGCCTCGCCGGCGCCGCCCCGCTGCGTGATCTTGAGCCACGAGTCACGGAGCGTCACGATGCGGTTGAACACGAGCGCGCCCTCGGCCGAATCGGCGTCGACGCAGAAGTATCCCGAGCGCTCGAACTGGAACCGGTCGCCCGCCCGGCAGGCTCCCAACCCCGGCTCCACGAGGCCCTTGACCGTTTCCAGGGACTTCGGATTTAGCAGCTCCCGGTAGTCCCGCTCCGCGTCTCCCTGGGGATCCGGCACGGAGAAGAGCCGGTCGTAGAGCCGCAATTCGGCTTCCAGTGCATGCGCCGCGGAGACCCACTGGATGGTGCCCTGCACCTTCTTGCCGCTCTTGTCGGAGCCGCTCCGGGTCTCCGGGTCGTAAGAGCAGCGCAGCTCCGTCACCTCGCCGGTGGCCGGGTCCTTGACGACTTCGTCGCAGCGGATGATGTAGGCGTAGCGGAGCCGCACCTCGCGGCCCGGCGCCAGCCGGTGATATCCCCTGGGCGGCTCCTCGAGGAAGTCGTCGCGCTCGATGTAGAGCTCGCGGGAGAAGGGGAGGGCCCGCGAACCTTCCCTGGGGACGTCGTGGGGGAAGTAGGGGGCCTCCAGTTCCTCCACGCGGCCCTCCGGGTAGTTGGTGAGGACCACCTTGAGCGGGCGCTCGACGGCCAGCACCCGCGGCGCTTTCCGGTTCAGGTCGTCGCGGATGAAGTACTCGAGCTGGCCCATCTCCACGGTGTTGTCGCTCTTGGCGATGCCGACGCTGTGGCAGAAGTTCCGGATCGCCTCGGGCGTGTAGCCGCGCCGCCTCAGCCCCGCCAGGGTGGGCATGCGCGGGTCGTCCCAGCCCTCGACGTGCTTCTCCTCCACCAGCTCCAGCAGCCGCCGCTTGCTCATCACGGTGTAGTCGAGGTTCAACCGGGCGAACTCGATCTGTCGCGGGTTGGACGGGACGTCCACCTGCTCGAGGATCCAGTCGTAGAACTCGCGGTTGTTCTCAAACTCCAGGGTGCAGAGGGAGTGGGTGACTCCTTCCAGCGCGTCCGACAGGGGGTGGGCGAAGTCGTACATGGGGTAGATGGGCCAGGCGTCGCCGGTGTGATGGTGGGTGACGTGGCGGATGCGGTAGATCACCGGATCGCGCATCTTCATGTTGGGGGAGGTCATGTCGATGCGGGCGCGCAGCACGTGGGCGCCGTCCGGGAACTCGCCTTCGCGCATGCGGGCGAAGAGCTCCAGGTTCTCCTCCGCGGTACGGCCGCGGTAGAGGCTCTCCCGGCCCGGCTCCGTCACCGTGCCGCGGGTCTCGCGGATCTCCGCCTCGCTCAGGCTGCAGACGTAGGCGCCGCCGCGCTCAATGAGTTGGACGGCGAAGCCGTAGAGTTCTTCGAAGTAGTCCGAGGCGTTGTAGAGACCCTCGCCCCAGTCGAAGCCCAGCCACCGGATATTGTCCTTGATGGCCTCGACGAAGAGCGTGTCCTCCTTGGCCGGGTCGGTGTCGTCGAAGCGCAGGTTGCACTGCCCGCCGAACTCCCGGGCCACGCCGAAGTTCAGACAGATGGATTTGGCGTGGCCGATGTGGAGAAAGCCGTTGGGCTCGGGCGGGAAGCGCGTCACCACCCCGCCGGGGTGCTTGCCGTCCGCCATGTCGTCCCGGACGATGGCGCGGATGAAGTCCAGCGGGGGCTCGCGCCTGTCGGCGCCGTCGGTTTTTCGGGTCTTGCTCATGGGTGTGCGCGGGGTACTCCCGGATTCCTGCCCAGTCTACCCGATCCGGCGCCGCTCATGAAGCTTGTGCCGGCTCCCCATACCCTTCGGTCTTTGTTCGGGGTATAGATGCCGTATCGGAAAGGAGGTGCGTGATGCCGCTACTCGACCACGTAGGGGTCAAGGTCACCGATCTAGACCGCTCCATCGAGTTCTACAGAGATCTCTTCGGTTTCGAGATGGTGGACCGCCGCATGCTCGGCAGGAGCAACGTGGAGGCGGCGGCGATGGAGGTGGGCGGAAGCATCATCTTTCTGCTGCACGAGTCGTCGTTCAAGGCCCGCAGCGCGGAGGAGCACGGCGGCGTCGACCACTTCTGCCTGACCTTCACCGACCCCGAGTTCCGGGAGATCCTGGAACGCATCAAGGCCATGGGGGTGAAACTCGAAGGCGGGGTGGTGCCCCGCACCGGCGCCACCGGACGCAGCGACTCGCAGTACATCCTCGACCCGGACGGCAACCAGATCGAGGTCAAGACGGGACTCTAGTGTGGCCCCTACGCGTGCAGACGGTCCTTGCCGGCCACGGTGGTGCGCCGCAGCAGCCGGCGCTCGCTGTCCGGGTAGAACGTGCGGGCGTGGATCGAGCAGAAGTTGTCCCACATGAGCAGGTCTCCCACCTCCCAGGTGTGCTCGTACCGGAAACTGGGGTCCTCGGTGATGTCGAACAGGTCGCTCAGGATGGCGTCGCTTTCGGCCCGGTCCATGCCCTCGATGCGCACCGACATCATGCGGTTCACGTAGAGCGCCCTGCGGCCCGTCACCGGGTGGGTGATGAAGATGGGCTGCACGTAGTAGCGGGCGCCGCTCAGGTCGATGTCGGCGTCCACCGTGTGCCGCTGGTAGTCGTAGACCTGCAGCACCTGGCATCCCTCCAGCCTGGTCTTGAGGTCCGCCGGGACGCTGTCATAGGCGGCGTGCTGGTTGGTCACCATGGTATGGCCGCCGTGGGTCGACACCTCGATGCCGTAGAGGATGGTGACGTGGTCGGGTATCTCGTGGAACGCGGTGTCCTGGTGGAAGCCCATCTCCCTGTCGCCGTTGGCCGAGGCCCCTTCCAGGGGCTTGCCGTCCTCCTTGATGTTGCTCACCACCATCACCGGCGTGGTGTAGATGTCGTCGGCGGATTTCCGGAGGCGCGGCCCCACGGTGCGCTTGCCGATGTCGCCGAAGGTGGTGGTGAAGCGGTTCTGCTGTTCCACCGTCATGTCCTGGCCGCGGAAGAGCAGCGCGATGTGCTCGTAGAACTCCGCGAGGATCTCATCCCGCACCTTCGCGTCCAGCGGCTCGCTCACGTCCAGTCCCAGGATCTCCACGCCCAGGGCCGGTGAAAGCGGTCTTGTGGTCAGGCTCATGGTCGTCTCCTGTTTCGTCGAGTCATTCCTCACGCGTGGACGGGCTCTTTCCCGGCCACCGTGCAGCGCCGCAGGATCCTCGCCTCCTCCGCGGGGAAGTCGGTGCGCGCGTGGGTGGAGCAGCGGTTGTCCCACATGAGCAGGTCCCCGACCCGCCACTGGTGGTCGTAGACGATGCGGTCGTCCTCGGCGATGTCGAACAGCTCGTCGAGGATGGCGTCGCTCTCGGCCCGGTCCATGCCCTCGATGTGCGCGGTCATGGTGCGGTTCACGTAGAGCGCCTTCCTGCCCGTGACCGGGTGGGTGATGAAGATAGGCTGTACATGGCTTCGGGCGCCGGTCATGTCCACGTTGGGATCGATGCGGTAGCGGTTGTAATCGTAAACCTGCAGGACGGTGCGTCCTTCCAAGCGGTCGCGCAGGGCGCGCGGAATGTTGTCGTAGGCGCGGTACATGTTGGAAACCCGCGTCAGGCCCCCCTCGCTGGTAACCTCGATGCCGTAGAGCATGGTGACGATGTTGGGGACCGGGTAGAAGCAGGTGTCGTGGTGGAACCACATCTCGCCGTCGCCGAAGGAGGCGGTGTTGCCCGTGGGTCCGTCGTCGCTGCGGTTGGTGACCATCATCACCGGGTTTGCGTAGGTGTCTTTCGGGGACTTGACGAATCGGGCGCCCACGGTGCGCTTGCCCAGCTCGCCGAAGGTCATGGCGAAAGCCGTCTGTTGCAGCTCGGTCAGGTCCTGGCCCCGGAACAGCAGGAGCACGTGCTCGTGGAACGCGTCCAGGATCGCCTGGCGGGTTTCTCCGTCCAGCGGCTGGCGCAGGTCCGGCCCCTCGATCTCGGCGCCGATGGCGGGGGAGACGGGTTTGACGGTCAGGCTCATGGGATTCACCTCCTGTCGACGGCTTCGCTGCGTACGGCCCGTTACGTCAGCTCTTCGGGGATGATCTTGCCGTCGTCGACGATCATCTCGCCGTCGAGATGGAACGCGGCCCGCCGCAGGATCAGGTCCTCGTGGGCCAGCGTGGTGTTCTTCCCGCCCAGGGCGTAGTTGGCGCCGAAGGCGATCTGTACGTTGCCGTAGGTCGAGCGGGCGTCCCGGGCGCCTTCCTCGGTGCCGCGTTGCGCCACTTCCACCCAGCGCGCCCGCGGGTCGGTGCCCCAGCCGATATGCGAGATGATGAAGGCCTGGGGGTCTCCCGACTGTTCCAGGTGTTCCCTCAGGAGGATGGCGTCCACGCCGCCCTCCAAGCCGGTGATGCAGCCGTCCTTGACGTCGATGCGCACCGGCTCCTGCACGTAGCGGCCCAGCATCACCAGCAGGTCGCCCGGGTCCAGCATCAGCGTGCCGTTGGCGCTGTCTTCCAGCGGCGCGCAGTAGAGAAAGCCGGAAGGCCAGCTGTCCCAGCGTCCGGGCGTGTCGCTGATCCCGTACTGGGTCACCCCGCGCCGGCCGTCCTTGCGCATGGAGAGGTCGGTGCCGGTCCCGGTGGTGACGCGGATCTCCCCGGCCTGTTCCAGTTTCCTGGCGCCGTTGAGGGTCCGCAGCCGTACCCCTTCGTCAGGAAAGCAGCGCCGGAGCTGGTCCTCGGTGCCCCGCACCTGGAGCACCCGGGTGCCGCCGGACAGCACGTCGGCCAGCGTCCTGCTGTAGAGGTAGAGTACGCCGCCGGTGGTGATATCCACTACCAGATGGGCGGTCTTGAGGATCTCCACCACCGGGGCCACGTTGGTATCATTGCCCTCGGTTCCGGGCAGGAGCGGGATCTTGATCTCGAACGCGCTGGCCGCCACCTCCTTGGCGGCGGCGAGGAAGGCAGCGGCATAGTTGGTGTTGGTCCGGGTATCGGTGAAGACGATGACGGTCTCCTCGGAAGTGGCCTTGCACAGCGTCAGCTCGCGCAAGACCATGCCGTAGAGATCGCCCGCGATGGCGCCGGTTGTGGGAAATCGTACCGTCATGGAAACACCGCCGGACACACCGGCCGTTGAACGCGACTGTATCCCCGGGTGTGCGGAAGTGTCAAGTTTCGCGGGGGTATGGTACAGGCCACCCACAAGGAGGTAACGTCCATGCAATGGCTCGAGAACGAGGTGGCCGTGGTGACCGGGTCCGGGTCGGGAATCGGCAAGGCGGTGGTGACGCGTTTCGTCGAGGAGGGCGCGAAAGTGGTGGCCTTCGACCTCTCGCAGCAACGCTTGGCGGCGCTCAAGGACGAGATCGGCGATAACGTGGCCGTGGTTTCCGGCGACGTGCGCAGCCTGGAGGACAACCGCCGGGCGGTGGCCGCGGCGGTGTCGGAGTTCGGCCGGCTGACCGTGTTCGTGGGCAACGCCGGCATCCACGACGCCAGACGGCCGCTGGCCGAGCTTTCCGACGAAGAGCTGGAGCAGGGCTACGACGAGGTCCTCGGGGTCAACGTGAAGGGTTACTTCCTGGGGGCCAAGGCGGCCATTCCCGAGCTGATGAAGACCCGGGGGAACATGGTGTTCACGCTTTCCACGTCGTCTTACTATGTCAGCGGCGGGACCCTGTACGTGGCCTCCAAGCACGCCGCCCTGGGCATGGTGCGCCAGTTGGCCAATGAGTTGGCGCCGACCGTCCGGGTCAACGGCGTGGCTCCCTCGGGCACGGCCACGGGGCTTCGGGCGGCGCCGTCGCTGGCGGCAGGCGCGGGCGGGGACGACGTCTTCGGCGCGCCCCGGCCGCCGGCGGGGCTCGGCAACAACCTCCTCGAGGTGGCCGTGGTCCCCGAAGACCACGCCGCCGCCTACGTGCTGCTGGCTTCGTCCCAGTCGCGCATCATGACCGGCGAGGTCATCCATACGGACGCCGGCCGCGGGGTGTCCTCGGTGATCACGTTCAGGCAGGGCTGAAAAAAAGTCCTGCGAGGAACGGCTCCGGCCAGGGCACGTGGAGGATGTGCTCGAACACGCCGTAGATGAACGCCCAGGCCAGCGCCGCCAGCAGGCACGACAGGAACCAGCCCCCGCCGTAGGTCTTGGCGTAGCCGAAGACGAACAGCGGCACCGCGGTGGGAAACCCGACGACCCGGATGGCGGCATAGAAGCCCAGGATCCACGCCCAGATCTCGACGTTGCCCCAGCGGCTCCCCGACCGCAGGGCCGGCGCGTCGAAGTGGATGCCCTCCGCCTCCTCCGTGCCGCCCCGCGGCCGCAAGTCTCTCACCACCTGGACCGCGGCCAGAAGGACTCCGATGCCGCCGAGCAGGAACACGATGATGGAGGCCCGGAGCTCGTCCCAGCCGTCGGCCACGCGCAACGCCCAGAGCAGCACGAGCCCGATGACCACGGTGAAGAGGACGCCCTCGTAGTGCAGCCGTTTGTCCCGGTTCATGTCTCACCCGGCTCGGCGGCGTGCTGCCGCCGCTCGCGCCGCTCCTTCCAGATCGGGTAGCAGAGCGAAGCCGCCACCAGGATCAGCAGGATGATGACCGCCGGCCGCAGCAGCCACTCGAACCCGTAGCGCGTGTAGGAAAGCCACAGGTAGGTCTCCATCTTGGTGCCCAGCACCACCCCCAGGAGCAGCGGCGGCCGCGGCCACCCGTGCCGCCGCATCATGAAGCCCAGCAGCGAGAACACCAGCAGCGCCCGCAGGTCGTTGACGCTGAAGTTGGCGGCGAAGGCGCCGATGAAGACGAACACCGCCACCAGCGGCACGATGCTGTGGAACGGCATGAAGCAGGCCCGGGCCATGGGCTTGGCGAGGATGCCGCACATCACCACCGCGATGACGTTGCCGATGACCAGGGTCCAGATGACCGCGAAGGTGAGGTCGAGCTGCGTCGTCAGCATGTCCGGTCCGGGCTTGATGCCCACGGCCACGAAGGCGGTGAGGATCAGCGCGGTGGAGGTGCTGCCCGGGATGCCGAAGGCCAGGGTGGGGATGTATCCGCCGCCTTCCTTGGCGTTGTTGGACGCCTCGGGCGCGATCACGCCGCGTATGTCGCCCTTGCCGAAACCCTCGGTGTTCCTCTCGGTCTGCACCGCGTGGGCATAGGCGAACCAGTCGGCGACCGAGCTGCCGAGGCCCGGGAGGAAACCGACCCACGCGCCGATGGCGGAAGACCGCACCATCAGCCACCAGTGGCGGAACACGTCCTTGATGCCTTGGAGAAAGCCGCTGCCCAGCTCCTCGTGCTCGGCGATGCTGGTCTTGCGGCTCGCCAGGTCGATGATCTCCGGGATGCCGAACAGGCCGAGGGCGACGATGATGAGGCTGATACCGTCCCACAGGTAGTCGTAGTCGAAGTCGAACCGGGGCATTCCCGACTTCACGTCCATGCCGATGGTGGCCACCAGCACGCCGATGATGCCGGCGATGATGCCCTTGACCGGCGCGTTGCCGCTCAGCACCGCCACCATGGTGAGGCCCCAAAGCGTCAGGACGAAGAACTCCGGCGAGCCGAAGGTGAGCACCAGCGGGCGCAGGATCGGCAGGGAGGCCACCAGCACCAGGGCGCCCACGAACCCGCCCAGCAGCGAGGCCGCGAAGGACGCGCTCAGCGCCCGTGCCGCCTGGCCCTTCTTGGCCAGTGGATAGCCGTCCAGAATGGTCGCCTGGGAGCCCGAGCTCCCGGGTATGGAGATGAGAATGGAGGGGAAGGCGCTGGCGGTGTTGCCCACGGCGTCCAAACCCACCAGCAGCGCGATGACCGGATAGGGATCCTGCATGGTCATCACGAACGGAAGCATGATGGCCAAGGTGGTGGGGCCGCCGATGCCCGGCAGGAACCCCACCAGGCTCCCGATCAGCACTCCCAGGGCCATCATGCCCAGGGAGTGCAGGGTCAGGATGCCGAGCAGGCCGTCAAACGCGGCTTCCAGCATGGGCTGTCGAAGACTGCCGGATGGTCTGGCTCAGCGAGACGCTATTTCTTCTTCTTGCCCGTGGGCAGGCCGTGCTCCTTGCGGATGTTGAAGAGGAAGTCCTTGACCTCCTGGGAGGCATTGGTGACCTCCAGGACCAGCTTCGCCGTGGCCGGACCGTCACGGGTCCGCCATGCCTCGCCGAAGAACTTGGTGGCCTGCTTGGCGAAATCCGGGTCTTTCACCATCTTGGCCCAGGCCGAGTGCAGGATGTTCATGACGTCCTCGGGCGTTCCCTTGGGAGCGTGCACAAACTTGTCCACGTCGGAGGGTCCGGCCCACACCTTGTAGGCCTGCCAGGCCACGCCGGAGGGCCGCTTGTCGCCGAGCAGCTCCTCGAAGGTGGGGATGTCCGGGAAGTCCTTGCGGCGCTTGTCGGTGAGCAGCACCAACGGGTCCACCACGCCGTCCTTTTCGAGGTCCCGGATGAGCTTGGCGTTGCCGGTGCCCCACATCTCGATCTCGCCCTGGCGCAGCGCCAGCACCATCTCTCCGGTGCCCGCGTAGCCGAAGATCCAGCGGTTGTTCCAGCCCAGGTACTTGGCTCCCCACACGGTCATGGCCACCCACGTGCGGATGCCGTCGGAATCGCCCACCACCACGGGCTTGGCCTTGGGGTCGGTGAGGCGCTTGCGCGCGTCCTTCCGCACCATGAGGATGCTGCCGCCCCGCATGATGGAGCCCACGTACGAGTATGTCCGGGGATTGAACTTGACCCGCTTGCCGCCGCGCACGTAGGTGCTGAGCGCCGACGAGGAATCCTGCAGCAGCGTCAGCCCGTCCGGCTTGGCCCGGCGCGTGTAGTAGTTGTTGACCACGGTGCCGCCGCCGCCGGGCATGTTCTGCACGATGGTCTTGGGGTTGCCGGGGATGAACTTCGGCAGGAAACGCGAAACCAGCCGCGCGGTGGCGTCGGTGCCGCCTCCGGGGCTGGAAGAGACCAGGACCCGGATGGTCTTGCCCTCGTAGTAGTCGGCCGCGGGCGCCGGGGCGGCGCACAGGACGAGCGCTGCAAGGATCGAAGTCAGTATCGCCGCACGGTATCTATCCATCGTCATGGTTCCTCCTTCGCTGGCACGTTTTGGATATTATGGTTGTCGACGCACTGTCAACAGAGCGCTACATTCCCATGCCGGCTCCGTCCATGCTCTCCTGGCGGTGCAGCCCGAAGGCTTCCAGCACCGGGGCGTCGTGCATGGAGAACAGGATCGCCTCGTCGGCGGAACGGTTGGCGTGCTCGTGCCAGCTCCACAACGGCACGATGAAGGTGTCTCCCTTGCTCCATTCCAGCGTCTCGCCGTTGATGACGGTGGCGCCGCTGCCGCGGAACGCGTGGTAGATGCTGGTGCTGTTGTGGCGGTGCGCCCGGGTGCGCTCGCCGGGCCGCAGCATCTGCGCCCGGCACGCCAGCGTCGGCAGGGTGCTGCCGCCGGTGAGCGGGTTCACGTATTCCAGGGCGACGCCGTCGTAGGGGTCGGCGGGCGTCCCGGCCAAGGACTGGAGCGAGCGGTAGGTTTCCTCCCAACGGTAGTGGAGCGGCGTCGGCGCCGCCCCGGCGCCGGAGCGCACCGGACGGGTCATGCCGAAATGGGACGCTTCCTGCTCGCTCGCGTGCGTGGCCTGTTTCTCTTCGGAGTAGGGCTCGTAGGAGATCACCTGCAGCGACTGGATCAGCGGCACGTCGAGGCCGTCGAGCCAGACCATGGGCTCGCTGCCCTCGTGGCCGTGGTCGTGCCAGGTCCACTGGGGCGTCAGGATGAGGTCTCCCTCCGCCATCATCAGTTTCTCGCCGTTGACCACCGTGTAGGCGCCCTCGCCCTGGACGATGAAGCGGATGGCGGCCATGGTGTGACGGTGGGCGGGGGCCACCTCGCCGGGCTGGATCATCTGGCAGGCCAGCAGCATGGTGTGGCTGGTCATCTCGATGTGCCGCATCCCGGGATTGACCAGGCGGATGGTGCGGCGCTCGGTGCGTCCCTTCTCGATGCCGATGCGGTCGCGGGCCTGCTGGAGGCTCTCGTAGACGTCGTCCCATTTCCACAGGTGCGGCACCACCTTCGTCTGGGGGTCGGGCGTGCGTTCGTGGCGGTCTAGCTTCCACAGGCCCGAGAGCCAGCGGTCGGCCAGGAAGTTGTCCAGCTCCGTCAGATCCTGTGTTTCGGTCTTCATCGGGGTGCCCTCGATATGAACGCGCGTTCAGCGCAGCTCGTAGCCCATCTCGTAGTGGATGTAGATGCCGTCGAAGAAGAACCAGCGCCTCCTGGCGCTCTCCCGGGCGTAGTCGACGGCCAATTGCTGGAGCTCGGAGGTGGTGCAGTACCGTTCCAGGATCTCGAAACCCCGGCCGCCGTGCTCCGTGTCCACCTCGGCATGGAGCCAGAAGTGCTCGATGTCCGCCTCGTCGAAGTGGTAGACGTCGCGAAGGGCGGGGAGCACCTTGCTGTACAGCATGGGCGACTGGGATTCGGTGCCGATGTTGGTGGCGGCCACGCTGCAGATGAAGGATTCGTCCTTGCACACGCGGTTGAACCAGCTCACCCAGGCCTCGGTGGTGGGCAGGCCGCGTCCGCGCCGGGCGGCTTCGGCGTCGGCGCCGTTGGCGGTGGCGAACCGCAGGATGATGTCCAGGTGCGGCCGTTCCGGGTCGCTCTCCTCCAGGTAGTTGCCGAGCAGGAGCCGCTGCACCTCCAGGGGAGTGTTGGCCGCCTTGTAGAGCTCCCCCCGGTAGATGTTGCTGATCCAGTGGTACTGCTCGATGGCCCAGCCCGCCATGGCGTTGCGGCTGAGCTTCCCCGCCGCCCACTTCTCGGTGAGCGGATGATTGGCGCAGTGCCGTTCCAGCACCGCTGCCTCGAGCCGTTCCCGTAGCGAGTCCGCCATGTGATACTCCCTCCCGACTTGCGTGTCCGCTCCCCGTGCGCGGCCCACGGCAGGCCGGGCGATATCACCACGGCCCGGCCGAGCCTGTCAAGCGCGGCACCACAGCCGACGCGGCCGGCAGGGATCATTCCTTCCGGGGCAGTCGATCCCGTTTCACCACCACCCGCTGGTGGCGGCCTTCACCGATCTTCTCCCTTTCGTTGTACGCGTCCACGGTGAAGGTGAGCCGTCGCCCTTCCAGCTCCACGAGTCGGGCCGTGGTGCGGACGGTCTCGCCGATCCGGGTCCCGGCGATGTGAGAGATTTCAACGCGGACCCCCAGGGACACCTCGTCGTCATCGAGATACGGGGCCACCGTCTCCACCGCCGCCCGCTCCATGTGCCCCACCATGGCCGGCGTCGAATACACCACGAAGCCCTCGTCGGCGATGTGCGCCGCCGCCATTTCCTGGGTCGTCTCGATGATCCATTCTCCTTCGAGCCCTACTTCGATTCCTTGTTTCACGGGTCCTCCTCGGTGTCTTCGTTCCCGTTCCCCACTATGGTTCATATCGGCTATACTGGGAAACAGTCGGAGCCCGTCATGGAAAAGGTCGTTCGCAAATTCGCCTCCTTCGAAGAGGAGGGAGAAGCCGAATACGCTCACTACAGGGAGCTTTCCGGGGAACAACGGCTGCAGATTCTCCTGGAGCTCGTCATGCCCGAGAACCCCGATGCGGGAACTATCGAACGATCTGCGCGAATTCGTCCACTTGTTGAACGCAAAGACGGTTAAGTACGTGATCGTCGGGGCATGGGCCATGGCGTTTCACGCCCGGCCCCGGTACACGGGTGACGTGGATTTCTTCGTGGAGCCCAGCCCGGAGAACGCCAGCAAGTTGATGGAGGTCATCGAGGATTTCGGCTTCGGCGGTATCGGTATCGAGGCCGCTGATTTTCTTCAGTCCGATTGCGTCATTCAACTCGGCAGGGCGCCCAATCGCGTCGATTTGCTAACCGGGATCAGCGGAGTCACCTTCCAGGAGGCCTGGAGTGGGCGTGTGGCGGCGAACCTGTCCGGGGTCGAGGTGGCTGTCATCGGGCGCGCGCACCTGATGCGAAACAAGCGCGCAGCGAACCGTGCCAAGGACCGCGCGGACCTGGAAGCGCTGGAGCGGGCAGGGCGATAGTCCGATGCCGGTCAGTCTCGGCGCGACATGGAAAGGAAGGTGTCCTGAATCATGAACGCGGCATTGCAGGGGACCATGGCGCTGGATCTGAGCGGCCACGTGGCCGGCCCCTTTTGCGGGAGCCTTCTGGGGGACCTCGGGTGCGACGTGATCAAGGTGGAGCTGCCCAACGGAGGCGATACTCACCGTGGCCGGAATCCCTTGTACGAGGGTTACGGGCCGAGCTTCCGGGCGCTCAACCGCAACAAGCGGAGCCTGACCCTGGACCTGCGGAAACCCCGTGGGAAGGAAGTCCTTCTCAAGCTGCTGGAGAAGGCGGACGTCCTGCTGGAGAACTTCCGCCCCGAGACGCGCGCGAAGCTGGGGCTCGACTACGAGCGCCTGTCCGAGCTCAACCCGCGGCTGGTCCACTGCTCCATCACGGGCTACGGACAGGAGGGTCCCTACCGCGACAAGCCCGGCTTCGACACCATCGGCCAGGCCCTGAGCGGCATGCTGAGCCTGATGACCGACTTCGACAAGCCCAAGGTGGTGGGGGTGTCGGTCACCGACCATTCCACCGGAGTGTTCGCCGCCTACGGCATCCTGGCCGCGCTGATGGCGCGCCACCACACCGGCCGCGGCCAGTTCGTGGACGCCTCGCTCCTCCGCATCAGCCTGGCGTTCATCGAGTCCCACATGGCCGACTACCTGAACGGCGGCGAGGCCATCACCCGTGAGAACTTCCCCCGGGGGCGTATCTATTGTTTCGTTCCCAGCGACAGGAAAGCGCTGGTGATCCACCTCTCCGGACACCAGAAGGCCTGGGAAGGGCTGGTGACCGCGGTGGAGCGCCGGGACCTGCTGGACGATCCGCGCTTCGCCACCCGCAACGACCGCTGGCACCATCACTACGACATCGTCCCGATCCTGCAGGCGGAGTTCGAGAAAAAGCCGCGGGACCACTGGCTCAAGGCGCTGGACGCCGTCAGCGTGCCCAACGCGCCCATCTACAGGATCGAGGAGGTGCTGGACGACCCGCAGGTGAAGGAGCTGGGGCTGCCACAGGAGATCCGCCATCCGACCATGGGGGCCAGCAACCTCATCGGCAATGCCATCCAGCTCTCCGACACGCCCATGCAGTTCCATCGCGCCGCGCCCCTGCTGGGCGAGAACACCGAGGAGATCCTGCGCGCTCTGGGCTATGACGATGCCGCGCTGGCGGAGTTGCGCGAGAGCGGAGTCACCTGAGAGCGGAAGCCGACGCCCCGAACCGTCATGTCCCGCCTCCCCTCCGCTATTCCCGCCCCCCTTCCGTCATTCCCGCCCCTCTTCCGTCATTCCCGCGAAAGCGGGAACCCAGGAGGGGCGGGGTGGGGAAACGCCGCCGTAGCACCCCGCGGCCGCCCCTGGATTCCCGCTTTCGCGGGAATGACGGAAGAGGGCGGGAATGACGGAAGAATGACGGAAGAGGGGGAATAGCGGAAGAGGCGGGAATGACGATTCGGGGGGCATTGGTCGAACCACTGAACGGGAGGCAGCCATGACCAGCAAGGAATTCGTCCGGGAATTGAAGGACAAGATCCGGGCTTTCTGCGCCACCCTCGATGATCGCCCGCCAGCCTACAGCTACGTTCCGCTGAGCACCGACGCGGAGCGCGTCCGGGTCATGAAGAGCCGGCTGTGGAACGAGCTTCGGGCCGCCGATCTTTTCGGCGGCTGGCTCAAGACCACCCCGGAGATCGAGGTCAAGACCATGATGGCGCGCTCGGCCCACGAGGAGATGACTCACGCCGGGCTCCTCATGGCTCGCATCCGGGAACTCGGCGCGGACCCCTTCGACTACCGCCCGTTGCCGGCGCAGATGTCCATGTTCAACGCCATGGAAGCGCTCCCCGACACTTGCCAGCGGCTGGCGGGCTTCTCCATGGGCGGCGAAGGAATAGCCAACTACCTCATCGAGAAGTGCCTGGCCGCGCCCTCGGTACCGGACTGGATCAAGGCCCCGTACAAGCGCATCCTGGCCGACGAGGAGGGGCACGGCAGCGGCCCTGAAGGAATCCTGGAGCGCTACGCCACCACCCCTGAGATCCAGGACGCCACCCGCCGGGCCGTGGCCATGCGCCTGGTGCTGATGCGGGAGTATCTCGCAAGCCTGGACCGGTGGGCCATGGACGAGGCGGAATGGTGAACGGCGGCCCGGGCCGGCGGGCGGGTGCGGGGAATTTCGCACGGCCCCGAATCTTGACGGCTCAAGACCGGTAATGCTAGACGCTAGGGTCAAGTGCGCGAAAATCTATGAAAACGTTCGCAAGGGGGATAATCAAATGGCCGACAACGGAACACTGCCGGGCTGTGAAGTCATTATCTCGTCGGACTCCCACGTCATGGAGCCGTCCGACATCCTCGTGGAAAGGGCGCCCAAGGGGTTCAAGGACCAGGTGCCGCGCTTTCCGCAGTTGAAGTTGGGAGAGAGCTTTCAGACCCAACCGGGCGGATCGGATCCGGACAAGCGCATTACCGAGATGGAGACCGACGGGGTGAGCGCCGAGGTGCTGTTCCCGACCTACCTCCTGCCGCACTTCGCCATGGACGACGCCAAGCTCCAGGAAGTCTCGTTCAGCGCCTACAACGACTGGGTGGTGGAGTACTCCTCGGTGGCGCCCAACCGGCTGGTGGGAGTGGCGGCCATCTCCATGTACGACGTCGACCACGCGGTGAAGGAACTCGAGCGTTGCGCCAAGCAGGGACTCAAGGGCTCGCTCATCTGGCAGGCGCCGCACGCGGACCTGCCGTTCCATTCCGACCACTACGAGAAGTTCTGGGCGGCCTCCGCGGACCTCGAGCTTCCGGTGCACCTGCACATCCTCACCGGCCACGGCTACCACAAGAAAACCGTGTTCGGTAACCAGCGCATCGGCGTCGAGCCCTACCGCGGCAGCGTCAACCTGAAGCTCCAGGAGATCATCAACGCGGTCTTCGACTTCATCTTCTACGGCATCATGGAGCGCCATCCCAAGCTCAAGTTCGTGTGCGTGGAGAACGAGATCGGCTGGATGCCGTTCATGCTGCAGCAGTGGGACTACTACTGGAACCGCTTCAAGGGGGAGAACCCCATCTCCATCACCAAGAACCCCAGCGAGTACTTCAACGAGCAGTTCTTCGGCACCTTCTTCCGCGACACGGTGGCCGGCCACAACTTCGAGTGGTGGGGCCAGGACAACTGCATGTGGTCCAACGACTACCCCCACGCCAACTCCACGTGGCCGGAGTCGAAACGCTACATCGAACGCGATCTGGGCCATTTGCCGTCGGACATTCGCAAGAAGCTGGTCTGCACCAACGTCAAGAACCTCTACCAGCTCGACATTTCCGACCCGATACAGTAACGCGAAGGCCGCCCTCCCGAGGGGCGGCCTTTTCATCCACCGGGGAGACGGAGCGGGCGGCGCCCCCGAGGCGCCGCCCGTGGGCTCCCCGCAAGGAAAGGGACAAACTCATGGCCAAGAACGGTTTCAAAGTATTCGACAGCGACATGCATATCATGGAACCCCCGGACCTGTGGCCTCGGTACCTGCCGCCGGAGTTTCGGGATCAGGCTCCGCTGGGGCGCCTGTCCCAGAATGTTCGGGACCTGAAGCTGAACTTCCCCGACAAGGGGGCTGAAGCCCGCCGCACCGGTGATGAATTGCCCGCGGGCCGTAATTACGAAAAGAACCAGAACACCTACCGTGACCACTCCGAACGGGGCTGGACCGGCGAGGTGCAGCTCGAGGCCATGGACGTGGAGGGCATCGACGCCGCGGTGCTGTTTCCGACACGGGGCCTCCACGTGCTCGACTATCCGGGACACGAGCGGCACTTCGCCGCGGCTCTGGCGCGGGCCTACAACGACTGGCTCCACGACTTTTGCAGCGCCGACCCGAACCGGCTGTTCGGCGCCGGCATGATCTCGGTCTTCGACATCAACGACGCGGTGGAGGAGACGCGCCGGGTGGTGGGCGAGTACGGCTTCCGCACGGTCTTCCTGAGGTCCAATATCGTCACCGGCAAACCGCTGCACGACCCGTACTACGAGCCCCTGTGGAATACCCTGGAGGAGTTGTCCCTTCCCATCGGGTTCCACGAAGCCTCCACTTCCCGCGCGGCCCAGGCCGGCGAGCAGTTCGAGCCCAACTTCGGTCTGAGGCGCGTCTATTCCCAGCCCTTCGAGCAGATGATGGGACTCGGGAGCTTCGTGGGCGGCGGCGTGCTCGCGCGTCATCCCAAGCTCCGGGCGGCGTTTCTGGAAGCCAACTGCTCGTGGCTGCCGTGGCTCCTCTGGCGCTTCGACGAGGGTTACGAGCGGGAGGGCGACGTCTACATGGCCGACCTGGACCGGAAACCCAGCGACTACTTCAGGGACCAATGCTGGATTTCCATCGAGCCCGACGAGACCCCGGCGCGGTTCACCATCGAGGAGTTCGGCTGCGACCAGCTCGTCTTCTCCTCCGACTATCCCCACGGCGACTCCAGGTATCCCTATGCCGTGGAAGGGTTCCTGGAGCTCGACCTGTCCGACGAGGCAAAGCGAAAGATCCTGTGGGACAACTGCGCGCGGTTTTATGGTTTCGACTAGGGTCTACCTCACATGTGAAGAGGCGAGACGAGATTATCCGATTCGAAGGAGCCTGATGGCGAGGAACGGCTTCAAGGTATTCGATAGCGACATGCACATCATGGAGCCCCCGGACCTGTGGCCCCGCTACATGGCCACCGAGTTCCGTGACCGGGCTCCCCATGGCCGCACCTCCGGGAACGTCCGCGACCTGGGGCTGATCTTCCCGCAGGAGCCTCCCAACACCAGGCACAGCGCCGGCACGCTGCGTCGCGGCCACAACTACGACAAGAACCAGGGCATCTACCGCGACCACTCCGAGCGGGGCTGGACCGCCCAGGTGCAGCTCGAGGCCATGGACACGGAGGGCATCGACGTGGCCGTGCTCTTTCCCAGCCGCGGGCTGGGGGTGATGACCTATCCGGACCAGTCGCCGGACTACGCCGCGGCACTGGCGCGGGCCTACAACGACTGGCTCCATGACTTCTGCCGGGTGGATCCGGCGCGGCTGTTCGGTGCCGGCATGATCTCGGTCTACGACATGGACGACGCGGTGGAGGAGACCCGCCGGGTAGCCGGCGAGTACGGCTTCCGCTCAGTCTTCCTGAGGTCCAACATCGTTACCGGCAAGCCGCTGCACGACCCCTACTACGAGCCACTGTGGGACATTCTGGAGGAGTTGGGCCTCCCCATCGGCTTCCACGAGGCGTCGGCCTCGCGCTCGCCCCAGAGCGGTGAGCAGTTCGAGCCCAATTTCGGCCTGAGGCGCGTCTACGCACAGCCGTTCGAGCAGATGATGGGCCTCGGGAGCTTCCTCGGCGGCGGAGTGCTGGCGCGCCACCCGAAGCTCAAGGTGGCTTTCCTGGAGGCCAACTGCTCCTGGCTGCCCTGGCTCCTCTGGCGCTTCGACGAGGGTTACGAGCGGGAGGGCGACGTCTACATGGCGGATCTGGACCGGAAACCCAGCGATTATTTCAAGGACCAATGCTGGATTTCCGTCGAGCCCGACGAGGCCCCCGCCCGCTACGCCATCGAGGAGGTCGGCTGCGAGCAGCTCGTTTTCTCCACCGACTACCCCCACGGCGACTCCAAGTACCCCCACGCCGTGGAAGGCTTTCTCGATCTCGATCTGTCCGACGAGACGAAGCGCAAGATCCTGTGGGACAACTGCGCGCGGTTTTATGGTTTCGAGTAGACAAGACTACCTGATCTGAAGGAGGGCGCGATGGCGAAACCCCAAGAGGCAACACAGCCGGGAACCATCCAGGGCGTGGTCAACTACCTCAAGAAAGACACCGAAGCCCCCGCGAGCTACGGCGGCATGAGCCAGAAGGAGGCCGACCGCAAGCGCCGGGGCAATTACGAGAGCCACACGGTCACGATCCACAACGCGCGGCTCCTGGCGGGTGAGCTTTCGCTGGAGCGCGAGGGTTTCGTGCTGGTGCGCCATGACACCCGGATGGGGGACTTCTACGACGAGGAGGAAGTGCGCACGGTCTACTACAAGGAGACCGAGGAGCTTGTGAAGAAGACTTCGGGGGCCAAGCGCGTGGTGGTGTTCGACCACACGCTGCGCTCGGGCGACGAGGCCACGCGGGAGGCGAAGCAGGTGGGCGGTCCGGTGCGCGGCGCCCACAACGACTACACGGACTGGTCCGGACCGCAGCGGGTGCGCGACATCCTGCCGGACGAGGCCGAGGAGCTGCTCAAGGGGCGTTTCGGCGTAATCCAGACTTGGCGCCCCATCAACCGCCCGGTGATCCGGGATCCGCTGGCCATCTGCGACGCGGGCAGCACCGGCATGGAGGGCGCCATCCCGACCGCGCGCATCTACCCGGACCGGCGCGGCGAGACGCTCCACTACACCTTCAATCCCAAGCATTACTGGTACTACTTCCCGCACATGGAGCGTCACGAGGCCGTGGTGTTCAAGACCTTCGAGTCCGAGAAGGACGGGCGCGCCCGCTGGACCCTGCACTGCGCCTTCGACGACCCCGACACGCCGCCCGATGCGCCGCCCCGGGAGAGCATCGAGATGCGCACCCTGGCATTTTTCTAGGAGACCTTCATGAGCACTTTCGACGTGGTGGAAACCACCATCGGCGCGGTCCACAAGGCGTACGAAGCGGGGCAGTTGACCCCGCGGGATCTGGTGCAGGCCTACCTGGACCGGATCGAGGCCTACGACAAGAAGGGGCCTGCCCTGAACTGCATCATCACGGTCAACCCCAACGCCCTGGAGGAGGCCGACCGGCTGGGCGCTTCGCCTCTGACCGGTCCGCTTCACGGCATCCCCATCGTTTTCAAGGACCAGGGCGACGCCAAGGGCATGCCCACCACCCTGGGGAGCGTCCTGTTCAAGGACTTCTACCCCGACCGAGACTGTTTCGTGGTGGAGCGGCTCAAGAAGGCCGGCGCGATCATCCTGGCCAAGGCCACCCTGGGCGAGCTGGGCGGCGGCGACACCCACGGCTCGCTGTTCGGCTCCAGCCGCAATCCCTATGACGTCGAGCGTACGGTAGGGGGTTCCTCCGGGGGCTCCGGCGGGGCCGTGTCCGCCAACTTCGCCACGGTGGCGGTGGGGCAGGAGGGTTACGCCTCCATCCGCCGTCCTTCCACCTGGAACTGCGTCGCCGGCATGCGCCCCACGCCCGGGCTGGTGAGCCGGGGCGGCGTGTACGACGGCTGGCCGGACATGACCGGCTCGCTGGGCCCCATGTGCCGCACCGTGGGCGACATGGCGCGGCTCCTGGACGGGATGGTGGGCTACGACCCCGAGGACCCGGTGACCGCCCGGGGCGTCGGCCACGTGCCGCCGAGCTACACCGATTTCCTGGACGCCAAGGGCCTCGCCGGCGCCCGGCTCGGGATCCTGCGCGAGCCCATGGGATACATGGCGGAGCCGGACACCGATGATTTCCGGCAGGTCACCGAGGTGTTCGACCAGGCCGTGGCCGACCTCCAGGCCGCCGGCGCCGAGGTGGTGGACCCGGTGGAGATACCGGAGCTCAACGAGTTGCTGGCCAAGCGGTCGTGGAACCCCGCCAACGCTGACGCCGCCTTCAAGTTGTACTACGGCCGGAGCGCCGGGCGGCCCTTCGAGTCGCGCCAGGAGGCCATCGATTCCCCGGACTTCGCCAAGGTCCATTACAATGCCCAGAACCGCTGGAAGGCGCCCCTGGACGCGGACAAGCACTACCAGTACCTGCTGGCGCGCGAGAAGCTCATGGGCAACCTGCTGAAGGTCATGGCCGACCACCGGCTGGACGCCATCGTGCACAAGTCGGTGGAGCACCAGCCGACGCTCATCGCCGAGGGCATCAAGCCGCCCTGGGTCAACATGAGGGGGGTGCCCCACATCAACACGTTCCTGATCTTCGTGTCGTCGGTGGTGGTGCCCGGGGGCTTCACCCGGGACGGACTCCCGGCCGGAATCACCTTTCTGGGACGGCCCTACGACGACGGCCGCATGATCCGGTTCGCCTACGCCTACGAGCAGGCCACGAACCACCGCAAGCCGCCGGCCACCACACCCGCGCTGTGAATGCCGTTCCTCTCCGTCATTCCCGCGAAGGCGGGAATCCAGGAGGGGTGGGGCGGTTGGGGTCATTGAGAGAAGAGAAGGAATCGAGGATGCCCCGAATACCCGAGCTCACCGAACGGGAGGCCATACCCGAGGAACAGCGGCAACACTATGACTCCATCATGGCCAGCCGCAAGCGCATCGGAGCGCCCTACGCCAACCTGCTCCACTGCCCGGACCTGGCCGCCCGGACCGCGCACCTGGTGGGGTATTCGCTGTTCACTTCCGACTTTCCCCTGAAGGAAAAGGAGCTGGTCATCTGCACGGTGGCCCGGGAGATGGACTGCGTCTACGAGTGGGCCGCCCACTCCGGCCACGCCCTCGATGCCGGCGTTCCGGAGGCGACGGTGGCGGCGATCCGTGACGGCACCGCTCCCGAAGGCCTCAACGAGGACGAGGCGTCGTTCGTGAAGTACGTGCAGGAGCTGCTCCGGCCGCCGCACCGCGTCACGGAAGCCACCTTTCGGGCGCTGCGGGATCGGCTGGGCGATCACCGGCTCGCCGAGCTCACCGGCATTGTCGGGGGCTACGTCGGCCTTGCCTGCTCCCTCAACGCGTTCGGGATCGGCGCGCCCGAGGGAATGCCGGTCCTTCCCACGGGGTGAACAGGGTGTCCATGGCCTACCGCGAGCCCGATCTCGACGCCGCGGCGCAAAGCGGCATTCCCGTGCTGGAGATCGGCGATTACCTTGCCGGCGTTGCCGGGGCCCGGGAACGGCTGGCGTCCGAGCTGCGCCACGCCCTGGAGCACGTGGGCTTCTACTACATCCACGGTCACGACGTACCCCAGGCGCTCATCGACGGCGTCTTTGCCGAGTGCGCCCGTTTCCACGCCCGGCCCCTGGCCGAGAAGATGGCCGTGCGCGGCAACGAGCACAACGTGGGATACATGCCGCTGAACGGCTACGTGTCCCGGAGCTCACGGGTCGAGAAGGCCACGCGCCCCAACTTCGTGGAGGCGTACTTCCTCAAGCGGGACCTGCCTCCGGACCATCCGGACGTGGTGGCGAACGTGCGTTACCGTTGCGCCAACCCCTGGCCCGACCCTCGTGTCCTGCCGGGGTTCCGGGAGACGGTGGTGGCCTATCTCGACGCCATGGAACGGCTCTGCAAGCGCATGCTGCCGCTCTACGCCGAGGCGCTGGATCTGGCCCCGGACTACTTCGACGAGGCTTTCGCGGAACCCCAGTACACGCTGAGGATGTCGCACTACCCGCCGGCCGAGCAGGGCGACGGGGACCAGTACGGGCTGGCGCCGCACACGGATTCGAGCTTCCTCACCATGCTGCCGCAGTCGGAGCTGCCCGGTCTGGCCATCCGCATGGCCTCGGGAGAGTGGACCGACGCGCCGGCGGCGCCCGGGACGTTTCTGGTCAACTCCGGCGACATGCTGCGCCGCTGGACCAACCACCGCTTCCTGTCCACCCCGCACCGGGTGGTGAACCGCAATGCCGGCCGGGACCGCTACGCCATTCCGTTCTTCTTCGATGCGACCCACGATTTCGCCATGCAGTGCCTGCCCACGTGCCAGGGGCCGGACAACCCTCCCCGCTACGAGCCCACGACCTACGGCGAGTACATGCGCTGGTTCGCGCGGCAGTATGACCACGTGCGGGACCATGACCGTCACGAGCCCGAAGACCCGGGCGTGCCGACGGTCCGTTAGGGCCCGAATCGGATACCGAGTGTCAATGTTAGAATAGGACGTCAATTTGGTAACAGGTTCTGTGGAAAAACCCTGTGTATATCTGCCGACCGTACCCCGAATGGCCCTGTTCATCCGGGACACAGCGGATTGCATCATTTTTGCGCACTGATTTTTCCCGGAAAACCGGGTAGTTGCAAAATTTGGGTTCAACAGACCTCGGGTGTGGGGCGCCTGTCCGGCTGGAGCCGCCACCACCGGTTTGCCGCTAAGTTATTGATTCCGAATAGACTATGAGCTTGAACGCGAACCTCCAGGCATTGCTTCGGCCCGGATCGGTGGCCGTGGTCGGCGCGTCCCCAAAGGGAGGCACCGGTGGACGGATCCTGGCGAATCTCCTCGCGTCGGGCTTCCCGGGAGCGGTCTATCCGGTGAATCCCAACTACGCGGAGGTCCGGGGCAAGACCTGCTATCCGTCCATCGCCGGACTTCCGGAAACGCCGGACTGCGTGGTGGTGGCGTTGCCCGTCACCCGCGTGCTCGGAGTCATCGAGGAAGCGGCGGCGGCCGGTGTGCCCTCGGGCATCGTGGTGGCCGAGGGGTTCGCGGACGGGAATACCGCCGCCGGCCGGCGGCGCCAGCAGGAGCTTCAGCGGTTGGCCGCCGCCGGAAACATGGCCGTCACCGGTCCCTGCTGCATGGGGGTGGCGAGTCTCCGGTACGGCTTCGCCAACTCCTACTTCTCGATTCCGGAGGACGCGGTTCCGGGCGGCGTCTCGCTCATCTCCCAGAGCGGCGGGTTGACCAACGCCGTCACCGAGCTGGGGGCGAGCCGCGGTATCGGCTTCAACTACATCATCTCCAGCGGCAACGAGGCGGTGGTGGAGATGGCCGACTACATCGAATACCTCGCCGACGATCCCGAGACCCGGGTCGTCGCCTGCATCATGGAGGGGGCGAAGGACGGTGCAAAGCTCCGCAGGGTGCTGGCGGCCACCACCCGCAAGAAGCCCGTGGTGGTGCTGAAGCTCGGCCGCACCGAGTCGGGACAACGGGCCACCATGGCCCACACCGGCACCCTGGCGGGACAGCAGGAAGCCTACGCGGCGCTGTTCCGGGAGACCGGCGTGGCCCCGGTGGAAACCCTCGACGAGCTGGTGGAGACCGCCGGCGTGTTCCTGCACGGGCGCCTTCCGGCCGGAGAACGGGCCGTCTTCCTCACCATCTCCGGCGGGGCCACCGCCCTGATCAGCGACGTCAACGCCGTGGCGGGACTCCGGTGCCCGCCCCTGTCGCCCGCGGTCAACGCGAAGCTCCAGGAAACCCTGGGGGTCTCGGACCGCCCGTTCAGCAACCCCATCGACACCGTGGGGATGCCGCGCATCGAGCAGGGGACCAACCTCACGACGGTGCTCGACCTGCTGCTGCACGATGACGGCATCGACCTCGTGGGCATGGCCCTGAGCGTCAAGCGGACCACCGCACCCGGACAGCAGAAGCTGCTGGACCAGGTGGCCGCGTGCGCCCGGACCGCGCCAAAGCCCATGTTCGTGCTGTCGCTGGCCTCCAACAGCCTCACCGGCGACTGCCGGACGTTTCCCGGTGAGACCGGGGTTCCCATACTGGAGGACGTGGCCGGCGGCATGAAGGCCGTGCGCAGGCTCATCGACTACGCGGCGTTCCGCCGCAAGGAGAAGCCGCCCCGGAAACCCGCGGCGTCCGTGGATTTCCGCCCGCCGGACGGCGCGGCCGCCCTCACGGAGCACGACAGCAAGCGGATCCTCGCGCGTACGGGGATCCCCATGACGCGGGAAGGGCTCGCGGAGAGTCCCGAGCAGGCCGTCGAGATCGCGGCCGGGCTCGGCCACCCGGTGGCGCTGAAGCTCCAGTCGCCCGACGTGCCCCACAAGTCGGATGCCGGCGGCGTCCATCTTGGAGCCGCAAACGCCGAGGAAGTGGAAGCGGCGTACCGCGGCGTGGTCCGGAACGTCATGGCAGCCCACCCGGACGCCCGCATCGACGGCGTCCTGGTGCAGGAGATGGTCTCCGACGGCCTGGAGGTAATCGTCGGCATGGTGCACGACCCGCAGTTCGGGCCGCTGGTGATGGTGGGGCTCGGTGGCATATACGTGGAGGTGTTCAAGGACGCGGCCTTCCGGCTGGCGCCGCTGGACCCGGAAGACGTACGCGGGATGCTGGGTGAGCTGCGGGGCGGCGCGCTGCTGAGCGGTCTCCGGGGCGGGGAGCCCCGGGACGTGGACGCCCTCGTGGACTGCGTGGTCCGCTTCGGCGACTTCGTGGCGCACAACGCCGGCCGGTTCACCGCCGTCGAGATGAACCCCGTGATGGTGCGCCCCGAGGGTCATGGGGTGGCGGTGGCGGACGCGTTGATCACGGTATCCGCCGACCCGGCCGCAGGGTAACAAGGAGAGCTGCATGAGCTACGACAACATCCTCTATGAAGTGACGGACCACGTGGCGACCATCACCCTCAACCGCCCGGAGTCGATGAACGCCATCAACTACAAGACCCGGGACGAGTTGCACGACGCGTGCGGACAGGTGTCCGCGGACTCCGATGTGTGGGTGTGCATCATCACCGGCGCGGGGGAACGCGCTTTCTGCACCGGGCTCGACTTGAAGGAGCGGGCGCGGGAAGTGGACGATTCGACGTTTTTCGAGAAACGCCGGGTGCGGAACCGGCCGAGCACACAGGGCCAGAACATGGTGGTGGCCGCGCTGGAAAAGCCCACCATCGCCGCCATCCGTGGCTACGCCGTGGGCGGCGGCCTGGAGCTGGCCCTGGCCTGCGACATCCGGGTGGCCGCCGAGGACGCCAAGCTCGGCATGTTCGAGGTGCGCCGGGGCCGGCTCGGAGGGGGAGGAGGCACCCAGCGCCTGCCGCGCCTCGTCGGCATGGCCAAGGCGCTGGAGATGTCACTCACGGGCGAGGCCGTGGACGCCCACGAGGCGTTTCGCATCGGCCTGGTGAACAAGGTGGCGCCGGTGGACGGCTACATGGACGCGGCCCGGGAGATCGCGGGCAAGATCTGCCTCGGCGCGCCGCTGTCGGTCATCGCCATCAAGGAGGCCATCACCAAGGGAATGCAACTCTCCCTGGAGCAGGGCCTCAGGTTGGAGAGCGACCTGGGGCTGGCGCTTTCCACCACCGAGGACCAGAAGGAAGGCTCCCGAGCCTTCGCGGAAAAACGCCCGGCCGTGTGGAAGGCCCGGTAGAGATACCCCTTCCGTCATTCCCCCCTTCCGTCATTCCCGCGGAAGCGGGAATCCAGGCGGGGAGCAGGAGGAACAGATGAGCACCAACCTGAGCGGCAAATACGCCATCGTCGGCGTGGGACAGAGCCCCCTGGGCAAGGTGCCGGAGATGGGCCCCATCGGGCTCTTCGCGGTAGCGGCCAAGAACGCCATCGAGGACGCCGGCCTGAAGAAGGAGGACGTGGACGGCCTCATTACCCGCGGCCCGGACGACGTCTACTGCCACCACCAGCACGTGGGGGAGGCGCTGGGGCTCAACGTCACCTACAGCACCTCCACCGCCAACGGCGGCGCGAGCCAGACCATGGCCGTGGCCATGGCGTGCATGGCCATCGAGGCCGGTGTCTGCAACACCGTGGTGGTGGGCTACGGCCGGGACACCTGGTCCCGCACCCACCGCAACGCCGAGGCCAAGCAGGCGGTGGCCTCCCGGCCCCGCACCTACTCGGAGTTCGGCTCGGAGTTCGGCCAGTTCGGCGCGCCGGTGAACTACGCCATCGCCGCCCGGCGCCACATGGAGCGTTTCGGCACCACCAAGGCGCAGCTCGGCGCCATCGCGGTGGCGTTCCGCAACCACGCCCGCAAGAATCCCCACGCGTTCATGCAGAAGCCCCTGACGCTGGACGAGTACCTAGGCGCCCGGCTCATCGTGGACCCACTGTGCCTCTACGACTGCAGCGTGTTCATTGACGGCGCCGGCGCGGTGGTGGTGACCAGCGCGGAGCGCGCCCGGGACCTCAAGCAGCCGCCGGCCTACGTCCTGGGGTTCGGCTTCGGCAACCGGCTGAGCGGCTGGTTCGCCGACGACAACATGATCACCACCGGCGCCAAGGAGGCGGGGGAGGCGGCCTACAGGATGGCGGGCATCGGCCCCACGGACGTGGACACCGCCCAGCTCTACGACTGTTTCACCCACATGGTGCTGCTGCAGCTCGAGGACTACGGTTTCTGCGCCAAGGGCGAGGGCGGGCCGTTCGTCGGCTCCGGGGCGCTGGAGGCCGACGGCGTGCTTCCAACCAACACCTCCGGGGGCCAGCTCTCGGAAGGGCACATCGAAGGCATGCTGCAGGTGCTGGAAGGCGCCCGCCAGGTCCGTCGCGAGCACACCCCCGACCGGCAGGTAAAGGACTGCAACATCGCCCTGGTGAGCGGCCACGGCGGCAACACGGTGTGCCAGTCCGCGCTGATCCTGGGGAGGGAAGCGGGATGAGCGACTACAACAAGCCGCTGCCGCCCCCGTCGGTGGAATCCGAGCCCTTCTGGGAAGGCTGCAAGCGCCATGAGCTGCTGGTCCCGCGCTGCGAGGTATGCTCGAACCGCTGGTTTCCGGCCACCGCCACCTGTCCCCAGTGCTGGAGCACCGAGTGGGCCTGGACCCGGGTGAGCGGCAAGGGGAAGATCTATTCGTTCGGCGTCTACCACCGGGCCTACCACAAGGGATTCGCGGAAGAATTGCCCTACGCCCTGGTGGTGGTGGAGCTGGACGAGGGCCCGCGCCTCACCACCAACGTGGTGGGCTGCAAGCCCGACGAGCTGAGCTGCGACATGCCGGTGGAGGTCGTGTTCGACGACGTCACCGAGGACCGGACCCTGTACAAGTTCAGGCCCGCTGAGAAGCTGTAGGGGCGGATTTCAAGCCCGCCCGCGCCCGGATCACGGAGGAAACGCGCTCCGACGGAGGTACCCCATGCTGCACAGCACCGAACGCATTCTCGTCACCCATACCGGAAGCCTGCCGCGCCCGCGACCGCTCATCGACATGATGCTGGCGGAGAACGAGGGCCGGCCCGTCGATCCCGCAGAGTACGAGGACAAGCTCCAGCACGCGGTCCACGACATCGTGCGCCTCCAGATGGAACTCGGTGTCGACGTCGTGGACGACGGCGAGCTCAGCAAGCGCGGGTTTGCCGTCTACGCCCATCAGCGGCTCGACGGCCTCTCGCCGACGGGCCGGGTGCGGGTCTCGCCCTGGGACAACTCCCGCGAGTCGCAGGCGTTCCCGGAGCACTACGGCCACTACAGCCCGGTGCCGGGGACCAAGCCGAACCCCAGCAACATGCAGATGGCATGCACGGCCCCCATCGCCTACAAGGCCCAGGAACGGCTGGCACAGGACCTCGCGAACCTGAGGGCCGCGGTCGACGAAGCCGGGCCGGTGGAAGCCTTCGTGCCCGCCATCTCTCCGTGCGACGTGGCCGGCAACATCGAGAACGAGTACTACAGGACCGAGGAAGAGTTCCTGTTCGCCATCGCCGATGCCCAGCGGGTGGAGTACCAGGCCATCGTCGACGCCGGCTTCCTGCTCCAGATCGACGATCCGCTGCTGATCAACTACTACGTCAAGAACCCGGACCTGACCGTGGACCAGTGCCGCGCCTGGGCCGAAGGGCAGATCGAGGCCATCAACCATGCCCTGCGGGACATCCCCGAGGACCGGGTGCGCTACCACACCTGCTACGGCATCAACATGGGCCCCCGGATCCACGACATGGAGATGAAGGACTACATCGACATCGTGCTCAACATCCGCGCCGGCGCCTTCTCCTTCGAGGCCTCCAACCCGCGCCACGAGCACGAGTGGAAGATCTGGGAGGATGTGAAGCTGCCCGAGGGCAAGCTCGTCATCCCCGGCGTCATCACCCAGTCGTCGGTGGTGGTGGAACATCCCGAGCTCGTCGCCCAGCGCCTCGAACGCTTCGCCAGCGTGGTGGGCCGCGAGAACGTTATCGCCGGCAGCGACTGCGGCTTCGGCACCCAGGCCCTGGAGGTCCCCGAGATCCATCCCGCCATCGTCTGGGCCAAGTTCCAGGCCATGTCCGAGGGCGCGAGGCTGGCGAGTGAGCGGTTGTGGGGGTGAACCCGGGTTGTCCCGGACGGATGCCGGTTGGAACGTAACCCGATGATGCCTCCCGCCACCGCCCCCTTTGGCACCTGGAAGAGCCCCGTCACGGCCCGCATGATGACCGAGGGGGCCGTGGGAATCGGCAGCCCGAAAGTGGACGGGGAGTATCTCTACTGGCTCGAGTCACGACCCTCGGAGGCCGGCCGGACGGTCCTCGTGCGCCGGACCGCGAGCGGCGCCGTAACCGATCTCACGCCCGCGCCGTTCAACGTGCGCACCCGTGCCCACGAGTACGGCGGCGGCGCCCTCGGCGTGCGGAATGGCGTGGTGGTTTTCGCCAACTTCGCCGATCAATGCGTGTACCGCCTGGACGAGGGTGCGGCCCCCCGTCCCATCACCCCAGAAGGTCCGCTCCGCTACGCCGACTTCGACCTGGATGCGTCGGCCCGTCGGGCGGTCTGCGTGCGCGAAGACCACCGGAACGACGGGGAGCCCGCGAACACTCTGGTGACGCTGGATCTGGAAGGCAACGGAGACGAGGGCCGCGTCGTGGCGTCCGGGGCTGACTTCTACGCGGCGCCGCGCCTTTCTCCGGACGGCCGGCAACTCGCCTGGCTCTCCTGGGATCATCCCAACATGCCCTGGGACGGCACCTTCCTGTGGCTCGCCGACATCGCGGTGGATGGCGCCCTGACGAATGCGTGCCGGGTCGCCGGCGGTGCCAACATTTCCGTCTTCCAACCGGAATGGTCGCCGGACGGGACGCTCCACTTCGTCGACGATTCCACCGGCTGGTGGAACTTGTACCGTTGGCGCAACGGCACTCCGGAGCCCCTGTGTCCTCGGCAGGCGGAGTTCGGTCTGCCCCTGTGGCAGTTCGGGATGCGGAGTTTCGGATTTCTGGCCGACGGACGCCTTGTCTGCCGGGTGATCGAGGGCGGCGTAGGGCGGCTTGCCATTGTCACCGAAGCCCGCCTGGAGACTCTGCCAACGCCGTTCTCGCACCCCGGGCTGCCCCAGTCCCTCGGCGGCCGGCTCGCTTTGATCGGGGCCTCCCGTTCGGAGCCAACCCGGCTCAGCCTGTGGGACCCTGCCACGGGTGCCGAAGAGGTGCTGAAGCGCGCAACGGAGACGACCGTCGGCGCGGGCTATATCTCGGAAGCGGAAGCCATAGAGTTCTCCAACTCGGAGGGGTTGTCGGCCCACGCATTCTACTACCCCCCTCGCAATCAGCACTATGCTGCCCCGGCGGGGGAATTGCCGCCCCTGATCGTGTGCTCCCACGGCGGCCCCACAGGGGCCACCAGCGACGCGTTTACGCTGGCCATCCAGTACTGGACCAGCCGCGGCTTCGCCGTCGTCGACGTAAACTACGGCGGCAGTACCGGCTTTGGGCGCGCCTATCGGGAGCGCCTGGACGGGCGGTGGGGCATCGTCGACGTGGACGATTGCGTCAACGCGGCCCGATTCCTCGCGGACTCGGGCCGGTCGGACCCCGACCGCCTGATCATCCGAGGCGGCAGCGCCGGCGGCTACACGACGCTGGCGGCGCTCGCCTTCCGCGACACGTTTCGGGCCGGCGCCAGCCTTTACGGGATCGGCGATCTAATGGCCCTGGCGCGGGACACCCACAAGTTCGAGAGCCGCTACCTGGATCGCTTGATCGGTCCCCTGCCGGATTCGGAATCCGTCTACAGGGAACGTTCTCCTGTCCATCATTTGGAAGAATTCCATTGCCCCATCATTTTCTTCCAGGGGCTTGACGACAAGGTGGTACCGCCCAATCAGGCCGAAGCCATGGTCGATGCCTTGGACGCCAAGGGTCTGCCGGTCGCCTACTTGGCCTTCGAAGGCGAGGGCCACGGATTCCGCAAGGCGGAAACCATCGTCCGGGCGCTGGAGGCGGAGCTCTACTTCTACGGTCGCGTCTTCGGCTTCACCCCCGCCGACGATATCCCGCCGGTGCCGATCCGAAATCTCTGAAGGACGTCGTAGGGCGCGGTCGCGCCGACTGCTTCGCGAATCCTGGGCCGCCCATGATCGTGCCGGGCAGAACCTTCCTTTCCCAACTCTTGTGATGCCGGCGTTGCCGTTGACAATCCGAACTCCCCTTGGGTAAGGTCTCGCAGGTACAATCACGCGTGCGATGGAGGGCCTCATGGGAAAGCTTGAGATGCTCGATCCGCGGGCCGACGTTCTGTTGGAGAACCACCCGCCGGTGCCGGGTCTGGACGGTCTGGCCGGGAAGGTGGTCGGGATCCTCGACAACGGCCAGGCCAACTCGAGCCCGATGTTCGAGGAGCTGGCGCGGTTGATCGCAGACCAGACCGGCGCGGCCGAGGTGCTGCTGCGGAAGAAGCCCAGCCACATGAATGCGGCGCCGGGGGAACTGATCGAGGAGATGCTGAGCCGGTGCGACGCGGTCGTCACCGGCCTTGGGGCTTGAGGGTCCTGCACGTCGTGGAGTGTCCACGACGCCATCGAGATCCAGAAGCGCGGCAAACCCACGGTGACCCTGTGCCAGACCATCTTCATGGAGCTGGGGCGGAAGGAGGCGGTGTTCTTCGGCATGCCGCAACTGCCGCTCGTGCAGATCCCGCACCATCCGAGCGGCGGCGCCCGGCCGGGTGAGCACGCCGAGGATGCGAGGATCGCCATCGGGCCGGTTCGGGAAAGCCTGACGGACGTCGAGGCTGCGGCGCCTGCGCGGGCCGGCGCCGCGGGAGCGGAAGCCCAGGCGGCCAAATAGCGCACCGGGCGGACAACCCGTATCAAGGCGTACCCCGCACCTTCACGCATGGCCAACGACACGTCACAGGTGGGGCTCGTCTCCGAAGTCATCGAGGTGGATGACTCGCTGGAGGCGGCCAACGACTGGTTCCTGGAACGCCAGCTCAGCGACGGACTGCCCATCGTTCCGCCCACCCGCGAGCGGGTGGAGCGCATGCTCGCGGGCACCCACCGCGACCCCCAGGAGACCCTCGGGCAGGTGCCGCCCAAGTGGGCGCCGGCCACGGTGGAGAAGGTCGCCGTCAACTGCGTGATGGCGGGTTGCCTGCCGGAGTACCTGCCCGTGGTCCTGGCCGCGGTGGAGGGCATCATGGAGCCCCGCTTCAACCTCTACGGGGTCCAGGCCACCACCGGGTACGCGGGTCCGGCGCTGCTGGTCAACGGCCCGGTGCGGAACGAGGTCGGCATCAACTGCGACGCCGGCGCCTTCGGCCCCGGCCACCGCGCCAACGCCACCATCGGCCGGGCCATCCGCCTGCTCCTCATCACCGTCGGCGGCGGCTATCCCGGCGACACCGACCGCGCCACCTTCGGCTGGCCGGGCAAGTACAGTTTCTGCTTCGGCGAGAACGAGGAGAAGAGCCCCTGGGAGCCCTACCACGTGAGCCGGGGCTACAAGCCCGAGCAGAGCGCCGTCACCGTGTGCGGTATCAACGGCTTCATCCCCATGCACACTGCCGGCAGCACCGGTGAGGAGGCGCTGTCGTCGCTGGCCGAGGTCATCGCCATGCACCACGGCGGCAGCCACCTGGACGTGGGCAGCTTCGGCGGCGGCACGCCGTTGGTGGCCCTGTGCAGCGAGGACGCCGAGATCATGGCCCGGGACGGCATCACCCGGGCGGACATCCGCGAGTACCTCTGGGAGCATTCCACCATCACCTTCGCCAGCATCCCGGACCGGCGCAAGGGGACCAAGAACGACGAGGAACTCCTTCGTGAGTCCCCCAACGTCACCCCCGACGGCATCGTGCACCTCGCCACCCGGCCCGACGACATCATGGTGATCGTGACCGGCGGCAAGCACCGCCACTGCGTGCTGCTGCCCATGTGGACGGGCCGGAACACCCTGGCCGTGACCAAGCCGATACGGACGGCGTGAGAAATATGATTTCTCCTCGGTCATTCTCGCCTACGCTCCGTCATTTTCCGGCACCCCTCCGTCACTTTCCGGCTCCCCTCCGTCACTTTCCGCCACCTCTCCGTCATTCCCGCGAAAGCGGGAATCCAGGCGGGGTGAGGCGGGGAATACGCCCGTTTGGCCCCTTTCCACCCCTGGATTCCCGCTTCCGCGGGAATGACGGAGAAGTGCCGGGAATGACGGAGAAGTGCCGGGAATGACGGAGACGTGCCGGGAATGACGGTTTGCTCACACCGACTGACGGACTAGTTGTTTTAGCGACAAGGAGCATCCATGGATTTCAATCTGCAAGAAGACTCCCCCGAGATGACCGAGTTCCGCAAGGAAGTCCGGGCCTGGATGGAAGAGAACATGAAGGGCTCGGAGCACCTGCGCTGGTCGGCCTCGTGGTCCACCCGGGAGAACGAGGAGGAGTACAGCTTCCGCCGCGGCCTGGGCGAGAAGCTGGGCAAGAAGGGCTGGCTGTTCCCCATGTACCCGGAGGAGTACGGCGGCGCCGGCCTCACCGTGGACCACCAGTTCGTGCTGGAAACCGAGCTGGCGCGTTACGGCCTCAATCTCACCCACATCTTCTACACCCTCGCCCGGATCATCGCGCCGGTGCTGCTCCACTGGGGCACCGAGGAGCAGAAGCGCGAGTTCCTGCCGCCCATCGCCCGCGGCGAGATCGTGGTGTGGCAGGTGCTGACCGAGCCCCAGAGCGGCAGCGACGTGGCCAACTGCCAGACCCGCGCCATCCGCGACGGCGACGACTACATCGTCACCGGCCAGAAGGTCATGGTGGGGCACCACCTGCCGCCGGACGTCCTGTGGACGCTGGTGTGCACCGACCCCGACGGCAAGCGCCACGAGAACCTGGGCTGGCTCCACATCCCGGCCAACCTGCCGGGCGTCACCATCCAGCACATGCACCTGATGATGGGCATCAAGAACGCGGTGTTTTTCGACGGCGTGCGGGTGCCCGCCAAGTACCTCGTCGGCGGCGAGAACAACGGCTGGAAGGTGGCCCACACGCACCTGGAGCTGGAGCACGGCGGCGACGGCCGGGTGGGCACCGACCCGGTGGTGGACCGGGTGGTGGAGTACTGCCGGAACCACGAGGTGGGCGGCAAGCCCCTCATCGACGATCCGCACGTGCGCGACACCATCGCGGACATGATCCTGGAGATCAACACGGTCAACCGCATGAACCGGCGCATCTTCTGGCACCGTTTCGTCAAGGAGCCGCACGCCTACGGCGGCGCCCAGTTCCGCTACTACCAGCGCATGGTGCGGCTCAGGAACGGCGAGCGGCTGCAGAAGATCATGGGCGCGGACGCGCTGATCCCGGACCACGGCGTGCACGAGGTGCTGGACTTCGAGTATGTCATCCGTAGCGGTCCGGGACAGCTCCACGGCGGCGGCACCCTCGACACTGACCGGCTCATCTTCGCCCGCCGCGCCGGCATCGGCCGGGCGACCAAGGAGAAGGCGCCGGATACGGTCTAGGGATCACGGCGGCGTTAGAATCAAGGTTAATTTCAGGGTGTAACTAACTGACCTCAAACAGGAACCAGACTTGGTGCAATCATGGATCTGAGACTCAACGAAGACCAGGAGATGTTCAAGAAGGTGGCGGCGGACTTCGTCCAGGCGGAGGCGCCGACCACCATGCTGACCCAGCAGTTCCTCAAGAAGGAGACCTTCCTGCCGGACCTGTACGCCAAGATCGCGGGGCTGGGCTGGCTCGGGATGCTCATGCCCGAGCAGTACGGCGGCGCGGGGTTGTCCTACCTGGACTGCGGCGTGGTGTTCGAGGAACTCGGGCGGGCGCCGGTGCCCGGACCGGTGTTCTCGTCCGGCGTGCTGGCGGCCCAGATCGTCCACGACGGCGGCTCGGACGCCCAGAAGCAGGAGCTGCTGCCGGCCATCTGCGGTGGCGAGGCCATCGTGGTCCCGGCCATCGGCGACCACGGCGCCCACTGGGGGCCGGAGACGGTGGCCACCACGTGCTCCCAGTCCGGCGACACCCTGACTCTCCAGGGCACCAAGCGCCACGTCTACGACGCCGAGGGCGCCACGGCCTTCCTGTGCGCGGTCCGCGGCGGCGACGGCGGGGTCTCGGTGGTGCTGGTGGACCGGAACGCCCCGGGAGTCACGGTGACGCCGTACAACGGTTTCATGGTGTCGGTGAGCGAGGTCTCTTTCGACGGCGTCCAGGTGCCGGCCGCCAACCTCATCGGCGCCGCGGGCGCGGGGTGGGAGCTGCTGGACAAGGCCGCGGAGCGGGCCATCCCCATCCTGTGCGCCTACAAGGTGGGGGCGTGCCAGGAGATCTACGAGTTCACCGTCCGGTACACCAACGAGCGCCGCGCCTTCGGCCAGCTCATCGGCCGTTTCCAGCGGGTCCAGGACCACTGCGTGGAGCTTTCGATCCACATGGACCGGGCGCGGATGGCCACCTACGAGACCCTGTGGGAGCTGGACGAGGGAATGCCCGCGGAAGCCGGCATCCACGAGTCCAAGGCCGCCGCCAGCGAGGGCTACCACCAGGCGTGCAGCTACTCGCACATGGTGCACGCGGGTCCGGGCACGGACTACCTGCACCCGCTGATGGTGCACAGCGTGCTGGCGCACACGCTGTACCAGTACCTGGGCACGCCGGACTATCACAAGCGCCGGATGGTCGACGCGCTTTATCCGAGTACTTAAGGGAGCTTCGGGGGCGGGCTCGGACCCGCCCGCGTTCAGCAACGGGAAGAAGCGAGTGAATATCGGGGTTTAGTGGCCAATAGCTTATGCGACAGGCCACCATCCGTGGCACCCACGGAGAAAGGAATCCGCCATGAGACAGGTACGCTTCGCCATCGCCGTTTTGTTCGTGCTCTTGCTTGCCGGCCAGGCGACCGCGCAGGACGTGAACTTCAAGGGCAAGACCATCAACCTCATCGTCGGCACCGGCGCCGGCGGCGGCTACGACATTATCGCCCGCCTGTTCGCCAAGGTGGCCCCCAAGCACTTGCCGGGCAGTCCCCGGTTCATCGTACGCAATGTTCCCGGCGGCGCCGGCCTCAAGGGGACCCAGTACATCAACCGCAGAAAGCCGGACGGCCTCACGGTCGGGCCGCATTTCACCAGCCTGGTCATGAAGGAGCTGGCAGGGGTGGACGTGCCGGGCTTCGACGTCAAGGAACTCATCATCCTGGGCGCGCCCACACTGGTGGACGACAGCTACACCATCTGCGTCGACCGCAACGTCGCCAAGTCGTGGGAAGACATGCTCAAGATGGGGCGGCCCCTGCGGATGGCGTCCCAGCGGCCAGGAATCGGCCGTGTTCCCATGGGCGGCGAGTTCGTGCAGCTCGTGGGCGGTCCCATGAAGCTCATCTATGGCTACAAGTCCACCGCCGAGGAGTTGGCGGCTTTCGCCCGGGGCGAGACCGAGGTGGTGACCTGCCTGGAGCGCCGGTTGCCGCGCATGTACCCCGAGCTGGTCGAGAAGAAGCGGCTGGTGCCGATCTTCTGGTGGAACGCTCCGCCTAGCGAAGGATGGCTGAAGCGGCTGGAATCCAAGGTGCCGCGCAACATCCTCAAGCTGCCCGGTCTCAAGATCAGCGAGTCCCAGAAGTTGGCGTTCAACACGGCCGTGAACATTCACCAGTCCCTGAGGGCCTTCATGCTTCCGCCGAAGACGCCCCAGCCCATCGTGGACACCTGGCGCAAGGCGTTCAAGGCCACCATCGAGGACCCGGAGTTCGTGAAGATCGCCACTGTCGCCGGCTACGACGTGGGCTACGGCTCTCCGGAGCATTACGAGAAACAGCTCGCAACCATCAAGGACCTGCCTCCTGACGGCGCGCTGTTCTTCCAGAAGCTGATGGGCGAGAAGCGCTAGGATCTTTCGAGGTCATCGCGCTGCATCGACGGCAGGGGCGACCAGCTGGTCGCCCCTGCCGGACTGTAGCAACCGTAGGGGCGACCGGCGGTCGCCCCCGCATGGGTCCACCGTAGCGTAGGCGGCCCGTGTTCCGGAACCGGTTTCCGGGTCGCTCGGCCTTCGTCGAGAGCCTTCATGCTCGAAGCTTCCGTTGACGCCTTTTTTCACCTCTTTTCGCCGGGGCCGCTCCTGGCGATGCTCCTGGTGCTGCCGGTGGCGCTGTTCTCCGGGCTCATGCCCGGAGGCGGCCTGCCGGTGTCCGTGGTCGTGCTGAGCCTCGCGGTCCACCTCGACCCCTGGGTCGCCATCACCATCGTGGTGTTCCACATGGCGGCCAGCGACATCACCGAGCCCATCCCCGCCATTCTGTTCGGCGTTCCCGGCGCCCGCTCGGCCCAAGCCACCGTGCTCGACGGCTATCCCATGGCCCAGCAGGGCCTCGCCGGAGTGGCACTGGGCGCGAGCTACACCACCACCATCGTGGGTGGAGTCATCGGCGCCATCGCGCTCTTGCTGGCGCTGCCGGTGAGCCGGCAGCTCCTGGAGTGGTTCGGCTCGGCGGAGTTCTTCCTGCTGACGCTCATGGGGGTGCTGGCGGTGGCCGTGGTGAGCGCCGGAGCCTTCGTCAAGGGCATCCTCACCGCGGCTTTCGGCATCGCCATCGCCATGGTGGGCTACGCGGACCTGGGCGGCAACGTGCGCGCCGCCATGGGGTTCGACTTCTACCTCTGGGACGGCTTCACGCTGGTACCGGTGGTGGTGGGCCTGTTCGCCCTGCCCGAGGCCATCGCCCTGGTGGTGGGGGACACCACCATCGCCCGGGCGCGGCTGGACACGCTCCTGCGGGAGGCCAAGTCGGACGTGTGGCGCGGCATGTGGGAGGCCTGGAACCACAAGTGGCTGATGGCGCGTTCGTCCCTCATCGGCGTGTTCGTGGGCATCATGCCCGGGGTGGGCGGCAGCGCCGCCCATTGGATCGCCTACGCCCAGGCGCGCCAAACCGAGCCGGGCGGCACCGAGACCTTCGGCAAGGGCGACGTGCGCGGCGTCATCGCCTCCGACGCCGCCAACAACTCGGTGGACGGCGGCGTGCTCATCCCCACCGTGGTGTTCGGCATTCCCGGCAGCGGCGGCATGGCCATCGTGCTGGCCATCCTCATCCTCACCGGCATCACGCCGGGCCCGCTCATGCTCACGCGGCACCTCGACCTCACCGTGAGCATGGTCTACACCATCGCCTTCGCCAACCTCATCGTCGTGCCCATCATGCTGGCCTTCGCCCCGACCCTTTGCCGCATCTCGGTGATCCCGCCCAATATCCTGGCGCCGGTGGTGGTGGGCATCGTCTCGCTGGCGGCGCTGGCAGCCGCGGGCAACGTGGGAGATCTGGGCGCGGTGCTGGCCTTCGGCCTGCTGGGCGTCTTCATGAAACGTTACGGCTGGCCGCGTCCGCCCATCCTCATCGCGGTGGCGCTGGCCGACATCCTGGAGCGCTTCCTGTGGATCTCGGTCAGCAACTACGGCTGGGGCATGCTCCTGCGGCCGCAGTTCCTGGTCATCCTCGCATTCATGGTCGCGGTGACGCTGTTCAGCCTACGGGCCCAGCGCGGCGCGCGGCAGGCCATGATGTCCATGACCGAGGGGGAGGAGTCCGGGCGGGGGGCGGCGGAAGGCGGCGCGCCGGCGGCGGGCGGTGACACGGCCGGAGCCCGGGAGAGTCTGGATGATGCGGCGGCAAGGGACGCCGTCGCGGAATCACCGGCAGCCGCCGACAAGGGCGGGGAAAGTTCTCCCCAACGCCGCTTCACCCTCGAGGTCGCCGGAGAGGTCGTGCTCCTGCTCGCGGTGGGCGCGTTCTTCCTCTACATGTTCATCGATTCCTTCAGTTATCCGGAAGGCGCGGACCTGATGCCGAGGCTCGCGGTGCTGGTGGGGACGCCGTTCTGGCTCATCCGGGTGTGGACGCTGCTGCGAGGCACCCCGGAGAAGCGCATCGAGGAAGGCGACATCATGGACACGGGCTTCATCCTCGGAGACGATCCCAAGACCGAAGGCCAGCGGTTCGTGCGCATCTTCGGCTTCACCACGCTCATGTACGTGGCCATCTGGCTCATCGGCGTTCACGTGGCCCTGCCGGGCATGCTCTTCCTCTACCTCATGTACTACGGCAAGGCCGGCTGGCTTGCGTCGGCGGGCATCGCCCTCGCGTTCCTGGCGCTGATCGTGGGCTTCTACGACTTCGCCCTCCACATCGTCTGGCCCGAGGCGCCCTTCGGCCTCTGGCCGACGGGCTAGCCCTTCGCTACCAGGAGCCGGGGGATCGTCGCACACCGCCGCAGTCGCCGGATGCCGGGGTAGGACCCGGGAAGACGTTGGGTCCGCCCTCCGGCTTCCCGCGTCGTACCCCGGCATCCGGCGGACCTCTGCCCCTACAACTTCAGCAGCCTCCGCGCATTCCCCTCCAGGATCGCCAGCTTCTGCTCCTCCGGGCAGTCCAGCGCCTCCACCTTCTCCACCGCGTTCCAGTCCCCCAGCGGATAGGGGTAGTCCGTCCCGACCATCAGGTGCTCCCACCCCAGCAGGCTCTTGAGGTACTCCAGGGTGTCCACCCGGTACACCAGCGCGTCGGAATACAGGTTCTTGAGATAGGCGCTGGGCTTGTCCCGGGCCTCGGCGTCCGCCGCCCCCGGCCGCACCCCGAAGCCCTGGTCGAAGCGCCCGAGGTGGTAGGGGAAGAAGCCGCCGCCGTGCAGCGTGCAGAGCTTCAGGTCGGGGAACCGGTCGAACACGCCGCTGTAGGTCATGAAGCCCAGTGACAGCGCCGTGTCCGCCGGGTTGCCGCAGATCAGGAACAGGCCATAGGTGCCCATGCGCTCCAGCCCGGCGATGTCCTCGGGGTGCATGACGATGAGCGCGTCGAGCTCCTGCGCCTTGCCCCAGAAGGCGTCGAACTCGTGGCTCCGGTAGTACTCGCCGTTCACGTTGGTGCCGATGTAAGCCCCGGCCAGCTTGTGCTCCAGGATGCCGCGCTCCAGCACCCGGGCGGCGCGGTCGGGGTCCTGCAGCGGCACCGCCGCCAGCGCGGTGAAGCGGTCCGGGTGCCGCGTCCGCAGTTCCATCAACCCCTCGTTGTAGAGGTTGCACCAGGCCTCTCCCTGCTCCGGGTTCAGGCGGTAACCCAGGCAGGCGGTGTGAGGCTCCAGGGTGGCCAGGGCGATCTTGCCCTTGTCCATGTTCTCCAACCGTTTCTCTACGTCCATGAGCGGCGGCGGCACCACGAAGCTCGGCCCCCCGCCGATGGTGACGGTGTTGAGGCCTTCCGGGGTTTGCCCCACCTCCGTGCCCACGGCCTTCCCGTGGGCCTTGAGCTCCTCGATCAGGCCCGGCGGCATGTAGTGGTGGTGAATGTCGATGGCACAGGTGTGCATGCACGAGTCTCCTTGCTGAGGTGTGTTCGACCTGGAATTGTTCCATCATCCGGGCCGGTATGCTAGTCTCCCCAAATCATTCAATACCCTCGGAGGTCGGAACAGCATGGCGCGCAAGATCAGAGTAACCAGCGAAGGAACCGTGTGGACGCTGCCCTGGGACGTGGGCGTGGAAAAGGGCTTCATGGCCGCGGAGGGCATCGACGCCGAGGTGGTGACGCCGGATTCCCAGCTCCAGCCCGCCGACGTTTTCGAGCGCCCCATTGCCTCGGACTACGAGTGCGGCGACCTGGAAGGCTACAACAAGTGTGAGTGGGGCGTCATCAAGCGCGCGGCCGACGGCGAGCGCGACGGCTGGATCCTCGGACGCCGCGAGAGCGTAGCTACCATGGCCATCATCGTGCGAGGCGACTCGTCGTACCACCGGCTGGATGACCTCGCGGACGTACCCATCTCCATCCAGGACCAGACGGGCTCCCACTACATGACCTACAAGATGCTCGAGGGCCACTGCGACAAGGACCGGGTGAAGCTACGCCACGATGGCGGACCCGCCATCCGCACCCGCCTGTTGCTGAACGGTGAGGTGGAGGCGGCGACCTTGATGGAGCCGTTCATCAGCCTGGCCGAGAAACGCGGCTGCCGCGTGCTGGCGGAGTCCAAGTACTGGGGGCTGCTTTTCGTCAACGCCGACGATGCCGAAGATACCCGTGATGCGATCTTCCGGGCGCTCCGGCGTTGCGTCGACGAGATCAACTCCGATCTCAAGAAGCACGCCGCGCTCCTGCTGCGCGACATTCCCGACGACCTGATCGGCGATTTCAGGTTCGAGGACCTGAACCTCAACCGGCTGGACTACGTCTACCCCGAGGACTACACCGAGGAGGAGTTCAACCGGGCGCGCAACTGGATGGCCGGCTACGGCCTCAAGCCCGACTCGCAAGCCAGCTACTCGGACCTGGTGAAGTTGTAAGCGGAAACCGAAACACGAAGGTGAAGAAGGCCCCCATGAATGTGAGGGGCCTTCTTTTTTGACAAGAACGCCCCAAGGGCTGCTTGAACCCGACAGCCGTCATGGGCACGAACATTGACGAAGCCCCGAACACGTCATTCCCGCGAAAGCGGGAATCCAGGCGGGGCGGGGCATGACCGCCACCCCGATGAAGCAACTCCTGACGAGTATCGGCGACAAGCTGCACGTTTTCCGAGTCCTCCGCTACCGCGGCTTCCGGCTCTACTGGTTCGGCCACCTCACCGCGGTGGCCGGCCACCAGATGCTGATCCTGGCGCATGGATGGCTGGCCTGGGAGCTGACGCGCTCGGAATACGTGCTCGGCGCCCTGGGGCTGGTGGCCGCAGCGCCGGCGATAGCGCTGACGCTCTTCGGCGGCGCCGCCGCCGACAAGCTGGAACTGCGGCGCTTCCTCATGCTGCTCCAGTTCGTCACGGCGTTCCTGATGTTTGCGCTGGCGACGCTCGTGGCCGCGGAACTCGTGCGGGTCTGGCACGTGTTCGTGGTCGTCGCCATCCACGGCGGCATACAGGCGTTCGACCATCCCGCCCGTCAGGCGCTCTTCCCGCACCTCATCGACCGCTCCCACCTCATGAACGCGGTGAGCCTCAATTCCATGATCTGGCCCGGCACCCGCATATTCGGGCCCGCCCTGGCGGGGTTCACCATCGACTACGTGGCGTGGTACACCGGCGCGCCCCTGTCCGGCGCCGGGGCCGCCTACTACGTAGCCGCGGCAACCTACCTGGCCTTCGGCCTGCTGCTCCTTCCGGTACGGGTGCCGGTCATCGAACGCACCCGGGGCGGCAGCTTCATCCGCACCCTTCTGGGCGGGCTCTCCTTCGTCTGGACCCGCAAGCTCTTCCGTTCCCTCATCGGCCTGAACTACCTGGACATCTTCTTCCTGGCCTCCCATACCGCGCTCCTGCCGGTCTTTGCCGACGTGGTGTTCAGTGGCGACGGCACGACCTTGGGCAACCTGTACGTGGTCAGCGGCATCGGCGCCCTGCTCGGCGCCCTGGTGGCCGCCAACCTCGGCTACTTCCCGAGACGAGGCTGGCTGGTTCTCCTGGGCGCGGGAATCCATGCCTTCTTCCTCACGCTGTTCGGGTTTTCCGGCGCCTTTCCGCTGGCATTGGCCATGCTGTTGATGGCCGGCGTCGGCCTCTCCTTTTTCATGGTAAGCACCCAGACCTCGGTGCAGACCCGGGTGCCCGACGACTACCGCGGCCGCGTCATGGCCATCTGGGGCATGAACTACAGCGTCGTCCTGCCCCTCGGACAACTGCAGATGGGCGCCGTCGCCGGCCTGTCCCGGGACCACCTGTCTCCGTTCCTCGGCGCCTTGGCCGGCGCGCCGTCGGCAGTGATCCTGGGCGGGGTCTTGATGCTGGTCGTGGTGGGGACCACGGCGGTGGCCAACCGTGGGGTTCGCGAGCTTACGCCGGAGGGGCCGGCGGAGGAGTGAGGCGCCGTAGGCCCGGGGACGACGCGCGTGGGCAAGCAGTCACACGGTTCCGTCAAGGTTTTGTCACCGGGGGCTTTCCTTGATAAGTGACGTGACAGTTGTTCGTGCTAAAGGGACGCTTACATGGACTACATCATCGGCGTCGACATCGGCGGCACCTGCACCGACTGCGTCATCCTGGACAGCAACGGCACGCTGACCATCGGCAAGGCGCTGTCGACGCCGGACGATTTCTCACGGGGCGTCATCGATTCCCTCGCGGACGGGGCCGCCAATCTCGGCCTGGCTTCCGTGGACGACCTGCTCCGCACGACGCGGCTCTTCTTTCACGCCTGTACGGTGGCCGACAACACCCTCATTACCCGCACCGGAGCGCGGACCGGGCTCGTGGTCACCGAGGGCTTTCCGGACACTTTCCTGATGATGCGGGGCGATGTGACCCCGGGCCTGACGGAGGCCGAGGCCTCCCACATAGCGGCCCTGGAAAAACCCGAGCCGCTGGCGCCGCGAAGCCTGACCGAGGAGGTGCAGGGCCGCATCGACTACAAGGGGTCGGTGCTGATTGAAGCCGACGTCCGGCAGATCGAGGAGGTGGTGGGGCGCCTGGCGGCCAAGGGCGTGGAGTCGGTGGCCGTGTGCCTGTTGTGGTCCATCGCCAACGACGCCCATGAGAAGGCGGTGGCCGACGCCATCCGGCGCAGCCATCCCGGGATCCACGTGAGCTGTTCCAGTGAAGTGGCGCCGTTCCTGGGGGAGTACGAGCGCACCGCCACGACCATCTTCAATGCCTATATCGGGCCCCGGATCGCTTCCTACTTGCGCAACCTTCAGCAAAGCCTCGCGGAGAAGGGACTCGAGAAGGACCCCCTGGTGATGCAGGCTTACGGCGGCATGCTCAGCATCGAAGCCGCCTCGCAACGGGCCATCGGCGCCCTGGAATCCGGCCCCGCCGCCGGGGTGGTGGGCAGCAAGTTCATCGGCGACCTGATCGGCGAGCCCAACGTGTTGGCGGCGGACATGGGCGGCACCAC
The DNA here is from genome assembly GCA_965219905.1 of uncultured Binatia bacterium (SeqCode). Taxonomy (GTDB): domain Bacteria; phylum Desulfobacterota; class Binatia; order UBA9968; family JAJDTQ01; genus JAJDTQ01. The sequence continues at coordinate 749,402 of CBDCOS010000002.1, read as the reverse complement.
CTTCAAGGTCAGCCTGGTGCGGCAGGGTGTCATCGAGCGCGACTACCAGCCGGTGTTCGAACGCTACCGCATCCTGGCACCCAAGATCTGGGTGGCCTCCATCGGCGCAGGCGGCGGCAGCATCGCCTGGATCGACCGCACGTCCGGCCTGCTCAAGGTCGGCCCCCAGGGAGCGGGGGCCGCGCCGGGTCCGGTGGCCTACGGCGCCGGCGGCACCGAGCCGACGGTGTGCGACGCCGACGTGGCCCTGGGCTACCTCAACCCCGACTACTTCCTGGGCGGCCGTCTCACCCTCAGGAAGGAGGCGGCCGCGGCTGCCATCGAGGAACGTATCGCCAGGCCGCTGGGGATGAGCGCGACGGAGGCCGCCGGCGGAATCTTCCGCATCATCAACGCCCACATGAGCGACCTCATCCGCCGCTGCACGGTGGAGCGCGGGCAGGACCCCCGGGAGTTCACCATGGTGGCCATCGGCGGCTCGGCACCCGCGCACGCCTCGCGCTGCGCGCTCCAGCTCGGCATACGCAAGGTGGTCATCCCGCTCACGGCTTCGGTGCACGCGGCCACGGGGCTGATCTCCGCGGACGTGACCTACGAGTACGGCATGTCCGACCACGTGGTGGCGCCGCTGGACCCCGTGCGCCTCAACGCCGGATTTGAGACGTTGCGCGCCCGCGCCGTTGCAGACCTCGCGAGCGCGGGGTTCCGGGACGGCGGCACCGAGATTCTGCGGAGCGTGGACATGCGTTACCGCTACCAGGTCAACGAGATCAACGTGCCGGTGCCGGGGCGGGAGCCGGTGAGCGACGCTGACCTCGACCGGCTCTACGCCCGGTTCGACGAACTCTACGAGCAGTCCTACGGGCAGGGGGCCGGGTATCCGGAGGCGGGCAGGGAGATGCTGTCGCTGCGGATCACGGCGGTGGGCAAGCTGGCCAGGCCGGCGGTTCACAGGAGCGAGGCCGCGGCCGCCGATGCCGGCGGCGCCCGCAAGGGGACACGGGCGGCGTACTTCGAGGAGTACGGAGACTTCGCGCCCACCGACATCTACGACTTTCACGGGCTTTCCCCGGGGGCGCGGATCGCCGGCCCGGCGGTCATCGAGACTCCGGTCACCACCATCGTCGTGAACCCCAACGACCGCGCGGAGATGGACGAGTTCCGCAATGTCGTGATCCACGTCGGCCAGGAGGCAACATGACCGTGACCACCACCAGGGACGGCGTCGATCCCATCACCCTCGAGATCCTCTCGCACCGGCTGTACCAGATCGCCCGGGAGATGGGGATCACGCTGGAGCGGGTCGGCGGCACGGTGAACACGACCCAGCAGCACGACTACATGGCGTCGCTCTACACCGCGGACGGAGACGTGCTGTCGGCGGGCGAGTCCCTGGGCCAGCACGTCGCCTGCGCCGGCGTCGCCGTGAAGAAGATCATCGAGCGGTTCGAGGACGGGGAGGGAATCGACCCTGACGATGTCTTCCTGTTGAACGACCCGTACGTGGCGGCGATCCACCAGTCCGACGTCTACGTCATCGCTCCGATCCACTTCGAGGGGCGCCGCGTCGCCTGGAGCGCCACCTTCGTGCACGTCATGGACATCGGCGCCATGTCCCCGGGCGGCAACTCCCCCGGGGCCACGGAAATCTGCCACGAGGGGCTGCGGGTCCCGGGTCTCAAGCTGGTGGAACGCGGCAAGCTCCGCCAGGACGTCTTCGACACCCTCCTGAACATGACCCGGCAGCCCGTGATGGTGGGGCTGGACCTCAAGTGCGAGATCGCCGCCAACAACATCGCCAAGGCCCGTATCCAGGAGATCGCCCGCCAGTACGGCCCGGATCTCCTGGAGCGGGTGGCGGCCGAGATCATCCGCTACACCGAGTCGGTGCTGCGGCAACGGATCGGCGAGTTCGCCGACGGCTCCTGGAGCGGCACCGCCCTCATTCAGGGCGATGACGTCTGGAAGATGCACCTCACCCTGCGCAAGCGCGACGACCGCCTGATCTTCGACTTCGCCGGCAGCGATCCCCAGGCCACGACCGGCATCAACATGCCGTACCACGCCACCTTCGGGACGTGCTTCGCCGCAGTGGTCGAGACCCTCGGGTTCGACATCCCCCGGAACCACGGCGCCTTCGGGCCCATCGAGGTCATCGCGCCGCCGGGTACGGTGGTCAACGCACGGTACCCGGCTCCGGTGTCCCTCAACACCACCTCGGGTGCGGCCACCTGCCGCTACCTGGCTCCCGCAGTGTTGATGCAGATGCTGGCCACCAGCGAGAGCTGGCGGCACGAGGTGATGGCTTCCAACGCCGGCCACCGTTTCGCCCGCCACGCCGGGGTCAACCAGCACGGCCGCTACTACGTCTCAAGCCTCTCCGAAGGGGCCATCGACGGATACGGCGCCCGCGCCGGCAAGGACGGGGTGGACTCCGGCGGCCGCGGCTGGCACTCGTGCCAGAACGTCGAGTGGGTGGAACAGAACTTCCCCATCCTGTACCTGTTCCGGCGCCACCTGAAGGACGGCGCCGGGGCCGGCCGGTTCCGCGGCGGCGCCGGCGCGGAGACCGCGCTCACGGTGTACGACGCGCCGGAGGGCGGCATCAAGGGCGTGGCGCTGGGAGTGTCGGGGCTTCGGAACTCCGGGCAGGGCGTCTTCGGCGGCCTGTCCGCCGCCCCCAGCCTGCTGGTGCTGAAGGAGGGGACCGCCGTCTGGGACAGCGTCCGGGAGAACCGCCACCCGGTGGACGTGGAGGCCATGGGCGGCACCTCCGAGATGCTGCCGTACTGCGACTTCGATCTGCGCACCGACGACGTGCTGTACATGCGCATGGCCAGCGGCGGCGGTTACGGCGACCCCTTGGACCGGGAGCCCGACGCGGTGCTTCAGGACGTGGTAAACGGCATCGTATCGGTGGAGGCTGCCCGGGACATCTACGGCGTCGCCCTGGAGCAACCGGACATGCGGGTGGACGCCGCGGCCACCGAGGATCTCCGCGTCCGGATCCGGCAACAGCGCTAGGGGCCTGTAGGGGCGGCCAGCGGTCGCCCCACAAGGCCCACCGCGACGCACGCCGGCACCATTGGAAGGAGGACAAGAGTCGGATGAAACGACCGTTCAGAGAGAACCTTGAAGTGGATGCCGGCTCGGGAACCCCACAGGTCGTCTGCGCCCGATGCGGCTTCGTGTTCGGCGCGGAAGCCGGCTGGAAGCAGCAGAGCCACCGGAAGCTCTCGCCTCCCACCGCCGCCGGTCCGCTCATGACGGACCTGGAAGGCCAATTCCTCCTGCAGCAGCTCTTCTGCCCCTCCTGCAAGACCCTGCTCGATTCGGAGATCGTGGAGGCGGCGCACTGACACGCCGCCGGTAGCCGACCTGCCGGGCAAGTTCGCGCCTCTCCAGTGGTATCGCTTTTCATCATACAATCTCAGTGTTATCATTTTACGCTTAAATGGTAATGCAGAATAGTTTTACTGGACCTGTAACCATTTTTCAGGAATGCAGACTCCCCGTTCCCGCTACGCTGGCCGGCTATGCGGCCTTGATCGGGGGTTATGGTCTGCGTGTGCCGCTCCCCCGTACCTTGAGCGCCGTTGCTGACCGCTCGATTCGCATGGAAGAAGGCGGATGGCGTATTTTCCCGCGGCGGTACGCTCCCGATGCCACCCTGGAAGACCACCTGACCTTCGCGCTCAAGTACGAAGGGCTCGACCTTGCCGTCCTCAAGCGGCTGTTCGTGGCAACCGGCGCCGGCCCGATCGAGGCCTTGGTCAGGGCAAAGCCCACGGGCTCCTACGCGCGGCGCGTCTGGTTCCTCTATGAATGGCTCACCGGAGAACGGCTCGCTCTGCCGGACGCCGATCGCGGGGCTTATCCCCACGTCGTCAATCCGTCCCAGCAATACGCGGCGTCGGCGGAGACCTCTTCCCGGCATCGCGTGAAGAACAACCTGCCGGGAACTCCGGGCTTCTGTCCGCTGGTGTTTCGCACCGAGCCGCTGGAACGCTTCGTCGGCATGGACCTGCCCGCGTGCGCCCGGCAAGCGGCGGCGGCCGTACCCCGCGATCTGCTGACACGGACCGCCGCTTTCCTCTTGCTGAACGACTCCAGGTCCAGTTTTGCCATCGAAGGCGAGCGTCCGCGTCCGGACCGCATTCAGCGATGGGGCCGCGCCATCGCCCAGGCCGGCGCACAGCCCATTGATCTCGACGACCTCGTGCGTCTGCAACGCATCGTGATCGGCGACTTCCGGTTCCTCCGTCCCGGCCTCAGGACCGAAGGGGGCTTCGTCGGCGAGCACGACCTCGAGACCCGCATGCCGATCCCGGACCATATCAGCGCCCGGGCCGACGATCTGGCGCGGCTCGTGGACGGCATGGCCGCGTTCGACAGGGAAGCCGCCCGGCAGCTCGATCCGGTGGTGGCCGCGTCCGCGCTCGCATTCGGGTTCGTCTTCGTCCACCCCTTCGAGGACGGCAACGGCAGGCTGCATCGCTACCTGATTCATCATGTCCTGGCCGAGCGTGGGTTCAACCCGCCGGGCGTCGTCTTCCCGGTCTCGGCGGTGATCCTGGACCGGATGGACGGCTACCGCGCGGCGCTCGAAGACTATTCGCGGAGGCTGCTGCCCGCCGTGGACTGGGAGCCCACCGGCGACGGCAACGTCCGCGTGCTCAACGACACCGCCGACTTCTACCGGTTCTTCGACGCCACGCCCCAGACGGAGTTCCTGTACGGGTGCGTGCAGAGGACCATCGAGCACGACCTGCCGGACGAAGCGGCCTTCCTGAAGCGATATGACGCGTTCCGGTCCAGCCTGGACATCATGTTCGACATGCCGGACCGTCTCGCCGACCTCCTCTTCCGCTTCCTGCAGCAGAACGAGGGCAGGCTGTCCCGCCGGGGCCGGGAGAACGAATTCGCCGCGCTGAACGACGAAGAGGTGGAGCGGGTCGAGGCAGCCTACCGCGAGGCGTTCGGAAAGGGCGAGCGCCGGGACTGAAAACTCGCCGGCGATGGCCTATAGTGTCCGGATGATAGACACACCGCTCTCCGTTCTGGACCTGTCGCCGATCGTCGAAGGCGGCGACGCCCGCCAGGCGTTGCTCAACACCATCGACCTGGCGCGCCATGCCGACGCATGGGGCTACTCGCGCTACTGGCTGGCCGAGCATCACAACATGGCGAGTATCGCCAGTGCGGCGACGGCGGTGGTGATCGGCCAGGTCGCTCAGGCGACGACGACGATCCGGGTGGGCGCCGGCGGCGTCATGCTGTCCAACCATGCCCCCCTCGTCATCGCCGAGCAGTTCGGCACCCTCGCGGCGCTTTATCCGGGACGGATCGATCTGGGCATAGGGCGCGCACCCGGCACCGACCAGTACACCTCTCGTGCCCTGCGCCGCACCCTGGCCGGCAACCTCGATGACTTCCCGCAAGACGTGCTGGAGCTGCAGCACTATTTCAAGGAGCCGGCGCCGGACCAGTTCGTGCGCGCCGTGCCGGGCGCCGGCCTGAACGTGCCGATCTGGATCCTGGGCTCCAGCCTCTACGGCGCCCAGCTCGCTGCCGCCCTTGGCCTGCCTTACGCCTTTGCCTCGCACTTTGCGCCGGCGGCGTTGATGCAGGCCATCGCCGTCTACCGCCACCGCTTCGAACCGTCGGCGCAACTCGACAGGCCCCATGTCATGGTGGGTATGACCGTCGTCGCCGCCGATACCGACGAGGAAGCCCGCTTTCTCCGGACCTCGATCCAGCAGTCCTTCGTCAACCGGCGTCGCGGCATGCGGGGCAAGCTGCCGCCGCCGGTCGCCGACTTCGAGGATCAAGTGACTCCGCACGAACGTGCGATGCTGAACGAGGCCCAGTCCTGCACCGCCGTCGGCGCGCCGGACACGGTCGAACGCGGGATAGCCGCCTTCGTCGAGCAAACCGGCGCCGACGAGGTCATGGTCACCGCCAACATCCACGATCACGCCAGGCGGCTCCGGTCCTTCGAGTTGGTGGCCGGGATGATCGGCTCCAGCCCTGGGCTTCGGCAAAGCGTCGCGCGCTAGTGCTTATCCCGTCTCTTCCCGATCGAGCCCGGTCATCTCCAGCATCGGCCGGTCCGTCACCGAGAACAGGATGGCGGGCTCGGTGCCGGATGCGTTGCGGAAGTGGTGCCAGCGCCAGGGCGGCAGGGTGAAGGCGTCGTTGACGTCCCATGCGAGCTCCATGGGCTCGTCGCGGTCGACGACGGTGGCGCCCTGTCCCCGCACCACGTGGTAGTGGGTGGTGCCCATGTGGCGGTGGGGCAGGGTGGCCTGGCCCGGCAGCAGCATCTGGATGTGGCAGGTCATGGTGAGGAAGGTGTGGCCGCCGGTGACCGGGTTCTTGTATTCGAGCAGCACGCCGTCGTGGGGGTCGCCGCCGCCGGCGTCCGCCACCTCCTGCAACGCCTCCAGCGTCTCGTCCCACCTGTAGTGGTAGGGCACGCCGGCCCCCTCGAACGTCACCTCCGGCTCCCGGATGGGGCCGTAGAGGCGGCGTGAGGCGCCGGCCTTCCGGGTCAGCGGCTGCTGCACGCCTTCCGACCACTCTTCCCGGAACCGGGAGGCGCCGAGGAAGTTGACTACGCCGACGTCGAGGGCGTCGATCCAGATGATGGGTTCCCTGGAATCGTTGACGTGGTCGTGCCAGATCCAGTTGGGCTGGATCAGCAGGTCTCCCGGCTGCATGGTCATGGGCTCGCCGTTGGAGGTGGTGTAGGCGCCGCCTCCCTGCACCACGAAGCGCAAGGCGGTGTTGGTGTGCCGGTGGGCGGGCGCGGCCTCTCCCGGCATGACGATCTGGTAGCCCATGATGATGGTGCGGCTCCCGGTCTCGAGGCCGACGTTCCGGCGGAAGGCCTCCGGCCCGATGCTGATCACGTCGGCGGCCTGCATCAGCGCCGGGTGGACCTCGTCCCAGCGCCAAAGCCGGGGCTCGACGCTGTGGTGCTCCCGCTGGCGCTGCCAGTAGCCCACCAACCCCAGGGCGCCGAATTTCTCGTGCAGCTCGTCGCGCTTCTGTTGACGATCCTTTGCCACCTTGGCCATGTTCGCGTTCCTTTTCGCAACCCGCTCCACCCGGGTGCCGGCGCGGGTCGCCGGCGGGCTTGAAATCCGCCCCTGCGTGTGTCGATGCTCCAGACGAAACCGCCGCGCGTCAGGCGGCGGCCTCCTCCGGCAGCGGGTAGGTCTGGCACAGCTTGCGCCACCGTTGCGCGATGGCCCTCGCCTCGGCCCGGGTCTCGTCGGTGGTCACCCGGAACGGCGGCCTGCCGGGACCCGCGTAGCAGTATCCCGCTTCGTTGATGGAGAGCTTGCTCTCCACGGGGTCGGTCTCGCTCGGATCCCGTCCGCCGACCCGCGCCATGGCCATGCAGATCTCCTTGACATCCTCCCACTTTCCCTCACGCCCGGCACGGTAGGCCCGGACCACGGGCGACGGTCCCATCCACGCGTTGATGGACCAGCATCCGGCGGCCCCCATCATCATGTAGGGGTACATCTGGTTCTGGTTGGTCATGACGCTGATCCTGCCCCGGACGATGTCCATCAGTTGCATGAACTGCATGGGCGTCCGGTGACTGTCCTTCATGCCGACGATGTTGGGGCTGGTGACAAGCTCCTTGAACGCCGACACCGGGATGTGGATGAGGTGGTTGCGCGGGTTGTGGTAGATGAAGATGCCCAGCTCGGGGTGTTCATCCGCAAGGTCGAAGTAGAACTGCACGGCGTTGGCGACGCTGGACTTGAAGTAGAAGGGAACCCCCACCAGCACGGCGTCGGCTCCGGCCTTGGCCGCATAGTCCATCTTCAGCAGCACCTCCCGGGTGTGCAGGCTGGTGCAGCCGATGACCACGGGTATGCGTTTGTCGACCGTTGCCACGGTGGCGTCGGCAAGCGTCGTGAATTCCTCCCAGAGCAGGGTATGACACTCGCCGAAGGTGCCGGTGGTGGTGATGACGTTGATGCCGTCCCGCACCGCCCGGTCCACGCTCCGCTCAAGCTCAGGGACGTTGACGGTGTTCTTGGCGCGCGGCGAGTTGGCGTCGTCCGTTGCGAAAGCGGGCATCATGGCCATCACGCCGTGGATATCGCTGGCCTGGATCATGGGTTCTCCCTTCTTGGGCAACCGGGGGATTCGGCCGGGAGTTGCGGGAGCGGACCTCCCCGGGCGGTCGCGACTGTATCAAGCCCCATTATGGCTGTCAATACGGATCTTGCCCGCGGCGCCCGCGCCGGCAGGGTTTCTCGCCCGACCGTACCGGCTGCCCGGTCGCTAGCTCGGGGAGTGTTGGCCTTCCCTCGCCATGTCCTCGACGTCGGCAATGGTGGTGCCGTCCATCCGGAACGCCCGGTGCGGGGCCCACTCCAGGACCTCCATGGTCCGGATGCCCCTGGCGTGGTGTGGGTCCTGGCCCGCCAGGGCCTCGGCCTCGCTCAGGCTCGACGCCAGCATGACATAGATTCCGTAGGCGCGGTCCGACGTCGGTCCGGAAAAGAGCAGCCTGCCTGCCCGGTGCTGCTCCTCGAGCCAATCCCGATGGTCGTCGTAGTTCCGCTGCTTCAACTCCTCCTTTTCCGGAAGGGAATGGGAGAGCACGAGATACCACATGTTCGGACCTCCTTCGCTGGTTGGGCGCACCGAGCACGGCGGCTCCGGTACAACGCGCAGTCTACGACCGGTTCGTGCAGGACCGCAACTTCACGGCGCGTCCGGCCGCCCGTGCGCTTCGGGCCGATGCCGCATTGACACCGTTTCTCACGCCGATGTACCATCCGCCGGATCGATCCTTCACGAGTTCCGAGAGGCTGACACCATGCGCAAGTTTCTCAGATGCGGATACCTGTTCGACGGCCTGGGCGACGACCTCCGCTCCGATCAGACCGTGGTCGTCGAGGATGGCGTGATCGTTTCCGTCGGCCCCACGGCGGAGGCGCCGCCGGCCCGCGACGGCGACGAGGTCGTGGACCATTCCGGGGCCTGGGTCCTGCCCGGCCTCATCGACATCCACGTCCACCTGAGCTACGGCAACGCCCAGGCCAACGAGGACGTGGACATGTTCGCGCCTGCGGAGTACCGGGCGTTGCGGGCCATGCATGCCGCCCGAAAGGTCCTCAATGCCGGATACACGTCCCTTGCCGATCCGGCGTCCACCTGCCGGGTGGCGGTGTCGGTCCGCGACGCCGTCAATGCCGGGATGTTTCAGGGGCCTCGGATCACCTGCGCGGGACGCCAGGTGACCGGACGGCAGGGCCTGGGCGACTGGTACCCGTCCTGGATCGGCGTGCCCGAGAGCTCCATCGGCGTGCTGGTGCGCAGTCCGGACGAGGCCATCGAGGAGATCCGCTCCCAGGTCAAGGACCGCGTGGACCTCATCAAGTTCGCGGTGGACGGGCTGCAGCGGAACCGCGCCGGCGAGCTCATGTCCGGCTTCAACCAGGCGGAGCTGAGCGCCATGGTGGAGGAGTGCCACCGGCTGGGCGTCAAGACCATCACCCACGCGCGCGGGCGCGAAGCCGTGCTCTACTCGGCCAGGGCCGGCGTCGACGTCATCTTCCACGGCTTCGAGATGGACGACGAGGGCCTGGAAGAGATCGTCCGCAACGGCTGCGTGCTGTCGCCGGCGTTGACCTTTCTGGTCAACACCGTGGAGTTCACCCGCCCGGGCGACCCGTGCTACAGGTGGCGTCCCAACATGAACCGCAAGGACGTGGAGGCGGCGGCGCGGATGCTCGTCAAGGCCAGGGAGGCGGGCGTTCCCTTCATGGTGGGTACCGACAGCGGCTTCGCGGTCACGCCCTACGGCGAATGGCACGCGCGCGAGCTTGAGATCATGGTAGAGCACCTCGGCTTCACGCCGGCGGAAGCGCTCCGGGCCACCACCAGCGGCAACTCCGGCTTGCTGCGGGAGGGCGACGCCGTCGGCCGCGTTGCCGCCGGGGCCCTGGCGGACCTGACCGTGGTGGCCGACAACCCCCTGGAGGACATCTCCGGCCTCATGCGTCCGGAGAACATCACCCACGTCTATCTGGGCGGCGAACCCGTGGACCTCGCGCCGATGCCGGAGGTCCAGCCGTACAACTGGGAACAGTCGTTCCGGCAGTGGGGCGACGTCTACACGCGCGAGCGGGTCGCGGAGTTGGCGCGCTGAAGCGCGCCCTCACAGGTCCGCCTTGCGGATCTCCCGCCTGAAGGTCAGGAGCCCCAGGGTGGTGGCGACGCAGATGGCGGCTCCGGCGACCAGGGTCAGAGGCGCGCCGATCAACGCGGCGACGAAACCCGATTGCGCCTCTCCGAGGGACGTGCCGCCCACCCCCAGCATCCGCTGGAAGCTCAGGACCCGTCCTCTCAGGTTGTCGGGAGTGTTGCTCTGGATCACGACGTTGCTGAGCAGCATCGGAAGGGTCTCGAAGAGGCCGAGCAGGAACACCGCCGCCATCGAAAGCAGGAACCAGCCGGAATACGCCAGCACGACCAGGGAAACGGCATAGGCGAAAATGCCGAACGCCGCCCAAAGCCCCTTGTAGCGAAGGTCGCCCAGAGACAACATCATGGCGATGCCGAGGCTGGAGCCCGCGGCCGCGCCGGACAGCAGCAAGCCGAGGCCTTCGGCGCCCACGCCGAGGACGGCCACGAAGATGGGCAGCAGGGCCCGGTGGCTCCCGAAGTAGACGGTCAGGACCTCGACGGAGAGGAAGGCCCACACCGTGGATTCCCGGCGAACGAACGCGATGCCTTCCATCAGGCTCCGGAAGGGCGATCCGGGTTCTCCGGATACCTCCGATGTGTAACGGACCGCCGCCACGAGCACGGCGGCTGACAGGAACACGGCGCCGTTCAAGGCGTAGGCGAGCCCGGAGCCGAGCCAGACGATGAGGAAGCCGGTCAGCACCGGTCCTCCGAGCTGCGACAGCTTCCGGCTCATGGCCGTGAGCGAGACGGCGTTGAGGAGCATCTCCCGCGGCACCAGTCCCGGGACCATGGCGTTGCGCGAGGGCGCGCCGAGGGCGTTCAACGCCGCGTTCATGAAGCCCCCGACGTAGATGTGCCAGACCTCGATCAGGCCTGTGACCGCCAGGAACGCGAGGGCGGCGTTCACGACGCCGTTGGACGTCTGCACCAGTATCACGAACCGGCGGCGGTCGATGCGGTCGGCCAGGACCCCGCCGATGGGCGAGAGCACGAAGACGGGAATCGCACGGACCAGTCCGGTGAGCCCCAGGTGGAGGGCGGAGCCCGTCAGCTCGTAGATGAGCCACAGCTCGATGGTCCGTTGTATGTAGAAGCCGAAGGACGTGGCCAGGATGGCCAGACACAGCAGGCGGAAGCCACGATGGACCAGTGCGCCGCGGGATGACTTCAGTCTCGTGTTCCTCGGTTTACTTGTTTGGTTGCGACGGTGAGGGTTGCCGGGACGACCCGCTGGCCGTCCCGGCGTGCACAAGGGCGTTTACGCGGCGGTACGGCCGTTCTCGGCTTCCACCAGCGGGCGGTACCGCTCGTTCATCTCCTGCCAGTGGGCGGCGCGCTTCTTGGCCCGGTCGATCTGGTTGTCCGGGAAGTTGAGAAACGGCACCCGGGTGGGTCCCACCTTGCAGTAGTCCGCGTACTCGGCGGGCCGCTTGAAGCCCTCCCCCGGCACCGGCTTGCCCTGGCTGGCCACGTTGATGTCGGCGATGACCTCGGCGGCCTTGTCGTTCTCGCCGCGCCGCACCAGGTTGCGGAGATGCAGGATCGGCCACGGCCCCATCCAGACCTCGGTGGACCAGCAGCCGGCGGCTCCCATGCCGTAGTAGGGATAGAGCTGCGTCTGGTTCACGAAGACGCTGATCCGGCCCTGGGTAATCCGCTGCAGGTTCATGAACGCGCCGGTGGTCCGGTGGCTGTCCTTCATGCCGACGATGCTGGGCTTCTTCACCAGCTCCTTGAAGGCTCCCACCGGCAGCGTGAACTTGTGGTTCCCCGGGTTGTGGTAGATCAGGATGTTGAGCGTCGGGAACATGTCCGCGATGTCGTGGTAGAACCGGACGGCGTCGTCCACCGGCAGCGTCTCGTAGTAGGGCACGCCCAGCAGGACCCCGTCCGCGGCCGTTTCCTTGACGAAGTTCATCTTCTGCACCACTTCCCGCGGGTTGGGGCTGGTGACGCCGATGAACAGCGGCACGCGCTTCTTCACCGTGTCCACGGCCGCCGCGGTGATGGTCCGGAACTCTTCCCACAGCAGGTTGTAGCACTCGCCGTAGGTGCCGGTGGTGGATATGACGTCGATGCCGTCCTTGATGATCCGGTCCACGCCCTCGGTCAGGTTGTCAACGGCGATGGTCTGCGTGGCGTTGATGTCCGTTGCGTCGTCGGTGGCGAAAGCGGGCATCATGCCCATGACTCCGCCCACGTCCTTTGCGGTCAACATGAGTCACCTCCTGGACTGAAGCTGGTTGCACTGAATCGTATGCTGTCGCGAACTATACTCCCAATGCCGCCCGCGCATCAAACTCCCGAGCAGCCTGCCGAGGCGGGCAAGGGCGGGCTTGAGAACCGCCCCTACACCCCGCTGTCGGGCGTCGGCGGGGATGCCGAAGGTTCGATGCCGTAAAGGCCCGCGGCGTTGCCCCACAGTATCTTGTCGCGGGTGTCGGGGCCGACGCCTTTGAAGCAGCGCTCCACCGTCTCCCGGGTGCGCGGCCAGGTGGAGGTGGTCAGGGGCAGGTTGGTGGACCACAGGATGCGGTCTTCCCCGAGGTAGCCCACGAACGGCGCGATCTCGTCGAACCAGGCGGTGAGATAGCACTGCCGGTGGAACATTTCCGAGGGCTTGAGCTCGTAGCCTTCGCGCGCCAGGCCGTCGTGCTCGAACTGGTGGTCGGCCCACTCCAGGTAGAGCATGGCCCAGCTCAGGGCGCTCTCGGCGAACACCAGTTGCAGGCGCGGGTGCCGCAGCAGCACCCGCGAGAAGGACAGCAGCGAGAGCACGTAGACGCTGGACATGGGCTGCGTCACCGCGTCCACGGCCTCGGACAGGGCCGGCGCGAGGCCGGAGTACGCCGGGTACAGCAACTCCGGCGACGCCCCGGCGTGCAGCGAGACCGGCACTCCCATCTCCTCGCACGCGCTCCATACGGGGTCGTACTCCGGGTCGCTCACGTGGGGCACGTCCCGGAGGTGCATGGGCAGGGCCGGGAAGACGATGCCCCGGTGCCCCCTGGCCACGGCCCGCTGCATCTCCGCGGCCGCGGCCTCGGGCGGCCAGATGGGCACGATGCACTGGGGGATGAACCGCGGGCTGGCGGAAGCCCATTCGTCCAGCAGCCAGTCGTTGTAGGCCCGGACGCATTCGGTCTCGAGCTCCGGGTCGTCGAGTTGTCCGAAGGCTTCGCCGGCCATGCCGGCGACGGTGGGGAAGAGCACGGAAAACGCCACGCCCGCGGCGTCCATGGCCTTGAGCCGCTCCTTGGGCGACCACGCCGCGGCGGGCACCTCCTCCCAGCACCGGGGCTCCCGGTTCCGGTCGGGCATGAGCGCCCCGGCCGACGCCACCTTGCCGCCGAGGAGCGGCCGGCCGTCCACCACCCAGCGCTCGGCGCCGCCGGCGTCGCGTTCGAGCTGCGGGACGCGGTCGCCGAACCGGCTCCGGGAGAGCCGGCCGGTCCACAGGTCGGGCGGCTCCTGGACGTGGTCGTCGACGCTGACGAAATCGCGCCCCGGGCTCATGGGCGCGCTTCCACGGGTTCGGTCTCGCGTGTCGCCGCGCGCACCACCGCGTCCATGCGGTAGACGCGCACGGCGTTTTCGTAGAGCAGCTTGCGACGGTCTTCGGCGGAGACCCCTTGGAGCACGTCTTCCACGGCTTCCCAGGAACGCGGGTAGAAGGCGGTCACGTGGGGGAAGTCCGATTCCCACATGAGGTTGTCGATGCCGATGTCGTGGCGCAGCTTGATGCCCTCGTTCTCGAACCAGAAGTTCGTGAACATCTGCCGCCGCACCGCCTCGCTCGGACGCGTGCTCAGGCCCTCGGTCCAGAGGTGGCGCGTTTCCCACTCGTGGTCGCAGGCGGCGAGCACGTAGTTGAGGCCGCCGATGCCCGCTTCGGCGAATACGAACTTGAGGCGCGGAAAGCGTTCGGTGATGCCGCTGAAGACGAGGTGCGGAATGATCTGCGCCGGCGTCGTCGCCGAGGTGGCGGTCATGGCCGAGTGGCCCTGTCGCGGGGAGTAGCCGCTCCAGAAGCGGGTGGACCGGCCCGCCGAGAGCCCGCAGGAGCCGTGGAAGTGCACCGGCACATCCAGGCTCTGGCACGCGTCCCACATGGGATCCCAGTAGGGATCGGTGAGGTGGGGCAGCTCGCCGGGAGTCTCCCCTTGCAGGTTGATGCCCCGGTGCCCGGCAGCGGCGGCCCGCTCGATCTCGCGCCGGATGGTCCCGGGGTCGCTCAGGTACGGGATGATGGATACGGGATAGTAGCGGTCGCTGACCGTGGTCCACTCCGCCAGGGAGTCGTTGTAGGCGCGCACCACGTCCAGCTCGAACCCGGCGTCGCCGCACTCGTAGAAGGTGCCCCCCGGGGGATTGGGGAAGAGCACCTCGGCATCGATGCCGTCGGCGTCCAGCGCCTTGAGCCGCTCCGCCGGGTCGTACCCCAGGGCAGGCACCTCCTCCCAGCGCTGCGGGTAGGTGGGGAAGGGCTCGCCCATGAGCGCGGGGCAGTTGCCCACGTTGTCGCCCCTTGGCTTGCCGTAGACGCACCAGCGGTCCACCTTCCGGCCGTCCTCCTCCACTTCCACCACCTGCGGGATGCGCTCGCCCCACTTGCTGGCCGACATGCGCGACGTGAAGGCGTCACGGTCGAAGCCGCAGTGGGAGTCCGCGCTGATCAGTCCGAACTTGATCTCCATGGTTCGCTCCGAATCCAGTCCGTCCTACTTCAACTTGCCCACGTACTTGCGCTCGATGACGTGCTTGAGCTGCTTGGTGGTCTCTGCATTGAGGTCCAGGAACGGCTTCAGCGTCTTCTTGAGCTCGTCCGGACCCGTCCACTGCACCACGAGCTTCATCTTGCCGGCCTCCTTCTGCGCCTTCTCCAGCTCCGTGATCTTCTTGAGCGAGGCGCTCAGGTATTGCTGTCTGGCCGCGGGCACGCCGGGTGAAGTGACCACCGTGCCGAAGATGTCGGAGAACGAGAGCGCGTAGCTGCGCCACGGCTCCTTGGCGCCCAGCTCTTCCAGCGACGGCACGTCGGGCGCGCGCTTGTCCTTGACGAAGGCAAACGCGATGTTGACCCTGTCCTTGAACCTCAAGCCCGTGGAAATGGACGCGGTGGTGGCGTCCAGCTCTCCGCGCGCGATCGCCGCCATGCGTTCCGAGGAGCCGCCGTATCCCGGCACGATGGTGATGGGCAGGTCGAACATCTCGGCGATCATTCCCTCGTTGAAGGGCGAGGAGGCGCCGATGCGGATGCGTTTGAGCTTGCGCAGCCCCTCGATGTCCGTCGGCAGGTCCTTGCGCACCAGCACGGCCGTGTTGGTGCGGATGACCCGCCCGAGGTAGCCGAACTTGTCGTAATCGTACTTCACTCCCTTGCGGCCGAACATGTCGAAGGCCACCAGCTTGGTGTGCGCCGTGAGTAGCGACAGGCCGTCCGGCGGGAGCCGGAACAGCCGGTTGTAGCCGGCGACCCCGCCGCCGCCCGGCAGGTTGCGCACGATGGCCCTGGCGCCGGTGACCGCGGGCAGGTGCCGCGCCATCCAGCGGGCGCGGATGTCGAAGGTGCCGCCGGGCGAGTACTGCACCAGCATCGTGATGCGCTTGCCCTTGAAGAAGTCCGCGGCGTTGTCCGCCGCGGTCGCGGGGGCGGCGAGGAGCCCGATGCAAACGAAAATCAGCCCCGTCCAGGTCATTCTTGTCTTCATGGGAACCCTCCTGTTCGTGGGTTGTCGGTCCCGTTCGTATGGTGATCAGCTTCCTACCTATACGCCCGCCGCGGCGGCTGTCAACGAACGGCAGCAGCACCATTCCCCGTTGGTCCCGACCGTAGCGAGATCTGCCCGGCGAAGTCGAAGGACGCCTTCCTACTCCCTCCATCGACCGATGACGTAGTCCAGCAGGTTGTCCGGCCATCCCACGTGCAGGACGGCGTCGAACAAACCAAGCACCAGACCGGTCAGGAGGCCTGTCAGCATCAGCGTCACGATCCACCCGGCGCGGCTGAAGCGCCTGAAGTAGAACACCATGAACAGGGGCACCGACAGCTTGAATCCGATGAGCAGGATGGCGGCCAGGAAGCCCAGGGCGCACAGGTAAAAGGCGCCCGCCCGCCGAATCACGATCGGGGTGGGCACGGAACGGTCCACCTCGATGTCGCGGATGCGCTCGCGCGGCTCGCGGTCATCGTCGCCATCCCCTTTGAAGAACGCGTCGTTGGCGAGCTGCGCGGCGGCCACCACCAGCACCGGGATGGCGATGGTCAGCGGAAAGAGCCCGGTGGCGAAGGGCCACTGCCAGGCCGTGGCTACGGCCGCCGCCAGCAGCACCACGAAGAACGCGTCGAACAGCAGGGAGACGGTCTTTTGCATGGGCTCAGGGGTTCGCGGCGGCGGTCCGGGCCCGGTAGCGCTGGAGCGCCGGGGCGGCCAGGGCGGCCACGATCAGGAGGGCCAGAACGATGACCCAGGGGCGCGACATCCAGGCCCAGCCGTAGGTCAGGATCGAGATGTAGAGGTACTTCTCCACGGTGGAGCCGAGCACGAAGCCGATGATGAGGGGAGGGCGCGGCCATCCCTGCCGTTTCATGGTCCAGCCCAGCAGCCCGAAGAGAAGGAACAGGACGATGTCGGCGATGTGGCGCCGCGCCATGAACGCGCCCAGGAACATGATCACCAGCAGCACCGGCGCCAGGAGCTGGGCTCGGATGGTGGCGATGCGCGCCAGTTGGTTGGTGAAGAAGAAACAGGTGCCGGTGCCGATGATGTTGGCCAGGGCCAGGCTCCAGGAGATGGTGAAGATGACGTCGAGGTGCTGGTTCAGCATCTCGGGGCCGGGGGTGAGCCCCTGGATCTCCATGGCGCCGAGGAACAGCGCCATGCTGGTGCTGCCGGGGATGCCGAAGGCCAGGGTCGGGATCAGGCCGCCGCCGTCCTTGGCGTTGTTGGCGCTCTCCGGCGCGATGACCCCGCGCACGTCGCCCTTGCCGAAGTTGTCGGCGTTCTTCTCGGTGTGGAGGGCGTGGCCGTAGGCGAACCAGTCCACCACCAGGGTGCCGAGGCCCGGGATGATGCCGATCCACACCCCCAGGGTGGAGGAGCGGATCACCAGCCACCAGTGGCGGAAGGCGTCTCGTACGCCCTCCCAGCGGCCCTTGAGCCGGCCCAGGGCGCCCGAGTCGATGCTCTTGCCTGAGACCAGGAGGTCGGTGATCTCGGCCAGGCCGAACAGCCCCAGGGAGATGGGCACCACGTGGAACCCGTCCCACAGGTAGACCTGGTCGAAGGTCCAGCGCTCCACGCTCAGGATCGGGTCGGTGCCCACGGTCGCCAGCAGTAGCCCGGACCCGCCGGCGATGACGCCCTTCATCAGCGCCGACCCGCTGAGGCTCGCCACCATGCAGACCCCCAGCACCGCCATCATGAAGAACTCCGGCGAGCCGAAGGTCAACACCAGCGGGCTCAGGATGGGGATGGACAGGGTCAGCATCAGGGCGCCGAAGATGCCGCCGAGGGCGGACACCGTGAAGGCGGCGCCGAAAGCGCGGCCGGCCTCGCCGCGCTTGGCCATGGCGTGGCCGTCGATGATGGTGGCTTGGGAGCCCACCGTTCCGGGCACGGCGAAGAGCACCGAGGGGATGGTGTCGGAGGTGGTGGTCACCGCCAGCATGCCGATGATGAAGGCGAAGGCGGAGACCGCGTCCATGTCGAAGGTGAAGGGGAGCAGCAGCGCCAGTCCCGTCACTCCGCCGATGCCGGGGATGACCCCGAGCATGAGCCCGAGGAAGGTCCCGGCGAACAGCATGAAGAGGTGCACCGGGTCGAGGATGTGGAGGCTGGCCTGCCCTATGGCGTCAAGCATGCGGGGTCCGTTCCCAGGGCCTGGATAGGGTGCCTCGTCCGCCCGCCGTCAACAGATCTCCGGGACGCCCCCCACGCGGCTCTCCGGTCGGCGGTGAGGGTCAGGCGTCCTCCTCGCTGTAGAGGTTGAGGCTTTCCAGGACCGGGCGGTCGGTGACCGAGAAAAGGATCGCGGGCTCGGTCCCGGAATCGTTTTTGAAGTGGTGCCAGTGCCACGATGGGACCACGAAGCAGTCCTGTTGGGTCCAGGCCATGGGGTTGCCGTTGTTCTTGTCCTTGCCCGCCGTCGTCGTGCCCGCGCCTTGCATGACGTGGTAGATGGTGCTGCTGGTGTGGCGGTGGGGGCGGGTCTCCTCGCCGGGGCGCAGCCATTGGACCCGGCAGTCGATGGTGGGCATGGTAGGGCCGCCGGTGACGGGGTTGGCGTATTGAAGCAGCACGCCGTCGTGGGGGTCGCCGCCGGCGGATTCCGCCAGTTGTTCGAGCACGGGCAGCGTGTCGCGCCACTTGTAGGTGTAAGGGAGGGCGCGGTTGCCCGGGCTTTCGGTCAACGGGCGCACGGCGCCGAGGCGGTGGCGGCTGTAGCCTTCGGACTTGGTGACCGGCTGGGCCGGCCCTTCGCCGTAGTTCTCGTGGAAGTTGGCGTCCAGGTGGTTCATCAGGTGCACGTCCAGGACGTCCAGCCACACGATGTTGCGGTCGCCCTGGTTGTAGTGGTCGTGCCAGGTCCAGCTCGGCGTCAGCACGAGGTCGCCGGGCTCCATATGCATCTCCTCGCCCTCCACCGTGGTGTAGCCGGTGCCGTCCCCCTCCACCACGAAGCGCAGGGCCGCGGCCGTGTGCCGGTGGCACTCGGCCCGCTCCCCGGGCTTGACGAGCTGGATGGACATTTGAATGGTGCGGGTGGTGGACTTGAACGCGGTGAGGCCAGGGTTCACCAGTTGCACGGTGCGCCGCTTCGCGGCTTCGTCGATGTGCCCCAGCTTCACCACCTCGCCGGACTCCATCAGGCAGGAATAGACCACCGGCCAGCGCCACAAGTGTGCCCGCAGCTCCGGAGACGGCTGGCGCGGTTGCCAGTGCCCCGCCAGGGAGTTCTCCGCCATGATGCGGTGCAGCTCCTCGAGCCGCGGATCGTCGGTATTGATGGCTTCACTCATGTCTGTCTCCTATTCCGGTCTCCCTGCTATTCCCCTCTGTCCTCCGGCAACCCCGTTCGCCTTTCCGGCAATCCCGTCTCCCGCTCCGTCATTCCCGTCTCTCACTCCGGCAATCCCGTCTCCCACTCCGTCATTCCCGTCTCCCACTCCGTCATTCCCGCGAAAGCGGGAATCCAGGCGGGGTTGGGGCAGGGGAGCAGTTGCCCATCCTCCACCCCTGGATTCCCGCTTCCGCGGGAATGACGGAAGTGGGCGGACTGAATTTCCTTATACCCCCTCCAACGCCGCGGCCTCCGGGTGAAAGAAGCTCTCGTAGTCGAGCCTCTCCTGCGTCAGGCCGAACTGGTGCGCGAACGTCATCATGGCTTCCAGGGACCGGGTATTGTCCGCGATGTTGTAGGACCAGTAGTTCTCGCCCATGGCCTCGCGCTGCTCGTCGATGGCGGCGGCCACCCACGAGGTGATGAGGATCTCGGGGTCGGCGCCGTAGAGCCGGTCCAGGGCCACGTCGCGTGCGTGGCGGTACGCCTTCAGAAGCGCCACCGGCGCGTGCGGGTGCCTGTCGACGAAGTCCTGCTTCAGGGTGACCATGTGGCTTATGGGGAAGATCCCCGTGGCCTTGTAGTAGTTGAGCTCCTCGTTCTTGTAGTCGCGGAACAGGCGGCGCACCCGCGGGTCCCGGCGGCTGATGGACGGCAGCACGTTGGGCTCGATGACCGCGTCGACTTCCCCCGCCAGCAGCATTTCGTCCAGGGGCTCGCCGGGCTGCGGTCCCAGGATGTGGGGCAGCGGCTCCACCTCGACGTCCGCCCCCCAGCTTGCGGCTTCCGGTCCCGGCATGCACCAGCGGATACGCGCGAGGTCCACGCCGTAGTGGTCCTGCAGTGCTCCCCGGGCCCACACGCCCGCGGTGCTGCTCACGAACACGCGCTTTCCTTCCAGGTCCTTGGGGGTTTCGATGCCCGAGGCGACGTTCACGAAGATGTAGGCCAGCCGGAACTTCCGGTTGGGATAGGCCGGGATCGACACGTACGGGTGCTCCCCCTTGCCCTTGGTGCGCATCAGGCCGCCGAAGCTGGCATCCCAGGCGTCGATGGTCTCCGGCCCGTGGAAGTCGCTGATCTCGAGATCGAAGCCTTCCACCCGGACGGTGCCGTCCACGAAGGGCCGGTTGGTATCCACCTCGGGCTCCCGGAAGCCGAGCCGGAGCTTGGGGTTGGCCATGCGGTTGTCTCCCTTTCCTTGTCGCCCGGGCCTGCTACCCGTCCCGGCGGTCGGCCGCCGCGGTCTCCTTCATGTAGAAGCCGAGCTTGGTCTGAGCCGGCCAGTCGTCGATGGAGAACAGGATGGACTCGCCCTCGTGGCCGTTCTCGTGATGGTGCCACGCCCATGCGGGCACCGCGAAGATATCCCCCTGGCGCCACTCGAGTCGCTCACCCTCGATGACCACGGCGCCGGCGCCCTCGAACGCGTGGTAGAAGGTGTTGCTGTTGTGCCGGTGGCTCAGGGTGCTCTGCCCGGCGCGCAGGATCTGCGCGTGCCAGGCGATGGTGGGAAGCGTCGGGCCGCCGTCCACCGGACTCGCCAGCATCAGGTGCGTGCCTTCGCAGGGGTCTTCCTCGTCGGCCTCCTGAAGCGCCCGGAGCCCGGCCAAGGTTTCGGCCCAGGGATAGCGCATGGGCGGCAGCGGGAACGGCCGGCCCTCCGCCATCGGCCGCGCGAGGCCACGGGTGCGGACGCCGTAGCCGTCGGGCTTGCGGACCTCCTGGTACGGCAGGTCGTCCGGGAGCCGTTCGTTCAGGTTCACCCCGCCGTTGTGGCCGTTGTCGTATCCGTCCACGTACAGTGCCGGCGCCGTCCCCTGGTTCCAGTGGTCGTGGTAGGTCCACGACGGGCTGATGATGACGTCTCCCCGCTCCATCGGGAAGGCCTCGAACTCGCACACGAACGCAGCCTCCCGGGGCGCCTGGCACACCAGACGGGTCTCGTTTCGCAAGTTGCGGTGCCCCTGGGTGCGCTCGCCGGGCATGAGGATCTGCACGTTCATCCAGATGGGGAAGCGGGTGGCCTCGATGCCGGTCACCGAGCGCATGCCGGTCATGCCGCCGGGCCCCACGGTGACGATCTCGCCCGAGCGCATGAGCCCCTTGTAGATGCCGTCCCAGTGCCAGTGGGCGCCGGCGGGCCCGGTGCGCGGGGGCGCCATGCCCTCGCGCCGCAGCCCGGCCCCCACCAGGTGATGGGCGGCCAGGTACTGTTCGAGGTCCTCGTGGGTGGTGCCGACGTCGTTCACGGCAAATCCTCCGTCGCCGCCCCGTCCGGAAACGTCATTCCGGCGAAATCCGGAATCCAGGAGGGGAGCGGTGCCCGGTTCATGCGTCCAACCCGAAGTACTCCACGCAGTTGTCCACGAGCATGGCCCGCTTCTCGTGGGCGGGCACACCTTCGAAGTCCCGCTCCATGATCGGGATGGAGTTGGGGTACTCGCTGGCGGCGTGGGCGAAGTCGGTGCCCCACATGAGCTTGTCGTAGCCGATGCACTCGCGCCGCCTGATGCCGATGGGGTCGTGCAGGAATCCCCAGTAGTTGTTCTCCCTCAGGTACTCGCTGGGCTTCCTGTCCAGGTAGTGGAGTCCCCAGAACTCGTGGATCATGGGCATGTAGCGCTCGTAGTGGTCGTCGAGCTGCCACAGACCGTACTCGAACCATCCGATCATGGTCTCGGCCCAGTACATCTTGAGCGTCGGGAAGCGGTCCCACACGCCGGCGAAGGCCATCTGCACGGCGCCCACCATTGCGTCGTTGGTGAAGCGAAAGAAGTAGTTCATGGGCTCCTTGACGTGTACGTCGGGACCGGGCCTGCGGTCGTACGGGAACGCGGGCTCGCCGCCCTTGCCGGAGCCCATGTTGCCGGTGTTGTGGTTGGTGAGGGCGACGCCCAGGTCCAGGGCCGCGGCCCAGAACCGGTCGTCGTCGGCCGTGGGGTAGCCGCGGCCGGCGGGGAACTTGTCGAGCTTGACCCCCTTCAGGCCGAGCCGGGCGCAATGTTCCAGCTCCCGCACGGCGTCGTCGACGCCGCTGACGGGGAGGACGCCGATGGGGATGATCCGGTCCGGCGCCGGCGCCATGTATTCCTCGGCGAGGAACTCGTTGTAGGCGCGCACCAGTTCGCAATAGAGCTCGCGGTCCCCGGCCTGCTCCAGCACGAAGGATATCTGCGAGAACACCACCTCCGCATCGATGCCGTCCTTGTCCTGTTCCTCAAGGCGCTGCTCGGGCGGCCCGGTGCCTGCGCAGGTCTCGAAGGTGGGCACCTGCTTGGCCATGTCCTCCTTGTTCACGCGCACGCTCCGGGTCACGCCGATGGTGTTGGGCTCGCCGCCGTCCACCACCACCGCGTCCGACCCGTTGGGCATCTTGACCCGCTTGGGCGCGCGCTCGCGCATGGACGCGGTCACCCGGCCGCGCCAGATGTCCGGGTTCAGGTCGATATGGCCGTCGGCCGATATGACGTTGTATTCACGTGCCATGACAGGCTCCTTCCAGTGGCCGGTGCCGCGTACCAGGACGGGCAGGGGTTCCCGGTCGTCGGCTCTGTCTCCAGCGGGGCGACCGGCGGTCGCCCTGCGCGGCCAAAGCACCGGCTCCTGACCGGACAATTATCCAATGGCCCGCGTTCATGTCAATGCACACCGGGCGGTCGCGGGTCATCGACCCGCCAGTCGATATTGTTGAACAGTCCTTGGGCTGGTACCATCCTCGGTAAGGATACAGGCAGTTCGTAGGAGGTGCACGATGACTGGAGTCCAGACGGTCGAGGCCGCGCCCGATGCAGTGGAAGCCGTGCTCAACTATGCGTTGGACACGGGCGTCAAGCCGATCACGCACACGGCCGAGCTTAACAGCACGCCGGTGCTGCGCACCGGCAAGCACGAGGCGCGCCGCGCCACGATCCACAACGGGCGGCTCGTGGCGGACGAGTTCTCGCTGGAGCGCGAGGGGTTCGTGCTCGTGCGGCACGAGACCCGCGTCGGGGACTTCGACGACGAGGACGAGCTCCGGTCCGTCTACTACCCCGAGATCGAGGCGCTGGTGAAGCGCGAGAGCGGCGCCTCCCGCGTGGTGATCTTCGACCACACGTTGCGGGCCCAGGACGAGGGCATCCGGACCGAGCGGAAGGTCCGGGAGCCGAACCGCTCGGTGCACAACGACTACACCGACTGGTCCGGGCCCAAGCGGGTGCGGGACATCCTGCCGGCGGACGAGGCCGAGGAGTTGCTCCGGGGACGTTTCGCGATCATCCAGGTGTGGCAGCCCACCAACAACCCGGTTCGCACCAACCCGTTGGCCATCGCCGATGCCCGCACGTTGCAGGCCGAGGAGCTGATCCCGTCTCAGCGGAGTTACCCCGGCCGCATCGGCGAGACCTACCAGATCAAGTACGGACCGGAGCACCGCTGGTTCTACTTCCCCGCCATGACACGGGACGAGGCCATCGTCTTCAAGACCTTCGACTCCGCCAGGGATGGACGGGCGCGGTGGACCGCCCACACCTCTTTCGACGATCCCACGAGCCCTCCCGACGCGCCGGGACGGGAGAGCATCGAGATGCGGACGCTGGCGTTCTTCGACGCCTCGGCGTGTTGCGATGAAACATCCACGTCTTGTCCGGTTGATCCGGATGATAAGGGATCCAATCCATGCGCATGAAAACCTTCGATTGGCTCGGCCGCGAATTCGTCGCGGTGTCGTGCGAGGGCGCCGACGGCGTTCCCGCCGACCAGGGAATGGACGGGATCGTCGACCGCATCGAGGAGAGTATCGGGAGACTGGGCCTGTCCCTCGACGACACCGTGCGGACCCGCCTGTGGGCACGCGACCGCGAGAGCCGGAACCTCGGCAGCCAGGCCCGTTCCAGACGCATGCAAGGCAGCGCGCGCTCCTCCAGCTCCAGTTACATCGCCCCCGGCCACCTCGACTCCGACGCCACGGTGGCGATGGATTTTGTCGCCATGCGCTCCGGCGGCGCCAAGAAGCTCGTGGAATACGACCCGCCCATCGTGCCGCTGCGCTATCTCGATCTCGAAGGGCTGGTGTTCCTGTCGGGCGTCACCTCCACATCGGGCGACCTGGCCGAGCAGGTCACCGAGGTCTGCGGGCTGATCGGCGAGTCCCTGGAGCACGCCGGAGTTTCGTGGGAACAGGCGGTGCTGGTATCGTTCTTTCTCCACCAAGCGGAGGATCCGGCGGCGCTCAAGGCGGCCTTCGAGGGCGCCGTGGCGTCTTGCCCGGCGCGCACCGAGTGCTCGTTCGTGGACGGCTATTCCGCCCAGGGCAAGCTCATCGAGATCGAGGTCACCGCCCAGCGCTAGTGTCGTGTCCCGTAAATTCCTGCGATAATTTGCTGGTCTTTTCTGCATTGAATTCGATTTTTTGTCTTATTTATCAACATGTTAATGAATTTCCCATTCACTCCGTAATCGATATGCAACCTCATTCGATCAAGATCCAGTCTTGGCAAGCGTACTAAAGTCTAAAGTCGGCCGGGTAGGAGGGGCTCGGTGACGACCCCTCCTACCCGGCCCTAAAGTCTAAAGTCCTAAAGTCGCCCAAAATCACCAAGCGAGCCGTCGACGCGTTCAAACCCGCGGAGCGCGAGCGGGTTGTCTGGGATGACGATATCAAGGGCTTTGGCGTGCGCGTCTACCCCTCGGGCGCCAAAGCCTTTCTCGTAAACTACCGCGCCGGCAACGGCGGACGCAAGGTGCCCAACAAGCGCGTGGTGGTGGGCCGCGTAGGGCGGGTCACTCCGGACCAGGCAAGGCGCTTGGCCCAGGAGCTTCTGGCCGAGTCGCCGCAGGCGACGACCCCGCGGACGAGCGGGCGGAGGCGCGTTCCCTGCCGACCCTTGGGGAGGCCTGCAAGGACTACATGGAGTCGGGGCGCGGCCGCACGACCAGCACGGAGCGAGGCTATTGGCGGTATGCGGCCCTGTATCTCGGCGACTGGCTCTTGCGTCCTCTGGACGCCATCACCCGCCGGGAGGTCGAGAGCCGCTTCCGGCACCTGACCGAGCGCCACGGCGAGATGCCGGCCAACCAGTGCCTGTCCTTCCTGCGCTCGGTGTACCGAAGGCCTTGCGTGGACCACGAGGGTCTTCGGAACCCGGTGGAGCAGTGGCTTTCGGGCGGGGGCGGTACCACCGCAAAAGGAGGAAGCGGATATCGTCTCCGACCGAGGTGCTGCCATGCTGGCACAGAGGAATCGAGGCGACGGTAGGGAACCTCACGCACAGGGACGCGTTTCTGTCCGGGCTCTACACGGGGATGCGGTGGGGAGAGATCCTGGCGCTCCGGTGGGAGGACGTGGACCTAGACCGAGGGCTGTTCCAAGTGGAGGAGACGAAGACCGGGGTTCCGCTTGAACTTCCGGTGACCCGTCAGTTCCGGATGATCCTGGCGCGGCGGCAGGAGGACGACGCTGTCGCGCCGGCGGAGCTTCGCGGATGGGTGTTCCCATCGCGGACGAGCGTCTCGGGCCATGTGGAGGAGCTACAGGCGCACTACGAGGCCATCGGGCGAGCGGGGGGCGTCAAGTTCTGGTTCCACGGATTACGGAACGCCTTCATCACCGTGGCGGAGCGGGAGCTGATGCTGCCGCGGTCGTTGGCCAAGCGGCTGGTGAACCACGCGCGGCCTAATGATGTGACCGAGGGCTACGCGGCAGATTGGACAGTGGACCAGCTTCGTGAGCCCACGCAGCGGATCGCAGACTGCATCGACGAGTTGATCGGAACGGACATGCCGGTGACATGCGAGGCCCCACCCGCCGGCAAATGAGGTGCGCGGCGGCGTTTGAACACGTGCATCCTTCGACGGCAGGTATAGATTCCTCCCCTTGCCGTTCTGTCCCCTGCCCTTCCGGCGCTGGATACGCCACCCGACACACTATCGAGTTGTGTGTTCTTCGTCCCGGGAGCTTCGGCCGGAAGCCGTAGCGGCGTGGCTTGAAGTCCGACACTACCGAAGGTACGAGAAAAGTCGAAAGGAACGACTACAGCGACGTCGGATAAGGAGTTATGGGGAAATGGAGTCGGGTAAAGGACGACGATACCGCCGGTTGATGGGGACGCAAGATCGCACCGTGATTGTCGCGACCGACGACGGCTTGATAAGCGGACCCACGGGACTGTTGAGCAGGATGGGAGAGATCCTGAAGGAAGCAACAGATGCGGATGGTGTACTGATGTACAAGGGGAACCTTGAACGGAACTGGCAGGCGTTGGGCCAAAGGGCGGCAGTAGTGAATCTGACCGCCAGCGTTAAGGGTAGGATGCATACGGACAAAATCATGTGTGGAACAGTAAGGGGAGCGGTGAGAAGCGGGGCGGATTGGGTAGCGGCACACGTAAATGTCGGAAGCATCTACGAGAACAAGATGATCGAAAACCTGGCGAAGATAGTCGACGACGCCAACGAATTAGGAGTTCCGGTGCTTGGAATCATGTACCCGCGGGAAGAAGGCAGCGAAGGGGACGAAAATCATTTAGAGGAGAAACGCCGGGACAACGGCCGATATGTTAAACGAGTGACACACGCAGCCCGGATCGGAGCGGAGTTAGGGGTAGACCTCGTCAAGACGCAGTACACTGGAACAGGGGAGGGGTTCCGAAAGGTCATTGACGCCACCGGAGGCGTCCCGGTAATCACCGCTGGCGGGCCGTTGAGAGATACGGCCGAAGTGCTGGGAGAGGCTCGGGAGGTAATGAGGAATGGTGGCGCCGGGGTCAGTTTCGGAAGGAACGTGTTCGAAAAGACAAGCCCGCGCGACATCGTGGCGCAATTGCGACGGATTGTCGACGGCACGGAGCGTTGAAAGGTGTGGAAAAAGGTTACAAAATGGACGAAAGTCTTGCCGCCGTCGAGGCCCTCGCGCGAACACATCCTCTGGTTCAGAAAACACTTGCAAACGCGAAACCGCGAAGCCCGGATCGGGATCCTCGGAAGCACACCAGAGTTGCGGGATTTGGCAGGCCATCTGAGATTCCGAAGAGTGGATGTCTTGGACCGAGATTTGGAAGTGTGTGCGCGGATGACAAAACTGCGAACCGGGAGCAGCGAAGAGAGTCTCGTTGAAGGGGACTGGCGAGAGAGCCTAGGTGCCCGGAGGGGGCACTATACCGCGTTGCTATCCGATCTGACGGGGGGAAACATTCCGTACGAGGAACGGAGCGACTTCTATAGGACAATAGCATCCGCGCTGGAAGATGAGGGTCTGTTTCTCGACAAATGCTTGACACATCCCGGCCCGCACGAGAACCTCGCCGATTTACTCAACAAGTACGAATGGGAGCCGGTCAACTGGGACACCGTAAACAGGTTCAACTGCGAGGTTTTCTTCTGCAGTACGCTACTGGAGAATGGCGAGCGAGTAGACACAAGTGATTTCTACCGCAGGCTGCGAAAACGGCCGCACGGCGAAAATGTTGCCCGAATCCTGAAGATGATGTTGCATGTAACACCGGAAGGGATGCTTTGGTATTACGGCCGGAAGTGGACCGAGATAAAGATGATGTACGAAAAGCACCTCGTCGCGATCGACACACTAGAGGAAAAGAGCGGTAGTCCTTACTACCGAAGAATGAAATGTATCGCTTGGCGAAAACGATGAAGAGAAGACATCAAGAACCAAAATGGTATCAAACGTGGGTCGGGGAAGCCATAGCGTCCATCGTACTTGGGCTGTCGGTTACGTTAGTAAGGTGGCTAAGCGACCCAAGCGCAAGTTTATGGTCGATGTTGGCAACCTTCTTGGGAACCACAATCGCGGCAATGATCATTTTGGTAAGGAAGAGAGTGGCGGAGATAGAGATCGACGTCCGAGACCATAATGAGGAATTAGCAGCTGGAGGGGAAATAGATGATCTACTCATGCAGTTGCAGGCTCGACTACGAGAGGTGCAAGCCAACCGATCAGCGGTCTTCAAGACCTATTGTAAACAGGAGCTGGAACATTTCGTGACGCGTGTGGCAAGGGCCGCTCAGATGGGAGAGCTAATTGTCAACGAACATCATTTCAGGACAGTCGATGATGTCCTCGATGCATTCGGCGGACGAAAGAATCGCGTTTTCCGTGGAGTTTGGCGAATAGAGGAGGGAGAGCGGCTGTTCGATACCGCATGGCAGCATTATATGAGAGAACTGATGGAGCTCACGGAAATACGGCCTACGACGAGAAGAATTACTGTGGAGTTGCTCCTGGTGGTCGACAAACGGGAAACACTCGACCGTCGAGCCGTCGAGATCGTTGTGGGCTACCTGCGGTCAAAGAAGACGAAGGGGCTGAATTACCGGATCGTAACCGAAGAGACCTACGAAGAACTCGTCCGTGATAGCCAGTTGAACACGAGGTTCATTGATTTTGGTGTGTACGGCGAAGACCTCCTTTACCGAACGGAGACATACGAACCGAAACAAGGGATGTTCAGCGAAGACAAGTGGACAATTCGGGCCTACCGGGAGACGCATGAAACCGCGATGAGAAGCGCCAGAGCGTTGGGAGACCCACCAGGAGTGAAGGATCACGATGATCTAGAGAGGTTCCTTCAAGCGGATGAAATTGAAGAGGAAGAACGTGGGAAGAAGCGTGAAGGAACGGATCGTGGGAGACTCGTGAAAATCGCAACAAGCGGTGGGCATGAGTTGGATGGAATACTGTACGAAGCGGACGAGAGTATCGCCACAGTGCTGCATGTGCACGGGAGCTTAGGAAACTTCTACCACCAACGGTTCGTCGCGGTGTTCGCACAGGTTCTGACGCGAGAAGGGATCAACCTGTTAAGCTGCAACATGAGAGCCCATGACGGGATCGCCGAAGGGTACGACACCGACGGTGAGATGAAGTACGTAGGCGGTTCTCTGGCGAGATTCGAAACCTGCGTGGAGGACATTGAGGCAGCGGTTACGTGGTGCCGACGGTTAGGACGGAAGGTGTACCTCCAAGGACACAGCTTAGGATGTGATCGAGTGTTGCACTACTTGGAAAGTACGAAGGCACGGTTGTCGCCGATCTTGTTGTCGCCGTGTGATAGCTACCAGCTACAAAGGGAATGGTTGGGAGTAGAAGAGTTCAGCCAGCAAGAAGTAACGCTACGGGAGCATAAGGAGATCGGGACAACCGACGAAGGAAACGCATGGGCCTTGGCGCCGCGAGCGGCTTACGGACTGAAAGGGGACGAGGGCTGGACATACGAAATACCGGTGACGGAAGAGGTATTGGCGTCGATCCTACTAGGCGCGGTAGGACGGCTACTCGCTGTCGAGAAGGGCGGTGCGGTACTTAGCGAAGCGGACGCACTTGCTTATCTGGGTCAGAGAGACCCTATCCGAGGGGCGAGTATGGAGGCAATGAAGGCACATCTAGAAGTGTTGCTACCAAGAGTGACACTGATCGAAGGGCAAGGCGGCCACAACTTGGAAGAATGTGAAGAGGAGATAGCAAGAAGAATTGCAGAGTGGATCAATCAAAGGGAACGCAGAAACGAGGGGGTGGGATGATGGTACGGAGAGTTCTCGTGACCGGTGGGACGGGAACCATTGGGCAAGCGCTAGTGCGGCGATTTGCAAGAGAGCATCCCGTGATATTCCAGTATCGGCGAAACGGCTGGGTAGCTAACCAGCTGGAACAGGAAACGGGGGCACAGGGATGGAAAGCGGATCTCCGAGAGGAAGATATTGAGGTGCCGGAAGCGATTGCGATCTTGATCAACAATGCTGGGATCAACGAGGGCGACGAAGAGGCAGGTGATGTGAGTGAGTCAACTTGGCGCGAAACGATCGAGATCAACCTGACTGCCACATGGCGAGTGACACGGCAGTGCCTGCCGGCGATGGTTGCGGCAGGCTGGGGGCGGATCATCACCATCTCGTCAATATACGGGTACTGCGCGGCAGTCGGGAATTTGCCGTATACCGTGAGCAAGCACGGGTTGCGAGGACTGACAGCAACTCTGGCACTGGAGTACGGCGAAAAGGGGATCACAGCCAACGAAATCTGTCCGGGCCCAGTTGACTCCAGCATGATGACACGAATTGCAGCGGAGCGAGCTGGTACCGAGGGACCGGAGCAGTACCTGAAAGAAGTGTGTGAAGACCTGCCAATCAAGCGGTTGATCAGGGCCGACGAAGTAGCGTGGGCGGGAGCATTTTTGGCAGCGGAAGAAAGTGGCGGAATCAACGGAATCTCACTGCCGGTAGACGGAGGAATGACCGCATGACAGAGGTCGAGGAGAAAGCCGTGGAGATTCTAAGGAGAGTGAACCTAGGGACGATTGGGCTCACCCAACGAGACGGAACACCTCATGTTTTTACGGCCTTCATCGCCGCCGACGAGCGATTAAACGTGTACTTCATCTCAGCGAGAGGAACCGGACATGGCAATCTTCTGAGAGAAGAAAGAGAAGCTTCAATGGCAGTGTACGACTCGCAACAAGAATGGGACGACTGGAAAGATGGCATACAAATGTGGGGTCGACTGCGGCTAACCGGAGGGAAGGAGGAGGAGGACGGCCGAAGGTGCTACGAAAGGAGATTCCCCAAGTACAAGGAATGGCTAGAGGGAGAGGGCAAGGGCACTGAGAAGGGTGAGGTATATCGGTACGAGTGGGACCGGATGAGGGTGCTGGCGGAAGCCGATTGGGGTGAAGAAGAATTCCGTGAAGCCTCAAGGAAGTGAGAAGGACGAAACGTTGATAACATGTCCTCTCGACCTTCTTTCCGTGCCGAACGAAGGTCAAGAGGACAGACAACTGGAGAATCCTGGAACAGCATGCGTGATCTGCCCACACATCGTCTTAACGAAGAGTGGGGCGAACCATAGGCTGTGGGCGTCATCATGCTGCCACCCTTCTGTTGTATCCGTCGCTTGATGTGCGGCATCAACACCGGGCTTGGTGGTTTCGCGGCTCCAGACGACAGGGGGTGTGATGCGGGCGTAGGCGGTGCGGAGGTTGGTCTCGAAGATGGGGCGGAGACGGTGCGGCGAGCCGAGTTGCACAACCCGCTGGTGGCCGGTGAGCGTATCCGCATGAAATTGCTCACCCCACCAGCCCTTACACGCAACAGCGGCTTTGAGGGGGCCGCGCAATGTGTTGAAAGTCTCGCCCTGGGCGATGCCGCGTCTACGGTGTCGCGGATATCCTGGAGGATTTTCGCACGCAGACGGTTGTCACGGGAACCGGCGGTCTCCAGACGGACAACCTTGCAAGGCTCGTCAACGATGTGAGCCGTTCACCCATTCTGCTATTATGGAGCGCATGCCGCGAAAGACGAAGAGCCAATCGAGGAAAGGCAGTTTGGACGAGCCTGCCGTCTCCTCCATCCACTATTCTGCGAGACGGAAGAACATTCCGCCAGCCGGCCTCGCAGCCCAGGGCCTGGTTCGGGAAGCCGAGCGGGTCCGGTACGACTACAACCCCCATCTGCCGCCCGTGCTGCGGTCTTCACACGAGCCGGCGGCGACGGACCGGCTGCCCGAGTTGCTGGAAACCACCAAGCAGCGGGCGCTGACGGCGGAAGAGGCTGACGTGCTGGCAGACGCGCTACGCCGGCACGAGCCGTGGATGGAGTGGAGCGGTAAGCGGGAGAAGCCTTGGTTCGAGGTGGAACCGGTGGCGCTGCACATGCATGAACGGGTTTCCACGCAAGCGATTCTGCGCGCGTTGGCGCGTGAGGACCCTCAGCGCGATCTGTTTGCGGACCCGCAACTCGACTATGCCAAGGCCGTCCAGTTCTACTGCCACGATATCGACTGGGCGAACCGGATGATCCTGGGCGATTCGCTTCAGGTAATGGCGAGTCTGGCCCATCGTGAAGACTTGGCCGGCAAGGTCCAGATGATCTATATGGACCCGCCTTACGGGATCAGGTTCGCCTCCAACTTCCAGCCTCAACTCGGCCGGCGCGACGTGAAGGACCGCGAGGAGGACCTGACAAGGGAACCGGAGATGGTCAGGGCGTACCGTGACACCTGGACTCTCGGCATTCACTCTTACCTCGCCTACCTGCGTGACCGGCTGGCAATGGCGCGGGAGCTCCTGTCCGAAACCGGCAGCATCTTCGTTCAGATCAGCGACGACAACCTGCACCGTGTGCGGTGCGTGATGGATGAGGTATTTGGCAGTTGGAATTTTTGCGGGCTGGTTTGCTTTCAAAAGACCACTGGTGCGTCAGGCGAATTGATTGGAGCCGTTAGTGATTACTTACTCTGGTATTCACGCGACGTCCAGAAGGTAACGTACAGGAAACTGTTCTTTGAAAAACAGGTTCTTGGCGCTGGCGGTCGAGGTTACACGAACGTGCGACTGCCTAATGGCGAGGTCAGGAGAATCGACGACAAGGGCGATCCGGCATTGACAGGCACCGCCGGGAACAATGGCGAATGTCGGTTTTTCGCTCTGGATAACATGACCAGCCAAAGACCGGCGCAAGGCGATGACGTAAGGGAGTTCCCTGTAAAGGACAAGATTTGTACTCCGGGAAAAGGGACATTCAAGACGGATGGACCCGGGCTAGAACGGCTCAGGTCGGCCGAACGCCTTGATGTCGTTGGGAATACTCTCAGATACGTCCGCGAACTGGAAGATTTTCCAGTCAGCCCCCTCACCAGTCTTTGGACGGATACGACGATTGCAGGCTATGCATCGGACAAGACTTATGTAGTTCAGACGCTATCCAAAGTTGTCGAACGTTGTCTTCTGATGACCACAGACCCCGGCGATCTGGTGCTCGATCCGACTTGCGGGAGCGGCACGACGGCCTACGTGGCAGAGCAGTGGGGTCGTCGCTGGATCACCGTCGATACCAGTCGTGTAGCGCTGGCGTTGGCCAAGCACAGGCTGTTGGCCGCCAGTTTCGACTATTACCGACTCCGTCAGCTGAACGCGGAGGACCTCGCGCGCAATCCGAATGGGACCTGGATAGGGGAGATAGATGGCGACGGTCGCCCGACCGGTGCGCGGTTGACGTTCGACTGCAAGACCGTGGCGCACATTACGCTCCGGAGCATCGCCCGCAATGCATCTCTCGATCCCATCTTCGACAAACATGAGCCGATCCTCACCGAGGCGCTGGCCGCGCTGAACGACGCAGGGGCGAAGGTGTCTCCTGCATTGAAAAAGAAACTCGCGGAAAAACTCATTGCGAAACACCGGACCGAGGGTGTTTATGCCGTCACCGATGCGGATATGCGCCGGTGGTTGTTGCCTGACGCGAATCCGGCATGGCTCACGCCGGTCGCCGCCCGCAGGCAACTCAAGGCCGTTACGGCCCGACAGGCAGCGAATTACCGAGAGAAGATTCCGCAGGGAGAGTGGCGTGACTGGCAAGCGCCTTTCGACACCGATCCCGATTGGCCGGAGTCGCTTCGGGCGGCGCTAACCGCCTACAGGGCTGCGTGGCGCACGAAGATGGACGAGGTGAATGGCTGTATCGCTGCCAACGCCGAGGCTGAGGAACTGGTGGACAAGCCTGCCGTGATCAAGGATACCGTGCGTGTCGCGGGCCCGTTCACCATGGAGGGCGTGATCGCGGTCGAGGAGGGGCCGGATTCTCCCATTGGCGGCGTTCCCGACGAACTGGTTGCGTTAGCGCCGAACGCCGTGGCGGATTTGGTGCTGGCCAACGCCGAGGCTCATCTCGACAAGATGATCCGCCTACTCAAGGCGAGCGGCGTGGATTTCCCAGGCCACAAGAACGTCAAGTTCCGGTGGCTTGAACCCGCCACCGGCGCCGCGTTGATACACGCGGAAGGTGAGTGGCGCAATGGCGCAACGGACGCATCAGTCGCAGTCAGCATCGGACCGGAGGCGGGCAACGTGACGGCTCTGCAGGTCGAAGACGTGGTCCGAACTGCCAACCGTGCGGGGTACGACGACGTGGTGTTCGCCGGGTTTGGTTTCGATGCAGCGGCTCAGGACGCCATCGACAACGCCGCACATCCCAAGCTTAGGCTCCACATGGCGCTCATCAACCCGGACACGGCTATGGACGATCTGCTCAAGACCCAGCCGGGGAGCCAACTCTTCACCATATTCAGCGCTCCTCGCGTGGTTGGACCCACCCCCCTGGACAGCGGCGAGTACGTGTTGGAAGTCGAGGGCATGGATGTCTACGATCCGGTGAACAACACGCTCTTTCCCACCGACCGAGGTCAGATCGCGGCGTGGTTTCTCGATACGGACTATGACGGCCGCACCTTCTGCATCTGCCAGGCGTTCTTTCCGGACAAGAGCAAGTGGGACCGGCTCGCGAGAGCCCTCGGCAGCCACGGGGTGGTGGACAAAGACGCATTCGATGCGTTGAGCGGACTGAACAGTCTCCCGTTTTCGAAACCGGCTCGACTCGGTAAAGACCAGACTTGGCGAGTGGCGGTCAAGGTGATCGATCCGCGCGGCAACGAAGGGTTGCGGGTCGTAACCCCCAAGGATATCAAGCGGTGAGGTGATTTTCGTCGTCACCCCTGGACCAACTAACATGACGGACGTTCAGTTTTCCCTACAGCCGGTTGAAGATCCCATCCTCTGTTCCCCTTACACGGAACCCACAGAGCACTGGCTGTACGACATGCGGACGGGTGTGCCGTCAAGGAGCCCCGGTCGGCGCCCCGCGGGCTACTGGTTCAAGACCGAACGGACGGGGAGTGCTCAGTTTTCCTTCCTGGCGGAGGAAGAACGGGACGATCTGCCTGTCGTGAATGTGCTGCGGGATGACGTGCGGCGCTGGCGGGACGCTAGTTGGCCCGGTGCCTCGCAAACGACGAAGAAACTTTTGCGCCACTGGTGGCGCCAGGATCGCGGGCGGCGTCTGTTCTTTTGCCAACTGGAAGCAGTCGAGACGATCATCTATCTCCGCGAATTGCTGGCACAGTGCCGCACGCCGCGCTGGACGCCGAAGCTTGCGTTGCGTGAATTCGAGATGCTCGCGGAGGGACGCAATCCGCGTCCTGGAGAGTGGATGGCGAAGGTCGCGCAACACCCCAAGCTCGTAGACCTCTCGAATCAGGAGGACCTGCGACCGATCCCGCGCTACGCCTGCAAGATGGCCACGGGCAGCGGTAAGACGGTGGTGATGGCCATGCTCATCGCTTGGGCGTTCTGCAACCGCGGCGTGATGCCCGGCGACTCACGGTTCCCTCGCCGTGTGCTGGTGGTCTGTCCAAACCTGACGATCAAGGAACGGCTGCGGGTGTTACGGCCCGCCGAACCCGGCAACTACTATGAGCAGTTCGACATCGTGCCGTCCCCGCTCCGTCCCGAACTCGCAAAAGGCAAGGTGCTGGTAACCAACTGGCATCGGCTCAGTCCCGACCCGGAGGTCATTCGGGTTGGCGCCGTACCCGTGGTCAGGCTCGGAGAAGAAACACCTGAAGCGTTTGCGCGCAATCGCTTGGGCGATCTCTATGATGGCGAGCCGTTGCTGGTGCTGAACGACGAGGGGCACCATGCCTATCGACCGGCAAAGGCTGCGCAGGACATCGTTCTGACCCCGGACGAGAAGGCGGAAGGCGAGGCCGCGACGGTGTGGGTTGACGGTCTTGACCGCATCAACTCCGCCTGCGGGATTGATGTTTGCATCGACCTGTCAGCTACACCGTTTTATATCCACGGCAGCGGCTACCCTGAAGGGTCGCCATTCCCATGGATCGTCAGTGACTTCAGCCTAGTCGACGCTATCGAATGCGGCGTCACCAAGATCCCGCGCCTCCCCGTCAGCGACAACACCGGCCGCCCCGATCCGAAGTATTTCAGGCTGTGGGAGCACATCACCAGGGGTCTGAAGCCGGGCGAGAAGTTGGCGGGGGGGCGGCCGAAGCCCGAAGTGGTCTACCGCAAGGCTGAAGACGCTCTACTCATCCTCGCGGGAGAGTGGAAGGAACGGTTCAATCAGGTGCGGGCTTCCGCGCCGGGTCAGGACCAAACCCCTCCGGCAATGATCGTGGTTTGCGACAATACAAACATCGCGACCCACTTCCACAAGAGGATATCCGGGGAAGAAGCAGTGCAAGAGGAGGCTCCTGACCCGGTGGGGCCAAGTGAGAATGGCGACGGACCCACGTCGCGGCGGATGGCGAAACGGCGAAAGACGAAACATTACGGCGCCGGTCTTGGTGGCTTTCCCGAGTTGTGGAATCATGAGGGCTCAGAGCTTACGCTCCGGATCGACTCCAAACTGCTGGAAGAGGCTGAGAGCGGCGATCCGACAGGCACACGGAAGGATGCCGCCGAGGAGTTGCGAAGGGTTGTATCCACCATTGGACGGCCCGGTGAACCGGGAGCGCGAATACGCTGCGTGGTCAGCGTAAACATGCTGAGTGAAGGGTGGGACGCAAACAACGTGACCCATATTCTGGGTCTGCGCGCTTTTCGCAGCCAGTTGCTCTGCGAGCAGGTTGTGGGCCGCGGGTTGCGCCGCACGGACTACACTCCCGATCCTGCCACGGGTCTGTTGACCGCGGAGTATGTCGACATCTTCGGTGTGCCTTTCTCGCTGATACCCTTCAAGGGGCGCGGGCCTGGTACGCCACTGCCTCCCGAAGATCGTACTAAGCACGAAGTGATCGCCCTCCCGGAGCGCCGAGCGTTCGAGATTCATTTTCCGGTGGTGGAGGGCTATGTCATGTCGTTAAAGCGACACCGCATCGCCTGCGACGTCGATGCAGTGGAGCGGACGGCGCTCGATGCCTCAATCACGCCGACCGCGGCATTTGTGCAGCCCCAGGTCAGCTACAAAGTCGGTTTTCCGAACACCTACGGCGGGTTCGGGTTCGAGATGGCTGATCGGCAGCAGTACTACAACTCTGTCCACCCTCAGACCATCGCCTTTGAGATTGCTCGC
Organism: uncultured Binatia bacterium (SeqCode); assembly: GCA_965219905.1. Taxonomy (GTDB): domain Bacteria; phylum Desulfobacterota; class Binatia; order UBA9968; family JAJDTQ01; genus JAJDTQ01. The sequence continues at coordinate 712,262 of CBDCOS010000002.1, read as the reverse complement.
GAGATAGTGCGCCAGCTAACCGAAGCCGACCCGAGCGGTGCGGGGCGGCACGTCAACCGGGGCGTCCTGTTTCCTCAAGTGTTGCAGATCGTGGAGGCATACACCCACAAACGTGTAGACTTCAACGGTCTCCACCCGTGTGAGGTGGGCCTCCAAACCTATGCACAACGTATTGCCGGCCTCCTCGTTGCCGCTATCAGGCCGGATGATTCTCAGGGCGAGACCCCGCTGCTGCCGCGGCTGAACCGGTACGATCCGGTGGGCAGCACTGCGCGGGTTCACTTCAAGACGGTACGACCGGTGCAGGCTACCAAGGCCAGTCATCTGAATTATGTGGCGTGCGACACGGCAAGCTGGGAACAGGCCGCAACCTTTCAACTCGAAAAGCTCGCGTTGTCCGGCATCGTGGAATGCTATGCCCGCAACGATCATCTGGAGTTCAACATCCCTTATGAATCCTACGGACAACCGCACGCCTATGAGCCGGATTTCATCGTACGCTTGCGCAACGGTCTGCACGTCGTTCTGGAAATCAAGGGACGGCTCCACGAAGACACTGATGTGAAGCATCAGGCCGCACGACGCTGGGTGACGGCGGTCAACTACTGGGGGGGCCTCGGTGAGTGGGATTTTCTCGTCTGCCGGGATCCGCAATCGTTGGAAAAGGGTTTCGGCGAGTTGATTGCAGCGCGAAGTGAACGCATCGGCGAGCGAGTGAGGCATGTTCGTCAACAAGCGGAGGAAGAATTGGCCACACTGCGCTCGCAAGGCTGGGGCCGGCAGGATTTTGCACGTGCCCTTCGCCACCTGTTGGATCCGAGCGACACGCGATCCCGGTGACCGACACGGGTCAACGTGTCGTTTTCGACACGAATCAGATTGTTGGTGCGGGATCAGCCTGGCTTGAACGTCCTGTTGCCAATGCGAACAGGCATCGCCGGCTTCTCGTTCGAGTCGCAGAAAAACACACGGGATTGTACTGTGACGAGATCATTGACGAATACCTCGAAAAGCTGCTCGACCACGGGCACCCGGAGCCGCGAGCGCGGAGGCTGATCGCATACCTTCTCGGGGCGTTTTCGAATGTCGAGATCACTTCGTCAACCGCTCCGGCTCGGCCGGCTGATCCCGAAGATGAGATATTCCTGATCTGTTCGCTGGACGGCAACGCCGACTACCTTGTATCCGAAGACACGGATCTGCTGGCACTGAAAGACGCGTATCGGAAACCCGTTATCGGAAGATGTTCCGACCTGATGGGTGTTTTGGGTGTCTGAGAGTCAATCAAAGACTACTACGGCCACCTTTCGTCTCTCGAGGATCACTACGGACACCGGACATAGTGGAGGGGTCCCGCTCGCAGGACTCGCTCTGACCGGGTCGCTCTGTTGCCGTCACCACCGCCACCAAGGGAGCAGACGAAACGATGGCGAATGATAAGGACAGAGCGTCATCGGTGAACGCCGCCATATCCACTGCAGATCAAAGAACCATAGAGGCCGAGGAAGTCCTGGTACTCGATAGCTCCACGTTCATTAGGGAAATCGGCCTAATGTCGACGAAGGGCTCCGCGCTGAAGCACTATCTGTACTATCGCGGAACGCAGCTTGTCTTGCCACAAGCGGCGGCAGAGGAGTACGAACGGCACTTGGCCAGAGTGGCGAAAGGAAAGATTCAGCGTATCCACAAGGAATTGAGTTGGCTGGCACAGTTTTGCGACGGAGTCGCCGGATGGTCGGCACCCAGCGACGATGTCATAGAAGATCGCGCGAAGGCGCTCGCTGCGGGAGACAGCCTTGAGGCGATCTTTTTCGCGGAGACTGACGATATCCTGGCGCGGGCGCGGAACAGAGACTTGGCGGAACGGCCACCGGGTCATCTGAAGGCCGGGATGGAGGACTGCAGAATATGGGAACAGTGCCTGGAGCTATTGTCGGGCCATGACGTCGTATTCGTTGCCGCAGACGAGGATTTTCGAAGCCGCCGCTACAGGAAATCGCTGCACCCGCAGCTACGCGCCGAAGCGGAAGAAGCTGGAACCGGACGAAGCCTGACATTCCACCCCGATATGGAGTCACTGCTTTTCGAGATGAAGAGCGAGATTCCTCCAATACCGGATGATGCAATCTTTGACTTTGTCTACGAAACGAACCGGGAAACGATCCAGGAGTTGCAGTCGAACAGCGAATGCCGACCGACGGCGACCGGCACGATAAAGCAGACACGGCTGGCCACGGAGGCTCGCGATGTCATCGAAGTTCGCCTGGAAGTGGAGGATCGCTGGGAGAGCCCGGATAGGGCGACATCCCTGCCCTTCAAACTGACCGGTTCATGCCGCTACCATCTCGGGAGCGGGCGGCTTGCCGACCTCAAGACCGATGTCGTGCATCTGCTGATTACTGAGCCGGATGGTTCGGTTCGTGCCGTTAAGGGCAGCCGCGTGAACCTACGGGCACATTTTCACCTCGGGGCGACACCAATTGACCCGGAGCGCGGAACCCTGGAGTAGAAACTGGGGACAAGAAGGGTCGTGGATGTTGTGACGACCCGCGAATTCCTAGACCTAGCGGTTCAGATACTTGGCACTGAAGCGATGGAAGGTCTCGTGGTAGCCACGCTTCAGCATGGTTCAATAAACACAAGCCGTTGGTGCTGGGCTGTACGTTGACGTACTCTCTGACGCCGTGATTGACCGTCTCGTGGTTGGGCAACCCACGGTAATGCGTTCGCTTCGTCGCTGTAGACCTTGGCCTCCGGCTCCACTTGGTCAAGGACGAATTCCTTCAGGGTCAGGCCATCGGTGCTGTTTACGACTTCGGCACCGCCTGCCTCGAACCATGATCGCGCACGCAAGCCACGGCCAGCTCGACGCTGGTTTCCGTGGGGGGGAGTTTTCACAGTCCAGCGCACGCCTGCGCGTCCCTGTCCTAACTCCTTGTAATCTCTGCATATTCCGGTTTGAAACGGTCGCGGAATCGGCTTATCCTCCCTGTTTGACGGCCGTCTTTCGCGCGACCCGAGGGGGCGGCGGGGACGCCGCCGGCCGTCCCCTGCGCCCGTTTCCGGCAACGGAAGCGTGGCGTAGCGCCGGCGGTCGGGGAAGGGAGATCGGCGCATTGGCAAACCGCAACGGATGGATGGTCATCCTCGACCCCGGCACGTGGATCCGGGCGCTGCTCGCCGCGGCGTTCATGTGGGCGCTGGCGTTCGCGGTCACGCTGGCGCGCGACACCACGGAGCACGACTGGTACGCCACGGGCAAGCTCACCCTGACGGATCTCCTGACCGGGCTGGGTTTCGATGACCGCGCGCCGGTGGAGTACCGGACCAGGGACGGCGCGGTGGTGACGCTCACGCGCGACGGGCTCATGTACAACGGCGACGCGCTGCTGGCGAGGAACCACCTGCTGCGGACCGCGGCCAAGGCCGCCGGACTCGGCGCCTGGTGCGGTCTCGGCGGCGCCCTGCTCGGTTTGGCGCTGTGCCTCCGGCCGGAGGACGAGCGGCAGCATGGTCCTTTTCGCCGTCGGCCGCGTTGCTCTTCCTCGCGTGGTGCCCGCCACTGCTCGTCATCGCGCCTTGCCGACGACAAAAATTCCTGCGCAACTTATCGCAGGAATTTACGGGACACGACACTAGCCGCGCCCTTCCGTTGACAGTCATTCGCCATTCCCCTATTACCCGTCTAGTGGCTTTACACCTGAACGGGAGGGGGGTCCGACGATGAGAAGGCGTTTCTCGCTGGCATCCGGTCTTGCAGCCCTTATCGTTACGCTCGTGGTATGGAGCGCTGCCGGCGCCGCCGGCTTCTACGAGGGCAAGACGGTCCGTATCGTGGTCTCATCTTCCCCCGGGGGCGGCTACGACACATACGCGCGCTACATCGCCCGCCATCTGTACAGGCATCTGCCCGGAGAACCGCGGATGATCGTGGAGAACCGGCCCGGTGCGGGCGGTCTTCGGGCCGGAAACTACATCTACCATTCCTCCCGCCAGGACGGCACCGAGATACTTCACATCGGCGGCTCGTCGGTGATCAAGCAGTTGACGGGCATGAAGCAGGTCAAGTTCGACGCCCGGCAGTTTCAGTACATCGGCGCGCCCTACGCCGAAGCCACCGTCCTGGTGGTGACCCGGAACTCCGGTGTCACGAGCTTGGAGCAAGTCATCGGTCCCAAGGCCAAGGAGGTGGCGCTCGGTGGCATCAGCGTGGGATCGCCCAATGATGTGGCGGCGATTCTTTTGCGGGACGTGCTCGGCGCGAAGATCCGTCTCGTGACGGGATACAAGGGAACCTCACGAATCCGGCTGGCCATGGACTCGGATGAGCTTGACGGCATGTTCAACGGCTGGGCATCGTTGAACGCCACGAGCTACGACAAGCTTCAAAGCGGCGAGTACAAGGTTTTGATACAGGTGAGCCCGGAGCCCATCAAGGAGCTGGGCGGCATCCCATCTATCGCGCAGCTCGCCAAGACCGACGAGCAGAAGCGGTTGGTCCGGCTCACCACGACCGTGCCATACCAGTACGCACGGTCGTTCCTGGTTGGGCCGAAGGTGCCGAAAGAGCGGGTGGCGGAGATCCGCAACGCGTTCGAGAAGACCATGACCGACCCGAAGTTCCTGGCGGATGCGAAGAAGGGGAGGCTCAAGATCAGCCCCATCAAGGGCACCGATCTGCAGTCCTACGTGCGGGAGTTTCTGGGAATGCCGGCGGACGAGAAGGCCAAGGTCCTGGGCGTGGTCGCCGGCAAGTGACGGCCCGCCGGGGCGCACCGGATGGCACGAGTTCCCCGAGATCCCTGAGAAGGAGTGATTCAATGGAGCGTTTGAAAGGAATGTACATCCCGCTACCCACGCCCTTTACCGACACCGGCGCGGTGGACGAGGACGCGGTGCTGGCGCTGACGGACTTCTACGTGGAAGCCGGCGTGCACGGGCTGTTCGTGCTCGGCACCTTCGGCCAGGGGCCGGCGCTGACGCCGGACGAGCGCAAGCGGACGGCCAAGATCGTCATCGACCGGGTGGCCGGGCGCATCCCGGTGGTGATCCACGCGGGCACCGCGGACACTCCAACCACCATCGATCTGTCGAAGGACGCCAGGGACCAGGGCGCCGACGTGGTGGGCGTGGTGCCGCCGTACTACTTCGACCATCTGGACGACGAGGTGCTGGCGCACTACGCCAAGGTGTACGAGGCCATCCAGTACCCCATGTTCATCTACAACAACGCGGTGAACAGCGGCTATCGCATGACCGCGCCGTGGACCGCGAAGCTGGTCGCCGAGGTGCCCGAGGCCTGCGGCATCAAGATGTCGTTCATTCCGCTGGAGCAGCAGCTCGCCTTCGTGCGTGCGCTGCCGGCGAGCTGCGCGGTCTTCTCCGGCTCCGCCACGCTGATCATGCCGGGAGTGCTGTGGGGCCTCGCGGGGTCCATTCATCCGCTGACCGTGGCAATCCCCGAGCTGCTGGTGAACCTGTGGGACGCCACCACCACGGGCAAGCTCGAGCAGGCGGTGGAGCTTCAGCGGCGGGTGATCGAGTTCACCGCCGTCATCGGCGACCTCCAGCGGACGGCGGGACGGTCGGTGCTGCGCGAGTCGCTCAAGCTGCGGGACCTGCCCGTGGTCGACTTTCCGCGGTGGCCCACCAAGGACCTGAGCAGCGAGCAGGCCGGCCGGCTGAAGAACGCGCTGGCGGCGGCCCGGGACTGAGCCCGTTTCCCGAACCATCGAGCGGGACAGACGCAAGGAGGAGAGTCATGGACGCGAAGGAATGGCGCAACCAGCTCGGCGAGATCGTCAGGGATTATTTCCGCTCCCCGGAGCTGGGGCAGTTCTACGAAACCCCCGTTACCCTGGAGCGCGCGCGGCTCTACCTGTCGCAGCTCGGCATCTACGTGCGCCAGCGGCGGCACTACTGGCCCCAGATTGCGGCCAACTGTCCCGTGCACCTCGTGAAGCAGCGCATCATGTCCCACGAGTACGAGGAGCTGGTGGAGGATGACTATTCCGATCGGGGCCACCTGGACCTGATCTTCCGGCAAGGCAGGGAAGTGGGCCTGAGCGAGCAGGAGGTGCTGGACGCCGAGCCGCTTCCCACCACCCGGGCGGCCATCTACGGCTGGTGGTGGATCGCCCGGACCAAGCCGTGGCAGGAGGCCCTGGCCGCCTCCACCATCGCCGAATGGACCAACGACGACCGGCTGCTGGGAGACCTGGGCGGAGGCAACTGCGGCCGGCTGTACGAGAGCTGGAGCCGGGACCTCAAGTTCGCCGACGAGCAGATGCCCAACTTCACCGCCCATCGTGCCGCGGACGAGAAGCACTCCGAGATGTTTCTGGACATCTTCGAGCGGTTGGTGCCCGAGGGCGCCGAGGCGGGCGTGTTGAGCACCGCCCGGGAATCCATGGACATCCACCGGGCCTATTTCGGCGGCATGGCCGCGGCCATGGCGCGGCTGTCCTAGGCGCCGACGCGGGTATCCCCCATGAAGATGGACCTGAAGGACCTCAACGACTCGCTGGCCGAGCACGACCTCTCGGGTTTCTGGAACACGCGCACGCCGGAGCACCAGGACGAGGCGCCGTACCTGTGGAAGTGGCGGGAGGTCTATCCCTGCCTGATGGACGCCAGGGAGTCCGTGGGGCTGGAGTTGGCGGAACGCCGGGCCATACGGCTGGTGAACCCGCAGAATCCCACCCGGGCCACTTCCCGGACCCTGCTCTTCACCTTCTCGGTGGTGAACCCCGGCGAGATCGCGCGTCCGCACCGCCACAACATGGCGGCCATCCGCTTCGTGGTGAAGGGGAGCGGCGCGTTCACGCTGGTGGAGGGGGAGCGCTTCCCCATGCACGAGGGCGACCTGATCCTCACCCCCAACTGGAGCTGGCACGAGCACCACAACGAGTCCGAAGAGCCCATCGTGTGGCTCGACGGCCTCGACGGCCCGCTCATCAACGCGCTGAACGTGCTGTTCTTCGAGAACTACGACAAGGACACCCAGGGGGTCAGCCGCGCCGACGGCGACGCGCAGATGCGCTTTGGCTTCGCCCGCCCGCCGGCCAACGCGGAATCGCCGGGGCGGGGGCTGCCGTTCCGCTACCGCTGGGAGGATACCTACGCCTCGCTTCACAACATCGCCGACGCCGAGGCCGACCCCTTCGACGGCCACCTGGTCCGCTACATCAACCCTGTCACCGGCGGCTACACCATGGCGACCCTGTCCTGCGAGGCGCAGATGCTCAAGCCGGGATGGGCCACCGGCACCCACCGCCATACCAGCACCTCTCTCTACCACGTGTTCCGAGGCCGCGGCCGGACCGCCGTGGGCGAAGGTTTCCTGGAGTGGGAGAAGGGCGACTCGTTCATGATCCCCAACTGGCAGTGGCACCGTCACGAGAATCCCTTCGACGAGGAGGCGGTGCTTTTCTCCATGAACGACCGGCCGGTGCTGGAGGCGTTGCAGCTCTACCGGGAAGAGCCGCGTCCCGGCGGCAACGGCGCCTAGCCCAGGCCGGGAGACCGCGCGAGGGCGTACATGTCCTATCCCGATCTTCAAGAGCACCTGTCCAACCTGGAGTCCGCCGGACTGTTGCTGCGCATCCGCCACCCCATCAACAAGGACACGGAGATGCACCCGCTGGTGCGCTGGCAGTTCCGCGGCGGCCTGCCCGAGGAGGAGCGAAAGGCGTTCCTGTTCGAGAACGTGGTGGACAGCCACGGCCGCACCTACGACATGCCGGTGGCGGTGGCCGCGCTGGCGGCCTCGCCCCAGGTCTATTCGGTGGGACTCCAGCGCCCGGTGGACGAGATTCCCGAGCTCTGGGCCCACGCGCTGGCAAACCCCATCGAGCCCGCCATCGTCTATTCCGGGCCGGTGCACGAGGTGGTGCTGCAGGGCGCGGACCTCGACGTGGAGGGCGGCGGGCTGCTGCAGCTCCCGGTGCCCATCTCCACCCCGGGGTTCGACAACGCGCCCTACACCACCTGCTCCCACTGGTTCACCAAGGACCCGGATACGGGCGTCCGCAACCAGGGCAACTACCGCGGACAGATCAAGAGCCAGAAGCGCGTCGGCATGTACGCCGGCGTGCACCAGCACATCTTCCCGCACTGGGACAAGCGTCGGGAACGCGGCGAGCCCCTGCATGCCGCGCTGGTGGTGGGCGCGCCGCCGGTGGTTTCCTACGGCACCGTCCAGAAGGTGCCGCCGGGAGTGGACGAGATGGGCATCGCCGGCGGCCTGGCCGGGGAGCCGGTCCGGCTGGTGCGCTGCAAGACCGTGGACATCGAGGTCCCCGACAACGCCGAGATCGTCATCGAGGGGCTCATCAACACGGATTTCGTTGAGCCCGAGGGTCCCTTCGGCGAGTCCCACGGCTACCTGCACCCGCGCACGGTGTCGCCGTTCATGGAGGTCACCGCCATCACCATGAAGCGCAAGCCGGTGCTGTGCTCGTTCATCAGCCAGGTGACCCCCAGCGAGTCCAGCGTCATCAAGAAGGTAGGCTACGAGCCGCTGCTGCGGCGCTACCTGCGCGACACCGTGGGCATCAAGAGCGTCACCCAGGTGGCCATGCACGAGCCCCTCACCAACCTGCGCAAGCTCGTGATCGTGCAGATGAGCAAGCCGGCGGAAGGGGACGTGTGGCGGGCCTTGAACAGCATCGCCAACTACCAGCACGGCGTCGGCAAGATCGCCATCGCGGTGGACGACGATATCGACCCGCACAACCTGGACGCGGTCTGGTGGGCCATCTGTTACCGCTCCAAACCGCACCAGGACGTGCTGATCCTGCCGGGGCGGGTCAAGGGCCACTCGCCGCCGTTCGAGGACGAAGGCCACCTGGTCACGGCCAAGGAGATGTTCTACCAGCCGGCTACGGACTCGGGCATGCTCATCAATGCCATCCTGAAGGAACCCTTCCCGCCGATCTCGCTGCCAAAGCGCGAGTTCATGGAGCACGCCCTGGAGTTGTGGAACCGGCTGGAGCTGCCGCCCCTGCAGCCCCAGGCGCCGTGGTACGGCTATTCGCTGGGCCAGTGGGACGACGAGTGGGAGGAGGAGGCCCAGCTCGCGGTGAAGAGCGACTATCTCCAGACCGGCGCCAAGCTGGCGAAGCGCCGGGTGAAGCCGGGTTGATGTCCGACACCCGCCTCCGTCTGGCTTGCCGCAACTACGACGGCACCAACGCCATCCTGCGGGGCGTCCTCGGCGTTCCCGGAGTCGAGCTCGAGGCGGTGGAGCAGGTGAGCGTGCAGGGCATGTTCGCGGCCATGTACCGGGGTGAGTTCGACGTCTCCGAGATGTCGCTGGCCGAGCTGATCTATTACACCTCACGCAACCAGAGCGACTTCATCGGCATACCGGTCTTTCCTTCGCGCATGTTCCGGCACGGGTTCATCGTCGTCCGGCGCGACGCCGGCATCGACACGCCCCAGGACCTCGTGGGCAAGCGGCTCGGGTTCCTGCGCTGGGTCCAGACCGCGGCGGTGTGGATCCGCGGCACGCTGATGAGCGAGTACGGGGTGACCCCGTCCAACTCCCAATGGCACGCGGCTTCGCTGCACCACTGGGACGACGGCAGCCCGGAGGCCTCGGTGAAGCTGCCCGGAGGGGCCGTCATCGAGGTGCTGCAGGGCGAAGGCAGCGCCGCCGACCGGGCCATGGCGGCGATCCGGGAAGGGCGCCTGGACATGCTGGGAGTCACCGAGACGCAACTGCCGGGGCTGCTGGCCGACGCTGGCCTGAAACGGCTGTTCGAGGACTACCGGGATGTCGAGGCGGAGTACTTCAGGAAGACACGGATCTTTCCCATCATGCACGTGCTGGCCGTGCGGAAATCGGTGCTGGAGCAGACCCCCGAGGTGGCGGCCGGCCTTTTTGAGCTGTTCAGCCAGGCCAAGCGGCAGGCGCGGCAATGGTACGCCAACATCCCGAGCATGGTGATGGCGTGGCGGCAGCACGCGTTGGATGAGGAACAAGCGGTGTTCGGAGGCGATCCGTGTCCCTACGGCCTCGACGCCAACCGCGACACCCTGAACACGTTCATCGAGTACTGCGAGGCCCAGGGGATCTGCGAGCGCAATCTGTCGCCCGAGGAACTGTTCGCGCCCGAGACCTGGGATTTGACGGAGCCGGAATAGCGCCGATTGAGAGGTGATCGATGGCACGACCGCAACGGAAACAGGACACGGACCTGACCCCCTTCGACGATCTTCGCGGCTGGCTCGCGCGGGTGGAGGAGATCGGCCAGTTGGAGCGCATCTCCGGCGCCCACTGGGACCTGGAGGTGGGCGCCCTGAACGAGATCATCTGCGAACGGCTGCCGGCGCCGCCGGCGCTGCTGTTCGAGAACGTCGCCGGCCATGAGGGCGGCGGGCGCGTGCTCGCCAACATGATGGAGACCATGGAGCGGACCGCGCTCACCCTCGGCCTGCCCCTGGACCTCAGCACCATCGAGGTCATCGACCGGTTGAGAACGCGGCTGGCCGGTCTCGAGCCGGTGGAGCCGCGCGTGCTCCCCACCGGCCCGGTGATGGAGAACCGCCATACGGGCAAGGACATCAACATCCTCGACATCCCGGTGCCGCGCTGGCACTCGGGCGACGGCGGCCGTTACCTCGGCACCGCGCACCTGGTGGTGACCCGGGATCCGGAGACCGGCGAGGAGAACGTGGGGTGCTACCGGGTCATGGTGCACGAGGCCGACAAGCTGGCGCTCTACATCTCGCCGGGGAAGCACGGGCGCATGCACATGGAGAAGACCCTCAAGGCAGGCAAGCCGGTGCAGGTGGCCATGGCGTTCGGCCAGCACCCGCTGATGTTCGTGGCCGCGTCCCAGGCGGTGCCCCCGGGGGTGAGCGAGTACGCCTGGGCCGGCGGGCTGGTGGAGCAGCCCCTGAGCGTCATCGAGGCGCCGCTTACCGGGCTCCGGGTGCCCGCCGCCGCCGAGATCGTGGTGGAAGGGGAGATCGTGCCCGGCGACACCCGTCCCGAGGGCCCCTTCGGCGAGTGGACCGGCTATTACGCCAGCGCCCGCCGGGCCGAGCCGGTGGTGCAGTTGAAGGCCTTCTACCACCGGGACGATCCGATCCTCACCGGCGCGCCGCCGTTCCGGCCCACCATCCACGGCATGTACCGTTCCATGCTGCGCTCGGCGATGATCTGGAACGGGGTCGAGAGGGGCGGCGTTCCGGACGTCTGCGGCGTATACGTGCCGCCGCCGGCCCAGCGCTTCATGATCGTCGTCTCCATCCGCCAGCGCTATCCCGGCCATGCCAAGCAGGCGGCGCTCATGGCCGCCCAGTGCCACGCCGGCGCCTATCTCGGCCGCTACGTCGTGGTGGTGGACGACGACGTGGACATCACCAACCTGAACGAGGTGGTGTGGGCCATGTGCACCCGCTCCAACCCCGAGGAGTCCATCGACATCATCCGCCGCACCTGGAGCGGGCCGCTGGACCCCATCATCCCCCGGGACAAGAAGGGCCTGAACTCCCGCGCCATCATCGACGCCACCCGGCCGTTCGAGTGGAAGGACCAGTTCCCGGCGGTGAGCCAGATCGACAGGGAGACCCACGACAGCGTGGCCGGCAGGTGGAAGGACGAGTTGGACCGGGTCGTGCGGGGGCACCGGCAATAAGACGGCGGGCAGGCGTGGGACCGTTCCGTGTCCGCCGGGAAGGAGCATGACATGAGCGATGCCATCAAGCTGTACGACTTCGCGACCTCGCCCAACTGCCAGCGGGTGAAGGTGGTGCTGGAAGAGAAGGGGCTGACCTACGAGACGGTTCCGGTGGACCTGCGCAAGCAGGAGCAGAAGGCGCCCGAATACCTCGCCATGAACCCCTACGGCAAGGTCCCGGTGCTGGTGGACGGGGACACCGTGCTCTACGAGTCGTGCATCATCAACGAGTACCTGGAGGACAAGTACCCCGATCCGCCGCTGCTCCCCGCCGACCCCTCGGCGCGCGCCAGGATACGCATCCTCATCGACTACGGCATCACCCACACCAACGACAGCCACCAGGCCATCCGCGCGGAGATGATGAAGCCCGAGGGCGAGCGTGACGCCGAAGCCTTGGCCGCGGCCAAGGCCCGGTTCATCGAGGAGCTGCAACCGCTGGAACGCGAGCTCGAAGGCTGCGACTACATGGCCGGCGATTTCTCGCTCCTGGACGCCGCCCACTTGCCGCGGATCATGCGCCACGTCCAGTGGGGTGTCCTGCCGGACCCGAGCCTGCCCCTGCTGCAGGCGTGGTATGAACGCATGACCGCGCGCGCGTCCGTTCGTGCCCTTGGCTGACTCCCCGCGGATCGTCCTCCTCGGCATCGGCCACACCAACGCCCACGTCCTGGACATGTGGCGGCGCGCCCCCATACCCGGCGCCCGCCTCGTGTGCGTGTCGAGCTTCGCCGCCGCTACCTACTCCGGCATGCTGCCCGGCACGTTGTCCGGCCAGTACCCGCCCGGCACCCTGGAGATCGACCTCCGGAGCCTGGCCAACGCCGCGAGGGCGGAGCTCGTGGTGGAGCAGGCCGTGGGTGTGGACATGGAGACCCGGACCGTGCGGTTCGAGAACCACGAGCCGCTACCCTTCGACATCCTGTCCGTAGGCGCCGGCTCGGTGCCCAACCGGGCCGGGATCGATGCGTCCGACGGCGCCTGGGTGCCCATCAAGCCCATGCAGACATTCCTTATGCGGCTCTACGAACGTCTCCAGGGGTTGAAGTGGCAAGGCAGGGAGGCCATTCGGGTACTGATCATCGGCGGCGGCGTGGGCGGCATCGAGATCAGTCTGTGCCTGCCCGCGTACCTGAACCGGTTGTCCGGCGGGTTGCGCTACGCCATCACCATCGTTGACGCCGGCGAGCGCATCGGCGGCGGCCTGTCTCCCCGGGCGTTGCGCCGCGCGGAGGCGCTTCTGGCGGTCCGGGGCGTCGAAGTGCTCACGGGCACCCGGATCACGCGCGTCGAGGAACGGGAAGCCGTGTACGCGGACGACCGCCGCACTCGCGCGGATTTGGTCATCCTCGCCGCCGGGGCGGCTCCGCCGCCAGTAGTGGAGAACACGAACCTGCCGAAGGACCTGAGGGGGTTCCTGCTCACCCGCGACACCCTCCAGTCCACCGGCCCGGTCAACGTCTTCGCGGTCGGAGACAGCGGGACCCTGGAAGGCGCCGCCACACCCAAGGCCGGCGTCTATGCCGTCCGCCAGGGGCCGGTTCTATGGAACAACATCGGCGCCCTCGTCCGCGGCGAGCCGCTGTCCCCCTACGAGCCCCAGCACGATTTCCTGCGGCTCCTCAACACCGGCGACGGCAAGGCGCTCATGGACTACAAGGGATGGTCCGCCCACTCCCGCTGGTGCTGGTGGTTCAAGGACTACCTCGACAGCCGCTTCATGGCGCGGTTTCGCGTCACCCGGAATTGATCTCCTGCAGGGCGCGCAACGCGCGAGCGATTGGAGTTAACGCCGCTGGTACTGCTTCGCCCCGTACATGATCTCCCGGGCCTTGTCGTCCATGGGGGTGACGGGCACGTCGGCCATGACCTGGAGGCCGCGTTGGACGCCGGGACGGGCGGTGACGGATTCGAACCAGCGTTTGACGTGGGGGAAGTCGTTGAGGTCCTGGCCCTGTTTCTCGTAGCCTTGCAGCCACGGATAGCAGGCGATGTCGGCGATGGAGTACTCGCCGGCCAGGTACTCGTGGTCCCGCAGGCGCGTGTCCATGACGCCGTAGAGACGGCCGGCCTCGTTGGTGTAGCGCCGGACCCCGTACTCGTTGTCGGGCGCCTGGCCGCGGAAGTGGTTGGCCTGCCCCAGCATCGGGCCGATGCCGCCCATCTGGAACATGAGCCACTGGATCACCGTGTAGCGGCGCTCCACGTCCGTGGGCATGAGCTTGCCGGTCTTCTCGGCGAGGTACATGAGGATGGCGCCCGACTCGAACACCGGGTAGGGCTTCCCGCCCGGGGCGTCCTGGTCGACGATGGCCGGTATCTTGTTGTTGGGGCTGATCTTCAAAAACTCCGGCTCGAACTGGTCGCCCTTGCGGATGTCGATGGGGTGGATCTTGTATTCGAGCTCCAGCTCCTCCAGCACGATGTGCAGCTTGCGGCCGTTGCTGGTGCGCCACGAGTATGCGTCGATCATGTTTACTACTCCCGTTCTCCGGTCCGCAGCCTTCGTTCCCAGTCGTACTCGCGGTTGGTGACCATGTGCTCCATGCGGCGGATGCGGCGGTCGAGTTGACCGAAGGTGCGGCGCAGGCGGTTCAGCGCGATGGTGCGCGAGTGTGCGTAGCTGTTGTAGAAATCCTGTTCCCCTTCCGTCTGCAAGGGCAGCACGGGCTCCGGCTTCATGAGCAGGGCGGCCAGCAGGTAGAGGCCGGCAAACGGCCAGAATCCGGTGCTGATCAACAGCACCACGGCGATCACGCGCACCCACAACACCCGCACGTCCAGGTGTTCCGCGAGACCGCGGCACACGCCCAGGATAAGGCCGCGGCGCGAGCGGTAGATGCGGCCAGTCCTCGAATAGCCTCGAATCATGGGTTTCTGTCCTTTCTGTCGAGTAGAATGGTCTCCAGGGATTCCACGCGGTCTTCGAGCCGGCTCAGCCCCTGGTAGAGCTCCTGCATCAGTTGGGCCTCGTCGCCGCCGGCCCCGTTGCCGCGGAGCGACTTGATCGCCCACACCACCATGACAATCAATGCCGCGCCCAGGATCAACAGCATCCCGAGCACGCCCAACACCAGTCCCATGATGCTTTCCGGCGTCATCCCCGCTTACTCATGCGCGTCGGCCGTACACATCGCCGCGCGTCTCAGGTATCGGATCCCCGCGCGGCATCCTTGAGCGCCCGCAGTTCGGCTTCGATCTCTTCGTCCTGTCCCAGGCGGGCGAACTCTTCATCGAGATCCGGCTTCCGCGCGAAGTTGACCAGGTCGGCCTCGGCCTCCATCCGCTCGATACGGTTCTCGAACTGCTCGAAACGCAGCATCGTGTCCGCGCTGCCCATCTTGCGGATCCCGCTCTGGGCGCGCTTCCGTTCGTGCGCCTGAATGTGGCGCTGCACCAGGATGCGTTGCTTTTCCTTCGCTTTCGCCAGCTTGTCTTCCAACTGGGCCATGTCCGACTGGTACTGTTCAATGATGGCGGCGCACTGGATCGCCTCGCTCTCCAGGGTGTCCGAGCGCTCCCGATAGCGCCGCTTCTCCATCAGCGCCTCCCGCGCCAGGTCTTCGCGTCCCTTGTCCACGGCGAGCCTGGCCTTGTCCTCCCACTGGTCGTGGCGCCGTCGCGCTTCATCGAGTTCGCGCTCGACCTTCTTGCGCGTCGCCATCGCCTGGGCGCAAGCCACCTTGATCTCGACCAGCGTGTCCTCCATCTCCTGTATCATCAGCCGGATGAGCTTTTCCGGATCCTCTGCCTTATCCAGCATCGAGTTGATGTTCGAGCTGACGATGTCGCTCAAGCGTGTAAAGATCCCCATTTGACTTCCTCCCTCGGGAATTCGCGGAAAACCTGTCCGTGCCGCTGTGTTCTGGAGAAAGCATAAACAGTGCCAACCACCGCCGCGCTTCCAAGGTGCTGTTTTCGTTGAGCTTTGTCGTCTCTTGGCAATCTATGGTGATGGTTGAAAATACCTGATATTAGTGAAATAAATTAATATATGGTATTTTCCACCACAGACAGGGGCCATGCCTGAATCCTACACCGAGCCGCTGGGACAGTCCAACGCCTTTCTGGACTTTCAGGAAATGCTGTCCCGCGCCGCCAAGGTCGATCGTCCGATCCTGTTGATCGGCGAACGCGGCACCGGCAAGGAACTGGCCGCGGCCAAGCTCCACTATCTCTCACAGCGTTGGCGAGGTCCGCTGGTAGCCCTGAACTGCGCGGCGCTGGCGCCGACGCTGCTGGAGTCGGAGCTGTTCGGCCACGAGGAGGGCGCCTTCACCGGCGCGAATCAACGCCGCACCGGACGGTTCGAGGCGGCGACGGACGGGACGCTTTTCCTGGATGAGATCGCTCAGATCCCCACGGAGGTCCAGGAGAAGATCCTCAGGGTCGTGGAGTACGGCAGTTTCGAAAGGGTGGGATCGTCCCGGTCCATTCAGGTGGACGCGAGGATCATCGGTGCGACCAATGCAGATCTGCCCTCGCTGGCCCGTCAGGGCCGTTTCAAGCGCGACCTGCTCGACAGGCTGTCGTTCGACGTCCTGTTCGTTCCGCCCTTGCGGGCGCGCGGAGAGGACATCCTGTTGCTGGCCAATCACTTTGCCGCGCGAATGGCGCACGAGCTGGGTTGGGAAGCTCTTCCCCGGTTCAGTCCCAGCGTGGTGGCGCAAATGGAAAGCTACCCCTGGCCCGGCAACGTCCGCGAGCTCAGGAACGCGGTGGAGCGGGCGGTGTATCGATCCGACACGCCTACCGTCGACGAAATCGTGTTCGATCCCTTCGTCCCGTCTTTCAGCACGGGCATGAGCGACGGAATCGAGGCTCCGGCGCCGGATCCGTCCCCCCCGGCCGGCGCTTCCGACCGGTCGGGCGGGTCCCTGGAAGAGGCGGTTAGAGACCTGGAGGTGCGGATGATTCGCGCGAGCCTCACGGACGCGAGGTACAACCAGCGCCAGGCGGCGAAGGCGCTCGGCTTGACCTATCACCAGTTCCGCGGGCGGTGGCGGAAGTACCGGGAGGAGCTGGCCGCCGAGGACGACTGAGCCGCCGGCGGTGCTCAGGTGGTGGGGCCGCCGAGACGCGGGATCAGCGGTCCTCCGGGCGGCCGGATTCCCAGACACGCCGCCGCGCCGATGAACGCCATCGCGAAACAGGCCAGGAACATGTCGGCGTAGGATCCCGTGGCGTCGTGCACCATGCCTCCCACCAGGGCGCCCATCGCGCCGCCGGTGTGGTGCACCCACAGGATCGCGCCGGTAATCAGGCCGATGTTCCGGACTCCGAAATAGTCGCCGGTCATGGCCGCGGCCAGCGGCGCGGTCGCCATGAGCGTGAAACCCATCAACAGGGCGGCCGTGAATATGGCCGGCTCGGAGGACGAGGCCATCAGCAACCCGAAACAGGCGATGCGCAGGACGAACATGAAGGACAGGGGAAGTCCGTGCCCCGCTTTCTCCGTAACCGCCGGGAAGGCGAGAACGCCCGCCAGGGCGAACAGTCCGGAAAGACCCTGGATGTTCGAGGCGTGCTGGCTCGTGAGGCCGGCATCGGTGGCGAAGGGGACGAACTGGGTGACGAAGAAGAAGTCCTGGAAGCCGCAGAGACAGTACGCGCCCGCGATGAACAGGAAGCTCCGGGAGAGGAAGGCTTCCTTGGGCGAATAGTCCGGGGCTGGGGAGCTGCGCCATGCCGGAACGGCCCTGCCGGCGATCTCGTACGGCGACAGCCCCATCTCCGCGGGGTCCTTCTTCATCAAGGTCAGCGCCACCGGGACCACCACCACGGACACCAGGATACCGAGGCCCGCCCATGAGCCGCGCCATCCGAAGCGTTCGAGGGAGTACGCCAGCGCGGGAAGGATGGCGAAGTGGCCGAAGGCCGTGCCGGCGACGGCGATGCCGCCGATGAGGCCCCGAAGACTCCTGAACCACCGGGAGACGGTGGAGGAAACCACGCCGATGGTCATGCCCGAGACCCCCACGGCGGTGATGACGCCGTAGTAGAGGTAAAGCTCGGGGATCGTGTTGGTGCGGGAGGTGAGGAACAGGCCGGCGGAAGCCACCAGCGCGGAGATCGAGAACAACCGCCCGGGTCCGTAGCGGTCCAGCAGCCGTCCGGCCATCATCTGACTGAAGCCGAATACCAGCATGTTCAGGGTGTAGGCGAACGTGATGGCGCCCCGGTCCCAGCCGAACTCCCCCGCCAGCGGCTTCACCAGGACGCCAAAGGAGAAGCGCACGCCGCCGTCCACCACCAGGATGAGAAAGCCTCCCAGGAGGATGATCCAGCCGTAGAAGAAGGGGGTCGTGGAGGGTGAGGCGGTTGGGGCCCGCCGGGGTCGGGTGTCTTGCACGGCCGTGATCAGAGCACGGCGATCTCGTCGCCGGGCCGGATGAGGCCGCCCTGGACCACCATCGCGCAGATGCCGCTCTTGCCGGCGAGGGCCCGGGTCATGCCGGGTTCGGTGATGGACTGGATGTAGGCGCACGGCGGGCGCGGCCGATCGAACGCCAGGACCGCCTCTCCCGCGCGAAACGCGTGTCCCACCAGCTGGGCCAGCCGGATGCCCCGGGTGACGATGTTGCGCCGGTGCTCCCCGTTGAGCACCTGGAGGCCGGAGTCGGCGGCGATGCCCTCGAGCTCCTCGGCTTCGATGAGGGTCACCTGACACTCGTCCCAGCCGCTGTAGTAGCCCACCCGTTCGCAGTAGCGGTCGCCCTTGAGCCCCATGCTGGCCACGGCCTCGGCCTCATCGACCTTCCGCATGCGCGCGCTGCCTTCAGGCGCGATGTAGATCTCGTGGACGGTCCCCATTGTGCCCCCGGTATCCGCGGCGTCTGCCGCGGCGCTGTGCGGCGCCTTGGTCACAAACGAGCAAGCCCCCCGGAGTTCCAGGGGGCTTGCTCGCTTGTGAAGATTATATTCAGGCCGCAGCCGGCCGTCAACGCGCCCGCGTCCGGCCCGCCAGGGTCCCGCCGCCGGCAGGCTGCCGGTCCGCCAGGTCCGCATCGACTTGGACTTGCGCCGGGAAGCACCCGCAGACTCTCAGGTTTCTGCATGGACCGGCGTTCATGCTAACATCGGTCAACATGAACCGCCCTGTGACAGTCGCCGGCCGGGAACGGGAAATCGGAGCTTCCCGGATACTCGTGGTGCTCCTGGCGTCGGCCCTCCTGTCCCTTGCCGCCATCGGCGCCGCGCGCGCGGAGATGTCCTGGGGGGAGGCCTATGGAGGCGTATTCCTTGGCGCCGGCCTCACCGAAAACCGCATCGTCGACCCGTCGGGCTTCGGCAACTGGGGCACGCCGGGCTGGGCCACCGACTACGACGGCGCGGACCCGGTCGGGGGATTGCTGCTGGGGACGAAGGTGGACCTGAACGGCGCACGGTTCAGGATCGAGGTCGACGGCATCTTCGGCGACATGGCGGCGAAGAGCGACCGGGTCGATCCCGTGGGCCGGGACGAGACCGCGAGAGCGTCCGTCCGCTGGGCGGCCACGGCGCGCCTGGGGCTGGAGCACCGGCAAGGCCCGGTGACGATATTCATCAACGGCGGAGCGGCCGTGGCGAGGATCACGAACTCCCTGACCGACATCGACTTCAATGCCGCCCGGAACATACCGCCGCACGTGGACCCGGACGATTCGTTTTCCCACGGCGCGACGAGAGTCGGCTGGGTCCTCGGTCTCGGCATCGAGGCCCCCGTGTGGGACTCCTGGAAGTGGCGGCTGGACGGTTCGTATCTGGGTTTCGGCCGCAGCACGCGCTACGTCAACCGCTCCGGGAACAATCCGTGCGGACCCGGAGGGCCTCGAGCCGCCTGTCCTTACAGGATCGAGAACCACCTGGTCGTCATCCGGCTGGCCCTTGTCCGCCGGTTCGACCTGTTGCGTTGACGGCGCCGGGTACGGGTGCAGGACCCCGGCCCGCGTGGAGTGTACGACATGCCCGGCAGCGTTCTCCTGGCGATCCATATAGCCGCCGGTTCGGCGGCGTTGGCAACGGCGGCCGTCGCCCTCCTGACGGCAAAAGGCCAAGCGCATCACATAAGGGCGGGCCGGGTCTATGCCGTGGCCATGGCGGTGGTGTGCGCTACCGCGCTGCCGCTGGCCGTCCTCGGGTCCGATGTCGTGCTGCTGCTCGTGGCCGTGTTCAGCTTCTATCTCGTGTTCGCCGGCTGGCGTTTCGCCCGGAACGCACGCGGTGTCCCGGGTGTCGTGGACTGGGCCGCCGTCGCCGTCATGGGGCTCACCGGGTTGGGCATGTGGGGTTACGCCGCCGCACTCTTCCTCCGGGGGGACGCGCAGTGGATCACCATGGCCGTGTTCGGATTCATCGCGCTGGCTCTGAGCGCCGTCGACACACGGCATCACCGTGCCCCAGGCCGTTCCGGGCGGCAGCGCATCGCCCGCCATCTCACCAACATGCTGGCGGGCACCATCGCCACCGTGACCGCCGTCGTGGTGGTCAATGTCGATACGAATCCGGTATGGCTGGCATGGATCCTGCCTACCATCCTCATCACCCCTTTGATCGTCTGGTGGAACCGGCGGGTGACGCGCGGCGCCCGCGGGCTCCAGGGCCTTGTGGGGGAATGACCGAGTTTGCCGGCATGAATCAAGCCCTCTTCCCCGTCATTCTCTGCGGCGGCGCCGGGACCCGGCTCTGGCCGCTGTCCCGGGAGCTCCATCCCAAGCCTTTCCTCCCCCTGGTGGAGGAGCACACCCTGCTCCAGGCCACCGCGCGGCGCCTCGCTCCGCTTGGCGAGGCGAGAGCGCCCATCGTGGTATGCAACGCGCTCCACCGCTTCATGGTGGCTGAGCAGCTCGGGGCCGTCGGCGTCACCCCGTCGGCGGTGCTGCTGGAGCCGGAAGGGCGGAACACCGCACCGGCCATCGCCGCGGCGGCGCTGGAAGCGCTCGCGCTCGACGACGGCGGGGACCCCATCCTCCTGGTGCTCCCGGCGGACCATGCCATCCGGGACGAAACCCGGTTCGCCGGCGCGGTCCGATCCGCCGTCCTGGAGGCAGCCGCCGGGCAACTGGTGACCTTCGCGGTCGCTCCGGCCCATGCCGCGACCAGCTACGGATACATGAAGGCCGGCGGGCCCACCGGCGTCACCGACGACGGCCGCCGGGTCGAGAGGTTCGTCGAAAAGCCAGATGCCGCCACGGCTGCCGGTTACGTCGAAGAGGGCGGCTACTACTGGAACAGCGGCATGTTCGTGTTCTCCGCGTCGGCGTACCTGCGGGAGCTGGGCGTGCGGGCGCCGGCTGTCCGCGAAGCCGTGGCGCAGGCCCACCGGAAGGCCGTGGAGGATGTGGGCTTCCGCCGGCTGGACACGGAGTCGTTCGTCCGCTCTCCGGCGATCTCGGTGGACTACGCGGTCATGGAGCGCACCTCGGCCGCGGTGATGGTCCCGCTCCAGGCCGGCTGGTCCGATGCCGGCTCATGGGCCGCGCTGGCGGACCTCGGCGAAAAGGACGGCACGGGCAACACCACCCGGGGCGACACGCTCATGGAAGGGGCGCGCAACACCTACGTCCGTGCGGCGGACCGGCTGGTGGCCGCCGTGGGCGTGTCGGACCTGGTCATCGTGGATACGGCCGACGCGGTGCTGGTGGCGCGGGCGGACGCGGACCAGGACGTGGGGAAGGTCGTGGCAAGGCTGGCGTCGGCGGGACGGGGAGAGCACCGTATCCATCGCAAGGTCCATCGTCCCTGGGGGACGTTCAATGACCTGCACCGCGGCGACGGCTTCAAGGTCAAGCACATCGTCGTGAATCCCGGTCAGGCCCTGTCGCTGCAGTCGCACCGGCACCGCGCCGAGCATTGGATCGTCCTGCGCGGCACCGCGCGGGTGACCCGCGGCGACGACACGTTCGCGCTGTCGGAGAGTCAAACCACCTACATTCCCCGTGGAGCCAGACACCGGCTGGCGAACCCGGGAACGGTGCCGCTGGAGGTGATGGAAGTGCAAACCGGCGGCTACCTGGAAGAGGACGATATCGTCCGCTACGAAGATGCCTACGGCCGCGTGGGCTCCGGCGATCCCGAGGGCTAGCCCGCGCGGCTCTCGCCGGCGTGCCGCGTACCGGATCAGCGCCCGGGCTCCACCGGGCGTTTGTAGACGTAGAGATCGGAGACCAGGAAGTTGACGATGCTGCCGAGGCCGACGCCCACGAAGAACGCCAGCAGCCGGTGGCGGTCGAAGGCCTCCACGTAGCTCGTCAACAGCGCGTAGCCGCCGACATTGACACCGAGCCCGACGAGACTGCTTGCCATGAACCGGGCCAACTGCCCCAGGTGCGGTTGCCGCGCCCGTTCGCTGAAGGTCAGTCCGCGGTTGAGCGCCCAGTTCCAGCCCGCCGCCGGCCAGAAGGACAGGAACCGGGCCAGCCGGTGCTCCAGGCCGGCCCACTGAAGGCCGAGATAGCAGGCGAGGTCCACCGCCAGGCCGCTGGCCCCCACCACGCTGAAGAACGGGACGCGCGCCATGCTGCCGAACTTGTGGTTGTAGAGTCGCGAGAGGTGGCGCAGGAACCGGATCTGCTGGCGCCAGTTCATCTTGCTGTCGCCCACGCTCCGGTCGCGGAACGCGATGGGGACCTCTCGTACCCGCAGCCGTCCGCGCACCATGAGGTCCAGGGCGATCTTGTACCCCATGGGCCGCACGGTGGGGAGATCGGGCAGGGCGCTGCGGCGGGTGGCGAAGAAACCCGACATGGGGTCGGCGTGTCCGACCAGAGGCCGAGCCAGCAAGGTCGCCAGCCGCGAGTTCAGCACACGGTAGAGGCTCCAGGACCGGTCCACCGCGCCGCCCGGCGCATAGCGGCTGCCGATGACCATGTCGCAGTCGTCGTCCAGGGCCGCCAGCAGGTCGACGATGCTCTCGGGCGGATGCGACAGGTCCGCATCCATCACCACCAACCGGTCGAAGCGGCACTGCCGGATGCCCTCGATGACGGCCAGGGACAGGTCCCGGGGCGGGTCGCGGCGGACCACCATGCGCACCGGCAGCCGCCGGGCGAGCTCCGCGGCCACGTCCTCGCTGCCGTCGCCGGAGTCGTCGTCCACCAGCAACAGCTCCCACTCGATGCCGCTGCTGCTCAGCGCCGCGTCGATGTGTTCGGCCAAGGCCGGGATGTTGTCCGCCTCGCGGAAGGTCGGCACGACGATGGAGAGCGTGGCGCTGGCGCTCTTCGGATCATGGGGGGTGTTCCGCATGGCTTCGTCCGGGCACACAGGGTACCACTCCGCGCTATTTCGCAACAGGGCCCGGAGTGCTGGCGCCGCGGCGCACGGCCAGCTCGGCGTAGCAGTACGCCAGGGCCAGGGCGCGGTAGGGCCGCCAGCGTTCGGCAAAGCCGCGCATCTCGTCCTCGGTGGCCTTGCCGGTCCTGCCCAGCAGGCCCTGGGCGACGTACTTGACCACCCCCAGGTCGCCGGCCGGGAACGTGTCCGGGCGCGCCAGTCCGCGCATCAGCGCGATCTCGGCCGACCAGCGGCCGATGCCCTTGATGGCGGTCAGGCGCTCGACGACCTGTTCATCGGACCGTGCTTCCAACCCGCGGAGCGTGGGGTCGGAGGCGAAGGCCTCGCCGAGGCGGACCAGCGTGCCGGCCTTGGCGTTGCTCAGCCGGAAGCCGCGCATGGTTTCCAGGGTCTGTGCAGCGAACCGGCGCGGCTCGGGGAACGTGTAATAGGTGCGCCCCTGCCGACACCACCTGCGGCCGAAGCTCTCCACCAGCGCCTTCTTGATGGAGTACGCGAAGGTCAGGTTGACCTGCTGGGAGAGGACGGCGGTGACCAGCGCCTCGAACAGCGTCGGGCTGGCGGTGACGCGCAGCCCGCGGAACCGGGTGACCATGGGCGCCAGCATCTTGTCCTTGCGCGCCATGCGGTAGAACGGCCGGAGATCGAGGTCCGTGGACAGGATGTGGCGAAGCTGTGCTTCGAACGCGGCGAGCTTGACGGGGACTCTGGAGGGACTGTGCAGGACCACCGCCAGCCGCGGCCTGGCCACCGTCCCGGCGTTGGTCACGGTAGCCAGCGCGACCTGGCGGCCGTCGGCGAGCAGGCGCCGGTACTGCCCGTCCTCCACGAGGTCGACGCTCTCGCTGGCGAAACGCATGAAGCGCGCCGCGGTGAAGTCGAACGAATACGGCGCCCGCGGGATGATCTCGAACGAATGGGTCATGCCGAAGCCCCTGGACTGTCGTTCTCGGCTTCCAGGATTACGGATTCGAATGGTTTTGATGCACGCGTGCTATCACCCCAGCGCGGCGCTGATGAACGAGTAACCAGAGTCGAAACGGGGCAAGAGCTTACAATTGTAGCCAGCGAGTTCGTCGACGATGTTTTGATCGTCGAAATCCTTGGAGTTTCTGTTCAGGAAACAGCTCTGTGGTGCAGGGGCTCGCTTGAGGTGTGAGAGAACGGAGGAGTAGACGAGGGCGTCCTGCGGTGACAAGTCGTGGGCGCGCTGATACTGGTTTGAAGCAGCCAATACGGGTGTGTCCAGCGGTATGATCTCGGCCGCCTCAAGGAGCCGTGAACGCACGTTCTCAAGACGCTGAGTTTCTTGTTGTGCAACGCTGATCAGCAGTGCGGTGAGATCCTTGAATCCGCGAAGCCGCTCGGAAAGTGGTGCAGTTCTGGCATGCAGTTCTGGCAATCAGCCGGAATTCGTTGTCTAGGTCTTCCTTCATACTTCTTCGTTGTTGGTGCCGCCGCGTGAGCGTTTCGTAGGGTTCGGTCAAAGAATAGGCAGGTACGATGAGTCGTACGCGACTCGCTTCGCACAACTCCAGAATTCCTTCGCAGCTAGTCGATTGCTCTTGGAGCAGGGCTAGTTCGAGCACAAAGTTGGACTCGACGTAGACGTTCACGCCACCGCTTGATATTCGATGCGGCCATCGCTGATGGCGGCGCGAAATCCCGATTTGGCGAGCCAACTCTGATCCTCGGAAAGTTCTTCTGTCGTAACCGCTGATCGAGTGATGTCTCCCAGCCATGCGGCGACGAGTAGTTCAAAGGCCTGACCGCTTACATGGTGAGGATCCACGCCGGCGCTTTCAAAATACGGCGCAAATTCTTTTTGTGTGTCAGCCTCGAAGGTCGGCGGGATTTGAACAGGATCAGCACCCGTGTTCTTCCAGAGATAGAGCCGGTCAGGAGTCACAAGGAGGAAAAAATCGGCGCTGCATAACTCACCATGGGCGAAAATGTTTCGCCGTGTCTGGGCGGCCCATTCGCGCGAGGTCCCAAGCTTGTTCTTGATCTCGGCGACGGCGGTCAAACGGCCACTACGGTCGTATAGAGCGAGGTCTGTGGGCATAAACATGGGTACCGCCAAGAACTTCAACTGTCTCTCTAGAAAGTATGGTCGTGGACCGTAGAAATGTCAACGAGCCGATCGTCGACACTTGGCACACCTTCCTTTTGCTAAGCACGGACACGGGCAGCGCCGTCGAAGCCCTGGAGTGCCTTGGAGCGCGACTAGTCTTTGCCTAAAGTTGGTCCGGTCCCGGCTTTCGAACCGGTGCCGGTCATGAATCTCATGATCCTACGGCCTCCCCGGATCCTCATAGTAGTGCTGGTAGTACCAGTCCGCGATCTCGCCACCGGTGGCGAGCCAGACGCCGTCGTGGGAGCAGATGTACTCCAGCGCCAGGTCCAGGTACTTGATGCGGAGGGGGACGCCGATGATGAAGGGGTGCAGCGGGATGCACAGCACCGTGCCGCTCCGTTCGCCGTCCCGGTAGAGCACGTCGAACTGGTCACAGACCTGGTGCAGGTACTCCCTGGGAGTGTAGTTGGAGCGCAGGAAGAAGTTGATGTCGTTGAGGCCTTGCTCGTAGGGCACGACGATCATGCGGCCGGTCTTGACCCGCATGGGGACCGGCTGGTCGTCGAAGCCCCAGTCGCACAGGTAGTCGAAGCCCGCCGCCGCCAGGTGGTCGGGGGTGTCGAAGGTCTCGGCCAATGCGGGTCCGAGCCAGCCCCGCGGCGCCTTGCCGGTGGCCGCGGCGATCTCGTCGTGCACCTGCCGTATGACGGAGAGCTCGTCGGCGGCGGGATAGGCGGTCAGGGGAAGGTTGTTGGTGATGCCATGGCCCAGCCATTCCCAGTCCCGCTTGACGCCTTCTTCGATGATCTCCCGGTGGTGCGTGCAGCACTCGGAGTTCAGTTGGGCGCTGGCCCGGACGCCGTGCTTGTCCAGCACCTCCATCATTCTGAAGACGCCCACCCGGGCGCCATAGTCGCGCTGGGAGTAGCCGCGCACGTCCGGTACCTGGGACATGCCGAAATTGGGGATCGGCTGGTCGATGTGGAAGTACTCGATGTTGGGGCTCACCCAGACGGCGAGTCTGGCGTCGTTGGGCCACCGGAGCCCGGGCCGTGCCGTGATGGGCTGATAGTCGTAGCGGCGGTTGTCCATGTCATGCCCTCGTGTGTTGGGTGTCCCGTTTTCCGCGGTCGGGACCGGCCTTTCGGACAGGCTCCTAACACGGTTGTTTCCCGCTGTCCACGACGCCGTGTCGTGGGGCCATTGGCATTGTAGACCGGTTCGGGTTAGAGGATTGGGGACGTCCAGACACCTACCGGAGCGCGGCATGACGAAACTGAAGACTGCTTTGTGCGACGTGCTCGGCATCGAGCACCCGATCATCCAGGCGGGCATGGGCTGGGACAGCCGCGGCTCCACCACCCCGCCCAGGCTGGTGGCGGCGGTGTCCGACGCGGGCGGCCTGGGGGTCATCGGCGGCAGCCCGCTCAAGCCGGAGTTCATCCGGGAGCGCATCCGCGCCACCCGGGAGTTGACCGGCCGGCCCTTCGGCGTGGACATCACGCTGCCGCGGCTCGCGCAGACGCCCTACGCGGACGTCGGCAACGTCCGGGAGTTCCTGGAGCACACCCATCCCGATCACGTGAGCTTCGTGCGCGGGGCCATCGAGGAGTTCGGGCTGGAGACCCAGGGCCCGGACCCCTGGTCCAAGGTCAAGACGCCGGACATGGTGCAGCGGCAGCTTGACGTCATCCTGGAGGAGGGCGTCCGGGTGCTGGCGGTGGGGCTCGGCGATACCGCCCAGGTGGTGCCCCTGGCCCACGAACGGGGCATGAAGGTCCTGGCCCTCTGCGGCAACGTCAAGCAGGCGGTGGGACACGCGGCCAACGGCGTGGACGTGGTCATCGCCCAGGGCTACGAGGCCGGCGGCCACACCGGAAGGATCGCCAATTTCCCGCTGATCCCACAGGTGGTGGACGCGGTGAAGCCCACCCCCGTGGTGGTGGCCGGCGGCATTGCCGACGGCCGGGGCCTGGCGGCGGCGCTGAGCCTCGGGGCGGTGGGGGTGTGGTGCGGCACGGTCTTCCTGGCCAGCGCCGAGAGCGAGATCCACGCCGACTACAAGGCGCAGCTCATCGGGGGCCGCACCGAGGACTTCGTGCTCGACCGCTTCCCCAGCGGCAAGCCCAGCCGCCACTACCGCAGCCCGGTGATCCGCAAGTGGGAGGAATCGGGCCTGCAGGCCCTGGAGATGCCGTTCCAGGGGGTGCTCAACGACCAGTTCCGGGTGGCCGCGGAGCAGGGAAGCCGCGTGGACGTCATGAGCGTCCCGGGCGGACAGATCGCCGGCCTGCTCGGCGAGGACGACGTACGGCCCGCGGCCGAGATCGTGCGGGCCATGGTCCGGCAGGCGGCGGAGGTGTTGAGGACCGGAGCTGCGCTCACCACGGGTGAATGATGGCTGCAAAGCCGGGTCAACTGTCGGAGCGCCGGTAGCCGGTGTTGGTGCCGCCGCTCTGGGAGCGGAGGTAGCCCTCCACGTCCGAGAACGAGTCCATCATCAACTGCTGGCGCGCGGCCACGAGCTGGTCCGTGCGCAGCGCCTGGGAGAGGGGAAGGTCCTTGCCCACCTGCACCGCGATCTTGGCGCAGGCCAGGGCCGCCGGGTGGCGCGAGCCGATCTCCCCGGCGAGCTGGAGAGTGACTTCGTCGAGCTCGGCCTCGGGCACCGCGGCCGACACCAGTCCGAAGCGGTCCGCCTCCGTCCCCGAGAAGTTCCGCCCGCTGAAGTGCATGATGGCCGCCTTCTTGGCCGGAATCCCGGTGTGGTAGAGGGAGCTCAGGGCCATCTGCCCGAAGCTGCCGCGCAGGATCTCGGGCATGCCGATCTTGGCCGTGTCCGCGGCCAGCGCGATGTCGTGGGCGGTCATGAGCGCCATGCCGCCGCCCAGGCAGTGGCCGTGCACCTGGGCGATGGTGACCTTGGGGTAGTTCCGGAAGCTCTCGTAGAACATCAGGTTGGGATGGGAGCGGTCCCAGTCCCGCGGCGGCTCGTGGTGGAGCTCCCGCAGGTCGCGCAGGTCCGCCCCGGCGCAGTAGCACGGGCCGTTCCCGCGGGTGATGACGACGCGGACCTCGGGGTCCGCCCGGACCGTCTCGAGGGCGTCGAGAATCTCGCCGGTCAGCACCCGGTTGAGGGCGTTGCGCTTCTCGGGCCGGTTGAAGTTGATCCGCGCCACGCCGTCGGCCGGTCGTTCCAGCACCAGGTTCGACCATTCCTTCGTCATCGGCCGTCTCCCGACTCTTCCGCCAGTCTTTCCGGAGCTTCGTAGTACTTCTGATAGTACCAGTCCGCGATCTCTCCCGCGGTGGTTTTCCAGACGCCGTCGTGGGAGCAGATGTAGTCCAGCGCGCGGTCCAGGGCGCCGATGCGGAAGGGCATGGCGGTGACGTACGGGTGCAGCGGGATGCACATGACCCGGCCGCCGTGCTCGCCTTCCCGGTAGAGGGTGTCGAACTGGTCGCAGACGATCCGGTAGTAGTCCGCGGGCGTGTGGTTGGCGTGGACGAACATGGAGATGTCGTTGATGCCCTGCTGGTAGGGAACCGTGATCATGCGTCCGGCCTTGACCCGCATGGGCACCGGCTGGTCGTCGCAGCCCCAGTCGCACACGTACTCGAACCCCTCCGCCGCCAGGAAGTCCGGCGTGTCGTAGGTCTCCGACAGTCCCGGTCCGAGCCAGCCCTTGGGCGCCTTGCCGGTGGCGTGGGCGATGATGTCCCGCACCTTGCGAATGACCTTGCGCTGCTTCTTGGCGCCGTAGCTGTTCATCCGCGTGTTGTTGTTCATGCCGTGGCCCAGCCATTCCCAGGAACGCTTGTTGCCCTCTTCGATGATGGCGGGGTGCTGGTTGCACACCTCGGCGTTCAGCAGCACGCTGGCGCGCATCTCGTAGCGGTCGAACACCTCCATCATGCGGAACACGCCAACCCGCGACCCGTAGTCCCTGAGGGTGTAGGACTGCACGTCCGGCAGCGGCTCGGGGACCCTCGGCAGGGCCTTGTCGATATGGAAGCACTCGATGTTGGGCCCCAGCCAGAGCGCCACCCGCGCTCCGCCGGGCCACTCCAGCCTGGGCCGGTGGATGATCGGACTGTAGTCGTAGCGTGTGCTGAACATGGGCGTCGCCTCCGCGAGGGATTTACGTTCTATCCGTGTGCATGGTCTACCAAATCCCATTGCTGGTGGCGAGAGAAGTGCTCTTGCGGAACGTAGGATCTTGATTCCGGTGACCGTAACGATATGATGTAAGGACCTTGGGTCTTTCAGCCAAGGGCTGAACAAGGGGAGAAAGGCTATGACCAAGAAGTCCAGCGACCGTGCCCGCGGAGACCTGGTCGACGATCCCGACATCCTCGAAAAGCTCCGCGCTTTTCGTGCCCGCGTGGACCGCATGGAGTCACAGATGGAGCGGCTGACAAGGGATCACCCGGATCATTGGGTTGCCCTGTATACTGGAGACTTCGTGCTTGCGGAATCCCTGGACAATCTCCTCAAGACGTTGGAAGGTCAAGGGGTGCCCACCCCTGAGACCGTCATTCGCTTCCTCGATTCGAATCCGAAAAACATGATCCTTTGAATCCGTGATCCGGGGACAATTCGACCATCGGGGGCGACCCTACGTTCAGGGTTGGCTCAGTCTGCCTCGCCTGAACATTCAAGGAGAAGTTGAGTTTCTCGTCGATACCGGGGCGGATTCGAGCATCATTCATCCGTCGGACGGACTGAAGCTTGGACTGCCGTTCGGCGAGTTACACAGCGAGATTGTCTCGGTCGGGATTGGGGGCGATCACCCCTATTTCCTTGAAGATGCCGTGATCCTCTTCAAGGACGACACACTCCTGCGGGAATATCGTTGCGAGATTCTGATCGGCAAGCCTTCCAACAACCTCAACAGGTTGCCGTCACTCCTCGGCAGGTCGCTGCTGAATCGCTGGCGCATGGTGTACGACCCGACCGGAGATCGGCTCGAGATGTCTCACCGCGGCTGATTCGACGAGAGTCCTCACTTTCGGATCCGGTCGCTTAGACGAATCCGCTTGTAGCATCGGATAGTTCCGCTCTTTACCCCGAGACAGGCAAACGAGCGACTCGTTCCTCCAATCCTTCGAGTTGGCGGACGATGTCACGTTTTCTGCAGTTGTCGAGTATCTCAAGGACAAGGCGCAGACTCTTGAAATCCTGTCCGATTTTCGTATCGCTGCATTCGGGCTCGACCTTACCGATCCTGATTCCAGGCCGTGAGTCCCTCCATTTCCTATTCCTTTTCTTCTGCCATGTGATGTACATTCAGGTAGCAGAGTGGCGGCCGAACCCGTGTCTTGCAGATGGAAACCGTCTACAGTCTAATGTCAGGGGTGTAGCCATCGTGGAAGTACCGGAGCCACAGCGATGAAGCGGTTTCTTTGGATACTTGCCCTGATCCTGGTCCTCGTGGGGGCCGGCGCCGCGGGTCTTTTCTGGTACGATCCGGCTCTGGTGGAGAGCAACGTCGGCAACGTCCGAGGGGGGCTTTCCTCGCTGACCAGCAAGCTCCTTCCCGCCGAAGAGAAGGAAGTGTTTCCCTTCCGTCTCGCCAAGGTCGAGACCGGCGAGATCTTCTCACGCATCACCACCACCGGGACGGTGAACCCGGTCTCATCCGTGACGGTCTCCACCCAGGTATCCGGCACCATCAAGGATCTGCCCGTCGACGTGCCCATGAGGGTAAAGCAGGGGGACCTCATCGCGCGGCTGGACCAGGACCTGTTCCGGGCCCAGGTGCTGCAGGCCGAGGCCAAGGTGGCGAAGGCCCGGGCCAATCTCGCCAAGGAGCGCGCCGGAGTCAAGATGCTGAACTCCCGCGTGGCGGCCAGCATCGAGGGCACCCGGGCGGCGTTGGAGAACCTGGAGGAGAAGCACCGGCGCAACAAGGACCTCGTCGGCCGCAACCTCATCTCGCGGGACCAGTACGAGTCCATCAAGGCGGAATACGAGCGCGCCGGAGCCCGTTTCCGGGAGGAGTCCGCCCGGGTCGACGAGGTGAAGGTCAAGCAGGCCGCCATCGCGGGCTTCCGCGCGGACGTGAAGCAGGCAGAGGCCGAGCTGGAGATGGCGCGGGTGCGGTTCAACCGCAGCGTCATTCGCGCCCCCATCTCCGGCGTGGTGATCCAGAAGACCGTGGAGGCGGGGCAGACGGTGGCCGCCAGCCTGTCGTCGCCGCCGCTGGTGAAGATCGCCGAGCTCGAGGAGATGAAGGTCTCCGCCTTCGTCGACGAAGCGGACATCGGCAAGGTGAAGGTCGATCAGGCGGTGGAGTTCCAGGTGGACTCGTATCCCGGGCGGACCTTCAAGGGGAAGGTGGTGCGCATCTTCCCATCGCCGCTGATCAAGGACAACGTGGTCACCTACGACACCGAGATCCGGGTGCCCAACGAGGACCTGGCCCTGAAGCCCGGCATGACCGCCAACGTCACCATCATCCTGGCCAGGAGGCAGGACGTGCTCATCGTTCCCGGCGCCGCCCTGAGGGTGAGCGGACGGGACATTCGCGCCCTCTATCCCGACCTGCCCAGGCGAGGAGGAGGACGCCGGCGCGGCCGCCCCAGCGCCGAGCAGAGGCGCCGGTGGATGTTGGAAGGCCGGGGGGGCGTGTGGGTCTACCAGGACGACAAGCCGGCCCGGAAGCGTATCCGGTTCGGAGCCACCGACGCCAAGAACATGGAGATCGTCTCGGGCCTCAAAGCCGGCGACCAGGTCATCGTCGGGATCCGTTCCGAGGCCATGAAACGCGCCACCAATACCACGGCCCGGGTGCGCTCGCGGATTCTCGGAGGACTGTGACACGGTGGACCGCCCACCCGTCATCGAAGTGGAAGACGTCACCAAGGTCTACGATCTTGGCGAGCAGAAGGTGGAAGCGCTGAGGGGCGTCTCGCTCACGGTCTTCCAGGGTGAGATCGTGTCGCTCATGGGGCCTTCCGGTTCCGGCAAGTCCACTCTGATGAACCTGCTGGGGTTCCTGGACCGGCCGACCTCGGGCTGCTATCGCCTGAACGGCGCGGACGTGGCCGCCCTTTCGTCCGACGAGATGGCATGGGTTCGCAACCACGACATCGGCTTCGTCTTCCAGAACTACAACCTCCTGGCCCGCACCACGTCCCTCGAGAACGTGGAGTTGCCGGCCCTCTACAACGGAGTACCGTCGGCGGCGGGCCGTCGCAAGGCGCGGGAGATGCTCGCGCTGGTGGGTCTCAGCGAACGGGAAACGCACCGCCCCACCCAGTTGTCCGGCGGCCAGCAGCAGCGGGTGGCCATCGCCCGGGCGCTGCTGAACGATCCCCGGCTCATCCTGGCCGACGAGCCCACCGGCAACCTCGATACCCGCACCGGCGCGGAGATCATCGAGCTCTTCAAGGCCCTCAACCGGGAGAAGGGCATCACCATCGTCTTCGTGACCCATGATCCCGAGGTGGCCTCCCACGGGCAGCGCATCATTCACTTCAAGGACGGCCTCGTGGAACGTGAGGAGGCCGGGAGCAGGGCCGGGCCGGCCGTCTCCGCGTCCTCCTCGGAGGACGGCGCCGTTGCATCGGGCGACGAGGCTCCAGGCGGCGGCAACGATGGCCCCGGCGACGGCAACGGGGTCACCAACGGCAACGGTCACGGGGGAGGCAATGGCAACGGCGGCGGAGGACGCCGCCGCCAGGGCCTGGGAAGCGGCATCCGGGCCAACGTCCGCATCGCGCTGCGAGCCATAAGGGTGAACAAGCTGCGGTCGGCGTTGACCATGTTGGGGGTCATCATCGGCGTCGGCGCGGTGATCGCCATGGTGGCCATCGGCGAGGGGGCCAAGGCCAGGGTGGCCAAGCAGATGGAGCGTCTCGGCAGCAACCGCGTGTCGGTCTATGCCGGAACCGTGACCCGCGGCGGCCGCCGCGTGCGGGGCGCGCGGATCACGACCCTCACTCAGGCGGACGCCAGGGCCATCCTCGACGAGGTGCCGGGAGTGGTCCGGGTGGCGCCCCATGTCCGGGGCTCCGCCCAGGTGGTCTACGGCAACAAGAACTGGCATCCGCCCTTCACCGGCACCACCCCGGATTACCTCCGCATCATGAACTGGGGGGTCGAGTCGGGGTCCAACTTCACCGAGGACGACATGCTCCTCAACCGGAAGGTCGCCCTGATCGGGCGGACCGTGGCCAAGGAGCTCTTCGTCGACGACTATCCCATCGGCCAGACCGTCCGGGTCAAGCACGTCCCATTCGAGGTGGTGGGCGTGCTCAAGGAGCGAGGGACGTCCTCGTGGGCCGGCGATCTCGACGACATCGTCATCGTCCCGCTACGGACCGCACAACGGAAGCTTCTGGGGATCCGCTACGTGCGTGGCATCGAGGTCAGCGCCGAGAGCAGGCAGGCCACCTCCGACGTGCAGGACGGCATCACCGCTCTGTTGAGGGTGCGCCACAAGATCACCGGCACCAAGCTGGACGACTTCCGGGTCCGTAACCGCACCGACATCCTGGAGGCGGCCAACGAGGCCGCCAGCACCCTGGGCTACCTCCTCGCGGGCATCGCCGGCGTGGCGCTCATCGTCGGCGGCATCGGCATCATGAACATCATGCTGGTATCAGTGACCGAGCGCACCCGTGAAATCGGCGTTCGCCTGGCCATCGGGGCCAGGCGGCGGGACATCCGCCGCCAGTTCCTCACCGAGGCCATGGTCCTGAGCCTCCTGGGGGGCGCCGTGGGCATTCTCGCCGGCGCCGCCGCGTCCCTCGGGCTCTCCTACATGGGGGGCTGGCAGATCGTCATCTCGCCCGGCGCGATCCTGCTGGCGTTCGCCTTCGCCGCCGCCATCGGCGTGTTCTTCGGCTTCCAGCCCGCCAACCGGGCCGCGCGGCTCAACCCCATCGAAGCATTGCGCTACGAGTAGGCTGTCCGGGAGCTCCTATGCCTCCGGCGGCTTGAAGGAATGGGCGATGCGGAACGCTTCCGTGGCCTGCATCCGGGTCCACCATGCCCCCAGGGCCGGCCTCGCGTTCCAGTCCACCAGCCGTTCCAGCCTGTTGGACTCGAACCGCTCGATGAAAGGAGCGATGGAGCAGTCCGCCAGGGACATCCGGTCGCCGGTGAGCCAGGGCCGGTCCGCCAGGGCCTCCTCCACGTCGTCCAGGATCTCGCCCAGCCGGGCCTCCGCATAGGCCATCTGCTCCTCGGAGATGCCGTTCCTGAGCCGATCTCTCAGAAGCGCCCGTTTCGGCTCGGTGGGCTGCTGCATGACCGCGGCCTCGCGCTCTTCCTCGGACAGGTGCTCGTAGCGCTTGATGCGGCCCTGCTTGATGAAGGAGATGACGTTGACGTTGCGGTGCAGCTCGTGCTCGAACCGGTCCATCCAGACGCGCATCCGCGCCCGCTCGTAGGGGTCTTCGGGCCGCATCGGCACCTCGGGAAACACGTCGTCCAGGTACTCCAGGATGAAGTTGGACTCGATGACGATCCGGCCGTCGTGGATGAGAGTGGGCACCACGCCGTTGGGGTTCAGCTCGACGTACCAGGGTTCCAGGTTCTCGAACTTCGACAGGTTGACGTAGACGCTTTCCCATGAGAGCTGCTTCGCCGCCAGGGCGATGCGCACGCGGCGGGAGCAGGTGGAGCTCCACCAGTGGTAGAGTTTCAGCATGAGGATACCTCCGACTACAGGTTGGCGGCCCGAAAGGAGACCAGCCCCGAAAATAGTCGTCTCGCGGGGAAATTGCCATCGGTGGAAGGTTTGACAGCAGCCCGTGGCCCTGCATAGATTTTCATACAATCCATCACACAGTCCAATTGGAGAAGGAGTTGCACATGGATGCCTTCCGGCACGGTACTTTCAGTTGGTGCGAGCTGTTGACGACTGACGTCGAGGCCGCAAAGTCTTTCTATTCGGAGCTTTTCGGGTGGACCATGGAGCCCGTATCCCACGAGGCCAACGAGGGCATGCAGTACAATCTCGTCAAGGTGGACGGTACCGAGGTCGGCGGCATCATGGCGGTGCCGCCCCATGCCAAGGGCATGCCTCCGTGCTGGGGAACGTACGTGACCGTGGATGACGTGGATGCGGCGGCCGCCAGAGTGCAGGACCTTGGCGGTGAGGTTGTCGTGCCGTTGACGGACATCCCGGAGGTGGGGCGTTTTTGCGTCATCAAGGATCCCCAGGGTGCGGTGATCTCCATGATCACCTATCTCGAAACGCACTCGTAGGGAGACCGAGGTTGTCGGCCCCGGGCTCAGACGGTTCCGGGTAACTCCCGTGTCCGGGAATTTGCCCGCAGACTCGCTCGTCCGCTGCGGTTGGGCCACGACGGAGCTGTCCACGGCCTATCACGACGAGGAGTGGGGCGTCCCGTGCCACGACGACCGGACGCTTTTCGAGTTCCTGATCCTGGAGGGGGCGCAGGCGGGGTTGAGCTGGGAAACCATCCTGAGGAAGCGGCACCACTACCGCCGCGCGTTCGGCGGCTTCGACCCCACGGTCGTGGCCCGTTATGGTGAACGGAAGCGGCGCGAGTTGATGGAGGATGCGGGCCTCGTGCGGAACCGCCTCAAGATCGCCGCGGCGGTAGGCAACGCGCAGGCGTTTCTGCGGGTTCGGGAGGAGCACGGAACGTTCGACCGCTACGTCTGGCGGTTCGTCGGCGGACGTCCGCGGGTCAACGCCTGGCGCGTGCACGAGGACGTCCCGGCGCGAACCGCCGAGTCGGAGGCCATGAGCCGCGACCTTGCGCGCCGGGGGTTCCGGTTCGTCGGGCCGACCATCTGCTATGCTTTCATGCAGGCGGTGGGGATGGTGAACGATCACCTGGTGCAGTGTTTCAGGCATCGGGCCGTCGTTCATACAAATCCCTGATCCACTGACGGAACGAGGGAGGGAAACCCAATGTCGGAAGGTCTTGCTCGCGGCTCCTCGCGTTACGCCTACACGCTCATGCGAATCGTCGTGGGACTCGCGTTCGCGCAGCACGGCGCGCAGAAGCTGTTGGGTCTGCTCGGCGGCACCGACGGCCTCGGCGGTTCGGTGGAGATGCTCTCGCTCATGGGCCTCGCGGGCGCCATCGAGCTCGCCGGCGGCCTGCTGGTGGCGGTCGGGCTCCTGACGCGCCTCGCGGCATTCATTTGCAGCGGCCAGATGGCCGCGGCCTACTTCATGGCTCACGCCGGCCGGAGTTTCTGGCCCATCGAGAACGGCGGCGAGCTGGCCGTGCTCTTCTGTTTCGTGTTCCTGTATATCGCTTCCCGGGGCGGCGGCCCGTTCAGCCTGGGCAGATCCGGTTAGCGGCTTTATGGCCACCTACGCCATCGGCGACGTGCAGGGGTGCTACGAGCCGCTTCGGCGGCTGCTGGACCTGGTCGGCTTCGATCCGGCGGCCGACCGGCTCTGGTTCGCCGGCGACTTGGTGAACCGGGGCCCGGACTCCCTTTCGGTTCTGCGGTTCGTCATGGGGCTCGGACCGGCCGGCGTCGCCGTGCTCGGAAATCACGACCTTCACCTCATCTGCCGGGCGGAGGGCATCTCCGCCGCCAAGCAGCGGGACACCCTGGACGACGTGCTGGCCGCCGACGATCTGGAGGAGATGGTCGACTGGCTGCGCCGCCTCCCGCTGATCCATCGCGAGGACGGATACGTCCTCTCCCACGCCGGCCTGCTGCCCCGGTGGACCACCGGGGCAGCCGTCCGGTTGGCGGGGGAGGTGGAATCGCGGATGCGCGCCGGCGACTACCGGGACTTTCTCGACGCCCAGACGGGCCGCTCGGTGGACGCGTGGTCGGACGACCTCACCGGGACCGAACGGTGGAGCTGCATCCTGGGCGTGTTCACCAGGCTCCGGTGCTGCACGGTCGACGGCCGCATGGCGCTGGCATTCTCCGGCGTGCCGGCGGATGCGCCGGCGGGGTATCGTCCCTGGTACGTCCTGCGCCGCGGGAACACGGACGAGACGGTCCTCTACGGGCATTGGGCGGCCCTGGGCTTCCACCGCGAGAGCGGCACCGTATGTCTGGACAGCGGCTGTGTGTGGGGCGGTTCGCTGACCGCGTTGAGGCTCGACGACGGTCGGGTCTTCCAGGTGCCGAGTCTCATGGAGCCGACGAACCGATAGGACCGTTGCGGCCGGGGCTCGAAGCAGCCCCGCCGGTCGTCACCGCGCGTTCACGACGGCGACGCGTTCCGGGAATCCGTCCGCTTGCGTTCCTGCTCTCCCAGCGCCCAGGCCACGTGCTCGCGCACCAGCGGCGAGGGATCGTCGCTCCGCTCCCGCAGCCCCCGGACGATGAGCGGATCGTAGGGCGCGTTGCCCAGCGCCACCGCCACGTTCCGCACCCAGCAGGCATGGCCGATGCGGCGGATCGCGCTCCCGGC
This sequence comes from uncultured Binatia bacterium (SeqCode), assembly GCA_965219905.1. Lineage (GTDB taxonomy): Bacteria > Desulfobacterota > Binatia > UBA9968 > JAJDTQ01 > JAJDTQ01. The sequence goes on along the minus strand of CBDCOS010000002.1, from coordinate 674,844 downwards.
CATGATGCGCAGGAAGTCCTCCTCGCTCCACCGGAAGAGATCCAGCAGCGCCGGGGCGTCCAGCCCGTGGCGGGGCAGGAAATCGCCCTCGTCCGTCGGGCGGGCGTAGCGGTTCCACGGGCACACGAGCTGGCAGTCGTCGCAGCCGTAGACGCGGTTTCCCATGAGCGGCCGCAGCTCCACCGGGATGGAGCCCCGCAGCTCGATGGTGAGGTAGGAGATGCACCGGCGCGCATCCAGCCGGTAGGGGCCGGTGATGGCCCCGGTGGGGCAGATGTCGATGCAGGCGGAGCAGGTGCCGCAACGGTCTTCGGTGGCGCGGTCCACGGGCAGCGCCAGGTCGGTGTAGATCTCGCCCAGGAAGAACCACGAGCCCGCGCCGGTGTTGAGGAGGTTGGTGTGCTTGCCGATCCAGCCCAGGCCGGCGTCGCGCGCCAGGGGCTTCTCCATCACCGGAGCGCTGTCGGTAAACACCCGGTAGCCGAAGGGGCCGGCCAACCCGGCGATCCGGTCCGCCAGCGTCTGAAGCCGTTTGCGCAACAATCGGTGGTAGTCCCGGCCCAGCGCGTAGCGGGAGATGTAGCCGAGGCGGGGGTCGTCGAGCACGCGCCACGGGTCCGCTCCCGGCTCCGGGAGGTAGTCCATGCGGGCCGATATCACCCGGACCGTCCCCGGCACCAGTTCCGCCGGCCGCGCGCGCCGTGACCCGTGCCGCGCCATGTAGGCCATCTCGCCGTGCCGCCCCTCGACGAGCCAGCGCTCCAGCAGGGCCTCGTCCTCGGCCAGGTTCACGCCGGCGATACCTACCTGCTGGAAGCCCAGATCCTGTCCCCATGCCTTGATGCGCAGGGCCAATCCGGCGAGGTCGGTATCGGTCATCGCGCAGCATCCTCCCGGGAGTCCGAGCCGCGGAGGGAATACGACACAAGCGCCTACGACGCCGGCGAGTACCCCCTGGCGAACCACGGCTCGAGGTCCGCCGAAAACCACTCGCCCGGAAGCTCCCTGCCGATGCCCGTCTCGCGGGCCTTGTCCAGCACGGCCTTGCCCATGGCCGCGAACTGGATCGCCATGCCGGAGTTGTTCTTGTAGTAGATGATGTCGGCGGGGTCCCGGCGGCCGGGGGCGGTCCCGTTGACCACCTCGCCCAACTCCGCCACTTTCTCCCAGGATGTCTCGCCGGCATCGATGGGGTCCAGCAGTTCTTTCTGGCGGTTGGCGTGGACGCTCTCGCGGTCGTTGACCACGATCAGGTCGCTCCGGCGGAAGGTTTCCCGGTCCACCTCGTGGCGCTCGAACACCACGTCGCTGTTGACGATGGACACCACCGTCTGGCCCGGCTCCAGGTCCTTTCCGTCGAACACGGGCCCGGACGAGTTGGTGGCGCAGCAGATCACGTCGGCGCCCTTCACCACGTCTCGCGGCTCGGCCGCGCCGGTCACCGGGATCCCCAGCTCGTCCCCGAATCGTGCGCAGAATTCCTCCCGGTGCGCCAGGGACGGGCTGTAGACCTTCATGCGCTGCAGGGGCAGGGCAGCCGCCAGCGCCCGTGCGTGCAGCTCCGCCTGGTGGCCCGTGCCGAAGAGGCCCGCCACCCGCGAGTCCGGGCGGGCCAGCAGGCGCACGGCGGCGCCGCTGGTGGCCCCCACCCGCAAGGGCGAGATGGTGCCGTCCACGATGATGCCCAGAAGCTCGGCCGTCTCGAGGCTGTAGACCAGGAAGTGGCCCCAGTAGCGCCTGGTAGGGTGCTGGAACTCCACCCGGCGCGTCTCGTCGTCCTTCTCCTGGGCCAGCCGGGAGTTCAGCCTGAGCGCCGCCACCCCGTACTTGGGCAGAGCCCCGGCGTGGATGTTGGCGAAGTATTTGGCCTTGGGGTCGGGAGTCGGGCAGGAATAGCGCAAGCGCGGCCGGTTGACCCCGTTGCCCTGTCCGATCTCCCGGAACACGTCCTCCATGAGGTCGATGCACTCACCCATGGTGAGCAGTTCCTTGCCTTCCTCTTCGTTGATGATCATCACCATGCGGTCGGCTCCTCCGTTGATTCACGTCGAGACTTGGCAGGAATCTACTACGAAAGGACGGACGGGTCCATTTACAGCACCGCGTCCCCGAAACCGTCATTCCCGCGCAACAGGCGGTGTCAAACTCGCCATGCGGGGACACCACGCGGGGACATTACGAATCCGTCATTCCCGCGAAAGCGGGAATCCAGGGGCGGGGGAAGGGCTCTACACGGTGTTTCCCCGCTCCACTCCACCTGGATTTCCTTTCGCGGAAATGCCGGAACCGGTGTTTGATGTGTGGCGGGAGGGTGCAGTACAAAGACGTCCATGGTTGCCGGCGGCCAGGGCGCCGCACGGCCGGACAAGATTCATGCCGGATCAGCGCACAACCCTGCGGGACGCCGTCTCGCGCTACATGCCGCTCAAGACCGCGGCGGACTTCTGCGACGACAACGCGCGCCGGGTCAGGGGGAAGGAGGCGCTGGTGGACTCCCGGCGGCGCCTCACCTGGGGACAGGTGGCCGAGCTCTCCGACGCGCTCGCCCTGGCGCTGCTGGACCTGGGCCTGGAGCGCGATGGCCGCGTGCTCATCCAGATGCCCAACTCCGCGGAGCTTTTCCTGGCGCGGCTGGCGTGCGAAAAGGCCGGCCTTCGCCTCGTGACCGTGGCGCCGAGCCTTCGGCGGGCGGAGCTGGAGCCCATCGTCCGCTTCACCCGTCCCGAGGTTGCCATCCTGCCCGCCGAATATCGCGGGTTCCGTCACCTGGAGCTTCTGGAGCAGGTCCGCGTGCCCGAGTTGCGTCACGTCCTGGCGGCATGGGACGAGGTGCCGGCGGGCTGTCTCCCCCTGGAGGAAAGTCTCCTGGCCCCGGTTTCGGAGGACGGCCGCCGACGCCTGTCCGCCACGCGCTACGGCGTCGAGGATGTCTGCCAGCTCGCCACCACCAGCGGCTCCACCGGCGTGCCCAAGTGCGCGGCGGTGCCCCTCTACACGCGGCTTCTCACCGCCTGGATTCACCTGCGGCGGTTCCAGGTGGGGGAGGACGACACCCTGTGCGCGGTCACCGCCATCATCTCCGGGGTGGCGGACGGACTGGTCTACAACGGCGTCTGCCAGGCCGGCGCCCGGGTGGTGCTTCTGGACCGCTTCGACCCGCGGCTCACCTGCGAAACCGTCGCGCGGGAGCGCGCGAACGTCCTGCCCTTGGTCCCCACCATGATCTCCCGGCTGCTGGCTCTCGACGGTCTCGACGGCCACGACCTCGGCTCCCTGCGCATCATCGTGAGCCACGGCTCGTCCCTGCCGCACGACCTGGGCCATGCCGCGGAAACCCGGCTGGGCTGCCGCATCATGCAGGGCTACGGCAGCGTGGACTGCGGCGGCCTGTGCGCCACCTCATGGGACGATCCGCCCGAAGTCCGCATCGGCGCCGTGGGAAGGCCCCTGGAGGGCAACGAGATGCGCATTCTGGACGGCGACGGCAACGAGCTCCCCCGGGGCGAGACCGGCCGCCTGTGGGTCCGGGGTCTGCCCTCGGACGCGCGTTTCCTGGATAACCCCGACCTCAACAGGCGGCGGCGTCCCGACGGCTTCCTGGACCTGGAGGAATGGGGCCGCATGGACGAGCGCGGCAACATCTATCTGATGGGCCGGGACCAGGACCTCATCATCCGCGGCGGCCAGAACATCTTCCCGCCCGACCTGGAGAACCTGCTGGTGCGCCACCCCAAGGTGCGGGAGGCGGCGGTGGTGGGCTACGCCGACCCGGAGATGGGCGAGCGCATCGCCGCCTGCGTCGTCCCCGAGGGCGGCGCCCCCTTGACGTTGGAAGAGGTGACCGAGTTCCTGCGGGACCAGGGCCTGGCCTCCTTCAAGCGGCCCGACCGCCTGGAGCTGATGGAAGGGTTCCCCAAGGTGGCGTCGGGGGACAAGGTGGACAAGCGGGCGCTCAGGGGGAGTCTGACGTAGAGGCGGGGTCGTTGATGTGCACGCGGACCGCCCCGTAGGCGCAGTCCCACTGGCACACGAAACATCCCTGGCAGTCGGCGGGATAGGCCATGAAGGCCTTCCGGTCCGCGTCCAGCCGCAGGACGTCGGTGGGGCAGGTCTCGACGCAGACGCCGCAGCCGGTGCATGCCTGCCCGTTCACCTCAACGAACGGCATGGCCGGCGTCCTGGTTGCGGAACACGAGGTGCAGGTTCTGGGTCGGCCGCACCGGATGGGGGTCGTGCCAGGACTCGGGCATGGGCTCGTCCCAGAGCGTGAGGGCGCCGTTCTCCTGCTTCACCACCACCATCTTGACCCAGTTCACGTTGTCGATGACGGGATAGTCCTCCCGGATGAACGCGACCCGGCTCTCGGTCCGGTACCGGTAGGCGCGGAGCGTCGCCTCCAGCACCTGCACGTACTGGGTGAGGCCCCAGACCTTGGCCAGCTCGTGGGGGTTCGCGGCCTTGAGCCGGGGCACGTCGTGCTCCCGGATGTCGCGGAGCTCGCCGAGGGCGGCGTCGAGGCGGTCGGCGTGGAGCACCAGCCCCACCTTCTCCATCAGCAGCTCGCCGAGCCGGCGATGGACCGGATCGAACTCGACTCCGTCCCGGCGCCGGAGCGGTTCGAGGATCTCAGCCGCCACCCGCTCCACCTGCTCCGCCGGCGGTGTCGGCGGCTCTGCGGACTCCACGGCCGCCCCCACGGCCCGGCCGGTCCAGTCGCCGTGGACGGAGCAGAAGGGCAGGTTGCCGCCCGGGAGGTAGGTCATGTCGGTGCAGGTGCCGGCGGCGTAGAGCCCCGGCACGGTGGTCTCGCCCCGTTCGGTGACCCGCGCGCCGGCGCCGAAGATGCCGCTGGTGCCGGCCACCTGGAAGGTGTAGGGCACCGGCTTCTCGGTGAGGTCGCCCACCATGGCTTCCTGGTTGTTCACCACGATGGGGATCACCCGCTTGATCAGCTGCATCCGCTCCGGCGAGACCTCCCGCAGGTCCATGGAGGGCACCTGCCCCATTTCCTTCTGGTGCGCGATGGCGAAGTAGAGCAGCGCCCGTTGGGTCATCTCCATGCGCTTGGGGTCGTAGTCCTCCAGGAAACGCCGTCCGTCCTTGTCCACCCACTTGGCCCCCGACGGCATGAGCGACTCCAGGCCGGGAGCGGACAGCGCGTTGTCGGGGTTCAGGTTGATGCCGCCCAGCTCCAGCCGCGACAGCTCCGCGCCGGCGCGCATCATCATGGCGATGCCGTCGCCGGAGAGGTCGATGGGCATGTAGCCGAGGGTGCTCCCGGGCCAGGGGTAGGGGAACTTGTAGGGGCCGGTGCAGACCACCGTGGCGTTGGCGGCGATCTCGTGGATCTCTCCGGTACGCGTGTGGAAGCCGGCCGCGCCGACCACGCGCCCCGCGGTGGGCAACTGTCCATCCGAGGTCAGCAGCTCGGTCAGGGCCACCCGGTTCAGCACCTCGACGCCGCTTCCCACGACGCCGGAGCGCACCGCCATCATCATCTGCGGGCCACCTTCGGCCATCCACACGCCGTTGGCGAAGGAGCGCCCCGGAGCGCCCATGCGGACGATCTTGCGGCCCTCCTTGACCCAGTTGACGCCCCAGCGGTCCATGAGCATGACGTGCTCGTGCATGACCGGAAGCGACCGGACCACCAGCGGCTGGTTCACCAGCGGCCCGCCGAATGCCTTCATCCAGGCGTCCTTGTCGTCCCCCGGCATGTAGGCGGGATAGACCCCGGAAGCCAGCGCACTGCAGCCGCTGCGGCCGAAGTACGAACGGTCCACCAGCAGCACCCGCGCCCCGGCCTCCCGCGCCCGGTAGGCCGCGAAAGCCCCGGCGATGCCGCCGCCGATGACCAACACATCCGTTTCCAGCCGCACAGCCATCGGGCGATCTTAGACAGGGGAGGGTGATTGTTCAAGCCGGGTGGTCCGGCGGCGGAACGCAAGGGGGGTGCGCCCTGGGCCGCAAGGGAATGGTTGCCGTTCGGTGCGGAAGCTCCTACGCTTGCCCCGCGGCCCTGACCCCTCCCTGCAACATGGAAAGCGTGAGGCACGCGTTTTGCAATACGGTGTCTGATCGTCGTACGTTGCAGGACTCCCGGAGGGATGGAGGAACACGAAATGGGTCTGACGAACGCCAGGATTCAATTGCCGAATCCTCTTGGCCTCAACTGATCAACATGCTTCGCTAAGCCACCGCCACGGAAGAGGGAAAGGACTGCCATGAGCACGATACTGGGACGCGGCTCGTTCCGCTACGAGGTTCAGGAAGGGTGGGCGCAACTGCCGGACGGCATGACCTTCAAGGAGGTTGCCGGGGTGGGGGTGGACAAGGACGATAACGTCTACTGCTTCACCCGGGGCGAGCACCCGGTGATCGTGTTCGACAGGGACGGGCGGTTCCTGCGGACTTGGGGCGAGGGCGTGTTCACGCGGGCCCACGGGGTCACCATGGGGCAGGAGGACGGCATCATTTTCCTGACCGATGACGGCGACCACACGGTGCGCAAGTGCACCCTGGACGGCAAGGTGCTGATGACCCTGGGGGTTCCGGGCCAGGCGGCGGAGTTCCAGAAGGGGGACCCCTTCAACCGCTGCACCCACGTGGCGTTCTCGCCGCAGGGCGAGATCTACGTGTCGGACGGCTACGGCAATTCGCGGGTGCACAAGTACTCGCCGGACGGCAAGCTGCTGTTTTCCTGGGGCGAGCCCGGCACCGAACCGGGGCAGTTCAACCTGGTCCACAACATCTGCGCCGACGCCGACGGCTGGGTCTACGTGGCCGACCGGGAGAACCACCGCATCCAGGTGTTCGACGGCCAGGGCCGCTTCGAGACCCAGTGGTGCGACAACCTGCACCGTCCCTGCGCACTCTACATGGAGACCCTGGACAACGGCGCGAGGCCCGTCTGCTACATCGGCGAGCTGGGCCCCGGCACCTCCCAGAACGGCGCCTATCCCAACATCGGCCACCGCATCGTCATCCGCGACGCCGACGGCATCGAGCTGGCGCGCTTCGGCGATCCGGTCATGGGGGAGGGGCCGGGCCAGTTCATCGCGCCGCACGGGATCTGCCTGGATTCCAACCGCAACCTCTACGTGGCCGAGGTGTCCTGGACCATCATGGGCCGGCGGCTGGAGCCGCCGCGGGAGATGCGCAGCCTGCAGAAGCTCGTGAAATTGAACTGACCCGGGCTGCTCGGATGCCCGGTCCGTATCGCGAATCGTCGTCGCTCCGGCGCAACCACCGGCAGGGGCGACCGGCGGTCGGCCTCCGCGCAGGCGGCTACGGCTAGCTGTCGCCGGCACCCTCCCGCGTCTCGTCCTCGTGGGTCACCGGCGGAAGGATCCAGCCGATGGCCAACCCCACCACCAGCGCGCCGGCGCCGCCGATGAGGTACGGCGCGTTGGCGCCGAAGTGGTCCAGGATCCAGCCGGCGGCGGTGTTGGAGGCGATGCCGCCTAGCCCGAGTCCCACCATGGCCACCAAGCCCTGGGCAGTGGACCGCAAGCGGCCGGGTGCCACCCGGTCCACGTAGAGCGGCCCGCCCATCATCAGGCCTGTCACCATCACGCCGTGGAGCATCTGCACGGGATAGATCCAGTACGGGTTGGCGGTGAGGCCGCATACCGTCCAGCGCACGCCGCCGGCCAGCACGCCCGCGGCCAGCAGTCCCCGGGCGCCGATGCGCTTGAGCCCCATGCCGGTGCACAGGATCAGGGGGATCTCGACGATCAGCATGAGGATCCACATGTTCTGCACCGTCTCCAGCGTGCCGCCCTGTGCGCGCACGTAGACCGGCAAGAGCCCCATGGGGCCGGTCACGAACAGGTAGGCGCTGAAGGCGAAGAACAACATGCGGCGCATGGGGCCTCGGCGGAGCAGCACCCGCCACTCCCCCCGGTCCGCCCGTTGGGACACCAGGCCTTCCCGCGGCAGCGTGAGGGCCAGGGCCGAGGCCAGCAGCACCACGGCGGCGGTGCCCAGGAACATGACCCCCAGGCCGGGTTCCGACGGCCCGCCCGCCACCGGGCTCAGTCCCCGCCATTGCTGCACCCGGTCGAGAGCCAGCGGAAAGACCAGCACCGAGACCAGGAATCCGACGGTGCCCCACGAACGGGCGAAACCGTAAGCGTGGGGACCGGAAAAGCGGAACGCCGCCAGCGCCACGGACACCGAAAGGGGGATCACCGGGGTCGAGAAGAAGGCCAGGAAGACGGCGGCCAGGAGAATCAGCATGAACCCCGGTGCCAGCCCCAGCAGCACGAACCCCGCGGCGGCCACCATGGAGAGGAAGGCCACCAGAGGGCCGCGGGCGCCGGTGCGGTCCGCCACCTGACCCCAGAACGGCTGTGCGACGATGCCCACCAGCGGCATGACCGAGAGCACCAGCCCGAGTTGGGTCCCGCTCAGGCCGGCGTTCTCCTTGAGGTACAGGCTGTAGTAGGGAAAGAAAATGCCCAGCGCCCCGAAGAACGTGAACCAGAACACCGAGATGGACAAGCCGGCGCGCCCGAACCTCATGCGATGGAGTCTAGCGGTTCACCACCGCATTTGTGAGCGGCAACGCCGTCGGGGTTCGGAGAAGGAATGAAACTTGGACGGTTTTGCTATAGAGTGTTGCCCAGAAACCTGTTCACGGAGGGTGACATGGCGCGACTCAAGCACATTGCGATCAGGACCCGGGACGTGGCCAAGACGGCGGCGTTCTACAAGGAGGCGTTCGACCTCCAGGAGGTAGGCAAGGGCCGGAGCGGCGTCTACCTGTCCGACGGCCACATCAACATGGCGATCCTGAAGCTCAGGACGCCGACCTCGCCCGCGGGCGTGGACCATTTCGGTTTTCAGGTGGACAACCTGGAGAAGGCGGTGGAGCGGGTCTCCGATCTGGGCGGCGGACAGCTCACGGACATGGCCCGGATCAACCCCACCGATCCCTCCCACCCCCAGTCCTACTTCGAGGTCAAGGTCACCGGTCCCGACGAGCAGGAGATCGACGTCTCCGACACCGGCTGGGTCGGGGCGCCGCGGGAAGACTAGCCGGGGTCCTCGTGGACGACGGGAGGCGGAAGAACACGGGCGAGCTGTTCGAGGAGCTCGTCGGAGTCATGGCTCGTTTGCGCGGCGAGGGCGGGTGCCCGTGGGACCGGGAGCAGACCCACGCGTCGTTGAAGCGGTACGCGCTGGAGGAGACCTACGAGCTCCTGGAGGCCATCGACGAGGACGACGGCGCGGCCATCCAGGAAGAGCTGGGCGACGTCCTGCTGCAGGTGCTGTTCCATGCCCAGATGGCCGGCGAGGAGCAACGGTTCGCCATCGGCGATGTGATGACCGGTTTGCGGGACAAGCTGGTGCGGCGGCACCCGCATGTCTTCGGCGACGAGCAGGCCGCGGACTCGGGCGCGGTGCTGCGGAACTGGGAGAAGGTCAAGGCGCTGGAGAAGTCTTCGGACGGCCGGCAGGGGCATTCCCTCTTCACTTCCGTGCCCCGGGCCATGCCGGCGCTGGCCAGGGCCCAACGCATCGGCGACAAGGCTTCCGGCGTAGGATTCGACTGGCCCGACGTGGAGCCGGTGTGGCGCAAGGTCGAGGAGGAGCTGGAGGAGTTGAGGGAGGCGGCCGCAACCGGCGAAGCGTCTCGCGTGGAGGCCGAGATCGGCGACCTGCTGTTCTCCGTGGTGAACCTGAGCCGGTTCCTGAAGGTCCAGGCGGAAGAAGCGCTGGAAGGCACCATCGCGCGCTTCCACAAGCGTTTCGCCCACATCGAGCGGCAGCTCGCCGCACGGGGCAAGACCGTCGACGAGGCATCCCTGGAAGAGATGGACGCGTTGTGGGAGCAGGCCAAGTCCCTCGGGGAAGGCGGAGAGGGCGCGTAGGGGAGCCCTTCGGCGGCTTCAGCTAGAGGTGGTCCCGGTAGACCGCCCAGACGAGAAAGGCGCCCGCGGCCATCAACAGGATGCCCGAAACGACATGCACACAGGGCTCCGCGCGGGCCGGCAGGTAACGCCGGCCACGGCTCACGAGATACACCACCAGGAAGTTCATGGTGCCGGCGCCGAGCCAGAACCCCGCGGGGAACGACACGGCCCCTTGGAGGCCGTGGGCCTCGAACCCTTCTCGCACGAACGCGAAGCCGGCCGTTCCCCAGAAGATGTAGGCGTAGGGGTTCATGAGTTGGGTGAGAACGCTCTTGAGGAAGGGCGAAAGCCTTCGTGATCCGGTGCGGCCGCCCGGCGCGGCAGGCGCCGGTCCGGCGCGGACGGACTGGAGCCCGAGCCAGAACAGGAACGCGCCGCCGGCAAGCCCGATGAGCATGGCGCCGGCGCCGGACGGAATGGCGGACTGGAGCACCATCACCAGCGGCAGCATGACGCAGGCGTCCACGCACATGGGCGCCAGCGCCGTCTGCGCGCCCGGCCACGCGCCCCTGCGGAGCGTCTCGGTGGTGATGAGCGCCAGGATGGGACCCGGCATGGAGGCGACGGAGAAGCCCATCGCGTACGCCAGCAGCAGGCTCATGACGGGAGCGTAGCAACGCGACACCCCGAACGGAACCAGACCCCCATGGAGGACCGGGCTACGGCCGCGAACCGTTGAAACAAGAGCGTCAGGGAGGACCACCGATGAGCCACAAGCATATCGTTCACGTTTCCGAGGTCCCCGAGGAGCCCATCGCGGCTCCGGAGGGCACGTCATTCGGCGGAATGCGGCAGCGCGTCGGCGCCGCCGTGGGCGCACAGAAGCTCGGGTACGGGCTCTTTTCCGTTCCCCCCGGCAAGACCGCGTTCCCGATTCACGTCCACACCCTCAACGAGGAGCTGATCTACATCCTGGAGGGCGAGGGGACGCTGCGGTTCGGCGACGAGGAGGTGGCGGTACGAGCCGGGATGTTCATCGCCTGCCCGGGCGGCGTGGAGTTGGCCCATCAGCTCGTGAACACGTCCGGGGCGGACCTGCGCTACCTGTGCGTGAGCACCATGCAGTACCCCGACATCGTCCACTACCCTGACTCCGGCAAGGTGGGCGTCTACGCCGGTTCGGGGGCGTGGAGCGGAAAACCGTTCCGCGGCATCTACAAGAAGGGCACCGAGGTGCCGTACTACCAGGACGAGACCGGACCCGGAGGGAAGGGACGGTCGTGAGCGAGTTCCGCACGGCGTTTCTGGACGCGGCGACCTTCGGCGTCATCTCCCTGGAGCGGTTCGAGGAAGCCGGCGGGTGCGAGGTGCACGAGCTGACGGACGCGGACGAGCTGCCCGGGCGGCTTGAGGGCCGCCCGTGCGCGGTGATCAACAAGTTCGTTCTGGACCGGCCGCGGCTGGAGCATCCTTCGGCCGGCCATCTCGAGCTCATCGCCGTGGGGGCCACGGGCACGGACAACGTCGACGTCGCCTGCGCGCGGGAACGCGGCATCGCCGTGTGCAACGTCCCGGGCTACGCCACCGCCGCGGTGGCTCAGTACACGCTGGCGCTGATCCTGGAACTGGCCACCCAGGCGGCCCGCTACGCCCAGGGCACGCGGATGGGCGACTGGCAGGAGAGCACCATCTTCACAAGGCACGACTACCCGAGCTTCGAGCTCCAGGGGCGGGTGCTGGGCATCGTCGGTTTCGGCAACATCGGGCGGAAAGTGGCGGAGATGGCCCGGGCCTTCGGACTGAAGGTGATCGTGGCCGGCCGGGTGGGCGAAGACCGGCCGCAGGCGGAACGGATGCCCGTGGAGGAATTGCTGCGGCAGGCCGACATCGTGAGCCTGCACTGCCCGCTGACGCCTCTCACCGAAGGCTTCATCAACCCGCACACCCTGTCCCTGATGAAACCCACCGCCTACCTGGTGAACACCGCCCGCGGCGGTCTCGTCGAGGAAGCGGCCTTGATCGAGGCGTTGGAGCAGGACTGGATCGCGGGAGCGGCCCTGGACGTCATTTCCCAGGAGCCGCCGGACGAAGGCCACCCGATGATGGAGGCGGCGGCGCGGCTGGACAACGTCCTGATCACGCCCCACTGCGCCTGGGCCGCCAGAGAGACCCGCCAGCGGCTGATGGACGAGGTGTTCGAGAACATCCAGGCGTTCCGGCGCGGCGAGCGGCGGAACCGGGTGGACTGATCTATGTGGTTGATGGGCCGGCGGCCGGTAATGGCTGCGGAAAGGCGCGCTGTCAGGTATGGCCGCCCCTGATTTCCCCGCGCAGTTCCGAGAACTCTCGCGCCAGGCCGTGCAGCTCCTTTTGCAAGCCGTCGATTCTCAGGTCCAGCCGGTCGATTCGTCCGTCGAGCCGTGCGGTGACCCGCCGGATGAACAATCCCAAGGCTATGCCGACGCCGATGATCGTGAAGACTTCACCGCTCATGTTGGTCCCGTTGTGGCATGCGCCGGACGATGAATTCGTCCGTTCCTTCCTTCCAATATGATCGGTACTTTTCTGCGGTTCTTTAGCCCACAGCCATCAAAATGGATCGATGATTACTAAAACACTCGGGGAGCGGCATGTCAACGCGCAAGCGGGGCACGAGCGGTCCGACGGGTTGGAACCGGGCAGCGGATCCTTCGCGAGCGAGTGCTACCGGGCGGTGATGAGCAGCGCTCCGCCCAGCAGCGACAGCGCCCCCAGGACGATGGGCAGGGTGACCTTCTCCAGGTCCTTCAGGAAGATGGCGCTGAAGAGGAGCGAGAAGAGCGGCGTCGTGTTGAGCAGCGGGATCATCACCGACACCTCTCCAAGGTTCAGCGAGGTGAAGACCAGGAGTTGCGAGATGGCGGAAACGAACGCCGTGGGCCCGAAGTAGGGGAGGCTCTCCCGGCTCGGGATCACCACCGGGAACTGCCGCTTTATCCAGAGGTAGATCACGAAGATCGTGAGCGAGGTGCCGGTGGTCACCGCGCCGGCCACGAACGGGTTGGGCAGGATGAGCAGGCCGGCTCTGCGGAAATTCTGAGAAACCCCGGCGAGGAATGCCGCAAGCAGGGGATAGACCGCATCCAGCAACCGCCAGTCGGAGTTGGCCGTGCCCCTCCGGTAAAGCACCAGCCATCCGCCGGCGACGATGAACAGTCCCCCCAGGTAGACCGGCAGCACCGGTCGTTCCTGCAGGAAGAACACCGCGATGGCCACGGAGAAGAGCGGTCCGGTGCCGCGCAGTGGCATGGCCCGGGCCACCCCCAGGCGCTCGATGCCGATGTAGAGGAAGATCCGCGCCAGCAGAGGCTGGAGCGTGCCGCTGGCCATGAAATAGAAGGCCGCGGGGGAGCGGACGATGGACAGCGGGAAGTTGATCGCTACATAGGACCACGTCAGGATGGTGGTCACCACGTAGCTCAGGAAGGCCGCGCTCAGAACGCTCGAAGTGCGCGCGCCCTTGCGCACCAGGATCGAGTCCACGGCCCAGCCCATGGCGGAGAGGAACGGAACGATTTCGGGGCGCATGCCGTTTCCCGTCTAGCCGATACGTACGACATAGGCAAACGAGGCGTGCGCCGAGGCTCCGACCCCACCGGCGCCGTCGTTGGTACGAAGAGCGGCGCGGCTCGCTTGACGGCCGTCGCGGGGACACGCTACGGTAACTGGCTGCAGCCGTTCGCCATTTCCCGATCTTTCATCAGCATCCCGTCATGAAACCGCCACGTTTCCGTTACCACACGCCCCGGTCCCTGTCCGAAGCGCTGGATCTCCTGCGGGAAGCGCCGGGGGATGCGCGAATCCTGGCCGGGGGCCAGAGCCTGGTGCCGCTGCTCAACCTGCGGCTGGCCTATCCCGAGGTCCTGGTGGACCTGAATCAGGTGGAGGGCCTTTCCTATATTCGCGAGGACGGGGATCGGCTCCGAATCGGCGCCATGACGCGCCAGCGGGAGGCGGAGTTCTCGGAGCTCCTGGCGGAGCGCTGCCCGGTCGTTGTCGAGGCTCTGACCCAGGTTGGGCATCCCGCCATCCGCAACCGCGGCACCGTGGGCGGCAGCCTGGCCCACGCCGATCCGGTGGCGGAGCTGCCCTGCGTGATGACGGCGCTGGGAGCGGAGTTGGTGCTGGCCGATGCGGGAGGCGAGCGGGTGGTGGGCGCCGGCGATTTCTTCCTCGGGCCGTACGAGACGGCGCTGTCATCCGGCGAGATTCTGGTGGAGGTGAGGGTTCCGGCGGTGCCGCCGGCCGCAAGCTTCTTGGAGTTCAGCCGCCGTCACGGCGACTTCGCCCTGGCGGAAGCGGCGGCGGTACTGGAAGGCAACGGAACCGTGACCGGGGCGCGCGTGGTGACGGCGGGGCCGGCGTGGACGCCTTCCCGGCTCGACGCGGTCGAAGGCCTCGTCACGGCGGCCGGGGTTCCGGGGACCGGCGATGCGGGGCAACGCGAGCTGGTGGAGGAGGTGGAAAGGACCGCGGCAGCGGCGCTGGAAGAACTGCCGACCCACGCGGACGCCACCGCTTACCAGCGACGGCTCGCCGCCGTTCTGGTGAAGCGCGCGGTGGCGCAGGCCCTGGAGCGATGGAGACGCAATTGACGGATGCACCCACGGACACGCGTGCCATCTCGGTGACGGTCAACGGAGCGCGCTGGCAGGGCGAGGTGGAGGTGCGCAAGACCCTCGCCGATTTCCTGCGGGAGGACGCGGGCTTCACCGGCGTCCACGTGGGCTGCGAGCACGGTGTCTGCGGCGCCTGCTCGGTGCTGATGGACGGCGAGGTGATCCGCTCGTGCATCCTCTTCGCGGTGCAGGCGGACGGCCACGAGATCGTCACGGTCGAGGGCCTCGGCGGCGACGAGGAGCTGAGCCCTCTGCAGCAGGCCTTCGTGGACCACCATGCGCTCCAGTGCGGGTTCTGCACCCCGGGCATGCTGCTGGCGGCGGTGGACCTCTTGAAGCGTTGTCCGGACCCCACAGAAACCCAGGTGCGCGAGGCCCTGTCCGGGAATCTCTGCATGTGCACCGGCTATGCCGGCATCATCCGCGCGGTGCGCGCGGCCGCGCCGCACATGAAAGGCTGACCGGTCCCATGGAAGCTTCATCCACGCAATGGAAGGGCCGGGCGGTTCCGCTCCGGGAGGACGTGAGGTTCTCCACTGGCCGGGGCACCTACATCGACGACATGAAATTCTCCGACACGCTCCACGTGGCGTTGCTGCGGAGCGTGCACGCCCACGCGCGGATCCTGAAGGTGGACTTGAGCGAGGCGTTGAAGATGCCCGGCGTGGTGTGCGGCCTCACCGGCGAGGACGCCGGGCGCATGAGCGAGCCGCTGCGCTCGCTGATACCCATTCCCGTCCAGCTCGACGCCTACTGCCTGGCCTACGACAAGGTGACCCACGTGGGCGAGCCGGTGGCCGCCATCCTGGCCGAGAGCCGCTACCTGGCGGAAGACGCGCTGGAGAAGATCCGCGTGGAGTACGAGCCGCTGCCCGCGGCGGTGGACCCCGAGGCGGCCATGGAGCAGGACGCGCCGCTCCTGTTCGAGTCCATGGGCACCAACGTCATGTGGCAGGACCGGTTCGACTATGGCGACGCGGACGAGGCCTTCGGCCGCGCCGCGCGTATCCTCAAGAAACGCTTCTACATCCAGCGGTACTCGTCCACCGCGCTGGAGACCTTCGGTTGCACCGCCGTCTACGACGACCACCGGGAGCAGCTCACCATCTGGTCCAACGACCAGCGGCCGGGTCAGGCCATGCCCATCGTCGCCCACAGCCTGGGCCTCACCCACTCGCAGATCCGCTTCGTCACGCCGGACGTGGGCGGCGGCTTCGGCAACAAGCGCAAGGCCCACTACCTGATCATCGCCGCGCTCCTGTCCAAGCTGAGCGGCGGCAGGCCGGTGCATTACCTGGAGGACCGCCGCGAGAACCTCATGGCGCTGATCCACGCCTGCAACGGGGTCATGGACCTGGAGGCGGCGCTGGACGACGACGGCCACATCCTCGGCATGAAGGTCCGGGACATCGCCGACGAGGGCGCCAACGTCCTCAACCCCACCGTCCACTCGATCCTGAAGCTCGGCAACCTGACCAACTGCTACCGCATCCCGGTGGTGCGCTACGAGGTCAACTCGGTGATGACCAACAAGTGCCCGTCGGGGGCCAACCGGGGCATCGGCAAGCCGTTCATGTGCCTGGCCATGGAGCGCATGATGGACTATTTGGCGCGAGAGCTCGACATGGACCCCATCGAGTTGCGGCGCAGGAACCTGGTACCGCCCGACGCCATGCCCTACACCGGCCCCAGCGGCGCGCTGATCGACAGCGGCGACTTTGCCGGCACCCTGGACAAGCTGCTGCCGCTCATCGACTACCAGGATTTCCTCCGGGAGCAGCGGCAGGCCCGTGCCGAGGGCCGGTACCTCGGCATCGGCATCGCCATCGGGCTGGAACCCAGCACCTCCAACGCGTCGGCCTACATCCTCTCGTCCGGGCGGCGCAGCGCCTCGGGCGCGGCCGAGGCCGCCATGGTGCGGGTGGAGCACGACGGCAGCATCCTGGTGCTGCTGGGGGACGTGGGCAGCGGCCAGGGCCACGAGACCGCCGCGGCGCAGATCGTCGCCGACGAGCTGGGGGTCGCCATGGACGGCGTCCGGGTGTCGCCGTTCTTCGACTCCTCGGTGACACCCTGGCTCTACGCCACCGGCAACTACTCCAACAAGTTTGCCGGCACCGACGTGGGCGCCATCCTGGGCGCCGCGCGCAAGGTGCGCGGCAAGCTGCTGGAGCTGGCGGCCCATCTGCTGGAGGAGCCGGCGGAGAACCTGGAGCTGGCCGAGGGATGCGTGCGCTCCCGGGACCGTCAGGAGCACCGCAAGACGTTGGCCGAGCTGGCTTTCGTGGCCTACCGCGACCTGCTGTCGCTGCCGCCCGACATGGAGCCCGGCCTGGAGGGGCGCTTCTACTACCGCCCGGACATCGCCAACGTGCCCGACGAGAACCGCCGGGTCAGGAACCAGCTCTTCGCCAGTAACGCCGCCCACGGGGTCATCGTCGAGGTGGACCCGGGCACCGGCGGCGTCACCATCCTCAAGTACGGCGTGGTGCACGACTGCGGCACGGTGCTCAACCCGTCCATCGTGGAGGGGCTGGTGCAGGGCGCCACCGCCCACGGCATCGGCGCGGCGCTGTTCGAGGAGTTCGACTACGACGCGGAGGGCAACCTCAAGGCCACCACCTTCGTGGATTACCTGAAGCCCACCGCGGTGGAGATTCCCGACGTGCGCATGGACCACCTGGTGACGCCGTCGCCGTATACGCCTCTAGGGATGAAAGGGGTGGGTGAGGGCGGCGCGATTCCCGCGCCCGCGGCCATCTGCAACGCGGTGGAGAACGCGCTGGCCCCGCTGGGCTGCACCTTCGACCACCTGCCGCTCACGCCCGAGCGGGTGTGGACGGAAATCGAAAAGGCCCGCGCCTCCAAGTGAGGCGCGGGCCTTCGTCCTTGTCTCTCGCCGGTACCGGAACGCCTACACGGTCACGTTGCACACCAGCTCGGTGTAGTCGGCGTCCTCGGGGATCAGGTCCCAGGTCAGCATCCACTTGTACTGGCGCTCGAACTCCTCCTCGGTGTAAGGCTCCGGGTCCACGTAGCGGAGCCGCGGCAGGTAGAAGTCGTCCTCGGTGAGCTCGTTGGCGTAGTGCTCGGGGATCTCCGCCAGCATGTGCTTGATGTACTTCTTGGGGTTCTTGTTGATGTAGGTGACGGACTTCTTGATGGCCCGCAGCATGCGCTTGAGCAGCTCCGGGTCCATGTCGGCGGGTCCGTTCTCGACCCCGAGGTAGTGGCCCTCGGTGATCATCTTGTAACCGCGCTTCTGGGCCAGCGAGATCCACGGCTCCATGAGCGTGGCCGCGTCCACCTCGCCGTTCTCCAGCGCCACGAACCGTTCGTGCACGGTGCCGGCGTGCACCACGTTCATCTCTTCCCGGGCGACGAAACCCTCCAGCAGCGACAGCGTGTGGTAGTGGGAGCCCTGGTGGTACTGGACGCCGACGCTCTTGTTGGCGAGCTGCATGGGCGCGTTCACCGGCGAGTCGGGCAGGACGTAGATGCCCTGGCACACCACCGCCGGGCGCTTGGTCCAGATAGGGGCGCCGCGCTCGCTGTCGTAGGCCCGCCGCACCTGTCCCCAGGAGCAGGCCCGCATGATGTCCACCTTCTTCTGCTCGTACAGGAACTGGTAGTTGGTGGACTTCACCAGCGTGTGGTCGGTGCGGCGCGGATCGTCGTCCGCGAACTTGGTGGCGCGCACGCCGGGCAGGAAGATCTCCACCTCCATGCCCTCTTCCTCGAAAAGCCCTTCTTCCTTCGCCACGAACCAGTGAAGCCCGAGCACCGCCTCGGCGCTCTCCACGTTTATCTTGACCAGCTCAGCCATGTCTTCGCTCTCCTTCTCGGCCCGGAATGCGAGCGTGGACGCGCCCGGCGCAACGGGTCCGGGGCGGTCTGCGGCTCGAACCCTGTTTCTTACAACCACCGGGACGAAGGGTCAAGGTCGCGCCGCTCCGGCGACGCGCCTCCTTTCACTCCCAAGTGGTAATCTGGTACGGATGGCGGACGCCCATGCTCATCGACGTCGCACTGCTGTTCGCCCTCGGCGCCTCCCTCGCCTACGCCTTCGCCGACGTCACCGCACGCTTCGGCCTGCACCGGGCCGACCCGGTGGTGGGCGCGATGATGGCGCTCACCGCCTCGGTGGTGATGTTCCTGGTGATCATTCCGGCTAGCGGCGCCGAGTTCCCGGCCTTCGGCCCTCACTACCTGTGGATGGCCGCGGGAGGGGCCTGCAACCCCGGCCTCTTCTTCGTGCTGTTCTTCATCGGCATATCGAAGATCGGCGTCTCCCGCGCCGCCCCCATCAAGGGGAGCTCGGCCATCTTCGCGGCCCTCCTGGCGATGGTGTTCCTGGGCGAGGAGCCCACCTGGTACAATCTCGCCGGTATCCTGCTGGTGGTGGGCGGCATCGGGGTGATCTCGTCCGGGGCGGCGGGAGGCCGCTGGCGCCGGGCGGACATGCTCTGGCCCCTGGGCGCCGCGGTGGCCGCAGCCATCGCCGCCCTGTGCTGGCGCACCGGCATCCAGGCGTTTCCGGATACGGTGGCGGGCACGGCGGTGGCGATCTTCTCGGCCCTGGTGGTGGTGGCGGCCTATACCCTGGCGGTGCGGAGGGATCGGATCCTTGAGAACGTCCGGGCGAGCTGGCAGTTCTTCATCGTCGCGGGCGCCATCGAAGGCTTCGGCAAGTTCCTGTACGCCAGCGCCCTTCAACTCGGCGAGGTCTACCGGATGCTGCCGGTGATCCAGACCTCCCCGCTGTTCGTGGTGCTGCTCTCCCTGGTGGTGCTGCGGCGGGCCGAGGGGATCACCTGGCGGGTCCCGGCCGGCGCGGTGCTGACCGTGGGCGGGGCGATCCTGGTGAACGTGCGGTTCGGGTAGGGGAGGCTTCGCCCGTCAGAACGTGCGCGCCATCCACCGCACCTCGCCGATGATCTCGGCGTCCTCGGGCCATGCGACGGCTTCCCGGTCCGGATGATCGCTTGTCAGCAGCCACCCGCGCCTGTTCCTGGCCGCGCGCTTGACCACGAGGCCCTGCGCGGTACGCAGTGCGTAGATGCGTCCTGTCCGCCTCCTCCGCTGATCCCGATTGACCAGCACCCAACAGTCCTCCGGCAGCGTGGGTTCCATGGAGTCGCCCTGGACCCTGACTACCAGGCACCGGGCGGAGTCCAATCCTTGCCGCCGCAGCCAGTCGCGTCCGAACCAGAGGGTTTCCGGCGCCGTGGCGGGGTCGGTCGCCGGCATGTCATATCCGGCGTCAAACTCGCCGATCTGCACCGGACGGACAACGGGACCGTCCGCGGGCCTGTCCGTGTAGGAAACAGGCGTTCCCGCGCCCGCTTCCCCGTCCCCGGTAAATTCACGCCTGTCCGCATCGCGCTCGCGCAGCAGCGCGGCCAGATCCTCACGCAGCGCACCCCGCAGTGACCTTGCCTCGGTCCGCACGATACGGACGATCTCCTCCTCCGGGAAGGTGACCTTCTCCTCTCCGCGAGAGGCGGTTTCGGCCTCGCCGCCGCGCTCTTCGAACAACCGTGCCAACGGTACGCCGAGATACTCCGCCAGTTTCTGCAGGTGCGTGAGCTTCCACTCGTTTCTTCCGTTCAGCAGATTCGAGAAGTGGCTCGGCCGGATGCCGATGGCTGCCGCGATCTGTCCCTTCTTTACCCGCCCGAGCGATTTCTCGTCGTCAATGAAATCTCTGATCTGGTTGCCGGGGTGACGCGGATCTGGCGGGGCACTCTTCTTGCGCATTGCAGCCACCCAATAGGCCAAAAAATGTGCAATTGAGGTTTATCGCGACGATTGTGAAACATGGATACCATTATTGGGTTTACTGTGAATTACAGAGACGGATACGGCGCACCTCTTCAGGGCAGCCGGGAAACCCATGACGGCTGCACGGTGGAAATTCGAGGGCGAACGTATGGACGGAACCGGGCTGAGCCGCGGTTGGTTCGGATGCGGGGCGAAGGCGCTAGAACGGGATGTCGTCGTCGATGGGAGGCGACTGGAACGAAGACGAGGAGTCGCTGAAGCCCTGGTCCTGTGTCTCCTGGGCCGCCCGGGTGCCGCCGCCACCGCCGAGGAAATCGACCCGCTGGGCGACGATCTCGGTGGTGTAACGATCCTGGCCGTTCTGGTCGGTCCACTTGCGGGTCTGGATGCGGCCCTGGACGCATACCTGTCGTCCCTTGGCCAGATACTGTCCGCAATTCTCAGCCTGTTTTCCCCATACGACGATGTTGTGCCACTCGGTGCGCTCCTGGCGGTTGCCGTCCTGTCCGACCCAGGACTCGTTGGTGGCGACGGAGAAGTTGGCTACCGCGCGTCCGCTCTGCGTGAAGCGGACCTCCGGGTCCTTGCCAAGGTTCCCTGCGATGATTGCAATGTTCACTGCCATAGCGACCTCATCCGGTTAGACGGCGTTTGCGTGGACCCTGGACCTTATCGCTTGCGCCATCGGTAGTCAATATTTGCCCGCGACCCTTGACAAGTACGGGGGACACCCATAAAAGGTCTTGTTTATTGCCCTCTTTCCCATATCGGCAACCAGCGACATTACTTTAGCCCGATACACCGATCAAAACCGTCAGCAGACGATTCCGACGAAATCACGGGAGGATTACCATGCGCAATCTGCTAACCAGAATCGTGTTGGGCGCCGCCGTGCTCGGCCTGGCCGCCAGCCTGCCGCTGTCTCAGGTCGAGGCCGCCTTCCCCGACCGTAACATCAGCATCATCGTGCCGTTCTCGCCCGGCGGCGGCTACGACGCCATTGCCCGCGCCACCGCCCGGAGCATGAAGAAGTTCCTGCCCAAGGGCGTCAACGTCATCGTCAAGAACGTCACCGGCGCCGCCGGCCGTCGCGCGTCGGTGTTCATGTACCGCGCCAAGCCCGACGGCTACACCATCGCCCACTTCCAGGCGTCCGGGATGCTCGGGGACCAGATGCTGTCCGAAACGCCCGTGGGCTTCGAGACCAGCAAGTTCACCTGGCTCGCCCGGGTGGGCGCGGATCCCTTTGGTCTTCACGTATCGGCCAAGGGCCCGTACAAGTCCATTGCCGATCTGCAGAAGGCCAAGCGGGTAACCTGGGGAGTCGAGGGCATAGGCGTGGGCCGGTGGCTGGGTTCGTTCCTGGCAGCCAAGGCCTTCGGCATCGACTTTCACGTGGTGGCCGGTTACCGGGGCACGGGCGAATCGCTGCCGGCGCTGTTGCGCGGCGACTTCGACATCTGGGCGCAGCCCATCGACCATCCGTCCGTCACCTCATACCTGGGGACGGACCTGCGGCCGGTTGCCCAACTGGACAGGAAGCGGGCCGTCAACGCCCCGGACGTCAAGACGTCCTTCGAAATGGGCTATGACATCTACTTCAGCGACCTGCGCGCCTTCGGGGGCCCCCCGGGAATCCCCGCGGACCGGGCAAAGATCCTCGAAGACCTCCTGCTCAAGGCGATGAGGGACAAGGATTACGTCGACTGGAAGAACTCGTCGTCCATCCAGCTCGTGGAGGGGCCGGCATCCACGGTCAGCGAGGACCTGAAGTACTACGAGAACCTGTTCAAGGCGAATCTCGACGAGATGCGGAAAGCCGCCAAGGCCAAGTAGGGGCAAAGCCCGCCACGAACCGCCGCCGCCGGGATTCAAGCCCGGCCGCGGCGGTTGTCGTGACCCGGGCGACCACCGAGACGCCGCCCGCCGCAAGGGCTACGTTCAAGGACCGAATCCATGTGGGAACCTCTTCTGCTAGCCCTGGGCATGCTCAGCGACCCCATGAACCTGCTGGTGCTGGCCGTGGGCGCCGTGTCCGGCCTCATCCTCGGGGCGCTCCCCGGGCTGTTCCTGGCCGGCCTGACCATCGGCATGACGTTCACCTTCGGGTGGGACGCCGAAACCGCCATGTTCCTGATGGCGGGGATGATGGGGGCGGCCACCGAAGGCGGGTCGGTTCCCGCGATCCTGCTCAACATCCCGGGCGAGGCGCCCAACGCCGCCACCTGCTTTGACGGCCATCCCATGGCCCGCCGGGGCGAGGCGGGCCGGGCGGTGGGCCTGGCCGCGGCCTCGTCCTTCCTGGGCGCGGTGGTGGGCATGTGCTTCCTGATGATCCTGATCCCCTTCGTGAAGATCATCGTGCTGTCCTTCGGTCCGCCCGAGTTCTTCATGCTGGTGGTCTTCGGCCTCCTGACGGTGGCCTACGCCGCCCGGGGCAACATGCTCAAGGGCCTCGTCTCCGCCGGCATCGGCGTGCTCCTGTCGCTGATCGGTTTCAGCCCGGTGCACGGCGTGCTCCGGTTCAACTTCG
The DNA here is from genome assembly GCA_965219905.1 of uncultured Binatia bacterium (SeqCode). Taxonomy (GTDB): domain Bacteria; phylum Desulfobacterota; class Binatia; order UBA9968; family JAJDTQ01; genus JAJDTQ01. The sequence goes on along the minus strand of CBDCOS010000002.1, from coordinate 652,009 downwards.
GCAGCGACAACTACCTGTGGGACGGCATCCCGCTGGTGCCGTTCTTCATCGGGCTCTTCGCCATCGCCGAGCTGGTCAACCACGTGCTGCGGGGCGAGACCATCGCCGAGGGCGGCGAGCGCCTCAAGGTGGGCCTGTTCGGCGCCTTCAGGGGGTTCCTGGAAGTCTTCCACTACAAGACGACGCTGGTGCGGAGCTCGGCCATCGGGATCCTCGCCGGGATCATTCCGGGCATCGGCGGCGTGCTGGCCAACTTCCTCTCGTACTCCATGGCGGTGCAGTTCTCGAAGAACCCGGACAAGTTCGGCACCGGCACCGCGGAGGGCATCATCGCTTCCGAGGCCTCCAATGACGCCAAGGACGGCGGTGCGCTGCTGCCCACCATCATCTTCGGCATCCCCGGCAGCGCGGGCATGGCGGTGCTGCTGGGCGCCTTCATCCTTCACGGGCTTCAGCCGGGGTTCTTTTTCGTGCGCGAGCACATGGAAATCGTGTTCGTGCTGATCTTCGGCTTCGTGATCTCCAACTTCCTGGCGAGCCTTATGGCCGCCTTCGGCGCCGACATCCTTGCCCGGGTGACCACCCTGCGGGTCGGGTTCGTGGTCCCGGCCGCGTTCCTGCTGTCGGTGGGGGGCGCCTACGCCGCCCGTGAGAACGTCTGGGACATCGGCATCGCCATCGCAGCGGGCGTACTTGGGTTCGCGTTCAACCGCTTCGGATTCTCCCTGGTCACGCTGGTCATCGGTTTCCTGCTGGGCGTGCGAGCGGAGCTCTCGTTCGTGCAGTCGCTGCAGATCTCCGCGGGAAGCTACGCCATCTTCTTCACGCGGCCCGTCACCATCGTGCTGATGCTGTTGAGCATCCTCATGCTCTGCCTGCCGTGGCTGACCAGCCGGAGAGCGAAGGTGTCGTCATGAAGGGGTCCACGCTTCTCGGTATCATCCTGGTGGCCACCTCGCTGCTGTTCTTCGGGTGGTCGTTCTCCTACGGCGGCATGGCGGGCTTCGTGCCGCTGGTGCTGGCCTTCCCGACGGTGGTGCTGGCGGTGCTGTGCCTGGCGGGGGAGCGCTATCCGGCCATCATGAGCGCCTTCGAGGTCAGCCTGGAAGACGTCCTCTCCGGCGCCGCCGGCGCCGAAGGGGCGGCGGAGGAGGCCCAGGAGCACGTCCCGAGGGCCGGCGAACTGGCCCTCATCGTCCGCATGTTCGTTTGGTTCGCTGTCTTCGGAGTGCTGGTCTTCATCTCGGGGTTCTACATTTCGACCCTTCTGTTCGCGGTTTTCTTCACCCGCTACCAAGGCCGCATCGGCTGGCCCGGAACGGCTCTCATCACGGCGCTTGCACTGGGCTTCTTCTACTTCATCTTCGAGGAAACCCTGGCCGTCGACCTCTTCGCCGGGGTTATCTTCGGCGCCTTCATTCCGCCGCTGTAGCTGCCACTCCGGGGCGTCTCTGCCTCATCCCGGGGTGACGACGGTGTGGTGGGGACGGGAACGCCGAGATAGGCGCGACCTTACAGTGTGACCCAGCGTTGTCCTTCCGATGAGACGAGCGCCGCGTCGAGCACGCGTTGGGCGGCGACGCCGTCGGCGAAGCTGGGCGAGGCCGGGGCGCCGTTGCGGATCGCTTCCACGAAGTCGCGGGTGAGCTTGCCGAAGATGAACTCCCCTTGGGCACGTTGCGGGTCCGAAACGTCGAGCCCACGGGTGTAGCGTTCCGGGATCTCCAGCGGCTCCGGCGAGCGGGCGTCGCCGCGGGCGCCCCACAGATGGCCGCGGATCCAGCCCTCCACGTTGCGGTCGAAGACGAAACGCAGCATGCCGGTGTCACCGTAGACCTCCAGGTTCTGGTAGTTGCTCTTGCGCGCCACCGCGCTCAGGCGGACGCACACCGAGGTGCCGCCCGCCAGACGCCCTAGGAGCGTGAAGCTGTCCTCCACCGTCACCGGCCGCGGCGCGCCGCCCTCGTCGGGCCGCTCAGGGATGAATGTGTCGGCGTGGCCCCAGACGCTCTCGAACTCGCCGATGAGCCAGCGGATCCGGTCCACCACGTGCCTTGGCCGTCGCCTCCGCCTTGTCCGGCGTCCTTTGGCAGAACGCCACCACATCCGCGTTCTCGGTGGCGCCGTATCCTTGCAGGTGCTGGGTGCCGAAGCCGCCCCCGATGACGCCGATTTTCAATGCCGTCATGTATTTCCCTTCTTGAGCTCGCCCCGCCCCACTCCTGGATTCCCGCTTCCGCGGGAATGACGGTTCGGGGTGTGGTGCCGTTTTCGTGTCTGAGCAGAGTTACGTTCCTTTACGCATTGTTGCGTTGCGGGTCTTGTTCAGCCTGCTACCGGGGCCCCGTGCGCGCGCCCGGAACTACCAGGATCGTGAACGCGCCCAGCAGGTTGATGGCGCCGAAGAGGTAGAACGTGTAGCGCAGCCCGTAGATGTCCGCCACGGCGCCGGCCACCAGCGGGAACAACAGGGACAGGGCCGACCGCCCCACGTCCATGAAGGTCTGGGCCGCGCCCCAGATGTCCCTGGGCGCGTGCTCCAGCCCGCTGGCCTGGATGATGGGTCCCACGGCGAAGAGCGCCATCCCGCCGAGCGACACCACCGGGAGCAGAAACCAACCGGACGGCATCAATGGGATGGAGCCGATGAGCAGGCCGCCGGTGAAAAGCGAGAGGAAGATGGTAATTTTCCGTCCGAAGCGGTCGGAGAGGTGCCCGATGACGGGTGCGAAGATGGTTCCCACGAGCGCCAGGCATGCGAGGTAGACACCGACCGTGGCGATGCCCATGTTCAGGTCCGTCGACAGGTAGAGCGGCAGGAAGGTGGGGACCAGGTTCTCTCCGATGGAGCGCAGCGACGCCACCAGGGTCACGCCCATCAGCGGCAGGTTGGTGAGGATGTCGCCGCGCAAGGCCCGGCCGTAGGAGGCGGAACGGTTGCGCGCCGTGGCGTCGTGCCGCAAGGGCGGCAGCACCGCCCAGAGAAAGAGAGCGATGGCGACGCCGGGCACGAACTGGAACAGGTAGGCCGTGCGCCACGTGATCCAGGTGAGCAGCGCGCCCACGATGATCGGGGCCAGGGCCGCGCCCACGTTCGCCCCCATGGCGTGCACTCCCAGGGCGAATCCCATACGGTCCGAAAACCTCTCGCCAACCACCGCGCGCGCGGGAGCGTGCCACATGAAACCGCCCAACAGGGCCTGGCTGCACACGAGGGCGCCGAAGATCCAGAAGGTCGTGGAAAAACCCTGGAGCGAGAAGAAGAGGGAGGGCCACAGGAGCGACAGCAGCAGGATACCCTTGCGGTCGCGCAGCAGATCGGTGGCCAGGCCGCCGATGGTGATGCTCAGGATGTGGGAAACCCGTTGCGCCGAGCGCAACACGCCGATCTCGGTGTAGGAGATGCCGAAGTCGCGCACCACCAGCGGCAGGCACACGTTCATGGTTCCCTGGAATATGTGCGTGACGCCGTGGCCCACGGTCAGCAGCGCGAGCACGCGGCCGCGGGACGGTTCCGGCGCCGCGGCCTGCGGCATCGCGGCCGAGAGATCGGCAGGTGTATTCATGGCGTGTTACGGCCCCGGCTCATGCGCGTGCCCGCGAGGGATGGCGGAGAAGGGAGGGAGTCGAACCCTCCGAGAACCTTACGGCCCTCAGACTGGTTTTGAAGACCAGCGGCACCACCGGGCACCTTCCTTCTCCATTGGCCGGACATCTCCGTATTACCTGCCTCAGAATTCGCCGGCCGTCTACCCGCCCTGGGGCTCAGGTATCAGCCGCGCGGGGCGCGACCCCGGGCGGGGTGAAGGCCTGCACTTCCGGCAGGTCCCCGTCGAACGGTTGAACCTCCACCAGCGCCGTCTGGGAGATGGGGCCCTGTGCGAGGCGGGAGGTCCCCTTGTCCAGGGTCAGCACGTTGGGATTGCCGTGCCGCTCCAGCCCGCCGGGCGCCTCGGAGTCGAACCATGCGCCGGTGGCGAGCACGACGACGTCGGGCGAGACGCTGTCCGTGACGCGGGCGCCGGCGAGGCAGGCCCCGCGATCATTGTGCACGCGCACCACGGCGCCGTCCTCGATCCCTCTCGCGGCGGCGGCGGCGGGATGGATCAGCAGCGGTTCACGCCCCTGTACCTTGCTGTTCATGCTCACCGCTCCCGGGTCGTACTGACTGTGAAGTCTCGTGGCAGGCTGATTGGAGATGAGGTGGAGCGGGAAGCGGGCGGCCTTCTCTCCGCCCAGCCACTCCGCCGGCTCGATCCATGCCGGATGACCGGGGCAGTCGTCGTAACCGAAGCCCGCAATGGTCTCCGAGAAGATCTCGATGCGCCCGGACGGCGTCGGCAACCGGTGCGTGACGGGGTCCTCGCGGAACTTGGCCAGCAGCACCTTCTCGTCGCCCTCGGTGGGCAGGGTGATGTGACCGGCGCTCCAGAAGTCGTCGAATGGCGGCAACTCGACGCCTTCCCGGATGAAATCGTGGCGAAGCGTGTCGTAGAGATGCGACAGCCAGTCCTTCTCCAGCCGTCCCTCGGTGAAGCCGTCCCGGAACCCCAGCTGATCGGCAAGGCCCGAGAAGATGTCGTAGTCGTTGCGCGCGCCGCCCACCGGAGGGATGGCCCGCGCCATGGCGAATACCAGGGGGTCGGCCGGCTGCGTGCCGATGTCGTTGCGTTCCAGGGCGGTGGTCGCCGGCAGCACGATGTCGGCGTGCCGGGCCTGGGGGTTCCACCAGGGCTCGTGGACGATGATGGTTTCGGGGCGCTGCCATGCCTCCACCAGCCGGTTGAGGTCCTGGTGGTGATGAAAGGGATTGCCGCCGCACCAGTACACCAGGCGGATGTCGGGATACCGGAGGCGCTGTCCGTTGTAGTCGAACGATTCTCCGGGGTTCAAGAGCATGTCGGTGATCCGGGCCACCGGGATGAAGGACTCCACCGGATTTACCCCTTGGGGCAGGGTCAACCTCCTTATGGGCTTCACCGGGTTGCCGGCGGAGCCCGTGGCGCCGTAACCGTAGCCGACGCCGCCTCCGGGAAGCCCGATCTGGCCCAGCATCGCCGCGAGAACCGCCGCCATCCAGTAGGGTTGTTCACCGTGGTCGGCGCGCTGGAGGGACCAGCTTACCGCAATGAGGGTCCGCGCCGCGGCCATGCGCCGTGCCAGGTTTCGGATCGTGTCGGCGGGAATGCCGCATTTGGCGGCCGCCCATTCCGGGTCCTTGGACTGGCCGTCCGTTTCGCCCGTGAGGTAGGCCCGGAAGGACTCGAACCCGGTGCAGTACTTGCCCAGGAATGCCTGGTCGTGGAGGCCCTCACGAATCAGCGTGTGGGCCAGCCCCAGCATCAGCGCGGTGTCGGTGTTGGGGCGCGGCGCCAGCCATTCCGCTTCGAGAAAGTCTGCCGCGTCGTCCCGGATCGGGCTGATGTTCACGAACTCGACCCCGTTCTTCCGGCAGTGCTCGAGCCAACCGCGGACGGAGTGCTTGCCGATGCCGCCCGCGCTGACCTGGGTATTCTTGAGCGGGAGCCCCCCGAAACTGACCACGAGCTCGGAATGTCTGGCGATCACCGGCCAGGATGTGGCGCCCTCGCGAATGGATCCCCAGCCGTACCCGAAGACATGTGGGACGATGACTTCCGCGGCGGCGAAGCTGTAGGCGTTGACCGACCGGACGTATCCGCCGAACTGGTTCAGGAAGCGGTGCAGTTGACTCTGGGCATGGTGGAAACGCCCGGCGGAGGCCCAACCGTAGGAGCCGGCGAAAATCGCCTCGTTGCCGAACGAGTCGCGCACGCGCCGCAGCTCGCCCGCCACCAGGTTGAGGGCCTCGTCCCAGCTCACCGGGATGAAGGGCTCCCGCCCGCGGCCTCCCCCGTGGTTCCCGGGTCCCCTTTCCAGCCAACCCTCGCGCACCATCGGTTGCGCGATTCGGCAGGCGTGTTGCACGACGTCGGGAATCGACAGCCCGATGGGCGACGGATCCGGGTCATCCGGAAACGGGCGCGCGGCCACGATGCGTTCGGCCTCGACCTCGACCTGGTAGGCGCCCCAGTGGAGGGACGTTTGATGCTGCCTGGAATCTGGACTTTCCATTTGTCGGCCTCCCGCTTCCCAACATTTCCTATTGCATGAACGAAATCAATGAGATTAGTGTCCTGTCTCACGCACCGGAGTCAACCCGGGAAGAGGATGAGTGCCAAGCGGGGAGGTGACCATGAAACGCATAGATGCCCTGGAGGTGCTGCTGAAGCACCGGACGGATGAGCCGCTCATCGTGAGCGTCGGCTACCAGCCCTCCGAGCTGAATTCCCTGGGACACAACGACCTGAACCTCTACCAGGTCAATTTCCCGTATCCATCGCCCCTGGGCCTCGGCCTGGCGCTGGCCATCCCCCACCAGAAAGTCATCGTCAGCGACGGAGACGGCTCGGCCGTCGCCGGCATGTCCACGCTCTGCACCATCGCCAACGCCGCGCCTCCCAACCTGATCCACATCGTCTGGGACAATGAGTCCTGGATGACATGCGGGAAGATCAGGGACGGCCACCTGGGCCCCATGCCGACGCCCACGGCGGGACGCTGCGATTTCGAGCAATTAGCCAGGGGAGCGGGAATCGAGCATGCCTACACGGTCCGGGACGAACGCGGGTTCGAAGACGTCCTCGTCCGGGCTCTTGGGGATGACAAGCCGTACGTCATCGTCGCCAAGGTGGACACCAGCACTCCCGTCGCTGCGCCGGTTCCCTACGGCATGACCGAGAACGCCATCCGCTTCCGCCGGGCCCTGGTGGACAAGGGCTGGGTCGACCCCATGCATGCGGGTGCGTCCACGTACAAGGATGTGGGCTTTGATTTCGGCGCCGGCGCTGACAAGGGCGGGGTCGAAGCCATCTACCGCAACCTCCGCGAAGTCGTGCCGCGCGAGCCGGGCAACCTCAGCCTGGACCACGCGAGGGCCATATACGAGGGAGTCAAGGCCGCGGGCATCGACATGTTCGTGTATCTACCGGACAGCTCGAACTACCTCGTACAGCGTTTCGCCGCGGACGATCCCGCGATGCTGAGCATATCGGTCACCAGGGAAGACGAGGGCATGGCCATCGCCATGGGCGGTTTCATGGGAGGGAAGACGAGCTGCATCATGATGGAGGCGTCGGGGTTGGGGATGTCCTACCTCGCGCTGGCCTGGCTCGGCATACAGCAGAGAATGGCGACGCTGATCCTCACGAGCCACACGGACGGGCTGGGGGAGTACACGGACTACCATGTGGTGACCCGATACCTGGCGGAGCCGCTGCTGCGCGGCATGGGCATACCGCATCACACCCTGATGGACGTGTCCGACGCCAGGCGAATGCTCCGGTATGCCACCATGACCGTGAGAGGGCACGTGTTCCCCGTGGTCATTCAGCTCCCGCGCCAGGTCCTTTGGCACGACCCCGAGTGAGCGGAGGCCGGACACTGGCATTTCCGGGAAGCCGGTACTACAATCCCGCGTCATGAAGGTGGAGCGGCGGGCCGTGCTGGAGCGGCTTCGGGATCATCTGACCGAGAACGACATCGTGGTGGCCGCGCTGGCCGGCACCACCGCGGACACCTACCAGGTGGTCCACCGGCCGGAGAACCTCTACCTCGTGGGCCTCGGCATGGTCACCCAGGTGAGCCTGGGACTGGCGCTGACTCTGCCGGGATCCAGGGTGGTTTCACTGGATACCGACGGGAGCCTCTTGCTGGCCCCCAGCATCCTGCCGGTGGCGGCCGCGTCCGGAGCGGAGAACCTCCGCATCATCGTCTTCGACAACGAGCAGCTTTTCGGCAGCCGCGGCGGCGCCCCCAGCCAGACCGCGGCGGGCGCGGACCTTACCGCCATGGCGCGGGCCGCGGGCATACGGCACGCCGACACGGTGGCGGACGGCGACGGCGTGGCCGCGGCGCTGGAAAGGCTTTTCTCGCAGCCGGGGCCGGCCCTCCTCACCGCGAAGATCGCCCTGGCATTCCGAGCCGAGGGGCCGAGCATGGACGGACAGGAGAACAAGTACCGGCTGGTGCGGCGTATCGAGGCCATCCGCGGTCGCGCGATCCTGGCGCCGCCGAAGCCGTGAGCGAATCGTTGCCGTCGGCAAGGAGAGACGACGGGTAGGGGCGACCGGCGGTCGCCCTCCGTGGCCGACACCGCGTTCGGGGCGGCTTTCAAACCCGCCCGCGCCAGGACCGGGACAGAGGAGGTCACAGAAAGTGAAGGACGAGGTAGCGGCCGAGGCGCACCGTTGTCTTACGGAGGCCGGGATCGACTTCGTGGCCTGCATGCCCGATTCGGCGTTCCTGGAGCTCTACCAGAGGCTTGAAGCGGACTCCGCGGTCCGGTACCTCCAGGTGGCCAACGAGAGCGACGGCGTGGGCGTCTGCATGGGCGCGTGGATGGGCGGCGCCCGCCCGGCCATGCTCATGGAGAACACCGGCTTCGCCCTGTCCTGCTATGCGCTGCTGCGGGGGCCGGCGGCCTTCGGCGTCCCCATGCTCCTGCTCATCAGCTACCGCGGCGGTTTCGGCGATGAGCGCTGGTTCTCGGTGCCGTTCGGGTGGGCCACCGAGCCGCTGCTCGAGAGCCTGCGCATCCAGTACAGCGTGGTGAACGAGGCCGGCGACATGGCCCATGCCATCGCCGGCGCCGTCAAGTCCATGAACGCCATGCAGGCGCCGGTGGCGGTGCTGTTCCCGCCACAACTCTTCTCCGAGGCGAAATGAAACCCGCCGGCTTCGAGTACCACGATCCGACCACCTTGTCCGAAGCCACGGCGCTGCTGGGCCGCCTGGGCGAGGACGCCCGGGTGCTGGCCGGCGGCCAGAGCCTGGTGCCGCTCATGAACTTCCGCCTCGCCCGCCCCGCGCACCTGGTGGACCTGAACCGCGTGGCAGAGCTGGATTTCCTGTCCGTGGAGGATGGCGAGCTGCGCATCGGCGCCATGACCCGGCAGCGGGCCTTGGAGCGCTCCGACGAGGCGGCGGCGGGTTGGCCGCTGTTGCGGGAAGCCGCCGGATTCATCGGCCACGTTCAGATCCGCAACCGGGGCACGGTGGGCGGCAGCCTCGCCCACGCCTATCCGTCCGCCGAGCTGCCGGTGGCCATGGTCACACTGGACGCGACCTTGGTGCTTCTGGGGGAGCACGGTGAGCGCACCGTGGCAGCCGAGGAATTTTTCCTCGGCACCATGACCACCGCCCTGGAGCCCGGCGAGTTGCTCCGCGAGGTGCGGGTTCCGGCCGTGTCCTCCGGGAGCGGTGCTTCGTTCAAGGAAGTGAGCCGCCGCTACGGCGACTTCGCATTGGCGGGGGCGGCGGCGCTGGTGACCCTGGATCGCGACGGCGCGGTGGCAGGCGCCCGGTTGACCCTCACCGGCGCAGCGCCCATCCGGGCGCAAGCCGCCGAAGAAACGCTGCGGGGGCAGGAACCGTCCGCGGCACTGTTCCGGGAGGCGGCCCGGCGCGCGGTGGACGGCATCGAGCAGGACTCGGACATGCACGCCACCGCGGAATACCGACTCCGCGCCTGCGAGGCGCTGGCCCGGCGCGCATTGGACGAGGCGGCGGAACGGGCTGCGGCGTCCTTCGAGGAAGGGTCTTCATGAGCACCCGAGAGATCACGGTTCGGATAAACGGCACCCAGCACACCGGCGAGGTGGAGCCGCGCAAGCTCCTGAGCGACTTCATCCGCGACGACCTGGGCCTCACCGGCACCCACGTGGGCTGCGAGCACGGCGTGTGCGGCGCCTGCACGGTGCTGCTGAACGGCGATCCGGTCCGCTCCTGTCTGATGTTCGCGGTGCAGGCCGGCGGCGCCGAGATCGATACCGTGGAGGGGTTGGCGCCGGACGCGGACACGCTGCATCCGTTGCAGGAGAAGTTCCAGGAGCGTCACGGGCTTCAGTGCGGCTTCTGCACGCCGGGGATCCTGCTCACCGCCCGGGCGCTGCTGCGGGAGAATCCCGATCCCGGCGACACCGAGATCCGCGAGTGGTTGAGCGGCAACCTGTGCCGCTGCACCGGCTACAGGAACATCGTGACGGCCATTCGCGAGGCCGCGGGGCTGATGTCGGAGGGGGACGCCGTGCCCCGAAAGGACTGAAGAACACCCATGCCCTACATCGGTTCGAGCGTGAAGCGCAGAGAGGACGTGCCGTTGCTTCGGGGCATCGGCAAGTACGTGGGCGACATCCGGCGGCCGGGGATGGTGCACGCGGCCATTCTCCGAAGCACCCGCGCCCACGCCCGCCTGGCCGGCATCGAAGCGTCCGCGGCGCTGGAATTGCCCGGAGTCGTGGGCGTGCTTACGGCCGCGGACATGCCCGGCCTCAAGACCATCCCCATGCGCACGGGCCAGATCGACGGACTCGAGCGATCGCAGCAGACGCCCATCGCCACCGACCGGGTGCGCTACGTGGGCGAGCCCGTGGCCGTGGTGGTGGCGCAGGACCGGTACGTCGCCGAGGACGCGCTGGAACTGTTGGAGGTGGTCTACGAGGATCTCCCGGCGGTGATCGACGCGCGCGCGAGCATGGGACCGGAGGCGCCCCGGCTCCACGACGCGGTGCCGGGAAACGAGCCCGCCGGGTTTCAGGTGGAGACGGGCGACGTGAAGCGCGCGTTCGCCGAGTGCGACCTCATCATGGAGGAAACCTTCGAGACCAATCGTCATGCCGCGGTCCCGCTCGAAACCCGCGGCCTGGTGGCGGAGTACGACGAAAGCCGCGGCATGCTCACGGTGTGGGGCCCCACCAAGATGACCCACACCAACTGGCGCATCCTCTCGGAGCTGAGCGGATTGCCCCAGAGCGCGATCCACTTCATCGAGCCGGCGGTGGGCGGCGGTTTCGGCGCCCGGGGCGAGTTCTACCCCGAGGACTTCCTGATCCCCTTTGCCGCCATGCATTTCCGCACGCCCGTGTGCTGGATCGAGGACCGCTCGGAGCACCTCAAGTCCACCAACCATTCGCGGCAGCAGTCCTATCGGGTCCGGCTGGGCCTCCGCAGCGACGGCACCATCGCGGCCATGGACGCGGAGATCCTGTTCGACATGGGCGGCTATACCCGCACCCACGGCGGCGTCCCCATTGTCTCGTCATCCGCCATGTTGCAGGGTCCGCTGCGCATACCGAACTACCGCTGCCAGATCCATTGCGTGCTCACCAACAAGACCCCGGTGGGCACCTACCGGAGCCCCGGCCGCTACGAGGCCAACTTCGTGCGCGAGCGGTTCCTGGACATGGCGGCCCACCGCCTCGGGCTCGATCCCGCGGAGTTGCGGCGGCGCAACATGATCCGCCCGGAGGAGATGCCCTACGACCTCGGCCGGAACCCGTACCACTACAACGTGTACGACAGCGGCGACCTGCCGGGGCAACTCGACGCGGCCTTGCGCCACATGGACTACGAGGAGCTTCAGCAGCGGTGCGCCGCGGCCCGGGCGGAAGGCCGAGCCATGGGCGTGGGCATCGGCTGCTTCGTGGAGACCAGCGGCATCGGACCCTGGGAATACGCCCGGGTGGAGGTGGGCAACAGCGGCGGCGTGGTGCTCTACTGCGGCATCAACTCGGTGGGGCAGGGCATCGCCACCGCCCTGAGCCAGATCGTCGCCGACGAGATGTGCGTGTCCATCGACGAAGTGCGGGTGGTGCACGGCGACACCGCCAAGGTGCCCTACGGCAACGGCAGCAACGCCAGCCGTTCCACGGTCATGGGCGGGAGTGCCGCGGTGGGCGCGTGCCGCAAGGTCAAGGACAAGCTGCTCCGGCTGGCCTCCGCCGAGCTTGAGATCGACGCCGGCGACCTGGAACTGGCGGACGGCCGCATCAGCGTCAAGGGCGCCCCGGAGCGGAGCCTGGACTTCGCCGCCCTGGCCCGGCTGGCGCTGCCCGGCCCGGCCCTGGCCCGGGGCTTCGCGCCCGGCATCTCCGAAGAGGATTTTTTCGCCACCGACAAGCGGCCGTTCCCCTACGGCGTCCACGTGGCGGTTGTAGAGGTGGACCGGGAAACCGGCATGATCGAGATCCTCGATTACCTGGTGATGGAGGACGTGGGCCGCAAGATCAATCCGATGATCGTGGAAGGCCAGATGGCCGGCGGCCTGGCCCAGGGCATCGGCGGTGCGCTGCTGGAAGAGTTCGTCTTCGACCAGGACGGACAGCCCCAGGCCACGAGCTTCATGGACTACCTCATGCCCACGGCCATGGACGTGCCGCGGGGACAGCTGATCTCCACCGAGGACTTCCCGTCGCCCCACAACCCGCTGGGGGTCAAGGGCGCAGGGGAGGGCGGCATCACCGCCGCCGGCGCGGCCCTGGCCAACGCCGTCTCCCACGCCCTGGACGTGGAGGTCACTAGGCTGCCACTCAAGCCCGGCTACCTCCTGGAGTTGATGGATGCCGCCGAGAAAATCTGAGTCCGCCGGGGCTCGGAACCTGCCACTTGCACCCCTCCGTCATTTCCATGGTCAATGTCATTCGCGCGCCTTCGGTCAACCTACGCGGTCGACCCGCCCGGTCAACCCACCCGGTCAACCCACCCGGTCAACCCACCCTCCGTCATTCCCGTCTCCCCTCCGTCATTCCCGCGAAAGCGGGAATCCAGGGGTGGTGGTGTGGCGGCTCCATCGCCCCGGCCCCAGCCCGCCTGGATTCCCGCCCCCGATCGGGCGAGGGCAGGCTTTCGCGGGAATGACGGAGGGGAGACGGGATTGGCTGCCGGACAGAACATGACGTGAGGACAGGGTCATGACGGAACATCGCATCGCACCCGGCGACATCGTCGACATGCACGCGCACGTCTATCCCGAGGGCTGCTTCGACGAGGTGCTGAAGGCCCGCCCGGAATTCGCCCTGGCCCGCTCGGAGCGGGGGTTGTCCCTCACCTGCCGCGGCAGCCACACCATGTCCGCGCCGGCCGAGACGGACTTGGGCGCCCGCCTGCGGACCATGGACGAGGCCGGCGTGAAGGTCGAGGTGCTGTCCGTGGGCGCCCTCAACACGGGATGGGCCGGTGACGGCGGAGCGGCCACCGCCCGGCGGGTCAACGACGGCCTCGCCGCCGTGTGCCGGCAGCACCCGGACCGTTTCCGTTTCGTGGCCGCGCTGCCATGGACCGGTACCGCCGCGCTGGTGGACGAGCTGGACCGGGCCACGGGCCTGGGGGCCGTGGGGGCGGGTATCACCACCACCATCGGCTCCCACACGCTGGACGCCCCGGAGCTACGGGATTTCTGGCGCGAGGCCCATCGCCGCAGGCTGCTGGTGCTGGTGCACCCCACTTTCCCGCTGGATGGCCCGGCCAACGACCGCGGCCAGTACCTCGCCGTCGGCTACCTCGGCGAGACCGCCATGGCCGCCGCCAAGCTCACCCTGGGCGGCGTGCTCGAAGAGTGCCCGGACGTCCGCATCGTCTGGTCCCACTGCGGCGGCGGCCTGTGCATGGTGCTGGACCGCATCGACCGGGGCTACCGCCGCTACGAGAAGTGCCTGCGCCCTCCGAGCGAGTACCTGCGCCGCTGCTGGTACGACACCGTCAGCGAGTCCGGCCCCGCCCTCGACTGCGCCCGCGCCACCTTCGGCGCCGACCGCCTGGTCTACGGCACCGACGAGCCTCACGTGCCCGACGGCAGCAGGGCCGTCCTGGCGGCGCTCCGGGCGCGCCCTTGGCCGGCGGCGGAGTTGGAGGGCATCCTGAGCAGCACTGCACGTGCGTTGCTGGAAGCCCGTTAGCTAGAGCCCGTACAGCGCCCGGGCGTTGTCGTCGACGATCTTGCGGCGGGCCTCGTTGCTCACCGATTCGTTCCCCTGCAGAATGTTGAGGGCTTCCAGTTGGCTGGAGGTGTCGGCGTGGCCGTAGTCGGAGCCGATGACGATGTGGTCCTCGCCGGCGTGTTGCAGGATGTAGGGGATGTCCTCCTCGGTCTGGCAGGCGACGTAGAAGCGGTTCCGGCGCAGCACGTTCTCGTCGAGTCTGCGGGTGCCGGTGCGGTCGAGGCGGGCGCCCAGGTCGGTGATGACGTAGGGGACCCAGGAGGCGGCGGCTTCGAGGAAGCCCCAACGGAGGTCGGGAAAACGGTCCGGGACGCGGCTCAGCACCAGCGCGTGGAACGCGGTGATGATGGGCACCTTGGCCATCCACAGGGCGGTGGCGCGGGAGTGGAAGATGCCGCTCAGGGCGTGGTTCACGAGCCCCGAGTGGACGCACGCCGCCATGTCCAGGCGGCTGGCCTCGGCGTAGACCGGGAAGTAGTACTCGTCGATGGGCACCCGCTCGCCCATGAGGCCCTGCAGCAGGAAGCCGCACGCGCCGTTGTTGCGGCTCAGGCGAAGCTCCTCCAGCGCCACGTCCATGGTCTCCAGCGGCAGCGTCGCCACCCAGCGCAGCCGTCCCTGGCCCCGGCGCCAGATGTCGCCCATCCAGCGGTTGTAGGCCCGGCACATGGCGATCTGGGTGCGGGGCCGGCTCAGGGTGGCAAGGCCCAGGAGGGTGGTGGGGTAGAGCACCTGGATGTCGGTGCCCAGCTCGTCCATGTGCTTGAGGCGGGCCTCCACGTCCCGCAGCTCGGATGACTCGGGAGTGGTGCCGGAGCTGACAGAGGGAAACGCCCGCTTGGGCTCCAGGTTGCTGTCGAAGAGCCAGAAGTCGTTCCGGCGCATGGGGTCCGATTGGTCCGCGGCTTCCAGGATGCGGGGCCGGTAGCGCCGGTCCTCCCCCTCCATGTACTCCCAGGTCTCCTCGCACTCGATGACGTGACAGTCGGCGTCGATGACGGCCATGGCGTGCCCTCCGGGATGTGGACGTTTCCGCTAACCCTTCCAGACGAAAGCCGGCCCTTCGCTTTGGACCGGCGCCTCCGTGTTTCCGCATTGGGTGCAGCGGCGCAGGGACTCGTCCGCAGCCATGGCCTCATAGGCCTTCTGCACCGTGTCCGCGGGCTCGTTGAACCGGGCGGTGGCCTCGAAGAGCCGGTGGGTGCAGTTGCTGCATACCCAGATAAAGCGGTCGTTCTCGTCCGGGCGCCGCACCCGTTCCACCACCAGGGTGTAGGAGCCGTCCTCCCGGCGCGGCGAGTGGGGCACGAAGCGGGGCAACAGGAACATCTCGCCCTCCGTGAGCACCGCCACTTCCGGCTTGTTGTCCGGGGTAAGGTAGTGGAGGTTCAGCTCACCCTCGAGCTGGTAGAAGATCTCGTCTCCCGGGTTGATGTGGAAGTCGGTGCGGGTGTTGGGGCCGCGGGTGACGAAGACGATGAAGTCCGAGTCTTCCCAGATGACTCTTCGCCGCCCCCAGTCGGCGCGGTTCTCGTCGATCCAGTTCTGCAGATTGAAGCGGGTGAGGTGTGGGAACATGGCAGCTCCTTTCGCCGCGGGGCGTGTCAGGCGTCGGGTCCGTGCAGGGGGCTGAATCCGAGGGCTTCCCGCGCCTTGTCCGAGGCATAACCACAATAGTTCTCATCCGGCGTGAAAGCCACCTGCCGCACGTCCGGGAGGTGCCGTTCGAGCAGGGCGCGGGTAGGGGTCGTGAGATAGGTGGTAGGGGCGCAGATGTTGAACGCCTCATGGCCTTCGAGGGTCGCTTCCAGGGCCAACCGGCAGGCGCCGGCCGCATCGCGCACGTCGACGTAGCTCCAGAAGCTTCCGAAGCCGCGAATCATCGGGTCGTCGCGACGTTGAATCAGCCGCCTGTAAACGGCGTCGTCCGCGATGCCGGCGAAGCGAAGGCTCACGATGCTGGCGTCGCCGCGCCGGGCGAAACCGTCGCAAAGCTCCTCGCCGGCGAGTTTGGAAAGGCCGTAGGGGTCCTGGGGCCTCCGGGGGTGCCCTTCGTCGATGGGAAGGTATTCGGGAAAGGCAGTGCGCACGGGATAATACAGCCCATACACCGCCAGGCTCGATCCCATCACGAGCCTTGGAATGCCCAGCGACGTGCCCGCGGCCAGGACGTTGTAGGTCATGGCGACATTGCGTTGAAAGCGCCGGCTGTCGCCGGTGACGTCCGGCATCCGCCATGTCCCGGTGGAGCGGTCGAACAAACCCTGCTCGGTGTAGGGGAAGCGTTCCCGGGCCAGGTGGACCACCGCCTCCGCGCCTTCCAGCGCCCGCTGCGCCGCGTCCGGGTCGGTGAGGTCCACGGGCTCCGTGCCTCCCCCGCCCGATACGTCCAGGGGCATGATCTCGTGGCCGTGCCGTGCCAGCAAGTCGGCTACGCGGCGCCCCAGCCTGCCGGCGCTGCCCGTGACGACGACCCTCATGCCGCGGCTTCCGGGTCTTCCGTCATGCAGGGGAGCCGGTGTCCGGCTTCGGCGGGTATGCCCGTATGCCCGTGAACGAATCCATCCGCACCAGCCGGTCGGCCTCCTCCGGCGGAAGCACACCTTGCGGCCGCAGGCCCCGCCTCACCCTGTCGATGGCGTTCAGGATGATACGGCGTTGTAGGATGATGCCCTTGTCGGACGCCGCCAGCCGTTCCTCCCGGGCGGCCACGTTCCCCTGGGTGGACTGGGTCATGATGTCCTCCAGGCGGACGCTGCCGCGGTAGGGCGACAGGGGGCGCTGGTCGTGTTCGGGCTTTTCGACCGCGGCGACGGGTCGCCGGGAAGGCGCGAGCCGGGTCATGAAGTCCGGATCCGGGCCGGTGTAGTGGTCCACCGTGTAGAGGGTGAAGTGGTCGTCGTCGTCCGGCGTTACGAACATCCAGTGGGCATTGCTGGAGCCCCGGGCGAGCGCCTCCCTCGGCTCCTTGAAGTGGGTGAACTCGGTGTCGCCGATCTGCATGACGCTGGGCAGTGCGTAGCTCTTCTCGTCCACGTAACTCATCCCCGTCTCGGCGGCGGGTTTCCGCGACACCACCTTCATGCCGTAGTCCGTCTCCACGGCATCGAACGGCGGCACGTCCCGGGCGTTGAAGAACCAGCTCCGCCAGGTGCCGTCGTCCGGGTCGGAAAGGTGCAGGGTGGAGAAATGGGCGGGGTCGGCGCCGTTCTCGATGAAGTTGTACCAGTTGTAGTCGTAGTGGCGCGCCGCCTCGATGCGCCGCTGGCCGCCGGGTTCCGCCAGCGGAGCGTACCGCGGCAACGGCGGCTCCCGGTCCGGCGGCCCGAGGTAGGCGAAGATCAGTTCGCCCAGCTCCCGTACCGGGTAGGAAAGGTGGCGGACCTTCTCGTGGAACGTGCTGCCCGGCGGCTCCGCGGGCTGCTCCAGGCAGGCGCCGGCGGTATCGAACAACCATCCGTGGTAAGGGCAGCGCAACCCCGCCGCGTCCACGTCGCCGTACTCCAGGGAGGTGCCCCGGTGCGGGCAGTGAAGGCCCAGGAGCCCCAGGCGGCCCTCGCCGTCCCGGAAGAGCACCAGGTCCTCCCCGAGGATCCGCACCCGCACCGGAATGTCCCGCAGGTCGTCGCTCCGGCGCACCACCATCCAGTAGCGCCGGAACCACTCGCCCGCGGGCGTCCCCCGGCTCACCCGGGCGAGATCATGCGCCGTGAGTGTTGCCATGCCGGGTTCCTTCCACTTTCGTATCCGTCATTCCCGCGAAAGCGGGAATCCAGGCGGGGTGGAGCCGGGGAACGCCGTTGTAGCGCCCCTCTACCGCCCCTGGATTTCCGCTTTCGCGGGAATGACGGAAAGGGCGGGAATGACGGAGGGGCGGCGGGAACGACGATTCGGGTACTAACGCCACGAATGCACCGGCTTCCATCCGAGCAACGCCTTCGCCCGGGCGTTGGTGAACACCGGCCGCGTGCCGGTCAGTTCCCGTGCGCAGTCGCCGATGGCAGGGTTGAGCCGCGGCAGGAGCTCGCACAGGGGCTCCGCCACGGTGCTGTCGTCGGCCACCACGAACATCACGGTGCAGCCGGGCAGTGGCTTCTCCACCGCCAGCCGGAACGCCACCGCCAGGTCCCTTACGTCGATGTAGCTGTACTCGCGCCAGCCCTCGGGCTCGCGGCCGCCGGTGCGCCGGATCTCGTCCAGCGCCTCGGGCGTCACCACACCGCTGGGGCGGATCACCACCGTCTCCACCCCCTTGAGGCTGTACGAGCGGGCGATGGTCTCGCCGATTTGCTTTGACAGGCCGTAAGGGTCGATGGGCCGCAACGGGTGCTCCTCGTCGATGGGCAGGTAGTCGGGCAGGAACGCGCCTTCGCTGTAAGCCCATCCCACCGCCGCGTTGCTGCTGGTGGAGACCACCCGCGGGATGCCCAGCCGAAATGCCGCGTGGTGGGCGTTGAAGGTGCCGATGACGTTGGTATCGAAGACGACGTTGGCGGGTGCGACGTGGGGGTTGTGGACCGCGGCGAGGTGGACGATGGCGTCCGTGCCCGCGGCCGCTTCGATCACCTGGCCCAGATCTTGAATCTCTCCCACGAGGTACTTGGCGGCCGCGCCGTCCCGAGGTCCCGGCAGGCGATCCAGCACTGTCACTTCGTGGCCGCCGCCGAGCAGCTCTTCCACCACCGGCCCGCCGACCTTTCCCAATCCTCCGGTGACGAGTATCTTCAATGGAACCTCCCATTACCTCTCATGCCACGTCTCGCGCCGCGCCCGAGCCAAAGTGGTAACACCGCGCCATGCACCCAGTCAAGAATGCGACATTTCTACAAAAAGTGCTTTGACACCCAGGTTCCGAGACGGTAAAAGCAGGGAATTTCGGTCACTTCGGCTGGCGGCGTATCGGGGCTCCGGCTTGGCACCGGACCCCAGGGAGGCGGGATGCAACGCATAGCGCGAGCTTACGAGAAGCTCCTGGACCTGTTCAAGATCGGCGCGGAGATCGTGATCTTCATGATCTTCCTGCTCATCGTGATTGACGTATTCGTACGTCTCCTGAAGTTCCAACCGTCCGCCTACACGCTGGGTGTAGTGGAGTATGGTCTCCTGTGGTTCACCATGCTGGGGGCGCCGTGGCTGGTGCGCATGAAGGGCCACGTGTTCGTGGACTCCCTGGTCTCGCTCCTGCCCGTGATCGCGCAGTACGTGCTGGCGAAGCTCGTCTACGTCATCTGCATCTGCTGCTGCCTCTTCTTCATCTACTACTCCACGGACCTCGCCATCGACGCATACCTCTCGGGTGAGCTGGACTACCGGGGTGAAGCACAACCGCTTTGGATGCTCCTCGTGCCCATACCGGTGTCGTTCGCAATGATCGCCATCGAGTTCCTCCGGTTTCTTGTGGGTGTCGATACCATGTACACCTCGCGCACCGAGGTGCGGGAGAACGTGTGATGGAATGGTATTGGGCATTCGCTCTTCTGGTGGGCATGGTCGTCTGTTTGATGGCCCTCGGGGTCCCCGTGGCCTTCGCCTTCATCACCACGAACTTCATCGGCATCTTCATCTTCGCCGGCACTCATGGTTTCATCCAGGTGGCGGACAACTCCACCGTACTGATCACCCGGTTCACTCTGGGTCCCGTGCCCATGTTCATCCTCATGGGGGCGCTGTTCTTTCACACGGGCCTGGCCATACGCGTCTTCGACGGGCTCGATTCGCTGTTCGGCAAGCTGCGGGGCCGGCTCTGCTACTTGACGGTGGCCGGCGGGACGATCTTCTCGACCCTCACCGGCTCCTCCATGGCCAATACGGCCATGCTGGGATCATTGCTGGTGCCGGAGATGCAGCGGCGGGGCTACAACTGGCGCATGTCCATGGGGCCCATCCTGGGCACCGGCGGCCTGGCCATGATCATCCCGCCCTCGGCACTGGCCGTCCTTCTGGCCAGCGTCGCGAACATCGACGTGGGTCGTCTGCTGATCGCGGGGTTCTTGCCGGGGTTCGTCCTGGCCCTGCTTTACGCGGGCATGCTGTACCTCCAGATCATCATCAACCCCGCCGGGGCGCCGGCCTATGACGTGCCGCCCACGACATGGGGCCACAAGATCAAGTACATCACCTTCAACATCCTGCCGGTGAGCCTCGTGATCTTCATGGTCATCGGCTTCATCATCCTGGGCATCGCCACGCCTACGGAATCCGCGGCCTGCGGCGTGTTGGGCGTGGCCATCCTGGCGGTGGCCTTCCGCGTGCTCAAGTGGGAGGCGATTCGCACCTCCCTGTCGGGCACCGTGCGGGTGGCCGGCATGGTGTTCCTCATCATCATGAACTCGACGGTGTTCAGCCAGCTCCTGGCCTACTCGGGCGCCACCGCCGGCATGCTGGAATGGGCCACCAGCTTCGAGGTATCCCGCCTGGTGGTGCTGTCGGTCATGTTCCTGATCCTCATCGTGCTGGGCATGTTCATGGACGCCACCTCCATGATGCTCATCACCGTGCCCATCTTCTTTCCGCTGGCCGAGGCCCTGGGCTTCGACCTGATCTGGTTCGGCCTGTTCGTGCTGATGACGCTGGAGATGGCGGGCACCACGCCGCCCTTCGGGCTGCTGCTCTACGTCATGCTCGGAGTGGCCCCCAGGGGCACCACGCTGCTGCAGGTGGCCAACGCGGCGATCCCGTTCCTGATATGCGACCTGATCCTGATCCTGATCCTGATCTGGGAACCCCAGCTCGCGCTGTGGCTTCCCAACCTGATGGATTGAGTTGAAAGAAAAGCCCCCGATCCACTGCTGCGGACCGGGGGCTTTTCTTTGTTTCGACGCGACCGTCAGGGCGCGCGGTACATCTTCTCCTTCAGCTTCGCGAACGGCACGGTGAAGTCGTTCTTCGACCGGGCCTCCCATGCGAGCTCGTAGACAGTGCGCAGATAGGCCTTCCGCGCCTCGCCCTTGAGTTCGTGCTTCTGAAGGCCCGAAGCCCACAGCTTCTCGTTGTCCGCGTCGGCCTTCTTGCGGAGGATGGGCTCGCTGCCCTGCTCGAACGCCAGACCGGTCTGGGTGAGCTTGTCCTGCACGGACTTGGACAGGGATTTCCACTTGTCCAGGTTGATCACGACCATGGAGCCGCTGCGATAGAAGCCCGGGTAAACGCGGTACTTGAGGAACTTCTGAACGCCGTACTTGGCCAGTGCTCCTTCGGGCCATGCGAGTCCCTGCACCACGCCCCGCTGCAGACCGGTGTACATCTCCGCGGGAGCCATGGTGACTGGAATCGCGTTCATGACGCTGAAGAACACTCGGTACGTGGCGGTGGAGCGCATCTTGCGCCCCGACAGGTCGAGGCCGGTCTTGGTGCTCTCCTTGGGCTTGAACGTCGTATAGATGTGGAAGTCGACGCCGTAGCAGCACCAGCCCAGGATCCTGCCGTTGAACTTCTTGGCCCACACGGGCTGGAGTTGGTCGATGGCGCCGTTGTCGCGGAGTTCCTTGGTGGAGAGGTTGGTCACCGAGGTGAGCCCGGCTTCCGCCACCATTCCCTCGTAGTAGCCCATCGGGCAGAAGATCATGTCCACCAGACCGCGCCTGAGCGCCGGACCCTGTTTCTGCCGGGGCGACACTTCCGGCCCGCCCACGTAGTGCAGCTTGGCCTCGCCCTTGGCGACCTCGTTGAACTTGTCGTGGAATGCCTGGAAGTACGTTTCCACCTGGTCGTGGGTCTTGGCCAGACAGGTGCTGACCTTCAGCGTGACCTCGGCCTGCGCCGAAGCGGCTAGAACGAAAAAGGCGAACGCTAGTGCGGCGAACGCCCCAGGTGCGATTCTCTTCATCCGTTTACCCTCCTTTGCCGGGGCATTCCCCGACCGGTTGATGCCTCGGCCTAAGCCGGATAGCTGCTGACCCTAATGAAAATCGGGGAACGTTGTCAACCGGAAACGTGCCGTTTCGCGGCCTCATCCCGTCCCCGGCGCGTGGACAGGCGCCGCGCATCCGTGGTAATCGGACCCGTCCGGTTCGACGCAGGCGCCGTTCCGAAACGGCCCGCGCGGTTTTCGTTATGAGCTACATCGTTGGAGTCGACATCGGCGGAACTTTTACGGACTGCGTCGTGGTCAACGACCAAGGCGAGACAGTGGTGGGAAAATCGCTTTCCACCCCGCCGGACTACTCCGCCGGCGCCACCGACGCGGTGCGGGACGCCGCCCGCAACATCGGCCTCGAGGACGAGCGGGATCTCCTCCGGCAGACCAGCCTCTTCTTCCACGCCTGCACCATCGGCGAGAACACCCTGATCACCCGCTCCGGTCCCAGGACCGGCATGGTCGCGACCCGGGGTTTCCCCGATACGCTGCTGATGATGCGTGGCAAGGTCACCGACGGGCTCACCGAGGCGGAGGCGGGCCGGCTGGCGTGGCTGCGCAAGCCCGAGCCCTTCGTGCCCCGGTCCCTGGTAGCCGAGGTGAACGAGCGCATGGACTACAAGGGCGCCGTCGCGGTGCGCCTCGACGAGGAGCAGGCGGCGACGGCGCTGGACGACCTGGTCGCTCGCGGGGTGGAGTCCGTCGCCGTGTGCCTCCTCTGGTCCGTGGCCAACGACGCCCACGAGAAGGCGGTGGCGAGCATCCTGCGCCAGCGCCACCCCGGCGTCTACGTCACCCTGTCGAGCGCGGCCGCGCCGTTCGTGGGCGAGTACGAGCGCACCGCCACCACGGTGTTCAACGCCTACATCGGCCCGCGCATCTCCGCGTACCTCATGAATCTCCACCAGGTGCTGCGGGACAAGGGGCTGACGAAGCCGCCGATGGTCATGCAGGCCTACGGCGGCGTGCTCGACATCGAGTCCACCTGCCGCAACGCCGTGGGGACCATCGAGTCGGGGCCGGCCTCGGGGGTGGCGGGAACCCGGTTCCTGGGGGAGCTGATCGGCGAGGACAACATCCTGGCCACCGACATGGGCGGCACCACGTTCAAGGTGGGCGTGGTGCGGGAGGGGCGTATCGAGCGGGACTACACGCCGGTTGTGCTGCGCCACCGGGTGCTGGCGCCCAAGATCTGGGTGGAGTCCGTGGGCGCCGGCGGCGGCAGCGTCGCCTGGATCGAGGAAGAGACCGGCCTTCTCAAGGTGGGACCCGAGGGTGCCGGCGCCAGTCCGGGCCCGGTGTGCTACGGCCTGGGCGGCGCCGAGCCCACCGTCTCCGACGCGGACCTCATCCTCGGCTACCTCAACCCGGACTATTTCCTGGGGGGCCGCATGCGGCTCGACCGGGAGGCCGCGCTCCGGGCGGTGAAGGAACGGATCGCCGGGCCGCTGGGCATGAGCGAGTCCGAGGCCGCCCTGGGCATCTACCGCATCTCCAACGCCCACATGAGCGACCTCATCCGCCGGGCCACGGTGGAGAAGGGCCACGACCCGCGGACCTTCGTGCTGTTCGCCTTCGGCGGCGCCGGCCCGGTCCACGCCGGCCGCTACGCCGCCGACCTGGGCGTGCGGCAGGTGGTGATCCCGCTCACGGCCTCGGTGCACGGCGCCACCGGCCTCATAAGCTCCGACGTGGTGCACGAGTACGGCAAGTCCGACCACCTGCAGGTGCCGGCCGACGCGAGCCGCGTGAACGGGAATTTCGCCGAGTTGATCCGCCGGGCCGAGGCGGAGTTGGCCGCCGCCGGGTTCGGTCCGGCCGAGACGGCCGTCACGCGCAGCGTGGACATGCGCTACCGCTACCAGGTCCACGAGCTCAACGTGCCGCTGCTCCCGGGTACGGACCTCCTCACCGAGGCGGACCTGGAGCGGCTCTACGCGGACTTCGACGACGCCTACGAGAAGGCCTACGGCAGGGGTTCCGGCTATCGGGAGGCGGGCAAGGAGATCCTGACCTTCCGGGTGACCGCCACGGGGCTTCTGAAGCGGCCCCGCATCAGGGAAGCGCCGGTGCGCAGGGCCGCCGCGGACGCCGCCCTCAAGGCCCCGCGAGAGGTGTTCTTCGAGGAGTCCGGGGCGTTCGCTCCCACCCGCATCTACGACTTCCGGCGGATGGAACCGGGTATGGAGCTGTCCGGGCCGGCGGTCATCGAGACGCCGGTGACCACGGTGGTGGTGAACCCCCGGGACCGCGCCATGATCGACGGTTTCCGAAACGTCCGGATCTTCCTGGGGGACGCCTGACGGCGGGCCGATTTGGCCCGGCGGCGGTTCCCGTTCACCAGTTTCCCAGCTCGAGACCCCTGAGATTGGAGTCCAGCAGGATATCCCACGCGTGCTCCTGCTGGGTCTTGATGGCCTCCTGGAAACGATGCCAATGAGACTGTTGATACGGCGGGCCGGACTTCCAGGTGTAGCGGTCGGTGAAGGGGTCGATCCGCAGGAGAACGTTGTCACTGCGGTCGCGGGGGCCGCGCACGTCTTCGTTGACGGCTTCGTCGAACCACAGGTCTTCGTCGTAGACGGGTAGATCGCGTCCGCCGTAGCTCGGGCGTTTGGCCAACTGCAGATAGCGTGATAAGCGCGCCTCGGAGTTGCGGTTCACCTGATCCCGTTCTCCGATGGCCCTCGACAGATCGCGTGACAGGGCGGTCCGCGTCCCCAGCAGGACGGCATCGGAAATCCGCGGGTCGGCAAATCGGGCGAACTTCTCGTACAGCCGCCGCGCGGCGGCCAGGAAGCGCGCCTTGTTGTCCACCGCCGGCCTGAGCAGCCGCGGGTCGCGCCAGCGCAGGGCGGGCCAATCCGGGCTGTGGCCGGCGTCCGCGTGGCCGATGTTGGGGGCGATGAGGCCCAAGGCCGTGTCCATGGCGTTGAAGTCCTCGTAGTAGCCCGTGAAGTTCTGGTGCGCCCAGGTGTCGGCGTATCCGTGTGCGGCGATGCCGATCCGGTAGACGTTCCCCGACCCGAGCGCATCGTCCATGATGGCGTTGGCGTTGCGGCTGTCGGGCGTCGTGCACAGCCAGTGCATCTTGCCGTCCTTGCGCCACGCGGTCTTGGCCTTGGGGTCTCCGGGTATGAAGTGGAAGAGCGGGTAGATGCGAAACAGCTCCCGCTTCGGCTTCAGGATGTTCATCGTCTGACTGATGTAGTTGCGGTAGGCCGAGGGCTTCCCCTTGTCGATCTCGAAGACCACGTCGTTGTCGTCGATGAACTGCGAGGAATGCGCCAGCAGGCAGGCGTTGTCGGGATCGAAACCCGCCCTGGCGGCAATCAGGTAAGTCATGTAGTAGTGGAATTCGATATCCATCCAGGACCTCCGTTACGGACGGTTGCGGGACGTGCCGCGCTGGATGAAATGTTCGACCGGCGTTTTCCTCATGTTCGTTCCAGTTCCGTGAGTGTGCCAAGACGGGAGGGCGCGGGTCAACGGGCGGCCGGAATCGGCCTTGGGGTGAAACCAGTGGACGCAACAGGCGCAACGGACGAGGCAGGCAGGCAGGTGGATCCCGTCACCTTCGAGATCCTCTCGCACCGGCTCCACGAGATCACCCGCGAGATGGGCGCGACGCTGGAACGCGTGGGCGGGACGGTGAACACCACCCAGCTCCACGACTACATGGCGTCCCTCTACATGGCCAACGGCGACGTGCTGTCGGTGGGCGAGTCGATGATCCGGCACGCTGCCTGCGCCGGGTTCGCGGTCAAGCGGATCATCGAGCGCTTCGAGGGGGACGGCGGCATCTTTCCCGGCGATGTCTTCCTCCTCAACGACCCCTACCTCGCCGCCATCCACCAGTCCGACATCTACATGATCGCGCCGATCCACCACCGGGAACGGCTGATGGCCTGGAGCGCGACCTTCGTCCACGTCATGGACATCGGCGCCATGTCGCCCGGCGGCAACTCCCCCGGCGCTACCGAGATCTGCCACGAGGGGCTCCGGATCCCGGGCCTCAAGCTGGTGGAGCGGGGCCGCATGCGCCAGGACGTCTTCGACACCCTCATCAACATGACCCGCCAGCCGGTGCTGGTGGGGCTCGACCTCAAGTGCGAGCTGGCGGCCAACAACGTCGCCCGCTCGCGCATGGAGGAGATGTTCGCCCAGTACGGCCCGGAGCTCATCACCGCGGTGTCCGCGGAGATGATCCGCTACTCGCGCGAGGTGCTGGAGAAGCGGCTGCGGGAGATCCCCGACGGCACCTGGCGGGACGAGGGTACCATCGCCGCCAACGAGACCCGCCGGGTGTGCGTGGAACTCCGCAAGCAGGGCGGTCATCTGACCTTCGACTTCACCGGCAGCGACCCCCAGGCGCGCCAGGGCATCAACCTGCCATACCACGCCACCTTCGGCGGAGTCTTCGAGGCGGTGCTTACGGCCCTCGGCTACGACCTCCCCAAGAACTACGGCGCCTTCGGCCCCATCGAGGTCATCGCGCCGGAAGGGACGGTGGTGAACGTGCAGTACCCCGGGCCGGTGTCCATGAACACCACCTCGGGGCTCAAGACCGTTTCCTACGTGTCTGCCTCGGTGCTCGCCCAGATGCTCGCGGGCAGCGAGAGCTGGAAGGAAGAGGTCACGGCACTGACCCTGGGTTTCCGCGTGGTGCGCCACGCCGGCGTCAACCAGTACGACCGGTTCTACGTCTCCACGCTGCTGGAGCTGAGCGGCTCCGGCGCCAGCCCTCACGGCGACGGCATCGACTCCGGCGGCTACCTCACCTGCCACAACGTCGAGTGGCTGGAATTGAACTTTCCGCTCATGTACCTGTTCCGGCGCCACCTCAAGGACGGCGGCGGCGCCGGCCGGTTCGCCGGCGGCGTGGGCGTGGAGGCCACCGTGAAGCTCCACGACGCTCCCGAGGAGAAGGTCCGGGGCGTGGCCTTCGGTGTGGCCGGCCTCAGGAACTCCGGCGTGGGCATGTTCGGCGGCTACCCCGGCGCTCCGAGCCTGCTGGTGCTGCTCGAAGGAACGCGGGTCAACGAGTTGCTGGCCGCTCACCGGTGCATCGACGACCTTCCCGTTCTGGAGGGCGAGCGGCGGCTGCTGCCCTACTGCGAGTTCGAGATCGGCAAGGACGACGTGCTCTACCTGCGGCTGGGGAGCGGCGGCGGCTACGGCGACCCGCTGGACCGGGACCCCGAGGCGGTGGCGGAGAGCCTTTTGAACGGCCGTATCTCGCCGGCCACCGCCGAGGAGATCTATGGCGTCGTGACCGAGGAAAGCCTGGAGGTTGACGAGGCCGCCACCCGAGAGTTGCGGGCGCGTCTACGCGAACGCCGCCTGCCGAGCTGCTAGCACGAGGGGACCCCTGTAGGGGCGACCAGCGGTCGCCCCCGACCCGGATCGGCTGCTAGCGGGAGGAAACCATGACCGAGATCACCGGCCCGAACCGCCCCGAACCGCAACCCGTTTCGCTCGACGCGGCCAAGACCGCCGTGGTGGTGCTCGACCTGAACGCACGCTGCCATGACCCGGAGGAGGTCTGCTCGCAGTTGATGGAGCCGCTGGGCGGGTTCCTGGAGCGGGTCCGGGAGGCCTCCGTCCCGGTGGTGTTCACCATCTCGCTGCAGTTCAGGGGCACGCCCCTGGGCGAGGCGGCTGCGCCCCTCAATCGCCGGGACACCGAGCCCGTGCTCTACCCCGACGCCTTCGACAAGTTCGCCGGCGGCGAGCTCCAGGCGATCCTGAGCCGCGCCGGCGTCGAGAACCTCATCGTGACCGGCTCCCTCACCAACGTCGCCGTGCTCTACACCGCCACCGCCGCCGCACGCGTTCACCGCTACAACGTCATCGTCCCGCTGGACGGCGTCAACGCCAAGAGCGTCTACGAGCACGAGTACGCCATCCACCAGCTCGGCATCCTTCCCGCCGGCGCGGGCGACCGCATGCGCTTCACGCGGCTGGACATGATCGGGTTCGGTTGATGCCGGCGCACAGGGGCGGCTCCGCGGTCCCTGCTTGCGATCGGTTCGTGTCTACGCCGTGCTTTGCAGCCTGAGATTGCCGCGGGCGTCCACGGACAGGTCGAAGGAGGGGTAGACGACGGTGGTGGAGGTGTACTCCTCGACGATGGCCGGGCCGGGGACCCGGAAGCCGGGAGCCAGGTCGGCGCGGCGGTAGACCGGCGCCTCCACCGGACCGGTGCCGCCCGGGAACAGCGCGGAGTGCCGGCTTTCGGGCTGCGCCGGTCCGTTGGCCGGAGGAGGCGTGGCGAAGGTCATCTTGGCCAGGCGCCCGGTGCACCGCGCGCGGTAGTTGACGATCTCCATGGACTCTTCCTCTGCCGTGTGGCCGAACAGCCGCCCGTGAGCCTCATGGAAGAGCCGCGTGAGCTCCTCCTTGCGGATGGTCCTGGCCGGCACCGTGACCTCATAGGATTGCCCCGGATAGCGCATGTCGAGGAAATACTCCGTGTCGATGCGGTCCGGGGCCACGCCCTGCTCCTCCAGCTCCCGGACGCCTCTGTGGCGGAGTTCCTCCAGCGCTTCGCGGATGGCGCTCTCCGGGGTCTCGTCCAGCGGGCCGATGCGGGTGAGGGCATGGCTCCGGATCAGGTCGGTGAGCAGCATGCCGGCGGCGCAGAAGTTGCCCGGGTCCCGCGGGACGCAGATCTCCGGAATCTCCAGCTCCCGCGCGATGGGGCAGGCCACCGTGGGTCCGGCGCCGCCGTAGGCCACCAGGATGAAGTCCCTGGGGTCATAACCCTTCTCGATGGTGACCGAGCGCATGGACATGGCCACCTGGGCGGCCAGCACCTCGACGATGCCCGCGGCCGCGCGCTCCGGGGTCATCTCCAGCGGCCGGGCGACGGTCTCGGTGATGGCGTCGCGGCCGGCCCCGGCGTCGATGGGCATGGCGCCGTCCAGCAGCGCCTCCCGGTTGAGGTGCCCCAGCACCACCAGCGCGTCGGTCAGGGTGGGCTGGTCGCCGGCGCCGTAGCAGGCCGGCCCGGGCACGGCTCCGGCGCTCTGGGGCCCCACCTTGAGTATCCGCCCGGACTCCACCCGGGCGATGCTGCCGCCGCCGCTGCCGATGGTCTCGATGTCGACGGTGGCGGCCCGCACGGTGTAGCCCGCCACCCTGGTCTGGGCCGCGGTCAGAAGCTCGCCCGGGATCACCGACATGTCGCAACTGGTGCCGCCGATGTCCAGCGAGATGGCGTTCTCGCGGTCGATCTCCCGGCACAGGCGTTGGGTGCCGACGACGCCGGCCACCGGGCCGGACATGAGCGTCTGCACCGGCGTCCGGGCGATCACCGCGGGCGTGGCCACGCCGCCGTTGGACTGCATGATCAGCACCCGGGCGCCCTCCAGCAGGTCGTTGATGGCGGCCTCGATGGTGCCCACGTAGCTGCTGACCCTGGGGCCGATGAATGCGTTGACCACGGCGGTGCTGGTGCGCTCGAACTCCCGGAACTGGGGGTCCACCTCCGAGGACAGCGTCACGTACACGTCCGGGGCGAGCTCTTCGAGGATGGTCCGGACCTGCCGCTCGTGGTCGGGGTTGGCGAAGGAGAAGAGCAGGCTCACGGCCACCGAGCGCACCCCGGCGTCCACCAGCTCGCCGGCGCAGGCGCGGGCCTGTTCCACGTCCAGGGGAAGCACCTCCCGGCCGCGTGAGTCCATGCGCTCGCGCACGGGCCGGATCAGGCGCCTGGGCACGAGCTGCCGCGGGCGGTCGAACAACAGGTTGTACACCTGGTCACCGCGCCATTGCCGGTCCAGCTCCAGGATGTCGCGAAAGCCCTCGGTCACCAGGAGCCCCGGCGGCGGTTCCCGCCCCTCCAGCAGCGTGTTGAGGCCGATGGTGGTGCCGTGGAGGACGTAACGGGCCTTTTCCGACAGCCGGGCGGTGATCTCGCCGAGCCCGGCGGCGATGGCCTCCGTAGGGTTCCGGGGTTGCGAGGGGACCTTGTGCGTCAGGCAGACCCGGCCGCCGTCCTCGTCGAAGACGCTCAGGTCGGTGAACGTGCCGCCGGTGTCAATCCCGATGCGCAGCACGTTGGTTGCCTGCCTTCCCGCGTTCCCGGCGAGTGGCCGCCGAATCGACGGTCATGGCGCCCGGGTCGATGACCACGCCGTACACCTCCCGCGCGGCTTCCAACGACACGTAGCCGTTGCGCACGTCCTCCAGTACGCGCTCGGGCTCCCGTTGGAAGGGGTCGCCCCAGCCGCCGCCGCCGCCGAGCTCCAGCAGCAGGGTGTCTCCCCTGGAGAGGCGGATGCTGGCCGCCTTGGAGTGAAGGGAGCGCGCGTCGCCGGCGCCGGGGTTGAGGGTGCAGCGGGCCGGCGCGCTCGGGCGGGCGCCGAACAGGCCCGGAGAGGAGAACTTGAAGCGGTCCAGGCGCAGGTTGAGGGTGACGTCGTCGTTCAACACCTGCCAGGCGCGCCGGATCCCCAGGCCGCCGCGGTATTTTCCCGCCCCCGCGGAGTCGGGGTTGACCTCGAAGCACTGCATCCGCACCGGGAACTCGTTCTCCAGCGCTTCCACGGGCGTGCTCATGACGTTGCTGATGTCGGCCGCGCAGCCGCTGACGCCGTCCTTGTTGGGCCGGGCGCCGTAGCCGCCCCACAGGATCTCGTACTGCGAGTAGCGTCTTCCGCCGCCCGGCTCCAGGCCGTTGAAGGAGACGGCGCCGCCGGAGCTGCTCTGGGGCGCGGCCACGCGATCCGGCAGGGCCTCCGCCAGGACCATCATGATCACCGGCGCCAGCCGGTGGCAGGTGGTGGCGTACATGTTCACCGGCGCGGGGTACTCGGGGTTCAGGAGGTGGCCCGGGGCGGGGAGGGTGATGCGGATGGGAGCGGAGCAGCCCTGGTTCTTGGGCAGGTCGGGTCCCACTGCCGCCTGGACGCAGTACTCCGCCACCGCCCGCACCACGCAGGGGCGGAGGTTCAGGGGGCCTCGCGATTGTTTTGCCGACGCGAACTCGAACTCCAGCTCGTCCCCGCGCACGTGCAGGGTCGCCGTGACCTCCAGCGGCTTGTCCAGCTCCACCCCGTCGTCGTCGATATAGTCGGTGACCGGGCCGTAGGTGCCCGGCGGCATGGCCCCGATGCGCGAACGGAGCTCCCGTTCGGTGATGGCGATGCGCTCCTCCCAGCACGCGAGCACGTCGTCGAGCCCGAAGCGGTCCACCAGCGCGGTGAGCCGGTCGATGCCGTGAAGGTTGGCGGTGACCTGCGCGCGGATGTCGCCCCAGGTCACCTCCGGGGTGCGGGTGTTGGCGCAGATGAGCTGCTTCACGGCCTCGTTGAGCGCACCGCCCTCGTAGAGCTTCAGGGGCGGGATCAACAGGCCTTCCTGGAACACCTCGGTGGCGTCGCCGGCGTTGGTGCCCGGCACCTTGCCGCCGATGTCCGGCTTGTGCGCGGTGTTGCCCACGAAGGCCATGATCTCGCCGCGGTGGAACACCGGAGAGATCAGCGTGACGTCGCTGGGGTGGTTCTGGCAGTAGCGGTAGGGGTGGTTGAGGATGAAGGTGTCGCCCTCGGCGATGGCGCCGGCGAAGTCCCGCAGGAGCCCCTGGAGCTGGGCTCCCACCACCCCCAGGCCCACCGGGTTGGGAGAGTACTGTCCGACGTTCCGTCCAAGGCGGTCGCAGATGCTCAGGGCCAGATCCTGGCTCTCCTTCACGATGGACGAGTAGCCGTTGCGCATGAGCTTTTGGGTCAGCTCGTACGCGATCTGGTTGGTGGCGTTGTAGATGACCTCGAGCTTGATGGCGTCCATGCGCGCGGGCTAGCCGGAACCGGGCAACATCTCCACCGGCGTCTGACGCGGGCCGAGGCTTTCGTAGTACTCGTTGGTCTCGGGCTTGTAGCGGCCCTGGTTGAAGCTGCCGCCCTTCTGGCTGCGGACGATGACGGCCACGGTCCGCTCGCCCACGGTGGTCTCGGTATGCACCTCGTAGGGCCGGACCAGGTCGATCTCGCCGGGCCCCACGTGCTTGTCGCTGGCCAGCCGGATCTCGGCGTAGTCGGGTCTGGAGCGGTCGTCCAGCCGGTCGTAGCGTTCGATGCGTTCGTGGCCGTCCAGGACCCCGTAGAGGGTGTAGATGTGGGCGTGGTCGTGGATGCGGGCGCGGCCGCCCTGGCGGGCGTTGCCCTTGGTCAGGCCGTTGATGGCGAAGCCGTAGTCGGGGTCCTCGTAGAAGAGCAGGTTCTCGGCGCGCCCGTCCCGGGGGACGCAGTCCGGCCACGACCTGGACGCCTCTCGCACGTCGGGATCGGCCAGCAGTTCGGCCAGGACCGGCTCCAGCGCGGTCCAGCGTTTCTCCAGGTCGGGTTCCGCCTCGAACAGCGCGCGGGTCTTCTCGATGAAACGCTCCAGGGCGTTGGATTCTTGGGTATTCATGTCCGGAAAACCTCCATGCTCGGGGCGCGCGGATCCGCGGTGACGCGTTTGCAACGGCTAACGAGGGTATGCAATCCTGCAACCGCTGTCAACATTGCCTTGGAAGGTACGGGGAAGGGCCTGGAGGAGCCGATTTCGATGAAGTACAGGACTCTCACCGCCGTGGCGCTGGCGGTGGCGCTCGTCGTCGGGTTCGTGGCCCAGGCAGCGGTGTACGCGGTCATGGCGCCGAGCTCCACCACCGACTTCGTGGCCACCGTCGTGTTTCTCGGCGGTTTCATCGGCGGGCTGCTGGGCTTCGTCGGCATCTTCCGCGTGCGGGCGGGACTGCCCTTCTTCAACAAGCCGTTCTGACGGGTCTCCGGCCATGGCGGATATCGGCACGGGGGGCATGGGCGGCGCGCTGGACGGCATCGTGGCCATCGACGCGAGCGGGCACGTGGCCGGCCCTTACGCCGGGAGCCTCCTGGGGGATCTCGGCTGCGAGGTGATCAAGGTGGAGCTTCCGGGCAAGGGGGATCCGGCCCGGGGACGGGACAGCTACAGCCCGGTCTTCAGGGTGCTCAACCGGAACAAGAAGAGCCTGACCCTGAACCTGCGCGAACCCGAGGCGCGGGAGATCCTCCACCGGCTGCTGGAGCGCGCGGACGTCTTGATCGAGAGCTTCCGGCCCGGAACGCGCAAGGACCTGGGCCTCGACTACGAGGCGTTGCGAAGGCGCAACCCCGGTCTCATCCACTGTTCGGTCACCGCCTTCGGCCAGAGCGGCCCGTACGAGGGCAGGGCCGGTTTCGAATCCATCGGCCAGGCGGTCAGCGGCATGCTGAGCCTGCTCGCCGACCCGGACGATCCGCGCATGGGCGGGCTTTCCATCACCGCTCACGCCACCGGCGTCTTCGCCGCCTACGGCATCCTGGCCGCGCTCGCGGCGCGGAGCCGGACCGGCGCCGGCCAGTTCGTGGATGCGTCGCTGCTGCAGGCCAGCATGGGCTTCATCGAATCCCACTTCGCCGAGTTCCTGAACGGCGGGGAAGCCGTCACGCCAAGGAACTTCCAGCGGGGCCGGCTGTTCTGCCTGACGGCAAAGGACGGGCGGCCGCTGCTCGTGCACCTCGCCACTCACCGGCGGTCGTGGGAGGCCTTGGCGCGTGTCCTCGAGCGCCCGGACCTCATCGACGACCCGCGCTTCGCCGACCACGACGACCGGGTCGCTCATCACGACGAGTTGATGGACATCCTGCGTGAGGCATTCGCCCTCGCGCCGCGGGCGGCCTGGCTGGAGCGGCTGGGCAGGGAAGACCTGAGCCACGCTCCCATATACGCGGCCGAGGAGGTCTTCGAAGACCCGCAGGTCCGGCACCTGGGGCTGCCGCGGGAGATCCGTCACCCGGAGCGAGGCGCCACCCGGCTCATCGGCAGCAGCGTGAACCTCTCGGCGACGCCGCCGCGGTTCGTGCGGCCGGCGCCTCTTGTGGGGGAGGACACCGACGAAGTGTTGGCGGGGCTGGGCTACGACGGCGAAGCCATCCGGGGCCTTCGCGGGCGCGGCGTCATCTGAACCGACATACGCGGACCGACATGACCACCCCGTCCCTCACCGAGTTCATCGCCGAGATCCACCGAAGCCCCTCCATGGCCGTGCTGGTGGTGACGGGAGGCGGCTCGCAGGCATTGGCCGATCTGTTCGTCGTGCCGGGGGCCTCGCGCACGGTCCTGGAAGCCCTGGTGCCTTACAGCGACCGGTCCATGGGCGAGTTTCTGGGATACGGGCCGTCGCAGGCGGTGTCGGCGGAGACCGCGGCGGCATTGGCACGGAAGGCTTACGAGCGGGCGCTGGCTTTGAGACCGAGCGACGATGTGCCGGTGCTGGGCGTCGCCTCCACCGCGGCGTTGGTAACGGACCGGCCCAGGAAGGGCGAGCATCGAGCGCACGTGGCGGTGTGCGGCGGCGGGCCTGTCGAGGTCTGCTCAGTCACCCTGGAGAAGGACGCCCGGAGCCGTGAGGGCGAGGAGCGTGTGGTCGCCGACTTGGTGCTGTCCGCCGTGGGCAGGGCGTTCGGTGTCGATGCCCCGATGTGCGCCGCGCTTCTGCCGCCGGAGGAACTGCGGGTGGACGTGATCCGGTCGCGTTGCTCACCCCCAGGTGGTGGGGAATCGTGACCCGGGAAGCGCCGTGCGAAGCTCTTTCGTTGCCGGATTTGCGGTCACGCTACGGCCTTGAATGGCAAAGTACGGTACGGCATGCTGGTGGACCATCCGCCACGCTGCGCGTGAGCTCGAGTAAGGGAATATTGTCAGGGTACGTCGCCGATGGAGGACAAGCACATGGAACGCGAAGTCACTGTAGACGGTCTCAAGATCCGTTATCTGGAGGAAGGTTCGGGCACGCCGGTGATCATGCTGCACGGCGCCTCGCTAGGTTCGTCCGCGGACGTGTTCGAACGCCACCTGGGTCCGTTGGCCGACGCCGGGTTCCGCGCGGTGGCCTATGACCAGCCGGGGTTCGGCCTGTCCGACGTCCCGGAGAATCACACCCTGGCCTACCGGGTCGGGTTCCTGCCCGAGTTCATGAGCGCCATCGGAGCGGACGAGGCCGCGCTCATCGGCCACTCGCAGGCGGGCGGCATCGTCGTCCAGACCGCCCTCGACCACCCTGACCGGGTGGCCAAGGTGCTGGTGGTGTGCAGCGGCAGCTTGCTGCAGGGACTTCCGGGCTTCCCGCCGCCGGCCCACGCGAGCAGCGAGAGCACCGACGCGCCGCCGACCCTGGAGGACAGCCGGAAGCTCCTGGAGTCGAACCTCTACCACAAGGAGCTGATCACGCCGGAGGTGCTGGAGAAGCGCCACGGCCTGAGCCTGGGCAGGAACCTGGAGGCGTTCCTGGAGCGGCAGCGCGCGGTGGAGCCCAAGCGGGAAGGCCCGCGGCTATGGGAGCGGCTCATGGAGGTCCAACCGCCGCTGCTCCTGCTCTACGGCAAGCAGGACCGCAACCAGGCGGCCGAGAAGTGCGCCAAGCTCAAGGAGCTGATGCCCGAGCTGCAACTGGAGATCATCGACAAGGCCTGCCACATGCTCATGTGGGACGCGGGCGAGGCCTACGACCGCAGGGCGGTGGAATTTCTAAAGGGATGACGCCGGGAGGCGGTGCAGGAACATCTCGTACGCGACGGGCTCCGGATCGTTGGTGTCTGCCATGTGTCGAGCCCCTGAGACCTCGGGTCTCGCCGCGCTACAGCGCGTACAGCTCCACCGGGTTGTCGTAGAGGATGCGCGAGACGCTCTCCGGTGAGAGGAACTCGTGCCGCTGCAAGAGCTGAAGCGCCTGGATCTCCGTGGAGGAGTCGGCGTGGCCATAGTCGGTGCCCATGACCAGGCGGTCGTCGCCCACGTACTTGATGACGTGCTCGAGGTCGTCGTTCATCTGGGCGGCGACCCAGATGTTGTTGTCGGCCAGGATGCGCTCCTTGAGCTTGCCGCCGCGCCGCTCCACCCGGCGCCGCAGGTCGTTGATGAGGTAGGGCAGCCAGCCCGCGCTCAGCTCGATGATGCCCCAGCGGAGCTTCGGGAAGCGGTCGGGCAGGTTCGACATGATCAGCAGGTGGAACGCCCCGAGCCCCACGAACTTGTTGCGCTGGTAGCCGCACAGGGGCTGTCCCCAGACCCGGTCCATGTCCGGGCTGTTGGTGCCCGAGTGGATGCACACGGGCATGTCGAGGTCGCTGGCTTCCTCGTAGAGGGGGAAGAAGTCGGGGTCGTTGATGAGCCGGTTCCGGTAGTCCAGCCCCGAGATGTTCACCGCCACCGCGCCGTGGTCCCGGGCGAAGCGCATCTGCCGTCGCGCCTCCGGGATGTCGCTCAGCGACGCCACGCAGGCCCAGCGGAACCGGCCGTGGCCGCGGCTGTGAATGTCGGCCAGCCACCGGTTGTAGCTCCAGCACAGGGCGTTCTCCACCGCCGGACGGTCCGTGAGCGGGTGCACCCAGAGCGTCGGGAAGAGCACCTGGATGTCGGTGCCGAGCTCGTCCATGTGCGCCACCCGGGCGTCCACGTCCAGCATGTACTTGGCCTTGACGTCCAGCGGCACGTTGCCGATGAAGGTGCCCGTTATGGCGTCGCTGCGGGCGCCGCCGCCGGGCCACGGGGTGCCCACCTTGTTGCCGCCGATGACCCAGTACTTGAGGGTCTCGCCGTTCTCAAGCCTCTCGTAGATCACGCCGGGCTTGTACTCGCGCTCGGAGGGGGCGAGGTACTCCCAGGTCTCGTCAATTTCCACCACGTGGGCGTCGGCGTCGATGATCGGCATGGTTCGTTCCTCCCCCGGCTCGGTTCCCGCGGATGCGCACTGTGGCGTTCAGTTCGCCACAATCGCGGGTTCCTGTCAAATTTGAAATAACCTGGCAACGGACATGGAGTTGAACCAAATGACCACTTTCCGAGCTATACGTATGTTGTGTCTACGCATGCTGCTGGTCTTGACGCTGGCGCTGCCGCTGGCGGGCTGCGGCGACGGGGCGGAAGAGATGTTCGAGACCGCGCAGTTCGAGGAGGTGCAGAACAACCGGGAGCACGCGCGCAAGCTCTACAACCGTATCCTCCGCGACCATCCGGACAGTCCCTTCGCGGCCAGGGCGCGGGAGCGGCTGGCGGCGATGGAACGGGAGGCGCGCTAGGGCGCACTGTGGGCCTGTCCGTGTGCGCGGACGCCGGTTGGAGGCGGTGCGGCACTCACTGCACGGAGGTGGAATCATGGAACGACTTCTCATGGCGTTGGCGGTCTCGGCTGTCTTGACGGTGTGCGCGGCCCCGGCAACGGCGTACACGGCGTCACCCGATGCGCTGTTGTCCCGCGCCGACCGGCGCCACCAGGAACAGGCGATTCAGAACGCGTTGGAGTACAACAGGACCGGCCAGGCCGAGTCCTGGGCGAACCGGGCGACCGGACACCGGGGCCGCGTCACGCCGACGCTCACCTACCGGAATTCGGCGGGCCAGGACTGCCGCAAGTTCGAACGCGAGCTTGCCATCGACGGTGAGCGGGCGAGGTTTCGGGGCACTCGTTGCCGCACGGCGGCGGGGACCTGGCTCCAGCCGGTGGCGCCGTGGCCGGCGTACGCCCGCGGGCACGATTACCGCCACCGCCATCCCCGCAAACGGCCCTACCGGCCCTACCTGTACTATCCGCCGGTGTCCTTGCACCTGTTCTACGGGATCGCCTATCCCCGCTACGGCATCGGTCACCACCACCATCGCCGGCCTCACCGCGGTCATCGGTTCCACCGTCATGACCGGGGCCATCGCCATGACCGGGGCCGGCGCCACCACCGGCCTCACCGCCATCGCCGGCGTTAGCGCCGTGTGCGAGGCATAGCGGGCTTCAGTGGCGGGAACCGGGGACGCGGTTTCCCAGCACGGCGTAGAGCGGGTCTCCGCGGAAGTCTTCCGGGACGGGAGTCAGCGACCGCACGTTGTTCCAGTTGCCGGCTTGGGTGAGGTAGGTCTCCACGAGCTGCTGCTGTCCGGCCCCGGTCAGGCGGTGCCAGATGGCCACCGCCTTGGTGGGGAAGCAGCGGTTGGAGAACGTGATCACCAGCGGCCCGCCGGGACTCACGACCCGGCCGACGTCCCGGATGACCTCCACCGGCCTGACCAGGTAGTCGACGGAGACGCAGATGCAGGCGGCGTCGAACTCGCCGTCGGCGTAGGGCAGGGCGGGGTGGTCGTTCAGGTTGTGGACGGTGTAGGCGTGCAGGCGGGGATTGGTCCGGAGCTCCTCCTCGTTCATGCCCAGTCCCACAACCTTCCTGAAGGTCATCTCCGGGGGCAGATGGCTGATCCAACTGCTCATGAGGTCCAGGACCGCGCCGCCGGCCGGCAGGGTCTGCCGGTACAGTTGAGTGACCGCGTCGATGGCGCGGTCGTCGATGTGGGTCACCAGCCGGGGTTCTTGATAGAATTCCTCGTCGGGGGACTCGTCCATGCGGGCGAACGCTTGCGGTGGTAGCGGGTGAGTGATCATGTTGTGTTCCGGCGATGATTCCAGGCGTCCCGTCCGAACCGTCATGCCCGCGAAAGCGGGAATCCGGGTGGAGGTTCCGGCCTGAAGGGACGACTAGTATAGTAGGGTTGCCGCCTGCGGTTTACAAACCCGGCGGCGGGAGGGGCCATGAGCAACGACGACAGACAGGTGATTTTCTCGCTCATCGGGGTGGGAAAGGTGCATCCCCCCAAGCGGCAGGTATTGAAGGACATCTACCTGTCGTTCTTCTACGGCGCCAAGATCGGAGTGCTCGGCCTCAACGGCTCGGGA
Organism: uncultured Binatia bacterium (SeqCode); assembly: GCA_965219905.1. GTDB lineage: Bacteria > Desulfobacterota > Binatia > UBA9968 > JAJDTQ01 > JAJDTQ01. The sequence goes on along the minus strand of CBDCOS010000002.1, from coordinate 613,635 downwards.
AAGAGCACTCTCCTCAGGATCATCGCGGGGGTCGAGAAGGAGTACCTGGGAGAGATCACCTTCTCCAAGGGCTACTCCGTGGGCCTGCTGGAGCAGGAGCCCGTGATGGACCCGGAGAAGACCGTGAAGGAAGTGGTGGAGGAAGGCTGCTCGCGGATGATGGAGCTGCTGGCGGAATTCGAGGCCGTCAGCGGCAGGTTCGCCGAGGAGTTGAGCGCGGACGAGATGGATGCCCTGCTGGAGCAGCAGGCGAAGCTCCAGGACGAGATCGAGGCGGGCAACGGTTGGGAGCTGGAGAGCCAGTTGGAGGTGGCCATGGACGCGCTCCGCTGTCCGCCTCCGGAAACGAAGGTCGACGTGCTTTCGGGCGGCGAGCGCCGTCGGGTGGCGTTGTGCCGGTTGTTGATCCAGGAACCGGACATCCTGCTGCTGGACGAGCCCACCAACCACCTGGACGCGGAATCGGTGCAGTGGCTCGAGCAGCACTTGAGCCGCTACCAGGGCACGGTCATCGCCGTGACCCATGACCGCTACTTCCTGGACAACGTCGCCGGCTGGATCCTGGAGCTCGACCGGGGTCACGGCATCCCGTTCGAGGGGAACTACTCCTCGTGGCTGGAGCAGAAGCAGGCTCGTCTGGCGCAGGAGGAGAAGTCGCAGTCCCGGCACCGGAAGACCCTGGAGCGAGAGCTGGAGTGGATCCGCATGTCGCCCCGGGCGCGCCAAGCCAAGGGCAAGGCCCGGTTGACGCGCTACGAGCAGTTGCTGGGCCAGGAGCAGGAGAGCGCGCAGGAGGACCTGGAAATCTATATCCCGCCGGGTCCGCGGCTGGGCGACATGGTGCTCCAGGCCGACGGCCTCACTCACGGGTTCGGGGACCGGTTGCTGTTCGGGGACCTGAGCTTCATCATGCCGCCGGGGGCCATCGTCGGCGTCATCGGCCCCAACGGCTCGGGCAAGACCACGCTGCTGCGCATCATCACCGGCAGCGAGGAGTGCCGCGCCGGCTCGTTCCGCATCGGCGAGACCGTCAGGGTCGGCTACGTGGACCAGAGCCGTACCCTGAACGGCGAGCACTCGGTGTGGGAGGCGATTTCCGACGGCCAGGACCAGATCGTGCTGGGGAAGCGCGAGGTCAACTCCCGCGCCTACGTGGGACGCTTCAACTTCTCGGGCCAGGACCAGCAGAAGAAGGTGGGGGACCTCTCGGGCGGGGAGCGCAACCGCGTGCACCTGGCCCGGATGCTCAAGGAGGAAGCCAACCTGTTGCTGCTGGACGAGCCCACCAACGACCTCGACGTCAACACCATGCGGGCGCTGGAGGACGGACTGGTGGAGTTCGCGGGCTCCTGCGTGGTGGTGAGCCACGACCGCTGGTTCCTGGACCGCATCGCCACCCACATCCTGGCCTTCGAGGGTGACAGCCAGGTGGCCTGGTTCGAGGGGAACTACAGCGACTACGAGGAAGACCGGCGCCGGCGCCTCGGCAAGGAAGCGGACCAGCCCCACCGGGTGCGCTACCGCAGGCTGACGAGGGATTGAGGCGGGTCGCCCTTGCACTGCGGGGCGACCGCCTGCCGCCCCTACCCGGACAGCGCTTAGCCCCCCGCTGCCTTCACGAAATCGGACACCCGCTCGCCGATCATGATGCAGGTGACGTTGGTGTTGGCGTGCACCACCGTGGGCATGATGGAGGCGTCGGCCACCCAGAGGTTGTCCATGCCGTGCACCTTGAGGTCCTGATCCACCACCGCTTCCGGGTTGGACGCCGGCGCCATGAGGCAGGTGCCGACGCCGTGGTGGTAGCTGTCGTAGGTTGCCTTGGCGAACTTCGCCCAGTCCTCGCCCGGGCCGGGGGTGAGCAGCTCGCCGTAGAGCTCGCGCATGGCCGGGGTCTCGGTGATCTCCTTGATGAACGCCATGGCCTTGGTCATGGATTCGATGTCCTGCCGGGCCTCCAGCATGGCGGACTCGATGACCGGCAGCTCGCGGGGGTCGCTGTTCTTAAGGTAGATCCGGCCCCGGTTCATCTGCTCCAGCAGCGACGCCGACAGCGGGATGGTGGGCTTGATGCCCTCGATCTGGGTCGGCGGCCTGAGCGAGATGTGAAAGTTGGAGCAGTCCCGGTCGGCGTGACTCTTGTAGATGTAGCGGATGCGCGGGATGATCCAGTCGGCGTCGAACTCCTCCTTGCACTCGAAGGTCATGAACACCACCGCGTGGTCCTGGTAGTTCTGGCCCACGCCGGGCATGTCCCGGACCACGTCGATGCCGATCTTCCCGAGGTCGTCGGCGCGCCCGAGTCCCGACAGCATGAGGAGCTGTGCGGAGTAGTAGACGCCGGCGCTCACCACCACCTGGTTGCCGGTAACGGTCTCCTGGCGGCCGTCCTTCTCGTAGCGCACGCCGGTCACCCGGTTGCCCTCGATATCCAGTTTGTGGACCAGGGCTTCGGCGACGATGGTGAGGTTGTCGCGGCCGCGCGCCGGGTTCAGGTAGGCCACCACCGTGGACTGCCGCTTGCCGTCCTTGATGCTGAAGGGCGGATGCCCGACGCCTTCGGGGTCGGGGATGTTGGTGTCTTCCAGCAGCGGCAGGCCCTTCTGCTGGCCGGCCTCGATGAACGCCTGCACCGGGTCGGCGGTGCCCGGGGTGTCGAAGGTGAAGGGGCGCTTCACGTAGAGCGGACCGTCGTTGCCGTGGAGCGGGCTGTCCGGGAAGTCCTGGTCCGATTCCAGCCGCTTCAGCACCGGCAGCACCTTCTCCCACGACCAGTCGGGATTGCCGGCTGCAACCCAGTTGTCCATGTCGGCCTTCATGGGCCGGGGCGCTGCCATGACGTTCACCGACGAGCCGCCGCCCATGATCCTGCCGGCGAGCTTGTAGCAGATGCTGCCGTCCAAATCCCGGGGACTCGGGTACATGGCCAGGTAGTCGGTCTCCAGCAAGAGCCGCACCTGGTTCTGGGCCTCGGCCACCATCTCGGGAATGGGCTGCGGGTCCGGCCCCGCTTCCAGCAGCAGCACCTTGCGCCCGGGGTCCTCGGAGAGCCGGCTGGCCGCGGCGCAGCCCGCGGACCCTCCGCCGATGATGATGACGTCGTAGTGTTCGGCCATGGGTGGTTTCCTTTTGTTGGTCCGTGGGTCAGGCCTTGCCGGCCTCGTCGTCCAGCGCCTTGCTCAGCCGCTTCCGGAACTCTTCCAGGATGAGCGACGTGGTGGCGCGCAGGATCATGTCGCCGACGATGGCCAGGCGCCCCTGGATCTCCACCTGCGCCTTGTACTTGAGCTCGGTGCAGTTCTCCCGGGGTTCCTCCATGCGGGCGTCCACGCCGGCCACCACCGTGCTCTTGGTCACCGAATCGTTCCCCTCGATCTTCACGGTGAGGGCTTCCTTGGGGTTGCTGTCGGTGATGGTGGAACGGAAGTTGAACTTGCCCGACATGGGCCCCACCTTGGCGCTGATGACGCCGTCAAAGGTGGCCTCGTCGATCTTGTCGATGGAGTCGAGCCCCGGCATGCAGCCCGAGAACTTGTCGATGTCCAGGACGAAGTCCCAGACGGCGTCTCTCGGATGCTCTACGGTAATGGTGCCCTCGAAGTTCATGGCGGCTCCCGGCGGCTGGGTTGAGTTGGGAGGGGTATAGCGGTTTCGGTTGTGTCGATCAACCAGGAGGGCGCCGCCGCGGCCCTGCCGCCGCCGGACCCCGGGCTTGGCGGGGTGGGCGGGCCCGGATCCAGGGACGGTCCCCGGCTGCTTACGAATCCTCTCCGGCGTGCTACACCTAGCCGTCATGGACATCGCCATCGTCTATGCCCTGGGCACGGCGTTCTTCCTGGCTTTGCGGGATATCTTCGGCCGCATGGCCACCCACGACATCGATCCGGTGCTGGGCACGGCGGCCACGGCGTTCACCGGCCTGGTGGTTCTGACGGGCGCCGCGCTGTTGAACGGCGATCTCCACGCGGGTTTCCCGGGCTGGGGATGGCCGCTCTTCGTGATCGGGCTGGCCGGGATCCTCCGCATCACCGTGGGCCGCACCACGTTGTTCACCGCCATCAAGTACATCGGCGCCGCACGCTCCAGCAGCTTCAGCGCCACCAACGTGTTCTTCGCCATGTTCATCGGCGTATTCTTCCTGGCGGAGAACCTGACGTATCTTCTGACGGCCGGGGCCGTCCTGGTGGTGGGCGGCTGCGTCCTGGTGGCCATGAGCCGCGCCCAGGGCGCCGCCGGGCAGACATGGACCCGCTACGTCGCGGGTATGGCCTTCGCCTTGGGCAGCGCCCTTGCCATGGCTGTGTCCGCGGCCCTGACCCGGCTGGTGGTGCACGAGTTCTCGTCGCCCCTGGGCGCCAACTTCTACGCCAGCCTCATCGCGTTGCCGAGCTTTTTGCCCGCCATCTCCAACCGGCCGCTCCGGAGCGTCGCGGACTGGACAGGCCGGCACTGGCGCTACATCTGGCTGGTGGGCCTGGTGTCCGCCATCGGCACCACCTGCGGCTACTTCGCCCTCAAGCACGCGCCGGTGGTGGTGGTGCAGCCCATCGCGCAGTCCCGGCCGTTGTTCGTGCTGCTGGTGTCGTGGGTCTTTCTGCAGGCCCACGAGTCGGTCAACTGGAAGGTCGCAGTGGGGGCTGTCGGCATCGTGCTCGGCACGGCGTTGCTGATCGTGAAGTGAGGCTGAGGGGCGGATTCGCATTCTTGCCGTGAAACGCCTATATGGTTAGGAGCTTCGTCTTGGTGTCGCGTGTCACGAGAACCCTGCGTGCCTTCTCCAACCTGTTTGCGAGACATGACACCAACGCTGTCATCCCCGCAGGAGGAGGGCGTTCGATGAAGGACAAAGTCGTCAAGACCGACGAAGAGTGGCGCGAACAGCTCACCGACGAAGAGTTCCTGGTGACGCGCAAGAAGGCCACCGAGAGGCCGTTCACGGGCAAGTACAACGGCTCCAAGGAGCCCGGCATGTACCGTTGCGTGTGCTGCGGCGCGGACCTGTTCGATGCCGCCGCCAAGTTCGACTCGGGCACCGGGTGGCCGAGTTTCTGGGCGCCGGTGAACGAAGAGAACGTGGCTACCGAGGAAGACCATTCCTACGGCATGCGGCGGGTGGAAGTCCTCTGCGGTGTCTGCGACGCTCACCTGGGCCACGTGTTCGAGGATGGCCCGGCGCCTACATATTTAAGGTACTGTATCAATTCGCTGTCTTTAAGGCATGAGAAAGACGAATAACTGATGATACCCAAGGCAGGTTCTGTGAGACCTGCCCTTACAACAACCAAGGAGGTTCGATCACATGGACAGCAAGCAGGTTTTGGAACAGCTCGACCGCGCGCATCTGGTGGAAATGACCCGGGATCTCGCCGACATCGTTACGATCACAGGCGAGGAAGCACCGGTGGCGGAGTATCTGGGGCGTGAGTTCGAGCGTCTCGGCATGGAGGTGGAGTACCAGGAGGTGGAGGAGGGCCGGCCCAACGTCATCGGCACGTTGAGGGGGTCGGGCGAGGGGCCGGTGCTGATGTTCAACGGCCACATGGACCACTTCGACAACCCCGAGCCCACACGGGTGACCGAAGACCGGGTCTACGGCCGCGGCCTGGTGAACATGAAGTGCGCGTTTCCCTGCTACATCACGGCGGTAGACATGCTCGTCAAAGCCGGGGCGAAGCTCAAGGGCGACATCGTCATCTCCGGCGTGGTGGGGGAGATCGAGAAGGCCCAGGTCAACCGGTTCCACGGCAAGAGCTACCGGGGCGCCGGGGTGGGCGCGCGCTACCTCATGGACCACGGCGTCACCGCCGACATGTGCATCATCGGCGAGCCCACGGGCCTGCGCATGCAGATCGGCAACGCCGGGCTGGCGTGGGCCGAGGTGACCGTGGAAGGGCCGGCCAAGACCTTCGTCATGAAGGCGTTCGAGGTGGCCAAGGCGATCCAGGCGTGGGAGGCCGACTACCAGAAGATGTTCCCGCACCCGTTCATGCTGCCCACGGTCCAGATCGGGGCCATTGACGGCGGCAACCCGTTCAAGCCCGGCACCAACCCGGTCTGCAAGATCTACGTCATCGTGAAGACCCTGCCCCATGTGCCCACCATGAAGATCCAGCGGGAGCTGGAGAAGGCGGCATCGGCCGTTGCCGCCAGGGAAGGGGACATCGACACCAAGGTGAAGCTCTACCTCACCACCGACGGCTACGAGATCCCGGATACCGACTACGTGGTGAAGGCCATGGGCGCGGCCCACAAGGAGGTCAACAACGGCAAGGACATGGAGTTCTCCGAGCCGGTGCGCTACGGCATCACCAGCGACGGATCGCGCATCAACCAGTACGGCGTGTCGGTGATCACCTACGGCGCCGGCTTCGGCACCCACTTGGTGGACCCCGACGAGCAGGAGACCGGCGCGGAATGGGACCGGCCGTCCGGAACCCGCCGCGGCGTGGGCATCAACAACATGATCCGCTGCAGCAGCGTCTACGCGCTTGCGGCCCTGGACATCTGCGGCAAGACCCGCGCGGAGCTCGGTCTCGACTGATCTCTGTCGGCCATGACAAGCAGCGGGCGGCCTCGGGCCGCCCGCTTGCGTTGGAGCCGGCGGCGCGCGGACCGCGCCGCCGTGAGGAGAGCCCATGGAACTGACACTCGCACACTACCGCAACCGTTTCTGCATGTTCCGCACCTACTACGCCCTGGCGGAGGGCATCGTGAAGCCCGAGGGCTTCGACCTGAAGGTCATCGAGGTGGCCGACCCTCCCAGCCACGAGCTGGAAGAGGTGCTGATCCGGGGCGAGGTGGCGTTCGCCAACATCTATCTGCCGAACTTCCTCAAGCGGAAGCTCGGCGGCGCGCCCATCGTCGGGCTCTCCACGGAGTGGAAGTCCACCTCCAAGGGCAACGGCGTCTTCGTGCTTGAGGACGGCCCGGTGCAGACCCCCAAGGACCTGGAGGGCCGCCTCATCGCCAGCCATCACTCCGACCCCCACGCCATGCACTGCTTCCTCCTGCGCAAGCACTACAAGGTGGACGACTCCACCATCCGCTGGGAGTCCCATCCCCAGGAGGAGCTCATTGCGATCCTCAAGGACGGCAAGGCGGATGCCGTGACGCTCATCGACCAGGTCTTCTGGCACGGCGAGAAGGACCCCGACGTCCGCTGCCTGTACACCGACGGCGACGCCTGGCGCGGCCTCCACGGCCTGCCGGAGATCATCAAGCACATGCTCGCCACCCGGGAGGACCTGTTGGCCGAGCATCCGGAGTTCGCCGGCCAGATCCTCGACGCGTGCCGCAAGTCCATCGCTTACAGCGACGCCCACCTCGAGGAGGTGGCCGACAAGTTCATCGCCAGGTACGGCGGCGACAAGCGGGACATCCTGGCCTCCGCCGGCTACCCCAAGATCGAGTTCACCTTCACCGACACGGAGCGGAAGGAGGCGGAAGCCACCATGGACATGCTGATCGAGACCGGACGGCTCGAGGGAAGGGTGGACCTGTCGACGGCGTTCGTGTCGTAACGGCGAGACACCGTCATGGTGGAAGGGGCGACGACGCGCCGGCTACCGCCATTCCCGCCCCTCGGTCATTCCCGCCTCTCCCGTCATTCCCGCGAAAGCGGGAATCCAGGGGTGGTGGAGCGGGGGTCTTGACGCTCACTTCGTAGCTCTATAGTGTGGGCCGCACATCACCGTCTCTGACGAATCAAGGGAGGTTCCAATGCGAAGCATGATTGCAAAGACCATGGTGCTCGTGCTCGGCTCCACCCTTTGCCTTTCCGGCATGGCGATGGCGTCGAGCCCGGAGCTGGTGGCCGCGGCCAAGAAGGAAGGCAAGCTGAGGCTGATCACGTTCCCCAGCTTCAAGAAAACCGCCGAGGGTTACGAGAAGAAGTACGGCATCAAGGTGGAGGGCACCTACGTCGGCGCGCCGGGTGTTCTGCGCAAGGTGAGCGAGGAATCCCAGGCGGGGATATTCGCAGTCGACGTGTTCGGCACGTCGCCCGGGCCGCTGAGCCAGCTCAACAACTGGACCCTGAAGTTCAAGCCGGCCGGCTACGAGAAGGTCGCCCACCACATGAAGGACTTGCCCAAGGAATGGAACCAGTTTCCGGTGTTCATTCACGTGGTCGGGGCTTCCTACCACCTGGACCTGATCTCTCCGGACCAGGCGCCCACCAGCATCTATGACCTGCTCAAGCCCGAGTACAAGGGCAAGATCGTCTCCCGAGTGCCCTGGCTGGGATCCAACAACCTCGTCCACATGATTTCGTATTGGGCCTGGTTCGGCGGCAGCGAGGAAAAGTGGGCGGACTACTGGAGCAAGTTCAAGGTCAACGTGGGGCGGTTCGAGCCCAAGTGGGGGCAACTCCATCAGGCGGTGGGTCTCAAGGAATACCCCTTGGGCATTTTCACGCTGCCGTACACGCAGTTCGCGTTCGGTCGAAGCTACGGCAACAAGCTGGGCTACGCGCCCATCAAGAAGGAGCCGGCGATCTGGTTTCCGAACCTGGTGACCGTCCACAAGAACGCTCCCCATCCCAATGCCGCGAAGCTCTTCGTGGAGTACGCCATCAGCCCCGAGGGACAGCAGGCCTTCATCGACGAGGGCAACGTACCGGCTGCCAAGGGTCTGAAGCCCAGGGCGTCCCTCGCCAAGCAACTCGAAGGCGTGAAGCTCTTTCCAAACTCGCCGCAGATCCTGTCGCGCGAGGTGATCAACAACTCGGCTGAGTGGAAGGAGCGCATTCAGAAAGTCTACCAGTAGTCCGAGAGCGTAGCGCCGGAACGACGCGGAGGACCATGTTCGAATTCTTTCCAGGGAACCGAAGCTGGTCCTTCGCGTGCATCCGGCTGCTGGCCGAAAGCTACTACGGCGGCGGCGAGTTCAACGAGATTCACCGCACGACGCAGCGCATCAAGCCCGGCGACGTCGAGAGCTGGCACGCCGAGTGGCGTGAAACCGCGGACCGGGTGGCCGCTCACGGCCGCGAGCAACAGGCCGGCGACCGTCCCGAAAGCGCGCTCAAGGCCTTTCTTCGCGCTTCCAACTATTACCGCGTCGCCGAGTTCCTCCTGCCGTTCACCGACGACAGAAAAGTTCCGACCTATCGCAAGTCCGCCGACAGCTTCCACGCCGCGGCGGAGCTCTCACCCGGAATCGAGCGCGTCGAGGTGCCTTACGAGGACACCTCCATGCCCGGCTACTTCTTTCGTGCTGGCGGCGGCGCCGAGAAGCCGCCCGTGTTGATCTACACCGGTGGCGCCGACTCCACCGCCGAGGAGGTCTACTTCGTCGGCGGCCCCGAAGCGGCCAAGCGAGGCCTCGCCCTGCTCATCGTCGACGGACCCGGACGCGGCGGCATGCTCCGGCTCCGCAACAGCCTGGCGATCCCCGACTTCGAGCGGCCGATCACGGCCATGGTGGACTACCTCGAAACCCGGGGCGACGTCGACATGAACCGCATCGCCCTCATGGGCATGAGCATGGGCGGCTACTACGTCACCCGTGCCGCCGCCTACGAGAAGCGCGTGAAGTGCTGCGTTTCCCACTTCGGTCCCTACGACTGCCACCGCGACATCTACGAGTTCTATGAGCCGCTCAGGGGACAGTTCCGCTGGATCACGGGATCGAGCAGCGAGGACGAGGTCCGGCGGCGGCTGAGCCAGTTCACCCTCGCCGGCAGCATCGAGAAGGTCGAATGTCCGCTACTCATCCTCCACGGCGAGGACGACATCATCACCGACCCGCGCTGCGCCCACCAAACCTACGAGGAAGCCAAGTGCGAGAAGGAGCTACGCTTCCTCCGCTCCGGCGAGCCCGGCGCCGTCCACTGCTCCTACGACAACCACGCCGAGATCTTCCCGTTCATGCACGACTGGGTGGCGGCGCGGGTGTAGCCGCTCCATGAGTATTTTCGGGTGTTGCAAACGGGGCCGTTTACCCCTCCCGACGTGACACCAGCAGGTGCAGTCCGAGCGACAACGCGAGCATCAGCACGCCGATGACGGCGCCGATGCCGAACTGGCCCTCGTCGAAGGCGCGCTGGAAGAGCAGGGTGGAGAGGACCTCGTTGCCGTAGGTGAACAGGATGACGGCGCCGGCGAATTCCCGCAGGTAGATCTGGAACAGCAGGATCCATACCGAGAATAGCCCGCCGCGGAGGAACGGGATGACGATGCGCGTGATGGTGCCGAGGGCGCTGGCGCCGGAGGTCCACGATGCCTCCTCGAACTCCTTGTGGAACTGGAACAGGAACGGGCTCAGGGTCCTCAGCGCGAACGGCAGGTAGTTGCCGATGAAGTAGAGCAGCAGGATCCAGAGCGTGCCGTAGACCGGCGTCCGGATGTAGGCCCACACGAAACCCACTGCCAGGATGGTGCCGGGAAAGGCCAGCGGTAGCATGGCGGTGGCCTCGATGGGGCCCTTGAGCTTGACGCCGCTGCGCACCAGCAGGTAGCCGATCCCCAGGGCGATGATGACCGTAGCGGTGGCGCCGGCGAAACACAGGATCAGGGTATTGCGGAGGGAGCGCCAGAAAACCGGATCTTCGAGGGCCGCGTTCCAGTGATCGAGGGTGAGCTGGGTCAGCAGGTGCAGGCTGGGGGAGGCCACGAACTGGGAGAACGACAGCAGCACGATCACCAGCGCCGGCAGCACGATCACCACCGCGAAGTAGAACGAGCAGCACACCAGGGCCACGTAGCGCCACCGGCCCAGGTGGTGGACGTTCTCCGCCCGGGCCTTGCCGGTGACCGTGACGAAGCTCTCCGCCTGTCGCACCAGGTGACGGTAGAGAAACAGCGAGCCCAGACTCAGGGGTATGACCATCATGGCCAGCGCCGCGGCGGTGTTGTAGTAGATCAGCGACTGGTACTCCGAGGCGATGATGTTGAAGATGGCTGAGGTGAAGACGAAGATGCCGCCGGGCGCGCCGATGAGGATCGGCACCTCCAGCGTGATCAGCCCGATGACGAAGACTAGCAGGAACGAGGAGAGAATCAGCGGCCGCAGCACGGGCAGGGTCACCCGGCGGAGCGTCCCCATGACCGTGTTGCCGCAGGCGATGGACTGCTCCTCCAGCGACGGATCCATGAGCCGGAAGGCGTTCAGGGCGATGAGGAACACGATGGGTGACTCGTAGAGCACCATGAGGAAGATCATCCCCGGGAACGAGTAGATGTTGAACAGAAGGGTGCCGAAGGCCTCCCGGAACATCACGTTGAGGACGCCGATGCGCGGACTCAGGAGCAGGATCCAGGCCAGCGCGGCGATGATCACGGGGAACGCGCGGGGGACGATGCCCAGCTTGGCGAAGACGAAGCCGTAGGGCATGTCCGTGCGCACCACCAGGAAAGCCATTGCGACTCCCAGCACCACGGAGATGGCGGCCGACACGAAGGCGAATACCAGCGAATTGAAGACCAGCGTGGGGATGTCCGCGGGAATGCGGATGTTGATGGCCCGTGCCCAGTTGTCGAGGGTGACGTGCCCCGCGGCCACGGGCGAGGCCGACCAGAAGCTGCCGAACACCAGCGCCAGCACGGGGACGAGGATGACGAAGCCCATCACCACCATCAGGATGGTGTAGACGGCCTTCATGGCGTTCTCGGTGTGCATGGCCTCCGGTCTCCGTTTCATGCTCCGGTTACCGCCCCGTGGCATCCCGCCCGGAACCGTGAACCGGCAGCGTGGATCGGTCCGAACCGCTCGCCCGTGCTACGCCGTGCGCAAGAGGAAGAGCTGTCCCGAGATGTAGCGCGCTGCGTCGGATATCAGGTAACGGATCAGCCCGGTGATCTCGTCCTTTTGCGTAAAGCCCCCCAAGAGCGGAGAGGTGGACTGTTTCAGGGTCCACTGTTCTTCCGACATGCCCGCCCGCGCCATGTCGGTCTCGGTGGCGCCGGGACCGATGGCGTTGGCGGTGACGTTGTAGGGCGCCAGCTCCATGGCCAGGGTCTTGGTGAAGGTGATCACCCCGCCCTTGGATGCGGCGTAATGGGAGCCCAGCCGCTGGCCCGTGACGCCCCGCCCGGAGGCGACGTTGATGATCCGGCCCGACTTGCGCTCGGCCATGTGCCTGCCCGCGGCCTGCGAGCACAGGAAGAGGCCGGTGAGGTTGACGCGGATCACCCGTTCCCATTCCTCCGCAGGCATCTCCAGCACCGGGCAGCGCTTGATGACCCCGGCGGCGTTGAGCTGCACGTCGATGTGGCCGTACTTGTCGATGGCCGCCGCGACCATGCCGTCGACGCTGGCCTTGTCGCCGACGTCCACGCCCACGGCGAGGGCCTGGCCGCCGTCCTTTTCGATGTCCGCTACCAGGGCCTGGGCGCCCTCGCCGTTGAAATCGGCTACGACGACGCTGTGGCCATCCTGCGCCAACGCCCGGCAGATGGCCGATCCGATGCCGCCCGCGCCGCCGGTTACCACCACGACCTGTGACATGTCACCTCCCAAGGTTCAGCGAACGGAGACTTCTCGTCCGTGCTCCCGTCACGGCGTCCGCAACAGGAACGTCTGCCCGGTGATGAAGCGCGCCGCGTCCGACACGAGGTAGCGCACCAGCCCGGTGATCTCGTCCTTCTGGGTGAGGCCGCCCTGCAGCGGCTCCACCGCCTTGATGGCCGCCCACTGCTCTTCAGTGTAGCCGGCCCGGGCCATGGGCGTCTCCGTGCGTCCGGGACAGATGTTGTTCACCAGGATATTGTCCGACGCCACCTCCACGGCCATGGACTTGGTGAAGGCGATGACTCCGGCTTTGGAGGCGGAGTAGTGGGCGGAGTAGGGCGCCCCGGCGACCCCCCGGCCCGAGGCGACGTTGAGGATGCGTCCCTGCTTGCGCGGCCGCATGACCGCGGCCGCGGCCTGGCTGCAGAGGAACACGCCCCGCAGGTTGACCCGGATCACCCGGTCCCACTCCTCCTCGGTCATGTCCGCGATGGCAAAGCGGCCCATGAGGCCGGCGAAGTTGATCTGGTGGTCGAGCTGTCCGTAGGCGTCCACGGCGCTCTGGATCATGGCCTCGACGCTCTGCTTGTCGCCCACGTCCACGCCGACGCCCAGCGCCTCCCGGCCTTCGGATTTGAGCTTGGCGGCGAGGGCCTGCGCTCCCTCACCGTTGTAATCGGCGACCACGACCTGAACCCCGTCCTCAGCCAGCGCGGTGCAGACCGACGATCCCAGACCGCCCGCTCCTCCGGTTACGATAGCGACTTCCGCCATGGTGATGCGTTCCTCCTTGTATGCGGTTCCTGTGCGGGGTGACACGAGCGGCGTTCTTGGCACGGCGCCCGCGTTCCAGCCAGCCGATCCATATCCCGGCGTGGTCGGAAAAGCAAGCGAGAGCGCGGCCTCTCAGCCGCCCCGGACCGCGTGATAGCCGGCAAAGGCGGCTTCCCACCGTCCGCTGGACAGGCGCCACAGGTTGGCCGCGAGCCGGTGCAGCATGAACAGGCTGAAACCGGCCCAGACGCCGAAGAGCCCCCACTCCAGGTGGAAGGCCAGCCCGGTCAGAGGGACGAACAGCAGCAGACCCCCGGCCAGCATCGCCCACATGAGGTAGCGCGTGTCGTGGGCGCCCAGGATGAAGCCGTCCAGGGCGAATACGATGCCGTTCAGGGGCTGGAGCACGATCAGCAGCAGGAAGGCCTCGCTGCGGGCCAGGTCCGCCACCGCCGCCGAAGAGGTGAAGAGCGCCAGGAGCGGTTCCTGGAGCAACAGATAGGCCGCTCCGAAGACGGCCCCGCCCGCGCAGCCCCATACCACCAGCATCCGTCCCAGGCGCCGCGCCCGGCGCGCGTTGCCGGCGCCGAGATGGCGCGCCACCAGGGTCTGTCCGGCCACGGCCAGCCCGTCGACGGTGTCGGAGCAGAAGATGAAGAGCTGGAAGACGATCTCGTAGGCTGCGAGATACACCGGCCCCATGCGCGCCACCATGGCGGTGGCGAACACCAGCGAGAGCCGCAGTCCGGCGGTACGCACCGCCAGGTCGCCGGCGATCCTGGAGATGCTGCGGAAACGCCGCAGATGCAGCCGTCGGCTGTTCAGTTGATAGAGGCCCGTGTACTCCGAGAAGAACAGCAGCCTCAGGTACAGGACGACGCCCAGGGCGTGGCCGGCCACCGACGCCACCGCCGCGCCCCGCAGGCCCAGGGCCGGAAACCCGAAGCCGCCATAGATCAGCGCGTAGTCCAGCACGATGTTCGTGCCGCTCATCACGAACGCCACCAGCATGGGAGAGAAGGTGTTCTGTATCCCGCGCAGGAAACCCACCGACGCGTAGATGGAGAAGAGCATCGGGATGGTGGCGCAGCGGATGCGGAAGTAGGGGACGCCCTGGGCCGCCACCTCCGGGGTGGCGCCCATGAGGGCGTAGAGCCCGGGGGCGAAAAGGATCAACAGGGAGGTCACCGCAAGTCCTCCGCCCACCGCCAGCACCAGGGCGTGCCGGAAGATCTCGCCGCAGGCCGGGTAGTTGCGCGAGCCGTATTGGCTGGCCACGAGGCTCGTGGTCCCGAAGATCAGGAAGGCGAAGATCCAGATCACCGCGCCGATGAGGCTCGTGGCAATGGCCTTGGCCGCCAGCGGCTCCACTCCCAGGTGGCCGATCATGGCCGTGTCGGCGATGTTCAGGACCGGCTCGCTGGCGATGGCCAGGGAGGCGGGGATGGCCAGTCGGAACATCTCCCTGGCATCCGAGGCCCGAGCGGCCGGCGTGGAAACGTCAGAAATGACCGGGTCCGCCTTGCGTGTAGATGCGGACACGGGCGCTCGCCCGGTCGAAGCGCCGCCGCAGCCAGCGCTTGAACGCGTTCCGGGTGAACGGGATGAGCATCAGGAAGCCGAAGGCGTCGGTGAGGATTCCGGGAGTGATCAGCAGGAGGCCCGCCACCAGGATGATCACGCCGTCCAGCATCTCCTCGGCCGGTACGATGCCCTGGCTCAGGTTCCGCTGGATCTGTCCCAGGGTCCGCAGTCCTTCCAGCTTGGCAAGGAACGCCCCCACGACGCCCGTGACCAGCACCAGGAGGATGGTGTTGAGTCCGCCGATGAGCGAGCCTACCTCGATGAGGAGGTAGAGCTCCACCAGCGGGACCACGGTGAACAGCAGCAGGAGTCGCGCGAACATGATTTCAGGAAGGGACGGCCGCCGCCTCGATGCAGTCGGCCAGGATCTCGAGGCCGTCCACCAGCCCGGGCCCCGGGCGGTTGAAAAACCTGGAGCCGTCGACGGCGAACACCCGTCCGTTGGCGACCGCGGGGACGGCTTGCCACGCGGGCAGGTCCCTCAGCGGCTCCCACTCCTTGAGGGTGCGGGGCTCGTCGAAGCCGCAGGGCATCAGCACCATCACCTCCGGCTCGGCCTCCACCAGCGTTTCCATGGATACTCGGGCCGAGGGTTCGTGCCTGGCCGCCAGGACGTCCCTCCCGCCCGCCAGCTCCACCATCTCCGGCACCCAGTGGCCGGCGGCGTACAGGGGATCCAGCCATTCGAGACAGGCTACCCGCGGCCTGGCGCGGCCTTCCGGGACCCTCGCGGCGACGCGTTCCACCCGTTCCCGGAGGGTGTCCACCAGGGCCTGCGCCCGCTCCGGGGTCCCGGTGGCGGCTCCCATCCGCGTGATGTCCGACAGTACCTCGTCGAGGGAGCTCGGCGACAGCGAAAGCACCCGGGCCGGCGGCCTCAGCGTGCCGGCCGCCGCCATGACGTCGTCATAGCCCACCGCACAGACGGCGCACAGGCCCTGGGTGATGATGAGCTCGGGGTTGATGCGCCGCAGGAGCTCGAGGTCGAGGCCGTAGAGGCTCTCTCCCCGGCTCAACGTTTGTTGAACCGTGTCGTCGATCTCACGGCTGGTGGAGTTGTCCGGATCGATCCGGCCGCGGACCACCACGGGCTTCTCCCGGGCCGCGGCAGGGAAGTCGCATTCATGGCTGACCGCCACCACCGAGTCGCCCAGCCCCAGCGC
This sequence comes from uncultured Binatia bacterium (SeqCode), assembly GCA_965219905.1. Classification (GTDB taxonomy): domain Bacteria; phylum Desulfobacterota; class Binatia; order UBA9968; family JAJDTQ01; genus JAJDTQ01. The sequence continues at coordinate 597,664 of CBDCOS010000002.1, read as the reverse complement.
GAAGGCCATCTCCGTCGCGCTCGGCAGGAGGGTGCAGATACGCATGGGTTCAGTCATAGGAGACCCGGCGGGAGTTTGCAACGGAACCGCTCGGCCCGACCGTCCGTGGGCTTGAAAGGCGCATCGCAGTGGTCTATCTTTATTGGCGACTCGCATGCTAAAGCGCACCAGGGCCGCGGTCCGGCGGTCGTTTCCGGCGGTCCTTTCAGTCAGGAGGTTTCGATGCCGATTACCAACAGTCTTCCCGAGACGGTCTTCACCACCCGGGTCGATGATCTGTTGAACTGGGGCAGGGCATCGTCCCAGTGGTACATGCTGTTCGGGCTGGCCTGTTGCGCCATCGAGCTCATGCAGACGGGCGGCCCGCGCGCGGACCTGGACCGTTTCGGCTGCGTGCCGCGGGCGACGCCGCGCCAGTCGGACCTGATGATCGTGGCTGGAACCCTGACCTACAAGATGGCCAAGCGGACCCGGCTGCTCTACGACCAGATGCCCGATCCCAAGTATGTCATCTCCATGGGGAGCTGCTCGAACTGCGGCGGCCTGTTCCAGATGGCCTATTCCGTGTGCAAGGGCGTCGACAAGATCGTGCCGGTGGACGTCTACGTTCCCGGCTGTCCGCCGCGGCCCGAGGCGTTGACCGAGGGCCTGTTGCGGATTCAGGACAAGGTGATGCGGGAGCGTTGGCTGGTCAAGGGCTCGGCGGCAGCGGCTCAGGGATAGGGGAGCATCGCATGGCAGAGTACGTCAAGGTTGCGACCACGGATGAGGTGGAACCCGGCAAGCCCAAGCTGGTGGAGGTCAATGGACGGAGGGTCGCGTTGTTCAACCTGGAGGGGACCTTCTACGCCATCGACGATTTCTGCACGCACCGCGGCGCACCGCTGTCGGAGGGCGAGGTGATGGGCAAGGACGTCCAGTGCCCATGGCACGGCGCCTACTTCGACATCACCACGGGCGAAGCGTCCGGGCCTCCGGCGGACACGGGCGTCGACACCTTCAACGTCCGCGTGGCGGGGTCGGATATAGAAGTCGAGGTCTGACGCCCCGCCGGTACCGGCGAACCGGACATCGGCGCCAAACCAATGAAGGAGCAAAGCCATGGCGGATGACGTTCTCAGCAAGATCGAAGAGCAGGTCAAGAACAACCGGGTGATGGTCTTCATGAAGGGGACTCCCAACTTCCCGCAATGTGGCTTCTCGGCCCACACGGTGGAGATCCTGCGCGCCCACAACGCGGAGTTCGAGAGCTTCGACGTGCTGTCGGACCCGGCCGTCCGGGAGGGCGTGAAGCAGTACTCGAACTGGCCCACCATCCCGCAGATCTACATCGACGGCAAGTTCGTGGGCGGCTGCGACATCGTTCACGAACTGCATGAGCGGGGCGAGCTCGACTCGCTGCTCAACCCTGCCGAGGAGTAGGCTCGGGGGAGAGACCCTACGCCCTCCCTGTTCGAAGAGATCGGCGCCGAGCGCCTGCGCGAGGTCATCGACGTCTTCGTCGACCGGATCTTCGATGACCTCATGATAGGCTTCTTCTTCCGCAACGCGGACCGCGGCCGGATCAAGGAGCTGGAGTTCCAGTTCACCGCCCGCGTGCTCGGCGCGGACATCGAATACGAGGGCCGTCCCCTCGAACAGGCCCACGCGCCCCATCCCATCATGGGCGGACAGTTCGCCCGCCGCCTGCAGATCCTGCGCGAGACCCTCGACGAATTTCAGGTGCCGGAATCCGTGCGCGGGGCGTGGCTGGATCATACCGAGAGCCTGCGGTCCCTGATCACCCGGGACCGGGGCTCGGACTGCGATCCGGCCGAGGCCCGGCGCAAGGCGCTGGGGCAGGCATCGTGACCGAAACCCAGGACCATCGCCTCATCCGAAAAGCCGCCCGGGACGAGGCCTTCGACCTGGCCCTGTACGTCAAGCTTCGCGACCTCGAGACCGGCGAGGTCCACAACGTCCTGTCGCGGTTGGTGAACGTGGAGCGGGGGCACGTGGCCTTCTGGTCCGATCTGGCCGGGTTGAAGGACCTGTCGCTGAACCGTGTCCAGCGGTTCAGGCTGGGAGTCTTCGTGCTCTTGCGGAGGCTCTTCGGCGTCGGAATGACCTTCCTTATCCTCGAGGCCATCGAGATCTACGGCATCAAGAAGTACTGGACGCTCTGGGACCACTACAAGGACACGCCCCACGGTCCCAGGATACGAAGCGTCCTGCGGGACGAGTTCGGCCACGAGGACGAGATCGTTGCCGACCTCACCGGCAGGCGGCTGAACGCCGAACGCGTGCGCGACATCTTCCTGGGGCTGAACGACGGCCTGGTGGAGGTGCTGGGCAGCGTCAGCGGCTTCTATGCGTCATTCGGCGATCCCGTATTCGTCCTCGTGGCCAGTCTTACGGTGGCGGTGGCCGGCTCCATTTCCATGGCGGCCGGCGTGCTGGCCTCGTCGCGGTCTCAACTGGAGGTCCAGCGGATCGAGAACGCGAAACGCCACTTCTTCGACCCCGAGGCGGAAGCGGCCGAGGAGACGCGTCCGCTGTCGGCGGCCGTCGCGGTCGCGACCTCCTACTTCCTTGGCGCGCTGTTCCCGATCCTGCCGGTGCTCCTGGGCGCGGGCAGCCCGCTATGGTCCATCGTCATGGGCGGCGGCATGGTGGCGGTGGTGACCATGCTGCTGTCGTTCATGTCCGGCATGGAGGTCCGGCACCGGGTGCTCCAGAACCTCTTGCTCGTTTCCGCGGCCGTAGCCGTGACCTACGCCCTGGGGACGGTGGTCAAGCACTATTGGCAGATCGCGGTGTGACGGTTCGCGCCGCCGGAGTCAGGTTTCCACACGGATCGGTGAGGCGCCATGGGTAATCGAGACATCGCATCCGCCCGGGACTACCACGGCAGGACCAAGCACTCTCCCGTGAGCATCCGCAGCGGTCCGCACTACCTCGATTGGGACAATCAGCCGCACCCGTTCAAGGTCTACGAGAACCTGGACTCGCTGCCGCTCGACGAGCATCTGGCGTCGTCCGGCGTGCCCGCGCTGGAGGCCATTTCCCGGTCCGCTCCGCAGGGCCAGCGCGAGGTCAACCGGCAGGAGCTTGGCGAGTTGCTGTTCCTGTCCGCCGGCGTCACCCGGCGGCGGCGCTACTTCGGCGGCGAGATGCTCTTCCGGGCGGCGGCGTGCACGGGCGCGCTGTACCACATCGACGTCTACCTGGTGGCCGGGCCGCTGGCGGACCTCGATGCGGGCGTGTATCATTTCGCGCCCGAGCGGTTCGCCCTGACCCCCTTGCGCAAGGGCGACCACCGGGGCGCGCTGGTGGAGGCGAGCGGCGCCGAGCCGGCGGTGGCCCATGCTCCGGCCATCCTGGTCTTCGCCTCCACGTTCTGGCGCAACAGCTGGAAGTATCGCGACCGCGCCTACCGGCACTGCTACTGGGACGGGGGCACCATCCTGGCCAACTGTCTCGCGGCGGCCGCGGCGCGGGATATCCCGGGCCGCACGGTGATGGGGTTCGCGGAGGACGCGGTGAACCGTCTGCTCGGCTTGAACCCCGACAAGGAGGCGGCCCTGTGCCTCGTACCCGTGGGCCGGACCGCTTCGCCCACGCCGCCGTCCGGCGAGCCCTTGCCGGTGCTGGACTTCGCCACGCGACCGCTCTCCCGCCGGGAGGTGGACTACCCCTCCATCCGGGAGATGCACGCGGCGTCCAGTCTGGAGAACGCCGCCGAGGTCGGGAGTTGGCGGGAGGGCGAAGCGGATGCGGCGGTCGCCGGCGACGCGGCCGGGACGGACGAAAGGGTCACCGTCATTCGCGAGCTTCCCCTGGAAACCGCCCCGGCGGCATCGCTCCCCGCCGGCAGCATCGAACAGGTGATCGTGCGCCGGGGCTCGACCCGGCGTTTCTCCCACGAGGCCGTCACCTTCGCCCAGTTGTCCAACGCGCTGCACTACGCCACCCGCGGCGTCGCCATGGACGTCGACCCCGACGGCGCACGGCCGCTGAACCAGCTCTACCTCATCGTCAACCACGTGGACGGCGCGGCTCCCGGCACCTACGTGCTGGACCGTGAGCGCGCGTATCTGCAGCTTCTGAGGGAAGGGGACTTCCGGCGGGAGGCCGGCTTTCTCGGCCTGGGGCAGGAGATTCCCCACGATGCCAGCGTCAACGTCTACTTCCTGGCCGACCTCGAGCCGGCGCTCGCGCGTTACGGTAACCGCGGCTACCGCCTGGCCCAGATGGAGGCCAGCATCACCGCCGGCCGCCTCTACCTGGCGGCCTACGCCCAGGGCTTCGGCGCGTCGGGGCTCACCTTCTTCGACGACGACGTCACCGCCTTCTTCTCGCCCCACGCCGCCGGCAAGAGCGTGATGTTCCTGATCGCGCTGGGCCGGCGGTTGAAGACCTAGCCTGCCTCCGCCACCCCTGGATTCCCGCTTTCGCGGGGATGACGGAGCGACGCCGCTACCGCCGGCTCCACGCCAGCCAACGCTGGAAGATCTTCTTCACCAGGGGCGTCAGGCGGGTGCGGTTGAAGGCGTCGCCGGTCTGCTTGATGGCTTCGGCCTGGGTCGGGTAGGGGTGGATGACGTTGGCGATGGTGCCGAGGCCGACCTTCCCCGCCATGGCCAGGGTGATCTCGCTGATCATCTCGCCGGCGTGGCGCGCAACGATGGTGCCGCCGACGATCTTGTCCTTGCCCTTCAGGACGTGGATCTTGACGAAGCCTTCCTCTTCGCCGTCCGCCAGGGCCCGGTCCACTTCCTTGAGCTCCCGCGTGAAGGTGTCGATGGCGACGCCCTGACTCTCGGCGTCGCGTTCGTACATGCCCACGTGGGCGATTTCCGGGTCGGTGTAGGTGGCCCAGGGCATGATGAGCGAGCTCAGCTTCTTGCTCTTGTAGAAGAGCGCGTTCTGGATGATGATGCGCGCGGCCGCGTCGGCGGCGTGGGTGAACTTCCAGTCCATGCAGACGTCGCCGCCGGCGAAGATGCGCGGGTTGGTGGTCTGCAGGTAGTCGTTGACCACCACGCCGCGGAACGGGTGGAACTCGACGCCGACGCCTTCGAGGTTCAGGCCGTCCACGTTGGGCGCGCGCCCGGCTCCCACCAGGATCTCGTCCACCGCCACCGAGTCGGCGTTGCCGCCTGCCTCGTAATGGACAACCTTGCGGCCGTTCTCCACGGCCACGCGGGTCAGGGCGCTGTTGAGCACCAGTTGGATACCCTCCCGCAGGAACTGCTGCTGCACGATGTCCGCGGCGTCGGCGTCCTCCCGGTTGAGGATGTGGTCGCCGTTGTGGAACAGCACCACCTGGCAGCCCAGGCGCTGGAAGGTCTGCGCCAATTCGCAGCCGATGGGGCCGGCGCCGATGACCGCCAGCTTTTCCGGGCGCTCGGTGAGCGAGAAGACGGTCTCGTTGGTGAGGTACCCCGCCTCCTCGATACCCTCGATGGGCGGATGCGGCGCCACCGCGCGGGCGCCGGACGCGATGACCGCCTTCTTGAAGTGCAGCGACTGGCCGTCCACCTCCACCGTCTCAGGGCCCGTGAAGCTGGCATCGCCCAGGAACACGTCGACGCCCAGCTCGCTGAACCGCCTCACCGAGTCGTGGTGGCTGATGTGGGAGCGGATCCGGCGCATGCGTTCCATCACCGCGCCGAAGTCCACCTGCACGTCGTCCGGCCGGCCGATGCCGAACAGGTCGGCGTCGCGGATCTCGGCCACTACCCGCGACGAGCGGATGATGCACTTGGACGGGACGCAGCCCACGTTCAGGCAGTCGCCGCCAAGGTAGTGGCGCTCGATCAGGGCGACCTTGGCGCCCAGGCCGGCGGCGCCCGCCGCTGTCACCAGCCCGGCCGTGCCCGCGCCGATCACCACCAGGTTGTAGCGGTCGGCCGGCATGGGGTTGGTCCAGTCCGCCGGGTGCGTGTTGGAGCCCAGCACCTGGTTGTATTCGTCCAGCGGCGACAGTTGTGGAATGTTGCGCATGAGTCTGTTCTCCCGATCCTTACCAATAACCGGCGGGCTGCCCGAAACCGTGCGGCCCGCCTTCCTACGACGCTTTCGGCTGTCTCCGCCTGTTCACCAGCTCGATGGATTTCTTGGCGATGAGCGGGAACAGGCCCAGCAGCACGAACGACAGCAACAGCGTGGGCGAGAGGATGCCCGCCAGGGAATCGATCTGTGCAAGCTGGGTGCCCGCGTTGACGAAGACGATGGTGCCCGGAAACATCCCCAGTTGGCTCACGAAGAAGAACTGCACCGTGCGGATGGGCGTGAGCCCCATGACGAGGTTGATGACGAAGAAGGGGATCGCCGGGATCAGCCGCATGGTGAAGAGGTAGAACATGCCCTCCCTGGCGATGCCGTTGTTGATGGTCTCCAGCTTGTCTCCGAACTTGCTCTGGATGCTGTCCCGCAGAAGCAGGCGCGCCACCAGGAACGCCAGGGTGGCGCCGATGGTGCTGCAGAAGGAAACGATGATGGTGCCCGTGACGACGCCGAACAGCGCGCCGCCCAGCAGCGTCATGATCGCCGCGCCCGGGAGCGACAGCGCGGTCACCGCGATGTAGATGGCGGCGTACGCCCCGATGGTGATGACCGGGTTGTGCTGGTAGTAGGCCTGGTAGGCGTCGCGCTGGGCCTTGATGAACTCCAGGTTGAAGTACCTGCCCAGGTCGAAGATGAAGAATGCCGCGATGAGGGCCGCCACCAGCACGACCACCGCTATCTTGACGATCCGTTGGTTCATGGACGATGTCTCCTGGGGGTGTTACCGGTCGGCGTTAAGGCTCCAGTCGTAGTGGAAATCGAGCTTGCCGCCGTAGCCTTCCAGCCGTTTCCGCAGCCCCGTTTCCGCGTGCTTCTTCAGATGCTGCATGACGCCGTCCCGGTTGCCGCCGAAATCGGCCTGGAACCAGTCGTAGATGCTCGACACCCGCAGCCGGCCGTCGGCGAAGGCGGCGCCCCTTGGGTGGTTGACGTATTCCCGGGCGCCGGCGTCCAGGAGGCGCTCCAGGTTCCGGGCGGTGAAGGCCTCGGCCTGCAGATTCGGGCAGCCGATGCTGGCGCAGTTCACCGCGTAGTGCACCCGGTTGTCCCGCCAGATGGGCCGCAGGATCCGATGCTCGATGTCGTCCAGCGACAACTTCTCGCCTTCGATCGTGGAAAGCTTGGCCTTCCAGGGGCCGCCGCCGAAGAGTCCCCCGAACAGGCCGGACGACAGGCGGATGTCCTTGATGGACTTCACCGGGAAATGCTCCGCCACCACCCGTATGGTCAGCGCGTTGTAGAGGTTGATCCAGTAGGCCTGCTGCGCGCCGCGGCCGTAGGTGGATACGGGCAGCTTCTCCAGGCCCGCGATGTAGCCGTCGAGGGCGGACTTGCCCGTCTCGGCGACGTCGCCGTAGCGGACCCGGTTCACCCCTGACGGGTGGGCCGTCACCAGGTACCGTTTCAGAAACGCCCCCCACGCCGAATGGTCGATGGCGCGGGTGTCGGCGGGGTCGTGCTTCTGCCACCGCGGCCAGAGGTCCGCCGCGGGCGCAGCCAGTGCCTGGTTGCCCACGAGGCAGCATGCCAGCGCGATGGCCGGCGCAAGTTTGCAAATGTTGCGCATGGAATCGTCTTTCGGAGGCGTGGCCGCCCGGCCGTGTGATCACGAGCGCCGGGGGCCGATTTCAAGAGCGCGATCATTTATAGTTGATTTGGTGACGCAGGTAAATTCCCTTAAGCCCGCCTTGGCCGTCATGGGCCGGGCGCCGGCACCCGGCAAGGTCAAGACCCGGCTGTGCCCGCCCCTCGATCCGGAGCAGGCGGCCGAGTTCTACGAGTGTGTGCTCCGGGACGTGGTGCACGAACTGGCGCCTTCGGCAGCCTGGGATACGTGGGTGGCGTACGCCGAGCGCAGCCGGGACTACTTCCAGCGCCTGCCGGAGCACGGCCTCGCGCTGCTGCCTCAGCGGGGCGCCTCGCTCGGCGAGCGTATGCACGCGATCTTCGTGGACCTCTGCCACGTGGGGTACCGGCAGGTGATCGTGGTCGGCAGCGACATCGCCACGCTGAGGGCGGCTTCGATCAGAAAGGCCTGCGACGTCCTGGAACGGAACCGGTGCGACCTGGTCCTGGGGCCCGCGGACGACGGCGGCTACTACCTGGTGGGCCTCAACCGGCCCGAAGAGAGGCTCTTCAGCGGCATCGTCTGGAGCACCGCGTCGGTGCTGGAGGACACTCTGGCCCGGGCCCGGCGGATGGAGCTTCGGGTTCACATGGTGGCCGGTACCTACGACGTCGACGTGGCGGAGGACCTGGAGCGGCTTCGCCGTGAGTTCGAACGCTCGGGCACGCTACGCGCGCGCCGTCCCAGAACCCATGCGTGGATGCACCGGCGGCTGCCTCAGGTTCATGTACCGTAGCCGTGGTCGACAAGGCTACCGGGTCCGGGCGCGGGTGCGATCCACCCAATCCGCGCCGCCATACGAGACGGCGAGAATGAAGACCTCTTCGGCCGCGTCGTCCACCGTGAAGACAATGACCGCTTTCCGCCCGGCGGGGATCGCCCGCAATCCCGGTGCGATCTCGCTGCGGATCGATCCCTTGTGTGGCACGCGGGCGAGACTCATGATCGTTTGCTCGATCTCCTCCAGTCTCTGGCCAGCGGCCACGCTGTCCGCGTGGTCGATGATCCATCGAACGATGGTTTCGAGATCCCGTTCCACCAGCGGATGGAACCGGAGGCGGTAGTTCACTTCTTGCGAGCCGTTTCGATCGCAGCGCGCGCGGCCGAAAAGGCCTGATCCTGATCGACGAATTCGGAATGCGGTGTTTGCGCGCGGGCGCGGATCTCCTCGGCCAGCGCGGTAAGCGCCACTTCCCGCTCCACCTCATCCTGGATCATCTGCTCGAGGGCCGCTGCCACCGCCGCGCTTTGGCTGGCGAACACGCCGTCGTTGACCTTCTGCACCAGAAAGCGGTGGTGGCGGTCCGTGAAGCTGAGTGTGGTTTTGACAGTCATATTGATGGGCCTCCGGTATGACCTTATCATACCCTCGGTACGACGCCTGCGTCAATCGCGAAGTGAGCGGAGATGACGGCGCACGGCACCGATGGCCTTGGTGCTGAGCGAGGAGAGGGGATGGGAGGAAAGGTCTTCCAAGTCGACCCAGCGCCATGCATGTCCCCGTACTGGGATCCTTCGTTGCAGCACGTAGACGGGAGCGGTGATTCGCTTGTCGGTGATGGCATGACGGAGGACCGCCACGGGTTCGGATACTCGAAGCGTTTCGGCGGCGAGTCCCTCCGGCAGCGTGTCTGGCGTGGGCAGCTCCCACAGGCCGGCTAGCAGGCCGCTGTCAGGGCGGCGGTGAAGCAGGACCCTGGACCGCGACTCCACGAACACCAGCGGCCACCGAACCGCTTTGGCGTGCACGGGTTGCCGGCGCGGCACGTCGAAGGCGCCGGACGCCCGCGCGTGGCACCAGTAGGCAAGAGGGCAGCGTTCGCACAGCGGCCCCGCGGGGAGGCAGACGGTGGCGCCCAGCTCCATGACGGCCTGATTGAAGTCCCCGGGACGGGAGCGGGACACCATCTTGTCGGCGCGGGTTTCGATGCGCTTGGGGTCCGTCAGTCCGAATAGCCGCGCGTAGACGCGCCGCACGTTGCCGTCAGGCGCGGGATAGCGCTGATCGAAGGCGATGCTCATGATCGCGCCGGCGGTGTACCGCCCGACACCCGGCAGGCCCAGCAACCTCTGGTAGTCGGCCGGCAGGCGGCCACCGTGCCGGCTCACCAACAGGCGCGCGGCCTGCTTCAGGTTGGTGGCGCGCCGATAGTACCCCAAGCCGCTCCAGACGCTCCGGACCGCGTCGAGCGACGCCCGGTCCAACGCTTCCACCGACGGGAACGCCTCCATGAAGCGGCGATAGTAGGGCAGCACGGTCGCCACCTGGGTCTGCTGGAGCATGTTCTCGGAGACCCAGATGGCGTAGGGGTCGCGGGTCTTGCGCCAAGGCAGGTCGCGCTTGTTGCGGTCATACCAGCGCAGCAGCGCGGCGCGTATTCGCGTCCGTACTCTGGAGGAATGACCGCTCTCATGCAGTTGCGGCGTTGTGGTGGACTCCCGTAGGGGCGACCGGCCGGTCGCCCCTGCCCTTGCCAACTTCGATCGAACAGATTCCTAATCCCGGATGTCCTGCAGGAACCACTCCCGCGGCAGCGGGTGGCCCAGCCCCTTGGCTTTGGCCATCTCGTACGCGGTGCCGCCCACCGCGGCGAATTGCAGGCCCTGGGTGCCCTGGTTGTTGAGGAACGTAACCTGCTGGTCGCTGGTGCGTCCGGGCCACGTGCCGGCCATAAGGTCGGGGATGGTGCCGATGTTGGCATTGTCGATCTCGCGGATGGGAGACGGCGGGATCCTGGTCTTCTCCTCGTCCGTGCCGGCGATGTAGGCGAACATGCCGTCGCTGCCGTGGACCGTTCCCGGCGGGGGGTTGTCCAGCACCAGGGTGGATGCCCCCAGGCGCGCCTGCAGGTCGCACTTGGCCAGGATCTCCGGGCCGGCCTCGTTGGAACGGACGTTGGTGATGTGCATGCCGGGCTCCACCCACTCCGGCTTCATCACCTGCACGAGAGAGTCGGTGGCCAGCGCCACGATGTCGGCGCCGCGGCAGGCGGTCTCGGCGTCGTCGCAGGTCTCGACGGTGAGCCCCAGTTGCTCGCGCATCTCCGCGGCGAAGGCTTCGCGGTTGGCCTTGGTGGGACTGAACACCCGGAGCAGCTCGATGTCGCGCACCTCGTGGATGGCCTGGGTGTAGGTCCGCGCCATGCCGCCGGAGCCGAGCATGCCCAGCACCTTGGAGTTCTGGCGCGAGAGGTACTTGACCCCGAGCCCGGCGCAGGCGCCCACCCGCATGTGCTGCAGGTAGCCGTCGTTCATCAGCGCCAGCGGTTCGCCGTTGCGCACGCTCAGGAGGAAGATGAGGCCGCAGTAGGTGCCGGGCTCGATGCAGTACTTGTCCTCGGTCTCGAACTCGCCGTTCTTTTCCCACACGAGCATGTCCGACTTCATGCGGATGGCCATGTAGCCGAGCGAGCGGGTGGCCCCCTCCATGGTGCCCCAGCGGTAGTAATGGGGCTCCCGCGGCACGTAGAAGTCGATCCTCGGCCGGTACGCCGCCTCGTTCTTGGAGAGGTCGCGGTAGGCGTCCTCCATGGCGTCGAGGCAGGTCTTCATGTCCAGGACTTCCTGGATGTGCTCATTGGTCAGAAACAGCATGGTTCCTCCTTGCGGGGTTCGTCGTCTGCCGCTCGAGCAACGCCTGTGGTCCCGAGAGCCTCGGGTCGCCGTCTACGAGCCGCAGGAAATTGGCCTGGATCACCGCCTCCATCTTCTCCGGCGGCAGTCCCTTGATCCGCGCCACCGCCGCTACCACGTCGGCGATGATGTCGGGCGGCGCCTCCTCGCCGACAAGCCAGCGATGGCCGCCGGGATTGTCGGTCTCGGACAGGAGCTGGCGGGGCGGCACGGCGCGCGCCACCGCCTGGATCTTCTCCGAATACAACACTTCCACCCCCACGGTGAAGAGGTAGCCTTCGGAGATCATCTCTTCGAGCACGTCCATGGGGCCGGAGTACCAGTGGATGATCGCCCTGGCGGCGCCGCAGGCGCGCAGGGTGTCGAGGATCCGGCGCTCGGCGCCCTTGGTGTGCAGGTTGACGATCTTGCCCTGTTCGGCGGCCGCGCGCACCAGGAACTCGAACACCCGGATCTGGTGCGGGTAGCTGTCCTTGTCCCGCACCCAGTGGAAGTCGAGCCCCAACTCCCCCAGCATGGGGCTCCGTTCGATCAGGTGACCGAAATCCGCGAGGTGCCCGGCGTGTTGCCGCGCGCGCCGCGGATGGATGCCGAAGGAGGGGAGCACGAAGGGGCAGCCTTCCGCCAGCGCGAGGGTGCGCTCGTACGAGGCCGGGTCCATGGAGTTGGCCAGGGTCAGGATGCGCCGGCGCTCGATACTGGCCAGCGCCTCCCGCGGCTCGTCGTAGTGGTCGAGATGGGCGTGGGCGTCGATCAGCATGAAGTGCGCTCCGCCGTCCTCGCCGAAACGGTCTCCCGGGGCTCAGCCTCCCGGTCTACCTGAACCGGTCGCCGAAGTATTTCGACAGGTCGATGGCGTCCGTGCCCGGGACCTTGATCTCCAGCGGGTAGTCGGACTTGCGGGTGGCGTCCACGCCCACCTTGGTGACCAGGTGCGATCCGCCGGCCGGGTCGTAGGAGGCCGGGTCGAGCGGGGAGCCCCTGGAGTGGGTGACCATGAACACGTCGCGGTCCGCGCGTACCCGAGTGGCGATGGCGTGCATGACGTCGCTGTCATTGCTGATGTCCACGTCCTCGTCCACGCAGATGACGAACTTCAGGAACGGGTCGGCGGCGAAAGCGGCCATGGCGGCGTTCTTGGCGTCGCCGTCGATCATGGACTCCATCTGGATGTAACAGATGTAACGGGAGCGGCCGCAGGGCGGCACGTACACCGCCTTCACCCCGGCGCTGGCGATGCGGCAGGTATGGTGGATGTAGCTGTTCCGCGTCACCCCCGAGAGCAGCAGGTTGTCGGCGTGTCCCACGAACGAGCTCTGGTAGAGCGCGTTCTTCTTCATGGTGACGGCCTTGACATAGACCACGGGGTTGATGCGCTGGGGGCCGTAGGTCCCGGGATACTCGCCGAAGGGGGCCTCCTCCTCCATCTCGGTGGGGTGGATCTCGCACTCCAGCACGATCTCGGCCGTGGCCGGCACCTCCACGTCGATGGTCTTGCACTTCACCAGCTCCACCGGCTTGCCGAGCATGGAGCCGGCGATGCTGAACTCGTCGGTGTCGATGGAGGTGAAGCTCAGGTTGCCGATGTTCATGGCCGGATGGCCGCCGATGACCGCCGCCATCTGCGTGGGCAGGCCCCGGGACTTGTTCTTCTTGAGGATGTAATGGCCGTGGGCGGTCTCGGAGATCTGGATGCCGAAGCGGTTCCTGCCCTTGAGCTGCAGCCGGTAGATGCCGGCGTTGCGGATGCCGGTGTCCGGCTCTTTCATCACGTCGAACGCCAGCGTGATGTAACGGCCGGCGTCCATCTCGTGGTACTGCAGGATCGGGAACATGGTGACGTCCACGTCGTCCCCGGTCAGCACCACCTCCTGGCACGGCCCGCTCTCCACTTCCACCGGAGGCAGCGGGTTCGCCTCGCGCTTGCCGTACTCGTGGATGAAGTCCGCGGGGGTGGCGTCGTAGGGCAGCCCGATGGCCATGGCCAGCCGCGGGAAGCTCGCGTGCATGTTGGTGACCAGGGGGATGGACGACCCCTTGACGTTCTCGAAGATCACGCACGGGAACTGCTGCTGCCGCTCCAGCTTCGCCAGGATCCCGGTCACTTCGAAGACCGGATCCACTTCGCGCGTGACCCGGATGACCTCGTCCGGATAGTTGGACTCCAGAAACGAGATGGCTTCCCCGAGGGTTTCTCCCATACCGTTGGTTGCTGCTGTCATCATAGTGGCGGACGGCTTAGCACACGGGTTTTTTTGCTGCAAGAGAGAGCCCCTCCCCGCCCCCCTGGATTCCCGCTTTCGCGGGAATGACGAAGAAAGGGAAACAGGAATGACGAAGAAGAGGAAACGGGAATGACGAAGAAGGGAGACTGGAATGACGGCAAGGGGCGTCAAGGCACGGCCACGCTAGTCAGGGCACGGCCACCCTATACCGTCATTCCCGCGAAACAGGCTGTGTCAAAACTCTGCTCGGACACGAAATGGCACCCCTTCCCTTGAATCGTCATTCCCGCGAAAGCGGGAATCCAGGGGTGGGGAGGGGTCAATCGCGGTGACCGCGTATCAGCGCCAGCACCCGCTCGGGCGTAACCGGGGTCTCCGAGATTTCTATCCCGCCGAGGGGCCGCAGCGCGTCCGCCACGGCGTTGGCCACGGCCACCGGCGGGGCGATGGCGCCGCCCTCGCCGATGCCCTTGAGCCCCAGGGGATTGAGGGGGGAGGGGGTCTCGAGGTGCACTTGCCTGATGGACGGCACCTCGCCGCTGCTGGGCAGCAGGTAGTCGAGGAAGGTGCCGGTGAGGAGCTGACCCAGCTCGTCGTAGACGAACTCCTCGTAGAGGGCGCCGCCGATGCCCTGGGCGACGCCGCCGCGCACCTGGCCCTCGACGAAGAGCGGGTTGATGGCGGGTCCGGAGTCGTGCGCCACCGCGTAGTCGAGGAGCTTCACTTCCCCGGTGCCCGCGTCTACCTCCACCACCGCCACGTGGGCCGCGTGCGCCCAGGTGACCGTCTGCGGCACGTAGTAGTAGGTAGCCTCCAGGTTGGGCTCCATGCCCTCGGGCAGCTTCGAGGCCCATCCCGGCACCGCGGCGCCGGCCAACTCGGCCAGCGAAATGCCGTGGTCGGGGCGTTCCTCCACGAAGACCCGGCCGTCACGCGTGGTCAGATCCTCCGGATTGGCTTCCAGCAGGTGGCCGGCCAGCTCGAACGCCTTGGCCTTGAGGCGGCGGGTGGCCTCGTGGATGGCGGTGCCGGCGTTGACCGTGCTGCGGCTGGCGAAGGTGCCGACGCCGTATCGGATGGCGGCGGTGTCGCCTCCCACCACGGTGACGTCTTCAGGCGTGACTCCCCAGAGGTCGGCGGTGAGCTGCGAGAACACGGTCTCGTGTCCCTGGCCGTGGCCGCTGGCTCCCACCGACACGAGCAGCTTGCCCGACGAGTCCACTTCCACCCGGGCGCCCTCGAAGGAGCCCACCCCCGTGCCCTCGGTGTAGAAGCCGATTCCCACGCCGAGGTAGCGGCCGTCGCGGGTCCCTCCATCACGAGTGGCTTCCGCGTTGCGAGCAGCCTCGGTGGCACCGGAGGCGTTTCGTTTGCGCGCGGCCTCCGTCTGTCGCGCTCGGACCTCGTCGTAGCGACAGGCGTCCAGCGCCTTTGTGAGAGTGGCGGGGAAGTCGCCGTTGTCGTAGCGCACGGGCTGCCCGTCGCGGTAAAACACGCCGGCGTCGTAGGGGATCTCCTCGGGCTGCACGAAGTTGCGGAAGCGCACCTCGGCGGGGTCCAGGCCCAGCTCCCCGGCGATGCGGTCGATGCAGCGTTCCATCACGAAGACCGCCTCGGGCCGGCCGGCGCCCCGGTAGGGGGCGTTGGGCACCTTGTTGGTGGCCACGCAGGTGCCGGTGACCGCGAGGCTGGGGATCCGGTACGGCCCCTGCAAGTGCGCCGAAGTGTTGTAGGCGTCGGTGAGGCCCATGGGGTTGTAGGCGCCGTTGTCCAGCAGGAAGCGGTCCTTGAGGGCCAGGATCCTGCCGTCGTCGTCGAACGCCAGCTCCACGTAGTGGATCTGGTCCCGGGCGTGGGCGGTGCTGATGAAGTGTTCCCGGCGGTCCTCGATCCATTGCACCGGGCGGCCCAGCTCCAGCGCGAGGTAGGGCACCAGGACTTCCTCGGGATAGACCAGCACCTTGGGGCCGAACCCGCCGCCCACGTGGGGCGCCACCACCCGGATGGTCTCCTCGGCCAGGCCGAGCTGGGCGGCTATCTGCCGGCGCACGCTGTGGGGCACCTGGGTGGAGGACCATACGGTCAGCCGCCGCGGCTTGACCTCGGCCATGGCCACGACGCCTCTCCCCTCCATGGGGATGCCGCCGTGCCGGCGGTGGTGCAGGCGTTCCTCGATGCGGTGCGGCGCGTCCTTCAAGGCCTGCTCCGGGTCCCCCTTGGCGATGCTGAAGTGGAACACCACGTTGTCGTCCGCCTCATCGTGGATCCGCACGGCATCCGGCTCCAGCGCCGCTTCCGGGTCCACCACCGGCGGAAGCTCCTCGTAGTCCACGGCGATGCCGTCCAGCGCGTCCTCGGCCCGGTAGCGGTCCTCGGCTACCACCATGGCCACGGGCTCGCCCACGTAGCGGACCCGGTCGACGGCCAGCACCCGCGCCCGCGGGCCCTTGAGCACCGGCTTGATCGCCTCGAGCCAGGGCGCCGGATGGTACTCGAAGCTCGAAGGGAAGGGTTCGATGGCGTCCCGGATGTCTTCGCCCGCAAGGACCCGCACCACCCCCGGCATCGCCAGCGCCGCGCTCGTGTCAATGCCCCGGATCTTCGCGTGGGCGTGGGGGCTGCGCAGCACCGCGGCGTGGAGCATCCCCGGGAACCGCAGGTCGCCGACGTAGGTCCCCTGTCCCCGCAGCAGCGGTTCCGCCTCGCGCATGGGGATGCTGCGCCCCATGTGACGTAAGACGTTCTGATCCTTCATGACCGTGCTTCCAGCCGCCCCCGTCATTCCCGCCCGCCCCCGTCATTCCCGCGGAAGCGGGAATGACGAAGGGAGAGACGGGAATGACCGAGAGGGGCGTAGGATGTCACTGGATGGTCCAGATGTCGTAGAGCAGCTCCATGCGCCGGAACATGACCTCCCGCGTCTGCTGCTGCAGGTTGGGCGAGGTGAGGTAGCGGCGCCCGATGTCTTCCGCCAGGGTGCCGTGCTCCTCGTCGGCCTCCACGTGCACGGTGAAGAACCGCACCGACTCGGGCGCCATGCCGTAGCTTTCGATGAACCCCTTGCCCAGTGCCGCCGCGGCCGGTCCGAATGTGCCCTCGGCGCCCATCTGCGCCGCCATGACCACGAACCAGGGATGCGTGTGGATCACCAGCTCGGCGAAGTACAGGTGCGCGGCCGTGGCCGGAAGCAACGCGGCGTTCTCCAGGTCGGCGCGCGTGAGCCCGATGGCCTCGGCGAATTCCACGAACATGTCCGGATGGCCGGAGGCGCCCGGCAGCAGGCCGCGGGTCTCCTCCTCCGCCACCTCGAACAGCTTGGGAGCGAACTCGGGATCGCTGCACGCCACGTAGCGGAGCAGGGCGATGCGCGGCACCGCGACGCGGAACTGGTAGTCCTGCACCGCCCAGGTGCGGATATGGTCCATGGTGGCGGTGCCGTCGCCGATGGCCTTCACGAACGGATGGTTGATGCGCAGCTTGGGAAATACGGCGATCTCCTTCTTGAGCTGCTCGACGAACTGTTCGGCGGAAAGGGGTTTGCTGTCCATGCGGCAATTCTCCTGTAGCCCGTGGTTCGAACCGGTTCCACGCCTAAGGTATAGCCTTTGCGGCCAGAAAGACAATTCCGAGCTTCCCGTTCCCGTCCGGCGGGGAGTTTCTCCGAGCGTGACGTACGGCTCCATCGAGCCGGGCAACATGTTGTGCCGGAAACTCCGGTCGGCTAACCTTTTCACCATCAGGAGTTCACGGAGACCGTGCTGAAGGAGGCAAACGTGGCCGGCGCCGTATGTTCAAGGTTGTCGCTGACGATCGTTCTCTTGCTGACGGCGGTTGCCATCGCCGGTTGCTCCAAGAACCCCGTCACCCGGGAGACAGAGTTCGTCCCCTTCTCCACCGCGCACGAGATCGAGACCGGCCGGAAATACTATCGCCCCACACAACAGGCCGAGGGAGGACGATACAAGGCGAACCCGGCCCTCAACCAGTACGTGACGCGGGTCGGCCAAAGGGTCGCGAAGGTCAGCGACCGCAAGCTGCCGTATGAATTCGTCGTGCTGAACAATGGCACGCCCAACGCCTGGGCGCTTCCGGGGGGCAAGATCGCCATCAACCGCGGCCTGCTTCTGGAAATGGAAAATGAAGCGGAACTGGCCGCGGTGCTCGCTCACGAAGTCGTCCACGCGGCCGCGAGACACGGCGCTCAGGCCATGACCCGCAACCTGATCTTCCAGGTGGCGCAGGTGGGAGTGGCGCTTGCCGCCGGGAGGTCGAAGTATTCGGAGTACTCGAACTACATCCTGGGGGCCAGCGGCGTCGGGTTGCAGCTCATCGGGCGGAGGTACGGCCGGGACGCGGAGCGCGAGGCGGATCTCCACAGCATGCGTTACATGACGGCCGCGGGCTACGACACGCGCGCGGCCGTGACTCTCCAGGAGAAGTTCGTGGCCTTGAGCAAGGGCCGGAAAGCGAACTGGCTCGAGGGGCTCTTCGCCACCCATCCGCCGTCGGCGGAACGGGTGAAGAACAATCGCGCGGCCCTCGCCAGGTTTCCGGCGGGCGGAGACGTGGGGCGTGGGCCGTACGACAACGCGCTCGCGGACCTTCGCGAGAAGCAGCCGGCCTATGCCGCCGCGGACCGCGCCCGGGGAGAGATGGACAAGGCGCCGGATCGCGCCCTTGCCTTGGTCCGCAAGGCCATCGCCCAGGAACCGCGCGAGGCCTTGTTTCACGGGCTGAAGGGACAGATCGAGGCTCGGCGGTCTCGGTTTGCCAAGGCCGTGGAAGCCTACGATGCCGCCATCAAGCGGGACGCGGCCTACTACGAGCATTTCCTCGGACGGGGACTCGCCTACGATGCCCTGGGGCGCCGCGCCCAGGCGCGGAGCGACCTCGAACGCAGCATGCAGCTCCTGCCCACGGCACTGGCCAGTCACGCCCTGGGCCACATCGTCCTTGCCGAGGGCGACCGTGCCCGCGCCAAGGGTCTGTTCAAGAACGCGGGCACGGTGCGCGGGAAGATCGGCGAGGCCGCCCGCAAGAGCTTCGTCATGCTGGACCTGGCGGATGCTCCGGAGCGGTACGTGAAGGCGCAACCGTTCCTCCGGAACGGGCAGGTCCTGGTGCAGCTTACCAACCAGACACCTTATCCGCTCGCGGACGTCGCCGCCTACGTGACGGCCACGGCCGGCGGACGGTCCCTCCAGCGCCGGCTCTCTCCGACACGCCTCGCGGGCCGCGGCACGGTCGTGCTGCTGAGCGGCATCTGGTATGGCGGGAAGGAAAAGGTCAACGCCCGGGCGAACGTGCTTCGCGCCCGTCCGGAGGCCGCCCGATCCACGAAAACACGGCCCTACCGGGCGTATCCGTAGCTGTTGACCTGCGCCGGCCGGGAAAGGCCGGCAGCCGTTGCCGTGTCAACGACAGGAGTGTTATGATCCCCGACCTGCGCCGCGGGGCGCCAAACTCGGAGGAGGTATGACCATGAAAGTTCTCAGGCTTCTGGCTGCGTCTTTGCTGGTATTGGCGGTAACGGGACCCGCGTGGGCGGAGACCGTCAAGGTGGGCATCATTCTTCCCTACTCGGGCCCCAACGCTCAACTCGGGCAGCAGGTGGACCGCGGCTTCGAGCTTTACCAGAAGCTGCACGCCAAGGGCACGGGAGGACACAAGATCGAGATCATCAAGCGCGACAGCACCGGCCCCAAGCCCGATGTCGCCAAGCGCCTGGCCACCGAGCTCATCACCCGCGACAAGGTGGACATCGTGGCCGGCGTGGTCTACTCCAACAACGCCTTCGCCATCTCCGACGTGACCCGCAAGGCCAAGGTGCCGCTGCTCATCATGAACGCGGGAACCGCGGCCATCACCACCCGGTCGCCCTACACGGCCAGGGTGTCGTTCACCATGTGGCAGGCGGCCTACCCGCTGGGCAAGTACGCCTACGAGAAGATGAACATCCGCACCGCGGCCGTGGCGTATGCCAACTACTCGCCGGGCAAGGACAGCAAGAACGCGTTCACCAAGGCGTTCACCGCCGCCGGCGGCAAGGTGGTGGCGGACATCCCGTTCCCGTTTCCCAAGATCCCGGACTTCACGCCGTTCCTGCAGTCGGTCAAGGATGCCAAGCCGGATGCGCTTTACGTCTTCATCCCGGCCGGCAAGTGGGCCACCGGCGTCATGAAGACCTATGACGACCTCGGCATGAGGGCGGCCGGCATCGAGCTCATCGGCCCGGGAGACATCACCCAGGACTCCGAGCTGCCCAACATGGGACAGGTTCCGCTGGGCGTCGTGACCATGCACCACTACTCCGCCGCCGGCGACCGGGCCGAGAACAAGGCCTTCGTGAAGGCGTGGAAGGAGGCCTACGGCGCCGACAGCACGCCGGATTTCTTCGGTGTGCAGGGGTATGACGGCATGGCCGCCATCCACGAGGTGGTGCGGAAACTCAACGGCAAGATCGACGCCGACAAGGCCCTCGCCGTGTTGAAGGGGTGGAAGTTCGCGAGCCCCCGGGGCCCCATCATGATCGATCCCGAGACCCGGGACATCGTCCAGAACCAGTACCTGCGCAAGGTCGAGAAGCGCGGGAACGCCCTCGCCAACATCGAGACCGCGACGCTCGAAATGGTGAAGGATCCCTGGAAGGAACTTGAGAAGAAGAAGTAGCCGGTAACCCGGAGAATGCGCCGCCCCGTGACGGCACGGGGCGGCGCATCGACATCCGCACGCAACCCGCCGGTCATGCCTGCAGGGGACCTAAGCATGACAAGTTGTTCTCCGTGATCAACTCCCTCGTCAGCATTGCGTTCGACGGCCTCGCGTTCGCAATGATCCTGTTCATCATCTCGGTGGGGCTCTCGGTGACCATGGGCCTCATGGGGTTCGTGAACCTCGCCCACGGCATGTTCGCCATGCTGGGCGGGTACATCGCGGTGTCCTTCGTCCGGGAGTGGGGAGTTCCGTTCCTGCTGGGCGCGCCGCTGGCTTGCGTCGCCGTGGCGCTCATCAGCATCGTGCTGGAACGCCTGCTCTACCGCCGCCTCTACGGCGGCGACGAGTTGCAGCAGGTTCTCCTGACCATCGGGCTGGTGTTCATGGGCATCGCCGTGTGCACCTTCCTGTGGGGTCCGCTGAACGTGCAGCTCGACGTGCCGCTCTATCTCAAGGGCCAGGTCGACCTGGGATTCCGGCACTTCCCCACCTACCGCACGTTCATCATCCTGGTGAGCTTCGTCACCATCATCGGCCTGTGGTACGGGTTCGAACGCACGCTGCTGGGGGCCAAGGTGCGCGCCGCGGTGGACAACCAGCGCATGGCCGAGACCGTCGGCATCAACATCCGGCGGCTCTTCACGCTGACCTTCGCGCTCGGCAGCGCGCTGGCGGCGCTTGGCGGCGCGCTGGGCACCGAGATCCTCGGACTGACCCCCACCTACGCGCTTGAATACCTCGTCTACTTCCTGATCGTGGTGGCCGTGGGCGGCCTCGGCAGCCTGCGGGGGGCGTTTGCCGCGTCGCTGATCCTCGGCATCGTGGACACCGCTGGCAAGTACTATCTGCCCGCCTTCGGCGCCTTCTTCATCTTCGCGGTGACCATCATCCTGCTCCTGTGGCGCCCGCAGGGGTTCTACGCCCGATAGCTGTACGCATCGCCGCCGCGCCGCGCAGGGAAACGCGTTCACATGGAAGAAACACCGTACCGCAACCCGCTTCGAAGCGCGGCCGTCCGTCCCGCGGAGCTGCTGCCCTGGCTGGCCGCGGCGCTGGGTTTCTTCCTGTTCCCGGACTACCTGCAACTGGGGTCCCAGATCCTCATCATGGTGCTCTTCGCCATGTCCCTGGACCTGATCCTGGGCTACGCGGGCATCGTGTCGCTGGGACACGCGGCGCTGTTCGGGACCGGGGCGTACACCGCCGGCATCCTGTCGGCGCATCTGGGCTGGAGCGAGCCCTTGAGCGGGCTGCTGATCGCCGGCCTGGTGGCGGGCGTGGTGGGGTTCGTTTGCGGCGCCGTCATCCTGTACACCCGCGGCCTCACCCTGCTGATGCTCACCCTCGCGGTCACCATCCTGCTGCAGGAGCTGGCCAACGAACAGGAGCACTGGACCGGCGGTGACGACGGCCTCCAGGGAGTGGTGATGGAGCCGCTCCTGGGGCTCTTCGAGTTCGACCTCTACGGCCAGACCGCCTACCTCTACGCCCTGGCAGTGCTGTTCCTGGTGTTCCTGGCCGCCCGCACCATCGTGAACTCGTCCTTCGGCCAGTCGCTGCGGGGCATCCGCGAGAACGAGCGGCGCATGCACGCCATCGGCTGCCCGGTGTACCGCCAGATGCTGCGCGCCTACACCATCGCCGCGGTCATGGCCGGCATCGCCGGCGCCCTGCTGGCGCAGACCACGGAGTTCGTGGCGCTGGACGTGCTCAGCTTCGAACGCTCCGGCGACGTCATGATCATGCTGATCCTCGGAGGCACCGGCCGCCTCTACGGGGCGTTCATCGGCGCGCCGGTCTACATGATCCTGCAGGACCAGCTCGCCAAGCTCAGCCCGGAGTACTGGCTGTTCGGCATCGGGGCGCTGCTGGTGGCCACCATCCTGTACGCCCCGGAGGGCATGCTGGGACTGGTGGAACGCTACGGCGTCCGCGCCCGGCGGGAGAAGCCATGAGCGAGCCCCTGCTGGAGGTCCGCGGCCTGTGCAAGAGCTTCGGCGCCCTGGTGGTGGCGGACGCGGTGTCCCTGGCGTTGCGGCCCGGCGCCCGGCACGCGCTCATCGGCCCCAACGGCGCGGGCAAGACCACCCTGGTGAACCTCATCACCGGCACCGTCGAGCCCTCGAGCGGCGCCATCCTGCTGGAGGGGCACGACATCACCCACTGGACCCAGGCGCGCCGGGTAAAGCGCGGACTGGCCCGGACCTTCCAGATCAATACGCTGTTCCGCGGGTTGAGCGTGCTGGAAAACGTCTGCATGGCCGTCAGCGAGCGGCGCTCCCTTTCCGCCGGGCTTTGGCGCCGCGCCGACACGCGGGTCGACGTCATCGCCGAAGGCATGGGCCTGCTCGAATCCGTGAAGCTGGAGGCCGACGCCCGCCGGCAGGTGCGCGAGCTCCCGTACGGCCGGCAGCGGCTGGTGGAGCTGGCCATCGCGCTGGGCCTCCGTCCCAAGGTGCTGCTGCTGGACGAGCCCGCCGCCGGGGTGCCGTCGGCGGAAAGCCACGTGCTCCTGGAAGCGGTGGAGGACCTGCCCGGTTCCATGGCCGTGCTCATGATCGAGCACGACATGGACATCGTCTTCCGTTTCGCCCAGAGGGTCACCGTGCTGGTGCAGGGGGCGATCCTTACGGAAGGCGCGCCGGCCGAGGTGGGCGCGGACCCGCGGGTGCAGGAAGTCTATCTGGGCGAGAACGCCGAGCTGCACGGAGGCAGGCGTTGAGGGCCGCCGCGGACAAGGCGCGGGACGCGGCCCCGGGCGAGGTCCTCGGCCTCACCGGGGTCCGCGCCGGCTACGGCCGGACCGTCGTGCTGGAGGACGTCGACCTGGCCCTCCACCGCGGCGAGCGGCTGAGCATCATCGGCCGAAACGGGGTGGGGAAGACCACGCTGCTGGGAACCGTCTTGGGCTACACCACGCTCCATTCCGGACGCATCGAGCTGGCGGGCCGCGACATCTCGGACGCGAGGACCTACGACCGCGTGCGCGCCGGCCTGGGCCTCGTGCCCCAGGAACGGGAGGTGTTCCCGTCGTTGAGCGTGTACGAGAACCTGGCGGTGGCGCGCCGGGCCGGCGGCTGGACCTTCGAGCAGGTCTACGAGCTGTTCCCGCAACTGGGCTCGCGCACGAGCCACAAGGGCAGCCAGCTCTCCGGCGGCGAGCAGCAGATGCTGGCCATCGCCCGGGCGCTGGTGGGAAACCCGGCGGTGCTGCTCATGGACGAGCCCACCGAGGGCCTGGCGCCGGTCATCATCGAGCAACTGGTGGATGCCATGCACACCCTGCGCGCCCAGGAGGGGTTCACCATCATCCTGGTGGAGCAGCATACCGGCATCGCCCTGGAATTTTCCGAACGCACCGTGGTCATGAACCGCGGCCGCATCGTGTACGACGGCCCCAGCGCCTCCCTGGCCGCCGACGAGCCGCTGCTCAACTCGCTGGTGGGAGTGGCCGGCGACTGACGCCGACCGTTGGACATTCCGCTTCCTTTCATGTGTACTGGATGGAACGTTGCCGTTGCGCTTGAACCTTCCCACGCAGGGACCGAGGAGCCGCCATGAAGAAGTCCGATGAGGGTGAGAAGCTGGGTCGGCGTGAGCTTTTCCGCCGGGGGGCAATGGCAGGCGTCGCGGCCGGGCTTCTGCCGTTCACGGGACCGGCGGGCGGCACGGCGCGTGCCCAAGCCCGGGCGGAGGTAAAGCACTACGTCACCCTGGGCCGTACAGGGTTCAGGATCTCGGATATCTCCTTCGGCTCCAGCCGGCTCGATGCCGGCGAGGAGAACCTGGTGCTGGACGCCCTGGACCGGGGCATCAACTACTTCGACACGGCCGAGAGCTACCGCGGCGGCGATTCCGAGACCACCATCGGCAACGCGCTGCGGGGCAAGCGCGACAAGGTGTTCATCGCCTCCAAGACCCACACCGGCGCCAGCGAGGACAGGGAGTCGATGATGCGCTCCCTCGAGGCGAGCCTGAGGCGTTTGCAGACCGACTACGTGGACGTCTACTTCACCCACGCGGTCAACAGCGTGGGCCGGCTGGAGAACCCCGAATGGCACGAGTTCGTCGCCCAGGCCAGACGGCAGGGGAAGATCCGCTTCTCGGGCATGTCCGGGCACGCCGGCCGGCTTATCCAGTGTCTGGACTATGCCCTGGACCGGGACATGGTGGACGTCATCCTGGTGGCCTACAACTTCGGGCAGGACCCGAAGTTCTACGAACGTTTCACCCAGGGATTCGATTTCATCGCCCGTCAACCGGATCTGCCGCGGGTGCTGGACAAGGCCAAGGCCAAAAACGTCGGCGTCATCGCCATGAAGACCCTGATGGGCGCCCGCCTGAACGACATGCGGCCGTTTGAGAAGGACGGCGCCACCTATGCCCAGGCGGCGTTCCGCTGGGTGCTCTCCAATCCCCAGGTGCATGCGCTGATCATCTCCATGACCGATTCGGCCGGGGTCCGGGAGTACCTGGGCGCGTCGGGCTGGACCACCGCCGCGCGAGGTGACTTCGAGCTGCTGAAGGGCTACGCACGCATGAACGGGGCCTCGTACTGCCGCCACGCCTGCAACGACTGCGAGAACGCCTGCCCCTACGGCGTCCCCATCGCCGACGTGCTGCGCACCCGCATGTATGCCCGGGACTACCAGGACGAGAAGCTGGCCCGCAGCGAGTACGCCCTTCTCGGCGACGGCGCCGCCGCCTGCCTGACCTGTCCGACCCAGGACTGCGCGGGATCGTGCACCCATGGGTTGCCCGTGGAGAAGCTCCTGGCCCCGACGCATCGGATGCTGAGTTGACGGTCGAAATCCCGGAACGTTCGAACTCGTCATTCCCGCTTCCGCGGGAATGACGGATCGGCCCCCGTCGAGGGACGTCAACCCGCTTCTTTTCGTCTGGAGCGTCGTCATCGTTATCGTGGTCACCGGTGCCAATGGAGTGCTGGGCAAGGCGCTGATCCGGCGTCTGGCGGAAACCGTGCGACCGGTCGTGCGGGCTCTGGTAAGAGGTCCGGAGCAGGCGGCCGCGCTGGACGGTCTCCCGGCAACGGTGATGCAGATCGGCTACGGTGACCCCGATTCGTTGGCGGTTGCGGTGACAGGTGCCTCCGCCGTCGTGCACTTGGCCGGCGGACTGCAGCCCCGACACGGCGAGCGGCTTGACGACGCCAACACCGGCACCACCCGGGCGGTGGTCGCCGCCGCCAAGGCTGCAGGCGTCGCCCGGTTCGTCTACCTGAGCGCACCGGGCGCGGACCTGAACTCACCCAACGAGTACCTGCGTTCCAAGGCCCTGGCCGAGTCATCCATCCGCCGCGCCGGGTTCGAGGCGCTGGTGTTCCGCGTCCCCATGGTGTTGGGGCCGGGCACGCCGTCCATGCGGACCCTTCTCCGTCTGGCCGGGCAGAGGGTGGTGCCGCTGGTGCGGGGCGGGGAGGTACGCATCCAGCCGGTGGCGGTGGCGGATGTGACCCGCGCCATCCAGTGGGCGCTCACGGTGGAGACCGCGCCGGTCCATGTGCTCGATCTGGTGGGTCCCGACATCCTGACCTACGTCGAGTTGCTGCGCCGGGCGGCCGCGCGCCTCGGCCGCCGGCCGCTGATCCTGGGCGTGCCCGGGTGGTTGGCCGAGGGGACGGCGGTCATCGCGGGCCGGCTGGGGCGGGGTTGGAACTGGACGCTATTCGATACGTTGTTCAATGAACACCTGGGGGACGCGACGGAAACACGGGAACTCCTGCCGTTCCCGTTGACGCCGGTAGACGAGCTGTTGGACGGGCTGTCCGCCCGGTAACCCGGGAAGAGACAAGTGAACGACTCCGCCACTCCCGAAGGAACGGCTCCGCCCAAGGAGCAAAGCCTGTGGGCGCGCCTCATCCCGGTGGCGCTCACCATCGCCATCTTCGGGATCATCTTCTGGCGCATTCCCTTCGAGGCCTTCTGGCAGGCTGTCTCCGGAGCGCGCCTGCTGCCGTTCTTCGCTGTCATGGGCTCGTTCTCGCTTTGTTTCTTCCTGGCGGACTCGGCGGTGCTGACCGCGTTGATCCGCTGGTTCCACGGACCCATCCGCTACCGGGAGCTTCTGCCGGTGCGCGCATCCACCTATGTCGTCGCCATAATCAACACGCAGCTTGCCCAGGCCGCGCTGGCGCTCTACCTGAACCGCCGCTTCCGCACGCCCCTGGGCGAGATCACCAGCACCGTCGTGTTGCTGATCCTGCTGGAGGCCACCAACCTCATCTTCTTCGCCACCGTGGGCTCGGCGGCGTTTCCGGGAGGGACGCCGGCGGTTTTCTTCGTGTTGCCGGTGCTGCTCGCGCTGGTCTGGATTACCGTCGTCGGCATTGCCCGCCGCCGGCTCGGCGCGCTGGGGCGGCGGGCGGGCGGCAACGTGCTGCTGTCGACGTTCCGGAAGGTCCGGCTGCGCCAGGCCCTGGCGATCCTCGTCCTCAAGGGTTCCGTGTTTTTCCTCTCGCTCCTGGTTCACGCCCGGGCGCTGACCTTCTTCGGCATCGAGATCCCGGTGCTGCCGCTGCTGGCCTTCCTCCCCATCGTCTACCTCGTGGCCGCGCTGCCCGTGACCGTGGCCCACCTCGGCACCTCCCAGGCCGCCTGGATCTTCTTCTTCGGCAACTACGCGGCCGAGGCCGACCTGCTCGCCTACAGCCTGGCCGCCCACCTGACGTTCATGCTGGCCAACGGCTCCTTCGGCCTGATCTTCCTGCCCAGGGTCTATGCCGATCTGTTTTCGCGAAGGGGGAGGAAGGAGCCGCCGGTTTGAGGCGCCGAACGGTGCGTGCTATCCCGCCAGGACTATGGAATCCATGGAACGGATGACGAGGGGAGAGAAACGCCCGTGACGCCGTCGCCGCGAACTTCGTTCATCCGCTCCAACGTCCAGCGTTTCGTGGCCGAGGCCCGTGACCTGGGGCAGGAACGGCGTCGCCTGCTGGCCATCGTGACCGGCGGGCACATCGTGATCCACTGGTTTCAGCAGCTCTTCCCCATCGCGCTGCCGTTCGTCAAGACCGGTCTCGGTCTCAGCGGGGTCCAGGTGGGTTTCCTGGCCGCCGGCCGGCAGTTCGGACAGGGTACCCTCAATCTGCCCGCCGGCATGCTGGGCGACGCGCTGTACCGGCATCGGGACATGATCCTGGCCTCGTCGCTGGTCATGATGGGCGTGGCCTACCTGCTTTTCGGCAGCCGCGGCGGGTTTTGGGCGGCTTTCGCCGCCAGTGTGCTCATCGGCTTCGGTACCGCGCTGTGGCATCCCACTGCCGCCGCCACCCTCACTTCCAAGTTCCCGCAACGCCGGGCCACGGCCATCGCGGTCCACGGCACCGGCGCCACCATAAGCGACAGCCTGTCACCCGTGGCCCAGGGAGTGCTGGTGGCGGCGGTGGCTTGGGACGGGGTTCTCTGGTGGCACATCGTTCCGGGTGTGCTCTTCGGCGTCCTGGTCTTCCGCGGTCTGTTCGGGGCCTTCAGACAGGACGTGAGAGCGCCGTCCCGCACCACGCCTTTCCGCGAGATGATGGCGTTGCTGGGCAACGGCTCGTTCATGGCCATTTCGGCGTCGAGGGGCCTTCTGACCATGGGGCGGGTGGTGATCCTGACGTTCCTGCCCGTCTATCTGGTCACGGAGCTTCATTTCACGGCCGAGGCCCTGGGGGTCTACATCTTCCTGCTTCACGTCGTGGGAATCTTCTCCCAGACCCCCTTGGGCTACATGTCCGACCGCTACGGCCGGAAACCGGTGCTGGTCCCGTCGATGATGGTTTTGGGCTTTCTGTACATGCTCCTTGCCGCGGCTCCGCCCGTGGCGCCTCTGACCCTCGTCATCATCGCCATAGGCACCTTCTTCTACACCCTGATGAACGTGATGACCGCGGTGATCTCGGACGTGTCGGGCGCCAACGTGCAGGCATCGTCCCAGGGGCTGACCACGGTGATCGCCCAGGTCGCGGTGCTGCCGACGCCGATCATCGCCGGCTACCTGGTGGACCACTACGGTTACGGGTCCGCGTTCGTCCTGGCCGGAGTGTGCGTCATCCTCTCGGCGGCTTGCCTCATGCCGCTGAAGCTGTACACGGGGGATCGGAAGACCGTATAGACCTGAATCTCAGGCCCGTTGGTAACGCTCGACGGAGATGTCGTCCGCTCGGGCGCGCATCCGGGCGGCGGCGTGCCAGGCCTGCATCCGGAGCAACAGGTCCATGCGGACCCAAGAGGATCTGGTACGCACAAGTCGTGCCGGAGGGTGTCTGGCTACAACTGGATCGAAGACGGTTCAGGGTCTGTGTTCCGCCATAGATTCCGTGTGAACAAGAACGCCGTGTACAGGAACACCGCATTGCCCGTCCACCCGATCCAGACGGACCACCGGCCAGCGCCCAGCCAGATTCCAAGAGCCACGGTGCCCACCAGGAGGTAGTAGATCACTCCGGCTGCCTTTCCCGGGACGTCCTCCCGGAGCCGTGGTGGTGATTCGGCGGGCGCGCTTCGGTTCCGGTACAGGAACTGCGCCGCCAGCGCGGCGGTCCCCAGCGGCACCCAGTAGCCCACGATACCGAGCCACGCCGCCGCCAGCAGGGCCGACGTGTTGAACCAGACGTCCGCCAGCACGTCGAGCCGTCCCCACCAGGTGCTGGCGGAGCCGGCCTTGCGCGCGAAGTGGCCGTCCAGCAGGTCGGAGAAGGCGGTGAGCAGGTAGAGGAGGAACAGCAGCGCGCCGGTGGAGCGAGAGGCCCCGCCGTGGCTTGCCAGCATGAGGTAGATGAAAGGGACAGGGGCGGCGAAACGCCCCAGGGTCAGGCCGTTGGCCAGCCCTCGGTAGAACGTGGAAACGGGTGCGGCCCCGCCGCGGCTCAGTTGACCGGCTCCATCACCGATCCGCAGCGCTCACACCTGCGGTTGGCCTCGTTGCTCCAGAAGCGTTCGAAGATGGGCGGGAGCTGGGCGACGATGTCGGTGAGCTGCACCGATTCCTCGTAGATCTTGGCGTTGCAGGCGTCGCAGTACCACTGGAACCAGTCCAGCTCCCCCTTCCGCCGCTGGCGCTCGACGACGAGCCCGACGGTGTCGGCCTTCCTTTGCGGCGAGTGCGGCACCTTGGGAGGGAGCAGGAAGATCTCGCCCGCCCGGATCGGGATGTCCCGCGGCGCGCCGTTCTCCATGATCCTGAGCGTCATTTCGCCTTCGAGCTGGTAGAAGAACTCCTCGCCCTCGTCCACGTGGTAGTCCTTGCGGGTGTTGGGTCCGCCCACCACCATGATCGTGAACTCGGTGTCCTTGTAGACCACCTGGTTGCCTACCGGCGGCTTGAGCAGGTGGCGGTGCTCTTCGATCCACTTGGCGAAGTTGAGAGGGGGTGTGATGCTGCTCATCCTCGAGACCTCCCTTGAAGGCAACTCGGGCTCACGTCCCGTCCTTCTCTTCTACCACGGCGCGGTCGGGGAAGGAAGAAATTCAGGCTGCGGGGTCGAGTCCGGCCGCCCAGTGGACGATGTCTTCCTGGGCCGCCGTCTGCGGGCTGGAGCCGGCTCTCCGGACCGCCGTGCGCGCCTCGGCGGCGGTCAGCCCCAGCGCCAGCAGCACGCATACCGCAAAGGTGCCGGTGCGGCCGATGCCGGCGGCGCAGTGAGCCATGATGGTCTCTCCCGCGGCCAGCAGGGCTGCGGCCCTCCGCGCCAGCGCCCAGAAGGCTTCCCGGTCCGCGGGCGCCTCGAAGTCCTCGATGGGAAAGCTCTCGTGCACCCACGGAACCCGCTCTTCCCGCACCGCGCGGGCGTAGAGCGGCGATTTGTCCTGCAACTCGTCGGACGGCACGAGGCAGACCACCCGCGTGATGCCGTGCTCCGCGATGGCCCGCCACGCTTCCTGGAACACCTCGTAGCGTCCCGGCATGCTGCCCAGAAACAGGCGTCCGGCGACGCCGTTCGGAAGTTTCACGGCTCGGTACATGGTTTGCAACACTCCGGGATTACAATGTCCGCCGCAGCTCGGCAGCGGCGTCAGCCAGGAGCCTGGCCTTGGCGAAGGCGAGTTCCCGGGTCACGGTCATCAGGCCGCAGTCCGGCGCCAGCAGGAGCTTGTCCGCATCCAGGTAGCGCAGGGCGTCGCGTACCCGCGTTACCACCGATTCCACCGGCGGCACCGGGACGTCGCTGGGGTCCACGGCGCCGAACATGACCAGCCGCTCCTTGCACACCTCGAGGATCGCCGGGTCGTAGTTGCTGCGGGCGAACTCCACGGCGAAGCCGCCGATATCGGTTTCGAGCAGCAGCGGGAACAGTTCGGGGTACTCGTACTCGTGCTGCAGGTTCTTGCCGCCGGGGTAGCCGTAACACAAGTGGACGATGGTGGGGATGGTG
The DNA here is from genome assembly GCA_965219905.1 of uncultured Binatia bacterium (SeqCode). GTDB lineage: Bacteria > Desulfobacterota > Binatia > UBA9968 > JAJDTQ01 > JAJDTQ01. The sequence continues at coordinate 567,039 of CBDCOS010000002.1, read as the reverse complement.
ATCCCCTCGATACAGCGGTCGAGGGCACGGGCGCCGTAGGCGGCCACCTTCTCGTGGTAGCGGGTCATGGCGGGCTCGTCGATCTGCACCACGTCGACGCCGGCCGCCTGAAGGTCCCGCAGCTCCGCGTTGATGACAGCGGCCACGTCCATGGCCATGGCGGCCTCGTCCCCGCCGTAGTGATCGTCGCTGGTGCTGTCGATCACCGTCATGGGTCCGGGCACGGCCATCTTCACGGGGTGGTCGGTCCGCGCCTTGGCGAACTGCAGGTCCTCCACCACCGCCGGGGTCCGGCGCGTGATGGGACCGAATACGCGGGGCACTTGGTGGACATCGTCGCGCCTCCGGTACACGCTCTTGGGGACCCGATTCACCGTGTCCACGCCCTCCATGGAGTTCAGGATGTGGTCGATGAAGTGGGGCCGCCGCTGCTCGCCGTCGGTGACGAGGTCGAGCCCGGCCAGCTCCTGGCCGCGTATGGCAAGGGTGGTGGCGTCGTCCAGGCCTTCCTGCAGGAGGTCCCCTTCCAGGTTGAAGGTGACCGTGCTGCGGACAGCATTGGCCAGCCACCTGGGGCGGGGGAAGCTGCCGATGGTGGTGGCGGCGACGGGCGGTAGTTGCATGGGAGCCTCCATGGGCGGTGTTCGAGTCAAGCGGCGCGTCACGCGGAGCTTGCCGCCGGGGTCAGACGGGGCGCCTGCGGCGCGATCTGCATCACCAGGGCGGCGGCGATGATCGCCATGGTGGCGCCGGTGAGGAACGCGTAGTGGTACTCGCCGAAGACATCGTACACGAGGCCGGCGATGTTGCCTGCGGAGCTGGCGCCCAACTGATGCGCCAGAAAGATCCAGCCGAAGATGCGCGCCACCGCGTGCCGGCCGAAGGTGTCCGCGGCGATGGCGGTGGTGGCGGGGCCGGTGGCGTACCAGTCGATGCCGTACACCGTGGCGAACACGATCAGTCCGGGCAGCGTGTCGACGTAGGGCAGCAGGAACAGCGCGCAGCCGCGCAGGAAGTAGGCCAGGGCCAGGACCTTGCGGGCATCCACCCGGTCCACCAGCCAGCCGGCGCCGATGGTGCCGATGAAGCTGATGCCGCCCATGACGCCGAAGATCACGCTGGCGGTGAAGAAGGGGAGGCCCAGCTCCTCCACCACGTGAGGGATCAGGTGCAGTCCGATGAGCCCGTTGGCGGTTACGCCGCAGACGAAGAAGCCGGCGCTCAACAGCCAGAACGTGGGGCTGCGGAAGGCGTCCCGAACGGGGGTGGCGGATGCCGGCGGCTCCGCCCGCGCGGCGCCTGAAGCCGTCCCCGCACCGGGCGCCAGCCCGTAGCGTTCCAGGCCCACGTCTTCCGGGTCGTCGCGCATCCACAGCGACACCAGCACCATGAGGCCGAAAGCGACGGCGCCCATGAACAGCATGCTGCCGCGCCAGCCGGTGGCGAGGATGACCAGCGAAAGCAGGGGCAGGAAGACCATCTGGCCGGCGGCGTTGCCGTTGGTGAGGAGGCCGATGGTGACGCCCCGGTGCTTCACGAACCAGCGGTTGGCCACGGCCGCGGCCAGGACCGGCGTGGCGCTGGTGCCGACGCCCACGATCAGGCCCCAGAACAACAGGAGTTGCCACCACTGCTGGGCGAAGGCGGTTGCAACCAGACCCGCCGTAACCATGGCCAGGGAGTAGAACACCACCCGGCGGACGCCGTAGCGGTCCACCAGCCAGCCCGCCGCCGGCGCGCCGATGCCGAACAGGAGGAGGTTCAGACTGCCGGGCATGGAGACGAGAGTGCGGGTCCAGCCGAACTCCGCTTCAAGCGGCTTGATCAGCAGGGTCGCTGCGGAGCGGGTGCCGGCGGCGGTGAGGTTGACGCAGAACGTCAGCGCCACGACGATCCAGCCGTAGAAGAAGGGCACCGAGAGGGGAGGTTGCCGTCGCGTCTCCACGGAATGCCCGGCGGGATGCTACCCGAGCTGGTAGAAACGCCGGGCGTTGGCGTGCAGGATCGCCGCCTTGTCGTCGTCCGTGAGCCGGGGGTTCTCCCGCACCTCCTCGATCTCCTCCTTCGCGGTGGCGTGGTTCACCTCGTGGGGGAAATCGGAAGAGTAGATGAACGGCTTGTTGCCCGCGAGGCGCACGGCGAAGGGGAGAGTCAGCTCGCCCCCCTCGACGCCCACGAAGATGCGGCCGGCGTCCACGTGCTTCAGGACGTAGTCGGTGACGGACTCGTTGCCCTTGAGCTGGAGGAATCGCCCGTTGGGATCGTACTGCACGTGGCTGCTCCAGGAGCGCTCGAAGCGTTCCAGGCAGTTCACGAACCAGGCGGCCCCGGCCTCCAGGAAGCCGAAGCGGGCGTTGGGGTAACGGTCCAGCACGCCGTTGAAGACGATGCCGGCGAAGTTGACCATCTGCCCAAACGGATGCCCCAGGGCGTTCACCGGCGCGTAAGGGCTCATGTCGTCCAGCCCCATGTTGTCGTGCACGCCGCCGTGGATGCCCAGGGCACAGCCGAGCCGGTCCGCCTCCTCGTAGATGGGCCAGTAGCGCTCGTCCCCCAGGTGGTTCTGGAGCTGGGCGGCGCCGGTCCCCGGCAACATGGCGCCGGCGAAGTGGAGTTCCTCGACGATGCGCCGCAGCTCCGCCACCGCCTCGTCCGGCTCGTGCAGCGGGATCAGCCCCACAGCCTGGAAGCGCGGGCTCCGGCCGGTGTACTCGTCGTGGATCCAGTCGTTGTAGGCCCGCGACAGCTCGATGGCCCAGTCGCGGCTCACCACCCGGCCGAGGGTGAGGCCGTTGGAGGGGTAGAGGACCGTGCTTTCCACCCCCACGTCCTCCAGGAACTCGATCCACCCCTCGGGTCCTACCTTGGCGAACGCGCCCTCGGGAACGAAATGACGGTTGGTCGAGTGCAGGTGGTCGTTGGGCCCGAAGGGACTGCGCATCGACCAGTTGCTGACCCGGTAGTCCTGCGGCATGCGCTGCCAGATGGCCTCGTGGTCTTCCACCACGTGGCCGTCGCCGTCCACCACCGTCTGATCTTTTAACGTGCTCACGGTTGGCCTCCCGTTCCTGTCATCGCGCCTACACGCCCTGTGCCGCCCCCTCGCCCAGCCGGTAGAAGCGCTGCGCGTTGCGGAAGAGGATGGCGTCCTTGTCGTCGTCGCTCAGCTCCTCGTTTTCCTCCAGCTCCTGCAGCTCGTGCTTGCAGGTGGCCGCGTCCACCTCGTGGGGGTAGTCGGAGGAGAACAGGAACGGCTTGTTGCCCACCACCCGCACGGCCTCGGCGATGGACAGCTCGTCGCCCTCGACGCCCACGAAGATCCGGTCCTCGTCGATGTGGCGGCAGATGTAGTCGGCGATGCTCATGCCGCCGTCCAGCTTGAGGAAGCGCCCGCGCGGGTCGTACTGGACGTGGCTCGCCCAGGAGCCGGTGAAGCGCTCGAGGCAGGTGAGCAGCCAGGCGCAACCCGCCTCCAGGAAGCCGATGCGGAGCCCGGGAAACTTGTCGAGGACCCCGTTGAAGACGATGCCCGCGAAGCAGATCATCTGCCCCATGGGGTGGCCCAGGGCGTTCACCGGCGCGTACGGCGTGAGGTCGTCCATGAGCATGCCCTCGTGGGCGCCGCCGTGGATGCCGAGGGCGCAGCCCAGCCGCTCCGCTTCCTTGTAGATGGGAAAATACCGCTCCGAGCCCAGGTGGGGCATGTTGGCGCCGGTGGACGGCAGCATGGCGCCGCACAGGCCCAGCTCCTCCACCATGCGGCGCAACTCCTCGGCCGCGGCCTTGGGCTCCTGCAGCGGGAGGAGCCCCATGGCCTGGAAGCGCGGGCTCCGGGCCACGTAGGTCTCGTGGATCCAGTTGTTGTAGGCCCGGGCCAGCTCGATGGCCCAGTCCCGGCTCACGATCTTGCCGAAGGCCAGCCCGGCGCTGGTGTAGAGCACCGTGGCGTCTATGTGCACGTCCTCCAGGAACACCTCCCAGCCCTCCGGCCCGACCTTGGCGAAGGCGCCCTCCGGGACGTAATGCCGGTTGGCCGAGTGCAGGTGGTCGATGGGCGGAAACGGGCTCTTGGCGCGCGCCTCGGAGAAGCTCTTCCCGATGTATTCCGGCGGCATGTTGTCGATGATGGCGCCGATGTCTTCGACCACGTGGCCGTCGCCGTCGATGATGCGTCGCGGATTGGTTGAGGTCACTTCGTTCCCTCCCTGAGAATGAAATGGAGCGGTCGCGGGCGGTGGATCCCGTCTTTCGGGATTATCCGATCGCCGTAACCATGTCAATCTGGACCGTGTCAGTTGCGCCCGAGGGTGAGCGAGAAATCGGGCTTGCGGATGTAGATGTGGCTGGCCTTGTCCTGCCGGGTGAGCTCGCCCACCAGCCGCACCAGGGGGGTGCCGGCGTTCAGGTACTCCCGGGGCCTGCCTCCGTCGGGCAGGGCCTTCACGGCCTCCTCGCCCGCGAAGACCCACAGCAGGAACTCCTCGTCGGAGACGTGGGTGGCGCCGATCTGCCGCCGCACCTCCTGGATGGACGGCTCGGGCAGCTCCCAGTGCTCCCATTCCTTCGCCCGCGGGCGCCCGAGGATCCTGTCCTTGACCTCCGGGTCCATGTACTCGGCGCCTTCCCGGCCCCAGTAGCCCAGGGCGTACTGGATGGCCTGGTCGGTGACCTCCTTGTAGCGCTCGCCGCAGATCACGTTGATGGCCGCCTGGGTGCCCACGAACTGGGACAGCGGCGTCACCATGATGGGATAGCCCCACTCCTCGCGCACCCGGACGCATTCCTCCAGGATGGCATCGAGTCGGTCGCGCATGTCGATGAGCGCGAGTTGATGGCGGAAGTTGGAGATCATGCCGCCGGGCACCTGGTGCGTGTACTGGGACTCGTCGTACTCCACCACACGGCCCACCGGCAGGTTGTCCCGCCGGGCGATGTACTGGAGCTTCTCGGTCACCGGCCGGAGCACCTCCTCGTCGATGAGCGGGTTGTGGCCCATGGCTCGGAGGTTGCGGGCCACGTTGAAGATCGACGGTTGCGCCGAGCCGTTGGCCAGCGGCGGGATGCCCGTGTGCAGCGTGGTCATGCCCATGTCGACGGCTTCGAGGTAGCACAGGGGCGCCAACCCGTTGTTGCAGTGGGCGTGGAACTCCACCGGCGTGTCGCCGATGTTCTCCAGCACGATGGGGATCAGCGTGCGCGCCCGCTCCAGGGTCAAGAGCCCGCCCACGTCCTTGAAGCAGATCCGCACCGGGTTGATGGCCGCGGCCTCCCGCGCCTTCCGCGCGTAGTACTCGTCGGTGTGGCGCGGCGACACCGAGTAGATCAGGTTCACCACCGTGTCCATGCCGAGCTTCTTGAGCTCGGTCTTCTCCACGTCGAAATCGTCGTAGTTGTTCCAGGAGTTGGAGGTGCGCGTGAGCGTGATGCCGTAGTCCATGATCCGCTTGATCATCAGCTCGAACACGCACACCGGGATCTTCTCGATGATCTTGAGCCCGCCGTGGAGCCGGAGCGGCGTCTTCCGGAACCGCTTCGTCCCCAGCCGGAACCAGTCCCAGGCGTCCTCCTTCTGCTCGCGCACCAGCTTCTTGAACATCACCGTGACGAAGAACTCCGCCGACTCGAAGCCGGCTTCGTCGATGTGCTCCGCCACCGCCAGCATGTGATCGGTGCGCATGTTCAGCGCCCACAGGCTCTGGTTGCCGTCGCGCACAGTGGTGTCGATGAAGCGGACGTCGCTCATGGTTGGCTCCCGTGCAGCAGGAATGAGGTGAACACGAAGAATCATGCCCGGAGGGTTGGGGGGTGTCAACTTGTGCAGACCCCCGCCGGAAGCGGCCCTACCAGGGCGGCCGGAGTGAATGAGAATCTTGAGGTTTTGTTCAAAAACTTCGTTGTCGACTAGTGAAACTGAACGTGGTTCGGAAAGTGCTTCTCCGGGAGCGGCCTGCGGCCGCTTGTGAATGGTACGAAGCAGATTCGAGGGGATAGGTCGGTGCCGAAGAACATCGCGGTATGTGTTGACGGGACCTGGAACATCGGTGGAAAGAGGCGTGGGACGAACGTGTGGCGCATCTTCGTTTCGGTCGATCGTCACCGCCGGGGACTGGAACAAATCACGTACTACGACGACGGCGTGGGGACCAGCGGCATCCGATGGTGGCGACTGCTGGCGGGAGCCACCGGTTGGGGCGTTAGCCGGCAGATCAAGGAAGCGTATGAGTTCCTTGCCATGAACTACGAGGAGGGGGACAGGATTTTTCTGTTCGGCTTTAGCCGAGGAGCGTTCGCGGTACGTTCGCTCGCAGGGATGATCTGCCGTTGCGGGCTCCTTGAGCGCAAGGCCGTCATCGGCACGGGACGGCGCGACCGTATCTCCAAGTTGAAGCGGATACTCAAGGCGTACCGAAGCGAGAGAACGGTAGATGGGGCCGGGGGCACGGAAGATCCCAGCCCCCGGCAAATCCGGAAGTGCTTGGGAATCGATGACCTGGGCCTTCGAACAGTCCGAATCCATTTCGTCGGCGTGTGGGATACGGTTGACGCGATGGGGGTGCCGTTCGATGAGTTGAAATGCTGGGCGGAGAAGATCTATCGGAAGTTGTCCGGACGGCGATGGTGGGGGTTCCACGACCAGAGACCGCATCGTCTTATATGCAATGCCTTCCAGGCGCTGGCGCTCGACGACGAGCGCAGGACGTTTCATCCCAATGTCTGGGAAGAGCGCGAGGGCGAACAGCGCGTGATAGAGCAGGTCTGGTTCGCCGGCGTGCATTCCAACGTCGGGGGCGGGTATCCGAAGGACTCGTTGTCCCTGGTGCCGCTTCTCTGGATCATGCACAGAGCACACCGATGTGGGTTGCGGTTTCTGGCCAGCAAGTGGCCCGAGTATCGCGAGGCGTCGGACCCTCATGGCCGCCTGTACGATTCGCGGACCGGCTGGGGGACGTTCTATCGCTATGCGCGACGCGACTTGTACAAACGCAAGGGAATCCTCCCGAGGATACATGCGACCGTGTTCGAGCGGATTCGACGCGGAACCGACCACTATGGACCAAAGGTCTTGTTGCGGGATCGGTACATTGTCACGCCTGACGATACCCGGTATTGATTTGCCGCCCGACGCAGAAGCGCAGCAGCGGGAGGTTGTGTGATCTGGTTGTCGCGGTTCGCCAGAACGCGGAAGTGGCTGTATCTACTATCGGTCGCAGTCTATTCTGCGATCGCGCTCCTTTATCTCCTGCCGGCCGCGTTCTTGAGTGGTGCGGTTGAACCGGTCTGGCTCCCGCTTTCGCTCAGGGACATCGTTGGTTTTGTGGTGCCTGGGCTTCCGGCGAACCTGGTCGACCTGGTCATGAAGCATCCGTTCCATGCGTTACTGCTCCTCCTTGCCGCGGTGGGAATGCGTCTGCTGAGTCGGCGGGTAAAGGTCGAGGAAGCCGAGTATGCATTCCGGGTCTGGCAACTGGGTTCGCCGGCGCTCACACCGACGCCCGTCCCGGCAATCCTGAGGGGCTCGTGGTGCCAGGTTGTGGCTGTCCTGTTGTTCCTGACGGTTCTCTTTCTCGGGTTTCTGTCCGGTTCGGGCAAGACCGCGACCGGGAAGAACGTCGAGTACGGGAGTACGGGACTGGAAACCTCATGCAAAGAAATCTGTCATCCTCACCTACTGGCTCCGGGCAAGACCGCGACGGCCTTGGTCGTTGCCAACCGTGAACGCAACGAGACAGGGCTGCTGCTCAAGAAGGACGCCATCTACACGGGCCGGTTCGTTCACTACGAGGGATGGCGGGACGGCTACTACTGCGCGACGCCGGAGGGCGTTCGATTTCGCCCTTTCCTGCGGTTTCTTGCCAGGTGGTTTGAATGGCTTCGCCCCTATCCTGAAGGGGCCTGGTTCCAAGTGGTCGGCCGAATCGAACGAGGACGCGAGGTCTTTCCGGTTCTCGACACGCGAGATGCTTCGTGCCCTTTCAAGTTCAACGCTCCCCGGGACGGGGAACTTGTGCTTCTGGTCAACGACGTGTGGTATTCGAACAATAGCGGTGTCATGACAGTCGAATTACACCGTGCTTCGGAACGTGAGGGGAGGGACGTCACCAATCCATGCCTTTCCCGGGAGGGTTGATGGAGGCATCTCCCGGAAGTAAGCGTCCGCATTCCGATTGACTTAGCGTCCGTGTACACTAGGCTGGCAGTGCATCCTGTCCAATTCGGTTCGTGTGTCCTTACCTGACCAGGCCGCGCGGCCACGCCATCTCATGATCGACGACACCGCCGAAGCCATCCTCTACGCCCTTGCCGCCGGCATCATCTGGGGTGTGGTCCCGACTCTGATCAAGAAGGGCATGGCGAGGTCGAACGTCACCATGGCGACGCTCTGGACCCAGTACTGGTCCCTTGGGACCTTGTTGGTGGCCACTTGGTGGCGCGAGGAGTTCGTGACGCTCGACTGGGGTCCGTTGCTTTCGTTCATGCTGACGGGCGTGGCTGCGTGCCTGGGCAAGGTCTTTCTCAACCTCGGCATCGACAGCGTGGGGGCGTCGAAGTCGGTGACGGTGAAGAACTCTTCACCGCTCATCACGGTGCTGCTGGGCTGGGCGCTCCTGGGCGAGCAGGTGGGTTGGGAGATCTTCACCGGGGTCGTGGTGATCGTCGCCGGGGTGCTGTTCCTGACGGTGAGCCCGCCCGAGGGAGAGGAGGTCCCAAACCGGCTGGTTTACTTCATGTATCCGCTGTTGTCCTCGTTGGCCTTCGGGATCAACCCGATCTTCAAGAAATGGGGACTCGTGGCCGCCGCGGTGCCGGCCCTGGGGACCCTCGTCAACCACATCACCGCCACTGTGTTCCTGTTCACCGGCGGGCCCTCCCTGGGCATTCACGCCTGGCGGCAGGAGAGGGTGCCGCCGGCAAGCGCGGTGTTCTTCGCCATCGCCGGCATTACAGAGGCGATCGCGTCGCTCTGCACCTACAAGGCCCTGCTGCTGGCGCCCTCGGTGCTGGTGGCGCCCATCTGGCGCATCTCGCCGCTCATCACCTTCGTGCTCTCCCACTTCACGCTGAGGGCCCTCGAGACCGTGACCCCGCGGGACGGGCTGGCCGCGGTCCTGATCGTCGGCGGGGTGTGGGTGCTGAGCCACGGGGGATGAGCGGGCTCGAATACGCTTGCGAAACCTTGACTTGGTCAGGACTAAGTCCTATTCTGCCAACATGAAGACTGCCACCATCCATCAAACCAAGACGCACCTCTCGCGCATGCTGAAGGAGGTCCAGGGGGGAGAGCCCATCGTCATACTCAACGGCTCCACGCCGGTGGCCAAGTTGACCGCCATCGACGCGCCCACGATCCGGCGCCCGAAGGTGGGTACGCGAACCTCCGCGCCCGTTCAGTACATCGCCGATACCTTCCTGCCGCTCACGGACGACCAGTTGAGGGAGTGGGGACTTTGACCCAGTACCTCTTGGACACGTGTACACTGATCTGGCTGGCTACCGAACCGGAGAAACTTTCCCCCACATCGGTGGAGGCCATCGACGCCACCGACTCCGTGCTGCTGTGGAGCGACATCTCGTCTCTTGAGATCGTGTTGAAATGGAGCGCCGGAAAGCTCGTCCTTCCGGACCCGCCGCGGCACTGGCTGGAAGGCCAGATCGACGCTTGGGGTCTGGAATGCCTGGGTCTTACGCGGTCGGACATCTACCGCGCCTCGGAGCTCCCGGCCCACCACCGGGATCCGTTCGATCGCCTTCTGGTGTCGGCCGCCCTGGGCCGCAATGCGACGATACTGACGCCGGACGAAGCCGTCCGCCAATACCCGGTCAGTTGCCGTTGGTAGGAGTAGGAGTGGGCGGGAGACCGTGGGTTCCGGCACTGGGTCAAGCCCAAGGGCCCGTACCCAGGGCAGCCCGATCCGTGTTTCCGGTGTCGTTGACAAACACGGCGCCGTATCTCAAACCTTACGCATCATCGAGGAGGTGACGGATGGCGGTTTCAGCCTTCGAGTACAGCAATCCGCGCGTGGAGCGCATCGTCTTCGGCCAGGGGGTCGTGAAGCAGTTGGCGGACGAGGTCCGGCGCCTGGACGCCGGGCGTGTGTTCGTGGTGACCTCGCCGTCCATCACCAGGACCTACCTGCTGGATGCGGTGCGGTCGGCCCTGGGCGACATGTGCGTAGGGGTCTTCGACACGGTGCAGCCGCATTCGCCCACGGACTCCATCGAGGTGGCGGCGAAGCAGGCGGCGGATGCCGGCGCGGACGCGTTCGTGAGCGTCGGCGGCGGCAGCTCCATCGACACGGCCAAGGGCATGGCCGCGCTCCTGGCCGAGGGCCGCCCGCTCAAGGACCTCGCCACCCACTTCATCCCGCCGGACAAGAAAGAAGTGCCGCCGATGCCCGCGCCCAAGCTGCCGCACATCGCCATCCCCACCACGTTCTCCGGCGGCGAGTACAGCTATTCCGCGGGCTTGGCGGAAGGGGGCCACAAGCTCATCCTGGCCGATCCCAAGATGTCGCCCCGGACGGTCATGCTGGACCCCGAGGCCGCTCAGACCGCGCCGGCCAAGCTCCTGGCGGCCTCCGGCATGAACGCGCTGGCCCACTGCGTGGAGGCCGTCTACTCGACCCAGACCCAGATCCTGAGCCAGTCTTATTGTCTGGCCGCTATCGGGCCCATCACCACCTACCTGCCGCGCTTGGTGGCGGATATGAACGACCTGGAGGCCATCGGCGAGATGCAGGTGGCAGCCACGCTCTCCAGCATGGGCGTCTACAGCGCCTGGACCGGCATCCACCACGGCATCGTCCACGTCATCGGCGGCCGTTTCACCGTGCCCCACGCCAACATCCACGCGCTGATGCTGCCCTACGCCATGCGCTGGAACCTGGACGGCACCACCGAGGCCATGGCCCGCATGGCCCGAGTCATGGGGGTGAGCGAGCCGGACGACGTCAAGGCTGCGGCCGAAGCGCCCGAGGTGGTGTACGGCATGAACGTCAGGATGGGGCTGCCGTTGCGGCTCCGCGAGCTGGACATTCCGCGCGATGCGCTCCCGTCCCTGGCCGAGGCGGCGCTGGACGATATCAGCACCCACAATAACCCCAAGAAGATCCACTCCCCATCGCAGATACTGGAGTGCCTGGAGATGGCTTGGTAGGGAGGCTTCCCCGGACCACGCCCGCCGGCCGTCCCGGGAGGGCGGCGGTCAGCCCGAGACCAGGAGCCCGGGGTTGTGCTTCATCGCGGCGTCGATGTCTTCCCGGGGGACCCCCTCGGCGAGCAGGCCGGCGCCGAGCTTCGCCAGCCCTTCGGCCGGAGCCGCCCGGTCCACCTGCCCTACGTCGGTCGACAGGATGGTTTGCCCCGCGCCCACCCGCCTCAGGATCGCCGCGGTGTCTGCGAACGACACCATGCCCATGTCCACCAGGATGAAGCTCAGCTCGGTGTAGGCGCCGGCGGCGGCCAGCTCGGCCAACTCGTCTACGCCGATGGCCGGGGGATCGTAGCAGGGGTGGGTGACGATGACCTTCCCGACGCCGAGTGCGTCGGCCCGCTCCATCACGTAGAACACCTCGTCCCGCCCCGCGTGTCCGGTGGCCAGCACCAGGTTGTGGTCGGCGGCGATCCGCAGGATCTCGTCAAGGGGCGGCCGGAGGTGGGCGGCGAGCACGTTGATGGGTTCGACCTCATCGAGCCGCCGGGCCAGGCTGGAAACGGTGCCGCCGCACCACTCGGGCGGGATGTCGTATCGTTCGCCTTCGTGGTGCCGCGCCGTCAGATGGGCGGCGGCGTGCACCGTCGGCAGCCACACCACCTTGAGATACGGCTCCCCGCCCGCCGACGGTCCCAGCGCGCCTCGCACCGCCGCGGGATTGATGCCGCCGACGTAGTGGTTGAGCACCACCGAACCGTGGAGGCGCACGCCAGTGACGTCGTGAGCCATTTGCGCCCAACTCCCGGTGGCGGTCATGTGCGACTTGAGCACGGCGCCGCCGAGCCCCGATTGCCCCACGTGCCGCGCCAGCGACACCGCGTCGAAGCGGCGGGGAATCCCCTCGGGACCGCAGTGCACGTGCAGGTCCACCGCGCCGGTCACGTCGAAATCGATTGGCATGCTCATAACGTGCCGCAGACCTCCATGGCTGTGTGCGCCAGCACCTCGGCGCACTGCGCCATCTCACTGATGAAGATGTAGCTGCCGTCCGGGCCGGGGTCGAGGAAACCGCCGCCGGGGCCGTAGTGGAGGCACGGGATGCCGTGCTTCCACAGCCAGCAACTGTCGCCGGCGGAGTAGGACATGGGCAGGTGGGCGCCGATGAGCTTGACCGGCGTGCCGGTGACCTTCTCGTGGTTCCGGGCCACGGCCTGGACGATGGCCGCGTCCGCGGGCACGTCCAGCGGGTCCATCACCAGCCGCCGGCAGCCCTTGAAGAAGGACGGCGGCGGGATCTCGATGGCGTATTCGACACCGGGGTCGCCGGCCTTCAGCGGGTCGAGGGCGCGCCTTACGTCGGCGATGACCGACTCCGCGCTCTGCCCCGGCACGAAATGCACGTCCACGATGACGGTGCAGAGGTCCGGCACGTAGGGCGGCTCCGTCAGCACGTAACCCTCGCCTCGCCCGCCGATGATGCTGCCCACGTTCAGGCGGGGCAGGGCGGGCAGGTCGGCCCGGGGCGTGTAGGTGAACTCCACGTTCCGCAGCGCCTCGATGACCCGGGTCATCTGCCCGACCGCGTTGACCGTCTCCTCGATCCTGCTCACGTGTCCGGTGACGCCGTAGGTGTGGACCGCGAAATGGACGATGCCGCCGTGCACGGTGACGAGGTTGCCGATGCCGAAGGGTTCCGTCAGCACCGCGGCGTCGGTGCGGAGGCCGCTCTCCATGAGGAAGTGCGTGCCCTCGCCGCCCTGGGTCTCGCCCACCACGCAGGCCAGCACCAGATCACCGCGCAACCTCACTCCCGCTCGGCGGACGGCCTCGGCGGCGGCGATCATGCAAGCCACGCCGCCCTTCATGTTCTGCACCCCATGACCGTAGAGACGGTCACCCTCCACCAGCGGCGTCCAGGGGTCGCGCTTGCCGCCGCGGGTGAGGGAGTTGATGTCGATGTGCCCGTTGAACATCAGGCTGGGGCCCTCGCCGGCTCCTTCGAGGGTTGCGATGGTCTGGTGGCGGCCGGGCTCCACCTCCTGCAACTCCACCCGGTAGCCCCGCTCCGAGAGGTAGTCTCGCAGGAACAGCGCCACCGGCGTTTCGTCCGGGCAGAAGCTGGGGATCCTGATGAGCTCGCCGGCGAGGTCCACCAGCGCCGTCGTGTCCACCTTGATGTCAGTCGTGGTCATGGATGCGTCCGTTCAGGTGAGGCGGCGGGAACGACGGTTCCGGTCCTCGGGTCCCTGTCGCACGGTTGAGGGGTTCCGAGCATCACCGTCCGCCCGCGCCGGACCCGGTCAGCCGCAGCACCATACCCGCCATGAGCATGGCGCCGTGGGCCAGCGCCCGCTCGTCCACGTCGAAGGTGGAGGTGTGGTGTCCGGTGGGGGTGCTGCCGCCCAGCAGGAAGTACAGGGACTTGCCCCCGCGCTCCTGGACCCGGCGCATGAAGTAGGTGGCGTCTTCTCCGCCGCCCAGGGGCCGGGCGTCGTGGACGCGGAAGTCCACGGGCGAAGACCCGGCAACCCACGCCAGGTGGTCCTTCATCTCCCGGTCCGACTTGGCGCCGATGGTGCGGCCGGTGATCTCGGTGGCGACCTCGACTCCCTGGAGCGTGGCCGCGCCTTCGAGGCAGCGCCGGGCGCCTTCCTCCATGAGCTCGCAGATCTCGTCCGTGCCGCCCCGCACCTCGTACTTCATGTGGGCGTCGGACGGCACCACGTTGGTGCCGGTGCCGGCGTTCAGCACGCCGACGTTGACGAAAGTGGCGCCCTGGCCGTTCCTGGGCAGGGCGTGCAGCGCCAGGGTGGCCTGGCAGGCAGCCAGGAGGGCGTTGCGGCCGCGTTCCGGGGCCCCGCCCGCGTGGGAGGCCACGCCGCGGAAACGTGCCTCCATCTTCACCGACGAAAGGAAATGGGTGGCCTCCAGGGCCACTTCCCCCAACGGTAGCGTGGGCCCGCCCATGTGCAGGCAAGCGAAGTAGTCGGCGTCGTCCACGACCCCCGCTTCCACCATGGGATGGGCGCCGCGGCCGCCTTCCTCCGCCGGTTGGAACAGCAGCTTGATACGGCCGCGCCAGTCCGAGTCTTCCGCCAGCAGCTCGGCGGCGCCCAGGCCGATGGCAACGTGGGCGTCGTGCCCGCAGGCGTGCATGACCGCGGGCTTGCCGGAAGCGAAGCCTTGGGCGACAGGTTGGTGCGCCGGGTCGTCGGACTCGGAAACCTCGGTGGCGTCCATGTCGAAGCGCAGCGCCACGGTGGGGCCGGAACCCCGCTCCAGGATGCCCACGGCGCCGGGGACCTCGATGTCACGGGCCATGTCCCCGGCCTGGTCCCGGCTTTCCCTGACCACCGCGTCGTCGGGCCATCCCCGCACCGCGTCCGGTTGGACGCAGTCCGATCCCGTCTCCACACGGTACCCCAGCTCCCGCAGCCGGTTCACAACCATGCCGGTGGTGCGGAACTCGGTCCAGCCCGCCTCCGGATGGCGGTGGAGGCTGCGGCGGATGTCGGTCAGGGCAGGGAGGTTGCGCTCGGACTGATGGGCGAGTTCCTTGAGGCGTTCCATGATGTCTTGTGGCATAACATCCTCATTTTGTTATCTTTCGTTGCGTTTCCATGAATCGGAGAGGCTTCTAGCTCTCCCGGGCGATCTCCACCACGCGCCGGCGCTGCTCCTGAGTGCCCAGAGGCATGAGCAGGGGGAGGTCCAGGCCGCCCCGGACGAACTCGTCCAGGCGGCGGCGGCATTGGTCCGGGGTTCCGGTGACGGAGTGCGCGTACACCACCTCGTCGCTGATGAGGTCCTTGGCCTCGTCCCAAGCGCGCCGGCCGATGGCGTCGGCGAGCTTGTCCTGGTCCACGGCGCCGCCGCCGAGGCGGATGTTCTCGGCGTGGTGCCTGTTGCGGAAGATATACGCCAGGAACGTCTTGGTGGCGTCCATCGCCTCCCGCGGGTCGTCGGATACCGAGGCCGCGATGAAGCCGGCCACCTCCCCCTTGGCCGGCGTGCCGCTCCGGGCCGCTCCGGCCTCCACCTCCGCGACGCAGCGCCGGATGTAGGCCGGGGTGCAGCCCGCGGACAGCAGCACGCCGTCGGCCACCTCGCCGGCCAGGCGCAGCATCCCGGGCCTCACCGCGGTCATGTAGATGGGGATCTCCGTTTGCGGCGTGAGGCCCATGCTGGCCCCATTCATGGCGAAGACCTCGCCCTGGAACTCCACCGTGTCGCCGGCCAGCAGCCGGCGCAGCAGTATCATGTACTCGCGCATGGTCCTGAGCATGCGGTCGGCCTCGATGCCGATCTCCCGCAGCGCCGTGGGGTTGGCGGTGCCCGCGGTGGCCGCCACCCGTCCGGGGGCGAACTCTTCCATCGTGACCAGCGCCATGGCCGTGACCATGGGGTGGCGTGAGTAGGGGCTCAGGGGGGCCGGGTTGACCTTTATCCGTGGGGTCTTGGCAAGGAACGCCATGGCCGAGGCGATGGAATCCCGGAAGCAGATGTGGTCGGACATCCAGATGGAGTCCATGCCGATGTCGTCGGCCAGTTGCGCCAGCTCGATCATCTCCTGGATCGAGTAGAAGCCGTCGAAACACAAGCCCGCGTGCATGCGCCAAAGGTTAGAACAAAGGGGAGGGGAATAAAAGACGACAAGCGGCGTCGTTCCGCCCCGCCCGATGACCGCTGTTCCCGCCTGTTTCCGTCATTCCTGCCCATCTCCGTTATTCCTGCCCATCTCGGTCATTCCTACCCATCTCCGTCATTTCTGCCCGTCTCCATTATTCCCGCCTCTCTTCCGTCATTCCCGCGAAAGCGGGAATCCAGGCGGGGTGAGGCGGGGAATAGTCCGTTTTGCCCCTCTCCACCCCTGGATTCCCGCTTTCGCGGGAATGACGGAAGAAGGAAGGGGAATGACGGAGTTGGGGAGGCGAATGACGGCGGGTCCTATGGGAATCCAGCCCTGAGGATGGATTGGAGTCTCGCGGGGTCGGCGCCCTCCAGGCCCATCCGGGCCAGGGTCAAGCCGTCGAGCCGGTAGTCGACGCCGTTCATCTCCGCAGCCAGGGTGATGAGCGCGTCGATGACGGGAGTGCCAATGCCCAGCAGCACGGCCAGCTCGGCCATGGGCACGAGGCCGTAGCCCACGTCCTCGTGGACGTAGCGGTGGTCGTGGGTCGTGGGCGCGACGATGGTCTTGTTGGGTTCGCTCTCCTGAGCGGCCTGGTAGACGGAGCCGCTTTCCAGTGCCGCGCCGGAGGTGAGGCCGGCGGCGTGAAAGATCTCCACGAAGGTGCGCGGACGGAGCCCCAACGCGCGCACGATGGCCAGCCGTTCCCGGTCCACCCCTTCGATCATGCGCGCCACCGAGGGTGATAGGGCCTGCCGGTAGAAGAGCAGTTCCCCGCCGTGCTGCTCGATCCAGCCGGCGTTCCCGACCATGCCGGCGGGGTGCATGATGGCGTTGATGTTGGACAGGCCCGTCTCCATCACGTTTTCGGCCGGCACGATGTTGGGGAACACGGTTGCGATCTCGGGCAGGATGTCCGGGCCGGCCTCGGCAGGGAAGGCCGCGCATCCGAGGTTGGCGGTGCGCCGGTAGACCTCCACCCGCTCCGGTCCGGCCATGCGGCAGATGCAGGTCAGGGTGACGGTCTCGCAGCAGCGCACCGTGACGCGGCATCCGGCCCGCCGCAGCTCGTGCACGAAGTGCAGGCTGCCGCCCGTCTGTCCGGGGTTCAGGTGTACGATCTGGTCGGCGGTCAGGAGCGGCGCCAGGGAACGGGCCATGAAGGCGTGGGCCACCGCGGGCGCGGCAATGGTGACAAGGTCCGCTCCGGCCACGGCGTCTTCCAGCACCGTCGTAATGAGGTACGGCCGCCCGAACGTCTCCTGCCCGCGCTCCACCAGCTCGATCCCGCCGCGGCGCAGCAGCGGTTCCAGTGTCTTCTCCGACCGGGAATAGAGCCGGGTCTCGAACCCGCGAATGGCGAGGTCCGCCGCCGTGGCGCACCCGCCGTTGCCCGCTCCGAGGACCACTACCTTCTCGATGCTCACGGAACTTCCGTCACTTGTCCGTCCGGTACCGCTCCACCTTTTCCTCGTCCAGCTCGATGCCCAGGCCCGGCCGGTCGGACACCTTGACCGCGCCGTCGACGAACTCGAACGGCTGGGTGACGATGTCGTCCCTGTAGTAGATGCCGGCGATGCGTCCCGTGGCCTCGGCATCCGGGGTGGTGACCGGGATCACGCAGGCCAGGTTCGCCGCCGCGGTGGAGGCGGCCAGGTGGACGTTGGCGGCGTTGCCCACGCCCATCTCCACCGAGCCGTTGACGTTGCACGGGAACCCTGCCGCCTCGGCGATGGCCGCCACTTTCCTGGCCTTGAGCAAGCCTCCCGGCTTCGTGGTGTAGATGGAGATGATGTCCGCGGCCTTCTTCTCGATGATCTCCAGGATGTCCCAGGTGGTCCAGGCGCTCTCGTCGGCCATGACGGGGGTGTCCACCCGGCGGGTGACCTCGGCCATGGCGTCGAGGCCTTCCACGGGTTGCTCCATGTAGAGGATGTTGTAGGGCTCCATGGCCTTGGTGGTCCGCACCGCTTCCTTGGCGGACCTGTAGCCGTTGTTGGCGTCCACGGTCAGGTTCATGTCCGGCCCCAGGGCCTCGCGGACGCGCCGCAGCAACTCCACGTCCCGGCCGGGCTCCACCCCGCCCTTGAGCTTGATGGTCCTGATGCCTTCTGCCTGGACGCGCCGGACCTCCGCCACCGCTTCGTCCATGTCCATGAGGCCGATGCTGTGGGAGATGGGGACCGATTCCCGGTAGAGTCCGCCCAGGAGCTGGTAGGCCGGTACTCCCGCGGCCTTTCCCACCACGTCGTAGAGCGCCATGTCGATGGCCGCCTTGGAGTAGGGGTATCCCTTGACGGCCTGGTCCATGAGGGTGTGGATCCACTCGATGCGGCGGGGGTCCTCGCCCGCGATGCTCGGCGCCAGGATGTCGTGGATCACGCCGGCCACCGACGCCGGGGTCTCGCCATAGTAGCGCATGTGGTCGCCGCCCCAGTCCTTGAGCGCCGGCGCCTCGCCAAGGCCCACCAAGCCGTCGTCGGTCTCCAGCCTGACCAGCAGGTAGACGCCGATGGGAGTCTTGAGGTTGGCCCACTGGTGCACCCGGCGCGTGGGCAGCCTGACGGGTATGGTCTCGATGGATTGGATCTGCATCTTCGCTCCGCTAGCCGATTCGAATCAGCTTGTCGGTGTCGGTGGCGTCCGACAGCAGCTCGCAGCCGTCCCGGGTCACCAGCAGCATGTCCTTGTTCTGGAGCCCCATGCGGCCGGGGATGTAGACCAGCGGCTCGATGGCCACCACCATGCCTTCCTCCAGCACCTCCTCGCCGTAGCGACCCAGGTAGGGCTCCTCGTGCAGGAACACGCCGATGCCGTGGCCCACGAAGCTGATGGGCTCCAGCCCCAGCTCGTCGAACTTCTCCAGGAACCGCCGGTAGACCGTCTTGGCATCGGCCCCGGGCTTGATGAGGTCCATGACCAGGTGCTTGCACCCGATCAGGTTGTCCCAGATGCGCGCCTGCTCCGCCGTCGGCTCGCCCACCACCGCGGTGCGGCATACTCCGGCGTGGTAGCCGTCGAGCACGCCGAAGATCTCCATGCGGATCAGGTCGCCTTCCCGAAGCGCCCGGTCGGTGGGACCCACGTTGGGGAACTGGCTGCGCTCGCCCGAGGCGATGATCATGAGCTTGAAGTGCTGCGCCCCGCCGGCGAAGATCCGGCCGGTGAGCTCGCCGGCCATCTCCATCTCGGTCATGCCCGGGCCGGCCTGTGCCAGGGTCCCGCCGATGGCGCTGTCGGTGATGCGGCTCAGGGAGCGGAGGAGGGCGATCTCCCGCGCGGTCTTGACCTGGCGCAGCTTGCCGAAGAGCCCGTCGGCGGCCACGAAGCGGATGTCCGGCAACAGGTCCCGGAGGGTGGCGAAGTCCCCGGCCGGAAGATACTCCATCTCGACGCCGACCCGAGCCCCGGCCAGCCCCTGATCCCTGAGGGCGCCAACCACTTCCCGCATGGGATCGTCCGTGAACTCCCGGTAGACCCGGATGTCGTCGAAGGCGGCGTGGGCCTTGACCGTGGTCTCCTCCATGTCGATGGTGACCATGGTGGCGTGTCCGGACCGGTCGACGATGCACATGGCGTGGCGCCAGCGCATGAGGAGCTGGGAGGGCACCACGAAACCCGTGGTGTAGGCCAGGTTCTCCGGCGAGCTGGCGATGAGGGCATCAAGACCGTGCTCCTCCATCGCCGTCCGCTGCTTCGCAATGATGTCCGCGTCCATGGGATACGGGCTCCCGGAGGTCGTCGTCCGGCCTCCACCGCTGGCATGAGAGCATACAGGCCGTGCATTCGATCATCAACAGCGGAGGTGATGCATAAGAATATATCGTATGCGTATATCTTTTCTCATCAAGTTTGATATCATATGGTGGTAACTTCCGGCTTTGCCGGCAACGAAACGTCAGGGGATATTCGCATGAGGAAGACAAGTGTCGATATCGACGGCGATTTGATCGAGCAGGCCCGGAGCGTATTGGGGACTTCCTCGATCAAGGCTACCATCGACGCCGCGTTGCGCGAAGTGCTCCGTGCTGAAGCGCGGCGTCAAGAGATCAGGGTGCTCTCGCGGATGGACGGCCTGGACCTCGCGAAACAGGAAGTCATGGCAAAGGCCTGGCGTTCCTGAAGGTCGGGTCCATGGCCTACCTGATTGACAAGAGTGCACTCGCCCGGATGGAGCATCCGACGGTTCAGGCGAGACTCGGGCCGATCATCGAGGCTGGCGATGCCGCCACCTGCTCGATCGTCGATCTTGAGGTGCTCTATTCCACGCGGAACCGGGAAGAGCACGCGCGCACCCGGATCCGGCGTGAATTCGCCTATCAGCGAATCGAGTTGACCGAGGCGATCTTCCAGCGGGCAATCGCAGTGCAGGGACTGCTCGCCGGTCAGGGCCGCCACCGTCTGCCGATACCCGACCTGATCATTGCAGCCGCGGCCGAGGCAGCCGGCATGACGGTCCTTCACTATGACGTGGATTTCGATGCGATTGCGGCAGTGACCAACCAAGAGGTGCAGTGGGTCGCCCGCCGAGGCTCGCTATGAATGGGGTGGTGTGGGCAGCAATCCTTTTCAAAGTACATCCTATCGTATAGGAAACCGATCTAGACGGGCGTGCAAGGGAGTTGTCCGTCCGTCACTGCCTCACCAACCATCCACCGGAAGGAACACGCATGCTGCTGATCAATAACCAGGAAGTGGAAGAGCTGATGGACATGAAGGCCTGCCTCGACGCGCTGGAGACGGGCTACGAGGACCTCGCCCGCAACGACGCGGTGTACCGGCCGCGGCTCGACGTATGGTTTCCCTGCGGGCGTCCCGACGGCTACTACCGCTGGGGCACCATGGAAGGCGCCAGCCGCACCATCGGCACGTTCGCCATCCGCATGAAGTCGGACGTCGTACACTGGCCCGAGGGCGGCACCGAGGAGAAGTACTGCATGGAGCCCGGCAACTACTGCGGGCTCATCATGGTGTTCAGCGTGGCCAACGGCGAGCCCCTGGCCATCATCAACGACGGCGTGCTCCAGCACATGCGGGTGGGTGGCTGCGCCGGGCTGGGCGCCAAGGAGTTGGCCCGGGAGGACGCCTCGGTGGTGGGCATGTTCGGCTCCGGCGGCATGGCGCGGACCTACCTGATGGCGTTCAACGAGGTGCGGAAGCTCGAGGAGGTGAGGGCCTACAGCCCCACCAAGGCGAACCGGGAGGCGTATGCCGCCGAGATGAGCGAGATGCTGGGCCTCAAGGTCACGGCAGTGGACAGCCCCGAGGACGTGGTGCGCGGGGCGGACATCGTCTCCGCCTGCACCGATTCCACCCGGGTGGTGTTCGACAACCCCGAGTGGCTCAAGCCCGGCGCCCACATCACCTGCGTGCGCTCCTGCGAGATCGGCCCGCGCGCGGTGGAGGCCTGCGACGTCTCCGTCATGCTCGGGCGGAACACCGTGCTGACCATGGACGAGGGCATGGTGCGGCTCCACGGCAACGTGGGCTACGTGGCCGGACAGCCCGACGAGATCGCGCGCATCCCGAACCCCACGCAGGACGCCTATTCCGGCGACTACTTCCACTATTTCATGGACGTGAAGGCCGGCCGCAAGCCGGGCCGCACGAGCCCCGACCAGACCACCTTCTTCATCAACGCGGGCACCCAGGGCCTCCAGTTCGCGGCCTGTGCCGGCCGGGTCTACCAGATGGCCAAGGAGAAGGGCGTGGGCCGCGAGTTGCCCACCGAGTGGTTTACGCAAGACATCAGGGATTAGTGAGCCGGACCCATATGCGTGGTGCGTTGCGTCTGCTGCCGGCGGCCCTTGCGGCACTTCCGCTGCTCGGCGGTTGCCAGGCGGTGCAGCCGCCGGCGCAGCCCGCGCCATCCGTGCCGCCCGCGCCGCCGCGTGAAGTCCGTGACGACCTCGAGTTGCGGTCGCTCCGGGCGGCGGTGGCGGAGAGCCTGCGGTTCCTCGGCGCGGTCCCCGGGCAACGGGTCCTGGGCAAGTGGCCTCGCAAGGTGACGGCGGTAGAGGTCCGATCATCGCTCACCGAGTTCCTGGCGCTCTTGAACGAGCAGCCGGAATCGGACGGGAGCTGGCCGGCCCGGGTGGCGGAGCGGTTCGACTTCTTTCCGGCGCCTCGGAGCGCGGCACTGGACGATGTCCTGTTCACCGGCTACTACCAGCCGGTGATCGACGCCAGCCCGGTGAAAACCGCCGACTACCGCTATCCCGTCTACCGCGAGCCCGACGAGCTGCGCGGGCGACGCGGCCGGGCCAGGAGAGCACCCGGCTACTCCCGCCGCGACATCGACGTGCTGGGGAGCCTCAGGGGCAAGGGTTACGAGATCGCCTGGCTGCGGGACCCGGTGGAGCGTTTCTTCCTGCACATCCAGGGCTCGGGGCTTCTGCGGATGACCGACGGGCGCGAGATACCGCTCAACTTTGCGGCCCACAACGGCCGGCGCTACACCAGCATCGGCAAGGTGCTCATCGACCGGGGCAAGCTCGACCGGGAGACCATGTCGATGCAGCGGATTCGTGCGTACCTCGCCGAGTTCCCGGGCGAGCGCGAGGCGCTGTTCGCGCGCAACGAGCGCTACGTCTTCTTCCGGCTGGGAGAGGAGGGGCCGCTGGGAAGCCTCGGGGTGCCGCTGACGGCCGGGCGCTCCGCCGCCACCGACCACCGGATCTACCCCAAGGGCGCGCTCCTGTTCGTGGAGACCCGGAGGCCCGTGGTGGGCGGGCAGGGCGAGCTTGCGGGCCTGCGCCCCTTCGGCCGCTTCGTCCTCAACCAGGACACCGGCGCCGCCATCCGGGGTCCGGCGCGAGTGGACCTTTACTTCGGAGCAGGCGACGAGGCCGGAGCTCAGGCCGGGTACATGAAGAGCACGGGAAGGCTTTATCTGCTACTAAAGCGAGACGCGGCGCCGTTCAATTGAACCGGGCCCGGGAAACGAACCAAAGCGAGGGAGGTTGCAATGGCATCGGTACTGCTGCTGGGCCCCGAAGACATGGCGGGACTCATCACCATGAAGGAGGCGGTGGACGCCATGGAGCGGGGCTACCTGGACTGGGCCCGGAACCGTGAGCTGGGGGCCTTGCGGCGCCGGGTGCACTCGGTGGCCAACGCCCGCGTCACGGTGCACCAGGGAGCGCCCAACTCCGCCGGGGTCACGGGGATACTGACCCACTGCGAGCACGTGATGATCCACGACAACGGCATCCAGACCTACCAGACCCGGGGCCGTCCGGTGCGGGTGATGTTCGACGGCAACAACGCCGAGCTCAAGTGCATCACGGTGGGGGAGGTCCGGGTGAAGGAACTGCCGGACGCCAACAACGTGGTCAACGTCCAGACCGCCTGCTCCACCGCGGTGGGCATCAAGCACCTGGCGCGCCAGAGCTCCAAGGTGGTGGGAGTGCTGGGCTCCAGGGCCCAGGCGGAGTGCCAGTTGCTCGCGACCAAGGCCGTCATTCCCGGCATCGAGGAGGCCAGGGTCTACAGCCCCAATCCGGAGAACCGCACCAGGTTTGCCGCCAAGATGACCGAGCTGCTCGACATGGAAGTGCGTCCGGTGGCGACGAATCGCGAGGCGGTCCAGGACGTGGACGTGCTGCTGTCCGTGACCAACTCCAACGTGCCTACCTTCGACGGCAACTGGCTGGAGCCCGGCGTGCACCTGTGCTCCATCGTCTCCAGCAACATCGGCCTCATGCGCGGCGGCTTCATCCAGCAGAAGCGGCGCGAGGTGGACGACGAGACGCTCCGGCGCTGCGACATCATCGTTTGCAACTCGAAGCGGCAGGAGATCCTGGACGAGCCCGGGGTGCTGTGGGATCCGGTCCAGCAGGGCGTCATCACCTGGGACGACGTGTGGGATCTGGGGGAGGTGCTGGCCGGCCAGGTGCCGGGGCGGACTTCCGAGGAGCAGATCAGCTTCTACAAGAACAACGCCTTCTGGGGCGTGGGAGACCAGGCCATCGGCGAGTTGCTCTACCAGCGTGCCAGGGAGAAGGGGCTGGGCACCGAGCTTCCCATCGACGGCGCGGAGTACCGGGAAACATAGAACCCGAGGCCGGGGCGGCCCTGCGCCCCGTCCCTACGTGGCGTTGTTCTTTCTCTCGAGGATCTCGATCCGGACGTCGTCCGGGGCGCGCACGAACGCGATCTTGAGGCCGGGGCGGAGCAGGCGCGGCTCGGAGTAGAACTCGGCGCCCCGTTTCCTCAGGTCCGCGGCGGCCTCGTCGAGGTCCTCTACCTGCAGCCCGAAGTGGTCGAGGCCGACATACGGCCGGTCCGGCGCGGAGTCGTGCTCCGGCTGCGCCTTGGCGATGCAGATGGTCAGGCCGTCGATCTCCAGGTCGACCCGGGGGCGGCCGTCGGTCTGGACGGTCTCGACGATCTTCGCGTCGAACATGTCGTGGTAGTACTGCGCCGTGGCCTTGGGGTCCCGGCTCCTGAGATGGATGTGGTCCCGAGCGTACCTGGGCATGGGCGTCCCTCCTGTGGCTGATGGACCGTGAGTCTACGACGGGTCCGGCCGCACATCAACGGGCTTTCCCGCATCCGTGCCGGCCCCCCGGTCCCTGGTGCTCCAGGCCAGGGGCGCCATCAGGCCGACGCTCACGAACGACAGCACGGCCATGACCCAGAAGAGGGTGGATATCTCCGCTACCGCCAGCATCAGGCCGATGCCGGACACCCCCGCGGTCTTGGCGACCTGCTGGCTCAGGCGGTCCAGGGAGATGACGCCGCCGCGCAGCTCCAGCGGGGCGTTCTGGGTCAACAGGCTCTTCTGCATCGGCGAGATGATCCCGTTGGCCACCCCGTAGAAAAACAACACCGGAGCCATGGTCCACACGTCCGGTGTGAAGGGGACCGCCAGAAGGGCGAGCCCGCTCACCATGAAGGCGCCGAGGACCAGGCTCCCCTTGTCCCACGATCCCGCCAGGCGGCCGGCCTGGCTCGACGTGACCATGGCACCCAGCGCGTGCAGGGACCGCAGCAGGCCCGCTCCGGCCGTCGTGAGGCCGTGGCTCCGGACCACGAACAGCGGCAGATAGGTGTAGAACGCGTAGTCGAGGAAGAAACGCAGGAAGCCGGCGGCAAACGCCAGCAGGAGCCGTGGTTGCCTGGCCACCCGCGCCACGTCCCTCAGGTAACGCCCCAGCGAGGCGGCGCCTTTGCCCCGGGTCTCCGGCATCCACCGCAGCGTCAGCAGCCCCAGGGGGATGGCGGCGGCATAGGACAGGAACGGCCAGCGCCATCCCACCAGGGCCAGCGCGCCGCCCAGAGGCGGCAGCACCAGCTCTCCCACCCGGTCGATGAAGACCTTGAGACCCTGGCCGGACACCTCCCGGCGATCCTCCAGGAGGTCGCCGATGAGCACGATGGTCAGCGGGATGACGGCGCTGAAGCCGATGCCCTGGACCGCGCGCAGCGCCAGCACCCAGCCGAAGTCCGGGGCGAACGCCACGGCGGTCCCGGCCGCGCCGAACAGGATCAACCCGCCCACCAGGAGGGGCCGCCGGCCGTAGCGGTCGGCGACGACTCCCAGGAGCGGCGCCAGCACGATGGCCGGGGCGGTGTACACCGCGATCACCAGTCCGACCTCGGCGTCGGTGATGCCGAACGGCGCGATCATCGCCGGCAGCACGGGTTGGATGAGGTTGACCCCCATGATTACCAGCACGCTGGAGGCGTAGACGAGGCCCAGGGAGCGGCGAAGCTCCGAGGGAAGCTCGCCCAGATCGAACAGCGAGGAAACGGAAACGCGCATGGCAGGTCTCGATGCTCCAGTCTTACGCGCCGGAGGCACGACCGGCAAGCGGAGGCAGGAGGCCGTGCCCATGCTTTCAAGTCATGGGCGGGGCTGTTAGATTTCGTACAGGAGCCACGGAGGGGCAGGGAGTGACGCTATCCATCTGGGTCGGTGTGTTCGGGGTGCTGGCGGGAGCGCTGGTATCGGGGTGTTTCCGAGACCGTCTCCGCAAGCCCGAGCGCTACTGGCTCGTGGGTCTCGCGGCCGCGTCTCCGGCCTGGATCATCGCGTTGACGGTGCTGTTGGGGGGCTTGTCCGGAGAGAATCCGGACAAGAGCATGAAGGCCCTTCTCGCGCTCTCGACCGCCGCCGGCCTTCTGGGCGTCATCGCCACCGAGTTCTGTGTGAGATGGATCAAGGCGCGGACGGTAGCCGCACCGGGGGTGGCGTACTGGTTTCTGGGCACCGCGGCGCTGCTGCCTTCCTGGGGGTTCATGCTCTGGAGGGTGCCGTGAGGAAGGCGGCCCGGGCCGCGGGCCTGGCGCTGGCCGCGGTGTCGTGGCCGCGGGCCTTGCACGCCCACGGCGGGCACGGCGAGCCGCTGCCGTTCGATGCCCTGATGATGCTCTTCGGAATGATCCACTGGAACTTCCGCGTGGACATTCTGCTGGTGCTGGCGCTGGCCGCCGGCATCTACCTCACGGGGTGGTCCCGCCTCCGCCGTCAGGCCGACGGCGCCGCCGCCTTCTCCGGGCTGGCTCTCTACCTCGGCGGCATCGCCGCCCTCGCCATCGCGCTGGTCTCTCCGGTGGACCGTCTTGCGGCCGAGCGGCTCAGCATGCACATGGTGCAGCACATCCTGCTGCTGATGATCGCGCCCCTGGGAATCCTGCTGGCCAACCCCTTCGCGGCGGTGGTGTGGGGCCTCCCGGCCGCCGTCCGCGAGCCCTTCGCCGGACTGTTCCGGGAGGGGGCGCCGCTCCGGTCCGTTCTGTCCGTCCTGACGCTCATGCCGGTGGCCTGGGCCCTCTACGTGGTGAACCTGTGGGGGTGGCACCACCCGGCGCTGTATCAGGCGGCGCTGGAGTATTGGTGGCTGCACGACCTGGAGCACTGGCTGTTCTTCGGCACGGCGGTGCTCTTCTGGTGGCCCATCGTCAACGCCGCGCCGCTGTACCGCCCCGGGCGCCCGCTGGGTTGGAGGATCGTGTACCTGGTGGCGGCGACGCTTCAGAACACCCTTCTCGGCATGGCCATCGCCCTGCCCGAGCGCGTTCTGTACCCGTTCTATGCCGCGGCGCCGGTGGTCGAGAAGCTGAGTCCGATACACGACCAGGCCCTCGGCGGCGGCATCATGTGGGTCAGCGGGCACATGTACATCGTGCCGATCCTGGTGCTGGTGGCCTGCAGGCTCGCCGCCGAGGACGACGCCGCAAACGCCGCGGACGGAAGCGGCGGACTGGACCTGGGGCCGGGCCGCTCCGCCCCGTAGCCACACGCCCATGAAACGCTGGCTGCCCGCATTGCTTCTCATCGCCCTTTGCCCCGCGGCCCTCGGCGCGGCGGTGGACGATCGCCTGAAGAAGCTCGGCTTCCTGGTGCAGGAAGGCTTGGTGGAGTCTCCCGGCTTCACCACCGAGGACGCGACCGGGAACCGTGTCGACGCCGCGTCCTTCCGGGGCAAGCTGGTGCTGCTGAACTTCTGGGCGACGTGGTGTCCTCCCTGCCGCCTGGAGATGCCGGCCATGGAGCGGCTCTACCGGGAGTTTCGCGGCAAGGGGCTTGAGGTGGTGGCGGTCAACTTCATGGAGTCCCCGGACCTGGTGCGGGCGTTCGCGGACGAACAGAAGCTCACCTACCCGATGCTGCTGGACCGACGGGCCGACATCGCCGAGCAGTACGGAGTGATGCGGCTGCCGGTGTCGGTGCTGATCGGACGCCAGGGCGAGGTCATCGCCAAGGCCATCGGGTACAAGGACTGGTACAAGGACGACGTGCGCGAGCTGGTGGCCGCGCTGCTCGGGGACGGGAAGATCGAGGCCACGGCCCCCGCGGAGGTGCAAGCGGCGTCGTGGTCCTTCCCCGACATCGATCCGGTGGCGTTCCGGATCGGCCCTCTGTCGGTGCGGTGGTACGGCCTCACCTACCTGTTCGGGTTCGTCGGCGGCTATTTCATCGCCCTTTGGCTGGCCCGCAGGCGAGGCCTCGGCCTCGGCAGCGAGCAGTTGGTGGAGCTCATCAGCTACGTGGCCGTTGGGGTGGTGCTGGGCGGCCGGCTGGGCTACGTGGTCTTCTACAACCTCTCGTACTATCTGGACGCTCCGCTTCAGGTCTTCGCCTTCTGGCACGGCGGCATGTCTTTTCACGGCGGCCTCCTGGGGGCGCTGCTGGCCGGATGGTGGTACGTGCGCAAGCAGGGGTTGCCGTTCTATCCCGCGGCGGACTGCATCTTCGCCGCCGCGCCCCTGGGCCTGGGCCTCGGCCGGCTCGGCAACTTCATCAACGGGGAGCTGTACGGCCGCCCCACGGACGTGCCGTGGGCGATGGTCTTCCCGGACGGCGGTCCGTTGCCGCGCCACCCCTCCCAGCTCTACGAAGCGTTTCTCGAGGGGGCGGTTCTGCTGGCGGTGCTGCTGTGGCTGGGGACCCGGGTACGGGCACACGGCGTGGTGACCTGGGCGTTCATCGGCGGCTACGGCGCCGTCCGGTTCATGGTGGAGTTCTTCCGCGAGCCCGACGCCCATCTGGGGCTCGCCCTGGGGCTGTCCCGGGGGCAGTATCTCAGCGCGGTGATGGTGGTGGCGGCCGCGGCGTTCCTGTGGATGCTTCGTCAGGGTCCGGCGAAGCCGGACCGCTGAACCCCGCGGCTACCGCCGGCAGGAATGCTTACTCGTCCATTTCGCCGAAGTAGTCCCTGAGAATCCGCTCCTTTACGTACTCCAGGGCTCCGAGATCGTGGAGAATGTCGCCGCCGGTGTCGTAAAAGAAGATGTCGCCGTTCTTGTTCCGTCCCACCGCCATCAGCCATTCGAGCTCGTCCCGGTCCTCGAGCAGGTAATTGATCGTCTGGCTGGCGCCGTTGCTGTCGATGATGGTGACCTTCGGAGTTACCTTTTTCTTCGGCTGGGTCATTTCTTCCTCCCGGGGTCACTCTACACCAGTTGGAGTCCGCAACTCAACCCTGAAGCGCGGTAAACGGCACGTTCCGGTCACGGATTCCTTTCAAGTGGAGACTCAGATACGGACCGTAACCCCACGGAAAACGGTTTGTTCGTCCGACTACGCGGATGTGCCGGAGGGTCCGGAGGCGATTAACTCCGCCAACGTTTCGACATGGAACGTCTGCGGAAAGAGTTCCACCGGGCGGACCCGCCGCAGGGTGTATCCGGCGGCGGCGATCCCGCGCAGGTCCCGCGCCAGCGTCGCCGGATCGCACGAGACGTAGAGGATCCTTCCGGCCCCCAGCCCGGCCAGTTTCGGGACCAGCGCCTTGGCCCCGGCGCGAGGCGGATTGAGCACCAGTGTGGTGAAGCGGCGCCCCCGGCCGATCAGCTCCTCCACCGCCGCCAGGGCATCGCGACCCCGCCACCGGACGTTGCGGATGCCGTTGTCCGCGGCGTTGCGCCGCCCGTTCTCCACGAGTTGCCGGTGGCCTTCCACCGCCAGCACCCGCCGGACCCGCCGAGCCATCGGAAGCGTCAGGTTGCCGGCGCCGGCGTAGAGCTCCAGAACGCTGTCCTCGGCGCCCAACGCCCCCCACGAAAGCAACTCGTCCACCAGCTTCCGGTTGCCGGCCGGGTTGACCTGCCCGAAGGTGCCGGCGTCGTGCCGCAACCTTAGGTCGCCGTCCACTACGAAGGAGACGGTGGTGTCCCCCCACTGCCGCCGCCAGCCCGAGCCCGCCATGACGACCCCCGTCACCGGGCCGGCCACGGACTCCTCGCAGGCACGTTCGTCGGCGCCGGCCAACCGGTGCCGGGTCGTGGCCGAGAGGACCACCTCGCCCGGGCGGTCGCCGCTCAGTATCTCGACCCTCGAGACTTCCGTCTCCAGCCTTGCGACCCATTCGGCCGCCAGGGGGATGCCTCGGTCCGCGTCCGGGTCGGCGATGAGGCAGTGGTCCACCTCCACCAGCTCCCGCGAAAACGCGCGGCGGAACCCGAGCCTGCGGCGTTCGTCGACGTGGAGGGCGATGCGCCGCCGGTAGTGGAACTCCGGGGACGCGGACAGCAGGGGCAGGAGCTCGAAGCCACTGAGGCCCCCGACCCGGGCCAGGGCGTCGGCGACGTTTCGCTGCTTGGCCTGGAGCTGCGCCTCGTGGGACACCTGCTGCCATGCGCAGCCGCCGCAGGTCCCGGCGTACGGGCAGGGCGGTTCCCGGCGCGCCGGCGAAGGTCGCAGCAGCGACACCGTCCGGGCCACCGAGTACCGCTTGTGCTCCTCCACCACCTCCGCCGACACCTGGTCGCCAGGCGCCGTCATGGGGACCAGCACGACCTTGCCGTTGTCCCGCCCGAGCCCCCAGGGGCCGTGGGTCAGGGAGTCGATGGTGAGAGATTCGAGCTTCATGGGGGAGTGTTGCCGGTGGTGTTTTGACAAGCCATCGATATCGGTTAGTGTTGTCGGGTTCAAGCGGCCTGTGGCCGCGCGGCATGGGAGGCCGCCTTCACGCCATGGAACACGACCCGCGTTTCCTGAAGGGCATCGACGAGTTCAACCGCGGACTCTTCTACCAGGCTCACGAGACCCTGGAGGAGATCTGGCTTGAAGACCACGGCCCCGAGCGCGAGTTCTACCAGGGTATTATTCAGGTGGCCGCGGGTTACTTCAAGTGGGAGCAGGAGGTGCCGGTGGGCACGCTCAAGCTCCTGCGGGCGGGCCTCCGGAGGATTGAACCCTACCGCCCCGTCTGTCTGGGCGTCGACGTGGCGGATTTCGTGGCCAACGTCGGCGCCGATCTGGCCGCCCTCGAAGCGTGGTACGGCAGCAGGGGCGCTCTGCCCGAGCTGCGGATCCCGCGGCTGTCGCTGGGGGGCGGGCCGGAGTCCGGCTCCCGGGCCTCCCGCGAATAGTCCGCGGGAGGGAATCCGCGACATGTCCGTACCGCCCCAGGTCATCGCCCTGTGCGCTTCGCTGTCCTACGCCTGCGTACTGGTGACCTCGCGCCGGGGCATGCAGTACTCGACGCCCAAGACGGTGACGCTGATCTCGCTGGTCGTGCACACGGTCACCACCTGGACCGCGGTGTTCCTCACCGGCGGGATTCCGCGGGTGGACGCCGTGGCGGTCTACGTCTTCATCGTGGCCGGCATGCTGCAGCCCATCATCCGCCTGTGCACCTATACCGGCGTGCACCGGGTCGGGGCCTCCCGCAGCGGACCCATCCGGTCGACCCATCCCATGTTCGGCGTGTTCGTGGCCATCATGGTGCTGGGCGAGACCGCCACCCTGGTGACGCTCGCGGGCGTCGTTTCGGTGGTATGCGGCATCGTGCTCATTACCTGGAAGCCGGCCGCGGAGGTGCGGTCGTTCCACTGGTGGGAGTTCCTGTTCCCGCTCACCGCCGCGCTCCTGGCGGGCATCGTCCATCCCATGCGCCGTTTCGCGCTGGCCATCTCCCACGAGCCGCTGTTCTTCGCCGCGCTGGTGGGGATCGTTTCCCTGATCTGCTTCCTCGTATACACGCCGTTCAGCCGCGAGCGGCTGGTGTGGGACCGGCGCGCCATGTTGCCGTTCCTGGCCGCCGGCACCGCGGAGACCTGCGGCATCCTGTTCGTGATCACCGCCCTGGGCATCGGCAGCGTCATCACGGTGTCGCCGCTGGTGGGCATCAGCCCGCTGTGGGTGCTGCTGGGGACGGTGATCTTTCTCCGGGACCTGGAGCAGGTCCGGCTCCAGACCATCGTCGGCGCCGTCTGCGTCATCGCGGGCACCGCGGCCATCTCGCTTGGCGGGTGAGCGAGGCTGCCTCCAGGATGGATTGGGGGCGTCCGGGCTACGAAGTTTGCGGGGCGGCCCGCATCCGCGCGAGGCGGGTCCTGCCGAGCAGCAGGTAGAGGATGGCCGAGAGCACGTACAGGCCGGCCATCCCCAGGAGCGCGGGCTTGTAGCTCTGGGTCGCGTCGTAGATGGCGCCCGCCACGTAGGGTCCGATCATGCCGCCCCATTGGTAGAAGAAGCCCATGTTGCCGCGCACCTTGGCGAAGTTGCGGCGGCCATACAACTCCCCGACCATGGCCCAGGTTACCGGAAAGACGGCTTCCACCAGGGAGAACAGGGGAAGGAAGAGCCAGATCAACAGCGTGCCCCGGGAGTAGGTGAGCAACACCAGGGCGGCGGCGGCGATCAGCATGCAGACGGCCATGACCCTGGCCTTGTTGAGCCGGTCCGCCAGCCAGCCCACCACGAGGTGCGTCGGAAGGGACAGCGCCGCGAATACGCCCAGGAACCAGCTTGCCGCGAGGGCTCCCACGCCCTTCCATTCGAGGATCTGCACGAAATTGACGATGACGGTGCTGAGGCCCAACACCCGGAAGAGAGTCGAAGCGACCAGGAGCCAGAAAGGAGCGCCGCGAAGGGCCTCCCAGATGCCGACGTCGGGCTCGGCCGCCGCCACGCCGCCGGCTGACGGCCGGTCCGAGGTCTGAGAGGTGCGCGCGGAATAGTCGCCGTCCGGCACCAACCCCATGTCCTCGGGCGATCGCCGCACCACGGCCGCCAGCGGCGTGCCCAGCGTGAGGAACACGGCGCCCGCGAACACCATCCCCCAACGCCAGCCGAAGTAGTAGACCACGTATGCGAGCACCGGCGCCAGCAGGGCGCCGCCGATGCCGATGGAGCAGCTCACCAAGGCCATGGCCCTGGCGCGGAAACGGAAGAACCAGCTATTGGCCAGCACCATCGGGCAGTGCATGAAGCCGGCGCCGAAGGCCAGCGAGACCACCCCCAGGTAGATGACCAGGAGGGCCCAGTAGGACTCGACCCAGGAGCACACGATGTAGCCCAGGCCGGTGAGCAGGACCGCGATCATCATGATGGGCCGCGGTCCGATACGGTCGATGAGATATCCGGCGAGAGGGCCTTCGACGGCCCCTTCGGCCCGGGCCAGACCGAATATGAGGTTGGTGGCGCGGCGGGTGATGCCCAGGTCCTTTTCCAACGGCGAGACGAAGACCGTGAAGCCGTAGAAGTGGAAGCCGCCGCCGAGAAACCGGAAGAGGCAACCCACCAGCACCATCCGCCAGCCGTAGAACGAAAGATGGCCGCGGCAGGTTTGAATGACGTTCTTGAAGGGCATGCGACGCTAGGGCGCGCCTTTCGTCACATCGCCGCCGATCATCTTGCCGATGAGGTCGGTGATGTCGGGTGGCGACTCGGTCTCGCGTATTTTCCCGCCCGATGGGATGAGGCGATCGGACGCCCCGGGTGAAATGGCGATGAACTTGTCGCCGATGAGGCCCCTGGCGCGGACGGATGCGATGGCGTCTTCCTGAACGGCCACGCCCGGGTCGATCCGGAGCGTCAGCCGGGCGCGGTCTTCCACCAGGGCCATGGCTTCCACCCGGCCGACGCCGACGCCGGCGATCTCCACCGTGTCCCCGCGCCGGAGCCCCGCCACGCTGGCGAAGTCGGCGTACAGCACATAGCCGGAGGTGCCGAAAGCCTCGAGCTTGCCCAGCTTGATGGCGAGGTAGCCCATGCAGAGGAGGCCCGCCGCCACGAAGATGCCCACGACGATTTCCGTAGCTTTGTGGTTCATATCGTGTCCGCCGTTTCCGAGATATCGCTGCTCAGGAACCGTTGCACCGCTGGGTTGGGGGACTGGAGGAACTCCTCGGTGGGGCCGCTGTCGGCGATCACTCCGTCGGCCAACATAGCCACGCGGTGGGATATTGTAAAGACTGCGGGAATGTCGTGGCTCACCACCACGCCGGTGAAGCCGACCCGGCTCTGCATGTCCGCGATGAGCTGGTGGATGCTCCTGGCCAGCAGCGGGTCGAGGCCGGTGGTGGGCTCGTCGAACAGCACGATCCGCGGGTCGGTCACCAGCGCCCGGGCGAAGCCGGCCCGTTTCTTCATGCCGCCGCTCACCTCCGCCGGGTACTTGTAACCCATGTCCTTGAGCCCCACCTGGTCCAGCCGCTCCCTGACCTTGGCGACGATGGCGTCTTCGCCGAGCTGCGTCCGTTCGCGCAGCGGGAAGGCCACGTTGTCGAAGATCGTCATGGAGTCCAGCAGGGCGGCGCCCTGGAACAGGAAGCCGAACTTCTGCCGGACCTCGTTCAGGGGTTTCTCTCCCAGCCGGGTGATGTCGGTCCCGTCCACCAGGATCTGCCCGCGGTCCGGCAGCAGCAGTGCGATCATGGTCTTCAGCAGCACGGTCTTGCCGGAGCCGCTGCCGCCGATGATGGTGGTGATGCCGCCCTCCTCGATGGTCAGGTTGGTGCCTCGGAGCACCTCCTGGTGGGCGAAGTTCTTGTGGACGTCGACGACTTCGATCATGACGGGCTCCGGATCCTACAGCATCACCGAGGTGAGGAAGTAGTCCGACACCAGGATCAGGACGAACGAGAGTACCACCGCCTCGGTGGTGGCGCGGCCTACGCCGGTGGCCATGGGGAGCGCGTGGAACCCCTTGTAGCAGCACACCCAGGTGATGATGAGCCCGAAGGTCGCGGACTTGATCAGCCCTTCGACCACGTCCCGAAGCTGCACGGCCTGTTCCATGCCCGAGATGTAGCTGCCCGAGCCCAGGTCCAGCAGGCCGACGCCAACGAGGTAGGCGCCGTAGATGCCGATGACGTTGAACATGCAGGTCAGGAGCGGCATCGCGATGACGCCCGCGACCACGCGAGGCGATACCAGGTACTTGACCGGATTGACGGCCATGGAGTGCATGGCGTCGATCTGCTCGGTGACCCTCATGGAAGCCAGCTCGGCGGCCATGGCCGATCCGGTCCTGCCGGTGACCATGAACGCGGAAAGCACCGGCCCGAGCTCCCGCAGCAGGCTCAATGCCACCACCGCGCCCAGGAAGCTCTCGGCGTTGAACTTCCGCAGGCTGTAGTACCCCTGAAGCCCCAGCACCATGCCGGTGAACAGGCCGGAGAGCAGCACCACCAGCAGCGAGTCCACCCCGATGGCGCGGATTTGTTGTATGATGAGACGGAACTTGGCGGGCGGGCGCAGGGCCCAGGCCAGCGCGGAGCCGAGGAAGATCACTCCCGCGCCCATGCCGGCCAGGCAGCCGAGGGTCCGCCCGCCGATGTTTGCCAGGAGTGCGGTCATGCTGGGGGAGGGGTCAACCCTGGCCGGGCGCCTCTCGGCCCACGCGACGCCATAGCTGATCGATCTCGTCGGACAGTTCGTGTCCCCGGTCGGTCAGCCTCTTTACGTAGACGAAGGCCGCCAGGGTGATCAGTATCGGCAGCGCAACGGCCACGACCCCGATCAATATGGAGATGATCTGCAGATAAAGGGCTATGTTCATTGCCTACGACGCGCTGACTTCCATTAGAGGCTTTTCCTGGTGGGATTCCCGAGCTTCGTCTGTCTGGTTTCCCACGTGAGGCCCGCATCGCGGGTGGTCGCAGGCCCCACCTGCTTGATATGGCCGTCTTCCCCGAAGCGCTGTTTGTGTTCCCGCTCGCGCGTCTCGAGGTCCGTGGTGATGCCGCTGTAGACAATCCGGTTGCCTTGTATGAAATGATACCTGTAGGTGTCCCTCGACATGTGCGGCCCTCCTGACAGAATAAATCGGCAACCGGCATGAATCCTTTAATCTTAGACGAGAAGCATCCGTCCGCCAAGCCGCCCTCACCGGCACGAGTGAGGTGCTGGCTGGACATCCTCGGGGCGGCGGATCAGGGCAGTTTCCTGAAATCTGCATCGTGACATGAGCACCCGTGAGACCATCGACAGGGTGTTCGACGGCCGCGTGGCCGTCATCCAGCGGCGCGGCGGCTACCGGTTCGCGCTGGACTCGCTGCTGCTGGCGCGCTTCGTCGAGATCCACGGACGGGAGCGCATCGTCGACCTGGGGGCCGGCAACGGCGTTGTGGCGCTGTCACTGGCCGTCCTGAACGGCGGAGTGGAGGCCGTGGGCGTGGAACTGCAGGAGGACATGGTCGACCGGGCAGGGCGGGCCGTGGTCCTGAACGACCTCGGGGAGCGGGTCCGCATGGTGCGGGGGGACGTGCGCGACCTGGCAACGGAGTTCCCGTCCGGGAGCTTCGACGTGGCGGTGTGCAATCCCCCGTACCGGGCGCCCCGGAGCGGCCGGGTCAATTCCGACCGCGAGCGGCTGTTGGCCCGGCACGAGGTGGAGGGAGCGCTGGCGGACTTCGTCCGCGCCGGGGCCCGGCTGCTGCGGCACCGGGGCCGGATGTGCCTGGTCTACCCGTCGGAGAGGGCGGTGGAACTGCTCTCGGTCATGCGCGGGCACGGCCTCGAGCCCAGGCGGGTACGGTTCGTGCACTCGTTTGCCCGCGGCCCCGCCACCCTGGTCCTTGCCGAGGGCGTCAAGGGCGCCCGCCCGAGCCTGACGGTGCTGCCGCCCCTGGTCATCTATCGGCGCGAGGACGAGTACACGGAGGAGATGGCGGGGTTGCTGACGCCCGGAGAGTGATCCCGGACCCCGGGTCCATCCCGGGTCAAGCTTGATCCGGGATCCAGGCCTACCCCCGTTTCCGCAGGTGGTTCAGCAACAGGCTCCGCAGGGAGTTCCGGAGCTCGGGGTCTTCGACTCCGCCCAACTCGTGTTCCGGGAGCCGTGCCGTGTCCACCGCCGGGGGCGGGTCTTCCCGGCGTTCGGGCGGCGTGTCAGGCGGAAACTCCCCGACCACGAAGAAGATGTTCGTGACCGCCTCGCGCTCCAGCCGCTCGTTGAGCCTGTCGACGAGGATCTCCTTCATGTACTGAAGGTGCTGCATCCAGGTGGCGGCCCGGACCTTGACGAAGAGGGTGCCGTTGCGGATCTTCTCGGGCCGGGCGTTGCGCGCGACGGTGGCGCCCACGGTGTCGTCCCATATGTCCCAGATGGCGTAGTCGTCGAGCTTCCGCTTGAGCGGCAGCCGCAGCATCGCGCGGCCGAGAATGTCGCCGAGTCGTTCCATGTTCCGTTACCTGCGGCCCCGTGCGGGCAGCCTGTGACGAGGTGAACCATAGCGGCAAGGGCAGCGCGGCATCAAGCCCGCGGGTCGGGAAATTCCCCGAAGTTTCTTCTTGACAACACAATATGTTGTGGGTATTGTGGTAATTCCGCACTAAATACGGCCGAATCAAGACAGTGCGGTATCACCAATAGATCACCAACGGACACCCACGAGAGAGGAGTTCGGACGACTTCCGGACCCGGCCGGAACGGGAGTCACGAGGGGGAAACATGGCAGCCATCACGTCGACCGCGCCAACCGACAAGGACACTGGAAAAGAAAAAGCCAAGGCAACCGGCATTCGCGTCCGGCGGTATTTCACCAAGGCCGGAACCAATCCTTACGACGAGGTCGAGTGGGAGACCCGCTCGGCCACCATCCAGAACGAGAGCGGCAAGGTCGTGTTCGA
The DNA here is from genome assembly GCA_965219905.1 of uncultured Binatia bacterium (SeqCode). Lineage (GTDB taxonomy): Bacteria > Desulfobacterota > Binatia > UBA9968 > JAJDTQ01 > JAJDTQ01. The sequence goes on along the minus strand of CBDCOS010000002.1, from coordinate 529,944 downwards.
GCAGAACAACGTGGAGGTGCCCAAGGCCTGGTCCCAGATGGCCACCAATGTCGTGACCTCCAAGTATTTCCGCGGCCCCCTGGGGACGCCGCAGCGGGAGCGCACGGTGCGCCAGCTCATCAGCCGCGTGGTGGACACCGTCACGGGCTGGGGCAGGGCGGACGGCTACTTCGCCGGCGAGGACGACGCGCAGGCCTTCTCCGACGAGCTCACCCACATCCTGGTGCACCAGAGGGCGTGTTTCAACAGCCCGGTGTGGTTCAACTGCGGCATCGAGGAACGGCCCCAGTGCTCGGCCTGCTTCATCCTCTCGGTGGACGACACCATGGAGTCGATCCTCGACTGGTACCGGAAGGAGGGCGTGATCTTCAAGGGCGGCTCGGGCTCGGGCGTGAACCTGTCGCGGATCCGCTCCGCCAAGGAACAGCTTGGCGGCGGCGGCACGGCATCGGGGCCGGTCTCCTTCATGCGGGCGGCGGACGCGTCCGCCGGAGTCATCAAGTCCGGCGGCAAGACCCGGCGGGCGGCCAAGATGGTGATCCTCGACGCCGACCATCCCGACATCGTGGAGTTCATCAACTGCAAGGTGGAGGAGGAGAAGAAGGCCTGGACCCTCATCGAGGCGGGCTACGACGCCAGCCTGGACGGTCCGGCCTACGGCAGCGTGTTCTTCCAGAACGCCAACAACTCGGTGCGCGCCACCGACGAGTTCATGCAGCGGGTGCTGGACGACGGCGAATGGAGCACGCGCTTCGTCACCACCGACGAGGTTTCGGAGACCTTCCGCGCCCGGGATATCCTCCACATGATCGCGGAGGCCACCCACCTGTGCGGCGACCCCGGCATGCAGTTCGACACCACCATCAACGACTGGCACACCTGCTCCAACACCGGCCGCATCAGCGGCTCCAACCCGTGCTCGGAGTACATGCACCTGGACAACTCGGCCTGCAACCTGGCGTCGCTGAACCTGCTCAAGTTCCTGCGCGACGACGGCGGCTTCGACACCGAGTCCTTCCGCCACACCGTGGACATCATGATCACCGCCCAGGACATCCTGGTGGACAACTCGTCCTACCCCACCGAGGAGATCACCGGGAACGCCCGCGACTTCCGGGAGCTGGGGCTGGGCTACGCCAACCTGGGCGCGTTGCTCATGTCCCTGGGACTGCCCTACGACTCCGACGCCGGCCGCTCCTATGCGGCGGCGGTGACCGCGCTGCTGACCGGCGAGGGCTACCTGCAGTCGGCCCACATCGCGTCCCGGCTGGGACCCTTCGGCGGCTACGAGGTCAACCGGGAGCCCATGCTCAGGGTGCTCGACAAGCACCGTGCCCACGCCCACAAGATCGCGTCGTCGCACGTGCCGCTGGACCTTCTCACCACGGTTCGGGACGTGTGGGACACGACGTGCGACGCGGGCGGGGAGCACGGGGTGCGGAACTCGCAGATCTCGGTGCTGGCGCCTACCGGCACCATCGCCTTCATGATGGACTGCGACACCACCGGGGTGGAGCCCGACATCGCCCTGGTGAAGTACAAGCGGCTCGTGGGCGGCGGCATGCTCACCATCGTCAACAACACCGTGGCGCGCTCGTTGAAGCGGCTCGGCTACGACGCCAAGCAGATCCAGGAGATCGTCGAGTACATCGACGAGCAGGGCACCATCGAAGGGGCGCCACACCTTCAGGAAGACGACCTGGCGGTGTTCGACTGCGCGTTCAAGCCCGCCAACGGCAGCCGTTCCATCCACTACATGGGACACATCCGGATGATGGGGGCCACCCAGCCGTTCATCTCCGGCGCCATCTCCAAGACCATCAACATGCCCGCCGACGCCTCGGTGGACGAGATCGCCAAGGCCTACGTGGAGGCCTGGAAGCTCGGCGTCAAGGCCGTGGCCATCTACCGGGACGGCTCCAAGCGCACCCAGCCGCTCAGCACCAGCGGCAAGAGCGACGCGCCGGCCGAGACCGCCGACTGGCGGCCCATGCGCCACAAGCTGCCCGACGAGCGCCGGTCCATCACCCACAAGTTCGACATCGCCGGCCACGAGGGCTACATCACCGCCGGCATGTACGAGGACGGCCAGCCGGGCGAGATCTTCATCACCATGTCCAAGGAAGGCTCCACCATCTCCGGCCTCATGGACTCCTTCGCCACCGCCATCTCCATGGCGATGCAGTACGGCGTGCCCCTGAGGGTCCTGGTGGACAAGTTCAGCCACATGCGCTTCGAGCCCTCCGGCTTCACCCGCAACCCCGACATCCCCATGGCCAAGTCCATCATGGACTACATCTTCCGCTGGCTCGCCACCAAGTTCCTCGACGGCAAGGCCCAGACCGAGGTCGGCGTCGTCAACCGGGACGCCGACGAGCTGGCCGAACTCCCCGCGCCCACACCCAGGCCGGTAGAAAGCTCCGGCGACGGCTACAGCATGGCAGCCGAGGGCTTCTACCAGCAGGACGCCCCATCCTGCTCCGACTGCGGCGCCATCATGGTCCGCAGCGGCGCCTGCTACAAGTGCATGAACTGCGGGTCGGTGAGCGGGTGCTCGTAGGCGAGGTCGCCGGGGTGTGCCGGATCGTGCATACCGGTCATATCGTGGCACCCTCTAGTGGCAGTCGGTCAAGTCCACGTCGAGAGCCTCGCCTCTCTCGAAGCTGAAGACAACACGCCAGTTCCCGGAGATTGGCACACGCATTGGCCGGCCCGGTCCCGACGCCCCGAAGCGTCATTCCCGCGGAAGCGGCTGTGTCAAACGCCACTTGTTGCGCCGACATCCCATACCGTCATTCCCGCGCAAGCGGGAATCCAGGCGGGGTGGGACCGGGGCAATGGAGACACACCGCCACCCCTGGATTCCCGCTTCCGCGGGAATGACGGGAGATGAGACGCTGGACTTGTAACCTGCCGATTTATCGGGGCAGTTGTTTATTCTCATATCAATGACGTAAGCGATGTGCCGTTGCTGACTCCGACAGGCTGCTAACTCCGGGAACTCGCCGTTAGCACCAACAGAGGCCAGTCCTTCGTACCTTCGTCCAATCCAGCCAATGGGATAGTGCGTCCCGTGCGCCACAGATCGACTTGGTCGCGGTAGTGCGAGGCCGCCGGGTTGCCGGTTTGACCCGGAACGATGACGAAGCGCGACCGGATCGGATCGCTCAGGGTGACCAGCATCCGGTGTGATGCGCCGACGGCTTGGTCGTAGGGGCGGGAGTGGCGGTAGTAGGAGTTGCTGACGGTGACGCCGTCGCCGGGGACGGGGTAGGGGCCGAGGGAGAAGAACGGGGCCAGCCACTTGTTGTTTCCGAGGGCGTGGGCGAGGGTGAGGGTGTGAAGGCGGCCCCAGGACCAGTTGGCGGGGTCGGGGCCTTGCCGCCTGGCCAGCTCCTCTTGGGCTTCGCGGAGGCTCGTTGCCAATACTTCCCTGCGGCTGGTGTGGCGGAACCATATCGATTCGGGGTCGGTGAGGATGCCGTCCAGGGGGGTCACGGCCTGGTTCAGGATCTCGGCGTAGCTGGTGAACAGGTCCTCGCCAAGGTCTTTTTCCCAGATGTTCCGCATGAGGCGGTGATAGAGGACGTGGAAGAGGGCGGCGGCCGGGGACTCGGTGCCGCAGCCGTAGTCCCATGCCTCGAGCAGCTCCACGCAAACCTGCAAGGACGGGTCTTCCCGGGCAATCTCGTGCAACTCCGATCCTAGAGCGTTCAACAGGCGCTCGGCCTGGACTGAACGGGTGTCGAGCTGGATGCGGGCCATGGTTCCCAGGTCCAGGCGCTCCTCGCGCGTGAGCAGATGGCGGATGCGCTCGATGCGGTAGGGGGGCTCGAAGAGGTCGGAGAGGTAGTAGGGGTAGCCGGGCTCGGCGATGCGGTTGTTGGCGGTGGCGACCATGCCTTCGGGCGGGTTGTACAGGCGCGGCAGCTCTTCGAACGGGATGGTGCCGGTCCAGTCGTGGGCCGGGTTCCAGCCCTCCAGAGGGAGCCACGAGGGCTCCTGCCGGGGGCGCAGGGGGACTCGTCCCGCCAGGGCGTAGCCGATGTTGCCCCGGGTGTCGGCGTAGACGCAGTTGAGCGAGGGCGTTACGTGATGCGCCATGCCGGACAGGAACTCGTTCCAGTCCCGGGCTCGGTTGACGCCGTCCAGCAGTCCCACCTCGTTTCCCGGAGTGTGCGCGATCCACTGGAACGACAGGACCTCCCGGTCGGGCAGGTCCGAATCGGGTTGTGCCGGCGCCAGGATGTCCGACAACACCGGGCCGTGACGGGTGTGCCGCACGGCTACTTCCGTCGGGCGGCGGCCACGGACGGCTATGGTCTCGGGCCGGGACTCGAACTCGGCCCAGCCGTCGGGTGTGCGGTAGAGGTCCGGTTCTTCGGGATGGATACGCTCCCGGTAGAGGTCGCCGTCGTCGCACAGTGCCGCGACGAAGCCCCAGGCCATGTGCCGGTTGTGTCCGACGTAGATGAGGGGAGAGCCCGGCAACGACACGCCGGCGGCCTCGAAGGGCGGCGTCCTGTCTGAATCGTCGACCGTGCGCAGGTGGTTCAGGTACCAGATGCCGGGCAGCGTCATGCGTAGGTGCATGTCGTTGCACAGGAGCGGATGCCCCTCCGCCGAACGGCTTGCGTCCACCGCCCAGCCGTTGCTGCCCTGGCCCCGGGGGGTCCAGGGGGCGTCGGCGAAACTGCCGTTCACGAAACGCAGCAGGTCGGCGCCATGGTCGCTCATGGCCCGGGTCACGGCGGCGCCCCAGGAAGGATAGTGCGGGAGCAGGGAACGAAGCTTCTCGGGATCGTTCTCCAGGCGCCCGTGGAGCGCCAGGAAGATGAGCCGCGTCATGAGCGCGGAGGACAGGAACAGGGAGAACCCCTTGGCCAGGGTGAGGCAGTCCACCGGCTCCCAAGGGGCGGGCTCGAAGCGCAGCACCCGGAACTCCACCGGCATGCGCCGCCGGGGTCTTGCCATGTAGGCGTTGACTCCGGCGCAGTAGGCCTCCACGGCCCGGGCGGACCGCTCGGACAGGAGCGGCAGCGACAACTCCGCTGCGCGGCGGAGACCCATGATCCGCATGAAGTGGTCGACCCCGGTCATGGTGCCGGACCGCAGGTGCCGCATGAAGTCATCGCGGGGCATGGCGCGGTCGCCGAAGACCTCGGCCAGCCGTCCGCTGAACACGCGCCGGTTGAGGTCCATCTGCCACAGCCGGTCCTGGGCGTGCAGGTAGCCCTGGGCGAAGAACAGGTCGGGCTCGTTCTCCGCGGAAATGTAGGGTATGGCAAAAGGGTCCCAGCGGACCTGGACGTCCTTGCGGAGGCCCGGGAGCCGGACCGTGCCCCGGCGTTTCGGGAGGTTCCTGCGCGCCATCAGGCGCAGCAACGGCGTCAGCAGCAGTGCCGGAAGATTCATGGAGCGGAATTCAACATGGGCCACGGCCGTGGCGAGCATCGGCTACCTGGGGTTCTTCCCGGTGGCCCCGGGCACGGCGGCCAGCGCCTTCGCTGTTCTGCTCTACGTGCTCATCGTGCCAATGCAGCAGGTGGCGGTGCTGGCGCCGGCGACCGTCGCCGTATTCGTCCTGGGCGGAATCAGCGCCGGCGTCGTGCTGCGGGGCGGCGGGCCGAAGGACCCGTCCCACGTCGTATGCGACGAGGTGGCCGGACAGTGGACCGCGCTCCTCAGCTTGGCCTACGCGGGACGCTGGGAGTTCATCCTGCTCGCGTTCGTGCTGTTCCGCCTCTTCGACGTGTGGAAGCCTCCCCCCGTGTCGTTCTTCGACCGCCGCCCGGGCCCGTGGAACGTCATGCTGGACGACGTCGCGGCCGGGGTCTACGCGAACCTGGCGGCCCACGCCTGCCTGTTCCTCGTATCGGGTTGACGGCCGGGTGTCGGTGTCGGGCGGCCTCGTGTAGGGAGGTCGGGCCATCGGCCGCCCCGTGCTACTGCCCCAGCCGCAGCAGCCTCGCGGCGTTGTCGCCCAGGATCTTCTGCTTGTCCGAGTCGGGCAGCCGGACGTCCCGCACCGCGTCCACCGAGCGCTCCAGCGGGATCGGCACCGGCGGGAAGTCGCTGCCGAACAGCACGTGGTCCGCGCCCGCGGTCTCCACCGCGCAGGTGACGGCGGGAGCGTGGAGGCTCACGGTGTCGTAGTAGAGCTGCTCGATGTAGGTGCTCGGCGCCCGCGGCAGCACGTCGGGCTCCCAGGGGCCGAAGCTGTCGTCCTTGCGGAGCTCGTAGCCGAAGTCCAGGCGTCCGGGCAGCATCGGCAGCGCCCCGCCCACGTGAGAGCAGATCATGACGAGGTCGGGGAACCGCTCGAAGCCGCCGGTGAGGATGAAGCGCGACAGCGACAGGGTGGTGTCGAAGGGCCGTCCCACCATCTCGGGAAGCCGGAAGATCTCCATCTTCTCCGCGCCGATGGTCACCCGCGGCGGGTGCACGAACAGCGGCACGTCGAGGTCGGTCACCAGCTCGAAGAACGGCACGGCGTTGGGCGAGTCCAGGTACTCTCCTTCGACGCTCGAGTTGATCATGATCCCCTTGAGCCCGTACTCGCGCACCGCCCGCTCGGTCTCCTTGAGGAACCTGTCGCCGCCGAAGGGCACCGCGCACGCCAGCCCCAGCAGGTAGTCGGAGTGCTTCGCGGTGGTCTCGGCCGCGAACGCGTTGAACTCCGTCACGATGTCGAACGGGTCCTTGCCCGCGGGCGTGCGGATCCAGTTGTTGCCGAAGATCGTCAGGTCCACCCCGGCCTGTTGTTGCTCGTCCCGCAAGCGCGGGATATCGAAGATGGCCTGCGGCGACTTGGGGTGGTACCAGCCCTGCGGCACCAGGTGGGCATGAGCGTCGATAATCATGGCACGGTAACTAATGTATCCCTGCCGGAGTTTCAAGACGCGACGCTTGACCGCCCGGTGAGGCGGTGTTAACCCCGCATCATTTCCCGGAGACCCCATGAAGCTCGACATCGAATTCAACTCCGGCGCCCAGCTCCCGATGGACGCCATTCCCGATCTGGCCCGGGCGGCCGAGGACAGCGGCTTCGACTGCGCCTGGGGAGGGGAGGCCAACAACAAGGACCCGACGGTGATGCTGGCGGCGGCGGCGGCGGTGACCCGCCGGCTCAGGCTCGGGACCGCGGTCTACCACATGCTGGGCCGGACCCCGGTGAGCATGGCGCTTCACGCCGCCGGGCTGGACGAGCTCTCCGGCGGACGGTTCCTGTTCGGACTCGGCATCTCCAACCCCACCATCGCCAACTGGCATGGGGTGGAGTTCGACCGCCCGCTTGGGCGCATCCGGGAGTACCTGGCGGTGGTGCAGGCCGCGCTCCGCGGCGAGAAGCTGGACTACCAGGGGCGTTTCTACCATGCCGGCGCGTTCAAGATGGCGTTCAAGCCGTCCGGCAGGAGCATCCCCGTCTACCTGGCGGCTTTCGGGCCCCAGATGAGCCGGCTGGCGGGTCGTCTGAGCGATGGCGTGCTGATCAACATGGCCAATCCGGGTGAGATCCGCCGCATCGCGGAGAACGCCAGGGAGGGCGCGCGCCTCGCGGGCAAGGACCCGGATGCGCTGGAGATCATCTGCAAGGTGAGGTGCTGCGTGGCCGGGGACAGGGGCGCGGCGCGCCGGGCCCTGGGCCGCATCCTGACCTACTACGCCCTGGCCGACTACTACCGCGATCTGCTGACCCGCATGGGGTTCGGCGAGGAGGTCGCCGCGATCCGGGCAGCCTGGCGCGAGTCGGGGTTCCACGCCGCCACGGGACAGATCACGGACCGGCTTCTGGACGGCTTGCCCCTGGTGGCCGGCGAGTCGGTGGCGGAGGTGCTGGAGCAGGTGGAGGCCTACGGCGAGGCCGGCGCCACCCGCGTGATCCTGCCATACGTCCCGTGCACGGATGACGTGGTGGGGGAGATACGGGAGTTCATTCGCGCCTTCGGCCGGCGCTGACGCCGGCGTGCGAAAAAAAGGGCGGCGGCGCGTTGACTATGGGTCCTGCCGTGCTTGACTATAGTCAGGGCGATGCTTAGTGAAAGGCGAGACTTACGAGAGTCCGGACCATCCGGCAAAGGAGAATTCGTCATCGCATTCGATCTGATCAATCCGGACGGCCTCGAGAACCCGGTGGGTTACTCCCATTTGGCCAGCATCTCTTCCGGGAGGCTGGTGCAGGTGGCCGGGCAGGCGCCGTTCGACGCCGAGGGCCAGGTGGTCGGCAAGGGCGATCTCGCGGCGCAGTTCGGGCAGGTGTGGAAGAACCTCCGGACGGCGGTGGAGGGCGCCGGGGGCCGTCCCGAGGACTACGCGACGTTGACGATGTACGTCACCGACGTCCAGGCCTACCACGACAACCGCAAGGAGATTGGCGCTTCCTACCGGGCGATCTTCGGCAGGCATTTCCCAGCAATTACCCTGGTTCAGGTAACAGGGCTCTACAACCCGGACTGCATGGTCGAAGTGTCCGGGCTGGCTTGTATCGATTGACGGCTGGAGGGGCAGCGGGAGGGCGTGAAGCGGCACTCCGCTCCCGCCCCCCGGCCTTTCCACCACACCACCGCCATGGGGAGTCGCACGCAGATGCACCACATACAGATGACTGGCAACGCCGGCCGGGATTCCCTGGATTCGTTTGACCCGCCCACCGAGACCGAGATCATCGGACTGTGGAACACCTTCCGCTCCGTGGGATTGTCGGACAGGCAGGCTTGGGACGCCATCATGGCCGGCCTCGCCCTGGACATGGCCTTCTCGGACGGACGCGCGCGTCCGTACCGGGAGCAGTAGCCGGTGCCGTCACGGCGCGCCTTCAAGCGCCGGAGTCCGAATCGGAAGATCAGGTCTGTTCGGCCTGGGGATCGGCCCGGGCCAGGAGGTCCAGCAGCGCCGCCTTGTGACGGCGTTCGACCTCCACGAGTTGCCGGAGCAGTTGGCTGTGTTCCGGCGCTTCGAGGGCCAGGTATGAGACGTCGTCCGTGAGCCGCGCCGCCACCCGCTTCTGGTCCTCGACATCCTGGTGCATCCGTTCCCAGTGGTTCCTTCCGGACGGGATGCTCGAGTCGAACTTGGCGACCCGGGCGCCGAGCTGCTCGATGTTCTCGAACAGAAGCCCGATGCTCTTTTCCTTTTCCGCGGCCATTTGCCGCAGCCGCTCGGCCACGAAGGGGTAGGGCGCCTTTTCCGCGTGCAGCTTGAGCTGGTTGGCGAGGCGGGCCAGCTCCCGGTAGTTGTCGGCCAGCACGGTGCGTGTCGTGCGTTCCTCCCGCTTGGCCCGGTTGCGCTCGAACCAACTCGTGATGGTCTCTGTCAGTGCCATGACCGGTTAGGATAGGGCCCCCCGTGCGTCATGTCAAGGTAGACCCGCGTTCTTGAAAAAACGCCGTAAAAACGGTACATTCAGCGTTACCACATGGCTACTTACCCGCCCATCGAGGTAGTCGAGGAGAGCGACGTTCCGGCCGGGGACGCGACCGCCGAAGCGGTGCTGCTGGACGAGATCGACGAGGTCGCGGACGACGCCGAACAGGCGGAAGAGCCGTCCGGCGCGCTGGTCCCCTTCGACGCGCTGCAACGTTACCTCTCCGAGATCCGCCGTTATCCGGTGCTTACCCGCGAGGAAGAGCACGAACTGGCCGTCCAGTACAAGCAGTTCGGCGACGTCGAGGCCGCCTACAAGCTGGTGCGGGCAAACCTGCGGCTGGTGGTGATGATCGCCCGGGAGTACGAACGGGCCTTCCGGAACCTCCTGGACCTGATACAGGAGGGCAACATCGGGCTGATGGAGAGCCTCAAGAACTTCGATCCCTACCGCGGCGTCCGGTTCCCGTCGTACGCGGTCTGGTGGATCCGCGCCTACATGATCCGCTACCTCATGAACAACTGGCGCATGGTCAAGCTGGGGACCACCCAGGCCCAGCGCCGGCTGTTCTTCAACCTGCAGAAAGAGAAGGAGAAACTCGAAGCCGAGGGCTTCGTGCCCGGCGCCAAGCTCATCGCGCAGCGGCTGGACGTGAAGGAGTCCGAGGTGGTCGAGATGGATCAGCGGCTCTCGGGTCGGGACCTCTCCACCGACGCGCCCATGGGCGAGGGCGAGACCGCCACCCTGATGAACACCCTCACCGATGACAGTCCCACCCCGGAAGAGCGTCTGGCCGAGGACGAGTACCGCCAGGCGGTCAAGGACCGGCTCAAGACCTTCGGGGAGGAGCTGAAGGACAAGGAGCTGGTGGTCTTCCGGGAGCGGCTGATGGCGGAACAGCCGCTTACGTTGCGCGAGATCGGCGAGCGCTACGGCATCAGCCGCGAGCGGGTCCGCCAGATCGAGAACCGGGTCAAGAAGAAGCTCAAGACCTACCTGTCGCAGGAGTTCGAGGTGCTCGAAGGCTTCAACGAGCGCGCTTGATGTGGCCCGCGGGATTCTGCTAAGAACCCCGTTATGAATTTCGAGAACAGTATCGAGATCGGAGTCCCGCGGGACACGGCCTGGGACTTCCTGTGGGACGTGGACCGGCTGATCGCCTGCGTTCCCGGCTGCGAGGAAGCCTCCACCGTCGAGGCCGGCAAGCTCTACAACGCCAGGATGGTGGCCCGGGTCGGGCCTTTCAAGGTCACTTTCCCCATCAAGATCGAGGTCCTCGAGAACGAGCCCAAGGACCGGATCAAGGCCCGCGCCTCGGGCAGCGACAACAAGATCGGCAGCCACCTCAAGGTGGACCTCGACGTCTCGCTGGAGGACCGGGGCCAGGCGACGCAGGTGTCCCTCGTGGCCTCCGTGGACATCCTCGGCAAGCTCGCCACCCTGGGGCACAGCATCATCAAGCGCAAGGCCGACAACGACATGGCCAAGTTCGCCCAGGCGGTCAAGAAGGAACTCGAGGGAGGAGCCTGATCCATGCTGCGTCCGTTCCGTCTGGAAGAGCCGGAAAGCGTCAAGGAGGCGTCCGAAGCCCTCGCCCGGTACGGCGACTCGGCCAAGGTCTACGCCGGCGGCACCGAGCTGCTGCTGGCCATGAAAGAGGGGCTGGTTCACTTCGAGTGCCTCGTGAACGTCAAGAAGATACCCGGCCTGGACCGGATCACGCAGGCCAACGGCAGCCTGAGGCTCGGAGCGCTGAGCACCCACCGGCAGCTCGAACGTTCCGGGACGCTCCAGGAGAAGCTGCCGGTGCTGGTGGAGATGGAGCGGAACGTGGCCAACCTGCGGGTCCGCGAGGTGGGGACCATCGGCGGCAACCTGACTTTCGCCGAGCCTCACGCCGATCCGGGCACGCTGCTCCTGGCCCTGGATGCCACGGTGGTGGTCCAGAAGGCCGGCGGCTCCCGGGACATCCCCATGGCCGAGTTCTTCGTCGATGCCTACGAGGCGGCGGTCGAAGAGGACGAGATCGTCACCGAGGTCGTGGTGCCGCTGCCCGCGGCCGGCGCCGCTGTGCGCTACCGGAAGTTCGGTTACCTGGAACGTCCGAGCGCGGGAGTGGCGCTGCACGTCATGGCGGACGACGCGCGCAAGTCGGTCGAGGACGTCAGGATCGCGGTGGGCTGCGTGGGCCCCAAGTCGATGCGGGTGGAGGAGGCGGAGGCGGTGCTGCGTGGAAAGAGCATGGAGGAGGCGGCCCGGCTCGTGACCGAGGCGGGGGACATCGCCGGACGGGCGGCGGACGCCATCAGCGACCTCCACGGATCGGCCGAGTACAAGGAACACATCGTCAAGGTCCTGTTGACCCGGGCCTTCAACGACATCCGCGCCGAGTTGGCCGGCTGACCGGCCGATTTCAGCCACTACAGAGCGGAGGCCAGGAGTTATGGCGGACACAGGACGGCAGACCCTCCCGCTATCCTTCAACGTGAACGGGACGCGCTACGACATCGAGGTGGAGCCGCACGAGCTGCTCCTGGACGTGATCCGCAAGCGCCTGGGCCTCACCGGCGCGAAGCGATCCTGCGACGTACAGGTGTGCGGCGCCTGCACGGTGTTGCTGGACGGCCGCCCCGTGAGCTCGTGCACCTTGCCCGCCTTCGAGGCCAGGGACAGGGACGTGCTCACCATCGAAGGGATGGCCGAGGGCGGCAAGCTGCACCCGATCCAGGAAGCCTTCATCGAGTACGGCGGCTTCCAGTGCGGTTTCTGCACCCCCGGGATGATCCTGACCGCCAAGACGCTGCTGGACGAGAACCCGGACCCCACCGAGGAAGAGGTCATCGAGTACATGAACGGCAACATCTGCCGTTGTACCGGCTACAAGAAGATCGTCGAGTCCATCATGGGGGTGGGGAAGGGCGAGGCCTCCTGATTTCACGCGGGACCCGCAGCCACGGAGACGATATGCAAAGGGCAGGTGTCGGAAGACACCTGCCCTTTCTGTTTTGACCGGCGGAATCCGCGGCGCGGATCAGGCGCGGATTTCCGTCCGCATGAACTTGATGTAGGCGATGCCGAAACACACCGCCACCAGCGCCACCAGCGTGAAGAACATGGGCAGGATCAGGCGCAGGCTCTGCCCCAGGCTGAGCGGCGTGACGATCAGCCCTTCGAGCTGGCCGAGCTGTTCCGGCAGGATCGGGATCAGGGTCCGGGCCACCGGATTCAGCAGCAGGCGCACCGATTCGCTGTACAACAGGCTCGGCGACATGCGCCCCAGGACCGTTTCGATGGTCGCGAGCCGGGCCGCCTCTTCGGCGGTCCCCGGACTGGGGATGATCAGCCCGGCCACGAAACCGGCCAGCACGCCGATGAAGATCCCCAGGAAGAGCCACAGGGCGATGGCGGCCAGCGCCGCGGTGACGGTCCGCCGGAGCAGCATGGAGAGCAGCATGGCGAGGGCCAGCCAGAAGCCGGTGTAGGAGATGCCGATGATGGCGAAGAAGAGCATCCGCCACAGCTCATCGGCATTGGGGAAAAAGCCGATGAGGGTGATGCCGAGACCCAGCACCACCAGGAGGATCGACACCCACAGGATGGCCAGGGTGGTCAATCCGGCCAGGAACTTGCCGTTGATCAGGCTGTCCCGGTAGATGGGCTGCGAGAGCACCCGGCTCAGCGTCCCCCGTCCGTACTCACCGCTGATGCTGTCGAATCCCAGGGTGATGCCCACCAGCGGGCCGAAGAAGCCCAGGAACGTGGCGAGCGAAAAGAACAGGGACTCGGTGGTGAGAAGCCGGAGAAAGACGTACTCCGTCGGGTTGCTTTGCACCGACTGCTGGATCGCCTGCCCGGCAATGTAGACGGACAATATCCCTGGCAACATGATCAGCGCGAGCAGGATCATGAAGCGGAGGCTGCTGAAGTGGTCCTGGAGCTCCTTCCAATACACGACGAGCATCGCTACGCCTCCCTGAAGTACTTGAGGTAGATCTCTTCGAGCGTCGGGTCTTCGGCGCGGAGCTGCAGCAGGTCGATGCCGCGGTCCCGAATCAGCGTCAGCAGCTCCGGCCGGACGTCCCGGGTGCAGCGGATGAACCATCCCGACTCGCGTTGTTCGCACTGATCGACTCCGGGCAACCCGCCCAGGGCCTCCTGCAGGGGAGCATCGCCGGCCACCTCCACCAGGAAGTTCCACTGGTGCTCCTTGAGGATGGCCTTGCCGAGATCGTCGGGAGCCCCCTGTACGATCATGCGGCTGCTGACGATGATGCCGATGCGCTGGCATACCTGCTGCACCTGGTGCAGCAGGTGGGAGCACAGCAGCACGGTGAGGCCGCGCTCGCGCCTGAGCTCGCTGATCAGCTCCAGTAGCCGCGTGACGCCGTCCGGATCGATGCCCAGGGTGGGCTCGTCCAGGATGATGACCTCGGGTGCCTTCACCAGCACCTCGCCGATCCCCAGCCGCTGCTTCATGCCGCGGGAGAACTCCCGCACCGGGCGGTCGCCGTCGTCGGCGAGGCCCACTTGGTCGAGCACGTCGCGCAGCAGATCGGGGAGCCTGTCCTCGCCGATGCGGTTGAGCCGGGCGATGTAGGCGAGGTTCTCGCGTGCGGTCAGGTCCTCGTAGAATCCGGGATTCTCCGGCAGGTAGCCGACGCGCGCCTTGACCTCCAACGGCTGGGTCACGGGATTGAAGCCGCACACCGCCGCCGTCCCGTCCGTAGGCTCGGTAAGCCCCAGGAGCATCAGGATGGTGGTGGTCTTGCCGGCGCCGTTGGGGCCGAGAAAACCGAAGACCTCGCCCCGGGGGATCTGCAGGTCCAGATCGCTGACCGCGATCTTGTCCCGGTAGCGCTTGGTCAACCCCTCGGTTTCGATGATGTACTCGCTCATCTCCGTCCCAGCCGGATGAAGACCGCCGCCAGTCCGAGCACCACGATCGCCACGATGAAAGCGCCGATCCAGCCCCAGATGGTGGGCGTCGACACCGTGACCCTGAAGTCGATGGACTTGCTGGTGTCCGGGCTGTTGGTGGTGACGGCGAGCATGTAGTCGCCGGCCACGGCCCGGTCCGGGGCGGTTATCTCCATCTTCACCTCGCGGACTTCCCCTGGATTCAGGGAGTCGACCTTGTCCGGCTTGAAGTTGACCTCCCACTGGTCCGGCTTGGAAGAGATGAAGGCAAGATTGGTAAGCGGAGCGGTGCCCGCGTTGGCCACGAGAAAGTCGACCTGGGACTGCTCCCCGGCCGTCACCGACGTGTTGAGTCGTTCCGAGGCCGTGCCCATTCTGAGCTCCTGGGTGCCGGACAGCGAGACCTTCAGGTCCGCCTGGGCGGAGAGGCCACCGGAGCGCGCCCTGACCACCACCGGATAGTCACCGGGCTCCCCGAGGAGCGGGGGCTGGATCTCGACGCTCAGGGTCTCGCTCGAGTCCTTCTTGAGCGCGATGGAGGAGATCTGCGTCTCCTCGAACTGGGGCTTGATCTTGACCACCCAGCCCGGAGGCGCCTGCGCCGCCAGGGCGGTGGTCACCGGGTTGTCGGTCTCGTTCTTGAGGTCGATGCCGAACTTGAAAATCTGGCCGCTGTTGCCGCTCAGCACCGGGTACTGGCTCTCCATCTTGAGCCCGCCGGTGTCCACCTTCTTGGCGGAGACGCGGAAGGCGATCTTGGCGTTCTCCGTCTTCTCGCCCTTGTCGTCCTTGGCCGTTACCCCCACCTCGTAGTCGCCCGGCTCCACGTCGTCGGGGAGATTGACCTTGAGCTCCAGGGTGGTGTTCTTGCCCCCCTGGACCATGATGCCGCCCACCGGATAGCTCGGGTACCTGGAATGGAACGCCGCGGTCCATCCTTCGGGCAGCGAGGTGGCCTCCAACGCCACCCGCACGGACGCCTTTCTCGGGTTGACGACCTCGGCGTCCATTTCGAACTCCTGACCCGGCCCCACGGTGATGTTCGTGTAGGCCATGATCAGCTCGAACGGTTCCTTCTGGTCGTCCGGTATGTCGGATTGCGGCGTCGCGGTCTCCGAGGTTTCGTGCGACGTGCCCGACAACGGCCAGAAGGCCACCAGCGCGGCGAGCAGCAGCCAGACAAGATGAGCACTTCGTATCCTCATGAATCTCCCTCCGGAAGTTGGTCGTATCAATGTAATGGCTCTGACGCGTCAGTCAAGCGAAGGCATCATGTCGACGTTCCATTGCCTCTGGAAGAGCTTGTTCGGCTTCGGTTTCGGCTTCGGGGGCTTGATCATGTCCAGGAGCCCTTGGCCGCTATACGATATCCGTTTCCCATCGCTTCCAACCATGGCCTCTGCCATGAAGGCGTAGTTGATCCACCACCCTATGCCTGTTATCCGGATCGTGGATGGAACCGGACTGTAATCGTCATCCATGATGGCGGGCACCATGGGATCGGCGCACGGTCGAGGCCATGGGATCGGGCCGACCGGAGGCAGCTTGGTGGGCTCCCGCATCATCTCCTTCAGAACAGGCGGAAACTTCGGCATCGGGTCAGGGCACGGCCATGGCGAAGGGCAGCGCGGCCAGCAAGGTGGAAACGGTTCCGGGAGTGGCGTAAGTCCACGTCCGCTAAGCACCCATTTGGGGATTACAACTGGAGACACGCTTTTCAAGCGGTACTCGACGCCCTGTGCGCTCTCGCGGTAGCCAGCTAACGATAGCTCAACAGAGCGGTACGGGTCTGCTGAGGCCGGTATGTTGGAGAAAAGCACCGCCACCACGGCCATCAGAATTGACATCGCGGGTTTCATTTTGCCGCCCTCCTTTTGGCCGCTTTCTTCTCATCCTCCTCAGCCGCTTTTCTCTTCTCATCCTTCTCAGCCTCTCTCTCCCCAGCCGCCTTGACGTCAGACTCGATGGCCTTGCCGACCTTGGTCTTTTCGGGGAAGAAGGCCGACACCACGAGTAACGAACGGTCGCGTACATCTTCGGTAATGGGGCCGAGCAGTCGGAACGCGAGGTCGGTCGGCTCGATGACAATCTGCCCGTTGCGTATCGGCTCCTCCCCATTTTGGATTGCGGCCTTGTCGGTCGATTCCTCCACCTTCCATGTCGTCACGAGGCCCCAGTAGTCGCGGAGTGCTGGGACGAGACTATCCCAGATGTGCTTGCGGGCGGCATCGCGCCGGCGGGCCAACTCGTCTGCCGTCATGGTGCCGCCGCCTGGGAGCGTTTCGGGCACTAGTAACGTGCAGGCCCACGACAATGACGTTGGCCCGTGCAAGATGAGGGCCATAAGGAGCATCATCGTATCGGCGTCGTCGAGGATGCGCCTTCCCAATTCCCGTCTCTTGCGATGCCTCTCCTCGGCCACCCACTTCGTCGACTTCACAGGCTTCTCTTCGGCCTGCACCTTCACACGCGGCTGGAAGTTACCCACCGGCAACGTGATGCCGAGAGAATCGCAGAGGTCTTCAGCGGCGTTGGGCAGCAACGCGGACAGCGCGTAGAGCCTCGTCAAGGGCCCTAGCCAAGCGGGAACCTGCATGGTTTTCATTCTACTGGATGCAAGACGAAGGTCCAGGCACCGCGTGCTGGAAATATCCTCCGGAGGGTGCGGGGACGGCTCTTGGCTTACAGCTTCCCGAGCTGACGAAGGCCTTCGTAGAGCACGATGGAGACGGCGTTGGCGAGGTTCAGGCTCCTTACCTCGGGGCTCATCATCGGAATGACGTAGCTCTGGGCCTCGTTTGCCTGGAGCAGGTCCTCCGGCAGGCCCCGGGTCTCGGGTCCGAACACCAGGAAGTCCTCCTCGCGGTAGTCGGCGGAGACGTAGGGCTTCGCCGCCTTCTTGGAGAAATAGAGCAGCCGCGCCCCCTGGTGACGGCCGGTGAACTCCTCCCACGAGCCGTGCACCTGGAGGTCCACGTGGGGCCAGTAGTCGAGGCCGGCGCGCTTGAGGTGCTTGTCGTCGATCTCGAAGCCGAGTGGCTCGATCAGGTGCAGCCGGGTCCGGGTGGCCGCGCAAAGGCGCGCCACCGAGCCCGTGTTGGGCGGGATCTCCGGTTGGAAGAGCACGACGTTCATGGACATTCCGCTTCAGGGTGCTCGATGGTTACGGCGTCTTGCGGGGTTCCGCGCTGTCGATGAGGAAGGTTACCGGACCGTCGTTGACCAGCGACACTTTCATGGTGGCCTGGAAGGTGCCCGTGCACACCCTGGGCCCGCCCGGGCGGGTCAGCCGGTCCACGAAGTCACGGTACAGCCTCTCCGCCTCCTCCGGGTCCGCGGCGCCGGTGAGCGAAGGACGCCGCCCCTTGCGGGTGTCGCCGTACAGGGTGAACTGGGATACCACCAGGATCTCGCCCCCGGCGTCCATGACGGAGCGATCGAACTTGCCGGCTTCGTCGGGGAAGATGCGGAGGTTGAGCAGCTTGTCGGCCAGAAAGGCGCCTTCCTTTTCCGAATCGCCCTTGCCGACTCCGAGAAAGACGCAAAGGCCGGGTCCGATGGCGGATACCGTCTCTCCGTCCACGCTCACCTCGGCGCGTTCGACTCTCTGGAGCAGGATCTTCATGGATGTGTGAAGGAGGCGCCGGGAAACTTCGTCGCCGCCGGATTCCTTGACTTGCGAACGTCGTTCCGACTAACAATAGCGTGACCATTATTCAAGCGTTTTCCATCGCTTCCATCCATTGCCCGCAAACCGTCGCGACAACGCGGTCCCGGGAGCGTCCCGCCGGGGCGCCGCCGTTGCGGCAGGGTCTTAGCCTATGAGAACCGTCCTCGTTACCGGAGCCTGCGGCTTCATCGGCTGGAAGGTGTGCGAGAAGCTCCTGGCCGGCGGCGATTCGGTCATTGGCGTCGACAACGTCAACGACGCCTATGACGTGCGCCTCAAGGACTGGCGTCTGGCGCAACTCCGGCAACGGCCCGGATTCGCGTTCACCCGCCTGGACATCGGCGACCGGGAAGCCGTCAGGTCCTTCGCGCGGTCCACGGCGGCGAAAGGCAGGGTGGACGCCGTGATCAATCTGGCCGCCCGGGCCGGGGTGCGCAGCTCGGTGGCGGACCCGTGGGTGTATCTGGGCACCAACGTGACCGGCAATCTGAACCTGCTCGATCTGTGCCGGGGGCTCGATATCCACCGGTTCGTGCTGGCCTCCACCTCGAGCCTCTACGGCCGGCACAACCCGCGGCCTTTCCGGGAGGACGCCGACACCGACAGGCCGCTGTCGCCCTACGCCGCCTCCAAGAAGGCCGCCGAGGCCATGAGCTACAGCTATCATGCCCTCCACGGCCTCGACGTGGCGGTGCTCCGCTTCTTTACCGTCTACGGGCCGGCG
Source organism: uncultured Binatia bacterium (SeqCode) (assembly GCA_965219905.1). Lineage (GTDB taxonomy): Bacteria > Desulfobacterota > Binatia > UBA9968 > JAJDTQ01 > JAJDTQ01. Next base: position 511,269 of record CBDCOS010000002.1, on the reverse strand, counting down.
GGGCGGCCCGACATGAGCCTCTTCCGCTTCGTCCAGTGGATCAGCGAAGGCCGGGAAGTGACGGTCTTCGGCGACGGCAGCCAGGAGCGTGACTTCACCTACGTCGACGATGTCGCAGCCGGCGTCGTGGCCGCGCTCGCGGCCGGCCCCGGTTACGAGGTCATCAACCTGGGCTCCGACAAGCCCGTCGTCCTGAACGACGCCATCCGGCTGATCGAGCAACTCGTCGGGCGCCGGGCGTCCGTCCGGCACGAGGAGCGCCACCCCGCGGACGTCGATGCCACCTGGGCGGACATCTCCAAGGCCCGGAACCTGCTCGGCTGGCAGCCCGAGACGGGCTTCGCCACGGGTGTCGGGGAGTTGGTGGCATGGTACCGGCGCAACCGCGACTGGGCCAGGGACATCGCCACCTGAAGGGTCGGCTCGCCTGCCGCGGCAATCGGCCCCGGGCGCCGCGCCGGAGTCGCCAATTTCGCCCCGTAATGCTAGAAACTCAGGGAGGATCGTTTCACGCAAGGCGTCCCGGCCGGGACGGCACCAGCCGATCCCCAGCGCACCCCGGAGAGGTGACCGAGTCTGGCTTAAGGTGCACGACTGGAAATCGTGTGTACCCCAAAAGGGTACCAGGGGTTCGAATCCCCTCCTCTCCGCCATCCAACTTGTTGATATCACACACATTTCAGGCGGCATTTTGGCTTGCGGGCCGCGGAACACGACGGCGTTTCCGGGACAGGGAGAGCCATGAAATCCGATCATAGAAACGTCCTGGTTCTCGGGACCTGCCAGATGCTGTCCGGCACCGGGCGTGGGCTCTTCATGGTGACGTCCCCGGCGGTTGCGCTGCTGATCGCGCCGCATCCGGCGCTGGTCACCTTGCCCACCGGGCTGATCGTGGTGGGCGCCGCCCTGGCCGCCATGCCCACCTCGCTCTTCACGCGCCGGTTCGGGCGGAAGATCGGTTTCCTCTGCGGCACCGTTCTGGCCGCGGGCAGCGGGGTTTCCTGCACGGTCGCCGTCCTCTACCAGAACTTCTGGTTCCTTTTGCTGGGCGGCTTTCTGTACGGGCTGTTTTCCAGTTTCTCCCAGCTCTACCGGTTCGCGGTGGCGGATGCCGCCTCGAAGGAGTTCCGCCCCAAGGCCATTTCTTTCGTGCTCGCCGGCGGCGTGTTTGCCGGGTTCGCGGGCCCCAATCTGGCGAACTGGGGCAAAGGGCTCCTGGCAAACCACCTTTTCGCGGGGGCATTCCTGTTCATGGTGGGGACCGGGCTGGTGGCGGCGGTCATCCTGCTCTTCCTCAACATCCCGAACCTGACCAAGGCGCAACTGGAAGGCGAGCAGCGGCCGCTGCTCGCCATCGTCAAACAGCCGGTGTTCATCGTCGCCGCGGTCTCCGCGACGGTGGCCCAAAGCGTGATGAACTTCCTCATGACGGCGACGCCGGTGGCCATGATCGCACACAGCGGCCATGCTTTCGGTTCCGTGGCCACCGTGATCTCGTCGCACTCGGTGTCGATGTTCGCGCCCGGCTTTGTCACCGGTTCGCTGGTCAAGCGGTTCGGGGAGATACCGATCATCATGACCGGCCTGACCCTCCAGGGCGCCTGCATCGCCGTGGCCCTGGTGGACATCCACGTCTTTCACTTCTGGCTGGCGATGGTCCTGCTCGGGGTCGGCTGGAACTTCACCTACACGGCCGCCACCAGCCTCATGACCACCGCGTACAACGCGGCCGAACGCAACAAGACCCAGGGCATGATGAACCAGATCATCTACACCGTGGTCGCCATCGGTTCGCTGTCATCCGGCGCGTTCATCCATTTCCTGGGCTGGAACTGGGTGAACATCGGCGCCATGCCGATGCTGCTGCTCGCCGTGCTCGTGACCCTCTGGCATGCCGCGGCAAAATCGAAGGCCGCGGACGCCTGATCGGATCCGGGGAGGTCGCCATTTCCACCTCATCCACGTTTTATGGCCTCCGCACCACCGGGGAGCCCCTTCGTGACGGCGACTCGGTGATCTTCTTCGACCGGAAGGACCGGGAGTACCTGAAGACCCTCCGGGCCGGCGAGACCATCTCCATACGGGGCGGGACCATCGCGGTGGACGAGCTTTTGGGCAAGCCCGACGGCGTCAGCGTCCGTTCCTCCCTGAAGGAGCGGTTCGTGGTGTTGCGGCCCACCCTCGAACGGCTGATCCCCAACCTGCCGCGCAAGGCCCAGGTGATCTATCCCAAGGACCTGGGGCTCATCCTGATGTGGGGGGACGTGTATCCGGGCGCCACGGTGGTGGAGGCCGGCGTCGGCCCCGGGGCGCTCACGCTGGCGTTGCTGCGGGCGGTGGGGCCGGAGGGGCGGGTCCTGTCCTTCGAGACAAGGGAGGAGCACGCCCGGGCGGCGGAACGGAACGTCGCCCGGTACTACGGCACGGCGCCCCAGTGGACCCTCACGGTGGGCGACGTCTCCGACGGCCTGCGGGACCTCAGCGTCGACCGGGTCTTCCTCGATCTCCCGGAGCCGTGGCGGCAGACCGATCTGGCGTGGCGGGCGCTCCGGCCCGGCGGGGTGTTCCTGGGCTACGTTCCGACGGTGTTGCAGGTAAAGGGGTTCGTCGACTCGTTGAAGGACCACGGCGGGTTCGCCTGCATCGACACCATGGAGACGCTGGTGCGCTACTGGCACCTGAAGGAGATGAGCGTCCGGCCGCAGCACCGGATGGTGGCCCACACGGGTTTCGTTACCACCGCCCGGCGGGTCGAGCCGCTCGCGCAGCCTGTGGCGCGGGAAGAAGGCGTGTAGGGACGGCGGTCACCGCTTCTTGCGGCAGTTCCCGCAGTAGCAGACGTGGGTTTCGGGGTCCTGGATCAGGCCCTCGTCGAGGTTGTGGCAGATCTTCTTGCACTCGAGGCAGATGTAGTAGATGCCCTCGATGGTCTTGTTGATCTTTTCCCGGTTGAGCACGCGGCCCTTGAGCTTCTCGATGCGGATGCCCAGGAGGTCCTCGTACTGTCTCTTGATCTTCAACCGGCCGGCGGCGTCGCCCGGCAGATCCTGGTCTCCGACCTCGTCCGTGTTGGGTTCGTTGACCGCGTTCTTCGATTGTGCCCGGGTCCGGGTGTTGCCGACGCTTTTCCTGGCCTTGGCGGCAGGTCTGTCCTTGTTTTCTTTGACGGGATTCATGCCTCGGTGCCCATGAGCAATAGCCGGTAGCCCCGCGGTTGTCAAACAGACGGCTTGCGGAGAGGCCCGCGGGGGCGGGTCTCCAACCCTCCCGCGTCGGCGCGCCGATGGCTCCTACATGGAAAGGCCGGCCCAGACCGTGACCGCCAGGAACACGAGCATGACGATCGAGGACCGGTCCAGCTTGCGCAGCACCGCGTCGGCGTCCTCGGCTGTCACGCCGTCAGGGGACTCGTGGAGCCTGACGAAACGATGGGCGATGCCCATGCACTGCCAGGTGCCCAGCATGATGACGAAGAACGCCAGCAGCAGCTTGACGCCCAGGGCCGCGCCGAACTCCTGGCTGTAGGCCGTGCCGTGCAGCGCCTTGAGGTCCGTGATCCGGGAGGCCCCGGTGAGGGTCAGGATGCCCAGTAGCCCGATCTGCACCGGGTTGTAGATCCGGAGCACGCGTACCAGCCACTCCGTCCGGCTCTCGTGCCGGGACTCTTGCCGCAGCGCCGGCAGCAGGATGCGCCACAGGGCCACCACGAGTCCGATATGAAGGGTCAGGGAGATTATGTGGAAGTCGGCGGCCAACGTCAGTCGGCGGCCCTGGAGCGCCAGCTCAGCAGCGCCCGCTTGGGGATGCGCTTGCCGGGAGCCTGGTAGTCCTCGGTGAGCTGGTCCATGCGCTTGCCGAACTCGTCCAGGCGCTTCTTCTGGGCCTTCTCGAACGCCCGCAGTTCTCTCAGGCGGCGTTCCTGAAAGTGCTCCAGCTCCGCTTGCCGGCGTTCCAGGAACTCCGACAGGTCGCGGTCCCACTCGTCGTGGAACCGCTGCACGGTGGTGCGCACGAGGTAGTTGAGGTCGTCCTTGACCACCGTCGACTTGAAGCAGTAGGGACAGAACAGCACGTTGCCGATGGTCAGGCGGCCGGTCTCGACTTCATAGACGCCGTCGCAGGCGAAGCAGTGGAGGGAAACGAGCCACTGGTCCGGCGCCGGGACGGAGACCGAAGGCTGGCTGTTGTCGGCGAACACGGCGCCCTGCGGCGCCGCCTGGGGTGCGACTCCGGCCGCGGGGGCGGCCGCCGGAGCGGCAGCCGCGGCCTGATCGGGTGCCGCGGGCGGCGCCTCGGCGCCCTCTGTTGGCGCGCCGCCGCCTCCGCCCTCCCGGAAGCGGGACTCGAAGTTGTCGCCGAAGTCGGTGTCGGCATGGATCACGCGCGCCCGGCCGATGAGCACCTCCTCGGTCTCCACGTTGTTGGGGTCGGTCACGCAGCAGTCCACGGGACACACCGCGGCGCATGCTTCGTAGTCGTGGAAGCCGACGCACTCGGTGCACAAGACCGGATCGATGACGTAGATCTCATCGTTCTGGGTGATGGCTTCGTTGGGACATTCCGGTTCGCACGCACCGCAGTTGATGCACTCTTCGGTTATCATGGTGGCCATGGACTCAAACCCCTCCCGGGTTCCGACCCGCGTTCATGCCGTGGATGGCCGCGCCGCATTCGACCCGCGCCGGCGCTCCCGCTCGTCCCTTTTGAGATAACAGCGGCCACCGGGCGCGTCAAGGTTTTGCCGTCGCCCGCCCGGCCTGAAGGGCCTCGTAGACCTTCTCGGCGGTGACGGGCAGGGTGGTGACCCGCACGCCCACGGCGTCGTGCACGGCGTTGGCCACGGCCGCGGCGGTGGGAATGACCGCGGTCTCGCCGATGCTCATGCTGCCGTAGGGGCCGCTCCCCACCGGCGCCTCGGTCACCTCCGTGCGCAGCGGCGGGATGTCCTTGATGTTGGGCAGCTTGTAGTCCCCGAGGTTGGCCGTCACCACCCTGCCGCCGTCGGTGACGATGTCCTCGCATCGGGCGAATCCGAGGCCCATGACCACCGCGCCGTCGATCTGGCCCTGGTGGCCCAGGGGATTCAGCACCGTGCCCGTGTTATGGGCGGTGGTGAGCCGGCGCACCGCGAACTGGCCGGTCTCCGGGTCCACCTCCACCTCGGCCACCTGGGCCACCATGGAGGTCTCGGGGCCGTCGGTCATGTCGCCGTAGTGGCCGGTGACGGTCACCGGGCTTCCCGCCGCTTCCACGAGCTCGGCGAAGGTCATGCGCCGCTCCGAGCGCAGGTGCGTGACGCCGCCGTTCGCCACCTCCAGCTCCCCGGCGGGAACGCCCATGCGCTCCGCGGCGACCTCCAGCAGCGCGGCGCGGGCCTTGCTCGCGGCATCGAAGGCGGTGTTCCCGTGGACCCGCGTGCTGCTGCTGCCGCGGACCCCGGTGTCCCTGGCCACCCGTGTCGTGTCGATGGGCTCGAAGCCCACCTGCTCCAGCGGCAGGTCCAGCTCCTGGGCCACCACCTGCTGCATCATGGTGTAGGCCCCGGGGCCGACGTCCACCAGCGACGCTCCCAGCGTCGCGGTGCCGTCGGCCTCCACCCGCAGGTCGATGTAGGACTCGCCGCCCTTGGACATCCAGTGCCCCAGGGCCAGGCCGCGTCCGACGTTCTTCTCTCTGGGCGCGCGGTAGCCGGACGTCTCGATGGCGCTGTCGAGCGTCTCGTCCGGCTGAATATGCCCTACCGGTATGCCGGTGGGGTCGAGGTCGCCGTCGTGCACGAAGTTGATCCGGCGCAGTTCGGCGGGGTCCATGCCCAGCCGGCGCGCCACCATGTCGAGCTGGCTCTCGTTGGCGAAGAAGCCCTGGGGGTGGCCCGGGGCGCGCATGTAGCCGCAGGGCACCTTGTTGGTGTAGACGTAGCGCTCTTCCAACAGGAAATGGCCGATGTTGTAGGGTCCCCCGGAGGAGTGGGCGCCCACCAGGTAGCCTTGGGGCCGGAACGAGCCGTAGGCGCCGCTGTCGAACAACAGGCTCATGTGCTGGGCGACGATGAGGCCGTTCTTTCGGACTCCGGTCTTGACGGTGGTGACCGAGGCATGACGCGGGTTCCCGGAGATCAGCTCCTCGGTGTACTCCAGCAGGTGCTTCACCGGGCGCCCGGTCCGCCTGGAGAGCGCGTAGCAGAGGGCGATGTCGTTGGCGTCGCCCTTGCCGCCGAAGTCCCCTCCGATGTAGCCGGGATGGACGACGACCTTGTCGGCGGGAATGCCCAGGGCGCCCGCCATGTGGTCGCGCAGGGCGAACAGGCTCTTGGTGCAGGCCCACACTTCGGCGCCCTCGCCCCTGGCCTCGACGATGCAGCAGTGGGGTTCGATGTAGCCGTGGTGCTGCATCGGCGTGGTGAAGGTGTTCTCCACCACCAGGTCGGCCTCCCTGAACGCCGCCTCCACGTCTCCCTTCTTCCATTCGAGCCGGACGAAGACGTTGCTGGGCGTATCCATCTCGTGGAGCAGGCCGGAATAGGTGGCCACGTCCGGATGGATCAGCGGAGCGGACGGCCCGGCCGCTTCCACCGGATCCACGACGGCTTCGAGCTCCTCGTACTCCACCTCCACGAGGGAGGCCGCGGCCGCGGCGGCAGCCTCGCTTTCCGCGGCCACCGCCGCCACCTTCTCGCCGATGTAGCGCACCACCCCGTCCGCCAGGAGCGGCATGTCGATGATCTTCTTGCCGATGCGCGCGCCCGTGAAGTCGGCTCCGGTGAGGACGGCTTTCACGCCGGGCGCGGCCAGGGCCTTGCCCGCGTCGATGCGCTTGATGCGCCCGTGTGCGATGGGGCTCCGCAGCACCTTGCACCAGAGCATGCCCGGGACCGCCATGTCCGCGGCGTAGCGGGCCCGTCCCGAGACCTTGTCCTCGCCTTCGCCGCGCGTCGCCGGGACGCCTACGATCCTGTTTTCGGCCATGGGTTCACCTCTCCGCCGTCAGATTTCCTTCCAGACCTTCGCCAGGCTGTCGCCATGGACGCTGATGTCCCACTCGCAGAAGTAGCCGAACGGAGTGGTCCACACTTGGTACCCCGTCCGCCGCAGGCGCGCCGCCACCTCCTCCAGCAGCGCCTGGGCGTGGGCGGGCGGGGCGCCGTCGCCCCCGAGATGGGCAAAGGAGTGGAGCACGACGTTTCTCATCCGCTTCTTGTTGGCCAGCCACTTGATGTGCTTGAGCGCCTGCCGCAACGCGGACGGATTGTCCCGGTCGGCGTTTTCCACCTCCACCAGGACCACCACGGCTTCGGCGACGCCCGTGGTTTGTTGGGGTGGGTCGGGGGCATCGTCAAGGGCCCTGGCGTAGGGCTTCCAGCTAAAGCTCTTGGCGAGGAACGTCAGCAGCTTCATCCTGTACCCGCGGGCGGCGATGAAGAAGGATTCAAAAGGGTCTGCCGGGCAAAGTCAAGCGAGGAAAAGGGTTCTTGACACCGAAAGTCGGCTCTGGTAGGCGTCCTACAGCCGAACGGGCAGCGCGCGGTGAGCGGTGTTTCACCGGGTCCCGCAACGCAAGCGAGATGATTGGCTAAACCATATCCGAGACGAACCAGCCGCCGCTTGGCGAGGGTGTCGCAGACGCCGGGCCGAGAGGGTGCGCTGGTTTTTTTATTTGACGGCGCCAAGGGTTGGCGGAGATGCGGTTCGCTGGGAGCTCGGGCGGCGCGGCGCCTTCATGGAGGACTTGATGAAGACTTTGGGTCTGATCTCGCCCAATCTGGACGATCCGACCGTTCAGGAGTACTACCGCATTCTGCCGGAAGGCATCGAGATAAAGGGCCGGCCTCTCCATGTCACCACGTTCACGGACGAGACCTTCGCCAAGGTTGAGGGCGCCTTTGCCGACGTCGTCCGTGACCTCACCAGAGATCCGCTGGATTTCCTCATGATCACGGGTGAACTGTTCCTTTCCTACCGCGGCCCCGGCTCGGACCGGCTGGTGCTGGACTCGGTACGGGAGATCACGCCGGTGAAGGCGTCGACGGTGCTCACCGCGGTGGTGCGCGCGTTGAAGTCCCTGGACATGTACCGCGTGGTCATGGCCTCGCCGTTTCCTCACGATCAGGACGAGAACCTCATCCGGTTCCTCGATCACTACAACATCGAGGTGGCCGCCAACCGAGGCCTGGGTTACGACAACACCCAGGAGATCTGGGAACTCCCGGCCGAGACCGGCTACGACCTCGCCGTCGCCGTGCTGGAAGAGTGCCCCAACGTGGACGGCATCTACATGCCGTGCAACAAGTGGCGCGTGTCCTCGGTCATCGAGCGGCTGGAGGCGGAACTGGGAAAGCCCGTCATCACCAACACCCAGGCGTGGATCTGGGAAGCGTTGACGGGACTGGGGTTGAAGCCCTCCTTGCCCGGATACGGCAAGCTGCTCGGCTAGGCCGCGCCGCCATACGGCTTGCCGCGCGCATCAGAGCGTGGTGAGCACGATCCCGCCCAGACAGATCGCTGCCGCACCCACCAGCACCTTGAGCGTCACCCGCTCGAAGGAGCGCAGGAAGATGATGCTGAGGATCACGGTGAAGAGCGGGGTGGTGGAGATGAGCGGCGAAACCAGCACCACATCCCCCATCTCCAGCGCGGTCATGTTCATGGTCACGGCGGCGCTGTTGAGCAGCCCCGACAGGCCGAACCACCACAGCGTCTCCCGCCGGAGGACCAGTTCCCGGTATTTCCGCGTCGCCGCAAGGTAAAGCACCAACGCCACGAACGCCCCTCCCTGCACCACGCAGACCGCCAGCGGCACGGAGTCGATCATGGAGTAGCCGAGCTTCCGCATGGGGCTGGCGAAGCCGCCGAGAAACGCCGCCAGAACGGGCAGCAGCAGGTAGACGGGCTGGTACGGGACGGCCTGCTCGGAATCCCTCATGCCCAGCAGGCTCGCGCCGAAGACGATGAGCAGCGTCCCGGTGGCGATGGCGACGGTGACGGTCTCTCCGAGCCACAACACCGCCACGATCCCCGCGAAGAGCGGAGTGGTGTTGCGCAGCGGGGAGGCCCGGGAGATGCCGACCTTGTTGGCCGAGATGAACAGCAGGATCTGGGTGCAGAAGGGCGACAGCACGCCGGCTCCGGTGAACAGCAGGAGGCCGGCGGTCGGCGCGTCGGCCCGGGAAGCCGGCGGCCCGAGCACCACGAACAGGACGGCGGTGGAGGTGAAGAGCGAGACCGAAATGGCGCTCGTGGGAGTCCCGTAGTTGAGGCCCAGCCGGGAGCATATCTGGCCTGAGGAGAAGCACAGGGCGGCTCCCAGAGCCAGCAACGGGATGTACGGATTGTCCACGGGTCAGGTCGGGTTGCCCGGGCGGGTGAGTGTGATGCGTTCCATGAATACGTTGACGAATATGCGCAGGAATTGCCGTCGCGGGCAAGGCGGCGACTTCAGGCCATGGGCGGGATGGATCGTGGTGACCACAGACAGGATGGATCATGTCACCCGTTTCTTGGTGCAGAGCGTTTCTCGCATGCGGGAGCTATCTCGCCAAAATTGGGGAAGCGCGAAGGTCTGAAGCCAATGTATGGTCCGGTCGTACATCAGTGCGGCCCGGAGCAAGCTGAGGTGGCACGGGAAGCGGTTGCGCCGGGCAATCCCTCCAAACTGGGGCCGCGTCATAGGTAGGCCTCAATGAAACCGACAAGGAGAGCCCGATGACACGATCTCGAATCACGAACGTGGCAGGCCCCGCGCCGTGGCGGCGGACCACGTCTCTCAGGCATCGTACTCACCGCCGTGCTCGGCCTCTGTCCGATGGGAAACGAAGGTCGGGCGTCCTCAACGCCTGAACTGAACATCACGAGGACCGGGAGGGCCATCCCCGGTATGGCATCCTATGACCGCATTGTCGCGCAGCTCATGGCCGACCATGACGTTCCGGGCGCAGCTGTCGCAGTGTTACGCCACGGACGGCTCGCCTATGCTCGAGGTTTCGGCATGGCGGACCGGGAAAACGGTGTTCCCGTCCAACCGGACTCGTTGTTTCGTATCGCAAGCCTGTCCAAGCCAATCACGGCAGCGGCGGTGCTCAAGCTCGTCGAAGAAGGGCTGCTCGAATTGGACGCGCGCGTTTTTGGTGACCTGCTCGCAGGGATTGGGCCCACCCCGGTTGTGGACGACAGGATGAACGAGATCACGGTCCGAGATCTTCTGCGCCACAGCGGGGGTTTCGACAGAAAGCTCAGCGGGGATCCCATGTTCAAGCAGCGAGAGATTTCGGAGACCATCAACAGACCCACTCCGCTGGATTGCGCGGATGTCATCTCGTACATGAAGCGACAGCGGCTCGACTTCTCCCCGGGCGAGCGCTACGCATATTCCAATATCGGCTACTGTGCGCTTGGTCGGGTCATAGAGCAGGTATCCGGGATGTCCTACGAGGACTACGTACGCAGAGAGATTCTGATCCCTGCGTGGGCAAAGCAGACGCGGGTCGCGGATTCCTTCGTCAAGGGGAGGCTGGAGAACGAGGTGAAGTATTATGACTCTCCGGGGGCGCGGTCGACCCGGTCTCTGGATCCGAACGTGTGGACACACGTCCCGCGACCGTATACCGGAATGCTCTCACCAATGGACGCCCATGGGGGATGGGCGAGTTCCGCGGTCGACCTGCTACGGTTCGTCGTAGCTGTTGACGGCCGGGACAACAACGACCTCGTCTCCGATGAGACCATCGAACTCATGATCGCCCGCCCGCCGTATAGAGAAGGGCGGCGGGCGTGGTACGGCTTCGGCTGGCGGGTCCGAGATCTTGGCAGAGGACGGTCCAATTGGTGGCACCGCGGCTCCCTTCGCGGGACGACGTCGTTGCTTGTCCGAGCGGCCAACGGGTCTTCATGGGCGGTCCTGATGAACTCGCGGCCGAAGAATAGAAAACTCGGGCGCGCCCTCGATAGAGGGATGTGGAAGGCCTTCAGGCAAGTGACACAATGGCCTGCACATAATCTCTTCTCACAGTTTTGACAGGTGGTCGAAGGTGGGTCGGATCAAGCGCACCGGCCGGGCGGTGGAGTTGAAAAACCTTGGAGCTTCGGCTAGCGTCCGAAAAATCCGATTTCCGATGCAGAAGGAGTCTTGAATGGCGTATACGAGTTGGCGCGGCACCGTGGGCGTGGTCAAGCCGACCATGCGGCCCGGGTCCCTGGAGGAGTTCATACGGATGATGCCGGAGGGCATCGGCATCATACCGCTCTTCATCGGTTTTCAACGGGGCACCGCGGACGAGTTCCAGCAGGCCATGAAGGCCTACGAGGAGCGGGTGGCGCAGCTCGCCGGCTACGGCGTGGACCTGATCCATCCCGAAGGCGCGCCGCCGTTCATGTTTCAGGGAGTCAAGGGCGAACGCCGCACCATCCGGGCCTGGGAGCGCAAGTACAAGATCCCCATGGTCACCGCCGGCCAGACCCAGATCGAGGCGCTCAAGGCGCTCAAGGCCAGGAAGATCCTCGGCGTCACCTACTTCACCGGCAAGATCAACGACATCTTCGCGAAGTATTTCGTGGAGGCGGGGTTCGAGGTGCTGGCCATGGAAGGCATCCCGGTGGACTTCGAGGACGTGGGGAAGCTCGCCGGGCAGGAGGTCTACGCCCATACCCGCAACCTGTTCCTCAAGCACAAGGGCGCCGACGCCATCTACATGCTGGGCTCCGGCTGGCGCACCCTGGACATCATCGAGCTGCTGGAGCAGGACCTGCAGGTGCCCGTGGTGCACCCGGTGCCGGCCCGGGTGTGGGCCATCCAGAAGCGGCTCCACGTCAACGAGTCGGTGATGGGGTACGGGCGGCTGCTGGAGGAGATGGTGTAGGGGCGGGTTTTAAACCCGCCCGCGCCCGCATCACACGGTTGGAGGAAGGAGGCGGACTTGGCACGGCTTACCCAGGCGACGGTTCGAAAGATCGCGAAGAGCCTCTACGAGGCGGAGCGGGAGCGCCGCGTGCTCGATCCCCTGACCGCGACTTACGAGGGCATCGACGTGGCGACGGCCTACCGCGTGCAACTCGCGCTCGTGGATCTCCGAAAGAAGGCGGGGGAGAGGGTCGTCGGCAAGAAAATCGGCCTCACCAGCCTTGCCATGCAGCGGATGCTGGGTGTGGACCAGCCCGATTACGGCCACATCTTCGACTCCATGGTGCTGGAGGACGAGGTCCGCATGGACGCCGGTGAGCTCATCCAGCCCAAGGTGGAACCGGAGATCGCCTTCGTGATGGAGCGCTCCCTCAAGGGACCGGGTGTCACCGCCATGCAGGTGCTGGCGGCCACGCGCTTCGTGGTGCCGGCCATCGAGATCATCGACAGCCGTGTCCGGGACTGGAAGATCAATCTCCCGGATACCATCGCCGACAACGCCTCGTCGGCGCGCATCGTGCTCGGAAACATGCCCAGGCAGGTGCACCAGGTGGATCTGCGGCTGGTGGGCATGGTGCTGGAGAAGAACGGCGAGGTGGCGCAGACCGGCGCGGGCGCCGCCGCCCTGGGCCATCCGGCCAACGCGGTGGCGTGGCTGGCCAATGCGGTCGGCGCCTACGGCGTGGCCCTGGAGGCGGGCGAGGTGATCATGCCGGGCGCGGTTTCTGCGGCCGTGGACGTGGCCCGGGGAGATCGCATCCGGGTAGCGTTCGACGGCCTGGGGACCGTTTCGGCCCGGTTCGTGTAGCGGAAGGCAGGTCCATGGAGAAGACCGGCGCTGCGATTCTGGGTTCCGGCAACATCGGCACGGACCTCATGTACAAGCTCCTGCGGAGCGAAACGATCCGCCCCACGGTGATGGCGGGCATCATCCCCGAGTCGGACGGCTTGGCCCGCGCGCGCCGGGAAGGGTTGACAACGACGCATGACGGGATCGACGGGCTCCTGGAACAAGCGGACGCGTTCGAGATCGTGTTCGACGCCACCACGGCACGGGCCCACGCCGCCCACGCGCCGCTGCTGAAGAAGGCCGGCAAGGTCGCCGTCGACCTGACCCCGGCGGCGGTGGGACCCTACGTCATACCCCTGGTCAACCTCGACGCCCACGTGGGCGAGCCCAACGTGAACCTGGTGAGCTGCGGCGGGCAGGCCACGGTGCCGCTGGTGAGCGCCATGGGCGAGTGCGCGCCGGTGGAGTATGCCGAGATCGTGGCCACCATCGCCAGCAGGAGCGCCGGACCCGGCACGCGCCAGAACATCGACGAGTTCACCGACACCACCGCTCGTGGCCTGGAGAAGATCGGCAAGGCGGCCAAGGGCAAGGCGGTGATCGTGCTCAACCCGGCGGAGCCGCCGATCCTCATGCGCAACACCGTGTACGGCATGCTCAAGGCGGCGGACCCGGAGCGGATCCGTGAAGCCCTGGCGGAGATGGTGCGGCGGATCCAGGAGTACGTGTCGGGCTACCGGCTCCGGGCCGAGCCCCTGGTCGAGGATCTGGAGGGCGGAAAGCAGAAGGTGACGGTGTACGTGGAGGTGGAGGGGGCCGCGGACTACCTGCCGCCCTATGCCGGAAACCTCGACATCATGACTGCCGCCGCGGTGCGGGTGGGCGAGGAGATCGGCAGGCATCTCAAGGCCGGGACCTGGCGCAAGCCCTGAGGGAGACCGCCATGAGCGACGACAACCACATCCACATTCTCGACAGCACGCTCCGGGACGGCAGCCACGCCCTGAGCCATCAGCTCACCGCGGTCCAGGTGGCGCGCGTGGCCCAGGGGCTGAACGACGCCGGCGTGGAGATCATCGAGGTGTCCCACGGCGACGGGCTCGGCGGCTCGACCATCACCTACGGCTTCTCCAGGCAGAACGAGTTCGAGCTGCTGGACGCCGCCGCCGGGGTGGTGGACCGGGGCAAGCTGGCGGTGCTGCTACTGCCCGGGATCGGCACCAAGGACGACCTGGCGCGGGCGAAGGACCTGGGCGCCGAGGTGGCGCAGATCGCCACCCACGTCACCGAGGCCGACGTCTCCGAGCAGCACATCGAGCTGGCCAAGAAGATGGACATGGACGTCATCGGCATGCTGATGCTCTCCCACATGGGCTCGCCCGAGAAGATCGCCGAGCAGGGGAGGCTCATGGAGCGTTACGGCGCCGACGTGGTGCTGGTGACCGACTCCGCCGGCGCGCTGCTTCCCCCCACCGTGCGGGAGCGGGTGAGGGCGCTCCGCGACGCCATCGACGTCGGCGTCGGCTTCCACGGCCACAACAACCTGTCCATGGCCATGGCCAACAGCCTGGTGGCCATCGAGGAAGGCGCCCGCTGGCTCGACGCCTGCACCTGTGGCTTGGGCGCCGGCTCCGGCAACACCCCCACCGAGGTGCTGGTGGCGGTGCTCGAGAAGCTGGGTCAATACGAAACCGGAATCGATCTGTGGAAGATCATGGACGTGGCCGAGGAGATCGTGCGCCCCATGATGCAGAAGCCCGTGCGCATCGGCAAGACCAGCCTCACCATGGGCTACGCCGGCGTTTACTCGAGCTTCCTGCTCCACGCCGACAAGGCCGCCGCCCAGTTCGGCGTCGACCCCCGCGACGTCCTCGTGGAGGTAGGCAAGCGCCAGGCCGTGGGCGGACAGGAAGACATTTTGGTGGAGATCGCCATGGCCTTGGCCCGGGAGAAGGACCAGGGGACGGGGTAGCAACCGTAATCCCGCTTCACTTCCCAACATACAAATGACGGAGGGGGGACCGGGAATTGTGGAGCGGGTCCGGACAATTCCGGGCCCGGCGGAGCAGTCCTCAGGCTCGAGCCGCCCGCCACCCCCGCAGTTGCATCAACAAACCCGCCGCCACCAGCGCCGAGCCGATGCCGAGCATGTTCCAGCCGGGCAGGATCAGCAGCACCCCGCCGACGATCAGCACGGCCCGGACGGGCCAGCCCAGCGGGGTCAGCCCGTAGCCGATGGTGCCAGCCGACAGGCTGACCGCCCCTACAAGCGCCGACAAAGCCGCCAGCAGCACGGAGTCCACCGTCCCCTGCAGCAGCAGGGCCGGGTGGAGCGCGAAGGAGAACGGCAGCAGGTACTTGCCGATGGCAAGGCGCACGGCGTCCTTGCCGGTTTCCCATATCCCGGCGCCGCTGATGCTGCATGTGACGAACACGGTCACGCACACCGGCGGCGTGATGTGGGACGCCAGCCCCCAGTAGACCACGAACAGGTGGGCGGCCAGCTCCGACACGCCCATGAGCACCAGCGCGGGCGCGCACAGGGTGGCCACGGTGATGTAGGCGGGCAGGGAGTCCATGCCCATGCCCAGGATCAGGCTCGCGAGCCCCACCATGGCCAGCGCCACGGTCAGGTTGCCGCCGCTCAGGTCCACCAGCGCCCGGGAGAACTTGGTCCCCAGGCCGCTGAGCCCCAGCGCCGCCACCAGCATGCCCACCGCCGCGGTGAGGATCGCCAGCGGGATCCAGGCCTTCACCGCCGACACCAGCGCGCCGTGGATCTTGTCGGGGTACAGCCGTTTCTCGCGGTCCTTGGACAGGAAGCTCACCGCCACCAGCAGCGGCAGGCTGAAGATGCCGGCCATGTCCGGATCGAACTTCTGCACCAGCATCAGGTAGATCATCAGGCCGATGGGAAGCAGGAAGAACCACCCCCTCCTGAACGTCGGCCCCAGCGCCGGCAGCTCGTTCCGGGGCATGCCGGCCAACCCCTGCCGGGCGGCCTCGAAGTCCACTCCCATGAAGACGATGACGAAGTAGAGAAAGGCGGGCAGGGCGGCCGCCAGCGCGATCTGGTAGTACGGTGCGCCGAGGAAGTCGGCCATCACGAAGGCGATGGCGCCCATCACCGGCGGCAGGATCTGGCCGCCCGCGGACGATGCCGCCTCCACCGCGCCGGCGAAGCCCGGGCGGTATCCCGCGCGGATCATGAGCGGGATGGTCACCGCGCCGGTGGTGGCGGCGTTGGCCGAGGGCGAGCCCGAGATGGTGCCGAAGAACGCGGACGCCAGCACCGCGGTCTTGGCGGCGCCGCCGCGGGTCCAGCCGGCGATGGCCATGGCCAGCTCGCTGAACCACTCGCCCACGCCCGCCCTTTGCAGCAGGTGGGCGAACATCAGGAACACGATGACGATGGTGGACGCCACCCCCAGGGGCACCCCGAAGATGCCCTCGCCGGGCACGTACACCGCATAGGTCAGACGGTCCCAGGCATAGCCCTTGCCGAACAGTAGACCCGGCAGGATGTTCTGGTACCGCGCCACCGCCAGGAACAGGCAGACGATGGTCACCAGCACCCAGCCCACCGCGCGCTTGAGCGCCACCAGCAGGGAAATGGCCAGGGAGAAGGCGAGGGCCATGCCGGCGAGGTCGAGGAAGCCGTATTCGTCGTAGTCCGTGACGTGCTCGTAGAAGAAGATGATGTAGCCCAGGGGCGCCATGGCCATGAGCAGGAGCCCGAGGTCCGCCCAGAAGCCGGCGCCCCGGCCGTCCCGCCGCCGCATATGGATGAGGTAGGCCATGAGCAGCGCGAAGGTCAGGCTCACGGCCCGATGATAGGGGGTCGGGTAGAAGATGCCCAGGTAGATGAAGGTCCGCCCTACCACGATGAGGTGGTAGACGGCGGTCAGAATTGCGAGCAGGTCGATGACCCGGTCCCAGGACGTGCGGTCGCCTTGGGCCGGGTCCGGTTGCGGTGACCCGATGTCAGCCATCGCGGCGCCCGTCTCCGGGGTGCGCGTGGCGCGGGGAAGGCGCTACGACGACGGGGCAGGGGCGGGGTTCAAACCGGCCCCTGCCCGCACGGCTCTGTCTGCCGAAACCGGGTCGCGTCACTGGTTGGCCAGCAGCGCTGCCTGGGTCTTGGCCAGGGCGTCCGTCCAGGCGCCGATCTCCTTGTAGTAACGGATGGCGCCGGGATGAAACGGGATCGTGGGATTCGCCAGACTCCCCTTGAGCGTGTACTGCTTCGCCGAGGCGTGCACGGGGTAGAACTGCTTCAGGTTTCCGAAGAATGCCTTGGTGAAGGTATAGGCAACGTCATCCGCTATATCCGCCCGGGTCGCCGTGAAGGTGCCCACCGCCAGCGAATTCACGTCCGCGTCCAAACCCTTGATGGAGCCCTTGCTGATCTTGGCTTGACGGTATCCCTGAAGCCGCGGGTCCTTGAGGATCTCAGCCGCCTTGTCCGCGGGGATGGGGATCACCTTGAGGGAGATCGCCTGGGCCAGACGCCGGATCGGCGGCGAGCCCGTCCTCGGGCTGCCGAACGGCATCACCGCCGCGTCCGCCACCCCGAGCTTGAGGGATTCGAGCTGTTCGTTGGTGTTGCCGTGGCGGAGGATCTTCACGCCGTTCTCCGGGATGCCGTAGACCCGCATGATCGCCCGGGTGAAGGCTTCGAGGTCCGCCAGCGACTTCCGCTTACCCTGCACGGTCTTGCCGTTGAGGTCCGCCGGCGTGTTGATGCCGCGGTCGCCCCGGGCGACGATGGCGCGGGCGCCGAGGCCGCCCTGGAACAGCAGCCGGAGCGGCGCCTTGCCGTCCTTCTTGAACGAGCCGATGCCGTGGTAGCCGTGGGTCCCGGCCAGCGAGTTCAGCATCGCCACCTCGATACGCTTCGCGGTCAGCGCCCGCACGTTGGCGTCGCTGCCGCCAATGGGCTCCACGGTCACGCTGATGTTGGAGTTCCGGCTCACGGTATCGCCCATGCCCACCGCCAGAATGTGGAAACGGGCGCCCACCGTCGATGTGCCCAGGGAGAGGGCCGTCTGGGCGTTCAGGGGCGCGGCGAAGATGAGGATTCCTGCCGCGAGTACGAAGGCTGCGTGTATAAGGCGCTTCATGTGTCCTCCTTGCATGAAGGCGAGCTCGAAACCCGCCCTGCATCCACATTGATGTTTTGGACAGGCCCCTAGCTAACACTGCGAGAGCGGGGTGTCAATTTCGATCCTCAGAAGGGTTTGGCCGCCAAAGGCCAAACAGAGCCACTACCGCCTTGAACCTGTCTCTGATCAGGGCGATCCCTGCTCAAAGGGGTTGAAGCAACGGACTCCCGCCGGAGCGACGTGCTTCACGTTGCGCGTGACCACGATGAGGTCATGTACCAACGCAGTGGCGGCGACGAGGGCATCGACATCCGATAACGGGTCGGGGATTCCTGTGCGCCCCCAACGCTCTGCGACAGCTCGATCGACATCCGGGATACGGTCGCGGAACTGGTGCAGAATGCGATCCGACCACTACCCTAAGGCCAAGGCTCTTTTCGGGTCTCGACGGCGGACCCGCTCGACTCCGTGGCGCAATTCGCCCAACGTCAGGACACTCAGGAAAAGTTCCTGTGGTTGCTGCCTCCGGAACCAATCTCGGGAGCGTGGCTCACGTCTCCTCCGAGAGGGAAGGGCCATATCGTGCGATCCTGGGATGGCCGGGAGTCGCCAGCTTGGCGACGTGATCTGGCGGTCGGCGCATGGCTATCATCTCCTCAGGGGTTGGCGTCCTGCCGCTCGAACGGAGGGTGCATTCGTGAGTGGAAACGCTTTCGCTCGGGTCTTTCCGGTATCGGGGAATGGGTCTATCGCGGCTCGACCGTCCATGGATCAACAGTCTCGACGCCGGTATTGCGGAACTCGCCCGTGTTTCGCGTCACGATGGCGATACCGCGACAGGCCGCGGCTCCGGCGAGAAAGGCGTCCGGAACATGGTCGTCCAGCGGCTCACCGCGTCGGCGTTTTTCTTCCATGATCCGGGCACACGCCTCGGCATCGGCCATCGACCAGTCGAGGATGCGATCCTCGAACAGCTCGTCGAGAAGATCGTGGAACCGAGCGACGAGGCTCTCCCGGCGCCGGCCGGGAGCGAGACGTCCGATGCCGTTGAGGATCTCCCAGACGGTGATGGACGCAAGGCCGATGCCCTCGGTGGCGATAGAATCGAGAAAGGCGGCAACGCGGCGTTCCGGTCGCGGCCGCATCATTTCGGAGACGACGTTCGTGTCAATCAGCCATGCCAATGGCGCGGTCATTCCCTGTCCTCGGCGGAGAACAACAGCGGTCGGTAGCCGCAACGCGCAGGTGGCGGCAGTTCGATCCCGTGCTCCTCACCGAAATGTCGCGCAAAGGCTTCGGACGGCTTCGGACGGCGCTCGGTCTTCGTGCGCTTTTCGCGAATCAGCCGGCGCACGAGCTCTTCCATTGATACGCCGACTTCGCGGGCCTCGCGCTTCAGCCAAGACTTGTCCCGGGGATCAATATCTCGAACCGTGATGCTTGAATTCATGCCAGCGTCTCCTACTCAGCCTACACGCCATCAAATTATGCTATCAAGGAATCCAGGTCAAGAGTTGGTAGGCCCCAAGTTGAAGCCGATCCAAGGATCTCTCGTCACCATCCAAACCCATGCGGCGCTCGCTTACGGTGGCGGCGACTGCTTGAACTAATATGAGAGAAATATCATAGATTCAGCGAGTTACTTTGTAGCGGGAAGAACCGACTGCCATTGGTGTCGATCAGATAGCTCACAGTTCAATCCGGCGCGGTCCTGAACGTGGGCGGTCGAAATCGCGGTCTTCACCGGCGTCCGGCATGGCGAGCAGATGATCGATAAAGCTCTTCGGTTCCTTTGCGAGCCAAGCCTCGGCTTGGCGAATTCCTTTCTCGGACAGTTCCCAGAGTCCTCGTGGCGAATCGTCTCGGGGCTTCCTCCGGCCCTGTGGCCGAACGGCTTCGGGTTTCTTCGAGGTCGTGACGCCACGCTCTGTGTCCAACGACTTCTCGGCAGCATTCAGCACCTTGACAAAGGCTGACTCCGTCGTGTCTCCGAGTGGCTCCGCCCATTTCTTCAGGCGCTCCATGGCCTCTTCTGAAATGCGGACTACCGGCATCGGGACACCTCCGTATGGTTACACTTGTTACTTTATAACAGGTGTCAATGGACTCTGGGGGAAAACTGGCGGTCGCTGGCTCACGCCCCTTGGATGCCTACCTTCAATCCGAACGACCGCG
Source organism: uncultured Binatia bacterium (SeqCode) (assembly GCA_965219905.1). GTDB lineage: Bacteria > Desulfobacterota > Binatia > UBA9968 > JAJDTQ01 > JAJDTQ01. The sequence goes on along the minus strand of CBDCOS010000002.1, from coordinate 491,310 downwards.
CCACCAGCGCCACACCCGTGGTGAGCAACACGATGAACAACACGGTTATGCTGGCGGGCTCGCGGTAGCCGCCGGCGATCTGGTCCAGGGCCAGGAGGGCCAGGGTGCGGGTCTCGGAGGTGGCGAGCAGGATGACGCTGGAGGCGGTGCGGGCCGCGAAGAGGAACTTGAGCACGGCGATGAGGGCCATGGTCTGGCCCATGAGCGGCAGGACGATACGGAAGTAGGTGCCCCAGAAGCCGGCGCCGGAGGTGAGGGATGCCTCCTCCAGCTCCTTGCCGAGCTGGATGAAGTTGGCCTTGAGGACCTGGGTGGCGAGGGTGATGCCTCCCATCATGGAGGCGATGATGAGCAGGAACAGGGTGCCGTAGAGGGGTCGGAAGAACGGCGTGCCCAGGAACATCCACAGGAGCCCCAGGCCGGCCAGGACCCCCGGAACCGCCGACGGGAGCCAGCAGATGGAGTCCAGCACGCTCCGCCCCGGGAGGCGGGTGCGGACGATGATGTAGGCGATGAGCGAGAAAAGGATCGGCCCCACCACCGCCGAGACCACGGCGATGATGAGCGTGTTCTGGAGCGCCAGCATGAGCCGCGGGTCGTTCAGGGCCACGCGCCAGTACTCCAGGGTCCAGGTCTGGGGCAGGTCGAAGAACCCGAAGCGCACCATCAGGCTGCCGCCCAGGGCGCTCAGGATGGGCACGCCCACCGCCAGGAAGCAGATGGCGCCCATGCCCGCGGCCGCCAGGTACTTCCACGGACCCATGTCGATCAGCTTGGCCTTGAAGTGGCTGGTGACGGTGGTGAACTGGCGCGCGCCGATGAGTTTCCGCTGCAACGGGATGAACACCGCCAGGAACACCAGGATGATGCTTCCCAGGGCCGCGGCCTGGTTTGTGAGGGGCGGGTCCTGCTGGGCCAGGTCCACGATCATCGTGGAGTAGACGAAGAAGCCCCAGGGGGTCCCCAGCAGCAGTTCGGTCTCGAACGACTCGAACAGCCGCACCAGGCTCAGCAGCAGCACCACCACCAGGATCGGGGTCATCACCGGCAGCGTCACCCGGAACATGGTGCGCAGCGTGCCGGCGCCGCACAGCAAGCTCGCCTCCTCCATGGCGGCGTCCATCCTGCGGAAGGCCGGGGTCAGGAGCATGACCTTGGTGTCCAGCCCGGCGACGGTATGGACCCACACGATGCCCCAGAAGGAGTAGATGTCGAAGGGCATCACCCCCAGGAGGTCGTCGAACCAAGTGTTGACCAGGCCGAAGTCTGGGTCCAGCAGCAGCATCCAGCCGTAGGTGGAGGCCACGCTGGGCAGCATGAAGGAGATCCAGAAGAGGAACTCGAAACCCCGGGCCCAGGGGACGTTGGTGCGGGACAGGATCCATGCCAGGAAGACCCCCAGCGGGAAGACGATGGCCTGGCGCACCACGGTCAGGTGGATGGTGTTCCACAGCGCCTCGCCGGCGCCGTATTCGGTGAACGCCTCGATCCAGGCGCCGAAGCCCCACCGGGTGGGCTCGCCGATGGTGGCGACGTTGAAGCTGTTGATGAGGATGAGGGCGAGCGGATAGAGGATGTAGAAGCCCATGAACCCGATGAGGACGATCATCAGGTAGAGGCCCCAGTTGAGCGGCGTGATGCGCGCCGGCGCGGCGGCGCTATCGGGCTGGGGCATGGCGCTGTCGGGTTTGCGAGTGATGGTGTCCCGCGTCACGGACGGGCTTGTGAATCTGTGTGACGCGGGACACCGGGGCGTGGTTGTCGGGACGGGTGTCCGCGGCTACTTGTTCTGTCTCTTGGTCGCCGCCTTGACCAGCTTCCAGTAGAACTTGCTCACCGGCCGGGGGTCCAGGAACCCCAGCATCGGGTATTTCCGCCCCTCGACGCGCTTGCCGTCGGTGAGCACGTCGTCCTTGGAGATGTCCGTGCGCATGGAGTTGGAGGGCTCCACCACCACCTGGTTCATCACCCGCTGCCAGGTGGACTGGCCTTCCCGGGACAGGAACCAGTTGGCGAAGACCGCGGCCGCGTTGGGGTGGGGGGCGCCCTTCAGGTGCGCCAGCACGCTGCTGTTGCCGCTGCCCATGGCGCCCGCTTCCTTGATGTTCTCGGCCGGGTAGGTCTTGACGGGCAGCCCCTGTTTCGCCGCCTTCTCGACGTCGCGGCACATGAAGCACAGGGGATACTTGCCGCGGGCCAGCCAGTTGGTGGCCTGCCGGCGGTCACGGGAGATGGTCAGGTCCATCTCGGTGAACAGCCGTTCCAGGAACTTGGGACCCACGTCGGGGTTGTAGTAGAGCTGCAGCATGGGCGTGGGCACCGAGCCCCCGCGGCCATAGCTGTAGAAGCCGAGCTTGCCCTTCCACTTGGGGTCCAGGATGTCCCAGAAGGAATCGATCCCCTCGAGGTTCGTCAGCAGCTTGCTGTTGTACGCCATGCTCGCCGTGCCGGGAGTGCCTTCGTAGAGGAAGATGTACTTGCCGTCCGGATCCCGGTAGAAGTGCTGTCCCTTGTACCACTTGGACTGGTCGGTCACCTCGGGGAGCATGAGCAGGGGCTTGACCGGCGCCAAATAATCCAGGATATACGCCGTCCGCGCCGCGTTGGGTCCGTAGGAGAAGAGGTCCACCAGGTACTTCTTCGCCCTGCGCTCCGCGATCATGCGCTGAATCAGTTCGGAGTGACCCGACACGCTGACCACCTTGATCTTGGGATAACGTTTCTGGAAGGCGCCGAGGATCTCGTGATGGGTGATCTCGTCGCCCCCGTAGATGTTGACCTGTCCCTCGGCCCGCGCCGCCGCCAGGGTCTTTTCCCACTTCGCGCCGGCGTCCGCCGCGGCGCCGTAGGAGGCGAAAGCCAGGACGCTACAGAGCGCGAGCGCGCCGTAGCGGACGTAACGAACGGCCGGGCCGCCTAAACCAAATCTCGGGCTCATAACCATTTCCCTCCTTCGAGTCGTGCCGCCCGTCGACTATTTCTTCTTTTTCTTCTTGTCCGAGAGCAACTCGCCCGTGCCGGTCACGCGCACCGTGAGGGCCAGCAGGCCGGCCTCCTCGGGATCGCGTTCCACCGTCACGGTGGCCTTGTCCCTCTTCTTCAGGTCGGCGATGGTGATGTCCTTCCACGCCTCGCCGTCGCGCTTCTGGATCTTGGTCGCGTCGCCGACGCCGATGTAGGCCTTCCGGATCCTGCCCTTGCCCCCGCGCTGGTACTGGTACTCGATGGTGGCCGGCCCCACGTCGGCAATGACCAGCTCCATGTCCTTGGTGGTCTTGCCCTTTTTCTTCTTGTCCTGGGCGTCGACGCTGCCAGCGGCCAGCAGGGAGAACACGAACAGAACAGCAAGTGTCGATAAGAACGTCTTCTTCACGTTACCCTCCGCTCTTTCAAAGTGTTTGCCTGAAATGGGTTCGCTCGAAAGTAGCCCCTTAGACCATATTGATTTCGGCGCTGTCAAGCACCGAACCGCGTCCCTCGATCATTCCCCGCCTCCCCTCCGTCATTCCCGCGCAAGCGGGAATCCAGGCGGGGGTGGGAGGGGCCTCTTCTTGACATCTTTGGAAGCCTTCTAGTAATCGTGGGCTGCCTTAACGGGCTTGGGAAAGGCGGATCATGCTCTGGAACGATCTACGGGAGTACCTGGACAGGCTGGATGAGCTGGGCGAGCTCGAGACCGTGCTCGGCTGCGACTGGCAGGAGGAGATCGGCGGCATCGCCGAACTCGTGACCGAGCAGCGGGGGCCGGCGCTCCTGTTCGACGAGATCCGGGACTACCCCAAGGGCTACCGGGTCGCCGTCAACCTGTTCAACACCCCTAAACGCACGGCCACGGCCCTGGGGATTGCGCTGGAGCCCTCCATCGACGGAGTGGCGGAGCGTTTCGCCCGGAAGCTCAAGGACTTTCGCTCGGTGCCGCCCGAGGAACTCTCCGGCGGACCCATCCTCGAGAACGTCATGACCGGGGACGAGGTGGATCTCTTCAAGTTCCCCACGCCCAGGTGGCACGAGAACGACGGCGGCCGCTACATCGGCACCGGCGTCTGCGTCATACAGAAAGATCCCGACACCGGGTTCGTCAACTCCGGCGCCTATCGCGTGGCGGTCCACGACAAGCACACCTGCACCATCTTCACCGAGCACGGGAAGCACGGTGACGTGATCCGCCGCAAGTATTGGGACCGGGGCGAGAAGTGCCCGGTGGCCATCTCCGTGGGCCAGGAGCCGGTGCTGACCGCGCTGGGGTCGTCGAGCGTCTACCGCACGCCCGAAGGGGTATCCGAGTTCGAGGTGGCTGGCTATCTGCATGGCAGCCCCTATCCGGTGGTGCGGGGCGGCGTCACCGGGCTGCCCATGCCCGCCGCCGCGGAGATCGTCATCGAGGGTTTCATCCCGTCGCCGGAGGACCCCGACGGAGGACTCCTGCCCGAGGGTCCCTTTGGCGAGTGGACCGGCTACTACGCCCATGGCCGCCGGCCCGAGACGCGCATCGAGGTGCATGCGGTCTATCACCGCAACGACCCCATTATCTTCGGCGCCTCGCCCACGCGGCCGGTGGGATGCGACTACTTCGCCAGCCTGGGCGGCGACAACCTCGAAGCCCGGCAGCGGCTGGAGAAGGCCGGCATCCCCGGCATCGGCCGCATCGTGGCGCTGGCGCGGCCGCACCTATACGCCGTCGCCGTGGAGCAGATGTACCGCGACCACGTGCGCGACGTGATCAAGGTGCTCGTGCCCGGCGGCGACCGTTACAACGGGCACCAGACGTGGATCATCGTGGACGAGGATATCGATGTCACCGATCCCAGGGAGGTGCTCTGGGCCGTGGCGAGCCGGTGCCGTCCCGAGGAAGGCGTCCAGGTCATCCCCGGAACGGCGGTGTGGCAACTGGACCCGCGCATTCCGCCCGAGGAGCGCTCGAACCCTGACGCGGCCCACGGCCGCGCCTCCTACACGGCGCACAACCTCGTCATCGACGCCTGCCGCCCCTACGACTGGATCGACGCCTTTCCGCCCGTGTGCGTCAACGGCCCGGAGCTGCGGCAGAAGATCCGCGCCAAGTGGGGTCATCTGCTTTCGCGCTGAACCGGGGGACTGGAGAGGGGCCGGCAGCAGGAGCACGCAATGGACCAAGGCGAAAACGAAGTCTTGACGCGAACCGACCGCGGCACGCCCTGCGGCGAGCTCCAGCGCCGCTACTGGCAGCCGGCCGCGCTCTCCGAGGAGCTTCCGCCCGGCGGACCGCCGTTGCCGGTGAGGCTCCTGGGCGAGGACCTGGTGCTGTTCCGCGACGACCAGGGCCGGCCGGGTTTGCTGGGGATCCACTGCGCCCACCGTGGCGCCGACCTGAGCTACGGGCGCCTGGAGGACGGCGGGCTCCGCTGCATCTATCACGGCTGGCTCTACGACATCGAGGGGCGCTGCCTGGACCAGCCCGGAGAGCCCGGCGGCGGCGAGCACCGCGACGCCATCCGCCAGCCCGCCTACCCGTGCCGCGAGAAGAACGGGATCATCTTCGCCTACATGGGTCCGGGCGAGCCGCCGCTGCTGCCCGCCTACGACTGGCTGACGGTGCCGGACGACCAGGTGGCCCCCACCAAGCTCTTCAGCGAGTGCAACTACCTCCAGGGCAACGAGGGCAACATCGACATCTTCCACAACAACTACCTCCACTTCATCAAGCGCGACCTCTCGGCCATGAGCGAGGAGGAGGTCCGGAACATCCGGGACCGCTTCGGCGACGTGGAGAGGGTCAACGGGCGCGGCCCGTCACCCGGCACGGAACGGACCCACGCCCAGCTCCTGGACCTGGGCATCCGTATCTGCAAGGTGCGGCGCATGGACGCCGACCGGAACTACATCCGCGCCGCCACCTTCGTGTTGCCGAGCATGACGGTCATTCCCGGCGGCGCCATCAACTGGCACGTGCCCATCGACGACACCCATCACTGGAAATACGTCATCACCTTCAGCCGTGAGAAGGTGCTGGACAAGGAGACCGCCACCATGCGGTCGAGCCAGTGGGCGCCCGCGCCGGACTACCGCCCGATGGTGAGCAAGGCCAACCGCTACGGCCAGGACCGGAGCCTCATGAAGGACCGCGTCTACAGCGGCATCGACTACCCCAACCCGATCCAGGACCTCTGCGTGGTGGAGGGGGCCGGGCTGGTCCAGGACCGCACCAGCGAGCACCTGGTGGAGTCCGACGTCCCCATCGTGGCCTCGCGCAAGGTCCTGATGAAGGCGATCCGGGACGTTCAGGAGGGCGGCGATCCGGCCCACGTGGTCCGGGACCCGGAGGCCAACCGGTTCCCCCAGATCGTGGCCACCTACGGCGTCGTCCCGAGCACCACCTCGTGGCAGGACCACCTGGAGCAGCTTGTGGCCAGAGGACAGGGCTGGCAGACCCTGGCGACTCCATGAGCGAAGGCGCGGACACCAAGCTGCGGCTCGGCATCGCCGGTCTGGGCATGGCCGCGGCACGGATCCTACCGGAAATCGCGCCGCTGCCTTTCGTGCGGCTTACCGGCGCGGCCGATCTGCGCAGACATGCCCTTGACAGGTTCGAGCGGGAGTTCGGCGCCCGGACGTTCGACTCGGTGGAGCAACTGTGCGATAGCGACGAGGTGGATGCCGTCTACGTGGCCACGCCCCACGAGTTCCACGCCGAGCATTCCATCGCCGCCATGGAGCGGGGCAAGCACGTCATCGTGGAGAAGCCCATGGCGCTGTCGCTGGACGAGGCCGAGGCCATGAACGCCGCGGCCGACCGGTGCGGTGTGAAGCTCATGTCGGGTCACACCCACAGCTTCGATCCGCCGGTGCGCAAGATGGCGGAGGTGGTGGCGGGCGGCGAGCTGGGCCGGCTCCTGATGATCTCGACCTCCTACTACAAGGACCACATGTACCGGCCGTTCTCCGACCACGACATCCGCATGAGCCGCGGGGTGGTGCTGAACCAGGGGCCGCACCAGTTCGACATCGTGAGGCTCATCGGTGGGGGGCTGGTCCGCAGCGTCCGGGCCATGGCGGGGGTCGGCGACCCCAGCCGTCCGGGCGAAGGTCACTATGCCTGCCATCTTGAGTTCGAGAACAGCGTGCCGGCGAGCCTGGTGTACAGCGGCTACGCCTACTTCGACACCGGCGAGCTGGTGTGGGGCATAGGCGAGGGCGGTCTGCCCAAGGACCCCGAACGGCACCCCAAGGCGAGGGCGTTCTTTCGGGGGCTCGGTGAGGGCGCGGAACGCAGCCAGGGGTTGGAGCGGAAGTTGGAGGCGTGGCGCTACGGCGGCGATGGAGCCGGTCCCCGCACCGAAGCCGAAGCAGGCCTTCGGTACCAGCCCTTCTTCGGATTGACCGTCGTGACCTGCGAAAAGGGCGAGATCCGGCAGTCGAGAGACGGACTGTACATCTATGACGATCACGGCCGTCGCGAGATACCGGTGGAGCAAGGCGCCCGCGGCCGCGAGGCGGAGCTGCGCGAGTTCCACGATGCCATCCTCCACGACCGGCAGCCGTTCCACGACGGCCGTTGGGGGGAGGCAACGCTGGAGGTTTGTCTGGGTGTCCTGGAATCGGCGAAGGAACGTCGCGAGGTGTATATGTCGCACCAGGTGGGATGCGGTTTCTTGGAATGATGCCGGGTGCCCTCAACAGCGTCATGTATACTGGGGGGCCTCCACTCCGTCATTCCCGCCTCCCCTCCGTCATTCCCGCGAAAGCGGGAATCCAGGAGGGGCGCGGCGGAAAAAGCACGGCCCTTTGCCCATCCGCTCCACCCCTGGATTCCCGCTTTCGCGGGAATGACGGAGAGGGGCGCGAACGACGGGGAGAGATGGCAATGACGGAGGAGCCAATGATGGATTCAGGGTATCGGGGGTGAGCATGAGCCGAGTTTCAATCGTGGATTTGCAGCGGATGAAGGCGGAGAAGCAGAAGATCGTCGTCATGACCGCGTACGACTACACCGTGGCGCGCATCGTCGACCGGGCGGGAGTGGACGTGATCCTGGTGGGGGATAGCGGCGGGCGTTTCGCGCTGGGTCACGAGGACAGCAACGAGGTCACCATGGACGAGATGGTGATCATGGCCCGGTCCGCCCGTCGCGGCGCCGAGCGGGCCATGGTGGTGGGGGACATGCCGTTCATGAGCTATCAAGTGAGCGACGAGGAGGCGGTGCGCAATGCAGGCAGGCTGATCACGGAGGCGGGAGTCCAGGCGGTCAAGCTCGAGGTGGGGAGCCAGCACGCCGGCACCGTGGCGGCTCTTGTCAAGGCCGGCATACCCGTGATGGCGCACATGGGCAGCACGCCCATGACCAATATCGGCGCCGGCGATTTTCGCGGGAGCTCGGTTGCCGAGGAGCAGGTGTGGCAGGATGCCCGGGACCTGGTGGCCGCGGGGTCGTTCTCGCTGCTGCTGACCGGCATCACCGCGGACCTGGGCGAACGGATCACGGAGGAGGTGCCGGTGCCCACCATCGCCGGTTTCGGCGCCGGGGACAACTGCGACGGTCAGATCGGCGTGACCCATCCCACGGTGGGGCTCCACCCCAGCGAACTGGACCGGCGCCGGTCCAACTACGGCCCGGTGGCGGTGGCGCTGTTCGAGGCCGCGGAGCAGTTCACCCAGGACGTGCGGGCGGGCAAGCCGGTGCGTTCCAAGCGGGACAGCGGCTGAGCCGGAGGCACACGGAGGAATCAGCGATGTCGGATGCGCGGCCCGGTTTCGATCAGTGGTACGTCAAGAGCTCCTACCAGGACTTCGTGAAGCAGGAGGGCGTGCCGCTCTACGAAGGAAGCGCGCTGGAGAACCTCAATGCGCTGGAGCTGGGCGAGTGGGAGCGGCGGGGCGGCAAGGCCGCCTACACGCGCCTGGGCGAGCAGGAGACCAACAGCCTCCAGATCGTCGAGATCCCGCCCAAGGGGGAGCTCAAGCCCGAGCACCACATCTACGACGCGATCATGTACGTGATGCAGGGGCGCGGCGCCTCCGTGATCTGGCAGGATGGGGAGAAGAAGCACACCGTGGAGTGGGAGGAAGGAGCGTTGCTTTCCATCCCGTTGAACGCCTGGCACCAGGAGTTCAACAGCTCCGGCGACGAGCCTTGCCGGCTGCTCTTCGGCACCAACGCGGCGCACGTCATAAACCTCTATCATAATCTCGATTTCGTCTTTAACAATACGTATTCGTTTACGGATCGGTTCTCCATGTCCATGCCCGACTTCTTCACGGACGAGGGCCGCCAGTGGAATCTCCGGCTCTTCGAGACCAACTTCATCCCCGACATCCGGACGTTCCGGCTCGACCCCTATCCCGAGCGCGGCAACCGCACGGCCATCATGCGCCTCTCCATGGCGAGCTGCTCCATCGGCATGCACATTATGGAAGCGTCGGAAGGCACCTACGTGACCGCCCACCGGCATGGCGCCGGCGCCCACGTCATCGTCATCGGCGGCGAAGGCTACGAGTTGATGTTTATGCCGGGGCAGGAGAAGGAGCGCCGCAAGGTCCGCACGGTTCCCTACGCCGTGGTGGCGCCCCGCACCAACGAGTTCCACCAGCATTTCAACAGCGGCAAGGGAGGGTACCGGATGCTGGCGTTCCGGGGCACGGGGCTCCGCTACGGCTCCGGCCGGAGCTTCCACCCGGCCCGCACCGCCCAGGACACGGACCCCTTCGCCGAGTCGTTCAAGATCCGCTACGAGAACGAAGACCCCTCCATCCGCGAGGAGTACAACCGCGAGCTGGAGAAGAACGGCGTCACCGTGCGGCTCGAGCCGCTGGAACAGGGCAGCAGGGGTTAGGACACGTCGCACGGGAGCGTGGAAAATGACGGCTTATCGTTCGTGGTTCATCCGCTGTAACGGCATCAAGACCCATTTCGTGGAGGCCGGGTCCGGAGACCCTGTTGTCCTGATTCACGGCGGCGGCCCCGGCGCCTGCGGCGAGCACAACTGGCAGCACAACATCCCGGCTCTGGCCGAGCACTTCCACGTCTTCGCCGTGGACCTCATCGGCTACGGTCTCAGCGACAAGCCTCCCATCGAGTACTCCTACGAGGCCAAGGTCGACCAGATCGCGGGGCTCGTCGACACCCTGTGCCTCGACCGCCTCTCCATCGGCGGCAACTCCATGGGCGCCTACATTGCGGTGCGCTACGCCCTCGACCACCCCGATCGCATCGACAAGGTGCTGATGGTCGCCACCGCCACCGTGGCCAACGCCATGAACATCGGCACCACTACCAAGCGGGGCGCAACCGTCCGTCGTTCGGTGGGCGCGGAGGTCACCGAGGAGACCATGCGCGACTGGCTGAGCATGCTGCTCCACAACAAGGACCGCATCACCGGCGACCTCGTGCGCCGCCGGGTCGCCTACGGCAACCTCCCGGGAGCCATCGAGGCCCAGCAATCCTACCGCGAGCACAGCGCCAGGATCCGCGAGGACCCCAACCTGCAGCAATGGTTCGATTTAAGCACCCGCTTGCCCAAGGCCACCTTTCCGCTGGCCCTGGTGTGGGGCAAGGAAGACCAGTTTGCCTCCCCGGAACTGGCCGCCGGCTTGAAGGCGGCCCTGCCGAACCTGACCGAGTTCCACTTGGTGGAGGGCTCCGGCCACCAGGTCCAGAACGACCAGCCGGAGAAGTTCAACGAGATTGCGGCGCGGTTCCTTGGTGGTTGACGGGATCACCGACACCATGGGGCGGTGACGAGCATGAGTTACTACACAGACTTTCGCGACTATCTCGACAAGCTCGAAGCGACGGGTCGGCTTCGCCGTATCGCCCGGATCGTGGATAAGGACCGGGAGCTGCATCCACTGGTCAAATGGCAGTACCGTGGCTTGGCGGAGGAGGACCGTTTCGGTTTCCTGTTCGAGAACGTGACCGACCGGGACGGCCGGCCCCGTAACGGCCGCGTCGCATCGTCGGTCATCGCGGCCAACCGGGAGATGTATGCTTTAGCCATGGGGTGCGGTGTGGACGAGCTCCATGAGCGGTGGTCCCACGCGCTGGACCGGCTCGTTCCGCCGGAGCGTGTCGCCACCGGGCCGGTGAAGGAGGAGATCCACAAGGGCGACGGGCTGCTGGAGCACGGCGGGCTGCACGAGTTCGGCATTCCGTTCGCCACCAACGGCTGGGAGGCGTTTCCCCGGGTGACCGCGGCGTCGTGCATCACCCGCGATCCGGACACAGGTCATCTCAACGCAGGCATGTACAACAGCATCGTGCTCGGTCCGGACAGGGCGAACGTACGGACAGCACGCCATCTGCGCCGGCACTGGGAGAAGTGCCGGGCCAGAGGTGAGCCGCTGCCGGCGGCCATTGCCGTGGGGGTGCCGCCGGTGCTGTCGCTGGTGGCGGCCACCAACGTGCCCCAGAGCGTGTCCGAGTTCGACGCTGCCGGCGGGCTCATCGGCGAAGCCATTCCGGTGGTGCAGTGCGAGACCTCGGACATCTTGGTGCCGGCCACCGCCGAGGTGGTCATCGAAGGCACCATTCCCATCGACATCATGGACCTCGACGGTCCCAGCGGAGAGAACCGGGGCCACGTGATGCCCGGCCACTGGGTCCACGCTTTCGAGGTGACGTGCATCACCCATCGCCGCGACCCCATCTGGCACGACGTGATCTGCCAGCTCCCGCCGAGCGAGTCCAGCGTCATGCGCTGCGTCAACAGCGAGGGCCACGTCACGGCCCTGCTTCGCGCCCACGGCATCACCCAGGTCAAGGACGTGGCCTTCCACGACTGCGGCAGCGCCAAGAACCTGTGCGTGGTCCGTTTCCACGACGTGGCAGGCGTGAGAACCCCCAACAGCAAGGTGTGGCATGCACTGTTCACGGTCATGTCCGCGGACGCGGCGTGGCCGAAGATCGTCATCGGCGTGGACGACGACATCGATCCCTGGGACCTGGAGTCGGTGTTCTGGGCCGTCACCAACCGGTATCAGCCGCACCGCGATCTCAAGATAATCCAGGGCAGGAGCGCGGGACTGGACGAGTCGGTCGGGCCGCGGGACGTCCCGGGCGGGATGCGCGGCTATCCGACGTCGCTCACGGGTCCGCAGGGGGCATCGGCGATGCTCATGGACGCCACCCGCAAGTGGGCGAATCCCCCTATCTCGCTACCGCGCAGGGATTACATGGAGCGCGCTCGCGAACTGTGGGAGGAACTGGAGCTGCCGCCGCTGAGGCCCAAGGCCCCGTGGCACGGTGTCTCCCTGGGCCACTGGCCGGAGGCCGAGGCTGAGCTGGTGGCGCTGTCCGAAGCGGGCCGGATGGACGAGGCGGCTGCGGTGCTGTTGAAAAAGAGCCGGCGTGTTGAAGGCAATGGGGATGACGATTGAGCTTGAACCGGGTATGGATGGTTCGTTGAACGGGACAAGGGGACGGAGGATTCCTCGATGGGCAGGATCATAGCCGGAATGGCGTCCTCCCACGCCTATGCTCTGGTGGAGCCTACGGGCTGGGACGTGATGCGGGGGCGGACGCGGGCACGGTACAAGGCGCGTTACGGCGTGGAGCCGGAGCTCCATCCCAACATCGCGGACGAGACGCCGGAGGTGCGGGAGCGGGGCTACCGGCACATCCGCGAGTCGCTGGCGTTCTTCGAACAGCAGATGCGGGAGCAGCGGCCGGATGCGGTGATCATCGTGGGGGACGACCAGGACGAAAACTTCACGGAGGACAACCTGCCGCAGATAGCCGTCTACACGGGCCCGGAGATCTACACCACAGAGCGGGCGAGCGACGGCTCGCGTCTGCGTGGGCCTAGATACCCGTGCCACGCGGAGCTGGCCCACGATCTCCTCGACGGGCTGGTGGCCCGCGAGTTCGACGTGGCCTCTTGCAGCGCCTTTCCGAAAGACGAACTCCTGTCCCATGCCCACGGGCCGATCATGCGCCGGGTCCTCCCGGACGCGGACATACCGGTGGTGCCCGTGTTCGTGAACGCCATCCATGTGCCGGCGCCAAGCCCGAAGCGCTGCTACCGCCTGGGCGCGGCCATGCGCGAGATCATCGAGAACCGGCCGGGAAACGAGCGGGTCGCCGTCTACGCGTCGGGCGGCCTGTCCCATTTCACCGCCGGCTACCCGTGGAAGCACTACTCGGGACCCCACGGCGTCGGTTCAATCAGCGAGGAGTTCGACCGCAACGCGGTGGCGCTGATGAAGGACGGGGAAGGGGACAAGCTCGAGCAGTTGACCTCACGGGACCTGCTGGACAACGGCGGCATCGAGATGCGCAGTTGGATCACGCTCCTGGGGACCGTGGGCAAGGTGCGGCCGCGGTTCCTGCACTATCAGCCCTTCTACAGCGCCGTCATGGGCATGGGAGCGGGCTACTGGGAGCCCGAGGGAGCGGACGGGTAGCGATCATGTTGCAGGAAGAGAACGACCGACTGACACGGGTGGGGCCGGGGACCCCTTGCGGTGAGTTGATGCGGCGGTACTGGCAGCCGGTGGGGTTGTCCGAAGAGCTGCCGTCCGGCGGCGCGCCCGTTCCGGTGCGGCTTCTGGGCGAGGACATGGTGCTGTTCCGGGACGACCAGGGACGCCCGGGCCTGCTGGGCATCCACTGCTGCCACCGGGGCGCGGACCTGAGCTACGGCCGGGTGGAGGACGGCGGGCTCCGGTGCATCTACCACGGCTGGCTCTACGACATTCACGGCAACTGCCTGGACCAGCCCGGAGAGCCCGGCGGCGGCGCGCACCGGGGCGAGATCCGCCAGCCCGCGTATCCGTGCATCGAGCGGGTGGGCCTGATCTTCGCCTACATGGGTCCGGGCGAGCCGCCGCTCCTGCCGAACTACGAGTTCCTGACCCTGCCGGACGAACAGGTCTTCTGCACCAAGCTCTACAGCGAGTGCAACTACCTGCAGGGAAACGAGGGCAACATCGACCTGCTGCACGTGTCGATCCTGCACTACACCGACCGCGACGTGCAGGCCAACACGGACCATGGCGGCGCCAACGGCCTCAGCAGCAGGGGCGGGGCGCCGGGCTCCGAGACCACGGACGCGGAGCTGGTGGACGTGGGCTTGAGGGTCTGCAAGCTCCGCAAGGTGCCACCGGACCGCACCTACATCCGCTCCTGCACCTTCATCATGCCCAATTTGTGCGCCGTGCCCGCGCGCCAGGAGGGCGGACGCGGTTACACCGTGAACTGGCACGTCCCCATCGACGACGAGAACCACTGGAAGTACGTGCTGATCTTCAACCGCGAGCGGCCGCTGGACAAGGAGGCGGTGCTGCGGGAGCGGCAGGCCACCGACTCGAGCTACAAGTCGCTGCGTAACAAGACCAACCGTTATCTCCAGGACCGTGACTCCATGAATACGGAAAGCTACAGCGGCATCGGTCACGTCTTCCAGGCCCAGGATCTTTGCGTCACCGAGAGCGCCGCCATCCAGGACCGCACCCAAGAGCATCTTGTCGCGTCGGACGCACCCATCGTGGCCTCGCGCAAGGTGCTGCTCAAGGGCATCGCCGACGTGGAGCAGGGGCGCGACCCGACCAACGTAGTGCGGGATCCGGAGGGCAATCGCTTCAAGATCATCTCCACTTACGGTTTTCTGCCGGAGGGGACGAGCTGGAAAAAGTACCATCAGGGGCTCGAAGGGGAGTCGCGCGGGTGAGGGCGTCCTTCGGCTTCGCGTGGCTGACGCTCCGCTACGCTCAGGACGAACGGTGATGGATACGTTGAGGCTGGGATTCATCGGGCTGGGAATGGCGGTGACGCGGATCTTCACCGAACGTCCCGGCATCACCGACCTTCCGCATATCAGGCTGACCGCGGCCGCCGACCCCAGGGACGATGCGCTGGCGCACTTCCAGGAGGAATTCGGCGCGGAGGGCTACAACGACGTGAGGGACCTGGTGAAGAGTCCCAACGTCGACGCGGTCTACGTGGCCACCCCTCCCGAGATGCACGCCGAGCACGCGCTGCTGGCCATGGAGCACGGCAAGCACGCCATCGTGGAGAAGCCCATCGCGCTCACCATCGACGACTGCGAGCGCATGAACGAGGCGGCGGAGCGGCGCGGGCTCAAGCTGCTGGCCGGGCACACCCACAGCTTCGATCCGCCCATCCGGAAGATGCGCGAGATCATCCGGAGCGGAGAGCTGGGCCGCCTGCGCATGATCAACACCTGGAACTACAACGAGTTCATGTACCGGCCCTGGCCGAGCCACGAGCTGGTCACCAGCCGCGGCATCCTGTTCAACCAGGCGCCTCACCAGGTGGACATCGTGCGCCTGCTTGGCGGCGGCTTGGTGCGGAGCGTGCGAGCCATGACCGGCGCGTGGGACGACCTGCGTCCGGGCGAGGGCGCTTACGTCTGTTACCTGGAGTTCGACGACGGTGTGCCGGCCACCCTCGTGTACAACGGCTACGGCTTCTTCGACACCGCCGAGCTCTACGACTGGGTGGGCGAGGGCGGGTATTACCGGGATCCGGAAACCAACCGCAAGATGAGGGCGAACCTGCGGCAGACGTCGGGAGACGAGTCGGTGCTGGAAGAGCAGAAGAACCAGATGCGCTATGGCGCGAGGCAGTCCGAGAACTATCCCGAGATCTGGAACATCTGGGGCAGGGGACACGCCGCCACCGACCGCAAGCACCAGAAGTTCTTCGGGCTCACGGTTGCCAGTTGCGAGAAGGGCGACCTGAGGCAATCGGCGGACGGCATTCTGGCATACGGAGAGGACGGCAAGCGGGAGGTGCCCATCGAGAACGCCATGGCCGGCCGCCAAGCCGAGGTGCAGGAACTGTACGAGGCTGTAGTCCACGAACGGCCCGTCTCGCACGACGGCCGCTGGGGCGAAGCCACCCTCGAGGTGTGCTTGGCCATGATCCAGTCGGCGGAAGAACGGCGTGAGGTTCAGTTGTCGCATCAGGTGCCGGCGTGGGAATGAGTCAAGTGAACAAGGAGAAACCATGAGCGAGGAGAAGGCGAAAGGACAGATGAGCACGCGGGAAACCCCCTACGTGACCTGGATGCGCTCCCAGGACATCCCGATCATCGAGGGCTACGGCGTCACCAACCTGCAGGAGCATCCGCTCAAGACCTGGAGCCGCACCGGCGTGCCCACCTCCTTCGTGCACATGAAGGGCATGGAGGGGATCACCGGCATGTACGTGATGGAGATTCCGCCGGGCGGTTCCACCACCGTCGACAAGCATCTCTACGAGAAGGTGGTGTACGTGATGAAGGGCGAGGGTGAGACCGAGTATCTCGGTCCCGGAGAGGCCACCAACGCCGTCGACTGGAAGGAGGGGAGCCTGTTCGCGATCCCGCTCAACACCACCCACCGCATCGTCAACAAGGGCAAGGAGCCCGCGTTCCTGGTGGCCACCAACACGGCGCCGCTGGCCTTCGACCTCTACTACCGCGAGGACTTCATCCACGGCACCGACAAGGTCTTCGACGACCGCTACGACGGGCGCAAGGACTACTTCGAGCTGGACAAGCGTTCCAAGGACGTGTTCCGGCCGGGCTGGATCTGGGAGACCAATTTCATTCCCGACGCCCGGGCGGTGGAGCTTCCGGTGAACGAGCGGCGCGGCTCCGGCTACCTCAACATCCAGTTCGAGATCTGCGAGAACAGCCTCATCGGCCACTTCACCAACTTCCCAACGGGTCGCTACACCAAGGCCCACTACCATGGCGGCGGCGCGATCCTGACCATCCTGAGCTCCGAGGGCTACAGCCTCATGTGGCCCAATGACCTGGGCCCCCGGCCCTTCGCCGACGGCAAGGGGGACAAGGTGGTGCGGGTGGACTGGAAGGAGGGCAGCGTGTTCAGCCCGCCCACCAACTGGTTCCACCAGCACTTCAACGTGACGGACATACCGGCGCTGCAGATGGCGCTGCGCAACGGCAGCGCCAAGCACCCCTTCGGCGTGCGCAAGGCGGCCACACGTGGCGGCGTCTCCACTTCCATCTACGAGGGGGGTACGCAGATCGAGTACGAGGACGAGGATCCCGAGATCCGGCGGATCTTCGATGCCGAGACGGCGAAGCACGGCGTCAAGGTCGACATGCCCCGGTTCGACGGATGACAGGGAGCTGGACGCCGCGATGATTACCGACCTGAGAATGTTCCTGGAAGAGCTGGACCGCCGGGGCGACCTGAAGCGGGTGAACGGCGCCGGCCTGGAGTACGAGCTGGGCTGCATCGCCGAGATCGCCTTTCACCACCGCGGCCCCGCGCTCCTGTTCGACGAGATCCCGGGCTACCCGCCCGGGTTCCGCGTGGCCTCCAACCTGGCCAGCACGCGGCAGCGGTCGTTGATGGCCATCGGCACGGACCCTGACACCCCCGAGGCCGACGCCATGCGCGCGTGGAAGGCGAAGTGGGCAAGCTACAAGGGCATCGCCCCGCGGGTCGTGGACGCGAGCCCGCTGCTGGAGAACGTGCTGACAGGCGACGACGTGGACTTGGGCCGCATTCCGGTGCCCGTTTGGCACGAGCTCGACGGCGGCCCCTACATCGGCTCCGGTGTGGCCGTGATCCTCAAGGACCCGGACAGCGGCTTCGTGAACCTCGGGAGCTACCGGCTCCAGGTACACGACGGCAAGACCACCGGGCTGTTCTGCGAGCCGGCCAACGACGGCAGCGCGATCCTGCGCAAGTATTGGGACAAGGGCGAGGCGTGTCCGGTGGCGGTGTCGGTGGGGCCGGAGCCGGCGGTGTTCCTCACGGCCTCGGGCTCCACGGGCTGTCCCAACGGCGTTCCCGAGTACGAATACGTCGGCTTCCTCTGCGGGGAGCCCGTGGATGTCATCGAAGGCCGCATGACGGGGCTTCCCATCTCCGCCGGCTCGGAGATCGCCTTCGAGGGCGAAGTCCCGCCCCCCGAGGTGGAGTCGCGGCAGGAAGGTCCCTTCGGCGAGTGGACCGGATACTACATGATCACGTCGGTGCCGGAGCCGGTGATCCGGGTAACCGCGCTCTACTACCGCAACGATCCCATCCTGTTCGGCGCCCCCCCGTACAAGCCGCTCCGCGAGTCTTACGCCTTCTCGCTGCCCATGCGCTCCATGACCGGGCTCTGGTCGCGCCTGGAGAAGGACGGGCTTCCGGTGACCCGGGTGACGGACCTGGTCAAGATGGGCGCGGTGGTGGTGAGCGTGGACCAGAAGACGCCGGACGACGTGCCGCGGATCATCAAGGCGTTGCAGGAGAGCCGCGCTCCCTGCCGCATCAACATCCTGGTGGACAACGACGTCAACCCGGAGGATCCCATCGAGGTTTTCTGGGCGCTGGGGACGCGTCTGGACGCCGGCGAAGGCGTTCACAAGAGCACGGTGCCGAGCGCCTGGCGGCTGGACCCGTTGCGCACCGCGGAGGAGCGCGAGATCCGCGAGCCGATACCGTACCGGCGCCTGATCCTGAACGGCTGCCGCCCGTTCGACAGACTGAAGGAATTCTCGCCGGTGAATCTGTTCAGCAAGGAGCGGCGGGACGCCACGTGGGAGAAGTGGCGGCTGGGGGATTGGCTGAAGGGGGGCGGGTAGCTCCAGGCGGCACTGCGTCGTTCCCGCCTCCCCTCCGTCATTCCCGCGCAAGCGGGAATCCAGGGGTGGAGAGGGGCCAAACGGGCGTATTCCCCGCCTCGCCCCGCCTGGATTCCCGCTTTCGCGGGAATGACGGAAAAGGGGCGGGAATGACGGAAAAGGGGCGGGAATGACGGAAAAGGGGCGGGAATGGGAATGACGGAAAAGGGGCGGGAATGACGGAAAAGGGGCGGGAATGACGGAAAAGGGGCGGGAATGACGGAAAAGGGGTGGGAATGACGGAAAGAGCCCCGGGAATGACGGAGCAGAGCGCGGAACTACGGAGAGGATCGCGACGTGACGGAGCGCGAGGGTTGGTTGAAAGGGTCCCGTGTTGAAGGAGGTCGGATGTTCGCCAAAGAGCTCGAAGAATACATGAAGTACGAGACGTATTACGACGCCGGCGGCGTGCGCACGCGCTGTTTCGAGAAGGGCGAGGGCGAAGCCGTGATCCTGCTTCACGGCGGCGGCGGCCACGCGGAGACGTGGGTGCGGAACCTGTTGCCGCTGTCCGAGCACTTCCGGGTGCTGGCCATCGACTACCTGGGCCACGGCTTCACCGACAAGCCCGCCATCGCCTACAACATGGAGGCGTTCTCCAAGCACCTGCTGGACTTCATGGACGCGGCGGGGGTGGAACGGGGCCACCTGGTGGGCGAGTCCCAGGGCGGACAGATCAGCGTCTACACCACGCACCACCACCCGGAGCGGGTGAGCAAGCTGGGCCTCATCGTCGGCGGCATCCCCTCCAACGAGCACGGCTACACTACCGGCATGCAGCAGCTTGATGCGCTGACCAAGGCGGCGGTGGGCGATCCCACCAAGGAGACCATCCGCAAGCGCATGGAGTGGCTGTTCCACGACCCGGCGACGCTGCCCGACGAGCTGGTGGACATCCGGCTCAAGATCTACACGAACCCGGAGTATCGCGAGCGGGTCCAGGGGTTCATCCGCATGCGCGGCTACGACCTGATCCCCAAGATCCCCAGGCTGCAAAGCCCCATGCTGTTCTTCTGGACAACCCACAACCCCACTTGTCCCTGGCACGTGGCCGAGAAGGTGCACCAGAGCGTGCCGGGGTCGCGGTTCGTGCTGCTGGACAAGGCCGCGCACTGGCCGCAGTTCGAGCAGCCCGCGGAGTTCAACCGGGTGCTGACGGAGTTTCTCTCACAGGAGGAGGACGAGATCCTCATCGATACGTACCGGCGCCGGTACTGGTAAACGCGGGGAGGCCGGTTTCCGGAACCGTCCCTGTCGTCAAGCAAGGAGGTAGGACATGAGACGCAATCGCTGGTTTGCCGCCGCCCTCGGGGCGGCCCTCGTGGTCGCGGGCGCGGGCCCTGTCGCGGCCGGGCAGTGGGACGATGTCCTTGCCGCGGCCAAGAAGGAGGGCAAGGTCGTGCTCGGCACCAACCTGGGCATGCCCAAGTTCCGCCAGGACGTGACCAAGAAGTTCAAGGCCAAGTACGGCATCGACGTGGAGCTCCGCTCCATGCGCGGCTCGGAGTTGACCGCGGTGGCCAGGCGGGAGTGCAGCGCGAACCGTCCGTCCATGGACGTGCTGCTGTCGGGCAACAGCGAGATCACCAGGCTCTACCCCAAGGGATGCCTGCGGGAGATGAAGTCCAACCTGTTGCTGTCCTCGGTGACCGACGGCAAGAACTGGCGCGGCGGCGCGCTCAAGTGGAACGACCCCGAGCACAAGTACATGCTCCAGTTGATCGAGTACGTGAACGTGTCCGGCATCTACAACACCACGAAGCTCAAGGCCGAGGAAATCAATTCCGTCAAGCATCTTCTGGAGCCCAGGCTCAAGGGCAAGATCGCCAGCTACGATCCGCGGCGCGGCGGCGCCGGCAAGGGGGCCGCGTCCTTCTTCCTGGCCATGCTCGGAGACGAGTACGTGGTCAATCTCTACAAGGGGCAGGAAGTGGTCTACACCGCCAATCACCGCCAGCTGGCCGACTGGATCGCGCGGGGCGTCTATTCGGTGGGGCTGGGCGCCGTGGCCCGGCAGTTCGACCCGCTGGTCAAGAAGGGGCTGCCCATCGGCGTGGTGCGGTTCAAGGACCTTCCCGGCAAGCTCACCGGCGGCAGCGGCGTGATCAAGCTGGTCAAGGGGGCGCCGAACCCCAACGGCGCGGTGGTGCTGCTCAACTGGCTGGCCGACCAGGAAGGGCAGCAGGTGTTCGAGCGGCACGTGCGGCAGAAGAGCCGGCGGCTGGACGTGAGCGAGGGCCTGGACGACTACGTGCTTCCGAAGGAAGGCGTCAAGTACCACGACGACTACGCCTATGAGTTCTACACCAAGGAGCGCCCGCGGGCGCGGAAACGCCTGGTGGAGCTCCTCGGGCGGTAAGTGACCGTACCGGTGCCGTCCGCCGCGCCCATCGTCAGCGTCCGCGACCTCGTGAAGTGCTACGGTGACGTGCGCGCGGTGGACGGCGTCAGCTTCGACGTCTACGGCGGCGAGATCCTGGTCATCCTGGGGCCCAGCGGCTGCGGCAAGAGCACGACGCTGCGGACCCTGGCCGGGCTGGAGCGCCCGGACTCGGGCGAGATCGTCCTGAGCGGCAAGGTCGTGAGCGCTCCCGGGAAGGGCATCTTTGTCCCTCCGGAGAAACGCAACACTGGCATGGTGTTCCAGTCCTTCGCCATCTGGCCGCACATGACCTGCGGCGACCAGGTGGCGCTGCCCCTCAAGGTGCGCGGCCACCCCCGGCAGGACCGTCGCGAGCGCGTGCGAAAGATGCTCGAATTCGTGGACCTCGGCGGACTCGAAGAGCGCAACGGCACCGACCTGAGCGGCGGCCAGCAGCAGCGCCTGTCGCTGGCCCGGGCGCTGGTCTACGAGCCCGACCTGCTGCTTCTGGACGAGCCCCTGAGCAACCTGGACGCGCAGCTCCGCCAGCAGATGCGGGTGGAGCTCAAGGGCCTCCAGGCCAAGCTCAAGGCCACCTTCCTGTTCGTCACCCACGACCAGGTGGAAGCCATGACCCTGGCCGACCGCATCCTGGTCATGCGCGATGGCCGCATCCAGCAGTTGGGGTCCCCCGGCGAGCTCTACAAGGACCCGGTGAATCCCTTCGTCCACGCTTTCCTCGGCAAGAGCATCCACCTTGACGCGGAGCGGGTCGATGTCGACGGCGCGGTCTACGCGAAGCTCGCCGACGGTTGCAGGCTCGCGTTGCCGGATCCGGGCGCCGTCCCCGCCGGTGGGAGTTTGATGGTCGGGCTCCGTCCCGAGGACCTGGAGCTTGTGGGCGAGGCGCGGGAGACCGGAGCCGGCGAGCTGCGGGCGGCGGTCCGCAACCTCATCTACCTGGGCGATCGCTACGAGCTCGCCCTGGAGACCTGTGGAGTCGAGTTCGTCATTTCGCTGGAGGACGACTCGCAGGTCACGGGCGACCAGGTCCTGCTCCGGGTGAAGGACGAGCGGTTGAAGGCATGGCCGGCCTGACAGGTATGGCCGGCCATGCCGTGTCCCGGAGGGGGCGGTTCATCGTCCGGGAGTGGAGCCTGGCGACGCTGCTGCTGGCGGCGGCCGGAGTGGTCAGCCTGCCGCCGGTGGTCTTCATCCTCATGAACAGCGTCAACACGGCCGATCCCACCGACCCCTTCGTGTTTGGGTTCGACGGATGGGTCAGCGGGTTCGCGAACCGGAAGACGCTGGACGCCATCGGCTACAGCTTCCTGTTGAGCGTACGCACGCTCATCGGCATCAGCGCCGCCTTCCTGCTGTCCTGGCTGTTGGTGCGGGTGCGGGTGCCCGGCCGGGCCTTCATCGAGCTGTCCCTGTGGATCGCCTATTTCCTGCCGTCGCTGCCCCTGGCCATTAGCTGGATCCTGCTGGCGGATCCCAACTATGGGGTGCTCAACCGCTTCCTCACTCCGTTGGGGATCACGCTGAACCCCTACACCTTCACCGG
The DNA here is from genome assembly GCA_965219905.1 of uncultured Binatia bacterium (SeqCode). Lineage (GTDB taxonomy): Bacteria > Desulfobacterota > Binatia > UBA9968 > JAJDTQ01 > JAJDTQ01. Next base: position 468,818 of record CBDCOS010000002.1, on the reverse strand, counting down.
CATCATCTGGGTCCACCTCACCGCCAGCACCATCCCCATCATGACCATCCTGCTCATGCCCGCCATGCGGCAACTGGAAGCGTCCCTGGAGGAAGCCGCCCGGGTGTGCGGGCTGGGGCCCTGGCGCACCTTCCGCTACGTGCTGGTGCCGGTGCTGGCGCCTGCCATGCTCACGGTGTGGCTCGCGGGCGTGATCCGGGGCCTGGAGTCGTTCCAGGTGGAGCTGCTGCTGGGCCGCCCGGCCAACATCGACGTCTTCGCCACGCGCATCTACGACCTCATCACTTGGGAGCCGCCGGAGTTCGCTCAGGCCATCACCCTGAGCACGTTCTTTCTGGGGGTGCTGTTCGTACTCGCGCTGTTCTACCAGCACTTCACTTCCAGGCGGCAGTACGCCACGCTTTCGGGCCGGGGCACCTCGTTCCGGCAGGTGGACATGGGCTCGTTGCGCTACGTTGTGAGCGGCGCGCTGATATTCGTCGTGGGCATCGCGGTCTACCTGCCCATCGGCACGCTGATCCTCGGCTCGTGCATGACGATCTTCGGCTACTTCGACATCCAGGACCCCTACACACTGGATCACTGGCGCGCGGTGCTGGAAGACCCGGTGTTCCTGAGGTCGGCGCAGAATTCCATCGTCCTGGGCCTGGCAACGGCGGTGTTGGGCGTGACCATCTACTGCCTGTTTGGTTTCGCGCTGGTACGCACCCAGATCCAGGGCCGCGCCGTCGCCAACGTCTTCCTGTGGCTGCCCTGGGCCGTTCCCGGCATCCTGAGCGGGCTGGGCTTCCTGTGGATCTTCCTGACCGTGCCGTTCCTGGTGCCCCTCTACGGCACCCTCATGAGCCTCGTCTGGGTGTTGATCGTGAAGGAGGTGCCCATCGGCGTGCACCTGGTGAAGACCAGCTTCACCCAGATCTCGGTGGAACTGGAGCACGCCGCCCGGGTGTGCGGCTGCGGCTGGTTCTACACCCTGTGGCGCATCACCGTTCCGCTCATCGCCCCCACCCTCATCGCCATCTTCGTCATCGTCTTCATCGCCTCCATCCGCGACGTAGACAACGTGGTCCTGCTCACCGGCGCCTCCACCCGGCCCCTGGCCATCCTGATGATGGAGCACGCCCTGGGCGGACAGATGGAGTCGGCGTCCATCATCAGCGTGATCCTGGCGTTCTTCGCCGTGGGCGTGGCGCTGCTGATGCGCCGGTTCAGCGGCAGGATGCAGATGTAACGCACGCCACCGGTAACGTGGCGCTCAGAAATTCGAATACAGGAGGAACCCAATGGCCCGACGCAACATGATCAAGAGCGACAAGCTCGGCTCGCACAACAACCCGATCCCAACCGGAGTCGTCATCGGCAACGTGATCCTGCCGTCGGTGATCAGCGGCGCGGGGCCCGACGGCATCTCGGACGACCCGGAGGAGCAGATCCGCCAGGCCTTCGAGAACCTGCGGAACGTCATGGAGGCCGCCGGCGGCAGCACCGACAACGTCGGCAAGGTCATCTTCTACCTGAAGGACTTCAGCCACCGGGCGTTGGTCAACAAGGAGTGGATCGCCATGTTCCCCAACGAGGACGACCGTCCGGCCCGCCACGTCATGCAGATCGACGTTCAGGGAAAGACGATCATCCAGATGGACGTCATCGGCGTCCTGTGACCGTGGCAGGTACCATGAATCCGTGCGTCAAGATGCACGCGATGTCTCGTCGGCGGCGGCGGGTGACGCCCGGTAGGGGCGACCGGCGGTCGCCCTCCGTCGCCCACGCACCACGCCAAGAGGAATGACGCAATTGCAAGGGGGAACCCGCCATGGGCCACACCTCTCTGGGCGAATTCATCGACGCGGCCCGCGTCGCGGACGACGTCAAGGATATCCACGGCGCGGACCTGGATGCGGACGTGGGTGCGCTGTCGGAGCTGTCCGCGCAGTCGGACGGTCCGCTCCTGCTTTTCCACGACTTCGCCGGCTTTCCATCCGGGTTCCGGGTCGCCAGCAACGTCTACCGCCACAGCCGGCGCCGCTACGCCCTGGCGCTGGGCATCCCTTCGGATGCTCATCCCGTGGAGCTCGTCCAGCATCTGCGGAAGCTGCGCGCGCGCCAGGTCCCGGCCAAGCCCGAGGAGGTGGCGGACGGCCCCGTCCTCACGCACCGGCTGGCCGGTGAGGACGCGGACATTCGCAGGTTCCCGGCGCCCAAGTGGCATTCCGGGGACGGCGGCAACTACATCGGCACCGGCGATCTCGTCATCATCCGCGACCCCGAGACCGGCTGGATCAACTTCGGCACCTACCGCGCCTGCGTGAAGGACCGGGACCGCCTGAGCCTGTGGATCATCGCGCACAAGCGCGGGCGCATCATCGCCGAGAAGTATTGGGCGAGGGGAGAGGCGTGCCCCGTGGCCGTGGTGCTGGGCTGTGCGCCGTTGACCCTGATGGCCTCTACCAGCCGCCTCAAGTACGAGCAGGCTGGCGCGCTCCACGGCGCGCCGGTGCAGGTGGTCAAGGCGCCGCTGAGCGGCCTGCCCGTGCCCGCGGAGTCCGAGATCCTGGTGGAGGGGGAGATCCCGTCAACGGACGAGGAGACCGCCCACGAGGGGCCCTTCGGGGAGTGGCCGGGCTACTACTCCCACAGCGGCCCGGAGTGCGTGGTGCGGATCAAGGAGATCCATCACCGCGACGATCCCATCGTCTTCGGCCACCAGCCGCTACGTCCCATGCTGTCCTTCGGCAGCGACCTACCCGACAGCGCTGCCCGCGCTTGGGACCACCTGGATCGCGCCGGCATCACCGACGTCACCGGCGTGTGGGGCCACTGCCACGGCCTCATGCTGGTCATCGCGCTACGGCAGCGCTACGCGGGCCACGCCAAGCAGGCCCTCATCACTGCCAACGGCATCGCCGCGGCCGGCAGCATGTTCGGCTATTTCGTCGCCGTGGACGACGACATCGACCCGTCGGACCTGAAGGACGTGCTGTGGGCTATGTGCACCCGCACCAACCCCGCCACCTCCCTGAACCTCCTGCACGACGCCTGGACCAGCGACCTGGACCCGCGCCTGACCCCAGAACAGAAGCGTTCAGGAGACTTCACCATGGGTAGGGTGCTCATCGACGCCTGCAAACCCTTCCACTGGCGGGACTCGTTTCCGGAGCCCAACGTCTTCTCCCCGGCGGAGAAGCGGGGGTTGGAGCAGAGGTGGGCGGAGTTGGTGGCGGAGATCAATGGCTGGGGCAAGCGGTAGGATGGAAGCATGAAGTGTGCCCCGTGCGTAATCGGGCTGCCCCGTGAGTTGAGGGATGCGACAGGGACATGGTGGATGGCCCGAATCGTTGCACGGAAACCGTTGTTGGATATGGTTTCCGCATGCGGACGACCATCGATATCAACGACGAACTGCTGCAGGCGGTCAAAGTCCACGCGGTAGAGACGCACAAGACATTGAAAACCACTGTAGAGCAGGCCCTCCGCGCGTTTCTGACGGCTCATGCCGGTGTTGCCGCTGCCGACCCGCCCCCCATCCCGGTTTTTGACGGTCAAGGTGTTCAGCCCGGGGTGGACCTCACGGACAACGCGATACTCGAGGAACTCATGGGTGCAAAGCCCTGACGTCAACGTCCCGGTGAGCGCATTTCGGGCGGATTCGGAACACCACGTTCGATGTAGAGGTTGGCTTGACGACGCGCTGTCCCGGCCGAGTGAGTTGGGTCTTTCCGAGCTCGTGCTGAGTGGCGTCCTACGGATATTGACTCATCCTCGAGTTTTCCAACCTCCGACACCCATCGAGTCGGCAGTCGAGTTCGTCGATGCGCTATTGGCTCAGCCGACGTGCGTGCGGTTGCGTCCTGGCGCCAACCACTGGCCAATCTTCCGTGCCATGTTCTCCACCATGCGCCTCACGGGGAACCGGATTCCGGACGCCTATCACGCGGCACTAATGATCGAACATGGCTGCGAGTGGGTAACCCTGGACCGCGGCTTCTCGGCCTATATGGGTCTGCGATCAATTAACCTGCTGGATGAAGTGTGACGCGGGACTTGAGGCAGGTACTGTGGTGGGCATTGCGGATTGGTACCGCGCTGACGGCGGCCGGAAGCTTGCTTGTCCTCGTGCAGCACCCGTTTGCCCAACCCTGGGTCGAGCGGACAGTGGCCGAGGCGCGGCTTGCTCTCGACCGGGCGCTCGGAAAGCGATTGACGCCGGAATGGGTCGCGAACGAGTTAGCCGCGGCGGTGGACAGCGAAGACCTCGACAGGACTCAAATCCTGCTTGAGCTTGCCGCGACGCGCCGGATTCCAGTGCCTGAAGACGGGATTGCCAAGGCTAAGGAATTTGTCGATCAGGAACATGGCGCCCTCGCCAAGATGCAGCGTTGCGCAGCCTGCATCGCGGACCCGGCGGAGTGTCGAACCCCCTCCATGCTTCTCTTCTGCAACGTGTCGATTGAACTCACGCCCGTCGGCGACGTCAAGGCGCTAACGGAAGCGGGCGTGGATCTCGCCGCGGGCAACCCAGTGGACCGGATTGACGTGGCGCTGGCGACCGCGGGCATCGGTGCCACTGCGCTCAGCCCTATCACGGGCGGCACCAGCCTGACGATCAAGGCTGGCGCGACGATCCTTCGCGTGGCGCGCAAGATGGAGGTGCTGGGCGAGGGGATCGTGCGCGTTCTGGCGGATGCTGCGAACGCGTTTCGTTGGGACAAACTCGACGCATTCATCAGGACGGGCAAGTTGGACGAGGTGATCGATGCGCGCCGTTTCCAGATACTCGGCCGCATCGCCGATGATCTCGGAACCGTGGGACGACATGCCGGCAAGGTTAATGCGTTCTTCCTTCTCAGACACGTCGAGACTGCGAAGGATGCCGCCGCACTCGCCCGCGTTTCGCGGATCGCGGGCAAGAAGACACGGGCGACGGTGGAGATTCTCGGGCTGCGCAAGGCCGCGAAGGCGCTCCTGCGCTTGGCGGACCTTGTCTGGTGGACGATCGGTCTTCTGGCGCTGCTTGCCGCACAGGTGATCGCCCTACTTTCGCCGCTTTGTACCCGCCTGCTTCGCAGGGTGATCGGTCCCGCTCGCTATTGATCCCCGCCCCAGCAATTTCCTGCTACTCACGCCGCGTTCATCAGCGGCGACACGTTCAGGTTGTAGAGCCTCGCGACGTTGGTGTTCAGCAGTTTGGCGCGGTCGCCGGCGTCGAGTGGGCCCAGATCCCGCGCGATGACGTCCTGGGAATGCGGCCAGGTCGAGTTCTGGTGCGGGTAGTCGTTGGACCACATGCAGTTGTCCGCGCCCCACCACGAGAACAGCCGGCCGCCGATATGGTCGTTGAAGAAGGTGGCGTAGACCTGGCGGGCGAAGTACTCGCTGGGCGGCTTGTCGATTTGCAGGGGGTGTGCGTGGCGGTGGCGCTTGAAGTTCTTGTCGCACTGGCCGAGCCAGAAGGGGATCCAGCCGATCTCGTTCTCCACCGAGACGATCTTGAGCTTGGGATAGCGCTCGAGCACGCCGGAGAAGATGATGTCGAAGAGCGCGTCCTCGATCTCACGGGTCTGCTCGACGCCGATGCGGTAGCGCTTCATGCCCTGGGCGGTCTGGCGGTGCATGCTGTCGCCGAAGCCCGTGAGGATGTGCAGGTGCACCGGCATGTCCAGGTCCTGGGACGCCGCCCAGTAGCGCTCGTAGTGGTCCGAGGTGAACGGCAGGTCCTTGTGGGGTACCTGCCAGATCAGGGTGCCGAGCATCCCGGCCTTCCGGCAGCGTTCCATCTCGGCCACCGCGTGGTCCATGTCGAAGGCGGAGATCAGGGCGATGCCGAAGAGCCGGTCCGGGGCTCCCTGGCAGTATTCGATGAGCCAGTCGTTGTAGGTGCGGAACAGGCCTTCCTGGAATGCGGCGTCCTCGACGCAGAAGAATCCCAGTCCCAGGCTGGGGTACAGCACCTCACCCGACACGCCGTCCGTGGCCATGTCCTTGATGCGCTCCACCGGGTCCCAACCCCCGGGCCGCGCCACCGAGAAGCCGGCCCGGCGGAATTCCTCCACCTGCTCAGGGCGTTGCCCCGCCATGAACAGCCCGCCCACGGCCTGCGGTATCACGTCGTCCGATCCGAACATCCAGGCGTCGCGTCCCTCGTCGAAATAGGCCTTGGGCGCCCGGTCCCTCATGGCCGACGGCAACCCCTTCTCCCAGAGATCCGGGACCTCGATGACATGCGAGTCTGCGGAGATGATGGCTTGTTCCATGACGGTTCCTCCTTTGAACCCTTAATCGTTGTCAGGATTCCTTATCCCGCTAATGACCGCGGTTGTCAAAGGCCGCGTTGGGGCTCCGCCGCTGCCTCCCTTCCGGCGATGAGGCCCTGCACGGTGCAACGGCCCATGCCGTGCTGGTTGAAGCCGCCGGCGGACTCGCCGCCGCAGTAGAGGCCGGGGATGACCTCGCCGTTCATGTCCAGCACCTGGCACTTCTCGTTGATGCGCAGGCCGGCGCGGCTGTCGTGGACCAGGGGGGTGCCCCAAGCGGCGTGGAAGGGCGGCGTCTGGATCCTGTACTTGGGAGAGGGCTTGCCGAAGTCCTCGTCCACGCCGGAATCCACGAACGAGTTGTAGCGGCGCACCGTTTCCTCCAGTGCGGCTCCGCTCATGGGCACGGCCTGCCACGGGTTGTCGATGGCGGCGGCGAGGTCCGCCAGGGTGCCGGCGGTGAAGAAGTAGCCGTCCGGGTCGACGTAGGGCGGGGTGACCTTCCAGCCCTCCCGTTCCGCCGCTTCGGAGTCGAAGATGGCCCATACCGGACCGCCCGAGTAGTCGGGGGCCTTGGAGCCCGCGTTCATGGCCACGGCGGCATTGAAGAAGTTGGAGTGGTGGGGGTCGTACTGGATGTGGGTGTTGCGGTGGTCGCCGGGTGTGTACGGGTCGATGTCCTTGTGCTTGTTCCCCTCGGGGTAGTCTCCCTGGGTCTCGTCGTAGAAGCGTTCGCCCACCTGGTTCACCAGGATCAGGTCGTGCCAGTCCTTGACTGCGAGTCCCGTGGCCCGCACGAGCGGGAAGATTGGGCACTCCAGCTTCCACGGGAAGTAGTTGTAGCGGGTGCCCAGGGCGCGCTGCACCCGGATGTTGTCGCCGTTCTCCAGGATCTGGTTGGCGAGGCCCCAGAGCGAGGCGCCCACGGCCATGGCGGCGAGCTCGCCGCTTGCATCCTGGTACGAATAGGGCTCGCCGGCGACCTGGTAGACCTCGGTGAGCCGGGGGTCGAACATGCGCCGGAAGTTGATGTTGCTGGTGCTGCCGCCGGTGGCGACGATGACGGCCTTGTGGGCTCGGATAGTCAGGCTGGGATCGGTGCGGTCGATGTTGCCCTCGGAGCGGTAGCTCCGGAGCGGCGTGGCGGTTCCGGGCAGCACCGTGGGGGTGTATTCGGCGGTGATCCCCAGCACCCGTCCGGACGGCTGGCCCGGCGCTCCCTCTCGGACAATGCCGGCCATCTTGTAGTTCAGCAGGAACTTCACGCCCTTCTCGCGAGCGCTGGCTTCCAGGGGCCGCACCAGCCCGGTGCCGGGCCTGCCGTTGGGACTGGCCAGACCGGCGCCGTGCTCCCAGAACGTGTGGTTCTCCCGGTGCGCTGAGTTGCCGGTGGAGTGGGCGCCTTGGCTGTCGGGCGGAATCTCCTTGAATTTCACGCCGTTGGCCACCAAAAATTCATATGTTTCTGCACAATGGTCGGCGAAGGCGCGGATCACCGCGCGGTCGCTGTAGCGGTAGTCCGGGAAGCCGTTGACCTGCACCACCGACCAGTCCGTGAGGTCGGCGAAGACGGTGTCCGGCGAGTCTTCGATACCGTACTTGCGCTGGGCGCTGGTGCCGCCCCCCAAGGGCACGTTGCCGCCGCTGATGATGGCGTGACCGCCCACGTCGTAGTTGGTTTCCACCACCAGCACGGAGGCCCCCGCGTCCGCCGCCACGATGGCCGCGGGCAGTCCCGTGGCGCCGGATCCGACAATGACGATATCCGCCGAAAGGTCCGTCTCCGGCGGTAACCCGGTTGATTCATGGCTCTGTGCCATCTCGTCCTCTCCTCGAACGGTCCTGATTCTCGGGGTTCAACGGAACGCCGGAATCACCTGCGTCGCGAACAGCTCCACGCTGCGAAGCTCGTCGTGGGTAAAGTAATGGATGAACTCGGTGACGCCAAGTTCCACGAAGGCCTGAATCCGCCGGACGCACTCCTCGGGCGTCCCTGCGATGCGGGCGTCCAGATAGACCGTGTGCGGCAACTCCAGGGCCTCGGCGGCACGGGCGAATTCCTCCGGGTCCCGGCCGATGACCGTTCCCGCCCACAACGAGCGTCCGATCTCGCTTGGGTCGCGGCCGGCCTCCGCGCAGTGCCTTTCGAGGAAATCGAGCTTTCTCCGGTACTGTACCGGGCTGATGGGCGTCTGGATGTTCCAGCGGTCGGCACACCGTGCCGCGACCTTCAGCATCGTCCGTGACCCGCGGGCGCCGATGGTGATGGGCGGGCGGGGCGACTGGAGCGGCTTGGGGCTGCAGTAGGCGTTTTCCGCACGGAACCACTTGCCGTCGAAGGTGACCGTCTCCTCGCTCCACATGCGCTGGATGATGGACACCGCCTCGGTCAACTGCTGCGCCCGCTGCGCCATGTCCGGGAAAGAGAAGCCGTAGGCCGTGTGCTCCTCTTCGAACCAGCCCGCGCCCAGGCCGAGCTCCAGCCGTCCTCCGCTGATGACGTCCAGGCAGGCTGCCATCTTGGCCAGCAGCGCGGGATTGCGGAACGACACGTTGGAGCAGAGGGTGCCGATGCGAACGCGGTGGGTCAGCGTCGCCAGCGCCGAGAGGGTCACCCAGGACTCGTAGAAGGGGGCGGTAGGCGGCGGCAAGGGATGGAAGAACCGGGAGGTGAAGAAGTGGTCGTTGAGCCACAGGGAGTCGAAACCCAACTCCTCCGCCCGAAGCGCCACTTCACGGATATGTTCGAAGTCGACGCCGGTCTGGATGGGGGTCAGTCCAAAGGAAATTCGCTGCGACATGGACGGGAGGTTAGTGTCCTGTCCCACACATAAGTTGACAAATCTGCTTGTCCTTTTTGCCGTCGGCTGCGTTGCTCTTCCTCGCGTGGTACCCGCCACTGCTCGTCATCGCGCCTTGCCGACAACAAAAATTCCTGCGCATCTTTGTCAACTTATGTGTGGGACAGGACACTAGATGGAGGCGAGCTTCTTCAGGATGGCGTCGTGGGCCTCCTGTTCGGATTCCGAGCCTTTGAACGTCACGCCGCCCAGCACCTTGGCGGTGGGAATCCGGTCTTCGAATACCCCCTGCACGGCGATGTGGAAGTAGGCCAGGGCGGAATGGCCGCCGCCGTCGTTCACGTCGGTGAGAACATCCCCGGTAACCTGCACCTCCCGGGCGCGGCCCTTGACGTAGTAGGCCATGTCCTCGTCGATGACGAGCAACGTGATACGGCCGTTCCGTCTGAGATCGGTGGCGCACTCGCCGTCGCCCCAGGTCGCGAGATGGAGGTTCCCGCCGTCCCTGGCGATGACGTCGGCGTAGCCCAGCATGCCGGCGTTGGCCCAGCCTTCTTCGTCCACGGTGATGATCTGGACCACGCGGCCCTGCTTTGCGGCAATGTTGCCAGGCCGTAAAAGCGCCAGCGCGTCGTCAGGAAGGCTGTCGGATACGAACCGTGCCATCAGCGTTTCTTTCTTCGTCTACAGGGTGCTTGCCCTGCGCTTCAGGGCTCGGGCGCCCACTGCAACTCCCTCTCCATGAAGTCCACCACCATGGGCCAGGCCAGCTGGGCGGCGTGGGCGTGATAGCCGACCGCGCCCGGGTCCACGAACCCGTGCCCGCCGAACGGAAAGAAGTGCCATTCCAGCGGCTGGCCGTTCTCCCGGAACGCGTACATCATCTTGTCCTGGACCGGAACCGGCGTGACCACGTCGTCCGCGCCGTAAAGGTTGATGGAAGGACAGCGGATGATCCTGGCCTTCTCCCAGGGCGGGATCGGCCGCATGTCCGTGGGGGGCTCGTCCCGAACCGTCGGGTAGTAGCCCACGAACGCCCGCACCTCCGGGGTCGCCGCGACGAAGTTGATGGCGATCCGCCCGCCCATGCAGTAGCCGGATACGGCCACCCGCTTGTTGTCCACGTGGGGCTGGGAGAGCAGGAAGCGCCAGCTCTCGGTGAGCGCCTGGTCGAACTGGTCGTCCGAGGTCCTGGCCTGGATCTCGCCGCCGCTGACGATGTGCGTGGGCTCGGGGTATCCCAGTTGCTCGAAGACGTTGGGTGCGAAGGTGCTGTAGCCCAGGGCGGCGAACTTGCGCGCCTCGATCTTGATGTAGTCCGTCAATCCGCCCTTGGGGTGGATGAGCAGCAGAGCCGGCCCTGGCTCGGTCCGTTGCGGGTGTGCGAGGAACCCGGCCACGCCGTGGTCCTTCTTGTTGAACAAGCGCTCGATGAGCTGCATGGGTCCTCCCGGCTGGTAATGGCTGGTATTGATGGCCGGGAGCGTAACACGACAGCGGCACCCTCGAAAGAGGGCGGACAGGAGGGGGTCGTTCCCCGGTCGATTCCTACCGGTCTCGGGTCACGAGATGAACTCGTAGATCGACATCATCACCAGGAGCGCGGTGAATCCGGCACCGATCATCCACTGAAACATGCCGAATCGTTTATCCACGCTTTCGAATCGTTTGTCGATAGCCTCGAAGCGCGTCGCCATGAGCTGGCCTTGGGCCTTGAGCTGTTCCTCCACCCGTGTCATGCGCTCCAAGAGCTGCGGTCCGATGAAGATCTGCGGCGCAACCTCCGTGAGCCAACTGTTCAGGTTGCCTCGCACGTAATCGCCGACACGCTGCAAATCCTGGTCGCTCAGCCCGGGGTTCGGGTCACTCATTGCCAACTCCTTCTATGATTACACGGTACGAGGATTACGTGTTCGTTTCAAGCGCACGGACGCGCGTCCGTGCGAGAAGCGGTCTCAAGTATATTCTTCGGCTGTGTCGGGCCGAACTTTAGTTCCCGTGAACAAATACTCGTTCTCCGGCTCAAGCCGCTTCAGCCCCCACCCGCATCGCCGCCTCTGTCTTGACTTGAAAGCTGAAATCGGCAATGGGTACGGCTATGCGAGTCATCGATGCAGACGGACATGTGAACGAGTGCCCCGCGACCTTCGACGACAAGTACCTGGACCCGGCGTTCCGCTCCCGGCGGCCCGCCATCGTCGGCTCCGGGGGCTTGTTCTACTGGATGATCGACGAGCAGGTCGTTCCGCGGCGGTCGGGCCTGGGCTGCAACAACTTCAGCACCCCGGCCAGGGTCGACGGCAAGCCCACCAGGCATGGCGCGCTGATCCAGGGGAAGAACCTGGACAGCCTGGACAGCCAGGAACTGACCGACCTGAACGCCCGGCTGGAGGCGCTGGACGCCGAGGACATCGACGTCCAGGTGATCTATCCGACGCTCTTCCTGGCCTACCCGCTCACCACCGATCTCCCGCTCATGACGGCGCTGTGCTCGTCCTACAACCGCTGGATGGGCGACACGCTGTCGGGCAGCGACCGTCTCAAGTGGGCCGGGGTGGTCAACCTGGAAGACGTCCCGGGGGCCGTGCAGACGGTCTACGAGGCCAAGAGCCTGGGGGCCTCGGCCATGATGGTGCTGGGGACCGCCGGCGACCACATGCTCGACAACCCCATGTTGCTGCCGTTCTACGAGGCCATGGCGGAAACCGACCTGACCCTGGGCGTGCACGTGGGCTGGTCGTGCCCGTCGCTCAACAACCTCTACAGCGAGCTCTATCCCTCCTGGATCACCGCGTTCACCATGCCGCTCCTGATGGGATTCGTCGCCTTCATGACCGGCGGCATCCTGGACCGGTTCCCGAACCTGAGGGTGGTCTTCCTGGAAGCCGGCTGCCTGTGGATACCCTTCGTCATCGATCGCCTGAACCACCGCTACCCGCATGCCCACCGGCTGGCGAACCTCTACCCGCAGATCAACGTCAACGCCGGCGCTGAGCCCAACGAGTACCTCAAGCGCGGCAACCTGTATTGGAGCGCGGAGGTAGAGGACGGCATGCTGCCCCAGGTCCTGGACCTGGTGGGGGAAGGCCAGATCGTCTTCGGCTCCGACATACCCCACTCGGACCGGGAGCGTTTTGCGGCCAAGACGCTGCTTGAGCGGGAGGACGTGAGCGAGTCCGGGAAGAGCGCGATCCTGGAGGGCAACCCGGCGCGGCTCTACGCACTCTGACGCAAACGGCGGAACGCACGTCGCCCGCTGTCCCGGCCCCGACGGGCAACACCGGATCGGTAAAAGGGTCATTGTCTATGCGAGTCATCGATGCAGACGGTCACGTGAACGAGCACCCGGCGACGTTCGACGACAGGTACCTGGACCCGGCGTTCCGCTCCCGGCGGCCGGTGATCGTGACCTCGGAGGAGCGCTCCTGCTGGAAGATCGACGACCAGGTCTTTCCGCGGCGCGCGGGCACGGGCTGCAACAACCTGAGCACGCCGGCCCGGGTGAACGGCAAGCCTACCCGGCTCGGCGCGTTCATCGAGGGGGAGCTCCTCGACAGCCTGGACAGCCAGGAACTGACCGACGTGAACGCCCGCATCGAGGCGCTCGACGCCGAGAACATCGACGTCCAGGTCATCTACCCGACGCTCTTCCTCGCCTACCCGCTGGCGTCGGACCCGGCCCTCGCCACCGCCCTGTGCGCGTCCTACAACCGCTGGATGGGTGACACGCTCTCCGGCAACGAGCGGCTCAAGTGGGCCGGCGTGGTCAACCTGGACGACGTCCCCGGGGCCGTGCGCGTGGTGCGGGAGGCCGGGAGCCTCGGCGCCTCGGCGGTCATGGTGCTGGGCACCGCCGGCGACCGCATGCTCGACGACCCTGCGCTGATGCCGTTCTACGAGGCCATGGCGGAAGCGGACCTGACCCTGGGGGTGCACGTGGGCTGGTCCTGGCCGTCTTTCAACAACCTCTACAGCGACCTCTACCCGTCGTGGATCACGGCTTTCCTCATGCCGCTGATGATGGGGTTCGTCGCCTTCATCACCGGCGGCGTGCTGGACCGGTTCCCGAACCTCCGGGTGGTCTTCCTGGAAGGCGGCTGCCTGTGGATCCCCTTCGTCATGGACCGCCTGAACCACCGCTTTCCCTACGCCCGGACCATGGCGAGCCTCTACCCCGAGATCAAGGTCAACGCCGCGGCCGAGCCCGATGCCTACGTCCGCGGCGGCAACCTGTACTGGAGCGCCGAGGTGGAGGACAGCCTGCTGCCCCAGGTCATGGACCTGGTGGGGGAGGGCCAGATCGTCTTCGGCTCCGATATGCCCCATTCGGACCGGGAGCGCTTCGCCGCCAAGACCCTGCTGGACCGGGACGATATGAGCGAGTCGGGGAAAAGCGCGATTCTCGATAGCAATCCGGCGCGGTTGTACGGGTTCTAGCAAGGAAAGGTTACAATGTCGCTCAATACCTATCTCTTCTTTGACGGCAATTGCCGGGAGGCGTTCGAGTTGTACCGCTCGGTGTTCGGCGGCGAGTACCAGACTCTGCAGACCTTCGGCGACGGGCCGCCGGACATGAACGTGGCGGAGGAGGAGAAGGACCTCGTCATGCACGTCTCATTGCCGGTTGGAGCGGGCGTTCTGATGGGAAGCGACATCATCTCGACCTTCGGTCCGCCTCCGGTCCAGGGCACCAACTTCGCGATATCCATCGACGGTGAGAGCAGGGAGTACTGCGACGAGGTTTTTGCGAAGCTCTCGGAGGGAGGCACGGTCACGATGCCGATGCAGGAGACCTTTTGGGGTTCCTACTTCGGCAGCTGGACCGACCGGTTCGGCATCGGCTGGATGATCAGCTACGAGTTGCCGCGCGAGTAGGCCGGGGAAACCCGCCCTACGCCCGGAGGAGATAATGCCAGAGGAGACGCTACAGGCAGTTGTCTTTGCAAGGCTGTCCGAGGACTGAGCGCATGGCACAGCAAGACCGTGAATTCGTCGTGGGCTCCGTTTGGCCCACCAACCGTTCCGGGGTCCTCGGGGACAACGAGCTCGACCGCCGGTTGCCGCCGGCCATCAAGCTCGTGCACGTCACCATGGACTTCCAGGAGGGGACCGAGGAGGAGTTCGCCCGCTCGATTCCGGGCTACGAGGCCAAGGCCGCCGGTCTCATGGGTGAGAAGCCCGACCTGATCCGTGTGCTCGGCGCGCCGCCCTTCATGATCCTGGGATTCGACGGCGAGAGCCGGGTCATCCGGGGCTGGGAGGACAAGTACGGCGTGCCCATGTTCACCTCCGGGCAGAACCACGTGCGCGCAATGAGGGCGTTGGGGATCAAGCGGCTGCTCGGCGGCACCTACCTGCCCGACAACCTCAACAACATCTTCGCCCAATACCTGCGGGAGGCCGGCTTCGACGTCATCGCCATGGAGGGCATGGACGCGCCTTTTCACGAAGTGCCGAACATCCCGGCCACCGACATCGCCGAGCACCTCAAGCAGTCGTTCCGCCGTCACCCCGGCGCCGAAGCCCTGTACCTGCTGGGCTCCGCCTGGAAGGTCCTGGACGTCCTCGAAGACATCGAGGACAGCGTGGGCGTGCCGGTGATCTACCCCCTCACCGCCCGTAGCTGGGAAACCCAGCTACGCCTGGGTTTCCGCGAGCCCATTGCGGGCTACGGCCGGCTCTTGTCAGAGATGCCGGACCTTGGTCCGGTGGTAAGTAGTTAGATAAAGGTCGCTTCAGCGAACCTATCTGCCGAGGTTCCGTTCCCGGATTTCGTTTCGGGCCGCGCTGGACAGAAACGCCGACCGGGTCATGCCGCGCCGCTTGGCCTCGTCATCGATGGCCTGCAAGAGTCCGTAATCCAGAGAGATATTGACCCGTCGCGGCGACCCTTTGTCGATGACGGCGGGTACGAAACAGATGGCCGCCCCCATTCGCCATTCCGCCAGGCTTGGATCTCTTTCTATTTCCTGAAGGGACCGCGGTGCCGGAATGGCCTCACCATCCTGGATCATACCCTCGATGTGGAAGGCGAGGGCGGTTGCGCCCCGATGAATGGTTTCGTCGATCGTATCGCCGTCGGACACACAGCCTGGAAAGTCAGGAAAGCTGATGCCGAATCCGGGTTCCTCGTCTCTGTGGATGAACGCGACGTAGAGCATTGCTTTCTCCTGTTACCTCCAACCCGCTTGCCTGTAGATGGAGATGACAGTGCCGGGTTTAATGTCCCGTCTCGGGTGTGGCACGGTCACCCGACCTCTCTTAACGGGATGTTTGAACTGCCAGTGGTCGCCTTTGACGGCGACGCGCACCCAGCCGTCTTGTTCCAGAAGTTTGATTAGCTTGCGGCTGTTGCGCTCCACGAGAAGATTTGTGTGTATTAAGATACACATCAGGGAGGGCACGTCAAGGGGCTGTTGGCCTGCAACCTACAGGCCAACAGGTCGGCACTGGAACTGGGAGGGGTGACGCGCGCGTAATCAGTTAGGATGCTCTCACGACGCGAACCGCGACATGGTCACCGGCGTGTACTCGTCGGGCGCCTGCGTCACCACCATCTCCGGCTCGATGCCGTAGAGGCGGCGGGCATTGCCGCCGAGCATCTTCTCCTGAGCGCGCTTCGGGACGTTGTGCTTGTTCATGTTGTCGATGGCTTCCCACACGTCGGCGGCGTCGAGATGGGGCATGTCGGAGGACCACAGGCCGATGTCCTCGTACAGGTCCCAGAGCCGGAAGGTGATCTCCTCGTCGCCCTCGAAGGCGATGTGGCAGCTCTTGTAGAAGACCTCCTTGGGGTTGCCGATGTTCTCGTTGGTGTGCCGGTAGAGTTCCAGGTAGCCTTCGGCTTTTTCCAGCACCAGCGGCAGCCAGCTCGAGTTGGACTCCAGGATCGCCACCTTGAGGCGCGGGAACTTCTCCAGCCATCCGGTCATCAACACCACGCCGGTCCAGGTCATGGCCTCGGCGATGAAGCCGTAGGCGGCGTCGCCGGCCTGCTTCGAGCCCATGGCCTGCATGATGTTGGCGACGAACTGGCCGGGGGAGTAGACGAGGATGTCCTCGTCGCCGAAGAGCCGCTTGCGGTCGGCGCCCATGCGCTCCGCCAGGCCCGGCGACATGGCCTCGCCACGGGACGGGAAGGTGTGCATGCCCAGCACCATGCCGAGCTCCTCGAACTCCTTCCACAAGGGGTCGTACTCCGGGAAGGTGGGGTAGCGGTTGAGGGCGATGATGGGCCGCACCAGCGCGGACTTGAAACCCCGCTTGGCCACCCGCCGCAGTTCGTCGATGGCCCGGTCCGTGTCCTGCAGCGGCAGCACCGCCGCGGGATACATCCGTTTCCGGTCGGCACCGCAGTAGTCGTAGACCCAGTCATTGTAGGCACGGGCGCACAAGTGGGCGGCCTCGGCGTTCTCCACCAGCGGCAGGTAGACGAAGGTGGAGGGGAAGATCATCACCTGGTCGATGCCGGAGGCGTCCATGTCCTTGAGACGGACGTAGGGGTCCCGGGCGCTGGCGTTGCGTCCGACCGTCTTGTCCCATTCCGGGGTGCCGGGCTCGACGCTGCCGATCTCTTCCTTGGTCAGGCCGGGGTGCCAGGTCTCCGCCGGGTACTTCCAGTCGTTGGGGCTACGGAAGCTGATGCGCGAGTTCCGCACCAGCACGAGGCGGTCCGCGTCACGGTAGAAGTGCGTCTTGGCCAGCGAGCGGTGCCGTTCGGGAATGTACTTGTCCCAGACTTCCGGGGGCTCGTAGATGTGGCTGTCGCAATCGAAGACGGGGAAGTCCTTGGTACGACCTTTGGCGCTGTATGCCATGATGACCTCCTGTGGGTGGGCTATGTCCGCTCCATGACAAATCCCCATGGGGTTGTCAATCGAATCCGCGCCGGCAACAAAACGTGTCAAGCTTTCGAGAGCAGGCCAGCCGCGCTCGTCAAAGGCGACAGCGACGAGGGTTGGCGTATCGATGTAGGCGACGCTCATTCCCCGCGCTCGGCGAGGAACCGCTTGAGAGCACCCGGGCTTCGTTTCACCGGTTGTATGGGCCTCCGCAGCTCGCCCGCAGTGACCAGGATTCCCTGCCGTTGGAGGTTATCAAGTCGCGCTTCGATGGTCTTGGGCGATTCGCGGACAGCGTGAATCTCAGCTACGGGCTTCCCCCGGTAGGAAACCGTGACCGTCTTCCCCTCGCGTACCTGCCGGAGGATCTCCGAAAACTGCGCCTTGGCATCGTATGCCGAATACGAAATTCCTATGAACTACACAATAATTGGTCAGACTTGGCAATACAACAGACACGCATTTAAGGGCAGACCCCTTCCGCAGTTGACGCTAATTTCTTGAAGTAATTGAGGAAAACGTTCCTGCCGGACTTATTGGCTTTACACTTGGATACTTAGGGCGTACAGGGTCTGCACATGGAGAAAAGACCGCATAATTTCGACGTCCGTGCGATGGCCTTGAGCGTCGCGGAGTCGCTCTGGGCCATGCATCGCCGTCGCGACGACTCGCCCTCATTGATCTTCCCGACGACGCGGGACGGCGCGACTCGCGTGAGCGAGCAAGAGTCGAAGATATTGCTGTCGCGCTGGTTCGAACGCCAGGGTATAGCGTACTCCATCGAAACCCCGACGACGGAAAGCTACCAGCAGACAGGCCAGTCGGGGCAGAGCGCGCGCATCGACGTCACGGTCTACGGCAGCCGGGACCCCGTCGAGCGGATTCTGAATGTGGAACTCAAGAAGGGTACGGCGGACGACGAGGCGTTTCGAAAGGACTTCGAGAAGCTGCTTCGAGAACGAACAGACGGGTTGTGGTTCCATACGCTCGACAACGCAAACTCCAGCACGTGGTCGACGCTGGAGAAAAAGATGAGGCGCGCGTTCCAGACCGAGCGGAAGCATGTGGATGCGGCCAACTATTCCCTGAGTTTCGCGTTTTGCGTGCTGGAACCCCCTCAGTTTCTCTGGTTCGATTTGGATCTGGACGGCCACTTTGACTCGCAGTGGCCGCAGGCCATGCGGGATGCGCTGGATCACCCATCAATACCGTCATGGCGGACTATGCCTTTTCCGTCGCCGCGTCGTGCAAGGCCTCAGCGTCGAGCTCAACCATCATCACGGAAGGGCTTGCGGAAACTGTTAATCTACTGCGCAGAAATCTGCGAAGACTCGTTCGTGCACCTGAACATTCAGGGCAGCAGCTATCGTTTGCGCTCGTTCGTTGGTTCTCGCGGAGTGAGGTGCTGGGTCGATCGCGGAGCCACGACGACCGAGGATCTTCTGGCGCGGTACCGGTTCGCGCAAGAAATCGACGTCGCCAGCGAGAAAGAGAGCCTGGGCTCCAAGCGACAGTACTGGGTAGATAGGATCACTGAGCTTAACCGACAACACGGGATCGGGCCGCGCGGAAAACGTTAACCCTCACTTCGATCTTCAACCCCCTAACACCGAACCCACGACATCACGACTTCAAGATCACCCTGCATTGCGGGACACGACACTACTCCCGCGGAATCAGGTGCACGTCCTCCGGCCGCCAGCCTACCCGCAGTTGACCGTCCCGAACTACCGCGGCCGCCTGTGCACCCGGAATGCGGACTCGCAGGGTCAATGAGCCGACGCAGCCGATGACCAGCACACTATCGCCGTAGTGGACGGAGCCCTCCACCGCCATGTCGAACACGTTGAGACCCTGACCGGTTTCGCCTTCATGGACGAGCCGCACGTTTTCCGGGCGCACCAACGCGTGGACACGGCCGGCGCGGATGCCGCTGTCGGGGAGCGTTGCGAGGATCTCTCCCAGGGAATCCACCGCGAGCTTCCCGGCGACCGGGTCGACAACGGCGGCCTCGAAGAAGTTGCTGTCGCCGATGAAGTTGCCAACGAAGAAGGTGGCGGGCCGGTGGTACATCTCCAGCGGCGGGGCGAGCTGCTCGATCTTGCCGTCGTTGAACACGGCCACCCGGTCCGACATGGTCATGGCCTCGGTCTGGTCGTGGGTGACGTAGATCGTGGTGATGCCGACTTCGCCGTGGATCCGCTTGATCTCCACCTGCATCTGCTCGCGCAGGTTCTTGTCAAGGGCCCCCAGGGGCTCGTCGAGCAGCAGCACGTCGGGCTCGAACACGAGCGCGCGGGCCAGCGCCACCCGCTGCTGCTGTCCGCCGGACAGCTCGCGCGGGTACTTGGTTGCGAATTCCGAAAGCCCCACCAGCTCCAGCGCCTTTTCCACCCGCGGCCGCATCTGGTCCCGCGGGAACTTGCGCATCCTGAGCGGGAAGGCGACGTTGGTCTCGGTGGTCATGTGCGGGAACAACGCGTAGTTCTGGAACACCATGCCGATGTTGCGCCGGTAGGGGCGCACGTTGGCCAGCGAACGGCCTTCGAGTTCCAGCGTTCCGTCGGTCAGGTCCTCGAACCCCGCGATCATCAGGAGCGTGGTGGTCTTGCCCGATCCGCTCGGTCCCAGGAGCGTCAGGAACTCGCCCTTGCGGACGTCGATAGAGATGCCGTCCACGGCGTTGACGTGGCCGTCGTAGGATTTCACCACGTCTCTCAGGCATAGGTACGCGTCGCTCATGGTTTCTCTCGTGTCCCGTCCCGTGCCGGTCATTCCCTGAACTGGTCCCGCCGCCACTTGAACGCTCCGGCCAGCCCCAGCTCGGCCACCTTGGCCTGGAAGTCCCGGTGCACCTGCGACTCGGTTGCGTAGGTGGGCGCGATAAGGTCGACGGAGCTGTTGAAGGCCATGCGGATGCCCTGGGCCTCGAGGATCCGGTTGACGGAGGTGCGCGCGCAGAAGAGCGCTTCCGGGCCGATCAAGGCCAGACGCCGGGCGTACTTGAGCGTCGCTTCTTCGAGCTGCTCCGCGGGCACCACCCGGTTCACCATCCCTATCTCCCGGGCCTCCGCCGCGCCGATCATGTCGCCCATGTAGATCAGTTCCCGGGCGCGCTTGAGGCCGATGACCCAGGGCATCATCATGGCCGTGGCCGGGCCGGCGAAGCGTATCTCCGGTTCCCCGAATAGGGCGTCCTCGGCGGCGATGGTCAGGTCGCAGAGCATGGTCATGACGCACCCCTCGCCCAAAGCGTGTCCCTGCACCGAGGCAATGACGGGCGTGTGCAGGTCCCAGACGGCGGTGGCCAGCCTGAGGCCGCGGCTCAGCCGGTGGTGCGTGCGGATGGCGTGGTGCCGGTCCTTTTCCCGTTCGGGATCGTTGCGTTCGACGTCGTGGCCGGCGCAGAAGCTTTTGCCCTCGCCGCGCAGAACGATGACCGTCACGGCGGGGTCCTGATCGGCGGTCTCGAGGGCTTCCACCAGCGCCTGCGAGAGTGCCCGGTTGAGGGCGTTGCGCTTCTCCGGCCGGTTGAGCGAGATGATGCCGATGTCGCCGTCCTTGCGGTAGGTGAGCACCTGTTCGGAATCCGTCATGTGTTGTTCTCCCTCGGGACGATCAGCGCGTCCACCACGATGCACCCCTGGCCCCGGGGAAGCGCCATGACCGGGTTGAGGTCGATCTCCGCAATGGAGTCCCGCTCGGCCCATGCGAAGTTCCCGAGCGCGGTGAGGCACTCGCGCACCGCCTGCACGTCGCGGGCCGCCCGTCCCCGCACGGCTCCCAGCAGCCGCCGGCCGCGCGTCTCGGCGATCATGGCATTGACGTCGCCGTCGCGGAGCGGCAGCGGGCGAAACGCGACATCGTCGAGGATCTCCACCAGGACGCCGCCCAGCCCGAACGCCAGCACGAGCCCGAAGTCGGGGTCCCGGCTCACGCCCATGAAGAGCTCCACCGCATCCCGGACCATCGCCTGGACCACGAACAGGGCGTCCGACGGCGGCGGCGAGAGCCGTTCCAGCCGGGCTGCCACGTCGTCAAAGGCCGCGGCCAGCGCTCCCTCTCCCGTGAGGCCCGCGGCCACCAGGCCCAGATCGGACTTGTGCGGGATGTCGTCGGAAGCCACCTTGAGCACGACGGGAAACCCCATGCCGCGGGCGGCGTGTAGCGCCTCCTCGCGTGACGCTACGATCCTTTCGGGGACCACGGGAAGGCCTGCCTCGCCGAGCAGCTTCTTGGCGTCCACCTCGTTGATGTGAGAGCGCTGCCGTTTCCCGTTGCTCAGCCAAGCGGTGATGCGTTCGGTCGGCGGCGGCTCCGGCAGGGGGTCGAAGTTCGGCATGGACCAGCGCGCCAGACGGTCGACCGCGCCCAGACCCTGGCGCGCCCCGCCGATGGTGGGGACGCCCGCCGCGCGCAACGCGTCGGCGAATTCCTGCCGAAACAGGCCCGGACGGGTGTTCATGAAGAAGCAGGGCTTGGCGGTCCGCCGGGCGGTCTCGGCCAGGTACTGCGTGTACTGGGTGGGGACCATGGGCGAGTCATCGCGGCTGTCGCTCACCATGACGATGGAGTCCACGTCCGGCTCGTCCTCCAGCACCTTCAGCCCGTGGGGTATGTTCACGTCGAACTTGCCGTCGCCCCAGGCGTCGAGGGGATTGCCGTCGCCGGTGAGGGGGCCGATGACGCGCTCCGCCTCCCGGCACCCGGCTTCGGACAGCGGCAGCAGGCGCAGACCCGCCGCTCCGGCAATGTCCAGGATCAGTTCGGCCTGGCCGCCGGACGCCGTGAGCACACCCATCTTCGGTCCGGTGGGCCAGCGCTCGCCCTGGCAGCAGGCCAGCACCTCGGTCAGCTCGTCCATGTCGCCGACCTCGATGGCCCGGTGCCGCTTGAGCACCTCCGAGAATACCCGGGCCTCGCCCGCCAGCCCTCCGGTATGGCTGGTGATGGCCCGGCGCGTGCGGTCGTTGCGGCCGACCTTGAGCACCACCACCGGCTTGCCCCGGTCGGCCGCCTTGTCGAGCGCCGCGACGTACCGTTCCGGATCGCGGATGGTCTCGGTGAAGCTGGCGATGACCCGTGTGTTGGGGTCGTCCGCCAGGTATTCGATGAACTCCGCGGTGGTAGTGACCGCCTCGTTGCCGGTGGAGACCACGTGGCTGAAGCCGAAGCGGCGGCAGTCGGTCAGGAGCCCGATGGCGATGGAGCCGCTCTGGGTGACGATGGCGACGTTGCCCGGCAGCTTCTCGGGGTGCAGCAGGTTGGAGGTGTAGAGGCTGGTGCGGTGGTGCGGGCTGAGCACGCCCATGCAGTTGGGACCGCACACCGCCATCCCGGCGCCGCGGGCGGCGGCCTCCAGGGCTTCCTGGCGCCCGCGGCCTTCCTCGCCGACTTCGGCGAAGCCGCCGTCCAGCACCACCGCGGCGCCGTAGCCTCGTCCGGCAGCGATCCTGAACGGTTCCACCACGAGCCGGTGGTTGACGCAGAAGACGATGGCGTCGATGCCTTCGGGGATTTCCTCAAGCTTGGCGTAGCAACGCTTTCCCAGCACCGTCTCGTATCTGGGGTTGACAGGATAGACGCTGCCGCCGTAGCCGAACTTGTCGAGCATCTCCAGGATGCGCCGGCCCGGCCCGCGGTTCTCGCTGGCGCCGTAGACGGCGATGGACTCCGGCCTTAGCAGTCGCTCAAGTCGCATGCACCGGCCTCTTGCGCGTCACCGCGGCGATCGCCGTGCCGATCAGGACCAGCGTGAACAGCAGCGACGACACCACCGCCAGCACCGGGTCGGCCTCCAGCCGCACGCTCTCATACATCTTCCGGGGCAGGGTGGAGGCGTCGCGCCCGGCGATGAAGATGGCGATGACGGTCTCGTCGAACGAGTGGAGGAAGGCGAACAGCGACGCCACCAGGAACCCCGGCCGCAGCACCGGCAGGGTGACGTGGAGGAAGGTCCGGAGCGGTCCGGCCCCCGAGCTCATGGCGGCGCGTTCGAGATTGCGGTCGAAGCCCTTGAGCGTGGCGGAGACGATCAGGAAGGCCACGGGCACGGACACGCAGGTGTGGGCGATGATCACACCGATGTGGTTGTTGGTCAGGCCCACCGGGCTGAAGATGGCGTAGTAGCCCAGCGCCAGCACGATGTGGGGGACCATGAGCGGCATCATCAGCAGGAAGTTCACCGTCCCGCGGCCCGGAAACCGGAAACGCACCAGCGCGAACGACGCCGGCACCACCAGCGCCATGGTCACGAACATGGTGGCGGTGGCGATGATGGCGCTGTTGATGGTCGGCGTCGTCCACAGCTCGTTGGTGAAGTAGGCCCGGTAGTACCCGAGCCAGTAGCCCGTGGGCGGGAACGCGAAGGAGGGCGAGTCGCTGAGCGACATGGGGATGACGATGAACATCGGCGCGGCGATGAAGGCGCCGATGGCGATGGCGACGGCTCTCAGGAGGTTCATGGGCGCACCTATCCCCAGAGCTTGTCCAGCCCCACCAGACGGTTGTAGATGGCCAGCAGGGCCATGGTCGTCGCCAGCAGCACCACCGCCATGGCCGAGGCGAAGCCCCATTCGAGAAGCTCCTCGATCTGCTCACCGATGAGCCCGGCGATCATCTGGTCCCGGGGTCCGCCGAGCAGCACCGGCGTCACGTAGAACCCCAGGCAGATGATGAACACCAGCGTGCAGCCGTTCACCACCCCCGGCAGGCTCAACGGCAGAAAGACCGTGCGAAAGCCCTGGAACGGGGTGGCGCCCAGGCTCGCCGCCGCCCGCAGGTGGTTCGGGTCGATCTTCTGCATGGCCGCGTAGATCGACAGGATCATGTAGGGGATCAGGATGTGCACCATGCCCAGGGTGGTGGCGAAGCTGTTGAACAGGATCTGCGGCACCGGGTCGAAGCCGACCCAGGCCAGCAGCTTGGTGACCGGCCCCTTGCTCCCCAGGATCACCAGCCATGAGTAGGTGCGGACGAGAAAGCTCGTCCAGAAGCTCATGGCCACCACCAGCAGCAGCGCGAATCCCAGGGTGCCGCCGTAGCGGACGATGACGTAGGCCAGGGGATAGCCCAGGAGCAGACAGATTACGGTCACCATGAAGGCGAACCAGAACGTGTTCCCCAGCACCCTCGAATAGAGCGACGAGGAAAAGAACTCCCGGTAATTCACGAGGGACAGCGTCGGGTCGGTGAAGCTGATGACGACGACGTCCAGCAGCGGATAGATGAACAGGACGGCGATGAACAGCACCGCCGGCGCGGAAAGCGTCCAGGCCGAAAGGTTGGCGCGCGAGCGCCACGGCCTGAACGCCTTCTTGCCGGCGGGGTTGTCCGCGGGCCTTGCGGCAGTGGCATTCATCCGTGCAAGTCGGGCCCTGAGCGGAAAGGCCCCCGTTCTCCTACATCACGTGGCCAGCCACTGATTGAAGCGCTTGGTCAACTCGCTTAGGTTGGTGCCCACCCAAAGCGGATCAGGCTGGTAGGTGAGTGGAAGATTGTCCTTCCACGTGGGCATCATCCGCGCCTTCTTCTCGTTGATGTGCTCGTAGGCCGCGGCGATCCACGGGCCGGTGTTCATCAGGCGGCAGAAGACCCCCAGGTTCTCGGGTTTCAGACAGAACTGCGCGAACCGCCAGGACTCCGCCGCGTTGGGTGTGCCGCGCGCGACGATCCAGTTGGAGCGGCGCATGTGGGCCTGGTTCCACACCACCTCGATGGGAACGCCCTGTTCTACGGCGACCCCGGCGCGGGTGTTCCACATGGGCATCATGTCGACCTCGCCGTCGCGAACGAGCTGCACCGACTGCGAGCCGCGCCGCCACCACACCTTGACGTGGGGCTTGAGCTCGTCGAGCTTCTTGAAGGCGCGGTCCACGTCCAGGGGATAGAGCTTGTCCTTGGGCACGCCGTCCGCGAGCAGTGCGAACGGCAGCATCCGGGCGGCGTCCTTGTAGGCGCCCCGGTTGCCGGGGAACTTCCCCACGTTCCAGTAGTCGGCCCAGGACTGCGGGCCGCCGTTGGGGAATTTCTTCTTGTTGTACACGAGGTTGGTGGAGATGGAATGGCGCGAGATGCCGTTGTAGCCGATGGTGTCCGGGGGATAGTCGGTGAGCCGGATGATGTCGTAGTGGATGTGCTCCAGCAGGTTGTCGTTGAGCCCGCGGATGGAGTCGGAACGTCCCATGCCGGCCACGTCGAACTCGTAGTGGCCGCTCTGGACCTGCGCCTTCATCTTGGCGAACGACACCGGCGTGATGGGTTTCACCGAAACACCGGAGGCCTTTTCGTAGGGCTTGTAATAGGCTTCGGCTTCGGCCTTGCCCCAACTGCCGCCCCAGGTGTTGATGTAGATGGTCTTGGTCTTGGCCCGGGCCTTGGAGGCAATGTAAGGCGCTCCCAGGATCATGGCTCCTGCCGCTACGCTGCCGCCGATGAACGTACGGCGGTTGATCCCTCCGGTCTTCGTTTCCTTGGTTTCCGTCGAGTCCTTCATGGATCATCCCTCCTGTCTTGAATGTCGACTCGCCAAACCGTCGCGTGGCCGACCCTTATCAAAAGCGGCTGGTCACATCAAACGAAATCAAGACGATCAGGCCTCACTTCTGTCCTTCCCGCATTCCATCCGTCATTCCCGCATCCCCTCCGTCATTCCCGCGGAAGCGGGAATCCAGGGGTGGTGGTGTGGCGGCTCCATTGCCCCCGCTCCACCCCACCTGGATTCCGGTTTCCGCGGGAATGACGGAGAGGGACGGGGATGAGCGGCGGGAATGACGGAATCGGGACCCAGGCAGGGTGTGCGAAGTGCAGCCCGGCGCTACTTTTGGTCGGGCCAGACCGCCTGGGAACTCAGGTCCTGCCAGGCCGCGGGGCGGCATACCGTCTTGGCGGCCTCGTCGGGCTCCAGGGCCGTGTCCCAGTCGTTGCCCACGAAGCGGCAACCGGTGATGTCCCGGGAGGCGTCGGACACGAGCCAGCGCACGGGCGCGGCCATGACACCGGGCTGGACCAGCTTGCTGCGGTCGAACGGCGCGCTTTCGGGGATGAAGCTCGTGTTGGTGGGTCCGCCGGGCACGAGCACGTTGACGGTCACACCGGTGCCTTCCAGGTCCTTGGCCCAGCTCGCGGTGGCGGCCTCCAGCGCGGCCTTGGACATGCCGTAGGGGGTGTACGCGCCACGGAACATGGTGTCGAGGCTGGTGGTGACGTTCACGATGCGGCCGGAACCTTGCTCTACCAAGTGCGGGGTGACGGCCCGGGCCATCAGGAAGGCCCCCTTCCAGTTGACGTCCATCACCGCCTGCCAGCGGTCGGGTTCCACTTCCCAGAACCGCACCGGCTCGCTCATGTAGTTGGCGCGCACGGTCTGCATGCCGATGCCGGCGGCGTTGACCAGGGCGTCCACTTGACCGAAACGCTCCAGCACCGCCGCGGTCACCCGCTCGCATTCTTCCGCTTGGGTGATATCGGCGGTCAGGGTCATGAGCGCCCCTTCATCCGCCACGCCCGCGGTGCTCCGTGCCATGGCCTGGCAGCGCTCTTCCTGGTTGTCCACCACCGCTACCCTGGCGCCTTCCTCCAGCAGGGCCAGCGTCATGACCGTGCCCATGCCGCCGGCGCCTCCGGTTACGATGACGACCTTGTCCGCTAACGATTTATCAGGCACTTGTCATTCCCTTCCTCGATTCAGCTTGAATTTATATCGGCAGCGGCAGTCGCAGACCCGCGGGACGCTTCGCCGGGACGGTCCCGGAATCACGCCCCCTGCTTGTTGGCCTTGTACTGTTGATGGTTGCGGTCCAACGCGGCGAGGCAATCCGGGTCGAAGTCCCGTTTCGCCACCGGCTCGGGCTCCCAGTAGCCGTGGGTGTCGGTGCCGCGCAGCAGGGCCGCGCTGGCGTGATCAAACAGCGTCTGGTGAACGTGCGGAGCGATGAAGTGGATGGAGTAGCCGAGCCGCCGGTCGTCCGACTGGTTGGGATTGGAGCCGTGGATCACGGTCTCGCTGTGGAAGGAGATCTCGCCGGCATGGAGCTCGACGTCCACCGCCCGCGACTCGTCCACCTCGGCGACGGTCTGGCCCCTGGAAAGGAGGTTGTCCTCGGCAAAGGTCTCGACGTGCCGCCGGGCGCCCTCGGCATGGGAGCCGGGGACCACCCGCATGCAGCCGCTCTCGACCTTGCTGTCGGTGAACGCGAACCAGGCGGTCAGGGTCTCCCGGGGCTCCAGGCCGTAGTAGGTGGTGTCCTGGTGCCAGGAAACGAACCGGGGGTCATGGGCGTTCTTGGTGAAGAAGCTGGAGCCCCAGCACAGGATGTTCGGGCCGATGATGTCCTCCACCGCGTCCAGCATCACCGGGTTCCGGATGAGCTCGTTGAGCCAGGGGAAGGGGAGGTGGGCCTTGATTCGGTAGCGTTGCTGCACCTCTCCGCCGATGGTCTTCTCGACCTCTTCCAGTTTTTGTCTCAGATTCCACGCGGATTCCCGGTCCATGATGCGCACGGGGAAAAGGAATCCGTCGCGGCGGTAGGCGTCCACCTGTTCACGTGTCAGTACCTTGGGCATCATCGTCTCCGTCGAAGCAGGGCTCCATGGGGCCGGCCGGGCACGCCGGACCGGAGATTAATCTGGCTTTGGCATCGCGGTCTGTCAAGCATACCCGAACAGGACCTCCGAGCCCACCGTCGCCGAGCCTGCCGAGCGCTGCCTCAAGAAACATGACGTCACCGTGCCTCGCTGCGAGTAAAGTGGGGGAAAGGCTGTTATACCCAGTCCTGGAAAAAGGAGGTCTTGAAATGGCTGTAAGAGTTGTTGTGGAAGCCGATGCGAAGCCCGGCACCGGGAACGAGCTGGTAGCGTTCTTCAGGTCGATTCTGGCGGAGACGCGCGCTCATGACGGCTGTACAAGTGTCGACACGCTGCAGAACTGCGACAACGCCGACAATGTGCTGTTGGCGGCGACGTGGGAAACCCGTGAGCAATACGAAAAGTACCTGGCCTGGCAGCGGGAGAGGGGCGTCAGCGGCCGGCTGATGGAGCACCTCGCCGGGACGCCGACCATCCGCTTTTTCGACGTGACCGGCGCCTGAGCCGCGATCGGGCTCCGGCTCCAGGCCGGGGCCGCCCGGAGGCGTCGCTACAGCCTCGCCGCCTGTCTCAGGCTGGCGATCATCGAGATCCGCAGCAGGTAGTCGTAGGACTTCTCCGGGTCGGCCGCGGTTTCGCGCATGGTGCGGCGGAACTCCTGCTGCCGCGCGGGGTCGCGGCTCTCGAGGTTCAGCTTGTTGCGGGTGGAATGGACGTTGGCGTACTCCAGCGCGATGGGCCGGCGCTGGCGCTCGTAGCCGTCGAGATCCGATTCCGGCGCTTCTCCCCGCCACACGCGCACCAGCCTTTCCGCGAGGTTGTAGCCGTCGTGGATGCCGCCGTTCATGCCCATGCCCCCCAGCGGGTTGTTGATGTGGGCCGCGTCGCCGGCGAGAAACGCGCGTCCCTTGCGGTAACCCGCCGCAACCCGCTGGTGAACGGGGTAGAGGGTCCGGTGGCGGACCGCATAAGGCTGTTCCGTCGGGTGCACGCGCTGGAGGCGCCGTTCGACGCTCGCGTCGCCGAGCACTTCGTCGTCGCTCTCTTCCGGCCGGGTGGGGAACATCGCCCGCCACAGCCCCGGCACCCGCAGCAGGAAGAACCACTCCTCCGGATCCGCAAAATAGCTCACCGGCGCGAGCCCGTCGAAGTGGTTGTCGAACGGGAAGGGCGTGCTCACCACCAGGAACCGCTCCGGCCACGTGAACCCGTCGAAGGGAATGCCCAGGGCCTTGCGGACGTTGCTGCGGGCGCCGTCGGCGCCCACCAGAAAACGGCCCTGGTAGCGCCGGGTGGCGCCGCCCCGCGCCACCACCGCGGTGACGGCCGCGGCCGCTTCTTCCACCCCGGTCACCTCGCTGGAGAAGAGCACCTCGGTCCCGGGCAGAGTGATCAGCTTCTCGTACAGCAGCCGGTTGAGCTTGAACTGCTCGCACTGGAGCCGGTAGGGGTGCGCGGTGACGTCGGTGATCTGCCCGAAGTCGAACTCCGCGATGCAGCCGGCGCGCTCGCGGTACTGCACGGTGGGGGCCTTGAGTCCCAGGGCCAGGAAGTCGTCCAGCACGCCGGTGGATTCCAGCATGTCGAGGGTGGGGGGATGGAAGGTGGAGGCGCGTAGCGTCTCCGGCAGCTCGGGCTCCGCCTCCAGCACGGTCACCGGCACGTCGTGCTGGGCCAGGTACACCGCCACCACCAGCCCCACGGGCCCCGCGCCCGCTACCAGCACGCGGTCCGTGTTCATGTCATTGCCGTAACGATCGCCCGCCACCGTTCGAATTCGTCATCCGGACGAAAGCCGAAATGACGAATCCAGACATCTCTACTACCGGAAGTGCGGCATCACGTGCTCGCTGCAGACTTCCAGGTGCTGGAACTGGTCCTTGGCCGCGAAGCGCACGATGAAGGTCTGGATGCCCGCTTCGGCGTACCCGTTGATGAAGTCCACCACCTCGTTGGTGCCGCCGGCCTTCACCACGAGCTGTGCGGCCACCTCCTCGTAGGTCTTGTGGTAGTAGGCCTCCAGGAACGCGCCGCCCTCCCGGCGCGCCTTGTCCGCGTCCGGGTCCATGTGGATGGTGAGGTACAGGCAACGGTGGATGTCGTCGGGATTGCGTCCGGCGTTGCTGGCGAAGTCCTCCATCTTCTTCCGCGATTCCTTGAACACCGGGAGCGACGGGATGTTGGTGATCCAGGCGTCGCCGTGGAGGCCAACGCGTTTGAGACCGCTGTCCACGTCGTTGCTCGATACCCACAGCGGGATGCCCGGCCGCTGCACCGGCTTGGGCAAGAGCGAGATGTTCTCGATGGTGTAGTACTTGTTCTCGTGGGTGACGTTGTCCCCGGCCCACAGCATCTTCATGATCTTGAGCACTTGGCTGAGACGGCCGGCCTTCTGGTTGAAGGGCACGCCGCAGGCGGTGTACTCCTCCTCGAACATCTTGTCGTTGCGGGAAACGCCCACGCCGCAGATCAGCCGCCCGCTGCACAGCACGTCCACGCTGGCCAGGGCCTGGGCCAGCACCACCGGGTTGCGCATCGCCGCCAGCAGCACCGCGGTTCCGATCTTCACCCGCTCGGTCTTCACCGCCAGCGCCCCCAGGGTGCTGATGACCTCCAGCCGCGACTTGGCGGTGACGCTGTCGCCGATCCAAACCGAGTCGTAGCCGGCCTTCTCGACCGCGTCGGCGAGGTTGAAGACCGGGCTCAGGTCCGGGACGGCGGTCTTGGCCAGGATGACTCCCCGGGTCGGTAGCAGGATGCCGAAGCTTAGCTTTTTGGACATGTGGTTCCCCCGATGATCTCAAAATCGAATGAAAAGGTCGCCGGTGCCTTCGCTGGTGAGCTGCGTGATGGTGGTGATGCGGTCGCTGAACTCCTTCAGGGTCCCCAGGGAGCTGTGCCCCACGTCGATGAGGATGGAGAACAGCGAGAAGCTGAGCCGGTCCTTCTCCTTGAGGAACCGTTCCGACCACTCTGCCGACACCTGGCACTCGCCGTCCGTGATGAAGACGATATCCCCCTTCTTATATCGTGATTTCTTGAGGCACTCCAGGGCCGCGTCCAGGGGCTTCTCGAAGTCGGTGCCGCCCCCGGGGAAGTGTTCCGCTAGGTCCATCAGCTTGTCCGGCTCGACGGCGGCGCCGTAGCGGGTCGTCATGTCCAGGACGTGCAGCGCCGTGTCCCTGGAGGAGAAGCAGATGGAGCGGAACGGCCGGCGCTGGCGCCGGGTCAGCTCCAGAAGGGTCAGGGTGACGGCCTTGGACCAGAGCTCCTTGTCCCCCGACATCGACGAACTGCCGTCGAGGCATACCACCACCGGCCCCTTGCGCTTCTCCTCCATGCCCCGGAGCGAGTACTGCAGCAGCTCTTTCTCCAGCAGCCGGCGCTGAAAGTCCCGATGCCGCAGCGGGTGGTGCAGCGCAACCAGCTCCTGCGGCAGCAGGTGCTCCAGGGCGCCTCCCTGCTCCACCGCGTAGAGCTCCTCGTTGGCCCGTTCGAAGGTGCGCTTGCGCAGCGCCAACGCGTGGGACTTCATCCTCCCCACCATGCGGATGAGCTTCTTGAGCTTGTCGTTGCCGGCCAGCCGCCGGCCCAGCTCGAGCCTCCGGTCGGCCGGAAGTCGCCCCCCGGATCCGACGGCGGAGCCCCATTGCTCCGCTTCCTCCATGGCCTCCTCGAGCTGCTGGGCGGCGCGGATGGCCGACGCCTGCGCCCGCGCCCGGGCCTCGTTCTCCACCCGGTCGAGATCCTCGGTCATCTGGCGCTGCTTCTGGCGGATGGAGGCGGCGTCGCTTCGGAGCTTGCTCTTGAGCCGTTCCTCGATCTCGGCGAGCGCCTCCTCCTTGTCGGCGGCGTCTTCATCCTCGCGCAGTTCGCCGGCGTGTTCCAGCATCTCGCGGGTCTTCTGGAAATCCTCTTCCTGCTGCCTGAGCTTCCAGGTGTCCATCATGTCGTGGCGCGTCCACGGCTTCTCCGACTTGAGCATCGCCAGGAGCCCTTCGCCGACCAGCAGCGTGCACAAACCGGCCCTGGCCTCGTCGAGCAGGGTCAGCTCCCGCAGGATGCGGCTCACCTCGCCGTCGCGGAGCGCGGTCAGCAGGGTCCGGTTGACGGATGCGCTGGGAAGCACGTCCGACTCCTCGGCGAAGACGATGTTGTACTTGAAGAGCAGACAGAAGACGTCCTGCAGGAGCGAGGAGAAATGGGGGATGAGCGCCTGGCCGGCGCGCTCCAGTTCCTGCAGGGAGGCGGCGTCCCGGCGAAGCTGTCCGTAGGCGTAGCGGTCGTAGCGGTCGTTCTCGATCCAGTTGGCGTTCTCGGGCAGGACGGGCAGGGGAGAGGGCTTCTTCGGCGACGTTCGGCGGGCCACTACAAGCCCTCCAGCAGGCGTTTCTGAAGGTCCTGGATCTCGTCCCGCATGCCTTCTACACGGTCCAGGGGACGGTCCGCATCGGACGCCTTCTCGATGAGTTGCTCTACTCGGCCGAGGATGTTGCGGAGCTTGGTATGTCCCTCGATGAGGGCTTGGGAACGCAGCTCCTCGGTGTCCCACGTGCGCCGCACGTACTCCTCGATCTCGCGGGCCTGGTACAGCAGTTCCTGCGCTTCCTTCTCGTAGCCGAGCACGATTTCGCGGATGACGGCGCCGATGTCGGCTTTCTCCGACGGCTCCCGCCACAGCACGTGTTCGAGGAACAGGAGACTCTGGTCCGAGACCTGTGCGTCGCCGGCCAGATAGGAATGCGCCTTCATGAGCGCCAGGGACTGGCGGTAGCGCCGGTCGGAGGCGACGATCTGCTTCTTCCCGAGCTGGCGCCGGATCTCGGCCATGGTCCGGTGGATGTGCCCGGGGACGGGTTGCGCGGCGGCGTCCTGCTGCATCGCGCCCAGCTCGTCCAGGGTGATGTTCACCCGTGTTGCGGGCGGAGGCGCCTCCAGCATTCGCAGGAAGCGGTAGTCCTCCTGGATGTAGTCCACCATGAACCGGAGCAGGAACCGGTCGTACAGGGCGGTGAGCTCGTCGTCCTCGGGCAGCTCGTTGCTGGCCCCGAACAGGGTGATGAGCGGCACGTCGTGGACCTGCTGGCCGTTGTGGAACCGGCGCTCGTTGATGATGGTCAGGATCGAGTTCAGGATCGAGGAATTGGCCTTGAAGACCTCGTCCAAAAAGGCGATGTGGGCCTCCGGGAGCTTGCGGGTGGTGACGCGGCGGTAGTCGTCGTGCTCCAGGCCCTTGAGGCTCACCGCGCCGAACAGCTCTTCCGGTGCGGTGAAACGGGTCAGCAGCCACTGGAAGTAGCCGGCGCCGTCGATGCGGCGGCACAGCTCGTCGGCCAGCATGGACTTGGCCGTGCCCGGCGGGCCGATGATGAGCAGGTTCTGGGCCGAGAGCAGGGCCGCCAGCGCGCCGTCGATGAGCTCGCCGCGTTCCAGGAACGTCTGTCGCAGCTCTTCGCGAAGCGCCAGCAGTTTTTCCTTGGGGGTCATGTGGAACGCCGGGGGTAGGGAACGTGTTAACAAAAGCCGGTTGGCGGCACAAACATCCGTGTCTGGTGGATTGGCGTGCGCGTGGAGCCCGTGAATCCCTGTTTTATCTTGCAACGTCATACGAGAGGGTTTACCTTAGCAATCAGACAGGCCACGGGCTCGGCCGAGGCCGACAACACAGCCGAGAGGAGGGAAGCCCATGCCGATTATCACGATCATTCGTGGCGCGTTTGGCGCGGGTCCGGAGGTTGCCGAGCGGGTTGCCGGAGATCTTGGCTACCCGTGTGTGGACCGGGAGGTGTTGATGGAGGCCAGCAACCGTTACGGCATTCCCGAGGCCAAATACGAAGAGGTGCTGGAATCCGGACCGCACTGGTGGGAACGCTGGCGCGAGAGTCTCCGCCTGTACCGCATCACGCTGCAGGCCGCCATGTGCGAGATGGGCCGTGACGGCAAGCTCGTCTACCACGGCCATATGGGGCAGGAGCTCCTGCCCGGTGTCAGCCACGTGCTCAAGGTGCTGCTGACGGCGCCGCTGGAATACCAGGTGGAGAAGGTGCGCGAGCGGGAAGGGCTCGACGAGGCCGGCGGCCGCCGTTACGTGGAAAGCGTCAACAAGGCGCGTTCCCGGCGCATGGAGGCCATCTTCGGAGCGGACTGGCGCGACGCGTCGCGCTACGACTTGGTGCTGAACGCGGGCCAGATGACGGTGGACACCCTGGCCGAGCTGATCGAGGACGCGGCCGGCCGGCCCGAGTACCAGAAGACCCCGGAGTCGGAGGAGGCATTCGGGGACCTGTCGCTTACGTCGCGGGTGCAGGCGGCGCTGATCGTGTCGCCCAAGACGCGGAACCTGAACGTGCGCGTGCGCGCGAGCGGCGGCGTGGTCCACGTCTCCGGGATCCTCACCCAGCCCGCGCTCCAGGAAGAGATCGTCTCGGTGGCCAAGGAGGTTCCCGGAACCACATCGGTGGAGACGGACTTCGAATCGCCGCCGGTGGAATACATGTTTCCGTAGCTCGTCGGGAGGAAGTGAATGGCACAAAAGAGCATTTTGGTGACCGGGGGTACCGGTCTCGTGGGCGCGTATGTCGTGGGGATGCTGCAGGAGCGCGGCGAGCGTCCGGTCATCTTCGACGTGGCGGTGAACGAGCGGCTGCTCAGGGCGGTAGGCGTGGACCCTGCGTCGGTGGAAACCGTGCGCGGCGACATCCTCGACCTGCCGCAGCTCGTGACCGCGATCCGGGACCACGACGTGGGCCAGATCATCCACCTGGCCGCCTTTCTCGGCGAGGAGGTGCAGCGGCGCCCCTACACCGGCGTGCGCCTGAACCTCATGGGCACCGTGAACGTGCTGGAGGCGGTTCGTTTGGAAAACGTCCCGCGGATCACCTTTCCCAGTTCCGGCACCGTCTACCTGGGCTCGTTCGGGGAAGGACTTCAGAGCATCGACGAGACCATCCCCATCAACCCGCCGTCGGTCTATGCCGCCACCAAGGGCGGCTGCGAGTTCCTCGGCAACGCCTACGCCAGGATGTACGGCTTCGAGTTCGTGTGCATTCGTTACGTGGGAGGGTTGTACGGACCGTCGCCCACCACCATGAAGGCGACCCGAGAGCAGGCCATCCAGGACATGATCCGCGCCGCCCTGAAGCGCGAGGACGCCGCCATCAACTGGCCCTACGGGCCCACGGAGGTTCTCTACGGCAAGGACGCGGCCACGGCCACCGTCCTGGCCGCTCTCAAGCCCGAGCACAAGGACCGGCTCTTCCACATCGGCTGCAGCGGCATGGTCACCGGCGACGACATCCTGGCCGCGTTGAAGAAGGAGTTCCCGGAGTCCCGCGTGACGCTGCGGAAGGAAAGCGATCCCATGGGCTATCCGGCGAACCGGCCTCTGACCGATCTGTCGCGCGCGGAGGAGCAACTGGGCTTCGTCGCGGAGTATACGCTCGACAAGGCGTTGGCGGACTACGCCGAGACCATGAGGAAGCTCGAGGGGCTATAGCGGTGGAGGCGCGGAGCATCGCCGGGTAGTCACGGCTCCGGCATCCCGGCCGGACCGTTATCACGATCATGATCGTCGCCGTTGTCCTGGCAGCGGGTGCGTCCACCCGCATGGGAAGGCCCAAGGCGCTCTTGCCGGTGGAGGGCGTCCCGTTCATCGAACGCATTGTCCGTTCGCTCGAACGTACGAGCGTGGACCGGACCCTGGTGGTGCTGGGCCACAATGCCGACGCCATGCGGGAGGCCGTCGCCTACCTCGGCGTCGACACCGCGGTGAATCCGGACTACGCCCGGGGCCAGCTCTCGTCTCTGCAGACCGCCATCCGGGCGCTGGAGGGCGACCCGGTGGAGGCGATCCTGGTGCACTTGGTGGACCACCCGTTCATCGAGAGCGCCCTGGTGGAGCGGATGATCGAGCGCTTTCGCGCGGAGGGAAAGCTCATCGTGGTGCCGCGCTTTGACGGGAGGCGCGGCCATCCGGTGCTGTTCTCCAGCGAGCTCTTTCCCGAGTTCATGGCGGCTTCCCTGGAGACCGGCGCCAAGCCGGTGGTGCGGGGCCACCCCGAGGAGACCCTGGAACTCGAGACCGACGAGGCGGGGGTCCTCATCGACATCGACACGCCGGAGGAGTACCGCAAACACGTGAGGAGCGATTCGTGTCCCGGTTGAACCTGAATTTCGCCTGCGGAAGCTACGATCTGTTGCGCCCGCTCTGGGAGAAGGTGGTGGAGCCCGCGGGCATCGACCTCAACGT
This sequence comes from uncultured Binatia bacterium (SeqCode), assembly GCA_965219905.1. Lineage (GTDB taxonomy): Bacteria > Desulfobacterota > Binatia > UBA9968 > JAJDTQ01 > JAJDTQ01. Next base: position 433,093 of record CBDCOS010000002.1, on the reverse strand, counting down.
CATGACCATGCAGTCGCCCGAGCGTCATGGGCGCATGCTGCGGCACGAGGAGTTCGACGCCTGCGAGCTGTCGCTGGTGGGTTACCTGGTGGCCCACGACCAGGGGCGGGACTTCACCGCCATTCCCGCGTTCCCGCACCGGCGCTTCCGTCACAGCTACATGGTCAAGCGCACCGGCTGCGGCATCGACAAGCCCTCCGACCTGAACGGCAAGCGGATCGGCCTCGATACGCTGCAGAACTCCGCGGGCCTGTGGATGCGCGGCATCCTGCAGGACTACTACGGCCTCGACCTGGCCACGGTGGAGTGGTGGTGCCAGGAGGAAGAGGACGTGCCGCTGGAGCCGGCCTCGTGGATGAAGATCCACCGGGTGGCGGAGGACCGGAACATCGACGAGATGCTGTGCGCCGGGGACCTCGAAGGGGCGCTCTACCCCGAGGTGCTGCCGTCCATCCGGGCCGGCTCGGACAAGGTGGCGCTGCTCTTCCCCGACCCGAGGCAGGCGGAGGTGGAGTACTACCGCGAGAGCGGCATCTTCCCCATCATGCACACCGTGGTCGTCAAGGACGAGATCCTGGAGCGGTATCCGTGGGTGGCGGTGAGCCTGCTTCAGGCCCTCCAGCGGTCCAAGGAAGTCTGTTACGAGCGCATGCGGGACCCCCGGAGCTTGGCTCTGGTCTGGGCCAAGGAAGATCTCGAGGAACAGCGCGCCATCTTCGGCCCTGACCCTTGGCCCTACAACCTGGAGGACAACCGTCCCGCCCTGGAGGCCGTGGTGCGCTACGAGTTCGAGCAGGGCATGATCAAGCACAAGCCGGCGATAGAGGAGCTGTTCTTTCCGCCGTCCCTCCAGGAGATCCAGCACTACGTCTGATCTCTCGCAGCCCGGGACGATCCGACAGTCCCGACAGCCTGTTGACACCATCCACCGGACCTGTGGAAAACCTGTTCACAGGGGTCTGTACCGGCCGTTCCCAGGCCTTGAGAAAGGGCGTGTTCAACGACCTGCACAAAGAGTGAACAGCGTTACCCGCGTGTTTCCGGGCGGTTACGCTGACAGGGGCCCCGAAAGGGCGGTGCCGGGAACCGTGCCGCCTAGATCCGGAACGTGCGGTGGGTGCTTGGGGCGAACAGCTCCTCGATGGGCATTTCCTTCTCGATCATGCCCTGCTCGTGCATGTAACGCACGAATGTTTCAAGGGTCTTGCGGTTGGACTCCAGGCCGTAGGGCCAGAAATCCTCGCCCATGGTCTCCACCGTCCGGTAGGCGTGCTCGGTCAGGAACGGCAGCGAAACGGGCAGGGCGCTGGTCTGGGTCAGGTCGGCGACGGCCAGGTCCTTGGCCTCGGAAAAGGCCTTCATCAGGGTCGCCGCCACCCACGGGTGCTCGTCCAGAACCTCCCGCCTTATGGACACGGTGTGCATGATGGGGAAGATGCCGGTGCGGCCGAAGTAGTCCCGCTCCACCTCCCAGGGTTCCGGGAAAAGCCGGCGGACCGTGGAGCCGGCGGGGTCGAAGGTGGACGGCGTCCGGGCGGTGATCAGCGCCTGTATCTCGCCGGCGCCGAGCATTTGCGCCAGGGACCGGTCCGGCGGGGCGAAGCCCAGGCGGATGCCCGCGGGCTCCACCGGCTCGAAGGGGAGGCGTCCCGGGTCTTCCAAACCGCCCTGCACCCACTCGACGTCCTCGGCGCGCACGCCGTAGTCGTCCGAGAGGATTCCGCGAGCCCACACGGCCGCGGTCATCTGGTATTCCGGGACCCCGACGCGCTTGCCCTTCACGTCCTGCGGCGTTTCGATGCCGGAACCGCCGTGGACGAAGATGCATGACTGGCGGAAGAACCGCGACGGGAAGACCGGAATGGCCACCAGGTCGTCGGCCCCACGTCCCCGGCGCACCACGTAGCCGCCCAGGGAAGTCTCGGCCACGTCGAACTCGCGATACTGCATCATGCGCCAGAAGGTCTCTTCCACCTTGAGGGTCAGGCAGTTGAGCCGGATGCCGTCGGGGCGCACGCGCCCGTCCCGCAGGGCCTCGGTCCGGTCATAGTGGCCGCACGCCAGAGTCAGGTTCAGCATGATGTCTCCAGGGGTGTGAGGTTACTTGAGCAAGCCGGGACGAGTTGACAGGGTTCCGGCAGATTAGCTAAAGCTGAATCAGTTTTCCAGCCAGCGGCAGGGGGTTGCCATGAGTGATGCGCCGATGCCGGTCAAGAGATGCCTGATCCGGACCATGTCCGACACCATCGAGACGGACATCCATCGAGTCCACATCATCGCCAACGAAATTCTCCCGCGCTACGACAAACCCAAGCTCTCCTTCGAGGAGCTGCGCAAGGTGGCGGACGGGCCGTTCGACTTCTTCCTGGCGCCGATCCTGTTCGCGGAAGACTACGCGCGGGACCCGAGCATGATCTACAACGAGGGGGTCCGCCGCGAGATCCGCGGCCACGCCCTGGAGATCGCACGCCGGCACGGCTTCGACGTCAACCCGCCGGATTTCATCCCCGGCGTCGAGGAGTCCCTGAAGCAGGCCCGGGACGCGGGCCTGAGCAACATGGTCCTCACCACCAGCGGCCGCCGCTACAAGCACCGGGTGATGGAGGAGCACGGCATCAGCGAGTACTTCGACGAGATCATCGACCGGGACGAGACCTACTTCCGGAAGGAGCAGGGCATCTACCACCTGTTCCGGAAGCTCAACCGGGATCTCGAAGTGATTCTCCTGTCCGGAACCGCCACTTACCTGCGGGCGGGCAACAACCTGGAGTTCGCCCAGGTGGCGGGGAGCGACCTCTCGGTGTTCACCGTGGCCCTGGCCACGGAATACTCCTACAACGACGAGGAGACCCTGGCCGCGGCCGGGCCGAAGCTCCTCATCCGGAGCCTCGACGAGTTGTTCCCGAGCCTGCGCGAAGCGGGCGTCCTGCCGGCGGGAGCCGCCTCCTCCTCGGCTGCGTGACCTCCCCGATACGGATTCACGAGCCCCGGGACCACTTGGTCCTGGGGATCTCGAGGCGCTCGCCGTCTACGTCGATGGCGTCCACGCGCTCGTTGAAGAAGCACATCAGGTCCTTGATCCCGGGACACTCGGGGATGGGTTCCTCGTAGCTCCAGACGGTGTCTTCAAAGGACTTGCCGCCCACGTTCACGGACCAGTATCTGGCGGCGCCCTTGTAGGGACACCGCGTCCGGGTGTCGCTGGGCTCCAGCAGGTCCGTGCGCACGTCGTCGCGCGGCAGGTAGTAGCGGATCAGGTGTCCGGTCTCGAGCACCAGCCGGGGCTGCCGGGAGTCCGCCACCACCTCGCCCCCCAGGGTCACCTGCACGTGGCGCGAGCTCCGGAGCACGTCCACGCGCTTGTAGGGGTCCCGGGCATGCACGAAAATCTCGTCTTCCTCCTCGTACCAGGCGTCCATCCGGTTCCAGTAGAAGGAGAGGTACCCGGCGATCTCGCGCGACTGCGCCAGGGGATCGAGGTAGCCCCAGGCCGCCGACTCCGCCGTCTTGCCGCCCGCGGCCACGTCCCAGTAGGAAGCCTCGCCTTTCACCGGGCAGCGGGTGTGGTGGCCGGACGGGGTGAGGAACTCCGTGCGAACGTCTTCCGGCGGGAAGTAGTAGACCGGGACGTGCCCCGCCTCTCGCAACAGCATCGCGCGTTTGGTGTCCACCAGGGTCTCGCCGCCGAATTTCACCCGTACGCGCCGCGGGCTTTCCTCGAAGTCGAGCCAGTGGTCGGCATGCTCTCCATAGCTTCGCGGTTTGTGCACGGTTTCCATGGCTGTTCCCCCCGTTTCAGAGTCGTATATGGAAGTTTCCCGCTTGCCGGGACATGTGGATTCTGCTCTCGTGTCTCCGGTGGTGTCAAGCCGGGGCCGGCGGACGGTGGTTTGCTTGGCACGGTCCCCCTTGCGTTGTAGAACATCCGGGAACACCCGACTGGAGGAATCGACTCATGAAGCACAAGCCCGGTGACACGGCGCCGGATTTCCGGCTGATGGACCAGAACGGCGAACCCCGCAAGCTCTCCGGCTACAAGGGGAAGTGGGTGCTGCTGTTCTTCTATCCCAAGGACGCCACCCCCGGCTGAACGAAGGAGGCCCGTAGTATACGGGACCACATGGCCGAGTTCGACAAGGCCAAGGCCGCGGTCTTGGGGGTGAGCATCGATCCCGTCAAGAGCCACGCCAAGTTCGTCGAGAAGCACCAGCTTCCCTACACGCTGTTGGCGGACGAGGACAAGGAGGTGGTGAGGCTGTACGACGTGTGGGGCAAAAAGAAGTTCATGGGGAGGGAGTACGAGGGCACGTACCGGATGTCCTTTCTGATCGACCCCGAGGGCAAGATCGCCCGGATCTACGAGAAGGTGAAGCCCGAGCAGCACGCGCGGGAAGTGCTCGACGACCTGGCGGAGTTGGCGTAGAGCACCGGCCTTGCCCATGACCTGTGATGCCGGGACTTGGGAAGGGGATACGTCGGTGACCGACCAGACGGCTGAGCGGGACGATGAGGCCTTCATGGCGCGGGCCCTGGCGGAGGCCGAGGAGGCGCGCCGGGAGGCGGAAGTCCCCGTGGGGGCGGTGGTGGTGTGCGGCGGCGAAGTGATCGGAAAGGGGCACAACCGGCGCGAGGCGCTCACGGACCCCACGAGCCACGCGGAGGTTGCGGCGATCCGACAGGCGGCGCGGGAGCGCGCGTCCTGGCGTCTCGACGATTGCACCCTCTACGTCACCCTGGAGCCCTGTGTCATGTGCGCCGGCGCCATCGTGCAAGCCCGGATCGCCCGGCTCGTATTCGGCTGTGCCGATCCCAAGGGCGGCGCCGTGAGGACGCTCTACCGGATTTGCGAAGACCCGCGCCTGAACCACCGCGTGTCGGTAACCGGGGGTGTCCTGGCGGAGCGCTGCGGCGCCATGCTGAAGGGCTTCTTCGCAACGCTCCGGGAGCGGGATGCCGGTCGCTGACCCGTGACCTCATGGACGCCACCGCAACATTCATAAGCACCTACGCGTCGTCCCTGAACTACCGGGACCTGCCTCCCGACACCGTTCACGAGACCCGCCGCCGGATACTGGACTCCGTCGGCTGCGCCCTGGGGGCCTTTGCCGCCGGGCCCTGCCGCATCGCCCGCAAGTCGGCGCCGGCGGTCCAGGGCGACGGCGTGGCGAGTATCCTCGGATCCGGCCGGACGACTACGCCCGACATGGCGGCCTTCGCCAACACGACGATGGTCCGCTACCTGGACTGCAACGACAGCTTCGTGTCCCCGGGCGGCGGCCATCCCAGCGACATGCTGCCGGCGGTGCTTGCCGCCGCCGAGGTGGCCGGCGCCTCGGGACGCGATGTGATCGCGGCGCTGGTCGTGGCCTACGAGGTCTACGGCCAGTTCGCCGCCCGCTTCGCCACCCGCGAGCAGGGATGGGACCAGGGCCTGTTCATCGGTCCTGCCGGCGCCTGCGCCGCGGGAAAGGTCCTGGGGCTCTCCGCGGAGCAACTCGCCCACGCCATGTCCATGACCGCGGTGTCCCAGGTGCCGTTGGGCCAGACCCGGGTGGGGGAGCTGTCCACGTGGAAGGGATGCGCCACGGCCATGGCCGTGCGCAACGGCGTGTTCGCCGCGCTGCTGGCCCGCGGCGGCATGGAAGGCCCGCCCGAACCCTTCGAGGGCCGCTACGGGCTCTTCGAGCAGGTGACCGGAGAGCTTCGGCTGGAGGGCTTCGGTAACGCCCATGCGGGCGTTCCGTTCAAGCTTGCCGAAACCAGCATCAAGTACTTTCCCGTGCAGGTTCACACGCAGGCCGGCGCCGCCATGGCGCTGGAGCTGCGCGACGAGTTCGATCCCGGCGACCTGGAACGCGTCCGCGTCGACACCTATGGAGTGGCCGTGCGAAACGCAGCCGGCGGGCCCGAGAAATGGGACCCCAAGACCCGCGAGACCGCCGATCACAGCCTCCCGTACGTGGTCGCCGTCACCCTCACCGACGGCGCGCTGACGCCGGCCAGCTTCGACGACAAGCGTATCGCGGATCCGGCGCTCCGCCCCCTCATGCGCAAGATAGAGGTGATCGAGGACCCGGAGGCCACCCGCCACTACCCCGCCCGGCAGCGGGCCCGCATGGAGATCGAGCTGAGCTCAGGACGCCGTTTGACCCGGGCCGCGGACTACCCCAAGGGGCACAGCCGGAACCCGCTGTCGGATGGCGAGTTGGAGCGTAAGTTCCTGGGCCTTATCTCGGGCGTTCTGTCCCGGGAACGGCAGGCAACTCTGTTGGAGCGGCTTTGGCGATTCGACGAGCTTGAAAATCTGGACCCCGTGTTCGAAGCTGTGCGCGTGGAATAAATGCACGCAGGAGGAGGTTCGACATGTCCAAGCTGACCCAATTCCGTTCGTGGAACTTCAATGCCGAGGACCTGGAGAAGACGGTGAGCTTCTACCAGGAAGTCCTGGGCGCAACGGTTCGCAAAAAACACGTGGTCGCCGGCGTCGACGTCGTGCGGCTCAACCTCGGCGGCGCCGTCCTCGGCGTCTTCGACGCCTCCAGGGACCGTCACCCCCGGGTGCCCCATCACACTTTCGAGATCGACGCGCGGGGCGAGCCGGAGGACTTCGTGAAGGAGATCGAGGCCCGAGGCGCCAAGGTGAGCGAGATCCGCCGCCATGACGACGGAGGCTACTCCGTCTACGTCATCGACCCGAGCGGGAACCGCCTGGAGCTTTCCACGTCTTCCGGATAGCGTTGAGGCATCCTCCGGGGGGCCGCGCCTTCACGGCCGTGGTGTCGCCGGGCCTGACCCCCGTTCAGGGAGCCGAACGCATGCTGAATCCCATGAGAGGACTCCCTGGCGCACTTTGCGCCGCACTGGCGCTGTTCATCATTGCCGGACAGCAGCCCGCGGGTGCCGCCCCTGTCCTCATCGCCAAGCGCGAGTCCGTCTACAACAACATCTACGTCTTTAAGGAAGGCCCGATCATCACCCTGACGTTCGGTCACAACAGGGCGCTCTACACGGAGACGGTCTACGACACGCGCGACGAGCTCGCGCTCCCTTCACGATACACGCGCTACATGACCGCGGTGCTGGCCTACGCGGGCGACGTGGACCGCGTCCTCGAAATCGGCTTCGGCGGCGGCCGGACCGCATGGTACCTGCACAGGACCATGCCCGATCTCGAAGTCACGTCGGTGGAGCTCGACCCGGAGGTCTTCGAGCTGGCCAAGCGTTACTTCGGGGTCCGGCTCGAACGGAACTTCAATGTCTCCATCGAGGATGGCCGCCGGTACATCATGAGGCGGAGGACACAGTGGCCGGTCGTCCTGATCGACGCCTATCGCAGCGCCTTTGTGCCCTTTCACCTGCTTACGACCGAGTTCTACCGCCTCGTGAAGACCCGCGTCAGGCCCGGCGGCGCCGTGGCGCAAAACGTCGAGCCCAACACCATGATGTTCGACGCCGCCCTCGTCACCATCGGCAAGGTCTTCGACCACGTGGACCTGTACGATGCCGGAGGCAACGTGGTCATGATCGCCTATGACGGACCGCGGCGCGAACAGGCGCAGTTGGCGTCAACCGCCGCAAGACTGGACGAGTCGTTCGGCTTCAAATACCCGTTGAGCGGAATGGTCTCCCAACGACGCAGCGTCGAGCGCCTGCCGGACACCGCCGCGCTCACCGACGATTTCGCCCCGGTGGAGTCGTTGCGCGCGATCAAGAGGCACAACCGCAAGCTGGACGAGTTTCTCAAGGGGAAGTGGTGATGGGACGCGTGATCGGTTCGGTGTGGGTGTTCGTGCTGATTTTTCTTTCCGGCTTCGCCCTCATGGGATTCGAGATGCTGGGGAGCCGCTACCTCAATCCCTACTTCGGCAGCGGCATCACGACATGGGCCTGCCTGATTGCCGTCGTGCTCTTCGCCATGATGGTCGGCTACACCGCGGGGGGCATCGTCGCCGATCGCTCCCGTGAAATCTGGATCGTATCGACCGTGCTCTCGGTTGTGGGCGTCTACCTGATCCTCGTGGCGTTCCTGGCAAACCGCATCATGGAAGCCATCATGCTGTCCGCCGGCTACGACTTTTGGGGCACCATGCTCGCAGCTGTGGCCCTGACGTTTCTCCCCGTGGCGTTTCTCGCGGCGCTCTCCCCCTTCTTCGTGCGGCTCCTGCTCAAGGAGCTCGAGTACGGCGGACGCGTCACCGGGGCCGTGTACGGCGTCTCCACCATGGGCAACGTGCTTGGAACCCTGGTGACCGTGTTCGTGTTCATCCCCAGCGTGGGGACCAGCAAGATAACCGTGGTGTTCGGAGGCGTTCTGATCGCCTGCGGAGTGGCGTCCCTCGTGCTGAACGTTTCCGGCCGTCTGCGGGGCGTGTAATGAGGCGGCTGATGGTGGTGTCTTTCTAGACGCGGTCCACGGCCCGGTCGTCGAACCGTTTGAGACTCGGCGCACCGTCCCTTGTATTCCAAGGGGCCATGGCTCAGTTTCTCGGGCCGAATGCTTGCCGATCGGTCTATTTGAGGTCTATATTCAGTCTGACGATGGAGGGCCTGTCATGAAGCTATCCAGTCAGATAAAACCGATCAGTTACCTTATTAAGCCTCTCGAAATAGTTGCCACTGCCTAAACGCTCGCATATAACGTGGTGGGGGTGTGAAAGAAGCTGGCAACGAGCCGGGGGAGTTGCTGGAGCCGGCGTAGATGCGAAACGGCGAGCTTTCGCAAGCCTTCCCTGGAAGTGATCACCTTTCTCCCCAAGGCCTTGTTCTTGAGATCGTTCCACACCAGTTCGTCGGGGTTCAACTCGGGAGAATACGGCGGCAGATAGTACAACTCCAGGGCTCCGTCCCGTTCCTCTACGAAACGCTTCACCACCTTGGCCTTGTGAGTCGGGTGGCCGTCGACAATGAGGAAAACCGGCGAAGGGGCGTTCACCAGCAGGCGCTTGAGAAACTCGATGAACACCGCGGCCGTCACCCGGCCGGGGGTCACCATGAAGCGAAGCTGTCCCTGGGCGCTGATGGCGGAGATGAGGTTCGCCCCGAACCGTGCTCCGGTCGTCGACACCACCGGTGTCCGCCCCCGCGGACTCCAGGTCCCGCCGCTGTGGAAGTCCGACCGCACCCCCGCCTCGTCGCCAAACAAGATCTGCGCTCCTACCCGCTTCGCCCGGCGACGGATCCGCGGGTACTCCTCTTCCTGCCACCGCCGCACCGCTTGCGGGTCCTGTTGATACGCTCGCCACAGCGGCCGCTGCACGCTCAGTCCCATCTGTCCCAGCAAACGGCACACCGAGCTGTAGCTCAACCGCACCCGGAACTGCCTTGCGATCAACTCCCGCACCATCGCCGCCGTCCACAGCGCAAACGGAAACTTCAACTGCATCGGACTCTTCTCCGCCACCGTCTCGTACACCCACCGCAACTGCGTCCCGTCCAGCTTCGGCCGCCGTCCGCCGCGCTTGCGCGCATCCAGACTCCCCCATCCCCCGCTCCGATACAGCGCCAGCCACCGAAACACCGTCCGCAGATTCACCCCTAGCACCCGCGCCACCGCCCAGGGCTTCTCCCCGGACTGGATGCCTGCCACCGCTCGCTGGCGCAGCTCCGTTAGTGTCTTATGATCCAACTTCCGGCCGTCTGTATCCATGCAGCCAGTATAGCTTCATTCGTATTCAAATGGCAACTATTATCGGAGTCTTAATAAGTCCCACGCAGCCGAGATCGTGCGAACGCTCGGCGACCAGGAAGAGCCTTTGATCATCACCCAGAACGGCGAGGCCAAGGCGGTTCTTCAGGGTATCGACAGTTACGAACAGATGCAGGAGACGGTTGCTCTGCTGAAGATTCTGGCGCTGGGCACCAGCCAGATCGAGGCAGGTCAGGTGCAGCCTGCCACGGAAGTCATCGCGCGACTCCGAGAGCGGCGCCGAACCACCTGATGCGCTTCAAGGTCCACCTCACCCGGGGTGCGGAGCGCGACCTGGAGGAGATCGACGACTACATCGGGCGGCACGACGGGTGGCGGCGCGCAGACGACGTTCTGGACCGTATCGAGAAGGCGTTTGTCAGCCTGGCTGACTATCCCTATCGCGGACGCTACCCCAAGGAATTGGTCGAGATCGGGATCAGGGAGTATCGCGAGGTCTTCTTCAAGCCCTACCGTATCATCTACCGGGTGATGGGAGACAACGGCTACGTGGACCTGATCGCCGACGGGCGGCGTGACATGCAGGCGCTGTTGCAGCGGCGTCTATTTCAGGCATGACACGTGCTACAACCTCACCCCGCCCGCGCCGCCTGGATCGTCCGCTCCACGTACACTTGCGCCAGATGGGAGCGGTAGGCGGGGGTGGCGTTGACGTCCTCGATGGGGTCGACGCCGTCGGTGACGAGCGTGGCGGCGCGTGCGATGGCGCTGTCGTCGAGCTTCTCACCGCGTAGTGCGGCTTCCACCTTTTCGGCGCGGAAGGCCACGTCGGTCATGCCGGTGACCGCTACCGAGATGTCTTCGCAGACGCCGTCGGCGGACTCTTTCAGGCACGCCGCGACGCCGACGATGGCGAAGCCCGCGGCCTGGCGCGACACCTTCTGGTACGACGTTTTGTAGCCGTCACGCGCGGGCACCCGGACCTCGGTGAGGAGTTCCTCGGGCATGAGGCTGGTGGTGAGCATGGTGATGAAGAACTCGCTCGCGGGGATCCATCGCTCGCCGTCGGGTCCGGTAGCCTTGAGTTCCGCGTCCAGCGCCAGGATGGCGGCCGGCAGGTCTTCGGCCGGGTCGGCGTGGGCGAGCCCTCCGCCGATGGTGCCGCGGTTCCGCACCTGGACGTCGCCCACCACCACGGCGGTCTGGGCCAGCAGCGGGCAGCGGTTCTGGATCAATTCGGACTCGGCCACGTCGGTGTAGGTGGCCAGGGCGCCGATGGCGATGTGGTCTCCGTCATCGCGGATGAAGTTGAGCTCGGCCAGGCCGCCGATGTCGATGATGACCTCGGGCTTGGCCAACCGCAGCTTCATCAGCGGCAGCAGGCTCTGGCCGCCGGCCAGGACCTTGGCGTCGTCCAGGTTCGCGGACAGGAGCGTGAGGGCCTCCTCCACGGAGGCGGGTGCGTGGTAGTCGAACGCGCCGGGGATCATGCCTGGGCCTCCTGAATCAGTTGCCATACCCGCTCGGGCGTCAGCGGCAGATGCCGGACCTTGACCCCGAACGGCTCCAGGGCGTTCTCCACCGCGCTGGCGATGGCGGCGGGGGAGGGGATGGCGGCCCCTTCGCCGGCGGCCTTCTGTCCCAGCGGCGTGAACGCCGAGGGCGAGGGCGCGTGCTCCACCTCGATGGCGGGGGTCTCGGCGGTGGAGCACTTGCCGTAGTCCGTCAGCGTGATGGTGAGGAGCTGTCCCTCGTCATCGTAGACGAAGCCCTCGCCCAGGGCTACGGCGATGCCGTGGGCCGCCGATCCGTAGATCTGTCCGTCCACCACGTCGGGATTGATGATCGTGCCGTTGTCGCCCACGATGAGATAGCGAAGCACGTCGACCTTGCCGGTGCGCGGGTCCACCTCCACCAGCGCGACGTGGGCGCCGGCGCCGAAGGTGAACTGGGCCCGCACCCTCCGGTCCTTGCCCGGCACCATGTTGGGCTGGGCGTGGGGAAAGGTGTAGTAAAACGTCGTCTGAAGGCCGGCGTCGATACCCTCGGGCAGCAGCGACTGGTTGTTGTAGGCTGCCTTGCCGAGCTCCGCGAAGGTGAGCTTCCGCCGCGGGTACCCCGGAACGGTGACCACGCCGTCGGCGATCTCCAGGTCGGAGGGCTCGGCGTCCAGGATATGGCCCGCCACCTTGAGGACCTTCTCCCGTAGCTGGGTGGCCGCGCCGATGATGGAGCCGATGTCGTAGAGGTGGAAGTTGTTGCCGCTGTTGGCCGCGGCCACGCCCCAGGGCGCGATGTCGCTGTCGAAGGGCGTAGTAGTGCTGATGACGTCCGGGCTCACGCCGAGGATGCCGGCGGCCACCTGTGCGGTGGTGGTCTCGTGGGCCTGCCCGCAGTTGGGCGAGCCCAGGTAGAGCGCGATGGTGCCGTTCTTCTCGAGCTTGATGGTGGCGCCGTTGATGCCGCCGGACCCTGGCGTCTCTTTCATCTCGGGAAAGATGGCCATGTCGCGGGCGGCGTTGCGCCCGCCGGGCTCCACGCCGATGACCACGCCGATGCCGAGATAGCGGCCCTTCTCGCGTTCCCGCGCCTGTTCTTCCTTGAGGCCCTCGTAGTCCACCTTCTCCAGCGCGCGCTTCAACAGGCCGGGGTAGTCGCCGCTGTCGTAGACGTTGCCGTTGGGCGTGGTGTAGGGCATCTGCTCCGGCTGCACCAGGTTCCTGAAGCGGACCTCCGAGGGGTCCATGTCCAGGTCCTGGGCTACCCGGTCGATGATGCGCTCCCAGATGTAGCACATGCCGGGCTTGCCGATGCCGCGGTTGGGGATCACCGGACAGCGGTTGGTGACCACGGAGTAGCCGTCCGCGCGGATGTTCTGGACCTTGTAGGTGTTGCTGAGGTTGTTGAGCTTGTTGGTGAAGTGGATGGTGAGCGTGCTCACGGAACCGCCCACGTCGTCGATCTCCTTGAAGCGCAGTCCGGTGACGGTGCCGTCGTTCTTCACCGCGGCCTCCACGTCGAAGTGCTGCTCGCAGGCGTGGCCAGCGGCCATCATGTGCTCGTTGCGGTCCTCGATCCACTTCACCGGCCGGCCGGACTTGATGGCCAGCAGCGCCACGATCACCACGTACTTGCGGATCAGGTGGATCTTCTGGCCGAAGCCGCCGCCGATGTCCGGGATGATGACCCGGATGTCGTCGAGTCCCAGAGCGTCCCGCAGCGCGTCGTAGATGTTCTCGGGCACCTGGGTGTTCGTGCGCACCGTGAGCTTGCGGCTGAAGCGGTCGTAGGAGGCGATGCACGCCAGCGGCTCCAGCGGCGTGGAGCTGTAGCGGTGGATCTTGAGGTTCTCCCGCACCACCCGGTCGGCCTCGCGGAACGCTTTTTCCGTATCGCCGTATTCCAGGGTGCCCTGCCAGGCCAGGTTGGCGCCCAGCTCCTCGTAGATGACCGAGGCGTCCTCGCCGGCCATGGCCTGGTGGACGTCGGTGTTGGCGGGAAGGATCTCGTAATCCACGGAGATGGACTCGAGAACGTCCTCCGCCGTGCTCCGGTCCCTGGCCGCCACCGCGCCCACGGGCTCGCCCACGTAGCGCACCTTGTCCACCGCGCCGGCGTATTCTTCCACCGGCTTCTTGAGGCCGGCGGCGTAGCGGCCGGGCCGGAACGGCCTGGTGTCCCGCTTGATGTCCTCCGGCGTCACCACCGCGAACACGTCGGGCCGGCTCAGGGCGGCCTCGGCGTCCACGCCGAGAATGCGCGCGTGCGCATGGGGACTCCGGAGAAATACCGCCTGCAACATGCCGGGCTCGGTGAAGTCGTCGGTGTACCGGCCCTGTCCGGTGGCGAGCCTCGGCCCCTCCTTGCTCCGCGTGGCAAGGCCCACGTACTCGTTCGGATTCGCGCTAGCCATGGTTTACCTGCCCCGCGGCTTCCTTCACCGCCGCCACGATCTGCACGTACCCGGTGCACATGCACAGATTCCCCGCCAGCCCCTCGCGGATCTCCTCCTCGCTGGGGTCCGGGTTCTTCTTCAGCAGAGCCTCCGCCGCCATGATCATTCCCGGCGTGCAGTAGCCGCACTGGAAGCCGTAGTTGTTGATGAAAGCCTCCTGCACCGGGTGCAGCGTGTCGCCCTCGGCCAGGCCCTCGATGGTGGTGACCTCCTTGCCGTTGGCCTGCACCGCGAACATCAGGCACGACTTCACCAGCGTGCCGTCCACCTGCACCGTGCAGGCGCCGCACTCGCCGATGATGCAGCCGATGTGCGTGCCGGTGAGGCCGATGGTCTCCCGCAGGAAATAGGAGAGGAGCTGGCGCGGCTCCACTTCCTCTTCGTACAACCGTCCGTTGACGGTGACGCGAACCGTTTGTTTCATGGCGTGATCGTCGCTCCTGCCGTGTTCGGATCGTGCGTTCCGGGACGCTGGTCGTCGTCGATAATCGAAGGCGCGGCCGAACTGCCGGCCGCGCCTTGGCGCTGCGCAGGGGAAGTTTATAACGGGCAGGTCGCGGCCCTGTCAAATTACGTTCGGGCCGCGCGCTTCCTCGCCCACGGCGCGTTGCGCCACACCGCGATCCGGTAGCCCAGCAGCACCGCCAGCACGCCGGCGAAGATGAGGGGCTCCCTCAGGTCGGCCTTCACCAGCCAGAGGAAGTGCACCACCCCGGCGATGGCCGAGAAGTACACGAGGCGGTGGAGTTGCTGCCAGCGGCGGCCGCCGAGCCTGCGGATCATGCCGGCGGTGGAGGTGGCGGCCAGCGGCACCATGAGAAGGAAAGCGACGGAGCCCGCGGTGATGTACGGCCGCTTGAACACGTCCTGCAGGATCGCGGCGGGGTCGAAGAAGTGGTCCAGCACCACGAACGTGGAGAGATGCAGCACCGTGTAGAAGAAGGCGAACAGGCCCAGCATGCGCCGCAGCCGGATCAGGCTCCCGTAGCCGGTGATGCGCCGGAGCGGCGTCACCGCCAGCGTGATCATCAGGAACACCAGCGCGAAGGTGCCGGTGGTGTGGGTGATGAACTCCACCGGGTTGGCGCCCAGTCCGCCGGTGAACAGCCCCACCACCAGCCGCGCCGCCGGGATGAGGGACAGCGCGAAGACGAGTACCTTGATCCAGGTAAACGGTTTGATCCAGGCCACGTCAGTATAGTTTCTTCAGGTCCATCCCTTTGTACAGGTGTGCCACCTGCTCCTCGTAACCGTTGAACATGAGCGTCTTGCGCCGGAAGAAGTCGCCGATGCGCCGCTCGCTCGCCTGACTCCAGCGTGGATGGTTCACGGTGGGGTTCACGTTGGAGTAGAACCCGTACTCCTGGGGCGCCGCCATGTTCCATGCCGTGGGCGGTTCCTCTTTCACGAAGCGGATCTTGACAATGGACTTGGCGCTCTTGAACCCGTATTTCCACGGCACCACCAGGCGGATGGGCGCGCCGTTCTGGTTGGGCATGACCTCGCCGTAGAGTCCCACTCCCATGATCGTGAGCGGGTTCATGGCCTCGTCCATGCGCAGCCCCTCGACGTAGGGCCAATCAAGGATGCCCCGGCGCTGGCCGGGCATCTGCTCCGGGTCGAAGAGCGTGACGAACTGGATGTACTTGGCGTTGTTGGTGGGCTCCACCGCCTTGATCAGGTGGCTCAGCTCGAACCCGATCCAGGGGATCACCATGGACCACGCCTCGACGCAACGCATCCGGTAGACCCGCTCCTCCAGCGGCATCTTCAGCAGCTCCTCGATGTCGAAGGTCTTGGGTTTGTTGACCTCCCCCTCCACCGCCACGGTCCATGGCCGGGTCTTGAGGCTCCCGGAATGCCGCTTCGGGTCTCCCTTGTCGGTGCCGAACTCGTAGAAGTTGTTGTAGCTGGTGATGTCCTTGAGCGGGGTCTTGGGCTCGTCCGTGGCAAACTTGCCCGTGGTGAAGCCTTCGAGTTTCTGGGCGGCCCGGGCTTCGTCCATGGTGCCGAACATGGAAGGGAGCAGCAGGCCGGAGCCTATGCCCGCGGCTCCCAGCGACGCGGCCTGGATGAACCGGCGCCGGTTCAGGTACAGTTTCTTGTCGGTGATCTCGCTGCTCTTGATATCGTCGGGCTTCCTGATCAGCATGAGTGTGTTCCTTTCGGCTTCGTCTTCATTCTAGCCCATATTTTCAATGTGGCGTCCGAGGCACCCCTTGTCAATTCATAGGCGCCTTCCCGGGTGTCTTTCGCCGTACGCTCAACGATCCGGATAGCCCGCTCAACGATCCGGATAGCCGTTCGGGTTTTGTGACTGCCACCGCCAGGCGTCGCGGCACATCTCGTGAAGGTCTCGCCGGGCGCGCCAGCCCAGTTCGGCGTGGGCCCTGGTCGGGTCGGCATAGGCCCGGGCCACGTCTCCGGGGCGGCGCGCCGCGATGACGTACGGGACCTTCCGGCCGGATGCGCGTTCGAAGGCGTCCACCACCTCCAGCACGCTGTAGCCCCGCCCGGTCCCCAGGTTGTAGACGCGCAACCCGGAGCCGCCGGCGGCTTCCAGCGCGCTGACGTGGGCCGCCGCCAGGTCCACCACGTGGATGTAGTCCCTTACGCCGGTGCCGTCCGGCGTCGGGTAGTCATTGCCGAAGACCCGCAACTCCGGACGTCGCCCCACGGCCACTTGGGCGATGTAGGCGAAGAGGTTGTCGGGGACGCCGGCCGGGTCCTCGCCGATGTTGCCGCCGGCGTGGGCGCCGGCGGGATTGAAGTAGCGCAGGAGGGTGACGTCCCAGGCGGGATCGGCGGCCTGGAGGTCGGCGAGGAGCTGCTCGATCATCCGCTTGGTGCGACCGTACGGGTTGACCGGCGCCGGCGGCGACTCTTCGGTGATGGGGACCGTGGCGGCGTCGCCATAGACCGTGCACGAGGAGCTGAAGACCAGCCGGCTCACCCCGTGTTCCCGCATCACCTCACACAGCGCCACGGTTCCGGACACGTTGTTGGCGTAGTACCGCAGGGGTTCCGCCACCGATTCCGCAACCGCCTTGAGTCCGGCGCAGTGGATCACCGCGTCGATCGTCCGGCGGTGAAAGGCCGCGGACAGGTCCGGCTTGTGGTTGAGGTCGGCGGTGAACAGTTCCAGCGGCCGTTGCGCCGCCCGCTCCACCCGGCGCAAGGCCTCCCGCTTGCCGTTGGCCAGATTGTCGACCACGGTGACGTCGTGCCCGGCCTCCAGCAACTCGAGGCAGACGTGACTCCCGATATATCCGGCGCCGCCGGTGACGAGGACTTGCATTGCGAGACCGAGGACCGGCTTCCGCTGGTCGATCACGGGAAGCCGGACGTTTCATCTTAGCCATTCGAAGGACCGGACACCAGCCGCCCGGGACGGAAGCCGCGTGGACCGGCTCGCCGTTTCGTAGTAGATTCTCCCATCGACCGTGATTCCCGTGATGGAGGAAGCGTGATGCATGAGAAAATCGTTTACCTGAACGGCAGCTTCGTGCCCGAGAGCGAGGCCACGGTGTCGGTCCTCGACATGGGCTTCCACGCCGGCGACGGCGTCTACGACGTGACCCGCACCTTCCGGCACAAGCCGTTCAAGCTGAAGGAGCACAACGACCGGCTGTACCGCTCCCTGAAATACACCCGCATCGACTGCGGCATGTCGCAGGAGGAGATGGAGGCGGCGGCGCTGGAGGTGCTCGAGCGCAACAGGGACCTGCTCGGTCCCGACGACGACTATGCCATCTGGCAGGTGATCAGCCGGGGACCCCGCTCTTCCTCGGGTCCCCGCCGGAACAACAACGCCACCGTGGCCATCTACTGCATGGACGTGGACTTCACCGGGTTCTGCCGGCACTACGTCGAGGGCGTCACCATCATCGTGCCCGCCACCCGCCGCATTCCGCCTCAGTGCCTGGAGTCCAAGGCCAAGATCACCAACAAGATGAACCACATCATCGCCACCTTCGAGGCCCGGCAGGCGGACCCCAGGGCCATCCCGCTGATGCTGGACCTGGACGGCAACATCGCCGAGAGCAACGCCCACAACTTCTTCGCGGTCATCGGCGGAAAGGTCTACACGCCCGGCTCGAAGAACGTGCTGGGAGGCATCACCCGGGCGGTGCTGGGGGAGTTGGCGGAACCGCTGGACCTGGAGGTGGAGGAGGCGGACCTGACGCCCTACGACTGCCTCAACGCGGACGAGGCCTTCCTCACCAGCACCAGCCCCACCATCGTGCCCATCAGGAGCATCAACGGCGTGAGGTTCCCGTATGACGCCCCGGGCCCCGTGACGGTGCGGCTGCTCAAGGGCTGGTCCGATCTCGTGGGAGTCGACATCGTCACCCAGGCCATCGACCACATGGGGGAGGAGAAGGACGGGTTGATGGCCGCGTGGAAAGAGAAACAGGCGGCGCTGGGGCTTTAGTGTCCTGTCCCACACATAAGTTGACAAATCTGCTTGTCCTTTTTGCCGTCGGCTGCGTTGCTCTTCCTCGCGTGGTGCCCGCCACTGCTCGTCATCGCGCCTTGCCGACGACAAAAATTCCTGCGCATCTTTGTCAACTTATGTGTGGGACAGGACACTAGCGGCAGCGTGGCCGCCACCGGACGCCCGGCCCGCGGGCTGAAGCACTACCTTTACGTAGCCTTCTCCGGCCTGACCATGGGCGCGGCCGACGTCGTTCCCGGCGTCTCCGGCGGCACCATGGCGTTCATCATGGGCATCTACGAAGAGCTCGTGGACGCCCTCAAGACGTTCAACTGGCGGCTGCTGCTCATGCTGGTGCGCCTGCGCCTCCGCGAGGCGGCCGCCGCGGTCCCCTGGCGGTTCCTGGTGGTGCTCGGCGCCGGCATCGCCGCCGCCGTCCTGGTGCTGGCCGGCCCCGTCGGCTGGCTGCTGGACCGCCATCCGGTGCCGCTGTTCGCCTTCTTCCTGGGGCTGGTCCTGGCCAGCATGGTGACCGTGGCCGCGCGGTTGCGCTGGTCGATGACCGCCGCGCTGTGCCTGCTGCTGGGGACGGCGGCCGCCTGGTGGCTCGTGGGCCTGGTCCCCGTGGACATGCCCCACGATGCCGTCACGCTCTTCCTGAGCGGGGCCGCCGCCATCACCGCGATGATGCTGCCCGGCGTCTCCGGCTCCTTCATCCTCCTGGTCCTGGGCCAGTACGAGTTCGCCATCGACGCGGTACGCGACCGGGACTTCCTCGCCCTCCTGCCCCTGGTCAAGGGCGCCATATGCGGCATCCTGCCGTTCGTGCGGATCCTGAGCTGGCTGCTGCGCCGGCACCACCAGATCACCATCGCCCTGCTCATCGGCTTCATGGCCGGGTCGCTGCGGAAGGTGTGGCCGTTCAAGGCGGTCGTGCCGGGGGAGGGCGAGGGATCGGCCCTTCGGGAAATCAACGCGCTGCCGGCCGTGGACGGTGCCTTCTGGCTGGCGGCGGGTTTGTGTGTCCTGGGATTCCTGTTGGTGCTTGGCTTGAATCGGATGGCCCGGACAAGAGCGCTGGACAATTGACAGAGCGCTAGGGCTCGTGTTGCATCGCCAAGTACGCGGCCGCATACCGCCCGCCAAGGAGCCGCAAGGACCGGGCGTCGTAGTGCAGGTTGTCGCCCTTGTCGGTGAGTCCCTCGGCGCTGACGAAGGCGGAGTAGGGAAGGGTGTCGGGGACTTTGCGCAGCTCGGTGTTGACGGTGCGGTAGTGCGGAAAATCGGGCCGTTCGGAAAGATAACCTCCCAGCTCTCCCAGAATCACCGGTAGCGATGGCGCGTCGAGTCGCTCTCGCAGGGTCGTTATCATGGCGGTGAACCGCTGGGAGTAGCTGGAAGCGTCGGCTTCGGCCTTGGAGTCGTGCTCGCCTTGGTGCCACAGGACCGCCTTGATGGTGCCGTCCACGGCGGCCTCGCCGGCGGCGACCATGGCGCCTTCGTAGAGGTCGGCGCCGGGCATCCACTGTTCGAGCGGGGTCGAGCCCACGGCCCGTGGCACCAGGCCGATTTCGGCGTCGGGTCCGGCGTCCAGCACCGAGCGGGCGAAGCTCATGGCGAGGCCGATGCCGGCCGTGGGCCGGTCATGGTGCAGAGGCTCTTCGGCGATGGCCCAGCGGCCGTCCTGGAACACGCGTATGCGCTCGTCGCGGATGGGCTCCACGTCCTCCATGAGGCCGCGGCCGGCCATGTTGGATTGACCCATCAAAAGGAAGATGTCCATGGTTGTCCCCGAGTTGACGTTGCCGACCCCGCGAGCCAGGACAACAAGCGCACCGGCTTCGGCGTGCGCGTGACCCCACGGGCGCGAAGGCCTTTCCTGTAAACTACCGTGCCGGCAGTGGCGGCCGCAAGGCGATCTCACCGACCAAGCGCTTCGGGCTACTTTCCATCCGGAGGCATCAGGGCGCTGCGTGCCGCCCTCCGTTTCGTGAAACCGATCGTCCTGATGCCCGTGTCCTGGTCGGCGACCAGTTCACCTGGCTGCCATCCCTGGCTCATGTAGAACGCGTTGGCGGCCGAGTTGTCGGCGAAGCTCTCCAACCGGATGGCGGCATGTTCCGCAAACAAGCGCGCCTCGGCGTCGGCCAGAAGGACGCGGCCGATGCCGCGCCTCTGGTGCGCCGGCGCCACCATCAGCAAGTCGATCAGCGGCCCCTTGGTGACGCAGAAGCCGACGATGTCGCCGTCTCGCTGCGCGACGCGACACGCTCCCAAGTGCGGGTCTACGTGGTCCGTGACTCCCCCGCCGGCGATCCACGTCTCGATCGCGTCGCGGCCCAGAAACGGAGTGTAGTTGGTCCGTGCCGTGCAGATGGCGAGGGCGACCAACGCGTCCCGGTCGTTCTCGCCCGCGGGCCGGATGGTCAATCCGTGCAAGGTGAACTCCTGTGCCGGCGGATGCCGTCGAGGCGTCGCAGCGTTCTCGGTCCAACAGAGGCGAGGCTCCCATAGGCGACAGTCGCGCGGAAAGCCAAGGGTGCTGGTGGAGAAGTGGTTCAGTACGGTAGCCGGGTCCCCGCGCCTTCCTTCAGCGCCTTCCGGTAAAGCCACGCGGCCAGCGAGATGTCCTGGTTCACGAGACCGATGGCGCGCATGAAGATCCGTTCCTGGTCGTCTTCCCGGCCGGGGAGCTTCCCGGACAGGACGTCCGGGATCTCGGCGTAGACGTCGTCTCGCGTGAGGAAGCCTTCCCTTAACATCCTGTCTACGTCCGACTTCTTCTTGCACTGGGCCCAACTGTCCACCACGAACTTGCCCATGCCCTTGTAGGCCGCGTTCTCGAGCTCCTGGTGCTTGCCGATGGAGTAGACGAAGGCCCCGGGGCCGATCCACTCCTGCTTGACGAAAGGCTCGGAGGTGGTGGTGGCGGAGACCACCAGGTCCGCGCCGTCCAGTGCCTGCGGGGCGGTGTCGCAGGGCACGACGTTCAGGTTCAGCTCTTCGCCCACCTCCCGGGCGAAGGCTTCCCGGGTCTCGGGCCGGCGGGACAG
Source organism: uncultured Binatia bacterium (SeqCode) (assembly GCA_965219905.1). Classification (GTDB taxonomy): domain Bacteria; phylum Desulfobacterota; class Binatia; order UBA9968; family JAJDTQ01; genus JAJDTQ01. The sequence continues at coordinate 412,001 of CBDCOS010000002.1, read as the reverse complement.
AACCCGCACCTCCGTGAGGTCGAAGGCCCGCGCCATGACCGGCACGGTGGCCCGGGCGGTGTCGCCGACGCCGAGCATGGCCATCACCGACGCGCCCTGGCGGGACAGGGCCTGGCAGGCCACGGTGGCGGCGGCGCCGGTCCGCACCGAGTGGCACCAGTCCTCGTCCATGATGGCGGTGACCTCGCCGCCCTCGCGGTCGCTCAGGATGAGGATGCGCCGGGGTCCCTGCGGCGGGCGCGACGGGTCGCGGCTCCCACCCGCGGCCTTGATGGCGCGGAAGCGGAACCCGGCGGCGTCGGCGAGGGAGCAGCCGGTGACCCAGTACTGCCAGCCCTGTTCCGGCTTGACGGCGAGGTCCTCCGGCACCGACCAGCCCACGCGTCCGGCACTGTGATCCTCCAGTGCGGACTTGACGATGTCGATGGCCTCGCCCAGGTCCAGGAGGCTCTTCACGTCGTCGTTGGATAGATAGAGGATTCCGTTGGCCATGGCGTTTCCCCGCTGGGTAGCGTCCTTCGACTTCGCTTCGCTCAGTTGAAGGACGGGGTCACTCGATGACGTGGAGTACTTCGGCTCCGGTGGTTAGCGCCTCGGCCCCGTCCGCCGTGATGAACACGTCCTCTTCCAGGTGGATGGACGCCCCCGGGATGCGTACCTTGGGCTCGATGGCCAGCACCATTCCCACCTCGACGTTCCGCACCTCGGCTTCGCTGATGGACGGCGGTTCGGCGCGGGCCATTCCGATGCCGTGTCCGATGCGCTTGGGGCTCTCCACCTCGGGGTAGCCGTTCCGCTTCAGCTCGGCATTGGCCGTCCGCGGGATCTCGGCAATGGGGGTGCCGGGCTTCATGATCTTGACGCATTCCTGGATCAGGTGCAGCGCCAGCCCGTGCTCCTTGGTCTGATCGGCGCTCGGGGCGCCGAAGGTCGCCTGGCGGGTGATGTCGCCGTAGTAGCCCTCGTAGCAGGCGCCGAAGTCCGCGATCAGGCGGTCGCCCTTCTCGTAGCGACGCTCGTCGTACTTGGTGGAAGCGTTCAGCATGAGAAAGCCGGGATGGCGCGGGTGGGCGCCCTCCTCGATCATGGCGATGTAGAGGCGTTCGGCCACCTCCCGGCGCGTGATCCCCGCCTTGAGGTCCGGCAGGATCCGGTCGAAGGCGCTTACCGAGATGTCGCAGGCCTTGCGCATGTTCTCCATCTCGCGCGGGCTCTTGTAGAGGCGCTGGTCCGTGAGGGCGTCGGAGCCGTCCTCGATCTTGGCCTTGGGCAGCGCCTCGGTGAGCTGGGTGAGATAGTTGACCGGGAAGCCCAGCCGCTGGTCGTCGTCCAGCTCGAAGCCCAGCCTCGCGGAACCGTATCCCATGTCGTTCAGGAACTTGCTGAGCATCTCACGCGGAAAGGGGACGTCCACGTAGCTCCGCACCTCGCCGAACCAGGGCAACGCCTCGGCCTTGGTCTTGTTGTTGCCGTAGACCAGCGCGAAGGGCTTGCCTTCCCTGGGAATGAAACAGATCTCGGGCCGCATCAGGTGGTCGAACTGGTAGCTGACGAGGCCGGTGAAGTACCAGAAGTTGTCCCGGCCCGAGGCCACGACGAGGTCCAGCTCGTCGCGCTCCATGAGCCGTTGAAGCTGCTGGTGCCGCGATTCGTACTCTTCCTGGGGAAACGGTGCTTCGATCATGCGCATGCCTCCGGATGGGTGTTGTGGTGGAAACCGTGGAGCATATCAAGGCCCGTACGGCCCCGCAAATCTGCCTCACCTCAACGTCATTCCCGCGAAAGCGGGAATGACGGAGGGGTGCGGAAAGGACGTTTTCGAATGACGGCACCGGTTCGCCGTCGGTCGCCATGTTGCGTTCAGAACTCGGCGAAGCCGGGGACCCGGGGGAAGGGGATGACGTCGCGGATGTTGCCCATGCCGGTCATGAACTGGACCAGGCGCTCGAAGCCCAGGCCGAAGCCGGCGTGGGGCGTGGAGCCGTAACGCCGCAGCTCCAGGTACCACCAGTACTCCTCTTCCGGGAGGCCGCATTCCCGGATCCGCTGCCGGAGCTGCGCCAGGCGGTGCTCGCGCTGCGAGCCGCCGATGATCTCGCCGATCTTGGGCACCAGCACGTCCATGGCCGCGACGGTCCGCTCGTCGTCATTGAGGTACATGTAGAACGCCTTGATCTCCTTGGGATAGTCGATGACCATCACCGGCCGCCCCACGTGCTCCTCCACGAGGTAGCGTTCGTGCTCGCTCTGGAGGTTGACTCCCCACGACACCGGGTACTCGAAGGCCCGTCCGGAGCCCTGGAGGATGTCCACCGCCTCGGTGTAGGTCATGCGCTCGAAAGGCTGCTCCACGATGTTCGTCAGGGTCTCCAGCACCGTGTCGTCGATGCGCTGGTTGAAGAAGGCCATGTCCTCCGGGCAGCTGTCTAGCACGTCTTTGGTGACGTCCTTCAGGAACGCCTCGGCCAGGTCCATGTTGCCCTGGATGTCGCAGAAGGCCATCTCGGGCTCCACCATCCAGAACTCCGCCAGGTGGCGGCTCGTGTTGGAGTTCTCCGAGCGGAACGTCGGACCGAAGGTGTAGACATTGGTCAGGGCCAGGGCCGCGATCTCCGCCTCGAGCTGGCCGGACACCGTGAGCCGGGCCTCCTTGCCGAAGAAGTCCTGGGAGTAGTCCACGTTTCCCGACTCGGTGCGCGGCGCCTTGTCCGGGTCCAGGGTGGAGACACGGAACATCTCGCCGGCCCCCTCGCAGTCCGACAGCGTGATGATGGGCGCGTGGAGGTGGATGAAGCCCCGTTCCTGAAAGGCCTGGTGGATGGCCCGGGCGGCGGCGTTCCGCACCCGCATCACCGCGCCGAAGGTGTTGGTGCGCATGCGCAGGTGCCCCAGGGTGCGCAGGAACTCGAAACTGTGGCGCTTCTTCTGGAGCGGATAATCCTCGTCCGAGTGGCCCACCACTTCCACCTGTTGCGCCTGGACCTCGTAGCGCTGCCCCTTGCCCGGCGACTCAACCAGCCGGCCGGCCACGCGCACGCAGCAGCCCGTGGTGAGCTTGCCGACCTCGGACTCGTAGTTGTCCAGCTCCGGCGCGGCCACGGCCTGGATGCCGGCCATGCAGGAACCGTCCGAGATGTCGAGGAACGAGACGTTCTTGCTGTGCCGCACGGTCCTGAGCCACCCCTCCACGGTCACGTCCGTGTCCGCCACGCCGCGGTCCAGCAGGTCCTTGATACGTTCCTTTGCCATGGCTCTTCACCCCTCCCTTTGTTGGCCGGTTCAGATCCCCACCCCCAGGATCATCCGGAGCGCCAGCAGCGTCACGACCCACTTGAGGACCTTTCGGAACAGGGCCTCGGGGATCCGGGAGCGACAGCGGGTCCCCACCCAGGAACCCAGGGTCGCGGCCAGGATCATGCCCGCCATGAGATAAAGGTACGGCGCAAAGGCGAATCCAAGCAAGAAGAAAGTGGACACCTTGATGATGTGCACCGCGGTCATCTGGGTGGAATGGGTGATCACCAGCCGGTCCCGGGAAAGCCCCTCGCGAATCAGGAAGGGCATGTTCAAGGGCCCCACCACGCCCACGAACAGCGAGAGGAAGGTCTGCACCGCTCCGATGATGCCGAACTTGCCGGGAATCCGCGGCACGTTCCGGATGGTCGGGGCCCAGGTGATGAGGAGGATGAAACAGCCGATGATCACCGGCAGGTAATCGGAGCTGATGTCCACCAGCAGCATCGAGCCCAGGGCCGCGCCCAGAACGGCGCCCGCCACAAAGGGCGCGAAAAGCGACCACACCATGTGCTGCAGCCCGAACAGCGTGCGGGTGAGGTTGCTGAAGATCTGCACCATGCCGTGCACCGGGATGATGGCGAAGGTCGGAATCAGCCCGGGCATCACCGAGATGAGCAGGATGCCGCCGCCGAGGCCCACCACCGCGGCGGTGGTGGAGGCGACGAAGGTCACGAGGATGAGGAAGAGCTCGGACATGGCTTCAGGGGCGGGCCGCGCCGGGCGGTCGCAGGTCGCGCCCCTGGTTCGGGTGGTGCTTCAGGAGGCCGCCGGGTCCTTCTCCCGCACCACGGGATTGCGCAGCGTGCCGATGTGGCTGATCTCGACGGCCACCACGTCGCCGTCCTTCATGTTCTCGGTGGCCCCGTCCGTACCCATCCACAGCACGTCCCCGGGAACGAGCGTCAGGTAACGGCTCATGGCGCTGATGTAGCGGGCCACGCCGAAGATGGCGTCCTTGACGTCGTATTCGCCCACCACCCGCTCGTTGAGCGTGATGGTGACGTGTAAGTCGTCGGGCTCGAGGTCGGTGACGATCCAGGGGCCCATGGGCTTGAAGGTATCGGTGTTCTTGGCGCGCCACAGGGTGCGGTCGGACTTCTGCCAGGTGCGCTCGCTGACGTCGTTGCCGATGGTGTAGCCGAACACGTAGTCGAGCGCCTCGTCCTCGGGCACGTCCCGGCACCGCCGGCCGATGACCGCCACCAGCTCGCCTTCGTACTGCACCTTCTCCGAGGCGTCATGGGGGATGACGATGGCGTCCTCGTGGGCCGCCAGCGCGTTGACCGCGCGGTAGCCCACGTCGGGCTTGGCCGGGAACACCGGCTCCTCGCCGCGCACCTCGGCGGCGAAGGTGACGTGCTCGCGGTAGTTGACGCCGGCCGCGTAGAACGTCGGCGGAACGATCGGCGCCAGCAGTTTGAGTTCGTTCAGGGCATGGGTTTCGCCAGTGACGGCGTAGTTCTCGAACGGGCTGCCCTTGATGACGGTCACGGTGTCCCCGTCATCGATGATGCCGAAGCCCGTCTTGCCATCGTGTTGAAATCTGCACAACCTCATTCGAAGTCCTCATTCTCGCAATCGTCATTCCCGCGAAAGTTTGCCCTCGACCCCGATCGGGGGCGGGAATCCAGGCGGGGTGAGGCGGGGAAGACGCCCGATTCGCCCCTCCTCACCCCTGGATTCGCTTTCGCGGGAATGACGGAGGAGGCGGGAATGACGGAGGAGGCGGGAATGACGGAGGAGGCGGTAATGACGGAGGGGCGGGAACGACGGAGGGCGTGCGGCCATTCCTCACCCGCAACGGGCCAGGTGTCGTTGTCGTCAGCGCTCTCCGTCCGCCACCACCCACGCATCCATGAAGGCACCCACTCGCGTCCGCTCCAAGATTTCCCGTGGCGTACACAACCCAAGAATCGTTTCGCACTGGTCCGGCGACAGACGCGCGGCCAGATGACGCTCGAACTTCTCCTGCAACAGCGGCACGCCCTCGCCCCGCCGTCTGCGGTGCCCGATGGGATAGGGCACCTCGACGCGCGCGGTGGCCCCGCCGTCCTTGAAGTGCACCTGGACCGCGTTGCCGATGGCCCGCTTGTCCGGGTCCATGTAGTCCACGGTGAACTCGGGGTTCTCCCGCACCTCCATCCTGTCCCGCAGCGCGTCGATGCGCGGGTCCCGGGCGACCTCGTCCTCGTAGTCCTGCGCGGTGAGCCGGCCGTGAATCAGCGGCACGGCCACCATGTACTGGATGCAGTGGTCCCGGTCCGCCGGATTGTCCAGCGGTCCGGTCTTGTCGATGATCCGGGAGCCGGCCTCCTGGGTCTCGATGACGATGCGCTCGACGTCGTCGAGGCGGTCCTTCACGGCGCCGTGCAGTTCCAGCGCCGCCTCCACCGCGGTCTGGGCGTGGAACTCCGCGGGAAAGGAGATCTTGAACAGCACGTTCTCCATGACGTAGCTGCCGTAGGGCTGGCTGAACGAGAACGGGCGGCCCTTGAAGAGCACGTCGTAATAGCCCCAGCCCTTGGCCGAGAGCGCCGAGGGATAACCCATCTCTCCCTGGAGCGCCATCAGTGCCAACCGCACGGCGCGGCCCGTGGCGTCGCCCGCGGCCCAGCTCTTGCGCGATCCGGTGTTGGGTGCGTGCCGGTAGGTACGCAGGGCGCCGCCGTCGATCCAGGCGTTGGACAGGGCGTTCACCACCTGCTCCCGGTCGCCGCCGAGCATGGCCGCCGCTACGCCGGTGCTGGCCACCCGCACCAGCAGCACGTGGTCGAGGCCGACGCGGTTGAAGCTGTTCTCCAGGGCGATGACGCCCTGGATCTCGTGGGCCTTGATCATGGCCGTCAGCACGTCGCCCATGGTGACGTGCCCGCCGGCGCCCCGGTCGAGGTAGTCCGCCACCGCCAGGATGGCTCCCAGGTTGTCGGAGGGGTGGCCCCATTCCGCCGCCAGAAAGGTATCGTTGAAGTCGAGCCAGCGGATCATGGCGCCGATGTTGAAGGCCGCCTGTACCGGGTCCAGCTCGTAGGCGGTGCCGGGCACCCGGGCGCCCCCGGGCATGACCGCGCCGGGCACCACCGGCCCCAGCAGCTTGGTGCAGGCCGGGAACTCCAGCGCCGCCAGCGCGCAGCCCAGGCTGTCCATGAGACACAGGCGCGCCGTCTCCCGAGCCTCGTCCGAGAACGGTCCCCGGGACAGGGCATAGGCGGCCATGTCGGAAAGGACCGCGTCGGGTTGGGGCCGCTGGGCGTCGCGCATGGAGGAGTCGGTCATGGCGGGAGCGGGTCGGACCCTATTCCTTGCTGAACAGCGCGTCCAGCTTCTGCTCGTAGTCGTGGTAGCCCAGGACTTCGTAGAGCTGGTCCCGGGTCTGCATCCGGTCGGTCACGCCGCTCTGGGTGCCGTCCTCGCGGATCGTGCGGTAAACGTCCATGGCGGTCTGGCTCATGGCGCGGAAGGCCGAGAGCGGATAAAGCACCAAGCCTACGCCGGCCTCCCGCAACTCGTCCACGCCGAACAGCGGCGTCTTGCCGAACTCGGTCAGGTTGGCCAGCACCGGCACCTCCGCGCTCCCGCAGAAGGCGCGGTAGTCCTCCAGCGTGTACACCGCCTCGGGAAAGATCATGTCGGCGCCCGCCTCGACGTAGCGTTGCGCGCGTTCCAGGGCGGCCTCCAGCCCCTCGCTGGCGAAGGCGTCGGTGCGGGCCATGATCACGAACTGGTCGTCGGTGCGCCCGTCGGCTGCCGCCTTGATGCGGTCCACCATCTCGTCGGCGGAGACGATCTGCTTGTTGGGCCGGTGGCCGCAGCGCTTGGCCGCGACTTGGTCCTCCATGTGGACCGCGGCCGCCCCGCCCCGGATCATCTCGCGTATGGTGCGGGAGATGTTGAAGGCCGTGCCCCAGCCGGTGTCGATGTCCACCAGCAGCGGCAGCGGGCACGCCGCGGTGATCCGACGCACGTCTTCGAGCACGTCGTTGAGCGTGGTGATGCCGAGGTCGGGCTGGGCGAACGAGGCATTCGCGACCCCCGCCCCGGAGAGGTAGAGCGCACGGAAGCCCTGCCGCTGGGCCAGCAGCGCGCAGTAGGCGTTGATGGCGCCGACGATCTGGAGCGGGCGTTCTTCCCGTGCCGCCCGCCGGAACCTGGCTCCTGCCGATCTTTCTTCCGCCATGTCGTCGTTGTCCCCCGTGCCCTTAACGCAAGTATCACGTGCGATCAGAAATAGGAAAGGTCCAGGGAGCCCAGTTGGTTGAGGTGGGCGATGTCGCCCCAGGTTTCCAGTCCCCACACTCCGTCCTGGTACCTGAAGAGGTTGATGCTGGCGTTCTTGAAGGAGAAACGCCGGGGAGCGTCCAGGGGGATGGCGAGGGTGTGCCGGAACAGGGCGCTCAGGACGCCGCCGTGGGTGACCACCATGATGATCTCCCCGGCGTGACGCCGGCCCAGCTCCTCCAGGCACGTCATGTTCCGTTCGGTCTGGTCCCGGAAGCTCTCCCCCGAGGGCACCGCGTGGTCGGCTCCGCCGTTGCGATGCTCCTCGTACTCCCGGGGATAGCGCGCACGGATCTCGTCGCCGTTGAGCCCCTGGAAGATGCCCAGGTTGCGCTCACGCAACCGCTCGTCGGAGACGACCTCGTGGCCGGTCCTTTCCGCGATGATCCTGGCGGTCTCGTACGCCCGGCCGAGGTCGCTGCTGTAGACCGCGCTGCAACTGTCGGGCGTGAAACGCTGGGAAAGCGCTTCCGCCTGGGCGCGTCCCTTTTCCGTAAGGGTGCTGTCCAGGTGCCCCTGGCGCCGGCCCTCGATGTTCCAGTGGGTCTCGCCGTGCCGCACCACGATGACGTAGGTCGCATCCATGCGGATCATCCTAGCCAATGGACCTTGAAATTTCTAACCGAATGGGGGATAGGCCACTAAGCAAGACCTTCGGAGCATCAACCGTCCCCAAGGAGGTGGAACATGGGAGCCCAAACCTTTACCGTCAAGACGCCCTGCATCACCGGCGGCCGCAGCCACATGCCGCTGGTGCGGACCGACGTCCTCATGAGCGGCCTCAACTACTATGCCCCCGGCCGCAAGAACAAGCTGCATACCCACCCGGGCGAGGACCATATGTTCGTGGTCCTGGACGGGGAGGCGACCTTCTTCGACAAGGACGAGAAGGCTACGGTGCTGGGCAAGGGCGACGGCATTCTCCTCCCGGAAGGGCACTACTACCAGTTCGAGAGCACCGGCGACACGGCGCTGGCGTTGCTTCGCTTCGCCGCCTACAAACCGGACCGGAAAGACATCCGGCGAGTCGACGCCACCGGAGAAAACCCCCGCACCGAAGACGAGATGGACTACGTGTGCGTCGACGGCGACCCCATCGAAGGGGAGGATTGGACGCTGGGCTGAGCGGGCTAGAGGTGCCTGTCGACCTCATCGAGCGGCGTCACCCAGACCCGGTCAGCTTCGACCGTGTAGGCGCTCCCTTGCGGAACGACTACAAGAAGCCTGTCCAGATCCAGTATCTTGGCGGCCGTGCGGTTGCCAGAGGTGAGCCTGGGGCTCGAGGACGTCTTGAACTCGAACCCCAGGCGCCTTCCCTGCGACTCCACCACCAGATCGATCTCCTCGCCGGTGCGCGTCCTGAAAAAGCCGTACATTCCCTGCGGCTGAAGCGTCGACAGGATATTCTCCACCGCAAAGCCTTCCCAACAGGCGCCATAGGACGGATGGCCGTACAACTTGTCGAAGCTGTCCAGTTCCAGCAGGCAGGTGAGCAGGCCGGAATCCCGGATGTACAGCTTGGGAGATTTCACCAGGCGTTTCTTCGTGTTGACCGCGAACGGAGGAAGGCGGCTGACCTGTCGGCTCTTCACGCTAGCGATGTTCAAGGAAGGGCAAGAGCCTTCCAAAGCCTTGTTGGCGCTGGCATGCTGGTCGCTGAAGCGGCGGCGGTTACGGGGTTGGATATGGACTAGGACCTAAAGGAGACGAGTTCCAGTGGCGAATTCCATAAGGTATCCAGTGAGGGATTCAAAACGGTCGCTTAAGCTGGACACCGAGGACTACATAACCTTCTACTACCGAGAACTGGACGAGAGCCCACCCAGAGCAGCGATTGCTCTCGCCAGCGCTCATTTCGAAGAACGGTTACTGGACGCAATATTGGTTCGGTTCAACCGCCTTCGCGGATCACAAAATCCCTTGCAGTTGAGCAGCAAAGAAAGGAAAATCCTCAAAAACGCTGCGCCACGTTCTCTGCGTGCGATGGTTCAACTTGGCTATGGTATGGGGATATTTCCGTCCGCCGACACAATCGAGGCCATCGAAAGAGCGTTGAAGGTTCGCAATAATGCCGTACATCTAAGGAAGCCCCTCACTTCCGCAGAAAAGAAGAAGATAGAGCGGGCCATCCAATTTCTCCACCAGATGGCGGTCTACCTTGTAGGTGTAAAGGTCTATTCGCCTGAACTGGATAGGGATGGACCTCCCATTCCCCCGGCCTACCCTGACTGAAAGCTTGCTTACTTATTGCTTACCTAGTCTCCCCGCTGCTTTCAGTGATATAGCCTAACTTATTGAAATTATTGGTGAGCCGTGCCGGGATCGAACCGGCGACCCTCTGCTTAAAAGGCAGATGCTCTACCTGCTGAGCTAACGGCTCGTGATGGGCGATACGGGCGTGACGCTCCAGACTCCGATAACGTCACGCTTCAAGTGTACCAGAGGGGCGCGACGCCCGGCAAGACGGATGGCGCCGGGCATGTTCGTCACACTGCCGCCGATCTGATAGACAGGGACTGTTTGTCAGAGAAGCGCATTTCGACACGGTTGAGTCCGGCGCCGAGGTGCGCGGGACCGAACCAACGCATCGAACAAGGGGAGTTGCCAATGCTGCTGATCACCGATCCCGACGTGAAGCAGGTGCTTCGGGTGGAGGACATCATCGACGACATGGAGCGGGCCTTTGCCGAGGAGGCCCGGGGCATCGCGGTCAACCGGCCGCGCACACGGTACAAGGTGCCGCCGGACCGGGATTCCGACGGCTACATGGCCAACATCATCCCCGGCGCGGTGCCGAGCTCCGGGGTGGCGGCGTTGCGTTACGATTCCATTGTTGTCCGGGAGCGCATGGTGGACGGCCTCAAGCGCATGGACTACCCCTACCCGGCGCGCCGGAGCTGGGGCTTCGTGTTGCTGTTCAGCCTCGAGGACGCGCAGCCGCTGGCCATCATCCACGACTTCAGCCTTTCGTCCATACGCGTCGGCGCCACCACGGGCGTCGCCACCCGCGCGCTGTCCCGGGAGGACAGCCGGGTGCTGGGGCTGTTCGGCTCGGGCAACGAGGCCGAGCAGAACCTGGCCGCCATCTGCGCCGTGCGTGATGTGCGCGAGGTACGCGTGTACAGCGTGACCAAGGAGCACCGGGAGCGGTTCGCCATGGAGATGACCGGCAAGCTGGACGTCCAGGTGCGACCGGTGGACAATGCCCGGGCGGTGGTCGAGGGTGCGGACATCGTCATGTGCGCCACCAACGCCAGCGCGCCGGTATTCGACGGCGAGTGGCTCGTGCCCGGCCAGTTCGTCACCACCATCGTCAACAGCGACGGCGTGCACCGCCGCACCGAGGCCGACGCCGCCACCTTCCTCAAGGCCGAGCTGATCGTGCTCAACAACAAGCAGACGTCGCTTACCAACCAGCAGCGGGAAATGCTCGATCTCATCGACGAGGGCAAGATAAGCTGGGACAACATCTGCGAGCTGGGCCAGGTCCTCATCGGCGAGAACCCGGGGCGCAAGAGCGACGACGAGATCATCTACTACAAGAGCAACACGGGCGTCGGCATCCAGTTCGCCGCCGCCGGCGCGGTGATCTACGAGGAGTGCAAGAAGCGAGGGCTCGGCCGCGAGCTGCCCACCGAGTGGTTCGGCGCGGACCTGGGCGAGTGGCTGGACAAGGGATATTCGCCCTCTCCATAATCCGGCACGCGGAACGCGCGTCCGGCGCGGACCGCAGGCCTGCTCGCTCCAACATCCCGGGGGTTTTCATGATCGTCGACTTCCAGCACCACTACGTGCCCAAGGAGATCGCCCAGAAGCACGGGCTCTACTCGGAGGAGCCTTCGTTCGCCAAGCTGGACACCGGCGTGCCGCGGCTGACCATGCACGCAAGGCTCTACGACGCCGAGATGCAGCTCCGCGACATGGACGAGGCCGGGGTGGACGTATCCGTGCTGTCGTGCCTGCTGGGCTGGGATACGACCCTGGAGGACAACCGCGCCATCAACGACAGCCTGGCGGAGTTGCAACGTCGCTACCCTGGACGCTTTGTCGGACTGGCCCAGGCGCCGCTCCTCGGAGGCCCGGAAGCCATGGCGGAGTTCGACCGGGCCGTCGGCGGGCTCGGCCTCCATGGCGTAGCCACCACCTCCCAGTTCCGGGGCCTGCCGCTGGACTCGGAGCAGCTCTATCCGTTCTACGAGAAGGTCAGCGCCCTCGACGTGCCGATCTTCGTCCATCCCGCCATGGTGCCCGAGGGCTATGGGCTGCTGCTGGACTACGATCTGGCCCGTATCCTGGGACGCGAGGTGGATCTGGCGGTGGCCGCCACCCGCATCGTGGCCGGCGGCGTGCTCGAACGCTTCCCGAACCTCAAGTTCGTCATCGGCCACTTCGGCGGCGGCATCGCCGGGGTGAAGGACCGGCTGGTGGCCAAGGCCTACCGCTTCGGCACCCTCGACAAACCCTTCGAGCACTACTTCGACATGCTCTATTTCGACATGGCCGGCTTCGAAGGGGGCGCCGTCGCCCTGGGCTGCGCGTTGCAGGGCATCCGGCCCGACCGGCTGGTGTTCGCCACCGACTACCCCCAGGACTTCACCGGCGTCAGCACCGACACCGGCAAGGGAATGACCGCGCTGCGGGACTACATCGACGCCATCAGGGGGTTGCCGTTGACCGACGCGGACAAGGACGCGATCATGGGCGGCACCGCGGCGGGCCTGCTGGGCATCGATTCATGACAGCGGGGCGGGAACGCTGCGGCTCAATGCCGGTACCGCCATGATTATCGACATCGACCTCGAGAAATGCACGAGCTGCGGGGACTGCGACCCGGTGTGCCCGGCCGACATCATCCACATGGAAGAGCAGGGCGGCCGGCAGGTCCCGGTCCTCAAGCACGTGGAGCACTGCGTCACCTGCTTCAACTGCGAGATCTTCTGCCCGGTGCAGTGCATCGACGTCCACCCCATCGTCAGGCGCCGGCCGCTACCCTGGTAGCCGGGACCACGGGCCGGACATGCTGGAGAAGATCGGCAGGCTCATCGACACCGACGTGCTGGTGGTAGGGGCGGGCGCTGGCGGGCTCTGGGCCGCCCTCAGCGCCAAGCGGCACCTCCCGGGCGGGCGCGTCACCCTGCTGGACGCCCGCATGGTGGGGCGCACCGGGCACACGGCGTTCTCCAACGCCTGGATGGTGGTGGTGACGCCCGATGACGACCTGGATGCCTGCGTGCGCGATATCGTGGAAGGCAATGAGTGGATCGCCGAGCAGGAGCTCATCCGCGACGTCCTCGCGGTCTCGCACTTCCAGTTGCTGGAGCTGGAGAAGATGGGGCTCGTGTTCCCCAAGGAAGACGGCAGCTTCATCCGCCGTCCTACCCGCGGGCTCAAGGTCACCAAGGTGCTGAAGCCGGACGGCGGCGGACTGGAGTACTGCTGGCGTCTGCGCAAGGCGCTGGAAGCCGAGGGCGTGGACCTGGTAGAGCGGGTCTTCATCACTGACCTCGCCCGGGACGACGCCGGCCGCGTCACCGGCGCCTTCGGCATCGACGGCCGCACCGGCGAGTTCGTCATCGTCCGGGCCGGGGCCACGGTCCTCTCCACCAACAGCGTGACCTTTCGCGCCGGCTTCGTCCGCGACCTCACCGGCACCGGCACGCAACTGGCCTACGACGCCGGCGCGGTGCTCACCAACGCGGAGTTCGGCTATCTGCGTCCGGGAACCCCCAAGTTCTACTTCGAGGGCATCACCTTCGCCATCCAGGACGGCGCCAGGTTCGTCAACGCCCAGGGCGAGCCGTTCATGGAGCGTTACGAGCCCGACTGGGCGGACCGGGCCGACGTGCAGGCGCTGAGCAAGGCCATGGTCGGCGAAAAGAAGGCGGGAAGGACGCCCCTCTACCTGGACATGTCGCTGATCCCGGAAGAAGAGCGGGGACAATACCTCCAGAGCTCGGTGGCGTGGATGGACTACTTCTTCCGCAAGCTCGGCGACCGGGCCCGCATCGACATGTTCGGCAAGACCGAGTACTACCCGCTGTTCCAGATGACCAAGCTGGGCGTCAAGACCGACGCCGCGTGCCGCTCCTCGGTGGAGGGCCTGCTGGCGGCCGGACTGGCGCAGGCGAGTTGCGCCAGCCACTTCGCGGGATTCCACATCGGCGCCTGCAACGGCACCGGCTGGATCGCCGGCAGGAGCGCGGCGGACGACGCCCGGCGGCTGGCTTCGCCGCGGATCTCCGAGGGGAAGGCCCGGTCGGTCAGGGCGGACGTCTCGGCGGGCTGGCGCGACGGGGACGAGAAGATCGACGACGATCTCCTTCGCGCGCTCCAGAGCCTCATCTTCCCCTACGAGGTCTCGGTGCTGAAGCACGAAGACCGCCTGCGGCAGGCGCTTCGGGAGCTGGAGGCCGTGGCCGGACGCGGCGCCGACGGCCGGGCCGCCCATGTCCACGGCTTCGTGCGGCTGCGGGAGACGCAGTGCATGGTGGAGACCGCCAGGCTGATGCTGGAGGCGTCGCTGCTGCGCCGGGAGAGCCGCATGAGCCACATGCGCGAGGACTATCCCGAACGCGATGACGCGGGATGGCTCAAGTGGATCCTGATCGAGAAGACGAGGGGAGGGCCCCGCCTGTGGACCGAACCGATCGCCACCCCGCTCGTGCCGCCGTCGGCTCGATAGAACTCTCCGGACCATGCCGTACGCGGGTCGCGCAACTGCGTAGCGCACGCCCCCTGGTTTGAGTGGGAAGAATTGAAGGTTGCTTGCAAGATCACCGGTAAGGCAAAATAGCAACGGATCCAGGTCGCGAGATCCGTTAGCTCTTCGGTGCGTTAACCATTGAGAAGGAGGACCTTGGCGGATGAAATCCTCGGAACTGCTCGAACGCATTACAACGGATCCTTCGATATGCCACGGGAAGCCATGCATCCGCGGTTTGCGGTACCCCGTGGACATGATCTTGGAACTGTTTAGTGCCGGAATGACAGAAGAGGAAATCCTCGCGGACTACGATGACTTGGAGCACGAGGACATTTTGGCTGTTTTCGCCTTCGCGGCTCGCTTGAGCCAAGTCAAACGCGTGCAGGCCGTTGCCTGATGCGGTTCCTTGTTGACGCGCAGTTGCCTCAGCGGTTGCCCTATACAGCCTGTGGCAGTGACTATCTCAACGAGCGTTAAAACAGATCCGGAAACAGTTCTTCGGGGATCTCGCGTCCGATTCCCTTGCTGACGGCCGCCTCGTAGACCTTCCCCGCCAGGGCGGCGAACTGGAGCCCGAAACCCACGCTGTTGTTGAAGCAGGTGACCTGCTCGGCGTCCGTGCGCCCCGGATGGCGGTTCAGCAGCAGATCCGGCAGGTCGGGAGCCTTGTCCCAGTCGATATTCACGGCGTCGCCGGGGGGATAACCCTTCTCGATATCCAGCAGGACCTGTCGTGGGAACGGCCCATGGGCGTTCTTGGCCACGAACGTCGTCGGCCCGAGGTTCTCCCTGGAGTTGACCGCAAGCACGTCGAAACGGTCGAAGGTCTCCGGCGCGATCTCGCAGTGGCGCACCGAGCAGACGTACATCCCGGGCTCGAGCCAGCCGGTTTCGATGACCGGGGTCAGGGCGTTCGTGGCGATGACGACGATGTCGCTGCCGCGCACGGCTTCCTCGGCGCTGTCGACGGCCGCCACGTCCGGGCAGGCCTCCCACCGGGAATCCTCGGCGAAACGCTGTCGATGCTCAGGGTTGGGGCTGAAGATGCGAATCGACCGGATCCCCTCGACGGCGTTCAGCATCGCGTCCACGTGCGCGCCTGCCATGAAGCCGGTGCCCAGCACGCCCACGGTGGCGGCGCCGGGCTTGGCGAGGTATTTCGCCGCCAGCCCGGCGGCCGCCCCCACGCGGAGGTTGCGTATGTGGCCTTCGCTCACGAGGGCCAGCAGGTCGCCGTTCTCCACGCTGAACAGGAACAGCAGCCCGCGTGTCACGCTGTGGGCCCGCCGGGTCCCCGGGGTCCGGTTCCGGCGGAACCTGCCGTCGCGCTCTTCCCAGAACAGCTTGTCCGTGAGGAACCGGATGATCGCGTACTTCTGGGTGGACGCGGACATGGTCTTCAGGTTGTGGGCGCCAGGCATCGTGCGGCCGTCCTCGTCCACGTAGGAATCGGGGGTGAGGAGGTCGACTCGGGGGCTGGTGATGACGGCGCCCGTTCCGAGGTCCCGGTACACCTCCTCGAGGGCCGCCAGGCTCGTGGGCATATCGATGAGTCGTTCCGAATCGGTATTGTCGATGGCGAGTATCATGGATCGGTTCCTTGCAGCTCGGTCAGTCCCCTGTGTCTTGTACGAACCACTCGGATAATCCTCGAACCGTCCGGAGTTGTCAAGGTGGATGACTCGGCCTGCGAACGGGTTCAATACCCTCAATCATCTCAATCGCGGAAATGTTTGATATCGAATAAGGTATCTGTGTAAAATCAAGTGATTTTGTGAGCTCTGTTAACCTCTGTTATTCGGCGCCGTGTTGCAGTATAATCCGCCGACGGAGAGTTCGATGGCTTCCGGCACGTTTCCCAGGAGCCCACAAGGAGGTGTGAAATGGCGCTCGATCCGGCGACAACCAACAGCACGTTCGACCGTTACATTGAGGAGTTGCGCTCCCTTTGGCGAGACAGTCACGACGCGGACCTGCCGTTCAGGGTGAAGGCCGCCATGGAGCGGATGATCGCGTCCACAAGTCCGGACGACCCCTGGATGGCCGAGATCATTCGAGACGCCGACCCGTCGCGGGAGCTCTACCGCGACCCCGACTACGGGTTCGTCCAGATGGGTCACGTGCATCCCGAAGGACACGGCAATACGCCCCACGACCACGGGCCTTGCTGGGTGGTTTACGGCGCCTATACCGGACTCACCGAAATACCCCTCTACGAGCGCGCCGATGACGGCCGGAACGCCGACAAGGCCGACCTGCGTATCAAGGAGGTCCACAGGCTGGGTCCCGGCGTCGTCTACCCTTACCTGACGGGCCAGATCCATTCGACGCAGGTGGCGGAGCCGCCCGCCGTGGTCTTCCGGTTCCTCAGCGCGGACCTCACCAAGATCCTCCGGCGCCGCTACAACCTGGAGACCGGAGATGTGTCGCTGATCGAGCCGCAGACCTAGGAGCCTGTCCGAGTAATCAGCTATGGATCGACGGGATGGGAGGGGTGTGATTGAATGGGGAGATGAGCAAGCGATTTCGCAGCTGGGATGTGGACCAGACGTGGCTGCTGCCGCCGTCGGTGCATGACTTTGTTCCTGCGGGACATGCGGCGCACCTGGTTCGGGACGCAGTACGGGAGACGCTGGACCTGTCGGCGATCTACGAGTCGTACGAGGGGGAGCGCGGGCAGCCTCCGTACCATCCCGGGATGATGGTGGCGCTGTTGCTGTATGGGTACAGCTGCGGGGTGTACTCGTCGCGGCGGATCGCGCGGGCGTGCGAGGAGCGGGTGGACTTCATGGCGGTGAGTGGACTTCAGCGGCCGGACTTCCGCACCATCAGCGACTTTCGCAAGCGACACCTGGAGGCACTGGCGGGACTGTTCCGGCAGGTGTTGGCGCTGTGCCGGGCGGCGGGGCTGGTGAAGCTGGGGCATGTGGCGCTGGACGGGACGAAGGTGAAGGCGAACGCGTCGAAGCACAAGGCGATGTCGTACGGGCGGATGGGGAAGGCGGAGAAGCGGCTGGAGGCGGAAGTGAGGGGGTGGCTGGAGCAGGCGGAGGCCACCGACGCACGGGAGGACGGGAAGCACGGTCCGGAGGCTCGGGGAGACGAGATGCCGGAGTGGGTGGCGGACAAGCAGCAGCGGCTGGCGCGGATACGGGAGGCGAAGGAGGCGCTGGAGGCGCAGGCCAGGGAGAAGGGAGGGCCGGGGAAGACCGGGGAGGAGCCCAGGGTGCCGGAGAAGGCGCAGCGGAACTTCACGGACCCGCAGAGCCGCATCCTCAAGACCGGGGACGGCTTCATCCAGGGCTACAACGCCCAGGCGGCGGCGGATGCGGGACACCAGGTGATCGTGGCCCACGGGCTGACCGACAGCGGCAGCGACCAGCAGCAGTTGCAGCCCATGATCGAGGCGATGAAGGAAGCGGCGGGAGCGTTGCCGAAGGAGTTGTCGGCGGACGCCGGCTATTGTTCGGAGGACAATCTCGGCATCCTGAAGGAGCGAGGCATTCGGGGCTACGTGGCCACCGGGCGTCAGAAGCACGGCACGGCGACCGCGGCCGGCGGCAAGGCTTTACCGCCCGGGAGCTTGCGGGAGGCCATGGCGGGGCGCCTGAAACACGGCGGGCGGCGCAGCCGCTACCGTCTTCGCAAGGTGACCATCGAACCGGTCTTCGGCCAGATCAAGCATGGCCGCGGGTTCCGGCAGTTCCTGCTGCGCGGCCTGGATCAGGTGCGGCATGAGTGGGCGCTGGTATGCATCGCCCACAACCTCAACAAGCTCGCGGCCCACCGTGCCGCGGCCCAGGCCTGAAAGACCCTCGTCTCGCTTCCTCCGGCCATGAGCACGGCCACCTGGAGACTCGAAAACGGCGGCCTTTGGCTACGCTCATGACCCACCGTTATCAAACTCTCTAGTCTCCCTCCTGAGCGGCGCTTGGCAAAACAAACGAAAGTCGCCTTGACCACTACTCGGACAGGCTCCTAGGCGGATCTGCGTGGCTTGTGGGGGCGCGTTCCGTTGGCGGAGGCGTGAGGCGGGCGGGGCGATGAGGATGCCGGCGCGATGACCCACATCCTGAACAACGACGACGTCGAGAAGGTGCTCACCATGGACGCCTGCTTGGAGGCCGTGGAGCAGGCCTTCCAGGATCTGGGGCGGGAGATCGCGGTCAACCAGCTTCGCACCCACACGTACGTCTCGTTGGAGAGTTCCAGGCAATCCTACCGTCTCAAGACCATGAACGGCGCCGTTCCCCGCTTCGGCGTCATGGCGCTGCGGCTTTCCTCGGACATCGTCCACTTCCCCACGGTTTCCGGCCTGGTGCGTCAGGAGAAGGTCCCGGCCGCGCCCGGGAAGAAGTTCGTGGGCCTGATTCAGCTCTTCAGCCTCGAAACCGGCGAGCCTCTGGCCATCATACAGGACGGATTCCTGCAGAAGGCCCGGGTGGGGGCCACCAGCGCCCTGGGCGTGAAGTACCTGGCTCGGAAGGATGCCCGCGTGCTTGGGCTGTTCGGCTCGGGCCTCCAGGCGGGCGCCCACATCGAAGCCATCGCCAAGGTGCGGAAGCTCGAGAGGGTCAAGGTGTTCAGCCCCAACCCGGATCACCGGCGGTCATTCGCCGCGGAGTGGCACGACCGTCTCGGGATGCCGGTCGCGGCCGTGGACGATCCCAGGGACGTCGTGGCGGGCTCGGATATCGTCATGTCCGCCACCAACACCAACGAGCCGACCTTCAACGGCGAATGGCTGGAAGAGGGCACGCACGTGGGCTCCATCGTGAACAGCGACGAATCGGTCAAGCGCATCGAGCTCGACGAAGTGACGCTGCGCCGGGCCGACGTCATCGTCATCAACTCCCGGGCCCAGTCCGAGTATGCCGGCCATCCCGACCTGCTGAAGCCCATTGAAGAAGGCGTATTCGGCTGGGACAAGATCCACGAGTTGGGCAAGCTGATGGTGGGCGAAGCCACCGGCCGGACCCGGGACGCCGACATCACCGTGTACAAGAACAACGTCGGCATGGGCATTCAGTTCGCAGCGGTGGGAGCCAGGGTGCTGGAGTTGGCCAAGAAGGAGGGGCTGGGCCGGGAGATTCCCACGGATTGGTTCCTGGAGACGATACACCCGTAAACGGTACAGGCGTGAGCAAGTCGTAAGCTTCAGTCGCCGTCTGAGTCGAAAGGAGTTGGAAACCATGGACATCGATATCAAGTGGGGCCGGAAGGGCGGAATCGTGATCGCGATGCTGGTTGGTCGTTTCAGCAGCACCAACGCGGATCTGTTCGAGCGCATGTTGGAGAACGGAGTCGAGTCGTCCGACGACGCCTTGATCCTCGACTTCGAGCAGGTAACCTTCCTCAGCAGCGCCGGTCTGAGGGTCGCGCTGACCATAGCCAAGAAGTTCAACGAACCGGGAAAGAAATTTGCCATTTGCGCGCTCCAGGAATCAGCTCGCGGCATCGTGGAGGTCAGCGGCTTCGACAAGGTCATCCCGGTCTACGACTCACAAGAGGCGGCGGTGGAGGCGATCGAAGCCGATTAGTCTCGGTTCGTATCAACCGGATCCATTGATCGCAGGGGTCCACAAACGACGGGTGCAAGTGACAGGAGGAGAAAATGGCTGATCCCCGGAAAGAGGCGGAAGAAAAGATCGGAACGATCCGAAGCTCGGTTGATTTCAATGTCGTAGGCGACAACATCCTCGACATCGCCGAGTTCACCGTAGAGAAGTACGAATTCAGGAATGATACGACTCTCCCCCCGGAGACGCGTGAACGAATCGTCACAGAGATCAGGGAAGTGTTGTGGCAGCGGGTTGAACGGCTGAGGGCGCGTCGCCAGCAGATTCTCGCGGACATGTTCAATGCAGCCGAGGTGACCCTGAACGAAATCATTGAAAAGGCCGAGTAGCGAATCGTCAAGGGTGCTCTCCGCCGGATTCGGATTCCTTCCTTCGGAACGGAGCGAAGACTTTGAAACCCGAAGCTCCAGTCGCCATCGTTGGATACAGCTACCGCATGCCCGGCGGTATCCGCACCGATGACGACTTCTGGCGTCTGCTCAGCGAACGGGAGATTGTCCGGGAGCCGGTGACCGAGCGCTATGGCCGGGGCTACCAGCCCATCGGAGCGTTCTCGGGCCCGGGCCGCTTCGCCAGTCCCTACGAGGGACTGATTCGCGACGACGTCGAGAAGCTCTTCGACCGGGGTTTCTTCGGGCTGTCCCACAACGAGATGCTGGCCATGGATCCCCAGGTCAGGATGTTGTTGAGTTGCGCCTGGGAAGCCTTCGAGCGGGCCGGCTGGGATCTGCATTCCCTGCGCGACAGCCCTACCGGCGTCTTCATCGGCGCGCAGGTCCCACCGGTGGCCAACTGGCGTTCCCTGTACGGCTCCACCCAGTTCGACGTGATGAGCATCAGCCTGGCCATGCTGGCCAACCGCATCTCGTACCACTTTAACCTGATGGGGCCGTCCACCACCTATTGCACGGCATGTTCCGCCAGCCTGACCGCCTTGCACGCTGCGGTGAGCGCCCTCCGGTACGGCGACTGCGAACAGGCCGTGGTCGGTTCCGTGAACTACCTGGGCACAGCCCGGGTGAGCGCCTCTTTCAACGCCTTGGGCGTCATCAGCCCGGAAGGCAAGTGCCATTCCTTCGACGCGGAAGCCAACGGGTACATGCGCTCGGAGGGAGCGTTCATCTACGTCGTCAAGCCCCTGGAGGCGGCCGAACGCGACGGGGACCCCATCCACGCCGTGGTGGAAGCCACCGCGGTCAACGCGGCCGGCACCGCGGACGGCGCAGCCGGCCTGGCTCAAGGGCGTTACATCACCGCGCCGACCCGTCATGCGCAGATCGCGCTGATGCGCACGGCCTGTGCTCGCGCCGGCCGCGCGCAAACGGATTTCGACTACATCGAGGCCCATGCCACGGGGACCGTGGTGGGCGACCGCATCGAAGGCAACGCCATCGCGGAGGCATTCGGCGGTGCCGGTCGCGAGGTTCCGCTGCGGATCGCCAGCGTCAAGAGCAACATGGGCCACATGGAGGCCGCGGCCTTCCACTGCGCTTTGCTCAAGGTCGTCCTGATGATGCAGCGCCGCACGTTCGCGCCGATTTCCAGGAACTTCCTGGTGCCGAATCCCGAGATCGACTTCGAGCGTTGCCCCATGCAGGTGCAGACCGCCTGTGAACCCTTTCCCGATCATCCGGTGGCGGTGGGGATCAATTCGTTCGGCTTTGGCGGCGCCAACGGGCACTGCGTGGTGGGAGAGTACCGCCCGGTGCGGTCACGGGTCTGGTCCGCGGCCCCGGCGCCGGAGGCCGGCTTCATGATTCCGCTGTCGGCCCGTACCTCCGCCACGTTGACGCGGAGCGCGGCAGAGCTGCGCGATGCGCTGGCCGGGCGGGACATCGACCTCTATACGCTGGCGGGCAATCTCAGCCGCCGTCGTACTCACTTCCCCGTCCGCACGGCGTTCGCGGTCCGCGGCCGCAAGGAACTGATGGCGGCGCTGGGCACCTTCGCGGAAGATCCCTCACCCCTGGCCACGGCGGAACCGGGAGAGAAGCGGCTGGCCATGGTCTTCTCCGGACAGGGCACGCAGTGGGCCGGTTGCGGCCGTGCGCTCTACCAGGCCGACTCCGTTTTCCGGCGCGTTATCGACGCCGTCGAGGAACACTGGCGGGAGCATACGGACGTCTCGTTGCGCGACGCCTGCTTCTCCGCCCCCCAGGAGGCGCTTGACGAGGTCCAACTGGCCCAACCGGTGATCTTCATGCTCCAGTGCGCGCTGGTGGAGTTGCTGAAGACCTGGGGGGTCTATCCGGACTGCGTCGTCGGCCACAGTTCCGGCGAGGTGGCCGCCGCCTACGCCTGCGGAGCGCTCTCGCTGGAGGACGCGACTCGGCTCGTCTTTCACCGCGCCACGCTGCAGCAGCGCGTGGCCGGTTCCGGCCGCATGCTGGCGGTGGGCCTCGACCGGCCGGCCGTAGAGGAGTTGCTCGAGTCGCTGCGCGTTCCCTTTCGTTCCGAGGGAGGACCGCCCCGGGTGGAGATCGCGTGCGAGAACGCGCCGGCCAGCACGGTCGTCTGCGGCAGGGACGCCGCCCTGGCACCGGTCATGGCGGAGCTGGACCGCCGCCGCCTGCAGAACCGGCTGCTGCCGGGCAACATCGCCTTCCATTCCAGCGTCATGGATACGCTCAGGGACGACGCGCTGGCGAGCCTTTCCTTCCTGAACGGCCGCACCTTCGAAGCCGACGTGCCGCTCGTGTCTTCGGTGACCGGCGAAAGGACAGAGCGGCTGGACAACGCCTACTGGTGGTCCAACATCCGCCAGCCCGTGCGGTTCGCGGCGGCCATGGACACCATCCAGCGGGAATACCGGCCCGACGTGGTGCTTGAAATCGCGCCGCACAGCGCCTTGCAGCCGGTCATCGCGCAGTGCCTGGAAGGCAACGTTCAGGGCCCTGTCTGCGTTCCGACGCTGATGCGGGATGCCGACGTCTGCCGCGGTTTCCAGGAGGCTCTGGGGGCTCTTTTCAGGGCGGGCGTGGACCTGGATTTCGCCGCCCAGTATCCGCGCCCGGAGCCCGTCACCCACCTGCTGCCCGGTCATCCGAGAGAAGAGCAGGCGACCATCGACGTCCTGTGTGATGATGAGATGTTCATCCGGCAGGGCCAGTACTCCCACGGTCCGCTGGTGGGGCACAAGGTGCCTTCCGATCACGTTCTTTTCGAAGCGCGGCTTTCCGACAAGGACTTTCCCTGGCTGGCGGAGCACCTCGTCCATTACGCGGCCATCATGCCGGCGGCCGGCTACATCGAGCTGGTCCTCGAAGCGTTCGAGGGAGTTCCGGTCCACATTGAAGTCGTCGAGTTCCTCCAGCCCTGTCCCGTTCCCAAGACGCCGGTGCGCCTGCAGACGGCCGTGCATCCGGTGGCCGGTGCTCCCGACGAATTCACATTCACGATCTCGTCCCGCCCCTTCGACGTCGACGCCGGCAGCGAGTTGCACTGCCGCGGCAAGGTGCTCCGCCTGAGCGGCGATTACGCGGTGCCGGTGCCGGCTCGCCTGGCGGACATCGACATGACCCGCTTCGAGCGCTCGGTCCTCGCCGACGAGAGCGATTGTTACGAACGCTTTGAAGCCGCGCTCAGCGAGACCTTTCAGTACGGCCCCAATTTCAGGACCATGAAGCGGGTCCGGATGGACATGACCACCCGCTCCTATCTTGTCGACGTGGAGATGGACGAGACCTTGTGGAAGAACGGTCGCGACGAAGGGTATGTCGCTTCCGTCCCCTTGCTGGACGGAGGGCTCCAGATATTCCTGTATAACCTGATGCTCGGCAGCGATCATTTCGCCATACCGCAGCGGGCCGAAGGCGTGACGTTCCTGGGTGCGCCGACATCGCCGCGGATCACCGTGCTCGTCACGAAGCCCGCCGACGGGTGGTACCATGTGAACGAGAAGGGCCAGTATACGGTTCACTACGGCGAAACCACCGGCGGCAGCGTGAGTTTCTACGACAACGCCACCGGAAATCTCATTGCCCACATCGACAAGTACATATCTTTCGTCTCCAATCCGCGCTGGGGCGACCTGCCGCGCAGCAAGCACCGGATCTCGTGGCAGCCGAAGTTCGTCCCAACCGGCCAGGTCCTCGCTGACCGGCTGCCGGACGGCGAGATCGAGCCCGCCCGGTTGATCGCCGCCCTGGAACGGTCCGACCGCGGCCATCCCTATGCCTGTCACGTCGTCGAGTTCGCCGGCGATCGTGAGCCCGACCGGACGATCCTCAAACAGTGCATTGAGCGGCTTTCGGATTCAGGCGGACAGGCCGAGTTCTGGCTCGTCAGCGACAGCGAGGAGAGGAGCCGGGCCCACTACGAGGCCTTCCACCAACAGAGAGCCGCGGTCCGTTTCGAAAGCCTTGACCCGGCCGTTGAGCAGGGGCTGGAAGAAGGCCTGCTGCGTCCGGGCGCCGCCGAGATCATTTTCCTGCATCGGGATGCCGGAGACTTCGGGCCGGAGGAGTGGCGTTTCCTGAACAGGCTGGCCGTGGCCGGCGGCCTGGCTCTCGTCTGTCACGACGAGGGCGACGTCATTGCGCCGGGCGCCGGTTGGGCTACGGTCCGCCCGGGTCGGCACACGACCCTGCTGCAAGCGTCCGGGGACGGTTCGGATGCCCGTGACACGGTCCCGTTTCCCGGCCCGCGGTGGGTGCTGGGCGAGCCGGAAAGCCCGGCGGCGGAGTGGGCCTCCCTGTTCCATGCGCCCGACCTGCGCCGAATTCCCTGGGAGACCGTTGCCGCGGGAGATTTCGAATTGCTTGCGGAGTGGCCGGAAGTCGCCGACGCGCAGGCCGTCGACTTCTTCTGCGGCAGGGACCCGCAGGATCCGACCGGCGAAGAGGTGTCGGCGCGATTCATCGCCTTTGTCCGGGCCTTGGTGCTCGCCAGGATGGAGCGCGCGAACCACCCGTGCCGCTTGACCGTGGTGACGCAAGCGGCGGCCTTCGACGTGGAGGAGCCGCGCGGCAGCGCGTTGTGGGGAGCGGTTCGGAGCATGGACCTTGAGGTCGGCGAGGAAGCCGGGATCCAGTTCCGCCTGGTGGACCTGGGCGCTCCCGAAGACCTCGAGACACTGGCGGATCTCGCCCGTTGTGATTTGCGCGAGCGCGAATTGGCAGTGCGCCGGAAACGCTTGTGGGCGCCCCGGCTGGTCAGCATCCGGGATCGATATCCACGGGTGCCGGCCGGTGAGGAGCCCGCGTACCGCCTCACCCTGGACAATCCGGGCCAGATCAGCGGCCTGGAGATGAAGACCCGCGAGCTTCCGGCGTTGGGCCCGGGCGACGTGGAGATCGATGTGGCGGCCGCCGGGCTCAACTTCCGTGACATCATGGTGACGCTGGGTTTGCTGCCGGCAATGGCATACGAGCACTCGGCCCTCGGCCGCGAGGTCGGCATCGAGGGCGCCGGGACCGTGCGCCGCGTCGGACCGGGCGTGGGCCATTGCCGGGTGGGCGACGAGGTGGCGTTCACGACGGGCGGGTGCATCGCCAATCGCGTGGTGCTGAACGAGCATCTGGTCTTCGTCTGAGCATGGAAGAGGCCGCGTCATCGCTGTCCGTCTACGTCACCGCATACTATTCGCTGATCCATCTGGCTCGCCTGCGGAAGGGCCAGCGCGTTCTCATCCACTCTGCCATGGGCGGCGTCGGGCAGGCAGCCATCGCCCTTGCCAAGCACGCGGGAGCGGAGATCTACGCCACCGCCGGGAGCGAGGACAAACGCGGCCAGTTGCGGGCCTTGGGCGCACGTGCGGCCTTCGATTCGCACACCTTCGACTGGTACGAAGGCTTGATGGAAGCCACCGACGGCGAGGGCGTCGATGTCGTGCTGAATTCCCTGGCCGGCCGCCACGTCAAATTGTGTGTGCAGGCCCTGCGCCCCGGCGGCTGGCATTGCGAGATCGGCAAGGTGGACATCTACCAGGACAGCGATCTCGGTCTGCGTATCTTCCGCAAGAACCTGCGTTTTGCCGCCATCGACGTGGACCGCCTGATGATCGACGACCCGCTCCTCTCGCGTCAGCTCTCCCAGACCTGCCTGGACTTGCTCGATCAAGGCGCGTTGCCGCCGTTGCCGGTTACCGTCTTCCCGTACAAGGACTGCGCCGAGGCCCTTCGCTTGATGACGACCGGCCAGCATCAGGGAAAGCTGGTGCTCAAGGCGCCACGGGCGGGCGCGGATGCCGGATTCACGGTGGCCGACGTGCAGCCGTTCCTTGACCCCGATGCGACCTATCTGGTGACCGGCGGCCTGGGCGGCTTCGGCATGCGGTTTCTGCCGTACCTGGTGGCTGCCGGCGCTCGCCATCTCACGCTCCTGGACCGCGACCCCGAGCGCCGCCGGGATGCCGATTGGATCCGCCGGTCCGGCGCCCTCACCTACATGGACGAGGATGTCGCATTCGATATCGTAACGGGCGACGTGGCGGTGGAAGAGGATGTCCAACGCTGCATCGCCGGATTGAAGAGACCCCTGAAGGGTGTGTTCCACCTGGCCGGCACCCTGGATGACGGCTTGCTGGTGGACATGACGGAGGAATCGGTGGCGAGGGTTTTCGCGCCCAAGGCCTCGGGCGCGCTCCATCTCCATCGGGCCACCGCCGCCTGCGCCCTCGACCACTTCGTTCTGTTTTCCTCGACTTCCTCGGTGGTGGGCAACCCCGGACAGGTCAACTACAGCGCGGCCAACGCCTTTCTGGACGGTCTGGCCGCGTGCCGTCGCCGGCAAGGCCTGCCGGGTCTGGCCTACAACATGGCCGCGGTTGCCGACGCCGGCATGGCGGCACGCAGCCTCCCGGTGTTGCGCCTGATGAGGGCCGCCGGCATGCCGCCGGTGAGCAGCCAGTTTGCGGTTTCCAACCTGGACCATGCCATGCGATCCATGGACGGCCGGGACCATTTGATCACGGCCTTGTTCGAAAGACCCGCGTGGACGGTGGACTCCTCGGACTATTTGCGCATCGGGCGTTTGATGACGAACCAAGATGCTTTCGAGGCGGGCGCGGCCGGCGAGTTGACGGTGGACGCCGTCGTGGCGCAGATTGCCGCCAAGGTCGCCGAACTCTGTGGTCATGACGAGGGCGGCGTCGAGGAGCCGTTGTCCAGCTTCGGACTGACGTCGATTTCGGTGGCCGAGCTGGGGACCTTCATCCAGACCCAGTTCAACCACCGGGTCAGCGCCCTCGAGCTCATGACCACGGCCTCCGCCCTGTCCGTCGCACGAGACATCATACAGGGAAGGCCGGATGCCGAGGAGGTTCAGGCGGAGACGGGGGCAGCCGGGCCCGAGGACGCGCGCGAGGCCGGTGGACGCCGTATTCGCCGCGCCCCATCGGTTTTCGCCAGGTCTCCGGAGGAGCACTTTCCGTCAGGGGCCGGGGTCGAATCGGACCCGGTAGACGAGCTTGCCATCCGCTGACGCCGAAGAGAGGGACAGAACCCCGCCATGCCCCATGCTCTTCTTGTCTATCCGGAACACCCTCCCGCTTTCTGGGGGGCCAAGTATGCCTTGGAGTTGCTCGGGAAAAGGGCCGTCTACCCCCCCTTGGGCCTGCTCACCGTCGCCGCGATGTTTCCGCCGGAATACGAGATACGCATGGTGGACATGAACGTGACTTCCCTGCGGGAGTCGGATCTGGAATGGGCCGACGTGGCGTTCACTTCCACCATGATCGTTCAACGGGTTTCCTTGCGGGGGGTCATCGAACGATGCCGTCGGGCCGGGCTTCCCGTGGTGGCCGGTGGGCCCTATCCCACCACGTATCACGGCGAGATAGAGGGGGTCGATCATTTCGTTCTGGACGAGGCCGAGGAGAGCTTTCCCCAGTTCTTGCGCGATCTCGAAAACGGCACGGCCAAGGCCATCTACCGGGAGCCTCGAAAACCCGACGTCACCCGGACGCCCGTTCCCCGCTTCGACATCGTCGATATGGAAGCCTACCACTCGATGTGTGTGCAGTTCTCGCGCGGATGTCCGTTCGACTGCGAGTTCTGCGACATCACGAAGCTCTACGGGCGCGTGCCCCGGACCAAGTCGCCGGAGCAGTTGCTCGGCGAGTTCGAAACCCTTTATCGACTGGGTTGGCGTGGCCCCGTCTTCCTGGTGGACGACAACTTCATCGGCAACAAGCGGGCGGCAACGGAGTTGCTGCCGGTCATCGCCGAGTGGCAGAAAGCCCGCAGCCATCCTTTCTCACTGATCACCGAAGCGTCCGTGAACCTGGCCCGGATGGATGACTTGATGGATGTCATGATCGAGGCCGGGTTCGACTCCGTGTTCCTGGGCATCGAAACGCCGAATCCCAAGGCCCTGGTCAAGGTCAAGAAGCCACAGAACGTCAGCACGCGGGAAGAGGACTATCTTCTCCGCTCTGTCCGCAAGATCCAGGGCAAGGGGATGCAGGTCCTGGGCGGCTTCATCCTGGGGCTCGATGAAGACGGCGCGGATGCATTCGACGCCCAGATCGATTTCATCCAGGAAGCCGGCATTCCCATGGCCGCCATCTACCTGTTGACGGCCTTGAAGGACACGAATCTCTACGAGCGCCTGGAGAGGGAGAACCGGCTGCTTGACGCATCCATCGGAACCGTTGCCACGACCGTCAACTTCAAGCCACAGATGGAGCTCAAGACGCTGATTGACGGATACAGGCGAGTGATGACCACCATCTACGACCCGGCGCTGGAGAACTACTTCAAGCGCTGCCTGACATTGCTGGAGCACTTGAAACCGGTCCCGCACCTGCGGAAGCCGATGAGCAAGAACGCACTGTTCCTGAGACTCATGGGCGTCCGCAAGCGGCTTTCCTCGAAACAGCTCCAGTCCTTCGATCGCTTCATCGCCAAGGTCTCCGAGGCGTATCCACGGCTGTTGCCGGAAGCGATCGCACTGGCTGCCATGGGTTACCACTATGAGAGAGTCACCCGGCAGCAAATGGCCATTCACGACTTCAAGGAATTCCTGGCGAACGAGTTGAGCCTTTTCAAGGAAGCGGTTTCCCCATCCTTCGAGCCGGTCGAGGCAATCGGCGAGCGCCGGCAAGAGCTGTTCGCTCGGGTCCACGCCCGCTACAGATCGATCGCCGGGGACTACCGCTATGATGGTGACGAAATAGAGCCCGAACTGGAGACCTTCCGGTTCGCGGTGGATGAACACGTAGAGCGGCTCACGCACTCGGCGGCAGGGTAGGAAACACCCGGGAATGGGCACCACGAACGAGAAACACATGGAAACGAGCACACGCGGGACACTGACGTCGCAGGACATGGCTGAGACCCCGGCCCTCGGTACAAAGGTGCCGCCTCTCGCGGGAGCGTTGCCGCCGCAATGCCAGAGGGACCTCGACACCCTGCGCCGGTTCGTTCATGCAACGGT
The DNA here is from genome assembly GCA_965219905.1 of uncultured Binatia bacterium (SeqCode). GTDB lineage: Bacteria > Desulfobacterota > Binatia > UBA9968 > JAJDTQ01 > JAJDTQ01. The sequence goes on along the minus strand of CBDCOS010000002.1, from coordinate 382,769 downwards.
CACGCAGGAATCGCCGGCCGCTCCGGTCTCGCCGGCCGATTTCCGCGAGGTCATGCTGACCGGAGCCACCGGCTTCTTCGGCCGTTTCTTTTTGCGCGACCTCTTGCGGCAGGATGGCGCTCTGGTCGTGCACTGCCTCGTCCAGGCGGATGATGTCGAGCATGGGTTCCGACGCCTGCGCGATGCGTTGCAAGAGGCCGAAATATGGGAAGAGTCCTTTGCGTCGCGCATCCGCGTGGTGGTCGGCGGTCTCGGCGACTCCCGGTTCGGTCTGGGCGCCACGGATTTCAACGATCTCTGTGAGCGGATCGACGCGGTCTACCACCTCGCTGCCGACATCAATCTTGCCTCTTCCTATACCGCCATACGCAAGCTCAACACGCTGAGCCTTCACAACTTGATCGAATTGTGCGTGCGGAAACGCTTCAAGCATCTGTTCTATGCCTCGACCATGGCTGTGTTTCCGGAGTATTTCTTCGCCTTCGCGCATGAATTCCGGGACAGCTCCATCGACCACCAGATGCAGCCGGACCTCGCGACGATGAAGAACAGGTTCCCGATCGGGTTGCTGGGCTACCCTTGGAGCAAGCTCACGTCCGAGCAGGCCCTTCTGTTCGCGCAACAGGCCGGCATGCCGTTGGCGATCTTCCGGCTGCCGCAGACCGGTGTGTCGAGTACCGGATTCGTCCGGGCAGACGATCTTACGATGAAGATACTGGCCGCGGTCCTTCATAGCGGCACCATCCCGGCGGGATTCACGTTCCGGTCCAACAACGAGGCGGTGGACACCCTCAGCCGGGTCTGCACGGCCATTTCCTTGAATCCCCAACGGCGCTTCACGATCTACCATTGCTGCAACCCCCAGCTCGATTCCCACGAGCTCGAGCTCGCCGATTTCGGGACCTACCTGCCGGAGGTTCCCTACGAGTCATTCAGACGCGCCTGCCAGGCCCGCGAGGACTCCCCGCTTCACGGACACTGGGCCGTGCTCGACCACTTCGGGGAATACTGGTTCAGCAAGAACAGGAGGGAAGACCGGCTGCCCGTCTGCGACCGCGCCATCCGGGAGGATTGTCCTTACCCGATCAAGTGGCCGCCCGCGTTGACCAGGCTGAGACGGTGCTACCAATGGGTCACGGATCATCGGTCGCAATGGCCGCATCCGGTGTCGAGCGGGCGTTTGGACTTCGATGGCCTGATGGCCCGGGCCGCGCACTACGCCGACAGCCACGGAGTCTCCTTCGAAGAGGCGTATCCTGCATGGATCGGGCGGAACCTGGAACAGTTGGTTCGGGCGTTGCAGGTATCCGATGCCGGAATGCTGGAGGACAAGCTTGCCGGCACCATCTTCGATCTGAGCCGTCTCTTGCGCAACAACGCCGGGTTTGCCCGTGAACGGCGCCAATATCCGGAGATCGAACGGGAGGAGATCCGGCGCCCGGTCTTCATCGTGGGGATCAACCGCACCGGCACGACGTATCTGCACCGGCTCATGGCCTGCGATCCCCGGTTCTGGTCGCTGCGAGGTTACGAGTTCGGCGCGCCGACCCTGTCCAGGGACGAATATGCCTCCATCGGAGGAACCCTGGACGACCCCCGGCGGGCGCGGTTGGAGGAGATGATCGACGCATCGAGGGTCGTCGAGCTCTTCGAGGGCATCCACGAGTTCGCTGTCGACGAACCGGTGGAGGACTTCCCGATCCTGTGCATGGTATTCGGCTGCTGGACGTTGACCGTCCGGTTCTACGTCCCGGAGTTTGGCCGTTGGCTGGCCGACACCGGTTGCCGGCATGCCTACGCGCACCACCGCCGCATCATGCAGAACCTGACGTGGCAGCGCCGGCAGCGCGAGCCCGAACACCCGGGGCAGTGGTTGTTCAAGATGCCCTTTCATCTCATGGAGCTGGAGACCCTCGTGGAGACTTACCCCGACGCCCTCTTCATCCAGACCCATCGGAGCCCCGGTCAGTTCATGGGTTCCTTTTGCAGCTTCGTGGAGAAGGCGCGCTCGCTCTTCGGCCAGCCGCGGTCGCGGCACGATCTCGGGGCCGAGCTGTTGGACTCCATGAGCGGCATGATGGACAGGGCCGTGCGGTTCCGGGAGTCCCATCCCGAGTTGGAGCACCGCTGGATGGACGTGAACTACGTCGATCTGGTGGAGAATCCGCTGGCCGTGGTGCGCAGCGTGTACGAGCGGTTCGACTGGGCGCTGGAGCAGGAAACCGTCGACGCCATCGACGACTGGCGGTGGCGGCAGGCGGAACGCCGGCGGCGGGAGAAGCGGCATCGTTACGCCCTGGAGGACTACGGCCTCACGCTGGAGGCGGTGGATGCGGCGTTCGCATCGTATCGGGAATTTCTGACCAGACCGGGTCTTCGAGAAGGTCGTTGATGATTCCGGTGTAGCCGGGCGCTCCGGAAAGCCTGACCGTCGAGACCGCGCCGCGGTCCTGGATGGAAAGGAGTCGAGGTGAGATGGACATAGATGTCAAGTGGGAGCGGAAAGGCGGAACCGTGATTGCGATGCTCGTGGGTCGCGTCGACAGCAGCAATGCGCATCTGTTGGAACGCATGCTGGAAAGCGGATTCGATGAGAGGGACAACGCCTTGATCCTGGACTGCGAGCATCTGTCTTTCATCAGCAGCGCGGGTCTCGGAGTCAGTCTGAGATTCGCCAAGAAATTCAGCGACGCGGGCAAGGGATTTGCCGTTTGCGCGCTTCCCGAACTGATCTACAACACCGTCTCGATCGGAGGCTTCGAGAAGGTCATCCCGGTTTACGACACCCAGGCTTTGGCAGTCGAGGCGTTGGGGAGAGCCGGCTGAGAGTCCAAGGATACCGCCGTGACCGAACCATACCCCGGCGCCCCGGAGAGCCGGGAGATCGAGACCGCGCCCCGCGAGGCCATCCAGGCACTCCAGGGAGAACGGCTTGCCGCCCTGGTGCAGCGCTCCTGGGAGCACATCCGGTTCTACCGCGACCGCTGGAAGGCGCACGGCGTCGAGCCCGGCGATATCCGCACCGCCGCCGACATCCGCAAGCTCCCGGTCATTCGCAAGAGCGACTTCGAGGACAGCCTCAGGCTCCACCCGCCCTTCGGCGACTACCAGGGGGACTTCGCCGCGGTGCGGGTCCAGGCCAGCTCGGGCACCTCGGGCAACCCCAAGCCGTTCTTCTTCACCCGCAACGACTGGGACATCATCGCCAGGCTGTGGAGCCGGCGCTTCCACGCCCAGGGGGTGAGGGAAGGGGACATCCTCCAGATCGTCTTCGCCTACACGCTGTTCATCGTGGGCTTCACCGCCTCCGAGGGCGCCATGCGCCTCGGGGCGCTGGTGGTGCCCACCGGCAGCGGCAGCGTCACCCCCAGCGAGCGGCAGGTGAAGATCGCCCGGGACTGGGGCGTCACCGTGCTGGCAGGGACGCCGTCCTACGTGCTCCACCTGGCGGACGTGGCCGAAGGGCAGGGGTTCGACCTCAGGAAGGACTTCCGCCTGCGCCGCACCATCCACACCTCCGAGACCATGACCGAGGCGGCGCGGCGGGCCATCGAAGAGCGCTGGGGCGTGTCCGCCTACGACAACTTCGGCAGCGTCGAGACGGGCTCCCCCACGTTCGAGTGCGAGGAACGGAACGGCTACCACGTCAACGAGGACGCCTACATCTTCGAGGTGCTGGACCCGGCCACCCACGAGCCGGTGCCGCCGGGGCAGGAGGGCGTGCTGGTGGTCACCTGCCTCTTCAAGGAGGCGGCGCCGGTGATCCGCTACAACATCGAGGACCTCTGCGAGCTCATCGACGACGATTGCGGCTGCGGCCGGACCTTCCGGCGCATCTCCAAGCTCCGGGGCCGGCTGAGCGACATGGTCAAGGTGAGCGGCATCCCGTTCTACCCCACCTCGGTGGAGACGGCGCTGGAGAGCCTGCCGCAGCTCACCCGCGAGTACCGGGTCACGGTGGACCGGGTGGGGCAGCAGGACACGCTGACGGTGGAGGTGGAGATGCGTCCCGGCTCCGAGGCCGGCGACGGGATCAAGCGGCAACTGGAGCGGGAGCTCAAGGTGGCGACGAACCTCACCATGGAGGCGGTGTTGCTGTCGCCAGGCGAGCTGGCCCGTTCCCTGGGCGTCGAGAACCGCATCAAGGTGCGGCGTATTAGGGACCGGAGGCCGGCGTGACGCCCGCGGCCGGGGTGGGGGGTTGCGGGGCCGGGATTTTCCGGTACGAATTCAACCATGGAGGACATCGAGAGCGCCGCCCGTTCCCTTTCGCTTGACCCCAAGTGGCTCCAGGAGTTCGACGTCGCGGACCCGTTCAACGACGCCGCGTTGCGCGGCTTCCTGTCCCGGAGGCCGGACCACCGCTACGGTGCCCTGGCCGTCACCCACGTGAACGGGGAGCCCGCCCCGCAGGTCGTTTTCGCCACGCCCAAGCTGCACTACCCCTTCGACCGCCAGGGCAAGTTCAACTTCCCGCCGGTCCGCGGGATCGAGATCTTCGAGAAGTACGACGGCACCAACGTGCTGGCGTATGTCTACCGTGACGCCCGGGGACGCCGTTACCTGACCTACAAGCTGCGGCTGTCACCGGTATTGCGCAACGGCCGCTTCGGCGCGTTCCTGGACCTGTGGCGGGAGATGCTGGCCCGCTACCCGGTCATTCCCGAGTTGGTGGAGATCAACGGCTGTTCCCTGGGCTTCGAGCTCTACGGCGCGCGCAACACGCATCTCATCCTTTACGAGGAACCGCTGGACTGCGTGCTGCTCTTCGGCGTCACCCCGGAGGGGAAGCCGCTGTCTCCCTCGGCGCTGGACAGCCGAGGCGTGCCGGCGGCGACGCTCTACGGCACGCTGGCGGCCGGGAAGGATCCGGTGGCAGAGTACGGCGCCATCCGCGAGCGGCTTGAGCGGGGCAACCGGCCGGTCGAGGACGGCAGGATCACCGGCGTCGAAGGGGCGGTCTGGCACGTCCGGACGGCCGACGGCGCCACCGTGCTGTTCAAGTGCAAGCCCGAGTCCGTTGAGGAAGTGCATTGGGTGGGGAGCATCAACAAGGCGGCGGTCACCGCCACCTGCTGGAACCTGTTCGAGAGCCAGGACGTGTTGACCTACGAGACCCTCTACCCGCTGCTGGCGGAGGAGTACGACGACGACGAGATCGAGCGCTTCAGGACCTGCATTGACGAGTGCATCGCCGAGGTGTGCGAGGAGATGGAGTTCAAGAAACGGGTCATGGACGCCTATCGCCAGTTGGGCATCAGGCTGTCCGAGAACAAGGGGGAGGTGATGCGCCGCCTCTCCGCCGGCTTCAGGAAACAGGAGATGAAGAAGGTCTTCACCCTGATCGCCCTCGAGGAAGCCCGCCGGTAAAAGGCGGGGTGCGGCGTCCTCCGGGGGCGGGCCCCGGCCCGGCGCTCCGTGCCATGCCGGCACGCTTGCAATCGCCACACCGGCACCTTACGTTTGACGGCATGATTTTCGACGACAATCGCAGCTTCATCGAGGCGCTCCGGCGGTCCGGCGACCTCGTGGAGGTGGAGAAGGAGGTGAGCTGGGACCTGGAGCTTGGCGCGATCAGCCGGCTGGCGTGCGAGAAGGACGGCCCGGCGGTCTGGTTCAAGCGGGTCACGGACTACGTGGACGAGGTCTCGGTGTTCGTCAACCCGGTGGCCACCTGGCGCCGCATCGCCATCGCCCTGGGGCTGCCCGCCACGGCCACGGTGCGGGAGATCTACGAAGCCTACGAGAAAGGGGAGGGGAGTCCCGTCGATCCGGTGGAGGTGAAGGAAGCGCCGTGCAAGCAGGTGATCCGCCTGGGTGCGGACGCCAACCTCTTCGACCTGCCCACCCCCATGCTGCACGAGGGCGACGGCGGCCGCTACCTGGGCACCTGGGACCTGGTCATCTCGAAGGACGTGGACAGCGGCTGGGTCAACTGGGGCATGTACCGGTTCATGGTCTACGACGCGCACCATCTGACCGGCTTTCCCAGGCCCACGAGCCACCTGGGCAAGGTGTTCCAGGAGCACTACGTCGCCAAGGGGAAGCCCATGCCCCTGGCCATCGCCATCGGCACGGATCCGCTTTCCCACTTTGCCGCCGCCGCCACCTACGCCCTGGGAGGCGATGAGGCCGGCCTGGCCGGCGGGCTGCGCGGCCGGCCGGTGGAGATGATCCGCTGCGAGACCAGCGATCTTCTCGTACCGGCCCATTCCGAGATCGTCATCGAGGGCGAGGTGCTGCCGGACCGGGTGGGTCTCGAGGGACCCTACGGCGAGTATCCGGGCTACCGCACCGGGGAGATGGGCAACGGCATCCTGTTCCGGACCACCGCCATCACCCACCGGGAGAAGCCGGTGCTGACGGTGGACGCCACCGGCTACAAGGACGACAGCTCCACGGTGACGGCGCTGTCCGGCGCCCTGGCCATCAAGCGGCGGCTGGAGCGCCACGGGGTGCCGGTGCGGGACGTGTACGTGCCGCCGGAGGGCGCCGTGCACCTGGCGGTCATGAGCGTGGACTACGGCGGCCAGGAGGTGGCGAAGAAGGTGCTCCAGGTGCTGACCTCGCGCCGGGCGCTCCTGTCCAAGCTCTTCCTGGTGGACACCGACACGGACGTGTTCGACATGGGCAAGGTGCTGCACGCCTTCTCCACCAAGTGCCATCCGGCCAACGGTATCCACGTGATCCACTACGAGGGCCGCGCCAACACGCTGACGCCCTGCTACAGCCAGGCGGAGCGGGCGGCACAGAAGGGCGCCACCGTGCTCTACGACTGCACCTGGCCGGGCGAATGGTCCCGCGAGTGGGAGACGCCGGTGAAGGCGACCCTGGATTCGATCTTCTCGGAAGAGGTGCGGGAGAAGGTGCTGAAGAACTGGAGCGAGTATGGCTTCAAGCAGTGAGCCGCCGGTCTGGGACACGTTCGTGCGCCGGCCGGGCGACGTCCGGTGCGGAGTGGAGGCGCCGCTGGTCCTGAGGGACCTGAGGCCGGGCCGGGGCAAGTACGGGCTCAGGCACGTGGTGGGCATCGTTCACGAGAACGGCGGCCCGGGCGACGGGCTCCTGGTCCGGACCGTGGTGGGCGTCGAGCTGTCCGGGGACTATACCGTGGAGATCGTCCGGGAGATGCCCCAGGAGATCGCCGGGACCCCGTACCAGGACTTCTACGCGGCGCTGGAGCGGGCGGCCGAAGGGTAACGAGCCAGCCGGGAGGACGATCTCATGGGCTTCCGGGAGCAATTGACCGCATTCCGCAGTGCCGGGTTTCGGTGGTCCGCCTTCGCGGGGACCGTGTTGGCGGGCCTGCTGGCGGCGGCTGCCCTGTCAACCCCTCGTCCGGCTGCGGCCATGCAGTTGCCCGCCGGCGACAGCGGCGTCACCGGGTACTTCGACACCACCGTTTCCACGGGCGCGGCCATGCGTGTCTCGGGGCGTGACGAGCGCCTGTTCAGCCGGGGCAGCGGCGGCAAGGCCCTGTCTTTCAACAACGACGACGGCAACCTCAACTTCGACCGCGGGGACCTTGTCTCCCTCAACACCAAGGTGAACCACGAGCTGCAGCTCAACCTGGACAATCCGGGCGCGGAGTTGAGCCTGTTCGGGCGGGTGCTGTACTTCTACGATCACGTGGTCGCCGACGGCGACACCGAGCGCACGTCCTTGTCCGCCGCCGCCAGGCGGCACGCCGGACGCGACTTCCGGTTGCTGGACGCCTATGTCGCCGGTGACTTCGACGCCGGCGGCACGCCGGTCTCGATCCGGTTGGGCAACCAGGTCATAAGCTGGGGCGAAAGCGTCTTCCTCCGGAGCGGCATCAACTCCATCAATCCGGCCGACGTCTCCAGGCTCCGGGTCGCGGGTGCGGAGTTGCGGGACGTGCTCGTACCGGTTCCCGCGGGCAACGTCAAGGTAGGCATCGGCGACAGCTTCTTCCTGGAAGGTTTCTACCAGTTCCGTTGGGACCACTCCGAGGTCGAAGCGCAAGGTACGTTCTTCTCCAGCAACGACACCGCCAGCCCCGGGGGGGATACCGTGCATCTCGGACTCGGCCGCCGGGGGAGGGGGGACGACAGGGACGGCGTGCCCGACCCTGCTTGCCCCAGCCGGGCCAACCCCGCGGGGCTCTGCTCCCGCGTGCCGCGCGCCGCCGACCGCGACCCCGGCCATCAGGGGCAGTTCGGCGTGGCGCTGCGCTATTTCGCGGCGGCTCTGAACGACGCCGAGCTTGGACTCTACTACGCGCGAATTCACAGCCGCCTGCCGCTGGTGTCCCTTTACGCGGGCGACCCGAGGAGCCTGAGGGCTTCCGGCGGTTTCGCCGGCTCCATCCGGTATTTCCGGGAGTTCCCCGAGGACATCGACCTCATGGGCGCGAGCTTCAACGGTGAGCTGGGTTCCAGCGGTTTCACCATACAGGGCGAGATAGCCTATCGCCGGAACCAACCGCTCCAGATCGACAACGCGGAGCTCCTGTTCTCCGCCTTGAGTCCGCTTCGGAGAGTGCCGGCATTGGCGCGCGCGGGCGAATTGTTCGGCAGGAGCCAGACCGGCCCGCGGGAACCGGGCCAGGAGGTCTCCGGCGTCCGCCGCAAGGACGTCGTGCAGGGCTCTTTCGCGGTGTCCAGGGCGTTGGGTCCCATGCTCGGCGCCGGCGGCTGGGTCCTGCTCGCCGAGGCCGGCTTCACCCAGGTCCGGGACATGGAGGACAAGTCGGAGCTCCGTTATGAAGGACCGGGCACCTGGACCAGCGGCAACCGTATCTTCACGGCCGGCGGAGTCCAGCCGGTGACCCAGGTGAGCGGCTTCGCCGACGCCTTCTCATGGGGTTACCGGGCGCTGGTACGGGCCACCTACAGCAATGTCCTGGGGCCGGTGAATCTGGCGCCCCAGGTCGCCCTGGCCCACGATGTCAACGGCACCACGCCGAGGCCCATCGGCAACTTCGTGGAGGGGCGCAAGACGGTGACGCTGTCGGTGGATGCGAGCTACCTGCTGTCGTGGCAGGGGCAACTCGCCTACACTCATTTCTTCGGCGCCGGCCAGCACAATCTGCTGGGCGACCGCGACTTCGTGTCGCTTACGCTGAGCTACTCCTTTTGACGGTCAGGACATGGACGACACGAATCCACGACGGGCCGTTGCGGCGGCCATGCTGGTATCGGCGCTCCTGGTCGCGGCGCCGTCGGCGGCGAAGGTCACGGCTGCCGAGGCGGGTAGGCTGGGAACGGAGTTGACGCCCCTGGGCGCAGAAAAGGCGGGCAACGACGCCGGCACCATTCCCGCCTGGGAGGGCGGCATCAGGAAACCGCCGGCCGGCTACCGGCCCGGAGAGCGCCTTGTGGATCCGTTCCCGGACGACAAGCCTCTGTTCACCATCACCGCGGACAACTTCAAACGGTACGAGGCGAATCTCACGCCCGGCCAGATCGCGGTGCTCCAACGCTATCCCAAGACTTACCGGATGCCGGTGTACCAAACCCGCCGTACGGCGTCGTTGCCGCCGCGCATCTACGAGCGCACCATCGCCAACGCCACCACCGCGATGCTCACCGAGGACGGCAATGGCGTGGTGAACGCCGCCGAGGGTGTTCCGTTCCCGATCCCCGCGAACGGCCTTGAAGCCATCTGGAACCATCTCCTGCGCTACCGCGGCAAGTCCGTACGCACCACCAGCGGCCAGGCCGCGCCCACGGCCGACGGCTCCTATGTCATGGTGCAGATCCGCGAGCAGGTCCTGTGGGGGTATCACCAGCCCGGGGCGACCACCGAGAACATCGACAACAAGCTCGCCTATTTCCTGCAGGAGGTGTTGTCGCCGCCCAGGATGGCAGGCACGCTCGTGCTGGTCCACGAGACCCTCAACCAGGCGGCGGAGCCGCGCAAGGCGTGGGTGTACAATCCCGGCCAGCGGCGCGTCCGGCGGGCGCCCAACGTCGGCTACGACAACCCCGGCACCGCTTCGGACGGCCAGCGCACCAACGATCAGGCCGACATGTACAACGGCGCGCCGGACCGCTACGACTGGACGCTGATGGGCAAACGGGAGCTCTACATCCCGTACAACAGCTACAAGCTCGCCAGCGACCGCTACCGCTTCGACGATATCCTGAAGCCGGGCCACATCAACCCGGACACGACGCGCTATGAGCTCCACCGGGTATGGGTGGTGGAGGCGCGGTTGAAGGGAGGCACCCGGCACATCTATCCGCGGCGCACCTTCTACCTCGATGAGGATAGCTGGCAGATCGCGGTGGTGGACCAGTATGACGCGCGGGGTGCCATCTGGCGGGTCAGCCAGGCGTACATCGTCAACTACTACAACGTGCCGGTGCTGTGGACCACGGGGTTCTCGATCTACGACCTCCAGAACGGGCGGTATCTCGTCAAGGGGTTGACCAACGAATACGGCGCGCCCCGCTTCGACCTGCCGCTGAGTCGAAGCACGTTTATGCCCCAGGCGCTGCGGCGGCGCGGCCGGCGGTAGCTCGGGACGGGAGACCCCACCCGCCGCCGTCCGGGCGGCAAGGGTGTCCCGGCGTCACGGGATATCAGGCTTCACTGTTGCACGCCGTGCGGGTCCAGCGCGTCTCGAAGGCCGTCGCCGACGTAATTGAACGCCATGACGGTGATGAAGATCAGCACGCCCGGGATCAGGATCCACGGGTGGAAGCGGATCTGCGCGATATCCATCGCCAGGGCCAGCATGTTGCCCCAGGAAGCCTCCGGGTCCTGGATGCCGAGGCCGATGAGGCTCAGTCCCGATTCCCCGAGGATGTAGCCCGGGATCGACATGGTGGCGGCGACGATGGCGTAGGAGAAGGTGTTGGGCAGCACGTGGCGGACGATGATGCGTGAATGGGGCACACCCATGGCGCGCGCGCTGGTGACGTAGTCCATCTCGGAGATGGACAGCACGAGACCGCGGATGATCCGCGCGAGGCTGGCCCAACCGATGAAGCTCAGGATGACCACGATGGCCAGGTAGGTCTGGAACGAAGACCAGTCCGCGGGAATCGCCGCGCGCAGGGCCAGGAGCAGGTAGAAGCCCGGCATCATCATCAGCATCTCGCACAGCCGTTGCAGGAACATGTCGGTGCGTCCGCCGAAGTAGCCGGAAGCGCCGCCGATGAGCATGCCCAGGACGAAGGTGATGGCCACCCCCACCAGCCCCACTGACAGTGAGATACGGCCGCCGTACAACAGGCGGGAGAGGACGTCGCGGCCGAAATTGTCCGAGCCGAGCAGGAACAGCATGGGCCGGTTGGGATCGGCGTCGGAGATGTCCTCCACGCCGCGCAAGCCGAACAGGTGGAGTCGGGTCTCGATCAGTCCCAGGAAGCGGTAGCGGTCTCCGGTTACGAAGAACCCGATGGGATAGGCGGTGCCGGGCGTTTCGCGGTAGACCTTGCGCTGGTTCTCGTCGAACTCGAAGGCGCTGTTCCGGACGTAGGGCCACGTCAGCCCGTTCTCGTCGAAGAAATGGATCCAGGTGATCATGGGCGGATGATAGGCCTTCTTGCGGGCGCTGGCGGCGTAGTGGTGGGGCGAGAGGAAGTCCGCGAAGATGGCGGTGCCGTAGAGAAACACGAGGATCCAGAAACCCAGCATGGCCAGACGGTTGCGTCCGAGACGGGACAGGGCGTGGCGCAACGGGGAGCGGGACCCCGGCGCGTTGCGCCGTTCGCGGGCAGCACTGTCGGAGCCGGTGGACATGGAGCCTAGCGGTAGCTGATGCGCGGATCGACCCACGCCAGCAGGATGTCGGCGAGCAGGTTGCCGATGATCAGCAAGAGCCCCCCTGCCAGAGAACTCGCCATGACGACGTAGATGTCATAGGAACGCACCGCGGTCAGCATCAGTTGCCCGATTCCGGGGTAGCCGAAGACGATCTCCACCAGGGCCGAGCCCCCGATGAGGGTGGGCAGCAGGGACCCGAAACCCGCTACGAACGGGGTGATGGCGTTCCTCAGGATGTGCTTGTAGTTGATCATGGTATCGGAAAGACCTTTGGCCCGCGCGGTGACGACGAACTGCATGTGGCTCTTGTCGAGAAACTCCGCCCGCAGCACCCGGACCAGCGCCGCCATGGCGCCGGTTCCGAGCACGAGCACCGGTAGGGCGAGGTGACGGGCCAGGTCCATCATTCGTTCCCACGTGTCGAGCTCATGGTAGTTCGCCGACGTGAGCCCCCCGATGGGAAGAAACTCGTACAACGGGTTGGCCGGGTCGAAGTCGTACGTCAGCGTCACCGCGTAGAGCAGCAACAGCGCGAAGAAGAACGACGGGATGGCCATGCCCATGTAGGCCATGAAGCCGAAGGCCTTGTCGCTCCAGGAATAGGGATGCGTGGCGGAGTAGATGCCGATGGGCAGCGACAGCAGCCAGGTGAAGAGGATGGCCAGCACGTTCAACAGCATGGTGTTCTTGAGGAAAGGCCACATGGTGGTCCAGACCGGCTGGCGGTTCGCGATGGACTTGCCGAAATCCGGCATGCCGACGTGGAAGCCGCTGCCGGCTTTCACCAGCCGGACCTCGTCCACGAAAAGCGATCCGGGGACATCGCTGCGGAACGACATCGGACCCATGCGCGTGGTATCCAGACCCGCGGCGTGAAGTTCCTCGAGGTCGACCGAGAGGGACGTGGTGACGCCCGGGGGAAGGACCACGTCCGTCGCGTAGGTGCTGGAATCCAGATCCCGGAAGGTCACGGTCACCGTCATGGGCGGCGCCGGTTCCGCGATGATCCTGAAGGCCACGCGGTCACAACGGCCTGGCTCCCCGAGCCCGGCCGGAAAGGCATTGCGGACCAGCGCCAGGCGGCGGGTCGGATCCAGGGCATGACGCACGGTGGCCAAAACCGTATCTCCCGCGCGATATGCGACCTCCAGCACGGCGGGTCTTCCGCCTCGCTGCCGCGCGAAGAGAAACAGCCCCTTGAGCCTGTCCCGGTCCACACTGAAGCGGCCGTAGTCGGCGTCGGTCAGCGAGATGGACGCGGGTTCGTCCGTCTCGATGGACCGGCGCTCCTGGAAAGCTCTCCCGTCGCGGTCCTGGATGCGCAGGAAAATGTCCGCGCCGCCCACCCGGTCGTTGCGGAGCTCCATTTCCACGGACTGGTAGTCATCGCCGGACCAGTGATTGGCGGGCCGTTGACTCGCCGCATCGGGATTGTCCGTCTTTCCCAGAACACCGGCATCTCCGGCCGCGTCGAAGTTGAACCCGAGTCCGAAGGTGCCGTCTTCCGGCAGCGGCACGAGGATGGGCGTGGCATCGCCGGTGATCTTGTAGGCACTCCGGTTGGCGGCCAGATCGGCGTATTCGAAGTCGGCGATGCGGGTGCGCTCGCTCGAGAAACGAACGTCGAACAACACCCCGCGCAACCACCGCAGGTACTGGGTCACCCAGCCCTTGTCCGCACCGAACTCGCGTTTCCACTGGCGCAGTTGGCGTTGGTTGAGGTCAGGCTGGAGCGCCCACTGGTCGAAATAGTCCCCCGGGGCGATCTGGATGATCATGAAGATCACGAAGGTCAGAGCGAAGAGCGACGGAATCGTGATCAGCAGACGCCTTGCGATGTAGGTCGTCATGGTCGAATCATCCGGATCCGCGTCACGTCATCCCCACACGGGCAGGACGCGGGTCACTTCAGGTGGAGTCTGCGGACGTCGAACAGCCCGAACAGGGTCGGCGTGACATTGGCGAAGCGATTTCGCACGGCCGTGATGCGCTCCGCCAGCGCGGTATAGATCACGGGGACATGGTCGGACGCGATCTGCTGGAATTCCCGGTAGATGGCGACGCGCTTCCGGTGCTCCAGTTCGCGGCTGCCGCGGACGAACAGGTCGTCGATCCGTTTTTCCCACTCCGTCGCGGGTTCCGCCTGGTTCGGGAACCACAAGTGAAGCCGCTCGCCGGAATGCCAGAAATTGATGCCGTGGTGAGGCTCCACGCCGCCTGTGAAGCCTATCACGATGGCTTCCCAATCGTAGGTGCTGGTGAGTTGCGACACCAGGGTGTTGAATTCCAGAAACCGGAGGTTCACCCGTACGCCGATCCTGGCTAGGTCCTGCTTGATGATCGTGCACACCCGTTCCCGCACGGTGTTTCCGGAATTGGTGGCAAGGTTGAAGACGATGCCGTTGCCTTCGGCGTCTTCGCGGACGCCGTCGCCGTCGGCGTCGAACCAGCCGAGCCCGTCGAGCAGCGCATTGGCCTTGCCGATGTCGTACGGGTACCGGGTTACTTCCGGGTTGTGAAAGTCGCCGGCCGCGGGACTCACCGCGGCCCACTGCGGATAGCCGAGTCCGTTCATGACGTTGTCGATGATGCTGTCCTTGTCGATGCTGTGGGCCACGGCCTTCCTGAAGGCCGGCGTCCGGAACCACCCGAGCTTGACGGGATCGACGAACGGGGCATCGTTCCTGGGGTTCTTGCCGGCGTTCATGTTGAGGGCGAGGAAGGTGGTCCCGAAGTTCGGTCCTTGCCTCAAAAGCGTGAAGTCCTTGGCCGATTCCTGCGGCTTCAGGATCGGATAGTGCTCGCCGGGGACGGTCAGGATATCGGTCTCGCCGGCCTGGAACTTCAGCAGTGAGGTAGCCAGGTTGGGCACCACCAGGTAGATGATCCGGTCGAGGTAGGGCAGCGGGTTTCCGGCCGCGTCCCGTTGCCAGTACAGCGGGTTCCGCTTGAGGAGGACGCGTTCGCCCGCGTCGTAGCGTTCGATGGTGAAGGGTCCGGTGCCGACGATTTCGCCGGGCTCGGTGCCCACGTCCCAGGTGGAGGTGAAGGTGCCGTCGTCCACGTGCCTTTCCAGGATGTGCCTGGGATAGATGGGGGTGCTCAGGCTCCGCAGGAAGGGCGCGAACGGTACCGGCAGGGTGAAGCTCACGGTGTGGTCGTCGATCTTCTCGGCCTTGACCTTTCCCCTCTTCCAGGTCTGCGTCTCCGCATCGCGGTAGCGGATGGTAAGGCCCGGCCGGGCCGAGGCGGGAATGTCGTCGTTGTAGATGATCTTCGAGAAGGTGAAGACCACGTCGTCCGCGGAAAAGGGGGCCCCGTCGGCCCATTTGACGCCCTTGCGAAGGAAAAAGGTCCAGACGAGCCCGTCTTCGGAAGATTCCCAGCGTTCGGCCAACGCCGGCTCGACCTCCGCGGTCAGCCATGAGGTCTCGACGAGCCCTTCGAACACGTACTCGAGAATCACGCTCGACGACGTTTCGGTGGAGATGGCCAGATTGAACGTCTTCGGACCGGAGATCGTCGAGTAGGTCAATGTTCCTCCGGGCTTGCCGGTCTCGTAGCGGAACTCGGCGGCGTTCTTCTTCAGCCGCTCGACCAGTCCAGGGTCGCGGGAGTGCGCCGGTTCCGGCGCAGCGAAACCGAACGCCGCAACGGTGAGAACCACGATCACTCGCATCAGTCGGTACATTGTCGCCTCCGGGTCCTGGCCCTGTCGGGACATCCCGTCCTCACTTGACGGGGCCTGATCGTCAGTCTACCGTAAGTTGCTGAACTGAAACGAGAGGTCGTGTCGAAAAGGACGCTCGAAGTTTACGGGCTGCAACTCCGGGACAAGGCTGGCAAGGGGCTCAAGATGGCTGACGACGACGTACTGGTCCTGACCAACGAGGACATGGAGGGTCTCCTCGACATGGGCGAGATCGTGGATGCGGTGGAAACCGCTTATCACGAGCTCGGCCGGAAGATCGCCGAGGGGATGCCCCGGCGCCGGCTGCACCTGCCGCAGGAGGGCCTGGAGCGCACCTGGTACTGGCTCAACGTCATTCCCGGGGCGGTTCCGGCCTTCGATACGGCGGCGGTGCGGCTCGATTCTGCGCAGATCCGGTTTCGGAACGTCGATGGCGCGAGCCGCATGGAGTTCCCGGGCGACTTCTCCGGTTTCGTCATGCTCTTCAGTATCAAGGAGCGGGCCCTCAAGGGCATCGTCCATGACCACTACCTGTCAGCGTTGCGGGTGGGAGGCACCAGCGGGGTGGCGGCGAAGTACCTGGCGCGGGAGGACGCATCGGTGCTGGGCATCTTCGGGAGCGGCACCCAGGCTCACGGCCAGGTGTCGGCCTTTTGCGCGGTGCGGAAGATCCGGGAGGTGAAGGTGTTCTCGCTGCGGGAGGAGAACCGCCAGCGCTTCGCCAGGGAAGTGACCGAGCGTTACGGCGTCAAGGCCCGGGCCGTGCGGCGCCCCGAGGACGTGGTCCACGATTCGGATATCGTGGTCACCGCCACCAACTCAGGCGATCCGGTGTTCGACGGCGACTTGCTGGAGCCCGGTACGCACGTCGTTTCCATGATCGGGCCGGACTGGTTCGACAAGCGCCGGGAGTTGGACGACGCCGCCATCGAGAACTGCGACCTCATCGTGGTGAACTCCAAGGAGCAGGTGGAACTCGACGAGCAACCCGAGCTGATGTCGCCGATAAGGAAGGGCATCATCGGCTGGGAGCAGGTCCACGAGCTGGGCGATCTGGTCATCGGCAACATCGCCGGCCGCACCACCGCCTCCGAGATCACTCATCACAACAACAACTGCGGCATGGGCATCCAGTTCGCCGCCATCGGCCACCTGGTGCTGGAGGAAGCCCGTAAGAAGGGCCTGGGGACGCGGCTTCCGGTGGATCTCTTCATGACCCGCCGGACGGATGTGTCCTCGCCCTGAGCTGATTGCATCCGGAGTTCCCATGGCCACCACTCTCAGCATCGATCCCCATCACCTGAAGGGGCGGCACGTGGACCGAGCGGTCGAGGTCCTGAGGCGCGATGGCGTCATCGTCTACCCCACGGACACAATCTACGGTCTGGGCTGCGACGTCACCAGCAAGGCCGCGGTGGAGCGCATCCGCCGGATCAAGGGACGCGACGCTAACAAGCCCATGTCGTTCGTGTGCTCGGACCTCGTCCAGGTTAGCCGGTACGGCCACGTGTCGAACTTCGCGCACCGGATCCTGAAGCGGTTCCTCCCGGGCCCCTACACCTTCGTGCTCACCGCCACCAAGGAAACGCCACGGGTGTTCCAGTCCAAGCAGAAGACCGTGGGCATCCGGATTCCCGATCACCCGGTGCCGCTGGCGCTGGTGGAGCAGCTCGGCAGTCCCGTGGTCAGCACCAGCGCCAACGAGAGCGACGAAGAAGTCGTCACCAATCCCGCCGACCTCGAACGGATCTTCGGTCACCGCGTGGACCTCATCATGGAGTGCGGTACCCTTCCGGTGCTGGCGTCCAGCGTCATCTCGCTGGTGGACGACACCATCCAGATCCTGCGCGAGGGACAGGGGGACCTCAGCTCCTTCAAGAGCCTCAACTGAGATCCACCTTCCACGCGCGTCCTGCCGGACCGGAGAAAGCGTCCAGGGCGCGTCTGCAAGGCGCCGCAGGCTCCTGTTCTCGTTGACAGGCTCGCTACGCCTGTGGCATACGGGTGCGACGCCAAGGAACTTCGGAGGTACCCCATGCGAGCGAAACGCATTGTGACAGGACTGTTGGTCGGGATCATCGCGCTGGCCTTCGGCTTCCCGGGTCCGGCCGTATCGGCGGACAAGTATCCGAGCAGGACCATCACGTGGCTGATTCCCTATGGTCCGGCCGGCGGCTTCGATCTCCATAGCCGCGCCATGATCGTGGGGATGAAGAAGGCGCTCGGCGTCAACATCATCATCCGCAACCGGCCCGGCGCGGGCGGGAATATCGCCTGGAACCTCACCTGGGGCGCCAAGCCCGACGGTTACACCATCACCACCGTCAACATCCCCGGCGCCATCGTCTCCGAGCTGTTCGGCAAGCCCACCCCCGAGTACCGCCTGAAGGAGTTCTCCTGGATCGGGCAAATTTCCGCTGCCCCGTATATGTGGGCGGTGGGAGCGAAAACGCCGTTCAAGACGCTTGAGGACTTCCGGAAGGCCAAGGAGGTCCTCGTCACGGGCTCCGGGGTCGGCGGCACGGAGTGGGTCACGTCGACCCTGACCGGGAGGGTCATGAAGTTCAACATCAAGCAGATCCTGGGCTTCCCCAGCGCCCCGGCCGCCAACATGGCGATCGTCAGAGGGGAGGGCCACGCCCGTGGCCTCGGCCTGGACTCGCCGGGCCAAATGGCGTTCGTCCATGACGGCACGATGAGGCCCATGTGGGTCTACCTGGACAAGCGCGATCCGGACTTCCCCAACGTCCCGACAGTGGGAGAGTTGGGTTACCCGGGCCTTTCGGTGCTTGCTTCCCACCGGGTGGTGGCCGCTCCTCCGGGCATGCCCAAGGACCGGCTGGCGTTGCTCCAGAAGGCGTTCGACGCGGCCACCAAGGACCCGGAAGTGCTGGATCGGTTCAAGAAGATGAAGGCGCGCATAGAACCGGTGGTGGGCGAGGACTGGAACAAGATGCTAGGGGATTTCTACGGCCTGATTCAGGAACACGGCGCCGTTTTCAAGGCGGCTCTGCAGAAGTAGCGGAAGAGAACGGGCCAACTGGACATAAGCAACACTGGTAGCAGAACCGGCAAGGAGGTTTCCGATGTTACGTAACCTGATCGGCGTGGTTTCTTTGTTGGCCGTCCTTGGGTTGACCGTACCCGCGCAGGACGCATCAGCTCAAGGGACATGGCCGGAGAAGGGCAAGACCATTACGTGGTTGATCCCCTACGCCCCGGCGGGCGGGTTCGATCTTCACAGCCGGGCCGTGAGCGTCGGCCTGAAGAAGGCTCTTGGCGTCAACGTCATTCTCAGGAACCGGCCGGGCGCCGGCGGAACCATTTCCTGGAACCTGCTGTGGAAAGCCAAGCCCGACGGCTACACCATCGGTACCGTCAACATCCCCGGGGCCATCGTCTCTGAGCTGTTCGCGGACCCCAAGCCGGTCTACAAGCTGAAGGAGTTTTCGTGGCTCGGACGGATCTCGTCCGGCCCCTACGTCTGGGCGGTGGGCGCCAAGACCAAGTTCCAAAACCTCAAGGACTTCCAGGACGCCAAGGAGGTCCTTCTCACCGGCACGGGGGTGGGCGCCACGGGATGGATCGCAAACCTGTTGACCGCCAAGGTCATGGGGTTCAATCCGAAGTTCATCCTGGGTTATCCGGGCGCTCCGGCGGCCAACATGGGCATCGTCAGAGGGGAGGGCCACGCCAGGGCCTTGGGTCTGGATTCCCCGGGCCAGATGGTGTTCGTGGAGGACGGCAACATGAGGCCCATGTGGGTCTACCTGGACAAGCGCGATCCCAGGTACCCCGACGTCCCCACTGTCGGGGAACTGGGCTTCCCACAGCTCAGTGTTCTCGCCTCACACCGCGTGGCCACCGCTCCTCCGGGTATGCCCAAGGACCGGCAGGCGATCCTGCAAAAGGCCTTCGAAACGGCGCTGAAGGATCCGGAGGTCATCGCCAGGTTCAAGAAGATGAAAGCCAAGATGTCTCCGGTCGTGGGCGAGGACTGGAACAAAACGCTTGATGGCTTCTACGGCCTGATCAACCATTACGCGCCGATATTCCAGGAGGCCTTGCAGAAGAAGTAGCAGTAGCGGAGCTTTCTCGAATCACCGCGAATACTCCACCGGCCGGACACGCCGGCATGGTTATTCCATCCGTGTGTGCCGGCCGGTTTGCGTTCCGGACTAGAGTCGTGAACGACCTGGACCGGAGAGGAGCGTCTCCTTGAGGAGCGCCTACGGCTTCAAGATCCCCGAAATCGATCCGGAACTGACTCGTGTCGGCCCCGGCACTCCCTGTGGCGAGCTCATGCGCCGCTACTGGCAGCCGGTGTGCCTGTCCCGCGACCTGGGAGACTTGCCCAAGCGCATCCGTATCCTGGGCGAGGACCTCGTCGCTTTCCGGGACGGCGAGGGACGGCCGGGCCTGCTCTTCTTTCGTTGCAGCCACCGGGGCACATCGCTTGAATACGGGCGGGTGGAGCAGGACGGGTTGCGCTGCTGCTACCACGGTTGGCTCTACGACGTGGAGGGGCGCATCCTCGACATGCCGCTGGAACCGCCCGAGAGCACGGTGAAGGACCATCTCTGGCACCCGGCGTACCCGGTGCAAGAGTTCGGCGGCCTGGTCTTCGCCTACATGGGACCGCTGGAGAAAATCCCGGAGCTGCCCAAGTACGACGCTTGGGTCCACGAGGGAGGGAAGTTCTACGCCAGGTTCGGGCCGCGCATTGGGGGCTCCGTCGACTGCAACTGGCTCCAGACCGAGGAAAACCTCATGGATGCGCTGCACACCGTGTGGCTGCATACGCTTCACAGCGGCTCCCAGTTCCCCACCCAGGTGTTCACCTCGTTGCCGGAAGAGCTCCGGTACGAAGAGACCGAGATGGGCATGCGCTTCGTCATGGTCCAGAAGCTCGACGGCGGCCGGTGGGCCGAGTTGATCTGGGAAATGGTCATGCCCTTGAACGCCCACTTGGTTTACACGGACGAGCTCAAGACCAGGAAGGTGACCCAGGTTTCCTTTTGTGTTCCCGTGGACGACACGCACGTCAGGTCGGCCAACATCCGGTGGATGCCCGAGGATGTGGACGAGACCGTTTTGAGCGGGCGCGCGAAGCTCGCGCCCGGGGGAAGGTCGGACACGAGCTACGAGTACAGCCAGCGCCATCCCGACGACAAGGAAGCCCAGGAAGGGCAGGGCGAGATCGCCAACCACCGGCTGGAGCACCACGTCACCTCGGATGAAGGCGTCTTGATGTTCCGCCGAATCCTTCGCACCGCCATCGAGGCGGTCAAGCGGGGCGAGGATCCCAAGGGGATCATCCGGGATCCCGAAATGGCCGCGTGCGTTCCCACGACCGCGGGTGCCGTGGTCTGGAAAGAGGGCTAGAAGAAAGCGGGGTAACATGCAGGCAGTGAGACTCTACACCGGAGACGACGGCGAATCCCATTTCGAGGATCTCGATTTCAAGTTCGAGCCGGATCGTCAGATGGAGAGCACATCCCTGGGCGCGGCCAAGAGCGTGAACGTACGCCGGGTGCCGCCCGGGGTGCTGCTGGACTGGCATCCGGCGCCCCGGCGACAATACCTCTTCACCCTTTCGGGGGCGTGGGACATCGAGTGTGGTGGCGGTGAAGTGCGACGGTTCCAGGCCGGCGACATCATGCTCGCCGACGACCTGACGGGCCGGGGACACCGGAGCCGCGTTATCGGCGACGAACCCCACGTCTTCGCGGTGGTGCCGCTGGCGGACTGACGCCGCCGCGAAGTTATGAACCGCCGACGGCGGCGGATGCGCCGCCGTCCACCACCAGCGCCGTGCCGGTGACGAACGACGACTCGTCACAGGCCAGGAACAGGATCGTGTGGGCGACCTCCCGGGGCTCCGCCCACCGTTTCATCAGCGTGTGCTGCGCGCCCGTGCGGCGCAGTTCTTCCTCGCTCACGCCGCGTGCCTTGGCCCGCTCGATGTGAAAGGGCGTGATGGTGGGGCCGGGGCAGACGGCGTTGACGCGGATGCCGTGTCCCACCTCCTCGATGGCCAGGGTGCGGCTGAGGCTCACCACCGCGGCCTTGGTGACGTCGTACTGTCCCATTCCCGCCCGTCCGGTAACCCCGAAGACCGAAGAGACGTTGACGATGCTGCCGCCGCCCCTTGAACGGAGCAGCGGGACGGCCGCCCTGCAGCAGTGGACGGTGGCCATGAGATTGACCGCCAGGATGGAGTCCCAACTGCCGGATTCCGCGTCCGCCAGTGCGCCGAACAGCCGGATCCCCGCGACGTTCACCAGGATGTCGAGTCCGCCGAAGCGTGCCGCCGCGGCATCCATCGCGCGGTTCACCTCCGGCTCGTCGCTCAGGTCGGCCGCCATGGGCATGACGTCCGCTGAGGGGAACGTCCCGCGGATCTCTTCGGCAGCGGCCTCGGCGGCGGCGCCGTCACGGTCCACCAGCGCCAAGCGGGCGCCTTCCTCGGCGAAGAGCAGGGCGGTGGCCGCGCCGATACCGCCTCCGCCGCCGGTGATGAAGGCGACCTTTTCCTGGATGCGGCCCATGGACCCGCGCTACCTCGAGTGTCCCATGGCGGCCCGGGTGGCCACGTCGGCGGCCGGGAACGAGTAGCCCTCGGCTTCGAGGGCCGCGGCCGCCACTTCCTCGTCCTCCTGCGGCGCGGCGCCGCTTACGCCGATGCCTCCCACCACCTCATCGCCGATCCAAACCGGCAGCGCCCCTTGGCCGATGGCGATGTTCCCGCCGTGCACCACCTGCACGCCGGTGTAGAAGACGGGCTTCGGGTTGGCCTTTTCCTCCAGCACCGCGGTGCTCTGCCGGAACGCGGCCGCGGTGAAGGCCTTGGCCCGTGCGATGTCCGGCGCCACGAACTTGGTGCCGTCCATGCGCCCGCACCACATGAAGTTGCCGCCGGCGTCCACGATGGTCACCGCCACCTGGTAGCCCTTTTCCTCCGCCGCGCGGATGCCCGCATCCACCAGCGCCCGTGCCTGTTTCATTCCAAAGCTCAAAGCGATTCTCCTCTCTCCTTCGTGCTGAAACCTGACGTGAGTGTCCTGCCGGCCAGTGCCTACCCCATCCTCATCAACCGCACCAATGGTCGCCGGGGCACCGGTATCTCCGTGCCCGCGGCCAGATGCTCGCGGACCATGCGCTCGCGGTTGCGGTCGAGGTCGTCCAGGGCTTCTTCCGGCGAGCGTCCCTCGCCGACACAGCCGGGCAACTCCGGGTACTCCGCCCGGCGCAGCCACCTCCCGTCGTGCCCCCGGACCGCCACCATGCGAAGGACATACGGCACGGCCATATATTCTTCAAACGTCATTTCCGGACCTGTCATCCCGGCGAAAGCGGTCGTGTTGAGAGTTTCCGGGGTACGGAATGAAGCCCACGTTTCGCACCGTCATTCCCGCGAACGCGGGAATCCAGAGGCGGGGAGGATGGGCCGGCCTACGGCGCAATGCTCACCCGATCCTGGACCGCCTCGACCCACGTCGCGTCCTTGGGCAAACGGACGGAGGTGGCGCGGATGTGGTGGAGCGTGGGATCCAGTCCCGGCGGGTCGGCCTGCTCCTGCCGGAGCCTCTTGGCGGCGTCGATGAGGCACTTGCGCACCTGTATGATGGCCGTGTCGCTGGTGCCCAGGCGCTCGCGGGTACGGTCGAAGATCGGTCCCTGGCTCTCGGTCATGGCCCTGTCCTGCATGCCGAAGCCGGGGATGCCGCAGAACATGCGGGTGCGGTGGGCCTCCCAGTCCATGCCGTAGTCGCCGGCCCGGGTCGCGGCGGGGCGGACATCGCCGTAAGGGCCGTTGACGGCCGGTCCGAACTCCGTGATGTGGGCGCTCAGGCCGATGTTGAACGACGCCAGCTCTTCTTCCTTGAGCGGCCGTCCCGGGTGCCACGTGATGGTCCAGTTGATCAGGTGCCCGTCGTCCGCCGGCACCCACGCATGGGAATGCAGGATCGGGTCCTCATCCTGGGGCGGCGGCATGGTGTAGAAGGGCATGATGAACTGGGTGATGCGCCAGTAGTAACGGTCGTCGGCGACATTGCGCCGAGCGCCGATCATGACGCCGTATTCGGTGTCCACCACCTCGAACCGCGGGCTCCGGTCCGACGACTCCACCGCGGTGTCCACGCCGAAGCCGGCCCTCTCGATATCCTTCAGGGACGCCCGGTCCGCCGAGCTCAGCGGTGCGTGCAGGAAGGAGATGTGGCTCGAATCGATGCCCCCTTCCAGCGCCTGGAAGTAGTTGTTGTCCTGGTAGTACTTGGAGATGAAACGCTGGTTGTCCGGGAGGTGCAGCCACTCGAAGTCCGGCAGGTCGGTCATATGCGCAGGTTCGCCCATGAACGCCCACACGATGCCGCCGCGCTCGCGGCAGGGATAGGCGGGGTGTCTCACGGCGTGCTTGAAGTCGGTCTCCGGCGCCTCGTTGGGCATCTCCAGGCAGCGGCCGTCCAGGCCGTACTTCCAGCCGTGGTAGCAGCAACGCAGGCCATCTGCCTCCACGCGCCCGAAATAGAGGGAGACGCGCCGGTGCGAGCAGTACTCGTCCAAGAGCCCGGCCTCGCCCTGGGCGGTCCGGAACGCCACCAGGTCCTCGCCCAGGATGCGCACCCGCTTGGCACGGCCTCCGGCCTCGATCTCGCTCGAGAGCACCACCGGCACCCAGTAGCGCCGCATCACGTCGCCCATGGGCGTGCCCGGGCCCACCCTCGTCAGAATCTCGTTGTCTTCCTTGGTCAGCATGCCGTCCTCGGTGTTCTGGCCGTTGTCCGCGAGCTTAAAGAACTACAATCGGGGTTCCGTTTGTGTCAATTTTAGTAACTTCGAGATGTCCGGGCCTGACTCACACGCTCCGGTACGCGCAGAGATGCGATAAATCCCATAATTTCAACAGGTTGTGTTTCAATCTCTGATCCTCGTGCCTCTTGCATCCTCGCCTCTCGTGCGCTTTAATATCCTCTGATTTCAACTCATTCGCTTTCGATACGCTTACGGTATGCGGCTTGTCTCCACTCCCGTAGGGTTTCCGTTCGGTGAACGAGTGATAGTCGCTGCCGACGCAATCCGGTATCCTTAACGAGGCCCCGTAGACCGGTGCTTCCGTGGCGGAAGCAATCCGGTTCATCACTCGCTGACCGAACAAATACCCCGTAGGCTCTCGGTTTCTCGGTCTCGGGAGGATCACCACATGGCGAAACCCCAGTATCTCACCCTCTCCAAACGCATTATTGATCGTCTTTCGGTAGATGACAAGGACGCGCTGTTTTGGGACCGCGACCTTCCGGGATTCGGCATCCGGGTCTACCCATCGGGCGCCAAGGTCTACGTGGTCCAGAGCCGGGCCTTCGGTCGCTCGAAGCGCGTTACCGTGGGCAGGCACGGCGAGGTTTCGGCCGACCAGGCCCGCAAGGAAGCCACCCGGATCATTGGCCGCATCAAGGCGGGCGAGTCGCCCGTTGCGGTCGAGGCTCCTCCCGAACCAACGGTGAGGGATCTGGCGGAACGCTACCAGCGGGAGTACGTCGAGATGCACTGCAAGCCCGCGACCGTTTCGCACTACGCTGTGATGCTGCGCAAGCACATCGTGCCGGCATTGGGGAAGCTCCTGGTGGCGGAGGTGGAGCGCAAGCACATCATGGAGTTTCAGTACGGGTTGAGGGACATGCCCACGGTGGCGAACCGTGGCGTGGACATCCTCGTGAAGATGTTCGGCCTGGCCGATGCGTGGGGATGGCGTCCATCCGGCAAGAACCCCTGCCAGTTCGTTCGCCGCTACAAGGTCGAAAAGCACCACGAGCGGTTCCTGACCCCGGAGGAACTCTACCGGCTCGGACGAGCCTTGGATACGGCTCCGACCGAACGCTTGGCTTCGGTCCACGCGGCCGCGGCGATCCGGCTGCTTGTGCTAACGGGATGCAGGCGAAACGAGATCCTGGGGCTTCGCTGGGAGGACGTGGACTTCCAGTCGGGAGAGATGAGGTTTGGGGACAGCAAGACCGGAGCGCGGGTGGCGCCGTTGCCGCCGCCGGCGGTGAAGTTGCTGGAGGGTCTCTCTCGGGTTCCGGGCAACCCGTGGGTGTTTCCGGGGAGGAAAAAGGGATCGCGTCAGCGCAACATCCAGGACTCTTGGGGTCGCATTCGCCAGCGCGCGGGCCTTGAAGGGGTCCGGCTTCACGACCTTCGTCACTCGTACGCCTCCCGGGCACTGGCGCTGGGAGAGAGCCTGTCGATGATTGGCGAGTTGCTGGGCCATCGGAAGGTGCAGACGACTGCACGGTACGCGCACTTGGCGCGGGATTCTGTGCGTACATCGACGGCCAGGGTGGCGGAGAGCATCGGGGCGGACATCCTGCCGCAGCAGGAGAAGTGAACGGAGGCGAACGATGGCGAGGCTGAACAGCGGAACTATCTCCAGGCGCACGGTGGAGGCGCTGACGGTCGGCGATCGGGAGACGGTGTTCTGGGACCGGGAACTCTCAGGCTTTGGGGTGAGGGTTTATCCCACCGGATCCAGAGTGTACCTGGTGCAGACGCGGCATTGCGGGAAGTCCAGGCGGGTGACCATAGGACGGCACGGGGTTGTGACGGCCGAGCAGGCACGACGCAAGGCGGCTTTGGTGATTGCCAGCATCAAGGCGGGAAAGGAGCCGGGCCGCACGAGCGCAGGACCACCGTCAGCCGGCGGACCGACGATCGCGGAGTTGGGGGAGCGGTATCTGAGGGAGCATGTAGACGTGCGCTGCAAGCACACCACGGCCGGAGCGTACCGTTATACCCTGACCAAGTACCTCCTGCCGGAGTTCGGCTCCGTGCCTCTGGGGGCAATCGGGCGGGAGGACGTGGCGGCTCTTCATTACCGCCTCCACAAGACGCCGAATACGGCGAACCGCGTGGTGGACACACTCTCGCGGCTCTTCCATATGGCGGAGGCTTGGGGAGTGGCGCCAGAGGGAGGGAACCCGTGCCGGTTCGTGAAGAAGTACAGGAGCCAAAGCTGCGAGCGGTTTCTGTCGGAGGAGGAGTTCCGCCGACTCGGAAGGGTGCTGAGCGAGATGGAAGCCGAGGGCAAGGTGTCGCGGAGCGGAGTAGCGGCTTTCCGGCTGCTGATGCTGACCGGGTGCAGGCGGAACGAGATACTGACTCTTCGCTGGGAGGACGTGGACCTGGAGGCGGGGGATCTGAGGTTGAGGGACGCCAAGACCGGAGCGCGGTCGGTGGCGCTGTCGCCGGCGGCGCGGAAGGTGTTGTCCTCGCTGCCCCGGAAGCCGGACAGCCCGTGGGTGATTGCGGGACCCGAAGCGGGCAGGCACTTGAGCAACCTCAACTCCTCGTGGCTACTGGTTCGGAAGCGGGCGGGGCTGGAAGACGTGAGGATCCACGACCTCCGTCATTCCTTTGCTTCGAGAGCACTGGCCCTGGGCGAAAGTCTGACGATGATCGGGAAGCTGCTAGGGCACCAACAGGTGCAGACGACGGCTCGCTATGCTCACCTTGCGCGGGAGTCAGTGAAGACGTCGGCGACCAGAGTAGCGGCGAGCATTGCGGCTGACATGGAGAATCCATGCATACCTCCCGTGGCGTCTTTCTAGGCAAGCACCTCGAAGGGTTGTCACGCCACAGAGACTCTTCAACGGGTTTTCGAAGGCCGCTTGGTAGAGAGGTTTGCACGCCCGCAGGCTCAACCCGATCGAGTGCGGGATATCGGCCATGAGCGAACGCGTCGCGCGTATCCGGATCGAGCTGCGGGATATTGAACCGCGTGTCTGGAGGCGCCTTGATGTGCCAGTCTCCGCGACTCTCGCCACGCTTCACGAGATAGTACAGATTGCCATGGGGTGGAGGTTCTCTCATGCCTACGAGTTCGCTGTCGGGGATCGGTCATACGGTGAGCCTGTGGGGGCAGACGACCAGGGAGTCTACAAGGCGAAGAGCTTGCAGCTTGAGACCCTGATCGGCCGCGGCTTCGGGCGCTTCCTCTACGTCTACGACTTCGGCGACGATTGGCGGCACGATGTGATCGTCGAAGGGATTCGCGACGGCGATCCGGTTATGGAATATCCGGCCTTCGTCGATGGCGCCCGGCGCTGCCCGCCCGAGAACGTTGGCGGTGTAAGCGGCTTTATGGAGTTCCTGGAGGCAGTGCTCGATCCGTTTCACAAGCAGCATGCCGGCATGGTCGAGTGGTATGGCGGCCCGTTCGATCCCGGCGACATGGACGAGAAACGGGTACGGATACTTCTTGCGGACATGGCTGCTCGCCGCCGTGGCCCGTTGGCCAGCCATCGCAGTGGTGGCCGTAAGGCGCACTGACCGGTGACCTCCAGCGGCACTTTCTCGTCGACCGGTTCCTCGAACGGTGATACTTCCCGAGAAGACGTGAAAATTATTCTTCCCTGCGTGCATTATTTCTGGAACTTCACAAGGGAAACGCCCCCCTCGGCCGTTATAGGCCGTTGGGGGTGTAGCTCAGTTGGGAGAGCGCCGGTCTTACAAACCGGAGGTCGCGGGTTCGAGTCCCGCCACCTCCATCATTGTCGTGGGGATGAGGAATCATTCTTGGGAAGGTCCCGCATGAACTCCCTGACGAGAACAAACATGAGGCGTTCGTTTCGATGGAGGGACACCAACACGAAAGCAACGGAACTTGACCAGATGCCCAGCCATACGAGCCACACCCATTCAATCGTGCAGTCCAGGAAGAATCGGGCCAAGGAGATCACGCACACGAACAGAGCGCCCTGGATACACTGGTTCAGGTAGAACAGGACGTCATCGTCGCGCGCGGTCTTCACGAGGAACTCGATGATCCGATTGTCTCGTGTGGCTGAGATGTTTAAGAACATGGTCCGCTGGGTGGCCGTGAATCCCGCCACCACGACGCCAAAAGTCAAGGTGGCTGCGGACACTCCATCAGCAAATTCCGGAATCTCGGACCCAAGGGCGGCAACGACAACAGCCACGGTTGCTCCGGCAACATAGGGCCGGTACCTCTCTCGGGTTCTGCGCGTCATCAACTCAGAACAAAATCACGACGAATGTCCAGGAGGGCTTTCCAACGGTCCTGATAGGGGATGTTCCGGGTTCTAGGAGCCTGTCCGAGTAGTGGTCAAGGCGACTTTCGTTTGTTTTGCCAAGCGCCGCTCAGGAGGGAGACTAGAGAGTTTGATAACGGTGGGTCATGAGCGTAGCCAAAGGCCGCCGTTTTCGAGTCTCCAGGTGGCCGTGCTCATGGCCGGAGGAAGCGAGACGAGGGTCTTTCAGGCCTGGGCCGCGGCACGGTGGGCCGCGAGCTTGTTGAGGTTGTGGGCGATGCATACCAGCGCCCACTCATGCCGCACCTGATCCAGGCCGCGCAGCAGGAACTGCCGGAACCCGCGGCCATGCTTGATCTGGCCGAAGACCGGTTCGATGGTCACCTTGCGAAGACGGTAGCGGCTGCGCCGCCCGCCGTGTTTCAGGCGCCCCGCCATGGCCTCCCGCAAGCTCCCGGGCGGTAAAGCCTTGCCGCCGGCCGCGGTCGCCGTGCCGTGCTTCTGACGCCCGGTGGCCACGTAGCCCCGAATGCCTCGCTCCTTCAGGATGCCGAGATTGTCCTCCGAACAATAGCCGGCGTCCGCCGACAACTCCTTCGGCAACGCTCCCGCCGCTTCCTTCATCGCCTCGATCATGGGCTGCAACTGCTGCTGGTCGCTGCCGCTGTCGGTCAGCCCGTGGGCCACGATCACCTGGTGTCCCGCATCCGCCGCCGCCTGGGCGTTGTAGCCCTGGATGAAGCCGTCCCCGGTCTTGAGGATGCGGCTCTGCGGGTCCGTGAAGTTCCGCTGCGCCTTCTCCGGCACCCTGGGCTCCTCCCCGGTCTTCCCCGGCCCTCCCTTCTCCCTGGCCTGCGCCTCCAGCGCCTCCTTCGCCTCCCGTATCCGCGCCAGCCGCTGCTGCTTGTCCGCCACCCACTCCGGCATCTCGTCTCCCCGAGCCTCCGGACCGTGCTTCCCGTCCTCCCGTGCGTCGGTGGCCTCCGCCTGCTCCAGCCACCCCCTCACTTCCGCCTCCAGCCGCTTCTCCGCCTTCCCCATCCGCCCGTACGACATCGCCTTGTGCTTCGACGCGTTCGCCTTCACCTTCGTCCCGTCCAGCGCCACATGCCCCAGCTTCACCAGCCCCGCCGCCCGGCACAGCGCCAACACCTGCCGGAACAGTCCCGCCAGTGCCTCCAGGTGTCGCTTGCGAAAGTCGCTGATGGTGCGGAAGTCCGGCCGCTGAAGTCCACTCACCGCCATGAAGTCCACCCGCTCCTCGCACGCCCGCGCGATCCGCCGCGACGAGTACACCCCGCAGCTGTACCCATACAGCAACAGCGCCACCATCATCCCGGGATGGTACGGAGGCTGCCCGCGCTCCCCCTCGTACGACTCGTAGATCGCCGACAGGTCCAGCGTCTCCCGTACTGCGTCCCGAACCAGGTGCGCCGCATGTCCCGCAGGAACAAAGTCATGCACCGACGGCGGCAGCAGCCACGTCTGGTCCACATCCCAGCTGCGAAATCGCTTGCTCATCTCCCCATTCAATCACACCCCTCCCATCCCGTCGATCCATAGCTGATTACTCGGACAGGCTCCTAGGATTGACATCGAGTTCACGTTCACGACTCTCACGATGCTGGAGCAGATCGATTTCTTCGATGGGGTCATCCTCGTTGGACATTCCCTTCAGGCGTAGTTTGTCTACGCTACCTTCTTCCGCGCGACGGAGCAACTGCCCGAGAAAGTCAGGAACTCGTCTTGGATCGAGGCTGCGCCATCGGCTGGCGCGGGGCGCAACCTTGATTTCAAGTTCCATAAACTCGCCACCGATACCATGGCCCACAGCGGTCACGTTATCAAGGTCGTCATCCATCCTCCCGCCTTGCCCTGTCGCAACTCGCATATTGATTGACCGAAACACCCGATTCGCGAGGGCGCGCGTCCTTGCCTGTTGATCCAACACGGGGGTCAACTTGTACTGGCCCTTGTCCGAGTGGGCGAAGAAACCAAAGTATCGGCCAATGGCGCCTGACCCCATCCCGATTCTGGCGGATTCGATGAAGACCAGCTTGCTTCTTGGATCATACAACATTGCCGATTCATGGCTGAAAGATTCGTTTGGACCGAGGTTGAATCGTCGAGTAGCGTGTCCTGATTGGGCCCTTCCGGGTCCGGAATAACGAAAGGTGTTGAAGTTGCACAGATGGATCCCTTGTCTGACTTCGTGATGCTCCAAGCGGCGGGCCATCCCGTTCACTGCAAACACTTTCGATTCCGTTGTTGGTTGATCCGCGACCAGTTGAATCGCGTCCTTGAAGGGCAGCTCCATCTCGTGTTCGTTTCCCAAGATGTAGATGTTGGCCCTGAAGCGTTGAAGCTGCATCTGACGAGATCTCCATGGATCGTGGAAGGCTTGACGTAGGCGAGAATTGGGGAAGTCAGGTCGATGTCAAAACCCTTCCGGGGGTTGGCTTTCGAGAGGGTCGGAGATATTGATCTCCGGCCCTCACTCGTTTCAGGAATGGTATCTGGACCTGTGCGGCACCGTCAACCGGCGTAGTGGGAGTCGGTGAGCTAGGCGATCCACTCCACATCGTGAAGTGTCTTGGCAAGCCGGGCCTCTATGGCTGGGGTGCCGCGGATCATCTCGTGGAGGCGGCACCAGTTGTAGTGGAGGACGTGGAGGTTGACCGCGGCGATGTGGTTCTTGAGCTTCTTCGAGTGGCGTTGGGTCCGGCCCGCCACGTCGCGCATGAACATCCGCCCGTAGCTCGTGCCCCGGCCGTCCGTGAGGTAGGAGACGATGAGCTTGGAGTCCGGGTCAAGCGCGATCCATGTCCAGTCGCCGCCAGCTTCCGTCGGCGCCGCTTCGACGTTCCCGGGCGCATCGTCCTCCCGCCATTTGGTCAAAGACGAACCTCTAGGTGAGCACATTCAAGGAGAGCAGGTCAGGGCGTGCCAAACGGCAGAAACGAACCTCGTCCTTGAAGTAGGTGCTCGACTCGCCGTCGTCGAGTGAGAGTTCCTCCGCTCTCACGTCGTCTCCTTCCGTCACTTGCGCCCACTGTGGAAAGCGGTTTCTGAGAGTAGCCGACTGATTGTCGAATCGCGAGTAGTGCCCAATCGGCCAACGCCCTGGTTCCGTTAGCAGTGATGCACAGACGGAGAAAGAGACGGCATGGGCGAATGCCCCATAGCCGTTCGTGGATTCAACGCGCTGCGGGGCCAACGACAATTGACGCCAAACGCGGACACGCCTGTGAATCACGCTGTTGAGCCCTTGTCCCCGGTCCAGAATGCGCGTATCCGAGCCTCGTGGACATACGAAACCGGGCAAAACGCGTGACCGCCGGGAGGCGTGGGCGATGGTAGCGTCGATCGGCGTCATCGCCTCGCCGTCGCAGGGCGTGTCGTACTACGAGAAAGACGGCTACTACGCCAGGGACGATCCCGCCCACAAAGAAGCGAGCGCTTGGGTGGGCAAGGGGGCCAGCGAGTTGGGGCTTTCGGGTCCAGTCGATCCCGGGACCTTCAAGGCCGTGCTTGAAGGCAAGGTGCCGGACGGTCCCCATCTGGGCAAGAAGGACAAGGACGGCGAGATCCACCACCGGCCGGGGCGGGACGTGACGTTGTCGGCGCCCAAGTCGGTGTCGCTCATGGCGCTGGTGGGGGGTGACGAGCGGGTCGTCGCCGCGCACGACAGGGCCGTGACACGCACGCTTGCATGGGTGGAGCGGAACGCTGTCGAAACCCGCATGCAGGACAAGGCGAGTGGGGCGATAGTCCGCGCGGGCGGGCAGAAGATGGTTGCCGCGACCTTCCGGCACGACACTTCCCGCAACCTGGACCCTCAACTCCATACCCACGCGGTGATCGCGAACATGGTCCAGGGTGCGGATGGGAAGTGGAGGACGATGGTGAACGACGGGCTCTACCGGAACAAGATGGCGATGGGGGCGATCTACCGGGCGGAGCTGGCGCAAGGTCTCAAGGACCTCGGTTATGGGATTGAGAAGACGCACGGGGACGGGCGTTTCGAGATCGCGGGAGTATCGCGGGAGGTAGTGGAAGAGTTCTCGACGCGGCGGGCGGAAATCGAGGAGGCGATGGCGGCCCGGAACGAAGGGTTGTCGATGGAGAACCCGAAGCTTGCGGACCGTGCGGCGCTGATGACGCGCGCGAGGAAGCGGGACGTGGACAAGGCAGAGCTTCGGCGATCATGGGAGCGCCAGGCCTCGGAAATGGGATTCTCCGTGGTGGCGATACGGGCCAAGGCCAGAGAGGCGGAGCGTGAACTCCCGGCGCCGGACCTGTTCACGGATCGGGGACAGGGAGCGGCGGAGGTGGCAAGCTGGGCGGTGGAGCACCTTTCGGAACGCCATGCGGTGTTCGGCCACGGGGATCTTCTGGCCGCGACGCTGGCTCGGGAGCCGGGCGCGGTCACGGTGGAGGGGGCGGAGCGGGCCGTCTCGGAGCTCGAACGGGAGGGCGGACTGCACGCCGCCAGGGGTCTGGATCACGGCAGGCACTGGACCACGGACGCGGCAATGGCGCGGGAGTCCGAGGCCATCGCGCTGATGCACGCAGGCCAAGGCTCAGGAAAACCCATGATGCGGCGCTGGATCGCGGAGACGAAGCTCCACGGGGGACGTCTCAACGAGGGACAGAAGGAAGCCGTCAAGATGGTGCTGGCGTCGAAAGACCGAGTGGTGGGAGTGCAGGGCTACGCGGGGACGGGCAAGACGACCATGCTGAAGCGCTTGCGGACGCTGGCGGAGAGCCGGGACTACCGAACGGTGGGCCTTGCGCCTTCGGCCTCGGCCGCGCGTACCCTTGAGCAGGAATCCGGAATCGAGTCGGAGACTCTTCAACGGTTCCTCGCCCGCAATGCGGGAGTGATAGAAGGCCGGGGCACGGTGAAGGGACTTCGCCAGTTACGTGCCTCGTTCTCGAAGACGGTCCTGGTGGTGGACGAGTCTTCGCTCGCATCGAGCGAGCAGATGAGGGGTCTTCTCAAGGCCGCGACCACGCTCCGGGTCTCTCGGGTGGTGCTGGTCGGAGACGAGAAGCAGCTCGGGGCGGTGGAGGCGGGCAAGCCATTCGAGCAGCTCAGGCGCGCCGGGATGCAGACCGCGGTGATGGATGAGATCCTTCGCCAGCGGGACATGGAGCTCAAGGAAGCGGTGCGCGCGGGCCTGGCGGGCGAGGTCAGGACCGCGTTCGAGAAGCTCGGCGACCGGATTGTGCAGACGGAACGGGAGGATGTCGCACTCGAAGCCGCCGAACGGTGGCTGAAACTGTCTCTGGAACAACGCTCGTCGGCCGGAGTGATCGCGCCGACTCGGGCGCTGCGGGACGAGATCAACACGAGGATACGCGAGAGTCTGATCGCGGAAGGCGCGGTCTCGGGACCCGCCCGCCAGGGCGAGAAGCTCGTGCCGAGGGGCCTGACCCGGGCGGAGATGGCCCGGGCCTCGAACTACTCGGCCGGCGACACGGTGATCTTCAACCGCCAGTACAAGACCCTCGGGGTGGAAAAGGGAGATGAGCGCGAGGTCGCGCGGGTGGACTACGACCGCAACACGGTCTGGCTGGACGGCGGCGGTGGAGATCCCGTGCCTTGGCGGCCGTACCAGATTGCCGCGGCCAAGGGCGGAGTGGAGGTCTACAGGAGCGAGGAGATGGAGCTTCGGGCGGGCGATTGGGTCCGGTGGACGCGCAACGATCCGGCCTCGGAACTCGTGAACGGGGAGACGGCGGAGGTGGAATCCATCGAAAAGGACAGCGTCCGGTTCCGTCTGGGGAACGGAAAGGAAGCCGGACTGGACGAAGACGATCCGCAACTCCGGCACATGGACCGGGGCTGGGCGTCCACGGTTCACTCTTTTCAGGGCAAGACGGTGGACCATATCGTGGCCGCAATGCCCGCCGGCAATCCGAATCTGACGAACCAAAGAGCCTTCTACGTGGCCATCAGCCGGGCCCGGGACCATGCCGAGCTGGTCACCGACGATGCCAGGAAGCTCTCCGAACAACTGGAAAGGGCAACCGGAGAGCGGATCTCGGCGCTGGATGGAGTCGTCAAAGAGGCCGCGCACGAGCCGGAGTTGGGCCTCGAACCGCCCGAGGAGCGGGACGCGGGTCATGTGGACCGCATGGAACGCGAGTACGAACCCGAGCTTCAGCCGGACGCGGGGCGTGAACCGTTGCATGACCTCGACTGGGAGGACGATCTGAAATCGCCGGAACGGAGCGCCGGACTGGACGCGGACGGTCTCGAATACTGGGACACGGAACCGGAACCCGAACCCCAGGAGGACCGCTCGCGTGGGCCGGAACCCGAGCCCGTCCAGGAAACGACGCTTGATCCGGAAGAAAAGGAGAACGAAATGGACCTCGAATTGTAGACACCTTCCCTCCTCGCGGCCGACCCGGAGGCCGTCGCCAGCGAGAGAAACCCGTCGCCGGACCGATCCGAAGACCCCGGTATCGCACACCGGACCGGGCGCAGGCATTCCACCGCCCCTCCTGCTCCCGGGCCTTCCGGCCCGCCGCCGTTCATACCCGCGCGCAGCCTGTCATTCGTCTGTCCGGTTGGGTTCCCCAGGGAACCGCGATCCCGGCAGCGGATTCTCCAGAGCATCCGTCGTATGCTCCGTACTCCAGCGCACGAGGGCGCTCCCGGGCGGGGTTCATGGTCTTGAGCATGAAAGCCTGCGACCGCGCCTCGTCTGTGCATCCTTGTCGCGCCGGAGCTGTCTTGGAAAAGCCGCTCCCGGTCAACCAGCGGGCGCGAGCGCCCGGACCAGCCGTAGGATACAAGCTGGAGGATTGCGCTAGGGCGAATGGCCTTGCGTCGCTTTTGCGTCGCAGCTTGGAGTCCACCAAGTCCTTGAAATCACAGGCATGTGTTTGGACCGGTACACGACCGGTACACGCCCGTGTTTCGGAGAGAACACGCCTTTTCCATGGTGCGAGGGGGTCTGAGGGGCTCGACCTACGCAAGGGAGCGCACCTAGTCGCAGACAAGGCACGACAGGCACCAGGGTGCGTCGGGTGTGGAAGAATACCGGCTCTGCCGTAAAGACGGAACCGCATGGCGAGACATGGACGATCGGGGATGAAAGGCGCGTGATATCAACGGGTTAGCCCGAGCGGCGCTTGAGCGGGAGGGACAAGTCAAAGGATACCATATCCGATGCTAGGATATCGGGCAGTTTTCCGGGGGGCCATACAGGAAAGCAGCCGTGGCAGCGCGAGCGTCGTTCTGGCGGCGAAGATTCTCGAGAGAACCGGGTGATTCCCCAGAGAACTTTTCCGTGTTACGCGGTGTGACGCCTGTCATACAATGCGATTACAGCAGCTTACAATCGACTTACAGCAGCCCGGACCGGGTCATTGCCGGCGGCCGCGCGGGCGGCGAAGTGAACGTAGACGGCAACCCGATGCGCCGCGCGAGGTTGGCGCCGGCCAGGACGTTTGGGTCGATGCCCGTGCGGAGCACAGTGACGGCGGCGTCATGTGCCGGTGCCGTGACGAGGATATCCGACCGTGGGCGAACCAAGGCGTCCGTGTGAAACGCCTCGACACGTGCCGCGGTTCCGTTGCCTCCGGCGTGCTCCGCCATGTGGTTGAGCCCCGTTGATTCGGACAGCGCGTTCAGGCCGGCGTGACCGTGACCATCGAATCAGTGCCTAGCGGTGCGGACATGCGGCAGCAGCAGTCGCGCGGTCGGCGTTGTCGGCTGTGGCGCATCGACCGGCAGCGGGTACTGCCACACTTTCCCACGCTACTGACGCGGTTGGCGCCGACGCGCCGGACAGTACCGAAGCCGTCAGTGAGGAGGGCGGTGGCGGTAATGGCAGACAGTATGCCCGGCACGGGCCAGCCGGTTTCGTCGGGGTTGAGGCGCAGGTGATGCGCTGCCGGCACCGACGCGAGCGGCCGCGACACGCGTCGACACGCGGCCGGTGGAAGCGAGGGTGCCCTCGGCGGATTCGACCGCGATCCATCCTCGAGACTGATACGGACACTGTCCTTTCAGCCGATTCCATCACCGCCGTCTCATCGTTGGCCAATCCCGTGCTCGGATCGTCGGGAGTCCACCGCACCCGGCCGCCCTGCGAAGTTCCACCTCCTCGTTCCGGCAGACCTCCACGCCGCTCCTAGCATCCGTGATCAGGTACGGCCGTACGCGTCCGCCCTGGCCTTTCGCGCCGAGAGCGCCGCGTTCGACGTTTGTCACGTGTCGCGGGGACGCGCTTTTGATCCGAACAGCTTCTCGGCAAGCTGCTCCATGGTGCTTATGCTGACGAACCGCCCCTTGGGAATCACTCTTATCGCGGGCCTTTCGGCCTTTCGACCGCTAGCGTCTCCTTTGGTGTGGCGCGCGATAGCGAATCTGGAGAGGTCCGGAAGTGGGTCGCCCGGCGGGTTGCCGAACCAGAGGTATTCTTCGAATTGAAGCGTCGCCTCGTGGAACCGGAGCCACACGACGCAACCGCTTGGCTTGAGTCCGAGTTGTTGATGCACCTTCTGTCGAGCAGTCTTCGCGCGCCAGAACGAACTCTTGAGTTGTATATGACGGGTAATGCGGTTGGCGTGGACGACGAGATCATAGCCCGCGTCGTCAACGAACGGTCGAAGAACCTCGGCGTGAACGCCGCGAAGCCACAGCGTTCGAAGCAGTTCGCCGGTAAACAGGTGTTCGAGAACAGCCTCGCGATAGGACGACCGCGTGGTATGGATCGCTGAGTTTGCTGGGCCTGGACGGTAATCACCGACGTCGCAAGCTGAGCTTGCTTCGTTGGTTTGGACCGGCGCCGAGCTCCTGCTCTGGCTCCTCGTCCTGGACTTCGTAGACGAGACGCTACGAGGCGAAGTTTTGGCTCCCGGGATGCGACGGCGGACTTCCGTAGCGACTTGTGTATTGGTCCATCGAGGATGAGCCATGGTGAGTTGGCGGATCAGGTGCCCAATCTTGGCGTTCATGTACTTCTCCCCACTGCTTGTATGGTTGCGGTACTACCAAGTAACAGATCACGTTGGCGCGCATGTACCCACGAATTGCTCGGCTCCGAAGCCGCCTTGTCCAACGTGGCATTGGCCGCTGAGTATGCGGTAGCCGGCGTCGTTGTCCGCGTGATGCCCTTGCGCGACCGCCCAGCTCCAGATGCTGTCCCCAGCGGCGCGCGAT
The DNA here is from genome assembly GCA_965219905.1 of uncultured Binatia bacterium (SeqCode). Lineage (GTDB taxonomy): Bacteria > Desulfobacterota > Binatia > UBA9968 > JAJDTQ01 > JAJDTQ01. The sequence goes on along the minus strand of CBDCOS010000002.1, from coordinate 345,106 downwards.
CACGATCACCACATCGCCGATGTTCAGTCCAGGATACGCCCCGCCCGCGATGGCCGAGAACAGGACCCCTCGATGAAGAAGTCGTCCAGCGCCAGGTGCACGGTCGTCGCCGCATTTACCAGGCTGATCCCGCTCAGGAACAGCACCACGCGCCGGACCTCCAGAACGCCGGTGGTGAACTCCACCCCACCGATTGCGCGCCTTTCCCAATCTCTCCACTGAGGGTCGCGAGTTCCAGCGCGAAGGCGGCGACCACGGCGATGCGCGGAATCCCGGCCCGGACGGCGGTTGCGTCCGCCTCTGCCGGCGCCAGGAGCAGCGCCATGGCAAGGCCGGCAATCAGGGTGCGGACCGCGGCCGTGCCCAGGCTCAGTCCGAGCGGCTTCGTCATGGCGGGCTCATTGTTTGGCGGCGTCTCGCCGCGCCGGCCGCCACAACAGCGATGCCGCCGATCGCCCGGCGTGGATGCCCTCTTCAGAGACCAACCCGGCGCTGCACAATGCTCCCCTTGGCATGGCTCAAATGTATCGCCGCCAGTTGGCGAACCCGCGCGGGAGCGCAAACGGCGCATCATGTGCCAGTCACCACGCCGCGTCGCTCATCCTCGATGTCCTGCGCCACGAGGCGTCAGCGGATTGCGGCCCCGACCCCAAACGACTCCGCCGTGCGTCGAAGCCGCGTCTCCACAACCCCAAAATGTGTTGGTAGGCTCCAGGGAGCACAGGTGTGTGCAGAAAGGCACATTTATGTTGATCCTGCATCACAGATATAGTAGTCTGTCAGATATGGAGTCTGGTGCAGATGGCTGATTTGGTTCGGGTGCAGGTGCTCATGCCGAAAACGGAAGCTGACCGGTTTGAGTCCTACTGCCGAAAAATGGGATACAAGAAGTCGCCGTTGATCGCCCGGCTTGTCCGGGAGCACCTGGACAAGGAAGCCTTCGATCCTCAGCAGGACCTATTTTATAGGGATCAGTGGGCGTCTGAAGAGCCGTGATCGACTGCGTCCTTCAGAGGAGGTTCTTGAGCCGCGAACCGGCCATCGCCGCGCGTGCTCGATTTACTTCCGGGGTGCGGCGGAACTTTCCCTCGGTGGTGCCGCAACAGGGTCCACGATCGCGGTTGTGATCAACAACGATCCCGCAGCGGCAGCCTTTTACGGAGCGAACTTCTATGCGGATGATCCATGCCACATGGTTGACCAAGACATCACCTCGACGGCTCCTGGTTGCTGAAGCTCGGCAGAGTGCTGGAAGCATTCGACGTCCTCATTGGCGGCTCGTCGTGCCGCCATCCAACGCCACTGGCGGATGAGGTATAGGTTGATGAACAAGAATCTTGCCCCTGACTTGATCACCCGCCTCGCCACAGACGCAAGCGCGGATATAGCCTGCGAGGATAATCTTGCGTACATGCGTCGGCAAGCCAACGAGTCGATGCAACTCATCGTGACTTCGCCACCGTACAATCTCGGTAAGGAGTACGAGCGGCGCACGTCCCTGGAGTGCTACATCGAGGAACAGGCCGCGTGCATCGCAGAAGCCGTGCGGTTGCTCCATCCTTCGGGCTCGATCTGCTGGCAGGTAGGCAACCACGTGGACAACGGCGAAGTCTTCCCTCTCGATATCATCCTGTATGAGCTGTTCAAGAACCATGGCTTGTTCCTGCGCAACCGAATCGTCTGGACTTTCGGGCACGGTCTGCACTGCACTAGAAGGCTCTCCGGGCGCCACGAGACCATCCTGTGGTTCACGAAATCGGATGACTACGTCTTTAATCTGGATGCGGTTCGCGTTCCCTCGAAGTATCCGCAGAAGCGGTTCTTCAAGGGTCCCAGGAAGGGGGAGTTGTCTGGGAACCCGCTAGGCAAGAATCCATCTGACGTATGGGACATCCCAAATGTCAAGAACAATCATGTCGAAAAGACCGAGCATCCATGTCAGTTCCCGGTGGGACTCATCGAACGCCTCGTGCTCGCACTGACGAAGGAGGGCGACAGCGTGCTCGACCCGTATATCGGAGTCGGTTCAACCGCAATCGCAGCCCTCAAGCACAACCGAAAGGCTTACGGCTGCGATCTTGAGAAGAAGTACATCGATATTGCATGGGAACGTGTCCATGCCCTGCGGGCGGGAAGCCTGCGCACTCGGCCAATGGACAAGCCCGTTTATGAACCGCCACGCAGGCAGGCTGAAACATGAGGTTTGACGCGACCTACTCGCACCACAACGGCGTTGGGATCTGGAAGCGAAGGGATCTCTACGAGTGGGCGACAGACATCTTTGCGGCCCCTCAGATCAAGGTACAGGCCAGATCTACGCGGGAGATTCGAGACCACGTACGCACGGAGCTCACCTCCGATGGATGGGGGCTGAACGCGGCGATCGATGCAGCGGTCGAGTTGAGCGTGTTCGCCCGCAAGGACGACTTGGCATTTCAGCTTCAGACCGGAAACATTAGTCGCTATGCATATGACGTGCTAAAGCTCCAGCACTTGTACATGAGCCGGGAGATTGAGTGTGCTATTCTCGCGGTTCCGACGAAGGAAGCCGCGGCTGAGCTTGGCAGTAACATTGCCCACGTCGACCGAATCTGGGCGGAACTCAACGTGTTCGACCGGATAATTTCGGTCCCGATTATGCTCATTGCGTTCGAATAGCCGTAAAACTACTGAGAGGAGCCGTAGTGAAGATGGTGTTGTACCAAGTCAATATCCAGAAGCCACACGAACGCGAAACGATAATCGCGGACGCAGTGAATGCATCTAACGAAACGCATAAGTTATACGAGTACCAGAACAAACGAAACGACCTGCCCATTGTGCGGTTGGATATCAATCTTCCGATCTACCGGATGTCGAATTTCCGTACCTGTACAGCGCAACTCAAGCACATCCATGAATGGGAAGTCCGCGAGGACTTCTTCAGCGCTGGCCAAGAAAACGAATCAGCCCAAGACGCACAACACAGGATACTGGTAGACTTCGCGACCAGGGGGCGTGCGACCTCAGTCGTGCCCATCATGGACCAGCTTAAGGAGGAAGAGCAACGCGAACCACTCTTGATTACCCGCCGGGGTGTCGTCGTGAACGGGAACCGTCGCCTTGCGGCGATGCGCGAGCTACTTCTAAACGACCTAGGTCGGTTCAGGCACTTCAGTCACGTTGATTGTGCGGTTCTGCCCGAGAACATCACTCCGCAGGAGACCGTCGATCTCGAAGTCCGGCTCCAGATGCGCGCAGAGACGCGGCTGCCGTATGGCTGGATCGAGGAGTCGATCGCGATCCGAGAGATGCTTAAGGCAGGAAAGAAGCCTGCCTATGTGGCCGGCCTAATGAAGAAGAGAGCCACGGACGTCGCGATTGCCGAGAGTGCTCTCACTGAGGTCGATATCTATCTGAAGGAATGGGTGCGCGAACCGAACAAGTACGAAGTTGTCGAGGATGCGCAGCAGGCCTTCAATGACCTCGCGAAGGCCTTAAAAGGGGTCGAAGGTGAAGTACTGGAGGTGAAACGCCGGTTTGCGTGGACGCTGCTCTCGAACTCGAAGCGGCTTGATGGCCGCCTTTACGGGTACAATTTCAGCTTTGAGAACAAGACCGACGAGGTCATCGCCGCCTTGAGCGACAGGCTCTCGATCGACCTTACCGCAACACCGCCGACGGAGGGGACGGACGACGAAGCCGAAGGCGTGGATATCGACTTCGACGACGACGCAAACGGTTCCGAAACCTCGCTGGAGAACCTGATCGAGGTCTTCGATGACCCGGATCCGGTCCGCCGCGAAGCTGTTGTAGGCGAATTCATCGAGGTTTGCAATTCCATACGGGAACACGCCCAACAGGAAGTTGTCGGCAACCAAGCCTTGAACGCAATCAGCGCGGCCAACACCAAACTCATGAGTGCCGATCTCTCGAAGGCCGATCCGGGAACGTACGATTCGATTCGTAAGCAACTGGACGCTGTGAAGAGTAGGATCGAGACCCTGGAAAAAGCACTCCTGCGGTACACCTCTACCTATCCCTCAAGCAGCGAAAGCACTGATGAGTGAACCTGCGATAATCCTTGTCGACTACGATTCAGAACGGCTCACCGGAACCCTAACGAACAAAACCGATCCTGGAAGCTCGCTGTGGGATCGGATCCGCCAGTCTGCTGCTGCCACGGACGATCTGGCGCTTTACGAGAACACCATCACGCTACCCTGGCCTGGAGTTCTGTCCGTCATCAGGGAGTTCGCACCGCTCCAGAAAAAGCGCGGGTTCAGGTTTCGGCCAAGCCAAGCGGCAAAGGCTGAGATTGACAAATTCATCGCACAGTACCAAAGCATCAAGGCTGCCCGCGACGCCACGCCCCGCGCCCTTGATGAAGACGAAATTCAGACACGTTTAAATGACTACGGCTTTACGCGGCGGGCGCTTCGCCCCTTCCAGATGCGGGACCTGAAGCGTCTCGTGGGTCTCCTGAACGGTGCGAATTTCTCAGTGCCCGGCGCGGGCAAAACCACAGTCACGTTCGCGCTGCACCTCCTTACTAGGCAGCCAGACCAGAAACTCGTCGTCGTGGGTCCGAAGAGTGCGTTCAGCGCCTGGAGCGAGGTGGTTGACGAGTGTATTGCTGATGATGCTCCAGAGTGGGTCAGGGAGCCCTTCCTCATACTGACGGGCAGTGCAGCCGTCGTAAGAGAAGGGCTTCGTTCGGGCTCGAATCGGCTCGTGCTCAACTACGAACAGCTGCTTTCGATTCCAGGTCTTTTCGCCAATTTCCTCGCGCAAAATCCAGTCCATCTCGTTCTCGACGAATCCCATCGGGTGAAGGGGGGAACCGCAGTGAAACGCGGTATTGTCCTACTGAATGCCGCTTCGCTTCCACTGCGTCGGGACATCCTGAGTGGAACACCGATGCCGCAGTCACCGAATGATCTGCGCTCCCAGCTTGACTTCCTTTGGCCAGGGGCGGGGCTGGGCATCCAGATTGCAGCAGGAAAGTCACCGCGCGATGTAATCTCAAACCTCTACGTCCGGACCACGAAACAAGAGCTGGGCCTGCCCCCCATCACCCGCCACTTCATCCCTGTCCCAATGGGCAGAGGCCAGACCGCCCTCTACTCCGTTGTCCGGAACGAGGTGCTTCGAGACCTGAGCTCCCTCAAGTCTGGAAGCGGAGTCGATGTCATCAAGGCCCGCCGTTCAGTGATACGACTCCTTCAACTGTCGTCGAATCCGGTCCTCGCTGCAACCGCGATGCTGAACGATGCTCCCTATATCGATTCAGGTATCGTGCAGCAAGTCCTCGATGACGGACCCTCTACCAAGATGTTTGCGGTGCGCGACCTTGCGCGAAGACTGGCAGGAGAAGGCCGCAAGACCGTCATCTGGAGTATCTTCGTGGACACGATCCAGCAGATGAGTTACATGCTCGCGGACCTTAACCCAGCGTCGGTCTATGGCGCCGTACCCTCCGGAGACCCTGAGGAACCGGAATCGCGAGAAGGGCAGCTAAAGCGTTTCCATGAGGATCCCACGTGCATGACCTTAGTTGCCAATCCGGCAGCGGTCGGAGAAGGCATCAGCCTGCATCAGGTCTGTCACGACGCGATCTACCTCGATCGGTCATACAACACTACCCACTACGTGCAATCAATCGACCGTATTCATCGTCTCGGGCTCCCACCAGACACCGAAACCAATGTGTTCATCTTCCAGACGACTGCACCCAAGGGGTTGGGCTGCGTGGACTATTCCGTGAGCCGCCGTCTAGCGACCAAGGTGCGGGCCATGCAACGACTCCTTGACGATGAGGATCTTCACCAGATCGCCCTTGATGAAGAGGAGGCCGAGGAGCCGATCGACTACAGCACGAATCCAGAGGATCTCGTCGATCTGATCAACGAACTTGAGGGGCGCGCAACCTACAGCGAGGATGAAGGGTTCTGATGCAGGCCCGCAAGATTGATGACGCCCTCTCGATGGCCGCGTTTCTTGCGTTTCTTGAACTACGTTCATTTTGCACGGACTATCCTTCGCTGACCGATGCACAGGCCGTAGCGAGCCTGAACAGCCTCAGGTCGAGTGCATCCGGGTTGGATTTCCGCGGTGGTCTCGCCCTTCGTCGGGTGCTTGATTCGTCAGTGGAATGGAAACAGACCACGAATTGTCTTCGGCATTTCGTCTTTGAATGGGTACGGCTCGTTGAGCCACGCTGGCTACGTCTCGTCCCTCTTGGACGAGAAAAGGTAAGGACAGCTCTCGACAGAGACCATGCGCAGTGCTTTCGTGAAGCTGGGCTGTTTAATGAAGTGCCGGATGATGAAGTCATTGAGTGGTGGGATCGTGTGGCAGCCATGATGCGGGGCGTGTCGGATGCTGAGAAGATGAAGCGTGCCAGACTCGCTGAACGGCTCTCGTTCGAGCATGAGCGAAGACGCGTGAAGGGGCTCGGAATCCGCGACGAGCCCAAGTGGGTATCTCTTGAGGACAACTCGCTTGGCTACGACATTTTGTCCTACGACCGTAATCCGGAAGGGCTTACGGTTACACGCTTAGTCGAAGTCAAGAGCAAGCTTTCGGACTCTATCTTCCTTACCCGGAACGAATGGGCCAACGCCTCCGGCGCGGCACAACGAGCCGTCATTCACGTATGGGATATGCGGCAGGAAAGACTACGCGAATATCGTCCTCGCGAACTCGAGCCTAACATTCCGTTGGACCAAGGTGCTGGGGAGTGGCAGAGTGTTCGAATCAAACTCGATTCGCGGGTCTGAGTTCCCACGCGGACCGCTCGGCCGAGTCCGCGTGGCCTGTGGCCTGTCGCAACCACTCCTTACCTCCTTGGCGTTGCGGTGAGTTTGGCCTCCCGTGGTCGTCGAATCCGAATTCCACCTGAACGGATCATCCGCCAGCCGTTGAAAGCGGGGGCTGCACGGCATGACTCAATGTCCGAGATATTCCACGGCCCGATAGAACGCTTACCGCTTTTGCGTTCCGAGGCGGCGAGTAGTCGGACAAGCGCGCGCTGAGGGATGCGGTTGTTGTACTCAAACCGCTTGCGATTCGCTTACGGTGATGGTGTTCGCCGAACGAAACTAAAGAAAGTGTTTGATAATCAAGTGGTTACGACTACTCAGTAAGGATGGACTCCATTTGTGTCAAGTTGCCTACGCCTTTGAGGGGTTCGTTTGGTTCGGGAGGTTGGCCGCGGCATGCGCAAGAAACGCAGCTTAACAGGGAGGCTCGGTATGGACGGGGGTTTCTGGTTCATGTTCGCGGCCAGCATCGTCGTCGGCGTGTACGTGCTCCGTTCGTACGGTGTCCAGCATGCGGTGGACGGTTTGTCGAGCGGTGGTCAGCTCCTGATGGCCACGCTTCCCAAGATGATCTTTGCCTTCGCGGTGGCCGGGCTGATCCAGGTGATTCTTCCCACCGACCTGGTTTCGCAGTGGCTCGGCGAGGGCTCCGGCATACGCGGGCTCATGATCGGCACCGTGGCCGGGGCGTGCACGCCCGGTGGGCCGATGATGCATTTTCCCATCGTGGCCTCACTGATGGCCTCGGGCGCCGGCGCCGGACCCATCATCGCCTATCTGACGTCGTGGTCCCTCATCGGCTTCCATCGGGTCATCATATGGGAGATTCCGATACTGGGCGTGGAGATAACCGTGGCGCGGTTCCTGGCCAGTCTGGTGCTGCCGCCTTTCGTGGGCTTCGTGGGCGGCTTGATCTTCCACGGCTTCCCCGGCAGGTTGCCGGGTCCTTGAGGTTTCACCGGCGTCTCAGGACGCTGATTTCTCGTCCTTGACCAGGTCGATCTCCCACGACAGGTAGCGTTCCATGTCCTCGCGGGACTTGCCCAGCGCGCCGTGCCAGACGCTGTGGCCGAAGTCGGCCTGCGCGTCCTCGGTGGAGACGCCGGTGCCCTCGAGCCCGTCCTCCAGCGCCCGGCCATCGCTTTCCCATGCCCGTGTCCCGCCCTGGAGCACCCGGACGTCGCCGTAGCCCAGTTGACGCAGGGTGCCCGCGGCCAGCGCGGAACGGACGCCGTTGTCGCACACGACTGCCAGCGGCAGGTCCTTGTCCGGTGCCACCCGTCCGATATCCAGCTCCAGCCGGCCGCGCGGGAGCCAACCGGTGCCGGGAATGTGGGCGAAGCCGTACTCGCCGATGCTGCGGACGTCCAGCGCGAGAGCGGATGATCCGAGGTGTTCCTGAAGCGCCGGCGGGTCGATGAAGGTCGCCTGGGCCTGTGCCTCCTCCAATCCGAAGACCGGGAGCTCCGGCGCTCCTTGCTCCAACTCGAGGCCCGTGGCGCTCCATCCCGGAACGCCGCCGTCGAGGATGGACACGTCGCGGAAGCCCAGGTTCCGCAGCAGGGCGGCGGCCCAGACCGGCCGCAGGTCGTCGTCCGAGACCACGAACACCGGCGCCCCTCGCACCGTGAGGAAGTTCTCGTGGGCCAGCGCCATCTGCCCCAGGGGGAGGGATGCCGCGCGGGGTATGTGGCCTGCTTCGTATTCCTCGGGGAGCCGCACGTCCAGCAAATAGAAGGTCTCGCCGGACTCGTAGACGGCGCGGAAGTCGTCGCGCGAGCAGCGGGGGATGGGTTCGCGCGAAGCGAGTGCTTCGGTGGCCTCACGGATCCGGCCCGACCGATCCGGCGAGGGCGCCCGGGGAACCTCCTTGCCCGGCCCGGTGGCGATTTTGCCGCCCGCCAGGAACCAGCCCATGACGCCGTTCTCCAGGGCGTAGACGTTGGTGAAGCCGTTGTCATGAAGCAGTTGCGCGCCGAGGATGCCGCGGGTACGGCCGGCGCAGCTCACCACCAGCGTCGTGTCCTCCGCCAAAGGAAGCTGCGGCGCGTCCAGCAAGAGATTGCCGCCGGGGATGTGGTAGGTGTCCGGCACGTGGCCGCGGAGGTACTCCTCCCGCGACCGCACGTCCACCACCACCACGTCTTCCCCGGCCTTGCGCCGACGCGCCAGCTCCACGGCGTCGATGTGGGTGACGTTGCCGCCGTGGGCGACGTGCTCGCCGTATTCCTTGCCGTGCACCCCCCAGCCCGAGCGCACCGGCAGGCCCTGTCGTTGCCACTCGTCGATGCCTCCGGCGAGGATCCGGATGTCGGTGTAGCCCATGCTTCCCAGTGTCTCCGCCGCCAGCCCGCTACGGCGACCGTCGTCGCAACATACCACCACGGGAACGCGCCGGTCCGGCACCATCGCCGGAATCCGGAGCTCCAGCGCGCCCCGGTTGACCGGACTGGTGCCGGCGATCTGCGCCCGTGCGAACTCGCCGCGCTCGCGCACGTCGATGCAAGCGTGTCTGGTGTCCGAGGCCAACAGCGCCTGTAGTGCCGAAGGATCAATGGAGGAATAACTCAAATCGTCTCCCCTTTTGAGGTGCTCGCTCCATCGTGTACCAGAAGGGGCTTGGCGATGCGAGGCGGATTGCGCCCGTCCTACCGTTTCAATAGATTGTTCCGGCGGAATCAGCAGCAAAGACAGCAGGGAAGGGAAGACCATGATCAAGGCGTGGGACGCGGACGGACACGTTTCCGAATCCGAGGTCACATTTTCCGACAAGTACTGGGATCCCGACCTCCGGTCCCGCAGGCCGGAGGTGATCGAGATCGGCCCCGACCGCGCGTTGCGCTGGCTGATCGACACCCGGGCGTTCCCGGTCCGGACCGGCCCGTACCAGCAGGCGGGTTTCCCCTTGAGCAAGGACGGCCGGCCGGCGAAGGTTACGCCCGGCATCAACGCGGCAGACCCGGTGGAGAGCGCCGAGCTGCGCACGGTGGCGGCTCGCCTCGAGCAGTTGGACCGCGAAAACACGCAGGTTCAGGTCATCTATCCCACCATGTTCCTTTCCTACCCGATTACCTTTGACCGCGAGCTGTCGGTGGCCATGATGCGTGCGTACAACAACTGGATCGCGGACATGGCCGCCCAGGCGCCGGACCGGCTCAAGTGGGTCACCATCATCGACCCCATCGATCCCGAGGCGTCCGCTCGCGAGGTCGAGCGGACAAAGGCGATGGGCTCGGTGGGCGTCATGATGCTGGGCATGACCGGCCGCCACCGGGTGGACGACGACTGCATGGAGCCCGTCTGGGAGGCGGCCGCGGCCGCCGGGCTGCCGGTGGCGGTGCATACCGGCCACAGCTTCCGGGCCCTGGGCGAGGTCTGCGACACGCACCACGACAAGACCAGCATGGCCTTCTGGCTGACGGTCCAGTTCGCCTTCCAGCGGGTTATCTCCAAGGGCATCGCCGACCGCTATCCCGACCTCCGCATCGCGTTCCTGGAGGCCGGCTGTTCCTGGGTGCCGGCGGTGGTGGAGCGGGTGGCGGAGTACAGCGGCCTCGACGGCGCCCGCGCCGGCGTGGATTTCAACCGGGGTTACTTGGGCAGGCACAAGCCGGAGGAGTACATCCGCAGAGGCCAGATCTACTTCGGCTTCGAGGTGGACGAGCGGCTGCTGCCGTTTGCCATCGAGGAGTTCGGCGACGAGTGCTGGCTCTACGGCTCCGACATCCCGCACGGGGACCGGCTGGTGGACTCGGTGAGCGTCTTCCTGGGGCGCACCGACATCGGCGAGGACACCAAGCGGAAGCTGCTGGTGGACAACGTCGCCCGCTTCTACGGCCTGGACCCCGAGACGGGCAGGGCCTGAACGAACGGCGGGGATCGAATCAGGCCACGTGGGCCGGCTGCTCCGCGTGCACGATCGCTCCCGCGGTGGTGGGCACGCATGCGGCCCTGGCAGGGTCCCGGATGATCCCCTTGGGGTCCCTGCCGGCCTTGACGTCGTCGATGGCGGTCTTGAGGATCTTCCGGAACAGCAGCACGCCCTCGTCCGAGCTCACGTGACGCTCCATGGCGTGGATCACGATCTCTCCCTGACCCTCCTGGGCTTCCTTGTCGTCGGGGTAGCGCTGGCTGTACTCGTAGTCCCGGGGGCCTCGGCCCGCGGGGGCGAGCTTCTCGCGTCCCGACAGCTCCGACGGGTCGGCGCCGTCCGGAATCCAGCGGATGTTGGCGCCGAGCTGGTGGGTGTCGTCCACGGGAACGCAGAAGGACACCTGGTTCACCTTCTCCGTCACCGGCTCGTCCGTGTAGGTCAGGTGCACGTTGAGCGGCATGATGTTTTCCCAGATGACGTCGGCCCAGCGCCCGTCGTCGAGCTTGCGGGTCATGATGAATCGCATGCCGATGTCGGTCTCCTCGTACACCAGCCGTTCCGGCAGCGTCGAATGGGCCTGGGTGGGGAACTGGGCGCCGCTGTGGACCGTGTGCAGCCACACCGCGTGGAGCGCGTCCATGAGGTTCTCCTCGCTCTGGAGCCAGTTGCAGTCCTGGGCGCCGCCCACGCGGGGGCCGAAGCGGGGTTTGAGTGTGCCTCCTTCCGCTTCCAACACGTCATAGCGCGGCAGCAGCGGCATCTTGTCCAAGGGGCCCATGTAGGCGAACAACAGTCCGCCGTACTCCTCCACCGGGTAGGCGGGGTGCCAGAGATGGTCCTTGACGGTGCTCCCGGGGGGTTCCAGCGGCATGTCCAGGATGCGCCCCTCCACGTCGTAGAGCCAGCCGTGGTAGCAGCAGCGGAGCCCGTCCCGTTCCACCCGTCCGTACTCCAGCGAGGTGCCCCGGTGGCTGCAGCGGAAGAACAGCAGCCCCGGCCGTCCCTTCCCGTCCCGGAAAGCAATCAGGTCCTCGCCCAGGATGCGGATGCGCCTGGGCAGGTCGGCGAGGTCGGCCGAAAGGCATACCGGCTGCCAGTACCGCCGCATCAGCTCGCCGCAGGGCGTACCGGGCCCCACCCGGGTCAGCTCCGGATCGATTTCGGGAATCTTGAGACCGTAGGCGCTTCGCATGGCGGTTCTCCTCGCAGTGGACCTGACTGGGGACGGTTCGGCAGCGGGTATATCAATCCCCACATGCGGAGTAAAGCGTGCGGGCAGGCGCCCGGGACGCTTCGTTGACACGCTACGGCCGTTCTGGTACCGCCGGGACAGGTGTCGGGGCGACTCGGTCGGAAACAAGGAGGGGTAACGATGGCGGATGCTCAAACGGATGTCATTACCACCAAGACCTATTTCAGGGTTCCTCCGGAGGCCGATGGCCCGCCGCTCTCGCCGGAGGAGTACGAAGGGCGGTTCCTGCAGGCGCAGGCCGACGTCGTGCGGACGTACCACAACCACCCGCCGATTCCCGACGAGGTCCGGAACGATCCGGAAAAGGCCAAACGGTACTTCGGCGTGTGGCAGATGAACCACAGCTTTTTCGCCAAGATGTTTCCCAGCTACCTGATGAACATTGCCGCCAGGTGCCCGTTCCAGGACGTCCGCCGGGAGATCCTGCACGACTGCTGGGACGAGGAGGTGACCGATCCGGACGCCGACGGCATGTGCCACATCGAGGTGCTGTACTACGATTCCCGGCAGCTCGGCATCACCCGTGAGGAAGCGGAGGCGTTCGAGCCGACCCCGATCTTCATGGCCTGCATGCACGCCCTGGACAACCTGAGCCGCACCCTGACGTGGCAGGGCGGCTATGCAGCCATCGGCGGCCTGGAGAGCATCCGGGTGGCGGTCAAGCGGGGCTATCTCGACAAGGGGGAGTTCGAGGGCCCGTGGGCGGCCAGCGCCAACACCGTGGAGAAGCTGTGCGGCATACCGCACGGTTCCCTGATGAACGCCGGCCTCCACCAGGCCAAGGACCAGCTCCACGGCGGCGGGGTGCTGGACATCCTGAAGAAATACGCCACCACCCGGGAAATCCAGGAGGAGACTCTCTGGGCCATCAGGACGGCGCGGTCCTTCCGGGTGATCACGACCAGGGAGCAGGTCCGGCTGGCCCGGGCGGCCATCGGGCTCCCGGCCGACCAGCTCTGGGTCACCTGAGGCGTGCCTTCATGGCCGAATGCCGGGTGAAAGGCCCGAGGGACGTCGATTTGACAGCCATCGGGCTATCGACTAACATCGGCGCGCTTGGCCGTGAATTCGGTCGTTCGTACTAGGAGACATCATCTATGGCGAAACAGGAGGAGCTGACGCTCGTCGGAACACCCGACGCGGAACCGCTCAGAGGGCCGCGGAAGACCGCGTCCGTCTTTACCGAGGCCGGCTGGGACGTCGCTCTCCGCGTGGGCTCCATCTTCGCGCTCGTTTTCGTGTGGTGGGTGATGAGCCTTTTCTACGCCAACGCCGCCTTGGTGCCGAGGCCATGGGAAACGTTCATGGAAGTCGGCGTCATCATCAAGTCGGGGGAATTGTATCACCACATGGGCAACACGCTTTGGCGTGTGTTTGTCGGCTTCGGCCTCGCCATGGTGGTGAGCACTCCCCTGGGGATCATCATGGGGAGCTTCAGGAACCAGGAGAGCTTCTTCGAGCCTCCGGTGATCCTGGGTCTCACCATGCCGGGCCTCATCTGGGCACTGCTGATGATCATGGTCTTCGGCATCAAGGAAATCAGCGCCTACCTCGCGGTGGCCGTGACCATCTCGCCCATGCTCACCATCAGCATCTGGCAGGGGACCAAGTCCATCGACAAGGACCTCATCGACATGAGCACGGCGTTCCACGCCAGCGTCATCTCCAAGCTGGTGGACGTGATCCTGCCGCAGTTGGTGTCGCATATCCTGGCCGCCATACGGTACGGCCTGGGGCTGGCGTGGAAGGTGATCGTGCTGGTGGAAGGGTTCGGCTTCAGCAACGGCGTCGGCTACCAGGTCATGCACCAGTTTGACCTGTTCTCGGTGAAGGGGGTGCTGGCCTGGGCCATCACGTTCCTGATCGTGATGATCTTTTTGGAGTTCGGCGTGGTCGGCGTCCTGGAGCGCAGCGTCACCCGATGGCGGCCGCGGGTCGAGGCCTGGAGGCGGTAGGTGGCTTACGTACGTATCGACGACGCGGTCAAGTTCTTTTCCCGCGAGGACGGCTCGCCACTCAAGGTATTGGACGGCATCTCCTTCGACACCAAGGAATACGGCATCACCGCGTTGCTGGGGCCGTCGGGCTGCGGCAAGTCCACTCTGCTGAACATCATCACCGGACTGGAGCGCCTTGACCACGGGCGGGTGGAGATCATTTCGGCGAGCGAGGACGGGGAGCGGGCGCACCCGCAGTTGGGCTACGTGTTCCAGGACCCGAGGCTGCTCAACTGGAAGCGGGTGGAGGACAACCTGAAGTTCGCCCTCAGGGGGATGGAGGTGCCGTCCGACGAGTGGGACGAGCGACTGGACAAGTACCTGTCGCTGGTGGGCCTCACGGACTTCCGCAAGCAGTACCCCCTTTACCTGTCCGGCGGCATGCGGCAGCGGGTGGGGTTGGCGCGCGGGCTCGTGATCGAGCCGCAGGTGCTGCTGATGGACGAGCCCTACAGCAAGCTCGACCAGCTCACGGCGCGGCAGTTGCGGGAGGACACGCTGCAGATCTGTTCCCGGCTCAAGCAGACCGCCCTGCTGGTCACCCACGACGTGGAGGAATCGGCCTACATGGGGGACCGGATCGTGATCTTCTCGGCCCGGCCGGCGCGCATCGCGGCGGTGTATGAGAATCCCCTGAAGTCATCGGAGCGCGATACCGACGACATGCGGTTCATCGAGTTCAAGAAGGAAGTGCTGGAAACCATACTCAACCTGGTGAAGGAGGAAGCATGATGATCGAGAGAATCAAACGGTTTCGTCTGCTGGTCCTGGTCGCGGGGCTGTTCCTGTTGGTTCCGGGCCTGTCCACACCGGCTCTGAGCGCCGACCCTCCCGTGGTGGAGTTCGGCCTGCCCTCCGGAGGGGTCTTCGGCCTGGGCGGCCAGTACATGATCGACAAGAAGCTCGACCGCAAGCACGGCTTCGTCGCCAAGCCGCGCTGGGGCGGAGTGGCCAACGTCGAGCGCCTCATCGCCATCGGCGCCATCCCGGTGGGCCTGGCCACCGTGGAGTCCGCCTTGCGCGCCAACATGAAGGGCATCCCTCTCAAGCTGGTGCAGCCCTACATGAGGACGATGCACAACTACATCCTGGTCCGCAAGGAGTCCCCCTACAAGACCATCGCGGACCTCAAGGGGAAGTCCATCGCCGTGCCGCGGGAAGTCACCTCGGCCTACAACCTGTTCGACTTCATGATGAGGAAGCAGGGCGTCTCCATCGAGAAGGATTTCCAGTTGAAGAAGCTGGGCGCCGCCGGCATCATCGCGGTGATGGAGAAGGGCGAGGTGGAAGCCGCGCTCCACTGGGAAGCGCACGTGACCCGGATGATGGCCACGGGAAAATACCGCTCCATCGCGAAGCTGGGAGACGTGATCACCAAGGTCCTGAACAAGGACATCCACATGTTCGGCTGGGTGGGAGCGCAGGAGACCTGGGCGAAACAGAACCCCGGAATCGTCGGGAAGATCCGCGCCGCGTGGCAGGAAATGATCGCCGGCGTCCAGAACGACCCAGAGCATTTCCGGAAATATGCCAAGAAGATCTTCGGGCTGGAGGGTAAGGACGTCGTCGACCTCGGCTACAAGCGGGTCCGGCCTTTCCTGCTTCCGGCTGACTTCAAGTGGCCCAACCCGAAGAACCTGGCGAATCAGAAACAGTACCTGAAGGACGGCATCGCCCTGGGGATCTTCCCCAAGGAGGCTGAGGCCCATATCGACGGTCTGTTCGTGCCGTAAATTTCACCAAGATTCCGCGCCGGGAGGACTCCGAGGCTTCGGAGGTTCGATCCGGCGCGGCGGTCGGTTGGAAGGCCGGGGAAATGCCTGCATTTCTCCGGCCTTCGCGTTCAGGGTTCGACGCCCTGCAGCCGGACCCCGGCGGGCCAGGGCTTCGCCTGCTCAAGCGCCCGGGAGACCCGCAGCACCGCCGCTTCGTCGCCGCCGCGGCCGATGATCTGCAACCCTACGGGCAGCCCGGTTCCCGTGAAACCGCAGGGCAGGGAAGCGGCCGGCTGGCCGGTGAGGTTCCACAGGATCGTCAGCAGCGTCGTGCTGGCGTAGTGGGGCACCTCGAAACCGTTGATGGCCGGCGGAGGTTGCCTTACCGGATAGGCCGGGACCGGGGTCGTCGGCGTCACCAGAACATCGTACCGCTCGAAGAAGTCCGCCATCCGGCTGTCGAGGCGCTCCAGTTCCCGGAGCGAATTGGAATATTCCTCGCCGGTCACACGGCTTCCGCGTTCCAGCACCGACCGGACGTAGGGAGTCAGGTCGTCGGGACGGTCTCTCAGGAGGTGTCCCCAGGCGGCGTACTTGTCGGCGTTCCGGACCGGGTCCGCCACCTCGAAGAGGTCGACGTCGACAGGCGGGTCTTCGGCTCCCAGCCGGCAGCCCAGGCTTTCCAGGGACTTCGCCGTTACCTCCGCCAGGCCGCGGGCTTCGGCATCGACGTGGGCGAACCCGAGGTTCGGGCTCCACGCGATCCGCAGGTCCCCGGCCGGGCGGTTCAGCGCCCCGAGGAAATCCGGCGGCGGCTGTCGCGCGGAGTTGGGGTCCCGAGGGTCGTGGCCGCACAGGACCGAGAGTATGAGGGCGGCGTCCTGCACCGAGCGAGTCAACGGTCCGGGGCAGGTGTGGAGCGGCAGCCCCAGGAAGCCGCCGTGCATGGGGATGCGTCCGAAGCTGGGCTTGAAGCCGTACACGCCGCAGAAGGCGGCCGGCGCCCTGATGGAGCCGGCGCCGTCGGTGCCGGTGGCCGCCGGCGCCAGGCCCGCGGCCACCGCGGCCGCGCTGCCGCCGCTGGAGCCCCCCGAGGTCCGGGCCGTGTCCCAGGGGGTGCGGCAGTCTTCGCCCAGCCGGTTCCAGGTCTGGCCGTACGAGCCGAACTCGGGCGTGTTCGTCTTCCCCAGTACAATGGCCCCGGCGTTCCGAAGCCGCTCCACCACGATGGAGTCTTCGGAGGGCACGTATTCCCGGTAGGCTAGGGACCCGCCCGTGCTCCGAAGCCCCCGGGTAAACTCCAGATCCTTCACGGCCACCGGTATTCCGAAGAGCGCCGGCAAATGGTCGCTTCGCATGGCCGCCGTCTCGGCTTCGGCGGCGGCACGCTTCGCTTCTTCCTCGTTCACCGTAAGGTAGGCGTTCAGGCCGGGATCGAGCCGGGCGATGCGTTCGAGGAACAGCGTGACGAGCTCGCGCGGGGAAACCTGCCGCGTCCTTGTCAGGCGCGCCAGCTCGTGAACGGGGGTAAAGGCAAGCTCTTCCATCGCCGCATTATGCGGCGGAAGGGGGTGGTATTGGAAGCGTCAAGGGCCATGGCTATCGGCTCAAACATCCTTGTGATAGTTGAGAAGCCACGGAGGAGTCATGCCGGATGTGGGCTTCCGCTGGTTTCTGAGCCGGCTGCGGGAACAGGGCGAGCTGGTTGAGTTCAAGCAGCCGGTCTCGCTGGTACATGAACTCGCCGCTCACGTCGACGCCAGCGAGCGCACGGACAACAAGGCGTTCCTGTTCCGGGCGATCCGGGGACACGACATCCCGGTGGCCGCGGGTCTGTACGGCAGCACCGGACGCCACCTGCTCGGCCTCCGCATGAGCAGCATGGCGGAGTTCGCTCAGCGTCTGGAAGAGGCCATCGCCCGCCCGCTCGCTCCCCGACGCGGCGTCGATGGAGGATGCCAGGAAGTCCGGTTCGCTCCCGAAGCGGGACTGGAACAGCTTCCGATACCCACTCACTTTCCCGGAGACGCCGGTGCGTACATCACTTCGGGGGTTGTGATACTCCATGACGGAAACGAAGGAATGCAGGTGTTTACCGGATTCAGGTTCATGGGTCACATGAGCTTACCCTCATGACCAACCGATTCCACGACGGCCACGGGGTCCTGGGCGAGGCGCTGGCGGCGGGACGTAGCGTCGACGTGGCCATCTCCATCGGCGTGGATCCGGCGCTGTTCGTCGCGGCCTTCTGGCCGGTGGGTCCGCGGGCCGACGAGCTGGGGGTGGCGGGAGGCCTGCTGGGGCAGCCCCTGGAGGTGGTGCAGGCCCTCACCGTAGACCTGGAGGTTCCGGCCGATGCCGAGATCGTCATCGAAGGCCGGGTCGGCCCGGACCGGACGCGGTTCGAAGGTCCTTTCGCGGACATTACCGGACAGGTGACCCCGGCGGGCCAGCAGCCCGTGGTGGAGGTCACCGCCATCACCACGCGGCGCGACCCCATTTACCACACCGTGCTGGGGTTCAATTCCCGGGAGCACTTCAAGTCCCGCAACAACGACTTCTGGCACGACTACCAGGCCGCGGGGCGGGCAAAGGTCCCGGGCCTCGACCTGGGCGCCGCCTACGACGTCCACTTTCCGTCTGCCGGGCGTAATTTTCACGCGGTAGCGTCGCTGCGCAAGCTGGACGACGGCATGCCGCGCCGCCTCATCGAGGGGCTGTTCGGCGCCTACGGATACCTCAAGCGTGTGGTGGTGGTGGACGACGACATCGACATCCGCGATCCGGCGCAGGTGGAATGGGCCCAGGCGACCCGGGTGGGACGGCCGGAGCAGATTACCCTGGATCAGGGCCTCGGTTCCCGCATCGACGCCTCCCGGGATCCCTCGAGCGAACAGGTGGTGAAGGTGGGGATCGACGCCACCGTGCCGATGGCACAGCGTGACGACGTCCTGCTGCCGGGTCTCGCCGAGTCCGGGTTCCGCAAGAAGGGCGCGTAGAGCCGGCCGCCCAAGTCTCCCGAGATCTCCGCGATGGAACACGCGTCCCGCGCCTCGATCAATCGGTGCAGACTCTTCGCGCTGCTCGCCGCATTCTGCTGGAGCCTGGCCGGCGTCTTCATCAAGTCGCTGGCGCTTCCCGCCGCGGTCATCGCCTTCTACCGGAGCCTGTTCGCCATGCTCTTCTTCCTCCCGTTTGCGGGGACCCGGCGATGGCGCCCGCAACCGCGTCTCTTGCTCTGCGGTCTGGCGTTCACCGCGGCCACGGGCTCGCTGGTGTGGGCCACCAAGCTCACCACCGCCGCCAACGCCATCGTACTGCAGAACACCGCGCCGGTGTTCGTGTGCGTGCTGGTGTTCCTGCTGTTGCGGGAGCGCGCCACGCGCCCGGACCTGGTGACGCTGCTCTTCGGCACGGCCGGAATCGTGGTCATATTCGGCGGCGCCGCGGGCGCTCAGGACCTGCCGGGCGTTACCGTGGGACTCGGCAGCGGCTTCATGTTGGGGGTCTATTTCGTCAACCTCCGCTTCCTCAGGGGATTCGACCCGATCGCACTGATGCTGAGCAACAACTTCATCTCGACCCTCGCCCTGCTCGGATTCGCCTACGGTGCTCTTTCGGTGTCCCTGACCGAGCTTGCGGCGCTGGCGTGTCTGGGGGTTGTCCAGTTCGCCTTCGCCCACTTCTTCTTCTTCAGGAGCATCGAGCACATATCGGTGCAGGAAGCATCGCTGATCTCCCTGGTGGAGCCGGTGCTCAATCCGTTGTGGGTGGCGCTATGGGTGGGGGAGGTGCCGTCCCTGGCCACCTACATCGGCGGCGGGATGATCCTCGGCGGCCTCGCGTTGCGGTACCTTCCGTTGAGACTCTACAGGGCGTTACCCGGAACCCCCGGACCGTCATCCAGGACTTGATCCGGGATCGGCCAGGGGAGCAAACACGATCCAGGAGAGGCAAGGACGCCCCGAACGTCTTCCCTGCTTCCCCTCCGTCGTTTCCGCGGAACAGGATGTGTCAAAACCCCATCCGAGCGAGGTAGCGCCTCCCGAAACCGTCATTCCCGCGAAAGCGGGAATCCAGGCGGGGTGGGGTGGGGAAACGTGGCGTAGGGACCCCTCCAGGACCCCTGGATTCCCGCTTTCGTGGGAATGACGGTTCAAAGTCTCAGGTGGTTTCACAACCGCGGCCAGCGTCGGTCGGCTGTTTCGTGGTGTTCATGTGGCTTGGGCCCGCTCCACGGCATCGCGCAGGGCGCGCTTCGTCAGGACCCGTCCCAGATGGGCGCGGTAGGCTTCGCTGGCGTGGATGTCGCCCACGGGAGTGACCGAGCCGTCGACCAGGTGCGACGCGGCTTCGATGGCTTCCGGCGTCGGCGGGTTGCCCTTGAGCGCGTCCTCGGCGGCGCTCACCCGCAGCGGACGGTCGCCGATGCCACCCAGGGCAACAGCGACGTCGGCTGCCGCGCCCCGATCGTCCAGCGTGACCAGCGCCGCCGCCGCCACCAGCGCGAAATCGCCGTGGCGGCGCGCCACCTCGTGGAAGCCCCAGCCCGAGCCCTTCCCGGGCAGCGAGAAGCTGATGCCGGTGAGCAGCTCATCGGGCCTCATGGCGGTCATGAGCAGGCCCATGAAGAAATCGGCCGCGGGGATGGTCCTTTGGGACCCGGCGGAGCACACCTCGATCTCCGCGTCGAGTGCCTGAAGCAGGACCGGCAGTTCCGCGGCGGGATCGGCGTGGGCCACGCTGCCGCCCACGGTGCCGCGGTTTCGGATGGCGGGGATGGCCGATGAACTCCGTGGCCGCGCGCACCAGCGGACAGTGCTCCGCGATCAGGGGATTTGTCAGCAGCTCGCACTGCCGCGTCAGCGCGCCGATCCGCACGCGGCCATCAGACTCCTCGATGGCGCCAAGCCCTTCCAGGCGGTTGATGTCCAGCAGCAGCGCCGGCTTGGCCAGCCGGAAGCTCATCAACGGCACCAGGCTCTGGCCCCCGGCCAGCACCTTGGCGTCGTCGCCGTGCTCGCGCAGCAAGTCCAGCGCATGTTCCCGGCTCTCCGCGGTGACGTAGTCGAAGATCGGCGGTTTCATCCGGACCTCATTCGCCTCCGCGCCCGGCCACCAGCCCGAACAGGATGTCGGGCGTGACCGGCGTATCGGTGATGCGGACGTTGGTGTGCCGGAGCGCGTCTTCCACCGCGCTCACGATGGCGGGGGGCGCGGGCATGTAGCCGCTTTCGCCGGCAGCCTTGGCGCCCACCGGGTTGCCGGGGGCCGGGGTTTCGTGCTCCTCCAGCACGATCTCCGGCACCTCCATGGTGGAGGGCAGGAGGTAGTCCATGAAGGTCTGGCTCAGGAGCTGGCCGTCCTCGTCGTACTTGAACTGCTCGTAGAGCGCCCCGCCGATGCCCAGGTTCACGCCGCCGTAGCAGAAGCTCTCCACCATCAGCGGATTGATGACCTTGCCGCAGTCGTGGACTACGTAATAGTCCACCAGCCTGATTTCCAGGGTCTCGGGATCCACCTCCACCACCGGCACGTGCACCGAGAACGTGTAGGTGGCGAACCCCCCGGCGACCCTGCCGTCCGGGGTCGGCGGCACGAATCCCCGGGGATGCTTGGCCACGGCGCCCGCCATGAGCCCGGGCTCCATGCCGGGAGAGAGCAGCGTGTCGCGGCGGTAGGCGTAAAAGCACACCTCGTCCCAGCTCACGGTCTTCCCAGGGTCGTCGCGGTCGGTGAACATGCCGGCGGTGAGCTCGATGCGCTCGGCCGGGACCTCCAGGGCGTTGGCGGCAATGGCCTGCATCTTGTCCTTGATCTTCCGGCCTGCGCTGAACAGCGCCAGCGGCAGCATCAGGTGCAGGCGGTTGCCGGAGGTGGCGCGGGTGACGATGCCCTCCATGGAGTCGGCGCGGGCGATGCGCACGCGGTCCGGCGCCACCCCGAAGAAATCGCAGGCAAGCTGCGTGGTGGTGGTCTCGTGGCCCTGGCCGCAGGACTGGAAGCCGATGGTGACGGTGATCATGCCGGTGACGTCCACGTGGACCCGGATGCCCTCCATGTTGGTGTCCATGTTCACCATCTGCGGCCCCATGACCGCGAACACCATGCCGGTGCCGCCGCCGGGCTCGATGACCGTGGAGAGGCCGAAGCCGAGCCACTTGCCGCGCTCCCGGGCTTCCTGGCGCCGTTGCTCCCACGTGTCCGAGCGGGAAACGGCCAACGCCTTCCCCAGGCAGGCGGGGTAGTCGCCGCTGTCGTACTCGGCCCCGGTGGGGATGGTGTAGGGGAACTCGTCGGGCTGGATGAAGTTCCGCGCGCGGATCTCCGCCCGGTCGATCCCGAGCTCCCTGGCGACGAGGTCCACCATGCGCTCCAGCACGTAGCCCGCCGGCGCCTGCCCGAAGCCCCGGTAGGGCGACTGGTTGGTCTTGGACGTCAGCGCCGAGATGGCGTGATAGCGCACCGCCGGGATCCGGTAGGGGCCGACGATGGCGGTGATGGGCTTGATGAGCTGCATGGCGCCGCGGCCGGCATAGGCGCCGGCGTCGTCGATGCAGCGGATGTCCAGCGCCTGGATGCGGCCGTCGCCGTCGCAGGCGGCGCGCAGGTAGTACACCCGGTCCGGACCGTGGCCGTCGCCGGAGCTCATGTTCTCCAGGCGGTCCTCGATGAACTTCACCGGGCGGCCCAGCATGCGGCTCACGGCCGCGGTGAGGAACATGTGCTTGCGGCCGCGCTTGACCCCGTGGCTTCCGCCCACGTCGAGGTGCTGGTGGACGCGGAGCTTGTTCAACGGCAGCCGCAGCACCTTGGCGAGCTGCTCCTCGATGTTGGGGGTCTGGTGGGAGGCCCAGAGGCTCATCTCCTGCCGTCCCGCGTCCCACCGGGCCACCGCGCCGAAGGTCTCCAGCGGCACGCCGGAGTGGCGGTTCCAGCGGTAGCGTTCCTCGAACACGTGGCCGGCCCTGGCGAAGGTCTCGTCCACCGGCCCGTAGGTCAGCACCCGCTCGTAGGCGATGTTGCTGCCGTGCTTCTCGTGGAGCACCGGGGCGTCCGGGCGGATCGCCTCCTCCGGGTCCACCACCGGCCCGAGCATCTCGTACTCCACCTCCACCAGCTCGGCGGCGTCCTCGGCGACGTAGCGGTCCTGCGCCACCACCGCCGCGACCCACTCGCCCGCGTAGCGCGCCTTGTCCAGCGCCAGCGGATACCAGACGACGTCGGGGATATCGAGGTTCTGGGGCACCGGGTCGATGACGTCCGGCAGCATCGCTCCGAGGATCACCGCCACGACTCCGGGATGGGCCTCGGCCCGGCTCGTGTCGATGCTCAGGATGCGGGCGTGGGCGTGAGGAGACCGGACCGTGGCCATGTGCAGCAGGTCCGGCAGGGTGAAGTCGTTGATGTAGGTCCCCTTGCCGGCCACGAAGCGGCGGTCCTCCACCGGTGGAATGCGCCGGCCGATGTACGGGCCGCCGGCGTCGTCGGCGGAGAGGGAAGGGGGTTCGTCCACCGGGGCCTCGCCCCGGGCGATGCGCCCGGCCGCGTCCTTGACCGCGTCGACGATCTCCATGTAGCCGGTGCAGCGGCAGAGGTTGCCCGAGAGGGCGGTGCGGATCTCCGACTCGTCCGGGTCCGGGTTGGCGGCCAGCAGGTCCGCGGCGGCCATGATCATGCCGGGGGTGCAGTAGCCGCACTGCATGGCGTGCTTTTCGGCAAAGGCCCGCTGGAGGGGCCCCAGCCGCTCGGGAGAGCCCAGGCCCTCCACCGTCCGGACGTCGCGGCCGTCCGCCTGGACCGCCAGCAGGAGGCAGGACCGCACCACCTTTCCGTCCAGCAGGATGTTGCAGCAGCCGCACACGCCGTGCTCACATCCGGCGTGGGTCCCGGTCTGCCCCAGCTCCTCCCGGACGGCGTCCAGCAGCGTCTTGCGGGCCGGCACCTCGGCTTCCGCCGGCTTGCCGTTGAGGGTCAGTGCGATGCGTGCCATCGGTTCGGTGCGGGAGCCGCTCATCGGAACGTTCCTTCCTCGTGTCGATGCGTGGCGTTCGGCGGGCGGAGGTGCGTCACGCCCCCCGGACGTGACGGTCGAGCCAGCGCAGCGCGGGCTCCGTGACCGCGTCGAAGCGGTATCCGAGGAAGTGCCGCTGGCAGAAAAAGTGCTCCACCTCGTCGATGATCTCCACGGACACGTCCCGGTTGCCCGCGCGCCCGAGGGCGTCCGCCATGTCCGTGCAGTGATACGACGGGTTGACCCAGTCCTGGGCGCCGACGATGAACAGCACCGGCACCTTGATGTCTCCCGCGTAGTGGATGGGGGAGCGTTCCACGAAGGGCCGCGGGTCTACCTCCGGCGGGGTGCCGCCGGTCATCTCCCGGACCGTCAGCTCGTAGAAGTCCGGCTTCCACTCCCGGGCGCCGCGCAACGCCTTGACCCAGTCGGTCTTGGGGGCGAGGCTCACACAGGCCTTCACGCGCTCGTCCTTCGCGCTCACGATCAGGGCCAGGGCGGCGCCGTTGGAATGGCCGCTGACCGCGATGCGGCCGGGGTCGACGTACGGCAACCCGCTCAGGAAGCCGATGCCGTTGGCCACGTCGCCCTGCTGCAACGGGCCGCCGCGGTCGTTCTGCCCCGCGGGCCCGGAGCCGTAGCCGCGCTGCTCGATGCCCAGCCCGACGTACCCGGCTTCGGCGAACTTGCCGAGATACCACTCGTAGTGCTTCGCGGGACTCTTGTGGGACGGGTGGTGCACGACGGCGGGCGCCCCTTCCGCCACTCCCACCGGCTCGAACAGGAGCGCGTTGACGTCGATGCCGCCGCTGGGGTAGCTCACCTGACTTACGGTGTAGTTGTCGCCGGGCATGTCCGTCCTCGGTACCCAAGGGAAGATACCTTGTCAAGGAACCCCGCCGCGGGTGCGTGTTGACAGACCCGCGGCAAGCAATATAGCGTTGATCCGTTTCGTTGGCCGAACGGATGCGGACAAGTGGGAGGAGACATGGATCACGACAGGTGGAAAGGGATTCACACCATCCTGACGACGCCGTTCAAGGACGACCTCTCCCTCGACAGGGAAGGGATGGCGCGCAACGTCTCGTTTGCCGCCGACAGCTCGGCGCACGTGCTGGTGGTGCTCGGCACCCAGGGAGAGTTCGCCGCGGTCACGGACGAGGAACGCCTGGAGGTCATGCGCATCGCGGTGGAGACCAACGGGGGACGCAAGCCCGTCATGCTGGGCGTGTCGCATTCCGCCACGGTGGCGGCGGTGGAGCTGACCCGTTACGCGAAGGAGCTGGGCGCCGATGCGGTGATGGCCACGCCGCCGTACTTCAACAACGTGAACGACGCCAGCATCCGCGACCACTTCCGGCGGATCGCCGAGGTGGGGGTGCCGGTGTTCCTCTACAACGCGCCGCCCCGCGTGGGCTACAGCCTGCGCCCGGCCATGATCGCGGAGCTGGCGGAGATCGACGGCGTCGCCGGCATCAAGCAGGCGTCGCAGAACGCCGTGGAGCTGGACGAGACGGTGGCCCTGGCGGGTGACAGGATGGCGCTCATCGGCGGCGCCGAGTCGATGATCTGGACCTGCCTGGCCCTGGGCATGATCGGCAACACCGCCACCACGGCGTCGTTCTGGCCGGAGTCGGTGGTGGAGATCTACGATGCGGCGGTCCGAGGCGACGCGCACGAGGCGCAGGCCCTCTACCTGCGGCTGGCGGAGTACCGGATGCTGTGCAAGGCCGCCGGCCATGCCGCGGTGGTGAAGGCCGGCATGGATATGGTCGGCCTCGCCGGAGGTCCGGTGCGGCCGCCGCTTCCGCTCATGACCGAAGCCCACAAGGAGCACCTGGCCCGGATACTGAGGGAGTTCGGAGTCCTGACCGCCGGCGCCAGGGTCGCCAAGGCATAGCGCCGCCGCCCGCCCGGCCTCCGAGGCCGAACCCATCTCCAGATCCGGAGGCCGGCGTCCCGGCACGCCGCCCTCTGTTTCCCCGAGCTTGGCGAGGGCCTGACCGCAGCCCCGCCGTTGACATTCCGGGGAACATGCTCCTAACTTACACGATGGGCCGAAACCACAGCGAGGAGTCGTCAGGATGGCCGCAGGCACGACGCTGAGTCGACATCTGATCGAGGAGGGGGGGTGGCGCAAGGACGGTGCGGAGGACCTGCGCTCGCTCCTGGAGCCCATCGCCCTGGCCGGAAAGATCCTCGCCCGGGAGGTCGATCAGGCCGCTCTCGCCGGCAAGCTGGGCCTGGCCGGCGACCAGAACGCCACCGGCGACATGCAGAAGAAGCTCGACGTCATCGGCAACGAGATCGTGATGGAAGCGTTCTCGGGTTGCAGCGTGGTGGCGGGCATTGCGTCGGAAGAGCTGGACGAGGCCGTGGTGATGAGCACGTCGGAGGACGCGCGCTACCTGCTGTGCACGGACCCCCTGGACGGTTCGTCCAATACCGACGTCAACGCCCCGCTGGGGACGATCTTCGGCATATTCAGGCGCGGCCGTACCGGCGAGCTCTCCGGCGAGGAGTTTCTCCAGAAGGGCTCGGATCTGGTGTGCGCCGGCTACGTGCTCTACGGCACCAGCACCGTGCTGGTGTACACGGTAGGCGCCGGCGTCCACGGATTCACCCTCGACCGGGGCGTGGGAGAGTTCATCCTGTCCCACCACGATATCCGCTGTCCGGAGAAGGGCAGCGTCTACAGCGCCAACGTCGGCCGTCACAAGGCCTGGGAGCCCGGGGTGCGGAGGTACCTGGACTACGTGACCGAGAACGACAAGCCCACCGGCAGGCCCCATTCCCTCAGGTACACCGGCGCGCTGGTGGCGGACCTTCACCGCTGCCTGCTGGACGGCGGCGTGTACTTCTATCCCGGGGACCCCGGCAGCCCCAACGGGAAGCTGCGCCTGCTCTACGAATGCGCGCCGCTGGCGTGCGTGGCGGAGCAGGCGGGCGGGGCGGCCAGCACCGGCCGGGGCCGGCTGCTGGACGTGATGCCGGAGGGCATCCATCAGCGCACGCCCGTCGCCATCGGCAGCGCCGAGAACGTCGCCCTTTATGAACGGTTCATGGCGGAGGAATGAGACCGCCCGAGGAGGCTGAGTGATGACCGAGAGAGCACGAGAGGTTCTGAGCTGGTACGGCAGCGACAATCCCGGCACCCTGACCAACCTGGCCCGGATGCTCAACCACGGCCGCCTTGCCGGCACCGGCAAGTTCGTGATCCTGCCCGTGGACCAGGGGTTCGAGCACGGCCCGGCGCGCAGCTTCGCTCCCAACCCCGTGGGCTACGACCCGCGCTATCACTTCGAGCTGGCCCTGGACGCGGGCTGCAACGCCTACGCGGCGCCGCTGGGCTTTCTGGAGGCGGGCGCCCGGGACTTTGCCGGCGAGATCCCGCTCATTCTCAAGGTCAACAACCACGATCTGCTGAACGACGAGAGGGACCCGACCCAGGCCGTCACCTCCAGCGTGGAGGACGCGTTGCGCCTGGGATGCGTGGCCGTGGGGTTCACCATCTATCCGGGCTCGGAGCATCGTTTCGGGATGTACGAGCAGATCCGTGAGATCGCCCGGGAGGCCAAGCGCAATGGCCTGGCGGTGGTGATCTGGTCCTATCCCCGGGGCTCGGGGCTCAGCAAGGCCGGGGAGGCGGCCGTCGACGTGTGCGGTTACGCGGCCCAGATCGCCGCCCAGCTCGGCGCCCACATCATCAAGGTCAAGTTCCCCGGAGAGAACATCGAGCAGGACGCGGCGCGCAAGGTTTTCGAGAAGGAGGGCGTCCCCATCGCCGATCCCGCGGACCGGGTCCGCCACGTGGTGCAGTCGGCCTTCGACGGGCGGCGCATCGTCATCTTCTCCGGCGGTCCCGCCACCACCGACGAAGCCTTGCTGGCGGAGATACGCGCCATCCACCAGGGGGGCGGGTTCGGCTCCATCATCGGACGCAACTCCTTCCAGCGGAGCAAGCCCGACGCCATCGCGTTGCTCGACAAGGTGATGCGCATCTACGCCGGCGAAACGGTCTGAAGGCGCCTCCGGGGCGGGGAGTTGCGACCGGCGTGCGCCTGTGTTAACCGTCATCGTCATGCCTCTCCAGAGAGCGATGGAAATAAAGCGGCGTCGCAGGCGCCGGAAGAGTCTGGCCAAGCTGCGCGTGAAGCTCGAGGGCGCCAGGGGCGATCAGGCGCGCGCCAAGCTGCTGGACAAAGCCTTCAAGATCTCTCCGGGCGCCGTTCTGGAATAGCTCCGCCAGGTCAGTCCGCCGGTTTGAGGGCGGGCCGGTTTGATAACCGCCCCGGTCAAGGCTTGCGTGCGACGACCAGGGATGACGTCAGCGGCGCAGGCAGTTCCACCCGCTCCACATCCACCAGCCCCCCACGTTCGAGCCAGCTCCGGACTTCGCCGAGGGAATAGCAGCGCCCGCCGGCCGTGGTCAGCAGCATCAGCAGGCTGAAGACGGCGCCGGCGTCGGACTCCGCGCGGCCTCCTCCGAGGATGTGATCCTTGATGATGAGGCGCCCGCCAGAAACCAATGATTTCGCGAGCTTCTCCATCAAAACCTCATTGTCGGTCTCGTTTTCTCCGTGGATGATGTTGGACAGGAAGACCACGTCGTAGCCGTCCGGAACCGCGTCCGTCCGGTAGTCGCCGGCAACGCATTCCACGCGGCCGGCCACCTCCGACGCGCGGACGTAGCGCTCGGTGATGCGCAGGGTTCCGGGCAGGTCGTACAGGGTGGCGCGCAGGTTCGGATAGCGGCGCAACAGAGCCACCGGATACGTGGCCGGTCCGGGGCCCACGTCGAGCAGCCGGCGCGGGTCCCCGAGGTCCAGGATCCCGGCCGTGATCTCCGCGTCGCCCCGTGCCCGGACCAGCGAGTCCATGGCCTCGATGAAGGTCCGGGTCTCGGCTTCGTCGCCCTGGTACATGTCCGGTCTGCGCGCGGGCCGTCCGGTGCGCACGGCATCCTCCAGCTTGCCCCAGGCGCCCCACGACAGGGCATCGAACCGGACCATGCCGCTGAAGTCCCTGGACGAGCCGCTGGTCAGGTACGTGGCCGACAACTCGGTGAGACGGTAGCCTTGCCCGTCCCGGTCCAGCAGGCCCATGACCGCCAGGGCATCCAGCAGCAAACTGGTGGCGCGGGGGTCGGCGGCGATGGCGCCCGCCACCCTGTTCGCGCCGGCGCCGCTTCCGTCCCGCAGGGCGTCGAACACCCCCAGCGCCACGGCGGCCTGCAGGATCCGGGCCTCCACGTACCCGCCGGCGATCCCCGCCAGCCGGGCAAAGCCGTCGCTCATATAGGTTCCACCACCCGGTAGGTGCGGCTCTTGGGCTTGATGGGTGCGAGGATGCCCAGCTTCACCAGCCCGCGGATGTCGCGGTAGGCGGTGTCGCGGTCGACCTCCGCGACCCGCTGGTAGTCGGCCGTGGAAAGCAGCTTGTCATGGGACAGCGCGTACACCAGCAAGCGCTGTTGGCGCGGGCTGAGGCGGGAGCGGTCGAAGTGGTCGAGCCACCGCAGGGTCTCATCGTCATAGATGGGAGTGTTTCGCAGCGTCACGGTGAAAAAGAAGCCGTCGGTGGAGAACTCGGGTGGGCGGAGCGCGTTGTGCTCCATCTCCTGGAACATGCGCGGCACCCCCTCGCCGATCTCGCGCATGTAGCCCAGGTCCGACAGCGCCCTCACCAGCAGCGGGTTGCGCGAGAAGTGCACCCGCTGCCGCCGGTTCAGGTGTTCCACGGCGACGGGCGCGGGCAGCGCCCCCGGACTCCGTACTTCCAGGCGGTCCTCGAACATCCAGAGCTCGATCCCCGCGCCGGTGATGCCGTAGTCGCGGTGGGCGACGGCGTTGACCAGAGCCTCCTGCCAGGCAAAGGACGGGTATTCCAGTCGTTCCCGGAAGAACAGGTCGTGCAGGACCATGCGCTCGCGGATGTGCTCCTTGATGCGTCCCACGGCCTCGTCGACGAGGGTCCACAACGGCCGGTCGATGCGCACCCGCTTCACCACGTTCAGGGATTCTCCGTAGTTCCGTTCGGTGCCCTGGTACTTGACGAAGTCGATGCCGCAGCGTGGATGCCACCGGGCCGGCTCGGCGGCGAACAGAAGCAGGGCGGCCATGGAAACCTCGGGCCGTTCCGCGGGCCCGCGGACCAGGTGATAGGTACGGGCCAGCAACGAACGCGGGTCTGCGTCCGGGTCGACTCGTTCCGCGAAGGATTCCAGCGCGGCGTCGTCCAGGTCCTGCCAGGAGGCGTCGTGGACGTGCTGCCGTTCGTAGGAGTAGGACAGCTTTGCGTCCTTCAGGAGCCGGATCTGCTCGGGTGACACCGCGGGATTTTCCGAGGCAATGCGGTAGAACGTCCTGCCGCTGGCCACGCGGCGGATCTCCAGGCCCGGGCTTACCTCGAAACGGAGCAGCAGCAGGTTGCCGATGTCGATCCGCTCGTGGAGGGACGGGAGCGGCGGATTGAGCAGGCTTTGGGGCACCTCGCCCAGCTCCCGTATCTCCTGCTCTGAATAGGGGAGGCCGGTGAGGCTCTTGTCGGGTTCGACGCCCACGAGGAGCACGCCGCCGTCGGCGTTGACCATGCCGTTGAGGATGCGCGCGATTTCGCGGGCCAGGTCTCCGGGTCGCTTCGTCTGAGTGCCGCGCTTCTTCGATTCGAAAGCGCTGATGAACTCGAAGAACTGACCCCGCTCTTCCTTCAGGAGTGTTTCAAGCTCGCGTCCAAGCATGCTTGACGGGATCCTTCCAGCCGGACGACTTCGTGGATGATCCGGGCCGCGGTCACCAGGTCGTTGACATCGAGCCATTCGTGGACCGTGTGGATGTCCCGCATGCCGCTGGCCAGGTTGGCGACCTGAAGCCCCCGCTGGTTCAAGACGTTTGCGTCGCATCCGCCGCCCTTGGCGACGGTGTCGACGGCGAAACCCAGGTTGTGCGCCGCCTCGTGAACGCGCCGGACGATGGCGGTCTCGTGGGGCACGTCCATACGGTCGTATTCCCGCCGGATCCGGGATTCCACGCGCGCCTGGTGGCGGCGGCCGTCCAGTTCCACGGCGGCGCCGGCGGCGGCCTCCTCCAGGCATGCCACCATCGCCCGCGTCTGCCGCTCCAGCTTGTCCTCGTCGTGGCTGCGCACTTCGCCCGTGAGCGCCACCCGGTTCGGCACGATGTTCACGGCCGTGCCGCCGCTCACCAGCCCCAGGTTGGCGGTGGTATCCTCGTCGATGCGCCCGAGCGGCATGACGGCGATGCCCTTGGCAGCCACCTGAAGCGCGCTGATGCCCCGTTCCGGGCAGATCCCGGCGTGGGCCTCCAAACCGTGGATCTCGAACTCGAGGTGGTTGACCGCCGGCGCCTTGGTGATGAGGAACCCGATGGAGTCGCTGTCGAGCACCAGGCCGGTCCGCGCGCGCACGAGATCCAGGTCCAGGTGCTTGGCCCCCAGGAGGCCGACCTCCTCGCATATGGTGAAGACCACGTCGATGTGCCCGTGCGGCAACTCCTCCTCGCGAAGGGCCTCGATCACTTCCAGGATAATGGCGATGCCGCTCTTGTCGTCGCCCCCGAGCACCGTCGTCCCGTCGCTCCGGATCACGTCGCCGTCCACCACCGGGACAACTCCCTCGCCCGGGGCCACGGTGTCCATGTGCGCCGACAGCAGCATCGGCTCGACGCCCTCCACGTTGCCGTCGAAGCGGGCGACGAGATTCCCCACTTCGCCTCCCACCGCCGTTCCCGCGTCGTCCATGAAGACGGCGCCGCCCAACCCCTCGAGTATCTCCCTGAGCCGCCGGGCGATGGCTCCCTCCCTGCGCGACAGGCTGTCGATCCGCACCAATTCCAGCACGCGCTCCTTGAGGCGCGTCTTCTCGATCAAGGAATACCTCCTGTGTCCGTGTGATCCCGTTGTCTGCAAGGCGGCGGACGGCGCGGCCTTCCGCAACGTGGGCGAGTCCGGCGCTACGCCGCGCAACGCGGAATCGGCAGGAGTCTACTACGAAACCGGGCGGCAGGTCCATTCTCCCTGTCGAGATTGGCCGGTCCAGAATGGTTTGATATGTTCCGGCTCGCTCCGACGCGGCGCGCCGCCGAGGAGCCGGTTTTCCGGGAGGGCATCCGATGCAGACCGACGAATCCCATCACCGCGCGAGCATTCGTTACCAGCCCGATGAGAATCCGCCGGCCGCGCTCGCCGTCGGGCTGGGCCTCCAACTCGCCATTCTCTGCATCGCCGGGATCGTGCTGACTCCGGCCATCGTGATCCGGGCCGCGGGCGGAAGCGAAGCGTTCCTTTCGTGGGCGGTGTTTGCGGCCGTGGCCGTCAGCGGGGTCACCACCGTGCTGCAGGCGGTGAGGGTAGGCCGCTTTGGTGCGGGCCATGTGCTCCTCATGGGTACATCGGGCGCGTTCATCGCGGTATGTGTCGCGGCGCTCGTGCAGGGCGGTCCGGCCATGCTTGCCACCCTGGTGCTGGTCTCGTCGTTCTTCCAGTTCGTGCTCGCGTCGCGGCTGTCTCTGTTGCGGCGGGTCCTCACGCCCGCGGTCGCGGGCACCGTCATCATGCTGATTCCGGTGACGGTGATGCCTATCGTCTTCGGCTTGTTGAACGATGTGCCGAAAGGCTCCCCGGCGCTGGCGGCGCCGCTGAGCGCCCTGGTGACCGTGTTGGCGATGGCCTGCATCGCGCTCAAGGCCACCGGGGCGTTGCGGCTCTGGGCGCCGGTCATCGGCGTCGTGGCGGGCTCGGTGGTGGCCGGAGCCTTCGGCCTCTACAACACGGGTCTCGTAGCGGCGGCGTCCTGGGTGGGTCTTCCGGACGGACAATGGCCGGGCCTGGACCTGGGCTTCGGCGCGGTGTTCTGGGCGCTTCTTCCGGCGTTCGTGTTCGTGACCCTGGTGGGCGCCATCGAGACCGTCGGTGACGCCGTGGCCATCCAGCGGGTATCCTGGCGCGGGAGCCGGGCGGTGGACTTCCGCACGGTGCAGGGCGCGGTGGGGGCCGACGGCGTGGGCAACCTGCTGTCCGGCCTCGCCGGGACGGTGCCGAACACGACCTACTCGACCAGCATTTCGGTAACCGAGCTGACCGGGGTCGCGTCGCGCCGGGTCGGCGTCGCCATCGGCATCATCTTCATCGTGGTGGCCTTCCTGCCCAAGGCCCTGGCCGTGGTCCTGGCGATCCCCAACCCGGTGGTGGCCGCGTACGCCACCGTGCTGCTGTCCATGCTGTTCGTCGTCGGCATGAAGGTGGTGGTCCAGGGAGAGCTCGACTATCGCACCGGGCTCATCGTGGGCGTGTCTTTCTGGGCCGGGGTTGGTTTCCAGAACGGGGTCATCTTCCCCGAGTACTTCGCCGACTTCGCGGGAGGGCTGCTGCAGAACGGCATGACCGCCGGAGGCCTGGTGGCGATCCTCATGACCCTGTTCGTGGAGTTGACCGCGCCCCGCCCGAGCCGCATCGAGCTGGAGTTCGGAATGGAAGCGCTGCCGAAGATACGCGAGTTCCTGGCGGGCTTCGCTTCACGCGGCGGCTGGGGCAAGGCCATGACCGAACGCCTCGACGCCGCCGGCGAGGAGACCCTGTTGACCCTCATGCGGCAGGACGAGGAGGGCGAGCCGACGGGACGGCGCAGGCTGCGGCTCACCGCCCGCAAGCAAGGCGGCGGGGCGCTGCTGGAGTTCGTCGCGGCAGCCGGCGCCGAGAACATCCAGGACCGTATCGCACTGCTCGGGACCGGTCCGGTCGAGGCCCCCGACGAGCGGGAAATCTCGCTTCGGCTGCTCCGCCACCTCGCCTCGAGGGTCCATCACCAGCAATACCACGACGCCGACATCGTGACCGTCCACGTGGACGCCCCGGAGTCTCGCTAAGAGTCGTGAGCCCGTGGTGCGGGCCGGCTGTCTCAAGGGGTGAGTGGTGGCGGTGGCTGGACTTGAACCAGCGACGCCGCGGATATGAGCCGCGTGCTCTGACCAACTGAGCTACACCGCCATTGTGTGTGAATCGCGCTCGCGCGGGGAGAGGTCTCAATCATAGAACGCGGCCCGTCAACATGCAAGCCGCGCCTGTCCCATGACCGTGGAATCCCCGGTCCGCCTTGCAAAATCCTCAGGCTTTCACTATTAGTCAGCGAAAGCAGCGTTGCCCATGACTGGGTCGCGTTGCCCCTGACCGGACACGACCGCTCCGATCCAAGTCAACCCGGGCTCGCCTGTCGTGGGAGATGAGGGTCACGTCTCTGAAGGGAGGGAAGCGCCATGCGGGGTTGGGTGACACACGCGTTCAAGGACATGCGCCTGGAGGAGTTGCCGGAGCCGGAGTGCCGGCCTGGGTGGGCGGTGTTGAAGACCCGGGTGGTTCAGCCTTCGGTGACCGAGGTGCAGCTCTTCTACGGCGAGCGTTCCAACAGCTACGACAAGGTCAAGAAGAAGCTCGCCCAGGGTCCCGAGCCGCTGTTCGGCCACGAGTTCTGCGCCGAGATCGTCGAGATCGAGAAGGACAACAACTACGGTCTCGCGGTGGGGGACCGGGTGGGGGCCACGCACACGGAGATCGGCACCATCGGGCGGGATTTCCCGGGACTGTTCTCGGAGTACGCGGCGGTGCCGCTGGATGCGCTGGCCAAGATTCCCGAGGGCATCAGCGACTGGGAGGTGTCGGCGCTGCAGCCCCTGACCAGTTGCGTTCACAACATCCAGGTGCTGGGGGTGACGCTGGGGGACACGGTGCTGGTGCTGGGCCAGGGCGTCATGGGCCTCAACTCCGCCCAGGCGGCGAAGGCCGCGGGCGCGGACACGGTCATCGGCACCGACATGAGGCCGGAAATTCTCGAGTTGGCCAAGGAGCTGGGGATCGACGTCACCATCGACGCTTCCAGGGAGAACGTCGTCGATGCGGTGATGGACCTGAGCCACGGCAAGGGCATTCCCTTCGTCATCGAGGCCGCCAGCGGCAGCCCGCAGATGGGACTGTCCGGCGGCGCCACGGTCTCGGAGGCGGTGGCGTGCGTGGCGGCCGGCGGCAAGGTGCTCAGCATCCCGCACTTCCACGAGCCCGTCACCCTGGACTTCAACTACCTCCGGGCCAAGCGGGTCACCTACATGTTCCCGCCGGAGCTGGCCCACCCCGGGGAAATGACCCTGGCCGCCCGGCTGGTGGCGCAAAAGCGCATCAACATCGATCCCATGATCACCCACAAGCTCGAAGGCATCGACAAGATGCCCGAGGCCCTGGACATCACCGCCAACAAGTCGAAGCACGGCGCCCTGAATCCGGCGCAGGTGAGGTTCTCGCAATAGCATTGAAAACCTTGAAGGAGGCAATATGAACGTCAACGCCAAGATCATTGACGCCGACGGGCACGTCAGGGACCGGGACGCGGACATCCGGGCGCACATGGAAGACCCCTGGAACAAGCGGGAGGGTTCGCTGCTGCCGTCGGACGAGTGGGACTCCAGCATGTTCGGCACCCTGGGGATGAACATCACCGACGTCCCCACGCGCCTGCGCGACATGGACACCGAGGGGATCGAGATGTCGGTGCTGTTTCCCACCGGCGCGTTCCACGTCAACCGCATGCCGGAGAAGGCCTACGCGGGCGCCTTCTCGCGGGCCTACAACAACTGGATCTCGAGCATGTGCAGCGAGGCGCCGGAACGGCTCAAGGGCGTCGGCGTCGCGCCCTTCCAGGACGTGCCGGCGGCCGTCGAGGAGATCAACCGTGCGGTCACCAAGCTCGGCGTGGTGGGCATCACGGTGGGCACCTTCGGCATGAAGGACCACCTGGGGCAGGAGCTCTTCTGGCCCATCTACGAGGAGCTGGAGCGGCTCGACGTACCGCTGCTGATCCACAACTCGCGCTCGGGTCCGGCCGGCGAGAACCGGTTCGACACGTTCCTGTTCAAGCACACCATCGGCCGTCCCTTCGAGACCATGCTGGACTGCGCGGCGCTGATGTACGGCGGCGTGCCGGAGCGGTTTCCGAAGCTCCGCATCGCGTTCCTGGAATGCGGCGTCGGCTGGGTCCCCTACTGGATGGACCGCATGGACGAGGAGTGGGAGCATCGGCAGTCCGAGGCGCCGCTGCTCAAGGACAGGCCCAGCGAGTACATGAAGGCGGGGAACTGGTACTACGCGGCCGAGCCGGAGGAGGAGAGCCTCCCTTACGGCATCGAGCGGATCGGAGACAAGACCATCGTGTTCGCCTCCGACTACCCGCACTGGGACGGCATGTTCCCCAACGTGACCAAGACCATCAAGGAGCGGACGGACATTTCCGACGACTTCAAGGCCAAGTTCCTGGGAGAGAACGCCAAGGCGCTCTACGGTTGGGACTAGCCGCGTAACGGGCAACAGCAGGGTTATCGCGTGCGACTGACACCCAGGACGGTCTTCAGCTTCCTGGTCCTGATCTTCTTCGGCTACCTGGTGTGGGAGGCCGGAGAGTGGCGCCTGCAGGCGCGTCTCTACCCCTGGGCCATCGGCATTCCCATGATCCTCCTGGCGGTCATCAATATCGTCCAGGAGGTGCGTGGGCCGAGGGAGGAGAATGCCTCGGCCAACGCGCCCTCCGACTTCCAGCTCACGCAGACCGTTGAGTGGGCCGTGGCGGTCAGGCGCACCGTGAACATCCTTTTCTGGATCGTGGGGTTCATGGCCGGCATCTGGTTCCTGGGGTTCTCCATCACCGTCGCGGCCATGACCTTCGGCTATCTGAAGATTCAGTCGAAGGAAGGCTGGCCCATGTCGTTGATCCTCACGGCCTGCGCGTGGCTGGTGTACTACGTCGTGTTCGAGCGGACGCTGTTGCTGCCGTTTCCCGAGGGCCAGGTATTTCGTTGGCTGGGTTTTGAATAGACAGGGATACGAGAGAGGCGAGTCGTAACCCTGCGCCCGTTTGTGTGGTGCAGGGGGTCTCGGTTCCAAACACGGAGGTGTGCAATGAAGCGAGCGATCTGTCGAATTTTTCTCGTGCTGCTGCTGGCCGGGTTCATCGTCATGAGCTTCGCGGGACAGTCGGCGGCGAAGGACTTCTACGAGGGCAAGACCATCCGCATCCTGGTGTGCTGTTCGCCGGGCGGGTTCTACGACCGGTGGGCCAGGCTGTTCGCGCGGCACATGGGCCAGTACATTCCGGGCAATCCCGACATCATCGTCCAGAACATGCCCGGGGCCGGCTCTCTCATCGCCGCCAACTACGTCTACAACATCGCCAAGCAGGACGGCACGGCCATCGTGATGCCCTTGGCGGGCCTGTACCTGGATCAGGTCGTGGGGCGGAAGGAGGTCCGCTTCGACATGGCCAAGTTCCAGTGGATCGGCACGCAGGAGGTGAGCCACTCCGTGCTCTTCTGCCGCAGCGACTCGAAGTACAAGAGCATCGACGACCTGATCAAGATGAAAGACGACGCGGCCAAGCTGGGCAACACCGGCACGAGCGGCAACAGCTATCTCCTGGGCAAGGTGCTGGAGAAGGCCGTGGGAGCGAACTTCAAGATGGTCTCGGGTTATCCCGGCGGCAGCGAGATCGACCTGGCGGTGGAGCGCAACGAGGTGTCGTGCCGCGGCCTGTCCATCCCGCCGTTCTTCGGGCGTGAGCCCTACCTGACCTGGCACAAGAAGAAGTTTGCACGGCCGCTGGTTCAGACCGGGAGGGAACGCGACGCCAGGATGAAGGATACCCCCACCATTCACGAGCTGATGGAGCAGCACAATACGCCGAAGGGAATTCGGGCCATCGCCACGGTGATCTTCGCCAGCGGTGACTTCGGACGTCCGTTCGCCGTTGCGCCGGGTGTTCCGGGCGATCGCGTGAAGATCCTGCGTGACGCCTATGCCAAGACCCTCGGGGACGCGAAGCTGGGCGCCGAGGCCAAGAAGGGGCGGATGGTGCCGTTCCAGTTGAAGAGGGGCGAGGATCTGCAGAAGGTGGCCGTGAACGTCGTCAGCCAGCCCAAGGATGTCGTGGCCGGCGTAAGGGAGATCCTTGGGAGGTAGTTCCCCGGCATGATGCTCGACGCCTTCATAGACGGACTGCTTCACGTCCTCTCATGGCCGGCCTTCGGCTTCCTGCTGTTGGGCGCGTTGGTGGGGTTCATCGTGGGGATTCTCCCGGCCTGGGCGGCTTGGCCACCCTGGCCCTGATGCTCCCCTTCGCCTACAAGATCGGGGAGCCGATCTCGGCCTTTTCCTTTCTCCTGGGCATGCACGCCATCACCGGCACCACCGGTGACCTCACCTCGATCCTCTTCGGCATCCCGGGAGAAGGCACGGCCGCGGCCACCATCATGGACGGCTATCCCATGACCAAGAACGGGGAAGCCGGGCGGGCCATGGGCGCCGCGCTCATGAGCTCGCTGGTGGCCGGCCTCGAAGGCGCCGTCATCCTGGCACTCGCCATTCCCATCATGCGCCCGCTGGTGCTGTTCTTCGGCTCTCCGGAGCTGTTCATGCTGGCGATCCTGGGCATCACCTTCATTGCCTCGCTGAGCGGATCGTCGCTCACCAAGGGGCTTCTGTGCGGAGGCATCGGCCTCATGCTGGCGTCCATAGGCGTCGATCCCCAGACCGGGACGCTGCGTTACACATTGGGCACGCTGTATCTCTGGGATGGCCTGAGCCTGGGCCCCGTGGTGGTCGGGCTCTTCGCCATCCCGGAGATCATCGACCTGGCGGTGCGCGGCACCAGCATCGCGGAGGCCAAGATCGGCAAGATCACCGGTGTCATGGAAGGGGTCAAGGACACCTTCCGCCACTTCGGCCTGACCATGCGCTGCGGCTTCATCGGCGCGTTCATCGGCGCCTTGCCGGGCCTGGGGGGCGGCGTCTCCCAGTGGCTGGCCTACGGCCACGCCGTGCAGTCGGCCAAGGACAAGAGCAGCTTCGGCAAGGGCGACGTACGCGGCGTCCTTGGGCCGGGGGCTGCCAACAACTCCCGCGAGGGAGGCAACCTCATTCCCACGGTGGCCTTCGGCATCCCCGGCAGTAGCGCCATGGCGATCCTCCTGGGGGCGTTCCTCATCGTCGGCCTCAACCCCGGTCCGGAGATGCTCACCAAGCATCTGGACGTGACCTTCGCCATGGTGTGGATCCTGGTGGTGGCCAACATCCTCACCGTGGGCGCGAGCTTCCTGTTCCTCAATCAGCTCGTGAAGCTCACCTTCGTCAGGGGTCAGCTCCTGATACCGTTCCTGCTCATGTTCGTGTTCCTGGGCGCTTTCGCGGCCCACAACAACTTCAGCGACATCATCGTCACGGTCATCTTCGGCATCGTGGGCTACGTCATGGTGCTGTTTCAGTGGCCGAGGCCGCCGTTCGTGCTGGGCCTCGTGCTGGGCACCATCGTCGAGAATTACCTGTGGATCTCCAGCAGCGCCTACGGTGCCGGGTGGCTCGTACACCCCACCGTGGTCTGCATCGCCGCCCTCATCGTGGCCACGCTGGTCTACTCCGTGATTCAGGCGCGCCGGGGCCGTTCGCTGGAAGACGAGATCGAGAAGAGGTTGGGCGTAGAAACACCGCGCGAGTAGGGGCGGGTTTCAAACCCGCCCGTGACGGGCGCCACCTACGCAACGCGGCGTCAGATCCGCCCCGCCCGGACCATTCCCGATATGCTCGCCGTCGCCTTGGGCCTGCTGGCCTCTCTTGCTTTTGCCTGCACGGCGACCCTGGTTCATCGAGGCGTGCAGGACCTCGATCCCTTCAGCGGCCTGGTGGTGGACCTCTTCTTCAACGGGTTGGTGTTGTGGCTCTTCGTGTTCACCTTCCACGACCTCTCGGAGCTTTGGGCCGGGGCCAACCTGATCTTCGCGGCCTCGGGCCTCATCGTTCCGGGACTGTTCCGCCTGGTGGCGTTCAAGGGTATCGAGAGGATGGGCGCAGCGGCGGCCACTGCAGTGCTCAATTCGGCGCCGCTCTTCGCCGTGCTCCTTGCCATCGTGCTACTGGACGAAAGGCCCGGCCCGGCGAACGTGCTGGGGGCGGTGGCCGTCGTCTCCGGCCTGGTGTTCCTCTCGTGGAAGGGCGAATCGAGATCCTGGCGCCCCCGGGACCTGTTTTATCCGGTGGCGGGAGCGATGTTCGCTGGGCTCCGTGACAACGTCGTCCGCCTCGGGCTTCTCGCCGGGCCGGCGCCGATGGTGGGGGCGGCCATCACCGTGACCACCTCTTTTCTCACCATGTCCGCGGCCTATTTCCCGGTACACGGCCTGGGCCGGTTGAGGATTTGCGGATGGGGCACGCTCGGCTGCTTCGCGCTGGTAGGGTTCGTCCATTTCGTCGCCTACTTCTTCATGTTCACCGCCCTGGATATGGCGGACGTGTCAGTGGTTTCCCCGCTGGTCCATTGTTTCTCGCTCTTTACCCTGGGACTTTCCCCGCTTATTCTGGGTGACTCGGACCCGATCACGAGGCGCAAGGTCTTCGCCACCTCCATGGTGGTGCTGGGCGTACTGCTGATCGCGTGGTCGAGATGGTCCAACACGTAGACGGTCTGCCATCGCCATGTGGACACTGCCGAACCTCCTGAGCCTGTTCCGGATCCTCCTGGTTCCGTTCCTGGCCTACCTCATGTCGTTCACCGATCCGGTGTCCTGCGCGCTAGCCGCGCTGGTCTTCATCATTGCCTCGGTGACGGACATGCTGGACGGCTACCTGGCGCGCAGGAACAAGAGCGTGTCCGACTTCGGCAAGATACTGGACCCCCTGGCCGACAAGCTGCTGGTGGTCACCGCGCTCATCATGCTGGTGGCCATCGACCGTCCCGGCGACGCGTACGTGCCCGTGTGGCTGGTGGTGATCATCGTCGCGCGCGAAGTGGCCGTGACCGTGCTGCGCGGCATCGCATTGACCGAGGGCATCGTCATACCCGCCGACGAGCTGGGCAAGTACAAGCTCCTGGTGCAGACATTCGCCCTGGTGGGGTTGATGCTCCACTACCCCTACCTTGGCATCGACTTCTTCGTCGCGGGCATGTACTTCCTCGTGCTCTCCACCGTGCTCGCGGTCTGGTCCGGCGTCGACTACCACGTGCGGTTTCTGCGGTTGCTGCGTGCGAGATCCACGTAATCCGGCACCTCCCGCATGCCCTCCGCCGCACCCCTCCGTCATTCCCGCACCCTAGCAGCCTGTCGGACTGAGGTTTGAGAGGAGCGATATAAGAGGGTTGAAGTTGGCTGGGGTCATGGTTATGGGTGCAAGCGGTTTGAAGATGGCGAGGAGGTGTATTGCGGCCGAGGGTTCAGGCGGCGTTGAGGGCAAACATGCGCTTGATGTTCCAGGCCAGGGTCACGAGGTTCCATTCTCCCTTGACCTGCTGGAGGCCGCGCAGATGGAACTGACGGAAGCCCATTACCGACTTGATGATGCCGAACACCGGTTCCGGCGTGTGTTTGCGCAGGGCGTAGGTTTGCCGGCCCTCGGGCGTTGCCAGGCGATGAGCCATGGCCTGCACGGCGCTCGGCGCCTCCGGCGGTGGCGGGGCTTGGGCGAAACGCTCTTTCCAGGAAAGATGGTGGCGTTCGCGACCCGGAGAGATCAGCGGCGCGATGGTCGCCTCGACGCAGGCTTCGACGTTGGCTTCGCTGTAGTAGCCGCTGTCCGCCAGCAGGGTCTCGGGCGAGCCCAACGCTTCGGGGAGTTGCTTGAGCTTTTTCAGCGCCGGTTCGATCTGTTCCTTGTCGTTGGCCGCCTGAACCACATCGGTGGTGAGCACCAGCAGGCTCTCGCTCGCCACCACCGCCTGAGCGTTGTAGGCCTGTTCAAAGCCGTCGCCGGCCACCGGCATGATGCGCGAGTCCGCGTCCGTCAGATTGACTTGGTCCTTGGGACGCGGACCTGCCACAGGCGGCTTTGGCGGCCGCCCACCCGGCTTGCGGCCCTTGCGCTGTGCCTTGTCCTCCCGCGCCCTCATCTTCGCCCGGTACTCTTCCTGCTCCCGCTCGTAGCGCTCTTGCGCTCGCGCCTCGATGGTCGCCTTGGCCTCGGCAATGCGCGCCAAGCGCGTGTTTCGTCGGGCCAACTCCTCCGGCACCGACATCCCATCCGGCACATCCGCCGTGTCCGCCGCCTCCGCCACTCTCATCAACTCCGCCACCTCCGCCTGCAACTCCCCTTCGAGCTTGCCGGCGTGCCCGTAGGACAGCGCCCTGTGGCGGCTGGCATGGGCGTGCACCTTGGTGCCGTCCAGCGCCACCGTGCCCAGCTTCAACAGCCCCGCCTCCCGAGCCAGCATAAGAACCTGCACGAACAGCCCTTCGACCTCCGAAAGAAACCGCCGCCGGAACGTCGCTATGGTGTCATGGTCGGGATGATCGTTGGCTGCAATGAAACGGAACGCCACCGAATCGTAAGTCGCTCGCTCCAGAGCCCGGCTCGAAAACACCCCCGTGGCATAGCCGTACACCAGAAGACCCAACAGCACGCTCGGATGGTACGACGCCGAGCCCGAGCCCCGATAAGCCTTCACCAACGCCGTCAAATCCAGCCCCTCGATCACATCCACCACAAACCGCGCCAAATGCCGCTCCGGAAGCCACTCATCAACCGACGGCGGCAGCAAAAAACCGGTCTCCCGATCAACTGGGCGAAAGTTGCTCATAACGAACCCTCTCCATGGACATTTTTCCAGGAGACTATACTACATCTTGTGGTGGCCCGCACCTCAAGTCCGACAGGCTGCTAGGTCAATTCCGCACCTCTCCGTCATTCCCGCACCTCTCCGTCATTCCCGCGAAAGCGGGAATCCAGGCGGGGTGAGGCGGGGAATACGCCCGTTTGGCCCTCTCCACACCCCTGGATTCCCGCTTCCGCGGGAATGACGGAGTGTCAGGGGGAGGAGCGGAAGCCATGGAAATTGACAACAGCCGAAGGATCATGTAGGAAACCTTGCAGGATGCGGGTGTAGCTCAGTTGGCTAGAGCGTATGCTTGCCAAGCATAAGGTCGCCGGTTCGACCCCGGTCACCCGCTCCAACCCCTACCTTCCTTCAGACGGTTCCCCTGCATTGTCGATCACATTCGCCACCTCCAACAGGCACAAGTTCAGCGAGGTGAGCGCCATACTCCGGGACTACGGCATACCCGTGGAGATGGCCCCTCTGGAGCTTCGGGAGATCCAGGCGGATACCCTGGAAGAGATCGCCGCGGAGAAGGCCCGGGAAGCCTGCGGGCGAGTGGCCGGCGCGGCCATGGTAGAGGACACGGGGCTGTTCATCGACAGCCTCAACGGTTTCCCCGGTCCCTACTCGGCGTACGTGTTCCGGACCATCGGCAACCAGGGGATCCTGCGGCTGCTGGAGAACGCGCCGCACCGGGGAGCGACGTTCCAGTCCGTGTTCGCCTACTGCCGTCCCGGAGGGTCTCCCGAGTGCTTTGCTTCGGCCGTGGCCGGGACCATCGCGCTGGAATGCAGGGGCGAGGGCTGGGGCTACGACCCGGTGTTCATTGCCGAAGGCGCCTCCGGAAGGACCTACGGCGAGCTCGGCGACGAGAAGAACCGGCTATCCCACCGCCGGGGGGCCCTCGAGAACCTCGCCCGCTGGATCCACGACTCCGGAAACTCGCCTTAGGCCGATGACGGCGCCGCACAAGTGAAGGGGTGTAGGGTAGGGCACCCTACACCCCTCTTCAGGTCACTTCTGCTTGGCAAAGAGAATGTCTTTCAGCTTCTGGACCACCTCGGGTGACAGCGCGTCCAGCGACTTCACGACCTTCAGCACCTCTGTGCCGGGCGAAGGGTCGATGTAGAGGCGGGTCTTCTTGGCGTCGGCCAGGAATTGCGGATCCCGCATCGTCTTCATGAAAGCCGTCCGCAGGATCTCCACGCGTTCCGGCGGCGTGCCCGGAGGCAGCGCGTAAATGCGGGTGAGCGCGGCAGGGTCATGGATGCCGGTCTTGATGAGCAGCCGTGCCTCGTCGGTCTTGGCAAGGCTGATATCCAGAGGGACATCCGGAAGCGCGCTGTGCTTCTTCGGAGACATCTGCAGGACCGGCACCGCATCTCCGGACTTGAACTTCGCTCCCCAGGTGGCGGTCAAGGCTGTCCAGCTCAGTCCGCAGATACCGTCCACCTCGCCCTTGTCGGCCGCCAGGAGCATGCCGGGCGCGCCGCCGTACCCCTCGATCAGCTTGATGGGCAGGCCAAGCGCGGCGTTCAGCAATCGGGGGCCGTCGTTGGTGGAATTGCCCGGACCCGTGCCGGACAACTTGACCGGTCTGGGCGAGTTCATCCATTTCGTCACGTCCGTAATGCCGCTCGCCTTGGTGAACGCACAAACGGAAATGGTCGATTCCGGGACTCCGAGGAACTCGTACTTGCTGGAAACGAACTGGATTCCCTTCTGCCCGTAGAGGCGGGCCCAAAAGAGGCTTCCAGGAAAATTCCCGATGGTCAGGCCATCGGGTTTGGCCTTCCTGTACATGTAGTTGGCCGATATGAGTCCTCCCGCCCCGGTCCTGTTCTGCACCAGGAACCGCGGATTCCCCGGAATATAGCGACCCATGTGACGCCCTATGGTGCGCGAATAGAGGTCGAAACCGCCGCCCACGGAGAAGGCTACCACGATGCGGATGGTCTTGCCCTTGAAGAACGTGTCGTCCGCGGCCGGGCTGCCGGACGGAGCGCCCAACGTCGAGACTGCGAGGACAAGGCAGCCCAGTATCGATAGAAGTCGTGCCTGCAACGTGCGGTATCCCATAGTCAAACCTCCTGTGTTTTGGCCTTGTAGTGGTCCTGCAGCACCCGCGCGACGCAGCCCGTGAGGTTGACGCCGGTTTCGATGTGCAGGAACTCGTTGGGTCCGTGGGCGTTGGACTTGGGACCCAACACTCCGGTGATCATGAACTGTGCTTCCGGGAACTTCTCGGCCAGCATGGCCATGAAGGGGATGGTGCCGCCTTCTCCCGTGGCGCAGGCGTCCTTGCCGAAGAACTCGCGGGACGCACGGTCCATGGATTCTTCCAGCCACGGCGCGAACGGCGGC
Organism: uncultured Binatia bacterium (SeqCode); assembly: GCA_965219905.1. GTDB lineage: Bacteria > Desulfobacterota > Binatia > UBA9968 > JAJDTQ01 > JAJDTQ01. The sequence goes on along the minus strand of CBDCOS010000002.1, from coordinate 300,462 downwards.
GCGTTCCAGCCGCCGGTGCCCTGGCCGGGGTCGAAGGTCACCTTGGCCCCGTAGGGCGGGTCCGTGGTCAAGGTATCCCTCAGGCAGGCTACCGCCGCGCCGGGATCGGCGGTAGGGGGAAGACGCAACGAGAGCTTCGCCCGGGTCTCCGGGCGCAGCACGTTGCCGGCCTGCTCCAGGTTTGGGAGGCCGGCCGCGCCGATGATCTCGAGCTGGGGCCGCCATGTGCGGTTCAGCAGCAGCTCGGAGATGTCGTCGGCCACCGGCGCGGTGCCGGGATGGAAGGGATAGCCTTCGTGCAATCCCGCCCCGAGCACTTCCGCCGCCGCCCTGGCCTGCGCCAGCCTGTCGGGCGGGATGTCCGCTTGCAGGCCCGCCGGCAGGATCCGTCCCGTGTCCTGGTCCTCCAGGCGGCTCAACAGGCGGCGGAGGATACGGAAGCTCGACGGCACGATGCCGCTGGCGGCGCCGGAATGGACTCCCTCGCTGAGGGTCGACACCGACAGCGTGGCGTTGATCACGCCCCGGAGCGAGGTGGTGACCCACATCCGTTCGTAGTCGCCGCATCCGGAGTCCAGGCACACGACCAGGTCCGGGGTGCCGATGCGGTCCGCCAGCGCGTCGACGTAGTGGGGGAGGTCGAAGCTGCCGCTCTCCTCGCAGGCCTCGATCATGACGACGCAACGCGCGCAGGGTATGGATTCGAGCTTCAGCGCCTTCACCGCCGTCAGGGCCGCGAACATGCCGTAGCCGTCGTCCGCGCCGCCCCGGCCGTAGAGCCTGCCGTCCTCCAGCACCGGCGTCCACGGCCCCAGCCCCGGACGCCACCCCTCCATGGGAGGCTGTTTGTCCAGATGACCGTAGAGCAGCACCGTCCCTGGGCCTGTCCCGGGTATCTCCATGAGCAGGAGCGGCGTGCGCCCTTCGGCCCGGGCCACGTGGAGTTCCAGGCCCGGAATGTCCTGAGCCGTGGCCCAGCGCGAGAACAGCTCCACCGCCCGGTCCATGTGCCCGTGCTCCCGCCACTGCGCGTCGAACGCCGGCGACTCGTTGGGGATGGCGATGTACTCCGTCAGCGTCGGGATGATACTGGCCTGCCAGGTGTCACGGATGAAGGATCGGATGGTGGTCATCTGCACTGCCCGGTTCAGGCAACCTTCGGCGTGTCGCTCTGGTCCGGTTCGGGGTAGTAGAAGCGTTCGATCTCGGCGTGGTCTGCTCCCAGGCCCACGAGTTCGTCCACGTCGAGCGAGGCCTCGGCCTCCCGCACCCGCCGCACGGTGGCCTTTACCGCCGGGTGCTTGGGCACGAAGAGCTGACAGCAGTCCTGATCGGGCTGGACCGAGGTCTCGAAGGTGCCGATGGCCATGGCCTGGTCGATGATCTCCTGCTTGTCCATGCCGATGAGCGGCCGCAGCACCGGATACCGCGAGGCTTCCTCGATGGCCGCGATGTTGGGCAACGTCTGGGAGGCCACCTGGGCCAGGCTCTCGCCGGTCACCAGCGCCCGGGCGCGCTCCCGGGCGGCGATGACGGAAGCGATCCGCAGCATCATCCTCCGGTAGATCACCACCCGGAGCGGCCGCAGCACGGCGGCGACGATGCGGCGCTGGACCTCTCCGAACGGCACGAGATAGAGCCGCGACAGGAACTGGTAGCGGGTGAGCATGTCCACGAGAGCCCTGGACTTGTCCTGGGACGAGCGGTCCAGGAACGGACTGCTGTGGAAGTGTACGAAGACGAGACGGCAGCCGCGCTGCATCATCCGGTACGAGGCCACCGGCGAATCGATGCCCCCGGAGACAAGCGAGACCAGCCGTCCGCTGGCGCCTACCGGAAGGCCTCCCGGGCCGGGCAGCTTGTGCAGGCTCACGAAAGCGCTCGATGGCAGGATTTCCACCGACACCGTCAACTCGGGCCGGGTGAGGTCCACCCGCGCGCCCGAGCGGGCCTGGACCAGGGCGCCCAGCTCGCGGTTGATGTCGTTGGAGGTCAGCGGAAAACGTTTGTCCACCCGCCGGGTCTCGATTCGGAAGGAGTCGAAGGACTGTCCCTGGAGGGCTTCCAGGACGTGTGCGCCAAGGGCCGGCATGTCGGCGTCGGTACGTTCCACCAGGGAGAAGTTGGCGATGCCGAAGACCCGCCGGAGCCGCTCCGTTAACTCGTCGTGCGGTACGTCGTGGTTGAAGTTGAGAAGGAGTCTCGAGGAAGCGTTGCGGATCTCCTTGAGGCCCATTCCGCGCAGGGCGGTGCTGAGGTTCTTTTTGAGATGCTCGACGAACCAGGCGCGGTTGCCGCGTTTGAGGGCGATCTCGTGGTATCGGACCAAGGCCGAGCGCATGTCCGCAAAATAGCAGATCCACGGAACTTTTGCATGGAAAGCCCCCTGTGATACCATGATCGCTTCACCTGGGAGGTATTCTGCATGGAAACGTTCAAGAAGGTTGCGGAGATCGCGCAGTTCTCCGCGGAGAAGATGAAGAAGAACGGCATCTTCGAAACCGAGCGCATGTTCTGCGACCTCTACTGCTTCGAGGCCGGACAGGTTCAGAGCTTGCATAGCCATGACGGCTCCGACAAGGTCTACTTCGTGCTGGAGGGGCGGGGCGTGTTTCGCATCGGCGAAGAGCGCCGTGAGCTGGCCAAGGACGAGGTGGCGCTGGCGCCGTCGGGCGAGCCCCACGGCGTGGAGAATCCTGGGCCGGAGCGGCTGAAGCTGCTGGTGGTCATGGCGCCGCGCCCGAGTCATTGAAGAGCCCGCGAACGAAAGCGGTCGGTCCACGCGCGGCCGAGGCAACGGTATGATATGCACGGCACCCCGAACCCGTCATTCCCGCGAAAGCGGGAATCCAGGGGAGGAGGAGAGGGGCTCATGACCGCGGAAGATCCCGTGAACGATGTCAACCGGCGCTTCTACGAAGCGTTCGAGAGCCTCGACATCAATCGCATGGAGGGGATCTGGCTGCGCGAGGACTACATCAAGTGCGTCCACCCCGGGTGGGCCCTGTTGTCCGGCTGGGACGCCGTCATGGAGAGCTGGCGGCGGATTTTCGAGAACACGGAGCAGATGCGCTTTACGCTCACCGACGTGCAGGCGCGCGTGCAGGGCGATCTGGCCTGGGTCACGCTGTACGAGAATCTGGCTTCGAGGCTTCAGGGGCAGACCAACGCGGCCGTGGTGCTCGCCACCAATATCTATGAACGGCGCGCCGACGGCTGGTTCATGATCCACCATCACGGCTCGCCCGTGATGATGGCCGATCCCGAGCCTCATTCCACCGTGCAGTGAAGCCTCTCCAGGACAAGGTCTGCATCGTCACCGGCGCGGGCCGCGGCATCGGCCGCGCCATCGCGCTGCTGGCCGCCGAACAGGGTTGCCGCGTCATGCTTGCGGCGAGAAGTGCGGATCAACTCGAGGCGGTGCGGGCCGAGATCGTCTCACGGGGCAGACAGGCTTGCTGGACTCGCGCCGATCTCTCCGTGCAGGAGGACCTGGAGGCGCTGGTGGAGCAGACCCTCGACCGGTTCGGCGCCATCGATTTCCTCGTCAACAACGCCGGGTGGGGCGTCAAGGCCGACATCGCCAAGGCCAGGGTCCCGGACTGGGAGCGGACCTTCCGGGTCAACCTGCTGGCGCCCATGATCCTGAGCCAGCTCGTCCTGCCCACGCTCGTGGCCAGGCAGTCCGGCGCCGTCGTGAACATCGCGTCGATATCGGGCCGAGCGGGGCAGGGCGGATCCGCGGCCTACGCCGCCTCCAAGGCCGGGCTGATCGCCTTCAGCCAGTCCCTTTTCGAGGAGGTGCGGGAGCACCGGATCAAGGTGGCGGCGGTCATCCCGGGTTTCGTGGACACCGGAATGATACCGCCGGTCAGGCGCCTGGACCGGAGCAGGATGATCCAGCCCGAGGACGTGGCGCAGGCAGTGCTGTTCGTTCTCACCGCGCCCGCCACCGCCTGTCCGGTGGAGATCACGGTGCGGCCCCAACGCACGCCCTACCGGTAGGAGGTTCCGAGACAACCTCATCGACACCGCCGTTGTAACCATGCTTGAGACCTGCCTGTCAGACCTGCGGCGCCTGGTCCCCGCGGTCGTCCAGGGTGTTGCCTGCCTCACGGTCGGGCGGCTGCTGTGCGCTTTCCTCTCCGACGGCGGCGGCTGGTCCGGCGACCTTTTCTTCGGTCTGACCCTGCCACTCTTCGCCTGGACGGCGGCGGCTGGTCCGGCGACCTTTTCTTCGGTCTGACCCTGCCACTCTTCGCCTGGACGGCGGCGGCCGTTCTGGGAGGCGGCACCCGTCGTCCGCTTCGGGCCGCGGTCCTGCTCTTTCCCGTCACCTTGGCGGCCGCGTACCTGTTCGGAGCCCACGCCGTCTCCATGCGTTTCACGGGTCACCCGCTGCTGGCCTCGCAAATCCTGCTCTACGGAACGGGGGGCGGGTGGTGGGGTTACCTGCAATCGGTCGACCTCGTCAGCCACTTGGCCGCGGTTGGCGCCGCGGCGGCCTGGACGGCCGTCCTCGCTTGGGGCCGCAGGCCTTTTGTCCGCGGCACACGCCCCGCTCACACAGGCCCGAAAACAGCCTCACCCTGTTGGGGGACCATCATGCTGGCCGCTGCGCTGCCCGTTGCGCTGCCCGCTTCGGTCCTTTTCGAGGGTTCTTACCGCCGCGTCGTCCTGGCGTCGCCGGAGACGGCCTCGGTACAACTGGCCCTGGACCTCGGCAAGGAGGCGAGGAAACGGGTCCGCCCGGAAAACCCCTGGCCGACCCGGCAACCGGCCAAGGTCACGGCCAAGCCGTGCAACGGCTACGACATCCTGGTCATGCTGCACGACTCGTGGAGCCGCTGGGCAGGGCCGGGGAGCGGCCTGGCGCCGCGGCAGGCGGCGCTTCTGGCCAAGCCGGACCGGCACGGCGTCTCCCTGACGCGCACCTTTGCAGTCTCCAACTACACCGAGCTGGGCCTGCCGGCCTTCATGACCGGGCGCCACCCCTCCTGGACGCCGTGGCCCGAGTTGATGACCCTGCCGACGCTGCTGTCGCAGGCCCGCGCCTGCGGCCTGCGGACGTTGTGGGCTTCTTCAAGGGGGGACTTTTCGGACATGCAACCCGTGTGGCGGGACCTGATCGATCCACTGGCTGAGCGGGCGCTGAGCGGCGGCCCGCGGCTCAACGACCTGTTTGGCGACGACCAACGGGCGGCCGCCAAGGCCGCCCGTTGGGTCCAGGGGCTCGGTCCGGACGACCGCGCTTTCGTGCTGTTCTACGGCGGCGCCTTGCACGCGCCGTGCCTCGAGACGGGCATGGACGCGCCGGGGCGCAAGCGCTCGCGCTGCGCCGCCGCGGCCCTGGTGGCCGACCGTGCCGCGGGCGTCCTGATCGACGCTTTCCGCAAGAGCGGCCGCCTGGACCGTACGATAGTCATAGGCACCGGCGACCAGGGCGAGGACGAAACCCCGTCCTACGCCTTTGGCGGCGTGCTGTACGGCCCGGACGGCAGGCCGCCGAGGCGCCACCGCACCGCGTCGCTCCACGAGGGCGTGGCAGGCATCAGCGCCTACGTGTCTCTACCGGAAGACTTCCCGCGGGCCGCCAGAAAGGCGCTTGGCGCCTGGCAGGACCGGGCGGTGTCGGCCGCCGACGTCGGGTGGACGCTGATGCGCCTGCTGGGAGAGGAGGCCCCGGCCGGAGGCGTATTCGACCTCTTCGAGCCGCCGCCCGCGGAACCCCGCCGCCTGCAGGCCTGGGGCTTGGTGCCGTGGCGCCGGGTGTTCTGGCCGAGCTTTCTTGAAGTCGAGGGCGACTACCGCCTCATGTGGCGCCATGACGACGGCCTGAGCCTGAGCGACGTTGCCGCCGACCCTATGCAGTCTCGCAACCTGCTGTGCGAAATGGCGCCACGGGAACGTGCCCGGTGGGTGTCGCGGATCACCCGCTGGCCGCCGGCGGCGGCAACGGAAGCGGCCTCCGAGGGCGTGCGCTGCAGGCCCCGCGCTTCCCCGGATCCCGCATAAACCCCCGGAGCCTTTCCAGCCCGGGCGTCTGCAGGCCGCCGTGCGCCGGCAGGGTCCGTGCACGACGGCGATGGATGGTGGATCCTCAGGCCGCTCCCTGCAGGTTGCAGAACTCCTCGTAGTCGATGAGCTCGTGGATGGTGGGCTCTTCCCCGCACATCGGGCAATCGGGATCCTCCCGCAGGCGCAGCGTGTTGATCTCCATGGTCAGTGTATTGAAATGGAGCAGCCGGCCGACCAGGGAGTCGCCCTTGCCGAGGATGAGCTTGATGGTCTCCACCGCCTGGATGGTGCCGATGAGCCCGGGAAGGACTCCCAGCACGCCGGCCTCGGCACAGCTCGGTGCCATGCCCGGGGGAGGCGGCTCGGGGTAGAGGCAGCGGTAGCACGGGCCCTTGCCCGGGTAGAACACCGTCACCTGTCCCTCGAACTGGAAGATGCTGCCGTGGACGTTGGGCTTGCCGGTCATCACGCAGGCATCGTTTACCAGGTAGCGCGTGGCGAAGTTGTCGCAGCCGTCCACCACGATGTCGTAGTCCTCGATGATCCCCATGATGTTCTCGGAGGTCAGCCGCTCCGGAATCGGGATCACGTTGACGTCGGGGTTCAGTCCCTGCAGGGTCTTGCGCGCGGACTCGGTCTTGGGCTCGCCGATGCGGTCGTTGGTGTGGAGGATCTGGCGCTGCAGGTTTGACAGGTCCACCACGTCGTGGTCGATGATTCCGATGGTGCCCACGCCGGCTGCCGCGAGGTAATAGGCGGACGGCGAACCCAGGCCGCCGGCCCCCACCATCAGCACCTTGGCGTCCAGCAGCTTCGCCTGGCCCTCTTCCCCCACCTCGGGAAGCAGGAAGTGGCGGCTGTAGCGGGTGAGCTGCTCCTGGGTGAACTGCCGGTCCTGCACGAACGAGTAGCCCTCGTTCTTCCAGGCCGTGTATCCGCCCGACATGGAGATCACGTCCTCGTAGCCCATCTCCTGCATCACCTTGCCGGCGAGAAGCGACCGTACGCCGCCGGCGCAGTAGGCGATGATGGGAGTCGACTTGTCGGGCACCTCGGTGTCCATCTTCATTTCGAGAAAGCCCCGGGGCACCGACACCGCGCCCTCAAGGTGTCCCTCGCGGTACTCCTCTTTCTCACGCACGTCCAGGAGCGCGTGCTTGCCGTTGTTTCGCAGCAGCTCGTGCACCTGCTGAGGCGACAACTCCTTCACGGTTTCCCGCGCCCCGTCCATCAACTGCTGAAATGTCTTGGCCATGATCTCTCCCTCGCGGAGGCCCTTGCATGAAAACCGACTTTTAAAGTCTCTATTATAGGTTATTCTGCGGCCCTGTCAATTCAGCCGGTAGAAGCGGTTCGCGTTGTCCGCCAGGATCTTCCGCTTGGCCGTGTCCGAAACGTCCTCCCTGGCGCAAAGCTCGGGGATATCCTTGAGATACTCCTCGCGTGGACGCTCGTGGGGATAGTCGGAAGCGAAGAAGATGTGGTCCTCGCCGAAGAGCTCGACCACGTAGGGCAGGGTGCGTTCCTCGGATTCCACCGAGACGTAGACGCTGCCGCTCTTGATGTATTGGCTGGGGGAGTGCTTCAGCCGGGGCGCCCATTTCTTGCCGCGCCGCTCGTAGCCTTCGTCCAGCCGGTCCATCAGGAACGGCACCCAGCCCGCGCCCGCCTCCAGGTAGGCCACGCGCAGGTCCGGAAAGAGCTCGTACACGCCCTGGAACACCATGTTGGTGAGATGAATCAGCAACGGAATCGGATGCTCCAGCGCGTGGACCTCGGCGAAGCTGTCCAGGTAGTCGAAGCCCAGGCCGCGGCTGGGCGCCCCGTGAATGGCCAGCGCCATGTCCAGGCGGCAGGCCTCCTCGTAAATGGGGAAGAACGCCTCGTGGCCGTAGCCCTTGCCCAGCGAGTTCACCGACGGCAGCACGGCCGCCGGCATGCCCAGCTCCTGCTTGGCCCGGCGCATCTCCTTGACGGCGTCGTCGACGCTGTGGATCGGGATCAGCGCGACGCCCAGGACCCTCGGGGTATGCTTCATGTAGTACTCGTGGAGCCAGGTGTTGTAGGCGTGGGCGATGTTCACGGAGTACGCCGGATCCTGGATCAGCCCGAACCCCAGGCCGGCGGTGGGATAGACGACGGTGCGGTCGATGCCGCAGTCGTCCAGGAACGACACCCACATGTCGCAGTCCGGATAGTCCCTGAGCCCGGAAGAGCTCATGTTCGAAAGCCGGGTCCAGCCGTCCAGCGACGGGAACAGCGAGTACATGCGCGCCCAGGCGGGCTGGCCGTCGCTGCCCACGTACTTCTCGCCCATGTAGGGCATGATCTCGCTGGCGTTTTCCATGATGTGTCCGTCACCGTCAATGACCGGGTAGGCGTTCTCGCGCATGGGAATTCTCCTTTCGCTCTCAATCAGGGGGGCTGGTGTCGGTTCGGCTCAGGCTCCGTCGATGCCGTAGAACCGCCTGGCGTTGTCACCGAACATCTTGTCCGCGACCCGTTGCGGGATGTCCTCCCGGCCGCGGATGGTGCCTGTCAGATCGGGCTCGAACGAGGGGTCCTGATGGCCGTAGTCCGACCCGATGAGCAGGTGGTCCTCGCCGATGTAATCCACGAGATAGGGGACGTCCTCGTCGGCCTCACAGGCGACGAACAGGCGGTAGTCCTCGAACAGCGCCTCGTCCGTCTTGTGCCTCCAGTCGCTCTTGAGAAGCCGCTTGAGGATGTGCAGCATGAACGGCACCCAGCCCGCGGAGGCCTCGATGAAGCCGATGCGGAGGTCGGGGAACTGCTCGGGGATGCGATTGGCCACCAGGTCCCGGAAGGCGAATATCGGCAGCACCCGCCCCTGGGCGAACGAGAAGTTCCGTTCGAAGCTGAACAGGTTGATGATCGACGGCGCACCCATGCCGGTATGGATGCAGATGGGCAGGTCCAGCTTGGCGGCCTCTTCGTAGACCGGAAAGAAGTAGGGGTCGTCCAGGGTGCGGTCGCCCTCCATGCCGCGGAAGAAGATGCCGACGGCGCCGTGCTCCTTGGCCAGCCGCATCTCGTCGACGGAGGCCTCGATGGAGCGCAGCGGCAGCACCGCGGTCCACAAGAGGCGGTTCCGCCCGGTGCGTTGCACTTCCCACATGTAGCGGTTGTAGGCCTTGCACAGGGCGATCTCCAGCTCGGGGTCGTGCGTCAGGTAGGTCAGGAAGAGCGTCGGATAAATGACCTGGACGTCGATGCCGAGGCGGTCCATGTCCGCCAGCCGCACCTCGGGCTGGGTGATCTCGCGGCTGGCGATGAGGCTGTCGCTGCGGGACGACTCCAGCTTCGTGGCCGACGGCGTCACCAGGCGGTAGCTCCCCTTGCCGTTGGGCTTGGGCACGATGTTGCCGTCGATGAGCCAGAAGGCGTTGCGCGGGCCGTAGAGCGTGTCCTCGGGCACCGAGGTCAGCACCGGCCGGCGCGCGTACATGCCCTCGTCGATGTGGTCCCACATGGCGACGGGCTCGGCGATGTGCGTGTCGGAGTCGATGATCGTCATGACGTGCGGCTCGCTTCGGACGGCCTCAGAGGTTGTAGAGCTGCTTCGGGTTCTCGTACAGGATCTTGTCCGCGATGGCGGGCGACAGGTCTTCCCGCGACCGTATCGTCTGGGCCAGCTCCGGCTCGAACGAAGGATCGTTGTGGCCGTAGTCGGAGCCGATGACGATGTTGTCTTCGCCCATGTAGCGGATCAGGTAAGGAATGTCCTCGTCCGCCTCGCACGCCACGAACAGCCGGTACTTCTGGAACAGCTCCGCGCTGGAATCGAACTTGAACTGCTGCTTCAACAGCCGCCGCAGGATGTGCAGCAGGAACGGCACCCAGCCCGCCGACGCCTCGATGAAACCGAACCGCAGCTTCGGGAACATCTCCGGGATGCGGTTGTGGATGATGTCACGGAAGGCGAAGATGGGCAGCACCCGGCCGTGGTGGAAGGTGTGGTTGCGCTCGAGGTTGAACATGTTGGTGAGGGTGGGACAGCCCGACCCCGTGTGGATGCAGATCGGCATCTCCAGGGAGTTGGCCTCTTCGTACACCGGGAAGAAGTAGGGGTCGTCCAGGGTCCGCTCCCCCTCCATGCCCCGGAAGAATATCCCCACCGCGCCGTGCTCCTTGGCGAGCCGCATCTCGTCGATGGATGCGTCGATGGAGCGCAGCGGCAGCACCGCGGTCCAGCGCATCCGTCCTCCGGCCTTCTCCTCCACCTCCCACATGTAACGGTTGTAGGCCTTGGCCAGCGCGATATCGAGGTCCACGTCCTCGGTGAGATAGACCAGGAACAGGGTCGGATAGATCACCTGGGTCTCGACGCCCAGGCGGTCCATGTCTGCGAGCCGCACGCCCACGTCCGTGATCTCGCGGCTCGCCACCAGGCTGTCGTTCCGTTCCGTCTCCAAAGTGGACGACGCCGGCGTTACCAGCCTGAAGCCGCCCTTGCCCGAGGGCTTCGGAAAGATGTTGCCGTCGATGAGCCAGAACTTGTTGCGGATGCCGTAAAGCGTATCGTCGGTAATCGACGTCAGCACCGGACGGCGCGGGTGCATATCCTCGTCGAAGAACTTCCACATCGCCTCGGGCTCGGCGATATGCGTATCCGCATCGATGACTCCTGCCATGATTGCCTCCTTGGAGAATCGGCACCGCGGTCGGGACGCGCGGAAGCACGGACGGTGCCCGTCCCTGTTTTTACTGCCAGCAGCGACGGCTTGTCAACGATTGCTCGTACGTCAACCTTCGGCACACAATCGCCCCAGCCCCGGGATCGACGGCGGGCGGCCCATGCGTCGCAGGCAGGCCCACAGCGCCGCCTGGTTGCTCGACACCACCGGACGGGCCAGGCGGCTCTCCACCGCTTCGATGGTCTCGATCATGCGCGTGTTGGTGCAGCTCAGGAAGTAGCCCTCGGCCTCCGGCCGGCTGTTGTCGCAGGTGATGTCCAGCCACTGCTCCGGGGTCACCGCGATGTAGTCGTCGCTTCCGGGAAGCCCGAGCCCCAGCTCGTGGACGACGTCGAACCCGGCTTCCGACATGTAGCGCATCTCCGCCTGGTTCGTCGCCTCGACGTAGGGGCTGATGAGCACCAGCTTGCGGATGGCGAGCTCGCGCAACGCCTCGGTGATGGCTTGGCTGGTGGTTACGGCCTCGCATCCGCTCGCCCCGCTTACCCATTCGGTGATGCGTTGCTCGCCGTCGAGACCGCCCTCCATGGAGTTCGCGGTGCAGTGGAACACGATGACGTCCGGCTTGGTGTCGGACAACACGGCCGCGGCTTCCTCGATGGCGCCCTGAAGCTGGTCGAGGGGCTTGGCCCACTTTCCGGTCATGCGCAGCCGGGTGACGTGGATGTCGATGTCATCCGGCAGGTACTGGTTGAATTGGGGCTCGGTGAGCCGGTTCGCGGACGGAATGATAAGGCCGATGCGCGCTTGGTTCACCATGTGCGGTTCCTCCGTTGATCCCGCACTACGCCGGCGGGACCTCGCCGTTGTAGCTGTCCCAAGAGCCCATGGCCTTGGCCAGGGCCGCAGGCTCCGGCAGGTCTCCCAGATCGAAGAACTCGACGGCGTTCTTGTAGAGCACCTGCTCCTTCTGCTCGAAGGTCAGGTCGCCGCCCGAGATGACGTCCTTGACCGAATAGGGGAAGTGGCAGTCCCAGTGGCAGTAGTCCGAGGCGTAGAGCACGGTGGCCGCGCCGGAAGCGTCCAGCACCCGGTCGAGGCCCGTTTCCTCGGACTCGCACGACAGCACGAGCTGTTGGCTGCGGATGATTTCGCTGGGACGCCGTTGCATCGCGGGCATCTGGGGCGCCAGCTTCTCCAGGTGCTCGTCGAAGCGCTCCATCCAGAACGGCAGCCAGCCGGCGCCTCCTTCCATGAAGGCGACCTTGAGCAGGGGATAGCGGTCGAACACGCCCTCGCCGATCATGTGCATCATCGCTATCATGAGCTCGAAGGGAAACGCCGTCATGTGCACGTAGACGTACTTGTAGAAGCGCCGGCTGCCGGCCCCCATAACGCCGGACACGCCGGGAACGCCGTCGTGGCCCGTTTGCGGATGCACCGAGAGCGGCATGGCGAGCTCCTGGGCGGCGGCGTAGATGGGATCGAACATGGCGTCGCCCATGTTCCGGCCGTAGACGTTGGTGGGCAGCATGGCGGTGGTGGCGCCGTGCTCGGCCAGGTAGTGGAGCTCCCGCACCGCGGCCGGCGGATCCTGGCAGGGGATGAGCCCCACCGCCCGCAGCCGCCTGGGGTCCGCGGAGCAATACTCGATCATCCACTCGTTGACCGCGTGGCAGAGGGCGCCGGCCAGGCCCTTGTCCATCAGCCCGTTGACCGTGAGGGCGATCTGGGTGCCGAAGATCACCGCCACGTCGATGCCCTCCAGGTCCATGTCCTTGAGGCGTTCCCTGGGGTCGGTCATGCCCGGCCGGCCCTTGCGCGCCTCCTCGGTCATGGGGCCCGTCACTCCGGGGCCGGGCCCCTCGTTGGCCGGCCAGATCCGGCCTTCGAGCAGCAGCCGGTTGCCGCCGCGGTTGTCCTTGAGGCGCACCGGCGCCAGCGACTTGTACTTCTCGGGCAGCCAGGGCGCGAAGTCGATGTCGCCCTCGTTGACGTGTCCGTCCGCGTCGATGACCAGTGTTTTGGCGAAATCTTCCATGATTCGTGGTTACTACTACCGCCGTTTTTGTGTCAAGATGCGGTCGCCTCGTGGTGGATTCTCTATGGACACGGACTCCAAACCTTCGTCCGTACCGTTGCTCGAGGTCCGGGACCTGAGGACGTACTTCTTCACCCGGTCGGGCACGGGCAGGGCCGTGGACGGCGTCTCGTTCACGCTGGACCAGGGAGAGTCGCTCGGCCTCCTGGGCGAGTCGGGCTGCGGCAAGAGCATGACCAGCCTCTCCATCCTGCGGCTGGTGCCGCGCCCGGCCGGGCGCATCGTCTCGGGTCAGGTGCTGTTCCGGGGCCGCGACCTGCTGAGAATATCGGAGCAGGAAATGCGCGAGGTCCGGGGCCGGGAGATCGCCATGATCCTCCAGGACCCCCTGAGCACCCTCAATCCGGTGTTCACCATCGGCAACCAGGTGGCAGAGCCGTTGCGGGTCCACCGCGTCGTGTCGCGATCGCGCCTCTGGGAGAGGGTCTCGAAGTTGCTCAGCCTCGTTCGCATACCCGCGCCGGAGTCGCGGTTGAGGGACTATCCCCACCAGTTCAGTGGGGGCATGCGCCAGCGAGTGGTGGGAGCCACGGCCATCGCCGCCGGCCCCAGAGTCCTCATCGCCGACGAGCCCACCACCTCGCTCGACGTCACCATCCAGGCGCAGTACCTGCGCCTCCTGAAGGAGCTCCAGAGAGAATCGAACCTGTCCATCATCTACATCACGCACGACCTCGCCACCCTGGCGAGGATCTGCGATCGGGTGGCGGTCATGTACGCCGGCAGGATCGTGGAGCAGTTGACCGTGGAAGCGCTGTTCGAACGTCCCGCGCACCCATATACCGAAGCGTTGCTGCAATCCGTTCCGCGCATGGACCGCAAGGTGCACCGCTTCCCGTCCATCGAGGGAAGCCCGCCGTTGGTCTACGATCTGCCCCCGGGCTGCGCGTTCGCGCCCCGTTGTCCCAAGGCCATGGATAGATGCCGGTCGGAGGCCCCGCCGGTGACCAGGCTCGGTACGGACCACGCCGTATCCTGCTGGCTGCACGAGAAGGACGAGCATGAATCCCGCGCTTCTGGAAGCCAGGAACGTCAGTAAGCGTTTCCCCGTGACCAAGGGGTTGATCCTCGGCGGCCACGTGGGCTGGATCCACGCCGTCGAGGACGTCAGCTTTCACATCGACAGCGGCGAGACCCTGGGACTGGTGGGGGAATCCGGTTGCGGCAAGAGCACCACCGCCAGGATGGTGTTGTTGCTGGAGCGCCCCACCAGCGGCGAGATGCTCTACGAGGGAGTCAGCTTGCAGGAGATACAGGGCGACGACCTGCAACGTTACCGGAGCACCGTGCAGGCGGTGTTCCAGGACCCGCAGAGCTCCCTGAACCCCAGGATGCGTGTGGGCGACATCGTCGGCGAGCCGCTGGAGGTGAACGCCGGGCTTCCCCGCAAGGCGGTGCGCGAGCGGGTCGCGGAGGTCCTGAAGGACGTCAACCTGGACGCCGCCTTCGCCCGGCTCTACCCCCACGAGTTCAGCGGCGGTCAACGCCAACGCATCGCCCTCGCGCGCGCCCTGGCGACCCATTCGCGGCTGATCGTCCTGGACGAGCCCGTGGCCTCACTCGACGCCTCCATCCGAAGCCAGATCATCAACCTGATGAAGGATCTTCAGGACCAGCACGGCCTGAGCTACCTGCTCATCACCCATGATCTGGCCGTGTCGCGGCACCTGAGCCATCGGGTCGCGGTCATGTACCTTGGGCGGATCGTCGAGGAAGCGAAAGCCGACGCGCTCTACGCCGAGCCCCTGCACCCTTACACCAAGGCGCTGATCGCCGCGGCACTGCCGGTGCGGAAGGGGCAGGACTCGGATGAGATAGTGGTGGCTGGCGAGGTCCCCGACCCCATGAACCCGCCCTCGGGCTGCCGCTTCCACCCGCGCTGTCCGTTGGCCATGGCCCGGTGCGCGGAGGAAGAACCGGTATTGCAGGAGGCCGCCCCGGAGCGGAGGGTGGCCTGCCATCTCTACTGACTCGGGGGTCGGCTTCGATGCGGGCGAGGGCGACCGCCGGTCGCCCCGCAGGTCTCGCCGGGGTGTCGGATTCTGATCCCTAAGGGGTCTAACCCCCGTCGCTAGTGTTCCCTCAGCAGCTTGCCGTAGCCGTTGATCTTGTCGTTGACACCGGCGCGGCGCAGGGTCTCCCAGACGATGGCCTGGATCGCGATGACCACGTTGACGCCGAGTTCCTGCTCCAGGGGATCGATGAGTTCGATGATGCCCCAGTGGGGCGCGGGGATGTAGATGGTGTCGGCTTCCGGGTGGTCGCGGTAGAGGGCCTCGGCGAGGCCCTTCACTTCGTCCTGGGAGATGGTGGCCAGATCCGCGACGGTCTTCTGGGCGCCTCTGAACCCCAGCAGCTCGAAGCCATAGTGGGTAACGTACTCCGCGTGGAAACCCTCCGGATCGGTGAAGGGATGCAGCAGGACCAGCTTCTGGGCGTTTACGGCCCGTAGCGCGTTGACCTGCGCGGTGATGCTGGAGGTGACCGGAACGCCGATCTCCTCCTCGGTCTTGCGCAGGGTCTCATCGAGCCCTTCGTAACCGAGGGACAGGTTGAGCGGAACGCCGCCGAAGACCATGATGTCGACCCCGGCCTTGCCCATCTCCCGGGCCGCCTCCAGGGTCATCTCGACGCTTCGGGTGGTTTCCTGCTCGGTGAGCTTCTTGATGGCCAGGGTGGTGAGGACGAGGGTCACCCCCTCCGGAACCATCTTGTAGAACTCGTAGGGAAACGTCTCCGTCAGGTAGGGCGGCGACGTATAACCGATTCGGGCGCGATAACCGTACATAGCAGGCCTCCTCTAGTCTCCTGTCACACATCGACCGGTGAATGTCTACTGGCTCATGTCAGATTCCGTGTCCGCGGATCCAGGAAGTCCCGCAGCCAGTCTCCCAGCAGGTTGATGGAGAGCACCACCAGCACCAGCGCCACGCCGGGGAAGAACGACAGCCACCACGCCGTGGTGATGTGCGCACGCCCGTCCGCGATCATGGCCCCCCAGGAGGGCGTCGGCGGCGGAATCCCCGCCCCCAGAAAGCTCAGCGAGGCCTCCACGATGATGACCCAGCCCACCTGAAGCGTCGCCAGCACCACCAATGGGTTGATGATGTTGGGGAAGATGTGGCGCCGGAGAATCCTGAACGAGGAGCACCCTGCCACCCGGGCCAGGGCCACGAACTCCCGCTCCTTCCAGGTCAGCACCTCGCCGCGCACGAGCCGCGCGAACCTCGCCCACATCACCAGCCCCAGAACCAGGATCAGGTTCCGGAAGCTCGGGCCGAACACCACCGCGAACAGCAGCGCGATGAGTATGATGGGCAGCGACAGCATGGCGTCGGTGGTGCGCATGATCAGGGTGTCGACCCAGCGTCCGAAGTAGCCCGAGATAAGCCCCAGCAGGGTGCCGATGACGCCGCCCACGGCCACGGCCGCCAGCCCCGCGGCAATGGATACCCGCGCGCCGTGGATGATGCGGCTGGTCATGTCACGGCCCAGCCGGTCGGTGCCCAGCGGATGGGCCAGCCTGCCTCCCTCCTGCCACGCCGGCGGAAGCAGGCGCGCCCTGAGCGCGATCTTGTTGGGCGGGTAGGGGGCGACGACATCGGCCAGCACCCCGAGGCCGCCGAAGATGAGCAGTATCAGCAAGGGGACGATCAGCAGTCTGCGCGCGCGGGCGCGCACCGATCCGGGAAGATCGCTCGCAGGGACGGCCACGCCGGTGTCCGGCGTCACGGTGATGCCGGAGTCAGCCATAACGAATACGCGGATCGATGTAGGCGTACAGGATGTCCACCACGAGATTGGCCGCCAGGATGATGGTGGACACCAGCAGCACCACGCCCTGGATCACCGGGTAGTCGCGCCACTGGACCGCCTCGAACGCCAGCCGTCCGATGCCCGGCCAGGCGAACACGGTCTCCACCACCACGCTGCCGGCCATGAGGATGCCGAAGTAGAACCCGACGAAGGTCACCACCGGGATCAGCGCGTTCTTGAGCGCGTGCTTCCAGGTCACCACCGATTCGGCCAGCCCCTTCATGCGCGCGAACTTGACGTACTCGCTGTCCAGCACGTCCAGCATGGAGCCGCGCAACAGCCGTACCACCCCCGCCAGCATGAACCCGAAGAGGCCCAGGGTCACGGCCGGCAGCACGTACGACTCGATGCCCTCCTTGCGGCCGGCGGGCAGGATGTCGAGGTTGACCGCGAAGATGGTGATCAGCACGATGCCGGCCCAGAAGGTGGGCACGGACTGGCCGAACAGCGCCACGGTGCGGGCGGCCACGTCCCAGAAACCGCTTTTCCGCGTGGCCGCGATGACTCCCAGGGGCAAGGCGATCAAGAGCGCCATGCCCGTCGAGAACGACACGAGCTTCAGGGTGTTGGGAAGCCGCAGGCCGATGAGCTCGGCCACGGGCTTGCGGGTGCGGATCGAGGTTCCCAGGTCGCCGTGCAGCAGGCTCTGCACGAACCGCGCGTACTGGACGTAGATGGGCTGGTCCAGTCCCAGCTCCCGGCTCATCTCCTCCTGGATCTCGGCCGAGGCGTCGATGGGCAGCATTACGTCCAGCGGGTTGCCGGTCAGGCGCGCCAGGGCGAACACCAGCAGGCTGATGACCAGCAGCGTCACGAGGCACTGGATCAGCCTGCCGGCGATGTAGCGTTGCATGGAAGTTCGGGTTCGGGAGGCGGGCGGCCCGCACCGTTCGAATCGCTGCCGGTTCGCGTGGTACGGGCCACCTCCCGCAATGGTCGCGCTTGCCTATTCGGCGGTCACCAGGCTGGGCTCGATGTAGCCCCGGTGGGGCCGCACCTGGAGGTCCTTCACCTGGTTCCCGTAGCCCCACAGGATTCCCTTGACGTCGGCGATGGGCACGCCGCGGTACTCGTTGTGGAGTATCGTGTAGGCCTTCCTGACCTGGGCCGCGATGCCGTCGATGGTGGCTTCACCCGCCGCCTTGGCGGCGATGTCGTCCACGGTGTTGGCCATCTTGATGATCCTGCCCTTTGCCGACCACCAGATGCGCAGGCTGTCGGAGCCGTTGAGCCGTCCGGTGGTGGCGAAGGTGCCGGCCTGCCCCACGATCTTGGGAGACTGCGGGTTGGCGATGTAGAGCGGACGGAACGCCCCGATGTCGGTGGGGACGATGCTGGTCTTGACTCCGATGGCCTCCCAGTACCCGGCCACGATCTCGGCGAGCTGGAGGTACTGCGTGAAGCCGCCCGTGGGCAGCGCGAACAGCTTGATGGAGAAGCCGTTGGGATAGCCCGCTTCCGCCAGCAGCTTCTTGGCCTTGGCCGGGTCATAGGGATACGGCTTCAGGTCCGCGGGATAGCCGATGGAGATGGGAGAGCTGGGGAACACCGCCGCCGGCTTGCCCTTGCCGTGCAGCAGCGTGTCGAGGATCTCCTGCCTGTTGACCGCCAGGTTCAGGGCCTGGCGCACGCGCACGTCCTTCACCGGACCGGCCTTGTCGTAGTAGGTGGCGTAGAGGTGGATGCGCACCGACGTGGGCTGGGGGTCCTCGGCGATCTTGAAACCGGCCTTGGTCACGTCCTGAACCTCGTCCAGCGAGATCCGCGCCACGTCCACCTGGCCGGTCTTCAGCATGGCCACGCGAGTGGCCGCCTCCTTCACCAGCACGGTGCGCAGGCGGTCGAAGTTCGGCGACTTGCGCCAGTGGTCCTTGACGGCCTCGAACTCGATGAAATTGCCGACCTCGTGCTTGACGAACTTCCAGGGCCCGGTGCCCACGGGCTTTTGGGCGAAGCCGTCCCAGCCGACCTTCTTGATGTAGGCCTTGGGGAGCACGATGCCCTCGATGCCGGGCTGAAAGGACATGTCATAGGGAAAGGTAGGCCACGGTTTCGCCGTGATCACCGTCACCGTATGGCGGTCGACGACCTGTACGTCCTTGATGCCCTTGCGGAACTGGCGCACCCGGGAGGCCTTGGCCTTGGGCCTGCGGAACCCCTCCATGAGCGTGAACTGCACGTCCTCGGCGGTCATCTCGCTGCCGTCGTGGAACTTGACCCCGGGCCGCAGCTTGAAGGTCCAGGACTTTCCGTCCTCCCCGGGCTTCCAGCTCAGCGCCAGCCCAGGCGAGAGCTTGCCGGCCGCGTCGATCTCCGTGAGCCAGTCCCAGAGCGGTCCCACCAGCCCCAGCGAGGCGCTGATGGAAGTGCGGGTGGGGTCCATGGATTCCTCGCCGAAGCTTCCGGCGGCGTAACGGAGCGTCTTCCCGGAATCCGCCGCCACCACCGGAGTGCCCAGAGCCAACGGGAGCGCGAGAACCAGTAGTAGAAGGAGCCTCTTCGAAACGTTCAACATGGTCATATCCTCCTTGTTGCCGATTCGGTCTTGTAGCCCTGTTCTGTCCGAGACACGGCCGCACATTACTCCGGTTGAAGTTCCGAGCGCAAGGGCTCGCGAGGCCGTCCGGCTTGTCGCCCGCCCATCATTCGCGGGCACACCTGGTTCTCGTTAGCCGCACGCGGACTGTTATTCCGGGCTTGACCCGGAATCCGGTTCCTGACACCCATTGGCTGACATGCACCTCGAAACCCTGCTCATCATCTTCGTCGCCCTTGGCGCCGGTGCATTCTCGAAAGGGGCTACGGGAATGGGCCTGCCGCTCATCGCCGTTCCTATCATGGCGGGTTTCCTGGGCGCCCAGCAGACCATCATCATCATCACCATCCCCAACATGGTCAGCAACTTCTGGGTGATGTTGTCTTACCGCTCCAGGTTCCACACCGTGCCGGGGCTCGTCTTCGCCACCCTGTCCGGTGCCGTGGGCGTGGCCGGCGGCACCTGGTTCCTGGCCACGGCCGATGAGCGTATGCTGACCCTGGTGCTGGCGGTCTGTGTGGGAGCTTACCTGGTGCTGCTGGCCTTCCGGATCGAGATCCGTTTCGCGGGGCGGCTCGGCCGTGTCCTCTCGCCGCTCATCGCCGCGTTGGCCGGCGTTTCCCAGGGCGCGGCCGGGATGTCCAGCGCGGTGGTGGCGGCGTGGGTGCGCGCGTTCGGTCTGGAAAAGGAAGCGTACATCTTCGCGGCGTCGACCATGTTCCTTGGCCTCACCACCACGCACTTCCTGTTCGTGCTGGCCGCCGGCCTGTTTGACTGGCAGCTTCTCGGCCAGGGAATCCTCGCGCTCGTCCCCATCGCCGTGTTCCTGCCCCTGGGCATGCGGACAACCCCATACATCAGCAAGGAGTGGTTCAACCGGGTCATCGTCACCCTGATCATCGTGATGGAGGCGAAGCTGATCTGGCAGGGGCTGGCAGGGTAGGCCATACCCGCCCCCTTCCGTCATTCTCGCGAAAGCGGCCAGGGGCGGTGGTGGGGAATCACTCCGGCAGGTGTACCGTCTCCGGGAGCCCCAGCATCAGGTTCAGGTTCTGGATCGCCACGCCGCTGGCGCCCTTGCCCAGATTGTCGAGGAGAGCCACCAGCAGCGTGTGCCCCGAGGGATGGGGAACCACGTGGAGCTCCATGGAGTTGGTGTCGTTGCACGCCTGCGGATCGAAGCTGCGCTCGTGGGCTTCGCGCGGGTTCGGATGGTGGATCACCCGGATGAAAGGCTCACCGTCGTAGCGTTCCCGCAGACAATCCAGGATCGCCGAGCTGGTGCCCCCCATGGGCAGCATGCCGAGAGGGATCGGTACCTCCACCCGCATGCCGCAGCGGAACGGTCCCACCGCAGGCACGAACTGCGGCTCCGTGGTAAGGCCGCTGTAGGCCATCATCTCCGGGATGTGCTTGTGCCGGGCCCCCAGGGCGTAGGGCGCCTCGTAGGGCAACGAGTCCAAGCCGTTCTCGCCGTCCTCCCATTTCTCGATCAGCCCCCGCCCGCCGCCGGAATAGCCCGACAAGGCATGGATTGAGACCGGCGTATCGTGAGGCAGAAGCCCCTCGTCCACCAGCGGCCGGGTCAACAGGATGAAGGCCGAAGGGTAGCAGCCGGGGTTGGCCACGAAGCGGGCTTCGCGGATGGCGTTCCGCTGCATCCCGTCGAGCTCCGGCAGCCCGTAGGCCCATCCGTCCGCGACCCGGTGCGCTGTGCTGGCGTCGATGACCCGGGTGCCCGATTCGCCGGCCCACCGCGCGGCTTCCCGCGCTGCGTCGTCCGGCAGGCAAAGCACGGTCAGGTCCGCGGCCTCGATGGCCGCCCGCCTGGCCGCGTCGTCCTTCCGCCGGTCCTCGTCCAGCGTGGAGAGCTCGATGTCCCCGCGCCCCGCGAGCCAGTCGCGGATACGCAGTCCCGTCGTGCCCACGTGGCCGTCTATGTGAACTTTGGGGGTCATGAGAAAGCCTGAAGCAGAGCGTGAGCTTGAATCTACCAGAAACGGCACTGCATTGGGATACGGCTTTACGGAATTCCCCGGAATTGCTACTTTCTCGGTCAATTCCCGGCCCGCGCTCGCATGGCGGTGACACGGGTATTCAAGAAGATTCAAGGAGGAAAGAATGGACGCCGATGCCAAGAAGACCGCGCTGCGCATGATTCCCTACGGACTCTACGTTCTGACCAGTGAGGCCAAGGACGGCCGGGTGGCCGCGGCCACCGTGAACTGGGTGACCCAGGCATCCTTCGCGCCGCCTTTGGTGGTGGTGGGAGTCAAGGCGGACTCGGGTGCGCACGACATCATCAAGGAGTCCGGCAGTTTTGCCCTGAACGTGCTGGGCAAGGGGCAGCAGGGTCAGGCATTCACTTTTTTCAAGTCGCTGGAGCGGGAAGGCGATAGCATCGGCGGTGAGGCGTTTTCCGCCGGCGCCACCGGGGCTCCGGTCCTGGCCAGCGCACCGGCCTTCGTCGAATGCAAGCTCGTGGATACGGTGGAGAAGGGCGACCACTCGGTCTTCATCGGCGAGGTGGTGGAGGCGGGCGTGCGGGGCGAGATCGAAGGACGCGCCGACGACGCCACGCTCATCATGAAGGACTTGGGAGAGAAGGTCTTCTACGGCGGCTGACGTCCGCAGTCCGGGGTACTCCCCTCGAGGATGCCTGGTCCCGCAGCGGGGCGCCAGATGATAACCGAACGGCTGCTGAGCGCTTTGCGGAAGGTCGTGGGCGACGATGGCGTGGTGTCGCACGCCACGGAGCTCAGCGTGTACGACTGCGACGGCTACACGTTGGAGAAGTCGGCACCCGAGGTCGTGGTGCTGCCGCGCTCCACGGACGAGGTGGCGGCTGTCCTGAAGCTGCTCAAGGCCGAGGGCGTACCGTTCGTGCCCCGCGGCACCGGCACCGGCCTGAGCGGCGGCTGCCTCCCGCTGGGAGCGCCGGTGATGGTGAGCCTGACCCGCATGAACCGGATCCTCGAGCTGGACCCGGCCAACCGGCGCGCCGTGGTCGAGAGCGGCGTGGTCAACGCCTGGGTCAGCCGGGCGGCCAGGCCCCACGGCCTCCACTTCGTGCCGGACCCCTCGAGCCAGATGGCCTGCTCCATCGGCGGCAACGTGGCCGAGAACTCCGGCGGCCCCCACACCCTGAAGTACGGCGTCACCACCAACCACGTGCTCGGCGTCACGCTGGTGCTGCCGGACGGCGAGGTGGTCCACCTCGGCGGCATGACCGAGGATTCGCCGGGGTACGATCTCCTCGGCGTCACCGTCGGCTCGGAGGGCACCTTCGGCATCGTCACCGAGGCGATCCTCAAGCTGTACCCGCTCCCCCAAGGCTACAAGACGCTTCTGGCGGTGTTCGACTCCGTGGCCGACGGCAGCGCCGCGGTGGCCGGCATTGTTGCCAGCGGCATCGTCCCCGCCGCCCTGGAGATGCTCGACCGGCTCATCATCCAGGCGGTGGAGGACGCTTTCCACTTCGGCTTCCCGCGCGAAGCCGGCGCGGTGCTGATCGCGGAGGTGGACGGCCTCGAGGGCGGGCTCGACGGCGCCGCCGCCAGGATCCGCGAGGTCTGCGAGGCCCACGGCGCCACCGAGGTCCGCGTCGCCCGGGACGACAGCGAGCGGGAAGCGCTGTGGAAGTGCCGCAAGCGCGCTTTCGGCGCACTGGGCCGGCTGGCTCCCAATTTCTGCTGCCAGGACGGGGTGGTGCCGCCCAACCGGCTGCCGGAAATCATGGAACGCATCGAGGCCGTCGGCGAAGCGTACGATCTCAGGATCGGCAATGTCTTCCATGCCGGCGACGGCAACATCCACCCGATCCTCCTCTACGACGAGCGCGACCGGGAGCAGACGGAAAGGGTGGTGGCGGCAGGGCGGGAGATCCTCCGGGAATGCGTGAAGCTCGGCGGCAGCCTCACCGGCGAGCATGGCATCGGCGTGGAGAAGGTGGCGCTGATGCCGTTGATCTTCACCGCGGACGACTTGAGCACCATGGAGGAAGTCCGCTCGGTGTTCGACCCCGAGGATCGTTGCAATCCCAACAAGATATTCCCGTCCGCGGGACAGCGGGTAGAGGTCCGCGCGCCGCGGCGGCAGGCGGCGATGTAGGCTCGGCGACCCTGGACGCCGTACAGGGGATGGGTATGAGCCGCGAATCCGTCATCGAGCCGGCGCCGGACTGGGCCGGCTTCGACGCTGATCTGCGAAGCTCGCCGGATGCCCCGGACATGGGCATGGATGCCGACTTCGCCCGCTTCGCCATCGACGGGGTGGCGCCGGAGCGGGTGGTCCACCCCGCCTCGGTGTCGCAGGTTTGCCGGATCATGGAGATCGCCTCGGCGCGGGGTGTGGCGGTGGTGCCGGCGGGCTTAGGCGCGCACCTCGGAGCGGGCGCCGCGCCGCGCCGTCCGTTTCTGGCGCTTTCCCTGGCGTCGTTGAACGCTCTGGTGGACCATCAGCCTGCCAACATGACCCTGACCGCGCAGGCGGGCATGAACCTTGCGCGGCTTCAGGCCGCGACGGCCGGCAGCGGCCAGTGGCTGCCGGTGGATCCGCCGTTTCCCGACCAAACCAGCGTCGGCGGGCTCATCAGCGCCAACCTCAGCGGACCCTGCCGGTTCTCTCAGGGAACGGTCCGGGATCTGCTCATCGGCATCACGGTGGTGCGGGCCGACGGATCGGTGGTCAAGAGCGGGGGGAGGGTCGTCAAGAACGTGGCCGGCTATGACCTGGGAAAGCTCTACTGCGGAGCCCTGGGCACTCTGGGCGTCATCGTCGAAGCCAGCTTCAAGGTGCGCACTTTGCCCCAGGCCAGGGCCGCGGCGCGAATCACCTGCCCGAATCCGGAGGCGGCACAGGATCTCGTGGAACGAATCCTGAAGGCGCCGTTGGAGCCGCTCTTCATCGAGCTATCGGCGCGTGTTCCGGCCGCGGGTTGTGTTGTGGCGGTGGGGTTCGGCGGCGCCAGGGAGGACGTGGCCGATCAGGCGGTCACCTTGAGGTCGCTGGCGGACGGCGCCGGCGGCCTGGAGGAGCTGGCGGACGAGGAGGCGGACGCGCTCATGGCGGAGTTGAGGGATTCGCGCGCCGGCAGCGGGGCGCTTCTCCGTCTCAAGGCCAGTCTTCCAACCACTATGGTGGCGGCTTTCATCGCGGCTTTGGAGGAGGAGGGCAGGGCCGACAGTCTGGCCATGGCGGTCCAGGCCCATGCCGGCAACGGCATCATCCATGTCCGGGTCGAACGCCCGGCTCAAGGTTCGGCACGCGCCGTCGTGGAGCGTCTGCGAGCGGCGGCGACAAGCCTTGGCGGTACGCTCGTGGTCGAACATGCCGATCCTGCGATCAAACCCGGGCTGGATCTCTGGGGAGGCGGCATTGAAGGACTGGTCTTGATGAAACGCATCAAGCAGACCCTGGACCCCGGCGGGGTCCTGTCGCCGGGACGGTTCGTGGGCGGCATCTAGGATTGGTTGAAGAATGGCTATCCAAGTAGCTGACTTCGAAAGCTCAGGCAACTGTATCCATTGCGGCCTTTGCGTCGCGTCGTGCCCTACCTTCCTCGAGCTCGGGACCGAGATGGACTCGCCGCGGGGCCGGATTCAGCTCATGCGCTCGATCCAGCAGGGGACGGTGCCGCTGGACGACATGAGCGTCAGGCATCTGGATTTGTGCCTGGGCTGCCGTGCGTGCGAGACCACCTGCCCGTCCGGGGTGCGTTACGGTACGCTCATCGAGGGAGCGCGCCACTTCATCGAAACCCGGCATCGCCGCCCGTGGCCGGCGCGGGCAAAGCGCTGGCTGGTGAATCGCACTTTCCCCTATCCCTCGGTCATGAAGGCGTTCGGCTGGGTGGTCCGCTGCATGACGTGGCCGGGTCTGCACCGGCTCGCCCGTGTTCGTCTCTTGCCGGCGCCCATCAGCGGACTGCTGCGCTATCTGCCCGAAAGAGAGGACGCTTTCAGGCCGGTGCGCCTTCCCGAGCGGACGGCGCCGCCGGGTGAGACCCGCCATCGCGTGGGCCTGCTGGCCGGTTGCGTGATGCAGAGCCTGTTCGGCGGCACCCACGCGAGCACCGTCCGGCTATTGTCCCGGCACGGCTGCGAGGTCCGGGCGCCGGCGGGTGCCGGGTGCTGCGGCGCCCTGTTGCTGCACAACGGCGACAGGGAGCGGGGTCGCGAGCTGGCGCGCCGGACCATTGCGGCCTTTGATTCCCCGGACCTCGACGCGGTGTTGACCAACGCGGCGGGCTGCGGCGCGGCCATGCGGGAGTACGGCGAGCTTTTCAAGGACGACCCCGCGCTTCGGCCGGCTGCCGAACGCGTTGCCGCCAAGGTGCGGGATGTGGCAGAGTTTCTCCACGGGCTGCCCGATTTCGCGCCCGGGAAACACATGAACGTGAAGGTGGCCTACCATGACGCGTGCCACCTCTTGAACG
Organism: uncultured Binatia bacterium (SeqCode); assembly: GCA_965219905.1. Taxonomy (GTDB): domain Bacteria; phylum Desulfobacterota; class Binatia; order UBA9968; family JAJDTQ01; genus JAJDTQ01. The sequence continues at coordinate 274,897 of CBDCOS010000002.1, read as the reverse complement.
GGCAGGGCGTTCAGGCGGAGCCGCGGCGGCTGCTCAAGGACATCCCCGGCGTCGATTGGGTGGATCTCCATGAGGCGGAGGTCTGTTGCGGTAGCGCCGGGAGCTACAATCTGACGGAACCGGAGCTGGCCGGGAGGCTGGCGGCGCGGAAGGCAGGGAACGTAATGGCTACGGGGGCGGATGTGCTGGTGACGGGAAACCCGGGTTGCATCATCCAGATCCGGGCGGCGCTCCGGGACCGGGGCTCGGCCATCCGCGTGATGCACACCGTAGACTTACTGGCCGAGGCCTATACCAACGACGAGGCGGACCGGGGCTGAGACGGCCTGCCCGAGGACGGAGGGACCCCATGGCGAGAGACGGTTTGAGGATACTCGACAGCGACATGCACGTGTTCGAGCCGCACGACCTCTACCTCAACTACATGAACCCCAAGTGGGGCGACCGCATTCCCCGTGGCGCGCCGCGGGAGGAACGGGAGGGGAAGGGGCTCACCCGCCACGGCATGACCCGCTACGTCCTGGGCGACGGCAGCCCTATCCGCACGCCCGGCAAGGTCGTGGGCTTTCACGAGAAGCGCCAGAAGGACGCCTACATCCGTCCCGCCAGCCAGAACTACAACAACGTCTCGCAGATCGAAGCGATGGACGAGGAAGGGCTGGACGTGGCCGTGCAGTTCCGCACCTCGCCGCTCCATACCAACGAGGACTTCGAGCCCGAGTATGCCAACGACCTCTGCAAGGCCTGGAACGAGTGGATGCACGACTTCTGCAGCGCCGACCCGTCGCGGCTCAAGGGCTCGGCGCTGATCACGCTGCACGACGTCGACCTGGCGGTCCAGGAGGGGCGGCGGTCGGTGAAGGAGTTGGGCGCCATCGGCCTGTCGCTGTGTCCGGAGCCCATCAATGGGAAGCATATCCATGACCGTGACTTTGATCCCCTGTGGGCAGAAGCCGTGGACCTCGACGTGCCCATCTGCTTCCATCCGCCCGCCCGTCCCAACCAGGTGCAGGTGTCCCGGCGGTTCGAGGGGCATCCCAACGAACAACTGCTGGTCAACCCTCTGCGCAATCCGGTCGAGCTGATCCTGGCGGTCAGCGCCTTCTGCGCGGGCGGGGTGCTGGAGCGGTTCCCGAAGCTGCGGGTGGCCTTCCTCGAGGGCAACTGCAGTTGGCTGCCCTGGCTGATGTATCGCCTCGACGAGTACTGCGAGCTTCAGGGGGCGATGGCCGAGATCCCGCTGCGGAAGAAGCCCAGCGAGTACTTCCGGGAGCAGTGCTTCATCTCCGCGGACGTCGACGAGGGGTTGGTGGTCAGTGTCATCGACTACCTGGGCGACGACAATATCGTCTTTTCCACCGACTACCCGCACATCGACTCCCGCTGGCCCGAGGCTGTCGCGACTTTCACCTCGCTGCCGGGCCTGAAGAAGGAGTCCCTGGAGAAGATCCTCTGGACCAACTGTGCAAGGCTTTACGGGGTGGAGTAGGGGCGAACACCGATGACGGAACAACGTGCTGCATGGGAACCCCCGGCGGAAGTGTCGCGGGAACAGTGCCTCGCGGACTCTCGCGCGGTGCTGGCGATGCCGGACATTCCGCTGAAGGAGTACGAGGATTTGGTGCGCGTCCAGGCTGTGGGCCTGGAATGGGACATCGGCGCGCAGATCTACGAGCCGGAGGACCCCGGTCGGATCGTCGTGGGCGCGGACGGGCGGAAGGGCGGCGCTTACCTGCTGTCGGGCGGCGACGGCGACTTCAAGACCATGGCGCCGGTGGCGCGGCTTCTGGCGGGCAAGTTCGGGTTCAAGGTCGCCACCATGACCTATCCCGGCCGGCTTTACCTGGGCGACCCCTCCCGGAACTGGCCCGGCGACACCATCAGCCCGGACGGCACCATCCGCACGCCCATCTGGCTGACCGGCGAGCACATCACCCCGGACCAGTACGAGGTGGTGAAGGACAGCTCCCTCCGCGAACGCTACGGCACCCGCACGGTGCTGCATGCCAGGCCCGGCACGACCTTTTGGGACCGGCTGGCTGGCTGGCCGGCCGCCTTCGAGGAGGGCGGCAAGCAGGTCATGGCGCGGAACCTGCCGGACGGCGAGTATTCCGCTTACGTGCACGGCCACTCCACCGGCGGCCCGTTCGTGTTCATGCTGTCCCAGCGGGTGCCCAACATAGCCGGCGTCATGGCGGTGGAGAACTCGGCCTTCGGCTACATCAACGAGGCCAAGCTCGCGGTGCAGGGCTCCCTCGGGGCCATTGGCGACTACGAAAGACGGGTGACCGAGACCAGCCGGGTGGACCCGTTCTACGAGCTCTACGTCCGCACCTGGCGCGACAAGGCGCGTTACATCGGGCCGGAGAAACTCGGACAGGACGGCCCCGTGGCCTTGTTGCGGCTCCCGATGGTGATCGAGGAGGTGATGGAGGCGTGGGATGCCGCCAAGGACCAGCCCCAGTTCAAGTGCGAGTACATCGTCAGCACCAACATCGAGCCGTCGCTGGAGGAAGGGGCGCGGGTTACGGCCGGACGGCTGGGCCTCGACGAACCCGGCACCGAGGCGTTGGTAAAGCAGTACCTGAGCTACGGGCGCGAGCTTCAGGGACCCGGTGTCAAGCCGGTACCGCCCGTCCTTTTCTGCGTCACCAAGGACAGCCGTGACCACGCCGCCGACGCTTACCGCGACCTCGTGATGCCCATGTATGCGCGCATGGAGCCGGCGCCCAAGACCGCGCTCATGCACTTCCAGGCGGGCGTCCATTCCTATTGGACGCCGGAGGCGGATCTGCCCCTGGGCGTGGCGCCCGGCGTGGCCAAGACCTGGCACGACGCGATCACGGGCGGTTATTTCCTGTCCGGGATTGGCGGCAACGGTTGAGGCTGGCCGCCGAGGTTCCATCAACGGCGCGCCGCCCGCCCGGCGGTTGGGAGATTCGCCCGTGACCACTCTGATCACCGGCTCCGGACTGGTCGGGACCTCCTTCGCCCAGTTCGCCGTGCGAAGAGATGTCCGGCTGGTCTTCTACGACCTGCAACCCCACCGCCAATACCTCCAAAAGAAGCTCCCGGGAGCGGACGTCGAGTTTGTCCAGGGAGACATTCTCGACCTGCCGGCGCTGCTCCACGCCATGACCGAGCACCGCGTGGACACCGTCGTGCACACCGCCGGCCTGGTGGGCACCAAGGTCGCGGACGCACCGTATACCGGCGTTTCGATCAACGTCATGGGAACCATCAACGTCCTCGAAGCCGTCCGGCTCGCCGGCGTGAGGCGGCTGGTGCACATCAGCTCCCTCAGCGTGTACGACCAGCGCCGCGACTGTCCCATGCCTTTGAGGGAGGATTTCCCTCGCGGGAACGGTCGGCTGTACGACAACACCAAGGTGGCCAAGGAGCTGATGGTCGAGGTCTACCAGCGCCTCCACGGCTTCGAGGTCATGGTCCTGCGCCTAGCCAAGCTCTACGGCTTCGGCCACTTCCAGGGCGGTTCCGCCGGCGGCCGGCTCATCCAGACCCTGGTTCAGTGCGGCCTGCGCAGCGAGGTCGCTCGCGTGCCCCGGCCCCTGACCACGGACTTCGAGTACGTCTACGCCAAGGACGTGGGCCGCGCCGTCGACATCGCCGCCGCCATCCCGCTGCCGGAAGAAACGCACTTCAACATCGGCAGCGGGGAGGTGCTGACCTTCGACGAGCTGGTCCGGATCGTCCAGCGGGTTCTTCCCGGTCTCGAGGTGGAAATCCTGGCCGGTCCGGCGCCGGCTGTCCAGGTAAGGCAGCCGATGGACCCCTTACGGGCCAGGACCGTGCTGGGATGGGAGCCGCGGTACACCATGGAGGAGGCTTTCAAAGACTATGTAGCGGATCTGGAGCAATCGGCGCCCCATCCGCGTTGACACGCCGGAAGGCGGTGAACTAGAAGAAATCCTGTCGGAGAACCGCCAGCCTTCGACGCAAGGAGCAGGAGACCAGGGAACCCATGTTCATCGAGCCGGACGAGCTGGAGCGTTTGCACGCCAAGTACCCTTATCCGAAGTTCTCGGACGCCGAGTACCAACGGCGTTATGCGAATGTCCGAAAGCTTCTGCGCGACCGGGAGCTCGACTGCCTGCTGGTCATCGGCGGCTCGGCTTCATACGGGCGGTTGTGGTTCAACGTCCGCTACCTCACCAACATGATGGGCAAGGCGGAAATGGCCTATTACTGCTTCTTCCCCAGGGAGGGCGCTCCCAGTGTCGTCACCCGGCCGGGACACTCGCTGGCGCCCGGCATGATCGCCCGCAGCGCGGTGCAGGAATTGGTCGTCGGTCAACCCAGCGTCCTGGACGCCATCGCCGGCAAGGTCCGGGAGATGGGGTACGACAAGGGGAGGATCGGCATCGTCGAGTACGATCCCCTGACCTCCATCCCGAAGAACCACTGGGACTTCTTCGTGTCGGAGTTGCCCGACGCCGAGTTCGTGTTCGTGACCAGGGAGTTTCTTGCTCTCAGGCTGTTCAAGAGCGACGAGGAGATCGAGGCCTTGCGCAAGTCGGCCCTGGTGCAGGACATTGGGTTGCGGGCGCTGGCGGAACAGCTCAGGCCCGGCATGACCGAGTCCGAGGCCTTCGCCGTCGTGTACGAGGCGGTGGTGCGGAACGGCGGCGAGATGGGCATGATACAGCTCAGCTCCACGCCCATGTCGGATCCGGACGTCGGCGACCAGCGGCCGCGCCCCTCGGAACGGGTCATCACGCATGGTGACATCGTCAACAACGAGTTGGGGGTCCTTTACAACGGCTACGAGGCGCAGACCGGAAAGCCCATGTTCATCGGATCCCCGACCGACGAGTTCCGGAGGATGTTCGACGTGGCGCTGGAAGCCTATCACCGGGTGGCCGAGACCCTGAAGGTGGGCGGCACCGGGTCCGACTCGGTCAACGCCGCCAACCACGTCATCAAGGCCTCCGGTTACGACGCGTGGGGCGGCTATCTGCAAGGTATGCTGGGCTCGCAGCCGCGTCATGAGCCGCAAATCGGCCCGGAGTTGACGAGCCTGGCGGAGAACAGGCTCTATGAAGGCGACGACATGGTCTTTCGAAACGGCACGGTGTTCGTGCTCCAGATTCATCTCGTGGACAAGGCGCGGACGCGGGGACTCTTCATCGGGGACACCTATGCCATCAGGGATTCGGGAACGGAGTGCCTCAACGGGTTCCCGCCGGAGCTGATCCAGATTTCATAGTCGCCCGGAGTGTGCACGGGCGGCAGCAAGGAGCAGGAACATGGCCAGGAACGGTTATCAGGTCTTTGACAGCGACATGCACGTCTACGACGCCCAGGACCTCTACCAGAAGTACATGAACCCCAAGTGGGGTGACCGCATCCCGGTCGGCAAGGACCGCAGCAAGCACGGGCGCATCGAGTTCAGCCTGGGCAACGGGGAGGTGCTGCGGCCGCGGCACAAGCTGCTGGAGCAGGGCGAGGACAACGTGGCGGACCGTTACGGCTACGCCTTGGAGCACGGTTACGACGCGCCGTCGCAGGTGGTGGCCATGGACAACGAGGGGCTGGACGTGGCGGTCATGTTCCGGACCTCGCCGTTACACTGCGACGACAGCTTCGAGCCGGAGTACGCCAACGACCTTTGCCGGGCGTGGAATGACTGGATCGCGGACTTCTGCGGCGAGCGCCCGGAGCGCATGAAGGCGTCGGGGCTGCTGACGCTGCACGACGTGGACATGGCCGTGGACGAGGCCCGGAGGGCGGTGACGGAATTGGGCGTGGTGGGCCTGTCGGTGTGCCCGGAGCCGGTGAACGGCCGGCGCATCCACGACCGCTACTATGATCCCCTGTGGGCGGAGATCGACCGGCTCAAGGTGCCGCTGTGCTTCCATCCGCCGGCCAACCCCAAGCAGAAGCAGGTGGCGCGGGAGTTCTACGGCCACCCCAACTCCAGCATCATCGCCATGGCCCTGCGCAACCCCATCGAGCTGCAACTCGCGGTGTCGGCGTTCTGCGGCGGCGGCGTGCTGGAGAAGTTCCCCACCCTCAAGGTGGCGTTCCTCGAAGGCAACTGCGCCTGGCTGCCGTGGCTCCTCTACCGGTTGGACGAAAGGGCGGAGCTACACGGGGCGTTGACGGACGTTCCGCTTTCACGGAAGCCCAGCGAGTACTTCCTGGACCAGTGCTACATCTCGGTGGACGTGGACGAGTATCTGGTCACCGATGTCATCGGGCGGCTGGGCGACGACAACATCGTCATCTCCACCGACTACCCGCACATCGACGCCCACTACCCCCACGCGGTGGAGGAGTTCATGGAGACTCCAGGCTTGAGCGAAGGGTCCATGAAGAAGATTCTCTGGGACAACTGCGCGCGGCTCTACGGGGTGAGCTAGCGAATTCGGACCGGCCCCACAGTCAGCGGCTAGTCCTTCTTCTTGGGAGGAGGAGGTGGTGGCGGCGGTTTTCTCAGGATTGGGAGTTTGGGTGTGACGTTACCTCGTTTGTCAACGACGCGCCTTGAAGGCGGAGGGTTTGGTTCCTTAGCCACGATTCAACTCCTTGGGTTCTTCCTCAATCGCACTCACGAATTCGACCATCTCGATCTGGTCGACGGGTATTAACGTCGCCGTCACCCCCGTCGCAGGTGTCCGCTTTTCGTCCTCCAGCCATTCGGCTTCCGCGATTCGGAAGTGGCCTTGGTCAGGACGACTTGGCCATTCTTCGGGCCACCCGAAAAGGCGACGTTCTCCCTTTAGGTGCAACGTAACATAGCAGTCGGGATGGCGCGAGAAGGCGGAGTACCACTCGGATGCATAGGAGGTTCTTTGGTTATACCGAGTCGGCGAAGAAGCCGATGCAACGTATCCCAATTGAGCAGGTAAGCGGTCAGCAATCCAAGGACAACAGCGACTACGACAGAAAGCGAGAGTTCCCAATTCTCGCGCCAGGGATCGCTATCCAAAATGTTCCCGAAGAATTGGATTCCCCCGGTGATGGCTCTCCCTATGACGGTAAAGATCAGAGCCTGAACTACACGGTCAAAGGGACTCGGTTTGGGATAGGACGTAAGAGAGTGGAAGATCACTCGGATGCATAGGAGGTTCTTTGGTTATACCGAGTCGGCGAAGAAGCCGATGCAACGTATCCCAATTGAGCAGGTAAGCGGTCAGCAATCCAAGGACAACAGCGACTACGACAGAAAGCGAGAGTTCCCAATTCTCGCGCCAGGGATCGCTATCCAAAATGTTCCCGAAGAATTGGATTCCCCCGGTGATGGCTCTCCCTATGACGGTAAAGATCAGAGCCTGAACTACACGGTCAAAGGGACTCGGTTTGGGATTTGAACAGGCCTACAACGCTCAGGCGGTGGTGGCGAGCGAGAGCCTAGCGTTGGGCTCGCCCGAGAGAGTGGAAGATCGCTGCTGCCACAAAACCGGGCAGAAGAAAACTCAAGACCCCGACAATTTCACTGGATGCCCAGTTCATGATCGTGGCACCTCCGCGATCCCTCGCTTTTAACGGCTGCTAGCTCACCGCCATGGCACTGATTCCTCCTGACCAGTGTCCAAGTACCTGAAGCTAATGTAAGTACGCAAAAATCACGCCAGCCGTCCTCTCCCAACCCCGTGCCGTCCGTGCTAGATTTGCCGGCATGGCAACTTTGATCACGGGCAGTGGACTTATCGGGGCCTCCTTCGGGCAGTATGCCGCGGCGCGGGGGGAGCGTCTCGTCTTTGTCGATTTCCAGCCGCGGGATGACTACCTGAAGCAGAAGCTCGGTTCGGCGGACTACGTGTCCCTTCAAGGAGACGTGCTGGACCTGCCGGCCCTCACGGGAATCATCAAGGAGCACCACATCGACACGGTGCTGCACACGGCGGCGATCATCGCCGGCCGGGTGGCCCGGGAAGGTTATTGGGCCTTCAACGTCAACATCCAGGGCACCATCAACGTGGCGGAGGCGGTGCGGCTGGCGGGCGTCAAGCGGGTCGTGCACATCAGCACCCTGAGCGTTTACAACCGCGCGTTCGAAGGGTCGGGGTCCGTGCCCGAGACGCTCCAGCGGGGCGACAGCACGGCCTACGGCAACTCCAAGGCGGTGCAGGAGCTGGTGCTGGAGGCGTACTCGCGGCTCTACGGCTTCGAGTTGATGGTGGTGCGGCTGGCTCACGTGTTCGGGCTCGGGCATTTCCTGGGCGGGGCCGAGAGCGGCGCCATCACCCATACGCTCCTCACCTGCGGCCGCGAAGGGGGGGTGGCCAAGATCGCGCGCCGTCAGGCCCGGCCGCTTGAGCGCATCTACGCCAAGGACGTGGGACGCGCGGTGGATCTGGCGGCGACCGTGCCGGTGCCTCCGGTGAACGTGTTCAACATCGGCACGGGCCTGGTGACGACCTTCGACGAGCTGGTGGAGGAGGCGAGGGCGATCTATCCCGACCTGGAGGTGGAGGTGGTGCCGGACGGGACGCCGCACGAGGGGCCGAAGAAGCCCTTGGACATTGCCCAGGCGAAGGAGCACCTGGGCTGGGAACCCCAGTTCACCCTGGGCTCGGCTTTGCGCGACTACGTCAAGGACCTGGACGCGCTGGAGTCCGGCTCCTAGCCTCCGGGACCGGTCTGTCGTGCACGGGAAGGGGAGGAAGTGATGGGCTCTGGAGGGACCACGGAATCCGAAGCGGTTCGCGCCCGGCTCGACCATCCGGTCATCGATACCGACGGCCATACCGTCGAGATTACCCCGCTGTATCTCGACTATCTGAGGGAGTTGGGCGGCGCCGATATGCCGGAGCGTTATGCTGCCGCCATGCGCGCCCGGTCCAACAGCCGCTGGTCCTCCATGACCGAGACCGAGCGGCGCAGCGTCCGGGCCCACTGTCCTCCCTGGTGGGCGCGCCCGGCCAACAATACACTGGATCGGGCCACGGCGTCGTTGCCGCGTCTTTTGCACGAGCGAATGGACCGGCTGGGCATCGACTTCGCCGTGCTCTATCCCACCGAGGGCCTCGCCGGACCGCCAAGGTTCGAGGACGAGGAGCTTCGCCGGGTATCCTGCCGGGCACTCAACAAGTTCCACGCGGAGTTTTACGGCGAGTGTTCGGACCGGATGACTCCGGCGGCGGTGATCCCGACCCACACCCCGGAGGAGGCCATCGAGGACACCGAGTACGCCGTCAAGGAACTGGGCCTCAAGACCATCGTCATCTCCCACGTGGACCGTCCGATCCCGAGGGTGCATGAAGAACGCCCCGACCTGGCGCCCTTCGCCCGCTACATCGACACCCTGGCCCTGGACAGCGACTACGACTACGATCCCCTCTGGCAGCGCTTCCTGGAGTTGGGAGTGGCTCCGACCTCCCATGCCAGCGGCCAGGGCTGGGGCAGCCGCCGCTCGGTGTCCAACTACATGTACAACCATATCGGCCACTTTGCTTCCGCGGGCGAGGCCATGTGTAAGGCGCTGTTCTTTGGAGGAGTTACCCACCGTTTTCCGAAGTTGAACTTCGCATTTCTGGAGTGCGGCGTGGCTTGGGCCTGCAGCCTCTACAGCGACATCCTGGAGCACTGGGAGAAGCGCAACCGCGATGCCATCGCCGCGCTGGATCCGGAGAGCACCGATCTCGATCTCATGATGAAGCTCGTGGCCGAGTACGCCGGCATCGATGACAAGCGTAAGCTGGCGGAGATCCGGCGCATCGCTCAGGCGGAAGCAGCGGCGCCCCGAGAACCTCGACGACTGGTCCCGCTGCGGCATCGACAAGGCGGAGGACATCCGTGACCGTTTCGTGCCGCGCTTCTACTTCGGCTGCGAGGCCGACGACCGCATGATCGCCTGGGCCTTCAACGACAGGTTGAACCCCTTCGGCGCCCGGCTCGGGGCCATGATGAGCTCGGACATCGGCCACTGGGACGTCACCGACATGACCGAGGTGGTGGCCGAGGCCCACGAGCTGGTGGAGCGGGGACACATCACCGACGAGGACTTTCGCGATTTCAGCTTCACCAACGCGGTGCGCTTCTACGCCGGCGTGAACCCGGATTTCTTTGCCGGCACGGCGTGCGAGGAAGCGGCGGCCCGGGTGATGGCGGCGGATTAGCTGCTCCGCCGGTGCGCGCATTCATTGCGAATTACAGACGGGAGAGGAACGCTCATGAAGGACGGACTGAAAGTCATGGACTCGGACATGCACGTCCGCGAGCCCGCGGACCTTTGGGAGAAGTACATGGAGCCCGAGTGGCGTGACCGGGGGCCCAAGATCCTGAGCACGACCACGCGCAGCTCGGCCATGGTCATGCTCGACGGCAAGATCCTCAAGGGTTACCCGCCGTCGTACCGCGGCGGCATCTTCGACGCCAGGCGCATCGACAAGGAGATCGCCGATGCCCGGGCCCGGGGTTTCGACGGGGTCTCCCAACTCGACGCCATGGAGAAGGAAGGACTGGACCTGGCGGTGATGTTCCCGTCCATCGGCCTGGGCGTCATGATGCGCGACGACATGGACCCCAAGCTCGGCGCCGCCATAGCGCGCGCCTACAACAACTGGCTCCACGACTTCTGCCAGACGGATCCCAAGCGCATGAAGGGCTCGGCCATGATCTCCCTTCACGACGTCACCGAGGCCGCGAAAGAGGCCCGCAGGGCGGTGGAGGAGTTGGGCTTCGTGGCCGTGTTCGCGCGTCCGGAGCCGCTCCGTTCGCTGCCGTGGAATTCCCGCTACTACGATGTCCTGTGGTCCACCCTGGAGGAATTGGGCATCCCCATGGGCTTCCACTCGGCCGCCTCCGCCGGCGAGGTGCGGCAAATGGGGGACGTGTTTGGCGATGACCTCTTGCTGCGGCACATCTGCGAGCACCCCATGTCCAACATGATGGCCATGATCGACATCATCGGCGGCGGCGTGCTGGAGCGCCACCCGAAGCTCAAGGTCGCCTTCCTTGAGTGCTACTGCGGCTGGGTCTCGTTCATGCTCCACCGCATGGACGGCGCCGTGTCCAAGGCTCGCCATCCCAACATCTCCGAGCTCAAGCCCAGCGAGTTCTTCAAGCGCCAGTGCTGGATCTCCACCGAGTCCGAGCAGGAGCTCCCGATGATTGCCGAGCTCATCGGCGACGACAACATCGTCTACTCCACCGACTACCCCCACGGCGACTCGGACTTTCCCCACGCCGTGGAAGAGTTTCTGGAGGTGGAAGGAGTCTCCAGGGAGACCAAGCGGAAGATCCTCTGGGACAACTGCGCGCGGCTTTACGATCTGTGAGGGGGAGGGTGGACCCGCCTGCCGACTGGATGGCGCCCCTGATGACACTACGCGCGATCCTCGTCGCACTGATCATTGGCGCCGCTCCCTTGGCGGCGCATGCCGATCCCAACGTTCTGCTCATCATCGCGGACGATATGGGGATCGATGCATCGCGCTGTTATTCGCTCGGAAGCCAGCAGGCCCCGATGCCGAACATCGAGGCCATGTGCGCAAGGGGAATGGTTTTCGACAACGCCTATGCGGCGCCGCTGTGCTCCCCCACGCGCGCTACGATCATCACCGGACAGTATGGGTTCCGCACGGGAGTCGGAACGGCGATCCGCCGTCGTGGCCAAGCCAAGGGACTGTCCGCGGATGTCACCAGCTTGTTCGACGTCCTGGCAGCCACCGGGTACAAGGCCAACCTGATCGGGAAATGGCATCTTGCTGGGGCGGGAACGACACTGAATCACCCCGCCGAGCTGGGGGTGCCGGACTACTTCGGCTTGATCCGGGGAGGAACGCGCGACTACTGGAGGTGGAAGGCGGTCGAAAACGGCGAAGAGGTGGTGATGAATGAATACGCCACGACCGTCTTCACCGACCGGGCGATCGACTGGATACGTGCGCAGGACGGTCCCTGGTTCCTGTGGTTGGCCTACAATGCTCCCCACGCGCCGTTTCATCTGCCCCCCGCCCATCTACACGGTTTTGACGACCTGCCGGACGACCCGGATGCGATCCGGGCGAACCCCTTGCCTTACTACCAGGCGGCGCTCCAGGCGCTGGATACCGAGATCGGCCGTCTCCTGGCGGCAATGCCTCGGGACGTGCGAGACAACACGGTCGTCATGTTCATCGGCGACAACGGATCACCGAACCAGGTCACGCGGGGCTTCTACGGCCAGCATGCAGCCAAGGGCACGATCCTTGAAGGCGGCACTCACGTCCCCTTCGTTGTCTCCGGTCCCGGCGTTGCGCAGGGGCGCACCGAGAGCTTTGTGAACACCACGGATCTGTTCGCGACCATCGCGGGTTATGCGGGGGTCCAGGTCCAAGCCCCGGATTCCCATGATATTCGTCCGATCCTGTCCGGGCGGGGCGGCAGTCGTGAGTACGTTTACGTCGAGCATTTCTCGGACCGCCGCCCGAGACGCCGGGGACGCCGCGGTGTTTTCGGCTGGGCGCTGAGGCAAGGTCCGTTCAAGCTGGTTCAAGTGGAAGGTTCGGGACCGATGCTCTATGACCTGTCCAAAGACCCGCTCGAGGCCGTGGACTTGCTCGCCGATGGTACGTCGCCGGATGAGGCCACGATCGTTGCAAGCATAGAGGCGCAGTTCACCCGAATCCGGGAGGAATAACAGGGGGGAATGGCTTCGGGAGTTTCTGGTTGACCCTGGCGCTCCCGCCACCACGATGTCATGTGGTCCGCCTTGGTGTAGCTTGTCGTCCACGTCCGCGAAATGTAGAACCGGTCGTTGCCTGCCTTGTTGTCGCCGATTAGCAGGATCACGGACCGTGGGTGCTGTCGAGGACAGTGACGTTTGCGTAGGTGGGCAGTCGTCAGACCAGGTTGCGCCTCACCTGGATGCCGCATGAGGCCGCGAGGCGGAGACTGCCCGTTTCGCTGTCGCCGTGGACGCCAGTGTTGCGCGATTCAGCCCGAACTCTTCTTGTAGTGCGGTTGATAGAGCTGCATGCGCACGCCGCCCGGCATCTCGAACTTGATGGCGAGGCCGAAGCCGGCGTCAGTCACGTCGCCGTCGAAGACGACGCCGCGCCCCTTCAATTCCGCCACCGTAGCCTGGATGTCGTCGCAGTAGAAGGAGATGTCGTGGGTGCCCGCGGGCTCGCCGGCCTCGCGGGTGGGGTCGGCGGGATGCACGCCCATGTCGGCCTCGGGGAGGTCGAAGATGAGCCAGCCGCCGCCGACGTCGGAGAAGGAGGTGAAGCCGAGTCTGTCGCGCAGGAACGCGCGCAACGCCTCCGGTTCCGAGGAGTAGAACATCGCGTGCGCGCCCTTGATCATGGCTCTGGTGCTCCCATAACCGCTCAGCCAGCTTCCGTCTTTCGGTTGTCCTCGTATTCCGCCTTGGCCGCCGCCACGCCCTCGGTCGCGGCCGCGTGGAATTCCGGCTGCCGCGCGGCGGCAACGTCGTAGCTTTCCCTTCTTCCGCCGAACTGGCCCTGGAAGTGCGGGATCACGTGTCTTGCGAACAGCTCGTAGCTGCGGTTCGTGGCGTCCCAGTCCGCCCAGTCGTGGCACATGAACAGGACGACGCCGAAGCCGCCGGTGCCGGCCTGCATGTGTTCGATCTTTTGGATGACGTCGTCGGGGGTGCCGACGATGGCGCGGTCGTTGTCGATGGTGAACCGACGGACGTCGGTGACGCCCTTGGGCACCGGCATGTTGGGGAGCACGTCGCGGGCGTAGCCGCCCCAGGCGTCGACGCCGAAGCGGATGTCCTCCAGGGCCTGCTGGCGCGTCTCGGCGATGTGCATCTGCACGGCGATGCGGAAGTTTCGGCGATCGGCGGTGCGCCCGTGCTCGGCGGCGGCTTCCTCGTAGATGCCCCAGTTTCTGGAATACGCGGCCAGCGCGTCGTCGGAGTGCCCGCCCAGGGACAGGAGGCCGAGCCCGTGGCGGCCGGCGAGCAGGGCGCCGGCGGGCGAGCGGATGGTGGTCACGGCCATCTCCATCCGCGGCCGGGTGTAGGAGGCGTGCTGCAGCCTGGCGTTGTCGAGGGTGAACCAGTCGGTCCTGGCGCTCACACGCTCGCCTTCCAGCAACGGGATGATCACATCCAGCGACTCGTTCATCATCCGGCGGGTGCGGCGGGCGTCGATCCCCATCTGCGTCGCGTCCGAGGGCAGCGCGCCGGGCCCCACGCCGAACATGGCGCGCCCCCGGGTCATGTGGTCGAGCTGGACCATGGCGTCGGCGAGCATGAAGGGATGGGTGTAGGGCAGGGACTTCACCCCGGTGCCGAGCCGGATGCGGCGGGTTTCCCGGGCCGCGGCGGCGATGAAGATCTCCGGCGCGGGGATGGTCTCGAACCCACCCGAGTGGTGCTCGCCGATCCACGCCTCGTCGTAGCCAAGGCGGTCCAGCAGCATCATCAACTCGAGGTCGCGCTCGAACAGAAGTGTCGGGTTTTCGTTCAGCGCGTGGAAGGGAGCGAGAAAAACGCCGAAGCGCAGCGTGGTATCGGACATGCGGGACGTCTCCCAGGGTCCTACGCGTCGATGCCGTAGAACTTGATGCAGTTGTCCCACAGGATCTTGCGGGAGTGCTCCACCGGAAGCTCCTGCTGCATGAAGGCGTCCACCGCGTGGGGGAACTCCGAGTCGCTGTGCGGGTAGTCGGAGGAAAAAACGATGTTGTCGTCGCCCATCAACTGGATGACCGACCCCACTTCCCGCTCCTCGCCCTCGCACCCGATGACGCACTGGCGCTTGAAGTACTCGCTGGGCTTCATGGTCAGCATGGGGGCGTCCGCAGCGCCCAACTGGCTCCAGTGGGTGTCCATGCGGCTCAGCCAGGCCGGCGCCCAGCCGCAGTTGCACTCCAGGAACGCCACCTTGAGCTCAGGGAAGCGTTCGAGCACGCCGCCGACGATGATGTCCACCATGGTCACCATCTGTCCCGTGACGTGGCTGCAGATGTGGCGCATGAGCCGGTTGTTCTGGCCGAAGCGCTCGATGTGGGGGTAGTAGCCGGAGTTGGTACACTCGTGGAATCCCACCGGCATCCCCAGTTGCTCCAGCTCGGCCCACAGGGGCTCCCAGTAGAGTCCGAACCAAGTGTCGCCGGGGAGCGGCGTGGCCCGCAGGAAAGCGGTGACGAAGCCAAGATCGTTGGCCGCGCGTTTGGCCTCCCGCACCGCCAGCGAGACGTCGTGGGGCGGCAGCATGGCCGCGCCCTTGAGCCGCGCCGGATCCTCCTGGCAGAAGTCGTAGAGCCAGTTGTTGTAGGCCCGGCAGATGGCCTCCGCCAGCAGCGGGTCCATGTCCGGCACCGTCATGATGTGCAGGCAGGCGGTGGGGAACAGCACCGCCACGTCCAGACCCTCGATGTCCATGGCCTCCAACTGGGACTTGGCGTTGAAGCCCTGGTCCCGGGCGAAGCCGATGACGTCCTCACGCGTGGACGCGCGCCGCTTGCCGATCATGCGCGCGTCGTTGGCCAGGGACGGGCTCTTGGCCCGGGGCTCCTTGCCGTCCAGCAGCAGCAGATTGAAGTCGCCCCGGCTGGGGACGTTGACCACCCGCGGCGCATGCTGCTTGAAGGGCGCGTCGACGTAGTTCTCCCAGAGGTCCGGCGGCTCCATGATGTGCATGTCGGAGTCGATGATCTTGAGTCCGTTCTTCATCGGGGGTCTCCCTTTTGGGGGCGTTGGGTTGCCCAACCCGAATACCCTTGGCAGCCCACCGAGTCAAGGCGCCTTTGACTCCGCCGCCGTGGGGTTCCTATAAAGGAGATCACGACAGCATTTCGGAGGAGGATTGCATCCATGGCACAAGCCCTCGACGGCATCAGGATTCTCGATCTCAGCAGCTACATTGCCGGTCCGTTCGCGGCCATGCTGCTGGCGGACATGGGAGCCTCGGTGGTGAAGATCGAGAACACCGGCGGCGGCGACCCTTTCCGCAAGTGGGGCCAGGAGCCGCGCATGTACAGTCCGCTGTTCCGCAGCTACAACCGCAACAAGCGCAGCATGACCCTGAACCTGCGCGCCCCCGAGGGCAAGGAGATCTTTCTCCGCATGGTGGAGGATGCCGACGTGGTGATCGAGAACTACCGGCCGGGGGTGATGGACCGGCTGGAGCTCGGTTACGAGCGGCTCAATGACCTCAACTCGCGCCTGGTCTATTGCGGCATATCGGCGTTCGGGCAGACCGGGCCATACCGGGAGAGGCCGGGCTTCGATACCCTGGGACAGTGCCTCAGCGGCCTGTTGAGCCAGATCATCGACCCCAGGGCGCCGCAGCCGCCGGGCCTGGCCTTCTCGGACCACCTGGGCGGCATGTTCGCCTGCTACGGCGTGCTCATCGCCCTGATGGCGCGGGAGAAGTCGGGCAGGGGCCAGAAGGTGGAGACCTCCCTCATGGAGGCGTCCATGGCGTTCATCGGCCGCAGCATCGTCCAGTACTTCGCCACCGGGGACGTTCCGAACGTGGAGAGCCGGGGGCGCTCCGCCGGGGTGTACGCGCTGCTCGCGGGGGACGGGCTGCCGTTCGTCATCCATCTCTCCCACCTCAACAAGTTCTTCGTGAGCATGGCCGAGGCCCTGGGCCGCCCGGAGCTGGCGGAGGATCCCCGTTTCAAGGACCGCGAGGACCGTCTGGCGAACTATGACGAGTTGAAGGAGCTGCTGCAGGAGATCGCCGGGACCCGGCCCCGGCAGCACTGGCTCGACGCGTTGAGCAAGCACGACGTGGCCCATGCCCCCATCAACCGCCTCGACGAAGTGTTCGAGGACCCCCAGGTGAAGCACCTTGACCGGATCATGGAGCTGGAGCACCCGAAGCACGGTACGATCCACACGGTCAGGAGCGGTGTCAACCTGAGCGACACGCCGTTCCGGGTTTCGGCGCTGCCGCCGGAGCTGGGCGAGCACACCGCCGAGATCCTGCGGGAGCTTGGACTCAGCGAGGAACGGATCGAGCGGCTGGCGGAAGCGGGGACGGTGTAGCCTCCACGGCCGCCGGCGTGCGCGGTCTCCGCTTTCCCGGCCTTGTCGCCACCGCCGGCCCCCTCTTGACCGGCTTTCGCGCGGTGTGTTATGCGCGGGCCATCTTTCGGCAACGTGCCACGCACGTCAGGGAGTGTAGGAGGGCCAGGATGAAACTGATCATTGCGCTCATTGTCTCTGTTTCGCTTGCCGCGGTCACGGCGGTCCACGCCCAGGACAACATCAAGGCCCTGTACGAGAAGGCCAAGAAGGAAGGGCAGGTGGTGCTTGCCGCGGGCTCGCCGCCGGTGGCGCTGAAGGCGCAGATCGGCGGCTTCATGAAGCGGTTCCCGGGCATCCAGGTGAACCACATCCCCTCCACCGGATCGGATGCATCCGCGAAGATACAGCTCGAGACCCGGGTGGGGATGGCCACCTACGAGGTGGCCCAGGCCACCACCACGTCGGCGGAGCGGCTGCTCAAGGCCGACCTGCTGGCGCCGTTTCCGTATCACGAGTTCGGCATCGCCAAGAACGAGATCTCGTTCGGGGAGCGGCTGGTGCCGTGGTTCGACCTGACCCGGGTGCTGGGGTTCAACACCAAGCTGGTTTCCAAGGACCAGGTGCCCACCACCTGGGAGGGGCTGCTGGACCCGAAGTGGAAAGGCCGCAAGATCATCGTCGTGGGGCGGGGATATCCGTTCGGAGACCTGGTGCCGGCGTGGGGGCTGGAGAAGACGATGGAGTACACCCGCAAGTTCAGGGCCCAGAACCCTATCATTCAGCCCCGAGGCGGACCTCAGACCCTGGAGGCCCTGGTGGCGGGGCAGGCGCCGCTGGCGCTGATCCAGTTCGACCGCGTCTTCCGGGCCAAGGTCAAGGACAAGGCGCCGGTGGACTTCATCTGGATCACGCCCATGTCGGTGACCCGCTTCTACTCCATCGCGGTGAAGAAGGTGCGCAATCCCAACGCGGCCAAGCTGCTGACCGGCTATCTCGGCACTCCCGAGGCGTCGGCGCTCATGGAAAAGGCTTCCTTCCGAAGCCAACTCGGGCCCAGCGCCCAGACCGACGCCGCCAAGATGGCGCGTGCGGCCGGCGTCAAGTTCGTCTGGAACGCTCCCACCATGGAGGAAGCCAGGGAGCTCAAGAAGTGGCGCAAGCAAGCCCGGAAGATCCTCACCGGACACTAGCGGTAACCGGTGGCCGGTCACGGCCGGCCGCCCCACCAGCCCAAGGGAGTCCCGACCATGGCGCGAAACGGTTTCAAGATCCTCGATAGCGACATGCACGTGTTCGAGCCGCATGATCTCTATCTCAAGTACATGGACCCCAAGTGGGGGGAGCGGATCCCCAGGGGGGAGCCGCGGACACGTCATGGTCAGGTCAAGTTCAAGTTCGGCGACGGCGCACAGGTGCGGGATTCGGGCCTGACGGCCCGTCCCAACGTGACTCCGGGCGAGGACAAGGTGGCGCATCGCTACACGAAGCCCTTGGCCAGAAACTACGACGCCGTTTCCCAGGTGGAGGCCATGGACGTGGAGGGTCTGGACGTGGCGGTGCTGTTCCGCACCTTCCCGCTCCACTGCGACGACCGCCTGGAGCCCGAGTACGCCAACGCGCTGTGCCGGGCCTGGAACGACTGGGTGGCGGATTTCTGCCAGGAGAGCCCGGAACGGCTCAAGCCCTCGGCCCTGATCACGCTCCACGACGTGGACATGGCCGTGGACGAGACCCGCCGGGCGGTCACGGAGCGGGGTGCCGTCGGCCTCTGCCTGGTGCCCGAGCCGGCCAACGGCCGCCACATCCACGAGCACTACTTCGACCCGCTGTGGCGTGAGGCGGAGCGCCTGGACGTTCCCGTCTGCTTCCACCCCGCGGCCAACCCCCGCATGGACCAGGTGGCGCAGCGCTTCAAGGGGCTGCCCAACGAGGGCATCCTGGTGAACGCCTACCGTAATCCCGTGGAGTTGATGCTGGCGGTGGGCAGTTTCTGCGGGGGCGGGGTGCTGGAGCGGTTTCCCCGCTTGAGGGTGGCCTTTCTCGAGGGTAACTGCAGTTGGCTGCCGTGGGTCCTCTACCGCCTCGACGAGCGCTGGGAGCTCCGCAAGGACCTCTGTGACACGCCGCTTTCGCTGAATCCCAGCGAGTACTTCCTGCGGCAGTGTTTCGTTGCCACGGATGTCGAGGAGGACCTGGTGGCGGACGTGATAAGCCGGATCGGAGACGACAACATCGTGATCTCGACGGACTATCCCCACTCCGACTCGCGCTGGCCGGAAGCGGTGGACAGCTTCCTCAAGATCGGCGGGCTCGCCGAAGCGGCCAAGCGCAAGATCTTCTGGGACAACAGCGCGAGGCTCTACGATCTCCAGTAGATGACCGGCGTCGGGAACATCCGGCACCGGGCTTTCAGGGTTGGCACATGCGGGTGAGCGAACGGGACGTCTTCAGCTGGCTTACCCTGGGAGCGGTGGCGTGGCTCGTGGTGGTGCCGCTGTTCCTGGTGATCTTTTTCTCCTTCCAGCGCGAGCCTCTCGCCGAGGTCAGCGCTCTGTCTCTCTATCACTACATCGAGATCTACGTTGACCCGGGCACCTACGAGTTGATCCTCAACACGCTCCTGTTCGGCGCCGGCGCCATCCTCACCGGGTTCGCCTTCGCGGTTCCGCTGGCCTGGCTGGTGGAGCGGACCAATGCCCCCGGCCGCCATCTCATGTACGGACTGATCCTCATCCCCATGGCGTTGCCGCCCATGATCGCGGCGCTGGGGTGGGAGCGGCTGCTGGACCCGCGCATCGGCGTCATCAACCTGATTCTGCGAGCGCTGCTGGGGCTGGAAGGGGAGGGGCCGCTCAACGTCTTCACCCTCTACGGCATGTCCTTCGTCATGGGTCTTTCCATGGTGCCTACGGTGTTTCTCATGCTGGTGCCGGTGCTGCGCAACATGGATCCGGCATTCGAGGAGGCCAGCATGATCGCCGGAGCGAGCCGCTTCATGACCCTCCTCCGGGTGACCTTTCCGCTCACCTATCCGGCCTTCTTCGCCGCCCTCATCTGGTTCTTCATCATCTCCATCGAGGCCTTCGAGATACCCGGGGTCATCGGCATGCAGGCCGGCATCCTGGTGTTCAGCACCAAGATCTTCTGGGCCATCCATCCCCCCATGGGCGAGCTGCCCGAATACGGTACCGCCAGCGCCCTGGCCATGAGCGTGCTGGTGCTGAGCGGCGTGCTCGTCTATCTCTACCTGAAGGTCCTCGGCGCGGGGGAGAAGTACACCACGGTCACCGGCCGCGGCTACCGCCCCGCGGTCATCGACCTGGGCCGGGCGAAGTGGGCCGGCTCCGGCTTCTTTTTCCTCTACATGTGCCTGGCCATCGTGTTCCCGCTGTTGGTGCTGGCGTGGGGCAGCCTGCTGACCTTTTACCAGCCGCCCTCGTGGGAACTGCTCTCGCAGTTGACGACGAAGCACTACTACAACGCCGTCACGGGGTACGGCGCAATTGGAGCCTTCAAGAACACGGCGTTACTGGTGGTGGCGGCCTCCACCGCCACCACACTGCTGGCCGTGGTGTCGGGCTGGATCATCGTGCGGCTCGGCGGCAGGACCGGCAGGATCCTCAACCTGCTGACCTTCGCGCCCATCGCCATACCCTCGGTCATCATCGGTTTCGCGCTGATCCTGATGTATCTCTCGATACCCGTGGGCATCTACGGGACCGTCTGGGTCATCGTCATCGCCCACGTCACGCGCTACATCTCCTACGGCTCGCGGGCGGTGATCTCCGCCCAGGTCCAGGTGCACAAGGAGCTGGAGGAGGCCTCCTACACCTGTGGCGCCTCCCTGGTTGTCACCCTTCGCAAGGTGGTGGTGCCCATCGTGCTCCCCGCTCTGGTGAGCCTTTGGCTGTGGGTGGCCCTCCACAGCCTGCGGGAACTCTCGTCGGCGGTTCTCCTGGCGACCCCCGGAAACCGGGTAGTGAGCACGATGATCTGGTTCGCGTGGCAGGAAGGGCAGGTGGGCGAGGCTTACGCCCTCTCGATCATGCTTCTCGCCGTATCCCTGGTCATCGCCATAGCGGCCCGGCGGCTCCTCACCTGGGGAGACCCGGTGGCGATGCACTAACCCTGCGCGAAACGGTAGACCCGGGTCGAGCCCGGACTCCTCCCCTCATCCCGGACCCCGGGTCAAGCCCGACACAGGCTCGATCGGGGATCTAGGAGAGGAGCGGGTGAGGGGGGCGTCAAACCGCCTTCTTGAGCGGCTGCTCCTGGAAGTGCTGCTTCACCTCCGCCAGCTTCATGACGTCGGCGTACTTGTGGTGCAGGTCGAACAGGTTCACCTTGTGGGAGGTGATGCTGCGGTCGAAGACGCATTCCTCGACGATGGAGACGTGGTAGCCGTTGGAGTAGGCGTCCACCACGCTGGCGCGGACGCAGCCGCTGGTGCTCTCGCCGCACACGACCAGGGAGCTGATGCCGAGCCGCGTGAGGTGGGCGATGAGCGGCGTCCCGTAGAAGCCGCTGGCCCGTTCCTTGTAGATGATGATGTCGTCCGGCTCGGGCGCGAACTCCTTGTAGATCTCGTAGTCGTCCGCGTCTATCCCCGTAATCTGGCGGTTGGTGGCGTGTACCGCCGCGGGCGCCACTTCTTTCCGCGTCTCGGTGGTGGTGTAGAAGATCGGCAGTCCCTGGGCCCGGGCCAGGGCGAAGAGCTCCCTGGTGGGCTTGATGGCCTCGTAAGCGTAAACGCCGCAGGCGCTCTTGTGCTCCTTGACCACCTCGTGCACCGGCAGGGGACCTCCTCGGTAGGCGAGGTTGTAGAGGTCGATGGCCAGCAGCGCCGGCCGCTCGCCGACGAAGATGTCCCTGCGATAGGGCTTGTAGATGTCCATGATCTCGTCGCTGATGATGTCCTGCCAGCAATGATCTTCGAATTTATCAACCATCGGGGGGTCTCCCTTTCGAGTGTAATGAAGACGTGATAGCCCTTCGTGCTCGCCAGTGTCAACTGTTCCGGGCATTCGCATTCTCTTTCCCCAGCCGTTAGCTTGTCCTGCTCATGTGGTTCGTACTGGCGCTTCTCTCCGCCCTGTTCCAGGTGCTGCGGAACATCTCCATGAAGCACCTGGGGCACGAGCTGGACGACGTCATCAACGTCTGGGGGCGTTTCACCTTCCTGCTGCCGTTCGTGGCCCTGGCCTCGGCCTGGCACGGCTTGCCCGAGTTGCAGGACGGCTTCTGGCCTTATGTGGTCGGCTTCGGCGTCACCCAGTCCATCGCCACCCTGAGCCTTTCCAAGGCGCTCAAGCTGTCCGGAATCGCCATCGTCACCTCGCTGTGGAAGCTCAGCCTGCTGTTCCTGGTGCTGATCGCCTACGTGACGCTGGACGAGACCCCGTCGGCCGCGGGGCTGGCGGGCGTTCTGTTGAGCGTGGCCGGCGTCTACCTGCTCAACGTCCAGAAGAGCCGCATCTCGGTCTGGGCGCCCTTGCGCGAGCTGCTGGTGGACCGGGGCCTTCGCTACACCCTCGCGGCGGCTTTGTTCTACGCGCCGTCGGTGGTGCTGATCAAGCTGCTGATCCTCCATTCCGACGTCTACCTCGCCAATCTGGCGGGCTACTCGGCCGCCTCCCTCATGGTCCTCCCCCTGGCAGTGCGCCGCTCCGCCGCCCACTTCCGGGCCATCCCGCGCCACGGAGGCGCGTTCATCGCCATGGGGTTGTGCGCCGCCCTGACGAGCATCTGCCACAGCCTGGCCTACGAGCTGACCCTCACCTCCTACGTCGAGGCGGTGAAGCAGACGGAGATCCTGTTCGCGCTGGCCGCGGGCTGGCTGGTGTTCAACGAGCGCGCCCGGGTCCGGGAGATCCTGCCCGGGAGCCTGACGATCATGGCCGGGATGGTGCTGCTGCGGTTGAGTTGACGGTTTCGTCCGGGGCGACGGGGACCCGGTCCCAGGTCCAAAGGGACCTGTCCCGGTAGAGTCCTTCGACATCCTCCGGCACCTCGACGCCGGCGTTCCGCAGGTACTGCGCGACGGGCCGCAACGGCAGGCCCACGGCGGCGAGGTAGTCCCCGCGGAAGCTCTCGATCAGCCGGTGGCCGCGGCCCTGGATGGAATAGGCGCCCGCCTTGTCCATGGATTCGCCGGCGGACACGTAGCCGGCGATCTCGGCGTCGGTGGAGGAGCGCATGCGGACCTCCACCCGTTCCAGGCGGGTGGACTCCCGTCCGGTGGTGGAATCGATGAGGGCCACGCCGGTGAGGATGCGGTGCGTGCGTCCCGAGAGCTTGCGGAGGATGGACTCGGCGTCGTCCCTGTCCCTGGGCTTGCCGATCTTCTCGCCGGCCAATGCGATCAGGGTGTCGCCTCCCACCACCAGCGCATCCGTCATGCCCGAGGCAACCGAGCGGGCCTTTCCCAGCGCCAGCTCCAGCGCCTCGGCCTCGGGAGTGAGGTCTTCCCGGGTGGTTTCCAGGAAGTCGGGGTGGCGGACTTCGAAGGGGAGGCCGAGCAAGGCCAGGATGTCGCGACGGCGCGGCGAGGTCGACGCCAGGACGATACGCATGCGGGGATCAGGCCGGTCCGGACCCGGCCGCGGCGGCATGATCCGGCAAGGGGAGGGCCGGGTCGGCGCCCGGCGCCACGGCGTCTGCGGCTGCCACGATGCGCTCGACTTCCTCGGCATTCCGGGCCCGGACCATCTGCGCCCGCCACTGCGCCGCGCCGCGGAACCCCTTGCAGTACCAGGCCAAGTGCTTGCGCATGGCGGGAAAGCGCCGTTCGCCCCAAAGGCCTTCGAAGTGGCGGCTGTGCTCCAGCAACACCCTGGTCCGCTCTTCCCGGGTCACGTCGAGACCGGCGCCGCCCGGGCTCGCCACTCCCGCCAGCGTATCCTTGGCCCATTGCTTGTCACGGAAGACCCAGGGGTTCCCCATGGCGCCGCGCCCCAGCAGCACGCCGTCGACCCCGGTCTGCCGGACCCGCTCCACCGCGTCCGACATGGACTTGACATCCCCGTTCCCCAGGATCAGCGTCGGCAGCCCCCGGGCCAGCTCCACCGCCCGGTGGATGGCGTCCCAGTCCGCGAACCCCTTGTACATCTGCTTCAGGGTCCGGCCGTGCAGCGAGATGGCCGCCGGGTTTTCGCCCAGCAGGACGGGTATCCACTCGTCCACCGCCACCCGGTCGTATCCCACCCGGGTCTTGACTGAGAGCGGGAGCAGCGGGCGGACAGCCGGCCGCGTGCGTCCGCGGTTCATGCGCCGCACCTGCTCCACCACGTCGGCCGCCAGGCCCGTTTCTTCCAGTCGCTGCCCCCCGGCCCAGTCCTCCAGCCCCCGGCGCGCGGCGCGGATGATGGCCACCGCCAGCTCCGGATTGAGGATGAGCCCGGCGCCGCATCCCTTGTTGGCGACGTTCTTGGCCGGGCATCCCATGTTGATGTCCAGACCGTCGAACCCGAGCTCGCCAACGATGTGCGCCACCTGGTAGAAGGCCCGCGGCGTCCGGCCGTAGATCTGCGCCAGGACGGGGCGCTCGCACTCGCCGTAGGAGAAGTCCCGCACCCACCCGTCCGCGCCGCAGCAGATGGCCTCCACGCTGGTGAACTCGGTCATGCACAGGTCCGGCCGTCCGTACCGGGCCGCCACCAGGCGGAACGAGGCGTCCGTGACTCCGTCCATGGGGGAGAGGCCGATGATGGGTTTTTCGATGCGCTGCCAGAAATCCATGGCAAGAAGGGGAGCGCCCGCTCCGGAAAGCGTCAGCCGGCCGCGTCCGCGTCAACCCGGCCGGCGATCATGCCGTCGAGCTCTTCCTTGAGGCGTGGCAGGATCTCGTCGTAGGGGAACGCCCCCAGCGGCTCGCTGCCCCGCTTGAGGTTGACGAACCGGGGGCCGCACCACAGTCCGAGATCGGCGTCGTCGGTCTCGCCGGGTCCGTTGACGCGGCAGCCCATGACCGCGATGGTGATGGCATGCTCCGCGGCGTAGGCGGTCATCTCCTTGACCTGCTGCGCCAGCTCCACGAAGTTCTCGTTCTCCACCCGGGAGCAGCTCGGACAACTGATGATGTTGAGGCTGTCCCGGCCGTAGTCCACGACGCTGCGCACCCGGCCCGCGGCGATGTCTTCCAGGATCTCGCGCCCGGCGGCGATCTCCTCGGGCTTGCGCGGATTGGGGACGGTCAGGGAAACCCGGATGGTATCGCCGATGCCCCGGCTGATGAGCTGCTCGAAGGCGATGCGGGTCTTGATGATGCCGTCCGGCGGCAGCCCGGCTTCGGTGACCCCGAGATGGAGGGGCACGTCCGGGCGCTGGTCGGCGAAGCGCTTGTTGACCTCGATGACCTTGGCCGGATCCGAGTCCTTGAGCGAGACGCAGTAGCGCGTAAAGCTCAGGCTGTCCAGCAGCTCGCAGTGCTCCCATGCGCTGGCCAGCATCGGTGAGATGGAGTCGTCCTCGGGGAACTTCTCCTGCTGGGCGGGGTCCACCGAGCCGCAGTTCACTCCCACGCGCATGGCGCAGTCATTGGCCGCCGCCACCTCCACCAGGAAGCGGACCTTGTCCTGCCAGGCTTTTCCGCGCTCGTGGTGATAAAGGTGACCGGGGTTGTAGCGGATCTTGTCGACGTGGGGCGCAACGGCGCCGGCGAGCCGGTAGTTCTCCTGGAGGTCCACCGAAAGGTTGGCTTCGGTGGCGTCGCGGATAGCCGCCAGCGCCGCCGCGTCCTTCCGGCTGTCGACCGCGATGCGGACCACGTCGGCGCCGGCCCGGGCCAGGTCGTTGACCTGCGCCACGGTCGCCTCGACATCCTGGGTATGGGTGGCGCACATGCTTTGTACGGCGATGGGATGGTCCCCCCCGATGACGGTGGTGCCGATGCGTACGGGGCGAGTGGGGTTTCGAGGCAGTTTCACGGTTCCGCTCCTTCGGGGGACGGGCGATACGGCGCCTCTTCAAAGGCTACCGTGAAAGGTCCGGTGACGCAACATGGAGGAGGCCCTCAACAGCAGGGGGTGTCCTTGATGGAGGACCGGCGTTGGTCTAGACTGGTTCATGTGAATTCTGTACTGCCCGTCCGGAGAAGGACGCCGGCGCATCATCCGCGCCTGCGCGTCGGTTGCTGGTCCGCGATCGCGTTCTTCCTCGTCGCAAGCCTGACGTGGGCGGAAACGGCGGTCGCGCCGGTCCTCGCCGAACTCTCGCCCGACACCCAGCAGTCCGCCCTCGGCAAGGAGATTCTCAAACGCCTGTCCCGGGGGCACTACAACGACATCACCCTGAACGACGAGGTTTCCGGCAGGATCTTCGAGTCCTACCTGAGGGCCATGGACCCGTCGCGAAGCTACTTCCGGTCCTCGGACATCCGGGAGTTCGAAGTCTACAGGTCGCGGTTCGACGATCTGCTCAAGGCCGGAGACCTGGGCCCTGCCTTCAGGATGTTCAACCGCTACCGGCAACGGTTGGCGGAGCGACTCCGATTCATCGCCGACACCATCGATCACGAGTTCGACGCGCTGGATTTCAGCAAGGACGAGACATTCGAACGGAAGAATGCCTCGTGGGCCGAGTCGGAAGCCCGGCTCCGGGCGCGTTGGCGCAGGCAGGTCAAGAACGACGTGTTGAGCCGCCTGCTGGCCGGAACCGAACGGGAAGAGGTCAAGACGGCCCTTCGTCGGCGTTACGGCAACCAGCTCGTCCGCCTCGGTCAGGTCGACAGCACCGACGCGTTTCGCGTGTACGTCAATGCATTCCTCCGTGCGATCGATCCACATTCCGTTTATTTTCCGCCTCATCAAAGCGAAAACTTCAATATCCACATGAGCTTGTCATTGGAGGGGATCGGCGCCGTGCTGCAGGCGGACGGGGAGATCGTCAAGGTGGTGCGGCTGGTTGCCGGCGGACCCGCGGACAAGGCCGGCGACCTCCAGCCGGGGGACCGCATCGTCGGCGTGGGACAGGGCGAGCAGGGGGAGATCGTGGATGTGCTCGGCATGCGTCTGCAGGACGTGGTGACGCTGATCCGCGGCCGGAGGGGGACCACGGTGCGCCTGGAGATCATTCCCCAGATCAGCACCACCGAGCAACGGAAGCTCATCCGCATCGTGCGCAACAAGGTGGATCTCGACGACCAGAAGGCGAGCCGCAGCATCAGGGAAGTGAGGCTCGGCGAACGCACCCAGAAAATCGGGATCATCCACGTGCCCGGGTTCTACCTGGATTTCGCGGCGCTCAAGGCCGGCGACCCCAACTTCAAGAGCACGGCCGGCGACGTGAGGCGGTTGATCTCCGAGTTGGAGGAGGCGGGCGTCAGCGGGCTGGTGATCGACTTGCGGGACAACGGCGGCGGGGCGCTCCGGGAGGCCATCGCCCTGGTGAGCCTGTTCATCAGCAGGGGGCCGGTGGTGCAGGTCCGGGACGGCCGGGGCGTCATCCGCGTTCATTCGGATACGGACGGGAAGGTAACCTACACGGGGCCGCTCGCCGTCCTGGTGAACCGCCTCAGCGCCTCGGCCTCGGAGATCTTTGCCGCGGCCATCCAGGATTACGGCCGGGGGCTGGTGGTGGGCGGCCAGACTTTCGGGAAGGGGACGGTGCAGACCCTGATTCCGATTCGCGCGGGACGGCTGAAGCTCACCCAGGCCAAGTTCTACCGGATTTCCGGAGAAGGCACCCAGAAGCGGGGCGTGATACCCGACATCGAGTTCCCCGGCCTCATCGACAAGTCGCAGGTGGGTGAGAGCTCCCTGGAGCACACCCTGGCGTGGGACGCCATCGACAGGGCCCGGTATGCTCCTGCCGGCAGTACCGGCCCCTTTATTGAAACCCTGGCGCAGCGACACCGTGCCCGCGCGAAGTCGGACCCGGATTTCGCTTATCTCCTGGCCAGGATCGCCCGTCTCGAGCAGGAGCGGGCGGAAACCGCCATCTCGCTGAAAGAGGAAACGCGAAGAGCCCGGAAACAGACCGACGAGATCCGGGAGCTCGAAAGCGAGAACCGCCGCCGCGCGGCCAAGGGCCGGAAGCCGTTTTCAAGCTACGCGGAGCTGACGGCCTACAACGAGAAGAGGACGGATCCGGCCGCGTCGCGGGAAGAGGACCCGATCCTGAATGAAACCGCCCACATCCTGGCGGACTTCATCGAGGTGACGCAGAACCCGGCGAGTTCGAGGCCGACCGCTCCGTGACGCCGGGTTTTCTATTCGCCCCCGTTTACATCCACCACCGAACCGTTCACGAACGAAGCCGCGTCGGACGCCAGGAACAGCACCACCCCGGCCACCTCGTCGGGCTTGCCGTGACGTCCCAGGGCGATGTTCTCCAATCCCTCCGATTCCATCCGCGCGAGGCTTGTGCCTCCCGGCCGCGGGGTGTCGATGATTCCCGGCGCCACCGCGTTCACCCGCACCTCCGGCCCCCACTGGTTGGCCATGTGGAAGGTCAGGTTCATGACCGCGGCTTTCGAGGTGCCGTAGGCGGCCATGTTGGGGCGCTCGTGCTTGGTGGAGCGGCCGGAGATGGAACCAATGTTGACGATGGCTCCCTTGCCGCGCTCCTTCATGTGCGGCACGACGGCCTTGGAACACAGGAACGCCGTCTTCGCGTTGATGTTGTAAACCCCCATGAAGTCCTCCGGCGAGAGCTCCAGCAGGGTCCCGCGCTGGACCTCCGGCATCTCCGGGTTGCGGCTGTAGGAGCCGCCGGCAACGTTCAGGAGCGCGTCGATGCGGCCGAACCGGTCCAGGGTGGCGGCGACCATGTCCCGCACCTGTTCCTCCTCGCTGACGTCCACCGCCAAGCCCGCGGCCTCGACGCCCAGGGCCTCGACTTCCTGCACCACGGGCGGTATCGACTCCGCCGGCAGCGAGGCGATCATGACGTTGGAGCCCGCCTGGGCGAAGGCCAGCGCGCAGCAGCGGCCGATGCCGCCGCTGCCGCCGGTGATGATGGTGGTCCGTCCTTCCATGGAAAAGCGTGAGAGATCCATAAGGTGTCCTTCCGTGACGAATTGGGTTTGGTCAGCCTTCCCACAGGTGGCTGAACTGCACCGCGACCACGTCCTCGTAGGCAACCGGCCCGGCCAGCAGGCCGATGTCCCGGGCGAAGCGGTTCATGCTGGACACCACCGTCTCCGGGATCCGGGGATCGTAATAGGGGATGTCGCGCTCGATGAGGGTGGCGATGATACCGGCCTCCTCGGACGGATACAGTGCCTTGCCCACGGCCGTGGCCCGCTGCGGGTCCTCCGCCAGAGCCCGCTGGGTCTGGACCAGCGCCCGCACCGCGGCCGCTGCCGCGTCGGGGTTGTCGGCGATCACCCGGTCCGAGGTGATCAGGGCAGGGAAGGTGTAGCCGCGCGCCTCGGCGGGGCCCTCACCGCGCCGGATGTCCAGCACGACCGTGCCCGCGCCGTGCCGCACCGCCACCTCGGCCCCCATGCCGTTGGCCCAGAAGCCGTCGATGGCGCCTTCGGAAAGGGCCTTGGCCGCGGTGACGCCGAAGGAGACGCCGGGCGCGGTGGCTCCGGGCACTGGCGCGATCTGGATGTTGTCGGCCTCGGGGTCCAGCCCGGCTGCCGCCAGCATCCGCTTGAGTCCCAGGTCCACCCCCGGCGCGGCGCCGATGCGGAGCCCCTTGACGGCTTCGACGTCGCCGCGCTTGGCGCCCAGGTCGGACCGCAGCACCAGGAACCAGTACATGTGCTGGGCCAGGGCGGCCAGCAGCTTGGCGCCTTTCCAGTCCGGGAACTTCGTGAGGGTCGCGTGGGACGAGGCCGCCACGAAGTCGAGCTTGTGGTCCCTCAGCGCCTCGAACGTCGCGGGCACCGGAAAGATGGGCTCCAGCTCCATGTCCAGGCCTTCGGCCTTGAAGAAGCCCAGCTCCACCGCGGCAATGGCGGGGAAGTAGGAGTTCGAGACGAAATCCGGCAGTCCTAGTCGCATGACAGTCCTTTCGTGGGGGCAGTGGGTTCGGGTGAGGGTGTAGCGGATTCGAAGAGCCGATGCAAAATCAGCTCCAGTAGGTGGTGCGGTCCACCGGGATCGCTTCCACGACTTCCCGGGGCAGATAGTCTTCCACTCGGATGCGCGCCATCGCCTCGTCGGGGCATCGGGACACGGGGGAGAAGGGCCGGTCCAGCGGCCGGGTGGCGTCCACGATCATGGCCGAGGTGCGGATCCCTTCGTCCATGGAGGGGTCGATCAGGGGGCCGCGCATGAGGTCGGTGACGAGCGACACCTGCCGGTGGGGTTGCACCCGGGTGGCCAGCGCCCACAGGATCTCGGTGGGGTTGTAGACGTCGATGTCGTCGTCGAAGATGAAGACGTGCTTGCACTGGTCGAAGCTCAGCGCCGCGGCCGCCGCCCGCCCCGGGTCTCCCTCGGACATCTTCTTCATGGCGATGAACACGTTCATCAGGGCGTGCCGGCCGTTCTTGCACACCGCCGTCACCCCGGGCACGGCCTCGCGGCAGCGCCGCAGGTACGCGCCCTCCCGCGCCAGGTCCATCCAGGGCTTGTCGCCGTCCGGGGTGATGACCGACTGGTGGATGGCGTCCCGCCGGCGGGTGACCGCCCGCACTTCCAGCGAGGCGGCCTGGCGGAAGCCCTGAGGCCCCACGTAGCCGTGGACCTCGCCGAACGGCCCCTCCACCACGCGCTTGCCGGGGACCAGCACCCCCTCGATGACGACCTCCGCGTCCGCCGGCACCATCAGGCGGTCGCCGAAGGTCTCGGACGGGGTCAGCCGCAGCGGTTCCTGCAGGTAGCCGCCGATGATCTGGAGCTCGTCGGCTTCGAACGGTCCGCGGTAGCAGGCGCCGATGTTGAAGGCGGGGTGGTGTCCGGTCACGGCCGCCACCGGGCATTCCTCGCCGTGGTCCTCATAGTCCCGGAAGATGCGCCACATGTGCTGCAACGACAGGTAGAAGCCCGTGTGGTTCCGGTCCTTCACCTCCATCCGGTGGTAGGAGACGTTGTACACGCCGGTCTTCCGGTCGCGGCCGAGGCTGGGCATGTCGATGTAGGGCCCGCCGTCCTGGGCGTGGTGTCGCATCACCGGAAGCTCGAAGAGGTCCACGTCCTTGCCCCGCCGGGTCACTTCCTTGACCGGCGCCTCGTTCCGGTCCACCACCACCGGCGGGATCGGGTTGGCCTCCCGCCGCAGGCATTCCAGCGCCAGCTCGGACCGGTCCGTTTCCGGCGGCACTCCCAGGGCGGTCTGGAACTTGCCCATGGAGACCTCGCAGTTCATGGCGAGGCGCACCTCCGAGGTGTTGCCGTGGAGGTCCCTCGGCTGCTCGAACAGCAGCACCGGGAACTGTTTCCGGTCCGCCAGGCGGGTGACGAGGGCGGAGACGTCGTGGCGCGCCGGGTCCACCGGGCGGGCGACGTGGACCAGCTCCCCCGGCCGCTGATGCCGCAGGTCGTCGAGAAAGGTGCGTAGGCTCTTGGGCATGATCGTGCCGCGCGGGTCGTGGCCGCGTGACGGGTCCGGTCAGTAGACGATGTCGCCGCCGTCCACCACCAGCGTCTGGCCGGTGACGAAGTCGCTGTCTGGGGAGGCCAGGTAGAGCACCGCGCCGGTAAGGTCGGTGGGCTCCTGCCGGCGTTTGATGGACCGGGCGTCCACGCGGCTCGCTGAAATCTCCGCGGGGACGGTCTGGCCTTCGTGCTCCACCAGGCCGGGGGCGATGGCGTTGACGTTGATGCCGAAGCCCCCGAGCTCCCGCGCCATCGAACGGGTCATGCCGATCAGCGCGGCCTTGGATGCGACGTAGTGAAGGAAGTTCGGCGTGCCGGCCATCACCGTATTGGAAGAGATGTTGATGATCCTGCCGCCGCCCTGTTCACGCATGGCGGGAAGCACCGCCTTGGCGCACAGGAACACTCCCTTGATGTTGACCGCCGTGACCCGGTCCCACTCCTCCGCGGAGATCTCGTAGAACGGGCGGCGGTTGATGCTCAGGTAGATGGCGGCGTTGTTCACCAGGATGTCGATGCCCCCGAACGCGTTGACCGCCTCCTGCGCCATGCGCAGGGTGTCGTCTTCCCGGGCCACGTCGACCTTGATTGCCACGGCCTCGCCGCCGCCGGCCACGATGGCCTCCGCCGCTGCGGAGCCGTCCAGCACGTCCGCGATGACCACGCGCGCGCCTTCCTCCGCCAGCGTCTTCGCATACACCGCGCCGATGTTGCGGGCGCCGCCGGTTACGATGGCAACCCTGCTATCGAGCCGTCCCATGTCTTGCCTGCGATGTCGAAGCCGTCATTCCTGCGCCCCTCCGTGTTCCTGCACTTCCGTGTTTCCCACCCCTCCTCGGTGCTCCCACACTCCCTCCGTCATTCCCGCGAAAGCGGGAATCCAGGGGTGGTGGTGTGGCGGCTCCATTGCCCTGGCCCCACTCCACCTGGATTCCCGCTTTCGCGGGAACGACGGAGGGGAGGCAGGGAATGACGGTTCGGGGCGTCGCTACCCCGCCGCGCTGCTCGCCGCCGCCCGCTCGTTCATCTCCCGCAGTTGCCGCCGCAGGTCGAGAGGCTCCCACCAGAGGTTCAGGCCCAAGTCCCGGGCAATGGTCTGGGCCGCGTTGTATCCGGGGGCGCCGGTGATGTTCCCGCCGGGATGGGTCGAGGAGCCGCACAGGTAGAGCCCGGAAACCGGCGTCCGGTAGTGGCCCCAGCCGGGGAAGGGGCGGTTCTCCAGCGCCTGGTCGCCGGTGTATTCCCCCACCATCCAGTCGCCCTCGTACATGTTGCGGTCGTGGCGCTCGATGTCCAGCGGCGTGGTGGAGTCGCGCGAGAGGATGTTGTCGTCGGTGAGGTTGGGCGCGTATTGACGCCACACGCCCAGTTGCCGCTCGAACCACTCGCTCCTGGCCTTGTCCCAGTTGAGCGGATTGCCCCACAGGTTGTAGGCGGCGAGCTGCCACATGAACGCGGTGGCCTTGCCCGGCGGCGCCTGGGTCGGGTCGTGGTGCGAGGGGGTGGCGCCGTTCATGAAGGGCTTGCGCGGCAGTTGCCCCGAGCGGCAGTCGTCGAAGAGGTTGAGCAGGTCCTCGTAGGTCTCCAGGCCGACGATGTGCATGAAGCTGTCCGCCACCTCCGGATGCTCGTCCTCGGTGATGTAGCGCGGCCGCTCGTTAAGCGCCAGGTTGGTGGCGAAGATCGGGGTGGTCTTGGAGAACTTGAACCCTGCCGCCTTGGCGCTGAACTCGGCGTCGAGGTTCTCCGAGCCCACCAGCTTGATGAAGGTCTCCACCGGGTTGACGTTGGAGGCGACGAAACGCTTCGCGTGCACCACCGTGCCGTCCTCCAGCACCACGGCGGTGGCGCGTCCGCCATCCACCAGGATCCGTTCCACCCCCACCGCCTCGATGTAGTCCACGCCGTTGTGGGACAGCATGTGCGCGAGGTTGTCCCCCAGCGCGTGGGAAGTGCCCCGGCAGAGCTGCGGGTTCACTCCCCAGGCGATCATGGCCGGGACCAGGTAGCCGGTGTTGGGCGCGTCCAGCTCATAGCCCCGCATCACCGCCAGGAAGCCGATGAACGCCCGCACCCGGGTGTTCTCGAAGTGCTCCAGGATGAACTGCTCCGGCGTGGTGTCGAAGTAGCGCAGGTACTCCCGGCCCTCGGGCAGCCCCTCCAGCAGGGGCCGCTTCTCGCTCATGGGGATGGGCGGGCAGTAGGTTTCGGGGAAGACGATGTTCTTCACCACCGGCTGCCACCGGGTCCAGATGTCGCGGAAGGTGTCGGCGTCCTTCCGGGAGCACTGCTCGATGGTGGCGATGGTCCGCTCCACGTCGGCGAACCAGCCCAGGTAGGTGCGGTCGAGGAAGTGCTGCACCACTCCCGGATCGGGCTTGTAGTAGTGGATGCCCATGCGCTCCATCTCCAGGTCCTGGAACCAGGGCAGCATCATGAGCCCGCGGTGGAACACCGAGTGGATGTTGTGCCAGAACCCCGGGTAGTTCCGGTCCTCGTGGGAGTCGAGTCCCCCGCCCACCTCCATGTTCTTCTCGACGACGAGGATCTTCTGGCCGGATTTGCCCAGGTAGCCCGCGCAGATCATGCCGTTGTGGCCCGCGCCGATCACCACGCCGTCGTAGTGCATTACCTTCGCCATGGTTCACCCGCTTCCGTGCTTCAGCTTCCGTTTCCCAATCCCAGGTCCTGCCGCAGCACGCTCCAGGCGGCCCTGCCGGAGCCGGCGATGACCGCGTCCGCGGGATGGGTGGCCACGCCCACCTGGTAGAGGCCGCGGATGGGCGTCCGGTACTGCGCCAGTTGCGGAATGGGACGGTTCTCGCCCATCTGGTCCCGGCTCTTCCGCGCCACCCACACGGAGCCCCGGCGCATGTTCTGCCAGCGGCCGGCCAGGTAGCACGGGTCCATGGGCACCTTCATCACGATGTTGTCGTCCGTGAGGTTGGTGGCGACGGCCCGCAACGCCGATAGCACCTGCTCCATGAAGCCGCTCTTCAGGCGGCCCCAGTCTTCGGGCCGATGCCCCTTGAGCTGGTAGGGGACTGGCATGAACACCGACGCGGTGTGCTTGGCCGGAGGCGCCTGCAGCGCGTCGAACCACGTGGGGCAGGTGACGTGGAGGCAAGGGTGCGCCGGGAACTCGCCGGCGCGGATCTCGCGCCACATGCCTTTCAGGTCCTCGACGGAGCGGGGTCCGTAGTTGACGTTCATGGCCTGGCCCACGAAGCTGTCCGCGGCTTCGTGCACGGCGAACCGAAGCGGCGCCTTGAGCGCCAGATGGACCTGGAAGTAGGAGAACTCGTCGGGCTCGATGGCCCGTACGGCCTGCGTGAAGCCGCCGTCCAGGTGCTCTTCGCCCACCATGTCGATGAAGGTGCCGTAGGGGTCCGCGTTGGACACCACCGCCCGCCGCGCCTTCCACTCGCGCCCGTCGCGCAGGCGCACGCCCACCGCCCGTCCGTCCTCCACGAGAATCCTGTCCACGTGGTGCAGCGCGCGGATCTGGCCCCCGTTCTTGACGTAGGCCCGCTGCAACACCTGGGCGATGGAGTGGGAGCCGCCGCGCGCGAGCTGCGGCCTCTCGTCGCCGGCGATGAGCGCCAGCACCTCGCGTCCGCCGCCTTCGTAGTCCAGCGCCCAGCCGCGTGGAATCGCCATCTGCGACAGCACCAGGGTGCGCACCGCCTCGCTTTCGAAGAGCTGCTCCGCCGCTTCCGCGGCGCTCATGCGCGCGAGGCGCAGGAAGTCGGTCCCTGCCGGGTCCGCGGCAATGCGCTCCTCCAATGCGCCCGCCGCCTCGGGCGGGGCGTAGTACGAGGGGATCACCATGTCCCGGACGATGCCGCGAAACCGCTGGTGCACGTCCTTCCAGGCCGCGCGGTCGGCGGCGGAGTGGTGCGCCAGCGAAGCCAGCGTGCCGTCCAGATCCTGGTGATGGGAGACCGAGGCGCCGCCGGGCAGAAGCAGCGAGCTGATCACCGGCGGCGTTACGAACTCGGCGTGATGTCCGTTCTCCCAGTCAAGCTCGTCCCACACCGGAGAGATCTCGCGGTTGTCCTGGAAATAGGCGAGGCTGTTGTGCCAGTAGCCGGGCAGGGTGATCTCCTCGGAGAAGAGCCGCCCGCCGTTTTCCAGCCGGCTCTCGCAGATCACGGTCTCAAGGCCGGCCATGCCCAGGTAGGTGCCCAGGGCGAAGTTGTTCTGCCCCGCGCCGATGAGGATGACGTCCCAGTTCTCGTCCACGGCCATAAGCTACCCGGTCAGCCCAGCTTGGCCGCTGCCTGCTCTACGGCCCGGCGTACGAACACCGCCGCCAGCTCGCGCTTGTAGTCGGACGAGCCGCGCACGTCCTCGATGGGGTCGGACGCGTCGGCGGCCGCGGCGCCGGCTTCCTCGATCCGCGCCGGACTGAGGTCCCGGCCGCGCAGGACGTCCTCCGCCGCGTGGGCGCGGAAGATGGTGGGGCCCACGGAGTTGAGCGCGATGCGCACATCGTCGCAACGCTCGCCCTCGCCGGTCATGGTCACGGCCACGCCCACGGTTGCGAAGTCCTCCTCGCTGCGGGGCGTGAACTTGATATGCGACCACGCCGGCCCGGCGGGCGGCGGCACGTGAATGGAAGTCAGTATCTCGTCGGGCTCGAGGGCGGTCTCGTAGTAGTCGACGAAGAACTCCTCCACCGACAGGGAGCGCTCGCCGCGGCTGCTGCGAAGCGTCACCTCCGCGTCCAGCGCAATGAAGCTCGCCCCCGGATCGGTCAGGGGGTCGCCGTGGCTCAGGTTGCCGCCCACCGTGGCCATGAGCCGGATGCGCGGCTGCGCCACCTTGTAGAAGGTCTCCCGGAGCAGGGGATAGTGCTCCTGCACCGCGGGACACAGCTCCAGGTCCCGGTGCTTCACGCTCGCGCCGATGCGCAGTCCGTCCGCGGGATCGTAGTCGACGCCGTCGAGGCCCGGCACGCGCTCGAGGTCGATGACGAAGCCGGGGCTCAGGAGGCCCATGCGCAGCCACATGACCAGGGCGGTGCCGCCGGCCAGGAGCTTGGCGTCGCCGGCGTGCTCCCCCATCAGATCGCACGCTTCGTCGAGGCTCGCCGGCGCAAGGTATTCGAACTTGGCCTTCATGTTCAGCTCCCGTTCTTCTTCTTTTCCTGAATCGCCCGCAGCACCTTTTCCGAGGTGATGGGGAGCGTCTTGATGCGTACCCCCACGGCGTCGTAGATGGCGTTGCTGATGATGGCCGCCACCGGGTCCATTCCCAGTTCGCCCAGCCCCTTGGCGCCGAAGGGGCCGGTGGGCTCGTAGGAGTCGGCGAACTCGTGCACCAGGTCGGGCATGTCGCGCATGGACGCCAGCCGGTAGTCGCTGAAGTTGGGGTTGATGGGGCGGCCTTCCTCCATGCGGATGCCCTCGATGAGGGCGTAGCCGAGCCCCTGGGCGATGGAGCCTTCCACCTGGCCCTCGGCGCCGATGGGATAGATCACCGTGCCGCAGTCCGACGCCACCGCGTACTGGATCACCGTCACCCGTCCGGTATCCGGGTCCACCTCCACCTCGGCCGCCTGCGCGCCGAAGTTGTAGGCGCCGGACTCGTTGCCGTAGCGCAGGGCGTCCTGGCTCACCGAGTCGGCGTCGAAGCTGCCCGACGCCACCACCGGAGCGCCGCCGCGCCGGAACTGCCGGCCCCGCACCACGTCCGCCACGCTGATGGCGCGCTGCTCCGCGCCCTTGACGAAGATGTAGCCGTCCCGCGAGACCAGGTCCCCCCGGTCGGCCTCCAGCATGTCGGCGGCGGTGTCGTGGAGGATCTCCTTGACCGCGGTGGCGGCGTTCTTCACCGCGTTGCCGGCCACGTAGGTGAGCCGGCTGGCATAGTTGCCGAGGCAGAAAGTGGTGAGGTCGGTGTCGGCCTCGGAGATGGCCACGTCCGAGACGGGGACGCCCAGCTCCTCGGCGGCGATCTGGCACATGGCCGTCCAGTGTCCCTGGCCGGTTTCCCCCTCGCCGCTCAGGATGAACGCCTTGCCGTCCTCGTTCATCTTGATGGTGGCCGAGCTGCCGTCGTAGTCGCCGAAGTGGCGCTTGCCGCTCACGTGCACGGTGCACCCCATGCCCAGCCCGCGGTTGGGCTTGCGGTCGGCCCGCTTCTCCTTCCACCCGATCATGCGCTCGGTGCGGTCGATGCACTGCTTCAGCTCGCAGCTTATGACCCGGTTGCCGTGGGGCGAGACGTAGCCGGGCTCGGCGGCGTTGAGGCGCGCCATCTCGAACGGGTCCATGCCCAGCTCGTCCGCGGCGATGTCCATCATCTGCTCCACGGAGAACTCCGCCGACGGGTTGCCGAAGCCCCGGAAGGCGCCGGTGGGGATCTTGTTGGTGTAGACCAGGTAGGCCTCGGAGCGGACGTCGGAGTACTGGTAGCAGGTGTCGTGGCGCAGCGCGGCCACCCCGGTGATGGCCGGCGCCTTGCCGCTGTAGGCGCCGTTGTCGGCGATGACGCGCATGTGCTTGGCGCGGATGCGGCCGTCGCTCTTGAAGCCCATGCGCACCCACACCTTCATGTTCACCCGGGGCCGGCTGCCGGCCAGGAACTCTTCCTCCCGGGTATTGATGATCTTTACCGGGCGCCGCGCCTTGCGCGCCAGGATGGCGGCCACCATGGCGTTGTTGTCGTCGCAGGACTTGCCGCCGAAGCCGCCGCCCACCGCCGTCTGGATGACCCGCACGTCGGCTTCCCGCACGCCCAGCGCCGTGGCCAGACGCATACGGGCCATGAACAGCGTCTGGGTGTTCATGTAGACCGTGTACTTGCCGTTGGCCGAGTAGTCGGCGACGCTGCCGATGGTCTCGATGGCCGAGTGCCACTGGGGCACGCTCTCGAAGGTGTCCTCCACGACCAGGTCCGAGTCCTTGAAGGCCGCGTTGATGTCGCCCCGCTCCACGTCGATGGTGAGGGCGATGTTGCTCTCCTTCTCCTCGTGGATCAGGGGCGCGCCGTCCTGCATGGCCTCCTCGGCGTCGAACACCGCCGGCAACTCCTCCCAGTCCACCTCGATCAGCTCCAGCGCCTCCTCCGCGGTGTCGCGGTCGATGGCGGCCACCGCCGCCACTTCCTCGCCCACGTACCGTGCCTTGCCCACGGAGAGGGGATACTGGTCGGGAAAGAAGACCCCCCAGCCCTTCTTGATGGTGTCTTCCGCGGTCACCACGGCCTTGACGCCGCGAAGCTTCTCCGCCCGGCTGGTGTCGATGTTGCGGATGCGGGCGTGGGGCAGGGGGCTCCTCAGGATCCGGCCGGTCAACATCCCCGGCAGGAACACGTCGGCCACGTAGGCCGCGCTCCCGGTCACCTTGTCGTGGCCTTCGAAGCGGTCGACGTTCCGGCCCAGCACCGCGAATTTTTCTGCCTTGCTCATGTTTTCCCCCAAGGACGGCGGCCGTAGTCTGAAGCTGGACGCTACTCGGAGGCGTCGCTCTTGTAGGTGTCCGATTGGTAGAGGCTCTGGATCCTGGCCTGGCGTACCGCTTCGTCGCGGCGTCCCTCGTCCACCTTGCCTTCCACCACCGCCATGACCGATTCCAGGATCTTGTAGTAGCCCGTGCAGCGGCAGAGGTTGGCCGACATCCACTCCTTGACCTGGTCGGTGGTGGGTGTCGGGTTCTGGTCCAGCAGCGCCTTGGCGGCCATGATCTGCCCCGGGGTGCAGATGCCGCACTGGAAGCCGCCGTACTGCACGAAGGAACGCTGCAGCGGGTGGAGCTCGCCGTCCTGGGCGAGCCCCTCGATGGTCTCGATCTTCTTTCCCTCGCAGGTAACCGCCAGCGTCAGGCAGGCGCTCACCAGCCGGCCGTCGACGATGACGCTGCACGCTCCGCAGACGCCGATGCTGCAACCCTCCTTGGTGCCGGTCAGGCCGACGTCCTCGCGCAGGGCCTCCAGCAGCAGGCGGTCGGACTCGATCTCGACGTCGTGTTCCTCACCGTTGACGTTCAGTACCAGTTCTCTCTTCATGGTTGCCCTCGTCTCCGCCGCGGTGATCACACCGAGCGGCCGGAATGGGTCTTGCCCCATTCCAGGCGGATGGATTTCAGGGTCTGCCCCTCGCCCACGCTGACCCGTGTGCCCTTGAGCTTCTCGCCCACCTTCTCGTACTCGCCCTCGGCCGCAAGCCGGGCCTCCTCGTCCAGCTCGTCGGGCCACAGCCCCATGAGGTAGCCGTGCCAGGGTTCCTTGAGCTGGAGCTCGGGGAGCTCGAGCTCTTTCCAGAGCTCCATCGCCCGCTCCATGTACGGTTTCTTGGGTAGCGACAGCGGCGGCAGGTCGGCCTTGCGGGTGGCGTCGATCAGGAGCGCCGAGTCGGTGCTGTCGTAGCGGCTGGAAGGATGGCTCACCACCATGCCGATGGGGGTGGCGCCGAAGGGCCGGTCGGGCACGATGGTGACGTCCCGATGGGGCTGGCACCGGTGGGTGATGGCCCAGGTGACGGCCACCGGATCGTTGACGTTGATGTCCTCGTCCACCGCCACGATGAGCTTGCCGACCCGGTCGCCGTACTGCAGCACGGCGTCCATGACCCGCCGCGGCTCCTCGTCGTCCGTCTTCTTCATCCGCACCGCGACGTAGGGCCGCAGGTTCACGAGCTCCTCCATCATGTACACTTCCTGCACCGAATCGAAGCCCTTGCGGTTCAGGTAGCGGTGCACCAGCGTGCTCATGCCCATGGCCTTGATCTTGGAACTCTCGCTGGGGGTGACCTGGCTGATGATGGAGACCCAGATGGGGTCCTTGCGGTGCATGACGCAGGTGAGCTCCATCACGGGCCCCACGGTCCGGGGGTCGACGTAGCCCATGGACTCGGCGAAGGGGCCTTCCTCTTCCAGGTAGTTGGTGGGGATGATCCCCTCGAACACCACCTCGGCCGTGGCCGGCACTTCCAGGTCCACGGTCTGGCACTTCACGAGTTGGAGCGGGGTGCGGGCGAGCCCGCCGGCCAGGGCCAGTTCGTCCATGTCCGGCGGCACCTTCTGTGTCGCGGTGTAGGATGCCGCCGGCACCGTGCCCACGGCAATGGCCACCTCCAGCGGGATGCCCCGCTCCCGGCACTTCTCCCAGTGGCGCACCAGGTCCTGGGGGGTGCCCGCGTTGGCGCCGCAACGCAGTGGCGACTTGACCAGCCCGCGGTAGTTGCCGACGTTCCGCTCGCCGGTCACGGGATCCTTGGTGATCCAATGGCCCGCGGTGATGTACGGTCCGTTGTCGAACCCGGGAGTGGAGATGGGTATGGGAAACCGCGCGAATCCGCCACTGGCGGCCAGGCCGTCCCCCTTGTGGATGACCTCCATGACCGGACCCTCGGGCACCATCTCCGGAGGAATGGGGTTCTCCATGGCTTCCACCCACCGGTCGGGGACCTCGTCCGGGCGGCACTGGAGGCCCAGGCAGTAGATGTCGGTGGAGCCCGACAATCCGCCCACCAGCACCGATCCGTCGTAGCGGCGGCCCTTGGAATCGATCACGTTCTCGAACAGGAAGGCCTTGCGCCGGTCGTCCGGAAGCCCGCGGAATTGCAGCCGCACCAGCGGGTGCAACTCCGTGTCTTTGTTGACTTCATGGGTTACGCGGATGAGCTTGCCGGCGGCCTCCAGCACGGAGAGGAACTCGCGGAGATCCTCATAGGGTCTTTGGTTGGTCATGGGGTGACGATGTAAGCATTTTTGCCTACTTCCGCAACCCTGGAGCCGGGAATCGGCCCGCCGGGGCCGGCGCATTTTGCAAATTCCACGGGGTGACGTAAGATGACCTGAAATGGCTCTTTGCATCACCAACACCATGAGCGGGAAGAAAGAGCCGTTCGTACCGCTCACGCCGGGCACGGTGAACATGTACGTGTGCGGCGTCACCGTCTACGACCAGTGCCACATCGGCCACGCCCGTGCCCTCCTGACCTTCGACGTGATCCACCGCTACCTGCGCTTCCTCGGTTTCGACTGCCGTTTCGTGCGCAATTTCACCGACGTGGACGACAAGATCATCAACCGGGCGAACGAGGAGGGGATCGCGCCCGAGGCACTGGCGCAGCGCTACATCG
The DNA here is from genome assembly GCA_965219905.1 of uncultured Binatia bacterium (SeqCode). Lineage (GTDB taxonomy): Bacteria > Desulfobacterota > Binatia > UBA9968 > JAJDTQ01 > JAJDTQ01. The sequence goes on along the minus strand of CBDCOS010000002.1, from coordinate 233,412 downwards.
ACGAGTTCCATCGGGACGCGGCCGCTCTCGGCCTCGCCGACCCGGCCGTGGAACCCCGCGCCACGGAGCACATCGACGGAATGATCGGGCTCATAGCGGCGCTCGTGGAACGCGGCCACGCCTATGCGGTCGCCGGCGACGTCTATTTCGCGGTGGAGAGTTTCCCGGAATACGGCAAGCTGTCGAGCCGGAGCCTCGAGGAGATGACCGCGGGCGCGCGCGTCGAGGTGGACGACCGCAAACGCCATCCCATGGACTTCGCCCTGTGGAAGGCCAGCAAGGAGGGCGAGCCCTTCTGGGACAGCCCCTGGGGCAGGGGACGACCGGGCTGGCACATCGAGTGTTCGGTCATGAGCACCCGGTACCTGGGGCAACCCTTCGACATTCACGGAGGCGGGCAGGATCTCGTCTTCCCGCACCACGAGAACGAGATCGCCCAATCCGAATGCGGCACCGGCCAGCCCTTCGCGCGCTACTGGATTCACAACGGCTTCGTCCAGTTGGCCAAGGAGAAGATGTCCAAGTCCGTGGGCAACATCCTCAGCATCAGGGAGGTGCTGGAGCGCTTCGATCCGGTGGCGCTGCGCCTCTACATGTTGACTACCCACTACCGCAACCCTATCGAGTTCTCGGAGGAAGGGCTGACGGAGGCTCAGCGCACGGTGGCGCGGTTGTACGAGACCGCGAGCCGGGCGGAGCGCCTCATCGGCCCGTCTCCGGACGGCGCGGCCGAGCCCGGCCCCATGGACGACTTCCGCCGCGAGATGGATGACGACTTCAACATGCCGCGGGCCCTGGCGGTGGTGTTCGAGGAGCTTCGGGCGGTGAACCGGTTGCTGGACAGGGGTCACACGCGCGCGTTGGACGGAAGGCGCAACGCGCTCCGGGCCATGACCGAGGCCCTCGGACTCATACAGGCGCCGCCCGAGCGTTTCCTGGAGGACCGACGCAGGGCGGGTCTCACGCGGCTGGCCTTGTCCGAGGGGGAGGTGCGGCAGCTCATCGAGGAGCGGAACCAGGCCCGGAACGCCCGGGACTGGCCTCAGGCGGACGGCATCCGGGACACGTTGAAGGAGAAGGGCATCGTTTTGAAGGATGGTCCCTCCGGCACCACCTGGGAGCTGGCGGACTGATGCGGGGACGACCGGACACGGCGCCCCCGGCTGGATAGAGCGGTTCGATGTTTCTGCCAACGAAAACGACCGGCAAGTTGGGCGCCGCCGTCCTGGTGGCGCTGGTCGTGGTGGTGGCGTTCTTCGTCTCCTGGCAATTCGAATGGCACGCGCCCGAGGTGAGGATGGAGCCGGATCGCGCCAGGCTGGGACGCCGCCCGTTCGCCGTCAAGGTGGATGAGCGCGGCACGGGGCTCGCCGGCGTATCCGTCAAGCTGGTCATGGACGGCGAGTCGAACCCGGTCCACTTCCAGGAGTTCGGGACGGGCGTCAATGCCGCCGAGATCACGGTGAAGCTCGACCCGGCGCAGCACAGGCTCAAGGACGGCCCCGCGGTGCTGAGCATCACGGCCGCGGACCGCTCCTACTGGAGCTTTTTCCGGGGCAACGTGACCACCTTCGAGAAGGAAGTGACCGTGGACTTCACGGCGCCCACGATGGCGGTCATCTCCGGGGACCGCTATGTGACCCAGGGCGGCACCGGCTTCGTGACCTACAGGGCCTCCCCTGACACCGGGCGAAGCGGCATCCGGATCGGCGGCCATTTCTTTCCCGCCTACAAGGGGCATCTGGCCGAGCGGGATGCATACCTGGCGTTCTTCACCCACCCCTACGACGTGCCGGTCCGGGAACGGGCCGTCCTTTTCGCGGAGGATCACGCCGGAAACGTGCGGGAGTCGCCCCTGGTCTACAGCGTGAAGCCGCTCAGGCACCGCCAAGTCAACGTGCAGGTGTCGGACGACTTCATCCGGCACAAGATCGCTCCCCTGGCGCGCCAGGCCGGCAACTCCGGCGGAACTCCCGCCGACCAGTTCATGAAGGTCAATCACGACCTCAGGCGCGTGAACGAGGAGGTCATCGCCAAGTCCTGCCGCGCTACGGCGCAAAGGAAGCTGTGGGACGGCCGGTTCGTGCAGCTCGCCAACTCCGCGGTGCAGGCCAACTTCGCCGATCAGCGCTCCTACTACTACCGGAACCGGAAGATCGACGAGGCGCGGCATCTCGGGTACGATCTGGCGGTGACCCGGCGCTACCCGGTGGGGGCGGCCAACACCGGCATGGTGGTCTTCGCCGGTCCGTTGGGGATCTACGGCAACACGGTGATCATCGACCACGGTTTCGGGTTGTGCACGCTGTACTCCCACTTGAGCTCCATTGCGGTCACGTCGGGCAGCGCCGTCGAGAAGGGCGCGAACATAGGCCGCACCGGCGAGACCGGATTGGCCCTCGGGGATCACCTGCACTACGGCGTGTACATCCAGGGGGTGGCGGTGCTGCCCCTGGAATGGTGGGACCCCAAGTGGATCAGGGACAACGTCGCCGGCAAGCTGCGGGGCCCCACGGACGGGCAGGCTCCTCCCGCCACTCCGCGCGCGCCGCGGGCTCCCGCCGGTTGAGCATGGCGCTGAGGGTCGTGGCCGGGATCCTGTCCAGGGGCGGCCGGTTCCTGGTGTGCCAGCGGCGCGGCGGCGGCGCGTTCCCGTTCAAGTGGGAGTTCCCGGGCGGCAAGATCGAGGCGGGGGAGGAGGCGGGCGCGGCTCTCCGAAGGGAGCTTGCGGAAGAGCTGGACATCGTGGTGGAGGACGCCCGGGAGGTCTTTCGGCAGGTTCACGACTACGATGACGGGACCCGGGTGGAGCTGGTTTTCTTCGACGTGCGGGCGTATGCCGGAGAGCCGCGGAACCGGGTGTTCCGGCGCATCGCCTGGGTAGCCGTCGATGAGCTGGACGGGCTGGATTTTCTCGAGGGCGACTTGCCGCTGATCCGGGAGCTTCGGAGCGGCGGATTGGAACGGTTCTCCAAACGGAAGGGGTTTGCAACATGATCCTGGTACTGCAGCCGGAAGACATCGACGGTCTGATCACCATGAAGGACGCCATCGGGCTGGTTCGGGAAGGGTTCGCCCAGTGGGCCCGGAATCCCGATATCAGCATGGTGCGCCACCGTACGCACATGCCCTCCAACGTGCGCGTCAGCGTGCACCAGGGAGGTCTCCCCGAAGTCGGGGTCACGGGGCTCATGACCCACTGCGAGTGGACCAAGAACCCCGTCCGGGGGGAGCATTCCATCGAGGCCTTCCCGGTCCGCGGGCGGCCGACCCAGGTGCTGTTCGATTCCGAGACCGGCGAGCTGCGCTGCATCATCATCGGCGAGCCGAGGCCGCGGGAGCTGTCCCTGAGCGGCGTTTCGGCCCTGCGTACCGCGGCCAACAGCGCGGTGGGGACGGACGTCATGGCTAGGCCGGACGCGAGCACCATCGGCATGCTCGGGTCCCAGAACCAGGCCAAGTACCATCTGCTGGCGCTGAAGGAGATCCGGGACGTGACCGGCGTCAAGGTGTTCAGCCCCAACCCGGCACACCGCAAGGAGTTCGCGGACGAGATGGGCGAGTTGACCGGACTGGAGATCCGCCCGGTGGACAGCGCCCGGGAAGCCGTGCGGGGCGTCGACATCGTCGTGGCCGCCACCAGCTCCAACGTCCCGGTGCTGGACGGCCAGTGGCTGGAGCCCGGAGTTCATCTTACCTCCATCGTGGTGAGCAACATCGGCCTCAAGCGCGGCGGCTTCGTCCCGAAGATGCGCCAGGAACTGGATGACGAGAGCATGCGGCGGGCCGAGATCATCGGGGTCAACTCCCTCGACACCCTGCAGGTGGACCAGCCCGGAGACTTCATGGAAAGGCTGGAGAACGGCGTCATCTCCTGGGACAAGATCGTCGAAGTAGGCGCGATGCTGAACGGGGACCACCCGGGACGCACGGACGCGAGCCAGATCACCCTGTTCAAGAACACCGGCGGCGTGGGCATCTCGGACGTCGCCATAGGCGGGAAGCTCTACCAGTTGGCCCGCGAGAGGGGTTTGGGCATCGAGCTGCCCATCGACGGCGCGGAAGCGCGCGAGCCCCTTTGAGAACCCAGGAGAGGATGCCGTCATGACCCTGATACTGAACAACGACGACGTCAAGCAGGTGCTGACCATGGAGGTCACCATGGCCGCCCTGGAGAAGGCCTACGTCGAGTTGGTGGAACAGGAGGCCGTGTGCCGGCCGCGCATCGATCTGCAGGTGCCGCATCCGGACCCGGAGAAGATGTACCAGTGGGGTACCATGGAGGGAGGCTCCACCTCCGGGTATTTCGCCATCCGGATCAAGTCGGACATCATCTACGAGCAGGAGTACAACGGCGCCGTCACCCAGGAGAAGTACTGCGTGCGGCCGGGCCTCTTCTGCGGCCTGATCCTGCTCACCAGCATCCACAACGGCGAGCCGCTGGCGATCCTGAACGACGGCCATCTCCAGCACATGCGGGTGGGGGCCGATTCCGGCATCGGCGCCAAGTACATGGCCAGGGAGGACGCCGAGGTGGTCGGGATGGTCGGCTCGGGCGGCATGGCCCGCTCCCACATGGAGGCGTTCATGCAGGTCCGCGCCATCAAGCGGGTGCAGGTCTACAGCCCCACCAGGGCGAACCGGGAACAGTACGCCAGGGAGATGACGGAGCAGTTCGACGTGGAGGCGGTGCCCTTGAGCGATCCGGACGCCGTCTACAGGGGCGCCGACATCATCGCGGGCTGCACCGACTCCGCCGTGGACATCATCAAGGGGGCGTTGGTCGAGAAGGGCACGCACATCACCTCCATCGGCGGACGGCCGGACGCGGAGACCTTCGACCGCATCGACGTGTCCTTGCGCCTGGGGACGTCACCCGCGCCATGGGGCCTGGAGGACCTGGGCCTTCCCGACGAGTACATCACCTATGCGGCACGGCCCGAGGACGACGCGGGCTTCAAGATGAAGCGCAAGCGCCGTCGCGCCCACGGCGTGCAGGGCGGAGACAAGAACGTGATGCTGGCGGACCTGCTGGCGGGGGGTGGGAAAGGGCGGACCACCGCCGACCAGATCACCTATTCCGAGCGGGGCAACGTCCAGGGCGCCCAGTTCTACTCCGTGGCCGGGAAGGTCTACGAACTGGCCAGGGAACGAGGGCTGGGGAAGGAAATCCCGACGGAATGGCTGCTTCAGGATATCCGTGACTAGCGCTCCACGCGCTGCTTCCAACCCAGCCCGGGACACCAGGAGGGGACCGCGCCATGCTGATTCTGAACAATGACGAGATCGAGGGCCTGCTCTCGATGGATTCGTGCATCGAGGTGCTGGACAAGGCCTATCGTCAGCTCGCCAACGGTGAGGCGGTGAACCGCCCGCGCACCGATCTCTACCTGCCCTTCCCCGAGACCTCCGGGGTGTACGCCTTCAAGTCCATGGAGGCGGGCCTGTTCGACCCCAAGGTGGTGGCGCTTCGCCTCAACTCCGACGTGATCCGCTGGGAGGACCGTGGCGGGCGCATCGTGAAGGACAAGCTCCCCAAGGCCCCCGGGGGAAAATGGGTCGGGCTCGTGCTGCTGTTCTCGGCCGAGACCGGAGAACCCTTGGCGATCTTTCCCGACGGCGTGATCCAGGCCTTTCGCGTGGCCGCCTCCAGCGCTTTGGCGGCCCGCTACATGGCCAGGCCGGACGTGACCCACCTCGGCATCTTCGGTTCCGGCTGGCAGGCCCGTGCCCACGTGGAGGCGTTCTGCAGGGTGCGTACCGTCGAGAAGGTCCTGGTCTTCAGCCCCACCAAGGCGAACCGCGAGTCGTTCGCGGGAGAGATGGCGGAACGGGTAGGCCTTCCCGTCGAACCCTGTGCCGAGGCTGACCGGGTGGCGGAGCAGGCTCAGGTGCTGGTGGCGGCCACCAACGCCATCACCCGCGTGATCCCGCCGGAATGGGTGAAGCCCGGCGTGCATTTCACCTGCGTGAAGACGTCGGAGCTTGGCGACGACACCATCGCGCGGGCCGACCGGGTCGTCATCCATACGCGCAAGATCGCGCCGGAGAACTACATCGCCGGAATGGGGGACGAGAGGGTGGAGGCTCACGACCCCATCGACTTCCTCACCGCCGCCGACAAGCAGGCGGTGGCCCGGCCGACGACTCCGCCGTGGATCGACGCGCCCGAGTTGAAGGACGTGGTGGCCGGGAAGGAGGCCGGACGGAGCGGGCCGGACGAGTCCACCTGTTTCGTGAACAACATCGGCCTCGGGGTGCAGTTCGCGGCCGTGGGCAGCGCGGTCTACGAGGATGCGAAGGCCAAGGGCCTTGGCCGGGAGATTCCGACGGAGTGGTTCCTGGAGTCGGTGCACCCGTAGCGGACGCTACCGTTCCCAGTGGCGGTCCACGTCCGTCACCGAGACCTCGCGCCTGCCGTGGCGTATCTGGTACAACGTCCGTCCGGTCGTTTCGAGACAGCTCAGGGCATTGCCGTATACCAGGCCCGTGTCGAGGCCGATCTTGTAGGGCAGGTTGAAGAAGACCTCCTTCATGGGGGTGTGGCCGAACAGCACCGTCCGGGAGAGCGCGTGGGGATTGGTGATGAACTCATGCCGGATCCAGATGAGCTCCTCGCCCACCTGATCGTCCCATGAGCGCGCCGGGTTGATGCCGGCGTGCACGCACAGGAACCCATCATCCATGAAGTACCAGGGCTCCAGCCTCACCAGGAACTCCACGTGGTCCGCCGGCAGCGCCTGGAGGAGCCGCTCGCCGTCGGCGGCGCGCGGGCGTCCCGCCGGAGCCGCAAGCCCGTAGCTCGCCAGCGTGGCAATGCCGCCGTTGAGGAGGAAGGCGTCGCCGTGACGCCCCGAAAGCCCCATGAACGACAGCATCATGTCCTCGTGGTTGCCTCTCAGGAACACCGTCTTCTGCTCGTCCCGCTCGCGCAAGGAAAGGAGATAGTCGATAACCTCCCTGGAGTGCGGTCCGCGGTCGATGTAGTCGCCGAGAAAGACCAGGGTGTCGCCCCGCTCCAGCGGCAGTGATTCGACGAGCGATGTCAGCTCGGCCAGGCATCCGTGCACGTCACCGATCACGTAGGATTTCATCGAGGACCCCCGGGTTGACCGATGACCATGGGTTGGCTATCGTCCGGTACCGTCATGAAGGCCAGCCATTTGTACCTGAATTCCCTTTTCGCGTTCGGGGTGGTCCTGGTGCTGCTGGGCGCCGGCAACTGGATCGTCGGAGCGGTGCAGGTGGCGCATTACCGCGCGTTGGTGGAGGCCGGTGCGAAGACGGGGCTCGGTGACGGTACCGCGGCACCGTCGTCGGCGAAGAACACGGAGATTCTCGGCCGGATACATGAGGAGAGGGAGAAGTACAACGCCGCCCGCATCAAGGTGGACTTCTTCTACGTCGTGCTCAGGGGCGGCCTGCTGCTCCTTGTCACCGGATTGGGGTTCAGCGTTTTCGCTCTGGTCAGGACCATGCGTCAGGACGCGCCGGCGAGTTGATCCTTGCCGGCCGTGGGCTACCGGGACGGCTTCGACTTCTGGTATTTCCGGTAGTCGTAGCCGGTCGCCATGGACAGCAGCAGGTCTTCCATGCCGCCGTCCTTCTCCCGCCTGAGTATCAGAAGGCGCTCGAAGAAATCGATGAAGGTCTTCTGGATGCGTTGGCGCTCGCCGTTCTCCCGGAGATAGAAATCGTGCAGGCTGGTGACGGCGGTCCTCAGGGCCGAGAAGCGGAGCTCGTTGGGGAAGGAGTCCCACTCCGGCAGCGACAACGGCCGCAGGCCCTCGTAACCCAGGATCAGTTCCTCGAACCGGTCGAGCCGGTACCGGCCGTCGAAATAACAGACGGCATTCACGGTGGTGGCGAGGTCGCAGATGAACTTGCCCCGGCATGCCCGGTCGAAGTTCATGATGCCGACCAGACGCGAGCCCTTGAACTTCATGCTCTCCCAGGACAGGTTCCCGTGGATGATGCCCTTGGGGAGGTTGTTGTCGAGGTAGCCTTCCAGATAATTGACCTCGTCGTCGAGGACCCGGACGATGGTCTTGAGATGCGCCGGCAGGTTTTTTCTCACCTCCTGGTACAGCGTTGCCACCCGTGGGAAGGAAAAGCGGTTTTCGACCCCCTTTTTGTAGCCTCTGCCGATGAGGTGGAGATCCGCGAGCACGCGGCCCGCGGCCGAGAGCTGCGCCGGCGTGAGATTGCCCACCGGCACCTCGGTCCCGTCGATGTTACGGCTGGCGGAGATGAAGCGCCCGTCGGCCTGGAGATAGTGCTGTCCGCCTCGGCTCTTCAAGGGCTGCAGGCACTGAAAGCCGTGGCGCCTCAGGAACAGGAGCAACTCGATGTCGTGCTTGACTTCGTTCTCGCTCTTGATTTCCTCGATGGAGACGATGAACTTGCCCCGTTTGGTTTCCAGGATGAAGAAGGGTTCCGCGGACTCCCGATGCAGCCCGGCCGCTGAACAGAATTCACCGAGAGAGAACTCCTCGGCGATATCGGCAAGCTCCCGGGCCTGGGGTTGGGATAGCGCGTGGGCGGCGAATGTCTTCTCCGGGAGTTTGGCTTCGGTGGACAGCATGTCACCTCTCTATTACTCAGTTGGGGAATATTTGTCAACAAATTCCGGTCCGTCCGTGGATAACCCGGGTCTATTCACGCAACATGGACGCTGGGTTTGTGGGTGGAATTCGCACTTTTCGTGCCACGCTCCAACTTGCCGGAAATTCATGGAGTTAGTGGTCAGCCATTCGACTAAACTGTCGAGCCCCCGAGGGTGTTGCGGTGAATATCGTAACTAAAACAGTTAGTTGTGCGTTTCGACAATTTCGTCGAGTTTGGCGGTGAGTATCCGGCATACGGTTCGCGTTTGAACCGCGACGCCGCTCACGATAGGATGGGTTCCTGCTTACCCCACGCATGCCTGCACATGGGGGTCGAATGATGGTCGAAGACGACGCCAAGGCTGACGTTCCGGTCGAGAGTCCGGGAACGCCGGCGCCCGAGGAGCAGCCGGATCTCTACTATCACGGGATCATACGGCGCCTGTCGCCGCGCAAGGGCACGGGAGTGGTCCGGACCGCAAGCGGCAGGGATGTGCGGTTCTCGTATCAGATGGTCCTGATGTCCGGCCCCTTGAGATCGCCGAAGGGTCTCAGGGAAGGAATGGTCGTGGGATACGACCTCGGCTGGACCGGCCACGGGCTTCGGGTCATCAAGATCCGGACGTATCCCCAGCCGGAGCCTTCAAGGCGTGGGCCCTCCACCGGGCAGCAGGGTCAGGGCTAGGATCTGACTGGAGAGAAGCTCCCCCACGAACACCCCGAGAAGCGCGATATAGAAGAGGCCCGTGGCCGCCATGGTGTTCTTGAAGTCCGTGAGGGTCTTCCAGATCATGTACGAGAGCAGCAGCGGGCCGAGTTGGGCCACGAGGAAGCGGGAGAGCAGCAGCAGCAGGTGGTGGCCGAAGAGACGCTCGATGGCGGCAACCGTGGCTCCGGTGCCGAGCAGGTAGAGCAGGGCCGTGGCGGCGACCTCCAGGGCGGTCTGAACGATCAGCATCGTTACGAAGAAGCGGAATACGCGGAAGAACGGGTCGAGGCTCTGGCCGGTCTCGATCAGGTACCAGTGACCGATCAGCATCCCGACGGTGACCGCCCCCAGTAGCAACGAGGATACAAGGAAGCTCACCGGGAGAAACACGGCTTCCACGGGTCCGAGAGGGGTGTGGGAGAAGCCGTACGAGGCGACCATGACCCCGGCCAGTCCGACCAGGATGGCGGTGGAGAAGAAACGCGCGCGCAGGAACGCGCGCTCGCCCCAGAGCGTGATGAAGTAAAGGATCAGAAAGAGCGCGAAAGCCGCGAGAAGAACGATTTCAAGGACTTCACGGACCCCTTGCGCCCGCGGCAACAGGTCCAGTTGGCCCCATAGAGCCAGCACCGCGGCGACCACCAGCACCCCCGCGGTGGACTTGTAGAAGCCTCTCTCCAGGTCCGTGAACGGGGTCACCGACAACCCCACCAGCCCGCCCACCGAGAGCTGGTAGAGAAACATGACGAAGGCGGCGGCGTAGAAGTTCATGGGATCGGCGGCTCTCCCGGGGACGTCAGCGGGGCTTGTCGGCCAGATGGAGGCATACCGCGCCCCGCAGGTAGGGCACCGTGCGGGTTTCCACGAACCCGGCCGACGCGATGGTGGCCGCCACCGTCGCCGGGGGGACGAAAGACCTGACCGAGTCGGACAAGTACCGGTACGCCGTCGGGTCGCCGCTTATCACGCTCCCGATCCAGGGCATGAGCTTGCCGAAGTAGAGCCAGTAAAGCCCCGAGAAGAGCCCCCGGGGCGGCGAAAACATGTCCAGGGACGCCATCCGGCCGCCCGGCTTCAGCACCCTGTAGCACTCCTGGAAGAACGATTCGAGATCGCCCACGTTCCGAAGGACGAAGGCGCTCGCCACGGCGTCGAAGGACTCGTTGGGCATGGGCGCGGCCAGGGCGTGGGCCAGGACGTAGGCGGCCCGGCTCTCGTACCCGGCGTGGGCGGTCCGCTCTCTGGCGTGCTGAAGCATGGCCCGTGAAAAGTCCACGCCGACCACACGGGCGCCCGGGGCCAGGACCTTGCAGGCATCCACCGCCAGGGACCCCGTGCCGGTGCCCATGTCCAGGACCAGTGCCGGTTCGCCCGCGATGCCGAGGGCCTTGATGGCCTTACGCCGCCACAGCGAGTCGAGCCGAAAGCTGATGATCCGGTTGAGCAGGTCGTAGCGCCATGCGATCCGGTCGAAGATGTTCCTGACCCGGGTGTCGTGGGACACGGACATGACATCGCGTCCGGCGGTCACGGGCGGGCTGGTGCTGCGGGCATCAGCGGTCGCGGTCCGTGAGCAGGTGTCCCAGGGCCTTGAGGGCCTCCCGTTCCACGGATTCCGGCAACTTCTCGATCTCCCGGCACGCTTTGAGGGCATACTTGTGGGAGAACTTTCTGGCGCGCTCGATGACCGTGCCGTTGCCCATGGCGTCCAGCGCCCGCTGGATGTCGTTTTCCGAGGGTTCCCGCGACTGGAAGACCCGGGCTACGGCATGGTGTCCGTCGAGCAGTGACAGGACGATGGGCAGGGAAGGGTTGCCGTCACGCAGATCCATGCCCGTGGACTTGCCGAGCAGGTCCCGCCGTCCGACGACGTCGAGCACGTCATCCATCATCTGAAAGGCGATGCCGAGGTTGAGCCCGAAGCTGGCCGCCACCTCCACGTGCTCCGAAGAGGCGCCGGCGATGTAGGCGCCGAGCCTGGCGCCCGTCTGGAACAGCGACGCGGTCTTGCGCTCCACGATCTGGAGGTAGTCTTCGGCGGTCACCGTGCGGTTGCGGTTGAATGAACCCTGAAGAATCTCACCCTCGGTCAGGCTGGTGCATGCATCCGCGGTCCACTGGACCACGGTATCGTCGAACTTGCCGGCGAACTCGAAGGCCTTGATGAAGAGGAAGTCGCCGGTGACGAGGGTGCGGGTAAGTCCGTAGCGCTTGTAGGCGGACTCTTTCCCGCGCCTGAATTCCGCGCCGTCGATGATGTCGTCGTGGAGCAGGGTCGCCGCGTGGATCAGCTCCATGGCCGCGGCGATGTCCACCACGTCCTCCTCCCGGCGGCCGTGGAAGGCCTTGAAGGTAAGCAGCGTGATTACGGGCCGGATGCGCTTGCCGCCTCCCCGGATCAGGTGCGAGGCGATCTCCGTGATCTCGGATTCCTTCGAGCGGGTGCACTCAAGCAGCCTCTGTTCCACCGACTGCAACTGGTCGGCCACGAAGCTGTAGGGGTCCATCGAGGCGTGTGACGATGGGGACTCTTCGGCGATGCCCGTCCGGGAGTCCTGAGGATCGATCTCGTGCTCTTGCTGGGGCAGAAGTGACTCCGTTCAGGCTGGTTTCACGTACAGATGGCATAAATGGCCGGGGTGGTCAAGGTGAGTTGCCCCGGGTTCCCACGTGGATGGAAGTTGGTGCGAAAGGGGGGAATTGAACCCCCACGGGATTGCTCCCACAGGATCCTGAATCCTGCGCGTCTACCAAATTCCGCCACTTTCGCACGAACGGGAAAGGTTCTATATGTATCAGCGGCCGCCGGATTGTCAAGGTCGTAGGGGGCGATATTGTCTGCTAGTATGACTCTGCACTGAGATGGGCAGCATCCTGATCATCGAAGGGCACCCGATCCTGCGCGAGGCGTTGCGCCAGTTCCTGTTTCCGGAGCATCAGACCGCGACATGGGAGCGTTGGGCCGGCCCGGAGGGTCTTCAGCGTTACGATCTCGTCATCGTGGACCGTGAGACCCTGGAGCAGGGCGGCAGCACCACGACCGAAGTCCTCCGGGCGCTTCAGCGGATAAGGATTCCCAGCGTCTGGCTGCACCAGGGACCGGTCCCCTCGCTAAGGCCCGGGAGACTCACCGCAACCGTGGCCAAGCCCCTGGACGGGCCGGCCCTCGAGGCCGCGATGAGGTCGCTTCTGGAGACGGGTCCCGAGCCGAAGCCGGGAGCGCGGCCGCCGGCCGGCCAGCCGCCGGGCGGCGACGCCGGCATCATCGAGCTCACCGAGGTGGTCGAGGAGCCCGGTTCCCCGGAGCCGGACTTGAAGAGTGAAGATTGAGAGTGGAGTTCCATGCCTCGAGAAATCGCCAAGTCGTACAGCCATCAGGACGTGGAGAGCAGGTGGTACCGGCGTTGGGAGGAAGCCGCGCACTTCGCCCCCACCGGCGCCGACGCGCCGTCGTTTTCCATGGTCATCCCGCCGCCCAACGTCACCGGCTCCCTCCACATGGGCCACGCCCTGAACAACACGCTGCAGGATGTGCTGTGCCGCTTCAGGCGGATGGACGGACACGACGTCCTCTGGGTGCCCGGAACCGATCACGCGGGCATCGCCACCCAGAACGTGGTGGAGCGCGAGCTCGCCGGCGAGGGCCTGGACCGGGCGGACCTGGGCCGGCAGGCGTTCATCGAGAGGGTCTGGAGCTGGCGCGAGGAGACCGGCCACACCATCCTGCGGCAGTTGCGCGCGCTGGGTGTTTCCTGTGACTGGAGCCGCGAGCGGTTCACCATGGACGAGGGGCTTTCCCGGGCGGTCCGGGAAGCGTTCGTCCGCCTCTCGGAGGGAGGGCTGCTCTATCGCGCGGAACGGCTCATCAACTGGTGTCCGCGTTGCAAGACGGCGCTGGCCGATATCGAGGTGACGCACGAGGAGGTGGACGGCCACCTGTGGCATGTCCGCTATCCGCTGGAGGGGGAGGGCGAGCTGGTGGTGGCCACCACCCGGCCCGAGACCATGCTGGGCGACACCGGCGTGGCGGTCCATCCGGAGGACGAGCGCCATTCCGCCGCCATCGGCCAGCGCGCGCGGCTGCCCATCGTGGGCCGCGAGATCCCGGTGGTGGGTGACACGTTCGTGGACCCGGAGTTCGGCACCGGCGCGGTCAAGATCACTCCGGGGCACGACTTCAACGACTTCGAGATCGGCCTGAGAAACGGGCTCCAAGTCATCAATATCTTTGACGATGACGCCGCGGTCCGGGCCGAGGCCTTCACGGACGAGGACAGCAGGGCGCCTGCCTGGGCCGGGCCTTACGCCGGTCAGGACCGCTTTGCCGCGCGGGAGCGGGTGGTCCGGGAGCTCGAGGAACAGGGGCTGCTGGCGGAGGTCCAGCCGTACCGTCACGCGGTGGGCAAGTGCTACCGTTGCCAGACCGTCATCGAGCCCTATCTCACGCCGCAGTGGTTCGTGAAGATCCAGCCGCTGGCGGATCCGGCGATGGAGGCGGTGCGCGACGGCCGCACCCGGATCGTGCCCGAGACCTGGAAGAACTCGTACTTCGCCTGGATGGAGAACATCAAGGACTGGTGCGTCTCGCGGCAGATCTGGTGGGGGCACCAGATCCCGGCCTGGTATTGCGTCGCCTGCAACCCGTCGTTGGAGCCGGACGGCGCCCGGATTCCCCCCCGCTGCACCCCGGTTGTGGGCAGAGTTGCGCCGGATCGGTGCGAGATCTGTGGCGGCACCCGTTTCGTGCAGGATCCCGACGTTCTGGACACCTGGTTCTCATCGGCCCTGTGGCCGTTCTCCACCCTCGGCTGGCCGGACAAGACCGCGGACCTTCGCGCCTTCTATCCCACGGCCGCGCTGGTGACGGGGTTCGACATCCTGTTCTTCTGGGTCGCACGGATGATGATGATGGGGCTCAAGTTCATGGACGAGGTGCCGTTCCGGGACGTCTATATTCACGCCCTGGTGCGGGACCAGGAAGGGCAGAAGATGTCCAAGTCCAAGGGCAACGTCATCGATCCGCTGATCATGGTGAACCGGTACGGGGCGGATCCGTTCCGCTTCACCCTGGTGGCGATGACGGCCATGGGCAGGGACGTGAAGCTGGCAGAGGACCGCATCGCCGGCTACCAGCACTTCGTCAACAAGCTCTGGAACGCCGCGCGCTTCGTGCTCATGAATCTCGACGACGCGGTGTTGCGGGAACGGCGCGGGCCGGAAGCGCCCGGGGGGGAGGAACCGGACCTCGCCGACCGCTGGATTCTGTCGCGTTTGAAGGCCACCGTCGAGAGGGCCAGGGAAGCCATCGACGGGTACCGTTTCAACGACTTCGCGCACCATCTCTACCAGTTCACCTGGCACGAGTTCTGCGACTGGTACATCGAGATGAGCAAGCTGCGGCTGAACGGCGGCCCCGGCTCCCTGGCCGCCCAGAGGACGCTGCATACGGTGCTCCGGAACATCCTCCTGTTGCTGCACCCGTTGATGCCGTTCGTGACCGAAGAGCTGTGGGCGGCGGTGACGGCCCGGGACGACGCGTCGCCCCGGGCTGACGACATCATGGTCCAGCGCTATCCCGCCGCGGAAGATTTCGCCGCGGACCCGGACGCGGAGGAAAGGGTCGAGTTCCTGAGCGGTATCGTCCGGGCGGTCAGGAACCTCCGCACCGAGATGAATGTTCCGCCTTCCAGGAAGGTGAGGGTGGTGCTGTTCGATTCGGAGGAGCGGCTCGCCCTCGTCCGTGCCCACGAAAGCATGGTGTGTGCGCTGGCGCGGACGGAGCCGCTGGAGTATCTGTCGCAGGGCGTCCGTCCGGAGAAAATGGCCACGGCCGTCGTCGACACCACCGAAGTGTACGTTCCGCTGGACGGCGCGGTGGACCTCGAGGAGGAGGGCAACCGGCTCCACCGCTCCCTGGGCAAGCTCGAGACCGAGCTGGAGCGGGTCCGGAAGAAGCTCGACAACGAGAACTTCACCGCTAGGGCACGGGCCGAGATCGTGGAGCGGGAGCGGGAAAAGGCGCAGGAGATGGAAGAGAAGATCGAGGCGCTGAACCGAAGCCTCGAACGGATCCGGGAGCTGCAAGCCCAGTGACCCGCGAGGGGCTGACCGCCGACCGGATCCTTTACGACCTCGGGACGAAACGGCTGGGCCGCCGGGTCGAGGTTCACGCCGAGCTCGACTCCACCAACCGCACGGCCCACGCGCTCGCCGAAGCGGGGGAGCCGGAAGGGACCATCGTCATCGCCGAGGCCCAGACCCGGGGCCAGGGAAGGATGGGACGGCAGTGGGTTTCCCCGGCCAACCTCAACCTGTACATTTCGTTCGTCCTGCGCCCGCGGCTGGACCCGGCCGACTCCGCCAGGATCACGCTGCTGGCCGCGGTGGCGGTGGCGGACACGCTGAAGGACCATGTTCCCGGCGTGCCCCGGATCAAGTGGCCCAACGACGTGCTGCTGCGGGGCAGAAAGGTCGCCGGCATCCTCAGCGAGCTGGCCTGCGAGCCCGGCCGGACCCTGTTCGTGATCGTCGGCATCGGCGTCAACCTCAACTTCCCGCGGGCGCTCATGGCACCCGACATCCGTGATCTGGCCACTTCGGTGTTGGAGGAGGCCGGCGGGCCGGTGGACCGCGTCCTGTTCACCCGTTCTCTGGTGCGGAACCTGGAGAACCGCTATATCGAGCTGGAGGAACGCGGGTTCGAGGTCATCGCCCGGAGCTGGAACGCGTACGCGCGCATGGAGGGCGCGTGGGTCCGCGCGCGGACGGCGGAGGCGGAGCTGGTGGGACGGGTCCGGAAGCTGGACGCCAACGGCTTCCTGGAGCTGGAGTGCCGTGACGGCCGGACCGAGCGGGTGGTGAGCGGAGACGTTTTTCTGTTGGAGAAAGGACACGAGACAGGACACTAGATGCTGCTGGCCATCGACATCGGAAACAGCAACATGGTGCTGGGCGTCTACCAGGGCCGGGAGCTGGTGACCCACTGGCGGCTGGTCACGCAACCGGACAGGACGGTGGACGAATACGGCGCCCTCATCGGTCACCTCG
This sequence comes from uncultured Binatia bacterium (SeqCode), assembly GCA_965219905.1. Taxonomy (GTDB): domain Bacteria; phylum Desulfobacterota; class Binatia; order UBA9968; family JAJDTQ01; genus JAJDTQ01. The sequence goes on along the minus strand of CBDCOS010000002.1, from coordinate 217,050 downwards.
CCGCCGCCCGGAACATCGGCAGCGACGCCATCGACGCCATCATCGTGTCTTGCGTGGTGCCGCCCATGGTGGGCATGATCGACGAGCTGGGGCGGAACTTCTTCGGGGTCAAGCCGTTGCTGGTGGGGCCCGGCCTCAAGACGGGCATGCCGATCCTCTACGACAGCCCGCAGGACGTGGGCGCCGACAGGATCGCCAACGGCGTCGCCGCCTACGACCGCTTCGGCACCGCCTGCGTGGTCATCGACTTCGGCACCGCCACCACCTTCGACTGCGTGTCCGAGAAGGGAGAGTACCTGGGAGGGCTGATCGCGCCCGGCCTGATGATCGCGGTCGAGGCGCTGTTTCAGCGGGCCTCGAAGCTTCCCAGGGTGGAGGTGCTGTGTCCTTCGACCGTCATCGGGAAGTCCACCGTGCATTCGATCCAGTCCGGGATCTACTACGGCTACGTCGGTCTGGTGGACGGGATCGTTCACCGCATCGAGCGGGAGAACCGGGTCAAGGCGCGGGTCGTGGCCACCGGGGGAGTGGCGTCGCTCATCGCCCACGAATCCGCGGTCATCGAGGACGTGGATGAATTCTTGACGTTGGAAGGGTTACGGCTTATTTACGAAAAGAACGCGGCTCCGTCGCTTCGCAAGCGAAGGTCGTAGGGTCCCGCCGGACACTAGTCAAGGGGAGGTCGATTCATGGCTGCAATTGAGGCTGGCCAGTTACGAAACGTCGGACTGTTGGGGCACCGGGGGGCGGGAAAGACGTCGCTGGGGGAGGCAATGCTGTTCGCGGCGGGCAGCACCAACCGGCTGGGCCGGGTGGAGGACGGCACCTCGGCGTTCGATCACGAGCCCGAGGAGATCAACCGGCAGGTGTCCATTTCCGCTGCCTTTCACTCCCTGGAATGGAAGAAGAACACCTGCATCCTGGTGGACACCCCGGGTTTCGCCACCTTCCTGCCGGAGACGATCCATTCGCTGGCCGGGTTCGGCGGAGCGGTCTTCGTGCTGCATGCCGCGGCGGGCCTGAGAGTGGAGACCGAGCGGCTCTGGGGCCATGCCGCCGAGCGCGGGGTGCCGCGCATTTTCTTCGTCAACCGGATGGACCGGGAGGAGACGGACCCGGTGGAGGCGGTGGACGCCATCGCCGGGGATCTCGACGTCAAGCCGATCCACGTGCAGCTTCCCATCGGCCACGGCGAGAGCTTTCGCGGCGTCGTCGACCTGGTCCGCATGAAAGCCGTTTGCGCGGACGCCAACGGCAAGGAGGCCGAGGAGGAGATACCCGCGGAGCTCCGGGACCGAGCCGAGGAGATGAGAGTCAGTCTCATGGAGAACGTGGCGGAGACCCAGGACGCGCTGCTGGAGAAGTATCTTGAGGGAGAGGAGTTGACATCCGAGGAGTTGTCGGACGGTCTGCGCGACGGCGTTCGGGCGGGCGCACTGTTTCCGGTGCTCTACGGGTCGGCCACCCGCGGGATGGGGATCGCTTCGTTGCTCGAAGCCGTGGTGGACTGGCTGCCCTCGCCGCTGGAAGAGCCGGCGGCCGAGGGGAAGAACCCGGTGTCGGGCGAGGCCGAGTCGCGCGACAAGACCACCGACGGTCCGCTTTCCGCGTTCGTGTTCAAGACCATTGTGGACCCGTTCGCCGGCCGCCTGTCGATCATGAGGGTGCTGTCGGGCACGGTCCGCGCCGACAGCACGGTGTACAACCCGGCCAAGGACGCCAAGGAGAAGATCACCCACCTGTTCCGGCCGGAGGGAGCCAAGAACGAGGAGGTGACGGAGGCCGGCGTCGGCGAGATCGTCGCCGCCGCCAAGCTCAAGGACGTGGCTACCGGCGATACGCTGTGCGCGGAGTCGGCCCCCATCGAGTACCCCCGGCCGATGGAGTTCACTCCTGCGATTTCCTTCGCGCTCTCCCCCAAGAGCCGCGCGGACGAGGACAAGGTCCCCCAGGGTCTCCAGCGGATGATGGAGGAGGACCCGTCCATCCGCATGCACCGCGACGAGCAGACACGCGAGTTCATCCTTTCGGGCACCGGCCAGCTCCACATCGAGGTGGTGGTGGACAAGCTCAAGCGGAAGTACGGGGCCGAGGTGGAGCTCAAGGCGCCCAAGGTCCCCTACAGGGAGACCATCAAGGCGGCGGCCAACGCCCAGGGGAAATACAAGAAACAGTCCGGCGGCCGGGGCCAGTACGGCGACACCTGGCTCAAGCTCGAGCCCATGGAGCGGGGCAAGGGCTTCGAGTTCGTGGACAAGATCGTCGGCGGCGCCATCCCGCGGAACTACATCCCCGCGGTGGAGAAGGGCATCGTCGAGACCATGGCCAACGGCTATCTCGCCGGCTATCCCATCATGGACGTCCGCGCGACCCTCTACGACGGGTCGTTCCATTCGGTGGACTCGTCCGACATGGCTTTCAAGATCGCCGCCTCCATGGGCTTCAAGAACGCCATGGAGAACGCCAAGCCGGTGATCCTGGAACCGGTCATGTCCATGGAGGTGGCGGTGCCCGACGAGTGCATGGGGGACGTCATCGGCGACCTCAACAGCCGGCGCGGCAAGGTCCTGGGCGTGGACGCCAAGGGCCACAGCCAGATCATCAAGGCCCAGGTGCCCATGTCCGAGGTGCTTCGGTACGCTTCCGACCTGCGCTCCATGACCAGCGGCAGGGGAGAGTTCCAGTCGGAGTTCTCGCACTACGAGGAGCTGCCGCCGCACCTGATGGAGAAGGTCCAGGCGGAGGCGAAAGCGGAAGCGGCCGGAGACTAGCCGCATCCGACGGGCCGGCAGGCAGGCGGCGCGCGATCCATGGAGAAGAGCTTCGAACAGTTGTCGGCGTCGTTGCTCTACTGCAACAAGTGCGGTCAGGCCATGCCGGTCCGCGAGCGGCTACTGCTGGTCCTCCCTGACGGTGACCTCTATGATTACAGTTGCCGGCGTTGCGGCAGCTCCGTGGGTTCGAAGACCGTGAAGGCGGAACCGGAGCCGGCCCAGGGCTTGCCGCGGGTCGTGCGGGGTTTCTGACGTCCGGAGACTTCGTGACCGGGACACGAACCATGATCATCGACTTCCAGAGCCATATCTTCCCCGAGAACTACATGGACACCATGCGCGAGCGGGACGGCGCCGTGGTGCTGGAGGAGCCGGACCCCTACAGCGGCATGGCCTACCTCTACGACAAGACGCTGGGCTGCCGCATCAACACCGCCATCTTCAAGGGCCGCGACGTGGAGCAGCGGCTCGAGCACATGGACCGGCAGGGCGTGGACGTGCAGGTGGTGAGCATCCCGGCGCCGGGCGCCGACCGCTACGACCCCGAAGACGCGGTGGCCATGGCCCGGGTGGCCAACGACGACCTCGCGGACATGTGCAGCCGGCATCCGGACCGCTTCGTGGGCCTGGCGACCCTGCCCACGGCGTCCATCGAGGCCTCGCTGGAGGAGCTCGACCGGGCGGTGCAGGAGCTGGGGCTTCGCGGGTTCGGCTGCTTCACCAACCTCAACGGCCGGCCGCTGGACGACGAGAGCTTCTTCCCCATCTACGAGAAGCTCGCCGGGTACGAGCTGCCGGTCTACCTTCACCCCACTGCGCCGCTGGCCACCGAGGCGGTGGACCTCGACATCATGCCGATCCTGATCTACGGGTGGGCCTTCGACAGCACTGTCGCCATGACCCGGCTGGTGTACGGGCGGGTGATCGAGCGGTTCCCGACGCTTCCCTTCGTGGTGGCGGACGTGGGCGGGGTGCTGGCGTTCTTCGGGCAGCGCGCCATCAACATCTACACCGGCCGCACCGACGAGATGCGCGAGCGTTACGGCCTGCGGGAGAATCCGCTGGATTCGTTCCGGCGGTTCTTCGTGGACACCGCGGACCACCCGGCCAACACCCTCAGGTGCGTGATGGACTTCTTCGGGCCGGAGCAGATGGTCTTCGGCACCAACTATCCCTACGGGCCGGACGACGGATGCGGCTTCATCCGCAACAGCCTCAAGGCGGTGGACGACCTGGGGCTGGCGCCGGATGCCAGGGAACGGATACTCGGCGGCAACGCCGCACGAATCCTGCACATCGAGGAACGCCCGGCCTGAGCCGGCAAGGGCTCCGGAGCGGGCGGGCGCATCACGAGTCGTCAGCCAACGGTTCCGAAAAACTCAGGAGAGTCGTTGTCATGTCTGATCCCGTTCATGAAATCCGTTACGGCCATGCGGCGCGCACCCTCGTCATGGGCACCCGGGGAGTCATCGCCGCCGGCCATCCGCTGGCCTCCCTGGCCGGCCTCAAGATCATGCAGCGCGGCGGCAACGCCGTGGACGCGGCGGTGGCGGCGGGCTTCGTCCTGGCGGTGGTCAAGCACGAGGCCTGTGGCCTCGGCGGCGACATGTTCTCGCTGGTCCACATGAAGGACGAGGGGAAGGTGAGGGCGCTCAACGCCAGCGGGCCGGCCCCCGGCAACGCCACCATCGAGGCATACCGGAGCCGGGGCCTGGACGCCGTGCCGACTTCCGGGCCCCTGAGCATCGCGGTCCCCGGGGCGGTGGACGGATGGCTGGAACTCCACCGGCAGTACGGCACCGTGGAGCTGGCCGAGATCTGCGCCGACGCCATCACCCTGGCCCGTGACGGGTTCCCGCTCTACCTCTCCCTGGCCCAGTCCATCCAGGAATGGGCGCCCTCGTCGCCCGACATCCACCGGTACTTCCAGGCGCCGCTGGAGGACCTGACGCCGGGCCGCGTGTTGCGGCAACCGGAACTGGCGCAGGTGCTGGAGGCCATCGTCCGGGACGGCCGGGACGGTTTTTACAGCGGCGACGTGGCGGCGCGCATGTGCGCGGGTATCCGGGAGCGGGGCGGTTTGCTGGAGGAAGGGGATCTGGAGGGAAGATTCGCGGAGTGGCTGGAGCCCCTGAGCACCGACTACCGGGGATACCAGGTCCTGCAGCAGCCGCCGGTGTCGCAGGGATTCGTCGTCCTGACCATGATGAACCTGCTGGCGGGCTACGACTGCGACGCGCTGAACCGGACAGAGCTGGCCCACGTGATGGTCGAGGCCAAGAAGATCGCCTTCGAGGACCGCATCCGGCATCTGGGCGACCCCCGCTTCGTCGACCCGGAAGTCCAGCGCCTCATCGGCAGGGAGTACGCGGACGCGCGCCGCGCGGAGATCGGCGACGTCGCCGGGCCGGTGACCTCGTCCTACGCCGCCGCCGGCGCCGACACCACCTACCTCTGTGCGGCGGACGGTGACGGCAACGCCATATCGCTTATCGAGAGCGTTTTCTCCGTCTTCGGATCACGGGTGGTGGCCGGGGATACCGGCCTGGTCATGAACAACCGGCTGTGCAGCGCCAGGCTGGATCCCGACAGCGCCAACGCCCTGGAGCCGGGGAAGCGCCCCGCCCACACCCTGAACTCGTACATGGTGTTTCACAACGGCGAGTTCCTGGCGGTGGGGGGCACTCCCGGGGCGGACGACCAACCCCAGACCAACGTGCAGGTCCTGCACAACCTGCTGGACCTGAAGATGGACCCCCAGTGCGCGCTGGAAGCTCCCCGGTGGAGCCACGTGCCGGGCACGCCGCCCAATGTCGGGTATCCCCAGATGCTGCGGCTGGAGGCGGGATTCCCCGAGGAGGTGGTGGAAGGACTGGCCGCCAGGGGCCACCCGGTGACCGTGGTGGAGCCGTGGTCCTTCGGCGGCGCCGCGCTCATCGCACGGGATCCGCGGAACGGCGCGCTCATGGCGGCCGCCGACCCGCGCCGGGACGGCTACGCGCTCGGCTGGTAGGCATGACGGACGGAGAGGACACACCATGAGCAGCGACTATCAGCATCGCAACCTCCGCGTCGGCGGCATCGAGACCCACTACCTGGAGGCGGGTGAGGGCCCCGACCTGGTGCTGCTCCACGGCGGTGAGTACGGCGCTTCGGCGGAGGCCACCTGGGGTCCCACCATCGGCAAGCTGGCCGAGGACTTTCACATCGTCGCGCCCGACATGCTGGGTTATGGCCGCACGGCCAAGATCTACAGCTTCTCCGATCCCTCGGGGTTCAGGATGACGCACCTGGCCCGGTTGATGGAGGTGGCGGGCGTGGGCGAGGCCTTCTACGCGGGAAATTCAGCCGGAGGCGGCACGTTGCTGCGAAGCGCGGTGCGCAGCCCGTCACCGTTGAAGATGAAGAAGATGGTGACCATCTGCGGCAACGCGGGCGCGTTCAAGAGCGAGTCCCAGGCCGATATCGAAGACTACACCCCGAGCCTCGAGAACATGCGGAAGCTCCTCAAGCTGCTGTTCCACGAGGAGAAGTGGCTGACCCCGGAAAGCGTGGACGCGCGCTACAACGATTCGATCCAACCCGGAGCCTGGGAGGCGCTTTCCGCGGCCCGCCTGAAGCGGCCCGGGCTCGAGCGGGGCTCCACCGTGGAGGCCTTCAAGAAGCAACTGGCCGCCGTGGACATCCCGCTGCTCATCGTCTCCTGTGACCACGACCCGCTCAACCAACCCGACTGGGACGAACGGCTGCAGGCCATCGTGCCCGGCTCCACGGTGCACCGGTTCCGGGACTCGGCCCATGAGCCGCAGATCGAGGAGCGGGACGCGTTCGTCCGGGTGGTGACGGACTTCCTGTTATCTTGACATCGACGGGAGGTGGGGTTAGCTTCGAAACAGGTGATATCATGGTCATTTACGATCTCACTTGTGACAAGGACCACGGTTTCGAAGGGTGGTTTTCGGGGCCGGAGAACTACCGGGAGCAGTTGTCCCGGAACCAGATCGCCTGCCCCGTGTGCGGTTCCACGGTCATCACCAAGCTGCCGCACACCTGCGCGGTCCACATGAAGAAGGAGGACGCGCCGGCACCCGCCGCGAAGCGCTCCAGGCCGGCCACGCCTACGCCCGAGCAGTTCAGGGAAGCGCTGATCCGGGTCCATCACTACGTCCAGAACAACTTCGAGGACGTGGGCTCGGGTTTCGCCCGGGAGGCCCGCCGTATCCACGACGGCGAGGTCGAGGAACGCCCCATCCACGGCACCGCCACGCCGGAGGAGCGGGAATCCCTCGATGACGACAACATCCCCTACATGATGCTGCCGAAGCCGGAGCTCGACAGCTGAAACCGTCCCGGCACCCGTTCATTACGCGCCGTTTCCAGTGACGATTGCCGTGCTCCCCCGCCCGTTGCGGTGTGATTGACAACGCGGCGCCCGGTCTGTTACGCCGAGCCCCATGGACGCACGCGAGATCCGGCACGTGATGGGGCACTTCGCCACCGGAGTGACCATCGTTACCACCAAGGACAAGGCCGGAGTCCCCACCGGCATCACCGCCAACGCCTTCTCGTCCCTGTCCCTGAACCCGCCGCTGGTGCTGGTGTGCATCGACAAGAAGGCCAACTGCTACGATTGCTTCGAGGATTCCCGGGTCTTCGCCGTCAACCTGCTGGGCGAGCACCAGGAGCACCTGGCCAACCGCTTCGCCACCAAGGGCGTCGAGAAGTTCCAGGACGCCGCCTGGCACATGAGCGACAACGGCATCCCGGTGCTGGACGAGACCATCGGCCACATCGAGTGCACGGTCACCCAGGGCTACGACGGCGGCGATCACACCATCTACCTCGGCGAGGTCATCCACGCGCAGGCCGCGGGCGAGCGCCCGCTGCTCTTCTTCAAGGGCAAGTATCAGCGGCTTCCCGGAGCGGACTGATCCGCCTCCGGAGCCGCGTGCGAAGTACGGCCTGGGGTTTCCGGACAGCGCTACTTCAGCTCGATGGTGACATTCCGGGCGCCCGGTTCGACCGGATTCCCGTCATGAACGCCAGCCGGCTCTCCCGGTTCCCTGGTGAGGGGGTCCCCGTCCCGGTCCAGCCGCGCGCTGAGGTTCAGCGGCCCCTCGAAGGCGGTCCCCGCCATCATGACGTCGCCGGCGCCCAGGGAGAAGGAAACCGGGAAGGCGGGGGCCGTGATGCGCTTGACCGCCAGCGGAGGGCCGCCTTGCGCTCCGGCCGGTCTGGCGATGATGTAGAGGACAGCGCGCCCGCCGGCCTTGGCCGCGCGCTCCGGATCCAGCCGGATGGTGCCCTCGATCCGCGGCGTCGCGGAGGTATCCTCCGGCGGCTTGCCGATCTGCGCGATGATCTCCCGCACCGCTTCCCGCTGCTCTCCGGCCGGCAGCAGGCGTTCCAGCCGCTGGAGGTGCTCCCGGGCTCCGTCAGGGTCGCGCCCCTCCTGGTAAAGGACCATGCCCTTGGCCCACAGGGCCAGGGGCAGGTTGGGGGAGCGGGACAGTGCGCGGTCCAGCGCTTCGAGGGCGGCGTCCGTGTGTCCCGCCTGAGCCATGATCATCCCCATGTAGGCGTTGGCCAGGGGATGGCCGGAGTCTTCGCGCAATACCGTCCGGAAGGCGTCGATGGCGGTCTTGAAGTCTTTTCGCTGGAAGGCTTCCTGTCCCCGGCGCAGGGCCGCCACGGGATTATCGGAAGCGCTTGGCCGGCTGATCCCGCCGGGGCCGGTCCCAGTCAGGAAATCGCCGGTGATGCTGTCCTCGGTGGAGGTGCGGGGCCGGAGCGACTGGCCCAGCAGCAGGCCCAGGGTAACGCCGCCGGCCAACAACACCACCGCCCCGGCGGCCCAGGTCCAGTTGCGTCGGTTTCTCGGAGAGGCGGTCGGTTGCGTCATCTCGGGCTCCATTGACGGCGCCGCGCTTTGGCGGAGCTCCGCGAGCCGCCGCACGGCCTGACCTTCGTAGCGTTGGCGGAGGGCGTGGTGGTCACCCTCGGACAGCTTGCCGGCCTGACGGTCGAAGTCGAGCTCCCGCAGGTCCCGGTAGAGGCGCTCCAGCTCGTCGTCCGGCGGGTCCGGCCGGAAGTCATTGCCGGCCGCGGCGCGGACCTGTTCCAGGAGCTCCGGGTCCGGCGTTCCCGGCGGCTCGTCCGTGGCGCGGCGGCTCCACCGGCGCAGAAACCAGCCGGCGAAGCCGAGCCCGGCCAGCAGGGCGGCAAAGGGCAGAATCCATACCGTGAGATTGAAGCCATGGGCCGGCGGCGCCAGCAGGACCCACTCGCCGTATTTCGAGACGAAATAGCTCCGGATCTCGTCGGCGGTCTTGCCGGCCTTGAGCTGCTCCCGCACGATGCCGCGCATCTGCACCGCCATCTCCGCCGGGGAGTCGGCCACGGACAGGTTCTGGCACACGACGCAGCGGAGCTCCGAGGCGATGACCCTCACGCGCTCCTCCAGCGCCTCGTCCGCGCGCGCATTGAAGCACAACGTGAGAAGCACGGCCCAAGTAGCTATCTTTACTACGATCTTCATCGTATGGTCTGATGTTCGCCACGGCCGCTGTCGTCGCTGACCCGGTCGAGTCGAGCCTCCCGCAGCTTGGCCGCCAGCACCGGCGGCGGAATCGCCCCGATGTGCTTGTAGGTGATCCTTCCGGCCGGGCTGATGAAGAAGGCTTCGGGGATACCCCACACGCCGTAGTCCACCGAGACCTTGCCGTCGGGGTCCTGCCCGTTGGGAAAGGTGATGGCGAACTCCTCGATGAATTTCCGGGCGTCCGCCTCGTTGTCCTGGATGTTGACGCCGAGGAAGACCACGTCGTCGCCCTGCCGTTTCCACGCGGCCTCCAGGTCCCGGGCCTCCGCCCGGCAGGGCAGGCACCAGGAAGCCCAGAAGTCGAGCATGACTGTCTTGCCGCGAAATTCCGACAACCGTACCGTCCTGCCGTTGAACAGCGCCAGCGAGAAGTCCGGTGCGGGCCCGCCCACCAGGGGCGAGGGGATAAAGCGCGGGTCGCGGTAGAACCCGTACCCCAGCAGGACCACCAGCAGTCCCACCCCCATGAGGGTGAGCAGGAGTCTTTGGGCCGCCGGGGTCATGACGGGTCCCGCGCGGGCCCGCCCATGGGAAGGATGGTCATGAGCGTGCCGAGGGTCATGACGAGTCCGCCGAGCCAGATCCACAACACCAGCGGTCGGATCAGGACCTTGAGGGTGGCCCGGTTCTGCCCCACTTCGCTGAATCCCGAAAGGATCAGGTAGAGGTCCTCCTTGAGCGTGCTCCTGAAAACCGCCCGGCCGATGGGCGAGTCCTGGGTCGGAAAGAACTTCAACGCCGGCGACAGGCGCCCGAGGTCGTCACCGTTCTGCGACACCTTGAATGCGCCCTCCACCCGGTAGTGGGTGGGCTGCTGGGAGCCTCGCAGCCCCTCGAAGGCCACCCGGTAGGGGCCCGCCGTCAATGTCTCGCCGACGCTCAGAGTCGCTTCCCGTTCGATGCTGTAGGTCATGGAGCCAGCGATGCCCAGCACCACCAACACCACCCCCAGATGCACCACGAAGCCGCCGTAGCGGCGCTGGTTTCGGCGGACCAGGGTGGCGAGCCCGCGCAAGGGCCCCTCGCCGGCCTGCCGGCGGCGCGCGCGCAGGGACAGCCAGGTGTCGAAGACCATGGTCCAGACCGTGAAGGCGCAGAGGGTGAATCCCAGCAGCGAGAGGAACGAGCGCACCCCGCCTGCGAACAACCCCATGGCCACGGCCAGGGACGCCACCGTGGGCCAGGTGAAGTTTCGCTTGAGGTTGTCCCACGAAGCCCGGCGCCAGGCAATGAGCGGGCCCACCCCCATGAGGAACACCAGCAACAGGAACAGGGGGGCCGTTACGGTGTTGAAGTAGGGAGCGCCCACGCTGACCTGGACCCCGGCCACGGCCTCGGACAGCAGCGGAAAGACCGTGCCCAGGAAGATGGTGAAGAGGGCGGAAACGAACACCACGTTGTTCAGGACGAACGCCGACTCGCGGCTCACCACCGAGTCGAGCTCGGGCTGGCCGCGCAGCCGGTCGCTGCGCCAGGCAAGCAGTCCCAGCGACGAGACCAGCACGAACGCCAGGAATCCCAGGAAGTAGGCTCCCACCGGTCCGGACGAGAAGGCGTGGATGGACGACAGGACTCCCGACCGGGTGAGGAAGGTGCCGAAGAGGGTCAGGCTGAAGGCGATGATGATCAGCAGCAGGTTCCAGGTCTTGAGCATCCCGCGCCGTTCCTGGACCTGCACCGAGTGCAGGAACGCGGTGGCCGGAAGCCACGGCATGAAGGCGGCGTTCTCCACCGGGTCCCAGGCCCAGTAGCCGCCCCAGCCGAGCACGTGGTAGGACCACCACGCGCCCACCAGGTTGCCGAGGGTGAGGAAGAACCAGGCCGTGATGGTCCAGCGCCGGGTGGCGACGATCCACCCGTGGTCGAGCTTTCCGCGGATCAGCGCCGCCATGGCGAAGGCGAACGGCACCGTAAGCCCCACGAACCCGGTGTAGAGCAGCGGCGGGTGGCTCAGCATGTTGGCGTCTTCCAGCAGCGGGTTCAGCCCGCGGCCGTCGGCGGGCACCGGGAAGTGGGTCTCGAAGGGGTTCGAGGCGAAGGCGATGACCGCAAGGAAGAAGGCCGAGACGATGGAGAACACCATCAGCACCCACGGCATGAACTCCTGCATGCGCCTGCGGTAGCTCCATGCCACCAGGGCCGAGAAGATGATGAGGATCCACTCCCACAACAGCAGCGACCCTTCCAGGGCGCCCCAGAGCCCGGTGACGCGGTAGTAGATCGGCGTGCTCCGGGTGGTGTTGAGGGCCACGTAGCGGATGGAGAAGTCGGTGGCCACCAGGGCGTAGATCAACGCCGCCGCGGCCAGGGTCACGAACACGAACTGACCGGCGATGGCGTAGCGCGCGGAAGCGTTGAAGCCTTGAATACCGGTACGGGCGTGCAGGACAGGGGCCGCGATGCCCCACGCCGCCAGCGCCAGGGCCAGGAGGATGCAGGTATATCCCAGGGCGGCGGTCATGGACTAACCGCCCCCGGGCCGGGCGGGCACGAAGCTCCGTTTGCCGGCGGGGTCTTCGCCTTCCGGGTGCGGGCTGTACTCCTCGGCGTGCTTGGCCATGACCGTGGAAGCCCGAAAGACGCCGTTGTCGCCGAGCCGCCCCTCGATCACCGCGCCCTTGCCCTCGGAGAAGAGGTCCGGCGGCACTCCCTGATAGAACACGGCGATGGACTCCTGGCCGTCGGTGATCCGGAACCGGAAGGTGCGCCGGTCCAGGTCCTTCTCGAGGGAGCCGGGCAGGACCATGCCGCCCACGCGCAGGAACCGGTCCGGACCCGGGACCTCCGCCCGGAGCTCGGAAGGTGTCACGAAGTAGACGACGGCTTCCTGCATGGCGCCGTAGATGAGGTAGGACAGGCCGCCGACGATGATCAGGCCGCCGATGAGATATCTAGGCTTCATGTGCGTTCGCCTCGGTCGCAGCTCCGGGAGCCTGCGTGGTTGCCGCGGCCCGCCGGATGCGCCGTTTCAGGAGCAGCGTGTAGATGGCGATGCTGCACCAGACGATGCCGTAGGCCAGGAAGACGAAACCCCAGTGTCCCATGGATTCATGCTCCGGAAGTCACGCCGGTGACGATGCGTCGTAGAGCCGGCTTCGACGCGCTTCGTCTTCCACCTCGCCCAGGCGGATGCGCAACGACAGCAGGTAGAAGAACAACAGCAAGAAAGCCAGAAAGTTGATCCCCAACGGCCACAGCATGGCCGGATCGATGTTGTCCCACGGCGCCTTGTCCGGACGCAGGATGGAAGGGGGCTGGTGCAGCGTGCGCCACCAGTACACCGACATGTGTATCAGCGGGATGTCCAGGAACCCGATGATCCCGAGGATCGCTCCGGACACGGCCGCGCGCCGCTGGTCCTCTATCAGGGAGCGGAGCAGCAGGTACCCGGAGAAGATCAGCAGCAGGATGGCGGTGAGCGTGAGGCGGGCGTCCCAGGTCCACCAGACCCCCCAGGTGGGCTTGCCCCAGATGGATCCCTCGACGATGGTCAGGGCGGTGAAGAGCACGCCGATCTCCGCGGCCGCGTGGGCCAGGTTGTCGTCCCGGCGCTCGCCTTTCCAGAGGTAGAGGCAACTACCCACGAACACGATGAAGAAGGACAGGTACGCTACCAGGATGCTGGGGATGTGGAGGTACATGATCCGCTGGGTTTCACCCTGCCGGGCGTCCGGCGGCGCCTCCACGAGGCCCCAATACAGACCCGTGATGATGAGGATGAGCGCCAGCCAGCCGAGAATTCGTCGAGCCATGGATTGATACGAAAGCCCCAAACTCGTCATTCCCGCGAAAGCGGGAATCCAGGAGGGGTGAGGCAGCGGGAGCATGGCCGTGGCATCCCTTTGCCGCCCCTGGATTCCCGCTTTCGCGGGAATGACGTAGGCTGAAACCGTCTTCGGCGTAATGATAGCACCCGCGTGTGGCAGTTCCCAACCGCGGTCAGCCGTCCAGCACCCACTCCAGCAACAGGAAGCCGGCGGTGACGAAGATCAGGTCGAAGCCCACCAGCAGGCGGAACCACGGGACCAGGTCCTGGGCGGTGCCGGCTCCCAGGATGATCTCCAGGGTGCGGACGGTGCCGAGGATCACGGGGATCATCAGCGGAAACAGCAGCACGGGGAGCAGCAGGGCCCGGGCCCGTGCCCGTAGCGTCACCGCGGCGAAAAGGACCCCCACGACGCAGAAGCCCAGCGTCCCGAGCAGGGTATAGAGGAGCAGGTCCGGCAGCAGATGCCAGAAGTCCAGGCGGAACAGGATGCCGAAGAGGGGCAGGATGAAGACCTCCAGAAGCAGCATCAGCGAAAAGTTGAACAGCACCTTGGCGAGGTAGTAGGCGCCCCGGTCCATGGGCGCCAGCAGCAGCGCATCGAGGCAGTCGTTCTCGCGGTCGCCCTGGAAGAGCTGACCCAGGGCCAGGGTGCCGCTGAACATGAAGGCCAGCCACAGGAGTCCCGGGGCCATGCGGGAGACGTTGTCGCCGGTGATCTCGAAGGCGAACGAGAAGAGAAAGAGCAGGGAGAGGCCGAAGAAGAACATCGACAGCAGGTTGTCCCGGCGGCGCACCTCCAGCAGGAGATCCTTCCAGAGGAGCCAGTAGACCTGTCTCAAGACGCCGTTCAACGCGGCCCGCCCGTGTCCTGGGAAGAGGCGAGGATGTCGAAGGCGGCGTGGAAGCTGTCCCAGGGGTCCTGCCGGAGCTCGTCGAAGACGATCCGCCCGCGGTTCAGCATCACCGCCCTGGAGCAGCGTTCGAGGACGCGCGGAACGTCGTGGGTGGCCAGCACCACGATGCCGCCGCCGGCGCAGAGGGACTCCAGGAAGCGGTTCAGCATGTCCACGCCCGGAGGATCCAGCGCGCCGTAGGGCTCGTCCACCAGCAGCAGCCCGGGATTCACCAGCCGCCACTTGGCGATGGCCAGGCGGCAGCGCATGCCCAGGGAGAGGGTGGAGACGTATTCGCCGGTCTTCTCGTGCAGTCCCACCTCGTTCAGCACCGCCCGGCGTTCTTCCGGAGTGGCGTCCCCCCGGTACAGCGAGACGAAGAACCGCAGGTTCTCGCTCACGGTCAGGTTGTCGTAGAGGTGTCCGCCCGAGGCGAGAAACCCGATCTTTCCGCGCAGCGGGGAGTTGCCGTAGGGGAGCGGCTTCCCGAACAGCTCGATGGCGCCGGCGGTGGGGTAGGCCAGGGCGGCCAGAAGCCTCAGGAGCGTGGTCTTCCCGGCTCCGTTGGGTCCCAGGAGCGCCACCCATTCTCCGGGCTCGAGCTCCAGCCGCACCTCCCTCAGGGCCCACAGGAGCCCGTAGACCTTCGACACCCTGTCCATCCGCACGCTCAAGTCCGCCAATATAACGGGTTCGCCCGAAAATGGCATGCGCGCCTGGAGGTCCGCCGGGGGTCCGCCGCGCCGGAGCCTTCACTTGACTCGCCACCGGAGATTGGTTAAGCCTGTTTTGTCAAACCGCACGCATAGCCTGGACCGGACCCTCGGGCTCGCCGAGCTCATGACCGGAACCAGGATCTCCGAGACCGGTCGCCGGTCCTCGGGCCAACTCAAAGATCACAGGAGCGATCAGAGGAGAACCATGGCAAGCTATCTACACGTCAATGTGCCGTCCGAGGGCGCGAAGGTTTCGCTTTCCGACGGCAAGCTTCAGGTACCGGACAATCCGATCATCCCCTTCATCGAAGGCGACGGCATCGGCGTCGACATCTGGGCGGCCGCGGTGCGGGTGCTGGACGGCGCGGTGGACAAGGCCTACGGCGGCAAGAAGAAGATCTCCTGGATGGAGGTCTACGCCGGCGAGAAGGCCGAGGCGGTCTACGGCGATGACTGTCCGCCGAGCCTGCTGCCGCAGGAGACCGTGGATGTCATCCGCGAGTACCTGGTGGCCATCAAGGGGCCGCTGACCACGCCGGTGGGCGAGGGCTTCCGGAGCCTGAACGTGACCCTGCGGCAGGTGCTGGACCTGTACGTCTGTCTCCGGCCTGTGCGCTACTTCAAGGGCGTGCCGTCGCCGGTGGTGCGGCCGCACCTGGTGGACATGGTGATCTTCCGCGAGAACACCGAGGACATTTACGCCGGCATCGAGTGGGAGACCGGCACCCCCGAGGCGGAGAAGGTGGTCAAGTTCCTCCGCGACGAGATGGGAGTCAAGAGCATCCGCTTCCCCGACACCGCCAGCATCGGCATCAAGCCCATCTCCATCGAGGGCTCCGAGCGGCTCATCCGGGCGGCCATCCGTTACGCCGTGGACCACAACCGGCGCAACGTGACGCTGGTGCACAAGGGCAACATCCAGAAGTACACCGAGGGCGCCTTCATGCGCTGGGGCTACGCGCTCGCCAAGCGCGAGTTCGGCGACAAGGTGGTGTCATGGGAAGACTGCGGCGGCCGGCCGGACGAGGGGCAGATACTCATCAAGGACGCCATCACCGATGCCTTCCTGCAGCAGATCCTCACGCGTCCCGACGAGTTCGACGTGATCCCCACCATGAACCTCACCGGCGACCTCATCTCGGACGCGCTGGCGGCGCAGGTGGGCGGCATCGGCATCGCGCCGGGCGGCAACATCAACTACGACAGCGGCCACGCCCTGTTCGAGGCCACCCACGGCACCGCGCCCAAGTACGCCGGCCAGGACAAGGTCAACCCCGGCTCGGTGATCCTCTCGGGCGAGATGATGCTGCGCCACCTCGGCTGGGACGAAGCCGCGGACCTGGTGATCCAGGGCCTCGAGGAAACCATCGCGCAGAAGACCGTGACCTACGATTTCGAGCGGCTCATGACCGGCGCCAAGCTGCTCAAGTGCTCGGAGTTCGGCGACGCCATCGTGGCCAACATGTAACGTGGCGGGATCATGGCCAGGAACAAGATCGCACTGATAGGCGGCGGCAACATCGGCGGCACCATGGCGCACCTGTGCGCCTTGAAGAAGCTGGGAGACGTGGTGCTGTTCGACGTCATCGACGGACTGCCGCAGGGCAAGGCGCTGGACCTGCTCCAGTCGGCGCCGGTGGAGGGCTTTGACGCCGATATCGTCGGCACCACCAGCTACGAGGACATCGTCGGAGCCGACGTCTGCATCGTCACCGCGGGTATCGCCCGCAAGCCGGGCATGAGCCGGGACGATCTTCTCGGCACCAACGCCAGGATCATGACCTCGGTGTCGGAGGGCATCAAGCAGTACGCCCCCGACGCCTTCGTCATCGTCATCACCAATCCGCTGGACGCCATGGTGACGCTGTGTCAAAGGGTCACCGGCTTCCCCAAGCACCAGGTGGTCGGGCAGTCCGGGATCCTCGACTCGTCGCGCTACCGGACGTTCATCGCCCAGGAGCTCAACCGGTCCGTGGAGAGCGTCACCGCCATGGTGATGGGCGGCCACGGCGACGACATGGTGCCGGTGCGGAGCACCTGCCAGGTGGGCGGCGTGCCGGTGGCCAGTCTCATCTCGCCGGACCGCCTCGACGAGATCGAGCAGCGGGTGCGCATGGCCGGCGGCGAGATCGTCTCGCTGCTGAAGACCGGCTCGGCGTTCTACGCGCCGGCGTCGGCCGCGGTGCGCATGGCCGAGGCCTACCTGCTGGACAAGAAGGAGGTGCTTCCCTGCGCGGCCCTGCTCGAAGGCGAGTACGGCGTCCAGGGCTACTACTTCTGCGTGCCGGTGCTGCTGGGCGCCGGCGGCGTGGAGAAGGTCATCGAGATCGATCTCACTGTCGACGAGAAGGCCCAGTTCGACGAGTCCCTGTCGCACGTCCGGGAGGTCGTGGGCGCCATGGACCGCGTGCTGGAACAGGCCTGACGTCCCTGCAATGCAACACGGCGACCGTCCTCCAGGAAGCCTCCGCGGCCCCGCTTCAGGCACCGCATGAACATTCACGAATATCAGGCGAAACAGTGGCTCGCGCGGTTCGGCGTGGCCGTGCCCGGCGGACGGGTGGCGGTCACGGCCGGCGAGGCGCGGGCGGCGGCCGAGGAGATCGGCTTCCCGTGCGTGGTGAAGGCGCAGATCCACGCCGGCGGTCGCGGCAAGGCCGGCGGCGTCAAGGTCGTCCGGACCGCCGGGGAGGCGGAGGTCTTCGCCGGGGGCTTGTTGGGCAAGGCCCTGGTCACGCACCAGACCGGTCCCGAGGGCAGGGTCGTGCGGCGCGTGTGGGTGGAAGAGGCTTCGCGGATCGCCAGGGAACTCTATTGCAGCATCGTCATGGACGCCGCCGCCGGACAGCCCGCCATCATCGCCTGCCGCGAGGGAGGGATGGAGATCGAGGAGGTGGCCAAGGAGACCCCGGACGCGATCATCATCGAGTTGGTGGACCCTCTCGTAGGGGTGGCGCCGTTCCAGATCCGCCGGGTGGCCGCCCGGCTGGGTCTTTCCGGCAAGGAGGTGGGCGCCTTCGGCGCCCTGCTCACGGACCTGTACCGCGCTTTCCTCGAATCGGACTGCATGCAGCTCGAGGTGAATCCGCTGGCGCAGCTCGACGACGGCCGTTTCCTGGTCCTGGACGCCAAGATGAACTTCGACGGCAACGCGCTGTTCCGCCAGCGGGAAGCGGCCGATCTCCGGGACGTCAACGAGGAGGACCCCAAGGAGGTCACGGCCGGTGATCTGGGCATCTCCTACGTGGCCCTGGACGGCAACATCGGCTGCATGGTCAACGGCGCGGGCCTGGCCATGGGCACCATGGACATCATCCAGCAGTACGGCGGCATGCCCGCCAACTTCCTCGACGTGGGCGGCGGCGCCAGCAAGGAGATGGTGGGGCAGGCCTTCCGCCTGTTGTTGTCGGACGACAAGGTGCGCGGCGTGCTGGTGAACATCTTCGGCGGAATCATGCGTTGCGACGTCATCGCCGCGGGCATTATCGACGCCGCCCGGGAGATCGGCGTCACGGTGCCGCTGGTGGTGCGGCTGCAGGGCACCAACGTGGAGCAGGGCCGGGAGCTCTTGTCGAACTCCGACCTGAGCATCATCGCCGCCGACACCATCGCGGACGCGGCGCAGAAGATCGTGGAAGCCGTGCGGGCGGCAGAGGGGCCGGCATGAGCATCCTGGTGGATTCCGAGACACGGGTGCTGACCCAGGGGATCACCGGCGCCACCGGGCAGTTCCACACCCGGACGTGCAAGGAGTACGGCACCCGGATGGTGGCGGGGGTCACGCCGGGGAAGGGCGGGACTTCCTTCGAGGACATCCCCATCTTCGACAGCGTGGAAGAGGCGGTGCGGGAAACCGCCGCCAACGCCAGCGTCATCTACGTGCCGCCTCCGTTCGCCGCCGACGCCATCATGGAATCGGCGGACGCCGGCGTGCCGCTGGTCATCTGCATCACCGAGGGCGTGCCGGTCCAGGACATGATGCGGGTGAAACGCTACCTGCAGGAGCGCGGCACCGTTCTGGTGGGGCCCAATTGCCCGGGCGTGATCACCCCCGACGAATGCAAGATCGGCATCATGCCGGGGCATATCCACAAGCGCGGCAGCGTCGGCGTCATCTCCCGCAGCGGCACGCTGACCTACGAGGCGGTGGACCAGCTCACGCGCCTGGGCATGGGACAATCCACCTGCGTGGGCATCGGCGGCGACCCCATCCGCGGGCTCAACTTCATCGACGTGCTGCAGCGCTTCAACGAGGACGACGAGACCGAGGCGGTGGTGCTCATCGGCGAGATCGGCGGCAGCGCCGAGCAGGACGCCGCCGAGTGGATCCGGGCGCACATGAAAAAGCCCGTGGTGGGCTTCATCGTGGGCCAGACGGCCCCGCCGGGCAAGCGCATGGGCCATGCCGGCGCCATCATTTCCGGAGGCAAGGGCACCGCGGCGGAAAAGGTCGAGGCCCTGCGAGCCGCCGGCGTACACATGGCGCCGTCCCCCGCCGACATCGGACAAACCATGAAGGGAATCTTGGGATAGGGGTTATGGAGAGAACACTGTCGATCATCAAGCCGGAAGCCGTCGCCCGGGGCCTGATCGGGGACATTCTGAGCCGTTTCGAGCACGCGGGGCTCAAGGTGGTTGCGGCCAGGCTGACCCGGCTGGACAAGCAGCGGGCGGAGAGCTTCTACGAAGTGCACCGGGAGCGGCCGTTCTTCAACAGTCTGACGGACTACATGTCCAGGGGCCCCATCTTCGTGTCGGTGCTCGAAGGTGAGGGAGCCATCGCGAAGAACCGGGAGATCATGGGCGCCACGGACCCGGCCAAGGCCGATCCGGGAACGATCCGCAAGGACTGGGGCACCGACGTGGAGGCCAACGCGGTGCACGGCTCCGACGCCCCCGAGACCGCTGCCGCGGAGATCGCCTTCTTCTTCAACGCCGACGAGATCCAGTCGTCCGGGTCCTGAGGCTTCAGGGGTGCCGACGCCCCGATTCGATCGTTGATTCGAGAATGGCGCCGACGCTCGCAAACGTCATTCCCGCGAAAGCGGGAACCCAGGAAGGGTGGGGCGGAGGTGCAGTGGATACCCGGCCCCCCCTCGAAGGCCTGAGCCATGCCGAGTTGGTCGCGTGGCTCGACGTCCGCGGCCTCCCCGCCTATCGCGCGGACCAGATACGGCGCTGGCTGTTTCAGAAGCACGCGACCGCGTTCGAGGCCATGACGGACCTTTCCGTAGGGCTGCGGCAGGCCCTGGCGGGGGAGTTCACGGTCGGCAGCCTGTCGGTGCGCCGGCGTATCGAGTCCAGGGACGGGTCCGTCAAGTACCTTTTCGGCCTGCGCGACGGCGCCGTCGTCGAAACCGTCTACATCCCGGAGCCGGACCGGGTGACGCTGTGCGTGTCGACGCAGGTGGGCTGCGGGCTGGGCTGCACCTTCTGCGCCACCGCGCGCATGGGCCTGAAACGGAACCTCACCCAGGCGGAGATCGTGGACCAGGTGCTGGAGGCCCAGCGCCGGTGTCCGGACGACACGCGGATCTCGAACCTGGTGTTCATGGGCATGGGCGAACCGTTGGCCAACTACGACGCCACCCGCGGGGCGCTCGACGTCATTACCGACGCCCGTAGCGGCATGGGCATTTCGCCCCGCAAGATCACGGTCTCCACGGTGGGCCTGTTGCCGCAGATGCGGCGGCTCATGGAGGAGACCCGGGTCAACCTGGCCATCTCGCTCCATTCGGTGCGGGACTCGGTGCGTTCCGAGCTGATGCCGGTCAACCGGAAGTATTCGGTCTCGCAGTTGCTCGAGTGCTGCCGCTCCCTGCCGGTGCCGCGGCGCAAGCGCATCACCTTCGAGTACCTGCTCATCAGCGGGGTGAACGATCGGGCGGCGGACGCGGCCGAGCTGGCGGGGAAGCTCCGGGGCATCCGTTGCAAGGTGAACCTGATACCGTTCAACCCTCACGAGGGGAGCGGTTACAGCCGGCCGAAGGACCCCGTCACCGAACGGTTCGGCGAGACCTTGCGCGCCCGCGGCATCCAGACCCACGTGCGCCGGCCGCGGGGCGACGACATCCAGGCGGCTTGCGGACAACTGTATCACGCCGCGGAGGCGGCGCCGGCCGGCAGCGTGGAAGCGCTCGCCGCGGGATGACCGGCCGCCGGCCGGTCGCGTAACGGAATCGGGACGGCAGAAGATGGAACAGAACGCGATGGTCGGCGTCATCGGCGGCACCGGCCTCTACGAGATGGACGGTCTGAGCGAGGTGCGCGAGGTGGAGGTGGAAACGCCCTTCGGCGCGCCTTCCGGGGCCTTCGTGCTGGGATACCTGGACGAAGTCGCGGTGGCCTTTCTGCCGCGTCACGGCAAGGGCCACCGGCTGCTGCCCACCGAGGTCAACAACCGCGCCAATATCTTCGGCATGAAGAAGCTGGGGGTCGAGTGGCTCCTGTCGGTGAGCGCGGTGGGCAGCCTCAAGCTGGAGATCGAACCGGGCCACGTGGTGCTGCCGGACCAGTTCATCGACCGCACCTACAGGCGTCCCAGCACGTTCTTCGGCGACGGGATCGTGGCCCACGTCCAGTTCGCGGATCCGTTCTGCAACGACCTGCGCGCGGTGGTGGCGGAGGCGGCCGCGGCCGAGGACATCCAGGTGCACGGCCAAGGCACCTACGTCTGCATGGAGGGGCCGCAGTTCTCCACCCGGGCGGAGTCCGCGCTGTACCGGAGCTGGGGCGCGGACGTCATCGGCATGACCAACCTGCAGGAGGCCAAGCTGGCCCGGGAGGCCGAGATGTGCTTTGCCACCATCGCCATGTCGACGGACTATGACTGCTGGAACGAAGCCGCCGGCGACGTGGACATCGAGGAAATCATCGCGGTGCTGCAGAAGAACGCGGACGTGGCCAAGCGCATCGTCCGGGGCACGGTGCAGCGGTTGTCGCCCGGACGGACGTGTCCCTGCGCCACGGCCCTGGCTTTCGCCATCGTCACCGACCGCTCGGTGATTCCGGCGAAGACCCGGAGGAAGCTGGCGCCGCTGGTGGCCAAGTATCTCTAGTCGTAACCGTCATTCCCGCGAAAGCATGCCCTCGACCCTGATCGGGGGCGGGAACGACGGAGTGTGGGGCGTTCGGGCCTCGGGAGGGTTGTGAACATGAGCGTTCTGGTGGTGGGCTCCATGGCTTTCGATTCCATCGAGACCCCGCGCGGCCGTGCCGACCGGGTCCTGGGCGGCTCGGCGGCCTACTTCGCCCTGGCGGCGGCGTTCTTCGCCCCGGTACGGATCGTCGGGGTGGTGGGCGAGGACTTTCCGGAGGAGCACCTGACGGCACTGTCGCGCAGCGGGGTGGACCTGGAAGGACTGCAACGGGCCCAGGGCAAGACCTTTTTCTGGCACGGACGGTACCACGAAGACCTGAACGTCCGCGATACCCTGGAGGTCCAGCTCAACGTGCTGGAAGACTTCGTCCCCCGGATGCCCGCGGGCTACGAAGACACGGACTATGCCTTCCTCGGCAACATGCATCCGGCCGCGCAGTTGGAAGTGCTGGCGCAGT
Organism: uncultured Binatia bacterium (SeqCode); assembly: GCA_965219905.1. Classification (GTDB taxonomy): domain Bacteria; phylum Desulfobacterota; class Binatia; order UBA9968; family JAJDTQ01; genus JAJDTQ01. The sequence continues at coordinate 194,740 of CBDCOS010000002.1, read as the reverse complement.
TGAAGCAGCCGCGGCTGGTGGCCCTGGACACCATGGACCACTGGATCCACGAGAACCCAGGGGAGTTGAGGAAGGTGCTGGCGCGGGTGGAGACCGTGGTCATCAACGACTCGGAAGCGCGCATGCTGAGCGGTGAGCACAACATCGTCCGCGCTGCCCGCGCCATCCTGAAGATGGGCCCGCGCGTGGTGCTCATCAAGCGCGGCGAGTACGGCGTGTTCCAGTTCTCGGACGCCTCGGCCTTCGTGGTGCCGGCCTACCCGCTGGAGGAGGTCCTGGACCCCACCGGCGCCGGCGACTCCTTTGCCGGGGCGTTCATGGGTTGCCTTGCGGCGGGCGCCGCCGCCGGGGAGGCTCCCCTCCGCCGGGCCATCGTCTACGGCAACGTCACCGCCTCGTTCACGGTCGAGGACTTCGGACCCGGACGGCTGATCTCGATGGACCGGACGGAAATCGACGAGCGGTATCGCCGCTTCGTGGAGCTGACGCGTTTTCACGACTGAGATTCCGCGCGTTGCGGGCACGGACGGGTTCGAAGCCCGCCCCGACGCCGGCCACGCGCCTGGAATCGGGATCACGTTGATCACATGAACATCGCAATGCTCGGCGCGGGTTACGTGGGGCTGGTGACGGGGAGCTGCTTCGCCGAAACCGGCAACGACGTGGTGTGCGTGGACATCGACGAGGCCAAGGTCGAGCTGCTCCGGAAGGGCCGTGTTCCGTTCTACGAGCTGGGACTGGAGGAACTGATCGAACGCAACACCCGCGAGGGGCGGCTGTCCTTTTCCACGGACCTGGGCGAGGCGGTGAAGCGGGCGGAGGCGGTCTTCATCGCGGTGGGCACGCCGCAGGTGTCGGCGGGCGGCGCCGACCTGAGCCAGGTGTTCGCGGTGGCGGAGGACATCGCCCGGGCCATGAACGCCGCCAAGATCGTGGTGACCAAGAGCACGGTCCCGGTGGGCACGGCGGCGCGCGTGGCGGAGATCATCGCAAAGCACACCCGGCATGCCGTGGCGGTGGTCTCGAACCCGGAGTTCCTGAAGGAAGGCGCCGCGGTGGAGGACTTCATGAAGCCCGACCGGGTGGTGCTGGGGGGAGAGGACGCGGATTCGCTGGAACGCCTGAGGGCCCTCTACGAGCCCTTCGTACGCACCGGCAAGCCCATCATCCTCACCGACGCGCGCAGCGCCGAGATGAGCAAGTACGCCGCCAACGCGATCCTGGCCACCAAGATCTCGTTCATCAACGAGACCGCCCGTCTGTGCGAGAAGGAGGGGGCGGACATCGAGCAGGTCCGGCGCATCGTGGGACTGGACCACCGGATCGGCCCGCATTTCATCTTCCCGGGAATCGGCTACGGGGGATCGTGCCTGCCCAAGGACATCCGGGCGATGGTCGCCATGGGCGGTGAAGAGCTGGAGATGCCGTTGCTGCGGGCGGTGGACCGGGTCAACGAGACGCAGAAGAGCCTGTTGCTGGAAAAGGTCAAGGCCCACTTCGGCGGCTTGTCCGGTCTCACCCTGGCGGTGTGGGGTCTGGCCTTCAAGGCCCGCACCGACGACATGCGCGAGGCGCCGGCCATTCGCGTCATCGACGGCCTGCTGGAGGCGGGCGCGCGGGTGCGGGCCTTCGACCCCGAGGCCATGGAGGAGGCGCGAAAGCGCTACGGAGCGCGCATCGAGTTCGGCGAAAGCAACTACGAAGCGGCCGCGGGCGCCGACGCGTTGCTGGTCCTGACCGAATGGAACGAGTTCCGCAGTCCGGATTTTCCCCGGCTGAAGGAGCTGCTGCGGGGGCCGGTGATCTTCGACGGCCGCAACCTCTACGACCCGGCGGCGATGCGGCGGCAGGGCTTCATTTACCATTCGATAGGGCGGAGCAGTGGATAGCACTCGAATCCGGAACTTCTGCATCATCGCCCATATCGACCACGGCAAGTCCACCCTGGCGGACCGGTTGCTGGAGCACACGGGCGCACTCAGCGAGCGGGAGAAGACCGATCAGTTCCTGGACAAGATGGAGCTGGAACGCGAGCGCGGCATCACCATCAAGGCCAGTCCGGTGCGGCTCGATTACCGCTCCGCCGCCGGCGATGGCTATGTCCTGAACCTCATCGACACCCCCGGCCACGTCGATTTCACCTACGAGGTCTCCCGGAGCCTGGCCGCCTGCGAAGGCGCCATCCTGGTGGTGGACGCCGCGCAGGGGGTGGAGGCGCAGACCGTGGCCAACGTCTATCTGGCGCTGGACCACGACCTGCAGGTGCTTCCGGTCATCAACAAGATCGATCTGCCCAGCGCGGACCCGGAGCGGGTCAAGCGGGAGATCGAGGACGTCATCGGCCTGGACGGCTCCCAGGCCATCCTGGCCAGCGCCAAGAAGGGCATCGGCACCGAGGCGGTGCTCGAAGGCATCATCGCCAACGTTCCTCCGCCCCGGGGTGAGCGGCAGGCGCCCTTGAGCGGCCTCGTCTTCGATAGCTGGTTCGATCCCTACCACGGCGCGGTGATCCTGCTGCGGGTCTTCGAAGGGAGCGTCCGCACCGGCGATTCCATCCGCCTCATGTCCACCGGCGGCGTGTTCGAGGTGAACCGCCTGGGCATCTTCGCCCCGGGCCCGGTGGAGGTGGAGAGCCTCGGTCCGGGCGAGGTGGGCTTTCTCATGGCCTCCATCAAGAACATCCACGAGGCCCGCATCGGCGACACCGTCACCAGCCACAAGCGTCCCACCAGCCGGCCGTTGGAAGGCTTCCGCCCGCTCAAGCCCATGGTGTTCAGCGGCCTCTACCCGGCGGACTCCGGACAGTACCAGGCCCTCAGGACGGCGCTGGAAAAGCTCAGCCTGAACGATTCGTCGTTCACCTTCGAGGCGGAGAGCTCCCAGGCCCTGGGGTTCGGGTTCCGTTGCGGGTTCCTCGGCCTGCTCCATCTGGACATCGTGCGCGAACGGCTGGAGCGGGAGTTCGACCTGGCCCTCATCACGACGGCTCCCACCGTGGTCTACCAGGTCACCACCCACGCCGGGGAGGTCCTGTCCATCGACAATCCGGTGGCCTTTCCGAACGAGGCCGACATCGAGACGATCGAGGAGCCGTTCATCCTGGCCACCATCCACCTGCCCCAGGACTACCTCGGGAGCGTGCTCAAGCTGTGCGAGGAAAAGCGCGGCATTCAGCGGGAGCTGCGCTACTCCGGCCTCAACCGCGCCATGGTCACCTACGAGCTGCCGTTGAACGAGATCGTGTTCGACTTCTACGACCGGCTCAAGTCCCTGAGCCGGGGTTACGCTTCCATGGACTACGAGATGGCCGGCATGCGGCCGTCGAAGCTGGTCAAGCTGGATGTCCGCATCAACGGCGACCTGGTCGACGCCATGTCGCTCATCGTGCACCGGGACAAGGCGTACGTCCGCGGCCGGGACATGGTGCAGCGGATGCGCGAGCTGATCCCCCGCCAGCTCTTCGAGGTGGTGATCCAGGCGGCCATCGGCAGCCGCATCATCGCCCGGGAGTCGGTCAAGGCGCTGCGGAAGAACGTCACCGCCAAGTGCTACGGCGGCGACATCACCCGCAAGCGCAAGCTCCTGGAACGGCAGAAGGAAGGCAAGAGGCGCATGAAGTCGGTGGGGCGGGTGGAGATACCCCAGGAGGCCTTCCTGGCGGCGCTGAAGGTCTGATTTCAAAGTTGCCGGGCGAGATGTTAAATGTAGGGACGGGTTTCAAGCCCGCCCGCTCAGACGCGGAATGTCAAGGACCCCTTACGTGGCCAGATTTGGAAAGCCCAGAAAATCCGTCTTCCGGGAGTACACCGAAGCCATCGTCATCGCCCTGGTGGCGGCGTTGTTCCTGCGGGCCTTCGTGGTGCAGGCCTTCAAGATCCCGTCGGGCTCCATGATCCCCACCCTGGCCATCGGCGACCACATCCTGGTCAACAAGCTGTCCTACGGCCTGCGGCTTCCGGACGTCAACTGGGTGCCCTTCGCCGGGTGCGTGGACCTGGTCAGGGGCTCCCATCTGGTGGAGTGGGACCTCCCGGAACGGGACGACGTGGTCGTGTTCGTCTACCCGCAGGACCGCTGCAAGGATTTCATCAAGCGGGTGGTGGGGCTTCCGGGCGACGAGGTGGTGATCCGGAACAAGAGGGTCTACATCAACGGAAAGCTGGTGGAGGATGCCCATGCCCACTTCGAGGACGCGGGCGCGACCCTGGGCGCCGGCCACGTCCGGGACAATTTCGGTCCGGTGAAGGTGCCCGAGGACCGCGTGTTCGTCATGGGCGACAACCGCGACCGGAGCTTCGACAGCCGCTTCTGGGGCTTCGTGCCCATCGAGGACATCCGCGGCCGGGCCTTCGTCAAGTATTGGTCCTGGGACTCGGAAAACAGCCGTCTGCGCTGGTGGCGGATCGGCGGCCTCATCTACTGACTTCAGGACATCGAGTCGCCGGTTCATCTCATGAAAGCCACGCTTACCCTGGCCGACGGGACCTCGTTTACCGGCCGCTCCTTCGGCAGCGAAGGGGAGGCGGCGGGGGAGGTCGTCTTCAACACCAGCATGACGGGATACCAGGAGATCCTCACCGATCCTTCCTACGAGGGCCAGCTCGTCACCATGACCTACCCGGAGATCGGCAACACCGGCGTCAACCCGGAGGACGACGAATCGTGCCGGCCGTTCGTCAGGGGGTTCATCGTCAAGGAGTACTGTCCGGTGCCGAGCAACTGGCGCGCCACCCGGGCGCTTCACGATTACATGCGGGAGCACGGCATCGTGGGCATCGAAGGCGTGGACACCCGCTCTCTGGTCACCCGTATACGCGAGCGGGGCGCCCAGGAGGGCATCATCTCCACGGTGAGCCTTGACGAGGCGGAGCTGGCCGGAAAAGCACAGGCGTTGGGGGGACTTGAGGGCCGGGATCTCGTGAAGAACGTGAGTTGCCGGGAACTCTACCGGTGGGACCAGGGGCTCTGGCGGATGGGAAGCGGCTTCGCGCCCGGCCAAGAGCCGCAATTCCACGTGGTGGCCTACGATTACGGCATCAAGTTCAACATCCTTCGAGGTCTCGTGGACGCCGGCTGCGCCGTAACCGTGGTGCCGGCATGGACGCCCGCCGCCGACGCCCTGGCACTCGGGCCCGACGGCATCTTTCTTTCCAATGGTCCGGGAGACCCCGCGGCCGTCCCCTATGCCGCGGACATCGTGCGGGAGCTTGTCGGCCGGCGCCCCATTTTCGGCATCTGCCTGGGCCACCAGATCCTGGGGCTGGCCCTGGGCGGGCGCACCTTCAAGCTCAAGTTCGGCCATCACGGCGGCAACCAGCCGGTGATGGACCTTACCACCGGGAAGGTGGAGATCACCACCCAGAACCACGGCTTTGCGGTGGACGCGGATTCCCTCGAGGGTGCGGTGGAGGTGACCCACGTGAACCTCAACGACCATACCGTGGAAGGGCTCCGGCACCGCGAGGAGCCCATTTTCTCGGTCCAGTATCATCCGGAGGCTTCTCCCGGCCCCCACGACGCGTCGTACCTGTTTGACCGCTTCCGTGGCCTCATGGCCGGGGCAGGGGACTGAGATGCCGAAACGCACCGACATCGAGTCCATCCTGCTCATCGGCTCCGGCCCCATCGTCATCGGCCAGGCCTGCGAGTTCGACTACTCGGGCACCCAGGCCCTGAAGGCGCTCAAGGAGGAGGGCTACCGGGTCATCCTGGTCAACTCCAACCCGGCCACCATCATGACGGATCCGGACTTCGCCGACCGCACCTACGTCGAGCCCCTGGATGCCGGTATCGTGGCGAAGATCATCGAGGCCGAGCGGCCCGACGCGGTGCTGCCCACGCTGGGCGGCCAGACGGCCCTCAACCTCGCCATCGAGCTGGCGGAGACCGGGGTGCTGGAGCGTTTCGGCGTGGAGATGATCGGCGCCCGCCTCGAGGCCATCAAGAAGGCCGAGGACCGCGACCGCTTCAAGGAGGCCATGGCCCGGATCGGCCTTGACCTGCCCCGGAGCGTCTACGTGCATTCGCCGGAGGAGGCCATGGCGGCCAGGCGTGAGCTGGCCAGCCTGCCGTTGATCATCCGCCCCTCCCGGACCCTGGGCGGCAGCGGCGCCAACATCGCCTACACCGAGGACGAATACGTGGAGATGGCCGAGTGGGGCCTGCGGATGTCCCCCGTGCACGAGGTTCTGATGGAGGAATCGGTGCTGGGCTGGAAGGAGTTCGAGCTGGAGGTGATGCGGGACCACAAGGACAACGTGGTGATCGTGTGCCCCATCGAGAACCTCGACCCCATGGGGGTGCACACCGGCGACTCCATCACCGTGGCGCCGGCCCAGACCCTCACCGACAAGGAATACCAGGTGATGCGGGACGCCGCCCTGCGCATCATCCGCGAGATCGGCGTGGACACGGGCGGCTCCAACATCCAGTTCGCGGTGAATCCCGACAACGGCAGGCTGGTGGTCATCGAGATGAACCCGCGGGTCTCCCGCAGCTCGGCCCTGGCCAGCAAGGCCACCGGGTTCCCCATTGCCAAGATCGCCGCCAAGCTGGCGGTGGGCTATACGCTCGACGAGATCCCCAACGACGTCACCCGGGAGACCCCCGCGTGCTTCGAGCCCACCATCGACTACGTGGTGGTGAAGGTGCCCCGGTTCACCTTCGAGAAGTTTCCCCAGACCCGCGACGTGCTGACCACGCAGATGAAGTCGGTGGGGGAGGCCATGTCCATGGGCCGCACCTTCAAGGAGTCGCTGCAGAAGGCCATGCGCTCGCTGGAGACCAGCAGCTATGGATTCGAGGAACCCGCGGTCCCGGCCGACGGCGCCGGAGCCGAGGCTTGGCTGGAGGAACGCCTCCGCTGGCCCCGCTCGGACCGCCTCTGGACTCTGGGGGCCGCCCTGCGGGCCGGCTTCACGGTGGACCGGCTGTATGAACTGACGTGCATCGATCCTTGGTTTCTTCAACACATACAAGCCATTGTAGAGAAAGAAGATGAGATCCGGCGACGCCTGGGCGAGGCCGACGGCGTCGACCGGGAGTTCCTGGCGGAGGTCAAGAACATGGGCTTTTCCGACAGGCGGCTGGCGGAGCTCTCGGGCCGCTCGGAAGAAGAGGTCCGCACGCTGCGTCTGGACGCGGGGGTGCTGGCCGGCTTCCGCACCGTGGACACCTGCGGCGCCGAGTTCGAGGCGTTCACGCCGTACTACTACTCCACCTACGAGGGCGCCCAGGAGTCCCGCCGCAGCGACCGGAAGAAGATCATGATCCTGGGCGGCGGCCCCAACCGCATCGGCCAGGGCATCGAGTTCGACTACTGCTGCGTGCACGCGGCCTTCGCCCTCAAGGAGGACGGCTTCGAGACGCTGATGGTCAACTGCAATCCGGAGACCGTCAGCACCGACTACGACACCTCCGACAAGCTCTACTTCGAGCCGCTCACCCTGGAGGACGTGCTCAACATCACGGCGCAGGAACGGCCCGACGGCGTCATCGTCCAGTTCGGCGGACAGACGCCGCTGAAGCTGGCGCTGGCGCTGGAGCGGGCCGGCGTCCCCATCATCGGCACGCCGCCGGACAGCATCGACCTGGCGGAAGACCGCGAGCGGTTCAAGGAACTGTTGGAGCGGCTGAAGCTGAGGCAGCCCCTGAACGGCACCGCCCGGTCCGCCGAAGAGGCCCTGCGGGTGGCCCGGAACATCGGCTATCCGGTGCTGGTGCGGCCGTCCTACGTCCTCGGCGGTCGGGCCATGGAGATCGTTTACGAGGAAGACAAGCTCAAGGAATACCTCGTGACGGCGTTCCAGGCTTCGGTGGAGCACCCGGTGCTCATCGACAAGTTCCTGGACGACGCCACCGAGGTGGACGTGGACGCCATCGCCGACGGCGAACGGGTGGTCATCGGCGGCATCATGGAGCACATCGAGATGGCGGGGGTCCACTCCGGGGACAGCGCCTGCTCGATCCCGCCCCGGACCCTTTCGCCGGAGGTGCAGGCGGAGATCCGCCGCCAGGCCGTGGCCCTTGCCGAAGCCCTCGGAGTCCGGGGGCTCATGAACGTCCAGTTCGCGGTCAAGGGGAACGACGTCTACATCCTGGAGGTGAACCCCCGGGCGTCCCGCACCGTTCCGTTCGTGAGCAAGGCCATCGGCGTGTCCCTGGCCAAGCTGGCGGCGCGGGTCATGGTGGGGCGCAAGCTCGACGAGATGGGCTTGACCGGGGAGATCGTGCCGGCCCACGTCTCGGTCAAGGAGTCGGTGCTGCCGTTCAACAAGTTCGCCGGGGTGGACACGCTGCTGGGGCCCGAGATGAAGTCCACCGGCGAGGTCATGGGCATCGACCATTCCTTCAGCAAGGCCTTCGCCAAGGCCCAGATGGCCGGCGGCATGCGCCTGCCCGACTCCGGCACGGCGTTCTTCAGCCTGCCCGACGAGCACCGCGAGGGGGCCGCCGGCATCGCCCGGTCGCTGGCGGCGCTGGGCTTCAGGATCGTGGCCACCGGCGGCACCGCGGATTTCTTCCGGGATCGTGCCATCGAGGTGGAAGTCGCCAACGACATCGAGGAGACCCTGGCGCAGGGGGACGTTGCCATGGTCATCAACACCCACGCCAACGAGAGCTACCGCAACGACGGCTACCTGGTGAGGCGCAACGCCCTGGACCGGCAGATCCCGTACTTCACCACCCTGGCCGGCGCCGGGGCCGCGGTGGAGGCCGTCGAGTTCCTCAAGGGCGGCGAGCTCACCGTCCAGCCGCTACAGGAATACCAGCGCCGCAGCCGGGAAATGGCGTAATGCCACTGATGCCCGGTGTTCGTCCTGGCGCGTACGTCAACAACGACAGCCTCCCACCGTGGCCCGTTCCTATCACGTCACGCCCATCGACCCCGCCGACTGTCACCGGGCGTTGCAGCTTCGCCTGGACGTGCTGAAGGGCATCGGCCCGGTACGGGCCGCGCAGCTCGCGGGACGGGGGCTCGCCACCGTCGAGGACCTGCTGTACCACCTGCCGTTCCGCTACGAGGACCGCCGGGACGTCACCGCCATCGTCGAAGCCGCGGCCGGGGAAAGCGGCACCTTCGTCGGCCGCCTGACCGGCCTGCGGGCCGGACGGATTCGCCGGGGCCGTGGCATCCTCACCGGTACGTTGACCGACGACACCGGCAGCCTGGAGCTGGTGTGGTTCAACCCTGCCCGTTACATCGCGGAGGCCCTGCAAGTGGGCCAGTGCCTTTCCATCTACGGCAGGGTGGCGCCCGGACGCGGAGCGCGGCCCAGCGTGCCCCACCCGGAGTTCGAGGTCCTCGACGAGGGAACGGAGCGGCAACCGGAGGTGCGGCCGGTATACGAAAAGCCGGGCGACGTGTCGCAGGCCAACCTGCGCGGCTGGGCGGTTCAGGCCCTGGGCCGGTTCGGGGATTTCCTGCCCAGCTTCCTGCCGCCGGAGGTAGCGGAGCGGCAGCGGCTCATGGACCTGAGACAGGCCCTGGAGATCCTCCACCGGCCGGCCCCAGGGAACGGGGAGGTCCCGCCTTCTCCCGGGAAGGAAGGCGTTCCGGACGGCGCGTCGGGACCGGACGCCGCCGGCGAGGCTTGGGCCGCCGCCCGCCGCTCCCTGGCGTTCGACGAGTTCTTCTACTTCCAACTGGCCCTGGCCTTGCGGCAGCAACAGCGCCTGGCCACTCCCGGCTTCCGGTCGCCGGCGCGGGGGGAACCGCTCACCCTCCGGATGCGGGAGTTGCTCCCATACCGCCTCACCGGCGGTCAGGAACGGGTGCTGCGGGAGATCTACCAGGACATGGAGTCGCCGAGCCCCATGCGCCGCCTGCTACAGGGCGACGTGGGCTCGGGCAAGACGGTCATCGCATGGCTCGGCGCCCTCCGGGCCATGGAGAACGGCCGCCAGGCGCTGTTGCTGGCCCCCACGGAGCTTCTCGCGGAGCAGCATTACGAAAGGCTCCAGCCCTACGCCGACCGGTTGGGCGTTCGTGCGGCGTTGCTTTCCGGTTCGCTTCCGGCCGGCGCGCGGAAAGAGATCACGGGGCGCATCGGCAACGGCGAGGTGGATTTCGTGGTGGGCACGCACGCGCTCATCCAGGAGGGCGTGTCCGTGCCGCGCATGGGACTGGGCATCGTCGACGAGCAGCACCGCTTTGGGGTCAGCCAGCGCACCGCCTTTGCGCGGCTGTCCTCGCGGGACGTGGCGGCCGGCATCGCCGCGTCCGAGCCGGACCTGCTCCTGATGAGCGCCACGCCCATTCCCCGCAGCCTCGCCATGGTCCTGTCCGGCGACCTGGAAGTGTCGCTGCTGGACGAGGCGCCGCCGGGCCGGACGCCGGTGCGCACGGTGGTGGTGCAGGAGGACAGGAGGCAGCGGGTCTACGAGCGCGTCCGGGCCGCGGTGGCAGGCGGGCGCCAGGCCTACCTCGTGTACCCGCTGGTGGAAGACTCCGGGAAGCTGCCCCTGGCGGCCGCCGAGACCATGGCCGGGGAGCTTTCCCGGACCGTCATGAAAGGGCTTCGCCTGGGCCTGGTCCACGGCCAGATGCCCGCCGCCGAGCGGGACCGGGTGATGCGGCGTTTCCGGCAGGGTGAGATCCAGGTGCTGGTGGCCACCACCGTCATCGAGGTGGGCATCGACGTTCCCCGCGCGACCCTCATGGTGGTGGAGCACGCGGAGCGTTTCGGCCTCGCGCAGTTGCACCAGCTCCGGGGCAGGGTAGGGCGGGGCCCGGACGAATCCCACTGCGTCCTCATCCACTACGGCTCGCGGGACGATGACTCCCGCCGCCGGCTGGAGGTCCTGGAGCGTTCCGTCGACGGGTTCGAGGTGGCCGAAGCCGATCTCCGCATTCGAGGCGCCGGCGAGATTCTGGGGACGCGCCAGGCCGGTTACCAGGGATTCCGGGTAGCGCACCTGGTGCGCGATCACGAGGTGTTGCAGGCGGCACGGCGGGAGGCGCACGGCTGGCTCGCACGCGACCCGGGCCTGCGGAGCGGGATCTCGCAAGGAATCAGAGAGGTGCTGCAACACCGATGGGGCGATAGCATGCGGTTGGGGGCATGGACCGATTAAGCCCTTTGCGGACCGTCGTCCCGGCGGCAATTTGCGCCTGTGGTTTCAATGCCTTATAAACAAACCCCTCCCGCCTGTTTCAGTCACTGAAGGTCGTACGGGAGTGTCGTCGAGGTTCCCGCGGCCGCAACCCCACGAATTCGCCGGGCCGGACGGGACGAGAGGTACCGCATGGTGGAGTTCAACCGAATCAAGAGACTGCCCCCTTACGTTTTCAACACCATCAACGACCTCAAGCAGGAGGCGCGGAGGCGGGGAGAGGACATCGTCGACTTCAGCATGGGCAACCCGGACATGGCGACGCCGGCGCCCATCGTCGACAAGCTGGTGGAGGCGGTCGTGAAACCGCAGAACCACCGCTACTCGGTGTCCCGCGGGATCTACAAGCTCAGGGTGGCCATCTCCGATTGGTACCAGCGGCGGTACGGGGTCGCCATCGACGCGGACGACGAGGCCATCGTCACCATCGGCTCCAAGGAGGGGCTGGCGCACCTGGTGCTGGCGATGATCGACCCGGGGGACGTCGTCCTGTGCCCGAGCCCCACCTATCCCATCCATCAGTACTCGGTGGTCATCGCCGGGGGCGACCTGCGGAGCATCCCGCTGGTCTCCAGCGAGGGGTTCATGGATCAGCTCGAGGAGGCCATCAAGCAGACCTGGCCGCGGCCCAAGCTGCTGATCCTGAACTTCCCCCACAACCCCACCACCGAGGTGGTGGACCTCGAGTTCTTCGAGCGCATCGTGAGCTTCGCCAAGGCCCACGAGATGCTGGTGATCCACGACCTGGCCTACGCGGACATCACCTTCGACGGCTACGAGCCCCCGAGCTTCCTGCAGGTGCCGGGCGCCAAGGACGTGGGCGTGGAGTTCTTCACCATGTCCAAGAGCTACAACATGCCGGGCTGGCGGGTGGGCTTCGCGGTGGGCAACGCCACCATGATCCACGCGCTGGCGCGGCTCAAGAGCTACATGGACTACGGCATCTTCCAGCCGGTGCAGATCGCCGCCATCCATGCGCTGAACAGCGCCGACGATGACGTGCACGACATCTCGGAGGCCTACCGGAGCCGGCGGGACGCGCTGGTGGACGGGCTGGCCCGGGTCAACTGGATGATCCGGAAGCCCAGGGCCACCATGTTCGTGTGGGCCGAGATCCCGGCGCAGTACCGCTCCATGGGGTCGGTGGAGTTCTCCAAGTTCCTGCTCAACGAGGGCAAGGTGGCGGTGTCTCCGGGCATCGGCTTCGGCCAGTACGGCGACCAGCACGTCCGGTTCGCCCTGATCGAGAACGAGCACCGCACCCGGCAGGCCGTGCGCACCATCCGCAAGGCCATGGGCGTCCTGCCGGAATAGCGGCATGGCATCCCGGGTCCACATCGGCATCCTCGGCGCCGGCACCGTGGGCGGCGCGGTCCACGACCTCATCGTCAACGGCCACCTGGCGCGCTTCGGCGTCGACGCCGACGTGGTGAAGGTGTTCACGCGCACTCCCCGGGGCAAGCCGCGGTACGAGACTTCACCGGAGCTTTTCACCACCGACCCGGCAGGGGTCACCCGCCATCCCGACGCCGAAATCGTGGTGGAGGTGCTGGGCGCGGGCGGCGCCGAGGACCTGCGCGCCCAGAAGGAATGGGTCCTGGACGCGCTCCGCAACGGCAAGTCCGTGGTCACGGCCAACAAGGCGCTCCTCGTCGCGCACGGGGAGGAGATCTGGGCCACCGCCCGGGAGTGCGGCCGGGCCGTGCGCTTCGAGGCTTGCGTGGGCGGCGGCATCCCCATCATCGGACCGTTGACCCAGAGCCTCAGCGCCGAGCGGCCGGCGGAGGTCTACGGGCTGGTGAACGGCACCTGCAACTACATCCTGACCGAGATGGCCGGGAAGGGGAGGTCCTACGGCGACGCCCTGGCGTCGGCCCAGGCGCTGGGTTACGCCGAGGCCGACCCGGACGCTGACGTGAGCGGACGGGACGCCGAGGCCAAGCTGCTGCTGCTGTCGTCCATCACCTTTGGGGCGCGCCTGCAGCCGGGCGTTATCCACCGCAAGGGTATCGAGCGCATCCACGCCATCGACTTCCTCTACGCCGCGCGGAAGGGCCGCAGCACCATCAAGTCCGTGGCCCTGGCGCGCAGTGTCGACGGCGCGCTGGAAGCCATGGTGACGCCCATGGTGGTACCCGACGACCACTTCATCGCCCGCATCGACGGCGTCACCAACGCGGTGTTCTTCAAGGGCCGGGTCAGCGACGGCGGCGCGCCGGACGCGGGTGACTGGGACTACGTGTTCGCGGGTCCGGGCGCCGGGGGCGGCGCCACCGCCGTGGCGGTCCTGGGGGATGTCCACGAGTTGGTGGCGCGCTCCGGCGACACGCCTTTCCTGCCGGTCGAGAGTATCGTCCCCGGAGCCGCCTCGGTTCGTCCGGAAGACGAGTTGCGGGCTTCCTTCTACGTGCGCTTCGTGGTGCGGGACCAGAGCGGCATCGTCGGCGAGATCTGCCAGGTCTTCGGTGACAAGCAGATCAACGTCTCCGAGATCTGGCAGCTCGAGCACACCGAGGAAGAGCTGGAGTCGCTCGTGGGAGAGCAGAAGGGCGGAGCCGCCTCCGACGAGATCCTGCCGTTCGTCATCACCCTGGAAGAGACCAGCGTGGGACAGTTGCGTCAGGCCCTGGAGCGTATCGCTCAAAAGGACTTCGTGCTGGCGGAGCCCCTGTGGCTGCCCGTATGGAGGACGTGACCGCGCGCCGTGCGTCCGGGGGCGGTGGTGACGGGGACTTCGGACCGATGGATGGTGGCGCCGACCGGGTGGCGCTGGTGTGTGTGCGGGACAGCCGCCGTTTCGGTCTCCAGGTGCTCTCGACGAGCGTGACGGCTGCGACGGCAAGCCCCCAAAGCCGTGGTCTTTCCTTTCCCGGCGGTCGTATCGACAGCGGCGACCACGCGGCGCGGACCCTGCAGCGGTGCCACGACCTGACGGGCGCCGAAGCGCGCCGCCTGCTGGGACACGAGATGACGCCGGCGCACGCCATGGGCTGCTGGGTTGCCGCCGCCAGGGTGCTGCTCGCGGCCACGGGTCTGCTTTTCGCCGCCAAGGGGGAGCGCCGGATCCCCGTGCAACGAAGAGTTCCGGCCCGTGAGCGTCAAGCCTTGAGCCGGGGCGGAGCGGACTTCGCAAGCTTCCTGGTCCGTGAGCAACTGTATTGCGACCTGGGGCGGCTGTTCTTCCTGGCGCGATGGGTGGACCCGGGTTCCAGCCACGCCACCCGGTTCTTCCTCGTCGAGGTCCCCGGCGACGTCCGTGTTGGCGGTGCGGTCTGGCACGTTCCGGAGAAAGCGTTGCTCCTCTGGCGCGACGGCGACCTTCTCCTGGATTTCGAAACCTTCGCGTGTCTGCGGACCCTGACGGATTTCTCCTCCTGTGATAGTCTTCTGTCCGAGTACCGGGCCCGTTGAGACCCGCACGCCGATGTCCGGTCCGGTGCGGAGGCACAGGCATCGCAAAATGACAAGGAAGACCCGATATGGCGACAGAACTGACCATCGCGCTCGAGCGATATGACCGGCACGTCCCGTTTTTCATGGGGATGGTCCCGGCCCCGGAGGGCATCGCCCTGAAGGTGCTGGAGGTCGGCATGGCGCCGCCGCGGCGCGACGGCATCGACCGCCACAAGCGCTTCATGCGCGGCCAGGAATTCGACATTTGCGAGATGTCGGTCTCGTCTTACCTGACGGCCAAGAGCCGCGGACTCGACTACACGGCGACGCCGGTGTTCCCGCGCCGCCTGTTCAGCCAGAACCATATGTTCGTCAGCACCGCCGCCGGCATCGACAAGCCGGCCGATCTGATCGGCCGGAAAGTCTGTTGCCGCAGCTTCCAGACCACCATGTCGGTGCTGGCCAAGGGCGACCTCGCGTTCGAGTACGGTGTCCCCTGGCAGGAGCTCGACTGGCAGACCATGAGCGTGGAGCTGGTGGACTGGCCGGGCCGCGAGGCGGCCGACCTGACCCTGATCGACGAGCCCAGCGCGCCGGACGCGCTGATCAAGGGCGATCTCGCCATGATGATCCACCCGCATCCGCCGGCAAGGCTGCTGGAGGGCCTGCGCGACGGCTCGATCCGCCGGCTGTTCCCCGACACCAAGGCGGAATGCGCCCGCTACTTCAGGAAATACGGCGATTACCCGATCATGCACGTGCTGGTCTACAAGCAGGAGATCGCCGACCGCCATCCCGACCTGCCGCGGGCGCTGATGGACATGTGGGAGGATTCCAAGACTCAGGCGGCGGGATTCTACGAAGACCCGGGCTATTCCGAGCTGGCGTTCGCGCGCAATGATTTCGAGGAGGAACGGACCCTGTTCGGCGCCGACATCTGGCCCTCGGGCCTCGCGGCCAACCGCGCCAGCCTCGAACGGTTCATGAAATACCTGGCCGACCAGACCCTCATCGATGCGCCCTATCCGGTGGAGGATCTCTTTCATCCGAGCGTGCTCGATACTTGAACCGCCCTTCCCCGGACCATCCCCGCATGGATGCTGCCGCGTGAGTCATGGCGAAGCCCCCGGAACTGTGAAATACTGTCTTTACGTTGCGGGGAAACGCAGCATGCGGTAATCCGTCGTTTCGCCGAACCGTCGAACCATGAAACTCTACGTGCAAACCTGGGGCTGCCAGATGAACCAGCTCGATTCGTCCCGGATCGTGCAGCTCATGAAGTCCGCGGACTATGAGCCCACCGACCGTGTGGACGATGCCGACCTGATCATCCTGAATACCTGCAGCGTGCGGGACAAGGCCGAGCAGAAGGTCTACAGCGCCCTCGGAAGGTGGCGCAGCCTCAAGGAGGAGAAGGGCGTCATCCTGGGCGTGGGCGGCTGCGTCGCGCAACAGGAGGGGGAGGCGTTGCTGCGGCGGGCGCCGCACCTAGACCTGGTGTTCGGTACCCACAACATGCACAAGCTGCCGCAGATGGTCGAAGAGGCCAGGGAAGCGGCCCGGCGCTCGGTGGAGACGGCTTTCTACCGCGATCCGTTCTATCTCGAGGACCCCTCCGGACTTCCGGAGACCGAGGGCGCCAAGGCCTACGTCACCATCATGCAGGGATGCAACAAGGTGTGCAGCTTCTGCATCGTCCCCCGGGTGCGCGGCCGCGAGGTGAGCCGGTCCAGCGAGAACATCGTCCGGGACGTGGAGGCGCTGGTGCGGCGCGGCGTCAAGGAGGTGATGCTGCTGGGCCAGAACGTCAACTCCTACGGCCGGACGGTGGAAGGGGAGAGGTCCTTCCCCGAGTTGCTGGCGAGCATCGACGCCATACCCGGCATCCGGCGGATCCGCTTCACCACGTCCCATCCCCATGACCTCTCGCCGGAGCTTGTGGATGCCTTCGTCCGGCTCGAGAACCTCTGCGAGCACCTTCATTTGCCGCTCCAGTCCGGCTCCGATTCGGTGTTGGCGCGCATGCGTCGCGGCTACGAGCTCGGCGAGTACATGGAGCGGGTCCACTCGCTGCGCAAGCGGCGGCCGGATGTTGCCATCACCACGGACATGATCGTGGGCTTTCCCGGCGAGACCGAGGCGGAATTCGAGGAGACACTGGCCGTCGTCCGCGAGATCGAGTACGACGACATGTTCACCTTTACGTATTCGCCGCGTCCCCGCACGGTGGCGGCCAAGGTCTATCGCGACGACGTGCCCGACGAGGTCAAGAGCGACCGGTGCCGGAGGCTGCAGGAGCTGCAGAAGAGCATTGCACTGCGGAAGAACCGGAGCCTGATCGGCACGGAGCAGGAGGTCCTGGTGGAAGGGCCGTCAAGGCTGGGGAGAAACCAGCTCATGGGCCGGACTCGGACCAACCGGATCGTCAATTTCACGCCCGACGATGCCACCGTGGCATCGGAGATGGCGCGGGTGCGCGTGGTGGACGCCACGCCCAATTCACTGGTCGGCGAGGCCACCAAGCAAGGGGGGTCATGCAATGAGTGGTCCTGAATCTATTGAAATGACCGTGGCGGGCCTGACCCTCGATCAGGTTACCCGCACGCCCATCGTGGTCCTCAAGGACTCCGAGAACAAGCTGCAGCTCCCCATCTGGATCGGTCTGCTCGAGGCCACGGCCATGGCCACCGAGCTGGAAGGGATCAAGATGGCGCGCCCCATGACCCATGACCTTTTCAAGAACGTGCTGGCCGAGCTGGGCGGGGAAGTGAAGCGGGTGGCCATCACGGAGCTGAAGGAGAACACCTACTACGCGGTCATCACCCTGTTGGTGGGGGGGCGTGAAGTGACCATGGATTCGCGTCCGAGCGATGCCATCGCCATGGCGCTTCGGAGCAAGACCCCCATCTACGTCGCCAAGGAAGTGCTGGAGCAATCGAGCGTGCTGCAGCAGACGGAAGAGGGGAAGGACCCGGACTTCGCCAACGTCTCCAAGGAGAAATGGGGCGAGATCCTGGACAAGATGTCTCCCGACGACTTCAAGTACAAGATGTAATCAAAACCTGGAGAATTTCCCTGTATGGCCGCGGCGAGACAACGCATATCACGCAAGGATATCCGTCAACCGGACCGGTTCATGGTCCTGATGGGACAGTGCCTGGACCTCCTCAAGCGCTACAGGAACGCCTTGATCGGTCTGGGGGCGGCCGTGGTGGTGGCCGTGGGGGCCGTGTCGGGCTGGCACTACTACCGTGGCTACCAGAAGGACGTCGCCGCCCAGGCCTACAGCAAGGCGCTTCGGGAGTATCAGGAAGGGCGCTACGAGGCGGCCTTGAAGCTGTTCCAGGACCTCCGGACACAGGGTGAAGCGCCCTATGACACGCTCGCCGACCTTTACGTAGCCAACAGCTACATCGCCCTGGATCAGCCCGCCAAGGCGGTGGAGGGACTTGTGGCCGCTACGGGCAAGGAGCATGCGGGTTTCCTGAACCAGGTGATGCTGGTGAGACTGGGACTCGCCCAGGAGATGAACGAGGCCTGTGAAGATGCGCTTCGGTCCCTGGAGCGGGCGCTGGAATATGAGGGGCCGCTACGACAGGAGGCCATGCTGGCGAAAGCCCGCTGCAGCGTCCGGTTGGGCAAATCTCTTGAAGCGCTCGCTGCTTACAACGCCTACCTCGAGGAATTTCCCGAAGGCGAGACCGTCGAGATCGCCCTGCGGCTGCAACAGCTGAAAGCCGCGTCCGGCGCACCGGCCAGTCAGACCACCCCCTGAGCGTGCCGTTTCCGGCACGAGAGCAGCTCGAGTTCAGCATTCCGAGACCACCGGCGTCATAGCAGGATTGCTTGGGTGTGCCCGTATTGGCCGACCAACACAAACAAAACGTCTGATAATGTATATTATGTCAACTTTAGAGCCGGCGCGAAGCGGCCGGCTCTAAAGCCGACATAATATAGCTGCTCGTTGCGTGTGGGGGGGTGTCCTCCGCCGCGCCCTTCTCCTGTCATTCCGCCGCGCCCCCCGTCATTCCGGCCGTCCGCCCCTCCGTCATTCCCACCGGCCCCTTCCGTCATTCCCGCGAAAGCGGGAATCCAGGGGTGGTGGTTTGGCGCGGGCATGACGGATTTCGAAGGTCATCGCCTCGCTCCGATGACGTTCTGACGCAGCCTGGATAGCGGGTCAGGTCATGCGCTTCTTGGTGCGGGTTTCGCTTTCGCGGTGCCGGGGCTGCTTGTGGCGTGCCCTGCCCTGGACCAGGAAGAGGCGGGGTCTGACGGGGTCGCGCCGGCGGTGGTAGGTCCACTCGCCGTAGGCGCTGCTGGTCAGGGTGTAGATGCCGTCTTCGAGCGGTTGGGCGCTCATGTCGCTGCACGTGCTGTATGCGCAGCGCTGGATCCATTGCCGGTGGTAGGTGCAGTTTCCGGAACGGGCGTTGCTCGGATCCGGCTGAAGGTAGAGGCAGTAGTTGCAGGTGTTCTCCCAGTCGGGATGACGAGGCTGGCGCTTTGGTTTCCTGGACATGGTTGACCGGGCCTTAACGTTCCACCGGCAGGCCGGCTTCGTTCCACCCGAGGAGGCCGCCGGCGAGATTGGAGACGTCGTCGAAGCCCGACCTGCTCAGGATGGCCGCGGCCGTGGCGCTGCGCATGCCGGCTCGGCAGACGGTGATCACGGGGTCGCCCTTGTGCTGGCCGATTTCGTCGATCCGGCTCATGAGCTCCCGTAGCGGTATCAGCAGGCTTCCGGGTAGATGGCCGAGCTCGCCCGTGTACTCGGCGGGCTCGCGCACGTCCACCAGCAAGGGCTTGGTCCCCGAGTCCAGCATTCGGTGAAGGGACTCGACGTCGATCTCCCGGACCTTCTTGAGCTCGCTCCAGTCCGGGAAGGTGATCTCCTCGCTGCCGAGGGCGGACTGGTTGGGCTGGAGCACCTCCTGGATGTTCTGGGGCGGAGAGAGCTGAAGGTTGTTCATCAGGTCGATGTAGTCCGCGCGGCTCCGGTTGGCCAGCCGCGGATTGGTCTGTTTCTCCCGGCCGATGGTGGAAGTGGTGTTGCCGCGGTAATCGTGGCCGGGAAGGACGATGGTGTCGTCCGGCAGGGTGAAGAGCTTGCGGGTCACGGCATCGTACTGGGCGCCGGCGTCGCCGCCGGCGAAATCGGTGCGGCCCGAGCCGCCGATGAAAAGCGTATCGCCGGTGAGCACGTTCCCTTCCACGAGCAGGCTCATGCCGTCAGGGGTGTGGCCGGGGGTATGGAGCACTCCGACGGAGAGGTCCCCGACCGAGAACTCGTCGCCGTCGTCCAGGTGGATGTCCACCGCCGGGCTCGGCGCCCACTTGTGCATGGCGAACGGCGACCCCAGCAGGAACCGCAGTGGCGGACATCCGCTCAGGTGATCGGCGTGGGTGTGGGTGTCGATGACCAGGTCGAGCTCGAGGCGATGGTAGGCAAGCACGGCAACGTACCGCTCCACGTGGGTAGGGAGAGGGTCTACCAGGACCGCGTGTCCCCTGCCCTCGTCGGCAATCATGTACGTCTTGCAGCTCTCGCCGTTGAGCTCCCGGAGGATCATGACCGTCTCATGCGGTTAGAAGTAGCGCCAGAGCCACCATTTCTCGAACAGGACCTTGCTCCAGTAAATCATCCGTGAAGGACCCCAGGAACGGGAGTCGGTGGCGCCGAAGGGCGGCCATCCCTGGGGGTACGTGGTGCGGTTGGCGGCGGCGCGTCCCGCGCCGCAGGAGAGCAGTCATATGGTGTGCAGGTGCAGGGTGGACAACTCCCCTTCCCCGGTAATCTCCGCCACCAGGTTTTCGGCCACCACGTCGGCCTCCTGGTGCGCCACGCCCCCGGCCTTGGAGGCCGGCATGTCGGCGCAGTCGCCGATGGCATAGACGTTCTCCCACTTGGTCTCCAGGGTGTCGTAGTCTACCTGAATGCCGTTTTCGCGCTCCACCAGCCCGCAGTCGTAGAGCACCCTGGACGGCCGGTGCGGCGGCACCATCATCAGGAGGTCATAGGACAGCTCGTAGCCGTAGAGGCCCTTGACGGTCTTCCTCTCCGGGTCGATGGACTGCACGACGAAGTCGTAATGGATGGTGACGTCGCGCTTCTTGCTCTGGGCGTCCATCCATACCGACGGCATGTGCTCCTCGCCGGCCGGCTCGGGCTCGCGAGTGAAGTACTGGAGATCCACCAGGTCGCGGATGGTGCGTTCCTTGAAGTAGCTGTCGAGCATCCACTGGGCTTCATAGGGAGCCGGCGGACAACGGTAAGGTCCCTGCGGGATGCCCACCAGCACGCGCCCCTCGCGGAAGTTGTCGAGAGTGCTCCTGAGGCGCACGGCCGCCTCCATTTCCCATGAATGCTGCGCCCCTTCGGCGAAACCGGGTAGCAGGTCGGGCCTTACCTCGAGGCCCAGGGAAACGATCAGGTAGTCGTAGGGGATGGCGGTGCTTTCGAGGACGACCTGCCGGCGGCCGGGATCGATGCCCAGTATCTCCGCCTGAATCACCCGGATATTGCGTTTCTCCAGGCGCTTGAGCTTCCGCGTGATGTCCTCCGGGCGGCGCTGCCCCACCATCACGAAAAGAAAGGCCGGCATGTAGACGTGATCGGCCCGGCGGTCGATCAGGATCACGTCATGGTCCGCTCCGAGCGCACGGCCGAGCTTGGTGGCCGCGACGACTCCGCCGCTGCCGCCGCCGAGCACGACGATCTGTTTGCGTCCGTTGTGGTATTGCATCCCTGATCCTGTTGCGCGCCGAAAGATCGCGGCCGTCAGGAAGCCTTCTGCTGTCGCCGCCTGGCGCGAAGGGCAAGGCCCCTGAGGCTACGCATGCGGCGGTCCCGCCACATGCGCTGTTCCTGCCGCCCTTCCTCGGTCAACTCGGACTCGAACCGCGAAGTGCCGCGGATCGAGAGCAATACCAGAAAATCGGAGCACGCCTTGATCTGCTCCGCAATCCACGTGAAGACTCCGCCGGACATGGGCGCCTAACGAAGGAAGGTATCGTCCTGGGCAAGCTGGACGGCGGCCTGGTCGAAGGCCGCTTCGTCCGGCTCTCCGTCCCCCAGGATGCCGATCTGGCCCAGGAACTGCCCGATCTGGGCGTGGTCCCGGGGACTCACCGGAGAGTAGGGGCGGGCCGGGTCGCCGATATCCACCCCGAAATGCTTCAGCGCCGATTTCATGATCGGCGGCAGTCCGTAGGCGCCCCACTTTCCCGGGAAGAGCGTAAAACAGCGTTGCCAGTAGCGCGCCTTGTCGACATCCCCATCCCGGAACGCGCGGACGACCCTGGCGCCGATGCGTGTGCCCGGCGGCGGCATGGTGGCGCCGGCGCCTCCCATCATGAGCGTCGTCAGCAACGGTTGCATGGTGGTGAAGTAGTTGGCCTTGCCGGCGAGGTGGACCTGCTCGATGAGGCGCGTGATCTTGGTGATGTCGCGCGAGCTTTCCTTGAAGTAGTCGACCTTCTCGATCTCGCTGAGCCGCACGAAGGCGTCCAGGGGCGGGTCGGCGCCGGGACCGGGGTTGTGATAGGCGACGATGGGCAACGGGCTGACCGACGCCACCTCGGTGAAGAACTGCACCAGATCCGCGATGGTGGGCTGTCCTCCCCAGGGACGGATGGGCATCAGCACCTGGATGAGGTCTCCGCCCACGGCCGCGGCATGGTCCGCGAGGTCGAGGATCGTTTCGATGGAATGGCTCGACGCCCCGAGGATCACCGGCACGCGCTTGTTGACGATCTCGGTGGAGCGCCGCATGACCTCCTTGCGTTCGTCGAGGGACAGGACCGTGTATTCCGAGGCTTCGACGGCGACCACGGAGATGGCGTCGCAATCGGCCACGAGAAACTCGATCTCCCGCGACAGTGCGTCATAGTCCACCTTGCCGTCGTCGGTGAACGGGGTCAGCGCCGCTCCGATAATTCCTCTGATGGGGCTTGCCAGCATGCCTTGACCTCGCTCAGACCTCAGTCACGATTTCGAAGAACCGCTGTACGTGCACGTCCGGGAGCACCGGGATCTTGGGCATTCCGTCGTAGATGACTCGGGAGAGATCGATCATGGACATCGTCGTCGTTCCTGAAGGGTTGGAGCGCTCGATCGGGGTATCAGCCGGCGGCCCCGTTGCGCCAGGCGGCGTATACGGGGTCCTTGTCCACGAAGGCTCTCTTGATGCCGTCGAACGCCAGCCAGAACTGGTCCAGGGTCTTCTGCACCGATTGCCGCACCACTTCCTGCTGCTGGTCGCTGACCGCGTACCTGCGCACGGCCAACGGACCCACCTTCATGTGCTCTTCATCCACCCCCATGTGGAGCGTCCAGTAGCGTATGTCGTCGCTCTCCCGGTCAAAGCCGTAGTGCGTGGTCAGCCCGGTGACGATGCGGCTCATGCGCTCGCTGGCGGTCCCTTCGAGGCAGAAACCCTGACAGGCGAAAAGCTCCAGCCACGAGCGCTGGTACATGAGCAGGTCGCGCCAGTCGAGAAACGCCGAGGTCTCGGGCAGGGGCTGCACCGCGTCCAGCTCCTCCTTGGACCCGTAACCGCATGCCATGGCGAAACGAATGAACAGGCCCCGGTGGCTGTCGGTTCCCGAGATTTCTCCGGTCCCCTCCTCCACCACGTTCTCGATCCACATCTTCTCCAGCTCCGGGTCCTCCGGACAGCGTCCCAGCATGGCCGCGATGGGCTTTGGGAAGGGCTTGGGGAAGAACAGGTAGAACTGGCCCACGAACCCCTTGAGCGCGGCCCGGTCCAGCTCGCCCCTTTCGATCATCCCGATCAACGGGTTGTCCTTGGAGTGCTTGGCACGGACCGTATCCTGAATCTCCTGAACAAAGGCATCGCCGGATAGTGGCATCGAATCTGCTCCCTCAATCACATGGAACTTCGCCAACGGCGAGCGTTCCGAGGTGTATCAATCTGCAACACTCCGATACGCAGGCCGACTTCCTTCAACGAAGTCAATTAGTTACTTCAAAGCCGGAGGGATCGCAAGCCGACGGCGCGGCCTCCGGCCGGCTTTCAGTCGAGTCCGTAGAACCGCCGGGCGTTGTCGCCCAGGATGTTCTGTTTCGCTTCCTGCGACAGATCGCTCCGCTGCCAGATCAATGATCCGGATTCCGGCCAGCTCATGTCCCAGTGCGGATAGTCGGAAGCGTACATGATGGTCTCGGAGCCGATCTCCCCCACCACGTAGCCGATGGTCTTCTCGTCGGGCTCGCAGCCGTAGTACACGTTCTTGCTGGTGATGTAGTGGCTGGGCTCCTGCTTGCACTCGGGGGCCTCCACCGCGCCGCGCTTCTCCCACTCCTCGTCCATGCGGTCCGACCAGTAGGGGATCCAGCCGCAGCCGATTTCGAGGAAACCCAGCTTCAGGTCGGGAAACAGCTCCGGAACGCCGGCGAAGATCATGCCGGTGAGCTGGCGCAATACCGGGAACGGGTGGCCGGTGGTGTGGATGGAGATGAACTGGTCGAAGATCTCGCTGCCGGGCTCGTCGCCGCCGAAGGCGTGGATCGCCAGCGGCGTCCCGATCCTCTGCGCTTCTTCGTAGAGCGGGAAATACTCCGATGAGCCGAAGTTCTTGCCGTGCCCCTGGGCCGCCAGCATTCCGCCCACCAGTCCCAGCTCGGTGACCGCGTAGCGCAGTTCCTCGGCCGCCGCGGCCGGAGCATTCACCGGCAGGTTGGCCACCGCCTTGAGGCGCGGCGAGAACTTGCAGTAGTCGGAGATGAACTCGTTGTAGGCGCGGCACAACTGCGTCTGGTAGCCGGGCTCCCGGATGCGTCCGATGCCGAGACCGCTGGTCGGGTACATGACCGCGGTGTGTATCTCCTGGGTGTCCATGGCGGCCAGCCGTTCCTCGTGCTTGATTCCCGCGTGACCCAGGGTGCCGCCGAGGTTGCGGTCGTAGGTCTCCCTCGGAATGAACGGCGGCCGGCGGTTCTGGAAAGCCTCGCCCAGGAACGGCTTGACGAGGTCGTCGTTGTCCCGCGCGTGGGCGTCCGCATCGATCACCTTAACAGTCGCGTCGATCTTCCCCATGTTCGTCTCCCTTGATGGAATTTTCGTCGCACATGAACACTCCCGGATGCAAGTTAACACCTTCGCTCCCGGATGCAAATCGATCCGGGCCGCCCGGACGTTCCCGTCCCCGGCCGGGGCCGGTGCCGGCCCGCACGTGTCGCGAAGCCGCCGGCGCCCGCGTCAAACCTCGGCCGGCTTGGCCTCGCCGTCCAGATCCCGGTCCGGGATCGTGATCACCGGCTCCACTTCGCGCAGCTCCTCCAGCGGGATGTGGCAGGCGATGGAATGGCCCTCGGTGTCGAGCCGCACGGGAGGCGGCTCGTCGTCGCAGATGCTGCCGACCTTTCGCTGGCAACGGGTGGAGAACGGACATCCCTTGGGCGGGTCGAGGGGGCTCGGCAGGTTGCCTTCCAGCACGATCCGGCGCTTCTCCACCTCCGGGTCGGCGATGGGCACCGCCGAGAGCAGCGCTTCCGTATAGGGGTGGTACGGCGGCGCAAAGACTTCCTCGGTGGTCCCCCGCTCCATGATCTGTCCCAGGTACATGACCACCACCCGGTCGGAAAGATAGCGGACCGCCGACAGGTCGTGGCTGATGAACAGCAGCGTGGTGCGGTGCTCCCTCTGGATGTCCATCAGCAGCTCGGTCACCGCGGCGGCAACCGACACATCCAGCGCCGAGATGGGCTCGTCGGCGATGACGGTCTTGGGGTTTCCGGCAAAGGCCCGGGCAATGCCCACCCGTTGCTTCTGCCCGCCGGAGAGCTGACGAGGCTTGCGGTGGGCGAAGGCCCGCGGCAGCTTCACCGTGTCCAGCAGCTTGTGGACCCGGTCCTGGATCTTCGCCGGGTCGGACTCGATGCCGAAGCGCTTGATGACCCGGCCGATCTGGTAGCCGACGGAATGGGACGGGTTGAGCGTGTCGTTGGGGTTCTGGAACACCATCTGCAGCGACGCCAATTGCTCCGGGGTGCGCTTCTTGACCTCGATGCTGCCGAGGTCGGTCCCGTCGAGCCGCACCTCGCCGTCGGTGGCGGTCTCCAGGCCCATCAGGACCTTGGCGAAGGTGGACTTGCCGCAGCCCGACTCGCCGACGATGGCCACCGTCTCCCCTTCTCCGGCATCGAAGCTGATGCTCTCGTTGGCCTTGACCTGGCGCACGGACTCGCGGGAGACCAGCGCTGCCAGCGTGCTCTCCTTGACGTCGTAGTACTTGCGCATGTTGTCGACTTCGAGGACGGTGTCGCCTACCTCGATGGGCTCCCGGGTGGTGTCGGGCTGGACCGCCACGTCGTGGTCGATCTCGTTCCAGCGCAGGCAGCGCACCCGGTGCGCGGGATCGTCGTCGGTGTGCACCCCCTCCATGGGGATATGGTCCTTGTCGCAACGCCCGGCCTCGAAGAACTCGCACCGGGGTCCGAAATAGCAGCCCTCGGGCCGCTGGTGCGGCAACGGAAGCTGTCCCTTGATGGCGGTCAGCGGACGCGCGTTCTTGTCGGCGTGGGGCAGCGGGATGCAGCCGAACAGCCCGTGGGTGTAGGGGTGCTTGGGCCAGGAGAAGATGGAATCGATGTGGCCTTCCTCCACCACTTCGCCGGAGTACATCACGCATATCCGGTCGCAGACCTCGAGCATCAGGCCCAGGTTGTGTGAGATGTAGAGCAATGACGCGCCGGATTCCTTGCTCAACTCGGCGATCAGCTCCACGATCCCGGCCTCCACCGTGACGTCCAGAGCCGTGGTGGGCTCGTCCAGCAGCAGCAGCGCCGGACGCGACAGCAGCGCCATGGCGATGACCACCCGTTGCTGCTGTCCGCCCGAGACCTGGTGCGGGTAGGAGTCCATCAGGCGCTTCGGGTCCGGGATGTTCACGGCCGCCAGCATGTCGAAGGAACGCTGGAAGGCTTCCTCCTCGCTCACGCCTTCGTGGATCATGGGCACTTCCATGAGCTGGGCGGCGATGGTCAGGCTCGGATTGAGCGCCGCCATGGGCTCCTGGTAGATCATCGAGATGTCCTTGCCGCGGACCCGCCGGATCTCCTCCTCGCTCAGCTCGGCCATGTCCCGGCCCTTGAACTTGATGGTGCCGCCGACGATGCCGCCGTTCTTGCCCATGTAGCGCATGATGCCGTTGGCCACCGTGGATTTGCCGCAGCCGGACTCGCCCACCAGGCCGACGGACTCGCCCTTCTGGATGGTGAGGTCGAAGTCCATCACCGCGGGAATCTCTCCCGCCCGCGTGTAGTAGCTCAGCCGGAGGCCGGAGATTTCCAGGACCGGCGCCTCGTCGTTGTATTCGGCCATGACGTGTCTCCTAGTCCTTCAGCGACACTTCCCGCAGCCCGTCGGCCAGCAGGTTGAAGCCCAGCACCAGCAGCGAGACCGCGCACGCGGGCAGGATCGCCATGTGCGGGAAACCGCCCGTCACGAAGGCGCGGGTCTCGGTAATCATGCCGCCCCAGTCGGGGTCCGGCGGCGGCAGCCCCAGGCCCAGGAACCCCAGCGCCCCGATGGTGATGGTCGTGTAGCCCATGCGCAGGCAGAAATCGACGATCAGCGGGCTGCGGGCGTTGGGCAGGATCTCCACCAGCATGATGTACCAGGGCCCTTCGCCGCGGGTCTGTGACGCGGCGATGTAGTCGCGGGTGGCGATGTCCATGGTCACGCCGCGGACGATACGCATGATGCCGGGCGCCGACGCGAATACGACCGCGAAGACGATGTTGAGTCCGGAAGCGCCGACCTTGGCGATGATCAGCACGTACAGGACCATGATCGGGAACGACAGGATTACGTTGGCGACGAAAGAGATGATCTCGTCCAGGTAGCCGCGGAAATATCCTGCCGCCAGCCCCATGACGATGCCGACGATGTACGCGGATACGGTCGCCACGGTCGCATAGAACAGCACCCGTTGGCCGCCCCAGATGATCCGCGAAAGGATATCCCGGCCCAGATGGTCGGTGCCGAACAGGAACAGGCCGCCGTCCGGGGCCGCCGTGCCCGGGAAGGCGAAGGGCAGGATCGTCGCGTTGGGGTCGAAGGGCGCCACGAGCGGCGCGAAGATCGCCAGCAGGACGAAGAACAGCACGATCAGCGCTCCGAACATGCCGACGGGGCTCTCCCGCAGGAGCGCCATTGCCTTGACCGCGTTCACGATGGTCGAATCCGGCCTTACGAGAGGTGTGTCAGTGGTATTGTCAGCCATGACGTCCTCCTTACTTGAACCGGATTCTCGGGTTCAGGTACGTGTACCCGAGGTCGCCGATGGTCTGGGTGAAGACGGCCACGAACACCGCCGCGGTGCCGCAGGCCTCGATCACGAAGATGTCCCGGCGCAGCGCCGCCTCCAGCAGCAGCGCGCCGAACCCCTTGTAGCCGAATGCGAATTCCGTCACCACGACGCCGGACAGCAGCCAGTTGATCTGCAGCATGATGACCGTGAACGGAGCGATGAGCGCGTTCCGCAGGGCATGCTTCATGATGATGTGCCGGTAGGGCAGCCCCTTGAGCATGGCGGTGCGGATGTAGGGGTTGGTCATCACTTCCGCCATGGACGCCCGGGTCATCCGCGCCACGTAGCCGAAACCATACAGCGTCAGCACCATCACCGGGAGGATCAGCTCCACCACGTTGAAGCCCGACACCATGGACGAGGTCCCGGGCAGCCAGCCGAGTGTGAATACGAAGATCCAGGCGAGCAGGACCGCGCTCGCGTATTCCGGGATGGATGTGGTGGTGATGGAGAAGACCGAGATCACCCGGTCCTGAGTGGAGCCCTCCTTCATGCCCGCCAGCACGCCCAAGGTCAGCGCCACGATGACCATCACCACGAAGGTGACGCCCGCGAGGATGCCCGTGTTGCCGAGCCGGTCCCAGAAGATCTCGTTTACCGGCCGCTTGTAGATGATGGAGTCGCCGAGATCGCCGGACAGCACCCGCCCGATCCATTCGACGTAACGGACGAGAATCGGCCGGTCGTAGCCGTGCTGGGCGATCCAGGCGTCGAGCTGCTGGTCCTGGGCATAGGGCCCCAGGACGCTACGGGCGATGAGCCGGGGATCGCCCTCGTTCATCAGGAATAGAAGCAGCGCCACAACCAGCATGATGAGGATCATCATGCCGATTCGCCGCATTATCAGTTGTGGCATGTCAGTCTCCCGTGCTCTCCAGCGCCAGGGCGTAAGCAAACCGGGTCAAAAGGAAGGGCCGGGGGTAGGGGCGACCGGCCGGTCGCCCCTACAGGGTCCACCCGCAGTGTAGGCTTGGCTTCTAACCTTCCAGCCACACGTCCTGAAACTGGTGATACAGGGTCGGATGGGTCTGGAATCCCTTGACCCGCTTGTTGGCCGCCTTGAACACCGAGCGCCAGAAGGGCTGCGGAATGATGGCGTCGTCCTGGAGAATCTTCTCGCAGACGGCCATTTTCTTCTTGCGCTCGTTTACGTCGAGAGTGGCCTCGGCGTCGTCAAGGGCCGCGTCGAACTTGGGGTTGTTGTAGGCGGTCTCGTTCCAGGGCACGCCGGCGCGGTAGCCCAGGCCGAGCACCATGGTGCCGAGCGGACGGTGCGTCCACGCGGTGTAGCCCCAGGGCGCCTTGTCCCAGACCTCCCAGTACTGGTTGGCCGGCATCTTGTTGATCTTCAGGTTGATGCCCGCGGGGGCGAGCTGGTTCTTGAAGATCGCGCAGGCGTCGGTCATCCACGGGCCCTCGGTATCGCCGTTGGCAATCTCGACGGTGATGCCCTTCGGGTAGCCTGCTTCCGCCAGTAGCTTCTTGGCCTTCTCGATGTCCCGCTTGAGCGGCGGCAGCGCGGCGTACTCCGGATGGATCGGACACACGTGGTGATTCTCGGCGACTTGGCCGAGTCCCTTGAACGCCTTGTCCAGGATATCCTTGTGGTCCATGCAGGCGGCGATGGCCTGGCGGAGCTTCAGGTTGTCGAAGGGCTTCTCGGTGATGCGGAAACGCATGACCGCCGTCTGCGCCGTCGTCGCCTCGTGAAGCTCCACGAAGGGCAACCGCTTCAACGTGTCGATGGCCTGGTTGGGTACGCGGAAGACCATGTCGACCTGCTGCGAGGCCAGGGCCGCGATCCAGGCGTTGGTGTCCTCGCCGTGGTCGAAGTAGTGGATCTCGTCCAGGTGGAACGGTCCGGCCCACCACTCCCGCGCCTTCTTGAGGATCGCCCGCTCGCCGACCGCGAACGACTCCAGCTTCATCGGACCGGTGCCGATGGGGTTCTTGGAGAGGTCGGCGGCGTAGTCCTTGCCGAAGCCCCGGTGCACGATGGCGGTGGGGTAGTTGTAGAAGTTCTCCGGCATGGCCAGGGCGGCCTGCTTCAGGTTGAACTTGATGGTGTGATCGTCGATGACCTCCACTGCGTTGGCGATGCCGCGCTTCATCGGCTTTCCGTCGGCGCCTTTCACAGTCTCTACCATGGCGCCGAACAGGCCGAGGTTCGAGGAGCCGGTCTTGGGGTCAAGCCAGCGGTTGACCGTGTGGGCGACGTCGGCGGACGTGAACTTGTCGCCGTTGGACCATGTGACGTCCTTCCGTAGATGGAACACCCAGGTCTTGAGATCGTCGGAGGCTTCCCACTTGCTGGCGAGATAGGGTACCGTCGTGTTGTCCGCCTTGGTCCGGGTCAGGTGCTCGACCAGGAACCGGGCGACGTTGGATTTCTCGGTCCAGTCGAAGCTCGCCGGATCGGCGACCTCCTGAATCCGCATGGAGACCCGGAGCGTGCCGCCGGGTTTCGGGGTCGCCGCCTGCACGGACGGAACCAGGGCGCCGCCGATGAGTCTGTCGGCGGTAGCATAGGCCACGCCCGCCGTCATACCCAAGAGCGCGGCCTGGCGCAGGAAGTCACGGCGGGTGATCTTCTTGGTGTGGAGCTGGTCGCAGAGCTCCGGCAGGTAGCTGTGGGTCTCGGCCCCCAGTTCTCGCTCTGACGGCAGCAGGTAACGCCGCTTGTCTCGGCTCAGGATCTTCTTGTCGCTCATGGATGCAACCTCCGTTTGACTCGACTGCTGGACGGGTGTCGTGAGATCTTGCGCGACTCCGGCGGGAACGGGCACCGCCCCATGTCCCTTGCGACCCAACAGACCATTCTTCCAAGGGGACAGAGCCTATTCCACATCCGGTCTGGAATGCAAGCCGGTTTTCTGCGATTCTTCGGGTCATGGGGAAGCCCGCGGACCATTCCACGCTGCATGTCATCGGCCGCTCCACGCCGGCCGTTGAAGGCGCCGCAAAGGTTACCGCGGAGGCGCACTACCTCGAGGACCTGCAGGCGCCGGGCATGCTGTACGGCAAGATCTGCCGCAGTCCCCTGCCCCATGCCAGGATCCGCGGCATCGATACCTCCCGGGCGGAGCGGTTGCCCGGAGTGACCGCGGTCGTCACTGCCCTCGACATGCCCGACATCAAGTTCAGCTTCGTCCCGGAGTTCGCGGACAAGGTGCCGCTGTGCGCGCCCGGCCGCACGGTGCGTTACGCAGGGGACGAGGTGGCCGCGGTGGCGGCGCTGGACGAGGCCACGGCGGAGGAAGCCGCGCGCCTCATCGAGGTGGACTACGAGGCCCTCGAGCCGGTGCTGGACCCGGAGGCCGCGCTGTCGCCGGGTTCCCCCGAGGTCCACGAAGGGGGCAACCTCGCCTACGAGGTGCACAAGAGGGAGGGCGACGTGGAGGCCGCCTTCGCGGACTGCGACGTGGTGGTGGAGGATGAGTTCGAAACCGTGCGCCAGTCCCACGCGGTCATGGAGACCCGCGGCTGCATCGCCCAGTACGGCGCAACCGGACAACTGACGGTCTGGCACCAGACCCAGGCGCCGCACACCCTGCGCGCCGAGATCGCCCGGACCCTGGACATCCCCCAGCGGCTCGTGCGCGTGATCCAGCCCGAGACCGGCGGCGGCTTCGGCGCCCGGCTGGTGATGAACGTCATGGTGCCCATCGCCGCGACCCTGTCCCGCAAGTCGGGCGGCCGGCCCGTGCGCATCGTCAACACCCGGGACGAGGAGTTCCGCTGCGCGGGCGCCCGCTATGCCTACCGCTTCAAGCTCAGGCTCGGCTGCACCAGGGACGGCGTCATCCGCGCCAAGAGCCTGGAGGTGCTGGGGGACAACGGCGCCTACAACGACAAGGGCATCTCCACCATCAACTTCATCACCATGTCCTTCTTCTCGTCCTACGACCGCCATCATCCGGCGACGTCGGTGGATGCCCGGCTGGCGTATACCAACAAGCCGCCCGGGGCCGCCTACCGGGGCTTCGGCCATGCCGAGGAGACCTTCGCCTTCGAATCCATCCTGGAAACCATGGCCGAGCGGCTTGCACTGGACCCGGTGGCGGTCCGCGCCGAGAACCTGAGGCGCCCGTGCGAACGCGCCTGCCTCGAGCGCGCCACCGAGCTGATGCGGCCGGGCAAGGGAACCGCCGAAGGCACGACGCGTACGGGCATCGGCATGGCCGTGTTGTCGGAGACCGGCGCGGGCCTGCGCTACTACCGGCAGAACTCCACCGAAGCCATTGTCAAGGTGGATCGCGACGGCAGCGTGGCGATCATCGCCACCATCGCCGACACCGGCACCGGCACCCGCACCGTCATGGCCCAGATCGCCGCCGAGCAGCTCGGCGTGTCGGTGGACCGCATCCGCATCTTCCACAACGACACCGACGTGATCCCCTTCGACCTCGGCACCTGGGCCAGCCGCACCACCTACGTATGCGGCAACGCCGTGGCCGCGGCCGCGGCCGACGCGCGCCGTCAGTTGGCGGAAGTCGCCGCGGGCATGCTGCGCGCCACTCCGGAGACCCTCGTGTTCTCCGGCGACCGCATAGCGGCCACGGTGGAGCCCGGCGGCGAAACGACCTTCGACGAGGTGGTACGGGAAGCCTACGACCGCCAGGGGCTGCTCATCATCGGCAAGGGCGCATTCGTGGACGAGGAGGCCACCCGCTTCGTCACCAACGACTACGAGGCGGCGGCCCCGGTCATCGCCGCCTGCTGCCACGTGGCCGAGGTGCGGGTGGACACCGAGACCGGGGCGGTGGAGCTGTTGCGGTACCTGGCGGTGCACGACGTGGGCAAGGCCATCAACCCCCTTGGCGTGGAACAGCAGATCGAGGGCGGCCTTACCCAGGGGCTGGGCTTCGCCCTTTACGAGGACCTGGCAATCGACGGCGGGCAGGTGCTGAACCCGAACCTTGTGGACTACCGGCTTCCCACCTTCGCGACCATGCCCAAGCGGCTGGACGCCGCGTTCGTGGAGGGTGACCCCTCCGAAGGCCCCTACGGCGCCAAGGGCATCGGCGAGCTGCCCTTCGGACCGCCCGCCCCCGCCATCGCCAACGCAATCTACAACGCCGTGGGGGTGCGGCTGAAGACCCTGCCCATGACGCCGGAGCGGGTCTTGCGCGCCATGGAGGATCTCACGTGAACCGCACGGCGCTGGTGATGAACGATGCGTAATTTGCCTACGAGATGGGGGCTCAGCCTTCCCAACCGCGGCGTCCTGTTCGGGCTCACAACGGTGGACGACCTGTTTGCGTCGGCGGCCCTGGCCGAGGAGTCCGGCGCGTTCGAGTCCGTGTGGGTGGGCGACAGCTTCATCCACAAGCCCCGGCTCGATTCCATCGTCATGCTGTCGAACCTCGCCGCGCGCACCCGGAGCGTGCGGCTGGGTACCATCTGCATGGCCACGTTCCCGCTGCGCCATCCGGTGGAGCTGGCGATCCAGTGGGCGAGCCTCGACCACGTCTCCGGCGGCCGCACCGTGCTGGGCGCCTGTATCGGCGGCGGCCACGAGCCCGAGCTCCGGGCCTTCGGGCAGACTTCCAGGGAACGGGTCCCCCGTCTGGAGGAGGGGATCGAGCTGCTGCGCGCGCTGTGGAGCGGCGAACCGGTGCACCACCGCGGCCGCTTCTACACCCTGGAGGACTACGACATCCTGCCCAAGCCGGTGCAGCGTCCCTGCCCCATCTGGATCGCCGTGAACCCGCGGCAGTCCATCGACCGCAGCGCGCTGGTCAAACGAGCGCTGGAGCGCGTGGTCCGGCTGGGCGACGGCTACATGACCGACGGGGTGGCGCCCGACGAGTTCCGTCGCCGCTGGGACTTCATGCAGGAAACCGCGGAACGCGCCGGCCGGGACCTCAGCGGCTTCGAGACCTGCCTTCACGGCATGATCAACATCAACGAGGACAGGCGGGCGGCCTACGACGAGTCGAAGCACTACTTCCAGGCGTACTACCCTCTGGCCCCGCCCAGCGAGGACGTCATCCGGGTCTGGCTCGCCCACGGTCCGCCGGAGGAATGCGCGGAGGTGGTGCGGGAATGGCTGGACATGGGCATCAGCACGCCGGTGCTGCGCTTTACCGGACACGACCAGCCCGCCCAGATCCGCCGCTTCGTCGAGGAGGTCCTCCCACTCCTCCAGGAGAAAGACCGATGAACCCGAATTTGCGAGATTTCCTGCGGGCGGTCCGGGAGACCGGACCCGACAACTACGTCGAAGTGACGAAGCCGCTGGACCCCTACCTGGAGATCGGCATCATCCAGCACAAGCTGGCGGCCGAGGGACGCAACCCGGTGATCTACTGTCCCGAGATCAAGGGCAGCTCCCTGCCGCTGATCACCAACATGTTCGGCTCCTTCGAGCTGCTGGCCTGGGGACTGGGCTGCGATCCGCGCAGCATGAGCCGGGTGGAGATCTACGACGTGCTGCGGAAGAAGCTGGCGCAACGGGAAGACCCGGTGTGGGTGGACGAGGAGCGGGCCCCCGTCAAGGAGAAGAAATACATCGGCGACGCCGTGGACCTGAGCGTGCTGCCGATCATCCACAACTCGAAGCTCGATGCCGGGAAGTACATCGGCGCCGGCTTCATGATCGCCCGGTGGCCGGACACGGGCGTCCCGAACGCCGGCATCTACCGCCACCTGGTCATGGGACGGAACCGGCTCGGCTGCATGATCAACCCCGGCAACGACGGCGCCTACATCGCCCGCCGTTGCGCCGAGCTGGGGCGGCCCATGGAGGTGGCCCTGGTCATCGGCCACCACTCGGCGATCCTGCAGGCGTCACAGGGCAAGGCGGTGGTGGAGTTCGACCTCATGGGCGGCTATCTCGGCGAGTCCCTGGAGGTGATCCGGGGCGAGACCGTGGACGTGCCGGTGCCGGCGCAGGCGGAGATCGTCATCGAGGGCACCATCGACGCCTCCACCATGTCCACCGACGGCCCTTACGCCGAGTACCTGGGCTACTACGGGGTCGGCGACAAGCCCTGCTACGTCATCGACGTGAGCGCCATCACCATGCGCAAGGATGCCATCTACCACCACCTGGACTCGGCCCACGTGGAGCACAACCTGTGCCCCAACGTGAGCGCGGAGATGAGCATGTACGACCGCCTGCGATCCCAGTTCCCCACCATCAGGGCGGTCAACACCATGGGCTGGCTGGGCACGTACGTCTCGTTGCAGCAGCGGGTCCCCGGCGAGGGCAAGCAGGCCGGCCTGGTGGCGGTGTCCACCGACAACTACGGCAAGACCGTGGTGGTGGTGGATGACGACGTGGACGTCTACAACGAGCGGGAGGTGGCCTGGGCCTTCAGCACCCGCATGGTGGCGGACCAGGACCTGCTGATCATGCCGGGAGTCAAGGGCGCACACCTCGATCCGGTATCGTACAACGAGGCACGCACCGGCCGGGGCCCCATGACCACGCACCTGGTAATCGACGCCACCCGGCCGGTGGAGAAGGAGTTCGAGAAGAAGATCGAGCCGGACCCGGAACTGTGGCAAAAGATGGCCCTGAAGGACTATCTGAAACCCTGATGCGCCATTGACAAAGAACCGGCCACGAACTACTATTCGTCGTTTCTCGCGTTTCGCACAGAAGAAATGCTTTCGTTGCGGGTCAGTGAGACCTGCAACCACTTAAAGGAGGCAGACAATGCGACGCTACACATGGACAGTTTTGTTGGCGATTGCGCTGGTGGCTTTCCTGGCCTTCGAGGCCGCGGCCAAGGATCTTCACAAGGTCAAGGTCACCGCAGGCCGGAACAGCATCATCTCAATGCTCTATCTGGCGGGGGAAATGGCCGGGATCTTCGAGAAGCACGGCATCGACGCGGACGTGGACGTGCGTCCCTTCGCGGGACACATGGCCGCCCTGCCGGCCAAGGAAGTGCCCTGCTCTTCGTACGCGGGCACGGCTGCCATCGCCCGGATCACCAAGGGGCTTGACTTCGTCATCGTCGGAGGCGGCCTCACCGTGATGCAGGAAGTGTTCGTCAAGAAGGACAGCCCGGTGAAGTCCATCGGCGACCTGCGGGGCAAGAAGTACGGCACCTGGTCCACCGGCGCCGGCGCCTTCAAGGCCACCCGCGCGGTCATCATGGACGGCCACGGCATGGATGTCCTCAACAAGAAGGACATGAACCTGGTCCAGGCCGCCGCCCCGGCGCTGCTGGCCCTGCTGGACCGCGGCGACGTGGACTCCATGTTCAACATCAGCTCGCTGACCGTCAGGGCGGCATCGCAGCCCGACAAGTACCGGTCGGTGTTCGCGCCCAACGACTACTGGAAGTCGAAGACCGGCCAGGCCATCGTGTGGTCGGCTCCGCTGGTCTGCTGGCGCGAGTGGGTGGACGAGGACAAGAAACGCGCGGCCGGTTTTTCAGCCGCGGTCATGGAATCCATGCGCTGGCTCAGGAACCCCAAGAACTTCGACCAGGCCGAGGCCAAGTTCGCCAAGGTGACCGGCATCAAGAACAAGGCCGAAGCCGGCGTCTACAGGGACTGGCTGCAGAAGAACAGGATCTTCATTGCCAAATGGGACAAGGAAACCGTGGACCATCAGTGGAACTTCCTTGAGATGGCGAAGCGGCGGGGCGTCCTGGACTTCGTTCCGGACAAGAAGAAACACGGGCTGATTCTCAACTAGTCGACGTCATGGCGTCCGGATCCTCGGGACGGCTTCATCAGCCGCTCCCGGGGACCCGGACGCCTTCGCGCCCATCCCTGACAGGCTCTCCCCATGATCAAGGGCAGGCCCGGCCTTGTCGCCGGGGTCCTCACAATAGTTGGCTTCGTGTTGTTGTGGCAGGTGGTGTCCCTGCTCTTCCTGCCGTCGTTCCTGCCGGGGCCGCGGGAGCTGACGGCGAGGCTGCTGGTGGTTTATTCCGAGGCCGCGGCTTACGTGGTGGTCTGGGATACGCTCAGGCGGATCATTCTGGGCCTCCTGGCCTCCATGATCATCGGCGGCATCCTCGGGCTGATCATGGGCCTGCACCGGCACGTGGAGGCGTTCCTGGACGGCTGGATCATGGTGGCGCTGACCTTCCCGGCCGTGTGCTGGGCCTTTCTGGCGGTCCTGTGGTTCGGGCTCTCGGATATCGGGCCTATCTTCACCACGGTGCTCATCGTTTTCCCGTTCGTGTCGCTCAACGTCTGGGAAGGCACCAAGGCCATCGACAAGGAAGTGATCGACATGGCCAAGGTGTACAAGGCGGGCCGGAATCTGATCGTCCGCAAGGTGATCGTGCCGCAACTCCTGCCCTATATCTTCTCGTCGCTGCGGATCGCGCTGTCGCTGTCCTGGAAGATCGTGCTGGTGGGAGAAGCCTTTGCCGTGGGCAGCGGGGTCGGTCAGATGCTGAGGATTCATTTCGAAGACACCCGGGTGGACCTGATGCTCGCCTGGGGTGTCAGCTTCATGATCTTGATGGTGCTGGTGGATGTACTGATTTTCCGGTCCTGGGAGCGGCGCGCCTTCCGGTGGCGACATCAGGTGGCCACGTAATGGCGCGTCACGCGGCCTTCGACCTCATCGTCCAATACAGGTGTCGTTCATGGCTTCGACGGTCGTTCACGTAGACAAGTTGACGAAGAAGTTTCCCGCTCCCGGCGGCGGCGAAGAGTTCGTGGTGCTCGACGCCGTGAGCCTGGACGTCAAGGAGGGAGAGTTCGCCAGCCTCGTGGGTCCCTCCGGCTGCGGGAAATCCACGCTCTTGAACGTCATCGCGGGCATCGAGGTGGAGAACGGCGGCAGCGTCACGGTGCACCCCGCGACCCAGTCGCCCGACGGCGCCATCCACGTGGGCTACGTCTTCCAGAGCGCCCGCCTGCTCAACTGGCTCACGGTGGAGGACAACATCCGCTTCGCGCTGGAGGCACAGGGCGTGCCCCGCGAGCAGTGGCGCGACCGCGTCACCAAGTACCTCGAAATGGTCGGTTTGGGCGGTCAGGAGCCCAACTATCCCCTCAACCTGTCGGGCGGAATGCAGCAGCGGGTGGCGATCGCGCGCGCCCTCGCCATCGAGCCCGATGTCCTGCTCATGGACGAGCCCTTCAGTCATCTGGACGAGATTACCGCCCGCAAGATGCGCATCGACCTGATGGACATCCTCGAACGGGCGAAGACCACGATCCTGTTCGTCACCCACGACCTGCGCGAGGCCGTCTACCTGTCCGACGACGTCTACATGATGAGCACCAAGCCGGCGCGGATCTTCCGGCACGTGCAGGTGGATATGCCGCGGCCCAGGCAGCCCGAGGACCCGCGGCTGTTCGACATGGAGAAGGAGCTGGTGCGGGAGTTCTTCTCGGTTCTGGAGCAGACACAAGACCAATGACGATGCGTCTCTACATGCGTCTGGCGTCCATGGTGACGCTGGTGGTGGTCTGGTGGCTGGCCTCCGTCGTCACCCCGCCGGAGGTCCTGCCGAGCCCCTACCGGATCCTTCAGACCATGGGGAAGATCCTCACGGAGTTGGGTCCCGAGGGGAATACGGCTTTCTTCCACATCGGCATCACCCTGCTGCGCATCGTGATCGCCTTCGTGGCGGCGATGCTCGCGGGCATCGGCATCGGGTTGGCCATGGGACTCCGCAGGACCGTCGAGTTCTCTCTCATGAGCCTGATCCCGCTGTTCCTCACCATCCCCACCATCCTGATGGTCTTCCTGGCGGTGTTGTGGTTCGGGTTCAGCGAGACCGGCAGCCTGGTGGCGGTGATGGCGGTGGTCACGCCCTTCGTGACCGTGAACATGGCCGAAGGCA
This sequence comes from uncultured Binatia bacterium (SeqCode), assembly GCA_965219905.1. Classification (GTDB taxonomy): domain Bacteria; phylum Desulfobacterota; class Binatia; order UBA9968; family JAJDTQ01; genus JAJDTQ01. The sequence continues at coordinate 156,119 of CBDCOS010000002.1, read as the reverse complement.
CCAAGGCCATGGACAAGAGCCTGATGGACATGGGCAAGGCGTTCAAGGCCAGCAAGCAGATGATGCTCCGGAAGGTCTACATCCCCCAGCTCATGCCCTACCTCATGTCGGCGTTCCGCTACGCCTTCGGCATGACCTGGAAGATTGTCGCCCTGGCCGAGACCTTCGGCATCAAGTTCGGCATCGGCTACATGTTCTTCTTCTGGTTCGAGAGCTTCGACATGGAGCAGGTGCTGGCGTGGGTCCTGCTCTTCGTGATCCTGATGCTGATTATCGAGTACGGCGTCATCGCCCGCTTCGAGCAGCGCGCCTTCGCCTGGCGCCGTACATTCTCCGCGGCTGCCCTATAGCCTCACAAGGCCCTACCGGCCCTGCGCCTTGATCTCCGCCAGCGAGAACGGCCCGGCTCCCATGACCTGGTGCAGCTCCCATTCGATCAGCTCGAACGTGCAGAAGCCGGCCGCGGTGTAGGGGTCGCTGCCGGCGATGCCCTCCGCCTCCTCCCGCGAGTCCGCCCGTATCAGGTAGATGCCGAGCTTGCGGTCCGGCGTCGGCCCGGACATGACGATCTTCCCGGCTTCGTGCTGCTGCTTCATCCAGGACAGATGGTCGTCCAGCGTTACGTTCCACTCTTCTCTCGGCTTGACCGCGCTCCTGAGTCCGATGAACCACATGCCGGTACTCCTCGTTGCGTCTCGGGTGACCGCCCTATCGGACGGCGCAGATATCCCACCAGTTCTGGTCGAGGTCGCTGAACACGAAGGAGACCTCGCCGTTATCGTCCTCAAGGTCCCGCACCTCGTCGATGCCCACGTCCTTTCCCGAAGTCCGGAACGCCCGGTGCGCCTCCACCACCTCCTGCTCCGTTGCCACCTGGAGCGTGAAACGGTTCAACTCGGAGACGTAGTGGCGCGTGCGGCCCGGCAGGACGACCACGTACCACGGCGTGTCATAGTGCTTGATGTAGACGGATGAGCGGCCGCCGCCGAGGATCTCCAGCCCCAGCACCTCGCTGTAGAAGCGCGTGCTCACTGCCTTGTCGTCGCATTCGCGGGTGCCGTGACTCAGCGCCTGGGGCAGGTAGCCGCGCCCCGGGAACCGCTCCTCCGGCATTTTCTCCCGCCACGGCTCGATGGCGTTCCGCTGGCCCCGCACCACCGCTTCGTGGTCGTAGTACTCGATCTCCCAGTCGTTGCCGCCCGGCTCCCGGAAATAGACCGAATGGGCGAAGTGGTTCTCGTGCGGGCGGCTGACTCGCTTGAGCTTGTAGCGGTCCTTCTGCGACTGGAGGTAGTCGTAGGCGGCGTTCACTTCGTCGCGGGTCTCCACCCGCACGCCGTAGTGATGCAGGTGCGGCTTGTCCACGGCCTCGGGCGCGCCTTCGTGAACCACCAGCTCCCAGTCGGTATTGGGGTGCTTCACCGTCGCCTGTCCGGAACCCCGGCCAACAACCTCGAACGCCAACAGGTCCGTGAGCACCGGCAAGGTGTCGTCTAGGGACTTGCACTCGTAATGGCCCCGTTTCAACGCGGTGGGCTTGATCATGTCGCTATCCTCCCAGGGCAGGTTCCCGCATCGGATGCAACGGCCAACTTAGCCCATCCGACCTGTTGATGAAACGCCCGAGAGCGTTTTCGATTCAGGCTTCCGCCCGTTCCGCGACTTGTTCGAGCCGGCCTCGATAGGCCATGATGTTCGTCGCATCCTTGCCCGATGGAGGTTCCACCCATGTTGACCCGTTTCGTTGTCAGTCGCAGCCAGCCGTTCGCGGAGGGTCACGAGTTCGGCTCCGTCGGCCCCTACGAGATCGTGGCCGGCAAGGCCCGTGGCGAGGTGGCGCCGGACGACCCCCGCAACGCCTGCATCGTCAACCTCGACAACGCGCCCCGGAATGAGCGCGGCGCGGTGGAGTACTCCTGCGACGTCCACATCCTGCGGCCGAAGGACACCGGCCGGGGAAACGGCCGCGTGCTCTACGAGGCGCCCAACCGCGGCAGCAAGCGGGCGCTGATGTTTCTCAACGACGCGCCGGAGTGCAATGACCCCGTGAGCCTGGAGCACGGCGGCAACGGTTTCCTGATGCGATGGGGCTACACCTGGGTCACCTCGGGTTGGCAGGGAGACCTTGTTCCCTGGAAGGACGGGATGGTGCTGGAGGTCCCCGTTGCCACCGAACACGGCGCGCCCATCCGGCGGCTCGTGCGTACCGAGTTGTGCGTCACCCGTCCCGGCGTCCATTCCCAACCCCTGAGCGGCGACCCGCGTGTCCGCAGCTACCCCGCCGCCAATCCCGACAGCTCGCAGGCCGAGTTGACGGTGCGAATGCGCTCCTACGGCCAACGGGAGGTCATCCCGCATACGGACTGGGCGTTCGCCGTCGAGGGCGGTAACGGATCGCAGGAGATCACGCCGAGCGCGTCCCATCTCCACTTGCCGGACGGATTCGTTCCGGGAGCCATCTACGAGCTGGTGTACACGGCGCGGGACCCGCTGGTACTGGGCCTGGGGTTCGCCGCGGTGCGCGACCTCGTTTCGTTCCTGCGCCGCGAGAAGGAGGACGGCGCCGGTAATCCCAACCCCCTGGCGGACGGCCGAGTGGTCGAGAAGGCGTACGCCTGGGGCCGGTCGCAGAGCGGCCGCTTCCTGCGCGACCTGGTCTACCAAGGCTTCAACGAGGACGAAGGCGGCCGGCAGGTGTTCGACGCCATCGCGCCCCACGCCTCCGGCGGCGGCCGGATGTTCCTCAACTACGAGTTCGCCCGGCCGGTCACCTCGTGCCAACAGCATACCAACCAGCTCGAGCCCGAGTTGTTCCCCTTCGCGTACAATGTCATGGAGGATCCGCAGACGGGGCGCAGCGACGGCATCCTCAAGCGCCCGGCCACCGATCCCCTAGTGGTCCATACCCAGACCTCCACGGAGTATTGGCAGAAACGGGGATCGCTTGCCCACACCGACGGCCGGGGGAACGATGTTCCTCTGCCTGAACAGGTGCGCATGTACCTGATTTCCAGCACCCAGCACAATGCGCCCTACGGGACCCGGGCCGAACGAGGCAAGACACGGCACGCGAGCAACCCTCTGAGCATCGGCCCGGCCCTGCGCGCCCTCATCGTCGCCATGGACCGCTGGGCAAGCGACGGCGCCGTGCCGCCGCACAGCCAGATCCCGCGCAACGTCGACGGCACGCTGGCAACCCCGGAAAGCCTGCGCACCGGGTTCCCGGCGATCCCGGGCGCGGCCTGCACCGGCCTCCACAACCGCCAACTCTTTCTCGACTACGGCGAGGGGGTTGCCGGGGGCGTCATCGACGCGCGCCCGAAGGCCCCGGCCGACGGGGCCGGTTACAGCGTCCTCGTGCCGGCAGTGGATGCGGACGGGAACGACGTCGCGGGGGTTCGCCTGCCGTGGATCACCGTCCCCCTGGCCACCTATACCGGATGGAACCTGCAGTCCCACGAACTGGCGGAAGGTGAACTGGCCGGCCTCTTGGGCTCGTCCATCCCCTTCCCCCGGGCTCGCGCCGACCGTGAAGCCGACGGCGACCCGCGGCCATCGCTGGAGGAACGGTACGAGAGCGTCGACCGCTACCTCCAACAGGTGCGAGCCGCCATGGAGGCCCTGGTCGACACGGGCCTCATGCTCGCCGAAGACATGGATGCCCTGTTGGCCGATTGCCGGAAGGCGTACGTGGAGGCGGTGGAGCGCCTGTGAGAAGGTGGGAGTGCCCCCGGCGAGACTCGAACTCACGACACCAGGATTAGGAATCCTGTGCTCTATCCTGCTGAGCTACGGGGGCGTACAGGCAAGTCTAGCACAGCATCGGGGTCCGTACACGCGCCGGGACGTGTCCCGAGGCCGTGAGGCGGGTTTCCGGCCATCCCGGCGCGCTTGTCAAAGGGTATCCGGGTTGTGTTCCTTGGGTCCTACGCGTCCGGCGGCACCTGCATGCCTCGCTGCACCGCGGGGCGGGCGCCGATGGTGTCGAACCAGCGCTTGACCTGCGGGAAGTCGGCAAGGTCCACCTGGTGTCTCTCGTGCCTCCCTACCCAGGGGTAGGTGGCGATGTCCGCCACGGAGTACTCGCCGGCCAGGTACTCGTGGTCGGACAGGCGCTTCTCCATCACCCCGTAGAGGCGGCGGGCCTCGTTCTTGTACCGGTCGATGCCGTAGGGGACCTGCTCCTTGGCGCCGAGGAAGTGGTGCGCCTGGCCGAACATGGGCCCTACCCCGCCCATCTGGAACATGAGCCACTGCATGACGTCGTAACGCGCCCGCGACTCCTCGGGAAGGAACCGGCCTCCGGCCTTCTCCGAGAGGTAGAGGAGGATGGCGCCGGACTCGAACAGGCTGTAGGGGCCGCCGCCGGGACCGTCCTGGTCGACGATGGCCGGGATCTTGTTGTTGGGGCTGATGGCCAGGAAGTCAGGGGCGAACTGCTCGTCCTTGCCGATGTTGATGGGGTGGACCTCGTAGGGCATCTCCAGCTCTTCCAGCATGACGGAAACCTTACGGCCGTTGGGTGTTCTCCACGTGTACAGATCGATCATGATGCCTCCTTCCGTTTGATCTTGACGCGTCCGGCCGCCCAAGGCAACGGCAGGCGCCTTCTGCTGCTGAAAATGTGGCAATGCTTGTCGAGGAACGCCCGCGGAATCGAGTTGACGAGCTTGTTGACAATCGGCCGCGGATCATTTCTTTTGAAAATGGAGAGGGGTGAATCGAATACACGAAAGGAGAAGAACCATGAGTTCGAGTCGCAGAGCAATCCTGGCCGCGGGGGCCGCGTTGACGGCTCTTTTCCTTGTTTTCCCGGCCAATGTTTCAGCCGCCCAACGCATCGTCTTCGGCGGCGGTCCGGCCGGCGGCACGTTCCAGATCGTGGCCAACTCCATTCAGACTTACGGTCCGGTGAAGAAGTCCAGAGACTACAAGGTCAGGGCTCAGTCCTCGGCCGGCTCGGTGGAAAACCTGCGCAAGGTCAACACGGGCCGGATGCAGTTCGGCGTGGTCTATTCGGGTCACGTCTATCTCGGGCACAACGGCCGTCTGAAGAACGACAAGCGCCAGTACAAGGATGTGCTCGCGGTCTCCTACCTGTACGGTGCGCCGGCGCAACTGGTGGTGCGCAAGGGATCGGGCATCCGCAGCGTCAAGGACCTGGTGGGCAAGCGGGTCGGCGTCGGCAACGCGGGCTCCGGCGCCTTTGCCAACTGCGAGCTGTTCTTCACCCACATGGGCGTCTGGGACAAGATCAAGCGCAACGCCATGGGGTACAACGATGCGGCGGCCGCCTTCGGGAACAACCAGCTCGACGCCTTCTGGCTGTTCACCGCGTTTCCCAGCGGCGCCGTGATCATGGCCGCGCAGACCAACGACATCGAGTTGGTGGACCTCGCCAGGGACGCCGAGGAAAGCGGCTTCTTCAAGAAATATCCCTACTTCGCGAAACTGGCGGTGCCCGCCGGCACCTACCGCGGTGTCGACAAGACGGCCCCGTCGTTCCAGGACTCCACGCTCTGGGTCGCCAATTCCAAGGTGTCCCCGGACATCGTCCACGACCTGCTCTCCAAGGTCTACACCGACGAAGGCCTCGCCTACATGCGGAACCAGAAGAAGACCTTCAAGGATATGAGCGTCAAGACCGGGACCAAGGGCATCGTGACGCCGCTGCATCCCGGAGCCGCGCGCTTCTGGAAGGAGAAGGGCCTGTAGACGAACGCAGGGCGCATGTTCGATAAACTGAACACCGCGGAGCGACGGCTGTTCGACGTGCTATCGCTCGTCCTGGTGCTTTTCTATTCGTACTCCGCGGTGCTCGTTCCCGCGGCCACCCAGTACCATCGCGGGATCTACGTCGTCATCACCTATGTGCTCGTGTTCCTCATCTACCGCTCCCGGAGCCTTACGGGAAGGATCATCGATTATATGCTGATGGTCGGGTCGGTGCTGTGCATCGGCTACTGGATGTGGAACTTCGAGGCCATCAACTACCGGGTCGGCGCCGAAACCCTCCTGGACCAGTGGATCGCCGTGGCGGGGGTCCTGATCGGCGTCGAGCTGGCGCGCCGGGTGGTGGGAAACGTATTCGTTGTCCTGGGCGCGGTCATGCTGCTCTACGGGGTCTACGGCGACACCATGCCCGACCTCATCGCCCACGCCGGCGACACCTTTCCGGCCCTCTGCACCAGCATCTTCTACAAGAGCGACGGGGTCTTCGGGATCATGGCCAACGTGCTGGCCACCTACGTGATCCTGTTCGTCATCTTCGGGGCCTTCCTGGAAACGAGCGGCGCGCAGCGCTTCTTCGTCGACTTCCCGCTTGCGGCCGTGGGGCACCGGGTCGGCGGCCCCGCCAAGGTGGCGGTGATCGCCAGCGGCCTCTTCGGCTCCATCTCCGGCAGCGCCATCGCCAATACCGTGTCCACCGGCAACTTCACCATTCCCATGATGAAGAAGGCCGGCTTCAAGCCGCACGTGGCCGGCGCCGTGGAGCCCGCGGCCTCCATCGGCGGCATGTTCATGCCCCCGATCATGGGCGCCGGCGGCTTCATCATGTCGGAGCTCACCGGCGTGCCCTACTCCACCATCATGCTGGTGGCCGTCTTCCCGGCCCTTATGTACTTTTTCAGCGTCTACGTCATGGTCCACTACGAGGCCAGACAGCACGGGATACGGGGCGAGAAGTCGGAGACGGGCGCCGGAGAGATCTTCAGGCGAGGGTGGTACTACACTCTGCCGCTCGCGGTCATCACCGTGCTGATGCTGATGGGGTACTCGCCCGCCTATTCGGCGATACTCGGCATGGTGACCTGCATCGCCGTGAGTTGGCTGCGCGAAGACACGAGGATCGGTCCTCGGCGCTTCCTGGAGGCGGCACGCGCCGGGGCCGAGAACAGCCTCAAGATCGGCGCCACCCTGGGGGTCATCGGGATCATCATCGGCGTGCTGACCTACAGCGGCCTGGTGCTCACCTTCGCCGACATCGTGATCGAGCTGGCCGACGGCAGGCTCTGGCTGACCATCCTGCTCATCGCCCTGGCGTCCCTGATCCTCGGCATGGGCGTGCCGGTGACGGCCGCCTACCTGATCACCGCGGTCGTGGCCGTGCCGCCGCTGACGGAGCTGGGCGTCAACCCCATCGCGGCCCACATGATCGTCTACTGGCTGTCCCAGGACTCGAACATCACCCCGCCGGTATGCATCGCCGCGTTCACCGGCGCCACCATCGCCCAGGCCGACATGTGGAAGACCGCTTTCAGCGCTTTCAAGTTCGCCAAATTCCTCTATCTCGCGCCCTTCATCTTCGGCTACGTGCCGGCCTTCTCGCTCAACGGAAGCACATCCGATATCGCCATCGCCTTTGTACTCATCATCATCGGCACCTGGGGCTATTCCTGGCTGCTCAGCGGAGTCTGGCTCAAATGGTTCGCTGGCGGCACGGCAAGAACCTGACTTCCGCGCGGCAACTCGCTTTCTCGAAGTCAAAGCACCCATGGCTCTTCAAAAAGTCAGGCCGTCCCTCCGTCATTCTCGCGAAAGCGGGAATCCAGGCGGAATGGAGGGGGCTGGCGCCTGTGCTACCCCGCCCCACCACCCCTGGATTCCCGCTTTCGCGAGAATGACGGAGGGACGGAGACGACTTTTGAATATGCCTGTCAAAGCACCGCGGCAAGTTGACAATCGACCCGTGAAAGTCGAGACTGGCGCCCATGAGTTTTCGTTACAGACAGGGTGATCGCGTGCGGGTGCGGGAGACGTTGACGCTGGGCCACCACGTCCGCTCGCCCCAGTATCTCAGGGGGAAGGACGGCGTGGTGGCCGACGTCCGGGGCAGTTTTAAGGACCCGGAACTGCTTTCCTTCGGCAAGGACGGCCTGCCCAAGGCCAATCTCTACTCCGTCGAGTTCGATCTGTCCCACGTGTGGGACGACCGGCCCGCACCCGAGGGCGTCAACAAGATCTACGCCGATATCTTCGAGCAGTGGCTGGAGCCGCGGTAAACGTTTCAGGAACGAATCTACGGGAGAACGTCATGGCCAAGGAAAAGCAGGGAGAGAACGTCGAGCCGGCCGCCATCCCCGCCGAGGAGCCCAGCTACTTCGAGCGGCGGGCCCGCGCCACCGCGGACCTGTTGAAGGAAAAGGGTGTCCTGAGCGCCGATGAGACGCGAAGCGTCAAGCACGGCCACGACCACAGCGACGACGACGTGTTCGAGCAGCTCCACGCCAACAATCCCATCGACACCACCGAGCACGAGTACACGCTGTTCGAGAAGCAGATGCTGGCCATCGGCAACCTGCTGCGCGAGAAGGGCATCATCAGCACCGACGAGGTGCGGCGCAAGATCGACGAGAACGAGGGCGTATCGCCGCACCAAGGCTCGCGGGTGGTGGCCCGGGCCTGGACGGACCCCGAGTACAAGAAGCGTCTTTTCGAGGACGGCATCGTCGCGGCCGAAGAGCTGGGCGTCGACATGTCCACCGCCAACCAACTCATCGCGGTGGAGAACACCGACGACGTGCACCACGTGGTGGTGTGCACGCTATGCTCCTGCTATCCGCGGCAACTGCTGGGCCAGCCGCCGGACTGGTACAAGAGCACCAACTACCGCACCCGAGTGGTGGTGGACCCTCGTCGGGTGCTGAAGGAAATGGGGCTGGAACTGCCCGAGGGCACGGAGGTGCGGGTGGTGGACAGCACCGCCGAGACCCGCTACCTGGTGCTGCCCAGGCGTCCGGAGGGGACCGACGGCTGGAGCGAGGAGCAACTGGCCGGGCTGGTGACGCGCAACAGCATGGTGGGCTGCTCCAATGCCCTCACCCCGATGCAGAAAGAGATGATGGCCGACTGAAGGATTTCACCGAGTCGAAGGAGGCAGGCATGAGCGTGTTGAGAAGTCTCAAGGAGCGTTGCGACCCTTCCCTGGCGGGGCTCATCGTGGTGGACGTGCAGAACGATTTCTGCAGCCCCGAGGGGGCGTGCGCCCGGCGCGGCATGGACATCCAGGCCGGACTGGACATGATGCCGAACCTCTACAAGCTCATCGACGAGGCGCGCGAGGTGAGCCTGCCCATCATCTACATCCAGACCGTCCACAGCGAGTGGACCGACACCGAGCCCTGGATCTACCGCAAGCCCGAGGGCGCCGACAAGGAGACCTGCCGCGAAGGCTCCTGGGGCGTCGACTTCTTCGACGGCATCGAGCCCCGGGCGGACGAGCGGGTGGTGATCAAGCACCGCTACAGCGCCTTCATCAACACCGACCTCGACACCATCCTCAAGGCCAAGGGCATCGAGAGCGTGCTGCTGACCGGCGTGGCCACCAACGTGTGCGTGGAAAGCACCATGCGGGACGCCTTCATGCTGGACTACTACGTCACCATGGTGCACGACTGCATGGCGGGTCCGGACCCGGTGCTCCACGAGGGAACGCTGGAGAACACCCGCCGCCAGTTCGGCGCGGTGGCGTCCCATGAGGAAGTCATCGATACGTGGGAGGGGGTGGAGCGAAGGAAGGTGGCTCCGGGGTTCTAGTAGGGGCGACCGGCGGTCGCCCACCACGGCATTCTGCAACCCGCAGGGGGCGACCGCCGGTCGCCCCTACAATTTGATATCCAACTCCTCCAGCAGCGCCGCCGCGTCCGACTTGAAGCCCTGGTCGATGTCCTGATACAGGCTCTTGCCCTTGGTGTCGGCGTCGACGATGAGCGGGCCCAGCCCGTCCACTTCCACGATCCACATGGCCTCGGGACGGCCCAGCTCGGGCCAGGCGCAGTCGATGACCCTTGTGACCCGCGCCGCGTACTCGTTGTAGTTGCCCGCGCACACCAGGTGCACGCAGCCGGCCTTCTTGCAGAACTCTTCCAGGCCTTCGAGCATGCCCTTGCCGATGATCACCTTGAGCCCCAGCAACTCGGCGGCTTTCTCGATCTTCTCGCGTCCCGCGAGCCAGCTCGGCATGGGCACCATGGCGATCATCTCGGCGTGGTCCGGCCCTTCCTTGACCAGGGGGCCGCTGTGGAACACGGTCTCGGCGCCGAGTTCCTTCAGGCGGTTGCGGACGCCCTCCCCTCCCTCGGGATCGATGAGGCGGTCGTAGGTCAGCGACCTGCAGGTGAACAGGCGCCCGCTGACGGTGACCGAATCGCCGGCGTCGAGATCGCGCAGGGCTTCCTCGGAGATCGGGCTCTGCAGATGGACCGACTTCATGTGAGCTTCCTCCCGGAACGTTGTGCAGCCTATGTGGACGTACCCTTCATTGCAAGCCGCCGAACGCGCCGAGCGCGCGGGACGCGAGGTAGGCCCCCAGCGCAAGGAGGGCAAGGAAGAACATCTTGCGGAACAACTGCTCGGAGAGCCTTTGCCGAAATCGTCGCCCGATGACCATTCCCGCCATCGCCGGCACCAGGGCCATGGTGGAAAGGATGCCGTGCTCGAGCCGCAGCAGGTTCTCGAACTGGAGCGCGAACCCGAGGGCGAGAGTCGATACCGTGAACAGCATTCCCATGGCCTGGATCAGCGCGTCTCTCGAGAGGCCGAGGGCCTGCAGGAACATCAGCCCAGGCACCGCGAAGCACCCGGTCATTCCCGTGAACACTCCGTTCGCGAGCCCGGCCAACGTCCCCACCCACCCCTCGCGACGGACTTCGACCCGGAGTCGCGCCCCGGCCAGACTCGCCACGGCGTAGGTCACGAGCAGCAACCCGAGGAGCGCGGTCAGCAGTGAGAGATCGACGCGCGTCAGCGCGGAGGCTCCGAGCTGCACGGTGATCGCCGCCGCCAGCAGAAACGGCCAGATCCGGCGCAGGAGGACCCGGCCGTGGCCGCCGGCCGTTGCCTGCCAGATGTTGGTCGCGAAGGACGGCACGAGGAGCACGGCCATGGCATTGGGTAGATGGAGCGCCACCGCCAGGAGGGCGAGGCTCACCGAGGGAAGGCCGAGGCCGAGGACCCCCTTGACCGTGCCCGCGATCAGGAAGGTTCCGGCGACTGCCAGGATGGTGGCGGCGTCGAGCATCCTCCGCGGGTCATGACGGCCGTTCCATCCAGCTCGACAGCGGCAGGCTTTCGATCCGGCCGTCAGCGTACATGCGCACGGTGGTGCGGCGCATGGCCGCGCACTGGAGGTAGACGGCCACGGGCAGCGTCGCCATGTGGCAGTAGGCCATCTCCAGGTGGACGTCGAAGGCCGAGGTGGAGCCGCCCATGCCCATGGGGCCGAGCTTCAGCCTCAGGACGTCGTTCATGAGCTGGTCCTCCAGCCGGGCCAGCTCGGGGTCGGGGTTCCGGTCGCCCACCGGCCTCAGGATGGCGGCCTCCTTGGCCATGCGGGTGCAGGTCTCGAAGGTGCCGCCCAGCCCGACGCCCACCAGGTTGGGCGAGCAGGTGGCGCCCAGCCGCACCAAGTTGATGGTGGATTCCACCACGAACTTCCGCACGCCCTTCTCTCCCGCGGTGGGCAGCAGCACGGTGAACTTGCTGCCCACCAGCTCGGGGCCGCCGCCCACCGCGACGTTGGTGATCTCCAGGTAGTCGGCGTCCGGCACCACCCGCACCTTGATGTCCGGACAGCCGGGGCCCTGGTTGGTGTTGGGATTGTGGCGCGTCAGCGGGTGGACCGCGTTGGGACGCAACGGGATGTCCGAAGTGACTTCGGCGCTCACGTCGCGAAGCGTCCGCTCCAGCGCCTGATAGCCGCCCTCGATCTCGCCGATCACGGCGGTGCCGAGGCCGACGTAGTAGGTCAGCAACCCGGTGTCCGCGCAGAAAGGCATGCTCCGGGCCGAAGCCGTGGCCACGGCGTCCAGGTTCGCCTTGAGGTGGGCCTTCCCGAGCTCGCTGGTCTCCTTGTCGTGCTGCTCCTGCAGGAACGACTTGAAGTCCTCCGGCAGGTCGTACTGGTTGCTCTTCCACAGCGCGGTCACCGTGCGCGCGATCTCTTCCTGGCTCAGCATGGTTCGTACCTCTCCATCGCGTCTCTAGTGTCCTGTCTGGTCAATTCGCGCCACAATCTGCTTGTCTTTTTCGCCGTCGGCTGCGTTGCTCTTCCTCGCGTGGTGCCCGCCACTGCTCGTCATCGCGCCTTGCCGACGACGAAAAATCCTGCGCATCTTATGACGCGGATTGACCAGACAGGACACTGGGGCCACCCGCTCCTATAACACGAGCTCTGGGCAGGCAACAGCCCGCCGCCCGAGGCCCTTCCCTTCTTGACAATCCTCATGCCGTCTTGCATTGTGTGTGCCTTCAACCAACGGTGAAGTTCACCATCCAAGAAGGGAGCTTACAATGGTACGGACACTCACTGCCGTGGTGACGGCGAGCATCGCCCTGGCGTTCATGTCGGGGCCGGCGTGGAGCGTGGCGGACTTCTACAAGGGCAAGACCATCCGGTTCATCGTCGGCCATGCGCCCGGCGGCGGTTACGACACCTATACCCGGACCACCGCCCGCCACATCACCAAGCACTTCCCCGGGAAGCCCACCCCCGTGGTGCAGAACCTCACGGGCGCGGGCGGGCTCATCGCCGGCAACTACATCTACAACAAGACCAAGCCCAACGGCCTGACGGTCGGCGTGTGGAACAACCAGTTCGTGGTGCATCAGGCCCTGGGCAGCAGGCGGGTCAAGTTCGACGCGCGGAAGTTCGGCTGGGTCGGCGCTCCGGTGACCGGGTGGCCGAGCTGCGCGGTCATGGGATTCACCGGCCTCAAGAGCTGGGACGATCTGGTGAAGTCCGGCAAGCCCCTCAAGGTGGGATCGGCCGGCGGGACCGGGACCACCTTGCCGACCATCCTGAACATGGCCACCGGCAAGGAGGTGTTCGAGATCATTCCCGGATACCGGGGCACCGCGCCGGTGCGGCTCGCCATGCAGGCGAGAGAGCTGGGAGGGGTGTGCATGTCGTTCGAGTCCATGCGGGTGACCGCCCGCTCGATGCTCGACGCCAAGGGCGATGACGAGCTCATTCCGATCCTGGTCCACGGCAATCCGCCGGATCCCGAAGTCCAGGGCATCCCGCGCGTATCCGACCTGGTCAAGGGCAAGGACAACGTGGCCATGCTCAACGCCTGGGCGTTGCAGTACAACTTTCAGCGGCCGCTGACCCTCGCTCCGGGAACCCCCAAGGAACGCGTCGCCGCATGGCGCAAGGCCTATGCCGCGACCCTCAGCGACCCGGCCTTTCTGGCGGACGCCAAGAAGTCGCGGCTGAACGTCGAGTACGTGTCGGGCGAACAGATCGACGAGTACGTGGAGATCATGCTGAACCTGTCCGAGGAGACCAAGTCGCGGCTCAAGTGGATGCTGCCCAAGTAGGGTATGGACGAAACGGAAGGGAGTTCACAGATGAAGCGAGCAGTTGTCGGAATCGTCGGCGCGAGCATTGCGCTGGCGCTCGTCCTGGGCCTCTCGGGTAACGCCTGGAGCGTCGAGGAGTTCTTCAAGGGCAAGACCATCCGGTTCATCGTCGGGGCCTCCCCCGGCGGCGGCTATGACACCTACACCCGCACCGTCGCGCGGCACATCAGCAAGCATATGCCCGGAAACCCGACTCCGGTGGTGCAGAACCTGACCGGCGCGGGGGGCCTCATCGTCGCCAACTACCTCTACAACAAGGTCAAGCCCAACGGTCTGACCGCGGGGGTGTGGAACAACGTCTTCCTGTTGCACGAGGCGCTGGGGTCCCGGCGGGTGAACTTCAAGGGCCGGAACTACGGCTGGGTCGGCGCTCCGGTGACCGGCTGGCCGAGCTGCGCGGTCATGGGGTTCACCGGCCTCAAGAGCTGGGACGACTTGGTGAAGTCCGGCAAGCCCCTCAAGGTCGGGTCGTCCGGCGGCACCGGCACAACCCTGCCCACGATCCTCAACATCGCCTCCGGCAAGGACCTCTTCGACATCGTTCCCGGCTACAAGGGTACGGCGATCGTGAGGCTCGCGTTGCAGGCGAGAGAGCTGGGCGGGGTCTGCATGGCGTTCGAGTCCATGCGGGTGACGGCGCGTTCCATGCTCGACGCCAAGGGCGACGACAAGTTGATCCCGATCCTGGTCCACGGCAATCCGCCGGACAAGGAAGTGAAGGGCCTGCCGCGGGTGACGGACCTGGTCCAGGGCAAGGACAACGTGGAGATGCTCAATGCCTGGGCGGTGCAGTACAATTTCCAGCGGCCGGTGACGCTGCCGCCGGGCACCCCCAAGGAGGTGTTGGCGGCCTGGCGCAAGGCCTATGCCGCGACCCTCAAGGACCCGGCATTCCTGGCGGACGCCAAGAAGTCCAAGCTGAACGTGGTCTACGTGTCCGGCGAGGAAGCCGAGAAGCACACGGATACCATCCTGTCCATGTCCGCGGAGACCAAGGAGCGCCTCAAGTGGATGCTCCCCAAGTGAGGGGTTGTCGTCCTGATCGAGGCTGACGCTTGCAGCGCCCCTTTCCGGAACCGGGAAGGGGCGCTGTTGTATCCGGCGTCTAGACCATCGCGACGGCACGGCACGGCGCCCCGTCCCCGCCCTCGATCTTGATCGGGAAGGCGATCAGGGTGAAGGTGCGCTGCCGCACCTTGTGCAGGTTGGCCAGGTGTTCGATGAACGGGATGCCCTTCCCCAGAAAGGTCCGGTGCACGGGAAAGTCGCCGGGGCGGGGCTCCCCCGTCCCCTGCACCTGGTCCTGGGGCGAGTCCAGGGCCAGCGCCTTGATGCGTTTCGAAACCAGCCAGCGGGCCAGCTCCGTGGTGATGAAGGGGTTGTCGAAGTAGTAGTTGGGCTGGCCGAACATCTTTCGGTTCCAGCCGGTGTGGAACACCACGATCCTTCCCTTGAGGTCCCGTTCGCGAAAGCCCGGCGAGGTGCGCACGTCGTCGATGGTGATGCCGGTCCTGGGCTTCACCTTGCGGCGCAGGTCGATCTTGACCGCGGATCCCATGAAGCGCTCCAGCGGCATCTGGTCGATGGTCTTGCCGCCGGGAACGAAGTGATACGGCGGATCGCAGTGGGTGCCGGTGTGGATGCTGGCGCGCATCTCGGTGTTGGAGCGCCCGTGGGTCTCGTGCCTGTGGATGGGGTGAAACGAGAGCGTCGGATGGCCCGGCACCACGGTGACGTTGGCGGTCAAGGGCAGGCTCAGGTCGATGAGCTTGGGCATGGTTGGCTCCTTGATGTCCGTTGTCCCGGACGGGGTAGTGGTGCGAGGAGCCCATCAACATCGACGCCACGCCGGAGGAGAACGTGATGTCGTGGCGAGAGTCGGTGAAGGAAGTCCGCCCCGCTGCGAAAGAGTCCGCGTTTGCCGCAGTCGATGCTGATGACATACAGGACATCATCATTGGGTCGCCCCACTGGCATGATGTTCTCGAAAAGCGTCCGACTCAGTGTTCCGCTGATAGGACAAGGCTGTTGTATACGCCTTACGGTCGTGCTCTCAAGCAGCTTCGTATACTTTCTTTCGGCGAATTTTTTCGGGATTTGTACCATGCATTATCACAGGGTGTGCCCGTAGAAGGAACCGTCACGCGGTGCAGTGTTCGACCTCGTAATAGACAGGCCCTTTTGGGGTGACATGCAGGTCAAGGTGTGCCTCGGCCCGAGCGGCGAACTTTGTCCAGGTACGCTCCCATTGAGGCGAATGGTAGGCCACAATGAAATGATGGCCTCGCCGGAGAAGCGCGTCGTCTTGGCTGGCGCCTTTGGTTGCGGTGTGGCTGTGGTGCGGGCCTTCCCGAGCGTGACGGTAGCAACCAACTCTTGTCCCGACGCCATCCTCTCTACCCGCCCGAACTTGTTTTCGATGCTACGTTCATGGCTCATCACTTCACCCTTCCCCTCCCGCCTAGCCTGCGACGCTCAATTGGTACCTATTAAGCCTCTCGAAATAGTTGCCACTGCCTAAACGCTCGCATATAACGTGGTGGGGGTGTGAAAGAAGCTGGCAACGAGCCGGGGGAGTTGCTGGAGCCGGCGTAGATGCGAAACGGCGAGCTTTCGCAAGCCTTCCCTGGAAGTGATCACCTTTCTCCCCAAGGCCTTGTTCTTGAGATCGTTCCACACCAGTTCGTCGGGGTTCAACTCGGGAGAATACGGCGGCAGATAGTACAACTCCAGGGCTCCGTCCCGTTCCTCTACGAAACGCTTCACCACCTTGGCCTTGTGAGTCGGGTGGCCGTCGACAATGAGGAAAACCGGCGAAGGGGCGTTCACCAGCAGGCGCTTGAGAAACTCGATGAACACCGCGGCCGTCACCCGGCCGGGGGTCACCATGAAGCGAAGCTGTCCCTGGGCGCTGATGGCGGAGATGAGGTTCGCCCCGAACCGTGCTCCGGTCGTCGACACCACCGGTGTCCGCCCCCGCGGACTCCAGGTCCCGCCGCTGTGGAAGTCCGACCGCACCCCCGCCTCGTCGCCAAACAAGATCTGCGCTCCTACCCGCTTCGCCCGGCGACGGATCCGCGGGTACTCCTCTTCCTGCCACCGCCGCACCGCTTGCGGGTCCTGTTGATACGCTCGCCACAGCGGCCGCTGCACGCTCAGTCCCATCTGTCCCAGCAAACGGCACACCGAGCTGTAGCTCAACCGCACCCGGAACTGCCTTGCGATCAACTCCCGCACCATCGCCGCCGTCCACAGCGCAAACGGAAACTTCAACTGCATCGGACTCTTCTCCGCCACCGTCTCGTACACCCACCGCAACTGCGTCCCGTCCAGCTTCGGCCGCCGTCCGCCGCGCTTGCGCGCATCCAGACTCCCCCATCCCCCGCTCCGATACAGCGCCAGCCACCGAAACACCGTCCGCAGATTCACCCCTAGCACCCGCGCCACCGCCCAGGGCTTCTCCCCGGACTGGATGCCTGCCACCGCTCGCTGGCGCAGCTCCGTTAGTGTCTTATGATCCAACTTCCGGCCGTCTGTATCCATGCAGCCAGTATAGCTTCATTCGTATTCAAATGGCAACTATTATCGGAGTCTTAATAAGTTGCCGCGGGGTTTAAAACGACGGCTGCGCGTCGCACGTTCCAGGCGCGCAGCCCTTCGTAACTGAAGCCCACATAACACGTCACGGCGACGTTGAGGTCCCTCGCACGCTGGAAGTCCGATCGTGGGACGAAGAAGGCCGGCATCCCGTCAACCACAATAGTGCCCGCCTGCGGCGATCGGATCTCGTCAATCCTTCCTCCGACTACACCTAAGCTGTTCACGCCTGTAAAGAAATTCTCCTCCTTCGACCACGGGCCCAGCTCAGAGTGATGCACCAGAGGGCAGGGGCGGTTCAGGGCGTCCGCCGCCCACCATTCGAACGACTTCTTCGACAGGAGCAACGGAGCACGCTGTTTACACAACTCAACGTAACGCCTTGCTTCGCCAAGACTCGTGTGGATACCACGGCGTGCGCTGATGAAGTGTAAAATATAGAGGTAGTACAGTGCATCGATACTGTCGGACATCAATGACCATTGCGTCATCTTGTCGATCGCCTCGGTAAGGGTAAAACTGGGAAGCATTCGAAACGCGCGAAACCAAATTCGCATGTCGGCGCCGTTTGTCGGGTCATCGGCAAGGTTCTCCTGCATCAACTCAACGATGCGGCGGAGCCTCTTTGCCTGCACCGCCACTGTATCGTCTTCCATCCGCCGCACATAGGCATTCGCCAACATTCTTCGTACCGGCGGCTTGGCGACCCCCGTCATATGCAAGAGAGACGAAAGGCCCTCAACCATAGCTTCGAAGTTTCCGTTGATCCCCTGTAGGCGGCTTTCACATTCTCTCCGGTACCTTGTCCGTTCGGAATTCGCTTCCGGTTGCCGTAGCTGTGCGAGCAGATTTTCCGCTGTAGCGATCTTCACTCCGCATCCTCGAAAATTAACTTTACCTTTTCAAGACGGTTGCGTACAGTCTCGTCACCCGACAGATGTTCTTGCAACTGTCGCTTGATTTCGAGGCGATATACCATACCCAGGCCGTGGTGATGGACCTCATCCTTTGGCTCTAGGTCAATGGCCCGCGTCAGCGCGCCTTCGGCTTCTTCGAACGAGCCGGTACCGCGTAGGTTAATCTGCCGTCCAAGGTGACCCCAAAAATGTGCGTTGGCCGGGAAATGCTTGCATAGGGTCTCTAGAACCCGCTTCTGGCTCTGGGGGGTCGGCAGGTCATTCAAGAGAGCAGAAAACAACTTAGGGTCCGTCGAACCTTGCCAGAGATCTCGTTCGACGAAGAGGTTCGCGAGGATCTCCTGGATCGCGGCGCTGTCCTTCAAACGTTCATTGCCCATGTCCTCGATGAAATCCATACAGAACGCTGTGAGGTTTAGGCGCCAGGTATCTTCAAGAAGGTTCTTCATCCGCAATGCCTTTAAGTTCAGGATGGTCCGTGGAAAGATGCTGGCGCAGGATTTCCTCGGCCAGCAACGGATGCGCTATACCAACGCTCTTTCCGTCGAACATGACGAGTTTGGCTGCAGCGTCGCCCAGCAGTTGCGCGGGGCTGAATCGCTCGCGCCCCGCATCGAAACCAAGCAGCATGAGAAACGCTTCGACGGGCAGCCGCTCTTGGGAGTACCGGGTGATAAGCGCGAGCTTGGCAATAGCATCTCGTGCCTGAGGCGCCACCTCCGCCAACATGTCGTGTACAAACTGCTCAAGGCGTACGAACTTTCTTTCGAAGGTGTATAGCCCAAAGAAGAAAGCCGACCGATAGAAGGCTAAATCCTTGTTAGACGCGAGACGCCCAAGAACTGGGCGTCGATCTTGCGGTGCCTTGGGTTCGTACAGCGCCACAAATCGTTCCGCCTCCCCCATGGACATAGGATCACTGATAGCGGCACTGGACGCAGTGTCGCGCGGTTGATGGCGGCGGCGCACGTCAAGGATGACGAAGCGGACGTTCCGTTCTTTCAGTTCGTTGAAGAAGGAATCCCGCCGGGTTCCGGGCACCTTGGCGTCGGCTACGATCAGGAGTGGTAAGTTGGACCTCCGAAACAAAGCATCGATGACAGCCGCCGTGTCATCGGTGTACGTTTTGACGATCACGCAAGGGAATTCATCGCGCAGTTCCCAGGCGATCCGACGCGCAACCGTGCTTCCGCCAGCACCCGGGCTATGCTCAATCGCAAATGATTCGGTCGGCGAGGCCGCGAGCAGCTCGCGAAGCCTCTGGATCACACCGTTAGGCCCTCGATTTACATCGCGATCGACATCGCGATGGAGGTCGAGTTCTCGCCAAGTGATCGTGTTGCCACGAAGAAAATCGGCAACGTCGCCCTCTGGATTGTCGTTTCCGTAAGCACTACCACTTGCTGGCACGATTTCAATCGTGCCAGAATAAAGAGTCAGATCCTCGTCACTGACCAACTCGCGACGCACCGTTTTCGAGGCCGCATCGCGCACCGGGATCCAACAGATCCGTCCTTCTGTTCCGTCACCAAGCATCTGGTATAGTCCAAGCGTCAAGTCACGCCAGTCGCAGACGATTTTTTGAATGGTGGTGGTCTCTTCGGCGAGAACTCCGTGCGTAGGATCGTCGTCGTCTGGGGACACGACAATGGTGTCGAATGCCGTGCCCATTTGTTCTTCGAGCGCTGTGAACGTGTTGCGCAGTTGCGTGTGATTGATCGACTGCCCCAGGACCAGAAGGTACACTGGTCGTGGCGCGGTTTCTCGATGAAGGGCCGATGCGAGGTCACGCAGTCGGGGCAACGTCTGTTGCCGCCATTTCGAAACCGGTAGAGGCTCCGGCCCGGTTCCTATCGCGTCGCCATCCGAAAAGAGCCAGCATGCGCCTGACACGAAGTTGATCGGTATAGCTTGATGCGGATAGATCGCGCTAAAAGTGCGGTTCCGCTGTAACATCGGTTTGGCGTTTTGCAGCAGCGCACCATTTATGGCGTCGCGGTCGAAGTCGATGACGAGCGACCAGGGCAACCGGCCGAGTATCTTATGGGCATACGTAGGGAGCTTAGCAACTTCCGGTCCAACGATAAGGATATAGGCAGCGTGTCTTGCGTCAAATCCTCCGCATGCGTCCCATACCTGCCGCCACTCATTTCCCGATGGCTCCGGAAACTCTCCTTCAGGGTTTACATCCGCACCACCGGACGCTACCGTCAGTTGACAGTAGTCAAACAGTCTTTTCGCCGCCGTTGCTGCGTAGAGCAACGCGAAAAACTTCTTCTTGTTTGACAGATATAGGTCGGCTGACAAGTGACTCTTGTTCGCGAAGTTGAGGCCGGCTGCAATGCGGGACAATAAGAGCTGCTTCTTGAGGTCCTCCATCCGTTGCGGGTATCGAGTCCTGATCCAGTTGCTAATCTCGGCTCGGACCATCCCGACCGTCCAAAGCAGGCCGAAATCGTCCGTATCCAACGCCTTGTCTGCGTCCTTTGTATCCTCTAGGTGCGCAAGCGGCTGACACAAACGATGCCATCGTTGATGCGTCACGCTCTTACGTGCGTTCAGCAGTAGGCTCAGTTCCAAGTAGGCGTGATCGAAAAACAGCGGCGTCTGGCTCCTGAAATGTGCGAAGTCAATGAAGTAGTAGTTGTCAATAGGTCGTGCGCCGCTAATCAATATATTCCCGCCGTGCAAGTCGCCGTGCAAGAGACCACGTCCCGCAGAGACTTCGATCCGGTTCCCAAGAAAGGTGGGGATCGCGAAACCGTACGGATTTGGATAGTCCTTGCCTTCGTACCGGAAAGCAAAGCAATCGGGGGAAACATGAAGAACTTGGCGCAGGACATCGGGGATCCGTCCGGCTGGCCCGAACCGATCACCCAACCATTCGCGAAGAAGTGCGTCTGCGGCTACCGGTTTACCATCGAATTCTGGCTTGGGGTTCCATTCCGACAATAGGGATGCGGAGACAATTTGGCTTGCTATTAAGCCTCTCGAAATAGTTGCCACTGCCTAAACGCTCGCATATAACGTGGTGGGGGTGTGAAAGAAGCTGGCAACGAGCCGGGGGAGTTGCTGGAGCCGGCGTAGATGCGAAACGGCGAGCTTTCGCAAGCCTTCCCTGGAAGTGATCACCTTTCTCCCCAAGGCCTTGTTCTTGAGATCGTTCCACACCAGTTCGTCGGGGTTCAACTCGGGAGAATACGGCGGCAGATAGTACAACTCCAGGGCTCCGTCCCGTTCCTCTACGAAACGCTTCACCACCTTGGCCTTGTGAGTCGGGTGGCCGTCGACAATGAGGAAAACCGGCGAAGGGGCGTTCACCAGCAGGCGCTTGAGAAACTCGATGAACACCGCGGCCGTCACCCGGCCGGGGGTCACCATGAAGCGAAGCTGTCCCTGGGCGCTGATGGCGGAGATGAGGTTCGCCCCGAACCGTGCTCCGGTCGTCGACACCACCGGTGTCCGCCCCCGCGGACTCCAGGTCCCGCCGCTGTGGAAGTCCGACCGCACCCCCGCCTCGTCGCCAAACAAGATCTGCGCTCCTACCCGCTTCGCCCGGCGACGGATCCGCGGGTACTCCTCTTCCTGCCACCGCCGCACCGCTTGCGGGTCCTGTTGATACGCTCGCCACAGCGGCCGCTGCACGCTCAGTCCCATCTGTCCCAGCAAACGGCACACCGAGCTGTAGCTCAACCGCACCCGGAACTGCCTTGCGATCAACTCCCGCACCATCGCCGCCGTCCACAGCGCAAACGGAAACTTCAACTGCATCGGACTCTTCTCCGCCACCGTCTCGTACACCCACCGCAACTGCGTCCCGTCCAGCTTCGGCCGCCGTCCGCCGCGCTTGCGCGCATCCAGACTCCCCCATCCCCCGCTCCGATACAGCGCCAGCCACCGAAACACCGTCCGCAGATTCACCCCTAGCACCCGCGCCACCGCCCAGGGCTTCTCCCCGGACTGGATGCCTGCCACCGCTCGCTGGCGCAGCTCCGTTAGTGTCTTATGATCCAACTTCCGGCCGTCTGTATCCATGCAGCCAGTATAGCTTCATTCGTATTCAAATGGCAACTATTATCGGAGTCTTAATAAGTTCAAGGGTCCCCCGGTGGCTGTCGCCATCACCTGAGCTTCCAAGAGGCCACCGCCAGCAATCGTCATCAAGAAACCAGAACGTACGTCCTCGGTGAAGTGGTGGGTAATCTGCGGAATACGGGCAGTCAGTGCCGGCGCGAGTGATCGCACTTCTTCGTGTCGGGAAGCTTCGTTGTTTGCTTGAGTTTGCTCTGATAGTTTAAGGATTCCAAGGCCGTCATGCTTTGGCGTGCGGACTTCGACGAGCATGACGTCGGAGCCAGACTGTCCCCCAAGCGTCCCTCGGACAGAGAACATAGTTGCCTTCCAAGCTGATAGTGCCCGGCAAAGGAAGTCGTGCCACTGCGAAGGAACCTTTGAAACGTCAAGAGTGGAAATTTCGGTTTCAGCGCCCATAAATCTTCCTATGTCATAGGTCCGTAGCAACCATGCTCCATTCACGCCGGACCTGATGTTGCGGAGGCAGACGTGATATAAGGCGTTGTCGAAGTTTTTTTCTTCCCAGCCGTGGACCGACGATACCCTTCTGCCGTTCAAGCTTCTAGCCTTTCGCCACAAGAAGGTGGCGACCGGTTTCGATGGCGGCCCGATCGTCGGACGGCGGCCTCGTTCTGTAGCGGGAGGCGAAACTCCGGTTCGGCCTAGCGGGTACGCCCGATCTCGAACGAGTGTATCAGGACGAGCCCGTTGGGGGCAACGTCGGCGGGGAAGCATTGTAGGTTCGCGAGGGGGGGGCGTCGGAGGTGGATCTGCGGAGCGACGCCGTGCTGGTGAATGAGGTGGTCCCGGTTTGGGCTTTTCGGTTTGGGCCGCCCCAAGGCGTGGCTCTGTATTATTTGTTTGCTTTAAGCTAGTTATGGGCGGCTGGCGGTAGGACAACCGCTACACGGCTAAGTTTGCCCCCCTAAATGGTTGGTGCCCTTCCTGGAGGCGGGAGCGGTGCGGAGCAGTTCGGAACCGTCCCTAGTCAGCGGTGGATGATCCTGGGCCGCACGTGGCGGATGTCGTCGATGTCCACCATGGTGTCGATGCCGAGCTTCAGGTTGTTCCACCACTCGTCGTCGCAGCCCTTGTCCACCACCTTTTCGGGTTCGAGGATCCGGTTGCTCACCGCCCACAACACATCCGCGGGGTCGTCGATGTCCACGTCCTCATTCACCAGGATGGCGCGGTTGATGCACTGGATCTTGAGGTAGTCGTCCATGATGGCGGGGGCTCGCTCCGAGGGCCCCACCGCGGCCACCACCAGCCGGCCCAGGGCATAGTCGGGCACGGTGTAGCGCTTGATCTCGGGATATTTCCGCTGGATTTCCTCCAGCTCGGGCAGGAACCGCACGATGGTGAGCAGGATCTGCTCCTTGGAGTCCACCGGCAGGATGGTCTGGTACACCGGGTCCTTGCGGTGGGACACCCGCAGGATGTCCAGGGTGGGTTTCTGCTGCGGGCGGGCGTAGCAGCCGGTCCAGTCGCCGAAGGGGCCCTCGGCCTCCAGGTCGGTGGACACCACCCCCTCGATGACGAACTCGCATCCCGCCGGCACCTGGATGTCCACGGCGCCGCACTGGGTCATGGCCAGCTCGCCGCGGTGCTCGGGCGCCGCCAGCGCCGTGGCCACCTGCACCTCGTCCACCCCTTCCGGAATGTAGCCCGCGGCCGCGGCCAGCATCTCCGACGGCGGCCCCAGGGTGATGGCCACCTCCATGCGCCGGCCCTTGCGGGCGATGCGGTTGTAGTAGAGCCGGTTGTGCACCGACTTGGGGTTGAAGCCCAGCTTCTTGGGGCCTTTGACCATGTGGCGGATGAAGGAGATGTTGACGCGCCCCGAGTCCGGGTCCTTCATGAACACCACCCCGGAGGTGATGTAGGGGCCGGCGTCCCGCTCCGAGTACTGGGCCAGCGGCAGGATCCTGGTGATGTCCGGGTCGTCGTGCACGACCTCGAAGCAGGGAGCGTCGGCGGTCTCCACCACCGGCTCGGGATGGGCTACCGCGTGGTCGAAGTGCTCCCACATCTTGGCGACCTCCGTACCCAGGCCCAGTGCGTAGCGCTCCATGCTGCCGTAGAGGTTGGCCAGCACCGGCACGTCGTAGCCGTTGACGCGCTCGAACAGGATGGCGCGGTTGCCGTTCTTCTCCTCGTCCTGGATCCGTCCCGGCATGGACTCCCGGTCGACGGCTTCGCTGACGGTGTACAGGTCGCCGCGCTCGCGGCAGGCGGTTACAAGCTCCCGGATACGCATCAGGCATTCCCTCCGTTTCGGCCCCTGGCTTCCCGCAACAGCTCCAGAATGCGGCCGGGCGACAGCGGGGTCGAGGTGATCTCCACCCCCAGCGGCTCGATGGCGTCGGCCACGGCATTCACCACCGCGGCGTAGGCGTAGACGCAACCGCCCTCCCCCATCCCCTTGTAGCCGCCCGGGATCTGCGGCGCCGCGGTCTGCAGGTGGCACACGTCGAACGACGGCATGTCCGTGGCCGTGGGGATGAGGTAGTCCATGAAGCTGGTGGTCAGGAGTTGCCCGTCCTCGTCGTAGACCATCTCCTCCAGGAGCGTCCCGCCGACCCCTTGCGCGGTGCCTCCCACCACCTGCCCTTCGACGACCATGGGATTGATCTCCACCCCGCAGTCGTGGACGATGGCGTAGCGCAGGAACTTCACCGTGCCGGTCTCGATATCCACCTCCACCACCGGGATGTGGATGGAATAGGGCCAGGTGATGCAGAGCCCGCTCACCGGCGCCTTGAACGACTCGGTGGCCTCGAGACCCGCGGGGATCTCCCGAGGCAGCGTCGCCACCTCCGAGTAGGCCACCCGCGCCACCCGGCTCACCGGAAGGCTCTTGTCGGGCACGCCCCGCACCTGCACCTGCCCCTCGACGATCTCCATGTCCTCCTCGGCCCCCTCCAGCAGGTGGGCGCCCACCCGGCACACCTTCTTCTTGAGCGCCATGCCCGACTCCGCCACCGCCGGCAGCACCACCGCGCTGAACCGCGCCGCCCGGGTGCCCGAGTCGTACGGCGTCACCGCGGTGTCCCCCTCCACGATCTCGATGGTTTCGATGGGCAGCCCGGTGGCGTCCGCCGCCACCTGGGCCGCGGTGGTGGCGTGGCTGGTGCCGCAGGCGACGTCGCCGATGAGCACCTTGACGTTGCCGGAGGTGTCCATGCGCATGGTGACGGTGGCGTAGTCCAGCGTCGGCACGTAGTGCTGGGCCATGGCCGCGGTGTAGGTGTTCCAGCCCGCGCCCTCCACCGCCATGGCCACCCCGATGCCCATGTAGCGGCCTTCCTTGCGGAGCCGCGCCTGCTCTTCCCGGAGGGCCGGGTAGTCCACCATCTCCAGGGCCTTGTCGAGGCCCGCCATGTAGTCGCCGCTGTCGAACTCGTGCCCGGTGACGCACTTGTAAGGGGTTTCCTTGATGACGTTCTGCTGCCGGAGGTCCACCGGGTCGCGGCCGAGCTGACGGGCAATGAGGTCCACCGAGCGCTCGATGACCATCGCCCCCATCTGGCTGCCGAAGCCACGGTAGGCGCCGTACGGGCACTTGTTGGTCATCACCGCGTCGATGTCCACCTGGTAGCCCTTCACCATGTAGGGTCCGGGAAGCCACATGCCGGCGCCCAGGGACGGGCCGCTGATGCGGGCGTCGAGATAGCCGCCGGCGTTGACGATCTCGTGCGACTTGATGCCGAGGATGGTGCCGTCCCGCTTCATCGGGATCTCCACGTCGTGGGTCTGCTCGCGGGCGTGCAGGAACGCCATCAGGCTCTCCCGGCGGGTCTCGATCCACTTCACCGGCCGGCGCGTCTTGATGGCCATCAGGCACAGAGCCACCACCTCCGGCGGCACCTGCAGCTTGTTGCCGAAGCCTCCGCCCACGTCCGGCGCGATGACCCGGATCTTGAACTCCGGGAAGTCGAGGATCTCCGACAAGTGGGTCTTCAGGATGTGCGGGATCTGGGTCGAGCAGTGGAGGGTCAGCTCCTTCGTGCCGGTGTTGTACTGGGCGATGCAGCCCCGGGTCTCGATGGGCGTGCCGGTGTGGCGGTGCATGCGGTAGCGTCGCTTGAAGACGAAGTCGGCCTCCCGGTAGGCGGCTTCCAGGTCCCCGCCCTGGCGCTCGATGCGCAGCCCGACGTTGTTGTCCAGGTTGTCGTGCAGTTTCGGCGCATCCGGCTTGAGGGACTCGTCCGGGTCCATCAGCGGTTCCAGGGGCACGTACCGGACCTCCACCAGCTCGGCCACGTCGTCGGCCGCGTAGCGGTCCGCCGCCGCCACCAGCGCCACCGGCTCGCCCACGAAGCGCACCCGGTCGTGGGCCAGGCAGCGGTAGTCCGGCTTCTTGATGGCCGCCGCCTGGCGGTAGCTGTAGACCGGCATGGGCCCCGCCAGCGGGTAGGCTTCGGCGCCGGTGATGGCGTCGATGCCCTTGGGGTGCTCCAGCGCCTTCGTGGTGTCCACGCCCAGCAACTCGGCGTGGGCGTGGGGGCTGCGCACGAAAGTGGCGTAGAGCATGCCCGGCAGGGTGATGTCGTCCACGTAGGTGCCGGAACCGGTTACGTACTTCAGGTCCTCGCGCCGCTTGATGCTCTGACCGATCATTGGCATGGCTTCACCCTTACGCGCTCGCGCTCTTCAGGCGCTCGGCGGCCCACAGCACCGCCTCCACGATGTTCTGATAGCCCGTGCACCGGCACAGGTTCCCTTCCAGCTCCTGCCGCACCGTCGCCTCGTCGGGGTCCGGGTGCCGCTCCAGCAACTGCATGGCCGAGATGATCATGCCCGGCGTGCAGTAGCCGCACTGGAGGCCGTGCTTTTCCCAGAAACCCTCCTGGAGCGGGTGGAGCCGTTCCTCGTCCGCCACTCCCTCGATGGTGGTGATCTCCGCGCCGTCGGCTCTTACCGCCAGCACCGTGCAGGACTTCACGGCCTTGCCGTTGAACATCACCGTGCAGGCTCCGCAGTTGGTGGAGTCGCAGCCTACGTGGGTCCCGGTGAGACCGAGCCGGTCCCGCAGGAAGTGCACCAGCAAAAGGCGCGGCTCCACGTTTTCCTCGTAGTACTTGCGGCCGTTGACGGTGGCCTGGATGGTTCTTGCCATGATCGGTGTCTCCCTAGCTGGAATGCCGCCGCAGGCACGCCGTCGTCATTCCCGCTCCCACGCCGCCGTCACCGCACGCCGTACGTAAACCCCGGACACGTCGACACGGTATTGCGCGTCCGCCTGGACGTCCGAGGGAGGATCGAGGTTCCGCTTGGCGGCCTCACCCGCCTCCCGGATGCGTTCCGGGTCCAACGGGCCGGCCTTGAGGATCTCCTCGGCTTCGGTGGCGCATACGGGCGTGTCGCCCACGCCGCTGAGCACCACGCGGGCGTCGGCGCACCGGTCTCCGTCCCCCTCGGCGAGCACGGCGGCAACGCCGACGATGGCGAAATCCGTGCCCCGGCGGCTCAGCTTCAGGTATGCGCTACGCTCCGTCTCTCCGGGAACGGGTATCGAGATATCCGTCACGATTTCGGTGGGTTCCAAGGCGGTTGTGAAAGTGTCGGTGAAGAAATCAGCGGCCCGGATGCTTCGCTTGCCGACCGGTCCCACCGCCTGGATCTCGGCCCCGAGGGCCACCAGCACCGCCGGGTAGTCGGCGTTGTGGGCGGCATGGGCGGCGCTGCCGCCGATGGTGCCGAGGTTCCGCACCAGCGGATCTCCCACCACCCGGGCCGCGTCCGCCAGGGCCGGCAGGGTGTTCCGGATCAGCGGCGAGCTGTGGAGAGCGTAGTGGGTCGTCATGGCGCCGATGCGGATGGCGCCGTCGTCCCGGCGGATGAAATCCAGGTCCGCCACGCGCCAGAGGTCCACCACTACCGCCGGCGACACCATCCTCAGCTTCATCATCGGCAGCAGGCTCTGGCCGCCGGCCATGAGCTTGGCGTCCTCGCCGTACCGTTGGAGGAGACCCATGGCCTCTTCCGGCGTCGGAGGATCGAAGTATTCGAATGCCCTTGGGATCATGAATTAACTCCCGCTTGCAAAACCGTCGTACCGTCAGATCGGATGGCGTTCCAGCCATTCGAGGTAACGGCTCAACCCGGTCTCGATATCGTATTGCGGCACGAAGCCCAGGTCTTCCTTCGCTCGTTTCATGGACAAGGGGCCACGGAGGCTGTCGCGGAAGAACGGCGACAGGGTTGCGCCTTCCTTGAGTCGGAAGCGGAAACCCGGCCGGACTCGGGCCAAGGCGGAAAGGATATCAGAGAAACGGAGGTTTTCTCCACAGCTCGCGTTGTAGACCTGATGTGGCAGGCCCGTTTGGAGAAACGCCAGCACAATGCAGCGGGCGGTATCCGACACGTAGGTGAGGTCGCGCACGAGATCGTCGGCCAGCTCCACCTCCTGGCCCTTCAGCGCCGCCCGGCACCAGTCGAACACCGGCGACATGACGGTACGGAGGGGGTTGGGACGTTCCAGCGGGCCATAGGGGGCCGAGAGGCGCAGGATGGCCCCTTCCATGCCGAACAGTTCGAAGTAGCGGCGTACGACGTCCTCTCCCGCGCGCTTGGTGATGCCGTAGATGCCCCGGGGCTCGAGTGCGGCGTCTTCCTCCAGGGGGACAGCCGGGTCCGTGCCGCCGTAGACGCTCGCCGAGCTCAGGTGGACGAACCGCTTCACCCCGGCCAGGCGGGCGGCTTCCAGCACGGTGGCGGTGCCGCCCACGTTGACCACCGCGGCCTGCCGCGCCGCCTCGGGTTCCAGGCCGCCGATGGCGGTGACGGCCGCCCCGTGGATCACCCGGTCGACGCCGTGCCGGTCCATGACCGCGCGCAGCCCGTCCAGGTCCAGGACGTCGCCCTCGACGCAGGTCACCCGTTCACGGGCCTGCCCGAGGAAATCCCGTGAGGCGTCGTCCAGGCCGCCCTCGGTCGACAACGTCACCACCGGCTCGCCCAGGTCGGCCAACCGGGCGACGACGTGGATTCCCACGAAGCCTGTACCGCCGGTCACGAGGATGCTCATACGCTCTGAGGCGGGCTTGGAACGTCAAAGAACTCTGCCAAAAACCTCCGCCGAAAACCTCCCCAAGGGTCAATCTCACCCGCACCCGGTGCACCGTAGACGCACTCGAGCCCGAAGACAAACTACCGCGCGGGCAACGGCGGGCGCAAGGCGGCGGACGAAGACAACGCCCCAAAACCCCGATGGTGTTGTAGAAAGCCGCAATAGTATTGTAGAAATTGCGGAACTGGACCCCTGCGCTCAAGTGCCGCCAGGGTTGACGCCGGGTAGAGAACGTGGATCGAGCGCAGGTCGCCTTCATGAAACAGATAAAGTCCGTTATCGCAGTCGTCTTTATCCTTGCGCTCGCCGCCTGTGGCGGAAGCAATCTGTCCATCGATCATTCGGGTGGAGGGCAGGGGTCAACGCTCCGACTCTCTTTTCCTCCGGGACAAGCGGTCGAGCATCGGCTCCCGCTCAGAATTTCCGGCGGGGTCCGTCCCTATGAATCGAGGATCGAGGGCTGCCCTGACTGGGTGACGTTGTTCCCTGACCAGGGAGTCCTTGCAGGCATTGCCCCGGCCGGGGATCATGGCAGGACCTTCTTCTGCACTTTCGTCGTCACCGAAGCCGACCCCGGATTTCGGCCGCCGCGAACCGTGTCCTACGGCCTTCGTCTTACCATCGATTCTGCTTCCAGCCTCCAATTTCCCGCGTCCGTCGTGCTCGACGAGGACGGCGCCCCGCTGGACCCCGTGCGCCTCAGGATGCAGGAGCGCGCAAGGTTGAGTTTCGAAGCGGCGTTCGGGGGCGTGGGGCCCTACACCTACGAGCTTCTGTGCACGCTCCCCCGCGGTCTCAGCTTCAGCCCGGACACCCGTATCCTGTCCGGGACCGCGCAGGAGGCCTACCGGGGCCCGGACTGCACGTACCAAGTGACCGATAGCGCCTCGCCGCCCGCGAGGTTGTCGCGAAGTGTAACGCTGATCGTCGATCCTCTCGATCCGGGTGCATGGCGGTTCCGCGTCAGAACACTCGAGGGCAGCGAACATCCACTTAATCGGACGATCGATACGCCGCAGATGTTCGTTACCCTGTCCCACGCGATCGGCGGGACGGGTACTCCTACCTACAGTTTCCCGGACGTTGGATTGCCCCTGACGTTCAACGCGAGTACCCGCGTTCTTTCCTATACGCAGGGCGTCGCGGACCCCCTCCTCGATACCCCCATGACGTTTCGGTACCAGGTCTCCGGCGATGACGCTCCCGATGACGCTCTCTGCGTCGATGTCACTTACCTCGACAAGGCGGAGGATGACTTGTTGGATAGCGTGAACGTGCGGGTCCGTGACGATGCGTACTGGGACGGCACGGAGTACCGGTGTCCCGACGCACCGCCGCAATCCCCTCTTCCTCCCGGCACCACGGTGTCCAATCCGGTCCACACGGCGCTCGGACCCGTTCACGCACGACGCGCCGTCCGTGTCGCCCACTCCGCCGTCCAGGACCGCGTTCGCCGCTGGACGCCCGGGGCTCCGCGCATGCTCTCCGCGATCTCACCCGCCGTCGGCCTCGGCTCCCTCTCCGGGCGGAGCGAAGGCTTCGATTACAGCGGTTCCAGCGAATCTCTCAGCGCCGGCGCGGAGACGGGGGCCGGCTCCTGGCAGGCCGGTCTGGTCGCGTCGTTCACCCGGACCGAGCTTCACTACCGTGCCGAGGCGGCGCTGTCCGAGCAGGGTTACCGCGCCGGCGAGCACGACACCCAGATCCTGTCCCTGCATCCCTTCGCCGCGTGGCATGCCCCGTCGGGCGGACATCTCTGGGCGTCTCTCGGCGGCGGCACGGGCAAGTTGCGGCACCGCGACGACCCCGGCTTCCCGGCGTGGTCGCGCTCCGACGTCGGCCTTCTCGCTTACGCCGTGGGAGCCGCCGTCCCGGTCGCGGACGTACTTTCCGGAGAGCTTCAGGCCGAGGCCGGCATCGAGTCCTTCGCTTTCGAGATCGAGGGCGGCGGGCGGATTTCCTCCTCGCTGCCCAAGATGCGCGGCCATGATTATGGCGCGGGCCTGGCATGGAGCGCCCCTGTCCCCGGTGCGCCTTCCGTGTCCATGGCCTACAAACATCTCACCGGGGACGGACCCGAGGGCGGCCGGTTGGAGACAAAGGGCTCCGTGTCCGTTGCCGGCGTCTTCGATCCCCGTCTTTCCTTGACCGGAAAGGCCGAGGCCTCGTTCGGCCTCGGCGACCATGAGCAGGATTCCTGGAGCCTCGGCGGCGGCGTTCGTTTCACTCCCGATGTCCGCCGGGGCGGTTTCGGGCTGGACCTCGATACGCGCCTCGCATCCCTCACCGATGGACGTTCGGCCGGCTTTGGCATGCGGGGAGAGGTGGGATACGGCTTGTGGGGCGGCCCCTTCTTCGGAACGGTGCGGCCGTATGCCGGCCTGACTGCCTACCCGGGCGGCGGCTCTCCCGGGCTGGTCCTGGGCCTCGACCTTCGCGACACGCCGAACTCGCGGGTCAAGCTGGAGTTCCACGACCGGGCCGGCGGCCGGTCACGTGGGGTCCGGTTCACGCTCCGCCACCGATTCTGACTCCCGTACGCCGCGTGCGCCTTGCCGGCGAGTTGCCGGACATGGCACCGGTGGCCATCCGCCGGCGGCCGGCCCGTCATGACTCAGCGGCCACGTTCCTCCCGGCGACCATGCCCGTGATGACCGCCTCCGAGTTGTTGCCCGAGTTGAGGTAGAGGTGCCCGAACACGCCGCCCATCTCGCCGGCGCAGTAGAGGCCGGGGATGGGTTTGTCGTGGGCGTCCAGCACCCGCTGGTCCTGGTCGTGGGCCAGGGCGCCCTGGGTGTTGGTGATGATGGGCCACACCTCCACGGCGTAGAATGGCGGCTTGAAGATGGGGAACAGGCTGCCGGCGAAGCGGCGGAAGTCGGTGTCCTCCTCCCGGTCGCAGATCTCGTTCCAGCGCGCCACGGTGGCGGCCAGGTTGTCTTCCGGCACGCCGATGGTGCGCGCCAGCTCCTCGATGGTGGGCGCCTGCTTGATCCAGCCCTTGGCCAGCTCCACGGAGTTGTCCTCGCTCCACTCGTAGCGGCGGGAGGGGTGGTCGCTGATGGGCGTGAACATGGGTCCGGTGATGCGCCCGTTCTCGTCGAAGATCATGTGCGACGGGATCCGGGGGAAGTCCTTGATGTGCACGTCGTAGAGGCTCATGTCGCGCCACGGGCTGTCCTGGGGCGCCGGCGGGTATTCGTCCATGTAGCGCTTGCCGAACTTGTCCACCACGATCCAGGGCATCATCTTGGGCCCCTCGTCGCCGCTCTTGAGCGAGAACTCCTCGCCCGGCTTGGGCCGGTGGTTGGCGCCGTGGCGTCCCTGGATGCGGTGCCGGAAGGCGATGGGGTACTCCGGCGCCTTGAACCCGTAGCCGCCGTGCACGTGCCACATGTGCCACAGGCCGGCGCCGGCCTTCTGCCCCATGAGCAGGCCGTCGCCGGTGTTGCCCAGGGCGCAGATGGGATAGAAGGGCTGCGCCTGGAGGTACTGGAGCCGGAGCTGTTCGTTGTGCTCGAACCCTCCCGCGGCCAGCACCACTCCCTTCCGCGCCTTTATCCGCACGGTTTCCCCTTCCCTCTCGGCCACCACGCCCGCCACCCTGCCCTGCCCGTCCGAGACCAGCTTCCGCACCGGCGTGGACACCGACACCTCGATGTCCCGCTTGCTCACGTTGTCGTCCACCGCCTTGAAGGCGATCCAGCCGGTGCCGTGGACCTGGAGCCAGGGATAGCACTGGGCCTCGTCGCTCTTCACGGCCAGGAGCCCGATGGCGTCGCCCGGAGGTCCGCCGTCGAAACGGTAGGTGCCGCCGGTGCCGTGCCGCTCCTGCACCTCGATGCCGGTGTCGTCGGCGAGCTCCTTCATGAAACCGGAGAGCGTGCGCAGCTCCTTGGCGAAGGTGTGGATCACCGGGTCGGGGACCGTGTTGAGGCACATGCGTTTGAGGTAGGCGAACGCCTTGTCCACGTCGTCGGTGATCCGGAAGAAACCCCCGGACAGGATGGAGTTGCCCCCCGGGTGCTCCATCTTCTCCAGCAGCAGCACTTGGGCGCCGAGATCGTGGGCGACGATGGCGGCCACCCCGCCGGAGTATCCGTAGCCCACCACGACAACGTCGGCTTCCTGGTCCCAGGATTCGTTCATGGTTCAATCTCGATGAGTGCGGAGATCAGGCGAGCCCGAGCCGGAGGAAGAGTTCCCCCGGCGGGAAGGGCAGGTGCAGCCCGTAGTCGAACAGGCCGAAGAAGAAGACCCACGCCACCGCGGCCAGGGCCACGCTGATGCCCCAGTTCTCGCCGGCCCCCAGCTTGAGGTAGGCGAGGGTCGCCACCGCCGAGGCGGTGATGAACCCGAGAAACCAGATCATCAGGAAGAAGCCCACGGTCCAGCCGACGATGACCAGGGTGCGGCGGAACATCAACGCGCGCTCGGCCGCCCAGGCGGCGGCGTCCGCCGCCGGAGCCGGCGCCGGAGCCCGGAACTCCTGGATCAACGCCACCACGGCCAGCGCGAGGCTCGGAATGCCCACCGCCAGGGGGAACAGCGCGGCCTGCTTCTCGATGGCGCCGAAGCCGTAGAGGGCCTCGTACACCACGTAGACGAAGATGGCGACGAAAAAGCCGGCGAAGAGGGTCCGCTCCGGTTTGGATGCCTCGCCGCCTTCCTCCGGGCCCGCTGCCTCGGAAGCCTCGGGCCGTTGCTCCCTTTCCGCTTCCATCCGCCGCCGCTCCTTGTACGCCTGCCACAGCGGGTAGAGCAGCGCTCCGGCGATCAGGAGCCCGATGACGATGACCCCGGGCCGCGTCACCCAGCTCATGCCGTAGATCTTGGAGGTGAGGAACAGGTTGTTGTCGGCGATGCCTCCCAGCACGAGCCCCAGCAGCAAGGGGGGGCGCTGCCAGTCGTTGCGCATCATCAGCCACCCCAGCGCCCCGAACAGGAGCACCACGATCATGTCGCCGAAGCTGTTCTTGACGGCGAAGCCGCCCAGGAAGATGAGCAGCAGCAGGAACGGGATGAGGTAGGTGCCCTTGACGAAGGTGATCCTGGCCAACTGCTTGAGAAAGAGGAAAGAGACGGCCACCGTGACGATGTTGGAGAGCACGATGATCCAGACGAAGGAGAAGGTCAGGTTCAGGTGCTTGTGGGGGTTCAGCAGGTCCGGTCCGGGGACGATGCCCTGGATGATGAACGCTCCCAGCAGGATCGCCATGCCCACGCTGCCGGGCACGCCGAAGGCGATGGTGGGGACCAGCGACCCGCCCTCCTTGGAGTTGTTGGCGGCGCCGGGCCCCAGCACTCCTTCCACCGCTCCCTGGCCGAACGGGGTCCGGTCCTCGGAGCCGCTCTGGACCGCGTGGGCGTAGGCCACCCACTGGGCCGGCCCGCCCCCCAGGCCCGGTATCAGCCCGATGTAGGTGCCGATGGCGCTGCAGCGGAGCACCAGCTTCCACTGCCGGAAGGTGTCCCGGACCCCCTGCATGACTCCGCCCAGGGCGCTCGGTGCGTCCCGGGCGATGCTGCTCCCCTGGGTCCCCAGCTCGATGATCTCCGGGATGGCGAAGAGTCCCACGGTCACGGCCACCAGCGAGAGTCCGTCCCACAGGAACAGGACGTTTTCGCTCCCGAGGATGGGCTCCAGTGTGTAGCGCGACACGCTGGTGATGGCGTCGAGCCCCACCATGGCCAGCACCAGGCCGAAGCCGCCGGCGGTGAGGCCCTTGGCGAGATTGCCGCCGCTCAGGGAGGCCAGGAAGGTGATGCCCAGCAGGCTGAGCATCATGAACTCCGGGGCGCCGATGGAAAGCACCAGGGGCTGGACGATGGGGATGGCCAAGGCCAGCGCGAAGGCGCCGAAGATGGCCCCCACCAGCGAGCTCATGAGGGCGGCGCCGAGGGCGCGCCCGGCCTCCCCGTTCTTGGCCATGGCGTGGCCGTCGACGATGGTGGCGGCGGTGATGCCCTCGCCCGGCACCCCGAACAGCACCGAGGTGATGTCGCCGGTGGTGGCGGTGACCGCGTGGCTCCCCAGCAGGAACGCGAAGGCGGTGGTGGGGTCCATCTTGTAGATGAACGGCAGCATCAGGGCCAGGGTGGTGGCCCCGCCGAGCCCCGGCAGGATCCCCACGGCAAAGCCGATGGCGATGCCGATCATCATGAAGATGAAGGGGTCCTGACCTGCCGCCGTGAAGGGCAACACGGCCGCAAGGCCGGCGAACAGTGACCCGAAATAGTCAAGCATGGCTCATTCGATCCGTTGACGGCGACGGTCAGTCCTTGTGAAGTCCTTTGATCACGTCGGTCGAGAGGTAATCGCCCAACGCTACCTTCTCCAGTGCCTCCTTCACCGGAACGCCCATTTCGGGGTATCCCCTCGTCACCGGCTTGGTGCTGTCGATGAGGATGCCTCCCACCTGCAACGGCCGGGCCTTCGACTCGTCCTGGCGGTTGGCCAGCAAGTCGCGGAAGACGGTAAGCTGCTCCGTGGAGGCATCCACGCGCGTGGCGATGGAGAACCACACGGCGTTGACGTCGAACGGATCGACGTCTTCATCCACCAGGATGAGGTTCTTGACCTTGTCCCCCAGCGCGCCGAAGGCGTGGGCCGCCAGCCGCTGGGCCTCGCCCGGGTATCGGGGCGAGTATTGCAGAACGAACGTCATGGGCGCAATGCAGTTGACGGCCTTGAGGCGCGGATGGCGTCTTGCCAGCTCGAGATGGACTTCCATCATTCCGGCGATGTCGAACATGATCTCGTGATGACCCGTCCAGCTATGGAGAAAGAGCGGGTCGCGGCGCATGGTGACGGCCGTGGGGCGGAACACCGGTTCCTGGGTCGCCGGGGAGTAGTACCGCATGAAATCGCTCCAGGGTCCGCACGGCTTGGTGTCGCTCAGATGCATGCGGCCTTCCACCACCACCTCCGCGTCCGCCGGTACCAGGAGCTCGTCGCCAAAGGTCAGCGAGGGCGCGAGCCGCACCGGCTCCCCCATGAGGCCGCCGGCGTAGGCGTACTCATCCACGTCGAGGCCCACCTTGCCGCCGGCGGCAAGGGAGAAAGCCGGGTGATGGCCGAAAACGAAGGCGATGGGCATCTCCGTCTGCCCCGCCTGCTTGCGCCGCTGCATGTAGTCCCAGAGGTGGCGGTAGTTGACCCGGGCGGCGCTCTCGCCGGGGTTGTGGACGAGATGCCGGTGCCATGAACAGTTGTACCGCCCCGTGTCGGGGTCCGGCGCCACCGCAACTCCGCACAGCCACCCGGGTCCGCCGTCCCCTTCATCCTTTCGATACGCCGGCAAGCGGGTCAGATCGGCGCCCTCGCCACGCCAGGCCACCTCGGCCACGGGGGCTTCCCCGCGCGGGATGACCTCCGGGTCGATGGGGTTCTGTCCTCGCCGGATGATCTCGTCGAGCACCCCTTGAGGCTCCACGCTCTCGCCGTCCATGTCGAAGGCGGCGGCGATCTTGCGCCAGGTCGTCACTTCCGAAAACACCACTTCCCCGGGCCAGCGCTCGCCCCGCAGGTCGGTGACGTGCTTGAAGCGGACACACGGCCACATGCTCTGCCGTTCGAGTTGAAACAGCAGAGCGCAGAGCTCCCCCTTGTCCGGCGCCAGCGGGCCTCGCTCTACGGTGCAGATCTCATCCGGGAAGCGATCTTCCAGCCGCGCGATATGCGTCCTCAGGTCCTTGGGCATGTCCGCGTCCGCGCGAGACTCCCCGCAAGCAGCGTTACCAGGACTCCAGGGATGCGGCGTTGCGGCCGGCTATGCGCCCGGTGACGAAGCACTCGGTGATGTTCCCCGCCTCCAGGTAGAGATGGCCGAAGGACGAGCCGCACTCGCCGGCCGAGAAGAGCCGGTGGATGGGCTCGTTGCGCACGTCCATCACGTGCTGCTCGGCATCGTGGACCGGCCCGCCCTGGGTGTTGGAGACGATGGGCCAGACTTCCATCAGGTAGAACGGCGGCGTGTCGATGGTCAGACGGGTGCCGGGCAGGCGGTGGTAACGGTCCACCGCCCCGCTGGTGCACACATGGTTCCACTCCTCCACCGTGGCCTTGAGGGTGGCCGCCTCCGTCGCCGGGATCATCCCGGCGATGGTGTCGAGATCGTCGGCCTTCCTGATCCATCCCCGCTCCACCTCGGCCAGGTTGTCCTCGCTCCAGTCGTAGGAGACGTGCTCGTCGTGCACGGTGGGCTGTCCCACCGGGCCGAGCTTGCGGCCCTTCTCGTCGAACACCAGGTAGGCGGGGATGCGCGGGAACTCCTGCTTGTCGGCGTCGTAGAACTCCAGCGCCCGGTGGCCGGTGTCCTGCACCGCCGGCGGGTACTCGTTCATGAACCGGCGCCCGTACTTGTCCACGGCGATCCAGGGCATGACCCAGTCGTCCTTGCGCGGGCCCCGGAAGCAGTGGCGGAAGGCCAGCGGGAACTCCGGGTACTTGAACCCGTAGCTACCGTGGAAGTGCCACATGTGCCACATGGACGCCCCCACCTCCTGGGCCATGGTGATGCCGTCGCCGGTGTTGCCGGTGAAGAGCGTGTAGACCGGCATGGCTTCGAAGTAGTTCCGCTTCATCTCGTCGTTGTTCTCGAAGCCGCCGCAGGCCAGGATCACGCCCTTGCGGGCCTTGATGGCGACCTCCTTGCCCTCGTGCTCCGCCACCAGCCCGACGATGCCGTAGTCCGGGTGCCGCACCAGGCGTTTCGCCGGCGAGGCCAGCCGCACCGAGATATTCTGGCGCGCCTCCACGTTGTCCAGGAGCACCTTGAAAAGCCGCGCGCCGCCGCGCAGCCCCTTGGCCCACCCGAAGCCTTCGTAGCCTTCCATGGGGGCGATCTTGAAGCCGTCCAGCCCCTCGCCGCCCGGGAACGGGTAGGTGCCGCCGTTGCGCTGCTCTTCCAGCTCGAACGGCGTCTCCTTCACCAGGTCCTTCACGAAGTCCTTCATCTCCGTCATGCCCTCGGCCAGGGCCCGGAGCACGTCGTCGGGGGTCCGGCCGGCATTGGTGTGCTGCAGGTACTCGAATGCCTTGTTGGCGTCCACGGCGGTGGCGATGCCGCCGCCCGCGAGAATCGAGATCCCGCCGGGGTTGGGCATCTTCTCCACGATGGTGACCTCGGCGCCGTCGTCGGCCGCGGCTACGGCGGAAACGCCCCCGGCGAACCCGAACCCCACCACCACCACGTCGGTCTCTACGTCCCAGCGGGCCGGAAGCCCGTTCTCATGGTTTTCCAAGGTATCTCTCCTCTTTCGGATGGAATCGCGCCCGGCAACCCCTGTACGCGAATGCCGGGCGGGCGGGTCTGAAACCCGCCCCTACACTCGCGCCGGCAATATCACTTCCGCGTCGCCGCGGGTGTTGACCATGCCGTCCTGCCGGGTTCCGGTGATCTCCAGGGTCACCGTCCCCGTGTTCTCGTCCTTGGCCGTGATCCGGCCCGAATACGTGGTCAGGTCGCCGTACAGCCCGGGCCGGGCCACCTGGACCTTCAGGCGTTTGAGAAAGCCCTCGTCTCCCATCCAGTTGGTCACCAGGGGGGCCACCCAGCCGAACCGCATCACGCCGTTGTCGAACGGCGCGGGCATGCCGCGGCCGGCGGCCATGTTGGCGTCCTCGTGCTGCTGCGAGTACTTCACGGGAAAGCCCGTCACCGGGTTGAACATGGCGGTGTGCATGGCCTTGCTGAGGTCCAGGTAGCCCCAGCGCCCGGCCTTGTAGGACGGGCCGATGGCCGCGTTCCAGGCCACCATGTCGCCGATGGTCAGGGGGCCGCGGACGATGGGGGGGATCTCGCTTCCGGTCTCCGCGTCCTCGAAGTAGAGCGTATCGGCGCCGCGGCGGTATTCATCGCGCCACGTGCTCTCGAGCTGCTCCAGGGCGCCGTCGTCGTAGCGCGGCACCTTGTGCTCCATCATGGTCTGGAGCCCGATCTGGGTGGCCATGATCATCGTGCCGGTGGCCCGGGCCACCAGGGCGTTGTCCTGGTTGCGGTAGTCGATTTCCGAGATGACGAAATTGAGCCGCCGTCCCTCCTTGTTGTGTTTCTCGAAGAACTCCTTCTGGCGCGGCTCGGAGCTCAGGGTGTCGCCGGCGTACACGTTGCCGGACCACTCCACCTCCACGCCGCCGATAAGGGACGCCAGCGGCGCCTTCATGGGGGCGCCGTGAAGGATCGGGTAACGGTTCACGAACACGAACGCCGGCGGGGCCTGGTTCCTCCCCTTCCCGGTCCTGGCCGCATAGCCGGGATCCGTCCACAGGGGGTTGTCGTCATCCGTGCCGTAGGCGAAGTGCTTGATGGCGTCCTCGGTCACGGAGCTGACCCAGGGCTGACGCTCCTCCACGATCTTGCCCGTCATCTCCTCCGTCACCGCCTTCCACGCGTCGATGGCGGCGTCCACCTGTTCCATGTCCACCTGCTGCTGGTCCGCTGTCATTCATTCTCCCGTCTATGAGCCGGTCAACCGTTGCCGGTCTCCGGTGGTCCGGTGATGGCCGAAATCTCCTCTTCCGAATAACCCAATTCCTGCAGCAAGGAAACCGTATGCTCCCCGAGCAGAGGCGGATCGGTCCGCCGCGGCAGATCCGCATTACGGAAATCCACCGGCAGGCCCGGCAGCGGAGACGAGGTGCCGTCCGGGGCGGTCAGCTCGGTCATGTGGCCGCGTTCCTTGAGATGGGGGTGCTCGAACAGGTCCGTCGGGGTGTTGATGGGAGCATGGGGGATGTTGGCCGACTCGAGGCGCG
Organism: uncultured Binatia bacterium (SeqCode); assembly: GCA_965219905.1. Taxonomy (GTDB): domain Bacteria; phylum Desulfobacterota; class Binatia; order UBA9968; family JAJDTQ01; genus JAJDTQ01. The sequence goes on along the minus strand of CBDCOS010000002.1, from coordinate 116,335 downwards.
CGACGATGTCGCAGAAGTCGAAGGTGCGTACCAGCTCTTCGGTGTGGCGGGTCAGGCGCGCGAACTCCGCCCGGCGGCCCGCGTTGTCCCGCAGCGCCTCCTCCGCCCATAGGTCGTCGAGCCCGAACTCCCTGCAGTAGGCCTCCCACTGGATGTTGCTGGTGACGCCGATGAACACGTGACGCCGGTCCCGCGTCTCGAACACCTTGTAGATGCCCCATCCCAGGTCCTGGCCCACGCCGCGCTCGGTCATGGGGGCCGGCACCTCTCCGGAGATGCCCGCCTTGGCGATGTGCTGCGAGACCAGGAACACGGCGGTCTCGAACAACCCGACCCGCATCTCGTTGCCCCCGCCGCCGCGGCCCTGTCCGAGCAGTGCCGCCAGGATGCCGATGACGCCAAACATGGCGCCGGTCATGTCGACGATGGACGCGCCGGCCCGGAGCGGCATGCCGGGCGGTCCGGTCATGTAGGCCAGCCCGCCCATCATCTGGGCGGGCTCGTCCAGCAGGTTGCGCTGCTCGTAAGGCCCGGCCAGGAACCCCTTGATGCCGCAGTGAAGCAGGCCCGGCTTGATGCGTTGCAGCGCGTCGTGGTCCAGGCCCATGCGCTCCAGCACGCCGGGGCCGTAGTTGTCGATGAGCACGTCGGAGGTCCGCAAGAGCCGCTCGAACGCCTCCCGTCCGCGCGGGTCCTTGAGGTCCAGGGCGATGCTCCGCTTGCCGCCGTTGAAGGCCAGGAAGTAGCCCTGGTTGCCGCGGCTGAAGCGCGCCTGGTCGCCGCTGCCGGGCCGCTCCACCTTGATGACGTCGGCCCCCAGCGCGGCCAGGATGAGCCCCGCCGTGGGTCCGGCCACGATGTGGCCGAGCTCGAGCACTCTGATTCCGTCAAGCATGGGTTGTGAAGAAACGCTCCGGGGTCGTGGAATCGGCGGCAGTCCCCGCAAATGTACGGGCTAGCAAAGCCTGGTTTCCCCTGTCAACCCGCATGCGGCCGCGCCACCCCGGGTCAGCGCAGCCCGCGCGGCAGCGTCATCTCCAGCAGACCGCGACGTCCGCTCAAACCGCTGGCGCGGGCCCAGGCCGCCAGCGGTCCGAACCGCTCCGCCGCTTCGACCAGCAGGTCGGGCGTGGGGATGGCGGTCTCTCCGCCGCCCTCCCCCGTCAGTTGCTCCGCCAGCAGCCGGAGCGTGGATTTCCGGCGCGGGAACAGCCGCAGCCGGATGGCTGCGTCCGGCGGGATTCCGGAAATCTCACGGACCGCCGCGAGGGTCGTCGCGTAACCGCCCAGTTCGTCCACAAGTCCCTGCTCCCTCGCATCGGCGCCGGTCCAGACACGTCCCTTGGCGGCGGCCAACACCCGTTCGCGGGACAGGTTCCGGCCCTCCGCCACCTTGGAGACGAAGTCGTCGTAGACCGAGTCGAGGAGCCGCTCGAGGCGGGCGCGCTGGTCCGGCTCATAGTCCTGGACCGTGCTCCAGAAAGTGGCGTTGCTGTTGCCGGCGATCCGGTCCCAGGACACCCCGAGCTTTTCCCACAAGCCCGTGGTCACGACCTTTCCGCCGGCCACTCCGATGGAGCCGGTGAGGGTTGCGGGCTGGGCCACGATCCGGTCGGCCGGGGCGGCGACGAAGTAGCCGCCCGAGCCCGCGACGTCGCCCATGGAAGCGATCACGGGCTTGCCCCGCCGGCGGGCGCGCAGCACTTCCCGCCGGATGACGTCCGAGGCCACGTAGGAGCCGCCCGCGCTGTCGACGCGGAAGATGATGGCCTTTACCTCATCGTCGTCCGCGGCCCTGCGGAAGGCCCGGGCGATGCTGTCCGAGCCCATGGAGTTCCGTCCGGTGAGCGCGCTGTGGCGGCTGCTGCCTCGGTGGACCTGACCCAGCCCGTAGATCAGCGCCACGGTGGCCGGGTCGCCGCCCCTGGCTTCGAGCCGGCGGTGATAGCGGGGCAGGGACAGGAACACGATGTCCGCCCCAAGCGTCTCGCGGACCAGCTCGTTCACCTGGTCGCGGTAGAGCAGCCCGTCCACTAGGCGCGCCTCCAGGGCATCCCGGGCCGGGAAAGGTCCCCGCTGCATCAAGGCCCGCACCTCGTCTCCGGAAAGCCCGCGCCCCTCGGCGATCCCCGCCGTCAACTGCCCGGTCAGCGACTCCAGGATCCGGGTCATGGCCTCCCGTTGGGGCGCGGTGAATCCGCTGTCGGTGAAACGGTCCTTGACGCCCTTGTATTCCTCCCGCTGCTCCACCCGGAACTGCACGTCGAGCTTTTCCAAAGCGCCCTTGAGGAAGTAGCCCTGCGCCAGCAGGCCGGTGAGGCCCACGTCGCCGGACGGTTGCAGGAAGATCTTCTCGAACGCCGCGGCCAGGTAGAGGGCGGCGTTGCCGGGACCGAAATCGCCGAAGGACTCGGCGAACGCGTAGGCCGGCTTGCCGGAGCGGCGGAACCTCCGGACCGCGTCGCGCAGCTCCTGGGTCCGCGCCAGCCCCATGCCCGAGGCGCCGATCCGGGCCACGAGCCCCACCACCCGCTCATCCCCGGCCGCCCTCTCGATGGCGGCCACGGTTTCCCACAGCGCCGGCCGGCGCTCCCCGAGGCCGTTCCAGGGTGTGAGTCCGGGGGAGCCGTACTCGGGGACGACGCGCTCCAGGTCCAGGGTAAGGACCGTCTTTTCCGGAATCGACGGCGTGCGCATGGTGAAGAAGAGCAGCGCCGCCACCAGCCCGGCGGCCGCCAGGGCGGCCGCCGCTCCAATCACCATGAGAATGGTTCGGATGATACGCATTCGTCCTCCTCGACCCCTCCCTGCCGCGGGGCGCACCCCCGCGGTAGGGGCGGGTTTCCTTATCTGTTACACAGAAGATGATGCCGGAAACGGGGCAGGATACAAACGGACCGGCGCGAGAGTATCGATGTTGCGAATCACCAGCCGTATCAGCCTGGACGAGGACGAGATCGAAGAACGCTTCATCCGGGCCTCGGGTCCCGGCGGGCAGAACGTGAACAAGACCGCCACCGCGGTGCAGCTCCGGTTCAGGATCGTGGATTCGCCCTCCTTGCCCGAAGCGGTGAGGGAACGCCTCGTGCGCGTCGCCGGACGGCGAGTGGACAAGAGCGGGGTGCTGACCATCGAGGCCAAACGCTATCGCGACCAGTCGCGCAACCGGGAGGACGCGCTGGAAAGGCTGGTCACGCTCATCCGGAAAGCGGCCGAGAGGCCGGCGCCGCGCCGGCCCACCCAACCCACCGCGGCATCGCGCCGGCGCCGCCTCGACGACAAGCGCAAGCGGGCCGCGCTCAAGAAGACACGCCGGCCCGGCGCCGACGACTGATCCCTCCTTTCCCGGACGCGCCCGGGATCAGTGCAGGGTCGGCGGCTCGTCGTCCCGCTTCCTGCCTTCGATGATCTTGAAACGCCGCTTGAGACGGGCCAGCCGGAAACGATAGTACTCGTGCCGGGCCGTGGCCCAGGAGCGCCGCGGGTTCAGCATGTAGCCCCACCGGAGGTAGAGGTAGCCGAAGAGCATGCCGCCCAGATGGCCCAGGTGGGAGATGCCCGAGTTCCCGGGACTGATGGAGGAGAAGAACGCGATGGCTCCGATGATGAGCACGAAGTACTTCATCCGGATCGGGAACAGCAGGTAGAGGTAGATCACGTTGTTGGGGTAGAGCCGGCCGTAGGCCAGCAGCACGCCGTAGATGCCGGCCGAGGCCCCGATGGTGGGGATGGCCTGGTTCGGTTCGAGGAACAGCACGCAGAGCCCTCCCCCGACCACGCTGACCCAGTAGTACTTGAGGAAGAAGCGCGTCCCCCAGGCCCGCTCCAGGTCGCAGCCGAACATCCACAGGGCGAGCATGTTGAACAGGATGTGGAACAGCCCCAGGTGGAGGAACTGATAGGTGAAGAGCTGCCAGACCTGCAGTTCGTCCCAGACGAGCTGAGGCACCAGGCCGAAGATCCAAAGCAGCGGGCGTCCCCCGAGGAAAGGCTGCTGGAAGACGAAAACGGCGATGTTGACGATCAGCAGCCACTTGACCGCCGGCGTCACCGGACCGCCGAAGCTGAAGGAGCCGTAGGCGGGCTGGGTCCGGTACATCATGGTTTCAATATAACGTATTGCATGGGGGCCCGTAAGCGGCTAAGCGTGGGTGACATGAAGATCCTGATTACCGGCGGAACCGGCGTGAACGGCGCGGCCACCGCCCGCCTCCTGGTGTCCCGGGGAGAGCGGCCCGTGCTCTTGGACAACCGCGTGGACATGTCGCTGATCGCCGACATCGCGGACGATGTGGACGTGGTGACCGGCGACATCCTGGACGGCGCCGGGCTGAAGGACTTGGTGGCGGCCCACGGCATCACCCACATCGCCCACATGGCGGCGCTGATGCCGGGCCCGGCGGAGGCAAACCCGAGCGTGGCCATCGCCATCGGCGTGGACGGCACGCTGAACGTGCTGGAAGCCGCCCGCGCCTGCGACATCCGGCGGGTGGTCTACACCAGCTCCAACGCCTTCATCGGCAACGTCGGCGGCAAGCACGGCCATCCCGATTTCGTGCCCCTGGACGAATCCCTGCCGCCCAATCCCGCCGACATCTACGGCGTCACCAAGGTCTGCTCCGAGACGCTGGGCAACTACTACCGCAAACGCCACGGCATCGAGTTCGTGGCCCTGCGCTACCCCTCGATCTACGGTCCCGGCAAGCTGGCCCGCCACGGCGTGCTCGCGCTCTACGGCAAGGTGATCGAGGACGCCATGGCCGGACGCGAGTTCTCCATTCCGCGCGGCGGCGACCAGCGCAACGACGTGGTCTACGTCGGCGACGTGGCCCATTCCATCGTGCTGGCCCTGAACGCCGAGGGTCTTGCCCAGTGGACGTTCAACGTCGGCACCGCCCGGGGCGTCACCCTCAAGGACTTTGCCGCCGTGCTGAAAGGCCTGTTCCCCGATTCGCGGATCGAGATCGGTGACGGGCTCGACTTCCGGGACGGCTACAAGCAGAGCTACTGCATCTTCGACATCGGCAAGGCCCGGGAGCAACTGGGCTACTCGCCGCAGTACGACCTGGAGCGGGGCATCGAGGACTACGTCGCGAGCATCCGGAGGCTGAACCTGCCCGTCTGATGTCCCCGCACAGGCCCCGTCCGTCGCTTCCCGAAGCCCCCGATGCGTGAACGGGTCACGCCGAAGCCCGTTGAACCGTGGCTGAAAGCCACCCCGCCGGTAGTCCCGTTCCCTGGTTTGTGCTATCGTCCGGATAGCAACCCGGGGGTACGAAATTCAGGAGGTTGGGCGCATGAAACTCTACCACTTTCCACCTTCAACGAACTCGTTGAAGGTGCGCATCGCCCTGCTGGAAAAGGGTCTGGAATTCGAAAGCGTCTTCATCGACCTGACCAAGAAGGAGCAGAAGGACCCGGAGTACCTGAAGATCCATCCCTTCGGGCAGGTGCCCGCCCTGGACGACGACGGCGTCGTCGTCTACGACTCCACCGTCATCAACGAGTACCTGGAGGACGAATACCCGCATCCGCCGCTGTTGCCCGCCGACTCGGAGAATCGCGCCCATGCGCGTCTCATGGAGGATTACCGGGACAACCACGTCAACCCCCACTTCGTCACCCTGATTCACGAGCACCGGAAGCCGGAAGAGGAGCGCGACGTCGCGCTCATTCGTGAGGCCCACGGGAACATCGGGACGACCTTCGCCGTGCTCGAGAGGCAGCTTCAGGGCAAGGACTACCTCGCCGGCTCGTTCAGCCTCGCCGACATCGCCTACATGCCCAACATCGCCCTGCTGGAGCGGTTCCAGGTGCCCCTGGACCCCGACTTCAAGAACGTGGCCGGCTGGATCGAACGGCTGCGCGCCCGGGCGAGCTACGCCGCTACCCAGAACTAGAGAGATTGTCGGTGCGCGGGCGGGTCTGGAACCTGCCCCTGCAAGACACGGGGAGATGGCCCCTGCGATCGCTGCTTGCCTGGCTGGTACACCTCTACACCGCCCTCGGAGCGGTGGTGGCGGTATTCACCCTGGTGCTGGTGGCCCAGGACCGGTACCGGGAGGCGCTGGCGCTCATGGGGCTGGCGCTGGTTCTCGACGCCACGGACGGGACCTTCGCGCGGGCGGCGCGGGTGAAGGAAACGGTTCCCCGGGTGGACGGCGCCCGCCTGGACGACATCGTCGATTACCTCAACTACGTCCTCGTCCCCTGCTTCCTGCTGCTCTGGGCGGAGCTGCTGCCGGCCGTTCACGGGGTGTGGATCGTATGCCTGCCGCTCCTGGCCAGCGCCTACGGTTTCTCCCAAGCCGACGCCAAGACCCCCGACCACTACTTCCTCGGGTTCCCGTCGTACTGGAACGTGGTGGCGTTCTATTGCTTCGTGCTGGAGTGGGATCCGTGGTTCAACGGACTGCTGGTCATCACATTGTCGGTGATGGTCTTCGTGCCCATCCGCTACCTGTATCCCAGCCGTAACGCCTTCCTGCAGGGCCTGACCATCGCGTTGGGGGTTGTATGGGGAGTGCTCTGCTTTGTTGTGGTGTATTTCCTGCCGGACCCGCCATACGCCCTGACCGTTGCCTCGCTGTTCTTCCCCGCCTACTACCTGGCGCTTTCGTTCTGGTCGCATCTGCGGGCCGGCTAGCGCGTGGGTTCGACGGATTCGTCCCGGTGGATCCGGACCGCCAGCACGTCGGCTTCGGCGCACAGTTGCTCCTCGCAGCTCAGGGTGCACGACAGGAAGGTCTTGCGGCCCTGGACCCTGCGGATGGTGGCGCGCAGCTCCAGCGGTTTTCCGAGCGGGGTCGGACGCCGGTAGTTGATGTTCATGTTGGCGGTGACGAAGAAGACCCGCGGCGCGCTGCCGATGGGGCGTTGCTCGTCCCGGTAGGCCCGGGCGATGGCGAGGTTCATGCTGTGGCAGTCGAGCAGGGTGGCGATGACGCCGCCGTTCACGACCTCGCGGGTGCCGCCGCAGTGGTGCGGCTCCGCCGTCCAGGTGCCCACCGCGTCGTCGCCGTCCCAGCGGCTCTTGACCTGAAGCCCCTTCTCGTTGGCCGGACCGCAGCCGTAGCACAGGGTGGTCGCCCCCTGGTCCTGAAACGGCTGTTCTTCGCTCATGCGCCGTCCCCTGTCCGTTGCCGGCGCTGTGGCCAGGCTACCCGGCGCGGGCCACGCCCAGCCGGAGCTGCCCGATCCCTTCGATCTCCGCCACCAGCTCGTCGCCCGCCGCCAGCTGTCGCTGGAACTCCGGCGAGTCCGGGTTGCCGCTGGCGATGAGGTCGCCCGGCATCAGGGTGCCTACCTGTGACAGGTAGCTCACCAGCCGGCCGACGCCGTTGATCATGCCGCCGGTGCTGGCGGACTGCCGCAGGTCGTCGTTCACCCACAGGCGCATCTCCATGGCCTGGGGATCGGCTATCTCGTCCCGGGTGACGATCCACGGCCCCACGGGCGCGAAAGTGTCGAACCCCTTGCGCACGCAGCGGGTGCCCATGAGGTTCTTGCCCGATCCGTATCCCCGTGCGGTGACGTCGAGGATGACGCTGTAACCGAACACGGCGTCCAGGGCCTCGTCCACCGACAAGTCCCGGCTCTCCCTGCCGATGATGACGCACAGCTCCAGCTCCGGGAAGATGGTCTCGGCGTCGGCCGGGATGAGGATGTCCTTGCCCGGGCCGACGACGGCGGACGGCGGTTTGAGGAAGATGTGTTCCAGCAACTCGTCCGGCGGTCGCTCCCGGGCCTCGCCCCGCCCTCCGGTACTGGTCAGGTTCGCGCTCCCGCGCCTGTAGTTGCCGGCGGCCGCCCAGATCTTCGAGGGAGCGGGCACCGGCGCCGCCAGTTGCGCGGCGTCGAGGGCTGTCGGGGCCGTCTCCGAGACGGCGCGTTCGATGGCTGCGCGGCTCGTTTCATACGAGGCTGCCAGATCGATCATCGAGCCGCAGATGCCGTCCAGAGAGACCATCCCGTGTTCCGAGGTGACCGCGGCCACGGTGCCGTCCTTAAGGGTCGCAAACCGCATCAAATACCTCCATGAGTCCAACCGTCGCCCGGAGTTGGGGGCGGGAATGTATTAGGGAAGCCGTCGAGGCGACCGGGGAACGGCCGCCGGTCGTGCGGGCTAATAGGCGTCCTTGAGTTCCCGGACCTTGGCGAACACGGAAACCGGATCCGTTCCGATCCCCGGGAAGCGATCGACCATGCCGTATTTGATCTCGTCGCTTTCACAGCGGAGGAACGGATTGGTCGCGAGCTCGTCGTCCAGGCGGGAGGGCACCGTGAACTGGTCCTTGGACCTGAGCGCCTGCACCGCTTCCAGCCGCCGGCGGATCTCCTCGTTGCCGGGTTCCACCGTCAGCGCGAACTGGAGGTTCTTCTCGGTGTACTCATGGCCGCAGTAGACAAGGGTGTCGCCGGAGAGGTCGCGGAGCTTCCCCAGGGAGGATGTCATCTGTTCGGCGGTTCCCTCGAAGACCCGGCCGCAGCCGCCGGCGAACAGGGCGTCCCCGCTGAAGAGCTTTCCGGGGAACACGAAGCCGATGTGCCCGATGGTATGGCCCGGAATGAACAGAACGCTCCCGCCCTCCTCCCCGACCTCGACATCGTCCCCCTCCATGACCCGATGCGTGATGCCCGGGATGCGGTGCTCGTCCACCTTGGCGCCGAACACCTTCAGGTCCGGCTTCTGCTGGAGGAGATACTCGTTCCCGCCGGTGTGATCCCGGTGGTGGTGGGTATTGAGGATCGCGACAAGGTCGACCCCCTCCTCCTGCACCGTACGCCAGACAGGCTCGCCCTCGGAGGGGTCCACGATGCTCGCCTGGTTGGTCTTCTCGCAGACCAGGAGGTATCCGTAATTGTCCCTTAACAGGGGTATCTGGACGATTCTCATGCGGCCCTTTATAGCAAACTCGGGTGGCCCGGACCATAGTCGGGAACCTGGCGCCGTCCGTGAGTGAGCACATCCGAGAACCCGAAAAACCGGCCGCATGGGGTCGACGCGCACGACCGATTGACCTGCCGCGCGGTGTTGCATACCCTGAAACCATGTTGAAGGCGGGAGTCGGACAGTCAGTGCTGACGGATACGCGTGCGGCGGTCGAGGCGGCGGCGCGGAGCGCCATGGAAGGTCTGCCGGACGGCGGCGCCGACCTGGTGGTGATTTACGCCACGGTCGACCATGTCGGCGCCCTGGAGGAAGAGCTGGTCACGCTTCAGGGGATCACCGGCACCCGCAACACCGTGGGCTGCAGCGGCCTTGGGATCCTCACGGACGACGGCGAGATCGAGGGGGATTCCGGCGTCGCCGTCATGGCGCTGGCTTCCGACGCGGTCCGGGCGCACCCCTTCATCCGCGACTCGCTCAAGGGAAACGACGCGGCGGCGGGACAGGACATCGCCAACGCCGTGGCTTCGGACCACCCTTCCCTGACCGTGCTCCTGGCCGACGGCTACCGGAGCCGGCCTGACACCATGCTGGAGGGCATGGCGCTGGCAGGCCACGCCGGACCGGTGGTCGGGGCGGGCGCGTCCGAGAACGGCAGCCATGGCCGCACCTACCAGTTCTACGAGGACCGGGTGACCGGCAACAGCGTGGTCGGGTTCGCGCTGTCGGGCGCCTGCACCACCGCCATCGAGCTCACCCAGGGCTGTCAGCCGGTGGGCGGGCCCATGGTCATCACCAAGGCCCACGAGAACCTCATCTTCGAGATCAACGACCGCCCGGCTTTCGAGGTGTTCGTCGAGCTCATCGGCAAACCCTTCCAGCAGGACCTGCGCCGTGCCCTCGGGTTCGTGTTCGTGGGCCTGCCGCCGGACCCGCGTCAGGCGGAAATCGAACCCGGGCAGTATCTCGTCCGAAACATCATCGGCCTGGATGCGCAGCGCGGCATTCTCGCGGTGGCTCAACCCGTGGAAGCCGGGCAACCGCTGATCTTCACCCTGCGCGACGGCCAGCGGGCACGGGATGACCTCGGGCAGATGCTGGAACGCCAGGGAACCCGGCTCGAAGGCAGGAAGCCCCGGCTGGGCCTCTACTTCAACTGCTGCGCGCGGGGCAGCGGCCTCTACGGCGTACCCGGCATCGATACCGCCTACATCAAGCAGGCCCTGGCCGACGTGCCGGTCATCGGCTTCTTCGGCAACTACGAGATCGGCCCCATGGCGGGCGGCAACCACCTGCTCACCTATACGGGAGTCCTGGCGCTGGTCACGGAGTGAAACCCCTCCCATCCCCACCTGGATTTCCCCTTTCCAGGGTGTGTCAAAACTCGTCACGCGGGGACCTTGCGAAACCGTAGTTCCCGCGAAACAGGCTGTGTCAAAACGCCATCCGGGCGAGGCAATGACCTTCGAATCCGTCATTCCCGCGCTTCTCTCCGTCATTCCCGCGAAAGCGGGAATCCAGGGGTGGTGGTGTGGCGGACCATTGCCCCGGCCCCACCCTGCCTGGATTCCCGCTTTCGCGGGAATGACGGAGAAGGGCCGGAATGACGGAGAAGGGCGGGAATGACGTCTCCGCTACAGGATGCCCTTACTTCGTCCTTGCTGCCGTGGGCCGTCAGCGCCGCAGGCGCTTCCGCTTGTTGGAGAGGTAGTCCACGACGATGTAGTTGCCGATCTCGTCGGGGGAGGTGTAGAAGACCCGGCCGGTGTTCATCCGGGTCAGCCGGTCGACGAAGCCCATGCGGTAATAGTCCATCCCCAGCATGAAGGTGTTGATGCGGATGCCGCTCTGGGTGCAGCGCCGGACCTCCTTCAGGGTCTCCCGGACGATGCGCTCGTGGAGCAGGGCCGAGCCCCAGCCGCTGTGGAGGCGGCCGCCCCGGTCGACGTTGCAGGCGGTCGGCTCGCCGTCGGTGATGAGGATGATCTGGCGGTTGGTGGATCTATTGTTTCCAAGTAGTTGCCGCGAGAACCTCAATGCCTCCTTGATATCGGTGCCATGCTCCATGAAATAGGTGATGGCGACGATGGAGGGGAGGTCTTCGGTACGGATGATCTTGGCGTTGGAGCGGAACGCCACCAGGTGAAGGACGTCCTGGGGGAACTTGGTCTCGATGAGCCGGTTGAGCGCCAGCGCCACCTTCTTGCCCGCGTGCAGCGCGTCGTTCATCAGCATGGAGTAGCTGACGTCGATGAGCAGCACGGTCTCCGTGTCGGTGGAGAACTCGTTCTGGTACACCTGGAAGTCCCGGGGCTCGATCCGGACGGGGACTCCGGTCCGCCCGTCTTCCAGCGCCTGCATGAGGGTCTTGCGGATGTCGATGTTGAGCGGGTTTCCGTATTCGTAGGGCTGGGTGTCCTCCAGCCGCATGCCCTGGTTGCCGGTCTTGGCGCTGGCGTGCTGGCCCCAGCGGTTCTTGTTCATCAGGGCGAAGATCTCTTTCAGGGCCTTGTCGCCGAGCTGGCGCATGCCCTTGGGGCTGAGCCTCAGCCCGCTGCCGGTCCGCACCAGGTAGCCGGCGTCCACCATCATCTGCTCGACGCCCTGGAGGTACTTGAGCTGCTCATAGGCTTCCTCGCCCAGCAGCTCCCGCATGGCCTCCAGGTCGAGGTCCGAGACGTCTCCCAGCCCGCGCCGACCCCAGCGCAGGAACTGCTCCAGGCCCCGTAGCTGCCCCAGGACCTGCCCGGCCTCCCCCATGCCCATGCGCTGGTTTCCCTGGAAGGGGTACTGGTTCAGGAGCTGCTCGAGCTGCTCCATCTGGGACATGGCGTCGCTCAGTTTCTGGAGCTCCTGCTGGCTCAGCGAATCGAGATTCTCCAGCAGGTTGTCGAGGTCCTCCACCGCGGCATCCAGCATGTTGGGCAGGTTCTGCAGGAAGTCGTCGTCGTCCAGCAGGCGGCTCAGCCGCTCCAGCATCTGGGACAGGTCCGGCGCTCCGGGTCCGGTGAGGTTCTGGGGCTGCTGCATGGAGCGCTGGTCGATCTGTTCCCCGAGACGCTCCTTGAGCTGCTGGTATCGCTCCTGGGCCTGGCGCATCCGCTCGGCCAGCTCGTCCATGTTATCGGCGTACCGTCCGGACAGCCGCTCCATGAAGTTGCGCATCTGCTCGTGATACGCCTCAAGCTTCTCCGCCAGCTCGTTCAGCTTCCGGCTCAGCGCTTCGCTCTCTTCGGGAGACAGCTTGAAGGAGTCGGGCGAGTACTTGTCGAGAAGGTCCTGCTTCTTCTCTTCGGCCTGTTGCAGCAGGTCCCGCAGGCCCTGCACCGAGCGCTGGCCGTCGTCGGACTCGAAGCCCCGGCGCATCAGGCTCCGGAGCGCCCGGCGCACGCCCTCTTCCTCCAGGAATGTATCCGAGAGCTGCTTCAGCAGATCGTTGGCGGTGGGGAAACGGACCTCCTGGGAACCATCCCAGGGCGTGTAGCGATGGATCCTCATGCGGCGTTCACTATATCGCAGCGCCTTCCGGCACTGCAATACCGAAATCCGCGTCCGGTGGAATGGCGCGGTGGACTTCGTTATACAAGGGAGATCCTTTGCTGGGAGGCACCATGAAGGTTACCGTCGATATCACGAAGTGCGATGGACACGAGAAGTGCGTCCAGGCCGCGCCCAAGGTGTTCAAGATGAACGAGCGGTTCATCGCCGAGGTGGCGGACCCCAACGGCGATGCTTCGGAGAAGGTCGTCCTGGCCGCCAGGATCTGCCCCACCAAGGCCATCACGGTGGAGGAGGACGACGGGACGAGCCTGTTCCCCGAGTCCTAGGGAATCGTGCCGTCAGTCCGGCCGTGGGCGCCCGGTCCCATGGGGATGTGTGTCCGGGGCCTGGTCTTCACTCGAAGACCACGCTGGCGAAGCTGCAGATGGAGCCGACGGGGTCCATCTCGCCGTGGTCGTGGGCGACCACCCGCCCCCGTTCGGCCTGCATGACCTTCAGCATCGTGTAGATGGGCGAGAAGCCGCAGATCCGGCGGCGGTCGTTCTCCTGGGCCAGGTAGCCCAGGAACCCCTCCGCATCCACCCTCTCCACGTGGCTCAGCATCTCCCGGTCGGCGCGCTTGACCGCCTCCAGCTCTTCTCCGTCGAAACCGCCGGCGTCGCCGTAGCGCGGCCCCACGTGGGCCAGGTCGGCGCTTGCGATGAGGCAGGTGCGCCGCCCGTCCTGGGCGATCATCGTCCCCAGGGCCTCGATGAAACGTTCGATGGACTCCCCCGCCGGACCGTGTCCGGGTTCGGCGTGGGAGAAGGAGCACAGCACCGGCACGACCGGCGTCGTGTTGCCGAACAACTGCTGGATGAACAGCACCTGGAACTCGATGGTGTGCTCGGAGCGGTGGGCCAGCTCGTCCTCGAAGAGCTCTCCGCCGTGGCGCGCCTGGAGGCCGGAAATGAATCCGGCTTCTACCGGGACCTCTCCCAGCGGCGTGGCGAAACGCTTGCAGGTCAGGACATACGGGTTCCGTGTGGCGTTGTGTCCGGTCCCCAGGATGACGAACAGTTCCGGCGGCTGCGCCTCCGCCAGCGCCTTGTACGCCCAGGCGTAGGCGTGCCCTCCCAGCCGCAGGTCGATGTGGGGCACGACGATACCGGGTACGCTCCGCTCCGACGCCGGCCGGCCGGGCAACCCCGGTCCGTTGGGAGGCGCGAACAGTTGCCCCAGTCCTTCCTTGAGGGCGGCGGGATTCTCGTCGTAGCTGACGCCCGCGTGAAACGCCTCCCTGACGGTGGCCTCGCGGAATGAGTTGACCAGACCCCGGTAGTGGTGCTCGAAATTTTCGCTGGCCAGGAACAGACCCTCGTCCAGCAGCAGCCGGAGCTGTTCCAGCACGTCCAGCGGAAATTCGATCTTGTACGCCTCCCGATACGCCGCCTGTATCTCCGGCAAGGTATGCGCGCCGTCGAAGAACTGCAGCGCGCAGGCCGCTTCGATCTGGAGGCGCAGGACCTTGTCGCTGATGTGCTGGGGATCGCGGATGCCGAACGCCCGCTTCCCCTCCTCTCCGGGAACCGGGAAGATGTCGAGGTGGCGTAGCCGGGGACGCTCGATGGGGTTTTCGTCGCTCATGGGAACAGGCTATAGGCTAGGGAACGAGAAAGCGAGCGAGGGGGGTGGGTCGGTGCGGATGAAGCAGGAGCCATGAGGAACGCAACCATTACCGCGGTCAGGGGCATTCAGGTGGGCCATGCCACCAACCTCCGGGCGCGTACCGGCTGTACGGTGGTGCTCAGCATGGCGGGGGCGGCCGCGGGCGTGGACGTGCGCGGATTCGCGCCGGGCACCCGGGAGACCGATGCCATCCGGCCGGGACGGCTGGTGGGACAGGCCCACGGCATCCTTCTGACCGGCGGCAGCGCCTTTGGGCTTGACGCCGCGTCCGGCGTCATGCGGTTTCTCGAAGAGCAGGGGGCCGGGTTCGCCACCGCCCACGGCGTCGTCCCCATCGTCCCCGCCGCCGTGATCTACGATCTGGGCGTCGGCGACCCACGGGTCCGCCCCGACAAGGCCATGGGCTACCGCGCCTGCAAGGCCGCCACCGATGCGCCCGTCCCCACCGGCCGCGTGGGCGCGGGCGCCGGCGCCACCGTGGGCAAGGCTCCGGGCCTGAGCCCCGCCGACGGCGGCATCGGCTCGGCCTGCGCCAGGCTGCCCGACGGCGTTGCCGTGGGCGCCCTGGTGGTGGTCAACGCCGTCGGCCGTGTGGTCGACCCCGTCACCGGCGAGACGGTGGCAGGCGGCCGTGACGCGACCGCGGGCAACATAGTTGAAGCCGGGGCGAAGACACGGAAGGCACGCAGGCCGGCCATGTCCGGCACCCACACCACCATCGGCGTCGTCGCCACCGACGCGGCCCTCTCCCCTGCCGAAGCCAACACCGTGGCCTCCATGGCCCACGATGGCTTGGCCCGCGCCATCCGCCCGTCCCACACCCTGCGCGACGGCGATACCCTGTTCGCCCTCTCCACCGGCAAACGCAAGGCCGACGTCAACGAAGTCGGCGTCCTGGCGGCGGAAGTGGTGGCGCAGGCTATTCTCGACGCCCTGGGAAGATAGATGTTTTACTAGATGTTTTACCTTGCCAATCATCCGGAGCGTGGACGTTTTGCAAGGTAAACCGTTCGGAAGGCGGCCTGTCTGTCCCGTACGTTGAGATAGCCTTGAGCGGCAGCCGTCTTGTCTGGTAAACAGAAGACACGCGCCCGTAGTGAAAAGGACATCACGAGGGTCTCCGGAACCCTAAGTCCAGGTTCGATTCCTGGCGGGCGCACCACCTATCACTCACCCGATCCTTAGCTTCACTCCGGCACCGGCGTGAAGTTGAAGTCTTCGCGCAAAAGGATTGCCTCGGCGCCTCCGAGTTGTTCGATTCGGGCCTGTTGGTCCGCGAAAACGCGTTGGTTGACCGCGTCCGGATCGACGATCTTGAGCAGCTCGTCGTAGAGGTGGTGTTGAAGGTCGGAGGTCTCTGGCCGGCCGGCGAGGTCGTTTTCTTCGAACGGGTCGGCCGAAAGGTCGAACAATTGCGGGGGGTGTCCCACGTAGTGCAGCAGCTTCCAGCTACCCTGGCGAACCATGAACTCGCCGGTCAGCGATCCGTCGTCGTGCAATTCGCTGAACACGACCCGATCCGCCGGCTGTTTCCGTAAAAGAGAGATCAGGTTCTCCCCCGGAAGCCCGTGCTCCCGCACATCCAGTTCTCCGCACATCGATTCCACTACCGTGGGATAGACATCCAGCAGAGACACCAGGGTGGCGCACCGTCTCCCGGCGTCGATGCCCGGCCCCGACACCAGCAACGGAACGCCGCTCGACTCCTCGTACATGACGGACTTGCCCCACAGTCCGCGGTTCCCGAGACTCTCGCCGTGGTCAGAGGTGTAGATAACCAGCGTGTCGTCGGCGAAACCGCTGCGGTCCAAGGCCGTGAGGATCCTGCCGATCTGAAAATCGAGGAAGGAACAGAGCCCGTAGTAGGCTTTGAGGCCGATCGCGAGTCGCTCCGCGTCGAAGAAATCGTCGTAGTTCCAGGTTTGCCGGTAGTGCGCGATCACCGGGTGGTCCGGCCGCTTGGTCGCCTCGTACAGCCGCGGTGGAGGCAGGTCGAGGCGGGCGTAGAGATCGTAGAACTCGTCCGGTGCAATCAGCGGATAGTGAGGGGAAAGCAGCGACGCGAACAATACCCATGGTTTGTCGTGCCTTCGGCGAGCCCGTTGCTGGAGCCAACCCACGGCCGCATCGGCGACTTTCGTGTCGAACCGGGTGTAGGCCGACATCCCGCGACCGGCTTCCAGCGCCAGCTCTCGTGCCACTCTGCGTGTCCGCCTGCTGGTACGCAATAGCCCGTGGACATCGCCGATGCCGTCAACGACGTAGACCGGGAGATGCGTTTCGCTGAACCCGGTGTCGTCATCGCCGCTACGATAGTGGAGCTTGCCGATGGACACGACTTCGCGGCCGGCCTCGCGCACCCGGTGATGCCAGGACGGGACTCTCCCGTCATAGGCCGCCGCGCTGTCCCAGTAGCCTGTGCGGTGCACGTAGTCTCCGGTGGCGAGACTCGCGCGCGACGGTACGCAGATAGGTGAGTTGCAGTACGCGTTGTCGAAGACGACTCCGCGCGCCGCAAGCGCATCGAGATGCGGTGTCTTGACGATCGGATTCCCGTAGCACCCGGCAATCTCCCGGTTGTGCTCATCGGATAGAATCACAAGCACATTCACTACCGACCCCGGTGGTAGAGAGACGTTTCGTCAGAATCTCACCGCCTATGACGCCGCCTATCCGGCGCTCGCGGAGTCCCTTCCCGCGCCGTTGATCACTTGCGACGCCCGGTTGGCCGCGGCTCCCGGGCACACGGCGACCATCGAGTTGTTCGACGTCGACCGCTCTGAAACGACTTGACGCGCTCCGAACAAGCGTGTCGTGCCGGCGGCCGTAGCCACTACTTCGGCAGCTTGTCGTCGATGCCCTTGACGTACCAGTTCATGCCCAGCAGGGTGCCGTCGTCCAGGCGTTTGCCCTTGGCCACGGCCAGCGAGCCGTCCTGCTTGTAGATGGGGCCGTCGAAGGCGTGCATCTTGCCCGAGCGGATCTTGTCCTCGGTGGCCTTGGCCATGGCGGCGACGTCGGCGGGCATGTTGGTGTAGGGAGCCATCCCCACCATGCCGCTGTCCATTCCGCCCCAGGTGTCCGTGGACTTCCACGACCCGTCAAGCAAAGCCTTGGTGCGCTGGACGTAGTAGGGCCGCCAGTCGTCGATGATGGCGGTGAGCTGGGTCTTGGGACCGAACTTGATCATGTCGGACGCCTGCCCGAATGCCAGGGCTCCCTTCTCGCCGGCGATCTGCATCGGCGCGGTGGAATCGGTGTGCTGGGTGATGATGTCGGCTCCCTGGCCGATCAACACCTTGGCGGCATCGGCTTCCTTGCCGGGGTCGAACCAGGAGTTCACCCATACGGTCTTGAGCTTGAAGTCGGGGTTGATGGACTGGGCGCCCAGCATGAAGGCGTTGATGCCGCGGACCACCTCCGGAATCGGAAAGGAGGCGATGTAGCCGGCCACGCCGCTCTTCGACAGCTTGGCGGCGATCTGGCCGATGACGTAGCGGCCTTCATAGAAGCGCGAGGAGTAGGTCGCCACGTTCTTGGCGCGCTTGTAGCCGGTGGCGTGCTCGAACATGACCTTCGGGAAGCGCTTGGCCACCTTGATGGTGGGGTCCATGAAACCGAAGGACGTGGTGAAGATCAGGCCGGCGCCCTGGCGCGCCAGGCGCGTGATGGCGCGTTCAGTGTCCGGGCCCTCGGTGACCTTCTCGATGTAGAGGGTCTGGACCTTCTTGCCCAGGGCTTCCTCCACGGCCAGGCGGCCCTGATCGTGCTGGTAGGTCCATCCGTGGTCGCCGATGGGACCGACGTAGACGAAACCGACCTTCAGGGCATCGGCGCCAAAGGCGCCGGAGGCGGCCAGGGACAGTGCAAGGACGGCTGCCAGCACAATCAACTTTTTCATTTTTTCCTCCTTAGAATGGGTAAGGGTGCCGTCGCCGGTCTAGCGGTCCGGCACGAACGTTTGGCCGATACAAGCAGGCGTATTCACTTTCGTCAGGATTCGGTTCCCCGAGATGGCCAGCAGCGCCGCGATGGTCACCAGATACGGCAGGGAGGCCAGGAACTGGGGCGGAATGGTCACTCCGATGCCCTGGGCGTAAAGGCCCATGATCCACACGGCGCCGAATAGGTAGGCGCCCACGGCCACCCGGTTCGGGGTCCAGGTGGCGAACACCACCAGCGCCAGCGCGATCCAGCCGCGGCCGGCGGTCATGTTCTCGATCCACTGCGGCGTGTACACGAGGGACAGGTAGCCTCCCGCCAGTCCCGCGCACGCTCCGCCGAAGGCGATGCAGCCGTAGCGCACCGCGGCCACGTCGTAGCCCAGGGCGTGGGCCGAATGGTGGTTGGTGCCGACGGCGCGGATCACCAGCCCGAGCCGGGTCCGGGCGAAGACCCAGGCCACGAAAACAGTGATGGCGATGGAAGCGTACACCAGTACGTCCTGGCCGAACAGCACCGGACCCACCAGCGGCAGGCTGCTCAACCCCGGAATCTGCACCGCCCCGAGCTTGACCCCCGGAAGGCCGGTGAACGGCTTGCCGACGAGCCCGGAGAGCCCGATGCCGAACAGCGTCAGGGCGAGCCCGGTGGCCATCTGGTTGGCGGCCAGCGTCTGGGTGAGAAAGGCGAACAGCAGCGCCATGGCGATGCCGGTGCCGACGGCCGCCATCACGCCCACGGCCGCCGACCCGGTGGTGTACGCGGCGGCGAAGCCGGTCACCGCGCCCATGATCATCATGCCCTCGACCCCCAGGTTGAGAACGCC
The DNA here is from genome assembly GCA_965219905.1 of uncultured Binatia bacterium (SeqCode). Lineage (GTDB taxonomy): Bacteria > Desulfobacterota > Binatia > UBA9968 > JAJDTQ01 > JAJDTQ01. The sequence continues at coordinate 97,508 of CBDCOS010000002.1, read as the reverse complement.
GGAACGTTCCGTCACAAGCTCCCCCAGCGCGGCCAGCAGCAGCGGCGTCGATGCCGTGATGATGGTGAGCAGAACCGCTTCCAGCGCGCTCATTGCGCCGCTCCACCCGCGTCCGCGGTACGCGAGGCGCCGCCTCCGAGCCCGATGAACAGGCGCTGGCGCGACGGGTTTCGCGTTGCCCATTCCAGCCGCACCCGGCAACGGACCAGCGTGTCGCAGGTCAGGATAAAGAACAGCAGCATGCCCTGGAAAACCTGGGCGGTCTTCTCGGATATGGAAAGCTCCACCTGCGCGGCCTCGCCGCCGAGATAGCAGATGGCCAGGACCAGCCCCCCCAACAGCGCCCCCAGCGGATTCAGCCGTCCGAGGAACGCCACGATGATGGCGGTGAAGCCGTAGCCCGGCGAAATGGTGGGCTGGAGCTGCCCCACCGGGCCGGCCACCTCGCAGATGCCGGCCAGTCCGGCCAGGGCGCCGGAGATGCCGAAGCAGAGCCAGGTGGTGCCGGCCTGGGAGAAGCCTCCGAAGCCGCCGGCGCGGGGCGCCTCCCCTCTCACCTTTATTTCGAAACCCAGGAGGGTGCGCGACATGAAAACGGCCAGCACCAGCACCGCGACCACCGCGAACACCGCGCCGAGATGGACCCGGCCGTCGCCGAAGGTGGCCAGCAAGTGCCAGTCGTTGAAGCCGATGGACTTGGGGAAGTTGAAGCCCTGGGGATCGCGCCACGGGCCGCGTACGAGCCAGTCCAGCAGGTACTGGGCCACGTAGACCAGCATCAGGCTGGTGAGGATCTCGTTGGCGCCGAAGCGGTTCCGCAGGAGCGCCGGCACCGCCGCCCAGGCCATGCCGCCGAGCATGCCCAGGAGCAGCATCGCGGGGATGGCCAGCGCCGAGTCCCACTGGGGCGCCAGAATGGGGATGGAGGCGCCGGCCAGGGCGCCCGCGATGAGTTGTCCTTCCGCGCCGATGTTCCAGAGGTCCGCGCGGAAGCAAATGGCCAGGCCCGCCCCGATGAGGACCAGCGGGGTGGCCTTGACGATGAGTTCCTCCACCGACCACAGGGTGGTCAGGGGTCCGATGAAGTAGACGTAGTTGGCGTGCAGCGGGTCGAAGCCCCGGGCGGCGAAGAGGACGCTGCCGAAGAGCACGGTGAGCGCCACCGCCAGCAACGGAGAGGCGACCTGCATGGCCCGGCTGCGTTCCGGGCGCTTCTCCAGCACCAGCCTCACGCCCACACGTCCTGTCCCGGCGCTCCGTCAGCTTCGAGGGCGCCGGCCATCAGCATGCCGACGCGTTCCCGGTCGATGACGTCGGCGGCATAGGTGTCCGACAAGGCGCCGCGGGAGATCACCGCGATGCGGTCGGCGATCTGGAATATCTCGTCGAGGTCCTGGCTGATGACCAGCACCGCCGCGCCGTCCCGGGCCCGGTCCACCAGGGCCTGGCGGATGAGCGCGGCCGCGCCCGCGTCCACGCCCCAGGTGGGCTGGTTGATGACCAGCACCCGGGGGTTGCGGTCCAGCTCACGGCCCACGACGAACTTCTGGAGGTTGCCGCCCGACAGGGCGCCGGCCTCCTGGTCCCGGCGGCTGAAGCGTACGTCGAAGCGCTTGGCGACTCGCGCCGCCAGGGCCTTGGTGCGGTTCCCGTTGATGAAGCCGGTGTGCACCAGGTCGTCGCCGGAGGCATGGCGGGTCAAAAGCACGTTCTCGGACAACCGGAAGCCGGGCACGGCGCTGTGACCGAGGCGTTCCTCGGGCACGAAGGCCGCGCCCAGACGCCGGCGTTCGGTGATGTCCCGGGCGCCGCACGGCTGTCCGGCGATGATGACGGACTGGGGCGTCGGGGCCAGCCGTTCCCCGGACAGTGCCTCGAACAGCTCGGACTGCCCGTTGCCGGCCACCCCCGCCACCGCCGTCACCTCGCCGCTCCGGACCTCGAGGGAGATATCGCGCAGCGACACTCCGAAGGGCTTCGCGGCAGGGAGGGAGAGACCGGCCACCCTGAGGGTCGCGGGTCCGGCCGACCCCTGCGTCCCCGCATTCACCGACTGCACGTCCGCGCCCACCATGAGCCGCGCGAGGGAGGCCGCGGTCTCGGCCCCCGGATCCACCTCGGCCGCCACCTGCCCGTGCCGCAGGATGGTGGCGCGGTGACAGAGCTCCCGCACCTCCTCCAGCCGGTGCGAGATGTAGAGCACCGCACAGCCGTCATCCGCCAGCCGCGTCAGGGTGACGAAGAGCTGCCGGGCCTCCTGGGGCGTGAGCACCGCGGTGGGCTCATCCATGATCAGCAGGCGCGGTTCCTGGAGCAGGCAGCGCACCACTTCGATGCGCTGGCGCACGCCCACCGGCAGGTCCGCTACCAACGCGGTGGGCTCCAGAGGCAGGCCGTATTCGGCTGAGACGCTTTCGACCCGCTCGGCCAGTGCCCGGAGATCGAACGGGCCGGGGACCGCCAGGGCGATGTTCTCCACCACGGTCAACGCCTCGAACAGGGAGAAGTGCTGGAAGACCATGCCGATGCCGAGCTGCCGGGCGGCCGCCGGGTCCGGCACGGTGAGCGTCTCTCCGCGCCAGCGGAGCCGGCCGGCGGTGGGTTGCAACGAGCCGTAGATGATCTTGACCAGGGTGGACTTGCCTGCCCCGTTCTCCCCAAGGAGGGCGTGGATTTCCCCGGGCCGCAACCGCAGGGTCACCCTGTCGTTGGCCGTAAAATCACCGAAGCGCTTGACGATGTCTTCGGCCTCGAGGAGATAGCCGCCGCCGTCCATCATCTCCATGAATACAACCCGCCCAATGCTACAATATAAGGTGCCTCGAAGAACGCGGACGCACTATATATGGTGGCGGTCCCCGATGCAAGCCCCCCGGAGCGCGGGGTCACAGGCGCGGCGCGAAGGGTCCGATGCCGAGCTTGTGCTTGATGATTTCGTCCCGCGTGAGGCCGTGCAGTTCGTGCGGAAACACCAACCAGTGGTCGGTCTCGCGCAGGTAGTAGTCGGGCACGCGACCGGTGCGGTTGTTGCCCGGCTTGTAGTAGACGGTGGCCACCCGGGTGTCGACCGGCGCGTTGCGCCGGGACCTGGTTTTCAGGTGCGAAAGCACCGCTTCGATGCTGAGGCCCGTGTCGAACACGTCATCGACGATGAGGAGGCCCTGGTCCGCGTCAACGTTGTCGATGATGTACTGCATGCCGTGGACCCGGATGCGCGAATCTGTCTGCGCGATGCCCTTGTAGAACGACGTGCGGATGGCGATGTGGTCGGTCTCGATGCCGAAGTAGTCCAGCAACTCCTGCACCGCGATGCCCACGGGCGTGCCGCCCCGCCAGATGCCGACGATGAAGCTCGGACGAAAGCCGCTTTCCAGGATCTGCATGCCGAGCCGGAACGAATCCTCGAGCAGGGATTGGGCGTTGATGTAGGTCTTCCGGGTGGGCGCGGGCTCGGCGTGGGACAAGGGCTCCACTGGATATTCGGCCATCAAATGTTTCCTCTCGACGAATGCGCCGGCGTGTGCCGGCATGGGCGTGGGCACGGTAATTCTCCCCCTTTTATCGCAAATTCGTCACAGTGCAAGTGGATGCGGGGAAGTCCCGTTTGGCGAACCCGCGGACAACCCGTAAACTGGCCTCATGACCCCGTCGGGCAAGCAGGCCCGGGCCCTCCGGCCCCCGCCGTCAAGCTCCCGGTTCCACCAGATCCGCCACCTGGGCGAGGAGCCCCATGAACTGTTGCACGGGCTGCTTCAGACGCACGGGGACTTCATGCGGTGGCGCGGTTTCCAGGACGTCTACGTGGTCAACCACCCGGACTTCATACGCCCGGTGTTGACGCGGGACTACCGCCATTTCTCCAAGCGCACCATCGACTACCGGGTGCTGGCGCAGGTCATGGGCAACGGCCTCGTGACCAACGACGGCCCCCATTGGGTCCGGCAACGCCGCCTCATCCAGCCCATGTTCAGCCATCACCGGATCGAAGGGTTCGACGAGTCGATCAATGCACGGACATCTTCGATGATGGATGAATGGGAATCGCGGGTCGGCGGTGACACCCTCCGGATCGACCGCGAGATGAGCCGGCTGACGTTCGGTATCGTCGGGGCCACCCTGTTCGGCAGCGACCTCGAGCGCCATGCCGGCGAGATCTCCGAGATCCTCGAAGTGGCCAATCTGTACCCGTTCGAGTCGCGCGCCCTGATGACCCTCTGCTCCTGGGTCCCGACGCCGCACAACCTCAAGTGGAGACACGCGGTGCGGCGGCTCGACCGCATCGTGTACGGGATGATCGAAGCCCGCCGCCGCGGCGGCGCGGGCGGCGACGACATCCTCGACCATCTCATTCGTGCCGTGGACGAGGAGACGGGCGAAGGGATGGACGAGCGGCAGATGCGCGACGAGGTAGTGACGCTGATGCTGGCCGGACATGAAACGTCGGCCAACGCCCTGGCATGGACCTTGTACCTGCTGGACAAATATCCGGACGCCCAGGCGCGACTGGTCGAAACCCTTGCGGAGACCTTGAACGGCGCAGCCGCCACGGCTGCCGACCTCCCGCGCCTTCCCTACCTGAAGCAGGTCGTGCAGGAATCCATGCGCATCTTTCCACCCGTGTGGGCCTATGCGCGACGGTCGGAAGAAGCGGAAGAGTTCGACGGATACCGGCTGCCTGCCAACGTCTACGTGATGGTGGTGCCCTATGCGCTTCACCGGCACCCGGAGTTCTGGCCCGATCCGGAGCGGTTCGATCCGGAGCGGTTCGATCCGGAGCGGTTCGACCCGGACCGCGGCGAAGGAGGCCGGCATCCCTACTCCTACCTGCCCTTCGCCGCCGGACCGCGCACCTGCATCGGCGCCGGCATGGCGATGCTGGAAACCCAGCTTGTGCTGGCGCAGGTCCTGCAGCGCTTCCGGGTCCACGTGGTCCCCGACCATCCCATCGAGACCACGGCCAAGGTCACGCTCAGGCCGCGCCACGGCATCGTGGTCACCTTGAGCCGCCGTTGACCTGCCGCCCCGTCGCTCAGTTCCAGGAATCCGTCCGCCCCAGGGTCAGCACCCGCACTTCCCGCGCACCCGAACGCAGCAGCACGCGGGCGCACTCGTTGAGGGTAGCCCCCGACGTGTAGATGTCGTCCACCAGCAGCAGCCGCATCTCCTCGACGGTCCGGCGTGGAGCGACGCGGAAGGCGCCGCGGACGTTGGCGCCTCGTTCCTTCAGGCTCAACGTGCTCTGAGGCTGCGTATCGGTCCCGCGGATCAGCACGAAGGGATCCAGGGGAATCCCCCATTCCCCGCTGATTTCCCGCCCCAGCAGCACGGCCTGGTTGAAGCCGCGCCAGCGTAATCGCCGAGGGTGCAGCGGGATCGGGACAATGAGGTCGAGCTCCGACGCTCCGAACCACACCTGTGCCATGAGCCGGCCAAGCGGTTGCCCGAGAGATGCCTGCCTGCCGTACTTGAACCGATGTATGACTTGCCGCAGCGGATGGGATGCGTCCGGGTCGCGGGGGTAGCAGGCCCAGCTCCGCGCCACCGAGAACGGCGGCGGCTGAAGCAGGCAGGCGCCGCACAGGTGGTCGCCTTGCCATTCATGCCGGTAAGGCCGTCCGCAGCGCCGGCAGAACGGCGGCCGCACCCGTTGGATTCGCTCGTCGCAGGGAATGCAGAAGGCGCTTTGGGCGGCCCAGGGAAGGAAGCATTCGCAGGCGATGCAATACGGCGGGAAGACGACGTTGAGCATCGCCTCCAGCGCGCGCCGGGCCCATCTTCCGGCAGAGCGATGGTCGAGCCGATCTGCTTTGTCCACACAGAAAGAGATCGGCACCCAGAGGGCAAGCCTTAGGGTTCTTTAGTGACGCGAGCGAGAAACGGCACCGTTCACGATAACACCCGCCAACCCCCTACAGATAATCCTCCAGCTTGACCTCGTCCATGAACGGGTACTCCAGCAGCTCGTACTCCGCCGGGTCGACGTCGTCGGGGATGGTGGCGTCGATGCCCATCTTCGAGGTGGTGGGAAGAGACCCCTTGGGGAGCCGGGAGGCCTTGAGGGTGGGGTCGAGGTGCTTGCCGCGGGCGCCGGAGACGATGATGACGTCCTCGTCGGGCTGGACCCGGAAGGCCATGGCGCGCTCCACCGCCATGGGGTCGGTGAGCTCGACATCGCCGTCGGTGACCACCACGAGCTTGAGGGCGTGCAGCGACATCAGCGCCATCAGGGCGTTCTTGCCTTCGCCGGGCCGCTTGTCGATGGAAGCGTAGAGGTGCCAGTAGCACGCGCTTCCGGGGGTGGCGTAGACCGCCACGGTCTTGATGCTGGCCTCGCGCAGCGCGCGCCATCCCGCGGCCTCCAGCGGCGGCGCCTCCAGCCAGTCGTTCTCCCACGGCATCAGGATGGTGTGGAGGATCGGGTTCCTGCGGTGTGTCACCGCCTTGACCTTGAACACCGGGTTCCAGCGGATCGAGCACTGGTGTCCGGTGAAGTCGCCGTAGCGCCCCTCGTCGATGGTCCAGCCGTCGGCGGAGATCTCCCCTTCCAGGACGATCTCCGCATCGGCGGGCACCTCCAGGTCCACGGTCTTGCACTTCACCAGCGGTACCGGCCGGCCGTACAGGGCGCCGGCCACCGCGAACTCGTCGTAGCCCGGCGGCGCCTTGTAGGCGGCGGCGATGAGCTCCGGCGTGCCGGTGCCGAAGGCGATGGCCAGGGGCAGCGGCTCGTTCCGCTTGAGGGCGGCCTCGTAGCTGAAGCGCATGTCCGACGGCGACACCAGGTCGATGCTGGTCTCCCGCGGGGTGCGGTACATGAGCCGGTAGCAGCCGGCGTTGCGCCGTCCGGCGTCGTCCTTGGACACCGAGATGCCCGCCGAAAGGTAGGGGCCGCCGTCCTTCCGGTGCTGGAACGGTATCGGCAACTCGGTGAGGTCTATTTCGTCACCGGTCTTGACCACTTCCTGGGCCGTGCCCTCGGCCACCACCTCGGCCGCGATGGGATTGTCCAGGGCGTCCATGAAGGTGCGCCCGAGCGTCCTCTGGTCGCAGCCCAGCCCCAGCGCCACCCGCTGGCGGGAACCCACGAGCCCGCCCACCACGGGCATGGAGTAGCCCTCGACGTTTTCCATGAGGAGCGCGGTGTCGGCCTGAGCCAGCAGCGTATTGAGATAGCGGGCCTCCACCGGCTTGGTGATGCGCCGGAGCTGTCCCTCGGCTTCCAGCAGCGCCACCAGGCCGCGCATGTCGTGGTACGGCAATCTGTCCGCTTGGCTCATGGCAATCTCAGTGCATGTAGGAGCCGCCGTCCACCAGCAGCGTCTGTCCGGTGATGAAGTTGGCGGCGTCCGAGAGGAAGAACATGACGGCGCCGACGATGTCCTCGGGGTACTGGCTCCGGGGGATGGCGCGGCTCTGGATCTGCGGTACATCGTCCTCGTCCACCAGCCCGCCGCGCACCGCCAGCAGACTCTCGCTGCGGGTGAGGCCCGGGGCCACGGCGTTGACGCAGATACCGTCCTTGCCGGTGCCCCGCGCCAGCACGCGTGTGAGCGCCACCACCGCGCCCTTGGACACGGTGTAGTGGACGTAGACCGGAATGCCCTTGAAGGGTACGCCGGAGGCGATGTTGACGATCTTGCCGGAGCCCTGCCCCTTCATGTACGGGTACACCGCCCGCGACGCCAGCCACACGCCCTTGACGTTCACGTCCATCACCTGGTCCCACTCGGCCACGCTGATCTCGTCGAACGGCGCGTAGCGAACGTCGGCGAAGATGGCGGCGTTGTTCACCAGCCCGTCGATGCGGCCGTAGCGGTCGTGGGCCGCCCCCGCCAGCTCCTTGACGCTGTCCTCGCTGGTGACGTCGGCCTTGACGAAGAAGGCTTCGCCGCCGTCCTCGCGTATCCCGGAAGCGCAGGGGTCGCCGTCCAGGATGTCCGACACCACCACCATGGCGCCGGCCTCGGCCAGCTTCCGGGAGTACACCTGGCCGATGCCGCGGGCGCCGCCGGTGACGATGATGACCTTGCCGTCGAAGTCTTGAGCCATAGTCAGTCCTCGTTGGCTGTATATTTCCCGGTCTCGATCTCGCGCCCGAGAGAGCCCGCTTCGCGCAGACGGCCCCAGGCCTGGAGAACTACCCGGTAGGGCGCCTCCGGGAACTGCAGCAGGATGTCCTCGAAGTGGAGCGGACCGTCCTTCAGCCGCTCCAATATCTTGTCCGCCAGCGCCTCGGGGGTCATTCGGTATCCGTCACAGGTTGAGGAAGCGCTTGCCGTTGACGCTCAGGATCTTCCACTTGAGCTCTTCCGACAAGTCGTCCCGTTCCAGGATCTCCTGCTTGGCACCTTCCCGGGCCTCGGCGTGGGGCATGTCGCCCTCGAACAGCAGCCGGTCCTCGCCGATGTACTCGGCCATCTGGGGGAGGAAGATCTCGTCGGCCTCGGGGGTGAAATAGACGTCGCTCTGCTTGAGGGTTTCGGACACGGGCTGCTTGACGGGCAACGGCATTCCCAGGGCGCCGTCGGCGTGGTGGTAGTGGTCGATACGCTGCACCAGGTAGGGCACCCACTGGACGCCGATCTCCATGAAGGCCACCTTGATTCGCGGATGCCGCTCGAGGATGCCGCCGCCCAGGAAACTGTAGAACCCCATCATGACCGGCAGGGTGAAGCCGATGGCTCGGGAGCCGGAGACGTCGTCCAGGCTGTGGGTGATGCCGGGATGGCTCCAGCCCGCGTGGATGGCCAGGGGCACGCCGAGCCGCTCCACCTCGGCGAAGAACTCGTCGTAGTAGAGGTCGTGAAGCATGGTCTCGCCCACGGTGCCGTAGATCCCGGCCACCGCGGCTCCCAGCTTCAGGCTGTGCTCGAGCTCGTCGAGGGCGAGCCGCGGGTCTCTCATGGGCAGGATGGCGCCCCATTTCATCCGGTCCGGACGTTCCGCGCAGGCCGACGCCATCCAGGTGTTGTAACTCCGCATGAGCGCGGCCTCGAACAGCAGGTCGTCGGTGACGGGTTGGAGGAACAGCGTGGAGAACACCACCTGGACATCGATGCCCACCGCGTCCATGTCCTTCAGGCGCGCGGGGATGTCCGTCATGGTCTGGGAGCCGATGGTGAACTCCTTCTGGGTGGCGAAGCGCATCTCGATGGGGGTGCCGTACACCAGGTTCCCCCGGCCCACCGGTTTGGGATAGACGGTGCCGTCGATGTACCAGAAGGCGTTGATGCCTCCCAGCTGCGGCAGGTCCTTGGCCACCACCGGGAAGGGCTTGCGATCCGCGTATTTCGAGTCGAGATGATCCCAGGCTTCCTTGGGCTCCTCGACGTGCGAATCGATGTCGATGACCGGCATTGCGTCCGTGCTCACGGGAACCTCCCCTTGGTTCATGCGGGCTGTCGGCCGGCCCGTTCTTCCCTCTGCCCTACGCCGTCCCGGTGCATTCGCGTTCCAGCGCCCGGAGGTCGCTTCGGCTCAGCGGAAATCCGAACTGCTCGTTGCGCATGCGCAGGCGTTGGGACGAGACGTTGGCTATGATGCGCCGGGCGCGGTCGTAGTCCTTGCGCGTCCTGACCAGCGTGGCCAGCTCGTTGGCGTCGCTGTGCTTGGTCTCGTCACGATGAATGCGTCCGAAGATGGATGCGATCCTGCGGTTGACGCGGTTTCCCTTCAAGTACCGGCAGACCTCGTACAGCGCGCCGCCGCCGCCCTCGGTCAGGGTGATGGCGGCGCGCTCGAGCATCTCGTCGCGCCGCTGGATCTCACTGGTGGTGATGCGCTCGGAGCCGTGCAGCAACCCGGCGTAGCTGCGGGAGTAGCGCGCCCGCACCTCGGCGAGCCTGCGGTCCTCGGGCAGCCAGGTGAGATCCTTCTGCGTCAGCCTCTTGCCGATCAGCTCCTCCAGGAAATCCATGATCAGCCTGGCGTGGCTCATCTCGTCGCCGAGCTTGTGGCAGATCTCCTCGAAGTCGTGCCGGTCCACCTGCCGGTCGAGCTGGGAGTAGAGCTTGTCGAGGGCGCGGATCAGGGGCTGGATGGCCGAGTATTCCTTGAAGGCCTGGGCCTTGAGCCAATGAATGTGCTCATCGGGGGTCCGCGGCTCCCTGAAATACGCGGCGACGACTCCCCTCTCGGCCTTGCCATAGCCTTCGGCCAGCCGTTCCAACGCCTCGTTGTAGTCCATCATCCGCCCGCTGCGCGCCTTATTCCGGCTTGGGGACGACACTGCCGCAGGCCTTGCAGGTCCGGAGCTTCTCGTTGCCGTAGAACTCGCGGTGGACCTGGCCCACGGGGTCGTCGCTGTAATTGCCCACGGTCACGTCCACCTCGTATACCTTCTTGCCGCAGTTCTCGCAAAACCACATGAAGCGGTCCCGCTCGCCCGGCTTGCGCACCCGCTCGAACACCAGGAACCAGGTCCCCTCGTCGACCCGCGGGGAGTGCGGCACGCCGCCCGGGCACAGCGTCATCTGGCCCGGCCCCATGGTCACCACCTTCTCCCCGCCGTCGCCGGTGAGGCAGTGAAGGCGCTGTTCGCCTCTGAGCACCAGCGTCACCTCGTCGCTGGGGTCCACGTGGAAATCCATGCGGCGCTTGCGCCCGCTGCTCAGGAACGCGATGGATTCGGAGTCCTGCCACACCACCGTGCGCCCGTTGCCCTCGGTCGCGGTCTTCTCCATCAACCCCTCGAGGTCGATGGTCTCCAATGCCTTCATGATGTCCATGACGACTCCTTGCGACTGTCGGAGATCTACGAGAACAATTCCCCCTGGCCCGGCGCGCGTGTCGACCGTCCGCGGGTCATGGGGGTCCGAGCATCTCCTTCGGCTCTCAGGTACATGAGCAACACCTTGTTCAGGCGGAGGTAGTCGCCCGTGTAGGCCTTTCCGGTGGGCGCGTAGCTGAGCGGACCCTCGCTCCGCTGCATCAACTCTCGCACGAACGGCATGGCGCCATCAAGGACATGGCCGTTGTCGAAGGGGGCGTCGAAGCCGAAGGTGCGGGGAGAGGCGGACAGTTCCAGGCCTCCGTCGTCCCGATGGCGCCAGATCAACAGCGTCCCGGTGGCCTGCCCGAGGTTGAGGACCCGCCAGGCCGTGGCCTCCAGGGAGCACTGGAAGCGCGTGGCGAGACGCCGGAACGCCGCCACGTCCAGGTCGGCCGTGGTATCGGCTAGGAAGCGGGCGGGGATCAGCAACTCGGCGGCAACGCGGTTGCAGAGGTCCTCGGTGGCCGTGTCGCCGCAGCTCATGGAGTCGTCGCCGGGCGAGGCCGCGAGGATGTGGGCGATTTCATGGGCCAGCGTGAAGCGTTGCCTGGTGTGCGGGGCGTTCCGGCTGAGGATGACCTCGTAGCCGCCGTCGCCCAGCTCCACGAGCTGCCCGTCCAGGCGGACATCCAGCTCCCGTATGCGCCGGATCCCCAGATGACGCGCGATCCGCACCAAGTCCACCGGCGGGCGCTCGATGCCGCATGCGTCCAGCAGCCGCCGGGCCTCTTCCATCACCCGGCGCGCCCTGTCTGTGGCGTCCCGTGCCATGTCGCTGTCCGTCCCGGGCAGCCGGCCCGTTTGGGCTAGTGTCCTGTCCCAGACATAAGTTGACAAATCTGCTTGTCCTTTTTGCCGTCGGCTGCGTTGCTCTTCCTCGCGTGGTGCCCGCCACTGCTCGTCATCGCGCCTTGCCGACGACAAAAATTCCTGCGCATCTTTGTCAACTTATGTGTGGGACAGGACACTAGTACCGTTCCCAGTCCCGGCCGGTCAGGGGGATGCGCGCGGCCTTGAGCTTCTTCGGCGCGTTGCCGAACAACTCCGGATCGGACCGGATCACCTCCAGGTCCTTGCGCAGGTTGATGACCTTGCCGCGGATATCAGCGGGGGCCAGCTTCTTGCGTTTCCCGAGGGAAGCCAGTCCGCTGTAGCTCTTCTTGAGCTCCGCAGCGCCCACCTCCAGGCCCGATTCATTCACCGCCGTCCGGAATTCCTCGAAGGTGACCTCGCCGGCCGCCTCGGGCGCCTTGCGCGTGCGCGCGGCAGGGCGTGCGGCCTTGGAGCTGGCCGCGCCGTCGTGCTTCTCCAGGCTGGCCTTGAGCGCCTCCATGAGGTCCACCACCTGGCTCTGGCGCACCTGGGGCTCCAGCGCCGTCACTTCCTTTCCTTCCACCTTCTGCTCCACGAGGTGAAGCACCCGGGCCTTGTACTCGTCGTGGTAGTTCTCGGGATGGAACTCCTTGCTCGCCAACTCGTCGATGAGGCGGACGGCCAGCTCCAGCTCGTTGTCCTTGAGGTTGACGGTCTGGCCCCGGTCGATGTCGTCGAAATCCCTTACCTCCTCGGCATAGTACATGGTGTGGAGCATGAGGCCGCCCTGGACCGCGCGGATCAGCACCAGCGCCTCCTTGCCGCGCATGACGTACTTGGCGAGGCCTACCCGGTTGGACTCGGTCATGGCGTCGGCGAGCAGGCGGTAGGCCTTCTCGCCGCCCTTGTCCGGGCCGAGGTAGTAGGTCTTCTCGAAGTAGACCGGGTCGACCTTCTCGAGCGGCACGAACTCCTCGAGCTCGATGACCTTGGAGGTCTCCTCCTCCAGCGCCTTGAGCTCGTCGTTCTCGAAACGGACGTACTGGTTCTTGGCGAATTCGTAACCGCGGACCAGGTCCGAGCGCTGCACGACCTCCTCGCACACCGGGCAGAATTGCTGCTGCTTCATGCGCGAGCCGCAGCGATTGTGCAGGAAGTTGAACGCGATGCCGCCGGACGACGCCGCGGTGTAGAGTTTGATGGGGATGGAAACCAGGCCGAAGGAGATGGTCCCGGAACTGATGGCGCGTGCTGCCATGATGGTCCCTCCAAATTCGATCGGCTGGAGTCTAACACGAAATACCTTTAGAATTCTACGTGTTATAAGGTTATCCACAAGCAGCCATGTCGACCCCACTGGATGAATACCGGCGCAAGCGCGATCCCGAGCGAACTCCCGAGTCCTTCGGGGGGCCGGTCTCGTCGGCCGGCGGCCTGTTCGTGGTGCAGCAGCACGCCGCCCGGGCCACGCATTACGACCTCCGGCTCGAGATGGGCGGGGTCCTCAAGAGCTGGGCCGTTCCCAAGGGTCCGTCGGTCCGCTCTCACGAGAAGCGGCTGGCGGTGCACGTCGAGGATCACCCCGTCGAGTATGCCGATTTCGAGGGCGTGATCCCCAGGGACAATTACGGCGCCGGCGCCGTAATCCTGTGGGACCGGGGCACGTACCGGTTGCTCCACGCCGAGGACGCACTGCGGCAGTTGGAACAGGGGACCCTGGAAGTCGAGCTCCAGGGCTACAAGCTGCGCGGCGTCTGGATGCTCGTGCGGATGGCGGGTGGCGGCAAGGAGTGGCTGCTGTTCAGCAAGGAGGGCGGCAAGGACGAGGCCGAGGTGGTGGATACCTTGCCGGGCTCCATCCTGTCCGGCCTCACGGTGTCGGAGCGCGGGAACCTGGCAACGCGCGCGGCCGCGCTCGACAAGGCGTTGAAGCGACTCAAGGCGCCGCCGGCCTCGGGATCGCGGCGCAAGCCGCGCCCGATGCTGGCGTCGCCCGGCGGCGCTCCCTTCTCCGCCCCGAGCTGGCTCTTCGAGATCAAGTACGACGGCATCCGCGTCTTCGCCCGGCGGCAGGGCGACACGGTGACCCTCCTGGGCCGCAAGGGCGACGACATCACCCGGCGGTATCCGGAGATCGCCCACGCCCTTGGCAAGACGGCTCCCTCCGAGTTCCTGATAGACGGTGAGATCGTGGCCATGGACGAGGCCGGCCGCCCGAGCTTCCAACGGCTCCAGCGGCGCATGCACCTGACGGATCGCGTCGACATCGAGCAGACGGCACGGACGGTGCCGGTCCGCGGAGTCTTCTTCGACTGCCTGGAAGCCGGCGCGCGGGACCTGCGCGCCCTCCCCTTGCTGAAACGAAAGGAATGCCTTGCCCTCTTCCTGCCGTCACGGGGGGTCATTGCGTACTGCGAGCACGTTGTCGGACGCGGCGAGGATTTCCATCGCGCCGCCTGGGAGAACCACCTGGAGGGAGTCATCGGCAAGCGAGCGGACAGCCCTTACCTTGCCGGCCGGACCCGCGACTGGTTGAAGTTCAAGTGCCAGCAACACCAGGAATTCGTCATCGGCGGCTACACCCGGCCCGGGGGATCGCGTGCCTTCTTCGGCGCGCTTCACCTGGGCCTCTACCGCGACGGAGACCTTGTCTACGTGTCGAAGGTGGGCACGGGCTTCGACCAGGCCACCCTTGGCACGATCTACGGGAAGCTCGCGCCCCTGGTGCGGGAAGACTCCCCTTTCGCCAGGGGGGCGCCCGCCGGCGCGGGCCACCGCTGGGTGGAGCCCCGGCTTGTCTGCGAGGTGGCGTTCACCGGGTGGACCGACGACGGCGGCGTGCGGCATCCGTCGTTCCTGGGCCTGCGCGACGACAAGGCGCCGGAGGAGTGCCGGCGGGAGGAAGTCGCGGCGGGGCCGGACCCGGTACCGCTCCGGGAGCCGCCGAAGCCGACCGTCACCAATCCCCACAAGGTGTTCTGGCCGGACGACGGCTACACCAAGAGCGACCTGCTCGACTACTACGAAGCCGTCGCGCCGTTGCTCCTGCCCTATCTCCGGGACCGTCCGCTGGTGTTGACGCGGTTCCCGGACGGCATCCACGGGAAGTCGTTCTTCCAGAAGGATGCGCCCGACTACGTTCCCGATTGGGTGGCGACTCGCCGCATCTACTCCAAGGACGCGGATCGCGACATCGACTACTTCATCGTCAACGACGCCGAGAGTTTGCGCTACGTGGCCAACCTGGGCGCGATCCCGCTGCACATCTGGGCCAGCCGCCTGGATACCCTGGAGCGCCCCGACTGGCTGGTGCTGGACCTGGACCCCAAGGGCGCGCCGTTCGCCCACGTCGTGCGGGTGGCAAGGACCCTCAAGAACCTCCTGGCGGAGTTGGCGGTAACCGCCTACGCAAAGACCTCCGGGGCAACGGGGCTCCACATCTTGGTTCCCATGGGGCGGAAGTACCTCTACGAGCAGTGCCGCGCGTTCGCGCGCCTGCTGGCCCTGGCGGCCGAGAAACGGGTGCCGGACATCGCCACGGTGGCTCGCCCGCTCCACGCCCGGGAGGGCAAGGTCTACATCGATTTCGGCCAGAACGGCTACGGCCGCACCATCGCCGGGCCCTTCTCGGTGCGCCCCCTGCCCGGCGCGCCGGTGTCCTGCCCGCTGTACTGGTCCGAGGTCACGGCCAGGCTGGACCCGGGGCGGTTCACGCTGAAGACCGCGGTCAGGCGGTTCGAGAAACGGCCGGATCCCATGCTGGCGGTTATGGACGCTCCCGGCATGGACATGGCCAGGGCGCTGGCCGATCTGGAGACCCTGTTCGGGAAAAGATGACGGGCCAGGGTTTGCGTCAGGGATAGTACACGTCGCGCCCGGGCACGTAGCCCCGCTGGGTCTGCTCGGCGTTGCGGTTCACCATGGTGCGGTTGAGCATGGGGTGGTAGAGGCTGCGCACCTCGTGCTCCAGGGCGAAGACCTTCTCGCCGGTGTCCGGGTCGATGATGTCCCTGAAGCGGTATTGGTGTGCGTTGCTCTCCTCCTGGATCAGGCCCCGGCGCAGCAGGAACTGGTGGGCACGGGAGAAGTTGGCGATGTAGATGGCGATGTGATGGCCGTCGTAGCGGGGGATGCGCTTGTCGGTCTCGGTGAAGATCAGGCTCTGGTTGCGGCCCACCTTCACCGCCGCGCTGCCGGCCTTGTAGGTCGCGGGCGCCTGCAGCACGGTGCGGTAGAACTTGCCGATGGCGCGGGCCGTGCCCGGCGGGGTCAGGAACTCCACGTAGGGCATGCCGATGGTCATGTCGCCGAACTCGGGCCCCGCTGCATGGCAACGGAAGCGGTTGCCCCAGGGACCCGTCACCGCCACGTGGTCGCCGGCGTCGCGCCACTTGAACCGGGTCCCCTTGAGCTCGTTCTCCACCGTTGCCAGGCGCTTTTTCAACGTTTCCAGATCGGAGAGGACCAGGCCGATATGTCCCGGGATCTTCTGGACGCCGCGGGTGGGCAGGTGGAACTGCTGGCCGCCGACGTTGACCCACATGTTGGTCAGGCCCACGTTCATGTACGGGTCCCGGGTCAGCCCGAGCCCAAGGACGTAGAACGTAAGCGCCGTGGCCTGATCGGGGATGGTGACGTTGACGTGCTCGAGGGCAACGACGTTGCCGAGATCATCGGCCTTGCGATCATAACCGTTGGTTTCCATACTTGCCTCCCTGTCGGTCCCTGTGGGCCCCAATTAACCACTTGAGCACGGCATCCGCAATGCCCGGCAAACTCCGGCAGCATTCACAGAGTCAAGGCAAAGTCCTCCACCAGCGCTCCCGGCAGCCTGACGCTACGGGTGGAACGGCTGCCGTAGGAGTTGGAGTCGGGTAACAGCTCCACCTCCCGGGTCAGGCCCACGAGGTTTTCCCCGAGCATGCGGTACAGGGTCTCGTCGAAGCGCATGACGTTCACGGGCGCCCGCACCTCGCCGTTCTCCACCCAGAAGGCAGCGAAGCGGGTCATGCCGGTCATGCGGCAGGCGTCCCGGTCGGAGTAGTTGAGGTACCAGAGGTTGTTGATGAAGATGCCGGTGCCCAGGGCGGCGAGAACATCCATTTGCGGGACCGAGCCGCCGGCCATGGCCAGCGACTCCGGCGACTCGCGCCGGCCGGCGCCGTTGGCGAGGGCGCCGTATTCTTTCGCCGCTCGGGCCGACACCAGGGGCTCGCCGTATCTCCCCTGGTCGATGAGGGTGATCCGTTCGGGCTTGATGAAGCCGGCGTCGTCGAAGTTGGGGGTGTGGCCGGCGGCGGTGTCTTCCACCATGCTCACCGACGGATCCAGCGCGGCGTCGCCGGTGATCATTCGCAAGAGTGGCGTCCGGCGGGTGCGGTGGGCGGTGAGCCCGAACCCGCCCCAACGGAGCAGCCCCACCACCTCCTCCAGGGCCTGGGGCGCCAAGTAGACGCGGTAGCGGCCGGGCTGCAGGGTCCGCGCGGGCCGTCGCAGCGCCTCCAGCTCGGCGGTCGCCCCCTCGACCTTCTTCTCGAACGCCCCCGGATCCCACACGAACCCGGCGTAGGCACACTTCACCGCCTTGTCGCCGTCCAGGTAGAAGCTCCAATCGAAGTGATGGCTGTAGGTGGAGAACCAGTTGCGCTGGCCCAGGGAGTTGGCGAAGCCCCGGTGGATGCCGCCGGCCATGTAGATGCCCACCAGGTCGCGGCCCTCCCCTGCCCTGGCAATGGATTCCACCACCTGCCCCTCGTCTTCCGGCAGCCGGTTGGGATGTCCCGATTCGGTGGAGCGGGTCTCCGTGGCGTAGTTGAGGAACGGGTCCTCGGGAACGATGCCGAGCCTCTCGCGCGCTGCATCGACCGCTCTCCGGACGCGTTCCCGGTCCAGGGATCCATCACCGGAGACCGTGACATGGGTGGTGACGCGCCGCCGCTCGGCGACGAGATGGAGGGCGAGCGCCCGCTGCTCCACGGCGCCGGCCTGGCGCACCGCGCTCCGGTTGAAGCGCACGAAGCTCGACTCCTCGCCGGAGAAGCCCAGCAGCAGCACTTCGGGGGCCTTGAGCAAGGACTCCGCGAAATCAGCCAGCTCGTAGAAGTACGTCTGCATGGGCGTCAGGCCTCACCGCCGAAGACCTGCACGCCGCTGAATACGCACGCGGGGGCGGCGTGGCCGACCCGGATCACCTGGTTGGGCTCGCCCTTGCCGCAGAAGGGGGTGCCCAGCACCTCGCGGGTGGCGGGGTTGCCCACGCGGACGAGGTTGCGCCAGAAGGTGGCGGAGAGTCCCCGGTAGTTGGGCTTCTTGACGACCGCCCGCAGCTCGCCGTCCCGTATCAGGGTGCCGCGCTCGCAGCCGAACTGGAACTTGTTGCGGGAGTCGTCGATGGACCACGAGCAGTTGGTCTGCATGAAGACGCCGTTCCCGATGGAACGGACCATGTCTTCGAAGGCCGCATCGTTGGGCTCCAGGTTCAGGTTGGCCATGCGGTCGATGGGCGGACGGTTCCAGCTCGTGGCACGGGAGTTCGCCACGCCCTCGAGGCCGGTGCGCTGCTGGGACAGGTGGCCGCCCAGGCCGCGCTGGAGAATCCCGTCCTTGATGATGTACTCGCGGCGGGCCGGCAGGCCCTCGTCGTCGTAGCCGTAGCTGGCGAACTGTCCCGGATCGTCGGGGTCGAAGGTGACGTTGAGGAGGTCGGACCCGTAACGGTAGGTGCCGAACATGTCCGGAGTGACGAAGCTCCTGCCGGCGTAATTCCGTTCGTCGCCGAGGATGCGGTCCAGCTCCAGCGGATGGCCGATGGACTCGTGGATCTGGAGGATGAGCTGGTCCGGGGCCAGCAGAAGGTCCATGGTCCCGGCGGGGCAGTTCGGAGCCGCCAGAAGCTCCAGCGCTTCCTCTGCCAGAACCGGCGCCGCGTCCCGGAAGCCGGTCTGGTCCAATACCTCGAGCCCGCCCTGACGGCAGAAGCCCCGGCCGCCGAAGGTGCGGCTCACGGTTTCCGGGCCGTCGTTGGCGGTGCACCCCAGACCCGGCACCAAGTGGTTCAACGTCTGGTGAATCCGAGTGCCGTCCGCGGTCAGATAGAGGGTCTCGGTCTCCACCTGCCACAGCGACGCATCCCAATCGACGATGCGCGGGTCCGTGTGCAGGCGTTCGCCCTGGGCGCGGAGGAGATCGATCTTCTCGTGCAACGGAACCGAGTCCCACGGTATCGTTACCGGCGTGCGGTAGTCGCCCCGGCATGGCGGCTGGAGCGGCATCGCGGGGAAGGCCATGCGCTCGGTACTCCGCGCCGCCCAGTCCCGGGCGCGGTTCAGCGCCCGCCGGAGCCCGTCCGGGCTCAGGTCGCAGGTGCCCGCGTACCCCAGCCCGTCGCCGTCCGCCACCGTGATCATCACGCCGGCGTCGTCTTCCGACTCAATGGGCTCCACCACCCCACGCCTTACCGAGAGGCTCTCGGAACGCTCGCCGACGTAGCGGAGCGAGCAGAAACGCACCGCGGGAGCGGCTCCGCGGAACCATGTTTCAAGACGTTCGGGCAGACTCGACACGACACCTCCTCGGTGATTTATAGCATGAGATCCCTTCGGATTGACCCTGCGGGGGGATCACCCTATAGTAACCGCAGCCGGCAGACTGCGCGGGAGTCGTGACGGGACGTCCGCCGATGGAACCGGCCGGAAAGTTTCGTCGTGAACTATTGCAGTGCCTGCGCCGCTCCCGTAGAGCTCCGCATCCCCGAGGGAGACAACCTGCCCCGACACGTGTGCAGGTCCTGCAACACCATCCATTATACCAACCCCAAGGTCGTGGTCGGCTGTATCCCGGAGTGGGAAGACACGGTCCTGCTCTGCCGCCGGGCCATCGAGCCGCGCTACGGCTTCTGGACCCTGCCCGCGGGGTTCCTGGAGGACTACGAGACCACCATCGAGGGCGCCGCCAGGGAGACGCGGGAGGAGGCCCTGGCCGAGGTGGAGATCTCGGAGCTCTACACCCTCATCAACCTGCCCCAGATCAACCAGGTCTACGTGATGTTCCGCGGCATCCTGCGAGAGCCTGAGTTCGGCCCGGGCGAGGAGAGTCTCGACGTGAGGTTGTGCCGCGAGGAAGAAGTCCCCTGGGACCAGATCGCCTTCCCCGTGGTGGAGCAGACCCTGAAGCTCTACTTCCGGGACCGGCGGCGCGGCCGGTTCGGAACCTACGCCGGGGACATCACCCGTCCGGCCGACAAGTGGAAGGACTACCAGGTGCGCTTTCTCAACGGTGCGGGACGCTAATGCTGCAGGCTATCCAGCGCTTCTTCGACAGCCGCATCGACCCCGGCCACCGCGACGTCCGGCAGGGCGACCGGCACCGCCTCCAGGTGGCCACGGGGGCCCTGCTGATCGAGATGATGCGCACCGACACCGAGTGCACCGAGGGCGAGCGCGCGGTGGTGGTGGCAGCCCTGCGGACCAAGTTCGAGCTCACCCCGGAAGAGACCCACGACCTGGTGGAACTGGCCGAGGCCGAAGCCGACGATTCCATCGACCACTACCAGTTCACCGCACTCATCAAGACGAGTTTCTCGCCCGAGCAGAAGCGGAAGGTGGTGGAGTACCTGTGGGCCGTGGCCTATGCGGACGAGGACCTGGACAAGCACGAGGAGTACCTGGTCCGCAAGATCGCCAACCTCATCGGCGTGTCGCACAAGGAGTTCATCGAGGCGAAGCTGCGGGTGCGGGACGGCGGCGCGCGGTCCGGATAGCCTCCGGAGAATCTCAACCGAACCGGCCGAGCCGTAGCGGCAGCCGCGTGCCCAGCCACAGGGACCGGTCCTGGTGGTCGCCGACGTGCTCGCCGGTGCTGGGGTGCACCAGGATGTCCAGGTCTTCGCGGTTGAGCATCAGCCAGGGGACAACCTTGGCAAACTCCTCGGGGGCGAAGGCGACCTGATACATGGCCTTGGGGTGGGGGCCCACCGGTACGTCGTGCCAGCGCCCCAGCACCACGTCGAAACGGGCGCCCAGCCCTTCGCGCACCCGATTGGCCGTCTCCCTGGTGTTGGGGTCGTAGTAGACGTGGGCGTGGTAGCCGGTGATCTCCTCTTGGTGTTTCGACATGGCTCTCCGCCTCGGTCAGTCCGGCAAGGATCGGTTCTCGCAAAGAAAACGGGCTCTCCTCCGGAAGGAGAGCCCGCCCCGGCGTTCATCGACGTCGGTATAACTCTTTTTCGCGTTCTCGTGGCTCCCGTTCCACGCTCTGCCTTGCGCGATTTTCCGGGATGGGCCCTTGACACCCTCCTCCGCTGCCTGTCCCCTGACTTCCTGCGACGCCTTGCGGCCCGCGGTTGTGTTATCCAACACCCGAGTCGGGACGGTCAGCCGGGAAACCCCGTCCGGCCAAGCACCGGGAACCAGTGCGCCCGCTTTCACGGGCGTTCATAGTCGGGTGGGCTGGTTTTTGTCATCTGACACCTCCCGGGGCTTTGATGACCGAGCCCGGAACCAACGCGCTGGGTCTCGGGCTCTTGCCCGTTCGCGAACGAGGCAACGCGAATCTAGGCCCGGGCGAGTCGGTTGTCAAGAAAAAAATGCCCGTTCGGCGAGTGCTGTTGAACGGGGACCCTGGAGTTGGTAAGGGTCAGCGATCGTCGGACGACAGGCGAAAAAGACCGGCCAATTGCGGCAGGAACTTACGGGACGCAGCACTGGACGCGAGAGGATGACATGGCAAACGACTACGACGTGATTCTGGTGGGAGGCGGGTCGGCGGGCGGCGCCGCGGCGGCGCGTCTTTCCGAGGACCCGGACCGAAAGGTGCTTTTGCTGGAGGCGGGTCCCGATCCGCTGCCCATCCCCGAGCTGGTGGCGCAGGCGGCCGGGAGGGTGCGGCTGCTCCTGGAGACGCCCTACATCAACATGTACCCCTCGGAGCGCAGGGTCGACGGCAGCACCTTCTATTCCCTGGCCGGGAAGATCATGGGCGGCGGCTCCTCCGTGAACGTGATGTCGGTCATCCGTCCCATCAAGGCGGACATGGACGCGTGGGCGGCGGCCGGGAACCCTTCGTGGTCCTGGGAGCACGTCCTGCCGGTCCTGAAGCGCCTCGAGAACGACCAGGACAACCCCGACAGCCCCGACCACGGCCACGGCGGGCCGCTCTACTTCGAGCGGCACTATCTCTTCGGTCAGGAGGTCCCCAGAGCGGTGCAGGTCTTCATGGACGCGGCCCGGGAGCTGGGGTTGCCCCAAGGCGACGTCAACGACCCGAATCCCTGGGGCCTCTGCACGTCGCCTTACAACATCAAGGACGGCATGCGGCAGTCCACCACGGTAGCCTACCTGGAGGCCGCCCGCGGCCGGCCCAATCTCACCGTCATCGCGGAGGCGCCCGCGGTGTCGCTTTCCCTGTCGGGCAACCGTGTTACGGGGGTGAACTACGAGAAGGACGGCCAGCGGCATACGGCGGCAGGCGCCGAGGTGGTGCTTACCGCCGGCGCGTTCCACAGCCCCCACATCATGATGCTTTCCGGCATCGGGCCGGCCGCGGAACTGGAGCGGCACGGGATCGCGGTGCTCCATGACCGCCCAGGGGTGGGCGAGAACTACCAGGACCACGCCATGCTGCACATGGGCTTCGAGGGGCGCGGCGGCTTCGAGGTGGACTGGGTGGTTCCCCCCTTCCGGCTGATCACCAAGAGCGACCCGTCACGGGAGACCGGCGATTTCCACGTCTTCATGCGCCCCCCGACCGTGCTGGAAGGCGTGGGCCGGACGCTGAACATCTCGGCCGCCTTGCTGGAACAGCGCAACCGCGGCCGCGTGTTCCTCCAGAGCGCCGACCCCCACGAGCTGCCGGGGGTGGATGCCCGGATGCTCGAGCATCCGGACGATGTGGCGGCCGTGGTGGCGACCATGGAGTTCCTGGACTTGTTGACCCAGACCGGCGACATGCCCGAGTACTACGGACCGCCGATCCAGCCCAAGCGCGGGGAGGATTGGGGCCGGTGGGCCCGCTCAACCCTGGACAGCTATCACCACGCGGCCGGGACGTGTCTCATGGGACCGGCGTCCGACTCCATGACCGTGGTGGACGAGCAACTGCGGGTGCACGGCATCGACAACCTGCGGGTGGCCGACGCCTCCATCATGCCCACGGTCACCCACGCCAACACCAACGTGACCTGCATGATGATCGGCGAGCGGGTGGCGGATTTCATCAGGAACCCTTGAGAAGCTCGTCGAGCTGTCCGCCCGCCTCCAGGGCTCGCAACTCGTCGAATCCGCCGATGAGCTCCCCGTCGATGAAGATCTCCGGAACGGTCCAGCGTCCCCGGGAGCGCTCCAGCATTTCGTCGTACTTGTCCGGCTCCAGCTCCACGTCGAACTCGACGAACTCCTGACCCTTCTCCTCCAGCAGCCGCTTGGCCATCCGGCAATACGGGCACCAAGCCTTGGAATAGATTTCGACCTCGGCCATTGCACACCGGCTTCGATTGGGACCGGCTTCGACCGCCGACGGGTCAGCGCGTCGCCAAGCCGTCACCCCAGTGGATCGGGGCCATAGCGGTTGTTGCCACGGTTACCCGGCACGCACACAAGCGCCACCGCATAGCACACGGACAAGAAAAAGATTATCCACACCAGGTCGGGCACATCGTACCGGTATGCAAGGACGGTGCAAAGGACAAGTCCCGGGACGATGAGTACGCTCCATCCCGTCCAGCCGAAATCCCTGAACCTCTGTGTCGTCACGGCAATCTGGGATACGCCGACGACGAGCATTATCAGTAGGCCAAGAAGTACAAGGAGCGCTTCGCCTGAAGACCCGATCATCTGGCCGACGGCCCCCACCAACCAGGAAACCATCAGGTAGAGGTTGTAGCTTTTTCGGTTCCTGCGGCCCGAAAAACTGAAGATATCCTCCAGTACGGGCTTGCTCATCACGCCAGCTCGAACACCGGCAGCTTGATGTCGGGATCCTCGGTCTCCATGAAGGTGACGGTGACCGGGGCGCCCAAGGTGACCTGGTCGCGGTTGTCGCCGACGATCCGGGTGACCATGCGAACACCCTCCTCCAGCTCCACCTCGGCGACGCAGATGGGCACTTCGTCCATGAAGGCCCGGTTCCGGGGCACCCGGCACAAGGAAAAGGTGTGGACCTTGCCCTTGCCGCTCACCGGCACCCACTCCAGGTCGCTGCCGAGACAGCCGGTACAGACGGCCCGGGGGAAGAACTGGAGCACGCCGCAGGCGCGGCATCTCTGAAGCCGCAGCTCTCCCTTGGCGGCCGCTGCCCAATACTCACGATCCACGGGATTCACGACGGGCAGACTCTTGCCGGCCATTACGACCTCCTCTCCAGGATCAACGCGGCCGTGGTGTTCAGGTTCCGCGCGTACGACAGCCAGCCGATGCCCGTGACCAGGGCGGTCTCGGCGGCCTTGACCTGCCGCTCGCCGGCCTCGCCGCGCAACTGCCGCAGGGCTTCCACCACGTGCAGCATGCCTCCCGCCAGACCCGCTTGTCCCACCGAGATCTCGCCGCCGCCGGTGTTCACGGGGAAATCGCCGCCGAAGGTCAGGTCGTGGTCGTCGACGAACGGCCCGCCCTGTCCCTTGGCGCAATAGCCCAGGTCTTCGAGCTGCATCATGACCGCGATGGGATAGTCGTCGTAGATGGCCAGCAGGTCGATGTTGTCCCGGCCCATCTCCGAGAACAGGTGCTCGCCCACTACGCTCATGCCGGTGACGGTCTTGTCCGGCAGCATGTTGGAGGCCTGGAAGCCGATCTTCTCGGCATCGGTCACCAGGTACACCGGCTTGTCGGTGATCTGTTTCGCCCGTTCCTCGGAGGCCACCACCACGCATTCTCCGCCCGAGCACGGCATCACGCAGTCGAACAGCCGGATGGGGTCGGAGATGAGCCGCGAGTTCAGGTAGTCCTCGATGGTCATGGGCGCGCGCAGGAGCGCCTGGGGATTGGGGCCGGCGTTGTAGCGCTGGCTCACGGCGATCTTGCCGATCTGTTCCAGGGTGGTGCCGTACTCCTCCATGTGGCGGCGCTGCACCAGCGCGAACAGCGTGTTGGGGCCTCCATAGCCGTAGATGTCCACGTAGTTGGCCCGCTGGTACTCCAGCACCCGCTGATGCGCCACGTTCTTGTCGAAGGCGTTTCCGGCCACGATGAACGCCACGTCCAGATAGCCTGCCTCGATGGCGTCCGCCGCGCGCCGGATGGCGCACACCGCGCCGGCGCCGCCGCAGTCGCCGTTCAGCACCCAGTCCAACTCCAGGCCCAACTGCTCGGCCACGTAGGGCGAATAGTCCGGGCTGGCCTGGGTCACCATCGAGAAGCCGTTGATCTCCTTCTTGGTGATGCCGGTCTGGGCCATGGCGTTCTGCATCGCCTCGGCATAGTAGGACAAGAGCGGCCGGTCGGATTTCCGCGAGTATTCGGTGGAGCCGTAGCCGACGAGGCAAACCTTCTTTCTCAGCATGGGGTCTTTCCTTCCGGGCTGCAGGTGTTCGGAGGGATAGGGGAGATCAGATCATCAGGTCTCCGCCGTTTACGAGCATGGTCTGTCCGGTGATATAGGCGGCCGCGTCGCTGGCGAGAAACGCGACGGTATTGGCGATGTCCTCGGGTTCGGCGATGCGGCCCAGGGGCGTCTGGGCTCCCCGTTGCCGCATGGATTCCTCGGAGCGGTGCTGTCGCGGCATGGCGGTGTTGGCGGTGCCCGGCGCCACCGCGTTCACGGTGATGCCGTGGGGCGCCAGCTCCCGCGCCAGCCCGCGGACGAACCCGAGGGTGGCGCCCTTGGAGGCGGCGTAGTGCGAGTGGCCGGCCTGGCCCTTGTAGGCGATG
Organism: uncultured Binatia bacterium (SeqCode); assembly: GCA_965219905.1. GTDB lineage: Bacteria > Desulfobacterota > Binatia > UBA9968 > JAJDTQ01 > JAJDTQ01. The sequence continues at coordinate 72,065 of CBDCOS010000002.1, read as the reverse complement.
GCCGAGGCCGTGCAGATGATGCGCCCGCTTCCCTGCCCCTTCATCACCGGCGCAAAGGCCCGGGCACACAGGAACTGGCCGCCGACGTTGACGTCCAGCACCCGGTCCCACTCCTCTTCCGGCATCTCCACCACCAGGGAGCGGGGGTACATGCCGGCATTGGCGATCAGGATGTCCACGCGCTCCCAGCGGCCGAGCGCACGGTCCCGCAGCGAAGCCACCGACGCCTCGTCGGCTACGTCCACCTGCACGGCCAGCGCAGCGCCGCCGGCCTCTTCAACCTCGGCGGCCACGGCTTCGGCGGTTTCCAGGTTCATGTCCGCCACCACCGCCTTGGCTCCCGCACGGACCAGTGCCAGGGTGATGGCGCGGCCCAGCCCCTGCCCTCCTCCGGTGATTACGGCGACCTTTTGATCGAGCGTCATGTCTTTCCCTCGTCTTACTCGCACCGTGATTAACCCGCTTCGGAAGGCTTGTCAAATCGCTCCGTGCCGGCGGTCGTACCCGTCCGAATCGAGAAGGAGCCTTGGAATCGGTCCGGGAATGGCCTATACAGGGCACGGAAAGATGCTTCCCGCCCTGCCGAAAATCCAACTGCTCGCGCAATGCCGGAAGATGCTGCTCATCCGGCATTTCGAGGAACGCCTCATCGGCCTCCACTGGGAGGGTCGGTTCCGGGGGCACTACCATGTCTACATCGGGCAGGAGGGCACCGGAGTGCCGGCCATTTCGCTGCTGCAACCCGACGACATGCTCTTCTCCACCCACCGGAACCACGGCCACATCCTGGCCCGGGGCGGAGACCCCGGCAGGCTGCTGGCCGAGATCCTGGGACGCCGTGACGGCTACAACCGCGGCAAGGGCGGCTCCTTCCACACCAGCCCCCGGGAGCTGGGGTTCCTCCAGTGTTCGGGCGTGGTGGGCGGCATCCTTCCGCTCGGCGCCGGCGCCGCTTACGCCGCCAAGAGCCGCGCCACCGGACAGATCGCGGTGTGCCTGTTCGGCGACGGGGCGCTGGAGGAAGGCGCGGTGCCGGAAGCCTTCAACCTGGCCTCCCTGTGGAAGCTGCCGGTGCTCTTCCTGTGCGAGAACAACGGCAAGTACGGCGCCGGCAACGCGGTGGGAGCGGTCCAGTCCTCCACCATGGCCGCGCACCCGCTGACCGACCTTCCGGCTGCATACAAGATCCCCGCGCGGCAAGTGGACGGAATCGATGCGGGCGCTGTCCACGACGCCCTGAGCGAAAGCATCGACGCCATCCGTTCGGGCGACGGTCCCCGCTTCGTCGAGACTCAGACCGTCCGCTGGCCCGGCAGCGAGACCAACTGGCCGGTGGTCAAGGCGCCCACCACCGTGGAGCTGGCCTGGAACGTATCCGGCGCGCCGGATGACGTGCGGGACTGGTACCGGGACAGCGATCCGGTGCTGCGGTTCATGCGGGAGCTGGTGGAATCGGGACAGGTTGACCGGGACGAGCTCGGCGCCCTGGAGCGGTCCGTGGCGGAGCAGATCGAGGCGGCTGTCGATTTCGCCTTCGACAGCCCCTACCCGGAACTCGCGGAAGCGGAAACCGACGTGTTCGCCGAAGACCGCTAACGCCGTCCGCCGGACCGGGGGTACGGAGTCCCATGCGACAACTGGCATACCACGAGGCAAAGCTGGAGGCATTGCGCGAGCTGATGGAGGAGGACGACCGGGTCCACCTCATCGGGGGGACCTTCTTCAGCCTGAGCCCGCACCGGCTCAAGTTCGCGGCCATCGAGAAGGCCCACCCGGACCGCGTGGCCGCGCCGCCCATATCCGAGCTGGGATTTTGCGGGCTGGCCACCGGCGCCGCCATGGCGGGCCTGAGGCCGGTGGTGGACCTCACCACCGGCAGCTTCCTGTTCGAGGCGTGGCCCCAGGTCTGCAACGAAGCGGCCAACGTCCTCTACATGTCCGGCGGCCAGGTGCGGGCGCCGGTGGTGTTCCATATGCTGCACGGGCTGCGGGGCGGGGGAGCGGCGCAGCACTCCGCCAGCCCTCAGGCCATGCTGTGGAACTGTCCGGGGCTGGAGATCGTGCTGCCGTCGTCTCCGCGTGACGTCAAGGGCCTTCTCAAGGCCGCCGTGAACAGCGACAACCCCACCGTCTTCATCGACCATTCGGGGCTCTTCGATATCGAGGGGCCGGTACCCGAGGCCGAGCGGATTCCGCTCGGTCAGGCGGAGGTCAAGCGCGGCGGCGCCGACGTGACGGTCATCGGCACCTCGCTCACGGTCCAGCGCGCCCTCGCCGTAGCCGGGGCGCTTGCGTCCGAGGGCATCGATGTCGAGGTGGTGGACCCCCGCACCCTGGTGCCCTTCGACCTCGACACCATCATGGCGTCGGTGGAGAAGACCGGCCGGGTCGTGGTGGTGGACGAAACCCACCAGAGCTGTGGCGTGGCCGCGGAGATCGCCGCCCGTATCGTGGAAACCGGCTTCGACAAGCTCAAGGGACCGATCCGCCGGGTCAGCACGCTGGACGTGCCGATCCCCTACAGCCAGCCACTGGAAACCCACATCGGGCCGTCGGAAGAGCGCATTACCCGGGCCATTCGGGAATCCGTGGAGTGAATTCATGGCGGACGGACACGTACCCTGCGGCATCGAGATCCCCCAGGTGTTCATCGACGGTCCGGTGGACTCGGAGCACATCAGGAAGTTCGTGGTCCGGGCCGAGGAGCTGGACTACGACAGCCTCTGGACCCAGGAGCGGAACCTCAGCAACTTCCCCATGCTGGAACCCGTCACCCTCATGACCTACGCGGCGGCGGTCACCTCCAGGTTGCACATCGGCTGTTCGGTGCTGCTGACGGTGCTGCGGAACCCCTTGCAGCTCGCCAAGAGCCTGGCCACCCTGGACCAGTTGAGCGGCGGCCGGATCATCGCCGGCATCGGCTTGGGCGGCGTGCGCGGGCGGATGTGGCCGGAGTCGGAAACGGTGTACGGCTATTCATCCGAGCACCGGGTGACCCGCTTCGTGGAAGGCATCAAGGTCATGAAGGCGCTGTGGCAGGAGGAAGAGGTCCGCTTCGAGGGACGTTTCTGGAACTTCGCCGACGTCGCCATGGAGCCCAAGCCGTTGCAGCAGCCTTTGCCGCTGTGGTTCGGCGGCCACGCCGAGCCGGCGCTCCGGCGGGCGGTCACATTCGGTCACGGTTTCATGGGGGCGGGGTCCTCGGACACCCAGCGTTTCGTCAAGGAACACGAACGGATCACGCGTTTCCTCGACGAGGCCGGACGCGACCCCGCGACCTTCGCCATCTCCAAGCGCGTATATCTCGCCGTCGACAACGACCGCGACCGGGCGGAGCGGCGCCTGCGCGAGTTCTTCGCGGTGCGCTACCGGAACGCCGACCTCGCCTCGCGGGTCTGCATCTGGGGCGGACGCCAGGAGATCATCGACCGGCTCAACGAGGTGGTGCGGGCGGGCGCGCGCCACCTGCTGCTGAACCCCGCCTTCGACGAGATGGAGCACCTGGAGCTGCTGTCGGCGGACATCGTCCCCCATCTGGGCTAGTGTCCTGTCCCAGACATAAGCTGACAAACCTGCTTGTCCTTTTTGCCGTCGGCTGCGTTGCTCTTCCTCGCGTGGTGCCCGCCACTGCTCGTCATCGCGCCTTGCCGACAACAAAAATTCCTGCGCATCTTTGCCAACTTATGTCTGGGACAGGACACTAGTCCGTCCGGGCATGGTCCGCGGGGAACGGCCTTCCCAGCGTCGTCCACAGGCCGAAGACCAGCGGCGGCGCGGCCAGGCCCATGAACACGGGCAGGAAGCCGAAGGCGTCGAGGCCGACGCTCACCACGATGGGGCCCAGGAAAAGCCCGATGTCGCCTACCGCACGCTGGAGCGCCAGGGCCTGTCCGCGCCTGGCGGCGGGGAAGATCGACAGGATGCCTACCTGGCTCGCCAGGTTGACCATGCCGGCGCCCGCGCCGATGGCCGTGTGCACGATCAGGAGCGGCCAGAAGCCGCCGGTCCAGGGGACCAGGGCAAACCCCAGGGCCGATATGAAGTAGCCGCTTCCCAGACAGGCCATGACCCCGGACCGGTCGGTCCAAAGGCCCCCGAAGAAGCGTCCGTTGACGTTGCCGAGCTGGCTGATGCTCCGCATGACGCCGTAGGAGCTTACGGACAGCCCCAATGCTTCGGTGGCGTAGAATGCCAGGGCCACCGAGCGGGCGGGCTGGTAGAAGAGGGAGAAAAAGCTGGAGACACAGAAAAGGCTTGCCCCCGGGGTCGAGAGGATCTCCCGGACCACCCGCAGCCGTAGCGCGCCTCCCTGCTCCGCCGTTTCCTTGCGCCCGGGCGAGAGCCGCACCAGCAGCAGCGGCAGCCACAGGACGGCCGCGGCCGCCGCGACGAACAGGTAGCGGTAGCCGAAGTACTCCGAGATCAGGCCGCCGAAGAAGATCCCCACCATGGGACCCGAGCCGAGAAACAGGCTCAGGATTCCCATGGCGCGCCCCCGGCGCCCGGTTTCCGCCCCCTCGAAAACGATCTGCCGCAGCGCGATCTGCACCCACGCCACTCCGGCGCCGATGAAGAAAAAGGCCCCGGTAACGGGATAGGCGCCCGGAAACACCCCGCACGTCAGGAGCGCCATGCCGGTGAACGTGACCCCCAGGGCCAGCATGGTCTGGGGCGCCAAATGCCGGCCGGCGATCACCATGGCGGCGGCATCGAAGGTGAAGCGCCCCACCGCCCGCACCCCCAGCGGCAAGCCGCTCACGAAGTACGAGGAGCCGAGGCTCTTCATGTACAGCGGCACGAAGGTGGTGGCGGCGCTCATGGCGCTGGCCACGCAGGCGCCGGCCATGTAGTTGAGTCTTCGGCCCCACCGCTGGGGGTTACTGGGTCCTGGCGACGGCACGGCTGCGGAGACGGAGTCGATAGCGCCCTTTGTGGTCTCGCCCCTGCTCGGGCGTGCTCACTGGAAGAGTTCCCGGACCGCTTCGGGAACGGACACGGCCCGCATGGAGCGCGGCGGGGCGTCGGCCGGAGCCGCCCAGGCCCGCGTCTCGTATCCTTCCACGGCAGGCTCGCCCTCGCACTGGATCGTGTGTTTCACCACGAACACCTTCCCGCGCCACGAATCCACCCAGCTTTCGAGACGCAACCGGTCCCCGTGGCGGCATGGACGCAGGTACCTGGCGCCGGTCTCCAGCAACGGCAGTCCGATGATGCCGTGCCGCTGCTGCATTTCGTGGTAGGTGAGCCCTACGGACGCGAACAGGCGCTCGGTGGCACGATCGAACCAGATGTAGAAATTGGGATAAAAGACGATCCGCGCGGAGTCGCAGTCGGCGAACTCGACCCTGCGTTCGGACACGAAGCGTTTCAAGGGGACCTCCATCCAGGCGCTCGGCGAAGGCGGCTTCCGCTCTCCCGCCGGCTACCTTCCGTTCGCGCATGCGATATTGTAGATTCACTTGAAAGAGGAACCGGACGCACTCATGCGCAAACTCGTCATCGCGTTGATGGTCCTTATTATAGTTGTTGGCGCATTGCTAGGATTCGCGCTCTACAACCTCGACTCCCTCCTTGCCTCCTACAAGGACCGCATCATCGCTGCGGTCGAGCAACGGACCGGCAGAAAAGTCGCCTATGGCAGCGTCCACGTCAAGCTGCGGGGCGGCATCGGAATCCGGGTCCGGGAGTTGGCCATCTCCGAGGACCCGGCGTTCGGCTCCGGCCATTTTCTCCGGGCCACGGACACACGGATCAATGTCAGGGTTCATCTGCTGACTCGCCGGGTAACCGTCACCGGGGTCGCCCTCGACCGGCCGGTGATACGGATCATCCGCAACGCCCGGGGCGTTTTCAACTTCACCGGACTGGGCTTCCCCGTGGGCGCGGCGCCGCGCCCCACCACCGCCCGGGGCATCGGCGTGCTCCCGAAGGCCGCCGGCGTCCTAGCGGCACAGACACCGGAGGCGGTCCGCGAAGTGCCCGGATCCGGCGCCCACCTGGCCATCGCGCACCTGGAGGTCTCGGGAGGGACCCTCGACTATCACGACAAAAAGGATCGCCGCCGGGTCCAACTGAAGCATCTGGACCTGAAGGGCGACGACCTGAGGAAGGACGGCCCCTTCAAGGTAAAGGCGGCGGCGGCATTTCTCGAGGGCCGCCAGAACGTCCGCTTTGAAGGTCTCGTGGGACCGGTGGTATCCGGCGCCGGCATCCTTGCGGTTCCCGTTGACGGGACGGTGGACATCGAGACGCTCTCCTGGGAGGCCCTGCGGCGTTCCTTCCCGGGGGTGGATGAGGCCTGGCCCGACGAGCTGGCGCTCACCGGCGCCCTGCGGACGGAGGGGCTCGCCCTGAAGGGTACGCTGAAAGACCTGGGGTTCGACGGCAACCTCGATCTCACCCGCACCGGACTGCGCTACGGCGACGACGTCCGGAAGCCTCCGGACACGGCGCTGCGGCTGGGCGCCGACGCCCGGGCGGTGCCCGGGAGCATCGCGTTCAAGCGCTTCGAGTTGATTCTGGACGGGTTGAATATCAAGGGCGAAGGTGAGTTGGAGTTCGGAAGTCCGGCGACGCTGGACCTCAGCCTGGACCTGGCGGCCTCGGAGATGCGTGGCTGGGAACGTTGGGTCCCGTTGCTGGCGGACTACCGGCTGTCCGGCAGCTCCGCGGCCAAGGTCGATGTGACGGGAAAGATGGGCGGCGGAGCCCTCCCCGACATCCGCGGCACGGTGACGTTCCGGGACGCCGCGTTCAAGACCCCGGTTTTTGAGAAACCCCTGGAAGCGCTCTCGGCCGAGGTGGAGTTCTCCAACCGGGGCGCGACGCTCCGCGGGCTGTCGTTTCGCATCGGTGAGACCCGCCTTGCCGGCAAGGCCACCGCGGAGAGCTTCTCCCCCCTCACCCTGAGCTATCGCCTGGCTTCCCCTTCCCTCCGGATGGCGGATCTCGGACTTCAACCCGACGACGCCGTGCTGGAAGGCACCCGCGGCTCCGGGCGTCTGACCTGGCCCGAGGGTCTTTTCTTCGAGGGAGACCTGAACTCCGAACGGGGAAAGCTCGTGGGGCTGGACTATACGGACCTGAAGGCGCGGTTCCGCGTGGCGGCGGAACATTTGGGACTGGAGTCGTTCCGGCTCGATACCCTGGGAGGCTCCCTGGACGCCAGCGGCGGCATGCAACTCCAGGGTCCGTCGTCCGAATTCGATCTGGCCGCCCGCCTGGACGGCATCGATATCCGGCAGTACCTTGCCGGCATCGCAGGGTTGCCGGAAGTGGCGGGCACCCTCAATGCCGAACTCACTGTGAAGGGAAAAGGCCGGACCTGGGACGACATCAAGGCCACGCTCACGGGCAAGGGAAAGGCCGCGGTCGTCGAGGGCCGTGTCCTGGATGTCAACCTCGCCGAGCAGGCGCTGCAGGGCCTGACCGGCATCCGGGGACTGACGTCGCTGTTCAGCGGGAACCTCAAGGACAAGTATCCACAGGTCTTCAAGAAGGAAACCACCGTTTTCGAGCAGCTCGACACCGAGGCCGGGGCGGCAGACGGCAGGATCGTGGTCGAACGCATCACCCTGAAGGCCAAAGACTACGGCATCGCCGGAAAGGGTTGGATCGGACTCGACGGGGCCACCGACCTCGACGGGGTGCTGACGCTGTCCGAGGACCTTTCCGCCGACCTCCTGCCAGGCTCGCGGCTGACGCCCGTCACCAACCAGCGGGACGAAGTGGAGGTGCCGTTCAACATCACCGGCACCATGCCCGACGTCCGGCTGCGGCCCCGCCTCCAGCTCATCGAGAAGGTCCTCGAGAAGACCGTGGGCCGGGGCGTCAAGGGGGTGCTGGACCTGATTCCCGAGGTGGGCGGAAAGCCCGCCGGGAAGAAGGGAGAGAAACCCGGGGAGCCGCCGGCGGAGAAGGATCCGGTCCAGAAGCTCATCGAGCGGGCGCTACGGCTGTTCGGCGGCGAGCGATGAGCATGCCTCACCTGCGGGGCCTGGTGGAGCGTGTCACCTTCCACAACGAAGACAGCGGCTTCTGTGTCCTGCAAGTCAAGGTGGATGGCGCCCGGGCGCTGGCCACCGTGGTAGGCAACACGGCGGCGGTCAATCCCGGCGAACAGGTGGATTGTCGGGGAGACTGGGCCAACGATGCCACCTACGGCGTGCAGTTCCGCGCCGCCGAGTTGAAGGTCATCCCTCCGACGACCCTGGAGGGGCTCGAGAGATACCTGGGCTCCGGCCTGATCAAGGGAATCGGCCCGCACTTCGCGCACCAACTGGTGGAGGCCTTCGGCGCCGACGTGTTCGATGTAATCGAACGCTCCCCCGAACGGCTTCGGACCCTGGACGGCATCGGCGCCAAGCGCCAGGCGCGGGTCACCGAGGCGTGGCGCGAGCAGAAGGCCGTCCGGGCGATCATGGTCTTCCTGCACTCCCACGGAATCGGCAACGCCCGGGCCGCCCGCATCTACCGGGTTTACGGCGACGACGCCATCGACCGCATCCGGGAGAATCCTTACCGCCTGGCGCTGGACATCGGAGGCATCGGCTTCCTCACCGCGGACACCATTGCACGGAAGCTGGGGATTCCGGCCGATTCGCTGATGCGGATTCGCGCCGCTCTGCATCACGTGCTCTGGGAAAGGTCGTCGGAGGGACACTGCGGGGCGGAACGTCATGAGCTGCTGGACCGCACCGTGCAGCTCCTGGAGGTGACGCCCGCGGTGGCGGAGCAGGCCGTGGACCTCGAGGTGGCAGCCGAGAACCTGACGGCGGAAACGGTCGCCGGAGAGGCCACGGTCTTTCTGACGCCGCTCTACCGTTCCGAGACGGGCGTGGCCGCGCACCTCCGGCGGCTCCTCCGGGGACTGCCACCCTGGGGCCGGATCGAGCTTGACCGGGCGATACCGGAGGTGGAGGCCGCCACGGGTTTCAGCCTCTCCGGCTCCCAGCGCGAGGCGGTCCACACCGTGCTCGACGGCAAGGTCACGGTGTTGACCGGCGGCCCCGGAGTGGGAAAGACCACCATCGTCAACACCATCCTCAAGGTGGTGGCGCGCCAGGGCGCCAAGGTCCTGCTGTGCGCACCCACCGGAAGGGCCGCCAAGCGGCTGTCGGAGTCGGCAGGTGCCGACGCCAGCACCATCCACCGCCTGCTGGAGTTCGATCCGCACCAGATGGGGTTCCGCAAGGACGAATCGGACCCGCTCGACGCCGACCTCCTGATCGTCGACGAGGTGTCCATGGTGGACATCCTGCTGATGAACCATCTCTTGAAGGCGGTCCCCTCCAAGGCAGCGTTGCTATTGGTCGGCGACGTGGACCAGCTCCCCTCGGTGGGACCCGGAGCCGTGCTGCAGGACATCATCGAGTCCGGACAGGTGCCCACGGTGCGGCTCACCGAGATCTTCCGCCAGGCGGCATCCTCCAGCATTGTGGTCAATGCCCACCGCATCAACGCCGGCCGCTCCATCGAAAGGGGTGACAGCACCGAGCTTCAGGACTTCTATTTCATCCCGGCGGAGACTCCGGAGGAGATTCGCGACAAGCTCTTTCAGGTGGTGACGGAACGAATCCCCCGGCGATTCGAAATGAACCCGGTCCGGGATATCCAGGTGCTGACCCCGATGAACCGCGGGAGCCTCGGAACGCAGTCCCTGAACGCGGAGCTGCAGCAACGGCTCAACGCCGGAGCGGAACCGCGGGTCGACCGCCTCGGCTGGACCTACGCTCCCCGGGACAAGGTCATCCAGACCGTCAACGACTACGACAAGGACGTTTTCAACGGAGACATCGGGCAGGTGTCCCGCGTGGACCTGGACGAGGGGCAGCTTCACGTCGACTTCGACGACCGCGCGGTGTGTTACGACTTCGGCGAGCTGGACGAGCTTGCCCTGGCCTACGCCACCTCCGTCCACAAGAGCCAGGGCTCCGAGTACCCCGCGGTGGTGATCCCGCTGGCCATGCAGCACTACCTGTTGCTGCAGCGCAACCTGCTCTACACCGCGGTGACGCGCGGGAAGCGGCTGGTGGTCATCATCGGCCAGCCCCGGGCCCTGGCGATGGCGGTGAACAACGTCAGGTCCACCCGCCGGCTCACGAATCTCGCCGCCCGCCTCTCGGGGACCATCGGGCAGCCGCGGCTGGATTTGACAGCCCGCGCGCCTTTCGAGTAGACGGCACTATGCCGAAGGGCTACGGTCGAGGGGAGCCGACATGAGGACACGCGTTCAAGGGGGCTGGGTCGTCGGCCATGACGGCAAGGGCCATGAGTTGCTGCCGGACGGTGAGGTCGTGTACGAGGATGACCGCATCGTCCACGTGGGCTACGGTTTCGCAGGGCCGGTGGACCGGACCGTCGATGCCCGCGGCAGGCTGGTCGGACCCGGTCTGATCAACTGCCACATACACGCCGGCACCAACGCCCGTCACGTCATGCTGAACGACGCCAGCAAGGCAGACTATCTCGGCATGAACTTCCTGTCCTACGGCGCCACCCGGCGCGGCGCCAAGGGCGTGGGCCCGCCGCCGCGGGCGGACGTCGAGGGCAAGTTCGGCGTGTGGGCGGCGGTGCGGGGCGGCGCCACCACCATCCTGGACGTGGGCACCCGAGGGGCCATGATCGAGGGCTTCACCGAGATGATCGGCGAGCTCGGCGTGCGGGCCTATCTCGGAGCCGGCTACCGCAGCGCCGCCTACGTGCTCGACGACCAAGGGCGTATCCAGTGGGACTGGGACGAGCAGGCCGGCGAGGAGGGGCTGGCGAGGGCCACCGCGTACGCCAGGCAGCACGACGGCGCCTTCAACGGCCGCATCCGCGCCATGCTCTATCCCGGACAACTGGACACCTGCACCCCGGAGCTTCTGAAGGCCACGAAACGGACGGCCCGGGAGCTCGGCATCGGCATCCAGCTCCACACCGCCATGAACATCGTGGAGTTCCAGTCGACCCTGCGCCAGCGGGGGGTGACTCCGATTCAGTATCTCCGCGACCTGGAGTTCCTCGGCCAGGAGGTCATCCTGGGGCACTGTGTCTTCCACGGAGGGCATTCCTGGTGCCACTACCCCTACTCCGACGACCTGTCGATGCTGGCGGACAGCGGTGCGTCGGTGGCCCACGCCCCCTACAAGTACGCCAAGATGGGGATCGCGCTGGAGTCCTTCGACGAGTACCGCAGGCGCGGCATCAACGTGGTGTTGGGCACCGACACCTTCCCGCAGGACATGGTGCACGAGATGCGGCTGGCCGGGCTCGCCTGCCGGCTGATGGAGGGGAGCTTCCGCGCCGGCAAGCCCTACGACGTGTACAACGCGGCCACCCTGGGCGCGGCCAGGGCCCTCGGGCGGGACGACCTGGGACGGCTGGCGCCCGGGGCCAAGGCCGACATGATCATCGTCGACCTGCGCCGGACCCACTTCGGCGCGGTGCGCGACCCCATCAAGTCCCTGGTGGAGGGCGGCAGCGGCAGCGACATCGAAACCATCGTCATCGACGGAGAGACCCTGCTCCAGGACGGGCGCCCCACCCGGTTCGACGAGACGGACTTGCTGGAGCAGATTCAGGAAGGGGCCCGGCCCTTGTGGGATTCGGTCCCGGAATGGCGTGCGCTGGGCGAAACCATCGACGACATCGCACCCATGAGCTATCCCGTGCGGAAACCATAACCATGCCGTACATCCACAGGGACGGAACCCGGCTCTACTACGAAACCCACGGAAGCGGCCGCCCGTTGTTGTTTCTGAGCGAGACCGCGTGCCACTGCGACGTGTGGAAGCTCCACCAGGTGCCGGCCTTCTCCCGCGATCACCAGGTGATCCTGTGCGACTACCGCGGCACGGGACGCTCGGACTGGCCTTCGGATCCCTACAGCGTGAAGGACTTCGCCGACGACGCGGCCGCGGTCCTGGAGCACCTGGGAGCCCGTGACACCGTGGTCTGCGGCCACTCCATGGGCGGGTCCGTGGCTCAGGTGATGGCCCTGGACCATTCCGACCGGGTCTCCGCGTTGATCTGCGCATCAGGGCGGGGGTTCTACCCTTCCACCAAGGGTATTCCGCTGCGCATCGCCAAGGAGATGGTGGAATGGGGCTACGAGCGGTACGTGCGGGACCACGGCGTCACGGTGGGCTTCACCGACCGGTTCATCAAGCGATATCCCCAGCGGGTGGAAGGCTACCTTGCGGTCCGGATGGCTCGTCTCAACCCGGTGGAGCAGTACTTCCGCCACGTCATCGCGCGCCAGCAGCACGACCTGAAGGACCGCCTGAAGGACATCGGCATGCCCACGCTGATCCTGGTGGGCGCCGAGGAGCACCACGTCACCAGCGACACCTCGCTCCGGCAGGCCGCCGACGTGCTGGCCGCCGAGATCCCCGGCGCGGTCTTCGTGGAGCTCAAGGGCGAGAAGCACAGTTATTTCTTCGTGAACCCCGATACGGCACATGCCGCCATACGTCGTTTCCTGGCCGCTTGAGGTGAACCATGAACGCGATCCTTCAAACAGACCCGAACCTGGCCTTCCTTTTCCTGCGCCTGGGCCTGGCCGTCACCTTCTTCGCCCACGGTTCCCAACACCTGCTCGGCTGGTTCGGCGGAAGGGGCCCCAGGGCTCAGGTGACCAACTGGAAGGAGAAGTACCGGATCCCGGTCTGGATCGGGGTGATCGGCGTCGCCACCGAAGTCCTCAGCGTGCCGGCCATGGTCCTGGGTTTTCTCGTCCGGCCCCTGGCCCTGGGGCTGGTGATCTTCACGGCCGTGGCCCTCTACAAGGGCCACTGGGAGTTCGGGTTCTTCCTGACCGGCGGCGACCGCAAGGGCACCGGCATCGAATACTGCCTGGCGCTGTTCCTCATGTCGCTGGCCCTGCTGGTGGGCGGCGGCGGCGCGCTGTCCATCGACTACATGCTCAGCCGCTAGATCCGGGGCCGGCTTGCCGGAATCCGGTTAGCGGGAGCGTTTTCGCGCCGGGGTCCGGGCGGTCCGGGAGCCCGGTCCGGGAGCCGCCTTCTTCCTCGTCCTCGGTCCGGCGCCGCGGCGGCGCCACGGGACGGCGGCGGCCATGCCTCGATAGACGATCCAGGCCGCCGCCGCCGCGACCCACACGGGCAGACTTGCCTGAATGATCAGCTCCCGGTCACGGTAGAACAGAAAGCAGAGCAGGGTCCAGCAAAGGCTGAGCCAGATGAGGGCGATGGCGGACCGCATGGCGGGCGAGCGGCGGGCTGGAGCCGGAGTCGGGCCTCAAGACTCCCCGGCATCCTCGGTTCTCAGGGCCCGCCATACACGTTCCGGAGTCAAGGGAAGCTCCCGGATGTGTACGCCCGTGGCCTGGGCCACGGCGTTGCATACCGCAGGGGCCACCGGGATGATGCCGCCCTCGCCCATCCCCTTGGCGCCGTAGGGTCCGGGACCGTCGCCGTTCTCCAGCAGGCAGGACTCGAAGATCTCCGGGATGTCCCGGAAACCCGGAACCCGGTAGTCCACCAGATTGGGGTTGAGCGGCTGTCCGCCCGCATAGATCAGGGACTCGAACAGGGTGTGGCCCATGGCCATGACCGCGGCCCCCTCGTCCTGTCCCTCGGCCTGACGCGGATTGATGGCCTTCCCCACGTCCGCCACGCTGGTATAGCGCTGAACCGTCACCTCTCCGGTGTCGGCGTCCACGGCCACCACCGCGCCTCCGATGCCCACTTCCCAGAAGATCGGCAGGATCGGCGAGATGCCGCCGCCGGCCCGGACGTAGCCGCGGCCGATGAGCTCGCCCCCGGGCATGCCGAAGTAGCCCGCCACCACCTGGGCATAGTCGCGCCGGGCCTCGCCGCACCAGGCGGCTGCCTCCTTGAGGATCACGCGCTCCGGTTCGACGCCGAACTGCTCGGCCGCAATGGCGCGGATCTGGCGGCAGACGTCGGCGGCGGCGAACTTCACCGCGGTTCCCATGACGGTGGTTGAGCGGCTGGCGCCGGTGGAACGGTCAAAGGGGGTGGTATGGGTGTCGGTGCCGCGCAGCATCACGCGCTCGAACGGAACGCGGAGCTCTTCGGCGGCGATCTGGCTCAGCACCGTGCGGGCCCCCTGCCCCACCTCGGTGCTGCCGGCCATGACCACCACGTTGCCGTCGCTCAACAGGCGCACGATGGCCGTGGACACGGGGTTGGCTTCGCTGTCGGTGATCCCCACCGCGAGCCCGGTGCCGGCGCCGGCTTCAGGCTCGCCGCCCTCCCGCACCATCTCGGCGACCTTGGCGAGCCCCTCACGAAGGTCGCCGTCCAGGCCGCGGGAGTTTGGCCGGATCTGCTCGTCGCGGCCCAGCAAATGCTCCATGCGGTACTGCAGGGGATCCAGGCCCAGGGCTTCGGCGATACGGTCCATCTGGGCTTCCACGGGCCAGACCGACTGCGGGCCGCCGATGGAGCGCATGGACCCCGCCGGGACCGAGTTGGTGTAGATGCCGTAGCTGTCGGAACGGAAGTTGGCGCACCGGTAGGCGCCGTGGACCCGCAGCACGGACCGGGCCACCACACGGGGGCCGTTGTCGGCGTAGGCGCCGGTGTCGAGATGCATCCTGACGTCCCGCGCCAGAATGGTGCCGTCGCGCTTGACCCCGGTCTTGATCCAGCAGCGGGCGGAATGCCGGCGGGCGGTCAGCATGGACTCGGTGACGGAGTGTTCCAGGCGCACCGGAAGCCCCGGGGTCTTGCGCGCCAGGGCCACCACCAGCGGCTCTATCTTGAGGTAGGACTTGCCGCCGAACGCGCCGCCCACGTAAGGCACCACCACCTGAACGTCGGTCATGGAGAGGCCGAACAGCTGCGCCAGTTCGGAGCGGATGAGGAAGGGATGGGCCGACGCGGACCATAGCGTCACCTGTCCGCCCTGGAATCGGGCGGTGGTGGTGTGCGGCTCCATGGAGTAGTGGCACACCATGGGGAAGTGGAACACGTCCTCGAAGACCTCGTCGGCCTCGGCGAAGCCCCGCTCCACGTCACCGAGCTCGATGTGCTCGTGGTGACAGATGTTCGGGTGCTCCCGGGCATCCGACAGGTTGACGTCGTGGAAGTCCCCCGAACCGGCGGCATGCTCGTGCAGCACCGGCGCATCCTCGGCCAGGGCTTCGTCGAAGGTGGTGACGCAGGGAAGCTCTTCGTACTCCACCCGGATGAGGGAGACGGCTTCCTCCGCGGCCAGCCTGTCCCGGGCGGCCACCGCCGCCACGGGTTCGCCCACGTAACGCACCCGGTCCATGGCGAGGATCGGCCGGTCCCGCAGGCAGTGGCCGTAGTAGGGGTCCATGTCCCGGAGATCGTCCCTCGTGAGGACGGCGATCACTCCCGGCACCCCGAGGGCCGCGCTGACGTCCAGGGAAGCGATGCGGGCATGGGGATAGGTGCTCCGCAGGACCCGGGCGTCGAGCACGCCGGGCATGTCCAGGTCGCCCGAGAATTTCGCCTCGCCGGTGACTTTCTCCACACCCTCGATGCGATTCCGGCGCTTGCCGACGACTTCCATGCTCATGGAGATCTTCTCAACCGTAGAGGACCACCGAGCGGATGCTCTTGCCCTCGTGCATGAGATCGAAGGCCCGGTTGATATCCTCCAGGGGCATGGTGTGGGTGATCATGTCGTCGAGATTGATCTCGCCGGCGGTGTAACGGTCCACGTAGCCCGGAAGCTGGGAGCGTCCCTTCACACCGCCGAAGGCGGTGCCGCGCCAGACCCGGCCGGTCACCAACTGGAACGGCCGCGTGCTGATCTCCTTGCCGGCCCCGGCCACGCCGATGATGGTGGACTGGCCCCAGCCCTTGTGACAGCACTCCAGCGCCGCCCGCATGGTCTCGACGTTGCCGATGCACTCGAAGGAGTAGTCGACGCCGCCGTCGGTCATGTCCACCAGCACCTCCTGGATGGGACGGTCGGAGTCCCTGGGATTCACCACGTCGGTGGCGCCCAGGCGCTGGGCCATGTCGAACTTGGCGGGGTTGGTATCGACGCCGATGATGCGGCCCGCCTTGGCCATGACCGCCCCCTGGATCACGCTGAGGCCGATGCCGCCCAGGCCGAAGATCCCCACCGTCGAACCCGCCTCCACCTTGGCGGTGTTCAGCACCGCGCCGATGCCGGTGGTGACGCCGCAGGCCAGCAGACAGACCTTGTCCAGGGGCGCCCTGGGATCGATCCTGGCCACGGATATCTCGGGCAGCACGGTGTACTCGCTGAAGGTGGAGGTGCCCATGTAGTGGTGGATGGGCTTGCCGTTCAGCGTGAAGCGTCCGGTGCCGTCCGGCATCACGCCCTGTCCCTGGGTGATGCGGATGGCCTGGCAGAGGTTGGTCTTCCCGGACTGACAGAACCTGCAGGCGCCACATTCCGGAACGTACAGCGGAATCACGTGGTCGCCGGGATTCACGGTGGTGACCCCGGGACCCACTTCCTCTACCACCGCTCCGCCCTCGTGTCCGAGGATGGAGGGAAACAACCCCTCCGGGTCCGCGCCCGAAAGAGTGAACTCATCGGTGTGGCAGACGCCGGTGGCGACGATCCTCAGCAGCACTTCGCCTTCCCGGGGTCCCTCGACATCCACTTCCCCGATCTCGAGCGGCTTGCCCGCCTCCAAAGCTATGGCCGCGCGTGATTTCATGTTCCACTCCTTTCCTGAGACGGCACCCGTGTTCTCGGCCCCGACGAGGGCTTGCCGCTCTCGTGGCTCCCACGCCCGGGACAGGTATCATTCATCCTCGGCCAGATCCGTCAAGGCGAGCTGTCCCGGAGTCCGCAAGGCGCGATCCACGTTGGCCGGGAGCGGGACGTCCGCGCTCGCGGCGCCCATTTCCTTCAGGCGCCTGGCGGCCGGGAAGAGCCGGCTCTCCAGCGAGCCCACCGCGTCGTTGTAGGCCTTGACGGCGTTGTCCAGTCCGCTTCCGGTGCGCTGGAAGTGTTCCACGAACTTGCCCAGCCTGTCATGGAGCTCCCTGCCCTGCTTCGCGATCTCCCGGGCGTTCTCCGCCACCTTGTGCTGCTGCCACCCGTAGGCCACCGTCTTCAAAAGGGCGAGCAGCGTCACCGGGGTCGTCGGCAGCACCTGTTGCTGCATGGCGTACTCGAGAAGATCCGGATCCTTCTCGAACGCGGCGCTCAGGCAGGCATCGTTGGGGACGAACATCACCACCACCTCCGGAGCGCGTTCGAACTGCTCCCAATAGCGTTTCTGGCTGAGCTCGCGGATGCGGCCGCGGATGGCCGTGGCATGTTCCTTGAGCCTGGTGTCACGGGTGCTGCCCTCTCCGTCCTCCAGGGCTTCCAGATAGGCCAGCATGGGGGTCTTGGAGTCCACCGGAAGGATTCCCTGGTTGGGCAGGTGAACGATCATGTCCGGACGGCCTTCGCCGGTGCTTGCTTGCTCTTCGAAATCCACGTGGGCCACCAGGTCGGCCATCTCCACCACCCTGCGGAGCTGCAACTCGCCCCATCGGCCCCTGGCATCCGGCGCTGCCCGCAACGCCTGGACCAACGGTCCGAGTTGCCGGAGCTGCTCCTGCAGCCCCTGGTAGGCTCCTTCGCGCTTCTGCTCCATCTGCTGCACCTGCCGGTCCAGCTCGTGAACGGTCTTGCCGAGAGGCTCCACGAGATTGCGCAACTCCTCCTTGTGGGTCCCCCAGTCGCCCCGCACTTCCGTCAAGAGGCGGCCCATCTGTTCCCGCGCATGCTTGAGGAAGCCCTCGGTGTTGTCCTGGAGCGAGCGGGAGGCGAGAGCCTCGAAGACCTCGCGGAGCCTCCCCTCGGCCTGCTCCACCCAGCGGAGCTTCTCGGCATCGGCCTCCCGCTCCTTCGCCAGGCTGGCGGCCTGAAGCTCCACGCGCTGGTGCGCGGCCCGGGCGTCCTTCAGTTCCGCTTCGAGGCCCGGTACCCGGTCTGCCTGCTGTTCGGCCCGGGCCTTGGCCTCGGAGAGTCCGCGGATCTCCACCCGGGCCTCCTCGGTCCGTTGCCGCTCCTGCCGGGCCTCTTCCTGGCGCGCCGCCAGTTCGGCGGCCGTTGCCGCGTGCCGGGACCTCATGACCAACCACGCCACGGCCGCGCCCGCAACAACCGCTATGAGAAGGTAAAGCAAATCCATGGGCGGTGGCGGTCCCCGACGGACCGGTGCTCAACGGTCCTTTCGTCCGGACAGAATGGAGAAGACCTCGCAGGCGATGCCGGTGGCTTCGTAGCCGTCCACTCCGTTGGCCTGGGCGATGGCGAACATCTGATCCACCAGCGATGTGAAGGGTACCGGGACCTCCATCTCCCGGGCGACGTCGAGTCCGAAGCCCACGTCCTTGGGCATCCACGACTTCCTTGGCTTGAACTGACCGCTCACGATGATCCGCGTCACCCGTTCCAGGGCATCCGAATAGTTCTGCGAGCTGCGGATGAAGTTCCGGAAGTCCTCCTCGGTGAGGCCGCCGCTCTTCAGCCAGTTGAACACCTCTACCATGCCCATGTGCATGATGCCGCTCAACATGGCGTTGGCGGTCTTCACCAGCTTGGCGTTCCCCAGCTCCCCCATGTACACGATCTTCTTGCCCATGGCTTCGAAGACCGGCATGTTCTCGTCGTAAAGCGCCTTCGGACCCGATGCCCAGATGGACAGCGTGGCCGCCGCGGCCGCTTCTTCCACCCCGCTCACCGAGGCGTCCAGCAGCCGCCAGCCCTGCGCCTGCAGCCCCTCGTTCACCTCGACGACGGTCTTCTTGTCGATGCTGCTGAAATCCACCCAGGTCCGGGAGCCGCCGGCCGCCTCGCCGAGGCCGCCGCCTCCGAGGGCCACGTCCCGCACCGCCGCGCCGTGGGGCAGCATGGAGAGCACGACGTCGCAGGCCTCGGCCACCTCCCGGGGACTGGCAGCGAAGGTGGCGCCTTTCTCTTCCAACGGCCGCGCCACCTCGCGGCGGAGGTCGTTGACCACCAGCCCGAAGCCGGCCCCGATCAGGTTCGCGGCCATGCCGTTGCCCATGCCCCCTGTGCCGATGAATCCGAGTTGCTTCACGACCGCTCCTTTATGGCGGGAGAGATTCCGGACCGGCGCCGGCCGGTCCCGCCCGCCGGAATTGCTTCATTGCCGGCGCTTGACGACGGTCTTCCGGAGGAGTCCCTGGACCTGCTGCAGCCTGCCGTGGTCGTGGCGGGCCAGCCGGACCTCCCGGGGCAGCCTCCGGACCATCGCACGGGTATGGGCGATGCGGTCGGAGGTTGCCGGATGGCTCCTCAGAAAGGCCGGCATCGAAGCCCCTCCTTCCTTCCGGAGGGTTTCGAAGAACGCCGTCAGGCCACGAGGATCATACCCGGCCTTGAACATGAGTTGTATCGCGAAGCCGTCCGCTTCGTGTTCGGCTTCCCGGCTGAAGGTGTTGAGATACCCCATGGCCGCCAGACCTCCCAGGGTCCGGGCCGCCCTGCCCGCCTGGGGACCCGCGGCCACCTCCGCCGCGACCACGCCGAACTGGTGCAATATATTGGTGGCCAGCGCACGGTTGAAGTTGCCGGCGATATGTCGCTTGGCCACGTGTCCGATCTCATGGGCAATGACCCCTGCCAGCTCGCTGACGTCGCGCGCCTTGAGAATGGTCCCGGTATAGATGTAGATGTGGCCGGCAGGCGCCGCGAAGGCGTTGACCTCGGCCTTCGGAACGACATGGAAGTGGTAGGTGAAGGGTTGCGGCCCCGCATGCTCCAACAGCCTCTTGCCGATGGCCGACACGTAACCCACGACGGCGGGGTCCCGGACAAGGGCCGTGCGGCGGTTGAAGTCGCGGGAGAAGTCGGCGCCCATGCTGCGTTCCTGGTCCACGCTGAGGGGGGCGCAGGCGGCGGCCACGGCCGCCAGCAACGCGCCGATCATCAGCCGGATGGCCCGCGTGAAAGGCATGCCTAAGGTTAACCGCAGCGGCGGGTCCTTTCAAGCGGTGTTCCGTGCGGGGGCGCACCATTCCGGGTGCGGCGATGCCCGGGAGTTTCTCAAGCGTCAGCCCTTGCGTTACAATTGTCGCTGACCTGCGGATCGGGGGAATGCCATGGCTGCCAATCCGAAGAAAATGGCCGGTGAGCGGGCGGTGGAGTATGTCGACAACGACATGATCGTGGGGCTGGGGACGGGTTCCACGGCCTACTTCGCCATCGTCCGGCTGGCGGACCGGATACGCCAGGAAGGACTGCGGATTCAATGCATCCCGACCTCCGAACGCTCGGCCACGCTGGCACGTGAGCTGGAGGTCCCCCTGACGAGCTTCGCGGAAACGCACGCGGTCGACGTCACCATCGACGGCGCCGATGAGGTGGACCCGGCCTTCAACCTGATCAAGGGAGGCGGAGGAGCGCTTCTGCGCGAGAAGTTCGTCGCCTCGGCAAGTCGCGTCGAGCTGATCATCGTCGACGAGACCAAGCTGAAGCGGCGCCTGGGAGCCTTTCCCCTGCCCGTCGAGGTCGTGCCGTTCGGTTGGCAGCTTACCCAGCGCCGCCTCCGGGACTTCGGCTGCGACGCGAAGTTCCGTTCCTCGGACCGCGGTCCGTTCGTGACCGACAACGGCAACTACATCCTGGACTGCTCTTTCGGCGTCATCGAGGACCCTCCCGCGCTGGAGCGGGAGATCCTCGGCACCTGCGGCGTCGTGGAGTGCGGTCTCTTCACTGGACTCGCGACCCGCATCATCATCGGCAAGTCCGACGGTGGCCTGGAGGAGCGGACCGAACCCGCCCCGCTGGGGTGACCGGCTCCGCTACCAGCGGTTCCTGCCTCCGCCCCCTCCTCCGCCTCCGCCGCCCCCGAAACCGCCTCGCCGCTCCTGGGGACGGGCTTCGCTGACCGTCAGCTTGCGGCCGCCCAGCTCCGAATCATGCAGCGCCTCGATGGCCCGTTCCGCCTCTTCTCCAGAACCCATCTCCACGAACCCGAACCCCCTGGAGCGGCCGGTAAACTTGTCCGTGATGACTCTCGCGGAAACCACGGTGCCGTGGGCGGCGAAAATGTCCTGCAGTTGATCCTCGGTGGTCGAATAAGGCAGACCGCCCACGTAAAGCTTCTCGTTCATGCTCTCCTCCATCCTTCTGATCAAACCCGAGACAGGCACGGCGAAAGGAGCAGAGCACACGTGCTAAGGTCACGACACTCCGGCCGACTTTGGTCTTACACTGTCTCCAACAAGAAACTGACAACTGACGCCAACCCACGCGTCAGCAACGCAGTCCCTTATATTGACCTATGGTACGCCTGTCAACAGTCGTTTCGCCGACTCTCTCGCGAATCGGAAGCGATGTTTTTCACCGGGCGTTCCGGCGAACAGATGATATTGCTAACGCAGAATCCGGTATACGGCAGGCGTACCCAGGGCAAAAACAAGGAAGAAGCAGCCGGTGGCGACGAACATGATCCCGAAGCCCCACACGTCGGCGGCCCAGCCGAGGAGCAGGGGGAGGGCCATGGGGGCCATGTTCCAGCCGAGACCGGTGACCCCCATGACCGCCGACCGGTCGCTGGCCCGGCTGAGGTCCACGGCCTGCACCTGGTTGAGCAGGTCCGCCACCGCGCCCGCCATGCCCAGGCCGGCGATGCAAAGCCCCAGCAGCAACCATCCTCCGGTCCACGCGCTCGCCAGGATGCAGAGGCCGAGGCCTCCCATGCTGACGGCGTAGAAGGCCTTCTCGCGCTCGATGGTGATCTCGGATCCCAGGGCCAGGCCGATCACCACCGGGCCGATGGAGCGTACTGCGATCAGCACGCTGATCCACCCTTCGTGAAAGGCGAGACCGCTCATGTAAACCGGATAGATGGACTGCGTGATGCCGAAGGGCACCGCCGCCGCGCACGAGGTGGTGAGCAGCAGCCAGGTGCGCCGCTCGATCAACCGCCGGCTCATTCCCACGGTCACCTGCCAGACCGTGCGGCCCGCGGGCCTGGAGCGGATCGGCGGGAGGGCGAAGCCGAGCAGCATGCCGATGACACAGGCCGCCGCTACCAGTACGAAAGTCGTGCCGTATCCCAGCCAGCCGGCGAGGATCCCTCCGAGAGAGAGGCCCAGCAGTTGGCCGGTGTAGTTGGCCGCCGACAACTGGCCCAGCATCTTGCCGGGATTGAGGCTGGAGAGCTGGCTGGCCATGGACTGGGCCGGAACCCAGAAGAGGCTTCGGGAAAGGTTCGCCAGCGCGCTGGACAACATCAACGAGAAAAAGCCGCTGGCCATGCAGAGGGCCACGGCGGCCAGGACGTTCAGCGAGTAGCAGGCCTGGAGCATGCGGTGCTCGCCGTAACGGTCCGCCAGGGCGCCGCCGACGAAACGCATGACGATGGTCAGCAGGTAGGGAAGCCCGACCAGGGAGCCGATGTCGAGAACGGAGAGGCCCAGGGTCACGCCGAAGAGCGGCGTGAGCACGAACAGCATGCCGTTGCACGTGTTCCACAGGAGCGCTCCCAGGAAGAGCGTCCCGCGGACCGGCCGCCCCTCATGCATCCCGATCCAGGGCGTAGTAGGCTGCGCAGTTGTCCCAGAGGATCTTGTGCTTGTCGTCCTCGCTGATGGTGGAGAGCTCCAGGAAGCTTTCCACCGCGTGGGGGAACTTGGAGTCGCCGTGCGGGTAGTCGGTGGAGAACACGATGCGGTCGTTGCCCATGTAGTCGATGACGTACTTGACCGGAGCCTCGTCGGGCTCCACCGAAACGAAGCACTGTTTCTTGAAGTACTCGCTCGGCGCCATGGTCAGGTCCGGGGACCATACGTCCGCCTCCCTTTCGTAGCCTTCGTCCATGCGCCATAGCAGCCACGGCAGCCAGCCGCAGTTTGCCTCCAGGAAGGCGACCCGCAGGTTCGGATGGCGGGCGAGAACCCCGCCCGAGCAGATGCTGCCCAGGGCGAGCATCTGCTCCACCGGCTGGGCGAACACGCGCCGGAGCATGAAATTGGGCTCGAACTGGTCGCCCACCTGCCGCACGCCCGAAGACGATGATTCGTGCAGTCCCAGGGGCATTCCCAGGTCTTCCAATTCGCTCCACAGAGGCTCGTAGTAGGCATCGTGAAAGTTGCGGCCGTTGATCGGGTTCGAGCGCATGAAAATCCCCCGGAAGCCGAGATCCCGGGCACACCTCCTGGCTTCGGCCACGGCCTCGTCCACGTCGAGGGGGGAAAGCATGCCGGCTCCGAGCAGGCGGACGGGGTCGGCACTGCAGAAATCGTAGAGCCAGTTGTTGTAGGCGCGCGCCAGCGCCGCGGCGAAACGGGAGTCCATATCCGGCTCGCTGAGGGCCTGGAGTCCACGGGTGGGATAGAGCACCGCCACGTCGATGCCCTCGATGTCCATGGCCTCCAGTTGGACCTCCGCTACCCATCCCCGCGCGGCGTGGTCGCCGTAGATGCCCTGGTTCTTCTTGAAGTTGTGCCCTTTGGTGACGTTTCCGGCATGGATCTCGGGCAACCCCCACAGCCTGCCGT
Source organism: uncultured Binatia bacterium (SeqCode) (assembly GCA_965219905.1). Lineage (GTDB taxonomy): Bacteria > Desulfobacterota > Binatia > UBA9968 > JAJDTQ01 > JAJDTQ01. The sequence continues at coordinate 48,612 of CBDCOS010000002.1, read as the reverse complement.
CAGGGTGCTGCATGCGCAGGTCACGCACGTTCTCGCTGGTCACGCCGCGCGGCGCGTGGGCCTTGAACTCGGGCTCGAGGTACTGTTCCCAAAGATCCGGCGGCTCCATGATGTGCATGTCGCTGTCGAGTATCCTGAATCCGTTCTTGGCCATCTTCCCTCCCGCGTGAAGGCTTCACCCTTTCCAGGCGCCCCAGGCGATGCTGAGCCAACCCAGCAGAAACGCGAGCCCTCCGACGGGAGTGACCGCGCCCAGCCACCGTACGCCCGTGAGGCTCAAGACGTAAAGGCTTCCGGAAAACACCACCGTACCGAACACGAAGAACCACCCGGCCACCGAGAATTCGCCGCGAGGCCAGCGGGCCAGCACCAACGCCACCATGAGCAGCGCCAGTGCGTGGTAGATCTGATAGCGGACCCCCACCTCAAAGATGTTGAACATCTCGTCGGTCAGGCGTCCCCGCAGACCGTGGGCCGCGAACGCGCCCAAAACGACGCCGGAAAAACCGGACAGGGCTCCCAGCAAGAGAAAGAGACGATCCGTGCTCATGGGTCTTCCGAACCGCTTGCGGCTGGGGCGTAGTCTTCCACAGGGGAAGGTCGATTGCAACGCGCCCATCGGAGGGAAGGGGGTGCGATGAGGGCACGAAGACCGCGCCACGACGGGGTGGGGATGGACAACAGGCGGCGCGTAGGCTAGGCTATCACGTCATCAGACGGAGCGTTGCGCTCCAAGGAAAGGAGGACAGGCGGCGAAGCACGCGCTATGAGCAAACAGGACAATATAGAAGTTACCGGCACGGTGATGGAGAGCCTTCCCAACGCCATGTTCAAAGTCGAGCTGGACAACAAGCACAACGTGCTCGCGTACACCGCGGGCAAGATGCGGAAATTCTACATCAAGATCCTGCCCGGGGACCGCGTGACCCTGGAGTTGTCTCCCTACGATCTGAGCCGCGGCCGGATCACTTACCGGCATCGGAACTGACGCCGCCCCACCGGCGCCCCACGCAGAAATGAACGTGAATGCGCCTGTCACGGTCGCGTGGCAGGCATGCGTTCCATGAGATCACGGCGCGCTGCTTCAGCGCGGTTCACGATCTCCCTCCCGTCCAGCAGCGTACACTCGCGGTCGCGCATGAGGACCCTTCCGTCAACCAGCACCGTATCCACGTCCGCGGCCTTGGCACAGTGAACCAGTTGGCTGACCAGGTCGTTGACGGGCTGGAAATGCGGCTTCCGGACATCCACCAGAATCAGATCCGCCCGTTTTCCGGGCTCCACCGTGCCGCAAACGGAACCCAGGCCCAGCGCATGGGCGCCGTCGATGGTGCCCATGCAAAGCACCTGGTAGGGATCGATGACGCCCGCGTCCCGGTGCTTGACCTTCTGAAGCAGCGACGCGGCCTTCATGGTCTCGAAAAGGTCCTGGCCGTGATTGCTGGCCGCACCGTCCGTGCCGAGTCCGACCCTGACCCCGGCGGCCAGCATCTCCACCACCGGCGCGATCCCGTCGCCCAGCATCATGTTGCTGACCGGGTTGTGGGACACCGCCGTGTGCGTATCCGCCAAATGGCGGATCTCCTCGGGCGAGACGTGCACGCCGTGGGCGAAGATGACGTCTTCCCCCGAGATATCGAAATCCTTCAGATGAGCCACCACGCCGGGCCGGTTGCATTCACGGCGGGTTGCCTCCACCACCGACGTGGACTCGGCCACGTGCGCGCTGACGCCGATGGAATGGTGGTCCGCAAACCGCCGTATCTCCCGCAGGAGGTCGGGAGAGGAGTTGATGGGCGGCGTATTGGGTCCGGTGCGAAACGTGAGCCGCGAGTCCTCCGGCGTGCCGGTCCGGCGCTGACGCGACATCAGCTCCTCGATCCGCCTGAAGGCCGTCTCCGGGGTCTCCTTGGTGCAATCCGGCACGATGTCTCCGCTGTCCATGACGGTACGGGCAAAGACCCCCCGCAGGCCTGACTCGGAGATGGCCTCGACGGTCGCGACGGCGCACTCCGGTCCGGGGTTGAGGAAGTTGTGCTCGCAGACCGTGGTGACGCCTCCCTTCAGATTCTCGAGGCAGCCCAACAGCGTGCCGGCCAGCATGTGGTCGGGGTTCAAGGCTTCCGCCACGCCGTAGATCCGCTTCAACCACGCCAGGAACGGCAGATCCTCCCAGACGGCCCTCAGCAGCACCTGGTACAGATGGGTGTGGGCGTTCACCAGGCCGGGCATCAGCACCTTGCCGCGGCCGTCGATCCGCGTCCCTCCGTCCGACGCCGGGGGCGGCCCTGTCCCGACCCCGGTGATCGCTCCCCCGGCGACGGTCACGTAGCCGGATTCGACCACGGTGTGGCGCCCGGTCATGGGTAGAATCGTGCAGTCCGTGATGGTAATCGCTGAATTGTCCATTCACCCGCTCCAAAGACGGAGGGGCGACGTTTCCGTCGCCCCTCCCGAGTTCTCGCCTTCTCTTTTCCCTGGCCCGTTGCCTTCCCGGCGCACCGAGCCTTCAGGTGTCTCTGTTGCGCCGTTCGTGCGCCTCGTTGACCTTCAGCACGCGCCCCTGGAGCTCCGTCCCGTCCAAGGCCTCCATGGCTGCCTTCGCTTCGACCTCGGAGCCCATCTCGACGAAACCGAACCCGCGGGAGCGGCCGCTGAAGCGATCGGTGATGATTCTGGCCGATGCCACGGTCCCGTGCTCGGAGAAGAGTTCATGCAGCTGGGCTTCGGTCACGGCATAGGGAAGTCCGCTCACATACAGTCTGTCACCCATGGCAACACTCCGGGTTCGAGGTCCGGATGCAAGATCCGAACGGTGGAAGGCCCGCAACCCGCCGACATATTATCCCCGTGCAAGATGCAATGCAAACCTGCGGTCAATCAGTGGAGTGGTAGGCGTCCACAAGACAGTCCCAGTCCTCCGGCGGGAGGCGCAGGCGCGCGGGGTCGAGCTTGTTCACCGACCGCAACAGCCGGCGGATATTGCGTCCGGCCCTGGCGTCCGGCACCGGGCCGGGAAAGAGCCGTGCCCTGTCGAAGTCGATGATATGGATCTCCTGATGGGCGCCCTCGGTGCGGACGAGAATGTTCCGGAGATTGAGGTCCGCGTGGTCGATGCCCGCTGCATGCATGAAATGCAACGAATGACCCGTCCGGCGGAGCAGCGATTGTCTCGACTCACGGGACTGTTGCTGCTGCAACTCCGCCCAGAGGTCGCGCGCGCCCGTCAACTCCCGCGTCACCAGCCAGCCCCGGTACCAGGGCCCCAGCCCCCAGGCCACCAGGGCAGCCAGCACATCAAGCGTCGCCAGTCCGCGTTCCCTGGCCGCCACCGTAACCGCCAGCTCCACGAAAGGCCGGGGAGGACGGCTCAGGAACCAGCCGCGCGTCAGTCCGCGCAGCAGACCTCCATGACGGTAGGAACGAACGACCCCATCGCCGCCGGCAAGCGGCACGGCATGCAATCCGGCGCGTCCGACGTAGCGCGCCTGGGCCTGCGGGGTCTCCAGGATCCGGGACGCCAGCTTGGCCGCGTCCAACCCTCGGGCCACCCGCATGCTCAGACCCGGTCCCGGGGTCGCCTCATCGAATCCTTCCGGAATCCTCCTGCCCGATGTGTCGGTCATGAGCGCACGCCCCCCGGATCGGGTCGTTTCCTCCGGGCCCTTTCCACCGCCTGCGTGATACGGTCCAGCAGCGCCTCCGGTCTGTCAATGGACATCTCCACTCGCAGGGCCAGCAACTTCCCGCCGGGAAACGGGAACCGCACCAGCTTCACGAAGTCCTTTTCGGTGGTCACGATCTTCTCGACACCGTTCCGATGGCGGTTGATCTCGCGCCAGTCCTTCTCGGAGTACCCGTGGTGGTCGGGGTATTCCAGGGTATCGACGATGGTCGCCCCGCAGTCCCGGACCATTTCGTAGAAGGGCCCTGGATTGGCCACGGCCGAGACCGCCAGGACCCCCGTGCCGGCCAGGGCGCCCAGGGTCGTCTCGGACACTCTCCCTTCCGTACGAGCCATGACCGCCCGCGCCTCGAGGAAGGCATAGAACACCCTGGCGTCGTCCCAACGGCCCCGCAGCAGCTCCCGCCAACGGTCATGAGCCCCAGTGACCATCAGGATGTCCGCGCGTTCGAGCCCGCGGAGCGGTTCCCGGAACGGCCCGGCGGGCAGCACCGAACCTCCATGATCGGAACCGAGGAGCAACAGGTCCAGGTCCCTTTCCAGCCGGCGGTGCTGGAACCCGTCGTCCATCAGAAACAGTTGAAGGTTCCCGGCATCCCGCTCCAGCTCCACGCCCACCCGGTAACGGTCGGCCCCCACCCCCACGGTCTGGTCGTACAGGGCGCTCATCATTACCGCTTCGTCGCCGTGCTCCAGGGGTCGGCTCCCGGGCCCTTCCAGCCAGCCGCGCGCGGTGTCGGGATCGAGTCTCACGGGCCGGTCCTCCGCTCGGGGAGCGCCGTATCCCCGTATCAGGATGGCCGCCCTGAGGCCGCGGCGCTGTAGATTCCGCGCCAGCCACAAGGTGGTGGGGGTCTTTCCCGTCCCGCCCACCGTGAGGTTCCCGACGCTCACCACCGGGAGCTCCAGCTTCCGGGTCCTCAGCCACCGGGCGTTGAACAGCGCGTTCCGTATCCGGATCACGAGGCGGAAGGCGACGCTCCAAGGCCACAACAACGTCCAGAGGGTGACGCCGGCCACGCCGTGCCGGTCCCAGGCGTTCCGTGCGAGGCGCATCCATCGTCTGTTCAACGCTGCCATGGGGCGACTCTTACGAGAGCTGTCGCCGGACCAGTTCCATGCTGCGCGAAACCACGTCTCCGTCCGCGTCCACCGCGGCCCGGGCACGGCGGCCCATCGCCGATGCGCGCGCCGGATCGGCCAGCAGGTCCGATAGTTCCCTGAGCAACTCCTGCCCGTCCTGCACCTCGACGCCGCCGCCCTGTTCCAGCAGCTCCCGGGCGGTTTCCGCACTGTTGAAGTGGTGCGGCCCAAAGAGCAAGGGCTTGCCCCAGCGGGCCGGTTCCATGAGGTTGTGGCCTCCCGCCGCCACCAGGCTGCCGCCGACGAACGCCACCACGGCACAACCGTAGAACCGCGGCAACTCGCCCAGCGTGTTCAGCAGCAGGACGCCGTCGTCTTCCGGAGTGTCGTCGTGGCCGGTCCACCTCCGATAGCGTAACTTGCGCTCACGGAGAAGCCGCTCGACTTCCTCGAAGCGTTCGGGGTGTCGCGGCGCAAGAATCAGCAGAAATCCCGGGTGCAGCCGGCGCAGCTCGGGAAGGATCTCCAGAAAGATCTCTTCTTCGCCCCTGTGGGTGCTGCCCGCCACCACCACCGGACCGGGGTCGCGACCGGGGCCGAAGGGGTCGGGTACCGCCCCGGGGTCCGTCTGCGCATACTTCAGGTTCCCCGTTACCGTTACCTTCGCCGGTTCCACCCCGAGGTCGAGGACCCGGCCGGCATTCTCCTGGTCTTGCGTTCCAAAACCCGACACGGCATCGAGAACCGGCCCGAAGAGCCGGTGAAACCGCCGGTACCGCCGGGCGCAGCGCGGAGACAGACGTCCGCTGAGAAGCACCACCGGAATCTCCAGGCGGCGGGCGGTATGAATGAAGTTCGGCCAGATCTCGGTCTCCAGCAGGACAATGACCTCGGGACGGAATCGTCGCAGGCTTCGTGACACCAGCCACGGAAGGTCCAGGGGCAGATAGGTCACGCCGTCGACCTCCGGCAAGGTGTCCCGGGCCGTCTCGCGGCCGGTGGCGGTCATGGTCGATACCAGGATCTTCCGGTCCGGCAGCTCCGTCCTGATGCGCCGTACCAGCGGCCCGGCCGCGCGGACCTCGCCCACCGAAGCCGCGTGGAGCCAGATCGGCCGGGAGCCCGTGAGGGCCGACAGAAGCTTCGGGGGATAGACGGTGAAGCGTTCTCCCAGGCCCCGGTAGGGATGACGCCGCGACAGCAGCCCCAGAGGCCAGAACAGCAGGCCCAGAAGCAACCCCAGGTGCAGAAGCGTATTGTAAAGGGCCAACACCGGCGTACCGCTCCGTCGACGGGCTCCGTCCCCTGCGCGGGAGTCAGAGCGTGTCCGTTCCGTTCCCTTCCACGGCCTGAAGATTGTAGAGAAGACTGTACTCTCTGCCTCTCGCCAGCAATTCCTGATGCGTCCCTTCTTCCACGACCTTGCCCTCGGACAGCACGACGATCCGGGTGGCGTTGGAGATGGTCGATAGCCGATGGGCGATGACGAGGCTCGTGCGGTCCTTCATGAGGCCGTCGAGGGCCTCCTGGACCAGCCGCTCCGACTCGGAGTCCAATGAGGATGTGGCTTCATCGAGGATCAGGATGGGAGCGTCCTTGAGCACGGCCCGGGCGATGGCGATCCGCTGCCGCTGTCCTCCCGAGAGTCTCAGGCCCTGTTCTCCGATGACCGTGTCGTAGGCGGCCGGCAGGTCCATGATGAAGTCGTGGGCGTTGGCCGCCTTGGCGGCCGTGATGACGTCCTCCATGCCCCTGGACGGATCTCCGTAGGAGATGTTGTTCCGGATCGTATCGTTGAAGAGAAAGGTGTGCTGGGTGACGATGGCGATCTGGCGGCGAAGGGATTCGAGCGTGAGCTTGCGGATGTCGACTCCGTCCAGGGTGATGCTGCCCGAGGAGACGTCGTAGAAACGCGGCACCAGCGCGGACAGCGTCGTCTTGCCGGACCCGCTCATGCCCACCAGAGCCACCATCTCGCCCTGGCGTATCTCCAGGTCTATACCCCTCAAGACCGGCTCGGCGAAGTAACCGAAGCCCACCTCCCGGAAAGCGATCCGGTCGGAAAAGGGCGCCACGGACACGGCGTCGGGCGCGTCGGCTATGTCGAGCGGGGCGTCCAGCAACTCGAAGATCCGCTCCCCGCCGGCGACTCCCTGGTAGATCTCGGGAAAGGTCTGCGTCAGCCGCTTGAAGGGCTCGTAGGCGAGAAATATGGCGGTGAGGAAGGCAAAGAAGTGGCCGGGCGTGCTGTCGCCGTTCATTACCGCCGTGCCGCCGTACCATAGCACCCCGGCGATGCCCAGCGACACGAGTATTTCCATGGCCATGGGCATTATGGCCCGCGCGCGGCTGGCCCTCAACTGGTGACGCAGTATCTCGCGGTTCTCTCGATCGAACCGGGCCATCTCGTGGCGCTCCATCCCGAACGCCTTGACGATGGAGCTGCCCTGAAGACTCTCCTGAAGAGTCGCGGTCAACAGGCCCATGCTCGCCTGGGTCCTCGTGGTGGCGCTCTTGACCCGACCGGCAAGCCGTCGGACCGGCAGGACCGCGGCGGGAAACGCCACGAACGCGATGGCTGCCAGGAGCCAGTCCATGTAGAAAGCCACCGCCGTCAAGGCCAGCACCGAGGTGCTGTTGCGGGCCACCGACACCACCGCGATGGTGACGGCGTTGCGCACCAGCATGACGTCGTTGGTCACCCGCGACAGCAACGTGCCCGTGGGATGCCGATGAATATAGGCCAGGGAATGCCACTGCAGCTTCTCGCACAGGACCGTGCGGAGGTCGCGGACGATCCGCTGTCCGACGTACTCCATCAGGTAGACCTGTCCGAAGTTGAAGACCCCGCGGAGGGTGAACACGACCACCACCGCCAGGGGGATGTACAGCAGCATCGCGCGGTCCTTGTTCACGAACATCTGGTCCACCGCGTCCCGGACCACGAACGGGAACGCCGCCGTGCAGGCGCTGTACAGCAGCATGCAGATGATTCCGCCGCAGAAATGCGGCCACACGTAGGGCCTCAGGTAATGGAGCAGGCGGCGGTAGACTTTCATCGTCAGGCCTGCCCGTCGTTCTTGGCCAACAGCCCCAGCGCCATGTCCGCCACCCGTCCCGGCGCTCCCGGCGGTCCCAGCAGGCGCTGGACGTCCGCCAGCTTCCCGACCACCCCCTGGTGGACTTCCGGCTGCAGCATGCGCCGGGTCTCGGCCAGAATGCGCTCGGCCGTGACCTCGCTCTGCACCAGCTCCGGCACCACCCGTTCCCCGGCGACGATGTTCACCATGCCGATGTGGTTCACCCGGATGAGGAGCCTCCCGAGCCAATAGCTCAACGGCGACAGACGATAGGCGATGACCATGGGCTTTTTCAGCAGCCCCGCCTCCAGGGTCGCGGTTCCGGAAGCCACCCACACGAGGTCGGCCGCGGCCAGCATGTTGTACGTGTCTCCGTCCACGATGCGCACGGTGATCGATGAGCCCGCAACGGCCTGCTCCAGCCCGCTTCGCTCGATGGTGTTGGCGCGGATCAGCAGGAACTGCACGTCCCGTTCGCGGGCCAGCCGCCCGGCCGCTTCGATCATCGGTCCGATCAGCGACTCCACCTCCGTCTTGCGGCTGCCGGGCATCAGCGCCACCGTGAGCCGGTTTCCGTCCAGTCCCAACCCGCGCAGGCACGAGTCCCGGTCCCGGTCCGGTTTCACGACGTCCACCAGCGGGTGCCCTACGAACGTCACCTGCTTCATGCCGAAGGACCTGTAGAGGTCCGCCTCGAAGGGGAAGACCACGGCCATGGCGTCGACGGTCGCGGCGATTTTCCTGATGCGATAGGAACGCCATGCCCATACCTGCGGGCTGATATAGTAGAGGACCGCGATGCCGTGCCGCCGCGCGATGCGCGCGAGGCGCATGTTGAATTCAGGGAAGTCGATGAGGATGAGCAGCGGGGGACGGTGCTCCAGCAGCAGGCGCCGCAACAGCCGATAGGCCAGCCACAGGTTCCGGAGGTTGTCCAACACCTCCCAGAGCCCCACGGCGGTTACTTTCGCGACATCGTAGACCACGCGCATGCCGGCTTGCCGGAGGTGGGCGCCTCCCATGCCGAACACTTCCATGCCCGGGTTACGCTGCCGCAGGGTGCGTACCAGCTCCGCTCCCCGGGCGTCCCCCGAGGCTTCGCCGGCCACCAGCATCACCCGCGCATCTGCGGAAGGTTGACGAGCCATTACAGCCGTTCGCTGATCGCCGTTGCAATCCGGAGCGCATGCAACCCGTCCTCTCCGCTCACCAACGGGCTCCTTCGTGTGGCCACCGACTCCACAAAGGACGCTATCTGGTCCCGAAGGGCGTCGCCGTTCTCCGTCACGATGGTCTCACCCCGGATTCCGGCCCAGCCGCGACTCCGGTCCTCCATTCGATAGACCTGGGCCTTCTTGGCGTCATAGTCGAGCGAAATATACGCATCCGACTGGAAGAACCGGATCTTGCGCTCGCGCTTCATCGAAACCCGGCTCGCGGTGACGTTGGCGACGCAGCCGTCGTCGAAACGGATCCGTGCGTTGGCGATGTCGGGCTTGTCCGTGAGGACCGCGACTCCGGTGGCATCGATGTTGGCCACCGGAGCATGGACGAGGCTGGAGATCACGTCGATGTCGTGGATCATCAGATCGAGCACCACGTCCACGTCCGTTCCCCTGGTGATGAACGGCGCGAGGCGATGACACTCGACGAACCTGGGGGCCGAGATCACCGCGCTGAGCTCCCGCACCACCGGGTTGAAACGCTCCAGGTGTCCGACCTGCAGGATGCAGCCGTTCCCGCGCGCCAGTTCCACCAGCCGGCAGGCATCCGGCACCGTGGAGGTAATGGGCTTCTCCACCAGGACGTCGATGCCCGCGTCCAGAAAATCCCGGGCGACTTCATAGTGCTTCTGGGTGGGAACCGCGATGCTGACGCAGCGGACCTTGTCGAACATCTCGCGGTAGTCGGTGACGGCGGGGACCTGGTAGCGTCCGCCCGTCTCCCGCGCCCGCTGCCCGTCGATGTCGGCGACACACACCAGCTCCGCGGAAGTCAACCCTGCGTACTTGGCCGTGTGCAGACTCCCGGCGTAGCCCAGACCGACAACCCCTGCGGCAATACGTTCGCTCATTCCGGATCCGGCGCCACGGCGATCACGGCGATGCCCGCGTCGTCCGCGGCCGCCAGCAACTCTTCCTTGTCCAGCAGGATCGACCGCCGGTGTTCGACGGCCAGCACGCCTCCTCCCGCTTCCCTCAACACCTCGACGGTCCCGGGGCCGATGGCGGGCACGTCGAACCGGAGGTCCTGCTGCGGCTTGCTCATCTTCACCACCACCACGGACCCGCCCGCCAGGTCGCCGCCGCGGCGGATGGCCGCGTCCGTGCCTTCGATGGCCTCCACCGCGAGCACCACCCCCTGCTTGAGGACCAGGGTCTGGCCGATCCCCATGCGGCCCAGCGTCTTGACCATGGGAACGCCCAGACGGACGTCGTTCCACTGCTCGGGACTCGGCTCGGTCCGGGTCAACACTCCCGGCTCCGTCGGGATGATCCGTTCCAGGAACAGCGTCGACTCCAGCACGTGGATCCCCTCGCTCTCCAGCTCTCCGGCCACGCCTCTCAGAAGATGGTCGTCATCGCGGCTCTTCATTCGAGCCAGGAGGGCCAGACCCCTGGGGTCCGGCATGAAGTTCGAAAACATGCGGACCTTGCGGATGCCGCCGGCCATGACGGCGTGGCGTACTTCCGCCTTGCGGAAGGCGCGGATGATCCTGCCCAGTTGTCCCACCCGGACCCAGGTCACTTCATGGGCGAACCGCTCGATCTCCTCGGCCGTTTCGCCCCGATGGGCGATCGCGATCACGTGGATTCCGGATTCCCGCGCGTTCTGAGCGAAGATCAACGGGAACCGGCCGCTGCCGGCGATCAGGCCGACCCTCTCGACGGGCATTTGGGAGGGGCTGGACACTAGCGGCATATTCCTCGTTGGGAGCCTTCCACGAAACGGACCATCTCTTCCACCTCACGGGTCACGGGCACTTCCTGGCGCACCCGCTCCAGGGCCGGTTTCAATCGCAGCTTCGATTGAAAAAGGATGCGGTACGCCTGTCTGAGGGCATCGATTCGCTGCCCGTCGAAGCCGCGCCGCTTGAGCCCCTCCAGATTGAGTCCGCGCAGCCGCACACGATCGCCCGTGGCGTTGCAGAACGGCGGCACGTCCTTGGACACCATCGATCCCGCCCCGACAATGGCGCCGCTGCCGATGGCCACGAACTGGTGCACTCCTACGAGGGCTCCGATGATGACCCGGTCTCCGATGGCCACATGGCCGCCGAGCATCGCCCCGTTCGCCAGGATGTTGTCGTCCCCGATGATGCAGTCATGGGCGATGTGGGACTGCATCATCAGCAGGTTCCCCTGTCCGACCCGGGTGACCATGCCCCCGCCCGCGGTACCCGGATTGAGCGAGGCGAACTCACGGATCGTATTCCCGTCTCCGATGATCAAGCGGCTGTCCTCCCCCTGGTATTTCAGGTCCTGGGGGCTGGAGCCGACGGTGGCGAACGGATGGATGACGTTCTCCCTGCCGATCGAGGTGTTTCCTTCGATGACCACGTGGGACTTGATCCGGGTCCCCTTCCCTATCCTTGCCTTGGGGCCGATGACGGAATAGGGGCCGACTTCAACGTCGTCGTCGAGCTCGGCGGCCGGATCCACCACGGCCGTAGGATGCCTGCGGACCATCCTTTCCGGCCCTGCGGCTACACGGGCATCTCCATGGCGGACAACTCCGCTTCCGCCACCCGTTTGCCCTCCACCTCCACCGTCCCCGTCAGGCGCCAGTAATTCTTGCGCCGCCGGGATATCTCCACCTCGATCCGCAACTGGTCGCCCGGCTCCACCGGGTGCTTGAACCGGACCCGATCGAGGCCCGTGAGGACGAAGACCTTGCCGCTGTCCTGTTCGCTGCAGCGCGCGAGGACAGCCCCCACCTGGGCCATGGTTTCACAGATCAACACCCCCGGCATCATGGGCTTCTCGGGGAAATGGCCTTGAAAGAAACTCTCGTTGACGGTGACGTTCTTGAGGCCGACAATGCGCCGGTTGGGCTCCAGCTCGACGATTCGATCCACCAGCAGGAACGGATACCGGTGGCGGATCATTTCGCGTATCTCGGTTACGTCCATCATTTCGTTACGAGACTCCCTTGTCTTCCCGCGACAGCAGCATGCGGATATTGCGTTCGATCTCCGAAACCCGCCGCCACAGAACCGGCAGCTTCGGAAGCAGCCGCATCACTCTGAGCCACTGCCTGTGGGGAGCGGCCTCGACTATGCCGGAAAGCACGGAACCCGGCGGCACCGATTGGAGCACGCTGCCCCTCGGACCGATGACCGTGCGGTCCCCGACCTCCACGTGGTCCGACACCCCTGCCTGGCCGGCGAGAATCACGTCGTCGCCCAGCACGCTGCTGCCGGCAAGACCCGTCTGGGCGACGATCAGACAGCGTTCGCCGATGACGACGTTGTGCCCGATCTGCACGAGATTGTCGATCTTCGTCCTGGCGCCGATCCGGGTGCGTCCGATGGTCGCCCGGTCCACGGTGGTGTTGGCGCCGATCTCCACGTCGTCGCCGATATCCACGATCCCGGCCTGCGGGACCTTGATCCGGCCCGGTCCATGGCCCGCGTAGCCGAAACCGTCGCTGCCGATGACGACTCCCGCGTGGAGGATCACGCGGTCGCCGATGCGGCAGCCCTCGGCCACCGTCACGTTGGGATGCAGCACGCAGCGGCTTCCGATCCGCGCGCCCGGACCGACGGTGGCGCCCGGCATGAGCACCGTCTTCTCTCCGACCCTGGCGTTCCTTCCGACGTAACAGTGAGGGTAGAGGGCCGCTTCCGGACCGATGGTGGCCGTGGGATCCACCACCGCCGAGGGACTGATGCCGGCGTCGTGCACCGTCGGCGGGTTGAAGACCCCGTGGATCTGTGCAAACGCGTGGTGGGGATCCTCGACCTTCAGGAGGTTCAAGTCAGCCGGAACGCCCGATTCATCCGCGACGATGATCGCACTGGCCGTGCAGGAGTCGAGATGCCCGCGGTATCGCGGGTGGGCGAGGAAGGTGATATGGCCGGGACCGGCCTCTTCGATGGAGGCGACTCCTTCGATGCTCACTCCAGGGTCGCCGATTACCCGTCCGCCGACCAGTCCGGCGAGGTCGGCAAGCGATTTCCCCGAGCCGGTCACTTTTTCTTGTCGTCGGCCGTGTTGTTCTGGAAACGCTCGTTGTAGAGCTTGATCACGTCGTCGGTGATGTCGGTCCCCTTGTCCGTGTAAAGCAGTTGGCCCCGTTCGAGGATCATCGTGAACTTGCCCGTCTTGCCGACCTCGGCGATGACCTTCTGAAGGTCCTTGAGGATCTCGTCGGTCATCTCCCGCTCCCGCAGCCTCAGTTCATCCTGCATGTCCCGTTTCTTCCGCTCGAAGTCCCGGACACGGAGCTGAAAACGGCGCTGGGCCTTGGCCCGCTCGCTCTCCTTCATCAGGACCGCCTGCTTCTCCAGCGTCCTTCTTTCCTTCTCGATGGCCGCCTGTTCCTTCCGCAGGGCCTGTTCCCTAGCCTTTACGGCGCGCTGGAAGGTCTCCCGGGCCTGCTCTCCCCGCTTCGACTGGCTGATGGCCTTCTGGACGTTCACGAAGCCCACCTTGAGCTCCTGCCCCCATGCGGAGGACGTCAGCACCGCCAGCAGAAAAAACGTGAGTATTCGGATCACCGCAACCTCCAAGGGAATGGCCGGCTCCGGGCGTGGATCAGAGATCGCCCGCCGTGCCGATGGTAAAGCCCAGGACTTCCTTCTGGTCGAACTGCTTGACATTGAGAGGGATCGCCCAGCTCAACTTGATCGGACCGATGGGCGACAGCCACTGCGTGCCCAGGCCCACCGACCGCTTGAGGGCCTTGAGATCGATGTTCTGGGACGTCCCGAAGGCCTGCCCCTGATCGAAGAATATCGAGCCCCTGAAACCCCATTGGTCCAGGATGGGGAAGTGCAGCTCCGTCTTCAAGACCAACTGCTTGTTGCCCCCGATGTTCGTGGGATCGGTGCAGTCCGGCGTATCCTTGGGGCATTCCCGGGGGCCCAGCGTGCGGTACTCGAAACCGCGCACCGAACCGATGCCGCCCAGGTAGTAGCGTTCGAAGAGCGGCAGTTCCTTCCGCGTCCAGGACGCCGCGTAGCCGATCCGGGCGCCGACCATCAGGGCGACCTTCTCGCCCCATTCGAAGTCCTTGAACACGGGAAAGTACCGCGTCATGGCCGCGTCGCTCCGCATGAACCTGTTGTCTCCCCCGATACCCGCGAGCTTCACGGACATCACCGAACGGGTCCCCTCGGTGGGTACGAAGAAATGATTGCGCGTGTCGTAGGAGAGCCGTGGCGTGACCGCGCTGGTGATGCTGTGTCCGGGCTCGATGCTGGCAGGGGCGTCGCTCTCGACATCGGTGATCTTCTCGCGGGCCAGGGTATAACCGAGGCCGCCCTGGAGGTAGTCGAGAATCGAGAACTCGGGCTCGTCGTCGATCTCTTGCTGGAGCTTGAGGTCCGCGCGCCGTCCGACGAAGGGCAGACTCACGTACCGAAGCGGCACGCTGAGGCGGGTTGCGAAACCGGTCCGGCGGCTCTCCCAGGTACTGAACTCCGAGGTGGCGTTGAAGACATCCAGCCCGAGGTCGGCTCGAGTGTCGAAGACCCGTGGCTCCACCAGGCCGAGGACCACATCCTGGTCCGTATTGCTCAACTTCAGGTCCGCCGACACCCCTCTCCCGGTTCCGAACAGGTTGCGTTCCTCGAGCGATGTCTGGAAAGAGAACGAGCTCGCCGTGCTGTAACCCACGCCGATGCTGAAAGTGCCGGTGGGGGCCTCTTCCACCTTGACCGCCAGGTCTACCCTGTCGTCCCTTCCGGTCTTCGCCGTTTCCACGTTCACGTCCTTGAAGAACCCCGTCCGCAGCAACGCGTTCCGGCTCTCGATGATCCTTGCCGCGGAGTACCGCTCTTCTTCCGCCACCTCGAGCTCGCGGCGAATCACCTTGTCCCGGGTCTTGACGTTCCCGGTGATCTCCACCTGGTCGAAATAGACCAGCGGGCCGCGCTGGATCATGAAGGTCACGTCCACCAGACGCTCCTTCGGATCGGCCTTGGTAAGCGGGTCAATCCGGGCGAAGGCGTAACCGCGGTCGGCATACCGTCGTTGCAGCGCGGTCACGTCATGACGCATACGGCTGCCGCGAAAGATCTGCCCCGAGGTCAACGTCACGCGCTCGAGCAATCGCGCCGGGTTGCCTTCGAGGTCTCCCCCCAGCTTCACGATGCCGACCCGATACCGCTCGCCTTCCTCCACGCGGACGACCACCTCCAGCCCGTTGCCGCGGGTCAGCACGATGGGTTCGTCGATCCTGTGGTCGATGTAGCCGTGGTCGTAATAGAACGAGGAAAGCAGCGCGATATCGTTGGTGAGCACGTCGGGGTCCAGGCGGCCGCGGCTGGTGAACGGGATGATCCAGTCCTCCTTGGTCTGCATGACGTCCTTGAGCTCGTCCTCGCCGAACGCCCTGTTCCCCTCGAAGGTGATCTTCTTGATCAGGAGCGTTTTGCCCTCCAGGATCTCCAGCGTAATGATGGTCTGGTTGTTTTCTTCGGGCGTCAGCGTATAGTCCACCCGCGTGTTGACATGACCGGCCTCGCTGTAGAGCCTCAGGACCCTCTGGAGCCCTGCCTGGAGCCGGGCCGTATCCAGGGCCGTCCGCGGCCTCACGCCCAGAGCCGCTTCGATGTCCTCCGTCGCAATGCTGTCGTTGCCCAGAATCTCGACCTGCCTGACATAGGGCCGCTCCTGGACCGTATAGGTCAGAATTCCGTCCGAAGAGAACTCAACCGTCACGTCGTCGAAGAAACCCATCCGGTAGATGGCCTTGACATCGCGGCCCACAACCTCCTGATTGAAAGGTTGGCCTTCCTGGGCCTCGATGTTCAACCGGATGGCATCCTCCTCGATCCGCAAGTGGCCCTGGACACGGACCTCGTTGACGAGGGTGGCGGCCATGCAAGGACCTTGCCACGCCAGGAGAAATCCCATGGCGCCCAGCAGGATCGCCGCAATTCTCGGTTCAATTACCCGCACTGTTTCAATGTACCGAAAAGGCTTGTGTTTCTTATTTCCTGCTACCAAGTTCCCGTGCCGATGTAAAGCGTGACAGGGGGTCGGACGGTTCCGGACCGCCGGTTCCTTGGCGTCACTCCGCTACCGGGAACAGCCGGCCGGCCCGCAGCTCCAGTTGCCGGTTCATCCGCCGGGCCAACTGGCGGTTGTGGGTCGTGACGATCAGGCTCAGGCCGCGCTGTTCGTTGAGGTCGCAGAGCAGGTCCTCAATCTCCATGGCGGTGGCCCGGTCGAGATTGCCGGTGGGCTCGTCGGCCAGCATGAGCTTTGGCCCGAGAATCAGCGAACGCGCGATGGCCACCCGCTGCTGCTCGCCGCCGGAAAGCTCGCCGGGGCGATGGCCCAGCCGGTGCCCGAGACCCACGGTCTCCAGCAGCTCGATGGCGGAGGCGCGCGCCTTCGGGCCTTCCCAACGGGCGATGAGGGCCGGCATCATGACGTTCTCGAGGGCGCTGAAGTCGGGCAGCAGGTGATGGAACTGGAAGACGAAGCCGATGGTCCGGTTGCGCAAGCCGGAGACCTCGTCATCGCTCCAGGCGGTCACATCGCCTCCCTCGTAGTGCAGCGTGCCCCGGTCGGGGCGTTCGAGGGTGCCGATGATGTAGAGCAGCGTGCTCTTGCCGACGCCGGACTCGCCGACGATAGCGAGCCGCTCGCCCTGCTCCAGTGACAGGTCCAGGTCCGCCAGCACCTCCACCTGCCGGCCTCCTCCGGTAAAAGACTTCGCCAATCCCCGTACTTCGATCAACCCGGCCACGTTTCGTTACTCGTATCGAATGACGTCTACCGGATGCAGCTTGGCCGCCTGCCGTGCGGGGTAGAGGCTGGCGAGACAGCAGATCGCCAGGGACGCCACGGCCACCAGGCCGAAGTACATCGGAGAGATGCTTACGGGTACGGTGGACACCGGAAACACGTCCTCGGGCAGCTCGATGAACTGGTAGCGTTGAAGCAGCACGGCCAGCACGTAGCCGATGAAGACCCCGGAGAGCGTGCCGACGGCCCCGATGATCCACCCCTTCAAGAGGAAGATCAGCCGTATGCCGCCACGGGATGCGCCCATGGAGCGCAGCACCGCGATGTCCTTGCGCTTCTCCATCACCACCATGATCAGCGTCGAGACGATGTTGAATGCCGCGATCAGCACCATCAGCAACAACACCAGGAAGTACACGGTTTTCTCCAGCCGCAGGGCCGCGAAGAGATTGGGCCAAAGGCGCGTCCAGTCCTCCACCAGATACGTCTGCCCCACCGTGCGTTGAATCTCCTTGGCGATGTCCTGCGCCTTCCCCACCTCTCCGACGATGATCTCGATGCTGGTGGCGACCTTGCCGGTTCCGAAGAACCGTTGCGAATCCGCGAGGTTCAGGAAGACCAGTCCGCTGTCGTACTCGCGCATGCCCGAGTCGAAGATGCCGACCACCGCGAAGCGCCTGATCCGTGGGATGATGCCCACCGCGGTGGGACTTCCGGTGGGAGAAACCGCCTGCAGCGCGTCGCCCTCGCGCACTCCCAGCCTGGACGCCAACCGGTCGCCGATAATGATTCCGGGAAGCGGCAGGCGGCGTCCGTCCACCACCACCGTCGTAGGAGTCTTCAGGCCGCTCAGGTCTCCCTCTTGCAGGTAGGATTCGAGGTCCACGTGGGAGCGGTCGGGATCGATGCCGCGCACCAACACCCCGGTGACCCGGCTCCCCGCCGTCAGGATGATCTGCCCGGTGAGGGCCGGACTTGCCGTCTTCACGTCGTCCCGCTGCTCGATCCGTTTGGCCAGCTCGTCGTATCCGGTCACGTAGGAGGCCGGCTTGACCAGCTCGATGTGGGAGTGCAGGCCCAGCAGGCGATCACGGAACACCTCCTCGAATCCCGTCATCACCGCTATGGCGACGTTCAGGGTGACCACCGCGATCATCACCCCGAGGATGGAGATCAGCGTGAGCAGGGAGATGAACCGCTCGCTGCGTCGGGCCCGGAGATAGCGCAGCCCTACGAACAACTCGTACCGCATCGTCAGGTACGCAGAAGCGGAAACAGGATCACGTCCCGAATCGAAGGCGAGTCCGTCAGCAGCATGATCAGCCGGTCGATCCCGATGCCTTCTCCGGCGGCCGGGGGCATGGCGTACTCGAGGGCGCGCACGTAGTCCTCGTCCACCTCGCAGGCGGTGTCGTCGCCCGCCCGCCCGGCAGCGGCCTGCTCCTCGAAACGCCGCCGCTGGTCGTCCGGATCGTTAAGCTCGGAGAAGGCGTTGGCCATCTCCCTGCCGCCGATGAAGAGCTCGAAGCGGTCGACGAGGGCCGGGTTCGAGTCGTTCCGGCGCGCCAGGGGCGACACTTCCAGCGGATAGCCCACGACGAAGGTGGGCTGGATCAACCGCGGCTCCACCAGGTGCTCGAAGAGTTCCACCAGCAGCTTGCCGTGGCCCAGCTTGGGGTCGAGCTTGAGGTCGAGCCCGTCCGCGAGCCTCCGCACGCCCTCGGGCGTCGCCAGCTCGGACTCCTCCACCCCGGCGTGCCGGGCCACGCCCTCGGTCAGGGAAAGCCGCTGCCACGGCCGCTCCAGGCTGACCTCGTGCTCGCCGCAGGGAATGCGGAGGCTGCCGCCGATCTCCTCCGCCAGGGTCACGAAGAGCTCTTCGGTAAGCTCCATCATGTCCTCGTAGTCGGCGTAGGCCTGGTAGAACTCGAGCATGGTGAACTCGGGGTTGTGGCGCGTGGAGATGCCCTCGTTGCGGAAGTTGCGGTTCAGCTCGTACACCCGGTCGAAGCCGCCCACCAGCAGCCGCTTGAGAAACAGCTCCGGCGCCACCCGCAGGTAGAGGTCCAGGTCCAGGGCGTTGTGATGGGTCACGAAAGGCTTGGCCGCGGCGCCCCCCGCCACGGGCTGCATCATCGGCGTCTCGACCTCGAGGAAGCCCCGTTGCTCCAGGAAGCCGCGCACGAGGCCGATGACCCGCGAGCGGTTGCGGAAGACCTCGCGCACCTCGGGATTGACCATCAGGTCCACGTAGCGCTGCCGGTAGCGCGTCTCCACGTCCTTGAGGCCGTGCCACTTCTCCGGCAGGGGCCGTATGCACTTGGTCAGGAGGGTGACTTCCCTCGCCTGGATGGTGAGCTCGTCGGTGCGGGTCCGGAAGAGGCCGCCGCGCACTCCCACGATGTCGCCCACGTCGAGGGAACGGACCCGTTCGTAGGCATCCTCCCCGAGGCCGTCCCGGCGGGCGTAGACCTGCAGCCGCCCCGTCGCATCCTCTATCTCGAAGAACGCGGCCTTGCCGTGCGGGCGGAGGGCTCTTATCCGGCCCGCCAGCGCGAACTCTTCGGACAAGGCTTCCAACTCCTGCGGATCGAGATCGCCGTAGTGGTCGCGGATGGCCTGGACGGAATGAGTGGGACGAAAGTCATTGCGGAATGCCAAGCGGCGATCCGTCCCCAACTGCGCCAACTTGTGGCGGCGCACCTTTATCTGCTCGTGCTCGTTGACTTCGTCCATCGTGATGTGGGCGGATTCCTCGGCGTCACAGCATGCCGAGCTGCAACTTGGCCGCGTCCGACATAAGGCTTGGGTCCCAGGGCGGCTCCCAGACGATTTCGAGGTGCACGTCGTTGACGCCGTCCACCGCCCGGACCTTCTCCTCGACTTCCATGGGAAGGGACTGGGCGGCCGGGCAGTTCGGTGCAGTGAGGGTCATGGAGACGGACGCATTGCCGAGGGGGTCCAGGTCCACACCGTAGATCAACCCCATTTCGTAGATGTTCACCGGAACTTCGGGGTCATAGATGGTCTGCAGGGCCTCAATGACCCGCTGCTCGATGTCTTTCTGCTCTTCAATGGTGTCCACGAGCCGTCTCCCGCACCGTTATTCGGTAGTGACCGCCTTTCCCTCGCCCTCCAGGGCCGCGCGCAAGGCGTGCCACGCCAGCGTAGCGCACTTGACACGCGCCGGGTAGTCCCGGACCCCCGCGAACGCCGCCAGCTTGCCCATGTCGGGGGGATCGGACTCCGCGCCGTCCGTCGGCGCCACCATCCGGTGGAAGCACTTGAAGAGATTCACGGCGTCCTCGCGCGTCCGCCGCTTCAGACTTTCGGTCATCACCGACGCGGACGCGATGCAGATGGCGCAGCCCGTGCCCTCAAAGCGAATGTCCTTCACGTGGCCGTCTTCCACCTGCAAGTGGACCGTGACCATGTCGCCGCAGAGGGGATTGATCCCCCTGGCGCTTCGATTGGCTTCCGCCAGCGGGCCGAAGTTACGCGGCCGGCGGTTGTGATCCAGGATCAGCTCCTGGTAGAGGTCTTTCATGTCAGACACCGTGGAACAGCCTCCTCGCCTTTTCTAGACCGTCGGCCAAGGCATCGACGTCGGCTTCGGTGTTGTAGCACGCAAACGAAGCGCGCACGGTTGCCGGGACCCCGAACCGTTCCATGACCGGCATGGCGCAGTGGTGTCCGGTCCTCACCGCGATCCCGTCCTGGTCGAGGATCGTGCCGATGTCGTGCGCGTGGATGTCGCCGAGGACAAACGAGACCAGCGACGCCCGCCGCGCCGGCGTGCCCACCAAGCGGAGCTCAGGGACCTCGCGCAGACGTTCCACCGCGTAGGCGACCAGCCGATCCTCGTACGCCGCCACACCTTCCATTCCCAGATGGAGAAGGTATTCCACCGCCGCGCCGAGGCCGATCACGCCGGCGATATGGGGAGTTCCGGCCTCGAACTTGTACGGCAGCTCGTTGTATTCGGTATGTTCGAAACTGACCGAGAGGATCATGTCGCCGCCGCCCTGATAGGGCGGCATGGCCTCCAGCAGCCCGGCCTTGCCGTACAGCACGCCGATGCCCGTGGGGCCGTAGAGCTTGTGGCTGGAGAAGGCGTAAAAGTCGCAGTCGAGGTCTCTTACGTCCACTTGGGCGTGGGGCGCCCCCTGGGCGCCGTCGATCAGCACCGGCGCGCCGGCCCGGTGGGCTTCCGCGATCATCTCCTTGATGGGATTGACGGTGCCGAGAGCGTTGGAGACATGCGGCAAGGCCACCATGCGGGTCCTGCCGCTCAACATGCGGCGGTACTCCTCCATGACCACGTCGCCGCGGTCGTCCACCGGGACCACACGCAGCGTCGCGCCCGTCTGCGCGCAGATGAGCTGCCACGGCACGATGTTGGAGTGGTGCTCCATGGCCGAGATGACGACCTCGTCCCCGGGCTGGAAGCGGCTCCCGCCGTAGCAGCTCGCCACGAGGTTGATGGCTTCGGTGGTGCCGCGCACGAAGATGATCTCCCGTGTCTCCGCGGCGTTGAGGAACCCCCTCACGGTGGCCCTGGTGTCCTCGTAGGCGCGGGTGGCGATCTCGCTCAACCGGTGCACGCCGCGATGGATGTTGGCGTTCTCCGTCTCGTAGTACCGGGCGAGCCGCTCGATCACCGCCCGGGGCTTTTGGGCGGTGGCCGCGTTGTCCAGGTAGACCAGGGGCTTTCCGTGGACGGTTTCCCCGAGAACGGGGAAATCGCCGCGTATTCGGGCCACGTCAAGGGACCCGTCCGGGCTCTTCCAGTCCATCGTGTCGACCTGTTGCATGAGCGAGTACCGCGTCCGTCAGGCGCCCAGCTCGGAAAGCACTTGCGCCGCCAGTCGGTCCCTGAGGGGTTCGATGGCGATGCCGTCCAGGATCTCGCTGGCGAACCCGTGAACCAGGAGCTGCCTGGCGACCGCGGGGTCCAGCCCGCGCGATCGCAGGTAGAACAACTCGTCTTCCTCGAGCTGTCCGATGGTGGTCCCGTGGGAGCAGCGAACGTCGTCCGCCAGGATCTCCAGTTGGGGCTTGCTGTCGATCTCCGCGTCCCGGGACAGCATCAGGTTCCTGTTGGACTGCCGGGCGTCGGTCTTCTGAGCCTCCTCGCGCACGACGATCTTGCCGTTGAACACCGCCCTGGCCCGATCGTTCAGAACCCCCTTGTACAGCTCGCTGCTGGTGCCGTGGGGTTTCGCGTGTTCGATGGCGGTACGGCTGTCGACGTGCTGCCGTCCTCCCGCCACGTAGAGGCCCTGAAGCAGGCAATCGGCTCCCTCGCCGTCCAGCAGCGCGTTGATCTCCACCCGTGTGATGGCGCCGCCCGCCGTGACCGAATGGGAGCGGTAGCGGCTGTTGCGGGCCTGGCTCACCTGGACCGTGCCGATGTGGAACGCCTGGCCGCCTTCCCGCAGCAACCGGTAGTGGTCCAGGGAGGCGTCTTCCTCCAGCACGATCTCGGTAACGGCATTGCTGCAGTAGGCGTCCTCGCGCCCGCCGGCGTACGCCTCCACCAACGTGAGACGGCTGCCGGCTCCCACCACCACCAGCGTCCGCGGGTGGACGATACGATTCTCCTCCTTTCCCGGAGGAGCCATGAAAACCAGCAGCACCGCCTTGTCGAGGGTCCGGTCCGGGCCCAGCCTGACCGCGGCGCCGTCTTCCACGAAGGCCGTGTTGAGGGCCCGGAAGGCATGATGCTCGTAGTCGGCGTGGCGTCCGAGGTGGGCCTCCACCCACGGCAGCCGGCTGTTCACGGCATCGGCCAGGGGTCCCACGAAAACGTCTTCATCCCGGGCGTGGCAATCGCCGGAGCCGTGGCCGGGGAACACCAGCTCGTACCGCTCCCATCCGCCCGGAGCGAGACGGTCCGCCGCCGGCGCCAAGCCTCGAGCCGGGGGATCGGGCACGCGCAGGCGGGCATTCTTCAGAGGCTCCACGCTCGTGTACTTCCACTCCTCGTCACGGGTGGACGGGAAACCGAGGGAACGGAACCGTTCCATGGCGCGGCTGCGCAGGTCCGCCACCCAGGCGCCTCCGTTGGACGGCGCCCGCGCCGCGAGCTTGTCGAAGTCCTCCAGGTAGCCCTGCTGCTCGCCGCCCTTGTCCGTCATGCCCCGGGACTCCCGTCCGCCAAGCCCCCGGAACCCTTTCCGGCCTCTTCCTCCACCCAGGAATAGCCGCTGTCCTCGAGCTGTCGGGCCAGATCCTTGCCGCCGGACTTCACCAGCCGGCCGTTCTGAATGACGTGGACGTAGTCGGGCACGACGTAGTTCAGCAGCCGCTGGTAGTGGGTTACGAGAATGATGGCCCGCTCGGGGCCGCGAAAGAGATTGATGCCGTGGGCCACGACCTTGAGGGCGTCGATGTCGAGGCCGGAGTCGGTCTCGTCGAGGATCGCCAGAGCCGGCTCCAGCATGGTCATCTGGAAGATCTCGGCGCGCTTCTTCTCGCCGCCCGAGAACCCCGCGTTGACCGGGCGCCGCAGCAGGTCCTCGCCCATCTCCACCGCCTTCATCTTCTCCTGCGCCAGGCCCATGAAGTCCACCGCGTCCAGCTCCTCCTCCCCGCGGTGCGTGCGCACCGCGTTGACCGCGGCCCGCAGGAAATAGAGGCTGTTCAGTCCGGGTATCTCCACCGGGTACTGGAAGCCGAGGAAGACCCCCTCCACGGCCCGCAGCTCCGGCGCCATGTCCAGCAGGTCCTGCCCCTTGTAGCGGACTTCGCCGGCCGTCACCTCGTAGGTGTCGCGGCCGGCCAGCACCTGGGCCAGCGTGCTCTTGCCGGAGCCGTTGGGTCCCATGATGGCGTGGACCTCGCCCGCCCCAACGGCCAGATCGATGCCGCGGAGAATCTCTTTGCCCTCGACGCACGCATGCAGATTTCGAACTTCTAACATCCCGTCTATCCTAGTGGGCGACCGCCGGTCGCCCCTACCACATACATCCCGTTCATCCTGATGGGCGAACCGCGGGTCGCCCCTACCCCACGCTGCCCTCGAGGCTGACCCCGAGGAGCTTCTGGGCTTCCACCGCGAACTCCATGGGCAGCTCACGGAAGACTTCGCGGCAAAAGCCGTTGACGATCATGGCGACGGCGTCTTCTTCCTTGATGCCGCGCTGCCTGCAATAGAAAATCTGGTCTTCCCCGATCTTCGAGGTGGAGGCCTCGTGCTCGATATGGGCCGAGTTGTTCTTCACCTCCAGATAGGGAAAGGTGTGGGCGCCGCACTCGCTGCCCATCAACAGGGAATCGCACTGGGAGTAGTTGCGGGCGTTGGCGGCCCCCTTGAGCACCTTCACCAGGCCGCGGTAGCTGTTCTGGCCGTGACCGGCGGAGATTCCCTTGGAGACGATGGTGCTGCGGGTGTTCTTGCCCATGTGGATCATCTTGGTGCCGGTGTCCGCCTGCTGGTGGTTGTTGGTCACCGCCACCGAGTAGAACTCGCCCACCGAGCCGTCCCCCTGCAGGATGCAGCTCGGATATTTCCAGGTGATGGCGGAGCCGGTCTCCACCTGGGTCCAGGAGATCTTGGAGCTGCGTCCCGCGCACTTGCCCCGCTTGGTGACGAAGTTGTAGATGCCGCCCTTGCCGTCCTTGTCGCCGGGATACCAGTTCTGGACCGTGGAGTACTTGATCTGCGCGTCCTCCAGCGCCACCAGTTCCACCACCGCGGCGTGGAGCTGGTTCTCGTCGCGCATGGGCGCGGTGCACCCCTCCAGGTAGCTCACGTAGCTGCCGGCATCGGCCACGATCAGGGTGCGCTCGAACTGGCCCGTCTGCGCCGCGTTGATGCGGAAATAGGTGGACAGCTCCATGGGGCAGCGCACGCCCTTGGGCACGTAGCAGAACGACCCGTCGCTGAAGACCGCGGAGTTGAGCGACGCGAAGAAGTTGTCGCTGTAGGGCACGACCGAGCCCAGGTACTGCCGCACCAGCTCCGGATGCTCCCGCACCGCCTCGGAGAACGAGCAGAAGATGATGCCAAGCTCCGCCAGCTTGTCCTTGAAGGTTGTCGCCACCGATACGCTGTCGAAAACCGCGTCCACGGCCACGCCGGCCAGCACCTCGCGCTCGTGCAGCGGAATGCCGAGCTTCTCGTAAGTGGCCAGCAGCTCCGGGTCCACTTCATCCAGGCTCTTGGGGGCGTCCTTCCCGGCCTTGGGAGCGGAGTAGTAGATGATACTCTGGTAGTCGATGGGCGGATAGTGGACGTTGGCCCACTTGGGCTCGGCCTCGGACTTCTCGAGCTTCGTCCAGTAGCGGTAGGCCTTGAGCCGCCAATCCAGCAGCCAATCCGGCTCGCCCTTCTTCTCCGAGATCAGCCGGACCACGTCCTCGCTCAACCCCGGCGGAACGTGGTCCGCCTCGATGTCCGTCACGAAGCCGTACTTGTAATCGCTGTCGACCAGCTCGTTGTCGAGTTCCATGTCTCTCCGTTCCTTGGCGCCGACGACCGCCTCCGGGGGGCCCCTGCGCGCGAGAATCAGTTGTCCGATCGGCTCAATCGACCCTTGAGACCTTCCCTGTCGGCAATGCTGCCGATGGAAATACCCGCCAGATAGTCCGCCAGCAGCATCTGCGCCCGTTCCCATACGGAAATCTGCGTGCATACGGAGTCGTACGCACAGCAGCGCTGAACCCGGTCCAGGCATTCCATCAGCGTCAAGGGCTTCTCCACCGCCTCGTAGACCTCCTTGAGGTTGATGGATTCCGGGTGCCTCGCCAGGCTGAAACCGCCCTTGCGGCCAACGTGGGAGTGTACCAACCCCGCCGACGCCAGATCCTTCATGATCTTCGACATGAAGTGTGTCGGGATGTCCTGCCGCTGGGCGATCTCCTTGCTGCCCACCACCCAGCATTCAGGCTGGGCCGCCAGATACGACAGCGCCCGTACGGCGTAGTCGACCTTCCTCCCGATGTTCATCAATGAGCTTCGGTCGGTGGCGGCCCTGACGGAATTCACAGCGGTTTCTTGCATGCCGGATCCCCTGATCGTCGAAATCCGAGAAGTTTGCCCAAGCCTTCGAATCATCCGCGCCAATGAAATATAGACCTAAAGCATCCACATTGTCAAACCATCGGCACGGACCCGGCGACGCCAACTTGAAGAAGCGGAAAACCGTGTGTTAGGAAGCGCCATGGCCATTCTCAAAGTCGCGCGGCTCGGCAACCCCGTGCTAAGGCGTCCCGCCCGGAAGGTTGCGCCCGAGGAAGTGGCGCAGGACGGCTTCCAACGCTTCATCGACGACATGGTAACGACCATGCACGAGTACCAGGGCGTGGGCCTCGCCGCCGTCCAAGTCCACGAACCCATCCAGGTGGCGGTGCTGGAGGTGGCCGACAACGCCCGCTACCCGGGAAAGGCGCCGGTGCCTCTCTCGGTCCTCATCAACCCGGAGATCGTCCCGCTGGGGGAAGAGACCGAGGAGGACTGGGAAGGATGCCTCAGCATCCCCGAGATCCGCGGCCGGGTGCCCCGCTACAGCAGTTTGCGGGTGACCGCCCTGGACCGCGACGGCAGCGAGCTGGACTTCGTCGCGTCCGGTTTCCACGCCCGGGTCATTCAGCACGAGGTGGACCACCTGCGCGGTCACGTATACCTGGACCGCATGCCCGACCTCTCGACGCTGACCTATCTGAGCGAGATGACTCGCTACTGGACGGACCTATAGGGACTTGCGGCGTCGCTACGGGTCTCCCGCCAGAGTCCTGATCTGCAGCTCCGAGAGCTGGCGCGCGTCCACCGCGGTGGGCGCTTCCGTCAGCATGCACACCGCGCGCTGGCTCTTGGGGAACGCGATGACGTCGCGGATGGCGGGGGAATCGCTCAGGAGCATGGCCAGCCGGTCGACGCCGAAGGCGATGCCGCCGTGGGGCGGCGCCCCCAGTTCCAGCGCCTCCAGGAGAAAGCCGAACTGCTCCTCCACCGTTTCCGGGCTCACGTCGAGGAGCGCCAGCACCTCCCGCTGCAACCCGGCCGAATGGATCCGGATGCTGCCGCCGCCCATCTCCATGCCGTTCAGCACCAGGTCGTAGGCTCGAGATTTCACCCGGGCGGGGTCCTCGGTGAGGAACGGCAGATCCTCCTCGCGCGGCGCGGTGAAGGGGTGATGTACCGCGGTGTAGCGTCCCTCGGCCTTCTTCCATTCAACCAGCGGGAAGTCGACGACCCAGGCGAAGGCATGAAGACCATCCTTCACCAACCCCAGCCTTCTGCCCATCTCCAGCCGCAGGTTGGCCAGACCCTCGTTGACGATGTCCGCATCGTCCGCCAGCATGAAGATCACGTCGCCGGGCCCCGCCCCGGTGCGGCCGCGCAGGGCTTCCCTCTCGCCCTCGCTCAGGAACTTGGTCAGCGGCGACTGCCACTCGCTCTCCAGCACCTTGATCCAGGCCAGCCCCTTGGCGCCGTAGCGGCCCACCAGCCCGGTCAGGTCGTCCAGCTCCTTGCGCGACAGGTCCGCGGCGCCCGGCACCATCAGGCCCTTGACGATGCCGCCGGCCGCCAGCGCCCGCTTGAAAATGGCCACCTCGGAATCTTCGAACACGTCCGACAGCTCCACCAGCTCCAGCCCGAAGCGCAGGTCCGGCTTGTCCGTTCCGTACCGCGACATGGCCTCTTCCCAGCTCAGACGGCGAAAGGGCGTCTCCAGCTCGACCCCCCTCACCTCCCGGAAGACCCGCGCCATCATGCCCTCGACCATGGCGAAGATATCCTCGGGACGCACGAACGACATCTCGATGTCGAGCTGAGTGAACTCGGGCTGGCGGTCCATGCGCAGGTCTTCGTCCCGGAAGCAGCGGACCACCTGGAAGTACCGGTCCACCCCGCCCACCATGAGGATCTGCTTGAACAGTTGGGGCGACTGGGGCAGCGCGTAGAACTTGCCCGGGTGCATCCTGCTGGGCACCAGGTAGTCCCGGGCCCCCTCCGGCGTGCTCTTGGTGAGGACCGGTGTTTCCACCTCCATGAAGGAGAGGCCGTTCAGGTGCTCCCGGATGGCCGTGAGCATCCGGTGGCGGACTTCCAGCGGCTTCAGGCTGCGCGGCCGCCTGAGGTCGAGATAGCGGTACCGGAAGCGGCTGGTCTCGGTGGGCTCGACGTCGTCGTCCACCGGGAACGGCGGCACCCGCGACGGGTTCAGCACGCGCAGCTCCCGGGCCATGAGCTCCACCGTCCCGGTGGGGATGCTCGAATTGATGGTTTCTTCCGAACGGCGCACCAGCTTTCCGCGCACCGCGAGCACGTCCTCGGAGCGCACCCGCTTGGCCTTCTCGTGGGCCTCCGGCGTCACCTCGGGGTTCACCACCACCTGCACGAGGCCCGTGCGGTCCCGGAGGTCGATGAACAGCAGACCGCCGTGGTCCCTCAGCGACCGGGTCCACCCCATGAGGGTGAGCTCACGGCCCACCTCGCTCTCGCGGGGCTCGCCACAGCGGCAACTCCTCTGCCAGTCGCCCATCAAGTCCACATTCCTGTCGTTCACGTGATCACCCGGAAACCTGGTTTGGTCCCTCACCGGCCGCGCCCAGAACGTCATCCACCTCCGAGAGGTCCACCTCGGTCTGCTCCTTCGTCGCCATGTCGCGTACCAGCGCCTTGCCCTTCGTCATCTCGTCGGGGCCCACGATGAGGACGGCCCGGGCGCCCAGCTTGTCCGCGCGCCGCATCTGGCTCTTGAGGCTTCGGGAATCGCCCTCCAGGTCCACCCGGAGGCCCCGCCGGCGCAGGCGGTGCGCCAGGGAGAACGTCCAGCGTTGCGCTTCCTCCCCCATCCACGCCAAGTACAGCAACGGCGACACGCCACCGGCCGCGCCGCCCTCCGAGAGCAGCAACGCCAGCCGCTCCACCCCCAGCGCGAACCCCACGCCGGCTACCGGCGGCCCCCCCAGGGACTGCACCAGCCCGTCGTACCGGCCGCCCGCGGCCACGGTGTTCTGGCTCCCCAGGCCCGTGGTGGCCTTCCACTCGAAAGTGGTCCGGCAATAATAGTCCAGTCCCCGCACCAGGCGGGGGTTGACCACCGGCTCGGGGCGGAGCCCCTTGAGCAGGTCCAGCACCGTATCGAAGTGCCTGCGGCAGTCCGCGCACAAATGCTCCGGGATCGAGGGGGCCGAGGCCACGATCTCGGAGCAGGACGCGCGCTTGCAGTCCAGCACCCGTAGCGGATTGCTCTCCAGGCGGCGGTCGCAGTCGGCGCACAGACCGCTCCGGCGCTCCTCGAGGAACGACACCAGGGCGCCCCGGTACCCCGGCCGGCAGGCGGTGCAGCCGATGGAGTTCACCTCCAGGACCGTCTCCGACACCCCCAGCTCCTCCCACAGGTCCCGCAGCAACAGCAGCAGCTCCGCATCGATGAAGGGATCGGTGCGGCCGAAGACCTCCGCGCCGATCTGGTGGAACTGACGCAGCCGCCCCTTCTGGGGCCGCTCGCGCCGAAACATCGGGCCCAGGTAATAGAGCTTTCGAACCTGCTCGGCCTGGTGAAGGTTCCCCTCGCCGTACGCCCGCACCACGCCCGCCGTGCCCTCGGGCCTGAGGCTGAGAAGCGTCGCCTTCGCATCCCGGTCCGCGAAGGTGTACATCTCCTTCTCGATGACGTCCGTGGACTCGCCCAGCGAACGGGAGAAGAGCTCGGACTTCTCCAGGACCGGGATTCGAATCTCCTTGAAGTTATAGCCGGCAAATACCCGTATTGCCGCGCTCTCGATCCTCTGCCAGGTTTCGACTTCACCAGGCAGAACGTCGGAGAACCCCTTGATGCGGGTCAGTTTCATAAGCACTCTCGAACGGGCGCCCGCGACGGAATCATGGGTGTCATAAGGGGAGTCGGTGATTCGACGACAGGAGGATTACGCGGGCCGAGGGCCGCGTGCCGCCAGAAACAGGAGCTAACAGAGGGCGGCTCGAAAGTCAACAAACGCCCTTTCAGGACCACCGGCGGAGGAGCCTCGCGGCACACGCGGCCGACGCCACGATCAGGAGATAGACGAGACCCACCGCGGGCCACCCCGGCTTCGGAAGCGGCACCGATGCCATGGGCAAGGCGGCCAGCAGATCGACGGCCCACAGGAACGCGGACACCGCCATCTCCAACACTTGGGCAGGCAGGACCGCGGCCCCCGGAAACAAGAGGCACAACAGGCCCATGAGCAGCCCGGCGGGGACGATGAAGAACCCCACCAGCGGGACCAGCAGCGGATTGGCGATGAAGCCGGCCAAGGACAGGTACCCGAAGTGCTGGGCCACCACCGGCCCGGTGCCCAGGGTGGCGAAGAACGGCACCAGGATCGACAGGAGGAGGGCGGGGCGCAGCCGTTGCAGCCAGCCCCGCTGCGGTGCGTCCGGGGGGCGCAGAACGGGCGTGCGCCGGAGCATCCGGACTCCGGCGACGATGGCCAACACCGCCAGGAACGACAGTTGGAACGAGACCTCCATGACCGCTCCCGGCCAGCAGAGGGCGGCGATGACGGCGGCCAGCGCCAGGCTGCCGAAGATGTTCGCCTGGCGCCCGGCCGCGACCGCCAGCTGGTACAGGCCGATCATGATGGCGGCCCGGACGGTGGGTATCCGTGCTCCGGCCACCAGGGTATAGGCGATCACCGGCGCCAGTGAAGCCAGGGCCGCCAGCTTGTGCACCGGCGCGGAAAGCAGCAGGCGGGTGCTGCGCGAGGCGAGGACCCGGAGCAGGAGGAAGGTCACATAGCTGAGCATGCCCACGTGAAGGCCCGATATGGACAGCACGTGGGACATGCCCACGGCGGCAAAGCGGCTTCGCAACTCCTTGGAGAGACCGCCCCGGTCTCCCAGCACCAGGGCGGTCACCAGCCCGCCCGCGGCGGGTTCGAACCGCCGCTCCACGAACCGCCGTATCCGGCGGCGCGGCGCTTCGACCCATTCCCGGATGCCTCCGCCGCGTCCCACCCGCCTTGCCTCCCAGTCGTTGTGCAGGAAGGCGACCTGGTGGATCCCGCGGCGCGCCAGGAATGCCCGGTAGTCGAAACCGGCGTCCCGCGTCCCGGGCAGGCGCAGACGCAAGGGGACCCGGACCAGGTCGCCATGCCGCCAGTGCCGGTAGGCGTTCCTGACGGTCACCAGGACGTTCCCGGTGGCCCGCCGGGCCCCTCGCGGCGTCCACACCCGTTCGGCCGCCAGGTACCACCGGCTCCGGTCGCCCCGCCCTTCAGGCTCACGATAGAAACGCGCCTCGACGAGGACCGCCTCTTTCTGACCGGCAAGATGGTTGAGATGGGATGCTGGAAACCGCGGGTGCAACAGCCGCTGATGCGCCCCCAGGCCCCAATGGAACGCCAGCGCGCAGGCGAGCGCCAGAAGACCCCAGCCGCGGCGCACGACGCACAGGAGGAGGCCGGGCAGGAACAGCGCCGCGCCCCAGCCGGAAAGCCCTCCCGAATCGGTCAGGACCGCCGCGGCCTGGCCGGCGAGCAGCGCCAGCAGCGGAAAAGTCAGGAGAGCCGTCGGCCCCGGCCCGGTCACGGCCGGTCCGTGGCCTCGAAGGAGTCGCGGATCCGCCGCGCAAGGGGACCGGTGATGGAAGGAACCTCCATCAGTTCCTCCAGGGAGGCGTCACGGAGCCGTTTCAGGCTGCCGAACCGGCGCAACAGCGCCCGCCGCCGGGCGGGCCCCACGCCGGGAATCCCGTCCAGTCCGGAGCGCAGGGTCTCGCGGCCGCGGACCGCCCGGTGATAGGTGATGGCGAACCGGTGGGCTTCGTCCCGCAGGCGTTGCAGGAGGAACAGGGCATTGGAGTTGCGCCGCAGCACCACCGGGTTGCTGCGGTAGGGCAGGAACAGCCGCTCTTCCGAACGTTCGACCTCCGCCAGCCGTGGCGACGCCGTGACCCGCATCTTGGCCATGGCCACCACGTCCAGGTCCTTCACCCCGAGGTCCGCCAACGCCGTCAGGGCCACCTGCAACTGGCCCTTGCCGCCGTCCACCACCATGAGATCCGGCAGGTCGCTCTCCCGCAGGCCCCGCTGGAACCGCCGCTTGACGACCTCGTACATCATGGCGAAGTCGTCGCCGCGGGTCTCGGGCGCGACGGTGCGGACACGGTAGCGCCGGTAGTTCTGCCGGTCCGGCTCGCCGTCGAAGAACGATACCCGGGACCCCACGGCGTGGGTCCCCTGGATCATGGAGATATCGTAGCACTCGATCCGTTGCGGATACCGGCGCAGTCGCAGCTTCTGTTGCAGCTCCCGCAGCATCTTCTCCCGTTCGCGTTCCTGGTCGTGGCGTTCGCTGAAGCCCTGGCGGGCGTTGTTGAGAGCCATCTCCAGGAGCCGGCGCTTCTCTCCCCGCTGGGGCTGGTGCACGGTTACCCGCCGGCCCTTGCGCTCCTCCAGGTATTCCTCGTGCACCTCACGGTCCTCCAGCTCCACCGGCACCAGGATCTCCTCGGGGACGAAGCGGTTGCCCTGGTAGAACTGGGTCAACAGGGCGGCGACGATCTCGTCGTCGTCGAAGTGGTGGTCTTCCAGCGAATAGGCCTGGTTCCCGGTGAGCTTGCCCTGGCGCACGAAGATGACCTGGACCTCGATGAAGCCGCCCTCCCGGTAGAGTCCGAAGATGTCCTGGTCGGCGCCCCAGTGGGACACCATGCGCTGTTTCTCCAGGGTCTTCTCCACCGCCCGGATGCGGTCCCGCAGCTTGGCCGCCTGCTCGAACTCCAGTGCGTCGGCGCGCTCCCGCATACGCACCTGCAGTTGCCGCAGCAGGTCGGCGCTCTTGCCCTCGATGAACAGTACCGCCTGGCGCAGGTTGCCGGCGTATTCCCCGGGGTCCACGGGATGGACGCAGGGCGCCGGGCAGCGCTTGATCTGGTACTGCAGGCACGGACGGTCGCGGTTGCGGAAATTGTAGTCGGTGCAGCTCCGCAGCAGGAAGTGCTTCTCGATGACCTCCAGCGTCTCGCGGACGGCGATGGCGGAGGCATAGGGGCCGAAGTAGCGGCTCCCGTCCTTGACGATGCTGCGGGTGGCGAGGATACGCGGCCACTCACCCGCGGTCACCTTGATGCTCAGGTAGCTCTTGTCGTCCTTGAGCCGGATGTTGTAGCGCGGCTTGTACTGCTTGATGAGGTTGTTCTCGAGGATCAGCGCTTCCTTCTCGTTGCTCGTCACCAGGGTCTCGATGTCCGCCACCTGGCGCATCAGGAACGCCACGTGCGGGCGCCCGTCGCCGCCCCGCAGGTACGAACGCACGCGCGCGCGGAGCTCCTTGGCCTTGCCCACGTAGACGACCTTGCCGCCGCCGTCCCGCATCAGGTAGACGCCCGGCCCGGCGGGAAGCGTGTCGAGCTTGTCCTTCAACTCCTCGACGTTCATGGCTTCCAGGGAGCGGCTTCACGCCCGCCCGGCGACGCGCGAGAGGTACGGGCCGGAAAGCTCCTTCTCCTGGAGCCCGCGGATGCGGTCCCGCAGCTCGGCGGCCTTCTCGAATTCCAGCCGGTCCGACGCCTGCTTCATCTCCTTCCTGAGCTTCTCCACCATGCGCGGGATCTCGCTGGGCGGCGGGCCGCCGTCGGCCACCAGCGGGACATCCACGTAGTCCGCCTCGTAGGCCTGGATCAGCGGCTCGTCGAGCTGCTTGACCACGCTCCGGGGGACGATGCCGTGCTCCTCGTTGAACGCCTGCTGGACCCCCCGCCGGCGTTCGGTCTCGCCGATGGCCAGCTTCATGGAGTCGGTCATGAGGTCGGCGTAGAGGATCACCGTACCGTCCACGTTGCGCGCCGCGCGGCCGATGGTCTGGATCAGCGACCGCTCCGAGCGGAGGAAGCCCTCCTTGTCCGCGTCGAGAACGGCCACCAGGGACACCTCCGGGAGGTCCAGGCCCTCCCGGAGGAGATTGATGCCCACCAGCACGTCGAACACGCCCTTCCGGAGATCCCGGATGATCTCCACCCGCTCGATGGCGTCGATGTCCGAGTGCAGGTAGCGGACCTTGACGTTGAGGTCCTGGTAGTAGTCGGTAAGGTCCTCGGCCATGCGCTTGGTCAGGGTGGTCACCAGCACGCGGGCATCCACCGCCGTGCGTTTGCGGATCTCCTCCAGCAGGTCGTCCACCTGGCTGGCCGCCGGCCGCACCACGATCTCCGGGTCCGTAAGCCCGGTGGGCCGGATCAACTGCTCCACCCGGACGTTGCCGCTCTTCATGATTTCATAATCGGCCGGAGTCGCCGAAACATAAACCGTCTGGTTCACGGCGCCTTCGAATTCCTCGAAGTTCAACGGCCGGTTGTCCAGCGCCGACGGCAGCCGGAAGCCGAACTCCACCAGGGTCTCCTTGCGGGAACGGTCGCCCCGATACATGCCGCCGACCTGCGGCACGGTGACGTGGCTCTCGTCCACGAACAGCACGAAATCATCCGGGAAATAGTTCAGCAGCGTCGGCGGAGGCTCCCCCGGCCGCCGTCCGGTGAGATGGCGGGAGTAGTTCTCCAGGCCCGGGCAGTAGCCCATCTCTTCCAGCAGCTCCAGGTCGTAGAGGGTCCTTTGCCGCAGGCGTTGGGCCTCCAGCAGCTTGTTTTCCCCCTTGAGCTCGGCCAGCCGTTCCCGCAGCTCCTCCCGGATCGCCGTCACCGCCGCCTTCATGCGTTCGGCGGTGGTGACGTAGTGGCTGGCGGGATAGACCGTGGCCTTGTCCACACGCCGGCGCACCTTGCCGCGTACCGGGTCCACCTCCATCAGCGACTCCACCACGTCGTCGAAGAACTCGATGCGCAACGCCGACCTGTCCTCGTACGCCGGGAACACCTCCACCGTGTCCCCTCGCACCCGGAACGTGCCGCGATGGAAGTCGTAGTCCACGCGTTCATACTGGATGTCCACCAGCTTGCGCAGCATCCGGTCCCGGTCGATGCGCATCCCCTCTTCCAGGTAGACCATGAGGTCGAAGTAGGCTTCCGGCGAGCCGAGGCCGTAAATGCAGGAAACGCTGGCGACGATGACCACGTCCCGGCGC
Organism: uncultured Binatia bacterium (SeqCode); assembly: GCA_965219905.1. GTDB lineage: Bacteria > Desulfobacterota > Binatia > UBA9968 > JAJDTQ01 > JAJDTQ01. Next base: position 13,824 of record CBDCOS010000002.1, on the reverse strand, counting down.
TCCAGCAGCGCCATGGTGGCGGCGTGGCGCAGCTTGTCGATCTCGTCGTTGATGGAAGCGTCCTTGGCGATGTAGGTGTCGGTGGACGGGACGTAGGCCTCCGGCTGATAGTAGTCGTAGTAGCTGATGAAGTAGCGGACCGCGTTGTCCGGCAGCAGCAGCCGGAACTCGTTGTAGAGCTGGGCCGCCAGCGTCTTGTTGGGGGCGATGACCAGCGTCGGCCGGTTGATGCGGCTGATGACGTTGGCCATGGTGAAGGTCTTGCCCGACCCCGTGACCCCCAGCAGCACCTGGTGCCGGCGGCCCTTCTCCAGCCCTTCCACCAGTTCCTCGATGGCTCGCGGCTGGTCCCCCTGGGGCTCGAAGTCCGCCACCAGGCGGAACCGGCCCGGCTTCCGCTCCTTGAGCATGGGGAAAAGTTAACATTGCGGGCGACGGGTGTGCAAAAGACCCGCGGCGGCCCGCGGCCTTGCCGCTTCTCTGGACACCGACCCGAGGAAGCTGCTAGTTTCGTGTCCGGTTCTTTGGGTTCCACGACAACCTTCCGGTTCATCCATGGAAACATTCGATCTGACGGTCATCGGCGGCGGCATCGTAGGACTGGCAACGGCCATGAGGATGTCGCGGGACCATCCGGGGTTGCGCTGCGCGTTGCTGGAGAAAGAGGCGACGCTCGGCATGCATCAGACCGGCCACAACAGCGGCGTGCTCCACTCGGGCATCTACTACCGGCCGGGGTCGGTGAAGGCGCGGACCTGCGTTGCCGGCAAGCAGGCGCTGCAGGAGTTCTGCGACGAGCACGGCATCCGCTACGACCTGTGCGGCAAGGTCATCGTGGCCACGCGCCCCGAGGAGGTGCCGCGCCTCGAGGAGCTGCACCGCCGCGCCGAGGCCAATGGTGTGAACGGGGTGCGCATGATCGGTCCGGAGGAGCTCCGGGAGATCGAGCCCCACTGCACCGGCCTGCGGGCGTTGCACGCCCCTTTCACCGGTATCATCGACTTCGGCGACGTGGCGCGGGCCTACGCCCGCCTGTTCGCGGAGGCCGGCGGCGCCATCCGCACGTCGTGCGAGGTCACCGGCATGAGCCGGTCATCCCGGGGGCTGGTCATCGAGACCTCGCGGGAGGCGCTGGAGACCCGCACGCTCATCAACTGCGCCGGGCTGTTCGTCGACCGGGTCGCCGCCATGACCCCGGGGTTCGCGGACAGCGTGCGCGGCGGCATTGACGAACCGGTCCGGATCGTGCCGTTCCGGGGCGAGTACCATCGCCTCAAACCCGAGAAACAGGGGCTCATCAAGGGACTGGTCTACCCCGTGCCGGACCCCCAGTTCCCCTTCCTGGGCGTCCACTTCACCCCCACGGTCCACGGCCGCGTCGAGGTGGGGCCCAACGCGGTGCTGGCGTTCGCCCGGCAAGGCTACCGGCAGACCGACGTCAACCTGCGGGACCTGTACGAGGTCTTCTCCTACGGAGGGTTCTGGGCCATGGCGCGAAAGCACTGGAAGACCTCCCTGCCGGAGCTTCGGCGCTCGTTCGACAAGCGCGCCTTCACCCGCGAGCTCCAGCGCCTCGTCCCGGCCATCGGGTCGGGGGACCTGGTCTACAGCGGCGCCGGCGTGCGCGCCCAGGCCGTGTCGGCCACCGGGAGGCTGGTGGACGACTTCGTCATCGCCGAGTCCGAAGGCGCCATCCACGTGCTCAACGCCCCGTCGCCCGGCGCCACCTCGTCCCTGGGCATCGCCGACACCATCTGCCGGACCGCGGCGCAGCACTTCGATCTCCAGGCCTCTTGAGCCGGCGCCGTACATCCAGCCCGCCGCTGTCCCTTAAACCGCACAAGGAGGTATGTGAATGCTCATCCAGTACAAGGGGCACCGCCCCAAGGTCTCGCCGGAGGCCTTTGTCGCGCCTACCGCCGTGCTCATCGGCGACGTCACCGTGGAAGCGGGGGCGAGCATCTGGTTCGGCGCCGTGCTCCGCTCCGACGAGAACCAGAACCCCATCGTGATCGGCGCCAGGACCAGCATCCAGGACAACTGCGTGATCCACTCGGGCGAGGGCGCGGTGATCATCGAAGAGGACGTCACCGTGGGGCATGCCGCCATCATGGAAGGGGCCACCATCCGGCGGTTCGCCATCATCGGAATGAACTCGACGCTGCTGGAGGATACCGAGATCGGCGAGGAGTCCCTCATCGCCGCCGGCAGCGTGGTGGTGCCGCACACCCGCATCCCGGCGCGCTGTCTGGCGGCCGGCAGCCCGGCCAAGGTCAAGAAGGAGATCAGCGGCGAGGCCCTCAACTGGATCAAGATGGGCTCTTCCACCTACACCGAGTTGTGCAGGAGCTACCTGGGCGGCGACTACAAGGTGCTGGACTGACGTTCCCCGCGCCCGGGTGCCTGGCGCACCGGCGCCGGGGCGCAGGACCGCGGGCCGCCGCCCCTACCCGGGCTGACAACGGGGACAATAGAAGACGCCCCGGTTTCCGAGGCCGATCCGCTTGATGGGGGTGCCGCACCCGTAGCACGGGGCGCCCTTCCGGTCGTAAACCCGCAGCCGCCATTGAAAGCCGCCGCGGTCATCGTTGCCGTCGCGGTAGTCCGACACCGAGCTGCCGCGCCACCGGATGGCCTCGCGCAGCAGCGCGACGGTCTCGCGCGCCAGCTCCCGGCTCGACGCCCTCGATACCCGGTGACCCCTGCGGGTAGGCCGGATGCCGATGCGAAACAGCAGCTCGTTGACGTAGATGTTGCCGAGCCCGCATACGATCTGCTGATCCAGCAGCAGGTCCCGCACGCTCCTGCGGGAGCGGTGCAGGAAGGGGTAGAGGTAATCGCCGTCGAAACCCCGGTCCAGCGGGTCCACGCCGAGCCTGGCGAACGGTGGCCACGCATCCAGCTCGCGGCTGGGCAGGGCCACGCACAGGCCGAACCGTCGCGGGTCGTGATAGCGCAGGTCGCGGCCGTCGTCGAGGGCGAACACGAGGTGGTCGTGCTTCTCCAGGGATGCATCCCGCTCCCGGAACGTGAGCTTGCCGGACATGCCCAGGTGCGAGACCCAGCTCCAGCCGCCGTCCAGCTCGATAACGATGTACTTGGCCCGCCGGGTCACGGCGGCCACCCTCCTGCCCTCCAGCCGGGCGGGGAAGTCCGCCGCCACCGGCTGCCGCAGGCGCCCCTCGATGACACGGACCTGAAGGATCCGCACGCCCCGGAGCCGCCGGTGCAGCGTACGGCATACGGTTTCGACCTCAGGCAGCTCCGGCACGGTCGCCGCTCCCTTGCGGCCCGCCGGCTTCGGCGAACACGCGAGCCAAGCGGGCGAACTCCTGCAACTCGAGGGTCTCGGCCCGCCGCCGGGGGTCGATCCCTCCCCGGTCGAAGATCATCCCGGAGCGGGCGCCGAACAGGTCTGCCAGCGCGTTGCCGAGCATCTTGCGCCGCCGGGCGAACCCCGCCCGCACCACCACCCGCAGCAGCGGTATCTCGTGGGCGGGAACCAGCGGCTCCGGATGCAGCTCGAGCCTCAGCAGGGAAGAGTCCACCCTGGGCCGGGGCGTGAACGCTTCCGGCGACACCGGCACCTTCCGGGTCACCTGCCCGTACAGCCGGCCCCACACCGAGAGTGCGCCGTAGGCGGGACTTCCCGGTTCCGCGGAAAGCCGGCGCGCCACTTCCTTCTGCAGCATCACCACGAGAACCGAGAAATGCCGCCCCGCCTCGAGCAGGCGCAACAGTGCGGGCGCGGCCACGCTGTAAGGCAGGTTCGCCACCACCTTGAACCTTTCCTCGGGCAGCAGGCGATCGAAGTCGGTCTGCAGCACGTCCTCGTGGACCAGGTGAAACTCCGGACAAGACCCCAACGGGCCGTTCCGAAGCCATTGCACCAACAGCGGGTCCACCTCCACGGCCCAGACGCTCCGCTGCTCGCCCACCAGATGGCGGGTGACGAAACCCAACCCGGGCCCCACTTCCAGGATGCGATCGTCCGCTCCCAGACGAAGGAGTTGAAGGATGGTGTCGATGACGCGCCGATGGACGAGAAAGTTCTGCCCGCGAGCCTTGCGGGGGGTAAACCCCAGCTCGCGCCAGGCACTCTTCGCCTCTTGATAAAGGGTCGTCATGAAGAAACGGGCGATCGGCCCCGGGGTCGGACGCGCTCAGAGGATCAGCGCGGGATCGGCGTTGAGCCGGGGGCCGTTCCGGCCGCCGTGCTCCAGCCTGTGGCTCCCCACCAGCGCGATCATGGCGCCGTTGTCCGTGCAGAAACGCAGCGACGGGCAGTGGAGGTCCGCTCCCGCCTCGCCGGCCTTTTCGGCCATCTTGGCTCGCAGACGGCTGTTGGCGGCCACGCCGCCCCCCAGAACGACGTGCTTGATGCCGAACTCCGCCACCGCCCTCAGCGCAGGAGCGATCAGCATGTCCACCACCGCCTCCTGGAAGCTCGCGGCGATGTCCGCCATCTCCTCGCGCCACGTGTCCGGCCGCTTCCGGGTGAGGTAGTGCCAGACCGAGGTCTTGAGGCCGCTGAAGCTGAAGTCGTAGGGAGTGCGCAGACGCGCTCGTGGAAAGGCCACGGCGCGGGGGTCCCCTTTCTTGGCCAGGTCGTCGATGACGCGTCCGCCCGGGAACCCGAGCCCCATCATCTTGGCCACCTTGTCGTAGGCCTCGCCGGCGGCGTCGTCGAGCGTGCCTCCCAGGTGCTCGTAGTCTCCGAACCCCCGGACGACGTAGAGCAGCGTGTGACCCCCGGAGGCCACCAGGGCGAGATACGGAAAGGGGACCTCCGTTTCCAGAAAGATGGACAAGACGTGGGCTTCGAGGTGGTTGACCCCCACGTAGGGGATGCCCGAACGGAAGGACCAGCCCTTGACGAACGAAAGGCCCACGAGGAGCGAGCCCGTCAAACCCGGACCGTAGGTGACCGCGAGCCCGTCGAGGTCGGCGGGGGCGACTCCCGCCTGCTCCAGGGCCCGGTCCACCATGGGCTGGATGGTGCGGATGTGCTGGCGCGAGGCCATTTCCGGCACGATACCGCCATAGGGCGCGTGTACGGCATCCTGGGACGACACCAGGTTGGCCCGCACGGACCTGCCGTCCTCGAGGACCGCGGCCGCGGTATCGTCGCACGACGTCTCAACCCCCAACACGATCACGACTCACCTCCGTTGAATTCCGGAAGGCACGAACACTGCACCGAGCCTCGCGGCGTCGAGACGCACGCCTGCCGCCCTCACCCGCATGTCTCCGGTGAGGCCGTGCGCCCTTCCCTGCCGGACCGGCCCCCGCGGACGCCATCCGGACATGGGAAAGCGCCCCCGCGCCGGGCGTCCGTGCCCATGGGCGACACTCCCGGCGGCGTGACGAAGTCGGTGACCGGCAACCGGCTGGTGGCCTGTTTCATGAAATCCGTCCATATGGGCAAGGCGGCCCGGGAGCCCGACAGTCCGAGCTCGGACTGCCGGTCGAAGCCCACCCACACCAACGCCAGCAGGTCCGGGGTGTAGCCGGCGAACCAGGCGTCCCTGGCGTCATTGGTGGTCCCCGTCTTCCCCGCGGCGGGCCGCGTGAACCCCATCACCCGCGCGCGCCGCGCGGTGCCCCGGTCCACCACGCCCCGCAGCATCCGGTTCATGTCGAAGGCCACCTGGGGCGAAATGACACGCTTCACCCGGATGTTCCGTTTCTCCAGGACGGTCCCGTTGCGGTCCACCACGTTCTTGATGGAGAGCAGATGGGTACGCACGCCATTGTTCGCAAGCGCGGAAAAGGCGCCGGCCAACTCGAGCGGCGTCACTTCCACGGCGCCCAGGGACAGCGAAGGCAGCAGCGGAAGACGGCTCTCGATGCCCATTCGATAGGCCATCTCGCGGACCTTCTTGATGCCGACGTCCTGGGCGATGCGCGCGGTCGCGGCGTTCAGGGACTTTTCCATGGCCTCGCGCATGGTGACGCGGCCGTAGTACCGCTGTTTGTAGTTCTCCGGCGCCCAGTCCTGGCGGCCGTAGCTCCAGGTGAAGGGCTCATCCTCGACCAGCGTCGCGCTGCTGTACGTCTCGTGATTCCGGCTCGACCCGTGGGTCAAGGCGGCCAGGTACACGAACGGCTTGAACACGGAACCGGGTTGCCGCCTGGCCTGGGCCACGCGGTTGAACTGGGACTTGCCGTAGTCCCGCCCGCCCACCATGGCCTTGATCTCGCCCGTCTGCGGCCTGATCACCACCAGCGCGCCCTCGAGGTCGTCCTTCTTGGCGATCTTCCGGAGATGACCGAAGTCCTTTTCCAGCCTGGAAAGGCCCCGCGTCATGGCCGTTTCGGCGTCCTGTTGCAACTCCAGGTCGAGGCTGGTGAAGATGCGCAGTCCTTCCGCGGTCAACACCTCGTTGCTGTAGTGGGTCGCCAGCTCCTTCTTCACGTAATCGGTGAAATAGGGGGCGCTGTTGGTCATCCGCAACGGCTCACGTTTCTCGAAGACTTCCTGCAACGCCCTCTCGTAGGCCCGCCGGGTGATGATGCCGTCACTGACCAGCTTGGCAAGGACGACGTTGCGGCGCCGGGTTGCATCGGCCAACTTCCGGTAAGGGGAGTAACGGTTGGGAGCCCGGATCAGCCCCGCCAGCATGGCGATCTCGCCGACGCTGAGCTGCTCGGGTTCCTTGACGAAGTAGAACCTCGCCGCTTCCCAGATGCCGAAAATCCCCTGAGCGCCGTTCTGTCCGAGATAGATTTCGTTGAGGTAGTTCTCGAGTATCTGGTCCTTGGAGTACATCCACTCGGCCACCATCGCCATCAGCGCTTCCTTGACCTTGCGCTCCAGGGTCCGGTCGCTTTCCAGGAAGAAGTTCTTCATCAACTGCTGGGTCAGCGTACTGCCGCCCTGCACGACGCCGCCTCGACGAAGGTTCGCCACGAACGCCCGCAGCACCGCCACCGGATCGACGCCCCGGTGGTAGTAGAAGCGCTCATCCTCCACCGCCAGCACGACCTTCCTGATCTGCACGGGCACCTCGTCCAGGCGCACGACCCGCCGCTGTTCGCGTACCCGGTCGTAGAATCCCGTGACGACCTCGGGCTCCAGCTCGAGGGACGGCAGGATCTCGCCGTCGTCGAGGCGCTGTATGCGGTGGATGGTGCCCGACTTCAAGGAGATGCGCACCGGGAATCCGCGGAAATCACGCTGCGGGTAGCGGAAATCGTGGAGGAAGATCTCGATCACCGCGCTCTTGCCGTGGATTCGGTACTCGCCCTTGACCCTCGGTTCATGCCGGGAAGATCGGTACCCCAGGCGGCGGAGCTTTTCCCGGATCCGGTCCACCGGGAAGTTCACTCCGGGGAATATGATCTTGCTGTCCGAATAGATCTTCGAGGGGAATTCCCACTTCTGCCCCTCGAACTTGGCCTCCACGACGCCGCTCAAGTGCCAGACGTACCAGCCGCCCACCCCCAGTCCGCCGAGGAAGGCCAGGACCAGCAGCGTGGCGACAACCTTGAACAGCCCCTTGAAGAATCTTTTCACGCTGTCTCTCTGGGGCGCGGCACTCCGCGAGACGCCGCCTAACGGGGAAATCGCAACGCGAGGAAAAGGGTCGTGTCCTCACGCCTTACCAGGAACAGGATGCCGCTCCCCTCCTTCAACTCGCCGACCACTCGCCGGAAGTCCTGGACCCCGCCGATGGGTTTGCGGTCGATCTCCAGGATCACGTCCCCCACCCGAATGCCCGCCTGCTCCGCCGGGCTGCCCGATTCCACGGCCGTCACCACCACCCCCCGGCGCCCCGGCGACCCCGGGCTGCCGGTGAACGGCCGGGGCATCTCCCGGACGGTCAGGCCCAGCTCGTTGCCATGCTCCAACGCCACCACGGCTTCGTCCTCGCGCAGCCTCCCGATCCGGACCGTCAACGACACCGGCCGGCCGTCGCGCAGGAGCATGACGTCGACCGCCTTACCCACGGGGGTCCGGGCAACGATCAGCGAAAGATCGCTGGACTTCCCGACGGCGGCGCCGTCGAACGCCACGATGACGTCTCCGACCCGGACACCGGACGCCTCCGCGGGACTTCCCTGGGTCACGTTGGCCACCAGGGCTCCGCGGGCCTCGGTCATTCCCAGGGCCGTTGCCGTCTCCGTGTTGACGTCCTCGATCAAGACGCCCAGCCACCCCCGGGTGACCTTGCCCTTGTCCTTGAGCTGGGGAAGAAGTCCCTTCACCAGGTTGATGGGGATGGCGAAGCCGATCCCGATATTGCCTCCGCCCCGGCTGAAAATCGCGGTGTTGACCCCGACCACCTCGCCGCTGAGGTTGATCAACGGCCCGCCCGAGTTGCCCGGATTGATGGAAGCGTCGGTCTGTATGAAGTTGTCGTAAGGTCCGGCGCCGATGCGGCGCCCCTTGGCGCTGACGATCCCGGACGTGACGGTGTGCTCGAGCCCGAACGGATTGCCGATGGCCAGCACCCATTCGCCCACCTCGAGGGCCGCCGAGTCCCCGAGCCGGACCACGGGCAACTTCCGGTCCACGTCGATCTTGATCAACGCGATATCGGTCTTGGGATCCCGGCCGACGACCCTGGCTCCATGCTCGGAACCGTCCGAGAGCTTGACCGTGAGCTCGTCCTCGTCCTCCACCACGTGATCGTTGGTGAGGATATACCCGTTGGGGTCCACGATGAAGCCGGACCCGACGCTCCGCCGGGGACTCGGCACCGGACCTCGGGGAAGCCGTTCGCCGAAGAAACGCTGCCAGAAATCGCCGAACGGGCCTTCATCGCGGGAGGTCCCGGACCCCGTCACGGAAGGGGTGGAAGAGATGTGCACGACCAGCGGCCGCACCTGCTTCGAGAGGGTGACGAAATCGGGAAGGCCCACGCGTGTGCTGGCCTGGGACATTCCCGCGACAAGCAGCGCCGCGGCCGTCAGGGCCGGCAACAGAACGCGTCCGCGCGCGTGTCGTGGCGGCGCAGGCGTCATGTGGTTCGGACGGCCTCCACGTACTTCATCCTGAGGTTGTACAGGACTTCCCGCACGAGTTGCTCCTCGTTCTCGTCCAGGTTCCCCTTGCTCTTCTCGCTCAGCATGCCGATGATGTCGATGGTTTGCTTGGCCACGGCCACGTCTTTCTCGACCTGGCCGGTAACGGGGTTGCTGATCTCTCCGAGGTGCATGAGGGCCTGAGTGCTCAGGCTGATGATGAACGTGGGGAAATTGATGGACGGCAGCTCCTCGGGAGGCTCGTCCGCTTCCGGAGCCGGCGCCGGCTCCGGAGGCGATTCGCTCGCCGCCTCGGTCCGCGCCTCCTGTTCCTCGCGCGCCTCGCCCTCCTCCGTGAAGCGGCGCTTGTCGCTGATCTTGAACCCTTTCGGCGCGTCTGTCTCGTCGGTCATGCGCTCTCCTTCGCGGGAACCGTCCGCCACCTTCCGGCCCGCGTCCCGGGACGGACGCCCGATCCCCTCGGGACTTTCGGTTATTTTATCACCAAGCTCATTGATTGCCCAACCGGGTTGTCATGATGCGGCCCAGCTCCCGGAGCGCCTCGTCCACGCTCACCTCTGCCGCGACACCCTGTCCATCATGCTCCGGGCCGGTACCGCCGCCGGGCATCCGCGGCCCCAGCACGCTTACCCGGGGCCCCCAGGGCATCCACTCCCGCGGATCGGTCACGCGGAAGACGGCCACGGTGGGAACGCCGAGCGCCGCGGAAAGGTGGGTCGGTCCGCTGTCGTTCCCCGCATACGCGTCGCACCTGGCCAGCACCGCCGCCAGCCGGTCCAGGGGCAGCCCCCGAAGAACGACGGCCGTATCGCCCGGCAGGTCGATGCCGAGCCCCAGCTCTTCCTCCACCGGCCCGAGCAGGACCAGGGAGCAGCCGCCGGTCTCCCGGCGCCACCAGCGGCATGCCGTCACGAAGCGCTCCAGCGGCCAGTTCTTCCGGGCCGCGCCGCTGCCGGGGGCCACGGCGAGCACGGGGCTCCGGGACGGCCCAAGCCTTCGCCACAGCGATTCGCTCCATTCCACCGCGGCCGGCACCAGCGGCATTCGGGTCGAACGCAGGCGTTCCGCACCCGCCCCGATGCACGAGAGGTAGTACTCCGACCACCGGACCACCGCTCCGTCTCCACCGGGGCGGAACGGGAACAGGTGCACCGGGCTTCGGGCGGCGGCCCGAAGATTGACGCCGAAACGCGGTTCTCCGCCGCCGCTCCAGGAGTAGATCCTGTCGTAGGGGGCGAGGAAGTCCCTTACGGCGGGTTCGGCGTCCGCTCCCTCGACGAAAAGCCGGGAGGCCTCGGGACCGTCCAGCGCTCCGGTTTGCAGCGCAGGTCCGTCCGGCAGCAGGTCCGCGAGTCGGCCTCGGAGCAGGACCCTCACGCCGCCATGGCGTGTCAACAGGACGTCGAGCGTGGGATAGAAGCAAATGAAGTCGCCGAGGGCGCCGGGGAACAGGACCAGCGCCCGGCCGCCCTCCGGCCGCGTCTCCGGTGTCTCGCTCATGTCGTGTCCATTCCGTGTTGACTTCGATTCGGGCTGACTCTATCATACCCTGACCGCAGACGACCCTCACGTCCCCGAACCATGACGACAACCTCCACTTGCTCAAGGTCCGTGCTCGACCTCATCGGCTCGACCCCCGTGGTGCGCCTGGCAAGGCTGCCGGGAGACGAAGACGCGGAGATCTGGGGCAAGCTGGAATCCCTCAACCCCGGGGGATCGGTCAAGGACCGCATTTGCCGCAGCATGATCGAGGATGCCGAGGAGAAGGGCCTGTTGAAGCCGGGGGGGACCATCCTGGAGCCCACCAGCGGCAACACCGGCATCGGCCTTGCGTTGGTGGCGGCCGTCAAGGGTTACCGGTTGATCCTGACCATGCCCGACACCATGTCCGAGGAGAGACGGAACCTGCTGGTCGCCTACGGCGCAAGACTCATCCTCACCCCCGACACCAAGGGCATGGGCGGCGCCATCCGCCGCGCCGAGGAGTTGTTGAACGAGCACCCGGACTTCTTCATGCCCCAACAGTTCACCAATCCCGCCAACCCGGCGGCCCACAAGAGCACCACCGCCGTCGAGCTGGTGAACCAGCTCGGGGACGTCGACGCTTTCGTGAGCGGGGTCGGTACCGGCGGCACGATCACCGGGGTGGGCGAGGTGCTGCGGGAACGAAACCCGTCCGTACGAATCTACGCCGTCGAGCCGGCCGCCTCGCCGGTGCTGTCCGACGGAGAACCCGGTTATCACAAGATCCAGGGAATCGGCGCGGGCTTCGTGCCGCCGGTCCTGAACACCCGCATCTACGACGAGATCATCACCGTGAGCGACGATGACGCCGCGGCCACCACCAAGCGCCTGGCCGTGGAGGAGGGTATCTTCGTGGGCATCTCGTCCGGCGCCAATTGCTTCGCGGCCATGCAGGTGGCCAAAGCCATGGGAAAGGGCCACCGGGTAGCGACCATGTTGTGCGACACCGGCGAACGCTACCTCAGCACCCGGTTTTAGGGTAGTGTCCCGTGGCAGCTCAAAACGGGGCAGCCTCCGCCGGAGGTTTTCAAACGACCCTGTTTTTGCTAATCGTTAGTTTCCGGCCCTGATATCCCCGCCGTTGCTCTGAATCGTCCCCGTCGTCTAGCCTGGCCCAGGACACCGGCCTTTCACGCCGGCAACACGGGTTCAAATCCCGTCGGGGACGCCATCGCCCCACGCCATCCGCCGGACGCTCACACCAGACCCCGTGCGACCAGCGCTTCGGCGAACAGGAGATCCTCGGGATAGGTAACCTTGAGGTTCGTGGTACTCCCCTCCACGACCCGCACCGGAATCCCCAGCCGCTCCACCAGCATGGCGTCGTCGGTTGCTTCCACGCCTTCCCGCTCCGCCTTCTCGTACGCGTCACGAAGCACACGGACCGGGAACGCCTGGGGGGTCTGTATCTCCCAAAGCCGGTTTCGAGGCAGGGTCTCCGTCACCTGACCGTCCTGCACCGCCTTGATGGTGTTGCGCGCCGGCACCGCCGCGGTCACCGAGCGGCCCCGGCGGGATTCCCGGGCGCAGCGGTCGATGAGGCCGGCCGAAGCGAACGGCCGGGCTCCGTCATGGACCACCACCGCCTCGCAGTCCGCTGCCAACGCGTCCAGACCCGCGCGTACCGAATCCTGCCGGCGGGCTCCGCCCCTGCGCACGGCCACCGTCAACCCTGCCGGCGGCGACGTCCGCAACAACTCCCGGTATTCGGCCACCTCGCCGGCGGGCACCACGAGCACCGCCCGGTCGACCTCCTTCGCCGCCGCAAAGCGATCCAGGGTATGAAGGATCAGCGGCCGTCCGGCCACCGGCAACAGCACCTTCGAGGCGGTGCCGCCCACCCTCGTCCCCCTGCCGGCGGCCACGATGACGGCATTGACAGGCACCAGAAACCCTCCCGCGACAAAAAAAGAGCTGAAGGCAGCCCTCCAGCTCTTTCCACCGATACGGAGCCGCCGTTACTGCGTGAAGATGTGGCTCAGCTCCTCCATGATCTTCTCCTCGGTGTGCGACCGCGCGATGGAAAGCTCCTTGACCAGGAGATTCCGTGCGGTGTCCAGCACCTTGCGCTCGCCAAAGGAAAGCTCCTTGTCGCCCTTCAGCAGGAACAGGTCCCGGAGCACCGCCGCGATCTCGATCACCGACCCGGTCTTGATCTTCTCCGTGTACTCGCGATATCGGCGGTTCCAGGTCTGCTGGTCGACCGGCGCCTTCTTCTTTTCCCGCAGGATCCGGTAGACGCGTGTCACGGTTGTCTTGTCGATGATCTTCCTGAGGCCCACGGCCATGGCGTTGTCCACCGGGACCATGATCTTCATGTCCGTATCGAGGATGCGGAGCATGTAGAACTTCCGCTCCGTCCCGGATATCACCTGTATTCGTACCGCTTCGATCTCACCGACTCCATGTGCAGGATAGACAACCTTCTCTCCGACCTTGAACATTCAGTCCTCCTTGAAACTCAGAACCCGTGTACGGGAAAGGGACGAGAGGCAGTCAACCGGCTTGACCGGAGGAAGGTTGTTGCGGAGGCGGGGGCCAGGATTGGAGACGGACGTTTCAATGACGTTCTCTTTAAAACCGGCGGCTCCTCATTATATACACCGGCGGCAAAGAGAGGGTCAAGGGAAAGGGGATGGAAAAATTAGTCGTTTAGTTATAGTTAGTTAAACGACAAATCTAGAAGTCAAATTAGTATTGCAGGTGGCCGGGCTACGGCGCCTCGAGGTTTCGTTCCATGATCCAGGCGTCCTCGCCGTTGTCCGAGTAGTACCCCTTGCGCAGTCCACAGACCACGAAACCAAGTGAACGGTAGAGGGTCTGGGCGGGATCGTTGGACTTCCGGACTTCCAGGGTCATCCGGCGAAAACCCCGCTTCTCGGCGCTCCGTATGATGTCCTTCAGCATCGCGCGGGCCACTCCCTGCCGGCGGTATTTCGGGTGTACGGCGACATTGTGGATGTCCAGCTCGCCGGTCAATTCCCAGTAGATGACGTAGCCGATCGGCTTCCCGTCCCGCTGGCACAGGATCGACCGGGCGCAGGCCGCCCGCAGCTCCTCCAGGAAGAACTGCCGGCTCCACGGACTGGCGAACGCCGCCGTCTCGATGGACATGACCTCGTCGAGATCGGCCACGGTCATGCGCCGAAAGTACAGCTCGTCGCGTGCCTGTACGGACATCTGGAAAGTGTGCGCCTAGGTTATCCAACCGAGCCTTGCCGCGCTCTCCTTGAGCAGGAGGACGTCGAGGACCTTGCTGCGAAGGTCGTGCGCGAAACCGTAGACCCGGTCTTGGAGCGGGATTACCGT
>CBDCOS010000001.1:0-7664 GCA_965219905.1 uncultured Binatia bacterium (SeqCode) | reverse complement strand
TCGGAGACCTGTCCGGGGGCGATTGCCATGGCCGACGACATTCTGGCGGAAATATCGCCGCACTCGCTGGGTACGTTCGTCCGCTACGACGAGCGGGACGACGCCAGCCAGAAGAAGCGGCAGCCCGGGCAGACCGCCGCGGCCGCCGGGTACTACTCGCACATCATCGAGATCGGGCTTCCATCGGAGGGGCTACCATGAGCAATGAAATAACCGTGAAGGCAACATTCCTGGTCATCGCCCGGGGCAAGGGTGCGGATTCCCGGGAAATCAGGGATTCGATTGAAGCGGACCTGATCGAGATCGGGAGTAAATACGGAGTCGTCAACCCTGACGGAGAAACAGTTGGCTGCACCGTGGATCTGAAAACAAGGATTCGTCCCGCGATCCTGCCCTGATGCCGAACCGTAGAATCTACCGCCCCCCTCCGCTGATCCACAGGGTTAGACTGGTCGATCCCGAGGCGGTGACTGCCACCCGGGACCGCTACGGGCGGATCACGGAATCGGAGGGGGCCGAGGGCGTGCAGGTCTGGGCGGGGCGCAGGGATCGGTCGCCGGACCAGCTGCTGGAGGAGGAGGCCGTGATCCACAGCATCACGACGGTCTGGGTGATCCGCCGGCGGTCAGGGGTGCCGGCTAACGTCGAGGTTCATTTCGACGGGGAGGTCTGGCGTTCGGTGGGTCCGCCGGTGATCCGGGGCGGTCCGGACTGGGGGATTCGGCAGCTGTTCTTCGAGATTCACGCGGAATTGCGGCAGTAAAAAATGTGAATTATATACTTGGGTAGCCGGGCGGCGGTGTTTCCCGCCAGTCCAATGATGGCCATCCGCAAAGGTTTGCCATCGCCCGGCGCTCCCGACGGTTCGCCCCGGTGGTCGTCCAATACTTCACCTTTGGCTTGCGCCGGACGCGCTCGCAGCTTTCCAGGTTGCCCGTTCTCGTTGTCTGCCGCGAGTGCATTCCTGGCGTCACGTAATCGAATCTCGGCGTTTTCCTCTCCATATCCGTCCAGCCTGCGTAGCGAAAATTGGCTGCGCGATAGACCCAGCCGAAATGACCCTGCGCGGTGTCAGCATACGACGCGACGACGAACGGCGGGAGCCGCCGCAGGCAGCATGAAATGAAGAATGACGCGGTATTACGCGGCAATTCGTCGGCCAGCCAAAGCCGGTTCAGCTCGATTGCCAATGAGGGGTCAGACGGCACCACGGATTTCTGCATATGGCGGCTTGCGGGTGTCCCGAAAGTCAGAATGCCCGCGATTTCATTATCGTGTATCAGGCCGAAGCTGAACGAAATAGGCGGCGCACGATGCAGATAGTGCCGCGCTATCGCTATCTTCTTCGCTATGGCTTTGTCAATCGGTAGAATTTTCATTGGCTACCCAAGTATATAATTCCCTAAAAAATCACGATTTTTCCGTGATTTTCCCTAACAGTACCTACCCGTGAGGGGAGTTGCTTGGTGGTGAGGGGATGCGAGATGGCGAAACAGTACTTCCCACGCGTGGAGCGCGGAAAGCTGTTTCGCCTGAAGTGCTCGGCGGAGCCGGGGCTTGCTTCGATCGGCGGCGCGCCCACGATGCAACGCGGCGCGCTGGATGACTTTCCCCCTTGCACGGGGTGATCAGGGCTCATCCCCCTTCCGTTTGGAAGTCAGTACTCCCCTTGCCGCTTTGATTTCCCCCTGGTAGCGGCGACCTCCGAACAGCCAGGTGTCTTGGATATCCCGTCCCTGTCCGGACGGGGGAATGTACATGATTTCGGGGGGGGGCGGTGAGGGCGGGAACAAGAAAAGTGAAATTTGCTATATTGCGGGCATTAAAGGGAGGAATTTTCCATGTTGGACGGATTGATGGACCCCGTGACCATCGCGATTTCGGTGGAGCTGACGGGGCAGGTGGAGCGGCAGGGGAGCCATGACCGCGTGTCGTCGTTCCTGAAGGCGCTGGACCAGTGGCTGCTGGAGACGGACCAGCCAGTCCGGGTTGACCTGAGCGCGTCGGTGGTGGGGACGCCGGAGCGGTGAGGCTGGAGGTCACGTACCGGGGCCTTGAGGAGCTGCACGAGGTCCTGCGGAACTTTTCGCCGGGGACGGGCGCGCGGTTCGTCGGTCCCGCGCTGAACGCTGCGGCGCGTGTGGTTGCGCGGACGATTGCGGCGGACGCGCGGGCGGGGAGGTATTTCACGCGGCGTTTCGGTCGCGGCAGCCGGGATGTCAGGGACCGCGCGTCCCTGGGCGACTACGGCCGCAACAGGGGAATCTTCAACCAGCGGATCTTCGGCGATTTCGGCGGGCAGAAGTTCCGCGGGGCCGCGGCGCGTGTGATCGCGCGGTTTCCGCATGCGCACCTGGTGGAGTTGGGTCAACCGGGGAGTCCGAAGGCGCGTCCGTATCGGGGTGGTCCGCAGCGTGCGGGTCCGCGTCCGTTCATCAAGGGTGCGCAGGACAGGACGACGGGTGCGCAGGAGCAGGCGTTCAGCGATTCTCTGGAGAAGCGTTTTCCTGCGTTGGCGCGTCGTCTGGCGCAGCGCGGTCCCGGGCGTGCGGTGAACATTTCGAGGCGGGTCCGTCAGCTGAGCCTGAAGGGCCGGAGGCGGCGGTGATGTTGCGCTGTGGGACTTGCGGGAGTAATATTCACGCAGGAATTCAACGGACGGCCCTTGGAGGGGCTTCGACATGGCATTGAACAGGGCACCTGTAGGGATTCAGGTTAATGGGGCGGCGCTGCTGGTCAAGGACCCCGACGTATCTTCGGGTCTTTTCAGCAAATGGCAGCGCGTACCGGGTTTGGCGTCTTTCACCTTGCCGGACGAGACCGGCTCCACCAACGAGACCCAGTTGATGGACGGGTCGATTGCCTTCGCGCAGATTGCCGGGGTTGGCACGATCACGGGTTCCATCGGCGCGATCACAGGTCATGTCACGCATCAGCTGCTGGCGGCCAAGCGGCGCTCCGGGGGCAACCTGAATATCACGATTGTCCGCCCGGCCATTGCGGTCGCAAATGGCCAAATCTCTACAAGCGCTAAAATCGGTGAGGCAGCCGACGGCGGAAAGAGCATTGTGACGCTTACATCCACGATTGTGCGTTCGATCAAGGAGGGCATGCTGATCGCGGTGACTCCAACTGCCGGATCACCTGGCAGCACGGGGTATACGGCGTATAACGCCGCCGCATCTTCGGCCAATGACCCAAAGTTCATGGAGATCGTGCAGGTGGACGATGGTGGAAAGGTTTCCGTCGCCCCGGGGTTCAGTGTCGATATACCCAATTCTGCGGCCGTAAATAACAAATACGTGGTAAGGCAGGCCGGTATCCTGTACGAGGACATCGTCTGTTCCGTGAGCGGATTCGGCGACGGTGATTTCCAGTCGGGATCTGCAGTCTCGGCAAACGTGGCATTCCAGCCATCCAGCGCCCTGCCCGCATTTTTGCCGGAATGGAGGATACAGTCTGAATTTCTTGCAAACGGCAAAGCGCACGACGGGACGGCTGAATCCGATGGTCCCTATGATGGCGTATTCGCCAATCTATAATGCCCCTTTCCGACTTCATAGACCGCGCCGGGATCACGGTGCAGGTGGGCGGCGAGGACGTTCACCTGCGCCCGCCTGACTTTTCCATCCAGGCCAGCATCCGGGAGTTCCTGGAGGCCAGCAAGGACAACCAGGGCGAGGCGTTCCTGCGCATGTCGGTGGCGGCCCTGTCGGCGACGGTCACCGGGCAGGACCTGACGGAAGAGCAGTGGGAGCGGTTCGTCTCCATGCCGGAGGAGCAGAACCCCGATCCGGAGGGCAGCAGGGCGCTCATCAACGCGGCGTTCAAGCTGTGCAACATGGACCTGGACAAGGAAGATGACGCCCGCACCACGGACCACGCGGCAGAGGCCGCCGAAGACCTGGGAAACTCCTGACCGCAGCCCGGGCCTACGGGCTGCACCCCGGGGAAATCTCCCCATCCCTCGCCCGGATTCTCGGGCTCCATCTCGACAAGAACCCCACGACCGACATCTGGGCGGAGCGCATTGCCGTGCTGCTGGCGAAGTTGGGCTACATGGCAAACTCGGCCCTGCTTGCCTGGGCGCAGGCGGACCAGGGCGCGGACCCGTTGGACTGGTTCTTCTGGGAGGACGGTGAGCCCGTCGAGGCGTCGGGGCCCGGGGTCGCGTCGGAGGAGGAGATCGGCGAGGCCTGGGGCGCCGCCTATGCGACAATGGTCGGGGAGACCAAAAAAAACCCCGGGGAATGACCCGGGGTTAGACACCAAAGACAGAAGAAAACAACTGAAGCACCGGGAACTTTAGCACAAGGAGGCAGGAATGCCAAACAACGCAAGGATCGGCGGCGCGTACTTCATCTTCACCGCGGACAGCCGGGGCTACGACGCCGGGGTCAACCGGGCCATCGCCGCGAACCAGCGGTTCGGGCGCTCGATCACGGGCGTCTCCCGGGGGCTGATCGCGACGCAGGCGGGGCTCGACCGTTTCGCGGCGTCCGTCCGCACGTCGCTGCTGGCCACAACGGCCTACGTCGCGGGCGTGGGTGCGGTGACGGCGGCGCTCCGGGGCACCGTCGGCGGATTCCTCGATTACGACCAGGCGCTGATCCGCGTCGGCAAGACGACGGGCATCGCCGGGGACGAACTGGAGCGCCTCGGCCAGCGCATCGAGGGGCTGGCGGTCAATCGGCTGGAGGGATTCGGGCTGCTGCGGGAGGACCTGTTCTCCATCGCCGCGGCGGCCGGCCAGGCGGGCATCCAGACGACGGAGGGGATTGCGACGATCACCCGGGCCGCCGCGGCGCTCCAGTCGTCGAGCGACCTGATCGGCGGGGACGCGGTGCGGGCCTTGACCCGGTATCTCCAGGTGACGAACCAGGGGGTCGAGCGGACGGACGCCATCGCCTCGGCGATCACCGAGCTCGGCAACAACATCGTGGGCACGGAGTCCGGGATATCCCGGTTCGCGGTCCGGGTGGCGCAGAACCTGTCGGCGGTGGGCCACGCGTCGGACGCTTTCATCCTGGGCATATCCGCCACGCTGCTGGAGGCGGGCGTGGAGATGGAGGCGGCCGGCTCGGCCCTGCAGCGGGCGCAGATCGCGCTGGTGAGGCAGGCCGCGAACCCGGCGGCTTTCAACCAGCTGGGGGACGCCATCGGCGGCACGGCCGAGGAGGTGGATGCCCTGAGAAACCGGTTCCTGGACGGCGAGGCGACGGCGGCGGATTACGACCGCGCGCTCCGTGCGTTGCTGGTGACGTACCGGAATCTCCAGCCCGGTCAGCGTCAGCCGTTCCTGGCCGACTTCATCGGCGGCGGGGAGGCGAACGTCCGGAACACCCGGGTCCTGGCGGCGCTGTCGAACCGGATGGAGCGCCTTGACCGCAACACGCGGCTTGCGAGCCGTGCGGTGGAGGAGCAGTCTGCGCACTTCGAGGAGGCCGGGCGTGCGGCGGAGGCGTGGCGTGTGCGGCTCCAGGTTGTGGGTCAGGAGCTACTGGCGCAGGCCACGACGGCGGGGGGCGCGTTCGTGCCCGCGCTGGTGACGGTGGCGGAGAATTTCCGGGTGCTGGAGCTGGCGGCGGTGGGTCTCGGGGTTGCGCTGGCGGGTGGGTTCACGGCCCGGCGCCTGCGCTCGATGCGGGATGCGACGCTGGAGATCAGGCGTCAGGCGGAGGCGACCAGGGCGGCGGCGGCGGCGGAGGCACTGCGCACGCGGCAGGTTGCGACGGGCCGGGCCCAGCAGGTCAATGCGCTGAGGGCGTCCAGATTGGCGGACCCGGCGACGGTCAGCGTCGCGACCATTACCCAGGCGACCAGGCGCTACGAGAGAGACGCACGGAGGGCGACGGCGGCGGCCCGTGAGCTTGTCTCGGCGAACCGGGCGGTTTCCCAAACGACCCGGACCCTCGGGCAGCGCCTGTCGCGGCTCGGCTCGGGGATCCTCGGGTTCGTCGGGGGTCCGTGGGGCGCGCTGCTGACGGCGATCTCGCTCGGGGCGACCGCGTGGGCGCTGTGGGGCAACCGCACGACGGAGGCCGAGGACCGCATGGCGTCCCTCAGGGACGAGGTGGAGCAGTCGATCCGCGCGATCTCCGGGGAGGGACTGACGCAGGAAGGGAACCTGGCCCAGCGGGTGGCCCGGGAGGTCGAGGAGGCCGAGGCGCGCCTTGCGCTGGCCCAGCAGCGGCTGGTGGAGTCCCGGACGGGGATCGGGGGTCTGATCCCGTTCCTGGACGGCGGCGCGGAGGAGGAATACGAGGAGGCCCGGCGGCTGTTCCTGGAAGCGGTTGAGCTTCAGGCGCGGTTCCAGCGGGAGACGGGTCTGTCGTCGCAATCGGTTCAGGACTTCACGGCGGCGGCGGAGGAGTCGTTCCAGCGGCTGCCGGCGTCGATCCTGCCGGCGACCCAGGCGATCGAGCGGTTCCAGTCGCAGCTCGACCGTGCGCAGTCCAGGACGCTGGCGCGGGGGCAGCTGCAGCTGGAGAATCTCGGGCTGTCGGAGCTCAGGCAGGAGCAGTCCCTGGCGGTGTTCGACGCGCAGAACGATCTGCTGGACCGGCAGGCGCAGGCGGCGGAACAGGTGCGCCAGGCCCGGGAGCGGGTGCTGGAGACGGAACGAAGGATCGGGACCCTGCAGGAACGGCAGGGATCGCTCACGCTCGGATCGGAGGCGCAGCGCCAGACGACGCAGGCGCTCCAACAGGCGGAGCGTCAGCTGGAGCGGGACGAGGATGCCTTGCGGCTCCGGGAGCGTGAGCGGGAGCTGCTGAACGGCATCCTGGTGGACCAGACCCGGATCACTGCGGCGGTGCGCGACCGGTTCGAGCTGGAGGACCGCCAGCGTCTGGCCGCCGTTCGGGTTCGGGAGCCCGCCGATATTCTGGGTGCGGAGCGGGCCGCCGAGGATGAACTCCAGCGGCTGCGGGACCGTTTGCGGCAGGCCCGGGTCACGGCCGCGGCGGTGAACACGGCGGGGAACGACCGCGAGCTGGCGGCGTTTCGTGCGCGGCTGGAGGTGACGCAGCGGTACGAGGAGCGGCTCAGGAATCTCGGGCGGTTCGAGGAGCGTGCGCGGGGCGACCTGGAGAACCGTGAGCGCGCGCTCCGGGAACTGGTGGACGCCCAGGAGCGGGCGCTGGATACAGGGCGGGACCTGTCGGAGCTGGATCACCGGCGCCGGGAGCAGCTGCAGTCGGAGGTGAATTCGCTGCGGACGCGGGTGGTGGAGCTGGACGCGGAGAGCGCGGCGCTGCAGGCGCAGCGGGCGGACTACGAGGCGCTGGCGGAGGCCTCGGCGGCGTTCGCGGCGGCGCAGGTGGAGCAGCGCAGCGCGTTCCAGGGATTCGCCGAGGACGCGGAGAATCTCCGGGAGCGTCTGCAGCAGGTGGCGGCGCGGGGATTCGATTCGCTGGCGGATTCGCTGGCGGCCCTGGCGACGCGGGGCAAGGCGAACTTCAGCGACCTGGCGAACTCGATTATCCAGGACCTTCTCCGGGTGCTGGCGCGGGCGAAGGTGATCGCGCCGCTGATCCAGTCGCTGTCGTCGTTCTTCCCCGGGTTCTTTGGCGGCGGCGGAGTGAACACCATCGGGAATCCGGCCTTTGCGGCGGGGTTCCACACGGGCGGGGTCGCGCCGCATGCGCCGCAGCGCCTGCGCC